>CAVUAX010000001.1:0-972003 GCA_963739685.1 uncultured Bacteroidales bacterium
GGCCGTTAGCAACTATACCGCTGAAAATCAAATCCATTCGGCTACCCGCTTGCAATTAATTTATTCAGGCAATGGTAAGACACTTGTCGTTCCGTTTATTAACTTATACCTGGATGCTCTACCAGCTCATGGACAGTTTTGTTTCGGGGATAACTTTCTAATACCTTGATAATTCACTTCGCCAGCCTCATATCCTTTCCTTCGCGCGTAAAAAATTAGCTACCCGCACTGATCTGTTATTTTATTAACACTAATTGACAATTTCTTCCATTAAAATGCATTGTACCGCGACACTAAAGCTGGCCAATTTTTTGCCTACCCTGTGACTTGCAAATGATTCCAAATACGTTTCCCAAGGATTACTCAGTGGCATTTGCAAGACGGTACAGTTGCTAACTGATAAGGCTTCGTGTGGTCGCAGACCCAACATGAAGCCTCGTTGCACTACATCCCTGCAACTGCTCATTCGAGAAAATTTATACTATGGGGATTCAATATTTTGTGTCTCTTTTACGAGAGAAACTGGACATTATTTCCAGACCTCCAACGGCTCAACAAACAGTACGAGCCTCATTTTACAAGGCATTAGGGAACAGCCTGATCAGGATTTCCTGACTTTTATGCAATAGTTTATCATGTCCTTCTCAGAACGGGTTCAATGATTATCTATGATTTTACAAAGAATTCAATTGACTCAGCCAGAGGCAGTGGGGGTGGACGTGGTGCATAAAACAATTCGATAGTTGACATATGACCCTTCCCACAGTGCGGACATATATCAGGATCGTAGTTAAGATGCTGCCTGCAAACTTCTTTCCAATGCTTCTTTTCTCTGACCTCTGGTATTTTGATCCCAAAGGCCTGTTGTAGTTCACGAAGTTCATGTCGGCGCGAGGTGGAGAGCAATCCATAATGCCGTATACGAACAAATCTTTTAGGAAGTATATGCATGCAAAAGCGTCTCAGAAACTCTGCTCCTTCAAGAGGCATGACTTTTACTTTATTGTCGCGGTAATCACGCCAGCTAAAACTTACTCCCGTTTCATCAACGTTTAATAGCCGATGATTGCCAATAGCCACTTTATGAGTGTATCTGCCCAAGTATTCAATTACCTGCTCTGGCCCAGCAAATGGCTCTTTGGCGTAAACAACCCAGGATGTTTTGTACAGCTCATTAATAAACTCTTTCGTTTGTGGCATCTTCTTTTGCAGTGCGTTTATAAACTTCCCCCTGAAGACTTTGGAAAGGTTCTCTACCCTGAACAAAAACACTTTGCCATTCTCAGAGGTACTTACCTGTTTCCACTGCCCTTTAAAACTTATTCCACCACCGGGAACAACACAATGAATATGAGGATGCAGACTCAGATTCTGTCCCCATGTATGCAATATGGCTACCATGCCGGTTTCTGCATACAGCTTAGTGTAAGAGAACTGAGATATAGTTTCCCATACACTGGCAAATAGCAGGTTGTAAAGGTCAGCCGTATTCTGAAGAAACAGACCATTGAGAGTATCAGGTACTGTAAAAACAACATGAAAGTATGCCACCGGAAGCAGATCCTGCTTGCGGTCTTCCACCCATGCTTCACGTTGAGTATTCTGGCACTTTGGACAATGACGGTTACGGCAAGAGTTGTAACTAATGCGGATATGACCACACTCATCGCATTTATCAACATGTCCGCCCAATGACGATGTACGACAACGCTTTAGTGCACTCAAAGTTCGCTTCACATAGCTGTTTGGTGAATGCTTCTGCTGAAAATCCTCTTCAAACCGATCAATTATCTGTGCCAGCTCATACCTGGGCCTCAAACCTTTTTATACAACCTGTCAAATGGGCTGAACAGGTTGATCCGGTTAGATTTTGCCACATGAAGATACACCATGGTGGTTTCAATACGACTATGGCCCAGAAGCTCCTTGATCGATACAATGTCCATTCCAAACTCCAGAAGATGTGTAGCGTAAGTATGCCTGAGAGTGTGTACGTTGATATCCTTTTTTAAACCACACTTCTTTACCGATTCATGAAGCATCCATCTTATACCTTGTGTGGAAAGAGGAGTCCCTGGCATGCTGCCATTAAACAAATAATCTACCGGTTGGTAGGCTTTACAATACCTTTGTAATCCTCTAAGTACAAGTGGAGACAATGGAACATACCTGTCCTTATTACATTTGCTTTGACGGATGTGGATCATCATCCGACCGGGGTCGATATCAGAGAGGCGTAAACGACTGACCTCTCCTGCACGAAGACCTGCTGAGTATATCAACCCAAGCAAAATCCTATGTTTAAGAATCGCAGGAGCACTGAATATCGCTTTACATTCTTCATAATTGAGAACAACGGGTAACTTTTTCTTTGTCTTAATACGGGGTAGCTCGACAAGTCTGTCTTTCAGTCCCAATAACCGATAGAAATAACGCAGTCCATACACTGTAAATTTGAAGTTACTCAGACTCGGGGAGTTACTTCGTGTCATGTCTGCCAGATATATATTCAGATCCTTTTCACTTATGTCCTGAGGCAACCTGTTAAAATGCAGGCATACTCCAGCTACATTCCTGGAATAGTTTCTTAAAACACTGGGAGAATGACCCGATATCAGCACTTTATCCTCAAATTCTAGGTAAAGCTCTTTAAATCCCTTGACCCGCATCATTGCTTGTTCAACAACGTTGAACCTCTTTTTTCTTAAATTTGTCTGTGTTTCCATATATAAGTTTTTTTGTGGTGAATAAATTTAGTGGAAAACACAAAACTATCCCGCCCCATTTCCGGGGTGGGATTTAGTGCAACACGGACGGTTTAATTAATTGCCTTCGGCAGCCCGGACTGCTTAGTAATCAACTTCATAAGTCTATGCGATCAACATTGAACCCACTTATAATAATTTGTATATCGTGACTAATCCTGCTGCCCAGACAAAGTCAATAGGGCTGCCGGCCGACGCGCTGCTGCCTTGTTTTTTGCCTGTCATCTGAACAGTTTCATCACGACACAAAACTCTCGTCCACTTATCGGGATTGGCAAAAAACGCGGCACCGCGACGCTGACGGCAACTAATTAAACCGCCGGGCCGTTAGCAACAATAACGCCCTGACTGAAAAGACATTAGGCTTCCCGCAAGTGCATGAAAATAAAATTAATTCTGGGGAGAATACTTACAAATCCAATTCATCTTTGCTATCAACACGCCAGATAACATTTGAAAAATTCTTTTTTTAGTGAAAACTTACTTAGCCCTGGATAATTTGGGGTTGCCAGCCTCGGATCTTTGCTGACGCTCACAAAAAATTGGCTCTCGCACTACAGCCTGTTAATAAATTAACAATACCCGGATAAATTACTTTAAAATAAATGCTTTGTACCGCGATGCTAATGCCGGCCAATTTTTTTCCTACCCTGACTCCTTGCAAATGATCAAAAATAATATTCCTGAGGAAGTCCCGGGCATTTGCAAGGTGGGCGTTACTGGTTGCTAACGGCCACTTATGAGGTTCTTTTACATGAGGATAGTTTTTCTGCTATTTAATAAACCTGGTAACAATATCTTAGAAGTATTTAAATTTAATAAATAATCTAAGGTGTACCCTGACAAAAAAACCAAGACCTTTTCTCCCGAGATAAAGATCTGCTCCGCATAAGCGTTAAAGTTGCTAACACGGACAATATGGGTAAGTTGTTTGTCACACTTTTTGCTTTTACTCCTGCTCCCTAGACAGATTTGTAATGGTTCTTGCACCCGGACACGCGCATCTGCACGCAATTAAAATACTGCACCTTGACAAATTTCTGGCTCCGAATAATTTGTACCGCGATACTGCGCCAGTGCCTGCCACCACCTTTGTATCAGGGGACAGATTCGCGGCTCCGATCAAACTTGTACCGCGACACTCGTAATGCTTTGGTAAAATTTGTACCTGGACGGCAAAAAGTGCGCCATACCCTCCTTGCACCGTGACTATTTCTCAGGCCTACCGGGACAATTCCCTGCCCGGTGCTTGCGTCGGGTAACGTTTACTAATTTTATTGCCGGGCCGTTATGTGCTATTCGGAGGCTCACTGCACAACATAATCATCCATGAGAATCATTCCTGCTCATTGACAATTTTGATTAAAAAGACATACCAGACCTTGGAAATGTTCCATTATTAGTTAACTTTGCAAAATGGATCAACAACGAAAATTAATCTTCTTCAAGAACCATTTTAGAAATTTTGTCAACTCTTTACCTAAAAAGGTTAAGGAAAAGATTAGTTACGTTTTGTTTACGATAACTGTGTCACCCCGGATACCTGTAAAGTTTTTTGAGCATTTAACCGGGACTGATGGCCTATATGTAATAAGAGTTGAATTTGAAGGTAACATTTATAGAATATTCTGTTGTTTTGATGAAGGAAATCTTGTAGTTCTTTTCAATGGCTTTCAAAAGAAAAGTCAAAAGACACCAAAATCAGAGATTAACGCAGCAGAGAAAATCAAACGGGAATATTTTAAATCGAAGATAAAAAATAAAAAGATATGAAAAAGGAAAAAGATATAACAACATTTGAAGAGTATCTTGATGAAACATATGGTAAGATTGGAACCAAGACAAGAACTGACTTCGACATCAAAGCAAAGGCCTTTGCAATTGGTGAGATCATTAAAGATGAGCGTAAACAAGCAAAGATGACTCAGGAGGAACTAGCAAGGCGTACTGGGACCCGTAAGAGTTTTATCTCCCGGATAGAAAACGGACACTCTGATATACAATTATCTACTCTTTATAAACTTATCGAACAAGGACTCGGGAAAAAAATAAGCTTCTCTATCAGGTGATAATTAACTAAACGGAACAGCACATAACACGGACAATAAAATTAATAAACTCGTCACGGTTTTTGCATTGATTCTCTGCACGTTGGACAACAACTGGCTCGGTGATAAACCCGGACTCCCTCCTCTGCCTGAAAGAACCCTCAGTAACCGGGGACAACAACCGGCGCCGATTCGGCCTTGTACCCCGACACTGCACCAGTGCTCTTAGCCACTTGCTGTAACCGGGGACAACAACTGGCGCGCATTCACACTTTGTACCGCGACACTCATAAAACTCAAAAATACTCACTGCCTGACAGCAAAAACACGCGCCGTACCCTCCTTGCACCGGGACTATTTCTCAGGCCTACCGGGACAATTCCCTGCCCGGTGCTTTCGTCGGGTAACGTTTACTAATTTTATTGCCGGGCCGTTAGGCGTCATAGTTTTGAAAAACCACAGCCTGTCTTTGTTAGAGAATTTATCATGACAATTAAATTTCGTTTTTTCTAGTATACCTTGATTCCCTCCTTATCAAACTACATCTTGACGTGACAGTTTTCAGTCACTTACCGGGACTCCGTAATCTAGACAACTTTATCATGCAGTGACAAATCCTTCCCATCTACCGGGACTTAAAAACTACGGACGCCTAACAGCTTTAAGAAGATTTTATTACGATTTTTAAGTGCCCTGTCCTCCAGACAAATATAAAAGATTATCTTGCTGGCATATAATAAGAATTAGTTCCACCAAATAGTAACTAAAAGCTTGGATAAAATTTAAAATTCGAGTTCAAATAATCGTAATACTATGAAATCAGTGGGTAATTTTTTCATCGATAAAGAGAAGATTAAAACAATTGATACATTTAGAGTTGTATTTTTCTTAATTTCCGTGTTCTTCTTCATTACTACAGAAATCGGTAGAAATATTTATCGACCATTTATTTATAAAAACCACATTAATGATTTCGGAATTGCGGACTCAATTGGAAACCTGGGAGGCATCCTCGTTCAAATATTTTTCGGTCTTGCTATATTCAATTCTTCAAAGATAAAGAGCACCCGATTGATCTTATTCTTTATTCTTGGATATATTTTGTATGAAATAGTACAGCCAATTCTACCTAGAGGTGTTTTTGATTGGAAAGATATTTATGGAACGCTTATTGGTGGGACAATAGCAATTTTATTGTTATTCCTCTTACATAAAGTAATTAAGAAGAACCGTATTTTTTATAAATTCTAAAGAAAGTTTTTATTACATAGCCTAATAAAAATTACTACGATCGCCTAACACAGACGGTATGTTTAATAGGCTTGTCACGGTTTTTGCTTTGCTCCTGCACTCAAGACAAATTTGTAATGGTTCTTGCACCCGGACACGCTCTACTGCACGCAATTAAACTCCAGTATACCTTGACAGTTTTCTGGCTTCGATCAACTTTGTACCGCGACTCTGCGCCAGTGCCCGTTTACCGGCATTGTATACCGGGACTATTTTTCGGCTACTTAGCAAATTTGTACCGCGACCGCGCCTGCACCCAAAAAAATTTGTACCATGACGGCAAAAACACGCGCCAAACCCTCCTTGCACCGTGACAGTTTTTCGGCCCCGCTGGCGCGGGGTACCAGGATGCTGCCCGGTGCTGTCGTCGGGTTACGCCTACTAAAACATACCGCCGGGCCGTTAGCAAAAATACGCGCTGCGCTTGACAGTATATGAGGCTTCCCGCACTGCAAGTAATAAAATCCACCAAGACAAGAAACCTTTTCACCGTTTAACAAATTTATACCTCGATGCTCAAGTGGTGCTTTAAAACCTCTGTTTCGTGTGATAATTCCTGCTACCTTGACAATTCTCTTCGCCAGCCTCATAACCTTGCCACCCGTTATAAAAAATTGGACTCCCACTAGTGCTGTTAATTAATTCACAATACCGAGATAATTAAACTATCTCCTATTGCTTTGTACCGCGAAACTCTTCTAACCCGATTTTGGTTTCATAATGTGGGATCAATTCCGAACCGATGACAATTTTCATAGCCGCCAATTTTTTATGCCTGCCCTGATGCCTTGCAAATGTTTATAATAACTTAATACCTAGACAATTCCTGCCATTTGCAAGGGCGTACTTTTGCTAACCAATTTATTTTATATTGATATAACGTTTGGGTTTGTGGTCATCTATTAGCCGTAATTATTTATACAATATTGTATTGTAATGACAATTCTGACATATCTACCTGGACTTTTTTTAAAACCTAAACCTAGACAAGACACTACCTGGAATTTGTACTTTTGCTAACACGGACAATGCTATGAAAAGCACTGCCCCGGGTTAAGCAAAGTTAAATAATATTCTTCTCTTATAAACTTCTTAAAAAAATCCTATAAAATCACACTGCTATCTGTGGTCAGTTTTATTCACCTGCCGCAATCACTTGTCATTTTTTATAGTAAGGGTACGTATGCTAAAATTTGTAATCGCAATGTTACATGCCGTGTTTTACGTTATCCCTCATTTCTTTTGACCTTATAGGTTTTGTTTTTCTATGCCACTCCTGTTATGTATGGCTGTCTGTTTTTCATTACATATCTTATCCTGTTTAATAGTTTACGTGCCACTTTGATCACTACCTTATGTCCTTTGTTATTAACCAGATGTTGGTGATAGTATTGCATCATGGCCGGATCCATTCTTATCGCCTGCCATGAAGATTCTATAAGTAATGTCCTCAGAAATGAATTGCAGCGAAAGGTTATCCCTCCTGTATGAGTGGTTTCTCCGCTCTCTCTTATCCTGGGAATAAGGCCAACATAACTACCTAACTGATCAATGTTTGTAAAACGGCTAATATCTCCCAGTTCTGTAATTAATGCTGATGCTGTCAGTGGACCTATTCCTGATATTGATTTTAATAATGTATAGAGTTCTTTGTCATATTCCCGGATCCTTTGTCTTATCTGGCGACTCAATGTAAGCAATTGGCTCCTGTGATACTCGTATGAACTTATCAGATTTAAGAATGCGCCCTGTCCGCTCAGTGTCTGCATCCTTACCTGTTTTAACCACGATAAAAACTTTAATGTCCATTGGTTATTGTCTAATTCCGCAGGTATTGGTTCCCCGTAATACTGGAGAAAGCTTTTTATCCTGGTCTTGCTCCTTCGAAGATCGCGCATCAGGTAAAACCTTGTCCGGTTTAAGCTGCGGAGTTCTTCCAGTTCACGGTCGAATATATGAATCCCATGCAGAGAGCCTTTTTCAAGTGATCTGGCAATCTTGCGGCTGTCTACCGGATCTCGCTTTTGTAACTTGTCTTTCTGACTTGTCGGGATGTCGGCTGCATTGATTACAATATTGTTTATCCCAAGTCCCTTCAGCCTGCGATGAATCCCATAACCACAAAATCCAGCTTCATAGGCAGAATTATATTGTCCGCCGGGAAACATCCTATGAAGATAATTATGGAGAGATTCCGGGTCAGGTGGTTGTGTGAAAGTACGATGTTCAGTACCATCAACTACGATGGTTACACTCCAGCTCTTCTTATGGACATCAAGTCCGATGAAGAGCGGTTTACCTTTGAAATCAATTTTTTTCGTAACTTGTGTTTGCATAGTCTCTGTGTATTAAGTCATTTACGAACAATAATTTACCAAAGTTATTGATATCGTACCGGAGACTATGCTTTTATCATAAGTGCTATGGGTAAGTTGTTTGTCACACTTTTTGCTTTTGCTCCTGCACCCAAGACAAATTTGTAATGGTTCCTGCACCCGGACACGCGCATCAGCCCGCAATTAAAATCCTGCACCGTGATAAATTTCTGGCTTCGAGACAACTTGTACCGCGACACTCGTAATGCTTTGGTAAAATTTGTACCATGACGGCAAAAAGTGCGCCATACCCTCCTTGCACCGTGACAGCTTTCTGGCTAAAGTACCAGGACTCTGCCCGGATGCTGCGTCGGGTAACACAACCTCCCCATATTGCCGGGCCGTTAGCAAAAATGAGCTACCTGAAACTGAGCTTTGAATCACGAGAATACTTATTTGTGCATTATTGCGTATTTTTGTATTAATTTGTATCAATATGAAGGCAAGCGATCAGATAATTGATGTAATTAAAAAAACTGCTCACGAATATCTTCCTGATGCCGAGGTTTTTCTGTTTGGTTCTCGAGCCCGGGATGAAGCAACAGCCGAAAGTGATTATGATGTTTTCTTGGTTACCAAAACCACTTTATCACCCAAAGCAAAACTCCCAATACGAACTAAAATCCGGAAGGAATTGCTAAAAGTTGGCATACAATCTGATATTTTGATTCAAAGTAAATCCGAAGTCAATAAAAAGAAAGATCTTCCAGGACATATAATCAGGAGAATATTAAGAGAAGCCATCCTTTTATGAAAAAAGAGCAGAGAGACTATTTAAAAAACTGGCTTTTTCGTGCAAACGAAGATATTGCTGTTATAAATAATCTATTTAATTCTGACCCCAGCTTCTATGCAAGTTCTATTTGTTATCATGCTCAGCAAGCTGTGGAAAAATTTCTCAAGGCATTCCTTGTATTCCACAGCGTAGATTTCAAAAAGACTCATGACGTAGATTTTCTACTTGCAGAATGTAAAGCGATTGATCCAAATGGTTTCGATATTGAACTTGGGAGTCTTGCTGATTTCAGCATAAGTTTGCGGTATCCGGATGATTTTTATGTTCCTAGTAAAAAGGAAACAATCAAATATCGGGATGTTGCAATAGAAGTAAAAAGGGTTGTGGAACGAAAGATAAATTTGTAAACACACTTTTGCTAAAAACGAGTTAGGCGTCAGAGTCAGCCCAAACCAACAGCCAGTCTTTGTTAGAGAATTTATCTTGACAATTAAATATCGTTTGTTCTATTGTGCCTTGACTAATCACTTATCAAACTTCATCTTGACGTGACAGTTATCAGCCGTTTAATGGGACCCTTCCATCTGGACAACTTTATCTTGATATGACAGCTCCTGCCCATCTACCGGGACTTAAACACTCCGCCGCCTAACGATTAAAAAGATGGCTCTGTTTCGATCAGCAAATATTTGCAGAATTAAAAAAACTACTTATCATTGACGTTAGTAACGCTAAACGGAAAATGATTACCCCTTTTGGTGCTAAGAAGACTGAAAAAATATGGAATGGGAATAGAGTTAAATACTTACCACGGAGGAGGAGAGACAGTTCTTCAAGATTTTTTCGTTGCTGAATTTTAGCGGTTTGAATCCCATCCCGTTGAATTTCAGAATTATGCCAGGGCTTTTTTTTGTGATGGTGATAAACGGAAATAAAAGATCTGCCGGTACACTGGTTGTCAGATAGAATGAGTATTATTGAATCAATTTATTATAAGTACGAATAATTACAGAAAAATAATCAAAATGAAAATGCAAATCCGCAGATCAGTAAATGTTTTTTGTGTGTGCTTCTTGATATTTATCTCAGGGATTCAATCAATTGCACAAACCAAAAGTACTAAAGCCCTCTCGGTTTTTATCTTTGCCGATATGGAAGGTTGCAGCGGTCTGACTAACCGCGATCAGATATTAACTGAAGAGGGAAGACTCAGGATGGCTGAAGATATTAATGCCTGTATTAGAGGGTGTTTTGAAGCAGGTGCTAAAGGGGTTATCATCAGAGATGGACACGGAGGTGGCATAAATGTTGACCCAAAATTGATTGACAAACGTGCCAGGTTGGTACAAGGTGCTACCAATAGACGTTTTGAGGGTATAGATAGTTGTCAGGCTCTGATATTATTGGGCTATCACGCTATGGCTCGAACCCCGGAGGCTATTATGGCTCACTCATACAGCTCGGCGACCATACAGTCAATGTTTCTGAACGGGAAGCTGGTGGGTGAAATCGGAGTTGATGCAGCCATTGCTGCCGAACACAAAGTTCCGGTTGTGATGGTTTCCGGTGACGACAAAGTAGCCATTGAGGCACAGAATTGGATACCCGGAGTTGTTATTTGCCAGGTAAAAACTGCAACTTCAGCTCATTCGGGAACATGTCTGCCATTGGAAGACGCTCATGCTTTAATTGTTAAGAAAACAAAAGAGGCATTGGCCAAACGGAAGACAATCGCATTAATAAAAGTAAGTTATCCGGCAACCATGAAATGGGATTATATACCTGAAGGCTCACCCCGTGTCTATGCCGACGATTTCAAACCCTTTACAAGTCCTAAATCTAAAGAACTCACCTCGGATAGTGTGGAAAAACTGTTGAGTGGCAAATGAGAAGTTCAGATTTCAAAATTTGACACTGAAATACTAATAATGAATACCTATATGAAATTGAAAGCGTTTTTAAAACAAATTATATTCTTTCACCTGATGTTTATAGTAGTTGAGACTTTTTATCCACAAAAAACACTATTTAAAGACAAATTATTTCAACCGTGACAGTTTTAACCTTGCTCCGGCGCCTAACACGGACAATAAAATTAATAAACTCGTCACGGTTTTTGCATTGATTATCTGCACGTTGGACAACAACTGGCTGGGTGATAAACCCGGACTCCCACCTCTGCCCATAGAAACGTCAGTAACCGGGGATAAAAACTGGCTCGCATTCAACATTAAGGCGACACTGCACCAGTGCGCTTAGCCAAAAACTTTAACCGGGGGACAACAACTGACACGTATTTAGCATTGTACCGCGACACTCATAATATCCAATTAAATTCTCTGCCTGGACTGCAAAAACACGCGCCGTACCCTCCTTGCACCGGGACTATTTCTCAGGCCTACCGGGACAATTCCCTGCCCGGTGCTTTCGTCGGGTAACGTTTACTAATTTTATTGCCGGGCCGTTATAGTTAATGGGCGGGTTATCTGCACGTTAGATAGCTTCTAAAACACTAACTATAACAGAAAAAGCAAGGTCATTTTACCGAGACAATATCTGCTCTTGTACAGGGACTTAACACCTTGACAAATTCGTTTTGCCGAGATAATTTGCACGCATCTGCTGGGATCTGATACAAATAATTGTAAATAAACTTTGGGAATGTTATCTAATTAGATAACTTTGTAGCCAATAACAAAAACGACAATTTGTGGCTGGACAATTTTTACGTGACACATTCGTATATAAAAACTACTTCTGGGACTTTTATAACTCTCAGAAAGTAAGCGTTCAAAGTAAAGTTGATTTTGTCATTGGTTTAGTTAGGACACTACGAATCGTCCCTGAGAAATTTCTTAAACACCTCGAAGGAACTGATGGATTGTATGAGATGAGAATCAAAGTTGGCAGTAATATTTATAGAGTATTCTGCTTCTTTGATGAGGGTAACTTGGTAATTCTACTTGGTGGATTTCAGAAAAAGAGTGCAAAAACACCACCAAGGGAGATTACAAATGCAGAAAAATTAAAAAAGGAGTATTATTATGAAAAATCAAAAAAATAAAAATCTCACATCTTGGGATGACCATCTTGATGAGAAATACGGAAAAACCGGAACCCCTACACGGGACAAATACGAACAAGGATTTGAAGCATTTAAGCTTGGTGTTTTGATTCAGGAGGCACGTAAAAAAAGGCACCTGACTCAAGAAGAGCTCGCGCTTAAAGTCGGGACTACAAAAAGCTACATTTCACGGATTGAAAATGATGCCAGTGATATCAGACTTTCTACACTGATGCGTATAATCAGTGACGGATTGGGAGGTCACTTGAAATTGACTCTGGATTTAAAATAAATACTGCCGGTGACAGTTTTGTAGATTCTCAGGGACAATTTTCCTATACCGAGACAAATTCGTTGCCGTGTGACAGTTTTAAAATTACCACTAACTATAACGGACAATAAAATTAATAAACTCGTCACGGTTTTTGCATTGATTCTCTGCACTTTGGACAACAACTGGCTCGGTGATAAACCCGGATTCCCGCCTCTGTTCTTAGAAACATCAGTAACCGGGGACAACAACTGGCGCGCATTCAGCTTTGTACCGCGACACTCATAAAACTCAATAAAACTCTCTGCCTGACAGCAAAAACACGCGCCGTACCCTCCTTGCACCGGGACTATTTCTCAGGCCTACCGGGACAATTCCCTGCCCGGTGCTTGCGTCGGGTAACGTTTACTAATTTTATTGCCGGGCCGTTAGCACACATTCGAAACTTATCAGATCCATAGACAATTACTTGAGACAGTTACTAAATATTTTAAACTCACTGGCACCCGGATAATTAATTCATGATAAATACATCTCTCGGGAATGACATTGCCAACTTATTAAAATGTTAACTTTGTGGAACAAACACCAATGAAATGGATATCCAGACAAGAAAAATAAATTTTGTTCAGGAATTCTTGAGACTGCGAAATACAAAGCTCATTGAGAAACTCGAGAAAATTCTTCGTGAAGAGAAGGCTAAAGATTATGAGGCTAATCTTAAGCCAATGAGCAAAGATAAATTCAATAAGATGATTGATGAATCTGTTGAAGATGTCAAAAAAGGCAATGTCGTTGACGCTCGAGAATTAAAAGAGTCAGTCAAAAAATGGAAGTAGGCTACAGAATTCTTTGGACTGATCATGCTATTAATCAACTCAAAAGAATTTTTGATTATCATGTTATTAAAGCAAGTCCAAATATTGCCCATAAACTTATTCAGAAAATCATTGACGGGACAATACTTCTTGAAAACAATCCACAATCTGGACGAAAAAAGAGGATCTATTGGCAGATAGGGGTCAGGAATTTCGATTTTTAATAGTGAAGAACTATAAGATCATTTACTGGATCGACAGTGAATTTAAAATAATAAATATTTCAGCAGTTTTTGATACTAGACAAAATCCCAAGAAGATTAGTAAGATTGATTAACCCCGGATTATATAATCCATAGATTAATCGCCTGATTAACAATCCAATAAACTGGACAAATAACAAAAAAGCTAAAGCTAACACGGACAATATGGGTAAGTTGTTTGTCACGGTTTTTGCCTTTGTTCCTGCTACCTAGACAAATCCGTAATATCGTTGCGCCCGGACACGCACATCTGCACGCAATTAAAATCCTGCACCTTGACAATCTTCTGCCTCCGAGACAACTTAGTACCGCGACCCTGCGCCAGTGCCCATTTATTAAATCTCTGCTCCGGGAGTAATTCCCGGCCACTTAGCAAACCTGTACCGCGATCGCACCTTAACGCAATAAAACTTGTACCATGACGGCAAAAACACGTGCCATACCCTCCTTTTCCGGCCGAATGAAATCTTCTGCCAAAGAACCGGGACAGGTGGTCGGCCGGAATTGCGTCGGGTAACACAACCTCCCCATATTGCCGGGCCGTTATATTTAAGCCAATGTGCAACTGACAGATAGACACCTACACTTAAATGGCCTAAATATAATAATTACATCTCTTAATTTGTTTAATACGTACACATTTAGTATCTTTGTACGGAC
Source organism: uncultured Bacteroidales bacterium (assembly GCA_963739685.1). Taxonomy (GTDB): domain Bacteria; phylum Bacteroidota; class Bacteroidia; order Bacteroidales; family VadinHA17; genus LD21. The sequence goes on from CAVUAX010000001.1 coordinate 14,291, forward strand.
AAATCATAATTATGATGGACACAAAACTTACAATAAAACTTGACACTGACGTAATATCTCGAGCAAAGAGATATGCTCAACATCGCAAGACCAGTCTTTCAAAAATGATTGAATCTTATCTTGACTCTGTTACAAAACAAGATTCTGATGATATTGAGATCACTCCTTTAGTAAAAAGTCTTAGTGGAGTAGTTTCACTTCCTGAAGATTATGATTATAAAAAGGACCGTACAGAATACTTGATTAGAAAATACTCATGAAAAATCTATTTCTTGACACTAACATCATTCTTGATCTTCTGGCCAATAGAATGCCCTTTTATACAGAGGCTGCAAAACTATTTTCACTTGCTGACAAGAAAAAAGTAAAGCTTTCAATTTCTTCACTTTGCCTTGCTGATGCGCACTATATTTTATCAAGACAGAATCCTCAGATGGAAGTAAGAAACTTATTGAGAACATTCAAAGTACTTGTTAATGTCCTACCGCTAGACGATAAAATAACTGATTTAGCACTCAATTCCGAGTTTCGTGACTTTGAGGATGCTATTCAGTATTATACCGCAATTGAAAACGATCAGGACTTAATAATAACCAGGAATCAGCAAGATTTTAAAGAGAGTAAAATACCTGTCATGACTGCTGGAGAATTCATCAAGTCAATAAAAAAATAAGTCAGCTCAACCGAGACAATTTTTCTACATAGGACAACTTTAAACCTGGCCTAAATATAACACGGACAATAAAATTAATAAACTCGTCACGGTTTTTGCATTGATTCTCTGCACGTTGGACAACAACTGGCTGGGTGATAAACCCGTACTCCCGCCTCTACCAGTAGCAACGTCAGTAACCGGGGACAACAACCGGCGCCGATTCGGCCTTGTAGCGACACTGCACCAGTGCTCTTAGCCACTTGCAGTAACCGGGGACAACAACTGGCGCGCATTCGGCTTTGTACCGCGACACTCATAATAATCAATTAAATTCCCTGTCTGGACTGCAAAAACACGCGCCGTGCTTCGCTCATTACGGCCTCATAGACATTGTCAAGTAGAAGAGAAATCCTGCTCCCCGGCCTTCAATCGCTCAGCAACGTTTACTAATTTTATTGCCGGGCCGTTAGCGCTCATTTATAAGGTGTTGCGAATAGGTTGCGTACTCTGAAAACCTGTTCCCGTGACAGTTTATCTTGACACGAAAATTATCGTTTCTATCCGGACTAAACGAACGCTTCTGAAAATACCATGAACTTATCACAGATTTTCATATCTGACTGTAAAAAAACAATCTAATTTGACAAATTGATCTTAAAATCCAAGGACAAAAGTCATCTATTCTTTGAATTTTCATACATAATATTTTAACTTAGTTACCTGAAAATAAACTCATTGTTCAACTTAAAACATCTCTGTCATGCCTAAAACACAAGAAATTATCGCTTCTTTACATTCTCTGGCAAATGATTATTCTGTTATTGCGATTATCTGGCATATTTTATTCTACTTTCTTATAGCATTTTTAATTGCTAAATGGAATCCGTCAAACAAATTACTTGGAGTTCTAATTTGTTTACCACTTTTATCAGTTGCAGTTTTTGCATGGATCGCTGGTAATCCTTTTAATGGGACCCTTTTTTCCTTGATGGCAATTCTCATTTTCATTTTTGGCCTTAGGGCATCTTCAGAACCAGTTACTCTTTCAACATTCCCTTATTATTTGATAGGGATTCTTATGATAGCTTTCGGCCTTATTTATCCTCATTTTCTAAATACTGAAAGTTTATTCAAATATTTCTATGCTTCCCCTCTTGGACTTGTACCTTGTCCAACATTATCATTATTAATTGGATTTGTGCTTCTCTATAATGGACTCGGATCAAATTCAATATCAATAGCATTTATAGTCTTTGGGTTGTTTTATAGCGTCTTTGGGGTTTTTAAACTTGGGGTATATCTGGATCTTGGACTTTTATTTGGCACAATTACTTTATTAGTAAAGTATCTCTTCATGTTCAGGAGTCCTGTTGGATAAATAAGTTTCAGCAAGACTCTGCATTATAGAAAATAATTTCACCAGAGACAATTTTAAAATAAAACGAAACGCTAACACGGATGGTGCTATGAAAAGCACGGCCCCGGGTTAAGCAAATTTAAATAATATTCTTCACTTATAAACTTCTTAAAAAAATCCTATAAAATCAGGCTGCTATATGCGATCCACCGTAATTGGTTGCCGCAATCACTTGTTATTCTTTATAGGTAAGGGTGCGAAGGCTATAGGGTGTAATCATATTCCCGCCTTGCGGGACAAGTTGTTACAATCCGTGTTTTGCGCTATCCCTAACTGATAAGGCTTCGTGTGGTCGGAGACCCAACATGAAGCCTCGTTGCACTACATTCCTACACCTGCCTCATTCGAGAAAATTTATACTATGGGGATTCAATATTTTGTGTTTCTTTTACTAGAGTTGCTGGACAATATTTCCAGACTTCCAAAGGCTCAATAAATAGTCCGAGCCTTATTTTACAAGGCAGTGGGGAGCTGCCAGTTCAGGATTTTCTGACTTATATGCAATACTCTATCATGTCCTTCTCAGAACGATTTCAATCATTATCTACGATTTTACTAAAAATCCAGCTGACATTGCCAGAGGCAGTGGGGGTGGACGAGGACCAAAAAACATCTCAATAGTTGACATATGACCTTTGCCACATTGCGGACATATATCAGGATCGTATTTAAGGTGCTCACGGCAGACTTCCTTCCAGTTCTTCTTTTCTCTGACAATCGGATTATTGATACCAAAGGCCTTTTGAAGTTCACGAAGTTCTTCACGGCGCGAGGTGGAGAGCAATCCATAATGCCGTATGCGAACAAATCTTTTAGGGAGTATGTGCATGCAAAAACGCCTCAGAAACTCTGCCCCTTCAAGAGGCATGACTTTTACGATATTATCGCGGTAGTCACGCCAGCTAAAACGGACGCCAGTTTCATCCACGTTTAACAATCGATGGTTTCCAATAGCTACTTTATGAGTGTACCTGCCCAAGTACTCAATTACCTGGTTCGGCCCCGTGAATGGCTCTTTAGCGTAAACAACCCAGGGTGTTTTGTACAGTTCATTAATAACCTTCTTCGTTTGAGGCAGCTTCTTTTGAAGGGAGCTTATAAACTTCCCCCGGAAGACCTTGGAAAGGTTCTCTACCCTGAACAAAAACACTTTGCCATTCTCAGAGATACTTACCTGTTTCCACTGCCCTTTAAAACTTATTCCACCGCCGGGAACAACACAATGAATATGAGGATGCAGACTCAGATTCTGTCCCCATGTATGCAAAATGGCTACCATGCCCGTTTCTGCATGCAGCTGTGTATAGGAGAACTGAGCTATGGTTTCCCAAGTACATGCAAACAGCAGGTTATAAAGATCTGCCGTATGCTCAATAAACAGGCCATTGAGTTTATCGGGAACTGTAAAGACAACATGAAAGTATGGGACCGGAAGCAGATCCTGCTTGCGGTCTTCCACCCACGCTTCACGTTGAGTATTCTGGCACTTTGGACAATGACGGTTACGGCAAGAGTTGTAACTAATGCGGATATGACCGCACTCATCGCATTTATCAACATGTCCGCCCAATGACAATGTACGATAACGCTTTAGTGCACTCAAAGTTCGCTTCACATAGCTATTCGTTGAATGCGTGTGTTCAAATTCCTCCCCAAACCGATCAATTATCTCTGCCAGTTCATGCTTTGGTCTCAAACCTTTTTATACAATCTGTCAATAGGGCTGAACAGGTTAATCCGGCTAGATTTTGCCACATGAAGATACACCATGGTGGTTTCAATACGACTATGACCCAGAAGCTCCTTGATCGATACAATGTCCATTCCAAACTCCAGAAGATGTGTAGCGTAAGTATGCCTGAGAGTGTGTACGTTGATATCCTTTTTTAATCCACACTTCTTTATCGATTCATGAAGCATCCATCGTATACCTTGTGTGGAAAGAGAAGTGCCTGGAATGCTGCCATTAAACAAATAATCTACTGGTTTGTAGGCTTTACAATACCTCTGTAATCCTCTAAGTACAAGTGGAGACAATGGAACATACCTATCCTTATTACATTTGCTTTGACGGATGTGGATCATCATCCGACCTGGGTCGATATCAGAGAGGCGTAAACGACTGACCTCTCCTGCACGAAGACCTGCTGAGTATATCAACCCAAGCAAAATCCTATGTTTAAGAATCGCAGGAGCACTGAATATCGCTTTACATTCTTCATAATTGAGAACAACGGGTAACTTTTTCTTTGCCTTAATACGGGGTAGTTCAACAAGTCTGTCTTTCAGTCCCAGTAACCGATAGAAATAACGCAGTCCATACACTGTAAATTTGAAGTTACTCAGACTAGGTGAGTTACTTCGTGTCAAGTCTGCCAGATATATATTCAGATCCTTTTCACTTATGTCCTGAGGCAACCTGTTAAAATGCAGGCACACTCCAGCTACATTCCTGGAATAATTTCTTAAAACACTCGGAGAATGACCCCATATCAGAACTTTATCCTCAAATTCCAGATAAAGCTCTTTAAATCCCTTGACCCGCATCATTGCTTGTTCAACAATGTTGAACCTCTTTTTTCTTAAATTTGTCTGTGTTTCCATATATAAGTTTTTTTGTGGTGAATAAATTTAGTGGAAAACACAAAACTATCCCGCCCCATTTCCGGGGTGGGATTTAGTGCAACAGAAAACCGCTTGAAAAATATTGTGATAAATAAATCGTTTTTCATGAAGTTTAGATTTGTAAATTAAAATTTATGTACTAACTTTGTAATTACATTTAGAATAGATATTATGGAAGTGACTGTTATCAAAATAGGCAATTCAAGAGGGATTAGGTTAAGCAAAACTCTTCTTGAACGATACAATATCCGAGACTCGGTAGATTTAATACTGGAGAAGGGACAAATAATCATTAAACCGTTATCCCGGCCAAGAAAAGGTTGGGATAAAGCATTTATGGAAATGCATGCCAATGGCGATGATAAATTGCTCATCAATGACATATTTGAAGACGAAAATTTCGAAGAATGGAAATAAAGCAATATCAAATAATCCTTGCGAGTTTGGATCCAACTATTGGTAGTGAGATCAAAAAAACAAGACCCTGTGTTGTTATTTCTCCAGATGAGATGAATAAATATTTAAGGACGGTTGTAATAGCTCCAATGACAACTAGTTCTAAAGATTATCCCACAAGGGTTGAAATCAAACATGATAATAAAATTAGTTGGATTGTTCTTGACCAAATAAGAACGATAGATAAGCAAAGGATTATCAAAGAGCTGGGAAAGTTATCCAGACCCGAGATTAAAGAGATTAAGGAAGTTCTCAAAGAGACATACGTAGATTAAAAACTACCAGGACAGTTTACTACACGCATGACAATCTTAACATTACAACATGTGCTAACACGGACAATATGGGTAAGTTGTTTGTCACACTTTTTGCTTTTGCTCCTGCACTCAAGACAAATTTGTAATGGTTCTTGCATCCGGACACGCTCCTCTGCAACCAATTTAATTCCTGTACCGTGATAAATTTCTGGCTCCGAGACAAATTGTACCGACACTGCGCCAGTGCCCACAAACGAAATTGTAACCGGGGATAAATTCGCGACTCCAATCAAACTTGTACCGCGACACTCGTAAAGCTCAATAAAATTTGTACCATGACTGCAAAAACACGTGCCATACCCTCCTTTTCCGGCCGAATGAAATCTTCTGCCAAAGAACCGGGACAGGTGGTCGGCCGGAATTGCGTCGGGTAACACAACCTCCCCATATTGCCGGGCCGTTATATTTAAGCCTAAATGCGCCTGACAGAGAGACACTTACACCCCAATGGCCTAAATATAACGCTCAAAATTGAATCAATTTATGACTTGATAATTCAACTCACGATTAAAATTTTTACATAACAATGTTCCCGTTTTGGGAATTAATTACTATCTTTGTACCAAGATTAAATAACTAATGGAGAGAATATTTGCAAAAAGCACTCTAAGACAGTATTGGGAAAAGCATTCTGATTCTGAACAATATTTAAAGACTTGGTACGATACAGCCATGAATTCAGATTGGAAAACACCCAGCGATGTTAAACAAACTTATGCCAAGGCAAGTATCCTTAAAGACAGCAGAATTGTATTTAACATAAAAGGAAATTCTTACAGATTGGTTGCAAAATTTAACTACGAGAAACAATGGATCTTTATCCGTTTTATCGGGACACATTCTGAATATGAAAGGATCGATGCAAACACGATTTAAAAATTAAAAAAATGAATATAAAACTTATCAAAACAGAAGAAGATTACCAAGTAGCTTTGAAAAGACTTGAAGTAATTTTCGATGCAAAAGCTGGATCTCCTGCAAGCGATGAAGCTGATATTCTTGGATTAATGATTGATGAGTATGAGAAAAAACATTACCCAATTGAATCTCCAGATCCAATTGAAGCGATTAAGATAAGAATGGAAGAAATGCAGTTAAAGCAGATCGATCTGGCTGATGCATTAGGTGGCAGAAATAGGGTTTCAGAAGTACTTAACCGAAAACGTAAACTTACGGTTGAAATGATTCGCAACCTGACCGCAAGATTAAGTCTCTCCCCTGGACTATTAATCACTGATTATCAGTTGACAGGACAATAGAGCAAGTTACTATTGCGAGACAAATTCGTTATACCGAGACAGTTTTAACCCTGGCCTAAATATAACACGGATGGTATGGGTAATTGGCTTCGCCGAGCTCGGACCGAAATTATATTCACTAGCTTCACAATTAAGATTTCGGTCGGTCCTCGGTTGCCTTCAGCAGCCCGGACAACTCCGTAATCAGCTCCAAAAGTCTATGCGAGTAAATTTCATGCCACTTATCAAATTTTGTGTACCGAGACAAATCCTGCTACCAAGACAGAGTCAATAGGGCTGCTGGCCAACGCGCTGTTGCCATGGTTTTTGCAGGGCCACCTAGACAGTTTTACCGTGACGGGACAAATCCTGCACATCTATCGGGACTCAGCCATCAAGACAGTTCCATCTGGACGAGAAAACTCGCGTCCATCTATCGGGACTTTGCAAAAACTCATGCCAACCCTGACTCGGACGGCAACTTCCCATACCACCGGGCCGTCAGACTCCCGATAGACATTTTACCCGTATCCCAATTATGATATACAAATTCCGTGGCTCCCTGATAGCGGCTTAAATAAACTGAATTTAGTACTAAATGAAAAGGTTATTAGACAGACTCCCGTTATAGTGCATTCGAAGCCTGAAAAATTTGAGATTAGAAATTTGGCAATAGGTAAATTATTATTTACTTTTGTGACAGATTAGTAATCAAAATATTCGATGAAATGTTCTGAATTATACAAGATCCTGACAAAAGATGGTTGGTACCCGGATTCACAAAAAGGATCGCATGTAAAACTTAAGCATAACACGAAACCAGGTTTTATCATCTTTCCAAATCATGGAAGTCAAGAAATTGGCAAGGGACTTGAGAAAAAAATTCTCAAAGATGCAGGATTGAAGTTGGAGAATTAAAAAAATGAAATGGTGATGAAAACAACTAATAAAAAAATTAAAATGATAGTTGAAAAGACAGATACTGGCTTTTCAGCCTTCTCTGAAAGCTATCCTATTTACACTACTGGGAAAAACATTCCGGAATTGTTAAATAATGCTTTTGAAGCAGCCAATCTCTGCTTCGAAGAAGATGATATTCAGATTACACAAGAAAATCTTAAGTTTGAAATTGACTTTAAACAATTCTTTCAGTATTACAAGGTGATAAATGCCAAGTTTCTTGCCAACAAGATAGGTATGAATCCAACCTTGCTTTCTCAATACGTTCAAGGTCGTAAGAAACCTTCAGATGCCCAAACTGACAAAATACTTCTTGGAATTCATCAAATTGGACAAGAACTTTCAGAGATCAATCTCATAAATAGACTTTAACAAAAACACTGGCTATAACACGGACAAACCTTTTTATACAACCTGTCGAAAGGGCTGAACAGGTTAATCCGGCTAGATTTTGCTACATGAAGATACACCATGGTGGTTTCAATACGACTATGACCCAGAAGCTCCTTGATCGATACAATGTCCATACCAAACTCCAGAAGATGTGTGGCGTAAGTATGCCTGAGAGTGTGTACGTTGATATCCTTTTTTAATCCACACTTCTTTATCGATTCATGAAGTATCCATCGTATACCTTGTGTGGAAAGAGAAGTGCCTGGAATGCTGCCATTAAACAAATAATCTACTGGTTTGTAGGCTTTACAATACCTCTGTAATCCTCCAAGTACAAGTGGAGACAATGGAACATACCTATCCTTATTACATTTGCTTTGACGGATGTGGATCATCATCCGACCGGGGTCGATATCAGAGAGGCGTAAGCGACTGACCTCTCCTGCACGAAGACCTGCTGAGTATATCAACCCAAGCAAAATCCTATGTTTAAGAATCGCAGGAGCACTGAATATCGCTTTACATTCTTCATAATTGAGAACAACGGGTAACTTTTTCTTTGCCTTAATACGGGGTAGTTCAACAAGTCTGTCTTTCAGTCCCAGTAACCGATAGAAATAACGCAGTCCATACACTGTAAATTTGAAGTTACTCAGACTAGGTGAGTTACTTCGTGTCAAGTCTGCCAGATATATATTCAGATCCTTTTCACTTATGTCCTGAGGCAACCTGTTAAAATGCAGGCACACTCCAGCTACTTTCCTGGAATAATTTCTTAAAACACTGGGAGAATGACCCCAAATCAGCACTTTATCCTCAAATTCCTGATAAAGCTCTTTAAATCCTTTGACCCGCATCATAGCTTGTTCAACAATGTTGAACCTCTTTTTTCTTAAATTTGTCTGTGTTTCCATATATAAGTTTTTTTGTGGTGAATAAATTTAGTGGAAAACACAAAACTATCCCGCCCCATTTCCGGGGTGGGATTTAGTGCAACAGCATAGGCCAACTAAAGATATCTGGACAGATTTGAGACCCAATTAAAAAAAGACACCTGCATTGTTGAATGATCATTTTTTGATAGATTTGTAAAAACATTCGAGATGGACCAATCAGAGATTAAAAATATAATCCTGAGCCACTTAAAAGGGTTTAACCCGATTAAGGTTGGTATCTTTGGTTCCTTTGCCAGAGGAGATAATAAAAAGGGTAGTGATATTGATATCTTGGTTGAGTTCAAAGAGGCTCCTTCTTTGTTGACACTTATTAAATTAGAAAATGACCTTTCCGAAATTCTTGGAGTCAAAGTTGACCTGGTTACAACTGGCGCATTGAAAAATAAGAGAATCAAAAAGAGCATTAAGAAAGACCTCATTAGCATCTTGTAATGATTAAGGACGATTTCGCTTATATAGAGCATATTCTTGACTGTATCAGAAAAATCAATGAGTTTAGTACCGGTCTGTCTTTGAAAGAATTCAAGACAAACGAAATGGTTCAGGATGCCATCATCAGAAATATTGAGATAATTGGAGAGGCTTCAAAAAAAATCTCTAATGACACAAAACAAACCTATTATAAGATCCCATGGAAAGAGATTGCAGGTATGAGGGACAAACTCATCCATGACTATTTAGGTGTCGATGTTACTGTTGTCTGGAAAACTATCCATCAAGATATTCCTACACTTGAGAAACTTATCAGTGAGATAGAAAAATAATCTATACATGTGCTAACACGGACAATATGGGTAAGTTGCTTGTCACGGTTTTTGCTTTTACTCCTGCTACCAAGACAAATTCGTAATGCATGTACCGCGACCGCGCCAGTGCCCATTTAAAACATACTGCACCGGGACTATTTCCCGGTCACTTATAAAACTTGTACCGCGACACTCCCAGTGCTCAATAAAATTTGTACCATGACTGCAAAAACACGTGCCATACCCTCCTTTTCCGGCCGAATGAAATCTTCTGCCAAAGAACCGGGACAGGTGGTCGGCCGGAATTGCGTCGGGTAACACAACCTCCCCATATTGCCGGGCCGTTAGCGTTCATTGACAGCAACTTACGAGACTCCAGGGATTACTTCTATAATGACTTTTCTAAGGTAACAAGTCCATCACTATCTTGACAAATTAACCATGACTCAACGAACGCTGAAAAAGCCAAATCACTGCTGGTTATTATTAGTAACCCTTTCTATAAACCTTGATTCCAATATTTTATTAAATTTGTAACATGATTAGAAGAAAACAACATATTATCCAATTGATTCGAGATAAGGTTAATGAACTTGATAATACTGCTGAAGTTATTCTCTATGGATCTAGAGCTAGAGGAGACAATAAAAGAGACTCTGATTGGGATGTGATGATTCTTCTTAATCATAAAAATGTAGATAAAAAGATCGAACAGACTTTTCGCCATCATCTTCTTGATATTGAGTTGGAAATTGGAGTACCTATCTCAGTATTTGTTTATTCAAAAAGTGACTGGGAAGGTAAGTATTCAGTTACCCCTTTATTTAAGAGTATCAAAAAAGAAGGGATTCTAATTTCATGACTAAAGAACTGAATGACTATATAAATTATCGGCTTCAGAGGGCATCAGATACCTTAAACGACGCCAGACTACTAGCCGAGAATGAAAGGTGGAACTCATCTATCAATAGATTATATTATGCCTGCTTCTACGCAGTCTCTGCCTTACTTTATTATAATTCAATTGAGGCCAAGACACATAAAGGAGTCCGGATTAAATTTATGAGCGAGTTCATCAAAACCGGACTATTTGACAAAGAATATGGCAAACTCTTTTCTGATCTTTTTGATTGGAGACAAGAGGGAGACTACTCCGATTTTGTATCCTTTGACAAAGACTTGACACTTTCTCTGATAAATAAGAGCGAGGAATTCATTGCCCTGATTAAAAATTTCTTAATCACAACGAAACGCTAACACAGACAATATGGGTAAGTTGTTTGTCACGGTTTTTGCTTGTGTTCCTGCTACCAAGACAAATTAGTAATGGCCGTTGCACCTGGACACGCTCGTCTGCACGCAATCAAATTTCTGCACCATGACAAATCTCTGCCTCCGAGACAACTTTGTGGCGACACTGCGCCAGTGCCCATTTATCAAATTTATGCACCGGGAGTATTTCCCGGCCACTTAGAAACCTTGTACCACGATCGCGCCAGCACACAATAAAATTTGTACCATGACTGCAAAAACACGCGCCATACCCTCCTTTTCCGGCCGAATGAAATCTTCTGCCAAAGAACCGGGACAGGTGGTCGGCCGGAATTGCGTCGGGTAACACAACCTCCCTTTATTGCCGGGCCGTCAGACTCCCGATAGATCGGGATAAATCGTCTAAAAACTTCCTCTGATTGTTCATAACTATGAGGCCGGGAATTCTTCAAAAAACGCCGGTTTTTGTATCTTAACTATATGAAATTCATACAAGGACATAACAGAACTCAGATCAATCTCTTCCCGGTTTCTCTTGACGAGTCGATCGATCCCGATAATGAAGTGCGGATTATAGACTTGTTTGTCGATAGCCTTTCTTTAAAAAATTATGGATTCAGAACGGACTTTATCGAAAACGGTCGCCCGGCATATCATCCTTCCGATCTGCTTAAGCTCTTCATTTACGGTTACATGAACAAGGCTCGTTCGACCAGGGACCTGGAGAAGGATTGCCACAGGAACATTGAAGTGATGTGGCTTCTTAAGTGCCTCAAACCTGATCACAACACAATTTCAAACTTCAGGCAGGATAATGAAAAAGCCATAAAGAAGGTATTCAGGGCAACTGTTGAGATTGCAAAACATTTTGACCTTATCGGCGGAAAATTGATTGCAGGAGACAGTACAAAGCTCAGGGCACAGAACAGCAAGAAGAATAACTATAACCAGGCTAAGATAGACAGGCACATTGCTTATATCGATAATAAGCTTGAAGAATACAACAGGGCTCTTGCCGAAACCGATGGAGATAATAAAGAGATAATTCAGGAGGAGATCAAAAAGCAGCAAGAGAGAAAGGCCGGATACAAGGAACTGGAAAAGCAACTACAGGAATCAGGTGATCCCCAGATTTCCCTTTCAGATCCGCAAAGCCGCCAGATAGCTACTCGAAATAATATCACAGAAGTGGCCTACAATGTGCAGACAACAGTTGATGCCAAACATAATATTCCCATCGATTACAAGGTAACCAACGAGAATGACAGCAAGGCAATGGGGAATATGGTACAAAGGGCAAAGAGCATTCTCAGAACAAACGAATTTACAGCTCTCTATGATAAAGGCTTTCATACCGGCTCAGAACTAAAGACAGCACAGGAGCTTGGTATTGAAACTATTGTAGCTGTACCTTCGGCCCCTTCTACAAGCCAGGCTCCAAACCATGATTACAACTATGAACATTTTATCTATGATAAAGAAGCCGATACCTACACATGTCCGCAGGGAAAGGTTCTCCTCACCAATGGATCATGGTACAAGCAGCGTTCTAGCAGCGGCAGCATAAGCTGGTTTAAACAGTATAAAACTAAGGCGTGCAGAAAATGTCCCGTGCGTTCGCAGTGTACGAGATCAGAAAAGGAAAGGCTCATTCAGCGAAGCGAACACGCAGAGTACTATGAAAGAAACCGTATCAACACTCTGGAGAAAGAGCGTCTGTATAAACGTCGTCAGGCAATTGTGGAACATCCCTATGGAACAATAAAGCGACAATGGGGTTTCAGCTACATCCTTACAAAAAGAGGAATTGGGAGGGCCAGTTCCGATGTCGGATTTATGTTTATTGCATATAATCTCAGGAGAATTGGTAATATTTTAACATCAGAAGTGTTGTAGGAGTATCTGAGGATACTTGTTTCTGCGTTTTTGATCTTTTTCGACCTTCCTGGAGCTATTTTAATGCATTTTGCCGGGACAGAAAATTTGGTTCCAGAGTTTGCCGGTTATAAGGCGGATCAGGAGAACTCAATTAAATTTAGTCTATTCCGGCATATCTTATAAGGTTTTTAGACAGACTCCCGTTAGCGTTCATGCATTCGGATGACTAGAATATAATAACCGCGTGGAACAATTTTGGTACATCATTGTTTATACTTCTAAAATTTGAATTTGGGTGTCCCTATTTCATTCCGGTTTGCCTCTGGGCTACTATGGCTCTCAACCATAGGACTTGGTGTCCCCTGCGTGATGGCAATTTCTAATCTCGCATGGGGGAAGAAAATCCCATATGTATTCGGATTTCCTGCATATGGGGGAGGAGGATTTGAACGGCATGGACTGGTTACCTCAATACCACTGTTAATTGGATTCCTTATGCTCTGCTTAATCGAAGGTTATTCAGGCTGTCTTCTCTGGAATGCAAATAAAACAGGAGGTATAATTGCATTAATTCTTCTTATTCCGGGAACTATTTACTGGTGGGGATTTGATCTTCCATATCCACCCATTGCAGCAATTATCAGAACAGTTCTTATTGTGATAAACTGGTCACTTCTCATTTAATCGGAAATGTTGGATTTGATTCTTCATAATATTCAAGGAAAATAAATTAGATACGATATCTTTTATATTTAATATGCTTTATTCATTAAACAATTTGTTTATGAAGTTGTTTCATTGTTGCTTGTTTTCAATAGACATGAAGAATATATACACCATTTTCAAATAATTATGATACCATGAATTAAAAAGGAATTTATACATCATTCAGAAATGAATAAAATGGACGAATCAACTTTTTGGTCACTTGAACAAACATCAGGGCTGATGCTTTTATTCGGATTTATTCTGGTATTACCTGGCCTGATGATGTTTTGGATTCGGGGAGGAGTTTCGGGTGGTTTACCACCTAGCCCTGTATATTACGCATGGGAAAGGATTTTAATATTAAGCGCTGTTGTTCCAACAGTAGTTGGTTTTTTTTGCTGACGGCATCTTTTAAAAATCCCAATGCAGCTGTTCTGGCAAAGATCGGATCAACTACCTTCTTTTTTGGCGGGGTACTGGTTGTAACCGCAGAAGCATTAAGTCTAACTTTGGGATATGAAAAAGTTATTTACATACTGGATGTTTATGTTGTAATGGCATGCCTTTCGCAGGCACTTATCGGGATTGCAATGCTTATATCAGGATTGCTGGCACCATGGATAAGTTGGACTACTATACTGGTAAATATTATAGGACTTACACTTCTGCTAATTTTTTCACGTCAAGATCTATACTTCCCAATTCTGCATCATTTTGCTCCTATAATTATTGGTATAGGTTTAGTAGCTTCAAAAACCTGATCCGAGTTCTCTCAAATTATCCTGATCTATAGTATATATGTATTGCATTCGTATTTTATTTAATATTTGGTTATTTGTTAATATTTAAAAATTAACTTCTATGAAAATATTATTTGCAACAATGCCTGTTGATGGCCATTTTAACCCCTTAACAGGGATAGCGATGCATTTCAAGAATTTGGGGCATGACGTAAGATGGTATACAAGTAATACCTACAAAAAGAAACTGTCAAATATGAATATCATCTTGTATCCTTTTCTTAAGGCAAGGGAAGTAAATTCGGAAAATTTGTATCAGATCTATCCGGAAGCAGTTGATATGAAAGGTATAAAAGCAATTAAATTTGCATGGGAAAAAGTTTTTCTTGACAATATTGGCAATCACTTCGAGGATATTCATGAAATTTACAGGAATAAATTCCAATTTGATGTCTTTTTTTGTGATGCTGCTCTGTATGTCCTGCAGATGGTATCGGAAATTATTAAAACACCGGTCTTTGTAATTGGACCTTCACCTTTTACAGCCACTTCAAAAGATACACCGCCGAATTTTGTCGGACTCACCCCAGCCAAGACAGCTCTTGGTAAAAAACTTCATATACTTATGCGTCTAATGATGGACCGAATGGTGTTTACCGAGGGTATGAAAAAATTCAATACTATGCGGGAAAATCAGGGACTGCCTCCATATACCGGCACTTTCTGGAACATACCGGTTGAATTTTCAAAATTATATTTTCAAAGCGGGGTACCTGAATTTGAATATTATCGAAGCGATCTAAGTCCAAATATAAGGTTCGTTGGGAGCCTACAACCATATATGAATCATGAGAAGAGTATTTACAAGAAAATTGAAAAAAATGGACAATTTGAAAAAGTAATACTTATATCACAGGGGACAGTTGACAATAAAGATCAAAATAAGCTAATAATTCCGTCGCTCGATGCGTTAAGGGAGAGCAATTATCAGTTAATTGTGGCAACTGGTGGTGTCAATACAGAGGGGCTCCGCAAAAAATACGATCAGCCAAATATCATAGTTGAGGATTATATTGATTTTAAAAGTGTCCTTTCTTTTACTGACCTATATATTACAAATGGTGGTTATGGGGGAGTAATTATGAGCCTGGCCAATGGTGTTCCTCTTTTATGTGCAGGTATTACTGCAGGAAAAAATGATGTAAATGCACATATCCGGTACTTTAAACTTGGAGTTGATTTAAAGACAGATAAACCATCAGCAAATAAGATTAAAAAAGGTGTTATTGAAGTTCTTTCGAATGGTTCTTCTGAAAATGCAAAAAAACTTCAGAGCATCTTAAAAACATACAACCCAAACAAGTTAATAGAGAGTTACGTTTTCGATTCGGAGTAACTTAAAACATAATTACCAATTAAATAAAAAACTTGGTTTTATAAAGGATTGAACTGTCTGATTGAAGTATGTCGAGTAGGTAAGGGGGATTTTCACCCCCAAACCTCTCTCAGGACCGTACGTGAACCTCTCGATTCATAAGGCTCCTCGAACTCGGGCAACCACAACAAGTAAGGTTGCTGGCTAATAATACATGCTCATACTCACAAGGGAGTTGGCAAAATTAAAAAACCATGAGTCCGCTGACCCCTTCACTACGAATGACATTACTCATTCATTCCTTGGGTAAGGTCGCTACTACGAGTCAGTCCGCCCCTGAAAGAAACATTGGTATTTTGGACTTTCCAATTCAGGTTCTCGTCCTTTTCCCTTGGCATTTCCTTTCAGGTTCTCCTGTTCCTTAAGTAAGCCCAGATAAAGTTCATGCCACCTATATGCCGGATATCATGCAAGCACTAATCAGGATCACGCCTTGCACCTTGCTCTCTCGCGGCCGCCTACCGCTCGATTTCGATACCGTGACAGTTATTTACGACACCTCTACGATGGTTCACTTTCGTTCATCTCCTTTATCAACACCCTAACTTAAGTCTTCTCCAACCCGTGGAATATACTAAGCTATATCCTGCCGTTCAGCACCAGAACCTTGAAAGCCCAGCACTGCAGGACGGTTTGACAAATATGCCTGAAACATCTTTGCCGGTAGACCATTTTCAAATGACCTTAAATGCCTTGACCTATTTTGTGAGACCTCTGATTTTAACCCTGACAATCGGGATTCAGCTCGTATCAGGACATGACAAGTGATCAAATGACTACCATCTTACTTAAAGTTAAGTTACTCATTCAAAGAACTTTTAATCCTTCGTACCCCGGAGTAACACAGGACACACAGCACGAAATGCTAACACGGACAATATGGATAAGTTGTTTGTCACGGTTTTTGCTTTTGCTCCTGCACCTATGACAAATTTGTAATGGCCATTGCACCCGGACACGCGCATCTGCACGCAATATAAATCCTGCACCTTGACTATTTTCTGCCTCCGAGACAACTTTGTACCGCGACACTGCGCCAGTGCCCATTTATCAAATTTATGCACCGGGAGTATTTCCCGGCCACTTAGAAACCTTGTACCGCGATCGCGCCAGCACACAATAAAATTTGTACCATGACTGCAAAAACACGCGCCATACCCTCCTTTTCCGGCCGAATGAAATCTTCTGCCAAAGAACCGGGACAGGTGGTCGGCCGGAATTGCGTCGGGTAACACAACCTCCCTTTATTGCCGGGCCGTCAGACTCCCGATAGATCGGGATAAATCGTCTAAAAACCTATTCGTTTTGTTCATAACTATGTGGCTGGTGATTCTTCAAAAAACTATGTGTTTTGTACCTTAACTACATGAAATTCATACAAGGACATAACAGAACTCAGATCAATCTTTTCCCGGTTTCTCTTGACGAGTCCATTGACCCTGATAATGAAGTACGGATTAATCGACTTTTTCGTGGAAAGTCTTTCTATAAAAGATTATGGATTCAGAACGGACTTTATCGAAAACGGCCGCCCGGCATATCATCCTTCCGATCTGCTTAAGCTCTTCATTTACGGTTACATGAACAAGGCTCGTTCGACCAGGGACCTGGAGAAGGATTGCCACAGGAACATTGAAGTGATGTGGCTTCTTAAGTGCCTCAAACCTGATCACAACACAATTTCAAACTTCAGGCAGGATAATGAAAAAGCCATAAAGAAGGTATTCAGGGCAACTGTTGAGATTGCAAAACATTTTGACCTTATCGGCGGAAAATTGATTGCAGGAGACAGTACAAAGCTCAGGGCACAGAACAGCAAGAAGAATAACTATAACCAGGCTAAGATAGACAGGCACATTGCTTATATCGATAATAAGCTTGAAGAATACAACAGGGCTCTTGCCGAAACCGATGGAGATAATAAAGAGATAATTCAGGAGGAGATCAAAAAGCAGCAAGAGAGAAAGGCCGGATACAAGGAACTGGAAAAGCAACTACAGGAATCAGGTGATCCCCAGATTTCCCTTTCAGATCCGCAAAGCCGCCAGATAGCTACTCGAAATAATATCACAGAAGTGGCCTACAATGTGCAGACAACAGTTGATGCCAAACATAATATTCCCATCGATTACAAGGTAACCAACGAGAATGACAGCAAGGCAATGGGGAATATGGTACAAAGGGCAAAGAGCATTCTCAGAACAAACGAATTTACAGCTCTCTATGATAAAGGCTTTCATACCGGCTCAGAACTAAAGACAGCACAGGAGCTTGGTATTGAAACTATTGTAGCTGTACCTTCGGCCCCTTCTACAAGCCAGGCTCCAAACCATGATTACAACTATGAACATTTTATCTATGATAAAGAAGCCGATACCTACACATGTCCGCAGGGAAAGGTTCTCCTCACCAATGGATCATGGTACAAGCAGCGTTCTAGCAGCGGCAGCATAAGCTGGTTTAAACAGTATAAAACTAAGGCGTGCAGAAAATGTCCCGTGCGTTCGCAGTGTACAAGATCAGAAAAGGAAAGGCTCATTCAGCGAAGCGAATACGCAGAGTACTATGAAAGAAACCGTATCAACACTCTGGAGAAAGAGCGTCTGTATAAACGTCGTCAGGCAATTGTGGAACATCCCTATGGAACAATAAAGCGACAATGGGGTTTCAGCTACATCCTTACAAAAAGAGGAATTGGGAGGGCCAGTTCCGATGTCGGATTTATGTTTATTGCATATAATCTCAGGAGAATTGGTAATATTTTAACATCAGAAGCGTTGAAGGAGTATCTGAGGATACTTGTTTCTGCGTTTTTGATCTTTTTCGACCTTCCTGGAGCTATTTTAATGCATTTTGCCGGGACAGAAAATTTAATTCCAGAGTTTGCCGGTTATAAGGCGGATCAGGGAAACTCAATTAAATTCAATCTATTCCGACATATCTTATAAGGTTTTTAGACAGACTCCCGTTATTGGCAAGCATAGCAAACTCAACAACTACAGATAAACAGAATGATATTAACAAGACTTTTCAATGAATTTTTTAACAGCGAAAAAACAGGTGGACTGATTTTAGTTTTCGTGACAGTTATTTCACTTGGAATTGCAAACTCTCTTTGGCAGACTGACTATATCAATTTTTGGCATCTTGATTTAGGTGGGCACACAATCGTTCATTGGATTAATGATGGACTAATGACTATCTTTTTTCTTCTCATTGGTTTGGAATTAGAACGAGAATTATACAAAGGAGAACTTTCCAACATAAAAAATGCTTCATTGCCAATCTTTGGAGCAATAGGCGGTATTCTCGTTCCCGCAGGGATTTTTTTATTGCTCAACTTCGGGACAGACACTCAATCGGGGGCAGGTATACCAATGGCGACAGACATCGCTTTTGCAATTGGAATTTTATCACTTTTAGGTAATCGTGTACCGAACTCACTAAAAATATTTTTGCTTGCTGTTGCAATAGTTGATGACTTAGGAGCAATTATAATAATTGCAATTTTCTACACTACTTCATTAGTTTTTACAAATTTGTTTATTGCATTGGGCATTTGGGGTTTGCTTATTATTCTCAACCGACTTAAGGTTTTCAATTTAATTCCATATTTAATTGGTGGTATATTAATGTGGTATTTTATGTTGCATTCAGGCGTTCACGCTACAATAACTGGAGTTTTATTGGCGTTAGCCATTCCATTTGGTAACGGTGGGGAGAAATCACCTTCATTTATTCTTCAACATTTCTTACATAAACCAGTAGCATTTCTAATTCTACCATTGTTTGCAATAGCCAATACTTGCATTTCGATTGGCGACAGTTGGTTAAGTAGTATAGGGCAAACAAACAGCTTAGGAATTATTGTAGGGCTTTTAATCGGTAAACCTCTAGGTATTTTGCTCTTTTCATTTATTGGTGTTGGCTTAGGACTTTGTGCTTTACCGACTGATTTGAAATGGAAAAATATTATTGGAGCAGGATTTTTAGCCGGTATCGGATTTACAATGTCTATTTTCATTACGCTTCTTGCGTTTGACAATATATACATCGTAAACAATTCAAAAATAGCAATTCTTATCGCTTCTTTTATTGCAGGGACAATTGGTTTTATCTTTCTAAAACTGACACTTAAAAAACGAGAAGAAAGTGATGAGACAACTTGACGATGTAAAATGCCTGCCTATAACACGGACAATGCTAAAATTAATAGGTTTGTCACGGTTTTTGCATTGACTTTATGCTACTTAGACAGCTTCGTAAAACGTGACAAATCCAGATCTCTCCACTGCAACGAACAAAACTTCTACTCGGTGACTTATATATCGTTCGCATCAAATTTGTATCTCGACACTCGTAATGCTCAACCAGCTTTGTATCTGGACTGCAAAAACACGCGCCATACCCTCCTTTTCCGGCCGAATGAAATCTTCTGCCAAAGAACCGGGACAGGTGGTCGGCCGGAATTGCGTCGGGTAACACAACCTCCCTTTATTGCCGGGCCGTCAGACTCCCGATAGATCGGGATAAATCGTCTAAAAACCTTCTCTGATTGTTAATAACTAAGGGGCTGGTGATTCTTCAAAAAACTATGTGTTTTGTACCTTAACTATATGAAATTCATACAAGGACATAACAGAACTCAGATCAATCTCTTCCCGGTTTCTCTTGACGAGTCGATCGATCCCGATAATGAAGTGCGGATTATAGACTTGTTTGTCGATAGCCTTTCTTTAAAAAATTATGGATTCAGAACGGACTTTATCGAAAACGGCCGCCCGGCATATCATCCTTCCGATCTGCTTAAGCTCTTCATTTACGGTTACATGAACAAGGCTCGTTCGACCAGGGACCTGGAGAAGGATTGCCACAGGAACATTGAAGTGATGTGGCTTCTTAAGTGCCTCAAACCTGATCACAACACAATTTCAAACTTCAGGCAGGATAATGAAAAAGCCATAAAGAAGGTATTCAGGGCAACTGTTGAGATTGCAAAACATTTTGACCTTATCGGCGGAAAATTGATTGCAGGAGACAGTACAAAGCTCAGGGCACAGAACAGCAAGAAGAATAACTATAACCAGGCTAAGATAGACAGGCACATTGCTTATATCGATAATAAGCTTGAAGAATACAACAGGGCTCTTGCCGAAACCGATGGAGATAATAAAGAGATAATTCAGGAGGAGATCAAAAAGCAGCAAGAGAGAAAGGCCGGATACAAGGAACTGGAAAAGCAACTACAGGAATCAGGTGATCCCCAGATTTCCCTTTCAGATCCGCAAAGCCGCCAGATAGCTACTCGAAATAATATCACAGAAGTGGCCTACAATGTGCAGACAACAGTTGATGCCAAACATAATATTCCCATCGATTACAAGGTAACCAACGAGAATGACAGCAAGGCAATGGGGAATATGGTACAAAGGGCAAAGAGCATTCTCAGAACAAACGAATTTACAGCTCTCTATGATAAAGGCTTTCATACCGGCTCAGAACTAAAGACAGCACAGGAGCTTGGTATTGAAACTATTGTAGCTGTACCTTCGGCCCCTTCTACAAGCCAGGCTCCAAACCATGATTACAACTATGAACATTTTATCTATGATAAAGAAGCCGATACCTACACATGTCCGCAGGGAAAGGTTCTCCTCACCAATGGATCATGGTACAAGCAGCGTTCTAGCAGCGGCAGCATAAGCTGGTTTAAACAGTATAAAACTAAGGCGTGCAGAAAATGTCCCGTGCGTTCGCAGTGTACGAGATCAGAAAAGGAAAGGCTCATTCAGCGAAGCGAATACGCAGAGTACTATGAAAGAAACCGTATCAACACTCTGGAGAAAGAGCGTCTGTATAAACGTCGTCAGGCAATTGTGGAACATCCCTATGGAACAATAAAGCGACAATGGGGTTTCAGCTACATCCTTACAAAAAGAGGAATTGGGAGGGCCAGTTCCGATGTCGGATTTATGTTTATTGCATATAATCTCAGGAGAATTGGTAATATTTTAACATCAGAAGTGTTGAAGGAGTATCTGAGGATACTTGTTTCTGCGTTTTTGATCTTTTTCGACCTTCCTGGAGCTATTTTAATGCATTTTGCCGGGACAGAAAATTTAATTCCAGAGTTTGCCGGTTATAAGGCGGATCAGGGAGAACTCAATTAAATTCAATCTATTCCGACATATCTTATAAGGTTTTTAGACAGACTCCCGTTACCGGTAATAATTGAGACAACTTAACAACCTGTAAACTAGATAAATTCGTAAACAAAGACAATATATTACTACCGCTAACAGCTTAAGGCAAGACTGATTAATGCATGGAAAACTGCTATAAATTCTGTACCTTCGTAGTGTGAAAAAGAGAGACAAAATAGGATTTGATGTCGAGATTGATGAGTTGACAAATTCGATCAGAAATGTAATCTCGGGGGATAACTTTTCAACTGATATCTCGCGAATTACCAAGACTGATCTGAAAAAAGTGACTCAAAAAGATGGTTGGCAGTTTGACTGGAGATTAGAACTTAAACATCCAGAAAGAGACATCTACAAATTGACTATTGTTAATAATCAGACCATAGTCCAAGGATTGATTAGTCTTGAGGTAAAATCAGATCATGTTTACATGCATCTTGTTGAGAGTGCACCATTTAATAAAGGCAAAGCTAAGCTCTATGCTAGGGTGCCCGGAAATCTCGTTGCTTTTGCCTGCAAGCTTTCATTTCAGAGAGGACATGATGGTAATGTTGCATTCATTTCAAAAACACAACTGATTGATCATTACATTGAAAGCTTAGGTGCAGTGCATGTCGGAGGACGACTTATGATAATCGATTCAGCAGCTGCTCTCAGATTGATTAACAGATACTTTTCAAATATCTAGATTATGAAAACAAAGAAGGTAGAATTAGATGTTGATTTCATTGGGGGACAAACTTCTTTGACCAAGGAAGAGGAGAAGGTTTTAAGTGAGTATATCAAAAATAGCAAGCTTAAAAAGAATAAAAAATCTTCTTCTAAGTCCAAGACTGCAAAACAATTGATTTAAAATTATTACTAACCGCTAACACGGACAATATGGGTAAGTTGTTTGTCACGGTTTTTGCTTTTAAGCCTGCACCGAAGACAAATTTGTAATGGTTCTTGCACCCGGACAGGCGCATCAGCTCGCAATTAAAATCCTGCACCTTGACAAATTTTCGGCTCCGAGACAGCTTGTACCGGGACACTGCGCCAGTGCCCGCAACAAACTTTGTAACCGGGGATAAATTCGCGGCTCCGATTAAACATGTACCGCGATCGCGCCAGCACACAATAAAATTTGTACCATGACGGCAAAAACAGGTGCCATACCCTCCTTTTCCGGCCGAATGAAATCTTCTGCCAAAGAACCGGGACAGGTGGTCGGCCGGAATTGCGTCGGGTAACACAACCTCCCTTTATTGCCGGGCCGTCAGACTCCCGATAGATCGGGATAAATCGTCTAAAAACCTTCTCTGATTGTTAATAACTAAGGGGCTGGTGATTCTTCAAAAAACTATGTGTTTTGTACCTTAACTATATGAAATTCATACAAGGACATAACAGAACTCAGATCAATCTCTTCCCGGTTTCTCTTGACGAGTCGATCGATCCCGATAATGAAGTGCGGATTATAGACTTGTTTGTCGATAGCCTTTCTTTAAAAAATTATGGATTCAGAACGGACTTTATCGAAAACGGCCGCCCGGCATATCATCCTTCCGATCTGCTTAAGCTCTTCATTTACGGTTACATGAACAAGGCTCGTTCGACCAGGGACCTGGAGAAGGATTGCCACAGGAACATTGAAGTGATGTGGCTTCTTAAGTGCCTCAAACCTGATCACAACACAATTTCAAACTTCAGGCAGGATAATGAAAAAGCCATAAAGAAGGTATTCAGGGCAACTGTTGAGATTGCAAAACATTTTGACCTTATCGGCGGAAAATTGATTGCAGGAGACAGTACAAAGCTCAGGGCACAGAACAGCAAGAAGAATAACTATAACCAGGCTAAGATAGACAGGCACATTGCTTATATCGATAATAAGCTTGAAGAATACAACAGGGCTCTTGCCGAAACCGATGGAGATAATAAAGAGATAATTCAGGAGGAGATCAAAAAGCAGCAAGAGAGAAAGGCCGGATACAAGGAACTGGAAAAGCAACTACAGGAATCAGGTGATCCCCAGATTTCCCTTTCAGATCCGCAAAGCCGCCAGATAGCTACTCGAAATAATATCACAGAAGTGGCCTACAATGTGCAGACAATAGTTGATGCCAAACATAATATTCCCATCGATTACAAGGTAACCAACGAGAATGACAGCAAGGCAATGGGGAATATGGTACAAAGGGCAAAGAGCATTCTCAGAACAAACGAATTTACAGCTCTCTATGATAAAGGCTTTCATACCGGCTCAGAACTAAAGACAGCACAGGAGCTTGGTATTGAAACTATTGTAGCTGTACCTTCGGCCCCTTCTACAAGCCAGGCTCCAAACCATGATTACAACTATGAACATTTTATCTATGATAAAGAAGCCGATACCTACACATGTCCGCAGGGAAAGGTTCTCCTCACCAATGGATCATGGTACAAGCAGCGTTCTAGCAGCGGCAGCATAAGCTAGTTTAAACAGTATAAAACTAAGGCGTGCAGAAAATGTCCCGTGCGTTCGCAGTGTACGAGATCAGAAAAGGAAAGGCTCATTCAGCGGAGCGAATACGCAGAGTACTATGAAAGAAACCGTATCAACACTCTGGAGAAAGAGCGTCTGTATAAACGTCGTCAGGCAATTGTGGAACATCCCTATGGAACAATAAAGCGACAATGGGGTTTCAGCTACATCCTTACAAAAAGAGGAATTGGGAGGGCCAGTTCCGATGTCGGATTTATGTTTATTGCATATAATCTCAGGAGAATTGGTAATATTTTAACATCAGAAGTGTTGAAGGAGTATCTGAGGATACTTGTTTCTGCGTTTTTGATCTTTTTCGACCTTCCTGGAGCTATTTTAATGCATTTTGCCGGGACAGAAAATTTAATTCCAGAGTTTGCCGGTTATAAGGCGGATCAGGGAAACTCAATTAAATTCAATCTATTCCGACATATCTTATAAGGTTTTTAGACAGACTCCCGTTGGGTGGCATAGCAAGTCGCAAAATGACAATTAGTCAACATTAGAGAATTTTATTTTGACACATAATTTTCGTTCATATATAGGGACTCAGTCATCTGGCAATTTTGTCTTGACATGTCCGGCTTGCGCCATCGCTACTTGCAAATTGTAATTCACGGTTTGTATTTTAAATTTACAAAACCGACCCATGAGCACAATTTGCAAGTTTTGCCTGCCCTTGCAAACCTAGTTCAGTTCCATTTGCCGGGACTTTAAAGATGCTACGCCACATAACAGTCTAATTTAAGTTTTGTACTGTTACTATTAAGTTACTGAGTTTTAAAAGAGACTATAATTCAAGGAAATACAACATGAAATACAAGCTCTTCAATTATTTATTTCTGGTTGTGATATGTGCCTTCACAGGATTAACTTATTCACAAGTTCCAGGCAATGAACCTGTAATGCAGACCAAGGTTTATAAAACTATCGGTTTGACAAAATTAAAGATGTACATATATCAAGCCTCTGATCGGGATGACCTTAAACAAAGACCAGCGATTGTTTTTTTGGTGGGGGTGGTTTGAGTGAAAGACATATTGGTCAATTTATGCCTCAATGTAAATACCTGACTAAGCTTGGTATGGTAGCAATGGTTGCTGACTATCGTATAATAAGGCGGCCGGGAGTAACTCCCTTTGATTGTATAACTGATGCAAAATCAGCCATACGTTGGGTAAGAGCTCATGCTGGTGAGTTAGGTATTGATGAAAATCGTATTGCAGCAGGAGGAGGAAGTGCCGGTGGCTACCTGACAGCGTGCACAGGTTTTATAAAAGACTTTGATGAGAAAAAAGAAGATCTTAAAATAAGCTCAATACCAAACGTATTGATATTATTTAATCCTCTTGTTGATATGCCAGAGCAAATGGCCATTGCATCAAAGAAAGTTGTCAGGACCGTAAAGGATAGAGCCACTGAGATCTCTCCAATTAATCATGTAAACGAAGGTGCCCCTCCAACTATAATTTTTCAGGGAACAGCTGATAGAAGTGTAAACTTTCATCAGTCGACCAGGTTTTGTGAAGAAATGAAAAAGTACAGAAATGATTGCGAAGTTGTACTATATGAAGGTAGAGATCATGGTTTCTTCCACTACTTCCTCTATCCTGAAAAAGAAAATCCTGATTTCATTTCAACGATGGAATATACAGTTAAATTCTTAACTTCCTTAGGCTATATCAAAAATGAGACAACTATAGAAAATAAAGACTGAAAAAGAAAATTGCCACGACCACCTAACAAGAGTAAGTTTAAAAAAATTAGCAGAAATCAGAATGCTCTAAGGACTTTGAACCTTTTAGAATTGAAAAGTGTTTAATCGGGACAGTTGTACCAATAAAGTCTTTAAACAATGAAATACATTCTAACATTTACAACATTATTACTGACCAACTTGACTTTTGGGCAAGCCACTAGTCAAACAGACACTTTACCTTCAGGAGAATTGATGCTCCAACAAGAGATTGTAATAAATACCTCTGTTGAAAAAGTATGGAATGCATATACTACACCAGAAGGATGGACAAAGTGGGTGACTCCTATTGTAGAAATGGACTTTAAAATTAATGGAACTATAAAATCACATTATGACTCTACCGCAACTATTGGCGACAAAGGAACAATTGTAAATCACATTTTGAATTATATCCCTAAAAAGCAAATCACAATGCAAGCAGAGTTAAACGAGAATTTTCCTGCATTTATGATTGGTGAAGAAAAGAATCTCTATAGTATCGTTGACTTTGAAAAAATGGATGAGAACCAGACCAAATTGACTATATACGGTATTGGCTATAAAAATGATCAACAATGGCGCGAATTGCTTAAATTCTTTATTCAGGGAAATGAGATGTCTCTCAATAAACTAAAAAAATACTTAGAACAATTATAACGATTAGACTATGGATAAAGCAGAACAAACAATGTTGGACAATCTGCTCAAAAACACGGGCAAAACGTTAGAACAGTGGATTGAGATTGTCAAAAAAGGAAACTTTGAAAAGCACGGTCAAATTTTAAAGTTTCTTAAGGAACAACACTCCTTTACCCACGGATTTGCAAATATGGTTGCAATGAAATCGAGGGGTGCAGATGCAGGATCAGTCGAGAATAAAGAGGATTTAATTGAAAAGCAATATGAAGGGAAAGAACACTTTAGGCCAATTTATGAGAATTTGATAACTGAAATTCATAAGTTTGGTAAAGACATAGAAATTGCACCAAAAAATGCCTACGTGAGTTTAAGACGAAAGAAACAATTTGCCATTCTTCAACCTGCAACAAAAACACGATTTGAAATTGGTATCAATCTTAAGGGACAAGAACCAAAAGGAAAGTTGGAGGGGGTTAACACATCAAATGCAATGTGTTCTCACAAAATCAACTTGACTGATATAAACGACATAGACAATGAAGTAATTGAATGGATAAAAACTGCTTACGATAATGCTGGATGAAAGAACCTCATTCCACAACCACACGACAACTGTTAACAAAATAACACTGCTGAGACAAATCCTGCATGTTATCCAGGATTGGCAACCTTGACAAATTTCAGTTATCTTGACAAATGCGTTGCATCGTGACAGTTCTAAAATAAGGACAAATGCTAACAACGGATGGTATGGGTAATTGGCTTCGCCGAGCTCGGACCGAAATTATATTCACTAGCTTCACAATTAAGATTTCGGTCGGTCCTCGGTTGCCTTCGGCAGCCCGGACAGCTCTGTAATCAGCTCCATAAGTCTTTGCGATCAATATTATTTCCACTTATCAAAATTTCGGTACCGTGACTGTTCCTGCTACCGAGACAAAGTCAATAGGGCTGCCGGCCAACGCTCTGTAGTCATGGTTTTTGCAAACCGAGCCTGCAACCAAGACAAATATATAATTTTGGATAAACCCTGATACCCACCTTTGCTCATCTTAGCATTCCTGAATATCGTTACCATTATCTACCCACTTGCCCAATTTGTACCGCGATACTGCACCAGTGACCATCTGTAAACTCACGCACTGGGATAAACTACCGGCCACTTAGCAAACTTATACAGCGACACTCGTAATGCTCAACCAACTTTGTACCCGGACTGCAAAAACACGTGCTATACCTTCCTTGCACCGTGACAATTTTTCGGCTAATTCCGATGAATCGGGACTGCCCGGTGGCTGCGCCAGGTAACACAACCTCCCCATATTGCCAGGCCGTCAGACTCCCGATAGATCGGGATAAATCGTCTAAAAACTTCCTCTGATTGTTAATAACTAAGGGGCTGGTGATTCTTCAAAAAACTGTGTGTTTTGTACCTTAACTATATGAAATTCATACAAGGACATAACAGAACTCAGATCAATCTCTTCCCGGTTTCTCTTGACGAGTCGATCGATCCCGATAATGAAGTGCGGATTATAGACTTGTTTGTCGATAGCCTTTCTTTAAAAAATTATGGATTCAGAACGGACTTTATCGAAAACGGTCGCCCGGCATATCATCCTTCCGATCTGCTTAAGCTCTTCATTTACGGTTACATGAACAAGGCTCGTTCGACCAGGGACCTGGAGAAGGATTGCCACAGGAACATTGAAGTGATGTGGCTTCTTAAGTGCCTCAAACCTGATCACAACACAATTTCAAACTTCAGGCAGGATAATGAAAAAGCCATAAAGAAGGTATTCAGGGCAACTGTTGAGATTGCAAAACATTTTGACCTTATCGGCGGAAAATTGATTGCAGGAGACAGTACAAAGCTCAGGGCACAGAACAGCAAGAAGAATAACTATAACCAGGCTAAGATAGACAGGCACATTGCTTATATCGATAATAAGCTTGAAGAATACAACAGGGCTCTTGCCGAAACCGATGGAGATAATAAAGAGATAATTCAGGAGGAGATCAAAAAGCAGCAAGAGAGAAAGGCCGGATACAAGGAACTGGAAAAGCAACTACAGGAATCAGGTGATCCCCAGATTTCCCTTTCAGATCCGCAAAGCCGCCAGATAGCTACTCGAAATAATATCACAGAAGTGGCCTACAATGTGCAGACAACAGTTGATGCCAAACATAATATTCCCATCGATTACAAGGTAACCAACGAGAATGACAGCAAGGCAATGGGGAATATGGTACAAAGGGCAAAGAGCATTCTCAGAACAAACGAATTTACAGCTCGCTATGATAAAGGCTTTCATACCGGCTCAGAACTAAAGACAGCACAGGAGCTTGGTATTGAAACTATTGTAGCTGTACCTTCGGCCCCTTCTACAAGCCAGGCTCCAAACCATGATTACAACTACGAACATTTTATCTATGATAAAGAAGCCGATACCTACACATGTCCGCAGGGAAAGGTTCTCCTCACCAATGGATCATGGTACAAGCAGCGTTCTAGCAGCGGCAGCATAAGCTGGTTTAAACAGTATAAAACTAAGGCGTGCAGAAAATGTCCCGTGCGTTCGCAGTGTACGAGATCAGAAAAGGAAAGGCTCATTCAGCGAAGCGAATACGCAGAGTACTATGAAAGAAACCGTATCAACACTCTGGAGAAAGAGCGTCTGTATAAACGTCGTCAGGCAATTGTGGAACATCCCTATGGAACAATAAAGCGACAATGGGGTTTCAGCTACATCCTTACAAAAAGAGGAATTGGGAGGGCCAGTTCCGATGTCGGATTTATGTTTATTGCATATAATCTCAGGAGAATTGGTAATATTTTAACATCAGAAGTGTTGAAGGAGTATCTGAGGATACTTGTTTCTGCGTTTTTGATCTTTTTCGACCTTCCTGGAGCTATTTTAATGCATTTTGCCGGGACAGAAAATTTGGTTCCAGAGTTTGCCGGTTATAAGGCGGATCAGGAGAACTCAATTAAATTTAGTCTATTCCGGCATATCTCATAAGGTTTTTAGACAGACTCCCGTTAGGTCCAATTGTCAGATTATCTGCCCATTGACACTTTCTTGGAAAAATCGGTTTGATTTTTATAACTTTGTACCAAATGACAACGAGAGATCAAATATTATCCTTTATTGCCCAAAATAAAAATCTGTTCCTGGAGAGGTTCCATATTGTCCGCATTGGACTATTTGGATCATATGCTAGAGGCGATCAAAAGGTAGATAGCGACATAGATCTCCTTGTAGAATTCGAAGCAAACACTCAGGATCTCTTTGAACTGAAATCACAGTTAAAAGACTTCTTTAAAGATAAGTTTGAAATCAATGTAGATATCTGCCGGGAGAAATATATCAAACCCAGGATTAAGAATAAAATCCTAAAAGAGACTGTCTATGCTTAACAAGGATGAGTATTGCTTAGAAACAATTGCTGAAGCAATTGACAGGGTCTTCGAATACACATCCGGGTTTGATTCTGCAGATGATTTTAATAACGACCATAGGAATTTTGATGCTACAATGATGAATTTTGTAGTAATCGGAGAAATGGTAGAAAAATTATCAGAAGACTACAAAAGAAAGAATGATCATATTGAATGGATCAAGATCAAAGGTTTCAGAAACATTGTTGCTCATGACTACTTCGGAATTGATGCTGAAGAAGTATGGCAAATAATAAAAAATAAGATACCTGCTTTGAAATCTGACATACAGCAACTTCTAAGATAAATTCCCAACAACAACTGGCCCTAATAC
Organism: uncultured Bacteroidales bacterium; assembly: GCA_963739685.1. GTDB lineage: Bacteria > Bacteroidota > Bacteroidia > Bacteroidales > VadinHA17 > LD21. Next base: position 44,949 of record CAVUAX010000001.1, read on the forward strand.
GGACAAAATCAAGATATTCCGATACCCGCAAATGCATATTTTGCAACACAGGTCAATCACTACTACTAGAAAGAAATATATTTGTAGCATATTTTTATGAGCAGTTTTAATGGAGTCGCACGGTAATCGTACAATTTTCTTAGCTTTTGGAATTCTGTTAGCCATAATACTAATTGGAATTATTGGATTTATGCGTATTGAGGGATACACCTTTACCGAGGCGCTCTACATGACAATAATTACAATTGGCACCGTTGGGTTTAGGGAGGTTCGCCCTCTCTCGTACGAGGGGATGTGGTTTACCATAGTGCTAATAATTTTCAGCCTTGGCTTTTTTGCCTTTGCCATTTCATTAATAACCAAGTATTTCTCCGAAAGACTTCGCAGTATTTATAATGTCAAAACAAAAATGGAAAAACAAATATCGAAATTGAAAGACCATGTGATTGTTGTAGGGTACGGTCGAAATGGTTCGCAGGCTGTGGACGAATTGCTCTCCAACCACATTCCGGTAGTAGTAATTGAAAACCGGCCTAAAGTAATTCAATTCATGCAGGAAAATCCTAAAATCATTTATATCGATGGCGATGCCACCGACGATAGCGTCCTTCATAAAGCAAGGATTGAGAATGCCAAGGCGCTTATTACTGCTTTGGCAAGCGATGCCGACAACCTATTTGTGGTTTTAACTGCACGCGAAACAAACCCTGACCTGATAATTATAAGCCGGGCATCGGCCATAGCCAACGATAAAAAGTTAAAGCTGGCTGGTGCAACCAATGTTATTATGCCCGACAAAGTTGGTGGACAAAAGATGGCTAAACTTGTTATACAACCCGATATCCATGAGTTTGTCGAAAAAATATTGCTTCATCGGGTTGGCGATGTTTCACTTTTCGAAATATCATGCTCGGAGATAAACTCTAACACCAACAAAACAATTGGAGAACTTCAAATTAGAGAAAGAACAGGTATAAGCATCCTCGGAATTAAGCAAGAAAATGGTCAGTACATACTTAATCCATCATCGGATACCATTCTAAAAAAAGGCATTATGCTCTTTGTACTTGGAAATAAAGATCAGGTTTGGCTACTTAAAAGCATTTTAAATGGATAGTACGAAAGCATTGATATTGACGTGATTGAAAGATTTGAAATTATTATTAAACTGGCTCCTCCACAAAACCCATGATTAGATTATTTTGCAATCACATTTAAAAGCCACACCAGCTGAAGCGCAAGTAAAGCTTTCAAAAGAACTTGCAAAAATACGTAGTGACTTTTAATCCCTATATTAGACAGTTCTCTGCAACATGACAACAAATAAAGGGCACACCACTAGCTATAATACAGACAATGCTAAAGGTAAGCTGTTTCCCGCTGCGCGGGACAAGTTGTCATGCTTTTTGCATGACTCTGAGCCGCTTACAGGGACCAGTACTTAACCCGGCACCCGGACACCCTACTTCGCAATGCTTCGTCGGGCAAAGCGCGCAACTGCTTGCAATATAAATTCTGCACCATGACATATTTCTGGCTCCGAGACAACTTATTCCGCGACACTGCGCCAGCGCCTTTTCTGGGCTTCATCTACCGGGACTATTTCCCGGCTAAAGTACCAGGACACGTAGCCGGATGGCTACGCCAGGTAACACAACCTCACTTTATTGCCGGGCCATTATGCGTCAAGTGAGTCAACATTTACCTCAACATTTACCTAAAATAAAATAAAATGAAAACAATCCTAATTGGAATCCTTCTTGGCATTGCTGCTGGGATTATTGATGTGATACCCATGATTATGAAAAAACTAACTTGGGATGCTAATATTTCAGCATTTTTAATGTGGGTAATAGTTGGATTTTTCATCGCTACTATTGACTTAAGCATGAATCCTATCGCTAAGGGGATAATAATTGCTTTACTTGTATTGACACCATCTGCAATCTTGATTGGATGGAAAGAAGCAAAATCTTTAATCCCAATTATCGTGATGACTTTAATTCTTGGTGGACTCCTTGGATTTCTAATCCCGAGACTGACAAATAATTAAGAAAAAAACACGAACGCATAACACGACAATATGGGTAAGTTGTCTTGCCACCGGGATAAATCACGGCTAAAGTACCAGTACCAGGAACCGGTTGGCTGCGCCAGGTAACACAACCTCCCTTTATTGCCTGGTCGCTATGCGTCATGTGGCACAAAAATCCAGATTTTGTTATCTTTAAAAAAAAATGCTATGGACAGACGTAAAGCAATGAAAATTACCGCTGGTGCTATTATTGGAGGTGGAGCCGGCATTATCACCCTGACTAACGCATTCAAACCAGAATATCTGCCGTTAGAAGAACCAAAAAAACTGGAACTCATAAATTCCAATTCCACTTGGGCATACTCTTCCTTAGACCCAGTTGTTACTGCTGATTTAGCATACAAAAACTATGATAGTGGCAGTTGTATGTATGCGACCTTTAAAAGCATTCTATCCCAGCTTGCCGATAAATTTGGGGATCCATATGCTTCCTTCCCTATACATATGATGAAATATGGTCATGGTGGGGTCGGTGGATTTGGTACTATATGTGGATCGCTAAACGGTGCATCAGCTTTAATTGGTTTATTAGTTGCTGATAAGGCAGCCCAAGATAACTTGATCACCGGGATTCTCAGATGGTACGAAGAGGCCATACTTCCAGAATATAGGCCACAAACAGCTATCTTTGACTTCATACCACCATCAACTATTTCTAATTCAACCCTATGCCATGGATCAATTTCAAAATGGATAAAGGAGACAGGATACAAAATCAATAGTGACGAACGTAAAGAAAGATGCCGTAGACTGACAAGCGATGTAGCATCTCGAGTCACCACAGTTTTAAATGAATATTTCGGCAATACCTATGTTACAAAAGCTCATGATAACGAAACTGTCAGACAATGTATGACTTGCCACGGTGATAAAGGCAAATTAGTCAATACCAGCAGCAAGATGAGTTGTGCTTCGTGCCACACTGAACCAATTGGACATAGACTTTTTGCTGAGATACACTACAAAATAATGAAACCAAAATAATCGGGACAAATTCAAAAGGGATCTCTCCCTAGACAAAAAAATAATAACACGGACGATATGGGTAAGTTGTTTCCCGCTGCGCTGTACAAGTTGTCACGGTTTTTGATTTTACTCCTGGTCTCAAGACAGCTTTGTAATGGTATATGCACCCGGACACCTACTTCGCAATGCTTCGTCGGGCAAAGCGCGCATCAGCACACAATTAAGATTCTGCACCTTGACTAATTTCTGGCTCCGAGACAGCTTGTACCGACACTGCGCCAGTGACCATTTACCAGCTCCCTGCAACCGAGACAACTTTTCGGCCACTTATAAAAACTGTACCGCGACACGCGTAATGTTCAATAAAATTTGTACCATGACGGAAAAAACACGCACCGTACCCTCCTTTTCCGGTCAATGACATATTACTGCAATATTTAGGGAACCTGCCTTGGCCGGAATCGTGTCGGGTAACACAACCTTCCCAAATTGCCGGACAGTTGTACTAAATCCCACCCCATTTCCGGGGTGGGATTTAGTACAACAGCTATAAGTAAGGATATAATGCCTAGACTATTACTGCCCATTTTTTGGAATGATTCTCACTGGCAAATATCTCTTGTTGCAAAAACTCAGCACAAAAATATCTTATCAATTTCATATCTTTGGATTTATGTTAATTTAATAACAATGGCATGATATTTGATAATCATTTGATTACCTGACGGCTAACTTAAAATATGGTTCTTTAAACCATCAATCATGACTAATTATATTTAACACTATGAAAACAAAGTTGTTAATATTAGGAATGTGCAGCTTAATGACCGTCGTATTATTAAGCTGCCAAAAAGATGATTCTAATATTACTTCTAATCAAGCAAATGCGAAACTAAAACAAGTATTGCTTTACGCAAATATTGATTCACAAGACCCAATCAGCATAGTCGAAGAATATGAGTACGATGATAATGGGAAAATAAGCAAAATGTCATCCCCAATGTACGATAATGGGACCATTGTTGGAACCATTAAGTACGATTTATATGAGTATGATTCGTTAGGTCAGTTAATGAAAATCCGCAACTATAATGCCAATTTAAGCTCCCCAACAGGCTTTATTAATTTGAAAAACACCTCGTATAATTACTCAACAGACGGGAAAAAAATAAAAGAGACAATAGAATATCCTTTGGGAGGTATAAGTGAATATTCCGATTTCGAATATCAAAATGGACTACTTTCAAAAAGTAAAAAATTTTCCGGCAATAAACTAGAAAGCTATTCTGAATTTCAATACGATGAATCAGACAAATTAATTAAAGAAACACTTTATGCTTCTGATGATCAGCGTATTTCCTACACTATCCACGCCTATACAGGTTCACTACAAACTAAATCAGATCTTTATACTTCAACTAATGACCACTATCGATCAATAAACCGGACATTTGATAAAAACAATAATATTATAGTTCTTGAATCCAAAGAATTATCATTGTATAGTTCAATGATGAGCCATGTACTTAGGTTTAAGTATTACGAATAATCTCATTGGTATACCCTATTACCTGCGACAATGAAAAAGTTATTTTTTCTAATTTCGTTCTTGATTCTTTTAACAATGGTAGCGGTCATTTCATGTAATAAAAAAACTGATTTTTATAGATCAAGAGGGAAAATTTATGGTATTGATCCAACAATGTGCGGATGTTGTGGAGGTTGGTTAATTGAAATTGATGATGTCGCTGGATATCATATTGATAAATTTCCGGAAAGCTCAAATTTTACCACCATTTATGATTCTTTACCAATTTTTGTAAGTCTTGACTGGCAATTTACTAATAATGGTTGTCCACCTTCTTATAAACGAATAACCATCCAAAAGATTAAAAAAGAATAGTTAAAAATGCCATAAAATCAGTGACTTTATCATAACCTAACAACTCCTGCTCTTTTTACTGGACTTTGTTACCTTGAAAACTTCATCATGGTGCAATAACTTCTGTCCGCCTACCTAGTAAGGGTAAAAATGGTTTGTGCAATTCCACCTAGATTAATTATCAATGACGAAATAATTGCCGCCCATCTTATACATCAGACTTCATTAGTATAGTGGTAAGTAGTCCTTAGTATAAGTCTAGTAAACCAAAATTCTTTAGTTATGAATAATAATGTCCGTTTCACTTACCGTTTTTTCTTAATTACATTTATCTGGTCATGGATACTTTGGACCCCGCTTGTCCTGGGTAACTTAAAAATCATTCCTTTTTCCGGTAATCTTATATCAATACTGATATTCCCTGCAATGGTTCTCGGAGCTTTTGGTCCACTTGCAAGCGCACTTTTTGTTTAACATCATGAAAGAGGTAAAGGTTCTACAAGAAAATACCTACAAAGTTTTCTTGAATTCAATTTAGGTTGGAAAGTTTATATTATTCCTATATTAATATTTGGCGGCAGTACATTTATTGCCTGGTTTTTCCCAGAATTATTTGGTGAAGAACGCTTATCAATGTTATTACCTTCTATATAGATTTTCATTCCTTGTTTAATATTTATGATCTTTTTGGGTGGCGGCCAGGAAGAACTTGGCTGGCGAGGTTATGCTCTGCTTATTCTTGAAAATAAATTCGGAATATGGTTAGCAAACATAGTTTTAGGTATCATTTGGGCTTTCTGGCATTTACCATTATGGTTCATAACAGGAACCAATCAGACTTATATGAATTTCGGAGGGTTTATTCTCCTGATGGTCGGATACTCTTTCATTCTTTCCTGGACAAAAAAAAGTCTCAGGAAACAAACCATTTTCAGGACTTTATGTTCATGGCCTAGCTAATTCTTTCATTTCAATCATGCCAACATTGACTATTCAAAAGAATATGCATAAGACACGTTTTTGGATCTGGGTAACCTTGACATTATTTATCGGGATAATAATTACCGTTTTACGTGAGAAACAGTCTATAAAGCAATTTGAGCAGAATGAATAATGCTGAACACAAAACACAATCCAAAGAAATAACTACTTTAATAATACACTTAGAAAAAAATATGATATCAGAAAATGGCACGGTTATACAACCAAAGACAACGCTGACATTTACGAAAGTCTCCTTCAAAATGAGATATTTGTTGGCATTGCGAAAAAAACTTAATGTCACAGTTAGTTCTAAATTATTATCCCGTTTTTAAACTATTAAGGATATTTAGTTTCCTGGCTATCGCTGATTAATTGTATAAGATGTTTATTATACTAAAAACAAAAATATGGTTAAAAATTATTACTATTTGATAGTTGGAGTATTATGTTTACTCTTTGCAGTTACTCATACGTTGAATGGGGTAACGACAAGTTTGCAAATTTTGGACAATTCTGTAATTGAGAATAATACAAAAGTTGCATTTACCTATGTGTGGCATATAATAGGCATCGAAAATCTTTTATTTGCTATCGCCACGGAAAATACTGTGCTCACTTACCTGGACTAGGCAATATCCAAATAAGCCTTATGGCCAACACTACTAACTAACCATTACAATGAAAGACTATTACAGTATTCTAGGATTGACCAAAAATTCATCTCTTGACTCAATAAAACAAAGGTTCAAAGAGCTTGCCTTTGAAAATCATCCAGATGTAAGTGATAAAAAAAATACAAACGTGGTTTTCATTGAGATTTATGAGGCATATCATATTTTAAGTACCCCAGACAAGAAGGCCAATTATGATTTATTATATGACAAATACATCAATGGAGCAAAGAACCAAATTCCAAACGAAAAATACATTCAGACTGACATCCGGAATGTTTCCTTTTCAGCCAGAGAAAACGCAAAACAAAGAGCAAAAGTCAAATACAAGGATTTTGTTAAAGATATGGACTGCTTCTTTACAGAAGGACTAAAAGGTGATGGGATTCCATATTCTTATAATATGCATAAAACAATAGGCATTTCCGGAGGTATTGGACCAATGGGTAGTATTAAATCAAAAGTGGTAAGTATTCCAATACCAAGAAGCAAAAAAGCTCTTAAAATCCATCGTATTGGATTTTTAATTAAAGTAGTGTTTTTTATTATAGCCATTCTTGTCTTTAAACTTGATTTACTATTAAATGAGGGACTAGTTTCGAAAATACTGATATCAACAGCTATTCTATTGACAGGAGGGCTAATTACACTTCTAACCTTCCATTTAAATGAGACTAAGTCAAAATTCTCCCAGTCTGATAAATATTTTCTTGTCGATAAGTACAAGAAAAAAGGGTATAAAAGAGGATTTCACCCGGTGATGTCGACAACACCTATCGGATTAATTGCATTTTTATTCAGATTGATTTTTTAATAATTTCTGCTATAATCCCAAGAGTAAAGTAAAGAAGTTCGTCAAGGTTTTCGGATGGTTCAGAGCCATTTTGCAGGGACAATTTAATTGGCATGATAAAGTAGAAGAGACTTTCTGCTCACCGGCCTGCAATCGCTAAGCAACGTTTACTAATGTTATTGCCTGGCCGTTATAAGGCATTGGTTTCCTGCACTTAAGATAATTTCACGGCAAATTGTCTTGTAAGATAAATTTTTGACCTAATTATGAACAAAACTACATCGAAAATCCTTATTTTAGTAAAATACATACTATGGAGGAGATATTATGAGTGGAATTAAAACCAAACCCAGTGATTTGGATATTGATAAATTTCTGATGAGAGTATCGCGTCCTTAATTAGGGTGAGACTTACTTTATTGCTTCACCCTATTAAAAAATAACATTAAATATTACAAATGATTGACAGGATGATGATAATTATGAGCGTGTTGATGTTTTGGATGATTTATCAAATAATTTGAAATAGAAAACTATGAAAAGACGAAAATTTATTAGATCAAATGCGTTTAGTGCAATGTTCATAGGCGGAGTTTCCTTGCTCCCCGATTTTCTCAATGGAACTCTATTGCCAGATGAAAAGAAATCCTATGCGGAATACCTTAGAAATAGCGCGGTTCCGAAAAAAGAGCTGGATATATTCCTAAATGAAAATAGCTGGGCTCAGTTTGATCCGGAGGTCGGATATATTTTGGGAAATTATATGCCTCATGATGGGATAGATAACAGTTATACTTTGTCTACAGTTATGAAAGACGGCAAAAGGACAAATAGGATATATACTGATAAACCATGCAGGATCAATACATATGGAAACAGCTTTACCCATTGTCATCAGGTAAGTGATGCTGAAACATGGCAGGAATACCTTGCCGGCCATTTTGGTGAACCAATTCAGAATTTCGGTATGGGAGGTTTCGGCGTATATCAGGCTTATAGAAGGCTTTTGAGACGCGAAAAAATTGATACAGACTCCAAATACGTAATTCTTTATATGTGGGGAGATGATTATGTAAGAAGCGCTTTCAGATGCCGTTATGCTACCTATTATACACGTTGGAATGATTATGGCGGATATATGTTTCATGGCAATTTTTGGTCGAATATTGAAATGGATACCAATACCGGCAAACTGGTTGAAATGGAAAACCGAATATCTTCCAAGACAGAAATGTACAAAATGTCAGATCCTGATTTTATGTACGACAACTTGAAAGACGATTTAATGGTACAGCTTCATTTATTAAGTTCTGATATGGTAAATTCAGACGTAGATAAGAAAGGGCTAAAAAAACTTGCTGATATTTTGGAGCTGCCAGAAGTAAATTTTTCCAGTTCTGAAAAAATGAAGGGTACTGCTACATCTTTAAAAAACAAGTACTCCTTTGAAGCCACAAAATACATTTTGAAAAGGACCAGGGAATTTTGTGATGAATATGGTAAAAAGCTATTGCTCGTGCATTTTGATCCTGGAAAAGTGTTTAAGGCAATGGTAAATGGTGAAAATCGTTATGACCAGGATATTGTGGATTTTATCAAAACTAATGGTTATTTGTATTTCGATATGAATGAAGTGCACCTGAACGACTTCAAGAAGTTCAATCTCACATTGGATGAATATATGGACAGGTACTTTATTGGTCATTATACACCGTCCGGTAATCACTTTTTTGCCTATTCCATCAAGGACACATTAGTAGATTGGCTTGATCCTAAACCGATTACTTATCAACAGAATGATAGCAAGCTGATCAGATTTAAGGATTATTTACCGAAATAACGCCATATTCAAAACTAATACGATAAACTAGATTCAAAGAATTGCTACTATACATGGATTATGAGACTCCCCATTATTTACTGTGCCTACTTTAGGAAGTGAAGATAAGAATTCCAAGCGGTCATCAGTATGGACAATTCAGGACAAAAATCAAGTATCTAGTCCTGATTTAGGGTGACATTTTTTTGGAACAAGATTATACAAACACCTTACAATTCATAATTCCAAATTGCGTTCACCTTAACAAGACAACTTTAAAATTCTGCTACGACCGTGAAAAATATCCGTGCAAAAGATTAAAACAACATGATAAACGGTATCGGACAAAATACAGGACAAGTTTTATTGAGAATCTGGCGATGATTAAGGAAAAAGGGATTTCTAATTTCCTTTTATTTGAATCAAAACGAAGGACCTGCCCAATATGTGGATCAATAATCAGTGTACATTGAGACAGTTGCACTGCTTACTCCAGACACATATAAAATAAACGCCTTATAATACACGTACAATGGTAAGTTGTTTCCCGCTGCGCGGGACAAGTGGTCATGCCTTTTGCTTTTGTTCCTGCACCCAAGACAAATATGTAATGGCCGTTGCACCCGGATACTAACATCTGCCCACAGACACTTTCTTAGAAAATTCTGTTTAAAAAAAGGATTTCGCGGTTAACGACTAAGTTAATACCACGGGCGACGACCCCAAGTACGTTTGACAGGATAACGACGATGCCATATACTAGCTTGTACTGCTATGCCAACAATTACTAATACGATAAAAAATTCCCAATGCATGGATTCATTGATGTGCAGAAACGGCATAATGATTTCAGCCCCCAATAATGCAGACAAGATAATTATTGCCCAGTCGAAAAGGACGGCCACCAGTAAAAGTCCGATAACACCACCAATGATGTAGCTAATAGTAGGATCAGCACTAGAAGAAACTCCGAGGGAAACTAATAATGTAGTCGCTAAATAGCCACCAGCCAGGAAACCGGCTATCAGAATTGCTAATCCTTCAAGGAAAACCGCAAGTAAAGCACCAATTATACCAAAGATTATAGCTATGAACAAGATGACTAATTCCGATTGGCTGGTTACCAATTCCGGAGTAATGGTTAATCCTGCAATGAAACCTGCAACGCCAACAAAAAGCCAGAATAGCCGTCTTCCAAAGAACAATAAACTTATTCCCAAAATCAGTGATAAAATTGCTGTTGGAGTCATAGATTGAATCATTTTATATTAAACAAAAATAGAACCAAATAGTTTTTAAAAGGAATCAATGAGAATCATAGACTGATTGTTTAATGGGATGAATTCTAAAAACAACTGGGCCTAACACGGATGGTGCTAAGTGCTCATGGATAACTTAAGTTTCAATTGAAGCTTTTTAAAGGGTGTACCTGGATAATTTTCTGCCTGGTGATAAATAAAGTGTACTTGTGTTAACACGGAAAATACGGGTAAGTTACACCGTAATAGCTTCCTGCCTAAAGTAACAGGACCCTGCCCGGTGCGACGTTAGGTAACACCTACTAATTTTATTGCCGGGCCGTCAGCATTCAGGCCAGCGGGAGTGGACAATTTACACATAGGCTGACAAATCCGTAATGATAACAAATGGCCCGAAATGCTTAACATAAAAAAGTAAAATCTCACTAAACAACCGGAATTTAAATTGCTTTATGACTTTGATTTTTAGCAAATTCTACATAAAAGGCAGGTCCTCTTATTCAGACTAAATGAACAAAATTATTATTAAAAATGTTAAGATTAACCAGTAAGAATTTAATGAGCGATACTTCTTTCCAGTCGGAATTTATACTGACATAATAGACGGGTAAAATGAGAAAACTGATAATGTGGAATATCATAACCCTTGACGGTTACTTTGAAGGAAATCAAAACTGGGACTTGACTTTTCATAATGTTGTTTGGGGACAAGAACTGGAAAAACTAAGCGCTGAGCAATTACATTCAGCAGACTACCTTGTTTTTGGACGTGTAACCTATGAAGGCATGGCGGCATATTGGACTAAGGAAGAAGGAGAAATTGCCGACCTTATGAACAGAATCCCCAAACTTGTTTTCTCTAAAACACTAAAATTAGCCGATTGGAACAACATCATCGAGCGTTATAACGAACTATACAGGGTAGAGCAAGCCTTCAGAATATCAAAGCACGATTTACAAACAAGACCCATCTTTCACTTTAAGGAAGATCCTATAAATCTTCACATCTTAATCTGCTTCATGGCGCTGGTGGTGACAAAGCACATTGAATTGACCACAGGAGACTCTATTAGAAAGTTCTTAACGGAATGTAAGAAGGTAACAGATGCTCGGATGCTTAATAAAATAACAAACAAAGAGACAAGAATAAGATCAAAATATAACGAAAAGGCATTAGAGTACCTCAAGTCTCTGAAATGGCCGCACTAAAGTGGACAAGTCAGGAGACAAATGCCTATGCATAACTCTCCCAAAGCAAATTTTTAAAGTTATACGAGACAGTTTCGTCATCAATTAGCAGACTTATCCAGTGACAAATTCGTTTGCAAAGATTAAACTCTTTCCTGGAGGGACATTGCCGTCTAGATAACTTAATCATGACGTTATAACTTCTGCACATATACCATGACAAATAACGACTCCAATATATGATTCTACATTATCTATTAAACGTTAGTTCATGTGCTATTTCAAGATTTTAGCTTAACAAAATTAAGAGGCGATTGTTATAGCAAGTAGGGAAATAAACACATGGAAATTATGAGACGGGGAAGATTTATTTTGACAGTTCTTGCAATATATCCTTTAACTGCTTTTTCTAAGTTAATAAATACAGTCATGACAAAAACACATAAAGGTTTTAAAGTAACTACCGGGGACTCAAGGAATAATGAACACTATAAAATGAAGGGTGTTACTTTAAATGTTTTAGATTTAAAAATATCTTCAGAAGATACGGACGGAGGAATTGCTGTCTTTGAGCAGATAGGATTTACTCCAATGGGAGGACCTCCATTACATATACACCCATATCAAGACGAGTTTTTTTATATAATTGAAGGAGATTATCAATTTCAGGTTGGTGATGATAAATATCAAATGAAATCAGGGGATACTATTTTCCTTCCAAAAAATGTTCAGCATGCTTTCATCCAGTTGACCGAAAAAGGAAAGGTAATTGTATCCTACTTACCTGCAGGAAAAATGGAGGCCTTTTTTAAAAAAACAGATTCGTGGACTTCACCTCCCTCTAGTGAAGAAATTGCAAAAACATTTGCTGACCATGACATGAAAGTTGTAGGACCGCCTTTAATAATGGATCCAACAATAATTAATTGATACTCCCCTAAAAAATAAGGTGAGAGTTCTATCTCGATGACAAAAACATACCTGATCATAACACGGACGGTGCTATTACAAGCATGGCTCAGGCGTGTTCAAATTTAAATAAAAATCCCTTATAAACTTCTTCAATATAAATCCAATAAAATCAGGCTGCTATATACGATCCACCTCATTATGTGAGTTCGTCCGCCATCCGGTGGAAGAAGCCCAATACTATTCATAATCATATATCAAAATAGGTCTTAATCCTTCAGGCAGCGGACAGAAAATCCAAGATGCTTATCGTTTGAGAGTCTGGTTAAAGAAGCGTCAAGGTTGGACATACTCCTATACCATGCAGTGCTGGCACCCGCTTCTGTAGAACTCCACAAACGTGCGTTTTCACCAATACTAAGAAATTCTCCGGTAAAACTACGAAAGCCACCAGGCAGGGCTCCAAAACCTGTTTCGTTGGTTGCTCCTGTATTCGGGCTCTGCCAAAAAACTGTGCTGGCTTCTTTTAGCTTGCCGCCGGCAGTAAATTCACCAGCCAGGTAAATGGTCAGAATTTCCCATTCAGAATCTGTAGGAATATGCCAGCCAGTAGGACATAATTTCCTACTATCGCTTATTGCGTACCAATTGTACAATCTTCCATAACTGTTTGAGCTTGCTGCGCTGTTACTGTAGTTAGAAAACGCTCCTGTTATAAGGCCAGACCATTCTATATTATCAGTTATGTAAGGTATTGCTTCTCCATTTCGGTATTTTGTTACCTTCAGGTTTTCTCCCATCCACACTTGTGTGCCTATAGTTATAGTATTATAAACATTACCGTCAATGTCTGTTACAGTTGTGTTGTCATCGCCATTATCTTTCTTACAACTATTTGAAATAAAAATTAGTATTGCAATCAAAATTAATGGGTAAATCAAAATCCCGCTTTTCTTTTTCATCGTTAATATTGTTTAAATGAATATATATTCTCAATATATATTACTCTTGTTGTATTTGGTTCAGTTAGTTATTTAGAGTGTTTTTTGATTCCTGATTTGGCATTATCAAAAGCTGTATGAATAACCTAATTATAATAAACATTGCAAAAACATTTTTGTTCATCAACTAGTTCTATTTTGACAGGTTCTTGTTAATAACGATTTTTAACCTTCTATTACCCGGTCCAAAAAGAGAGAAAGTTGAAAAATCAACCTGCTCCCATTTGGGATTGAGGGTAATAATAGGTTGATTTTTCAACCTGTCAAAGTAGAACTAATTCTCAATTAAGTATTGGTTTAAACCTGAGGAAGAGTAACCATTGATATCAAAGAAATAAATGTGATCAGCTAGCTTGTGAAAACTTGTTTCTAATCCACATAACTTTTGCCATCCGTTCCAGGACAATTTTCCCTGAGAGTAATCAATTTAAGATCTTGTCATCATGGCAGATTGTGGCCGTTATGAGGTAAGAGCAACCGGGTACGAACGGAATAAATCTTTGGCTGCATGACAATTGGTTAGCCAATATTGATCCAAAAAAACAAATAATTCATAACAAGTCAATTTACTGGTACCGAGACAAAAAATAAGTCGAGTAGGTAAGGGGGATTTTCACCCCAAACCTCAAAGGCATGATAAAATAGAAGAGAAATCCTGCTCACCGGCTTGCAATCTCTCAGCAATGTTTCCTAATTTTATTGCCGAGACGCTAGGTTAATTTCTTGTTTTTGTGCCAGTTAGCCAGATCACAAAAGAACTAACCAGAACAGACAAAACAATGTATTGATACCACTACAAATCCTACACATTGACCGGGATTGGGAACTAAAACAGATTTCTTTTAATAAGAAATATCCTGCACATCAATCGGGACTTGTCACCTTGACAAATTTATTCCGTTGAGTGAATTTCAGAACAGATTCAGGGATTACTTATCTTTGAGTATTGATTGACATATGATTGGTGTGATTTTTGTTGTGAATATACTGACACTAAGGCTAACCGATAGTCAGTATTTCAACTTGATTTCAGGCCTAATCTTAAAAATGGTTATATAATCGAATCAATTCACTCACTAAAAACCTGGAAAAATGAAATCAATTATCCCCTTCGTCATTTTCAGCATTTTTATAACATTTAATATCAATGCCCTGGATATTACTGGGAAAATCGACAGTGTTGAGGTTATTAAAGATTTTAGAAATTTATACCGTTACCAGGATTATTATATAGCCGGTCAACCCACTCTTGAAGAACTGCAATGGCTCAGGTCTCAGGGAGTAAATAAAATTATTAATCTGCGTACTGAAAATGAAAATACAGAATTTTCTGAATCAGCTTATAACGAAAAAATTAATTCACAAAAATTAGGATTTGAATACTACTCCTTACCGGTTGGCGGGAATAATGATTATACACCTGAGAAGTTAGATGCTCTTGGAAGTCTCATTAATAAAGATGATAAAATATTGATACATTGTTTATCAGCAGGGAGAGCCTCAACTTTTTTTATGGCCTATCTGATTAAATATAAAGGATATACTATTAACAAGGCTATTGATATAGGGAGGAATCTCAGGTTTTCATTTCCATTAGAAATGCTTCTCGGTGAAAAATTCAGTATGGAAATAATTAAATAAAGTTCCGGCTGATATTATCATGTTATCGTAAAAATTCCTTTATAACTTTTCAGATACTATTAGCACTTCAATATTAAAATACGCAATCCGTAAGATAAATGTCTTAGCGTTTCTGATAAATTGTAGAAAACGAAGTATAATAGACTGGACCTAAAATATTTCAGTTATCCAAAAGACAAATAAATTTAAACTAATTATAACACGGATGGTGCTATATAGCCAAGTTGTTTCCCGCTGCGCGGGACAAGTTGTCACACTTTTTGGTCCGCCAAGGCGGGATTTCGTCGCTTCTCTCCTCAACTTTTGCTCCTGCACACAAGGCAAATTCGAAATGGCTTTTGCACCCGGACACCCTACTTCGCAATGCTTCGGCGGGCAAAGGCAGGCAAAAAGTACGCCATACCCTCCTTTTCCGGTCAATGACCAATTACTGCAATATTTAGGGAACCTGCCTTGGCCGGAATTGAGCCAGGTAACACAACCTCCCCATATAGCCCGGCCGTTATGCTTAAAACTTAACAACACTACACATTTATGAACCTCCTTGACCTCGGATTAAATAACGATCTTACTGCCTGCTTGAGAGACAATAAACTTTCTGACTTTTCAATCGGCAGAGTGACTCAGGAACATCGAGAACGATATGTCGTTTCAGACGGTGAAAATGAGTATGAAGCTGAAATTACAGGTAATCTAAGATTCTCGGCAAATTCAAGAACTGACTTCCCTGCAGTTGGAGACTGGGTAGCAATGATGATCTATGACTCCGGTCAGGCAATTATTCATAAAATACTTCCAAGGAAATCAGTACTTGAAAGACAGGCTGTTGACAAATTTGGTGAGATTCAGATCATTTCCACGAATATTGACGTTGCGTTTATTATTCAAGCAATAAACAATAATTTCAGCATAAACCGACTTGAAAGATACTTGACAATCTGTTATTCAGCCAAAATTGAGCCAGTTCTGGTAATTAACAAGATTGATTTATCAACCGAAAAAGATATTCAAGAAGCAATCATCGACCTTGAAAAAAGAGACAAAAAAGTAAAATATATCCTGCTCAGTAATATGACTCTAACAGGACTTGACCAAATATTGGATTTTATACAAAAAGGGAAAACATATTGTGTGGTTGGGTCCTCAGGAGTTGGCAAATCAACCTTGATCAATAACCTGTTAAAAAAGAACGTATTAAAAACCGGGCAAATAAGTCTAAGCACAAACAAGGGAAGACATACCACTGATCACCGTGAATTATTTGTTCTGGAAAATGGCGGTATCATAATCGACACCCCAGGAATGAGGGAACTAGGTATGACAGGTAATACAGAGGGAATTATAACGACATTTCAGGAAATCGTTAACATCGCGATAAATTGCAAATTTCCTGACTGCAAACACATTAATGAAACTGGATGTGCTGTAATTGACGCACTAAACGATGGGACTATCGACAAATATTCCTATGACAACTATCTAAAAATTCAGAAAGAACAAGAAAGATTTCAGACTTCAGTTTCAGAAAAACGAAAAAAAGACAAAGCATTCGGAAAGATGATTAAGAACTATTATAGAGACAACAAAAACAAGTTCTAAGCATAACACGGATGGTGCTATAGGTAATTGGCTTCGTCGAGTTCGGACCGAAATTATATTCATTAGCGTCACAATTAAGATTTCGGCCGGTCCCCGATTGCCTTCAACAGCCCGGATAAATTCTCAATCAGCTAAAAAAGTCTATGCGAGAAACCTCTTCACCACTTATTACACTTTGTATACCATGACGGGACAAATCCTGCCCATCTATCCGTACTCAGACATCTTGACAGCTTCATCATGACACGAAAACTCCCGGCCATCTACAGGAACTTTGCAAAAACTCTTGCCAACCCTGACACAGACAGCAACTCCCCATACTTGCCGAGCCGCTAGTGCCAATTTGGGGCTGACTAGCAATGAGTTAGACATTACAAAAGTTAATCTTTTGTTAATTGATTAGAAATTTTTGAATCTTATATTTACCTTGGTTACAAACAAATATCCTATGAACAATTTTGCCAAATATTTTATCATTCTACTTCTAATTCTCCCATTTTCAGTGAATGCACAAACTCCAGAGGTTCAGATCTCTTTTGCTAAGGAGTCAAAAACACATGGATACTATGTAGAACAGGCTGAGCTCTGGTGGAAAGAAATTGATAAAGATAATTCATCTGAGGGTAACTGGTATAACTACTTCAGGGCCTGCCGCAATGCTCATGGTACAGCAAATTGGAGAGATGATTTTGTAAAAGAATCTCCCTACTTAAAAACCGGACCAGAAATTGTTTCATTAATGGAACAATACATACCCAATAGTTTCACATTCAATTATGTGGCCTATAGCATTCAAGGTATAGATCCTTCAAAAGGTAAATATATCCTCAAAGCATATGAAATCAATCCAAAGTTTGAGGGAATCAATGCGGCAATGGTTACCTATGCTGTTAGTATACTGGATAATGATCTTAGAAAAAGGGTTAATAAAAACTGGTATCCATTAAATGAGCTTTCACCAGGACTTATTAATTATGGGTATAACGTAATAATGTCTGTAAAACCGAATAGTATATTACTTACACAACATGATAATGATTCCTATCCAATCTGGATGCTTCAAGATGTAAAAGGTATCAGGCCAGATGTCTTGGTTATAAACTTTGACTTTTTACTTCTCGATAGTTACAGAAGAGATGTTTTTAATCAGCTGGAGATTAAACCATTGGATTTGCAGCTCAGCGATAATTATGAATTAAACTGGAAGAAAGTTCTAAATCATTTCCTATCCAACTACCACAATAGCCAACCATTATATTTTGCAATGACTGTTTCGAAGGACTATTATAAAGCCTTCGCTGAAGAGATGCCTATTGCTGGTTTAACATACATGTTTTCAACTAGTAAAGAGGACCTTATAGAGCATAATAAAGATTTAATTGAACATGACTTTCTCCTCGATTATCTTAAGGTTCAATTATTGCCAGACTCAAACCAAGAAAATGTTAACAAGAAAAATATCAATTATTTAAAAAGCTTCAAGCTCGTATTTGATTACTATCAATCTATTGGAGACGAAAAAAAAGCTAACGAAATTAGGGAGCTTGCTTTAATAATATCAAAAAATTCAGGAGATCCTTTGATAATAACTGCTTCTGAAAAAGATTTTAAAAAATAACTGCAATACGGGTGGTATAGTTAATTGGCTTCACCGAGTTCGTAGTAATCAGCTCCATAAGTCTATGCGATCAGAATTATTTCCACTTATTAAAATTTCTGTACCGTGACAAAGACAATAGGGCTGTTGGTCTTCACACCGTTGTCATGGCTTTTGCTGCCGATAGGTAACGGGAGCAAAAACTCATGCCAACTCCGATACGGACGGCTACTGCCCATACCACCGGGCAGTTAGCGGGATTAAAAATCATTCATAAATACTTAAATTTAAGGGATATGTTTTCCTGTTTGAGCAGAAAAGAAAAACAATAAATTTATATTTCTTATCTTATAAAGTACGAAACTTTGCAAGTCGTTATATGTAAGGTATTCAGGTCCTGACAACTAAACAGATATAATAGATACCCTGCATATAACTGTAAAACCTATTACTTCTTTACATATACCAGGACTCCCAAAGCGCAAGCAAGAGTTTGGCAGCCAGCACCGCGACAAATTACGCTGCTGCCAAACACATGCTTTTTTGCCTGCCCTGATCCCTCCATCAAAAGGGATAGTTGTCACAAGAGAGCAATAAGACCGTTGAAATTTATACCTATATAACTAATATGGGTTTTGAACAGATAAAAATTCCGCTTAACACATCGTACCTATGCCTACAACATTTATGGATTGGAATTGTTTTATGGTTACCAGATGAACAAAAACAATGAATAAGACTAAACGTAAAAGTCAGAAATAAATGTTAATATGACGTTTGCACAATCGTAAGCGGCAAGCATTGGGAGACATTGCAAACTTCAACTGACCGACATGAAAATTGACAATTGTTTTAAACAAAATAGAATGAGAAAACTAATTGCAGCAATCAATATGACACTTGACGGGTTTTGCGACCATACAGCAATAATTCCAGATGAAGAAATACATCAACACTACACTGATCTGTTAAGTAACGCAGACACTATTCTATATGGGAGGATAACATATCAACTAATGGAATATTGGCAAACTGTGGTGAAAAATCCTACAGGTAACAAAGCAATGGACGAATTTGCTGTTGTAATGGACAGCATTCCAAAAATCGTTTTCTCTCACACGCTGAAAAATGTAGAATGGGAAGGTGCAATGCTGGCAAATAGACCTATTGAAGAAGAGGTTTTAGAACTCAAACAACAATCAGGTAAGGACATTTTAGTTGGCAGTCGGAGTTTAATTGTAAACTTAATGAATCTTAACTTAATTGATGAATTCCAGCTTTGCGTTCACCCTGTTATAGCAGGAAACGGTTTGCCATTATTTGAAAACATCCACGGGAGGATTATTCTTAAACTCTTAAAGACAAAAACCTTTACTTCTGGTGCAGTAACGCTTTACTACGACCCGACAAAAAATAACAAATAACAATATGAGCGAACATAAGCAAATCGTAGAAAAATATATGAACGGATTTCGTGCAACTGACTATGAAAAAATATTATCGTGGTTAACTGACAATGTAGTTTGGGAAATGCCCGGTTTTTACCTTCATAATGGCAAAGCTGCGTTTGACAAAGAAATTGCAAACCCAAATGCTGACGGCACCTAATTAAACTGCCGGGCAGTCAGGTTTCAAACCTTTTCGATCAGACTGACTATCTGTCAACGCGATCAAGCGTAGTTGCTGCCAACTTAAAGTGACATAAAAAGGGTCCGAAACCTAATGGTGAATCACCAAATTTATGCCTGCCAGACTTTATTAGAATCAAAAAAATATCGCTAAAAGTTTAAAACTTATTTTCTCATTATATAATTTTGAATATCAGTAACCCATTAAAATGTTAAATATGACCGCGGGTTTAATTTGGATCTTGGTTGCTTCTTTTCTTGGATTCACAGTAGCAGCAGTATTTGCCGGATGGCTCAAACTAAAACGTAACGTTTACTTACTAATCTACATTCCGCTTATTGCCGCTTTGTTGGCTGCTTTCATAATTTCAAATGATTTAAATATCATAGAAATAATTCTACATAACTGGGGTTGGGGTATTCTTGGAGCTGTTCTGGCAGGTGCTCTTGTTGTTAAGAATGTGCTTTCTCAACCATCTTCAGAAAGACATGAAGGGATTGCTTTAATATCAGATATGCTCTGGTCTGGATTTGCATATGGATTAATTGATGCACTGTTATTATCTGTTCTACCAATAATAGCTGTAAAACTTGCAATTACAAATACAACCTTGTTGGACAGTTGGTCAGGGAAGATTTTGTTTATCCTCCTTGGACTTCTTGCGAGCTTTTTCGCCACGACTGTTTATCATTTAGGTTATCCTGAATTTCGTGGAAAAAAAGTAATTTTGGCTAACATTGGTAATGGCTTGCTGAGTTTAGCATATCTCCTGACTATGAATCCACTGGCTGCTATTCTTCCACACATTACAATGCATATAGTTGCAATGATGCATGGACCAAAAACCACCATACAGGTTCCTCCTCACTATGATGATTAATCAGTTGGTTTTCTGCTTGAAGATTTTAATAATGGTACGAAAACCTGATACACAGACAATGGTAAGTTATTTCCCGCTTCGCGGGGCAAGTTGTCACGGAATTTGCTCCGAGACAGTTTCTACCGAGACACTGCACCAGATTTGATCAAATTAAAAAGAAGATATCAGACTTGAAAAAAAAGTAAAATAAGCCGGCCCCTAATACAGACAACCTTATTCACTGCTAGATGACGAAAGAGATCCTGATTATCAGAAACACCCCCAGAGAGAATCCTGGACTTATTGAAGGAGTTTTAAAAGAACATAATATTGTTTATCATATTATTGATTATAACCATAATACTGTAATTAATTCGACCAAGAATTATGCAGCATTAATAGTACTCGGGGGACCTGAAAGTGCAAACGATTTAACCCCAAAAATGCTTAGCGAATTAGCATTAATCAAAAAATTTGTTCAGGATAAAGTCCCCTATTTAGGAATTTGCCTGGGACTCCAAGCTTTCGTTAAAGCAATGGGCGGGACGGTTACAAAATGCAATACCAGTGAAGTAGGATTTAGTGACCCTGATGGCACTCTTTTCAAAATCAAATTAACTAATGAAGGTAGGACTGACAGTCTATTTAATAATCTTCCTGATATTTTTACTGTCTTCCAACTACATGGAGAAACAGTGCAGATTACTCCTAAAATGACTTTACTGGCAACTGGGGACTATTGCTTAAATCAAATTGTCAAGTTTGGAGAGACGGCATATGGAATCCAATCTCATTTTGAATTAACAAACGATTTGTTTAACTCATGGATCATTGAGGACTCTGATCTTCAAAAAGTTGATGCCAATCAATTACGATCCGATTTTGAATCAATAAAAGCAGACTACCAAAATATTGGACGCCAATTATTCATCAATTTCCTGATTATTGCAGGACTGATAAAGCAGATAACACCTAAAATTAATTAAATACCTGATTTTTAATAACACCAGGGACAAAAAATTAATAACCTCGTTACCTTCAGCTAGCTAGAGATTTGCTCTGAGTCTCTGCACGTTGGATAACAACTTGCTGGGTGATTAACCCTGGCTCCCGCCTCTGCCCTTAGATAACACAGTAACCGGGGATAATGGATTGTAGACTTAATTGCCTTCTACAGTCCGTGCAAATCCGTAATCGATCTTAAAGTCAATGAGAGCGAGTTTAAAACCAATAATTCAACTTTCTGTACCGTTACTAATCCTTCTGCCCTGATAAGATCAATGGACCTGCCGGCTGACACAGACGACAACTAATCCTAGCCGCCGGGATATGATTTTCAAAAATAAAATTTAGGAAAGATTCATGTAAAATTATAAATTAGAATTTTCAATAAACGGGGAAACAATCACTTTTGAAAGTTAACAATAATCATAAAATCTTTACTATTGAAGAATCTGTTATGTACATATATTATTTTAAGATGGAGGTCAGATTATGAAAAAAGTATTTAGAATGAATGAAATCAAGTTAATCGTTGGCCTTGTGTTGACAGGCTTGTTGTGTGTTGCATATGCATGGAAGTCTCCCGGAAACGATATTGTAATGAAAGGTGAGGATGACAAAGAAGCAGCCCCGCTTGTGTTACAGAAACTTGACTATACGGAGAATCCTGTTGATATTCCGAATCCGGACAGAGGCCCCTATAGAGGCAGATGGCAGAATATATCGCCGAATTCGGTAAATGAGACTAATTCGCCTTTTGGCATTACGCCTGAAGTAGATCACAGGGTTCCCGTTGACGCAAATTCACCACTGTACCAGGGAAGACAGGTGCCGCCTGTGGAAGGAGATGATATCGAAGAGACTCAATTTTATAATGGTGTTAATCAAAACGCTAACCCCTACGTTGGCGGTACAGGGGTCTCTGCCCTTCCTTCCATATCATTTATGTGTTTTGACTTGTGTAACTTTTCGTCGAACGCGTTCCTCTCGGCGAAAGATGCTTTTGGTTACAAGGATGATGGATTGTTTACAGACCCGGGCACAGGAGCCACAAGAACAGGAAAAACTCAACCCTTAACATCGTTTGCGCTTGATTATATAAGAGGTCTGCTTCAGAAGGTAAGAGATGGCAACGGCGTAGCCTTTGTGAAATTTTCTTATGACGGCAACGGGTTCAATTATATTGAACCCTTTAAGTATCCCAACCTGAAACTCACCGAAGGACTCATTCATGGCCCGGAACCAGCATACGTAACCCCTAATAACCTATCGGCCATGTGTGATGTACCCGGACATACGGACAAAAACTGGATACAATATCATCTTTGGCAGCTTAAACCCATTTTCCATGAATTCGAAGACATCATCATGTGTGTTAAAACGGGTATGTTTGGTCCATGGGGCGAACAACACTCATCACCTATGGCTCTGAGTGCGGATGCTGGGAAGAAGCTTTTAGATGCTTATCTGGACGTTGTTCCCGCTTCGCGTATTCTTTTAACAAATCAGCGCTTATTCATGGCATGGTATAACCTTACCTATGGGACCACTTATACCGCTACCAATATAGACGCCATGCCGATTCCGCCAAAGGGCTCGCGGGAGGCCCGTTTTGGTTTTTTCGACGATAGTTATGCGGCTAATTATGCTGACAATGGCAGATTTCGTGGTCCGTATGATCGTTTCAGATTTCTCACCTGGCTTTATAATCGAAACACAATCCTTCAAGTTGAGGGCGGGGTCGGCGATAATGCTTTTGGCAATATGCCGGGCGCTATTATAGAAGCCCATGAATTCCGGACAACTGCTTTGAATATGAGACACGGTAATTATTCCCGGTGGAGCAATTTTATCTATAATGAAGCAAACGTCACTACACCGGTTACGTTCCCAGCATCAAGCAGAGAGAGGGTTCCTCCTTACACTGGACCGACAAAAACGGCAATCTTTGACCCGGTATATGACGGCAGAACCGGGTTGGAATATTTCCGCGACAGATTAGGCTACCGTTTAGTGTTGCGTGAGGCTAAAGCAAGTGAATGGGTAAAGCAGAATGGTACACTTATGTTCGAAGGGAAGATCCAAAATGTCGGCTTTGGTAATGTAGTAAACAAGAAAAAAGTGTCGGTTATTCTGAAAGCCAAGTATGGTTCTAACTCTTACGTGGCAGCTACGAACCTCGACGCAAGGGATTGGCTGACTGCCGAGGGTGGCAACGGCAGACCGGACAATACGGCTGGATGGCGTGATTTGAACTTCTCGGCTAAAATGCCTGCATTTGGTAGCGTTCCTGCCGGGGACTATGATATTTACCTGAAGATCAATGATCCTAAAGAACAAAGCGTTAACAAGCGTTGTATACGGTTTGCGAATAAGGGAAATAGTTGGAATGCTGACCTTGGTGCAAACTTAATTGGTTCGATGACAGTCAAGTAGAGCTTGAGTGATTTTAAAATAAGGAAAAACTGAAATTGAAGCAGTTATGATAAATTTAAAAATTAACCAATATGAAATTTAAAAATTTATTTATTGCTTTTTGTTTGGTTGCCTGCGTTGTAAGCTGTCAGGCTCCCCTAGTGTTACAGCCGCTTGACTATACAGAGAATCCTGTTGATATACCGAATCCGGACAGAGGCTTTGTCAAAGGCAATGATGACCATACTTCTGATGGTCCTTTAGTTCTTCCGGTAAGCGGCAAAGTGGCGATAAGTCAATGGACAGGAAACCCATGGGTTATGCAATACAAATCGCTTACGTTGGGTGGAGTTAATCCTGGCAGACCTGTTGTTACTACCAATGTTTGGTGTGAACCTGGTGTAGTTCAATTCTACATTGACTTGCGTAACTTTTCATCACGGTCGCGCCTCAATAATACTGGAACAATCACCTACGGAACAACTCAAGCCATAACAGCCGATGCGCTTGCAGTATTAAGAGAAGCGCTTTTGTTTGTGAGAGAAAAAACCAGCTGTACCGTCCATCTACGCCCAACTTATGACGGGATGGGTTGGAGTTATAAGGGCAGATATGACACTGAACCGGAAGGAATGTGTACTGTAGCAGGTTTTGAACATTTGACCTGGATACAATATCATCTTTTGCAACTTAAGCCAATTTTCCATGAATTCGAAGACATCATTATGGCAATTGACGCCGGCACCTTTGGCCCATGGGGAGAAATCCACACATCAACTATGTCACGGGATCCGGTTGCCAGTACCATGCTTTTGAATAGGTTGCTTGATGTCGTTCCTCCTTCGCGCTCAATCATAGCAAAAGCTGGCCAGCTCGTGCCATGGTATAACGCTATGTATGGGACTAATATAGGCTATTCAATTGGTGGTCATTTAGCAATTGACCAAAATAGTATTTTGCCGCCTCCGCCTCCCGGCTCGCCTGAGGCTCGTTTCGGTATCTTCGACGATAGTTATGAACGAGGTAATTCTAATCGTGACAGGTTTTGGAACTTGGTCAGAGGTCAAAACAATTTCTATGGTGGTGAATTAGGTGGAGGTAGTTATGACACTGCTTACCTTTATACTACTCCTCCGGCTCTTATATATACATCTGCTTTTTGCCAAATAACTTATCTATGTGCAGAATGGTCCGGAGGCCGGATGAAGATTCTTGAAGATTTTCCCTATACGAAAGATAAAATTGATGTAGATATCACATTCCCTCATAATAATAAAACTGTAAAGGTACTCTATGATCCGGTATATGAAGGCAAAAACGTACTGGAATATTTCCGCGACCGAATGGGCTACCGCTTGGTGCTGCGCGAGGCTAAAGCTAGCGAATGGGCCAAGCAGAACGGCGCCCTGAGGTTCGAAGGAAAAATCCAGAACGTAGGTTTTGGTCCTATAGTCAACCGGAAAAATGTGTCGGTTATTCTAACATCCAAAGCCGGTGGTAATTCTTACGCGGCACTTACGAACCTTGACGCAAGGGATTGGCGTCCTGATTTGGACAGCAGGGCAGACAATACCGCTGCATGGCATGATTTGAACTTCTCGGTTAAAATGTCCGCATTTGGTAGCGTTCCTGCCGGGGACTATGATATGTACCTGAAGATCAATGATCCTAAAGAACAAAGCGATAACAAGCGCTGTATACGGTTTGCAAATCACGATATTTGGAATACTTCCCTTGGAGCAAACTTAATTGGTTCGACAACAATCAAGTAGACCTTGAGTGATCTTAAAATAAGAAAAATCTGAAATTGAAACAGTTATGATAAATTTAAAAATTAACCCATATGAAACCCCATGTTATGCAAACACAAACACTTATAAATAAAATTTTTATCAGCATGTGTGGTTTGACTTCGGCGAGCCCTTTGGGATTTATCATACCTTTAAAATCAAAATTATATTATGATGAAAATTAAGAATTTATTTATTGCTCTTTGTTTGGTTGCCGGCGTTGTAAGCTGTCAGGCTCCGCTTAGGTTACAGACGCTTGACTATACGGAGAATCCTGTTGATATTCCGAATCCGGACAGAGGCCCCTATAGAGGCCGATGGCAGAATATATCGCCGAATTCGGTTAATGAGACTAATTCGCCTTTTGGTATTACACCTGAAGTAGATCACAGGGTTCCCGTCGACGCAAATTCACCACTGTACCAGGGAAGACAGGTGCCGCCTGTGGAAGGTGATGATATCGAAGAGACTCAATTTTATAATGGTGTTAATCAAAATGCTAACCCCTACGTTGGCGGTACCGGGGTCTCTGCCCTTCCTTCCATATCATTTATGTGTTTTGACTTGTGTAACTTTTCGTCGAACGCGTTCCTCTCGGCGAAGGATGCATTTGGTTACAAGGATGATGGATTGTTTGCAGACCCGGGCACAGGAGCCACAAGAACAGGAAAAACTCAACCCTTAACATCGTTTGCATTTGATTATATAAGAGGTCTGCTTCAGAAGGTGAGAGATGGCAACGGCGTAGCTTTTGTGAAATTTTCTTATGACGGCAACGGGTTTAACTATATTGAACCCTTTAAGTATCCTAACCTCAAACTCACCCAAGGACTCATACATGGACCTGAGCCAACATTCGTAACTGATAATAATCCATCGGCCATGTGTAATGTACCCGGTCATGAGGACAAAAACTGGATACAATATCATATTTGGCAGCTTAAACCCATTTTCCATGAATTCGAAGACATCATCATGTGTGTTAAAACGGGTATGCTTGGTCCATGGGGAGAACAGCACTCCTCACCTGAAGCTCAAAGTGCGGATGCTTACAGGATGCTTTTGGATGCATATCTGGATGCTGTTCCAACTTCGCGGGCGCTTTTAACACATGCGGGCGGATTTCTGGCCTGGTATAACCCTACGTATGGAACCAACTATACCTTTACTAATATAGACGCCATGCCGATTCCGCCAAAGGGCTCGCCGGAGGCGCGTTTTGGTTTTTTCAACGATAGTTACGCGGCTGGAAGCTGGACTGACAACGGCTCGCTTTCCGAAGGGAATCCTATGATCAATAGCAGATACGGTAATAGCACATATGATCGTTACAGAGTTATCACTTGGATCAATAAGCAAAACCAAATCGTTCAAGGTGAAGGTGGTATCGGTAATAATGTTTTTGGCAATATGCCGGGCGCTATTTTGGAAGCACAACAACTCCGGACAAGTAATCTGAATATGAGACACGGTAATTATTCCCGCTGGAGCAATTTTATTTATAATGAATCAAATGTCACTAAACCGGTTACGTTCCCAGCCAATGGCACAGAAAAATCTCCCCCTTACAGTGGAGAAACTAAAACGGCAATCTTTGACCCGGTATATGATGGTAAATCCGGACTGGAATATTTCCGAGACAGGATGGGCTACCGATTAGTGTTGCGTGAGGCTAAAGCAAGTGAATGGGTAAAGCAGAATGGCACTCTTATTTTCGAAGGGAAGATCCAAAATGTCGGTTTTGGTAATGTAGTAAACAAGAAAAAGGTGTCGGTTATTCTGAAAGCCAAGGATGGCTCTAACTCTTACGTGGCAGCTACGAACATTGACGCAAGGGATTGGCTGACTGCCGAGGGTGGCAACGGCAGACCGGACAATACAGCTGCATGGCGTGATTTGAACTTCTCTGTTAAGATGTCCGCATTTGGTAGCGTTCCTGCCGGGGACTATGATATTTACCTGAAGATCAATGATCCTAAAGAAACTAGCACTAACAAACGTTGTATACAGTTTGCGAATCACGATATTTGGAATACTTCCCTTGGTGCAAACTTAATTGGTACGACTACAGTTGCCCCATAGATTTACATCGGCAAAGGCGAAACCAAAAGAGCGTAGCCGGCAACTGTGCTAATCCGACTACTGGAAGTATTTGGCACAATTAGCCATATTTAATAAAACGGGGATCTGGTAAAAGCAGGTTGCCTTGCACTCAACAATTAGTTAGTGTAAGCAGCTTGCTTATATCAATTCTAAAAATATCTCATCACAAATGTGTGAAAAAACGGTGACACTGACATAATTGCAAAGTGTGATTTAAAACATTAAAGCCACCCATCTCTATAGAATTAGAATAACAGGAAAAAGAGTGCCCTCAATTGCACAAAAAAAATGCCAGCACCATGATAAATTATTGCCTTCGAGATAGTTTGTACCCACTGTCGCTCACTTCGATCGGTCAGGTCCTGCGACACGACACTGCGCCTGCCCACAATTAAATCTGTACTTTTACTTCAAAAACACCTGCTCCCGTCTCACTACATTAGCCGGGGCAAAGCATACCCTTCTTGTCAGGACCTAAAGGATTCGATAATTATTGAACCTATGATTCGAATATTTGTTATTCTAACATGCTAAAAACAATCGGATATATTTTATTACTGATTTCATGCCTTGCGTTTTTAATGATACTAATTGTACCATGGCTCGGTTTTTCGAGAATACAGATCGCAACGATCACAACAGGATTGATAATTGCGGGTGAGGTATTATTTTATCTAAGTCTGTTTATCTTAGGCAGGAGTTTTTGGGACAAAATAAAAAGTAAACTTAAATTTTGGAAAGTAAAGCCTAATGACCCTAAACTTCCAAAACAAAACGTTTTAAAATAATAATATAAATAAATTGCTACGAAAATCCACTACGGAAGCACAAATCCCACTTTGCACAAAATGGGTTAGCCTTCCGTGTTGGATACACCATGAAATTGCCCACCTGACGTTAGTGGCAAGTGATGACACACCGAACCAATTACTACCTTTGCAATTAAAAATTAGTCTATGAGAGCAATTGTAAACACTAAATATGGCCCACCTGAAATAGTTAAATTGATGGAGGTAGAAAAACCTGTACCCAAAGACAACGAAGTACTAATAAAAGTTCATGCTACAACTGTAAACCGAACCGATTGTGGATTTCGAAGTGCTGAATACTTTATTTCCAGATTCTTCAGTGGATTATTCAGACCAAAATTTAAAACCCTTGGAAATGAGTTTGCCGGAGTAATTGAAGCAATCGGAAAGGAAGTGATGTTGTTTCACCTTGGAGATAAGGTATTCGGTTTTAGTGGCTCAAAGTTTGGGGCACATGCAGATTATATAACTGTTGCAGAGAATGAGGCCATAACGACAATGCCAGGGAATTTAACCTTTGAAGAGGCGGCACCCATTACTGAAGGTGGGCACTATGCTTTATGTGACATCAGAGCAGCTAACATACAAAAGGGACAAAATGTTCTGATTTATGGTGCATCTGGTGCCATAGGTTCAGCAGCTGTTCAACTTGTGAAATACTATGGTGCAACGGTTACCGCTGTATGCAATACTAAAAATGTAAAGCTCTTAGAATCATTGGGTGCTGACCAAGTAATTGATTATACACTACAGGACTTTACAAAAACAGGTCAGCTATTTGACTTTGTATTTGATTCGGTTGGCAAAAGTTCATTTGGACAATGTAAACCATTACTCAACAAAAAAGGTATATATATCTCTACAGAACTCGGCAAAAACTCCGAAAATATATTTTTAGCACTCTTAACTCCGATCCTTGGTGGCAAAAAGGTACTCTTCCCTATTCCCAGGATCAGTAAAGAAGATGTTATTTTGTTAAGGGAACTGGTAGAATCAGGACAATACAAACCTGTAATTGATAAATATTTTCCATTGGAGCAGATTATTGAAGCTTATAAATATGTCGAAACTGGACAAAAAACAGGAAATGTAGTTATTACCTTGACAAATTAAATAAACACCAGCCACTAGCACGCACAAAAAAGGTAAGTTGTTTTCCGTTGCGCGGGACAAGTTGTACCCACTGACGCTCACTTCGGTCGGTCATGGCCTTCGGCGGGACACTGCACCAATGCACAATTATCAAATTTTCTGCTCCCGAGCATTATTACCGATCACTTAGTTTGCACCGCGACCACGCCTGAACCTAATAAAATTTGTACCATGACTGTAAAAACAAGCGCCGTGCTTCGCTCATTACTGCCTCATAAACATGATAAAGTAAAAGAGAACTACTGCTTTCCGGCCTACACCCGACTCAGCAACATTTACTAATTTTTTTACCGGCCCGTCATCTATATAATTTAATTCTTGATTGACAAGTTTCAAATACCTAAACACTATCTTTGAAATAATTATGTATCCTTCTTAAATATCAGAAAATGAAACCACAATGGTTTAAAAGAAAAGGAATATTTTTTATTCCAAAGAGCCTTATAGGTTGGGCAATCATGCTAATTGGAATCATTTATGCGATTTATATTTTTATAGACATAGATAGCAGATCTCACTCTGCAAGTGATACTTTAAGGCCTTTCTTTTTATACCTTCTATTGATTGGATCAGTATATACCCTGATTGCTTTTTTAACAAGCTCTGAATCAACAGATAAGAGGGACCAAATAGATTGAAATAAAATTGCTGCGAAAACCTAATACTGACAATAAAGGCAAGTTATTTCCCGCTGCGCGGGACAAGTGACCCGAAACTGCTCGTCCACGTACCTGGACCGGCAAAAACCACACCAACAACAGGACAGGCAAATAACCAAATCTCTCAATGAGAAAAATATTTATAATAAATATTTGTTTATTTACAAAATAGATTCTATATTTGTAGAGTATAGTTAAAATATATAGAGCATGCAATTAACAAAAGCTGAAGAACAAGTTATGAGGTACCTCTGGAATCTTGAAAAAGCATATCTGAAAAATATTCTTGATGAATTTCCAGAACCTAAACCAGCGACCACTACTATTGCTACCCTATTAAAAAGAGTTATAGATAAAGGATTTGTTGGTTATCATCAACATGGCAGCAACAGAGAGTATTTTCCTAAAATAAAGAAAACAGAATACTTTTCCAAGCAAGTTAATACTATGATCAAGGATTATTTTAATAATTCCGCATCTCAATTTGCTTCATTCTTCACAAACGAGACAAACCTTAATCTTACAGAATTAGAAGAAATTAAGCAATTAGTTGAACAAAAAATTATAACAAAGAAAAAATCAAAATAACATGATAACTTTTTTCATCAAATCAACGATATGCCTGTTTGTGCTTTATGGTTTCTACCAGTTTTTTCTTCGCAACCAAAAGGTCCTGCTTTTTAACAGATTCTATTTGGTTTTCTCGCTGTTTTTCTCAATGATAACTTCTCTGATTGTAATACCTGTAAAATCCAATTACTCATTAAATAACAGCATTGACAAATTCACTACTACGACAGGATATTTTATAAAAGGGAACGCCATAATTGAAAACACATATTCTCTCTTTACTTTTCAAAATATATTGTTCTCAATCTATGTTGTAATTACTTCAATCTTATTGATGCGTTTTGCATTAAATATTTTTAAACTTTTAAGTAAAATTAACAAGAATAAGAAAGTTGATTATCAAAAAACATCGCTTGTCCTGATCAAGGAAAGGTCTTTACCGTATTCATTTTTCAAATACGTTTTTGTTAACAGGGCAGATTATGAGAATGGTAAAATTGAGAAAGAATTATTAATGCATGAAGAGGCCCATTGTTTACAATATCATTCATTCGACATTATTATAATAGAATTAATGAAGTTATTCCTTTGGTTTAATCCAGCAATTTGGCTAATCAAAAAAGCAATCCTTTTAAACCACGAGTTTTTAGCTGATAATACAGTATTGTCAACATTTGAGTTAGATGATTATCAAAACACATTATTAAATCTTGTATTGCGGAATAATTCAGTATGCTTGGCTAGTAATTTTAATTATTCATTAACGAAAAAACGATTAATTATGATGAACATGAAAACGAAAAAAGACTGGGCAATCTTAAGAAAGATTATAATAATACCTTTGTTTTTGATCTTAGTTGTCACTCTGGCATTTTCTCAGGAAAATTTAATGAAGAGACCAAAAGAAGAAGCTAATTATAAAAAAACGATTGCAGAAGGAAAGAAGAGGCTTACTATAAATGATGACCAAAAAGCAGCATCTGATGAGCAAAATCTTTTTTTTCAGGAAAGACTTGCAAATGAGCGAAAATCAGCCTCCAAAGAGCAAACGTTTTCTTTTCAGGAAGGACTTACAGAGGAACGAAAAGCAGCCAAAGAAGAGCAAACTCCTTCTTTTCAGGAAAAACTGGCAAAAGAACGAAAGGCAGCCGAAGACAGGTCGATCGTCGTAAGTCAAAAATAGAGATTGAAAATTAAAGGATCATTTAAAAGCTTCCTATTTTGATTCTTTAAGAGCCACCGCTAATGTTAAATTCAAATGAAGCTTATCGAAATTTACGATGGAACACTGTTCCAAGCCCAAATGGTTAAAAATCTTTTAGACAATGAAGGTATTGAATCTTCTTTGAAAGATGAAATTACAGGGACCAGAGGTGGTGGAGTATGGAGACCGGCAGGTGGAGTTAAAGTAATTATTTCTGATCTGGATTATTACAAAGCAAAACTGGTTGTTGATAAATTTGAAAAATCCCAGAGTGAAAATTAACGCCTAAAACCCTATACTAGGGAACTCTAAAATAAAGATCGAGATTTTAGGGATTTTCAAAAGTTGACAAGATCCTTCTACCTTGACTAATTAACGGGCCCGAACACCTAACACGGAAGGTGTTATAATTCATAAGACTTATAACGGTTTTTGCTCCCTTCTCACTACTTTGGTCGGAACAAGCCATACCCATGTTGCAACTTGACATCCCGTCAGAATGTTATCGGGAGCTGTCGGGATTCTGGTTAAAGCACCGGGACAAGTAGCCGGATGGATGCGTCAGGTAACACACCGCCACTGCAACCTTGCTCTCCGCTATCCCGACATAACATGGCAGTACTTAACAACGCTCAGC
Organism: uncultured Bacteroidales bacterium; assembly: GCA_963739685.1. GTDB lineage: Bacteria > Bacteroidota > Bacteroidia > Bacteroidales > VadinHA17 > LD21. The sequence continues at coordinate 78,182 of CAVUAX010000001.1, forward strand.
CCTGTTTATTGTCGGGCTGTTAGTCCCTATGTTGGTAAAACATAGGGCCTGACAGCAATGATAGGGAAAATTGAAACGTACAATTTTAAATTGGAGTATCTTTGATCAGTGAAAAATTACAATAAGATAATCAAAGTCAGCTCCGAAAAGAGATTTGGAAGCTCTGATATCAGAAATACCAGAATTACTATATTTGATATTCCAGGGTGGCTAGGTTCAGGAATGAGTTTTGAGGAGTTACATAAGGACTATCCTGAACTTTCAAGAGAGGATATCAAAGCTGGTTTATTGTTTGCGGCCGATAGAGTTCGTAAATTTCAGATTCAAATTTCTTAATTATGAAACAAATCGTACTGATTTTAATAATTCTGACAGTATCAATGGTATCTACATCAGGGCAAAAACCTGACAATGTTGTTTTAAAAAACAAAGATCATTTGCAACCATGGTCAGAAAATCCCAGATATTGGCAATATAAAGGAAAACCAATTCTTCTTCTTGGTGGCAGTAAAACAGATCATATCTTCCTGGCTGATGGTCTTTTGGAACATTTAGACGAAATCCAGGAAACTGGAGGTAATTATGTCAGGAATACCATGAGCCAGCGGGAGGCTAAGGAACTTAAACCATATAAATTACTTGCCAATGGTACCTTTGATTTGGACAAATGGAATAATGACTATTGGTCCCGATTCGAGAATATGCTGAAGTGGACAAGTGAACGTGATATTATTGTACAAATAGAAGTATGGGATCGATTTGACTTTTCCAGGGAGTACTGGGTAACCAGCCCCTGGAATCCAGGTTGTAATAAAAACTATTCGTACGAAGAAACCGGATTTAGTAAGGAGTATCCTCTTCATCCATCAGGAGACAAACAACCTTTTTTCCATACAGTCCCTGGCATGCCTTTGTACACTCAAAAATTAAATCTGATCCGTAAGTATCAGGAAGCATTTGTCAACAAAATACTCTCTTACAGCCTTAAATACGGGAATGTATTATATTGTATGAATAATGAAACTTCCACACCAGCTTCATGGGGACAATACTGGATTGAGTTCATCCAAAATAGAGCTGCAGAGCGGGGTTTATTAGTATTCACTACTGACATGTTTGATGATGCCTTCAGGGGTGAAAAGGCTGTTAATACGCCTATCATTTTTAAGGATACCGAACATTATTCGTTTGCTGACATTTCCCAGGTCAACAGTCGCAACTTTGGTGATGATCACTGGCGTGAACTTTTATGGTTAATCCAACAAGTTAACAAACTGAATCCCCGCCCGAGTAATCACACCAAGATATATGGAGGCGGTTATGAATCTTTTGGAACCGGGGGTCAAGAAGATGGTGTGGAACGTTTCTGGCGCAATATATTAGGAGGTTCTGCTAGTTCAAGGTTTCACCGACCTACCAGCGGTAATGGTTTGAACGAAAGAGCCAAAGCATGCATTAAAGCAGCCAGGCTACTGGAAAGTGTAATTAAATTATGGGATATAGAACCTCATATGGAGCTACTTAAAGACAGGCTGTCAAACGAAGCATACCTTGCTGCAAAGCCAGGAGATCAGTATGCTCTCTATTTTACAAATGGAGGGAGTGTTAGCCTCGATCTCTCAAATATAAAAGGTAAATTTAAGCTTAAGTGGATAAGTATAACAGAAGGAAGATGGCTTAAAGAAGAGTCAATTGATGGTGGATCTATTGTAACTATCACTGCGCCATTTAAAGGAGGCTGGTTGGCAGCAATAATTAGAGATGAGAAATAATCGTTAAAATAATAAATATTATATTGAAAGTTTGATGCTAAATGTGAATGACATAGCGTACTTTCCCCGGATTAAAAATATAACATATCCCCTGCCAGTACCTGGAACTTAACTAACAATACCTGTTAAACTGACCTTCAAGCAAATTTATACCCTGTACCATGACAAAATAATATTTGTACAAACAGGGATTTAATTTCATAGTTATTAATAAATTAATATTACAATTTTAGATTCTTATTTATTGATAATTAAAACTTAACAACATGAAAAAGAAAAAAGCTGTAACGTATGCACTTCTTCCTGTAGTAATAACACTTACCTTATATGTTGTTTTTTACTCAAAAATTGCATGTAACCCTGGCGATGCAGGATTTTGGTTTATTCTAGCTTTAGGAATGTCACTAGGAGTCGCTCTGACTCGATTTTCCCAAAAGTCTAAAACAGATAAAAAAGCTAAGGAATAACAAAAATATTGATTCTAAAAAGGTGAGGTTATGTTCTGTACAACCTCATCTTAAAAATCCAGTCTAGCAGGGAAGGCGGAGTTTCACCCCCAACCTCTTGCTGTTCCTATTCCTATCGGAACATACGTGAACCTCTCTATATATTTGATCGTTAAATTTGTATTCAAATTGCAAAAATTGATTTAACTTTGACAGAATCATGGACAAATGATAATTTATAACACTCTGATTATTAACATCAATTTTCCTGTTAGTCAATATTCGATGAAAAGTTAGATATATTTATATTAAAGAATAAAAAATAACAAGATTATGGTTTCAGGTATTCAAAAAGAAAAGGCTGAAATGTTCTTGAAATATCATCAAGACAAAGAAATTTTGGTACTGTTAAACTCATGGGATAAGGGAAGTTCAAAATTAATAGAAGCATGTGGCTATAAAGCAATCGCAACAACAAGTATGGGAATAGCTGCCTCATTAGGTTATCCTGACTGCCAGGTAATACAATTGTCAGAAATGATTGAAGCTATAAGGGGGATCGTAAAAGCGGTACAAGTTCCTGTAACTGTGGATATAGAAGCCGGATATGGAAATAGTTTAAATGAAATAATTGATTCGGTTAAAAAAATAATTGCGACAGGAATTGTTGGAATAAACATTGAAGACAGTATTGATTTAAATCCAGTATTAATTGACGAGATGGAATTTTGTGAAAGAATATCAGCTATACGTGCATTATCAGATTCACTTGGCTTTCATTTAGTAATTAACACAAGGACTGATTCATTTTATACTTCGTCAGGTTCAACACGAGAAAAATTATCCGAATCAATAAAGCGTGGCAATAAATACCGGGAAGCAGGTGCAGACTGCATATTTATTCAGCCTGTATGGGAAAAGGAAACGATTTCAACGCTGGTTAAGGAAATTAATGCCCCAATTAATATTCTTTCAAACCCCGGAATCGGGGCAGGATTACCTCCATCTGTTCGTGAACTGCAGGATTTAGGTGTCGCCCGGTTAAGTCTAGGTTCAAGTTTGATGAAAGCTACTTTAGCTTTAATTAAAAAAGTTGCTGACGAACTATCAGAAAAAGGAACTTACAATATTCTATTAGATTCTCTAACCCCGCTACCCGACTCCGTATTGGCCTATAATATGGCAATAGGGTTAAGTAAATGATGGACGAGTAGGTAAGAGGGAATTTCACCTCTAAACCTTCTTTCCCGAAAGCAGGGCCTGCAAAAACTGCATCCGATGTTACCTGATTGAGTATTTAGATAACTTTTTAAGATAACTCCATATAAAAGAAAGTTAGGCAGAACCCTTATCTTTGAATTTAGGATTATAATCTCTTTTAACCTAAAAAGACAATTACCGATGAATGAAAAAAAGACTGCAAAAGACTTTCCTATCGTTTGTGTTGGCGGTTCAGCCGGGGGACTTGACGCTTATACTCGTCTTCTACAAAATCTACCGTCAGATTTGGGCGTTGCTGTAGTCATAATTAATCACTTGAGAACGGTAGCCACTCTTCTTCATGAGATTCTTCCAAATCATACAAAAATGCCGGTTGAACTAATCACGGAGAGACTAGACATCCAACCCAACCACGTGTTTATCATCCCTGAAAGGCGGGACTTACATATTCTTGATGAGGAGTTCCGACTAAAGCCGATATCAAAACCTAGAGGCTGGCCCGACGTGATTACGGTTTTTCTGCGTTCTCTAACGAAGAACTGGGACGGCAAACTCATCGCTGTAATTGTATCTGGATATGACGGTGATGGAGCAGATGCTTTATGTGGCGTTAAAGAGGCAGGAGGTATTACCATCGCACAAAAGCCAAATACAGCAGCTCAGCCAGATATGCCTGAAAGCGCAATAGCAAGCGGGTGCATAGATTTTATTCTTTCACCTGAGGATATCGCAAAAGAAATTAGACGAATTACCAATGCCGGTAAAAAGAGAACATAAATTGCAGAACCATTATGTTGTACGTCTGATTAAGAGCTACCAGTGATTGCGGAAGTATTGCAAGTACGAGCAGGTTTTTATCTACGGCTATAAGTTTTATGCGGTGCAGTGGTCTGCGGGCAATCCAATTAGATGATGAGTTACAATCTATTTCCAGAGATTCTCTCCGTATTGCCAACCTTTTCGAACCGGTTCCTTCACATATATGTCAAAATCGGGATGATTAGTAACTTTCATATTTTCAGAGTCGTATTCAATCCTGGTATTTAGTCTTTGCGACATAACGCCAAGAAGTGCCATTTCAGTCAGGCGGGCAGAATACTCAAATTGTGAACCCGGCATTTCTCCATTGCCTTTAATTGCTGATATCCATTCTGCCTGAGGAGCTTCTTCTCCTACCCTGGGAATTGTTTGTGGCGGCATATTTTGTTTAAAAACATTCCAGTCTTCCTCAGGGACCAGCAGTTTCGGATTGTTAGGTCTTCCACCTGTCATTAATGAAACCTTTTCTCCCACCATAATCATTCCTGATCCCGGAAGTTCAGGAAGACCCCATTCCGGACGGTTATCAGGCTTTATACCACCCTCGTACCATTTCAGGGTAACAGGCTGTTTGATTCCCCGTGCACCAAATTTAAATTCAAGTACAGACTGATCGGAAACAAAGTTTTCCGGTGAAGGAGTCCTGAACAGTGAATCGACTGACAACGGCATACCCAGGTCAAGGGACCAGAATGGAGCATCAAGAGTATGACAAGCCCAGTCACCCAGTTCTCCGTTGCCAAGGTCATACCAGCCTCTCCAGAAACGTGGAATATAAAAATGGCTGTAAGGTCTGCTTGCTGCAGGGCCGAGCCATTGATCCCAATCAAGTCCTTCGGGAACAGTCTCTTCCTTTGGAGGATACACATCAGGTTTTAAGAAATAACCTTTTTCGGAAAACGCTGGTCCGTCGAACCATGCAAATACCTCTTTTACATCGCCTAAAATACCGGCTTCATACCATTCTTTCACCTGGCGTATCCCATTAGTAGTATGTCCCTGGTTACCCATCTGTGTAATAACTTTATATTCTTTTGCTGCTTTTCTCAGAGTCCGAAGCTGCCAGATGTTGTGAGCGAGAGGCTTTTCAACGTAAACATGTTTCCCAAGCTGCATTGCTGACATTGCGGCCGGAAAGTGATTATGGTCGGGAGTAGCAATAATAACAGCATCTATGTCTCTGGCCATCTTATCGAACATAACGCGAAAATCATTAAATCGCCTGGCCTCAGGAAAGGTTTTAAAACCCTCAGCTGCAGCCGACATACTTACATCGCACAAAGCAACAATATTTTCATCTTTACATGCTATCCAGCTGGCTTTCCCACGCCCTCCCACACCTATAACGGCAAGGTTTACTTTCCCTTTTATTCTTTTTCCGCCGCTACCGCATCCGGCAATTCCCGGTAAAATTATTGCACCTGCAGCAACTGCACCTGTTTTTGTAATGAATGATCTGCGCGATAATGTTTTCATGATGGCATATTTATTTGTTTGCAGGTGACAATTTAATTAATTATTACGGAATAGGTACAGCAATACAATTTTATTTAGCTTTTTCTTTCAGATAGTGAAAACGTTCTTTTAAATCGCTAATTAATAATTCTGCTTTTATAATCTTGATTAAAAGTGTGACCAAATTCCGGAAGAAATGCAAATGACAGGAAGCTACGTAACAGCATTGCATAGCTGAATTGATAAATTAATTCAGTTTGCACTCTCAATGGTACCGGTGAATTGCAAAGTTGCAACCGCTGTAAATACTGCTGTTGAAGCTAAGGAAAGCGGTAATACATAGCCGCAGGTCCGTGATGCGGTAAAAACTGCTACTGAAGACCTTGGCTGGTTTCAGGCTCCGATTGGCGATGGGATCAAAACCGTTGCAGTCAGTGGATTTGAAGTGCCTGCATCTTTACAGGCCCTGACAGAAAAGACAATTAAAGCACAAAAAATAGATGCAGATATATATGGGTAACTTAAGGTAAATTCAGGATATCAGGTAAGAACAGCCTTCTGGAAACAGATAAAAAGGAACTCTCATCTATCTGGGAAAGATCTCCCTGAATCTTAAGAATGTTCAGGCCGGATATTCAGTAAAAGGTATACCCGAAGGATTTTTTAAAATTGGCTCGCATAAAAATATGATACGGATACCCGCGTCATAGCTTCTGGGGATGCTGTCAATGCCAAATTTATTGTTGAATTAAACGATTCCGGAAAAACTCCCGACATGCAATTAGGCGTCATTAAACTGGGTACTTCCGGGACCTCAGGTATATGAAAACAAATTATATCTGGCTTTTAACCTGAAGTCTGGATTCAGTTGACAATACCTGTTGGTCTTGAGTGTGCAATTTTTGCAGATTTCTCCCTGAAATCAAATTTATGCATCTTATGGAGAGAATCATTATGACAATTTAAACAATCTGCCTCATTTGGCAGATATGTTTGGGCAACATATTTATGCTTGTGACAGGCTTCACACGTTACACCATCTTCTTTTTTGTAAGTGACTGTAAGGAAGGACGGGTCAAGATCACCACCGGTAATATGACATTTTAAACAGGCTTGACTTACCTGGGGATTTTCACTGATATGAGCTTTTCTGGCATACCTCTCAGCCTTGTCAGAAGCAAGGCTTTTAAACGCATCCGAATGAGGGCTTGTTTTCCATATTTCATACTGAAAGCCCATCTTTTCATTATTATGACATACAGAGGCACATTTCTCCGCCCCTAAATACTGGTATTTGGTTTCCTTTTGCTGCTGGCCCTCCCTTCTTTCGGAAAAACGGGTATCAGATTTATCCTGCAGGGCACAAGTTTTATAAGAAAGACCGGAGTTTAAAATTATGATTAAAATAAAAAAAATTGTCATTAAAAGTGCAATTTTTATTTTGTTGGTCCTGTATTTCACGCCCTTTTTCATAACACTTTATAAAAAGCCTTGTATTAGTTGTAGCAAAAACATGAAACCATGTCCGGCTTCCGGTTATTGAATTTAATTACAAGGTAGACTAAATTATGGAAGCAGGGGAATAAAATACTCACAATTTTTGTTCCCCTGATGTATAAACCCCCTCTTATCCTGGAATTGTTTTCCTTACAAATTCCTGAAACGCTTATCCTAAGGTAGCATCAATTAAACTATATTTATTGTTTATTTGTTTGACCTTTAAATGATATACCACTCATCTCTTAAGGGCGGATTAGTTTACGGCAATGGAGGAAAAACTTCTTTATAAGATACATATCACTGGGAGGGTCCAGGGAGTGGGATTTAGGTGGAGCGCTGCAAAGGAAGCCAGAAACCGGGGCATTAATGGTTTCGTTAAAAATTTATCCAACGGGAGTGTTTATATAGAAGCAGAAGGATCAGAAGAACAGCTAAAAGCTTTTCTTGAATGGTGCAAAAAAGGACCTGGTTATAGTTTTGTAGAATCTGTAATAGCTGATTCTTTCCCTGCGTTAAATTACAAAGATTTTAGGATTGAATAATAGCATTTAAAAGCCCGAACTAAAAACATAGGGCTATTCTGTTACATTATTAACATTCAGAAATTTTGCCTGTGTTTTTATTTTCTAATTCATTTCAAAATTAAGAGGGAACCCAAATATTACTAATAAGATCAATATTCCATATACTGTCAGGTATATTAAAATCATGTTGTTTCTGCATCAAAGAATAAATATATTTAAACTTTAATCTGTAGTAATACCCGGTGGCCCTGATAATATTACAATAAACATAAAATGAAAACAATAAAGACTGCTTTACCAGCCATATACATGTTTGTTCTGATGATCTTGACAACTCCGGATGCATTAGTTGCACAGTATAATAAATTAATCAGGGATCAGGACGGCAATACTTACAGAACGGTAAGAATAGGCAGCCAGGTCTGGATGGCTGAAAATCTGAAAACCACCAGATTCAGAGATGGAACAGCCATCCCCCTGGTAACCGGCAATGAACCATGGAGTAATCGAACAAGTCCCGGGTACTGCTGGTATAATAATGATACTGTAATCAATAGAAATATATATGGAGCTTTATATAATTGGTACTCAGTGGCCGGTGGAAAACTTTGCCCCGCCGGATGGCACGTACCGGATGATGCTGAATGGTCTGCACTTGAAATTTTTCTCGGCGGGAGCAATAAAGCGGGTGGTAAAATTAAAGAGACAGGCACTGCACACTGGAGCACTCCCAATACAAGTGCAAGCAATGAAACAGGGTTAACAGCCCTTCCCGGCGGCTACCGCCTTGACAACGGCACATTCTGTGACATTGGGAACTATGGATTCCAGTGGAGTTCCACCGAGTTCCAATGGAGTTTTGATGAATACTATACCCATTATACATGGGGAAGGTATATGAGTTATTATCTTAGCGACCTTTACAGATACTATTTTAACAAAAAATATGGTTTTTCGGTACGGTGCCTGAATGATACAGTTCCTTCAGTTTCAACAACTTCTGTGTCAACATATGTTCCTCATTCTGCAAATGCAGGGGGGCATGTATCTTCAGACAGCAATAACCCGGTAACTGAAGCCGGAGTATATTGGGGGCCCTTTCAAAAACCGGAGGTAACCGGGAATAAATTAAAAATCGGTAGCGGAACAGGATCGTTCTTTACAAACCTGAAGGAATTAACTCCGGGTACAATATATTATGTTCGTGCTTATGCGATAAACAAAATAGGCACAGGTTACGGAGAAACGGTAAGTTTTAAAACAGCCAGCGATTCAGTTACTGTAACAGATATTGAAGGAAATGATTATAAAATTATAACTATCGGCTCTCAGATCTGGATGGCAGAAAATCTTAAGACCACGAAATACAACAATGGATCATCCATTCCTCATGTAACGAAAGCAAAATCATGGAACAATATTTCAACCCCTGCATATTGCTGGTACAACAATAAAGAAACCTGTAAAGATGCTTATGGAGCCCTCTACAACTGGTATACGGTGAATTCAGGCATGTTATGTCCGGCTGGCTGGCATGTTCCAACTGATGCTGAATGGACAACTCTGACCGATCATATGGAAGGAGCGAGTGTCGCGGGTAAAAAGCTAAAGGAATCCGGTTCCGGGCACTGGATTAATCCAAATGCCGAAACTACGAATGAAAGTGGCTTTTCAGCTCTTCCCGGAGGTTATCGTGACTCCGGAGCATTCAACGGCGCCGGGGAGGAAGGTGGCTGGTGGAGCTCAACGGAGTATGGATCAGATTATGCACTGGCCCGCAGTATGAAAAGTTCAGAGAACAATGTTGACCTGAGATATAATGACATTAAACAGACTGGTTTTTCTGTGCGCTGCAAAAAAAATTAATCAGGTACCTGAACTTTAGGCTAAAGGACAAATCATTCAAATATGAACCTGCCCTTTCCCTCCCCCCATTATTGGAGGTAGCTTATATTTCAGTTATGAAAAGGCTGCCTTTCCAATTGAAAAAAACTCTGAGAAGGAGGTGGCGAAGAGATAATCCAATTCAATTTTAAAACAGGCTTCGTATCTTCTTTTCTAAAAAATATTCAAGGAAGAACCAATGTTGCAATGTATTTGTTATATTTTCGTATCAAAAATATTTATCATGAAAGATTTTGAATTCCACAACCCCGTAAAAATTTTGTTCGGGAAAGATCAGTTAAAGAAAATAACTTCGCTGATCCCTTCTGAAAAAAAAATATTGCTGCTATATGGCGGAGGCAGTATATTAAAGAACGGAGTGCATGAAAAGGTCAGAGAGGCACTCAAAAATCATACTATTATTGAATTCAGAGGTATAGAACCGAATCCTCTTTATGAAACGGCCATGAAGGCAGTTGAAGTGATTAAATCTGAAAAGATTGATTTTCTTCTTGCCGTCGGGGGAGGTTCGGTTATTGATGCCACAAAGTTCATAGGTGCTGCAGCGCTTTATAAAAATGGGGATCCATGGAAGATACTCTCTGAAAATGATCCTGTAAAAGACTCCCTGCCGATTGGAGTTGTCCTTACGCTCCCTGCAACGGGGACCGAAATGAATAAAAACTCGGTGATATCACGGAAGTCAACAAATGAAAAACTTTCTTTCAGTTCTCCTTACTCTTATCCCCGGTTTTCGGTTCTGCTGCCTGATGCTGCCGGCACTCTTCCCAGGCGACAGGTTGCAAATGGCATCGTTGATGCGTTTATTCATGTTATTGAGCAGTACCTCACGTATCCGTCAAATTCACCAATACAGGACCGTTTCGCTGAGGCAATCATGATTACACTGATTGAAGAGGGACCAAAAGCATACGCAGATCCTGCCGATTATGATTCAATGGCAAACCTTATGTGGTCAGCCACAATGGCTCTTAATGGCCTTATTTCATGCGGAGTTCCGGAAGACTGGTCAGTTCATAGTATCGGACACGAATTAACCGCGCTTCACGGTATTGATCATGCCCGTACCCTGGCCATTGTTCTTCCGGGTTTATGGAAGGCACTCAGGGAAGAAAAGAAAGAAAAATTGCTTCAATACGGAGAAAGAGTTTGGCACATCAACTCAGGGACTGAAGACCAGCGGCTCAGTTCTGCCATAGATAAAACAGTAAATTTCTTTGAATCTTTGGGTATCCGTACCCATCTGTCAGACTATGAAGTTAAAGCCGGGACGATTGATGAAATTGTAAGCAGGTTCGAAAAGAGATCATGGATTAAACTTGGCGACAGGGGACTGACGACCCCCTCAGTGGTAAGGAAAGCGCTTGAATATCAGCTTTAAAGTCAGGCAATCCTTACACCAGCTTTTTATATTTGATCCTGACCGGTGTGGTATCTGAAACTCTCTTTTTATAGTTCTCCTCATAATCGGAATAGGTTCCTTCAAACCAGACTACCTTTGAATTACCTTCAAAGGCAAGGATATGTGTTGTTACCCTGTCGAGGAACCATCTGTCGTGCGAAATAATGACAGCGCATCCTGCAAAATTCTCCAGCCCCTCTTCCAGCGCTCGTAATGTATTGATATCAATGTCGTTAGTCGGTTCATCGAGAAGGAGTACATTAGCGCCCGATTTGAGGGTAAGAGCAAGATGCAGCCTGTTTCTTTCACCACCTGACAGCACACCGCATTTTTTTTCCTGATCGGCTCCCGTGAAGTTGAATCTTGCCACATATGCTCTTGCATTAACCATCCTGTTCCCTACCATAATTTCATTCTGTCCTTCTGAGATGACTTCATATACAGTTTTTGCCGGATCAATTGAAGTGTGATCCTGATCAACATAACCTAAAGTAACGGTTTCACCGGTTTCAAAAGCACCTTTTGTCGCCTTTTCCTGTCCCATGACCATCCGGAAAAGGGTGGTTTTCCCCGCTCCGTTAGGACCTATTACTCCAACAATACCGTTAGGGGGAAGGTTAAAATCAAGATCTTCGAAAAGAAGTTTGTCACCATATGATTTGGCAACATGTGTTGCCCTTATCACTTTATCACCAAGCCTCGGTCCGTTAGGAATAAAAATTTCCAGCTTCTCCTCTTTTTGTTTAACATCCTGATTTAAAAGATTCTCATAAGCTCCCAGCCTGGCCTTTGATTTTGCATGACGTGCCTTTGGAGACATTCGTACCCATTCCAGCTCACGCTCCAGTATCTTCCTACGCTTAATATTTCCCCTCTCCTCCACTTCAAGCCTTTTTGATTTTTGTTCGAGCCATGAAGAATAATTCCCCTTCCATGGAATTCCTTCGCCCCTGTCAAGCTCCAATATCCAGCCGGCAACATTGTCGAGAAAATACCTGTCATGTGTTATACAAATAACAGTGCCGTGATATTGTTTCAGAGTGGTCTCCAGCCATTGTACCGATTCTGCATCAAGATGATTTGTTGGCTCATCCAGCAACAAAATATCGGGTTGTTGCAGAAGTAACCTGCATAATGCTACCCTGCGGCGTTCTCCACCCGAAAGAACTTCTGCTTTTGCATTACTTCCCGGACAACGAAGGGCATCCATAGCCCGCTCAAGTTTATGCTCTATATTCCAGGCATCATTATAATCTATTTTTTCCTGGAGAACAGCCTGTCTATCCATAAGCTGTTGCATCCTGTCAGGATTTTCATATATTTCAGGTTCTCCGAAACTGTTGTTTATGTTTTCGTATTCCGTAAGGACATCCATAATAGCCTTTACTCCCTCCTCAACAATTTCTTTTACAGTACGGGTCTCGTCAAGCAGCGGGTCCTGCGAAAGATATCCAACCGAATACCCAGGGAGAAACGTTAATTCTCCCTGGTACTCCTTCTCCAGTCCTGCAATAATTTTCATCAGAGTTGATTTTCCGGATCCGTTCAGGCCAATGATACCTATTTTAGCCCCCAGAAAAAATGAAAGAGAAATATCCTTAAGCACCTGTCTGTGAGGAGGAAATGTCTTTCCAACCCTGAACATGGAAAAAATTATCTTATTATCATCAGCCATTTATATGGATTTTCCCCAATTTAAAAATTCCTGTTTGTCAAACCAAAAAATATTATAAAAATCACAATTGTCCAAGGTTACTATTAAAGGTTACTATTAATATGAGAGGAGATCCCCCGCTTCACCGCGTTACGCCCAGAATGACCAGTATTTACAACGCCGGATTCTCTTTTGTTTCAAAAAGTCCAATAGTTTCATCCTGCATTAGAACCCATATTGAATATACTCCCTTAAGAGTTCCTATTGGGATATTAAGACAGCCCAGAGCGGCAACGATAATAATCAGGTACCTTGCCCAGGGCCGGAAAGAAAGAAGCCCTATACCACCAACAAGTCCAAGCGTTGACAGGGTACCTATAAGAAGAGGCAGACTGACAGAGAGGAAGCCCAGTATCATTGTCGGAACTTCTTCATTATTAACAAATCCCTTTGCAAAGGTAATACCAAAGAAAACGACAACTGCGGCTATAAGACCGAGTATACCAAAGCCAATATGAATTGCTCCTACCACGGTGACATGTTTTTTCATTTTTGAATTTTCCATGACTATTAAATTTTGTTTTATTTGTTTATTATTTCATTACTGACTGAATGACCCGGATTTTGATAATTTGATGCATCAATTTAATTATATTTTTTCATTACTGTACGAAAAACTTTTAAAATGAGATGGAGATTCATTAAGGTCAGAGTTTTATTATCTTTGAAATTAAAAGCAGGGAAAATGAAAAGAAAACTTTTATATGCAGTTTCATTTATTTTCGTAACCTGGGGGGCTACATCATGTGAAGTACTTAGCGACTGTAAATTCTGTAAAACAGTGACTTACGAAAACTCGCAAGTAGTAAGTGAAACCGGAGAAACAGAGTATTGCGGAGCAGATTTAATTAAACGGGAAGCAACAGCAGATATTAAAGTCGGATCTCTCACATTAAAAGTTGAATGCCGTTAATATCTGATACCTATCAGAGTTAAATCATCAGCCTGGGGTTGGTTCCTTTCCATTCTTCAGATATTTCATTCAATCTTTCCCCCTGTTGAAGCATTGGTATCCCACTCATTGCAACCAGACTTTCCTTAAGCTGCACTGGCATGAAATTTCTTACCTGCAATGTCAAACAGGTTCTGCCAGTCTTATTTTGACTTAATTGCCATAATAAGCATATTCTGTGGAACAAACATTGTGTCAGTCGGCCAGGATTGTTGATAAATTGTTTATAAATGAAGATGTGGAACGATACACCCTCTAAATCTTGTCGTACTTTTATAGTAGTTTTTATTTATCTGAAAATGACTCTTATTATCAACGACTTAATATTTACCGGTAAGAAAATTGTTATTGTTGAAGACGATCTTCCTTCAATAAAATATTACGAAACTCTCCTGCAAAATACAGGAGCAGAGGTTAAAATCTTTCAAAACGGAAAAGAGTTTGTAGATTACCTTAACGGGAATACAAGGATTGACCTGGTTCTCATGGATTTCCTTATCCCCTTAATCAGTGGTATTGATTGTGTCAGGATTTTCCGGCAAAAAAGGAAAAAGATCCCTGTTCTTATAATTACTGCATATTCTTCTGAACAGTCAAAGACGGAAGCTTATCTTGCCGGATGCAATGAATATATTTTAAAACCAATCTACCCTGAAAAGATTTTTTTCCTCCTCGGTAAATATCTTATACAGGAAAAATCTTCCTCTGTAACTATTTGATCTGTTTTTATCATTTTTGTGCAGGCTGCTGCATCATCAAGTATACGGAATAGTATCCTTCCAGCTTCTTGTTTATCTCTTCTGCGATCTCCTGCTTACCATTATCTGCACATGCATTTGCAACTTTTGACGAATATTGTATTGCAGTCTGAATTTCATATTCGGCTGAATTGACTATATAAGGAGCCTGTTTAAGGTAGTAATCAAGGTCTTTATAATTATTATCGCAAAATGATCTTGTTAATTCAACAGCCTTCGCTGAATCTCCAGCTTCAAAATAGGCTTCAACTATATCGGGAATATACTGATCGTATGGAATTTTATCAGGCGGGAACGTCTCCATACAATAGTTGAGAACCCCAATTGCCTTTTCATTTTTCCCTTCCTTTGCAAGAGCTTTTGCAAGCCTTGCATAATTTAGTCTGGCTTTTATAACCAGGAGGGTCCTTCTATGATTGTAATCGATATTTACACCCTTTTTATTAGTTCCGTCCCATGTAAACTTATTCATCAAATTATCGTACAGAATATCGGTATCAATCCGGCCGTAATCCAACCAGTTTTTATTTTGAGATTTGATCGGAACCAGGCGATAAGCAAGGCCTTCAAGCTGAAAATATTCTTCAAGACCCAATGCATCATTCTGATATCCGGTGACAAAATAAATCGGGCGTTCCCAATTATTGTGGGCAAGAATATCAAGCACAATCAACTGGCTTTTCAAAATTGAACTCCCTTTAAGTTTGATGTCAATATAAGGAACTATCTTGTCTGCATCCTCCCGCTTTACTGTCCCTGACGAAAGTACTTTTGCTGAATCAACCGGAATTCTTATTGTGCGGGTAGGTATAATATCAAGTAGTTCTGTTGGAGAAACTTCGACTTTGGTTGCTTTATTATCGCTGTTTACCCAGTCAATGACAGTTGATATGTCAACAGGATCTTTTGTTTTTTCTACTATGAATACCTGGTTGTTTACCCCATCATAATACCTTTTCACGGGTAACGTTATCGGAAGAGGTTCTGACTCATAAGCTTTATCTTTCATCTGATTAATATACCAGTCGGTATTAAGCAGCATCAGGTTACAAACGCGTTCATCTGTTCTCATTCCTTCTACCTCCTGGGCATACCAGAGGGGAAAAGTATCATTATCCCCGTTTGTAAATAGAATGGCATTTGGTACACAGGAGTTAAGGTAATTAAATGCAACATCACGGGTAAGGTATCGTCCGGATCTGTCATGGTCGTCCCAGTTTTCAGTTCCCATTATAACCGGAACTGCAAATAAACAGAGCACCCCTGCAACAGGGGCAGCAATTTTTTCAGACAAATACTTAGATAAGGCTTCAAAAATAGCCAGGACCCCCAATCCAATCCAGATACTAAAAAAATAAAATGATCCTGCATAGGCATAATCTCTTTCTCTTGGCTGATTTGGATACTGGTTAAGATAAACAACAATCGCAATACCAGTCATCAGGTATAAAAGCATAACGATCCACCATTTCTTATTATCGCGGTTAAGCTGGTAAAATAATCCAATCAACCCCAGAAGAAGAGGTAACATGTAATACATATTCCGGGATGTGTCGTTTTTCAAATCAGGCGGGAGATCAGATGTCCCAACCCGCAGTTCATCAATAAAATTAATTCCCGATATCCAGTTACCGTTTATGGCGCCTCCTGTTCCCTGGGTGTCATTTTGTTTCCCGGAAAAGTTCCACATGAAATATCTGAAATACATATATCCAAACTGGTAATTAAGCATGAACCTTAAATTTTCGCTGAATTTTGGCTTTCTCAGAATGGATTTCTTCCCTGACTGGTCAGTAACCTGAATGGGAATACCTTTTACTTTACCCCACTCCTCATAAACTTTTATATGATCTGGCTGATCACTCCACATTCTGGGAAAAAGAGTCAAAAATCTCTCATCATAAACACGCTCCAGGTTATGACTGGTAATAATATACTTACCATCGGCCAAAGCATATTTTGCTTTTCCGTCTTCATAACCCACCACCGGAGCATTGTAATAGGGTCCCCGAAACAATGGCCGTTCCCCATATTGTTCCCTGTTCAGAAAATATAACAGGTTAAAGGGATTCGATGGATTGTTTTCATTTAAAGGTGTATTTGCAGAAGCCCTTATTACTATGATCGCATTTGAAGAATATCCAATAAAAATTACCATTATTGAAGTGAGAACAGTACTAAGTACCGTTCTGCTTTTACCGGCGATATACCAGACAGATCCGGCTATAAGGATCAGCACAAGAACATTCACAACCGATGAACCGGAAACTACCCAAATGCCGGTAAAAAACAGTGCTGCAATAGCCAGAACTCCGGTGCGTGAATTATTGGATGACGTGAGGACAGATCTTATGGCAAGTATAAACAGAAGTACAATTATCAGGACATGCGCAATCATCCCTGTGTCGTGTGGAAGACCTAATGTGTTTACAAAAAAGAGATCAAATTTTGAAGAAATTGTCACAACACCAGGCATTATTCCATACATAATAAGAGCTAACAGAATCACAGAGGTTACCAGGGAAATGATGAAGCCTCTTCTGGAAAATTCAAATTTCCTGAAATAATAGACCATAACAATTGCCGGTATTGCCAGCAGATTCAGAAGATGAACCCCAATTGAAAGTCCCATAAGGTAAGCAATTAAGATGATCCACCTGTCGGCATGCTTTTCATCAGCAACATCCTCCCATTTGAGTATGGCCCAAAAAACCAAAGCTGTAAACAACGATGATGAAGCATAAACTTCTCCTTCAACTGCTGAAAACCAAAATGAATCGGAAAAATTATATGCAAGGGCTCCAACTGCTCCAGCAGCAATAATTGCCATGATCCGTCCTGATGTAACCTGATCCTCATTTTTTATCAATATTTTCCTTGCAAGATGAGTTATTGACCAGAACAACAAAAGGATTGTAAATGCACTCGCAAGTGCAGACATTGAATTTACCATTTTGGCAGCATGGGATACATTACCTCCTGCAAAAAAAGTAAAGAAGCGTGCCATGATCATGAATACAGGATTTCCAGGAGGATGTCCGACTTCCAGTTTAAAAGCAGATGCTATAAACTCTCCACAATCCCATAAACTTGCAGTGGGTTCAATGGTCATCAGATAGGTATAGGCTGCAATTACAAAAATAATCCAACCCGATATGTTGTTAATTAATCTGTATTTTTTCATGTCCGCTCAAGTTTTATGAGGATTTCCTGTAAATCGATCAGGGAACGAAAATACTTAATTTTTTAATACTATCCTCAACATGGTTTTACAGTAATAATTTGCTATTTTTGATTATTATTTTCTATGATGAACCTCCGATCTGTACTGTCATTTACAATTTTAATTTTACTTTCAATAACATCTGCTGCACAATATTATGACTCAGGAGAAGATCCTGCGTCACTAAAATGGATGCAGATTAAAACACCCGGATTTAAAATTATTTACCCCAGGGTATATGGGCAGGAAGGGGTATCTTATGCGAAGTCACTTGAAAAGGCTTATTCAAAACTTACCGGTTTATACCCCGAAAAAAGATTTAAAATCCCGGTTATAATTCATAATTTCACAACACAATCTAACGGTTATGTTTCATGGGCGCCCAGACGAATGGAGTTATACCCCACACCTGAACAGAATACCATTCCACTTGACTCCAGGGATCAGCTTGCTATACATGAGATGACCCATGTTTTTCAAATGGAATCACTGAACAGTGGGTTTTCAAAGTTCATATCGATAGGTCTGGGAGAACAGTTTACGGGTGTTGTCTCCGCTCTTTTGCCACTCTGGTTTCTGGAAGGAGACGCGGTTTATGCTGAAACAAGACTCACAGAATCCGGCAGAGGAAGGAGCCCCTCCTTTCAGAAACAACTGAAAGCAATTGTGTCGGAAAAGAATATTTATAGCTATGACAAGATGATTAACGGCTCATTCCGCAATTTTGTTCCCGACTATTACCAGACAGGATATCAGATGATAGCCTGGTCATATATCAAATATAATAATCAGATGTGGAACAGGATGCTCCGTTTTACGGCAAACGAACCATTTACAATTAATCCGGTCAATATAAGTCTTTCACGAAGTGCGAATATTACTAAAAAGAAACTTTTCAAAGAGACCTTCGATAGTCTGAAGGTAATCTGGAATGAAGATCTGAAACGAAGCGGGTTTGAAACTTACAAATCAATTTCTCCTCCCTCGGGAGGTAAATATATAAGTTACTATTCCCCGGTAATTTCGGGATCAGATTCTGTTATCGCTGTTAAAACATCTTTGTCTGAACCTCCTTCATTTGTTCTTATAAGACCTTCAGAAAATTCAGAAAAGCGAATTCATACACCCGGACATATTTATCCCTGGTATATTTCCGTGGCAAAAGGGAAGATTGTGTGGGTAGAAAGTCAGGCTGATCCCCGGTGGGAAAACAGAAACTATTCCGTTATAAAGATAATGTATCTTAAGAATAAAGAAACAACCTTGCTGACGAGGAATACAAGGTACATGTCAGCATCGATTTCACCGGACGGAAGTTTGATCGCTGCGGCTGAGAACACCCCTGAAAATAAGAATAACATCGTATTTATTGACCCGGATGACGGATCTGTTATTCAATCCATACCCGCTCCTGGAAACGCATATCTTCAAAGACCGCAATGGGCAGAAAGCGGGGCAAAACTTACTGCAATTTCTCTGACAGAAGCAGGAGAAGGGATCCTCTCATATTCACCTGATACCAGGCAGTGGGAGACACTAGTTGAACCCGGACGGAACGATCTCCAGTCGTCATACCTTAAAAATGATACATTGTTTTTTGTAAGCTCTTCCTCCGGTACCGATAATCTCTATTTTCTCACTCCTGATAAAAAACTCGCAGAAGTGACAAACTCTGAATTCGGAGCAAATGATCTTTGTATTAATGGACAGAAAGCTCTCTTTACAGATTATTCCTCTTCAGGAAATAAGATATGCAGTCTGGTGCTTGGCCAGTCTATAAAGAATGTCAGAATAGCTCCGGGTTCTTCTTCATTTTTGATAAACCGCACAGATTCTGTTCAACCAACCTCAGGGGAAAGATATAATTCTGACTTTTCCCCTGTACCATACCGTAAATGGCAGCATCTTTTTAATTTTCACAGCTGGATGCCTTTTTATGCAGATCTCCAGCATGTTCAAACCGATCCTGCATCCATTCGACCCGGATTCACCGTAATGTCTCAAAATCATTTAAGTACCCTAATTTCCTCTCTCGGGTATGAGTATTCTTCTGACAAAAGACATAAATTGCATACACGCATAACCTGGAAAGGCTGGTATCCTGTAATTGAATCACAATTAGATTATGGCAACAAACCTGTTATTGACAAATTAAGGGAACCGGTTAATGATCCTCTTTCAGTTCAGCAAGGGATAAGATTTATAAATACCGCTTCATTACCTCTCAGGTTCACTCCGGGGAAATTTACCCAGTTTCTGTACCCTTCATTTACAACTGATTACAGTAATAACTATATATTTCTTAAAGAACTAAACCGTTATGACTATGGTCAGACCCAGCTTACTGCAAGGCTGTATTTTTCAAATTCAATCATATCATCGGTAAGGGATATATACCCCCGATGGGCACAGGTTTTTGACCTTAAATATTCATTTTCACCTTTTGACAAAGCAATTTACGGATCTTCGGAATCTGTGAAAACTGCATTTTATTTCCCTGGAATATTTCCCAATAACAGCATCAGGATGAGACTTGAGAAAGAAAAACAGAAACTGGTTAAGTATTATATTGGAAACAAAATAGATTGGCCACGAGGCTATCAGAATATCTTTTCGGAAAATCTGAATTTTCTTTCTCTCGATTATGCAATACCTCTATTTTACCCTGACTTTAATATTCCTGGTATTATTTACGTTAAAAGGATAAGAGGGACATTGTTTTATGATTTTGCGCGTGGTAAAGGAAATGCTTACTTTATGCAAACTGGTTCCGGTACGGCTTTCCAATCCTATCACGATTATTTTGAATCCTTTAAATCTTTCGGGTTTGAGTTATTAACAGATTTCCATCTTTTCAGGAACCCTTTTATGATCTCGGCAGGAGTTCAGGGATCCTGGCAGAGTATAACCGCATCACCCTTATTTGAATTGCTTTTTAATATTGATATTTTTGGAATGAATATTGGAAAGTCGAGGTTATGATATCATTATAGCTGAATAGTGTGTGCAGTAGTTTTAATAAATTCCCAGGCTTTTTCCACATGTTCTAAGGTCACATTGGTCTGGCCTGTTACCATCCGTAATGTATACAGTCCATTAAGAACTGTATGAGTCAGGTAGATCTTTCCCGAGTCGTTAAGCAAGTGGTTCAATTTTTCATTAATCTCATTTAACTTAACTCCCTGCTTCCCATATGGGATATATCTGAAACAGACAACGTTCAGCCTTACAGGTGCAAGTAATTCAAAATCTGTTTCATTTGAAATCATCTCTGAAAGTCTGGTAGCAATACTGATATGGTATCTTATTTTTTCGCGAAGACCGGCTGTGCCGTAGTATCTTATTACGCTCCATAATTTCAGTGCTCTGAATCTGCGGCCAAGCGGAACCCCCCAGTCTCTGTAATCATTAACCGCCCCTCTTGTCCTCGTTTTCAGGTAATCCGGCAGTATTTCAAATGTTTTAATAAGTGCCTCCGGTTCCCTAATAAAAAAGGCAGTACAGTCAAAATTAGTAAACATCCATTTGTGGGGGTTGAAAACAAAACTATCAATATATTCCTTTCCCTCCAGCATCCATTGAAATTCGGGCAGAATAAGAGCCGTACCGGCCATGGCTGCATCAACATGAAGCCATATCCCGTTTTCCCTGCAGATCTCTCCTATGGCCCTGATCGGGTCAACGGAAGCGGTACTGGTTGTTCCGATAGTTGCTACAACACAGCAAGGGATAAATCCTTTACCCTGGTCCTCATATAATTGCATCCCTCAGTTTTTCAGGATCGAGTGTAAAATCCTCTTTAACAGGAACTATAACGAGGTTTTTCCGGCCTATTCCGCTTATTTTTACTGCCTTTTCAACTGAAGAATGTGTTTGCCCGGAACAATAGATCCTTAAAGTTCCTGCATGTTCGGCTCCTTCATTATTTATTAAAAAGTCTGTAGATTTTTCTCTTGCTGTAAGTATTGCTGAAAGGGTAGCGGTAGATGCGCTGTCCTGAATTACTCCCTCAAAATCTTCAGGAAGACCGATCAATCCTCTCAGCCAGATCATCATCTTTTCTTCCAGTTCTGCAGCGGCCGGGGAGGTTTCCCATATCATGCACTGCGCTCCCAATGTTGCAGTAATCATCTCTGCCAGGATTGAAGGAGGACTGGTATTGGCCGGGAAATATGCAAAAAAATTAGGACTCTGCCAATGTGTTATACCCGGCATTATTATCTCATCAAAGTCGTCCATCACTGAGCCGAATGATTCTGATTTTTCTGGTGGAGTGTCAGGTAACTTACTAAAAATGTCTCCGGGTTGAACTTTGGATTTTACAGGGTAATTCTCAACATTTTCCATATACCTGGCCATCCATTCCACAAGCTCATGGGCAAATTCACGAAATTCTTCAGGTGACATAAATCCAACCTAATTTACCGATTCGGCCAGAAGTATTATTTTGTTCATTTTGACCTCAATCACTCCTCCGCTAATTTCATATGTTTTTTCATTTCCCGCCTGATCAATCATAATTACAGGTCCGTTTTCAAGAGTTGATATTATCGGAGCATGGTCATTAAGTACCTGGAAAGATCCTCTTTTACCCGGCACCCTGATGGATTTAATATCGCCGGCAAATACTTTTTTGTCAGGAGTAATAATCTCTATCTTCATCCGAAAATTTAATTATTTTGACTGTGCAAGGATTTTTTCTCCCTTTTCAATTGCATCTTCGATAGTTCCTACCAGCATAAATGCAGATTCAGGATACTGATCAACTTTGCCGTCCATAATCATATTAAATCCCTTGATCGTATCTTCTATTGACACCAAAGCACCTTTAATCCCCGTAAATTGTTCTGCCACATGGAATGGTTGTGAAAGGAACCTCTGCGCACGACGGGCACGATGAACGACCAGTTTATCTTCTTCTGATAATTCGTCCATTCCAAGGATAGCTATGATATCCTGCAGCTCATTATACCTCTGAAGTAATTCCTTAACCCTCTGGGCACAATTATAGTGAGCTTCGCCAACTATTTCTGCTGACAAGTATTCTTGATGTTGAATCGAGTGGATCAACCGCGGGATAAATACCAAGCTCCGATATCTTACTGCTCAGTACAGTGGTTGCATCAAGATGTGCAAATGTAGTTGCCGGAGCCGGGTCAGTAAGGTCATCAGCCGGCACATATACAGCCTGAACAGATGTGATTGAACCATGTTTTGTTGATGTGATACGTTCCTGCATTACCCCCATTTCAGTTGCCAGTGTAGGTTGATAGCCTACCGCTGAAGGCATCCTTCCCAGAAGTGCGGAGACTTCCGATCCGGCCTGGGTAAACCTGAATACATTATCCATAAAGAACAAGGATGTCGCGTCCGCCACTTTTTCCGTCGCCATCTCTGAAATGTTCGGCAACAGAAAGACCAGAAAGAGCTACTCTTGCTCTTGCTCCGGGAGGTTCATTCATCTGACCAAATACTAGGGCCAGTTTTGATCCTTTCAAGGCTTCCTTATCAACTTTTGACAGATCCCATCCTCCTGATTCCATATCTTTAACGAAATCTTCCCCATAGGTAATTACTCCGGCTTCAAGCATCTCGCGAAGAAGGTCATTACCCTCCCTTGTTCTTTCACCTACACCGGCAAACACCGAAAGCCCCGAATATGCTTTTGCAATATTATTAATAAGTTCAAGTATAACTACTGTTTTCCCGACACCGGCCCCGCCGAAAAGTCCGATTTTTCCTCCTTTGGAATAGGGCTCAATAAGGTCAATCACTTTGATTCCGGTAAATAAGAACTTCCTTTTCTGTTGAGAGGTCCTCATATTTAGGGGGTTTTCGGTGAATAGGGTATCCGCCTTTTTTGTCAAGAGATCCGATTCCATCAATTGCTTCTCCGGTTACATTCATAAGACGGCCTTTTATCTGCTCTCCTATAGGCATTGTAATTGGCAGTCCTGTTGCTATCACATTCCATTCCCCTGCGCAGGCCATCAGTCGAATCCATTGCAATTGTACGAACTGTGTTTTCTCCTATATGTTGCTGGCATTCTACAACAAGAATGGAACCATCATCTCTTTTAATTTCAAGAGCATCATAAATATCAGGCATATCCATTCCCTGACTTTCAAAAGTAACATCAACCACGGGTCCAATGATCTGGCTGATTTTCCCGGTATTCTGTGACATATTAGCTAATATTTTTATTTTATTTTTAAGAAGATACAAATTTAATAATTTTTGTGCTTGTTCTTCCTTTGAGATCTGATAAAATAAGAATTTTTTACCTCAATTTTAATTTTCAACCGTAACTGTTCCGGGTTTGTATTCCGGATTCAATTTTAGCTGGATCTGCCTATAAGTGAACGCACGAGTACAAGCAATTCCTTTTTTCTCTCTTCATCAACGCCAACTTTATTAATCAGAAGAAAAGCATTCTCGATATAACCATTAGCAAGTTCTTCTGTGATAGATCTTATATTTAACTGATCGTAAATTTCAACGACTTTTTTGACTTTAATCTCAGGATCCTGATCTTTGGAGGAGATCAGTTCCTGAAGTTGCTTATGCTGAGCATTGTTCGCAATTTCCAGAGCTTTCACCAGGAGAAAAGTTTTTTTATTCTCAATAATATCGCCTCCGGCCTTCTTCCCAAATAGTTTCATATCTCCGTAAATATCAAGCAGGTCATCCTGAATCTGGAAACCTATTCCAAGGTTTCGTCCAAAATCATAAAGCAGATCTGAATCTCTTTCCCCGGCGCCACCTATTATGGCTCCGATTTTAGCAGATGCCGCAATAAGTGCCGCTGTTTTCAGCTCGATCATCCGTAAATATTCTTTCTGCGAAACAATGGCAGCCTTTTCAAAATCTATATCAAGCTGTTGTCCAACACACACTTCAACTGCTGCTTTGTTAAATAGCCTGAAAACTTTATGAAGATGGTCTGCGGGAGTCTGCAAGAAACATTCATTTGCAATAAATGCCATAACATCGCCTGATAATATTGCCTGATTAATACTCCACTTATTATGGACAGTCGGATAATTTCTCCTGAGAGAGGAGTGATCCATAATATCATCATGAACAAGCGTGAAGTTGTGAAATACCTCAAGTCCGGTTGCAGGTAAAATAGCATCTTCAATCTTATCAATAAAAAGATTGCAGGCCATAATCGCCATTACAGGTCTTAACCGCTTCCCCCCCATAGAAAGAAAATATTTAACAGGGTCAATAAGTTTTTCTGCTTCAACATTATACGAAAGATTGACAATAGCCTTATCAACTAATTCTTTAACCTGATAGTTATTGTACATAATGGTTTTTTAAAGACACCGGGCCCGGATTTCAGCTTAGCCTTTCAATGCTTCCGCTCCGCTTACAACTTCCAGAATCTGATTTGTGATTGCTGCCTGCCTTGCTTTATTGTACTGCAGTGTCAGCTCGCGTATCATTTCTGCAGCATTATCCGTTGCTTTGTGCATTGCTGTCATTCTTGCACCATGTTCAGAAACAAAAGAATCAAGCACGGCTTTATAAAATTGAATCTTCAGTGATTTAGGTATCAGCTCTTTAACGATCTCTTCCATGGTGGGCTCATAAATATAGTCAACGTTTGCGGTTTTTATTCTATCGTGGGGGGCACCCTCAACAGGAAGGAACATTTCATCAGTAATGTTTTGAACTGCCGCATTTTTAAACTGATTATAAACCAGTTCTACCCGATCAAACTCCCCTGCAGCAAACCTGTTCATTATGTTTTCGGCAACACCGGAAACATTTTCAAAAGAAAGATCATTCAGGAGCTCATTTTGCTCCTGCAGCATTTGCACATTCTGCTTTCTGAAATAATCGTATCCCTTTTTCCCGATGGTAAGTAACCAAAGATTCTTTTTATTATACTGCTCATAATATATATCTGAAATCACTCTTTTTACCTCTTTTATGATATTTGAGTTGAAAGCCCCGCAAAGTCCCCTGTTAGATGTTATTACAACAATAAGGATTTTTTCAGGTGCTGACACTCTTCCGTAGATGTTTTCTGTTTCACATTCGGCCAGGCTTTGTGTAAGACCAACAAGGATTTCAAACAATTTATTTGCATAAGGTCTCAGTCTCACGATTTTATCCTGTGCTTTTCTCAACTTGGCGGCAGAAACCATTTTCATTGCTGATGTAATCTGCTTTGTCGATTTTACAGAACCAATACTTATCCTTATTGCCTTTAAATTCGCCATTAAAAATATATTTAATCCTCTTTCATTAAGCCTATTGTTGCTTATATTTAATTACAAGTTCCGTGGCAACTTTTTCCAGAACATTTTTTATATCTTCATTCAGTATCCCATCACGAAGGTTATCAAGAATATCTCTGTGTTTAAGATCAAGATACTCGAGAAACTCAGTTTCAAAGGATTTCACTTTGGTGACCGGAACATCTTTCAAAAGTCCCGTCGTTCCGCAATAAATTATTGCAACCTGTTTTTCAACCGGCATAGGGGTGTATTGCTTCTGTTTAAGAATTTCCACGTTTTTAGCACCCTTGTTAAGAATAGCAAGAGTTGATGCATCAAGGTCTGAACCGAATTTTGAAAATGCCTCAAGTTCCCGGTATTGTGCCTGGTCAACCTTTAATGTGCCGGCAATCTTTTTCATCGATTTAATCTGGGCGTTACCCCCAACCCTGGACACTGAAATTCCAACATTGATTGCCGGCCGTACCCCGGAGTTAAAAAGACCTGATTCCAGGAATATCTGACCATCAGTAATGGAGATAACATTAGTAGGAATATAGGCTGACACGTCACCTGCCTGAGTTTCAATGATAGGTAAAGCTGTAAGTGACCCTCCACCTTTTACAAGATGTTTTATCGATTCGGGAAGATCGTTCATCTGCCTTGCAACATCATCTGACTCAATGATTTTTGCAGCTCGTTCAAGAAGCCTGGAATGCAGGTAAAAGACATCACCCGGATATGCCTCACGTCCGGGTGGCCGGCGGAGCAATAGAGAAACCTCTCTGTAAGAGACCGCTTGTTTTGAGAGATCATCATAAATTATAAGTGCATCTCGTCCCGTATCCCTGAAGAATTCCCCGATAGAGGCTCCTGCAAACGGCGCATAGAACTGGGATGCAGCAGGATCAGAGGCAGTTGCAAGAACAATAACAGTATATTGAAGAGCTCCATGTTCCTCAAGTATTGAGGCAATATTTGCTACAGTGGAACCTTTCTGTCCTATGGCAACATATATGCAGTAAACGGGTTTGCCCTTTTCGAAATTACTTTTCTGATTTATTATAGTATCAATAGCAATTGCAGTCTTTCCAGTCTGCCTGTCACCAATAATCAATTCTCTCTGTCCGCGACCAATGGGGATCATTGCATCAATTGCCTTAATTCCTGTCTGAAGGGGTTGCTTGACAGGCTGACGGAAAATCACTCCTGGTGCCTTTCTCTCCAGGGGAAGGATAAAAGTCTCTCCCTCTATTGGTCCTTTACCATCAAGAGGCTGGCCTGTAGTGGAAATTACTCTTCCCAGAAGTCCTTCCCCAACACCAATTGAGGCTATCCTGCCTGTTCTTTTTACTATGTCTCCTTCACCGATCTCCTCTGTGGGGCCAAGTAACACAGCACCGATATTATCTTCTTCAAGATTCAGTACAATTGCTTCTATCCCATTTTCAAACTCAATAAGTTCATTCGACTGAGCATTTAAAAGCCCGTAAATACGTGCAATGCCATCACCAACCTCAAGCACTGTCCCCACCTCTTCCAGTTCAGTTCCTGTCTGTATGCCCTCCAGTTGCTGTTTAAGAATTTTTGAGACTTCTGCTGGTTTAATATTTGCCATACCTTGAATTCTTTATTACCTTTTTATTTGTATCTTTTTCACGCTGTTAAAATTCCGCTTTTCAGCTCCTTTTCTATCTTTCGGAGTTTATTCCTTATGCTTGCATCAATATAATTATCGCCAATTCTCAGAATGAAACCGCCAATAATTTCCTGATCAATAATTTCCTTAAGTTTCGCTTTAGTACCGAATACATCTGAAATAAGTTCAGAAATCTGATCTTTAACTTTACTGTCCACCTTAATTGCTGTTGTCAGTACTGATTCTGTTATTCCCTTAAACTTCATTGTCTCATGCATAAAGACCCTTGCTATTGCCGGGATAAAACTTTCACGGCCATTTTTAACTACCAAGCCGATGAGAGATAACGTTAGTTTATCGACATTTCCAACCAGGATGGCATTAAGAATTGCATTCTTTTTTGACGGGACTATTACCGGACTGTTAAGGAGTTCTTTTATTTCGGCAATTAAACATATTTCCGAAACAAAGACCATATCCTGGTAAACATTATCAAGTACCTTTTTTTCGGACGCTGACTGGAACAGGGCTCTGGAGTACCTTACAGAAATTTTGCTGTCATTCATTACCGGTACCTTTTCCTAGTTTCTGTTAAAGTCGATATCCTTCAGATACTTATCAATCAGGTTTATCTGTTCTCCTGATTGTTTTAGTTTTTCACCAAGCAGTTTAGAAGCTATTTCTACAGAAAGGGTAGCGACCTGGTCATTAATCTCAGAGAGCGCTTTTGCTTTTTCCCTTTCGATACCTGTTCGTGCTTTTTCCACAAGTTTTTCAGCTTCTTCCGACGCTTTACCTTTGGCTTCAGCGATCAGTTTATCACGTATATCTCTTGCTTCTTTTAATATATGTTCACGTTCTTCTCTGGCTTTGCGAAGAATTGTTTCATTGTCACTCTGTAACTTCAACATATCTTCATGTGCTTTTTCAGCAGAAGCCAGAGAACCCTTTATCATCTCATCTCTTGCTTTTATAGCGGCAAGTATAGGTTTCCATGCAAATTTGGTAAGTATTACCAGAAACAGACCAAATATCAGAGCAGCCCAGAAGATTGTGCCAATACCGGGTGAAGTAAGATTATTTGCTAAAAGTACCATATCTGAATTTTAAAAAAAGTGTCAGTTAAAAAAGAAGCCGTGCAACCAACCGTTGCAGGCTTCTAAATTCCAAAATTACTTAATAAGAGCGATAACAATAGCGAACAATGCTACCCCTTCAATAAGGGCTGCCGCAATGATCATGGCTGTCTGAATCTTTGAATAGGCTTCTGGCTGCCGTGCAATAGCATCCATCGCTGACCCACCTATCCGACCTATACCAAGACCAGCTCCTATTACTGCAAGGCCTGCTCCAATTGCTGCGAATGAAATTTGTTCCATAATACTAGTTATTAGTAAATTAATTAATGATTATCCGGCGTTGCCAGACTTATAAACAGCGCTGATAAAAGTGTAAAAATATATGCCTGCAGAAAAGCCACCAGTAATTCAAGAAAATCCATAAAAATTACAAAAAAGACAGAAACCGGTGCTATAACAAGTGTTTCAAAGATAAATATCAGACAAATCAGGCTTAATGCTATTATATGTCCTGCCAACATGTTTGCAAACAAACGGATCATCAGTGCAAAAGGCTTTGAGAAAAGTCCGATTATTTCAACAGGTATCATAATTGGCAAGAGCCATACTGGAATGCCTGGAGTGGCAAATACATGTCTCCAGTATGCTTTATTACCGCTTATCTGTGTGATAACAAAAGTAAATGATGCCAGTACAAAAGTAACTGCTATGTTACCGGTAACATTTGCGCCAAAAGGCGGAGGAAACGGGACAAGCCCAAATATGTTATTGATTAGTATAAAAATGAAGACTGACAAGAGATAGGGCATATACCTTTCATATCTATGTTCGCCTATGTTAGGTATTGCAATATCATCACGGATAAAAATGATAACTGGTTCCAGAAAACGCTGAATGCCTTTCGGATAGCTAATACCCGTTTTTTTATATGATAAGGAAAGCGAGAGAAAGACCACTAATCCAATTATGGCTGCAAATAACATTCCCACTACAGTTTTTGTCATGGAAAAATCAAGCGGGAAATTCTCCTCATTAACAGCACCTTCTGCATTAACATATACAATTTTACCTTTCAGTTCACCTTCTTCTTCAAGTCTGTAACCTTTATATTCATGGCCATGAGCAAGTTTTCCCGAGGAGAAAATATCGAGTCCTCTTTCTTTACTAAGGAGAATAACAGGAAGATAGATAGTGATACTTTCTCCGTTTTTCTTTGTCAGAATATGCCATTCGTGTGAATCGGAAATATGTTCAAGAATAAATGTACTTGGGTCGAATTTCCTCTCTGATTTCTCCTTTCCTATTTCTTCCTGTCCAAATAGCGGAAAGGTTGGTTTAGCAAGCAGAAAAATAAAGAAAAATACAACAAACTTAAACGTTTTCAAGTCAATTTTAGTTTTCTAAAGGTTTGTTTTTCAATGCTTTCAATATAATATATATCGAAATCAAAGTGAACGCTAAATATAAAACAAAAAATAATAATACTGATGTCAGGCCTGTTTTTTTAGCGAAAATAAACCATACTAGGGCAAACAACATCTCTAACAGGAGCTTAACGCTCACAGCCACAAGACTATAGAATGTCTGACTTTTGTGTTCTTTTCTTTGTCCCTTGAAAAAAATTATCAGTGTGATAAGGGAGATCAATGCAAAAACGCTTGCCTGAATAAGCAGATCACTTAACAGGACATCAATTTTTCCTGTGGAGTATAAGTACATATCCGAAAAATTTCTTCAAAAGGTTTACTTAAATTTGATAAAATCTTTCAGAACAAGATATATAGCTGCAAATACGCCAAAGAGAGAAAGAACTATTGTGAAAACTGGAGTTTTTAACCCGGTTAATTTGTCAAGTTTGATTCCGCCCCAGGTAGTAACAAGAATAATACCTATCATCTGGAATGCAATACTGGAATATTTGGCAAAGTTTTTTATTCCGTTATTTACTTTGTTTTTCGAGTTCTTTTCCTTTAAAGGATTTTGTTGTACCATTTTCCTCGTTATCAGTCATTTTGCAATTACCGGTAAATTTAGCACCGGGTTCAATAGAAAGTTTTGCGGTATCAATATCACCAAGAATAGTTGAGGAAGATTTTAAGTTAAGTAATTGACTAACAATGATTTTACCTTCAATAAAACCTGATACTTCAGAATTCTTACAGATAACTTCCCCGTTTACTTTTCCTGTTGGCCCGATAACAACTTTTCCTTTTATATTCAGGCTCCCTGTCAGAGTTCCTTCAATGCGAATATCACCATTTGATTTAACATCTCCCGTAATGTCTGTGCCATTGCTGATCAGGTTAATTGCCGCTGTTTCAGTTTCGTTGTTCTTTGTCATAATACGATATAGTTAAGAAATACAAACTTAATAAGTAACAAAGATAAAAACTATTGCAAACAAAAAATAAATTGTTCATTTCTAAAATCTTCTTCTGGACTTACCAGTCTCAATTTTTTAAGGTCACCTGGTTGGTGAATGCTCAAACCTGGGATAATATATATATAAGTTCGAAATAATTATTCAGGGTTATATGCCCATTTCAAATAAATGGAGCCCCATGTAAATCCTCCTCCAAATGCTGCAAGAATGAGAATATCACCTTTTTTAAGCTTCTTCTCATATTCCCAGATACAAAGAGGGATTGTGGCTGAAGTGGTATTTCCGTAATTTTCAATATTGATCATTACCTTTTCCTGAGGAAGTCCCATTCTCCTGCCGGTTGCGTCAATTATTCTCAAATTTGCCTGATGTGGAACAAGCCAGGCAATATCTTCCGATTTAAGATTGTTGCGTTCCATTATTTCAACAGCGACATCTGCCATGTTTACAACAGCAAACTTGAAAACGCTTTGTCCTTCCTGGTATATAAAATGTTCTTTTGCATCAATTGTTTCATGAGAAGCTGGTTTAACAGAACCGCCTGCTTTTAGGTGAAGATATTTTGCTCCGGATCCGTCAGTATGAAAAATATGATCAATAATACCATTACCATCTCCTGTTGGTTCAATCAATACAGCTCCTGACGCATCTCCAAATAGCGGGCAGGTAGTACGATCCGAATAATCAGTTATAGAGGACATTTTATCAGCTCCTACCACAATTACCTTTCTGTATCGTCCTGATTCAATGAATGAGGCTGCTGTCTGAAGTGCAAAAAGAAATCCGGAGCAGGCAGCATTTATGTCAAAACTGAAAGCGTTTTTTATCCCGGCTTTATCAGAAATAATGTTCGCGGTTGCAGGAAAAAACATATCCGGAGTTACAGTAGCACAAATAAGCAGGTCAATTTCTTCAGGGGAAGTCCCTGTTTTTTCCAGCAGACCTTTTACTGCCCTGAATCCAAGATCAGAGCTTCCAAGACCTTCTCCTTTAAGAATCCTTCTTTCCTTTATTCCGACTCGTTGCATTATCCACTCATCGGAGGTATCTACCATTTTTGAGAGCTCCTGATTTGTAAGTCTGTATTCCGGGACCCAGGCGTTAATTCCTGTAATAGCTGCCAGAATTTTTCCCATAATTAAATTGCTTCTTTAATCTTTTGAGCCAGATTAGCATGTACAACATCACGTGTTTGAAGGACCATATTCATTATGGCCTTCCTTCTTGAAATTCCATGCCCTATAACAACATTTGCATTTATTCCGATTATCGGTGTCCCGCCAATGTTTTCAAAATCAAGACGATCAAAATAGTCATCTTTAAGGTTCCTGGTTTTATATATATGATGAAAAGCTTCGCCCTGTTTAAGTACAATATTCCCTACAAATCCGTCACAAACCACAACATCAGTCATGGCCTCACGGAAAAGATTATTCCCCTCAATATTACCAGCAAAATTCAGTCCGGGATGTCCTTTCATTAATTCGTATGCAGCCTTGACTGACGGGGTCCCTTTGGATGCCTCTTCTCCAATATTAAGTAGTCCAACCGAAGGATTTTGAATTCCAAGAACATATTGTGCATATATGCTGCCCAATATACCATACTGAAGCAGGACGTCAGGTTTGCAGTCAGGATTCAATCCTACGTCCAGAATAATGGATTCACGGTTATCAATGCAGGGTAAGATAGTTGCAAGTGCCGGTCTTAAAACTCCCGGGATCACACTAACGGTATAACTTGCTCCCACAAGCATTGCCCCTGTGTTACCTGCGCTGCAAAACCCGCTGATTTTCCCCTCTTTCAACATTCTGTAACCCACCGCAATACTGGAATCCTGTTTCTGGGGAAATGCTTTCGCCGGGTGATCAGCCATTTCAATAACCTGTGAAGTGTGAATAATCTCAACTATGGAGGGATCAATTTTCATTTCCTCCAGCTTAGTGAGAATAGCTCGCTTATCCCCGATAAGGACTAGTCTGTCCGCACCGGAAAAAAACTTCAGGGAATCAACTGCACCCTCAATGATTGCATCAGGTGCAAAATCACCACCCATGACATCAAGGCCAATTCTCATGATCTTTCAGTTATGATTAAAAAAGTCAGGCTGTGGCTTTCTTCTCAATTGCAAGTTTGCCTCTGTAGTATCCGCATTCAGGACATACTCTGTGATACTGAACCGAGGAGCCGCAATTTGAACAGGTTGCAATTGTCGGAGCCGTTGCTTTATAATGTGTTCTGCGCTTATCTCTTCTGGTTTTTGAATGTTTGTGTTTCGGATGTGCCATATTAATCTTATTTAATTATTGTTAATTAGTTTTTTTAATTCTTCCCATCGCGGGTCACTGTTACTTCCCTCTTCAATTACAATATGCTTCTCAATAATCTTTAGCATTTCGGGATCACAGGTACTCTTCCCGTTTTCATCATAAGGATGTACTCTCTTTATCGGAAGAGCCAGATTAATGAATTCATAAAAATACTGATTAAGTTCCAGTTCATTCTCATTGGCAGCCAGAGTAAGAATATCAGGGTCACTTTCATCCCGTGTCTTCCCAAATTTAACCAGAAGCCTGTTTTCTGTATCCATAATCTGGTAAAACATTTCCAGGCACCTGTCACAGCATATCCTGACCCTGCCCGAAATCTTTATATTCAGTTCAATATGTGAAGGTCTTTTCTCTGCTTCAACAACTGCAGTAAGATCACCCTCCTTTACCTCCGACCCATCAAACTTATCAAAAAACTCATTATTTATTTCAAAATCATAAATGTACCGTCCTGGTTCCAATCCACTGACAGGTATTGTAAAATATCCGGACATCTCTTTAAAATTTGGTTTGCAAAAATAGGAATCCTTCTTCAATTAAAAAAATTATCAACAAAAAAGTGACATTAAATGCATAAAAAGCTGTTCAACCGGTATAAAAATGCTGTTCACCGATTTTACCTGGCACATTTATTCTCAAAAGGCTATTTTTGAAAAGATTATAAACTTTCAATATTATGTACCACAGAGATAATTTTCATTTAAAGAAAAAAGAACATCATTCCCTTATGGGCGCAGGATGGTTCTTTATACTGCTTGGTATCTCACTCCTGGTTGCTACCAATGACCTTTTTAACCTGGGAAATGTAAAAGATTATTTTACCTGGCAGTCGGTCATGATTTTTATCGGAGTCCTTCTTATCCTAAACCTCCGCTTCACCGGAGGATTACTGCTGATTGCAGGAGGAACCTGGTTCATGCTGAAAGATATTTATGTTTCAGTACCCAGAATTATTGAAGTTGCTTACTGGCCCGCCGTTATTATTTTGATCGGCCTGGAATTTATAATATCAGAATTATTAAAACGAAAATAATAACACTAATACTTAAATTTAAAGCTATGGAAACAAATGGTGATTACAAAAATGAAAACCGACCTTACAGGCACGACCATCAACATTCAGGGAATAATCGTATTGTTATAGGAGTGATACTTGTGCTTGCAGGCTTTTTTCTTGTTATCAGAAATACAGGTTTTTTCCCCGGTTTTATTGATCATGTCATTTTCAGCTGGCCAATGCTGCTTGTCGTAATTGGACTGGTAATAACCCTGGGTGCTTCAGAAAAAACAGCCGGTCTGATTATTATGGCTGTCGGAGGGTTTTTCCTTATCCCTACAATATTCGGAGAGACATTTCATATCTATAACATGTTCTGGCCTGCAATATTCATAATAATAGGGGTGATCTTCATAGTAAGCAAACGGAAAGGGTGGGATTCATTTACATCAAGGGGTGCCTCCGGTAATGACTATATTGATTTTGTCAATATTTTCAGGGGCGGAGACCGAAGGATTGTTTCAGAAAATTTCAAAGGAGGAAAAGTCACTTGCATTTTCGGGGGTATGGAACTTGATCTGACAAAGGCAAGACTCGCACCCGGAAAGAATGAAGTTGAAATTGCCTGCATATTTGGAGGTGCAACAATAATTGTTCCTGATAACTGGTTCGTTACAATCGAGGTAACCCCTATACTGGGAGGGTTCACCGACTCACGGAAACCGATACCCGGAAAAACGGTTGATCAGACAAGTCAGCTGGTTTTAAGAGGGGCAGTAATATTTGGTGGTGGTGAGATAAAAAGCTATTAATTTATAAATGGATGAATGTAAATTATCAAAACATGGAGATTCCCCAGCTTAACGGGGCAGGCTATGTGGCCATTAAAAATAAAATTATATACTTATGGAACATCCTGTATTATCAAACAGGATAAGGCTGATAATATGGTGGCTGATCTGGCTATTTCTCGGGCTTTGCCAGTCGCTTTTATTTTACTTTGCCTATGGAAGCTTTGCCGGTTTAAGTATTATTGACAGTACCGTTTCTCTTCTCATATATTCAGGCATAGCACTTTCACTATGGTACCCTTTCAGTTTTTTCAATAACAGCAAAACCTCCTACAGGTCACTAATATTAAACCTTGCATTAAGTGGTGTAATAACAGTTACCTTTTGGATACTTATTACAAAATACATACTTCAATTGGTGTTACCGGATGAAAATAATTATCTCGCATTCTGGTATTCTACCATTCCGTATCGTATCGGTTCAGGGGTATTTATTTACTGCCTGATCATACTGACTTACTTTCTCTTTATAAGTCTGACAAATCTGTCAGACAAGAATGCCAAAGAAGCACGGCTGGAATCTTTGATAAAAGAGACAGAGCTTAAAATGCTTCGTTCCCAGATAAATCCTCATTTTCTCTTTAACAGCCTCAATTCTATCAGTTCCCTGACAATTACGGATCCTGAAAAGGCCAGAGCGATGGTGATCAAACTATCTGACTTTATGCGATATGCACTTTCCAGAAAAGACGAACAACCGGTATCGCTTCAGAGCGAGCTTGAAAATATTCACCTTTACCTTGAAATAGAGAAAGTGAGGTTTGGAGACAGGTTGATAACTGAAGAAAAAATAGATGAAAAGTGCCGGGATGAAAAGATTCCTGTCATGCTGTTGCAGCCTTTGTATGAAAATGCAGTCAAACATGGAGTTTATGAAAGCACCGGGCAGGTGAGACTTGTTTCCACAGCCTTAATTACGGGAGGATACCTCGCGATAACTATCAGCAATAATTATGAGGCAGAAACAGGTTCTGAAAAAGGAACCGGAACCGGGCTAATGAACGTATCCAGAAGGCTCGAACTTTATTATGGGAAAAAAGCCTCTCTGCAAACAACCAGGGAGAATGGAATTTATACGGTAAAACTTTTTATCCCGGCAAAATATTCAGAATGTTCATGAATATTTTGCCGGGACAACAATCTTATTTCTTATTATCTTAATTTGCAGATAAAATAAAAAATGAAAAAAATCAGAACTCTGATAATTGAAGATGAAACTCCTGCCAGAGAGATCTTAAAACATTATCTGAAAGTTCATAATGAAGTTGAGATAATTGCAGAGTGTCAGGATGGTTTCACAGGATTAAAAGCAATATCAGAATTGAAACCCGACCTTGTATTCCTTGATATCCAGATGCCGAAATTAACAGGTTTCGAGATGCTTGAAGTACTTGATGAGAAGCCTGTAATTATTTTTACAACTGCCTATGACCAGTATGCAATAAAGGCATTTGAGATTAATGCGGCTGACTATCTTTTAAAGCCATTCCCGGAAAAACGTCTTACAGAAGCATTAAAAAAGGCTGCTGTAAAAATAACTGACAGGGAAAAAGGTACTGATTACCCAAAAGATATTCTTCCCAAAAAGCCTGAACTACAGGGGCCTATATACAGAATTGTTGTCAGAAAAGGAAACGCAATCAACATTATCCCGGTTGACAATATTAAATATGTTGAAGCACAGGATGATTATGTAATGATCTATTATTTAACAGGTAAAGCTCTGAAACAACAAACAATGAAGTTTTATGAGGATAATCTCCCAAAATCAGATTTTGTCAGAATTCACCGGTCGTACATAGTGAGGGTGGAGGAGATAAAACGGATTGAACCATACGGTAAAGATAACCATGTTGCCGTGTTACATTCGGGTGACAAATTGCCGGTCAGTCGTTCCGGGTACAAGCATCTTAAAGAGGAACTTAATTTCTGATATATTTCACCTTTTCAACCGGTTCTCTTTTTCCCTTTTCCTGAATAATGCTTCCAGGGGACGGTAACGACGGAATCTGATAATCGGTACAGGATCATAGCCATGGGTCCCTCCCGGCCTGCACCTTAGTATCCGGTTAAAACCCAGTGCAAGTCCCCTGAATGGTCCATGAATTTTAAGTGCATCAAGCATATATTGCGAACATGAAGGAACATGACGGCATGACTGACGGAGAAAGGGAGAAACTGAATATTTGTAAAAATAGATTGGAAGGGATAAAAGAAAAGATAATATTCCCTTAAATAAATTCATCATGGTACAAAGATAATATTTGATACCTGCAAGATGATTACAAAATGCTTATTTTTGCACCAACTGACAAAATGACCTGAAAATATAAATAAAGTTGTTTTGGCCAAAGGTTTGTAATACAAAATTTAAAATATAGGAGGATATAAATATGAGTATCTGGATAATTTTTATAGGTTTCATGATCCTGAGCTGGATCGTGAGTGCAACACTTAAGTCTAAATTCAAAACGTATTCAAAAATTCCACTTGATAGTGGAATGTCGGGCCGCGATGTTGCGGAAAGAATGCTTCACGACTTTGGTATTTACGATGTCACTGTAGAAAGCGTACAGGGTAATCTTACCGACCATTATAACCCTGAAAAAAAAACAGTAAATCTAAGTAAGGATGTATATGAGGGAAGAAGTATTTCATCTGCTGCCGTAGCTGCACATGAGTGCGGCCACGCGGTCCAGCATGCAACAGCCTATGCATGGCTTGGTTTCAGATCCAAAATGGTACCTGCAGTCAGTTTTTCATCAAAATGGGTTCAATGGATACTTCTTGGAGGCATTTTGATGGTAAATTCTTTCCCTGCACTTTTGCTGGCCGGGATAGTTCTTTTTGCACTGACAACTCTTTTTAGTTTTATAACATTACCGGTTGAGATAAATGCAAGCCAGAGGGCATTGGCCTGGCTCTCCAACGCAGGAATAACATCATACCAGAACCATGATAAGGCTCAGGATGCTTTAAAATGGGCTGCGTATACCTACGTGGTTGCTGCACTTGGTTCCCTGGCAACCCTGCTTTACTATATTATGATTTTCACGGGATCAAGGAGATGATTCTGATATGATAAAAGACAAAAGTTAATTATAAAAATGAACTCTTACTTTTGTCTTTTATTTTTACCTTTAACGCCCTTCCACTTCAAGCCATTTTGTATTTTTATGAATAGTCCTTACAACTATCCAGATTATAAAAGCGGAGACAGAAAGCCAGAGCCACATTTTTGTCAGATATATTCTTTCTGAAAGAAAATAATTTCTGAATAAATCGAGGAGTACGAAGATCAGAAAAATATTCATAAATGAGTTATATTCTCTCTTTAGGACATTCTTTACCGAGAAAGGAAGTTTTGGAGGAATGTAACTGAATGAATATGGTATAAAAGAGCTTACTGTCACGGACCATTTATCATAGATCTCACCAAATTTTCTTCTCAGAAACTGTTCTTCAGCAAACATTATCCTTTCATAATAGAGCCAGTATACCAGGACAAACACAATTGTGAACCATGCTGATCGTAAAAATAAAACAGGTCCGAGCCACATAAAGAAATTTCCCAGGTAAAGAGGGTGCCGAACCAGGGAATATATGCCTGTAACGTTAAGTTCATCAGCTATTTGTCCGTTTACAGTATTTCTTCCGGATGTATTTTTTGGGGTATACCCTACAGTAATTATTCTTATAATCTGCCCAAATACACTTACTCCAAGAAATATAAGCTCATCTCTCATATCAAAGAGAATAGCCTGCCTGTTTACCAGATACATAATAATAATGCCTGCAACAATCATAAACACAGGCAGCCAGCTTCTTCTTCTGAATAACCAGTTTCCGCTATTTTCAAATTCATGTACCAGAGCCATCATTCATATTTTAGTGATGAGGCAAAAGTATGAAAAATCTAGAAACTGATTTTAATCCTCAGAAATCCTATGTTTATTCCTATATCTCCGTAACTTGTTTTACTGTCGAAATGCTGCCATAGAAGGTAAAAATCAACATTTTCAGCAATTGAATAATCTACAGAGGGCCCTGCAAAATATCCATTCAGATCAGGAAACCACATTGCAGAAAAACTTAAATTCAAAAGAGGAGTTACAGGATAAGAATATTGACCGAAAGCTGAAAATCTTGAAAATGCCAGATCCTTTGTGGTAATATTTTCTGAATAGAGAGAACTGAAACCGGTAATATCTATTGGATTATTGCAATACATTACCTGCATTTGCGCAGAAGCGTTATTTTTAAATATTTCATCAAACCCAATAGTAAACAACCCGGTTCCTGTTGAATCGGAAAATTTTCCAACAGGCTGAAACCATGATGCTTCACCTCTGAAAGATACCGAACCGAATGCACCTGACCAGCCGGTTCCAGCAACAAGGTCTTCGCTGTTGGCATAACCTGCCAGAAACTGAATGTCATAACCCCATTTATTGAACCTGTAAAGAGTGGCAGCCGTAACATTATTATGGTAATCGACTTTCACAGCCAGTTCAAGAGTGGAAGAAAAGTTTGGATAATATTGTAATCTTACAGCATCACTGCCAGGTCTTTCAACATAATCAAAATCGAAGAATGAATATGCATTGAAAATATCATTTGGATTCCACACAAGTGTCTGGCTCCAGTTTATTCTCTGTCTTCCGGTCCTGATCTCAAATTTCCCAAAGTTAAAATCAACCCATAACCGGTCAAGTGTGGCATTCAGAAAAAAAGAGGGCTCGTTGAATATATTCCAGGAAAGATCCACCCAGCCCTGATCAGTACCGATGGATTTCGAATAGGATGGATCAGTTTTTACTTTGTCGCCTGTAAATAACCTGTTTCTGAATTCCGCTGCGAATGTTATATGATTACTTACATAACCTTTAAAGTTTAGCCTGTTATGTATAATATTGTCATTTTCAAAAGGTCCTGACAGTGAATCAAACAATGCGCTCTGCAATGATGTTACATAACCATTCAGGGTGATCACTTTTCTTTTGTCCTGTGAAAAGAGAGGAAAAACCAAAGTTATAAAGAGCACTGTTATACTTATGAATCTTCCCATACGATAAAAAATAACCTTTACTCTCTCACATCATCAGAAACTATTTTACCATCTTCAAGGGTAATTACCCGGTGAGCCATTTTAACAACCCGGGCATCATGAGTAGAAAAAATGAATGTAATCTTCTCTTCATGGTTCAGCTTTTCCATAATCTCAAGGAGTGTTGTTGAGGACTTAGAGTCGAGATTAGCTGTCGGTTCATCTGCAAGTACAAATTTAGGTCGTGAAGCTAATGCCCTGGCAACTGCGACCCTTTGCTGCTGCCCACCCGACAATTTAGCCGGACGGCTGTTAATCCTTTCGGCCAGGCCAACTGCTTTAAGCAGTTCAATTGTCCTGTCTTCCATCTTCTTTTTAGGCCATTTTTGCAAAGACATAATGAATTCAACATTTTCTTTAGCAGTAAGTACAGGTATCAGGTTATATGCCTGGAAAACAAACCCAATATTTCTTAACCTGAAATCGATCACCTCAGACGACTTCAATTCTGTAAGATCCACTCCGTCAATCAATATCTTCCCCGAGGTTGGGAGATCAAGCCCCCCGATAAGATTGAGAAGGGTAGTTTTACCTGAACCTGAGGGGCCAACGATTGCAGCAAATTCCGCTTCCTGAAAATCAAGAGTAACCCCGTTTACGGCATGAACTTTTATCTCTGTCTCATTATAAATCTTATAAACATCTTTAATCTCAAGAACTTTCATGATTATCGAGTTTTAGTTGGTAACTATTAATCAGTCCTGATAGCTTCAACCGGGTTAAGTTTAAGCGCTTTCATAGCAGGGTAAACTGACGCTAAAATACC
Organism: uncultured Bacteroidales bacterium; assembly: GCA_963739685.1. Taxonomy (GTDB): domain Bacteria; phylum Bacteroidota; class Bacteroidia; order Bacteroidales; family VadinHA17; genus LD21. The sequence continues at coordinate 119,257 of CAVUAX010000001.1, forward strand.
TGTTATTATTATAAGGATTGTAACAATCCCGAAGAAGCCGGCACTGATCTGAGGAAAAACTTTCGCAGAGTACCCAAGTGCTGCAAAACCTTCAGCATATCTGGATAAGTTTATCCCGGTATTAGCGGTTAACCGGATAATACCCAGCCCTGTTATCATTCCGGCAACTCCGCCAAAAAGTGAAAGAAATACCGATTCAAGCATGATCATTGAAAAAACTCTTCTTTTGTTCATCCCGATAGCAGTAAGCATTCCAAGTTCTTTTGTCCGTTCAAGAACCACCATAAGCATAGTATTGACTATCCCGAAAGCAAGGGCTGCCAGAATTATTATTCCGAAAATAAGGTAAAATTGCTGAACCATGTCGGTCATCATCGCAAGGTCGGGCTGAAGTTTTTTCCAGCTTACAATATCAAGCCGGGGTAGTTTTTCAGCCAGGACCTTTTCAATAGCGTCCGTCTGATCAAGTTCATTGATTTTGACAACTACCTCATGAAATGTATTTTCAGGGATCCCGGTAAGTTTTTTAATGTCAGAATTTCTGACAAAGACAGTACTTTTTTCAAATACACTGTTTGAGATATTATATAAACCGGTTATCCTGAATACTGCACCAACCTGGTTATTGTCTTTATCCAGAAAGGTCAGTGTAAACCTTGACCCCTCCCTGAAGTGCCAGGCTGCCTTTTTAATAAGTTGTCCGTATTTTTTATCCTCTGATGAATTAAAAAGAGACTTCATCTTTTTGATAAACTGATCCTCGGTGGTGAATCTAACTCCGATTAACGGTTCAAGCTTGCCGGTAATGGTCCCAGGTACTCCCTGCTCTTTAAGTTTTAAAATAGTGGTTGTATCTACATAATACCTGACCAGATTAAGTTCTTTTGCAAGCTCCTCACCAATCATTGCAAGGTTGAACCTTGATTTCTTTTCAAAATAATCACCTGTGCCTGGTATTATCTTTTTGTACAAAGTAAAAACCTGTTTTTCTTTCTCAGGGTCAATTCCTGTAATCTGCACCCCGGTACTCTTATACGCGGAATTTGCCATCCCGGTCAGTACCGTCCTTTCGCAAACAGCAGAAATCCCATTCACATTCTTTATTACAGACAATACATTTTCAGTGTTTCCAATTACAAGCTGAGGATCGTTATTCAGTCGGAAATCCTTGTTTGTAATCTGGATATCTGAGATCTCCTCATTTAATGCGTCATTTACTCTCTGGATTATCATCCCGTTCATAAGTGCAACGGAAAAAACTCCTGCAAAAATTCCTATTGTGACAGATGAGATGACAACAAGGCTTCGCACCTTGTTTCTCCATACATTTTTCCATGCTGTTTTCAATATCATTACAGTAAGTGTTATGCTTTTAATGAATCAACAACTTTCATTTTAAATATCTTCCTTACAGGGTAGATTATGGCTACTGCCACAATTATTGCTACTATGAAAGATTGCCACAGGAAGTAGTAATCAACAGGCATAAAAGGCATTATAGGCTCCATCCCATAGCTCTCATAAATTTTTGCATATTCACCTGAAAACCTGATAGGATTGAATTGACCAATAATAATTACCGGAAGTGCAACTGCAATTCCGCTAAGTATGCCGAGTAATCCTATATAAATCATTTCAAGCGAAACAATTGCGGCGAGTTTGGACTTTTGCATTCCTATGGCTACCAAAACACCAAATTCGCGCCTTCTTTCAGTTGTCATCATCAAAACCGTACCGAATATCCCAAAAGCTATTACCATGTACAATATTCCAATCATTATGGCTCCGCTTTTATTATCGGCATCCATCTGGTTGATCAGAAGTTCATTCATCTCCCTCCACCCTAAAAGTCTGAGTGGGGCAGGAACTTCCCTGCCAAGCGATGCAATAGTGCGGTTTATTTCCTTATCGCTGTTATCTTTAATGTTTAGTACCAGCGAGGTCAGCATCCCCGGAGCATTGTAAAATTCCTGGCAAACATCTACAGGCAGATAAATAATTTTATTATCAATATCAGGGGTCGGCAATTTAACTATACCTGCAATACGGAACTTGCCGGCAGCTGTAGTGCCATGATAACCCTGTCCTATCAGAACAAGCGTATCACCAATATTAAGGTTAAGATATTTTGAAAGTTTGTAGCCCAGGATAGCCTCATGGCTCCCCATTGTAAAATACCCGTTCCTGAATGAGGCTGCCCTTTTTATGACAGGCATCAACGAAGCAGCCTCCCTGTCGGAAATACCCAGGTCAAGCTGAAGAATTGATTCCGAAGAATAACCATAATCCTTAAAAAGGTCAAGCTTGGAAACAACCTTTTCAGGGAGTCCAGCTTTTTTAAGGTTATTAATAACCTTGTCTGAGAGTGTGTATTTAACCAGCCTTCCCTTAATATTGGAAAGGAGAGTCTCTTTTTCGGGATCAATTCCCATTACCAGAACACCCTTTGTAAGCGCTCCCGATGAAGCAAGTGCAAAAGATTCAACCCGGGGGATCAAATCGGATACATTATTGTTGTGTAACAGTATCTTCTTTAATTCCGGTGTTAAGGCAAAAGCATTATCGATTGTTGAATTGTCTTTGAAATCTTCATTCTGAACCTGAATATATCCTGTATAGGATTCAATTACGTTCCTGAACATATGATCATATGAGCCCAGCTGAAGTGACCGCATGATAAGGGCAAAAAATACCGCAAAGAAGACTGAAGCAGCAGAGATCAATGTCCTTCTTTTGTTTCTCCAGAGGTTACGCCATGCCATTATATAATTTTTCATCGCAGCTATTTGAAATTAAATAAGCCGACCGTTTACCTTATCCTTTTCATGTTCTGTTGTGAAAAGAAGCTTTCAGCGATCGGAATATTGAATTTTATATCCTTAATATCCACAATTGTTTTCCTGCCGGGCTCATCTGCCGGCACAAGTTCAAGGCGTGCGGGTATTACCCTGCCATCCATCGTCTTTATTTCTGATCCGGTTTCTGTCCTTACAAGCAACCCTGTTTCATCATACAGTTCAGCCCTCAGAACCAGAAAATCTTTCTTGTCAATCCATCTTAACTGGGAACCCCACACTACAGCTGCTTCGGGTTTTGCAACCATTTTGATTTTATAGCAGAGTCTCCCCTCTATGGTCTCTTCGCCAACAATCTCATGTGTATAATCATCCACAACTGATGATTCTTTCAAAATATCGTCATTTGTATAATCTGATCCCATCCAACCCTGAGACATCATAGAAGGGGGCAGTTTGATCAGCCTGCTGATTGACGGGTTCCAGTTCCACATCTCATTACCTCTTTTCAGGAAAGTCTGACCAACATCTCTGGCAGGTGCTGTTATAAGTGTCAGGGCATAATCCCGGCCCATCGTCCAGTTTTTAAACTCCACCGTTCGATTCCATGTCGGTCTTATTATTGTCATTGACATTACCATAACGCTTGATTTCTCTCCGTTGAATTTATTATATGCCTTACGGACAATCTCTTTTGCGGTTATATCCTGTGCACTAAGAGATGCATAATTTAAAAAGAAGAAACCTGTTAATAAAAATATTCTAATTAACTCCTTCATTATATGCCTATTTATAAAGTTCAATTATCCTGTTAATCGTTTTTTTATAGTAGTAATCGTCAACCTCATCCAGATATACTGTTATCATTGCAAAGCCTTCAATTGTGTAAATGAACATATTCATTTCAAGAACAGGATCATACCCTGCTGGCTTTTGCTCTTTTTTCCTGATAAAGTAATCGGAGATCATCTTTACAACAACTCTAAAGAAACTACTGCTATTTGTATAAAGCGTCTCTACGCTATTTACCGGTCCATGAGACGATTTCACCAGCCTGTTTCTTACATCATTCTGCATAAGCAGCTGGTAGAAAAGCCGCCAGAATGATATCTTTTCACGAAGGGCCAGAAAAAGTTTCCTTATAAAAAATTCAAATTCTTCGTCGGTAAGATAGCCATCGTGATCGGGATCAAAATATGTGGATACCTCCTCCATTGACCTGTCAATGATTTCCGACAATAACTCTTCCTTGCTTTTAAAATAGTTATACATCAGACCCTTGGAAATACCTGCCTGTTTTGCAATGTTGCTTATACTCGTATTGTGATAACCCTCTTTTGCAAATTGCTTCAGGGCTGTATCCATTATAAGAACTCTCTTCTCTTCCCTTATCTCTTCAAATTGCTGCGATGTTCTTGGTGACATTATTTTTTTGAATGACCGGTTAGTCAAAAATAGGATATTTAAATGCATATTCCAAATTTTTTTTACTCTTTTCGATAAAATTCATAACCTTAGCATAAAATTAAATTCAACCAAACTACCTCTTTTTCTTTAAAAGCCAGGTCTAAATGATAGCGGATATAATAATCTGCCTGCTACATGACAGAATAATGCTTTTTACCACAATAATCTTAAGATATTTACATTATAATGTTGCAGGATTTATTCCTTTTACTCAAATTCAGGCGCCTGTAAAACCATTAAAACAAATATTTGAAGATTCAAAATAAGTTATTTTAGAAAGATTATCTATCTTTAACAGATTCTACCTAATACATTTTTACGATGGCAAGTCTCAAACTCATACTGGGAATGATCCCGTCAACAACTAAAATTGAACAGGCTGAAAAGGCGCTGATAATGGAATTTGAGAAACTTCAGGCGTTTTACGAATCAGATCTGCTGGCAAGGTACAATAAATTAAATGACTTTGTATATTCTCCCGTCTTTATACAGAAAAAGAAAGAGATTGAATCCCTCAGGTACAGGGGTTCAGAGGAATTTTCTAAAGAAAAGGAGTACTTCTCCATGCAAAAAGCAAAGGATATAACTCTTTATTATAAGACCATTTCGGGTAATCAGCTTAAAAGGTTTAAGGAGTTGGATGGCTCCGAAAAGATTAAAGATTTTGAAACACTTGAAAAGTTTATCAAGTCACCTGAATTCAAAGAAAAGCAAAAAATCCGCCCATTTACCTTTAAGGATACTGACGAATATCGAAAATTAGTTGAATACAAAGCACTTAAATCTGATCCTGAAATCAAATTTTTCCTTAAAAAAGCGAAAAAGGAAGATTCTGAAAAATCCAAAATTATCCTGAGATTTGAAGAATTGAATAACTTTATTAAGTCCCCGGAATTTATTGCCAGGAAGAAAATGAAGCCAATAACTTTCAGGGATAGCGAAGAATATAAAAAACTACTGGAATATAATAGACTAAAAAAAAATCAGGAGATAAAAGAATATTACAAATTCAAATCATCAAAAGGATATGCAAATTTTCTCAATCTGGATGGTTCTGAACGCCTCGCAAGGTATAATGAGCTGAAAGACATAATGTTAACTGAGGCTTTCAAGGAAAAGAAGAACTACCTTCTCGATAAGAAGAGGTTCGAAAAGACTGAAATGTTCAGGGATCTTAAGGAATATGAAAAGTTAAAGAAAAACAGTGATATCATCTGGTACCTAAAGGTTAAAGATTCTGATAAATTTAATCTGCTGAAGAGTCGCGAAATGACTTTCAGCGATGAATTTGAAGGCGATAAGCTTGATACAAAAAAGTGGCTCACAAATTATTACTGGGGTGAAAAGCTTCTCAAAGACAGATATTCTGTTGAATCCGATCTGCAGGCATATACGGAAAAAGAGAACTTTGAAGTCCACAACAGCATTCTTAAAATTGTAACCAAACCACAGAAAATTTCAGGTAAAGTATGGTCTTCAGCCCATGGCTTCGAAATAAAAGAGTTTGACTATTCATCAGGAATAATTAATTCCGGAAACATTTTCAGACAAAAATTTGGAGTATATACAGCAAAAATCAAGCTTGGCAATCCTTCCGCAAAGAATTCTTTCTGGATGCTTGGTGATAAAATTACTCCTCATATAGACATATGCCGTACTGGAAACGGTAAGGTTTTATTTGATCTCTTTTCAAATGGCAAAAAAGCCAAAAAATCTGTAGGATCAAAATATGCCGGTAACTTCTATATCTATACTCTTGAATGGACCACTGATAAACTGGTGTGGAAAATAAATGGTGTCGTAGCATTCAGTCAAACAAAAAATGTACCTCAGGAACCTTTATTTATTAACCTGTCAGGTGGCCTCGATAAACCTATTAATGGGATGACTGCCATGGAAATTGACTGGGTAAGGGTATATCAGGATAAAAAATGACAATAAAAAATATTGTTATAATTACTTCCCAATCATATACACTCTGACCAGGTTTTCTATCCGGTATTTTGCCAATTTTATTTAGTCTGTGATAAGAAAAACGATATCATTTTCCTTATTACCAGAATGGCTATAACTATAGTAATTGTAATCATTGTGGTCGTAACTGATTTCAGCACCTGTCAATTTTAAAAGGTGGATTTCCACTCTAACTAAGTTCATATTGAAATCACCTCCAGGACAGGTTTATATTAAGCTTATAAGTTAAAAGTATTGGTTACTTAAATATTTAATAATCATTAAACAAGGGGCTGGTAAATTTGTTCCGGAAATTATGTAAAAAAGGCGGTTGGACTATAATCTCAGATGTCTGAAAGTAACTGTCAGGTAAAGAATAAATTGAGAAAGTTAAAACCCCTCAAAGATGGGAGAACCTCCCATAGATCAAACTCAGGCAGCAGTGAAAGAAATAATGGTATTTTTATTGTAACTTTTCTCAATTTCATCCGTCTTTATATTATTATTCATTATATGACAGTTCAGGAATATAACAAAGCTGTGGAAGAATATTCGGATGGAATTTACCGTTTCATCCGGTCAAGCCTTAAGGATGAAGAACGCACAAATGACATCATACAGGATAGCTATGAAAAATTATGGCGCAATGTGGCTGAAATAGAATACCCTGTGGTAAAGTCCTGGCTCTTTTCTACTGCTTATCATACAATGGTTGATATTATCCGGAGGGAAAGTAAAATGACAACCCTTGATAATTCATATGAAAACGATTTGACTCATGAATTGCAATACAGCGATCTTAATGAGATCCTGCATGAAGCACTCAGCCGTCTGCCTGAACAACAGAAAACTTCTGTTTTATTACGTGACTATGAAGGATACAGTTATTTGGAGATAGGTCAAATTACCAGCCAGAGCGAAACTCAGGTCAAAATTAATATTTACAGGGGAAGAATTGCGTTAAAAAATTATATAGGAAAAATTGAATCTATAATTTAATAATGATTATCGACAGGGAAAATTATGAAGTCTGGATGATCGACTGGCTCGATGGAAAACTGGATGAACTTCAGACGAAATGCCTGTTGTCATTCCTCAGGGATAATCCCGATCTCAGAGAGGAAACTGAGAGTTTGTCCTCAATTTGTCTGAATCCGTCTACCGAAATATTTTCAGGAAAAAATCTTCTGAAAAAAACAGCATTGGAAATTTCCGATTCTCAGTTTGAAATCCTTTGTATTGGTCATCTCGAAAATGATTTAAATTCTGAGAAGGCAAAGGAACTTGAAGAGATAATCCAGAAGATTCCCGGGAGAAAGAAATTATTCGATCTTTTCCGGCAAATCAAACTCTTTCCACCTGCATGCCATTACAACAGAAAAGAAAGGCTTAAAAAGAATACAATCGCCCGGAAAATTATCCGGTTACCGGTACTATTAACGGGTGCCGCCGCAACTATTGCTTTAATTATTGCTGTTTATTCACTGATCCCCGGAAGGTTATCAGATAAAACAATAAGCTCAGAAAAAGAGATAACCTTTGATACACTGATAATAAATTATGCACATCCAATACTTACAAAGCGTACTGTTCAGTTAATTGATAAAAAAGAGAATGTCAACAACAAAAAGCAAACCTCAACATCACCTGTAACAAGTTCAACTGAAATCAAAGTTAAATTAGTCAAAGTCGAGGATTCATTACTTAATCCTTTGAATATTAAAAGCATGAAGACTCCCGGATTTTTATATCCGCATATTACGGATTTGGGTATACATAATAAAAAATACAACCTTATTTCTTACGATCCTAAGATTATTAATACAAACATTAATTACAACAGAAGCCGACTCGGGAAATTAATTGCCCGTACCTACCGTAGTCTGATACTGAGGGAAGAAAAAGCCAGTGATCTTCCGCTGAAAGCATATGAATATGTGGAAGGAGGAATTAATGGTCTTAATAAACTATTAGGATGGGAAATGGCTTTACAGAAGACCAACGATGAAAACGGAGAATTAAAATCATACTATTTTAGTTCTAAAATACTAAAATTTAATGCTCCTGTAAAAAAGCCTCATCCCGCACTGTAACTTTTTACCCTCTCTTTTCGTCTCATCTTTGAATAGTGTTAAAACTTAAAATAATGAAAAAGATTGTAATAATGTTAATGCTGACAACAATCCTATTGCAGGGATTCAGTCAGGAAGCCTCTGAAACCAAACCTGATGAAAAAGAGATGAAGGTATTATCAGACACAAATGAAAAAACAAAAGTTGTAATAGGAAATGATCTCCTCGTTGTTGAAGATGGGAAAGGTGAAGTAAAAGTAAGGATCGCAAACAGAGGACTAAGCATCCTGGAGTCACTGGAAGGCCCCAGGTTTACCTTTGATAAGGATATAAGAGAAAATGACCGGACACAATATTATCGTGAAGAAGACCGCGCAAGAAGAGCCAGACGATTCAAGGGTCATTGGTCTGGAGTTGAATTCGGATTTAATAATTACAACTATGTCAGAAGTATGGATCTTCCTGAAGATATAAACTACATGTCGTTAAGATCAAGTAAATCAACCTGTTTCAATATTAACTTCTCGCAAATAAGTATTGGCATTTTCAGACATTTTGGTATTGTAACAGGATTGGGATTAAACTGGAACAATTATGTTTTTGCGGGAAATAATAATATAATTGCCGGCAACTTTGGGGTGATAGAGGAATTAATCCCCAATGATAATGTTTCCTTAAAGAAATCAAAATTTACCACACTCTATCTGAACAGTCCGGCAATGCTTGAGCTTCAACTTCCAGCTGGAGAAGGTCATAGTTTAAATATTGGGGCAGGCGTTATCGGGGGAATTTTAGTTGGATCTCACACCAAAATGTCCTTTGAAGACGGACGTAAATTAAAATCATACAGGGACCTGAGCATGAACCTCCTCCGTGGTGGTTTAACGGCACGTGTAGGCTATGAAAATTTTATGATTTATGGGTCATACTATCTGACACCCTGGTTTAAAGAGGGAAAAGGACCAGGATTCTATAATCTTGAACCCATTGAAATTGGTCTGGCATTCACTTTTAACGATTAGTCAGTCTGAAATTTCTGAATATTTTTCTAACGGATAAATTATATCTGAATTGTTACGGGGACTTAGAATTTAAGTTCCTGTAAAATTTTTGAATCCTTCCGGTTCGGATGTATATTTGCAGATTATAAATCAAAGAAGAACTATGGAAGAAGACATCTTATCCCCGAAGGAAACCAGGTGGTATAGGAAGCAAATTATGATACCCGGGATCGGCACCAAAGGGCAGATAAAAATCAGGAATTCAAGTGTCCTCGTTATAGGAGCCGGCGGCCTGGGATGTCCTGTCCTTCAGTATCTGACAGCCGCCGGTGTAGGAAGAATAGGCATTGTTGAGTTTGACGTGGTAGATGAAACTAATCTGCAGAGACAGATATTGTATGGATCAGGTGATGTTGGAAAACTAAAATCAATAATTGCAAAAATCCGCCTTGAACATCTTAATCCTTTTGTTATCCTGCAAATAATTAACCTTAAAATTGATCTGAATAACTCTCAGAAGATTTTTAAGGATTATGATGTTATTGTTGATGCAACAGATAACCTGGAAGCAAGATATGCCATTAACGATGCCTGTGTTCTTAACAGAAAACCAATGGTTCACGGTGCTATCTATAAATATGAGGGTCAGGTTTCCGTTTTTAACTACGATGGAGGACCTGATTACAGGACTTATAATCCTGAGATATCAGGTCAGGATTTGAAAAATCCGCAGCCGGCAGATGTTGGTCTGATGGGTGTACTTCCGGGAATTACCGGAACTTATATGGCAAACGAGGTTATTAAAATAATAACCGGAACCGGAACAGTGCTAAGCGGCAATATATTAATCTTCAACATATTACATAACACTTATAATATTTTCAGAATAATCTAAGGCAAAAAAATATGAGATTACTGCTTATAAGTAACTCAACTAATCCCGGAGAATCTTATCTAGGTTATCCTAAGAATAAGATAAAAGAGTTCCTTGGCAATAAACCTGTTAAAACGCTTTTCATCCCCTATGCTGCCGTTACTTTTTCCTTTGATGATTATGAAGCCAGGGTATCTGAGCGTTTCAGGGAAATTGGTCATGATATCATATCAATACACAGGTTTACAGATCCCTTTGCAGCTGTCAGAAATGCTTCTGCTATTGTTGTCGGAGGAGGAAATACCTGGCAATTGTTGAAAATGATCAGGGATTTTAACCTGATTAATATTGTAAGAGAAAAGGTATTTTCGGGAACACCCTATATTGGATGGAGCGCGGGGTCAAATGTAGCATGTCCCACAATTAAAACAACTAATGATATGCCTGTTACAGAACCTGATTCATTAGATTCCTTTAATCTGATACCTTTCCAGATAAACCCTCACTATCTTGATGCCAATCCGGCAGGACACAGTGGAGAAACAAGGGAACAACGTATAAACGAGTTTGTAGAAATTAATCCTGACATCTATGTGGCAGGTCTCCGTGAAGGAACGATGCTACTGATTGAAGATGGCAAAATCAGTCTTGCAGGACCTCATAAAATCAGGATATTCAGGAAAGGATCTTCTCCCGTGGAATTCGGTCCAGAAAATGATCTTTCCTTCCTCTTAAAACAGAAGTACTAATTCATTCAAATGATTTACCTTTGGCCACCAATTATAAATGAGTTGAATGTTTATTATTCCAGGCAATGAAAGTTTCTCTTAAGATATTGAAAATAAGTGCGATCCTGATAATAGTTTTTTTAATTATTCTCTTCACCGCTTCGCTATTATTGCAAGACAAAGTTGCCGTTATTTTATTAAAATCTATCAATAGCAATATTTCAACCCGGATCGATATAGGTTCATTCAGGCTCTCTTTCCTGAAAAAATTCCCCAGGGCCTCCCTGGAACTGAAAAATGTCCTTGTACATTCTTCTTCGGACTTTAACCCCAAGGGTTTTCCCTTAACAGGCACAGATACCTTGCTCTCAGCCAATTCTGTTTCGGTAGAATTCAGTATGTCGGATATATTAAAAGGCCATTATAACATCGACAGGATCGGAATAAAATCAGGAAAACTGAACCTGCTGTCTGATAGCACAGGAGGTATAAATTATGAGTTGAAAACAAAGAAAAAAAGTTCAAAAAACAGTGAATTTGAACTGAACCTTGAAAGAATTACTCTTTCCGATATGGCAGCCGGGTATTATAATCTCGCCACAAAACTTTTTTTACAGGGAGCTATAAAAAGTGGCCGGTTTAAAAGCAAAATATCTGACAACGGGATAGATTTTTCCGCAAATTCATCCGTGCATATAACTCTTTTTCAACTATATAATACTAAAATAACACGGGACATCGATGCTCAACTGGATGTCAGTCTTTACAATTCCAACAACAAAACACTTTTCAGGAAGGGAATCCTTAAGGTGGAAAATTTAGAATTCGGTCTTACAGGAATTGTTTCTGCTGATAATTATCTTGACCTTGATGTCACGGGACAAAACATAGACATCTCAAAGGTCAGAAAATTTCTGCCTGATAACCTCAGGTCATCATTAAATAATTATGACCCATCGGGGATACTTAAAATAAATGCACAAATTGAAGGAACCTTATCCAGAACGATAAATCCGCATATTAAAATTACAGCTTTACTGGATAATGGTCACATAGAAAACGGCAAATCAAATATCTCCGTAGATGATCTTTCTTTTGCCGGAATTTTTTCCAACGGAGAAAAAAGCCGGCCTGAAACAAGCAGTCTCTCCATAAATAATATTTCACTTAAGCTTGGATCCTCCGAGTTAAAAGGGTCGTTTAATCTTGCCCATTTTGATTTTCCTGAGGCATCGATTGTGCTAAAGGGAATCCTGATACCCAGTGAGTTAAAGGAGTTTTTTAACCTTCATACTTTTTCAAAAACAGAAGGTTCAATAGATTTAGATTTAAAATCACGAGGAAAAATTGCCAGGAAAAAGAAATATTCTTTAACCGATTTCCTTGATCTGAAGACGGAAGCTGATCTTAAATTTAATTCTTTCGGCCTCGGAATGGAAAACGGGAAATTCACCGTTGACAATGTAAATGGGATTATAAGAGTTTCCGATATTATAACTGCAGATAACCTGTTGTTAACTTATAAAGATCATATAATTAAAATAAATGGAGAATTCCGGAATCTTCCCGAAAGGCTTGCAGGCAGAAGTGGTCAAAAAATGACTGTTACTGCAGACGTAGCCTTAAACAGACTGGATCCAGCCCAACTTTTTTCTGAGAACAAAAGCAATCCCCAAAGTTTGAAAAAAAGGTCATTTTCGATGCCCGCTGATATGATTCTTGACCTTAATTTCAGTGTCGAAAGCTTTCACTATAAAACCTTTAATGGTGAAAAGATCAAAGGAAGACTAAATTACTCTCCAAATGCCTTAATTTTTAAATCCATCATTTTGAATTCTTTAGGTGGTGTCATCTCTGGTAATGGTGCAATTTATCAGAATACTGATAAATCAGTAATTGCCAGGGGGACAATTAATATTGAAGGAATTGATATACATAACACCTTCATCACCTTCAATAATTTCGGACAGGATTTTCTGAAAGCAGAGAATCTGGCGGGAACCCTTTCAGGTTCCTTATCGGTGCTTCTTCCGATGGACGCTTTTTTAAAACCTGAAATTAAATCCCTGACAGCAGAAGGTAAATATACGGTTACCAATGGAGCTCTTATCAATTTTGATCCGGTAAAAAGACTCTCTTCATATATTAAACTTTCCGAACTTGAAAACATCAGTTTTGAAACCCTTAAAAATGACTTTTTTATCAGAAATAATTTTCTTTATATACCACAGATGGATGTCAAATCTTCCGCTGTTGAATTGTCTGTAAACGGCAAGCATAGTTTTGACAACGACTATGTCTATCATGTAAAAATGCTTCTTTCCGAGATCTTAAGCAAAAAATTCCGTAAGGGCAGGAGTTTCCAATCGGAATTTGGTCCTGTTGAGGATGACGGTTTGGGGCGCACTTCGCTACTTCTGAAAATTGAAAGCAAAGGAGAAGATGTTAAAGTTGGCTATGATGTGAAGGCAGCGGTGAGTGAGATAAAGAATAACATAAAAGAAGAAAAGAAGTCATTGAAAACAATTTTGAACGAGGAATACGGGTGGTTTAAAAGCGATACCTCCATTCATAAGAGTGAGGAAAAGAGACCCAGATTCCGAATAACGTGGGATGAAAGCGGAGATTCCGTTAAAAACATTCCTGAAATACCTGCCAGCAGGAAATCTGCACCGGTAAAGAATCTATTTAAGAATAAATAATATTGACCATTTATAAAAATAAATCCGGCTGGAAACTGGCACTTCTTCTTTTTGCAGTACTCATAGGACTCTCATCGCTTCTGTATACGGAAAACCTCGTTAATAAACTTAAAGCAGAAGAAAGAGAGAATGTGGAAATATGGGCAGAGGCAACCAAGTTAATTAATTCTTCCGATCCAAACCAGGACCTTGATTTCCTGAAAACGGTTATAGACTATAACAATACTGTTCCAGTTATTCTTACAGATGAATCAGACAATATTATAGATACAAGAAATTTCGATAAAAACAGGATTAAGGAACCGGGTTACCTGGAAAAAAATCTTGAAAGTATAAAGGGAAAAAACGCACCCATCAAAATTGATCTCGGGGATAACCATTATAATCTTGTTTACTATAAAGACAGTATAATCCTGACAATGCTGACATATTATCCTTATGTGCAATTAGCGATAATTCTGCTATTCATTCTCGTCTCATATCTTGCATTCACTTCCTCGCGCAAAGCCGAACAGAACCAGGTTTGGGTAGGGATGTCCAAAGAGACGGCTCATCAGCTTGGAACTCCAACCTCTTCCCTGGCTGGATGGATTGAAATATTACAGCAAAAATATCCTGAAATTCCCATTAACAGGGAACTTGCCCTTGATGTCGAGAGGCTTGAAAAGGTAACTGAAAGATTTTCAAGGATAGGATCAAAGCCTTCACTTATTAATGAGGATATTATAGCGCTTATCACTAAGACGATTGATTATCTTAAATCGAGGTCCTCATCAAAGGTCAGGTTCATTATTGGTTTTAATAAGGGAACCGAAGTAAAAATTCCAGTTGATGCTGCTCTTTTTGAATGGGTAATTGAGAATGTTTCAAAGAATGCCATTGATGCAATGGAGGGCAACGGAGAGATTATCTACAGGGTAACAGAAACGGAAAAGAATGTACTAATCGATATTTCAGATACAGGCAAAGGGATTCTAAAATCTGCATTTAAGAAAATCTTCACCCCGGGGTATTCCACTAAGCAGCGTGGCTGGGGACTTGGCCTTTCTCTTGCAAAAAGGATTATCGAAGAGTATCATAAGGGTAAAATCTTCGTCAGAAATTCTGAGGTCGGAAAAGGGTCTTCATTAAGAATTATAATGAAGAGGAAATAGCTTATTATTATCTTTGCAGCCTGTAATTAAACAGAAATGAACAGAAAAGATATTGAGATAATGGCACCTGCTGGTTCTTATGACTCTCTGATGGCCGCTATTCAGGGAGGTGCAGATTCGGTTTATTTCGGTGCTGAAAATCTCAATATGAGAGCCGCCTCATCAAATAATTTCTCCCTTGATGACCTTAGGAAAATTGTTTCAATTTGCAGGGATACTGGGCTTAAAAGTTATCTTACGGTAAACGTGGTTATATTTGACCACGAAATTGATCAGATGAAAAAACTGATTGATGTGGCAATTGCATCCGGTATATCTGCAATTATTGCATCCGATTTATCTGTAATAAATTATGCTTTCGGGTCAGGAATTGAGGTGCATCTTTCAACACAGCTGAACATAACTAATATTGAAGCTCTTAAGTTTTATTCGCAATGGGCCGATGTGGCCGTACTGGCAAGAGAAATGAATCTGGACCAGGTAAGTTATATTCACAAATGTATTATGGACCAGAATATAAAAGGTCCACACGGAGAGCTTGTTAAAATAGAGATGTTTGCCCACGGGGCATTATGCATGGCCATATCAGGAAAATGTTATCTGAGTCTTCATGAAAACAACAGGTCGGCTAACCGCGGCAATTGTTACCAGACTTGCCGTAAAGCGTATATTGTGACAGAAAAAGAATCCGGTCTTCAGCTTGAAATAGACAATGAATATATTATGTCACCCCGGGACCTGTGCACAATTGGTTTTCTGGATAAGTTGATTGAAGCGGGGGTTAGAGTTTTGAAAATTGAAGGAAGGGCACGTTCAGCCGAATATGTTAAAACAGTAACTTCATGTTACAATGAAGGAGTATCTTCGGTTCTGAACGGAACTTACAATTCTGAAAAAGCTGAACAATGGAAAGAAAGGCTTTCAACTGTTTTTAACAGAGGGTTCTGGGATGGTTATTATCTCGGGCAAAAACTTGGTGAGTGGAATACTCGTTATGGTTCAAGTGCCACAAAAAGAAGGATTTATCTTGGAAAGATTACAAATTATTTCTCCAGACTTAAAGTAGCGGAGATAAAACTTGAAAATGGCAATCTGAAAAAGAATGACCTGATTCTGATAACAGGACCTACAACCGGTGTTATTGAATACAATGTAGAAGAGATCCGTGTTGAACTTAAGGAGACTGGCGAAGCAATTAAGGGGGAAGTTTGCTCAGTTAAAGTTTTTGATAATGTCAGAAGATCTGATAAGGTTTATAAATGGGTCGACGAAGAGGAAATTACAAACCAGTAAATAGATAGCTTACCACTTTATCTTCCCTGCAACATCAAGTACCTCCATTGAGTTTGCTTTTATATCAGCCGTATCGGTCTGAATATAAAATATATTATCATTACACTTCCTTTTAATTCCATAGAGGTATGCTTTATCATAGTAATTAAGAGTGATTTCAATGGCTTTAGAGAATTCGCCATCATCAACAGCTTTTAATGCATCACGGGTATTATCACCTCCCAGCCTCTTACTTATTTTCTTTATCGATTCCTTAAGAACTTCCCGGGGATAGGTTGAATATTCCTCAACTAACCTTGGTATTCTTGTTTTAACATCCATCAGCAGAATAATCGAAGGTGCTTCCTGCATGTTAGCGTAAAACCTGTCTGGTATAAAAACTGTTCCGATATTACGGCTTTCATCTTCTACCCAGACAGGCTGTCCCATTTCAAACTGATACCATTTTTCGAATAACAGATTACTGAATTGTTCTGTTGTGGGTTGAGGCGGTTTTCCAAGTGAACCAAAAGCTGATCCTTTATGGCTTGCAAGTTCCTCAAGATCTATTACCTGCGCACCCTGACCCTTAATATACTTTAGTATATGTGTTTTGCTGCTTCCGGTCAATCCACCCAGAACTATCATTCGCCTTTTTTCAGAAAGGCATTCAAGACCATAGCTGCGGTAAGACTTATAACCACCATCAAGGATTTCGGTTTCAATATCACCTAAAGAGAAGAGCCACGCCATTGCCTCTGATCTCATCCCGCCTCTCCAGCAGTGGACAAGCAGCTGTCCTTCCTTTGCAACTGCAAGCGCGTCCCGGAGTTTTAAGGACATCGAACAACCTGTCATCTCCAGACCTTTAAGAATCGCCTTTGTCCGACCCTTTTTTTTATACTCTATCCCTACAGTTTCACGCTCCTTATCATCAAACAATGGAATATTAATTGCGGAAGGAATATGCCCTGCAAGGAATTCTGAAGGAGACCTGACATCAATAACGGGCACTTTTTCTGCCTTTTGAAGGAAATCAGTTATTGTAATTTTTTTTGCTGATAACATAATTGCCTCCTAACCATCCTTAATTTTTAAAAATCCATCCTGGTTGGGATTTGTTTAGTTCTTTTTGAAATATTTTTCAAAGAGTTTTTTAAGTTCATCCAATCTTACAGGTTTCGAAAGAAAATCATTAATTCCTATTAATTCAGCTCTTCTTTTTGAATCTGGATTGTTATCGGCAGAAAATGCCACGATCAGTACCTTTTTATCAATTTCATGGATTTTTTGTGCTGTTTGAAAGCCATCAACTTCAGGCATTATAAGATCCATTAATATTATATCATACCTGCTGTTTTTTACGAGCTGATACCCTGAACCACCATTATCAGCAAGATCAAAAGAATATCCAAGTTTGTTCAGCATAGTAGCAATAACCTTTTGATTTATTTTATTATCTTCAACGACAAGTACCTTAATATCGCTTTTCATTCTGGATTTTTCTTTGGAAATATTTTTCGTTTCAAGGAAGGGGAAATTATTCTGTATAACGCTTAAAAGCTCACTGGTTGCAAACGGTTTAATAAGATAGTTGTTTATTCCCATTGAAATACACTTCATATAATTTCTTTTCTTATCGTTAGCGCTTATCATCAGCATTATGAAATTTGATGAAAGATCATTTTCCCAAATTGTTTTAGCCGCATCAAATCCGTCAAACTCATTATCATCCAGAATCACAATAAGACGATATTTATCTTCATGGAATTCCAGATTTGTTTTTATCTGTGCTATTGTTGACTTCTGGAATGCCGTGATTGAAACTGTAAGCCCTATTTTGTGAAGAGCCCCGAGTATTTCCTCATCTCTGCTCTGAGTGCCTGTTATCACAAGAGTTTTAATACTTTCAAAGGTTTTAATTTGTTCCAGTGGAATGTTTTTGATCTGCTTATCATTGGAATAGGTTGTGATAGTGAACGTAACCCTGGTACCCTTTTCCCCATCAATACCCGATGGAGACTCCGCGGAGAATTCTCCTCCCATTAGTTCAATAAGTTGCCGGGCAAGAATTGTTCCAAAACCGGAATCATCATAGGCCATAATAGGTTTTGATTCTATATTCACATAATTTCCAAACATTTTATTAAGTTCCTCTTGGTCATAGTTCATTCCAGTGTCACATAATTCAAATCCTAATTTAACGACTTTGTTATTGTAACTCCTGAGATGGCATTTGAAACGTATTAAACCTTTTTCTGTCGATTTGACAGAATGGTTAAACAGATTGGTCAGGATCTGCCTTAATCTGACAGGATCGCCAATAATACTTTCCGGAACATTTTCTTCTATCACTGCTTCCATCTCCACATTGTCTGATGTAATATAACTTCTTGCCAGACTGATACAATGGTTGAACTCATCACGCAGGTTAAAAGGAACCTCCTCCAGTGTCATTTTACCTGTTTCTATTTTTGAAAAATCCAGTAAATCATTTATAATGTTCACAAGTGCTTCATTTGACCTCCGCAGAAGGCTCACGATCTCCTTAACCTCCTTTGAAAGATCAAAATAGGCAAGAACATCTGTCATCCCAATTATACCGTTTAACGGAGTTCTTATCTCGTAGCTCATCCTTGCAAGAAATTCCGTTTTGGAATTACTCGCTTGTAGCTCAAGTTCCCTTGCAGATTTCAAAACAGTAATATCAATTAATATCTCCATTACTGCTTCTTCGCCAAGAAAAACAACAGAAATCCCATTCCGGTATAAAACTATTTCACCGGAGTCTTTTTTAATAGTAATAAGTTGAGTAGGGTTAAAAGTACTGCCAAGATTTTTCAAAAAATATTCACTTTCTCCAAACAATAAAGGCTCTGGAAAAAACTTCCCTGTCATCTCCTCTTCATTCGAATAAGAATATAAGCTTGCGGCAACTTTATTCGCCTTGATTATCTTCCTGCTTTTGTTGTGAATGACTACCCCCACCGGCATCTCTTCAATAAGGGTAAATAGAATTTTATCAGAAGTATTTATCGGGTTCATTTCGTATTTAAACGATTTTATATATCGCCAGAATACAAAAATAATAACCAGTATAAGTAACATTGTACCCAGTATAATAAAAAGTGAATTTCTGATTATATATTTATGGATAAAATCCATTGGAGCTGAAAATAAAAGGCCAAGGTTCCTTTGAAGTAATTGTGTTGAGTAAAATGATGAAATTATCTCTTTCTCTTTTCCATTAGTTATTACTTTATGAATAATATTATCACTTACCCCATTTCCAATCTCATTCTTAATTTTCTCTATCCCTGTATAATCATGACGGGTTTCATTATTATCAAAAATAAGTTCCCCTGAGTCATTAATGACCCATTGCCACTGGAAATCCTGCAAGTTAAATACTGAAAATAGTTCTGAAAAGTATTTCTGAAAATCAACTGTCACTACTATATTTCCAACAACGTTATTATCCTTAATTACCGGCAGATAATATTCAAATTTTTTGTTGTTCTGCACCAGATTTTCCACCGGAACTATTTTCCCCTGAACATGAAGTTTAAATGGCTGTTCAAGCCAGTCATCTGTAGTATCATCTTTCTTAAGTGTGAATTCATTTCTGTTATTGTCATACAATTTAATTCCTGTTACAAAGTCCTGATATTTTGTGAAAAACAATTTCAGCTTCTCTGTAGTCCTGTACTGATGGTCCGGATTATTGAAAAACAGTGTAATATCTTCAGAAAAGCTAATCTGATTAAGATCACTCAAAAAGAGATTATTGGTTTGATCTACAGTAAGCCCTGCTAATTGAACCTGACGGTTAAGCAAAGCTATCATGTAGCTTATTTGCTTATTATACAGGCTTTTATAATAGATATAATTTGCCAGGAAAATAACTATTAGTATTGAATAAACTAAAATCAGGGTCTTTTTCACGTTAGAAATGTTACTATGCTTTCGAAAATAAAGATAATATTATTAATCTTTTACCTAATTCACCTGTATTTAGAATTCCCGTCTTCAAGTATATTAATGTAGCTTCTGTAGCGCAAGGGATCAATATCTCCTATTTCAACTGCATTCCTTACAGCACATCCTGGTTCATCAAGATGGAGACAGTTATAAAACCGGCATTTTTTTGAGGTTCTGAAAATTTCGGGAAAAAAATGATAAATTTCATTCCTGTCCATTTCCACAACCCCAAATCCTCTGATTCCGGGAGTATCAATCACAAAACCGCCAAAGGGCATCTGGTGCATCTCAGGGAATGTAGTGACGTGTTTTCCCTGTTTGTGATAATCTGAAATCTCTTCCGTCTTCAGATTTAAAGATGGTTTAAATGAATTTAACAGGGTCGTTTTACCTACTCCCGAATTTCCTGACACCAGGTTAATTTTATCCTTCATTAACTGGATCAGGAGGTTTAGATTTTCTTTGTTGAACAAAGAAAGCCTTATACATTCATACCCTATCTTACTGTATATTGAAATCAGTTTTTCCATTTTTGATAATTCTGATTCATCATAAAGATCGGTTTTATTAAATATAATCTTTAGCGGTATGCGATAAGCTTCAGCAGTGATCAGAAATCTGTCAATAAATTCAATGGGTGTTGCAGGAAGTATTATTGTTACCATCAGGAATACCTGATCTATGTTTGCAGCAATTATCTGAGATTGTTTAGATAAGTTTGACGATTTTCTAAGTATATAATTCTTTCTGTCGAGAACACCGGTAATGATACCTGAATTGATATCTTCTCCGAATTCAAAAAGAACATTATCCCCTACGGCAACCGGGTTTGTTGTTTGCAATTCCCTGATCCTTAATCTGCCCTTGATGATACAATTTATTATATTGCCGCTTTCCGTTAATACCCGGTAGCGGATTCCAGTTGACTTTAATATTAATCCCTTTTCCAAAAAAATTTATTTGTCACAAAAGTAAGGAAATATGTGTCAGATGATAAAATCCACAAGCAATTAAGCAAAAAGAGACGTTCAAATTGAGCGTCTCTTTAATTTATTTAAATGTAAATCAACCCATTAACCACCTGAAGCCATCAAAAGGAATGGTTTCTTTTCAAAACTGTGATAAAATGGTCTCAATCTTTCAACATTATAATAATCTGATACTTTTACTAATTTTTTACTTGATGTAACAACATCTATTGGCAAATCATCGTATCTTCCGTCTTTTAGCACAACAATTCTTCCGTGTAACCCTTTAAGAATAAGGTCAAAAGCAATATTACCGTAAGCCATCGGAACTATTGAATCCAAAGCGTCAGGATCTCCTCCCCGGACCATATATCCCAATTTCTGTGTAATTATATTTATCGTTTTGCCATTGTTATATTTTCCTGATAATTCTTTAAGCTTTGCTGAAACAAGATCACCAATGCCACCAAGTTTTGCGTGGCCATAGGCATCCTTTTCATTATCAGCAAAAACCATTTTCCCGCCTTTGAACATGGCTCCTTCTGAAACCATAACAATTGAATATTTGCTTGGATTAATGTTTCTGTCTTCAACAAGTAGTTTTGTAAGAAGTTCAATATCAAACTCATACTCAGGTATTACACACCTGTTTGCTGCACCTGCCATAGTGGGGAGCATCGCAGTGAATCCGGCATATCTTCCAAATACTTCAAGGACCAGAAGTCTTTCATGCGACCCTGCTGATGTCCTCAGATTATTTGCAATTTGAATTGTCCGTGTTATGCAGGTACTGAATCCTATGCAATAATCTGTACCGGGGACATCATTGTCCATTGTTTTAGGAATAGCGACAACATTCACCCCTTTCGTATGTAGGTGAACTCCATAACTGAGAGTGTCATCACCACCAATAGGAATAAGATAATCAACCCCTAGCCATTCAAGATTCTTTATGATTTCCGGAGTCAGGTCATTTACCTCGGCATTATATGTACTTTGAAGATGCTCCGGTACGGTTGCCCTTGACATGTGGCTGGGTTTTGTCCTGGAAGTATGTAAAAAGGTACCTCCCGACCGGCCCGCTTTATTTACAATATCATCTGTAAGTATCTGAAAGCAGTTGCTGTTGTCTGCTTTGCTATCCCTGATGAGCTCAGTAATTCCTGCCCAGCCCCTGCGAAGTCCTATTACTTTGTATCCTTCGCGGTTGGCCCGTATTGTAACTGCACGAATAGCCGGATTGAGACCAGGTACATCGCCACCTCCGGTCAGAATTGCAATTACACCTTTTGTTGTTTTCTGATTTACCATGTTTTTACCCTTTTATTTGATTCCATTAATTAGTAATTTTAAGATCCCAAAAATAAGATTTTTTAAGATTATTCCAAAACCCGTTCATATGCCGGAAAATCAAACCGATACAAATTTAATAAAGAACACATCGGTTCTTATTACAGGTGGGAGTGGACTAGTTGGAAAATATCTTACATCACTTCTTCTTGGAAAGGGATATAGGGTGTCACACCTCTCAAGGAACGCTAATCAGTTTGGCAAAGTAAGAGTTTACAGATGGGATCCCGGGAAAGAGATTATAGACCCTGCAGTATTTCAGAGCGTTGATTTTATAATTCACCTGACCGGGGCAAACATCGGGGAAAAAAGATGGACTAAAAACAGAAAAGCTGACATTATAAAAAGCCGGGTCGAGTCTTCATTGTTTCTCCATAAGGTCATAACTGATAACGAAATCAGGTTAAAAGCATTTATTTCAGCCTCTGCAACCGGGTATTATGGGACGGTGACTTCTGATAAAATCTATAGTGAAGAGGATCCCCCTTCAAATGATTTTACTGGTTCTCTCTGCAGGCAATGGGAACAGGCTGTTGATCTCTTTGGGAAAGATGGTATTCGCACGGTTAAAATCAGAACCGCAGTCGTCCTGGCTAAAAATGACTCTGCTCTTTCAAAACTGATGGTATCGGCAAAATATGGCTTTCTGATGATCATGGGTAATGGACGGCAACACATACCCTGGATACATATAAAAGATCTGTGCAATATCTATCTGAAAGCAATTGAGGATAGCGGAATTAGCGGAGCATATAATGCTGTCGCACCTCAGCATGTCACTTACACTGACTTTATTAAAACCCTTGCTAATATCATTAAACGTATTGTTTTACCACTGCCGGTTCCTGCAATTATTCTGAAAGCTGTTAAGGGTGAAATGTCAGATATTATACTTAAAGGGAGCCGGGTATCCTCCAAAAAAATAACAGACGCCGGTTACCAATTTGCTTTCAAAAGCCTGTATGATGCTCTGAATAATATATTATCTGATTAGAAATTCTTTATCTCTCAGAACACCTCCCCGGGTAGAGAAAATACTTGCTTTTCCTTTTAATTCCGTTCTGCTGTAAAGCCTGATAGTGAATACAGCTGTAGTAACCGATCCTCCCTGTGTATCAGGAACATTTGAAGATACCTGTCTTCCCCTGATTTGTCTGTCACTTGCCGGCAATCTTCTTCTGTTTACTTCATTTCCCGGTTCTTTTATATCCTTAATTACCTTATATCCCGTCTTACCTTTCAGGGTGCCTGTTGTATCAAAATCCAGGACAACCCGGTCGGAGGTCACAATTTTAACAAGATGCGCCTGTTTTAAAGCAGTAGGAAGTCTCCCCGTGTTTTTAAAACTTACTTTTAACTGGTAATCTGAGGAGTCTGACTTATAGGATTTGATCTTTTTCACTTCTATGTTCTCCCAAACCAGTTCAGGAAGATACTTTGCCATTTCGAGATTAAACATAGCTTCATTTCTTATCCAGGGTTCCAGGTGTTTGGCAGGTGGGTTCTGCAAGAAAAATTTCGGATTAAAACCTCCTATTTCAATTTCCCCGTACACCGGATGTTTTGCCGGGGTCCATTCGAAAAAACCTTTGCCGTCATTTTCTTCATCATCCCATCTGATCATATCGAGCTGATCAACTGTCCCGTCTCCGTTATAATCTTTATACTTAGCACCGTTCCAGATCTCATCACCATACCAGATTGCTCCGAAATACCAGTACCCGAAATCGGGGCCATGGCCAAACAGAGGAGTTCCACTGCCATAATCATCATACACATCTCCGGCTTTTTCATATCCGGTTAATTTTTTGCCGATTGCATCAAAAGTCTTATACCATTTCAGATCTTCCGGGTACATTCTTTCCTCAGAGGAAGAGGTAGAGGGTGGCCTGAGGTGCATTGGCACACTTGTATCCATTGAGTTGACTATATATACATTAGGGTGGGAAAGGAGAAATAAGACAACTGCCCTGGTTTCAGTTTCACTTAGAGGATACTCTCCGGCGCCACCCTGGGTATATCCCCGACCTGTCTTTTCTGCTTCTGGTCTCCAGTTTTCAGGATAATTCCGGTGAAGGTCAAGCCCGCCAATACCATCCTCATTAATACGACCATCAGCATCATTATCAATCCCTTCTGATGATGTAAGATAAATTCCCTGTCCAGCGGGGACCCTCTTCATGATTCTCCCTGTCGGGTCGCCGGGATCTGGTATCTGTGTTCCTTTATTTTCATCTTTCCATCTCATAGTCAGAATTACGCCATTACTATCGAGATCATCAGGAGCATCTTCGTCAAGCAGACCATCACCATCATTGTCGTCAGGTCTAACCGTGCTTCTGTTACTCTGGGCAGTATTCATGTAGAGGTTATGCCCGTCAGGGTTATTTATTGGTTTCAGATAAATTGATTTTGTATCAAGAAGGTGAGTTACATCGGGATCTGTTCCGTAGTTATCAAGAAGATATTTGATAAGCCAGAGAACGCATTCTGTCCCGGTCACTTCACCACTGTGCCGCCCTCCTTCAAAGAACGCTGCCGGTTTATCAGTGTCTTTGCCTGTTTTTTTGTTTGTCATGGTTATCTGCAGGATTGGCCTGCCCTCAAAACTTTCGCCAACCTGGTACAGTTCAATAAGTTCAGGATATTTTTCGGCCCAACGTTTAAGCCATATATAAACAACATCTTCAGAATGATATTTGTCAAAAGTCAGATCATCTCCGGCTTCATATTGTACCTGGGGCAATCTTACTTTGGGGAAAAAATTCACCCCGTGTCTGTAGCCTGTAAGAGTGTAATTTTTTTCTTCCTTCCTCTTGACTTCCAAGGATTTGGATGTTTTAATAATTTCGGATTGTCCGTACAATATAGCAGAAACCAATATTATACCGGTAAATACAAAAAGTTTTTTCATAGCAGATTTTATATGACTGGAAAACTAAAAATAAATTAACTGGAAAGCTTGGTTTAACTGAAACACTTTAACAATTTAACACAAGGATAATATTCAAGACGCACCGAATTAACCCGTGGAATTATTGTCCCTTTAACCTCTTTTGGAAATTAGCTCTAACTTGTTGAAATCCACAATTTCAATTGTCTTTCCAAAGACTTTTATTATACTGTCTCTTTTAAAATCTGAAATAGTTCTGATAACATTGGCAGTACTCATGCCAATATAATCTGCAATCTCTTTCCTTGATACAGGCAGTTCAAACACCCTGGAGTTATATATCTCGTTTGAAAAATAAAGAAGTACAAATGCAACTCTTCCCGTAAGGTTTTTTTGTCTTATATCGAGTGTCTGATTCAGTATCTTATCATTTATCTTTGATATTTTGGTAAGAAGTCCCATTGCGAATCCACCGTTCCGCAGGAATAATTCCTTTATAAAATCAAGCTTAACTACGCAGACAATGGAATCTTCGACAGCTGATACAGAATACTGGTACCGCATATCAGAAAAGATACTCATATTGCTTACAAACTCGAATGGACGTGTTATGGTAATTATCTGTTCTTCGCCGGCAGGAGTCCTCCTGTAAAGTTTGACCAATCCGCTCTTGAGATACTTAAAATCAATAATTTTTTCGCCTTCGTGATTAATTATCTCACCTTTATGGAAAGATTGTTCTTCTTTATTATTGCAAAGTTCCTGAATTGACGAATCATCTAGGTAAGAAAAGACAACATCCCGAAAATCACATTTTTCACACACACAAAACTTTCTGTCTACGCTCACAATTTGTGTTTTTCACAAATTTATTAATTTCCTGATCATATTATAACATTTCCATTTGTTTTATTGCCAAATTTGGTTCTATTTTAAACCCCGGTTAGAAAAGTTCAGCAGCAGAAAAAAAAATGGTTTACAAAACTGATTATCACATACATTCATTATACAGCGACGGCAGAGCGACTCCGGATGATTATATAGCGCCGGCTGTTGCTGCAGGATTAAAAGAAATAGGGTTCTCGGAACATATTGCGCTATCTAAGGAACAACTCGGGTGGAACATGAATCCCGAAAACATTTCTGACTATTTAAATCATATTACAGCTCTCAGGGGAAAAACCGATGAGATCCTGGTAAAAACGGGGCTGGAGGTTGATTTTTTACCAGGAAAGGAAAAAGAAATTGAGTTATTTCTTAATAGTGTTGATCTTGACTATGTTATCGGATCCGTTCATTTTCTCGGGGAAATGACAGTTGATGAAGGTCCTGAATTTTATCAAGGGAAGGACCTTGACAGATTGTTTAAAACTTATTTCGATCAGGTTTGCAATGCAGCCTCCTCCGGTCTTTTCGATATTATGGCACATTGTGATCTTATAAGGATCTACGGTTATAAACCGTCGACAGACCCCGAACCCTTTTACCGGAAACTTGCCAGGGTAATGAAGATCAGCGATGTCGCCTTTGAATTAAATACAAATGGAAGAAACAGACCTCTGGCTGATTTTTATCCTGACAGGAAATTTTTGCATGTTTTCAGGGAAGAAGGAGTGCCAGTCTGTGTCAACTCTGATGCACACATGCCCCGGCGGGTAGGCCAGTACTTTGATGAGGCCTATGATTTACTAAGGGCGGTAGGTTTTAATGAGATGGCTGTTTTTGAAAATCGTCGCAGATCCCTGATTCCATTTTAGCAGTCCGGAAAGTATGTTATATTCCTTATACTGAGAACCCGTTAAAAGAATAATATCAGGTGAAATAAAAATTGTTCATCCTATAAGAATGTGCTCAAGGAAAATCTTTAATCCAATAGCAATAAGAATCAGGCCCCCGATTACCTCTACTCTCTGACCAAGCCGTTCGCCGGAAGCTTTGCCGATCCTTATGGCGGTCATTGATGCCAGAAAGGTTACTAATCCTATAATAAGGCCTGCTTCCCAGATCATAATATTAAGAAGTGCAAAACTTATCCCTGCTGCAAAAGCATCAATACTTGTTCCTATAGCTATGGAAAGGAGAGGAATTGTTTTGCTGTAATCTTTAAACTCGGTTCCCTCTTCTCTTTTAAAACCTGCCACAATCATTCTTATGCCCAGAATAGATAGTAACCCTAATGCAATCCAGTGGTCAACTTCTTTTAGAGCATTCGAGACTATTGAACCCAGAAAATACCCCAAAACGACCATCCCACCCTGAAAAAAGGCAAGTAACAGTGCAATCCTCGCAGCCTGAAGGAACATTATCCTATTCTGTATTACGCCATAGGAGAGAGAAACTGCAAATGTATCGAACGATAATCCAAGTGCTACTGCTATCATTGTAATATAGTCCATGAGATAATCTAAATATGCGCAAATATAATATAAAACATCATCTTAAGGTTTTCAGAATTGATTCCATATATTTGATTACAAAAAAGGTGCTGTGAGAGCTGTAATTCAACGGGTAATAAAAGCTTCTGTAACCATCGAGGGGATCATTAAATCAGAGATCGGCCCGGGAATGCTCATATTTGCCGGGTTTGAAGAAGCCGATAATAATTCAGATATTGAATGGCTTTGTAATAAAATTATACGGCTTAGGATATTCAATGACGCTGAAGGGATAATGAATCTATCGGTCCGGGATACCGCGGGAAGTATCATGGTAATAAGTCAATTTACACTTTACGCGAATACCAGAAAAGGTAACAGACCATCTTATGTCAGGGCTGCTCATCCAGGAATAGCAGGCCCGCTTTATTACAGTTTTATAGAGCTGCTCTCACAACTTTCAGACAAATCTGTTGCAACCGGGGAATTTGGAGCTATGATGGATGTTGAACTTATCAATGACGGACCGGTTACAATAATTATCGATACAAAGGACAAGGAATGAAAAAAAAGATAATACAAACAGAAAATCCTATTAACATTCCCTCTGACCCGGCTGATGAGAAGTCTTTGAAAAAGTCGGTATTGCTTGTTGCAACCTTTGCGGCATTTCTCACGCCGTTCCTTGGTTCAGCTGTTAATCTTGCTCTGCCTGCAATAGGAAAGGATCTCAATGCAAATGCAATAAGTCTGGGATGGGTTATTAGTAGTTTTATCCTTTCTTCGGCTATTTTCCTGTTACCTTTTGGTAAACTGGCAGATATTATAGGAAGAAAGAGAGTTTTTACAGCTGGAATCTTCCTGTTTACTATTTCAACCTTTTTTATACTTTTCACCGTAACCATAACCTATCTGATAATTTTAAGAATACTACAGGGAATTTCAAGTGCGATGATCTTTGGCACTAGTCTTGCCCTAATAACTTCAGTCTTTCCCTCCGGAGAACGTGGCCGTGCATTGGGGATAAATATAACAGCTGTTTACCTGGGTCTTTCCAGCGGACCAATTATCGGCGGACTGCTTACCCAATATTTTGGTTGGAAAAGCATTTTCGCTTTTCTTGTCCCTTTCGGACTAATCTCTCTCTATCTGATAGCCAAAAAAATGAAAACAGAATGGGCCGATGCTCATGGTGAGAAATTTGACTTCAGGGGATCCATTATTTATGGAATATTTTTGTTTTCATTTATGTATGGGTTTTCCAGACTCCCTTCAGCATCCGGATGGTTCTTTCTTTCTGCCGGTATTCTGATGGCCGGGGTCTTTCTTTTTTTTGAAAAGAAAACTGCAAATCCTGTTTTTGATGTACGCCTGATTCTCAGAAACAGGGTCTTTGCATTTTCCGGGATTGCAGCCCTGATAAATTATTCGGCAACCAGTGCAACCGGATTCTTTATTAGTCTATACCTTCAGTATCTGAAAGGGCTGGATGCCAGAAGTGCCGGCTTAATCATGATTTCCCAACCTATTGCCATGACCCTTTTGTCTCCCTTAGCTGGAAAGCTTTCAGATATAAAGAACCCCGGAGTAATTGCCTCTGCAGGAATGGGTCTGACAGCTGTCGGACTCATCATGCTTTGTTTTATAAAAGAAACAACGCCAGATTATCTTTTAGTAATTATATTATTGATTATGGGTATCGGATTCGGCCTTTTTTCCTCTCCCAATTCAAATGCAATAATGAGCTCTGTTGAGAAACGCCACCTGGGTGTTGCGTCCGGTGTAGTTGGAACCATGAGGATGATAGGTCAAATGATGAGTATGGGCATTGCCATGATGATTATCTCAGTATATTTAGGTAAACAAACGATAAATCCGTCAACCTACCCCGGGTTTATCGCAGGTATGAGAACAGGCTTTATAATATTCTCCATACTGTCAGTTTTCGGGATTTTTGCATCCCTGGCCCGTAATAAGAAACTTGGGGACCAAAAAAATTAAGTACTGTTTTAAATCTTACCTTACAAAACCATAAATTTAAGCTCATTGCGCCTTTTTGCTAAATCACCGGAGTCTCTGCATTTAGTTGAGCTACTTAGTGCCGGAATACATTTTGGTCTAACAAATCAGAATCAGCCTGCAATATGGTTATTCTATAAAATATTTTGAAGTTGTTAATTCAACTTAAATATTAATTAAAAATAATTATGAAAACAAAAAGCATTATATTGAACCCGTTCTTTTTTCCAAAGCACCATTGATTTTTTATACATAAGAAATGATTGTATGACAAAGCTGTATCAAAAACTTAGCAAATCCTGTCCCTCGGAATCAGAGATTAAAAAGGGACTTAAAAAGGCTATACCCGACAGGTCCATTGTAACGGATAAGCATCTTTTAATAAGTATCTTAAACCTCATAGATCTAACGAGTTTAAATACTTCTGACAACAAAAGTAATATAATCCACCTGACGGGTAAGGTAAATAGTTTTTCAGGCAGGTTTTCCAATATCCCAAACGTTGCTGCTATTTGCGTTTTTCCGAACTTCGTTTCGGTTGTGAAAGAAAAATTATCAGTAAAAAATGTAAAGATAGCAGCTGTTGCCGGGGCTTTTCCAACTTCCCAGACATTCAGAAGTATCAAGATTGCAGAATCTAAAATGGCAATAGAGGCAGGGGCTGATGAGATTGACATTGTAATACCTGTTGGAGATTTTCTTGGAAATGATTTTGAAAAGGTAGCTGCCGAAATAAGAGAAATAAAAGCAGCTGTAGGAGAAAAGCAACTTAAAGTTATCATTGAGTCGGGTTTGCTTGCGGACTCTGAAAAAATATTTAAAGCTTCGATGATTGCAATGGATGCCGGAGCTGACTTTATTAAAACTTCAACTGGTAAAATTAGTGTTTCAGCAACTCCTGAAGCAGCATTCTTAATGTGCAGCGCAATTTCAGATTTTTATTCAGAAACAGGTATAAGGGTGGGCTTTAAAGCAGCCGGAGGAATTGTTAATACAGCTGATGCAATAATTTATTATCAGATTGTGAAATACTGTTTAGGAGAAGAGTGGCTTAATAATACCCTGTTCAGAATTGGAGCCAGTGGCCTTGCAAATAATATTCTTATTGATATATCCGGAACTTCAAATAATTATTTCTGACCCGCTTGCTTTCCGTTTGCGTGGTCTTCCTTTTTGTAAATATCACTACTTTTGTGTTTCTATGAAGCAAAAAAGTAACTATAACAGGCTTTAGTATGCAGGACACAACCAAACTCAATCCTGTTGTTCCGACAGACTCATTAAAGCACCCAACTGATTCCTCCCTTCAGCATGCAGCACTGCAAAAGGATACCCTGCCTTCTTACCATAAACCCTACCGCCAGACCGATAATATGAAAACAGTTGTAGATACTACTGCCGTTTGCCGGAGAAATGTAATTGCAGATATCACTTTTTATGATTCACTTAACATTATTACAAAGGGTAAATTAATAAAAACAGACAGGTTTCCCTTCCTGTTTACGGAAAAGAATATAGAGAGGGAACTTGTAACAAGGGCTTCCCTGATTCATCATCTAAAAAGCGGCAAAAGAATACCTGCAAAGCCTTTTCATGATGACTGGCTGCTGGGATTCCTGCTTTTTGGAGCTTTTATATATTCACTGATCAGAATAACCTCTAAAAGACTGATACCCGAAGTCACAAGATTTTTTCTATTCCGGGGCATAAATGACTCCGTATCGCATGATATCGGAGGACTATTTAACTGGCAGGCTACTTTATTAAATCTTATTACTTTTTTTAACATTGGCTTATTTGCCTATTATGCAGCAGAGTGGTACGGGATAATTCCTTCCGGGCTTTCAGGAATTACAGTATGGCTTATCTCAGTAGGAATAATCATAATAGCTGTTACATTGCGTCACTTTGTCTGTGTTATAACGGGCGCAATCAGTGGAGAAAGGGAACTATTCAGAGAATACCTGTTTATTGTATACCAGTCATACCGTTTCAGTGCAATAATTCTTTTCATTATTGTAATTCTGATTTCGTATACGCATATTTTCCCTGTAAATTTTTTAATTATTTCAGGTTTTTTTGCATCGATATTGATGCTTATAATTCGTATGGCAAGACTAATTTTAATATTTATAAATCGTAATATTTCGATTTTCTATTTGATTTTATACCTTTGCTCCCTGGAAATTATGCCTTTTTTAGTTTTATTGAAATACTCTGCAGACCTTTTTTAGTTTTGGTGGGTTGCTTTGAAGATACAATTTAAACTGTAAGAAGTTGAAAATAAAAAAGATCCTAGTGTCACAGCCAGAGCCAGCCAATCCGAAATCTCCATATTTCGAACTGGCAAGGAAATATAATCTGAAAATTGATTTTAAGCCATTTATTGAGGTTGAAGGTATATCGTCAAAAGATTTTCGCCTGCAAAAAATCAATATTCTTGAGTTTACATCGGTAATATTCACAAGTAAAACAGGGATAGATCATTTTTTCAGGATATGCAATGAACTTCGGGCAGTTGTTCCGGATTCAATGAAATACTTCTGCATAACAGAAAACGTTGCTTTTTATCTGCAGAAATACATTGTATACAGGAAACGGAAAATATTTCATGGTAAGGCCCGGTTTCAGGATCTTATTGAGGTTATCGTTAAACACGGGGAGGACAGTTTCTTTGTTCCTCTTTCGGAACCGCATAATGCAGAGATCCCTGTTTTACTTGATAAAAACAATATAAAATACAATATCGGGACACTCTATAAAACAAAAAGTGCAGATTTTTCTAATTTCAAGGATTTTGATTACGACATTGTTGTTTTTTATAGCCCTTCAGGAATAAAATCGCTAAAAGAAAACTATCCGGAGTTTATCCAGGGAGATATGAAAATTGCTGCTTTTGGACCTACAACTGCATGTGCAGTAGAGCAGCAAGGATGGAGGCTGGATATAATTGCTCCAAACCTTAGAGCCCCTTCAATGACCATGGCTCTTGATGATTATCTGAAAGAATATAACAGGAATTCCAGATAATATCTCTTATTCCAGCCTTGTCAGAAACTTAAATCCTCTGAATTTAATTGTTCAACCCCTTACGCTGAAGAGCGGTTAAGAAATTTATCTGATAATCTTTGAGTTTCAAAAAAATGAATATTAAAAGGGAAACATTTGTTAAATCTGAACGACTCAGCAGCATAAAAATAATAGAAACTCTATTTGAAAACGGAGAGATCTTCTTTTCTCCCCTGCTAAAAACGGTCTGGCAAAAAAGTAGTGTTTCTATTCAGTATCCTGCACAGATAGCTTTTAGCGTACCCAAAAAAAAATTCCGCCTTGCTGTTGTAAGAAATCTCATCAGAAGAAGGATGAGGGAAGCATACCGCAGAAACAAGCGATTTTTATATGAAGAATTGTCTTCCCTTAACACCCGGATTGTTTTGGTCGTTATTTTTCGCGGTAATAATATTCCGGATTATTCTACAATAGAGAAATCTATCACGGATATGATAAACGAACTAATAAATCATCTTAAGAAAAAAGGATAAAAAACGTTAAAGTTGTCTTAATTGTTTCTTCACCAACCTCTTTATGCAATTTTCTTGTTAATTTCGTCGCTCTGATTTAAAAATAGATCACACATGAAAAAAACAGGCTTCAACAGGATATTCTTAACTTTAAGTCTCATACTTTTAATATTTATTAGTGGCGGGTTCCTTGTTACCCAGGAAACAAAAGATTTCAGAATTGCTAAAAATCTTGATATCTTTTTTTCACTGTTCAGGGAACTGAACACCTTCTATGTAGATAATATCAATCCTGATAAAATTATTAAATCAGGTATTGATAATATGCTTAAAACTCTTGATCCATACACAGTATATTATCCCGAATCGGATGTGGAGGAATTTAATATTATGACTACCGGGAAATATGGAGGAATTGGGTCCTTAGTAAGGAAAGGCGAAGATTATACAGTTATTAGTGAAGTTTATAAAGGTTTTCCGGCTGACCATGCCGGAATCAAACCCGGTGATCTTCTTAAGAAAGTCGATGGCATTTCCCTAAAAGGACTATCAACAGAACAGGTAAGTGAAAAGCTAAAAGGCGATGCCGGAGCTGAAATCAATCTTACAATTGAAAGAAACGGGAAAGAGATTGATTACCACCTTCAAAAGAGAGAAAATTTCTATACCCCCTGTTCCATATTCAGGGATGATCGATTCAAAAACAGGTTACATCAGGTTCACAACTTTTACCCAGAATTGTATTGATGATGTCCGCAATGCTCTTGTTGAGTTAAAAAAGAATAATCCCCAACAGATTATTCTTGACCTCCGGGGCAATCCCGGCGGCCTGCTTACTGAAGCTGTTGAAATAGTGAACCTGTTTGTCGGACCTGGAACTGAAGTAGTATCAACTAAAGGAAAAATTAAACAATTTGATGAAGACTTTAAGACTACAAAACAGAGCCTTGATGATAAAATTCCTCTCGCAATTATAATTAACCATGGTTCTGCATCAGCTTCAGAAATAGTTGCCGGAGCTATTCAGGACCTTGACAGGGGTGTCATTGTTGGCCAGCGTTCGTATGGAAAAGGACTTGTACAGATAACACGCCCGCTAAGTTATAATACCCAGCTTAAGGTCACTACTGCAAAATATTACATCCCCAGTGGAAGATGCATACAGGCCATCGATTTTTCGCATCCTAACGAAGATGGAAGCGTAGGAATCATCCCCGATTCCCTTATTTCTGAATTCAAAACCAGAAATGGCAGAATTGTAAAAGATGGTGGAGGAATAACTCCTGATGTCAAAGTTTTACCTGAACCATTAAGCCAGGTTGCTACTGAACTATATTTACGTAATTTTATTTTCGACTATGCCACAAAGTATTTCTGGGCTCACCCTGATATCAAATCTCCTGATCAGTTCCATTTAACCGACAAGGACTATATAGATTTCAAGAACTATCTTTTAAGCCGTAAATTCAATTACAAAACCGTTACCGAAGAATCACTTAATGAGCTTATCGAGAATGCAAAAAAAGAAAAGTACTACGAATTGCATAAAGATCTCTTTACCGCACTCGAAAAAGATATTGTCCATAGTCTTGATCATGACCTTACACTTTTCAGGAGTGAAATAACAGAACTTCTTGAAGATGAGATAATCAGTCGTTATTTTTATGAGTCGGGAGCTATTGCATGGACACTGAAAAAAGATGAGCAGGTAATGAAAGCTCTTGATGTTCTGAACAATAAGGAGTTATATACTTCTATCCTGAAGGGGAAAGGTCCATCAAACATTACTGATAAAAACAATCTCCTCTTAAGTTATAAGAGTAAGCCGGTTGATATTATTTCCATTCATGGCTATTGTCCTCAAATATCTCTTTCTTCCAGACTGGCAGCCTCTCTTTAACAAGCTCAATGGTTTTGGTGCAGGCCGCTGTGGCATTCTGACGATGACCGGCTGAAACTATTATGAGAAGGGAAATCTCCCCGGCTTTTACCATGCCTGAAGAATGTAATATATCAATGGTTTTTACATCTTTGAATTCTAAAATTATCTCTGCGACAATCCTTTCAGCTTCAATATTTACCATCCCTTCGTACGCGGAGTATTCTATGCCCATTACCGTTTTACCATTAAGGATGTCAGCTCTGACCTGACCAAGAAAAACAGAATGAGCGCCGGCAGATTTATCTTTTTTCAGGCTGTTGATTAATCCCGATATTGCCTCTTCATTTATCGGACCGCTTTTAAGAAAGGTTTTTACCATTTCCTGAATGATTTTTCTCGTATAAAGTTCACCCGCCCGCGAATGGAGGCATTAAAGCAATCTCATCACCGTCATTGAGAACCTGATCATTATTAATTATCTCATTATTAAGAGATATACGGAAACTATAATGGATAATTTCAGGAAAATCATCCTGAATCCTTAACCTTAGGTCGCTTACCGATTTCACCTCACGGTAATGTTTAAGGTTAGTCTGAGCAACCTCTGCAAGGACTCCGAAAAACAAAACTTTGACTACCATATTTTCCATTTTTATCTGATCCTTTTTACATGTATACTTAAGAATAGGAGTCTTTGTTCATTTTTGGCAGCATGGCCGTTATTTTGTCATTTACCTGTTACGCTGTTGTGTTGTGCTTTACTCCTTTTAATGAGCTTCAAACCAGTTTTTCCCTGTGCCCCAGTCTACTTTAAGGGGAACATCGAGTTTAACTGCATTAGCCATTTCAAACAGGACAATCTTCTTAAGCTTTTCAAGCTCCTGCTCCAGGACCTCAAAGATAAGTTCGTCATGAACCTGCAATATCATTTTTGAGCTAAATTTTTCTGCATTCATCCTGTCATATATCCTGATCATTGCTAATTTTATTATATCTGCTGCACTTCCCTGAATTGGTGCATTAATTGCGTTTCGCTCAGCATTACCCCTTACTACCTGGTTACGCGAATTTATGTCCCTAAGGTATCTCTTACGTCCAAACATAGTAGTAACAAATCCGGATTCCCGGGCTTTTTTTATGCTCTCATCCATGTATAGTTTCACTCCCGGGTAAGAATTAAAATACCCATCAATCAGATCCTTTGCCTCCTTTCTTCCTATAGTAAGACGCTCTGAAAGCCCGAATGAAGAAATTCCGTAAATGATCCCGAAATTTGCAGTTTTAGCTCTGCTCCTCATCTCCCTGGTTACATCGCTGATGTCAACTCCAAATATTTTTGAAGCAGTGGCTGCATGGATATCATTCCCTGAAAGGAAGTCCGAAATCATGCTTTTGTCTTTACTGAGGTGTGCCATCAGTCTTAGCTCAATCTGAGAATAGTCAGCAGAAAAGAAAATATGACCCTCAGCCGGAATAAAAGCTTTCCGTATTTCCCTTCCTCTTTCGTCTCTGACAGGAATATTCTGAAGGTTGGGGTTGTTGGAGCTTAATCGTCCCGTAGAAGCTACTGCCTGATTAAAAGATGTGTGAATTCTTCCCGTTCTTTTATTGACAAGCAGTGGAAGAGCATCAACGTATGTAGAGAGAAGCTTCCTAAGACCTCTGTATTCCAATACTTTATTGATAATCGGATGTTTGGATGCGAGCCTCTGTAAAATCTCTTCATTTGTAACAAATTGTTTTGTCTTTGTAAACCTTGCATTATCGTCGAGTTTAAGCCTGACAAATAGTATATCGCCAAGTTGTTTCGGAGAAGATATATTGAAATCTGTTCCTGCAAGTGAGTAGATCTCCTTTTCAAGAGATATAATATCGTCCCTGAGGTTTACAGTTATCGCTTTCAGAACGTCAAGATTCAGTATCACACCGTTCCTTTCAATTTCAGCAAGCACTCTTATAAGCGGCATTTCAATGTTGGCAGAGAGATCCGCAAGCCCTTCGCTCTTTATACGGGGTTCAAAAATGTTCTTAAGCTGGTAGGTTATGTCAGCATCCTCAACAGCGTATTCCGTAAGCTTTTCTACATCAACTGACCGCATATTTTTCTGGGAATTTCCCTTCTCACCGATAAGTGTTTCGATATGCACCGGATTATAGGAAAGATATGTTTCTGAAAGGATGTTCATATTATGGCGCAGATCGGGCTCAAGAAGATAATGAGCTATCATGGTGTCAAACAGGGTTCCTCTTACTGCTATGGAATAATTAGCCAGAACCTGTATATCAAATTTAAGGTTTTGTCCTATTTTAATAATTTCCGGATTCTCCAGTGCAGGCCGGATAATTTCCAGTATAGCTTTTGTCTCCTTCGGTGATTCAGGGAAATAAATAAGATACCCGGTTCCTTTCTCCCAGGAAAAGGCTATCGCTACAAGTTCCGAATCAATGGCACTTATGCTAGTAGTCTCTGTGTCGAAACAAAATTCCTTTAGTGTCAGCAGCTTTTCTGTAATTTCAAGGATCTCAGAAGTGGTCCGTAAAAGCACATAATTATGGCTGACTTTCTCAATTGACGCCTTTCCCGGAAGAAGAGTGAATTGGCCCCTCCCCGAATAGCGTACCCTGCAATGGTCCTGTCGGCAGAACCGATATTTGTTTTTGCTCATTGTTATTTTGTCCTTTGTCAATCTCTGATAGAATTTTTGTTGCCACTGTTTTGAATTCAAGCTCTTCAAAAAGATTCTTTAGTTTGTCCCTGTCAGGAACTTCCATAGTAAGCTCTTCTTCGTTAAGTTCAACAGGGACATTCTGTTCAATAGTTGCCAGCTTTTTTGATAATTCGATTTGTTCCCGGTAATTTTCAATTATTTCCTTAAGCTTCCCTTTCAGCTTACCCGTATTGATGAACAACTCTTCAATACTTCCATATTCCGAAATAAGTTTCATAGCTGTTTTCGGACCAACACCCGGGGCTCCCGGAATATTATCGGCAGCATCACCCATAAGAGCCAGTACGTCAATAACCTGTTCCGGACGTTGAACGGAAAATTCTCTTTTAATATCATCAACACCCCACATCACAGAGTCGTTTCCGCTTCTTGATGGTTTTAACATAAAGATATTGCCTGATACAAGCTGGGCAAAATCTTTATCAGGAGTCATCATAAATGTTTCAAAACCCCTGTCCGAAGCTTTTCTGGCAAGAGTTCCGATTACATCGTCTGCTTCAAATCCGGGGCAATCGATAACAGGAATATTGTATGCTGCTATAAGTCTTTTAATGTAAGGTACGGCGATTTTAATATCTTCAGGAGTCTCATCCCGGTGAGCTTTGTAGGCCTGATACATCTCGTGCCTGAATGTAGGTGCAGGTGTATCAAAAACCACTGCAATATGAGTTGGTTTCTGTTTCAGAAGAACTTCTTCGAGGGTCAGAAGAAATCCAAAAATGGCTGAAGTATTAAGTCCTTTTGAAGTAAGCCTGGGATTTTTAATAAATGCATAATATGAGCGGAATATAAGCGCATATGCATCAAGCAGGAAAAGTTTCTTAGGCAGATTTTCAGTCATTTTATTTATTTATTATCGGAAGCAACCCATTCTGCAAATGATTTAGCCGTTTCATATAGTTTAATACTATGCAATGCTGTACCGGTCGGAAATTCTCCCTTAAGTCTTTCGGCAAAGTCAGAAACAAGATTTTCACAGGTCGGCTGGTAATCTACCAGCACTACATTGCCAAATGTTTTTGTCATCATCTCCATCTTATCCTTATCAAAGTCACGGCTTACTACAACAGAATGATCAAAAATATTGACAATCCTGTTGAGAATAATATTTTTAAGCTCCGTGAAATCGATTACCATACCGGTTTTTGGATTATTAATATCGTCAACAGGAACACCCGAAACCGTAACGAACAACCTGTATGAATGACCATGAACATTTCTGCATGGTCCATCATAATTTCTTAAAGCATGGGCCATTTCAAATGTAAATTCCCGGGTTACTCTTATTAATGCAGCCATAATCATTTTAGTTAAATTTAATAGTTGCACCCGAAA
The DNA here is from genome assembly GCA_963739685.1 of uncultured Bacteroidales bacterium. GTDB lineage: Bacteria > Bacteroidota > Bacteroidia > Bacteroidales > VadinHA17 > LD21. The sequence continues at coordinate 158,328 of CAVUAX010000001.1, forward strand.
TTATAAATACAGATATTTAAACGGCCTGAATATCAATGATGTTTCATTTTTCATTTTCAATATTTTATAAATACAAAATTAACTTTTCTGGGTGATAAAAGGCTAAAAGGAATGATCTCATTTGTGGTCAATATGATAATTATAATCATTTATGGTCAGGGATAAACCATTATTTGTTAACTTTGTATATAAATTATGAGTTAAATAACTGCTCATGTATGGAAGAAATGGTTAAAAAGCTGACCTTTCCTGCCTTATTCAATGATACATTGAAGAGGTTTGGGGAAAAGAACGCCTATGCTTTTGTAGGAGAGAAACCAAAAAATTATAAGGCAGTCAGCAGGGAAATAGCCGCTTTGACCTCTCTCCTTGAAAAGATTGACATCTGCCCCGGAGATAAAGTGGCAATACTGAGCACTAACATGCCAAACTGGGGTATTGCATATTTTGCGGTAACCTTCATGGGAGCTGTTGCAGTTCCCATTCTACCTGATTTTTCAGGTGCGGAGATCAGTAATGTCCTTGAACATTCAGGAACAAAAGCAATTTTTATTTCATCTGCAATGTTGCCAAGGCTTGATGGTTTTAAATCAGAGGATCTCAAAACTGTAATTTTGCTTGAAGACTTTGCTATAGTAAACACCAGGCATAATAATATTCTGTTTGATCCTGCGGCCACTCCTTTGAAAAATTATGAAGTCGCTGAAGATGACCTTGCTTCAATCATATACACCTCCGGAACTTCCGGCAGGTCAAAAGGAGTGATGCTTACGCATAAAAATATCTCTTTTAATGCCCTGAAAGGCAGAAAAATTCAGCCTATTGATGAAACCGACCGGTTTTTGTCAGTGCTTCCTCTGTCTCATACCTATGAGAACACCCTTGGTCTGATACTTCCAATGTTATGCGGTTCATGTGTTTATTACCTGCGCAAACCTCCGACACCTGCTGTTTTGATACCAGCCATGGCAGAGGTTAAACCAACCCTGATGCTCACGGTTCCACTAATTATTGAAAAGATATATTTCAATAAAATCCGTCCGTCGTTTACCGACAAATGGTACCTGAGTCTGATATATAAGATCCCTTTCTTCAGGAAAAAACTGAATGAGATAGCAGGTAAAAAACTTTTAAAGACATTTGGCGGTGCATTAAAGTTCTATGGCATTGGCGGAGCCAAGCTGAACAGTACGGTTGAGAAATTTCTTATTGAAGCCGGATTTCCATATGCAATAGGATATGGCCTTACCGAGACAGCACCACTTCTGGCTGGATCTAACCCGCAAAAATCTGTCCTGGAATCCACCGGACCTGCAATTGAAGGAATTGAACTCATAATAAATAACCCTGATCCGCAGACAGGAGAGGGAGAGATCTGGGCAAGAGGTGCAAATGTTATGAAGGGATACTATAAAGAACCTGAACTGACGAAAGAAGTTCTTACACCTGAAGGGTGGATTAAAACAGGTGACCTTGGCATGATTGACAGTAACAACAATCTGTTTATCAAAGGAAGGCTGAAAAATATGATTGTAGGTGCCAGTGGCGAAAATATTTATCCTGAAGAGATTGAATCAGTAATAAATAACTTCCGTGGAGTGGTTGAGTCGCTTGTGGTTCAACAAAAAGGTAAACTGGTAGCACTGGTACACTTCAATATGGAAGAGCTTGAAAAGAGATACCAGCATATGAAGGAGGATGTGACCAGACAAATTGATGGAAAAATTGAGGAATTTCAGAACGAACTCAAGCAGTATGTCAATTCACAGGTAAATAAGTTCAGTCAGATCCAGAAAGTCGTAGTTCAGCCTATTCCGTTTCAAAAGACCGCGACCATGAAAATTAAAAGATTTCTGTATACATGATACATAAAAAAGACTGAAAATAAATTCAGTCTTTTTTACTTATTAAGCTTTCAGTGCCTGCTGATATCTTTTGCTAACCTCATCCCAGTTAACAACATTCCAGAATGCATCAACATATTCCGGTCTCCTGTTCTGATATTTAAGATAATATGCATGCTCCCAGACATCAAGTGCCAAAAGAGGTGTGCCTTTAATCCCTGAAATATCCATTAGAGGATTATCCTGATTTGGAGTGCTGCCAATAGCCAGTTTCCTGTCAGAATCCAGATACAACCATGCCCAGCCGCTTCCAAAACGTGTTTTTGCAGCAGTACTGAAAGTCTCTTTGAATTTATCCAAAGAGCCGAATACCGCGGAAATGGCTGCCGCAAAATCGGCTGAAGGCCCGGCAGATCCCTTGCGAAGGTTATTCCAGAAAAGGGTATGATTGTAGAACCCTCCTCCGTTATTTCTGATAGCATCCCCTGCTTTTGAAACCGATTCAAATACCTTTTCAACAGGAACATTTTCGTATGATGTCCCGGTAACGGCATTTACGTAATTATTAAAATATGCCCTGTGATGTTTGTCATAATGAATCTCCATTGTCCGTGCATCAATATAGGGTTCAAGTGCATCGTAGGCATAAGGTAATGCCGGGAATACTGGTTTTACAAGTGTTTCCATATTATTATAAATTGATTTATTAATATTTATTCCAAATGATTCTCCGCCGAAATAAGTTACAGCGATCCCAATTCCAAGATTTTTTAAAAAAGATTTCCTTTCCATTTATTTACATTTTTTATTAAACAAGTATTATAAAATTTTGTTCATTTTATCTCCGACTGATTTGAAAGTGGGTAGAGATTTTTAATCCATATTAGTGTTTATATTAATTTTATTGTACTTTTAACAGGATTTTGATTCTTGTAACTATTTAGTCTTAAATTTATTAATCATGTTCAGCAAAAATCAGAATTTAACCGTTGTCTTTCTGGCAGTTGTTTTAATTTTATTCTCCTGCAATAGAAACAGCAATAAGTCTGAAAAGTCCTATTTAAAATTGCAGCCATCAGTAATTGAAGTATCGATCGCGGGAATGACCTGCACCGGGTGTGAACAAACCATTCAGACACGTGTCGGAGATCTCAGCGGCGTTAAATCCGTTAAAGCTTCTTATGTTACCGGAAAAGCTTTAGTGGAGTACTTTCCACAGATAACGGATACAGTTAAAATTAAAGAATCAATAACAGGATCCGGATATCGGGTCAAAAAGTTCGTTGCTGTTTCATCCGGTGGAATTATGAAATAATTTTACACATTGAACAACAGGAGAACTGATAATTATAAAACTAAAACCATCCTGACATGAAAATAATGGCCACGGCGGGAAGAATTTTATTTGCTCTTCCTTTTGCGATTTTTGGAATTAACCATTTCCTGATGATGGACTATTATATGGGGATGCTGACTTCTTTCATCCCCAAAACTGCATTTATAATGATTCTGACCGGAATTGTGCTTATTGCAGCCAGTATAAGTATCATTACCAAAATACTGGTGAAGTTATCTACAATTTTGCTGGCAATACTTCTTTTCATATTTATTATAACAATACACATTCCTCATCTTATAAACGGAGTAGACACAACTGCAACCCTGATTGCGCTTTTAAAGGACATCTCTCTAATGGGAGGTTCTTTAATGATAGCCGGAATATATTCTGAAAACGAACCACCCCGGGGAACAAAGTAATTTTAAATATTTATACTCTATCTTTACATCATTGTACTTTAATTCATACTACTGCAGGTTTATTACCATTTATATCAAACTAATATTAAACTTTATGAAAAAATATATCTCCGTGGCTCTTATAGCGGCTTTTATAATTGTCACCAATTCGGAATGTAAAAAAGACAAAGGAAATCCTCCTGTATTACCTCCCGCAGAATCAATGACCATAGATTTCAGCAATTTTGCAGCAGCTAAAAAGTCGGATGATTCATTTCCCGTTTTAAAAGGCATTGAAAACAGTAACTGGGAGTTTGCTGCACTTGTTGCAGGATACTGGAGGTCCATTATCAAAGTTACACTTGCTGTCCCTGTAGCATCATTCGCGCTTGCTATGCAAAATAATCCTGGTTATCTTGACACTAAAACATGGCAATGGAGTTATAATGCAACTATCAGCATCAATCAGGTAAGTGTTACTTATAAAGCAAGGCTGACAGGACAAATCAGGAATACAGATGTTTTATGGAAAATGTACATTTCAAAAGAGGGAACAGGAGCATTTTCTGAATTTGTCTGGTTTGAAGGAACCTCAAAACTTGATGGAACTGAAGGCCAGTGGATTCTTAATCATAGCTCTCAGTTCCCTGAAAAAGTGCTTCAGATTGATTGGACCAATACAGGCTCATCAATAGGCACCATTAAGTATACCTATGTAAGAGACCTGAACAATCTCCGAGTTGCGGACCCCTTTAAAGACAGCTATATAACATATGGCAAAACCAACACTTCTTTAAATGCTTATTACAGCATTCATTATTTTAACGGGCTTTCGTTTTCTGATGTAAATGTAGAATGGAACGACATTTCGCGCAATGGCAGAATTATGAGTCCCTCTTACTTTGGCAATTCAGACTGGTATTGCTGGGATTCAAATCTTGTTAACACTACCTGCCCGTAGTGATAGCCACAAAATCTTTAGGAATTCACGGTAACACCGGGATTTTTTTAGTAAATATCAATTTAAAATGCAATTTTGAAAAGCTCTGTTCTGAGCCCTGTTAAATAATATGGATTTTTTTACTATTTTGCGCCCCTTAATTTTATAATTACCAGAATGTCGTTAGGAAAGAAATCGGCAATATTGATTCTTTTGATCCTGATTATTGATCAAACCCTTAAGATATGGATCAAAACTCATATGGAAATTGGTCAGGAAATACCACTTTTCGATCATTGGGGGTATATTCATTTTATTGAGAACAACGGAATGGCGTTCGGTATGGAAATGGGAGGAAAATCCGGGAAGGCGATTCTAAGCATTTTCAGAATTATTGCGATCTTTGGGATAGGATGGTTTCTGTCAGGTCTGATAAAGAAAAAGGCAAACCCTGGATTAGTACTTGCAGTGAGCGCCATACTGGCCGGAGCAATTGGAAATATTATTGACAGTGCATTCTATGGCATGATCTTCAGCGAAAGTTTCAGCCAACCTGCTATTTTATTCCCCCCCGGGGGAGGTTATTCATCTTTTCTGCATGGGAGGGTTGTGGATATGTTCTATTTCCCTCTGATTGATGCACACTGGCCTGACTGGTCGCCTGTAAGACCCGGTGAATCATTTGTGTTTTTCCGTCCTGTATTTAATGTCGCCGATTCTGCAATTACTTGCGGGGTGATCTCAATCCTGCTGTTTCAGAAGAAGATGTTCAAAGATTTGACCTGATCCGGCGAGCATAAAAACCATATTGTTTACTGGCAACAGTTACTTACACAACTCAATATTGTTTTAAGATTCTCATGTTTCAAAGAATACCAGGTATTTTTACCCTCTCTTTTTGAAGATAAAACACCCTTATCTTTAAGTATGCCCAAATGATGTGAAGCAGTTGATTGCTCAATTCCAAGCGTTGTGTATATTTCAGTAACGGTATGTTTATTACCATCTTCCAGGCACCCTACTATTGATATCCTTACAGGGTGAGCTATTGCCTTAAGCATATTGGCAGCTTTTTCAAGACTGTCAGGATTCAGATCTTTAAATTCCATTATTTCAGTTTTTCAAATTGCAAATATATATAAATATGGTAATATGACGGATTCCTGTAAAACAGGACCCCGAATCATATCCCATCAGATAACAAAAGAACAATATAATACCCTGCTAATTCTGTTTTTATTATATTTGACCAAATAATTAATTATGTCTGTTCTCACTGAAATCAGAAGACCTGTTGAAAAAGAGATGGCTGATTTTGAAGCATACTTTAATATGACTATGCAAAGTGAAATCCCTCTTCTTAAAATAATCCTGAATTATATCCTCCGCCGCAAAGGTAAACAGATGAGGCCATTATTAGTATTTCTTACTGCACGGTTAAACGGGGAGATCGGAGAGCCAACATATGTTGCAGCAACGCTTATCGAGCTCCTTCATACTGCATCTATCGTTCATGATGACGTAGTGGATGATGCGCATGAGAGACGCGGAGCACTTTCCATAAATGCACTGTGGAATTCTAAAATTGCAGTTCTGGTTGGAGATTATATGCTCTCGAAAGGATTACTGATAAGCGTCGAAAAATCACGGTTCGATATGTTGGAAATCGTATCGGAAGCCGTAAAATCAATGGCAGAAGGGGAATTGCTGCAGCTGCAAAAAGCAAGAAAGCAGAATCTAAAAGAGGAAGATTATTTTCAAATAATAAAATGTAAAACTTCTGCGTTAATTGCTGCCTGCGCAGCAACCGGTGCAAGATCTGTTACAGATAACCCGGAATCTATCCAGCTGATGAAAGATTTTGGGGAGAATATCGGGATCGCTTTTCAGATAAGGGACGACCTGCTTGATTATGATGGGAACGGTCTAACCGGCAAAACTTTCGGAAATGATATCAAAGAAAAAAAGATAACACTTCCATTGATTCATGCTCTGGATCATTCCACAAATTCCAGGAAAAAACATATACTTTCAATTGTAAAAAGCCGGAAAAAGACCAGAGCTGAGATTAATGAAGTGGTCGGTTTTGTAAACATTACAGGCGGACTTGAATATGCTGAACTTAAAATGAATCAATACCGTGATAAAGCGCTTGCGATCCTTGACTCATATCCCGTTTCCGAAGTCAGAAATTCATTGCAAAAATTTGTCCTTTATACTACGTCAAGAGACAAATGATACTGCAGGAAAAAGGGTTATTTACATAAATTCCCCTATCCGTCAACTTCAAGATTAATCCTGGTGACTTTACTCATATCTTCATCATAATATCTTGAACCCAGGTAAAACAAAAGTGATCCTATCAAAAGTATAAATGGCAATATTGAAAATGCTGTCTGTATATCTGTAAGGTCATAAATCTTACCCATAATTACAGGCGCAGCGGAAGCACCCAAAAGGTTTTGAACAATAACGGCTATGGCGTAAGATGTTGCACGCAGACCCGGGTGAATAACATCCTGTGTCACTGCTGCTGCCCCTGCGATAAAAAGCATAATTGATATCCCAAACAAAAGGAGAGTGGCATATTGAGCTATACCTCTGAAAATGTATAATGCTGTGAAAAGTAATAACGCAGTTACAGCTGTTGAAATTGCAGGGAAAAGTAATCTCGCCCTCGATTGGGTTTTCCTCCATCTGTCAGTAAGAAATCCTCCAAGAGGGGCTCCCGCAAGTGCTAAAACCATAACAGCACTTGCCATTGATCCGGCTTTGTCCTGAGGCACACCCCTCATATTTTGAAAATATGTTGAAAGCCATGTGATCATGGATGTAGTTACAAAAATAACAGCAGCAATTCCGAAATAAGTGTAAATGACTGATGGTTTGGTAATAAACTCCCTTATAATATCTTTTTTTTCCATCTTAACTTTGTTGTTGCTTTTGTCTATAAAGGAGAGAGCAACGGTTTTATAATCCCGTACAAAAAGAAACAGAATTGAAACTAAAAGGCCCGGTATGGCAACTAGACCAAAGGCATGTTTCCACCCCAGATGCTGGGCTATGATACCTCCCATTAAAACACCTATGGCTGTTCCAAGGGGTATAGATGCGTTCCAGAGTCCCATCATTTTTGCCCTCTTATCTGCAGGATATAGTCCTGATATCATTGCACTGCCTCCCGGAGCATATCCGGCTTCTCCAATACCTATCAGTAACCTGGCCATGAAAAGCTGTATAAAGTTTCCGGTCAGGGCACATAGCGCAGTTGCAATACTCCAGAGGACAGCCATAATGCCAATTGTTTTGGTCCGGCTCCACCTGTCTACAAGAATTGATATGGGAAATGTCAGAATTACTATAGCCCAATATACTGCAGAGACAAGCAAACCACTTTGTGTATGTGTTATTCCCCAATCCTTTTCAATTGATGTGAACATTGAAGTAATAACCATCCGGTCGGCATAATCAAAAAGGTAAAGTAAAAAGAGAAGCATAAATACATAATTGGAATATCTTTTCGAAAACAGATATCCCTGACGGTCCGCCTGATCTTTCTTCATAATTTAGGTAAATTCAAAGTTTAGCAGTTTTATTATACTCTTTTTCAAGCTCTTCGAATAACCAGGATCCTACAGTCTGATTAACCGAATGACCAAGTAAATAAAAAATTCAGTTCATTAATTATTTTTTGTATTTTTAAGTCTTTATACTTATTCAGCGAAATATAGTCTGTAATAAATTTAACTGAAAAGAATAAATTTTAACTAATTATGACAACATTAAAACAGATTGAAGAATTTATGGCAGCAGAACCTGTTGCTTTAATCGGGGTATCACGAAATCCAAAGAAATTTGGTCATGCAGCTTTTAAAGAACTGAAAAAGAAAGGGATGAACATTATTCCTGTAAATCCCTATGCTTCAGAAATACTTGGAGAGAAAACATACACTGATGTTAAATCTCTTCCACACGATGTTAAAGGTGTTATTATTATGACCAGTAAAAATCAAACCCCTTCCGTAGTCAGAGAGGCAAGGGAAAAAGGGATGAAACATATCTGGATACAGCAGATGGCTGACAGCCCGGAAACTAAAAAGGAACTTGAAGGTTCTGATATAAACTATATCACCGGGGAGTGTATCCTTATGCATTATAAGCCTGACAGTATCCATAAATTCCATGGTAAACTGAAAAAGTTTTTCGGCCGTTTTCCAAAATAAAATCACCGGAAATAATTGAGTGAATTACCTGGAAATAGGTCATGGAGAAATACCGGACAATACATATTGCCGGTTGTAAAACCCAACTGCCAAAATACAAAATATGACATTTTCCCCTCATGTAAAATCAGTGACGGTCAGGTTTTTGCAGGATTTGCATCTCTTGCTGAAATTATAAAAACCCACAAAGTTATTGTCATTGATGGTTATGAAGGTGTTTTTTATGATAGCTTCAGCAAATTCCTTGACGAAATTCTTCGGCAACAGGGCTACAAGACTTCATGGATAAATACCAGAGATTTTCTTAAACCTCCCGGGGAGATCAGGAAATTAACAGCTCCTTTTCTTGGTGGAGACGATCCCCTTTTCGGGAGACGAACCACTTTGAATATCGGCGATTTCTTTGAAACAGACCGCTTGATGTCAGCTTTACCGGATCCTGGATCTGATATAAATATTTTAATCGGCCCGGGAGCTTCACTTGCAGGATGGAAAGGGTTACTGATCTACACCGATCTTCCTAAGAATGAATTACAATTCAGGGCACGTGCAGGCAGCATAACCAATCTCGGGGTTGCAGCACCGGAGGAGGTAAAAATTATGTATAAATGTTTCTATTTTGTTGACTGGGTGGTCCTTAACAAACATAAACAGAATTTATTATCTTCAATAAATATTTATGTTGATGCACAGCGTCCGGAAATTCCGGTCTGGATAAAGGCTGATGTTCTGAAAAAAACACTATCGGAGATGAGCCGGAATGTTTTCAGGGTCAGACCATGGTTTGAACCCGGTTTATGGGGAGGAACCTGGATTATTGACAATATCGAAAGGCTGAATAAGAATGTAACGAACTATTCCTGGTCCTTCGAGCTCATAACACCTGAAAACGGCCTGCTGATAGAAAGTTCATCCCTCCTGCTGGAAGTATCGTTCGATTGCCTGATGTACAGTGAAGCAGAGGCTGTTCTTGGAGACTGCTTCAGCAGGTATGGCACGGATTTCCCCATCCGGTTCGATTTTCTTGACACTTTTGATGGCGGAAATCTATCTCTTCAAGTTCATCCCAGGCCGGAATACATGAAAGAAAACTTTGGAGAGAAGCTTCCTCAGGAAGAATCTTATTATATCCTGGATACAAAAAAGGATGCAGTTGTTTATCTCGGTTTCCGAGATGATATTGTCCCTGCTAAATTCAGGAATGAGCTTTACAGAAGTTATCTTGAAAACAAATCACTTACTCCTGACAGATTTCTTTTAAAGCATCCGGCAAAAAAGCATGACCTTTTTTTGATTCCCCCCGGAACGATCCACGGTTCTGGTAAGAATAACCTCGTTCTTGAGATAAGCTCAACTCCATATATTTTTACCTTCAAAATGTATGACTGGTTAAGGTTGAATCCAGACGGGAAACCTCGCCCTCTGAACATTAAAAGGGGAATGGAAAATCTCTGTTTTGACAGTAAAGGAAGGTATGTAGAAAAAAAACTCATTTCAAAACCCGAATTAATAGAAAGCGGAGACGGATGGCAGCTTTTCAATCTTCCAACGCACGAGACTCACTTATACGGCATTCACAGGTATCACTTTTCAAAAACGATTGAAATTAAAACAAACAATAAATTCTTCGTAATGAATCTTACCGGTGGTAGAAACATATTCCTGGAAACTAAAAATGGTTTTAAAAATAGATTCTCGTATGCCGAAACATTTGTTATCCCTGCATCAGCAGTCAGTATACGCGTATTTAATAATTCAGACGAAGAGGCCATCCTCATTAAAGCATTTGTAAAATGATCAGTTACATAATTGACTCACATCATTATTTTATCATTTTTAATTTTATACATTAAGAAATAACCCCGCATAACAGATCATTCCTTTGACACAATTTAATCATACAGCAAGGAATATTACCATAATAATTGTACCTTGTCTGACCTATTATAACAATCAGTTTTCATGTAACCTGATATGTCAGAAACACCTGCCGCTTATATAGTTGAGTTCAAAGTAAGAGATTATGAGTGTGATATTCAAGGTGTTGTAAACAATGCCAATTACCAGCATTATCTGGAGCATGCACGTCATGAGTTTCTCCTTTCTAAAGGAATCAGTTTTATGGAACTCCATGAAGAAGGTATTGACCTTATTGTTACCAAAGTTGAGATTGATTATAAGTACCCGTTAAAAAGTCGTGATTCTTTTGTTGTCAGGACAAATATTCAGAGGATGGGGAACGTACGCCTTTTATTTTTGCAGGATATAGTAAGACTGCCTGACGAAAAGCTGATTGCAAAAGCAAGTATTACAGGAGTTTCCACAAAAAACGGCAGACCGGTTGCACCTGGAAGACTGATAGAACAATTGGGTTTGGACTGAATAAAAGCAGGTTTAAAACATAAGTTTATTTATATGGGAAAAATGAAGATTACCCGAAGGAAATTTGTGGCTGATTTAACAGCTGGCGCAGGTACTGTTCTTATTGGAAAAAACGCAGTGTCAATTTCCCGCGATCATTCTCACGTACCCAATAATCCTTTTCAAAAAGTCACTCTTGGTAAATCCGGAATCCCTTCAACCCTTCTTGGTATGGGAACAGGATTTAACGGATATAACAGAACCTCTGCAATAACCAGGGCAGGGGTAGCTGAATCGATGATCAGGTACGCTTATGAAAAGGGGGTACGCTTTTTTGACTGTGCCGACTCTTACGGCACGCATAAATATGTAGCGGCCGGATTGAAAGGAATACCACGTGAAAACTATACATTAAGCACAAAAATGTGGGTCACGGACGGAGGAATTCCTGAACATGATAAAGCTGATGCCAATATTGCTGTTGACCGGTTCCGTAAAGAACTCAACACCGGCTATTTAGATCTTGTGCAGTTACATTGCATGACAGCCGGTTATTGGACAGACACGCATAAGAAGCAAATGGACATTCTTGAAAATCTTAAAATAAAGGGTATTATACGGGCACATGGCGTTTCCGTTCACTCATTCGGCGCCCTTGAGGCTGCAGCAGAAAGCTCATGGGTTGATATAGTGCATGTGCGCGTTAATCCATATGGAGATGATATGGATAACAAAGATCCTGAAATGGTAGTTCCTTTGATTGAAAAACTTCACAAGTCGGGGAAAGGAGTTATTTGTATGAAACTCATTGGTAACGGAAAATTCAGGAATGATTCCCGGAAAATTGATGAAACTTTGAATTATGTACTTGGCCTGGGAACCGTAAGCATGATTATTGTCGGATTTGAATATCCCATACAGATAGATAATTACGCCGGAAGGGTTGAAAAAGCTCTCAGGGTGATATCAAAAACTTAGACTAGAATATTCTCTCATTAATCATTTTTCTTCGGACATGATGAAATTTTATTTATAATTGTACCCATATTTTGAACTTTGAATGAATATCTCTTTAGAAATTAAAAATAATATAGCTATGAATGGAACAAGAAGGGAGGATGTAAAGCAGGGGATCGTAGTTATGGTAGAATTGGCTGAAGATAAGAGGACCGGGAAACTGACAAAGGGTCGTGTTAAAGAAGTGCTTACTTCTTCACCAAATCATCCGCATGGAATAAAAGTTCTGCTTGAAAGTGGTCATGTCGGAAGGATAAAACAAATTGTTTAACCACGTTTAAATCCTCAAAACATTAAACTATTCCCTGGTCTGAATTTTATTAATTATGAGAATTTTCAGGTTTTTCCTTTAATCACCCAGCACAAAATGCGCTTATTGATATCCAATCGGGGAAAACCGGTCTCCCGGCTGGATTACCGAACCATAATTTAATATTGGTCCATATATATTGTTGCGACAAATTGCAGATAAACAGACACGGAGAGTTTGTTGTGCCGAAATTTTCCGGAAGGCACCGGTCTGTCAGTCATTATGAAAAATTCATATTATGCTTAGGAACGTAGTTTTTGATCTTGGAAATGTATTAATCAGTTTTAAGCCTGCTGAATACCTGGAACATAAAAAATATTCTCAAAAGCTCAAAGAAACAATACTTAAAGACGTTTTCGCCAGCCGGGAATGGCAGAGGCTTGATGATGGTTCAATGACGGTCGGTGAAGCCATTAATTCCATATCTTTGAATTCATCTCTTAAAAGGGACGAAATAGCCCATATTTTCAATTTACGTACCGAAATCATATTTCCCCTTACCCGGAACATAAAACTCCTTCCTGAGTTAAAAAAACATGGTTTTAAGCTATATTATCTTTCCAACTTCCCTTTAGATATATTTGATGAGGTAAAGAATGGATATTATTTTTTTAAATATTTTGACGGGGGTGTAATCTCTTCAGAAGTTAAACTTTTAAAACCAGAACCTGCGATTTACAAACTCCTGCTTGAAAAATACTCCCTGCTCCCCGAGGAATGTTTCTACATAGATGATATTGAGCCCAATGTATTCTCATCGGAATCAGTTGGTATGAAAGGGTTTTTTACATCCGGATCCCCTGACATTGTGTCAGAGGTCTCAAGGATACTGGGCCTCACTTTCGTCTGATAAAACAAGGAATCCGGTGGTTATAATTCGTTGATTTCCATCCATGCATTTTAGTATTCATTTTGCCGGCTTTTTACTAAAAGTATTTTTTAATTTGAATTCGTCATGAGCTGTTAATTTATTAACGCAAATGTCGAGTTATGCATTTGATAAACAACTTTCTATTGAAGAAACATAAAATCACGCACTATTGAAATCTCTAAAAGATCTGAGTATAACCGACTATTGCGAAGGAGCCCTTTTTATGCCAGATTTCCATAGCCTTCTCCTTACATATTTATGGACGTAATTTAAGGGGGTGAGTTGTCAGAAAGTGTGAGCATAAAATTTGTGACCGGGGAAAGCTGAATTTTGTACTGCCGGAAAAAGATCGCTCAAAAATTAAAGTCTGATTTAGGAATAACCAAAGGTTGTTTTAAGCAGAATCAAATAATGATTTTATCAGGATGTGTGTAAATGAATTTAATATTTACCCATTTCAGGTTTAATATTAAGTACTGTCGCAGAGAATAAGAGGGTATAACGGATTCTCGCTGGGTTCAGGACTGGGGTCAATAGCTTCATCTTATTGAATTACTGCTTATTATACTGTTGCTTTTTAATCTTTGTTCCATATGGAAACAGGTGCTGTTATTTGAAATAAGCTGTTAAAACAGATGCTCTGGACCTTCCGACTAAATTTTCAAGTTCTTTTCCTGTTGCTTTTTTGATATTGTCTACTGAACCAAATTGCTTCAGCAATATTTCTTTTGTTCTGGGACCTATTCCTTTTATTTTGTCTAATTCGGATTGTATCATCTCAGATGAGCGTTTGACCCTGTGAAAATTTATTCCGAACCGGTGTGCTTCATTTCTTAATTGCTGAATTATTTTCAGACTTATTGAGTTTTTATCGAGGTATATCGGTACAGAGTCTCCGGGAAAATAAATCTCTTCAAGCTTCTTGGCTATTCCTATGATTGTAATTTTCCCCATTAGTCCAAGTTTTTCTAAACTTTTCAATGCTGATGAGAGTTGTCCTTTTCCTCCATCAATAACTACAAGTTGCGGAAGCTTTTGTCCTTCCCCGGTCATTCTTTTATACCTTCTGTAAATGACCTCTTCCATGGAAGCAAAATCATCCGGACCTGTTACTGTATTAATATTAAAATGACGATATTCTTTTTTGCTTGGCTTCGCATTTCTGAATACCACGCAGGCTGCAACAGGATTACTCCCCATAATATTTGAGTTATCAAAGCATTCAATATGAAAAGGTATTTCCGACATATGAAGGTCGTTTTTCAGTTTTTCAAGATTTTTACCTGTCCTTCGTTCAGGAGAATGATCGGTTCTCTTTTTCTTTTGTTCAAGTTTATAATATACTGCATTACGTTCAGCAAGTTGAAGAAGTTTTAATTTATCTCCCTTCCTGGGAATTATATATTTTACCTTATCTAATTGCATATCTGGCTTTAGAGGGACCACAATTTCAGGTGAATCACTTGATAATCTCTGGCGGATTTCATTTATGGCAAAGCTCAGCAAAGAATCAGATTCTTCATCCACCCTTGTCTTTATTTCTATCGTAAATGCCTGTATTAATGAGCCCTGCACCACTTTAAGGTAATTAACATATGCAATACCCTCATCCTGTGTAATTGCAAAAACATCAACATTTTTAATTGTGGAACTGACAACAGCCGATTTGGTTTTAAATCTTGAAAGAATCTCGATCTTTTCCTTGACGCTCTGTGCCTGTTCAAATTTCATATCACCTGAATAGTCCGACATTAGTGTTTTAAGATGGTCTATTACAGAAGATAAGTGTCCCTTCAGAATTTCCCTGATTTCATTAATGGTTTCATTATAATTTGATTCTGACTGATATCCTACGCATGGTCCTTTGCAGTTACCAATATGATATTCAAGACAAACTTTAAACTTCCCTTCATGTATATTCGATTCTGTAAGATTTAAATTACATGTCCTTAACTGATAAAGGTGTCTTATAAGATCTAAAAGAGTTTTGACCATAAATCCCGAAGTATAAGGACCGAAATATAATGATCCATCCCGTACTATGGTCCGGGTAGAGAAGACCCTTGGAAAGGGTTCATTTTTTATGCATATCCAGGGAAATGTTTTGTCGTCTTTTAAAAGAATATTATATCTGGGCTGATGATTTTTTATAAGGTTATTCTCAAGCAACAGGGCATCTGATTCGGTTTCAACAACTATATGCTCTATATCTGCTGCTTTCCTTAACATGACAATAGTTTTCCCTGACTGGTTTTTGGAGAAGTATGAAGCGACCCGTTTTCTGAGGTTTTTTGCTTTGCCTACGTATAAAAGGTTTCCGGAACTATCCAGGAACTTATAGATACCAGGCTTTTCAGGAAGCAGGTAAACCAATGATTTAATTTTTAGTTCCAGATCCATCTTCAACTACAAATTATTCCCAAAGATAATAATTGAATCCTACAGTGCATAAGTTCCGGGGAATGGGATAAAACTCCATTGTCAGTTTCGCGCTCTTTTTTATGCAATGAGCTTACCTTCAGCAGCTCCTGGAATAATGAAGCGCGAGCTCCCGAACTGAGAGGGGTCAATGTTATAAGTCCGTAAAAGATTTTTTTCAGGTTAACCCTGATTCAGAAACAGCGGTACATGACAAAATTTATTCCCGTCAAAGAGCCCGCTATCGCTTATTTTCAATTCAGGAATTACCAGCAATGCCATAAATGAGAGGGTCATAAATGGTGCAGACAATTTACATCCGAATGACTGAACAAGGTTATTTAAATCTTCGTATTCTGAGGCCACCTCTTCACAGGAACGATCAGACATAATACCCGCTATTTCAAGTGGAAGTGACCATATTTCTCCTCCTGAAGATACAGCTAATCCCCCTTTTAGTCTTACAATTTCATTTACTGCACTTACGATATCCTCATCACTGGTCCCCACACAAATAATGTTATGGCTGTCATGAGCCACAGAGCTTGCAAAAGCACCCCTTTTCAAACCGAATCCTCTGATAAACCCTTTTGCGGGTGGGGAATCGAAGTAGCGGTCCTTAACTACGATTTTCAGCCGATCGCTCCCGGGATCAGAGCTTATTACCTTTCCACCGGCGGGGGTTTCATATTCCTCCCCGGTAATTAGTTCTTTATCAAATGCCTGAATAATCCTTAATTTGCCATTATTCCAGGGTACAGATATGTGCTCCGGAGTTATTTCGGTACAATTGAACTTATTGACAGGTATTGCTTTCGGATATTCAAAGTTTACAGATCCCTTTCCGAAAACTTTTTCCCCATTTATCCAGGTTTCAATTACATTCATTGTGTGATAATCATCCACCAGTATAAAATCAGCCGGCTGGCCAGGCTGCAACAGGCCTGTTTCCAGATTATAGTGCTTTGCAGGATTAACAGTACAGCTTCTTAAAACATCAAATAGATCATACCCTTCAGATATAAGCCGGGCAACCAGTTTATTAATATGCCGTTTTGCAAGCATCTCAGGATGAAGGTCGTCGCTACAAAGCATAATCATATCAGGATTTGAATTAAACAACTCTTTCAGTGCGTCTAAGTTCCTGGCAGCACTTCCTTCCCTTATAATTATCTTCATTCCGACAGATATTTTTTCTCTGGCCTCTTCTATAGTTCTGCATTCATGATCTGTCGTAATACCTGCTGAAACATATTTTCTGAGCTTTTCACCTGTCAAACCCGGTGCGTGACCATCTATCGGTTTCCCTTTTTTTATTGCGATATCGATTTTCTTTAATACCTCCGGATCGTCATAGATTACACCCGGAAAATTCATCATTTCAGAAAGATATTTTATTTCCGGTAAGTTTAATAATTCTCTTATATCCTCATGGTTCAAAGAAGATCCATTTCTTTCAAATGAAGTAGCGGGAACACAGGAAGGCGCCCCAAAGAAAAATTTCAAGGGTACTTTTTCTGACTCTTCGATCATGAATTTTACCCCATCCACACCCAGTACATTTGCTATCTCGTGAGGATCGCTGACAACAGCTGTTGTTCCACGTGAAACAGCTGCTTTTGCAAAAGACCCCGGAGTGATCATCGAACTCTCAATATGAATATGCGCATCCGTTAATCCCGGCATAATTAATACATCTGGAGAACTTTCAATTTGCACTGTTCTTTCTATTACGCCCCTATTAAAATAAACTGTTCCTGGAAATATTAGCCTGTTATGTATATCTACAATACGTCCCGAAATTTCCATAATTTAATATTTTAAAAAATAAATATGTTCCACGTGGAACATTTATCTCCCGAGATACATCAACAATATATTAATATCAGATGGGGAAACACCACTAATCCTGGAAGCCTGTCCGATATTTAATGGTTTAATTCTGCCGAGTTTTTGCCTTCCTTCGGTTGAAATCGAAATAAGTTCATTATAATTAACATCGTCAGGAATTTTGAGATTTTCCAGCCTGCCTATCTTCTGTGCCACTAATTTTTCTCTAGTAATATAACCTTCGTACTTAATTTTGATCTCTGCTGACTCGCAAATTTCTTTGGATCTTTCAGAATCCAATGTTTCAAGTTTCCCCGTTCCTCCTAAAATTTTCAGAAGTTCAATCAGTTTAACCTGAGGTCTGATTGCAATAGATATAGCTTTAACCTTCTGCGAAATTGAATTGCTTCCATATTCCTCAAGGTAATTGTTTATCTCTTTTGGATCAACACTTCTGGCCGAAAGAAAAGTTATTATCTCTCCGGTCATTTTCTCCTTTTCTTCGAGCCTTGCAACTCTCCTGTTATCCACAATACCCATTTTGAAGGCTTTTCGTGTCAGCCTCTCATCCGCATTATCCTGTCTAAGCAATATTCTGTATTCAGCCCTGGAAGTAAACATTCTGTAGGGCTCGTCTACCCCTTTCGTTACAAGATCATCGATTAATACGCCGATATATGATTCATCCCGTCCCATGATAAAACTTTCCAGGTTCCGGATATTAAGTACCGCATTTATTCCTGCCATCAGGCCCTGTGCTGCTGCCTCCTCATATCCTGTGGTCCCATTTATCTGTCCAGCAAAATACAGATTCCTTATTTTTTTAGTTTCCAGTGTATGTTTTAATTGTGTAGGCTGGAAAAAATCATATTCTATAGCATAGCCAGGCCTGAACATTTCTACCTTCTCAAGGCCTTTTACCTTACGCAGTGCCTTTAACTGAATCTCCAGTGGCAAACTGCTTGAAAAACCATTAACGTAAAATTCTGTTGTATCAGCACCTTCGGGTTCAATAAAAAGCTGATGAGCACTTTTCTCCTTAAATGTAACTATCTTATCTTCTATACTTGGGCAATAACGTGGGCCTCTTCCTTTTATTCTTCCTGTAAAAAGCGGACTGAATTCAAGTCCTTTTCGCAATTCATCATGCACACTATCATTAGTATGAGTTATAAAGCAACTCATTTGCCGGCTAATTACTTTTTCACTCTCCAGGTATGAAAAGGTTCTCCCCTCCTCATCACCCTTTTGTTCCTTCATTGATTCAAAATCTATTGTCCTGCCATCGACCCTGGCACTTGTCCCTGTTTTCATTCTTTCTACTGAAAATCCGATATCCCTTAGCTGGTCACTTAACCCCTTCGACGATTGTTCGCCCGATCTTCCACCTGTAATATTTTTAAATCCCACGTGCATTAACCCGTTGAGAAAAGTTCCGTTTGTCAGAATAACTGCTTTTGCAAAAAATCTGTTTCCAAATGAAGTTTCAACACCTGTTACGCATTTTCCATCAGTTATGATTGCTTTTGCCTGCTCCTGCCAGATATAAAGGTTATCTGTCCTTTCAAGTACTTTACGCCATTCCTGAGTAAATTTCTGCCGGTCACACTGGGCTCTTGGACTCCACATGGCCGGTCCTTTGGACCTGTTAAGCATTCTAAACTGAATCATACTTTTGTCAGTTATGATCCCGCTAAAACCACCCAGTGCATCAATTTCCCTTATTATCTGACCTTTTGCAATTCCTCCCATAGCCGGGTTACACGACATTTGAGCGAGTTTCGTCATGTCCATGGTGATCAGCAGAGTCTTTTCTCCCATTAAGGCAGCCACATGTGCAGCTTCACAACCTGCGTGACCACCTCCAACAACTATTACATCGTATTCAAACTTCATTTATTGAAAACCCTGAATTCTGAAATCCAAATATCTTCTATTTTTCTCATACTCTCTTTCCCTTCTGCATTATCATCATTGTAACCGCATAGATGCAATAACCCATGAACCATAACCCTGAATATTTCCTCTCTTAAACTAACATTATAGTTTATTGCATTCCTTTTAACGGTATCAAAGCTTATATAAATTTCACCACTTACAATATTTTCAAAACCATAATCGAATGCTATAACATCTGTAAAATAATTATGTTTTAAAAATTCTGAATTGATTATTTTAATATTCTCATCCCCTGTTATAATAAAGTTAAGGTCACCCGGAATTTTATTCTCTTTCCTGATGACCTCCTTTAAAACTTTTACTGCATTTCTCCACCCACGGAGCCTGAATCCTATATCATCGTAAAATATCCGTATTTTCAATAACCAATATTTTTAAAAATCATTTTAACGCTGTTTCCCTTCTCGCTGAATTCTATCCCGTCTGCAAGGTGTGACATAAGAAAAATTCCTCTCCCATTAAGAGCTTCAATATTTTCAGGTTCTGTCGGGTCCGGCACACTAGCTGGCTTAAAACCCGGGCCTTCATCAGTTACTGTAATATTTAACTGTTCTCCGGCAAAAAGTATTTCAATATCAACTTTTTTTGCCGGATCAGATTTGTTTCCATGCACTATCGCATTATTAACTGCCTCCATAGCGGATACAAGAACTTTACCATAATTTTCCTTACTTATGCCAATCTCATTTGTGATTGAATCTATTATCTTTTCAACCATTCGCAAATTATCAATCCTTGATTCTATTATAAGCTGTTTCCGCATTTTTCCTCCAATTTAAGCTTTATACTCAAATTATAAATTTTTGTTACATTCAATTTACTTTTTTTTAGAAATCCACATTTCCGGATCGAGCTTTTTCTTTTCGTCAAAGATCATTAATTTCATGATTGACTCATTCCCTTTTCCCGTGTCACAAAAAACATTACCTATAACCTGTTTTGTCTCAACTTTATCACCCTGCTTAACTTTTACGTTTATTAAATTCTGATAGACCGACATAAACCTTCCATGCCGAATTATAATAGCCCAGTTCGCACCCGAGATAGCAAAGACCATTGCAACCTCTCCTTTAAATATCGCCCTGACCGGAGTAAGTCCCGAACTTGTGATCTCTATTCCAATATTATCCTCGGTTACATACTTCAGAACCGGATGTTTCTGAATCCCGAAATGATTAGTTATAATTCCTCTCTCTACCGGCCAGGGAAGTAAACCCTTATTATCACTAAACTTTTCACCTATAAGCTTCTGCTCAGGTGTCATATCTGACTTTAAGCTTCTCCTCCTCTCCACCTCAATCAACCTTGCTATTTCATTTTCAATTTTCTCTGCCACTTTTTTCTTATCAACAAGCTCCTTTTTAAGCTGCTTCTCTTTATTTCCAAGTGACTTTACAAGACCTTGCTTTTTTCTCTGTTCAAGTTGAAGCAAATTTTTTTGTTGTTCTTCCCTTGCTTTTAACTCTGATATAATAAGTAAATCCTTTTCGAGCCGTGTTTTAGTGTTCTCTACCTGGCTTTTTATCTCTGAAATAATTTCGGATTCATTTCTACGAAACTTCGCTGCCTGCTGAAAATACTTTAACCGTTTATAACCCTGGTTAAAGTCTCTTGCTGACAATATATAAACCAGTTCGGGATTTAACTTATGAGACTTATAAGAATTAACAATAGCCAGAGAATAATCATTTTTTAAAGCAGTCAGATCTTCTTCCATCATTTCAATAGCTTCCTTATTAAGAGCAATCCTCTCTGATAATAGAATTACTTCTTCTCTCAATCCCTTAATAATTTCTTCCCTTAAGTTTAATTTACTCCCTATAATTTTCAAAGAACTCAGACTTTGTGTCCGTTCTCTGCTCGTTGTTCTCAACAAATTATCAACGTAGGATATTTCCTCCAGTGCTTCTTTTCTCTTTTCCTCTAATTCTGCCCTGTTCTGTCCCTCCAAACGATTACAGAGAACAATAATTATTATGTTAAATAACAGGTAATACTTCATAACAAGGGAATCCGTTCAAATTTTGATCCTGGGATAAATTCAATTTTCCCATCCCATGGATATTCAATTTTCTCAATCTTAATTAATATTTTTGTCATTCCCCCTAAATCTCTTATTTCAATTTCCCCCGGAACCAGAATTTTATCTCTCGTTATAAATCCGGAATACTTTAATTTGACCTTATTATCATAACCAGTTGTAGCAGAAACTACCTTTAAAATTCTACAGTCGATAGTATAGTCAATACTATTTCCATTAAAGGAATTAACCTTTTTGTATAATCCATTCACACATTTTTCCGAATTCTTTTCGGTTAAATCCCCGTTAAGATAATCTCCAAGAATCAACGGAATAATTGATTCGTTGAAACCATATTTTCTTATTAATTTCTTACTTGATCCATAATATAGCTTTCTGTTTATCCTGTCGTTGATCAATACTGAATCTCCGGTAATAAACAACCTTGCCGCTTCAATTCCTGTCCTGCCTCTGACACTTATAAGGTACATTCCGGGAACATTGTACTTTATACTGCATAATAGCTTTTCATTTCCATCATTACCAGTAATTTCAACATTAGCTTTTGAAATGAAAAAGTTTTCATTTGAAATATTTTGACTTTTTGCAAGTTCCAGAAGAACAGTGCTACTATTAACATTTTTCACAGCAGGTGTTTCAGTCGGTGTTTTATGAAAGACTGCACAACTACATAAGAATGTAAAACTTACAGATAATATTACCGCCTGTTTTTGCAATTTTCTATTTCCTTAATCAGATTTTTTTTTGTAGCATCCAGTTTCAGGGCAATATTCCAGTTTTCAATTGCCTTTTCGCACTTTCTTTCCTTTTTTAGTATGTACCCATAATGTTCATACCATTCAGCATCAGGGGCTTCTCCGCTTGAAATAATTTCCTGCATAATTCTGTCCGCCGCTTTTAACCTGCCCCGTTTGTACAATATCCAACCATAAGTGTCGAGAAATGCTGTATTTTTTCGTTCCTTCTCAATTACTTCCTTTGACATTTTCTCCGCCTCCTTAAGTTTCATATTCTGTTCAGCCAGATAATATGCATAGTTATTAATTAATGTTAGATCCTTATTATTTAACTTCATAGCTTCCTCAAAAGTTTCAAAAGCCTTACCATAATCCTTCATCCTGTAAAAAACATCAGCTTTCATAGTTAGCACTTGCATCATTTCATCTTTTTTATCACCTGCAAGAATTTCAGCCTTTCTTAATTCTTCAATTGCAACAGAATAGTGCTTATTCTCCATTGCGCCGGTAGCATAAAGCAGTTTGGCGAGAAATGATCTGTTAAACATGCTCGCACACTCTTCTCCATTCTTTTCCAGATTTGTATAATCCTTTTCCTGAAGATAAACAAGTAAAAGTTTTTCCCATGCATAGTAGTTTTCAGGCCTCTCTTTAATAATTTCTTCCAGCCGCAAAGCCGCCTTCTGTAGTTTATTAATTTTAATATAAAGCTCCGGTCTTAACAGCAGAATAATATCATCCGATTTATATTTTGCCTCAAGAACAAAAAGAGCTGATTCCAGATTTTCATTCCATGTTTTTGTAATCTCTTCTGTATCAAGTAATTTAGCAAATAACGAGATTTTATCTTCCCTTCTTACTTCACCATTTAAAGATATGGTATCCAGCAGTAAAAATAGCTCATTATAGTCTTTTGAACTAATTAAAAAGTCACACAGGGATAGTTGAACACCGGGATTATCCGGATTCCTTTCTATAAGCATGTTGTAAACCTTCATTGCTTTCTCCTTTTCTCCTCTTTTCTGATAAATTTCAGCAAGTAATCCGTTATAAAGAATTTCATCAGGCTTCTCCTTCAGCAGCAATAATGTTTTTTCTTCAGCTTCTTTATATCTTTCTGCCTCTATAAGGTTATTTACGGCCAACACTGTAGAGGTTTCATTGATACCTTCCTTTTTATCCAGATTATCGAAGATTTTTATTGCCCTTTCATAATTATGATTATCAGTATAAAGCTTTCCCAAAGTCAGCTGCAGGTTTTCGTTTTCCGGATATAGTTTAACGGCTTTCTCATAATATATAATTGCACTGTCGATATTTTTCGACTGATAATATATGTTTGACATCATCATCAGATACCACTTGTTTTCCGGTTCAACTGACAAAGCTTTAGCCAGATACTTTTTACCATTATTTAAGTCACCATCTGCAACAACTATCTGGGCCATCTGATAATACACAGCATCACTTAACGGATTAATTTTTATACACTGTTCAAGTTCACTAAGTGCATCACCTCTGTTCCCAAACAATTTTTGCTTAATTGCATCAATATATACATAATCGAATGTAGCTGAATCATAAGCTTTACCGGGCACACCTTTACTATATGAAGGAAAAAGCTTTTTCCCGCATGAAGGCATCACAAAAACAACAACTGCAATAAAAACCAAAACACTAACCAATCTATTCATTTATGCAAAATTTATTTAAACTTTGAAATCAGGCTCTCTTCATAATTTTATAACTCCGCAGAAGTTTTTTAATTACTTCTTTTGTTTCTTTCCTGAATGATCAAATCCTCCTCTTTCCTTTTCAGTATAAACCAGGTTTTCCACCCTTACCTATTCTTCTTTTTCGTTTTTAGCTATTACCATCTGACAAATCCTGTCCCCATCTTTATTAACGAATTTTTCGTCTGATAAGTTTATAAGAATTATACAAACCTCACCCCGGTAATCTGAATCTATAGTTCCGGGTGAGTTTAGAACAGTAAGTCCTTTGTTCATTGCCAATCCTTTTCTTATTTCTTAAAAGCGCATCAAAGTTAACATATAATCATTCACCCTCATTGCTCTATAAAATCTGTTTATTTCTTAAACCTTATAACAATTGGTCTTTGTACCCGGCATAAGCAATAAACAATATAAAAACAGACACTTTATCTCCAAACTGTTAAACAAATCCGGATAATTTAATAGACTTCAAAGCAATAGTATACCTGTTGCGACTATAAAACAGGCTACAAATTTACCCATATTATATTTTACTTTATAAAGGTTTGCGTTAAATAAAAATTATAAAATAATTACAGTGGCATAACACACAGAATAAACCTTTGCTGATGCCAGCTGCCGAGCTTAGCATAAATTCCGTAATAAAAGTTATGCCCCGGTTACGATCTGAACAACTACTATCGCACTCCTGAAATTTACAGGGATATGGTATTGAATTTGTGATATAAAAACCGTCAGGTTTCTTAGTTCAGGACTCCTGGTGCATTAGTGGCTATACCATAAATTAATGCTTGTCCAGCTATTTGTCCTATTTTTTTCAATTGTGGAAATTTTTGACAAAGTAAATTTTATGGAACCAATTTAATATAATTCTTGTCTTATTCACTAAAAATACAATAAATTGGAAAGCAATAATATCTCGTTTCGTTCAAAGTTAAATATCTTTGCACCCGTATTCGCAATATGTTATTAACCTAAGGATTAATTTTATGTATATAAGCATTAAAAAGCAAATTTTAGTCTCACTTATTATTTTACTTGTTTCCTGTAATGCTCCGGCAGGAAATGAAAACAGTGTTGTTTTTCTCAAAACCACCCTGGGTGATATCAGAATTCAGCTTTATGACGGGACTCCGGTTCATCGTGACAACTTTATCAGACTCGTTAAAAGCGGCTTTTATGAAGGAGTATCTTTTCACAGGGTTATTAAAGATTTTATGATTCAGGCAGGTGATCCAAAGACGCGGTCAGATCTGTCAAAGCAGGTTATTGATTCCCTCGCTTCGTACACAATTCCTGCTGAATTTTCAAAGCAGTATTTTCACAAGAAAGGGGCACTTGCTGCAGCCAGACAGGGAAATGATATAAATCCTCAAATGCGATCTTCAGGAACTCAGTTTTATATTGTCCAGGGTATCAGATATACTGATGCTGAATTGGATATAATAGAGAAAACTGTCAACAGCTCAATGAAACAGGCTGTATTCAATAAACTCGTAAAGGAGACAGCAGATAGTGCAAGTCTCCGTGGAATAAATCTTACCAACGGAGAACTTCAGGAAAAGGCCTCGATAAAAATGTTCAATTATTTAACTTCAAATGAAGATTTTAAAATTCCCGAAGAACATCGTAATGTATATGAAAGTACGGGGGGTGTTCCACGACTGGATGAATCATATACTGTTTTCGGTGAAGTGATTGAGGGTCTGGACGTTGTTGATAAAATTGCATCGGTACAAACTGACATCAATGATAAACCTCTCAATGATATTAAAATACTAAAAATCAGAATTGAAAAGAAATAATTCACTATTGATTTAAATAATACTAATATATGCTGGAAAAAATAACAAAACTATTAAAAGAGGTTGAATCTTTTTCAATAAAAGAACCGGGCGAACTTGAATCATTTCGCCTTAAATTCCTCAGTAAAAAAGGTATTATTTCAGCTCTCTTTGAAGATTTCAGGGATGTCCCTGTTTCCGAGAAAAAAGAAATAGGCCGGCGATTAAATCTTTTAAAAACTACGGCTACTAAAAAATATGACGATTTGAAATCAGGGTTTTCAACCGGCGAAGAAGAACCAACCATAAACGATATGACTAGGCCTTCGCACTTCTTCAATACAGGTTCCCGTCATCCAATTTCGATTGTAAGGAATGAGATAATAGATATTTTTGAGCGTCTTGGATTCACGGTATCCGAGGGTCCGGAGATTGAAAATGATGATCATGTATTCACCAAATTGAATTTTGCCCCGGAACACCCGGCCAGGGACATGCAGGATACTTTTTATATTTCCCGGATCAATCGAAGAGGATTCCAATCCTGAAGACATACTGCTTCGCACCCATACCTCTTCAGTCCAGGTCAGGGTTATGCAAAATCAGAAGCCCCCAATTCGCACCATTTCGCCCGGAAGGGTTTTTCGCAACGAAGCAATTTCTGCAAGGGCACATTGTATTTTTCATCAGGTTGAAGGATTATATATAGATGAAAATGTATCATTCGCTGACCTTAAGCAGACCCTGTTATTTTTTGCCAGGGAGATGTTCGGAAAGGATACACTGATATAAGGTTGCGGCCTTCATATTTTCCCTTTACGGAACCATCGGCTGAGATGGATGTGAGCTGCAAAATTTGCTCCGGTAAAGGGTGCAATGTATGCAAATATACCGGTTGGCTTGAAATTTTGGGATGCGGAATGGTTCATCCAAATGTACTTGAAGCATGCAATATTGATAGCAACAAATATACCGGCTTTGCTTTTGGCATGGGCATTGAAAGACTTGCCATGCTTAAATATGAGATTAATGACCTTCGTCTTTATTTTGAAAATGATGTAAGGTTCCTCGATCAGTTTAAAACAGCATTTTAACTTAGCTTATTAAAATATAAGTTTAAGTTTTAATATTAGTATTTACCCATTGATGAAATGAAACAACAAGAAGATAAGATTTTGTTATGTGGTGAATGTGCAATGAAGTCCGGGGCTATTTTTCAGCATCTCAAGCCTGATGAAATTGAGAATCTCAATTTCGAGAAAAAATTCTTTAACTACAAACGTGGCTATATCCTGTACAATGAAGGAAACCGGATAAGTGGCTCCTACTGTGTAAACAGTGGTATTATAAAGTTGTTTAAAACAGGCTTTGACGGGAAAGAGCAGATACTCCGTTTTGCAAAAACCGGTGACATAATAGCTTACCGGAGTGTTCTCAGCAATGAAGTGGCTTGCTCATCAGCCAGAGTAATAGAAGATTGTCAGGTCTGTTTTATTCCTTCCGTAATACTTATTTCCCTCGTAAGAAGCAATCCCAATTTTTCTTTCGAAATTCTTAAGCTTGCCTGTCATGAACTTGGAGAAGCCAATTCCTTTATAACAGATATTGCTCAAAAATCAGTCAGAGAACGTCTTGCAGAAATACTTCTTCTTCTTGTAAATGATTTTGGATTAAGCGGGGATAACATATTAAAGATTTCCCTTACCCGCGAAGAACTGGCAAATATTGTAGGAACAGCAACCGAATCAGTGATAAGGTTACTCTCTGAATTCAAATCTGACAAACTCGTGGAATTAAACGGGAGAAAGATCAGGATCCTTAATATAAGAGGGCTTGAAAAAATCAGTAATTTATTTTCCCGATCGGTGAGTCAGCAATAAATTTCAGAAAAGCGATCCTGGCATATTCCTGGCTATGGACTTCCCGAGGTGACGGTAAGCAATGTTCTGTAGCTTCTCTGCCTCTGGGTGTCCTTTTAAGATAACCCTCCTTTATCAGGAATGGTTCATAAACTTCTTCTATTGTCCCGCTTTCTTCCCCTACAGCAGTCGCTATAGTTGTCAGGCCCACCGGGCCACCGTTGAATTTATCAATGATAGCAGCCAGTATCCTGTTATCCATTTCGTCGAGACCGTGCTGATCAATATTCAGCGCGTTCAGGCCATATTTTGTAATTCCTATATCTATAGTACCAGAACCTTTTACCTGTGCAAAATCTCTTATCCTTCTGAGAAGTGCATTTGCTATTCTTGGTGTTCCCCGGCTTCTTTTAGCTACTTCGGCAGCTGCATCGGGCTCTATATTCACTCTTAGAATACCTGCTGATCTTTTTATGATGCCTGTCAGTATATCATGGTCGTAATATTCAAGATGAAATTTAATACCAAATCTTGCCCTGAGCGGACTCGTCAGAAGTCCCGAGCGAGTAGTTGCTCCTATGAGAGTAAAGTTATTAAGCGTTAGCTGGACTGATCTGGCACTTGGTCCTTTATCGATCATAATATCGACTTTAAAATCCTCCATCGCTGAATATAGATACTCTTCCACCACCGGACTCAGCCTGTGGATCTCATCGATAAAGAGCACATCTCCCTCCTCAAGGTTTGTAAGTAACCCGGCAAGGTCGCCAGGTTTATCAAGTACTGGTCCGGAGGTTACTCTCATGTTGACCCTCATTTCGTTTGCAATAATTGAGGCCAGCGTTGTTTTACCTAAACCTGGAGGTCCATGCAACAGAACATGGTCGAGTGATTCCCCTCTTTGTTTTGCAGCAGTTACAAATACAACCAGATTTTCTATTACTTGTTTTTGTCCCTTAAAATCCTGGAAACTAAGTGGACGGAGTTGTTTTTCAACTTCCCTGTCTGAAACCGATAATAATTCTTTCCTTATATCGAAATTATCTTCCATGCATAAAAGTAACTATTTTATGAGCTTAGTGTCACTCCCTGGAAGATTTATTTTAACGCCGTTAATGCTTACCTCAGCATCATTTTTATAACCAATTGTAAGCAACTGGTTTCCTTCTTCATCATATTTTTTCCAGATCTTTTCCCTGATACCCATATTATAGAATTGCAATTCTTTCAGTCTTCCATTGTCATAATAATAGAACTGGGGTCCATCGGGATTTCCTTGTGTATAATTACATTTAAATCTTAACTCACCATCATTGTAGTATGATTTCCACATTCCATCCATTAGCCCTGCAATATATTTTCCCTCTGCAGTATCATCTCCAATCTGGTATTTCCATTCTCCATTTTTCTCGTCAGATGTGTATTGTCCGCTTGTGATAACTTCACCTGAAGGAGAGTATTCTGTAAATGCCCCGTCACGCTGTCCCTGAAAATACTCTTCTTCCCTCAGCAAAGCACCGTTATCATAATACCACTTCCATAAACCATCGGGACGGCCGTTGTTGTAATTACCTGTCTGTTCCACCTTTCCCGAGGAGGTGTAAAATTTCCACATACCTGTTCTTCTGTTATCGGTATATTGTCCTTCTGCTTCCAATTTACCGTCCGCGTAAAAATCTTTCCATTTACCATTTGAATTTCCAGCTTCGTCTATGATTCCTTCTGACAAAAGCAAGCCATTATCATTGTATTTGTATGCATTTGTTACTTTTCCATCCTTCCCATACTCCCTGTGAATACCAACAGGTATTTTTTCTCTGAAGGGTCCGCTATATATCAGATTTCCATCATTATCGTATCTTTTTACTATTTCGATATCCGGTTCATCTTCAACATCTGACTTGACAATTGATCCGTTTTCATATAACATGGTCATTGTCAATTTTCCCTTCATATCATATTCTTTATAATAACCATGCAGCAGATCATCTTTATATGTTTTTTCTACCTTAATTTTTCCATCAGGGTAAAAGTCTTTCCATTCACCCTGTTTAAGTCCTTTATTATCAGTCCGGTTTATTTTCTCGCGGCTTATTAAATAGTCATTATTATACTCAAGAAGGGAAATAATGTTTCCATCCTTGTCATATTCTTTCGACAACCCCTCCTTTTTGCCACCGTTATAGAACAGCGTCTGTTTTATTTTGCCGTCGGGAAAATAAAAATAAGCCGTTCCTTCCTTTTTATCGCCTGCATAAAGTTCCTTCGACCATATATAAAGGCCATATACAGGCTCCTTTTTATATTTGAAAGACCATCCGTTTCTTTTACCGTATAAAAAGTTTATTTTTTCAGTTGTATCCCCAGCCTGATCGAAAAAAACCCATATACTGTCAAGAAGATAATTTGTATATTTTCCCTCCGACTTTTTAACACCTGTAACGTAATAACTCTTCCATAATCCATCAGGTCTTCCGTTTTTAAAGGAACCTTCCCCTGACACAGAACCATTCGGATATTTAAATACATGATACCCATCCTTCAGTTTTTCATTTACCTGGGAAAACAGGATACTGCTAAAGAAAAATAAAGTAAATATTAAGCTTAATTTTTTCATAAATTAAATACCGAGTTTACCTGATATTTCAAGCATTCTTTTTATTGGCTTCTGTGCCATATATAACGTATCTTCATCTATTAATATTTCAGGTTCCTCATTTCTTAGACAGTCATATATCTTTTTAATTGTTATCAGTTTCATAAAATTGCATTCACTACAACCACATGTTGAATCTCTTGGTGGTGCAGGAATATATGTTTTTTCAGGATTTTCTTTTTTCATCTGGTGTATTATTCCTGGTTCTGTTGCAACTATATAACAATTTCCACTGTCCTTTTTTGTGAAATTAAGCAGGGCTGATGTTGATCCAATAAAATCGGCATGCCAGTCTCACAGGCAATTCACATTCAGGGTGCACTATCAGTTTTGCCCCAGGGTTTTCTTTTTTCAGGTTAATAATTGCTTCAAGAGAAAATTCTTCATGCACATGACATGTTCCATTCCATACTATTATATCACGTCCGGTTTTATTCAATACATAGTTACCAAGATTCCGGTCCGGTGCAAAAATTATCTTTTCATCAGGTGAAAGAGAATTAACTATCTGGATAGCATTTGAAGATGTGCAGATAATATCTGACAATGCTTTTATTTCCGCAGTAGTATTTACATATGAGACCACTGTCCTTCCGGGATTAACTTTAAGAAATTCTTTAAAATCTTCTGCTTTGCATGAATCAGCAAGAGAGCAACCTGCATTCATATCAGGAAGCAATACTTTTTTTTCCGGTGAAAGTATCTTGGCTGTTTCAGCCATAAATTTTACACCTGCAAATAATATTATATCTGCATTATTTGAAGCAGCTTTCTGAGATAACGCAAGAGTGTCTCCAACAAAATCAGCAATATCCTGAATATCACCTGTCTGATAGTAATGAGCAAGAATGATTGCATTTTTTTCTGTTTTCATCCTGTCAATTTCCGAGATATAATCTATTTCTGTCATTTTATTCATTACTTTCATTGAGCAAATTACTAAAAATTGTTTCCTCTTGTAACTTTTGTTTTTAACATAATATTATATTCTTTTCTAATTACTTTAAATTTAATATTTATAAGATAATAATAATATGCTGTTAATAGTGTTGAAATAAAATAAAGCTTTTTGTTGGTTTTTACATAGTTATTATTGAACAAACATCTTTTGAACAGCTCAAAAAGTATACCATTTTTGAAAATCAGCCAATTAGTGTAGTAATTAACAATTGTTAAGAGTGAAATGTTAATAATGGTGTTGAAACAAAATTAATATTTGAATAGTTTATTTCCGGTTGATAGAATGACTTTATTTAATTAAAAGTTTTTCAATTTGGTTCAAAAAACGGGTAATTCAGAAAAATGACGTGGAATTAGAAATTTTATAAAATTTAATTACCATTTTTTTACATGTTATTAACAATTTTAAACATTATTTCGGATCTGTTTTCATCCTATTAAACTGTATTTTCCGGATCCTGATAAAAAAATGAACGGATAACAGACCTGGCGGGAATGTTTTGGTCATACAGGTCAGATAAAAGCAATATCAATTATTCGGTTGAAACAAATAAAGGAACCAATTGTTAATGAGTAACCAGGCATTAATTTAAGCGATATTTATACATTTTTTTCTTTAAATTGATCTTTATATATTATTTTGCACCGTATTATTTTTATTATATTTTAAGCTAAATCTGTGGAAAATAAAAAGATAGCAATAGTATCGGATCATGCCGGTTTTTACCTTAAGCAAAAATTGATTAAATATTTAGTAAAAGAAAAACTGGATGTCAAGGATATGGGTTGTTTTAATGGAGAAACAGTAGATTATGCCGATTTCGGACATCCTCTGGCAAAGGCTGTTTCTTCAGGTGATTATGAAATGGGGATTTCAATTTGCGGGACAGGGAACGGGATTAACATGACAGTCAACAAACATCCCGGAATACGGGGCGCCTTATGCTGGAATGAAGATATAAGCCGACTGGCAAGGGAACATAATGATGCAAATATTTGTGCTTTACCGGCACGATTTATTTCGGAAGCGGAGGCATATCTGATTATTAAAACGTTTATAAATACTCCTTTTGAAGGAGGCAGACACAAGAGAAGGATTGATAAAATATCATTAAAAATGTATTAGAATGCTTTCAAATTCATGTCGATATGCAATCAGGGCGGTTATTTATTTAACAAAGCAACCTATGGAACACGGCAAGATTGGCATAAAGAAAATTTCCAGTGATCTTGACCTTCCAACACCTTTTCTTGCAAAAATTCTTCAACAGCTTACAAAAAAGAAAATTCTAAGTTCGTCAAAGGGTCCGCATGGTGGTTTTTCACTTCTGAAAGACCCCAGATCAATAAACCTGTTAGATATTGTTAAAACTATAGATGGTGATGAGATTCTGACAAATTGTGTTATGCATAATGGTGCCTGTAAAAGTGTCACTGAAATAAAAGGCTCTTGTCCTCTTCATGAAGATTATGAAAAAGTGAGAGATAATTTAATTAGCCTGTTTTCAGAAAAAACAGTATATGATCTGGTAACAAGAGCTGACAGTACAGGGAATATTTTTATCTGATAATACTGCTATTTATTGACCTGAGATACAGCCATATAAATACTGAGAATAAAACCCCTGTTATATTAAAGAGAATATCATACATACTTGGTGTCCTGCTTGAAGTAAACAGGCCTTGAAATATTTCCATCATGATACCTAAAGAAACAGGAATCAGGGCGATATAGAATATCTGCTTAATATCTTTAATTATTTTTCTGTTTTCAAAAATAATCACCGACATCAAGGTAAGATACATTAGAAAATGCACAATTTTATCAGAATACTGACTTTCCAGAAATGATACTTTATCAAAACTTGCGCTTGGGGCCAGACTCAGATACAATACAACCAAAGTCATACTGATTGAGAGTATATTTCTTTTTACCATCTTGAATTTTTGCACAAAGTTAACTAATAGTTATGGTTTTTTGTAATCTGCAATGATACTGCCCAAATATTAAAAATATATACATAATACCTTAATGATTTAAAAAGGTTAAATTTCGCAATGAAATAAGGAGTCCGTATTAAAAGTTGTAATAAAGTTCATGGCATAGAGAAATCCTGGTACTCAATGCTCAGTTAGAGATTAGTTTTAGTATTTTATTTTGGTATTTCCGACTATTAAAATGGCAGGTATCTATATACATATTCCTTTTTGTGAAAAGCTCTGTTTTTACTGTGATTTTTATCACTTAATTTCGTCCGGTGACAGTTCCGGATTTATTGATGCGCTTATCAATGAAGCTGAACTCAGGCATGATTATCTTTCAGACGAAACAATCTCTACCATCTATTTTGGGGGAGGAACACCATCAGTATTTACATTAAAAGAGTTGGAGAAAATCCTAATTAATATTAAAGATTTATTTCACCTGGCAGATATATGTGAAATAACCATTGAAGCTAATCCGGATGATGTAAATCCTGAATATCTCAAAGGACTCAAAGAACTTAATATTAACAGAATAAGTCTTGGCGTTCAGTCATGGAGAGATGAGGATCTTAAAATGTTAAACAGGCGCCATGATGCCAAAGGCGCAGCTCAGGCATTGAATGATATCTTTGATGCAGGATTTGAAAACATAACACTAGACCTTATTTATGGGATCCCCGGGATGAAACAGTCTGACTGGGCATCCAACCTGGATATTTCATTGTCTTATGACATTAAACACCTGTCAGCTTATCATCTTACCATTGAGCCCGGAACTGTTTTCGGAAAGATGAAAGAAAAAGGATTATTCAGGGAAATTGATGAAGAAGAAAGTGCAGGCCAGTTTCAGATTCTAGTTGAAAAAACTGGAGAAGCCGGCTTTATCCATTATGAAATATCCAACTTCGGGAAGCCCGGATATTTCTCAGTTCACAACTCAAATTACTGGAGACAGGTTAATTATATAGGACTTGGACCATCTGCTCACTCATTTAACGGATATTCACGTCAATGGAATGTAAGAGATCTCAAAAAATACATTAATTCTGTAATGGGAAAAAAGCCATTTTTTGAAAAGGAGGAACTTGACGCAAAGACACGTTTTAATGAGTATATAATGACATCTTTACGAACTATGTGGGGAATTGATCTGGAGTATGTTGAAAAAATATTTGAGAAAGAGGGTTATGATTATGTAATGAACCTTGCTGCAAAGTTCAAAAACTATGGTCTTCTTAAGCAGGAAGAAAAATATCTGGTTCTTACAAACCAGGGTAAAATGATATCTGATAATATAATTTCAGAGTTTATGATGCCGGCTGACAAATAATTATCTTCTCTGCAGCATAAAGTTGGTTCGTCCTATAATATTATCATCAAGGTAAAGTTCAACACTGTAATTCCCTAATATAAAATCACCGGTATTATCAAGGAAGATGCATAAATCAATATCCTGATTCATGTAATCTACTGTGCGGCTTGCGGAAAAGATGAGCTTATTGCCCCTGTAGGTAAAAAGATTATCAGGACTGGTTGCTATCAGGAGGGAGTCAGGCCTGATTACCCTCATAAAGACCTCTTTTGGACCAGTTGTTGCCAGAGGATTTTCCCTCAGGGTGAAACATACTCTCATTTTATCAAGCAGGTTTAAACGGGAAGTCTCTTTCCTGTTCTTATTCAGTGCAACTGCCACAATATCCTTTGCCTGAATGACAGAAGCAATTTCGACCTTATTATTTAATTCTTCCTTCACTTTGGAGAGTTCGGTGTTTGTACTCCTGACTTTGGTAATCTGCTGGCGGATTTCGGTATTTTCAGCTACAAGAACTTTATTTCTTGAATTAAGAGAGTCAATCTGAACGATATAGCTTTTCATGATTGCCCTCATGGTTGTAATCTCATTCTTATATCTTTTTATCAGGGTCGCATTTGAAGCATTGACTGACAAAAGTTTAACGATCCTGGTTCTTTCCTTGTCAAGACTTGCATTAAGGGTATCATTATTGGATCTTAATGTATCATATCTGTATACCATAAGCCTCAGCTCATTCGCAAGTGAGTCTTTTTCCTGTGTAAGAACAGTTTCCATTTCGACCATTTTGCTTTTCTGATCGAAATACATGACAACAAGAAAAATCAAAACAACGGCAAGAATGATTGATATGGCAATCAGTTTAACCGGTGAAATTTTTTTATTGTCAGGATCTTCGCTAATAATAGTATTGGTATCTGACATTTATTTACTTATTTTTAAAATTAATTGTACAAAAATAATAATAATCCGGGGATTCTGAAATTTAACTGATTAATCAAACTTTAAACAAGGTTAAGTATCATAATGTGAGATTAATTG
The DNA here is from genome assembly GCA_963739685.1 of uncultured Bacteroidales bacterium. Taxonomy (GTDB): domain Bacteria; phylum Bacteroidota; class Bacteroidia; order Bacteroidales; family VadinHA17; genus LD21. The sequence continues at coordinate 193,950 of CAVUAX010000001.1, forward strand.
AATAATATTAAAATAATTAGCGGGGAAAAGTCAAAAAAGGTATATTCGGAGCATTAATAAAACTTAAATGCAATAAGAGTTAATTTTGCATTACCGGGATAAAAGCAATTATTTTGAAAGAAGAGGGTAATAATCAGACTGTGTGAATGGATTCTGCCCAAATAAAGTTAGGGCAGCAGAGTAGCAAGAGTGGTAAACAAAATTTCCATTTTAATGTTATTAGGGTGGGTTTTTCAATATTTAAAAAGGGAGTGATTAATTAACCAGACGATGAAATATATAGGTGCCCACGTAAGTGCAGAGGGAGGAGTTCAGAATGCTCCTGTAAATGCAAATTCAATAGGAGCAAAAGCATTTGCTCTCTTTACCAGGAACCAGAGGCAATGGGTTTCTAATCCGTTGTCAATTAAAAGCATTGATGACTTTCGTAAAAATTGCGAGGAGTATAATTATCAGCCATTCCAGATACTTCCTCACGACAGCTACCTGATTAATCTGGGGCATCCGGAAAAAGAATCCCTGGAAAAATCAAGAGCAGCATTTTTTGATGAAATGAAACGATGTGAACAGCTGGGGCTCGACAGGCTCAATTTTCATCCCGGGAGTCATCTAAATGCAATCAGCATTGATGTATGCCTGAAAAGAATTGCAGAATCAGTAAATATTGTTCTTGAAAAAACCAGGGGAGTGACTGCAGTTATTGAAAATACTGCCGGGCAGGGGACAAACCTTGGTCACACATTTGAACAGATTCGTTTAATAATAGATAATGTTGAAGATAAAAAGAGAGTGGGTGTATGTTTTGACACGTGCCATGCTTATACATCAGGATATGATGTGAAGTCACCGGAGGGATTCAGAGAAACATTCAGAAAATTTGATGAAATAATCGGAATAGGTTATCTTAAGGGAATGCACCTTAATGATTCAAAGAAAGATTTTGGAACAAGAGTTGACAGGCATGATAATCTGGGTAAAGGTTTCCTGGGCGATGAACCATTCAGTATCCTGATGAATGACCCCCGGTTTGATAATCTCCCGCTTATTCTTGAAACCCCTGAAGAATCGCTCTGGGAAGCTGAGATCAGGAGACTTTATTCATTTGTTAAAGGTTAAATAACATTTTGATTTCCCGGTCTTTGAGTTCTTCTTTTGTTGCGTTATATCCTATTTTATAAATTTCTTTACCTTGTTCAGGGTCAAGTATTCCGAAGTTTTTTAATTCAAGAGGTGCAATAAAAACATCAAATTTCTTAGATTTTTCGTTAACCTCTTTTGACATGCTCAGCATGAAAGCTCTTTCTGCTATCTGGATCAATCCGCTTATCTCCGCTTCATAACCTACAGGATTTACGTAAGAACCAATCAGAAAGTTACATAGTTTTACAATCGGCTTTATGGGAAGATTATCGAGAACCCCTCCGTCAACAAAAGATATACCATTAATTATCACAGGTTTAAACAGGACAGGAATACTGGAAGAAGCAATTATGGGATTAAGAAGTGCTCCATTCGAAAAGTAAACAGCCTTCCCATTATTGAAGTCTGTGGCGGTTACAAACAGCGGGATTTTCAATTCCTCGAATGTTTTTGCCCGTAAATGAGTTTTAAGGAGTTTTTCAATTCCGGAGATCTGTAATAAACCATCACGGGGCATAGCAGGACGAACATAATCAAGCCGGCTGTCGGAATTCATAAATTTCATAATCTCTGCTGGAGAATAGCCGTCACAATACAAAACTCCGGCCAGGGCTCCGGCACTTGTTCCGGAAACAATATCGGGGAATATACCAGCTTCATTTAAAGCCTGAATTACTCCAAGGTGAGCAAAGCCCCTGACACCACCACCGCTCAAAACCAATCCGATATTAAATTTTTTTTTCAGCATGATTAATTAGTTTAACAAATTTACCTGAAAAGAAATTCAAAAAGTAATTTAAAATTAAGGTAGGTAATCAACCCTGCGATTACAAAGAGAGAAATATTTAAGATCCCCCCGTTGGCATATTTTCCCATTACTTTTTTTGAGGATGTCAGGTAAATCTGAATGAATACAGTGAATGGAAGCTGAATGCTCAGAAATACCTGGGAAAGAATAAGGCCTTTGAACGGATCATTAATAAAAAGTATAATTATCAGTGCTGCGAAAAGAGAAATTATCACCCCTGTACGAGTATGGTTGTCTTTTATATCGAATGGCTCTTTGTACATCCCCGAAACAATTGATCCACCTGCAATTGCAGAAGTAATTGAGGAGGCAATCCCTGAAAAAAGAAGCGCGATAGCAAAAATAATAGTAGCATTGGATCCCAGCAATGGGCGGAGAAGCATTTCAGCCTGCTGCAGCTGTTCAACCACCTGTTTATGCCTGAAAAATGTTGCAGCAGCCAGTATTATCATTGCACTGTTAATTGCCCATCCGATGATCATGGAGAACAAAGTATCCGCAAATTCAAATTTCAGCTGTTTCCTGATGATTTTTTCATTCTGCAGGTTCCAGTGCCGGCTTTGTATTATTTCTGAATGCAGGAACAGGTTATGTGGCATTACAACAGCTCCGAGGACACTCATAACAAGTAACATGGATCCCTGCGGCACAGAGGGGTTGATCCACGCTATGGCTGTTTTTGTCCAGTCAACATCAACAAGGAATAATTCATATAAAAAAGCAAGCCCGATCAGAGAAACAAATCCAATAATCCATTTTTCTATTTTATGGTACGAATTTGTGAAAAGCATTATGACTACAAAGATCGTTATAAGTATTGCGCCAATCCTGACAGGCACATTAAACAACATCAGCAATGCAATTGAACCACCCATTATTTCAGCCAGGGAGGTTGCTACTGACGCCAGAACGGCAAATAAAAGGACCGGTTTTGAGATTTTTGGATTGATATAAACAGTAGCGGCTTCGGCAAGACAATATCCTGTTGCAATGCCCAGGTGTGCAACGTTATGCTGTAATATTATGAGCATTATTGTTGATAAGGTCACAATCCATAAAAGGGAATATCCGTAACTGGACCCGGCTGCCAGGTTTGCAGCCCAGTTTCCGGGATCGATAAAGCCCACAGTCACAAGCAATCCGGGACCAATATATTTGAAAATTTCAAAAGCACCGAAATCCGGAGAATGATCTTTTCTTTTCAGATCTCTGAAGAATCTGTTCAGATTTAATAGTGATTTAATATTTAACATTTTGAAATAAAACCAATATTTTTATTGAAATTATTTATACCGGTTGGCACAGTAGCAAATATAATCAATGATTTACGAATAACATTAATTCGCGGAAAATGGTTAATTAAAATTATTTGTTTCTAAATTTGAGGTGTAAGATTTTAAAAGAAAATTAAAAAATATACAATGCAATTTTTACTTATAGCCAATGATGGTACTGATGCAGAAGCACATGACCGCAGAATGAAAGTCCGTCCGGAACATCTGGAGAGAATTGAAAATCTGAAAAAGTCAGGTGAATTTTTAATCGGCGGTGCAATACTTAATGAAAAGGGTCAGATGACAGGGTCAATGATTGTTTATGAATTTCCGGACCGGGCAACTCTTGATGAACACCTGAAAGAGGAACCATATATTTATGGTAAGGTATGGGAAAAGATTGAAATAAAGCCTTTCAGACTGGTAAGATAAATTAAAAAGTTATTTTTAGAAATTAAAGAACTCTGTAACATGGAAAAATTAATTGCTATTCTTAACTCTTTTTTTCTGACTTTTACTCTGTTTGCACAATCAGGGAATACAGCCAATCTTCCTTACCGGATGGAAGAGCTAACATCCCCGCACTTCGTAAAAGCGGTTGAACTGGCAGGAGGAGTTTGTGTAATTCCGTTAGGTATCATCGAGAAGCATGGTCCTCATCTTCCAATTGGGAGCGATCTCTTTGAAGCCAGGGAAATCGCTTTTCAGGCGGCAGCGAAGGAGTACGCTGTTGTCTTCCCTCCTTATTTTACAGGGCAAATATTTGAAGCCAGACATCAGCCCGGAACAATTGCTTACAGTAATGAACTGATGTGGAACATGCTTGAGGAGACCTGTAAAGAACTGTCAAGGAACGGTTTAAAGAAAATTATTTTAATGAACGGTCATGGTGGCAACACCAGTTTTCTTCAATATTTTTGCCAGTCACAGCTTGCAGGTCCCAAAGATTATGTCGTAGTTTTATTTCAGTCCGAAGCTGATCCACTACGTGATAAAGAAATTAAATCATTGACAAAGGCAAAATTAGATGGGCACGCAGGCGAGAAAGAGACCTCGATGATGACTTTTATCAGACCCGACCTTGTTGATGTAAATGCTATTAAAAGTGAATCGGGGGCAAACCAGGGCAAACTGAGTCAGATGCATTTTGGTTATACCGGTATCTGGTGGTTTGCCAGATATCCCAATCATTATGCCAGCGATATTGCCGAACCAGATAAAAGATTAGGAGAACTTCTTATTTCAAAGGATGCAACTCAGCTTTCTGAATTGATAAAATTTCTGAAGAAAGACAACACTATTGAACAGCTGCAGGAGGAATTTAATAAGAAGGCACAAAATCCGCTTCAAAAATAACACTTCAGGGTGTGCGGCGGCCATAATATTCTAATTGGTAATCAGGGAGCCAGTCTTTCAATCTTCCATCCATCATTACCCAAAGTATAGGTAATACGGTCATGCAACCGGTAATCTCTTTCCTGCCAGAATTCAAACCAGAATGGCTTAATGATGAAACCACCCCAGCTGGGAGGTTTATCCACAGCTCTTCCTGAAAATTGATTTTTATAAAAATCATATTTATTCTCAAGGTGCAACCTGCCGGGGATTACTGAGCTTTGGTTACTGGCCCAGGCTGAAATCTGACTTTCCCTTGGACGCGTTTTAAAATACGACTGCGAACTTTCTTCTGAGATCATCTCTGCAATACCCTCAATCCTTACCTGCCTGGCACTCTCCGGCCAGTAGAAAAGAAGCGAAGCCTGCCGGTTTGATGCTAACTGATCACCCTTTTTACTGTTATAATTTGTAAAGAATATAAAACCTTTTTCTCCGTAGTCTTTCAGCAGGACAGTTCTGACCGAAACCTTTCCATCCGCTGATGCCGTTCCAAGGCTAACGGATTCAGGGATAGCGATACCTGAAGATAAGTGTTCCCTGTACCAGCATTCAAACTGAATAAACGGGTCCGGATCGACGGATTTTTCAGAAAGATTTTTGTAGTGTACCATTTTTGCTATAGAATTAATAGTATTAAATGAGTATCATCTTTCAATAATAAATTAATTTCTCAGATTATTATTATTCATTCCCGATAATCATTTAATATCAAATTAACAGTAAACAGATAGCTTTGTTCCGGTTTGGATAATTTAAAATAATTGTCATATCTTAAACAAAAATAATTTACAAGGTCATGATTAAAAAAATTCAAAAGATTGTAATTACTACATTAATTACTTTTGTTATCCTGGAAACCCAGATTTCCTGCACTGCAAAATTACCATCAGATCTTTCAAAAGAGAGTATAATACCGAAGCCGGTTTCGGTAACAGCTACCGGAGATTATTTTGCAATAAAAAAGGGTACTGATATTTACATCAGGGGCGAGTCAGCGGAACTGAACCAGGTTGGTCAATACCTTGCCGGCAGGCTCAGACCTGCCACTGGTTTTGATATTGAGGTTAAATCGACGGTCAAAGCTCCCAAACGGGGTAATATTTATCTTACTTTGTCAGCTGACGATGCTGCGGCTGGCAATGAAGGTTACAAGATTGATATAACAAAAAATATGTTAGTATTATCAGCCGGTACTCCGGAGGGATTGTTCAGGGGCATTCAGACAATAAGGCAGATCCTGCCATCCGCAATAGAACTGACGACAAAACAGGAAGGTCCGTGGGAAATTGCTACAGGTACCATTACCGACTTTCCTGAATATTCATACCGAGGAGTTATGCTTGATGTATCGAGGCATTTTTTTGGAGTTAATGACATTAAAAGGTTTATAGATGAGATCTCTTATTATAAAATAAATTTTCTCCACCTTCACCTTTCTGATGATCAGGGATGGCGAATTGAAATTAAATCCTGGCCAAATCTTGCAATATATGGGGGCAGCACAGAAGTAGGAGGTGGTAAAGGTGGCTTTTACACTCAGGAACAATACTCTGATATAGTGAAGTATGCAAAAGGCCACTTCGTGACCATAGTTCCTGAAATTGACATGCCTGGCCATACCAATGCAGCTCTGGCATCATATGCTGAACTGAACTGTAACGGGAAAGCAACAGATTTATACACTGGTACAAAAGTGGGGTTCAGCACATTGTGCACGACAAAAGAGGTCACCTACAGGTTTATTAATGATGTGGTAAAAGAGCTGGCTTCTTTAACTCCCGGACCTTATATCCATATCGGCGGAGATGAGTCTCATTCGACAAAAAGGGAAGATTATATTCCATTCATCAATAAAGTGCAGGAAATAGTTGTGGCCCATGGGAAAGAGGTTATCGGCTGGGATGATATATCAATTGCGACATTAGGACCCAATACTTATGCGCAGCATTGGGCAAATATAAAAAACGCAAACCAGGCAGTAAGCCAGGGCGCAAAAATTATTATGTCGCCAGCAAAGAAAGCCTATCTGGATATGCAATATAATAAAGAAACAAAATTGGGTATGCACTGGGCCGGTTATATTGATGTTGATACAGGATATTTATGGGATCCGGCAACTTATGTTCCCGGATTAAGAAAAGAGAATATTGCAGGCATTGAAGCCCCATTATGGACAGAAACAATAACCAGCATGGATGATATTGAATTTATGGTATTTCCAAGGCTACCCGGGTATGCCGAAATTGGATGGACCGCTCCCTCGTTAAGAAACTGGGACGACTATAAGATAAGATTAGGGAAACAGGGTGAACGCTTTAAAGTTATGGGCATTAATTATTACCATTCCAGACTGGTCCCGTGGTCCATGGGGGAAAAGTGATCATAATATCCTCCTCCCGGGATCTTTCCTGGTCAAAACGTAGAATGCCACGCCTTATTCTATTTGTTTAAAATCGTACTTCCTGGAAAAACCGGTATTTTGCAGAGGGATTAATTCATGATTAATCCTAACTTAATTAATTCTTTATCTGTATATAATCTTACCTTCATTATTCCTCAATAATTTTGTAACAGGGTAATAAATTAATTTAATTATCCGGAAGTATGCCTGTAAGTTCATTGGTGTTAAGGCTGAATGTAACTTTATTTTGGTGCACCCAGATTTTAATTTTAATTTTTGCCAGGAATATCAATATTGTTTTAGGAGTTGCAAACAGATAGATCAATATATTATAAGTTGTAATAATAGTAATAACCAGGTTAAATATTTTTATATTATGAAAAGTTTAAAATTTTATTTAGTCAGTTTGCTTTTTGTTTCAGGGTTAGTTTTTATCCCCTATTCCAGTAAAGCCCAGGATGTAAAACTAAACAGGCAGGAAAAGAAAGATCTGGAACAGACTAAGCTGAAAGCCAATTTTCAGGCTATAGACACTTTACTTGAAAGAAAGACATTTGTTCTTGAAGCAGATTTTCTGCGAAACCGGTATGGACTTCCGGTTCCGGTAACATCTGTATTGAATTTTATATTAGTTGACTCATCGCACGTGGTTTTGCAGACAGGGTCAAATTATCACAGAGGATTTAACGGTGTTGGCGGAGTGACGGCAGAAGGAAATATTCAAAACTATAAAGTTGTAAAAGATTCCAGAAATCTAAGCTTCACGGTAAGTTTCAGCGTTATGACAAATGTTGGAATCTTTGATATTTTTATGACGATTAGCGCTGACACAAGTGCGAGTGCAACAATAACCGGGTTAAGCAGCGGAAGGCTTACCTGGGATGGATATTTTAAAAATCTTTATAATACATTTGTTTATAAAGGACGGGAGACCTACTGATCAGCTTATCCGGTAATTGTAAATTAAGAATCCGGAATCTATCCGGATTGAATTTAAAGAAAATAAATTACAGAGCCTTGAAATAGAAATATTTCAAGGCTCTTTAATTATCTAATTGTATCCCTGGAAGGATCCTCCCGAATATCAAGAGCTTAAGAGGGTTTTTATTCCTGACTTCTGACACTTTCTGATTTTAGTGCGGTTGTAATTTTCAAGTAATTGAAAATTAATAATATAAAATTTTAAATTTAGATTTTTACCGCACTAACGCCTATTTTTACCTTATATATAAGGGTTAGTCAGAAAGGTATGGACTAAATGGAGGGTAAATGCAATTCAGGTGTTTCTATATATTGGGTATCTGGCAAAGATTGATAAACATATTGGGAGTGCCAAAGATAATATGGAATCAGATCTTCTCATAAAGAAAGCTCGCATGGTCATAGAGATGACTTTTCAGACCAATATATTTCATGAACAAAAACAAGAAGTGCTGTCATTGAATGGGGTATAGGCTCTGAAAGAGCCAGATATGAATAACCCCCGGCGCAAGAGGCTGTGCACACAGCCTCGCAAGCCGGGGGGTTGGTGCCACATATAACATGAGCTCTGAAGGAGCGGGATATAAGTAATCGATGTTCAACTTGATTCTTAATATATTCAATAAGTACGTTGAGATCCAATTATATTGCGCCCTTTCAGGGCTATAAAACAGAGTGTTATCTTACCCCCGGCTTGCAAGGCTGCGCCGGGGGTTATTCATATTTAGCCACTTCGTGGCTTATCGCCTCACAATTAAAAATAAAGTAACAGAGTACTACCTGCCTGATCGTTTATAAAAGGATGCCTTATTCTGCTGCACATCAGAACCACTTTTCCTGTTTTCCTCAATGCAGCACTTCTACAATGACCGCACTAATCGTCAGAAGTCAGGATATTTCAAGGCTCTGTAATTATCTAATTGTATCCCCGGAAGGATCCTCCGGAATATCAAGAGCTTAAGAGGGTTTTTATTGAAGAAACTAACGGTCACTTTTTCTAATTTCATTACCAAAATTACCGGGGCAGTTTTTTTACAGATATGTATTAAGTTTGTATATTTGATACAGATAATACCGGAATGAGCGGACCTTATACAACATTTCTGAGGTACTGATGATTAATAATCAGACAGTAAAAGGATGTAATAAATCATAAAAAATTAGCAGATCATGGCAAAACTTACTCAGGAAATGAAGGAGATGATTTCTTCCCAGCAATGTTTCCATGCGACAGTCAGCAAAGAGGGAATTCCCAATAATGCACCCAAGCGTTCTACCAGGGTATTCAATGATGAAACCCTTGTATTTTCAGAGGGGACAGGAGGAACCACTTATAAGAATATTCTGGACGGCTCCAAAATCGCTGTTGCTGTGGTCGACAGAGATAAACTCGAAGGTTACCGGTTTCTTGGGACCCCTGAAGTATTTACGGAGGGGGAGATTTATAATAAATCAGCGGAATTATCATTAAAATCCGGTATGCCTAAACCAAAAGCGGTTATCATGATCCATATTGATGAAATTTATAGTCTGAAACCCGGTCCAATGGCAGGCAAAAAGATAGGATGATCAAATTACATTCAGGCGGTCAGTAGTGACTAATTACAGATATTTAAGTGATTATCAAAAAACAATAAAATGAGTAGGCCAGTACAATTAAATCAGGAGCAAAACCGGATTCTGTCAATAGACTTTTTTCGCGGGTTTACAATGTTTATGCTTGTCTGTGGTATTGAAGGCCTGTTTAGTAATATTGGCCCTGACAAAAGTGGGCCTGTTATTTCTTTTATTGATCAACAGACATCCCATGTTCCCTGGGTCGGTCTTCATTTCTGGGATCTTATCCAACCGTTCTTTATGTTCATTGTGGGGGTTACAATGCCTTATTCATTTTCACGAAGGTGGGAAAGAGGAGATAGCTGGAAAAAGACATTTAACCATGTATTGTTTCGCTGCCTTTTATTACTGATTCTCGGCTGGGCGCACCAATCAAGCAAAAGAGTTTCCAATTTCAATGATGTATTGGCACAATTATCAGTTACATATCTTATTGCATTCCTTTTAATGCGCAAAGATATAAAATGGCAGCTGATCGTGTCGTTTGCATTGATCCTTCTGTCTGATTTGCTTTACCGGTTTTGGCCGGTAGAAGGATTCAATCAACCTTTCGTTGCCGATCATAATTTTGGTTCATGGACCGACATCCTCCTTACAGGAAGTCTGGCAGGAAAAGGACACTGGGTGCCATTTAATGCCATACCTACATCAGCTCATACAATATGGGGAGTAGTTGTGGGATTGGTTCTGATGAAGGACTGGAACCACCGGAAAAAGATACTGACGCTTTTGACAATTGGTATTGCCGGCGTAATAATTGGTTACGCGATGAATCCTTTTATTCCGATTATCAAACATATCTGCACAAGCTCTTTTGTAATCGTCAGCGGAGGATGGTGCTTAATCGGGATTGCTGTTTCCTATTGGATTATAGATATGTTGCAATTCAGAAAAGTTCCCATGTTTTTTGCAGTCTTCGGAATGAATCCGCTTTTTATTTACCTGCTTGCCGGGAGTTTTCGTTCCTTCTTTGGTCGTCTTATCGATCCGTATATCTACAGGATTTTCAGCTGGACCAGTGATTTAACTATTATCATAATCAGGTTCATTATGATAGCTGCATTCTTGTGGTATGTTTGCTATTTTATGTACAAACGAAAGATATTCATTAAACTTTAATGCAAGAGAGAATTTTCAATCGTCCAACTTGAAAAACGATGGCCAGGATTTGCATCCCAGGTGGAGGTGCCACTCATTTTGCTCGCCGGAGTACCTCCCTGTCTTCGTTGCACTCACCGGTGCAGGGCGTACCCTCCTTTTCCGGCCTCTTCAACACCGGCTTTTACTACGTAGATTACTCCGTAGTTTAATACGGTGGCCGGATAACTGCACCAGCTAACTCTTCTCCTGTAACCTGTCTCCCTCATTTCTTCGTACCTCAGTCTCCTTCCCCTTCCGCCTTTTCTTCCATCATCTGACTAAACAATGGCAAAAAATATTTGTTTTATCAATGTAAGTGAGCGAATAATGAACGAGGCTTAATAAAGTACAATGCTTATCCCGGATTAATTAAATAAGAAAAAATGAAAACTAATTCCGGATTAACAGAAAAAAACCACCAGGATGTTGTAGCTGGAAAGATGACCTGGTTCTTACTATCACATATTTAAATTCAACTCAAAATGAAAAAAGATCAGGAGAAAAATAATACCCCATCTTCTCAGCCGGGTGAAAAGGATGATAATACTTATTATCCTCCCTATCCGGCCGATGAGGACATTTACAGTCAATATAAAGAAGAAGACCTTGATCCTGAAAATAAAAAGAAGAAGCAAAATAAGGCTCCCGGTAAGTTGAATGAAAAGGATTTTGGTGAGGATCAGACAGGAAGTGACCTTGATGTTCCCGGCTCAGAACTTGATGACGAGCTGGAGGATATTGGGAGTGAAGATGAAGAAAATAATTATTACAGTCTGGGAGGAGACGACCATGATGACCTTGATGAAGACACTGGAGGATGAAACATCAGGAGTTAATGACATTAATTCCGGATTATTTTGCATGATAAATTACCAGGGGAATGAAAGTTATGTAATCTGAATCTTATATATAAAAGGGATGCAAAACAATTGTGAACATTTGAGACAGATAATTTCAGAACCTGAACCTAATACTCCTGAGGGATGTGAAGAGTGTTTAAAATCAGGCGATGAATGGGTCCATTTAAGATTATGTCTCATTTGCGGACATGTGGGCTGTTGTGACAATTCAAAAAATAAACATGCAACAAAACATTTCCATGAAACAAATCATGCCGTTATAAAATCATTTGAGCCGGGAGAGAGCTGGAAATGGTGCTATATTGATGAAATATTTAGTGAATAATATGGAAGAAATTAAAAATGAGATATGGCCTGAATTGCCATTGGAAAAATGGTTAGACACCTACGAACTGCTTCTTTTAGTATCTCAGATTGTTGGTAAAATAAAGCTTCTGTTTGTACCCTTTAAAAATCATTGGTGGAATATTACTTTATATCCTACAATTACGGGATTTACTACCGGAATCATACCTTATAAAGAAAAATATTTTGAAATAGAATTCAATTTTCATTTACATAAATTATTCTTCAGATTTAATGATGACAGAATTGAATTTATTGAATTTCAAAGCGGTACAATTAAAGATTATTATAACGAAATTAAGAATAAATTATTAAAACTGAATTGCCTTATCAACCTTTGGCCAGTCCCTGTCGAAATGGACGAGCGTATTCCATTTACTGAAGACAATAAACTGAGAATTTACAATGAAGAATATGCAGAGAAATTTCAGCAGATTATTTTAAATATAAGTAAAATAATGCAAGTCTTAAGCTCTGGCTTTACAGGTAAATCAAGTCCTGTTCATTTTTTCTGGGGTGGATTTGATCTTGCAGTTACATTTTTTTCAGGGAGACCAGCCCCTGAACATCCGGGTGTCCCTAATGTCGCCAGGGATGTTATGGTTAAAGCCTACAATGCCGAACTAGCAAGTTTTGGATTCTGGCCCGGGAAAGGTTATGGTGAACCTGCTTTTTATTCATATACTTATCCCGAGCCTGAAGGATATAAAAATTATAAGATTGAACCTGATGGTGCATTTTACAATAATGAAATTGGCGAGTATATTCTACCTTATCAATATGTACAAAAATTAAAGAATCCGGGTTTAGCAATTTTGGACTTTTTTAAGTGCAGCTATCTTTCGGCAGAAAAATTCGGAAAATGGGAGAGAGGTCTGCGTACCTTTTAGCAATATTAGAAAATCCGATTTAATGCAGTTGATAAACAGGCAATGTTAATAACCTTCGGCAGCCCGGAAGGCTTCACCATGAAATATAATTGAATATTTACAGACAAACTGCCCTTATATGCCATAGTATTACGAAAAAAATACCGGATTTTAATAGGAATACTTACCTTTGAATTATCTTAAAACTTTGGATGTTTAAATTTAAGACGGATATTGTGAAGTAAATAACCTATGGTTTTCTGAACAGGGTTATCCAATAATTAAACTCAGGCATATACTTGCCGGAGTTATTTTCATATCTGTATTTGATAATAGTGTGAGTCATGGCAATGAAGAATGTCTGTATTTATATGTCATGGAATCAACAATATAAATTTAAACATCATGAGTAACAAAAATAAATCAATTCACGAATTTGATTTCAACTTAATCGGTGAATATTTTTCAGGTATTAAACGACAAGGACCTGGTAGCCCGGAAGTAACCATTAAAGCATTGAGCTTTATTGATAATCTTACTGACGAATCGCGCATTGCAGACGTTGGTTGCGGGACAGGCGGTCAAACAATGGTGCTGGCACAAAACGGACAGGGACGCATTACAGGAATCGACTTATTTCCCACTTTTATAGAACTGTTTAACTTTAATGCAGGGATACTGAATCTTCAAGACAGAGTAAAAGGTATTGTCGGTTCGATGGATAATCTTCCTTTTAAGAATCAGGAATTAGACCTGCTTTGGTCGGAAGGATCTATCTATAATATCGGTTTTGAACGTGGTTTGAACGAGTGGCGTAAATTCCTGAAACCAGGGGGTTATGTTGCCATTTCAGAAGCATCGTGGTTTACCGAAGAACGGCCTGCCGAAATCGAAGAGTTCTGGCAGGATGCTTATCCTGAGATAAACAATATTTCAAATAAGGTCGGACAGATACAAAAAGCAGGATATATTCCCGTTGCCACCTTTATCCTGCCTGAAAATTGTTGGACAGAACATTTCTATGCTCCACAAGTTGAGGCACGGGAAGCTTTCCTGAAGAAACATCCAGGCAATAAAACTGCCAAAGAGTTTATAGCGAACCAACGGTACGAAACTCAATTATATTACAGGTATAAAGAGTTTTACGGCTATGTTTTCTATATCGGGAAGAAGATTTAATTAGTTTAATAGGAAGGATTGTTCCTGTTTTTCAGGACAATCCTTTCACCTGTCATATTAAAATAGAACATAAAAAATTTCCGGGACTGTCTCATCACATTTGTAATTGATATCTTCAATTACTGTTGACAGTCAAATAAAATCTTGTTCTGTTCAGGAAACGCTGCTTTTCCAGATCGTGGTCAAATATATGGGATCAAAGACTGCTGTTTCAAATACTATGGAAGAAGAAGTGAGCCCGGGTGGAATGGTACCGATAGCTATCGGTACAGCGACCCCCTGTATATGAGTGTATTTATCAGGTTTCCACAGGTTTGTTCACATTTGTTTAAACCCTCACCAGGAGTATATTTTTTGTAAAGTTGTACATAGATTATCTCTGGTATTTATAATTCCCGGTTTAAATACCAGCCTTATTTTCAAACCGGGACAAAATTGATATCAATGGTTCTTACGCCGACATCCTTGGCTAGATCATGTTGAGTAAATATTGCATTGATATTATTATTGATAACCGATACTCATTTTATATTATTCATACCATCTTCTTCTTCTGGCAACGCCACCACCACCACCACCAAGGAGGATAAGAAGACCCAGGACAAATCCTACCCAATATAATGCACCTGTATTATTTTCAGCATACACTCCAACATGTGCTCCAAGAAGTTTTGCAATCAATGTGAAAGGAGAAATGAAACCATGGACTATCCCATATAGCAGGCCATATTTCTCCTGGGTCATGCCATCAGGAGCACAGGAAGTAACAAAGAACAGAACAAGCAGAAATAATGATCCGATGATAATTCTATTTGTTTTCATTCAGACTAATTTTAATTATAAGAAAGATAACCACAAACCCATTTAAATATGTTACATCATTTTAATAATATGTTATATGATTCTCATATTGTAAAAGATGATCATATTACCACATCTGGCCGGACAGATTACGAAATAAATTAATTGCTTCTAAACGGTGAGACTCTTCAAAGTCATCAAAATTTTTGTTTGTTTTTTTGCAATCCATGATCTATCAAATCAGGGAACAGGATATCTTCTTCTTTGCCATGATGACATTTATCAGCAAAGCCTTTTATAAAATCAAGAATTTTTTTAAAATGTGCTACATTCAATTCTTTCCCTTTTTCGAGATTGTTGCAAATAGCTTCCATGATATTAAGTATCAGTTTTATACCTTCATGCTCATCTTTTAATTGTTGGTAGCCTTCATTTTACTTCTCCAATTTCCGTTACTTATTATCTTTTTCATCTTTATTAATAGACCATCCTGTTTTCAGACCTATTACAAACCATGTCAGGGTAAGAGCCCCGACAGTAAAAACTGAATCACCAATTATTCTCAGCCATCTAAGTGTTAGCATTCCTTAACCCTGCATAAATTCATCTGAACGAGCATACCACATCCCATGTTTAATGCTGGCTATTGTTTGCAGAACACCAACAGGTAGTATGCTGATAAGAAACAATGCTAATAATTGTTTGTTTTCAGATGGCTTTTTCAATGCTGGCCACAGTGCGCGGAACATTAAAATAAGCCATACAATAAGACCTATGAATAAAAAAGCCTGCCAGAATCTTCCCATTATTATGAAGGCCAGCTGATCACTTGTCACATCTTTCCTAATTTCACCACTTTTTTTTCCTTCATCAATTATACTTGAGAATGTTGATTTTGCCCCTTCCATAATGCTGAATATCTTCGAGTACAAAGACTTTTCATTTTTATATAACCCGTCTGATTAAATTATCGTCCATATTAAGAGTGTGAATATTCACTCTTAATATTAGACTTTATTTATAAATACAGACAGATTATTGAAAAATAATTATAGTATTTAGGTTTAAATTTGAAAAATACAAGGTAGATTGGCAGAAGCGTATATAATGACCAGAGCGCTGACGGAGAGCAAATGAGAATGGTAATTGAGCCTGCTTAATTTCATACTGAAGATTTAAACGGAGAGGTAAGAATTGAAACAACCGATCAAGCCACTTATGATTTTTATGACCATCCCGACAGGCAAAAAACAGGGCAGGCAAAACCATTCGTGGGACCTATTTTTTCTTACAAACGGACAATTTGGCAAAGATGTCCTGGCTATTCCGGATGTATAACATGGATTGAACCTTGTTATATTTGTTTTCCCTGAATACTTTTACCAGTTATACAAATATCATTATAAAGGAAGGTGTGAAATTAAAAGGTAAAAGAATATCATCGTTCAGTGGCAGTATCATTTTAATTGTTTTGGCTCTGTTACTACTCACAAATAAAGCTGAAACACAAATTATTCAGTTTTCCGATTCGGTATTTGTCCAACCCTTAAATATACATACTGTTAATTTGGATGGCATAATTATAAAAGAATCAAGGGTTAATTTTTTTAAAACTGATAGCATCTTTTCATTTCGTTCACCGAAAGGATATTTTCCCTCGCTTATCCATAATTTTGGAGAACAGGCTGCTGCGCCATTTCATTTTAAAACTAAAGAATGGCTTATCACCGGAGCAGTTGCAGGCATTACTACTGCACTCATTTATATTGATAATGATATTGATGATTGGACGCACAATCTTAAGCTTGAGCATAATTGGATTAATAAGTCATCGCCTGTTATAACAGAGTTCGGATCCAACGCTGGAATTTTTTCATTGGCTGGATTCGGATTAGTAAGTGCAGCCTGCAAGAATAAAAAAGGAGTACAGACAAGCTTACTGGCAACACAGGCAATGATAACCTCCGGAGTATGGGTGCACCTGATAAAAACCCTAACAGGAAGGGAGAGACCCGAATCTGACTACATTTTTAGCAAATCGGAAGGAGGAAAATGGTATGGCCCTTACGCACAGTTTGACCAGGACCTTGCAGCCAAAAAACCTTGTTCATCATTTAATTCTTTTCCTTCAGGTCATACAGCGACTGCATTTTCAATAGCTACTGTATTTGCGCTTCAATATAAAGGCAGACCTGCAATTCCAGTTATAAGCTACTCTGCAGCTACATTAGTTGGGATATCAAGATTAACAGAACATAAGCACTGGGCATCTGATGTTTTTGCCGGAGCATTAATGGGTTATGTATGTGGAAGGCAGGTGGTATCGCATTATAACAGGACACACCAAAGCTTACTTGATCCAAAGCAGTCAAAATCAAAAAATACAACGGAATTAACTTTCCTTCAAAATGGTAATCAGGCCGGGATTTTACTTACATGGTAAAATTAAAAACTCATAACGTCAGGGAAAAATCGTAAAATAAAACTATAGCAACCGGAAAGCCATCTGTAATTTCATATGGATAATAATGAATTCAAAAAGTCATGCGAAGGAGGTTGGGTAAAATCTCCAGGGCCAAAACACCCCATTTTTATTAAAATCCCGGAGCCAACTTTTAAGGTTGAGGTTGAGGTTGAGGTTGAGGTTAAGGTTGAGGTTAAGGTTGAGGTTGAGGTTAAGGTTGAGGTTAAGGTTGAGGTTAAGGTTGAGGTTAAGGCTGAGAATATCATTTAGAGGATAACGGCCTCAGTCTCAACCGCTGTCTGATTTATTTTGGTATGGACTTTGCGCGCCGTAGCCTGAAGAAGTTTTATGTTATTCTGCTTTCTTTTAACGCTCTTTTTACATGCTTCATCAAAACGGATCGTTCCATATATTTCCAACAGCCTTTTAAGCCAATGCATGCATTGTACTTTTGTTCACTAAAGTCTTTAGAGTGATTATGAAAAGAAAAAGTATATAGAAGAAGTTTTTAAGTATGGTAAAACTGATAGTATTCTGGTCATAAATTAACATGGTCATTTACAACTCCTGAATATTAGTTCCTTCCGAATATAATTTTGGGATTTATATGTTGCTATTCAGGATTCTATGGGATGGAATGATTCTCACTTACATCATTTTGAAATACGTGGAAAAGGAATAAGGAAAACTGCAAAGATTGGGATACCCGGTTTTGATGATGCGGGAGACTTAGAAGAGGTTTACCCCGGGTGGGAATTACCGGTATTCGTTAATTTTAATGAGCCTGGTATAAAAGCAAAATATGAGTACTGCTTTGGTGATGGATGGATGGCAATATTTGAATCCAGCAGTATATCAATGTTATAGTATATATATTAATATTTGTATCAATTTGGGACTTTGGGAAGCTGGAAATAAAATTGTTTTAAATGAAACTAAGATTTAATTTTGGTTACATCTTGTGTGGAGATCATTATTAATTAATTCTTAAATTTTAAGCATGAAATACTTTTTTACTTTTCTTTTTACAATTCTTACATTTACTGCAGGATCTCAGACAAAGTCAATTAAAACATCACCCTTACTTTCTGAAGCGTTCCCGGGTATTGTAGGAATGTCGGAAGAACGGTTGGCACGCATTGATGTCATTTTAAACGAGGCTATTGAACAAAATGAAATTCCCGGAGCGGTTGCCCTGGTGGTTCGAAATGGTAAAATTGTATACTATAAAGCAGTTGGAATAGCAGATAATGAATCAAAAAGAGCCTTTAAGCGTGATGATATTTTCAGAATTGCATCTCAAACCAAGGCTATTACCTCAACAGCCGTTATGATGCTTTGGGAGGAGGGAAAATTCAGATTGGATGATCCAATCTCAAAATACATTCCTGAATTCGGGAAGGCTCAGTTACTCGATTCATTTAATGAAAAAGATTCCTCATACACAACAAAACCAGCCGACAAACAAATTACTATCCGTCATTTGATAACACATACTTCAGGAATTGGATATGGTTTTATTGATGGTGATGCCAGGTTTAGAAAGATCTACCAGAAAGCCGGGATTATTGATGCATTTACTACCGAACCTGTCACCATTGAAGAAAATATTAAAAAGCTGGCAAAACTTCCTCTTCATCATAATCCTGGTGAAAAATACACTTATAGTGAAGGTCTTGATGTGCTGGGATATCTTATAGAGATACTATCAGGAAAGCCTTTGGATGAATTCTTTCGGGAGAGGATATTCGATCCCCTTGGTATGGATGACACATGGTTTTATTTACCGGAATCCAAATATAGCAGATTGGTGCCTGTGCAAACAAAAAAAGATGGGAGATGGATTAAATACCCTGCTCCATCGTATTATGATCCTGATTATCCCAAAAAAGGAGCACAAAAATTCTTTTCAGGCGGAGGTGGCCTTTCAAGTACGGCAAAAGACTATGCCACTTTCCTGCAGATGTATCTGAATAAGGGAGAATTAAACGGAATTCGTCTTTTAAGCAGGACAACGATTCAATTTATGATGGCAAATCAGGTTGGAAATCTCTTTGGAAATCCAGGGGAATATTACGGTTTAGCTTTTGGAGTGCTTAATCAGAGAGGAGAAGATTTGGGAGGACAGGGCAGTGCCGGTACATTCATGTGGGGCGGTTACTTTAATACCCAATATTTTGCCGACCCAAAAGAGAATATAATCGGGATACTGATGAAACAAACGCAAGATATTTCAGCAGATAATACTGGTTGGAGATTTCGCCAGCTGGTAGGACAAGCTGTAGATGATTGATGCAGAATAAACGGAAGTAACAGTTTTTGGAGATAGAAATCTAAATCTAATTGAATTGAATGACCAATCAGATGTTAAAGGTACTGTAGGTTAAATAAAAGGTAACCACGTCAATACGACTGGCTCCCTTTCGATCAGTTATGCAGATAAATATGACCGGGAATATTAATCACGACAAATAATCTTGAAGTTCCTGTATGGTTGTATTTTGATAAGTATACATTCTTAAATACCAAAATCCCTCATTTCATTTACATTCTCTGGGAACCTGGTTTACCTTTATTCAACAACCTTACCATGTCATTAGCAGTGCCAGCGAGGAACCGAGTCCCGCTAAATCGGGACGAGCTCACCGAAGGTAATCTCCCTCACCTATTTTGATTTTTTGATTTAATTACAATTCAATTATTATTCATTCCAGATACTCATAAAATTTTAAACCGGGATTAATCTAAGAAATACTAATTATCGTTAATTATGGCCACTTATTGGGTGCATGATATTCCTTTTATAATACTTTTGACATGCATATTATCGTTATTCAAAGAGTTATCTGTTTAGAATGTCAAAGATCATTATCTTATCCTTTTTAATTAGTGTCCAGACAGCGCATGTATCATTCCTCGGAGTGGAATGTATTCCTGAACAGGGAGTAATCAAGACATTCCTTATGTTGAATTACAATGATTTCATCTTTGATTACAGAAATACTATTAATGATGACCAGAGTTTCGACCTGTCAGGGAAAATTGACACCACAAATATTTTATTAAGCAAATATCTTTCGCATAAAATACAGATATCTGCAGATGATAAAAGTCTTAAAGGGAAATTGACGAAAATTGAATCGGCAAATGGTGCATTGAAATTGGACCTTATATATTTTTATAATAAAAGAGCAATACAATTTAAAGTGAAAAATACTATACTGACCGATATAAATGAAAATCAATCCAACATGCTTATTTTTAAGTGTAACGATTTTGAAGAAGGAGTTGAACTCTCTCCTGAAAAGACGGAATATATATTTAAAGTAAAAAGACCATCGAAAAGAGAAGACTCCCGTACTCCTTAAGTCGGACTTCTTGATAAGACATTAAAAGTTCATGTAAAGTATCAAATATACTGGCCACTAACACGGACAATGCTAAAGATAAGTTGTTCGTCACAATTTTATGCCTTTTATCCAACTTGTTCCGAGACACCTCTCCAGTGCCCCCCCATTAAAAATCCTGTACCGTGATAGAAAAAAGAAAATGAAATAAAAAATATTTACGCATCAAAACCTTTTTATAAATAGATTGAGCAATTTTCAAAATTTTGTTGGAGCAATGCCAAGCGCCGGCAAGGAACCGCCTGCCCCAGAAATATTAAAGGAAGTATTAGACAGGATAGATCTCATGGCTAAAAATAAATAGCCATTAGAATGGTTATTTTAATATAGTAATGGTCTGGAAGAATTAAAAACACCTGTAATGTAATTACTTGCTATACGTTTGACAAAAAACAAGGTTACATAAAACACATTATAATAGCACCTTAGATAGTAGATTTCTAAATGCAATTTATCCTATATGGATATAGTAAAACGACTATTATGCAACTCTAACAGAGGGAAGTTGTGAGTTGCAAAATAAAATTGTTTTGAATGTAACTATGGTTTAATTTTGATAATGAATTAAATAAACCTCAGATTTCAAGCATTGTTGAAGGCTATAACTACGACATCTTCATCAGCTATCTCCAGAAAGACAACAATCACGATTTTATATTGTTTTCCGTTCAGACCGGAAAAAAATTGAAATACAATTGGATTTGATGAATTGAAAAAAAATTATGTAGGAGCCCTAAATTAAATAAATAGACCTATGAAAATTAATTTTAACCGAAGATTCAATAACTTATTTAAAAGGGATTGGATCCAAAAAGATGAAGGAAAACTGACGTATATTCAGTTGTTTGGTTTCTTATTAATCACACTTGGTTTAATTTATTTTGCTTCTTTTCTATTGCCGGGTAGCATTATAGATATTTTCTCTGTTCTTAAACTTACTGAAAATACTCAATCAAGTGAAGTAGCTATCGCATTTTTTACTACAATGCTAGGAGTTGCATTTGCATTTCCTGATATGTTGAAAGATCAGACAAAAGAAATTAGTACAATGCGAATAATAGTATTCATGTTTGCTAATTCAATTTGCATGTTACTTCTCAAAATTGGTTGGGACAAACATTCCCTGGGGGATATTGGATTAGACGGGTACTGGATGGGGCTTATTGCATTTCTTTTTGGTGCAAAAGCTACACAAGCATATTTTGAAAATGCAAAATCAATTTTACCTAACAATCAATCAACTGCTATTGGTAAAGAACAAATCTCAATAAGCAAAATTGCCATTGCACAAATTGCAAAAGTTCAAAACGAAGAAAAATTACATGAACAATTTCCTTCCATTGATTTTATAAGCGATACTCTTAAAGATGAAGAAAGTTGTATTACAATATATTTAAAGGATAGCAATACAACAGGTATACCAGCATTTGTAAATGCTCAAATAAATGAATCTACTTCAATTAAAGTTAAAACTGAAATAGTAACTAATGTCGGCGAAGGGAAGCCTCATATCGCCCAATTAACTAACGATATTGCCGATAAAAATACACCTCAATTTTTAGGTTCACTTTGTTGTATGGTAGTATCCACAATAAACTCCAATTTAAAAGGTGTTCTTTCTTCAGGACACATCTTTACTGAAGGGAAATTTATTGACTTTGCTGGCTTTGTAAATTCTAATCAAGCACACGATACCCTGAGCAATGGTAATTCAATTGGCGAATTATATTTTCAACAAATGTTACCACATCAGGATATAGCTGTTGTAAAGCTCAATAATACAACATCAATAGATACTCAGCTATTGAAATTCTCAGAAGGTTTTTATAATGTTTCTCAAACTGATTTAAACTCTCCAACAAAAAACGTCACAATTTTATCTAAAGGTAATAATCAAAGAGATGCCTTTATACTTGATGTAAATGTTAGTATGCCACTATATTATGTAGGCACACAAAAGATTATGCGAAACATTATTTTAATTGGATCAGATATTGATAAAAATAAATCTTCAACAGTCTCTTTAGGTGGCGATTCGGGGAGTTGTGTTTATCACAAGAATAGCAGAAAAATAATAGGAATGCTTTTAGGAGGAAATGATAAATTCAGTTTTGTTTTACCGTTTGAACAAACATTAATAGACAACAACTTTAAATTGATATAGCAATGAAATATATACTAATCACTCTATTAATTTTAACGACTACGATTACACATTCACAAAACGAAACAAAGACAATTCATTTTAGATTTGAAGGGAATGAAATTAAAATAAATGAAGATCTCACTAAATTAAAGTTGCCAATTGACTTTGAGTTTACAAAAGACTTCAAAGATACGACCATTAATATTCTTAATGGTTCGAATGAAATTATTGCATTAAAGGACGGAAAATTTGGGAAAGGGCATTTAACCACTGTTGGTGAAGTTTATATTATTCAGATAGATAAAGATGGCAAGGTAAATCCGCTAACCTCTGGTGATAAAAATATTGAAGGTAAAACAATTAAGTTGAAAATCGGGAATACAAATCCTATAGTGTTGTCATTTGATGAAGGTAGCTCCAATGATCCTATTAATGACAAGTATCAACCTGGATACATTTATTATGATGCCATCAAATTGTCTACTGAAAAGGACCCAAAATCAATTAAAGATATTTTAGAAGCTTATGGATTAAATAGCAAAAACATTTCAAGTAACCCATATTTAAATGAATTTTTCCCTGAGATATTTAAAGTTCCAACTCCGGAGAGTGGTTTTCCATTATTAGAAAATCTTGGTAACACAGATGTTACCAACTTTTCGACCGGGTTAGCACGTTTCCTTGCAGAACGTACTAAGGAAGAATTGAATGAAGTATTCTTCTCCAAAATGAAAGAACAGTTAAATGCCTATCCCGAATTAATAACAGTGTTTCCAAAGACATCTTCCTTCTTAAATATTATTGAAACATACTCATATGCCTCTGTCATTCAAGTTTTGAAAGAAGCATTTGAAACTGATATTCAAAACCTTCCAGAAAATTTGTATAACATAAAGAGTTTGACTTTTGCAAACTGTAATTCAAGCATTTTAAAGGACAGTAAATTAACTGACTGTCAAGTCCGAATGGACAAGCTAAAAAAATTCTTTGAAAGTCAAGATGGTCGATGGGTTGGTTTTGGAATGTTCACTGTTAAAGAAGCAATTCAATCTTCTAATCCTGCCGACTTATTAAATTCTTTAACTGCATCAACTGAATTCAAAGGAATAAAAGATTTTTCAAAAACAAATTCAAAATATGCTAACTATAATTTAGCATCCTCAATAGAGTTAAGCCGCTATCTGTCTAAAAGTTTAAGGAGTATGGAAGATAATCAAATCTGGGTAAACTCAATACAATTGAACGTACTTTTAAATGATGAAAAGACAATCAAAATTTATTTAGGATTATTAGTTGCGAGGGGTCAAAAGGGAGATGAAATGATTGATTTTTATAATTCAACCAATATTCTTGTAACCTTTGACAGTATTCTAATTACTGCATATGGTTCTTATAGTAAGTATAAATCAGATATATTTAGTTTAATAAAAAACTCCTATTCCGCATTTAATTCTGCAAACAGTGCAGTTAAGAGAATGATTGCGGCAACTGACAAATCTGTTGAACCTGATCCACAGTCTCTTTATAATTATTACAGAACTTTTACTGCTTCATTGAAGCCAATTGCACATAGTGCACTATTGGATTCAATTACTAAAAGAAAGGATATTGGAGCAGAATACGACAAGATAGAGCTTTATCTAAATTCTTCTGTTGATATGGCATACCACATTTCATCTAAGAAATATTCAGCAGCAATTTATGATGCTTCAATTTTACTAAGTGCCTTAGATACATTTAAAATATCGGTCGATAAAAAATTCCTTTGCATGAAAGTTGGGACAAAAAATGAAATGATTTTTAAACCCGTTACAAAATCATTTGTGAAATATGGAACTCTGATTTCAACAGTTGCAAATGCTCAATCATCGGAGGAAGTGAAGCAGGCACTTGATGCTTCTGTTTTGCCGGTCGGTAGTTATTCAATCAAACGAAAAACTAATTGGAGTATGAGCATTAATTCTTACGTTGGTGCTTATTGGAGTTATTCAAATACAGCAACTAATAAAGATTCCTTACCTAGATTAGGGTTAGCTGCTCCAGTCGGTTTCAATATATCAAAAGGTTTTTCAAAAACAGGAAATTGTGGAGGATTAAGTTTGAATATACAAATAATTGATGTAGGTGCCTTGGTTAACTACTACTTCCTGAAAGGAGATACTGCATCCATTCCCAATGATTTCAAGGTTAGGTTATCAAATATTTTTTCACCTGGTTTAAATATATCCTACAATATTCCGAAAACACCATTGTCATTTGCTTGGGGTGGACAATACATACCGACCTTATACAAATACGAACAGATTAATGGGAAGAATGAGATAACGCCAACCAATGCCTGGCGTTGGCAAATATCATTCTTAGTGGACATTCCATTGTTTAATTTACAAGTTTGGGATTTCAAGAAATAAAAATCAACTCCTTAAGTCGGACTTCTTGATAAGACATTAAAAGTTTATGTAAAGTATCAAATATACTGGCCACTAATACGGACAGTGCTAAGGATAAGTTGTTTGTGACAATTTTCTGCCTTCTATCAAACTTGTACCGTGACACTTCTCCAGTGCCTCCCATTAAAAATTCTGTACCGTGATAGATTACCGGGGCTTTTAAAAAGCAATACCACTATAACAGTATCAAGATTGTATTAAACCACAGGGTACTTACAATTACTGCATTTCAAAATGTAGACATACCAGAATTGTTGTAAGAGTGGGCTTTGCCCGTCGAAGCCCGTCATAGCATGAATATTAGATCTTTAACGACAGATATAAAGTTATAAAAAACCCGCCGTCGCTATACTTCGACAAGCTCAGTATATGCTATGGCGGGCGAAGGTGGGCCCAGCTGGGATCGAACCAGCGACTCCCTGATTATGAGTCAGGTGCTCTAACCATCTGAGCTATGGGCCCGTGTCAAATCGGACTGCAATATTAGGTATTTACTGATAATTATACAAGAGGCTTAAAAAGAATATTAATTATTCGTGGTTCCTGAGGTATTGTATAAACACATTTACTGCCTCGTCAATATCGTTCCCAAAAGTAAGTATTCCGGCTCTGTCACCGGCCATAATAATGATCCTTTTCTCTATAACATCCGATTCGTTGAAAAGCCTGAATATATCTTTAGCAAGTCCTGTGGTTCCGTAATCCATTCCCGGATTCGTTGTGGGTACCTTATAAATCAACTCATTCCATATATCTATGCTGTGTACATGGACCACGGCATTGGCACCGGGATCGGCAGAATATATTGCTGCATGTGTCAGAGATTCAGAAGAGGCTTTTAAAGGTCCGATACATTGAACAGCATTATCGTCGATATTGGAAGATATGACTTTGACATAGTGGCCCGGTTCAAGCTCCGGAATTTCACCTGTTGCCGAACCTGTTATAATGAACTGGCTGCCGCCGATTATTCTCATGCTTAAATTTCCGAAACCAACTCCATTTTCATAAGCTCCGATGAGGTCCATATTATAAAGTATTTCCCTCCAGTAATTTATTATTTCATACTGCTCGTCAGAAATTACGGGACCTGTCTGAGTCCAGTGACAATTAAATTTTACAGTCCCTTCCATTTTAATCAAATTTATCTGAAAACATTTTCTTTATATCTTTTTCCGTTGGACGACATATACCCTTTTCGGTGATAAGACCCGTAATAAGCCGGGCTGGTGTTACATCAAAGGCGTAGTTTGCGGCAACTGCATCTTCCGGACAGGTTCTGCACGACCTGATCTCTCCGTCAACAAATGCGGTAATATTCTTTACTTCCTCCTGATCTCTCTCCTCCACAATGATTTCCGATAACCCGTCGCTGACAGTGAAATCGATAGATGTAGAGGGCAGCGCTGCATAGAAAGGAACATTATTATCATATGCTGCAAGTGCTTTAAGGTAGGTTCCTATCTTGTTGGCAACGTCACCTGTACGGCTGGTACGGTCGCTGCCGACCAAAACAATATCGACCATCCCATGCTGCATTAAATGACCACCCGTATTATCAGGAATTATTGTATAGGGTACGCCATACTGTCCAAGCTCCCATGCTGTAAGCCGTGCTCCCTGGTTCAGGGGTCTTGTTTCGTCAACCCAGACATGAACAGGAATTCCTTTGTCAAAGGCAAAATAGATGGGAGCAGTTGCAGTCCCGTAGTCAATGCAGGCCAGCCATCCGGCGTTGCAATGCGTGAGTATGTTAACCGGTTTTCCTTTCTTTCCGGTACTTAATTCTTCAATAAGTTTCAATCCATGTTCTCCGATCTGCCGGCAGTTCTCTTTTTCTTTTTCACATATACCCAGCGCAAGAGCAAGCACTCTGTCAGATAATGATTCCTTCGAATAATCATTATTTAAATTATCCAGAGTATATTTTACAGCCCAGGAAAGATTTACTGCGGTAGGTCTGCATGAGATCAGGTATTTTGCAGCATTTGAAAGGTGGTCGCGGATATTTGTCAGGGAGGTAACCTCCAGTGTGGCAAGATATATCCCGAAGGCACCGGCAGCGCCAATCAGCGGAGCTCCTCGTATTGTCATATCTTTTATGGAAGTATAAACATCCTCCACAGTACGAAGCTCCCTGGTTTCGAACAAGAAGGGAAGTTTTTGCTGGTTTATCACTCTGACTATGCAGGGATCGGATTCATCCAGCCAGATACTCCGGTATTTTTTGTTATTAGCTTTCATTTTAAATTCCCGGATCTCTCCAGGAAAACTATTGACCTTCAAAAATACAAAATATTAAAGGAATTGTGATTTCCACAAATTTATTATTAGGTTATTAGCAAGTCAGAAGGCTGAAAGGTCTGCTATTCGTGTTATCCGCCTGTATTTTATTTATTGAGTCTTGCAGGGCTAGCCCGGCATGATCGGGCTTAAAACTCATATTTCGAATAATCGACCAATGTATTCGGATTTTTTTGACGGAAATTTTAATATATATTTGCATAACATGGAGAAGAAATGAAAAAACTAAGTATATGGTTAACAAAGACGAGATTAGAGAGAAAATTATAAAGACAGCAGGCAAGATTTTCAGCCGTTACGGATTCAGGAAAACAACAATTGAAGAAATTGCACAAGCTCTTAAAATGGGTAAAAGTTCAATTTATTATTATTTTGAGAGTAAGGAGGAGATTTTTGAGGCGGTTGTTCTCTATGAAGCTAATATACTTAAATATGAGCTTACTACAGCAATTAAATCAGTAGAATCTCCTACTGACAAAATGAAAAATTATGTATTTGTGAGGATGAGAGCATTAGAAAAACTTTCAAATTATTATAATGCAATCTTTGACAAGAACCTTGATCATTTTAATTTTATTGAACGTGTACGTGTAAAATATGATCTGGAAGAATTGGCTATGCTAAGACTTATTCTGTATCATGGTACAAGGGAAAAAGTATTTAATATAAAAAACAGTGAATACACTGCTCTTGCAATTCAAACAACACTGAAAGGTCTGGAGGTCCCGCTTTTCTGGAAAAAGAAAGAGGTTAATATCCAGAACAGGCTTGAAGCTATTCTGGATGTTCTTTTTAATGGAATAATCAGAAGATAGGTACTATCTTTTAATTACGGCTCTTTTATTTCTTTTTATACTCCAGTACATGCCCGCAATCCCCAGCAATATAAAAGGAATGCTTAGCCACTGTCCCATATTGAGTTTCATGGTTCGTTCAAATGCAACCTGATCTTCTTTCAAAAATTCTATAAAAAAACGGGCAACAAAAATTAGGATACATGCCAGGCTGATAATCGTTCCCTGGATATGTTCTCCTTTTTTTGACCAGTAAATGCGGTACAGTATTACAAATATCAAAAGATAGGCGAGTCCTTCATAGATCTGTGTGGGATGTTTGGGAACTACTTCGCCGTTTCTTAAAAAAACAAACCCCCAGGGAACAGTTGTTTCAACACCATAAATTTCTGAATTCATCAGGTTTCCCATTCTGATAAAAAAGCCTGAAAGGGCAACTACTATTGCAATACGGTCAAGCACCCATGTATAATCTTTCTTTTCCTTCCTTGAAAAGAGCCAGATAGCCGTCAGTATACCAATTGCGGCACCATGACTTGCAAGACCGCCATGCCATATCATCAGAATCTCAAGAGGATGCGACAGATAGTAAGAAGGCTCATAGAAAAGGCAGTGTCCCAGTCGTGCCCCGACAATTGTTCCGACAGCCATATAAATTGTAAGCCGGTCAAGTACTTCAACACTAAGATTTTCATTTTTAAAGATCTTTTCCATAATGAAGTAACCGATCACGAACGAGGAGGCGAATAACAGACCATACCATCTGACTGCAAAAGAGCCTACCCGGAAAATCTCCGGATTTACATCCCAGGGAATAACAAGTAAATGCATAATAAACCAGTTAAAGTAATCATCAAAGATAAAAAATATTATTACAGTACTTCATTAAAAGACCATATAGATAAAGGGTTTTAATCATTTTGGAATGTGTCTTCAAAAAAAATGTATGTTTGTAATAAATAACAGAGCCGGTTAATGACCCTTATCCAATATACGCGTTTTTATATTTCAGTTACCATCATATTCGTGGTATGGGGATGTGCTAAGGTCAGCGCTCCTTCGGGCGGACCGAGGGATAAAACACCTCCTGTGGTGGTAAATAGTATTCCGGAAAACGGCACCAGAAACTTTACCGGTAAAAAACTGGTAATTACATTTAATGAATTTGTCGTTCTTGAAAAGATCAATGATAAATTAATGGTTTCGCCCCCTTTGAGTAAAAAACCAGAAATTTTTATAAGAGGAAAAAACCTGAATGTGGTGATCGAAGATAAACTGAAAGACAGTACAACTTATACATTTAATTTCATGGATGCTATCAGGGACCTTAATGAAGGAAATGTCCTTAATAATTTTCAGTTTGTATTTTCAACAGGAAGGGTAATAGATTCCCTTTCGGTTTCGGGGCGTGTTTTCAACGCATTGGATCTTACTGTTCCGGAAAATACTCTTGTACTTCTCTACAGGAACCTGGCCGATTCGGCGGTAAAAAAGCAACTTCCCGATTATATTTCTCGTGTAGAAAATACCGGTGGCTTCCGTATTAACAATATACGTCCGGGAAAATACCGGCTCTATGCCTTAAAAGACCTCGATAACAGTAAGAATTATAATTTAATTGATGAAGCTTTTGGGTTTCTTCCCGGGCCAATTGAGGTTACTCCCGAGAAAAATTATTTTCCGGCAATAAAAGACACTTCAATAATCAAAACCGAAGAGAATTCAGTTTCTGATTCATTGTTAATGGCCAGTGAGCCAATGATTATTCTTTTTACTGCTCAAAAAACAGATCATTACCTCACATCTTCAGACAGAAAACTGCCATATCAGATTATTTATACACTTTCTCTTCCTCCCGATAGTATGAATTTTGATTTTTCAATACCGGGGCAAAATAAAGCATCATATTTTATTGAGAAGACCAAAAACAGGGATACAATAACTGTATGGCTTACTGACAGTTCACTTTATTCACAGTCGCAGATAACAACTATTATCAGGTTTCCGTTTACTGATTCAACAGGTACCGTTACAAATAAGACAGACACAATCAGGATGAGGTTTCTGGCACCACGTAAACCAAGGGTTCCGGTTAAACGTACACCTCTCCAGGTAAAATACAATATGGGAAATGGCATTCTCAAGCCTGGACAACAGATCGAATTTACTTCACAAACCCCTTTCAGAAAGCCCGATACTTCAAGGATATGGCTTTATGAAACAATAAACGAAAAGAGGATAGAAGTTCCCTATAAACTGGTAAGGGACACTTCAAATTCAAGCCGGTATAAAATGGCAGCTAACCTGGCTGAAGGGAAGAAATATCTGTTTATAGCCGACTCAGCATCATTAGGCAATATTTATGGCGACTACTGTGACTCCACGGGGATTAAATTTTCAATACCTGAACCCAGTGCCTATGGGAAACTTGTATTCAATATTAAGGAGGTTCCATGTCCTCTCATTATACAACTTCTTGATAAATCAGAAAAACTGATAAGAGTAAAGTTTATCAGAGCTGACGGGAAAGTGGAGTTTCCTTTTCTTGAAAAAGGAATTTACAGAATACGGGCAATTTTTGATCTTAACGATGACGGAAAATGGACAACAGGTGACTTTGCTGCAGAAAGGCAACCGGAGCCTGTCTCTTACTATACTGATGAAATTGAAGTGAGAACAGACTGGTCATTAGAAAATTATTGGATTATAGGGATAAAAAATTACAAGGGACAAAAACTAAGAGAGATCAAAAAATAAAATATCTTTCCGATATTAAGTTAAAGCAAAAGAAATTAATACATTTTCAATAATGAATGAAGTAGTGGCAGGTATTGACATTGGCGGAACAAATACCAAGTTCGGCCTTGTAGATAAATCAGGCAAGGTTTTAGCGGAAGGCACTCTGGAGACAACCTTATATCCTGATATTAAAGATTTTGTTTCGGCACTGAACTCTGCAATAAATGATCTGGTTACAGGGGAGAAGACAATTAAGATGATAGGAGCAGGGATTGGAGCTCCCAATGCAAATTATCATAAGGGAACAATAGAGCTGGCTCCCAATCTTCCATGGAAAGGCGTTGTTCCTCTGGGAGACCTTATACATAAGAAAATGAAAGTTCCCGTTAGTATAACAAATGATGCCAATGCTGCTGCAATGGGAGAGATGGTTTTTGGAGGAGCTAAAAACATGAAAAATTTCATAATCCTTACCCTGGGAACTGGTCTGGGAAGTGGTATTGTCATAAACGGTGAATTGGTTTACGGTCATACAGGATTTGCAGGGGAACTCGGCCATACCATAATTGTACCGGGAGGAAGGAGCTGTGGCTGTGGACGCAAGGGATGTTTTGAAACATACGCTTCGGCTACCGGACTTGTAAAAACAGCACTTCTTATGTTAAGCGTAATGAGGGAGGACAGCTTTCTCCGAGACATTCCCCCATCAGAAATGACTTCAAAGAAAATAGCTGAGGCTGCTTTGAATAAAGACCCGGTTGCTCTTGCTGCCATGGATTATACAACTGAAAAACTTGGTTTCGGAATAATTAATGCAATTGTGTTTTCAAGCCCGGAAGCTGTCTTTTTATTTGGTGGCCTGGCCAGGGCAGGGGAGCTCTTGTTCAAACCAGTGAGGAAATATGTTGAAATGAATGTTCAGCCGATATTCAAAGGAACTGTCAGGATACTGCCATCAGGTGTTCCCGAAAGTCAGGCGGCAATTCTTGGGGCGGCAGCTCTTGCCTGGAATGAACTTTAACAGGTATTGTTAATTAACCGGCTTTGAGAAAGAGGAAATATTTTTGTATTTTTGATATTTTTAGTTCCAAATTAAAATGTTTTAGCCAATGAGAATTCTGGAAATTAATAAATTAGAATTTCAAAAGGAATATCCGGACCTGACAGAAATATCAAACCGGTTTGATAAAGCAGCTGCCAGACATCATATTGATACTATCAACTGGGAAGAATTTAGTTATAAACCTGACGTGGCTTTTTCCATTGCTTATACCAATAAAGAAATATTACTGAAATATTATATTACTGAAGAATACTTTAAAGCAGAAAAAACTGAAACGAATCAAAGGGTATGTGAAGATTCTTGTGTGGAGTTTTTTGTTTCGCCTGAAGATGACGGGATATATTATAATCTTGAATTTAACGGGATCGGCACCTGTTTGCTTGGTACAGGAAAATCAAGGGAGACAAGTATCAAGGCCGATACTGCTGTTGTTTCAAAAATACGAAGGCTGACATCTGTTGGAGATGACCCCGTTAAGGAGAAAAAAGGGCCCTTCACATGGACAATAACAATTGCGATCCCGTTTGACGTTTTCTTTCATCATAATGTTAAAAGCCTGAAAGGAAAAACATTCAGGGCCAATTTCTACAAATGTGGCGATAAACTCTCAGTCCCTCATTTCGTTACATGGAATAATGTCGGCACTGATAATCCGGATTTTCATCAACCGGAATATTTTGGATTACTGAAATTTGAATAATCCCTATCCGTTGAAGAAGATTTAAAATTCACAGTACAATTCAGCTTATTTCCTTTTCTCTATCTCCAGGGAAAGAAGCAGGTAAGAAAAGGACATTCAAATAAATAGGTCCTGTCGCCCGGAGAGGGCCTTAAGTGAAGTAAAAAACGGGAGAGAGGGAAACGGGAGAGGCAAATATTAGCTTGATTGAAATGATTGAACAAACCTCTGAGGAAGATGTCAGGATGAATATGGTAATAACCGATAAGTAAAAAAATAAAATTCTTTTCAATATAACATTGGATAATCAATAAGAAAAATTGCAAATATGTCAAAGGGGAATGTGCTTATAGGTCAATCGGGAGGGCCAACATCCGTTATAAATTCCAGTCTTGCGGGTGCTATTGAATTTGCAAGATCGACAGGACTTGCAGGTGAGATTTACGGAATGCAGTATGGCATTGAAGGTTTTATGCAGGAATTGATATATGACCTTGGAAATCAGCCCATGAACGTTATTAAGGGATTGAGGAACACTCCTTCATCGGCTCTTGGATCATCAAGGCACAAAGTTCAGGAGAAAGATCTTCCGGCTATACTAAAGGTTTTAAAGAAGTATGATATAAGGTATTTGTTCCTTATAGGAGGGAATGACACAATGGATACCATACACAGGGTTGAGGAATATTGCCGTCATGAAAAATATGAGCTGACCGGTATCGGAATTCCAAAGACTGTCGATAATGATCTCTTTGGAACAGACCACACTCCCGGTTTTGCTTCCGCGGCGAGATCAAATATACTTAATGTGATGCAGGCTGGAATTCTTGCACGTGACATGCAGAAGGTCGATCAGTTTGTCATTTACCAGACCATAGGAAGAGATGCCGGCTGGCTTGCCGCCGCCACCGCTCTTGCCAGAAAAGAACCAGATGATGCCCCTCACCTTATATATACTCCGGAATTTCTATTTTCACGTGAAAAATTTCTGAAAGATGTTGAAATATGCATTAAAGAGAACGGATGGGTTTCAATTGTATGCGGGGAGGGTCTGAAATTTGCAGATGGTACTCCTGTGAGTAATTCAACAGCAAAAGATAAATTCGATAACACTGAATTTGGGGCAATGGGAGGCTCAAGCGTCGGGTTATCTCTTCACAGGATGATAACAGATGAATTCGGATATCGGGGTGAATTTCAGATTACCGAATCATTAATAATGAGTGACTTCACCCGAGCTTCAAAGGTCGATCTTGATGAGGCATTCCAGTGTGGCGCTGAGGCAGCTAAACTGGCAAAGAAAGGAGAATCTGGTGTTATGGTAACCATTGAAAGGCTGTCAGATGATCCTTATAAAATTACCTATGGGAAAGTTCCCTTAAAGGAGGTAGCTGTTGCGGCAAAACCTATGCCGATGAAATTTTTCAATTCTGAAGGGAACAATGTTTCACCCTTATTTATTGATTATTTAAAACCGCTTACGGGTGAACTACCCGATTTTGTAAGACTTGAAAAATTATTTGTAAAATGAAAATAGAATCTGATTATGGCTACACAATTTAACAAAACGGTATTATCGGTTCATGCTCATCCTGATGATGCAGAAGCATGGAATGCAGGTGTTCTTAAACTTCTGAAAGATAAAGGTTATAAAATAGTTATTGCAACTATGACTGGCGGAGGCCTGGGTGGTTGTAACATGACTATGGAAAAGACAGCAGAAGTTCGTAATGCCGAAGCAAAAAATGCAGCTCAGGTACTTGATGCAGAGTATTATAACCTTGGGGGTACAGATGGTTTTCTTTTCGACACAAAAGAGTTGAGGTTAAAAACTATTTCATTGATCAGGAAGGTTAACGCAGGTATAATTTTCACGCATCTGCCTTACGACTATCATTCGGATCACAGAACCACCTCCAATATCGTTGAAACAGCTGCCATGGTATCTTCTCTCGATACTGTTCCTGTGAGTGAAAAACCGGTTAAGGTCACACCGCTTCTTTACCATACATCCCCACTTACACTTTCAGACCCTCTTGGTTCTCAAATTGTTCCGCCGCATTTTTATGTTGACGTCAAATCTGTTATTGAAACCAAGAAGAAAATGCTTGGGTATCATATCTCCCAGATAGACCTCATGAAGCATATGCATAAAATAGATGATTTCTTTGGCTTTGTGCTTGAAGGTAATCGTAACTACGGTAAAATGGCAGGAGTGGAATATGCGGAGGTATACTGGCAGCATCTGGGAGGAGGCTTCCAGAAAGACCAGCAAATTCAGGAAGATCTTTCAGAATTTCTTATAAACAAAATGTAAACATTATGAACAACAAGGAAGAAAAATACACCAGGTTTGCACTTACAAGAGAAATGATGGAAACTCCTGAAATAATCAGGCGTTTTGATCCGGAATGCGCTGCCCCATTTTCAAAATCAATAACATCACATAAAGGATTATTTATGACAGGTGAGGGAAGCAGCAGGATTTTTCCCGCAAAAAGAGCAATTTATTATTCAATGAAAAAAGAATATTCTTTTCCCCTGATAACAGAAGGTGCTACTCAGGCCATTGAATATAATCTTAAAGATCTTGCTGTTTTTGCAGCATCAAATTCTGGTCAGACAAAAGAGGTTATTCGTCTGGCAGGGACATTAAAGAAACAGAAACATCCTGCTGTATTTGGTTTAACGGCTAACCAAAAAACTAAGCTTGAAGAACTTTGCTCAGCAACACATGTACTGTCATGCGGTAAGGAAGATGCAGTGGCAGCAACCAAGTCAGTCGTTGAACAGGGTCTTTTTTATGATTCACTACTTCGTATGATCAATGGAGAGGGGATGCCAGGACTGAAGGCTCTTGCAGAACAAACTGAACAGGCGCTCTCGGTAAAAATTGACAGTTCAGTTACGGAGTTATTACAGAAGGCAGAAGTTATTTATTTTGCAGGAAGAAATACCGGTGTAGCTGAAGAACTGGCACTTAAAACCAACGAGATAACACGGAAGAAGTCTGATTATCTGGAGGGAACATTTGCCGTTCATGGTATTGAGGAGGTGATGAATAAGAATGAAGTTCTTATCTGGATAGACCCGTTTGAAGATGAACAGGAAAAATTCAATGAATGTCTGGTAAAAGGTGTAGGAGTGAATATCATTGCAATTTCAGCAAAAAAGACAATGTTCCCTACTATTATTATACCGGAGGGAGGGCAATATGCTGAATATATTCAACTGGCAGCAGGGTGGAATCTCCTGGTCGAAACAGGTATCTCTCTGGGAATCAATCTTGATAAACCAACACGCGCAAGGAAAGTGGGTAATGAATACCTGCCTGGATAAATAAAAATAAGAAGTTAACCAAAGGGCCGGCAAGGCTTTAACTTATATGTTCAAAATGGTATAATAATTAATATTAAAAAAGAACCAAATCATGAGCAAAAGTGAAAAAAAACATATCCTGGTAAATACAACGGAGCCAAATCTCCTGGAGAAAACCTTCAATTACAGTCTTCCCCCGCTGATTAAGTTTGATGGACCTATTATTGAATATATTGATGGTAAGCCTGTGCAATTTGATCCGGAATCAGTATTGACAAGGGATATTGTCATTACAGATACAACTTTCAGGGACGGACAACAGGCACGTCCACCCTATTCGGTTGACCAGATGGTTAAGATTTATGATATGATGGCCAAACTTGGAGGGCCAAACGGTGTAATAAGACAGACAGAATTTTTTCTTTACACAAAAAATGACAGGGAAGCACTTGACAAATGCAGGGGTCTTGGACACAGATATCCTGAATGTAC
Source organism: uncultured Bacteroidales bacterium (assembly GCA_963739685.1). Taxonomy (GTDB): domain Bacteria; phylum Bacteroidota; class Bacteroidia; order Bacteroidales; family VadinHA17; genus LD21. The sequence continues at coordinate 230,619 of CAVUAX010000001.1, forward strand.
AGGTTGGATCCGTGCCAATAAAGGTGATTTTCGACTTGTAAAAGAAGCAGGACTGAAAGAAACAGGCATGTTGACCAGCTGCTCGGATTTCCACATTTTCCAGAAACTTAAATTTAAAAGCCGGCAGGAATGCATTGATGCGTATTGTGAAGTGGTCGATGCAGCTTTTGAAGCAGGTATAAGACCAAGATGTCACCTTGAAGATCTGACACGGGCGGATATTGATGGGTTTGTTTTGCCATTCGTTGAAAGGTTGATGAGAATGAGTGAACAGGTGCCTGAGGAGCTGTCGGTGAAGATAAGGTTATGTGATACAATGGGTTTTGGTTTAACATACCCTGGTGCAGAATTACCCCGCAGCATTCCTAAATTGATATATAAACTAAACCAGGAATGTGGCGTACCGGGCGACCGTCTTGAATGGCACGGACATAACGATTTCCATAAAGTTCATATTAATGGTGTAACTGCATGGTTGTATGGATGTGATGCTGTAAACACAACTATATTCGGAGTTGGAGAAAGGACAGGGAATCCTCCGCTTGAAGGAGCAATATTTGAATATATCTCTTTAAAAGGTGATCTGTGTGGAATTGATACCACAATGATAAGTGAGATGGCCAGATATCTGACTTCAATCGGTATGGTAATACCCGATAATTATCCCTTTGTAGGCAAACACTTTAATACAACGCGTGCAGGGATCCATGCAGGTGGATTACGACAGGCCGAACAGATATATAACATTTTTGATACTACAAAATTACTTGGCCGGTCACCACGGGTTGCAATCACGGATAAAAGTGGTGTTGATGGCATAGCAATCTGGGTGAATGAATATTTTGGACTGACAGGCGATGATCGTATCAGCAAAATAAAAGTGCATAAGGTTGCTCAGTGGGTGATGGATCAATACGAGGCAGATGGAAGGCTTTCGACAATTACGGATGAAGAACTCGAGACAAAAGTAAAAGAACTGATGCCGGATTATTATGAAAAATATAAAGGTAACGTAACCAAATAAGAACCTGTATGGTAAGACAGATTTTGTAATCCGGGAAATCAAACAAATAAAATTAACTAAACATATAATTTTAAAAACATGGACAAAGAAGAGGTTAAAAAAAGGATAAAAAAAGTGACTGCACAAGTGCTGGAAATGGATGAATCTGAAATATCAGATACTGCAAACTTCGCTTCTGATTTAAGGGCTTCATCCCTTCAAAGTATACGCCTTGTAGCCGGTTTTGAGGAGGAATTCGAAATTGAAATGGATGAAGATAAGGCCCTTCAGGTTACGAATGTGTCAGACGCCGTTACCTTTATCAGCACATATTTGGAATAAAAGAGGTCAGAACCTCAACTTAATTGCGTGATTATTATAACCGGTTCAGTAAAGTCAGTTTGAATGAATTATTTCTTCAGTCTGCCCTGGAAAATATTTATTATATCGGATTGTTATCCATTCTTTGATATGGACATGGAACCCGGTAAATTCCAGGTACTTTCAAAGGAATGAATTATCATTATTATTAACTTCAAAAATAACTTTCATGAGAATTATTATTAAAAAAGACACGTTGGAAGCAGGTGATTGGGCTGCAACTTATATAATTGATAAGATTAAAAATGCAAATCCCACCAGGGATAAACCATTTGTGCTGGGCTTGCCTACCGGCTCTTCACCTTTACCTGTTTACAAGGAATTAGTAAGAAGACATAAGGCCGGCGAGATATCTTTCAAAAATGTGATCACATTCAACATGGATGAATATGTCGGGTTACCAGAAAATCATACAGAAAGCTACCATTATTTCATGTTTGATAATCTTTTTAACCATATAGATATCTTAAAGGAAAACATTAATATTCTAAATGGGAATGCAAAAGATCTTGAAAAGGAATGTGCAGAGTACGAGAAAAAAATTGTAAAAGCCGGAGGTATTGACTTATTTCTTGGCGGAATTGGTCCTGATGGACATATTGCCTTTAATGAGCCAGGGTCTTCTCTTTCATCCAGGACAAGAATCAAGACCTTAAGCTATGACACTATTCTTGCGAATTCAAGATTCTTTGACGGGGATATGAAAAAAGTTCCTACACAGGCTCTGACCGTTGGTGTTGGTACTGTTATGGATGCAAAAGAAGTTATAATCATAATAACCGGCTTTAATAAGGCCCGCGCTTTAAGAGAAGTTGTTGAAGGAGGTATTAGCCATATGTGGACTGTGTCTATTCTTCAAATGCACCAGAAAGGCATTATTGTTTGTGATGAACTGGCAACTATGGAACTTCAGGTTGAAACGGTTAAGTATTTTAATGATATTGAAAACGTGACTCAACATAATCTTCCGTAATAATTCTAATATTTTAATATGACATACAGGTTATTAACGAATGAAGAAAGAAATACACTTCTTTCTCAGGATTGTTTTGCCGATAAATGGACAGATGTTACTGTTAAAGAGGGTTTTTCCACCGACAACATTGAAAACACAAGGTTTGAGGGCAAAGTTAAACTGGGTGCTTTTTCCGGAACTATTGAAGTGGAGAAGTCGGTCTCAAAAAAATGCGGCATTTACAACAGCTGTATCAGCAATTGTGAAATTGCCGATAATGTTTATATATCTGAAGTCAAAAATCTGTCAAATTATATTATTGAAGAGAATGTTGCAATTGTAAACGTAGGTTCATTGTTGGTTAAAGGAGAGACGGCATTTGGAAACGGAACCGAAATAGAAGTTTTAAATGAAGGGGGAGGAAGGGAACTCCCGATTTTTGACAGGCTTTCTTCACAAATAGCCTATTTAACTGTACTTTACAGGCATGACAAAGATTTCACAGGTAAGATACTTGATATAATCAGGACTTATTGTGAAACCAGGCGATCGGTTCGTGGACGAATTCAAGCCGGTGCACGGATTCAGAATTCGCAAATTATTCGTAATGTTTCTGTCGGAAGCTATGCAATCATTTATGGTGCCGTTCTGCTTGAAGAAGGAACTATAAACAGCTCTAAAGAGGCACCTGTTATTATTGGAGAAGGAGTCATTGCAAAGAAGTTTATTATTTTGTCGGGATCAACAGTTGATGGCGGCGCAATGATCGATAAAAGTTTTGTTGGTCAGGGTGTGAAGATGGGTAAACAGTATTCAGCCGAAAACTCTTTGTTTTTTGCCAACTGCGAAGCATTTCATGGTGAGGCATGCAGCATTTTTGCCGGTCCCTACACGGTGACTCACCACAAATCAACTCTGATGATAGCCAGTCTTTTTTCCTTTTTCAATGCAGGAAGCGGCACAAATCAAAGCAACCATATGTACAAGCTTGGCCCTGTACATCAAGGAATTCTGGAACGCGGTTCAAAGACCGGCTCTTTTGCATACCTGCTTTTGCCTTGCTATGTAGGCGCCTATTCTGTAGTCATGGGTAAGCATTATTCAAATTTCAATACGGCAGATTTCCCGTTTTCATATATCTCAGAGGAAAAAGGGAAAAGTGAACTCACCCCGGCAATGAACATATTCACAGTTGGCACACGAAGGGACAGCGAGAAATGGCCGGCAAGAGACAGAAGAAAGGGGCCTGACAAACTGGATCTGATACATTTCGATTTGTTCAACCCATATATCGCCGGCAGGATTGAAAATGGAATAAATATCCTCAGCGAGTTAATTGAAAAAACCGAAAAGAAACAGGATTATATAAATTATAAAGGAATAAATATCCATAGGTTACTTTTGAAAACATCCAGGAAATATTATGAAACGGGCCTGAAAGTATACATTGGACAGGAGGTAGTTAAACGTATCAAAGAAATGGATGATAAATCATCTTTGGATGATATTAAAAAGATGTTGCTGCCCCAGGGTAAGGAGGGTTCAGGTAAATGGGTGGAAATTTGCGGGTTATTTTCCCCTGCTGACAAAATTGATGAATTGATAAATGAAGTCAAATCCGGCAAAATAAGGTCGGTAAATGATTTAAATGAAATGCTTATTTCTATATATAATAACTATAATTCATATTCATGGGCATGGTGCACCGGCCTCATTAGCCGGCAAAAGGGCGATAAATCTGATAATATATCAATTGAAAGTCTGGTACAGATTATTGCAGACTGGAAAACAAATGCTATCAAGTTGAATAATATGATTCTCAAGGATGCGGAAAAAGAATTTGAAGGAATCAGTAAACTGGGATTTGGCATTGATGGGGATGAACACACCCGAGACATGGATTTTCTGGCTGTCCGGGGATCATATGAAAACAATAATTTTGTGTCCGGCTTGCATAGGGAATCAAAAGAAATTGAAGAAAAAGCAGACAGGATGATTTCCATGCTGGGAAAATTCAGATGAATTAATAATTTATTTACTGTGAAAGGTTTGTAAACTTGGAAATGTTATATTTACGTATATTAATTACAATATTTAAAAATGGCAAAGAAAGAAGTTTCTATAGGCATAGATATCGGCGGGACCAATACAATTTTTGGTTTTGTTGACAGGAATGGGAATATTCTTGGAGAGAACAAGTTGAAAACAAACGAGTATGATGAGATTGAAGTATTTGTAGCTGCTTTGTATGAAAAGATGATGGTCACGGGCCAGAAAATCGGAAATGGGATTGAGGTAGTCGGTTTTGGTATCGGAGCGCCAATGGGGAATATAAATAAAGGTACAATCGAACATGCTGCCGGACTACCCTGGAAAGGCATTGTACCTCTGGCAGATATTTTTAAAAAGCATACCAGGCTTCCCGTGATTGTTACAAATGATGCCAATGCGGCAGCGGTTGGTGAAATGATCTATGGTGGCGCTAAAGAGATGAAAAACTTTGTCGTTATAACACTTGGGACAGGTCTTGGTAGTGGTTTTGTTATTGATGGCAAGCTGGTTTACGGGCATGACGGATTTGCCGGCGAGATTGGACATACCGCAATCCGACCGGGTACCTCAAACAGAGAATGCGGTTGCGGAAGAAAAGGGTGTCTCGAAACATATGTATCTGCTACCGGACTAAAACGTTCCCTTTTAAAGATCATGGCCGACAGTACAAAACCAAGTGAGTTGAGAAAATACAGTTTCGACGAACTTGATGCCGAAATAATTCATGATGCAGCAAAACGGGGAGATTTTCTGGCAAAACGAGCATTTCAACATACAGGGCAGATGCTGGGGTTTAAACTGGCTGATGTAGTTGCACATACTAATCCGGAGGCAATATTTTTGTTTGGAGGTCTCGCTCTGGCAAAGGATCTGATATTTGAACCGGCTAAAGAATATATGGAGGAGAATCTGCTCAGCATCTATAAGGGGAAAGTTAAATTACTGGCATCAGAGCTGAGTACCCAGAATGCAGCAGTACTTGGAGCAAGTTCACTTGTTTGGTCAAATAAAGAGTCCTGATCCAGATATTAATACTTTACAGATGGCTAATTTCAATCAGATCCTGAATCATATACTCGGGATGGTGTTCATTATTCTAGTATTTTCGCTGGCATATGCTTATCTTAAACCTCATCAGCTTCATAAGCGGAGGCTGGTATCAACTCTGTTACTCAAGATCACTTACCTTTTTTATTTGATTGTTTTACTTATAATTATTTATCTTTCCGCCCTTGTTAGAGGTGGACTTGAGGAGGTCTTTTACGGAGTAGAATTCTTTGTATTTCTGGTGGTTCTTTTTGTGCCTACTATTGGTATTTTTGCCCGTAAACTGGCCAGTTCAGCAAAAAAAGAGAAGGGTATAATTATTTTTTTTCAATCGTTAATATACTATCTGTCATTATAATTCTGATTATGTATTTTATTTAGTTATAAAAAGTCATTTGATTTTAAAAAGAAAATCATTCCGGGCTATAGTTCTCAATCATATAGTAACTTTACAGGTAATAATTAAAACCTTAAACAATGATCGAGGAACGATTAATCGGCTATATTGAAAAGAGCATCCGGCAAAACTGGGATAAAGAGGCTTTATCGAATTATAAAGAGAGCGGATACTCGTATAAGGAGATTGCTGAAAAGATCCTAAAAATTCATATACTGTTTAAGGATGCAGGAATCAGAGAGGGCGACAAAATTGCTCTGGTTGGCAGGAACTCTGCGAACTGGTGTATTACCTACCTTGCAACCGTTACTTATGGTGCTGTAATAGTTCCGGTCCTTCCGGATTTTAAACCGGAGGATCTTACAAACATAATTAACCATTCGGATTCACGGCTATTGTTTGTTGACGAAAAAATATTTGAGTCGTTGGATATCTCAAAGGTGCAGGCAATTATCGGGGTAATTTCACTCGATAATTTCGGATTAATAAATTCTGCAAATAACCTGTTGAAAGCAACTTTTTCAACACTTGAAGAAAAGTATAAAAAAACCTGGCCTGAACTAAAGAGGAAGATATTAAGTTTTCAGATATTTCAAATGATAAACTTGCAGTTATAAGCTATACCTCGGGAACTACAGGTTTTTCAAAAGGAGTAATGATTACGCATAACTGTCTGGCTGCAAACGTCAGATATGCGCAAAACAATATGCCCCTTAAGCCGGGTGATCCGCTTGTATCATTTTTGCCTCTTGCACATACATACGGCTGTGCATTTGAATTCCTTTTCCCTTTCACTTTTGGTTGCCATATTACTATATTATCTAAAACTCCGTCACCCCAGATCATAATCCAGGCTTTTAAAGAGATAAAGCCAAGATTGATTCTTTCAGTGCCTCTTGTCATTGAAAAGATCTTCAAGAAGCAGCTTTTACCTGTAATCAGACAAACCACACATGAAAATTCTTCTTGCGATTCCTGGGATAAACATAATTATACATAAAAAGATCAGGGAAAAATTAACAGAGACATTTGGAGGGCGGTTCAATGAGATTGTAATTGGCGGTGCAGCATTTAATGCCGATGCAGAAAAATTCTTCAGAAAGATCGGGTTCAGATTTACGGTAGGGTACGGAATGACAGAATGTGGTCCACTTATCAGTTATGCTTCCTGGGATACCACAAAACTTGGCGCTTCAGGACGGGCAGTTGATACTCTTGAAGTTACAATAGATTCATCGGATCCTGAAAACAAGGTAGGAGAGATAATACTTCGCGGTGAAAATGTAATGACCGGATACTACAAGAACGAAAAGGCAACAAAAGAGATGATAGATGAGGATGGATGGATGCATACCGGGGACCTTGGAATAATTGACAAAGAGGGCAATATATTCATTAAAGGAAGAAGCAAAAGCATGATACTAGGGCCTTCAGGAAAAAATATATATCCCGAGGAGATAGAATCGGTAATAAATAATAAACCTTATATTGTTGAATCAGTTGTCATTAGTGAGGAAAACAGGCTTATCGGATTAGTATATCCAGATTATGAAATGATGAAGAGAGACAATATCTCAGAAGAAAGGCTGTTAAATATTCTTGATGAAACCCGTAAGGAAGTCAATAGCAGATTTCCTGATTTCATGGCTTTAAGTAAGTTAAAAATTCATCAGGAGGAGTTTGCAAAAACACCCAAAAGAAGTATTAAAAGATTTCTGTATACAAAAGGATAGAAAAGCCTAACATGAATTTATATGTAGTAATTGTCGCCGGCGGTTCAGGCAAACGTATGGGAGCAGATGTTCCCAAACAATTTCTTGAGCTTTCAGGAAAGCCTGTTCTGATGCATACAATCGAGCGCTTTAAAGCCTTTGATGAATCGATTGAAATTATTACTGTTTTGCCGGAAAACCAGCTCAGACACTGGTGCGAACTGCAGAATAGATATTCTTTCACCATTTCACAAACACTGGTAAAAGGCGGTTCTACCAGATTTTTTTCCGTCAGGAACGGATTAAAATTTGTTAATGTTCCGGGGTTAGTAGCTATTCATGATGGTGTAAGGCCCTTCGTAAGTATTGATACAATAAAAAGGTGCTTTACAGCAGCAGAAGAATCGGGAAATGCAATACCGGTAATTGCTCCGGCAGATTCTTTAAGGCTCCTTAATGATAATGGAAGCGTACCTGTTGACAGACGTCAGGTAAGACAGGTTCAGACTCCGCAGGTATTCAATGCTGAACTCATTAAGAAAGCCTATCAGCAAAACTACCGTCCCGAATATACCGACGACGCCACTGTTTTTGAGATGAATGGAGGAAAGATCAACCTCGTTGAAGGAAACCGGGAAAATATCAAAATAACCAATCCTGAGGATCTTTTAATCTCTAAAGCCCTTTTACCGGGAATCACAGGAGTAATTTGATATTTGCGAAATTGTTAATTGCCATCCAGCAGCTGGTATGTAGCAATAAATCAAAGATTTCACAGTTTCAAATTCATTCACAGTCAAATTCCGGTACATAATTCATTATTTGTATCTTGCAAATTATTTGAAAAAATCAGAATATGAAGTCAAGATACTTTCTATCATTAATAGTATTGGTGATATTTACAGGATGCGCCGAAGTGCTTAAAGTGCTACAGACCGTAAGTACGGTTCCTCTTACTGAAAGCGACGTCGTCAGCGGACTTAAGGAGGCATTGATAACCGGAGCCAGAAATTCAGCCGGACGTCTTGCAGCTGAGAACGGATACTACGGTGACGAGGCTGTCAGGATCCTGCTTCCTGATGAAGCGAAGGTCATAGTTGATAATATCTCGAAAATTCCCGGAGGAGACAAACTGGTACAGGATGTTATATTGAGAATTAACAGGGCCGCGGAAGATGCGGCAAGAGAGGCTGCTCCGATATTTGTAAACAGTATAACCCGGATGACAATAAAAGATGCATTTGGTATTCTTAATGGGGCCGACAATGCTGCAACCACTTACCTGCATAGTACCACATACAATGAACTATATGCTTTATATAAACCCAAAATTCAGATCTCCACGGAGAAAAAAATTGCAGGCAATCTTTCAACGATGGACGCCTGGCAAGCTCTGACAGGTAAGTGGAATTCCCTGGCTAATTCAGTTCCGGGCAGGCTTGCAAACCTGAAACCGGTAGACGCTGACCTTGATGGTTATCTGACCGACAGAGCTCTGGCTGGCATGTTCTCAAAAGTGGAAATTGAAGAACTTAAAATAAGAAAAGAGGTTTCTGCCAGGGTGACTCCAATTCTTCAAAGAGTTTTTGGTACTCTTGATAACAAAGCAAAATAAGGAACATTAAAAGATTCAGATGTTTGAGAAAAATGTAATTACTTACCAGGGACTGGAAGTAAAAGTCACTGACCATGCAAACGAAGATATCCTAGATATTCTTAACCATGCTGTGCAGGGGTCTGAGGGCGGGTTAAGATTCTCACTTCAGAATATTGTCAGGCGTATTGCCGAATATAAGGATCGGATCAGGTTTGTATCCCTGTACAAAAAAAATCAGATTACAGGGACAGTTGGAGCCTGTTTCCGTATCTCAGGTCAGGGGAAGTTATGTTATCCTTCAACATATATCAGATATCTGGCATTTCAGTCGAGTTATCAATCGGAAATAGACTGGAGAAAGCGAAGAAAAACTTTGATTAAACCTGAGCAGGATGACACTTTCAGACAGAAAACACTGGAGATATTCAGTAAGCCACATCTGCTTGATATACCAGAAGTTTTTGAAAAGGATAAGCATATCATGTATGCTTTCATAGAGAGTATGAATGAACGATCGAAAAACCTGGTGAGTCAGGCGGGGTATGAATATATACGGTCTTTCCTTACAGTGGCTTTCAGCAGATTTTCACCCAAACCTGACCGGCGTGTTTCCAAACTCAGCAGTGAAGAAAAGCCTGTTATGGAATCTCTCCTTCTTGATTTTTATAAGGAGTATTCCTTTTTTACAACAGACTATTCTTTTTCAGGTGACAGGTACTACATTCTGAAGGAAAGGAATGAGATTATTGCAGGTGTTTCAGCAATTCCAACTACTTACAAGATCTATGATGTTCCGGGAATATGGGGATGGGTTATGATGAAAGTTCTTCCCGGCATTCCATATTTCAGAAGGTTATTTAGTCCGGGTGAATCACGGTTCCTGGTTTTTGATGCTATCTATTGCCGGAAGGGGAGAGAAGAACAGCTTGCCAGTTTGTTTGAATCAGCCTGTGCCGCCGAAGGGTTTAATACCGGTCTGACTTGGCTCGATGACCGCAGCGGACTTTTTGATAAGATGCGTACTGTAGTTAAAATGGGCGCTCTGAACAGAATGCTCAATGCAAAACCAGGACTGGTATATACCCGTTTTATTAATTTTACGGATGAGGAGAAGGATCATTTTTATGATGCCCCGGCATATATTTCAGGCTTTGATTTCTCATGAGAAGGCACTCCTTTCAGGCTTTTTGTTCCAAAAGGCATTTATTCAATTAATTGTCTGCCGGTAGTTATAAATTGGGGATATCAGCTCCCTATAAAATTCTGCCGGAAGATTGCTGTTTCTTTTTACGATGAAGAATCTTAACATATAGGGAAATTGCTTATTTTTGCGAAGTAACTACGGGTTGTTAGCTCAGTTGGTTTAGAGCATTACCTTGACAGGGTAGGGGTCACTGGTTCGACTCCAGTACAACCCACTTGATATAAAGCGCAAACAGTTATATAATTACTGAATGCGCTTTTTTATTTAATGAGCTCCTGAAACTATACTGAATCATTTTCATAAAATACATTCTGATTATAAATCTCATGATCCTGAAAGATGAGGAATAATAAATTAATTGGAATATATTTGGTTACTCTCTTTAAGGTATGGCTTTCCGGCAGGGATGTCGGGGAGGAACCTGCTTTTCGCGATAATTTATCCGGTCGTTTCATCTCTGCCATCATGGTTTTTGCCGCCACAAAGGTATTGAACGTCGCCAATCCTCTGGGGCGAAAGATGCGTAAGCACTTCTTTTTTCCACGTCGCGGTATCCCGCGGGCCGGTGGCACTAAGAAGCGTTTAAAAATGGCCGGTGTGGAATGGGTGGGACGTACAAACGGAACAAGTGACGGCTATCCAATGCTGGAAGAGGGACGGGTCTTGAAAGTGAACAATGTCATCTGGTGCACGGGATTCGTGACAGATTACAGTTGGATCGATCTCCCTATTTTCAACGATTTTGGTTTTCCGGTACACAAACGTGGAGTTGTGTATGGACAACCGGGATTGTATTTCATCGGGATGCCCTTTCAAAGTACCCTGAGTTCCTCTCTACTTTTAGGCGTGGGAAGGGATGCCGGATATATCGCCAATCATATCGCTTCCAAACGTGCCATACCTGAAGTAAAATTCATTACAAGTATGCCTGGAGAAATTGTACAGCGTTCAAAACGGCAATTAAAAAATGAAACCGAAAGGGAAAGGACAACAGTCAATTTTTAATGTCGAACAAAATTAATTTTTAGTATTATGAAAAATCTATTCGTTTTGTTACTCTTTATTATAGCGGGCCTGAACGGTTATTCCCAGGATGGTTCCAAAGTTCAAAAAAAGCAGCCCATCATTGATATGCATATGCATACCGGACTTCCACATAAGGTGCCTGCCGGGACTCCATCTCTCTGCCGGCCGGAACCATGTGAAGGCGATGTCCCGGCAACGGTTGATCCCAATGCACTTTTGGAGAAAACGCTGGAGGTAATGGACCAGTACAACATTGTCAAAGGCTTTGTCAGCGGTGTCGACTTAACCACCGTTATGAAATGGAAAATGGCAGCTCCGCACACGCTTTATTGCATCCCCCTTTATTCTGAAACCCGGAAGCCCTGACCCGAAGAAGCTCAGAAAGGAGTACACTTCGGGAAATCTCCGCGGTATGGGAGAAATCGGGACTCAGCTAATCGGAATTTCCCCGAACGATCCAAAGCTCGAACCCTATTTCGCACTCTCAGAAGAGCTCGACCTCCCGGTGCTCATCCACACATTAGGAATCGGCCCTTATATGCCCGACTTTCGTTCTGCTGCAGGCAATCCCTTGCTTCTGGAGGATGTGCTGGTTCATCACCCGAAGCTGCGACTCTATGTAGAGAATGCCGGATATCCGTATAAAGAAGAAATAATAGCCATGATGTACCAATATCCTCAGCTCTATGCAGACGTGTCAACGATTACCTGGGTAATTCCCCGTGTAGCTTTTTACGATTATCTAAAAGCGCTAATCAATGCCGGTCTCGGAAAGCGGCTAATGTTTGGTTCTGACCAAATGGTATGGCCGGAAAAGATTGGCGAAGCGGTTGAAGCGATTAACCAGGCCCCCTTTTTAATGGAGGAGCAAAAGCGGGATATCCTGTATAACAATGCGATGCGTTTTCTTCGTCTCGAAGATGCTGAGAATGTTTCGATTCAACAATAAATCGAAACAACACAAATGAGCCTTCCCGCTGGTGATTTATCTGGCTCTTAATTCTTGGCTTTGCTATATTCTGAGTGTATTATTCCGATCACATGAATTCAGATTAATCTGTTGTTATTGACTAAGATTTTCAGGTGATTTTTATTTTTCTCAACTGTTTGACAATTTAGGCAGAAAAAAAATGAGAAGAATTACATTTTTATTATCAGCCAGACACACATTACTGCCGAACTCGACATGAATTTTCCGTCCGTTGTCAGTTACAATGGATAAATCATGATAACAGACATATTTTTTTTCTGCAGTTATGAAAATTTTTCATGATTAGAAATTATATCTTTAAAAGAACCTGGTTCCCAAATTTCTTTTTCAAAAACATAATTTCTAAATATTTCATTGTCAGCACAGTAAAAATTGCTAATTTGGGATGAAATATAGACTTAAGGCATTTTAGCGAGAAATGAGAAAAACAATAAAGATATTGTACGTGGAAGATGTTCCCTCTGATGCTGAGTTAATACTTAAAGAGATTTCGGAGAATGATATAAACTTTTCACATATATTAGTTGAAACAAAGAAGGAATATATTGAAGCACTTATTTCCTTTACTCCTGATTTAATTATCTCTGGCTATTTACTTTCACAGTTTGATGGAAGGAATGCCCTGACTCTCAGGAATGAGATGGCCCCGCAAACTCCTTTTATTTTGGTGACCGGTGAGGTAAATGAAGAGATTGCTGCGGAATTAATGAAAGCCGGGGCCGATGATTATATTCTGAAAACAAATCTGGTGAGGCTTATTCCATCAATCAAATCTTCCTTTGAAAAAAGAAATAAAATACTGATACGACTGCTGGATGAATCTGAATTACGCAATAATTACCGACATCATAATACTAATAAAAATGTACCCTTAGAAAAGCAGAATAAAAACAATACCTGGCCCGGGGAAAATAATCTGAAAGAATATGACTTGATTGAAGAAAACCAGATCCTTCTTAATTTAGCGATGAATTCAGCAGGAATCGGGACCTGGGTATTCGATATGGTAAACAGAAAGAGATATTTTGATAAAAAGTCATGCCAGTTACTTGGATTTGAACATGTTCAAAATGGGATTACTGAAAAGGAATTTATGGACAGTATTCATCCCTATGACAGGAAAGAGTTTAAAACTCTTCTGAATTATGCACTCAGTAAAAAATCAAACTTTGAAATTGAATTCAGGGTAACCTGGCCTGAAGGGGAGGTAAAATTCTTAACCTTAAAAACCAAGACAATCTTTAATGACATGGGTCATCCCGTTCGAATGGATGGTTTTATCTGGGATATAACCGAACAAAAACTTCTCCAGATAACTCTTCAGGAAAACCTCAGGAAGACCAGTTCAATAATTGCAAATCTTAACGGAGCTGTATTCAGGTGTAAGTATGATGCGGAAATGACGATGGAATATATCAGTGAAGGCGTAAAGCAGACAACAGGATATCCTTCATGGGATTTTCTTATGAACCGCGTCAGGTCATATGCATCAATTATAAACCAAGAAGACAGGGAGAATGTTAAAAGGAAAATCCGGAATGCACTTGAGAAAAAGATTCCATATGCGGTTGATTACCGGATAAAATCAGCAACTGGAGGACAAAGATGGATCAGTGAAAGAGGACACGGAGTTTTTGCGGGTGACAAAACAATTGCCCTGGAAGGCTTTATTTCCGACATAACCGATATGAAAAGGACTGAAAAACAGATTAATAAGTCTCTGAAACAATTGCGGCAGCTAAATCAGTATATTCATACCGTAAGAGAAAAGGAAAGGGTGTTAATATCCCGTGAGTTGCATGATGATCTGGGACAGGCGCTGACTGCCGTTATGATAGACCTTGGTTCACTGAAACATATTATAGCTGATGAAGCAAAAGCAAAATTAAAAATCGATAAGATTTCTGCTTTGGTAAATGATACCATAAAGACAGTTCAGAGACTCACTTCACAGTTGCAGCCGCAGATTATTGATGATCTGGGGCTAGAGGCAGCCGTTGAGTGGTATGCAAAGGATTTTAGTGAGAGAACAGGAATTAAAATAGAGATTAAACTTGAACCTGTAACTAATATAACGGCAGATATTTCATTGATAATTTTCAGAATAATGCAGGAGTCACTGACTAATATAGCCCGTCATTCAAATGCTACCAGAGCCACTATAAAACTACTTGTACATGAAAAGATGATGCGCTTTGAAATTACTGATAACGGTATTGGTATAAATGAGAAGGCAAAAAAATCGAGAAATTCTTTTGGATTAATAAGCATGAGAGAAAGGGCAAAAAGTCTTGGCGGAGTCCTTAAAATTGTTTCACCCGAAGAAGGAGGTACAAAAGTCTCACTGCATTTATCGATTACTTAAGTGAAAAATTATGAAAATTTTGATTTGTGATGATCACAAGATAGTTCGCGAAGGGTTACGGGAAATTCTTCAGCAAATCGCAGAGGTTTCATTAATAGAGGAGGCTAAAGATGCCAATGATGCCTTATTAATGTTAAAAACCTATGTTTTTGATGTTTTATTGCTCGATATTTCATTACCCGACAAGAGCGGACTGGAAGTACTTAAGTTAGTCAAGGAAAAATGGCCATCAACAAATGTACTGATGCTAAGTATGTTTCCCCAGGAACAATATGCAATACGGGCGCTTAAGCTCGGAGCATCGGGTTATCTTACGAAAAACACTGCTTCAGAAGAATTATTGATAGCCGTTAAAAGTGTTTCTCAAGGCGGAAAATATATTTCACAGGCTCTTGCGGAAAGTCTTGCTCTTAATCTCGATAAAGATATAGTACGGCAGAAACACGAAAGCCTGTCTGAAAGAGAATTTGAGATTATGATCAGACTGGCAAACGGAAAGTCGCTCCTGGATATAGGAAATGAACTTTTTATCTCAGTGAAAACCGTCAGTACCTACCGGAGCCGGTTGATGGCGAAAATGGATCTGACCAAAAACACAGAACTTACCAAATACTGCATTGAGAACAACCTTATTTAGAGTTAAGTCTCCGGCTTATTACCCATGAGGTTCCTGACGCGTCGGTATGGCTCTTCACCCTGATCTGCCGGACTTTTATCTTTTATCTTGTCTCTGTACCTATTGCCTTCTTCTTCCTTCCTGCTGATTTCTTGTAATTTTGTCACTTCATCTCCAGATTATTCCATGTAGGAATTCTCCTTCAAAAGATTGAGTCTTTTCCTTACAGTGAATTATCCATTTTCCTACAAGCTATCAGTTGTCAATGGAATACTATTGACATGTAACCTATTGCACTATAAAGATGAGAGTATTATTAGCGGATGATTCAAATCTGATCCTTGAAAGATTACTGGAGATGATAAGCAAACACAAGCAGGTTGATATAGTAGGGACTTATAAAAACGGGAAGGATACTCTGAGCGCTTTGCGGATACTGAAGCCTGATCTGGCCATAGTTGACATCGCTATGCCCGGATTAAGCGGGCTCAAAGTTTTAAAGGCGATAAGGAAAGAGAATAAAACTATGAAGTTCATCATTTTCACTCTTCATTCATCAGATTATTACAAAAAGATGGCTATGGAAGCTGACGCCGATTATTTCTTTTCGAAAGTTAATGATTTTGAAAAAGTTGAAACGACAATAGAAGAATTAATGAAACAAATAATAAAAATTGATCGAAAGGACATTCCATGTCTGACGAACTTAATAAAACTTACCTGAGAAACGTTTGACCGGAATTTTAGCGGTACCTCGGCTGAAGAGATTTTTTAAAGCATTATTAACATATTTAAAATAACCTTAATAAATACAAAATTATGACGAAAAATTTTACCCTAAAAAAAGCAACTTTTGTTAATGTACAGAAGCTAATGGCTTTGGTATTGTTTTTTTATTTGCTGACACTGTTTATCCTGCCGGCTCAGGCTCAAAGCCCAGTCGTCACAAATTCGGCAACTTACGATGTCTTTATGAACATTGACCCGTCGCAAGGTATTGACCCAACCGTGTTTTCGAACGATGTCTCAAGCTACCTTAATACTTTGGGAGCAGCTTCAGGCTCGTATCGGATCAACACCTCAGCAGTGACTCTTGACCCCACCGATGTTACCAAATGGGAGGTTTACGACCATTACGATATTGCGTGGTACGCCAATCAGGCTGCATGGTCTGCATCGCCAGATGGTTTCAACAAAGGTAACATTCCGGCGAATTGGTATTATTATAGTATGCAATGACTATTATAATACCAAATATGACTATAAAGGATTTGCTTGACGGAAATGGAACTTGGCTGAAAGCCGCCAGGCTTCAATCTCATATCTACCCATACGTAGATAACGGTAAACCCTCCATGCAGTTTTATGGCTACAGCTCAATTGCAGCTGCTGATTTCCTGTATTATCCTGCAGATGTTGCCTCAACAAAAACTGTTAAATTTGATATTGATGCCAGCAATGTAATCACGCATTCCATGAATTCAGCTGGTTTTCTGATTAATGGCGGCACGACTGGCACTGGCAGTAGTAAAACTATTAGCGGATACCTCCTGCTGTTTACATGGCCTGTAGGTTCTAGTACGCCGGCTACAAGTCTATCCGGTGTCAGAATTTATAAGCTTAACAATGTGAATGTTGACAATCTTCATAATTCGGGGAATGGCGCGCCTGGTACATTGATTGCGACATCTACATTTAATACTTTTTACACAAAAAGCCATATCGAGTTGAGTATTACAAGCACAGGTCTGACGGCGACTATACAACAGCTGGACGGAAGTGGAAATCTAACCGGATCCCAGAGTAGCATGTTTAACTCGCAAGCTCTTACATCTACAGGATTTGGTGGGTTTGGTCCATTTGTCCTGTATTCGGGTCATGGATGCGACAATACTTCAGCATTTCGCTTTTCCAATCTCGAAATGGCATTTGGTGGAGTGCTTTCCGGCAATTCTTCGCTTGAGTCGTACCAATACTGCCGAATATCTCGACAACAGTACAACCGCTTTTTTGTCAACCTTACTAATACCTCTGCAACTAATTATGCAGGCTACTTCCAATGATATGGACAATGCGTATCTCACCCGAATGAAAGAGGACGGTGCTATATTGATTACAGACGAAAGTACCGGCACTTATCTGCCAGGTACCCTCAATGAAAATATAAAAAATGTCACGAGTGAACCTACCGATGCTCTTGTTGCTGCAGCATTAGGGTTATCCGACCTAAGTGGTCTAACCTCAGACCAAAAACTTGCGGCAAAGGTTGCATATCTGATTTACAATACCACTCTTGGATCGTACGGTACCATTGATCCATCCACTACTACAGCTATTGCGTCGCTCTACCTCATGGATGGCCCGGGGACAGATGCTGATTGGGCAGGAGCTAATCAGGTCAATGAGATCATTTCCTGGCTGGTTAGCGGAACCAGTATAAATATTTATCTCAATCCCGACAACAGCCTGAATGCCACCGGGCTGGCAGCAACTTATAAATTGACAGACCCAGGTGGTACAAAATCGACCATAACGACCTCTGCCGATATTAACGGCAAGTTATATTTTGCTTTTCCGAAATCATCAGCGGTAGGAGATTACTCTATTACTCTCAGCTATGCAATTGGAGGAACTATTACATCAGCAGTCCCTTCAACTGCAACTTTCAATTATGTCCCGGTTCCTCCACTCGATGGCACACCGAGCATTAGTGGGACAATGCAATACGGGCAAATCCTGACAGTTACGCCTGACATCACTAACATCACCGGCATCACCGGTACGCTTTCCTATATATGGAAAGCAAACGGCACGGTTATAACTGGCGCGACAGGAAACACTTATACACTGACTGCAGGCGAAGTTGGCAAAACCATTTCTTGCGATATTACAAGCGATATGCAGACAGGAACGGTAAGTGCAACTGCATCAGGAACTGTGGCTAAAATCACCCTAACGGTCACTGCGGAAGCTCAAGCAAAAGTGTATGGTGAAGCCAATCCTGGACTGACTTTCCTTTACAGTGGCTGGAATAACAGTGAGGATGAAACGGTATTGGACACCAAACCGACAACCGGTACAACAGTTAATTTACTGACTCAGGTTGGTACACATTCAAATACAATCACTGTATCTGGTGGGGTGGATAATTGCTATGACTTTACTTATGTTGCTGCAACCTTCACTGTTACACAGGCTATGCTGACGGTCACTGCGGATGCTCAAACAAAAGTGTTTGGCGAAGAAAATGATGCCTTGACATTCCAGTATAGCGGATGGAAGAATGGGAACGGAATTGCCGACCTGACAACTACTCCGACGGTCAGCACAACAGTTACTGTTGCAAGTCCTGTTGCTGTTTACACCGGCGCAATCACTGTTACCGGTGGCGTTGACGAAAACTACAATTTCTCTTATATTGCTGCTGAATACGAAGTAACCAAAGCTGTTCTGACCGTTACTGCAGATGCTCAAACAAAAGTATTTGGCGAAGCAAATGATGCTTTGACATTCCAGTACAGCGGATGGCAGAACGGGAACGGAGTTGCCGACCTGACAACTGCTCCAATGGCCGGCACAACTGTTACTGTTACAAGTCCTGTTGCTGTTTATACAGGCGCAATCACTGTTTCTGGTGGCGACGACGAAAACTTCAGTTTCTCTTATGTTGCTGCTGACTACGAAGTAACCAAAGCTGTTCTGACAGTTACAGCCGATGCTAAATCGAAAGTATATAGCGAAGCTAATCCTGATCTTACGTTCCTATACAGCGGGTGGGTAAATGGTGTTGAAACAATAGATGAAGCTCCTTCAATAACTACAACAGTTGACGGAACAACTATGGTCGGGACCTATACAGGTGCAATAACATTAAGCGGTGGAATGGATAATAATTACACCTTCTCATTTGTTGCTGGAGACCTTGATGTGACCAAAGCTGTACTGACAGCTACGGCTGAGCCAAAGACAAAGGTCTATGGTGAAGCAAATCCCGGTCTTACATTCCAGTACAGCGGATGGGTAAATGGTATTGAAGCAATAGACGTTGCCCCTTCTATAACCACAACCGTTGACGGAACAACTGTCGTTGGCACTTATACCGATGCAATCACTCTAAGCGGAGGTTCGGACAATAATTACACATTCAGCCTTGTATCCGGTGATCTTGAAGCGACCAAAGCAGTTTTGACGGCTACCGCTGATAACCAGACTAAAGTTTATGGAGCAGCTAATCCTGCTCTTACATTCCAGTACAGCGGATGGGTAAACGGGGTTGAAACAATAGACGTTGCCCCTTCTGTAACCACAACCGTTGACGGAACAACTAACGTTGGAACTCATGCCGATGCAATCACTCTAAGCGGAGGTTCAGACAATAATTACACAATCAGCCTTGTTTCGGGTGACCTTGAAGTAACTAAAGCAGTTTTGACGGCTACCGCTGACAACCAGACTAAAGTTTATGGCAGCAGCTAATCCCGCTCTTGCTTTCCAATACAGCGGATGGGTAAATGGTGTAGAAACAATAGATGTAGCGCCTTCTATTACCACAACCGTTGACGGAACAAATGTCGTTGGCACTTATGCCGATGCAATTACTTTAAGCGGAGGTTCAGACAATAATTACACATTCAGCCTTGTAACCGGTGACCTTGAAGTAACCAAAGCTTTTTTGACGGCTACCGCTGATAACCAGACTAAAGTTTATGGAGCAGCTAATCCTGTTCTTACTTTCCAGTATAGCGGTTGGTTAAATGGTGACGATTCAGAGGATCTTACAACTAAACCTTCTGCTACAACAACAGTATCAGTTACAAGTTCGGTTGATGTTTATGCAGGTGTAATAACAGTTGCCGGTGGGGTGGATGAGAATTACGACTTCTCTTATGTAGCTTCAGATTTCACTGTTATAAAAGCTACTCTGACTGCAACTGCCGATGCTAAAACAAAAGTCTATGGCGAAGCCAATCCTGCTCTTACTTTCCAGTACAGCGGATGGGTTAACGGTGTTGAAGCAATCGATGTTGCTCCATCCATCACCACAACAGTTGACGGAACAACGATCGTCGGAACTTATACTGATGCAATTACTTTAAACGAGGGATTGGATAATAATTACATCTTCTCATTCGTTGCAGGAGACCTTGATGTGACCAAAGCAGTTCTGACAGCTACCGCTGATCCAAAGACAAAGGTTTATGGCGAAGCAAATCCTCTCCTCACATTCCTGTACAGCGGTTGGGTAAATGGCGTTGAAACAATAGATGCAGCTCCTTTAATAGCTACAACAGTTGACGGAACAACAATTGTCGGAACTTATACTGATGCAATAACATTAAGTGGTGGATCGGATAATAATTACACCTTTTCATTTGTTTCAGGTGCCCTGGATGTTACCAAAGCTATTCTGACAGTAACTGCTGAACCGAAGACAAAGGTTTATGGCGAAGCAAATCCTCTCTTCACATTCCTGTACAGCGGTTGGGTAAATGGCGTTGAGACAATCGATGGACCTCCTTCAATAACAACAATAGTTGACGGAACAACGAACGTCGGGACTTATACTGATGCAATAACATTAAGCGATGGATCGGATAATAATTACACCTTTTCATTTGTTGCAGGTGACCTTGATGTGAACAAAGCTATTCTGACAGCTACGGCTGAGCCAAAGACAAAAGTTTATGGTTCTGATAATCCAGCACTTACAATTTTATGGGCAGGTTTCAGGAATAATGATGATGTTTCAGTAATTAACGAACTCCCATTAATTTCAACATTAGCTCTTAAAACAAGCGACATCGGGATTTATGATATTAACATTACCGGAGGAAACGATAATAATTATGATCTGAATCTGGTGAATGGGAGTCTTGATATTGACAAAGCTCCTTTGGTAATCATGGCAGAGGATAAGGCAAAGATTTATCTGGAACCTAATCCGGAACTTACATTTACCTGGTCTGGTTTTGTATTAGGTCAGAATCAGGATGTAATAGATGTAGTTCCAGCTATAGGAACAATTGCTAATGAGAATTCCGATGCGGGTATTTATAGTATAAGCGCTTCAGGTGGTGTTGATGGAAACTACAGCTTCACATACGAAAATGGGACTCTTACTGTTGATAAAGCTGACCAGGTAATCACCTTTGAGGAGATTCCTGCCGGGTTAAGAATGACACAGGAACTTCAACTGAATGCAGAAGCAACCAGTAGTCTTTTGATATCTTTTGAATCATCAGATCTTATAATTGGCAGTATTGACGGTGATTTACTTACAGTGAATAAAGAAGGTAATCTGACAATTACTGCATCTCAGGCCGGGAATCATAACTGGAATCCTGCACCAGATGTTACCAGGGAAATTGTCACACTACCGACATTTGATAATATAAATTCACTTTTTACTCCAAACAATGATGGCATGAACGATTACTGGTATATCCCTGACCTTGAGAAATATGGTGAGTTACAGGTAACAGTTTACAACAGGTTTGGACAGAAAGTTTACACCTCGTCCGGCTATAAGAACGACTGGGATGGCACCTGGAACGGTTATCCTCTTCCTTCGGCTTCATACTATTATATAATGAAATCCTCAACAAAAGGCTTCATTAAAGGTGTTGTAAACCTGGTAAGGTAAAGGGCATAAGTTAATAGTAAACAAACAAAATTAAAGTTTTGAAAAGATTAAAAAATATGGTCATGAAAAAGCTAATAATTATCTTAACGGGTCTGATGCCAATGGTTGTATTCGGACAGCAATTTCCATTCATGGAGGGTTACAGCATTAATCCCTTCAGCCTCTTACCTGCCTACGCAGGTATCCATAACTCTAAAACCCTGTTTATTGATTACCGGTCCGACTGGTCGGGATTGAACGGAGGTCCAACAACTTACCAGCTAAGCTACAACGACAAGTTGAAAGAGAAAGTTGGTCTGGGAGGAAGATTTATATACGACAAGACTGATATTTTTAAACAGATCTTAATACTTGGCACATACACATATGAGGTTAAAGTAGCAGAGGGACATCTTATAAATTTCGGACTTTCTGCAGGTTTCTTCAGGAATTCGATAGATCTGGCTAAGTATTTCAACGATCCGGCATATGTAAATGATGCAGTTTTGATCTACGGAATGGAGAAATCAAAAATCAAGTTTGCATCTGACTTCAGTGCATTATATAGATACAAAAAGGCTGAAGCAGGTATTTTATTTTCGAATTTAATGTTTGGAACAGCGAAGTATCGTAATACCGATCTTAGGTATAAACCACTAAAAAACTATCTTTTCCATGGATCATACCTGTTTTCCATTGATGATAAATGGTCTATAAAGCCTGCTGTCATACTTAGAGGAGGTCAGAATATACCGGTTCAGTTTGAGATAGCACCGACCGTTACATGGAATAACCACTTCTGGGGAACAACAGTTTACAGAACGGGTGGTATATTCGGATTAGGACTTGGTGGGGAAGTCTACGAAGGAATTTTAGTTAACTATTCATACAATCTGAGTTCCAATGTTGAATTGAATACTTTCGGAAGCCACCAGTTATCATTGGGAGTAAGGATTTTTAATTTTATTAAGAATAAAAAGGTTAGGGTTTAGGTAGCTAACTCTGGCAACAAAGGTTACATAACCGGAGGTTCAGGGAAGGGGGAGGCATCCGCCTCCTTTTCTTTGATTCATTTAACTTCATTGAGCTCGTCACTCTTCGCGTTCTCCGGGTCTATCAGAAGAGCAAAAGAACCAAAGCGAAGGAGCCAGGCTGGCGCAAATGCTTGATCTGGTGAATGAAACATGCCTGAAATACCGGCATTCAGGTTATACAATAAAGTTTCGAACCTGAATGTAAAATCCGTCCTTCTTTGACAACTTCAGAATCCGGTCAAATTGCACTTAACATACATTGGAGCCAACAAGAATTTAACTCCGCGACCGGGTGGTCAATTAAGCCCGGCTAACTATTGTGATTGTAACTGGCAATTCCATCTCACATCTCTTTCTTTTGTAATTCAATTACAGTAATCTCAGGTAAAATTCCAACTCTGCCAGGATATCCTATAAATCCCAAACCTCTGTTTACATATAAATACTGATCCCTTTCCCGGTACATCCCGGCCCATTCCTTGTATATATACTGGATCGGGCTCCATTTGAACCCGGGTATTTCCACTCCAAATTGCATTCCGTGTGTGTGTCCCGATAAGGTAAGGTCAATATTGGGATACTTTTTATTTACCTCTTTGTCCCAATGCGAAGGGTCATGTGACAGTAAAATGTTAACCGGGCTGTAGTTGATATTTTCTGTGGCCTTTTTCAGACTGCCATAATTGGAAAAGCCATGGCTGCTGCAATTCTGAACACCGATTATAGTAAGTTTTTCTCCATTTTGTTCAATATAGTGGTGTTCATCCCAAAGCAAATTCCATCCCATCCGGCTATGAATTTTTTTTAGTTCATTGATGTCATTCTCTTTAGCTTCTTTATTTTTCCATTTAGTATAATCACCATAATCATGATTTCCGAAAATGGAAAATACACCGAATACCGCTCTTATTTCTTTCAGTATGTCAATATAGTTCAACGCTTCCTCATGCCTGTAATTAACAAGATCCCCTGTAAAAAATACCACATCTGGTTTCTGCTGGTTAATGATTTTGACAGCCCGGGCAAGCGGTTCAGTACTTAAAAAACTACCTGTGTGAATATCGGAAACCTGAACTATTCTGAAACCATCAAATGAATCCGGAAGGGAGGGTAAAATGAGTCTCAGCTTTCTTACCTTGTAATTATATGGATTGAAGGCCATTCCATATATCATGCTGAAGAATGGAATTGAGCCAATAATTAACCCCGTCCTGATAATAAATTCAGACCGGCTTAAGTATTTACCTTTCCGGACAGTTTCTCTGGATTCCCGCTTTTTAAACCAGGAAGATATCTTCATGAACAACCAGCGAAAAAATCGGACAACATCATCAACCAAAACAAAAAGGTCCAGAACAATTTTTGAAGTAATAAGAATGATAAGAAAACCGATACTATATGTTCTGAAATATATATTCCAGCTATGCCAGTCAGTATATTGTGTAAGAATGATTAATACATAAAAAAAGCATGAAATTAGCCAATAAAGGGTATTTATCCAACGAATTGCAGTATGCGAACAGCCTTTGGTTACACCTCGGAACGCCTGGAACGCATATAAATCAATAAGTAATAGAATAAAAATGAAGATCACTATATGAGCATTGACATAAAGCATGAATATTGGAATTAATTTTAACAAGGATCCATTAGTAAGTTATAATTATCATTCCCTTTAGTTCTTTTTATGTTCTGTTTCCGAAAAGTTATTAGTTTCCTGTTTCAGGGAAATTCCCACGCAAGTTAAGCTTAAACTTATTAAATAATAAAACGTTGAAACCAGGTGACCGAAATAAACAGATCCTCCAAAGTTGGAGTCAAATACTTGTTAATATCTATGTACCGATTGACACGCACCGTTTCGTAGCAAGTTCAGAGAGTACATAGTGCAAAAAGTCAGCATTTAAGAAAGTGGCATCAGAACAGGCATGTCAGATTTTATCAGCTTTCAATGACCTCTTTATTTTTAGGATCCCATTTGAGATATTTTCTGTTCCGAAACGACTCTACACCCATCATACATGCTACTACACCATAAAAACCAAGGTTATGATCGCATTTAAGGGTTTCATTTTTCCTGATGGCGGCTTGTAAATTCCTGTGATGAAGGGTAACATCTTCCGCACCGGTTTTTTTATATGTAAAAAGACGGGCTCCTTTTATAACATCACCTGTACCGCTGATGGTAGCCTGGTCAGTCTGTTCCTGAGGTGTTATTGTAAATCCTTCCCTGGTAAACTCAAGAGTTGCCTTGTGTCCTCTTATTACATGTCTGATAGGAGTATCATTTGCCAGTGATGAAACAACCATAACAGTCAATTTTTCCGGATAGTCGAGCATCATGTTAAAAGTATCAGGTATCTCAGCTACACTATTTGTAAAATTCCATGTTCCCCCGGTTGCAACAACATAATCGGGGCTCTTTAATCCTACTGCTTTAATAATTCGTGTCAGCCGGTGAATAAAAAGATCTGTAGCGATGCCACCTGAGTAATCCCAGTACCGTCTCCATCGAAAATATCTTTCCGGGTCCCAGGGGCGTTTTGGTGCCGGGCCGAGCCATGCTTCCCAATCAAGGTTTATCCCGGGTCTGGCATCAGCATCGATTTCGTATGCCCAGAAATCATCAGGATAATTCCTCGAATAGTCAATATGAGCCATTACAACTTTCCCAAGGGCCCCTTCCTGAATCATTTTGTGAGCAGTTTCGTAAGAATCGTCCGACATGCCCTGTACCCCGACCTGCAATTTGAGTTTTGAAGCCGCTATTTTCACGGTTATATCTTTAGCCTGTTCAATGGTATGTGTCATTGGCTTTTCAACGTAAATGTGTTTCCCGGCACTTATAGCATCCAGTGTCATTTGATAATGCCAATGTTCAGGTGTGGCTATGAGTACATAGTCAATATCTTTTCTTTGAAGAAGTTCCTTATAATTCCTGAAAGACTGAGCCCGGGTTAATTCTTTTGCTTTTTCAAGCCTTTTGGTATAAACATCACAGACTGCAACAATCTGGACATTATCTGATTCTTTCATCTTCAACAAAGCCTCCATGTGATTATTTGCCATACCACCGCAGCCAATGACCCCGATATTAAGTCTTTCATTAGCTCCGATAATACGTGAATAACTCTGAGCCGACATGTTCAGACTACCAAATGCGGCAATCCCGGCAGCGCTTCCTGCTAATCTTTTAGCAAATTTCCTTCTTGAAATATTACTTTTCATATTCTGCTGTTTTAATTAGTTAAAGATATTACAAAATTTAAAAACATCCGTGTTTAACTTAGTTGATCTTGCAAGCCTGTATGTGATTTTGACATCAACTTCTCCCCCTTCCAAAAAAACAAAAACCGTCAATGAACGGCTTATTGTTGTTCAGTCAGGATTCGAACCGGACCGAGCGTATAGAAATTGCACCCGATTCAGCGGGAGCAATTTTAACGAAGGTCCCAGACCGACGCAATGGCGCTCCAGCCGATTCCAAAAGGAAGTCGATGTAAATAGAAAAGCAAACATAAACTGTTACCCTTTTAAAGTTGTACCGCTAGATCTGGAACTATTTATACAAAACTTTATAATCAACTCACTGTAAAGAACCATTTTTTAGAGATCTCGGATAATACCCCTCTCTGCTTGTATCTGCAATTCAGAGGTAAGCAATTTATGACTTGCTGCCAATTTACACAGGAGCGGACAGGAGGAATATTTTCAGGAGCTTCCCGGTTAGTTACAGAAGCAGGCAGTATCTGATCCATTAATTTGATATTATATTCGGTTATTTCTGACGTGTTGGTATACTGAAATTATGTTGAAGTTTCCGGTGCACTTTTTTACCTTCCCTGACTATTATTTCCGGAATCTCTTCTATATCTTTTTTTGAAGTCCTGAAATTAACTATACAAGCTCTTAAACAATATTTTTCCAATACAATGGCATTTGATAAGAATATTTCACCCCCTTTCTGTAATTGATCAAGTAGGGCTTCGTTTAAAGTGTTTAAATATGATTCCCTTTTTTCACCGTTCAGACTGAGGTCCAGAGGGACATACCTGAAGGTGGCAATACTTAAGTTTTGTGTTACAGCTTCCAGTTCGGGATGGTTTCCTGCCAGTTTATAAAGTAATTCTGACAGTTTAATATCTTCAGTGAGCATTTTAACATATCCGCTCCTGCCTGCCTGTTGTAAGGATAGCCAAACCTTCAATGCCCTGAAACCCCGGGAATTTTGGAAGCCATATTCATAATAGTTTTGAGATAATCCCTCTTCATTCTTATTAAAGTTGTAATATTCGGGATGAGTACTGAATGTATCAATTAAATGCTGAGGATTTTTTACTAAAGTACAACCAGCTTCCAGCGGACTATATAACCATTTGTGAGGATCGAGGGCGATTGAATCTGCTTCTTTAATTCCATCGAATAGTTTTTTATGCCCGGGGATTATTGCTGCAGGAATACCATACGCTCCGTCGATATGAAACCATAAGTTATATTTCCCGCATATTCCTGCTATACTTTTAAGGTCATCAACAGCACCGGTACTGACATCTCCGGCTGTACCAATGACCATTAAGGGTTTACAGCCATTTTTTATATCTTCATTTATTGTTGTTTCCAAAACTTTATTATTCATTTTATTCGCGATATCTGTCTGGATCCAGCGAATTGATCCGGAGCCAAGACCAAATAAAACAGCAGCTTTTTCAACCCATGTATGAGTGGTTTTGGAGCAATAAACAACCAATTTTGATTGAGTACCTGAAATACCTTCTTCCCTTATATTTTCAGGTGCTTTGGCTGTTCTGGCAGCTAAAAATGCAGTGAAATTTGCCATGTTTCCCCCGCTGACCAGTATTCCGCCATAGTTTTGAGAAACTCCGATAAGTTCTGCCAGCCATTTTACGGTCTGCTTCTCAATTTCAGTTGCTATCGGACTTAATGTCTGTGCACCGACATTTGGATTTACGGCAGCAGCCAGCAGATCAGCCAATGCACCAATTGGAGCCGGAGATGATGTAATATAGCCAAGAAATTTTGGATGACCATTCAGCAGGGAGTGATTGAATAATAACCCGGAAGCTTTGGAAAGTATTTCTTCCGCAGGGAGCCCTGTTTCCGGCAGCGAGGAGTTCCCCAATATTTTTTGCAATTGAAGGGGTGTTAAACCATCTGTAACGGGGTTTTTATCAATTGTGTCTATGAAATCTGCAATCTTATCTATTAGCTGATACCCGATTTTTCGGAACTCTTCCTTAGGAATTTCAATTGGTGTTTCACGATTGTTTTTCATGTGTATATAATTTTATTTAATGGACACATGGAGACCCATGTCCGGATAAATATATATTTTTTTAAGTTTTAGACACATGTGGGCTTCATATTTTACCTTTAATCTGGTCGTCTGCAACTTTTGGGCAGACACCTGGTCAGGAGCTTTTTCCGATTTAAGTTTTGCGGTCCTAATTGAGGAAAACATTTTCTGACTCCTCCTCTTCAGTAGTGGTGTAAATTAAACCATCGCCTGACTCAGATAAACTCATAAACAATAAATATTTGCGAAGTGTTCAGAATTAAAAAGGTTTTTACAGGAATTGATCACCATGTCAGCAAGCCGAAGCCTGCTATTTTATAGATATAAATCTGGTTACTATACCTGACACGATAATTTTAGATAGGTATAATTCCGGTCAACTTTTTATTGCGTCTTGTCCTTAGAACTTTTAATGCTTCCCTTTTGATCCTTACAATAACTTTTCCGGAAATTTTGACCGGCTCCCCGTCAATATGAAACCTGTTTTCATCTGTCTGAATTACAACCTCTTTGTTGGTCTTAATATTTCTTACATATTTAGAATTATTAATTCTTTTTGTAAAAAGCCGGATAATAAAAAGAGGGCCCAATATTTTAGGAAAAGGTTTGATTATTACAATATCCAGCAGACCATCATTTGGAACCGCATCAGGAGCTATAAATGCATAGTTGCCGAATTGTCTTGTGTTTGCGATGGTAAGAACAAACAGATCTTCGGAAATAATTTTTTCGCCGTCTATATGGATTGTTATGAATACAGGGCGTAACTGAAGGAATGTTTTAAAGGTAAGCCATATATATGGAAAGAACCCGCGAAGTTTGAGTCTGGCAAATGAATGTGCTACAAAACTGTCAAGTCCAATGCCGGCAACATTAAGACAGAGCTTATCATTTATTTCTATAACGTCAATATTGAGACTTTCGCCGTGCTCAATATCATCAATGAGCGGTTTGATAATTGGCCAGAATCCAAATTCTTTGGCAAAACCGTTTCCGGACCCCAACGGAAGTACTCCCAGGATTTTTTGCGAACCGATAAGCTTCGATGCAACAGAGTGAACTGTTCCATCACCCCCGGCCGCGACAAAAACATCATATTTATCAAAATTGTCATCGAGGAGGATCTTTGTATCGTCGATGCTCCTGGATTTGACATATGATACGTTTTTCCGGTGGTTGAGTTCTAAAGCAATTATGAAGTTTACAGGTTGTACCCCCGCATTGGGATTCAGGATGAAAAGTGCTTTATTTGAATCGGGTCCCTTTAATTTCATACTCAAATTTACGGAAGTTTTTTCAATGGAAACGCATCATCTGCAATGGGAACCGTATATGGTATGAATAAAGTTGCGAAAAGGGGGAAATTTATTCCATAAAGGGATAGTTAAAATCTGTATCCGGCATCAGGTTCTCCTTGATCGTTCTTGGGCTTACCCACCGGAGCAGATTAAGATGACTGCCTGCTTTATCATTTGTACCTGAAGCCCTTGAACCACCGAAAGGTTGTTGTCCGACCATTGCACCTGTCGGTTTATCGTTCATGTAAAAATTACCTGCAGCATACCTGAGAACATTAAACGCTTCAATAGTTGCATATTTATCGTTGCTGAAGATTGAACCTGTAAGGCCATAAGGAGATGTCTCATCACAAAGTTTCAGAGTTTCAGAAAAACGTTTATCATCATAAATATAGATAGTCATTACGGGACCGAAAATCTCTTCTTCCATTGTGACGAAATGAGGATCATCTGTGACTATCAATGTGGGTTCAATAAAATATCCGGTTGATTTATCTCCATTACCACCTGCTATGATTTTTTTCCCGGGTGCTGATTTTGCCCTGGCAATATACATCATGATCCTGTCAAAAGAAATCTCATCAATTACAGCATTAAGATAATTTGAGAAATCCATTACGTCTCCTGTTTTGATCTCTGAAATAATATGAAGCAGTTGTTTCTGTGTCTCATCCCAGATTGAGCGGGGTATATATGCCCTCGATGCAGCAGAACACTTTTGTCCCTGGTACCCGAACGACCCCCGTACAATTGCAGTTGACAATTCCAGGGGATTTGCAGATTTATGTGCAAAAACAAATCCTTTACCACCTGTCTCTCCTACAATTTTAGGATACGAACGGTATCCGGAAAGGTTGTCAGATACCTGTTTCCAGAGAGAGTTGAAGGTTGAAGTTGAGCCCGTAAAATGAATTCCTCCAAGATCTTTATGTTTAAGTATAATGCTGCTTATCAGCTGACCATTGCCCGGCACAAAATTAATCACGCCGTCGGGAAATCCTGCTTCCTTAAAGATCTTCATCAGATAATAGTTTGAAAGAAGTGCCGTTGACGAGGGTTTCCATACTGCTGTGTTTCCCATAAGTGCTACACTGGTTGTAAGGTTTAAAGCAATAGAGGTGAAGTTAAATGGTGTAATGGCATATATAAATCCCTCAATGGGACGGTATTCGATCCTGTTAATTACTTTGCCTTCAGAAATAGGCTGTTCCCTGTATATCCTTGAGGCAAAAAATGTATTAAACCGCAGATAATCTGTCACTTCGCAAACAGCATCAATCTCCGACTGGAAAGCATTCTTTCCCTGTCCAAGCATAGTTGAGGCATTTATCAGATATCTGTACTTTTTAGATATGAGTTCTGCTGCTTTTGACATTATTGATGCTCTTTCTATCCATGCCAGGTCCATCCAGGCTGTTTTGGCATCCAGAGCAGCCTTTACTGCCAACTCAGCTTCCTTTTCTCCAGCCATATGATAATTGGCAAGAACATGTTTGTGATCAGATGGCATTCTAACCTTACCAGTATTACCCGTGCGGACCTCTTTACCTCCAATAATAAGAGGGATATCAATAACTTTATTATACTGATCATTTAATTCAGTTTCAAGTAGCTTTCGTTCGGGAGTTCCGTGAGCGTATGACAGAACCGGTTCATTTTTTGGTTCGCGGATATTATATATCGCGTTGGTCATATTTACTCTCTGACAGATGTTGTTATTAATATAACAAAATGATGAGTAATTAGTTCACTGTGATAAAATGACTTTTGTGGTTTAAATAATTAAAAACTGGGGGATCAGTATTCTTTTTTGCATCAGGCACATTATTAACTCCTGGTTTAATGTGCTTATTCCATGCCGTACTTCCAACCGGGATCTTACCTACACGATTTCCCCGCTGAAAATGGCAGTAGCAGGAGTCGGCAATTATTATCTGATAAAATGAGACGAGCGATTCAATAACCTGTCTAAGTAGAAAATCCGGAACAGATATCTGCCGGAATTCAGGAAATATTTAATCAGAAGGTATTATTACCCTCATCATACCCTGTTTTTTTTGTCCCAGGTCAAACATCTTCAGATGTCTTTCTCCGAATGACCGGATAGCATAGGAAAAGAAAAGACCGGACAGGATATCAATGCTGTAATGTCCGCGGGCAAGGAATAAAGTTACAATTACAACAACAAGGCAAATAAAAATCAGCCTTCTGTACCACTTATCGTTTACCAGCAGCAATAGCAAAAAGACATTTCCTGCATGTCCTGAAGGATAAACTCCAAGCTCATATTTTGAGAAACCGTTAAAGAAGGAATCAGACCCATTAAACATCGGTGGATTGCCAAATGGTGTCAGGACGATGAATGCACCGCGAACGATATAGAAAATTCCTGTGAGGATCAGAAATACCGGAATCCTGTTATAATCTTTTTTATGGACAATATAAACAAGTACGATAGCTATCGGAAAGAGGCAGAAAAGGTCGTAAACCAGAGAAACATTAAAATAAGGGAGATTATCGAGAATAAGGTCAGAAAGCATTGGAAGGGTTTTTCCTTCACTCATATAATTATGAAGATATGTCTGAGAGGCCAGGTTCAGTCCTGCTCCTGCAATAACTGACAGTAATCCCATATAAAAAAACCTGCTTTTAAGCACCGGGATAAGCGAATCACCAATCTCATGGACTAACCCAAAGAATTTTTTATTTTCGGTTTGAATCTTATTCTTCCTAATCGGAATATGTTGTGGGTCCATTTATGAAATATTAGATCGTCCTTTCAAAGCCATGCAAAGATAGAAATATTTAGATATTTGAAAATCCTTCGGTAAGATCCTTTTGTGACATTTCATTAAATATTTTCATGACTTCATCTCTGTTTTCTTCCCTGGCTTCAAGGTGTCCCCATACTGACTGTGTCTGCCACAATCCGTTCATAACAGAGTCATGATATGATCTTATAATATGAGGAATTTCTCTTTCTGACAATAAAGCATCGAGTAATTTTGCTTCAATTTCGTTTTTGAACACCAGTATCTTTACGGCTTTCTCCATTTTTGATTCTTTAATTCTATGGCGAATTAAAGAATTTATTTTGAGATAACGAAAATAGCAATAAAACTGAAATGAGTAAAGGGAAAAAATTTCTAGTGTTCAATAATTGTGCAATTGTTTAAAAGAACATCCATAAGGAACCCTGAACACTCTCCGCGAAGTGTAATCTGATTGCCGGCTACAAAACGGGAAGCAATACTTGTTGAAGGGAAGGTACAGATGACTGATGAAATGTCGCTTCCGGTTTTAAGGGTAACAGTGGTGATATTTCCTTCCCCTTCTTTTACAGATTTTATCGTTCCGCTGAGTTCAATGATCTTATTTAAATATTTTGCCGTTGCTGCAGGTTCATTATCCTCAAATTCTTTCTGCAATGCAACTGCCGTAGTTACAAAATCAGGTTTTACTTTCCGGAGATCCTTATGCTTCAGATTATAAAAATAAATAGCTGTCAAAATGCTCCCAATGGCAATCACTACTACAACAAACAGAACAATTCTTATGTAATTCTTCATGGCCCGGAATTTGGAATTTTAACCATGTTTATATATGCTTAATTGCCAATTATTATCATTACCAGTAAAATTACAATCACTTGCTTTCAACAGGGGTGTACTTCATTTCAACGTTTATATCAATATTTTTAGCAATTTTATCTCTTACTACCCCTGGAATATTTATCTTATAATTTTCCGGGGCAATGTTAAATCTGGCATTAGCATTGATTCCACCTGAAACTATCTCCAACATACCTTTAGTATTTATTTTGTTCGTAACATCCCGGATTGTAAGATCTCCTTCAACTGTAACATTATATACACCATTCCTTTTGAAATCGACCAATGAGGGATCGGTGATTTTCCCTGTAAAGCTTGATTTTGGGAATTTCTCCGATTCCATATAATTCTCGTTGAAATGCGTTTCCATGAGCGCTCTTTCAAAATGGAACGACTTTATCAGGACCTGGAAAACGAGTTCCCCGGTTGATATATCAAGGATGCTGGCGACCTGATTATTGTCGGCTTTTATTTCTTCAAGAGGTGTCTGGGAATAAATGCCGATGTAACCTGTTCTGGTTATGAATTTCTGTGCATTGGCTGATAAAATCAAAAATGAAAGAAAAAAAATAAATACTAATCTTCTCATATATAGATTGTTGTTTGCTGTTAAACAAACAGAATGGATAATAGTTCAGGAAGGCATGATTTATATTTCTTTAAATGTCAGATCTGAAAAAAACTGAGATATAAATATTCTGCAAATTGGGTAACTCTTATTTTTGTTTTCTGACTGATCACTCTCTATTTTGTGATTAAAGAATTTTATTTCTTTAAAGTAAATACCCTGGATATATTGAATCCGAAATGAATATCACCGTGTTTCCAGCTGCCAGTGGTTTCACCTATAAAACCCTTTTCTATCATTGCAATCGAATTTGTAAATATCAGCTGGAAGACATGCCCCCCCGTTTCTATATCAAATCCAACCGATAAAGGATTATAAATCTGTTGGCTCATATAATTTTTCGGATTTAACACATAATAATATTCCATATTAAAGCTTATTCTTTTTGAAATCTTAAAACGTCCGCCGGCACCTGCAGCAAACAGATCATTAGGGTCAAACTCAGTTCCGACCAGGTTCCTGTGCACCAGAGTCGGAGATATCTGCAAAGATAAATTCTCGTTGATTTTCCTTGCAATAAGCACCTGCCCGACATAGGAGATTCTTGATGAAAAATAATTAGTTCTTTCAGGGTCGGCCCATTTGACAGACGTAACTGCCATTGATGAAAGAAGGGAAAGAGATACAGGCATTATACGTGCACCCGTCGATTGTCTTAATACGGTGAACTTTGCAAATCCATCAAAGGTCTTTTCATAACCACCTCTTCCTGCACCCACCATTAACCAGGGTAAAATCCCGTATTCCAGGCTGAAATGTGTATTCGCCTGGTCGAGGCCGAAAAATTCATAAGCTCCGGAATTAAGAGTTCCGAAACGGTGTGATATTCTGAAGTCAAGCTGGCCCGGAGGCATTCTCTCAATAGAATGCCCGTTCATGATCCTGGTGGACTTAAAAGTAGCTGATGTATAGTTTATTTCTTTAGGGGCATTTTTGTTAAGAAGATCCATCAGGTTATCCTGCGCATTAACACTCAATGCGGCCAGGAAAAGAAGAAATGAAATTGGAATTCGGCTCATATTTATGATACTAAATTATTTTTTCAGTTATTCAGTGCACCAAGTCTGGTCCATATATCAAACTGGGATATGTAACAGTCTTTGATTTTTCCACCGTTTTTAGGCATTGGGGAGATTGTTCCGGAATGTTTTATTGCCGCGTCAATTAATATCACATTGGCCTTTACATCAGCATAATTTTCAAGTAGTATATTATTTCCAAGGGCAGCTGCTTTGGCATTAGAATGGCAGAAGAGACAGTTGTCAGCAAATATTGGAGCTATGGTTCCACTGAAAGTGACATTGCTGGTGTCACAAGTTGAGGAAAGTGGAGGGTAAAGCGTCTCTTCATTATCATAATAACATGCTGCAAGGAGAATGGTGAGAAGAATTAGGGTTACAATTGAGGATATTATTCGCTTCATATACTGGTCGGTACTGGTTGATTAAACATTCATTAATTATCCCTGATCCAGGTTATTTCATTCAGAATCTCTGGAGTTGCCCATTCAATGCTATCCTGGTCACTTTTGTACATCGGTATTATTCTGTCCGGTCTGCTGACAGGTTGTCTGGCTGGCTCCCTGTTCAATCCAAAGACGTATCAGGGTTCTGTTTGTGAGCGTTAGAGGTTGATCGGGGGGCATTTTATTCTCCCCCCATGTAGCAGTAATCGCATTATAGATCCTGCTGGCATCCGGCTTCCCGGGGACTACTCCCCGAATGATATCAGTATAAGTTAACAAAACAAGTTCTGATTCCCCCTGGCCATCGTGGCAATTCGTAATGGCACAGCTGTTTAGAAATACCGGTAGAACATCCCGCCCGAAACAGACCTCCGGCAGGTCAGTGATATCTGCAGTATGTTTACATGATGTTATCCAGGAGAAAGCCGTGAAAAATATCAGAAGAAAAAGTGAAAAATGAATTTTATCCGGTTTCATGGCTGAGAGATTACTTAATAATCCAAAGTAAATGTATATATAATTAATTTTATTTAACAAATATTACGCAAGACAGTGATTTGAGGCAGGTATCATGGAAAAATAAATCTGTTAAATATGGCTCAGGATGTTATACAGAAAAGTATTTTATGAATTCATTTTCAAAATTCGGAGTGAAGATAGCTTTTCCTAATGCTTTCTTTATTTCCTGTATTGTCCAGAACCTTCCTTCCTCGATCTCTTTATTATCAATGACAGGTATCTCGGTGGAGGTAACCGAATAAGAATGTACCAATTCTCTCTCGCGGGATGATCTCCAGATATATTTTCCTATAAATAAGGGACTTATATTAGTTATCCCGATTTCCTCTTTTACCTCTCTGGCCAGAGCATCTTCAACTGATTCCCCAAGACCTACATGGCCGCCGACGGATGTATCCCATTTCCCGGGCTGAATATCTTTCATATGGGATCTTTTCTGGAGAAACAGTTCCCCGGGGCCGTTAAAAAAATGAAGATGAACAACAGGATGGAGAAGCATGCTCTTCCCATCGTGGCAGATACTTCTGGGAGCTTCCCCGATTTTATTTCCTTTTTCATCAACAACGGGGAATATTTCTTCAGGGTTAGTTTCGGCGCAGGGTCATTTTTTTGGCAGTAAAGTTCGTAAATATTTACAAAAAATCGGTTTGGGCTATTAAAAAGCCGGAGATCGCAAATAAACACATGTCCGGTTTTTCTACACGAAACATATCTTGTGAGAGATATTTGTATATTGTCTGACCCCCACTGTTAAGCCGTCCTTCCGGTGTGCCACAATTCTTATATACCTTAGTGAGGATCCTACAAAATCACTATCTCCGTTCTTATCTTGGCGGTATATTCTCGTATTTTATTCATAGTCTCAATTGAAACAATCATACTTATGTCTGATGATCGAAGGATCTGCCGGGAGGAGATAATCTCAAGGTCTCCTTTTTTAAAGTATATATCGAAAGAGTCGAAATATTTCTTCAGGTATCCAAGTTTCTTTGCGTAATATCCGACAACAGGGTCATCGTAATAATTCTTAATATAGGTTAAAAGGGATGCCAGGGTATATTTCTGTTCAGCAATCTTTTGTACCACCTCGGTATCGGGATTTTCCGGATCATAAATAAGTTGTGTGGCAATATATAAAGCCTCCACATACCCTCCAATAACTATCAGTGCGGCAGTGCTTTCCCTTCCGTTTCGGCGAAGATGATCTTCAATATTCCTGTACGACTTATTCATAAGAACCATTATTGTGTCAGGTTCTGCCATGTCATTTTGGATCAGCTTCATTGGTTCTGAAAAAAGGTTGTCAGGTATGCCGAGCTTATTACTTATATCGCTGATTGCTTCCATATAAAATATCATCTCCTGCCCCAGGCCAAACATCTTGAGATATCCGAAGTCGACCCCATAAATGCCTTCGTTGAGAGCGGCTTTTGAGGAACTGATATAGAAATCCTTGTTTGAGACAGGATTAAGGGCTGTGCTATTGTAAGAAAGAGCAAGCCTGTTGAAGATGGAACAAATTTCTACGGGCGTAAGAACCCCATAGAAGATCTCATTTTTCGCTGTATCAGGTCTGACATTCTTTAAATCAGTATTAAGGGATGAAAAACCCGGAACAAAAAGGTCTTTTCCAGCATTTTTGGGTTTGCAGGAAAAGAAAAGAAGTAATAGAAAGAACACCTGGAAGCGAAGGAGGTTTTTCATATTGTTCTTATTATAAATCAAAAATAATGATAAATCAAAACCTTTTGATTCTCCAACATTAAAAATTAAATTAAAATCCGGCCTCCCAGTTTTCTTGATATTGTACCAAGAGCAACTTTCAGGCTCTGATCTCTCTTCTGAAGTACCTGTATTTTTTCATTATCATTTTCTTTCACTGCTTCCTCCAACCGGGTCATCACATCTTTTAAAAGGACCTTTATCTTATCCCCTTTAAACTTAAGGACAGAATCCGGAACAATTTCCTTAAGTTTCATCTCTTCTGTTTCGACAAATGTCTGCTTGTTTTTCCAGATCTTGCTAAGTTCATGCGAATCGGAAAGAAGGTCAGCCGAAAGTCTTGATATCTCAGGGTCTTCATGTTTGACAAACTGCTTGTCTCCCGGAAAGATCCCATGCTCGACGTGAAACCTGAATTCAGTAAATATACTTGCGCACACCTTATCATCAAACAAAAGGCCATCGGAAGTTATCTCCCTTACAATATAATCAGCGACGGTTATTACTTCCTCATTTCCATCCTCAAGGTTTACCTTACGTTCTAATTCCTGGCTTCCGAATTTCAGAAGCAGCCTGATTATCTCTTTTTCGGAATAGAATGTCAGGAGCTCTTGTTTTAAAGGTTTGGTTATTACCGGAGGAGGAATCACAGGCAGATCTTCAGGCTGGGGGTATTTGTTCCGGTCCTGAAATGACTTTTGCTGCTGCAACTTGTTTACTTCGTGATAGAGTACCTCCTCTGCAACTTCAAGAACCAGGCTGCATTCTTTTATATATACAGTTCTGGTTATCATATCGGGAATTACAGCAATAGTCCTGACAATATCACGTATAAGATTGGCTTTCCTCACGGGGTCGTTGTGCGTCTCTTTCAGAAGAAGCTGGGTCTTGAAGCGGATAAAATCGGTCTCGTTCTCCTGCAGATATTTTGTAAACTCCCCGTTACTTACTTTTTTAGAGTATGAATCAGGATCTTCCGACTCGGGGAGCATAACTATCTTAACGTTCATCCCCTCTTCAAGTACCAGATCTATTCCCCTGACAGATGCTTTTACCCCGGCCTGATCGCCATCATATAGGATGGTTATATTCTGTGTGAACCGTTTAATCAGTCTTACCTGCTCCCGGGTAAGAGATGTTCCGGATGATGCCACAACATTTTCAATTCCGGCCTCATGAAGTGACATCACATCGGTGTATCCCTCAACGAGCAGGCACTTATCCTGCTGAGTAATAGTCTTTCGGGCCTGGTAAATACCGTAAAGAATACGGCTCTTGTGGTAGATTTCCGATTCAGGTGAATTGAGGTATTTGGCTGTTTTGGCATCAGTTTTCAGGATCCTTCCCCCAAAACCCAGCACCTGCCCTGACAGGGAATGGATGGGAAACATCACCCTTCCGCTGAACCTGTCGAAGATAGAGTCATCGTGCTGAATTGAGAGACCTGTCTTTACAAGAAAATCTTTTCTGTAACCATCCTCGAGGGCTATTTTTGAGAAGGCATCGCGTTTGTCAAAACTATAACCTATTTCAAATTTTTTGAGGGTATTCTGCCGGAAGCCCCGCTCTTTAAAATATGTAAGACCAACAGTTATCCCTTCGTCTGACTGGAAAAGGTTTTCAGTGAATTTACGGGCAGCATATGATGAAACGATAAGAAGGCTTTCACGTTCATTCTGTTTTTCAACCTCTTCAGGTGTAAGCTCTTTTTCAACAATCTCGATATGATACTTCCCGGCCAGATATTTCAGAGCTTCGGGATAGGTCATATGCTCATGCTCCATTACAAAATTGACAGAATTACCAACTTTTCCGCAGCCAAAACATTTGAATATCTCTTTTGACGGTGAGACAGTGAATGAAGGAGTCTTCTCATTATGGAAAGGACATAACCCCAGGTAGTTAACACCTCTTTTCTTGAGAGGCACAAACTCCTGTACCACGTCAACTATCTGTGCAGCGTCAAGTATACGTTCTATTGTGGGACGATCGATCATGGCATAAAGATATTATGAAATTAGGGATTTGTTTTATTATTGACGGAATAGATTTGAGCAATCTTCCGGTTACGGCTTCATAATTATATTTACTATTTTTACCTTTTAATTACACATTATCCTATGAAGAAACTTGTAATTCTGACCGGCGCCGGTATAAGTGCAGAAAGCGGCATACGTACATTCAGGGATTCGGATGGCCTGTGGGAAGAATATGAAGTTTCCGATGTCGCAACACCAACGGCGTGGAGTAAGAATATGCCACTTGTACTTAGGTTTTATAATGAAAGAAGAAGGCAGCTTGCAAATTCAGAACCCAATGATGGTCACAAAGGAATTGCAGCGCTTGAGAAATATTTCGATGTACAGATCATAACACAGAATATCGATAATCTTCATGAGCGGGCAGGAAGTACAAATGTACTTCATCTGCATGGGCAGCTTACAATGGCCAGAAGTACCAAAGATCCCGGATTGATTTATGAGATTGGTTATAATGATATCAGGGAGGGAGACAAATGTGAAAAGGGAAGCCAGTTACGGCCTCATATAGTTTGGTTTGGCGAAGAAGTTCCCATGATGGACGAGGCTGCCAGAATTGCCGGAACGGCCGACATTTTTGTAGTTATCGGTTCGTCGCTCGTAGTTTATCCAGCGGCAGGTTTGATAAGTTATGCTCCGGAAAGAGTGCCTCTTTTTCTTATTGATCCTAATGATGTTGCGATTCCGTTAAACCGCAATGTTGAAGTAATAAAGGAAAAAGCCTCAAGGGGGGTGCAGGTATTGATTAAAAGATTAATTGACATGGAGAAAAGTTGACGGGGTAATTGTGGCCATTTCTTAGTGGTTAAATGGCGGACGGAGTGACAGGATATTTACTAACTTTACCCACGGATGTTTACAATAGATGAAAT
This sequence comes from uncultured Bacteroidales bacterium, assembly GCA_963739685.1. GTDB lineage: Bacteria > Bacteroidota > Bacteroidia > Bacteroidales > VadinHA17 > LD21. The sequence goes on from CAVUAX010000001.1 coordinate 271,089, forward strand.
CAAAAAACAGAAAAATCATAGTTGCTGTTACAGGTGCAAGCGGATCTGTTTATGCACTGAAATTACTTGAAAAACTCCAGGTGGTCAGAACACCTGTTACAGAGATCGCTGTTATCTTTTCCGATGTTGCAAAGCAGATATGGATACATGAAACCGGGACAGAATTTGCTGCAATTTCCCCTGTGAAGGAGTATGATAACAATAATTATTTTGCCCCATTCGCATCAGGTTCTTCAGATTTTGACACCATGGTCATCTGTCCTGCATCAATGGGTTCGATAGGACGGGTTGCAAATGGCACATCCGATGATCTTATCAGCCGTACTGCTGACGTAATGCTGAAGGAACGCAGGAAACTTATAGTTGTTCCTCGGGAAACACCCTATAACCTTATCCATATAAAAAATATGGAGAAACTTACAATTGCTGGAGCAATTGTTTGCCCGGCAACGCCCTCTTTTTACAGCAATCCGGAAACCATCAGTGATCTTGTTATGACTGTTGTTGAGAGGATAATCTCACTTGCGGATTTTGATGAAGACATTTATCGCTGGATGGGAAATGACTGACAGACGCATAATCAGGTTTTTTAAGAAACACAATGTCCTCACCATCGCCACAGCGGTGAAAGATGAACCTTGGTGTGCCAATTGTTTTTATGTCTACCTTGAAGGAGATAATGTACTTGTCTTCACAACCGATCCTGCGACCAGACATGGACAGGAATTCTTAAAAAATTCACATGTAGCCGGATCAGTTGTACTTGAGACAATGGTTATCGGCAAGATAAGGGGGATACAATTTCAGGGTATTGTTTCTGAACCGGCTGGAGAGATGGAGCGGAAAGCCCAGACTGCTTACCTTAAAAGATTCCCTCCGGCATCACTGATGGATACCCACCTCTGGATTGTACGGCTTACAAATATAAAACTGACAGATAACAGGCTGGGTTTCGGGAAGAAGGTGGTTTGGACATTAGGATCTGGCATCGATTGAAGGTTATTTCTTCGTAGTCCCTAGGTTTAAGGCTCTTTCACAAAGAACTTGCACTCAGCTTAAAATGTTTTACATGTCATAAAGAAAGTTTAATATTTTCGATTGTTGATTGGGCTTGTAGCAAAGCTGTTTCCTTAGCATCTCCATAGAATAAAAATCACTACTTTTGTATTTACAAATCAAAATCATTTTACTCCATGTTTTCAGGTATTATCGAAGAAGCTGGTCAAGTTGTAAAGATTGAGAAGGACAAGGACAATCTTCATATTACAATAAGATGCTCTTTTACAGATGAGCTTAAGATTGATCAGAGTATTTCCCACAACGGAGTATGTCTCACGGTTGTAAAAATTGAGGGAGATACTTATACCGTTACCGCAATCAAAGAGACTCTTGAAAAATCAAACCTCGGATTACTGATTGAAGGTGATGAGGTTAATCTCGAGCGCAGTGCTAAACTTGATGGACGGCTTGACGGACATATGGTGCAGGGACATGTTGACCAGACTGCTGTTTGTGCAGATATAAGGGAGGCAGGTGGAAGCTGGTATTATACTTTTAAATATGAGCCTGCAAGTGATGATTATATCACTGTTGAAAAAGGATCTGTTTCGGTTAATGGCGTCAGCCTCACAGTTGTCAATTCAAAACCAGCATCATTTGAGGTGGCAATTATACCATTCACCTATGAAGTTACCAATTTCCATCAATTCAAAAAAGGGACAGTTGTAAACATCGAATTTGATATACTGGGAAAATATATAGCCAGGATCGTTAAGCAGCAGTTAGGGTCACTCAATAAATAATCCTGACACCCTTTCACAAAAGCGCTTCTCCGATACGTCATTACCTGTTTTACCGCAACTTCTTTTTTACCTTGCGCCATTTTTCAACCTTCATGCCCTCCTTCTTCCATCTTATTATCCCCCCCTCAAGAGAATAGAGTTTACGGAAACCTTTATCATAAAAGAATCTTGCAACACGGCTGCTTCTGTAACCGGTTGTGCAGTAAAAGAAGAGAGCAAAGTCTTTGCTTATTGTGTCAGCCGCAAAATTGAGATTTCCTGAGGAAGGAATATTTAAAGCGCCTGGTATCCTTTTGCCTTTGAATTCAAAACCCTCACGTACATCTATGAGTAAGGCCTTATCTTCCTTCAGATATTGAAGGTGAAAATCATACGGCTCCAGCGACCTGAACTTAACAGAATCGGGAATCGTCTGGGAATATAGCGAAATACAGCAAACCGCCAGACTGAATATGGTAACAGTGATTGATTTCATAAAGGACCATTTTTATTGTAAAGGAAGCAATCTTAATCTATATCCACTGCACCAAATTAACCTTATTTAACCCTGGTAAAGGAAACCTGGCACCTGAATTTTGAACATCAAAGCCGAAACTTTTTACTATCTTTGTGCGATTTTTTTTATCATATCGAACAATATTAACTATCTGATCCAATGGGGAAACGATTTCCTGAATATAAAGGACTTGATCTGTCTGAGGTTAATAAAAAGATCCTGGAAATATGGGATGAAAATGACACTTTCCATAAAAGTATCCGTTCAGCTAACGGGAAGGGTGAATTTATTTTTTATGAGGGTCCGCCTTCCGCAAACGGGATACCAGGAATACATCATGTGATGGCCCGTACCATCAAGGACGCTATATGTCGTTTCAAAACACAATGCGGATACGAAGTGAAACGTAAAGCCGGCTGGGATACACACGGACTGCCGGTTGAGCTGGGAGTGGAAAAAGCCCTGGGAATAACAAAGGAAGATATCGGAACTGCAAAAATTTCAATTGAAGATTTCAATAAAGCATGTCGTACCGACGTGATGAAGTACACTGACCTATGGGAGAATCTTACCCGCAGTATGGGCTATTGGGTCAATATGGATCACCCATACGTTACATACGACAGCCGTTATATCGAGACTCTCTGGTGGCTGCTGAAACAACTCTATACCAAAGGTTACCTTTATAAAGGATATACTATACAGCCCTATTCCCCTGCAGCTGGCACAGGTCTTAGTTCCCATGAGTTAAACCTGCCAGGGTGTTACCGTGACGTCAAAGACACAACATGCATTGCCCTCTTTAAACTGGTACGCGATAATAACTCAGAATTTCTCTATAAAAATGTGGATACTGAAAATGTCCATATAATGGCATGGACAACAACCCCATGGACACTGCCTTCCAACACCGCACTCGCAGTGGGAAAGGAGATAATGTATACCAAGGTGCGCAGCATGAACCCTTATTCAGGAGAACCTGTAACGGTGATCCTGGCAGTGGATCTCCTGAATGCTTTATTTCCTGAATCAAATTCCGGAGCAGGTTTTTCAGAATATAAACCGGGTGATAAGAAGATACCCTTCAAGGTTCTTGAAGAGTTTCCCGGCAAAAAGCTTGAGGGCATTAACTATGAGCAGCTTATTGACTGGGTGAAACCCGATCCCGGAGCATTCAGGGTAATAACTGGTGATTTTGTTACAACCGAAGAGGGCACAGGTATCGTTCATATTGCGCCGACTTTTGGAGCGGATGACTATCGTTCAGCCAGGGAAAACGGCATACCGCCTATGATGGTTAAAAGAAAAGACAGTTCTTTTGGTCCGATGGTTGACAAACGGGGCTATATGGTTCCGGTTGCTGATCTTGATGAGGTCTTTGTAAGAGATAGGGTCAATATAAAAACATACTCCGGATTTGAGGATCGCCCCGTGAAGAATGAATACGATGCAAATCTTGCTGAAGATGCCGCCACTCTTGATGTTGATATCGCGGTGATGCTGAAACAGCAAGGTAAAGTTTTCAGAATAGAGAAGCTGGTTCACAGCTATCCGCATTGCTGGCGTACCGATAAACCTGTATTATATTATCCGCTCGATTCATGGTTCATACGAACCACAGCCTTCCGGGAGAGGATGATAGAGCTTAATAACACTATCAACTGGAAACCACAATCAACGGGTACGGGTAGATTCGGGAAATGGCTCGAGAACCTTGTCGACTGGAACCTTTCACGCTCCCGTTTCTGGGGAACACCTTTACCTATCTGGGTAACTGAAGATCGCAAAGAAGAAAAGTGTATCGGTTCGGCTGCTGAACTTAAGGAAGAGATTGAAAAGTCAATAAAACTGGGCTTCATGAAACTAAATCCTCTTGAAGACTTTATAGAAGGGGATAACTCACAGGAGAACTATGAGAAGTTTGATCTGCACCGTCCTTTTGTTGACAAAATTATTTTGGTAAGTCCTACCGGGGAAAAAATGTTACGGGAGACTGACCTTATAGATGTATGGTTCGACTCAGGAGCTATGCCATATGCCCAGGCGCATTATCCTTTTGAGAATAAGGATAACTTTGATCAGATGTTCCCGGCCGATTATATTGCAGAAGGAGTCGACCAGACAAGAGGCTGGTTCTTCACGCTTCATGCAATAGCCACAATGATATCTGACTCTGTTGCCTTTAAAAATATAATTTCTAACGGACTTGTCCTCGATAAAAACGGGAACAAGATGTCGAAACGTCTTGGTAATGCTGTTGATCCTTTCAGCACCATTGAAGAGTATGGTTCTGATCCTCTGCGATGGTACATGATCATCAATTCACAACCCTGGGATAATCTTAAGTTCGATGTTGCCGGAGTTGACGAGGTGCGCCGTAAGTTCTTCGGGACACTTTATAATACATATTCATTTTTTTCGCTCTATGCCAACGTTGATAATTTCAGGTATGCTGAACAAGTTGTAATGGTAAATGAACGTCCCGAGATTGACAGGTGGATCATCTCTCTTCTGAATTCACTAATCAGGGAGGTAACGAGGTGCTATGAAGATTATGATCTTACCCGGGCAGGACGTGCTGTACAGGAATTTGTAACGGAGAACCTCAGTAACTGGTATGTAAGGCTCAACAGGAAACGTTACTGGGGAGGGGAATACGACAGGGATAAAATCTCTGCATATCAGACTCTCTATGATTGTCTTGAAACAGTAAGCAGGCTGATGGCTCCCCTTGCTCCTTTTTATGCTGACCGTCTGTTCCGCGACTTGAATCTGACCACAGGCAAATACCCGGAGGAATCAGTTCACCTTGCTCTTTTTCCCGGATATGACGAAACCCTCATCGACAAAAATCTTGAAGAGAGAATGGAAATCGCCCAGAAAATATCATCGATGATCCTTGGTTTACGCCGTAAAGTAAGTATTAAAGTAAGGCAACCACTTGCAAAAATAATAGTCCCGGTCCCTGACAAATACTTTAAAAAGAAATTTGAAGCTGTTAAGGATCTGATACTTGCAGAGGTTAACGTGAAAGAAGTTGAATATATTGATGATACTTCTGACATTCTTGTTAAGAAGGTAAAGCCGAACTTCAAAACTCTCGGTCCGCGTTTTGGTAAGCTGATGAAAGATGTAACAGGAGTCATCAACTCTATGGATCAGAGGGCGATAGGATCATTTGAGGCTAACGCTAATTATAAAATAATAATAAACGGAGAAGAGATCGTTCTGACTCCGGAAGATGTGGAAATAGTCTCCGAAGATATTCCCGGACTTCAGGTAGCTACTGACGGGAAACTGACCGTAGCGCTTGATATCTCTGTAACTGAGGACCTCCGTTATGAAGGTATTGCCCGTGAGTTCGTTAACAGGATTCAGAACATCAGGAAGGACAACGGCTATGATGTCACCGACAAGATCACCGTACAGATTGAAGATAATGAATATGTCAGCAAAGCAGTTAAACGGCATGCAGTTTATATTATGTCACAGACGCTTGCAACTTCTGTAAAAGTTGTCCCACGACTTTCTGTTAATGAAAAACGTGAAGTGGAGATTGATGATGTGGTTGTGGGGATTGTTGTGGCAATAATCAGGTGACTTATTGATGCCCCCCATATTACTCATTTAATGTCAGTTTGAGCCCCCTGGAATGTTAGCAGTTCGTTTTCTCCCAATATTTTGTTATTAATTAAAAATATCTACCTTTGCGCATAACGAAAAATTAATTTTATGGCTGAAAAGACAAGATATTCAGATGAGGAACTTGGGGAATTCAGACAGCTCATCTTAACGAAACTGGATAAGGCCAAGAAGGATTATGAGATTTTGAAGTCGAGCATAACTCATGAGGAGAGCAATGATACCATGGACACTTCTCCCACCTTTAAGGTTCTTGAAGAAGGTGCCACCACTCTGTCAAAAGAAGAAGCCGGCCGTCTGGCACAACGCCAGTTGAAATTCATTCAACACCTGCAGGCAGCACTTGTAAGGATAGAGAATAAGACATATGGCATCTGCCGTGAAACCGGGAAACTGATCTCAAAAGAGAGACTCAGGGCGGTTCCCCATGCTACATTAAGTATGGATGCAAAGATGAAGCAGAAGTAGGACCTGCAATATGCGGCTTTACAGTTCATACTGTAGCGAACCGATATATAAGAAACCGTCTCAACAAAAGGGACGGTTTTTCTATTATGAAGGACTGAAGGAAGTTGATTTACAGAAAAAACCAACCTGAGCCCTGTTTTTAACTTATCCCTGAAATAAAGAATCCTTTACGATTTACTCCTGTTTTGCCCCCTGGGATAAATCATTCATTTTATACCTAAAACCTGTCTGAAATACTTCACAGTCTTTTCAAGCCCCGTTTCAAGACCAACCTTGGGCTCCCAGTTCAATTCTCTCTTTGCCAGCGAAATATCAGGCCTGCGTTGCTGCGGATCATCTTCAGGTATTGGAAGATATATAATCTTCGATGCTGACCCTGTCATATTTATTATTTTTTCTGCAAGTCCGGCCACGGATACTTCAACAGGATTACCAAGGTTGACCGGACCGGTAAAGCTGTCAGGAGTATCCATCAGCTTTATCATACCTTCTATAAGGTCATCTATGTACTGGAAGCTGCGGGTATGAGATCCATCCCCGAAGATGGTTATGTCTTTGTGTTGCAGCGCCTGAACGATAAAGTTGGAAACAACCCTGCCGTCGTTCAGATTCATCCTTGGTCCATAGGTATTGAAGATCCTTGCGATCTTGATTTTAACCCCGTTCTGGTTATGATAGTTCATAAAGAGGGTTTCGGCACATCGTTTACCCTCATCATAACAGGCTCTTGGCCCAAGAGTGTTGACATTTCCCCAATATCCTTCATGCTGCGGATGTACTTCAGGATCGCCATATATCTCACTTGTGGAGGCAAGTAATATTTTAGATCTTGTTCTTTTGGCAAGGCCGAGGGTGTTTATAGCTCCCATCACTGAAGTCTTAATGGTCTTTATACCGTTATATTGATAGTGTACCGGCGAAGCAGGACATGCAAGATTATATATCTCATCTGTCTCCACAAACAGTGGCATTGTTACATCATGCCTTATTACCTCAAAGAAGTGGTTATCAAGAAGGTGGAGTATATTCAACTTGGAACCCGTGAAATAGTTATCAAGAGAGATGACTTCATTGCCCAGGGAGAGAAGACGTTCACAAAGATGTGATCCGATAAAACCGGCACCACCGGTGACAAGGATGCGTTTCATAGGCAAAGTTTAATTACTAATTCAAATGTAGGGAAAATATACAGAAGCACAAGGGCAAAATCTGTAACCGCAGCAAATCACTACCATTCCCCCGGAGGGTCTCTGACAATTACCAAATTCTTTAACCACTACAACATTTTCAACCCTCCATTACGGCTTATAATAATACATATTTTTCTATCTTTGATCCCTGTTTAAAAGGATAGGGCATGGACATTATTAAACCCGTAGAATCAGAAGGAAGAAAGGTCAATATTATTAAACACGTTGATCCTAAATGGTATGCAGTTTATACAAATCCCCGTGCAGAAAAACAGGTTTATGACCGGCTCATTGAATCAGGCATTGAAACCTTCCTCCCTTTACAAAAGACATTCAGGAAGTGGAGTGATCGCAAGAAGTTAATTGAGAAGCCATTACTTTCATCGTATATTTTTGTAAAAGTGATTCCTGTTAATTTTCCCAAAGTATATAAAACCTTTGGAGTAGTTAAATTTGTGATATTCGAAGGACAACCGGCTTCCATACCACAAAAACAGATAGATAACCTTCGTCTGCTTATTAACAGTGACGCCGAGATAGAGGTAACATCCGAAAAATTCGAAAAGGGAGATAGTGTTGAAGTCATCAATGGATCTATGACAGGTCTGACAGGAGAGCTCATTAAAATCGGAGGTAAAAAGAGAGTTATTGTCCGCATTGACAGGCTCGACCAGAACATTATTCTTACCATCCCGGTGACATTTCTGAGGAAGATATAGGAGGTGTGGCTGCGTTAATTACTTCTCGATTTATGGAATAAAATATTCCACATTGACTTTGCGAAATACTGCAGATCGGTCAGGAACGGCTTCCTGTCGTAAGCATCCAGGTACTTTATTTCTGATGCCTGGATAAGTTCCAGGTTACCTGGCATATCAGCATAATATGGAGGGATAAGTCCGGGTTTATAATTTATTCTTCGCTTTTGAACTTCTTTGGAATACAGCTCAAAGTATTGTTTACTCAATGGTCGGACGCCGATAAGCTTCATATCTCCCCTGAAGAAGTTGATAAGCATGGGGAGCTCATCGAGCCATATCTTTCTGCAAAATGCCCCCCAGGATGTTATCCGGAAATCATTTTTAAACTTTCCTCCATCCTGAAGGTCATGTAATCTGTAAACATAACCCTGAATGTATTCAGAATAGGGATGCATGGTCCGGAGTTTATATACCTTTATTATATTCCCGTTTTTTCCAATCCTGGGAAGAGCAATTACAGGGTCATAGATATTGTCATTTTTTGGATAGGGATCACTCCATTTTTTTGCTTCTATGCAGAGTTTATTACCGATGAAGGATTCCTGGATGATCTTAAACCCACCCCGTGAGATTCGTCCGAGGGTCTCAGCACGGGATATAACAGCATTCTCTCCCCGTGTGAGTAAGAAATATAACGGACGTGTAAATTTAAGCTTGGGAAAAATCCGTTTAATAACAAAATCAAAAGAGTAATATATATAATTCAATACCGGAGGATATTTTTTCAGAAGCCTGGACTTCCTCTGGTCCTTAGTCTCTACACAACAGAAAAAATAACCGTTATGTTCCAGTTTTGCATTTACGGAGTCAAAAAATTCATCGAGCTTTTTTATATCGTTGATCTTATGAAGGTTGATGATATAAGAATATTTATCTTCAGGGAGACTGGATATATTGAATATACTTGTTGTTGAGAGTACAGCTGTACGATCAGTAAGTTTTGCGCTTGTCATCTTTATGACAGCCTGAGCCATCTCTGTTCCGCACTCCTTTTTTATGGCATCCGCAATACCTGAACTCACAACCTGGGTTTTAAAACCGTTATGGCCATTCCCGTTTGCTTCTTTTACAAGTTCATATTCGCTCGGCTTGCGGTAGCTCTTGTATTTTTCAAAATCATCATAATCCTGAAGTCTGGCTTTTTTATAAGCGAGATAAACAGAACCTGAGATCAGCTCAAGAATAGTTGCCAGAAAGGCAGTTCCGAGGACGATTGTTCTTGAATAATCATAATTTCGTAAGGTATACATTATCAGTGCTGTCAAAGAGATAGAGATTAAATTGCTTCCAAGCACACGGCGAAAGAGTGAAGAGATGTTGATAATCTTTCCACGATGCATTTTGCCATTCATAAGTGAAACGACGATCCAGATAAGTGCCAGTGCTGCAAAGAATGGACTATGTGAGGGTATGTACGATTTCAGGCTTGCCGGTTTGGTCATTATCATAACCAGGAATGATAATGCCAGGATTATAATATCGGCCAGCAGAGTAATAGTCCTGAATTTACGCTTCTCCATAGGGTTAGGAATTCAGTTCAATCAGAGGTGTGAAGTAAATAAAAATTCAGTTATATTTTACAAAACAGACTATATTATAATCAGTTTGGTTGCAGAAAACTGCTTTTTATGCTTTTCCGGCTCCAGATCCTTTGCCCCCCAACCCCGATGAATGTTTTATTTGCCCCCCAACCCCGATGAATGTTTTATTTGCCCCCAACCCCGATGAATGTTTTATTTGCCCCCCAACCCCGATGAAGGTTTTATTTGCCCCCAACCCCGATGAAGGTTTTATTTGTCCCCCAACCCCGATGAAGGTTTTATTTGCCCCCCAACCCCGATGAATGTTTTATTTGCCCCCCAACCCCGATGAATGTTTTATTTGCCCCCCAACCCCGATGAAGGTATTATTTGCCCCCCAACCCCGATGAATGTTTTATTTGCCCCCCAACCCCGATGAAGGTTTTATTTGCCCCCATCCCCGATGAAGGTTTTATTTGCCCCAACCCCGATGAATGTTTTATTTGCCCCCCAACCCCGATGAATGTTTTATTTGCCCCCCAACCCCGATGAAGGTTTTATTTGCCCCCCAACCCCCCTAAAGGGGGGCTAATATGATTTTTAGAAAAATTTGTATATTTGAGTGGACGCTGCATTTTTAATGAAAACAGATTTTTATAATAGGAACATGTTCTATGGAGCTGATGCCAGAACATTGAGAGCCGCCGTCAAACTAAGAAAGAACATGACTTTAGCGGAATTGATACTTTGGAAAAAACTGAAAGACAGAAAAATTGTTAGTACTAAATTCCGCAGACAACATCCTATTGACATTTTCATTGTTGACTTTTATTGTCATGAATACAAGCTTGTAATAGAAATTGATGGAGAGATACATAATAATAAAGAGATAATTGAATATGATCTTGCCAGAACTAATAAGATTAAAAAATTTGGAATTAGAGTTGTTCGTTTTACTAATTACCAGATTATCTTTAAAATGAGCGAGGTAATTATCCGAATAAAAGAAGTTTTAGCTGAATTAGCACCCAAAAAGAGTGACGGAGCTGCTAAAAGTAGTCCGATCTAGCCCCCCTTCAGGGGGGGTGGGGGGCAAGTCTCAGAATCCGAAACTCACTCCCAGATTAAGAGTACTTTTTCTCCCGTAAAAAAACTCCGGACTCCACCTTGCATCCCCGCTTACATCGCTGTTTGCAAAAGAGATCCAGGTATAGAGGTCATTAATAACCTGATATGATGCTTTTAAACCAAATGTGGTATTATGCCATTCGATTGAAGCTAATGGCGGATTGCCAATTCTGGTTGTGCCAAGCTCAGTATAATCCGGACCACGTATTGCGTCGAGGAAATACAGATTTATATTGAGTGTCCTCACCGGCATGTAGCTGACTTCTGCATACCACTCACGTGAGTTATCCCTTAGGTAGTGCCCCAGATTGTAGTTGTTTGATTCGAAGGTTAATGTTGGTACGTTATGCCTGTAGGTGAGCGGATAAGTATATGTGAATTCGGTTGTAACTGAAAGATTTTGCAGGGGCAGGTCAGAAATTCTGAATCCGGCTTTCCAGCTTACAAAGTTCCATTCATCATTCCTTGTGAGTCTCTTAACCGAAAGCTCATCGACAAAAAGAGTGACATAAAGATGAATGTGTTTTATCTGCCTTGAACTGATATCGAAGAACATCTGGGAGTTCATGTTGCTAATACCGGAATTTACAGAGTGATCGACCGACTTATAGAAGAAGAGAGGGATAAGATAGGCAGGATAGAGGTCAATGTCGCTATACACAATGCTGTTACCTGCCGATATGCTGAGATAATTCAGCGGAGTAAAGGTAAACATGTTGGCAGCGATGAACTTTTTATGATACACTTCGCGGTAGTCGGTGCCGTAACTGTTGCTAACCCAATATGAACGGGCGCTGTCAACAACCATAGAGTTGAGCCACCCATGAAAATAATTAAAGTCAAACCACTTTACGGGATTGAGGTGAAGTCTTAACTGAACAAATGAAGGATTATTTCCGCCGAAGATATTTGCCCCGTTATAGTTGTTGCCCCACTGAAGTTTATCCTTTACCAGTCCGACCGATCCACCTTTCCACGAATATGTAACTCCCCCCTGCATTTCGCTCCAGTCGGTGAAGTTCTTAATTTGTCCCCCTTCCCGCTTAGTAAGGTATCCGGGCAGGCCGAGCAATGGCTTCTCATGATTATCGCGCAGGGATGCATAAAAGCCCCATTTTCCTATGTAGCTGCGTGCTTCAATACCATTGCGCCAGTAGGTTGCTTTTCCCGCGGAGTTATAAAAAAGCTCCCCTCCCAGTATAGGATTTACTGTAAGTGAGAAAAGCGAATCTTTATAATAAAACAAATCCAGACGTTTTTTTTCAATTCCGCTTTTGAGCCATTGTGCCTTTGCACCGTTGAACCATTCTCTCCCCAGCTCTTTTCCGAAATCCATCATATAGAAGTCAAGCTCTTTCTGCTGACGCGTATTAAGCAGTTCTCTTTTTTCTTCGGCCTCTTTCAGGCGATTGGCAATAAATAATCTGGAGTAAGGTTTGATTGCGGAATTGATTGTTATTATCTGGTTATTGGCGAGTTCATCCAGAAAATCATAGATACCTGTATTATAAACTGATTGAGGCACATCCTGGCAATATATTTTTTCATTCAATATCTGAATCAGGTTCAAAAGGAAGAATATTATCAGGTACTTTTTCAAAAGCAGGGGTTTTGCATTTAAGCAGCAAATATAAAACTATTTGGTTTAGCATGATTTAAAATTAAGGTCTTGCCCCAATTCTTTGTCAGGTGAAATTTTAGGACTGCGCATTTTCAAAGGCTATAGGATTGAGGGGTGAATGGTAATTAATGTAATGAGTATTTTCATGTGCATAAAAGAGGATCTGATACAAAAAAGCAGGGATGAAAAATCCTTTTACGGAGATATTTCAGTGAAGGTAAAGTCCGATATGCAACCTGAATTTAAAGGTTATATATATATCTTGTATTTAATCCACAAATTACATATATTGCGATACGTAAAATATGTAACATAATGTATGTAACTTGAAAAGAAATCCATTTATAATCAGCGGATAAGTTTCCCCTGAATTTTTTTGCGACAGGGAAGAGGAGACAGCCAGGATAATGAGTGCCGTAAAGAATGGCAGGTATTTAACATTGTTTTCGCCAAGGAGGATGGGCAAGATCGGACTTATCTGGCATTTGTTCTATCAGGCAGAAAAGAAAAAGGAATTCCTTCCTGTGTATTTCGATATTATGGCCACTACAACCATATGCGAATTTTCAGAGATCTTTGGTAAAGCAGTGCTCTCTGCGTTAGGTAAAAACGAACCAGTCAAGAAAAAACTCCTGAAGCATCTCTCCTCGCTGAGATTAAAGCTGACAATTGATCATCTGACAAGCGAACCAGCACTCTCACCTGATGTGAATAATAACCGTGAGGCTGAGCAGTCTCTGGAAACAATATTCCATTAGCTGGCAGATCAGCCTCGCAGGATCGCAATAGCCATCGATGAGTTTCAGCAAATCATTAGTTATCCGGAAGAGAATCTTGAAGCAATACTGCGGACGCATTTTCAATCAGTCAATAATGTGAGCATTATTTTTTCAGGAAGCCGGAAGCATATACTTACCGGAATATTCTCAGCTCCCGACAGGCCTTTATATAATATCACGGAAATGATGGAGATCGACACCATATTGCCGAAGATCTACACAGCTTTTATAAGTGCAATGTTCAGGAGAGGATCTGTCTCAATTTCACTCCGGGCTCTTGACCTGATATTAAGTACCACAGCTCTTCACACATTCTATGTTCAATATTTATGTAACCGCCTGTACAGTGAGTACACTAAAATTGAAACTGATCAGGTGGACATGGAGCTACTTTCAATAGTAAGAGAGAATGAACCGGTTTATGCTAATTATCTTAACCTTCTCACATCAATGCAATTCCGTGTTCTAAAAGCAGTTGCACCGAATGAAAGTATTGATAACCCGACATCAAAAGAGTTTCTTTCAAAATATAACCTCGGGGCTGCAAGCTCAGTAAGCCAGGCAATAAAATCCCTTTCGGATAAAGAATTTGTTTTTCAGACAGCAGGCAGGTACCGGCTTAATGATGTGTTTTTGCACATTGGATTATTTAAAAGAGTGATCAGTGATCTCTGTATCTTCATCAGAAATGACTTGGGTATCTTCTGGTCTATTGGCTGTAATTACTCTCCGGTAATAACATTAACCGGCATTAATTAGCTATTGCAATGTAACTTAAACAAAATTGAGCCGTATAAGTCATAGTTTTAGATTAGATTTGAATTATAAAAAGCGATAAACTTACTCCTGTCACAATGAAAACATCTTTACTTTCAGAAAAAATTATAATTTTTTCCTGTTTTATATTATTATCGTTTAACATAAGTTATGGGCAAAAAGCCTTACCGGTTTACGAAGGTATCAATTATACTTTCGGGACCCTTGTCTATGACAATACAAACTGGTGGTGTTTAAATAGTACACCTGTAAATGATGTGCTTGTTGGCGCCAGTAGCCTGACATATAACGGATTACGCGAATCAATCGGAAAAAAACTGAGGTTTAGCGGCGATGGTGACGATATTGTGATATGGTTTGGAAATCAGCCTCCCGGTACTAACGTTTTTTATTCCTTTATTTTTCAGATTACCAATATGACAGGCATAAGCAATGAAACACCTTGCCATTTTGCAGGATTCACAAATTCATATACTGGTGCCGGTTCTTTCGGGTGCAGCATCTTGATTCAAAAGGATGCAGTTGATGAGAATAAATTCAATATAGGACATGCAACAAGGACATCGCTGCCCCCTGTTTGGAATTCAGAAGAAGGAGTCCCTTTTCAGTATTCTCTTAATACTCCCATTTTTATAGTAGCCAGCTATGAAATAATAGGCACTTTTAGTTCAGGTACACCAGATGATAAGTCAAGTTTCTGGATCAATCCACCAGTAACGACTTTTGAGGATGCGGTTCCTCCAACACCAAATTTAACAGGCAATTTAACAGGTTTTCCTACAAATGATATTAATCCGGTCAATAGTTTTTATTTAAGACAGGATGCTGTTTCAAACACTCCTTTAATTGAAATTGACGAAATCCGGATCGGTTTAACCTGGGCCAGTGTTACACCCAGATCTATTCCAACTGGTATAGGTGATATTATAAATGATAAAGAGGGTTCTGTTTTATATCCCAATCCCGTTGGCGACATTCTGAAAGTTGAAGTTATAAACTCTTCTGTCAGCTTTATAGAAGTTTATAGCTCTGGCGGACTCAGAATCTTGACCAGGAAGGTGGTTCCGGGAATAACAGATGTTGATGTAAGCAGTTTCCCGCATGGTGTATATATTGTCTCTTTTAAGGGGCCGGGAGGGATCTATAACAGGAAGTTTATTAAGAAATAGGCGCAGCATATCGGATTGCTTCGCTTCGTTGCAATGACGTCGAACCAAGTCAATTCCCTACCCGAATGGCTTGTCTCCGAACGGACTCTGGAAAGGCTCATCTCCCTTGCTGCCGCCACCTCTCGGAGGGGGGTTTGGTGGAATGGTAGTCATCATCACAAGGGAAATGGAGTTATCAAGGATAACCCGGACAACCTCAGGCTTTGAGTATGGTTTTTTAGATATTATTAAATGATCTATAGTATTCAACTGCAAAGAGATAATTTCAGAATATGTTACAAAAGTAGATTTAAATTTATAATTAGCAAATTTAATAAACGGCTTAACGTCTCAGAGGTACATTCCGGCACTAATTTTATTATTTGTCGTCCCTGTGCCCTGCGCCCTGTGCTTTGTGCTCTTTATTCTGTGCTCCCCGCTCCCTGCTCCCCGCCCTGCGCTCTGTGCCCTGCGCCCTGTGCTCTTTATTCTGTGCTCCCTGCTCCCTGCTCCCCGCCCTGCGCTCTGTGCCTTATCTTATCACAACTTTCCCCACAAACCTCTTAACACCAGCCTTTATTTCAACTACATAAATCCCTTTTACTGCGTTTATGGGGACAGTGATTAAAGAGTTTTTCGAGAAATTGGTATTATCTAAATTCTTTACAATTTTTCCTGATAAGTCATGTATTTTAACCGATCCGGTTTTTCCATTCCATTCATCCGAAATGGTCTGTATGTTAACGGCGCCAAATGAGGGGTAAATATTAAATATATTAACTGAACTAACCGGGTCTTCTGTTCCGGTAGCAATATTTCCTACCTTTAAAATAAAACGGTCCGTCAGAGAACCGGCTGAAGCTGAAAATGTCAGAGCAGGTGTTGTCTTAAGGTCAGCAGTGAATCCGGTAGTCTTATCCATAAGTGTGACCGGATAGTTCTCAAGACCCTGTAATTGGGTAGCAGTAATTGAATGGTTACCTGAGTTTACTATATTAACTACAATTGGAATTTCCACAAATGTCTCCGGGAAGGGCAGCCCGTTAATTGCATATTTTGTATCTGCAAGTGATGAATAAATTGTAGTTGCAGTTTCAGAAACGAACATTTTAACAGCGTCAAAATCATTATCAAGGTATGATTTTGCCTGATCGTCAAATCGTACAACAGTTTCGTCAGAAACAGCTGCTTCAACAATTGAAAGGCGTATAAGTGGTATAATTGCGGTCCCTTTATATCTAGGATGAATGTTGTTATTGGTTCTTGCACCAGCGGGCAGAGCAATTGTATTCCCACTGCTATTTGTCTTGACGAAAAATCCCTGCATAGGAGCTATTATCCCTGTAACATCTGCGGGTATTCCAACACCAGCAATGTAAGAACACTGGCCATTATTCCTTGTAAAATATAATCCTTTACTTGTATTTGCCGGGTAAGGAAAATATGTACTGTTTACAATCTGATCCCAGTCCAGGCCCGAACTAAAAGGATTTCCAAGAAGATTAAATCCACTTAGGAAAGGAAACCCACTGTATCCAAGTATAACAGCTACATCATTAGTATTCAGAATTCCGGGGAAAGAATATTTATAATTAGATTTATAATAATAGTTATAGCCCTGCCCGGAGGTGAGAGAATTAAAAGCATATGCCGGCATGGGATTTCCCTGGTCTGCATAATTAAATCCATCAAATCCAATCCATCCTGCTAAAAGACCTTCATTATCAAATGTCGGCATGCTTTCAACATATTGAACAAGGTCTAGTGTTGTTGATGTAAAAGTTGTAACAGGTAGTGATTGAACGGGAGAAGAAATGTAATGCCACAAATTTGTTGTTGTTGAACCTGAAAGGTACAACTCAATTTTTTCTGTCCCTGCACCTCCATTATTGCTATAGGAATCAATTTTTAGTGAAAACATATTAGTGGTATTTGACATCAGCCACAAAGTTCCGGAGTTTGAAATAGTTGACAGAGTTGCTTTTGCCCCAGGTTCGAGGACTAAATATTTCCCGGCACCAACAGTGACGTACGGACCTGGTTCATCAGTAGGGTAAAAAGTTAATCCGGAGGGGATAATTATGTCACTTACCGGACCCGGAGCCAGATTTTGTGCCCAGTTGGAAGCAGACCCCCATTCAGTCCCCCCGCCTGTCCACCTGCTGTACTGGACTTCATAGGCTCCGATATCATAAGGTCCAATGCGGGAATTACCAAGAAAATCTGTAGCGGGAGCCCCTGCGGAAGTTCCCAAATCCCGGCATGGAGATATATAAGCTATCTGGTAATCCTCAGATCCTGATGTTACGCTATTAAAATTTGGACCAGCGGGATTATTGTTGGAGGAATTTAAATTAATACAGTTTGTATAACCTGAAGTATACCCTTGTATTGCACAATAATTAAAATCAGTAACCTTACGGCCTAGACCTAAATAATTAATTGAATTTGCACTTCCCCAAACTATAGTATTAAAAAACTGTGGACCCGTTGAAGGTGCTGTCTGCCAGATTCGAATGTTGTTGCCGGAGTTGGTGGGGTAACTTAAATTAGAAGCTATCGTGCAATTGAAGAATCTAACATTGTCGGGGTAGTCTCCAACAAATATTCCACCTCCTCCACCTGCTCCATTACAGGTATTTTTCACAATAATACAATTTTCAACAACTGAAGAAGAATGATGGTAAATTGAGAGCCCTCCGCCGGTTGTTCCGGCAACATTATTTGTTATAGTGCAATTTAAGATTGATGGAGAAGCATTTGCATTTACATAAATTCCACCTCCCCAACCGGCATAGTTGTTTTTTACTATTGAATTTGAGATTGTGAGGTATGAATAAGTTGTGTGAATACCTCCTCCTGCAGATTCAAAATTAAATGGAGTTGATCCTTTTTGTCCGAATTCAACAATACAATAATTGAGTAAAGAGGCTCCGGTAAAACCAGCTGACATATTTTGAAAAGAGATATGTCCCCATCTTTCACCAGTTTCCCCGTAGTTTCCGTCATTATCATAATCAGCAGTAAACCTGATTATATTTACACCAGGACCGCCGGATGCTGTAAGTACCCCAGTCCCGGTTATAATAATATCGGTGCCTGAGGTAAGAAATATGATAACTGATCCCTGACTTATGGTAAGTGTATAACCATTTACGGTTATATCACCATTAACATAAACCGTTCCGCTCCAGTTCATGTTTGCAGTCAGTGGCCCATTATACGGCGATCCAAAACTACCATCACCATTTATTGCAAAAATCTGAATAGGAATGCAAAATAATATCAGTAATAGAAAATATAACTTTTTCATTCCTTCTGGCTTTTATATTTCATTTTAAGACTTATAACTATCTAAATAGGTTGCATTCAGGGCTTTTGTGAATTTAAATTACAAATATAATATTTATTGACAAATGAATTTATTGCAACCCTAAATATTGATGAATGGGTGCAATAAGATGACATAGAGTTATTTTGACAGTGTTAATGGTCCTTGGGTTTCTTAATTCCGCGTTCGCAGGACTCGCAATGACAGTGTAATGTTTACCTGGATGTTTGGAAATCCCAAAACATCGAGTAAATTTGTTACTCATTAACCTGACCGGATGTTAAAAAGTCTGATTACTTCTCAGACGCGGATCAAGCTGCTGCTGAAGTTTTTTTTAAACAACAACACACGGGCTCATTTGCGGGGTCTGGAATCTGAATTTGGGGAGTCCTCAAACGGAATACGTGTGGAATTGAACAGGTTTGAAGAAGCAGGCCTGCTAAACTCTCTTCGTGATGGGAATAAAAAGGTTTACCAGGCGAATTCAAGTCACCCTCTATATAACGACATTCACAATATTATTCTGAAAGAGACAGGAATTGACCGTGTGATAGAAAAAGTGATACACCGGATCGGTAATCTTGTATCAGTTTATCTTACAGGAGATTTTGCAAAAGGGAAAGACAGTAAGGTGATAGAACTGATCCTGATAGGAGATGGAATCGACAGGGAATATCTGGCGCGAAAAATTGTACAGGCTGAAGAACTGGCAGGAAGGAAAGTAAGTTATATTGTTCTGGATCCGGAGGAAGCAAAAGATCATCTGGGATTTTTAAAACCAACAGATCTCTTACTTCTCTGGAATATAAGTGAGATAGAGTTGGCTATAAAATAAAAAGGTTTTTGCTACCCCTATTGCGTTAAGAAACGTAATGAAATACGGACACATATTACCATGTTATTCCTGATTTATAAATGGGAGTGACGGGGCGGAAGCTTTTCTGGAAGCAAGACAAAAGGTGTAAAAATAATATGCAGCGGTTTATAATATAAGTATTGCTTATCCCGCTTAGTGGGCTCGCAATGTCGGGGATTAATATAAATTTCAGATTGGGTGATGCTGTAAAGATAGATGGGTGCAGTGTCATTGCGGGAAGTCCTGCCAGGGCAAAGAAGCAATCAATAATAACGATTAAGAAAAGGATCCAAAAGCTTTATAACAAATGAAACAAATTACAATCTTCCTAATTTCCCTTCTTATTCTGGTTTGCGCCTGTACCTCTCAAAAGAAACTGGCTTACCTGAACAATCTCCCCGAAACCGGTGGGGAAGAAACATTTACACTGGAAATACCTGACTACAGACTTCAACCACGTGATATATTATATATAACTGTAAAGGCAATGACCACTGACGGCAGGATAACGGATTTTTTAGCGGTAGGTTCCACCAGTAGCAGCCTCCTTGATGCATCTGGCGGTTATCTTACCGGGTATGTTGTTAATCCTGAAGGTAATATTATAATTCCGGCGGTCGGAACAATTAAAGTTAGTGGACTTACACTTGAAGAAATCAGAAAATTGGTACAGATTTCAGCTGACAAAGTGTTTAAGAACTCAACCGTTGAATGTAAACTGCAGAGTTTCAAATATACAATTATTGGTGAAGTAAAAACCCCCGGAACATTTTTAAACTTTAACAATTATCTTACTGTCTTTGAGGCTATTGGACGAGCCGGGGGTATAGGGGATTATGGAGACAGGCACAAGTTACTTGTTATAAGACCAACTGAAAAAGGGACAAAAACCTTCACTTTAAATTTACAGGATAAACAAATCCTTTCTTCAGAGGTATATTACCTCCTGCCGAATGATGTTGTCATAGTACAACCTCTTAGCCATAAGATCTTCAATATGAACCTGCCGACAATTTCTTTTATTATTTCAACAGTAACATCAACAATTAGTATGACTCTGTTGCTTATTAATTATTTAGGAAAATAATTAGGATAACCTAATTGCTTAAAACAAAATCAACAAGGCACCCGGCACAAAAATAACCGGTGCCGATAAATCATATAACACATAACGATAAACCTTGAATTTTCTAACCATTTAATAATATGGAACAAAATATGACCCCTGGCAACAACAATTTTCAGGATGACGACAGCCTGGATATCAAAAAGTATTTGTCTCTTTTCATGAGCAACTGGTACTTGTTTGCCATTACCTTGTTTATTGCACTGACACTGGCTTATGGGATAAACAGGTATTCTCAGAAGATCTATTCAGTTTCATCATCACTGCTTATAAAGGATGATCAAAATACCGGGATGAGCAATATTGCTGGAAGTGTCATACCCGGAGGAGATATTTTCAGGAATCAGCAGAATCTGAAAAATGAAATCGAAATCATTAAGTCATTCAGGATTAACTATATGGTAATGAAGTCCCTGAAAGATTTTCATATTGTTTATGTTGGCGTAGGAAGACGGGGAATTGTTGAATCGGTAATGTATAAATCCTGCCCGTTGGTTGTAGTTTATGATTCTCTTGAACTTGAACCGAAAGGAATCCATGTCGGAATAACAGTTTTAAATGAAGAAAAATACAGGATTGAGCTTGACGGGAAAATGAATTTTGAAACGGAGAAGAACTTTGGTGAGCGTTTTTCTGATTATGGATTCAATTTTACTATTGAAAAAAGGCATCCCGGAAATCCAGTATACAACGAAGGAGGTTCAAATAATTACTATTTTTATTTTAAAGATCCGGGGAAACTTGCCAGCGAGTACCGGGCAAAACTACTGGTGAGCCCTAGAGATAAAGACGCCTCAGTGGTAACATTGTCAGTCTCGGGATTTGTACCTGAACAGGAAGCTGATTATCTTAATAAGCTAATGGAGGTCTATATCTCTTATGGCCTGGAATTAAAAAAACAGATTGCGGAACAGACTATTTCATTTATTAACGCACAGCTTGACATAGTTTCAGATTCATTGAATGTGGCGGCAAAAAATCTTGAGAGGTTCAGGATGGCAAATAAATTTATGGATCTCAAAAACGAGACCTCAATCATCCAGACCAGGCTTGAAAGTGCTGATAACGAAAGAGCCGGAATTGAATTGCAACTGCAATATTATAGCTACTTGTCGGAGTACATTAACGACAGGAATGCAGCTGGTACAATTATTTCCCCCTCTGTTATCGGTATTACTGATCAGTTACTTCTCCGGCTAATCAGTGAGCTTTCGTCCCTCAAAAACGAAAAAGAAAAGCTGGGATTTAATATTGGTGTGAATCAACCTGCCCTCGACCATATTGACACTATGATTGAAGAGGCACGTGAATCACTCAGGGAAAATATAAGGAACTGTATTGCAAACCTGATGGTTTCAAAAGCGGAAACAGAAAAAAGAATATTACAGAATGAGAAAGAGATTAGCATATTGCCTTCCACGGAAAGAACGTTTGTTACTATCCAGAGGCAGTTCGATCTTAACAATACAATTTATACGTACCTGCTTGAAAAGAGGGCGGAATCGGGGATTGCAAGGGCATCAACATTACCTGATAACCGTCCTATAGATTATGCACAATTAAAGAGCCTTGTAAAACCGACAAAAAGAAAAAACATTATGATCGCCCTTGTTCTGGGACTTATATTGCCGGCGGCAGTAATAGCTTTGATTGACTTCTTTAATAACAGGGTTATTGATAAAAAGGATATAATAAAAAGAACAAAGGTCCCTGTTATAGGCTATATCAGTCACAGTGACAGTAAGAATGAGATTCCGGTTGTTGAAAAACCCCGGTCAGCGCTTTCCGAATCGTTCAGGTCGGTTCGCACCTCCATAAAGTACTTTGTAAAAGAAAATGAGGTGGCTGTTATTGCGGTATCGTCTACTGTAAGCTCCGAAGGGAAGACCTTTATCGCTATTAACCTGGCAGCAATAATGGCGATGCTTGGGAAAAAAGTATTACTGGTAGGCCTTGACCTTAGGAAACCCCGTATCAATATGGTTTTTGAATTTGGAAACAGTCCCGGTATGAGCACCTACCTGAGCGGTAACTGTGATTATGAAGAAATCATTAAGCAAACACAAATCGATAATCTATTCTATGCACCATCGGGACCCACTCCCCCGAATCCTGCCGAACTTATTGAGACCGGACAAATGAAAAAGTTCATGCAGAGAGCAAGGAAGGAATATGACTATATTATTTTTGACACTCCCCCCGTTGCAGTTGTAACCGATGCTCTCCTGCTTGCCGGATATGCTGATATTAACCTCTTTATTGTTCGTCAGAGATATAGCTCATGCAACACTCTTGAGATGATTGAGCAATTAAAAAATCAGGGAGAACTAAGAAATATGGCCATTATAATAAACGACATAAGCCTTTCGGGATATTATGGTTACGGTTTAAGATACGGTTATATGCAGGGTTATGGTTACACCTACGGGACTGCTTATTACGGAAGTAATTATTATGGAAAGTACGGTAAGTCGGGCAAGGAGAACGGATATTATACTGAGGAATAAGGTTGAGGCTAAGGTTTAACTAAATAGCCACTGAACCTCAACCTTAACCTCAACCTCAACCTCAATCTCAACCTCAATCTCAACCTCAACCTTAAACCTCAATCTCAACCTCAATCTCAACCTCAATCTCAACCTCAATCTCAACCTCAAAAATGGATTCTGCTGAAAAGTTCTCAACAATAACTTCCCGGAAAAGCCTCTTCGACCTTAAATTGAATGAGGCCTGGAATTACCGTGATCTGTTGATTTTATTTATAAAACGCGATATTAAAGTATCCTATAAACAAACAATACTGGGCCCTCTATGGTTTTTAATACAACCCATGCTCACCACTGCGATGTTCCTGCTTGTATTCGGCAGGATTGCAAAGATTTCAACCGGGGGTGTGCCACCGGTATTATTTTACCTTGGTGGAATTACCGTCTGGAACTATTTTTCGGAATGCCTTCGTCTGACTTCAGATACATTTGTAAAGAATTCAGCCCTGTTCGGGAAAGTCTATTTTCCCCGGATCATATCTCCTTTGTCAATAGTTTCTTCCAACCTGGTTAAATTTTCCATCCAGTTCATTTTATTCCTGGCTGTCTTTCTGTATTACTATTTTTCTGATACACAACTACTTCCCAATATCACATTACTGTTTGTTCCTGTCTATATAATCATTCTGGCGATACTGGCAACTGGGTTTGGCTTGATTATATCCGCTATGACTACCAAATACCGCGATCTGACCTTCCTTATTCAATTTGGTATTCAGCTTTGGATGTATGCAACTCCTGTAATCTATCCGATATCTCAGATACCTGAAAAATACAGATGGATTATTATAGCTAATCCTGTGAGCTCAATAGTAGAGGCATTTAAATACGGATTTACGGGTTCAGGAAGCTTTAACGTAACAGGTATAATATATAGCGGACTTTTTGCAGTCATCCTGTTTTTTGCAGGACTTGCAATTTTTAACAGGACCGAGAGAACTTTTATGGACACTGTTTAAGATAGAGGTTTAGGCTGAGGTTGAGGTTAAGTTTAAGGGAAACATGATATACAAGAGCTTTACAGATATGCCAGTTTGGCAAAAAGCACATCATCTGGCTATCGAAGTATTTAACCTGACGATTGGACTGCCAAGGTCTGAGGATTATGGACTAACCTCGCAGATTCGTAAATCATCTAATGGAGTAGCAGCTTGTATCTCTGAAGGCTTTGGTAGAAGCACAAAGAAAGATAAATCGAATTTTTACATTATTGCACGGGGTTCGTCATTTGAAACTCAGAATCATCTTTTATATGGTAATAAAGTAGGTTACTTCGAAAATCAAATCAAACAACAACTTTTTGACGAATATAATGAACTCATTCACGAGCTTAATAAACTCTTAAAATCATTAGGTTAAGGATAAAGTAACGGTTAGGATGTATTCAATCTCAACCTCAACCTCAACCTCAACCTCAACCTCAACCTCAGCCTCAGCCTCAACCTCAACCTCAACCTCAACCTCAACCTCAACCTCAACCTCAGCCTCAACCTCAACCTCAGCCTCAACCTCAACCTCAACCTCAACCTCAACCTCAACCTCAGCCTCAGCCTCAGCCTCAATCTATGCCTGTTGTTATCAAAATCGAAAACCTAAGTAAGCAGTATCGCCTCGGCCTCGTGGGCACCGGCACGCTCTCTCATGACCTCAGGCGCTGGTGGCACCTTGTGAGGGGGAAAGAAGATCCTTATCTGAAAATAGGTGAAGTCAATGACCGCAGTACAAAAGGGACAAGCGATTATATATGGGCATTAAAGGATATTAATTTTGCAGTGCATCAGGGAGAGGTGCTTGGTATTATCGGAAAGAATGGAGCAGGCAAGAGCACACTTCTTAAAATTTTAAGTAAGGTTACAGCCCCGACAACAGGGCGTATTACTTACAAAGGTCGGATAGGTTCATTACTGGAAGTAGGTACAGGATTTCATCCTGAACTTACCGGGAGGGAAAATATTTATGTTAATGGAGCAATATTGGGAATGCGTAAAAAAGAGATAACCAGAAAATTCGATGAAATTGTTGAATTCTCCGGTTGCGAAAGATACATTGATACACCTGTGAAACGTTACAGCAGCGGTATGAATGTTCGTCTGGGTTTTGCTGTGGCAGCCTTTTTAGAGCCTGAAATATTAGTTGTTGATGAAGTTCTTGCAGTAGGTGATGCCGAATTTCAGAAAAAAGCAATTGGAAAGATGCAGGATGTAAGCAGGAATGAAGGGAGGACAGTTTTGTTTGTGAGTCATAATATGGCTGCCGTTAAAAGTCTGTGCGATACAGGAATTGTTCTGGTGAATGGACAAATATATCATAATGGCAGTATAGATGAATGTGTTACCCGCTATTTAAAAGGAAGCAATAATCTTTCAAACCATAAGATCTGGAATAATATTCCTGAAATAAAGAATGAAGATTTTGAGTTATATGAGATAGGTATAAAAGCAAAGAATAAGAATTTCGAAGAGATCATGCGAATAGATGAGCCTATTGAATTCATTTCAAATTTTAAAAAGAAAAATCCAAAGAAACGAATTGATCTGACCCTTCATATAAAAGATGAACAGGGTAACAAAATTTTTTCAACTGGTTCTGGAAGTATTCTTCAGAATTATGATAATAGTTGTGGTATCTTTAGAATTTCCCTTTCATTCCCGGCTAATTTTTTTAACTGGGGAAATTTTTATTGCGATTTATATGTTGTAGAGGACTTCAGAAGACCTGCAATTGTAATTAATGATATCCTGGCATTTACGCTTTCAAATAAGGAAATAGAACTTGGTCAATGGATGGGAAGAGAACCAGGATCTATAATGCCTGATTTTCCCTGGGAAATAAAGAAACTCGGTATTTAATATATGAAGAAATTAACAAATCCAATATTTGTTACACAACCTTCAATGCCCCCATTTGAGGAGTTTATAGAATCACTAAAGATAACCTGGGATAATAAAATATTAACTAACGGTGGCCCATTTCACCAGCAATTAGAAGAAGCACTGGCTTCCTATCTGGGAGTACAATATATATCTCTGTTTTCAAATGGAACCCTTGCACTTATTACGGCTTTACAAGCATTAAGGATCAGTGGTGAAGTAATTACTACTCCTTTTAGTTTTGTAGCTACAACCCATGCACTTTGGTGGAATGGCATCAAACCGGTGTTTGTTGATATTGAGCCCGAAACATACACTCTTGATCCCGCAAAAATTGAGTCTGCAATTACTCCTCATACAACAGCAATATTACCTGTACATGTATATGGTAATCCATGCAGGGTGCAGCAAATTGAAAAAATAGCAAACACCTATGGACTTAAAGTAATTTATGACGCTTGCCATACATTCGGTTCAAAAATTAAGGGACAATCTATTGTAAGTTTTGGTGATTTATCAATACTTAGCTTTCATGCCACAAAAGTTTTTAACACTTTCGAGGGAGGAGCCATTATTTGCCATGATGAGAAAACGAAGACCCATATTGACCAATTAAAGAATTTCGGATTTACAGGTGAAACTACTGTAGTAGCCCCGGGTATCAATGCCAAAATGAATGAAATACAGGCTGCTTTTGGACTTCTGCAACTGAAATATATTGATGAGAAAATAGCAAAAAGGAAAGAACTTTCAGAACTATATCGTTCGCTCCTTACCGGTATTAATGGGATTAATTTAATGCATGAAACTCCGGAACTGCAATATAATTACGGATACTTCCCGGTATTAATTGATGAAAAAGAGTATGGTTCTTCCCGCGATGATCTTTATGAACATCTTAAAAAAAGTAACATTTTCACGCGAAGATATTTTTATCCTCTTATCAGCAGTTTCCCTACATATAAATCACTCGCTTCTTCTGATCCCTCAAATTTAGTTACTGCTATTTCTATTGCCAGCCAGGTACTCTGTCTTCCGATCTATCCTGATCTGGAACTCTTTGATATTGAACGTATTTCCAATTATATAATTGCCTTCGGGAAAGCCAAATGAGAATAGCCGTAATGCAACCGTACCTGTTTCCTTATATTGGCTATTTTCAATTAATTAATGCTGTGGACAGATTTGTATTACTTGATGACGTGAACTATATAAAAAAAGGATGGATTAACAGAAACCGGATTTTAGTAAATAGCAAAGAGCATTTGTTTACAGTCCCGGTTAAAGGAGTCAGTCAGAACAGACTGATCAGTGAGCTTTTTCTTGTTGAAGAAGATAAATGGAAAACCAAGCTTTTAAGAACAATGGAGGAGAGCTACCGAAAGGCTTCTCAATTTAAAGATGTAATCTCATTATTTAACCAAATTATCTATTCAAAAGAACTTTCCCTTTCAAAATTTATATTGTATAGTCTCGAACAGATTAACAATTATTTGGGAATTACAACTGAAATTGTCGCAAGTTCCTCTATCTATGGTAATACCTGTTTAAAAGGAGAGGAGAGAATAATAGATATCTGCAAAAAAGAAAAAGCAGATGTGTACATAAATGCAATTGGAGGGTTAGCTCTGTATTCGGGTGAAAAGTTTATCAGGTCAGGTATCGAATTGAAATTCATCAAGCCCTTAAGTATTGAATATCCTCAGTATGATAATCAGTTTGTTGCCTGGCTTTCTATAATAGATGTAATGATGTTCAATTCAATGGAAAAACTTAAATCACTAATTAGACGGTACGAACTCTTATGACAAAGAAATATTTGAAAATAGTTGAGCACTACGAGAAATGTTTTGAAAAATTTGGCGATACCCACCTTGGTGTTGACTGGCCGAACCAGAACGATGTTGATAAGAGATATAAAGTAATGCTCGATATTATAGCTAATGAAAACCAAAATAATTCGCTGCTTGATTTCGGCTGCGGGGCAGGTCACCTGCTGGACTATATACATAAACATCAATTGACGAATATTGATTACTCAGGTCTGGATATTTCACCGAAATTTATTTCTCTTTGCAAATCAAAATTCCCGTCAAACACCTTTTTATGCACTGATATATTGGAAAATCCTAATGTAATTCCATATTTTGATTACATAATTATGAATGGAGTTTTCACCGAAAAAAGAGAACTAACATTTAATGATATGTTAGGTTATTTTAAGAAAGTAATTACAATTTTGTATCCAAAAGCAAATACAGGTATGGCATTTAATGTGATGTCCAAACAGGTAGACTGGGAACGAGATGACCTGTTTCATCTTCCTTTGGATATCCTCGCGGATTTTCTTACCAGGCAAGTTTCCCGGCATTTTGTAATCCGGAACGATTATGACTTGTATGAATATTCTGTTTATCTTTTCAAACAACCGTTAAAATGGCAAAAATAATTATTTTCGGAATTAAGGATCTGGCAGAACTTGCTCATTATTACCTTGAGAATGACAGTGAACATGAAGTTGTTGCTTTTTCGGTTAATGACCAGTTTATGCCTGAAACCAGCCTTTTTCACAACCTACCGGTTGTTCCCTTTGAGAAAATCGAAAGGATTTATCCGGTTAATGACTATTTGTTCTTTGCTCCGTTAACTCATAAAAATATGAATCGTGACAGGGAACGTGTTTATAATGACATTAAAGGGAAAGGGTTTAAAATGATCAATTACATCAGTACAAGAGCAACGGTATTTGATAATGTTAAATTAGGAGACAATTGTTTTGTTCTGGAAGATAATACTCTCCAGCCATTTGTTGAGATAGGAAATAATGTAGTGCTTTGGAGCGGAAATCATATTGGTCATCACAGTGTTTTAAAAGACCATGTATTTTTAACTTCACATGTTGTAATTTCCGGCAACTGCATAATTGAAGCAAATTGTTTTATCGGAGTTAACTCCGCCCTTAAGGAGAACATTACCCTTGGAGAAGGCACTTTTATCGCAATGAGTACGAGCATAACTAAAAATACAGAGTCATTTAGTGTTTATACAGGAAATCCTGCTAAAAAAATTGATATGTCAAGTCTGAAAATTCGCTTTTAGTATGAAATGGATTAAGAAAGGCTTAATATTTGTACCATCGGAGGAAAATATTTCAATGGTCAGCCATGCGGCGATACCTTTTGTTGATTTTATTAACGAAAATATTGCACGAATTTATTTTAGTTCCAGAAATAAAAATGGACAATCTCTTCCATATTATCTTGAAGTTAAGCTTAATGACCTGCAAGTAAAAACTTACCTATGTGAGGAGCCAATTTTAGACTTGGGTGAATTAGGTACTTTCGATGATAGTGGTATAATGTCTTCTTGTGTAGTTACTCATAATAATAAGAAGTATTTGTACTATATTGGATGGAACCCGCAAGTAACGGTTTCCTATAGGTTATCAATTGGATTAGCGATAAGTGACATCTCCGGGAGAAAATTTAAAAAATATTCTAAAGGGCCAATTTGTGATAGAAACCTGGTTGAGCCATTTTTTAACACAGCTCCATTTATTATAATTGAAAAAAATTTATGGAGAATGTGGTACATCTCTTGTACTGAATGGAAAATAGTGAATAATTATCCCGAACCAAGATATCATATAAAATATGCTGAGTCAAATGATGGGATTAACTGGATAAAAAATGGAGTTGTTTGTATTGATTATAAGGATGAAAATGAAGCAATTGGACGTCCTTGCGTATTAAAAGAAAATGATAAATACAGAATGTGGTATTCGTATAGAAAAATATTAAATTACAGAAATGTTAAATCTTCTGGTTATAAAATCGGATATGCTGAGTCTTACGATGGTATAATATGGGAGAGAAAAGATCAATCAGCGGGTATTGAAACGTCCAGGACTGGTTGGGATTCAGAAATGATCGAGTACTGCCATGTTGTAAAAATAGATAATAAATTACATATGTTTTACAATGGTAACGGTTTTGGTAGAACCGGGTTTGGTTATGCTGTTTTAGAAGAATAGTTACAAGGGAATGAATTATAGGATTAAATCGACGGATTATTATCTCCCGGTAAGAATTATAGATAATAATTTCTTGCAGAAGACGGCAGGTATCGATATTAATTTTCTCGAGAACAAAATTGGTATACGACATCGTCATGTTGCTGCAGAAGATGAAACCACCTCTGATATGGCAACTAAAGCAGCTTTAAAATTAATAGAGAAAGAAAATATTGACCCCGGGACCATTGATTTATTAATAATTTGTACTCAAAACCCCGATTTTAAACTTCCTACTACGGCCTGTATTCTACAAAATAACCTGCATCTTAAAACATCCTGCATTGCTTTTGACATTAACCTTGGATGTTCCGGATTCATCTATTCCCTAGTAACTGCCGGTAATTTTCTTAAGGCAGGTCTGGCAAAAACCGGATTGATAATAATGGTTGATCAATATTCCAGACTTATTGATTATAATGATAAGAATACTGCCGCTCTTTTTGGAGATGCTGCAAGCGCTTCCTTGATTGAACCCTGTGATGAAACAGAAGGAGTGTTAGACATTATTTTTGGAACGGATGGTTCAAATGCTGACAAATTAATTGCTTATAACAGTGGTGTAAAAGCTGACAGAGAAAAGAGTAATTTTCTATATATGGATGGGAGAGAAATATTTAAATTTTCTGTCCAGGTTGTCCCTGCATCGGTAAATGATTTACTTCTGAAAAACAAACTCAGCGTCTCTGATATACGGTTTTTTATATTCCATCAGGCAAATAAATATGTGCTTAAAGAAATCCAGAAACGACTTGATATATCTGACAAACAGATGATTATTGATTTGGAAGATTATGGGAATACGGTTTCTTCAACTATTCCCTTAGCTTATAAAAACATACTGATAAAAGGGATCTTGGAGAATAATGATTTAATAATTTTTTGCGGCTTTGGAGTAGGGCTCTCATGGGGCACAATTTTGTACAGGTATAAAAAATAATATAATGGAGAAACAACAGATTCTGGAAAAACTGAGGATTTTAATAAAGAGTATTAATGCAGGTCCGGAGATTAGAGAAAACTCGGATTTACCCGGGGAGGCAATTCTTGATTCGCTCGAATTTATGAATTATGTTACTAAAGTGGAAGAATCATTTAACATTGTAATAAGCAATTCGGAAATAACAGGTAAAAGTCTTGGAATAGTAGGAAATATGGTCGATCATATTTCTTCTACAATACATTAGCATTAATGGGTGATCCTTTTATTGCGGTTTTCATGGTCACTTACAATCATGAAAAGTATGTCGGGCAAGCTATTGATAGTGTTTTAATGCAGAAAACATCATTACCGGTTAAGCTTTTTATTGGAGAAGACTGCTCAGCCGATCAGACAGCCTCAATTTGCATAAAATATCAGGAAGAGAATCCGGATATTTTAGAAGTGATCATTAATAAGGAAAATACCGGGGCTTTAAAAAATGCAAAGCAAATATATGAAGCTTGCTTTTCTTCAGGAGCAAAATACATAGCGATGCTTGAGGGTGATGATTATTGGACTGATCCGTATAAATTGCAAAAACAGGTGGACTTTTTGGAACAAAATGCAGATTATGTGGTAAGTTGTCATGATGCTGCTGTTATAAATTCAAGTGGTGATGTTATAACAAAATCGAAGCTCCCCGAATCCTGTAAGAGAGATTTCTCAGGAGAAGAATTAATAAAGGGAGCATTTATTTTGACCCTTTCATTATGTTTCAGAAATGTTATAAAAGAAATACCGGAGGAATATGAAAAAGTATTTAACGGAGATACCTTTCTGACCAGCATGCTGGGCGTTTATGGTAAATCAAAATATCAGCCTGAAATTAAGCCGGCAGTTTACAGGTCACACCAGGGAGGTATCTGGAGTTCTAAACCGGATTTAGAAAAAAAAGGGGGAGTACCAGAGAACTTATTATTACCTTTTTAAATATCATAGAGGAATTAAATCGAATCAAAACGTGGTGAACTCTTTATTTGAAAAATATTTTAATATGAAATATGATTCTTTTTATCAGTTTATCAGGGCTAAAAAATATTATAAAGCATTTACAACACTTACTTCTTTGCTTTTCGATTGCTTGAAATTTGGATATATAGTACATCCCATTAAAAGCTTTAATAAAAGTATTAAAGCGTTTTTTACAGGTTTATAAACGATGCGTTTCAATATTAAAAATAAATAAAAAAATAAATACCATCGACCTTATCCTTCCTTAATCTGCTAATAAGTAAATGCCTGTTAATATCACTTTTGGTATCATAGTACTCAATGGCGAGCCTTTTACCCGTTATTGCATTCGGGCACTTTATCCACATGCTCATGAAATTATTATTGCCGAAGGAGCCTGTGAAGGGGCCCGGAACGTTGCAGCTCCAGATGGTCACTCCAGGGATGGGACCCTTGATTTGCTCAGGGATTTAAGGAGCCTTGAAGATCCGGAAAATAAAATTACAATTGTAACTGCCGAGGAGGAAGGATATCCGGATGGATTCTGGCCTGGGGAAAAGCATGAGCAATGCCGGGCATTTGCCAAAAGAGCCACTGGAAATTTTTTGTGGCAGGTTGATATTGATGAGTTTTATCTGGATGATGATATCAGAAAAATAAAAACCCTCCTCATTAAAGATAGTTCTATCACCTGTGTGTCATTTAAGCAATTCAGTTTTTGGGGCGGGTTTGATTATCTGGTAGATAGCTGGTACTTTAAAAGGCACCTGCCTGAAATATACAGGATTTTTAAATGGGAAAAAGGATTTCAATACACCTCACACAGGCCTCCTACTGTTATTGATAATGTAGGTGCCAATCTTAAAGAAATAAATTTTATTAATTCAAGGCAAACAGAAAAAATGGATATTTGCATGTATCATTATTCCTTTGTTTTTCCAAAGCAGGTAAAAGAAAAGGCAGAATATTATAAAAGTGCGGAATGGTCAAAACGTAAAGAAGCAGAATTGTGGGCTGATGATATTTTCTTAAATTTATCTCACCCTTACAGAGTCTTTAGTGTTTCATGGATCCCGAGCTGGCTTGTCCCCTTTAAAAAGGCTCATCCAAAAATTATTACCCACCTTATTGATGATATTTCTTCAGGATTATTGCAGGTGCAATTACGCCATACTGATGATATTGATATATTGCTAAACTCATTTTCTTATAAAATTGGCATTGCTTACCTGAAGCTTTTAGAACCTTTTGAAAAGATTTATCAACAGGTTAAAAGAAAAGCAAAGGGAATTGTAAAAAGTATACTGAAAGGTATTAATTTATGAAAATTCTTCATCTTAGCATAAGTGATACCAATGGAGGTGCTGCCCGTGCAGCTTATAGATTGCACTTCGGTCTGAGGCAGCAGAGGATTGAATCCCGCATGTTTGTTCGTGACAAATCCACAGATGATGAATCAGTTATCAGGTACAAGTATCCATCGGGTCTGAAAAAGACATATTACAAATTCCGTAAAGACCTGATTGAAAATGATTTAATAAAATACCAGACAATAAGACCTACGGGATTTGAAGTATTCAGTGATGACAGGACTCCTTTAAAAATTGGATTTTTAAATCAATTACCTGATACTGACATTTATCATTTGCACTGGATATCGGGATTAGTTGATTTGCCGTCATTTATCAAAAGTGTTAAAAAACCGATAGTATGGACACTTCATGATATGTTTCCATTTACTGGAGGATGTCATTATAACAGCGGTTGCGAAAAATATTTACACTATTGCCATCATTGTCCACAACTTGGTTCCAGGATTGAAAAAGATCTTTCCTTTCAAATCTGGTTACGAAAGTTTAAGGCCTTTTCTGGTTTTAAAAATAAGGTTGTTATCAGGGCAGATAGCCACTGGCTGGCCAATGAAGCAAAAAGAAGCAAGCTGTTCAAAGATCTGGATATTGATACTATCCATTATGGGATTGAAACTGATGAATTCATCCCCCGTGAAAAACTTGCCTGCCGCCGGGCATTAAACATTCCGGTTGAAAGCAGAGTGATTGTTTTTGGCGCTCCCGGGGTAAATAATCCCCGTAAAGGATTTATGCAACTAGATAATGCACTAGAGCAAGTCAGCAAAAAATTTCCAGATTTACTTTTGTTGAGCTTTGGGGCGGGGAAAATTCATGTAAATCCGGGAATCCCCAGACTCCATCTTGGTAATATTGCCAATAATCATCTACTCTCGGTAATTTATAACTGTGGTGATGTTTTTGTCATACCATCATTACAGGAAGCTTTTGGGCAGACGGCACTTGAAGCTATGTCCTGTGGCATCCCAGTTGTCGGATTCAATACAGGCGGGATCCCGGATATGATTGAGAATGATGTTACCGGATACCTGGCCGAAACCGGAAATATAAGCGACCTATCCGAGGCAATTATCCGATTACTTGAATTAAAAGAATCAGACTATCTGAAAATGGCAAATAATTGCCGGGGAAAAGTATTAGCTGGATTTACTATATCCGTTCAGGCAGAGAAATATATTAATATTTATAAGAGATTGTTGTAATATTATATGAAGAAATTCGGGAGAGACGAATTATTTTTTAGTTTATTATTATCAGTAATAATTGCTTTAATCCTTACTGATAAAATTGGAAAATCAATAGAAAGTGTTGAGGCAGGAATTTATCAGAGAATTTCCGGCAAAAGGCCGCAACATTTTCAATACGATTCAGGGGGTGTACCCTTCGTAGTCTACGAGGGGAAACTTGGGAAACAATATAATCCTGTTTCAATTGCAGAACATGCAATAAGGTGGTCTGATGATAAAGACACTTTAAAAACCGGAAATTTTTTCAACTGCATAAACTGGCTAATGAACAATTGTACTATTTTAAATGATAGCTCCATTATATATCTGGATTATTATGACTGGCCCGACTTTGACCTGACCTCCCCATGGCGTTCAGCCATGAACCAGGGCAGAGCAATGCAGGCTTTTCTAAAAGCTTATGAAAAAACCGGCGATAGCCTGTATCTGAATATGGCCAGAAAATCGATGAATACTTTGTTCACTGAAGTCAGGGATGGAGGAGTAACCTATATTGACAGCACCGGCTACTGGTATGAAGAATACGCCGATGACAGTGTTCCGCAATCAAGGGTTTTAAACGGGATGATAGTCGTGCTGCAGGCTCTATCCGATTTTCACAAAGCCACATGGGATCCAAATGCTTTATTCTTATTCAATAAAGGAGTGGATGCCTTAAAGAGTACACTCTATGTATATGATAATGATGGACATTCAAATTATGATGTTCTGGGTAAATCCGCAAGTCCCTGGTACCATAAATTCCATATCGAGTTACTTGACTTTCTTTATTCCGAAACCAAAGATCCCATTTTTAACAAATACAAACAAAAATGGATGCAATATAAGGAACCCTCGTATCTGGTAAAACTAGCCAGGAAACCTACAAATATTGGGATATTTACAGTTTTTTCAATTTTTGCAGGTGTTTTTACAATAGTATTGTTTATCAGTTACTTTATCCGGTTCCGGAAAAGATTTTTATTGTTTTAAAGTTTAATGGTTAAACCACTCAATTCTTTAACCAATCAACTCTTCAGCATTTCAATTTAATGCTTGAACAACTTCCCCCTCCTCCTTCCTCAAAAACCGGCTGGCCATGGACCGAAGAGAGCGATGCTCTTCCTCCTTTGCAACCTGACAATAATCCATGGCCACGTATCAGCATTGTTACTCCAAGTTTTAATCAGGGACAATTTATAGAGGAAACGATAAGATCAATCCTTTTACAAAATTACCCCGGACTTGAATACATTATTATTGACGGAGGCAGTACTGATAATTCCCTTGGTATTATAAGGAAATACGAACCATGGATCACTTATTGGATCAGCGAGTCTGATAATGGTCAGAGCCATGCAATCAATAAAGGTTTTAAAAAATGCACAGGCGAGATGGTTAACTGGATTTGCAGTGACGACATGCTTTGTAAAAATGCCCTTTATAATTTATCCCCGCTTTTGACGAAAAAAATGAATTGTATGTTTATCTGCCGGGGTTTTAGAATTGATCAAAACAGTAAAATTCTTAACGAGATAAACCCATCAACTATTAAAAACATCAAAAACCTCCTTGATATCAAAAATTACTGGAGGAAATATGATTCCATAATGCAGCAATCATGCATTTATCCACTTGACGAAATTAAAAAATTCGGGTACCTTAACGAAAACAATCATTTTACAATGGATTATGAATTGTGGGGGTGGCTTTTAATTGCTGAAATCCCGGTAGTTCCTTGTAGTCTAAATCTTGGTATATTCAGGTGGTATGAAGGGCAAAAAACTTCACAATTTAATACCGTTACCAATAGCCTTGTAAAAACTGCCATGTCCTTAATTCTTGTTAACAAGAAATTCTCTCGTTTTACAAAATCAATACTGATTATCAAGGTGCTGATCTATTTCATTTTATATTATTATCATACTTTACGGTCAATTATTGGAATAAAAAGGAGATTAAAATCTTTGCTGAATGTCAGTCCTGGCACTTTATACAAATAGCTTCCCGTATGGCAAGGAGGAAATATTTCTGGAATCGGAGATAACCTGTCTTTCTCTCCATTTTGAAGAGATAATAATTGTCCCTTTTTACAAAAAAAATGAGACAATGAGAGATGTCCCAGGTAATGTAAGAGTTCTTTCTCCCATTCAGGTTAAAAAATGGTCACGTCTGAATATTTATTTAACCGGTCTATTGTGGTTTTATAAAATTATTAAAATTCCGGAGCTAAACAAGGAATTAAAGAATTTTTCAGTTTTCAAATGTTTAAAATATTTAGGATTTGCCATTTTAACTAAAAATAGAATTTC
This sequence comes from uncultured Bacteroidales bacterium, assembly GCA_963739685.1. GTDB lineage: Bacteria > Bacteroidota > Bacteroidia > Bacteroidales > VadinHA17 > LD21. The sequence continues at coordinate 308,063 of CAVUAX010000001.1, forward strand.
AAAAATTTTGCCTTCTGAATTATCTATTCATTATTCTTATTGGCTTAATTTTAGCGCTTTTTCATTATCTTTATTAAAGACGGAAGGGAAAATTAAAACGATCATTAGTCGTGCACATGGGTATGATTTATACGAAGAAAGGGGAGAAAGAAGCCTGATGTTTATTAAAGGCGCAACGTTAAAGAATTTAGATAAATTATACTTTATTTCAAATCATGGCCTGAATTATTTAAGAAAAAAATTCCCTGAATTTTCTGATAAGTATTCTCTTTCCAGATTAGGGACTACAGATCCGGAATTTATGAATCCTATCCCGGATAATAAAAGTCTAACACTTGTATCGTGTTCAGGAATTAATCCCAATAAACGAATTTATCTTATTTTGGAGTCATTAATATTATTCAAGTCCAGATTCCCATCCTTAACTGTAAAATGGTATCATTTGGGTAGTGGGGAAGACATTGTAAAATATGTTGAAAAGGCAAAAGAGTTTTTAAGCAATTCTTCAGTTCAGTGTTATTTTCCGGGCCAGATGTCAAACCTTGAAGTATTCAATTTTTACAAATCAGTACCTGTTGACCTGTTCGTGAATGTAAGCGAATCTGAAGGCTTACCGGTATCTATAATGGAGGCTCATTCATTTGGCATTCCTGTCATTGCCACAGCAGTAGGTGGTACACCCGAAATAGTTAATAATGACAACGGGTTTCTGCTTCCTGTAAATCCAACCCGGGAAGAAATTTCTTCAGCAATTTATGATGTGTTTATTAATAAGGAGAAATGGGAAATTAAACGCATGCTTTCACGTAAAAACTGGGAAGAAACATTTAATGCGAAAAAAAATTACAATCTATTTGCAGTTGAACTATTATCTATGGTTTAAATGAAGATCCTTACAGTTTGCAGCGGGCTAGATTTTATAAACTATACAAGAAGGGCAACTATTGAAGCGATTCACAAGCTCAATCCGAACCTGGATATTCTGTTATTCAATTCCATTTTAAATATAAGGGAAAAGAAAAAAACTTCAAAACAGATCAGATTTTATTCTTACCATTTCTGGGTATTTGAAAAGTTAAGAAAATTAAGTGTTCTTTCATTCTTAGAACATTTTTTCAGGTTTATCAAATGGAAATTGTTTTTTCAGAGATATAATATTGTTTTTTTTATCGACCCCAATCAATATTACCTGCTGCCATATTTAAATAAAGGTCAAAAATTAATTTATCTCCTACGTGATCCGAGTGTTTTAATGGATTCGAAAAATTATACCCATGAATTGCCAATTATAAAAAGGGCAGATCTGATACTGGGAATAAGTAATAATCTCTGTGATTATTATTTTAAGAAATATTATGGATATATCCCTGACAATGTAAAGTTATGGCCAAATACTGTTGATCTTGGTCTTTGGGATTATAGCAAATGGGAGCCGCATATCAGGCAAAAAGTAAGACCATTAATCGGTTTAGCCGGAAATATAACCTATGTTATAGATATTGAATTATTACTTTTTTTGGTTAGCAGTCTTCCTGAATATGATTTTGAGATCGCCGGGAAGCTGGATTTGAATAATAATGAACAGATTGTATGGAATAAGTTATTAATGCTTTCTAATATAAGGCACCTGGGTTTCATTCCCTATAATGAATTTCCACAAATAGTTATAAACTGGGATATTGGATTGGTTGCAGCAAAACCGGAACATGAATTTGCTCTCTACCTCAATAATAACAAGCAATATCAATACATGGCTCTTGGAAAACCTTTTGTAAGTTATAAGTTAAATTCAGAATACAGTGATTTTGAAGATCTTGTATTTATCGCGAATGACAGAACCGATTATATTGTAAAAATAAGGATGGCGCTAGATAAATCTAAGGAAAAAAATATTGTTGAGAGGGGATTTAAAATTGCTTCTGAGCAGTCTGCTGAATGCAGGGCTAAACAATTTTTAAAAATTGCCGGTAATTTATAGGAATTGATGGGTTGGACTTCTTCAATAGCACAGAAAATTATTATATTTATTTTTGTACTTTTTATTGTTCTTTACCTGGTTTTTCCTGGGAAAATCTATGAAATTGAATGGATAGCTGCTGCAATCTTAATACTTATTCTTATTATATCAGGCATTAGCCTTCTGTCAAAAAACCAGGAGGCTAAAGAATCCAGTTTTATTTATAAGTTGTTTTGGAGTGCTTTAATAATCAGAATAATCGTCATGTTTATCCTTCTGGCAATCTCCTATAAAACCTGGAATATGTTTTATATGGTTGGGGCCAGAGACGAAATGGTTTATTACAGGGTTGCATCGGAAGCAGTAACTGTTTGGAAGGACCTTTCTTTGGGAGATGCTTACCGTCATATTGTTTCCAGCTACAAAGATGAGATTTCAGATATCGGATTCCCAATATTCCTTATGTTTCCGATTCGTGTTTTTGGCATGACACCGGTTGTAATAAAAATTTTCTTATGCTTTCTGGGTAGTATAGTTGCAGTACGTGGTTATGTTTTAGCCCGGCTGTTGATTGAAAAACCTGCAGCAAGGCTTGCCGGAATATTTCTGGTTCTCTACCCTGTTTCATGGTTTTATTCGGCAGTAATGTTAAAGGAGAGCCTGATGGTTTTGTTACTGATTGAAACCTTGATTCAAATCGTAAAAGCACAAATCTCTTTTAAGTTTCATTATCTGGTTAAAGCAATATTATTAATAGTCCTCTTATTTTTCTTCAGATCAGCCATAAGCATTTTATTATTAATAGTATTGGGGATCTCTTTCTTTATGCAGAATAAACAAAAAAATGTAATAATTAATGTAATACTCGTAAGTACAATAGTTATTATTTATTTATATTTTCTTAAGTCAACGGGAAGATATGACACCTATTATAATCAATATACTGATATTGACGAGTTCACACAAGAGAGATTATCATATATGGAAAGTATAAATCCTTTTGTGGCAGTGGTCAGTTCTCCTGTTTTTGCAGCCATGTCTTATATTTCACCATTCCCTAGTGTTGTGAAAGTCCCAAATGCATTAGGACTTTCACATTCTGAGTATTATTATCATGTGGCCGGAAATATTTTTTGGATTGTTCTGGCATTTTTTAGTTTCTATGGTTTGTATTATTCTGTTCGCTTCAGAAGGAAAGAGATGGCAGTATTATTGGCATTTGTAATTGGGTACCAATTTGTACTGCTTAAGGCTATGATGTTTACCTCTGTGCGTATTTCTTATCCCGTAAAGCCCATTTTATTCATTCTGGCAGCATATGGTATTTTCCATATTAAAAGTAAGAAATGGTACCCAGTATATCTGGTATTTGCTTTAATTATGATTGCAGGATGGAATTATGTGCGTTTAAAGGGGAGAGGGTAAATTATGATCAATTTTTTAAATGAGAAAATTATTCTTCCTTTTAATGATGTTTTACAAGGACTTAGTATCTCTGAGAAACTCTCCTTTCTATTGGGAAGTCAATATTGGACAAGAGATGAGCTTATACATTATCAGGAAGAGCAATTACATAAACTGATTCGTCACATTTATGAACACGTCCCTTTTTATAAAGACTGGTTTAGAAAGAATAGACTTGGACCAAAAGATTTTAAACATCTACGTGATTTGAGCAAAATGCCCATTTTATCTAAAGCAGAAATCCGCCAGTTTCCCCACAATTTTAAAGCAGATAACTACAACAAAAAGAAATCTATTCGCATGAATTCCAGTGGATCAACAGGGGAACCCTTTGAGTATTTTATATCAAAAGAAGCATATAGTATGAAGTATGCTGCCGCTCTTAGAGGTTGGTACTGGATGGGCTACCGTCTTGGAGATATTTATGCAAAACTGAGCCAGAACCGAAGATCCGGTTCCATAAAAAAAATTCAGGACTTAATAAACAGGAGCCTGTATACATATATTCCGGATTTATCAAGGCCAACATTAACAAGAGTAATAGAAAAACTTGAGAAAGATAAACCGGAGTATGTGCGGTGTTATCCTGACCCGTTAATCTTCATTGCAAAACTCCTTAAAAAAGAAAATAAGACGTTGCCGGGTATTAAAGCAATTAATACAACAGGGAACATCCTTACAGATGAAGGCCGCGGATTAATTGAGGAAAGATTTGACTGTCCCGTTTTTGATTCTTACAGTTCTGAAGGGAGTGCAATTTTTAGTGAAGGTCCAACCCGCGAAAATTATTTGGGATCAATGGAGTATGCAATCACTGAGATTCTTGATAAAAATGGTCAGGAGGTCAATCCCGGGGATACAGGTATACATATAACCACCGATCTCTGGAACTATTCAATGCCTCTGGTAAGGTATAATACTAAGGATTTGGTTGTTAAATCAGTTGTTACTTCTTCATGCGGAAGAAAACTGGTTGGAATCGACAAGATACTAGGCCGGGATAATGATATCCTGGTTACACCGTCAGGAAACCTTCTCATTGTGCATTTATTTACAATATACTTTGAGTATTTTGATTCGATCAAGCAGTTTCAGATTGAGCAGAAACAGTTGGATGAGTTTATTTTCAGACTGGTTATAAATGAAAAGTTTACTCCTAATATTCAAAAACAGGTATTTGATTACTGGAAGAATTTCCTAGGCGTTAATGTGAAACTTACAATCGAAATTCATGATGTTATTCCTTTTTTGTACTCCGGGAAACGTCGCTTTTTAATCCGGAATAATGAAATTAAACTTCCCTTTTAATGCTGTCATCAGAGATCCGGATTTTTATTGTTATTGGACGAACAGGGCATAGCCTGATTTTGAGCAAAGCGTTACCCTTTGCGGCCCTGGAAGACGTAAAAGAGATTATTATTTTCAGCGAAACTGAAGGATTCGCAACCCCCAAAGTAAGGTATATTACAATTCCCTCCTGGATAAGAAAAATTAATGCTACTCTTTTAGGGAGAAGTATTCGTTTTATCTATGAGCCTTTGCAATTATTATACTATACCCTAAAGCTTAAACCTGATATTATTAATGGAGTATACTGTCTTCCAAAGGGAATTAACAGTTTGATTGCAGCAAAACTGACTTCAACAAAGTGCATAATTTCTGTGATTGGCAGCAGACTTGAAATTGAAACAGAACTCCCCTTCAGGAAAATGTGGGAGTTAATTAATCTGTGGCAATTACGTTATTGTAATGCAATAGCAATTAAAGGGAAAACAGACCGGGATTATCTGATCTCGAAAAAAATAGACCCTTTAAAAATGTTTACCCTGAACGGAGCTATTGACACGGAAAAGTTTTATTTTGCGAATGGGGAACGATCTATTGATATTCTATTTGCCGGAACATTTTATGAGCTCAAAGGCCCGGACAGGTTTATAAGAATTGTACAGGAGCTGATACAGTATTTCCCTGATTTAAAGGTCTCTATGATTGGTACAGGCAAAATGTTGAATGATACAAAAAAAATGGTTGAAGATCTTGAAATAGATCATTTTGTAAGATTTGAAGGATATCAGAAGGATCCCATTCCCTTTTTTCAGCAATCAAAGATACTGGTTATGCCATCCAGAAGCGAAAGTTTATCAACCGCTATGCTGGAGGCAATGGCCTGTGGATGTGTCCCGGTAGTTTCTGATGTAGGTAATGTCAGGGAAGCAGCTCTTCACTCCATTAATGCAAAAATTATAGGCAATTATCTGGATATCGATAGTTTCGTTATTAGCATAAGAGATTTGCTGCAACACGAGGTAAAACGAAAACAATTTGCACACCTGGGACGGTTACAAGTAGAAAAATACTTCTCAATAAAGGGACAATCTAAAATGGCAATGGAAATGGTTGATTATCTGAAAATTATTTAAATGGAGAATTTGGTATTCGTCAAAGAAATAGCAGAATATAATGAAGATAAAATCTATCAGACTTTAGAGAACGGTCTGTTCGAACCTCTTTTGACTGCACATAAGGTGGTTATTAAGCCTAACTGGGTTCGTGAAGAGCATCTTGATCGACCTGGCCATTGGGAATATGTAATCACCCATCCGAGTATTATTTCTGCAGTTTTACGAAAAGTTCTCGAGGTTTTACCGGCTGGAGGAAGAGTTAGTATTATGGATGGTCCTGAGTTTTCATCTTCATTTGAAAAACTAATGACTTACTATCCTTTAAATCAATGGATACAGCAAGCCTCATTAAAAAATATAAAAATTGAAATAATTGATTTGCGTGATGAAATTTGGTTTGATAATGGGAATGTTGTGACAAAAAGGTTTAAGAATCAAGGGGACCAGAGAGGTAGTACCGAGGTAAATCTTCTGGGGATGCTTAGCGAATTCAATAGTCATTATAAATCAAAAAAAGGATATTTCGGAGCTGATTCAAATATTGCGGAGACAAACAAAGCACATGATGGATTTAATAATTTATACAGAGTTTCAAGAACTGCAATTGAATGTGATGTTTTTATTAACATCCCTAAATTAAAAACCCATAAAAAAGCAGGGATAACATCATGTCTGAAAAACCTTGTCGGAATTAATACTTATCGGAATTACCTCCCCCACTATTCTCTCGGGACAAAAGAAGACAGAGGCGACCAGTTTTGTTTATCAGGAACAAAACAAATAATAGAAAGCAACCTGATGCCATTAATTCATCAGTATATAAGAACGAACACTTTATTATCCAGGGGATTTAGTCCTTTTATGCGTTTAGGGAAAAGTGTGTTTGGCACCAATAAGCAAACAATCAGATCAGGGTCATGGTATGGCAACGACACTATCTGGAGGATGATTCTGGATATCAATAAAGTATTACTTTATGCAAATGTTGATGGTACAATACGACCGGACAAACTTGAAAACAGAAAGAAGTATATAGGTATAGTTGACGGGATTTTATGCGGAGAAGGAAACGGCCCGAAAATACCAGACCCTAAAGAACTAAATTATCTTGTTCAGGGAAACAATCCTGCAACGATTGATGCGGTTTGTTCAGAACTTATGGAATTTGACAGTAATAAAATTCCAGTAATAAGAAATGCATTCCTGGTTGATAACCTAAAAATAACCAATACCGTTTATAATGATATTTTCGTAATCTTCGATAAAGGGGAATTTAATATTAATGATATTCCTATCATAAAAAAGAAAAAGTTCGTGGCAGCAAATGGATGGATTAATAGTATTGAGAAATGAGAATATTAATTGATATAGGTCATCCTGCACATGTACATTATTTCAGAAATTTTATAAGACTCATGCAAAATAAAGGGCATGAGTTTTTTATTACGGCCAGGAACAGATCAATTATCTTCCATTTGCTAAAGCATTATGAAATAGATTATTTTGACAGGGGTAGAGGTAGCAACAGTATAGCTGGCAAATTAGTATACATGCTTCATGCGGACATTAAAATACTAAAGTGTGCCTTGCGCTTCAGGCCAGATATTTTCGTTAGTTTTGCATCACCTTATGCAGCGCAGGTATCATGGTTATTGAGAAAACCTCACGTTGCACTTGATGACACAGAACATGCGACATTCAGTCGGCTTTTTTATAAACCGTTTTCAAAAGTATTTCTGAATCCATCCTGTTTTTATGAAAATTTTGGGATAAGACAAATCCACTATAACAGTTTTGCGGAGTTATTCTATCTTCATTCGAATTATTTTACTCCGTCAGATGAGGTATTGGAGCTTTTGGGCATAAAAGACAGCATAAAATATATTTTACTTCGATTTGTATCATGGTCGGCGAGTCATGATATTGGTCATTCAGGGCTGGATATGGAAACAAAAAGAAAACTGGTGAAGATCTTATCTAAGGAATATAGAGTATTTATTTCTACTGAAGAGGAAAATCCGGATGTATTTTTTGAACCATATTTATTAAAAATTCCTCCCGAGAAAATTCACGATGTAATATTTTTTGCACACCTGTTTGTTGCTGAAAGCGGAACGATGGCATCTGAAGCGGCAGTCCTTGGCACCCCGGTAATTTATGTTAACAGTCTTCCTTTAATGGGTTATCTTAAGGAAGAAATGAACGCCGGAATACTCTTTCACTTTAAAGACTCACTAGGCGTAGTTGAGAAAGTTACGGAGCTATTATTAATACAAAATCTTAAAAATGAATTTTTCTCAAATCGTCAGAAAATACTGGCCGATAAAATTGATATTACATCTTTTATGATTTGGTTTATTGAAAACTACCCGGAAAGTGTTGAAATGATGAATAGAAATCCTGATTTTCAATACAATTTTAAATAATAACTGCCAGGTTTAATAATAATTTGTAAGCTGATTAAGAATGTTTATTATCTGTAATGCTCTGGAAATAAGTTAATTCGATTCTTTACAATTTACTATCAGCATGCGCAAAATTTTAATAGTTTTTGGAACACGTCCTGAGGCAATAAAAATGGCCCCGGTTGTTAAGGCTTTTCAAAAATATCCTGACAGTTTTAAAACTATTGTTTGTGTTACGGGTCAGCATCGCCAGATGCTTGATCAGGTGTTGGATATTTTTGAAATAATACCGGATTATGATTTGAATATTATGCAACCTGATCAGGATTTATATGAAATATTTGCCGGTATTCTTACCAGGATGAGAGCTATTTTAAATGAGGTAGAACCAGACCTGGTTATAGTACATGGCGATACATCTACCTCAACCGCTTCAGCACTCGCTGCATTTTACCAACAAATTCCTGTAGGTCATGTCGAAGCGGGTTTACGTACCTATGATATGTACAGTCCCTGGCCCGAAGAAATAAACAGGCAGATCACCACCAGGTTGGCAACGTATCATTTCGCTCCTACAAATTGGGCAAAGGAGAATCTGATTAAGGAAAACATTAAAGAAAAACAGATAACTGTTACCGGAAATACAGTAATTGATGCCTTAGAAATGATATTAAAAAGTATAGGAGAATCAACAGAATTGTCAAATACTATAGCTAATCAGATTATTAAAAAAGGTTACAACATTAACCGGTTATCAGAAACAAGGCGGTTAATTTTAATTACTGGTCATCGTCGTGAAAATTTTGGTCAGGGCTTCAGTAATATCTGCAATGCAATAATAACATCAGCGAAAAACTTTCCTGAGTTTGACTTTTTATACCCAGTGCATTTTAATCCTAACGTGAGACAATCTGTAAATGAAATATTAGGCCCCTCAACAAATGAAAATCTGTTTTTAATTGACCCCCTTGATTATTTGCCTTTTGTTTATTTAATGCAGAATTGTTATCTTTTACTTACAGATAGCGGAGGCATACAGGAAGAAGCCAGCTATTTGGGAAAGCCAGTATTGTTAATGAGAGACATCACTGAACGTCCGGAAGCATTAGATGCCGGTACAATTGAATTAGTGGGTACAGATCAGGAGAAAATTATTTCTTTTCTGAGCAGATTAATTCTTGATAAAGATTTTTATAAAAAGATGACCAATAAGCAGAATCTTTTTGGTGATGGAAGAGCCGCGGAAATAATTGTAAAGTTCTTGTCAGACATTTAGGATAATTTATAAATATAGTATGATACCAAAGATAATTCATTATTGTTGGTTTGGCCGGGGACAAATGCCAAAACTGGCATTCAAATGCATTAAATCGTGGCAGAGATATTTACCTGATTATCAGATAAAGCTTTGGAATGAAGATAATTTTGATTTAAACTTAAATGCATATGCAAGCGAAGCATACCGTGCTCGTAAATATGCTTTTGTTACAGATTATGTAAGATTATATGCGCTCTATAATGTAGGAGGCATTTATATGGATACCGATGTGGAGGTACTAAAAAATCTTGATGATTTTCTATCACTACCTGCATTTTCTGGATTTGAGGATGATAAATATGTTCCTACAGGAATTATGGCAAGTGAAAAGAATGGAATTTGGGCAAAAGAGCAACTTGATTATTATAATGAAAGGCATTTTATTTTACCTGACGGGAATTTTGATATGACTACTAATTCACAGATTATATCCGGAATTATGGAATCTAACGGTTTTATTTTAAAAAATAGTCATCAGATATATAAAAATTGCATGCATATGTTTCCATGTGAGTATTTTAGTCCATTAAAATATGGCAAGATATTCATAACTGAAAATTCATACTGCATTCATCATTTCGCAAGTTCATGGAACCCTGAGAAAAGAAAGATAAAGAAATTCATTCTAAAAAAAATATTTGGGGGCGAACTAACATATACTTTGGTTAAACTAAAACGGAAGATGCTTAACCGACCATTCAGAATGATAAGTATACTTGTGTTGTTTATAATATAAGTCCTATTATGAAGATTTACAGCAGTACAGTTTTTTTATATCAATATTCACTTACAGATATGAAACTGAGAATGCTTCAATCTATTAATGATTCTGCTTTTATTTGCAATACTCAACCCGGGATTTATCAGTATTTACTGATCAGGCAAAAGCAAATGAATGACCTTGATTCATTGGTGAGCCTCATTTACAACTGATTGTAAAATTTTATTCTGCTTCAATAAATACAATATCTGCTAACAGCTAATGCAAAACTTTAACAACTTCTAACTCATATCCAATTCACTTGTAGCTGAGAAATGCCTTGTAATTGTTGATGATGGACAGGTTTCTAATTATTCTCCTGTTGTTTACAAAGATCATTCCCGGCATAAATTGTTCATTGATGGGGAGAATTACAACCATGAAGTAACGAATGTAAAGTAAGTTTTCCTGCATACTGTTCGCTTCTCACTTTAAACCAGATTTGACAAAGTAAAGCCCATTTATTTAATGATTCTAAATTAACGGATGGTTGCTGCCTAAAAGATGCAACCATTTTTCTTATATTACAGTCTTAATTTAACTTCGTCATTTATAGCTTTTTTCCCCACCAATACTTAAGTGAAGAGGGGAAGCAAAGCAGGACTGATGCAGCTCAACTTATTTAATGCAACTTAAACAACCTGGCATGGTGTTGTCAACTTTTCCTGAAAGCAAAGGGATTTTCTATATGAAAGCAAGAAGGTTATTTACCCTGTTCACACTTTCAATCTTAACTATAATAACAGCTTTTTCACAACCAGTGTGGGTGCCAACTACTCCCTCTATTGGTACAACCGGTCCATTGTCCATACCTGTAAATTATGGAATAGACAGAGTGGGGACAGTTTATATTACGGTTGTAAATTATGATTTTTCACCCACCCCGACTGCAGCTCAAATAAAAGCTGGTGCTATTGCAGGTCCTGCAGGAGCACGTATAGCGACCGCTGTTCTTCCTGTAAATGGGGGAAGTATTAATAATATCTTAAATGCAGTAATATATGTAATAAATGCCAACCGGCTCCATTCTTTATTTATTACTGCTGAGGATGCCGGAGGAGTATTGATAGCCCCAATAAAACTTTTGGCTACAACCCTGCCCTGCCCACCAATTAATATTCTTACAGGCTTCTCACAAAGCGGTGTGTGTATAAATAACGGCATTATTGCCACCTTCCAGGTTGCAATGCCTGATCCCATATCTGAATCAGGTATATTAAAAGGAACACAGTGGACCATTGACTGGGGAGACGGTACCCCGGTTACTAATTTTACATCTGCTGCAGATTATGAAACGCCTCCTTTGGCTTTAAGAAGGCACACATACACATCGGTAACAACATGCAATTATGTCTTTTCAAATAGTATCAGGAATCCATGTGGGGAGACCCGGTCGGTTCAGTATGTAGCGGTAGTTCATGGCCGTGATGTCCCGTCTGATGGTGACGGGATTTTAAGAATTGTGAATGATGCTGGTGGCAGTTCTGTAATCCAGATATGTGAAGGAGTCCAGAAAAAAATTATAATACGTGATAACAGCACCTGGAACTGCCAGAATCCTGTTCTTTCCGGTGGAATAACTGCAATACCGAATACAGATCAGAGAAATATAGAATGGCTGTATGGCCGCGATCCTGATAACATACCCCAAAACACAATAACAGGAACGGTAGCAATCGCCTCATTGGGCAATGCACCTGCAACCAGCGGAAGAATGGTTCCCGTACCTTACGGTTCAACCTCGCTCAGCCAGGAAATCACCATTCCTGCCACTGCCCGGGCCGGTCAGTTCTTCAGGGTCTACCTGAAGAACTGGAATAAATGTAATCCCAATGACGCTGATTTTGTTTCAACATATATTGACATTGAGGTAGTTTCAGCGCCGGATCCTCCTCAGGTTGATTCCAGATCTTATTGTTTACCTGATGCAAAAACCCTTACCGTAAATAATGTACCGGTGGGAGACATTATATGGTATAACAGTTCAATGGTCCAGGTAGGTATGGGGGATACTTATACACCTACCATAAACACAACAGGCACCTTTACATATTATGCAACCGATAGAGATGCGGCCGGACTGTTCTGCGAAAGCGCGCCGACAACCGTAACAATTACTGTAAATCCCACCCCTGCCACACCCACACTAACTGCGCCTGCGAAAAACGACATCTGTTACGGTGTCGAGCCTCCCGAGACATACGTGATCACGGCAACTGCAGGAAACATTCCTCCCCGGACGCGTTTCCAATGGTTCAGAGATGGCGTTCTGCTTCCTGGCCGGATCAGCGATACAATTATAATCAGTAAACCTGATGAAACCGGTTCATATACCTGTTCTTCAGTCGGTGTCGGACCATCTTTCTGCCTTAGTAACCAGTCTCTCGCAAAATATATTACCGTTCATACCTTGCTGAATGTTACTCAGCCTGTCGACCAGGTGATCTGCGAGGGTGGCAATGCTGTTTTCCAGGCAATCACCACCGAGGCGATAGCAAACTGGCAGTGGGAAAGAAGCTCTGACGGAGGACTCACCTTCAGTACCGTGGGTGGCAGCGCACCTTATTCTGGTTTTAACACGAACACCCTTACTCTTACTAATCCCAATATCTCCTTCAGCGGCTGGTATTACAGGGTTGAGATGAAAACACCAGCGGGCCAGGGCGGCTGCCGGTTCAAGTCGCAGAAGGCTAGGTTTACTATCGATCAGATACCTACCGCCAGCGCAGGCACTCCCATTTCATTATGCCGGGTTGCAGGCATGGATCCTATCTATATGACAGGGGCAACAAAAGGAGGAAGCTCATCCACTGTTACATGGACAGGTGGTGAAGCGATGGGAACATGGACACAGAATTCTGATCCTGCACTTGCATACTATACACCTTCCATTCCATCGGGTTCATTCACTGCAACACTTACAATTGTTGGTACAGCTGCGTGCGGTGGTGTAACAGCAACAGGAACACGGACAATTACCTGGGCACAGACACCTTCAGTTGAAGCAGGAAACAATATTTCACGCTGCGATGGGTCACCTTTGGCAGCAATTGCAATGGGAGGAGCTTTTACAGGGGGGACTTACAGCGGACAAAGCTGGACTGGAGGAGCAGGGCTGGGAGCATGGACACAGCATGCAACAGATCCGGCACAGGCCGTATTCACACCTTCTACAACAAGCGGTTCATTTACAGCGACTCTTACCGTTACAGGTACGGGAGCATGTAGCGGAACAAACCGCACCGACACACGCATAGTTGCCTGGGGGCAAACACCTGCTGCCGTCGCAGGTTCTGCATTAAGCAGGTGTGATGCAACACCACTGGCTCCTTTTATAATGGCAGGAGCATCAGCATCCGGAACCTATACCGGCCTTACATGGTCAGGAGGAGCTGGTCTCGGCAACTGGACACAGAATGCCGATCCGGCTCTGGCACAATTTACACCAACCGTTTCATCAGGAAGTTTCTCAGCAGTACTTTCGATTAACGGGGCAGCCGGTTGTACAGGTCAGAATGTGACTGTGAGTCGTACAATCGAGTGGAGCCATGCGGCAACTGTAAATGCCGGTCCCGATCAGTCAATATGCGCCCTGCTGTCAGCAACTCTTGCCGGATCTTTCGGAGGAGGAGCAACAGCCGCATCATGGGTCGGGGGAACAGGAACGTTCAATCCGAACAGGAACACCCTCAATGCTGCTTATACCCCTTCTGCTGCTGAAACTGCTGCAAAAACAGTAACTCTGACACTGACCACAAATGATCCTTCAGGGATATGTGGTCCCGTGAGCGATGATATTACGATAGCTGTCGGAACACTTCCGACAGCCGCTGTCCTTATTTCGAGCGGTGATGGCTGCAGCGGAACAGCAAGCTGGCTCAGTATAGGGGTGACAGGCGGAGCTCCGCCATTCACATTTAAATACCGGTTGAACGGCGGCCCGGTACAAACTGTCACAAACTACCAGAGCGGTATCAATCATAATCTTGGCATTCTGCCTGTGGGTGTTTATTCCTATGCTATCACTGAGATAAAAGATTTTTGTAACAATCTTCTTCCAGGAGCCTCATTACCGGCTCCGGTATCATTCCGGATTTACCAGAATCCTGTAGCCAATGCCGGTTCCGATAAAGGAGTCTGTGTTGTTCTTGATGCACCTCTTACTGCAATACCAAGTGTTGGTGCCGGAACCTGGTCGCGGGTAAGCGGCCCCGGCGTTATTACTTTTAATCCTGATATAAACGATCCGTCAGTCACTGCTACTGCAAGTGTTGCGGGGACCTATGTCATAAGGTGGAAAGAAGTAAACAATATATGCTCCAGCTCATCAGACATAACTGTTTCATATGAAAAGGCAGCAGATGCCGGACCTCCCCAGAACATTTGCGGAAACCTTTCAACCGTTCTGGCTGGGAATACACCTGCATCAGGATCTGGCACCTGGACCAAAGTAAGCGGCCCGGGAACAGTCTCTTTCAACCCCAATGCCAATACTCCCAATGCAACAGCCACAGTCTCACAATTTGGAACTTACGTCCTTAAATGGACCATTGCCAACGGTATTTTCTGCAGCTCAAGCGATGATGTGACATTTATCTTTGAGGTTGGTGCAAATGCAGGAGCTGATCAGCACTTATGTAATACCTTCACAGCTAATCTTGCCGGCAATACTCCTGTATCAGGTACAGGAACATGGTCCCTTATAAGCGGGCCGGGAGCGGCAGGTTTTGGACCTGATGAAAATACACCCGTGGCAACTGTCACAGTCGGTGCTTATGGCCTGTATGTATTCAGATGGAGAATAGATAATGGTGTTTTCTGTACCTCAGCTGATGACATTTCTGTAACCTTCAATCCCTCGGGGCAAATGGCTCAGCCACCGAATCAGGTTCTCTGCAATGGAGGAGCAACAGCCGCTGTCAACTTCACTTCTGCGAACGGATCAACTCTCTTTACCTGGACCAACTCGGCACCCGCCATTGGGATCCCGGCTACCGGCTCGGGAGATATATTATCATTCACAGCAGAAAACCTTACCACTGCTCCCATAGTTGCAAGTATTGTAGTTACACCTAACTTTTCCGATGGCGTGGTGAACTGTCCCGGACCAACAAAGACATTTACAATAATTGTAAATCCCACCGCACAAGTCAATCAGCCTGCTAACCTGGTCCTCTGTGCAGGTTCACCATCAGGCGCCATAAACTTTACAACTGCCAATTCACCGGGAACAACTACCTATTCATGGGACAATGATAATAACACTATTGGATTAGGTGATTCCGGTACGGGAAATATACCTTCATTCAATGCCATTAACGCAGGAATTGCACCGGTTACAGCAACTATTACGGTTACACCTTTATATAATAACGGATCGGTCGATTGCACAGGTCCGTCAAAAACATTCACAATTACAGTCAATCCAAAAGGACAGATAAACGTTCTGGACGATATTGCATTATGCCATAATGAAGCAGCTGCAATCTCATTTACTACCAACAATGCCAATGGAACGACAACCTATTCCTGGACCAACAGCAATCCTGCAATAGGACTTGTTGCTTCAGGCACCGGTGATAATATATCATTTACTGCAACCAATGCGGGGACTTCACCCATAGCAGGTACAATAACTGTTACACCAACATTCAGCAACGGAGGAACAAGCTGCCCGGGAACGGCAGAAAGTTTTGTTGTAACAGTAAACCCGACTGCCCAGGTGAATCAACCTGTCAATTATACCTTCTGCAACGGATTGGCCGGGGCTGTCGCATTCACCACTAATAATACCTTAGGAACTCCTTCATATGCATGGACCAATGACAATGACGCTATAGGATTGGGGTTCAGCGGCTCAGGAGACTTATCCTTCACGGCTGCCAATACCGGAAATGCACCCATACTTGCAAATATCACTGTTACTCCTTCATTTAACTTTGCAGGTAAAGATTGTCCCGGACCTTCAAAGAGTTTCACAATAACCATCAATCCTACACCGGAACTGTCAACTTCCCTCACACCTCCGGATGTCTGCAGTAATACAGCCTTCATATATACACCGGCAAGCTCAACGGCAGGAACACTCTTTACCTGGACCAGGGCAAATGTTGCAGGAATAACTCCTGCAGGAACTGTGAATGGCGTGAACGGGATAAATGAAACTCTGAGAAATACTACAAATATTCCGATTGCTGTAACTTACCGGTATACGCTTTCAGCAGGAGGATGCAGCAGCATCCAGAATGTGGTTGTCAATGTTAAACCTGAGCCTGTTATTGTACCCGGGCAAACATCTGATCTGTGCTCCGGCAATACGACCGATCACTTTATTAGTCTTTCCAATTTTACCAATCCGGGCGATAATGTAACATTCACTTGGAATGCTCCTGTTCTGAATCCTGTGGATGCAGGATTCACTGGCGGATCAGCCAGGATTTCGGCATCAAATGTCAACATACAGGATGCATTTACAAATACAACAGGTGCAGCAGGAACTGCAACATATACGGTGACTGCTTACAAAAACGGATGCGCAGGCATTCCAATTGACATCGTAATGACAGTAAGGTCACAGCCTGTTCTCAGCTCAACACTTAATAAAACACTCTGCAGCAGCACCGCAATAAATCTTACTCTTGCCGTAGCTCCCGGAAGCGTAACGGCAGATTATTATCTTATTCTTAGCAGGACACTTGATGCAGGCCTTTCAGCCGATGCTTTGAACGCTGTCATCAACCCTGTCTTACCGTCACCGGCAGGTTATCTTGCCAGTGACAAATACCTGAATTTAACAGGTGTCCCAAAGAATGTGACTTACCGTATTCAACCAGTTCATGCACCTGACTGCTACGGAGCTCCTCTGGATGTTGTAATAACCATTAATCCAGAGCCTTACGTAGTAACGGGACAAACTCAGGTCATCTGCAGCGGCATTGCCATAGGAAAGGAAATACTTCTTTCACCCGCAAACATTCCTGTCGGAACGGTATTCAACTGGCCTGTTCCTACAATGAATGACGGATCGGGACAGGGAACTTCCGGTGTAAATGTTGCCGCCGAGCCTGCAGGAAAGCTTCATATAAATGATGTCATAAACAACTTTTCTCCCGCTCCTATCACCGCAACCTACTATATTACTGCAACCAGCACTCTCGGCTGTTCAAGTTCAGCGATCCCCGTTGTGGTGACCATAAAGCCTGAGCCGATGCCCAAACCCATAACCGGGCGTGATAAAATATGTATCAACGAGCCAAACCTTATCTATGAAGTAATCCCCACCGTAGGATCAACTTTCCACTGGACAGTGGATCCTGCAGTAGGAACAAAGAGTTTTGATTTCAATTCAAACGCCATAATCATTAATGCGGCTACGGCTCCCGGTTCAGGGAATATTTCCGTATATGAAACTAACTCACATTCCTGTGATGGTGATCCTTTTACTTTGCCGGTTCAGGTCTATCCGCAGGCTGTGCCCGAGAATATTACAGGGCTGGCATCAGTCTGTGCAGGCAGTACAAACCCTTACAATGTTACCTCAAGGGCAGGATCAGTTTACAGCTGGACAATACCAGGCGGCTCTGCAGTTATTGGGGATCCATCATCAGCTTCCATATCAGTAAGATTCGGCAATGTGGGCGGCCAGATAACCTGCAGGGAAACCAATGAAGCAGGCTGTGTAACTAATCACCTGCCTATAACAGTATCGGTTAAACCTCTGCCAAATGCAATAATCAGCGGCGGCGGCACCATTTGTCCGGGAAGCCCGATGAACCTTTTTGTCGATTTCACCGGAACAGGACCGTATACCTTTACATATGCCATCAACGGAGTTTCACAGGCTCCTGTCGGTACCAGTGATGATCCTTTTACTTTGGTTGCATCACAGGCTGGAACCTATACCATAGTTAGCGTTACAGATGCCACAACCTGTGCAAATTCAGGGTTAGGTTCAGCGCTTGTTACTTATTATCCGCAATCAACAGGAACCATAAGCGGAGGGGCAACCATGTGCGGAGGTGCAGCTACTACCCTTACAATAACCTTCACCGGTACAGCTCCATATACATTTACCTATTCTGACGGAACCACCACTTTTACTGTGCCTAACTGGGCTGCCAACGTTTATACTGCAAGCGTAACGCCTGCTGCCACATGCACTTATACGCTAACTGCATTGACCGATGGCAATTCCTGCACAGGAACAAGATCAGGATCGGCCACGATAACCATCAACACTCCTCCTGCCTTAACCCTCACAGGTACTAACCTTAGCTGCAACGGTGACAATTCAGGTGCTGTAAATCTTACTGTCGGAGGAAGCAGTCCGTTCGGATTTGCATGGTCCGGACCGTCAGGCTTTGCTTCAAACAGCGAAGACATCTCAGGATTAAGAGCCGGCGCATATACTGTGACAGTAACCGATACAAAGGGATGTATTTCCACAGGATCTGTCACTCTGACCGAGCCGGGTGCTATCAATGCCACCCTTGCCAGTACAAATGTCTTCTGCTTTGGTGTGGCGGAGGGTACAATAACTATTTCGGCGCCATCGGGTGGATCAGGAAACTATGAGTATACTATTGACGGAGGAACAAACTGGTCAGCTTCCGGAACATTTAATGGCCTTAATCCCGGATCATATGATGTAAGGATACGTGATGTCGCAGCTCCGGTATGCAACAAAATCCTGAATGCCGCTCTCCTCATTACCGGTCCGGCCATTCTGAATGCAACAGTAACAGAGACAGATATAGTATGTTACGATGCAGCGAACGGGTCCATAGTTATTTCAAATCCTACAGGAGGTTCCGGAATATATAATTTCTCCATCACAGCAGGCATCTGGCAGGGATCTGGCAATTTCGTCAATCTCACACCCGGCACTTATACTGTAATGATCAGGGATGCTGCAGTACCCACATGTACAAGAACCCTGGCCACAATTGATATTACCCAGCTGAATCAGCTGACTGCAGTCGTCAACAGCACTAATGTAACATGTTTTGGTTCTACCGATGGCTCGATCTCAATTACCACCCCTGCGGGCGGAAGCGGAACATGGGAATACAGCATCAATGGTGGAGGTTCATGGCAGGCTACAGGCAATTTTACCAATCTTACACCCGGAAGTTATAGTGTTCAGATCCGTGATTTAGTAAATCCGTTTTGCTACAGAATTCTCAATAATTCACTTACAATAACACAGCCGGCCGTATTGAAAGGCACAGTTGCTTCAACCATGATCTCATGCTTTGGGGCTAACGACGGAATCATAAATATTACAAATCCTCAGGGAGGATCAGGTAATTACCAGTACACGATTGATGGAGGGCTCACATGGGTTGGATCGGGCCTGTTCAACAGCCTTGATCCCGACAGCTATGACGTAAGGATCAGAGATGCTGCAAATACCTCATGTGAAATAATACTGAACAGTGGGCTCGACATTACCGAACCGCCGGAACTCAGCGGAACCTTGGTTAAAAATAACATCTCCTGTTTCGGTGCCGGCGATGGTAATATTACCGTCACAAACTCACTTGGCGGATATGGTACTTATGAATACAGTATTTCAGGTGCCGGAGGGCCATACCAGGCATCAAATTCTTTTACAAGCCTGGATGCCGGTACATATTCCGTTTGGATGCGCGACAGGATAAAGACAACCTGTACCAGGTTGCTTGACAATGCTGTTGTAATACTTGAGCCTGCAATTCTTGATGCTGATGTTGTAAGTACAAACATTACATGCTTTAATGCAAATAACGGAACAATCACCATATCAAATCCGCAGGGCGGATTCGGAACATACCAGTACAGTATAAACGGGGGCGGGACATGGGTAGGAACAGGAACATTCCTTAACCTGTCAGCCGGTCCTTATGATGTAAGGATACGTGATGCTGCGAGCCCGGCTTGTGAGCTCATTCTTACTAATCTGCTTGTTATCACAGAACCAAATGCACTCACAGCCACAGCAGCCAAGACAAATGTCACATGTTTCGGAGCATCAGATGGAACAATAACTATAAACGGCGCTGGCGGCGGATATGGATCATACGAATTCACTGTAGACGGTGGATCGAACTGGCAGGTTTCAAACAGCTTCACCGGACTTTTGCCGGGATATTATAATGTCAGGATGAGGGATGCTGCAAATCCTTCGTGTATGTTCACAATTAATTCATCACTCAATATTGCAGGTCCGGCTGTCCTTAATGCTTCAGTCGCAAAAACAAATGTCACATGCAATGGCTCAAATAATGGTACGATCACAGTATCGGGTCAGACAGGAGGATACGGAACATACCAGTTCAGTATTAACGGAGGAGCAGACTGGTTCAATTCAGGTTCATTTACGAATCTTACTCCGGCAACATATATTGTTCAGATGAGAGATGTGTCATATCCATTGTGTGTTATGACATTGAATGCCAACGTTATTATTACGGAGCCTCCGGTTCTTGATGGAACCATGGCCTTCTCAAATATTACATGCAACGGAGCTAATGATGGGAGCATTATTATTTCAGGACCCTCAGGTGGATATGGTACTTATGAGTATACCATCAACGGTGGGGGTTTATGGAGCGGATCAGGAAACTTTTTAAATCTTTCCCAGAACACTTATGATGTAAGAATGAGAGATGCTGCAAACCCAGCCTGTGTACTTACATTCAATAACAGCCTTTTCATAAGTCAGCCGGCCCCCCTTAATGCCGATCTGGATAAAACAAATATTACCTGTTTCGGAGCCGGCAACGGAACTATTACAATTTCAAATCCTTCAGGCGGTTATCTTACTTACGAGTATACAATTAATGGAGGCGGTTCATGGCAAAATACAGGAAGTTTTATCAATCTTGGTCCCGGAAATTATAATGTTCAGATCAGGGATGCAGCTAATCCGACTTGTATTAAAGTCCTTAATAATGCTCTTTCAATTATCCAGCTTCCTGCTGTTTCGGCATCAGTGACTCCGACAATGATAACGTGTAACGGAGCCAGTGACGGAATAATTAATATATCAGCTCCGGCAGGAGGTTCTGGAAATTACGAGTATACGATTAATGGTGGCGGTGTCTGGTCAGGCACAAGGTTGTATACCGGGCTGGCTCCGGGAGTTTATGATGTGAGGGTAAGAGATGCTGTAAATACTGTATGTGAGACAATTCTCAACGGATCGCTGGCAATAACTCAACCTTCAGTGATAAATGCTTCCTTCACGTCAACAAACATAACCTGTAACGGAGCCAATAACGGGACCATTACAATATCAGGTCCTTCAGGCGGTTACGGAACGTATGACTACACAATAGACGGAGTTAACTGGCAGGTTACAGGAATCTTTACAAACCTGGCTCCGGGATCCTATAATGTTCAGATCAGAGACAGGGCATACCCGGGCTGTGTTAAAACGCTCGATCCTGACCTCGTCATTATAGAGCCCGCAATCCTTACGGCAACTGTCAATCATTCTGATATTACCTGCTATTCTGCAAGTAATGGGACCATAACAATATCCGGAGCTGCAGGCGGGTACGGGACTTATCAATACAGCATAAACGGCGGAGCAACCTGGATGTCTTCAGGAGATTTTACCGGTCTTACGCCAGGTTCCTATAATGTCAGGTTAAGGGATGGAGCCAATATTACTTGTGTCAGTGTATTAGCCACAGTTGACATTACTCAGCCTGACGCGCTCAGTGCCACTGTATCGGGCACTAATGTGACCTGTAATGGGGCAAATGACGGAACCATTTCGATCACAGGTGCTGCCGGCGGTTATGGAACATACGGATACAGCATTGACGGAGGAACGACCTGGCAGGCAGTAGGAACCTTCACGGCTCTTACCCCCGGATTTTACAATATACAGATGCGGGATGCCTTACAGACAGGATGCGTGAAGGTACTGAGTTCCATAACGATCACCGAACCGGGCATCCTTGGGGCAACAGTTACAAAAAATGATATAACGTGCAACGGAGCTGACGATGGCAGGATAACTATCTCTGTTCCTACAGGCGGTTACGGCACGTACCAGTACAGCATTAATGGCGCTGCCGGGCCATGGCAGTCACCGGGGGCATTCACCGGTCTGGCCCCGGCTGGTTATGATGTATGGATACGCGATGCAGCACACACAGGATGTACAGCAGTTCTGAGCGCAGGACTTGTGATAGATGAACCTGTTGCACTGAGTGCAGCAATATCAGGCACCAACATAACGTGCAACGGAGCCAGTGACGGCACAATATCTGTCACAGGAGCGGCAGGCGGTTATGGCAGCTACCAGTACACTATCAATGGCACAAACTGGTTCGGCTCGGGGCTCTTTACCAACCTGTCCCCGGCTACCTACACTGTTCAGATGCGCGATGCAGCCAACCCGGGATGCATAGCAGTACTGGGAGACATTACCATTACCCAGCAGGCAGTTCTGAATGCGACGGTAACAAGCATAAACGTTACCTGCGCAGGCGGAGGCGACGGGTCAATAACAATAACCTTGCCCACGGGCGGCTACGGCAATTACGAGTACAGCATCAACGGGGGAGGTTCATGGCAGGGTTCAGGCACCTTCACGGCACTTGTACCGGGGAGCTATAATGTCCGCATGCGCGATGCAGATCATATCAATTGCTTTATAATACTCAACAATGCCCTTAACATTACCCAGCCGGCAATGCTCAGCGGAGTTGTCACAACGACCATGGTTACATGCAACGGCGCCAATGACGGGATCATCACCATTACCAATCCGCTAGGAGGCACAGGGAGTTATGAATACAGCATCAATGGCGGTGCAGCAGGTTCATGGAACCTATCGGGAACATTCCCTGGTCTGGCCCCTGGCACCTATGATGTTAAGATACGTGATGCTGTAAATACGGGGTGCGTGATAACGCTCAACGGGACACTTATAATAACAGAACCGGCAGCACTTGATGCCTCTGTATCCTCTACGAATGTAACATGCTTTGGATCAAATAACGGTACAATAAGCATAACTTCACCCACGGGCGGCTACGGCACGTTTGAATACTCGAAGGACGGAGCCACATGGCAGGCCACGGGTCAGTTCCCGGGACTTGCACCTGCAACATATAATATAGGTATCAGGGATAAGGCACATCCTGCATGCTCGGTAGCTCTTACGCCGGTTGTTATCACCGAGCCGGATGTACTGAGTGCGACTGTAACGGGCACCAATGTTACTTGCAACAGTGCCAATGACGGGACGATCACGGTAAGTAATCCGCTGGGAGGCTACGGCACATACGGTTACTCGGCTAACGGAGGTGCTTCATGGCAGCCAACGGGGATCTTTACCAACCTGGCACCTAACACTTATGACATAAGGATCAGGGATGCAGCTAATACGGCCTGTGTCATTATACTGGCTCCGGTAACAATCACCCAGCCGGTTGTACTTAGCGGAGATGTTGCAAGCACTAACGTGACCTGTAACGGCTCCAATGACGGGACGATCACGGTAACCAATCCACAGGGAGGTTACGGCACATATGATTACAGTATCAACGGAGGCACAGACTGGCAGGCAACGGGTAACTTCACGGCCCTTGTGCCCGGATTTTACAATGTTCAGGTACGCGATCGTGCTAACCCCGGATGCGTGAAAGTTCTTAACAGCTCTCTGCGGATCACCGAACCGGGCATCCTTGGGGCAACAGTTACAAAAAATGATATAACGTGCAACGGAGCTGACGATGGCAGGATAACTATCTCTGTTCCTACAGGCGGTTACGGCACGTACCAGTACAGCATTAATGGCGCTGCCGGGCCATGGCAGGCACCGGGGACATTCACCGGTCTGGCCCCGGCTGGTTATGATGTATGGATACGCGATGCAGCACACACAGGATGTACAGCAGTTCTGAGCGCAGGACTTGTGATAGATGAACCTGTTGCACTGAGTGCAGCAATATCAGGCACCAACATAACGTGCAACGGAGCCAGTGACGGCACAATATCTGTCACAGGAGCGGCAGGCGGTTATGGCAGCTACCAGTACACTATCAATGGCACAAACTGGTTCGGCTCGGGGCTCTTTACCAACCTGTCCCCGGCTACCTACACTGTTCAGATGCGCGATGCAGCCAACCCGGGATGCATAGCAGTACTGGGAGACATTACCATTACCCAGCAGGCAGTTCTGAATGCGACGGTAACAAGCATAAACGTTACCTGCGCAGGCGGAGGCGACGGGTCAATAACAATAACCTTGCCCACGGGCGGCTACGGCAATTACGAGTACAGCATCAACGGGGGAGGTTCATGGCAGGGTTCAGGCACCTTCACGGCACTTGTACCGGGGAGCTATAATGTCCGCATGCGCGATGCAGATCATATCAATTGCTTTATAATACTCAACAATGCCCTTAACATTACCCAGCCGGCAATGCTCAGCGGAGTTGTCACAACGACCATGGTTACATGCAACGGCGCCAATGACGGGATCATCACCATTACCAATCCGCTAGGAGGCACAGGGAGTTATGAATACAGCATCAATGGCGGTGCAGCAGGTTCATGGAACCTATCGGGAACATTCCCTGGTCTGGCCCCTGGCACCTATGATGTTAAGATACGTGATGCTGTAAATACGGGGTGCGTGATAACGCTCAACGGGACACTTATAATAACAGAACCGGCAGCACTTGATGCCTCTGTATCCTCTACGAATGTAACATGCTTTGGATCAAATAACGGTACAATAAGCATAACTTCACCCACGGGCGGCTACGGCACGTTTGAATACTCGAAGGACGGAGCCACATGGCAGGCCACGGGTCAGTTCCCGGGACTTGCACCTGCAACATATAATATAGGTATCAGGGATAAGGCACATCCTGCATGCTCGGTAGCTCTTACGCCGGTTGTTATCACCGAGCCGGATGTACTGAGTGCGACTGTAACGGGCACCAATGTTACTTGCAACAGTGCCAATGACGGGACGATCACGGTAAGTAATCCGCTGGGAGGCTACGGCACATACGGTTACTCGGCTAACGGAGGTGCTTCATGGCAGCCAACGGGGATCTTTATCAACCTGGCACCTAACACTTATGACATAAGGATCAGGGATGCAGCTAATACGGCCTGTGTCATTATACTGGCTCCGGTAACAATCACCCAGCCGGTTGTACTTAGCGGAGATGTTGCAAGCACTAACGTGACCTGTAACGGCTCCAATGACGGGACGATCACGGTAACCAATCCACAGGGAGGTTACGGCACATATGATTACAGTATCAACGGAGGCACAGACTGGCAGGCAACGGGTAACTTCACGGCCCTTGTGCCCGGATTTTACAATGTTCAGGTACGCGATCGTGCTAACCCCGGATGCGTGAAAGTTCTTAACAGCTCTCTGCGGATCACCGAACCGGGCATCCTTGGGGCAACAGTTACAAAAAATGATATAACGTGCAACGGAGCTGACGATGGCAGGATAACTATCTCTGTTCCTACAGGCGGTTACGGCACGTACCAGTACAGCATTAATGGCGCTGCCGGGCCATGGCAGGCACCGGGGACATTCACCGGTCTGGCCCCGGCTGGTTATGATGTATGGATACGCGATGCAGCACACACAGGATGTACAGCAGTTCTGAGCGCAGGACTTGTGATAGATGAACCTGTTGCACTGAGTGCAGCAATATCAGGCACCAACATAACGTGCAACGGAGCCAGTGACGGCACAATATCTGTCACAGGAGCGGCAGGCGGTTATGGCAGCTACCAGTACACTATCAATGGCACAAACTGGTTCGGCTCGGGGCTCTTTACCAACCTGTCCCCGGCTACCTACACTGTTCAGATGCGCGATGCAGCCAACCCGGGATGCATAGCAGTACTGGGAGACATTACCATTACCCAGCAGGCAGTTCTGAATGCGACGGTAACAAGCATAAACGTTACCTGCGCAGGCGGAGGCGACGGGTCAATAACAATAACCTTGCCCACGGGCGGCTACGGCAATTACGAGTACAGCATCAACGGGGGAGGTTCATGGCAGGGTTCAGGCACCTTCACGGCACTTGTACCGGGGAGCTATAATGTCCGCATGCGCGATGCAGATCATATCAATTGCTTTATAATACTCAACAATGCCCTTAACATTACCCAGCCGGCAATGCTCAGCGGAGTTGTCACAACGACCATGGTTACATGCAACGGCGCCAATGACGGGATCATCACCATTACCAATCCGCTAGGAGGCACAGGGAGTTATGAATACAGCATCAATGGCGGTGCAGCAGGTTCATGGAACCTATCGGGAACATTCCCTGGTCTGGCCCCTGGCACCTATGATGTTAAGATACGTGATGCTGTAAATACGGGGTGCGTGATAACGCTCAACGGGACACTTATAATAACAGAACCGGCAGCACTTGATGCCTCTGTATCCTCTACGAATGTAACATGCTTTGGATCAAATAACGGTACAATAAGCATAACTTCACCCACGGGCGGCTACGGCACGTTTGAATACTCGAAGGACGGAGCCACATGGCAGGCCACGGGTCAGTTCCCGGGACTTGCACCTGCAACATATAATATAGGTATCAGGGATAAGGCACATCCTGCATGCTCGGTAGCTCTTACGCCGGTTGTTATCACCGAGCCGGATGTACTGAGTGCGACTGTAACGGGCACCAATGTTACTTGCAACAGTGCCAATGACGGGACGATCACGGTAAGTAATCCGCTGGGAGGCTACGGCACATACGGTTACTCGGCTAACGGAGGTGCTTCATGGCAGCCAACGGGGATCTTTACCAACCTGGCACCTAACACTTATGACATAAGGATCAGGGATGCAGCTAATACGGCCTGTGTCATTATACTGGCTCCGGTAACAATCACCCAGCCGGTTGTACTTAGCGGAGATGTTGCAAGCACTAACGTGACCTGTAACGGCTCCAATGACGGGACGATCACGGTAACCAATCCACAGGGAGGTTACGGCACATATGATTACAGTATCAACGGAGGCACAGACTGGCAGGCAACGGGTAACTTCACGGCCCTTGTGCCCGGATTTTACAATGTTCAGGTACGCGATCGTGCTAACCCCGGATGCGTAATAACTCTGAACAACTCGTTAAGAATCTCTGAACCTTTTATCCTGACCGCCAATATCTCTAAGACAAATGTAACCTGCTTCAATGCAGCAAACGGAACAATAACAATACTCGGAGCAGCAGGTGGTTACGGAAATTATGAATACAGTATTAATGGCGCTGCTGGTCCATGGCAGACCGATGCTTCATTTACAGGGCTTGTTCCCGCAAACTATAATGTACAAATTAGGGATGCAGCACATACGAATTGTGTAATTGTACTCAATTCTGCACTTTCAATAACGCAACCTGCCATATTGAGTGCAACCGTAACTCCATCGATGGTAACATGCAATGGTGCAACAGACGGAATGATTTCCATATCAGATCCGGCCGGAGGTTACGGAATATACCAGTACAGTATTAGCGGGGGAAGTTCATGGCAGGGTTCAGGCACATTCATGAATCTTGCACCCGGCAACTATGATATAGTGATAAGGGATGCATCTTATCCTGCATGCATGATCACCATTGATCCTTCACTTGAAATAACTCAGCCAGATGTATTATCTGCAAGCATTACCCGCACTAATGTAACATGCTTCGGAGGCTCTGACGGAACAATAACGATCTCATCACCCCAGGGCGGATATGGCACTTATGAATACAGTATCAACGGAGGTGGTTCATGGCAGTCTTCAGGAAACTTTACTGCACTCTCACCAGGGTCATACAGTATTCTGATAAGGGATGCCCTCTATTTCAATTGCTTGAAGATCCTGAACAATGCTTATGTAATTTCACAACCAGGAATGCTCACTGCAACCGTATCAAAGACAGATATTTCATGCAATGGCTCAAATAATGGAACTATCAATATCACTTCACCATCAGGAGGCAGCGGAAATTATGAGTATTCAATAAACGGAGGTTCCGGATGGAGTTCATCGGGCAGCTTTATCAACCTTCTGGCATCGACTTATGATGTGAGGATCCGAGACGCAGCCAGCACGGGATGCTCAACAATACTCTATCCCAATCTGGTGATATCCGAACCACTTACCCTAGTAATGACTTCAACAGGCAATATAGCCCTGGATTGTTTTGATGAAAAAGATGGAATGGGGACTTTCTTTGGAACGGGAGGGACATTCCCGTATACCTTTACAATCGTTTCAAATACGGCAGGAGCGACAATTGCTGCCCCCGGATTTAATTCACAGACATTCTTCAATGCCGGAGCAGGGCAGATAACAGTATCTGTTACCGATAACAGGGGATGCACTGCACAGGCAGTAATTAACATTACTCAGCCAGCATTGCTGACTCCGGGAACAATCGGATCAGACCAGATCCTTTGCCGTGGTGAGGATCCTGGACAGTTGGCAGACATTATACCGGCAACCGGTGGCCCGGGTGTATACAATTATCAATGGCAATATTCCGGAACCGCCACCGGTCCGTTTATAACAATAGCAGATGCAAATGCGGCACAATATACTCCCCCGGTCGGCGCCATCAGCACACTGTACTATCGCAGAATGGTCACCTCAGGTTTCTGTACCCCGGTTTACAGCAATGTAATCAAAGTGCTTGTGAATCCGTTGCCGCTGGCAACATTGACAGGTGGCGAAGCTATCTGTCCCGGACAGACTTCCAAACTGACTGTCAATATTCCACTGGGGACAGGTCCGTTTGAGCTTGACATTGAGAACTACCCGGGCCTTACAATACCCGGATATGTCAGCGGGACTGATATCAATGTTAATCCTGCATTAACGACAACCTATAAACTCCTCAGGGTAAGGGATGCCAATGGCTGTGTTGTAACTAGTCCGACAGCTAATCTTACAGGACAGGCTACGGTTACAGTCAGGGCATTGCCTTCAATAACCACACAGCCAGCCAGTAAAACTACCTGTGAATTCGGTTTGGTAACTCTTGAAGCGGTAGCTGCAGGATCGGATCTGACATACCAGTGGTATGTAAATGACGGCACGGGATTCACTGCAATGACAGATGTCGGCGTTTACATTGGATCCACGACCTCCGCTCTGAGTATCTTTGGAGCAACCAGAACCATGAATGGTTATGTCTATCATGTGATTGTATCAGGATGTTCGGTTTCATTATCATCTGCTGATGCTAATCTGACAGTAAATACATCTCCTGAAATACAACTCCAGCCTGTCGATTCCACAACATGTATGAACTCGCCTGCGGCATTCAGTGTAAATGCTATAGGTACAGCAGTTAATTATCAGTGGCAGGTCAATAAAGGAGCAGGTTTCGTGGATATAATTGATGACGGTAATATAAGTGGAGCAAATACAAACATGCTTACCATAGCAAGTGCACCGGCTTCCTTCAATAATAATATCTTCAGGATTAAGCTGACAGGAACATGCGGAGCCCCGGTTTATTCTAATTTTGCAGTACTCAGACTGCTGATCCCACCGGCAATAACATTGAATCCGGTCTCCAAAGAAATTTGTGATGGTGGTGGCCCTGTGGCATTCTCTGCAGGCGGATCGGGACAGATAGATTCATTAAGGTGGCAGGTGAATACAGGAGGAGTCTGGTCAGATATTTATGACAATTCTGTCTACGGAGGAACTACTTCCCAGCAGTTGACTCTTGCAGGGATTCCTTTGTCCTTCAATGGTAACCGCTACAGACTTGCATTAAAGGCAAAATGTACCACTGTATATTCCACAGGTGCAGTACTAACGGTAAATGCCAACCCGGTTGTAGACTTCAGCTCATATGATCCAATAAATGCATGCGGTGGAATTCCTATAATCCTGGATGGCAATCCTTCAGGAGGGTCAGGCACTTATACACAACATTTGTGGACTGGGGATGTAGGACCGGTTAATAATTACTTCATCGAATCGCCCACATTCAACCCAATCGCTGCCGGTTCCTATTCAGTAAACTACAGGGTCAGGGATAGTAAAGGATGTTATGGTAATGATGACCTTACCGTAATCGTCGATAGTCCGTCAGCTGATTTCGTTAAGAGTATCCAAAGCGGATGTACACCGCTTACAGTCTCCTTTACGAAAGACATGACAGGACTGGCAAAATTCTGGTGGAATTTTGATGATGGGTCTCCCATTGACTCGGTAAATGCCAATCCTGTACATACATTCTCCAATATCAACCCGGCATCAATAGAATATTTTGATGTGACACTTACAGTCATGTCCCCGGGCGGATGTCGTGATTCATACACCTCATCGGTAATGTTGTATCCTGAGATAGATGCCACCTTCTCAGCCAGTGATGACACTATTTGCAGCGGCGGATCGATTACATTCACATCAGCGCCGGGTGCAAATAAATATTTCTGGGACTATGGTGATGGCCAAAGCGGATACTCCTTAAAAGAGTCAACCACTCATTTGTTCATCAATTTTTCAAATGTGCCTGTTACGAGAACTGTGACGCTGACAACTACATCATTCTATGATTGTGTTGATGAGAAGACCTTCAATATCGTGGTTACGCCGGTGCCGTTGCCGCAGTTTACGGCGATCCCCACGACCCAGATCTACAATCCCGGAGGCAATCCGGTAACATTTACTGATCAGACCAATGCAGGCACCTGGGAATGGTTATGGAAGTTCGGAGATGGAACAACTTCTGATGTCCAGAATCCGACGCATAACTATACCAATGTTGGCGATTTCAATGCGACTCTTATAGTAAGAAATACCAACTGTTCAGACAGCATTAAACATTATGTGTATGTCAGGCCGATACCACCGGTAGCCGGTTTTGATTCGATACCATCAGGCTGTTCCCCCTGGTTTATTAGTATTAACAATACATCTCTTAATGCTGATACTCCGGGTACAACCTTCTTCTGGACCTTCGGCGACGGGAGTACCTCGACAGCAAAAAATCCCACCTACACATATTTTGACCCGGGAATTTACAGGGTTGAACTGACTGTTATTGGTCCTGGTGGAATTTCGACCTTCTCAAGGGTAGTTCATGCTTATCCCTCTCCCAAGGCAAGCTTTGATGTTGCTCCAAACTTTGTCTTTGTCAATGATGAAAAGGTAAGAATGTTCAACCTCAGTCAGGGAGCTGATTCCTATCTGTGGGAGTTTGGCGATGGAGATACATCGAAGGTGAAAGATCCTTTCCACAAGTATATGGAGGAGGGGATCTTTGACATCACACTATGGGCATACTCGAACAATGGTTGCAGTGATATGTTTATACTATCTCCCGGCGTGACTGCAGAACCGGCGGGAGGTTTAAGATTCTCAACAGTCTTTACTCCTAATAAGCAGGGGCCTATTGATCGTACTGACCTGCCGACGGGAGGCATTGAAGTTGACCAGTTCTTCTATCCACCTATACGTGAAAAGGTCATCAACTACAAGTTGCAGATATTCAACAGATGGGGTGTTCTGATCTTTGAGTCCCGGGATATCAATCGTCCATGGAATGGTTATTACAAAGGAAATCTATGTCAGCAGGGAGTCTATGTCTGGTATGTTGAAGGCAAGTACTCTAACGGGAGACCATTTAAAAAGGTGGGAGATGTGACACTGCTACATTAAAAGAAAGACTATTAAGAGAAAAAGCCCGGCTGATAAGCGGGCTTTTCTATTTTGGTGTGAGGTTTGGGGTTTGAGGTATGAGGAAGAAAAATTTGGATAAGATTAAAATCGTGAATAAATTAGTGATGCTGTATTTTAAAAGTGCTTACTAAAATTAAATTTATCATGGGAGATTTTAAAAATCTTGAAGTTTGGAAGGAAGCTAAAGATTTGGCTGTTTATATCTATAAAATTACTGATTCCGGATTGATTTCTAAGGATTTTGGTTTAAGAGATCAAATGAGAAGAGCTGCAGTAAGTGTTCCTTCTAATATTGCCGAAGGAGAAGAATCGGGCAGAAACAGGAAGTGTATAAATTATTTTTACATATCAAAGGGTTCCTTGGCAGAACTTTCGACTCAGGTAATTATAGGTCATGAAATTAACTATTATGATGATTTGATTCTGGAATATATTCAAAGCCGGATAACCACAGTATCATCAAAACTCAGAAGATTAATACAATATCGGGAAAAACATATCGACAGTTAAACTGAAATAGTGCGATGGCATTGACTGAGGTTTTCCCCACACCTCACACCTCATACCCCATACCTTTGCGGGCTTCCTCGCACTTTGCACCCTGACCTATATTCCTAAAAAGCTTAACATGCAACCTGCAACTTTTAGCCTCCGAAGCTTCAGCGAAGGAGGTATGCAACCATTTTTACGTCCTTATAGTCTTCCTGACTTGTCCACTTTAGTGCGACAATTTAAAGATTTAGGTATTGCAATATCCCTTGATCCCAGGGGTCAGCCTATATTTTATAATTCCCAGATATACAGGTTACTATATTAGCCCGTAGGGCTTAAACTATTGTAGCCAGAGATATAAAAAATGGTTTTCTTACCTCGGAGAGGTTAAACAGGATTTTCCCAAAATTCATATAAGAATTGTTCATCAAATTCCATTTCACGTTTATTAAGATATTGAACATATTCCTTTTGAAATGTCTTTATCTTATGAGTTTCTTCCTGATTCTCAATATAATTATAAATATCAGAAATTTGCGAACGACTATAACTGAAAGCTCCATAGCCTTCCTGCCAAGAGAATCTACCAACGCAGAGTCGCTCTCTATTAATAAATAGCGTTGAACTTCTCTTTACCTCATGGACAGTATCTGAAACAGAAATCGAAGGATTCAATCCGAGGAGAATATGGACATGATTTGAAAGGCCATTAATTATAATGGATTTATGTTTCTGATTTGTCAGGATTCCACTCATATACTCAAATACATGAGGTCGGATTTCCTTTCTTAACGCTGTTTCCCTGTTTTTTACAGCAAATACCAGCTGAACATAAATTTGGGTGAATGTACCAGGTTTCATAGATTGAATTTTTTAATTAATGCAGCGGAGCAAATTTAATATTTCTCTGAATTCTAAGCAATTGTTTAACCGCTACGCGGTAAAAATTAATATGTTGTTTGTTTTTCTACAATAATTTATCGCCTACGGCGAAAAATCCACTATATTATTCACGAACTCTTTGAAGGGGTAGTTTCCCCTTACGATTCCTGTTGTAATCACATCAATGCACTAGATCCAGATGTTGTTTAGTAGCAAAAATTTGCCTTAGTGCGACAAATATAAGACTTAATCAATGTAATTCGCTGATTTACAACACCAAAAATTTATTCTTTAAGGGGGGTGGACAAGTCAGGAGCCTGACCTATATTCCTAAAAAACTTAACATGCAAACTGCAACATGCATGCAACCATTTTTACGCCCTTATAGTCTTGATTTAAGCTGTAAGAGCGTTATCTTTATTGTAACCTAACTAACCTGAAATGGCAACGTCAATTTTCCCGGGGATAACGGATCATATAAAAATGAAAGCACGCAGGTTAATGACTGTGTTTTCAATTATTGTTTTATCTGTAATAAGCACATTTGCACAACCTTTGTGGGTGCCTGCGACACCCTCAATTTCAGGCACAGGTGCATTAAGTATTTCAGTGAATTATGGTATTAATGTTGTAGGTACAGTATACATTACTATCGTAAACTCTGATTTTTTACCCATACCGACCTCGGCACAAGTAAAAGCAGCAGCTATTGCTGGTCCTTCAGGTGGTCGCGTTGCCACTGCTGTGTTATCTGTAACAGCCGCTACAAGAAACTCTGTATTAAATACTATATTAAACGTAATAAATGCGAATACAGTGCATTCTGTATTCCTGGTTGCAGAAAATGGTGCTGGTGTATTGCAGGCAGTACCTGTAAAATTGCTATGTACAACGTTACCCTGTCCCAAGATCCAGCTGTTTACTTTCTTTGGGAACCTGGGAGAGTGTGTAAATCTTGGAGCCCAGGGGATGTTCCAGGCGGCCCCACTGGGTTTCCTGCCAACAGGAGTCCTGAAAGGTACTACCTGGACTGTAGACTGGGGAGATGGATCTCCGGTGTGGACATATACATCCGGTGCTGATAATGATATTCCTCCTGTTCAATTACATCCATTTGCGACAACGACAACTTGTGCCTATGTAGGACAGTGGACTGTTAAGAATCCCTGTAACGAATTTCTTGCCGGATCTTCAATATTTGTTGTCCATGGGCGTGATATTCCTGCTGATGGCGATGGGTTACTGAGAATGGAGGAAGTTTCAACTCATACTCCTGATATTATTTATCTCTGTGAAGGGAAACAACAGACAATAACCCTGGCTGATATAAGTATATGGAATTGTCAGGCTCCGGTTGTTCCGGCTCCTCTAAATCCTGCAGATTATGACAACGAATCACCACGTACAATTCAGTTTGTTTATGGTGAAACACCTGCCGGAGCTGTAATGAACACCATAACAGGAAATGTTCTTATCGGAGGAAGCAATAATACGAATGGTGCAAATGGATATGTTGGTTCTGTAATTACTCCGATACCTCCACCAAATCCCAATACACAAACAGAGACAATAACAATTCCAGCTACTTCTCTTGTAGGGCAGCGATATTATGTTTACATTAAAAACTGGAATAAATGTAATCCTTATACCGGCGATCCCAATGTCGGTTATGAATTTAAAGAATTTATTATTGAGATCATCGATGCTCCTCCGGCTCCAATCGTTACTTCTCCGCAAAACTATTGTTTCGGAGCCGTTCCTGCGACTATTAGTGCTGCACCCAACCTTCCCGGTAATACTATAAACTGGTATTCAGATGCGGGTTTAACTACATTTCTGGGATCGGGCTTGACCTTATCACACGGAAAGAGCGTCGCCGGGTCTTATAATTTCTGGGCAACCGAAACAAGTGGAGTTAATGGATGCGAAGGACCAGCTTCACAGATAACTATGAGAATCCGTGAAGGTCTGCTTCAGCCGGGTACCATTACAGGTCCGGCAGAAGTTTGTTTAAATGCTACAGGTCAGATCTTTTCTGTTGCGGCTAATCCTCCGGTTATGCCAATAGGAGGTGCAACGAGTTACCAATGGAGTGTGCCTGCAGGGTGGACAATTACTGCAGGACAGGGAACCCGACAGATAACAGTGAATATAGGAGGTTCGTCAGGCAATCAAACAGTGAGTCTTGTAAATCAGTACACAACAGCCCCAAATTGTCCTTCATCATCACGTTCCGCAACTGTAACGGTCAGCCCGCTTACTGTCGGTGGATCTGTCACAGGAGGTATATCACCATTATGTATTGGATCTTCAACGGGGAATATGTCTCTTTCAGGTCATATTGGTAGTGTGGTTCGCTGGGAAAAAAGAGTTGATGCAGGGTTATGGACAAACATAGTAAATAATACTACAACATATTCAGAGATACCTTCAAGTGAAGGCACCTGGGAATACAGAGCACTTTTACAGAGCGGATCATGTGCCACAGTATATTCCACAGCAAGTACAGTCGTAGTGAATCCCCAAACTGATCCAGGAACTCTTTCAGGTGGAACTTCTCCAATATGTTTGGGCTCAAGTGTCGGGGTAATAACTTTAACCGGATATACCGGAAGTATTATCAGATGGCAATACAGACTTAACGGAGGTGGCTGGAATAATCTTGCTAATACCAATCCCATCTTTTCTGGAACTCCCGGTGTAAGTGGCACATTTGACTATCGTGTCAGAGTCCAGAATTCACCCTGTGGAGCTTTATATTCAAACTTTGTCACAATAGTTGTTGATCCGACCACTATAGGAGGTTCAATATCAGGAGGGACAACTCCACTATGTATCGGATCCAATACCGGAACAATGACACTTTCGGGACATAGAGGAAGTGTTATCAGATGGGAACGCAGGCTTAATGCCGGGGGGTGGGTCAACATATCAAATGTGACCACAACTCATTCGGAAGTGCCTGCTTCAGCAGGTTCCTGGGATTACCGGGCTCTGGTCCAGAGCGGTGTTTGTTCTCAAGTTTATTCAGGTACAAGAACAATTATTGTTAATCCTTTATCAGTTGGAGGCACTCTTTCAGGTGGCTCAACACCTTTCTGCCTAGGTACAAATACAGGATTAATGACAGTTGCAGGATATACCGGATCCATCACCCGGTGGGAAAAAAGAGTCGATGGAGGAGGCTGGTCAAATATAGCAAATACTAATCCTACATATTCTGAAGTTCCCTCATCTGCCGGTACCTGGGATTACAGGGTTCTTGTAACAAGCGGTGCCTGTTCTGGTGTTTACTCCACCACTCGTACGATTGTTGTTGATCCGACGTCTGTGGGCGGATCAATTTCGGGAGGATCAACTCCAATCTGTTTTGGCTCCTCAACAGGGGTAATGACACTATCCGGTAATACTGGGAGTGTTGTACAGTGGGAAGAACGTCTAAATGCAGGAGGATGGGCAGTTATTGCCAATACAACAACAACCTATACGGATGTGCCTTCATCAGCAGGTACATGGACTTACAGGGCACTTGTTAAGAGTGGTTCGTGTGCTTCTGTTTATTCGGCAATCAGGACAATTATTGTTGATCCGACTTCCGTCGGTGGGAATATTACAGGAGGAAGTACTCCCATCTGTTACAATGTCAATACCGGTGTTATGACACTCTCCGGCCATACGGGAAGTGTCGTTCAATGGGAAAAACGGGTGAATGCCGGTGCATGGACAATTATTGCAAATAATGCAACAACATATTCGGAGGTTCCTTCCTCTTCCGGAACATGGGATTACAGAGTACTTGACCAGAGTGGGACATGTGCTCCTGCTTATTCTACTAGCAGAACCATAATTGTCCGTCCGCAATTTTCTCTTGCACAGTTACATGACGATATTAGTATATGTAATAATACAGCAACAAATATCAATGTTGAAATGACGGGAGGAACATCTCCATTTAAAGTAAATTACACAAAAAACGGAGTGGCACAGGCTGCATGGAATAATTATGTTAGCGGAACAGATGTGACTACTGGTGCTCTTCTAGCAAACACAACATATGTTCTTACATCAGTTACTGATAATTTTGGTTGTCCGGCACAAAGCCTGGGTACCTCCATCTTAATTACTGTGGGTTCTACACCCACAAGTGCTACTCTCACAGGCAGTGGTAATGCTTGTTCCGGAGCAACAAGTACAATAAAATCAGTTATTACAGGAGGAGCTCCTCCATATACTATTAACTATACAAGAAATGGTGTTATACAGGCAGCAATAACTCCGTATACAAGCAATACAAACTATGATCTTGGGATTCTTACGACGGGAACTTATAACTACCAGATAACATCAGTAACTGACAAATGCGGGAATTCCGTACCAATAGGAGGTCTCCCGGGTGTTTATACTATCATTATAAACGCGGTACCCGATATAGCAGGAACAATACCTGCAGCACAGACTATATGTAATGACGGTAGTGCAAGCATTACCCTTAATTCAACTGTGAACAATACTATTTTCAACTTTACCGTTGCCTCAGTACCTGCAGCAGGATATTCCTGGTCAGCTGGAAAAAATCCTGTACCAGGAGGGATAACAGATGCAGACGGGAACGGAACAGAAACACTTACGAGACAACTTCAACATAATAATACCGCTCCGGTTGTTGTAACTTATACCATAACGCCTACCGGTCCGGGAGCAACCGCTTGTCCCGGAGCTTCTATAACCCGAACAGTAACGGTTAATCCCACAGCAGTAATTACCAGTGCAGCTACAAAGACAATATGCGATAATGCTTCAACGGCCTATACGGCTACGAGTTCGACAGCAGGAGCGACCTTTTTATGGACAAGAGCAGTTGTTGTTGGAATAGCTAACCCTATAGGTAGCGGTGCCACATCAGCAATAAATGAAAATCTGGATAATACGACCACAGCACCTGTAGTTGTGAGATATATCATAACCCCGAGCTACGGATTATGTGCAGGAACACCATTCAATCTTGATGTAACGGTAAATCCCACAGCAGTAATTACCAGTGCAGCCACAAAGACAATATGTGATAATGCTTCAACAGCCTATACGGCTACGAGTTCAACAGCAGGGGCAACCTTTTCATGGACAAGAGCAGTAGTTGCAGGTATAGCTAACCCGATAGGCAGTGGAGCAACTTCATCAATAAATGAGAGTCTTGATAATACGACCACAGCACCCGTTGTTGTGAGATATGTCATAACCCCGAGCTTCGGATTATGTGCAGGAACACCATTCAATCTTGATGTAACGGTAAATCCCACAGCAGTAATTACCAGTGCAGCTACAAAGACAATATGCGATAATGCTTCAACGGCCTATACGGCTACGAGTTCGACTGCAGGAGCGACCTTTTCATGGACAAGAGCAGTTGTTGTTGGAATAGCTAACCCTATAGGAAGCGGTGCCACATCAGCAATAAATGAAAATCTGGATAATACGACCACAGCACCTGTAGTTGTGAGATATATCATAACCCCGAGCTACGGATTATGTGCAGGAACACCATTCAATCTTGATGTAACGGTAAATCCCACAGCAGTAATTACAAGTGCAGCTACGGCAACAGTATGTGATAATACTCCACTTGGATACACAGCTACGAGTTCGACTGCAGGGGCAACCTTTTCATGGACAAGAGCAGTAGTTGCAGGTATAGCTAACCCGATAGGCAGTGGAGCAACTTCATCAATAAATGAGAGTCTTGATAATACGACCACAGCACCTGTTGTTGTGAGATATGTCATAACCCCGAGCTACGGATTATGTGCAGGAACACCATTCAATCTTGATGTAACGGTAAATCCCACAGCAGTAATTACCAGTGCAGCTACAAAGACAATATGCGATAATGCTTCAACGGCCTATACGGCTACGAGTTCGACTGCAGGAGCGACCTTTTCATGGACAAGAGCAGTTGTTGTTGGAATAGCTAACCCTATAGGAAGCGGTGCCACATCAGCAATAAATGAAAATCTGGATAATACGACCACAGCACCTGTAGTTGTGAGATATATCATAACCCCGAGCTACGGATTATGTGCAGGAACACCATTCAATCTTGATGTAACGGTAAATCCCACAGCAGTAATTACAAGTGCAGCTACGGCAACAGTATGTGATAATACTCCACTTGGATACACAGCTACGAGTTCGACTGCAGGGGCAACCTTTTCATGGACAAGAGCAGTAGTTGCAGGTATAGCTAACCCGATAGGCAGTGGAGCAACTTCATCAATAAATGAGAGTCTTGATAATACGACCACAGCACCCGTTGTTGTGAGATATGTCATAACCCCGAGCTTCGGATTATGTGCAGGAACACCATTCAATCTTGATGTAACGGTAAATCCCACAGCAGTAATTACCAGTGCAGCTACAAAGACAATATGCGATAATGCTTCAACGGCCTATACGGCTACGAGTTCGACAGCAGGAGCGACCTTTTCATGGACAAGAGCAGTTGTTGTTGGAATAGCTAACCCTATAGGAAGCGGTGCCACATCAGCAATAAATGAAAATCTGGATAATACGACCACAGCACCTGTAGTTGTGAGATATATCATAACCCCGAGCTACGGATTATGTGCAGGAACACCATTCAATCTTGATGTAACGGTAAATCCCACAGCAGTAATTACAAGTGCAGCTACGGCAACAGTATGTGATAATACTCCACTTGGATACACAGCTACGAGTTCGACTGCAGGGGCAACCTTTTCATGGACAAGAGCAGTAGTTGCAGGTATAGCTAACCCGATAGGCAGTGGAGCAACTTCATCAATAAATGAGAGTCTTGATAATACGACCACAGCACCTGTTGTTGTGAGATATGTCATAACCCCGGGCTACGGATTATGTGCAGGAACACCATTCAATCTTGATGTAACGGTAAATCCCACAGCAGTAATTACCAGTGCAGCTACAAAGACAATATGCGATAATGCTTCAACGGCCTATACGGCTACGAGTTCGACTGCAGGAGCGACCTTTTCATGGACAAGAGCAGTTGTTGTTGGAATAGCTAACCCTATAGGAAGCGGTGCCACATCAGCAATAAATGAAAATCTGGATAATACGACCACAGCACCTGTAGTTGTGAGATATATCATAACCCCGAGCTACGGATTATGTGCAGGAACACCATTCAATCTTGATGTAACGGTAAATCCCACAGCAGTAATTACAAGTGCAGCTACGGCAACAGTATGTGATAATACTCCACTTGGATACACAGCTACGAGTTCGACTGCAGGGGCAACCTTTTCATGGACAAGAGCAGTAGTTGCAGGTATAGCTAACCCGATAGGCAGTGGAGCAACTTCATCAATAAATGAGAGTCTTGATAATACGACCACAGCACCTGTTGTTGTGAGATATGTCATAACCCCGAGCTACGGATTATGTGCAGGAACACCATTCAATCTTGATGTAACGGTAAATCCCACAGCAGTAATTACCAGTGCAGCTACAAAGACAATATGCGATAATGCTTCAACGGCCTATACGGCTACGAGTTCGACTGCAGGAGCGACCTTTTCATGGACAAGAGCAGTTGTTGTTGGAATAGCTAACCCTATAGGAAGCGGTGCCACATCAGCAATAAATGAAAATCTGGATAATACCACCACAGCACCTGTAGTTGTGAGATATATCATAACCCCGAGCTACGGATTATGTGCAGGAACACCATTCAATCTTGATGTAACGGTAAATCCCACAGCAGTAATTACAAGTGCAGCTACGGCAACAGTATGTGATAATACTCCACTTGGATACACAGCTACGAGTTCGACTGCAGGGGCAACCTTTTCATGGACAAGAGCAGTAGTTGCAGGTATAGCTAACCCGATAGGCAGTGGAGCAACTTCATCAATAAATGAGAGTCTTGATAATACGACCACAGCACCTGTTGTTGTGAGATATGTCATAACCCCGAGCTTCGGATTGTGTGCAGGAACACCATTCAATCTTGATGTAACAGTAAACCCGACAGGACAAGTTGTCCAACCTGGAAATCAAGTTATTTGTAACGGAACAAACATAGCCGTGATTAACTTTACAACCGTTAATACTGGTGGTATAACATCTTACACATGGACGAACTCGGTTCCGGGTATTGGTTTAGCTGCCGTCGGTTCCGGAAACATTGGTGTTTTTGCAGCCACAAATGGAGGAATAGCACCCATAGTTGCCACAATAATAGTTACTCCTACATTCACAAATAATGCAGTGGGTTGTGCAGGTCCGACAAAAACTTTTACAATAACAGTAAATCCAACTCCATTACTTAATAGTTCTCTGACTCCCGCAGATATATGCAGTAATAACCTTTTCAGTTATCCGCCGACCAGTGCCACGGCAGGAACAACGTTTAACTGGAACAGGGCAACATTAGCAGGAATAACACCTGTTGGTCCAACATCGGGAACAAACAACCCCAGTGAAACACTCAGGAATATTACCAGTGCCCCTATAGCGGTAACATATCAATATACGCTTGCAGCCAATGGATGCAGCAATGTTCAGAATGTTGTTGTAAATATTAATCCGGAACCCGTTATTACCCCGGGTCAAAATACTGCAGCATGTTCCGGAAATGCTTTAGATTATCAGATACTTCTTGATAATTTCATAAATCCCGCAGGTAATGTGAACTTTACCTGGGGAGCTCCGGTATTGTTTCCCGTGAATGTTAACTTCTCCGGTGGAACAGCCAGGGGGTCGGCATCAATTGCCAATATAACGGATACTTTTATTAATACAATGGGTGTTTTGGGGACTGCAACTTATACAGTCACTCCTTATAAGAATGGTTGTCCGGGGACTCCTGTAACAGTTGTCATCAATGTGGGCTCTCAGCCTGTCCTTGATCCCGGCCTTAACAGATTTGCCTGCAGCAATGAAGCTATCGGGCTTGTTCTTAAAGAGGCTTTAGGAAGTGTTCCTCCAACACACTTTAATATACTGGGTAAAATAGTCTCTGCCGGACTTACTGAAGCCGGGAACGCTGCTGTACCGAATATTTTACCTGCTCCGGCCGGGTATCTTGCTAACGATAAATATATTAATACCACAGGTGTAAACAAAACTGTTACCTATAGCGTTCAGCCCGTATTGGCTCCTGATTGCATCGGTGCAACAGTGGATGTTGTGATTACAATTCGTCCACAGCCTGTAGTCTTCCCAGCCCAGACTAAAACAGTCTGTTCAGGTGTTGCAATAGGTAAAGAGATATTCCTTGTTCCGGCAAATGTACCGGCTAACACACTCTTTAACTGGCCGGTACCTGTTATGTCGGATGCTTCCGCACAGGGAACA
Source organism: uncultured Bacteroidales bacterium (assembly GCA_963739685.1). Lineage (GTDB taxonomy): Bacteria > Bacteroidota > Bacteroidia > Bacteroidales > VadinHA17 > LD21. The sequence goes on from CAVUAX010000001.1 coordinate 350,794, forward strand.
GCCGGAGTAAATGTAGTGGCCGATCCTGCTGGTACAATTCATATTAATGATCAGTTAGATAATTTCTCAGGAACACCTGTTACCGCTACCTATACTATTACACCAATAAGTTCATTCGGTTGTGTCGGTACGCCGACTCCGGTTATTATCATAATTAACCCTGAGCCTATACCGCAGCCGATAACAGGCCGCGATAAGATATGCGTAACAGACAAGGATATTGTTTATAAGGTAAACCCGGTCAGCGGTTCAACGTTCACCTGGACTGTTGATCCTGCAGTTGGAACAAAGACCTTTGACTTTAATACAAATGCAATCCTCATAGATGCTGCAGCTGTTGCAGGATCAGGAAATATAACAGTGTTTGAAACCAACTCATATACTTGTCCAGGCGATGTTTCAACTCTGCCGGTACAGGTTTATGGAGTACCTGTTGCGGAAAATATTAGCGGACCGGCAGTTGTATGCGCAAACAGTACTCAGGTTTACAATGTTACAAACAGAGCTGGGTCAGTCTTTAACTGGACCGTACCCGGTGGTGCTGCAATAATAGGCGACCCCTCGGCCAGTTCAATAACGATTATCTTTGCCAATGTCGGAGGTACAATATCTGTACGTGAGACCAATGCTGCCGGGTGCATAACTAACCATAACCCGTTTGCGGTTACTGTCAATCCCTTACCTACTGCAACAATAAGCGGCGGCGGAACGATATGTGAAGCAGGTTCAATGAATCTTTCTGTTGATTTTACCGGCACCGGACCATATACCTTTACCTATGCATTAAATGGGGTACCACAGGCGCCAATCGCAACTGCAGCAGATCCATACTCTTTAAACGTAACTTTAGCGGGTACTTATACAATTGTAAATGTTACAGATGTCAACTGTACTAATAATGGCACAGGAACGACAACAGTGACCTACTTCCCAAAACCGGCAGGTACAATAAGCGGAACAAATGAAATGTGTAAAGGGGGTTCTGCAACTCTCACTATGTCGTTCACAGGAGTTGCTCCTTTCACTTTCACCTATACCGATGGCACAACACCAGTTACGGTTGCTGGTCATCTCACAAATGTGTATACGGTTTCAGTTTCACCGCTTGTCAATACATCCTATACCCTTACTTCACTTACCGATGGCAACTCATGTGTCGGTGCTGTTTCGGGAACTGCAGATATAACTGTTAATCTTCCTCCTGCACTTACTCTGAGCGGAACAAACCTTATCTGCTATAATGTTAGCACTGGAGCGATTGATATGACTATTACCGATGGAACAGGTCCATTCGGAATATCGTGGACAGGTCCGGATTCATTTACGGAATCTTCCGAAGATATAAGCTCGCTGAAAGAAGGTTATTATGCAGTCAGCGTACTTGATACAAAAGGATGTAATGCAACAGCTAATATTACACTTACACAGCCTCCAGTTCTTACAGGTTCTGCAGCAGGAACAAATATTACATGTTTTGGTACCAGCGATGGAACAATAACAATATCGGGTGCTGCAGGAGGTTCGGGAATTCAGGAATTCACTATTGATGGTGGCGGTAACTGGCAGGTTTCCCCGGTTTTCTCAGGGTTAAGCTTCGGTACATATAATGTGATGATGCGCGATGCTGCCAATCCGACCTGTATTCTCGTTCTTAATAATGCCCTCCAGTTAACGGCACCGGCTGTTCTTAATGCCACTGTTGCCGGAACCGACATAAATTGTTTCGGTGCCAATAACGGGTTAATAATAATTTCCGCTCCTTCAGGCGGATACGGTACATACGGATATTCAATTGACGGCGGTGCAACATGGCAGGGATCAGGCAACTTCACCAACCTGCCTCCCGGTACTTATGATGTAAGGATCAGGGATGCAGCACTTACCGGTTGCGAGGTTATCCTGAACGGAAACCTGGTGATCTCAGAACCACCGGAACTCGCTGCAACTGTCAGTAGTACCAATGTTTCATGTTTCGGAAGTACTGATGGTACAATTACTATTTCGGGGGAATCCGGAGGCCATGGTACTTATCAATATAGCATAAACGGCGGCGGTTCATGGCAGGCCAACGGAACCTATACCGGCCTGGCACCGGGAACCTACAATGTTCAGATACGTGATGCAGCATTCACAGGATGCTACAAAGTTATAAACGCAGCATTAGTAATATCCCAGCCTGCCGTTCTCCAGGCAACTGTTTCATCATCAAATGTAACATGTAACGGTGCAGCCGACGGGATAATAAATATAACAGCACCTATCGGCGGTTACGGAACCTATCAGTTCTCAATTGATGGCGGTACAAACTGGCAGGTTGCAGGATTGTTTAATAACCTGGTTCCGGGAACTTATGACGTAAGAATACGCGACGCTGCAAATACCGGCTGTTTCATAATTCTTAATGCCGGACTGCAGATAACACAGCCTGCTGCCCTCAGCGCAATGGTAATAAAGACTGATATTACATGCTTTGGAGCAGGCGACGGCGTTATTTCTATCACAAACAGTGCCGGCGGGTACGGAACATATCAGTATACAATAGATGGTGGCATAAACTGGCTGAACTATGCAATATTCTCAGCACTCCTTCCGGGTTCATACGATGTTCGTATCAGGGATAAAGTTCAGACAGGCTGTGTTCTTACCATCGACAATGCCCTGATCATTTCTCAGCCGGATGTTCTCAGTGCAACTGTCAGCTCAACAAATGTGACATGCAATGGTGCAGCTGACGGAACAATAACTATATCAGGTGCAACAGGCGGCTATGGCAGTTACGGCTACAGTATAAACGGCGGAACTTCATGGCAGGGATCGGGCATCTTTACTAACCTTGCACCGGGAACCTACAACATCAGAATACGTGATGCTGTAAACACCACATGTATTATTGCCCTTAATCCGCCGGTTATTATAACCGAACCGGTCATTCTCAGCGGAACAATTGTGAAAACCAATGTGACCTGTTATGGAGCCGGTGATGGCACAATTACAATTAACGGTGCAGCCGGAGGATACGGAGCATATGAATATACCATAAACGGAGGTACGGATTGGCAGTTATCAAATATCTTTTCCGGTCTAATACCCGGATTCTATAATGTTAAGATAAGAGATGCCGGAAATCCTTCCTGTATAATAACGCTTAACAATTCGCTTAATGTCAGCGAACCCATCGTTCTGAATGCAAACATTGCTAAGACAAATGTGACATGCAATGGTGCTGATAACGGAACAATAACAATATCATCACCTTCGGGCGGACACGGTACTTATGATTACTCGATTGACGGTGGTACCGGATGGCAGGGTTCAGGTTCCTTCACTGCTCTTGTCCCCGGTACGTATAATGTACTGATTCGTGATGCTGCTGTACCAACCTGTATAATAACTCTTAACGGTGCGCTGGTGATCACTGAACCGGACCCGCTTACTGCCACTGTAACATCAACCGATGTAACATGTTTCGGCGCCAATAATGGTATTATAACGATTACGGGTGCCACCGGCGGTTACGGGACATACGAATACAGTGTAAACGGAGGAACAAACTGGACTGGTCTTGGCAACTTTACCAATCTTTCACCTGGTACATATGATGTTAGGATAAGAGACGCATCTCATGCAGCCTGCGTGGTTACCCTTAACGGAAACCTGGTGATTTCACAACCATCAATTCTGGCAGCAACTGTTGACAAAACAAATATATCCTGCTTCGGAGCAAGCGATGGTACAATAACAATAACAGGAGAAACAGGAGGATACGGCAACTACGAATTCAGTATAAACGGTGGCGGCTCATGGCAGGGTTCGGGCAGCTTTACAGCCCTTGGTCCCGGCAATTATAATGTCCAGATCCGCGATGCAGATCATATAAGCTGTGTGATTGTTCTGGATAATGCACTTCAGATCAATCAGCCTCCCGTATTGAATGCAGTTGTGACACCCACAAACGTAACATGCAACGGTGCTGGCGACGGTATAATAAACATAACTGCTCCTGTGGGAGGTTACGGTACATACCAGTATTCAATTGACGGCGGTTTGAACTGGCAGGCTACAGGTCTCTTTACCAGCCTGCTTCCGGCCACTTACGATGTAAGGATCAGAGATGCAGCAAATAACGGATGTGTGATAGTACTTAATAACGCACTTAATATCACGGAACCTGCACCACTTAATGCGAATATCAGTTCATCCGATGTAACCTGTTTCGGTGCAAATAACGGTACAATAACCATAACCAGCCCGACAGGAGGTTATGGCACTTACGAATACAGTAACAACGGAGGAGCAAGCTGGCAGGCTGCGGGGAACTTTACCATCCTGGCACCGGCTTCATACAATGTTCAGATAAGAGATAAAGCGCATATCGGATGCGTAGCAGTTCTGAATTCCGCACTTATAATAACAGAGCCTGCAATTCTTTCAGCGACCGTTTCCAGTACCCATGTTACCTGTTTCGGAGCAAATAACGGAACAATAACAATAACCAATCCTCTGGGCGGTTATGGAGCTTATGCCTATTCAGTGAACGGAGGTTCTACATGGCAACCGTCAGATACATTTACGAACCTTGCTCCCGGAAGCTATAATGTGATGATCAGGGATGCAGTTAACATTGCATGCGGCATAACCCTGGACGGAGCACTGGCAATAACCCAGCCTGCTATACTTTCAGCTTCTGTTGCGAGTACTAATGTGACCTGTTTTGGTGCCGGCGACGGAACCATATCAATAACCAATCCTATGGGCGGTTATGGAACCTATGAGTACACTGTCAATGGCGGGACAACATGGCAGTCTTCGGGTAATTTTGCAGCCCTGTTGCCAGGTTTCTATAATGTACAGATACGCGATGCGGGAAACATTTCCTGTGCTATAATCCTGAACGGATCGCTTCAGATAACTCAGTCTGCAGCACTTACAGCATTTGTTTCAAAAACAAATATAACCTGTAACGGAACGGGCGATGGTACAATTACAATTATTGGGGCTTCAGGTGGTTATGGAACATTTGATTACAGTATTGACGCAGGAGTTAACTGGCAATCTTCGGGAAGCTTTATCAACTTACTCCCGGGAAGCTATAATGTGCAGATCAGGGATGCAGCAAACAATGGTTGTGTGGCAGTTCTGGATCCGGCTCTTGTTATTACCCAGCCTGCAGTGCTGAGTGCTACTGTTATTCCTGACATGGTCACCTGCTTTGGTGCCAATGACGGAAAGATAACTATAAGCTCTCCTGCAGGAGGATACGGGTCTTACCAGTATTCCGTAAACGGAGGAACAATATGGCAGGGATCAGATACATTTACAAATCTCCCTCCGGCAACCTATAGTGTATGGATCAGGGATGCAGGGAATATCTCATGTTCTGTTCTTCTTGACGCTACTGTTGCTATTACACAACCCTCAGTTCTAAATGCGGGTATATCGAGCACAAATGTGAGCTGTTTCGGTGGTAACGATGGAACGATAACCATTTCTTCACCAACCGGCGGATATGGCACATACGAATACTCCATCAACGGAGGAGGCTCATGGCAGGCATCCGGAAGCTTTGCCGGTCTTACACCCGGAGCTTACAGTGTCCTTATCAGGGATGGTGGTCATACAGGTTGTGTGGTTGTTCTTAACAGTTCTTATTCGATCACCCAGCCAGGTCCGCTTTCAGCCACAGTTACGAAAACAGATGTTACATGCTTTGGGGCAAATGATGGTTCAATTACAATTAGTGCACCAACCGGCGGATATGGTACATATGAGTACTCAATTGACGGTGGCAGTTCATGGATAGGAGCGGCAGGGTTTACAAATCTTATACCCGGAACGTATGATGTACGTATGCGGGATGCTGCTAACCAGGCTTGTTCGGTAATTCTTTATCCGAACCTGATAATAACCGGGCCGCTTATACTTGCTTTGACTTCAACAGGTGATATAGCACTTGATTGTTTCAACGAAATGGACGGAATGGGTACTTTCTATGGTTCCGGTGGTACAATGCCCTATAGCTTCACAGTTGTTTCCAATACAAGTGGTGCGACACTGGCTGCCCCGGGATTCAACTCGCAGACCTTCTTCAATGCTGGTGCCGGTGTAATCACTGTTGCTGTTACCGACTCCAGGGGTTGTTTTGCTGTTACCACAATAAATGTGACACAGCCTGCATTGCTGACCCCTGGAACCATTGCGGATGATCAGGTGCTCTGCAGCGGTGATAATCCTGCACAGCTGACAGTAACTGTAGCTGAAACTGGAGGTCAGGGCAGTTATAATTATCAATGGCAATATGCTTCAAATGCAGGCGGGCCTTTCATTAATATCGCAGGTGCAACAGGCAATTTGTATACGCCACCTGCCGGCGCTGCCAATACTCTGTATTACAGGAGAATGGTTTCATCAGGCATTTGTATGCCGGTATATAGTAATGAGGTCGAGGTCAGAGTTAATCCAAGACCGGTTGCCGTACTCTCAGGCGGTGAGACGATATGTCCTTCCCAGACATCAGTTCTTAAGGTAACATTGATGGTGGGAACAGGTCCGTTTGAGATTGATATAGAGAACCATGGAACTATTGCAGGCTATGTCAGCGGTACTGACATCATAGTCTCACCTGCAGCTACTACAACATACAGGCTGTTAAGGGTAAGGGACGCAAATAACTGTGAGGTGTTAAGCCCGTCTGCAAATCTGTTGGGATCAGCCACAGTCACCGTCAGGGATCTCCCTGCGATAACTGTACCGCCTGTAAACATAACAACCTGCGAATACGGACTCGTTAACTTCAAGGTAACAGCTTCCGGGTCGGATCTTATATACCAGTGGTATGTTGATGAGGGTAGTGGGTTTAATCCGGTTACTGATGGCGGCATCTATTTCGGAGCTACAGGCTCAACCCTGAGTCTCTTCGGAGCGACCCGACTGATGAATGGATTTGTTTACCATGCTGTGGTATCAGGATGTTCATCATCAGTAACGTCGGCCGATGCAACACTTACCGTTAATACAGTGCCGGAAATTGTTACGCAACCGAAAGACTCGGTAGTATGTATGAATGCCAATGCAACTTTCAACGTGACTGCAACAGGTACGGCAGTTGTCTACCAGTGGCAGGTAAATAATGGAACAGGCTTCATAAATGTTATTGACGATGCAAATTTCAGTGGCGCAAACCTCAGCACCCTTACCATTACAAATGTCACTGCTGCCTTCAATAACTATATATTAAGGGTTATTGTGAGTGGTACATGTGGTATCCCTGTTTATTCAAACTTTGCCGTGCTGAGGGTTAATATACCTCCCGCTGTATCTCTTAATCCTGTTGATAAGTCAATATGTGACGGCGGCGGACCAGTTCTCTTTACCGCCAACGGGTCAGGAATGATCGATTCACTGAGGTGGCAGGTATTCAGCGGCGGCACATGGTCGGATATCCATGACAATACAAATTACGCCGGAGCAACTTCGCAACAGCTTAATCTGTTCAATGTTCCGTACGCCTTTAACGGGACCCAGTACAGACTTACTCTTAAAGCAAAATGTACTACAGTTCCGACAAATGCTGCAACACTTACGGTTAATGCCAATCCTGTTGTTGATTTCAGCGGAGTCGATCCGATACATGCCTGCGGTGGTATTCCTCTGGTAATCAATGGAAATCCGACTGGCGGATCAGGTACATGGTCCTCTCATTTATGGACAGGCGATGTCGGTCCTCTGAATAATTACTTTGTTCAGTCGCCCACCTTCAATTCGCAGATCGCAGCAACTTATAATCTGAACTACAGGATTAAGGACAGTAACGGTTGCTATGGCAGTGATGATGTGGCAGTAATTGTTGATGCTCCTGATGCTTCATTCACACAGGATGTAAGTTCCGGCTGTACGCCTCTTACTGTGAACTTCACCAAAGATATGACAGGAATTGCGAATTTCTCGTGGAATTTTGATGATGGTTCACCGCTTGAGACCGCAAATGCTAACCCTACACATACATTCACCAATACCACACCGACATCTGTGGAATATTACAATGTGGAACTGAGTGTGCAGTCTCCGGGAGGATGCACCGACACTTACACTTCTATGGTAACTGTATATCCAATGATCGATGCCACCTTCACAGCAAGCACAAATATTGTCTGCAGCGGAAACTCTATAACATTCACCACATTACCCGGAGCAAGCAAGTATTTCTGGGAGTATGGTGACGGTGCCAGCGGATATTCGACCAACATCGGAACACATCTCTATACTAACTTTACAACTGCACCGGTTGTATATACGGTACAACTAACCACAACTTCATTTTATAACTGTACCGATGTGAAGACTTATGATATTACCGTTATGCCTGTACCTTTGCCGCAGTTCGTTGCAATACCTCCAACTCAGGTCTTTAATGTGGCAGGTAACCTTGTAACCTTTACAAATGCGACCACTGCAGGTACCTGGAACTGGTTGTGGAGATTTGGGGATGGAGCTGTTTCAACGGTTCAGGATCCCCAACACACCTATACTGATGTTGGTGACTTCAATGTAACTCTGGTTGCAGGTAATGCGAACTGTTCAGACAGTATTAAGCATATAGTAAGTATATTGCCGATTCCACCGGTGGCCAATTTCGACTCAATACCATCGGGTTGTGGGCCCCTCAGTATCATTATTAATAACACATCTCTGAATACTGAAGCACCAGGAACAACATACAGATGGGACTTTGGTGACGGCAGTATCTCAACGGCCAAAAATCCGACTTATACTTATTTCACTGCCGGTACATACCGGATCGAGCTGACAGTTACCGGGCCAGGTGGGACCTCGGTTAAGTCGCAGGTAATCAATGCTTATCCATCACCTAAGGCATATTTTGAAGTCTCACCTTCCTTTGTATTTGTCAATGATGAAAAGGTAAGGTGCTTCAATCTCAGTGAAGGAGGTGACAGATATATCTGGGAGTTTGGCGATGGGGATACTTCTAAAATCAAAGAACCTTTCCACAGGTATATGGAAGAGGGGATCTATGACATAACACTGTGGGTCTTCTCGGATAATGGTTGCAGCGACAAGTATATTCTTTCGCCCGGTGTTACTGTGGAACCGGCAGGTGATGTCAGGTTCTCGACGGTATTTACTCCGAACAAGGAAGGACCGATAGAACGTTCTGATCTGCCTACCGGGGGCACCGAAGTTGATCAGTTCTTCTACCCGCCAATACGGGAAAAGGTTACAAACTATAAGCTACAGCTCTTCAACAGGCTTGGGGTGCTGATCTTTGAAAGTCACGACATCAATATCCCGTGGAACGGTTATTATAAAGGGAAGCTTTGCCAGCAGGGAGTGTATGTATGGTATGTTGAAGGTAAGTACGCCAATGGTCAGCCATTCAAGAAGGTGGGAGATGTGACACTTCTTCACTAACAATAATTTAAATAAAAAATGGAGAGGCCGTCTCATAACAAAAATGAGACGGCTTTTTTATTTGAGTTCTTCTGAAGAACTTTAATATGTAAGTACCAGTCATGCTGGTTTCATACTATTTACTGTATTCCGTTTATAACAGAAAGGTGCAACCTTTTTGTGAATATTACGTATAAACTTAAGCCTCATTAGTTAGTGTTTGCAATACATATTAGACGGCCAGGCATGGTAATGTCAACTTTATTTGGTATCAAAAAAATAAATTTTGTGGTAGCAAGAAGGTTTTTCCTGATTGTTTTCATGATACAGGTTTCTATTACAGGCTTGTCTGGTCAATCTCCTCTATGGCTTAATGGAACACCTTCGGTAACAGCAACAGGTCCGATATCAATAAAGATGGATGTTGGAATAGACAATACCGGTATCGTTTATATTTCCGTATTTAATTATAATAATAGTTCAGTCTACTCCTCTGATGAGGTAAAGAGTATGGCTTTGGCAGGTCCTTCAGGGACAAGAGTAGCTGTGGCGGCAATCCCCGTAAGCGATGTTGAAATTAATACAGTTTTACAGGTAGTTCTTGACGTTATAAATTCATCAACAGAACATACCATATATATTGTTGCTGAAGGTGGCAGTGGTATTTTACAACCGGCACCTTTAAAATTATTTTGTACGACCCGGTCCTGTCCACTGATAAATATTCTTACAGGTTTTACTCAGCCGGTTATTTGCATAAATAAAACTCCGGTTGCTATATTTGATGTTTTAATTACTAATCCTGATCCTGATATAAATGGCATATTAAAGGGGACTCAGTGGACGCTTGACTGGGGTGACGGATCCACTGCAACCTATACCTCTGATAAAGACAATGATATTCCTCCGATTGAATTGCGGACACATACATATTCTACAATTTCAGATTGTAACTATGTGTTTTCCAACAGCATAAAAAACCCATGCGGCCAAACAAGAGCGGTTCAGTATATTGCGGTAGTCCATGGAAGGGATATTCCTTCGGATGGGGATGGATTTCTTCAGCTGGTCAATAATGCTACCGGCAGCACAACAATACATGTGTGTGAAGGGACCAGGACAGTTATTACAATAAGAGATGACAGCAACTGGAACTGTCAGAATCCGGTTCTTCCCGGTGGTCTTAAACCTCTTCCGAACCTTGACCCAAGGAATATCGAATGGCTTTACGGCCAGGATCCGCTTGGAGCAATTACAAATACTATAACCGGAGATATTAATATTGCCACCATGGGTAATGCCCCACAGGCAAGCGGAAGATTTTCACCACTACCCTATGGTCCTACTTCACTTAGTCAGGCAATCACGATACCCGCTACATGCAGGGCAGGTCAGTATTTCAGGGTTTACCTGAAGAACTGGAACAAATGTAACTGGCCCGACCCTGAATATGTTGATACATTTGTTGACATATTGGTGGTGGCAGCACCTCCCGCTCCTTCTGCTGCAGGCAAAACAATCTGTTATGATGGAGACAGGACACTTACTGTTACCAGCCCTGTAGCCGGAACAATCTTTTGGTATTCCGATCCGGCCCTGACTAGCCAGGTCGGAACCGGAACCAACTATACTCAAACCCAGACAGCTGCCGGGATTTATAATTACTGGATTGTTGACCGATCCCCTGACGGATTAAGTTGTCAGAGCACTCCGGGACAGGTTACCCTTGTCATTCGGGAAGAACTTCCCCGGCCGGCCGTTATAAGTGGTCCGGTCTCAACATGTCCGGGTGCCGGCGGTTTAATTTTTAGTGTTCCCGATAATCCTCCTTTAATGCCTTTCGGCGGAGCAACAAAATATACGTGGTCTGTACCTGCCGGCTTAAGTATAATCGAAGGACAGGGAACAAGACAGATCTCTGTTAATGTGGGAGCGATTTCGGGTGACAAGATCATAAAAGTCGGTTTACAATATGCAACTGACCCGGGGTGCAGTTCAAATACCCGAAGTAAAACACTTTCAGTTTATTCAGTTGAGAATGATGCAGGCGCTATCGGAGGCTCAAATGTTTGCGCGGGGAGTACTGTCACTATTTCCGGTATTACTGGTGCATCGACAGGAACACCAGCTTCCGGCGGGCCTTATTATAGCTGGGACAGGGCGCCGGGTCCGGCTTTTACTGTTTGGACGCCACTCAGGGGACTGGAAGAAAGCTTCAGTGAAGATATGGCTGTACCAGGAGTTTACAGATACCGAAGGACAGCGACATTCGGATGCGGAACGCCTGTATCAGCAACCAGGGATATCACCGTCTATTCAACCATCAATACAGGTGGGGTCATAACTGGTTCGGATATTTGTGCCGGTGGCTCAGTAAGTATAACAAATATTACAGGCGCATCAACCGGAACACCCTCTTCAACAGGACCTGTTTATACATGGGACAGGGCTCCCGGACCCGCTTTTACCGACTGGACACCTCTCTCAGGGTCAGGTCCTGCGTTCAGCGAAGTGATGACTTTGCCTGGTACATACAGGTACAGGCGTACCGCTGCTTTTTTATGCGGAACTCCTGCAACAGCAATACGGGACATAGTTGTAAGCCCGTTGCCTGCACCGTCGATATCAGGAGAGACCAGACCATGTCTGAATGATACAAAAACTTATACCACGGCATTGGTAACGGGACATACATATCTCTGGACAGTTACCAACGGTGTAATATCCGGTTCTTCAACATCTGACAGGGTAAATGTACAATGGAATATTGCAGCCGGACCGGGCACCCTGCAGGTAACTGAAACCACACCGGCAACTCTGACAACACCAGGCTGCTCTTTCCAGACCCCAGCTTATGCTGTTAATATTAATCCGGCAGGTCCCGGTGAGGCGGGACCTGTTACTGGTCCCTTAAATGTTTGCAATGGTCAGTCGGGAGTTATCTATTCTATATCCGAAATAGCTTATGCTTCAAATTATGTCTGGATTGTTTCCCCGGGTGCAGTTATAGTATCGGGACAAGGTACCAGATCAATCAGCATTGACTTTGCAGCAGGTGCAGTCTCACCAATAACGATATCGGTTTATCCTGAAAATAGCTGCGGTGCTGGAGCTCCATCATCAATTAACGTAAATATTTACAATCAATTAAATGCAGGCGTTATAGGGAGTAACCAGTCTGTTTGCTATAATACGGCTCCTGTTGCATTTACAAGTGTCACAGATCCGTCTGGCGGAACAGGTCTCACCTTTAAGTGGCAGAAAAGCCCCGCAGGTCTTGGAACATGGTCAGATATTAACGGGGCTACAGGACTAACATATACAGATGTCAACCCACTTATATCTGATACTGATTACAGGAGGGTTACATCCTCAGAATCCGGATGCGGGACAGTATACTCTAATATTGTTGAGGTGAAGGTCATTCCACTTCCACTTGCAAATCTTACAGGCGGAGAAACAATATGCCCGGGGCAGACCTCTGTACTAAGTGTCAGTATAACCGGAGGAACAGGCCCCTACGAGCTCGATATAGAGAATCTTGGTACAGTTACCCGGTATACAAGCAGTGAAGGCATCAACGTGTCACCTCCTGTAACAACAATTTATAAATTATTAAGGGTGAGAGATGTCACAGGCTGTGAAGTTGCGGTTCCTTCTCAAAATCTTACCGGAACAGCTACAATAACTGTACAAGCCCTGCCAGTAATTACAAGGCAACCGGTAAGTTTATCAGTCTGTGAGTCTGATATGGCCAGATTCGATGTAACTGCCGTGGGGCCAGGTATTTCTTATCAATGGGAAGAAGACAGTGGAAACGGATTTGTTCCTGTTGTCAACGGAGGAATTTATTCCGGTGCCAATACTTCAACCCTTTATCTGACGGGCGTTCCTGAAACAGTGACCGGACATATATACCGGGTTGGTGTTACAGGTTGCTCTGCTACAGTTATCTCTGACCCGGCAATCCTGACGGTAAACAAGCAAATAAACATTATTAAACAACCTGTAGACCTGGATGTGTGTGTGAATTCCGGTGGAACTTTTAGTGTTGAGGTAACCGGAACAGGTGTTACCTATCAGTGGCAGATCAACCGGGGAACGGGTTTTGTCGATGTGACAGACGACGGGATAAACTTCAGCGGAGCTGCAAAGCCGACTCTGACCCTGACAAATATTACGGATAATTACAATAACAGTAACTTCAGAGTGATCGTCAGCGGAACATGTGGCGTTCCTCTTTACTCTGATTTAGCGGTTCTGAGGGTAAGCTTACCTCCGGAAGTAACTCTCAGTCCGTCAGATAAAACTATCTGTGCCGGCAACGAACCTGTTGTTTTTTCCGGAAATGGAACCGGAACTATTGATTCCCTGAGATGGCAGGTAAGTTCAGATGACGGAGTATCATGGACAGATATCCATAACAACACAACATACAGCGGATCATCATCGCGGCAATTGACTCTCATCAATATTCCCCTGACGGCTAATGGTAACCTATACAGACTTGCATTTATTGCAAAATGTACCACGGTATATTCTTATAATGCAACCCTGATTGTTAATCAAAATCCAGTGGTTGACTTTTCGGATATTGATCCGCTAAATGCATGTGGTGATGCACAGATAGTAATTAATGGTGATCCGACGGGAGGGTCGGGAATATATTTACAGCATATATGGACAGGAGATACAGACCCTCTAAGTAGTAATAATGTGCAATCACCAACCTTCAGTACACATATTACCGGAACTTACAATCTGAATTACAAAGTTGAAGACAGCAACGGGTGTACTGCAAGTGATGATATAAAAGTTATTGTTGGAAGCCAGCCGGCTGATTTCACACATAATATAAGCAGTGGATGTTCACCACTGGTTGTTACCTTCAATAAGGATATGACAGGTATTGCAGATTTCTCCTGGGACTTTGGGGACGGGTCATCTGTAGATTCGACCGACACAAATCCGGTTCATACCTTCATAAACGATAATCCATCCGAAATTATAGAGTACAATGTCACTCTTACAATAAATCTTCCGGGAGGTTGCGTTAATACATTCACATCATTGATAACAGTATATCCATCTACCGATGCAACCTTTGAAGCAAACACAAATATTGTATGCAGCGGAAACTCAATAACATTCAGCGCATTACCAGGAGCAAACAAATACTTCTGGGAGTTTGGTGATGGAGTAAGTATTTATTCTGCAAATATTACAGAGCATTTCTTTACAAACATGACAGCATTGCCGGTTGTCCACCAGGTAAAGCTTACAACGAAATCTTACTATAACTGCACTGATGTAAAGACTTTTGATATAACCGTTTTACCGGCACCATTGGTCCAATTTTCTGCTGCACCTACTTCCCAGGAATTTAAGGAGGAGGGGAATCCGGTAACCTTCACTAATAATACAAATCCTGGGAACTGGATATGGTCTTGGGAATTCGGTGATGGGGCAATATCGACAGAACAGGATCCCGTTCATATATATACCAGGGCGGGCGAATTTATTGTAACACTCTCTGCCGGCAATTCCAAATGCGCCGACAGTATTCAACACTCAGTAAGGATAATGCCAAAGCCCAACAGAGCAAACTTTGATTCTATCCCTTCGGGTTGTGCGCCATTAACAGCAATAATCAAAAATACTTCTTTGAATACCGATGCGCCTGGCACTACTTACCGGTGGGATTTTGGAGACGGAAGCTTTTCAACAGAAAAGAATCCTGAGTACACATGGTCTGTTCCTGGCACATATCGCGTCGAGCTGACAGTGACCAGTCAGGATGGCACGTCAGTTAAATCACGAATTGTTAATTCATATCCTTCTCCGGAAGCAAATTTTGAAATAACACCGGACTATGTATTTGCCGGGGATGAAATAGTAAGATGTTTCAACATGTCCTCGGGAGGGGATACCTACCTTTGGGAATTCGGTGACGGAGATACCTCCACACTGAAAGAGCCGTTTCACATTTATATGCGTGAGGGGGTATTTGATATTACTCTCCACGTCTTCACATCACACGGATGTAGTGACATGTATATAAGATCCCCGGCTGTTACTGTTGAACCTGCAGGAAATATAAGTTTTCCGAATGTATTCAGACCTAATAAGGAAGGGCCTATTGAGCGTACTGATCTGCCGACAGGTGGTACCGAAGTTGACCAGTTCTTCTTTCCCCCTATACGTGAGAAGGTCCTCAGCTACAAGTTGCAGATATTCAACAGACTTGGAGTGCTGATCTTTGAAAGTCACGACATCAATATACCGTGGAACGGTTATTACAAGGGAAAACTTTGCCTTCAGGGAGTATATATATGGTACGTGGAAGGGAAATATGCTAATGGACAAGCATTCAAGAAGGTAGGTGATCTGACATTGCTTCATTAGAAAGAGGTTGATGTAAGGTGCCAGACCACGGCAGGAAAAGATGGGAGAGCAGGAGATGACGTGAGAGAAACATTTCTAAATGAATGAATTAAACTTAGCTTAATACAGGGAAGCCCGCTTTAGATGCGGGCTTTTTATATGGGCTGCGCCAAAGCACATCGGGGTAACGGCACAAAAGCATTGTGAAACAGATTATGAATCATGAACAGTTTTAAGATTGCACCTTGAATAGTTGTCGAATTTTTTGTTCATTCCAATGACATTCCATAACTTGCATTACATAATATATGTAACACATAATATATAATCATGAAACAAAATCCATTTATCATAAGTGGTTATCTGTCGCCGGAATATTTCTGCGACCGTGAGGAAGAGACATCAAGGATTTTGAATGCAATAAGAAACAAGAGGCATCTTACTCTCTTTTCCCCAAGGAGAATGGGCAAATCAGGTTTAATAAAACATTCTTTTTATCTGATGAAAAGCCAAAAAGGAGTTAAACCTATTTATCTCGATATACTTGCAACAACTTCGATGGGGGAATTTGTTGAGGCTTTTGGGAAAGCGGTATTTACTTCAATTGGCAAGGGAGAGAGCATAATTAAGAAGCTATTGAAGCGTTTATCAGCATTAAGGCTGAAGATTTCAATTGATCCTCTGTCTGGCGAGCCGGCCCTCTCACTTGATATTTCGGATAACAGGGAAGCGGAACAGACCCTTCACACAATTTTTGGGTATCTGGCGGAACAACATAATCATTTTGTAATAGCGATTGATGAATTCCAGCAGATAATGGCATATCCTGAAAAGAATATTGAAGCAGTCCTGAGAACGCATGTTCAGGATATAAATAATGTAACCATGATTTTTTCAGGTAGCAGCCGGCATATTCTTACTGAAATTTTCTCATTGCCCAACCGTCCGTTTTATAATACGACAGAAATAATGGAGATAGTTAATATTAACCCCGGGCAATATAAAAATTACATTAAGGATAAGTTTAATAAAGGGTCCAAATCAATCTCTGTTGAATCGCTGGAACGGATTAATGAAATAACCGGAATGCATACCTTTTATGTACAGTACTTATGCAACAGGTTGTACGGTAATTTCAATAAAGTAGAAGAAGAACATGTTAACCTGATGTTATTAGAGATATTAAACGAGAACGAACCTGTATATGCAAATTATCTGAGGTTACTAACTCCGATACAATTTCGTGTACTGAAAGCTATTTCACTGAATGGCGGTGTTCAAAATCCTACTTCGAAAGAGTTTATATCAGCTTTTAATCTGGGCGCTGCCAGCACAGTGAGTCAATCGGTAAGGAGCCTGACTGACAAGGATTTTCTTTTCTCATCAGGGGAGAAGCTGAGACTTAATGATGTATTCTTTTCACAATGGATAAAATATAAATCTGATTAATTATAACTTTCATTGCGAGGCCCACCCTGGCGGGACGAAGCAATCTTTATCATTCAATCACCATTAAGTTCCATGGTTTATTCTCTGCAAGGAATAATTTAATTTGGTAAGGACAAGTTCTGTAATCTTTACCACCTGAATCGAAATGGGGATCAATACTTTTATCTAAAATTCTTTAATGCGGTTTGTATTGGTTTTTATGTTCCACCTGCAAGATACGCGGAGTTTAAAAATGAACTATCAAAATTTTATCAGGCAAAGAGTTCGGTTCTGTTTTCGATATACAAACCAATTCATTTTGACACTTTCAAACAAAATTACCATGTCTGATGTTTCCTGATTACCGGATAAGTTATTTGTTATCTTTTATTGAAATTTTAATGATATGGCGAACAAAATAAATAAATACAGCGAAAAAATTACGCAAGACGAAACTCTTCCTGCCGCACAGGCTATGCTATATGCAATCGGAATGGTTGAGAGCGATCTCAAAAAAGCTCAGGTTGGCATTGTCAGCACCGGTTATCAGGGGAATCCCTGTAACATGCATCTGAACGGACTGGCAGAAGATGTGAAAAAAGGGGTAGACGAGCAGGGATTATATGGTCTAATCTTTAATACCATTGGTGTTAGTGATGGCATAACTAATGGAACAGAGGGGATGAAATATTCATTGCCTTCGAGAGAAATAATTGCTGATTCTATTGAAACGGTTGTAAGCGCACAGTTTTACGATGCTGTCATACCAATTGTTGGTTGTGATAAAAATATGCCCGGCGCTATGATTGCCCTGGGGCGTCTTAACAGGCCTTCAGTTCTGGTATATGGAGGAACTGTAAGAAAAGGAAGGTGGAAAGATGAGCCTCTTGATATTGTATCGGCATTTGAAGCCTATGGGGAGAAATTAAAAGGCAGGATATCAGATGATGATTACAGGGGGATTATAAAAAATTCTATTCCGGGCGCCGGAGCATGCGGCGGAATGTATACCGCAAACACCATGGCCTCCGCAATTGAATGTATGGGTATGAGCCTGCCCTATTCATCATCAAGTCCTGCTTTGAGTAAAGAAAAAGGATTGGAATGCGGACAAATTGGGAAGGCTGTTAAGAAACTTCTGGAAGAAGATATTAAACCAAGAGACATAATGACCAGGGATGCATTTGAAAATGCAATTACTTTGATAATGGCTCTGGGGGATCTACCAATGCAGTAATTCATCTGATCGCAATGGCCAGAGCTGTTGATGTACCACTTGATATCAACGACTTTCAGAACATTAGTGACAATACTCCGTATATTGCAGACTTAAAGCCAAGTGGCAAATATTTGTTTGAAGATCTCCATAGGGCTGGAGGCATTCCCGGGGTAATGAAATTTCTTCTGAAGGAGGGATTTCTTAATGGTGACTGTATGACGGTTACAGGGAAAACATTGGGAGAGAACCTGGAACAACTGGATTCGCTTGCAAAAGGTCAAAAAATAATACGTCCAATTGATAATCCGATTAAAAAAAATGGACATATACAAATTTTGTTTGGCAATCTTGCCGCAGCAGGTTCAGTCGCCAAGATTACCGGGAAGGAAGGAGAGATTTTTATTGGTCAGGCAAGAGTATATGAAGATGAATTTGAAGCCATCAGAGGTATTCAGACAGAGGTTTTAAAAGGTGATGTGATTGTAATACGTAATTCGGGTCCGAAAGGTGCTCCGGGAATGCCTGAGATGTTAAAACCAACGAGTGCAGTGATGGGAGCAGGTTTAGGTAATGATGTTGCGCTGATAACAGATGGAAGGTTTTCAGGCGGTTCCCATGGATTTGTTGTTGGCCATATTACACCCGAAGCTTCTGAAGGTGGATTGATTGGTTTACTCCGTAATGGTGATATAATAACTATTGATGCCGTCCATAACCGTCTGGAAGCCGAACTCAGTGATGCAGAAATATCTGAAAGGAGGAAAGCATGGGTAAAACCTCCATATAAAGCAAACTCAGGCATACTGAAAAAATATATAGACACGGTGGCCACAGCATCCGAAGGCTGCACTACGGTCTGAAAATATTTCCACATACATGCTTAATGGAATATAGCTACAGGCGCATTCTACAGGCAGCTTTTTAGAATATAGATTGTCTCCCGACCCTGAATCCGGGATATTCTCCTGAAACCAGTTTAAGTTAAGAAAACCCGAATTCATTGACAACTGAATTTTTCGTCAAAATTCTTTCCTGATCAAGCCTTTTTTTAAAATATCTTTTTATATTTGGTTAGCTGCAATTCAAATTGTGAACCAATGTCTCTCAAAAATTACTTTAAAAGTTTAAAATTGATGGGTACCTTAATACCGGGCATGACAGCAAGAATTTATGAAATGTTTGTCGATGGTCATGCTACCGGAAGAGGGATCCTGCTTAAAAGTCTGCAGTATTGGTGTTAGTCACAGGTTGATAAAAGGAAGGGGTAATTATGATCTTTATTTAATTAGCTTAAACTTCTGTGAAATGGCTTTCATTGATCAGATACGCAGAATTGAACGGATAGATCAGTTAATTCGTTTAAGAGCAACCGGCAGACCTTCCGTACTGGCTCAAAAGCTCGGGATTTCAGAGAGTCAGCTTTATGAAGTATTAAATATAATGAAGCTGGAGCTGGGAGGATCAATCCTGTATTCTAAATCTCTGGAAACTTATTACTATCCAAAAGACATAAAATTTAGATGCTCCTACGAAGACATTACCAATAACAATTTAGGGGAAAGTTATAAATAAATTTTTTCTCACTCCGGAAAAATCAGAGTGTTGATTGTTAAATTGCTTTGTCTCGCATTGACAACAGTTTGATTAAAGGGTTTTCCTCGTGCTAAATCATGGTTGAAGGATCAGATAATAGGGAATCTTTAGCGGATCTGCCTGATAACAGACTCCTGTACTATGACTATGTGACCATTAAGAATAAAATTATGTGACTATCAGCAATCATGAATAAAACTATTAATTTCTATTATTTATACCCCCATCCCGACCTTCCCCCAGGGGGGAAGGAGCTGAAAGCAAAGCTTTTCCCCCTTGGGGGAAACGGGAAAGGGGGTTATTTGGAATAAAATGTATGTAATTGATTATAAGCATTATAAAATTAATATTATTTTAGTACTAACTTTTTATTATTGATTCCCGATACTCATTTAAAATTATATACAAATTAAGTCCTTGAAGAATTTTATGATACTATGGCATTGATAACAAAATAATTGATTGAAATATTAAAATCATGACATTGAAACTTTTATAATGATATTCAGCAGATTTCCTTCCGAATACCAACTGGATTCCATGGATTGTGGTCCTGCGTGTCTGAAAATAATCGCCCGGCATTTTGGGAAGTATTATTCACTTCAGCACCTGCGTGATTTATGCGGTATAACACGGGAAGGAGTTTCATTACTCGACTTAAGCTATGGTGCTGAAAAGATCGGGTTACATACGCTTGCTGTCAAAACTGATATAAAAAACCTTCATACAAAAGTGCCTTTACCCTGCATTATACATTGGAAAAACAGCCACTTCATTGTAGTCTATAAAACAACTCAATCAAAAATATCTGTCTCCGATCCCGCAAAAGGCCTGATCAGTTATTCGCATGCTGATTTTAAAAAGGGATGGTATAAGCCGGAGGAGGAAACAGGTGCCATATTGGCTGTAGAACCAATGGCCGATTTCATGCAACGTGATCTGGAGGAAAAGACAGAGCGGAAAAAAACATTTGAGAATGTTCTGGGCTATTTTAAACCTTACCGGAAGAATTTCTCGACCATTTTTGTTGTGATGATAGTTGCAACCGCACTTCAGGGACTCTTGCCCTTCATTTCAAAAGCAGTTATAGACGTCGGTATACAGACACGTGATCTTAACTTTATTAATCTTGTACTTATAGCAAATATTGTCATTATTTTAACTGTTGCAATATCCAGCGCTGTCCGCGACTGGCTGCTTCTACATATAACTGCCAGGGTAAATATTTCTTTAATATCAGATTATCTGATCAAGCTGATGCAGTTACCGGTTACATTTTTTGAAAATAAGATGATCGGCGATATTCTTCAGCGTGCACAGGATCATGAACGTATCAGAAGCTTTATAATGAACAGTTCTCTCAATCTGGTCTTTTCGTCATTGACATTTATAACATTCGGGGTGGTTCTTTTGATTTTCAATACGGTTATATTTTACTTTTTCCTTGCGGGTAGTATCTTATACGTCTTGTGGGTAATGGCATTTCTTAAAATCAGAAAAAAGCTTGACTGGGAATACTTCAGCCTGATTTCACAAAATCAGAGCTATTGGGTAGAAACGGTCGGAGCTATACAGGATATAAAAATCAATAATTACGAAAAGCAAAAAAGATGGAAATGGGAAAATATACAGGTCAAATTGTATAAAGTAAATCTGAAAGTTCTGAATATCACAAATGCCCAAAACCTGGGTGCACAGTTTATCCAGAGTATTAAAAATCTGGCTATAACCTTCTATTGTGCAAAAGCGGTCATAACGGGTGAAATAACTTTTGGGGTAATGATTTCCACGCAGTTTATTATCGGGATGTTAAACGGGCCTTTAACACAATTTATAGGATTTATCATTTCAGCCCAATATGCTAAAATCAGTTTTTTACGGATAAATGAAATACACCAGTTAAAAGATGAAGAGGATGTTGCAGCAACCAACAAGCTGAGCATCGCCAGCAATAAAAACCTGGTTTTAAGAAATGTTTCATTTCAATATACTCCGAACTCACCTTTTGTATTAAAACAAATACACCTTAAAATTCATGAGGGAAAGACAACCGCAATAGTTGGAGAGAGCGGAAGCGGAAAGTCCACTCTTCTGAAACTTCTGTTGCGATTGTATCAGCCCTCATTTGGCGATATCCTTATCGGGAACATGAATATCTCCAATATAAGCCTCAGGGAATGGCGCAATCAGTGTGGTGTTGTGTTACAGGACGGAAAGATTTTCAATGATACAATTCTTAATAATATTGTGCTGGATGACGAAGAGATTGATTTCCGGAAGTTAAAGGAAGCAGTAACGATAGCTCATATTTCAGGTGAGGTAGAACAGATGCCCCAGGGATACCATACAAAAATAGGGGAAGTTGGCAGGGGTCTCAGCGGGGGGCAAAAACAAAGGTTGCTGATAGCAAGAGCCCTGTACAAGGGACCCTCTTTCCTTCTTCTTGATGAAGCTACCAATGCACTTGATGCTATTAATGAGCATAAGATAGTAAAAGCTTTAAGCGAGGCGTTTGAAAAACGGACCGTTGTTGTGATTGCGCACAGGTTAAGTACTATAATGAATGCTGACCAGATCATTGTTCTTAAGGATGGATTTATTACTGAGGCCGGTACTCACCGGGAACTTATGAATAAGCAAAAATATTATTATGAACTTGTTAATAAACAAATGGGTATCTGGACTGAAAGCGGTGTTCTGTCTCCTGAAAAACGGGTAGTTGAAAAAATCGGTTAAGATGGAATATGAAAAAGACGAAATAAAAGTAAGCCGTACGGAAGAGTTAAAGGATATTATTGACCGTATGCCTTTGAAAACCGGAAGGATTATAACAGCTATTGTTGCCGTTCTTGCGGGTTTGCTTTTATTTTTCGGATGGCTGATTGAATATCCTGAAAAAGTCACCGGGCCGGTTTCAATAACAGCCCGCCAGGCTCCTGTAAAACTGGTAGCGAATAATTCGGGGAAATTACATTTATTGAAGAGTATATCAGATACACTGGGTGAAAACGAGATTTTTGCATTTATTGATAATCCTGCAAAGCTGGATGATATACTTCTGATTGGAAGATACTTTGACACTAAAAACCCTGACTCATTATACAGAGATCCGGTTATTCCAAATTATTTATCATCATTATCATTGGGTGAGTTAAGCATTCAATACTACAATTTTTTGAATGCTAAGGAAAAGGTTCTGCAATATCATTCCGGAAAACCATTTGATAAGAAGTTAAAGAATCTGACTTCTCTTCTCAGATCTCAGTTGGAGTTACTGGAGAATAATCAGAAGCAGCTTTTAACCAAAACAAACACTCTAAGAATTGCAGAAAAAAGTGTGCACAGAGACAGCTCGCTCTATTTGTCATCAGCTATTGCCGAAATGGATATTGATCGCTCATCAGCAAGCTATTTTGGAGTCGTGGAGTCAACCGGGGCAATGGAGAAGGAAAATACCTCAATCAGGATTCAGATTGAAGATACCAGGTATAAACTGGAGATGCTTATACTTGAACAGAAAGAGGCTGAAGCAAAACTGAAGATGGATCTTATTGCCAGTTATAACGAACTGGTTACAGGTATCAGAAAATGGAAACTTACCTACACTTTTTCAAGCCCCTTTAAAGGGACCCTTGAGTACCTTAATTTCTGGCGTGAAAATGATTTTATTGCTGCGGGGACGGAAGTGTTTTCAATACTTCCTGCTGATAACCCGATCCTCGGGCAGGTTTATTTACCCTCGCAGGGAGCTGGTAAAGTTTCTGCCGGGCAGGATGTTATAATCAAGCTTGACAATTATCCATACATTGAATACGGGTCGATAAGCGGGAAGGTGAGAACAATTTCCGGTGTAGCCAATAAGACAGAAATTGGAGGGCAAAATGTTATAAACACATACCTCATACTGATTGATCTGCCTGATCTGCTTACCACTAATTATGGGGTAACACTGGATTTCAGTTACGAAATAAAGGGAATCGCAGATATTTTAACGAAAAGGAGAAAGCTTTTGGAACGGCTGTTCGATAATCTTAAATATATCGCCAGTAAAAATAAAATTTTATTTTTAGATTTAAATTTCAGAATTATGAAAAAGTTACAGAAATTAAAACTACATGATTTTGAAGAAATTGGTATAGATGGGCAAAAATCTATGAAAGGAGGTGATTGGGTGACAGTAGATGGGAAACAATATTGGTTCGTTGGTGAAATTGAAGTCTTTCCTTCGGACCAACAGCTGATTGTCCCCGATGTGAAATAAATGCTGAACGGGGGATTATTTTTGATCCGATATTTGGAAATTCCGCAAATGAAAGCCCTACACCTATAGAGACTTTGAGGGAATTTTTTGCAAATAGCATCCCACATGAACTTCAGATAGCAGTTCATGTAACTGGATACGAAATAGATTCTTATATCATCGCTTTACCAAGCGGAGAAATAATCGAAGGGAGTTAATATTAAAACAGAAGGGATCCTAATTTAAAATATTAAGGGTCTTTTAAAAAAAGCATTATATGGATCAAAATAGCTATCCAACCCTAAAACAATGGTTTTCACTTTTTTTTATTATTTTGATTTCATTTGGAGCATTTTTGTTTTTAACATTAACATTACCACAATTTTTTGATTATCAACTTTCAATTCTATATCAATCTATTGTAACATTATTAGCGCCATTTATATGGTTGCCAATAATAATATATCTGAGGAGGAAGACTGGAATCCCAAAAAAGATGTTTTGGAATTTACCAAAATTCAGAATAATAATAATATTGATGGTTTTAGCTGTATCGACGAAGTTCATTACTAATCCACTTTATAATGTTACTGATTCTATAGACTATCTTTATAATGGAAAGATTAAACAAGATTCTTTTGTAGCTGTTTATTTCGACCTGAATATGTTAATTAGATTTACAGGAATGGTTTTAGTTGTACCAGTTTTTGAAGAAATTTTCTGGCGAAGTAAGGTTTTAGGGTTACTCTTAAAAAATTCTCTCCTTATATTGCAATTTGTTTATCAGCATTATTATTTGCTTTATCACATTTTAAATTAAATAATCTCCTTGCGTTGTTCTTATGGGGATTTGTATTTGGTACTATTTACTACCAAACCAGATTCTTTAGGAGCATCAATTTTTTTACATTCTATCTGCAATTTAATGGATTTTTTTTCTAAACATATTTTTATTGAAGCAACAGCTTTACAACTTTTTATTAATATTTTATTTTTTATAATAAGTAGCATTGTCTTGTTTTTGATTATTAAATATTTCAAGCGATATCGAAATGAAAATGTTCAAGCAAGATTAATAGACTTTCAATAAAATTGTATCCAGATTATTCTTGACACTCTCATAATCATTTATTTATCGTTTAAGATGGAGGAACTTAAGTTTCATTTTTTCAAAATATTATTATTCTATGACCTTAAAGGCTGGGCCTGGTGGCACAGGATCAATAATATTGCCAGGAATCAACCCAACGATATTCTAATTGAATCAGTACAATTCAATGAAGGTTTCAATCATCAGCTCTATGATCTTGTTGTGATCTTTGATTCATATATTACAGATATCATTTTTAAAGTACCGGCAGAAAAGCTGATTATAGGTTGCAGCTGCCCGGCAAAAATTAAAGATTTTTTAAATACTCTTTTAGTATATAAACCTTTGGCCGGGCTGGTGAATAACAGGGAGATGTATATTTATACGAAAGACCTATACAGGACATTCTATTGTCCGAATGGAGTTGATGAAGAATTATTCAAACCGGGATCATCTGTGATCAGTGACTTAACCGCTTGCTGGGCCGGAAATTCCAGACATATCATTGATAAGGGTCTGGATAATATCAGACGCGTGTGTAGCAAAGCAGATATCCCTCTTATGGTGTATGACAGAGCCGAAAGAAATGGAATGGTCATAACCCAGGATGAATTGCGTGATCAGATATATCATAAAGCGAATTTCTTTATCTGCTTCTCAGATTATGAAGGTACTCCGAATCCTGCCCTTGAAGCTTTATCCTGCGGTTTGCCGGTCATAACGACAAAAGCAGGAAATATGCCGGAGCTTATTGTTGATGGAATTAACGGTTTTCTTATTGAGCGGGATGAAGAATCTCTTTTAAGTGCAATTGAGAGATTAAAAAAATCAGATATAACAAAAATGTCTGAAAATGCCCGGAATTCAATCCTAAATGGCTGGACATGGAAAGAACAGGCTGAAAAATATACAACAATGTTCAGAACCCTGATAAAGAAAGGAAATGGATCCAATGAGTCCATTTCTAATGATCAAAAAGCTCGTTCAATCATGTCAAGTGTAAGCTCAGCTAAACAGTTACTTAACGATGTTACATTCTTATTCCTTGTCCGGCTCGATTCAGTCGACAGGTTAGAGAACTTACTGGTTACAACCGAATTCATTAATAAAAATTTCGAAACAAATATTACCGTAAAAGAATGTTCTGCACTTAATAACGGAATTCTTGAAAAACTATTAAGTAAAAACATTAACTATACATTCCAGGAAGACAATGATCCGGTTCTTTTTCGAACCAGGCACCTGAATCTCATGTCTCTGGAAGTCAGAACCCCCCTTGTTGCCATTTGGGACGCTGATGTAATTATATCTGACAGGCAGATTTTACTGGGAATTGAATTACTGAGAAAAGGTGAAGCAGATTTTGTTATCCCATATGAAAAGTTTGCTCTGGATACCTCTTCAATAATAAGGAAGATGTTCCTGGCAGAGAAGAGATTGGAATTATTTGATCAGAACAGGAAAAAGATGAAAGAGATGTATCCCCCCAATCCACTCGGCGGTGCATTTATCTGCAATCTGGAAACTTATAAAGAGGCAGGACTTGAAAATGAGAACTTCTACGGATGGGGCCTTGAAGACGGGGAAAGATTCTACCGGTGGGGGTCTTTGGGGTACAGACTTAAAAGGGTCCCGGGTCCGCTTTATCATTTAAGCCATGAACGAGGGTTAAACAGCAGGTTCCATGATGCAGATCAACAAATACTGAAACGAAAAGAGGTGCTCGGTGTCATAAGAAATATGATGCCCAATAAGGATCATTCCGTTAACAAATAAAACACTAATGGCATTATTAACTATCGATTATGTTTCAAGAAATATAGCCCGTATAATTCAGCAAAACGGACTGAAGGGGAATAACCCGGGTCTGATGCATGGTAATACAGGGATCTGCATATTCCTTAACCACCTTGCTAAAAAGACCGGGAATCAGGAATATCAAAAGTTAGCTGACGACTTTATTTCTGAAGTTTATACAAATCTTTACGCAATGTCGCCGGCAGATTTTGAAAACGGACTTGCAGGTATCGGATGGGGTATAGAATATCTTGTGGAAAACAATTTTGCAGAAGGTGATACGAATGAAATACTTGAAGAGATCGATAATAAAGTGTTCAGGGTTCTGAACGAAGAATCCCTGACCTCATTTGAAATCACCAATGGTCTTACAGGTTATCTTTTTTACCTTATAAGCAGGTTGAAAAATAAAACTGAACCTTATTCAATGCCGCAACAGATCAACCGTGAATTACTTATCCTGGCAATCAACAAGATTTATGATCTTGTAACACCACAGTTTCCATTCATTGTGAAAGAGAGCAGCTTTGATCTGATGTGGCGGTTCCCGGTTATGTTGCTCGGATTAAGTGAAGCTTACAAACTAAACATATATAATGAAAAAATAATTTGCATAATACAGCAGTGGATTCCAAATCTGGAAGCCTATATTCCATCCATGCATATTAACCGGCTCTACATGGCCATAGCCATCATGAAAATTTATTCCCAGATCCCCGATCCACGGCTGGAAAAGCAAATTCAGATTTTATTATTCGGGACAGACTTCAATACATTAAAGACCGAAATACATCCTGATAAGGTTAACCTACGTTTTGGATGGCCGGGATTTATAATTTTACTGTACCAGGCTGTTGAAATAATACCTTCCTCCTATCCGAATTACTTACACCTAACTTCAACCTACAAATTTATTTTAAATAAATATGCTGGTCCCTTAGTTGGCATTCAACCTTCTGACTTAATTCCTAAGTCCAAACAATCGGGTATAAGTGAAGGCATTGCAGGGATAGGACTTTTCTGCTTATTTATGTTTCCTGAATTACCCAAAGAAATTTTAACATCTGAAGTTGCCAAACCAGGAGTAAAGTAAAAGACTTGAATATTCAATAGTATAAAGTTAATAATAATCTATCTGAAGGATGGGGAATTTATGAAGAGAATAAGTTCACTTCGGAAAAATCGGAGTAAGGTTTCTTAAATTGCTTTGTCTCGCAAGAAATGACGGGGATGTTTTTGCTCTATTGTGCTAAATTATGGTTGATCCGGCCCAATAAACAGAAATCTTAACCGACCAGTATACTTACCTCGTCTGTAATATTGCGAGATACTTAGTTATAAGGACTGGATATACTTTAAATAAAAACTTAAAGGAACGAATGTTTTCTAATCTCAAATATATCGCCAGTAAAAAATGATTTTTTTAAAATTTAAATTTTCAGGCTATGAAAAAGTTAGAAAAATTAAAACTACATGTTATAGAAGAAATCGGATTAGATGACCAAAAATTTTTGAAAGGTGGCGGAGAATGGGTTATAGGGCCGGATGGGAATCAGTACTGGTTTGTAGGGGAGGTTTCAATAATTGGTAAAGATCCTTGCACTGTTCCGGAACCATGCCCTGCATGTGAACTGTATCATACTGCAAATAACCATCAACCAAGTATGGGCGTACAAGATGAAAATCCTGCTTTGTCTGGTTGGAGCGATCTGTTTTTTTGTACCATCCCTCATTTATTAGAACTTTGGGGACATGTTGATACAACCGAGGACACATACAGTTATACCCTGGCGGGGAGTAATTAATTATTCATAAAGATGACCATAATGTTATTTAAACTATTTACAAGAGCTTATTTTCAATTGATTATTAGAATATAAATATTTAGGGTCTTCAAATAAAAAACACAGTTGATGAACCATACATCTTATCCTAATCTCAGGCAAAGTTTATTGCTCATATTGTTTTTCTTACTTTCCTTTGCTTTATATTTTTTCTTGACTGGGACTGTACCTCAATTATTTGGATATCGGCCATCATTGTTCTACATGTCTCTGGTTATATCCTTAGCTTCACCCGTTGCCACTTTTCCCCTTATATTCTATATCAGTAAGAAAAGTGGTATTCAGCTAAAATGGATGGTAAGATTACCCAATTACCGTCTTGTTTTCCTTTTAGCTATTCTTGCGGTTTTTTCAATTATTATTACGAGTCCGTTAACTAATCCAAAGGAATATTTTAACAATCTTTTAGAAGACAAGCTTAAACTAGTTGTTTTTACCAGAACGGAATTCGATTTGTATATAACGATAAAATTTATTAGTGCAATTTTGTTTGCACCCTTATTTGAAGAGATACTATTTAGGAAACAAATATTAGGCCTTTTATTAAAAAGATATTCCCCTTTTATTTCCATTGTTTTATCGTCAATTTTATTTGCTGCCGGACATCTTCGATTTAACGATGTCGGAACCTTGTTCATTTGGGGTCTTTTGTTGGGTATAGTATACTATAAAACAAACTCTATTGAAGCCTCAATATTATTTCACTCATTTATAAGTTTCTTCACATTTTTTATTAAAAAGGAATTTGGTGACATAACTGGGCTATTACTCTTTAAATATGTTTCGATGATGGTGGTTAGTTTAATTACTATAATATTTATTATTAAATATATAGGTCGATTCCGAATTGTTAAAATCCATAATCAAGAAAATTCACCTGATATTCTGTGACTTAATGTTAAGCGACCAGGATCACTAATTTAATAAATTTCAAAGGGATCAATAAATTATCTGCCCAACATATTATATATGAATGGGATGGAGCATTTTATTTAGGTTTAAGAGTTAAATAAGCTGTGATGGAATCACATAATAATCATACAATAAAAGTCTTGATATTCTATGACATTAAGGGATGGGCCTGGTGGCACAGAATAAATAACATTGCACGGAATTAATGGACTTTCCTTATTTTATGTGATATGCAAAGTCATTTTAATTAAAAACTTTGCAGGCAAATACCTAAAATCCTGAACAGAGCAGGTAAAAAATGATTAAAGATTAAATGAGTATCGGTTATCAATAATAATCTCAATACAATTGATTATGAGATTCCTCGCTAACGCTGCTAATGACAACATTTTATAACTCATGGATTATAAGCTATTTGTCTTGTTTTTAAGAATCTGCGTCCTGTTTTTGTTTGAATATGAATATCAATATTAACAGTGCCTTTGAGGTGAACTCAAGTGAAGGAGGGAGATCCTTCGCTAGCGCTCTGGATGACAGGGATTCCCGGGAGTCACAGGGTTAGAGTTGGAGATTCGCCAGGGCGAATCTCCAACTCTAACCCCTATCAACAAAGATGAGCTGTCATCCCGAACAAAGTGAGGGATCCCATTCATCTGTGAACCAATTAATTAGAAAATGCTGTCATAATACTTGGTGTGCAAAAATGTATGGGCACCCGGAATGACAGTATTTTATTCAACAACCTCGCCATGTCATTCCTAGTAGTGCCAGCGAGGAACCGAGTCCCGCTAAATCGGGACGAGCTCACCGAAGGTAATCTCCCTCACCTATTTTGACTTTTTGATTTAATTCCAATTCAATTATTATTCATTCCAGATACTCATAAAAGATTATATAAACTCAACCGTTACAATTAAAGAAATAGAAAATTATTTTATCTCACAAACATTAAAAATCATATAGAATTTATTCCCATCTCCCGTTCACCCCCTCACCCCTTTACCTCTTCTCTTCCTCCGGTCTGTAAAAAAATCCCCGGATGATTTTCAGTGTTCATCCGGGGAGGCATTCGTTGTCTAGAATGATAAGCTATTCTAAACTGTTACGGAATGCAGCGATTGAGACATATTATACATTGTTCCTTGAAAAAATGCAACAAAAACTGAAACTGTCGATCAAAACGTGTTGTTTTTAATATTAATTTATTCCACTCTTATTATTATATCTATCACTATTAAAAGCAATTTAAAAAAGCCCGGGGCCAGAAAAATGGATTACCTATATGTTATACAACATATTATTGATAATTTATTTTGTCACATATGACCTTCTGACCTGACAATAGCTTATGTCACGGCTATCTGCCCTTATTTCCCTGACTAGTCGTTTCAAACTTTTTTCACGTATTTCAAACCTTAATTCCGGTTCAGCGGGCGGACCGGTACATTTTAAGTCCGCAAGCTTAATAACACAGACTTTGAATGACTCTCATCCAGGCTTATTCATATTTAATAAAAGATTGTATTGCAGCATCAGCATTGAATTAAAACTACTAATTGAACAACATTTCAAATTATTTTAACAATAAATTCTGAAAGATTCATCAAATAACTTAAATTTGATAAATGTAACCAAACCCCATTCTTGCCTGCCCGGCAGGATTGTATTTGAGATTATCGTTTTTACCGTTCCTATGATGAAAGTCTTCATACTTTATATTGCGGCTTGGGGAATAATGACAATGAGTTCAGGTTTAGTTTTTCAATCTGAGGAACACAATGTCATAAAAAGAGTAGTTGTGATTTCGGTCGACGGTTCAATCAATCCGTCAAGCGCGGAATACATCAATTCAGGTATTAAACGTGCACTCGAAAAAAATGCAGAGTGTCTGATAATTAAACTGAATACACCTGGCGGGTTATTAAAATCTACCCGTGTAATTGTAACTGATATACTCGACTCCGAAATTCCGGTGGTTGTGTTCGTTTATCCGCCCGGATCTCAGGCGGCATCGGCGGGTGTTTTCATTACACTGGCGGGTCATATCGCCGCAATGGCACCTGGTACAAACATTGGCGCAGCGCACCCCGTGACCCTGCAAGGTGAACAGGATTCGATTATGAACGAAAAAGCTACAAACGACGCTGCAGCTTTCATAAGAACAATAAGTGAAAAGCGCTCACGAAACATTCAGTGGGCTGAAGATGCAGTCCGGAAAAGCTTATCCATTACTGAAACTGAAGCACTGAAAGTAGGGATTATTGATACAATCGCGGTTTCAGTGCAAGATTTGCTGGAAAAAATAAACGGAAAAGAAATCAACTTGCCTTTAGGTAAAAAAGTACTGGATACTAAAAACGCTGAGGTAATTAATGTTGAAATGAATTTCCATCAAAAAATTCTGGCTTTGGTAAGCGATCCGAACATCGCCTACATATTACTTATGATTGGTATGTACGGAATTATTTTTGAGCTTTATAATCCGGGTGCGATATTTCCCGGCGTAATAGGAGTTATTAGTTTAATTACCGCTTTCTACTCAATGCACACACTTCCGGTAAACTATGCAGGCCTGGCATTGATTATTTTTGCGGTTATTTTATTCATTGCGGAAATTAAAATAGTCAGCCACGGGCTGTTGTCAATTGGTGCAGTTATATCTTTAATCCTGGGGTCAATTATGTTAATAAATACGGAATCAACATTGGAAGTAATCAAAATTTCATGGCAGGTAATCTTAGCTATTGTCATCCTGACCACAGCTTTCTTCATATTCGCAATAAGTTTCGGAATTAAAGCGCAGAGACTCAAACCTACAACCGGGATTGAAGGGATCGTTGGAGAAATTGGCGAGACGATCAATAATTTAGAACCTGAAGGTCAAATCAGGGTGCACGGTGAACTTTGGAATGCAGAGAGTTTAGATGGTACCATCATTAAAGGTACAAAAGTTAAAGTTACTGAGGTTTCAAATCTTAAATTAATGGTTCGAAAAAAAACATAAAATAACTGGAAAGGAGAACATTATGGAACAAACGTACAATATTTTGTTAATAACGGGAATTTTGTTCCTGTTAATTATTCTGGCAAGCGCTATACGGATTTTACGTGAGTATGAGCGCGGTGTGATTTTCAGGCTGGGAAGATTGATTAGCGTTAAAGGTCCCGGCCTGATTTTGCTTATACCTATGATTGACAAGTTAGTAAAAGTGAGTTTGAGAACGGTTGTAATGGATGTTCCATCACAGGATGTAATTACAAAAGACAACGTTTCCATAAAAGTAAATGCTGTGCTTTATTTCCGTGTAATGCAGCCCGACAAAGCAATTGTTGAAGTGGAAAATTATCTTTTTGCCACTTCCCAGTTATCACAAACTACACTGCGAAGTATTTTGGGGCAATCGGAATTGGATGAGTTACTTTCACAGCGTGAAAAAATCAATCGCGAGCTGGCAAAAATAATTGATAGTCAAACTGAGCCATGGGGAATTAAAGTATCAAACGTCGAAGTAAAGCATATAGATTTGCCACAGGAGATGCAGCGTGCAATGGCAAAGCAAGCTGAGGCTGAAAGAGAACGCCGTGCAAAAGTTATCCATGCTGAAGGTGAATTTCAGGCGAGCCAACGGTTATCCGACGCAGCTGCAATTATAACAGTAAACCCGACGGCCCTGCAGCTTCGATTCCTGCAAACATTAACAGAAGTCGCTACGGAAAAGAATTCTACTATCATTTTCCCTGTTCCGATTGATATTATTTCAGCTTTTTTACCTAAGGAAAATAATTAATTGATCTGCTACTCAGCCAGTTTTGTCAGGCCATGGTATGTATCTTAGCACTTTAGCAGTTCAGAGTACCTGCGATTTTAAAATAAGGAGTTATGTCTGTAAATGCATTTCACAAGTAATTGTCATAATGCTTTATGCCTGCGGGCGGTAAACCCACCTATTCCGGTAAAAAAATCCCCGGATGAATATCAGCACTCATCCGGGGAAGCAGTTCCTGTTAACAAGGACCTGCCATTTTAATTAAGCACGAAATGCAGCGATTATGACATATCAGGCATTGGCGTTTGAAAAAATGTAACCTGATAAACCGAAATTGTTAATCATTGCCTGCTGATTTTTTAAATAAATTTATTCCACATTTATAACTAAAACCTTCACCTTCAAATGCAAGTTAATTAAGGACGGGGCCAGAAAAATGGATTATCCATATGTTATACAACATATTATTGATAATTTTTTTCTGTCACATACGACCTTCTGACCGGACAATAACTGATTTCAGTGCCGGCTGCCCTGATCTCCATAACAAGACGCTTTATGCTTCTTTCACTGATTTCAAATCTTAATCCAAGTTCAGCCGGCGTCCCTGTACTTTTTAAGTCAGCAAGTTTCAGAATACGAGCCTTATAGGACTCCCTTTCAAACTTATTCATATTTTAAAAAGTGTTGTATTGCAAATCAACATTGACTTAAAGCTAAACAATAAAAACTAATTTTCAAATTATTTTGGAAAAAATTCTAAAATAATTTGAAAAAATCTGTTCCAGGAATTAATAACAAGCTTTTATTGTTTTTGACTTCGTCACCTCTCAACGGAGCTCCGGTTCTTATCCATGGGGACAAGACAAACAAAGGGAGCTAAGTCTTTAAAACTAAAATTTAAATCTCTGTTTTCTTTCTTAGCAAAAACAAGATTTTTCCCAGCCTGTGTGGATAATATAGCAAGACCCTCCAACCACTCGTGCATTTATACCGCTCTTTCATAAAACTGATAGTAGGTAAAATATCACCAGCCACAAAAAGGATCTTGCGGTGAAAACCCGGAATTTCACTTATTCTGTGGCGGTAGTACCATGCTTTATCAAGGGGAGGATTTCCTTTAGGACTTTTTAAAAAGAAAATAAATCTTTCAATGGAACGGGGATCATACCACATGCTGATAAATTCATCTATCCATGAGGGGAAAGGAATGCTCCACATATCTCTCAGCGTCTCAAGATGCCATGCAAGAGTTTCAGCCATTCCTGCCCGTGACGCGTATTCAAGGAGCTTATAATTAACAATTTTGTCACTGTACTTTTCAACAAGAACAACAAGATCGGTATATAATCTGAGCTGCGATTCGTTGTTTCTTTCGTGCAGCCAGAGATGTCTTACAAGGTAAAGGAAAAAAATCTGAGGAGGTGGGATGAATACTTTTTCACTTTTTAATTCAATCTCATAACTTTTTTCTGACAACATCCGGGTAAGTTCATTTTTGCTATTTCCGAAAAGCTCATGATGTATCTCAACATAGGTGCCTTTCTTTTTGAGGGAGGGCAGGTGCTTCCCCAGATTTCCTAAAATCAGTTTATGTATGATTGATTTTACCGGCAGAGAAACAAACCCGTTGGCAATAAGGATATTCCTGGCTTTTATGCACTGATCCCTCTCAATAAGGATATCAACATCTGACATTTGTCTGATCCCCTCGTTGCCATATACATCTAATTCAAGTGCCATGCCCTTAAGCAAAACCAATTGAATCTTTTCACGGTTCAGCAAGGTCACTACTTCCCGGATAATTTCACTGTGAAACTCATTTCGTCTCAGGTTCATCATCAGGGCATTTCTTAGAAAAGCGGCCACCTCTTCAGGCATAAATTTTAACAGCTTATATTTTTCAAGATTATGATAGACCAGAGCCGCCACCCCGTGAGCATTAGCAAGTGAACCGAAATATTTCCAGTCGGTTATGGCCGGGAAAAGAGTGCCTAACTTTAATAACCGGGCTTCACTTAACTCCAGCCTGCAAAGTCCGAGTAACAGGATCTCCTCCTTCCTTATGTCAGGCAAGTTGTTCATCTGGTAAACCTGCTGATTTGTTTGGTGTACATAGTAAAATATAGCCCTTCTCTTTTTATCAGTTCTTCATGAGTGCCTGTTTCTGCAATAGCTCCATTGTAAAGGACTATTATTCTGTCAGCAAGGGATACATTGGAGAACCGGTGACTGATAATAAGAGAGGTTCGTCCTTTCACAATTTCCCTGAACCGGCTGAAGATATCAAATTCCGTGTCAGCATCTAAAGCACTTGATGGCTCATCAAGGATAAGAACCGGGGCATCCCTGAAAAGGGCTCTGGCAAGAGCCATTTTTTGCCATTCCCCCCAGCTGAGCTCACGGCTATCTTTGAAAAGATTACCTATAATAGTATCATATCCATCCGGCAGCCTGGTGATTGTTTCATGGATACCTGTTTCCATTGCAGCCTTCCGGATTCTCTCATCAGCATAATTCTCATAAATATTACCTATACGGATATTCTCACCGGCATTAAGGTTATAAAGCATAAAATCCTGAAAGACAACAGAAAAAAGTCTTCGGTATGCTTCAGGTTCCATATTCCGGATATCAGTGCCGTCATAGCTGATACTTCCTGAATCAGGATCATAAAGCCGGCACAAGAGCTTCACCAGGGTACTCTTTCCTGCCCCGTTAGGACCAACCAGAGCAACTACTTCACCTTTTTTTATTTCAAATGAGACATTATTTATGGTTCCGTTCCTGTTCCTGGGATAAGTAAATGAGATATTCTTTACTAAAATATTTTTACTTAAAGGTGAAGGTATCAAAATTGGTGCGATTGCTTTAATTTTTTCCGGCAGATTCAAAAATTCAAAAGTGTCGCCTATAAATAGGCTGTCTTCATATAGCCCTGCAAGCGAGCTGAGAAGATCTTTGACATAAATCATCCCCTGCCTGAATGCCAGCAGAAACATCGCCATCTGGCCGATTGATAAATTCCCGTCTATAGTTTTTCGGGAAATAAATAACAGTGTAAAAAGAATAGCGGATGCTTTAAAAAATGTCGATATAAGTTCAATGAGTGTTCTTTTTCTTATGATAGTAACTTCCTCTTCTTTTTGTATCAGGAATGATTTATTAAATAGTTTAATGAAATAGTTTCCAAGCCCGAATAGTCTGAGCTCTCGTGAAGGTCTGTCTCCTGTCAGTATCCAGTTGAAATATGATGATTTTCGAGCCTCCGGTGTTTGCTTCCTTTGGAAATTGTACAGGATTTCGGCATAATGAAGGCGGAGCCAAACTCCCGGGATGTTTACAACAAGAAGTACCAGGGCAAGTGCCCAGTTAAGAGTTGAAAGGAGTCCTGCCATAAGAACCAGGGATAGTAGTCCCCTGAACATTGCGATAAGGTTGTTCAGAATACTGTTAGGTCGCCAAGGAGCTTCCCGTGAAGCACGTGAAAGACAATCAAAATATTCTGGTTGTTCAAAATTTATAAGATCAAGTTTTACAACTTTTGAATGAAGAAGCTGATACATATAGAGTTCAAGCTTCAGGGATTGTTTCTTCCTTACCAGATTACCAAGGTCACCCGAGGCTTCATCGAGAAACCAGACGACCGTTAATGCAGCAACAGGCCATAATACATTAACCAGGGGAGTTCCGGGAGCCAGACTGGAAGCAGCAGTGATGCCGTCAATAACATTTTTGATGAGCCATATCAGTGCAAGAGGGAAAACACTCCTCGTTACTGAGATAAAGATGGTGGCTGCGGTCCATCCCGGAGCACTCTTCCATACCAGTGTTAACGATTCTCTGAAAAGTTTAATCTTCTCCTTCATTTCTTAACTCTCGTTCTTTGCAATGTATTTGCGGATTTTAATGGTAGTAAATTTTATTCAAAATATGTATACTTAAAACTATCAATCTGTTAAGCCTATAATTCGGGCAGGAATTCAGGCTTATATTCTCTTTTACTGAAAAACCTTTTCTATCCTCAACCCTGACCACCCTGCCTGCAATATCCCCTGCAGCTACCGGTTGATCTTCCCTCAAACATGAGTCACCACGTGTTATGAAAAAAGTTTCGGTGTCTTTTTTAATTATCCGTACCAGGCGGTGAACAATAAATCCGGATTTTCTTTTCCATGCAACGATATCTCCCGGAACAGGTGTTGATCCTATGCTTTGTGGCTCAATATAAATTAAAGATCCTGGTTTAATTGCCGGATACATACTATACCCGTCTGCTTTGATTTTAACAGATCGGCCTTCAGCAAGAAGTGTGAAGCTGATATCCCTGATGATATTTTGATTATCGCGTTTATTGCCCATTTTTAAGTATATAATCAATTACACTTATGTCGGGTTTGAAATATAACATGGCAACCGGAACTTTTGTACACATATTTGCGACAACATCCAGGTGTCTTGAAATTATAACCGAATCCCAGTTATGTTGTATACAGTTAGCCATCAGGAGGCTTACAGCAGCAGCTCCTTTAACAGGCACCATGTTGTTTGATGAACCATGTTCAATAACAAATATCTTGTCAAACGGTGCATCTATTGGACTATCATTATTATAAACAGGTGTATTGAACATTCTGTAGCCGGTTTGGATTTTCCGTAATATAAGTCTGTCGTCATGAATTACAGTAGCGCCTAAGGTATCCCAGAGTTTAGCCATTGTGGTTTTTCCCTTGCCCGAAACGCCACTGAATAAGTACCCGCGTCCGTCATAATCTATTCCCGAAGCATGGATCATAATGTCCCCAAAAACTACGGTAAGGTAATAAAGAATCAGTCCATCGAGAGGGTATTCCATTGGGTCTGCAGCATTACCCTTTCCTTCGATCCATAGTTCCCATTCTTTTGAAGTAAGTGATAATTTCATTGTTGCTCTTTTCTTTTCCTTAGAAAATGGGAAGATAGTTCTTAAATAAATATCGTTGTGGTTTTTAAACACATTCCAGAATTCATCTCTGTTTTTAATTCTGATTCCGTTATGTTCCTCAATAAAAGGAGCGCTGAAAACTCTTTCAGCACCAATGGGGAGGTCATATTTGCCCGAATAGATCCTGATAAGAATATCCGGTGTGTTTTCTACGGTAATATTCCTGAGGAACCGATCTGACGGAACAAGCTCCGGACCCCCGGCACCGGCATCAAACCTGATATTGTAACCTGCAATATTTAAACTGTAATTCCTCATTTTTCCGGGAAGGTTTTATCATCAGAAGCAGCATTGACAATTTCTCTGCCAACCTGGTCTTCTTCCTTTGTAAACTCTTTATACATACCTTGGTGTAACTTGGTCTCTTTGTGCCTTGGTAGCAAAAGTTCAGGGTGATTATTTTTCCAATTGTTTTACTATAAGATATTTTTTCATTTCATCTAAAAATGATAAAACATCCCGTGTTGCAGTATCGTTATCAATTTCAAATTCTCCGGTTAACTTATCGATTATTTCAATTATGGATTTCTTTCCGTCAATTTGTTCCCATATGAAGGCGCCTGTTTCATTTAGCGTGTAAACACTGGTCATATCGGCAATATTACTTGTAACAGGAACAAGGACGTACTCATTCCCGGTTTTCCTGGTTACAACTGAAGGTGAATGCGATAGGACCGATTTTAAATCAGGCATTGGATTCTATTTATAAATCAAATGTATTAAATTTTGCGGTTCAATTTCGTACCTTCGCAAAAACCAATTTTATGAGCAGGAAAGGTAAGACAAAAAGTAACTCAGGTCTGACTGATGGACTACTTACAGAGCAGATAATAACAACATTAACCAAAAGCCCTGACCAGGGCTTTAATTTCAGACAGGTTGCAAGGAAACTGAATTTAGTTGACTCTTCTGCTCTGCAGATGGTCTCAGATACTTTAAAAGAACTTACTAAGCAGGGCAGAGTGCAGGAGATATCAAGGGGGAAATACAGGGTAAAATCCACCAGGGGATATATATCGGGTATTGTTGACATGACCAGAATGGGTTATGGGTATATAACTACCGAAGATATTGATGAGGATGTGTTTGTTTCGGCCAGAAACCTTAAAACAGCTCTTCATGGCGATAAGGTTAAGGTATGGCTGTTTGCCAGGAAGAAGGGAGCACGTCCTGAAGGTGAGGTCGTTGAGATTATTGAACGATGGAGATCCTCATTTGTGGGGACAGTTGAGATTATGCCCAATTTTGCCTTCCTGATACCCGATAATAAGAATATGCCCTTTGATCTTTTTATCCCCACTTCAAAACTTAACGGAGCAAAACAGGGACAAAAAGCCGTTGCCAGGGTTACAGACTGGGATACAAAATCAAAGAATCCGGTTGCAGAAATCATTAATGTGCTTGGGGATCCAGGTTTGCATGAGACAGAAATGCATGCCATACTTGCCGAGTTTGAACTACCTTATCATTTTACATCAGAGGTTGAAAATGATGCGGAAAAGATTCCCGGAGAGATTACCGAAGCCGACATTAAAAACACGTCGTGATTTCAGAAAAATTCCAACATTTACTATTGATCCGGCTGATGCTCGCGACTTTGATGATGCACTTTCTCTTAAAAAGCTTGATAGTGGCAACTGGGAGGTTGGGGTTCATATCGCCGATGTAACACATTATGTAAAAACAGATTCACTTGTTGAAGAGGAGGCAAAACAGAGAGCAACATCTGTCTATCTGGTCGACAGGGTTGTACCTATGCTGCCTGAAAGGCTCTCAAATCATATATGCTCTCTTAATCCGGCAGAGGATAAACTTACCTATTCGGCTGTTTTTGAGCTCAATGACAAATCGGAAGTCATTTCCGAATGGTTTGGAAGAACGGTTATCAATTCGGATAAACAGTTCTCGTATAATGAAGCACAACAGGTGATCGATACGGGTGAGGGAGATATGAAGGAGCAGGTTCTTATTCTTCATAAACTGGCTCAGCAACTAAGGACAAAAAGGTTCGCTACCGGGGCTTTTAACTTTGAAAAAATTGAAATCAGATTTGACCTTGATGAGACCGGAAAGCCGGTAGGAATAAAGTTCCGGGATATGGGTACTGCAAATCAGCTTATTGAGGAGTTTATGCTTCTTGCAAATAAACGTGTTGCAGAATATGTAGGGAAAAAGCTGAAAGGGAGAACATTTGTATATCGTATCCACGACAAGCCTGATCCTGAGAAGATAAGCAACTTCAGCCAATTCATTACAAGGTTTGGTTATACGCTTTTGGGCGATGATAATACGAATCTCCCGAAGGCAATGAATAAATTATTGACTTCTGTTGCCGGCAAAAAAGAACAGAATATTATTGAAACACTGGCATTACGATCTATGGCGAAAGCTGTTTATTCAACAGATAATATCGGTCATTATGGCTTATCTTTCAAATATTATACCCACTTTACATCACCTATACGAAGATATCCTGATATGATGGTACACAGGCTTCTTTCGGAGTATCTCGCTGAAAATAATCCGGGCGGTAAAGAAAAGTATCAGAAGATGTGCGATCACTCCTCAAAAATGGAACGCCTCGCTGCCGAAGCAGAAAGAGCGTCGGTCAAGTATAAGCAGGTTGAGTATATGAGTGACAAAACAGGTAAAGAGTTTGAAGGTGTCATCTCCGGCGTTACCGAGTGGGGCATCTATGTTGAAATAATAGAAAATCAGTGTGAAGGCATGATACATATAAGGGACCTTGTAGATGATTTCTATGAATATGATGAAGAAAACTACTGCTTAAAAGGACGTTCATCAGGGAAGGTATTCACCCTGGGCGACCGTGTTAATATAGAGGTGGTTAAAGCAGATCTTCAGAAGAAACAGCTTGATTACAAACTGGCGTGATCATTTTCAATTATCTTCAGCAGCTTCTCAATAGCCTTATCTTCAGGAATGTTCTTCATGACAGGAATGGGTCCCCTGTATATATGCACCTTCCCTGCAGCAGCTCCTACATACCCGTAATCAGCGCCTGTCATCTCTCCGGGGCCGTTTACCAGGCAACCCATTACAGCAATCTTTAAACCTTTTATATGTGCGGTGGCTGCTTTTACTTTTTTTACTGCCTCCTGAAGATTGAATTTTGTCCGACCGCATGTGGGGCATGAGAGATAAACTGACCGGGTAATACGAGTTCCTGTGCTTTGGAGTATGGAAAAACATAACTTATTGATATCAGTGAGGCTCAGGTTCTTTTTATTTGCAACAGATATTCCTGAAATATTTCCGTCGTTGATGTATCGTCCAAGCAGTGTTGCCGACTTAATCTGAAGATCTTCAAAGTTCTCTTCGCTGAATACCGGATTCAGTATAATGTTGAAGCTGAGCTTATTGTCGTGGATCAAGTTCAGGAAATGATCTGCGGCATATTTTTCAGTGGCAGGAGTAAACCGGAAAATTAACAACGAAGTGTGAGGATCTATATTTTTTAAACTCACCGGATCGAAATGAGAACCTGTGAACAGGAGGTTAAAAACATCAGATTTAACAGGTGATCCGGAATATGTTTCCGGTGAAAAAAGAGGGTAGCAGTTTTTTCCCCTGTTACCGCTTAACCATACTTTATATGGAACTGCAATAATAGCGTCTTGCGGGATTTTATCCGGGATATTTGAAGCGATAATCAGATCGGCAGATTCGTCAGTTCTTGTTGTTTCCCCGGATATTTCATCAGTCAGAAATCCGGCATGACTGAATGAAAATTTATCTGACACAGGTGAGGAAGTCAGGTTAGAGATGACAAGAGGGCCATGTATCTTCCTGAAAACAGAAAGTTTTTCAGAAGGTACCCTGAATGAAACAGGCTTTTCAGTATTTTCTGATGCTGAGCCTCTGGGATAAAAATCAACAATCTTTCTGGCAACAGGGATCTCATTTTCAGGATCCTCAGATAATGAAACCCTTATTGTGTCTCCTATACCTTCCGAGAGCAGTGTTCCAATACCAGCTGCTGATCTTATCCTGCCATCGTCGCCTTCGCCGGCTTCAGTAACACCCAGGTGAAGAGGGTAAGCAACATTTTCATCCATCATTGCTGCAACCAGCAGCCTGGTAGCTTCAATCATAACTGCAGTATCGGAAGATTTCATTGAAAGTACCAGATCACTGAAACCCTCAGCACGGAAAATCCCTATAAATTCAAGTGCCGAAAATACCATTCCCCGGGCGGTATTCCCGTAGCGTGTCATTATACGGTCAGAGAGGGAACCATGATTAATTCCAACACGGATTGCTGTCTTATTGTCGCGACATATGTTTATAAGAGGCTGCAATCTTGAATGGATCCTCTCAAGCTCCTCATTATATTCCTTTTCCGTTAACTCAGAAATATTAAAGGAAGCTCTTTTGTCGGCATAGTTACCCGGATTTATCCTTACTTTATCCACCATTCTTGCAGCTGCTTCAGCGGCCTCCGGTTTGAAATGGATATCGGCAATGAGCGGTGTTTCGAAACCAGCTTTTAGTAATTCTTTTTTTATAACAGCCAGATTTTCTGCCTCCCTCACTCCCTGTGCTGTAAGTCTTACATAGTCTGCCCCTGCCTCAATTATCCTTATACACTGGGCAACTGAAGCTTTGGTGTCGAGGGTGTCTGTATTCGTCATTGACTGAATACGGATCGGGAAATTGCCTCCCAGGGGAACATTTCCAATAAATACCGGGGAGGATATATAATGTTTAATGTTCTTTTCCCTGGAGTGCTTGACCCGCTCAGGCAGGGGGCCAGGGGTGGGTTCTTCACTCATGCTCTCTTCTCCCGGAATCTTTTTATTAGATTTCCC
The DNA here is from genome assembly GCA_963739685.1 of uncultured Bacteroidales bacterium. Classification (GTDB taxonomy): domain Bacteria; phylum Bacteroidota; class Bacteroidia; order Bacteroidales; family VadinHA17; genus LD21. The sequence continues at coordinate 394,289 of CAVUAX010000001.1, forward strand.
AATCCACTCCATCTTTGGTGTCTTTAACTGTGATGCCAAGTTTTAAAAGTTCTTCACGTATATTATCAGAGAGGCTCCACTCTTTTCTGCTCTTTGCGTCCTGCCGCAAATTAAGAATCAAATTTACAAGGTTACCTGTCAAGGTCTCTTCAGTCTTGACAACAGTCTCATCCTTCAGCCCAAGTAATTCAATGACAAAGGTTTGGAACAGGGTTTTCAATAAATCGAGATCGGTTTTGTTGAGTTTTTCTGTTCCTTCATTCACCGAGTTGATAATTTTTACTCCGTCAAAAAGATGAGATAACAAACCAGGGCTGTTAAGATCATCATCCAGTGCTTCATAGCATTTTGTTCTCAGAGTATTTATTTCTGCAGTAGAAGTTGCGGATGGTTTAAGCCTGGAGAGGGTCTCCATAGCTTTCATCATTTTATTTAACCCTTTTTCTGCTGCCATGAGGGCTTCATTTGAAAAATCAACAGTGTTCCGGTAATGAGCCTGCAGTATGAAGAACCTTATGGTCATAGGACTGTATGCCTTATCCAGTAACAGGTTATTTCCGCTGAACAGCTGGTCCAGAGTGATGAAGTTACCAAGCGACCGGGCCATCTTTTGTCCTTTGATGGTGATCATATTATTATGCATCCAGTACCTGACCGACTCCTTCCCAAGGGCCGCTGTTGACTGAGCTATTTCGCACTCGTGGTGCGGAAACTGTAGATCCATACCACCTCCATGAATGTCAAAAACCTCACCAAGGTATTTGATGCTCATAGCCGAGCATTCAAGATGCCACCCGGGAAATCCATCGCTCCAGGGAGATGGCCATCGCATAAGATGTTCAGGAGAGGCTTTTTTCCAGAGAGCAAAATCAAAATTATTCTTTTTTTCATACTGTCCCTCAAGAGAGCGTGTATTACTCTGAAGTTCCTCAAGTACACGACCCGATAATTTCCCGTAATTATATTTTTCATTATATTTCAGCACATCAAAATATACCGACCCGTTGATTTCATATGCGTAGCCTTTTTTCAGGAGGGTTCTGATAAGCTGTTGCTGTTCAAGTATATGTCCGGATGCTCTTGGTTCAATTGAAGGGTGAAGGGTATTTAACTGATCCATATTTTTAAGGAAGGTGTTCAGATATTTCTGAACCACTTCCATGGGTTCGAGATGTTCAATACGCGCTTTTTTCTCAATCTTGTCCTCTCCTTCATCAGAGTCGTTCTCAAGATGTCCGACATCGGTAACATTACGAACATAACGCACCTTGTAGTCAAGATGAGACAGATACCTGAAGAGCAGATCAAACGTTATTGCCGGTCTGGCATGCCCCAGGTGGGCATTACTGTAAACAGTTGGTCCGCATACGTACAAACCCACAAACGGAGGATGAAGGGGTTTAAATGGTTCTTTTTTTCTTGTGAGACTGTTATATATGACCAGATTGTTTTGCATATCAGATTTGTTTAATATGGCAAAAGTAAGGATTTTTGCCCCCAACCCCCAAGGGGGACTTTATAATTTGAGCAATAAGTCAGAATTCATTAATTTTATTTATTTGCACATACCATTATCTGTTTATAATTAAAGGAATATTAAAAAAAAATGAGTATCGGGAATCAATAATAAAAAGTTAGTACTAAAATAATATTAATTTTATAATGCTTATAATCAATTACATACATTTTATTCCAAATAACCCCCTTTCCCGTTTCCCCCAAGGGGGAAAAGCTTTGCTTTCAGCTCCTTCCCCCCTGGGGGAAGGTCGGGATGGGGGTATAAATAATAGAAATTAATAGTTTTATTCATGATTGCTGATAGTCACATTAAAAAAAATTATGTTCCGGGGAACAAAAAAGAAATATACCCTGGGGCAATTGAGTTAAGGATAGGTTAAACATTTGCCGGTAAATTAGGATGGAAGAGTTAAAAAACGGATCCTTCTGAAAATTAATTCTTAACAGCTTCGCTTTACGGTATTGGCAGCTAGTATAGAAGATGTTACAGCATCGTTATCATCAAATACTATAACTATAATCTGTATTTTTTTGAATTTATTAAAAGTATTCCTATATTTGTTCCCACAAATCAAATAATCCTTCCAGTTAAGGGTGTTTGATTTTTATTAAGAAGAGCGGAGAGATTAGGCTCGGTGAAACTCTGGCAACCAATCCTGCATTTTTGGGATAACGGTGCCAAAACCTAATCCCGGAAAAACCGGGAGATGATAAAAATTAGCACGAAAAGAATGAATTTAACTCATCTGACAAACAGTAACATTATCATGCCGCTCATGCCTATGTGCATGTGCCGGTAAGAGTATTGATTTGGAATCACACAATTATTTAGTTGAAAACCGGATCGTTTTAAAGACATGATTGTTTAATCTGTAGAGCCGGCACTATGTTAAAATTTAAAAAGCATTAAAATGAAAAACAGGAAAATAAATTTTGAAACACTTCAGGTTCATGCAGGTCATCAGCCTGATAAAGATACATTATCAAGGGCGGTACCCATCTATCAGACATCTTCATACGTTTTTAATGATGCAAAACATGCAGCTGATCTTTTTAGCCTGGCAGAGAGTGGTAATATTTATACACGTATGATGAACCCTACCACCGATGTCTTCGAAAAGAGAGTGGCTGCACTTGAGGGAGGCGCAGCAGGACTGGCCGTTTCATCGGGTCACGCAGCACAACTTATTGCACTTACGACAATACTCCGTCATGGAGAGAATTTTGTAACTTCACCTTTTCTTTATGGTGGGAGCCACAATCAGTTTAAGGTCACTCTGGCTAACTTTGGTATACAGGCGAGATTTGCAAATGACCTTAATCCCTCGTCTTTTGAAAGCCTGATTGATAATCGGACTAAAGCTCTTTATGTTGAAACAATCGGGAATCCCGGCTTCAACATACCTGACTTCTCTGCATTCTCGGCACTGGCTCACAAACATGGAATACCTCTCATTGTTGATAATACTTTTGGTGGCTGTGGATATTTGTGCCGTCCGATTGAACATGGTGCAAATATTATCGTTGAATCGGCAACAAAATGGATTGGTGGTCATGGTACAAGTATAGCCGGTGTGATTGTAGACGGTGCTAATTTTGACTGGACTAACGGTAATTTCCCTGTATTTACCGAACCTTCTGAAGGTTACCATGGTCTGGTTTTCGGCGAGATATTCTCTGCAAAATCCAAATCCGGGAATATTCCTTTTATTGTCAAAGCAAGGGTTGAGGGACTGCGTGATCTTGGTCCTGCAATAAGTCCGTTTAACTCCTTTTTGTTGATACAGGGCCTCGAAACCCTCTCGCTCCGGATGGAACGTCATGTGCAGAATACTTTGGCACTGGCAAAATGGCTTGAGACACATCCCGGAGTGGAAAAAGTTAACTATCCGGGTCTTGAAAGCAGCCCTGATCATGAACTGGCGAAGAAATATCTGCCAAGGGGAGCAGGGGGTGTTTTAAGTTTTGTGTTGAGAGCTGATACTTCCCGGGCGGTAAAGCTTGTTGAATATTTTGAAATGGTAAGTCATCTTGCAAATGTAGGTGATGCAAAAACCCTTATCCTCCAGCCTTCAACAACTACACATTCGCAGCTCTCAGCTGAAGAACAGCTGGCAGCAGGTGTTGAACCTGGCCAGTTCAGGGTTTCAGTGGGTATTGAACATATAGATGATATTATTTATGATTTTGAACAGGCCTTTAAGAAGGTTTTATAATAATAAAAATGACACAGGAAAAATTAAGAATAGGATTTTTCGGTTATGGATGCGTTGGTCAGGGGCTGCAGGATGTGCTGAACAGCAGCAAAGGATTTAAAGCAGATATTGTAAGGATATGCGTAAAAGATCGTACAAAAAAACGAAGGATCCCTATGTCAAATTTTACATTTGATAAGAATGATATCCTTAATGATCCGTCAATCAACCTTGTTGTTGAGCTTATTGATGATGCCGATGAGGCTTTCAACATTGTCAGAACTGCTATGAAAAGCGGTAAAAATGTTGTTACTGCAAATAAGATGATGGTGGCAAATCATTTCAAAGAGCTGGTTGATATGCAGGAAAAGTATAAGGTATCATTTCTTTATGAAGCCTCAGCCGGAGCCAGCATTCCAATAATAAGGAACCTTGAGGAATATTATGATAATGAGCTGTTATATTCTTTAAGAGGGATATTGAACGGCACAACAAATTATATCCTTACACATATGCATAACAGCGGAGTCGATTATTCTGTTGCTCTGAACGAAGCCAAGGAGAAAGGTTTTGCTGAATCGGATCCAACCCTTGATGTGGAAGGATGGGATGCAAAATACAAACTGTGTATTATTACCGGTCATGCCTACGGACTGTTTCTTGACCCCGAGGAGGTTTTTCATTACGGGATCAATACAATATCAAAATTTGATATTCAATATGCGAAGGAAAAGGGCCTCAAGATCAAACTTGTCCCTTACGTTGGCAAGACCAATGATAATACAATAACAAGTTTTGTTCTTCCCCGGTTTATTTCTCGGGATAAATATCTTTATAATGTAGATAATGAGTATAATGGAGTAATAACGGAAGCTGCTTTTGCTGATAAACAGTTCTTTTCAGCGGCAAAGGTGCGGGTGGCCATGCCACAGGAAGCGCAGTTCTTTCCGATATTTCTGCAACTCATACGGATATAGGTATGAGTATAAGAAGTACCAGCAGGGTACTGTTTCGAATTATACCCGGGACTTATAAACTGGAGGTATACTTAAGGTATAAAAATGAAAAGGATAAGGATATTATTTGGATTTGAGGAAGTGTCGGAATACTTTAGCGGAAGATTATATAAATATGTAATTGGAGTAGTGAATCTTGAAAGACTTTATGCACTAAGGGAACAACTTGGTAAAATGGATGTTTTTATAGTAAATACAGGAAGAAAAGGAATTAACATATGAAAAACTCTCCGGAAAATATTATTCAGCAAAAAATCCTCATCCTTGACGGTGCAATGGGAACAATGATCCAGAAACACAATCTCAGGGAAGAAGATTATCGCGGCGAACGGTTTAAAGGTCATCCTCGTTTCAAAAGGGGAATAATGACCTGTTATCTGTTACAAAGCCCGAATTGATAAAGGCCATTCACATGGAGTATCTTGAGGCGGGTGCTGATATTATTACAACCAACACATTTAATTCCAATAAGATATCCATGTCTGATTATGGAATGGAGAACTTTGTCTATACCATGAACCTTGAGTCGGCCAGGCTGGCAGTTGAAGTGATAAAACAATTTGAAAAACCAGGCGAATATGAAACACATTTTATTGCAGGCTCTCTGGGGCCAACCAATAGAACCGCTTCAATGTCGTCAGATGTCAGCGATCCCGGAGCGAGGTTAATAACTTTTGATGACCTTGTTGAAGCATATTCGGAACAGGTGAGAGGACTCATCGACGGAGGTGTTCATATACTGCTTATTGAGACAATCTTTGATGTTCTGAACTGTAAAGCTGCTCTTTTTGCTATTGATAATATTTTTGGAGAGAAAAAGGTACGGCTGCCGGTAATGGTATCCGGAACAATTACTGATGCCAGCGGGAGGACCCTGACAGGCCAGACACTCGAAGCATTCATCGTATCTGTATCACATTTTCCGCTTTTCAGTATCGGCCTTAATTGTGCACTGGGCGCAGAACAGTTAAGACCATTTATTGAAGAATTATCTTCGAAAACTAGTTTCTATGTTTCGGCTCACCCAAATGCAGGGTTGCCCAATCAGTTCGGCGAATATGACCAATCAGCTGAGTTTATGGCTTCGATTGCTGAGGATTTCATGCAAGAAGGGTGGGTTAATATTATTGGAGGATGCTGTGGGACAACTCCCTTGCATATTCAAAAAATTTCTGAGGCTGCTAAAAAGTATAAACCGCGGGTTATTCCTGTTATTAAAAGATATACAAGATTAAGCGGGCTGGAAGCTTTGACTATCACACCGGAAACCAATTTTGTAAATATCGGAGAACGAACCAATGTCTCAGGTTCGAAAAAATTTGCCAGACTGATACAGGAAGAAAAATACGGAGAGGCTCTTGCCATTGCAAGGAACCAGGTAGAGGGAGGAGCTCAGATAATTGATATCTGCATGGATGAGGCGATGCTTGACTCTGAAAATGCTATGGTCAGGTTTGTGAATCTTATTATGGCCGAACCCGATATTTCAAAGCTTCCTTTAATGATCGATTCTTCAAGATGGTCGGTTATTGAATCCGCTCTTAAATGCATTCAGGGTAAATCTGTTGTAAATTCCATAAGTCTGAAAGAGGGAGAAGAAGTGTTTCTTGACCATGCGCACAAGATAAGAAAATACGGAGCTGCGGCTGTTGTCATGCTTTTTGATGAAAATGGGCAGGCTGATTCCTTTGATAGAAGGATTACGGTTGCAGAACGGTCATACCGGTTACTCATTGATAAACTCGGATTTCCGCCGGAAGATATAATATTTGATCCTAATGTTCTTGCTATTGCAACAGGTATTGAGGAGCATAACAATTATGCGGTCACCTTTATGAGGACAACAGAATGGATAAAACAGAACCTTCCGTATTCAAGGGTAAGTGGTGGAATAAGCAACCTGTCTTTTTCGTTCAGAGGCATTGACACGGTTCGTGAAGCTATACATTCAATCTTCCTGTTCCATGCTATAAAAGCTGGTCTTGATATGGGTATAGTAAATCCCGGTATGTTGCAGGTTTACTCTGAGATACCTTCTGATCTTCTTCAACTCTCAGAGGATGTGGTGTTAAACCGAAGGAAAGATGCAACCGAACGTCTTGTGAAGTTTGCCGAGGGAATGCAGAACGAAGGCAGGAAACAGGAGAAGGCAGATGAATGGAGGTCACTGCCTGTGGTTGAACGAATAAAACATTCTCTCATTAGAGGAATTGATGAATTTATTGAGCAGGATGTGGAAGAGGCACGACATCTCTTTTCCAGGTCGATTGAGCTGATAGAAGGACCTTTAATGGGGGGGATGAATGAAGTCGGCGATCTATTTGGAGCTGGAAAAATGTTCCTTCCTCAGGTTGTTAAAAGCGCAAGAGTGATGAAAAAGGCCGTGGCAAAGCTTGCCCCTTATATCGAAAAAGAGAGCGAAGGGGAGGTTAAAAAGGCTGTCGGAAAGATACTTCTGGCAACTGTTAAGGGTGATGTTCATGATATAGGGAAAAATATTGTGGGGGTGGTACTTTCATGCAACAGTTATCATATAATTGATCTTGGAGTGATGGTCCCGGCGGAAAAGATCATTGATACTGCAATTAAGGAAGATGTTAATTTTATAGGGCTCAGTGGATTAATTACGCCCTCACTAGAGGAGATGGTCCATGTTGCATCAGAAATGCAAAGAAGAAAAATTAAAATACCTCTGCTTATAGGAGGTGCAACAACATCGGAAATTCATGCTGCAGTAAAAATTGCACCGGCATATTCCAATGCTGTAATTCATGTTAAAGATGCATCGAAGGCAGCAGGTGTGTTGGCGGCGCTGAGCCAGGAGGATAACCGCGGATATGTTACCGCTATAACCGAAAAGTATAAAAAGATGCGGGAGGATCACTCTGCCAGCAAGGTTGAGAAGATTCTTCTTCCTATAAGTGAGGCCAGGAATAACAGGCTGGTGACCGACTGGAATTCCATCAGGATTACAGAACCGGCAGAACAGGGGATTCATGAAATACATAATATTGATATTAAAGAACTTTCAGGATATATCGACTGGACATTCTTTTTCTTTGCCTGGAAAGTGTCAGGCAAATACCCTGCAATTTTCGATGATCCTGTGAAGGGCACCGAAGCAAAAAAGCTTTTTGAGGATGCACAATTTTATATTAATGAGATCATTAACAAAAAGCTGATAACTGCAAAGGCGGTTTTCGGTTTACATCCTGCTCAGTCGGAGGGAGATGATGTTATAGTATATTCAGACAAAACAAAAAAAGTAAAAAAAGCTGTTTTCAGGTTTTTAAGAAATCAGGAAGTTAAGGGGAAGGGTATTCCCAACCTGTCGCTTTCAGATTTTATCGCCCCTGCAGCAACAGGAAAAACAGACTATATCGGGACCTTTGTAGTGACCGCAGATATTGATAATGAGGCGTTTGCCAGGTATAAGGATGATGATTATGCCACTATTATGATCAGAATTTTAAGTGATCGTCTGGCTGAGGCGGAAGCGGAATGGCTCCATGAAAAGATACGGAAGGTATATTGGGGATATGCTGCAGAAGAAAAACTTTCACTTGAAGAGATGCTGTCAATTAAATATAAAGGTATACGTCCCGCTCCGGGATATCCTGCCTGTCCCGATCATACTGAAAAGAGGGACCTGTTCGACCTTCTTGAAGCAGAGAATCGGGTTGGGGTGGAGCTAACGGAAAACTTTGCCATGAAGCCTCCTGCATCGGTTAGTGGTTACATCTTTTCTCATCCGGCTTCATCCTATTTCAATATTGGTAAAATAGGCAAGGACCAGTTGAAAGATTATGCAGACCGGAAAAATATGACAATTAATGAGGCTTCCAGATGGCTTGCCCCAAACTTAGGATAAAAGGAAAATGAGTGTAATAGAAAAAATAAGGAACGCAAAGGGTCCCCTTTTTACTTTTGAATTGTTGCCCCCGCTTAAAGGGCATAGTATTGAAAGAACTTATACCGCCATTGACAGATTAATGGAATTCAGCCCGGCATACATTAACTTTACCTCTCATCGTAATGAAATATTCTATCGTGAGAGGCCTGATGGTCTGATTGAAAAGAGGGTAACACGAATCCGTCCGGGAACTATTGCACTTGCTGCAGCAGTAAAGTACAAGTATAACATCACCGTTGTGCCTCATGTGCTCTGCGGTGGATTTACAAAGGAAGAGACAGAGAACGCACTTATTGAGATGAACTTTCTGGGCATTAATGATGTTCTTGCCTTAAGAGGTGATCCTCAACGCGGGAGCAGGTCATTTATTCCTGAAAAGGAAGGGCATACTTACACTCATGAACTTGTTCAGCAGATTGTTAACATGAATAACGGGAGGTACCTGGAAGAATCTCTCATTGATTCATCACCGACTTCATTTTGTATCGGTGTTGCAGGCTACCCTGAGAAACATTTTGAAGCGGCCAACAGACTTGCAGATATAGAAAACCTGAAGCTAAAAGTTGATGCAGGGGCAAGTTATATTGTTACACAAATGTTTTTCGACAACCGGAAATTTTTCAGGTTCAGGGAGGAATGTAAAAATGCAGGGATCAAGGTTCCTGTTATTGCCGGGATAAAGCCGATTTCAGCTCTCAATGATATCAGATTGCTTCCTCAAACATTTCATATTGATGTTCCAAATGAGCTGCTTATTGCAGTTCAGAAATGCAAAACTGATAAAGAAGCCAGGGAAGTCGGAATCGATTGGTGTATAATGCAATCTAAGGAGCTTATTAAAGAAGGAGCTCCGGGAATACATTACTACACTCTGGGACGTTCCGATAATATTGCAAGGATTGTTAAAGCCTCCTTTTAGTACCTAATCAGGGAGTTTAATTTTAAAAAGTCATACAAAAGTATGATAAACAGTATTTGGCTCCTTTTAATTAAACGAGGGGGTTATATTTTAAATGCGCTCTTTATTTTATCAACGTAATCCAGTTTTTCCCACGCAAAGAACTCAACTTTTTTCTGATATACCTTTTTACCGTTTCCATTTACCGCTTTTGATTTTGAACCGGGGCTCTCATAATAAACATCCACATTTTTAACTTCATAGTCACGTCCGAAGTGGCCATATGATGCAGTTTCAAGAAATACGGGGTTTTTCAGGCCAAATCGCTGGACAATCGCATATGGCCTCATATCGAATAGCTTATGTATCTTTTCACCGATCTCGCCATCTTGAAGCAGATTACCTTTACTATCCTTTACCCTTGCTGTACCATAAGTATTTACGTATAATCCAACAGGTTGTGCAACACCTATTGCATAAGCAACCTGTACCAGTACCTGATCACAAACTCCTGCAGCCACAAGGTTTTTTGCAATATGGCGTGCTGCATAAGCTGCCGATCTGTCAACTTTTGATGAATCCTTCCCTGAAAAGGCACCTCCCCCATGAGCGCCATGCCCTCCATATGTGTCAACTATTATCTTACGGCCTGTAAGACCTGTATCTCCATGAGGGCCGCCTATAACGAATTTTCCCGTCGGGTTAACCAAAAAATTGAGATCGCTGGTAAAAAGTTTCCGGATTCTGTCGGGAAGTGTCTTCTTAACCCGGGGGATCAGAATTTTCTGAAGGTCATCACTGATCTTATTTTGCATTGCTTTTTCGGCTGCCAGTTCAGATTTATGTGATTTGTCTTCTGGCAGAAAAAATTCATCATGTTGTGTGCTGATAACGATGGTGTCGATCCGGAGAGGATTATTTTTATCATCATATTCTATGGTGACCTGCGATTTGCTGTCAGGACGAAGGTACTTCATCTGTTTGTTTTCGTGACGTATGGCAGCGAGTTCCTTAAGCAGCAGATGCGCCAGCATGCTGCTGAGTGGCATATAGTTGTCCATCTCACGGCATGCATAACCAAACATCATTCCCTGGTCACCGGCTCCCTGATCTTCCGGTTTTTCACGTATGACTCCCTGGCGAATGTCGCTCGACTGTTCATGAATTGTAGAAATGACACCACAGGAGTCGCAGTCAAACCGGTATTCTGCTTTTGTGTAACCAATATTGCGGATCACTTTGCGGGCAGTCTCCTGAACATCGACCCAACCCTCGGTTCTTACCTCTCCTCCACAAACCACCAGACCGGTAGTCACAAATGTCTCACATGCAACTTTTGATTCGGGGTCCCAGCGCAAAAACTCATCAAGCAGTGCATCTGAGATCTGATCGGCAACCTTATCGGGGTGACCCTCTGAAACTGATTCTGAAGTAAATAAATATCCCATTATTTTAAATTTAATTTATTGTTAAAAAAACAGATGGGAAGCTGGTTGATTGAAAAAATGAAATCTTAGCAGTTTTAGCATTTTTTCCTGTGGTTGCAATCAGTACAAATCTTTCCACCAAACAATTAAAGTACAAAGCAAATAAAAATATTCGGGAAAACAAAAATTTATCCGTTTGTAAGTCGTCTGAAAACATCTTCAAGATTATTCTCCTTCCTTTGAAGAGACAATACAGTCAGATTATTCATTACGGCAAATGAAAAAATGGAGGGGCGGATATCTTCTTCACCTTCCGACTCTATGACCCAGATATTGTTTTTAAGTTTGTGGACCCGATATACATTCTTTATCAGAAGCAGTTCCGATTTATCAACAGATTTATCAAATTCAACATTAACTGTTTGTCCTGTATTTTTGATTTTTGAATAAATATTGCTTTTTTCTTCATCAGCTATAATGACGCCATTATCTATAATGATCACCCTGTCGCATATTGCTTCAACCTCTTGCATAATATGAGTGGAGAGCATTACTGTTTTTTCCTTTCCAGCCTCTTTAATCAAATTTCTTATCTCAACTATCTGGTTGGGATCCAGGCCCGTAGTAGGTTCGTCAAGAATCAACACTTCAGGATTATGGATAAGAGCCTGGGCAAGGCCAACTCTTTGCCTGTAACCCCTGGAGAGTGATCCGATCTTTTTTTTCTGTTCAGCGGTCAGACCTGTAAGAGTGATAATATCATTAACCTGTTGTTTCAGATCGGAGGGTTTATAAAAAGAAGCAACAAACCCCAGATACTCCCTGACATACATTTCAGTATAAAGTGGATTATTCTCCGGAAGGTATCCTATCTTATTCCTGATATCCAGGTTATCAGGTCCGACTTCAGACCCATTTACTAAAACAGAGCCTGATGAAGCCGGAATAAAACCTGTAATTATTTTCATCATAGTCGATTTCCCGGCTCCGTTAGGTCCCAGAAAACCAACAATCCCACCTGTTTTTACCTGGAAGGAGACATTATCAAGAGCTTTCTGTTCTCCGTAATACTTTGTAACACCCTGAACCGTAATTGACATATTTAAACATTAATCTTTAAGCGGATACTCCTGCTAAGTTACATTTTTGTCAATAACCTGCAAACAGAGTGAACTTATGTAATTGTGGCAGCTTTTAGTTTCTAACCAAAAGGAGAGGGAAAATCAGTTTACGGGAGAACAACATTTTAATTTAGAAATATTAAATTGCATTTTTGTTAAACAGAGAGATATTTATACCGAAGACTTTTGAGACAGATTAAAATGTATTGGTTTGTTAAATGCCTGTAAAATATGGTAGTCGTAATAGAATACTACAGACCTGTCTGGAAATTACTGAAAAAAATTTACCAGTACATCCTTCTCTTGATTTCAATGGCTGGCTACGTTACAAACCATGCAACGGTACTCCGGACTATAGCAATGTCAGCCTCTCTTGTCTTTTCATTCTATATTTTAAAATTTCAGTCAGACAATACAACATTTGCGTTTGTTTATTTTCTGTTAAGTGAAATCTCCTATATCGGGTTTATTATGCTTGTTCTTTCAAGAGATGGTTTCCGGCATTGGTTTCTGAAGAATTGGAAGAATGAAAATGAAGGATATTTAGCTTATGAGGCCGTTCTCGGATTTTTGTTTTTTCATAATGCCCTTAGTCTGGGATATGTAGCTTCTTCCACAGCAGGTGATTTTTCCATACTTAAGAATAAAGAGCTCTTATTCATAATAATAGCCGTACCTTTTATAACCGGGTTTGTAATAAAAATGATGGCAGCAAAAGTCGTATCGATAGATATTTATTACTGGAAAGATATGTTTCTCGGGAAAAGAATATGCGACTTTGTAGTATCGGGTCCCTATAAATATTTTATTAATCCGATGTATGGGATAGGACAGGTCCCGGCATATTCAGCAGCATTATGGTATGGTTCTGGGTATGGTTTAATGGCAGCATTATTAAATCAATGCCTGATTTTTATGTTCTATTTTATGTTCGAAAAGAAGTTTATCAGAAGGATTTATCTTAACAAACCTCATTGAGGAATTAAACTCCGGACTATTTAATCACCCCAGCCACCCATAAATTGGCCCATTTTGGCAAAAGTTGCTTTGGGATTTACACAACAGACAGGTATTTTCGAACTGTTGGCAATTATATATTGTTCCGAAGCTCCCAATACATAATCAGCTACAGTAATATTCTTTGTGGTCATTATCAGGATAAGATCAGCATTGATCTTTTGTGCGAAGTCGATTGTTTGCTGGGCAAAGTTTCCTCTTGGCACTTCATGTATTTCATATTCTATATTATTCTGGATCAGATACTTGATGGCGAAGTTTATATTAACGTTTGTTTTCTTGAGAAGATATTTGTCTGTAGTTTTAGTAACGAGGAAACGTATTTTTGATTCAAAATATTTTCCCATAAAAATTGCCATCTTAATCTTTTCCTTGTTCTCATTTCTGAAATCCACTGGAAAAACAATAGTATTGTACCTCTCCTGGTCAGCTGGAGGGTCCTGTACAACTATAAAAGGTACTTTCGATTTTACAATTACTTTCAGGGCCCAGCTGCCGGTAATCTTTTGCATCCCTTTCATTCCGTGAGTACCCATCACAACCATGTTCGCTTCCTTTTTATTCGCAAAATCAGCTATTGATGTAAATATGCTGCCTTTAACAATATAAGAAGAAATGGGAATGTTATACTTTTTGTTGTTTTCTGTAGTTAGATGCTGCAGCAGAATCTTTTTCTGCCCCATATCACCGGCAGTTATGCCTTTGGGAACAATATGAAGCAGATATATTTGATTACCTATGGTGCGACTTATCTTAACTGCATGTGCAAGAGCATGTTCTGCAACAGGAGTAAAATCCCATGGTACAACTATAATTTTCTGGTTTTCTTCCATAACAGGTAAAATTTCGATTTATCTCAAAGTTATTCAGAATTAGCAACTTTTCAAACCCCCTGTATAAGATATTCTTCTGATTTTTTAAATAACTCAAAAAATCCCGGAAAAGTATTACTAATTTCAAATAATCTGGATAAGAGGAGACTATAGCATTAAAACTGAGCCATTTCGGATTAAAACGGTGATTATCCGGTTAATAAATAGGAGTTCAGTTGACTGATAATGCAAAATATTGGGAAATGATGAAAATTAACCATCAACATTTTACTATTTTTGCTAAATTATTTTAATTACTATATGGAAAGAATAAAGGTTAAAAAACTATTATCCTCGCCACAGGTTGGATCAGAAGTTCTGGTTAAAGGTTGGGTAAGGACCAAAAGAGGAAACAAAAATATAACTTTCATTGCACTGAATGACGGCTCGACTATCAATAATGTTCAGATAGTGGCCTTAACAGAATCTTTTGACGAAAGTCTCTTAAAGGACATCACAACCGGTGCCGCGATTGGTGTAAAAGGGAAGGTTGTGGAATCGCAGGGCCAGGGTCAGCAGATTGAGATAAATGCGGATTTTATTGAAATCTTTGGTAAGAGCGATGCAGAAACTTATCCACTTCAGAAGAAAGGACATTCAATGGAATTCCTGAGGGAAAATGCACACCTTCGTTTCAGGACAAATACTTTTGGAGCTGTCTTCAGAATCAGACACTCAATGGCTTTTGCAATCCACAAATATTTCAACGACAAAGGATTTTATTATTTACATACACCGATAATAACAGGTAGTGATTGTGAGGGTGCAGGTGAAATGTTCCACGTAACAACTTTTGATCTTAAGAATATACCCCATTCAGGAAACGGTATGGTTGATTACCAGGATGATTTTTTCGGGAAAGAGACTAACCTGACAGTTTCCGGCCAGCTCGAAGGGGAGCTTGGCGCCCTTGCCCTGGGTGAAATATATACTTTTGGTCCCACTTTCAGGGCTGAAAACTCAAATACTCCGCGCCATCTGGCTGAATTCTGGATGATTGAACCTGAAATGGCTTTTTATGACATTAAGGATAATATGGATCTGGCAGAAGAATTTGTTAAATACCTGGTTAAATACGCACTTGAATATTGCAGGGAAGATCTTTATTTCCTTAATAATATGTTTGACAAAGGACTTCTGGAAAAACTAAGATTTGTTATTGAAAATGAGTTTGTACGCATTTCTTATACCGAAGCTGTAGAAATACTGACTTCTTCTGCAAAGAAATGGGAATATCCCGTTGGATGGGGCCGGGATTTGCAGGCTGAACATGAAAGGTATCTGGTAGAAGAGCATTTTAAACGTCCGGTTATAATTACAGGTTACCCTAAAGAGATAAAGGCATTCTACATGAAACAGAATGATGATGGAAAAACTGTAAAAGCAATGGATGTTCTTTTTCCCGGCATTGGTGAAATAATAGGTGGCTCACAGAGAGAAGAGGACTATGGTAAATTGTTATCCCGTATCAGGGAACTTAAACTTGATGAAAAAGATTTCTGGTGGTATCTTGATACACGAAAATTCGGATCAGTTCCGCACAGTGGTTTCGGACTTGGTTTTGAAAGGCTTATATTGTTCGTGACAGGGATGTCTAATATAAGGGATGTAATTCCTTTTCCCAGGACTCCCAAAAATTCGGAATTTTAGACAAACCGTTTATAATTATGTTGATTAAGATAGAAGGATGTTAAAGCAAAGGTTACAGCAGAAATTGCTACAAAAACTATCGCCACAGCAGATACAAATGATTAAACTGCTGGAGGTTCCGACTTTACAGATAGATCAACGAATAAAGAAAGAGCTGGAAGAGAATCCGGCCCTTGAAGAGGGCCCCGAAGAAGATGAAAATATCCAGGCTGAAGAAGGAGATGACGCAGGATCAGAGGAAAAAGACAAAGATCAGGATGAGTTCACACTCGATGATTATATAGAAGATGATGAGATTCCCGAATACAGGCTTCAGTCAAACAATTACAGTAAAGACGATGAAAAAAGAGCTGAGATACCTTTCTCAGGAGGCTCATCTTTTCATGAGCATCTTGAAGCCCAGCTTGGCCTGAGGGACCTGACGGAGAAGCAAAAAATACTTGGGGAATACATTCTGGGAAATATTGATGAAGATGGTTACCTGAGAAGGGAGCTGGTTAACATTGTCGACGACCTTGCTTTCCTTCAGAATATTACTACAAATGAAACAGAACTTGAGGAGGTGCTTAATATAATTCAGGATCTCGAGCCTGCAGGTATAGGTGCAAGAAACTTAAGAGAGTGTCTGTTACTTCAGCTAAACAAAAAAGACCTTTTACAGCCTTCCGTAAAGCTGGCACATGCAATTACTGAACAATATTTTGAGGAATTCAGTAAAAGGCATTATGATAAAATAGTTGCCAGGATGGGTATCAATGAAGCTGAGCTTAAAGCAGCAATTGAGGAGGTGTTGAAACTGAATCCAAAACCGGGAGGACTATACAGCGATCCTTTCACAAGAAACTCACAGCCAATCATCCCCGATTTTATTCTCGAACATTCTGAAGATGGATTCGACCTTCATCTTAATTCACGCAACCTGCCCGAACTGAGGCTGAGCTCTGCATATAATGAAATGCTGCGTGAATATACCAGAGACAAAGGCCAGAAAAAGGAGATGAAAGATGCTGTTTTGTTTGTAAAACAGAAAATCGACTCTGCAAGATGGTTTATTGATGCAATAAAACAAAGGCAAAATACCCTGCTCCTTACAATGAATGCCATACTGGAATACCAGATGGATTATTTTGTTTATGGTGATGAAACCAAATTGAAACCGATGATTCTTAAAGATGTCGCTGAAATGACCGGGCTGGATATCTCAACAATCTCAAGAGTAGCCAACAGTAAGTTTATTCAGACTCATTTCGGCATATTTCCCCTTAAGTTTTTCTTTTCAGAGGGGCTTCAGACGGATGGCGGTGAAGAGGTATCGACCAGGGAAATAAAAAGAATTTTGCAGGATTGTATTGAAAATGAAGAAAAAAGACGGCCCTTAACTGATGAACGGCTCACAACGATTCTTCAGGAAAAGGGCTATCAGATCGCCCGACGTACGGTTGCAAAATACCGTGAACAGCTTAATATTCCTGTTGCAAGGCTGAGAAAAGAAATTTAAGATAAACTCCGGTTTCAACCTGTGATTTTTTACGATATGGACTAAAATTTTTACAGACCCCAAATGGCAACGAAAAGTATAAATAACCTGACAGACAAGGCTTCAAAAATAATTTCAAATGTCCTTCATCCACTTTTGATACCGCTCTATGGTATGATTATCATTTTCTCAACACCAACATTGTTCGGATATCTGCCTTTTAGTGTGAAAAGAATTCTTTTATTTATCGTGTTGGTTAATAATGTTTTAATCCCATTATCGTTGATGCCATATTACAAATTCAGGAATATTATAAGCACCTGGTCTATAGAAAACAGAAACGAAAGATTTATTCCCCTGTTGCTAACTTCAATATTTTATTCCGTTACTTCAATTCTCGTTTACAGATTCCAGATACCTCAGTTTTTAAAATTATTTCTTTTTGCATTATCATTTGTGGCCATTATGGTTACTATCATCAATTTTCTCTGGAAGGTATCAATTCATTCTGCAGGTGCAGGGGTTCTTACAGCTCTTGTCTTTATAATTTCCCTTAAAACGTATTCTCCCCCTGTCTGGCTTCTGGCTTCAGTGATTATTGCCGGAGGACTGGTACTTACATCCCGGTTAAGGCTAAATCTGCATAATCCCCTGCAGGTGTGGTTTGGTTTTTTGACTGGGTTTTTAGGACTTGCATCCTTTATGTCATTGCTTTAGCAAATCTTTTAAAGCTTCGCTGAGGAGCTCTTCACTTTTTTCAATGAACATAAAAGACCTGTCAAATTTATCAGGGAAAACCAGGTTATCTTTTTTAATATTCTTTTGTAAAACGGAAGTGAACCATCCTTTTCCGGACAAATAGCGGGCGAGATATTCCTGTTCTGTCTGTCCGGGAGTCGGGATAAGCAATGCACCGCAATTCAGGCTTATAAGTTCCATTATTGTGCTATATCCGGCCCTGGATATTATCCATTTACTTCCCATTAATATCTTTTCCATTTCTGAAGAAGGAAGATGGTTATAACAGGTAATATTTCCTGATTCCGTGTTTTCATAATTAGCCCCCGGACTGCCTTCGAATATCACTATTTTATTTTTCTTTACTTTTAAAATATCTGTCAGCTTTTTTTTCAGAATACCTTTTTGAGGTTCAGGTCCCGAAAGAATGATTGCTAACTGCCGGAGTTTTTCCTGTGATTCTTGAGCGTAATAATCGCTTAACGAGAACCTTGACAATATCCCTACATACCTGACATTGCAGGGAACGTTTTTTCCGTGAGATAATCTGCCTGAAATATTAAATTCCCCCGGAAGATCAGGAATAAAACAGAAATTGTATTTTTTTATGATAAAGCGATGGAGAAAACGGCCCACAAATTCAAGAAAGATAAATGGTCCGGGGAAGGGTATAAAAGGCATGTGGGTTATATAAACTGTTTTAATCTTCCTGTTCCATAATCCAAAGCGGTTGTCTGAAATAACTATGTCTATTCCATATTCACGGATGATATTTTTTAACCTGAAATGTTCCTTTATAATGTGGTAAATCAGAGAAGGAATTTGTAATAAAAGAATGAAATATTGTGGTGCGATCCTGGAATATACTGGTTTAAATCCGGGAAAGCTGATATATGACATGCCCTCTAACTCATTGCGGAATAGCGACAAATGTTCCTCTCCTGATCCTATAAATACATTGTTATTCATATCCCGCAATCTCCTGGCAAGGGGTATCATTCGTCCTGCATGACCTAAACCCCATTCAAGGGGACAGATGAGAATATTATAGCTACCTTTCAGTGTCATCCTGAAACAAGGGTCGCTATACCAAGTTGTTTTACCCGGGAGGCAATTCTTTTGAGATCCGCAACCGGGACCCTGGACAGTTGTTCACCTTCAGGAGTATCTCTTGAGATGGTGTAGATCATAACTTCTGCAGGTCTGATCTTTTCTATTGCATTAAGCCATGCATCAATCTCGGCAGGTGAGGTATTGTCAATGATTTTACCATCGTGAATACCCCGCAGGAAAAGAGTCTGTATGATCAGTCTCCCGTTAAAACCTTTGAGATTTTCGATAAGCTCATCAACTTTTACATTTACTGTCGGCTGGTTATGTTTCTTAATTGTCAGGTCGAAGGCTGAATCGAGTTTCAGAATATTCATATCCACTTTAAGCAATGCTGCTTTAATTGCAGGTTTTGTAATTGCAGTTGAATTTGAAAGTACTGTAATTTTTGCCTCAGGAAAATATCTGTTTCTAAGTACTATACTATCATCAATTATACCGGCGAATTCGGGATGTAATGTAGGTTCTCCATTTCCGGCATAAGTAATTACGTCCGGAGGCTGCCTGTTTTCTTTCATTTCCGAAAGTTTTGAATCAAGCGCATTATATACCTCTTCACGGGAAGGGAGTAAACCTGGCGGGTTGCCGGTGTTTTTTGTCCAGCCACATTCGCAATAAATACAGTTGAAATTGCATACTTTTCTGGTTGAAGGTAAAAGATTGATGCCAAGAGATATTCCCAGCCTCCTGCTTTTTACCGGGCCGAATATTATTTTATCAAACAGAAATGTAGCCATTTTGGATTTCCTTAAACAGGTTCCAAAATTAGTATTTAAATTTATTCCGGCAAAAGATGCCATTGACAGTCTTAAAGAATTGCCAATGGACCTTATCTGCAACTTAATTCAGATCAGACGGGTTACTGAAGTCTGAGGAAGAAGCCTCATATTGACCAGATCAATGTTTTGAAGAAGAAGCAACCCGGGTCTCTTTCCCGGTTCAAGAGAGCCAAATGAACTTGTTTCATTAAGAGCTCTTGCCCCGTTGAGTGTTGCCCACCTTATCATCTCCTCAAGAGAGATTGTCTGGTAATTATTCTGCAGGGTTTTCAGTTCTTCAAGGATACTTAACCTTGAATTAGATGCCAGACTGTCAGTCCCGATAACAAGATTGCATCCCTCTTCAATTAGCATTTCAACAGGAGGTATATGATTGCCTATGAACAAGTTTGAATTTGGGCAGAGACACCAGAATGTTTTCTCTCTTTTATTTACCGATTTTACAGTCTCCCTGTCAGCAAAGGTATTGTGTACGAGGATAAGATTACCAGAGTGTGTTATCTCATTTAAAACAGCATTTGTGTGGCTGACAACAGTTTCAGGGGCAGAAGATAAAAGTCCTGAATTTAAATAGGAGGTCATTAACTCCCCTGACTGATCTTCAAGAAACTCCTTTTCACCGGTTGTTTCCATAAAATGTATGGATGTAATCTCATTTTTCTTGCTTATTTCCCTTACCATCCGGAATAGAGGTAATGATAATGAATAGGTTGAGTGAGGCACTATTGAAAAGGGTAAGTGAAGTTCTTCGGCTGCCTGTGCCAGTTTGCTTATCTCATTTATCCGTCTGCCGGCCTTAGCGGGATCTATACCAAAAACCTCAAGCAGGTTCCAATATCGTATATTGCTTTCATTTTTTATATTAAAGGTTCCTGATGTATTACAAATGTCAGCACATATCACAATACCCTCATTGTACATCTCACTATCAGCCCGAAGGGCAGCAGATATAACTCTCTCTTCTGAATTGTCGCGGTTATTCCGGATATCCATTATAAAATTGCCAAGACCCCGTCCCGGTGCAACAAATCCTTTCATATTAGATAATTCAAGATGGCAATGGCAATTCGCAAAACCAGGAATTATTATACCGTTATAAAATTCCACAGAAGGTCTCTCATCAAGATTTCCTGAAGTATCTTCAATTGCTGATATTTTCCCATCGTCGTCAGTTGTAACGATCCCTCTTTTAAGAGGTTTTCCGGTATTTGTGAAGATATACTGGGCTGAAAACATTTTCATGGGGAGGAGGGAATGCAGGTAAGCGAGATATTGTCTATCCTAAAATGACTTTCAACCTTTCCGGCCCTATTGTCACAATCAATAAGCCAGCCTCTTAAATGAGTGTAAGATTTCATATGTGGCTTACGGGAAAATGTAAACTTATGAGGCCTGCCATCCTTGAGTAAAAAAATGGAAGGATAATATTCTCTTTTACCGGTATCAATACTGTCCGGGTTACAGAAATAAGCACTGAAATGCGGGTTAAGTGACAGATCATCAGGATAAAGGGTCAGTGTAAAAGAGAGTGAATAATAACCGAAAGGTTCAAGAGTATGGTCGAACATAAGAGAATCGCCTCCTGGGGGTCCAGGACAATAATAAACCGAGTCACCCTGCCATAAATTCCTGCCAATAATTACATTAGCAGGAATTTCCTGATCAAGAAGAGTTTCCATAGCACTTAACCTGCCCAGAACCTCATCATATACCTTAATTAGTTTTTTAGGTTTTTTGATGTAATAATATCTTATTGTTCTGTCCAATTCTTCCCTGGTATAACCATGACTCTGTATAATATCTGTATAATTCTTAATGGAATCTCTTTCGCTGTACAAGTTCCGGATTTTCGGAATGATAAGAAGTCCGTCTGCCAGGTGAATATCAGTTAAGATAGAGACAAAATCCTTTTCAGGTATCAGATGGCCTTTTTTGCCTTCTTCCTTAATTCCTCTGCATGAAACTGCTGTTAATAAAAAAATAGTTGCCATAATAATGGCATACCCGGACGTAACAATACTATTGCGATAGTTTTTAAGCATTTTTCTTAAGATACTTCTTTGTAAGGTACCTGACAGGGTACCATGCTGCCCAATATCCAATCAGTAGAACAGTGGCGGGGACAATAATAAAATCTCTTAATTTCATCACAACCGGGTAATAATTCATAATAAGAGTATCACTGTTCAATTTAACCAATCCATATGTCTGCTGGAGCCAGCAAATTATAAATCCCAGAAGAATACCTGCAAATGCTCCGATAATGGATATCAGCCATCCTTCAAAAATAAATATTTTCCTGATAAGGGTATTATCAGCTCCCAGGCTTTTAAGTATTTCGATATCCCGCTCCTTTTCGATGATCAGCATAGTAAGGGACCCCATGATATTGAAAGAGGCGATTATTAGTATTAATGTTAGAATAAAGAAGATTGCCAGCCTTTCCGATCTCATCACTTTATAAAAGATTTCCTGTTGTTCATATCTGTTTTGTACTACAAAACCTGGAGAGAAAATTCCAGTTACCTTTTTCTGAATCCCGGCTACATCTGCATCCTTATTCAATTTGATTTCAACAGAGGTTACAGCTGAATCTTTTTCTATCAATTCACGTGCAAAAGCAATTGGGACATATACATATTTTGAATCATATTCCTGCTCAACCTGAAAAATCCCTGACGGGAATATGTATTTTTTTATGATCGCATCTTCAGGATTAAGTGTATTACCACTGGTTCTTCTTGGAATCACAATCTTAAGAGGAGTAATAAAATTTATTCTGATTCCGAGGTATTTTGCAATGCCTATACCGGGTACGGCCCACGATCTGCCCTTGCTATCGGTAAGCTTAAATTCTCCTTCCCACATTGAGCTGTCGATGCTTGTAACAGATGTATATGCATCATCAACACCTTTAATTGTTGCAAAGAACTGCCTGTCACCATATTGAAGCAAAGCGTTTTCTTCAACTGTCAGCGAATAGCACGACACTCCATCCACGTCTGCAAGTAATTTCAGTTTTGAGCGATCGGCTCGAAAAGTTTTTCCTTCAGTTGAGGTGATCTTGAGGTCAGGGTCAAATGTGTTGAAAATTGCACTCACCATCTTTTCCAGTCCGTTGAATACCGAAAGTATAATTATAAGAGCCATAGCGCCAACAGTTACTCCTGCAACCGAAACAGCAGATATTACATTGATTGCATTTCGCGATTTTTTCGCAAAGAGATACCTTTTCGCTATATATAGTGAGAGTTTCAATTTTTTACCTTGACAGCAGTTACAAGCAAGCCGGTTCCTGTACTATGTGTTAAATAAAGATCAAATATGTTAAGTATTATAATGACCGGAGAAAGAACCAGGTAATAAAACGGAAGAATGATAAAAAAAAGAAAGGATGTATTAAGCATAGTGATTGGATATTTCATTGATAACCGCCATGAGATGTTGCCTGGTTTACCATATGTGTAGACGGCCCGGATTTTATGAAAACCTGCAAAAGAGAGCTTTTCAGTTATATCCTTAATACTGTACCCGCTCCTTACATGTTCGTCGATGAATGACGTATCTTTGTCGTTATGAACATCTGATCCTCCTTTATCAGATGGGGTGGAGATCAGCAATATGCCATTGTATTTCAAAGCGTTGTAGAAATTCTTAAAGACAAGAGAGTCATTTTTTATGTGTTCCATGACATCCACTGACAGAATAAGATCATAATTATCATTACTGTTTAAATGAGAAAGGTCACCCTGCCTGAATCTGATTTTGTCAGAATGTCCTGACATTTTCATAAAGGTTTTACAATCATCTGTTTGTTGTGCATTTAAATCAACTGCATCGATTGTCCATCCACTGTTCATCCTGTACATTCGCCATGAGTATTGTCCAAATCCCGAACCGGCATCAAGGATAATTGCATTATAAGGAATCTGCCGGGCAACTTTTCTTAATGCCTTTTTTACATGCCATGCACGAAGAAGCATAATATCGAGAAGGGAATAAAAAGCTTTCCGCATGAACAAAGGCCTGCTAAAGAACCTGCCAAGCGATCTTTTAATTGGTTCGTATTGCATATATATATCAGGGATTCAACAACTTGTCAATTTTATCAATATAATCTAGGCTATCATCAATATGGAAAACGAGATCAGGAACAATCCGAAGCTGGGATCTTACTTTATTACCAAGTTCGAATCTTATTTTTGAAGTATGGTCCTGTATTGACTGAAGGATCTTAGCCTGATCCGTAGTAGGAAATATACTAATATAAATCTTTGCAAAAGAGAGGTCAGGACTGATCCTCACCCTGGTAATTGAAACCAGCGTACCGGGCGCTAGCTCACGGCCCCTTTTTAAGAAATATTTCGGCCAGATCCTTCTGGATAAGTCTTGACACCTTTTTCTGTCTTGTTGATTCCATGGCCTATTGTTTTTAATCAGGCAAAGGTAATAAAAATGGCATAAAGGCGCAAAGAGGTAATGGTGCAATGATATTAAGGTATTCTGGTGCAGGAGTATAGTGTCTGAAAGTATAAATTAAAAGTTTGCCCCGGAGCCCCATAGACGCTGAACCGATGACTTGTTGAGCCGTTGTACTTTTTTTTGTTAGCTTTGTAGCGAATTTTTATTTAAATGTAGAATGGATACAGTTGTCAGTGGGATAAGATCGACAGGAAATCTCCACCTGGGAAACTATTTTGGAGCAGTAACAAATTTCCTTAAAATGCAGAAAGAGAATAATTGTTTTTTCTTTATTGCAGATTACCATGCTCTTACAACTCATCCTAAACCTGAAGATCTGCATGGAAATATAAAGCAGGTTCTTGCTGAATATCTTGCCTGCGGTATTGATCCCGAAATTGCTACTGTATTCATCCAGAGTGATGTGCCGGAAGTCACGGAACTCTATCTTTTACTGAATATGAATGCATATGTAGGTGAGCTTGAAAGAACTACCTCTTTTAAAGAGAAAATAAGACAACAACCTGATAATATTAATGCAGGTCTTCTGACATATCCTGTACTGATGGCTGCCGATATAATTATACACAAGGCAAATAAGGTACCTGTCGGGAAAGATCAGGAACAGCATCTTGAAATGACAAGGAGATTTGCAAGGCGATTTAATATGATGTATGATGTCACCTATTTTCCGGAGCCCGATGCATATAATTTTGGCAGGGAGCTACTCAAAATTCCAGGGCTGGATGGCAGCGGGAAAATGGGCAAGAGTGAGGGGAACGGAGTATTTCTTGCCGACTCCCCCCAGAATATCAGGAAAAAAGTAATGAAAGCAGTGACCGATACAGGACCTGCAAAACCGGGAGAAAAACCTTCAGAAGCAGTACAGAATCTTTTTACAATTATGAATGTTGTTTCGGATCAGGATACTGTTAAATATTTCACAGAAAAACATGCTTCCTGCGAAATACGCTATGGAGATATGAAAAAGCAGCTTGCCGAGGATATCATAAAAGTTACGGATCCTATCAGAAGCAGGATAAGTGACATTCTAGCTGATAAAAGATATCTTGCACGTGTTGTCGAACAAGGAGCGGAAAAGGCGAGAGCCAGCGCCTCAAAAACTGTCAGGGAAGTACGGGAAATTATCGGTTACAGGCCCTTCTGAGAGAAAAATAAAAGCCAGGCTTTTGACCTGGCTGACCTTGAAGAATCAAGGATATGATTGAGATTGCTTGTGTTAATTATAAGTGATCAAATTGCGTGCCAAAGTATTAGTTCCGCATGAAATTAATCCAAAATATAATAAATACCTGAACAGGTTGTTATAAATCGCGAGCGCAGAAAGTCTCAGGATCGGGCAGGTAGGGTTTTATTTATTATTTCTTACATTTGAATGTCTAAATAGAATATTACGTCAGTGGGGAAACGTGTAGCAATATTTCTAATAATACTGCTTATTTCAGGTCTTGCTTACCTTGGATATTTTCTTCAACAGGGAAGGAAACAGTTACTATCAGATCCTTATAAGGCAATTCCTCCCGGTGCTTGCTTTGTTATCGAAACAGCCGATCTCCAGAGTTTTGTAAATTCCCTTACCACCGGGAAAGGATTATTTGGAGAAGTTGGAAAGATCAGGGAGTTGGATAACTTTAATAAGAGTTTGAAATATTTTGCAGATCAGCTGAATAGGGAGGGATTAAAAAAAATCATTACAGGCAGCAGTACAGTTTTATCCATTTACCCGGGAAGTAACGGAAAACTTAAGACTCTTTTATCAATGAAACTTCCCCCCGGAGCCAGGTTTCGGCAGTTAAAAGAGTCAATACGCCTTTCGGGAGTGAATGAAATTAATGAAATAACCACTAACGGGAATACTCTGCTTGAAATACCATTTTCCCTTAATGACAGGAATGATACAATCTATGTTACAAAAAGGTCAGGTTTGTTAATATGCAGCTACTCAAGGGAACTTGTTGATAATGCCCTTTTGCAGACAGATATGGAGAAGGACGTGAGGAGTGAACCCGGATTATCCAGGATTTTAATGGCCTCTGGAAAAAATGAAGACAAAATATTTGTGATCTTTTCAAACATACCTGATATAATAAAACCACTTCTGGGGAAAGATTTTAAATTTATTGCTGACAAAATTTCCAGGTTTGCAGGGAGCGCTGGTGGTGATATTTATTTTAGTGAGGATGGTCTTGTTCTAAGTGGTTATGCTGAAAGCATCGATTCTACGGAGTTTATTTACAAATACAAATTTGTTGAACCCGGGTCATTCCATACCTACAGAGTGCTTCCCACTTCAACGGTTCTTTTCGAAACACTTGTGCTTCCCCCCGGCCACATTGGGAAGATTACAGACAGCTCAATCTCCCGCGGAACATTTGCACTGGCATTACGGTTAAGAGAATATACCGGAGAAGAGATAACCAGGGCTTATATCAATACCCGAAAGAGACCGGTTAAGGATAATACTCTGATTATATATGAATTAAATAATCGCGTCCAGGCTGAACAGATCTTTCTGAAAGAATTCGGACCTGAAAGTCATAAAGATAATATATTGTTCTTTCAGCCGGATGATCAGGTTAAGATCCCCGTTTATAAAACTCCTTTTAAGGGATTAATTTCTCTCATTCTACCGGGATTTGCACCTAATTTCGATGATTCCTATGTGACATTTTATGATAATTATATGATCACCGGAAGTTCCTATGGCACAATCTCAGGATTTCTGTACGATAATATTCTGAATAAGACCCTTGCAAATGATTTAATATACCGCGATTTTGAGAGTACCTTACCAAGCCGGGCCGTTTATTTTTTCTACTGTGTACCGGGGGAGATCACTGACTATCTGTCTGAATTTTTAAGTAACGAAGTTAATACAGCTATTAAATCATATAAAAACTCACTTAGTAAAATTCAGGCAGCAGGTTATCAGTTTACTCCAAGCAATGGAATGATATACAATAGTTTATCAATTAAATTTAAAGAAATAGCCAGGGAAGAATCAACAACGGAATGGGAAACACTGCTTGATACCATTGCAAGTATTAAACCCTTCTTTTTTACCAACCACCTGACAGGAGCAAAAGAGATTTTTATTCAGGATATGAAGAACAATGTTTACCTTATTAACAGCGCCGGCCGGGTATTATGGAAAGTTCCACTGAATGAGAGGATTAATGGTAATGTTTATATGATTGATTTTTACAGGAACGGGAAATATCAGATATTGTTTGCGGGAAAAAACCGCCTTCATCTTCTCGACCGGAATGGTAATTATGTTGAAAGGTATCCTGTAAGACTGAGATCTCCTGCAACTAACGGCCTTGCATTGATAGATTACGATAACAACAGAGACTACCGGCTTCTTATTGCCGGTGAGGATAAATTAATCTATTCTTATGATAAGACAGGAAGCATTGTCAGAGGATGGAAACCATTCAGAACATCGGGTATCGTTACTTCAGAAATAGCTTATTTCAGAGTGTCGGGGAAAGATTATCTGGTTGCTTCAGATGAATCTTCACTCTATTTTCTTGACCGAAGGGGAAACATCAGACTATACCTGAAAGAACCAGTGACCCGGGCTGCCGGTTCAGCAATGAGGTTAATTCCGGGAACAGAACCTGCAATTATATGCTCATCCCCTGATGGAACCCTGCAATATATTTATTTCAACGGGAATGTGAAAAAAGTCAAATTAAAGACATTCTCAAGCAACCATTCATTTGATATTTTTGACATAGATGGGGATGGCATTGGGGATTATATTTTTATTGATAAAGGTAAATTGTATCTTTATAGCCATAACAAAACAGAGATTTTTACCCGGGACTTCGGATCCCAAGAGCTCGGAGGTCCCATAAATTTTATATTTTCGTCAACTGACAGGAAAATAGGTGTTTTTGATAGTAAAAAGAAACTGATATACCTGATTGACAAAACCGGAAAAACAATGAAAGGATTCCCGTTAAGAGGGGCATCAATGTTTTCAATAGGGAGATTGTCAGGTAGTAACGGCTGGAATCTAATTGTCGGGGGTACAGACAGGTTTCTTTACAATTATAAGATTGATACAGAGGCTAAATAATTTAAGAATGATTAGAAGACTGCTGTTACCCGGGCTCATTATTGCTGTATTGGCTGCAGGAGGGTGTGTAAAAGAGACCTACGATATGAAAAAGCTGTCGAAAAAGGCTCATCTCTCACCTACATTTGCCGTGTCAGCGGTAAAAGGAGAAATATCGCTGGAAGACATTATAAAAGCCAATGATACTGTGGTTTTTGACCAGGATAACTTAGTTAAGATTGTTTTCAGGATAGACACTGTTCTCGATTTAACAATGAGTGATTTTATATTTTCAAAAAGTATGGCTGGTTTTATGGAAGTGGATTCAGTGCAATCTGTTCCTTTTCAAGTGAATACTGCTTTGGATACCGGGAAGGGATATATTGGCCAGGGTAGTGCCGCATTCGTATCAGATACCGTTTATTTTGATATTAAAGAGATATTAGACCATATTACCGGAACTTTTAGTATTTCAAATCCTTCTATAGTAGTTAATTATTCAAACTCTTTTACAAATCCTATTGAACTGGATCTAAATCTGACAGGAATCAGAAATGATGAGATTGTTGAGCTTAATCTGGCTCCCATTT
The DNA here is from genome assembly GCA_963739685.1 of uncultured Bacteroidales bacterium. GTDB lineage: Bacteria > Bacteroidota > Bacteroidia > Bacteroidales > VadinHA17 > LD21. The sequence goes on from CAVUAX010000001.1 coordinate 423,158, forward strand.
CCTTACTTTATCCTGTTGCACCGACCGATCCGGAAGTGAAAGCTTCCTTCCGGATAGATAAAAGTAATTCTTCACTGCCGGAGCTTATGTCATTGCCACCGGAAAAAATATCAATAGGGGGTACCGCAATTATGAATATCCCTGAGAAGAAAAGTATGCAGACTGAATATCTTCTGGGTAGCGAAAGATTAACCGGATCGCTTGAGGTAGAAGTACCATTGGAATTGCGGATGAATAACCTTCAGTTTACCGATACTATAGACAATTTCATGATTGATAAAGATTCAGGCAGTGATAATCCTATAAAACCAGAAAACTTTGAACTACTTCGCATTGACATTGAGGCCGTTAATGGATTTCCGCTTGGGGCTTCAATGAGTATGAGCCTGTACAATCCTTTGAGTCGTTTAATTATTGAAACTGTTGAAGCCACAGATATTATTAAACCTGCACAGATTGATAGTAATGGGAAAGTGACAACTCCGGCTGAAAGTACTACCAGTATAGAATTCACAAAAGATTTTTTTAATGAAATTAATAATGCTGACCAGATTATCTTCAGTTTCAAACTGAACACAACCAATAATGGTACCAGTGATGTCAGTATCTATTCAGATTACATGATTAAATTCAAAGCAGCTTTGGTTCTTAAACCAGATATCACTGTTGATTTATAATAAACCTCAATATCGGGAAAGTTTATGACCGGGAATTCCAAATATGCACTGATTCTGTTATTATCAGCAATCAGTTTTTCAGCTGAAGCTCAAAACAGCCAGGCGCTCTACTATATGAATCTTCCTCAGAATCATTTTCTTAATCCGGCATTGAGACCGACCAACTCAGTCTATATTGGACTGCCTGGCTTTTCGGGAGTTAACATAAATGGCAATAATAATTTTATAAATTTTTCAGATCTGTTTATTAAGGGGCAGACAGATTCACTTCTGACATTTCTTCATCCTGATTACGATGCTGATAAATTTCTTGCAAAAATAAAGAATAATAACTCCATGGAACCTGAAATAACTGTTCCGTTGTTTGGTTTTGGATTTTCCGCAGGTAAAGACATGTATTTTTTCCTGGATATTAACGAACGTGTGGAAGGCAATATGGTATTACCCGGCGATATCATTAAATTGGGAATGAGAGGTAATGAACAGTTCTTAGGTTCAAAAATAGATCTTTCTTCACTCAGAGGCGATATGAAATATTACAGGGAGGCAGGTCTGGGATTCTCCAAAAACTTTAACAGTAAACTTCGGATCGGTATAAAAGGGAAACTGCTGTTTGGAATTGGTGCGGCATCAATAGATAACAGATCCCTGGGAATAAAGGTGAACGATAATTATACTCATACCCTTGATGCAGATCTGATGGTAAATTTCAGTGCTCCACTGAAGGTTTATGTGAGTCCGGATAATAAAGTTGATTCCCTTGTCTTTGATGATTCACGATTTGATAACAAGTCTGGAATCATTGATATGCTTTTTAATTCGAAAAATCTGGGACTTGGTTTTGATATCGGAGCTACATATGATATTACAGATAAACTTACTGTATCGGCTGCTATAACCGATATTGGCTTTATCAAATGGAAAACTGATGTGACCAGTCTGAAGGCTGATAGCAGGTTTGAGTTCACGGGACTTGATATGTTGAATGTTTTCAACGGGACTATGACCTTTGATTCACTTGCAAATCAAATGCTCGATTCATTGAAAAACTCATTTACAATTAATGATACAAAAACTCCTTTTACCACCTTTCTGCCCTATGGAATAACATTTGGAGGGAATTATATTCTGACAAAGAATTTTTCAGTCGGATTATTATCATACAGCAGAATAATAGGCAAACAGATAAAGGAAGCAATGACATTATCTGCAAATATGAATATAGGCAATTTATTATCAGTAAGTTTGGCTTACACTGCTGCCAATCACCGGTATGACAACCTGGGGGTGGGGCTGGCATTCAGAACCGGATTTTTCCAGTTTTATTCTGTTTTTGACAGGATTCCTCTTACCTGGAATAAGATAAATATGGAAGATGGTGCTTCAATAACACTCCCTTCAAACTGGAATACAATAAATGCAAGGATTGGTATTAACTTTGTATTTGGAAATAAGGTCAAAAAGAAAGATGACAGACCTATGGTATTGGTTGAATAATAATATGTAAGAGATGATTTTATTAATTAGATTTTTTTTAATTAGTTTAATAATATATCTGATAGCCAGGTCATTCAGAAGAATGATGGAAGGAACAGATAATGGAACCCGTAGTCATGAAAGTGAAAAGAAAAGCGAAAAAACTGCAAAAGGAGTTCCAAAAGAGTTAGGAGAATATATTGATTATGAGGAAGTTGACAAGGAGTAAATAACCTGTTTCATTGTGTTGATCTCAGTTGCTTGGCGAGTGAATTTGCAAAAACAAAATCATTCAAAGCCTCACAATCTGAATGTAAAATATCTTTATTACTTCCTTCCCAGTATTTGATTCCATCGCTGATAAATAATATTTTTTGCCCTATCTCCATTACTGAGTTCATATCATGAGTATTTATTATTGTTGTCATTGCATATTCCTCAGTAAGTTCCTTAATAAGCGCATCGATCAGTATTGCGGTGATGGGATCAAGACCTGAGTTGGGTTCATCACAAAAGAGGTATTTAGGGTTTAATGCAATAGCCCTTGCTATAGCAACTCTCTTTTTCATGCCACCTGATAATTCTGAAGGGCTAAGGTTATTTGCATTAACAATATTTACTCTGTTAAGGCAAAAGTTGACTCTCTCAATTCTTTCGGCCATGCTCATACCAGTAAACATATCAAGAGGGAACCTTACATTTTGTTCGACGGTAAGTGAATCAAAAAGAGCGCTTCCCTGAAAGAGCATTCCCATCTCTTTCCGGATCTCTTTTTTTGCTTGAAAGTCAAGTTTGTTGAATAGAATATCCTCGAACCAGATCTCTCCTTTGTCAATTTCATGAAGTCCGACAATTGATTTAAGGAGTACTGTTTTGCCTGACCCGCTCATACCTATAATCAGATTTGTCTTGCCTGTTTCAAACGTAACTGAAATATCCTCCAGCACATTAGCCCCATTAAATGATTTATATAGATTCTTTACTTCTATCATGACAGAAGAAGTTGAGTCAGGATAACATTGAACAGCAATATCAGGATGCTGCTGAATACAACGGCTTTTGTGCTTGCACGTCCCACTTCAAGTGAACCGCCGTCTACATAATATCCCTGAAATGCTGAGACACTGGTCATAATAAATGCGAAGAAAACGGTTTTTATCAATGAATAGGTGATATAATATGGTATAAAGGCATATTGGATACCATAAATAAAATTTTCAGATGTTATAACGCCTGAAAGTGTTCCGGCAACCCATCCACCAAATATACCGACGATAATACTTATAAGAGTCAGGAAAGGATTGAAAAAGAGTGTTGCGATTATTTTTGGAAGGATAATATAAGAAGCTGAATTAACTCCCATTATTTCAAGAGCGTCAATTTGTTCGGTGACTCTCATTGTTCCAATTTCCGATGCTATATTTGAACCAACTTTACCCGCAAGTATCAATGCGGCTACTGAAGATGAAAACTCAAGTATTATAGAGTCGCGGCAACCCAGGCCAATCAGGTATGTGGGGTATATCGGATTTTCTGTATTATATGCTGTTTGGAGAGTAATCACAGCACCCATGAAGAAAGATACAATAGTTATTATTCCTATTGAATTAAGCCCAAGAAATACAATTTCACGCAAGGTTTGTTTGTAATAGATAGATGGTTTTTCAGGTTTTGAAAAGACTTTTTTCAAAAAAATGAAATAGTGGCCGAACTGAGCAAGAAACTTAATCATATGCATATATTACAATATTCAAAAATACAAATATTTACCTAATTTTCTTCAACACTGTTTTAAAACCGTAATGATGTTAAATAATTTTATATTTGCATAAATAATTCTGATTAATTATTATATGATGGATAACAGGTACGTAATTATTATGGCAGGAGGTGTTGGCACCCGTTTCTGGCCCCTTAGCCGCAACGATAAGCCAAAACAATTTCTTGATATTCTCGGAACAGGAGAGACTCTGATTCAGTTAACCTTTAGACGGTTCAGCTCAATTTGCCGAAAAGAGAATATTTATGTTGTTACAAGTGCTGACCATAAAGATCTTGTTTTGGAACAACTTGAGATTGATCCGTCCAATATCCTTTCAGAGCCATTTCGGCGTAATACAGCACCCTGTATTGCTTACGGAACCTTCAGGATATTAAATGAAAACCCCGATGCCATAATTGTCGTTACACCGTCAGACCATCTTATAGTTAAGGAGGATGAATTCTGTAATGTGATTCAGAGATGCTTCGACTTTGCAGAAGGGAATGATGCCCTTATCACTCTTGGAATAAAGCCTGACAAACCTGAGACAGGTTACGGGTATATTCAGGCAGACCAGAAAAAACCTGTAGATGGCTACGATGGCCTTTTAAAAGTTAAAACATTCACAGAAAAACCTGATATCGACCTGGCCAGGGTTTTTATTGAGAGCGGTGACTTTTTCTGGAACTCCGGGATTTTTATATGGAGTTCAAAATCAATAATAAAAGCATTTGAAAAGCATCTTCCTGACATGTATTCAGCCTTTGATGAAGGAAGAAAATACTACGGAAAGGAACAGGAGATTAATTTTATCGGGAAGACTTATACAGAATGCAAAAGCATTTCAATAGATTATGGTATTATGGAAAAAGCGGATAATGTATATGTTATGTGTACAGATATTGGCTGGTCCGACCTTGGAACATGGAGTTCACTTTATGAACATACCACGCTTGATAAGAAGGGTAATGCCATAGTAAGCGGCAATGTTTTTTCATATGATAATAAGGGAAACATCTTCAATATATCTCCCGGTAAAGTGGCTGTTTTACAAGGGCTCAAAGATTATATCGTTATTGATTCCGACGATGTTCTCCTGGTAGTTAAGAAAGAAGAAGGACAGAACATAAAGAATTATCTTGAAGATGTTAAGAAAGAGCAAAAAGAGAAATATCTCTAACCTGACTTACTTTAAATAATCCTGTATTAGTATTCCCAGAGATCCTGTTCATAATTGAACAGGTCATCCTTGATCCGTTCCGATTCAAATAATGAAGCCTTACCGGTAAGATACTGGTTAATCTGCCTGTCATTATAAACGTTTGACTCGCCATAAATGATACTGCCAAATCGTCTTTGCATAAAGAGATCATCAAAGGAGATACGCTGGGCATCATTATTGGCCATAAAAGCCTCGTTCTTGGCCAGGGCATCTCTGATATCATTAAAGTTAACCCAGAAAAGGCCTCTGCGGCTTATTCTTCCAAGTTGATTATCATAAGCCATGTAAAAGGGTTCAATTGAGATTATTCTGACATCCAGTTTTGAAAGTTTTTTATCAAAATACCATTCTTCATAAATCAGCAGTTGTTTCACATCTTCCGGCTTTGCAGCTTCAACAATGGTTGTATCTTTTGTAGCTCCCTGTGCATTTATTTGAAGAGTTTCATTTTTAGTGGTTTTACCCATATTGTTCTCTATATCCTCATATGTGGTCGGGCTTTTGGGATCCAGGGTTGAATAAGCTTTAACTCTGCCAGCTTTAATTTCGTCAAGCAGGATACTCAGGAAATTTTTTCTTCCATCGTTGGTGGGTATAATAGGATAATAAAGAGGCTGATTGATTTTCTCCCTGAGGTCGATGAGTCTGTAAATATATTTAGCATACATTACATCAGCTTCGCGCAGGTATGGATAATTAATCTTTCTGGCATCAGGGATCGTTTTTTGGTAAATATCTCTAAAAGCCTGGGCATTTGCCATCAAGGTACCGGTAAAAACGATAATTACTAAAATAATTTTCTTATTCATGACTTTAAAATTATTAAACGCTAAATAATCGTTAATATTATCGGGGGAAGATCTTTTTCTCTGCCATCCGGGCCCTTTGCCCTGATATCTTTTATAAACAGGTTCTTCCCTCTTGTTAATCTGTTGATGAGGGCTCTTTGTTTTGCCGTCAGAGAGCTGTTTGAGCTCTTCTCTTCAAAGTCTTCACCCCTGTCGGAAAAAAGAACAGTAAAACCGGTTACTTCATATGTAAGCTGGAAATCAAAATCGGGAAGTATTGCAAATACCCCCTGTTGAGCAATTGCAGTGTTTCTTGAAACCTCTCCGCTGTTTTTATTGGCAAAAACGGCTATAGGTGTAGGGAGCGGTTTTACCCTGAAATCAAGAGGCGCATATGTATTTGGCTTGCCATTGATTTCAGCCGTTACAAATACCTGTACGTTTTGCCCGGGAGTGGCAGGCTTAATTATCCAGTTACCTCTGAAGAACTGTCCGGCCGGATTTTTAACTTTACCTTTTGTCAGGGTTCCGTTGGTAACTCTTAACTTAATTTTGTCAGGGCCTACTCCGGGCACTGAAACATCAATAGGATTTTCAATACTTGTATAAAGGACGTTCATCCCTGTAGGTGAAACAACAACATTAGGTTCCCCTACGAAATAACTCTCTCTAAAGGGATAGTTAATCATTGTTCCGTTGGGTGCTTTAAGAGATATTACTCCTCCCCATGTCTTGGGACCTGTGGAAGTTGCTCTTGTTGTATAGATACCTTTGCCTGATTCATCAATAGGTAATTTCTGGTTATTAACTGTAATCTCAGGTTTCTGTGTAGTATCGGTGGCGGAAATAAAGACCTGCGCCTTGTAGTCGGTTCCCTGTTGGATATAATTTGAATTTGGAATTACAATTGCGCTTAATTTGTTAAATTTAAATGATGCAGCATCAATTTGGTTATAAAGATTATTAATAACCTCTGTTTCAGCGTTTCTTACATCAACCTGCAACTTCGACATAATAGTAATAACAGCAACAAGTGGCAGGGTCTGGAATGTCAGATTTTCCCAGCGTTCCTTTTCACCATCCTTATTTATACCATCATCGGTGTTAAGGCTTGATCTTAAAGCGGCCTCAGCAGTTGGATTTTTTCCATCAAGGGTTGTTATCAGAAAATCACGGTATTCATTAATCAGCGCCTTAAGAGCTGTGGCTTTTCCGTTTTCGTTGGCACCTATAAGGATCTCTGATGGCACATTGGTGTCATCAATAAATTTAATTGCTTCAACATCTATTTCATTCCCTTTAACAGCGAGGTTATCAGGGCCTTCTCTGACATTAATGATTTCTATTTTAAGGCTCTGGATATAATTGAAAATCTCATCCGCCCTGGCTTTAACTTCATAAGCAGTAGTCTTATATTTTCCCGCTTTTTCAGGATTCTCTGCAGCGGCCCGGTCAAACTCGCTGTAAATGAGGTTGTTTTTTAAAGCGTAGTTGGCAATAGTCATCGTAAGACCTTTATCCACTTTTTTAAATGCTTCCACGGCTTCTTTTGAAACGTTAAGTGCGAGCATAGCGGTAAGCACCAGGTACATCATACCTATCATCTTCTGCCGCGGAGATAGCCTTTCGTGAGCCATTTTTATTTGTTAATTAAGTTATTTATAATGGCCACACTATTTAATATTCATTGCCGCAAGCATATTTCCATAGACATTATTTAAAGCTGACAGATTTTCGTTAAGTTTTGAAATTTGTTCACGATATTTTTTAGCATCACCCGCTGATTCAGAAAGATCTTTAACCAGGTTCCTGCACTCCTTTGTAGAGGGTTTCAGATTCTTTGATATGATCGTCAGCATTTTTTGTCTGTAATTCATAGACAGCATTGAGTGCTGAAAGATTCTTGTTAAGTGATTCCAGTTGTTGCTGATATGATTTACCTCCCACTTCTATTATTGAGAATGAATCAGCCATATTGCGATAGGTGGAACTTGTTTCATCAATCAGCTTTGCGGTTGACTGGTATGATTCAGACAATTTACCGAGCGAATCGTTGGCAGTATTTATGGTATTCATATATTTTGAAGAAGCAGATGAAATATCGCCCATGGAATTGATATTAGCTGTGGATTCTCCAAGCTTTTTCAAGCCTACGCCAAGTTTCTGAAAGAGTTCAGGAGTGACTTCTGCTTTTTCAAGCATCTCATCAAATTTGGAAAGTGCTACTGATCCAGCACCACCTCCGGCTCCCTCCGGAAACAACACCCTGGTATCTGGAAGAGGGTAAAACAGCTGTTTCGTCCTCAGGTATTCCTGCAAGTTCAGGATATACCAGTGACCAGTCAATTTCTTCGTGCAGTGGTTCAAAAGCTGAAAAGAAAAAGATCACGGCTTCGGTAATAAGACCAATTGTAAGCATTGTTCCGGCTAATGGCCAGTGTTGTATTTTAAAAAGTGCTCCGACAATAACAACGGAGGCACCTAACCCATATAGTTTAGCAATGAAGTTCTTCCACCCGCTGCTCTGTACTAATTCTGCTAGGCTCATATACCTGATTATTTTAGAAGTTATTTAAATTATTAGTTTACTCCGATATAAGATCTTACATTCCGGAATCCGATAAATGGTTTGGTCGAATCCTGGTATTCATAATCTCTGGTTCCTGTCTGGAGAAAATATGCAATATCTTTCCAGGAGCCGCCACGGATCACCTTACGTTTCATAACCGGAGGGTCCTGAGGTGTGGCATTATATTCAAAGTTTGGTTGCAGGTCGTGCTGGAAAATGTAGGCAGAAGGACTGAAGGCACAACGAGTCCATTCAGCAACATTACCTGCCATATCATATAATCCATATTCGTTGGGTTCATAGGAGCCGACTTTTCCCGCATAAACGTTACCGTCATCAATATAGTTGCCCCGCAGGGGTTTGAAGTTTGCCAAAAAGCACCCTTTGTAATTTCGGGTATAAGGACCGCCCCATGGATACATTGAAAGATCGAGACCGCCTCTTGCGGCGTATTCCCATTGTGTTTCAAGGGGAAGTTCATAAGCCTGCACATCAGCAACACCCTTTTTTCTTAATGCGGAATTCATATAGTCAGTTCTCCAGATACTGAAAGCTGTTGCCTGAACCCAGGATACACCTACCACCGGATAGTTGTCAAATGAGGGATGCCAGAAATAGAGGGATGCCTGCGGATCATTAAATGAATATGTGAAGTCCCTTATCCAGCAAAGAGTATCAGGATAAATATTTATGATATCATGCTTAATAAAAGAAGAACGGTTGGCAACATCTGTCCGGCTACCGTCAAGATTGGTCACCTGTCCTTCATATTTCCCTGTATTATTTTGATAATCATAAACATATGTTGATTTTGCTGCCTGTTGATAATCAACCCAGAAATAGGAATAGTTAAGTTTTCTGATATCTATTTGCTTTTTACCGTTAAATCTTTCTTCAGGCGGATAATACATCTCTTCCAATGTCTCTTTTGTGGTCTCATCTTTCAGATCTATTTTTTCTTCCCAGTTAATAACATTTGGCTCAAGAACGTTTCCATCATCATCAACCATGAAGTATTCACCTTCCTTCAATACCTGCCTCTCCAAGTTTAGTTCTCAGGATAGAATCCCGGACATAATAAACAAACTGGCGATACTTGTTATTTGTTATTTCAGTCTGATCCATCCAGAAAGCGTCAACTGTAACTGATTTTAGATAAACTGTTCATTGCAAATGCCACATCCTGATCACTTGGGCCCATGGTAAAATTCCCGGCGGGAATAAATGCCATTTCAAAGGGTTCGGGTTCAAAAAACTTTTTTCTTCCCTGAACACCGGTAAGTTCTCCATTGTTTGAAGAACCACAACCAGTCAGCAAGATTATCAATATCAGTGCAAATAGGTTTGCCTTTTTCATACTTCTAAAGAATTATATATTCGCAAGTAAGTTAAATTTTTTCATAATTCACAAAAATCGGATACTTTTATATTTCATCGGGCTTTTACCTTTACTTAGTTCAAAGCAATAGTTTACAACAAATTCGTGCGATCCGCTGGTATTCTTTTTAATGTCTGAAACAGGAAAATCGTAAGCATAACCAATACGTAATCCATTATAAAGTTCAAATCCTACCATACCGATCAAAGCATCCCCGTTTCTATAGGAAACGCCACCCCATGCTTTTTTATTGTATCTTAGTAATCCGGTTACTGCAAATTGAGTTACTTTTCCATCACTGAAAGCAAAAACAGAAGGTAAAAATTCAAGAGCCGGATTTGGCAATTGCAATATATAACCTCCTGTAAGATAGTAGTTTCTGCTTACGTATGGTGTCCCCTTTGTAAATCTTATTTTAGGCTGGTTCAAATGTGTAACTGAGAGTGCTGCATAATAATTATCCGTCCTGTAGTATAGACCCAGTCCTGCATCAAACGCCACATAGCTTTCTTTACCTTCGGGTATCAGGGGATCACCTGATGGAGGTGTGAAATTATCCCCGGCCGGGATATTCCATTCAGGTGATATGGTTTTATTTAACATCCCGAGATTAATACCGATTCCTAATTTTCCTAGTCCCAGATCTGCAATATATGAATATGCAGCTGAAAGATTAATGTCTTTATCAAAACCGATGTTATCGCTCTCAACTATTAAACCTACTCCGCTGTTGATTTTAAATGGAGACACAGGAGCACTTACATTGAAAAAAGTTGTTGAAGGAGCTCCCTTAAAACCTATCCATTGCTGACGGTTAATTGCAGTTGCACATATCATTCCTGAAATGCCCGCAAATCCTGGATTGTAGGTTAGGGTATTTGACATATAATGACTTGCCAGAGGATCCTGTTGGGACAGAACCGGCAGGATAGTCATAATTAAAAAAAGAAATGTTATATTTAGTTTTTTCATTTCCTTACTTAAAGGTACGATGCGTTTAAGTTGAACCAGTAAAATTAAGTAAAATTCTTAAACGTAAACAAACATTACTTTTATTTATTTACCGTCATAATAAATTTCTTTTAATGGTATTTTTTCGAAATAATAAACATAATTAATGATTTAACGAAGGCTGGAAACAGTTTTGATCAGGACTTTAGTCGTTCAACAGCCTTTACCCACCTGCCGGGAACCTCGTTACGGTTTGCCATAAGATAATCTTCATGAGAACATGCAATATAATGGCTCTCCCCCTCTTCTGCAGGCAATTCCATCCACCACCTTTCAGTAAGATTGCTTTTGACAAAAAGCAGATCATCAACAAGATCTGTAACTCTTACATGATATTTAATGAATCGTCCTGAATTACTTTTACCCAGAAAAGGGGTTTCGTATTGTTTTTGCGAAAATCCTTCAAGGAAGAACCATAATATCTGCGCCGCGAGTCCGGATGTCTGAAACCTTATGTCTAATTCGGGATTAACATCAAATAATCCGAATATTTTAAGTTCATCAGATATTCCTGCATATTTTGCAAGAAGGCATATTTCTTCCCCGTAGAATCCATTAGGAGAGGATAATATGGTTCCCGGTGCATCTGACTGCCTTACAGCCGAAATATCAAATATAACAACATCAGAGTCTCTGAACAGAGGTTCAGTAAGATATACTGCTTTTCGGACATCACCAATTCTGACCAGCTCGGATCCGCGTTTTAAAAAGCGATTAATAACCTGCTGATCATTAAGGTAGGTCTGATAACCAATATTTATATAATGTTTAAATGTATTTTTACTGTTATGAATTATATTGTTAAGATAATTAAATGAATCAGGGTCCTTTCTTTCATTACTGAAATCAATCCTGGGATCAACGGCAAGCATTGAATAGCCAGTCTTCACCGAAGAAATGGATTTGTCTATTGCTGTTACCAGGGCACTGCTTCCGCCAATTATAACAGGGGATATGTTTTGCTGTATCAATAGAGATATAATATCGGACAAACCTGCAACAGTATCATTAAAAGTTACACCCTGTTTCATGTTTCCCAGGTCAATTATCTTTAACTTCCCGGGGATTTTAGACAGACTGTAGAGCTGAGTCCTGATGACATCAGGCGCTGATAATGATCCGCTGTTAATAGAATTACGGCCTTCAGGGACTCCTATTAAAGCTATTTTAAACTTACTTATATCTTTAAGAGGTGAATTTTCAGTATGGATTGAAATATTATGAGGGAAACCGGCCTGTCCTGCCAGGAGTTCAAATTCCGGTTTTTCAATACTTACCGGATTGAAATAATCATTCAGGTCTGCCATATTAATTATCATGAACGCTTTTTTGATTTGCCTGCCTTATCGATGATACTGATACAATCCTCTTTAGTGAGTTTCTCAGGATCATTTCCTTTTGGCAGCCTGTAGTTTTTTTTGTCTTTTACCAGGTATGCTCCATATCTCCCGTTAAGCAGCCTGATATCACCGAAGTCCCGGATAATTTTATTTTTATCGGCTTCATTTTTTTCTTTAATAATTTCAACAGCTCTCTCAAGAGTCAGATTGTAGGGATCATCAACCCCCTTTTTTAAGGAATAGAATTTATTGTTATGCTTAATGTACGGGCCAAATCTTCCAGTTCCCACAATTAGTTCTTCTCCTTCATAACTCCCGATCTGCCGGGGGAGCCTGAATAGATTCAAGGCCTCTTCCAGTGTAATTGTTTCAAGAAGCTGGCTTTTTGTCAAGCTGGCAAACCTCGGTTTTTCTCCCTCTCCTGATTCACCTATCTGGGCAACCGGGCCGTATCTTCCCATTCGCACTGATACAGGTTCTTTTGTTTCCGGGTGTTTTCCCAGTATCCTCCCCCCGGTGCTCCTGTCTTTTTTCTCAAGGGTATTTTCGACTGTTTTATGAAATGGGGAATAGAATTTTTTTAACATACCTGTCCATTTCAGAGTACCTTCTGCAATTTCATCAAATTGAGCTTCAACTTCAGCTGTAAAGTGGAAATCAACAATAACAGAAAAGTTTTCTACGAGAAAATCATTTACAATCATTCCGATATCCTGGGGGAATAGCTTTGATTTTTCCTTGCCGGTGATTTCGGTCTTTGAACTTTTTGAAAGTTTATTCTTAGAAAGGGTAATAATTATTATTTCACGATTTTCACCGGGCCTGTCTTCACGCGTTACATACCCTCTGTTCTGAATTGTTGAAATAGTAGGTGCATAAGTTGAGGGCCGTCCTATCCCAAGTTCCTCAAGTTTCTTTACAAGACTTGCCTCAGTATAGCGCGGAGGAGGTGTTGTGTATTTTTGGGTTGCGGTAATTGTATCATAAAACAGTGGTTCTCCTGTTTTCACAGACGGAAGAATATATTTTTCATCACCTGTATTCTCCTGATCGGTTGATTCGGTATATAATTTCAGGAAACCGTCAAATTTAATAACCTCACCGCTTGCAATGAAAGTAACCGGTGAATTATTCATTTCAATAGTTATGGTTGTTTTTTCTATTTGTGCATCAGCCATCTGGGATGCAACGGTTCTCTTCCATATAAGCTCATAAAGCCTTTTCTCATTCGGATTGCCTGAAATATTAGAGTTTTCAATATACGCAGGGCGGATTGCTTCATGAGCTTCCTGTGCTCCTTTTGATTTGGTTTTAAATTGACGTGTCTTTGAATACCTTTCGCCAAACTCTGAAACTATTAATTCCCTTGATTTTGCAAGGGCAAGCTTTGAGAGGTTAGTGGAGTCGGTTCTCATATATGTGATTTTTCCACCTTCGTAGAGTTTTTGTGCAACAGCCATGGTCTGTGCCACAGAGAATCCAAGCTTTCTGAATGCTTCCTGCTGCAATGTTGATGTTGTAAACGGAGGTGCGGGTGACCTTGTACCTGGTTTTACACTGGTATCGGCAACTTTATACTCAGAATTAATGCAAAGTTCAAGAAACTGCGACGCCTCTTTTTCATTCTGAAACCGTTTGGAGGCCTCTGCCCTGATGTTGGTATTTACTTCTTCAGAGTCATGACCCATTCTGAAAGCTGCGTTTATACGGAAGGCAGATTCCGGCTTAAATGAGATAATCTCTCTTTCTCTTTCAACGATTAATCTTACTGCCACCGACTGAACTCTGCCAGCTGATAGTGAGGGTTGGACCTTTTTCCACAAAACCGGAGATATCTCAAATCCTACAAGCCTGTCAAGAATCCTGCGGGCCTGCTGTGAGTTTACCAGATTCATATCGACCTGTCGCGGATTTTCTATGGCGACGGATATTGCTTCTTTGGTAATTTCATGGAAAACTATCCTTTTGGTTGATGCCAGATCCAGCTTCAGAACATTGATGAGGTGCCAGGCGATTGCTTCTCCTTCACGGTCCTCATCCGAAGCGATCCAAACATTTTTTGCCCCTGTTGCAGCTTTTCTTAACTCACTGACTACTTTAGCCTTTTCTTTAGGGATCTCATAGTCAGGAGCAAAGTCTTTCTCAATATCTATGCCCAGGTTCTTTTTTGCCAGATCCCTTATATGTCCGAAACTTGACACCACACGGAAATCCTTTCCCAGAAATTTTTCAATAGTTTTCGCTTTTGCCGGAGATTCAACAATTACAAGATTTTCAATCATAGATGCAGAATTACTTTCACTTAAAAACAGGACAAAGTAAATCAATTAGGTACCAAACTTCAAAATAAACCGTTAAGATTCTTTATATTTTACTAATTTTGATCAAATTTTAAATGGTAATGAAAGGTAATTCAGGCAATAAAAAATATCTGATTTGGTTCTGGGCAATTTTCATTTTCCCTGTTGCAGTTATTATAACACTGTTTATTCTGATTTCCAAAGAGAAACTGGGTCCTATGCCATCATTCCGGGAGCTTGAAAATCCCGAATTGAACCTGGCTGCAGAGGTTTATTCTGAGGATGGGGTACTTCTTGGAAAGATCAGTCTTGAAAACAGAACATGGGCAGAATATAAGGAACTTTCTCCCTACCTGGTTAATGCCCTTATAGCAACAGAAGATATCAGGTATTACCGTCATTCAGGTATTGATATCAGGGGTCTGGGAAGGACTTTATTCCGTACAATTCTGCTTGGGCAGAACACAGGAGGGGGCAGTACAATAACCCAGCAACTTGCCAAGCAGCTTTACCCGAGAGATACTGCGAGAACATCTGAACTTGTCAGGAAAATAAGGCTTGGAGTTACAAAGTTTAAAGAGTGGGAGACGGCACTTAAACTTGAAAGAAGCTATACCAAGGAAGAGATAATAACCATGTATCTCAACATATTTGACTTCAGCTACAATGCCAGGGGCATAAGATCGGCAGCAAAGGTTTATTTTAATACTACACCTGATTCTCTGAACCTTCAGCAGTCAGCAGTTCTGATAGGGATGCTCAAAGCCTCAACAAGGTATAATCCGGTAAGGAATTACGACCTTATGTTTCAAAGGCGTAATGTTGTAATCTCCCAGATGGCAAAATACGGTTTTATTACCCCGACAGTTGCAGATTCAGTAAAGAAGGACTCGATAGTGCTCAATTTCAGGGTTGAAGATCATAACACCGGCCTGGCAACATATCTGCGTGAATATTTAAGGAACACAATGAGAAAACCGGAACCAGAAAGGAACAAATACGTTCAGGAGTCTTCATATAATGATGCACTGTGGGAGTGGGAGAATAATCCGCTCTATGGATGGTGTAATAAAAATAAAAAACCTGACGGTACCAATTATGATGTATATAAAGACGGACTTAAGATTTATACAACTATTAATTCCAAAATGCAACTATATGCTGAACAGGCCGTAAGTGAACATCTTTCCAAAGAGATACAGCCCGATTTTTACAAAAGAGCAAAATCTTTCAGAAATCCGCCCTACTCAAATGACCTTACAAAAAAGGAGACAGAGGAGCTTCTGATGAAATCGGTTCAGCAGAGCGACAGATATTATATAATGAAGGCAAGGGGAGTATCCGAAGATTCGATAATGCTTGCATTCAACACACCTGTAAAAATGAAGGTCTTCTCATGGAAAGGAGATAGAGATACAATTATGTCTCCGTATGATTCAATCAGATATTATAAATATTTTATCAGATCGGCATTCATGGTTGAGGATCCGCATAATGGTTATGTTAAAGCTTATGTGGGAGGTCCCGATTTCAGATATTTCAAATGGGACGCAGTTACCCAGCAGAAAAGACAGGTAGGAAGTACGATCAAACCTTTCCTGTATACAGTTGCCATGCAGAATGGGTATTCTCCCTGTTATGAGGTTTTGGATATACCCTACTCTTTCGACGTTGGCGACTCAGTGCCTTGGAAACCAAGAAGTTCCGGACCTAAAGATTACTACGGTAAATTAGTAACCCTGAGCTGGGGACTTGCACAGTCTGAAAATTATATCTCTGCCTATCTTATGACACAGTTCCGACCGGCAGTTGTAGTAGATATTATGCACAGGATGGGTATCAGAAGTTTTATAGATCCTGTTCCGTCAATTTTTCTCGGGACATCAGATATTAAGCTTGAAGAAATGGTTGGGGCTTATGGAACATTTGCCAACAAAGGTGTTTATACACGCCCCATGTATGTTACACGGATTGAAGACAAAAACGGGAATCTGATATCAAGAATTACAACAAGAATTGAAGAGGTTTTAAATGAGCAGACTGCCTACCTGATGTTAAATCTTCTTCAGAATGTTGTGCTTCACGGAACCGCAATCAGAATGCGTAGAGAACCTTATAATCTGATGAACCAGATCGGAGGGAAGACAGGAACAACCCAGAATCATTCAAACGGATGGTTCATGGGTATTACACCCAACCTGGTAGGAGGTGTATGGAGTGGCTGGGAAGACCAGGCAATTCATTTCGAGACTTTGGGCGAGGGCCAGGGTGCCAATATAGCACTTCCGATTATGGCAATATTCCTGAATAAACTCTATTCAGATCCGCAATTTGGAATAATGGAAACTGACGAGTTTGAACGCCCCGCCGGCTTTAATATTGAGCTCGACTGCAATAAAGTTAAAAATGAGAACAGCGGGAGGGATAATTATGTACGCGGAAAATACTGAAAGTGGCCGGTGCTGTATGGCGCACGGTGCCTGGCAACCACCAAACACTTCACACCTCACGTCCCGCCAGGGCGGGATTTGTATGTTTAACCTGTTAACCTCATGCCGCAAGCCTCACACCGGGTATCGTCTTTTTAACTGAACAGTGATCGGACAAGGTTTTCAATTTTACCAACCTGCACCACTTCTATATCCAATCCCTTCGGGGATAAATTCTTATGAAATCTCGATATATATATTTTTTTAAATCCCATTTTAGTGGCTTCCTTTATTCGTTGTTCGATCCGCGACACGGGCCTTATTTCTCCTGAAAGGCCGGCTTCTCCTGTAAAACATATTTCCCTGCCAACCGGAATATCCAGGCTGGATGAGAGCACAGAAGTGATTATTGAAAGGTCAATTGCAGGATCGTTCACCTTTAAACCACCGGTAATATTCAGGAATACATCTTTAACACCAAGTCTGAAACCCGCCCGCTTTTCAAGGACAGCAAGAAGCATGTTAAGTCGACGTATATCGAAGCCTGTTGAGCTTCGTTGAGGTGTTCCATAGACAGCGCTGCTTACAAGGGCCTGTATTTCAATAAGAAATGGACGCAAGCCGTCTATTGTTGCAGCAATAGAAATACCACTGAGTGGCTCATCATGCTGATTTATAAATAATTCTGAAGGATTTGAAACCTCTTTTAAGCCCGACTCAAACATCTGAAAAATTCCAAGCTCTGCAGTAGAGCCAAACCTGTTTTTAACCGATCGTAATATCCGGTAGACATAATTATTGTCACCTTCAAAATAGAGGACAACATCCACGATATGTTCAAGTACTTTAGGTCCGGCCAGTGTGCCATCTTTTGTAATATGTCCGATCAGTACCACCG
Source organism: uncultured Bacteroidales bacterium (assembly GCA_963739685.1). Taxonomy (GTDB): domain Bacteria; phylum Bacteroidota; class Bacteroidia; order Bacteroidales; family VadinHA17; genus LD21. Next base: position 441,008 of record CAVUAX010000001.1, read on the forward strand.
GAATTCCTGTTAATTTTGAATATTTAAGAAGCTGTGCTGCACATTCCCTGACCTGAGAAACGGAACCAGCCGATGATTCAAGCATTCCGGTCTGAATAGTCTGAATGGAGTCAATGATTATTAATCCGGGTTTAATATTTTCAGCCTGAGTGAGGATACTTTCAAGTTCTGTTTCACTCAGGATATAGCATGATGGATTTGAGTTTTTCAGCCGGAGCGCCCTAAGGCTTATCTGTTCAGCGCTCTCTTCGCCCGATACGTAAAGTATTGTGAGTTGTTTAAGTGCAAGCGCAAGCTGAAGAGCCAGGGTTGATTTCCCCACACCAGGTTCTCCACCCAACAGGATCAGGGAACCTCTTACTATTCCGCCACCAAGTATCCTGTCAAGTTCTGCGATTCCGGTTTTCTGACGGTAATGCTCATCAGCTGCAATATTATCAAGAAGTTCGGGTTTTCGCTTTTCCCGGTCTGAAACGAAAGCTGTTTCGCGTAATGTGGCTTGTGCAATTATTTCCTCATGGTAGGTGTTCCACTCTTTGCATGAGGGGCAACGCCCTATCCATTTTGCCGATTCGGCACCACAGTTCTGACAAACAAAAACTGTCCTATTTTTTCCCATTTGTTACTTTCCCGTTATGGTGGAATATCATTATAAATGATATTGTTCCGACTATGGCAATAAAGACGAGTTGTGATTCGTGGGATAAAAGAGCATAAACAAGGCCATCTTCTATTTTAACACCCTCAACAAAAGCCAACCCTCTCGAAATTATATAATGAAATGCCCCGACGCCACCCGGTACAGGCACCGACATAGCGAGTCCACCTATTACCAGAAGAAATACGCTGTCACCTAAAGTAAGGTGTGAGGTGCTTTTAATAGCAAATAAAACGACCCATGTCATCATGGTATAATTAAACCAGATGAAAACAGTATGAAAAATAAATTCCCATTTTCTTTTCAGATTTGTAATTACCTTAAGTCCGTTTATAACTCCTCTGCCCAGATCAAACATTTTTGAAATAAACTTTATCTTTCTCAGGTTATTCTTGTACCGTATCAGAAAGACAAACCCAATTCCTGTCAGGGAAAATATGAGAGCCCAGGTAATCCATATAAAGCCAGGTAATGAAAAGACTTTCTGCTGAAGGGGGATGAGAATACTCTCCCTAAAAAACTGAGTAATAAGTGCGCCGCTTGTAATAAGCATAAATATCATGATGGTAAGAAGCGTAAAAAAATCAATGGTACGTTCCACCACTACCGTGCCTACAAGCTGATCAACGGGAATTTTTTCCTTTCTACCCAGGGCTACACACCTGGTTAATTCACCTAACCTCGGCAGTGCAAGATTTGCAAGGTATCCGGTCATCAATGCATTGAAGGTATTCATAAGAGATGGCTTATATCCAAGCGGATTGATAAGAAGAGTCCACCGTCTTGCCCTGCTTACAAATGCAAAAAGGCCGAACAAAATTGAAAGCAGAAGCCACCAGTAGTTTGCCTCTTTTATGCCATTGGCAAGACTTTTGAAATTTATATTGCGGAAAGCGAGCCAGAGCAGGATAATACCTACAGTAAGAAAAGCAAGAAATTCAAGCGTCTTTAGAATGCCTTTTCTCAAGATCAGATCAGTTTATTGGTTTTGGTATCGGGGAAAATTATTGATGGTTTGTGTAGTTTTGCTTCCTCAAAATCCATGTAAGCATAAGACATTATTAACAGGATATCGCCGACAATCACTTTCCGTGCTGCAGCTCCATTAAGGCATATCTCTCCCGATCCGCTTACTCCCTTAATAACATAAGTTTCGAAGCGTTCACCATTATTCAGATCCAGAACCTGTACCTTTTCGTTTTCTATTATATTTGCTGCATTCATCAGTTCTTCATCAATGGTAATACTCCCAATGTAGTTCAGGTTGGCCCCTGTGACAGTAACCCTGTGGATCTTTGATTTTAGTACTTCGATAAACATTTCCTTTAATCCTTTAGATTCATAAACTGCAAAGGTAATTAACCTTTTTAATCAGGACAAAGGTAATTCAATATTATCTATCAGTCTTATTCTCCCGGCCTTTACAGCAATACATCCGAAATAGTGGCTTCCTTTGATCATACTGCTTTTTTGCTTAATAGGTACCAGATCCTGTTCATCAACGATTTCAAAATATTCAAGACGGAATCCGGCTACCCCTTCAATTGTTCTTCTGACCCATAATTTTACTTCCGGGATATCATGTACATGTAACATTTCATTTGCTTCGGCCAGCGTATTATATATGACATTAGCATTTTTCCTTATTTCCGGCTCCAGAAAACGGTTTCTACTGCTCATTGCCAGGCCATCAGGTTCCCGCACTATGGGATTTCCAACAATTATGACTTTATCACCTGTCTGCCTTACAAGCTCTTTTACAATTGCAAGCTGCTGAAAATCTTTTTGTCCGAAGAAGGCAAAATCTGGTTTTACGATCTCAAAAAGTCTGCTGACTACCTTTGCCACCCCGTTGAAATGACCTGGCCGCTGAAGAGCTTCCATCACATTACCGGCATTACCAAAGTTGAATTCTCTCCTATCCTCAACAGGATAAATTTCTGAATCAGAAGGAGTAAAGACAATATCATTTTCTCTTAGCAGAGTTTTAAGCAGGTCAAGGTCCTGATCAATTGTCCTCGGATAATTATTAAGATCCTCTTTATCATTGAATTGCGTAGGATTAACAAAAATACTGACAACCACCAGGGAGCATCTGGCAGTTGCATTTCTGACAAGTGACAAGTGTCCTTTATGAAGAGCACCCATGGTTGGCACCAATCCAACAGAAGTACTTTTCATTTTTCTGATAAGCCTCTGTAAATCATTGATAGTATTTACAACTTTCATTCTTCTTATATTTTTACAAACCTAAATTAAAATATTGTCCCGTCATGAAATTTCTCAATTATTATCATTTCAAGATATGTTATATATGAGTAATTCAGGTGAATTTTATCGCAGTAAAATAATTGTGTCTATTTCTTTTTTGTAATAACTTAGCTTTAAATTATTAATTTTTTATAGTATTTCAATTGATTTCCCTAATAATAACAATTAAAAAAACTTACTATGAAAAGCAAACTGAAGCTAAATTTTTTAAAAAGGAGTCCCTTGCGACACTTTGTAAAGTTTTTGCTGACCGGGGTATTTTTTCTATGCCATCTTAGTGCCCAGGCGCAGGAAAGAACTATATCCGGAACCGTAACCGGAACCAACAGTGATCCTTTAATCGGTGTTTCAGTAGTTGTTAAAGGAACCACCGTAGGGACAACCACAGGTCCTGAAGGCAGATTTACATTATCAATTCCGGGATCTGCACAAACGCTGGTTTTCAGCTTTATAGGTATGGAGAAACGGGAGGTACCCGTAACAGCCGGGAATGTTTACAACATTGTCCTCTCTCAAACTACGATGGGACTTGATGAGGTTGTAGTAGTTGGTTATGGTACCCAGAAGAAAAGTGATCTTACAGGATCCGTTGTGCGTGTAAATATGGATCAAAAGACCACAATAGCAAACGTGACGCTTGGTTCTGCGTTACAGGGAGTTACTGCAGGAGTAAATGTCGGGGGAGCAGGAAATGCGGGTAGTGCACCTGATTTATCCATCAGGGGAAAAACCTCCCTTTCAGCAACTGATGCTCCGTTGCTTGTACTTGATGGCATCATTTATAACGGATCCATTTCAGACATAAATATAAATGATGTGGAATCAATTGATATTTTGAAAGACGCCAGTGCAGCTGCAGTTTATGGATCGCGTTCGGCAAATGGTGTGATGATCATCACTACTAAAAAAGGGAAATCAGAAAAACCTCTTTTCAGTGTGAACGCATATTACGGTATGCAGGATTATACCAATAGTCCGGAAAAGGTTATGAATGCGGATCAGTTTGCTGTCAGACTGGTTGATTTTTATTATCAGCAGGATTTGTATGCATGGTATGCTACTCATCCGACATCTGATGCCGGAAAACCAGTAAGAGGTGATATTAACGATCGCACCTATGTATCTACTTTCCTCCGGACCCAGGAAGAAAAGGATAATTATCTTGCAAAACAATATGTAGACTGGATGAAGGAAATTCAGCAGACGGCACCGATTCAGAATTATGACATTAGCATATCAGGAAAAACCGACAGGACCAATTATTATATTTCCGGTGCATACACTGATCAGAAAGGGCGATTGCTTAACGACAAGTTCAATAGGACTACCATCCACACGACACTTGAGAATAAAATTACAGATTGGATTACAATTGGCATAAATTCTTCATATTCCATCCGGGATTATTCAGGGATAGGGGCAAACATGAACTGGGCTATGCTTGCAAGCCCACTTGTTGATATTAAAACGCCTCTGGGAACCTATTCTCCAGATCTTGCGATGGAAAGCAGTTCTTACCATCATCCTCTCCAATATACAATTATTCCAAATATTGATCTTTCAAAGAACTTGTTTATGGTGGCATATGCCAAGATTCAGATCCCAAAAATTCAAGGTCTCACTTACGACTTCAACTATTCAAATACTTATATAACTGCAAGAGATGCGACTTTCTATCCTGCTACAACGACTGCGGGAAACGCTAATAAAGGATATGCGGTAAAGGATTACAGCGAAAACACAAGCTGGATCATTAACAATATAATTACCTATAACAGAGTTTTTGCCAACGATCACTCAGTGAATGCCACATTCCTTTACAGCCGTGAACAACGTAAAGGTGAAGGTTCTCAGTTAACGGCAAGCGGCTTTGATAATGAAATATTGGGTTACGACGGGATGGAACTGGGCACTATACCAACTGTCAGTACCTCCGGATGGGAAGAAAATAGTCTTTCTTACATGGCACGGTTAAACTATACCTTTAAGAACCGTTACCTGCTTACAGGAACTATTAGAAGAGACGGATTCTCTGGTTTTGGGGCAAACAAAAAGACTGCAACCTTCCCCTCATTGTCACTTGGTTGGGTGCTTTCAGATGAATCTTTTCTTAAAAATCTGACAGTAATCAACTTTTTGAAATTAAGAACCTCAGTAGGTAAAAACGGGAACCAGGGAATCGGAAGGTACTCGAGTTTCTCAAAAATGGCGACCAACGCTCCGTATGTTTACAATTCTACAACTGCTATCGGTATTTATCCTAACTCTTTAGGAAATGCTGACCTGGGATGGGAATCTACTTTATCATATAATATGGGGATTGATTTTGGTGTACTGGAAAACAGAATTTCAGGATCTATTGACCTGTACAAGGCTCAGACATCCAATGTTCTGGTAAGCAGAGCTCTTCCGGGAAGTACCGGATATTCAAGTGTATGGACCAACCTGGGAGGCATTTCCAATAAAGGAATTGAACTCTCTCTGGCTTCAGTTAATATAGATAAACAGGTTCGGTGGGAGACAAAATTCGTCTTTTCTCTTAACAGGGATAAGATAACCAAACTTTATGGCGGGCCGGAAGACAAGGATATTGGAAACGGATGGTTTGTCGGAGAACCGATAAGTGCAATATATGATTATAAGTCAGATTACTCAATATGGACGGAACAGGAGTTTTATAACGGGGACATTAAAATTCCGCAAACTTATCCTGGTCATATTAAGATAATGGACCTTAACGGAGACAATGATCTCGATCCAAATAACGACAGAACTATTGTCGGGTACAAAACACCAAATTACCGTTTTAGCATTTCCAATAGCTTATCATATAAAAGTTTCACTCTCAACGTCTTTATTAACTCAGTAATGGGTGGTAATGGTTACTATATGGCCGATAATGCACGTGCGGTTCTTTCCTGTATTACAGTTCCGGGAGGGGATGCCGGAATTCAGTATGCATACAGGAATAACCTGGTTGCAACCCGGCAATACTGGACTCCGGATAATGGAGTTACTGACGCACCTGCCTTATATTTCCTTCCCAGGAGAGTGGTAGGAATTTATCAGGACAGAAGCTTTGTGAGATTACAGGATGTTTCTCTCTCCTATAATTTTGGTAAAAGTATCCTTAGTACTTTGGGAGTAGATGGTCTCCAGGTATATATAAGCGGTAAGAATTTACACACCTGGACCAAATGGCAGGGCTGGGATCCCGAAATGACAGATGATTATACGCGAATGATGAAAAACGTTATTGGCGGTGTCAGGCTTACTTTCTGACCTGATTTTCAAAGTTAACAGATGATTTACATTAGAACTAAAAACTTAAGACAATGAAATACAAAAAATACATAGACCGTTCTGGCAAAAGATGTTCATTGCTTGCAGCCCTGATGCTTTTTATCTTTACAGCTTGCAATGAAAAAGATATACTCCGGGAGGTACCTATTGATTTTATCTCTCCTGCGAACGCTTATAATACTATTAAGGGAATAGACCAGGGAATTAATGCATTATATAACAGTGTCCGTACAAATTTTTACATAGGATCAGGCGCCGACACCGAGCACTGGAGGGGCCTTGGAACTGATGTGGCATATCATGGAGAAGACCCCGGAGGTTCAGGTTATCTGGCTAATTATGTTCAGGTTCTTGTCCCAACTGACAACTGGGTGGCAAATTATTGGAACTGGTGTTATGCTGATATCCAGAAAGAGAATAATCTTATCGATGGAATTAATACTTCAGATCCTAAGATATGGCTTAACGATGCTGAAAAAAATGCTTATCTCGCAGAAGTTATGTTCTTCAGAGCTTTTAGTTACAAGATCCTGACTTGTCTTTACGGTGACGTACCACTGATACTTGATGTTATCAAGACTGCAGTTACAGACTTTACCAGAACCCCTCAGGCGGACATTCTGAATCAAATTGTGGCAGATCTTAAATTTGCTTCTGAGAACCTGCCTGATCCGGGAACTGAGAGAGAAGTAGGCAAGGTGAATAAGGCAGCTGCATTCCACTTTCTGGCAGAAGCTTATCTCTGGCAGAAGGATTACCAGCATGCTGTGGATGCCGCTTCTGCGGTAATTAATAATTCCAGATATGCCCTGATGACCGAACGCTTCGGATCAAATCTTGGAAATGATGTCTGGGGATCAGGAGATGTATATTACGATCTTTTTTCATTTGGGAATCAAAACCTTACATCAAACACCGAAGCAATCTGGGTAATACAGAATGAACCATTGATTACCGGCGGAGGCCAATACGGAGGTGAAAGAGTTTTCGGGCCAGCTTATTTCAGAATGGGGCAAACACCTGATGGTTTTACGGCAATCAGGGGTGATTTTTATGGCGGCAAATATACAGGGTATACTGACTCTTTAGGACGTGGAGTAGCAGGTTTGAGACCTACAAATTACGTTGCATACGAAATATGGCAAAGCGACTGGAATAACGACATCAGGAATGCGGAACACAATATCAAGAGAAAATTTTATTTTGATAATCCGGAATCCGCATATGACAAACAAGAGATTAAATGGAGTCTTTACCCTCCAAGTGCAGGAAGAGATCCTATAAGGGATACATGTGAGTTTATCTTCCCATACTGGACGAAAGCCGGCTCACCTATGAAGCACTTTACCAGTCCTGCTACTTCCGGCGGAGGTCAATGCCATAAAGATGTTTATGCAGTCAGACTGGCTGAAACTATTCTGCTTCGTGCCGAAGGTTATCTGGGCTTAGGTAATAAAGCTGCTGCAGCAAACGATATTAATCAAATCAGAAACAGGGCCAATGCAACTCCGGTTGCAGCTGCAGATGTAACAATCGACTACATTCTGGACGAACGGGCCAGAGAGCTCTATGTTGAAGAAATGAGACGGATCACTTTGACCAGGTTGGATCTGCTTGTTCCAAGAGTAAGGAAGTATTGCAGCAATCCGCTCATTCCGGGTAATAATATTCAGGATTATCATAAGTTATGGCCAATTCCGCAGAAAGATCTTGATTTAAATCTGACTAATACGCTGACACAAAATCCTGGTTATTAATCTTGGATTATTGGTATGATTAAAACATTAAATTAACACTTAAATCAAGTTATGATTATGTCAAAACAAAAGTATTCAAGGCGTGAATTTGTAAAAAAGAATTCACTTGCAGGGCTGGGTGCTGCTGTTGCAGTAAGTGTTGCACCAGCCGTGTTGGCTAACTGTTCCAGTGATACGGGAACGCCTGCATTACTTGGTGGTACACCTGTTCGGACAAAAGGATGGCCTGACTGGCCGATATGGATTCCGGAAACCGATGAACCACTACTTCTGAAAGTAATGCGTAGCGGAGTCTGGTCACGTGCAGCTGTTGTTACAGAGTTTGAGCAAAAGTGGGCTGAAGCTATTGGAACCAAACGATGTCTTGCCGTTGTTAACGGGACAAATGCAATAAGTGCATCACTGATTAATCTTGGTATTGGGGGAGGTGATGAAGTTATTGTTCCTCCCTATACATTCATCGCCACAGTGGTTGCAGTAATGCAGTCAGGTGCAATGCCCATTTTTGTTGATACTGATCCGGAAACATTCCAGATCGATGCTGATAAAATTGAAGCCAAAATCACACCACGGACCCGGGCAATAGTACCTGTTCATATCCTGGGTCTGCCTGCTGATATGGAAAAAATAATGGCAATAGCAAAGAAACATAACCTTCTGGTGGTGGAGGATGCCTGTCAGGGATGGCTTGCCGAGATTAACCATAAAAAGGTCGGATCTTTTGGTAACGCCGGATGCTTCAGCTTCCAGAACTCCAAAAACATTCCGATTGGAGAAGGAGGTGCCATTACCAGCGATGATGATGAATTTATGGACAGATGCTATTCATACCATAACTATGGAAACCCCTACGGAACAATGGTTGGTGCGATAGGATCAGGAACTGTAATCGCCGGTACAAAACTGAGAATGGCTGAATATCAGGCAGCCATCGGGCTTGCCCAGCTTAAAAGACTCGACGAACAAACAACTAAAAGGAACGAGAATGCTGCTTATCTTCAGTCACAATTAAAGAAGATACCGGGTATATTACCTTATAAACTATATAAAAATGTTACCCGGGCTGCTTTCCACTTATTTCCGTTCAGGTACAAAAAAGAGGAATTTGAAGGATTGCCACTTAACGGATTCCTGAAAGCTCTCAAGGCGGAAGGAATTTCGTCCTCAGGCGGCTATTCTCCTCTCAATAAAATGCCATACCTTGAAAATGGCTTTAAAACAAAGAATTTTCAGAAGATGTATCCTCCGGAGATGCTTGATTACAAAAAATATGCAGAACGGAATGAGTGTCCCGTGAATGATAAATTATGTGAAGAGGCTGTATGGTTCTCGCAGAGTATGCTGCTTGCAGAAAAACCAGATATGGATGATATCGCAACTGCCATAATAAAAATCCACGCAAATGCGGGGAAACTTAAAACAGTATGAACTAAAACTCTTAAGTATTAAAAATGTTAAATCAACTCTTAAAATAATTGAAAAAAAGAGCTCAAAAAATGAAAAAAAAATCAGGTATTTTGAATAAAGACGCTTCAAGAAGAACGTTTATTAAGTCAACCGGAGTAGCAGCTGCAGGCCTTATTTTGGCTCCACCTGCAATTGCTGTAGCAGGGGCACGCATAAACGATCAGGAAAAGCTGGCTATTAAGGGTGGTCCCAAAGCTGTTACAGCCTCACAAAGTGATGCCACAACATGGCCCCGGTATGAAAGTGAGGAAGAAAAGGCTGTGCTGGATGTTCTCAGAAAGCCGGATTATTCGGCTATTGATGCCCTGGAAGAAGATTGGAAGAAACATTTTAACCTTCCTTATTGTAAAGCCCACTTCAACGGGACAAGTGCCATCACGGCTATGTTTTTTGCTCTTAATCTTCCTGCCGGAAGTGAGATTATGGTACCATGCTCGACATTCTGGGCCACAATAACTCCAATGCGTTTCTTCGGTCTTGTCCCTGTTATGGTCGACATAAATCCCGTTACCCTTAACTTTGACGTGGAGGATGCAAAACGCAAGCTGACCAGGAATACCAAAGCAGTGTTCCCGGTGCATTATTTAGGTATGCCTGCCGATATGGACTACATAACTGACTTTTGCAAAGAAAAGGGACTCATTGTTCTGGAAGATTCATGTCATGCACATGGTGCATCCATGCATGGTAAGTTTATGGGTGCATGGGGCAGGATGGCCTGTTTCAGCTTCCAGGCGAGCAAACCACTGCCGGCTATTGAAGGGGGTATGGGTAACTACCAGAACCAGGAAGATTTCGAGAGAGCAACAATCCTTGGGCATTATGAATGGGCTGGCAAGTTGAAAGGTCCTAACAGTAAATATAGTTACGGGATGGGAATGAAATTACGTATGCACCCCATGGCAGCAGCTTTAGCAAGATGCCAGCTGGAAAAACTTAATAAGCGGAACGCATTATTAAAGGCCCAGGTTCGTAAGCTCAATGACCGGATCACAAAATTGCCAGGGCTTTACGAACAACAAAACCGTAAGGATGTTGATCGTGTCTATTATTCCTCCAACCGTTTTCTCCTTAATGAAAATGAAGCCGGCATGACAAGAGACAATTGTGTTAAAGCTCTTAGAGCTGAAGGGGTGTCTGCAAGAGCTGCAGGCGCACAGTTCCTTTGTGACAATCCGATTTTTCATGAGGCTGAATGGTGGCACCATATGCCGGTAATTGCTGATAAATTTCCGGGAGCATCAGAGGTGGACAAGCGAGGTATCTCACTTCCTTTTTTCACCAAAGAGATGCCTGAACTTAACGAACAGTATATTAAAGCGTTCGAAAAAGTATGGGCAAACAGGAAAGAAGTTGCCGGGGGTTGATATTTTCGAACTTGTAATTTTAACACAAATTTTAATCCGTTTAATTAAATAATTATTCAGGAAAGGGCAATGACCTTAATGGTTAACCTTAATTGTCTTACAGCTCCTCTGCTCAATCACGGTAATGGCCGGAAACAGCAGAGCAGAGTTGCGGTAAGGGTAAGATATTTTCATTTTTGCACATAATCAGATACACACATTGCGCTCTGTTATGGTCCCTATTTTTAATATGTTATTTTTTTTACTACCTTTGCACATTAATTCGAGATGGTATATCCAATCAGGTAAATGGAAAGCAGAAAGGTATTATTCATTTCTCAAGAAATCACGCCATACTTAGGGGAAACCAAATTATCCAAGATAGGCCGATATCTTCCCCAGGGTATTCAGGAGCGGGGGAAAGAGATACGCACTTTCATGCCCAGGTACGGGTGCATAAATGAGAGGAGGAATCAATTGCATGAAGTGATTCGTCTTTCAGGGATGAATCTTATCATCGATGATACAGATCACCCTCTTATAATAAAAGTAGCTTCTATTCAGTCGGCAAGAATGCAGGTGTATTTTATTGACAATGATGATTATTTTCAGAGAAAGTATATTGTCACTGACTCATCAGGAAAGGAATTTGATGATAATGATGAAAGAGCTCTCTTTTTTGCACGTGGGGTGATTGAGACTGTTAAGAAACTCAGGTGGGCACCGGATATTGTACATTGTCATGGATGGATGTCTGCTCTTGTACCGGTATACCTCAGGAGTATTTACAATGATGATCCGTTGTTCCATAATTATAAGATTATTTATTCCGTTTACAATAATGATTTCAAAGTACCGTTTAGATCAACGTTCGCCGATAAACTTCGTTATGATGGAATAGACGGAGAGAATCTCAAGCTTGTTAAAACACCGGATTTCGTAAATGTATCCAAGCTGGCCATTAAATATTCTGACGGTATAATAATTGGCAGTGAGGTAATAAACGAGGAATTAGACAAATACATCAAAACAATTGGCAAGCCGGTTCTTCCGTATAAAGATGAGACTGAATATATTGATTCATATAATGACTTTTATGACAAGATCTTATCCTGATTATATACACTCCGGCAGATTAAATTCTGTATATAATAATAAATTCAATATTGTTTATCTGTTTTTTTTCACAGTGGCCACATTATTTTTTAATTCCTGTGAAGAACCCCCTGCAACAATTGGATCTGATATACTTCCCCAAAATGATTTTGTAAATATAGAATCCACTGATACCATAAGTGTATTTTCCTATACAATGTACGAAGACTCTGTTCGGTCAGATAATTCAGCAAATTCCTTTATGGGAGCTATCTATGATCCCTATTTTGGTCTGACAACTGCTGAATTTGTGACCCAGTTGCGTCTTAGTAAGAGATGGGATGGTCAGCCTTTCACAATCGATTCAGTCAAACTTAATTTGATATTTCTCAATGTTGCCGGACTAAATACCGGATCTTATTATTTAAGACTATCAGAAGTCGCAGAGCAATTATACCTCGATTCAACATATTATTCAAATAAACAGATTCCCTTAACAGGTTACGTGGTTCCTGATATCCGGCTTCCACAACTTAAGGCCGATACTTTAAACTATATGGAGGTAGTGCTCCCAAATGAATTTGGGGAATATCTTACGCGTGATACTTCAAAACTTTTTCATGATAATTCCAGGCCCGATTTCAGATCCTATTTTAAGGGATTAAAATTCAGCCTGATCTCTTCGGGAGATCCTGTTTTTATTACCCTCAGCCTGGTTCCTCCTGTCAATCTGGGAGGGTATTCCAATTATTTTACCTTGTTTATGCATGATGCCTCAGGTAATCCGAAACAGTATTATTTTATTATGGATGCGCTGAGTAAAAATGCAAGGTTCAACCTTTTTTCTCACGATTTCGATGCAGCCTCCCCGGAGAAAAAAATTCAGCACATCAATGACCCTGTAAGAGATACACTTTCTTATATACAGGGACTCAATGGTGTATTCACCAGAATTTTATTGCCTGGACTTGAAAAGATTAAAAACGATCCTTCTATGGCAAAAATTGCTGTAAATAAAGCAAGACTTTTTGTACCGGTTTATACAGACGGGGTATTGTATACTGGTTCAACTATTCCATCCCAGCTTTTATTAAGATATAGAACCACTGCCGGATTGAAGTATTTTGTTCCGGATTATAATCCGAATAATAATTTTTTTGATGGCAGGATAGATACTACCAACTACATATGTAAATTCAATATAGCTTCTTTTGTGCAGATATATCTGGAAGATACAAAAAATTTAATTAAGCCTGAACTGGAAGTTTTCATTCCGCCCGGTGATACCAGAAATATTATCCTTAAAGCTAATGACAGTGCAAATCCTGTAAAATTTGAACTGACCTATACAAGGTTCTGACTCCTTGAACAAAAATTACTGTTCCGGTGTTTATAGCCTAAACCCTGGAAGATATGTGCGGGATTATAGGTTATATAGGGCATAGATCTGTCCGTGAAATAATACTCAACGGTCTGAAGCGTCTTGAATACAGGGGTTATGACTCTGCAGGGATGGCTCTTGTAAATGGAGAAACAAAGGTCTTCAAATGTAAGGGAAGAGTGAAGGATCTTGATGAGATGTCTTCTGATTCAGGATTCAACGGTACAACCGGAATGGGACATACCAGATGGGCAACTCACGGCGAGCCAAATGAATTAAATGCTCACCCGCAGGTATCTTATAAAGGTAATTTCATCATTGTTCATAATGGCATAATTGAAAATTATGCAAGTCTGAAAAAACATCTTGAAGGAAGGGGAATAGTTTTCACAAGTAAAACAGATACCGAAGTCCTGGCAAATCTTATAGAACACCTTTACATTGAGGGTGATCTTACCGCTGAGCAGGCTATAACTTCAGCTTTAAACAGGGTTGTAGGAGCTTATGGCCTGGTTATCATCTGTGTTAATGAACCCGGCAAATTGTTCGCTGCAAAAAAGGGAAGTCCGCTTGTAATAGGTGTAGGAGAGGGTGAAAACTTTATTGCATCGGATGCCACTCCAATAGTTGAGTATACTCAGAGAGTTATTTATCTTAATGATGATGACATAGCAATTATTAAAAAAGATGAACTGATTCTTAAAACAATACGCACTGAAAATATTACACCGGTTGTTAAAGATATTGACCTTAAAATCGGGGAAATTGATAAGGAGGGATTTCCTCATTTTATGCTTAAAGAGATATTCGAACAGCCCAGCGCAATTCATGATACATTCAGGGGAAGAGTGTTGCCCGATCATTCGCGGATAATACTTGGTGGCCTTCATAGCGTAATGGAAAAAATTTCAAAGGCCGACAGAATAATTATTATTGCCTGTGGCACATCGTGGCATGCAGGACTTCTTGGCGAGTACTTTTTTGAAGAATACACAAGGATCCCCGTTGAGGTAGAGTATGCTTCCGAATTCAGGTACAGGAATCCTGTTATAAGAAAAGATGATATTGTAATTGCAATAAGTCAGAGTGGTGAAACTGCTGATACCCTTGCTGCTGTGAGACTGGCAAAAGAGAGGGGGGCAACGGTTATTGGTATTTGCAACGTTGTAGGAAGCAGCATTCCGCGTGAAACTGATGCAGGTGTTTATACACATGCAGGTCCCGAGATTGGTGTGGCTTCAACAAAAGCTTTTACCACCCAGATCACAGTTCTTGCAATGATGGCATTTGAAATAGGATTCCTTAAAGGGACTATTTCCGAAACTTTTTACAAGGGCCTGATTGGTGAACTGGTATCTATCCCTGATAAGATTAAAAAGGCTCTGGGAGTAAATGATGAAGCTCAGGAGCTTGCTAAGAAATTCCAGAACACTCATAACGCGCTTTACCTTGGCAGGGGGTATCTTTTCCCTGTAGCTCTTGAAGGCGCATTGAAACTAAAGGAGATTTCATATATTCACGCTGAGGGATATCCTGCCGCTGAAATGAAACATGGTCCTATTGCGCTCATTGACGAAAATATGCCTGTTGTTGTAGTTGCTACCAAAGATGTTACCTATAATAAGATCATAAGCAATATAGAGGAAATTAAGGCAAGAAAAGGAATTGTTATTGCCATTGTAACGGAAGGTGATGAGATAATTAAAAATATGGCAGATCATGTACTTGAGGTTCCGGAGACACTCCAGGCTTTTTCAGGACTTCTGGCTGTTATCCCTCTTCAGCTTCTCTCTTATCATATAGCAGTTTTACGTGGTTGTGATGTAGATCAGCCACGAAACCTTGCAAAATCGGTAACAGTTGAATAGCATTCCACCAAGTGAATTAATATGAATTCAGAAAATGATTACAGGAATCTGACAGGAAAGGAGATTAAACAGCTGATATCAAACGGGTGCAGTTGTGAAAACTGGACTTACCTGAAGGTTAAGGAAGGTTTTGATCCCTCGTACTGCAATAATGTTATTTTTTCCGGAGATATCCGGCTGGGCATATTTGGAAAATCCTTTTCCGATGAATCTGGGGTTAGCATCAGCAGTGGTATCAACAATGTGCATCTTCATAACTGTATTATAGGATCAAATGTTACAATTTTCAACACAGGTGAATATATAGCAAATTATATAATAGAAGATGACGTGGTAATTAAAAATTGCGGCAGAATTTCCACTGAAGGGATCTCAACCTTTGGTAATGGCACTGAGGTAGCTGTTCTTAATGAAACCGGTGGACGTGCAGTAAAAATATGGGACAGACTTTCGGCTCACGAAGCTTATATTATTGCACTTTACCGACATCGGAGTAAAGCTGTGGAGATAATTGAAAAAATGGTCGATGACTACTCATCAGCTATAGCCTCCTGTAATGGATTTATAGGTCATAATTCACGTATATTAAATTGCAATACTATACGTAATGTCCGGGTAGGACCATATAGTAATTTAGAAGGTGCAATAAGGCTTGATGAAGGATCAGTAAATAGTTGTAAGGATGATCCGGTATTTATAGGCCCCGGGGTAATAATGGAGCATTTTATAGTATGTTCAGGTTCGATTGTAACAGAATCAACCCTTATCGACAGATGTTTTATCGGACAGGGATGTATCCTTGGAAAACATTATTCTGCAGAGAACTCTCTCTTTCTTTGCAAACTGCGGAGGATATCATGGTGAGGCTTGTTCAATATTTGCCGGACCATTTACGGTAACACATCATAAGTCAACATTGCTGATTGCCGGAATTTTTTCCTTTATGAATGCAGGGAGCGGTTCGAATCAAAGTAACCACATGTATAAGCTGGGACCTATACATCAGGGCATAATGGAAAGAGGGTCAAAGACCACAAGCAACTCTTACATGTTATGGCCTGCACGCATTGGTCCATTTACGCTGGTTATGGGGCGGCATTATAAGAATATGGACACATCTTCCCTCCCTTTTTCATATCTTATTGAAAGTAATGACGAGAGTATTCTTGTCCCGGGGGTTAACCTGAGAAGCGTGGGAACTATCAGGGATGCCCAGAAATGGCCGGAACGCGACAGACGAAAAGATCTGAATAAGATTGACCAGATAAATTTCAATCTTCTAAGCCCATATACAATAAGGAAAATGTTTGAGGGAAGGGATCTTCTGCGTAAACTTAAATCAATTTCAGGTGCTGAATCGACGGCTTATTCATATAATAACATGATAATAAAGGGACCGGCTCTGGAAAAAGGGATAAATTTTTATCAGACAGGTATTAATAAATTTCTCGGAAACTCTCTTATAAAGAGACTTGAAAAAATAGAATTTCAAAACAAATAATGAGCTTCAAAAGAGACTTGTACCCGATCAGCCAATGGGAGAAGGTGAATGGATTGATCTTGCCGGTCTTATTACACCCAAAAAGGCTGTTGATTTATGTTGGCTGACATTGAATCAGGCAAAGTTAAGACTCATAGAGAAGCTTACGGAAACCTTTAGGGAAATGCAGAAATCCTACTACGACTGGGAATGGACATGGTCTTGTGAAAGAATTGAGGAAGAAGAGGCTAAACCGGTTTACAAATTAACTGCCAAAGATATTATAAGGATTGTTGAACAATGGAAAAAGAGTGTTGTTGAACTAGACAGCCTTCTATATGAGGATGCGAGAAAAGAATTTAATTGTCTTCGATGACAGGTTTTGGCATTGACGGCGGAGACGAAATAAAGAAGCTTGATTTTGAGCAGGTCAGGGGTGAATTTGAGTCGAACAGCGTTGTTACTGCAATTCAGGAACACATCAAACAAAAAACAGCTCTCGGGAGATGAACTTATTAGCAGGATGAGAAGTATAGTTCAGCTGAGCACGCTATCTTCCTGAATACATCAAGATCATAATATTTTTCATAATCTGCCGGAAAGTACATTCCAAGCCATACTTCATTTGAAAGATACCATTCAACAGTTTTTTCAAGTCCGTCATCAAAGTCCGGAATTGGCGACCATCCCAGTTCATTTTGTAGTTTGGAGGAATCGATAGCATACCTGAGATCATGACCTGGACGGTCTTTTACAAAGGTAATTAGTTTTTCAGAAGTTCCTGCCGGCCTGTTTAAGTTTTTATCCATAATTCTGCAGAGGAGTTTTATCAGATCGATGTTTTTCCATTCATTATTTCCTCCTATATTATATGTTTCCCCTATTCTTGCCGCTGATGAAAGATCATATCAATAGCTGAAGCATGATCTTCAACATATAGCCAGTCACGTATGTTTTCTCCTTTCCCGTAAACAGGCAGAGGTTTATTGTTTTTAATATTATTTATTATCAGAGGGATCAGTTTTTCAGGAAATTGATTGGGGCCATAGTTATTTGAGCAGTTGGAGATAACAACCGGAATCCCAAAGGTGTGATTATATGCCCTTACCAGATGGTCAGAACTAGCTTTGGAAGCAGAATATGGACTTTTGGGATCATATGAAGTTTTTTCGGTAAATAAGCCCTCTTTACCCAGTGAGCCGTAAACTTCATCAGTTGAGATATGATAAAAGAGTCTTTCCTTCAGATGGCATTTTGCCAGATATCCCTGGCTGCATTAAGCAGATTTACAGTACCTACAATATTTGTATAAACAAATTCATCAGGATCTGGTAATAGAACGGTCAACATGTGATTCGGCAGCAAGATGGATAACTCCGTCGAAGGATACTTCCGGAACAGATCTGTAACCGATTGTTTATCCACTATATCAAGTTTTGCAAAAATGTAATTTTCCCTGGTCATCAATGTCCGACAGGTTCTCAAGATTCCCAGCATATGTCAGTTTATCTGCATTTACAATCAGATAACCGGGATAACTGTTAACGAATCTTCTCACCACATGCGATCCGATAAATCCCGCTCCCCCGGTTAATAAGAATAATCTTTTTGTCACTCATGATTCTATTTTCTTGTTTCTTATTTTCTTTTCCCAATCCCAGGCTGTTTTCATTGCTTCATCGAGAGTACTTATAGTTTTCCAGCCAAGTTCTGTGTTCGCTAATGCAGGATCGGCCCAGATTTTTTCAATGTCACCCTGGCCTTCTGTCCTACTATTTTGAACTTCAGTTTTATTCCTGAAACCCTTTCAAATGATTTAATTGCCTCCAGAACAGAAACCCCTTTACCGGTACCAAGGTTAAACACCTCATACTTTCCCTTGTTTTTTTCTTCAATAAGCCTTTTAACCGCAACAACATGGGCTTTAGCCAGGTCAACAACATGCAGATAATCTCTTATGCAGGAACCATCAGGGGTATCATAATCATTTCCGAATACTTTTAATTCATCTCTTAACCCGTAGGCGGTCTGGGTAATAAAAGGGACAAGGTTTTCCGGAACTCCCCTGGGCAATTCTCCTATCAGGGCTGACGGATGAGCTCCGATGGGATTAAAATACCTTAATGCAATTGCATTGATGTTGTTATCCGATAATGTTGTATCCCTGATAATTTCTTCACCCACCTGCTTTGTGTTTCCATAGGGAGAGGTGGCAGGTTGAAGCGGAGCACCCTCGGTAACAGGTAGTTTTTCAGGTTGCCCGTAAACAGTGCATGAGGATGAAAAAACCATATTGATGATCCGGTAGCGATTCATTGCTTCAAGCAGGTTAATAAGCGAAACAAGATTATTTTTATAATAATCAAGCGGCTTGTTAACTGATTCGCTTACAGCTTTGTAAGCAGCGAAGTGTATGATGGCGGAGAAATCCTTATATTCTTTGAAGAACAATTCAAGTTTTTCCTGGTCGCAAAGATCAAATATTTCCAGAATAGGTTTAACACCCGTTATTTTATAAATTCTGTCAATAACTTCTGCTTCCGAGTTGTACAGGTTGTCAATTATAACAACATCAAAACCCTCCTCAATCAGTTCAACAGTTGTGTGGGAGCCAATATATCCGGCTCCTCCGGTTACCAGGATTTTCTTTTTCATTTACAGACTCCAGTAAGTATGTTTTTTGATTTTTCCACGCAGGGCTCCTTTGACATCTACCACTATGCCGATATCGGTAAGTAATGGGCCGAACCAGGATTCTTCAAGGTGTACATATTCTTTATGGTTGACCGCTATTATTATAGCATCATATTCTCCTGTCGGTTTTTTCTTAAGTTCTATATTGTATTCTTCTTTTACATGTTGAGAATCAGCACCCGGGTCAATAACATCAACCTTGATACCAAAGTCAACCAGTTCTTTTATTACATCAACCACTTTTGAATTACGGATATCTGTAACATCTTCCTTGAAGGTTATTCCCATTATAAGAGCCCGGGCATTGTTTGGGCTTTTTCCGGCTGCAATTATTTTCTTAACGGTCTGCTTTCCGATATATCCTCCCATACTGTCATTTACAAAACGGCCCGAATCAATCATCTGGGGATGGTAACCAAGTGATTTGGCTTTAAAAGAGAGATAATAAGGGTCAACCCCGATACAATGTCCTCCCACAAGTCCGGGGTAGAATTTAAGGAAGTTCCATTTTGTGCCGGCTGCTTCAAGTACTTCATATGTATTTACTCCCATGCGGTTAAAAATGATAGAGAGTTCATTCATAAATGCTATGTTTATATCACGCTGGGTATTTTCAATTATTTTGGCAGCTTCAGCCACCTTTATTGAGCTTGCCCTGTAAACGCCGGCCTTTATTATCAATTCGTATGTTTTTGCTATGTTTTCAGCTGCTTCAGCATCACAGCCACTCGTGACTTTAATAATTTTTGTTAGTGTGTGCAGCTGATCACCAGGATTAATTCTTTCAGGAGAAAATCCGATTTTAAAATCTTTACCACATTTCATTCCGGAATATCTTTCCAGGACAGGGATGCAATCTTCTTCCGTGCAACCCGGGTAAACAGTGGATTCGTAGACAACATAATCTCCTTTCTTTAAAATCTTACCTACCGTTTCAGACGCTTTAAGCACGGGAGTAAGATCAGGAAGATTATAAATATTTGTTGGTGTTGGAACTGCAACAATATGGAAAGATGCTTCCCTGATATCTTCCGGATCGCTGGTAAGTATTATATCAGTATTCTTAAAGGCTTCAGGGTTGAGTTCATTACTTGGATCAATCCCTTTTTTCATCAGCTCAACCCTTTCAGGTTTGATATCAAAGCCAACAACACGTATATATTTGGCAAATTCAAGTGCAATTGGCAAGCCAACATAGCCCAGGCCGATCACTGAAAGTTTTGTCTCCTTTTTTATAAGCTTATCGTACATAATTATTTTGTTTTTAATAATGGATGATAGTCTCCATGTAACCCTGAAGGTTTTGTATTCCTTATATTATATGCTATTTCGACTGACTGACGTGCTTCACTAAGTCCGAATCCTTTTCCGGCCAGTATTTCTATATAGCTCATGGTATGCAGATCAGTAAATCCTTCACTGAATTCGACATCTTTCCCGTCGACCATAATTGACCGGAAAGTTCTTTGACCACTCTTTTTAACACTGTCGGGAATGTCGTTATAATCGAGGCTGAGGTACCACCTGACCCTGGCATTCTGAAGTTCAAGATATCCGGCAGCTTTATCCGGTTCGGAAAGATGGACAATATTTTTCTTTGCATCGCCGAATATCCAGCTTACCATATCGAAGAAGTGAATGCCTATATTAGTGGACACTCCTCCCGATTTCTGTATATCTCCCTTCCATGAGAACTGATACCAATTTCCCCGGCTGGTGATATATGTCAAATCTATATCATAAATTTTATCCTTCGGACCATTACGGATCTTTTCGCGCAGTTCAATAATCCTGGGGTGAAGGCGTAACTGCAGAATTGTGTATATCTTGTGGCCTGTTTCATTTTCTATCTCCTGAAGGGCCTCGACATTCCAGGGATTCAGGACAATTGGTTTTTCACAGATGGCTTCTGCATGGTGCCTCAGGGCAAATCGAATATGGGAATCGTGGAGATAATTGGGAGAGCAGATACTTACGTAATCAATTTTTGTTCCGTTCCGTTTCAGTTTATCAAAATGCCTGTCAAACCTTTCAAACTCAACAAAAAAATCACTTTCAGGAAAATAGCTGTCAATACGACCCACACTGTCAAATTTGTCAAGACTTGCAAGAAGATTGTTTCCGGTATCTTTAATAGCTTTAAGATGTTTGCCGGCTATAAATCCAGCCACTCCAATAATTCCAAAATTTTTTGAGATTTCAGTCATTATCTGAAATAAATAATTGATAAAATTACAAAATAGTTTTAAAAACCATCCCATTGCCCAGACGGTATATCTCACCACTTTCAGGGCAAATTGCCATTCCACTTGAATCAAAATCAAGTTTATGCCCATATTCACTCATCCAACCTGTTTGTCTTGCCGGATTTCCAATTACCAGCGCATATGGCTTTACTTCCCTGGTTACAACGGCTCCGGCCCCAATAAATGAATAGGTACCGATTTTATTTCCGCAGACTATTGTAGCGTTTGCACCAATAGAAGCCCCTTTTTCAACTATTGTTTGCAGATAACTGTCTTTCCGGACAATAGCACTTCTGGGATTAATAACATTGGTAAAGACCATTGAAGGTCCAAGAAATACATCATCTTCACAAAAGACACCAGTATAGATTGAGACGTTATTCTGTACCTTAACGTTTTTCCCGAGCTTTACACCCGGTGAAATGACAACATTCTGACCGATATTACAGTTATCTCCGATTTCTGAACCGGTCATTATATGGCTGAAATGCCATATTCTGGTACCTTGCCCGATCTTGCAACCTTCATCAATCACCGCAGTTTCATGAGAAAAATATTTCTTATCCATGGTTATTGTATTTCGAAGAATTTTAAAACATTTGATACTATATAATCAAGTTGATCCTGATCAAAATCGGGATGAATGGGAAGAGAAAGGACTTCTCTGCTGAGTGTTGAGGTTACCGGAAAATCTGACTCTCCATACCCGAGGTATCTGTAAGCCTCCTGAACATGCAGGGGTACCGGATAATAAATCATTGAGGGTATTTTGGCCGATTCAAGAAATTTTTTCAGATCATCTCTCTTCCCATTTTTAACCTTAATAGTGTACTGATGAAAAATATGGGATGAATACTCTGCCCTTTCCGGAACAATTATTAATGAACAACCGGCGAACGCGTTGTCATAGAATCCTGCGACAGATTGTCTGGCTGCATTATATTTTGTCAGGTATTTAAGTTTTACACCAAGGATGGCCGCCTGAAGGGTATCTAGTCTTGAATTAACCCCTATATCATCATGGTAATATCGGATTTTCATACCGTGGTTCGTAATGCTTCTCAGCTTTTTTGCCAGATCATCATCATTGGTATAAAGAGCTCCTCCATCACCATAACATCCCAGGTTTTTGGAAGGAAAAAAGGATGTGGTTCCTATATTACCAATAGTTCCTGCTTTTTGCCGAGAGCTGTCAGAAAAAATATAATCAGCTCCGGTGGCCTGAGCGGCATCTTCAATTACATAAATATTGTGTTGTTTTGCAAGTTTCATAATACTTTCCATATCAGCGCATTGTCCAAACAGGTGCACAGGAACAATAGCCCTGGTACGAGGGGTAATAGCTTTGCTGACGGCTTCAATTGATATATTGAAGGTATCAGGATCAGGATCAACCAGAACAAGTTTTAGCCCAAGCAGGGCAACGACCTCAACTGTTGCCACAAAAGTAAAATTAGTGGTAATAACTTCATCACCAGGCTTTAAACCGAGAGCCATCAATGCGATCTGAAGAGCATCGGTCCCATTGGCACAGGAAATGACATTCCTTACACCCAGATATTTTGCGAGTTCTTCTTCAAAAAGCTTAACATCAGGACCTTTGATAAAAGCGGCAGATTCAAGGACTAGTTTTATTGCAGCATCAATTTCCGGCGCGAGTTTTTCATACTGGCTTTTCAGATCAACCATCTGGATTTCTTTCATAGAAAGCAGTAATTTTTAGAAGTACGAAGATAATATTTTTACCCGTATTTAGGGAAAGTCCTTAAACAAGAGTTAATAAGACTTAGGTTTAAGAAAAAGTCGTGGAAAAGCGGAATTAAATGAAGGAATAAAGTAACCAAAGATAATATATTGTTATCCACTCCTTTGAGATCTATGTATATAAACTTCCTTGTAAATGCAGTTATATTTTCATTTTTTTCAATAGCTCCTGCATTTTTTCTTAAATTTGTATGAATAAAGAACAGAACTGAATTGGATATTACAGCATTTATACGGGAATTGTTATTCGGTCATGATTGTGTGATTATACCGGGTTTCGGGGGTTTTATTGGAAATTACACCCCTGCACAAATAGACAGGAATACCGGGACATTTTATCCCCCCGTTAAACAGATATCATTTAACAGGAATCTTAATCATAATGATGGACTGCTGATAGGGAAGATCTCAGAATTTTCGAAAGTTACCTATGGTGATGCCAGAAATCTGGCAGATAACTTTGTTGTAGATTTGCGGAAGAAACTCGGCAGAGGAGAGAAAGTTGTTTTTGAAAACATTGGGACATTCGTCACTAACCAGGAGGGTAATGTTCTTTTTGAACCCGACAGAAGTGTAAATTACCTTCTTGATTCCTACGGACTTGAATCATTCCATTGTATGCCCCTTGAGGGATATGATGTCAGGAACAAAATAGTCAGACATACTCATAAGGATCCGGTAAAGCAGGCTTCCATGCGAAAGTTATTATGGAGGGCTGCTGTGATTATTCCTCTTCTGTCAATATTGGTTGCCGTACCTTTGAAAACCGATCTCTTTAAATCGAAGATTGCAGCTACGACTATGAATCCAATTGTGAAAGCAGAGTTTGAGAGTAATAAAAATGCTTTGGATAATGAGGGACTGGTTGCCCCACCAAAGGTGAAGGAGAATATTCCGGCAGTCATTGAAGAGAAAGGTGCACCAGAAACGGTTGCACCTGTGACGGTTGAAACTTCTGGTTTTTGCGTGATTACCGGCAGCTTTAAGTCAGAAAAAAATGCGGTATTTCAGGTTAATAAGCTTAAAAAAGATGGATTTACACCTGAAATAATTCCAGGTCCTAACGGTTTTTTCAGGGTTAGCGCTATGATTTGCGGCGATATGGGAACAGCCTTGTCAAAAAAAGACAGCATCTCAAAAAAATATCCGGGAACCTGGGTTTCAAGAAATAAATAGTTATTCTCCCGGAGCTAAAGCTGGAGCACCTCTCCTTTAAAAGGAGGAAAGGTTTAATTGATAGCTTAATAACTCAGACTGCCTGGTTATTTTATCATACTCCCGTTGCTCACAGTTTCACAGGGTGATACCATAACCAATCTGCCTTCTGAATCCTCTGCCATCAGGATCATCCCCCGCGACTCTATGCCTTTTATCTTTCTTGGCTCAAGGTTCGCAACGATCGATATCTGCCTGCCAACTATATCTGAAGGCTCATAGTGTTCAGCAATTCCAGATACTATGGTCCGTATATCAAGGCCTGTGTCAATCTTAAGTTTAAGCAACTTTGTGGTTTTGGGGACTTTTTCAGCTTCAAGTATTGTTGCGGTCCTTATATCAATCCTGGAAAAGTCATCAAATGAAACAGGTTCTTTTTCAGGGACTCTTTTCGATGAAGTTTCTTCATTAACCTTTTTTGTTGCAAGAAGTTTGTCAATCTGGCGCGTGATCTGTTCATCTTCAATTTTTTCAAACAGAAGGCCGGGTTTGCTGATAAAATGACCTGGTATCAGTAAATCCGTTCTTCCGCCATCGCTCCAGGTTAAAAGGTCGATATTTATCCATGACCTTAATTTATTCATTGAGAACGGGAGAAATGGTTCAAGAATAATTGTAAGGTTTGCAGTTATCTGCAGGGCAATATTAATGATTGTTTTAACCCTTTCCGGATCACTTTTTATAACCTTCCATGGTTCAGCATCAGCAAGATATTTATTCCCTAACCGTGCAAGGTTCATGGCCTCTTTCAGCGCCTCCCTGAACCTGAATGAGCTGAGACTGGTTCCGACATTCTTCCTGATCAGGGTGATCTCTTTAAGTACTGTTTCATCATTTGAATCGGTCTTCCCTATTTCAGGTGTTTTGCCTTCATAGTAATTGTTTGTAAGGACAAGGGTCCGGTTGATGAAGTTCCCCAGAATAGCTACAAGCTCATTATTATTCCGTGCCTGGAAATCTTTCCATGTGAAATCATTATCTTTTGTTTCGGGGGCATTTGAGCAGAGGGTATACCTCAGGACATCCTGTTTTCCCGGGAAGTCTTCAAGGTATTCATGAAGCCATACGGCCCAGTTTCTTGATGTTGAGATCTTGTCGTTCTCAAGATTAAGGAATTCATTTGCCGGCACATTTTCCGGAAGGATAAAACTTCCTTCAGCTTTAAGCATTGACGGGAAGATGATGCAATGAAAAACTATATTGTCTTTCCCTATGAAATGGACCATTTTTGTCTCTTTGTCTTTCCAGTACTTTTCCCAGTCGGGGGTAAGCTCTTTAGTTGCAGAAATATAACCGATCGGGGCATCGAACCAGACATAAAGCACTTTCCCTTTCGCACCTTCTACCGGGACAGGAATTCCCCAGTCGAGGTCACGACTTACTGCCCTGGGTTGAAGACCCTGATCAATCCAGGACTTGCACTGACCATAAACATTTGTCTTCCACTCTTTATGCTCTTCGAGTATCCATTTTTTTAACCATGGTTCATATTTGTCGAGAGGAAGGTACCAGTGAAGTGTCTCACGTAAAACCGGTTTACTTCCGCTGACAGTTGAGTGGGGACTGATAAGATCGGATGGACTCAGTGATGTGCCGCATTTCTCGCACTGGTCGCCATATGCGCTTTCATTTCCGCAGTGAGGGCAGGTCCCCATTATGTACCTGTCTGCAAGAAAACAGTCTGCCTCTTCGTCATAATATTGGTCGGAGCTCTTTTCTATGAACTCCCCCTTATTATAAAGATTCAGGAAAAAATCAGAAGCAGTATCATAGTGTACTTTATTTGAGGTACGCGAGTAGATATCAAAGGCAATGCCGAAATCCTGAAATGCTTTTTTATTAATTGAATGATATCTGTCAACAATTTCCTTGGGCGTGACACCCTCCTTCCTGGCCTTAAGTGTAATAGGTACACCATGCTCATCGGAACCGCAGACGGAAATCACATCTTCCTGATTCAGACGCAGGAACCTTGTATAAATATCGGAAGGAATATAAACCCCGGCGAGGTGACCTATATGGATCGGACCATTTGCGTAGGGAAGGGCAGAAGTGATAAGATATCTTTTAAATTTATTCATAACTCTGATAATGAACTAATAACGGTATTATATTTTGCACAAATATAATAATATTTACCGCGGAAAATGGTTTTTTTGTACTATTGGCTCAGGCTGTCTCAGGCTCAGATTTACTTTGAGACCATCTTTTTTCACTACTAAGGTACTAAGACACAAAGGTTCACGAAGCGCAGTCTTTAGAGTTAAAATGGTTTGTAAATAGGAACATTATAAATTACATTTACGTATAATAAATTATTATGTCTCTTATTAAAATCCAGCCGCCGCATCTGAAATCCGGTGATGAAGTAGCGATTATTTCACCGGCTTTTTTTGTTGATGAACTAAAAGTAAATGAGGCGGCGGGTATTCTGGAAAACTGGGGCCTCAGGGTCAGGATCGGGCGGAATGCATTTAGAAGACATGGCCCGTTTGCCGGTACCGATGAAGAAAGACTCGCGGACCTGCAACAGATGACCGACAATGAAAATATTAAAGCGATATTCTGTTCAAGAGGCGGATATGGGGTTTTAAAGATTATAGACAAGGTCGACTTTTCATCCTTAAGGAAGATCCCGAAATGGTATGTGGGATTCAGTGACATAACAGTCTTGCACATATGGTTAAGTGAAATATTTGGCATAATTTCCATCCATGGAGAGATGCCTCTTAACTATTCAGATCCGGAAAAGAGTTCTGAAACATTAGAATCATTGCGAGAGGCTATTTTTGGGAATTTTCAACAGTGTCCATGGACAGGTACAAGCTTAAGGCCAAAGTCTGCAGAAGGTGAATTTACAGGGGGTAATCTTTCGCTTATATATAGCCTTATTGGCACTAAAGGCGAACCTGTAACAAAGAGGAAAATATTTTTCATCGAAGAAGTCGGTGAGAATTACTATCACCTCGACAGGATGATGACTTCGCTTAAGCTGGCAGGAAAGCTTGATGATCTGGCTGCTCTGGTTCTGGGTGGGTTAAACCAGATGCAGGATGGTAAAACGCCATGGGGCAAGAGTGCAGAAGAAACGGTATCTGAGATTGTCTCAGAGTTCGATTATCCGGTTTTTTTTAATTTCCCGGCTGGCCATATTAAAGATAACCGTGCCGTTTTTATTGGAAAGCAGGCAGGAATAGAAACAGACGGGGTGAGGACAATCCTTTCATTCAGATGATCAGAAAGCAGAGATAAGAAGGTCGAGGTCTTTTGACATGATACCGAATTTTTGACCCAGGGTTTCATTTGTGAGCATGCCATTATAAAGATATGCCCCGTTCCGTACGCCGGGATCATATTTAAGCAGCTGGGTTATACCTCCCGCATCGGCCAGACTCTGAAAAAGTGGAGTAAAGACGTTACTGAGTGCAATGGAAGCCGTTCTGGCAACACGTGACGGAAGGTTCCATGCTGAAAAATGAACAACGCCATGCTTTTCATAAACAGGATCGCGAAGAGCACGGCATTCGGTCGTTTCGATACATCCTCCCCTGTCAATACTCAGATCAATTACCACAGCCCCTTTCTTCATGCCGCGAATCATCTCCTCGGTTATAAAATACCAGGGTTTTAAATCTTCAAGTTCTATGGCTCCTATCAGCACGTCGGCGGACTTTAATGCTTTTTTCAGGACCTGCGGATGAAATACTGAGGTTTGGAGTCGTTGTCCCAACTGGTTTTGAAAACGCCTTAGTTGGTGCAATGAATTGTCAAAAACCATTACCTGTGACCCAAGGCCCAGGGCCGCCCGCGCAGCATATTCGCCGGCAGTATTTGCTCCGATAATAACAACTTCTGTTGGTGTGACACCGGTTATTCCACCAAGCATAACCCCTTTTCCACCGTGGTGGTTACTCAGATAATCGGAAGCTATAAGGACAGAAGTTACTCCGTTGATTTCACTCATAGACTCAACAACGGGCATTACCCCGTTACCGTCCCGGATCTTCTCAAAAGCAAGTGCTGTAACCTTCTTCCTGATAAGCTTTTCCAGAGTCTCTTCCTGTAGTTTGAGAACATTCAGGTATGACATCACAACCTGGCTGCCTTTCAGATAGTCAGTCTCTTTTCCGGTAAAGGGAGCAACTTTTATAACAACATCCGCACTGTAAACCCTTGCAGGTGAATCGGTAATTGTAGCTCCGTTTTCGGTGTAATCCTTATCGGTATAGTTTGCCCCGATACCGGCACCTTTCTGAAGAATTATCTCGTTCCCGCTTTCAACAAGGATGTTAACTGATTCAGGTGTAAGAGCAACTCTTTTTTCATCATCTTTTGCATTTGAAGGTATTCCTATTGTGAGCCGGCGATTTTTGACTGTAGTTTCCAGTTGCTCTTCCTTTGGCATAAAGGCAGTATTCTCAAAACTTACTTTTCCACTTTTACCTTTTTCGTTCATTTCCCGAAAGAGTTATTTTCTCAAAGTTAAAAAAATTATGATATAGCAGCAAAAGAGGAATTATTAAGGTATCACAATTGTTCGTGTCTCATCCTTTTCTGCAGTTATCCTCACCCTGACAGTTCCGGGGGGAAGTATTTCTTCAACTAGTTCGGGCCATTCTAAAAAACAGTATGAACCGCTTGAAAGGTATTCTTCGACACCAAAATCAAACACCTCAACAGGGTTTTTAATTCTGTAAAAATCAATGTGATATAAAGCTTCGCCATTTGCAGATCTGTATTCATTAACAAGAGTAAACGTAGGACTGCCGACTATATCAACAGTTCCCAGGGTCTCACATAGTGCCTTAATAAAAGTAGTTTTACCGGCACCCATCGACCCGTAAAATGCAAAAATCCTCCTCTCCCCGGCATAAGCCAGAAAACTCTTTGCGGCTTTATGCAGATCTCTTTTATCTTTAACAGATATTATCATCAGATCAAGCTGCTTATTTGGAATGAGGTTCCAGTAAGATCACAGGTAACAATATCTCCTGCATTGATATTCCGCCATGCTGAAAGGTATCTTTATAATAACTTGCATAATGATTATAATTATTCTGATAAATAAGAAAATCATTGTTAATTGCAAAAATATAGCGGGAGCTGATATTTGATTTTGGGAGCATTGCTTTTTCAGGATTCTTAAGTTCGAAAACTTTTTTCGGATCATAATCGAGATTCCTTCCCATCTTATATCTCAGGTTTGATGATGTCTTTTTGTCACCTATAATTTTTAACGGATTCTGAACACGAATTGTTCCATGGTCGGTGCTGAAAATAAGCTTTATTGGGTATTCTGCGAGAATTTTCAGCAATTCGAAAAGTGGGGAATGGGTGAACCATGATCGCGTCAGACTTCTGTAAGCAGGCTCATCATTGGCAAGATCACGTATCAGGCCTATCTCTGTTCTTGCATGTGATAACATATCTACAAAGTTGTAAACCAGAATGTTGATATTATTATCAAGCATTGTTCTGATCTGATCATTAACTTTTCTTCCCTCTGAACTGTTGCTGATTTTGTGATATGACCATTTGTATTTCAGTCCTTTACGTGTCAGATGACGTTTAAATAACTCTTCTTCATTACTGTTTTTACCTTCTTCTTCATCTTCCTTTATCCACAATTCGGGCATGGTTTCTTCAATCACCGATGGCATTAATCCTGCGAATATTGAATTTCGGCTGAACTGGGTTGCGGTTGGGATGATACTGAAATATATATCTTCCTCTAAAACTCTGAAAAGGCCGGTCAGTTCTGAAGAGATTGTCTTCCACTGGTCATATCTTAAATTATCAATAAGAATAAAGAACAGTGGTTTATGATCACTGATATTAGGGAATATTTTTTTTGTAAACAGATCGGGAGAGAGCAGCGGCCTGTTTAAATTTGCAGGATTTAGCCATGAGAGATAATTATTCATAAAAAATCTGGCAAAAAGATTATTTGCTTCATTTTCCTGCATCTTAAGTATCTCATTCATACCGCTGTCGGAAGACTTTTCAAGTTCAGATTCCCAATAAATTATTTTTTTGTATAGGTCGGTCCAATCAAGGTAAGTAGAAGCAGCCGAAATCATTCCAGTGATGTGGCTGAACTCCTGCCTGTAATCCGTAGTAGTTTTTTCTGTAATAAGTCGCCGCTGATCAACAATTTTTTTTATTGCCATAAGTATCTGAGTCGGCTTTACCGGTTTAATAAGATAATCAGCAATTTCCGAACCAATAGCGGCTTCCATAATATCCTCTTCTTCACTTTTGGTGATCATCACTACAGGGATCTCCTCCCTTACCTCTTTTATCATCCGTAGAGTCTCAATTCCGCTAAGTCCGGGCATATTCTCATCGAGAAAAATCAGATCGTAGGATTTTTGCCTGACAAGGTCAATAGTATCATTTCCATTGGAGCAGGTATCGATATCATAACCTTTTTCCTCAAGAAAAATAATATGAGGTTTTAAAACCTCAATCTCATCATCGGTCCAAAGTATACTTATTTTTCTCATTTTTGGTTCTTAAGGCGAAGGGATAAATCTATATTCCCAAAAGTGTAAAATTAAAGTAATATCAGACACCCCTGACAATGTACCGGTGATTTTTCTGGTAATTCCTGACTTCTGACACTTTCTGATTTTAGTGCGGTTGTAATTTTCAAGTAATTGAAAATTAATAATATAAAATTTTAAATTTAGATTTTTACCGCACTAACGCCTATTTTTACCTTATATATAAGGGTTAGTCAGAAAGGTATGGACTAAATGGAGGGTAAATGCAATTCAGGTGTTTCTATATATTGGGTATCTGGCAAAGATTGATAAACATATTGGGAGTGCCAAAGATAATATGGAATCAGATCTTCTCATAAAGAAAGCTCGCATGGTCATAGAGATGACTTTTCAGACCAATATATTTCATGAACAAAAACAAGAAGTGCTGTCATTGAATGGGGTATAGGCTCTGAAAGAGCCAGATATGAATAACCCCCGGCGCAAGAGGCTGTGCACACAGCCTCGCAAGCCGGGGGGTTGGTGCCACATATAACATGAGCTCTGAAGGAGCGGGATATAAGTAATCGATGTTCAACTTGATTCTTAAAATATTCAATAAGTACGTTGAGATCCAATTATATTGCGCCCTTTCAGGGCTATAAAACAGAGTGTTATCTTACCCCCGGCTTGCAAGGCTGCGCCGGGGGTTATTCATATTTAGCCACTTCGTGGCTTATCGCCTCACAATTAAAAATAAAGTAACAGAGTACTACCTGCCTGATCGTTTATAAAAGGATGCCTTATTCTGCTGCACATCAGAACCACTTTTCCTGTTTTCCTCAATGCAGCACTTCTACAATGACCGCACTAATCGTCAGAAGTCAGGACAATGTACCGGTGATTTTTCTGGTAATTGAAATGGATCCTGTTACCATCAACTTAATTGGTTAAAAGGATCTATACGCCTTATGCGAGGGTAATCATACCAGCCCTGTGGCTTTTAAAAGATGGGAAACGGGCCGGAAGTTGT
Source organism: uncultured Bacteroidales bacterium (assembly GCA_963739685.1). Taxonomy (GTDB): domain Bacteria; phylum Bacteroidota; class Bacteroidia; order Bacteroidales; family VadinHA17; genus LD21. The sequence continues at coordinate 473,071 of CAVUAX010000001.1, forward strand.
AAATTTACCCGGGGCAAGTTTAATAAGGAGATCTGTTAAAAGTGTACCGGATGAGTTAACAAAAAGCTTTTATTTTAACCTACTTGCAGAAGGATATTTTTCATTAAAGAACAGGAAGTACCGCTCAGGACTCTTATCATTATTCAACACCTTAAGGTTGGAATTGTTAATAAGAAATGTGATCATTTTAGAACCCGAAGTATTTCTGATAAACTTATCGCTGCGGAAAGCATTATAGTAAGCGGCAGCCTCTCTGTAACTGGCAAAACCCGATACGGTGATCATTATATATTTATTGTTAACAAGGATCCCTTCAGTCCGGTAATTCTTATTTGTATAGTTGTCGATGTTATAAGTTATTACATCAAAAGTTGCCTGGTTGATATTAAATGATGGATCAGTTATAACGAGTGCAAATACATGGGTTGAAGTTGTGTCGGCAAGATATAATCCTGCAGCTATCTCCTTGTCTTCTTCCACTTTAAGTTCAGGTGTTTTCAGGTTAAGATATACGATAAGTTCCTGTGCTTTTTTGCTCTCTTCACTCCCCGGCCAGGTTTTAATCAGATTGTTAAGTTCCGTTCTGAATTCTCTCTCATCACCCGTCCTTGCAATTGAATAGGCTTTAAGCAGTAAAAATTTTGGAACAAGGATGTCTTCTCCATATTTATTAAGACCCTGATTACACATTGATACAGCATCATCAAATTTTTCTTCCGTAAAAGCATTATAGGCCTGCTGGTATAGTTCCTCTGCCATTTTCGCATTCTTCATTTTTTTGTTGTAATAATCAGGATCCGATAGAATTTTTGCATACTCACTTTCCGGATATTTTTCGAGCAGGCGTTGTCTGTAAGACTCAGCTTTTATGCTGTTCCCCTCCTTATTTACTTTGTAAAGGCTGTAAAGTGCTTCGGGAACAAGTTCATCTGAAGGATACCTTGCAATAAGATCTTCAAAGCTCATTGTTGCTTTTGAATTGTCTCCTATTTTTTCATAATAAGCTTTACCTGCATTCAGTAATGCATTTGCTATCTTGTCATTTGAAACTGCAAGTAATGAGCTGTTCAGAGGGAGATTCTTAAGATAGAATTCCGGGTTCCTGTAGTCAAGGGAAGCCTTCGAAGTGTCTTTTTTAACCTGGATTGTATCCTGGAGGTTCGAAGTCAACGACGAGGAGTTTACGTTTGCCTTATTTGACCTTCTCCAGTTATCCTCAAATTTTCTGTCACCCCACCTTCTGCGGAATTCAGTACGTCCGAAGGTGAGAGCTGCCTGGTTATAAAAGTACCATTTACCTTCCTGTTCAATATTACTCTGAAAGCGTCTTTCATTTTCATAATACTGGCCGACATTATATCTGTCAGCATATTCAGAAGTTTTTCCTTCACTTTCTGCTTTCTTTATCTCAGCAATTATTGACGCTATTAATGCATTTCTCTCTGACTCGGACATCATGGCAACTTTTTGCAGACTATCTTCAGTCTGTATGATTTCCAGTTGTGACACAAGAGTATTCAGATTTTGTGATTTTACTTTCAGCGACTGGTAATCCGGATTTTTCTGATCAAGGAAGATTACTGTACTGTCGTAATACTTTCCTGCATTCATAAAATCGGATATATTATAATAATAGTTGGCAAGGGCAAGATATGATCTGCCCTTCTGATTAAGATTCTGTGAACTTGCAGAGGCCGATTTTCTGAATAGCTCCAGTGCCTCCTTTTCATTTCCCTCTTTCATCAGCAAATTGCCAAGAGCATAGTAAATCTGATCACGAAAATCTTTGTTCTTGGAGTCTTTCAGCATCTTTTCCAGTTCCTTTCTTATCTCCTGTGGATTACCTGAATTAACATCAAAAACTCCGGCAATATTAATTCTGGCATTGAATTCGACATCATATGGCGGATTCATTTTCACCACCTCACGGTAAAATGCTGTTGCTTTGGCGGGCTCTCCCGCTTGTTCATATAACTGGGCAAGAAGATAGGTCAGTCTGTACTTTGTTTTTTTACCGGTAACAAATCCAAAGATTTACCAATAGCGTCAGTTGCTTCAGAGAATTTCTTTTGCTTTATGAAAAGGTCAGCAAAGGTTGTGTGGTACATTCCTTTCAATGACTTGGAAACCAGGGAAGAAGGATCAATCTCATTTAATAGTCTAAACGATTCATTATAGTTACCGGTTTCATTATAAATCCTGGCCAGCCAGATTACCGATTCGGTTCTTATATTTGGATCGTTGGCAGAAGTTATGTCATAATTGAACAGAGAAGTGGCTTCATTGAATTCATGTTTATAAAACCGGGCTTTGGCTATCAGCAGGTAGCTGTCATCAACCCATTCATTAAATTCTTTCTGATCAAGATATTCTTTCTCCTTATCTGAGAGCTCTCCCCTGGATTTGATTTCAGGTTTTGCAGTAATTGATTTTAATGTAATGAGCTTTGATGCTTTCTGGATAGCTCTGTTCCATATCGGATGCACATAGTGCAGCAGTTTCAGGATCACTGTATTCAAACACTTTCAGTAACTCACCATAATCATCAGTATATCCATTTGAAATTTTCTGTAGTCCGGCCTTAAAACTCTCATATCCATTGAAATAGATATTATACCTTGCAGTCAGGCCGTGATAAAACCTTGTGGAACCGGTATTTTTTTCAACAGAGCAGTTTGTCAGGACATCAGTCCCAAAAAAATCAGACCTTTATATAATGTTTTGTATGAAGCCAATAATTAACTTTTAATACTATAAACTTGACTAACCTTAAGTATAGTATTTCAAAAGTAAATAAAATTGGTAAAAATCCTGTTTATCAGGCTGAAATAACCTTTGTTATTTCCGGTACTTCCTTCATTATAGCCTGTTCAACACCTGCTTTTAAGGTCTGCATACTGTATGGGCATCCATTACATGCTCCCTTAAGCTTTACCTTAACGGTCAAATCATCAGAAACTCAATAAGATCAATATCTCCGCCATCTGACTGAAGATAAGGTCTTACTCTTTCAAGCGCCTTCATAACACGTTCTTTAATACTATTTAATTTCTGCCATTTTATTATGTTTTTTATTTATTTATCTCAAGTTTTATTGTTGGTTCCTGTTCCATTTTTCTGAATTCTTTTTCTATAAGTTCATCGGCAAGTGAAAGAATGCGTGCCCAGAAACAGAATCATCAAGAGCTACAGGCTGTCCCTTGTCGCTGCCCTCACAGATGCTCTGTACCAATGGTATCTGGCCGAGGAGAGGAACACCCATTTTTTCAGCTAGCACCTTGCATCCTTCTTTGCCAAAATGTAATATTTATTGTTGGGAAGCTCGGCAGGGGAGAACCATGACATGTTTTCGACCAGACCAAGAACAGGGACATTTATTTTTTCACTTCTGAACATGGATATCCCTTTTATGGCATCGGCAAGGGCAACCTTTTGCGGTGTTGTTACTACAATTACCCCGGTAACAGGGAACTTCCTGTACAAGTGTCAGATGAATATCGCTGGTGCCCGGAGGAAGGTCAACAAGCAGATAATCAAGTAAACCCCAATCACCCTGTGTAATTAATTGTTTAAGAAAATTTGAAGCCATCGGTCCACTCCAGACTACTGCCTCGGAGGGATCAACAAAGAAACCGGTTGAGAGCACTTTAACCCCATATTTTGTCATCGGAATGATGTGATCAATATTATTTACCCTTCTCACTTCAGGCCTGTATTTCTCCGCATTAAACATTTTCGGAACTGAAGGTCCGAATATATCAGCATCAAGTAAGCCAACTTTCATGTTTTTACGTGCAAGTGAAATTGCAAGGTTTACTGCTATGGTTGTTTTTCCGACCCCTCCTTTTCCTGATGAAACAGCTACTATATTTTTTACACCAGGCAGGATATCCCTGGGTTTTTCAACCTGTTTCCCGACGATGATTTTCGGATTAACCTTAATTTCTGATATCACTGTATCAGGCCCCAGATCCTCTTTTATTCTTTTTACAATTGTACTTTTAACAGAAGAGATAAAAGGATCGTTAGATTTCTCAGGTGTCAGTGTAGAGTAATTCCTTCTTCCCCTGATCTTATTTCTGAAACCATTCCAATGGATATTATGTCTTTCCCCTTTTCGGGATGGATAACATTTTTTAATGATGCCAGTATTTGTTCTTTTGTAAACATTTTGATATATAATATGATGAGATATTTTTATGTCGCCTTTTAATTAATGAATAACTCATTTGATTCTCGGTTATTACTCCCAAGACTCTTTTCTTTTATTCACCCCAGACCCCCCCCGGGGGCTTAAAAACATGATTAAATATAGGTTAGCCACTCTTTAGGGGATGCGTGTAAAAGATTTGAGATAAAACCAAGATTATGATTCGGAACCAATTACTTATTTTTATTTAATTTAAATATAAACAAGCTGTAAAATTGGACATTTTTTTGGGATGGCAAAATTTTATTTCAGTTCAGTGGAGGGATCCCAGAATTTTACACTGAAATCAACCACACAGTCATTCTCAACTTTATCCCTTCATTATCGAGAAGTTGCTCCATAGTAGAGGAATTTCCAAAATGAAGTTTACCGGTAAACAGGCCATTGCTATTGACAACACTGTGTGCAGGTAATAAATTCTGATCATTATGGCAGGCGTTCAGTGCCCATCCAACCATTCGTGCTGATCTGCCTGAGCCCAGAAATCTCGCAATGGCCCCATAAGATGTTACTCTGCCATAAGGAATAAGTCTGTGTCACATCATAAACTCTGTTAAAAAAATCATTGTGCTTTTCTTCCCTGTATGGGCCCATTGTATAATTTTTTCTTTGTTAAGTCTGAATGCAAGATATGTTATTTTCATCCCTTCATTCAGAAAGATCTTTTCATAATGAGTCTTAATCAATAGAGCTTCCTGATAGAATACCCGGAATACAGATCACTGGTCGCAAAGCAGTTCAAGCCCGTTTATTATAACGAGTCTTTTGTGTATTCAAAAAGTTCAGTATTATCAGTTTTAAGATGTACTATCCCTTTGTCTTTGAGAAAGATACGATAATTATTTAAGAACCAGGGGCAGGTAAGCCTTTTGTTTGAATTATTCTTTCCAGGATGAGGGTCAGGGAACGTGATCCATATCTCCTCGACTTCATCTTCAGAAAGAATGAGTTGATAAATTCTATTCTGGTCCTGAGAAACGCAACATTCGGGTGTCTGTTATCATGTGATTTTTTGGCACCGCACCAGATTCGTGCACCTTTAATATCAACTCCTATAAAATTATTTTCAGGGTAAATCGATGAGAGTCCGACTGTATATTCTCCTTTTCCACAACCCAGTTCAAGGACTATTGGATTTTTGTTCTTGAATACATCCTTTTTCCATCCGCCCTTTATGGGGTGACTCTTACCGAAAATACCTGTTTCAGGCTGGATTACATTGTTGAATGTTCCGAGTTCTGCAAATCTCTCAAGTTTATTTTTTCCCACCTCCTGCAGTTTATTTTCTGATCTTCTCCACTCTCAGTCCGATATCATATATCCCTTTAAGATCTTCAATACGCATGCCATGCTGAATTTTAAACAAGTAGGTCCCTTTAAGGGGAAAGAATACGTTTGATTTGTAGGGAAGATTGAGTGCATGAATATCGCCTAACCCTTTACCGTACCATTTGCCTTTCTCATCTGCAAGATTATACTGGAGAGTATCGGTTAATGATTTTCCTTCAGGTGTGACAGTGGTTACAAAAAGGTAAATATTGCGAAAGGGGTAAGCGGACCCTGTGCGGATCATGAGCCATATGTTGTTCGGGCTCAGTGTATCAGTCACCGGAACCTCAAAAGTCGGTTTTTCAGATAATTTCCATATTTTATCCGGAATTGTAATGAAGCCGGTAAATACTATATCACTTTTGCATGATAGAGTCAGTAATAAAGAAGTCAATAGCAGAATGAATGAGTAGTTAGTTATTCTTTTTGTCATTGAATCTTCTATGTTTTCTTTTGTTTGGATTCCGGTTTCTCTGGTTTTTATTTGGTGGTATATCAAACCTTGTAAGGCTGTTATTTTTAAGGAGATCTTCAGATACCTGTGTTGGTTCCCAGGATTCAACAACTTCAAGAAGACGGTCGGCTTTAATACCTTTTTTGTTCATAGCCTGAATCTCTTTTACCCTTTTAACCGGAATAGCTACGAGGTTAGCATTAGAGTGCTGGTCAGTAGAGTACCAGTAAATACCTTTATGGACCTCCATCTTTTGAAACTATGCTGTTGTCTCCTTTGACTCCAGGGGGATATCTTTTGGCGGGAATGATCTTTGGGCATCGATATAACAGTCAAGCTCAAAGATCAGACAGCATTTCAGTTTACTGCACTGGCCTGCAAGTTTTTGTGGATTTAGAGAGAGCTCCTGATATTTTGCATGAGTTGTTGTAACCGAAATAAAATTGGTAATATGTGTTGCACAACATAATTCTCTGCCACATGAGCCTATTCCTCCTATTCTTCCTGCTTCCTGTCGCGCCCCTATCTGACGCATTTCAATCCTGACCCTGAATTCATCTGCCAGGACACGAATTAGCTGGCGGAAATCAACCCTCTCATCGGCGATATAATAAAAGATGGCTTTGGTCTTATCTCCCTGGTATTCAACATCTCCGATCTTCATATTGAGTTTAAGTTCTTCTGCTATTTTCCTTGACCGGAGCATTGTGGTGTTTTCAAGCGTTTTTGCTTCTTCCCATTTCTGTATATCTGCAGCTTTTGCTTTCCTGTATACTTTTTTCAGATCATCAGGAAGCGGATGGGATTTTAAGTTTTTTCATTTGCTCCCTTATCAGAGGTCCAACCATTGAAACTCTTCCGATATCATGTCCTGGGGAGGCCTCAACTGCAACTACATCCCCTATCTCGAGCCTTAGTCCGTTGACATTTCTGTAAAATCCCTTGCGGGTATTTTTAAACCGGATCTCAACAATATCATCTTCAGTAGTTTCATCGGAAGGTCCTTCAACCAGTTAAAAGAGTCAAGTTTATTATAACCCGGTTTATATGTTATATCAGGCATCCGGATCTCTTCACCGGATTGTCCTGACAATTCATCAATATCTGTCATAAGATTCTTATTTTATCAGAATTTATCCTGCAAAAATAGTGAATTAAAGCATTAATTTCAATAATCAGCATAACCTTTAGCGGATGAGGCGGGTAACTTTCAGTGCAAGATCAAGAAAGATAATCTTTGCATTTCCATTTGCTTCAATGTGTGAGTGGACAAGGTTAAACTCCCCGTTTAAATTATAAATATTTCCCTGATTGATGAATGGATGGAAATTACCGGAGAATTCAGCCTCCTCGCCGGTAAGGAATACAAGCCCGTTTTTGACCTGGCCAAGTGAAAGCATAAAGTTCTCCCGAAGAAGCCGTAATGAGAATGAGATAAAGTTTTTTTGAGCTTCCCTTCCTGTAGCTGCCATCTCCTCTGCCCATGCTATAATAGAAATAATGTCGCGTTTCCAGGCAAATCTCATCAGGCTTTTAAACCGGACAAGATTTTGCAGGAAAGATTCCTCATCTTCACATAACCCAATCGCCCTGATAATGTTTCCATTTGTTACCCTCGCGATGTCATTTGCTTTCCCGGCGTTTATGTTGTAACGCTTTTATAAGATAATTTTCTATCTCATCATTGGTAAAAGATGGAATTTTAACCAACTGACACCTCGAGAGTATTGTCGGTATAATTTTATCCGGTTCTTCAGACACAAGGAGGAAAAGTGTTTTTCCAGGCGGTTCTTCAATCATTTTCAGGAGTTTATTGGCAGTTGCCGGATGCATCTTTTCAGGCAGCCATATGATCATGATTTTGAAATCCGATTCAAAGGTTTTAAGACTCAGCTTTTTAATTATTTCTGAAGCTTCAGAGGCAAAAATTCCCCCCTGTGCATTTCCTACATCAAGGTAATCGAGCCATTGATTTATTGAAAAAAATGACTCCCTGCTGACAAACTCCCTCCACTCTTCAATAAAGTTTTCACTGACGGGATCCGTAACTTTTTTACCTTTAACCACCGGAAAGACAAGATGAAGGTCAGGGTGAATCAGCTTTTCATATTTCACACATGATTTGCAGGTTCCGCACGAATCACTATCTGAACGGTTTTCACAGCTGACAAATCTGGCATAAGCGAGCGCCAGGGCAAAGCTGCCGCATCCTTGCGGACCGCTGAAAAGCTGTGCATGGCTTACTCTTTCTTCATGCACCGTCCTGACCAGCTTACCTATTAACTCCTTTTGACCAGGAATCTGTGCGAAATTCATTTTCAGATTATCTTTACAGGTAATAAACTCCGGATTGTTTCTTCATAATTTATTTTAAGGCTGCCAGGGCCGCATCATAATCCGGTTCCTGAGAAATCTCAGGAACCAGCTGTGTATACAATACTGTTCCGTTTTCATCAATAATTACTATGCTGCGCGCATAAAGACCTGCCATACTTCCATCGATGATATCGATACCATATGCTTTGCCGAAAGATGAATCGCGGAATCCGGAAAGTGTAATAACATTTGTAATTCCTTCAGTTGAGCAAAACCTCCTGTGTGCATACGGAAGATCCTTTGAGATACCCAGTACAGTTATTCCTTTTTTTCCGGCAGCGAGCTCATTGAATTTACGCATGGCAGTAGCGCACGTAGATGTATCAAGACTGGGGAATATATTCAGCACAAGTTTTTTCCCTTTAAGTTCAGAAAGTGAGAGGTTTGAGAGATCAGATTTTACAAGGGTAAAGTCCGGAGACTTGCTGCCTTCTGAGGGAAGGTTGCCTGATGTATTTACCGGATTTCCTTTAAGAGTGATTTTTGCCATAGCTTTTTTTTCAAAATTAATCATTCTTTTTTTAAGAGGAAACAATTAATACTGATGATTGATTCAGATTATTAATCCAGCCATTGGCTCAGTTTTGTCCTGTAATAAGGAATATGAAGAGATCAGGGATGCTGAGTATAAATAGTTTTTTTGATAATAAGTTGAATTGCCACGAGTGAATATTTGCAAAAAAAATGTAGGTTTGCATAGTAAAAACTATTTAGATAAATTAAAATATATGACCTATGCAAATGATTCAGGATTTTAATTTTAGAGGTAAAAAAGTCATTGTCAGAGTAGATTTCAATGTGCCTCTTGACAAAAAAACCTTTACAGTTACCGATGATACACGTATCAGGGGGGCATTATTAACAATTAACAAGATACTAAATGACGGAGGTTGCCTGATTCTTATGTCTCATCTTGGCAGACCTGAGGGCCGTATGGAGAAGTATTCTCTTAAACCGGTTCTTCCTGTTCTTGAAAAACATTTGGGAAGAAAAGTACTTTTTGCTGATGATTGCCTTGGGGAATCTGCTGTGAAAATGTCAGAAGCATTGAAGCCGGGAGATGTACTGCTTCTTGAAAATGTCCGTTTTTATCCTGAGGAGGAGGGAAAACCAATTTTGCCGGAAAATGTAACGGAAGAAGAGAAGAAGGATGCAAAGGCTGCTATGAAGGTCAGACAGAAGGAAATGGCGAAAAAACTGGCGGGATATGCTGAAATATATGTTAATGATGCATTTGGTACTGCCCACCGCGCACATGCTACAACAGCAGTAATTGCCGATTATTTCGCGACAGACAAGAAAATGTTTGGTTTTCTTATTAACAGTGAGCTTGCTGCTATGGATAAGGTGATGAATAATCCGCAACATCCTTTCACGGCAATTATGGGTGGCGCAAAGGTATCCGATAAGATACTTCTTATCGAGAATCTTATTAACAGGGTTGACAATCTTATAATCGGTGGAGGGATGACCTATACTTTCATTAAAGCAATGGGCGGCAAGATCGGGAACTCACTATGCGAAGAAGATAAGCTTGAACTTGCTCTAAAAATAATTGATAAAGCGAAAGAAAAGAAAGTCAACATTTTCCTTCCACTTGACAGTTTGAATGCAGACAAGTTTGAAAATGATGCCAATACAGAGGTTACGGAGATTGATGCAGTTAAAGATGGCTGGCTTGGGCTTGACATTGCTGAGAAAACCATAAAAGAGTTCACAGAAGTGATTGAAAAGTCAAAAAGTATCCTTTGGAATGGCCCAATGGGTGTTTTTGAGATGGAAAATTTTTCAAAAGGAACAACTGCCGTCGCTGAAGCTATTGCCACAGCTACATCAAAAGGAGCATACAGCCTTATCGGAGGAGGCGACTCTGTTGCTGCAATCAATAAGAACGGACTTGCTGATAAAGTAAGTTATGTATCAACCGGAGGGGGAGCCATGCTCGAGTACATGGAAGGCAAGAAACTTCCTGGGATTACAGCGATCAGGGGAGAGTAGTTAAAGAGGGTAGAAGAAGTTTAAACGTTGTAGAGTTTGTTAAGATGAAAGGGATCATAATATTGTCGGTGTTCATTCTTTACTTCTTTCCCGGATGCAAAAAAGATAACATTCCGTCAATATCAGGTACTGTTACCATTGACAATAGCCTTGCGGGGGACCAGTTTACAGGATATTATGCTTTTGGGTTCTCCTTTGCCCTGGCCAAAAAAGTTCCTACTAACAGTAGTCCTCCACCTGATATAACAATTGATAACAATGGCACACTTGAAAACCTGATCTTTCAGGCAAATAATCTTCATGAATCGTTTTATAAGGCAGGTGAATATCCGGATGCGACTTCAGCTGAACAAGCCTTTAAAAATCTGATCTCACCGGTGGTGTCTGAATGGGAAGCATTGGGCGATTCGGTAAGAAGTAACCAGATATGGATATACAGATCAGGGAATGAGCACTATTCAAAATTAAGAGTCATAAGTACAAAATCGGAGCAGAGTGATCCCAGGGATTTTGCCGAATGTACTTTTGAATGGGTATATCAGAAGGACGGGTCACTTACCTTCCCCTGATCATGGAAACAGGGTTGCGGGATAAGATTTTCAAAGTTAAGGAGGAGACCGGATTTTTTGAGACAGCACTCGAAGTGTTTAATTATCAGTATGATAAAAATCCTGTATATCACGATTTTCTTGTGAGCCTCAGAAAAACCCCCAATAGTATTAAATCTGTTTCAGATATTCCATTCCTTCCTGTTGAGTTCTTCAAAAGCCATAAAATAATGACAGGAAACCTGTCAGTTGATGAGGTCTTTGAAAGCAGCCGGACAACCGGTTCTGTTGTCAGCAAACATTTTGTACATGACAGGCAATTATATGAAGAGAGTTTTCGGAGAGGATTTGGTATCTTTTATGGTGACCCCGGTGATTATTTTATCGGCGCTTTGTTACCGTCGTATGATGACCGTAAAAACTCTTCCCTGGTTTACATGATGAATGATCTTATAAAAATAAGTTCAAACCCTCACAGCGGATTCTTTAAAGATAATGTCGAAGATCTGATCAGATTAAATGAGAGGTCTTTAAGAGATAATCAGAAAACTCTGATATTGGGAGTCAGTTTTGCACTTCTTGATCTTGCTGAAAAATTCCAGACCGATATGTCCGGGGCAATTGTTATGGAGACAGGAGGGATGAAAGGCCGGAGGAAAGAGATCACAAGGGAAGAACTCCACTCTTTTCTGAAAAAAAGGCTGAATTTGCCTTTTATCCATTCGGAATACGGGATGACAGAGTTGCTCAGCCAGGCTTATTCAAAAGGTGACGGAATATTCTACTGTCCGCCATGGATGAAAGTATTGATAAGAGATACTCAGGATCCGCTTTCGTTGCTCACAGAACCCGGCAGGACAGGAGGGATAAATATTATTGACCTCGCAAATATCTATTCCTGTTCATTTATAGCTTCAGGCGATCTTGGGAAGCTTCATGAGGATGGGGGCTTCGAAGTTCTGGGAAGGTTCGATAACAGTGATACCAGAGGTTGTAATCTGTTGATTGAATGACCGGAACACACAGAGGCTCTCGAAGTAATCTCAGGGGCTCACAAAAGACTTTCAAAAGAATAAAGTTTAAAAAAATTCATACATAATCCCCTTTTCACGTTGTATTTCGTGTTTAATCACAGTTCATAGTCAAACTGAGGAGGCTATTGGGGAAAAGCAATCTGTATTAACAGCTTTCAAAAAGTCACAGGAGATTTTATAATCCCAGTTTTGTTTTAATGGCAGGCGGTATAGCGTTTTTGTTAACCATAATAAATATGGTTTTTGCCTTTATATAGCTCTCTGACATATAGAGATAACCTCCGAATGGGTTATTGCCTGTCCCCCATGAATTTTTTGTTTTGTAATATTTGGTCCCGTTCTGATCCTTTGCAATACCTGTCATGTGCATCAGGTGATCATCGGTGGTTTTAAAATTTTCATACCATGTTTGTCGCAGGTTCTGAGTAACATTAACTTCCGGACCGGGACCGGATCCCGATAAATTAGCGGGCCACGTAACCCTGCCGTTTCTTGGTGATTCTCCACCGTCATTACCCGACCAGGTTTTTACTGCGGGGGTTTCCGGAATAACAGCAATTCCATTGGTCTGGGAAAATCCCGTTTCACTCACATCCCCGTCCCAATTCACCGTATAGCCTTTACTGAACGAATAATCCATTATTTCAATCAGTTCATCAAGGTGAACATTATAGAACCGCGCCATTGACCAGTTATCCGGTACTTCAAGAACGCCACGTGAATAATAAGGAAAATGTGTGAATGATGTTATTTCCACATAATCATCAGGATTAATACCAAGGCTTTCAGCAAATGATAAAGGTGTATATGTTACACTTTTAAAAGTGAATGATCCGGGGATTTGGCCAAGGTAAGTATCCAGCACATCATCAACAATTTTATAATATTGATCGCTCTCATTCCTTCGCTTTACAGGTACTGATGCAACAGCATCCACAAAAGCCTGCAATTCGCCGTGATCATGTATGGGAGAACCGTAATTCAGCCCATTGTAGAATTCACCAGGTGTAATACCTGATTCGGTAAAAACTCTCATCCAGTCGTGAGCGAGGCTACCCTCACCTGTATTCCCTTTCCCAAGCCGGAGGTAATTATCCTTAAGTTTGTCGATATAATTTTGTCGCACGATAAACATTTCAGAAAGATCATATTCACCTTTGCCCATGCGGATCAGTTCTGATTCAATAAACGAAGTTGTCGCAAAACACCAGCAGGTTCCGGTTGCACCCTGATCCTTTACAGATGTCGCCTTCAGGTCTATTAATGGAGTGAACCTGTAACCCTCTGAAGTAATCGGACCTGTGGTTGTATTATTCTTTTGTGCAAAAGATGGCAAAATAAAGGTTGCCAGGATGATAGTCAGTAGGATTTGTTTTTTCATCCGAATATAATTAATTATTAAAGACCGGATAACCTGCCCTGCTTAAGGGGAGGAACCACACATGATTAACTGCTTTGAACTTGTTTTGCCTAGGTGGTAATGAATAAGTTCCATTCTTGTTTAGCCTTGCTGAGCTCACAATCCCGGTTATGATGGCATCAACCATGTTGGTTTCATATAAGTATCTGTACATCATCTTTTTCCGGAAATAAGTTCATAGGAATGATCAATCCAGAAATAAATCTCTCTATCGGCCACAGACCCATCAATCAGAACTGTGTTCCAGTGTTTTTTGTTCATATGGTACCCCGGAATTACAGAGGGATGTCTTTCCCTTATCTCGATAGCCAGTACAGGGTCACATTTCAGGTTTATGCTAAGATCGCCCTCAAGGTTTACCAGAGCAAATATCTTCCCCTTAACTTTAAAAACCAGAGTGTCAATCCCGAACGGGAAGCTTTCAGTGACACCTTCCTTTGCTATACAATATTCTCTTAAAGATTCTACGTTCATATTAACAAATTAAAATTACCAGATACTTATATCCTAAGATCAACTCCCTATCTAATTGATAAACTTCATCTTAGCCCCTCCCTCCTGGGGGAGGGGTTGGGGAGAGGTGGTTTTCACTACAAGTTATTATGAGTATTTTTTATTATCTCAATGTCGGATAGAATGCAGTTTCAATATGATCAATCTCGAAAATCTCATTTTTTTTAATGATTGTTATTACATCAAACCGGCTCTCCTTATCAATATTAAATTTTCTGATATAACCCTCGGCAGCCATGATTATTGATTTCTGTTTATCTTTTGTCACAGCAGTTACCGGATGCATCTGATAATCCTCCATCCGCGTCTTAACCTCTGCGAATACAATATAATCTTTATTTTCAGCGATGATGTCAACTTCATGTTTCCCCCATGTCCAGTTTCTGAATAGAATTTTAAAGCCTGACTTTTTCAGGTGTTCCGCTGCCAGATCTTCTCCTTTTTTCCCAAGATCATGTGATTCGGACATATTTAGAAGACAATTTAAAGTAAAATTCCAAACCTGAGAACTCCAAACTTTTATATTTCTATCAGTTTATTCCTGATTGCAAAGAGTATCAGGCTTGCAGTGTTCTTGGAGTTGGTTTTTCCAAGCAGATTTGCCCTGTGCTTATCAACAGTTCTTTTACTGATAAAAAGTGTTTCGGCTATCTCCTGGTTTGAAAACCTTCACATATTTTAAAAAGTATCTCCTTTTCTCTTTTTGAAAGGTTAGCCGATTTGCTTTCATTTTCGCGGTGTTTGATTTTCTGGATTACATGATACAGAAGCTCCTGGGAAAAATAACTGCCGCCTTTTAAAACAGTAAGGATTGCCTCCTTCACTTCTGAGATATCCGAATCTTTAAGCAGAAATCCTTTAGCTCCTGCATCAACCATTTTATAATAATATTCCTCTTCTCCATACATTGAAAGAGCAATAATGTTTATATCAGGGATAATTTAAGACCTCTCCTTGTTGCCTCAATGCCATCCATCTCCGGCATATTGATATCCATCAGAGCGACATCAGCTTTGTTGTCTTTCAGAATGCGCAGGAACTCTTCTCCGTTTGATGCTTCAGCTGATACTTCAAATTCAGGGAAAGCATTAAGAAGTATTTTAAGCCATTTCGAAATAGCTGATGATCGTCTGCTATAATTATCCTTATTTTTTCCATGAGTAAAAAATTCTAATATCTGAAGATCATTCAATCATTTTTATTAATGCGCTGGTACCTTTTCCCGGGGTGCTCTCAAGAATAAAAACCCCCTCAACGGTTTTAACACGTGTTTCAATATTTGATAATCCCATACCTTTTGTATCCTCTTTGCTTAAAGTGGAAGTATCAAATCCCCGGCCATTATCATAAAACTGCAAGGTAACAAATTTTTCGTGTTTGTTTAATTCAATCTCGATACTTGATGCTCCTGAATGAAGAATCGAATTGTTAATCAGCTCACATACAGCCCGATAGATAACGACTTCTTTATCATTTTCAAGCCGCTGTTTTTCCATATTCGACTTAAAAATTATCTCTATGGCTTTTGTCTGGTTAATTTTTGTTGTAAATGCACCAATTGCACTTGAAAGTCCGAAATTAGATAACACATGCGGACTCAGATTATTTGAAATGTCTTTAATGGTACTGATAGCTTCATTAATAAGATGATTGGTGTTATTAAGTATATTCATCCCGGATTCATCCTTTATTCTTGTCAGTAAGCGCAGAAAGAGACATTTTTACAGTTGACAATATAGGTCCCAGACCATCATGAAGGTCTTTCGCAAACCTTTTTCTTTCGTTCTCCTCTGTATTTATTATTGCATTCAGAACTCTTTTTTCAGTACGCAAACGGTCATTTCAGCCCACTTAAGTGAATAAAACAGTTCCCTGACAAGAATAACACCTCCGACTGATCATAACAGATACCAGAACCCCGATCCATTCATCAATCATCTGCCAGGTGTAAGAAGGGGTACCCCGGAAATACTCAAACCACTGAATTATCTTTCGTACCGCCATGAAGACAAATGACAATGAAAGGAGAATCCAGGAGAGTCTGTATTTTGTCAGCTTCATGAATCTTAAGGCGATGACGGCTGCGACTATCTGTAAAGCGATGGAGATAACAAGGGCAATAAGTCTTATCATTTCAGAATCTGCATTATCATACAAAAATAGAAGTTAATTTATTCTTTATAATGCCTGAGGGAATAAATTAAAGGTTTAATGATGTAACTGCAAAAAGTCTTTAGTTTATAAAAGGCAGGTGGAATGAAATTATTTATTGTTTCCCTTTGTCCCAACTGCATGTTGGCTCATTAAGCCTTTTTATTAACTTTGACCTATCCAAAAAGGCCATTATGCAAGTTATTTACACACTTGGAATTTTTATCTATACAGCCCTTGTTTATATTTTATCACCTTTTAACGATAAAGCAAAATTGTGGGTAAAAGGAAGAAAAGGGTGGCAGGAAAAACTTGTAGGGAAAATAGGAGCAGGAGATAAATATCTTTGGATTCACTGCGCCTCTCTCGGTGAATTTGAGCAGGGCAGGCCCTTAATAGAAGTTTTAAAAAAGGAGAAACCAGAGTTAAAGATTGTTTTAACATTTTTTTCACCATCAGGTTATGAAATAAGGAAGAACTATCAGCAAGCCGATATAATTTGTTACCTCCCGGCGGATACCCCGGGCAATGCAAAAAAATTTATTGATCTTATCAATCCTGTCTTTGTCATATTTGTAAAGTATGAGTTCTGGAATAACTATATTTCAGTGCTTCACAGAAAAGGAATATCTCTTTATCTTGTTTCAGGGATATTCAGGCCGGGACAACATTTCTTCATGTGGTACGGGTCGTTTTTCAGGAAGATGCTGACCAGGTTTACCAGGATTTTTGTTCAGGATTACAAGTCCCTTACCCTTTTGGAAGGGATCGGTATTACCAATGTAATAAAGGCAGGTGATACAAGGTTTGACAGAGTGATGCAGATAGCAGACAGTACCAGGAATATTCCGCAAATTGAACAGTTCAGGGGTGCCGGGAGATTATTTCTTGCGGGCAGCAGCTGGAAACCTGATGAAGAGATAATTTCCGGGTATATTAATCTTTATCCTGAAAGGATGAAATGGGTTTTCGCACCACACGAGATTGATACGGCAAATATTGAGAGGCTTGAAAGACTCTTTAAAGTTAAAACAGTCAGGTTTTCACAGTTCACGCCTGACTCATCAGATACCAGGGTTTTAATAATAGATAATATAGGGATGCTTTCATCTGCATACCGATATGCATACATAGCTGCAGTTGGAGGCGGTTTCGGAAAAGGTATCCATAATATTCTGGAACCGGCTTGCTGGGGTATTCCAGTTATGTTCGGGCCCAATCACAAAAAGTTCAGGGAAGCACTTGACTTAATTAAAGAAAACGGGGCAAAGTCCTATGATTCTTTTGCCAGTTTTTCAAATATACTTGACAAATGGATGACAGATGAAGATGATTACTTAAGATCAGCGAAATCTGCAGCAAATTTTATCAGGAAAAATATTGGTGCGACGGAACATATCATTCAAGAAATCAGTGGAGGAAAATATTAACAGATAATACCAATTACCTGTAAAAAACATTTTCTTTTAAAACTCAAGTATATTTTATACTGATGCAAACTATATATCCGGCCTTTAAAAGAGCATAATCTCATGGTATTTTAACAATCAGGGAATTACAATACTATGGTATAATATTTACGGAATCCAAACCCTGATTTTATGGTAAAGAAGTTATATAAATGTTTAAGAACCATTTATTTTTAATGTTTTGGACGTCATTTTTAAATAGATCAGGCAAATATTTTGTACAATTTTTCCGAAATAGTATTATTTCTTCGTTATATATTCTGTTCAATTGTCACTAAAACAGATTTTACCGGGGCAGAAGTATTAAAATAAATGCTAACATGCTGACATACAGCCATAAAGTATTTAGTTAATAACTATACTGCCAAATGTTAATAACCTTAAAAAATTTGTCTTGCACGGAGTAATCAGGTTACCTAATTTAGCAATTACCCACTTAAGATTTGGGTGGTCGCTTAATCTCAATAGTATCAGATAATAACAATTTTATATACCAATCAATGGAAGAATTTTTTGTCCGCCAACCAACAATTGTTTCAGAAAAGGAAACAAATGAATCGCTATCCGGTTTATACAAGAAAGGGACCGGTAAAGAAGTTGCGAAAATGGATGAGAGGGCAGCAAAAAGGATTGTTTATACTCATGATCAGGCTGTTGAGGAGAGTATTCAGTACTTTAAAGGTGATGAGCTGGCAGCAAGAGTATGGGCGAATAAATATGCGCTAAAAGATTCCTTCGGAAACCTGTACGAAAAAACTCCCGATGATATGCATCGGAGGATAGCCCGTGAAATTTACCGGATAGAGAAAAAATATAAAAATCCTCTTCCCGAGGAACTTATTTACAAAGTGTTGAAGGATTTTAGATATATAGTTCCTCAGGGAGGTCCGATGACTGGTATTGGCAACGATTTTCAGATTGCCTCATTGTCGAATTGCTTTGTTATAGGTAATGAGGGTTCCTCCGATTCTTACGGCGGAATTATGAAAATTGATCAGGAGCAGGTACAGCTTATGAAACGCAGGGGCGGCGTGGGACACGACCTCTCACACATAAGGCCAAAAGGTACTCCTGTGCTGAATAGCGCTCTTACTTCAACAGGAGTCGTACCCTTCATGGAGCGATATTCAAATTCAACCCGGGAAGTGGCACAGGACGGCAGAAGAGGTGCCCTTATGCTTTCAATTTCAATAAAACATCCTGATTCAGGAAGATTTATTGATGCAAAAATGGAAAGTGGTAAAGTGACAGGGGCTAACGTTTCCGTTAAGCTAACAGATGAGTTTATGAAGGCTGTTGAGGAAAAAACGCACTTCCGTCAACAATATCCAATCAATTCAGAAAATGCTAAATTCGTTAAGGATATTGACGCCGTAAACCTGTGGAACAAAATAATTCACAATGCCTGGAAATCAGCTGAACCGGGAGTATTGTTCTGGGATACCATAATTAGAGAGAGTGTCCCTGATTGTTATGCAGACCTGGGATATGCTACTTTATCAACAAACCCGTGTGGTGAAATTCCTCTTTGCCCCTATGATAGTTGCAGGCTGCTTGCAATTAATCTTTACAGTTACGTTTCCGATCCGTTCTCCATGGATGCAAAATTTGATTTTGAACTTTATAAGGAACATATAGGTCTGGCTCAAAGGATGATGGATGATATCATTGACCTCGAACTTGAGAAGATTGATGCAATACTTGCAAAAATAGATGCTGACCCTGAAATTGAAGAACTGAAGAATGTTGAGCGAAACCTCTGGAAAAATATAAGAACAAAGGCAGAAGAGGGAAGAAGAACGGGAATAGGCATAACCGCTGAGGGTGATATGCTTGCTGCACTTGGATTACGATATGGAAGTGAGGAAGCAACTAATTTTTCAGTTGGCGTGCATAAAACACTCACACTCGAATCATATAAATCTTCAACCTATCTTGCCAGAGAAAGAGGTCCCTTTGCAATCTATGATGCTGAACGTGAAAAGAATAACCCTTTCATACTTCGAATGAAAGAGGCTGATCCCATTATGTATAATAATATGGTGAAATTTGGCCGGAGAAATATTGCACTTCTTACTATTGCTCCTACAGGTACTACCAGTCTTATGACTCAGACTACTTCCGGAATAGAACCTATCTTTTCTGTGTTTTATAAGCGCAGGAGAAAGGTCAATCCAAATGATAAAGATGTTAAGGTAACTTTTCAGGATGAGGTAGGCGATTCGTGGGAAGAGTTTATAGTTTTCCATCACAAATTTGTTGACTGGTTAAGAATTAACGGTTATGATGTTGATGAGGTTACAAGGATGGGAGAAGAGGAGATTGGAAAAATAATCGAAAAATCTCCTTATTACAAGGCAACCGCAAATGATGTTGACTGGGTTGCGAAGGTAAGAATGCAGGGAGCAATCCAGAAATGGGTAGACCACTCAATAAGCGTCACTATTAATCTTCCGGCGGATGCAAAAGAGGAATTGGTAAGCGAGCTCTATCTGACAGCATGGAAATCAGGATGCAAGGGGGCAACAGTTTATCGCGACGGATCCAGAAGCGGTGTCCTTATTGCAGGGAAAAATGATATTCGTCCGGAAAGACCAAAACGGCCAAAGGTTCTCGATTGTGATGTAATACGGTTTAATATTAACGAAGAAAAATGGGTTGCTTTCGTTGGTCTGAAAGACAGCAAACCTTATGAGATATTCACAGGTATAGCTGATGAGGAGATATTCCCTATTCCAAAAAGCATAGTAAAGGGGAAAATAATAAAGATCAGGGATGATGACGGAAAAACACGGTATGACTTTCAGTATACAGACAAATACGGGTATAAGAAAACCATGGGAGGTCTTTCTCATATGTTCAAACCTGAATTCTGGAATTATGCCAAACTTATCTCAGGAGTTTTGCGGCATGAAATGCCTATTCAGGATGTAGTTAATCTTATCCAGTCGCTCAGGCTTGACAGCGAGTCAATTAACAACTGGAAGAACGGCGTAGAGAGGGCATTGAAAAAATATATACCCAATGGCACCAAAGCTAAAGGAAAATGCGGTGAATGTGGCTCAGTTAATCTTGTTTATCAGGAGGGTTGCCTTATCTGCAAAGACTGTGGTTCATCAAAGTGCGGGTAGAACACCCAGCTCCCTGCCTGCTTTTTCGAAAGCGCCAATAGCTTTATCAAGGTGCTCCGCTTCATGTGCTGCGGAGAGCTGAACCCGGATTCGGGCCTCTCCTTTCGGGACTACAGGATAATAAAAACCGATAACATATATCCCCTCATCAAGAAGTCTGGCTGCAAAATCCTGTGACAGTTTGGCATCATATAGCATTATGGCACAGATAGCTGATTTGGTAGGTTTTATATCAAATCCGAGGGCTTTCATTCGGGTTATAAAATATTCTGAGTTATAATGTAGTTTATCCTGCAAGCTGTTGGTCTCCGTTATCATTTCCAGCATTTTAATTCCCGCAGCTGCAATAAATGGTGGTATTGAATTTGAGAAGAGATAGGGTCGCGATCTTTGGCGAAGTAATTCAACTATCTCTTTTTTTCCTGTTGTGAAGCCACCGATGGCACCCCCGAAAGCTTTACCAAGAGTTCCTGTTATAATTTCGATTTTCCCGGGTATATTGAATAGCTCACTAACTCCTCTGCCTCTGTTACCTACGACACCGGCAGAATGTGATTCATCGACCATTACCATAGCGTCATATTTTTCTGCAAGCTCTGTAATCTTATCGACAGGGGCAACATTACCATCCATTGAGAAAACACCGTCAGTGACAATAAGTCTGAATCGCTGGCTTTGTGAATTTTGGAGCTGTTTTTCAAGATCTTCCATGTTGGCATTCTCATATCTGTATCTCTTAGCTTTGCAAAGTCTTACGCCATCTATTATTGAGGCATGATTGAGAGAATCTGAAATTATCGCATCCTCTTCTGTTAGAAGGGGTTCAAAAACACCTCCGTTGGCATCAAAACAGGCTGCATAAAGGATAGTCTCCTCTGTGCTAAAAAATTCAGCAATTTTTTTTTCAAGCTCTTTGTGCAGTTCAGTAGTTCCGCATATAAACCTTACAGACGACATCCCGTAACCATGATCATCAAGGGATGATTTTGCCCCTTCGATAAGTGATGGATTGTTCGATAATCCAAGATAATTGTTAGCGCAGAAGTTCAATACTTTTTGACCTGTATTCAGTTCAATCTCAGCTCCCTGGGGAGAAATGATGATCCGTTCACCTTTATAAAGACCGGCATCTTTTATCTCTCCGATAACTTTATTTAAGTGTTTCTGAAATTTTGTATACATATAATTATGAATTAAACTGTTTTTTAACAGCAAAGATTGCAAAGTTTTCTTTTCAACTGACCTTTTCTTTGAGTACCTGTATTTTGATGAGAGATAGTTTTCCAGGGCATAATTTGCGTACTATGCGGGTAAGGATTTTAATCCCAGTTGAGGATAACTTTCCCGCAATTACCCTGTTCCATTATATCGAACCCCTTCTGAAAATCATCAATTGGGAAACGATGGGTGATAACAGGATTCAGATCTATTCCTCCTATTATCATCTGTTCCATTTTATACCATGTTTCCCACATTTCGCGTCCGTAGATACCCTTTAATGTTATTGCTTTAAAAATAATATCGCTCCATGGAACCTCAAAATTTGAAGGAAGTATTCCGAGCAGGGAAATTGATGATCCATTATACATATTACTGATCATTTCAACAAATGCAAGAGGAGAACCCGACATCTCGAGACCAATATCGAAGCCTCTCATGCCAAGCTTTTTAACTGCATCAGAAATCTTTTCACCCTTTGAAGGATTTATTGTAATTGTTGCCCCCATTTTTTTTGCAATTTTGAGCCGGTAATCACTCAGATCGCTCGCCACAATGAATCTGGCACCTGCAAACCTGGCAATTGCAACTGCCATGCTTCCGATAAGCCCTGACCCCGTAACGAGAACATCTTCTCCCAGCAAGAGGAACGAAAGAGCTGTATGTGTTGCATTGCCAAAAGGATCCATAATCGCTCCCCACTCATCAGGAATTCTATGATCAAGAGGAATAACATTTATCGCAGGTACTTTAATATATTCAGCATATGAACCGTCGATATTGATCCCTATTCCAATGGAATTTTCGCAAACATGTTCTTTTCCCCTGCGGCAGTTACGGCAATGACCACATGCAAGGTGACCCTCTCCGGTAACTCTTTCCCCGATTTTGAGATTGACAACACCTGCTCCCATTTTTTCAATATAACCCATATATTCATGACCAATGACCATTGGTGTCTTTATTGTTTTCTGCGACCATTGATCCCATTCATAAATATGCAGGTCTGTTCCGCAAATGGCAGATTTACTTACTCTTATAATAACATCATTAAGGCCGGGTTCAGGAACAGGAACTTCCTGCATCCATAATCCCTTTTCAGGGCGGGCTTTAACAAGTGCTTTCATTTTCTTCATGAAGATTTACTTTTTGAAAATTAGTTATATTTATTTTGACTTCGCCGGGCTCCGCTGTGCCCGGTTTTGTTTTTTACCCCGGCCCTAAAAGGAAGAAAGCAAATCAATTTACTTCCGTTCAGGCGGAATTGGGTAAATAAATTTAATTTCCAGCGATCCTGGCTGGATTATTAATTTATCCCGCTAAATTAAGACAATTATGTTGTAGAATACCTGATTTTGCCATACTATTATATATATTGTGGTTTATTTATCTTTGCATATAAATTTTCAGCTTAATTATTAGATGAAACAGGTACGAGTACGTTTTGCCCCTAGTCCCACGGGCCCTTTGCATATTGGAGGAGTGAGGACGGCACTTTATAATTATCTCTTTGCAAAAAAGAATGGCGGTATCTTTATTCTGAGGATAGAAGATACTGATCAGGCAAGATTTGTCGAAGGGGCAGAAGAGTATATAATGGAGTCACTTAAATGGTGTGGAATAATTGTAGATGAAGGGGTAGCGGAAGGAGGGGAATATGCTCCTTACCGGCAGAGTAACAGGAAGGAGCTTTACAGGCAATATGCTGATTATCTCATTGAGAAGGGAGATGCCTATTATGCTTTTGATACACCGGAGCAGCTTGATAAACTGAGAACTGAATCAGAGAAGGGAGGCGAAACCTTTATTTATAATGCAGCAATAAGGCAGCGTATGTACAACTCACTCGCATTATCTGAAGCTGAGTACAAAGTAAAGCTGGAAAATGGGGAACCCTATGTAATACGCTATAAAATGCCTCCTGATGAAGATATCCATATTATGATTCTATCCGGGGGCATATTGTTGTAAACACAGGGACACTGGATGATAAGGTTCTTTTTAAATCAGACGGGATGCCTACTTATCACCTTGCTAATATTGTCGATGATCATCTGATGGAGATCAGCCATGTTATAAGGGGAGAGGAGTGGCTCCCTTCACTGCCATTGCACGTTAAGCTTTATCATTCTTTTGGCTGGACGATTCCTGTTTTTGCCCATCTTCCGTTGTTGCTGAAACCCGATGGTAAAGGCAAATTATCAAAACGTGACGGTGACAAAATGGGATTCCCTGTCTTTCCGCTTTTCTGGCCATATGGGGAAACTGCAAGGGGTTTCCGTGAAGAAGGATATTATCCGGAAGCCTTTGTAAACATGCTTGCTCTTCTTGGATGGAATCCGGGGACCGAACAGGAGATTTTTAGTATGGATGAACTTATAGATGCTTTTTCGATTGAAAGGGTTCATAAGTCGGGTTCAAGATTTGATCCTGACAAAGCAAAATGGTTCAATCACTATTATCTCCAGAAAAAACCAAATAAACAACTTGCCATGGAATACAGGGATTTCTTAAGAGCCAGGGGATTTCATTTAGATATTACACGTCTGGAAGAGCTTGTGGGTCTGGTAAAAGAGAGGGTAAGTTTTGTAAAGGATTTTTGGCCAGAGACAGATTTCTTTTTTAAAGCCCCTGAATTTTATGACAGTGAAGTTATAAGAAAACGATGGAAAGAGGATTCTCCTTCAATTCTGCTGGAATTAAAATCGGTACTCGATGACTCATATGATTTTTCATCTTCTGATACAGAGTTACGTGTGAAAGACTGGATCCGGGAAAAAGGTTACGATACCGGGGCAGTAATGAATGTTTTCAGGCTGGTTATTGTCGGTGCTTCAAGGGGCCCGCATATATTTGATATCATAAACTGGTTGGGTAAGATGGAGACCCTGAGGAGAATCGATAGAGGAGTATCATTAATCGGTAAATAAAAAATATGAACCTTCCTGAACAGGGAAATTTTATCGATATTCATGTTCATGGTGGCATACCTGCTGCAGATATCTTTATACTCGAGAGCCTGATGGCGCATGAGGAAAAAATTCCCGAAAAAATTTCCGGTGTGGGATATACTTATGGGATACATCCATGGTTTCTCGACCAGAGTAATCATAAGCAGCAAATCAGTACCGTTGAAAAAATAATAGGACAACCTGATATACTTGCGGTTGGCGAAGCAGGGTTTGACAAACTTCGTGGGCCCACTCTTGAACTACAGCGTGAAGTATTTGAAAAACAGGTTTTTATATCAGAAAGATATATGAAGCCAATAATTATTCATTGTGTAAGGGCATGGGATGAGCTTTTGGCAGTACATAAAAACCAGAAACCGGGGATGCCATGGATGATACACGGCTTCAGGGGTAGCATTGAACTTGCAAAACAGCTTATATCGAAGGGTATGTATCTTTCTTTCTGGTTTGATTTTGTTCTCAGAAATGAGTCAGCGGATTTGTTGAGAAGTCTTCCGACAGATAAAATTTTCCTTGAGACAGATGGTGCTGATGTTGATATCAGGGAAATATATAAAAAAGTATCAGGTGATCTGGATCTTTCTGTGGAAGAATTGAAAACAATTATTTTTACGAATTTTGAAGATTTTTTTGCCCCCAATCCCTCTTAACAGGCTTTTACCGGCGGGTTTATGACCACCCTCAACTTGAGAGGAGAAGAGATGATGTTGAGTTTTAGAAAACCGGAATAACTTTTATCAGGCAATATGGAAGAATGGTTTGCACGTACGGAATTGTTATTGGGAAGTGAAGGATTAATGAAACTTCAGAAATCAAATGTCCTTGTGGTGGGGTTAGGCGGAGTGGGCGCCTGCGCCGCTGAAATGATTTGCAGGGCAGGAGTGGGCAAAATGACTATTGTTGATGGGGATACTATTCATCTTACTAACATGAACCGACAATTGCCCGCACTTAAGAGTACCCTAGGCATGTCTAAAGCAACAGTCATGGGAGAGAGGCTAAAAGATATAAATCCCAACCTTAACCTGACTATTCTTCCGGAATACATTAAAGATGACAGGATGAATGAGATTCTTGACGAAGGCTTTGATTACGTTGTAGATGCCATCGACACTCTCTCCCCGAAAGTTTTTCTTATTTATCACTCCATTCAGAAGAAACTGCCCATAGTAAGTTCGATGGGAGCCGGAGGTAAATCTGATCCTTTGAAAATAGATATTGCAGATATTTCGGAGACTACTGATTGCAGCCTGGCACGGATTCTAAGGAAGAGGCTTCACCGTCTTGGTGTGCGGGAAGGGGTAACAGCAGTATATTCTCACGAAACAGTTGATAAAATGAAATTAAAAATCGTGTCGGGAGAACGGAATAAGACATCAATAGTCGGGACAGTGTCTTATATTCCTGCGGCCTTCGGAATTGCGTGCGCTTCGGTTGCGATACGTGATCTGTCTGGAATACCAAAAGGAGTTTTGTAATTGAAATGTCTGTGTCTTGCAACCAATTATGAATATAATTGGTCATAGGATTATTGAGAATTAAATTCTATAATTAAGGAGTTAAAAATCTCCGTTTAGCTTTTAAGATTGTTCTTAATATTGTTCAGTAAAAAAGACTGATTTTCAGGAAATATGTTACATACTTTGGTTCTGCGATCTGTCAGTAAACGATTACTCCATACCCGGCTACATTTAATTCTGCCGGGAACTTCTATACTGCATTTTATCAAAGGCTGATCCTTTAGGGAAACTGAATTCTGTTTAATGTTCATTTATCCTATGTTCAATTACAATCGGGGGCAGTTAATATTAAGTATTCGAATGTTTATCAAAATGATGATGAATATTAATTTTTATTCGAAAATTAATTGTATTTATGATGGACTTTTGCATTGATTGAATGAATAAGCAAATAACATCCGCTCAAAACGGAAATTCAGTAAATATAAATTTTAACTGTTAACCAGAATGGAAATATGAAAAAGCTGGAATTTTTATTATTATTCTTAGTGGGAATGGTACTTTTCCCAGATGTTGTTTTGTCACAATCAGCACTTGGGCAACTGGAAAACTTAACTAATACCAGGGTGGTTGTACCTAAGGCGTCTGGACCCATGCGTATAGGTTCTGCCCCGGGTGCAGCTTCATCTGCAAAATCAGTGTTGGGATCTTCAACTCCAAGTGTGTCCAATGTTGTTGCAGGTGCATTGATGCAAGGAATATTGAATAATCTGCTGAGTCCCACTCCTCAAAAGAGTCAGGCAGAAATTGATGCCGAGAATGCTGAGCTGGAAAGGGTTGCTCATGAGGCTGAAATGAAAAGACTGGAGGAAGAAGCCCGCCAAAAGGAACAATATGAAAATTTGATCAATTCGTCCAAGACTCTTTCGGGTTCCGGATCGCTTGATTTCAAATCGCTTGATGGTGATATGGAAAATATGAGGAAAAAAGCGAGCGATCCGTTTGACCAGGGCTCACCAGAAAATTCCATCAAGACGGTTCCAAGGGGAAATGATTTTTTCGGGGTTCCTCTTTCTGATCCTGACTTTGAGACAATCATTGAACCAGAAACCAATCCTGTTGTCAGTGATGCAGAAAATGCTGTGAAACTTTCGAATGAATATCTTGATAATGAGAAACTTGAAATAGCCAGACTGCAAAAGGAGAAGCTCGGGAAGAAAAATCCGGAAAAGGAGAAATATGTTGTCGGCATAATAGGTGGAGCTGTTTCGAATCAGATGGCAAATGGGGAACCGATTATCGAAAAGCCTGACTGCAATGCACTAACTGAAAAGCTTGCACGATACAGGTCTGATATGATAAGGTTTCAGGAATGGAATGCCGGAACACTTTCGGAACTTAAAAAATGGGAGGATCAAAACAATGATGCATTCTGGAACGCGGTTACAGACGGTGCAAGTGCAGCGTTTGGTGTCTTTGTTGATTATTTAAATGAGACCAGGTCGAGTGCATCTAAATTAAAGAAAATCCTTGAACAGAATGAAGGAAAGTATATAAGTGATGGGGTTTTCTCTTCAGATCAGATAATCCAATATAAAAAAATACTGGATCAAAGAATCACACTATGCAATATTACTGACCTGGCAAAAGAATCAATGAAACCTTGGGATTATGTGAACTTATCAAGAAATCTTTTACAGGGAACGACTGAAAAACTTGCAAATTCAGAAGGTGATTGTATGGAGATTATAAATGTACTTAAGGGACAAGGATATTTAAGCGATACCCCATGGGTTGATGCTGGTCAGATTTTGGCTGGCGAAGTAGTTAATAAATTCCTTAATGACCCGGGCGCTGTAATAAAACCGAATTCATTGGTAAAAGGTTCGCTTAAAATACCGTATGTGACAATTGCTCAACTTGCTGTAGATGAGGCATATAATGTGACAGATATGCTGACAAGTTTTAAAAACATATGTACTTTGAGAGATGCCGATGGAAAAGCTTCAGATGCTGTAAAAAAAATTCAGAACGATATGGACAATATTAAGATACAGCTAAAGAGTTGTCCTTCACAAAATTAATATCTCTTTTAACCAATTTAATCCAACTTTTTATCAAGAAATTATTTAATACAACAAATCCCCAAAAAATATTCCTATGAAGAAGCCGACACTTAGTCTTGTTTGTGGTTTGATTATTTTATTCACTTTGTTTTCAGGTAAGACATTTGCTCAAAATGCTTACACAAAATTATGTCTCGAAGCAATTAATTATGAAAAGACAGGGCAACTTGCTGAAGCTGTCAGTAAATACACGGAAGCTATAAATATGAAGCCTGATGAATGGACAGGGTATAACTATCGTGCAAAAGTAAATTTGAGGAGAGGATGGTATGACGATGCTCTTACCGACATCTCAAAGGCAATTTCTCTTTCACCGCAAACTCTTTCTCTTTATGCAGTCAGGGCGAATTGCTATGAAGCTAAAGGGTTGTATGACAAAGCAATAGTTGATTATGGAATTGCATTATCCAAAGCCGATAATAAGGACAATGATATTTATTTGACATATTTTCAAAGAGGTCGCACATATTTTAATAATAAGCAATATCAGGAGGCTGTCAATGACTTTAACCTGGCCCTTACCCTTTCACAAAAACTCAAGAAACCAATTGCAGAAATTTATACTCTCAGGGCACAGTCATATCTTGAACTTAAGAGGTACCCGGAAGCTATTACAGATTTTGATTCATATTTATCTTCCAATCCTGATGATATTAAAGCTCTCCTTCTTCAGGGAAGAGCATTTCTGAAAAACAGTGAAACAGAGCTGGCAAAATCAAACGCGAATAAACTCATCGGCCTGGATCCTTCAAAAGGGATCTGTTTTTCTGATAATCACTTGCTTGATATCTTTAATCTTGACTTAAGGCGTGAAAAATCAAAACAGTTAACAAAAGACGCTGAGATGTTGATATCTGAAATATCCACAACTCCATCTAAAGCACTAGCCAACTTAAAATTGACAGATGCTTTTAAAAATCTTGATACAGCATGGTTGTATTCTCCCAGCCTGACACAAGAAGATCGGAATTTAAGAGACAGCATAATGGAAAAGTTTTTTGTTGTTTATCCACTTATGAAGACGAAACCGGAAATTTCAGAACAGGTACGAAGATATGTTGTACAGGCTACAAGTGCAACTAAGGAAAAGGAATACGATAATGCAATAAATTTATGGACTACAACTCTGAATATATCACCATATTTACCAATTGCCTATTATAATCGTGCCCTGCTGTTTGAAATGAAGGGACTTCTCAGATATAGTATTTCTGATATGGAGAATTATGTTAAACTTTCACCTGACGCATCAGATGCACGAAGCTCAAAGGATAAAATATATGAATTGGAAGCTAAAGTAAAAGATAGTCCGGAATCTGTACAAGCCTACAATTCCGGAGCCATTAATCAAATACAATCGGCAGGTTATTCTCCGGGGAATTTTACTGTAGCTTTTGCTGGCGGTGGAAGTTTCGGATTTCAAATTGCGAAGAATCCCGAATTAGCTGATCTGTGGACGAGCTTAACTCAGGGAGCCACACCTGATTTTAAATATTCCGATAAAATGCCATTTCTTTATTCAGGCGATTTGGAACTAATTGTTAAGCCTTTAAAAAGATTCGGTATTGGAGGATTTGGAAAATATACAGGGGGTATCGGTGCCAGAACCAAAGTTTCCGGGACAAAATACATGCTTGATATGGGATCTATTCAATATGGAGGCCTGGTTCGTTATTATTTGTTGCTGAATAATATGTCAGAAAGACCCGATCTGTATGTCCAATACGGGTATGGTGTGAGTAAACTGTCTGGTTTTTATGGTATCGCAACTATGGATGGTATTGTTTATAATTATTCATACATGAGGAACTTTAAAGGTTCAGCTCCATTGCATAGCGTTGGATTAGGAATGGGAGGAAAAATCAATGAACATGGGTACCTGACTCTTTCTCTGGATTATTTATATTCAAAAATTACAGATATAACATACGAAGTAACAATTAATAAGGCTTCCCCGGTTGATGTAGGAACTAAAGGAACCTATCCGGGCGTTAATGCAACTTATAATGGTTTTGCATTAAAATTTATGGTAGGATTTTGTTTTTAGTCTGCAATATGTTTGGTTGTTTTAAGCATCAAATAAAATAATATTTAACTAACCAAGCTTTTTTTGAAAGAGACAACCCTCTGAAACTTATTAGATTCAGAGGGTTTTTTATTATCCTGACTTGTCCACCCCCGTTTTGGGAAAAAATATTTGGTCGTGCAAATCAATCGATTACAGAGTTAAAATTTAAATTTGTCGCACTAAAGCAAATTTTTGCTACGAAACAGCATTTGGATATAGTACATTACAAGTGTTTACTACAGGAATCGTAAGCGGAAACTGCCCCTTCAAGGAGTTCGCGAATAAGATAGAGGATTTTTCGCCGTAGGCGATAAATTATTGTAGAAAAACAATCAACATATTAATTTTTTACCACGTAGTGGTTAAACAATTGCTTAGAATTCAGAGAATTATTAAATTTGTTCTATCTTCATTAGTAACTATAAAATTCAATCTATGAAGCCTGGAACATTGACTCAAATTTATTTTCAGCTGGTATTTGCTGTAAAAAACAGGGAAACCGCATTAAGAAAGGAAATCAGGCCTCATGTATTTGAGTATATGAGTGGAATCCTGTCAAATCAGAAACATAAATCCATTATAATTAATGGACTTTCAAACCATGTCCATATTCTCCTTGGTTTGAATCCTTCGATTTCAGTATCCGATACTGTCCATGAAGTAAAGAGAAGTACAACGCTATTTATTAACCGAGAGCGACTCTGCTTTGGTAGATTCTCCTGGTAGGAAGGCTATGGAGCATTCAGTTATAGTCGTTCGCAAATATCCAATATTTATCGATATATTGAAAATCAGGAAGGAACTCATAAATTTAAAACATTTCAAGATGAGTATGTTCAATATCTTAAAAAACGTGGAATGGAATTTGATGAACGATTCTTATATGAATTCTGGGAAATCCTGTTTAACCTCTATGAGGTGAAAAAACCATTTTTAATATCTCCGGCTACAATAGTTTAAGCCCCCGATAAATCGGGGCAGGTTCTACGAGCTAATAAATAAACAGACATACATTTGTATATCAGAGAATTATAAAAAACAGGCTGACTACTGGGTTTAAAAGATATAATGAGTATCGGTTATCAATAATAATCTCAATACAATTGATTATGAGATTCCTCGCTAACGCTGCTAATGACAACATTTTATAACTCATGGATTATAAGGTATTTGTCTTGTTTTTAAGAATCTGTGTCCTGTTTTTGTTTGAATATGAATATCTATATTAACAGTGCCCTATCAACAAAGATGAGCTGTCATCCCAACGAAGTGAGGTATCCCATTCATCTATGAACCAATTAATTAGAAAATGCTGTCATGATACTTGGTGTGCAAAATTGTATGGGCACCCGGAATGACAGTATTTTATGTAACAGAATCTCCCTCACCTATTTTGACTTTTTGATTTAATTCCAATTCAATTATTATTCATTCCAGATACCCATAAAAGATATTTAAATACCTTAAATCTTTAAAATTGTCGCACTAAAGGTTCGGTATAACCTTGTCGTTTAATTCCGCTAAGCCCGGGCCAGTAAACTGAAATAATTAAGGTTATTAAGAATCGCGGAAGAACTTCTCTTAAAAATATAGTAAGCAGGGATCCCTGCTATTACAGTCAGCAGCGCAATCGATGACTCAACAGGTCTTTCAAGGTAAGACAGGAAAAGAATAAGAAAGCCTGTCATTAAATATAATATCTGAGTTACAGGGAATCCGGGTAACCGCAGGGCAGAAGGATTAATTCTTCTGAGTTTCCAGACGCCTAACACTGTCAGTATAGGAAATATCCCCAGGGCGAATCCCATATAGGTAAGAACTTGTTCGAATGTGCCCGATAGTACAAGAACAACTGCAATTATACACTGAAGAAGTATTGAGTTGGAGGGAACGCCGAATTTTTTATGAACAACGGAAACTGATTTAAAAAACAATCCATCTTTCGCCATTGAATAATAGACTCTCGGGCCTATTATTAAAAAAGCGCTCAGGGAAGAAAAAAGAGCAAACGCAATCATCAGAGAGAAAAGAACATCCGCTGATTTCCCGAACAGATTACCCATGGCAAGTCCGCCAACTGAAATGACTCCTTTCATTTCGTCCGGATTTATGCCATAAACATATAATAAATTTATCCCCAGGTACAGAATGATCACTATTCCTGTACCGTACAGCAGCGAACCGGGAAGTGTTTTTGAAGGATTCCTTATTTCAGAGCCCAGGTATGTTGAGGCGTTCCATCCGCTGTAAGCAAACATTATCCACATAAGTGAAAGACCTATTGTTTTCCAGCCAGCAAGGCCTGCAGGGAGACTGCTACCTGCACTGAAATTACTGAAATCTCCTTTCCCTGAGGAGAATCCCGCAACTAACAGAACTATTATAAGGGCTATCTTAAGTAAGGTAAGTATATTTTGAATTCTGGCACCATATTTAATTCCGCGGTAATGTATAAAGGTGAATATCAGTATTATACTAATTGCAATAAGTTTTCCGGTCACTGCAGGGTGTATAATTCCTGTCTCATCCAGCCATTCGGGCAAACCAGGTACAGCACGGCTGAAATAGGCACTGAATCCAAGTGCAGAGGCCGCAATGGGAGCTGAAAAACCTACCATGAATGAGACCCAGCCACTTAGAAACCCAAACAGTGGATTGTAAAGTTTCGATAGAAATAGATATTCTCCACCGGCACCAGGCATAGCTGCTCCAAGCTCGCCATAAGAAAGCGCACCACATATGGCTATTATTCCTCCAACTCCCCATAAGATCATCATCAGGAGCGGATCATTCAAACCAGCCATAAGTAGTCCTGAGGTAGTAAATATTCCCGCACCGATCATATTAGCCACAACAATATTTGTAGCAGGAAATAGACCGAGTTTCCTTTTAAGAGTTTCTCCTGTCATGATAAGACCTATTTAGAGGCTCTCTTATAACTGATTGATACTCCACCTCCGGAGCTGTTTATCGTGGTCTCATAATTCTTCAAACTCCTGATATAATTGAGGAAAATTGCCTGACCGCTGCTGTATCCGCGACCATAGCCACTGCGGTCTGATATATTGTGGGCTGTAAAACAACCTCCAACTTTCAGTTTGGGATCAACATCTATAAAATAGTTTTTGTACCAGTCTTTGTCAGCATCGCTGAATACAAAATCAAATGGACCTTTCAGTTCTTTAACCAACGAATGGGCATCTGCCAGCCTTGCATCAATATATTCTGATAATCCTGCTTTTTTAAAATTTTCAACTGCAAGGTTATGTCTGCCCTCATCAATATCAATGGTGATAAGCCGGCCGCCTGTCTTACTTAAGGCCCAGGCAATCCATATCCCCGAATGACCTGTTGATGTACCTATTTCCAGAGCGCTTTTATATTTGTTCTTAATTATAATATCATAAAGTAATTGTCCGTCAGAAGCGGGTACATTCAGATCATGCCATTGGCCGGAATGTTCTGACAGAAAATTTTTTACTTTTTCATCCAGGTCGGTACTTGCTTTGTCAGTTTGTGCCAGCGATGGTCTATAAAATAGGCTTGCAGTAAGAAGCAGGCAAATTAAAATCCTAGATCCATTTCGGGTTTTCATATTGCAGTAAATTAATGGATTGATATAATTAATAATTTGACAGTTAAAATAATAATTTTATTCCTCATCTTTTTAATATAAATGATAAATAATACAAAGTGATTATAATATAATAAATCAGGAAGATTATGTGGCGTATATTAGTTTTAATAACCTGCTGTCATAAGTTTTGACGGAGTTGGATTTTGGAGGCAAATAAACAATATTGAGGTTGAAGTTTGGTATAAAGAACAGAGGAATAAATATCTTTATTAAATAGAAATAATTCCATTTAAGAAATTCCCTGTGCTCATCCCAAAGGCAGGATTGTTCTCTTATAAACTTCATTTAGTGTCAGAGCTGCGGAGGCATAAATAGCCGAAAATCCGCAGACAATTCCCTCATATCCCGCAATTATTTTAATTGGCCTCATTCCGGTAAAATCGCCTAATGATAAAAGTAAGAAAAGAATAAATAGTGTTCCGAAAATGGTCTGCAATGCCCTGCTTAACTTAAGTGTACCAATGAACATATATCCGGTGAATATAGCCCACATCAACAGAAACCAGCCCATCGAAACCTCATCAGATTTAAATTCGGCCCCAATGGATGTTTTAGGCAGCAACCATATTGTAACCAGTGCAATCCAGAATGAACCATAAGCTGTAAATGCTGTCGCTCCGAACGTATTATTCTTCTTCCATTCCTGAATTCCGGATATGATCTGAGCTATTCCTCCAACGAAAATTCCCATGCCGATTATCATGGAGTTGAGCTCGTATATACCCGCGTTATGAAGATTCAGTAATACAGTTGTCATTCCAAATCCGAGAAGCCCCATGGGAGCAGGATTTGCTGTAGTGTCTTTCATTATTACCAGGGATTCAGATGTATTCATTTTTCGATAATTAAGATATAACAAGAATTATAGGAGGTAAAACCATATCAGGATGTTATAACATTTTATGACAATATTTGTTTTAAATGTTCATTAATAATTTGTTAAGTATCTAAACGATTAATAACTTTGTTAAGGATCTAAACAAAACGAATATGAACAATGAGCTTCAGGATCTTATTGATCTGTTCCTGAAAATCCTTCATCTCTATTCAATAATCTCAAAGAAGCCAAAAGATTATGGTACCGGAGACCAGCTCTATTTTACCGAGATTCATACAATATCAATGGTGGAAAAGAACAAGGAGATCAATATGACTCAGCTTGCCGATATTATGGGAGTTACCAAAGGAGCAATCTCTCAGACAATACGTAAACTGGTCAATAAAAACCTGATAATTAAATCAAATTCAAACAATAAAAAGGAATTTAACCTGAAATTGTCAGAGAAGGGGAATATTGTTTATAAAGGACAGGAGTCATTCCAGAAAGAACTATTCACTTTTGCGACCACTTTGTACGATCGGGCCCGGCCTGAAGACAGGGATATGGTAAAAAGACTTTTTCTTGCTATCATAAGTAATATGGAGAGCAGGGCGAAAGTAATATAATATACCAGAAATAATTCATTATCATGAGATTAAAATTAATTACTGCAATTATTTTAATTCCGGGATTGATTCATGGGCAGGAGGTTTTAAATGATTATGTCAGATTCGGGATTGAGAATAATCTTTCATTACGACAGAAACAATCAAGTTATAAGAAGAGCATTGAAGCTTTGAAAGAGGCACGCGGATTGTTTTACCCGAATGTCTCTTTTAATGCCCGGTATACTGTTTCGGAAGGTGGCCGTGTAATTGATTTTCCGGTTGGAGACCTGCTTAACCCTGTTTATTCCACCCTTAACATGCTTACAGCATCAAATTTGTTTCCGATGGTTGAGAATCAGCGGGTACTTTTTTTGAGACCAGTTGAACAGGAAACCAGATTGAGGCTTATCCAGCCGGTTATTAACCCAGATATTTACTATAATTCAAAAATCAAAAAAGAGATGACAATTTTTGGGCAGACAGATGTGAACCAGTACAAGCGTGAACTGATTGCAGAAATCAAGAAAGCTTATTACAGTGTTGCAACTGCCGATGGTATACTTTCAATGCTGAACGACTCCAGAAAACTACTGACCGAAAATGTGAGGGTGAATAAAAAACTGATTGAAAATGATAAAGTTACACTCGACTATCTTTACCGGTCCGAAACAGAGCTGAGTAAATTTGATCAGGAACTGCAAGATGCTGAAAAAAATAAATTAACTGCATGTGCATATTTCAATTTTCTTCTTAATAAACCTCTGACGGACAGTATTATCATTTGTGAACCAGAAAATTTTCCTGCTTTTTCAGACTTCACTGGTGATTATTCACAGTCGGCAGTTGACAACAGAGAGGAACTGAAAAAACTCCGGAATTACACCAAAATTACAGAGATGCAGTTGAAGATGAACAAATCAGGTAAACTGCCCGATATGTATGTTGCTGTCGATTATGGATTCCAGGGAACTGAATACCGGTTCAATAAAAATCAGGATTATGTTCAGGCATCTGCAATTCTATCCTGGGATCTTTTCTCAGGCTTCCGGAACAGGTTCAGGATAAGTCAGGCAGTTTTAGAAAAAGAGATTGCAGACAGAAGGCTCGAAGAAATGAGAAAACAAATCGAACTCCAGGTGATAAAAACAATGAATGAGCTTCTTTCTTCAGAAAAGGGAATAACTGTTGCTGAGGCAAGGCTTAAGACTGCACGGGAGGGATTCAGACTTGTAAGCAGGAGATATGAGGAGGGACAGGCAAGCCTTATTGAATTTATTGATGCACGTACAACACTTACCCGTGCGGAGGAGAACCTCATTATATCCAGGTTTGGCTATCTGTCATCCTTTGCTGAATTTGAGAAGGTTACTGCTATTAATAAATTTGAGTGATACTATTTTGCCATGAGACCAAAAAGTATTTTTATCATATTAATCATTATTTTATCAGCAGGCTGCAAAAACAAAGAAGTAAAAAACATCTCTGCTGAGGTAGCTCGCGTAAGATTAACACCTGTAACTACCGGGGAAATAAGCATTCCTCTGCATTCCACTGGTACCCTTGTACTGAGTGAAGAACTGAAACTTTCTTTCAAAACTGGCGGGATAGTCGCTGCCATAAATGTCGGGGAAGGCGACCGTGTCAAAAAAGGGGATATGCTTGCTTCGCTAAACCTTTCTGAGATCAGTGCCAAAGCTGATCAGGCAAATAATGCTTATAAAAAAGCTATGCGAGATTATAACAGGGCAGAGAATCTTTACAGAGATAGTGTAATAACACTTGAGCAGAAGCAGAACGCCGCAACGGCTTTAAGTATAGCAAAATCAACCCTTGATATAGCACATTTTAATCTTAAGCACTCAAGGATTATTGCTCCGGATAACGGATATATCCTTAAGCAATTGGCCAGACAAAATGAATTGATATCTTCAGGTTATCCGGTATTTCTTTTTGGGTCATCAGGAAAATACTGGAAGGTAAAATCCGGACTTTCCGATAAAGATGTGGTAAAGGTTAACCCTGGAGATTCTGCAGTTATATCATTTGATGCTTACCCGGGAGTAGAGTTTTCTGCTGTGGTGGACCAGGTCGGGGAAATATCAAATCCTTTTACAGGCACATATGAAACAGAATTGCTGCTGAATGGTTCTGATTACCGTCTGGCCTCCGGATTTGTGGCAGGTGTTGATATTTTCCCTGCATCGAAAAAACCATTCTTAATGGTTTCTGTAGGGTCAATTGTGGAGGCAGACGGGCAGCATGGCTATATATATGCCCTGACAGATTCAATGACTGTAAAAAAAATAAGGATCGAGATCGGAAGTTTTGTAGGTAAAATGGCAGCGGTAAAAGGAATTCCGGCGGAAGTGTCAGAAGTTGTATCAGAAGGTGCAGCCTATCTTAAAGACGGGATGAAGGTGGAGGTTGTAAAATAGGGCCCAATTATGATAAGGCACAATGATGCCCTCTGGCCGCTTCGCGTCCACCTCCCCAAAAGGGACGGAAATCCGGTCATGGAACAATCCTGTGCTTTTTCAAAGACCGGGATTAGCCTCCCCGTTATGGGGGAATGGGGGCAAAAAAACAGGACTGGATTTTGGAGGTAAGACCAAAAACCAGGAAGTGAACAGATGGAGATAAAAATTCTATTGGGATGAAAATATCTGAACTATCCGTAAAAAATTATCAGTTCACAATAGTTGTTTTCCTTCTTCTGGTAGCACTGGGGATATACTCTTTTCTGAAGATCCCCCAGGAAGAGGATCCCCAATTCCCGATATCCATCTTCCCTATTATTGCAATTTACCCGGGGGCTTCCCCGGTAGATATTGAGCAACTTGTGGTTGACAAGGTTGAAAATAGTCTTAATGAGCTTGAAGATATTAAAAGAATAAAATCAGAAATCAAGGATGGGGTTGCCGTTATTGTTATTGAGTTCTCTTCTGATACTGATCCTGATGAGAAGTATGATGAGATTCTCCGGCAGATAAGCTCAATAAGATCATCGCTTCCGCAGAACCTTTACAGTATTGAAACGTTGAAGATTCAGGCCGGTAATACAAATATAATTCAGAGTGCTCTGGTCTCTGATTCAGCAAGTTATAAAGAGTTAAGCAGATATGCTGAGGCTTTAAAAAATGAGATCACCGCGGTTCCCGGTGTAAGAAAAGCCGAAGCTGTTGCCTATCCTGAACAGGAGCTGCGGGTAGAAGTTAATTTACCAAAATTGTCTCAGCTTCACATCACAATCTCACAGATTATAAATGCCATTCAGAGTGAGAATGCTAATATTCCTGGTGGTACGATAGAGATAGGACCTAAAAAATTCAATATTATAACCAGCGGCAGTTACAAGAGTATAGAGGATGTCCGGAGAACGGTTGTGAGTGCAAATATGGGACAAATAGTCTATCTTAAAGACGTAGCGCAAGTTAGCTGGAAGGACGAGGATTTGCGTTATTTCGCCAGGTACAATGGCAGGAAAGCTGTCTTTCTTATTGCCAACATGAAAGAGGGTCAGAATATTAATGATATCAGTAATAAAATAAATAATGTATACAATTCATTTGAGAAGAATCTGCCAGCAGGTATAAGTCTTGAGAGAGGATTTGACCAGTCGCAGAACGTAAAAATGAAACTCGGACGGCTTCAGAAAGACTTTATTTTTGCATTTATTATTGTGCTGATTACTCTTCTGCCACTTGGGTTCAGAGCTTCAGGGATTGTTATGATATCAATCCCTTTGTCAATCCTTATTGGAGTCACCGGGTTATATCTGACAGGATCCAGCATCAACCAGCTAAGCATTGTCGGGGCAGTTATAGCTTTGGGTTTACTGGTTGATGATTCAATTGTTGTGGTTGAAAATATATCAAGATGGGTACGGGGTGGCATAAAACCATTCGAAGCTGCCATACAGGCAACAAAGCAGATTGGCCCGGCAATTACAGGTTGCACCGCGACACTTATTCTGGCATTTCTTCCGTTAATGTTCCTTCCAGGAATGGCTGGTAAGTATATGAGGGTCCTGCCGACCTCAGTTATATTTATTGTACT
Organism: uncultured Bacteroidales bacterium; assembly: GCA_963739685.1. Taxonomy (GTDB): domain Bacteria; phylum Bacteroidota; class Bacteroidia; order Bacteroidales; family VadinHA17; genus LD21. The sequence continues at coordinate 512,669 of CAVUAX010000001.1, forward strand.
CGGATCTTTATTTGTTGCACTGACAATCATCCCGTTTATTGCAAGTCTGACATTCAAAACTGATGTTGATCCAAAAGGGAACAGAATACTTCAGGGATTAAATACAGGTATAGATTTTACTTATGGAAGGGCTTTACAGTGGTCACTGGTGAATCCGTTATTGATGATTTCAGTTGCAGCAATATTATTCTTCTCGTCCTTGTTCCTGATAAATTATATAGGTTTCAGCCTTTTTCCAAAAGCCGGACTTCCCCAGTTTCTTATTACTGTCGAGACACCCAGAGGAAGTAATCTGAGCGAGACAGATAAAGCTGTAAAATATGTTGAATCGATACTTGCTATAAAGCCGGAGGTTAAATATTATATGTCAAACATTGGCAAGGGAAACCCGATGATTTTCTATAATTCTTTTCAGAAGAGTGAACAGACTACTCTTGGAGAAATACTTTGTGAAATAAAATCGGTTTCTCAGCCCGAAATTGAAAATTTCATCGAAGAGATCAAAGAGACACTCAGTAATTATCTTAGTGCCAGAATCTACGTTTATGAATTTGAAAATGGAATGCCTGTTGATGCTCCGATTGCTTTAAGACTTGTTGCAGAAAACCTTGACACGTTGAAACTCTATTCCGGTAAAATTGAAGATATCATCAGGTCTAATGGCGGTACCATATATATTAAAAATCCTTTGAGTCAGTCACTTACTGACATCAGGGTTGTTATTAACACCGAAAAGGCCGGAGTATTCGGAGTGCCGGTTGTGGAGATTGACAAAACAATAAGACTTGGACTGGCAGGCCTTACTGCTGGTAAATTCCGCGATCCTGAGGGTAAAGAATATTCGATTAACGTCAGACTACCGCGGCAGAAAGCAAATACCCCGGGTTCACTTGACAATATTTATGTTGCTTCCCTGACGGGTGCACAGATACCTCTATCACAGCTTGCCAGGATTGAGTTTGCCGATTCGCCCACTATCATTCAGCACTATAATAATGAGCGATCTATCACAGTCTCTTCATCAGTCAGATCGGGGTTTAATACTGACAGGGTAACAAAAGAAATTCTGGCAGAACTGAGTGGAATAAAGCTTCCGGAAGGATTTAAAATCATTCCGGCAGGAGAGATCGAGAGCAGAAAAGAGAGTTTCGGAGGTATCGGCACTGCAATTCTGATTGCGATTTTCGGTATATTCGGTGTTTTAATTCTTGAGTTTAAAACCTTCCGCAGCACCCTTATTGTTATTTCAGTCATTCCGCTTGGTTTTATCGGGGGGCTTATAATGCTCTATCTCACTTGTTATACTTTGTCATTTGCGGCAGCAATAGGTTTTGTTGCACTTATAGGAATTGAAATCAAAAATTCAATATTGCTTGTTGATTTTACAAATCAGATGCGGCAGGAGGGTACTCAACTTGATGAGGCTATTATAAGGGCAGGAGAGATCAGATTCCTCCCGGTACTTCTGACAACGCTGACCACAATCGGAGGGCTACTTCCGATTGCGCTGGGGAATTCTAATCTCTATTCACCTCTTGCGTTGGTAATAATAGGTGGATTAATAACTTCCACACTGCTTGCCAGGTTGGTTACACCGGTGATGTATAAACTTATTCCCCCCAAAGTGAATTAAGACAAGGCTTTTCTTTTAGACATTTCCTGCCAAAACCTCTGTCACATAAAATACAGTCATTCCTAGCGTTAGCGAAGAATCTCTTAATCAATTGTTTTGAGATTATTATTGATAACCGATTCTCATTAAAAAAAAATATAAAATAATATGCATTTTAATTTAAGAATGTTTTATATTTGTAATATATAAGATAATTAAATATAATATAATAATGATATCACAGGATTTATTAAAAGGGACATTAAAGACAATTGTTCTTAAGGTTCTTGAAGAAAATGGCCGTATGTACGGTTATGAGATCACACAAAAAGTGGAGTCAATTACGGCCGGGAAAATAAAGCTTACTTATGGTGCTCTTTATCCTTTGCTGCACAAACTGGAGGATGAGGGAGTTCTTGCTACAGAGTCGGAAAATTTCAATAACAGGATACGAATTTATTATAAGCTTACTCCACAGGGTAAATCAGTTGTAGCAGAAAAATTACTTGAACTGAGTGAATTCATTGATACACTAAAACAGATTGTTGAACCACAAGCAGGTTTAAAAAATGCCTGAACTTAATCTTCATAATATTGATCAGATAACCAGGGATGTCCGGATGCAGGAGATCGGATTTTCTCACCTGTTTCACGATCTGGTCGATCACATATGCTGTGATGTTGAATTTCAAATGCAGCATGGACTGAGCTTTGAAGAAGCTTATAGAAGCGTCAGAGGAAAGATTGGTTCAGGAGGGCTGAAAAATATTCAGGAGGAAACTTTATATGCAGTCGATACTAAATACAGAAACATGAAAAAACTTATGAAAATTTCCAGTGTGGCCGGAACAATTATGCTTGGCTTTGCAGCTATCTTTAAGATCTCTCACTTGCCGTTAGCAGGTATTCTGCTCTGTGCAGGAGCCTTTATATTGTCATTTTTATTCCTCCCTTCGGCACTGGTTGTTCTCTGGAAAGAGACAAAGAACCGGAAGAAGCTTATCCTTTTCATCTCAGCTTTTATTACAGGGGTAGCCTTCATTGTTGGAATGCTTTTCAAAATACAGCACTGGCCAGGCGCAGGTGCTGTTATCAGTTTCTCTGTTTTAACAGGTACGTTTTTGTTTCTTCCGTCGCTTTTTGTTCAGTTGTTTCGTGACCAGGAGAAAAAACGTAAAAGATTTTTATATGTAACAGGGGGCGTTTCAATTATGATATATGTTGTCGGTTTCTGGTGTCGCATCCAGCATTGGCCCTTTGCAACATTTTTCATCACGATAGGTACTCTGGTGCTTATTTTTATAGTTTTTCCCTGGTTTACTCATCTGCAGTGGAAAAATGAGACCAATGTAAATGCCAGGTTTATATTCATGGTTATTGCACCTCTTCTTATTATTATGCCAGGGGCCATGGTAAACCTGAATCTCGAACGCGTATATGAAAATGGATTTTATATCAGACTGAAAAAGCAGGATGCCTTAATAAAGCTGCAGGAGGAGGCGAACAATAAGTTACTTGCCCTTTATTTTAACTCTGTTTCATATGATCAGATTGCGGGTATTCATTCAGCAACAAATGAACTTATATCAGTAATCAACCTTGTGGAACAAAACCTGGCTGCTGTTGCCGAGGGTGATTACAAAAAGAGAGATCAGACTCTTTTAGAGTTAAAAGATTCAGATTACTTTGATCCGGCCAATGACAGATTCCCCATCAATCCCTTTACAGGCAAAGATGCTGACCTCATGCTTCTTCCAGGCAGCAAAGCCAGAGATACTGTTGAAAAAGAATTAGGAAAATATAAGCAGATACTAATTAAGCAGCTTGGTAATGACTGGACAATAAAGTATGATACCTTCCTGAATGCATCTGACTATATGCCTGGCAGCAACACTTCGGGAAGTGATCTTTTGCTTCTTCCAAATCTTAACAGTCTTTCCCTTCTGAAAAGCGGTATATTGATTACTGAATCAGCCGCATTGAAACAAATTACCTCTGAACAGTAAATCCCTTAATGGATATTAGCCATGAAACAAAAGATATATACAATCGGAATTGTCTCGTCAATGTTCCTGATGACCGGGACTATATTTAAGATTCAACACTGGCCTGGAGCTTCAATCCTGTTATTTACCGGCACTATTTTACTTCTGGCAGCCTTTCTGCCGGCAGCGCTTATCAATCATTACAAAGTTAATGGCAATAAACAATACAAACTGCTCTATATTATTATTTATGTGACATGTTTTGTTGTATTTACGTCAATGCTTTTTAAAATTCTGCACTGGCCTTTTGCCGGGTATTTAGTACTTATTTCGATTCCTTTTCCATTCATTGTATTTTTACCCGTATGGCTTAATGTTACTTCAAAAATAAGGAACTTTGACATTAATAATACAATCTTTGTTTTGTTCCTTCTGGCTTTTCAGGCTGTCTTTTCGGCACTTCTGGCACTGAATGTAACAAGGGAAAAAATTGACAGCACTCTCATGATGACAACTCAACTTTCTTCCTTTAATGCAAAGATTGAGAGCCTGACATCAGAAACAGATAAATCAGCATTTATACTTTCTGCGGATGATCTTCTTGTTCAGATTGAAGAATGCAGGCAATTACTTTACAAAAGAACCGGTATTTCCAGGGAGTCACTTAACAAACGATCTTCAGGTGAAAGATATTTCGATTCCCCTGATATTGCAACAGAAGTTCTTCTGCTGCCCGGAGGGGCCTCTCCGGCCATGAAGCTTGAATCTTTGCTCAGGAATTTCATGGAAGAAATGGAGAAGCTCCCCGGGTGTCAGGATATTGCAAAACAAGCCGGTGATCTCTTTGAACTCACCGGAACCGGCCCCGATCAGAATAATTCCTGGCAACGAAAAATGTTTGCAGATAATTTTGCCTGGGTTTTAGTAAACCTCGATGAAATTGAAAATAATGTAAGGGTAATAAAACAAGAACTTACACCCTAGATTTCAGGTTAATCTTCAATTGCTGCATGATAATCCTGCAACGATCTGACTTTATATTCTCCGTTTTGCCTGTCCTTAATACCCTGGGTCGCGGAAAAAGCTGCTGATGTGGTAGTTATATAAGGTATCCTGTGTTTGATCGAATTCTTTCTTATATAGGAATCGTCATATTCGCTCAGTCGGCCGGCCGGAGTATTTACTACCAGATCTATTTCCCCGTTCTTTATCGCATCAACAATATTGGGCCGGCCTTCATGAACTTTCAGTATCAGATTTGATGCAATGCAATGTTTCTCAAGAAATCTTTTGGTTCCCCCTGTTGCTAAAATGGTAAATCCCATCTCTCTGAAGTTAAGTGCTGTCTCAATTATACGCTCCTTATCACGGTCAGCAATAGTTATTAAAACGGTTCCTTTTACCGGAAGCGGAGTCTGTGTTGCTTCCTGCGATTTAAAAAATGCCATTCCGTATTCAGGCTGGGGAATTCCTAATTTGTTAATTACCTGGCGAAACCGATCACGATCTTCCGCAAGGTCGATTGTTTCGGGTGTGGTGCCTAAAATTTTCACCCCGGCCTCTGCAAGTTCTTTTGCCAGATTTAACGGGGTCTGGCCTCCGAACTGTACGATTACGCCTTCCGGCTTTTCCTTGTCATAGATGCTTAAGACATCTTCGGCTGTGAGTGGTTCAAAATATAATTTATCCGAAGTGTCATAGTCCGTTGATACCGTTTCAGGGTTGCAGTTTACCATTATTGACTCATATCCTGCATCCCGTATAGCAAATGCTGCATGCACGCAGCAGTAGTCAAATTCAATGCCCTGGCCAATCCTGTTGGGACCACCGCCAAGGACCATTATCTTTTTCCTTTTGCTTACCCTCACTTTATCGGGTGCATTATATGTTGAGAAGTAATAAGCAGCATTTTCAACTCCGCTTACCCGAACCGGCTCCCATGACTCCTTTAACCCAAGCGAAATTCTTCTTGACCTGAGCTGTTTTTCCGGGACGTCTAACAGCTTTGAAAGGTATTTATCGGCAAATCCGTTCTTTTTTGCTTTAATAAGGAGATTGTCGGGGAGCATCTTCCCTTTATAAGCAAGTATTTGTTCTTCTTCCTCAACCAGTTCCTTCATCTGTGAGATGAACCATGACTTGATATAGGTTTTTTTGTGAAGCTCATCTATGTCAGCGCCTTTCCGTAATGCCTCGTACATGATGAACTGTCGATCGCTTGAGGGATACTTAAGCATATTCATCAACTCATCAAGAGGTTTTTGGTTAAAATCCCTGGCAAAACCTAATCCGTATCGTCCTATCTCAAGTGACCGTATAGCTTTCTGCAGAGCCTCCTTGTATGTCTTACCTATACTCATTACCTCGCCTACTGCCTGCATCTGGGTACCAAGTTTGTCCTCGAGACCTTCAAATTTTTCAAAAGCCCATCGTGAGAATTTCACAACCACATAATCACCAGACGGTGTATATTTATCAAGGGAACCATCGCGCCAGTAAGGTATTTCATCAAGTGTTAAGCCGCCAGCCAGGAGAGAAGAGATAAATGCGATAGGAAAGCCGGTTGCTTTTGAAGCAAGAGCTGATGAACGGGAAGTGCGCGGGTTTATTTCTATAACGACTACCCTGCCGCTTTTCGGATTGTGTGCAAATTGAACATTTGTTCCACCGATCACTTCAATTGCTTCGACAATGTCATATGAGTATTTCTGAAGACGTTTCTGAAGCTCCGGATCTATTGTCATCATTGGGGCAGTACAGAATGAATCACCTGTGTGAACCCCCATGGCGTCAACATTCTCAATAAAGCATACTGTGATCATCCTGTTTTTAGAATCTCTTACCACTTCCAGTTCCAGTTCTTCCCATCCCAGTACAGATTCCTCGATAAGTACCTGATTAACAATACTTGCTGATAGTCCCCTGCTGGCTATGGTACGGAGTTCCTCTACATTATATACCAGTCCGCCACCGGTACCACCCATAGTATATGCAGGCCGTATAACAACCGGATACCCGAGTTCGGCTGCCGCTGATTCAGCATCTTCAACTGTGTTAACAGCTTTACTTAGAGGCATTTCTATGCCAAGACGGTTCATGGTTTCCTTAAAAGCAATTCTGTCTTCGCCACGTTCAATGGCATCTACATTTACACCTATTACTTCAACATTATATTTAGACAGAACACCATTTTTTGCAAGAAGAGATGAGAGATTCAGCCCTGTCTGACCACCCAGGTTTGGCAGCAGGGCATCCGGGCGTTCTTTCTTTATTATTTCAGTAAGAGCATATTCATTAAGTGGTTCAATATATGTTGCATCAGCTATATCAGGATCGGTCATAATTGTTGCCGGGTTTGAATTAACAAGGACGATTTTATAACCGAGCGACCTTAATGCTTTGCAAGCCTGTGTTCCCGAATAATCAAATTCGCAAGCCTGTCCGATAATGATAGGCCCGGAGCCTATTATTAACACTTTTTCTATATCTTTACGTTTTGGCATATGGTTTGTTTAAGGTGGTATTCTGTCACTTAAAATTATAAGATTGGATGGGCGTACAATATTAAAAAATCAATTTGATTATTGTATACATAAAATGTTTAAAATAAATTAAGTTTTGACAGGTTTTTTTTTACACCTTATTGGCTTGCTAGTTTTTTGTTTTACAGATCGGCTTTTCATACCTTTAAAAAATAATTCTTTAAACATATTCATTCATTTTTCACAAATATTTTAAATTAATGAAAACTTCCAGGAGGAATTTTATTAAGACCGGTACAATGGCAATTGCAGCAAGTGCCCTATTGCCCCAGACGGCTTTTGGTTCTGCAGCACAAAAAGGTATAGTAGGCCTTCAGCTGTATTCTGTTCGCGATGATATGTCCAAGGATCCTTTCGGATCATTAACTGCCGTTGCAAAGATGGGATACAAATATGTGGAACATGCTAATTATATAGACCGCAAGTTTTATGGATATGCACCTTCGGAGTTCAGAAAGATACTTGATGACCTGGGCCTTAAAATGATAAGTGGCCACACTGTTATGGGTCGCCAGCATTGGGATGCAGCAAAAAAAGATTTTTCTGATAGCTGGAAACAAACTGTTGATGATGCTGCAACACTTGGACAGAAATGGGTTATCAGTCCTTCAATGGACCCGGGTATGAGAAAAACGTACGATGACTTTATTGGTTACATGGATGTTTTTAATAAATGCGGGGAACTGTGTAAGAGGCAGGGAATGAAATTCGGATACCATAATCACGATTTTGAATTCAGCGAAAAGCTGAATAATGAAAAACTGTTTGATATCATTATGAGGAGAATTGATCCCAACCTGGTAGCCATGCAGTTAGATATCGGTAACCTCTACAATGGTGGTGCAATTGCAAAGGATATTATGAACCAGTATCCCGGACGTTTCGAAATCATTCATGTGAAGGATGAAATACCGGCATCCGGTGGTAATGAAAAATATGTGAGTACGATCCTTGGAGAAGGTATTGTCAATGCCAGGCAGATGGTAGATCTTGCGGCTGAAAAAGGGGGTACTGAATGTTATATTATTGAACAGGAATCATATCAGAATAAGACACCTATGGAGTCTGTCAAAGCCGATCTGGGAATAATGAAAAAATGGGGATACAAATAAAAGAGGTCGAAATATTATCCAATATTTAAAAACTTATTATAATGAAAAGAATACTTGATTTATCGTTGGTATGCACAGCCATACTTATTATCTCTTTACCGTCTTTTGGGCAGGCTGTAAATAAACTCTCCGCAAAAGAGAAAAAGGAAGGCTGGGTTTTATTATTTGATGGAAAGGATTTCAATGGATGGAGACAGGTTAATTCTGACGGAATGGCAAAAAACTGGGTAATAGAAGATAATGCCATGAAGGTTTTCACAGGTGAAGGGAAGAAGCCGGGTCAAGGTTCAAACGGCGATATTATTTACAGTAAGAAGAAATTTAAAAACTTTGAGCTGTCAGTGGATTGGAAAACAAGTAAGATGGGGAACTCCGGAATTTTCTTTAATGTGAGAGAAGTTCCTGGTCAGGCAATATACTATGCAGCGCCGGAAGTTCAGGTACTTGATAATGTTGATGCAACTGACAACAAACTTGCGAATCATCTTGCCGGCTCACTCTATGATATGATTGCTGCTGATCCGAAAACAGTTAAGCCAGCAGGAGAATGGAATAACATCGTCATTATTGTGAAGGACGGTAAGGTTACTCATATCCAGAACGGGGTCAAGGTTGTAGAGTATGAACTCTGGACTCCTGAATGGGATGCAATGGTCGCCAAAAGCAAATTCAGAACTTTTCCCGGATTCAACGAGGGGATCTCCAAGGAGGGGTATATTGGGCTGCAGGACCACGGATACCCTATCTGGTTCAGGAATATTAAGATCAGGGAGCTTTAAAGGCATATACAATATTCACTTTTGCAACGCACCCGGGATAATAGTTTAAAATCATAATTTTTTTAATTTCATAATTCTTAGGGATCTTACACCGGGGTGTTAGTGTCAGATGACAAAGAACGGAGTGTCTGTAAATTGTATCAGAACTTGTTAATGGAAATTTTAAAAAATAAATGTTCGGTTATAAGAGGTCATATAATGATAAATATCACATGATTAATATCATAAATATTTGAACAAAATCAAAAAATATCGGTTTATTTGCTGGGGCATTATATTTTTTTTTGAATTTGGGCAGTTGTTTTTAATAATTAAGATTTATAGATGATTAATTCTTAATGGCTTTTCAATATCAGGAAAAAATCAGGCCGATATGGCAGTTGGTAATTAATTATTTAACAAAATTTATCCGGGAAATATAGTATTTACACTATTTTATTAATTAAACGTGAAACACGATATTCTGATTATCGGAGGTGGCGTTAGTGGAACTGCCCTTCTATACACACTTAGCAAATACACCGATGTTAAAAACATTGGGTTGATAGAAAAATATTCTAATTTTGGGATGGTAAATTCAGCATCCACTATGAATAGCCAGACCCTTCATCTTGGAGATATTGAGACCAATTACACCTTTGAAAAAGCCAAAGGAGTAAAGCGCAGTGCAGATATGGTACGGAAATATCTTGAATCTGAGAAGAAAAATAATTCCAATGAACTCTATACAAAGTATTCAAAGATGGTGCTGGCTGTAGGCAATGAACAAGTTAATATTTTAAAGGAACGGTTTAAAACCTTCAGTAAGCTTTACCCTAATCTCAGGATGATAGGGAAAGAAGAAATTGGAAGGATCGAACCAAGAATACTGGAGGGTCGCGACCCGGATCAGGAGCTGTTGGCTTTGGCAACCGAAGATGGTTATACAGTTGATTTTGGAAATCTGAGCCGTTCTTTTGTTGAGAATGCAAAAAAATTTAATCCTGACATCTCTGTTTATCTCTCTACTAAGGCTTTAAAAATCGTAAAAAAGGATGATTTTTTTGAAGTGATAACGGATAACGGAGAATTTGAAGCATCTGCCATTATAGTAACTGCCGGCAGCCATAGTCTGAAAATAGCCAAATCGCTTGGTTATGGCAAAAACTACTCTATTCTTTCGATGTCGGGAAGTTTTTATACCGGACCGAAACTTCTGAATGGGAAAGTATATACCATGCAGGTTCAAAAATTACCATTTGCTGCAATTCATGGAGACCCGGAAGTACATAACGAAAATGTAACAAGGTTTGGACCTACAGCGAAACCAATATTTTTACTGGAGAGGTATAATAGGTCAACATTTTTTGAATACTGGAAGACATTTGGCATAAGTATTAAACCTATTATAAGTATAATGAATATTACCTTTGATAAGGTCATTTTCAACTTCCTCATAAAGAATGTCATTTATGATCTTCCGCTTATTGGGAAACGTGCATTTTTGAAAGAAATCAGGAAGATTGTACCAAGTATCAAATTGAAAGAAATAAAATTTGCCAAAGGATTAGGGGGAACAAGACCCCAGATTATAAATAATACATCCAAAAAATTGGAAATGGGAGAAGCAAAAATAATTGGAGAAAAGATCATCTTCAATATTACTCCTTCTCCCGGAGCTTCAACATGTTTGGGGAATGCTTTTGAGGATACATTAAAACTGATGGATTTCCTTGGGCATAAATTTAAATTTAACAAGGAATTATTTGAAAATGATCTTGTTAATTAAAGGGTATTTGATACGTAATCGATATTCTAAAAACATTTTTAAGTGTAGATCGGGAAGTAAACATTACTTATAAATTATGAATGCTGCTAAAATAATATTTGACTTTTTATTATAATATTTTTAAAAATTGTGCACTATGGAAGATAAGAAATTCTTAGCCCTTTTAAATGATTCGATTAATAAATCATGTGAGATAGATAACGAACTTTTTGAACAGTATGATGTCAAACGGGGGCTTAGAAACAGAGACAATACAGGGGTGTTGGTCGGCCTTACAAATATTGGTGAGGTAGTAGGGTATAAAAAAGAGAATGGTAAGGTTATAGCTATTCCGGGAAAATTGCTTTACCGGGGAATAGATATTGAAGAGATAACCAGGGGATTTCAGAATGAAGACCGTCATGGATATGACGAGACAGTGTTTCTTTTGCTTACCGGTAAACTCCCGACTAAAGATGAGTTGAAGAAATTTTCAACACATATGGCTTCAATAAGATCATTACCTGATAGTTTCATAAAAGATATGATATTATCCATGAAAGGCAAAGACGTACTCAATATGCTGGCGCGTTCTGTTCTCGGGCTTTATATTCTGGATGATGACCCTGATAATATTTCGTTACCTAATATGATTACGCAATCGTTAAACATAATTGCAAAGTTTCCTTCGATCATAGCCTATTCTTATCAGGCATTTAGTCATGCTTACCAGGGAAAGACTCTGATGATCAGATATCCAAAGGAGGATTTGACTACTTCAGAAAATTTTCTCTACATGGTAAAAGGTGAGTGTTCCCGTTACTCAAAGCTTGAGGCCGACCTTCTCGACCTGGCACTTGTTCTTCATGCTGAGCATGGTGGAGGTAACAACTCTACTTTTACAATAAGAGTGACCAGCTCTACAGAAACGGATATTTATTCTGCTGTCACATCTGCTATTGGGTCATTAAAAGGACCTTTACATGGAGGAGCAAACCTGAAAGTTCTTGATATGATGGAAGAAATAAAAAGAAATGTCAAAAGATGGAAGGACCAAAATGAGGTTGAACAATATCTATTAAAAATATTGAATAAGCAGGCGTTTGACAAAACAGGTAAAATATATGGCATGGGACATGCAGTTTATACAATTTCAGATCCCCGTGCAGGACTGTTAAAAGAAAAAGCCAGGGAACTCGCAATTGAGAAAGACAGGTACGATGAGTTTCAGCTTTATGAGATGGTTGAAAAATTAACACCCACGGTATTCAAAATATTTAAAGGAGAAAAATCAGAAAAGGTTGTATGTATAAATGTCGATTTTTACTCAGGATTCGTTTATTCCTGTATTGGCATCTCAAGGGAACTTTTTACACCGCTTTTTGCTATGGCAAGAATTGCAGGGTGGTGTACCCATCGTATCGAAGAGTTAACATTTTCTGCAAAACGTATTATTCGGCCCGCATTTAAATACGTTTATGGTTCTAAGGAATATAAAGTTCTGGCAAAACGGAACGGACTTACTTAATAATCAATTGAAAATATTATGAAGTCTTTTATTGACAAAAGTCTTGAAGAGGCATATGACTTGTTATTGGAGGGCGATTTACTGGAATCAGCTAAAATCTTTGAAGAAAAGCTGAAAGAACATCCTGACAACATTCGCATTCTGATGGAATTAGCCAATATTTATTACATACTTGGAATAATGGCTAAATCAATCCTTTATTACGAAAGAGTACAGAAGTTAAAGCCTGATAGTCCCTATTTCTTATACAGGATGGGGGTCGCCTTGTATAGGTCGACTCTCTTTTTAAGGGCTGTTGAAGTTTTCAATAAAATAGTAGATTCCGGTAAGAGCTTGCCCATGACTTATTTATGGCTTGGATTATGCTATTATCATTTGGGAAAGGAAGAAAAAAGTATCGCCTCATACAGGATACTTCTTGAGCATTGCCCTGATACCATAATGGCTAATTATTATATGGGGATTGCACTTAAGGCATCAGGAAAGTATGACGAAGCAATTGTACATTTTGAAAAACTAATAAATAAAACCGATCAACATGTATCTGTCCTGTACCATTTAGGAAGAACCTATATGAAAAAATACAACTATGAAAAGGCTAAAGAATATTTCAAAAGGGTAATGGAACTTGATCCGGAGAATAAAAATGCATTCACGATGTATGAATTTCTAAGTAATGAATAATAACAAATAGAAATAAATCGGGGATTGTCTGGCATAATAATTGTTGAATGAACATTTATTCATATCTATTATCCATGAAAAGACCTGCTTATTTCTGGATTTCAGCAACTCTACTACTCACAGGGTTAATACTTATTTCAGGGTGCGACAAGCGGACGATTTTTGATGCAGGCTACCTCGAAGGTTCTGTTTCTATCGGTCCCATTTGCCCTGTAGAGACCGACCCCCCTGATCCTGGATGTCTTCCTTCTGAGGAGACGTATAAAGCCTATCCTTTAAGCGTCTGGACCTCAGACGGTAAGATAAAAATTGCACAAATAAGACCTGTTTTGGATGGTACTTTCAGTTTAATGCTTCCTGCCGGCAATTACATTGTAATTCTTGAAAAAAAACAGGGTGGAATTGGAAGCAGCAACCTGCCGGCTGAAGTTTCAATAAGTGCACAGGAAATAACAGTACTTAATATTGATATTGATACCGGGATCAGGTAAATTTACCGTTTCGGGATTATCAGGAAGTTAGACAATAAATTTATGAGCAAATCTTAAATTTGTGCATGAAAAAGACCATATTCATTTCTATTCTGGTTTTGATATCATTCGCTGCAACGTCGCAAAAGGTTACTTTACAGGTAATAAAGGCTGAAAATGAAGTTATATCCGAATGGCAGATTCTGGATGAAAAATACAGAATTGTTTTTTCAGGGGATGAATATTTCCGCGACGATTCAATTACCTTTTCTCTTGATGCCAATAAACGTTATTTGTTCCAGGTAACAGTTTCAGCATCCAATGAACGGAATACCAACCTGTACACACTTATTCTGAATGATGAGCCTGTTATCCTGGTAAAGACAGAAATAGGACCAGGAGATCATTTTTTCCCGTTTTTCACCGGTGTCCGCGATGAAGAGGTCAAGATTACAGGAGGCACGACTGCCTCTATATCTGATTTCCCATGGCAGGTATATTTTATATCAGGAAATGAACGCTGCGGAGGATCGATAATAAGTAATTCGTGGATAGTAACAGCTGCCCACTGCACGAAGGACCAATATGGAAGTCCTATCCTGGCTGCAAATATGTCTGTAAAAGCAGGAGCCAATAACCCCTTGGTTGAGGGGCAGACTTATTATGTGAGCGATGTAATTGTCCATGAAGGTTTTAACGGCCAGACACTTGTGAACGATATTGCATTATTAAAATTAAAACAACCGATTAATTATCCCAATGCTGTGCCAATTAAACTGGTAACATCTGATGATGTTGTATATGGTGCCATTGACCCGGGAGTAATGGCATGGGTGACAGGGTGGGGTTTAACCCAAGTAAACCCACAAGTTATCCCTGATAATTTGCAGAAAGTCCAGTTACCAATAATTACAAATTCACAGGCCTCAACAGTCTGGAAAAATATTCCTTCAACAGATATCATGGCAGGTTATCTCAACGGTAATAAAGATGCCTGTAATGGTGACAGTGGCGGGCCCCTGGCGGTTCCGGTGCTTGATGAGTTCAAACTGGCAGGCATTGTCAGCTGGGGGAGCGCAAACTGCGATACCTATGGTGCATATACAAGGGTTTCAGACTTTGAAACCTGGATAAGAACAAAAACAGGAATTGCAAAAGAGTACTGGCCTCCTGTACCTGAAGGAGAAACATTGGTCTGTCAGGGTGAAGTGTCAACCGGGTATTCAGCAGGTAACGTGCCGGGTGCATCTGATTACGAATGGAAACTTTTACCTGTAAATGCCGGTGTAATTTCAGGGAATTCTGCGAATGCAACCGTGTCATGGAATACTGGATTTATTGGTTCTGCAACTATAGCCCTCAGGGTCACAATAAATAATACGGTTTCAGAATGGTCGAGACTTGATGTGAGAGTAGTTCTTAACACAAAACTGATCAGCCAGTCGGGTGATAATGTTATATGTGCAGGTGAACCAATTACCCTTGTAGCGGGAGCAGAAGGCTTTAATCTTAACTATAAATGGTATAAAAATGGTACCGTTGTTCAGTCGGGCCCTTCACCGGAGTTGACTCTCGCAAGTACAACTACTGAAAATTCAGGAAATTACAGCTGCGAGATAGCAGGGTATTGTAACACTGTCTTTTCGGCTTCAATGAACCTTACTGTCCACCCGATAACAAAAATTGACTATCTATCGCCCGATAGACAGGTACCCTTCGGCAATGATTTAACTCTTGAAGTAAATTCAGAAGGATATGATCTTACTTATCAGTGGCAGAAAGATAATAAGGCAATTGTAAGCGCAGATAACTCACAACTATATTTGCAGAATTTAAATGCCACCAATATTGGTCTTTACCGGGTAACGGTTACCGGCGCCTGCGGGACTGAAATCAGCGATTCTATTTATGTTTATGTTAAGAAGGAGGGTGGTACAAATACTACTGAAGTTTACCTTTGGCCCACTATTGTTTCAGAAGAATTCAATGTGGCACTGAGTAGCGATGCCAGATATAATATAAACATTTACAACACAATGGGTAAGTTAATCAGGGAGCTTTCAGGTTGCCGTTATGATACAAAAGTTTCTGTTGGCAGATTGACAAGAGGTCTCTATATTGTTACTGTTTTCAATAGTGACTTTCGTAAATCAATAAAATTAGTAAAAGAATAAACTGAAGCTTTATTGCTTTTGCAAACAATCGTCTGACGATTTGATTTGTATTGTGATAAACCGGCTCAAATTTTGTTAATAAAAATTATTAAGTACATTGCGAAATTAATATTGGAATAATTGTTGTAAATTACTAATTGTCAATACTGCTGAACCTTATGAAATCAATATTCCCGAAATTACTGCTGTCGTTGTTATTCTACACAACCTTTACTGTCATAGCTTACTGTCAGCTTTATGAGTGGCGCGGACCTGGCCGCACCGGTATTTATAATGAAACCGGGTTGTTGAAAAAGTGGCCTGTTGGTGGCCCAAAACTTTTATGGGAAGCTGACAAAATGGGAGATGGTTATTCATCAGCTACTGTAACCGATGACGCTGTTTATGTAACAGGAAGAAAGGACGACTCCGATGTGCTGGTGGCTCTGACCCTTGATGGAAAAGTGAAATGGGAAACTGTCTATGGTAAAGCATGGGTGACAAACCACACAGGGTCAAGATGTATTCCTACATACTACAACGGAAATCTCTTCCTTATAAGCGGAAGCGGAGACATTGTCTGTATAGGTTCGAACGGAAAAGTAAAATGGTCGAAAAATCATTATAGTTTATATGAGAGCAAGCCTCTTATGTTTGGAATATCCGAATCTCCACTTGTTGTGGATAATATGGTTATTGCCTCTCCGGGCGGGAAAAAAGCCTCCCTTGTTGCCTTCAGCGTGAATGACGGTAAAGTGGTGTGGGAAGCAGACCCAATTGATCAGGTTCCCCAGTACGTTAATCCTAAGCTAATAGAGTATGCTGGAAAAAAAATGATTGTAACTGTGATGGGAACAAATATTCTTGCAGTTGATTCAAAAGATGGAAAAATTATCTGGAAAGTGGATTATGCCTCTGTAAATGCAGCAACAGGCAGGGTTATGAAGAATCATGCCATAACTCCCATATTTAAAGATGGCTATATACTCATTGCAAACGGTTACAACTGGGTAGCTCTGAAACTCAAACTATCGGCTGATGGAAATTCAGTGTCTACAGTCTGGGAAAACAGGAATTTTGACCCGCAACATGGAGGTGTGGTTTTACTCGGGAATAATATTTATGGAGCAAATCATATGTCCAAACCTGTCGATACATGGGTCTGTGTGGATTGGAATACCGGGAAGACTCTCTGGACGTCAAAGTGGTATAGCAGGGGATCTGTAATTTCTGCAGATGGGATGCTTTACCTTTGCGAAGAAAGGTCCGGCCATATTGCACTTGTAAAACCTGATCCTTCCAAACTTGATATAGTAAGCGATTTTCAGATTACCAAAGGCGAGGGTCCCTTCTGGGCTCATCCGGTAATAAAAAATGGCAGACTTTATATCAGGCATGGAGATGTGCTGATGGTTTATCAGATAGCGTAAATTAATAATTATTAGATACCTGAATGGTTTTTCTTATTAAGATACAGGTTCTGTTTACCGGAAGACACCGGTGATCAATTATTTCAGGTATTGACTGACAAGAGTCACAATATTATTAACTGTGTTGAAAGCCTCCGGTGTTGCTTTGCTGGGAGGTATCTTTATTTTGAATTTATTCTCAAGAAAAACAAGTAAAGTTATCATTGAAAAGGAATCTACATACCCGCTTGAAATGAGGGGGGTGTCATATGTTATTTCTTCATCCTCATCTTCCATGTATTCTTTGATTACATAATTCAATATAAGTTCTTTCATTTCTTCTAAATTCCATTTTTCCATAATTATAATATTAGTAATTGTGTAAGTGATTATGAAACAATTAATTTAATCATTCTCAAGAGAGGAAATATCCCCTAATTCTTCACCCCATTCTTTAGCATGAAGCAATCGTCTCATTATCTTGCCACTCCTGGTCTTCGGAAGTATATCGAGAAATTCTATTTCCTGGGGCATCGCCAGCGATGATAATTTTTTCCTGACGAAATTCATTATTTCAAGTTCCAGATCCGGCCCGGGAGTGAAGCCGGGTTTCAAAGTGATAAATGCTTTTACTACCTCCATCATTACTTCATCCGGTTTTGAAACAACTGCAGATTCAGCTACAGAGGGATGTTCCAGAAGAGCCGATTCAACTTCAAAAGGACTCACCAGGTGCCCCGCTGTGTTAATAACATCGTCATCTCTGCCAATAAACCAGTAGTAGTGTTCATTATCTGTGCTTGCCCTGTCTCCAGTAATATACCAGCCGTTAACAAATTTCTCCCGGTATTTCTCATCATTGTTCCAATAGGTTCTCATCATTGACGGCCAACCGGGTTTAAATGCAATCAACCCCACTTTTCCCGATTCACGTAAGGGTTCAAACGTAATTGGGTCCAGCACAGCAGCAGTAATACCCGGGAATGGTTTTCCCATAGATCCGGGTTTCACCTTCATCCCGGGAAAATTTGTGATCATTATGGAACCTGTTTCCGTCTGCCAGTAGGTATCATGGAATGGCTTTCCGAAAATTCTTTCGGACCAGATAACCGCTTCTGAATTTAATGGTTCTCCAACACTGGCGAGATGTCGTAAACTTGACATATCATAACCTTTAACAACCTCATCGCCGGCTTTCATGAGTGACCTTATAGCGGTTGGGGCCGAATACCAGACTGTAACTCTATGTTTTTCAATGAATTCATACCAGGATTGCGCTGAGAAGCCTGCATCCAGTATGCACTGGGTAATTCCCATACTCCATGGACCTATTATTCCGTAAGAGGTCCCTGTTACCCATCCCGGATCAGCTGTACACCAGTAAATATCATCATCATGAAGGTCGAGTACCCATTTTGTGGTGATATATTGAGCTATAAGTGAATAATGAACATGTTTTACACCTTTTGGTTGTCCGGTGGTTCCGGAGGTATAATGCAAGACCGAAGGCGACTCTGCTTTAGTGGGCGAAATATTCATATTTTCAACAGAAGGTGTCTCTTCAAGATTGAAAGCTATTTCCTTATCCTCCAGCTCTTTTGACTTGATGTGATCCACTACTATTATGAAATCAAGGCAGGGTAACCGGTCACGTATTTTTCTGACTTTGGATAAATGCTTCCGTTGGGTAATGATTGCCCGTGTTTGTGCGTTATCAAGTCTGACAAAAAGTGACTCATCTCCAAAAGCTGAGAATAATGGCTGAACGATTGCTCCAAGTTTAAGAATTGCGAGAAACGAAAAATATGATTCAGGGATCCGGTCCATGAAAAGACAAATCCTGTCTTCATTTTTCAATCCGAGTTTTAAGAGAAATGTCCCGATGGTATTACTTGCCAGTCGGATATCATTAAAGGTAAAACTTTTACTGAGCCCTCCAAATCCTTCATAATAAAGAGCAATTTTTTCTCCATTCCCTTTCTGGCAGATCCTGTCTGAGCAGTACCACCCGATATTTATTGCTTTTCCGGCACTGTATCCGAGTTCATCCTCTGCCAGTGACCAGTCAAAACTTCCAACTCTTTCTTCGTAAGAACCAATATTTGCCATCCTGGTGATTTTTAGAAGTATTAATTAACACTATACAAGATAATGCAAATATATAATTGATTACAAATACACAATGATTTCTTAATAATAATTGTATAATATCCCGTATTCCAGGCTGAATATAGCTGTTGTAAAAATTAAGATAAAGTGAATTGAATAAGAGGATTATGCTCAGATATTTTATAATATTTCAACCTCATGCTCAAGCTCAATACCGAATTTTTCATAAACTGACTCTTTGATTTTTTCGGAGAGCTTGAAGATATCTTTTCCTGTGGCATTTCCGTGGTTTACCAGAATTAAAGCCTGGGTATCGTGAACTCCAGCATCCCCAAACCGTTTTCCTTTCCAGCCACATTGTTCAATCAACCATCCTGCTGCCAGTTTAATGCCACCTGAATGATCAAAATATGACGGCATTTGCGGATATAATTTTTTTAAATTTTCCGCAGAAGAAATATTTAACACAGGATTTTTGAAGAAGCTTCCTGCGTTGCCAATAATTTCAGGATCAGGTAGTTTACTTCTTCGGATCTTTATTATTGCCTGTCTTACATTTTCCAGTGTTATGTTTCCGGTTTTGAGTACCTCTTCTTTAAGGGAACCATAATTAAGATCTGGTACCGGTTTGCAGGTTAGCCTGTAATAGACTTTTGTTATAAGGTGTCTGCCCTTTTCACTGTTTTTAAAAATGCTGCTGCGGTAATTAAATCTGCATTCCCTGTTGCTGAACTGACACAGAGATCCGTCATTGATACTGATGGTGTTGACTTTTACAATTTTATCTTTTATTTCAACACCATAAGCACCAATATTCTGGACAGGAGTGGCTCCTGTCAGTCCCGGAATCAATGAGAGATTCTCTAATCCTCCAAATCCATTATTAACTGTCCATTCGACAAGCTTGTCCCAATTAACACCGGCACCTGCCGAGATAATTACATCATCCTGATCTTTTTCTTCAATTGTGATTCCACCGAATTCAGGACGGAGAATTGTACCCTTAAAATCTTTGGTAAACAGTATATTACTCCCACTTCCAAGGATCATGAGTGGTTTATCAACAAAGGTTTTTCCATTTAAAAGAGAAATTGCATCTTTATCATTATCAACGTGGATAACGTAATCAGCAATATATTCAACACCAAATGTATTGTAATTTTTTAGAGGAATGTCTTTATAAATTACCATCCTGGTTTTTCAGGTAAAATTATTTATAATATGAGGATTTATTACAAGGAGAAACAAAATATAATTTGAATTTTCTTTCTTGCTGCGATTTAAAAATTTCAATAGAATCGTGCCGGGCGGAAGAAAAAAAGAATTATTCTTCCTGACAAGCTAATCAATCACCCTGTGAGATATTCCGAAGGTTTTGTTAACTGCTTTTTAATTTATTTAATTACTTTTATAATTAATTATAGAATATGATTAAGGCAATAAAGTATATAATATTTGTTCTGGCTGTCTCATTATCTGCTTGCGGGCTGAAAAATTATGACGCAGTAGAGATAAATAATCCCGTTTTTATACCCAATACTGAATTTAAATCATTTGAGGATTTAACATCTCCGAAATTCAGGCATTTAATCGAAAAGTACCGGTTGGATACAGTTGTACAAAATGAAACAGATGAATTTAAAAGAATTTTGTTACTCAGACATTGGATTAAATCGGTTATTAAGATTGATGATTATGGCGATCCTTATCCTGGAGGAGGATATGCTGAAGGGATACTGGATGCCGCTCTTAAAGGCCATGGATTTCACTGCGGCCATTTTATGATTGTGCAAAACGCAATTATGAATGCATTTGGCTATGTTACACGAACATTGGGAGCCGGACCTGGGGTTAAAGGCGGACCGGACGGACATCACGGGATTAATGAAATATGGCTTAATAAGTATAACAAATGGTTTCTGTCGGATGCCAAATATGATCATCATTTTGAGCAAAACGGGATTCCATTATCTGCATTGGAAATAAGGGATAGTTTTTTAAAGAACAGGGCTGCGGACATCATAAAAGTAAAAGGACCTGAAAGAGCGCCATTTGATATAGACAGGGAAACAGGGTTAAGCAAGGAACAGAATGCCCAAACTTATACCTGGATTGAATGGCACGGTTATAACGATATGTTTGCCGCCTGGCCCGATTATCACGAGTTGCTGATCATGTATCAGGATGATTTTTTTAAAAACCACATATGGATATGGGATGGAAAACCTCACTGGGCATATGCAAAGCCTGAATTCATGAAATTAGTACAGGAAAAGAATAAGTTATACTGGACACCGAATACAATTACTTCAAAAACAGAAATTAACAGGAAAATTGCTCATATTATTCTTAGATCAGAAACCCCTAACCTGAAGGAATACCAGTTGAAAGATGTTAAAACCGGACAATGGAATAAGGTCCTGGATGATTTTACCATAAGACTTAAAAAAAGGGAATATCGACTGGTATTTCGGACCGTCAACCTGGCAGATGTTAAAGGACCCGAACATGTTATTGTAATAAAGAGAAAATAGGTATATTAGAACCGCTCCACTCTTGTATAATATTGTTATAATGAATTTTAAACTTTTAAAATACACTATAGCTTCAATACGAAATAGGGCCGGTGTGTCCTTCTCAGAGACTAATTGGATTTGCAGAGCTGAGAATTATCAAATTATTTATAGTTTCTTAATATGATTTTCAACTCTGTCATCTATTTATTTTTTCTGATTGTGGTTGTCACAGTCTACTATGTTTTTCCGGGGAAGTATGGATGGATATGGTTACTTATTGCAAGTGTGAGTTATTATCTTTCATTTATACCTGTTTTTTTAGTATTACTGGCCGGAATTATTTTTGTAAACTATTTCATGGCTAACTGGCTTGCAAAAATTCCCGGGGAAGCGAACACCCTTGTATTCACAATAATTATTCTTATAAATATCCTGTTTCTGGCTTTTTTCAAATATTTCAATAATCTCTATCCTGAAAATCAGGTGCATTTATACAATGTGAATATCTTCTTCCGGACTGATGCCATAAATAAAATGGTCATGCCTTTAGGCTTATCTTATTTTATTTTTACACTGTTAAGTTACCAGATTGAGGTTAAAAGAAAAACAATCCTGCCAGAGAAACATTTTGGTTACTTTTCACTCTATCTCCTTTTCTTTCCAAAAATTGCCCAGGGACCTATTGAAAGGCCCCAGCAACTGATCCCCCAGTTACATCGTATTAACCCGTTCAATTACACAATGGTTGCTGAGGGATTGAAACTGATGCTTTGGGGTTATTTTAAGAAACTGGTTGTTGCCGACAGGCTGGCAATATATGTTAATGCTGTTTATAACAATAACGAACACCACAACGGTACTACACTCATAGTGGCTACCATTTTCTATGCATTCCAGATATATGCAGATTTTTCAGGATATACAGATATTGCAATTGGTTCAGCAAAATTATTTGGATTCAATCTTTCAAATAACTTTAAAAGGCCATATTTTGCGACATCCATAAAAGATTTCTGGAACCGTTGGCATATTACCCTTTCTTTCTGGTTGCGTGATTATGTATTTTTACCGCTGGCATATTTTCTGGCAAGCAGGTTAAAGAGGCAAAAGTATTTATATGTTTCCGCAGGTAAGTGGATTTATATGATTGCAATTATGGTAACCTTTGCCATTTGCGGTATCTGGCATGGTGTAGGATGGACATATCTGAGCTGGGGACTTTTATTCGGAATATACCTTACTTATTCCAACTGGACAGGAGATTTGCATAAAAAAATAAGAAAGCGGTTCCATATCAGAAAGACCTCACGTTATTATATTTTTTATAAGATCATTTTAACCTTTGTACTGGTACTATTCTCCTGGGTAATTTTCAGATCGGATTCTATAACAACGACAATAAATATTATAAGAAAAATATTTACCTCCCAGGGGGCAATTTTTTATGAACGGCCTTCAGATTTGATTTTTGCTTTGTTTGGAATTATTTCATTGATAGCCATTGACTTTAAAAGAGAATATTTTAATGACCGATGGTCTATACTTTTTAACAAGAATCCATTTGTCCGGATTGCCGGCATTGTCATTGTTGTATTAACAATTCTTCTTATCGGTGTTTTTGACGGAGGACAATTTATTTATTTTCAATTTTAATTATTTATCTTCTGATGACAAGATCGTCTTTACGACAGGTGTACCGGTTTATTTTAAGACTGCTGGTGGTGTTATCAGTAATTATCGTGTGTGACAGGGGAATTGGGACACTATTGAAGTATTTCTATTTCCATCAGGTAACGGGCGTTGGGTACCTGACTACCTATTCTATTGACAGCACTTATGCCGATATACTTGTATTTGGCTCTTCCCGTGCCAACCACGGTTACGTACCTGAAATATTTGAAGAGAATCTTCACAATACTTTCTATAATACAGGAAGAGACGGAACATATATTTTATTTAACTATTCCATATTTGAAGCTGTTACCCATCGATATAATCCGAAACTTATAATTATGGATATTCGTCCTGAGGATCTGGTATATAATGCAAGAGAATACGACGTACTATCTTTGTTATTACCATACTATAAAGAACATCCGGAAATCAGGCGGATTATTGACCTGAAGAGCCCTTTTGAATCAGTCAAGCGCGTTTCTGCTATTTATCCCTATAATTCATTAATGTTTCAGATAGCTAAGGGGAATCTCAAGTCTGATAGAGGAAGAGCACAGGTAAATAAAGGTTATGTTCCTATTTTTAATAAAATGAATAATCAAAAGATAGATACATCAGAAATAACATACTGTAACATTGATCAAAACAAGATTCGTGCATTAAAGGACATCGTTCTTACCTGCAGGCAAAAAAGTATTGACCTGATCTTTGTTTACTCTCCAACATGGCGCATCATCCGTGAAACTATTTGTGATACCAAATTGTCCGATTTCTGTTCTGAAAATGGAATTATTTATCTGAATATGTCAAACCTCCCGGTCTTTGTCAATAATCCCTCCTTCTTTTCAGATGCAGATCATTTAAATGATGAAGGAGCAAGAGTGTTTTCCGGCTTAATTGTCAACCGGATCATGCAAAACAAATAAACACAAAACAACTCAAAGGTAGTATAGAATCCTGATTCAAAAGGTCTGCAACCCGTGAATGTTACCATTCATCTGGTAAATACTTAATTTATTCCTAATTCATTTTCTGCTGTTCAAATCAGTAAGATTCCATCAGAATATATCCCTGATATTTCAATATCTGAAAGCTTGTACAGTTTATACAGGAGAGCCAAAAATATTAATGAAATTATATTTATTCAATTTTAGATTTACTGAGCTCAAAATACCGGTTGTGTTTGAATAGTATTCAGATTTTTATCAGAAATAAACATTATTAAGTGTAACAAAAAAAAATATTAGACGTCCTGACTTCTGACGATTAGTGCGGCCATTGTAGAAGTGCTGCATTGAGGAAAACAGGAAAAGTGGTTCTGATGTGCAGCAGAATAAGGCATCCTTTTATAAACGATCAGGCAGGTAGTACTCTGTTACTTTATTTTTAATTGTGAGGCGATAAGCCACGAAGTGGCTAAATATGAATAACCCCCGGCGCAGCCTTGCAAGCCGGGGGTAAGATAACACTCTGTTTTATAGCCCTGAAAGGGCGCAATATAATTGGATCTCAACGTACTTATTGAATATATTAAGAATCAAGTTGAACATCGATTACTTATATCCCGCTCCTTCAGAGCTCATGTTATATGTGGCACCAACCCCCCGGCTTGCGAGGCTGTGTGCACAGCCTCTTGCGCCGGGGGTTATTCATATCTGGCTCTTTCAGAGCCTATACCCCATTCAATGACAGCACTTCTTGTTTTTGTTCATGAAATATATTGGTCTGAAAAGTCATCTCTATGACCATGCGAGCTTTCTTTATGAGAAGATCTGATTCCATATTATCTTTGGCACTCCCAATATGTTTATCAATCTTTGCCAGATACCCAATATATAGAAACACCTGAATTGCATTTACCCTCCATTTAGTCCATACCTTTCTGACTAACCCTTATATATAAGGTAAAAATAGGCGTTAGTGCGGTAAAAATCTAAATTTAAAATTTTATATTATTAATTTTCAATTACTTGAAAATTACAACCGCACTAAAATCAGAAAGTGTCAGAAGTCAGGAAATTATATTTATTCAATTTTAGATTTACTGAGCTTAAAATACCGGTTGTGTTTGAATAGTATTCAGATTTTTATCAGAAATAAACATTATTAAGTGTAACAAAAAAAAATATTAGACGTCCTGACTTCTGACGATTAGTGCGGTCATTGTAGAAGTGCTGCATTGAGGAAAACAGGAAAAGTGGTTCTGATGTGCAGCAGAATAAGGCATCCTTTTATAAACGATCAGGCAGGTAGTACTCTGTTACTTTATTTTTAATTGTGAGGCGATAAGCCACGAAGTGGCTAAATATGAATAACCCCCGGCGCAGCCTTGCAAGCCGGGGGTAAGATAACACTCTGTTTTATAGCCCTGAAAGGGCGCAATATAATTGGATCTCAACGTACTTATTGAATATATTAAGAATCAAGTTGAACATCGATTACTTATATCCCGCTCCTTCAGAGCTCATGTTATATGTGGCACCAACCCCCCGGCTTGCGAGGCTGTGTGCACAGCCTCTTGCGCCGGGGGTTATTCATATCTGGCTCTTTCAGAGCCTATACCCCATTCAATGACAGCACTTCTTGTTTTTGTTCATGAAATATATTGGTCTGAAAAGTCATCTCTATGACCATGCGAGCTTTCTTTATGAGAAGATCTGATTCCATATTATCTTTGGCACTCCCAATATGTTTATCAATCTTTGCCAGATACCCAATATATAGAAACACCTGAATTGCATTTACCCTCCATTTAGTCCATACCTTTCTGACTAACCCTTATATATAAGGTAAAAATAGGCGTTAGTGCGGTAAAAATCTAAATTTAAAATTTTATATTATTAATTTTCAATTACTTGAAAATTACAACCGCACTAAAATCAGAAAGTGTCAGAAGTCAGGAAATTATATTTATTCAATTTTAGATTTACTGAGCTTAAAATACCGGTTGTGTTTGAATAGTATTCAGATTTTTATCAGAAATAAACATTATTAAGTGTAACAAAAAAAAATATTAGACGTTAAAATAGGTGTGTTAGTCAAATAATAATGTACGTTCGTCAAATATATCTGCCTATATGAAATTGATATTAAGCACTTTAATTTTTTTGCTGGAGATCGGAATTAGTGCACAAACTATTTTAACAACAGCAGGACAAACATTTACAAATTCTGAAGATACCTGGCTGGGTGTTAATATTCCACGAAGCGTACCCACTGCTTTTGTTTTCAAAAATAATACCATAAAATCCCTAAACCGAAATGGGTATATGTTGCAAGCAGGAG
This sequence comes from uncultured Bacteroidales bacterium, assembly GCA_963739685.1. Classification (GTDB taxonomy): domain Bacteria; phylum Bacteroidota; class Bacteroidia; order Bacteroidales; family VadinHA17; genus LD21. The sequence continues at coordinate 539,274 of CAVUAX010000001.1, forward strand.
ATGAAGGTGCCAGTTCATTTAATAATAACCTTGACAATGAAATAATAACCGGAAATAAGTTTAGCTGGAACGGTACTGACATGACGTGTATTACTCACGGATTATTTACCGGGCACAATAGCGATATAGTAGTTAAATATAATTACCTCGATCATGTTCCGATGGGTATTATCAGAAAGTCGTCCATTAATATGAGCAATATTCGTGGAGGAGTTGCATATAATATAGTAAAGGGTGGCGCTGTTGCGGTCGTGGTAAAGGGAATGAGCAATGTAAATATTTATAATAATACTTTTTATACTGACAGGACAACCTCTCAGACATGGCGTCCTTTGGTTCATATTTATACAAATACCGACAACGGAGGATATTCCGTCGCACACGGGACAAAGATTTTCAACAATATATTTTATACTAAATACCAGACATTTGCCATTACTGTTGATGATGCAGAAAGTCTGACCGGACTTAAATGCGATTATAATGTTTACTGGTGTGAAACAGGCTCACCAAGATTTTATGTAAATGGTTCGATAAAAACATTTGCACAATGGCAGGCATTGGGTTTCGATGGACATTCTGTAGTTATAAATCCCAATTTTAAGGATTTGATAAATTTTGTTCCTGCATCGAGGCTTGACGTCGGTACTAATTTAGGTCCCGAGTGGGAAAATGGCCTTGCTGTTTCTGCCAAATGGGGGATAAATGATCCTGAAACAGCTATACAGAATGGTGCGTGGCAGGCAGGCGCTGTAGTGTATGAAGGCCCAGTTGCTCCAGGCGTTCAGGTTCCAGCGTATGTTAATTCTGCAATCAACAATGAAACACCTTCCAGATTAGAAATGGCTTATAACATTTCACTTAACAATATAATCCCGGTAAGTACTGCCTTTGTAGTTAAAGTTAATGGCAGCAATAAGCCGGTGAACTCAGTTGACATATCGGGTAATAAGGTCATCCTTGCATTGAATGCGACTTTGAGCTATGGAGATATTGTTACTGTTTCTTATATAAGGCCAGCACAAAATCCATTACAATCAGTTTCAGGCGGGATTGCAGAAGCAATTCTTGATAAGTCTGTGACAAATAAAATCACTGGTTTTACAACTCCCTCATCAGGTACATCGGATAATAAAGAGGGTATATCTGTTTACCCTAACCCTGCAAGAGAGTATATTAATATCGAAAATACAGAGACATCTCTGGTACCCCTGATCGTCAGAATATTTGATTTTTCGGGTAAGCTTTGTATGGAGACACCTTTAAATTCCGGTAATAGTAATAAAATACAAATTAATCTTAAATCAGGGATATATATCGTAAAAATTGAAACAGGGTCTATGGTCAGATTTAATCAAAAACTTATTATTGTTGATTAAAAGATAATATGGGTATCTGGAATGAATAATAATTGAATTGGAATTAAATCAAAAAGTCAAAATAGGTGAGGGAGATTCTGTTACATAAAATACTGTCATTCCGGGTGCCCATACATTTTTGCACACCAAGTATTATGACAGCATTTTCTAATTAATTGGTTCATAGATGAATGGGATCCCTCACTTTGTTCGGGATGACAGCTCATCTTTGTTGATAGGGGTTAGAGTTGGAGATTCGCCCTGGCGAATCTCCAACTCTAACCCTGTGACTCCCGGGAATCCCTGTCATCCAGAGCGCTAGCGAAGGATCTCCCTCTTTCACTTGAGTTCACCTCAAAGGCACTGTTAATATAGATATTCATATTCAAACAAAAACAGGACGCAGATTCTTAAAAACAAGACAAATAGCTTATAATCCATGAGTTATAAAATGTTGTCATTAGCAGCGTTAGCGAGGAATCTCATAATCAATTGTATTGAGATTATTATTGATAACCGATACTCATTAAAGATAACTCCGGGTAAATTATATATTACTTTCACATTTCGCAGCCAACTTGCCGCTGAAGCAGCAGGTTGTAAGTTTTCTGAGAGAGAGTCTGAACCGGTTCGGCCTGCCTGAAAACACATTAGCCATATAAAACAAAAGCTGGATTTCAATATGTCCTATTCTTTGGGATATGAAAAGGATTAAAATAATTTGTTTTGTGTTTAAGACTTTCATAAATTTATCAGAAATGAGTCAACAGGTGTCAATCTAAAATTCTGATTAAATGATAAAGCTTTTCTTTTTTATAATCTTTAACGGTTGGTGTATTTTCATGTTTGCCCAGAATGCTGACAGCATCTGGATCGTAAATAATTACACCAAGATGGAGCGGAAGATACCTATGAGAGACGGAGTAAAATTGTTTACTTCCATTTATGTTCCCAAAACCAATTTGGAGGATCATCCCATATTGATAACCCGCACCCCATACTCGTGCGCGCCATATGGAGAGAACAGGTGGAAGAGCTATTGGAACTCATATTTGAAGGCATACATGAGAGAGGGTTATATAATGGTAACTCAGGATGTTCGTGGCAGGTGGATGAGTGAGGGTGATTTTGTCAATGTCAGACCCTTCAATCCCGACAAAAAAACAGACAAAGACATTGATGAAGCCAGCGATACATATGATGCTATTGAATGGTTAATAAACAATATTCCCCATAACAATGGAAAGGTCGGAGTATTCGGGATTTCATATCCCGGGTTTTATTCAACCATGGCTGCAGCCAGTAACCACCCTGCATTGGTCGCGGTAAGTCCCCAGGCGCCTGTTACCAATTGGTTTATTGGTGATGACTTCCACCACAACGGGGCATTTTTTATTATGGACGCATTTAACTTTTATTCAGCAATGGGAAGTGGTTTTGGACTTCCACATCCCCATCCGACTACTGTACCCCCTCATACTATTGATGTTCCTGTCCACGACAGCTACAAGTTTTACCTGGAGACAGGACCCTTGCCTGTCTTTTCAAAATTGGTAGGTGACAGTGTAAGTTTCTGGAAAGACTTGTATGCCCATCCGAACTATGATGCATGGTGGAAGGCCCGCGATGCCAGAAACGCTACTAAAAACCTGAAACCTGCAATGTTATGGGTTGGGGGCTTATTTGATGCTGAAGACAATTGGGGCGCATGGAATTCATACAAAGCAGCCGAGGGAAATAATCCGGGTAAAAAATTCAATAAACTTGTTATGGGCCCGTGGTACCATGTGCAATGGGCAAATAGAGACGGTACACACCTTGGGAATATCAATTTTGGGAGTAATACCTCATTATATTATCAGCAAAATATTGAAATACCTTATTTTAACTATTATCTTAAAGGAATTGGTGACGTTTCTGAAATGGCAGAGGCTACAATTTTCATAACAGGTGAAAATGAGTGGAGAAAATTTGACCAATGGCCTCCTTCTGGCAAGGAAGATAAGGTTCTCTATTTTAAGGATGGTGGAAAATTGGAGTGGAACCCACCGGAATCACCCACTGGTTTCAGTGAATATATAAGTGATCCGGCAAATCCTGTTCCCTATACCGATGGAATTCATTTTGTCAGAACCAGGGAATATATGATAGGTGATCAGCGTTTTGCCGGATGCAGACCTGATGTGCTCGCATTTAAAACAGCGATACTTAAAGAGGATCTTACAGTTACGGGTGAGGTAACTGCCGATTTGCTTACCTCCCTTTCTTCAACCGACGCTGACTTTGTGGTCAAATTGATTGATGTCTTCCCTGATAACTTATCTTACAATGATGTCAATATTTACACTGACAATGAAACTGAAGCAATATATCCGATGGGAGGGTATGAAATGCTGGTTCATGCTGAAATTTTCAGGGGACGATACAGAAAGAGTTTTGAAAATCCGGTGCCGTTTATTCCCGGTAAAATTGAACATGTCAAATTCAACGTTGCCGATGTTGCTCATACATTTAAAAAGGGGCACCGTATTATGGTCCAGATACAGAGCAGCTGGTTTCCATTGGCAGACAGGAATCCGCAAAAGTTTGTCAACATTTATGAGGCAGTTGAAAAAGATTTCCAAAAGTCGGCTATCCGGATTTATCATGAAAAGGGGTATGCGAGCAGCATTTTACTGCCTGTGTTGGCAAAATAGAAACCTGTGACTTAATTCACTTCAAAATTGTGTTGAGGAGTACCTGTTTGCCTGGCATTAATGAGTCTCCCTGACGTAGGGAAAAATGAGGATTAATTTTTAATTGACAATTACGTTTGCTTTCATATAAGTGTGATAAGTACAGTGGTATGAATAGGTGCCTGCTGTTTGAAATGTATAGCTATAAGACCCTCCATTCCCGGAAATACTTCCGCTGTCAAACAAACCGGTATCACTTGTAACTGTGTGGTCAACTGCATCTTTGTTGGTCCATTTTATGGTTGTACCTGCATTTACCGTGATAGAAGACGGGCTATATGCCATTCCCTGTATCCAGACCTCATTTGCTTCCGGTTTTCCTTTATCACTGCCACCATTTGTCCCACCCGGATTGTCATACATGGTGCTTTTTGTACAGCCGGAAGAAATACTGAGAATTGCAAACAGAAATCCGATTCCTGCCAGCCAACTTTTTTCGGAACAAATTAACTTTTTCATAACCTTAATTTTTTCTTGTTTAACGGATACTTTAAACATTTAATAAACAGAATAGTTCAAGTCGGACTGCAGGAATTAAATAAGGATCTTTTATGTTCAATAGTAGAAGGTAACCTTTTCAATAATTCTTCCATTTATACTCTTTAATTTTTATTTGAGAATGGAAGGAACCCAACGATATTTTTCTTCAGGGCGTGGTCTTATTCATTTCTTTTATATTATGGCAGAAGGAGTTAATAATTTATAGATAAAAATTAATAATTTAGTTGTATAACTAATACAATAGTTGTATATTTGATATGAATTAATATTAAATGCCATGTCAAAAGACTTAAAGAAGATTCCTGAATTCGATGAAATTGTGTTCGAGACCAGGAACAAAGAATACGGAGCTTATAAGCTACGTAAAAAGTACAATCGCAACGTACTTATAGCAATGCTTATAGCAATTGCTGTCATAAGTACAGCTGTAATTACACCTTACCTGAACGCAAAAGCTTTGGAAAGTAAGCATAAGCGTGCTGAAAGACAGGTAGAGATAAAGCTTGAGAACCTTGACAACCCGGCAGAAACGGTAGTTCCACCTCCTCCGCCTCCTCCACCTCCTGCAGATGTTGTACAACAGGCAAAATATGTCCCCCCGGTAGTTGTTGACTCAGTAAAACCTGAGGATAACGTACAATTAATGACTGCCGACCAGGCTCAGGTTGAAGTTAAAAACGAAGAGGTGGTTGAGGTTGTACCCCAGGTAAAGGAAGAGGTGCAGGAAGAAGAATCAGAACCAGAACCCTTTTTTGTGGTCGAAGAGCCGCCAATGTATCCGGGGGGCGATGAAGCTCTTCTGAGGTATATAGGTGATCACGTAGTATATCCCGATGTTGCCAGGGAAAATAATATTCAGGGAAGGGTTATAATCAAGTTTTGTGTAACACCCTCAGGTGGAGTCGATCAGATCAGCATTTTAAAAGGTGTTGATCCCGAACTCGATGCTGAAGTGGTAAGGGTTGTAAAAACACTACCCCGATTTAAACCGGGCAAGCAGGGAGGAAAACCTGTATCTGTATGGTACACCGTACCAATTTATTTTCAGCTTAAATAAATAACCAATTATGATGAACGAGTAAGGGCTGATAATTTGAAGCTTGATATAATTACAAACAAAATCAGCCCTTTCCCGGGAATTAAAACCTGAGATCTAATTTTATTCTATCTTGTAAAATCTTTTAAAATTATCATCAGCTTCTTACGGGTAAAGAATATTCTGCTCTTTACAGTACCAATCTTAAGATCAAGCTTATCAGCTATCTCTTTATATTTGTAACCTTCCACATGCATTCTGAAGGGGATTTTGAAATCATCATCAAGCGAGTCTATAGCTTTTTCTATTTCACTTTCACTAAAAATTGACTCCGGTGAAATGAATCCTTTATCATAGGGCTGATTTAAATAATATAAATCACGTGTTCTGTCAATTAGCCTGTTATCTTTGAGATTACGCCTGTAGTTATTTATAAAAGTATTCTTCATTATTGTATAAACCCAGGCTTTAAGATTTGTACAATCAATGAATTTGTCCTTGTGAGTTATTGCTTTAAGGTATGTGTCCTGAACAAGATCATGTGCTGATTCACGGTCTGATGTAAGGTTCATGGCAAATCTTTGCATATTACTCCTCATTCCTGTTAACCTGGCATTAAATTCATATGAAGTCATATCTTTCTTTTTTATTAGTAAAAATATACCTATGTTGAAAATGTTTAATTAAGATTGAATTAAAGTTGTTTTAAGATGAGATAAATAATAATCGTTTGAATCGTCCAATGTGATAATTAAGAGCATATTAGTATTATAATTTATCGTGCTGCAAGGTCTAAATTAAAAATTGACGGATACTTTTACTGACCTTACCTGGTACTGGTTTTTTAATGTGGTTATTTGTATGGGGTAGGTTAATTCACGGAAACACAATAGTAAAAAACCAATTACGTTTATTACTGATATAATTAATTTCTTTAAATCCCGGTTCTGGTAATTCATCATGCCATATAAATACAATTTATTAACAGAAGTTTAGGTTATTAATACTTTACCAGGATAGTAATGTGCAATTGAATAGCAGAAATGATTTTGACCCTTCCCCGATCTATTACTTAAAATTCGGAATAATTATCGCATGAAGAAGCTTAATGCATTTATTATAGCAATATTATGGGGGATAAGTATTTGGGGACAAAGCAAATATACCATTAGCGGTTATGTACGCGATGGGAAATCGGGTGAAGAACTTACCGGTGCCAGAATTGGTGTAAACAAATTGTCTTCTGTTGGTATTACAACTAATTCGTTTGGGTTTTATTCACTCACTCTTCCACAGGGTAGTTATACATTCACTATTAGCTTTGTTGGTTATGAGTCGTTATCTGTTCCAATTAATCTGACAAAAAGTATTACCCAAAATTTTAGTCTTACAGAAAAGGTTAATGAACTAAGCGAAGTTGTTGTAACTTCCGAAAAGAGAAACGACAATGTTACAAGAAATCAAACAGGAGTTGAGAAATTAAACATTCAGGAAATTAAAAGTATTCCTGCATTTTTTGGTGAACGCGATGTTTTAAAAACCCTTCAACTTTTACCTGGCATTAAATCGGCCGGTGAAGGCAACAGCGGCTTTAATGTGCGCGGGGGTACAACAGACCAGAACCTTGTGCTTCTGGATGGAGCAAACGTTTATAATGTATCTCATCTCATGGGATTTTTCTCGGTATTTAATCCGGATGTTATAAGAGATGTTACTATTTACAAGGGATCTTTACCAGCAGAATTTGGTGGCAGGCTTTCTTCGGTTCTCGACATAAACATGAAAGAAGGCAATAATAAAGAATTTGAAGTAAACGGAGGAATAGGTCTTATTTCTTCACGCTTAACCATTGATGGACCAATAAAGAAGAATAAGGGGTCATTTATTATTTCGGGAAGGCGTACTTATGCCGATTTAATTTTGCGTTCGATGGTTGGTGCAAATATTATCCGGGATTCTACACTAAAAGATACCCGACTTTATTTTTACGATTTAAATGCAAAAGTTAATTACAGAATTACTGACAAAGACAGAGTTTTTCTTTCGGGCTACTTTGGAAAAGATGTGCTTGGTATTACTACTTTTGGTTTTGACTGGGGGAATTCAACAGGTACCCTTCGTTGGAACCACTTGTTAAACAATAAACTGTTTTCAAATACATCTTTAGTTTACAATGATTTTAACTATACCTTAAATAATGGTTCAGTAACCCGGCCAATAAATGTGGTTTCTAAAATTCGGGACCAGACTCTTAAGCAGGATTATCAATACTTCCCCAACGAGAAAAATCAGATTAAATTTGGATTTACAGCAACTTTTCATAAAATGGTACCCGGTACAATAACAGTTTCCGATACAAATACGATCCGGCAAAGTCTTCCTGTTAAAAACTCTCTTGAAAATGCCATCTATTTTTCACATGATTATAAGTTTTCAAATAAACTTTTCATAAACTATGGTTTCAGGATATCGGAATTCAGTTTGCTTGGGCCTTCGCCATTTTATAAATATGCCTCTTACAATTTCATTGACTCGGTGAAAAATATTGTTGACTCAACTAATAAGGTGAAAAACTTTTTTGAACCTGAACCCAGGTTTTCAATAAGTTATGTGATTAATAATAAGAGTTCAATAAAAGCTTCATTTACGCGTAATGCCCAGTATCTTCACCTGTTGTCAAATTCCACAACCGGGAGTCCAACAGATATGTGGATTCCAAGTAGTTACAACACTGTACCGGAAACATCCCGTCAATATGCACTTGGCTATTTTCGAAATTTTGCTGACAATAACTATGAGTTTTCAGCCGAGTTATATTATAAAAATTTACTTCATCAGGTTGACTACATAAATGGTGCTCAGTTAATTTTTAATGCAAATGTTGAGTCACAGCTTATTTATGGAACAGGACGTGCATACGGTCTTGAACTGTATTTTAAAAAAAAATATGGCAGGTTTAACGGATGGGTAAGTTATACTCTGGCCCGCTCTGAGCGTAAGTTTGAGGGTATTAATAACGGGAGATGGTATCCGGCAAAACAAGACCGGACACATGATATTTCAATAGTCGCAATTTACGGACTATCAAAAGGGTGGACACTTTCGGCTACATGGGTTTACAATACGGGTAATGCTGTGACCTTCCCAAAGGGAGCCTATATGATAGGGGACAGACTTATATTCTTATATACTGACCGGAATGGGAACCGTATGCCAGCTTACCACAGGCTTGACCTTGGAGCCACAAAGCAGTTCAAAAAGAAAGGAAAGCATGAATCAAACCTTTCCTTTTCATTATACAATGCCTATATACGTGACAATGCATATTCCATAACCTTCAGACAAAATGAAATAACCAAACAGATAGAGGCCGTTCAAACAACCCTTTTTAAACTTGTCCCTTCAGTAACATATAATTTTAACTTTTAGATTAATGAAAATATCATGTAACGCCAGGATTCTTAAAATTATTCAGGAATGTCTGACTCTCTCAGTAACTAAATTAAAATTTGATTTATGAACAATCTGAAATATTTCAAAACATTATTTTTTTCATTAATAATTTTATCAGGAGTTTTGGGATTGATATCCTGTCAAAAAGTAATTAACATAGACTTGAATAGCACATCACCTCAGTTAGTGGTAGAAGCAAGCATTTCAAACAAACCAGGACCTTATTATGTGAAATTGTCAAAAACTGTCAGTTTTGATAATATAACCATTATGCCGGCGGTTCTGGGAGCAAGTGTTGAAATTTCAGATTCATCAGGGAATATTGAGGTTCTTTCAGAATTAAATAACGGATTTTATATGACTGGCGGATTAAAGGGGATCCCGGGACAAATATATAAATTAACTATAATAACCGATGGACGGATATATGAGTCGGTCGCACGTATGCCTTTTCCGGTCGCAGGTCTAAATCTGTCAATAAACCCGGAAATAGAATATAGACCTTCATTTGGAGGCGGCAGCACAGAACAAGCTCTGCATTATCAGGTAAATTATGAGATTAATGACCCTCCGGAATATAAAAATTATTATCGTTTTATAGTGTACCATAAAAACAGGGAAATAAGCTCACGCAGGGTTTTTGATGATCAATTCCATAACGGAAAAATAATTGCGGATGAGTTTGGGTTACATGATACAATTGATTTTGAGCCGGGGGATACGGTTAAAATCGAACTTCGAAATATTGACCAGGGGACTTACAATTTCTTCCGTACGTTGCGTTCCGGATTAGGAGGACTGAGCTTTTTGTCAGCCTCCCCTTCCAATCCCATTTCAAATATCTCGAACAATGGATTAGGCTATTTTAGCGCCTACTCTGTGAATGAAGGATTTTCAGTTGTGCCAAATTAGCGAATATCCCTGAAATTTGACAGAGAAAGGGGATCCGATACTGATTATTTACAACGGATGTTATTCATATTGAATTCATTGATCCGTCACCGGCAATTTAATGTGAGACGGGTATTTTGCAGACCTGTATATTCTTTGTGAAGCAATGATGAAGTCGGATTCTTTTGCCTTAAAGATATTGGGGACATATTTCTGTGGATTCCGGTCAATGATCGGGAACCAGGTACTTTGTATCTGAACCATTATCTTATGGCCTTTTTTAAATACATAATCAACTGCATGTAAATCAATTTTATATTCATTAACCTCATTTGGTTTTACAGGTTGAGGTTTTGAATAACTATTACGGAAACGACCGCGGAATACATCATTCGCTATCATTAACTGATATCCCCCCATATCTCTTTTTTCCGTGTAAACTTCAGGATACACATCAATGAGCTTTACAATCCAGTCGGCGTCCGTACCGGAAGTTGCGGCAAAAATATCAGCCAGCAGATTACCGGTTACTTCAATATCTTCAGTTAATATATCCGTTTCCCAGCTTGCCACATCCGGGCGGTCTTGAACAAAACGCTGGTCTTCTAGCAGCCAGGTTGACCATCGGGACCCGGGACCGTAGGTCATCTCAATTGGCCTCGAACGGTAAGGTACCGGATGAAGGGGATCAGATAAGTATTCATCTGAGCCTTCAGCTTCAGAAGGTTTTTCAAAGGAAAGCTTACCATTTGAATTTAGAAACAGGTTCCTGGTTTTTGTAATATTTACCGGAGGCCACACATCATAGTTATTCCAGGTATTTGAACCTGCCTGAAAGGTTACAGCTTCAGGAAACTTACCATTACCTTTTCCTTTAAGATAATAAGCAAAAAACGGAGCCTGTATTTCTTTTCTGAAATGTTCTCCGGTTGGTGATCCAAAGGTGATATGGCCGAGACTTTCCCCGCTGCCCCTTGACCATCCCCCATGGTTCCATGGACCAATGACGATGAAATTCTTGTTAAACTTATCATTCTTTTCCAGGACCTCATAGGCTTTGAGAGGACCGTAAAAATCTTCCTGGTCCCACCAGCCTGCCACATGCATAATTGGAATGACAGGAGTTGTGAGCCTGTAAGCCATGGATTGCTGCTGCCAGAAGCCATCATAGTTAGGATGTAATACAAAATCATTCCATGAGGGTAATTTCCCATGAAAATATTTTTCATTAACATTGGATAAGGGACCCAGTTGCAGATACCACTCATAAGTATCATATCTGTCAAAAGGGAATGAAGCTTTTTCCTTTGAGAATTCTGTAAGATATGCATATTCAAATCCGTAACTCAGGCGGAATGCTCCGTTATGGTGAAAATCATCACCAATAAACATATCAGATGGTGTGGCCTGTTCAGATGCAGCTTTTAATGCGGGATGAGGATCGATGGCACCCATCATGGTGGTCCATCCATCATAGGAGATCCCATATAATCCTGCTTTACCATTGTTCCCCGGTACATTTTTAATAAGCCACTCTATTGTATCATAAGTATCTGTACTTTCATCTATGGCTTCAGGATTTTTCTTGTCACGCATTGGCCGCAGCATCTCAAATACTCCTTCGGATTTATATCGACCACGTATATCCTGGAAAACAAAGATGTACCCATCTTTAGCCATATCATTAATATATTCAGATTTATTGGGATAGGGTTTCGTACTTACGCCATAGGGAGTTCTTAAAAAAAGAATTGGCAATGGTTCTAAAACATTTAATGGAATAAAGATTACAGTATTCAGCTTAATGCCATCCCGCATAGGTATCATTACTTCCTGTCGTGTATAGGTGAGAGTGTCTGCCACTGTTTGTGCAGGAAGGGAAATGGTCAATATGCAACATGTAAAGAACAGGATTAGGGATTTTAATTGTTTCATTACAGACTTTATTAAGTTATTAAGTCCTGATATTTGCTTTTGAAAGGTACATATTCTTCGGCCTGTGCATTATATACAACACTAATGAGAGAACAACCCGGAGTACTACTTAACGACCACCTAAATTTAATCAACTTTTTGAATTTAAAAGCTTTCGCCAACGTATGTTTTTTAACATATTCCGGATCGATATCAACAGTAGACCAGATTCTGCCGGAACCGTAGCATACCTGTTTTTTGTTTCTAATTGAACTTTATCTCCTCCAAAGCATCCAAAAATCCCAAAATGTCCCAAAAATTCCCGTTTTTTTTTTTGATACAACGTGCCATCTGTTGATCTTTGGAAGATAGTTTTTTCATTTTTAAAGAAGCTTTAGAATATTTTATCAGGCATTATTGGAACTTTTTGAAAATTGATCCTGTAGTATTTCTGAAACATATTACAAAATGATTGAGACCTCTCTTTTACTTTTGAGAAATGAGCTGATAAATTTTTTATCGGGAAAAGATCCGGCCAACGTGGTAATTGATAATATTGGATTGTTGGAAACGACTAGTGGCAATACTCTTACTGAGAATATAGTAATTACACTTGTAAATATCGAAGAAGAGAGCGCCCTGAAAAACCAATCTCCCCTAAAGAGGCCCTTTATTAAAAGTGGTGTTTATCAGAACCCTCCGGTATATCTCAATTTATATGTTTTATTTACCTGTAACTACTCCGGGGATCATTATCAGCTTGCATTGAGAAGGTTGAGCTATATAATCCAGTTTGTACAAAGCAAGAACTCATTTTCAAGTTCCTCTTCGGTCGCTGCAGCAACACTTGATCTGACGCAGCTTGGCATATCGGATTTAGAATTCACACTCGAATTATATACGCTGACCTTCGAACAGATTAATCATTTATGGGGATCATTGGGCGGCAGGCAGGTACCCTTTGTTATGTATAAAATGCGATTAGTGGCTGTTACAGATCATTCAACTGTAAGAGAAGTTCCTCTTATCGAAGAGATTAAAAGCGGGATTTTAAAAAGAACAGACAACTGAGATTCATGGAATTGATTTATAAGACATTGTTCGAAATAAAGCTGGAGAATGAATATTTTCTGACAAAAGAGGATGGCAGCAATCTATTCAGTGAATCAGACCAGCAGAATAGGTTATCCGGGCTTCAACTGGCTTATGAGTTGAACAGGGATTCCATGAACATGGATATTGATTTTGATTTTCCCGGTGCACTTAAGGAGAATTACAAAAAATATGGATTAAAACTCCTGCCTTCCTATTCAGGATGTAAAGTTCTTATCAGGGTAAACAGGAAAACGCTTCCGGATAATTCCATTGTATTTGAACCTTTTTTTTCTCTTCCTGACGCGCTTGATATTTTTATTTGTTTTATTAAAAAGAATAATATACCGGATATCTATTCCAGCGGCAGGATCGCCCGATCGATTCCTGCCAGTTATTTATTTTCCAATGAAAACATACCTGATGCAGGGGTATTCCCCTTCCTGGTGAATTCAATTTCTGCATTTAATTCAGGTGTAACCTATGAACAGGGAGACCTGGCCATTGATAACAGTAATAAACTGCAGGAATATTTCTATGATAATAACGGCAATTTAAAGTCAAGGGAAGTTACCGTGGCTGTAAAATCTTATGCAAATGAAAATGACCGTCTTCTGGTACCGGGAAGGTTTTATTACACTGTGACCGGTAACTCATTGGTTACACAATTAGATATTTCACTGAAGGATAAATCCGGTAACATAGTTAAAGCTTTTTCATTCAATCAGGCAGACCCGATCCGGAAAGTTCTTCTGGATTTTTCTGGCAATGCAATGCAACTTCAATTATCAGACACACTGACTTTGCCGGATGGAATATTTTCAATGGAAGTGAATGGGAACAACGGGTATTCAGAGATAAAAAAAGTTGTATTCGCAGATATGCTAAATTCCGTTTATAATTGGGGTGTAGCCCATATCAGGCCAAAGGTTACCAACATTCTCTATAACCTTATTGCCAATGATGGGTGGATAATCGAAAGACGAGATCCCATGGGTGTATGGACAGATGCTCCGGTTTTTGAAATACCGGTTAAAAGCCGTTTTGGAAATTTCCGATACATTAATAATAAAGGAAGGGAGCTGGACCTGAACCCTGCTTTGAATAATTATCTTTTTAAAGAGAACAGGATACTGATATCTCAATTGCCGGTCTCACTTTGCAGGTATTACTTCCTGGTTCCTGAAAGTGGCAGCAGTGTTACGAGATATTTACCCAATCCCAAAAACTATGATGTAAAAATGGATGCTTTCAAAAGGATATATTTTGATATAATGGTACCTGAATCGGATCTTTTTCCTGTTTTACCTTAAAAATTATCTTTAAATCTAATAAATACATTTATGGAAGAGTACAAAACACCGGGAGTCTATATAGAAGAGATTCCACATCTCCCACCATCCATTGCTTCTGTAGAAACTGCCATCCCTGCCTTTATAGGGTATACAGAAAAAGCACAGTGGAAGGAAGCGGGTGATCTACTGAAAACTCCGTGGAGGATTGAATCCCTGCTGGAGTATGAGCAATATTTCGGATTTCCAAATCCTGAAACGCAAAGCATTTCGGTGGCTTTTACCAGTTCCGGTTCGAGAACTGAAATTAACGGAAAAGTGGATGAAACCCTAAGATCTAAATTCCTCATGCACTATTCCATGCAGATGTTTTTTGCAAACGGGGGTGGTCCCTGCTGGATAACGTCAGTTGGGGACTACCAGGCATCTGGCGGGACAATAGTGGCACAGGACCTGCTGGACGGACTCGCAGCTGTGGCCAGGATAAATGAAGTCACCCTGTTGCTGTTCCCGGATGCCATCAATCTTGATAGTCCCACAGACTACTACAATGTGCATACAGCCGCTATTGCTCAGTGTGTGTTGCTTCAGGATCGTTTTACCGTTATGGATGTTTATCATGTCCCGGCAAATTTGGATGTATGGAGCCTCGACGTTCAGTTCCTGCGCGATAATTTATCCGGTACGACAGACGATTTAAAATATGCCGCAGTATATTTCCCCCGGATTTATACAGGTGTTGATTTTAACTATAAAGTGTCAGGTGATCAGACAACCGATAATGATTCTTCGGTGAAACTGGTCAATGGTCCTGGTGGAGCGCAAACCCTGGCTGACCTGAAACAAATAAGCAACTCACAGTATTTCCAGGCAAAAAGCGCCATAACCAATATTCAGATGCTTATGCCTGCTACACCGGCCTTAATGGGCATTTATGCCTCCGTGGATAATGCCCGGGGAGTCTGGAAAGCTCCTGCCAATGTAAATATAACCAATGCAATAGGTCCGCAATATTTGATCACCCATAACGAACAAAAAGGGTTGAATGTGGATGATGTAGCCGGGAAATCAATCAATGTGATCAGGAAGTTTGAAGGGCGTGGGCCTGCTATTGTTTGGGGAGCAAGAACTCTTGCGGGGAATGACAATGAATGGAGATATATTCCCGTGCGAAGGTATTTCAACATGGTGGAAGAATCTTCAAAAAATGCGACTGAGCAATTTGTATTTGAACCGAATGACGAGAATACCTGGGTGCGCGTGAAATCCATGCTTCAGAATTACTTCACCCAGCAGTGGAAATCCGGCGCACTGCAGGGAGCTTCAACCAAAGAGGCATTTTTCATCCATGTCGGTCTCGGGGAAACGATGACCAACCTTGACCTACTGGAAGGAAGAATGATTGTGGAGATCGGGTTAGCCGTTGTCAGACCTGCAGAATTTATAATTCTGCGCTTTATGCACAAAATGCTTAACGAATCATAATTATTAAACCTAAAAAATAGAATATTATGGTCACCATGCCACAAACCCAAAACCAGACCGGTCAGACCAACGATAACGGGTGCAATGATTGTAAGGATAAGGATAACGCAACACAGGTGAGTATTAATGTTAACCGGTCGGCACTTTGCAAATTGTTATATAATGAACAGGGAACAGTCAGCAAGCTTGAAACTAAATTCGCGGGTGAAAGTGAAATCTATAAGGAGAAAAGATGTATTTTTCTGCATACTGAAAGTAATTACCGGCGTTATCGTAATTTTGAGATCACGGCAGGAACCGAATTGATCCAGACAAATGTTTCCATTAAAGCCAGTGTTGCACAGATTAAAGACTGGAATAAAAATTTAAATGCCACACTGACCGCCTTATCCAAACAGGTAAAGGATCTGAAAACAAAATTTGGCGACCTGAAAGATGCTGCCTGCAAACTGGATAGCAGTTATAAAGATAAATGCAATATCGGTCAGAAAAAGGCCATAACGGGCAAGGTTCCTGAGAATGGCCCTGACCAGGCTCCACCGATTGATGCCTGTAAAGATTCGGCAACAGAAATTGAGGCCCTGATATGCAGACCGAAGGGCCTTGCACAGGATATAGATTCCATTTTCCAGGCCTCTTCCGACGTTATAGGTATACAGATATTTTCAAATATCGACTCCCTTGATCAATTGCAGGCGGATCTCTCGGCAAAATCCACGGCATTTGAAAAACTGATAAGTGATACTATGAAGACACGGAAGACAGACCTGGATAAAATGCAGGATGACCTGGTGAATTCAGTTAAAACAATCACACAGGCTGCAATCAGCAGAAATAGCGAACGGGCAATTTTTGAAGGTTACTATGATGCAACGAAATTCCTTTGCTGCCCTTCCTGTGATTGTGTATCCGGCGACAACCATGATCATGGCTATAAGCATCATGGAAATGAAAATGACAGCAATGGTAACGGGAATAAAGAAGGTTGCGATGAATGTTGTCCGCCACGCTTAAAAGATTGCGAAGAGGCAATCTGTCAAATTTGTGACCAGGTAAAAACAACTTTTTGTTGTGATGCTGAAAATCCGGCACCTGATACATCAACACCTGAAATCCCACCTTCAAAAAAGGCTTAAGATTTAAAAACTTTAAAATAATATATTATGCTTACACAACATAATTATACAAGCATTGCTCCGGACTGGGATAAGGACACCATACTGGAATGCTGTCAATCCAAAAATACGGATCAACCATGCACGGATTGTTGTTATGACAGCTGGGAAAATGAATTAAAAAAAGTAAATCCGGCTTACAATGAAATCGTGGAACTTACTGCCCAGCTGCAAAGTAAATTTGATTTTGTTACCAGCAGACGTGATCGATATAAAATCTGGGTGGATGAACTGAATAAGGCCGAACTCCTGGCCCGTGACATTTGCTACCAGTTTAAGCTGATTGCCGTTCAATCAGATAAAATCTGGTATAATTCCTGCCAGGCAGAAGATGCAATAGAAATACTTTTCTGTATGATACGGGATATTTATATGCAGATAGATGAAATAAAAACGCTGTACGATAGTCTGCAGAGTTGTATTATGCGTAATAATGACCCGGCATTGGGAAAAGGGCAGGGCATACTCAAATACCTTGATGATTATAAATCAAAACTTGATGCAACAGTTAAGACAAGAGATGATGTAATCAAGAATATCGTGCTCGCCATACAGCTTGCAGCCCTGATCCGGAACGGTATTTCGACCCGTGATTGTAAGGAAAATTCCAATTCACAATATGACCCTTGCAGTCCGGACCAGGCGCCCTGTGCAGACATTGGGGATGCTGCCCTATATGGATTTAAAACTGTGATCTGTGAATGGTATAATGCATTTGCATGCGAAACGCCCTGTTCTGATTCTTCAACAACTTCCACACCGTCCCAATCAAAAGGTTACTTGCAGCAGGGTGGCAAAACACCTCCTGATGAATGTGGCCCTGATTGTGAACTGGTACCCACTTTCGATTTTCCGATATGCAATAACAGTTTCAAGGCGGAGGTGCAGTCATGGGTAGATGATGATAATGCCACGATCACTACACTGATTGATCAGCTTAATGAAGCAAAAATGAAACAGCAATCGCTGCTGGCTTGTAAAAATAGCCTCGATTTGGCTATTAAGGCTGTAGATCCGGCAGACAGGTGTAAATAAACAAACTTTTTAAATTTAAAATACATCATTATGGCAGACGATCCTAAAAAAAATTACCCGCTTCCCAAATTTCATTTTCAGCTGGAATGGGGAGGCACCCGGGTAGGTTTTACAGAAGTTACCGGGCTTGATTTTGAAACAACGCCCATTGAATACCGGGAAGGCAGCAGTCCGCTGTACAATAAATCAAAACAGCCCGGCATGACAAAATACAGTGATGTCGTTCTCAAAAGAGGCACTTTTAAGGGTGATTTTGAATATTTCGAACTATGGAAAAAAACCTTTCTTTTCCAGGAAGGAAAGGAAAAGTTCCGGCGGGATGTTAATATCAAACTCCTGGATGAACAGCACAAACCCATCATCACATGGTCCCTTTCAAAAGCCTGGCCTTCAAAAATCCAATCCACCGACCTTAAAGCAGATGGAAATGAAGTGGCCATAGAAACCATGACTCTTGTACATGAAGGATTGAGTATTGTGGAAGCCAAATCCTGATGAACTGATATCAGATGGCGGATAGTTTTTATCAAACGGTTAATTTTCATTTTAAAGTGGAATTTACTTTAAATGAAGAGGATGTTGATGTCCGGTTTCAATCGGTCTCAGGGCTGGATGTAACTTTGGATACGGAACAGGTTAAAGAAGGAGGAGAAAACCGGTTTGAACATGTCCTTCCTGTTAGAAGTAAAAGCAGTCCGCTGGTCCTGAAAAGGGGTCTTCTGAAACCTTCCGATTCCGGGTTGACAAGATGGCTTCAAAAGGCATTTAATGATGAAGAGGTTGTACCAATCGACACTGTCGTAATCAAACTGCTCAATGAGGAACATAAACCACTTATGCTTTGGACTATTAATAATGTCTGGCCAAGGAGCTGGAAAATGGGGGAACTGAATGCTGAGCAGGGTGCCGTACTGATCGAAACACTGGAATTGAATTATAACAGGCTCTTGCTTTCTGAGCCATGATACATTGATAAAGAATAATAGAAGTATGTCTATTGAGATAAGGGAATTAATAATAAAAGCTACTGTAGTACCTGAGGGAAGCGGATCAGGGGCAACTGCACCCGGAGTCGGTTCAGGCAATAATGATGTTTCTCCGGGTGAAGAGTTGATAAAAACCTGTGTGGAAAAAGTTCTTGAAATTATAAAAGATAAAAATGGCAGATAAGAATACTAAGGTACTTTCAAAATTGATTATTCATGCCTTTGAAAAAAATGATTTCAAAAAGGAGATTCTTTCCTTTACTACACCGATCAATCCTGAAACATTTACCAGGACCAGTAATATAGAACTGGACACCAGCAGGGGTCACGGGCAGCCGGGAACTAACCCAAGATATAAATCCACGGCACCGGAAGAGCTGAAAATAGAATTTGTTCTGGATGGAACCGGGACCATGGAAGGATATGTGGAAAAGTATAAATCAATGGAAGTTTCAGAACAGATCAAGGCATTTAACGATTGTGTTCAATATGAGGGAAAAATACACAGACCACGCTTTTTAATAGTCCGTTGGGGCTCTGAGGTAAAGTTCCCCTGTGTCCTTTCTCATATGGAAATCAGTTACTCTCTTTTCAAACCGAATGGGGACCCTTTGCGGGCCAAGATTACTGCAACATTCATTAAGTATGAAACAGAAGCGGCGATATTTGCCGCTAATCATATTTCCTCACCGGATCTTACTCATCAACGGATTTCAAAAGAAGGGGACCGTCTTGACCTGATGAGCTATGATATTTATGATGATCCCTTTTTCTTTATGCAGGTAGCCAGGGTAAATAATCTTACCAGCCCCCGGAAGTTGAAATCCGGATTGGTACTGGCTTTTCCTCCCATCAATAAAAACGATGAATAATGGAAGAATTGATTATACCAAATCCTGCAAAAAATGATGTTGCCAGTTATAATATCCTGATTAATGGAAAGGATGCTGATCCCACTTATAAGCTGATGTCACTTTCCATATTAAAGGAGGCGAACCGCGTGCCGGTGGCCAGAATTGTTTTTGTTGACGGGGACGCAGCTAAACGTAGTTTTGAAATCAGTAATAAAAACGATTTTGTACCGGGAAATAAGGTACAGATCAATATGGGTCGTGATTCTAAAAATAAACAGGCATTCAAGGGTATTATCGTTAAGCATGCCGTAAAAGTCAAAGCTAATGGTCACAGCCAGTTGCTTGTTGAAGCCATGGATGAATGTGTAAAAATGACAATTGGCCGTCACAGTCATTACTTTGAAGATGTAAAAGACAATCAGGTCTTTGATGAGCTTGCAGGTAAATATAACCTGAAAGCCGATGCAGAACCAACCAGCCTATTGCACAAGGAGCTGGTCCAGCACCATATTTCAGACTGGGATTTCATGCTTCTCCGCGCGGAAGCGAATGGCATGCTGGTGATACCGGACGCCGGAACAATTAAAATCACCAGACCCTCAATTCAGTCAAAAGAAGCTTTACAGGTTAACTATGGTTCTTCAGTGCTGGAATTTGAATCCGAGATCGATGCGCGAAATCAGTTTAAAAACGTACAGGCTTCATCCTGGGACTACAGTAACCAAAAGTTATTTAAAGCTGATTCATCGTCAGTATCGCTTTCAGAACCTGGTAATTTAAGCGGAGCGGATCTTGCAGATGCAGTCAGTCCTGATAATTTTGAAATGCATCACAGTGGCCATAAGCTGGAACAGGAGTTGCAGGATTGGGCCGATGGGATTCTCATGCGCAGCCGGCTTTCCAAAATTCGTGGACGAGCCAGATTCATCGGATTCGGGGACATTAAACCAGGAGATACGGTCAAAATCACAGGTGTCAGCGAAAGGTTTAATGGTAAAGTCTATGTTACTGCGGTCAGACAGGAAATGGGGAATGGCACCTGGGAAACACAAATACAATTCGGGATGGATCCTGAAAGATTCGGATATCATTACAAAGACCTGGAAGATCTTCCATCAGCCGGATTGGTCGGGGCAATTCAGGGATTGCAGATCGGGGTTGTAGTAAAGCTTGAGGGAGACCCGGACGGCCAGGACCGTATACTGGTAAAGATTCCTGTAATAGATAACAATGCAAGGGGTGTCTGGACAAGAATCGCCAGCCTTGATGCTGGATCCTCCAGGGGCGCATGCTTTCGTCCGGAAATAGGTGATGAGGTGATAGTGGGCTTTATAAATCATGATCCGGGAGATGCGGTTTTACTCGGTATGGTCAACAGCAGTAAACATCCGGCACCCATCCCGGCAAAAGATGACAATGACGAAAAAGGATTTACCACTCGCAGCAAAATGCACATTAGTTTTAACGATAAAACAAAGACGATAACAATAGATACCCCTGCAGGAAACAGTATTAAGCTGGATGAGAAGGGTAAGAATATAATAATAGTTGATCAGAGTGATAATAAAATCACTATGCAACCCTCAGGGATATCTATGGAGAGTCCTAAGAATATAGATATAAAAGCAGGTGCGGTTCTCACTCTCAGTGGTGGAACATCTCTTTCTGTGGGAGCCCCTTCATTGTCTGTAAAAGCTGACGCAGACGTAAGCATTTCAGGAGCAACAGCAAAATTGGCTGCCCAGGGACCAACTGAGATTAATGGACTTCCAGTAAAAATAAACTAAAACAAAAAATATGCCTTCTGCCGCAAGAATAACCGATATGCATACCTGCCCGCTGGCTTCCCCGAATCCACATGTAGGCGGACCGATTACAGGCCCCGGCGTTCCTACAGTGTTAATCGGCAGTTTGCCCGCAGCAGTGGTAAGTGATTTATGTGTTTGTGCAGGTCCTCCGGATTTGATTGTAAAAGGGTCCGCAACCGTTTTCATTGGCGGAAGAATGGCAGCACGGCAAGGCGACCTTACCTCACATGGCGGGGTAATCGTAAGTGGATTTCCTACAGTTCAGATTGGCGGATAAAAAATAGAAAATTATGAAACCACCTTACAATTCTTTTCTCGGAACAGGATGGTCTTTTCCTCCAACATTTGATTTTGAAACCGGACAGGTGGAGCTGGTAAGTGACCTTGATGATATCAGGGAAAGCCTGGATATATTACTCTCCACAAGCCTTGGAGAGAGAGTAATGCAACCGGATTATGGCTGTAACCTGAATGATTACATGTTTGAATCACTTAATAACAGCCTGATAGGCCTGATCAAGCACCATGTGGAAAATGCCATTCTTTTTTATGAGCCAAGGATTATTGCGGAAAAAGTGGATGTAACACAAGCCGATTCAGCAGATCTCATTGAGGGGAAATTCACAATCACCGTCGAATATACTATCCCCGAAACCAATTCGAGATACAATTATGTTTATGATTATTATCTGAATGAAGCTGCCGGGCCTGCTTAAGGGAAAGAATAAGAATTAACACAGAACGAATATTCACAACATGGATTGCGAATGTCTCATACATCCTTTTCAGAATGATCCGGGCACAAGCCAAAGCCAGAGGGTAATGGATAGCTTATTGGCCGGCGCTGCCAAAATTGATGCCCGCACCCTGGCTGACCTCCTCAATTATTTCGTTCAAATGTCCAGGCATATCAATTATTATGACCTGAAATTGAATGTGAATGACTGGCAGCCTTTTTTTAAAAATAGTGTACCGTTTACTCTGGCGTCCATTATAAAGTTTCCTGTCAGCAACACAGAAACCAATTTAGATCTTTACAGATCCATTTTTGATAAAAAACCATCTCCTGCCGGACTGCAGCTTTGTGCTTTCTCCATTTATTACCGTTTTATTAATAATATTAACAACTGGCAACTCATACTCAGGGATAGCAGCCTGCCAATAGCTGCAAACCTGGACGAACTGATAAAAAATAAGTTACAGGCTCCGGTAAAACAGTTTATTAAATATTCCAACACAGCAGTAAAAACTTATGGGATTAATAGAATCGATTTTCTAAAACTCTCCGAAAACCCGGTATGGGGACTTGACCAGGCTGCATTATCCGCCACTGATACATCTTTCTCTGAAAGCACGGTAAGTGCCCGTAAGCGAATTATCAATTTATATACAGATTTTAGTACTCTGGTTACTGTTTTCACTGACGCAGTAAAAACATTGTCAGCTGCATCTGAAAAAAACCTGGAAGTGAGTTTTATTCCGTTAAAGGAGGAATTGCAGAAAAAGCATTCTCCACACCTTGCCCTGCTGTTTGCCTTTCTGAATATGTTCCGGCAATTGCAGAATGACCTCAATCAATATACCCGGAAACATCTCGACTATTTTTATAAGGAGATACTTCAGTTCAAAGCGGAAGAAGCAGTTCCTGATAAGGCCAACGTAGTATTTGAAATACAGAAAGCCTTAAAGAATTACCTGATCAAAAAAGGTATTCGGGTTAAGGATGGAAAAGATGTCAATAAACAGGAGATTCTGTTTGCTCTTGACGATGATATTGTAGTTACCCAGACATCGATTGCCGATAAAAGGACACTCTTCGTCAACAACCAGAATGCGCATGCCCAGACTTATGTTGAAGGTGTATATATGGCACCCGTAGCGGAAATGGCAGATGGTGTGGAAAAGGAATTCTCCGGTGATCCAAAAAATTTCCCGACACTCGGCGCACATTATAGTAAATATATTGATCCTGAAACCAAACTGGTCAAACCATACCCCAGTGCAAGACTTGGATTCATCCTGGCATCACCCGTGCTTTTTTTGCAGGCAGGAAGTACCAGGACTATTGATATTTCTTTGCCTTGTGAGTTGAATGAATCAATTTGCTCTGATATTGCAACCTCCATCAGCAATAGTTCAAAAGATTGTTGTAATGATAAAAGTACAACAACAATTACCGATACAGTTCAATACCCGGATTTTTATAAGGCGGACAAATTTTATAAAAGTGTTGTATTCAATGATGTAAATCGCATATTATCCGATACTTATTATTATATCAACGAGGATATCATTAAAGAGGCACAGAGAAAAGGTATTAGCGGTAAACTGGCTGATGAATTACGTGAATTCTTCCTTCTGGGCCGGGAGGAAACATTATGTTACTGTCCGACCAGAAAAAGAAAATTTGAGGGAACAGTAGTCGAGTCTGTTTTCACTTCGACAATCGCCGGGCTTACTGACGGAGAAAGGCAAATCCTGACTGACCTGATAAAACCCAGAAGGTCATTTAATTTTTTATTCAGCGGAGAAAAGGATTGGTTAGAACCCAGTTCGATAGATTTATTGGAATTACTCCCGGCAAATTTGCCTGCTCCCGGGACATCAGGGTATCCCTTTAATCTTCATATTGTACTAAAGTTGAACCCTGACAAGGGAGCTGTAACATTTTATAACAAGGATGTTTTGCTGGAAGATTTCGGAACAACTGACCCACTGGTAAAAATTCAATTGGATGATAAGATTAAATTTACCGGAATTTCCCTTGCAGATATTGCAGAACCCTCTGATAATAAAGAAGACTGCTGTACACAGGATAAGAGCTGTTGTTTGTTAAAGGAAGAAGCAGATGGGGATGTTTCTTTATATCATTTTTTCAGGAATGTATTAATCGGGAAAGTTGAAGATGCAGATATAGACAAACCGGTAATATCAGTTGACGTTTGCGGTCTGAAGAATTTCATAGTTCAGAACGATGAAAGCGTGATGGATGTAAATGCGCCAGTATATCCCTTCGGCACCAGACCTGAAATAATTGACTTTGATGTAGTAAATCCACAGACAGGTGATAAAAACCTTTCAGGACCCAACTTCTTTATCGGGAGTAAGGAAATATTATTTAAGAAGTGGAATGAGATCTGTATTAATCTTAACTGGAAGGATAAGCCTGTTAATTTTAATGATTATTATAAAGCTTATATTGTAAGAAACAATTACCATGATTGCGCTGATCCCCATGATAATACCAAAGATATATATGGATTGAATGAATGTGATTTTGAGGTGAATATTGCCTTATTGGAAAATGGCAATTGGCTTAAAGAAAACGGCACATCAGCGGATATACTTCCAGATCCAAATCCCTCTACCCATGACCGGAATCGTCATCTGTTCAATCCGGGCGCTTGTAATGCTATTTGCAACAATCTGACATTATATGATTATTCTTTTCATGTTAAAAACTCGGATTTTGATGGAACGAGAAAGTATGTTGATTTTGAAACAGAGTTATTAAAATATAAGGCTGACAGCAGGTCAGGCTTTTTACGGTTTAATCTTCAAAACCAGGATTTCTTAAGTAAGGATTACGCTTTTGTTTTAGCAAGGCAAATGATGGCATTTGGCCGTTTCCCGACCTTAATAGACGGAGCGGTATATCTTAATAATGGTATACCTGCAATATTTGATATTTCCCTATTCTTTGGAAATATCGGACCCATAATTATCCAGATAGCCAGCGACGTAGTCAACAGTGCTATAAATGGTGTTTTGAATGATTTGATACAGATTATTACAAACAAAATAGACAGCTCAATAAATACCCCGCTGTTAAATAGTATAATCGCCCGCTGTATTTCTTTGTTGGATAACATAGCGACACTGGCCGCTATTACTATACCGGCTCTTTTTGGTGGATTAGATGTTTCTACTTTAACTCCAGTCCAGCAAGCCCAGGTAAAGACTTTGGTTAAGGATTTTGTATCAGATTTATTTGTTTTATTAAACACCGACCTGACCGGTATCGAGGATGAATTAAAAACGGCTATTAGAAATAAATTTAATGCTATACTCACGGGTTTTGACCTGCATGGAATTTTTGGAGGGATATTTGGAACTAAACAGGTAATTATTCCCAATGAGCCATGGACACCGGTTATTAGCAATATTTCTCTGGACTATTCAGCTAAAGCAACAATACAGGATATTGACCTCGTTCATTTGTATCCGTATTATGGAACATACAAACAAGAAACTATCAATCTTCAGCCAACTCTGTTCCCTACCTTTTGTGATGAAGGCAGCTTATTCCTTGGTTTGAAAGACCTGGTACCAGGCGACAACCTGAATATTTTATTCCAGCTCGCTGAGGCTACATCCGACTCCGAGTCGGATAAAGAGACAGTTTTCTGGCATTACCTCGACAGTAATTTATGGAAGCCATTGAGAACAGGTTTTGAAGTGCTGGATGATGCTACAAAAAACCTGACCAGTTCCGGCATTATAAAACTTGCACTACCGGCCAATATGACCAGTGATAATACGGTAATGCCAAAGGGTCTGCATTGGATAAAAGCCTCAATTCCCAAAAACAGCGGATCTGTGAGCGAGACTTTAGGAATTCTTTCCCAGGCCGTTCAGGTGATCTTTACCAATGATGAGGCAAATGACAAGTCAAGGCTGTCAAAACCGCTGTTATCCGGAAATATTTCCAAACTTGAAGTTGCCGATGCCTCTGTAAAATCCGTTTCGCAGCCCTATGATTCATTCGGCGGACTGGTTCCTGAGATCGAACAACAATTTTATGTGCGCGTGAGTGAAACGCTTCGGCACAAAGGAAGGGCGATCCAGGCTTTTGACTATGAAAGGCTTGCGCTCCAGGCTTTTCCTCAATTATTCAAAGTTAAATGTATCAACCACAGTTTCGGTTTGAATGCACATGAATACAGTAATGACTTCCCATATGCAGGAGGCTATGTTTTACTGGCTGTTATTCCCGATCTTAATAAATTAAAAGCGGGCAATTCATTTGAACCCAAACTTCCTGTAAGTATTATTGAAGATATCGATGCATATATAAGGAAGCGAACCTCGCCATTTGTCCGCTTTCGCACGATGAATCCACGATATGAAAAAATAAATTTTTGCCTTAAGATACGGTTGCTGAAAGGCAAAGATGAAAATTATTATAAAGAACAGGTAAAGAAAGATATACGGGAATTTCTGGCACCATGGGCGGTGGGTGACTATTATAAACTGACATTCGGGCAATGCGTGTACAGGTCAGATATTATCCGGTTCCTGGAAACCCGGGATTATATGGATTTTATAGGTGATCTGAAGATGGGCAGTGAAAAAATTGCCCTCAATGACGATCTGCCAAGAATTTGCCCTGATACGCCCAGGTCTATTCTGATCGCCGGAGATATTGAAGTATGCATTGATAAACCCGATTGTGATAGCTGGGGTAATTATTACCCCTGTCCCGGAGATAAGGATCCGATTTTTAAATGTGACACAAATCCAGAAAAAATATCTGATTACTGTAAAAAGAAAAAAGTATAGGAGACCGAATGGCAGACTCATCAAACGATAAAACCATAAGCAAGACAAATACCGGATTTCCGGATTACCTTGATTTTAATAAGCTACGCAGCAGTGCTATTGAATACCTCGGTAAACTGGCCGGAAAGATATGGACAGACCACAATGTTCATGATCCTGGTATTACAATCCTGGAATCTCTCATTTACGCATTGCTTGACCTGGGTTATCGTACCAACCTTCCGGCAGGTGACTTGTTTACCAGGGACCCGGCAGATAACACACCTGACAATAATTTTTTCAAGGCATCCCGTATCCTTGGTAATAATCCTTTGACAATTACTGATTACAGAAAGCTTCTTGTAGATCTGGAAGGAGTAAAAAATGCATGGCTGGAAGTAGATGACAGCATTCCGGTTGATTTTTGTAAAAATCGGAAAGCTCAGCCTGCAGATGATACTGAACCTGTTCTTTTAGAAGCTTTTGTGGCAGAGGAGGATTATTGTAAATGCAATAACCTCAATGGCCTTTATCATGTGTTCATTCAACTTGAGGAGGGAATTGATCAGAACAAACACCTCTATGAGAAAACAATACGCAGGATCCGGGAAAGTCTGATGGCTCACCGGAATCTCTGTGAAGATTTTGTAGATATTAAAGTTCTTTGCAAGCTGGAATTGGGGATCTGTGTGGAAATAGACCTTGAAACTGATGCTGATGCAGAAGAAGTATATGTGAACATGGTTGAAGCACTTCAGGAATTTCTATCCCCGTCACCCAGGTTTTATTCCCTTCAACAGCTGCTGGATAAACAAAAACCGATCGATGAAATATTTTCAGGCAGGCCCTTTAATATAAAAGAGAGTCATGGTTTTATTGACACTGATGAATTTGAACAATTGAAACTCAGAAAGGAATTACACCTTTCTGATGTTTATCACCTTCTGTCTGATATAAAAGGAGTAAGGCGGATCAGGAACCTGGGATGGATCAAATGCTGTAAGGATAAAATTAGTGTTCCGGAATGGACACTTGTTCTTCCTGAAAATCATATACCGGCATTTTCCCCTGCCTGTTCAGGATTTATCTTTACCCGCAATGGATTACCTGAAAAGGTAGATCTTAAAAAATTCGAATCCTACTTTGAAATGAAGTTTTCCGGAGTGCAAAAGGCCTTATATACAGAACCTTCTGACTTCCTTGATCCGATCTTACCCCAGGGTGTTTACCGGAATGACCTGGCAGACTATTATTCTATACAAAATGAATTCCCTAAAGTATATGGTATCAGCGAAGGTGGTCTGGCCAGCGATCAGCCTGATTCAAGAAAAGCACAAGCCCTTCAGCTTCAGGGATTCCTTTTATTTTTCGACCAGTTGCTTGCCAATTACCTTACCCAGCTAAAAAATATACGTTCCCTGTTTTCCCTTTCTTCTTCGAAGGAAGCATCGGATAACCATACATACTTTATCAACCAGCTGACCAATGCGCCCCAGATGCAAAAACTGCTACGGTTCCATATTGATGAAGATGGGAACAATACACTGGGAACCCAGGGAAGTATTCTTGCTTATCCTACTGACCGAAAGAAAATACAGGCGCTGATTGATAGCGGAAAATTAAAAAACAGTGACCTTGAAAGACGCTGTAATAATCCCTGTGAAGATGACTTTCCGGGATATGAATTTTGTTTTGCGGAAGAACGTGACCTTGCCCTTAACCAGCTTAAGGATGATTTTCTTTTTGGTGACTGCAAACCTGTCATAGTGTCCAATTCAAATGACTGCTATTTCTTTTACTTCTTTACTACATCTGCCGATCTGGCACTAATCAGCAAACACTATTATAAAGACCGGAAACAAGCCGAAGATGCCGCTGCTTCCGTTAAGTATTCTGCTACGTTTATCGAAAATTACAGGTCATTCATTATCAGGAATAAAACAGAAGATGAATATTTCTCTTTTGACGTTGAGCTTAACCTGGATGTTTATTCAAAATATCTTCAGCTGATTGTGGAAGACAAGGAACTTTATCTGAAACGTCGTCAGGATTTCTTAAATCACCTGCTTTCAAGGTTTGCAGAGACCTTTACGGACTATGCTTTATTGTCGGCTCCTTTTATAAGCAGCAATGATTTGCCGGAACTTGAAATAAAAGCAGAGGAACGATTTCTAAGTCATTACGATGATATCAGCAGCAACAGGGGAAAGGCTTATGATTATCTGAAGAATAAATGGAACACTACCAACATTTCCGGATTTGAGAAAAGAGTTAAGGCACTTGCCGGCATTGACAACTGGAACCGTCATTATCTCTGCAATTTTGTGGTGGAACCGGCGGACAAATTATACCGCCTTTCCATATTGCTGTTTGACCTTGCCTTTTCTGTGCCTGAAAAGACATTCGATGAAAAGGAAGGTCTGGCTTCATTAAAATCAATCTATAAAAAACTGCTTTCTCCGGTGTTTGAATATGACTATGTAAGTTATCAGAAACAATACCAGGTTTATATTCAGGATGACTTTGGGAATAAATACAGGATCGGGAAATTCTTTGACCGGGAAGAAAAGGCGGAATCTTTTGTCAAAACACTCGATACAGCTTTCAAGTTCCGCCCCGATCCCGCCACTGATGTCTTTATCAGCAAATATATCTATAAAGTTATCCTGACCAGTACAGAAGGCAAACTCATTGCTGAAAGTAAGCAACATTTTCCGGGAAAAGCAGATGCGGATAATTTTGGAAAGAAAGTTGCGGGGAAATTAAGCAATTCCCTGAAGGATGAAAATGAATTTACCAAAGTTGGCCGTTCCCGGAAATTGGACAAACTGATCGTGGTTTCCGTTGATAAATTTCCGTTTATATTTATTAACGAAAACGAATTTGAATGGAAACCAACAGAAGTTTTTCACCTAAAGGAAGAAAGAAAAAGGTTTTCAATATTAAATAAGAAAGCCAGTTTTCAGTTTGATTCAATCAAGGACTTTCCGAACACAAGATCTGCTAAAGAAAGCTACCGGTCAATTCTGCCGTTGCTTACCAGGGCTTCTTCCTATTTAATTGAAAAAAATAAACAGACCGAAAATTTTGAGATGTTTGTTTCCGACGGGTCTGAAAAGCTGGCACGCTATTTTGATTCCTTTTCTTCGGAAGAGTTGGCCAAAAAGAAGATGCTTGAGATACTTGAAGAGATAAATACGTACACATACAGGTTATTGGTCACAGATCCTCTTCCGGACGAGTGGGAATTTAAATACCGATCAGGGGATGAAACAGGAAATTTCATCGATTATTTCAGTCAGGGAAATTATAGAAGCAGTGAGCTTGCCTTTAAAGCGGCAACGGCATTTTATACAAATTTAAAGGATCTGAGCCTGCGTTTAACAGAAGGCAAATTATTGCTTGCGCTTAAAAGTAATTCTCTGAATATAAGAGCTGTAGCGCAGCTGGATAAGCCCGATTCTGAAGCCAGGAAGAAAGCTCAATCAATTCTCTCGTCCGGGAAACGCTTATATCAGACGGTTTCTGATTCTTCCGATAAAATATTGATGGATATTCTGAAGAAAAACAGGATTAATCCCGGAGAGGATTTTGTCTATAAACTGGTTGACAAGGACAACCTGCTGGCATTTCACCCTGTCCTTAATCCGATAAAGACGTATGCAGATGCAGTCTCCCGGAAAGACAAGCTTATTCAGGAAGCATTGAAAGGATACACTTACATTGATATTGCACTTGGATCCGATATCATCAGGAAGCGTAAGGATGAAAAAACAAAGATCTTCTGGTATCATTACCTGGTGAAATGCAATAATCGCAAATATCAGAAGGGCAAGTTTGCCGGGCAGGATCTGATTTTATTTGAAAGCATACGGGGTTATGCCAGTTCCGATGATGCACTTGACGCATTCAGGCAGGAATACCTGTTAGTTTTAAAATATGCAGGAAAAACTAACAATTATGGGAAGGGACAGGTTATCAGTATGGAGGAATTACTGGTGAATTCCTCAGATGCCTGTGATAATAGTAAAAGTCTCGTTTTTGTACCCAAAGAAACTTTAATTGAGTTCGGCGATTACGAGGTGCAGAAAACACTGGCTCCCATCGCAGAAAGCTATCCGGTTCGTTATGCAGGCAAGAAAAAATATGTATTTATTATTGGTATGCTGGATAACATAGCGAATACTTTTTCCATGGAATGGGTAAGCTGCAGGGAATTTTCAACACCAGCAGAGGCAATGAATCAGTTTCAGTTTTTTTTGATCCTGTTGAAATACCCGGGTAATTTTTATGTGGAGTGGAGTACACTCCATTGTAAATATGAAATATTTATACGTGAGGTGCTGGCTATCAGTGCCCATGGGTTTGCAACTCGTGAAGAAGCCTGGGGAGAAGAGGGTATTGAAAAATTTATTTGTGTTTCGCAGAGTGATAATGGATTTCACAATTATGTTAACAGGGTGACCTGTAATCCGGGATTTTATGTGGCATGCAATAACACAGGTTTGCAGCATCCCTGTACGTATGATACTCCTTCCAGGAGAGACCAGGTGATGGATCAATTGTACCATGCATCAGGTTTTAATTTCATGGATCTTGTACAGACGGTCGGTCAGGATAAAATAATTCTGACTGATCTTCAGAAAAACCCGTTAGCAATCATTCATATCGGTGAAAAAAGCAGGTTGAATTATTCTGCCTGTGAATGGCTGTTACATTTTATGGAATCGGTTTATATTGAAAAAAATTATGTTAAGAAAGGCGGGCATTTTTCGCTTAACCACCGCTATACATTGGATAATGAAAAGCAGGAACGATACTATAAAATGGCTGAACCTGCTTCGGCAAGCATTAGCTTCAGAAACTGGAAACAGGAATTACAGAAAATTGCCTGTTATTTCCCGGTAAGAAGAGTAAAGAATACCTGCAATTCCGGGGGTAAGGATCAATATGCAGTTGAAATAAAGCTACCGGGATTCGATCCCTGCTGCCGTGATACATTGAGCGATGATCCCAACAGTTCCCCCTGCAGGGAACCGGATTGTACACCTTCCTGCTACACTTCCTGGATCAGTGATTGTTGTTTTGAAGATTGCTGCCAGGCATTGGATTTTTACCTATCATCATGGATTTTATTAAAAAATTTTGAAAATTATAAACCCGTATACAATTGTAACTGCGGACCCTATGGGATTGAATTGCATACCCAGCTTACACTGAAAGAGAAGGCTGAATATTTAAAGGAGAGCGGGGTAGTTTCCAGGGGTAACGCACTCTGTTCTGGCTATAAGATGGAAGGAGACGCAACGGTAAATAAAAGCCTGAATCGTTTGGGCACTGAGATTTCCTGTTTCAGCGAAATAGTAGCGATCAACCCTCAATTCTATTCCAACCCGGATATGGCCTGCAATGCCGTAGAAAGGTCTAAGAGGCTCATTAACAGCGATGGGATGCACCTGGTGGAGCATATATTATTAAGGCCAAGATGCTCCGACGAAAAGGGAAACTATGCCGAATGCAATTGTGATGGACAACCACGTCCCTGTATTGATAAAGATCAACTTTGTCATTTTCAATGGAAACCCGGAGGGGAAACTGATCCCTGCGAAGTCAATAATACAGTCTGCCTAACCCCTGGTTGCGATCCCTACTCATTTATTGCAACCCTGGTACTTCCGGCCTGGACTGAAAGGTTCAGATCTGAATCGGGTAGAAAGATCATAGAGAAATTATTACAAAAAGAGGCTCCCGCTCATGTTCTGCTTCGTATTTTGTGGCTGAGGCCAAGGGACTTCTGCTGTATGGAATTCTATGATAAATTATGGCTGCAATGGCTCGCCAATAAACTCTGTGACCCCGGATACAACAATTGTGATTTTCTGAACCTTCTGTTTAATAAAGAATTTCAACCCTTACCGGAATGCCGGGATTGTATTCCCTGTGATTGTGGAAATGACCAGCCGGATACATGTAATCCTGGTTCCGGAGACCGGTGTGAAGGGATTGACGTTTTATCCAACATCAATCAATTGTTTTGTTGGACGAAGGATAGGGAATATAAATTCACCTATTGCGAATCAGGAATGCGGGAGCGCTTAATCGGAAACCGGCCGGCAGAAATTATTACCAAACCTGAGGCCATAAATAAAACAGTTCCGCTTATTGAGAAGAAACCGCCTGAACCGGCTAAAGAATTGAAGATTAAAAAAGATATACAATCTGTTAAGGCATCAAAGGCAGAAAATGAAATACAACCTGCTAAAACAGGGGATCAGCTGCTAAAGGATAAATTCAGATTTGTTCAATCCAGGGCTCACCGGTATGAAATCCGGATGAATACCCTTAAGGAATTATTCCCGGATAAAAATCTTGTTACCAACGCGATTATTTTTCTCAAAAAATCGAAACCTTCTCCTGCAGAGTACAATGAACTGGCAAATGCAGTAATAAATGACAGGACCAATAATGCAAGAGGTATCCGGGGTCTCAATAAGAGTCAGAAACAGGAGGTGATCGAGAGCATTACCTGGAAATACCTTGATAGCGTCTGTTTTAACGGGAAAGATCTGGACATGATACTTGCATTGAAATCGGGGTTTAGATTTTTGAAGGAGAAAGGCATTGACATGAATATGATTTACAAGGGCTGGGAAAGTGAAAAGTTATCTTCATTTGAACCGGGAATTGATTATAAAAAAATTAAAAAATGGCTTCTTGGCCAATGATCCATTATGAGGCACCTGATAAAAAAGCAAATCATAGAACTCAAACTGGATAAAAAGGTAAATTATTATCACATTCAACAACAGGTGAGCGACTGGTACAGGAATGAGATAGTGCCTTTGCTGGAAAAAGTATTTGATGAAATCAGCAATGAAGATGAACTTATGGAGATTGACAGGTTTGAAGTTGATCTGGGGGTAGTATCAGAAAAAGAGATAGGAGATGATGACTGGATACGGGAAATAAAAAAAAAAATAGAAGATAAATTAGCCGCCGTTACAGATCCTGCTTCGTCGCAATATGCTGTCATATCCAGGGACAGGCGTCTTGGCGTTTTCGAGCAATGGCTCTATTATATGGATCATGGGTTCCTTGCATGGAACAGTGGTCAGCCGGCTGATAAATGGTATCAGGATGTTCTGGAAGCACTGGCAACGGATTTTAACAGCGATCAAATCCTTAAAGGAAGGATTCTCCGGGATTCTTTTTTTTTGAAAAGAATAGTTACCCAGCATACGGATGGTTTTTTGCATAAACTCTCAGAAATCCTGACTGCGGAAAAACAGGAATACCTGTCTGAATATGTCGATGAACTGCTTCTGCTCTATCTGAATCTTCAGAAGAGAAAAAAAATATCCGGAAATGAAAATGAAAGGGAACTTAGAAATATTTTATGGCAGCGCTTGTTAGGATGGGCCTCAAATGGCAAGCCATATCCGTCTGCTTCGACCCTGACTGCTGAATTGGTCCGTTCTTTTGTTGAGGAGATAATTCCTGCAGTTAAAATTTCTCCTGCGCTGGCTGAAAAATTGCCGGTAACATGGCCTCTTCTCAATCTTTACTCGGATGAATTAAAAAAACGGCTCAGAAAGGAAGAAAAAAGGATCGGAATGGCAGTAAAGAATCTGGAAAATTTAAAAGAAAAAAAATTTGAAGAGGGACCCGGAAATATTAATGAACAAATTTCCAGATATAACGGGAAAGTTCTTGATGAGGAAGGTATATATATTGTAAATGCCGGAACCGTTTTATTGCATCCATTTTTGAAATCGTTATTTGACCGGCTGGAGCTGGTAAAGGAGGGTGTTTTTGTTGACGAGCATTCACAGGTGACCTCCCTTTACCTGATCCATTATCTGAGTAACGGATATACTGAAGCAAAAGAATATGAATTAACACTTGCCAAATTGCTTTGTGCTTATCCCATTGAGAAACCGGTTGAACTGGCAGAGGCTCTTTCCAGGGAATTTACCCGCGAAGCTGACCTCCTCCTCGAAGCGGCAATTGGGCAGTGGAATATTTTAAAAAACACTTCGGTAGACGGTTTAAGAGAAGGTTTTTTACAAAGACCAGGGAAATTATTTTCAAGGAACGGCAATTTATACCTTCATGTAGAAACAAAATCCATTGATGTGTTGTTGGATTACCTGCCCTGGAACCTGAGTATTATCATGCTTCCATGGATGAAAGATATATTAAGGGTTGAGTGGCGTTGAGTATAAGAAACAAGCAAGTCATCTATTTATAAAAGATGAAAACCGTTGAAACCAGAAATGCAACAAGCTCGGTCAACCGGAAAACCACTCCTTTTTTTTCAAAAGAAAGTGATCAGCATTTTTTTGGATCTGCTCAGAAGGAAAAACCTTTTTTCACCGGTACCAAAAGCCGGGATTCATCCATACAGGCAAAGCTGAATATAGGCCAGCCCAATGATCCCTATGAAAAGGAGGCCGACTCAGTTGCAGATAAGGTAATACAAAACTCTGCTGAACCTTCTGCCCAAAGAACAGGATTTTTTTCTCCCGTATCGGTCATGCCTTTTTTTCAGCAAAAATGTGTCGTTTGTGAACAAGAAAATAAAGTTCAGAAACTTGAGGAGGAAGAAGATCCATCTGCGGAAGTAAAAAAATTGCAGCGTAAACCCATCTTCGAAAGCAATACCGAGCCTCCGGATGAGGGAAGTCAGCGGAAATATACTGAAAGCAGAAAAGAGGAGAGGTTGCAGAAAAAAGAGGGTAACACGGGTTCACAAAACGCAGAACCTCATATTGAAAGCAGCCTGAACAGCTCAAAGGGATCAGGTCATCCATTACCTGAAAATACCCGCCAGAAGATGGAATCCTCAATGGGGGCAGATTTTTCAAATGTACGTATTCATAACGATTCAGATGCCGCCCGTATGAGCAAGGACCTGAATGCCCAGGCTTTCACACATGGGAATGACATTTATTTTAATTCCGGGAAATATGATACTTCATCCAGGGACGGTCAGCATTTATTGGCCCACGAATTAACGCATACTGTTCAGCAATCCGGGGGTAGCACTACCCCGGTAATGGAAAAGATCCAGAAAAAAGGAAAAGATGAAAAAACGGATTTCGCTAAAGCAACTCCTGAAGACTTAAAGGAGGTGGGAGATAAATGCACTGTCGGTTTCATAAGTAAAAAGAGCACCAGAAGCAGAAAGCAATTCCACATCAAAAAACTAAAGCCCCATAAGTACCATCTCTCAGAGGATGCTGTAAATCATTTCAGAAATCATAGACCCTCCAAAATTCCCAAATCAGGGACAAGGGACACTAAGCAGGATTCAATGTGGAAGAAAAATGTAAGGGCCGGAGCAAGGGAGAATCTTTTAGAAGTCGGGGAATTAAAACAAGGGGAATCGTTTAATACAGGCACATTATTAAGATTAAAGCCCAAAAATAGCAGGTCAAGTTATAAGGGAATCGTCGGCACTTTTACACAGATAGTGAATGAGGTTCTGATACCAAACTGGGACTATAAAGGCGGACCCAATATTTACCAGGTAGAACATATGGTGGACTGGCAGATATTAGGAGAAAATGCTGATGATATGACCAATTTTATTCTGCTGGATGCAGGAGAGAACCTGCGTGTTGCTAAAGTTGTAGAAAATGCAATCACAAAAGCACTTGAAGGTATTGCAAAACATTACGCAAAAACTTTTAAAAATGTTCCACAATCTGCGAAAGTGATAAAAAGCAAATTTGATTCTTACGTGGATGATTTGGATGGAGCAGGTAAAGAACTGAAGAAAACGGATTTTTACTATTCCAAGGCATTTACAGATACCAAAGATGAACGGAATCCATATAAGGATGACTTAATTATCGTAAAAGAAGAAGAAATCCCAGATGGATATTTTCTGCTGACGAGCAGCGATAAAAGAGCCTCATATCTGATTCCTCATCATGCAAATGGAACAAAAGTTGGAGCTTTCAAAGTAACAGTTGAATATGCGGGAGGTAAAGTCAAATCCATAAGTTTTGAAAATCGTTTTACTGGTAAGAGTACTGAAGTGGGTGTGGACAAGAGTTTAAAAAAGAAGAAAGTCGAAATAAAGAAGGAGACGAAAGATAAATACATCGTACAGGACGGAGATGAGAAAGCAATTATTTCTCCCATGTTAAAGTCTCTTTCACTTACTAAATTTAGTCCTGTTCAAATAGATGAAAAGGACATTATCATAGAGGGATTTGATGTTAGAGTAAAGGGAAAGGTGAATTCCACGCTTAGCTTTTTACAGGGTGTGGATATCTTTTTCTCTTTTGAGAACGGAGATTTCAATGTCAAAGCTGTAATACCACTTGACAAGATAGGTAAAAATGTACCAAAACCATTTAAGGTTGATTATTGCAATATTGAGATTGGTGGAGGAACCAATACGTCGCTATATATCTTAGGAGGTCTGGGATTCAGTATAGAAAAGCTGGGTAACGGGGAAATATTTGCAAAATTAAGTAATAGTCTCAGCCTGGATGGCAGATTTAATTTTGACAGTAAGTATTTTGATCCTGCCGAAATAAATGTCGCTTATGAGAAGGGGAAATGGGAAATAGGTGGACATATAGGAATCAAGGAAGGTATTGTAAAAGGGGTTAAGAAAGCATCATTGAAAGCTGCCTATAAGGAAGGTGTGTTTACGGTGGATGGAGATGCAGAGTTATCTATACCTGGAATAGATAAAATAAAACTGCACGCTGATTTTGCAGAGAATGGTGATTTCACTTTTATAGCAGATGTAGAACTTAAAAAACTTCCCGGCATTAAGAGCGGTTCTGCAAAAGTGACCATTACTTCAAAAGGCGTAGCTGGTCTTAAACTTGGATTGGCAGGAGAAGCGGTGCCTGACCTGCCTAATGTGCCGGGTCTCAGTGATCTGAAACTGACCATCTCCTATCTGGATGGGGTATTTGAACTAAGGGCAAAAGTCGGCTATAAAAAAGGTCGGTTTGACGGAACCATAGAAGTTGGTGTAACAAATAAAAAGGTTGATGAAAAAGGTCAGCCGCAGGGCGAAGCTCAGGAAAAAGGTGATGTTTCTGTATTTGGT
The DNA here is from genome assembly GCA_963739685.1 of uncultured Bacteroidales bacterium. Taxonomy (GTDB): domain Bacteria; phylum Bacteroidota; class Bacteroidia; order Bacteroidales; family VadinHA17; genus LD21. The sequence continues at coordinate 577,510 of CAVUAX010000001.1, forward strand.
TATGGGAGTCTGACCGTTGATATCTACAAGGGCATAAATGGTACTGTAAGCATACGTCTTACTCCTGAAAGAGAGGTACTTATCGGTGGTATAATTAAGGCGAAAGAATTAAAACCGTTTGGCGAGGGATTTTATTATGATAAGGAAATCCTCTCATTCCCTGAACTGGAGATTCCGCTGGTCGGGATTCCGGGAATGAGTGTTTCTGCATTTATCAAAGGAGGTGTCCATTTCAAATTTTTATGGCTTCCGCTTGTGCTTAAGGAGCTGAGCCTTGACTTTAAAGAAACCAATATCAATGAACTGGAAAGAGCCAGCCTGGAGATCATTGGTTCTGTTGGTTCAGGCGCTCATGCCGAAGTCTATCTTTTCATCCAGGCCGGACTCAAAGCCAGGGTATTGGTAGCTACACTGGAAGGTTCATTGGGCGGGGAAGCTGGTCTGGGTGTGGATGCAGAAGCAGGTGGAAAGGTAGATGCTACCTGGGACATGGATAAGGGATTAAAATTTAAAGAAATACGAGCCTATCTGGATGTAATCCCTAAAGCAATTTTCCGTCTGACCGGTCAGGTAAGCGTTGACCTGGATCTCTGGATAACATCTGTAAATCTGTATTACCATCAGTGGGTGCTTGCAGAGAAACAACTGGATCTGAGCGGCATTACCCTTAAACTGGATTTCCCGATCAGGTTTAAAGAAACCGGGGAGGTGGAATTGCCAACCTATGAAAGTATGAATATTGTGAAACCTGATTTTACCGGAGACTCAGGTAAAAGAATTCTGGATGACGCCATCAACGGGGACGCGAAAAAAGAAGAGCAGAAGAAAAAGGAAGAACTTAAACAGAAGATACATGACGACCTGCGGAGCGCCGACAATAAAGATGTTACTCCCACGGAGTATACAGAAAAGATGATGGACAAATATGAAAAATCACCTGAACTGCAGGCTTTTGTAAAGACGACTATTGAAGATGAGTCACGAAAACTGGAATATGAGCATTTTGAAGAGGAAAAAAGTATGATACGAAACGCCAACATTCCTCTTGCTAATAAATTCTCCCTGTTAAATATGTTTACTATGTTCCACGCCTATGTGACCCGGGCTGACGTGGAAGCATTTAAAGCGGAACTGACTAAAATAGAGGAAGATAGAATAAAAGCGGCGGCCAGTGCGGCCCAAACGGGGGGAGCACAGGGACCAGACAATAAACCGGTAAATGATATTCCCGGACCCCCAAATGAAACTCCTCCGCCGTTAAATAATAACGGCAGTACTGTCAGAAAAAAAGAAATGCCCGGCGCAGCCATCCGGTCAGATATGCAAGACAAAACTGTTACACAAAGAAAACCTGTTTTTGAAAGTGAAAAGGAAGAGGTTCTTTCGGCTAAAGCAGAAAAAGAGCAGGATGCTGAAAATGGGGGAGATAATTTTTATGATAATTTAAATGCAGCCAAAGGAAGTGGAAACCCTCTGCCTCATCCAGTACGTGATCAAATGGAAACCAGAATTGGCGCTGATTTTTCCAAGGTGAGGATACACAATGATTTTGAATCCCATCATTTGAGTAAGCTTATAAATGCACAGGCATTTACACATGGTAACGATATTTTCTTTAACACAGGGAAATATGACACCACGACAGAACAGGGGCAACGTTTGCTGGCTCATGAACTTATTCATACTTTACAACAGGGTGCGTCGGAAACAAAAAATGAAAAATACCCCAGGTTAAAGACTATTCATGCAAAGTTTTTACAGCTTCAGAGAGAGGTAAATGAATTGCAGAACATGAATGCCGCTGCTAACCTCCATAAATCAGATCTGGATGTTCAGATGTTTGAGATGCCCAGCTTCGCTTCTCTCACCGGAATTGCCAAATACTTTAATATAGATTTACCAGATAACCCGATCGATGCCACTGAAAAAGTACTTAATGTCCTGCAAAATCCATATGTAAGGCCCGCTCTTTCAATTTTGCCAGGATTTGATTCCCTTATTATGACTCTGCAGGTGACGTTGAAAATGTACCGGTTCATTGAATATGTTATCAAGAATAAAGAGAAGATCATTGGAGAGATAAAGGCCTATATAGAAAAGAAACTTGACCAGGTAGAACCTGCTCTGAAGGAGAAATTAAGATCAGCTTTCGGTCCTGTGGACCACAGACATTTTGTTGCTGTATGGGAAGCACATCTGCTTCCGATGCTGAAGCATTTAAAAGACAACTGGTGGGAGACTATAAAAGATACTCTTTGGGAACAGATATGGCCGTTTGAAGGTCTGACATCCATCACAGCAATTAATCCGGCCGACAGTACCGGATTGGGCAAAGATCTGCTGGATATTAAGGATCATTTTGAACAGGGCTGGGACGAAATGAAGAAAATGAATTTCAGCAAGTTTCTGGATCAGAGTATGCTGGTATCCAAGGGTCTTACAGGCGTGATTAACCGTTTTTATGGTTGGGCTGCTATCATTATCGTTGCTTCAGAGACGCTGGCAGGAGCAGGAATAGCAGGCGTCTTTAGCGGGGGTACACTTTCCGGAGCTGGCGCTGCTGCAGGATTTGGTGCAGGCTTAGCAACTGCAGGGAGTATTGGAGAGGCACTGCTGATTGCCACAGTTGCAATTGATGCTTCAATACTGGTGAAAAGTATTCTGAGTCTTAATGATTTCGACAGCATGCTTGTGAGTGAAGAGATATTACGGGAAAATAATGAATATTATAAACAGATTGCGCAAACATCGATTTCGCTTACTTTGACCGGCTTGCTGTTTGCACTGGCTTATCTTGGAGGTAAAATAGCTGAGGCACTATTGAGTAAACTTGTTAAATTCTTACCCGCAAGCCTCCAGGAAGTATTACAAAATATCAGAAGGGGAATGCTTGGAGAAAAACCAGGAACAGTTAGTGATGAATCGCTGAAGGTCGAAAAAAATCCCCCGGAGCTGAATGCAGAATACAACCAGCTGAGAGAAGGTGTAAAGAATCCTGAAAATATAAAAGAAATTTCTGATCCCGAACTGATAAAGGATTATGATGTAGAGGTCAAAGCCGGCGACCACATTTACAGAAGAAATAAGGTAAATGGGTCCTGGTGCAGATTCTCTGATGCCATTTGCGGTTTCAAACTTGACGATGTAAATGCAGCAGTAGATAAGGCGCTTAAAATAAACGGAACGAAAGAACTCGCTGTCGGTGAATCATTGTCAGTTCCTTATAAGAAGGGCATTGCAAGGGCTGAAGTGATCGGCATTGACGATCAGTTTGTAAAAATCAAAATAAAATCAAAAAGTGCATCAGGTGATGTCACCCAATCCATGCGTATTGAGGATTTCAACAATCTTCTGAAAGATGGCAAAATTATAAGATGGACACAGGAAAGGGAAACGTTGATGAACAACCGTCCAAAATATGATGACGGACTGGTGGAAAAAGTATGGGAAACTGCAAAAAATGGAGAGGGGAAGGTGTTGGACCCACACACAAAAGAAGAATTAACCTGGGATAAATCAAAAAGCCGGTTGGATCAATGGCATATGGGGCATAAGCCGGGTAAAGAATATGTAAAACTAGTTGACGAGTTTGTAGAAGGAAAAATTACCTATGAAGAATTCATCAAAGAATATAATAATCCGGAAAATTACTGGCCCGAAAGTCCTGAAGAAAATATAAGTCATAAACATGAAGTCAAGCCGGTTCAGAAGAAGATTTTAATTACAGGTTCTTATCTGCAGCGTGTACCTGCCGAAAACCGTGCCGATAATTACTATCAGCTGGTAAATGATGGTTATTTCAGACGAAGCATTAACTTTTTTTATGATCAATTGTATTTGGAACATAAACCAGGGCTGGAATTTGCTAAATTAGTGGATGAATATGTTGACGGGAAGATAAATTTTGAAGAATTCCTTCGTAAATTTAATGACCTAAGTTGTTATTGGGTAGAAGATACTATTGAGAGCTTTTCCGATAAGGATGAAGAAAATAACAAAAGAAATGACAAAGGAACTTGAGTTTTATTATGCCGTTATTGAAAATAACCTTGAAAAGGTATCGGCTATGATACACGGCGAAGTTGGATTTTGCGAAAAAATTAAACCATATAACGAAAGCCTGCTCTACCATGCTGCAGTAAATGGCAAAACTGAAATGGCAGAATTGCTTCTGAGAAACGGGTGTAACCCGGATGAAGGGAATGAAAAGGGTTATACTCCTTTGCATGCCGCAGTTCTTTATGGGTTTACAATGGTGGTGGAAATATTGTTGGAATACAAAGCACGAGTTAATATTCAGGATTCATACGGCAATACCCCCCTGCACGAAGCCGTATCCAATAATAAAAATGATATGGCCATCATTATGCTTCTTGTAAGTAATGGCTCAGATCCACTAATACAAAATCAATATGGCATCAGCCCATATCAGATTACCAAAGATTTAAAAAATGAGAAAGTCATTAAATATTTTGATTCGATACAAACGAAGGATTAATAAACGAGGCGTAAAATTTTAAAAGTAAATAGCATGTACACCATCTCTGTTGCAATGATTAAAGGTGGAGTAGCCAAAACAACAACTGCGATCAATCTGGGAAAGGCTTTGCAGTTACTTGGTAAAAATATATTATTGATTGATGCTGACCCACAGGCCAGTTTGACAGAAGCGCTTGGAATACTGGATGAACCAGAGAAAAATATTTTCACTGAACTTTCCAAAGTTATTAAAGGTGAAAACGGGGATTTTTCTAAAGTGGTTATGCAAACGTCATCCGGGCTCAATCTGATACCTTCATCCATTGAGCTTGCAGGTGCGGAACTTGAGCTGGTAAGTGTTTATGGAAGAGAACAGCTTTTCTCCTGGATGCTGGAAAAAGTAAAGAAACAATATGATTTTATATTTATTGATAGTCCGCCGGCTATCGGCATGCTGACTGTGAACGCACTGGTTGCCAGCGATTATATACTGATACCCCTGCAGGCGGAATTTCTTCCTCTGAAGGGGTTACGTATTTTTATGCATCATATAAAAACCATCAAACGGTTGAATGGCAAACTGGAAATACTTGGCTATGTGCTTACACGTTTTGATGAAAGAAAAGTGATGAACCGCCAGATATTAAATATTTTGAAACAGGAGTTCGGTGACAAAGTATTTGATACTCACATACGGAACAATATTCAACTGGCCAAAGCACAGGAAGCAGGTACCGATATTTTTCAGTTTGATAAGAATTCTCATGGTGCTTTTGACTATAATGAACTCGCTAAAGAATTTCTGGTAAAAATTAACAACACTTAAAACTACAAGCCATGTCATATTACTCCAGGGTGTACCGTCAGCGGAATCCCAAACCACAGGAAGAATCAAAAGAGAGCCCCTTTTTTTCTAAGAAGAAGCAGGATCAGAAAAATAAAAACAACAATTCCTTCTTTCAGGCCAAACAGGCAGTAAATGAGCCAGGTGACAAATATGAAAAGGAGGCCGATTCGTTAGCAAATTCAGTTGTTAACCAGGGTCAGGGAAAATCTGTTCAGAAAAAGGAGGAGACTCCGGTTCAACGTCTGGCTACAACACCAGAGGAAGAGAAAGTATCTGGCAATGACGAAAGGATGGAAAGGGATAAAGAAAAACCATTTCAACTAAAACATGCTGAACAGGATAAAGAAAAAGAAAATGTAATTCAGAAAATGGACGACTCTATTAAAGAAAAAGATAAAGAAAAGAATATCAAGAAAATGGGTGAAGATGAAAATAAGGATAAGGAGACAAAGAAGAAGGATGACCTGTTAAAAGAGAAGGATGAAAATAAACAAAAAGGAACTACTTAGAATATCCGGGCAGTAATTATTCCGGGGTGGGGAAGATCATAACCCAGGTTTAAATAAATGACATGAGAAAGAATATCAGTAATATGATTAAAGCATTTAATGAAAATGAAGTCTCAATGGAATTTCAATATCTGGAACAGCTTATTGCTTTTCGTCTTGGCTATGGCCGGATGCCTTCATTTCCCGATATTAATCACTGGAGTCTGCCTTTGAAAAATTATATTCTTAAGGAAAAGCTGACTGACCAGGAAGACGCCATATGCCTGTTATTGATTGCTCTGGCTCCACATGCTATTCCTGAACTTTTTGACCGGGCAATCCAGGAAAAGATCAAATCTTCAGGAGATTTTCCTGAAATAGGTGGTGTGCGTGGGAAAAATTTCCGGGGCTTTTTGCCAACGGGTCAGACTGCAGTTTTTCTTCTCGCCGGTGATGACAGGATAAAGAGGCTGGAGATAGAGCAACTGTTCTGGTCAGACAGGGAGTTTTCCAGGAAGAAAATTCTATGGCTGGAAGAGCTGCCACAGGGCGAACCCGTAATGAGTGGCAAAATCATTATGGCTCTTGATTATGTTGGCCAGTTTTTATTTGGAGCATCTGCTCCGCCTCATTTCAGCACCAGTTTCCCGGCAAAGAGGATAAGAACCCTGTTGAGCTCAAATGATATTATGATGAATAGTGAAATCATAAGACATTACCGGAATTTAAAAGAATGGATTGATTTCAACCCACACCTGATGGATGAATGGGACATGAAAAAGAGTTTGAAGAAGGGATACAGAGTACTATTTTACGGACCGGCAGGTACCGGTAAAACCTTAACTGCTACAGTACTGGGAAATGAAACTTCAAAAGAGGTGTATAAAATCGATCTCTCGATGGTTGTATCCAAATACATAGGAGAAACCGAAAAAAATCTGGAATTGTTGTTTGCACGGGCAGAAGACAAAGACTGGATATTGTTTTTTGATGAAGCCGATGCTATTTTCGGCAAGAGGACCAGCGTGAGAGATGCACACGATAAGTATGCAAATCAGGAAGTTTCTTATTTACTCCAGCGAATAGAGGATTTCAACGGTCTGGTCATTCTGGCCACTAATATGAAAAACAATATTGACGATGCGTTCATAAGGCGGTTCAATGACATTGTGAAGTTCACAATCCCTAACGAAGATGAAAGAAAAGAAATTTGGGAGAAATCTTTTCCCAAAAACGCAGATTATGTCGATATACCCGACAAAGTGAAGAAATATGAACTTACAGGCGGAAATATTATTAATATTGTCCATTTTGCAGGAATACAGGCGGTAAAAAAATATGATGCGGTAAGCAGCAGGCAAGTGCAAATGGCTCCCTCAACCAATTTTAATGCTTCGGTTAAAAAAGTTGATGAACATGGTAAATTACAGTTCTATTTAGATGATATAATAGAAGGGATCAGGCGGGAAATGAATAAAGAGGGAAAGCCATTCAGCATCTGAAACAATTAAATTTTCATCGGTCAATCCTGATATTTAATCTTTTCATAAATAATAATTTTAAAAATAAAAACCCATGAGTGAAAGACGTGATTTTCTAAAACAGCTGGCTATGCTCACGGGAAGTATGATGCTTCCCGTTTCCGGCATTAAAGGCTCCAATAGAGATAAGTGGGGAGAAATCCTTCCTTTGCGGACCTTTGGTAAGACAGGTAGAAAAGTGACCATGCTCGGTCTTGGCGGTTACCATGTTGGGTGGACCACTGAAAAAGATGCCCGGGAAGTGATTGAAAAAGCAATTGAAGGAGGCATACGTTTTTTCGACACCGCAGAATCTTATGGTAATGGCCAGAGTGAAATCCGATATGGGAATTATCTTGTGCCAAAATATCGCGACGATGTTTTTATTATGAGCAAATCAACTGCTAAAGATGCCAGTACTGCAAAAGAGCATTTAGAGGGTACTTTGAAAAGGCTTAAATGCGATTACCTTGATCTGTGGCAGATTCATTCACTTGAGACACCTGAAGATGTGGATAACAGGATAAAAGACGGTGTATTGGATTTCTTTGAAAAAGCGAAAGCTGAAGGCAAAGTGAAACACATAGGCTTTACGGGACATCAGAATCCATTGGCCCATAAGCATATGTTAGACAGAACAGCCGGTAATGACATCCTTGAGACTGTCCAAATGCCCATAAATGTAATTGATTCACATTTCCACAGCTTTATTAAAAATGTACTGCCATTTGCCATTGACAGAAATTTTGGGGTTCTGGCAATGAAAACCCTTTCGGATGGACGTTTTTTCAAAGAGAAAAAACAACTGGATAGGATCCAGTGGGAAACAAAAGATCCACTGGTGCCAAATTATCTGTCTGTCAGAGAGGCACTTTATTTCGTATGGTCACTTCCCGTAAGCGTATTGATATCAGGAGCCGAAAATAAAGAACTGATCCGGGAGAAAATTGAATTGGCCAGAGGCTTTACCACGCTTTCGGAAAATGAAAGGATTGCGTTGATTAATAAAGTTGCTGAAAAGGCAGGAAATGATGTTGAGTATTATAAAAAGATATAGTCAGATTAAAAAGAGCCTCCTTTTAGCAGATTATCCGGGTGAGTTCTGTACAAAAAACCCTGGTTACTAATGCCCTTAAAACCAAATAATTATCCCACCTGTAACATTGTTGCAATAAAAGACCATTTTATTAATAAGAATTAATAAGTGTATAATATACACTTATCTCAATAAGGCTTTGCTTCATACAATTATAGGTATATGTGTTACAAATGATTTAAGCCCGGACCACGGTAACTGTACAATAAACTTGCTTAAGATCTGTCAAAGAATTAAATTTGAAAGGGAATGCAGGAATCTAATACTTATTGCATTGTCACCGATTAATAAAAAGCTTGTAGTCTTACCATCTGAAGAGAACGAATCTTCCAACTTCATGTTGGTCGTAAATGATGGTTACCAGTTAAATTCAGAACGTGTTGGGAATTTTGAATGGTGGTATTTCGATTGCATTGATATCCCTAAAGGTTGCATATTAAAGATCGTGTTCCACCTGGGCACCGATCCGATGCGCAAGACCTTTTTTCCAACCATGGCAATCTCTTTAAAAACTCCTGAAGTTACAAGGACAATCGAAATCAGATATAATTTAGAAGATTTCCAGGCTGATAGGAACAATTGCGATATACAATTAAAGCAGGATTGTCATGTCTGTACGGAATATGATAACCCCGGCAACTACCATATTGATATCAATATATCAGAGTTCCATGCATCGTTGACATTTAAACAAACTATTCCCGGATGGGTACCTCCGGCTCATAAAATTAAAGCTGTAAGAAATAACAGGGAAAGCGTGCTATACTGGAATGTACCGCATCCGGGATCGGTTGTTAACGGATACTTTGAATATAACAATATCAATTATACCTTAACAGAGGCAGCAGGCTATCACGATCATAATTATTGGCAATTAAATTCAAAAAAAGCGCTCTTTATGGATCAGGTTATTACAAAGTGGTTCTGGGGACGATGTGTGGCAGATCCATATAAGGTAATTTTTATGGAAACCTGGATGAACGATCTGAAGTTGAGTTCGGTTATGATTTCGGAGAATGATAAAATAATTTTTGATTCTGATAAAAATTTCCAAATTACAGTTAATGAGGAGACACTGTATGAACCTCTGAAAACCAAATATCCTTCTCAGATTGATATCCTGATCAATAATGAAGATCTTCCATTAAAAATTAAAATAAACTCTGCAGAACTTATTGATTCGAAAGATCTTCTTAAAGAGGTTAACCCATTAATCTCCCGGCTGATAAAATGTTTTGTGTCAAGACCTTCATATTATGGATTATATTCCACAGTTACTGTAGAAACAAAGAATCAAAAGGTTGAAGGATTCGGGATCTATGAATCAGTTCTATTAAGAACTGATCGGGCAGGACAATAAATAAGCGCGAAGTACTGCTGGCTGTCTTATGAGAATTTAAGCCGGGATGGTCATAATAAGGACGGATAATAATACTTCTTCAACCGGTTAGGATAAATACATTCGGAATAGCTTATTACAGACCCGCTGTTCTTTGAAGAGATGTTCAGTTTAATCCGTTTTAAGATGTGCAAATCCTTTACTTTTAAAAATAGAGAAGAAAAAAAGACAAGGACATTGAACCATAGCACATTTTTAATGTTAAATTAAAAACGAACATAATGAAGCCCTATCTTGTTAATTTATTGAATGGACTTATACTTATTTCCCTGGGAAGCTGGGGCTATTTTTCATCTGATACTCCTTCTGTTACTGCCTTGATCCCGGTTTTTGCCGGCATTATCCTGGTTGTCATTACGCCCTGGTTTAAAAAGGGGAATCGCGTTCTGGCCCATATTGGTGTTATTATCACTATAATGATACTTGCTGGTCTTTTTAAGCCTTTAACGGGAGCAATAGGGCGGTCTGACAATAATGCAATTGCCAGGGTATCAATAATGATTATCTCATCACTGACAGCTGTAATCTTTTATGTTAAAAGCTTTATCGATGCACGAAGGACTCCATAGGGTAATATTAATAAAGGGATAAATTATTATTTAAATAACGTTATAATTATTTTAGATTGGTAATTGTTGCAGAAAAGTTTCAATTGCACAAGCCGGAATTGCCGATCACTTTAAAAAGATCAGGGCAAAAGGTTTTCTCCGTCAGATACCTGATAATCAATGAAGTTCTTGTTACATAAAATTGACTTTTCATATGACATTTGTTAAATTTGTTATTACAAAACTACACGACATGCGGAAAAATTATTTGTTGATGTTTTCATTTACTGCTTTAACTTTTATTGCAGGATGTACCTCTTCTTCCAATGATAAGGAAACCATTGCTCCGTTACTTGACATGAAACTGTTTTTTAAAAATGGAGATAAAACTGGTTTTCAAATTTCACCGGATGGCAATTACTATTCATATCTAGCAAATTATAAGGACATGTTAAATGTATATGTTCAGAAAGTTGGAGACAAAAATGCGGTACGTGTTACAAATGATACTTTAAGAAGCATTTCAAACTATTTATGGAAGGGAAACAGAATTATATATTTACAGGATATTGGCGGTGATGAAAATTTCCAGCTGTTTTCGGTAACTGCTACCGGTGATGATCAGAGGTCTCTTACACCTTTCCCCGGCTATCGCACTGATGTGTTGGATAATCTGAGGTTCATTCCCGGGAAAGAAAAAGAATTATTGGTGGTGATTAATAAAAGGAATAAACAATATTTCGATCCTTACCTGATTAATGTAGAAACAGGAGAACTGACTTTATTGTACGATAACAAGGATAATTATGACAGCTGGTATACCGATAATAATGGTGTGATAAGAATGGCATCAAAGACTGATGGAGTCAATGTCAGTTATCTTTATCGTGATACGGATAAAGATCCTTTTAGTGAATTATTAACCACATCGTTCAAAGAACAATTTTTTCCGCAATCTTTTGATGCAAACAATAAGATTGTCTATGTTTTGTCTGACATTGGAAGAGATAAATCAGCATTGGTAGAGTATGATCCTGTGGCAAAAAAAGAGATTTTAGTAAAATATGCAAATCCTGATTATGATTTAACCGGTACGTTTTATGATAAGAAGAAAAAAAACCTGGTAAGCGTTTCATGGGAAAGTGATAAAATAGAAGAATACTTTTTTGACAAAGAATGGGAAGCGATAAGTTCTGGATTAAAACAACAATTTAAAGGGTATGAGGTAGTTTTTGTGGGGTGGGATGATGAAATGAAAAAGGGGATCTTATTTATTTATAGTGACAGGCTTCGTCGTAAATATTTTGTTTACGATTTTGCCTCAAAAGAAACTACTGAAGTGGCAAATCCCTATTCATGGATTGATGAAAGCGATATGGCTCACATGAAACCAATTGTTTATAGCTCCAGGGACGGATTAACGATTCATGGGTATCTTACTTTACCAAAAGGATTAGTTGCAAAGGATTTACCGGTAGTTGTAAATCCTCATGGAGGCCCATGGGCAAGAGATGGATGGTATTTTAATCCCGAGGTTCAGTTTTTGGCAAACCGTGGCTATGCCGTATTGCAAATGAATTTCAGGGGAAGCACAGGATACGGTAAAAAGTTTTGGGAAGCATCTTTTAAAGAATGGGGAAGAAAAATGCAGGATGATATTACTGATGGGGTGGAATATCTGAAGAAGGAAGGCATTGCCGATCCGAAACGTATTGCTATTTATGGGGGAAGCTATGGTGGCTATGCCGCTCTGGCTGGGGTTACATTCACACCCGACTTATATGCCTGTGGTGTGGATTATGTAGGAGTAGCCAACCTTTTTACTTTTATGAAAACAATTCCCCCTTACTGGAAACCATATCTGGATCAGTTTTATGAAATGGTCGGAGACCCTGAAAAGGACAGTTTGTTATTTGAAGAAACCTCACCCGCACTTCATGCAGATAATATAAAAGTGCCCTTATTGATTGCCCAGGGTGCAAATGACCCGAGAGTTAATAAAGCAGAAAGTGACCAGATGGTTGCTGCCCTGAAAAAACGTGGAGTTGAGGTGGAATATATGGTAAAAGACAATGAAGGTCATGGCTTTCGCAATCAGAATAACCGGTTCGATTTTTATGGTGCTATGGAAAAATTTCTTGGAACATACCTAGGTGCAAAAAAACCACAATAGAAAAGAATAAAACATATCTCATATCATTCAGACCTCCCGGCGCCGTATCTCATCAGCGAAGGTATATACTTCAATATATTTCCCGGCATCGCAACAACATCTTTTTCTCCTTCTTTTTACTTAATTCCCCATTTCTTGAATAACCATTCTGTAGTACGGAAGGGATAACTTGCAAGTCCTTCAGGAGTGGAGCTCAGTTCTTTGGAAAGTTGTTGAACGGCTGCTATCAGTTCAGGGTTATTATCATTAACTGCATCTATGCTGTTCAATGCAAAGTTCTGGTCATTCATGTCATATATTGATGTATCCTGTAAAATGCGGATATACATTTTCCTTGCCAGTTCTTTCTCTCCAAGGCCATATAGCGCTTCGGATGCAAAAGTTGCAACGGCTCCTGACTTATCCCCTGATGCTTCTTTGAGAGCAGAAATAGCTGGTTTTGCGTCATCTTTAAGGATCAGTAACCCTGTTGCTCCCCAATAGCGGATGGCGCTATTATTATTTTTCAAATATTGAATAAAAGTGTTCAGTTCACTTTTTTTTCCTGATGTTGCCAGGTCTGCTGCTTTCATCAGTTCATCAAACGGGCATGCCGGTGAACGCATATAGTCATACATGGATTTATTCCCGGCGAAATTTTTATATTCTGTTTCAGGAATCAGGCCTACATCGCGTGTTTTTCTCATCCAGTCTGTTTCAGCTTTACGCAATCTTTCCAGTACCGCTGTATATGCCGGGTCACCTGCCAGGTTGTTGACTTCCCATGGATCTTTTTCTGTATCATAGAGTTCTTCCAGTGGCTTTGCCTGGAAGAATTTACTTTGCACGGCATTAGTCTTCCCCTCTTTATAAGCATTTTCCCATGATTGTGCAGAGGGGGCCAGAAACAGATAATTAACATGCTGCATAGTAATACGGAATGGCATAAAGTTTTTGATATAACGGTACTCTTTGTCCCTCACTGACCGGACAAGATCATAGTGTTCATCCATACGCTGGCGGGACATATAAGAATATTCCGGATCATTGGTTTTTTGTTTACCCAAAAACGCACTTCCCTGCATATAATCGGGGATGGGAATTCCTGCAATACTTAACAGAGTAGGGGCCAGATCAACAAAATTGATCAGACGGTCTATTTTTTGTCCTGGTTTTTCAGCCGGGAAGAGGTATTTATATTTCTCAGGGATCCGGATAATAAAGGGAATCCGGGTGCCTGTTTCATAGATGAACCTTTTGCTGCGCGCTAATATACCACCATTGTCCCCGTAATACATAACGATGGTGTTATCAGCCTCACCGCTTTCTTCAAGTTCTTTAAGCAAAGCACCTACCCTGGCATCCATATCTTCAACTTTATCATAGTATTGTGCCCAGTCGTGCCGCATTTCAGGTGTATCGGGATGATATGGAGGTAAGATTACCTTAGCAGGATCATGTCGCAAATTCTCAGTAGGAATTTGTTTGTGTATACTGCTCTCATGACTTATTTCGATATTGAATACTGCAAAAAAGGGTTTTCCGGCTGGTCTGTTTTTGTAATGTGCCTTGTTGCTGCTTTCATCCCATATTTTTGCCGGAATGATGCTGGATGTATTATAATCGGTTTTGGAATTGTTGGTACAATAATAACCGGCCTGACGTAAGTACTCAGGATAGGTATGTACATCTGCTGATAATGGATAATAACTTCTCATATTTTCATTACCGTTCGATGATGCGTAAACCCCAGTAATGATCGTATTTCTTGATGGGGCAGAAACCGCGCATGTGGCATAAGCATGAGTGTATAAAAAACCTTTGCCGGCCAGAATGTCAATATTCGGGGTGGTGGCAAATGAATTGCCATAACAACCTGTAAAATATGCACTGTTATCTTCACTGACTATCCAAAGAATATTGGGCAATTTATCAGGAATGTGTGACTTACATGCCGGAGCTGCAAAACCTGAGACCATTGCCAAGCCCATTGCAGTACAATGTTCAACTGTTTTAAATTTCATAGGTTTAGTTATTAATTAATGCTTTGCACTTTATTTATTTTGGTGTTTGACAGTTTTATTAAAAACAGTTCATTATTTACATGATTGTTTAGCTTCGCTGAACTCACAAACCTGGTTGTGATTGCATCAATCATTCGGGTTTCATGAGTATTTTTCATCCTGAACTCCGGATAATACAGAATGATATCCATTTTTCTTCCGGGGAAAGTATTTGTATGCAGATCCTTCAAAACAAAACTATGTTCTTTTCCGAAATTACATCCCTATAGGCGTGGTGAACATAAACCAGACTGCCTGAACCTGCCTGATGAATAAAATTTATGCGATCAATGTTTTTCATCTCTCTTTTTTAAAAGTATTATTTTGCCCATTAAAGATATTGAAATTATTTCTTCTGGTGTTCTTTAAGAAAGCTTAAAAATGAAAAGTTGAACTGACTTAATTAAAAAGTTCAGGAAAAAATAACCTGTTCAGTGTAAATCATTTTACGGGTATATTGAAGAGCTCAGTAAAGAGCTTATTTGCCTTGTAAAGGCAGACAAAATTGATTTAACACTTATCGATGTTTATATCATACAGGATAAAGCCTATTACTTCTTTAAATTCAGAGTATTAGGACTCAACTTTAAAATATCAGGAACCACTGAAACCCAACAGTACTAATTCCATCCAACCGGGTAATTCCCGGGTCGATGGAACTTTATTTGCTTCTTGTTCAGGACTTTCATAAATTTATCCGTGATAATTATTTAACAATATTGTTTGTAATTTTGAGGTGTTAACCACTTTCCGGTTTTTAATTTTAGAATTCATCCTACATAACATAATTAATATTTTATATGATTCTTTTTAGAGCTAATAGAGTGAATTTATTAATATTCATAATCATTTTTATTATGCCAAACAATATTTTTGGCCAGGACAGTTTAAATTACTATAAATCAGGAAATTTCATAACAAGGAAACCTGGAATAGCCATAACATCCGGGACTATCATATATTTAGGTGGGATATTTTATCTGAATTCCAGAGTTCACAGCGAAGATAGATGTGTCCCTTTTCATTTTTACAACGACATTAAATCATTTTTGCAAGAAGATAAATTTGAGCATGCATTTGGATCTTACGTAGAAAGCTATATCGGATATCACTGGTTAAGAAATGCAGGCGTTAAAAAGAACGTTGCACTGGTTTATGGCGGGACTCTTGGATTTATTCTTCAAAGTCCAAAAGAAATCTTTGACGGATTTTATACGCCTGGAGGATTTTCATGGGGAGATATTGCAGCAAATGCTGCCGGGTCAGCTCTATTAATTGGCCAGGAAATTCTGTTTGATGAACAAATTCTTAAATTTAAATATAGTTTTACCAGATCAGAATATGCGGAACAAGCCAATGGCTATCTTGGTGAAACTGTTTTGCAGAGTTTTTTTCACGATCATAATGGGCATACCTTCTGGCTTAGTTTAAATGCCAATAATTTCATGTTAAAAACAAAATTGCCTGATTGGATGAATGTTGCAGTAGGGTATAGTGTTAATGGTTTGTTTGGTGCATATGAAAATATAAATTTTTATAATGGTGTAACAATACCTGAAACACAAAGATATAGGCAATATTTATTTTCACCGGATATAGACTGGACTAAAATTAAAACAAAATCTAAATTTATAAGGACTCTATTAAAAGGATTGGTTTTCATTAAAATGCCTTTCCCTGCAATTGAGGTTAATTCCAAGGGTCAGTTAAAAGGATACTGGATATATTTTTGATGAATTCTTATCAATAATTAATGACTCCTTCAATTTGGAGTATATTGCGAAGATATGAAAGATCTATATTGACATGGGTGGTGTGTAAATTGTGTAAAAAACAAAAAGTCATTTACAAATTATCTAGCTGTAAATGACTATTATTCAGTGTTGTCAGCCAGGGCTCGAAACCGGACGACCGTTAAGAATGGGTTTTTTTCATTATAGTGATTTGAACTTCCTATTTACCCTGCTTAAATATGAGTAATAGTAATTTTTATTACCTGTGATACTGCAGGCCATATAAACTAATCATTTACCGGCATGGAATTTAATAGTAAATGAATGTCCGGGAAACGCAGAACCGGCATCTGATTCACCATCAGGAACAGTCTGGGCTCCTGCAGCAAAATAATCATATGCCGTGGAAATATTTTCTATTTTTATAGTAAATCCGGCACTTACTTCAGTGGTATTCATATCCTTTGTACACTTCGTAAACAAAAGAAGTAAAAGTGCAGCCAATCAAAATAATACGTAAGTTTTTCATAATTATAATTTTTTGGTTTGATGGATACAAAGTTCAGGTTGAAGTATCACAAAAAACTCACAGGAACTTAAAACGTTTATAACAATTTAAATTTTAATACATTAGAAGGTGCCTGAAAGATATGAAAAACGTTAAACGCAAATAGGCTCATGAATCCCGAAATATAGCCCGGGCTTGATCAGGGTCATGATTTTTAGTTTAGGACAATGAATACAGGGGGTACAGCAAAAAGAGTACTTACAATATAATTATATTGCACCTTTATGCGACTTTTGCCACAGGAAGATCAAATATGAATGTTGTTCCTTTTTCCAATTGGCTGAATACCTTAATTGTAGAGTGATGTAACTCAATTATTTTTTTGACTATTGCAAGGCCGAGTCCTGAACCCTGAGGATCCTTATTAGCTTTAAAGTAACGTTGAAAAACATGTTCAAGATCCTCTTCCTTTATGCCCCTGCCTGAATCTATAACCCTGACCTCAACTTTAGACGGATCCTTGGAATCAATTTCAATATTGATTGTATCTCCCTCTCTGCAGAACTTAAAAGCATTGTCTATAAGATTCTGAAGTACCCTTTCAATCATAGAAATATCAGCTTCAACAAGTGGCAGATCTTTAGAAATAAGTGTATTGACACTAATTCCCGTTTTTTGAGAAATAAGACGATATTTATTTGTGATATCATAGACCAGCTCTGCTAATGAAAACGGTTCAGGATTAGGTTTGACCTGCTGCGCCTGAAGCTTGGAGAGCTCAAATAAATCTTCCACCATTTTTTTCAGTCTCCCGCAGTTCTGGTATATAATTTCCAGGAATTTATCTTGGTCCGCCCGCTGCAAGCTATCCTTTTTAAGTAACAGGGTTTCGGCATAGCCTTGTATCGAAGCCACTGGTGTTCTCAGATCATGCGATACATTGCTTATAAGCTCTCTCCTGAGATTGTCCACGCCTTTAAGTTCCTGTATGTTTTTTTCTATTGTATTGGCCATATCATTAAACACATTACCTATCCTGTCAAGCTCACTTTCATTTTTGACAACAATTCTTTTAGCAAGGTTTCCTGCGCGGAATTCATTAATACCTTCAATGATAGGATTCAACTTCTTTGTAATGAACCATATAGCCAGCAGACCTACAAGTGCTGATATGATCATAATGATAATTACCGACCTGATTGACAATCCCAGGATATAGCTTCCAAGTACTGTCTGCGAGGCAGAAACAAATTCCTGGCTTGCCAGTACTATATAAATATAACCTGTTAGTTTATCTCCATCATAAACCGGAGCAGCAGAAAAGGTCTTAAATTCTCCGGGTTCCCGAGGATCGTCCCCATAAATGATTGTATGTTCAGGATCGTTCACAAATTTTTTAACAGGTGCAAGGTTGACTCTCTTCAACTTTACCACTTTGTCAGGTGCAACATATTGCAGAATTTCACCTTCAGGATTAAGCAGGTAGACTTCCACAATTGGATTTATTACCATCATTGAATGCATAATGTCCCCGATGCCCTCTTCACTGATCATTCCATCCGAAATAAATGGTCTGATCATGGAGATTGTGTTCTGAGCCAGGTTACGGTTAAGTCGCTGATTCACTTCGATTGAATAATTTCGGGATGATTCTACCGAAATATAGAGTACCAATGCACCAAACAAGAAAAGGACAAGCAGGAAGATTGCAGATACCTGTAGATAAAGGCGGTTAAATATTTTTGGTCTTTGTAAATTCATGTAAATTGTTATTACTTCACTTTTCCCTGAATTTATAGCCGACACCCCAGGTGGTGAGGATATATTCAGGATTTCTCATATCTTTCTCAATCTTTGAACGTAATCTGTTTATGTGTGAATTTACAGTGTGTTCAAATCCTTCAAACTCATAGCCCCAAACCTGATTTAGTAGCTGGATCCTTGTATATGTTTTTCCGGGATTGGAGGCCAGGTGAATTAACAGATCAAACTCTTTTGGAGATAATTCTACCCTGTTACCACTAACCTCAACGATACGCATCCCTGTATTGATGTACAATTTTTCAAAACGATATTCGATATCTTCCTCATCATTATCCTTAGACTGGCGGTCAGTTCTTCTTAATACTGCTTTGATCCTGGCAATCAACTCTCTGACGCTAAAAGGCTTGGAGATGTAGTCGTCAGCTCCGAGTTCAAGCCCCAGGATCTTATCAATCTCCTCCGATTTAGATGTAATGATAAGCATTGGAGTATTATTCTTTTCCATACGTATCCTCTTGCATACTTCTAACCCATCGAGACCAGGAAGGTAAAGATCGAGCAAAATAAAACGGTAGCGGTCATTCAAAGCTTTCATGAGTCCCTCCTTACCATCGTAAGCCTTATCAACTTCTATTCCCATGTCAGCAAGATGAAATGCGATCAGGTCTGAAATGTCCTTATCGTCCTCTATAATCAACGCTTTTTCCATTGTTCCTGATTACATTAGTGATGTAAAGGTATTAAGTATTTATCACGGAAGTATCACAAAAGTATAAAGCTAAAACAGATAAGTTGATTATCGTAGTATTTAATTAAAAATTAATTTTATTGATGGCATCTTTGGAAGTCAGTATCTATTTTCGTACCGGAAGAGATATCAATATATGCAATAAAGTAAGACTGAATATTGAATTTGGTATGATCATTGGTAAATTGGCCAATGAGCTGACAATATTTGGTACCGCAAAAACATTTCCAAGTTTAGGGATTTTCTTATTTTATAGAATATAGTAGTATTCAAAGAATAAACGGTTCAGAACATGGTATATGCAATATGCTCTCGAAGGTTTACATTTCTGAGTCTGGTAATTTTCATAAGTTAATAGGAAAGTGTGAGGATGTTACCAATAAATCGCATGTCGCATATGCCTGACCGTTGTGATAATAGAAGAATCAATTATTTTCAAAGTAATCGATAAAAGAGCAACACAATCGGATTTTTAATAATATAGCGGAAAATAAAAAAAGTATTTACCTGGTAGTCTCAATCTCCTTATTCGTTGGACTATTACATTTCTTAATCGGACCTGACTATCAAGGGATTTGTAAGCATTTTCTCCGTGGTTATTTAATTGATATTCTGCTACCTATGAATCTTTATTTATTACTGCAAATATCTCTAAGAAAGAACATATTAGTTAATAAAGCCAGAATAATTGGTGCAGTATTTACATTTGTTTTTGGAACAACAGTAGAAATATTGCAATTTTATAAAATCGAATTTCTAGGAAGCACTTATGACCCCTGGGATATAGTAATGTATGGAATTGGATTAGGTATTACAATTGATCTGACAATAATTAACAAATTAGAAAACCAATGTCAGAATAAAGAATAATAACGCTACACAATAAACGGTATAGATAACTACTGTTGCAGTGCTTATGCGAGAGTCACAGCTCGTATTAAAAGTAGTTGTAACTTAACAGGAAAATGCTTCGAAATCGGCAACTAAACATACCTCCATCGTTGTGTGGCATGCTTGAAGACAACATAAAATCAATAATATTTTAAATAAGTAGGAACTAATATGGAAAATATAAATCTAAAATTTGGAACTTTCTTTTGGAGAGTATCTTCCTCGCATATGATTTCATATTTTGTTATGGGAATAATAGCTTCATCCCTTCTTAATTATAAAGAAG
Source organism: uncultured Bacteroidales bacterium (assembly GCA_963739685.1). GTDB lineage: Bacteria > Bacteroidota > Bacteroidia > Bacteroidales > VadinHA17 > LD21. Next base: position 598,032 of record CAVUAX010000001.1, read on the forward strand.
CTTTTGCAGATCCTCCTTTATCCTATTTAATGAAGCCGGTAGATTCCTCTTGGGTTGCCATAGGTCCTGTTTTGCAGATCTTTAGAGGTTTAGTTTTTTCAGTTTCATTATGGTTTTTCAAGGACAGTTTTCTATACAAAGAGCATGGATGGGCTAAATTATGGTTATTAATAATTGGTCTATCAATTTTGTCAACTACAGGACCTACTCCAGGTTCTATTGAGGGATTGATATATACCAATATACCAGTGATATCTCAAATTCGAGGATACTTTGAAGTTATACCTCAAACTTTGCTGTTTTCATTATTTTTGTATTACTGGTATAAGAAACCCAAAAGACTATGGAATATTCTTTCGATAGTATTAGTCTCGCTTATGGTTATTCTATGTACTCTGGGTTTATTAGCTTCAAAACAAATTATATGAAGCGCACGACCGCACAACAATGTATATAAAAATAGGCGGGAAGTATTAAATTCAAGGGCTGCCCGCTCTAATCATTCTGTAACATGATAGGAAAGTACTACACAATCGCCTACTTTTCATATGCTTAAAGTTATCAGTAAGATTTTGGAGAAATTCTATTTAGTTTGGAAGTAATTTATATTAAAAGTCAAAACAGTAATACAATCTTAAATTTTACATTATGAAGAGAAATGAAAAAAGAATCCAAATCGTAATGCAGATATTTATAGTGTTACTCATTATTGCAGGGTGTACATCGGGCCAGGAGAGCTATTTGGAGCGTAACAAAGAACTTGTTCGCCGTATGGACGAAGAAGTCTGGAACAAGGGTAATCTTGAAATAATGGACGAGTTATACTCACCTAACTTTGTGTGGCATTTCCTTCCATTAGGTTCTGAGACTATAGGACTTGACAGCTTACAAGAACATGTTCGAAAACACAGAGAAGCCTTCCCGGATTGGACTGAAGAGATTAAGCATATCGTCGCTGAAGAGAGATTTTGTTTCAATTCATTATGTATCCAGAGGAACTAATGAAGGTAGTTTCCAAGGTAATCCACCAACTGGAAAACTAATTGAGATCAATGAAATGTCGATCTTTCGAATTGTTGATGGCAAAATTGCTGAACAATGGCTCATCCCAGATCTATTAAGTCTGAATCAACAACTTGGTTTCATTTCACAGTCAAATTAAGTATGTTTATAATTAATAACCAATAATTGGCTAACATTCATTTCAACTTGGCCAAAATCACATCACCGAATCTTTACATTTGAGGTTTGGTTTGTACTCTTGCAAGTTAAATGACTATTAAATTAAAGGTAAGAAGATAAGAAATCCAACTGATAATAATGTATATACAAAATAGACGTGATAGTAGTAAATTCTTGGGTTGTAGCCCGCTTCAATTTTTTAACGGTATGATAAGTTTGAAGCCCGAATTCGCCTACTTTGCATATACTTACCATTATATGTCATATTGAAGATTTGCTATTATATATTATAATTGAAAAGTAACTTTATGACCAGGAAACTCTTGCAATTCAATTGGCTCTTGCAATAGCCTCATTTAATATTGCCAGGGTAAATGAGCTGCTGTCTGAAAAAGGTGAATTCAATATCCTTGATGAAAATGAAAATGTTGTTATTGGCAATAAACCGGATTTTATCAACTGGTTAACCAACTGTTTTGATGAATTCCTGTATGTCAACGAGGAAAGTAATCATTTGGATTATGTTATGGACCAGTGTTTACATTGCAAAATAGGTAATCCGGTAATTATTTTTGAGAATGGCAGATTTCCAGTTATTACAAGAAAACCATGGCAGAAAGAGAAATGCGGATTAATGCTTGAGTTTGATGGTAACCTGATATCAGGAATAACATTCTGTTTTGTATTCTTAAAGACCGAGAATCCATACCTGTTTGAAAAAGGATGCAATAGAAATTCAGAGTAATTTTAATGCATCTGACCTTGCCATCGGGCGTGATCACCGCCCTCAGGTTCTTAGTGTCACTTCTAAATTAATCCTGGGATATCATAAATGGAAATGATTTATGAACCAGGTAAATCGGCGTTCGGATTGCTCTCTTTGCATTGCACCCGTATCTATAGGCTTAGGCGTGCAACGCAAAGCGCAACCCTCACAATTGATTAATGCGAGCCTGCGGCAGCCAATTTTAATCGGCATCCGTGGGTTTGCATGAAGCAATATTTCATGACACATCAAGGCCAAGCCCTACCGGGTTACTGCGTAAGCCTTGCTTTAGTCATGAAATAACCCCACTTCACATGCCGAAAATTGTCTGCTACTCGCGACGGCTCGCCGGTGATTGAATTTGATTGAGGGTATTTGGGGTACCATTTGTTAAACAAATGATATAGGGCCTTTTTGATAAGGTATTGAATTTTTGTTAAAGTATTGATTGAAATATATTGCTTTTCAATTAATCAAATTATAAATTTGGTAGTAGAGGTAAAAATCAAGATTAGTTTTGTACATATATACGCAGACATTGGGAGTGTATATGTAACACATTCTTTGGATATATTAAATATAAATGTAATACTACATATACACGATTGTTAGGTGCAACCAAAACAACAGGACGATACAGGTGAGATTAAACATAAATAAACTCGAAAAATTATGAATTCAGAAAAAACGATATTAAAATTTGGATTATACTCATCACTATCCTTAACTATATTGACAATTATTACATTTGGCTTTGCAATGATAGCCGTCCCACCAGTTGGACCATACTGTCCAGGTGATTGTATGAGTTATCCATTTTCTGATATTCTTTTATATTACCCGAGAGATTACTATTGGATGTATTTTGCAATATTTCAGTTATTTGCGTATTTAATTTTTATTGTATCCAATTATTTTATCGCTCCGATTGAAAAAAAGTTATTTAGTTTTATAAGCGTTTCTTTTGCTCTTACTTCTACCATAGTTTTATTGATTGCATACTTTGTTCAATTTTCAGTAGTTCCTATAAGTTTGATGAAAGGCGAGACGGATGGAATTGCTTTACTTACGCAATATAATGAACATGGGATATTTATTGCAATGGAAGATTTAGGCTACATAGCCATGAGTATTTCACTCTTATTTTTAGCTTTTATTTTTTCTATGAAACCCCGTTTAGAAAAGGCTATTCGTCTTATACTTATATTATCATTTTTGTTCACGGTTCTTGCATTTATTTTTTATTCTATTAAATTTGGAATAGATAGGAGTTATCGATTCGAAGTTGCTGCAATTACTATAAATTGGATAACGATAATAGCTGTAGGGATTTTAATAAGTATATTTATAAAGAGTAGATTAAAAATGATAAAATAATGGCAGCACCTAACACGCAATATAGCAAAAAGCGGTGAAGTGCTTAATTTGGGCGGTTTTAGCCCGTTTGGGCTTCATCTCGGTTTGATAGTGAATCACTCGCAATCCGCTTCATGCCATATTGCAAACCGTTATATGCCATATTGACGAAGCTATCACGGTATTTTAATATTCAGAGGTATTTTAAGTTAAAAAATAATGAATATTTATAGCGATAATATAAAAATGTACGATGCCAAATTACTTAAGCTAAGTAAGTTATTAAATCGTATTTCATTTCTTAGGTTATTTATTTTTGTCATTACAAGTATCATTCTTATATACTTGTTTAGTTCAAATTTATTAACTCCCATTCTGATTGTTTTCCCACTATTGATAGTTTGTTTTAGTGCTGCAGTCAAATATTATAACAAAACAGCTTTCCTAAAAAAGCATACAGCATTCCTGAAAGGTATAAATGAATCCGAAATTTTAAGGGAAAAATGTAATCTGGAAGAATTTGATACCGGACATCACTTTATAAATCAAAATCACCCTTATACCTCCGATTTAGATGTTTTTGGACAACATTCCATTTTTCAAATCCTTAACAGAACAACTACAGAGTCAGGTATGATACTGTTATCAGAATGGCTGTCGGAACCTGCACCTAATTATGAAATACACGACAGACAAGAAGCCATAAAAGAAATCTCTCAAAAATTGGATTGGAGGCAAGATTTTCAGGCGTCAGGCATGCACTTTCAAAATAAAAAAAGTGATTATTATAAATTGTTAGATTGGGTAAAAGCACCTGTCGTTTTATTAAAATATCGACGAATATATATAGCAGTCGCAATAATCCTTTCGGTTCTATCATTTCTTGCCTTATATTTTTATATACCTCATTTTGATTCATCAAGCTGGTATATTTATTTACTTCCCTTTATTACTGTTTATTTTATTATTAACAGAATTTTAAAAAAATTAAAACCCATAGCTGATGACATCGTTAAAACCTCACAAGAGAATATTAACACGTTAAGAGGTTATCGGACACTTATCAATAAAATTGAAAGTGAAAATTTCAAGTCAAAAAAATTATGCGAATTACAATCAATACTAAAAGGCAAATATTCCGCATACAATGAAATTAATAGGTTGTGCAGACGATTGGAATTCTCTCAGCAAAGAGGTGTAAAAATAAAATTTATATCAATAGGTGGGAATAATTTATATCCTCTATTAAACAGTTTCCTACTAATTGATATTTACTTGATTATTGGGATAGAAAAATGGAAATCAAAAAATAAAGCGTTTTTAAAACCGTGGTCTGAAGTAGTAAGTGAGTTTGAAGTAATAAATAGTCTTTCAGGTTTTTGCTATTCAAATCCATCCTATATATTTCCTCAGCTAGAAGGAAAAAATAACTATATCCATTTTGAGTCGTTGGGACATCCCTTAATAAATTCAAATAAACGGGTCTGTAATAATTTTCACTCAGAAGGACAAGGTGATATTGTCCTAATAACTGGTTCTAATATGGGAGGGAAAAGCACTTTTCTAAGAACCGTAGGCGTAAACCTTGTATTGGCATTAGCTGGTGCACCTTGTTGTGCAAAACAGGGGCAGGTTTCGAACCTGAAAATCTATACGAGTATGAGAACCCAGGATAATTTGAAGGAAGGAATTTCTTCTTTTTATGCAGAATTAAGCAGAATTGAAAAGATGCTGAAACTAATTGAAAGTAGTCAAAACACTTTTTTTCTTTTGGACGAGATGTTTAAAGGCACAAACTCAGAAGATAGACATAAAGGAGGTTTTTCATTGATTAATCAATTAAGTATGCTCAAAACATCAGGAATTATTGCAACACACGATATTGAACTTGCAAAACTATCGGGGAATAAACGATTAGTTACAAATTATAGTTTTAATAGTGTGATTAAAGATAATTCAATGATTTTCAGCTATGAACTTCATCCAGGTATATGTAATGATTTTAATGCTAGTGAACTTATGGAAAAAAGTGGAATTAAAATTATATCTAATATTTCAGATGAACGGAATTAATAAAATACGGCTAATAACATGCGGTCATAAAACATTTGGGGTGAAGTGGTTATTTGAACATACTACAACGCATCAACTTTCTGCAACGATGGATACGAAGGCAGCCCGCTCTCCCAAACGTTTCATACCGCCATCGTTGAAACGCAATAATGTCGTATAATGCTTATAAACAAGCTTATAGGACATTTGGCTTAATTGCAATATGTTTTAACATATTCTATATCAATATATTAATTTGGAACACTACAGCCTGGGACTTTGGTGCCGGGCTTTTTTATTTCTATTAATCAATAATTGTGCCATTTCCCTGTTCCAAAAGTTACATATCCATTTTCTGCAAAATGCATTGGCATTGTATGTACCCCTTCAAGGTGATCATACACATGAAAAAGGCTCTTTCCACTCATTAACATAGCCCGGCTGGGTGCACAGATAGCACCATGATGCCCTCCCATCACATAATTATTTGTAAAGCGGACACCTGTTTCAGCCAACTTATCGATATTGGGTGTTTGGATATAAGTATTACCAGCACAGCCCATAGCATCAGCCCGCTGATCATCGGCAAAAAGAAAAAGGATGTTCGGTTTACTTTTCTCACCAGCTTGTTTCTTATCAGCGCTGTAACCTGAAAATATTTCAAATAAAAAAAGTGCAGATAAAAAATATAGTGGATGTTTCATTTTCTATTTTTTTAAATTCGATAATGTTGCAATATCTTCAGGATGGACAGAGCCATCGGGCAAAGGTCCGATGTTTAGTAAAAGATTGTAATGATTCGTCTGCGCGTCTTTCAACAACTTCTTTACATCTTCTACTTTTAAATGATGTCCGTCAATTGCTTTGTTATACCCCCAGGTTGCACCACCATGGAGACCCTGCAGGTGTGGTTGCATAGTGTTGCACACTTCTTTGGGCTTGTTTTTATTTAACTCATACGCCTTTTGTGCAACTGGAAATTGTTCACCAACCTTTTTATTGCCTCCCCGTTCAGGAGCCATAAAGTCTTCATCGCCATTAGCCCCCTGTTTAAATGAAATTAAAGCATGAGGGGACAATTTACGAATTAATGCATAAGTTTCGTCTATTGGAAAAACGTCTGGGTTGGCGTAAAATCCCATTATCGGATCAAACCAAATACCTGCTATTGTTGGATATTGGGTAAGAAGTTCCTGCAATTGAGCATGCACATAATCCACATATTTACGAAAATCTTTTGGCTTTTCATAAAGATACTCTTTCGGTTTTATTTTATAAGCCGGACGTGCATTGTTCCAGCCTGCTTCTCTTGAATAAAAATAGGGATGATGCCAATCAGCGGCGTAAGAATAATATAGGAATAGCCCCAATCCTCCCTTTTCACAGGCTTTAGCCAACTCACCAATTAAATCGCGATGAGCCGGAGAGTTGAGGCTGTTATAGTCCGTTTCTTTTGTTTTAAACAGGCAAAAACCTTCGTGGTGTTTGCTAGTGATGGAGATATATTTCATGCCTGCTTTTTTTGCCAGATTGACGATAAAATCCGCATCAAAACCAGAGGCAGTAAATTTATCTTTCAACTTGGTATATTCTTCCAGCGGGATTGTATCCAATAATTGAACCCATTCTCCTTTTCCCAATTGGCTGTATAAACCGTAATGGATGAACATTCCAAATCGAGCATCTTGAAACCAATGCAAATTGGCAGCACGTGGATCTTTATTGTATTCCTTCTTATAATCCTTTAAATAGGAAGGTACCTGGCAATATCCTGAAAAACTCAGCAGGAATAATGTAAAAACTAAAATAGACTTCATCATAACCACTCTTTTTATTTATTTTAATTGTATTTATTTATAATACTTAATATCAATATTAGAAGGGTAATATTCCTGGTTTTAAAAACTACGATTATTAAAAGAGATATTAAGGCGTATTATGATACCTTACGTATTCCTTTTCAAATGAATCCAGTTTTTCCCTCATTTCCCTTACTATGTTTTCATATTCTGACAGATGAACAAGATTGTTTGCTTCCAGTGTATCCTTATTAATTTCAAATAACTCCTCTATCTCCGGGTGGCATTCCTGGTACCGGATGTATTTAAAATTCTTTGTCCGCACAAATTTGGAACGAATCGACTGGTAGTTATCCGGATTTTTGACTTCAAAAATTACAGGTTGATTGTTATCAAAATTATTTTCACCATAAACAGCATCATGAATTTCTTCCTTCTCGTTCCAAACAATAGGCATAATACTTTCGCCAGGCATACTTTCGGGTTTGGCAACATCGGCAAGGCTCAAAATGGTAGGAGCAATATCAATAATAGAAACCAAGCCTTGTTTCGTTATTCCTTTCTTTTCTTTAATATAGCGTGGATCATACACAATCAATGGTGCTTTGGCTGATTCATCGTACAAAATAGCTTTCCCCATCAATTGCCTCGAACCACAAAAGAAACCGTTGTCAGATGTAAAAATGATAACAGTTTTTTCGGCTATTCCTAGATCATCCAGTTTCTGACGTATTTGTCCTACTACATTGTCAAGGCCTGTAATTAAAGAATAATAATTTTTGATGAACATTTCGTAAGTGCTATCAATCTGTATGTGCCAGTCTGGCTGATTCACCCTGCCAAAATACCAATCTGCATTCCTGCTTTTTAGCTGCACAACTTTGGGCAACTTGTTATAATATTCTGGCGAATCATTGTTCATACGCGGAATTTTCTCCTTGTCATATAGCTTACGAAACTGTACCTGTGGATCGAAGGGTGCATGCGGGGCTTTAAAACTTACGGAAAGGCAAAAGGGTTTATTTTCCTTGTTTGCTTTTTCAATAAATTCAATAGCCTGATGTCCCATAAATTCGTTCAAATGCAATGAATTCCATTTGTTTTCATAACCGTTAAAAGTACCGTTCTTGCGGGGACGATAGCTCCCCTGCCCGGGAAAACCATTCCAGACATCGAAATACTTTTTCGGCATATATTCTTCTTTGTTGTCATACCCCTTGTCCAACACCTTCTCAGAATTTTCAGAAACGGCAAAACCAAATTTGCCGATAAAACCCGTGTAATACCCCGCATTCCTTAGTAGAACCGGATAGGTTGCATTAAATTCTTCTGCTGTAATAACATAGTTAGTTGGTCTGTCGAAACCGGAACCATGTGTTCCCAGATATTTGCCTGTCATTATTGAAGTGCGGCTTGGCATACATATAGGTGCTACATGGTACGCATTTAAAAATGATACTGATTGTTCAGCCAGTTTGTCAATATTGGGGCTAATCACATGCATGTTTCCCATGCACCCCAGTGCATTACTTCGAAGATCGTCGGCAAGTAAGAAGATAATATTGGGTTTTTCGGGTGATATTTTTTTTTTATTATCGGATTTTACACTGGTTTTGCACCCGGTAACTACATTAAGTAAAATTAGTAGAGTAAAAATTAATATCTGGAATTTCATTTTACAAAATTTAAATATTGTACTTGACATGGAGATCTAATTTGATATATTAGACTTTATGATGATTTTTTCCCTTGATTTACAGTTAAGTACCATCCAATTATTTTATTTTTTCAATATAAACATAATAAGCAGGATAAACATGGTTTTCAGCATCGTAAAGTCTTGTCTCCATGTCATACTTCCCTTTCTGCATGTACACCGTAAAAGTTTCTTCTTTGTCCCCTGGCATAATATTTTTTGTTAATCCTTCATATTCTCCAAGATACAATTCAGCTTTTTGCATATTCACATTATTACTTGGTGGCATTGGATCATTAACTTCTATGGTTGGTTTAATTCCCGGAAATACCTCGTTAAATGCTAATCCACTTGCTCTGGGGTAACGACATAAACTTATTTTATAAGTTCCCACAGTGGTAAATTCAACCTTGAAAATACCTGTACCTGGGGTAGCTTCAAGAGCACCGTATTGATGCCACATATGTCCCCAAAATCCAGTATGCAGATCATGTGCACTTATCCGTGTCGGATTTTCGTAAGGTGTACCGACCTGAATATATGCATATTTTTCATTCACGCCTTCATCCACAATAGATTGCCACCATTTTTCATAGGTTACACGTAAAAGTTTTACCTTATCCGGATAATCAGTGGCCAGATCTTTGGTTTGTTTCGGATCTATTTTGATATTATAAAGTTCCTCTCCATTTACCAAACGCCAGGTATCATCCATTACCGAAGATTTTCTCCATTCGACGAGGTTTTGTTCACGTTGAGAATCTGTAACAATACTTCGCTCCTTCCAATTGTCATTATCTCCTTTCAGTAAAGGCATCAAACTTGTACCGTCCAAAGCTTTAACAGGAACAAATTTAAGCCCGCATAAATCGACGAGTGTTGGAAAAACGTCGATATGCGCAGTGAGTTGATTTACATCACGCTTCCCATTAATATCTGATTCCGGCCAGCGGATGAAAAATGGCACCCTATGCCCTCCATCGTATTCACTGTTTTTTTTGCCGCGCATATTTCCATCATAACCGAAAGCTTTTCCGTCTTGATATTGAATTCCCGTTGCAGTACCATTATCAGTCATGAAAATTACTATGGTATTATCTTTTAATCGTAACCTTTCAAGCTCGTTCTCAAGTAGATTAAAATTATCATCTATATTAGTTATCATTCCATAGAACCTTTTTTGCGATTCAGTAATCGATTGCTCTTCTTTATAAATATTATAATATTTTTCAGGAACAAAAAGAGGTCCGTGAGGAGCATTGGTGGCGAGATATACAAAAAACGGTTCGTCTTTATGTTTTTTGATAAAATTCATGGCATTTTCAAAAAACACATCAGTGCAGTACCCTTTGTATTTCTGTGGAACACTGTTATGCCAGTAAGTATCGTCGAAATAATCGTTTCCCCAGTAATCCGGGCCTTGTGTAATTCCTCCTCCACCGATACGAACGACTTCCTGAAAGCCTCGGTCTTCCGGACGGAAAGGGTAATTATCTCCAAGATGCCACTTACCAAACATGGCCGTTTTATATCCGTTCTGTGCAAAAACCTGGGCAATTATGGTTTCGTCTTTAAACAGTTGCGAGCGCCCAGCAATTGTATGAAAACAATTTAAACGATCGGTATACCTGCCTGTCATCAGTGCCGAACGAGTGGGGGCGCAGGTTGGTGATACATGAAAATTTGAGAGGTGCACTGATTCGTTATAAAATCTATCCAAAGCGGGGGTTTGGATAACATTGTTTCCTAAACATTTTAAATCGCCATAACCCTGGTCGTCGGTAATCACAATGATGACGTTGGGTTGTTTGTTCTGGCTAAATACTGGAAAGTGATCGTGTAAACCAAAGCCAGTAATCCTAACTTAACAAAACTAAATTTTTCCATTTTAATGGTATATTGTTAAAGTTTATTGTTAATTCCATATTTGTCGATTATGTTGCTTTTTTATCCACTCCTCAAAAATCTTTAAAGGGGATTTTATTCTTCCTCTTGAAGAGGTTTTCAGAATCAATCAAAAATCGTATAAAATGAAAATATCATTTTAATGTTCTGTTTTTTTCAGTGAACCAAAAATCTTCAGGTGTAAAATTGTTTTTAAATCCCTGTTTTTTGTGCAACGGCTATTTGCACTATCCAAAGCAATAACAAAGCCTTCAATATTGTCTCCATTACGCTAATTTATATACTTTACTATTTCTTTGTTTGGTCTTGTTACCTTATAGATTTTAGATTATCATAATTCAGCTCAGCACTTTGTTTAGCTAGATAAAAGTTTGATTCAAGTAAGCCAACAACATCATTTCTCAAATCAGGCTTTGTCGTTATAATTCGTTTAATATTCATAATCTATCATAAAATTTAAGACATTATAAATTAGCCTTTTATGCCTGATAAATTGTGACAGAACTAATACATTGACTATTATTTTCCAGGTAATTAAAATTATAAAATATTAATTTAATATCCAATAATAAAGTAATTTTTCTAATAATAAGGATTTGATTTTCAGGCTATAATAAACAGGAGTGATATCTTTAAATTCATTTTCTATCATTAGAATTTCTTAAAGCATTTTAAATTTATGGAACAATCAAAGCTTAATAGGCAACAACTATATGCCCTGGTATGGTCAACACCTATGACTACTCTTTCAAAACGGTATGATACTACTGATACAAAGTTGAGAACAATTTGTAAGAATATGAATGTTCCAATTCCTAAATCAGGATACTGGCAGCGCCTCAAATATGGAAAACAAGTTGAAATTCTAGATTTACCGCCTGAGAATTCAATAAATACTTTATCAAGTATCGATCTCTTTCCAAAAAATGATACGAAGATTGACAGGCTGCAGCAAATTAAGGAAGATATTGAGAAAAATTGCAAGCAATATTTAAATGTTAAACGAAAACTTGTTGATCCAGATGAAATAATAGTTGAAGTTAAAAAGGATCTGGATCGAAGAACACCCTCTCATTTTGGGAGAGAAAAAGGATACATATCAAACCATTCACATCTGGCCAAAGTATTTGTTACTCCAAAGAATTTAATGAAAGCGTTAAGAATCTTAGATGCTTTTATTAAGCTGGTCAGATCCCGTAACCATGAAATTTTACTTAATGGATGGAGTTATGAGATAATTGTCGGAGATGATCGATATGAATTTGGGATCAGAGAAAAACAACTAAGGGGAGAAAGTAAAGTTCCTGGGTATGAATTTGATTATAAGGCAACAGGGCTCCTTGTGTTATCTACAGGCAGATTCTGGAGAAAGAGAGAATACACAGATGGAAAACTACCTCTTGAGAAGCAATTATCTGTAATTGTAGCTAATCTCGAATACCAGGAAGAGTTATGGCAGGAGGAGATGGCTAAGCACAGAGCAGATCAAGCGATAGTGGATGAGCAGAGAAAAGTTATACAGGAAGAAATTAATAGAAAGGAAACAGAAAGGTTAAATTTCAAAGAATTATTAAAAAAGGCGAAGAGATGGCATAAAGCAAATATCCTGAGAGAGTTTATCGATAGATTTGAAGAGGACTGTTTAAGAAACAATACTTTATCGGAAGAACAGAAGGAATGGATTATCTGGGCACGCGATAAAGCTGACTGGTTTGATCCATTTATTAGGAAGGAAGATAAATTTCTGACAGATGATGACCTTAATGATACATAATCGAATGAATTGTGTGCAAATTGTGTGAAAATAAAAGGGCCACTTAGTTGGAATAACCTCTTAAGTGGCTTATTATCTGGTTGTCCCGTCAGGTCTCGAACCTGAACTCTTCTGATCCAGAATCAGACGTGTTGCCAATTACACCACGGGACAATTTTGAGGCTGCAAATATATATTATTTAGATATATTACACAAATGGAAATTTAATAGTGCTGCCTGCTTGTTGCACCCTGCACCAGATTAACCTATTATTCACTGAAGCAGATTCCCTTTAGACTTGCCCTGAGCTTACTGACAATGGGGGATAGTGGACTAATTCATCGTATAATATATCGTCAGCATAGGTCGCATAGACGGCTCCGGAAAATCGCTCGACGCAAAGCGGAAGCCGGGGAACTGGTCTGATGGCCATTGCCTGAAAAACATCCCGTGATTCGGATAAATTGCAGGATCAGTTGTTGCAGGTTTGACAAATAGCCTTGTAACATCCACCTCAATGAAATTCACATTCCTTATGAAGGGTGAAATAAATACCTGGTTAGCTTCGATTGTTTTCGGCTTTTTATTCCAGGTAACCTGAAACTCATCCCATGGTTCAACGATCTGTTGCAATACTCCTCCAAACCAGACAAGGTAATTATTAGTTAGAATTGTACTGTCATACAGGATAGGGAATTCATATGAGAGCCTCATCACTGATTTTTGTATTTTAGCACCCTGCGGAAGCGAATCAAGATTGAAAAAGATCAGGCTGTTGTTTGTCCGCATTACCGTAAGAACAGGTTCAGTAAGAAATGTAGCCTCAAAATATTTATGTGCTCCAAAATTCTTTTCAGGATCAAGATTTGATATCATGGCATCTTTTCCCCTTTCCGGTCCGGGCTGAATTTTAAGAACTTTTAACTGTGAATTCCACGGTATTTTAAGTACCAATGGTTTCTCCCTGGTGGTTTCGAGAAGCCTGTCAGCCCTAAATTCCATTTCCTGAGGCGGATAACCCTCCTTCTCCAGAATAAATTTATAGAAATCATAGCCTCCCCTGATAATTAGATGATTGATTGTAGCTTCAAGTTTGAAGGAGTAATGCCATCCATCGGGCGCAAAAACAGTAAGCTTTGCTGTTGTTATCTGGGTGGGAGCCATGGATAAGGGATTATCAATGATGCACATGGCCCAAAAGCCAAGAGGCTTGATTTCCTGGACTCCAAAAGTTGCATACCCGAATTTATCGGGATTCTGGTCTCCGACAGCAAGGACCTCGGGTATAACCTTTGTGACCTGATCGGGAAAGATTTTAAACTTAAGGGGAAGAGGATTTTTTATCAGGTAAGCAAGGGGAGATGCTTCAAGAGGAGCGGCAAAAATTACTTCTCCAGATGGATTGATAACCATGAATTTTGTCAACCTGAACTCACCATTTATAATTTCAACCTTTTCACTCACAAAGCTTCCCCCGAAGACATAAACAGGGATCAGTTTATCTGTAAGAACAGGTAATCCTTCCATATTTTCAACAGAAATTAATACCTGGTATGAGATTATGCTACTATCTGTACTTTGTCCGGACAATGATTTGGCGCCATTATCAGGAAGCATAACTGAAAACTCCGCTGTACCAATGCCGTTTGTGTCGACTCCCTTTTTTTCACATGAATAAAGTCCGGCAAGAATAAGAAAGATCAGTCCTAAACGAAAAGAATTTTTAAGGGTTTTCATAATAATCAGGTTTTATATTACGAAAGTTGCTTAGATTATCCTATTTGATATGACAAAAATTATGCCATTTTGATTGCAGGAACCACTGTGACGTCTCAGCGGCACAATAATTAATATAATTGCAATCGATGTAGAATCACAATGCATTGTGATTCTACATACGACCGTTGAAATATTACGCCGGTGTGCCGTTATTTATTGATCTTCCCCCAGGTATCTTTCAGAGGAACAGTACGGTTGAAGACAAGTGATCCTTTTTCTGAATCCCTGTCGACGCAGAAATATCCTATGCGTTGAAACTGAAATCTTTCGAGTGGTCTGGCTGAAGCAAGGGAAGGCTCTACCTTGCATCCTTTTAATATCTTTAGTGATTCGGGATTCAGAAAATCGCGGTAATCCTGATCCTTTTGTCCTGATGGATCTTCATGGCTGAAGAGTCTGTCGTAAAGTCTGACCTCCGCATCAACAGCATGAGCAGCAGATACCCAGTGAAGAGTTCCTTTGACCTTTCTGTCAGATGCATTTCCACCGCTCCTTGTATCAGGATCATAGGTGCAATAGACTTCTTCAATTGCGCCTGTTGCCTGGTTCTTCTTAAAGCTCTCGCATTTAATGATATAAGCTCCCTTCAGACGTACCTCCATACCGGGGGCAAGCCGGAAAAATTTGTTAGGTGGAATCTCCATGAAATCATCATGTTCTATATAAACCTCCCCGCTGAATGGCACAAGCCGTTTACCCATGTTCTCATCCTCAGGATTATTGATTAATTCAACATTTTCAACCTGCCCCAAAGGGTAGTTTGTAATTATAACCCTCAGTGGATTTAACACTCCAAATACCCGTGGAGCTTTCTGGTTAAGATCCTCCCTGATGGCATGTTCAAGAAGGGAAATGTCATTAATGGCTTCCACTTTTGTATATCCTATCAGGTCAACAAATCTTTTGATTGAATCAGGAGTATAGCCTCTTCTTCTGAGTCCGCACAAAGTTGGCATCCTGGGATCGTCCCAACCTGCAACCCTGCTCTCCTGAACCAGTTCAAGAAGCTTCCTTTTACTCATCATTGTGTAGGTAAGGTTAAGCCTGTTGAACTCTATCTGCCTAGGCCGGTAATCATCTGTTTTCAGTTGATCAATGAACCAGTTGTACAATGGCCGGTGAACTTCAAACTCGAGGGTACAAAGCGAATGTGTTATACCCTCAAAATAATCACACTGACCATGGGCAAAATCGTACATGGGATATACCATCCATTTAGTTTCTGTACGGTGATGTGGGGTCTTTATTATTCTGTATATGATCGGATCACGCATGTGCATGTTAGGAGCTGTCATGTCTATTTTTGCACGTAATACATGACTGCCTTCTTCAAGCTCTCCTTTATTCATTTTTTCAAAAAGGCTGAGGTTCTCCTTAACCGGCCTTTGACGGTAAGGACTTTCGGTTCCTGCCTGTGTAGGAGAACCCTTTTGAACCGAAATTACATCGGCAGGCTGATCATCAACATAGGCAAGACCCCTTTTAATGAGGGTTAAAGCAAAATCAAACAGCTTGCCGAAATAATCAGAAGCATAGAATTCTCTCTCTTCCCAGTCGAAACCGAGCCAGTGAATATCCTCTTTTATGGAGTCAATATATTCAACATCTTCTTTTACCGGATTGGTATCGTCAAACCTAAGATTGCATTTTCCGCGATATTTTTGGGCAATTCCGAAATTGAGACAAATAGCTTTTGCATGACCGATATGCAGATACCCGTTTGGCTCAGGAGGGAACCTGGTATGTATTCTGCCTTTGTTTACCCCCTCTTTTAGATCCTCGGTTATAAATTGTTCGAGAAAACTTATGGAGGGTTTTGTTTCATCAGTTTCCCTAATGTTGTTATCACTCATCCCGGTTAATTTTAAGACTACAAAAATAAAAAAGTCCCGCGATATGCAGGACTTTATTTTTTAATGTTTTAAATCACGTGGCAGTTTTCCCTCCCTCCAGTGCTGTTCAATTTTCTCAAGTGTGACATTTTTGGTTTCAGGGATAAAGAAATATCCCCAGATTATTCCCAGAATTCCAACAATTGCATAAAGGAAAAATGCACCGGCAGGATTTCCTAGATCTTCACCTTTGAGCATAATTGCAGTACCGGGCATCGTCAACCCCTTAACAATTTTGAAAAAAGTAAAGGCAACCACGCCATTGAATAACCAGTTCGAAAGTGCTCCAATGCTTGAACCAATGCCTCTCACGCTTAACGGGAATACCTCTGAAATGATCAGCCATCCCAACGGGCCCAGACTTATCGCGAAGAAGGCTATATATATCCATACCAGCGATATGGTTACCCATTTAATTGAATCACCCAGAGTAGCCTGAAGTGCGAAGCAGGTTCCCATTGCTATCAGGGCAACAACTATCCCGGATAATCCAATGAAATACAACTTTCTTCTGCCCAGTCTGTCAATCATAAAGAGTGACAAAATGGTAAAAGCAACGTTTACAACCCCTACGCTTACAGAGGCCCAGACAGCAGCCTGAGCATCGGCGAATCCGGACATCAGGAAAATTTTCGGGCTGTAATATATTATTGTATTTATCCCGGTAAATTGCTGGACAAACATAATGCCTATTGCTATAATAAGCGGAACTCTTAACCATTTTTTAAATATAAGAGTCCATGATACTTTGTTCTTTTTATCAGCTTCCAGATCATCTTTCATTCTTGAGATTACTTCATCTACCAGCTGCGGCTCTTCAACTTTATCCAATACCTGACGACATTCCTCTTCCCGGCCTTTGCTTATCAGCCACCTGGGTGTTTCAGGCAGGAAAAACATTCCTACAAACATGATAAGTGCAGGAATTACTCCAACATAGAACATTGCCCTCCAGCATGTTGTATATGCCGGATCTCCATCGGGGACAGCAAATGCAGAATCACTTAAGTAGGAAACCATAATTCCGATGGTTATCAGCAATTGAAACATTGAGACAAGGGTTCCCCGGCTTTTTGTTGGTGATATCTCAGCAATATACAATGGTACAGCAAACGATGAAACACCTATTGCAATACCAAGGAAGAAGCGGGCAAATACCAGCATTATGGCACTTGGTGAAATACCTGACCAGATTGCTCCTATCGCGAATATAACCGCAGATGCAAGGATAACTTTTTTTCGGCCGAGAATATCTGCAATCCTGCCACTGACCATGGCTCCGATAACTGCCCCGACTAAACCGGATGTTGTAATTATCTCAACCCAGTTATCAGCTATACCAAATGTTTTCTGGAAAAACGGGATTGCGCCCGAAATTACACCTGTGTCGAAACCGAAAAGCAGGCCTCCGGTTGCTGCTATCGTAGCTATAGTGGCTACAAGGGTTTTGTTCTGTTTGTTTTTGTTTTCAGCCATAGATTTAGACTTAAAAATGGTAGGTTAAAAATTTCACTACTAATATAATATTTAGTTATTCATAATTAAAAATTATTGGTGTAATTTCAGATCAAGCTGCAAAAAAAAACAGTGCATACCTTTAGTGAGTAACAGAACAATTAACAGGAAAGAGAGATTCCGGACTTCTCTCCCCATATTGTCTTTTAGTTTTGTTAATTTTATTATATGATTCTGATTCCTGCTCAACCTGACATAATTTTAACCTGTTTTTACATAATAAAGGTTAAATTTATATGTGTATTTATTATTAAAATAAAGAGCTTAAATTATTAAGCAGGCAGTGTTAAACAAATATTTTAACAACTATTTTTGTAACAATATCTGAATAACAGCATATCGCTTTTATGAAGAGGGAATTTAAAATTTTCATATGGGTTTTATTGTAATCGAAAATATGGAGTTTTACTCCTTTCATGGTCATTTTAAGGAGGAACGGATTGTCGGCAACAAGTTCCTGGTGGATCTTACTATTGAGACAGACATGAAAGTGCCTGCTGAAAGTGATAATCTTAAAGATGCCGTCAATTATCAGCGTGTATATGAACTGGTTAAACAACAGATGGAACTTAAATCTCATCTCCTTGAGCATATTGCAGGGCGTATTCTTGATGCAATTTATGCTGAAATTGAGGGCATAAACAGGGTCACTGTAAAAGTCTCAAAGATGAATCCGCCGATGGGAGGAAAGATTAAGTCTGTGAGTGTAGTGATGGAGAGATAAAAAAAATTATTTCATGGTCTTTAAATTTAATTCAAACTGCAACCTGCATCTGGTGCAAAGTTTATGGCTCTTCTGATCAATGTCTTCTACGTAGGTCCCTGATCTCATTACACAGTTGGCATCATAGCAATGTATCAATCCAAACATATGGCCTAGTTCATGTATAACTTCTTTGCGGAAGCGGTCAACAACTATTTTGTTATCCTTTTTTATTCCGTACCGCTCATTGCTGAACCTGAATATAGAAACAATTCCTGTGCGTCCGTTTAAATAAGCCTGTCCGAAAATATAGGTAAGAATAGGTATAAAGAGGTCAACATTAAATAGCCCGACTATTTTATCAGAACCAGTGCCAAATTTCGAATCGATTTTTCCTAAAAGACTGGTTCCATTATATTGTCTTCGGGCCGGGTCATAAAACTCACTCATATCTAAATAACCTTCTTTAGTTATCACAGGAAGAGAAAATTCATATTCCACTTCTCTGACTACCATTTCAAGAAGTTCTTTTTCGAAATACCCAAAAGGAATTAATAAGATTTTTTCCATTTTCATTCACAAATAGCCTGGAAAGGAATCGGATCGTTTAATATGGTTAACCAAGGGTAAGAAAACTGCAATTACCGGGCCTGGTTTAAATCGTATTTCTTAATTTTATTGTAAAGTGTTACCCTGTCAACTTTCAGTGCTTTCGCTGCTGCGGAAATATTCCAGTTGTACTTGGTAAGAATATGTAAGATATGATTCTTTTCGAGATCGTCAAGACTTTCAAAAGTGGTAGTTATTATCTCCCTGCCTAACGGAAGGTCTTTAATGCTTATCTTTTTACCGTTTCCAACAACAATTGCCCTTTCAATCATATTTTCAAGTTCACGGATATTACCGGGGAATGGAAATTCTTCAAGACGTTTCAGAGCTGCAGATTCAATGGATATTAGCGTTCTGTTCATAGAAGTGCAGTATTTCCTGATAAAATAATCGACCAGCAAAGGGATGTCTTCAATTCTCTCGCGCAATGGCGGAACACATATATTTACCACATTTAACCTGTAAAAAAGGTCTTCACGGAAAATTCCCTTTTCAACCATACTTTTCAGATCTCTGTTTGTTGCACAAATTACCCTGAAATCTGAAGTAATTTCCTTGTTTCCACCAACCCGCACAAAACTCTTGGTTTCAAGTACACGTAATAATTCAACTTGCATTTTAGACGAAATGGTCGCAATTTCATCAAGGAAAATTGTACCGCTGTCGGCCATTTCAAACCTTCCTTTGCGATTAAACACTGCACCTGTAAAAGCTCCTTTTTCGTGGCCGAATAATTCACTCTCAAGCAAACTTTCAGTCAAGGCACCGCAATGTACGCTGATAAGAGGAAAGAATCTGCGTGAAGAATTAGCATGGATAGCTCTTGCTACAAGCTCTTTCCCGGTACCGCTTTCACCTGTTATTATCACTGATGCATTTGACTGTGCAACACTCTCTATTTCCTTGAGTACCCTACGCATGGCTTCACTTTTGCCAATAAGGTTTTCTACATTTTCAAGAGAAACAACTTTTTCTTTCAGAATTTCGTTTTCTTCTGTCAGGGATATCTGTTTTGAAGCATTTCTGATAAGGTGTGACAGGTCGTCGGGATCAAAAGGTTTTGTTACATAATCAAAAGCGCCATCTTTTAAAGCCTGAACTGCTGTATCAACAGTAGCAAATGCAGTCATTACGATCACTATGGAATCTTTTCTTAAAGACTTTATAGCCCTTAGCATCTCAAGTCCGTCCATCCCGGGCATTTTAATATCTGCCAGAATGATATCAAAATTTTCTGATTCCAGCATTGACAATGCCTTTTTTGCATTTTCGGAACACTCAACCCGAAAACCGTCTTCAATGAACCAGTTGTACAATGAATCTCTTACCGATTCTTCATCGTCAACAATTAATATAGAGGTCTTTTTGGTCATAATTTATTACACTTAAATCTTTACCAAAGATAAAGATATTGATAATGTGGTTCCTTTTCCACGGCTGGATTTTACTTCTGTTTTCCCTTTATGACTTTGAATAATCCCGTGGACTATTGCCAATCCCAGACCTATACCGCTTGCCTTTTCCTTGGTGGAAAAGAATGGTTCAAAAACATGAGGCAGATCCTCCTCGGATATTCCTACTCCATTATCGATTACTTCGGTCAGTATATGCTCCTCGTCAGGATTACTGGTCCTTATCAGCACTTCCCCGTTTTCCGGAACTGCTTCCATAGCGTTGACCAGTATTGCAACACAAACCTGCTTGATCTGGTTCGGGCTGCAAAAGATCAGATCTGCTCCGGCTGTAAAATCTGTCATGAAATGTATATTTGCCACTTTCATGGAATGAGACATCAATTCGAATGTTTCGTGAAGGATTTCATGAAGATGTTTAGTTTCAAAATCATTTTGATCCTTTCTTGAAAAATCCAGTAAGCCTTTAACAATATCCCCACATCGTTTTGTTTCATTTTCAATAAACCTCAAATGCTTAAGAATTGACTCTTTCTTTTTTGCATCAAGTACCTGGCTGCTTAATTGTTTAGAGATCAGTTTTGCATAAACCAGAATCCCCGACAATGGATTATTTATCTCGTGTGCCACAGATAGTGATAACTTTCCCAGAGAAGCAATTCTTTCAATATTAATGAGTTCATTTTGAGCTTGCCCCAGTTCTTCCGACTTCTTCTGGACCTTATATTCAAGCTGTTGAGACCAGTTTTGCAGTTCGTTGGTTGCCGTCTGGAGGTTATCCAGCATATCGTTGAATGCATAAGATACCATCCGCATGTCTGATAACTGGTGCGGCCTGATTTCCAGCCTTGTACTTTTATCTCCTTTTGCGACCGCCTCACTTGCTTTTATTATTGCATTTAAGGGATTTTTGATTTTTTTATTGGTAAGGATTATCAGGAACATAACCAGTAAAAAAGTCATCAGGGAAGCCAGCGTAAAATAATCTTTTGTGGACTTATCAAGGGCATCATCAAGCCCTTTCAGGGGAAATTTAATAAGCAGGGATCCCAGGACTTCATCACTCTGACTATGTGCGTGGCAGGAACTTGTATAACATGATTCGGCATTTAATATCGGAGATTTGATTAAAAGATGCCTGGTGTTGTTATTATTATGATTCATACTGCACTCGCTGTCTACATCAATTATTTTGTATGATTTTTCTTTGGCAGAAAACATCGTGGCAATATTATCATGACAGCTTTTGCAGTCAGGATCGCTATGGTTGGCCGAATTATTGGCTATAGAGGAATAAACAAGGTTATTATCGCTGTCGTACATGTTTACATCATCGATCCCCGACATGTTATTGATAATATCGAGTGTGCTTTGCAGTGAAGTTCTGTCATTTTCGAGCATGGAACGATATAGAGCTCCTTCAACGAGAGAGCTGATATTATTCCCGTTTTCACCGATTACCGATTTCATGTAACCTTCATTTACTGATCTGAAAATGATCCAGAATGATATAAACAGGAAACATGAAGAGATGGTGAAAATGAACACTACCCTGCCATATATTGAAGACCGGAACTTAACGTACCCGTTAAACAAAGGATTGCCGGCTACGTTTTTTACTGCATTTTTTTTGAACCATGACATGGAAAAAATCTTAAATCATTAGCTGAATGCTAAATTAGTCTCAATATTTTAATCCTTGCTCAACTTACAAATTTTATTTTAAAGTAAATGACAATCGGTAATCATGCATAAGTCCTCTTTGATTTTGACTTCGTCGAGCTCCGCTTCGCTCCGGTTCTTCGTTAGCCCCTTACCCTAAAGGGTGCGAAGAACCGAGTCCCGCAGGACGAGCTCAGCGTAGCCAAAATCAATTACTCCCTTTAGGGTCGGGGCAAATAATTGATTTTCAAGCATCAAAATATTTATATGTATGATTCCCGATAGTCATATTATAGTATATCAAATAAAGAGTGCCCATAGATTTCAGGACTTATATTTGGAACTTAAGCGATGTGCGTTGCACACCGCTTAAGATGATTTATCTACAGGATTGGAACCTAATATTCAGACGCTGATGACCTGATTATACGGTCAAGTATGAACATTTAACCGGTTTTTATACTAGTTCCCTGTGTTTTGCTCCCGGATCGGTGTTGCAAAGAAAATCTTCCTGAAACTGTTGCCATATTTCATCGGGGAGTTCAGAAAGAATATTATCCCTCAATTCACCTCCGTCCTGAAGAATGATATTTGATGCAGCAGGTGTCAAATTTCCGGTTGAAATTGAGAGAAAGGCTTTGAACATTTCAAGTTCTTTTTCAATCCAGATTACAGCTTCCTTTGCAATATAGTATGAGCTTGTTTCATCAACCCAGTTGACAGGTCTGATTTCATACATCCATCCTTTTCTGTATGGGTCTTCGTTTAATAATCCTGGATTATTGGTAAGAACAGGATTTGCATCCAGAATTTCACCCGACACAGGTGAGAATATCCTCAGAAGTTTCCCATTCTGTTCAATTTCTGCCAGCAGGTCGCCTTTTCTTATTTCTTCTCCCTGCTCTTTAAGGGTCTTAAATTTTATTTCTCCGGTGATGTGCAGTAGCATGTCATCAAGACCAACTTTAGCAATTCCGGACCTTTCCAGATAGGACCAGGTATGATTTTCACTGAAAAACAAACCCTGGGGTATCTTTAACATCCTGGATGAAAGTGCCCCCAGTCTCTTTTGAAACGACTTTGTAACTTTTACCGGTTTGTTCAGGTTAATCCAGAAAGGGATCAGGATCGCAAAAAAAGCGATAATAGCAAGATATTCAATACCTTTTGTGTCGAAAATGTTGTTGTAACTAAATCCATCCATTGCTTTTAGGTTTTATGTTGCCACATAAGGATCTGTGACATCTGATTATGTTTATTTACTGACCCATGAAGGTGATTCCCTAAGTACCGGCATACGGTTAATTACCCACCTGAAGATCCAGATTTCCGCAAATATAACTGTCAGGGTAACGGCAATTTCCATCCATGAGGGGACATAGTGAACAGTGGCATCCCATCTGAAACCAATTACTGTTACATTAAGCCTGTTCAGGATTACGCCCACCATTGTCAATATCGCTGCAATCCTTATCATAAGGATGTTTCGTCTGCGAAAACTCAGGAAAAAGAGCATCATGGGTATGAGTACAAATCCGATCATTTCAATCATAAACCAGTATCCCATTGGAGTATTCAATAAATCCCAGCGTTTGCCATGAATAAAAACCAGTAATTGAAGAAAAAGGTAAGCAAACATAGTGCCGGCGCAAATTTTGGATAATCCGTGGATGATACCCTTCTGGGCCTTATGATTTTTTTCACTTATCTGGCTGAAAAATACTTTGTGACTTATAGATCCTTCGAAAATGACCATTGAAAGTCCGGCAAAGATACTGGAAACAAGAAATAATACGGGAATGAACCCGGAATACCAGAGAGGGTGTATCTTATCTTTTGCCATAAGATAGAGAGCGCCTAATCCTGACTGATGAAGGGTTGAAAGGGTAATCCCAAAGATTACGGCTCCAATAGTCATACCTGAAAGGATTTTCCTTGCACGCCGGGCTCCTAGCCATTCTGCAACAGCAGGTGAGAACTCAATCAGTTCGGCAATCATGTAGAGTAAAAAATGCCAGGCCACAAGGAACAGCACTGAGCTGGTTCCGAAGCCATTGCCTATAATAGGATTAATTACATTCCAGGGGCGTCCCAAATCGAGGAGTAAAGCACCAGCATAAAACACGTACGCCAGAAAGCCGTTTAAAACGGTTATCCTGACAATAGAATGATACTTGTTTATGTTCAATATATAGACAATAAATGTAATTACATAAGCGCCACCAGCGAATGCAACGCCGGTTACAACATCAAAACCTATCCATAAGCCCCACGGAACTTCCTGGGTCAGATTTGTAATTGATCCGATTCCTTTCCAGAAGCGGATAACAATCAGCGTCAGACCAAGAAGCATAACCGGAATGGAAATCACATTAAAGGGTGTAAGCCATTTCCCTTTAGGCATCATTTCTCGCAATAAAAACCGCCAGATGGATTTACCATCATTATCTTTAGCAACTGTGTAGATAGGATTATTCATTTTCTTCTTCGTTAGAATGGTTATTTTTAGTAGCTTCATGTATTCCCAGTAACAGTGGAGGTAAAAGGACAAAAACGGAGGGAACGCTGTAAAGAAATCCCTTTGACAAAGCCGGGTATGAGGTATTCTGGAGGTCAGTATTAAACCCCAGTTCTTTGCAGGGAGCGGATGACAGGTATAGGAATCCGGTACCACCGGCTACGTTCTCACCAAATATCTGACCGTTATATTGGTCAGGGTTTTCTACAATCCTTTTACGTGCCTCCGCTATAAGTTCCCTGCGGGTTCCGAAAGTCAGTGCTTCTCCGCATATCTCGGCACATGCCGGTATTTCACCTTTTTTAATTCTGTCGTAACAGAGATCACATTTCTGAATTTTTGGATTAGCGCTGTGATATTCGAATTTGGGAACATCAAAAGGACAGGAAACCATGCAATACCTACAACCCATACATTTATCGCCTCTCCAGATAACCGGGCCCTCCCTGGTCTTGTACATTG
Source organism: uncultured Bacteroidales bacterium (assembly GCA_963739685.1). GTDB lineage: Bacteria > Bacteroidota > Bacteroidia > Bacteroidales > VadinHA17 > LD21. Next base: position 623,094 of record CAVUAX010000001.1, read on the forward strand.
CCTGTGTAAGACAGGCAGCAGCACAGGCAGGTTCGTTGCAATGCATGCACTGGTTTTTTACTAAAGCCTCCCCCTTTGAAGTGTTGTATTTATTTATTACTGTACGCTGCAATTCACTTGTCTTTCTTTTTACGCCGGTTACTAATTCATCTTTAGGTTCAGGAAGATTATGCGCGTCGGCACAGGCAATTTCGCAGGCCCTGCAACCCAGGCAACGGGTGGAGTCATAAAGCATGCCCATAAATTCAATATTGTTCTCTTCAGCAGACGGGCTTCCTTTACTTTTGCCTGTTACAAGAGTCAGCCCTGCAATGCCGAGTGTTTTAAAAAAGTTACGTCGATCTAAACTCATATTATCAATTTTTACATTTCTTAAAAAGAATTAACAGAATCAACTATCTGGATGTGTCTATGAAATTAGTCTGAAAATCTTCCCATACCTCCGGGCCAAGATCAGCAAGAACTTTATCCGTGAGCTGACCACCATCCTGAAGGATTATTTGGGCATAAACATCAGAGTTTGATCTGGAAGAAGTTGCAAAAAAATCCTTGAGCCGGCCAAACTCGTTTTTCAGCCATTCCTTGTATTTTTCGCTCATCAGAAGGAATTCTGTTTCCCGCAACCAGTTTTTAGGTTCAATCGTATAGACCCAACCCTCAGAATAAGGAGAAGAATTTATAATCGAAGAATCAGTAATGAGCAAATGGTTTTGTTCTTTTATAATACCTGAAACCGGTGCATTAATATTTAATTGTTTGCCATCGCGGATAATGGTCAGTATCTTTTCTCCTTTTCTTACCCTCTCACCTGGTTTTTTCATCTTAATTCGCGTGATCGTCCCTGTTATATGTTGAAGAAAATCATCAATGCCAACTTTGACAATACCATCCTGTTCCATAAAAGCCCATGTATGCGACCTATCGAAATATAAACCTTTGGGAGCAGCGATAACACTCTCGTTTAATGCTGTCGTTATGCTTATGTCTCCAATGTCAGCCTCTTTTTTTACCTTTACCAGGTTAAAGATCACAACTGTAAAAAGTAATCCGGTAATTACCAACCCCGACAGCATCAATAGCCAAAAAAATGATCCTCTGGAGTCACTGGTTTGAGGGGCATGTATCTCATAACCCAGTAAAGCATTTAGATTCGATTCTCTTTCGATCCGGGCGAGATTGGTGTAACCATTTTGATTCAGAAATTGGCCTCCTTCGCCAAGTAACCAGGTTAAGAAAGCAAGAGTGTTCTTATCGGTTGGCTTTGCTGAAGCAACAGCATAGATACTTCCGCACAGGGTTTTTGGATATTTTCCTATCCAGACACCCCTTAAGAAAGTTTTTGGATTATCGTAAATATTTTCAAAATTATCGATCCGTCCATTTCCGTTTTTATCAATAGGGAGGAGTTTTATGTTTTCCGGCATTTCATTTGAAAATGTTTTAATCAGATCTGCCAGTTTGCAAACCCCAACGGCGTAAAAATCCTTTTGAACAGCTGAAACAAGCTCCTCCGCTGTTGCTAACTTAATTCCATTAAATGAGGCAGGAGATGTTTTAGTGAAATTTGCAATTCCGGTCAATACAATTTCGTTGTCAACTACATAATAACTGACAGATCTGTTTTGTCCGCCATTTATTAATGTTGCCCAGTTCAACTTTTCAGAGTCGGTGGATAACCGGGCAAATTCCTCTGCTGAGATTCCCTGTCCGGTGATTTTACTCAACATAGGATTATTGGCATTTATGACAGGTACGATTGCATCGTGTCCAATTACCATACTCCAGCCAGCTTCATCATTCACATCTATGTAAGATACATTTGAGATGAACCTGAGGTTGCTGTTTTTCAGTGTTTGATTTTCAGTTGCATCGGATATTGCGATGTTCAAAGTTGGATTTTGCCTCATGTATTCTGTGGTCAAAATCCTTGTCAGACTGTACAACTCAGGAGTACTGATAATACTAAGAGTATCATCCGGAGTATTTTCCGGGGCATTTGGTGTGGTGACTTTCTGGTCATTGCAGGAGCCTGTTTTGCAATTGAATATGAGCGACAACCCGATAGTTAAAAGAATTATGTATTTCATGGCATATAGAATAAAATTGTTTTGCAAATTGCCTTTAGATTACGGATTTGAAAACACCTGTAATCCCGGCAGCTCAAGTCAATAATAATGCCAAACCATGCAATCCGCACGTAATGAGATTATTACAAAGTAGTTGTTCAATTATTTGACATAAGAATATGTTGAAATATTATACAATATTTGTAATTAGTTAATATAAATATCATATATACAGGCACATAAGTAGTATTGTAAATAAAATATACACTGTTGAATAATTAAACACAATATTATTTTGTGAAATGATGATAAATTAACCTGACGGGAGGAACTATGTGGGTTATAGAAATTTAAATCATATCCGTGGTATCAATATTTTAAGAAGCTTAGTATTTGATTGGTGTCAGGAACATTCCGGTAGTGAGCCGTTGATTAAAAACACCATAGTGGTAATTACATGGTTGATGGAGCTGTATCTGGTAAAGGGATTGGTAAATCTTTTATGTTGAGATTTCCAATAGGGCAGTTTTATTATAAATTTTATTATTTTTGCAGTCTAAAGAATTGATTTGTTAACCGATCCACCTTAATACCGCCCGGGCGGGGCAAAGGCGGATGAAAGTATCCAGGTAGCGGTCTGCAAAACCGTTTACGGCGGTTCGAACCGACTGAACGAAGTGAAAGAGCTCGCGAGGCGTAAGACGAGCAACCGACGAAACGGAGTGAAGGAGCTCGTGAGGAGAGCGAAGCGATCCGAACAATCCGCCACCGTTAAGGAGTATGGGTAGATTAATGAAGTTCTTTTAATATAAATATAAGGTCGGTTAACCGAGTGGCCAGGTAGCGGTCTGCAAAACCGTTTACGGCGGTTCGAACCGACAGAACGAAGTGAAGGAGCTCGCGAGGCGTAAGACGAGCAACCGACGAAACGGAGTGAAGGAGCTCGTGAGGAGAGCGAAGCGATCCGAACAATCCGCCACCGTTAAGGAGTATGGGTAGATTAATGAAGTTCTTTTAATATAAATATAAGGTCGGTTAACCGAGTGGCTAGGTAGCGGTCTGCAAAACCGTTTACGGCGGTTCGAATCCGCCACCGACCTCAACCCCACTAAAACCCCTTGATTTTCAATGGGTTTTTTTGTTGTGGGGCAGATATTGGGGCATTTGGGGCAGGTTTTGGAGAGTAATTACTTACACATGAGTAAATTCGTGCCTATAATCTGTGTAATCTATTACTTTATTTCGTATTCAAAGAACTTATTTGTTTTCAGTCGTTTCTGTTTTATTCTCCTGTACTTCCTTGTAATTCTTCAAAGCTAAGGATGTCATATCGATAAGATCACCATTTCGTTTTTCAAGAAAAAGGATCTGGTTGATTTGGGATAAGAATTCAAAAAAAACATCAACTTGGTAAAATATAATGAGCTACTTAGGGACAAAGAGAAGTTTCAGAATTATATCGATAGTATATTACTGAAACCTGGCGCTAAATCTCGAAAAAGGTTTAAAATTCCCGAGGGACTTGAGAGCATCTTTTCAGTACCCTATTCTTTGCCAATTGAAGAACAAATCAAAGAAGAAATTACGGTTTTGATAGATGAGTACATGAAGTTCAATTTGAGCGAATATGTGAATTTATATGAATGGAAAACCTACGCTCTTTTCAAATATCAATATGCTTTTGACCGTTACTTAAAGCCTGAATTGAAGAAGTGGGTCTTTAATTTCTTGTTGACACCTGCCTGCCGCCAGGCAGGGAATTGGTGGCGGTTTTTTCAACGTACTCGTTGTAAGTGTATTGCAAACCGATATTAGTCTATTTTTTAATTACACCTTTTTGATAGTTCAAAAGGATGACTTAACTTTATGATAAATTATTTCCGTTTGGTTTGAAGACATACACCATTTAGCTCCCATCAATTTGTAAAAGATTTATTATGAACAAGATTTTAGTCACCGGAGCAACCGGGAAAGTGGGACAAGTATTTATTGAGCGAATAATAGAGAACCGACGGTTTGATCATTTTAAAATCAGGGCTTTCTGTCATCATCGGAAAATGGATACGAATGAGCGACTGGAAGTAGTATATGGTTCTATTGACAAAAAGGATGATGTAATGAAAGCCATGGAAGGCATCACGCATGTATTGCACCTGGCTACCTCTAAAGAAACTCCCGACACAATCATGGACATTTCCGTAAAGGGACTTTTTTGGTTGTTAGAGAGTTGTCGCACCAATAGAGATTTTCAACAATTTATTTTGATAGGGGGGGATGCATCGGTAGGACATTTTTTCTACCCGCGAACTGAACCGGTAACAGAAACTCAAAATCACAGTGCATATCCGGGGTGTTATGCCTTATCAAAAGTGATGGAAGAAGTGATGCTGGAGCAATACTATATTCAGTATGATTTCAATGGCTGCTGCTTACGGGCTTCATGGATCATGGAAAAGGACGATTTTAAGCAGCAGTTATCATTCGGGGAAGACGTATTTGGCGGACCAGTTTGGCGCGATTTAGTGGGTAAAGAAAATGCAGAAGTTTATCAAAAAGAGGGCACGATCCCGGTGATGTTAGACCCGGAAGGCTTACCTGTGAAGCGTAACTTTGTTCATGTAGAAGACTTGGTGGGTGCCATCTTGTTATGCATTGAAAATCCCAAAGCCAGGCAGAATACCTTTAATATTTGCATGAATGAACCAGTCGATTACGGTGAGCTTGCCGCTTACTTGAGAGAATCACGGCAACTGCCCAGTGTGGAGATAAAAACCGAATATTTTAGTACCTGGCTCGATAATAGCAAGGCCAGGTTTATTTTAGGCTGGCAGCCTGAATATGACCTAAGAAAAATGGCCGATGCTGCCTGGAATTATGTGCGGGCGGATAATGATCCAAGAAAGGTCTGGTATCCCGGATAGCTAACGCATAAAATTAAAATATCTACATTAATCTTTTTTTAAAAAAGTATTATGAGATACAAAGTACATCGCTTAGAAGTTAAGAGTGATAATTTACAGGAAAAACTAGAGAATTTTCTTAATGGAATAACCGGAGAAGTTATTTCGATAATTCCGAATATACGACCAACCTTCAAAGGAATGGGGGCAACAGCAAAAATTGACTTCCTCTTAGTAGCTGAAAAAGGTTAGTAGACAGTCGTTTATTTCTTAAAGGTTCTGTCGCATCTGATCATGAATAGGATTATTTCAATAAGAACAAGGACAATCCATAACCATAAAACGCTGATTTTCAACAAACCATTTTTTAATTGGATCACAAAAGTTGATAAATACTGGCTATCTTTTTACAGATGCGACAAGACCAAGAAAAGAACCCATATGGCTAATTGAATTATTACAGAACTTTATTTATGGCTTTTCAAAACGAGGTTTAAAAACTATATTTCAAACCGGTACCCATCATAATTTTATTGGACCAGCTATCAGGAAAGTCTTCATTTATCTGGTGACCGAGAAAAAGATTAAGTTTAATTTTTTGAATTGGGATTTCTGCTCCCAATATTGTTCTCTGACGGGTGTAATCCAGTTTATTAAAATTGAATGAAAATTCAGTAGAAAAATAAGGAGTTACTTTATCGAATCTGGTAATAGTAAGTTGTATTTGATTTCTATATCTATGGATTAAATCTCCGTCGATAAAACGAAACTCCCAACGACTGCGATCCCTGAAACTTAAATTTCTGAAACTTTTATTGTAATACAAATGCAACATTGGGCGGTACTCTGCTCTCCAATGACTTGTGAAATCAACATATTCCTGTTTGTACCCAATTCCAAAACTTACATTTTTCATTGATGGAAAATCAAGCGATAACTGAGTATGATTTAAAAAATACTCACTTCCCTTTCTAAAAAAATTAGCACTATGAAAAGAAAAGTCCATGTTCCTGATTTTGGTTTGACCACCTACAAAAGTCCAGATTTCAAAATCGGCTGCTTTTGAAGACTTAAATCCAAAGCTCAAAACAATCATTATAATAAAATGGAGTAATGGTTTTCTCAATGTGTACATACTGTAAAATTACTCAGCGCAGGCAAAATCGGTTATTGGTTTTGGGTATTGAATTATTTCAATTAAAACGAGCATGATTATGCGCATATTCAATATATTTTTCTTCCATCCCTGTTTAACTATTAAAAACAACGCAAGATACTTTTTAATCTTTTAAAATGTTTCTTTGTCTGTCAAGATTATAAATTGGAGCGACTTCCCCTTTTTCATAAGGTAATTTTGAATAGAAATTTATTTTATCAAATTACTTAATATTCACTTAAAGATTAACTTATGAAAACAATTGAAAAGAAAGTAGAACCCGGCAACTTAAACAGTAATCGGAAAAGCAGAGGAAAAGGCAGGATTGGTTTAGTATCCTTATTTACTATATCAATGTTGATCATGTCAACAAATTTGACTTTTGCCCACTGCGATACAATGGATGGCCCGCTGATTGCTGATGCCAGAAAAGCGCTGTCACAAAACAATGTTAACTATGTACTTAAATGGGTTCCGGCAGTAAATGAATCTGAGATCAGGACTGCTTTTAACCTTGTAATGAATGTGAAAGATATAAGTCCTGAAGCTAAAGAGCTATCTGAAAAGTACTTTTTTGATACTATCGTAAGAATTCACAGAGCCGGAGAAGGTGTTCCATTTACCGGTGTGAAACCATCAGGCACGCCCATTGATGAGAAAATTCTGGCTGCTGATAAATCAATAGAAATTGACAACTTATTACCAATGCGGGATAGGTACCAAAAGATAATCTCCCGGAATTAACAAAACGTTTTTAAAAAGTGATGTCATTAAAGAATTTTGATGTCAATAATGTTACTGCTGGCAGGGAATATATTGAAGCATACGTTCAGTTTTTTAAGTTTGCCGAAGGTGAAGAAGAAAGCTATATCCATTAATTGGCGAAAAACTTAAACAAACACAATTATGATCCGGGATATGTATTATTTATGAGGAGATTCTTCCTTGTTCACTCTGTATTTGGATTTTTCTTCAACATTTTTCATTTTATTCCAGATCACAAGCTGGTATTCACGCCACAGGTAAGAAAAAGGATATACAAGGAAGTGCATAAACCTTGTAAATGGGATCATACCGATAAGGACAAAGGCTGAAATTATATGTATCCTTATCATAAGCGGCAGAGCAATGACAGCTGCGGTTTCGGGTTGAAAGGAGAGAACCGATCGCAGGTAGGGTGTCAGTACAAGGGCAAACCATGATGACCCCCATCTGAAGAAAAAAGCTGTATATAAGCCCGTAATAATCATAACGGTAAGTATTACATAAACAAAGATATCCATCCTTGTGGTTACCAGACGAATTCTCTTAACTTGTATGCGTCTGGCAATGAGAATGCCGAGGCCAATGAGTGACATAAGGCCGAAAGCAAATGCAGAAATTTCAAGAATGTACAACCGAATAGGTTTTTCATTCCATGCCAGAATTGATGATGGGATTAAAAAAGCAATCAGATGTCCGAAGAACAATGTAATTATACCCCAGTGGAATGGTCTGCTTCCAAAGAACAACAGGTTGTTTTCCAATAACTGGCTTGAGAGAGAAGAGACCTGGAAACTATGAAACCGGTACCTGTAAATGCTGCCCGCGATTAAAGAGATAATAGCGATGTAAGGCAGTAAAACAAAAAAGAAAATTCCGTTCATTTTGGTATGTATTAATTTACATTTTATGGTCCTGGATATCCTCTTCAACCGCAGAGTTCCTGAAGAGATCTGATTTTTTCCTGACACTGAAATTGAACCTTTCAAAGTCCGAAACAGGATAATCTTTTTCCATTATGGTTACAAGAATTTCCAGCAGGCCCTTATATAAATTGCTTGTATTGCTGAATTTTAAGATCAGTTCATGTATCGCAGGTATCAGCAGCGAATAAATAAGCTCTTCTGCCAGATCAGCGTCTTCCATTTTAGGTAAAAGGGTCAGTATATTTGGTAAATGGTCAGGCAACTCACTTCCGCAATCATTGCCTGCCTTTAGTTGTTCTTTTTTTATATTTACAAGGAAAACTCCCCGCTTATAATCTTCTCCGAACAATACATACCCAATATCCAAAAAACAGATTGCCTGCACATCAAAAGTTCTGATATAATATTCCTGTTGAAAGCTTAAAGGTTTTTCTATGGCATGATTAATAAACAGATCTAGCTTCTTCATCAGTTCAGGATCGTACGCAGCAATAATATCTCTCCATTTATCTGAATAAGTTTTAAGGTCACCAGAAGGATACCTGAACATTTCTGCAAGAAGCTTATAATGAATTAAATCTTTCATATTACAACCCTCATTCCGGTTTTTCAGTAAATCCAAATCCGGCATTCTCTTTTCTTATACTTGTTTGTTCAATCAGTTCAATAGCTTCTTCCCTGTGAGCAGGAGGGATAACAAATCTGTCGCCGAAACTTGCCAGGGAAGTCAGTCTGAAAATTGCATCCGCTATTTCGGATGATAACTGCGAATTCAAAAGGTTTACATCTGCCTCTTCGCGGCTGATATCACCTACGGTAACAGATCGTCGGTGTGTCCTGACAGCCATCATTTTTGTGAGGATATTTTTTATTATCCCGGTGTCGCCTGCACTGAAAAGATTAGCAAGATATTTCATCGGGAGCCTGCCATCATCAATATTATTCCAAAGCGAGTTGCTCGTAGTATTGTAGATATTGTTTTCCATACTTGCCATAGCGGGGAGAAGAGGCAATGCATAAAACAGACTGGGCAGAGTCCGGAATTCAGGATGAAGGGGTAAAGCCAATCCCCATTCCTTAACAAACTTCCAGACCGGCGATTTTCTTGCTGCATCCATTGTCGAATCAGCAATACCGGCTTTTTTTGCAGAAATGATCACTTCGGGATCATTTGGATCAAGATAAAGATCTAATTGATTTTTAATCAGGTCTTTATCTTCTGAGGAGGCAACTTTTTCTATCTGGTCAGCATCATATAGCATAACTCCCAGATATCTTATGCGTCCTACACAGGAATGCATACATGCAGGGACTTGATCCGTTTCAACACGTGGATAGCAAAGTATGCATTTCTCAGATTTTCCAGTATGCCAGTTAAAGTAAACTTTTTTATATGGACATGCCGTAACACATAATCGCCAGGCCCTGCATTTCTTTTGATTTATCAGAACGATGCCATCTTCGCCCCGTTTATAAATAGCGCCTGAAGGACAAGCGGCAACACAGGCGGGGTTGGCACAATGATTACAAATCCTTGGAAGATAGAACATTACCATCCTTTCAAGTTGGAAAAGTGAATCTTTTTCGGCCTGACTTAAATCTTTAAGATTAATATCATTTCTGGCATAAAGGGGAGAGCCTCCCAGATCGTCATCCCAGTTGGGACCTGATTTCGGGGTCATTTTTTCTCCGGTCAGAAGTGAAACTGCCTCAGCCGTAGGTTGGTCGTCACCTGCAGGAGCATCCAGAAGCTTTTCGTACTGATAGGTCCATGGCTCATAATAATTATCTATTACAGGCAGATTTGTATTTTGAAAAAGCACTTTCAACCCATTGAATTTTCCTGCACCTCTCAGTTTTATCGAGTCGCCACTTTTATCCCAGCCTCCCTTGAAAATTTCCTGATCTTCCCATTTACGTGGATATCCGGTTCCTGGTTTTGTCTCCACATTGTTCCACCACATATATTCAGCTCCTTTTCTGTCGGTCCAGACATTTTTACAGGCGATTGAACAGGTATGGCAACCTATACACTTATCCATGTGAAATACCATTGCGATTTGTGATCTGATATTCATTTTGGGCTATATTTATAGAAGTTAAAAAGTAACATTATCTGATTTTTTAATTAGTGCAAATGTGTCGCGGTTCACACCAACCGGGCCCCAGTAATTCATTGCGTATGTAAATTGTCCGTATCCTCCGACAAGCAGGTTGGGTTTAAGGTGCACCCTTGTCAGGCTGTTATGACTGCCTGCCCTCTTGTTGCCATAACGTGATGATTTTGGCACTGAATAAGTACGTTCGGGAGCGTGGTAAATGATGCATATTCCTGAGGGGATGCGGGAGCTTACGCATGCACGGGTAATATAATTTCCATTATCATTATATACCTCCACCCAGTCATTGTCACTTATTTCCATTTCTTCAGCATCTTTTTCGCTCAGCCAGCAGGGTTCCATGCCCCTGGATAAGGTTAGCATCCGCAATGTGTCTCCATAGGTAGAGTGAATATGCCATTTCCCGTGCGGGGTAAGTACATTGAGCAATTTCGCTTTCCCTTCAGCTACGGATTTCCGCAATTCGCCAAATAACTCTGGTTTTGGAGACGGCTTATATGTAGGCAGGTGTTCACCGAACTGAATATAGCCTTCGTGGTCAAGATAAAAATGCTGACGTCCCGTTAGGGTGCGCCATGGGATCAGGTGCTCAGTATTTAAAGTGAAGGCAGAATAGGCCCTTCCGTTGGTCATCAGCCCCGACCATAGGGGTGAATTTAGCAGTCTGCGGGGCTGTGCCTGCAGATCGTTAAAATTGATCCTTATATCATTATTTACCGGATTTATTTCACTGAGATCGACACCGGCATTCTTTTCAGCGGTAGAGAATGCCCTCCCGCTTAAGATACCGTTAGTTACCGATGAAAGAAGCAGTACTGCATTTATAGCTTCAGTGTCCTCTTTTATGGATGGATATGATTCATTTTCTATCAGGTTAACATGATTCTTATCCTGTAATAACTGGTCATAAAAATCCTCACAGGGGAATGATATTCCATGAGCGCCGAGACCTTTTCGAAGATTCTTTCCGAGGCTTACGAATTTCTCATACATTTTGGTATAATCCCGTTCAACAGTTACAATATTATGCATTGATTTCCCGGGAACAGGTTCGCATTCACCTGTGAACCAATCTTTGATAGATGGCTGGGAAATCTCACCTTTTGAATCATGGCCGATGGGGAGATTAACAATATCCAGCACCGGCTCGGGGAAGTGCTTTTCAGCCACTTCACTTGTTACGCGTGCAATTTCCCGGAAGATCTCCCAATCGCTTTTTGATTCCCATACAGGTGGAATAGCAGGTGCCAGAGGATGTATAAATGAATGCATATCGGTGCTGTTCAGGTCGGCCTTTTCATACCACGATGCTGCAGGGAGAACGATATCTGAATATAATGCCGAAGTATCCATCCTGAAATTCAGATCAACAACAAGGTCCATCTTTCCTTCCGGAGCATTTTCTTTCCATTCAATTTCTTTTACAAACTCCTGTGCCACCTCATCGGCGATTTCATTATGATGGGTACCAAGGTAATGTTTCAGGAAATATTCATGTCCCTTGGCGCTCGATAACAGGGCGTTCCCTCTCCAGATGAACCATACTCGCGGAAAATTCACCTCTTCATCAGGACTCGTAACGGAATATTTTAATTCCCCTTTCTTCAGTTGGTCAATCACATACTCCTGAATGGCTTTATCATCATTGGCGCCGGCCTCTCTTGCCTCAGTTGCAATTTGAAAATTGCTTTTGTCATATTGCGGGTAGAATGGCATCCATCCTTTTCTCACAGCTTTTACGATCATATCGGCTGAATGATGGGAAGAAAAATCATTCTTTGGTACTGTATTATAATCCGCCTGGTTGCCATCGTATCGCCACTGGTCGGAATGTATATAATGCCATATAGGTGATTGTTGAAATCTGACCGGAATATCCCAGTCTTTAGCCGACATAATTGACCCCCATGAATCGAAAGGGGCAAGTTTCTCCTGTCCCACATAATGATTCATCCCGCCGCCATTGACTCCTATGCAACCGGTAAGCATTAATGCCATTGTAGCTGAACGGTAAATTAAATTACTGTGATACCAGTGATTCACCCCAGCACCTATTATGACCATACACTTACCCTGAGTCATCTCTGCAGTACTACACCATTCTCTGGCAAACTGAATTACAGTGGCCGAACTTATGCCAGTATAAATCTCCTGCCATGCCGGGGTATAAGCTGAAGCGGCATCGTCATAAGATGAAGGATATTCACCTCCCAGGCCTCTGTCGACTCCATACTGCCCCATGATAAGGTCATAAATAGTTGTAAAAGCTTTCTTCCCTTCTTTTGTTTGTAAATATTTTACAGGTACTCCACGTTTCGATTTCCTGTTACCTGCAAATTCAGTGAACTCAACCTGCAGAATTTTATCTTTCCTGTCAATAAGTGTAAGCACCGGATTATAGCCGGAGCCTGTTTCCCCATCTGTATATTTCAGGTTCCAGTCTCCTTTCTTCTCCTGCCACCTGTGTCCGGAACTGCCTGAAGGGCATATAAAATCGCCGGTATTTTCATCAAGGTTCAGGAATTTCCAGTCGCCATTCTCAATACCTGAGAATTTCTCCAGAATGTTAGCCCTCAATAATCTGCCAGGTACGTAATTGTCATCTTCGGAAGTTATTTCAACCAGGTAAGGCGAATCAGTATATTTTTTTATGTATTCGATAAAATAGGGAACCTGTTTATCCACATGATATTCTTTCAAAATCACATGAGTCACCGCCATCCAGAATGCTCCATCCTGTCCTGCATGAACCGGCACCCATTGATCAGCATATTTTGAAACCATACTGAAATCGGGTGAAAACACAACGGTTTTTGTCCCATTATGACGTGATTCAGAAAAGAAATGGACATCGGGGGTGCGGGTCATTCCAAGATTTGCTCCCATTACGGCGATGAATTTGGCATTATACCAGTCAGCGCTTTCAGCAACATCGGTTTGTTCACCCCAGATCTCAGGAAATGAGTTTGGCAAATCGCAGTACCAGTCATAGAAGCTTAAATGCACCCCACCAAACAGCTGAAGAAACCTCGATCCGGCAGCAAAGCTCATCATCGACATAGCTGGTATAGGAGAAAATCCCGCTACCCTGTCGGGTCCATATTTTTTGGCAGTGTAAATGTTCGCTGCGCCAATTAATTCGAGGGCCTCATCCCATGTGCTTCTTCTGAAACCGCCCTTACCACGTGCCTTTTGGTAGCGTTTCCTTTTTTCCGGATCATCCTGTATATTTTGCCAGGCAAGAAGCGCATCACCGGTTTTCACTTTTTCTTCGGCGTATATATCAAGCAAGGCTCCCCGTATCATCGGATATTTGACTCTTACAGGACTGTACAAATACCACGAGAATGATATTCCCCTCTGGCAGCCTCTTGGTTCATAAGGAGGAAGCGAACTTTCAAGTAACGGATAGTCAAGGGCCTGCAGCTCCCATACAACTATGCCTTCTTTCACATGAATATTCCAGCTGCAACCTCCTGTACAATTTACCCCATGAGTACTTCGCACTACCTTATCATATTGCCAGCGGTTACGATAAAATTCTTCCCATTGCCTGGTTTTCGGAGATATCATATCTTTTATCCAACTCATGGTTTTTGATTTTTAATCAGAGTAATAATATTAAACTGTCTGAGACTGGTTGTATTAAATTGGTACTCACTGAATTTTTCTGTTATCATAGAATATATATAGATGTACCATCAAAACTAAAGCACACACAAAACCTATTGAGAAAAAAAACAAGCCTGCTGAATCGGGGATCTGATTGTAATATTTCTGTTCTCCAACTGATTTAAGCATAGAGATTACAGGTTGTATTTCATTCTCCGTGAGAGCATGATTGAGCAAAGCAGTTTTCATTGCGGGAAATGGTGGATTTGCCAGAATAGCCTTTAGACCTGGTTGTCCAAGTTTAACATAGGAACCAGTCAGGTCTAAAGCCAGCCTTCCACCTCCCATTATGGACTGATCCTTGATATTATGACAGGAGATACATGGCGAAGCGCCATTTGCAAAACGGGTATAGCCATAAAAGAGGGCTTTCCCTTCCGCAGCAGTTTCGGGTGAATATACTATATTAAGGCTATCATTTATTACATTTGATTGCTTTTTGACAGTTGTCAGACTATCAGGTGCCTTAGGTTGCCCGGTAGCAGCTGATGCATTCTGGTCTGAAGTTTTGATATATTCAATTACACTGAGTATCTGTTCGTTACTGAGCTTGTTATCGGGCATGGGAATTTTGCTGAACTCGTCATAAATTGCAATAGCCGCAGTGTCTCCCGATTTAATAAATTCCTGAGAGGAACGAATAAAGCTGATCAGCCATTCATTACTCCTTATTTGGTATACACCGCTTAAATCAGGACCAACCAGCCTTCCCTTATTGATTGTGTGGCAGGCTGCACAGACCGATTTAAATATCTCTTCACCATTGTTTTGGGCCTGTAAAGAAAATGTCATGTTTAACAGAAGAAGGGCGGCGGGAAACAGGAATATCTTTTTCATTAAAATTATGAATTAGAAATCATTATCCGGGATCTTACTAAAGTACAATATTTCCTTTCGGTTGAAAAAGTTTTTTATCCTTTTCTTGAAAAAAAGTAATAAGAAACTCAATTGTTTCTTTTACAATACCATATATAATATAAAATAAATAAGAAGTTTTTAATAATTTAGGCAGACTAAACAGCATGAGCAATATTAGTATTCTCTGAAAATAAATTTTCTAAATGAAGTTCACGGCATTTAATATTTTAATGGATGAATCAATTTAAAATTAAAGGGACTCCGGCAATCGGACTAATGGGTAGCACTCTTGGATTCTTTTTCGGATTTGCAGCGGTCTCCCTATACGGACCTACCGCAATAAAATTCAAAGAGGCAATGGATCTTAGTCCTGCAATGATGGGACTTCTTGTTGCAACTCCCGCTCTTTCCGGATCATTACTGAGAATCCCATTTGGTGCATGGGTTGACAAAATAGGCGGTAAGCTGCCTTTTCTCATCCTGCTGATACTGTCGGTAATTGGCCTTGGTGGCGTAACTCTGCTTTTAAATATATCATATCCCGTAGGGATGCATGGACTATATCCTTTGATTTTATTCCTTGGGATGCTTAGTGGTTGCGGTATTGCAACTTTTTCTGTAGGCATCGGTCAAACTTCTTACTGGTATCCGAAAAATAAGCAGGGGATGGCTCTGGGAACATATGCAGGACTAGGGAACCTTGCTCCGGGATTATTCTCATTAATACTGCCGCTATATCTTCAAAGGTTCGGATTTATTTCTGCCTATTTTGCATGGTTTCTTTTTCTTCTTATCGGGACCATTATTTATGCATTCATTGGAATCAATTCTTATTATTTTCAATTCAGGAAGGCGGGAAAATCAGAATCGGAAAGCGTCACAGAGGCCAGTAAGCTGGGACAGGAGCTATTCCCTACATGCAATGCCATGGAGAGCCTCATTCGTTCAGCTAAAACGAAAAATACATGGAAGCTGGTTGCGCTTTACTTTACAACTTTTGGAGGATTTATTGCACTTACAGCATGGTTCCCGATATACTGGAGCCAGTTTTATGGGTTCTCTCCGGTAAAAGCAGGTGTATTCACAGCTTTTTTCTCTCTGCTTGCCTCAGGTATTCGTGTAGTCGGAGGTACCTTTGCGGATAGGGTGGGCGGTGAAAAGACAAGCCTGATATTCATGTTAGTTGTTATGGTAGCTTCGGTATTGCTCATTTTTACTCAAAATGTGGGAATTGCAATTTTTTCCATGATACTGTTGGCATGCGGGATGGGAGTGAATAATTCGGCAGTTTTCAAACTGGTTCCAAACTATGTACCAAAAACAATTGGAGGAGCAGCCGGCTGGATAGGCGGAATAGGTGCTTTTGGCGGATTTGTTATACCTCCTGTACTGGGAGGAATAGTTAATATATTTGGTAAACCAGGTTATGCATTTGGATTTGGAATTTTCTCAGTACTGTCAATTTTCAACCTGCTGATTATATATGGATTGCTTAAAAGCGCAAATAATAAATTCAGAAAAGGATCCATTAAATGATATCCTTATTATATCCTGATTTATGGAATTCTGAAAGGATAAGATTAAAATGTGATTTTACTCAGAGTATTTTATAACCTCCATAGGACAACTCTCTGCCGATTCTTTTATTTTATCCTCATAATCAGAGAGTTCTACCCCTTCAATTACAATTGCCACGTCTTCCAGTTTAAAAACTTCCGGACAAATGTCTTCGCACAAACCACATGCGGAGCAACCATCTTCTATCCATACTTTTTTTATAGCCATGATTATTTTTATTATTTATTATGTTACTGTTTTATATTTCTTCGCGAACCAGTCTGGCTGCATTTACCATTTCCATAATAGCTTTATTGGTTTCTTCCCATCCGCGTGTTTTTAATCCGCAATCAGGATTAACCCAGATATTTTCTTTTGGGATGACAGCCGCCGCTTTTTTCAGTAGATTAACCATCTCATTGATTGATGGTACCCGTGGTGAATGAATATCGTATACTCCTGGCCCTATATCATTGGGATATTCATATACATTAAAGGCGTCAAGAAGTTCCATCTGTGATCTCGAACATTCAATAGTTATAACATCAGCATCAAGGGCAGTGATGCTTTGAATGATATCGTTGAATTCTGAATAACACATATGTGTATGGATTTGTGTTTCATCTTTAACACCGGCATAAGAAAGGCGGAAAGCTTTAACAGACCAGTCGAGATACAATTTCCAGTTCTTTTTTCTGAGAGGTAAACCCTCCCTGAGTGCAGGTTCATCAAGTTGAATAATTTTAATATTTGCTCTTTCCAGATCGAGCACTTCTTCCCTGATTGCCAGTGCAATCTGATAGCATGTTTCTGATCGGGGCTGATCATCCCTTACAAATGACCATTCAAGGATTGTAACAGGCCCCGTTAACATTCCTTTAACAGGTTTTGATGTCAGAGACTGCGCAGATTTAATCCAATCCACTGTCATTGGGGTTGGTCGTGTAACATCGCCAAATATTATTGGTGGTTTTACATATCGTGTTCCATAACTTTGAACCCAGCCACGGATGGTAAATGTGAAACCATCTAACATTTCACCGAAATATTCAACCATGTCGTTACGTTCAAATTCGCCATGCACCAAAACATCCAGACCAACATTTTCCTGCCAGAGAATGACTTTTTCTATTTCCTTTTGAATGAGGTGATTATATTCATTTAATGTGAGTTCTTTCTTTTTTAGCTTTGCACGCCAACTCCTCACCTCACTCGTTTGTGGAAATGAACCAATGGTTGTTGTAGGAAATCGCGGAAGGCCAAGATATTTTTGCTGTTTCTTTTTACGCAACGAAAATGGGTTTCTTTTTATTCCTTCATAATGTTCTGTGAGGTTGATACGTTCCTTTACAGCATCGTTATGAATAAGCCTTGACTTTTTCCGGCTTTGAATAGCTTTCTGATTGTTTTCATATAGCTTTTCTGTTAATTCATCTCCGTTACGGGCAGATAATTGCTTAAGTAAAACTACTTCTTCAATCTTCTGCTTTGCAAATGCAAACCATTGTTTAATTTCGTGTGGCAAAACATTCTCGTTGGTTTCCAAATCCAGATCGCAGGGAACATGAAGCAAAGAACACGAAGGAGCTATCATAACTCTCTCCTCTCCAATCTTGGCGATAGCATTATTTATAAGCTTTAATGAATTTTCAAAATTATTCTTCCAGATGTTTCTACCATCGACTATGCCAAGAGATAATATTTTATCTTTTGTAATTAAATTCAATATTTGGTCGAGTTGCTCAGGCGCTTTCACAAGGTCGAGATGGATTGCATCAAACGGCAAACTCATTGCTAATTCCGAATTATCCTGCAAACCTTCAAAGTAGGTGGCAACCAGAATCTGGATTTCAGGAAAATTTTCCCTGATCCGTAAATAAGCCGTCTTAAATGCTTTTTTCTGCTTTTGCGTAAGATCTAATGCCAGAAAAGGTTCATCAAATTGAATCCATTTAGCCCCATTAGAAATTAACATCTTAAGAATATCGAAATATACTGTAAGAAGATTTTCTAATAAATCAATCCGGTCGAAATCAGATTCTTTCTCCTTCCCGAGCAATAAAAAGGACACCGGGCCTAATAAAACTGGTTTTGTGATAATGCCTAACTTTTTTGCTTCAAGAAATTCGTCTATGAATTTTAAATTAGTCAGACTGAATCTTTGATTTTTATAAAATTCAGGTACAATATAATGATAGTTAGTATCAAACCATTTGGTCATTTCCATTGCAATGATGTCTGCTCCTCCATCCTGGTATCCACGCGCCATAGCGAAATACAGATCAAGCTTTGATTTTTCCGAATAACGTTCCAGATCGGAATATCGTTCAGGAATGGCATTAATTGTAAATGCCATATCCAATACATGGTCATAAAATGAGAAGTCGTTAGAAGGAATCAAATCAATACCCAAATCCTTTTGTAATAACCAGTTTTTCTGTTTTATCTCAGCACTGGTCTGAATTAGCTGATTATAATTGATTTTCCCTAACCAATAACCTTCAATAGCCTTTTTTATTTCTCTGCTGTTTCCGATACGCGGATACCCTAAATTATGAGTTATCATCATTACTGAGTTTTATATATTCATACATTCCGATGCAAAAATAGTAATAAAATATTATAAAAAGACATCAACGTCTTTTTATAATAAATAAATTATAAATTTGTGAAAAGAAATTTATGTTATGAATATCAAACCAAATTCATTGAAAACCCAGTTTGCTCAAAGAGATCCGAATTCCGAATATACCGATAATCTTACATTGGGTGAACTATGCAACTACATTATTAAAAAACATCATATATATGTCCGTGAGAATATTCCATTATTGGAAAAAACCCTTGAAATAATTTGTCGGGTATATGGAAAACGACACACTGGACTTTTTGAAATAAATAAAGGAGTTGTTTATTGGTTTTGCCAGGGACTTCGCTATACGCAATCAGGAGGAGGAAATTATATTGTTTCCAAAAGCCATTGAACTCATAAAAGAATAAAACATACATTTATTGAATTTGTAAAATAATTGAACTTATAAATTAAACTGATTGATACAAATGCTGGGAAAAACTACTGAATATGCTATCAGGTCTTTGGTTTATATTTTTATTCAAAACCAGGAGGGGAAAAGGCCAGGATTTAAAGAAATCTCAAAAAAAATTGATTCTCCTGAACAATTTACAGCTAAGATTTTACAGAATTTAGCCCGTGCAGAATTAATTTCGTCTATAAAAGGAAGAGGAGGCGGATTTTTCTTTGACAAGCCTGCAACTCCATTAACTATATTTGAGGTAATCCGGGTAATAGAAGGTGAAAAGTTCTTTTTCAAATGCGGATTTGGTTTAAAACGATGTGATGGTGAAAACCCATGTCCTTTGCATGATGATTATTTACCTGTGAGAGAAGGATTTTTTCAATTAGTTAAAAAAGAGACAATTCAGTCACTTGCTAACAAAATAAATGAGCGTAAAGCAGTATTAACAAGATTATAATTATTACTGGCATGAAAAAAATAGGAATTATCGGAGGCTTGGGTCCGGAGGCAACAATGGATTACTACAAGGAAATAATCAATGCTTTTAAAAATGAAAGCGGGGATTTGAATTACCCTGAAATTATTATTTACAGCGTGAACATGTCGGAATTTCTTGGCTTAATGAAAGAGAAAAAATATGATCAGGTTACCACATATTTGTTAGAAAAAATAGAAGGTTTGAAACAGGCTGGAGCTGAGTTTGTAGCTCTCAGTGCCAATACCCCTCATTTGTTATTCGACCAGTTAAAAGATAAATCCGGAATACCCATGATTAGTATAGTTGAGGCTACTTGTGACGAGTGCATTAAAAAAGGATTGAAGCGTACAGGTTTGCTTGGGACAGGATTTACCATGGACTCATCGTTTTTCCCTGATGTACTTAATAGACATGGCATAGATGTGGTAGTGCCGGATAAGGTAGATAAAGAGCTGATTAACTATAAATTATTCAGCGAAATTGAACTGGGGATTTTCAAAGATGATACCCGCGCGATGCTTATCGGGATCATAGAGAAGATGGTACAGAAACAGCATATTGATTCCCTGATTCTGGGATGCACTGAGTTTCCGCTTATTCTGAAAGAAACTTTTTATGCAGGTATTCCTATGTTAAATACAACTAAAATTCATGTAAATGCGATAGTTGGAAAAGCCAGTGGCCTTGACCATAGTCGGCCTTATCATATTGACCACAATAAGCCAGAGTAAGTACTTGTTGTTTAGATATGTAGGTTAATTTTAATTTGACCTGCCAAATGTTGTCAATATGCTTTGATTTTCCAGAATTACAAAACTGCAGAACATAGATTAATACAAATAAATATACTAAAAATATAATAGTGATGGATAATTTTCTGGCTGCAAGGTTGCAGATGACTGTTTCTTTTGTATTTCATATTGTTTTTGCCTGTATAGGTATGACTATGCCATGGTTAATGTTTGTTGCTGAAATAAAATGGATAAAAACAGGAAGACAGGTGTACCTTGATCTGGCAAAGGCATGGTCGCGAGGCGTGGCTATTTTCTTTGCTGTTGGAGCTGTATCCGGCACCGTATTATCGTTCGAATTAGGATTGTTATGGCCAAAATTTATGGAACATGCCGGAGCTATCATAGGCATGCCTTTCTCCTGGGAAGGAACAGCCTTTTTTATAGAAGCTATTGCTTTAGGTATCTTCTTATATGGATGGAAGCGTGTAAACAAGTGGGTACATCTGATCTCTGGTCTTGTGGTTGGTGTAGCAGGGGTGTTATCAGGCATATTTGTTGTAGCGGCTAATGCCTGGATGAATAGTCCCGCTGGTTTTGATTGGGTAAATGGCCAGGCAATCAATATAGACCCGGTAAAAGCCATGTTTAACAAGGCCTGGTTTCAACAAGCTTTGCACATGACAATTGCAGCTTTTGCATCAACCAGTTTTGCAGTGGCTGGCATACATGCACTTATGCAGCTTCGTCGCAAAGGTTACGAGTTCCATATCAAAGCTGTACACATAGCCCTTGCTTTTGGTACGGTGGCAGCCATGTTACAACCCATTAGTGGCGATATATCGGCAAAAAATATAGCTAAACTTCAACCGGTAAAATTAGCTGCGATGGAATCGTTATTCAAAACCTCAAAACCTGCCCCACTGATAATCGGTGGTATACCTGACGTTAAAAAAGAGACGGTAAAGTATGGTTTGTATATCCCCAAATTATTAAGCTTTCTTGCTCATGGAGACTTTAACGCTGAAGTAGAAGGGCTGGATAAAACAAACAAAGATGGATGGCCACCGATAGTCATTGTTCATTTTGCATTTCAAATAATGGTATTGATGGGCCTGTTGATGGTGAGTGCCGGAATTTTATATCTTTTTTTTAGATTTAAATGGAAGGAGAATCTTGAAAAACGATGGTGGCTTAAAATGTTGGTTTGGATTACACCTGTGGGATTTATCGCAGTAGAAGCAGGGTGGATAGTAACAGAAGTCGGACGACAGCCATGGATTATTTACGGCGTTATGAAAACCAGCGATGCAGTTACTCCTATGGCAGGTATTCAATATCCTTTCTACCTGATCACTGTGATCTATCTTTTACTCACTTTTGTTGTTTTTTGGTTAATGCGCCGACAAATATTAGCCATTCATACGAATCCTAAAAACGTCAATATTCATGACTGACATTATCATATTTGTTTTAGGAATTGCGATCTTACTTTATGTACTGCTTGGTGGCGCTGATTTTGGCGCTGGAATTATAGAAATATTTACAGGTAAGAAAGGCATTGATACCATTTCAAAAGCAATAGCCCCTGTTTGGGAAGCAAACCACATCTGGCTTATATTGGCCATTGTGATTCTTTTTACTGGATTTCCTCACGTTTTTGCATCACTTACCACATATTTACATATACCACTTTTAATTATCCTCATAGGTATTGTTTTCAGAGGAACAGCCTTTACTTTTCGGTATTACGATACCATAAAAGATAATACTCAAAATTATTACACTATATTATTCAGAATATCCAGTTTGTTAACACCTTTTTTCTTTGGTGTTACTTTGGGGGCAATAATTCTGGGAAAGATTCCTGCCAACGTGCATGGAACATTTTATGAGGTATTTGTTTCGCCATGGCTAAACCTTTTTACTTTCGCAGTTGGTATCTTTTTGACTCTATTGTTTGGATGGCTGGCCTCCGTTTATCTGATTGGAGAAGCACACGACGAAGAAACCTATCGTTCGTTTACAAAAACATCACGCATCTTTTTTATATTGCTGATACTATCTGGATTGGGAGTATTTATCATGGCTGAATTTTATGAATTACATTTTTTTAGAAAGTTTATTCATTCCGCGCTAGCTATAGGGTGTGTTGTTGCGGCAACCATTGCAATACCATTTATTTATAGAAATATGAATCGTAGAAACAGTTTACAGACAAGATTATGGGCAGGGTTACAAACGGCATGTATTTTAACAGGTTGGTTTGCAGTTCATTTTCCCGTAATGATATATATTGCAGATGGGTCTCATTTAACCATTTGGAATAGCCAGGCTCCCGAAAGAACCATGTCCCTGTTAGTCTATGCTTTAATAGCAGGTATTTTTCTCATATTCCCTGCCTTCGCTTATCTTTTTAAAGTATTTAAATTCGATAATAATGGAGATGAACCTGTATTTTGATCAATAGCTGATCCTCTTATATATCCGACCTTTGACACTATTTTTATTGTTATTGATTCTTTCTTTCAAATTTGACACAAAATATTCACTATTAGTATTATGATATCACACACACAAAAAAAAATACTTTTGTGGTACTAAAAACTTACAACATAAAAAGTATACTTTTTGAAACTATTCAGATAGGAAATAAAATCTCGTAGTCTTTAAATGCTTTCAAAGTTATTTTTGTGCCCTGGCGCAGTTTTTGCAGGAAATGTTGGCGACATCCCTAATCTAAATAATCTAAGCTGCACCTGAAACATATTCTGATATGATAAAAAATAAGTGCCTCCTATAGTACAGTTAGCAAACAGAAGGCACTCAATCAGATATTTAGTTTACTTATTTCTTATTAATACTCCAACCTCCTTTAAGTCCAAAAATAAACCATGCAAGAGCAACAGTTCCTGCAGCAAAGATTGTATCGCCAATAACTCTCAGCCACTTCAATGTATGCATAGCCGGTAACTGCATGAATTCTGCAGAACGTGCATACCACAACCCTGTTTTCACACTTGCAACAGTCTGGGCAAGACCTATCGGGAGAACACTGATAAGAACCATTGCTGCGAGACCTATGTTGATGCTCCAGAAAGCAAATTTTACCCACTTTTCTTTCCAAACAGCTTCTTTATTCATGTCGCGAAGAACAAATAGCATCAGACCGATTCCAAGCATTCCATACACACCAAATAAAGCAGTATGTCCATGAACAGGCGTTGTATTTAGTCCCTGCATGTAATAAAGTGCGATTGGAGGATTTATGAGAAATCCGAAGATCCCTGCTCCGACGAGGTTCCAGAAGGCGACAGCAATAAAACAATAGACCGGCCATTTATATGCTTTTATCCAGGTAGTGGACCGGCTAAGTTTTACATTATCCCATGCCTCAAAACCCATGAGCACAAGAGGTACAACCTCAAGAGCACTGAATGTTGCTCCCAGAGCCATAATAGAAGTTGGTGTCCCGGTGAAATACAGATGATGAAAGGTCCCAAGAATACCTCCTGCAAGGAATACAATAGTTGAGAAAAGCACTGCAGTAGTTGCAGTTGCTGCCTTGAGAATTTGCAGCCTGACAAAAAGGAAAGCAACAACAACAGCAGCAAATACCTCAAAGAATCCCTCAACCCAAAGGTGAACAACCCACCAGCGCCAGTATTCAGCAACGGCAAGATTAGTCTGTCTTCCCCACATTAATCCGGCTCCATAGAACCCGGCAATTGCTATAGTAGATATCAGAAATAATACAAGAAGACTTCTGCTTTCGGATTTTTGTTTTAATGCAGGATATATTGCCCGGCCCATTAACAAAAGCCAGATCACGAGTCCAACAAACAAAAATATTTGCCAGAATCGGCCAAGATCAACATATTCATACCCCTGGTGACCGAACCAGAAATTCTGTACATAGCCCAGCTTTTGCATTACTCCCAACCACTGACCGGTAAGAGATCCTATAACTATCACCAGTAATGCACCAAACAGAAAATTGACTCCAAGCCGCTGAAACTTCGGTTCAATACCGGAAATAGCAGGAGCATAATACAACCCTGTTGCCAGCCACGATGTTGCAATCCAGAAAATAGCAATCTGAATGTGCCAGGTTCTGGAAACGGAATATGGCAGTAATTTTGCCAGTGGAATCCCATAAAACGCCTGACCTTCCACTCCATAGTGGGCAGTAATAACTCCCATAAGTACCTGAACAAGCAGTAGAGCAGATACAATCCAGAAGTATTTTACTGTAGCTTTTTGTGAAGGAGTCTGTTTCTCTTTAAGCAATGGGAATGTCAATGGGAGAATGTCAGATTCTTCATCTCTCCTGCGTGCATAATACCATACCATCAATCCTATTCCGGCTATAAGAACAATTACGCTGAATCCGGTCCATAACAGTAGGGAACCTGTCGGACGGTTCCCTACAAGTTCTTCTGAAGGCCAGTTGTTTGTATAAGTGATTGCCTGTCCGGGACGCTCTGTTACACATGCCCATGATATCCAGAAAAAGAAAGAATTCAGAAGAGGAACTCTGTCCTTGTCTTTTATTGAATTTTCAGGAATACTGTATGAATTACGTAATTCGGCTAAAGAAGGATCGTTTGTAAATAATCCTCCGTAAAAGGCACTGTTTGAAGCAATAGCTTCAGCCCTCAATTCAGAAACAGTAAGAATTCCTGTTGAAGAATCATATGTGTTCTTCCTAAGTTCCTTCTGTAATAAAATTTTTAGATATGCTTTCCTTTCGTCACTTAACTTTTCATAAAGCATATTGTCCTGCTGCATTGCAAGCTTATTAAGAATGTATTCAGCTTCTTTATGAAGCCAGTCAGCGCTCCAGTCGGGCGCCTGGTAAGCTCCATGTCCCCATGCAGTTCCAATCTCCTGACCACCCAGTGACTGCCAGACATTCTGTCCGTCTTTAATATTCTGACCTGTGAATACAACTGTACCATCGGGTTTTACGACTTTTACAGGTACCGGAGGAGCCTGCTTATAAATTTCCTTCCCGAAATATAGCAGAACAGAAAATGAGAGAACTATAACAGCGATAAATCCAATCCAGAGTTTTTTTGTTGTCATAATTATTGAGGTTTAGTAAATGATTATAGAATTTTGCTATTTATAGGCAGATTCGAGTTTCCCGATCCCGGTAATACAATCTTTTAATACCCCTCCGCATACTCCTTCGTTTTCAACTTTTGCAAATTCTTCTAATAGCTCCTGTTGATCATTCTCAGAAAGGGCATTGTCAGCCATACGGAATAATACATCGTTTTCTTTTGCAATATGGTTGCGTAACAGGATTATATAACCTTGCATATTTTCATATAATTTAGAAAGTGCAGATTCGTTACCTATTTTGTAACCTGCAATTCCTTCAGCCATACCCTTAACATAATCCCGACCCTCTGCATGGTCGTGAAGCATTACCGCTATTGGACCCTGCTCACTAGAGAAACCTCTTTTTACCATCAGAGGGAATAGAAGATTTTCTTCCTTAGCATGGTGAAGTCCGTCTGCATAACTCTTAATCAAGCTAACAGCCTTTTCAAAGTGTTCTGTATTCTTGCTTTTGACCAGTAGCATTTTCTCCATGACGTCGATTAACCTAAGAATAATTACATGATCATTTTCTAAATTTTTTGTTGCTGTATTCATATTTGTAGATGTTTAATATAATATATGTATTTATCATTTATTAGAGCGCTAATGCTTTAGGATACAGAATGTTATTTTCGAGATGCACATGAACATGCAAATCATCTTCAAATTGATGCAGAAGTTTAAATGCTACGCTATAAGTATTGCAACCATCTTCCGGGACAAGGTAGTCTGAGGTAATTTCATTAATTTTGTCCATTGCTCCGCCAGCAAATTCATGTTCGCCACTCATTCGATTAATTTCAGATAAAATGATAGCCCTGGCAACAGGCGAATTATTGTTTATAAGCTCTTTGATTGCAGGGAAAAGTACTTCCTCCTCTTTTTTGAGATGCTGTAAAAGCTCAGCATTTATTTTCTCAAATAAATCAGCAACCTCAATAAGCTCCGGATGATGTGAACCATGAACCGAGGCAATTTTTTTTGTATAAAATACCAGCTCCGGTAAAGATTTAAGCACGTACTTATGGTGGGTATTAACAATATAATCTATGAGAAAACTCAATCCCCAATCATTATAATTTTGATTTTGATTTAAGGGTATATTTTCAAGTTCTGTTAGTTGCTTCACAACTACAGAAGAATCAATGGATTTCTCATTAACAAGCATATTAAGACTTTTTTTCCCGCCACAACAGAAATCAATTCCTGCATTTTTGAATATTTCGGCTGCTCTGAAATCGGTAGCAACGATTTCACCTATTGTAATTTCGTTGTATTCTTTACTTTTTGACATATACTATTGGATTAATATTTATGATGCAAATATATAAATATTTATATTAAAAGACAAAAAGGTCTTTTTGTTATTTTATAAAATATTATTTAACTTTGTCAGAACAAATTGCTTAAAGAAATAAAGATCAATGTTTAATAAGGAGACAGAATATGCACTTCAGAGGACTTGTTTACATTCAAATTCAGAATCTAAGTGGTAAAAACCCCGGGGTTGCCGAAATTGCAAAAGGAATAGATGCGCCACCGTTTTTCACGGCAAAGATTTTGCAACGACATGGCAAACAGGGGTTTGTAAAATCACAGAAAGGAAAAGGTGGTGGATTTTATTTTGATAAAGATAAGCCCCGACCTCCCGATTAAAGATTTAATTAGTAGCAACTGAAGGTGGCAATCTATTATCCGGATGTGTGATTGGGACTCAGGCATTGCGATGTCAATAACCCATGTCCATTACACGAAAAGTATGCCCCAATAAGAGATGCAATTAACTCTCTGGTATCTACTGAAACGATACAATCGTTAGCTAAAAAATACTTTAGGCCAATAACCCTTCCTTAAATATTTGTTTGGATGTCTGTAATTCCTGAACAATAAGAGAAACAAAGAGAGGACCTGTAATATTAAATTTATCTCGTATAATTAAATTTTTCTTTTTATATGATAAAGTTTTTCAGAAAGTATCATAAATGGTTGGGAGTGATATTTGCCCTTATAATATTGAGTTATGTTTTTTCAGGAATAATACTTAATCACAGTGAAGCATTATCATTTATTGATGTAAACAGGAAACTGCTTCCCTAAAGAGTACAGATACCAGAATTGGAATAATGCAGCTGTCAAATCGACATTAAAAATCACTCCGGACAGCATTTTGGTTTATGGGAATATAGGGATATGGCTTACAGATAATAGTTATTCTGATTTTACAAAATTTAAGTGTTGGTATTCCGAAAGGGATTGACAACCGTAAAATATTTCCAGATGATCAGAACCACGGGAAGCGGTCTGATTGCCGGAACATTTTCCGGTCTTTACCCATTTAATTACAAGCACAATAAATGGGTTTCAGTTATTTTTCCGGTTAAAGAGAAAATCATTATAGATATTATTCAAAAACAAGATACAATTTTCGTTTTAACACGTTCTTCTTTATTAAAAACCACTAGATTCATCAATTTCAGTGTGTCTCAACTTCCTCCTTCTGAGAACTACGATAATAAAACAGGGCTATTTAAAACCTATGGGTCAGTCACAGAGGAGAGATTTATGGCATGCCTGGCAAATTATTATCGATTTTGCGGGTCTTGTTTTTGCATTTCTTACAATAACAGGTTTTATAGTCTGGCTTAAAATCAGAAAAAAGTTGATTATTAACCACCTGAAGCAGATGAAATGAATGCAAAACAAAAACTGTTTCCCGAGTGTTATTTAAATGTTATGGCATTCATTAAAGCGTTAGCAATCTGATTATTTATGACAAAACATTATAGTTAAATATTAAAATACAATATGAGCGAACTGATAAACAATTCATTCGAACGGAAAAAGAGACTTAAAGAGCTAATTTTAAAACTGCACACAGGGGAATCTAAGGAAGTAGTAAGACAGCAACTACTGGAAAGTCTTAGTCTGATACCATATGGAGAGGTAGTGGAAGTGGAGCAGGAGCTGATTAGCGAAGGACTTCCTGAAGAAGAGGTGTTAAAACTATGTGATGCTCATTCATCTGTTCTCGACGGAAAAATTGATTTATCTTCCTCAAAGAAAATCCCTGATGGTCACCCTGTAGATGTAATGATTCATGAAAACAGTGAACTTAAAAAGGTGGCACTGCAAATTGACAACCTGCTTAACAGAATTTCTGTTGATAGTGAGATTAATACTGAAGCAGCTATTCTTAAACTCAGAGGACTGTTCAACAGCCTTTTTGATGTTGATAAACTATATCGCAGAAAAGAATATTTGTTATTCCCGTTTCTGGAAAACCAGGGCATCACCGGTCCACCGAAAGTTATGTGGGGAAAGCATGACGAAATCAGGGAATTAATAAAAGGTAGTATTGAATTATTGCAGACCCCTTCAATAACCAGGGAAGAATTGACAGCATCATCTGAAATAGTACTTTTCCCTGCAATTAAGGGCGTTGTTGATATGACTAGAAAAGAGGAAGAGATTCTATTCCCAATGGCATTGGATAAACTTACCGAATCAGACTGGTATGAGATAAGTAAACAGTCCCTGCAAATTGGTTTCTGCCTGTATGATCCTCAAAAAGAGTGGAAACCAGGTTGGGCCAAAGAAGAAACTGTTAATGAACTGAATAAGACAGGTCAGAATATTCAACTCCCTTCCGGTAGTTTTACTGTTGAAGAACTTCTTGCGATTATGAATACTCTGCCTTTCGATATGACGTTTGTTGACAGAGATGATAAAGTAAAATACTTTTCTCAGGGAAAAGAAAGAATATTTCAGAGAAACCGGGCAATCCTGAACAGAGATGTACGGCATTGCCATCCCCCTGCAAGTGCACATATTGTAGATAAAATCATAGAGGATTTTAAAAGCGGAAGAGAAGATCAGGCGCCTTTCTGGATTAATTCAGGAGATAAAATGATTCATATAAATTATTTCGCTCTTCGAAATGACAAGGGAGAATATTTGGGAACTCTTGAAGTTTCTCATGATGTTTCAGGGTACAGAAAACTTGAAGGAGATCAAAGAATTTTATCTTACAAGAAATAGCTATGGAAAAGGAACAATTGATTATAACACCAAAGACAAAAGTCTTGGAACTAATTGAAACATACCCGCAATTGGAAGGAGTTCTTATAAAATACGTTCCGGCATTCAGCAAATTAAAGAACCCGCTCCTGAGAAAAACTGTTGCAAAAATTGCAACTTTGCAACAGGCTGCCAGCATAGGAAATGTCAAAACAGGTGATTTGATAAATATTCTGCGGAAAGAAGTTGGTCAGGAGTTGATAAATACAGGTGATGAAACAGCATATAATACTAAAAAGCCATCATGGTTTGAAGAAACACTTGTTGAGAAAGAATTTGACATAAGAGAGATGCTTGCAGCTGGAGAGCAGCCTGTAAACCAGGTTATTTCTGACCTGACCCATCTTAATAAAGGAAAAATTTACAAGTTAACATCCCCGTTTCTTCCTGCCCCACTTATTGACAAAGCAGTCAGCCTTAAAATAGATCATTGGGTGTTAAATGAGGTGGAAAACCTGGTTTTAGTGTATTTTTATAAAAGCTAAAATTTCCTTTTAACATACCAGGAATTATATTCAACAGACAGGCAGTAAAGGCTGTGTCCCTGACCACATCTGACCTGAACAGTTTGACAATCAAAGTCCGGGGTCAGCCAGCTGTTTTTTAATTATGTACATCAAGTATTATCTAAACGGCTGAATGCCCTCAATATGACCCTCTTTTCGAATTATGTACTATTTTATATAAAATAAGTATTTTATATACTGTGTCCGTTTTGCCGGGTCAATTCTTTGGCTAAATTCTCTGTCTTCTTTTCACTACTAGGCTATCAGCAGGATAAGTGGTTTTTAATGTATCCATTTGTGCCTTTGCCCAGTCAATGATTATTTTTCTTTGATTATCCGATAGATTTGCCTTCTTATGCAGGCCAAGATAAGTATATGATTCAAGTGGCATATCCTTTTTATCAACCTGCTCAATGGTCTGCTCAAACTTGCGATTTTGGTTAGCTACTGGCAGTTTGGTAAAGGTTGAATAATTCAAATGCCTTTTACCACCTGTTATATGGTTGTTAATCCACCATGTAACAGGCTGAATATAGGAATACCATGGATATTCTGTGTTGTTTGAATGGCAATCGTAACACGCTCCATTCAGAATTTCAGATACTTCAACGGGCACAGAATATTTGGTTGTGATGTTATAGGTCATATCATTTGTTAGGTTTCTTGCCGGACGAATAAACTGAAGTAGTACAAATAATACACCTAGAACAAATGATGTTTTTTTTAGCATTACTTTTATAAATGTTAATTCCGTAATGATCCCCGTTTTGCTCAATTGATGAACAGGATGAACCTTCCATTCAAAAATGAATTGATCACCAGGAACCAGAAGTAAATCCTCAGATAATTGCGAGGATAAACCATATTTCTGCATTATCAAATGTTGTATTGCTACAGTTATAGTAAAAGACCCTCCGCATAATTTGCGAATTAATAAAACAAGTCTTTAATTCCTGAATTTAGTAGCTAACTGGATTTGATAGCTTTTATTGATAAATTTGTATTATTAAATAAACTAAAAAAATTATATCATGATTATCACAACTACAGATAAATTTCCAAATAAGGAAATTGTGGAAATATTAGGAATAGCAAGAGGAAGTACTGTAAGAGCAAGGAGTATTGGCAGGGATATTTTTGCAGGACTAAAAAACATTGTTGGAGGAGAAATTGAGGAATATACGCAGTTACAGGCTCAATCAAGAGAACAAGCCTTGCAAAGAATGATTAATGATGCAGAAAAACTTGGAGCTGACGGCGTAGTTAATGTTAGATTTATAAGCTCAATGGTTATGAAGGGAGCTTCAGAGATTCTGGCGTATGGAACTGCAGTAAAACTATCTTAAAATGAATGCTTTATTAAAAGTTATTTTGAGTGTATATGGACTGTTTTTTGGTATTTGCGTTGTCTTGCTAGTGTTTTTTATTATAAAAAGAATTAAAGCCAGGAAGTTCGAAGATTTTGAGAAAAGAGACAACTAAACACAACAGCTCAATGGTATTCCGTTTTTTCCAGTGAATTGGGAATTATTTCGGGAAGAAGTTCAGTGATTTCACATCAGCTTATTGAATTGATAATGAAAAAGAGTCATAATATTAATAGAACCCTAAGCATTATCAGGAGAAAAATTATTCTTTCTTTTCTTCTAATATTTTTTTGCCTCTTTTCCGGCTATTCACAAAACGATTATCCGGAACCAGCAAGAACAACTACCCGACTATTTTACATTCAGCATAGTAATAACCACAATACTTACGTTTATGATGCAAATTTAAAAGGAGAGGTTATCGATCCGTCTCAACCTATTAACGAATATCGAATAGTTTATACTGAAAATGGCATAAAAAAACCTTTGACCAGGATACAAAAAAAATTTGGCTACGGAATGATTCTTTTGGAGTCGCAACATAATTTATTCAAATTACGCCTTGCTGCCACAAAAATAATATATTTTTATCTTAATTATGATGAAAGGGAAGGAGCCAGAATTTATGTTACCGTCAATAATCATAAGATGTATTTGGATAGGATGTTCATACAACTTAAAGAGGGAATTTTGGGTATCAATGTTAAAGTCGAATACGTTTTATTTTATGGCGAAGATTATAATTCTGAGAATCCGGTAAAAGAAAAAGTTGTAGTAGAATAACTTCCCTTAAGTTCTTTGTTTGTTAGTGTGCTGATTGTTATTATATACAAAAATCAAAAAAGCCAGGAACATTGATCATTGCACGGATAGTGCACATTACTGGCAGGATAACCCGATTAATTTATCTGGAAGAACTATTGGGGAAAAGTGATTAGATTAAATGAATAAAAAAATTGGATTAAAGGAATCACTGGCCATTGGAATTGGCGGAATGGTTGGAGGTGGAATTTTTGCTGTTTTAGGTTTGGCTGTTTCCCTGGCAAAAGGGGGGACACCGGTTGCATTTCTTCTAGCCGGAATATTAGCATTGATTACTTCTTACAGCTATGTAAAATTATCCCTTACTTTTCCTGACAGGGGAGGTACTGTTAAGTTTATAAACCAGGGTTTTGGCATTTCGGTTTTTAGCGGTGGAATAAACAATTTATTATGGTTTAGTTATATTATCATGTTATCACTTTATGCTTCTGCTTTTGGCTCTTATGCACCAAACTTATTAAATTTATCAGTAAGTAAAACTGTAAGTTTTCATATCTATGCCAGCGGGATAATTATTTTGGCAGCAGCTATAAATTATTACAGCCTAAAAGTCATTGGTGAAATTGAGACCTATGCTGTGGTTTTTAAACTACTAATTCTGCTTGCATTCGTAGTAATTGGAATTTATGGATTGTTCGGGAATCCGAACCTAAACCAATTATCACCTGAAAACTGGGAGAGCACAATTTATCTTATTACAGGCGGGATGGTAATTTTTGTGGCATATGAAGGATTTGAACTGATAGCTAATGCAGTTCCTGATATTGAAAACCCCAAAAAGAATATTCCGAAAGCGTATTTTTATTCAGTTATTTTCGTGATTTTTCTTTATATCATTATAGCTGCTGTAACTGTAGGATCCTTACCCTTCAGTAAAATAGCCATTGCACAGGATTACGTATTGGCAGAAGCCGCAAAACCCATGATAGGACAACCTGGATTTACGATCATAACTATTGCAGCTTTAATTTCAACGTTTTCTGCAATAAATGCCTCTTTGTATGGAGGAAGCCGTGTGAGTTACGAAATTGCCGAAGATGATGAGTCACCACACCAGTTAACTGGTAAGTTGTGGAATCATCCTGTTGGATTAATGATAACAACCATCCTGACCCTGCTCCTTGTTAATACTGTGAATTTGGAAAGCATTTCTACGGCAGGCAGCGTAGGCTTTATATTGATTTTTACATCTGTAAATTATACTGGCTTTAAATTATCGAAAACCATTCATGGGAATAAAACGATCCCCCTAACCGGCTTTATCTTAGGAGTAGCTTCATTAATGGTTCTGATTGCTCAACAGTATTCCTCGAACCGGCTTGGAGTTATTTTAGCGGTTTCAATAATAATTGGTTGCTTTATAAGCGAATATATATATAAAAGAACTGTGCACAATGTTTAAAAATAATTCCACTTTGTCAGCATAAATGGGATCTGCGTTGATCATTATTGTTATGGTCTTAATTGCATCCGGATGTGGACAGTTACCTGATTTCCAATCCTGAATGCTTATAATGTGTATAATAAATGATCCCTTTTATGATGATGCTGTTTTAGTGTTTGATCCTGTTCTGCAATATTCAGTTTGCCGTTGGTAAAGATTGAAAATGAAATCTTATTCACTTGTGAAAAAATTTGAAAAAATTGTAAATGGATTGATAATTGGAGGGACATTCCCGTTATTTTTTGGATTATTATCTGTAATCCTATGGTTTTTCCTTGATAGATCTGAGCATAGCCCTTTTATATATTTAGCAACCGGACTATTACTTGGATTATTAGTAAACTCAAAATTTTTAAAAGGTTGGATTAGTCATAGATTTGACTTGCCGGTTTGGTTTATGGCTACGATCTATATAATCTATAATATTCTTGTTTATGGATTCTTTATGGGATTTCCAGTCTTTAATACATTCTTAGGGTTATTTGCCGGATATTATTTTGGCAATAGAATCTGTTTTAAAGATATCGAACCTGAAATGCACTCAAAGCTTTTGAACAGGGTGTCATTTTTTACAGGTCTGATAATGACATTAGTTTGTATTTCGTCCGGATTTCTTGCATTGGTGCACAATGAAGCGGCTGGTATGATTAAAGAGGTGTTAGGATTGAAATTTGAGGTAACAAAGTCAATGGTTTGGGGAATAGTATTGATTGGTGGGTTAGCATTGATTTTAACTAACATTTTATTGACCAGAGTCGCAATTATTAAGACAATAAAAAATAACATCCGCTAAATGGTATGGTGCAAGCGGGTTTACCTCCGGTGAGCTCCCATCGTTCGGTTCAGTTGGTTTGGAATCGCTAATGAAAATTGATTAAAAATTTATACTAATGAAAAACACAATTATCAAATTCAGCGCACTGATAGAGCTGGTTATTCTTTTTGGATGTTCATCAGGTGTTCAATCGCCTCAGCAGGCAGATCAACCACTAAAAAGCAATTATTATGTAGCGGCGTATATCTGGCCGTCATGCCACGACGATCCCATGGGCAGGGAGAAGCTGTGGCCGGAAGGTATCGGCGAATGGGAAGTGATTAAAAAGGGTAATCCCCGTTTCGACGGGCACTACCAGCCCCGTCAGCCTCTTTGGGGTTACGAAATGGACAACGATCCGAAAGTGGTGGAAAAATGGATTGATGTAGCTACTGACCACGGTGTCAATGTATTCGTTTACGACTGGTACTGGTATGACAAGGGTCCGTTTCTGGAAAGCGCCCTTAACGACGGTTTCCTGAAAGCAGGGAACAACGAAAAAATGCAGTTCTACATCATGTGGGCCAACCATGATGTGAAGTATAATTACTGGAACGTTTACCGGTACAAGGACAATACCGATATCCTGTGGGACGCCAAAGTGGACTGGAATACCTTTCAGATCATAGTGGACAGGGTAATCAGCCAGTATTTCAAACGACCGAACTATTTTAAAATCAACGGCGAACCGGTATTTTCCATCTTCAGCGTGAATAAACTGCTGGAAAGCTTTGGCGGCAGTGCAGAAGGAGCCCGTAAAGCGCTGGATTATTTCCGCGAGGAAGTGAAAAAGGCCGGTTTCCCCGGGTTGCATATTCAGTGGAACCAGGGTGGCGGCTCCCTGATGTCGGAAGCCGCCGCCGCGCAGTTTAACAACAGTGTGAAAGCGATGGGTTTCAACAGTGTTGCCATGTACAATATGGGCGGAAGGGCTGAAGATTATATTGCTTACGGCACCAATTCTATCAGGATACGGGAACAAATGGACGCCGATCCTGGATGTACCGGTCTTTCCCTGCGTGTCAATCGGGTGGGACGATACACCACGTTTTCCCGCAAAAGGAATCCACGATGTGGTGCACTATCACAACACACCCCAAAGTTTTGCAACCCTTCTCTTAAAAGCGAAAAAATATGCCGACAGCCACCCTGAACAGCCCAGACTGATTACCATCAACGCATGGAACGAATGGGTGGAAGGCAGTTACCTGTTGCCCGACATGCTCAACGGGTTCGGATATCTGGAAGCAGTAAAGGAGGTGATCATTGACGGTAAATACGACAGGTATTAAACTGATAAAAAAATCCTGGCCCCATATACAGGCAATCCTAAAGTCAGGTTGTTTCCTGCTGAATCGGGACATGTTGTCCCGATTTACCGGGAGACTCCGCTTGGCTTCATAACGAAAAAATACTACATTGGGCCCTATAAATATATTAAAGCATGAAATTGACGGACGCCATTCACCAATTAAAGATCGACTTCGACATTCCAATAAGTCCTGGGAAGAAAATTTCAAGATTTGTAAATGTTATCATTATATTCTCGGATAAAATTACAATTATCGACACTGGTGTAAAGGGAAGCGAAAAACTTATCTTTGAATATATCAAAAATCAAAACAGGGATTACTTAGAAATTGAATCCATAATTCTGTCCCATTCTCATCCGGATCATATTGGATCTGCAGCAGATATTAAATCCTTAACCAATTGTAAAGTATATGCTGATGAATTAGAGAAAGAATGGATTGAAAATATTGAGATTCAAAATAGGGAACGTCCGGTTCCCGGATTTTATAATTTAGTGGAAAAGTCCGTTGTTATTGACGAGTTTGTTCAGCATAACCAGGAAATTTCAATTCAGCAGGGATTGACCCTCAGAATTATAAAATCCCCTGGTCATTCAAGAGGCTCACTTAATGTCTTATTCAAAGAAGACAAGATACTTTTTACAGCCGACTCAGTTCCATTAAAGAATGATATTCCAAACTATAACAACTACTGGAATTTGATGAAATCGCTGGAATTAATTAAGAATAACCATGAGTATGAAATATTGCTCACATCCTGGACTCCTTCGATCTCAGATCCTTCTGAGATTCAAAGAATTATAAATGAAGGGTTTGAATATATCAAAAAAATAGATTCCCTGGTAAGGGTTTGTTACAAACAACCTTATAATGATCCCCTTGACAATTGCAGGGTAGTAATTGAAAAACTGGGATTGCCTCCATTTTTTGCAAATCCAATAGCAGATAAAGCATTCAAAAGTCACCTTGAAAAAAATAACTGGGAAGCTTAACGGAGACTCCGGTTACATTTAAGTCAATTCACTGTTTACAGAGAGACACTTACCCCTCAATAGCCCGAATCTAACGGTCAAAGAAAAGAATAACTCCTTCTTAATTGTGTCAAATGATGGAATAATGTACTTCCTGATTAACAGAAATATATTGATGATATAAGAAAAACATTTAATTAAAATAATTGTTAACCTGTAAAATTAATAATTATGAAAACAATGACTTGTAATCAATTGGGCGGAGCTTGCGACAAAAAATTTCATGCCGGTACTTTTGATGAGATGGCAGAAATGAGCAAAAAGCATAGTGAAGAAAAGTTTCAAATTGGTGATGAGCAACATCTGGCAGCCAGGAATAAAATGATGGAACTCATGAAATCGCCTGAAGCAATGACCATGTGGTTTGAAAAGAAGAAAAAAGAATTCGATTCTCTGCCTGAGGACTAAAGGCTGATATTTAGAGAATAAAAATATGAACAATATTAATAGCAATAGAAAGGAGTTGTCACCAGAACAACGTATAGCACTAATCGGAGTATTGAAAGTCCGTTTTGAGAAAAACATGAACCGCCATAAGGATCTTGAATGGCCAAAAGTACAGGCAAAACTGGGAGCTAACTGGAATAAACTGTGGTCACTCAATGAAATGGAAAGAACTGGCGGTGAACCGGATGTTATTGGTCATGATAAAAAGACTGACGAATACATTTTTTGCGATTGTTCAGAGGAAAGTCCTAAGGGCCGCAGAAGTGTTTGTTACGACTATGAAGCGCTCGAGTCAAGGAAAGAACATAAACCAGGAGATAATGCTATGGACATGGCGGCTGCAATGGGAATTGAGCTATTAGCGGAAAAAGAATACCGTGAGTTGCAGAAACTTGGAAATTTCGATATTAAAACGTCAAGCTGGATTAAAACACCTTCTGATATCAGAAGACTCGGTGGTGCTCTCTTTTGTGACCGTCGCTATGACACTGTCTTTGTGTATCACAATGGGGCAGAATCCTACTATGCTGCAAGGGGCTTCCGTGGCTCGCTGAGGGTCTGAATTTATTCAAACTACCTTAAATCATTTAGCATCACAGAGGCTTAATCCTGGTCTGAACCTAACAAGGACAAGGGTAAGTTGTTTCCCGCTGAAGCGGGACAGGTGGCAAATAGCGCGCCCTGTCTTCGTTGCGCTTGTGAGGGAATGGCATAACCTCCCTGGACAACCACCTCATCACCAGCTTTTACTATGTTGATTACTACGTAGTTTAATACGGTGGATAAACTTTGTCGGGTAATACAACCTCCCCTTATTGCCAGAAAGTCATACTGTAGTGATAACTAAAACAGAGTCTTCAAGAATCGAATATTTGATGACTTTCTCATGAAGGCAATAACTTGCAGGAGAGTAAAGAATTTATGCCTTCCCTCTGCAAAAATATTATGGACTTGAGTTGACTTTCTTAAAATATTATCTTAAATTTGTTTGTTATTACAAGAGAAATATTCTCATTAGAAAATTATTAGTTATGAAAATCACCGATATTAGAAATAAACTTATTGAGAAAGGGCTTAAAGTTACGCCTCAAAGGATTGCTATTTTGGAAGCTATTGTTAAACTAAATAATCATCCTACTGCCGAAAACATTATTGATTATATAAGGAAAAACCATCCGAATATTGCAACTGCGACAGTTTATAAGGTACTTGATGCTTTAGTTGAGAAGGGACTGATAATAAAAGTGAAAACAGATAAGGATATTATGAGATATGACGCTATTTTGGAAAAACATCATCATATCTATTTTTCCGATTCCAACAGGATTGAGGATTACAGAGATAAAGAACTTGATGAAATTATATCAAAGTATTTTGAAAGAAAAGGAATCGCTGGCTTTAAGATAGAAGATATAAAACTTCAGATAATTGGAAGATCATTAAATGAAAATAAATAAGTCAAAATATTAATCATTAAATTTTGAATATCATGGAAAATAATGCGGACAAACTCAGAAAAAACCCGGTGGCCGGAGCTGTAAGCAAACACAATGTTGGAACAAGTGGAACAAAAAACCGCGACTGGTGGCCAAATCAGTTAAAATTAAATATTCTGCGCCAGCACTCTTCTTTATCAAACCCAATGGGTGAAGATTTTAACTACGCTGACGAGTTCAGGAGTCTCGACCTGAAAGCATTGAAAAAAGACCTTCACAATCTAATGACTGACTCTCAAGACTGGTGGCCGGCAGATTTCGGTCATTATGGGCCCTTGTTCATCCGTATGGCATGGCACAGTGCAGGTACATACCGTATTGGTGACGGTCGTGGTGGTGCCGGAAGCGGACAACAGCGCTTTGCACCGCTTAACAGTTGGCCGGATAACGTCAATCTCGACAAGGCCCGGAGACTTCTTTGGCCAATCAAACAAAAATATGGTCGGAAAATATCATGGGCAGACCTTATGATTCTTGCCGGCAATGTTGCCTTAGAATCAATGGGGTTTAAGACCTTTGGTTTTGGAGGTGGTCGTGAAGATGTCTGGGAACCTGAAGAGGATGTTTACTGGGGTTCTGAAACCAGATGGCTGGAGGGTGACAAACGCTACTCCGGAGAACGCGACCTTGACAATCCTCTTGCAGCCGTGCAAATGGGACTTATTTATGTAAATCCGGAAGGGCCAAACGGTGTGCCAGATCCAGTTGCAGCCGCTAAAGATATTCGCGAAACATTTGCGCGTATGGCCATGAATGATGAAGAAACAGTAGCACTAATTGCCGGTGGACACACTTTCGGTAAAACCCATGGAGCAGGAGACGTGGTCCATGTCGGACCAGTACCTGAAGCTGCCGGCGTTGAGGAGCAGGGTCTGGGTTGGAAAAGCACCTTTGGCTCAGGTAAGGGAGGCGACACAATCACCAGCGGTTTGGAAGTTACCTGGACCCAGACTCCGGCAAAGTGGAGTTTTTACTTCTTCGAAAATCTGTTTAAATACGAATGGGAATTGACCAAAAGCCCGGCAGGTGCACATCAGTGGGTTGCAAAAAATGCAGAAGGCGTCATTCCAGATGCCCATGACAAGTCTAAAAAGCATGCGCCAACAATGCTTACCACAGACCTTTCTTTACGTTTCGATCCTATTTATGAAAAGATTTCAAGACGTTTTTATGAACATCCTCTTGAATTTGCCGATACCTTTGCCCGCGCATGGTTTAAGCTGACTCACCGGGATATGGGACCACGGACACGCTATTTAGGTCCCGAGGTGCCCGCAGAGGAACTGATTTGGCAAGATCCGATTCCTGAAGTGGATCATGCGTTGATCGGTGAGAAAGATATTGCAGCATTAAAAGTTAAAGTATTAAAATCCGGACTATCCGTATCCCAATTGGTTTCCACCGCATGGGCTTCAGCCTCTACTTTCCGGGGATCCGACAAACGTGGCGGCGCAAATGGCGCTCGCGTTCGTCTTGAACCACAAAAGAACTGGGCTGTTAACAATCCTGCTCAGCTAACAAAAGTACTGAATACTCTGGAAGGTATCCAAAAAGAATTCAACAGTGCCCAGACTAACGGTACAAAGATCTCTCTTGCCGACCTTATTGTTTTAGCAGGATGTGCTGGTATCGAGAAAGCTGCAAAAGATGGTGGAAAGACAGTAACCGTTCCTTTCACACCGGGACGTATGGACGCATCGCAGGAACAAACCGATGTGGATTCTTTTGCTGTACTGGAGCCAGCTGCTGATGGTTTCCGGAACTATTTAAAAACCAAATACACCATATCAACCGAAGAATTGTTGATTGATAAAGCGGAATTGCTAACATTGACTGCTCCCGAAATGACAGTTCTTATAGGCGGAATGCGTGTTTTGAACACAAACTTCGATAACTCCAAACATGGTGTTTTCACTAAAAGTCCGGAAGTCCTTACCAACGATTTCTTTGTAAATCTGATTGATATGAGTACCGTATGGAAACCGGCTTCTGAGTCTGGAGAAACATTTGAAGGATGTGACCGAAAAACCGGTACTCTTAAATGGACAGGAACCCGTGCAGATCTTATCTTTGGTTCAAACTCTGAGCTTAGAGCACTTGCAGAAGTGTACGCAAGCGAAGACGCTAAAGATAAATTTGTTAAAGACTTTGTAGCGACATGGAACAAGGTTATGAACCTTGATCGATTTGATTTGGCATGAATTATCAGTAATCCGGAATAAACAAAACCGGCGATTATTACTTATATTTAAAAGACGGGTTATGTACTTCCACTTTTAATATCTGGTTTCCAACCTTAGAGTAAATTTTAATTATAAAATAGATTACATGAAAAAAAACATTGAATTATTAAATAAGGCTATTGCTGATGAGTAAGGCGCTGTCTATCAGTAAATGTATTTCCATTTTCAATGTTATGTTCTTGTTTATGATTTATTGTAAAATCTCTTTAAAAGAACTGCAATCAAAGAAATGATGCGCGTTGAAAAACTTGCTGAACATATTCTATTTCTTAAAGGACCGGGAAATCTCGTAAAATTTGGAGACAACTATCAGGCGCTTCAGCCAATGGAGGGGAGTAAGGGTATTGGATAAGGTAGGCCAACTGAATAAATAATGTACTCAAATAAGTGCTATTTATGAAACACGACAGAATTATTTTGACCGATAACCATAAGAGGTCGTTATCATCAACATTAATTGTTGTCGAGCAGGTGCTTGTTGAGATTAAAAATCTTATGGTAATACCAAAGCAAACCTGTTGTGCAGAGTTAAACAAAGACATTAATTTTTCAATCGTCGAACAGAATCTTAAAGTCATTGAAGATGCTTTGGCACAAATATGTTTGTTAAAAGATAAATACAACACTGATAAAAGTGTTCAAAGTCTTCAACGGGTCGTTGATGCAAAAAAAACAAAGATCTGGGAGACTCTGCATAATTCCAAATCGAGAAGAATGAAAGGATTCGGGGAATTTCCACAAAAAGAAATCAAAGAATATGATGATGATATTGATAAGTTAATGGCTATTGCCAATCAAATAAAAATCAAATAATTAAAACTATGGAGATTATTAATGTATCAGCACTGGAAATCCTCGATTCAAGAGGAAATCCTACAGTCGAAGCAAATGTGACATTGGATGATGGCACAAAAGCCAGAGCCATGGTACCAAGTGGTGCATCAACAGGTGAGCGGGAAGCTTGTGAGTTACGAGACGGTGATAAAAAACGGTACGGAGGAAAAGGTGTTTTAAAAGCTGTTGAAAATGTCAACAGGATTATAGCCAAAGAGATAGTTGGTAAGGTATTTAAAAATCAGAGAGATCTTGACTACCTGATGATAGAATTGGACGGGACAAACAATAAATCAAAACTTGGAGCAAATGCCATTCTGTCTGTTTCGATGGCTTATGCAAGAGCTGAAGCTGAGAGTGCCGGGATTCCCTTATATCAATATCTTGGGGGAGCAAATGCTCATCTATTACCCGTTCCATGTTTAAACATTATAAATGGAGGCAAACATGCTGATAATAATGTTGATTTCCAGGAGTTTATGATTGCTCCTCATGGTGCACCCTCATTTACCGAGGCTATTAGAATGGGAGTTGAAGTATTTCATAGTCTCAAATCAGTATTAAAAGCTAAAGGATACAGTACCGGAGTTGGAGATGAGGGTGGTTTTGCACCTGACCTTAAATCAAATGATGAAGCTGTTGAAGTAATTCTTGAGGCTATCAATAAAGCAGGATACAAACCAGGTGATCAGGTAAGTATTTGTCTTGATCCTGCTGCCAGTGAACTATGGGAGGATGGCAGGTACAAACTCTTCAAAAGCACAGGGAAGTTCCTCACAAGCGATGAAATGGTTAAACTTTGGGAAAGCTGGATTAATCAATACCCAATAGTCCTCCTTGAAGACGGATTGGCAGAAAACGACTGGGCCGGTTGGCAAAACCTCACCAAAACTCTTGGTGACAAAATAGAAATTGTCGGTGATGACATCTTCTGTACAAATAAGAAGATTCTTGAAGAAGGAATTTTAAAAGGAGTAGCAAATTCGGTATTGATTAAGTTAAACCAGATCGGAACTGTAACAGAAACACTTGAAACTATAGAGCTTGCATACAAGAATAAATACAATGCTTTCGTTTCTCATCGTAGCGGAGAAACACCTGACAGTTTCATCGCTGACCTGACAGTTGCTGTTAATGCGGGACACCTTAAAACTGGAAGCGGTTGCAGGGGAGAACGGGTTGAAAAATTCAATCAATTAATGCGTATTGAGAATGAACTGGGAAAATATTCGAAGTTTGCAGGTAAAAAAGCTTTTAAAAACGCCTGATAAATAACTTTTCACCATTGATCCATGGCCAGGCTGGTGGGCCCATTTGCAGCTCAGACATTGCCCGACTCATTTCCAAAAGCTGCAAAAGAACCCACCAGTTTTCCCGGCTTCGTTAAGCTTGCTTTGAGCGGTTATGATTGTATCAGTCATCTGGGTCACAGAGAGAAAATTACTAATTTAAATTGATGTTAAGAGTTCATTTTATGCTTTAAATTTCAGCCATTGCATTTGTCCCTGGAAAATTACAAAATCAGATCCAGCCTAGTCTTTTAAACCTCTCCCGAAGCAAAGCATTTGCTGGACCTGAAAAATACCTTGCTATCAGTTCGCCAAAAATGCCTGAAATCAGTACAATTGAAAGGTAGAGGAGCCAAATCCATTCTCCGCCAAGTTTAAGAGTATTAAATACACTTACCAAAATAAAAACAACAAACATATGTGTAAGATAGACTTCATAACTGTTACGCCCCATAAATCGTAAAAAACCTGTAAAGCCTGAGGGTTCCATTCTGTCGGCTAAATATCGGTTTTGCATCCGGATAAGAATAAATGCAGTACCAAGCGCCAACAGAGAAATATTCAGTCCCGTACTTGTAAGCCCGATGTTATAGACAAAGGTTCGAAAGATCATAATCAGTAAGAACAAACCCCAGCCGGCTATGGATATGATTTTCAATGTAATCTTACTAATTTCTATCCTTCTGGTAAATATTGCAGCAATGCATCCGAGCGAAATTGCATCCATATAGGCAAGATAGTTTCGATCTGACAATTCATTCCCCGAGAACCAAACGGTGCGGGAAAATGGGGATATAAACAGGAAAACTGCCACTACAGCCGGAAACTGCCACTCTTTGCGAATTACAAGACAGAGAAGCGGAAAGCCCAGATAAAAAACCTCCTCAATTGATAATGACCAGAGAATATCCCATGAGCCAGGCAGATAACCGGCTTTTATTTCAAGCCAATTTATGTGGAATGTAACTGCAGCAAAAATTGACCTTCCGAGGGATGTCCTTTCCTGATTTATTACAAACCCCTTAATTCCTGAGAGATGCAGGATCGAAAGAACAATTAAAAGGATTAACAGAAGCGGTATGATACGGGCAAATCTCATGGAGTAGAATGCCGGCAGTTTAAGGTTTGGAAGAGTGTCCCA
Organism: uncultured Bacteroidales bacterium; assembly: GCA_963739685.1. GTDB lineage: Bacteria > Bacteroidota > Bacteroidia > Bacteroidales > VadinHA17 > LD21. Next base: position 667,294 of record CAVUAX010000001.1, read on the forward strand.
CTTGTTAAGAGCAGATGTAGTGATCAGAAAACCTGATATCACAAAAAAAATACAAACACCATAAAATCCGCTCCAGAATAAAACTTTGTAAATCATATTTGGCATTATACTCCCCACGAAAGTCCCGGAAAATGGAATCCGGGTATTAATGTGAAGCAGAATTACCGATAATATTGATATCCCCCTGAGTGTATTTATCCCACTATTCTGTTTATTAACCGGCATATGTAAAATTCAAAAATAACATTAATCATAGTTATAACTTAAACATTCATGTAATATTTTAGTTTCGCAAGCTAAGATAAGGGCATTTAACCTTTCCGGTAAATATTCTGTAATATATTCCGGGTGTCATAAGAAGTGACCTGATCGCAAGGATGTGCCTCCACACAAAGAGCAACTTACCGGTGATAAATTGTGCGTTGATTTTGAAGGGGGACAGAATGTCTGTGGATGATCATCACACTGTTGAGATAGATGAGATCGGTCTTTTTTTTGCCGTTCCTGGCAGCATGGATTCCCTTTATTACCACCTTCTCCATAAGATCCGAGGGCACAGTCTATACGCCATGGTTCTTTGCGATATGATCTATGAATCCAATTTTCAATGAAATTGTTACTGGTATGGTATTTTATTTTTATTTGCCCACTCCGTAAACTTATCCTGGAACTTTGACAGCAAACCGGGTGACAGATGGTGGTAACTGCTGCCTCCATTTTCGGTTATCCATAATTGAACCGATCCCAGGAATTTTTCAAGGTAAACCGATGTTCCTCCTATGGTACCACTGATACGAAGATCACCTTCCGGTTTATTTTCCGCTGTGAATGATATAAGTTCATCGATGAATGTATAATAATCTTTTGGAGAACCACTGAAAACAGTTATCTCCTTGGTACTGTTATCAGAAGCTTCATCCCTTACTATCATTTGTATATTGATGGTACTATCAGGATTATACACTGCCTGAAGTACTTCATTCCCTCCGGCCCTTTGCCATATTTCAATCTCTTTTTCCTGAGAAAATGAGTTGAAACTTATGAGAACTAATAAAATTATAATCTTAATTTTCATATTCATAACTTTGATTAGATCACCGGGTATCAAAATTAAATAATACTCATGAATTATCCTAAATTACTTTTTCACTTTAAGTTTGTTGAAATTTTACATGTTTAAAGGGTTTTTTTTCATGTATTTTAAACGGTTCAAAAAACCATTATTGTACAGATTGAGTATCAACCTGTATCTTATTTGAATGGAACAACCTCTTCTCCTGCCTGGGCGGGAAAGATTATACTGATCACATGATGGAAAGGTTAATGAGTTATTATAAAGTGACATTTCCTAAATTCCAATCGACCGGATTTGGTCAGGTGGCTTGCGTTCTAAGATAATCACAAATTTCATAAAATTGAATTTTGAAACGTAAAGTAAATGAGATATGAGGATTATGTGTGAGCATTCTGATTTTGTCAATTGTTAAATATTATTATCTTTATAAATAGAACGGATAAATAATTTGAAAAAATAAGAAGATAATTCATTTGAATAATCTTGATGATGAGGTTGTTAAATTGTATTTACCGACGCATAAAACGTTTAGATAAATTTCAAGACCGGGTAAATGAAAAAATAAGTAAGTTGATCCGACTGAATAATAACTTGCCGGAATTATCTGGAAAGCTGGTGGTTTGGATGAAATAGCTGTAATTCTTAAACCTTGATATCTAAAAGCAGCAAATTCTGTAAATCGATGAAGCTTATTAAAACAATATACACTCTTCCGGTTTCTTCCTTTTTAATGGCATTACTGACAGTCGGGCCTGCATATCCCCAGCCAATCCCTGGCAAGGATGAAAATATCCCCTTTCTGGTAACATTTGGAAAAGAGAGTCAAACATATTGGGGAGATGATGATTTTTACCAGATATTTTTCTTCACTATTCCAAGGAACTTTAAGCAACAGGTATTTATCAAGATCTTTGATCCTGATACAGGTGGAGAGAATGATGAAATACAGGGCAAATTCAATACTCGCTGCTTGTTTTCCGTTTATGGGGGTATTGGGGTTGACCCTGACAAAAATGAATATTCCAAAGGACTCGTGCATGGGGTCAACTATAAAAAGGGGAACCTGCTTGCATCCAAAAATTTTACTTCCGAAACCAGATATGATAATACATATTTTACTTTCGGGCCATTTAATCCATCTGAAGGGGACCTCAGTGAAAAATGGGATGCATATATATTTAAAATTATTTGTGAAGGGATAAGCGGGGATGATGGTAATCTCTACAAATATTTCCTGAGTTATAGTTCCTCATCTGATATGCCAATTGAAGGAGCAAATTCTTTTACCTATGAATATTCATTCCGGATGTGGAACAACTTCAAAAGTATTGCACATATTTATCCTTATATTGACACTGGTATCGTTTCCGTAAAACAGAGAAACTTTGACTGGGACGATGATGGAACTATTATGGTTGTTTCGAGATACAAACAGGGTATCCCTGTCCCGATTTCAGGTGACGATGATTGGGCAGAATCAATTATCCCTGTTGAACCTCCTGAAATGGGATCTTCTCTTGACTTCCAGTTTCATAAAAAACAGGGAATCCTGGTTAAAAACAATAATGTTGTTATTACACTTCAAAATCAGAGGGGTGATGCATTGGAGTTTTTTAGTTCACCCATCGGAGGGGTTCCTGTATACCAGTCTAAAATCATCGTAAGGCCGCTGAATCCGATAAAATAAGATACACTTGGACAAAAACTAACATGAGTTCCGGGCATCTCCACTAAATCAAAACCTATCATGTTAAAATAGTGTAATAACAGGTTAATTTACTATTTGAAATGTAACAAAATGTTCATTTACTTTGAATATTATTATGTCATCATTACCTGAGTTAAAGAATAGATGTTTTATAATGATAATAACGAAAATGACTTTGATATTTATCGGAGCAGACCGATAACCTGTAAATAAACCCAACTCTCTGAACATGAGATTGAAATTACTAATTCATCAATTAATTATTAATTATATTACCTGTTACCGGATCATATTAGAAATTTGAATATATTCAGGCCTTGTAAAGCAATGGATGGAAACCATACTTGATAATATTGATACTGCTTTACGGAATGATAATCCGGAATAAGTTCAATTAACAAAAAAGAAAAGATCAGTAAAATGGCAGAACAAAAAACCACCTCCGATGGTAAGTTGTTGAGAGTATTATCCTTACGGGATCTGGTAATATATGGAATTATTCTTATTCAGCCTGTTGCCGCATTACCTCTTTTTGGTCATGCCAACAACATTTCAAAAGGACATGCTGTAACAACAATCCTGATTGCCATGGTGGCTATGATCTTTACGGCAGTAAGCTATGGCAGGATGGCAAACCGTTATCCTGCTGCAGGCTCTGCCTATACATATGTTGGTAAAGGCTTACACCCCTACCTTGGATTTGTTGCCGGATGGTCAATGTTCATGGATTATATGTTTATTCCTATACTCTGTGTCATTTTTACAAGCATTGCAGCTAACCATATGTTACCAGTCATCCCTTATCATTATTGGATTTTTTTCTTTGCAGCCGGATTTACAATGCTGAATCTACGGGGGATAAAGATGGCATCGAGGGCCAATTGGTTTTTGATGATCATAATGAGTGTTGTTGTATTCTATTTTATGGTTGCCGCAATTCGTTACATAATTATTAAATACGGATTAGGTGGCTTGTTTTCAACAATTCCGTTTTATAATCCTGAAACCTTCTCTGTAAGTTCAGTTGGCTCTGCAACTGCTCTTGCTGCATTGACCTATATCGGATTTGATGGCATTACAACTCTTTCGGAAGAGGTAAAGAATCCAAGGAGGAATGTCATGATTGGGGCAGTCCTGACCTGTCTTATTACAGGTATCTGGAGCGGTTCTCAGATTTACCTGGCACAATTATCATGGCCTGACTGGATGTCTTTTACACAGGGATTGACTGATCCGGCAGCACGCAACAACGCACTTGACACTGCAATTATGTCAGTTGCCAATCGTGTTGGCGGATCATTACTGGACGGTTCTTTATCATTTATTCTTCTGCTTGGGAGCATCGGATCAGGTGCAGCAGGTCAACTGGGTGCCTCCAGGCTGCTATACGGAATGGGAAGGGACGGGGTAATTCCCGGAAAAATCTTTGGCCATCTGGATAAAAGACATTCCAGTCCTAATTTTAATATTCTTATTGTTGGTGGTTTGGCACTTTTTGGAGCGCTTTCATTGAATTATGAAGAGGCTGCCAGATTAATTAATTTTGGAGCTTTTTTTGCCTTTATGGGTGTGAACATCGCATCAATACGCGAATACTTCTTTAAAGCCCGTGAAAAAACGGTTAAAGGATTTCTGATCGATTTTGTACCGGCAGGCATAGGATTTTTGTTCTGCCTTGTCATATGGCTTAATTTGCCTTTAAAGACATTTCTGATTGGGGGAAGCTGGATGATAGCCGGAATTATATACCTGGCTGTGCGTTCAAAAGGTTTCCGGGAAAGTAATGTGATGATTGATTTTTCATGAATGGTGGTAAAAATGGCTAAATGCACATATTGAAATATGTTATATTATAAATTCATTATAAACAATTAAAAAAGGAGGTTATCATGCCAGGTCCGGGAGCATATTGGTTTGGGAAAGAAGAAATTGAAGCAGTAAATGAAGTTATGCAAAGTGGTTATCTTTTTCGCTATGGAAGCGAAAATGACCCGAAGTTTCTTCATAAAGTATCTACACTGGAAAATGAATTTGCAAGGTATTGCGGAGTTAAATTTGCACTTGCAACTTCATCCGGAACAGCCTCACTGGTTGCATCTGTAATAGCATTGGGATTGAAGCCAGGCGATGAAATTATTGTTCCGGCATATACATTTGTTGCGAGCTATTCCTCTGTTATTTTTGCGGGGATAGTTCCTGTTCTTGCAGAAATTAACGAGAGCCTTACTCTTGATCCTGATGATATTGAGAGGCGGATCACTCCCCGTACAAAAGCTATTATGCCTGTACATATGCTTGGTAATCCATGCGACATGGACAGAATAATGGCAATTGCAAAAAAGCATAATCTGCTGGTTCTGGAAGATGCCTGCCAGGCTGCCGGTGCATCATACAAGGGGCAAAAAACCGGATCTATCGGGAATATAGGTGCATTCTCACTCAATATTTTTAAAACCATTAACAGTGGCGACGGAGGACTGGTTGTTACCAATAATGAAGCTCTTTACGAGACTGCTTTTAGCGTTCATGATCAGGGACATAAACCTATGCGCTTTGGTGTTGAGGTAGGATCCAGGAATATTCTCGGATTGAACTTCCGGATGAACGAAATTACTGCTGCTGTGGGTATTGCCCAGTTAAAAAAGATTGACAGAATAGTAGAGACCCTCCGGCAAAAAAGAAGTAAGTTCAAGAGTCTGATCTCTGATGCAGGCGGTTTTAAATTCAGAACACTTAATGACCCTGCGGGAGATTGTGCCACATCTGTGTACAGTTATTTTCGATACAAAAGAAAAGGCAGCAAAGGTCTCAAAAGCACTCGGGTCAAAAACAGTTGATCAGAGCGGCTGGCATGTATACGCCAACATGGAACACGTCCTGAATCACCTTAAAGAGGTGGGGCAGCCACATACCAAAGGCTCTTATCCAAAAACTGATGATATTCTGAGCCGCTCAATGAACATAAGTATTGGTGTTGTTGATGGGGGTCTGGGAGCAGGATGGGGGATTAATATCAATTCTTCTGATTCTGAAATTGAAGCAGCCGCAAAGCAATTTATAGAAGCCTGCAGGTAAGCAATTATTTAGATTATTAAAACCAAAACTATGAAATTTTCAGGGAAGTGTTCCGCCAGCTTATTTGTCACATTATTTTTATTGTTAGCAAATATTCCGTTGTCCGGGCAGAAGGCAGTCTATCTTGATCCCGGGCAACCAATTGACATAAGGATTAATGACCTTCTTTCCCGGATGACACTTGAAGAGAAAATAGGTCAGATTAATATGCCCTGCGTTTATGAAAACGGCTTGGGGAGAGATATTCAAAGTAAATTTGACGGGTGCAGAAAATTCACCGCTGGTACGAAAGAACCAGGAATAGGACCCGGGGGTGGATTTTTTACTTTGCCGAATACCATACTACATGAAGGTCCCTTGCAACAGGCGAAATTTATAAATGAACTTCAGAAAATTGCAGTTGAAGGGACGAGATTAGGAATACCTCTTTTGATGACGGAAGAGGGAACTCACGGACTAATGTGTACGGGAGGAACCATTTTCCCCGAAGGTCTTGCAATAGGGAGTACATGGAATATGGACATGGTAAGGGAAATTTATACTGTTGCTGCAAGGGAAGCAAGAGCAATAGGTATTCACGAACTTTTTACCCTGGTTGTGGAACCTAACAGGGATCCAAGGCTTGGAAGGAACGAGGAAGGCTATAGTGAAGACCCATACCTCTGTTCTATGATTGCTGAATCAATTGTTACAGGAACTCAGGGTAAAGATGTTAATGCCAATGACAAAGTAGTTGCCGGATTATGTCACTATCCCGGACAGGGTCAACCCACGAGCGGATTTGAAAGAGGTGCCATGGAGATTTCAGAACGGACACTGAGGGAGGTTTTCCTTCCGCCATGGGTAGCAGGAATAAAAAAATGCGGAGCACTTGGGGTTATGGCGACCTACCCTGCTATTGACGGGATTCCTGTGCATTCCTCAGACCATATACTTACAGGAATACTACGTGAAGAACTTGGCTTTGATGGTTTGGTTTTAAGTGAGGGAAGTGGAATTTCAACACTTTTGTATGAAGATATTGTTTCAACCCAGAAAGAGGCTGGTGCTCTTGCACTGAAATCCGGAGTGGATGTGGGAATTTCCTATGAGGAAGCCTATATGTCAAAAATGATAGAAAATGTGAATGAAGGCCTTGTCAATATGGAAACGGTGGACCGGTCAGTAAAAAGAGTACTGAAACAGAAATTCCGTCTGGGTCTGTTCGAAAACCCATATGTGGATACACTGCATGCAGTCAGCGTTTCTCATACGCCGGAAAACCAGGAACTTGCCCTGAAGGTGGCACGTGAGGGAATTGTACTTCTTAAGAATGAGAAGAACATACTTCCCCTGAAAAAAAATATAAAATCCATTGCAGTAATCGGACCTAATGCTGATAATGACAGGAACCAGCTTGGTGATTACGTTGCCAGAGTTATCCCGCAAAATCAGGATATAGTGACAATTCTGGAAGGTATAAGGAAGAAAGTTTCTTCACAGACAAAGATTACCTATGTTAAAGGTTGTGATGTCATTGAAAATGAGCTTAATGAAATTAATAAAGCCAGACAGGCAGCTAAAAATGCGAATATTGCCATTGTGGTCGTCGGTGAAAACGACAGAAGAGCCGGGAATAATATGGGAACCGACGGTGAAGGTAAGGATGTAGCTTCCCTCGACCTTACAGGAAGGCAGGAAGAACTTATTAAAGCTGTGTACGGGACAGGAACTCCTGTTATTGTGGTCCTGATAAACGGGAGGCCTCTTTCTGTTGAATGGACAGCTGAGAATGTTCCCGGAATAATTGAAGCCTGGAACTGCGGAGAAAAGGGTGGTGATGCAGTGGCAGATATTATCTTTGGGGATTATAATCCAAGCGGACGGTTGTCAGTTACAATTCCCAGGAATGTAGGACAGTTGCCTGTTTATTATAATTACAAACCTTCAAAAAAGTACTGGCTGGATGCAAGGGGGAATCGCGCTTATGTCGATATGAATCCCCGGCCCCTTTTTGAATTTGGTTTCGGATTAAGCTACACATCGTTTGAGTACAGTAATCTTTCCATCAAACCGGAAGTAAACGGTTCTTCAGGAGATTTTCATGTGAGCCTGGATGTAAAAAACACAGGGAACCGGTCCGGAGCAGAAGTTGTCCAATTATACCTGAAAGACGTTATCAGCTCCGTTACGAGGCCTGTAAAAGAACTTAAAGGATTTGAAAAAGTGCTGCTGAATCCGGGTGAAACGAAAAAGATTGAATTTAATCTTACACCTGAAAGCCTTAATTTTCTGGACCGTAATATGAAAAGAATAGTTGAGCCGGGAATGTTTTCTGTGATGGTTGGCAGTTCATCAGAAGACATAAGGCTCAGGGGAGAATTTGAAGTGATGGGGAGATAAAAACCTGATCAGGTTTTAGCCTGTTGTTGGATGTAATGGACATTTTTCAACCTCAATAATTTTCTAATGAGTAAAGGCAGGAATAATAATGAATTACAAATGTATAATAATGAAAAAAAAGGTAAGTAAATTAAATTTATTGATAATTATTACTTTATTGGTAAGTGGAATCATTTTTAACATTCATTGTCAAAGATCAGCATCTCCGGTCATTACTGTTTATTCATCAGCACAAAATGGTGACAGATTATCAAAAAAGAGTGATGTTTTCTTTAAACCTGAAAAGAAATCTGCAATCCCTGCTATCGTTATAGATGAACAAACACGTTTTCAGAAGATTGAGGGTTTTGGAGCAACGTTTAATGAAGCAGGTATGATATGTCTTAACTCGCTGAATTCCGGCTCAAAAGACAGTGTATTACAAATGCTGTTTGAAGCTGAATCAGGGGCCGGATATACATTGATGAAATCGCCGATCGCAGCATGCGATTTCGCTTCTGCCGGACCATGGTATACATATGATGATACCCCTGGCGATACTTCTATGAAATACTTTAATATCCAGAGGGACCTTGGTCCGGACGGTCTGATTACCTTTATAAGGGAGGCAAAGAGATTTGGTGATTTTGAAATAGAAGCTCCGATGGACTTTGCACCGGATTGGATGTACTTTAGTTTGAAAAGAGGTGAAAAACATATTAAACCTCAATATTACAGGGCACTTGCCAGATACTATTCAAAATATCTGCTGGCATACGCCAGTAATGGGATTACTATAAAATATCTTAACCTTTTTAACGAAGCAGATAACCCATGGTACTCAAATGTAACATATAAAGTTATAGGTGAGCTGATAAAAGATTATGTTGCACCTCAGTTAAAGATGGATGGACTTGCAACAAAAATACAATTTGGAGAAACGGCTAACCGTCCTGAAGCGCTTAAGAAATTTCCTGATGTTCTTGCTGATCCTGATATCAGGAAGGAAATTAATTCACTGACAGTACATGGTTACGACTGGAATAAATTTTCCTCACTTACGGAGTTACATGATAAATTTCCTGATCTGCCGATATGGCAAACAGAGGTATGTTATGCCAGGGTAGGGGGCAAACCAACCAATGAGCCACCTGACAGACCATTGCCGTTACCTGTATATGAATTTTCGGATGGAGAATTTTGGGGAAATATGATAATGAATGATATGAAAAACTGGGTCTCGGCCTGGCTTTACTGGAACATGATCCTTGATCAGGATGGCGGCCCCTGGTTAATTTCCACGGAGCATAGCGACCCCGATGACAACCGTCAGCAACCTGTGGTTATAATTAACAGGGAAACCAAAGAGGTTACCTATACAGGATTGTACTATTACCTGGCTCACTTCAGTAAATTTATCAGGCCCGGAGCTTACCGCATTAATTGCACAGGAGGTTCATCTGACCTTAATTTCGCAGGATTCATTAATAGTGATAACACTGTAATCCTTAATATAATTAATAATGGTGATGAAACCGACTGCAAGATATCCTGGAAAAATAAAATGGCACTTCAAAGACTTTCGGCACATTCGATTACAACTTTTAAATGGGATTTATCAGTTAAAAACTAACCTGTTAAACAGGTTTTAGCTTCACCTTTTTGAATAACTTATGCACTCTTTTATTCTCTCATTGAATCCCGGTCTCACACCCTTAAATTTAATGCTTTTTCTTTTAGTCGCCCTGGTTACCGGCATGTCAAAAGCTGGTCTTAGTGGTATAAGTTTATCGGTAATCCCTGTGATGGCATTGATATTCGGTGCTAAAGAGTCTACCGGTGTACTGCTTCCCATGCTGATAATTGCCGATATCATGGCAGTAATTTACTATCATCGTAACGCGGTATGGAAACATATTTTAAGGATACTTCCCTGGGTCGCCTGCGGAATATTGATAGCTCTAATAACCGGGAACCTGATAAATGACAAACAGTTCAGGATTGTAATGGTTACAGTTGTATGGACAATGCTTTTCCTTATGATCCTCAACGACCTGAGAAAAAACAAGGGAAAGAATATACCTGAAAATCATTTTTTTGCATCTCTTATGGGACTTGCAGGAGGTTTTGCAACCATGATAGGTAACTCAGCCGGACCGGTATTTACCCTCTATTTCCTTGCAATGCGACTGTCAAAGAAAGAATTTATAGGAACCGGGGCATGGCTCTATTTTATTATGAATTGTGGTAAACTGCCACTTCAGATATTTGTCTGGAAAACTATAACCTTTAATTCATTGCTTTTGAATATAATATCAATACCTTTAATAATCAGTGGCATTTTTCTTGGTATTTATGTAGTAAAACTCTTCCCCGAGAAGGTATACAGGTATTTTGTGATTTTTTCAACCCTGATAGCATCGGTTTTCCTTTTTGTTTAATTTGAACCGTTATTACGCTGTTTTTTATTTTTGGTTGGTCCTTCTTTAAATAATACCAGGAAATGGCCATGAAACAGAAGGTGCCTGATGAAGCAAAAGCAGACTTAATGTGGATAAGGGTAACAGATTAATGCTGTTTATGGTGATCCTGATTTCTATTTTGTTTATCTTTAAAACACTATAAATAAGGTTCAGTCTATATTAAATGGTAACCTGAACAGACAACCAGATTATTTTCAGAACTATGAGAGATATTATATTAAAGAACTTAAAAAGCAATGCACCAACCTTAATATTATTATTGCTTTTTTTGATTTGTGCAAGTTGCAACAGGAAGTCAGAAAAGGTTCTCAGGTTTGCTTTTGCAGGTGATATACATTATTCAATTCCCGATCAGAAGACAACTGATAATCTTGTCCGGTCGGTTTCAAATGAATTGAACAGGATGAACCTAAAACCTGAATTTTTCATCCAGTCAGGAGATTTTTTTCATGGGACAAATGGGGTAAACATTGGAGATGAGGCAGAAATGGCTTTTAATAATTTTACAAGGGATATTGGTATGCCTTTTTATATCGCAAAAGGTAATCATGATTCCAGGAAATATTACGAAAATAATGCGTTGCCGTTATTTTCCAAAGAGTTAGGCCGGGAAATTTTAACATCTTACTTCTCTTTTGATAAGTTGAACTGTCACTTTGTAATGCTGGATTGTACGGCGGGAAAGTTAGATGACCAGCTTTCATGGCTGGAAGCAGATCTTAAGAAGGCGAGATCAAATCCGGAGATTGATCACATTTTTGTATTAGGCCATTACCCGTTATGGATAGTAGCCAGGGCCGGATTCAACAGGAAAGAATATTCAGATCCGGTCGACATCTTTAATGGCAAAATACAAAGTAGACGCCTATTTTTGCGGACATACTCATAATAAGACTGTCACTGTCTGTTTAGTGGACGGCCAGCCTGTTACTCAGATCATGGATGCAGCTGTAGTTGAAAAAGGCCGGCTCTTCATGCTGTCACCCTTTTTGAACCATGTTGCTGAAGAACCTGCCGATCCTTCCAGGCCAGGGATCATGCCTCTCGAAGAGGGGCACCAGATATTCATCCCGGCATCTAAGCTTTTGTACTACTGGGGATACCAGGAAGGAAGCACCACAAGCTATTATGTTTTTACTGTCAGCGGAAATTCCGTGCAGGCAGATTGGCACGTATTGGGACAGGGAGTAGTGAGGTCATTTAAATGGGATGAGCCTGGCAAATTGTTAAATTTAAAGACTCCCGAAAAAATAAAAAAAGATCCCCTTGCAGATAATGATCTAAACCAAATTTCAAAAGCATGGTTGTATGCTGCACCATGGATAACACAAGATTCTGTCTTTGCACCCTTTGCCATTAACGGAGTTCCTGCAGGAACTATATGGATGAGCAGGGTAAAAATGTCAGGATCTCCATTCTGGAATAAAATTGAGGTACCTCTGAATAAGTCAGCCGTTGCCGCAATAAAAATGAATAACGAAATCAGTATCTTAAATCCGGAAAGAGGCAAATTTGGACTGGCACATATTTTTCTTATGGTGCAGTTTAAGGATGGTAGTTGTGCAAAGAGTAATGTAGCTCAAAAAGTTTTGACATCATTTGATCCGTCAGACGGTAATTATACTAATTTTCCAGGTGCGGAACTTATAGATTCAGTAAATGCCGGAAGCCCTCTGGCAAAGGTTGTTTTAAGCTTTGATCGCTTTTATTGACAATAACCCAATGCAATTCAGAAAGCAAGCAGGGCATGTTTCACAGGCCAGATTAACCAAAGCATTTCTATAATGCTACACCAATGAATAAAGTCTGCAAGAAATATTTCGTCTGTTGGATTTATTTATCTGATTTGAGCTCTATATGATCCTGTTAATCATCAGGAAGATTGATCATATTATTTCTTAATACTTAATTCTGAAGGCATAATCACCAGTCTTATCTGCTTTGAAGGTGATGGCTAAAATGTCGCCTTCCTCCATTTCTGCTGAACATTTCGCACCATGGCATTCCGCGGAATCGAAAGTATAACCCTCCGGTACACGCAACCACATTATAATCGCCCAGAAGGTTGCTGTGAACACACAGGTTCCAGACAGGCTAAACCTTCCTACTCATACAGGGACAATTCCCAGTATATTGAAAAGATGAGCCAGTATGAAGTATACAGTAAGAAGGGTAAAATAGTAATGCTTGGCAATTCAATTACATACAGGGTCGACTGGTCGGAACTGCTCAACAGGAACGATGTTATTAACAAGGGGATCGGCTCAGATATTACTGAAGGATTTCTTAACAGGTTGAAATATATTTACTCAGTGGATCCGAAAATATGTTATATAATGGGTGGAGTAAATGATATTGCGCAAAAGATTCCCCGGGAGGTAACGGTTCAGAATATCAGAATAATAATTGACAGCTTAAAGCAACACAGGATTATTCCGGTTCTGCAGAGTGTTCTTTATGTGGCAGAAAATTACCGGAATAGTGAGTATATGAATCAGAAAATAAAAAGTCTGAACTCAGAACTTGTCAAAGTTGCCAGCGACTGCAATATAACATATCTGGATATTAATGCCAGTCTTTCCACAGGTACCCGGCTTATAAGTGAATATTCATTAAATGATGGCATCCATCTTACGGGCGCAGGTTATGAAAAATGGAAGATTGTGTTGCTGAATGATCTGAAAAGGAGAAGAATTAAGCCCTACCAATAGAGATATGCCATTTAAAATGAAACACTTCGGCAAGACTGTTTTAAATAACTTTTTATCAGCCTGGTCTGAATTTCAAACACTGTCGGCAGTTTTAAACTAAGTGGAAAGATTATGTTCAATAAGACATCCCTCCGCAGTTATATCAAGAGCAGACCCTTTCGGTTGAATGATCCGGTTACTTGTTATAAGATGCCGGCCTCCACCGGGACCAGCGCAGATTGCAGGTCCGGGATCAATACCATCGAGGATATTACCTGATACGATACAGTCCTCTGATTCACCAAGCCGGAATCCACCCTGGTTAGTACTTCTCATCTGGGAGTACGGGAAGAACGCACCGCCGTAAACACTCTTACGGACCACATTACCGGTAATAGTGTGTTTCCCGGCACCCTTTGCCTGTTCAATGAGAATTGCAGAATCAATATTATCAATGAATTCATTCCCGGTTATGGCAAAACCTCGGCACTCGCCTGCCAGATGAACACCGGTATCAGCTTTAAGGTAATTGGAGGTAATAGCTATGTCCCTGCAGTGGTCCTGGTATTTCTTTTCAGAGACTCCGTGGGCTTCAATAGCAGTTTTGAAACCTTCAATCGTATTGTTTGATATTATGTGCTGTGCGGTTCCGTCAAGAATGATAGCGGTCTTAAATCCATAGGCAAAGTGATTATTTACAATTCTGATTTCGCGGGAATCCGGGCCGATATAGACATGTTCCTCCTGGACCTGGCCACCGGCAAGGCTTCGTGTCTGATTTCCATGAATAGTGATATGATGGATAGACTCAGCATATATGCCGCGCTTACAATCGCGCATCCAGCAATCCCGTATAGTTATGTTTGTGCCATAAGGAACCAGGCTGATTGCATGCCCTCCATGACCAAGAAAAAAACATGTATCAATAAGTATATCATTTGGCCATTCCACGATCAATGCATCGCCGCTCTGATGATTTCCTGTAAATGCTATATCGCGGATCGTTACCCGCAGATCGGGCCATTGCGCACCGGTCACACAGGTAATCTGCAATAATGGTTCACTGCCTGTATTAATATTTTTAAGGACACTTGCCCGTCCGTCGCCAACAAGAAAAAGATGCTGTCCCTCCAGCAATTTCTTTGTTACCGGCCTATCAAAATTGTAAGTCCCTGTCGGAATGTGTATCGTCCCACCCTCCCTGGGCAGGGCATCGAGTGCAGATTGGAGCTCTCCGGATTCTTTTATGGATATCCAGTTATCGGCTTTATACCCCATAGCAAAAATACCTGCTCCAGCCGACGTCCCTAGGAATTGGCGACGGGTTATCCTGGCATTATTCTCGTTTGCATTCATAGTTTTCTTTTAATTATTTGGTCAGGCATATAATCAAATCTACAACAATAAATAAAAAGCGACAATTTTTTAAATCAACTATCAACGGCATTTCCTTCAAATCCTTTCTGCTATTTGCAATTATATATCAAACGGACATATTGTAAAAGTGATAGCTGATTATTACTTTTACATGTTTGCATGAGGAAGTGAATTACAGGGATCGTGTTGTTTAAAAGGGTTGTCCCCACCGATCTCTGGGTTAAATTAGAAAACCCTGTTCATCAGCAAAACAGACAGGATTTGTCTTGTCTGGTAAACTTTAATGTACGTTTTAGCTCTCTTTTTGGCTTCGATACAAGGATACAAGCAATTGGAGAAGCATAGTCATCACGATCACAGGTAAGATTACTATTGATATGGTACATTATTTTTATTTGCCCATTCAGTAAACTTCTCTTTGACTTTTGGCAACAACGCAGGTGATAAGTGGTGGTAACTGCGGCTGCCATTTTCAATCCATAATTTAACTCCTCCCAGGAATTTTTCAAGGTAAACCGAGACTCCACTTATATTAGCCCCGATACGAATGTTAGCTTCAGGTTTATTTTGCTCTGCGAAATTTTCAAGATTGCAAATGAACGTGTAATACTCTTTTTGTGTACCGCTTAAAATAGTCATATCCTTAGTACTGTTATCAGAAGCTTCATCCATCCCTGTCATCTGAATATTGATAGTGCTGTCAGGCATTAACGTTGCCTGAAGTAACTCATTAGCTACAGATCTTTGCCATATTTCAACTGACTTGACCTGAGCAACAGAGTTGATACCTGTAAGAAATTATAAAATTATAATTGTCCTTTTCATACTTGTTTAGCTTCGCTGAGCTCGTAAGCTCGGTTGTGATAGGTATCAATCATGTCGGTTTCATAGTATTTATCAGATCTCTGATTATCAAAATTTGATTATGCAGATGATTTATCCTAAATTATTTTTAGTCTGCCGGATTATTTAAAACTAACCCAGTCTGGATAATTGTAATATCCTTCTGAAATTTTATAATGCGGCATTTCTTCTAATACTACCTCAAACAGTAGTACAGTGAGACATTAATTCTACAAGGGGATGCCATTTATTCCTTTATTGCCGGCAATTGTATCACCGGATGGCTCTTGATATCGGAATAGCAATTTGTCAGGGAGTAAGTGAGCTCCTTTTCATTTTCCCTGTAATTTATAATAGTAATGCTTTCAGGCAAGAGCTTAACGATGTCTGTGCGATCATTACGTTTTGCATTGCCTTCTTTTTTCAGGATAAAAGTCAGGTCGGAATGATTCTCAAGTTCAGCAAAATAAGTTCTGGTCCCTGTTTTCGCGGCTTGCCTGAAAGGGGGATTTAGTGTTGTGGAACTGTTGAAAAGACTTTTAATTAAATCTTCCCTCCCGACCAATAAATCATCAAAGTAGCCAAGGGTCCTTCTATCAAAAAGCGCTTCCTTTACGCCGTTCAGGGTCCTCTCTTTGGCAAAAACCAATGTCATGGGACGATGGCTATACGGGATGGAAAGGTTGTACCAGTAGTTGACCGGAGCATGTATGTCGCTATTTGCAAAAATGGTCAGGTTCTTTTCTTTGGCCCATTTAAGTGCGATCGGGTACCATTCTTCGGTATTGTAAACTTCGATGCCATGTAACCACCCTTTTTCCAATATTGCGGTTTGAAAATCCCACCATTTTGTTGTATCAGGTAACGGTCTTGCCCATCCCCATCCAGGATGGTTCCATAAAATGAACCCACCCTGTTTAACGGCCTCTTCAACCTGGGCCATTGGGTCATTATCCCGGAGTTTATTTACATCTTCCACGAACAATGCATTAAGATGTCCGGGGGGTGTTGATTTTGATATTTCAGCTCCCGGAACCAATAAAATATTCAGCTCATTTGCCCGGGTTTTTGCACGTTCATATCCTGAATTTAAATCTTCAGGAAGATCTGCTTTATGAGACCTGTTCTCAATGTGATCAGTGATTGCAATTATATCCAGCCCTTCTGTCCAGGCTTCAACAACCCTGAAATCGGGCCATACATAGCCATCAGAAAATGCAGTGTGTATATGAAAATCGCCTTTCAATGTAAGAAACCCCGGAATATCAGGAATATGCAGAATTTTCCGGTTCTGGCCCATAGCATCATCATTTTGAACTTCCCTGTTTATATTCTGAGCTTCAGCTGTCAGTCCCCAGAAGAGCCAGTACAGTGTCAGTATAATTACAGTATTAACTAACCTTCTTTTTATTAATTCGCAGGATCTTTCCATATTCATTTTTTCAATTTCATGATTTCATTTGCAAGTTTTTCCCCGTAAGAGTTTCTTATGATTAACATAAACAACATTTACATTTGAAGGGCGCGTGAACGTTTTTGTGACGTTAATGATCAGGCCATCCTCTGTTTGAACTATTTATTGTCTTTTATTTCTATTTTCCCCATAGTATACCATCCATCCTCAGTTATCCCTTCAATAGCCAGTTTTACAACAGGTTTTAATGAAGCAGGTGAAATAATACCAATTTGTACTTCATAGGTTCCAACCGGCATATTAAAGGGAATATACAGCTTCTCATCATGGATGATATCCCCTGGTAACCATTCATGAAGATTTGCGCTGGTCAGCAATATCTCCGTCCTCTGACTATTTTTGAGCCGTAGTGCAAATTTGTAATCTTTGTAAACCGGGGCAACGCCTTTGTTGTCCCACCACGATTCAATCGGCAACTGACCATGAACCATTACAACAGAGGGGTAAGTGAACCTGCAAAGTACGAACCGGTAACCCATTTTCTTTAACCAGTTATCCACCAGGGGCCTCCATTCATCAGGGACGGGTGAACTTTTTGCATTAAAGGAAGTGATATGCCACTTAAGGGCTTGTTGAAAACTGTACTCGACAGTTTCTTTAGTGTATTTTTGCCGCTGGAGCCAGCTTCCGAATGTACCACATATTTCAAGGGTGACAGGTGCTTTTCTCCAGGCTTCACTCATTCCACTTTTTATTACGTCTTCGGGATAATCATCAATCATAGCTTTCCAGTTACCTGCTCTCATATCTCCCAAACAATCGAGGCGCCAACCCAGGTTACGCATCTGTAGTCCGGTGCCATTATTGCTGCCATCGGGCCAGGAAGCGGCTATAGTTGTACCCCTGACCAGGATCCCGGGGTCGGGAGCATCACCATTAAGTGGCTGCCAGGTCAGTGTGGTCTTTTTAAAATTATCGAGGTATGCATTTATCAGTGCTATTCTTGTCAGGTCTGTCAAAAGATGAGTGCCTGCACCCTCACCCCAATATCCTGCAAATGAGATATCCACAGATTCTAAATCGGGATGTCCGTCATAACGTTGCCCCATTGCCTTAATCATTCCTCCGAAATACTGGACAAACCTTGGATCTTCAGGGTCGATTCTCCAGTTTTTTAATTTCTGTGGCGTTTCCTTTCCGACCATTTCCCTGTACCACCCGGGTACATCTTTTACCGGTCCTGCTTCATAGGGTGATATACGAAGCATCAGAGTTTGTCCCCTTTCTGCGGCGGTCATTAAAGCGCTGTCGATCATTGCCCAGTTATAATGTTTTGGGGCAGTCTCCAAAAAGCGCCAGTTTACACGGAAATAGGCAATCGTCGTCTGAGGATAGTTTTTATTTGTCAGGTTACCATTAAATTTCTGATATACAATCGGTAATCCTTCAGTCCAGCCTGTCCCTTCATTTAATTCGTCCCCGTTGAAACGTTGAAAGGTCATAAATCCCATACCTGGATTTATTAGTACATCGTCAATCTCTTTTGGTATGACTCTCACAATTACAGGCTTTTCCTGTGCCGTCAGAATAGTCTGGCCAAATAACCAGAGGGACAGATAAAAGTAAATAGGTTTCATAGGCTTGGTTTGAATAATTTAAAAACAATGCGAAATAACTTATATGCTTTAACTATAAATAATAGCTGCTATATTCATTATTGCTTTATCTGGTCGGAATGATATTAAATTCAGGGATCAGGCTTTAATATGCAGCAACCGGGGTAATAATATCCTCAACTGCTTTGGGATCCCCTTTGGCAGGGCCATACCAGACACCTCCACCAAAAGTTATTACAAATATCTTTTCCGGATCTCTGGGATCAGGGTCCACTCTTTTACCCCATTTAAAGTTATACCCTTTTATGCGTTTCCAAGACTCTCCCTGATCCTCAGAACGATATGCTGAACTCTCAAAACCGCAGGCATAATAGGTTTTGCTACGGGGATCAAAGGTAATGTCATGAATATGCTGGTCCTTCTCAAGAACATGCTTCCATGTTTTTCCGTCATCTTTTGACAGGAAAATACCTCCGCCCACATCAGGTGAAGACTGACCTTTTGAAGCTCTTCCCCATGCGGATAAGAGTAACCTGGTTGGGTTTTTCTGATCAAATTCTATACTCATCGGACCATTTGTTCCGGGCGGCAATTTAACTTTGGTCCACGATTCCGCTCCATTGTCTGACCGGTAAACAGCTCCATCCTGATCATTCCCGATACTCCCGTCTTCGCTGCGTCTGCAAACAACCAGGAATAATGTTCCGTCCTCATCTCTTTTCCAGATTCTCCAGGCGAATGGTTCTTTTCCCTCAATACCGGTATTTTTCTGCACCCATGATTTCCCGCCATCAACAGATTTATATACACCTTTTCCGAATGCGCATGCATAAAGAGTCCTTGAGGTTTTACTGCTCCGGAGATCAATCACTATGTGAGTTACTGCCGCTTCACCAATATCAGAGCTAATGGGTTCCCATGATTTCGAACCATCTTCAGTCATAACGATGCCACCTCTGTAACTGGCAGTTCCTTTACCTCTGAACATCTTTGGTCTTGGCAGATCATGTGTTGAGCTCATAACCGCCCATATTTTCCCTTTAACTTCAGGATCGAAAACCATCCAGTAAGTGCTGTTTGACCAGTTCCTCGGAATGCCATTATTTAGCCTGCTGATGCTCGCCCAGCTCATTGCACCGTCTTTGCTTTCCATCAATCCCACATCAGTATTGGCAATGAAGGCATGGTTTTTATCAAAAGGATCAAAAACGATACAGTATCCGGTGGTCACTTCCAGTCCGCGTGAAATCCAGCCTCCTCCTTCTTTCCTCTTCGTATAAACCTGTTCCCAGTTTTTCCCTCCGTTGACCGTTTTTATGGTACGTCCGAAATCTGTTCCGTAACAGATATCCGGATGGGTTGGACATACCCCTATGGCAAAAGGATTTTCGCCCCATGAGGGGCCAAACGCATCTTCAATCCATCCGGTTTTCAGATTGGCGGCTGAGGAGCTTCCTCCCTTTGATATTACATCCTTCCACGCCAGCTTCCAGCTCTTCCCGTAATCTTCACTTTTAGCTACCCCTATACATGTAGTATCACTGGCGACTCTCAGATTGGCATATGATATGTATAGTACAGAGGGATTTTCTGAACAGGTTGCAATGCAACGAAATTCAGGTACCGGGGCACCCTTGAAAGTGAATTTAAGAATGCCATCCTGTCTGTTTTCCCATGTCTTCCCTCCGTCCGCGGTATAATAAATACCTGATTTTTCATTTGATGAATTGAAGTATGACCTTCCAGAAATCGCATAAATTATATACTTGTTCAAGCCTTTGTCAAAACCGCCGGCAAATTCCGTAAGAGTTTTAACCTCAGCTGGTCCAATGTTGGTGCTCCAGTTATTCTTCTCCCTGCATGTTATTGAATTTCTTCCGGTAAAATATAATGTCCTGTCATTTTTTGTCGAAGAAGGATCAACAAAAATATTTTTTGTCCCTCCTTCAAGTTGCTTTTCCATTGTCCAATGTACCCCTCCGTCCTCCGACGTATAAAACCCCGGAGCATTGCCAACAGTTATAGCCGCATATAGTTTATCTGAATTTTCAGGATCGATGGCTAAGGCAGCCACACTTCTCCTGGTGCTGTCTTTGGTAACCACTGATACATTTGCATGATCCCCCTGGGAAATGACAGACTTTATAAGCGAAGGATCGGGAAAAATAATATTCCAGGTAACCCCCCGGTCGGTGCTTTTGAAAAGCGCATTTGAATTGGCATAAACAATATCAGGATTCCGGGGATCAAAAACAAAGAAACGGACAGGACTTCGCAAATTGAACATTCTCCATGATTCCCCTCCGTTATAGGTGACATATGCCCCGGTCATATCGCATCTTACAAAGGCATATGACGGATTAAAAGGGCTGACAGTCGGGTTAAACATAGCCCCTCCGCCACCCGCCCCGGAAAAACCCCATGCATCATTTCTGCCATTAGGGTTCCGGCCCTGGTTGGTTTTTCCTTGTGGCACTACGAAACAAATCATCAAAACTCCGGTAAATAAGATCAAACCAACGACCAGGCTGAACCTGCGGTTTTTAAGATTTTCCATAAGAATTAATTTATTGCATTCTATAAGATAAAGTTAGGAAAGTAGTTCGTAATAACAAAAACACTATTTAGCCGGCTATTTTTCTGAACAGGATTACTTTCGTCCATTTCTGGTTGCTGACGCGGATTTGTATTCGCCGGGCTCTCAGGAGTTAACCCGTTAGCGTGAATTTGCAGTCCTTGCCTCTTGCCCTGATTAAATCTGGGATGGAATTTCAAAACCTTTCCTGTAATACCCTTCCGCTAAAGTTTGTGCTTTATCATCATTGGTTATCATTTCATATTCCGGAGAAAATAAAAGCTGTTTACTGCCAGCACGATAAGACAGATTGGCAAGATGAACCAGAACAGCGCTTTTATGGCCTTCAACAATCGGGGCATTTGGTTGCTGCCTCGAACGGATGCAATCAACATAATTACCAAGATGTTCACTCAGAGGGAACTGTCCACATTCCTGGGCTACAACCTGGCCACCCTTATCAAAGACCTGCCATCCGCCTCCCATACGGCCCAGATACATTACCCTTTTTGTGCCATATATAACAATCTTATCACAATTGAGTTTCCATTCGGGAAAAAGATCACTATTGCGAATCTCAGTACTGGCCTTAGCCATGTATGTAGTAAAATCTCCGGTTTGCAGTGTCATTATAAAATTGCCATAGTCGTAAGTGGTCATCTGGTAATCCGGAATATCCCTGTTATCATCAGGAAGATTGATCATATTATTTCTTAATACTTAATTCTGAAGGCATAATCACCAGTCTTATCTGCTTTGAATGTGATGGCTAAAATGTCGCCTTCCTCCATTTCTGCTGAACATTTCGCACCATGGCATTCCGCGGAATCGAAAGTATAACCCTCCGGTACACGCAACCACATAGTTAACGGGAATGTACCTAAAAGGTGAATCATACCTTCAAGTGTTTGGTTGCCTGTATTCCATTTATAATCTTTTAGTTCCATGCCATTTTGGGCAACATGACGGTCGCTGCTTAGCCAGTGTGGAACCGTGAGAACTTTGTGCATTGCCATCAACCGGACACCATGCCCCGGGACATCTGTTCTGAAAATGTTTTTCATTGTCCCGAAACTCTTTTTAGTCCAGAACTCGAAAAGAAAATATTCTGCATCCGGATCTAATCCTAATTCTTCAGAAGTGAAAGAGATGGAACTGTTTTCATCTGCCCAGTTGAACAGTGCAACAACATTATAATCGCCCAGAAGGTTGCTGTGAACACACAGGTTCCAGACAGGCAACATGGTATAGTAAGGATACAGACTCATCGGGAGTACATCAGCAACAGGTAAAGTTTGCTGCAATAATTTCATTTGTTCCCCTGATAATCCTGCAAGTTTATCAGCAAAGAATGTCAGCTGACCCGGCAATGCAATTATGGTAGTGGATACTCTTGCTTCTTCCGGTGTCAGATCATGTACCAACAATGTGTCAGGATCAGTATAAGTTACTATGTTATTTGTATATATCCGGTTGAGAGTACAACGTCCCTGATCATAAACACCCTGCCATGTAACCGGTTGATCGGGATGTACAACATCAGCACCAATGCGTTCTGCATCTGTATAGAGTACATC
Source organism: uncultured Bacteroidales bacterium (assembly GCA_963739685.1). Taxonomy (GTDB): domain Bacteria; phylum Bacteroidota; class Bacteroidia; order Bacteroidales; family VadinHA17; genus LD21. Next base: position 690,088 of record CAVUAX010000001.1, read on the forward strand.
CGGTCCTGTTGAATGACCTCCGCAAGCCAGATACACCCTGTCGTCACCCATCCCCTGGCGGAAAGCTTTTATGCAGATTTCAAACGGGTCAGGACAGGAAGGATCCTTTAATTGCGCCCTAATCTCGGGTCTCTCATAAAAATGTGCCCCATAGCTCTGGTTCCTTCCCGACATACCGTCAACCTTAAAATATTCATATCCCCATTCATGCGAAGCAACATCATGAATATGCTGAAGGTGTTCAAGAGCTTCCGGTACAGTTGGATCGACAGTATAAAGGCCGTTCCAGCAAGATACAGGCTTTCCCTCCCTGTCATGTATAAACCACTCTTTGTGTGAATCATAAAACTCTTTATTGCCTGTACCGAAAGGGGCAGTCCAGATTCCAGGGCGGAATCCCAGCCTTCTTATCTCGTCAGCCATCTTTTTCATGCCTTTCGGAAATTTTTTTTCACTCACTTCAAGATTCATGTTGTAAAAATTACGAACCGGCAGTTTGTCAGAATTTCCCTGCCACGATTCAATATGCCAGAATTCACATCCGAAGGGCTGCAGATATTTTTGTCCGATTCTTGCTTCGGAAAGATTGTCTTCTGCAGTGGCTTTATCGAAATAAGTATTCCACGACATCCATCCTGTGGGGGCCTTTGGACAACGCTTGCGGTCTATCGGATGGTAATAGGGGATATAGCGGTTCCTGAAATAGTTCTCTGCAAGAGTCAGGGTAAATGATGTCTCAGGTGATTTTTCAATCTGCCCTGACATTGCAATTAAATATGAACCGGAACCTTCAGTTTTAAGATGTAATTCAGCAGCATCAAATTGTAATGCTAAATCAATGTCAGGTGCGAAAAGGGTATCATTCAGCAAAGAATCTGGCCTGCCACAGCCGAGGTTTAACACCCGTTCTTCTTCCTTTGCCCTGGTACGGCAGGCGAAACTATCAGGCAGGAATGTTATTTTACCCTCAAACGATAATTTGCCATCATAGGCTTGTCCCGAACGGTGAAAGAAAAATAACTTCAGCTGTCCGCAGTTCTGATGGAGCTCAAAATACCCCTGAACGTTATTCTGCTTGTCCACCAGGGTAAAGCGATCCTGCAACCTGTCGCGTGACTTTGAAGCCTTCCATTTATAATTCCCTGAAACAAAGCCGATCTCTCCATAAATAGAAACAGAACCGTTTCTAAGTGACAAAGCTGAGGTTGACTCCTCAAAGGTGATTTCCCAACCGGGGAATAAATGTTCAGCACTTGTTATTCCAATCCCTGGCCTTTCATTTAACTCATTATTATCAGTAAAACTGGTTACATTCAAAACGGAGAGCGCTCCGCCGGAAGAAATAGCTGCCGAACCCAGAGCTGCTTTCCTTAAAAAATTTCTTCTTGATGTCATGGAAATTACTTTTTAAATTTTTGATTTTGATACATATATGATATCTCAATGGAATTTAACAGCAGCCTTATTGAATTATTCTTTTAATTTCATGAGGACATAAATTTTTTTTAAACGGTCACAAAGCCTGCCCCGCTTAAGCGGAGGGAACATACATGACTGGAAAAAAGTTGTTTTCATAAGTGTTTAGCATCGCTGAGCCCGCAAGCCCGGTTGTGATCAGTATCGGTCATTTGAGTTTCATTGATTAATCTAAATAAAGATAAAAGAATTATGGACAGGGTGAATTTTAATCTTATGGGTTATGGAATCATTGAATGGAAATAAGGGAAAGAGGGTTGGATTACAACTGGTGCTTTCAAAGAGAGTAAAAACTTTAAAGGATAATGTATCATGATCTGAATACAATAATGTATTTGTTGTAAACTAAAAAGCAATTGAAATATATAAATTAAATAATTTACGTTATTATATTGTTAAAATAAACCAAATATGGAGAAACTGATTCAAAACAGTAGTCTTCTTTTATTGTCAGCCCAAAACAGAATTAAAGCAATATCAGCTGTAATATGTATCCTTATTCTGTCCATTACGGGTTGTATGGAAGATCCGGAAATAATTCCGAAGCTTAATACCCTTGAAGCTGAATCTGCAGATATTACAGGAACTACGGCGATACTGAGAGGAGAGATTAATAAACTGGGGAACATGAATATAACAGAGTATGGAATTGAATTATCAGAGAGCATGCTTTTTTCACCCTCGGTGACCAAAGGACTCTTTACCCGTGCTGATACAGGGGTCTTCCATGTAGAGTTTACCGGTCTTGAAACAGGCACCCTGTATTATTTTAAGGCTTATGCCACAGTAAATACCTCACAGATTTATTCAGAGAACCGTCCTCATTTCACTACAAAGCCGGCCGGAAAATCCAGACAGATAGACATAACAGGATCTTCACAGTATATAAAGCCTTCAGGGACTTATTCCAGGTCTATTTTAATCCAAAACGGTAACTGAATTTCAGAAGAAACACATTGTGGGGTTTGTCGTTATCACCGTTAAACAAGTCCCCCAGATCGTTAAAATAATGCAGTGTCCCAGATCCGTCTGAATAACTTCTTGTCTGGCTCCAGACAAGAAATATTGTTGATCCGGGGTTATATTCCCATCTGATTACAAGGTTTGAAAGGAACTCCTGTACTTTAAAATCATCATTCTCAAAATGATAATCGTTTATCCCATCCAGGTTTTCGTCGATATAATAATCTTCTCCTTCGAGGGTTTTCTGAGCATATGAATAAGTCCGGAACCGGTCTTTATATATTTCAGCTGCCGGATTAAGAATGAATTTATGGTCATAATACTTGCCTGTAGCAACAAAAGGCTGGCCCCAGTATTGCAATGTCAGATCAGGAGTAAGGTTAAAGTTGACCCTTAAAGAGGCATTAAATGTCTTCCTGTTTATGCTTGCAAAAATGAACCTGTTCCCGTTGTTATATTTAATTTCATCAACATACTGCAACTCCGTATATGATCTGCTGAACCCCGGGGTTAAGGCAACTGAAAGATAGTCAGTGGGCTTATATGTAGCTCCAAGCTTCATATTCAGAGACCTGGAATAATTCTGATTACCTCTGTTTCCATTTACCGAAAAGTCGAATACAAGCTTTTTCCTGCTATCCGTTGAGAACCCCATACGTCCGTTGTTATTTCCCGGCATCAACAGAATTGGTCCTCCACGCAACATACTTGTTGATTTATAATTTGTACTGAAGTTTCCCCCGGTAAAAATATTCCAGTAGTTTTTCAGGCCCATGGAAGCGTTCCATTCAAACCCTTTTCCAAGATTATCCCATCCGAAGTTATTAACGGTATAGACATCAAAGTTAAAGTTAAATCTTCTGTATATCCATTTGGGTTCCCACTGGTTATATCCTGTCCATAGAACTGTCACCATCTGGTCTGCCTCACGAATATAGCCAAGGTCATTTACATCAAAACCAGGTGTTTTCCAGGTTGTTGCATACATAAAGTTCCAGTGTCCGTTAAGCTTCATAAGTTGAATCCTTCCTCCTGAGCCATAAAGTGAGGTTCGGGTTGTATCAAGTCTGATATAGTCATTATCGGGCCTCTGGAAATAGCGGGCTGATGATTTCTGGGTAATCTCTATGGCTTTTTCTGAACCCTGAACAATACTGAAAGCAGCATTCAGATTAAACATCCAGTTTTTATCCTTAAAATATTGTGTAAAATCTGTTCCCCCGGTATATGCGGCTTTATGAAGTAAGTCGCTTAGGGAGGGATCAAGATCCCTGTTTGTGCCTGTAAAAATTCCACCTATGATTGTTTTGCCGTCATTAATGTCTTTCTGAACCCTGCCGACCATATAGTTTGTCAAAGGTTCAACACTCTCTTTCATTCTTCCTCCGAGGGTATCAATTTCCGCCACTTCTTCAGAAGTAAGAGCCTCAACAAAACCAATCGAAAGGCCATTCTTTGTTTTTCCCGTGAGCTTTACGGCTCCTATTATTGCGGAATAAGAAGGGATATCCGAATTCCAGCCGTCATTCAGGTCGGGATCTCCGTGAGGTTTACGGCCTATTCTTCTTGAATAGAAGAGGTTATCATTACCTACTTCTCCGTCACCTATGCCAATGCCAAAATTTGTAATATTATTACCTTCAATAAAGAATGGTCGTTTTTCCCTGAAAAAGGTTTCATATGCTGTAAGATTTACTTCTGACGGATCAGCTTCTACCTGTCCGAAATCAGGATTGATCGTAAGGTCCATTGTCATATTATTGGTGACTCCTATCTTGGCATCAATGCCACCATTAATACCATGTCTTTTACCTTTACTTAGGAATGGATTATCCTGTTCAGCTTTGAAAGTTTCTGCTTTAACAACGCCGTATGGAGTCACATCAAATATTTTCCGGGGCTTTATCTGTTCCAGTCCGGAAATTTCGCCAAAGAGGTGAATAAGTCCCGGACTGTCTTTTGGAATATGTGCCCAGAAGCTTGTTTCATTCTTACGGTATAATACCCTGGCTACCTGAAGTCCCCAGGGTTCATCTGATTTTTTTTCAAATCTTACCTGACTGAACGGAATCTTCATCTCGGCGACCCATCCTTCTTCGTTTATGGAAGTTTTGACCCACCAGTTGGGATCCCATGAGGAATCCTGATTCTGACCATCGTTAGTATACATCTGGTCATATTTTACACCACTTGAGCTTATCCCGAAAAGAAAACCGGTACGGAGGTCATGAAAGCTGTCGAAAATGACACCAACAAGGTCTCCGTCGGCATTGTCACGTCTGGTCAGACGGTTAACGATACTGTCAGGACTTGTATCAAAAACCTTAAAAGCTGCATAGATATTATCATTGTCAAACAAAATTTTAAACTCTGTTCTTTGCGATGGTTTTTTCCCATTATAGGGTTCGAATTGAGTAAAATCATCAACCCATTCTCCCTCTTCCCATACCTCGTCGTCAAGCATTCCGTTAATCACTGGTGGAATGGTTATCTTAGTTGCATGATATTTCTTTTTCTGAGGTCCCTGTGCGAAAATGCCCGATATCATAAAAGAAACTGTGACCAGAGCAACTAATATCCTTTTCATTGAAGGTATACTTTTGATTATATTTCTTCACTAAAGACGAATAATGTTGCAATTTGATGCAAAGCCTGAATGTTTAAGATGAATTTAAATTAAATTCTGAAGTATCCTGTTGTTACCAGACTCCTTTCACTTCTTATTTTGCAATAATCTAATCGTAGAGCTTTATAAATTCATACGAGTTTCCTGAATTTTCAAGAAACCTCAGGAAATCAATTTTTGAAATAACAATTGAGGCGGTATTGACATTTGGATGGAAAGCCAGGCGGTCATATTCCTTTAGTTTTTCATCAATAAACAGGTGAACGTGTTTCTCCGAATCATTTATAAGCCCGAAGGGAGAGACAGACCCCGGTTCAACTCCCAGGTATTTATTCAGACGTTGATCTGATGCAAAAGATAATTTTCCCTGTCTCAGCCGTTTTTCAAGGTCATGTATATCCAGTTGTCTCAGATGTTCAAGAATAACCAGATAATGTCTGTTTCCCTTGTGATTGCGGAAGAATATGTTTTTGCATCTGCCTGAATTATAGTCTTTCCAATGGATCTTTGCTTCTTCAATTGTTGCAAGAGGAGGATGTTCATGATATTCATAACTAATACCAAGCTTTTCAAAAAGATCATAAAGTTCCTTCTGTCCTCTCATATGGCCCCCTTTTTTTTATTAATTTGAATTCAATTCCTTTAAGCCTTACAATATAATTAACTGTTGCTTAAATGTAAAATTCTCTGTTCAGATTAACAAAACTGCTCCTGGCTTTATAAAAGCGTAACTCTTGAACTGTCAATCATTATCCCCGGGAAAAGTATTTTTATTGTTTTCAGGAGTATAACCATTATCCTCCTTTAGGTTGCTCCTCCTTGAGGCTTCAACAGCAAGATAGTCGCATCTTTCATTTTCAGTATTCATTGCATGTCCTTTTACCCATACAAACCTGACATTATGTTTCCTGTAAACCCTAAGGAATCTCATCCACAGGTCGGGATTTTTCTTATTCCTGAAAGACTTTGTTTCCCACTGGAACACCCAGCCTTTCTCAACTGAGTCAGCAACATACTTTGAGTCAGTATAAATGACAACTTTGCTTCCTGCGATTTTAAGCGCTTCCAGTCCTGCAATTACCGCCATAAGTTCCATACGGTTGTTTGTTGTACATGCGTACCCTTCTGATTTTTCAAGACGGTGCTTGCCTGAAATAAGAACAACCCCGTAACCTCCGGGGCCTGGATTTCCACTGGAGGCGCCATCGGTATATATAGTTATTTCACCTTGCATGAGGCAGTATAATTCCGGTGTTGGAAAGGAAAAGCTTAATTGCAATTGAAAGCAGGATTACCCCGAATATTTTTTTCAGGATCTGCAATCCTCCCGCTCCGAGCACCTTTTCAAATGCTGAAGTTAATCTCAATACAAGGTAGATGACGATCATATTAAGAAACAGGGCAATAAAAATATTAATTGTTTGGTATTCAGCTTTGAGTGACAAAATAGTGGTAATGGATCCGGCGCCAGCTATTAATGGAAATGCGATCGGGAATATTGATCCTCCGGCCTGTGGATCGTTTTTAAAGAGTTCGATACCCAGGATCATTTCCATTGCAATAAGAAAAATAATAAAGGAACCGGCTATGGCAAAGGAAGATACATCAATTCCGAAGATATTCAGAAGCGGATTTCCGATAAATAAAAATGCCACCAGAATTAAAAAGGAAACAACTGTTACCTTTAAGGATTTGATTTTCCCTGATTTGGCCTTTATGTCAATTATAATCGGAATAGATCCGGGGATGTCAATTATAGCAAAAAGTACCATAAAAGCAGCTAGGATCTCTATTAAGCTAATATGCATTTAAATAAAGATTGAAATGTTTTACCGGACTATGGTCATTTCATCAACAAGGTGTTTGGCTCCAGCATAAATATCCATTACCCATAAAACATACCTTATATCAACCACAATGGTCCTCTGAAGATTGGGTTCGTAAGCTATATCACCACTCATTGCCTCCCAGTTACCATCAAATGCGAGGCCAATGAGTTCACCGTTCCCGTTCATGACCGGACTTCCCGAATTACCTCCGGTGATGTCATTATTTGTCAGGAAACATACCGGCATATAGCCTTTCGGAGAAGCATATCTTCCGAAATCTTTCTTATTAAAAAGATCGATCAGTCTTTGAGGAAGATCAAATTCATAATCACCCGGCTTGTATTTGTCAACTACGCCCTGTAACGTTGTGTAATACTTATAGGAAACACCATCCCTGGGATCGTAACCCTCAATTGTTCCGTAGGAAAGACGCATTGTTGAGTTTGCATCAGGATAAAGGGTCTTTTCAGGAGTCATCTCCATCAATGCCGCTATCCACAACCTGCGACCCCTGTTAAGGCTGGAGTCAAACTTACTCAGATCAGAGGATACCTCACTTTCAATATTATTTATGGAAGTAGCCGTCAGGTACACAGGATCAGAAAGAAGGGTCTTAAGAACAGGTTTGTTAAGAAAGTTCATAAGTTTTGTTTCACTGGAAAAAACCGATCTGTCAAACATATAATCAACAAATTTATCAATATTGCCTTTGAATTTTTTATCGATCAGTTTACTATAAAAATCAGGATGGAATTTAGCGGGGACATCTGTGCGGTAGAGGCTGATAAGGGCCTTCATTGTCTTTTTGTCGGTAGGCGGATCATAATCCTTATAAATTTCATTCAGGTTATCTTTGATTAATGTAATCAGATCTGTCACTTTATCCTTCTCTCCCGACCTGAATGCCCTAATTAGTATAGTTGCTATCTGATTCATTTGAAGTAACTCACAACCCTGGTAAAAACACTCGAATAAATATTGACGGGCATTCTGAAATTCAGCTCTTCCGTCAATTGACGTTTTAATCAGGTTAAGTGCATCTCCATATTTTGCCTTACGGGAAGCATCCTCATTCACCCATGAATCAAACTGCTGTTCAGTCTTTTGTTTTTTAGCAATTACATCCAGTCTTTTTATTCCTTCATCCTGCCCTATTGAATATTTCCAGTAATTTGATGAAATTGAGTATTTTGATGCATACTGAATATTGACCTTCTTGTCGGCCTTCATATCTGCCATCCATATATCCTGTTTAATCCCCCTGATTTTTATTCTGTTGGGGTTGGTGATTTTCAGAAGTTCATTAACCTCATATGAAGTATAATATCGCTGGGTTCTTCCCGGAAAACCAAGTATCATTGTAAAGTCGCCCTGGTTTAAATCTTTAATGGAAACAGGAAGGAAGTATTTGGGTTTGAGAGGAACATTATCTTTTGAATAGGGTGCTGGCTTCCCGTCAGGGGCAGAATAAACCCGGAATACAGAAAAATCACCTGTATGGCGTGGCCATTCCCAGTTGTCGGTATCGAATCCGAATTTTCCGATTGAAGAGGGAGGAGTTCCTACTAATCTTACGTCACTATATCTTTCTCTAACAAGCAGATAGAAGTAATTTCCGCCATAAAACGAAGATACGCTGGTCTGGTAACCGGTACCTTCAGCTTCTTTTTTCTCCAAAGCAACTCTTACTTTATTGATTTCAGAAGTCCTTTCCGATTCACTCATCCCCGGTTTTACATTTGCAAGAACCTTATCAGTGACATCTTCTATACTTATAAGAAATGTAACATCCAGATCGGGATTAGGTAATTCCATATCTTTTGTCATTGCCCAGAATCCGTCTTTCAGGTAATCATGTTCAACACTGCTATGGGCCTGGATCGACTCATAACCACAATGATGGTTGGTAAGAATCAATCCCTGAGGAGAGACGATTTCAGCGGTACAACCTCCGCCAAAGATAACCACGGCATCTTTTATGCAGGCTTTGTTCAGGCTGTAGATATCTTCAGCAGATAACTTCAGCCCAAGTTCGGTCATCTTCCCTATGTTAAGTTTTTCGATAAGAGGCAGTAACCACATGCCTTCATCAGCTTTAGCTTTAAAACTAAAACTGAAGACCAGTATAAGTAATATTGAAAGCAGTTTTTTCATTTTATGAAAATTGTTTGAAGTGACTTTAAAATAAGGGGTAAAGATAGTTTATAAATTGAAAATAGTTTTGTTCAGAAGGTTAAAACCATTTGTGTATCGAAAAGGTTAAAAGACTTTCGATGATAGGGAGTTATTCCATATTTAAGGATTGCTGCCTTATGGGAGGCCGTAGGGTAACCTTTATTTATTTCCCAGCAATATTGGGGAAATTCATTGTGGATCTTCTTCATATATTCATCACGGAATGTTTTTGCAAGTACTGAGGCTGCAGCGATAGAGAAAAACTTACCGTCTCCTTTTATTATAGTCTCGTAATTAATGTTTTTATAGGGATAAAATCTGTTACCGTCAATAAGAAGGAACTGGGGTTCTTTTCCCAGGCCTTCAATTGCCAGATGCATTGCTTTTATTGAGGCTCTGAGAATGTTCATAATGTCTATCTCATTATTACCAACAAATGCAACTTTCCATGCGATAGCTGAATTAATTATTTCATCTTTCAGGACATCTCTTTGTTTGGCATTAAGCTTTTTAGAGTCGTTAAGAACCGGGTGGCTGTAGTGTTTAGGGAGTATTACTGCCGCAGCAACAACGGGTCCTGCCAGGCAACCCCTGCCGGCTTCGTCGCAGCCCGCTTCGGTAAGATTATGATACAAGTAGGACTTAAGCATTCTATCCGAAAATTTATTCCTGCGAAGTATTAAATGTAGTATAAATATAGCAAGTTATTTCAGGAAAATCCGATGAATACAAAAAAAATAATTAATAACAAAAAAATATTAGCATAAGTTTTTAACACATTTATCAACAAAAATCTTTGTTTTGTCAAAAAAACATTTATTTTTGAATTCTGTTGGAATTAAATATGAATAGAGGAACTTATATTCTTTTTCTAGTGCTGTTCGGTTTCCCGTGTAATCTGTTTTCGCAACAGCTTTCCCATCAAGTGCTTGTTTCCGGGGCAGGAGTGGCATCAAATGGGACTTTGAGCTTTTCACAGACTATTGGAGAAACTGCAGTTGAGATATTAAATGGTTCAGATTTCGTATTGACACAGGGATTTCAGCAACCTCGTATTAAACTTTCAAACGAAAAGTCGCCGAAGGGGAATGGGGTAAAAGTTTATCCGAATCCGGCCACTGATTACATTAAAATTGAATTATTTGGAGAAGTTGCCCATTCATTCCGGATTGAGATAATAAATATAACCGGGACCATTATCCATTCAGAAAAAATTGTTTTTACTACTCAGTACTGGAATATTAAAGATTTACCGGTTAATGAAATAATGAAGGGTATGTATTTTGTACGGGTAATCAGTGATGATGGATTGATAAACAGGACATTTAAGATCGAAAAATTATAATGAGACATATCATGAATTGGGGAAATTTGAAGACCAGCATCTTTTTTTTGATGCTGAATGTGAGCTATACAGGCACATTCGCTCAGGACCATGTTCCTCTTGGGATTCATTACCAGGCTGTGGCAAGAGATAATTACGGTAACGAACTGACCGGCAGGAAAATTGATGTCAGGTTTTCTATAATCACCGGTAATCCTGATGGAACGGTAGTATATCAGGAGATTCATTCAAACATTATCACCTCAAAATTTGGAGTTTTTTCTCTTATTATAGGACAGGGAATGCCCGGCACCGGCGCATTCGGTGAACTTTCCCAGGTGGAATGGGGCAAAGCGTTTCATTTTCTTAAGGTTGAGGTGAAATTTGAAAACAACTATATGGATATGGGAACTATTCAGTTTCTGGCAGTCCCATACGCTCTTTATGCTCAGAAATCTCTTGAACCGGGTCCGGCGGGTCCGAAAGGTGATCCGGGTCCGAAAGGAGAGGAGGGCGATCCTGCTTCAGATAATCAGACGCTTTCTGTTCTCAATGTTGATGGTTCAGACTATCTGGCTATTTCAGGTGGTAACCAGGTTAAGATATCATCTATTGAACGCGACGGCGACCCGACAAATGAAATTCAGGACCTGATTTATGATAAAGCAAAGATGGAACTTAGCTTGCTGAAAAGCAATGCTCCCGTAATTAACCTCTCCGGACTTAAGGATGATGCAGATGCGGACCCTGGTAATGAGATTCAGGATCTTCAGCTTGTGGCTAATAAATTGTCAATTACGGGAAAGGCTGGGGCAAAGGAGATTAATATGAACAACTATCTTGATAATACTGACAACCAGCAACTAACATATTCAGAATCCACCAATACACTTTCCATTTCCGGGGGTAATAGTGTAATTATTGGCAATATGGTGGCCTTCAGAGCGAAGAAGACTATTTCAACTTCTGCACCGATGCCTTTATCAAATGTTGATTTTATCCCTGATCAGATTGAATATAATGATGGGAGTGGGATAAATTCCACTACCGGAGAATTTACCGCCCAAAATACCGGGATTTATTCCTTTGATATAAAGTATTTGGCTCCAGGTTCGGGTGGTGGCAGAATGATCATGATCTATAAAAACGGGAATCTTTATGAAACACTTGGGACAGATATATCAAGCGGCAGTGTTTTATTCAGAACACAAAACCTCAAATTAAATTCTGCGGATAAGGTCAAACTGGTAATTCATACCGGAACAGGGACAGATATTGGTACCGGCTCATTTTCCGGTTATAAGGTTTATTGATAGTTGAAAGCTTATTGGAACCCCTCCGGGGTTCATTGTTACGTTTGTGTAATCTGTTTCTATTATTGATGAAACACCTCCGGTGTTCAGATACATTTCTTCGCCTGAGTTGCCGGTATTTATGCAACAGCTCTGCGGTTGTCAGATAATCAGACATATATCAGATACGATAAAAATAATCCAGGATACAAAACCGCGGAGCGGTTCCACCAATAATAGTCCGATTATGAATTTTCATTATACAGAACCGCGGAGCGGTTCCACCAATAATAGTCCGATTATGAATTTTCATTATACAAAACCGCGGAGCGGTTCCACCAATAATAGTCCAAGTATGAATTTTAATTATACAAAACCGCGGAGCGGTTCCACCAATAATAGTCCGATTATGAATTTTCATTATACAAAACCGCGGAGCGGTTCCACCAATAATAGTCCGATTATGAATTTTCATTATACAAAACCGCGGAGCGGTTCCACCAATAATAGTCCAAGTATGAATTTTAATTATACAAAACCGCGGAGCGGTTCCACCAATAATAGTCCGATTATGAATTTTCATTATACAAAACCGCGGAGCGGTTCCACCAATAATAGTCCAAGTATGAATTTTAATTATACAAAACCGCGGAGCGGTTCCACCAATAATAGTCCGATTATGAATTTTCATTATACAAAACCGCGGAGCGGTTCCACCAATAATAGTCCAATTATGAATTTTAATTATACAAAACCGCGGAGCGGTTCCACCAATAATAGTCCAATTATGAATTTTCATTATACAAAACCGCGGAGCGGTTCCACCAATAATAGTCCAATTATGAATTTTCATTATACAAAACCGCGGAGCGGTTCCACCAATAATAGTCCAATTATGAATTTTCATTATACAAAACCGCGGAGCGGTTCCACCAATAATAGTCCGATTATGAATTTTCATTATACAAAACCGCGGAGCGGTTCCACCAATAATAGTCCAAGTATGAATTTTAATTATACAAAACCGCGGAGCGGTTCCACCAATAATAGTCCGATTATGAATTTTCATTATACAAAACCGCGGAGCGGTTCCACCAATAATAGTCCGATTATGAATTTTCATTATACAAAACCGCGGAGCGGTTCCACCAATAATAGTCCGATTATGAATTTTCATTATACAGAACCGCGGAGCGGTTCCACCAATAATAGCCGGATGATGATCGTTATTATAATAAACCGCGGAGCGGTTCCACCAATAATGAAAAATGTAATAGTATTTTTCGTAATTTTAGGTTGCTGCATTTAAAAATATATGTCATGAAACCAAACACCTACACTAAACTCTATGTGCATTGTATTTTTACACCAAAAGGTAGAAATTCATTATTAACCGATTCAATCCGGGAGAAAGTCCATAAGTATATTTATGGAATATTAATTGAAAAAAGATGCTTCCCGGTTGCAATAAACGGGACAAAGGACCATATTCATCTTTTAGTGGGGTTTCCCCCGACGATTTCAATTGCTGACCTTATCCGGGATGTAAAAAGAAGTTCTGCGTTATTTATTAACGAGCTTCTGACTTCATATTTAAAATTCAACTGGCAGGAGGGGTATGGTGCTTTTACAGTAGGTTATCAGGATTTGGATCGTGTCTTTAAATATGTATTGAAACAGAAGGAGCATCATTCAAAAGGGAATTTTAAAGATGAATATACCCGGCTTTTGTTTGAGGAAGGAATTGATTTTAATCCTGATTATCTGTTTGAATTTTATAGTGATGACCAGTCCTGATCATTCTGAATATAGCCACACAAAACACAACACCTGATATAATGCCGGTAAGATTGCTTAGGATATCTTTATAACTGAATGAGCGCCCGGGGATTAGCTTCTGGTGATACTCATCCATGATGGCGAACAAAACAAGAATAATGGTTATCCGGAGAATTTTTATGATATCCAAAATAAACTTTTCCCCTGCAAAGGTCAGGTAACTTAATCCGGTCAGTGAAAAATATTCCAGGAAATGAATAAGATAATCAAGCCTGATGTCCGATCTTGCAGTGTGTATCTTCAATGTCGGAATGTTCGGAATTGAAGAGAAAAACATCATTGCAAGAACCCATACTATAAGAAAGTATCTGGCAAAAGGCCGGATCAGAGTGAGGAGTTTAATCATTTCAGCCAAAAAACTTTGGATCTCAGTTTATTATATGGCCCGAAAATTAGTAAAATTATTATAGCTGGCAAAAGATTCAATAAGTTCCCGGGTTACATCTGATAATTGTGCAATAAAAGACTAATTTTGCATAAAATCTTAAAAATGATAACTAACGAACAGATAAAAGATTTATCGGAACGCCGTGATGCGTTAAGGAGGTTTCTTTGACATTGATGATAAACTTAATATCATCGCTGAGAAGGAGAGTCTGACTCAACAACCCGGCTTCTGGAACGATTCAAAAAGAGCCGAAGAGCTTCTTAAAGTCATATCACGTTTAAAAAGCTGGACAAATGATTATGACAGTGTAAACACATCTGTTGAAGATCTTATTGTAATTTATGATTTCTACAGGGAGGGCGAAGCTACTGAAGAAGATATTGATAATCAGTATTATGACTGCCTTGCCATGATTGAAGACCTTGAGGTTCGCAATATGCTGAGAAATGAAGAGGATCAACTGGGTGCAATCCTTAAAATAAATTCCGGCGCTGGGGGCACCGAAAGCAATGACTGGGCCGCAATGCTTATGAGAATGTACCTGCGCTGGGCAGAGAGGAACAACTATAAGACAAAGGAGCTTGACTTTCAGCCTGGGGATGAGGTTGGTATTAAATCGGTGACAATTGAAATAGAGGGGGAAAGGGCATATGGATATCTGAAAGGTGAAAATGGAGTGCACCGTCTTGTGAGGCTGTCGCCTTATAATGCGCAGGGTAAGAGACAGACCACTTTTGCCTCAGTATTTATCTCCCCCCTGGTGGATGACAACATTGAGATTGAGATTAATCCGGCCGACATAACATGGGATACTTTCCGGTCCAGCGGGGCCGGTGGTCAGAATGTAAATAAGGTTGAAACAGCTGTACGGCTGAAGCATCATCCCTCGGGAATAATTATTGAAAACCAGGAAACCAGGTCGCAACTGAATAATAAAGAAAATGCCTTAAAGATCCTGAAATCGCAACTTTATGAAATTGAGTTAAGGAAACTGCTGGATGAAAAGGCAAAGGTTGAAGGGGAAAAAAAGAAGATTGAGTGGGGTTCACAAATCAGGTCATATGTTCTGCACCCCTACAAAATGATAAAAGATCTTCGTACCAATCATGAAACAAGCAACGTACAGGCTGTTCTGGACGGTGATCTTAATCCTTTCATAAAATCATTTCTGATGGAATTTGCGGGTAAATAGTATGTACTGTAAGGTATTTGTAAGAATAAACCAAAGCTGAATAGCAGCGAAATATTAAATGAATATATTTTGTAAAGTTTTACCGGATAACAGTGATTAAAAATTATTATTAAGTTTTGATCTCTGTTAACCAATTGTTGGATAACCATTGAGCGGCCGACCGCATTCAATCTATACAAGCCACAATTATAAAGTCATATAATTAAAAATATTTATTAGAAGTAAAAACCTTAATGGCATGTTATTTGTTAACTTTGTATAACATTTAAATTATATATTAATTATGAAAACTTTAAAACAGATTTTGCTTTTGGTACTTGTCCTTTTATTCGGGATAACTTTTACTTCGTCCGGCCAACAGACTAAACCCTGGGAAGTGCCGGCAAAATACAAAACCATGAAAAACCCTGTTAAATCAGATGACGCGGGTATCAAAGCCGGACAGGTTCTTTATAACAGGAACTGTGCAGCATGTCATGGGAAAACTGGTTTAGGGGACGGACCTAAAGTTAGAGCTATAAAAACTCATCCGGGTAATTTTACGAAAGCTGATTTTCAGAATCAGCCCGATGGTGAACAGTTTTACAAAATAAAAACAGGGCGTGGCGATATGCCAAAGTACGAGGGTAAAATTGATGATGAGGGCATCTGGCAGATTATTAGCTACATGAAGACATTCAAAAAATAATATCACCTTAATGCATTTTGCAAAAAGCCGTTCCGTTAAGAAACGGCTTTTTTCTGTCTTTTTGCAAAATGCAATAACGTTAGACTAAATTTTATTTTAAGGTGGATATAATAATAAGGCATGAAATCCACTTGATTGATGCGATCACAACCGGGCTTGCGAGCTCAGCGAAGCTAAACAGGCATAAAAATACTTCACTGTCAGTCATTTGTGTTTTCCCGCTTAAGCGGGGCAGGCTATCCGATCTTTAAAAATGAATTATACACATGATAATTCATTACATATTATACTATGATTTCTTTTGACCTGGGATTTAACTTATCAATATTGTAATCCTCAAAAACAATTGCAATTGTTATTTTACTCAGAAACGTAAAAAGTAAGAACCCGCTGGAAAATATCATTACTGAAGTTCTGATTTCCGTCATTGAAGGAGTATAAATATATATTTGTCCCAGTACGTCAGGAGTAAATCCGGGGACTATAAAAGCTATTCCTTTTTCAATATAGACACTTGCATATATCAGCACAGCTCCGATATTAAGAGTCAGAAAGTTCCTACGAGTACTGGGTATCAGGAATAAGAAAAAGGCGATGGTCCCCATTATAATGGAGGACCAGCTGTAAACAACAATTTCATGATTTTTCCCTATCCCAAACAGCAAGTATTTCCAATACAAAATATTTTCGGTATCGGAGTAAAATTCTTTGAACAGTTCTGCAAGTGTGAAAAACAGATAAATAAACATGGCATAAACCATTAGCTCCGCGATTTTCCAGATTGCTTCATCTTTAATCTCAAACTTTGTTATTTTGCGTAAAACCTGAAAAAGAATAAGGAGTATTGCAGGTCCTGAACAAAAAGCAGAAGCTAAAAAGCGTGGAGCCAGCAGGGCGCTGTTCCAGAAAGGCCGGCCTGCAAGGCCATTGAATAAAAAAGCTGTGACAGTATGAATACCGATTGCCAGGGGGATACTAAATAATACCAGTGGCATGACAAACGATTTTTCATATTCTATTTTATAGAAATGACAATACAAAAGATAAACTACAATGATTAAGTTCAGAAAAAAATATGTATTCAGAACAAAAAAGTCCCACGATAAAAGTGATGACGGAAAGTTAAGTATTCCAATTCCGGGAAGCATATGCCAGAATCTTAAGGGTTTGCCAATATCAACAATAATAAAACTCAGACACATTATTATGGAGCATATTGCCAGTAATTCTCCAAAAATTACTATTTCCTTGATTGGTTTCCACTGATAAACATATGCAGGTATTACAAGCATTACAGATGCAGCCGCCACTCCAACCAGAAAAGTAAAATTTCCTATGTAAAAGGCCCATGAAACAGGATCGCGCATATGTGTTGCGATAAGACCAACGGATAATTGTCTGGCATAACCGAATCCACCCCAGATAATTAATAAAATGAGTAAGATCACCCAGGCAAAGTATGATTTGCTTCCATTAAGGATTATTCTGAAGCAACCGTTTACAAATCGTACAAAATTCATAAAATATAGTTATTTATTATTTTTTGAAGCGCTGAATAAAAAGTTGTGTTACCTCATTATCTCATTTTCAGAAATTTCAATTAAACCCCGAAGAAATAATAGAATCTCGGCTGGGTGTTTAGCTCTTGTTTCAGAACCAAAACTCTTTTATTTTTTAAGATATACCTGATCTCACTTTCAGGGTCAAGTAAATTTCCAAATTTTCTTGCGCCAACGGGACAAATTTCAACACATGCCGGATACCTTCCTTTTCTTGCCCTTTGTATACAGAATGTACACTTTTCAACAACTCCCTTTACCCTCGGCCTGTTTCCTAAATAATGAGTTTCAGGATTTAACTCCTCAACCGGTATAGATGGTTCTCCCCAGTTAAAATGTCTTGCTCCGTAAGGACAGGCAGCCATACAATACCTGCAGCCTATGCACCAGTTATAATCCACAACAACAATTCCATCCGGCTCCTGCCAGGTAGCTTTAACAGGACAAACTTCTGTGCACTGTGGATTTCTGCATTGCTGACATTGAATCGGAACATAAAAATATCCTTCTTCGGGAACGAGGTCCGGATTATAACGAACGTCGGAATGGGTATAATCAATGCCTCTATCCTTATCCATCTGTAAAACCTCAATATACTGAATTTGAGGATCACGTGACTGGTTATTTTCCTTTACACATGCATAAACGCATCTTCTGCAGCCTATGCATCTGGATAAATCCAGCGCATAACCAAATTCAATTCCGTCGGCTGCAGGTTCATCAGACACATGAAATTCTTTCCCATATTTAGCTTTATATTTTTCTTCAAGATTTTTTATTATTTCATTTTTTTCTTTTCTTGTTAAGGTCTTGAAGTTTTTCCGTGAAAACTCCTTCATGGCTTTTGATCTGCATGAAGAAAGAGCAATTGATCCAGCTGCTACCAGGGAGATGTTCTTCAAAAACTTTCTTCTGGAATTATTTTTATTCGGTCTATTCATAAAAGTTCATTTATTACTTTTCTAAATATTGTTGGCATCCAACCGGGCAGGAGGTGGTTCCGGTTTGAGGGGTTTAAATTTTGGAGAATGAGGATTATGGCAACTTACACAAAGAAAATATTGTTTTTTCCCGTTCCAGTATCCTGTTCTTCTTCCATGAACTCCTACTTTCCAATCTCTTAATTTATCTCCATGACATTGGCCGCATAATTTATAAGATTCTTTAAAATCCAATAATTTTCCGCTTGCAAGCCTTAATGAATCCCTGTTATTCAGATCATGACAATCCAGGCACCACCTGTTTTGACTGTCATGATTAAATATTGCCTGAATATCTTCATGCCATTCTAAAGTTCTTCTTTTGGGGTTTGGTTTCTGATATGCGTGACAATCATTGCAGGGGAAGATACCATCTGAAAAGGGAGGAGGAGCTACCGCTATTTCCTCATTACCACCGTTATCCTTTTTCTCTATGGGATTTATATCATTTTGGACTAATTTAATTTCTTCACCTGTATCACCTGAATAATTACATCCTGTAATTAAAGCAAAAACCAGTAAAAAAAGGAGACATTTTATTTTAGAAATTGTTTTCCTGTAACCTTTCATCTTTTTTGATTTTTCAATTGATGGATTATTATTTAAATTATAGAATAATATTATAAAAAACCAGGGAAGATAAAACCTGGATTATCTCTTCAGGGGCATATTTACCTGCTTGATAAACAAATATAATATTTTTTGCTTACACCGCTAGCCATAAATTTCAGACCTGATTTTAAATGTTGAAAATGAATTTGTTATTTTCATATTAGAGAAAATGTTTCTGATTCGTTTAAAAGGTTACAGGCAAAGTTAACAACATGCGTATATTATTGTATTTAGAAAGAATATAAATTAGGCAGTTATGATAGTCATAAATATCATATGAAATCTGAAATTTGGAATAATCATTATACTTTTCAGCACTTTTTAATATCGTGAAATATGAACTTTAATATCCCTAAGCATATTAAGCGTTTGATACTTGCTTTTGTAGTATTTATTTCTCTTTTTCTGGTGGCCAGGCACTTTCTTGTCCCTGATACCTTTGGAGACAAAGGTCATTATCGTGCTGCTTCGCTTGAAGAAAATGCACAGATTGAAATTCATTATACCGGACAGCAAGCCTGCTTTGATTGCCATCAGGATATTGAAGACCTGAAAGCACTGGATGTGCACAGCGGGATCCATTGTGAAACCTGTCATGGCCCGGGGCAGAAACATGTTATAGATGGAAATACAGCTGATATTTTAAAACCGGCTGGCAGAGAATTTTGTGGCAGGTGTCACGCCCTTAACGCAGCAAAAAAAGAAACTGCCATATTTCAGATTGACCTTAAAATGCACAATGTTGAAAAGAATTGCATAGAATGTCACAATCCACATCAACCATGGGAAATGAAGGAATGAAATCCTCAAGGAGGAAATTTGTAAAATCGGCAGCTACTATTGCAGGAGTTGCCTTTGGATATACCTGGCTGACGTCATCCAAGGCCTTGCTTTTTGCTGCAGAACCGGAGGATCAAAGTCTGCCATGGTACGGAATAGGGATTGATATTGAGAAGTGCATAGGATGCGGTAGTTGCGCAAAAGCATGCAAGAGTGAAAATGATGTTCCCATTGAACCATTTTTCTTCAGGAACTGGGTTGAACAATATACTGTTAAAAATGACGGTAGTGTAGACATTGTTTCCCCTAATGGAGGAATAGATGGTTTTGTTCAAAGGGTTCCTGATGAGGATATCTTTAAATCCTTTTTTGTTCCTAAAATGTGTAATCATTGTGCAAAATCTCCATGTGAACAGGTGTGCCCGGTAGGTGCAACCTATCTGAGTCCTGAAGGAATTGTACTGATTGATGAAAAATATTGCATAGGATGCAGATATTGCGTACAGGCTTGTCCATACGGTTGCAGGTTTATTCATCCCGTGAAAAAAGTTGCAAATAAGTGTACTTTGTGTTATCACAGGTTAAAGAAGAATCTTGCACCGGCCTGCATGGAAGTTTGTCCAACCGGAGCCAGGATCTATGGCAATCTGAGAGACAAGGACAGTGAGATTGTAAAGTATCTGAAAGAACATACTACACAGGTGCTCAGACCTAACCTGAATACCGGTGCAAAATTATATTATAATGCTCTAAGCTCGGAGGTAAGATAATATGGAACCACATTACCAACATTTATATGATATTCTTGCCCATGCTCAGGGTTATATTTTCCCAAATGAAATTGACCTGCAATGGGGAATTCTGATAGTTGTTTACCCCTTTATTACCGGGCTGGTTGCCGGAGCATTTATTCTCGCATCACTTGAGAGGGTTTTTAAGATTAAGATCCTGAAAGCTACGTATCAGCTGGCACTTCTTACTGCCCTGGCATTTCTTCTGGTGGCCACAATGCCTCTTATCAGTCATCTCTCCCAACCACAACGAGCGTACGAAATTATGATTACACCTCATTTATCTTCGGCAATGGCTATATTTGGTTTTGTTTACCTGTGGTATCTTATGGTTGTGCTCCTGCTTGAGATATGGTTTGATTACAGGCAAAGTATGGTTATATGGTCGAATGAGAAGAAAGGGGTAATGAAGTGGGTTTACAGAATTCTTACCCTGGGTGTGAGCGATATATCACCCCGGTCACTTGAATGGGACAGAAAGCTTGGCTATATTATTACAATAATCGGTATTCCTTCAGCTTTTCTTTTACATGGCTATGTAGGTTTTATTTTCGGTTCCCTAAAAGCTAACCCCTGGTGGTCATCACCTTTAATCCCGATCATTTTTTTATTTTCAGCAATGGTCTCAGGTATTGCTCTGGTCATGCTCATATATATGATATTATCGTATATCCGGAAAAAGGTTATAGATGTGAATGTGCTGGATTCTATTGGTAAGTACCTTTTCTTTATATTGATTCTTGACTTTACTCTCGAAAGCCTTGATCAGATCCATAGAATTTATGAAGCAGAAGAATCATTTGAGATAATACAATTATTGGTGTCGGGTAAATTATACCTTACTCTTTTTATTGCACAGGGGCTTGTGGGCACTATTATCCCGCTAATTACACTTGCTTTTCTTCAATTCTATAAACATAAGATTAGGCTACGCAAATCTATTTATTTTATTGTAAGCATCCTGGTTCTTATCGGTGTCTATTCAATGAGGTGGAATGTTGTAATCGGAGGGCAGTTATTCTCTAAGAGTTTTGCCGGATTTACAAGTTTCAAGGTTGGGCTTATCGGTCTTGACGGAACACTGATGGCTGCATTCTGGCTTATTCTTCCCATAGGAATACTAGCATTCCTGTTGTGGCTATTGCCCCCCTGGAAGATGGTGGAAACAGAAGAGTAATTTGGGGTTTTTGCGGAATACTGAGAATTCAGGGGTTCTTTTTATAAGTTTTTCCAATATTATATTATTTGCTATGGCAGATCAGGAAAAAGAAATGGAAAGAATTATAAGGCGTTTGGATTCAGTAGAAAATCGCCTTTCCCAGTTGGAATCAACTATCCTGAATGTTGAAAATGAGAACAGTTACAGGAATGACCAGCAGGCCCCGACGGAAGATAATACTCTTATTTCAGTTAAATTTAATGAAGAAGATAGTGGGCTTGAATCGCAGATAGGGCGATTCGGACTAGCCTGGCTGGGGAATATAGTTCTGCTATTTGGTATTATCTTCCTTACGCAATATCTGATGATTCTCGGGTACAGGTCTTTCAGTATAATTCTTGGTTATTTTGCTGCAGGAGCGATCTTCCTTGTTGCAGGTTATTTAGAGAAAGCCAATACGCATCTGGCTTTTATCTTTAAGATGAATTCACAGGTGCTTCTTTTTTATCTTACACTAAGGCTTCATTTTTTTACTACATCACCAATAATTTCAGATAGAACAATATCTGTAATTCTTCTTATAATAATTATTCTGCTACAGGCATATTTGTCTGTTCGATCTAAGTCGCAGGCTTTTGCAGCTTTATCGGTAATTTTTGCACTTACAACGGCTCTCGTTGCGGAGACAACTCATTTCATGCTTCCACTGTCAACTCTGGCAGCGGCAGGTGCCTGTTATTATTATTACAGATTCAATTGGGGTCCGTTGCTTATTGTTACAATAATTTTTACCTACGTCACATTCTTCCTTTGGGTGATGGGGAATCCTATTATGGGTCATACATTTCAACTGATAGAGAATCAAAATTCCGGTGTCATTTATCTTTTCGCCCTTGGATCATGCTTCTCTGTCTTATTGCTCTTCAGAAAGCATGATGGTTCTTCAGATGATTTTTTGACAGGAATGACGTTCCTTAACGGTATACTTTTTACTTTTCTCATGATTTTTGTTGTATTAGGGTTCTACAGCAAAAATTTTGTGGCTCTTTTTTCCATAGTAACAATTTTCTGTCTATTCTATTCGATTATTTTGTATTCCAGGTCTGACTGGCATTTTGCATCTGCTTTCTATGCACTTTATGGTTTTATGGCAATGAGCATTGCCCTTTATGGTCTCTATGGTTTTCCTCAGGTCTATTTACTCCTATCGGTTCAGAGTCTGATTGTGGTTTCAATGGCACTCTGGTTTCGCAACAGGTTAATTATAGTAATGAATAGCATACTTTTCCTCACAATACTTATTATATATCTTCTGACCTCAAAACCGGTAGCCGGAATTAATTTTTCTTTTGCACTGATTTCTCTCATCTCTGCGAGGATAATAAACTGGAAGAGAGCAAGATTACAAATTAAAACGGACCTTATCAGGAACCTCTATATGGTGGTAGGGTTTTTTATGGTATTGTATTCCCTTTTCCATGCACTTCCCAGGCAGTTTATAACTCTTTCATGGACAATTGCAGCTCTACTTTATTTTCTAATTGGTTATATCCTTAAAAATGTGAAATACAGATATATGGCCCTTGGAACAATGATCTGTGCCGCACTTTATCTCTTTATTGCCGACCTGGCAAAGATAGATTTAATCTACAGGGTCCTGGCGTTACTGTTTCTGGCTGTCATTTCAATTGGTATTTCTATTTACTATACAAACAGGATTAAAAAGTAAGCAGGTTTAAGAACCGGGTTAAAAGCATAATTCCTCTGATTTGTTACAACATTAAAAAAAAGCTTTTAATTTGTATTCTTTTAATTTAACCAGGATGAAAATACATATCTTTTTATTACTTTTTATGATGATTTGTTCCGTAAGTTGCAAGATCATTCAACCCGCTGCAGATAATAAAGTTGAAAGGGGACAGTCTTCCCAGCCTTTAAAGGAAGCTGCTCCTGCATCCGTTGATTTCTCTGAGCAGAGTACATGGCTGCTGGGATATTTCACCAGGGATAGGTTGATGCGTGAGCCCTATTCTTCATGGTTCACGAAAGGGTATGAAGAATATCAGGCAGACAGCCAGGCTGTTGGAATTTTAGGAGAACTCGCAAAAGATGATATTACAGTAAAAATAGTAATGGGTACATGGTGTCCGGACAGCAGGCGTGAGGTTCCCCGTTTCATGAAGATCCTGGATATATGGAAGTTCCCGGAAGTTAATGTCACATTTATAGGAGTTGATAATGCGAAGCTATCACCTGTAGGTGGATATGAAAAGTTTGATATCCAGCGTGTGCCGACTTTTATTATTTATAAAAATAATATTGAAGCAGGACGCATCATTGAAAATCCTGTAACGTCTTTAGAACAGGATATGGTTAATATCTTAAAAAAGGAATGAATGCTAACTAATAAGTATAATCATCATGGAAGAAATAAGAAATAACTCAGGGCAAACAATGGGAATAGCCGCTCTCATCACCGCAATTATAACATTTGTGCTTGCGGTGATTCCATGTGTGGGTGTCATTGCCATTATCCCGGGTATAATAACTATTATTCTGGCTTCAGTTGGATTATCACAGGCTGCAAGGAGAAATGAATCCAGAGGTGTACTGATAGCCGGACTGATAATTGGAATAATTGCTTCCCTTATAGGATTTTCTCAGATATTTGTAGCCGGGAAAATTGTTCAAAAGGCCGATAAGTGGCCATCCGATATCCAGAATATTATTTCGGATGTTCAGGATAATGTGACCAACGAGCTTGGAAATGCCCATATCTCAATTAAAGTGGATAGTAATGATGTTAGGGTAGAAATTAACAACTCTGCGAATAAGAAGGATATGGAAAAGCAATTGGAGGAGCTGGAAAAGGGTAACACTCAGGAAAATGATTCCCTCAAACCGAAAAAATAATTTATTATTGCAGTATCAGGAAAGTCTTAAAAGAGAGCCATACCTTCAGATCAATATTATTTTTATTGGTGTAATATTGCTGATTCTGGCATATTCCGGTATTTTTTCTTCCGAAAAAGATAACTACCCCATTATCTGTATACACGAAAAATTAACCGGGGAACGATGTATCTCCTGTGGCTTATCCCATAGTTTTTCCCTGATTGTCAGGGGAAAAATCAGTGAAGCTTACCAGTGGAATATATATGGGATGAGGGTGTTTCTTTTCTTCGTCTCACAACTAATCATGAGAGTCGTTTTTTCAATTTTCTTTATCAATTATCAAAATACCCGTAAACAATTGATTATAATAGATTCTGTTGGATCGGGACTGCTTTTTCTGTTGGCATTCTGGCCGTTTATAATCAGAATAATTTCCAATATTTTTTAGCTGGTATAGAACTTTATAAGATTCATAATTGTTTCAGTTCCCCATTCCCCGGGGGCTTATGAGCCATATATCACAGGGTGTATTCAGATCTGATCCAGATTGTTCAAAAGATCATACAGAAGGTTGCTTTCAAATCCTTTGGATAGACCATACCTGAGCAATTTTCCTTTCAGTTCATACTGATTATTCGATTTTACGGACCTGCGATGTGAAGCGATAAGGTTGTTAATTACCTTCATATATTCTTTAATGTCAATCTCCCCAAGTGCATCTGCTGTAATTTCAGCTGGAATACCTTTTGCCTTCAGTTGAGCCTCAATCTTTACTTTACCCCATTTGTTATGACTGAATTTATCTCTGACAAAAGCTTTTGCGTAACGTTTTTCATTTATGAAATTTTCTTCAATCAGCGTGCTGATGATCCTGTCTTCATCATTGGACGGAACACCCCACGATTGTAATTTTTTCCGGATATCTCCCCGGCAATATTCAATCCGGGAGCAGAGTACCATAGCTTTTGAGAGAGCAGTTTTATATCCTTTATCATCCTGCATTTTTGGTCCCTTTTATAATTCTTACTTTTCCATTGATATCATTTATAATCAAAACATCAGAATATTGGTATGATTTCAGTAATTCAGCCATTTCTTTGCCAAATGCTTCATTTATCTCAAAGTATATTTTACCGCCATAGGTCAGGATACTGGAGGCAAGTTCAAGTATTGCCCGATAAAATACCAGAGGATCCTGATCGGGAACGAACAGGGCCTTATGAGGTTCGAAATCAATAACCTTTCTGTCCATGAATTTTTTTTCCATGCGTCTGACATAGGGAGGATTGCTGACAATTATGCTTGCTTTTAAATCAGAGATGTGACCAGTGGAAAAGATATCAGCCATGACAAATCGAACCGTTACATTGTTCAGCCTGCCGTTTTCCCCTGCAATTTTAATTGCTTCTTCCGAAATATCAGATCCTGTTACAGATGAACCAGGAAGGTTTTTTGCCAGGGCAATTGCGATACACCCCGAACCGGTACCTATATCTAATATTTCTCCTGAGAATCCCCTGTTTTCCTTAATAATAAGATCAACAAGCTCCTCAGTCTCAGGTCGGGGAATAAGTGTTTCTGAATTCAGCTTTATAATGCAATTATAGAAATTTGTTTTACCAAGGATATACTGAATTGGTTTTCCGGATTTTAGTTCATTGCATATTTTAATAATTCTTCGGGCATACATTTCAGAAACAGGTTGTTCGGGCAATGCAAGATTTTGCAACTTGGGAATACCTGTAACAGCCTTAACTATAATATTTGTCAGGGCACTTATTTCAGAGTTCTGATAGATTCCTTTCAGCTGCTCTGAGAGATATAACCTTATATCTTTTATTGTTTGTATATTAACGCCCATAAATCAAAATTAGTACTTTAAGTTAAATGAAGAGGGAAGACGAAATAAAATTCATGCACAGGTGCCTTGACCTGGCTGTGAAAGCTGAGGGTCTTACCTATCCGAATCCGATGGTGGGATCGGTTATTGTATATAACGGAATTATTATCGGGGAGGGGTATCATCTTAAAGCAGGCGGACCCCATGCAGAAGTTAATGCAATTAACAGTGTTAAGGTAAAAGAGATGCTGAAAGAGTCAACTTTGTTTGTAAACCTTGAACCTTGTTCACATACAGGTAAAACCCCTCCATGTGTCGACTTAATCAATTCCCATAAAATTCCAAGGGTCGTAATAGGAACAATTGATACAAGCGATAAGGTATCCGGAAAAGGAATTGCCAGTCTGGAAAATGCAGGATGCGAAGTTACTGCAGGGATCCTTGAAGATGAATGCAGGTATCTTAACAGGAGGTTTTTTACTTTTCATGAGAAAAGAAGGCCTTATATAACACTTAAATGGGCGCAAAGCGCTGACGGTTATCTGGACCGGATAAGAAAGGAAGGTTTTGGCAGTGGACCAGTATGGATTACCGGGAAACCCGAGAGGATTCTTGTTCACATATGGAGAGCAACCGAAGAGGCTATCCTTGTTGGAGCAGAGACAGTAAGAAAAGATAATCCCAGCCTCAATGTACGTGAGTGGAAAGGTAAAGATCCTCTCCGATTAATTCTCAGCAGTTCGGGTAAAATTGGCAATCATCTGACTATGAATAAAATTCCTGGCAGAAATGTTGTTTTCACCAATGCCTCTGATGCTGTTTTATCGAATGCTGAAAAGGTGATATTAAATGATTCGGAAACTTCAGCCCGCCAGATTACGGATTACCTGTTTAATGAGGGAATTCAGTCGTTGATGATAGAAGGCGGCGCAAAGGTGACAGATCATTTTATTTCAACCGGTTTATGGGACGAAGCCAGGATATTTATGGGTGACACCTGTTTTGGAGACGGAGTAAAAGCACCTTTTGCAGAAGGAGTGGCTTATTCAATGACATCATATAGCTGCAGTAACCTGAGAATAATTTATAAGGAAGTAAGGCAGGATCCTGGTTAAGACTTGATAATGTAATAATTATTGCTATTTTTGATTTGTTTACTGTTAACCTAACTAAAATGAAAATCAAATTATATTTTCTACTGACCATTCTGGTAATGATCCCGGTCTGTGCTTTTGGTCAGAATCCGAAAAAGAATATAAAAGCCGGGAACGAGTTTTTTAACAATCTGAAGTATGAAGATGCTCTTACGCAGTTTACAAACGCCATTGGACTTGAGCCCTCCAACTCCGGCTATTATATTTTACGGGCTAAGACTTATGAAAAGCTTTTAAAGTATGAAGATGCAAAAACAGACTATGAAAAATCTATCATTTTTGAACCAAAAAGCGCTGATGCACTGAAAAGTCTGGGCGCTATTCTGAATAAGCTGGGAAAATTTGAAGAGGCTCTGCCGATTCTTAACCGGGCAACCAGATTTGATAAACATAATTCTGAAATATACCAGGAAAAGGTTATTTCGCTGATTGGACTTGAAAAGTATGATCAGGCACTGAGAGTTTCAGATTCAGCTATCGTAAAAAAGGATTCCCCTATGAATTACTATTACCGCGGATTATGTTATATAAAGCTGAATAATGAGATTATGGGGAAAAAAGAGCTTGAAAAGGCCATTTCTAAAGATAAAAAATTACCTGCCCCTCGCCTTGCTCTTGCCGGTCTGCTTATAAACTCAGATCCTCAGGAAGCAATGGATCAATGCAATGAGGTACTAAAGAATAATGACCGCAACACTGATGCTTATCTCATGAGAAGTAATGTGTATAAGAAAAATCTTGATTATCCGAATGCTATAAATGATATATCCAAAAATATACTTATTGACCCTTCAGATCCGGTATTTTATCTTGCCAGAGGTACTTGCTATCAGGAATTCAACCAGCACACAAATGCTATAAATGATTTTTCAAAGTACATTACATTCAGACCGGATGATCCGGATGCTTATTTTTCCAGAGCCAGATCATATGAGGAAATTATGAATTATGAAAAAGCAATGGCAGACTATAATAAGATTACTGTTCTTTCCGAGTTTGATATGAAAGCACGCAAGATGTTAAAGGATGCTAAAACCAGACTTTATGAGCTCAACAGGGAGAACCTTCCGCCGGAGATAAATGTAATAAGTCCTTCAGTTGCCGATAATGTTGTTGAATTAAGAGGGGGTAGTAACAATATAACAATTTCAGGGAAAATAAAAGAAAAGAGTAGCCTGGATACCCTTTTAATAAATGGCCGGAAGATACTTTTCGGTGAGAAGAAAAACGGAGAAAATGAATTTATCGCAAGTGTTGATGTTACCGGGAAAGATGCAATTACAATCCTTGCCCGTGATGAATACAATAATGAAAAAGTACTTGAACTGAAATTGAAAAGGACTGAGATTGATCCTCCGAAGATTTCGATAATTGCCCCATATACATCGGAAGAGGGGTTGGTATTCCTTGATGAAATTAAACCAACTCTTTTCATTGAAGGAAAAATTGAAGACGAAAGCCCGATAAAATCCATTGAGATTGACGGTGTTACTGCAAGTTACAGGCGGGATCAGCTTAACCCCGGCTTCACGGCAAACATAGAAATTTCCAATATTAATAAGTTTTCCGTTATCGCCGAGGATATTTACGGGAACCTGCAGAAAGTTGAATTTAATCTTAACAGGGATAACGCACTTCTTGCAGAGTCTAATCCTATGGGAAAAACATGGGTGGTCTTTATAGAGAATTCAAGCTATGAGACATTTGCCAGTCTTGACGGTCCCATACAAGATGTAAGTACAATTCAAAGAGCTCTTGCCAACTATCAGGTAAGTAATTTTATTCACAAGAAAGACCTGACTAAGGATGAACTTGAAAGGTTCTTCAATATTGACCTCCGCGACATGGTAAAAACAAATCAGGTTAAATCTTTATTGATTTGGTATGCCGGCCATGGTAAATTCATAAATGATGTTGGTTACTGGATCCCCGTTGATGCCAAAAGAGATGATGAGTTCACATATTTCAACATTAATGCCCTTAAAGCAGGGATTCAGAGTTACTATAATATAACTCATACACTTGTAGTATCGGATGCCTGCGAATCAGGTCCTGGTTTTTACCAGTCAATGCGTTCCGCAAATGAAGAGCCAACCTGCGATAATGTTAATGCAATTTCATTCAGATCTGCGCAGGTCTTCTCTTCTGCAGGGTATGAGCTTGCTGTTGATAATTCCCAATTCACGCAGACCTTTGCCAATACACTTATAAATAATAAAAATGCATGTATTCCTATAGAGACTATTGTTAAATCTGTAACTGCAGCAGTTGCCAATACTAATCAACAGAAACCCAAATTCGGTAAGATAACAGGGTTACAGGATGAAAACGGAACATTCTTTTTCATAGCAAAATAGATTAGTATGCCCGATCAGAATTTTACAAGAAGCCTGATAAAAAAATTTGTCTGGCTTTTATTTATTTTATCAGTTTCGCACGGCCCTGTCAGCAGTCAAAAGTATTTCTTCGATAATTATGGAGTAAAGCAGGGATTAAGTGAACAAAAAGTCTATTCTCTTATTCAGGATTCGAAAGATTATATCTGGCTTGGAACAGCAAATGGTGTCTCACGATTTGACGGAAAGAAATTTGAGAATTTTTCATCCGGAGATGGCCTGGCCTCAGGTGGTGTTAAATGCATTTTGGAACTGGCAAACGGAGACATCTGGTTCGGACATCTTAATGGAGGAATAAGCCGGTTTAACGGAACCATTTTTGAACAGGCATCCTTAAATACAATAACATTAACAGGAGATGTGACAAGTATTGTTGCCATGAATGATACCAGTGTTTGGTTTACAACAATTAATGATGGAGCAATCCTGGCTGAATTTCCTGTAAACGATATTAAGCACATTAAAGCAAGACAGTTTGGAGGGAAGGAGGGATCGAGTATCCAGATCTCAGGATCAGCTCTGTTAAATGGAGGGGATTTCATTACCATAGCAGACGTTGGCATGCGGAAATTCATCCCCTCTGAAGGGAGGTTTGAAAACTACAGGATGCCACATATGACAACCTATTTTAACCCAATATGTCTGCTTGAAGATTCCAATGGAAATATATGGGCCGGAACCAATAAAGGCGGGATATATAAATATATCATGACGGAGAGCAGAATGGACATAAAGGATCTGATAAGAGACGGAATGTCAAGCAACGTGGTGTCATGCTTTTGTGAGGATAGCAGGGGAAGGATATGGGCGGGAACCTGGGGCGGTGGAATAGTTTTATATGAAGGAAATACCACGCGCATTTTCAACGAAAATAATGGCCTGAAAGCTACGCACATATACGATATAATGGAGGATGTGGAGGGAAATATCCTGATCGCAGACCAGAATAACGGACTGACTATTTTTAAAGGGGATGCATTTCTTACAATTAATGAGAAAGAGTTACTGCCTGATCCTAATGTTAATGCTATTATTCAGGACAATACAGGGGCTGTCTGGTTTGGAAGCAATGCAGGCATATCAAGGTTTTATCCCGACTCAGATAAAAAACCAATAATCTATAATGAAGCCAGCAATTCAATCTTTGAGGAGATAAGATTCTTCAGGGAAGATCGGGATGGTAATATATGGATCGGAGCCAACCAGGGTGGCGTAATTCTTTTTAATATAAAGACTTCAGATTTTGAAGCACAACCATATATAAACTCGACACTTTTTCGTGACGGGCAGGTAAAAGCGCTTGAAATTGACAGGAAGGGCAACCTCTGGATAGGAACCAACGAAGGAGTGGCTGTCGGTACAATTGGTGAAAATAATTTTCAGAGATATACTCTTCTTGACAGCCTTACTGTAAGAAACATTACAGCACTTTATTGCGACCCGAATGGGGATACGTGGATAGGAACCGAACCAATAGGAGAGAAACCCGGACTAATACGATATGATCCTTTTAGAAGAAAATTTACTGCAATAACTGCTTTACCGGGAATTATCCCGAAAACCATGATCATGGACAGGAAAGGAATTCTGTGGGTCGGGACCGGCGAAGGGCTTATAGCTTTCCGGAATGATTCAATTATTACAACCGTCACTCAAGATGACGGATTGCTTTCAAATAACATTAACCTGCTGGCTGATGGCGGAAATGGAAGTATGTATATTGGAACCAATAATGGACTAAACAGATATTACCCTGAAAGTAAACGGGTATACTCATATACGGAAAGAAATGGATTTACCGGAATAGAGACCAAATCTAATGCAGTGTATAAAAGTCCTTCGGGTGATCTATGGTTTGGTACTGCAAACGGCGCCATATTATTAAGACAGTCGAAGATGTTTTCCAGAGGGCTTAACCCGCTGACTCATATTAACAGCATGCAGGTAAATTACCAGTCACGTAATATGATTCCCGGGATGATGCTTAATTATAAGGACAGGTCAGTGTTGTTTGACTATTACAGTATTTGCCTCTCCAATCCGGAGGTTGTAAGATACAGGGTAAAATTGGATGGAGCAGACCGGGATTGGCAGCCGGTTACCAACCAGACAAGAGCTAATTATCCGGCTCTGCCCCCTGGAAAATATACTTTTAATGTTATTGCCAGCAATAGTGAAGGAATCTGGAACAAAGAACCTGTCACATTTAATTTTAGCATAAAACCACCATACTACCGTACATGGTGGTTTACTATTATCTCAGTTTTTATTTTAGTTGTTTCGGTCATAACATATATAAAGGTAAGGGAGCGAAACCTTTTACGGGAGAATGTAATTCTTGAAGATAAGGTAAAAGAAAGAACTGCCGAAGTTGTTCTGAAGAGCAGGGAGATTGAGAATAAGAACAGGGATATAACTGCAAGCATTAGGTATGCTGAGCGTATTCAGCGGGCCATGCTGCCAAGGGAAGATACTTTTAGTGATACTTTTATTCTCTTTATGCCCAAGGATATTGTATCGGGTGATTTTTACTGGATGTATGATAACGGAGCCATGCAGTTCATTGCCGTATGCGATTGCACAGGCCATGGTGTACCTGGTGCCTTTATGTCTATTATTGGACATAACTCCCTGAACAAGGTTGTAAGGGAATATGGCATTACCCGGCCGGCAGCAATTCTAGACACCCTTAATACCGAGGTATTGAAAGCTCTGATGCAAAGGAATGAAGAGAGCGATTAATGATGGTATGGATATGGCTCTTGTTGCATTTAACCGGGAAAAATATACTCTTGAGTTTTCAGGAGCTTATAATCCTCTGTATATCTGTAAGAAAAGGTGAAGCTATTTGTTTATAAAGGCGACAGGTTCCCCATTGGGATGACAACCATCGGAAAGAAAAAGAACTTCTCAAATCAGATTATCGACATTCAGCCGGGAGATATGATCTATATGTGCACTGATGGTTATGCAGATCAGTTCGGATGGGCCGAAGAAAAGAAATACAAGTCGGGGAATGTAAAGAAGCTATTGACTACGATATGGGATCTTCCGGTAGATGAACAGCGTATAAAACTTAAAAAGAGATAATTGGCTGGAAAGGTGATTTACAGCAGGTTGATGATATCCTGTTTATCGGGACAAAGATACCTGAAAATCAGATCTTCGCAATTTTTCGCGGACTCTTCTTTAGTACTCCCTTTTTTATTAAGTGCAATGATACTTCTTCAGGTGTGTTTACGATTTCCCAGATACCTTTATGTTCAAATCTGAGAAAATTGTTTTCAACCATATTTTCCAGAAAATCAAGCAATGAATTGTAAAAACCCAGTGTATTCAGGATGATTATCGGTCCATTGAAGAGACTGAGTTGTTTCAGAGTAATTGCTTCTGTTAGCTCTTCAAGCGTACCCACTCCACCTGGTAAAGCAATAACTGCCTCAGACATTGAAAACATTTTTTTCTTTCTTTCCCCCATGTCAGGGGTAAGGATCATTTCTTCAACTCTAAGATGTCCCCATCCTTCGTCCCTCATAAATGAAGGTAAAACTCCGGTTATTTTCCCTCCATTTTCAAGAACCGAATCAGCAAGTATCCCCATCAGGCCAATTCCGCCACCACCAAATACAACCGGCATTCCCGCTTCGGCGAGTAACAAGCCTAGCTTTGAAGCGGCAATCGCGTACTCATTGTCTATTCGGCTGCTTGAAGAAGCAAATACACAGACTCTCATCAGATATATTGAAAAAGCCATTAAGGAAATAAGAATGGCAATATGATCTACTTATTAAAGAAGAGCATTAAGTTTATTTACAAAATTGCTTTTCGGTACTGCACCAACCTGCTTATCTGCAATTTTGCCTTCCTTGAAGAAAAGAACTGTCGGGATATTCCTTATGCCGTATTTTACCGCGACACCCGGGCTGCTATCCACATCACATTTTGTAACCAGGGCTTTCCCTTCGTACTCATTTGACATCTCTTCAATTATAGGACCAACCATCCTGCATGGGCCACACCACTCAGCCCAAAAATCCACTATTACAGGCTTATCTGATTTAAGGACAATGTCGTCAAAGTTTCCATCATTAACCTCTAATGCCATAATATTAATATTTTAGATTTATTTGTTTAATTGATGACCGCAAAGATAGCTAATTAACTTTATATTCGATACCGGGATGATCATCAAGGTAAGAAATTAATGAATTATTCAGTCTAATCCGCCAACTTCTTGAAAACATGGGAAGTGATATTTTGTCGTCGTCGTCAACAAAAAGAAATTTAATTTCAGTATTACCTTTATTTTCATTAAAAAATTCTTTCAACTCTGCAATCATTTCTTTACTGATATTCTCAGGATTGATTTTCAGGGTCACCGACTTGATCAAGTCATCTTTTACGCTTGAAAGAAGATTGATTGTTTCTTATGCTGAACTCCAGTTCATCCTCTTTGTAGCGGCGTTTCTGCACTCTTCCTTTTACAAGTAAATAATATCCGATAGTCAGGAATTTACTGTTATCAACATAATCCTTATCGAACAACATAAATCTGAACGAGTCGGAATAATCCTGCAGTGTGAATGACCCATAGGGTTTGCCATTTTTTCCGATTCCGTTTTTTGCATCTATTATCATTCCGGCAACAACAACGTCCCTTTCGAGATAATCCCTGAAGATTTTGAAGGTCCGCAAGAGTTGCTGTGGTAAAAGTACTGATCTCAAGTTTGAAGTCATCAAGGGGATGTGATGAAAGATAGATTCCGATTACCTCTTTTTCCCTGTTAAGTTTTTCAAGTTTAGGCCAGTCAGGGCATTTTGAAGGTTCTGGTTTTACCATGTCAAATCCACCGGAATCACCAAAAAGAGTCTGCTTACTTGACAACCTGAGAGTTTTGGCACTGTTTCCATATCGTATTAGGCTTTCAATGAAGCTTGAACCCCGGGTGTCAAGTGAAAAATACTGAGCCCTGATTATTTCAGGGAAACAATCAAATGCACCTGCCACAGCCATGGCTTCAAGATTCTTCTTGTTAAGAGAGTTAAGATTAACTCTTTCAACAAGGTCGTATATGTCTTTATATAGCCCATTCTTTTCTCTTTCTTCAATCAACTGCAATACAGCGCTTTCGCCAACTCCTTTTATCGCACCCAGTCCAAACCTGATATTCCCATCCTTATTTACAGTGAATTTAAGATTACTTTCATTAATGTCTGGTCCCAGGACATCCATTCCCATTCTTCGGGTCTCATCCATGAAAGTTGTGATCTTTTTGATGTCGTTGATGTTACGGCTCAGGACAGCAGCCATATATTCGGCGGGATAATTTGCCTTCAGATAGCCTGTCTGAAATGCCACAAGAGCATAACATGTTGAGTGTGACTTATTAAATGCATATTGGGCAAACGCTTCCCAGTCGGACCATATCTTATTTACAATGTTTTCATCATATCCTTTTTTATGGCAACCCTCCTGGAATTTAAGTTTCATTTCGTCCATTATGGACCGTTTTTTCTTCCCCATAGCTTTTCTCAGGGAGTCGGCTTCACCTTTGGTAAATCCTCCCAGCTCCTGGGAAAGAAGCATGACCTGTTCCTGGTAGACTGTGATACCGTAGGTGTCATCCAGGAATTTTTCCATCACAGGAAGAGGATAATCAATAGGTTCTGTTCCATGTTTTCTCCTTATGAACTTGGGAATATATTCCATTGGTCCGGGACGGTACAGGGCGTTCATAGCTATGAGATCCTCAAAACGGTTTGGAATAAGGTCCCTCAGATATCTTTTCATCCCTGTCGATTCAAACTGGAAAATACCGGTGGTTTCACCGTTACTGAACAGCTGGAATGTCTTTTTATCATCCAGTGGAAGGTTTTCCAGGTCAATTGTTATCCCTTTTGATCTTTTTATATTGTCTACCGCATCTTTTATTATTGAAAGAGTCTTTAACCCAAGGAAATCCATTTTCAGGAGACCCACAGATTCAACATGACTTCCATCATATTGGGTGGCATAAAGATCGGTATCTTTTGCAGTGCAAAGCGGTATGTAATTGTCGAGTGAATCCTTACCGATAATGATACCGCAGGCATGGACACCTGTTTGCCTGTACTGAACCTTCAAGAACCTCCGCATATTTGAGGGTCTGAGCAATTAACTTATTGGATGACTCTTTCTCCCTGGCCAGTTCTGGTACTTCGGCATAGGCCTGCGAGAGAGTTATTCCCGGCCTTTCAGGGACGAGTTTAGCAAGTCTGTCGGCATCAGGTAAAGGGAGTTTCTGCACCCTGGCAACATCCCTGATAGCCATTTTGGCAGCCATCGAGCCAAAGGTTATGATGTGGGCAACTTTATCGTGGCCATATTTATTAACGACATATTTGAGAACCGCTTCTCTTCCGTCTTCATCAAAATCTATGTCAATATCGGGTATGGGAAATACGATCGGGATTCAGGAAACGTTCAAAAAGAAGACCATATTTGATAGGGTCTATATCGGTGATCCTTAAGCAGAAAGCTACCGCTGATCCTGCCGCAGAGCCACGACCTGGTCCGACTGACACATTCCATCTCCCTGGCGGCATTGAGAAAATCCTGAACGATAAGGAAATACCCCGGGAAACCCATCTTGGCAATAGTGTCCAGTTCAAAGTCTATGCGACTGGAATGTTCCGCAGTAAGTGTTCCCCATCTCTCTTTTGCACCCTGATAGGTAAGAAACCTGAGGTATGCATCCTTGTCGTTATAATCTGCCGGAAGCTCAAATTCAGGCATAATGGGATCGTGGTCAAGCTTATACTTTCCGACTTTGGCAACCAGAGCCGCTACATTATCAATAGCTTCCGGAATATCGGTGAAGATAGCGCGCATCTCTTCTTCGCTCTTTAAATATTCCTGCTTTGAATATCTTAGTCTGTTAGGGTCATCAATATCTTTGGCTGTATTTATACAAATCAGTCTGTCGTGTGCTTCCGCATCTTCAGCATTAATAAAATGAACATCATTTGTTGCAATAATTTTTACATTAAACTTTGCTGACAATTTCTTAAAGACTTCAATGACTTTCTGCTGAAGCGGGAAGGCTGACCTGTCGGCATCAGGATCATATGTTTCATGTCTTTGGATCTCAAGGTAGAAATCTTCACCAAAAATATCGAGATAACTCTTCAGGGCTGTTTCAGCTCCTGCCATGTTACCCTGAAGTATCTCATCCTGTATCTCTCCGGCCAGACAAGCAGATGAGGCTATAAGCCCTTGATGGTATTTTTTGAGAAGTTCCTTATCGATTCGCGGTTTATAATAAAACCCCTTTATCCAGGCAATTGAAATCAGCTTTATGAGATTTTTATAGCCTTCAAGGTTTTTAGCCAGAAGGATGAGATGATCCCCTGACCGGTCTTCTTTTACGTTTATCTCGCCAATTGACCTTTTAGCGACATATATTTCACATCCTATTATAGGTTTAATCCCTTTTTTTGTTGCGGTGGAATGAAACTCTTTGACACCAAACATGTTACCATGATCGGTTATAGCAATCGCTTCCATGCCCAGTGATTTTACCTTTTCGATAAGTGATGGAATACTGGAGGCTCCATCCAGTATAGAGTATTGAGTATGAACATGCAAATGAGAAAAAACAGCCATAAAAAGGAGATAAACTTGAATAAGGTTGGAACACAAAAATAATCAAAAAAGAGCAAATTATTATTATTTTTATTTTTGATTTAAGAGGATATTGTATCCGAATCTGCTTGCCTCTGGTTGTTTGGTTAATAAATTTAATTATCTTTGCAGCCACAAATTTCAAAACAGGTTAATAAAAAAAGCGTAAGAATTAATGGCAGTTAAAATCAGATTAGCTAGAAAAGGTCGTAAGAAACTGGCCTTCTATCACATTGTGGTAGCAGATAGCAGGTCGCCACGGGATGGCAGATATATTGAAAAGATCGGATCATATAATCCGGTTACTAATCCGGCAATTATCGAACTCGATTTCGATAAAGCACTGGGTTGGCTGCAAAATGGCGCATTACCTACAGATACCTGCAGGGCTATCCTCTCATACAAGGGTGTCCTGATAAAAAAGCATCTTCTTGAAGGTGTGAAAAAAGGAGCATTTGATGAAGCAGAAGCTACAAAGCGTTTTGAAGAGTGGATGAGGAAGAACGATGAAAAAATTGAAGCTAAGAAATCGGGACTCGAGAAATCAATGGATGAGGAACTTGGAACAAGGCTTGCCATTGAGAAGAAGATAAACGAAGCAAGAGTCGCCAAACTGGCGAAGAGAAATGCAGATATTGCGGCTAAGGCAGACGCAGCAGCAAAAGCATCAATACAGACCGAAGAGACGGCCTCTGAAACAGAAACACCTGGCGAAGATTCAACATCTGAAGAATTAGAGCAGACTGAAGAATCAGCTTCTGAAACAGAAAAAACCGATACTTCTGTTCCGGATGAAACATCAGGTGAGCCTGCCGGCGAAGCTAAACCGCAGGAATAGTTTATGTCAATCGGATCTGTGATCCAATGACTTACAGAAGCAACATATTGCTGGGACATATCACAAAGATCCATGGTTATGATGGGTATGTAACAGTAAAGTTAGAGAAATCATTTATCGATAATATACCGGATATGGAATCGGTTTTCCTTGAAATAGAAGGAAGACTGGTTCCTTTTTTTATATCCCATATTGAATATTCAGGTGCAGGGATAATCAGAATAAAATTTGAGGATTATGACTCATCTGAAAAAGTAAGGGAGTTTCAGGGATGCCGGGTGTTTTTGACGACCATTAATAACGACATTAGTCTTCCGGTAGTTAATCATGATTTTGAAGGTTACAGTGTTCTGTTAGAGGATAACAGGATGCTGGGAATTGTTAAAGAAGTTATCCGAAACCCTGGTCAGTGGTTGCTTAATGTAATTTCCACTGCCAACAAAGAGATACTCATACCATTTCATGAAAATCTTATTGTGAATATTGATACAGGAAAAAAGAGTATCAAAATGAAGCTGCCTGAAGGATTGACAGAGATCAATTAATATTTTAATTAAATTTTTTTCAGAACTGTGCAGCTAATCTTTAAGATAACCTGTCTTTAGGGTAAATTAATGTTTAACCAATCTTGTATTGAAATGAAAAAGACAATTTATCTGACGGCAATGTTAATCGCACTGTTTCTTACGGCCAGTATTTCCAGTGGTCAGGCTGTTGTTAAAGAAACCAGGGATGTCACTGGTTTTTCCAGTGTAAATTTTGGGGTACCAGGTGAGTTATATATTGAATTTGGACCTAAGTTTCAGGTAATTCTCGAGGGCAAAAAAAAATATCTTGACCAAATAGAGACCGAAGTAACAGCGGGGAGACTTGTTATAAAGGAAGATAACCGGAGAATCTGGGTGAATGAAAAAGTAACGGGTTACATCACAATGCCTGATATTGTGGGATTGGGTGTTTCCGGTTCCGGGAAAGCAGAGGTGAAAGATGCTTTAAAGGCCGGAGATCTTGATCTGAGTGTAACCGGAAGTGGCAGATTGTTGACCGCAGATTTGGACGTTACAAATCTTGATTGCAGCATCTCAGGTTCGGGTAATGTGGTTCTTGGCAGCCTCGGGGGCATAAATAAAGCTGATATTTCTATAAGTGGTTCAGGAAATTTTTCCGGCGAGTCAGTAAAAATAAACATGCTTGATGTCAGAGTTTCCGGAAGCGGAAACTGCAACTGTAAAGTGGAGGGATCACTTAATGCCCATATATCGGGTAGTGGTAATGTAAATTTTGCGGGAACTCCGCGTATTGATGCCAGGATTTCAGGTTCGGGTCATGTGAGACCGAGGTAACCTCATTTTCTGATAATCCTTATCACTCCGTTCTTTTCAACCTTTATAACCGGTGATACAGGACGTTTCTGCCTGTCATCCTGACGATGTTTTACAACATAATCTGATGCATCAATAATTCTGAAATCAACCTCGTCATAAACTGACGGAGCCGGATTGCCGCTTATATTGGCAGATGTTGAAACCACCGGTTTACGGAATTTACTTATCAGTTCACTGCAAAATTCATCCCGGCAGATCCTTATCCCAACGGAACCATCATCACTGCAAACACCGGATGCAAGGTTCTTCCCAAAAGGATATATAATTGTAAGCGGAGTATCTGAAACTTCAATAAGCTCATAAACTATTTCAGGAACTTCCCTGACGTAACGTTCCATCATTGATTCTCCATCAACAAGAACTATAAGACTCTTATTATCACTTCTCGATTTAATTGCAAAAATATTTTCCACTGCTCTGGAGTTCGTTGCATCACATCCAAGTCCCCACACAGTATCAGTAGGGTAGAGGATTACACCGCCATTCTTAAGAACATTCAGGGAATTTTTCAGGTCCTCTTCAAAGTCCATGATTTTTAATTTACTTTTGCTGATATAATCAGGTCGGCAGGCATCTGATAAATAAGGTATTGTTCTGGCTGTCACTTAGAATTAAGATGTTCAAACTCGTTGCTTCGTAAGCATCAGGTGGCAAAGTATGCTGAAATTCATTCATACAGGTTTCCCTTTAAAAGATGCCCGGTTTCAGAATTTTAGATTTAATTTTCTCATCCTTTCTTTCATCTCATTAATAACTTCAATTTCTTTTTGGGGAGTGTCTGCCTCAAAAGTTACGGAGAACCGGATAAATTTTCCTGCTTCGTCCCATGGGACTGTGGATATTAATGATTCAAGTATTAGAAATTCTGAAAACATGGAAGCCGACTGAAATGTTTTCCCGTCTTCAGTGCCGGAGGGTGATTTGACATAACAATAAAATGACCCCTTTGGTTTTTTTGCATCAAACCCCAATTCGGCCAGGGCATTTACCAGCAGATTAAATCTCCTTGAGTATTTTTCAATAGTTTTTTCTGTTATTTCCAGATGTTTTAGTGCCTGGATCCCGGCCTTCTGAATTGCCCTGAACTGTCCTGAATCGGTATTATCCTTAACCGTTGCATAGGCATTAACTGCTTTGCTGTTTCCGCAAATAAACCCAATTCTCCATCCTGTCATATTAAACGCCTTAGATAAAGAATGGACTTCCATTCCAACATCCATAGCACCATCCACAGAAAGAAAACTAAGTGGTTTATAACCATCATAGGTCAATGCGCTGTAAGGAGCATCATGAATCACAACTATATTATTCTTCTTTGCAAAATCTGCTACTTCTGTGAAAAATTCAATACTTGCTACAGCTCCGGTAGGATTATTAGGGTAGTTCAGGTATAACAACTTAGCTCTTTTTAATATTGGTTGAGGGATTACTTTCAAATCAGGTAAAAATGAATTTGATTCGTAAAGAGGCAGGGGGAATACATCCCC
This sequence comes from uncultured Bacteroidales bacterium, assembly GCA_963739685.1. Taxonomy (GTDB): domain Bacteria; phylum Bacteroidota; class Bacteroidia; order Bacteroidales; family VadinHA17; genus LD21. The sequence continues at coordinate 731,419 of CAVUAX010000001.1, forward strand.
GCCGAGGTATTTTGTATAAGTTGCTGTTACCGGATAACCTGGAACTGTAGTAAGTAAAATATCGCCGGGATTTATAAAGCAAATCGGAAGCATGGCAAGAACGGGTTTTGATCCAATACCATGAATTATGTTTTCTGATGGTATTATATTTTTGAGGCCATAGACCTTTTCAAGGTAAGATGCTGCTGCTTCCTGGAATTCAATAATTCCATTATCTGCATACCACCTGTTTTCAGGTTTACCCGCCTCTTCCGCTAAAACTTTTACTACAAGATCATCAGCCGGCCAATCAGGCTCTCCAACTCCCATATCTATTAAGGTCAATTCCGGGTGTGTCTTTTTTGCATGAGCTTTTGCTCTCTTTATAAGTTCAAACTTGTATATTTCAGTTGATTTGCCAAAGGTTATCCCTCCAAGTCTTTCTGATATTTTATTATCAAAAAAATTTACCATAGTCATTTCCTTTCTGTTTAGTTCATTTAATAAATCTGTTCTTAGTGTTTTACCCGAAACATCCGGGCAAAAGTAATAAATGTAAGAGGGAAACTAAGTAAAAAATACCGAAATTGATTGTGGATCACTCTTTCATTACTGCAAAAAGTAACCTAAATTTGAATAAGATTTGATTAACAGTTCTTTGTAAGACTTCTTTTGCAGTGAATATTATTGTTCATCTTAATATAAATAGCCATGAGTAAGTACATCTATTTGACCTGCACCCCTGAAGCACTTGTTGCTTCAATGCTACCACCCGAAAAATTCGGAATGTACCTTTCAACAGGAACCAAAAAGCGTAATAAAGGTCAGTCAATTTTTTTTGAAGTTGATCTGGATGAAATTAAAAACCTGATAGACATGGATAGTTTGAATAAGCGGTGCATTGCCAAGGAGGACGGCAGTCCCAAAAGTTCAGTCTATCTTTCAGTTTACAAAGTGCTGGAAATAATACCTCTGAAAGCACTGAAAAGCTTGTATCTTACAACTGATAACGGTTGTGTTCTTGAATTAAAAAGAGCACCTTATGCCAGGGATAAAGAAATCCATACTGCTCTTTATCTGTACCAGGAATTATGTCCCGTTACTCCCATGGTTGCAAGTGGACTCCCACCTTCAATATTCCTGAAACGGCTGACTGACGGATCAACTCCCATTGTCCTTCCAAAGCTTTTCTTTGTTGATTTAAAGCTTGGTGAACTGGCCGCAGATCCTCTTGGTGGTTCTGCTGAACATTTGCCCTATTCCAATTTAGGACATTTAAGAGATTGCCTTGAGATTCTGAAAGGTGAATATGAGAAACATATGAAGACTGTTCAACGTATATTTTCGGGGGAGCTTCTTTACAGGACAATTAAAACCGGATTTTATGTCGGGGCAAAAGATGATATTGTCTATTATCCTTATCCGGGAATGAAGCAGCTGGAAGATATTAATTATGAGTTTTTCAGGGCGATTTAACCAAAAAGTTTAAAATAAAATTAACATTCGTTTTTCGTTTGCAATAATGAAAAACTAATTTAGTTTTGTACCGGTAAAAAAATTTAATTTTTATCGGTAAACATTTATTAATTTAAAAACAGATATCATGATTAGTAGTATTTTTTGGATTGTACCGATATCAGCGCTTTTAGCTTTGCTGTTTGCCTGGATCTTCTACAAAGGGATGATTATACAGGAGGAAGGAACCGACAAAATGAAGGAGATTGCTGCATATGTCAGGGAAGGTGCTATGGCTTACCTGAGACGCCAGTATACTGTTGTAACCAAGGTGTTTCTTATTCTGGTTCTTTTATTGGCAGTACTGGCTTATATTGGTGTTCAAAACCCATTTGTCCCTGTTGCATTTCTTACAGGTGGATTCTTTTCCGGTCTTTGTGGTTTCCTTGGTATGAAAACTGCAACCTTTGCATCTAACAGAACTGCATGGGCATCTTCAAAGTCGCTTAATAAAGGTTTGCAGGTTGCTTTAAGGAGCGGTGCTGTTATGGGGCTTGTTGTTGTAGGCTTTGGACTTCTTGACATTGCATTATGGTTCCTTATACTTAATACTTTGATTTTCACTCCTGAGCACATGGATGCTGGTCTGAAATTCCTGGGGCTAACTTTTGTACAGGCCGGAACTACTGATCATCAGAAACTTATAGAAATAACCGCTGTCATGCTGACTTTTGGTATGGGTGCTTCAACACAGGCTTTATTTGCACGTGTTGGCGGTGGAATCTTTACCAAAGCAGCTGACGTAGGTGCAGACCTTGTTGGTAAAGTTGAAGCCGGAATTCCTGAGGATGATCCACGCAATCCTGCAACAATTGCAGATAACGTTGGAGATAATGTTGGTGATGTTGCAGGTATGGGTGCTGACCTTTATGAGTCATATGCAGGATCAATACTGGCCACAGCAGCTCTTGGTGCTGCCCTTCCGGCAGTAGTTGGCAATCCTGATCTTCAGGTAAAGGCTGTATTGGCACCGATGATTGTATCTGCAATAGGGATATTACTTTCAATAGCGGGGGTTTATATGGTTAGGACAAAAGAATCAGCAACTCCAAAAAATCTTCTCAATGCGCTCCTTCTGGGTACCGGAGGAAGTTCAGCTCTTATCCTGGTTGCACTGGGAGTTCTGGCCTATGCAGGTTGGATCACATGGGGAGTATTTGGATCAGTAGTTGCGGGTCTTTTGTCAGGAGTTATTATTGGACAGTCAACAGAATATTTTACATCTGATGGTTATAAACCAACACAGGGTATAGCAAAACAGGCTCTGCAAGGGCCAGCTACAGTAATTATTGAAGGGATGGCTGTCGGTATGTTCTCAACATGGGTTCCCGTATTAACTATCGTTGGAGGTATCATCGCAGCATTTGGATTTGCCGGCGGATTTCAAGATTTTGCTCTTGGAGTTTATGGTATTGGTTTTGCAGCTGTGGGGATGCTATCCACTCTTGGTATTACACTTGCTACAGATGCATTTGGGCCAATAGCCGATAATGCAGGTGGTAATGCTGAGATGGCTGAATTGCCAAAAGAGGTCCGCGAAAGAACAGATGCTCTTGACGGCCTGGGAAATACCACTGCTGCTACCGGCAAAGGTTTCGCAATTGGATCAGCTGCACTTACAGCAATGGCCCTGCTTGCTGCATATATGGAAGAGGTAAAACTCTGGCTGGGAAGACTTGCTGACAAAGCTCCGGAAGGATTTAAACAGATAGGCGATACCTTATTCTACAACAAAACAGTTCCGGCTTTACAGGATGGTCATACAGCGGTTAGTTTAACAACTTCAACCATTAAGGATTTTGTTACTGCATATGATCTTTCTCTTTTCAATCCGGTACTTCTGGGGGTATATTTATAGGTGCTATGATGGCATTTGTATTCAGTGCCATGAGTATGAAAGCTGTTGGTCGTGCAGCTGGCAAAATGGTTGATGAGGTAAGACGTCAGTTCCGCGAAATTCCAGGGATAATGGAAGGTACGGGAAAACCAGAATATGCAAAATGCGTAGAGATATCAACTGCAGGTGCCCAAAAGGAAATGATGGTTCCATCACTTCTGGCAATAGCAGTTCCTTTACTCGTAGGTCTTATATTTGGTGTTCCCGGTGTTGTTGGTCTCCTGGTAGGAGGAATGACAGCAGGTTTCACTCTTGCAAGCATGCTTAATAATTCAGGTGGTGCCTGGGATAATGCTAAAAAATACATTGAAAGAGGCAATTATGGCGGCAAGAAAAGTGACCCCCATAAGGCAAGTGTTGTTGGTGATACAGTAGGTGATCCTTTCAAAGATACTTCAGGTCCGGCACTTAATATTCTTATAAAGCTTATGTCGATGGTATCGGTTGTTATGGCTGGTATTACAGTAGCATTCAGTTTATTTTAATAGCAGGAAAAGAAGAAATATTATAAAAAAGCTGCCCTGTGAAGGGCAGCTTTTTTATTTTTCTCTACCGGCTAAAGTTGAACTGTTATTTTTTGGTATGATTTTAGGTTTCCTGACGGGATAAGAGCCTGGCAGAATAACATTTATAAGCTTCTTTCCCAATAACCCCAGTCTTAAAGCGCAAAAAAGAGAACTTAGACTTAGAAGCATGCTTATTACGAAATTGTTTCCATCTTTTGCAACAAAAAACATTACAGTTGCTAACACAATTATGCTCGAACTAAAAACAATTTTTAACCGTAACAGAGGAGGTGTAAGGCTTTTAAAACGATACAAACCGTCCAGAATCCCTGTAATAATTGCAGTGATTAGTGTCAGAGGAAAAATATAAATTGCAAACCTGAGGACATAAGTTAGCATTTCAGAATTAAAATCCGGGAAAAGTTTGGTTAACAAAAACAGTACAGGAATAAGAATAACAAAGGTCTGCGACAGGTGAATCGCAATGGGGTGTAAATCAAGACTCAGCATAAACAACCTGTTTAATGCAACCCGTTCCCTGTAGGGCTCAAATACTTTTGACGACATGCCACATGCAGGGCAAACATCTTTTAATTTACCAGCTTCCATTACATAACCGCAAGCTTTGCAGCGAACTAATTCATTCATAATTTCCGAGGTTCGTTTGACATTTTCATTTAAGGTGCATCAGGGTATTTCCAATATGATTCCCCGTGTACAAATTTATCAGCAATTTACTATTCCTGCATTTAATTTCTAAATTTATACTTTTAAAATATAAATAAAATGCAACTTCCGACACTTGAAGATATTCAGAGAGCCCATGAACGGATTAAGCCCTTTATTCACAGAACTCCGGTATTAAGTTCCCGCCAGCTAAACAAAATATTCGGGTGTGACCTCTTTTTTAAATGTGAAAATTTTCAAAAGGTTGGAGCATTTAAATTCAGAGGGGCGACCAATGCTGTACTATCATTGACAGAAAAGGAAAGGAAGGCAGGAGTCGTAACCCATTCATCCGGCAATCATGCTGCAGCTCTTGCCCTGGCAGGCAGGATGAACAACGTCAGGGCATATATTGTCATGCCTGAAAGTGCTCCGGTTGTAAAAAAGAATGCAGTAGCAGGGTATGGGGCGGAGATAACATTCTGTCAGCCGACTCTTAAGGCAAGGGAAGAAACAACAAAAAAGATTATGGAAAAGAGGGGAGCAACACTTATCCATCCATATGATAATTTTAATGTTATTTGCGGGCAGGGAACTGCTGCACTTGAACTGCTTGAAGCCGAAAAAAATCTTGACATAATTATTGCACCGGTAGGTGGAGGCGGATTGATGAGCGGTACTTCGACCCTGGTAAAAGGTATCAGTAAGATGATCAGAGTTATAGGAGCGGAACCGCTTAATGCAAATGACGCTTTTTTATCTTTTACAACCGGCAAACTGACTCCTTCCGTTAATCCGGTAACAGTAGCAGATGGCCTTCTTACATCCCTCAGTAGTCTGACTTTTTCAATAATATCGAAGAATGTTGATGAAATTTTTACATCTACGGAAGAGTCAATAATTGAAACAATGTTACTGGTATGGGAAAGGATGAAGATAATTATTGAACCTTCATCAGCTACTGTACTTGGAATAATAAAGGAAAACCCTGGTGTTTTCAACGGGAAAAAGGTAGGGTTGATAATATCCGGAGGGAATGTGGATTTCAAAAAACTACCCTTTTAGTGCTTTTTTCTGAGCCAGGCTGCAATAGGATAGTGGTCGGAGAATCTGACCTTAATTATATCAAAATGCATGCTTTCGAGGGCATTATCATAAAGAATATAGTCTATTCTATTGGGTGGATAATTCCCTTTGTATGTGAACCCCGCTCCATATCCTGAGGTTACAAACGAATCATGCAGTCCTTTTCGGATCAACCGGTATGAATATGAAACAGGAGTATCGTTAAAATCACCCACAACGATAACAGGATAGGGTGAAAGGTTAATCTGGCGTTTAACAACTTGAGCCTGAATGGCTCTCATTATAAACCCTTTCCTCAGGGAAACAGAGATACTTCTTATCTCACCTAATGTCTCTTTCTCGTCAGATTTTGTCATCTCTTCAAAAAATGAACGTTCCATAGTTCTAAGACGGAAAGACTGCAGATGGTTATTAAAAATCCTTAATGTGTCATTGTTTACCACCACATCTGTAAATATTGAAAGACTTGAAGACCCGGGATGATTAATCTCTCCCTTTCTGATTATAGGAAATTTACTGTAAGTAGCAATACCATAATACCTGTTTTTCCCGCTGCCAATTATCTTTGTGTGAATGTGGTAATTTCCTCCAAGAGCTTCATTTAGCTCCTGTTCTTTCTGATAGGGATCCCCCGTCATAAAAAATTCCTGGATACACATTATTTCAGGTTTTTGTAACTTCAGAAAACTGAATACTCTTGTTTCTGAAGTAGATTTGTTGTTCTTCTCAAAATAGTTGAAAAGCCTCACATTGTAACTCATAACTTTAAAAGTTCCTTCTATATCCCCGGTATGCTTACTGAATTTAATGTAATTCTGCAAATGGTTAAATCCCAGGGCTATTACGACAACTGAAATCAAAACTTCAAATCTAAGCAGCACCGCCCAGGTGATTGCAATTATTATATTTATTAACAGAAGGTATGGATATGCAAGACCGAAAAAAGCAGGCAATACAAAATCACCAGGACTGATATGAACTGCGAGGTATGATATCAGCAGGGCAATTGCAAACAGTATGTTTACAACTAACAGTGATTTAAATAATAACTTTCTCAAAACATTCTTAAGTAGAAACGAATGTACCTTTATTAAATATTTATTTTGTAAAAGAATAATGATTTTTGGTAAGTCTATTAAAAGATTATGTCGGACTACATATTCAAATGAATCAATTTTCTCTGGAGCTTTCTTTGAAAAGTATATCCTTTTCTTCCTTGGTCAGGCTATCATAGCCCCCTTTGGAAATTTTGTCAAGGATGTGGTTAATTCTTTCTCTTTTTTCGGCCTTTATCTTATTATATTCATATTCGTTAGCAGCTTTTCTGTGAGTAACTTTAAGTTTTTTCCGGGGTTTGAAGATTGTGACCACAATATCGATTACCCTGTTAATTCCTTTGCCTAAATCTTTACCTCTTCGCAAATTTATTGTATAAAAATATCCAAAAAACGCACCTCCTATATGTGCAAGTTTACCCCCGGAGTTTTCTGAAAAATTCATTACAGATGTCAGTATAAATATTGCAAGAGCCATATACTTGATCTTTATTCTTCCAAGCAAAAATAGCTGAACAGTATAGTCGGGGACATATGCTGCAATAGCGACAACAATAGCAATAACAGAAGCAGAAGCTCCTATTGCAACTGATTCGGAGACAACCCCTTCAAATGCAGGGAATATATTAAAAGATAACATGTAAACTATAGCTCCGCTGATACCTCCCAGAAGATACACTGCAACAAGTTTTCTCTGGTCGAGGTACTCCAGGAATATCCTCCCGAACCAGTATAACCATAACATGTTAAACAGAATATGCCAGATACCTTCATGTACAAACATGTATGTGATTAACGACCATGGTTTTGTCAGAAGAATTTTGGGTGAAGAAGGGAAGGAAAGAATATTTAGAAATGCTTTTGGTATTTCAGGGTTATTTAAGAGAAAACCAAAAATATATGCTATTGAGATCAGAATGAAAACAGCAACATTTATATAAATAAGCTTTGTAAGATTACTGCCATTCCTGAAAGTCGTCTTAATATCGTCCCAGATACCCATTAATATAATGTATTTGTAGTTTTCCGCCAGTACCTTATCAGCAGATACCCAAAGAGCATCCCTCCCAGATGGGCAGCATGTGCAATATTGCTTCCGGGTTGTGTAAGGGCAAGATAAAGCTCAATAGCACCATAGATCATTACAAAATATTTGGCCTTTATTGGTATTGGTGGTATAAGAAGCATCAGCCTGGTATTTGGGAAAAGCATGCCAAATGCCAGCAATATCCCGAACACAGCTCCCGAGGCTCCTATCGTTGGCGTGTTCAGTAACAGCTGAAGACTCTTCATTGTCTCATCAGTAAAGACCTTCCCCTCACTAAAGTATGCCGAACCCTCTCTCAGTACTATCTGCAACTGATCAGGACTTATGATATTTATAAGTTTATAATACTGAAAAGCAATAACCGACTCATGTATTAGAGCAGCTCCTAATCCACAGGTCATATAATAAATGAAGAACCGTTTTGGTCCCCATGTATTCTCCAGTATCTGTCCAAAGATAAAAAGAGCATACATGTTGAAGAAAAGATGCAGAAACCCGGCATGCATAAAGATGTGGGTAACTATCTGAAGAGGCATAAAGTGTTCAGATTTAGGGAAATATAGCCCGAGCATGGTGTTGAGATCAATATTAAAAACACTCCCTGCTGCGTAATAAGCAAGAAGCATTAATACATTGATCATAATGATATTTTTTACCACAGGGGGTAATCCGAAAAAGCCTCTACCGTATCCGTTCATCTTAAGTTTTTTACATTTAATGTTACATCAATTGCCGGGCCAAATATACCCACTGTAATGACAACCGACAATTTGTCATCGCATTTCTAATTAAATCTCCTGTCAATTTCCTCCAGGGTAATAATACTTATTACAGGTTTACCTTTCGGAGAATAGTTTGGAGATGCACAGGCAAAGAGCGTATCAAAAAGATTCTCCATCTCACTTTGAGCAAGAGATTTTCCATAGGCAATTGCGGATGCTCCAGCCATTGCCGCGGCAACTTTTTCTGTTGATCCGGTTGAGGGATCATTCTGACTACTTTTATACTGTTCAAATAATATCTCCAGCATCTCAACGGGGTTTGAAGCACCAGTGTTTGACGGAACCCCGTTTATGATCAGTTTGTTTTTTCCTGAGGGTTTAATACTAAAACCCAAAAGACGCAGTTCATCCTCAATCTCACTGAAAACAAGCAGATCAGCAGGATTTAATTCCATGGTTACAGGAAACAGATCTGCCTGGCTGACGGGTCGGTTACTGCTAAGCAACTCAAAGTACCTTTCATACAGGATCCTTTCATGAGCCCTTTTCTGGTCAATAAACATAAGGCCCGATTTGACAGGACAAACAATATATTTATTTCTGACCTGAAAGAACCTTCTTTGTGAATCCCTGATTTTCTCTTCAAATTCGGGTATTCCTTCTGCTTTTTCAAGTCCTGAATATAATTTCTCCCAGTTATTAATATTCTCTTTTTCAAACTTCTCTATCAGTCCCTTATTATTAACTGACAAATCTTCACCTTCAAAGGGGTTGTATTGTGGATTAACAGCAATAACAGGTGGTTCAGGTATAAATGATGATGAGCCCCTTACAGGAATATCAATCAAAACTTCATTTTCAAAATCGAGAGAGGGAACAATATTGAACCGGCCAAGGGCCTCGCGTACTGATGCCATCAGGATCTGCCAGATAGATCGCTCGTCCTCAAATTTGATTTCAGTCTTTGTGGGATGAATGTTAATATCAATTGAAGCCGGATCCGTCTTCATAAAAATAAAATAAGATGGAATAGCTTCTGGCGGGAGTATGTTCTGATATGCTTCAACTACTGCTTTATGAAAATAAGGATGTTTCATAAAGCGGTTATTTACAAAGAAAAACTGTTCTCCATAGGTACGTCTTGCATTTTCTGGTTTCCCAATAAAACCGCTAATGCTTATCAGGCTTGTTTCGGTTTCGAGGGTTATGAGATCCTGATTTATTTGTTTTCCAAACACTCCTATAATACGCTGACGATAATTGCAGGAAGCCAGATTATATAATTCATTATCATTGTGATGAAGTGAAAACTTAATACCCGGATGAGATAATACCACCTTCTGAAATTCATTTACGATATGTCTGAGCTCGGTATTATCCGACTTCAGGAATTTTCTCCTGGCCGGGATATTGAAGAAAAGATTTTTGACAGCGAAATTAGATCCCTTCGGGCAACTGCATGGTTCCTGAGTCTCCACCTTTGAACCCCTGATAATGATAAGTGTTCCTGCTTCATCTTCTTCCCGGCGTGTTTTAAGCTCTACCATCGAAACAGCTGCAATTGAAGCCAGAGCTTCTCCTCGAAACCCTTTTGTACTGATAGCAAAAAGATCCTGTGCAGTTGTAATTTTGGAGGTGGCATGCCTTTCAAAGGAAAGTCTGGCATCAGTCTCTGACATTCCGGTTCCGTCATCAGTGAGCTGAATTAATGTTTTTCCTGAATCTTTTATTAAAACCCGGATATTTTCTGCCCCTGCATCAACGGAATTTTCGATGAGCTCTTTCACTACAGAAGCCGGTCGCTGGATAACTTCGCCTGCGGCAATCTGATTAGCAACGGAGTCAGGTAAAAGCTTAATTAAATCTGTCATTAAAAATCAGCTAGAAAGGAAAAAAGCAAAATTTTAAATGCAATCTTCTTATGCAAATATATAAATAATTGCTTCACAATCTGTTTGTGCTGGATGAGTATAACCCTTCATATTATTAATGGATATTATTTTCAGTTTCTTATCTTTGAGTAAAATTGGGGGAATATGAAAAAACTTTTATTCTTTTTCATCATCATATATTTTGTTGCACTTACAGGGTGTTCAAGAAATTCTGATAAGGACGCAATTAAGGTGATGACATTAAATGTCAGGTACGACAATCCCGGTGACAGCATTAATGCCTGGAAAAACAGGGCCTCAATAGTATGCAATTTTGTAAAAAATGAAAACCCTGCAATTATTGGCATGCAGGAAGTTTTATTAAATCAGTATGAATTGCTGGATTCTGTACTGGTTGATTACGAATCCGTTGGTGTGGGACGTACTGATGGCGTAAAAGAGGGAGAGATGAATCCGGTCTTTTTCGTTAGGGAGAGATTCGATTTGATACGCACAAAAACCTTCTGGCTCTCTTCAACTCCTGATGTACCGGGATCGATGGGCTGGGGTGCCTCTCTTCCACGTATAGTAACATGGATGGAACTCGCGGATAAAGACAGCCATATCCATTTTTACATCTTCAATACACATTTTGCTCACGATTCTGATTCAGCAAGGGTAATGAGCGCCGGAATTTTATTACATAGTGTTGACAGCATTGCAGCTGGATTTCCTTTTATTATTACAGGGGATTTTAATATGCTTCCTACAAGCAGGGGATATGCGATGCTTACTGGCCCAAACGAAAGTGTTCCGCTACTGAAAGATTCCTATTTTATTTCAGATAAGACCCCTGACGGACCGGGATACACTTTCAACGGTTTTTCCGATAAACAGGGTTCGGGAAGAATAGACTATATATTTGTTAAAAACGGACTGAAGGTCTTGGAGCAAAGCATAATAGTTAAAAAAGTACGTGGTGTTTATATTTCCGATCATTGGCCTGTCGAAGCAGTGGTCTTGTTAAAACAATAGAGATTTTAAGTACTTTTTTCCCTTAAAAGTTAAAACCTGGTACTGAGTTAATTTTGCCAACCGGATTTTCAAAATCTGAATAATCTGTTGGGAAATATCAATCTCAGGCGGTTTTTCTGTACCTTATTACAGCAAGAGATGAAAAAGCTACTGCAATAATAATAAGGGAGTATATCTCTATTCTGATATCCATAATTTCTGATCCTTTAAGCATTACCATCCTGTTTATACGCATGAGGTAAGCAACCGGATTGACAAGATTAAACTCCTGCGCCCAAATGGGCATACTATCATAAGGAGTGAAAATGCCACTCATAAGAATAAAGATGATCATGCAGAAAAATGCGATAAACATAAATTGCTGCTGGGTAGCCGAGAAGGTTGAAATGAACAGAGCAAGCCCCAATACAGCTATAAGAAATATGAATGCTGCAAAAAACATTAAAGAAATACTTCCTTCAAAAGGGATATTGAAGGCCAGTTTACCCAAAATCAGACCGAGGGCAAGATCAATAAGTCCTATGATCAGGAAAGGGACCATTTTCCCGATAATGAAATGGTATTTTCTTACAGGTGTAACATTTATCTGCTCAATTGTACCAATCTCTTTTTCACGAACAAGGTTTAGCCCCGCAAGCAGAAATCCGATTGCAGTTACCAGTATAACGAGTATTCCGGGCAGCATATAGTACTTATAATTAAGCAATTCGTTGTACCAATACCGGTTTGTGACCTGAATCTGTGGATTTGGGACAGGATTAAAATTAATGTTGTTGAGAATAAGCGAAGTATTGTAATCGCGTATTATTCCATTGAGATAAGCCCACGATAACTGAGCCGTTGATGCGTTAATGGCATTTACCGATGCCATCAGTTTACCTGGTCTGCCTGATCCGATATCCTTTCCGAAACCAGTAGGTATCTGAAGTACAATATCACTTTTATTGCTGTACAAAAGGTTATTAGCTATATCTTCCGAAAATGTTGTGGAAGTTACCTGAAAAAAGTCTGATCCCTCAAGTTTTCCAGTAAGGCCTCTTGATTCGAATGTCAAATCCCGGTCAATAATACACAATCTGATGTTCTTTATTTCAAATGTAACAGCTGGAACCAGGATAAGCATCTGGACTATGGGAACTGCAAAAATTGCCTTGGAAATAAACTTGTTCCGGAAGATCTGAATAAATTCTTTTCTTATCAGATAAATTATCGTTCTCATCTTATAAATTTTACCTTTTCTTTAAGATATTCTTTTACACATCAAAGGCCCTGCTTTTCATTATCACTGAAGTCTTATTTTAAAATTCCGGACACTTATTCCAATGAATACCAGTGTCATAATTAATAATATCAATGTTTCTTTCCAAACAAATAAGAACCCTGTTCCCTTTATCATAATATTTTTAATAATTACAATAAAATACCTTGGGGGTAATATCATGCTGACGAAATCATAAATTTTTGGCATATTTTCAATTGGAAATATAAAACCCGACAGCAGTATTGTGGGTAGCATTAAGCCGATGAGAGAAATAAATATTGCCTGTTGCATAGTCCCCGAAACAGTTGATATTAAGATTCCCAGCGAAAGGCTCATGAGAATGTAGAGCATGCTTTCAGCGAGCAACAGAACTATGCTTCCTTTTACTGGCAAACCAAAAACCAGCCATGACAGCAATAGTATCAATATCACATTTATAATTGAAAGAATAAAATAGGGCATCACTTTCCCAAGTATGATCTGAACAGGCCTCAGCGGGGAGACCAGGAGCACTTCCATGGTTCCGAACTCCTTTTCGCGGGTTATCGTCACCGAGGTCATAAGTGCGCATATTAATATCAGGATGAGGGTTATAACACCAGGGACAAACATAAAATGGCTCTTCAGACCAGGATTGTAGAACATTCTCACCTCCGGCTGTACCAGCGGACCATTCCTTCCAGAGACTGCGGTAAATTCTCTGTTAAAATCGGCTACTATGGCCATAGTATAGTTGGTGACCAGCGTGGCCGTATTTGGTTCCGAACCGTCGGCTATTATACTCATTGAAGCTTTTCCTTCACGCATCAGGTTAAGTCCGAAATTTTCTTCAAATACTATAACAGCTTTCGTTTTTCCCTTTTTGAAGATCTTATCTATGTCGTTGTAATTCAAAACAATTTCAGTCTTTTTGAAGAATCCCGATGAACAGATTTTGTCCGAAAGTTTCTGAGTCGTTTCATCTTTCGACAGGTCAAGAAAAGCTACTCCTGCATTCTTAATATCAGTACTTACAGCATATCCGAATATAAGTATTTGTGCAGCAGGAATACCAAAGAGTATTATCAATGTACGGTAATCCCTGAAGATATGCAGAAACTCTTTTTTTAAAAAACCAAGAAACCGTTTCATTTATAGTTAATTACGTTTCATATCTATTTTTCTCACATCAGTCTTACGTCCCCAATCCCCTTCCCATTTTGCCTCCACCTCAATCCCTTTCCCATGTTTGCCTCACCCCAACACCTCTCCCGGAGGAGAGGGGCTATCGAATTGATTATGATTGTGGGGGTTGAGGCAGAAAGCTTCCAGGCCTTGCTATCTTAATAAAAACCTCTTCTACCGAATCTGCATTATAGTACTTCTTTAGTGCCGAGGGAGTATCGAGTGCAACAATTTTTCCCTCACTCATTATAGAGATCCTGTCACAGTATTCAGCTTCATCCATATAATGCGTTGTTACAAAAACTGTTATGCCTCTTGAAGCGGTTTCATATATCATCTCCCAAAATTGTCGGCGGGTGACAGGATCAACACCTCCTGTCGGTTCATCAAGGAACACTATCTTAGGCTTGTGGAGCACTGCAACCGAAAACGCAAGTTTCTGTTTAAGCCCAAGTGGCAGATCAGCAATAATCCTGTTTTCATATTCATGGAATTGAAGTTTTTCAAGAAGTTCATTTGTTCTTGTGCGTATAAGATTTCTGCTCATCCCGTAAATCCCGCCATATAGCGTAATATTCTCCTTAACCGTCAGGTCTTCATATAAAGAGAATTTCTGGCACATATAACCTATGTTTCTTTTGATCTGCTCAGGTTGTCTGTAGGCATTAAATCCGGCTACTGTTACCTCTCCCGAAGTTGGTTTGGATAAGCCCGAAAGGATCCTTATTGTAGTCGTTTTGCCCGCGCCATTGGCTCCAAGGAATCCGAATATCTCACCTTCATAAACTTCAAAGTTCAGGTTATCATTGGCAATAAAACTTCCGAATTTTTTTACCAGGTTGTTGACTGATATAGCGGTTTTGTTTGTCATTAAATATTATATCATTATTACTGACTCACACCTGTCCATCCGTCTGAGAGGGGCAAACTCTCCATTGTGGGGAGCAATTTTACTATACCTTTGCATCGTTCTACTTTTGAGCCATTGTGCCATTAATGTTTTACATCTTTTTCCATGAGCTCCAGAAACCTGTCTTCAATACCCGGTACAGACTCTTCTATTGTTATATCACTTATGCCGGCAGCCTCAAGGTGGTCATATATGGATCTTTCAATCCGGTCGTCTGATAAGGTGACATGAACAGAATCTCCAAAAGGATAAGCAGTTACTGTTCCGGGATAATTTCGGAGTGCAATAATAAGCTTGTATTTTTCCGGTGCTCTGACAGAGAAAAGCTTACGGCTGAAACCCTCCGTGATCTTCTGTGGCTGGTCAATGGAAAGGATATTTCCATTCTGTATCAATGCTACCCTGTCGCATTTCATAGCTTCATCCATGTAGGGTGTTGATACTATAATGGTAATATCATATTTCCTCAGTTTGCCAAGCATGGTCCAGAATTCAGATCTGGAAACAGCGTCAACACCTGTCGTAGGTTCATCCAGAACAAGCAATTTTGGTTTATGGATAAGTGCGCATGATAACGCAAGCTTTTGTTTCATGCCTCCCGACAATTTTCCTGCAAGCCGCTTTTTAAATGGCTCGATATGTGAATAGATGTCGGCAATCAGATCATAATTTTCCTTAACTGTTGTTCCGAATACCGTAGCATAAAAATCCAGGTTTTCCTCTACTGAGAGATCCTGATAAAGGCTGAATCGTCCAGGCATATAACCGATGTTTTTGCGGAGCTCCCTGAATCCGGTAATGCAATCCATACCCAGTACCTTCATTTCACCCTCATCAGGGAGGAGTAGTGTTGTGATAATTCTGAAGAGTGTAGTTTTCCCTGAACCATCGGGACCGATGAATCCAAATATTTCCGATTCATTCACCGAGAAGGATATGTTTTTCAAAGCCTGTGTTGCTCCAAACTTCTTGCTGATACCCGAGGATTCCAATGCTTTTATCATCTCTCTTTTCTTATCAGAAGATAGCCTCTCCCGGCATGCCCGATTTCATTGTCCCGTCATTCTTAACGTCAATAGTAACGGCATAAACCAGGGTTACACGTTCCTCTTTGGTCTGGACGATCTTGGGTGTAAACTCGGCTTTATCTGAAATATAACTTACTGTTCCTTTAAAATTACTGTATCCTTTTTCTCCCTTGTCGGTTCTTACTGTACATTGCTGACCTGTTTTAATAGATCCCAGCTGCGATCCGCTTACATAAACTTTAAGTTTGATGACAGACAGATCGGCTATTTTAGCAAGTGGTTTCCCAGGTGTTGTTATTTCACCTTCTTCAGCATATTTCTCAATGACAGTCCCGTTCAGAGGACTTCTTACACTGCAACGTATTAACTGTTCGTTAAGAGTTGCTTTTTTAGATTCATGGACAGAGAGCTCCGCATTAATTGATGATTTTTGAGTATTATTGGCAGCTATCTGCTTTTGGAGAACAGCCACCTGCCCTGCAAGATCATCATACTGTTTTTTTGTTGCAGCATCATCTTTCAACATATTTTTAACTCTCTCAATATTGACATTGAGGTTTGCGATCTGCTGATTGATTATATCATTCTGGGCATTTGTCGAAATGAGCCGTGTCCTTACACCATTCATGGCAGCATTTATCTCAGCTTTCTGCAGGTGATAAATCGTGGTATCTATCAGCGCAATTTCAGCACCTTTTTCAATATTCTGCCCTTCCCTGGCATCGAAACGGATGATACGTCCGCTGGTTTCAGCAGAGATTATCACTTCAGTTGCTTCAAAATTACCATAGGCATCTGCCGGTTCTGTATTACTTCTGCAACCTGAAAGCAGAATTACTGGAAGAATTATTTTAAAGAGGGTTTTCATGGTATTTTAAATTTATTCTATTTCTTTTCCGCTGATATTCATATATTCGATGATTGCCATCGCAAGGCTGATCTTATGGATCTCGTGGTTAATGATGACCTGCAGTTCAGAATTCATTTCATTCAGGTAATCAGTTGCTGTTATTAACTGGTTTTCATATTGTGATTCTGCAGCTGCCGTTATATTTTTTCTGAGAGTGATCAGTTCTGTGTCGGTTATAATAAGTGACTGGAAGTTTGATATTTCCGCTTTTTTCGCTTCAAGCATCCTGTTGAGATTATCAGTAAGGTCTGATTTCCTGGCTTCAATTATTGTTTGTTGCAGATTAATTACCTCTTTCTCGTTCTTTGCTTTATTCCAGTCGAAAATATTCCATTTAATCCCCGCACCCATAAGATAATAAGGTGCAAACTGATCTTTAAAAAAGTTGTTTCCGGGAGGATTCCCATAGCCCAGTGTCGCAAACCCGAATGCCTTAGGCATCCTCTTACTTTCTATAATTTTCAGGGTAGCTGATAGTTGATCTTTTCTGAGATTGAATAATTCAAGTTCCGGCCTGAGAATTTCAGGTGTTGTATCAGCTACCTGTACCGGTATAACAAGTTTCATCGAAGGGTCAATCTTAATTCCGGTAACATCGGATAACATCCTGAGCAATGCTGCCTTTTTAATGTTTGTTTCAGTTATCTGTTGTTCCAGCTTTATTTTTTCTGACCTGAGAACATCAATATCCGGCTTTTTAATAACACCGTTAATAAGTGCTGATTCCATCGCCTTCAACCGTTTATTAATAATATTGAGGTAGGATTCATGCAACTCCTTCTGGCGGGTAAGCAGAAGAATACTGAAATAATAAGTGTTTATCTGAGCTTTGACTTTGTAAAGATCAACTTCAGTTTGTTTTTCGTTTATTCCGAGTTCGGCTTTTTCAACAGCTCTTACATTCTTAATTGTCCCTCCATCATAGATAGCCTGGTTTATATCCATTGTAATTTTATACTGCTCGTGAGGGAGTGGCTTAATTGCGTCTGTTAATCCCGGAAATGGAAGGGCTCCCAGTGTACTTGCAATATCTACCACTTCAGAGTTATAGAGGGCTGTGGCGTTGGCATCCAGTGAAGGGAGCCAGCCTTTGGAAATGTTTTTATCTTTCAGTTTGTAAATTGAGCTGTAAGCCGTTTTTTCATTTTCCAGTGCATTAATGGCCAGGGCCTTGTCATAACAATCTTTTAAGGTTATTATTTTTTGGGGGAAAAGAACCTGTGGAGCTGCCCATGACAATAACAATATAACCGATATTCTTATCTTCATAACATTTTTTGATTTTCTATTTTTTTAATGCTTTTAATACGAATTCAGGAGCAAACTCCTTTCTTTCTTCAATATAACTTTCAAAGTCAACCCCTAAGTTTTCAAAAACAACATCCAGAATTCCTCTTGCGGCAAAGGGAAAAACGCTTATTGAAGCAACAGTAGTCATTATTTGAGGTATTAAATCTTCGGTAATGTTATATTTTTCAAGTTCATCTTTATGTTTTTCTGAAATTGTTAGCCATAACTTTTTAAAATCAACATTTTTTAAGAGTTTTTTGATGTGGGAGGGATTTCGGTTGATTTCGGTAAGGATAAAACCAGGTAGCTTTGGATTCTCCTGCAGGAAGGCAATGTGTTCCCTGAAGAAAAACCTCAATTTTTCTTCAAGGGTCAGGTTCTCTTCAAATACCGGGGCGAACTTTTTGAACATCTTCATTGCAATTTTTTCGAAAACAGCATTAAAAAGATGATCTTTTGTCCGGAAATAATAGTGTAATAGAGCTTTATTTATTCCGGCATAGTTAGATATGTCCTGCATTCGGGCTCCATCCATCCCCTTTTCGATGAAGACTTTTGTTGCCGCTTCAAAGATTTTTTCCTCTGTTTGTTTATCATTTTCTGTCATATTGTTTAACCATAAGGTTTAACCATAAGCATTAACTATACAGATTAACCAAAAAGTCAAAATTAAAATAATTATTTATACTATGCAACTTTTTGGCGATTTTTTTCATTTATTCAGGAAAATAAACTCCTTCCGATATCCCGGATAAAGGGAGTGAAGTGATTTTATTTATCCCTCCGGTAGTAATCGGGTATTTCTCTGATGGGGACAAGCATTATCTTCCCGGGAGACGTATAAATGAACTGCATAATTAATATGGCAATAATGTTTGAACATGATAATAATTGAAAATCCGGTATAATCGCTTAAATTTAGAACCGGTTTTAAACAAATAAGATGATCAGAAGTATTATAATTATAGGTACAGGCGGATTTATCGGCAGTGTTGCAAGGTATTTCATTTCAAAGCTGAACCTGAGCATTGATTTCTTTTCAATACCCTTTGGCACTCTTCTTATTAATATCGCCGGAAGTCTTATTATTGGATTTCTTATAGGGATCTCAGAAAAGAGTACTCTCCTTACGTCTGAGTTACGGCTCTTTCTGATGGTTGGAGTATGCGGCGGTTTCACCACGTTTTCCTCATTTGCCGGAGAAAATCTGGTGCTGCTTCATAATGGTCAGTTTCTCTCCGTTCTTTTATATTCGGGTTTAAGTATCCTGCTGGGGTTTTTTGCAGTTTTTTTTGGATATGCTCTCACTAATCTGTTATAATTATGGAAACTTCAGGTAGCGCAATATTAAAGATTTATGCCAGTTCAACTGACAGAATTGAATCGAAGCTTCTTTATGAGCATATTGTCCATATGGCAAAGGACAGCGGGATATCAGGAGTAACAGTATACCGCGGTATAATGGGTTATGGGCAGAGCAGCAAAATAAGCTCTTCAAAATTCTGGGAACTTACAGAGAAACTTCCTGTAATGATAGAAATAATTGATACTTCAGAGGCTGTTGAGAAATTCTTTAGTCAGATTGAGCCTGATCTTCATTCAATGAAGAAAGGGTGTCTGGTAACCATTGAACCTATATCTGTAAAACTTCAGAAACCCGGGAACACAGCCGGGTAAAGTGTTTATTGAATATTTAATGGATTGAGATTTATTAACTAACTTATATTCCTATGGCAAAAGTAGCAATGCTCGGAGCCGGATTTATCGGCGATTTTTACACCTTTTCTCTCCACGGCCAGAGAAGCCGTGACAGCGTACAAATTGTCTATTCCCGAGATGCAAAGCGGGGCGAAGCCTTTGCAAAAAAACACGGGATCCCTCGCTGGACAACATCAATGAAGGAAGCAGTAAATGACCCGGAGGTAGAAGTTGTAGTAATAGGGTTGCCAAATAACCTCCATCTGGAAGCTGTAATGCTGGCAGTTGACGCAAAAAAAGCTGTATTATGTACAAAACCACTGGGACGTAATGCGAAAGACGCAAAAGAAATGCTTGATGCAGTCGGAAAAGCAGGTATAATGAATGGTTATCTGGAGGATCTTGTTTATACTCCCAAGACTCTGAAGGCCCTTCAATCGGTCAGGTCAGGCGCCATTGGTCAGGTAACATGGGCACGGTCACGTGAAACACATCCCGGACCTCACAGTGACTGGTTCTGGACAAAGGAGCTTTCAGGTGGAGGTGTTCTTCTGGACATGGGATGCCATTGCATTGAAATATCCCGAAATTATATTGGAAAAGACATAAGGCCCGTATCAGTCATGTGCTGGACCGACACTCTTGTTAAACCCATAGATGCAGAGGATAATGCTCTTGGCTGGGTAAGGTATGAAAACGGGGCCATTGGACAACTTGAGGTAAGCTGGACATTTCGTGGTGGCATGGATGTGCGTGATGAAGTAATGGGAACTGACGGAACTATATGGGTAAATAATTTTCTCCGTACAGGATTTGAGATGTTTACGGCCGGAGGGAAAGGCGGATATGTAGCTGAAAAGGCTGAGACCGGAAAGGGATGGCTTTTCCCTGTTGGTGACGAGGTAGTTGAAATGGGCTATACGGATATGTTCACCGATATGTTCAATGCATTTGAAAAGAAGGAGGATCCAAAAGAAACATTTTATGACGGTTATATTGTGAATGAGATAATGGATGCATGCTATCGTTCTTCCAGGTCAAAAAAATGGGAACCGGTTGAACTTAAGGTCTGGCATGGAAGGGATAAAACAGGGCCAATCTCTGAAATAAGAGAGTATGACAAGGATCATATATTTGTTAAGGAAGAAATGATGCCTGACGGGACTATTAAAGTAATACTGAAAAATAAGAAAACAGGAAAAATTTCTCAAATAGAAAAATAGATGAGTCAATGTATATCTTTATTCAATTAACTTAAGAAAGTGGGATGGAAAGGTCTTTTATGGGAATAAAAACATAAGCATAACTTATGAACTTATTTTAACTTATCATTTAATAATTAAATACCTGACTTCCATTGAAACCCCGAAGGTGCTAAGTGATTCTAATGACTTTTTACTAACCTGCAAAAATATTTTTACAATTCAATATTAATTACCAATGAAAACTATACTTGCTTTTTCCATGTTATTCTGTTCAACTTTACTTTATTCCCAGAATTTTGTAAAGTATTCGTATGATGCAAACACTGGTAGTGGTTCAGGATCTTTTAAAACATTTGCTGCTGATGGAGCCTGGTGCTGGTTTTCTGATCCCAGGGCTATCTTCTTCGAAGGAAGGCATAAAAGAACTTATGCTGGTTGGATCGATAGTAACGGAAACGTTACCATAGGGTATTATGATCATAATGAAAAGGAAATTAAGTCTTATGTATTACAGGAAAATTATCAAAAAGATGATCATGACAATCCTGCTTTGCTTTTTCGCCCCGATGGCCGTTTAATGGTCTTCTTTACCCGCCATGGTGGTGCAAATCCGACATTATTGTTCACCATGAAAAATGCGGAAGACATTTCAGAATGGGATAAGCAGGAGCTAAACCTTAATGATATGGTTTATTATAAAGGTTTTACAAATACCAATACATATGTAAATCCTGTTATGTTAACTGAAGAAAATAACCGGATATACATATTCTGGAGGGGGGTAGATAACAAACCCAACTTTTCTACTTCTGATGACCTTGGCAAAACATGGAGCAAAGGCCGGATATTTGTATTGCCTGAACGTGTTTACGAAATGCGCAGGCCATACATGAAGGTGGAATCAAACGGAAAAAATAAAATTATGTTTGCCTTTACCGATGGCCACCCTAATAATGAGAAAGAAAACAGTATTTATTACATGTATTATAAAAGGGGCAGTTTTTATAATGTTATGGGAGAGAAGATAGGTGAACCAGGGAATGACCCCGTTAGTCCCCGTAAGGCATCTGTTGTTTATGATGCTACCATTACGAAGCAGAAAGCATGGATCTGGGATATTGCCATGGATGACCATGAAAATCCTGTTCTGGTATATGTCAAATTTCCTGATAATATGAACCATGTTTATTGTTATGCAAAATGGACCGGTAAAAAATGGGTAAAAAGTGACCTGATAAATTCGGGAAGCTGGTTCCCTGATGACGAAAAAAAGAGAGAACAAAATTATTCCGGCGGACTTGTTATTGACCATGAAAATCCTGGCATCCTATATTTGTCAGTTAAACGGGATTCAAAATATGAAATTGAAAAATGGGAAACTAAAAATGGGTTAAGATGGAGGGTTGAAGCTATTACAAAAAATTCAGATAAAGATAATGTCCGGCCTTTTTGCATACGTAATGCAGTTAAAGATAATCCTTTGCAGTTGCTATGGATGGAGGATGTTTTCTATGTTCACTATACAGATTATTTGTCATCTGTTAAAATGAACCTGTTGTCCCAATAGATGGATTCAATAATTGAAAAAGACCATATTACATGCGGTTTGTGCGGTCTTAAATTTGAAAGAGAATTTAAACACTGTTCAAATTGTGTTGTTTGTACCGGCTGCGAAATTTACTATTGTCCACGCTGCGACAACGAAATAGTTATTACTCCTGTCAGGTCATTGGATAAAAGGGAAAAGCCTGGGCATGAATCCGGTGAGGAAAGTACTGCAGAACCTGTCTGACCAGCCTTCAAGCCAATTGTGTTTTTAAGTTGTTAACCAACCACTCTTTTCTGGTTTTGATTTTTGAACAGACTTCCTCTTATTCATTACTATGGTTAAAACGTGTTGCCAGGGGACCTGAAGAATTAATTTGCCGGTCTGATTAATCCTGTACCAATTTCCTGCCTATAGTCAGGGACAGTAATTTGATTTTAAAGGATTCATGATTTATCATTTAAAATTATTATAAATTTAATCTATTGACTGACGTACCCCATAAAAATGAAGTCTCTGTTGTTAAAAAGACATAAATAATTATTTGTACCCCCTTAAAAATAGGGTCTAAACTAAATAAATGCAATAATAATTAGCTTTAACCCCAAAAATATTTAAATTTGAACCTCATTTTGTTAGCAGTTAGTTTAAAAAAACACCTATTAGTTATGAGATTATTTAAGAAAAGATATTTGCTGCTGCTGTTTTTGCTATTTATTGGCACAACAGGTTTATATGCAACAGGAACTACTCCTATTGATACCGGGGCAACTGCCTGGATGCTGACATCTACTGCACTTGTTCTGCTTATGATCCCTGGACTGGCTATGTTTTACGGAGGTCTTGTCAGGAGTAAAAATGTTCTGGGGACAATAATGCACAGCTATGTGGCAATGGGTATTATAAGCGTACTTTGGGTAATGGTGGGTTACAGCATGTGTTTTGGGGGAAATGTTTTCGGTGGATGGTTCGGATGGAATTCCGACTATTTCTTTTTAAAGGGGATTGACACCAATATCCTGGAAGCAGGTATTCCGGAATATGTATTTTCTATGTTTCAGGGTAAGTTTGCAATAATTACACCTGCTCTTATTGCCGGCGCTTTTGCTGAAAGGGTCACATTCAAAGCCTACTGTTTCTTTATTGCCATCTGGAGCTTGTTGGTCTACAACCCTCTTTGTCACTGGGTTTGGGCCTCCGACGGATTCTTATTTAACCTGGGGGCAAAAGGAGCTATTGATTTTGCAGGAGGTACCGTAGTACATATATCTGCAGGAGTCAGCGGTCTTGTGGCCGCGATTTACCTTGGTGCAAGGCGCGGATATCCCTATCAGGTGATACGTCCAAATAACCTGGTGATCACTATGCTTGGAGCAGGATTGCTATGGGTGGGCTGGTTCGGGTTCAATGCAGGCAGCAGTATATCAAGCGGACTAAGCACTGCACAGGCGCTTACAGCAACGCAGGTTGCTGCTGCTTCGGGGGCACTGATATGGATAATAATAGAAAGCCGTCACCAGGGTAAAGCCACTGCTCTTGGTTTTGCCAGCGGGATACTGGCCGGCCTGGTAGCTGTAACTCCGGCTGCAGGTGTGGTTAAGCCTTATGGAGCGATGATACTCGGAATGCTTGCTTCTGTTGTATGTTATATGGCGATCCAGGCTAAAAACCGGATAGGATATGATGATAGCCTGGATGCATTTGGAATTCATGGTATTGGTGGTATAGTAGGTGCCCTCTTCCTTTCATTTTTTATCCGTCCTTCCTGGATGGCAGCGGCCGCTGCTGCCAATGGTGGTAAATGGAGTTTTTGGGACCAGTTCACGATACAGGCTCTTGCCGTCGGTATTGCAGTGGCTTTTGCGGCAGTTATGACATTGATAATAATTTACGTTATGGATAAAATAATGAATTTCAGGTCGGATGAACATGATGAAATGGCAGGCCTTGACAGGTCCTATCACGGAGAAAGAGGCTACGGGATGCTTAATCCCAGTTAAGTTACTAAACTGATAAAAAAACAGAATGAAACCTTCAAGTTTTGCAAACACAAACAAATTTGATTATAAATCTTTAAAACATGAGGGTTCCATCTATTAAATAAAATTATATACGGATGAAACTAATTACTGCTATTATTCGGGAAGTAATGCTGGACCAGGTTCGGGAAGCACTGATTGAAGCGGAGATCAAAAGGATTACTGTAAGCCGTGTATCAGGACATGGTCAGCAAAGGATTGAAGAAATGTATCGTGGTCAGATAGTCATTCCTGACCTGATACCAAAAATAAAGATTGAGATCGCGGTGAATGATGCCTTTGTCGAAATTACTGTTAATGCAATCCTCAATGCGGCCAGGTCTGATGGTAAAGAGGGGCATGTTGGAGACGGTAAGATCTTTATAACCCCGCTTGAAGAATGCATCAGGATAAGGACCGGCGAAAGAGGTGGGTCGGCAATTTAAAACCCGGCCGGATGTATTAACTTGTAACTCATTTTAATTACGGGCATGGCTTCTAGCAATTTGCAATAAGCTATTAGGAATTATTTGGTAAAAGTCTCATCTTTACTTTGATGAATCTTACCATTGAAAACATACTTCTGGTCGGCTCGATACTGCTGATGATAAGTATTCTTGCGGGCAAAACCACCTACAGATTTGGCGTACCAACGCTTATCTTCTTTGTAATTATAGGCATGCTTGCGGGCTCGGAAGGTGTTGGAGGGATAAACTTCTCTGATCCGGGAATTGCACGCTTTATAGGTTTCGTTGCTTTGAACTTTATCCTTTTTTCGGGTGGGTTTGAAACCAGGTGGGAAGTCATTAAACCTATTTTCTGGCAAGGGTTGACTCTTTCAACTGCTGGGGTATTAATAACTGCTGTTTCAGTAGGTATTTTTGTCTGGGCGATTACAGATTTCACCATATATGAGGGACTGCTTCTTGGTGCTATTGTCTCCTCTACCGATGCTGCTGCAGTATTTTCCATATTAAGATCCCGGAATATCGGATTAAAGAAAAACCTGCGGGCCACACTTGAACTGGAAAGCGGCAGTAACGATCCAATGGCCTATTTCCTGACTATAGCCCTTACAGGTCTGATTATGGAAAAAGGGCAATCCCCGTTCGGAATTATCCCTATGTTTATGAAACAGATGATAATAGGAGGGGCCATCGGACTTATAGCAGGAAGGCTGGGGAAGGAATTGATAAACCGTATTAAACTGGATTTTGAAGGACTTTATCCTGTGCTTGTGATAGCCCTTATGTTTTTTACATGGTCATTTACCGATTTTATCGGTGGCAACGGTTTTCTGGCAATTTATCTTGCAGCCGTTTTCCTGGGTAACCAGTACCTTATACATAAAAGAAGTATTATGCAGGTATTTGACGGACTTGCCTGGCTGATGCAGATCATTCTGTTTCTTACCCTTGGACTTCTGGTTTTTCCAAGTCAGATCATGCCAATACTAGGTGTCGGATTGCTGGTTTCCGGCTTTCTTATGTTTGTGGCAAGGCCATTAAGTGTATTTTTTACACTTCTTCCTTTCAGATTGAAAATAAGAAACATAACATTTATTTCATGGGTTGGACTGAGAGGTGCCGTTCCTATAGTTTTTGCCACATTCCCGCTTCTTGCCGGCATTGAAAAAGCGCATATGATATTCAATCTGGTCTTCTTCATTTCCCTGTCATCAGTCCTTTTGCAGGGAACCACTCTTTCTCTTGTTGCTAAATGGCTTCATGTTGACATTCCTGTAAAGGCAAAACAGAGAACCCCACCCGATGTCGAACTGGCTGACAGTATTAAATCTGAACTAACCGAAATTGAGATCAAACAGGAATGTCAGGCCGTCGGTAAAAGAATTGTTGACCTCAAATTTCCAAGGACAGCATTAATTACAGTAATTAAAAGAAATGGCAAATATATTACCCCAAACGGATCAACCATCCTTCAGGCAAATGACAGGCTTGTGATTCTTACTGAAAATGCAGAAAGTTTGAAATTGGTGCAGGATTGTGTCTATCAGTATAATGGTTATGAAGAGGATTAAACATCACTATCCCGGGGAGAGAATGCCCGGTAGAATATTAAAAGAGAACCCCATCCCTTTATACAGACGGAGATATAGTATAAAAATAAAAAAGGCTCCTTGCAGAGCCTTTAACCAACCCTTACCATATCATCAACTTACTGTTTATCATAAACCATTGTTGTTTTTACCTCACCATTCTGACCTTGTCTTGTCGACACAATAGTAAGAGTTTTTGGATCGGTCAGGCTCCACACCGAATTCATGGTCATTTCATTACCATTGAAGTTCATTTTGGTAACAATGTTAAGTGTTTTACCATCTGATGACCACTTTGCAGTTGATTTGCTTTCTCCATTGCCCATTGGGTTTACACTCTCTTTTCCATCAAGAGTGTATTTGGATACTCTGGCAGTCCCATCCTGACTTGTTCGTGTCTGTGTCAGAATATTTCCCTCCTGGGCAACAGTGAAATTACCACCCATTCTCTGTCTTCCTCCCTGAGGTTGAGTGCTTTTACTGGCATTCAGTGCCCATGTTCCGGCAAAATTAACCTTTCCGGCCTGGGCATTTGTAATTACCGGCGCGATAAGTGTCAAAACAATTGCAAGTGACATTAACCGAAATAAATCAGATACATTTCTTTTCATTTTCTTTTAATTTTGGTAAGTTGACTAAATATTCATTTAGACAATCAAACCAGGGTTAATATTCCATATATATGGATAAATAGTCAGATACTGTTCTGATTTATTGATTTCCAGAAAGATCCTTCATACAGGAAAGGTGAGCAAAAGGTTTATTGTTGTGTTTACAATAATTTTTCACTTTAATAAGAATTATTATCTATTTTCGCAGTTTATTAATTATTAAAATACTCTCAAGTGAAAAATCTGATAATATTTTTAGCAACAATAATCATTTTTGCAGGATGTAAAGGTCCTTTGGCCAATAAGGATAATTCTATGACCAGGCCGGGTGTACACAATGTTGTTGTTAAAGAAATAATCCAGGTCGGGGGATACACTTATTTAAACGTGAGTGAAAAACGGAATACAATATGGGTGGCTGTTCCTGCTGTTCAGTTATCAAAGGGTGACAAGATATCCTTTACCGGAGGAATGGAGATGAAAGATTTTCACAGTAAAGAACTGAACAGGACCTTTCCCAGTATACTTTTTCTTGAGAGTATAAATATGGAATCGGCAAAAGGGCAAGTATCGTCCTCGTTAAACAGTCAGACCGGAGCGGCCGTAAAACCTGAAAAGGCAGAGGTTTCCATAAAACCGGGCGAAGGATGCATTTCTGTTGCAAAACTTCTGGAATCAAGATTGGATTATGAAGGGAAAGCAGTTATGGTAAGAGGCAAAATAACCAAAGTAAATTCCGGCATACTAGGTAAAAACTGGGTTCATATTCAGGATGGAACCGAATATAATGGTGGATATGACCTTACAGTAACAACCGATTCAGAGCCTGCGGTAGGAGATACTGTAACTTTCCAGGGCAGCATAACTCTTAAAAAAGATTTTGGTTATGGCTATTTTTATGACGTGATTATGGAAAATGGGAAATTGATTAAATAATCTGTTTTGAACTTAAACATTAATTTGCCCGGTAATACGGGCTTTTTTTTCGTTTCTCTCAGGGTCAAAGTTGCTGTCAGTTTTTAAAAAAGTTGCAAACAAGGGCCGCCAAGACCTTTTTACTTCCTGCTTTTTATTTCCCTGAAACTTATATATCTGTTATCATACATAATGCCCAGGAATCCTGCCAGTCGCTTTTCCAATCCGTTTGTTTTTTCAGGCATATCTTTCCAAAGTGTGTTCAGATGATCGAGCATTTCCGCCACATTGGACTCCCCATCCATTGTCTTCCATACTTCCGAACCTATCTCATCCAGCCTAATCCTGATCACCGGTGAATGTCTTCCAAGAGCAAATTGCGAAAACCTGATATTTTTAAATTTCTTAACCAGTAAAACCACCTTGCCTGTTTCCTCCTCCTCATATTCATGTAATCGCACCGGAGTAAGGTCAAGCAGATTGACCTTACTCAAAAATCGTCTGCGCTCGAAAAAGTTCATTTAGAAATATTTTTTATTACAGGTTCAGAACATGGTTATTAGCTGATAGATTATAACTCCTGGTCCGGTTCCGGAGTGCAGGTATTTTCGTTTTCCGGCTTTACTACATCATTGCCTGTGGTGGTGCAGGTTCATCGGGTTTACCTGCATTGCGCAAAGGTATGTAAATCAGGAAGAGCGAAATAAGTACTATGATTACAAACCCTATCATTACATGCGGATCGTATAGCTTCTGTTTGAAATCAATATTGGCGATCTTGAGCGGCGCAAACAACAAGCCTGTAAGCGCTTCCCCGGCAATAAGACCTGATGCCAGCAGTATGCCAATATTTTCAACCCGGGCACGCTGGGCTTCATTGAGTTTTCTTTTTTCAATCATCATATCCACGATACCCTTAACCAGTCCGCCAAGGAAAATGGCAAAGGTTGTTTCAAGGGGAAGATACATACCCACAGCTATGAGCATGGGACTCTTCACCTGCATCAGAATCAGCCCCATTCCGAAGAACAGGCCAAAAACGATTAGTGGCCATGTCATTTCACCCCCCACAATGCCTTTTGATAGCATAGCCATGAGTCCGGCCTGGGGAGCAGAAAGGTTCTTACTGCCAAAACCGCCAATATAGTTTTCATTCAGTCCCTGCGCAATGTCGGCCCTGTTTAAAAAGTCGAGTACAATGAACATCACGGCACCGGCCAACACTACTCCTATGATATCGCCGATCTGCATTTTCCAGGGTGTTCCGCCAAGGATATGCCCTGCCTTGAGATCCTGGAGCATTTCGCCTGCAACGGCAGCTGAAACACACACGATGGCTGCAACGCCAAGCACAGCAGCTACTCCCCCGTTATCTGCATTTACACCAAGGATAACAAGGATCAGTGCGGTAACCACGAGTGCAGTTAAAGTCAATCCGCTGATAGGGTTGTTGCTCGATCCCATAATCCCTACCAGGTAACCTGAAATTGCAGCAAAGAAAAAGGCCAGTACAATCATTAAAGTGGCTGCAACAATGGCAGGAAGAAGCGCTGTTTTGAACACAAAATAGGTAATAATGAAAGTAGTTAAGGCAACCAGGATAATACCAAAAATGATCCATGAGAATTTAATATCCTTTTCGGTTCTTAGTTCAACCGATCCGCCTGCAGCCACTTTTCTCACATCGCTTATTGACCGTGCAATACCGGCAGCCAGACTCTTCCGCATTTTGAAAAGGGTATACAGGGCACCCATGAGCATTCCGCCAATGGCAATTGGACGTACTATGAGGAACCAGATGCGGCCGATCTGGAATTCAGGTGAACTTACTTTCTGAAGAGCGTCGGCTACGGAATATTTTGGAAAGGATGCCACAAAATTGGTTGCCCACTCCTGAAGGTAATCAGGGGTGAAATAAGGAGAAACAAAGAAATAGACAAGTGGGGCCAGCAGCCCCCATGCTACCAGTCCACCACTGAAATTAAGCGCACCCAATCTGGGACCGATAATATAACCCACACCCATATAGGCAGGACTGATACCGGGCGAACTCAGGAGGGCGCCTCCATTTACCTTGAAGGCAGTGCTCTTTATCGTATGGCTCTTGAAAGCGATAAACTTATCGTAGGAAAGCTTGAAGAAATTCATTTGACCGAGTGTCTGGATAAGTGCTCCTATGCCCATTGCGCTGAATAAAAATCGGGAACCGCTGCCTATGGCCTGGCCGCTCTTGTGGATCTCAGCGGCTGCAACACTTTCGGGGAAAGGCAGCTCGGCATCATCCACCATTACCCGGCGGAGCAAAGCTACGAACATAATACCCAGGATACCTCCGGAGATAAGAATAACAGTAGAGGTAACATAATGGCCAGGCGTAAAGAAAGGATCCCAGATCCCTGCAATGAAGAATGCCGGTAAAGTGAAAATGGCACCGGCAGCTACCGACTCACCGATGGAACCTACAGTACGGGCAAAATTCTCTTCAAGGATGCTTCCCCGCATTACCTTTAACAAGGCCATGCCAATAACTGCAGCCGGATAGGTAGCCGCAATGGTCATCCCGGCCCGCAACCCCAGGTAGGCATTTGCCGCACCCAGCACCACTGCAAGGATAAGCCCTATTATAAGGGCCCGGAGAGTGAATTCGGCCATATTGGTTTCAGCCGAAACAAAGGGTATGAATTTCTTCTGTTCTGCCATAATTTAATCTTAACTGATTAATATTTAAGGATAAAATTTGTAGTAAATGTAGAAAAAATATCAAATCCCGCTTATTGTTACTCTTTTTTCCTCATCCGGAACCCTTCTATAGTTAATAGATAGTCACAAAAAGTCTGCAGCCGAAATTGTTTTAATGAAGTATGATCCTGACACAAAAAATTCAATGGCCATTAAATTGGGATTATCATTAAAGTTTTGATACAGACCTGTCTCCCAATACCCCTTAGGACAGGGGAAGAAGGATTCATTGAAATTATTCAGGGCTTTACTGTTACTTAATTTCTTTTTGCCACCCAATCCACCGCACAACCGATATGTTCTTTAATTTTTGGATTTTCAAAAGCTTCCGGAGTGTGCCCGAAAACGGTGTAGAATGAACGTGAATTGCCCATTTCCTGGTACCAGATCAGAGGGTGGTCACCCATTTTCCATTTGTCATCTTTCAGAGTAGCTTCATTAAGTGAGGTTTCGTCCAGCCGGGCCAGTACATGAACTTTTGCTCTTGGATTTTCCTTGAAACTGTACCATTCATCGAATGTGCGATAGGTTTTCATTCCTTTAAAAGGAGCCATGGAGGGGTGGTCAGTATTTTCAAAAATAACTGTCCCCAATTGAGCCGGTGGATGTGTTTTAAAGAATGCTCCGTTCAATTGTCCGTACCATGCCCAGTCATACTCACAATCGGCAGCTGCATGAATACCGACAAATCCTTTACCTTTAGCCATAAATGCTTCAAAATTCTTCTTCTGCTGGTCATTCAAAACATCCCCCGTAGGATTCAAAAATACCACTACATCAAAAGTTTTCAAAAAATCAGGAGTAAACAAATCCGCATTTTCTGTGGCTGTCAGAATCCAATTTCTTTCCTGGGCCAGATTGCTCATCATTTTTAAACCTGCTGAAATGGAATTATGCCTGTAACCCGAAGTCTTTGAGAATACAAGCACATTGATCGTTTTGTTTTGTGCAATGCCAGAAAACGCCATGATCAGTAGCAAACAAACTATAGAAGTAAGCTTTTTCATAATTTATTGTTTTAATCTGATTACATTGCAAAGTACAAATTTAAATCAAATACCAGATGAACATCTGCCATTTGATCATCCTTTTACGTTATTTCATATTTTACCTTCTTTTTAATTGGTTTGTATGAAAATATAATATCCCAAATACAAACTGATTCAGGGATATTTTTTACCAATTAAAGAGATTTTCTTGCAAAGCACTAACAATCTGCTAATTGAGAGGTTGTGTATTTTCTTATCCGGATGAAAACTTTACCTGCTTAAGCCAGGTTAATAAATCCAGACAGTTTCTGCAATTATTCCCCCTCTTACACTTGAAGAGGCTCTTGAGACAACCAATATCCATTCTATTGCTGGGAAGATTGACGATCATACTGCGCTTATTACCTGAAGACCATTTTGTTCAACTCATTATACGATACCATATGTAGTGTTTAGCAATCACTTTTCTTATTCAGCATAGTCCGTATTGTTTGGTACCAAATGTAAACTACCCAGAAAATCCATGCAGGCGGCTTTTACATTATAATTTCTACCGGTCATTTCATGAACCGATTTTATTGTTTCAACAAAAGGTTCTTTGTTCTTTACATAAAGCAGGTAGTTGATTGTCAACAGCGCCAGGTCCATATTTTCAGCAGAACAAAATTTCTTTAAGTTTTCCGCAGCCAGCCTATTTCCTGATTGCCTGAAAGCAATAGCACTAGCAGTAATGGCAACGGGTGGGTAAACATCATTTATAGCACTTAAAATTACTTCCTCAAAAGGTTTTAAATCATCGGTATTCTGTGATCTCAAACCGATCATAGCCCAGTATCTGACAATTTTATCAGGATGCTTCATTAGCTTAATTTGTTGCGAGGTAATATCTTTGCCTCTGAATCCTGATAATGAAGCTGCTTTGTAAATCTCAGCTACCGGAAACTTATTGTTGTCAAGCCGGAATTCGTATGGTGTGGTTTTCTCAGATATAAGACCTATTTCATATTCCGGAAGCAATAGAATATCCTTTGACTCAACCATCTCTTTTTCAAGCTGCATTCGCATCCTGACAAGAACTACTTTATATTCAGGAGCATTAACAAGGTTTTTTGTCTCCCATAAGTCATTTTCAATATCGTACAGGAATTCAGGAGGCCGGTCTTCAAAAAGGCTTTTTTGCAGCGGATTCAATAAATTATGAGCCAGCTCTTTTCGCATCTGCTGCTTTATCTCTCCAATTTCCATATATCTTATATACCTCACTTCTGGCATAAAAGGCATGAAATTTCGTGAATATATAAACCTGCCGTCAGTTACACTCCTTACCATATCAATTCCATTATCAGACCGGTCTTCAGACAAAACAAGATGATCGGCAGGTTTTGACCTGCTTTTCCCTATCAGTATTCTTCCTGTCAGATAGTCAGGGACATTCCCTCCGGCAAGGCTGATCAGTGTGGGAGCAAGGTCCTCAAAATCAATAAGTTCATTGATTACGGCGCCACCTGTTCCCCAGGGAGACAGATTTTTATACATTTCAGGAAACCAGATAATAAACGGGACACGATAACCAAGATTGATCCCGTTGGTTTTTCCACGAGGTTCACCCTCACCATGGTCGGCATAAAAGAATATTATAGTACTGTCCTTCAGATGATCTTTCTCAAGCCTTGCCAATAAATCACCAATTTTATTATCTGTGAGCTTTATTGAATTATAGACTCTTGCAAACTGTTTACGCATTTCAGGGGTATCATTATAAAATGGAGGCATCTGAAATCCGTTATCCGCTATCCTTTCCTCCTGAACCAGTTTATTAAGAACATTTTCCAGGTACCATTGATAAGACTGGGTCATCGTTCTGGATTGATGTGAATCCATATAATTAAAAACTGCAAAAAAGGGTTGTCCTGGTTTGCGGTTCCACCATCCCGCTTTGTCTGAACTCTCGTTCCACGCTTCATTTATAAAGGACTGAGGATTAGCGACATTATAATCTGTCTTGGCGTTATTGGTAACATAATAACCCTCTTTCTGAAGATAATAGGGAAATCCCTTCACAAAACCTGGTATAGGATAATTACTCCTGTGATTGCCGGTACCTGTTTTATATGTTTTTATTCCGGTAATGATACATGACCTGCTTGGAGAACTTACAGTTCCTGTAGAAAATGCATTGGTAAAACGGACTCCTTCCATTGCCAGCCTGTCAATGACAGGAGTTCGTGCATCCTTATTACCATAACAACCGATAAACTGGGGAGAAGTATCTTCGATGGTTACCCATAGAATATTTGGTTTACTTTGTTTCAGGTCTTCTGGACCTTTATTACCGTCTGTTCCGGTGCTGGCCAATAAATTAGCGGCTGTTGCCAGTGATCCTGCAAAAAGTACTTTGTATTTTAAATTCATTTCTTGCGTTTTTAAAAGGTAATCACCTCAGCTATCGGACTAAATGGGTGATAAACGGATCTTTGTTTTTTTCAGCCCAGTCCGCAAGTTTCTTCCTGCAATTTTCCAGATTGGTTCTGTATTTCGGGTCTCCTGACAGGTTGATCATCTCTCCGGGGTCTGTCTGAAGATCATAAAGAGTTTCTTTTTCTTGACCTTCATTGAGTATCCAGTATTTGAACCTTTTATCTCTGAGCATCCTTCCTTCAGGTTCAGGTTTATCCCCATTTACACTGTCGCCCTCAACAAGCCAGTCTGAAACAACTACATAATCTCTTTCCTCAGGCAATTGTCCGGATATTAAAACCGGTTTCATGCTAATGCCCGGAAGTGCCTTTTTGGGCTTTATGCCAGCCAGATCGCAAAGTGTTGGCATCAGGTCTATTCCTGTCTGTACAAGAACATCTGATTTTCCTGGTTTAAGTCCTGGATTACTGATTATAAATGGCACCTTTGAGGCCTCTTCATAAAAAACAGTCTTCTGGTTCCAGTGGTGTGCACCCTGGCAATCGCCATGATCTGAAAGGAAGACCACGATTGTGTTTTTATCCAGACCAGACTCACGCAAAGTTGTAAGTATCTTCCCGATTTCATTATCTGTTTTTTCTATCATCCTGTAATATGCCCAGGTATACTGACGCCACTTATCATCGCTGAACTTACCTACAGGAAAAGTTTTACTTGCCTGATATGATGTTCTTATAAGTTTCATTATATCAGTTTCATTTTCTGAAGGTGCACTGTTTTTTCTCAATGGCGGGCATTCTGATGGAGATGGAGGAGGGCCAACACTTCCATCCGGTAGTTTTTGTCCCCGGGCCCATTCACAAATATTATGAGGATCCACAAAGGATGCAACAAGAAGAAAGGGCTTCTTGTGCTGAGCTTTCAGAAACTTTGTTGCAGCCTCGGGTAACATACTGTCTATACCATTGTTTTTAATGTTCTTCATATAAGAAAAACCATTGACAGAAGGATCTTTGACATCATAAGGCAAGTGCCATTTCCCTGTATACCCCGTTTCATATCCGGCTTTTTCAAATATCGTTCCCAGATTTGGAAAAATTACCGGGTCTATCTTATTGTTATCATTTGACTGAATACCTATCTGGTGTGGGTACATTCCGGTAAACATAGAGCTCCTTGATGGTACTGAAAGAGGATTTGCACAGTAGGCATTTGTGAAGTTGATGCCATGGTTTGCCAGGTAATCCATATTGGGAGTATTTATATAGCTGTTACCCAGGGTGCAGCTCATCGACTCTGAAGATTGCTGATCTGTTATAATGATCAGGATATTTGGCTTTTCAGGCAATTTTTGAGAAATTGATGAAGCCGGGACCAGAAACGCCATAGCAGATAAGCCTATGGAACCAGGAGTCAATCTGAATTTGCTTTTCATTGCGATATATATGTGCCTTAATATTAAATATTTATGACTATCAAATAGATCCTTATTCATAGAAACAAGTTATTAAAAATCTTTATTTGCTACCTTAATTTATAATAATAAAATGAATCCCTGGCGAATTCTGAGTAACCCCCGATACCACTTTGAGGGTAATGTTTTTTACACTGTTGAAGTTGTTAACAAGCCCGGAGGATCGAGACATGATCATTAAAATTCCAGCACATTCAGACATTCTTTACTTTAACCTGATCGGATATATGTTTTATATTTGGTATATTCCGGGGTCAGGTTACCATGAACCTCAACCCTGAAAAGTATTCTATTATCTTCTGAAACCTCTTCAACTTTTGTCTTTTAACTTTTGACTTTTGCCTTTTAATTTACTACATTTGGTAGTGTGTTTCCTGAAGTGCTAGTAAACTTTTTATTATGTTAGTCAGAACATTTGCCAGTGCCGTTACCGGCATTGATGCTGTGACAGTTACCATTGAGGTCAATGTGTCGCGCGGCATCCGTTTTTTCCTGGTGGGGCTGCCTGATGTGGCAGTTAAAGAGAGTCAGCAAAGAATTGAATCAGCTCTTCGTGCCATTGACTTTCATTGGCCTGGCAAACAGGTAGTAATTAATATGGCTCCGGCGGATATCCGTAAAGAGGGCTCATCCTACGACCTGCCTCTTGCTATGGGCATTCTGGCAGCCGACGAGAAGGTAAATAAAGGAGAAATTGAATCTTATATTATAATGGGGGAACTCTCTCTTGACGGAACATTACAACCGGTTAAGGGGGTACTGCCTATTGCCCTGAGTGCCAGAGAAGAAGGATTTAAAGGTGTCATTGTACCCCAAAAAAATGCACGTGAAGCTGCCGTTGTAGGCGATCTGGATGTTTATGGAATGGAAAATCTAAGCGATGTTGTTGATTTTTTCAACGGAACACGAATGTTCAGTCCGGTTAAGGTTGATCTGAATGAGATATTTGCCCGTGAGGCCAACAAATATGATGTTGATTTTTCTGATGTCAGAGGTCAGGAGAATGTTAAGCGTGCCCTGGAGGTGGCTGCTGCAGGTGGTCATAATATTATTATGATTGGTCCTCCCGGAGCAGGTAAGACAATGTTAGCCAAGCGTTTATCTACTATCATTCCACCCCTTACACTTGAAGAGGCTCTTGAGACAACCAAAATCCATTCTGTTGCTGGTAAGATTGACGATCATGTTGCGCTTATGACCCGAAGGCCATTTCGTTCACCTCACCATACAATATCGGATGTCGCTCTGGTGGGCGGAGGCACATTTCCCCAACCAGGGGAAATATCTCTTGGACATAATGGGGTATTGTTCCTTGATGAACTACCGGAGTTTAAGAGAACGGTTCTTGAGGTTATGCGGCAGCCGCTGGAAGACAGGGTTATTACAATTTCAAGAGCAAAATCAACCGTTGATTACCCCGCTAGTTTCATGTTGGTGGCAAGCATGAACCCCTGTCCGTGCGGATTTCATAATCATCCCGAAAAAGAGTGCATGTGTTCACCCGGTATGGTACAGAAATACCTTAACCGGATATCAGGGCCTCTTCTTGACAGGATAGATATTCACATTGAGGTTGTTCCGGTTAAATATGACAAGCTTTCCGATTCGGAAAAGGCTGAAAATTCCGCAATGGTACGCGAACGAGTTATCAGGGCAAGAGCAAACCAGGCTAAGCGCTTTGAATCGATATCGGGGATTTATGCAAATGCACAGATGACTTCGTCGATGCAAAGAAAATATTGTCAGCTGGATGAGTCAGGCGGAAGGTTACTTAAAACCGCAATGGAATTACGGGGACTTTCAGCACGTGCCTACGACAGGATACTGAAAGTGGCGAGAACAATTGCTGACCTGGCTGATTCTGATAGTATTAATGCCGAACATATTTCAGAAGCAATAAATTACCGCAACCTTGATAAAGAGGGCTGGGCAGGTTGAATTACTTTTTATAGTTCCATTTGAGGATCATGTTGCTTAGCTTCATTTAAAAGTGTAGAAACTGCCTGCATAAACACTTTGGCGACAAGTGGTTTTTGAAAGACCGCGCTTGCTCCAAGAAGTTTTGCAACCGGGAGATATTCGTCAGGGCCTATTCTTCCTCCTCCCGAAATGGCAATTATTTTCAGCTCCGGATGTTTTTTTCTTAATAAAAATATGGTTTCCAGCCCCTCTTTTTCGGGCATTATAATATCTGTTATCAAAAGATCCGGTTTCCTCTTTTCAAAAAGTTCAATTCCATCTTTTCCGTTTGAAGCGGTTTCCACCTCATGACCATCCCTTTCAAGCATTTTTTTTAGCATAACAAGTATGGAGGGCTCATCATCAAGTACAAGAATTTTAGCCATTTTTAAATTGTTTTAATATTAATTTCGTCCAATACTCTTCTGATAACCTTACTGAAATCATTAAGCACCATTGGTTTCAATATAACTTCCGAAATCTCGCTCCGTAAGATTTCTTCTTCAGTTAAATTTTCTGCATATCCCGTAATAATTATAACTTTTAAATCCGGGCGAATCTCTTTTAATCGTGAAGAGAGATCAGTCCCTTGCATTCTGGGCATATTCTGGTCAGTAACCAGAAGTGAATATTCCCCGGGATTGGTTTTAAAATCCTCAAGTGCGGAAAGTGGATCTGTTTTTATTGTAACCTTATAACCCAGATGCTCAAGCATCTTTTTACCCATAAAAGTAATTTCAGGTTCATCGTCAACAAATAAGATATGTTCATCTCCTTTTACAGATTTTTTATGAAGCTTATCAGTAACTAAAAGTCCTGCTCCATATCTTGGCATATAAATGGTAAAAGTGGTTCCTTCTCCCGGAGCGCTGTCAACGGTGATAGCTCCACCATAATTGTTTACTATACCATGAACCACCGAGAGTCCAAGCCCCGATCCCGAACCAACCTCTTTTCTGGTAAAGAAGGGTTCAAAAATTCTTTCTCTGGTTTTAAGATCCATCCCATGACCTGTATCTGAAACTGACAACTTGATATAGTCTCCCTTTTTCAGTGTGGGGACCTTTTCTGTAAATTTCTGATTAACATAAAAAGCTTCAAGTCTTACTTCAAGGTTACCACCGGTTTCCATCATTGCATGGTTAGCATTTGTGCAGAGGTTCATAATAATCTGATGGATATGTGTGGGATCAGCCAGTACTGTCCCTACTTCGGCATCAATTGATTGTATTATTTTGACACTTGACGGGAAGGAGGCTTTTAACAGGTTAAGAACTTCTGAAACGATGGGCTGCAACTGAATAGGTTTTCTCTCAAAATCAACTTCCCGGCTAAAAGTCAGTATCTGTTGTATAAGGTCTTTCCCTCTCAGCGCTGCATTATTAATCTGTTCAATATCAAACCTGAATGTACTCTCATGTGGGAGTTCTTCAAGTGCCATGTCTGTATACCCAAGGATTGGTGTCAGGATATTGTTAAAATCGTGCGCAATTCCACCTGCCAGGGTGCCGATAGTCTCCATTTTTTGAAGTTGGAATAATTGTTTTTCCAGTTCAGCCCTCTCTCTTTCAAATTTTTGTCTGATTTCTATCTCCTTTTTTAAATCAATATTGGCGTTTGATAGCTGCATTGTTCGTTCCTGCACTCTTTTCTCAAGCTCATCGTTCACATTTTTGACATTTTCTTTCTCCTGCTCGAGAAGTTTTCTCATATAAAATTCTTTACGGGCTGACAACTCAATGAAATAGCTCGTTACCATTCCAATAAGGTTGGCACTTATAAAGAAATAATTATTACTTACGAGAGTGACAACCGGTGTATCTGATACCCATATGGCTGCAATTTCGTAACATAAAACAATTGACCAGCCGGCCAATGAAGCATAAACAAATCGTGCCCTTATAAATGAATACCCGATAATAAAGATCAGGATCAGACCTGCGTAATAAGAATAGTCTCCGACTTTTGCCGCAATTACGATCATTATTATAATACCGAATCCGGTAATGAACATTATGATTGCAATAGAAATCTGCCAAAATTTTCTAAAATATTTTGAATAGGAAAAGAGATAACCTCCGATAAGTACCGGGGATACCAGTCCAAAACGTATAAGCCAGAATACTTCCTTGACAGAGGGAACTGTAACAGCATCAAGTAATGCAAATGCTCCATAAAAAATAAGTGAAAGAAAGAGGGAAAATCTGAACGGACTGAGAGATCTCTTGAAATAATCATCCTGATACTCCATTTCAAGAGAACTTTGAGCACCGTTGAAGGATAATGTCATATAATTTAAAGAAATCGCCTCCTGCGACCCGGAAGGGAATCCCACTATAGACCTGCCCAGATTTTGAAAAATATTCATTAAGAAAGTATTAATACTGTTTCAAATATTTGGAGACTTAAATTCCCTATTGCTTTTTTATTTTGAGGAAGTAGTTTATTCCCAGTGGTTCCTTTTCAACAGAGGCCATTTTCTTATAAATCCCGGCTTCTGAAGTAATGTGAAGCAGGTCAGATTCGGACCGGAGATTCAGGTACCAGTCTGACAATACTTCCATTGATCTCATATTCGGATTATTTATGCTGAAATTGCTTATGATCATTTCCCCGTCTTCAGTGAGGCAATTAAAGTACTTTTTAAGGAGAAATATGAAATGTTTCTCCTTAAAATAATCAAACATACCAGCACTCCAGATCAGATCGTACAACTTAAAGGGGTTGAACCTTAAAGAATTAATTCTGTTGTAAGAAATTATTCCATTGAATTTCAAATTCTTTTTCATTGAGAAATCGATAGCACACTGGTCATAATCTATCAGGTCAATGGTTATTTCATTCTGACCATAATGTCCCTCAAGAAATTCATACACATCCGTAGCCGGACCAGAACCCAAAATAAGTACTTTTGAGCTCTTTTTTCTTAAGACAAGCTTTTTGCAATAGTTCAGAAAAAAACTCTTACGGTTCCTGACAGCATTGGCAGCCGGTTGCTGCTGAAAGAAAATATCCCAGTTTTTGTACCTTTCGTCTTCATTTATACGATACTGATAGATCTTATCAATAAGCATAAAATCGCCAGGATAACCATATGGTTTTATAAATCCATGGCCAATCAAAGTGTTTTCATTGAGAATACTATTTATTTTTTCTCTTAAGCTGTCCACTAAGTCAGGTTCGATATTGTCCACAAAAGCAGTGAATTCAGCATAATCCTGAGGCTCGGGACCTCCTTTTTCTATTAAATATTTTAGAAATTCTGAATTTTTGTCAAGATACTCACTTTTTTTATTAGGTGGTATATTTTTCATAAGTGGATCAAGAAAAAGATTTGATTTTGTTAGTTTTATATTAAGATTCAAATTTAATTTAACTTTTCATTTTTCCAAACACAAAAGAAATAAACGGCAAATATACTTGGATTATATTCAGGAATGATGTTGTTTCTGATAAAATGTTGAATTTCTTTTCTGTTGATTTTCAGATTATAAGTCAGGAACCTGTTTGTAATTGATTTTCATTTGTATATAGCTGGTCAAGATTCCCTCCTGTAATCATCCTCCTTCAGGAAAAAAAACAATATTTACGGTTTTTTAAGAAATTGATTATACCTTCAAACATTATTTGAATTTTAAAGAACGGTTTCAGGACCATTTTGCTTGTTGCAGAGAGGATTTCACAAGCAGGATTCTTGACGTCGGTACTTTAAAGTTGGAACAGACCAGCTGTCAGAAGAATATTCTTAATGAAAAGGAAGAGTGATATATTTTTAAATCCTGTTGTACATCAGAGAAACTCTGTTGGATCGATCCACTATTTAGAAAGTTCTTCCACCGGGATTATAATAAAGAAAAATATTTTTCACAAGCCATTATTTAAATCTTTTTGGAGGAGTTAACTTTTTTGCTATTTTTATAACCTTAATTAATCAACTTGAAATACTTTTCATGGATCTGATACAAAGAATTCGAGATAAAATGACGAATGAACGTCTTCTCTTTGTTTACAGAGGTATCATCACTAATGATAATTCAATACCTCTTTTGATGTTACTTGAAAAGGAGATGGAGAATTCGGATTTTGGATTTATCGGAAGAAAAAGGCTTTTTATGTATGTTCTGGAGAGCCTTCAGAACATTTCGAGACATAACGATAAAAGTGAACAGTCCAACATGTCGCTAGTTGTGTATTCAAAATCTGATGGTGGGTACAATGTAACAACGGGGAATGTAATATCAACATCCAATATTAATTCTCTCAGGTCAAAACTGGACGAGATTAATAATCTTGAAGCCAATGAGATAAGAAGTTTTTACAGGCAAATGCTGAGCGCTTCCGAATCGAGCGGCAAGGGAGGAGCTGGCCTCGGTTTGATAGAAATGGCTAAAAAGACAGGAAACAAACTCGATTATGATTTTGTTTCAATAGATGATGAATTTTCATATTTTATTTTAAACAAAACTGTCAATTCGGAAGGTTTGGGGATACACAATCACAGCCAGGAGAAACATTTTCATGGTAATGAAGCATCACAGCTCGAAAAGCTTATGGCTGAAAATAATATTTACCTGATATGGTCAGGCCATGTCTCTCCAGAGGTAGGAAAGGAAGTACTTTCTTTTACCGAAACCAGGCTTGCAGCGGAAGAAGCCGGATCCAATATCCGCAGGAGGGTATTCAGCATACTTGTTGAGATACTTGAAAATGTAACAAAATATGCTCCCGATAAGGAAGCTGAGGAAAAATTCGGAATGCCTGTTGTCATGATCAGACTGGAAGGCAATATATATTCGCTTACTACAGGTAATCTTATTCTGAATTCCAGTGTCGGTGAACTAAAGAATAAACTCGAAACAATTAATAAACAAGACAGGTCGGGACTTAAAGAGTTTTTCCGTAAATCTCTTTCAAAGCAAACTTTAAGTTCTGACAGTACAGGGAATATGGGATTGATTTATATGGCCAGGAAATCGGGTAGCAAGCTTATTTTCAAGTTCGAAAAAGTAAATGAAACCTATTCTTACTTCACTTTAACAGTTAATGTTGAAGATCAGGTTGACTGACTTAACGCAATCAGATCAAGTGCATTGCCGTCCCACCGGGCAAAACTTCCCTTCTTAAGCCAGTCCCCGAGGAAAATAATTTCTGCTCCCTCTTTTAGCTTGTATGTCATGTCCAGATGCCGGTGGCCAAAAATGAAATAATCAATATCCTCTTTATTCAGAACGGTTCTGGAATATCTGATCAGATCCTCCTTTTCTTCTCCGAGGAATTCTTTTGAAATACCCTTTGCGAGCCTTGAATTTAATGACCATTTATGACCTATTCCGACACCAATTGCTGGATGGAGGGCTGAATAGAGGACACGAAGGGGTTTGTTGCGGAATATGGTAAGAAGAATCTTATAAAATTGATCGCTTGTTCCGAGCCCCTCACCATGGGCCAGGTGGAATTTTTTCCCGTTAAAACTGGTAGTTATTGGGGTAGTGTGAACAGTAATACCACATTCAACTGATAAATAATCGCCAACCCACATATCGTGATTACCTGTAAAAAAGTGGACAGGAATACCTGAATCGGTTATTGACGAAACCGTTCCAAGGAATCTTGTGAAACCTCTCGGGACAACAAGTTTATACTCCCACCAGAAATCAAAAATATCTCCTAAAAGGTATATCTCCCTGGCATCAGAAGCGATTGAGTTAAGCCATGCGACTACCTTTTTTTCTCTTTCAACAG
This sequence comes from uncultured Bacteroidales bacterium, assembly GCA_963739685.1. Taxonomy (GTDB): domain Bacteria; phylum Bacteroidota; class Bacteroidia; order Bacteroidales; family VadinHA17; genus LD21. The sequence goes on from CAVUAX010000001.1 coordinate 774,732, forward strand.
GAGGAGACCCTGCCATTAACCCAAGATGAAAATCTGATGCAAAATATATTTTCCCTGTTTGCTCCAATGAGAAAGGTTAGTTATTAAATAGCTGGTTGAGTTTTAATTGAAGCGATTTACCATGAAGATTTGATGCAATTATTTCCCCGTCTTTGTTAAAAAGGTAGTTTGCTGGCAGTTCCTTTACATTAAAAAGTCTGGCATTTCTTGGATTAAGCGGGTCGTCTTCCCTTGTGCTAATCCAGGGTAACTCGTCAAAACGAACTGCCGATTTCCAGTCTTCCTCATTTTCATCAAGATTAATCTGGTATATCTCAAATCCTTTTTTATTAAATGTTTTGTAAAGCTCTTTTAACTGAAGGTTCTCAGCAATGCACTCCTTTGAGGCGACCGACCAGAATGTCAGAAGGACATATTTCCCTTTCAGAGATGATAATGCAACTCTTTTACCTGTAATTCCCTTAAGGTCGGGATCAAGTTTTGTTTCAGGCATGGAGCTTGCCATCTGCTTTAACTGATTGGCATACATCTGATTCAATTCCTTTTTTAAATCTCTTGCAAGTGCCTGAGCATGTTTTGAATTGGGATAATGTTGGTTGAGTGAATCAGAGACTATTTTAAGATATTGAAGATCACGGGGTTCGTAAAGGACATAAGTATCTTCATTGATCTTTTGATATAGAGCTTTTATTGAAGCCATAGAGTTTACATTTGTAACAATGAACTCAATATTCTTTTTACGCTGTTCCTTTACAAGTTCAGTATACTCTTTTTCGAGCAACGGACCTTTAACATCAAATCCTGGTTCACCGGAGGCTTTGTTGTAGATATTTGAAAGGGAATCAAGCTTTCTTTTTGTGTCAGACAGCCTCATATCCAGCATCTGAATCTGTTCAGAGCCTTTTGATCCGGTAACTGTATAACCTGTAAAAAGATTTTTATCATTGAACTTCAGATTTATCTTTTCGCCCGGTTCTGCCAGAAGAGTTATGAAGTCAGATGAGGAGTACCCTAACTGGTAAAAATCAGGTTGGGAAGTTTTAACCTTAAACCTGAACCGGCCATCAGGGTGAATTTTTGCCGAATCAATCATTAAGGGAATATTAACATCAATTCTGCTGAGATATATTTTTTGTTGTTGCTTTTTCCCTATTATACCCTCTACGGTGAATGTATTCTTTTTGTTACATCCGGTTGCTATCAGAAAAGTTAGCAGGAAAAAAAGGAGTCTTCTCATTAAATAAATATTTTTATATTATCCGATGCCGGCAAAATCATTATTTGGCAAAAAGCTCGGCCAGTTTGGTCTGAAGCATTTCTCCCCTTAGATCTGAGGCTATTATTCTTCCCTCGCGATCGAGAAGGAAATTGGCTGGAATCGCTTCTATATTGTATAATGGAACAACTTCCGAATTCCAGTACTGAACATCACTGACATGTATCCATCTTTCAAGGTGGTCTTCCTGTATTCCATTTACCCAGGCTCTCTTTGTCTTATCGAGCGAAACCTGGTAGATTTGAAATCCTTTACCATGGTATAGATTATAAGCTTTTACCAGGTTAGGATTTTCCTTTCTGCAGGGGGTGCACCATGAAGCCCAAAAATCAAGCAGGACCACAGAACCTTTTGTGGAAGAGAGCCTTATAGTGTCACCTTCGGGGGTAGGAAGAGAGATGTCGGGAGCTTCAGCTCCTTTTCCTGAGGCCTGAGTTGGCAGGCCTGCTGATCTGTTTTGGGCAAGAAATTCCTGTACCTGTTCATGCAGCGATTTAACAGGTTCATATTCAGGATATAGTAATGATAATGAAGAATCTACTTTTACAAAATATTTCAGGTCCTTCACAGGATTCATGATATATACCCCTGGTGCAACCTGCTGATACAGGGCCACAAGGCTGACAAGTGAGGTCAGATTTGTATCAATATAGTTCCTGGAATAGGTATTGATCTCCTTAAGATATTCCTGGGCCAGACTGTCAAGCGATGCGATTACCGATGGAAGGTCAGGGCTATCCTGGTTCTGCATATAAATTGCATTCAGTCCCATCAGTTTATTGATTGTTGCGCGTAGCTTTTTGTTATATTCTACCATCATTTCAGAACCTTTCGATCCTGAAACAAATTCCGGATAGTTCAACGAATCATGCTGTGCTTCAAGCTTGATTTTTTCTCCGGGTCCTAGCAACATGGTGAGGAAATTAGAATCACTTAATTTCAGGAGATAGAATGCAGGATTTTTAGTTTCCACCTTAAAGTTGAAAGTACCATTATCTGAAATCATAACAGAGTCAGCGGTAATTAACTCATTTGATTTGAGTTCGTCAATGAAAATATATTCTCCCTTTACCGGATTATTGATTTTCCCGGAAATTTCTGTGGTATTTCTTAAACAACCTGTAATTGTAATTGTTAGAAGGATGATCAGACTTAGATATAATCTCATATATTAAAATGTTATCTGGTGATTAAATTAAACTTATGGAATGCAAAGTTATTCTTTTTTTATTCCGGCAATACTTTTACGGAATTTTAAATTCCTGAAACTTGATGACCAGGCTTGCAAAGTTCAATAAATAACGGTATCTTAATAGACTTTTTTATTTAATTCAAACAGGTGTTTCATGAGCTATATTAAGTTCGATAAAAACCAGATTGTAAATCTTGAGTATTCTCTGGGAAAGGAAATTTTAAGAACCAACAGATCAGGATCTTACTCTTCAACAACTCTTGTAGGCTGCAATACAAGAAAATATCATGGATTGCTGGTTTGTCCCGTTGATGAGTTAGGTGGTGAAAGACACGTTCTTTTGTCATCTCTGGATGTAACTATTGTAAATAATGACAAGAGTTTTAATACCGGAATCAGAAAATTTAATGGCGATTATTACAGCCCCAAGGGGCATAAATATATAGACGATTTCGAAACTGATATTATACCGGTCAGGATCTACAGGGTTGGCGGTGTTATACTTAAGCAGGAGAGGTTGCTGGTTCATTATGAAGAACAGTTACTTATAAGATTTACTGTTTTGGAAGCTTCCGAATCCATGAAGCTTCAGATCCGTCCGTTTCTTTGTTTCAGAAATATTCATCAGCTTACACACGCAAATCTTTCTGCAAATACCAGGGTGGATGTCATTCCAAATGGGGTAAAGGCAAAAATGTATGAAGGATTTCCCTCCTTGCATATGCAATTTTCCACAGCAACTGAATTTATACATGTACCTGACTGGTATTTTGGTGTTGAATACCCCGAGGAGCAAAAGCGGGGATATGATTATGCCGAGGATCTCTTTACCCCTGGTTTCTTTGAGGTAGAAGTAAATAAAGGTGACATTCTTGTTTTTTCAGCCTCAACCAAGGAAGAAAAGACTTCTGGTCTGAGACAAAAATTTACTAAGACGGTAACCGGGAAAATACCGCGCGACAGTTATATCAATTGCCTGCGTAATGCTGCTCAGCAGTTTATTGAAAAAAGGGGTGGAAAAACTCTCATCATTGCCGGCTATCCATGGTTCGGTGCGTGGGGAAGAGACACCTTTATATCGCTCCCTGGAATTGCCCTGGCACGTCATGGACTTTCGCTCTATCGGGAAGTGCTTGATACCCAGGTCATCCGGATGAAGGATGGCCTTTTCCCCAATATGGGTAGTGATGATAATCCTGCATTTAATTCGGTGGATGCACCTCTCTGGTTTTTCTGGACGGTACAGCAATACATCGGAAAGGGCGGGTCAGATGGCTGGGTACGTTATGGCGCAACAGCCAAGTCTATCCTCCGTGCATATAAAAATGGTACCGGATTCGATATCCATATGAGAGAGAATGGGCTTATTTATTCCGATTTTCCCGGCAAAGCCCTCACATGGATGGATGCTGTTGTTAACGGGGTTCCTGTTACACCACGACGGGGCTATGCTGTTGAGATCAATGCTTTGTGGTATAACGCTGTCTCTTTCTCACTTGAGATGGCACGGGCCAGTAAAGATAAAAAATTCATACAGGAATTTGAAAAACTTCCTGAACTGATAAATAATTCTTTCCAAAATATTTTTTATGATCAGAGGGCCTCTTATCCGGCTGATTATGTTAATGATGACGAAGGGGCCAATATGTTTGTCAGACCTAATATGCTGATTGCAGTTTCGCTTCCCTATTCTATGCTTGATAAAGAGGAAATGAAACAAATCGTTGATCTTGCTGATAAAGATCTGGTAACGCCAAGAGGCTTAAGGACTCTTTCACCCAGAAACAGGTTCTATAAAGGCTCCTACCAGGGTAACCAGGAGAAGCGGGATAACGCCTATCATCAGGGAACAGTATGGCCATGGCTTTTGGGTCCTTTTTGTGAAGGATGGTTAAAAGTTTACGGGAAACAGGGAGTTCAGAAAATAAGGAACCTGATATATGGTCTTGAGGATGTTATGACTGAACATGGCGTAAGCACTATTTCCGAGATTTATGACGGAGATCCGCCTCATGCTCCTAATGGTTCAATTTCGCAGGCATGGAGTGTTGGCGAGGTGCTCAGGATAATTGATATCCTTGAAACTGAATATGCAAATTTCTAATAAAGGTATAATATGCGTGTGTTAATGTTTGGATGGGAGTTTCCACCACATATATCAGGTGGATTGGGCACTGCCAGTTATGGTCTGACAAAAGGTCTGGCAAAGATAGATGACATGGAGGTTATCTTTGTTGTCCCCAAAGTATGGGACGATGAGGAACAGAGTGTTGTCAGGCTTATAGGAGCAAACAAGATACCTGTAAAATCAAGAAAGATTTTTTACAAGGGTTCAAGAAAATCAGTTGAGAAGATTGAAGTTTCATCCCGAATAGTTCCTTATACCGACCCGGAAGATTTCTGGAAAATGGTTAAATCCGATCTTCCAGAATACAGACTATTTATTAAGACAAACAGTAATGGGAGAGTTGACTTTTCAGGGAAATATGATTATTCCCTGCTGGATGAGATTTATAAGTATTCAGTTGTGGCATCAGTTATAGCGGAAGAAAATGATTTTGATATAATACATGCCCACGACTGGCTTGCATATCCTGCAGGGATAGCAGCCATGGAAGTATCAGGAAAACCTCTTGTAATACATGTCCATGCAACCGACTTTGACAGAAGCGGAGGAAATGTTAATCCCGATGTATACAGGATTGAAAAGAGTGGGATGGACGCTGCTTCCAAAATAATCACTGTCAGCAACATGACCAGGGAAATTGTTATAAATAAATATAATATTGATCCTGAAAAAGTAGAAACTGTATATAATGCCGTTGAACCGGTTGAAATATCTGACGGAACAATAATAGAAAAAGGGTTTGACGAAAAAATTGTGACTTTCCTTGGACGGATTACACTTCAAAAAGGTCCGGAATACTTTATCGAAGCAGCATATAAGCTGTTAAAAGTTATGCCAAAAGTCAGGTTTGTTATGGCAGGTTCTGGCGATATGATGGAAAAGATGATAAGAAGAGCTGCATCTCTTAGGATAACTGACAGATTCCATTTTACTGGTTTTCTGAAAGGTCGTGATGTATTTACACTTCTTGAAATGAGTGATGTATATATTATGCCATCTGTTTCAGAACCATTCGGAATTTCTCCCCTTGAAGCTATGCAGTCTAATGTGCCGGTAATTATCAGTAAGCAGTCAGGGGTTGCTGAAATTCTCACTCATGCAGTAAAAACAGATTTCTGGGATATTGATGCAATGGCAGATGCAATGTATGGTATACTTAACTATCCTGCCCTCGCGAGAATGTTTATTAATAAGGGGAAAGAAGAGGTTATCAGGCTCAAATGGGATAATTCAGCAAAGCATGTTAAGGATATTTACGAAAGAGTGATTTGGAATAAATAAGCTAAAAGATATGAGCACAGCAATAAAAAAAGCAGTATGTTTTTATTTTCAGGTACACCAGCCATTCCGGCTGAAACGTTACAGGTTTTTTGACCTGGGACACGATCATTATTATTATGATGATTTCCTGAACGAATCAATCATGCGTAAAGTAGCTGATAAATGCTATCTGCCTGCCAATAAAATAATTCTTGATCTCATTAATAAGCATAAAGGTAAATTCAAAGTTTCATTTTCTCTTTCAGGACCGGTAATCAACCAGTTCAGACTTTATGCTCCGGAAGTTCTTGATTCTTTCAGGCAACTGGCAGAAACAGGTATGGTGGAGTTTCTTGCAGAAACAGCTTCCCATTCCCTTTCCTCACTTAAAAGCAAGAGCCAGTTTGAGCAACAGGTTGCTATACACAGGAATATGATGAAGGAGTTTCTGGGGGTTGAAACAACCTCTTTCCGCAACACAGAATTAATTTACTCCGACCTTATCGGGTCGTGGGTTGCTGATATGGGATTCAAATGCATGCTTACGGAAGGAGCAAAACATGTACTTGGCTGGAAGAGTCCCAATTATCTGTATTGCAATGTGATAAACCCAAGGCTTAAACTACTGCTGAGGAATTTTGTACTGAGTGATGATATAGCTTTCAGATTTTCTAACAGAAGCTGGACCGCCTGGCCATTAACAGCTGATAAGTACGCATTATGGCTGAATACTATTGCTCCCAAAAGTGAGTTGGTAAATATATTTATCGACTATGAGACATTTGGGGAACACAACTGGAAGGAGACCGGGATCTTCGATTTTCTGGAACATTTACCCGAAGCTATCCTTAAAAAAACATCTTTCAGGTTTATGACCCCATCGGAAGTTGCAGATAACCTTCAGCCTGTTTCTGCGATTAGTATTCCATCTGCTATATCATGGGCTGATGAAGAGAGAGATATAACCGCTTGGCTTGGAAACGATTTGCAAAGTGCGGCTCTGGAGAAATTGTATGAGCTTTCAGACAAAATAAAGCAATGTAATGATGAACATCTTAACAAAGATTGGGAATACCTTCAATCCAGCGACCATTTTTATTATATGGCGACAAAGTTCTTTTCAGACGGAGCTGTTCATGCATATTTTAATCCCTATGAGACACCTTATGATGCATTTATGAATTATATGAACGTCCTCAGCGATTTTGAAATAAGAATTAACAGGTGCCACCCTGCGACAACAGACCAGCAACAGATCGCTAATCTTAATTCCCTTGTATTAGAAAAGAACAAAATAATAGAAAATCAGGCAATTGAAATTGAAAAGCTGACAAAAAAGATTTTAAAAACAAAAACAAAGGATAAACCAAAGCCAAAAACAAGATCTGTAACCAAAATTTTGGTAAAGTCTGTGGACGGAAAGCCGGAAAAGAAGACCCTGACAAAAAAGCTACAGTAATTTCTTCAAAATCATAAGTCTTCCTGACAGTAAGGAAAACGCCCCGGTCAAAAATCAAAGAAGCAGGATTAAGGATCAGGAACAGGAATTTTTAATATGAACTAACTAACAAACTCATATGAAGGTCGATTTTATTTTTGAAACAAGCTGGGAAGTATGTAACAAGGTGGGTGGAATACATACGGTAATATCAACAAAAGCTCTTAATATAATAGAAGAGCTGGGAGATAATTATATACTTATTGGTCCGGATGTCTGGAGGGAAGAGGATGGCAACCCGGAATTTATACCCGACGATTCTCTTTTTGTTGAATGGAAAACCAGGGCTGCCGCAGAATTATTAAGGGTAAAAATCGGGAGATGGAATATTTCGGGTAAGCCAATTGTTATACTGGTCGATTTTACATCATATTTTGGATTGCAAAATGAGATATTTGCCATGTTCTGGGAAGAATACAAACTTGACAGTATTACTGGGCAGTGGGATTATGTGGAACCTGCCCTTTTCGGATATGCTGCCGGTAAAATTATCGAGAGTTTTACCAACTTTTATCATGATTACCAGAACATAATTGCACAGTTTCATGAATGGATGACAGGAACTGGGATTCTGTACCTGAAGAAAACTACTCCGTGGATTGCCACTTCGTTTACAGCTCATGCAACGGTTCTTGGACGTTGTATAGCAGGGAATAACCGACCACTCTATGGTAATATGGAAGAATATAATCCTTCGCAGGTTGCACGGGAATTTAATATCGTTGCCAAACAATCGCTGGAGAAGATCTCAGCAACTGAAGCAAATGTCTTTACTTCTGTCAGTGAGATTACATCCCGGGAATGTCGTCATTTTCTGGGTAAAGATGTTGATATAGTTACCCCTAACGGATTTGACGATTCTTTTGTTCCTGGAGTTGACCGGTTTGATGAGTGCAGGGAGGTTGCCAGGGCAAAACTGAAAAGCGTTACCGAGGCTGTTTTGGGTTACAGACTTACGGATAATTGTATATTTATTGCAAACAGCGGAAGATACGAATTCAGAAATAAGGGTGTTGATATTTTTATCGACTCTCTTGGGGAAATGAAACAGGATGATAGTATTAAAAAGGAGTGTATCGCTTTCATTTTGATGCCTGCATATCACAAGGGCCCGCGCAAAGATGTAATGGATATTCTGTATAATAGCGGACCAATTAACAATGGCAGCAGGTACCTCACACACAATCTCCATTACCCGGCAAACGACCCCATACTGCAGAGAATATCAGCAAACAATCTTCTGAACGAAAGGGAATCAAACGTCAAAATTATCTTTGTACCTTCTTATCTTAACGGGAATGATGGGATTTTCAATATGCCATATTTTGACATTCTCATTGGTTTTGATCTTACGGTATTTCCTTCATATTATGAACCATGGGGGTACACCCCGCTTGAGAGCTTAATGTTTTCAATACCAACTGTTACCACTTCACTTTCGGGATTTGGACTCTGGGTTCAGAAGTATTTTAAGAATCCAGGTAACGGAATGGCAATATTTGAACGCACAGATGGTAATGGGAAAGATGTTATCACTAATATCCGGACTTTTATCTCAGCGTTTGCCGGATTTAGCGACAAGGAAGTTATTGAGGCACGCCAGAAAGCATACACTATTTCGAGGATCGCAGTGTGGGATAATCTGGTAAAGTATTACTTCACAGCGTATAATAAAGCTCTGGATCAGATACGCGATAAAAGAGGAGAGCCCAGGGAATTTGCCAGATTTGTGGAAGCACCGGGTTTGCAGATTCGCAAACCTCACCAGGTCCCTGTCTGGAAAGATATTTATGTACAGAGTGATGTCCCGGGAAAACTGGAATCCCTGAAGGTATTATCAAATAATCTCTGGTGGTCCTGGAATGCGGCAGCTGAATCATTATTTAAAAGAATGGATCCATCGCTCTGGGAAGAGGTTGAACATAATCCAAAACTGCTGCTTGAAAAGATTGATTATAAAAGACTTCTGGTACTGGAAGATGATGATAGCTTTGTAACTGAGCTGAGCAAAATATATAAATCTTTTAAAGAATATTTAAGCCGGCCGGGGGATCCCTCCAGACCGAAAATTGCCTATTTCAGTATGGAGTTCGGGATTCATCCATGTCTGAAAATTTATTCCGGAGGACTTGGTATTCTTGCCGGAGACTATCTTAAAGAGGCGAGCGATTCAAATTTTGATATCCTTGGAATAGGTCTCCTTTACCGGTATGGTTATTTCAAGCAAAAACTGGGCCCGCGGGGGGAACAGCTTTCCATTTATGATGCGGAAGAATTTTCACACCTTCCGATCAATCCGGTGAAGGATTCAGAAGGTAATAACATTCTTGTCAGCCTTGCATGGCCTGGAAGGACCATCAAAATTCAGGTTTGGGAAGCCATGGTTGGTAAAGTAAGACTTTTGCTTCTTGATACTGACTTTGAAGATAATTCGGCTGAGGACAGAACAGTAACCCATTATCTGTATGGAGGCGACAATGAAAACAGGTTAAGGCAGGAGCTTATTCTTGGCATAGGTGGTATCCGGGCATTGGCAGCTATCGGAGTAACTCCGGATGTTTATCACAGCAATGAGGGACATTCGGCATTCATCAGCTTCGAAAGGCTCAGGACTCTTGTTACTGAACAACATCTTACATTTAACCAGGCACTGGAGGTTGTCAGATCATCAACACTTTTTACGACTCATACACCCGTACCTGCCGGCCATGATTCATTTGATGAAGACCTGTTGCGTAAATACATTTCTCATTATCACATTCGTCTTAGTATTACATGGGATGAGTTAATGTCACTTGGACGTTGTGAGAGCAGTGGCGAAAAAAAATTCAATATGAGTTTCCTTGCGGCACGTATGTCACAGGAAGTCAATGGTGTGAGTAAGCTGCATGGACGTGTCAGTCGTGGAATGTTTAATAAGTTATGGCCGGGATACCTTAAAGAAGAGCTTTTTATAGGTCATGTTACTAACGGCGTTCACCATCCGACATGGGTTGCCAGGGAGTGGAAAGAGATCTTTAAGGAGCTGACAGGAACATTTAATTTTGATCAGACCGACAGATCCTTGTGGGCAAAACTTTATTCAATCGACGATAAAAGGATATATGAAATAAAGAAGGAACTCAAGGAGCAGCTCTTTACCAATATCAGAAAGAGAATTCAGACAAACCTGATGGAGAAACATGTCAGCCCTCGTTTGTTGCTGAATATCAGCAGTCATCTGGATGAGAAAATTCTTACGATTGCCTTTGCCAGGCGTTTTGCTACTTATAAACGCGCCTCACTTCTGTTCAGGGACCTGGACAGGCTTGACAGGATAGTAAATAATCCCCAGATGCCTGTTCAGATTATTTATGCAGGGAAAGCGCATCCGAATGATGAAGGCGGTAAGGACCTTATTAAAAAGATTTTTGAAGTAACTTTGATGCCGCGTTTTTCGGGAAAGGTGATATTCCTTGAAAATTACGACATTGAGCTGGCAAAAAATCTTGTCAGGGGCGTTGATATATGGCTTAATACACCGACCCGGCCGCTTGAAGCATCTGGTACAAGCGGTGAAAAAGCTGTTATGAACGGAACCCTTCATTTCAGTGTTCTTGATGGCTGGTGGGTGGAAGGTTATCGTGCATATGCCGGATGGGCGATTCCTAAGAAAAGAACCTATGAAGACCAGGATCTGCAGGATGATATAGATGCTGAAACAATATATAATATGCTGGAATTTGAAATAGTTCCTGCATATTATTCACATAATGAGCAGGGAATCCCCACTGAATGGATGAGCCTGATTAAAAACACCATGGTAAAAATTGCACCGGAGTTTACCATGAAAAGACAAATTGATGATTATTATGAAAAATATTATTTCAAACTATTCTCGCGTCATAAATACCTGATTGAGAATAATTTTGAAAAGGTAAAGGAACTCGCTGCCTGGAAAAATGTTATGAGGGAAGAATGGGATAATATTGAAGTTATAAATTATAGTTTCGAGCGACCAGAAGAAAATGTGTATCATTCAGGACATGACTATAAAGCCGAAATAGCTTTGAATGTTAAAAAGATACCGACAGAGAATGTCGGTGTCGAGTTTATTATAACTCATATGAATAAACATGGGGAGCATGAATTAGTGGCAAGCAGGGAATTTGTGATCGTCAGTTGTAAGAACGGGAAATGTCTTTATCGCGCTAACCTTGTCCCTGAAAAAGCAGGTACATTCTCCTATGGTATCAGAATATATCCTAAACATAAAGACCTTCCACATAAACAGGATTTTGACCTGGTTCGATGGATCGATTAAATATCTGTTACTCTCTTTACTTTTTCTCTTTTCAAAACGAGTCCGGTCCTTGCAGGGAGATATAAATAAAGATAAAATGGTAAATTCAGGGTAGAGCCTTCTCCTTTTCTGAGAGAGGTGTAAACAGTTTTTCTGTCTATCCTGTCAAATCCTCCGAATTCCGGATCATCTGAATCAATAAGTATGCTGAATTTGCCTTTAACAGGTATTCCATAATCGGTAAATGAAACAGATGGATGAAAGTTGAAAACGAATAACAGATCACCCCTTGAAAATGCGATCACTTTATCCTGATTATTTTCATATATTCTGTTAACATAGAGATCTTCAAGAAATCTGAAATCATTCTGGAGATTCACCATGCATCTGTCGAAACTTGCAAGGTATTGATATTTAAGCGTTTTGTTTTCAACCAGATTCCATTGTCTACGGGCATATTTATAGCTCCAGTTATTACCCTCACGCGGAAAGTCTATCCATTCCGGATGTCCAAATTCATTACCCATAAAATTGAGGTAACCGCCTCCCGCGGTACTAAATGTGATCAGCCTTATCATTTTATGAAGAGCAATTCCCCTGTCAACTATTATACTGTGATGTTCTTTTAACATACCGTAATACATTTCTGCATCCAGCATTCTGAAAATAAGCGTTTTATCGCCCACAAGAGCCTGGTCGTGTGATTCACAGTATGAAATGATTTTCTCTTCAGGCCGATGTTGTGTGAGTTCATGCATAAGCCTTCCCATATCCCAGTACTCGTCAGAAGTCTCTTTTATAAGTTTTATCCAGTAATCGGGGACTCCCATCGATAACCTGTAATCGAAGCCGTAACCTTTTTTCGCTGTAGGAGCTGCGATGCCAGGCATTCCACTCATCTCTTCAGCAACAGTAATAGCACCCGGTTTGAAGTTATGGATCATTTTATTTGCCAGGTATAGATATATAAGAGCATCCTCATCCTCTCCGCCATCAAAATAATCATCATACTTTGTAAAACTTTTCTCGAGTCCGTGGTCATAGTATATCATACTTGTGGTACCGTCAAACCTGAACCCGTCAAATTTGTATTCTTCAAGCCAATAGCGGCAATTTGAGAGGAGAAAGTGGATAACATTATCTTTTCCGTAGTCAAAACATAATGAATCCCAGGCCCTGTGAAACCTTCTGTCGTTAGTATGAAAATACTGGCCCGGGGATCCGTCAAACAATCCGAGCCCCTCATTTTCATTCCTTACCGAATGAGAGTGGATAAGGTCCATAATTACTCTTACACCTGACTGGTGTGCTTTATCAACCAATTCCTTAAGTTCTTCGGGAGTTCCGAAACGGGAAGAGGCTGCAAAGAAACTTGAAACATGGTAACCAAACGAGCCATAAAAGGGGTGTTCCTGGATGGCCATCAACTGAATGGTGTTATACCCTCCCCTGATAATTCCGGGGAGCACATTTTCAGCGAATTCCCGGTAATTGCCGATTTTCTCTTCGGCGGTAGCCATTCCTATATGGGCTTCATAGATTACGGGAACAGACAGAGGTATTTTAACCTCTTCGGCTTTCCATTTATATGTCTCAGGAGGATCCCAAATCTGTGCATTGAAGATCTTTGTCCGGGGATCCTGCAGAAGACGGGTTGCATAGGAGGGGATACGTTCTCCCCGGCCTCCTTTCCAATGAACCGAAAGCTTATAAAGATCGCCATGTTTAACTGTTGCAGCCAGAAGTGTTATTTCCCAGTCACCCTGATCATTAATCCGTTGCATCTTAAATTCAGGATTCTCTTTCCAATCTGTAAATGTTCCGATAATATAGATTTCTGTTGCATTTGGCGCCCACTCCCTGAAAACCCGGTAATCCCTTTCACGATGAAGCCCGTAATAGTGATGTCCCAAAGCAAAATCAGGGAGAGAGCCATTTCCTGTAAGTTGCTTTTCTTTTGCAAGGCATTTTTCTATACGCCGGTCGATGACCTCTTTATAAGTATTTAACCATGGATCAGAAAGGAAAAAAGATGCAGTTTCCATATTAATGCGATATCTTTCTATAAAAGTACAAAAACAAAATCATTATAATGGTTCATTTCATAGGGCTTTGTTATTTTTGCAGTCATAATCTTCATCAATGATCATTCATAAAGGATATGAAAATCTAGACCTTGTATCTCCAGTGGTGACACTTGGTATTTTTGACGGAGTTCACCTCGGACACAGATATCTTCTTGATACTCTGGTTTCGCGTGCACATGAAGATAAAGGTGAATCTGTAGTCATTACTTTCAATCCTCATCCCCGGCTTGTCCTGCAGCGAAACCACAAAAATCTCTCTTTCCTCTCCACAGAAGCTGAGAAAGCCAGACTCCTTGAAAAGGCCGGGATTGACCATCTTATTATTATTGATTTCAATAAGAATTTCAGTAATATGGAAGCCTGCGAATTTGTTCAGCAGGTTCTTGCAAAAAAGGTAAAAACCAGGCATCTTATTGTCGGGTATGATCATCACTTTGGGAAAAGGGGGGAGGGGAATTTTGAAACGATAAAAAAATGTGCAGAGTCATTAAATTTCATTGTTGAACAGGTAACAGGACTAAAATCATCAAGTAGAATTGTGAGTTCAACAGCAATACGCGAAGCATTACTTGAAGGACGACTTGAAGAAGCTAATAATTGGCTTGGATATAATTACTCTCTTGATGGCAGAATTGTTGAAGGGAAGAAAATTGGCAGGTCTATAGGTTTTCCCACAGCAAATATTGAACCTTATTACGAGTACAAACTTATACCGGGAGATGGGGTTTATGCTGTAATGGTTAAGTTTGCCGGGAAGGATCTCCCCGGCATGCTTAGTATAGGAAGGAATCCTACCGTCAGAACCGGGAACAGAACCCGGACAATTGAAGTACATATCCTAAATTTTGATAAAGAAATTTATGGAAGAAATCTCACTGTTGAGTTCCGGAAGTGGCTTAGAAATGAGATCAGGTTTGATAGTATGGAACAGCTTGCCCGGCAAATGAAGAGGGATAAAGAACTAACTCTTAAGTTACTTGCCTGATGATATATTATGGTTTATTATTATCTTTGCGTGCTTAAAATTTATTTATAATGGAAACAACCACAGAAAAAGTACAATATAAAGTAAAGGATATATCTCTTGCCGAATTTGGCAGGAGGGAGATCGAAATTGCAGAAAAAGAGATGCCAGGCTTACTTGCAATAAGAAATAAATATTCCACTGAGAAACCTTTGAAGGGAGCCCGTATTACCGGGTCACTGCATATGACTGTCCAAACTGCCGTTCTTATAGAAACTCTCAAAGAGCTTGGCGCTGATGTCCGTTGGGCAAGTTGCAATATCTTTTCGACACAGGATCATGCTGCTGCTGCAATTGCGGCTTCCGGAACCCCGGTATTTGCATGGAAAGGAGAGTCTCTTGAAGAATACTGGTGGTGTACAGTCCAGGCTCTTACATTTCCCGAAGGTGAAGGCCCTCATCTGATTGTTGATGATGGTGGTGATGCTTCACTTATGGTACATATTGGTTATAAAGCGGAAAACGACCCCAAAGTACTTGACAAAATACCTGCTAACAGGGAAGAATCAATAATACTTTCTACATTAAAAGAGCTTCTTGAAAAAGAGCCCGGCAAATGGCACCGTGCTGTAAATGACCTGAAAGGCATTTCTGAGGAAACAACTACAGGAGTTCACAGGTTATACCAGATGATGGAAAACGGTGACCTGCTTGTACCTGCTATTAATGTCAATGATTCAGTTACAAAATCTAAGTTTGACAATCTTTATGGATGCCGGGAATCACTTGCTGACGGGATTAAAAGGGCAACAGATGTGATGATTGCAGGTAAGGTAGTTGTTGTTTGCGGTTATGGTGATGTTGGCAAAGGGTGTTCAAAATCAATGAAGGCATACGGAGCAAGAGTCATTGTCACAGAAATTGATCCGATCTGCGCCCTTCAGGCATCTATGGAAGGTTTTGAAGTCAAGAGAATTGAAGACACATTCGATGAAGGAAATATTTTTATTACTGCTACCGGTAACCGGGATATAATAAGCGTCGACCATATAAAAAAAATGAAAGACCAGGCTATCGTATGCAATATTGGCCATTTCGACAACGAAATACAGGTTGATGCTCTCGGAGAGGTCAAAGGAATAAAAAAGATAAATATCAAACCTCAGGTTGACAAATATCTGTTTCCCGACGGACATGCTATATTTATACTTGCAGAAGGCAGACTGGTAAATCTGGGTTGTGCCACAGGTCATCCATCATTTGTAATGAGCAACTCTTTCACTAATCAGACACTTGCGCAGCTTGACCTGTGGCAGAACAGTTATAAGATCGGTGTTTACAGACTACCAAAATATCTTGATGAAGAGGTTGCCAGGCTACATCTTGAGCAGCTGGGAGTGAAACTGACCATTCTTACAAAAGAGCAGTCTGAATACATAGGTGTGGATCAGAAAGGACCGTATAAGCCGGAACATTACAGGTACTAGAATCAGTAATTGGTTACTGTAACCGAATTACCGTAACTGATAGCCTTATAGTTCTTAAGTGGATATTGGCCTACGCCTGAACTTGGAGTTCCTCCTGCTGCAAGAAGATATCTGGTATGACATTCAGGGCATTCGGCATATATTCCATCAACTATATTAACCTTGACACTTAATCCGTTTACAACATAATCGTGCGGACAAGTCCGGTCATAAGCATAAAACTGGTCAACGTTGTTAAATAAAATAATTCCATTACTATCAAATCCTGCTGCAGATGATCCATAGTTATTTGTTTTTGAATCAATTATTGCTGATTGTAATGCGGAATTAAGGGCTATAAATTGAGTATCATTCAAATAAAGAGTGAAATTTACGTAAACATCAGGTATCACATCATTTTTTTTCTTATTGCATGAATTTGAACCGAAGAGGAGCACAATACTTATTAAAAAAAAACTTATTTTTGAAATTAATGGCATGGGCGCTGTTTGATTTTATAAAATTAGCAATACATAATTTAATAAACTAAATCAAGCAATATTTATTGTAATTATCCGGATATGAATATTTTAATATTACGAAAGTTTGTAATGTTTATTGTTGCACTGGTGGTTCTGACAACTTTATGTGAGGCACAAACTTCCCGCAACAAAGGGCATGGGTTATTTGGCAAATCGGGAAACAGCAGAAGTGAGGTAAAGGTTAGGAGGCCGCGAAGTGCCGGCAAGGCAATAAAAAAGCAGGGGAAAAATGAGAAAAGGCTGAAAAAAGATTATGCTCTTTTTGTGAAGAATTCTCAAAAACATTCTATTGCAATTCAATCGCCTGAGGTACAGTCACGTATGAAGGAAAATCATAAAAATTCTATAGCTAAGTATAAGACCAAAAGGAAAAAAATGACAGCCAGTGCAAAAAAAGCAGGAAGGAAATATAAAAAATAGCATGAGTATCCGTAAACAAAATCAACCTACTCCTCCGGGTGCCGGGTAAATTAATTGATATTCAGTCGGTTCATAATTTTTTATGCATCCTGACCGATACACATTAAAAATAATATTACCCGCCTTAAATATTATTGTATTTTTTCAAAGCTTTTTTTTGTAATTAATGAAAGATTTTATATATTTGTGATATGAAGAGTTCCGGAAACCCGGGATTCTTCTTATTTTTTAAAAGTAAGCAGGAAAAATGTCAGAGGTTATATATGTGACCGAAACGGGTCTTCAGAAACTCAAAGAAGAGCTTGAGCAACTAAGAAATGTTGAGAGGCCTTCTATATCCAGGCAGATAGCTGAGGCCAGGGATAAGGGTGACCTGTCTGAAAATGCAGAGTATGCAGCTGCCAAGGATGCTCAGGGAATGCTTGAAATGAAGATATCCAAGCTTGAGGATCTGGTTGCAAGGGCAAGAGTAATTGATGAAACGAAAATTGATACATCAACTATCCAGATCCTTAATAAGGTAAAAATAAGGAATAAGACTACAAATATTGTTATGGAATATCAGCTTGTTCCTGAAAGTGAAGCCAATTTTAAAATTGGGAAAATTGCTGTTAATTCGCCCATTGCACAGGGGCTTATGGGAAAAAAAGTGGGTGATATTGTACAGATTAAAGTGCCTTCCGGAATGATTTCTCTCGAGATTGTTTCCATCTCTGTATAAACACTGAATCTTATACTTCATGGCAACTATTTTTACAAGAATCATTAAAGGTGAGATTCCATGTTATAAGGTAGCTGAAGACGAAAGGTATTTTGCTTTTCTCGATATCAACCCTTTAAAGGCAGGTCATACTCTTATTGTTCCGAAAACAGAAATTGATTATATTTTTGACCTTAGCGATGATCACCTTGCGGGATTAATCATTTTTTCAAAAAAAGTTGCAAAAGCAATAAAAGAAGCTTTTCCATGTAACCGGGTAGGTGTTGCAATATTAGGTCTCGAGGTTCCTCATGCCCATATTCATCTTGTTCCAATGGATTCGATGAATGATATAAACTTCAAAAATCCAAAGCTTAAGTTTACTCCTGAAGAGTTTAGGGAGATTGCTGAACGTATCAGGGAAAAAATTCTTCAGTAATCCACCCGAAAATTCAATAAGATTATACTGAGATTATTACTGTTTAGTATCTTTACAGTAATCTTCTGTGAACGCTGCATGATTATCTTTTACGATTTATGGGATGACTTCATAAGCATTCTTTTTCCCCGTCTATGCTATGGCTGTGGCAACCACCTGCTGCGTAATGAATCACTTATATGCACCGAATGTTATGTAGTCATTCCCCGCACCAATTATCATACTGAAGAAGATAACCCTGTTGCCCGGCTTTTCTGGGGACGTTGCATGATTGAAAAAGCAGCAGCTTTTTCATATTATAATAAGGGAAGCAGGATAAGGAACATCATTCATAACCTTAAGTATAAGGGGATCCGGGATCTGGGTTATGAGATGGGGAGGATTTATGGCTCCTATCTTAATTCTTCGGCATTTTGCAAAGATATTGATCTTATCGTCCCGGTACCGCTTCATCATTCAAAAAAAAAGAAAAGAGGCTTTAATCAGAGTGATCTGATTTCAATGGGCATTTCGGAAGTCACAGGTACTCCCGTTGATACAACTTCACTTACAAGAATCTCGGTAACAGCTACACAAACAAAGAGATCGAGATACGACAGATGGACAAATGTTGAAGGGGTTTTCAGAATATGCAACCCGGAAAGTATCAGGGGGCAGCATATACTTCTGGTTGACGATGTTATTACGACAGGATCGACGATAGAATCTTGTGCCGGTGAACTTCTTAAAATTGAGGGTGTGAAGGTAAGTGTAGTTGCACTGGCATTTGCGGTAAAATAATTATTTATTAACCTTTCACTCTTTTGGGATTCTTATTCATAAATTCTTTCCAGCTGTTTACGCCTTTTCCCTGTACCGGTTTATTGGTCTGGTAGAAATGACATAAAGCTGCAGCAAGCCCATCGGTAGCATCCAGCTTTATTTCAGAGATATTGAATTTAAGAATGTGCATCAACATGGCAGCTACCTGTTCCTTTGATGCTGCTCCCTGCCCGGTAATTGACATTTTGATCTTCCTCGGGGCATATTCAAATATCGGCAGCGAACGGGTAAGGGCAGCAGAGATAGCGGCCCCTTGTGCACGCCCAAGCTTTAACATCGACTGGACATTCTTTCCGTAGAAAGGAGCTTCTATTGCGAGTTCATCAGGATGATACTCATCAATAATTCCCAAAGTCCTGTTGAAAATATGCTTTAGTTTAAGATAATGATCATCAAATTTAGAAAGGTCAACAGATCCTATGGTTATCAGCACAGGTATTGTTCCGGTTATTTTAATAACACCATATCCGGTGATACTGGTTCCGGGATCTATTCCAAGAATTATTCTCTCTGTTGGCTTTGGTTTCAAAATCCCTTTTATAGGTGATTATCTTATCGGGTTTCTAAAAGTAATCCTTTTTTTGCCCAGGCAGGTTTCTCGGAGAACTGGGGAGACCGCTTAAATTCAAAAAGTCCTTTGGCTGAAACCGAACCATTTTCAAGAAAGTAAATTGCTTCTTTCAGACACAATTCTTCCCTGTTATTAAAATCGTGTGTGATGTCATCCGGCACCTCTTTTAACGGAGCTATCCCATCAAAATAGTCACCATGATCATCTGCATTTACCATCTTGAATGTTACGGGCCAGAAGTAATACTTTTTTCCCACAGCCCACCCATTCATTCCGGCAGGCTTCCCATTTGTTGTATCTCCAATGCTTACGACATTCACAAAACCATTCAGTCCATTCATAACGGCTTCGCTGGCAGATGCTGTTGAGCGGGTTGAGATTACAACCAGTCTTGTCAGATTCAGCGGAAAGGAAGTTGTCTTAAAGGTATATATAGAATTTGCATCCTGGTTTTTATCATTATACTGCAGTTTGGCAAATGTATTTCCGGCTATGGCGTCTCCTGCAATATAACTGGCCAGTGTTTGTGCTATATAAAGATAACCCCCCGAATTGTACCGCAGGTCGAGTATAAGATCTGTTATATTATTTGCCTTGAAGTATGCAAAGGCAGTTGCAAGTTCCTGAACGGAAGGGGTTATAAATGAATCAAAAACCAGATGCCCTGTAATACCTGTTGAGAGGTGAAGAGTATCGTAAAGCAGAACGGTGTTGACATTAAAACTCGTTTTTGTGTCGGAGATTGTAACCTCTGTTCCGTCGGGGCGTTTGAACAGGAACACATTGGTAATGCCCGCGTTTGGTAGTCCTATAAGATTATTGTATGCAGTTTCATCTCTTGCCAGAAGAATTGGAGCAACTTCCTGGCCATTTATTTTTTCTATGATCCATCCCCTGCGAACCCCATTCTTATACAATTGGGATTGTGAATAAAGCATGGCAATCCTGGCATTTCCCGAATCATCAACGCCAATTCTGATTCCGTGTCCGACAAATTGTCCGTTCATTTCCGCGTTAAAGGCATCAAAGTCGGCAACAAAGCTCCATCTGTCAAGGGATTTATACCTCATAGCGTCCATCAGCTTATACGGATCACTATAATCAGTTTCGGTAACAGTTGGCATAAGGTTGTACCAGTAATACCACTGGTTCATAAGATAATAAAGGCTGTCCCTTGCCATTTCCGGTGTAACCTCAGCAGTTGGTACCGAATTGTCTTTCTTGCATGAACCAAAAAGAACAAGAATGATAACAGGAATGATTAATATTTTTTTCATTTCTAAAAAATTTCATTGATAAAAATTCCACCAAAGATAACAAATTAGCTTCCTGAAAGTTTATGGTTTTGAACCAATATCCCGGAAATGATCAGTAACAATCCCGCGGGTGTTGTATAATAAACGGGTTCATGAAGAATAAAGTGTATAAAAACCAGGGAAAGAAAGGGTGCAAGATATACCAGGTTACTGATTTTATCAGTTGAGACAGCTGTCTGAAGTGCTTTTAACCATAGGAAAAAAGTTATTCCCATTTCAAAAATTCCAATATATGCCGAGGCGATTATTCCATTTACCCCGAAATCAACCTTCCACATACCGGTTATTGTCATTGCAATAGTCAGATAGAGCGATCCAAAGAGAAAATTAAGGAATAGTTTTACTGCTTCATCTCTTTTATCTTTCATATTCAGTATAAAATAAAGGGACCAGAATATTGAGCTTCCTGTGGCAAAAATTACTCCAGCCGCATTGGAATGACCGGGGCTGAATGGTTTACCCTGTGATGAAATTATATAAACTCCGGCGAAACTTATAAAAAGTGCAGCGAAGCTTTTTTTTTCTACCTTCTGGCCAAGTATCAAAACTGACAGGAATACAAGGATTATAGGCCAAATCATATTAAGAGGCTGGGCTACCTGGGCCGGAAGCAATGAATATGCTTTCAGGAGAATAAGATAGTATAAAAAAGGATTTATGAAGCCCAGAAAAGCTGATCCTAAAAGTTCCTTTGGGCTGGATCTCATGATGAGATCAAAATTCCTGCCGGCAATTATAATTGTTAAAAGTATAATTGCTGAGGTGATTGAAGCAATAGTAAGCACCGGCAGGATTGGCAGTTCTCCAAGACTTATTTTGAAAGCAGTTGGTATCGTTGACCAAAAGAGTATTGCAAGCCCGGCGTAGAAATATGATTTTCGGGTTTTATTCATTTATGCTATAATCAACTTTGCAGCAATTAATTAGAATTTATTTCATTTCCGCATTTATTCGCCCCCAACCCCCAATTGATTGGTTGACCTCCTTACCCTGCTATAGGGGAGCTAATGCGCTGTATTTAAGATAAATATCAATAAATATTTCTGAATTAATCCCTTCTGTATAGGGGTATAGGGGGTAAAGTCTCAGTCGATTATATTAAATCCTGTATAAGGAACCAGTACAGGTGGTATCATAATTCCTGCTTCAGTTTGGTTATTTTCAAGAATAGCGGCCACTATTCTTGGCAATGCAAGTGCGCTGCCGTTAAGCGTATGAGCAAGACGTGACTGCTTATCACCCTTATCCCTGAATCTGCATTTCAAACGGTTAGCCTGAAAAGCTTCGAAGTTGGAAACGGAACTTACCTCGAGCCATCTTTTCTGTGCTGCAGACCAAACTTCAAAATCGTAGGTCAGGGCTGAAGTAAATGACATATCGCCACCACAAAGCCTCATGATGCGATATGGCAGACTCAGTTTGGAAACGAGTCCCTCAACATGACTGACCATTTCTTCAAGAGATTCATAAGAATGATCGGGGTGAGCTATCTGCACAATTTCAACTTTATCAAACTGGTGCAGCCGGTTTAGGCCCCTCACATGAGCACCCCAGGAGCCGGCTTCCCTTCTGAAACAAGGTGTATATGCCACATTCTTAACTGGCAGCATGTCGCCATTTAAGATTACGTCCCTGTAAATATTCGTCACAGGTACTTCAGCAGTGGGTATCATATAGAAATTGTCGAGAGTGACATGGTACATCTGTCCTTCCTTATCCGGCAACTGACCGGTCCCGAAGCCCGAGTCTTCGTTAACCATAATTGGAGGCATCATTTCAGTATAGCCCGCATTTACTCCTTCATCAAGAAAAAAGCTGATTAGTGACCTTTCCAGTTTGGCACCTTTTCCTTTGTAAACAGGGAACCCGGCTCCTGTAAGCTTAATTCCCAGGTCAAAGTCAATAATATCATATTTTTTAATCAGTTCCCAGTGAGGAAGTGCTTTTTCGGATAAATCCGGCATAACTCCTCCCTCTTTTACTTTTACATTATCATCAGCTCCATGTCCTTTTGCCACAGACTCATGAGGCAGGTTCGGCAACCTGATAATCTCATACCTCAGTTCCTCATCAAGGATGATTAGTCTGTCGGAAAGAGATTTTATCTCATCCTTAAGTGAATATGTTTTTTCTTTTTGTACTTCAGCCTCAGTTTTATTACCTGCTTTTATAAGGTTTCCGATCTCTTTTGATATCCTGTTCATTTCACCCTGCAACATATCGGATTTTGACTGTATTTCGCGGCGGCGGGTATCAAGGTCAAGTATTTTATAAATAATATCTTCTGCATTAAAGTTTTTCACTTTAAGACGTTCAATGATAAAATCTTTTCTTTCACGGATGGTGTTAATTGTTAACATATTCAATTATTATTAAATAAAATAGCAGGCTTGTAAAGCCTGCCATAAAAGTATAAAAAACTCCTCATAATGATTTCCTGCAGGGGAAAGAATTTACGGAGCCTGAATCTCTTAAGTATATTTATAATTTTGTTACCGGTTTAACAGAAACGTATGATTTATTATCTCTTTTTCTCTTGAACACAACTTCACCGTCAGTAAGTGCAAAAAGCGTATGGTCCCTTCCGATACCCACATTGAGGCCCGGATTATGCTTGGTTCCTCTCTGGCGAACAAGTATATTACCTGCTTTGGCTGCCTGGCCTCCGAAGAGTTTAACTCCAAGTCGTTTGCTTTCCGAGTCACGGCCGTTTCGTGAACTACCTGCTCCTTTCTTGTGTGCCATAATTATATCTTATTAAATTTTTATTTTTTTATTTATCTTTTACTTTAGGAGTCTTCTTCTTAGCCGGGGTTTTTTCTGTTGATTTTTTTACGGTTGCTTTTTTGACCGGAGCTTCTTCTTTTTCTGCTTTTTTTACTGCAGGTTTTTTTACTGCAGGTTTTTTTACAACAACAGATTCATCGGAAACATCAGCATTTACAACAGGAGCCACTTTCTTTTCAGGAGCAGCTTTTCTGATAATCCCGGCTCCGCTGATACTAACAATTTCGACCTGTGTAAAATTTTGACGATGACCGTTTTTTACCCGGTAGCCTTTTTTTCTCTTCTTTTTAAATATGATTACCTTGTCACCTCTTACGTGGTCTATAACCTTCCCTTCAACAACAGCGTCTTTAATTACGGGTTCCCCAATGGATATTTTACCTTCATCTTCGATTAAAAGTACCTGGTCAAATTCAAGCGCTTTCCCTTCTTCAGCTTCAAGACGGTGCACAAAAATTTTCTTACCCTCCTCTACTTTAAACTGCTGACCAGCAATTTCTACGATTGCGTACATCTTTTTTCTTTATTAGTTACTCCGTGAGGCGTATATAATTTTTAGTTCATATAGCTTTCATCAGCCCCTTCGGATTTGTTCAATTTCGGACTGCAAAGATATACAAAATAGATTATTTACAAACCTTTAAAGGAATTTTTTATGACGAGTATTGCATTAGGAAATTATGAAGGTAAAAGCCTTCAGAGAAAAAGTCTTGCCGGACCTTACCTGAAAGAAAGAGAGAGATGTGAGTCTGTAAAAAAAAGAATTCTGAGACACCTTCCGTTTCTTCTATTATCTTTATATTTGTCTGGTGGAACAACCAGGCAGGTATTCATCTGGCGTTTAATATTTTGATATGAAGAGAATAAAGCTTAAAGTTATGGGTATTTCTTACAGCCAGACACAATCGGGTGCTTATGCACTTATTTTAATCGAAGAAAGCGGTGAGAGGAGGATCCCCATTATTATAGGAGGGTTTGAAGCCCAGGCAATTGTGATAAAACTTGAAAACCTCGACCCTCCCCGGCCTTTAACTCACGACCTGTTTAAACAATTTGCTGATGAATTTAATATCTCGGTTCTGGAGGTTGTTATATATAAACTTGAGGAAGGCGTTTTCTTTTCCAGGCTTGTCTGCAATAATGGAGAAAAGGAGATCTCTATCGACAGCAGAACTTCCGATGCGGTTGCCCTGGCACTAAGATTTGGCTGCCCGATTTATATTTCTGAAGATATCCTGGACAAGGCAGGAATAATTATTAACCCTTCTGAAGCGGGGTCCTCGCAAACTACTGAGGCGGAGAATTTTTTTGAAACGGGTAGCAATAAGTATGATTCATATTCTGATGATGAGCTTTACAAAATGATAGATGACTCAGTTAAAACAGAAGATTATGAACGGGCTGCCTCAATAAGGGATGAAATAGAAAAAAGAAAAAGAAGGAAAAAATAGTATCACCGCTTTATTCAAAGTCTGATAAAACCTTAATTTATTTAATAATGAAAATAATATTCATAATTGTATTGTTTGTCTTCATTGTATCAAATTCGTTTTCCAGGGAATACACATTGATTTCTCCCGACGGGAAGATTATTATGAAAGTAGATGCAGGAGATGAAATTAAATGGTCAGCAACCTGCAATGGACAACCGGTGGTTGAGAATTCAAAAATTGCTTTGCTTCTCGGAAATGGAAAGACTTTGGGGGAGAATGAAACAGTACGAAAAGCCCAATATTCTGCAGTTAATGAAAAAGTTAAACCGGTGGTTGCAAACAAGCGATCAGAGATAATTAATAACTGTAATATTCTTACCATCCTTTTCAAATCGGGATTTGCAATTCATTTCAGGGCTTATAACGATGGTGTTGCTTATCGTTTTGAAACCAATTTCAGGGATGATCTGACTGTCAGGAATGAAATTTCAGAATTGCAATTCCCGGAAGGATCACATGCATGGTATCCTCTTGAAGTCAGCTTCATGTCACATAATGAAAGAACATTTATCTATTCTTCACTCGACACGCTTAGGGGAAAACATCTGGCGTGCCTTCCAACACTTTTTCAGGTTAAAGGAGTTAATGTTCTGATCACCGAATCAGATATAGAAGATTACCCGGGAATGTGGTTAAGAGGCGCCGGTTCAGGGAAAATATCGGCAACCTGGCCAAAATATCCTGAAACAGAGAAACTTACAGGAGACCGTGATCTTTTTGTTACTTCAACAAAAGATTTTATTGCTATAACAAAAGGCACAAGGCTTTTTCCATGGAGGGTGTTTGTAATAGCAGATACTGATGGTAAGCTGATTGAAAGTGACCTTGTATTTAAACTTGCACAGCCAAATAAAATTAAAGATCCGGTCTGGATCAAACCCGGCCAGGTAGCCTGGGATTGGTGGAATGCGAATAATATCTATGGTGTTGATTTCAGGGCGGGAATAAATAATGAAACATATAAGTATTATATTGATTTTGCGTCTGAAAACGGGATCGAGTATATAATTCTTGATGAAGGCTGGTACAAATCAGGTACAGTTCTCGAATCGATACCTGAAATTAATATCCCTGAGTTGTGCAAATATGCCGAGAGTAAAAATGTGGGTGTAATCTTATGGGTAGTCTGGAAAACTTTTCATGATAAGATTGATGAAGCTGTTGAACAATATGAAAAGTGGGGAGTAAAAGGTGTCAAATGTGATTTTATGCAAAGAGATGATCAGAAGATGGTTGATTTCTACATGGAGGCAATAATGAAAACTGCAGATCATCACCTGCTTATTGATTTTCACGGGGCATATAAGCCTGATGGAATTGGCAGGACCTGGCCAAATGCTATTACGCGCGAGGGTGTAAAAGGTATGGAAAACAACAAATGGAGCAAGGATATCACTCCTGATCATGATGTTACACTTCCTTTTACAAGGATGGTAGCAGGCCCAATGGATTATACTCCGGGAGCTATGGTTAATATGGAGAAAGCCAACTTCAATCCTCAGTTTACGCGGCCAGCCAGCCAGGGGACAAGAGTTCATCAGATGGCTCTGTATATAATATATGAGAGCCCCCTCCAGATGTTATCAGACAGCCCTACCAATTATATGAAAGAACAGGAGTGCACCAGTTTTATTGTTAACGTTCCTGTTGTATGGGATGATATTAAAGTTCTTGGCGGGAAGGTAGGCGATTACCTGCTTCTCGCTAGGAGATCAGGAAAAGAATGGTTTGTAGGGGCGCTTACCGACTGGAACAGCCGTAATATGGATCTTGACCTCTCTTTTCTTCCGGAAGGCAATTATAAAATGGAAATTTTTCAGGACGGGATAAATGCTGATAATTTTGCTTCTGATTATAAACATCTTAAAACAGAAGTCAAATCAGGCGAAAAAATGCAGATAAATCTGGCTCCGGGTGGAGGCTGGGCTGCAAGAATTTCGCCCAACTAACAAATATAGCGGCCACGCATGAATCAATATCTTGAACTTCTGGATCATGTTTTAAAATCAGGAATTGAAAAGAGTGACAGGACAGGTACCGGAACTAAGAGTGTTTTTGGTTATATGATGCGATTTAACCTTGAAGAGGGTTTTCCATTGCTTACAACCAAGAAGCTCCATCTTAAATCGATAATACATGAGTTGTTATGGTTCATTTCGGGTGATACAAATGTTAAGTATCTGAACGATAATGGAGTAAGAATATGGAACGAATGGGCTGACAAAGATGGTAATCTTGGGCCCGTTTATGGTTCTCAGTGGCGATCATGGCCGGTTGCCGGCGGCGGAAAAATCGACCAGCTCTCAAATGTCATAGACTCTGTTAAAAAATCGCCCGATTCGCGACGTCATATTGTAAGCGCTTGGAACGTAGGGGAGTTGGCAAATATGGCTTTGCCGCCATGTCATCTTATGTTCCAGTTTTATGTCGCTGAGGGGAAACTTTCCTGCCTGCTTTACCAGCGAAGCGCTGATATTTTTCTTGGTGTACCATTCAACATAGCATCTTATGCGCTTCTTGCACTGATGATTGGCAGGGTTACAGGGTTAGAGGCAGGAGAGTTAGTTCATGTTCTTGGTGATGCTCATATTTATCTTAACCATATTGAACAGGTTAAACTCCAACTCACTAGAAAACCATACCCTTTACCCGGAATGATAATTAATCCCGGTGTGAAAGACATTTTTAAGTTCAGGTATGAAGATTTTACACTTGATGGATATGTTGCCCATCCGCATATTAAAGGAGACATTTCGGTGTAGGGATTTGATTAAGCGGACTTTCTTCCGGATTAACCAACATCATCCATCTTCCCCTTCCTCCGGGAGAAAAGGGGATAAGAAAAAGTAATGTATGAAACAGTCTCTCTCCCGGAGGATGAGTGACCGAGGTGAACGAAGAAATATAAACGATTAACCATTAATAAATATGATTTCAATCATTGTTGCGGTATCCGATGACCTAGGAATAGGTAAAGATAATGAGCTATTATGGCATTTACCGGAGGATATGAAACGATTTAAAAAAATGACCCTTGGTAATACAGTTATAATGGGGAAGAAGACATGGGAGTCATTGCCAAAACGGCCGCTTCCAGGACGGAAAAATATCGTTCTTACCGATATTCCCAATGAACATATTGATGGGTCCATAACATCATATTCAATAGAAGATGCATTAAGCAAATGTGAAGAAGGGGAGAATATATTTGTGATTGGAGGCGGGACTGTTTACAGGCAGTTTATGCCAATTTGTGACCGGCTTTATATCACTCATGTTCACAAAAAGACGCCGGCTGATATATATTTCCCGGAGATCGATCCTGCGCAATGGGAAATATCAGAAAGAGAAGAACACACTGACAAAGCAATAGAACAAATTCCATACACCTATATAATATATGACAGGAGAAAACAATAAAAAAATACTCCCTGCATAATTTATTTAAATTGTTTTTAATACTCCTTTAAACCTTTAAGACCGGTCAGCATCTAAAGGTATATTAACAGGAATAAATAATTAAAAACAGAACTTATGAAAACAAAGACTTTTTTAATGATAGCAGCAGTGGTAATGCTTTCGTTGTACTCATGTACAAAACATACGGGTCTTATTGACCAGGCAACTATTAATCTTGCCGACGATGATGCAGTAAGTGATGCCGTATTTGAGGATGTTTTCAATAGTGTCGATAATGCTGACATTATTCTCGGAGGGATGCTCAAGGGGTCGGTTGCAAAATCAGAATCGGTAGTTGGTGATACCTGCCCGGTAATAACAATTGCGCATCTTTCAGACGGGATATGGCCAAAAGTGGTAACTCTTGATTTCGGAGCAGGTTGTACAGGGCTTTTTGACAATACCCGTTCAGGTAAAATCATCATTGAGGTAAGTGGCCCCCGTATGGAGGCCGGATCAAAGAAAACCGTAACATTTGACAATTACTATTTTAACGGGATCAAGGTTGAGGGTACTAAAGAATACGAAAATCTGGGTCCTGGCAATAATCAGAATCCTGTTTTCTCGGTTAAGCTGACAGCAGGTAAGCTTACTCTACCTGATGGTAAGACGATTGAACGTTCATTCGAACACCAGAGGGAATATGTTGCCGGTTTTCAGACCAGAAACATCTGGGACGATGAGTGCCTTATTACAGGTACCGCAAGTGGTGTAAATATAAATGGTGTTGCATATACTAACACAATAATGACTGCCTTGCACTGGACACGTTCCTGCAGATTCATTGTCAGCGGAGTGGTAAAGATTGAAAGGGAAGGAATGGAACCTGTTGAAATTGATTACGGTACAGGTAATTGTGATGCCAAAGCTACTGTCACAAGGGGTGGCGAGTCCAAAGAGATACTTTTAAAGCTAAGGCACAGGTTAATGGGTAATTAAGCTAAATACCGCAGATGGGATGATTTAAAACTAGTACATATGTTTTGGAAATATTATGACAGGGATCTTGTAATCAAAGTCCCTGTCATCTTTTATGATGCCTTCAGTATCTTCATGTCGATTCTTTCAAGCTTTTGGCTGGCATAATCAATTGTGATTTCAAGCTCATTTTTACCAAGTGAAGGCATCTCGAACATAGCGTCGAGCATAATGGCTTCACAGATAGATCTCAGGCCACGGGCTCCGAGTTTGAATTCAATAGCTTTATCAACTATAAAATCGAGTACTCCTTCAGCAAAAGTAAGTTCAATATCATCCATTTGAAACAACTTGATATATTGTTTCACCAGCGCATTTTTTGGTTCGGTAAGGATCGCCCGTAAAGCTTTTCTGTCAAGGGGATTTAGATGGGTCAGCACCGGAAGACGACCGATAATCTCAGGTATCAGGCCGTAAGACCTGAGATCTTGTGGAGCAATGTATTGGAGTAAATTATTTTTGTCAATACGTTCCCTTATTTTTGAAGTTCCAAAACCTACAATCTGGGTATTAAGCCGCTGCGCGATCTTCTTTTCGACACCTTCAAATGCACCCCCGCAGATAAATAATATATTTTTTGTATCAACCGGGATCATCTTTTGTTCAGGATGTTTACGACCACCCTGAGGAGGGACATTAACAATGGACCCCTCAAGCAGTTTCAGAAGTCCCTGTTGAACGCCTTCTCCTGAAACATCGCGTGTAATTGACGGATTGTCTCCTTTTCTGGCTATTTTATCTATCTCATCTATAAATACTATTCCTCTTTCAGCTGCTTTTACATCATAATCAGCATTTTGAAGCAGCCTTGTAAGGAGACTCTCAATATCTTCACCAACATATCCGGCCTCAGTAAGTACTGTTGCATCGACTATTGTGAACGGGACATGAAGCATTTTGGCCACTGTACGTGCAAGAAGAGTTTTTCCGGTCCCTGTTTCACCAACGAGAATAATATTCGATTTCTCAATTTCAATCTCTTCAGCATCAGACTTCTGCTTCAGTCTCTTGTAATGATTGTAAACTGCTACAGAGATTATTTTTTTTGCCATCTCCTGACCAATGACATACTGGTCGAGGAATTGTTTTATTTCAGAAGGCTTAAGGATGATAATGGAATCAGGAAGAACATTTTTTTTGCTGCCCAGTTCTTCACTCATTATGGAATGTGCCTGTTCAATGCAGCTATCGCATATATGTCCCTCCAACCCCGCAACCAGCAGGTTAACTTCTTTTTTGCTTCTACCGCAGAATGAACATTTATCCATTTTTTGTCAATGACTTGATTTCAGGAGTATTTCGTCTATCATCCCGTATTCTTTTGCTTCCTGTGATGTCATCCAGTAGTCTCTGTCAGAATCCTTTTCAACCTTTTCAGGTGTATTACCTGAATGGAGAGCAATAATTTCATATAGTTCTTTCTTCAGTTTTATTATTTCCCTGGCCTGGATCTCGATATCTGAAGCCTGACCTTCAAATCCTCCTGCAGGCTGGTGAATCATGATCCTTGAATGTTTTAGTGCGGACCTTTTCCCTTTTTTTCCTGCAGTGAGCAGAACCGCTCCCATTGAGGCTGCCATACCAGTACAGGTTGTCGCTATATCGGCGGAAATATACTGCATTGTATCATATATACCCAGACCGGCGTGTACTGACCCACCGGGGGTGTTAAAGTAGATCTGAATATCTCTACCCGGATCGTTAGAGTCCAGGTATAATAACTGAGCCTCTATAATATTGGCTACATAATCGTCGATTGGCAAACCCAGGAATATGATCCTGTCCATCATCAAACGGGAGAATACATCCATTGAAGCAACATTTAACTGCCTTTCTTCAATAATTGTGGGAGAGATATAACTTTCCATGACTGAAGCATACCGGTGCATCATAAGGCTGCTGATACCTCGTTTACTTCTTGCATATTTACCGAAATCGTTTGAATTGCTCATGTTTCTGGTCTAAAAATTAAGGCTCAAAGATACAAAATTTAAGATAATTTATTTCAAAGCATAGGTTACTATTCAAAAAGCTTATTGAATTCCTCAGCTGTGACACTCTTTTGTTCGATCTTCACCATTTCTTTCATCTGGTTAAGGACTTTTTCTTCGAGTATTTTATCAGCAATCCTTTTTGCATCATCCTCTCTTTTCAGGGTTTCTTTAGCATAATTGGATATTTGTTCATCAGTGGCGTAATACAATCCGTATTGCCTGAATTGAGACCTTGTAATGTTCTCTGCTTCATTATGCAATTCTTCCTCGCTGATCTTCATCTCGTTATCCCTGGCCACCTTGTTCCTTATCAATTGCCATTTAAGGTCGTTCCGGAAGTTGTCAAATTCTTTTTCGATCAGTTCTTCATTTGTATTCTCATTAACTTTCAGCAGCCATCTTTTAAGGAACTCTTCGGGAAGCTGCATATCTGTTTTTTCAAGTGCCAGTTTTTTAATATCCTGCTTCAGTTTAAAATCACTTTCATGGGCCAGGCTTGATACGATCTCATCTTCAATCTTCTGCATGAATTCTTCGCGGGTGCTGACAACTCCTTCCCCGTATATTTTATCATACATTTCTTTGCCCGGTTCTGCAGGATAGAATCTGCTTATTTCATTAATTGTAAAAATAAAATTGCCTTCAACTCCTTCAACTTCCTCCTTTTTTATTTTTAATAATCCTCCTATTTCCGTGTCATTAGGGAAAGCCTTTTTAAGGTCGAAACAGACAACTTCATTAACATTTTTGCCAAGGAATAGTTTTTTGATATCGTCATCTTTAATCAGGTCTATGGCGAAGGAAGTATTTTCTGCTGATATACCGTTGAGAATTGGATTTTCGTTGTTATCAGCTGCTTCAATTTTCCCCTTGAGAACATCTTTCTCTTCCGAGGTGTCAGCATTACGGAATTCTCCATAGCGCCTCGTATAGCTTTCGATGTAGTCGTTTTTCATTTTTTCATCAACAGTTATCTCATAAAGAATTACTTTATTCTTTTTTGAGAGTTTAAGTTCGACCACCGGTGCCAGTCCAAGTTCAAATGAAAAAGTGAAATCCTCCTGTATGTCAAAATCTATTATTTCCTGCTCATCAGCTTTTGGTATTGGATCTCCGAGAATTTCAAGTTTTTCGTCAACCAGGTATTTTTGAATATTTTCTGTTACTATTTTATTGATTTCTTCAATCTGGACAGCTTTACCGTACATTTTCCTGATAAGACCGATTGGCACCATTCCGGGTCTGAATCCTTTTATGTTTGCTTTTTTACGATAATCCTTCAATACATTTTCGACCTTTCCGGTGTAATCGGGCTTTTCGATTTTTACTTTTAAAACGGCATTCAGTTCATTGATGTTTTCTCTTGTAATATTCATATTTCTACTTGTTTATCACATATTTAAAAAAACCGCCAAAACGCAATTTTAGAAAGGTTACTGGCGGTTTGTCATTTTGTGCGGATGAAGGGACTCGAACCCCCACGTCATTAAGACACAAGATCCTAAGTCTTGCTCGGCTACCAATTACGACACATCCGCGGAAAATCCGTGCAAAAGTATAGAAAATAATTATTATTTCAAACAGGCCAGATTACTTACGCAATTCGAAATTCTTTCCGAGATATACTTTTCTTACGTGTTCATCATCAGCAAGTTGTGTTGCAGTGCCTGATTTAAGTATTCGGCCTTCAAACAGCAGGTATGCCCGGTCAGTGATAGAAAGGGTCTCATGAACATTATGATCGGTTATCAGGATACCTATGTTTTTCTCCCTTAGACGTGATACAATTTCCTGTATATCTTCCACTGCTATAGGGTCGACTCCGGCGAAAGGTTCATCCAGAAGGATAAATTTTGGCTTCAGGCTGAGTGCTCTGGCAATTTCCGTTCGTCTCCTCTCTCCGCCTGAAAGCTGGATACCTTTGCTTTTTCTGATTTTTTGCAAACCAAATTCGTCCAGCAATGTCTCCAATCTCTCTGATTGTTCCTCTTTAGGGAATCCCGACATTTCCAATACAGCCCGGATATTGTCTTCTACTGAGAGATTTCTGAATACTGAAGCTTCCTGGGCGAGATACCCGATACCCCTTCGGGCTCGCTTGTAAACAGGAAGTATAGTGATATCTTCTTCATCGAGGAAAATTTTTCCTTCTGCAGGCCTGATTAAACCAACGATCATATAGAAGGAGGTTGTTTTTCCGGCACCGTTAGGTCCCAATAATCCTACAATTTCGCCCTGCTCAACATTAATCGAGACATGGTCTACTACCGTCCGGCTGTGATACTTTTTAACGAGATTTTCAGTAAACAGTTTCATTGCTGGAGGCAGATTATGTTATCTTTAAGAGGTGGCCGGAGTCTTGTCGTCAGCCATAAAGTCATTCCGTTCTTTATCTTTCTGCTTCATTACCCTGCCCGAAATGACTATGCTAACCTCATAAAGTATAAGGAGAGGTATTGCGACAAGTGTCTGGGAAAAAATATCAGGTGGTGTTATGATTGCAGCAAGGATGAAAACAACAACAATAGCATGCTTGCGGTATTTTCTCAGGAACGTAGGTGTTATCAATCCAACCTTTGTGAGGAAGAATGCAATAATAGGTAACTCAAAAACTAATCCTGTGGCAAGGCAGATTGAGGAAAGGGTCCCTATATAGGATCTTACGTTAATCTGATTTACAACATCCGGACTTATTTCATAGGATGAAAGAAAATGGATGGAGAGAGGAGCCAGCATATAATATCCGAAAAGGACACCGGTAAAGAAAAGCATTGACGCTGCAAATACCGCTCCTTTGGCATGCTTGGCCTCATTGGAGTGAAGGGCAGGTTTGAAAAATTTCCAGAATTCCCAGAGTATAACCGGGAATGCAAGTATTATCCCTGCAACCATTGAAACTGCTATATGAGTGGTAAGCTGGCCCGACATTTTAATGTTTATCAGGTTAAACTGCTTTTGATTTATGCATAATGCCGAAGTATTAAGAAGTTCCCCCAGATGGCAAAGGATCCTGTTTGTAAAAAAAGTAGGCTTTCTTGGACCCATTATCACATTATCAAATATGAAATTCTTGAATATAAAGGCAGCGATCATTAATATCAATACTGCCAATATTGAGCGGATAATATGCCATCTTAATTCTTCGAGGTGTTCAAGGAAAGACATCTCACCTTCATTTTTACCCCCTTTTCTCCAACCAAAAACCATAATTTTTGAATAAGATTTGAATTTAAATAGAGCCTGCAAAGATGATAAATCTTCTTTTGTAAAACAAGCTTTAAATTTTATCAGTTATGGGTGAAACTTAAATATTTGTTAATATTGACTGAAAATTATTATTGGATTAATTTAATTATTAATTTTATATATACCCTAAATAAAATAAATCATAATTATTCGGGTTTAGAACGTTGATGACTATGCTTAATGATTCTACTATAAATGATTATTTAAAGAAGTATTTTGGGTTTGATACTTTTAAAGGCAACCAGGAACCTATTATAAAGAATGTTCTTGCTGGCAGGGATACTTTTGTTCTTATGCCCACGGGAGGTGGGAAGTCTCTGTGTTATCAGCTGCCTGCGGTAATGGGTAAAGGTACTGCTATAGTAATATCCCCTCTTATCGCCCTTATGAAAAACCAGGTTGATGCGATGCGGAATTTTAGCACGGAAGACAATGTTGCACACTTTTTAAATTCATCACTTTCAAAAACTGAGATTAATAAGGTAAAAACTGATGTTCTGGGGGGACGGACTAAGCTACTCTATGTTGCTCCTGAATCACTTACAAAAGAAGAGAATATAGAATTTCTTAAAAGTATCAAAATTTCATTTTATGCAATTGACGAAGCTCATTGTATCTCAGAGTGGGGTCATGACTTCAGGCCGGAATACAGGAGAATACGTCCCATTATTGACACTATTGGAAGATCACCAATTATTGCGCTTACAGCAACTGCAACACCAAAGGTCCAGCACGATATTCAGAAAAATCTCGCAATACTGGACGCCGAGATTTTTAAATCATCATTTAACAGGCCAAATCTCTATTATGAGGTCAAGTCAAAGCAGGATGTCACAAAAGAGATCATCAAGTTTATAAAAAACAACCCCGGAAAATCCGGAATTATTTATTGTTTAAGCCGTAAAAAAGTAGAAGAAGTTGCCGAGGTTTTGAAGGTTAATGGCATAAAATCTCTTCCTTACCATGCTGGGATGGATTCTTCAACACGTACACTGAACCAGGATAAATTTCTTATGGAAGAGGCTGACGTAATTGTTGCAACCATTGCATTTGGGATGGGTATTGATAAACCAGATGTCAGATTTGTAATACATTACGATATCCCAAAGAGCCTGGAAGGGTATTACCAGGAAACGGGACGTGCAGGACGGGATGGTGGTGAAGGTAACTGTATCGCCTATTACAGTTATAATGACATAGTTAAGCTCGAAAAGTTCATGCAGGGAAAGCCTATTGCAGAACAGGAGATCGGGAAACAGCTTCTTCTTGAAACAGTATCATATGCAGAATCTTCAGTATGCAGACGCAAACTGCTATTACATTATTTCGGTGAAGAGTATAATAAAGATAACTGTGAGGCTTGCGATAATTGTCTTCATCCAAAAGCTCAGTTTGAAGGTAATGAGTCTGTTGCTACTGTCCTTGAAACAATTCTGGCTGTCAGGGAAAAGTTCAAAGCTGATCACATAGCAAATATACTTTCGGGGAAATTGACATCTGCAATCAAATCATATAAGCACAATAAGCTTGAATTCTTCGGATTAGGGGAGGATAAGGAGGAGAAATACTGGAATATGGTGATAAGGCAGGCTTTAATAGCAAAGTTCCTTACAAAGGATATTGAGAATTACGGTCTTCTTAAACTTACACCGCATGGAATGGATTTCCTCAAGAATCCTGTTTCATTCATGCTAGCAGAGGATCACGACTACGCAGATACAACAGATGAAGAAAATGCGTTCGGTGCAAGGACTTCAGCTGTCGATGAAGAGCTTTTCAGCATACTTAAGGACCTCCGGAAGAAAATCTCAAAATTGAAAGAGGTTCCTCCGTTTGTAATTTTCCAGGATCCGTCTCTCGAAGATATGGCTATTCAATACCCTGTAACTCTCGACGAATTGCAGAATATCTCAGGAGTAGGTGCCGGTAAGGCGCAGAGATATGGATCTGACTTTATTGAGATAATAAAGAAATATGTTGAGGAAAAAGAAATAATCCGCCCCCTTGATATGGTAGTAAAATCAGTTGTGAATAAATCGGGTATAAAGGTCTATATTATCCAGAGCATTGATATGAAACGCCCGCTTGAAGATATAGCTGATGCAAAAGGACTTGAAATGGGAGAGCTTATTTCGGAAATTGAGGCAATCGTAAATTCCGGAACCAGAATAAACCTCGATTACTATATTAATATGGTAATAGACGAGGAACGCCAACACGATATATTCGACTATTTCAGGGAAGAAGCTGAATCTGATTCCCTTGAGGAGGCAATTAAAGAGCTGGGAAGTGAATTCGAAGAAGAGGAGATCCGGCTTATCAGGATCAAATTCCTTTCCGAGATGGGAAATTAATCTCCTGTTTATCTGAAGTTAATATAGAAAATGTTGCAACCCCCAAAATATAAAACGGATAAACTAGTTCTGAGGGCAAAAACCATTTCATAAGAGACTTCCTTTCATATCTCCCTGTAGTATTCGAAAGTATAAGAAAATCGGGGATAGCTTTTACCAGGTAAACTGTAATTAGTACGATAAAGAATACAGAATTGAAAAGACTTGCAATGAGGAGTGATAATATAAGAATATTTGTAACAAATGTAACAATTGCAAGGAGAATTGTATATCTGTCATTATAAGCTTTCCCTTTGGTGAGCCATCTTTTTCTTTGTCTTAAAAATTCTTTGAGAGTGGTGGAAGCAGCAGCAGTTACCTTTGCTTCAATTGATTCGAGCCACATTATTTTTGATCCTTGTTCTTTTTTCAGGCTTTGTAAAAAGAAAATATCATCCCCTGAAAGAATTTCATCGTGCAGATTATCAGTATGTTTAAAGTAAGCCTTCCGTTTGAATGCCAGGTTTGCTCCATTGCACATTACGGCATCTTCTGAATAAGCGCTGCCGGCTGTAATTCCCTGCAAACTCAGAAACTCAAGTTCCTGGAACCTGCCGAAAAAACCAGGTTTATTTTCAAGTTGTACAGGACATATCAGCAAATCAGGCATGTGTTCATCGAAAAATGAACAAATAGTTTTCAGCCAGTTTTCTTTTATAATGCAATCGGCATCAGTAGTTATGATCAGCTGGCCCGAAGAGAAATTAACACCGCTTCTTATGGCAGACTTCTTGCCTGTTCCGGTATTCTTTATTAATGTAAGATTAATTATCCCATTGAAGGCTGCCACAATTTCTGATAATGCATCAGTTGATTTATCATCCACAACCAGAACTTCAAATAAATCGCCAGGATAATCCTGCCTTGCCAGGTTATTAAGGAGATTTAACAGATTAGGCTCCCCGTTTCTGCATGGGATTATTACAGATACAAATACCTGATTGCCGGGGCTAAGCAGGAACTTTTTTATTTTCTTCAGATTTCTCCAAACCCGGAGCAGCATAAATAAATAAGGCAGGACAATTATAAAAGGAATCCAATACATAGTTTATTCCCTGAACCATTCATACATTCTGTAATGTTCACTATTCATACCCAGAGACTCGTAAGTCTTCTGAGCAGTTAAATTATTGGCTTCGACATAAAGACGCAGTCCTGCAGCAGAATGCTTTTCAGCTTCTTTCAGGACAACAGCATACATTGATCTGAAAATTCCCTGGCGCCTCCTTCCTGGTAGTACGTATATTGACTGATACCACCAAATATTTGCGTTACGCCAGTCGCTCCACTCATATGTTATCAGCAATGAGGCAATCACATTGCCATCATCTTCCGCAACATAGTATTGTCCGCGTGATTGTTCTATGAATACTGCTTCCACTCCTTTAGTTACTAAGTCGTTGTCAAGGACTATCCGTTCTGTTTCCCACGCCATTTTTCTCTGAAAATCAATAATTGCAGATGCATCGGTTGGCGTTGCTTTTCTGATAACAATCATTATTCGGATATTTAAAATGTTATTTTTTAGTTAACTTCTTTTGTAAACCACCCACTTCCCCTCTTTATTAGGGACATGTCCTCCCAGGAGGAGGATTTAAGGCAATTCACACTTTTCAACCTCATTAATATTCGTCCCAGCTTTTTATAATCAGGTCATCAATACTCAACCTGCAGAAAGCCAGTATGAATGCGCTTGCAAGTCTTGCATTTGTTAGAAGAGGAACATTGAAGTCAATTGCGCTTCTACGGATTGAGTAGTCATTATCCAGCTCGCTCTGGCTAAGATCTTTAGGGATATTAACGACCAGGTCCACTTCCCTGGTTTTTATTAGATCAATAGTATTTGGTGATTTTTTTTCATCAGGCCAGTATGCTACATGGGCTTCAACTCCTGCATTCATGAGAAAGAGTTGAGTGCCTCTTGTTGCATACAGCTTATGCCCCTTTTCACGCAGGGCTTTGGCGCTATTAAGGAGCTCAACTTTTGAGCGTGCGGGGCCGGTTGAGAGTAAGACACTCTTACTGGGTACCCTGTAACCAACCGAGAACATTGCTTTCAGGATTGCTTCGTAAAATCCTTCTCCTAAACATCCGACTTCACCGGTGGAGGCCATATCAACTCCAAGTACCGGGTCAGCCATCGCAAGACGGGAAAAACTGAACTGAGGGGCCTTTACCCCAACATAGTCGAGTTCAAATACAGATTTATGCGGCTTTTCAGTCGAAATACCGAGCATAACTTTTGTTGCCAGTTCTATCAGGTTTGTTTTAAGGACTTTAGAAACAAATGGCATACTCCTGCTTGCACGCAGATTACATTCAATTACCTTTATATCATTGTCTTTGGCAAGAAACTGAATGTTGAAGGGGCCGGTTATATTAAGCTCTTTTGCGATCTGGCGGGATATTCTTTTTATTCTTCTTACTGTTTCGAAATATATCTTTTGGGGGGGAAAAACAATAGTTGCATCACCCGAATGAACTCCGGCAAATTCAACATGCTCACTTATAGCATACACTATTACTTCTCCTTCACGGGCTACTGCATCAACTTCAATCTCTTTGGCATTCTCAATAAATTCAGAAACTACAACAGGATATTGTTTGGAAACCCTGGATGCCAGTTCCAGATAATGTGACAATTCACTCTTATTAGATACGACATTCATTGCAGCCCCCGACAAAACATAAGAGGGTCTTATCAGAACAGGAAACCCAATGCGGTCGGCAAATTCATTAATATCATCAATTGAGGAGAGTTCTTTCCATTGAGGCTGATCAACATCCAGCATATCAAGCATTTTAGAGAATTTATGCCGGTTTTCAGCCCTGTCGATGGATACGGGAGTTGTCCCCAGTACCGGGACTTTCTCCATGAATAGCCTCATGGCAAGATTGTTTGGTATTTGTCCTCCTACCGAGACTATCACCCCAAGCGGGTTCTCAAGATCAATTATGTCCAGAACTCTTTCAAACGTCAGCTCATCAAAATAAAGTCTGTCGCAAATATCATAATCGGTACTGACAGTCTCGGGATTATAATTGATCATGATTGACCTGAATCCCTCTTTCTTAATTGTTTCGACAGCATTTACCGAGCACCAGTCAAATTCAACGCTTGAGCCTATCCTGTAAGCACCTGAGCCGAGAACAATAACCGATTTTTTATCATTTTCATAAATTATATCATGCTCTGATCCGCCATAGGTTAAATAAAGATAATTTGTTACTGC
The DNA here is from genome assembly GCA_963739685.1 of uncultured Bacteroidales bacterium. GTDB lineage: Bacteria > Bacteroidota > Bacteroidia > Bacteroidales > VadinHA17 > LD21. The sequence goes on from CAVUAX010000001.1 coordinate 815,278, forward strand.
GGGATACTCGGCGGCAAGAGTGTCGATTTGTTTTACATACGGAACAATACCTACCGATTTCCTGTAGCTTCTTACTTTCATAAGATCATCGTTTATATGCTCAGAGACTGAGTTAAGAACATGCCTGGCGATCTGAAAATCGCTGAAACCGTTTCTTTTGGAATGGACAAGCAGATCTGTGGGTATTGATTCAAGAGTTGTGTAATTGCAAAGGTCATCCTTTATACTGATGATGTTTCTCAGCTTATAAAGGAACCATTTATCAATTTTGGTAAGTTCGTAAATCCTGTCAACTGACATTCCGGTTTCAAGAGCCTCGGCAATTGAAAAAATTCTCATATCAGTGGGTTCGGAAAGCTCTTTTTCAATATCCTCAAAACCAAGATTCCGGTTCCCTGTAAATCCATGCATGCCCTGCCCGATCATTCTCAAACCCTTCTGTATCACTTCTTCAAAGCTTCTGCCTATTGCCATAACCTCACCGACACTCTTCATACTGCTGCCTATAAGATGCGAAACTCCCTCAAATTTATTAAGATCCCAGCGGGGGATCTTACATACGATATAATCGAGAGCAGGTTCAAAACAGGCTGTTGTATTTTGTGTAACTGAGTTTTTGAGTTCATGCAAACCATATCCTATTCCCAGCTTTGCAGCAATGAATGCGAGAGGATAACCTGTTGCTTTTGAAGCAAGGGCACTTGATCTTGAGAGTCGGGCATTGACTTCAATAACCCTGTAATCTTCAGAATCAGGTGCCAGGGCATACTGAACATTGCATTCTCCTATTATACCTACATGCCTTATAATTTTAATCGACAATTCCCGGAGTTTATGATATTCACTGTTTGTTAAAGTTTGTGAAGGTGCAACTACAATACTCTCCCCGGTATGTATCCCCAACGGATCAAAATTCTCCATGTTACATACGGTGATGCAATTGTCGAAAACATCCCTGACAACCTCATATTCAACCTCTTTCCATCCTTTGAGTGACTCCTCAACCAGTATCTGGTTTGAAAATGAAAATGCTTTCGAGGCAAGGACCCTTAACTCACCGGCATTTGAAGCAAAACCACTTCCCTGTCCCCCAAGTGTATAAGCTGCCCTGATTATAACCGGGAATCCGAGTTTCCCTGCAGCAACAAGTGCTTCATCAACGCCATTTACCGCCGTACTTCGCGGTGTCCGTACTCCAATTTCCTCAAGTTTTTTTACGAAAAGCTCCCGGTCCTCTGTTTCCATTATTGCCTTTACCGGTGTTCCCAATACTCTCACATTATATTTATCAAACACACCTGATAAGAAAAGTTCAGTTCCGCAGTTAAGGGCAGTCTGCCCCCCAAATGATAAAAGTATACCATCAGGTCTTTCCTTCTTAATAACTTTCTCAACAAAATAGGGAGTAACTGGAAGATAATATATTTTACCGGCAAGTTCCTCTGAGGTTTGGACAGTGGCAATATTGGGATTTATCAGAACTGTTTTAATCCCTTCCTCTTTTAATGCCTTCAGCGCCTGGGAACCTGAATAATCAAACTCTCCTGCTTCTCCTATTTTAAGCGCTCCGGAACCAAGAATAATTACCTTATTTATTTGATCTTTCATCCTTTTCTTTTGAGGTGCAAAAATAAGACAAATTTTTTAAATAAGATTTGATTTTAAAATAAAATGTATATATTTGCAAAGTAAATGTATAAATATGCAAAAAACAAAAAGGCTCCTGGCAATGGAAAAGATTATTTCAGAGGGAAGCATTTCATCACAGGATGAATTATTAAAAAAACTGAGAGAGAGAGGGATAGTCTGTACACAGGCAACTTTATCAAGAAACCTCAGGCAGCTGGGAGTCAGCAGAGTCCCTAACGGGGCCAGGGGATACAAGTATACTTTGCATGATAGTAACAGAATTCTGCTGGAACCAGGGGGAAGGATGAATATTGTTCCTGTAATAACTGATATTATTGTAGCTAAGGGTCTTATGGTGATAAAAACTCTTCCCGGAAATGCAAGTGCAACCGCCTTTTATATTGACAGTGCAGGCAGATTTGAGATTGCCGGTACTATTGCAGGGGATGATACTATTCTGGTTATCCCAAGGGACGGAATCACTATTCAGCAAATTCATGATTCTCTGGAAATAATACTTCCCGGACTGCACACTCAGATTAAAAAGAGGTGAATTACATAGAGCAAATAATGGATATTTAAATAATAAATTAATAAGGTTGAATAAATTAAAAGATTAGAAAAATGAAAGAAAAAGTTGTTCTGGCATACAGTGGAGGTCTTGACACTTCAGTGATACTTAAATGGTTAATTGAAAAAGGATATGACGTTATTGCTTTTGTGGCAGATGTCGGGCAGGCTGAAAATTTTGACGAATGCAGGAATAAAGCGCTTCTTCTGGGCGCATCAAAAGTGATTATATCTGACCTGAAAAGGGAATTCGTTAATAACTATGTGTATAAAGCAATAATGGCAAATGCCCTTTATGAAGACAGGTATCTTCTGGGTACTGCGCTTGCACGGCCACTGATAGCAAAAACTCAGATTGAAGTTGCAAAAGAGGAGGGTGCTACGACTGTAGCCCATGGTGCCACGGGAAAAGGTAATGACCAGGTCAGGTTTGAACTGTGTTACTATGCACTTATGCCTGAAGTGAAGGTTATTTCCCCATGGAAAGACAAAGAATTCCTTGCAACATTTAAGGGCAGAACTGATCTCTTAAAATACGCTTCGGAGAAAAAAATTCCTGTAAAAGCCAGTATTGACAAACCCTACAGTGAAGATGAAAACCTTATGCATATCAGTCATGAAGCCGGAGTTTTGGAAGATCCCATGTACACTTTACACAAGAACATGCTTGAGAAAATGGTTATGCCACAGGATGCACCTGATAAGGAGACCAGGATAGTTGTTCATTTCAAAAACGGGAGACCTGTAAAGGTCATAAATAAAGATGATGGTACAGTAAAAGATGATTCGTACGAATTGTTTATTTATCTCAATGAGCTGGCGGGGAAAAACGGAATTGGATTGCTGGATATGGTTGAGAACAGGTTTGTAGGCATTAAGTCAAGAGGGGTATATGAAACTCCGGCGGCTACAGTACTGTATCTTGCACATAAAGATATTGAAGGGATAGCAATGGACAGGGAAGTAATGAGGCTGGTAAGTATGCTTTCTCCCAAGTTTGCCGAGATTATCTATAATGGTTTCTGGTTTAGCCCTGAGATGGACTTTCTCATGGCTGCTATTGAGAAAAGCCAGGAACTAATTGACGGAAGTGTGCATCTTTGTCTCTATAAAGGCAATATTATTATTGAAGGCAGGGAGTCTCCCTCTTCATTATATAATAAGAATCTTTCCAGCATGGACATTGAAGGTGGGTTTGATCAGACTGACAGTAAAGGATTTATCAGAATAAATGCAATAAGACTGATGGCTCACAGGGCGATTGTGGAAGAGAGTCTTAAAAAACAGAAAAGATAGCTTGCGGACATTAATCCGTTTCATTAATAAGAAATAATCACTCCGGGTTAACATAAGATGGGGCGGATTTTTAAAAAGTGCCTTCATCGGTATTAAAAAATTACTATAATATTAAATTAATAAGTTAATTATGAAACTTTGGGAAAAAGGGATTGCCCCTGAACCTGCAATTATTGAATTTACGGCAGGTAAGGATAGAAAAACTGATCTGGCCCTCACAAAATGGGATATAATTGGTTCAATGGCACATGTTATTATGCTGGAAGATGTGGGTCTGATCACTAAAGAGGAGAAAAATAATATGTTAAAAGCCCTCCATTCCCTTTTTGTCTGGGATGAAGAAGGAAGTCTTGTAATTGAAAAAGATGTTGAAGACATTCATTCCCAGATTGAAAAAGAGATGGGATCCATACTGGGAACAACCGGGAAAAAGATTCACACAGGTCGCTCAAGAAATGACCAGGTACTTGTTGATATACGACTCTATTCAAGGGAAGAGATCGATAAACTTTCCGTTTTGATCAGTAAATTGTTTAATAGATTACAATCTCTCAGCGAGCAATATAAGGAGGTTTTGCTTCCGGGTTATACCCATATGCAGTCGGCTATGGTGTCATCATTCGGGCTCTGGTTTGGTTCTTACGCTGAAAGTCTGGCTGATGATATATTACTCCTTTGTACTGCCCGGACTCTCAATAACAGGAATCCACTCGGTACAGCAGCAGGATATGGAACAACTCTGCCACTGAATCGCAAACTTACTTCAGAGCTTCTTGAATTTGACGATCTCCTTTATAATTCAGCATATGCAAGCTTAAGCAGAGGGAAGGTCGAGATGGCAATTGCTTCTTCTCTGGCATCTTTAGCCCAAACTCTGGCACGCTTTTCGATGGATACCTGTCTATATATGAGTGCTGAATTCAGGTTCATCGATTTCCCGGATGAATATATCACCGGTTCAAGCATTATGCCTCAGAAGCGGAACCCTGATGTTTTCGAACTTATCAGGGCAAGATCAAATGTAATTCAAGCCCTTCCCAACCAGGTTGCTATTCTTACAAGTAATCTTATATCAGGTTATAACAGAGATCTTCAATTGCTTAAACAGTTAATATTCGATGCTTTTGGAGAGATTACTGAATGCATTGAGATAATGCTGCTAATGCTTAATAATATTAAGGTACGGCGGAACATAACCGAAAATGCGTTATACAATAATATTTTCAGCACCGAAGAGGTGAATCGCCTTGTGAAGGAAGGAATTCCATTCAGAGATGCATATAAAGCAGTCTCAGAGATGGTTAGGAATTCTTCTTTTTCACGAACTTCAATCTCTGATTATGTTCACGAGGGGAGCATAGGGAATCTCTGCAATAAAGAGATTGCAGAGATATTCAACCACAGGATGAAATGTTTTAAGAACTTATCCGCCTCTGATCTTGCGGAAAAGATGATGAGTCATGTGAAGGATTGATATCTGATGCAACATTGGTAACCGATCCAACTTCTCTTCAGCTTATCGGTTTTTTTTAATATTATCAATAAAAACATCAAAAAGATAATCGGTATCGGTGGGTCCGCCAGAAGCTTCAGGATGAAACTGTGTTGAGAAAAATGGCTTTGTGTTGTGCTTCATACCTTCATTTGTACCGTCGTTAATATTAATAAACAAAGGTTCCCAGTCACTTCCCAGTGTTGCATTGTCAACCGCATATCCATGGTTCTGTGATGTAATGTATGCTTTATTGGTTCCGGCCTGGATAACCGGTTGATTATGGCTCCTGTGGCCATATTTCAGCTTATAGGTATCGGCTCCGGAAGCTAGAGCCATTAACTGGTTTCCAAGACATATCCCAAATACCGGTTTGTCCCTGTTAAAAGATCTCCGGATGTTTTCAATTGTTGTGCCGCACATTTTGGGATCTCCGGGGCCATTTGTAAGAAAAAGTCCGTCATATTGTTCCTCAACGAAATCAAAATCCCAGGGGACCCTTATAATAGTTGTATCACGTTTCAGTAAATTTCTGATAATATTATACTTAACACCACAGTCAACTAAAAGTATCCTGTATTTACCTGAACCATACACTTTTTTCTCATTTGTGCTAACTTCTGTTACAAGGTTGACTTTATTGGGATCATAAAAATCAGTTTCAGTCCCCTCCGGTTCTACCTTTCCAAGCATTGCCCCTTTCTCACGGATCCTCTTTGTCAGTGCCCTGGTATCGATTCCATAAATTCCGGGAACATTATTCCTCTTAAGCCATTCATCGAGGCTTTCAGCAGCATTCCAGTGACTATATTCAAACGAATAATCAGAGACGATAAGGCCGGAGATATGAACAGAAGAAGATTCATAGAAGCGATACAGATCATTTTCCTCGCTTTTCCCCGGGGCTCCATAGTTTCCTATAAGCGGATACGTAAGGCACAAAATCTGTCCCCGGTAAGATGGATCGGTCAGGCTTTCCGGATACCCAGTCATAGCAGTATTAAATACCACTTCTCCAGCTGCGGGGACCGGTGATCCAAATGACCTTCCTTCGTAAATTGTTCCATCTTCAAGAGTCAGGTGAACTTTTGGTCTGTTTTTCATTCAATCGTATTAAAAATGTTTATCTGATATCAGAAATTGCTTTTTCAATCTGTGCCATAGCTTTTTCAACAGTAATATGTGTAGCAGCCAGATTCATTCTCATAAATCCTTCTCCTCCGGGTCCAAATGTTGAACCTTCATTCATCCCCACACCTGCATTTTTAACAAAGAAGTTCTGCAGGTCTTTACCCGGGAGGCCTAATTTACGGCAATCCAGCCAGGTCATATAGGTTGCTTCCGGGGTGACAGGAATTATTTCCGGTATATTTTCCCGGCAATAATTTTCTACATAATCAATATTTTTTTCGATATATACAAGCAAAGCATCCAGCCAGGCATTACCTTCAGAGTATGCTGCTATTGAGGCAACTGTACCAAATATATTGCCGCTCCCTATATGCAGGGTTTCAATCTTTTTGTTAAAGTATTTACGTAGTACCGGATTTGAAATTATAACTGAAGAGGTTGACAAACCTGCAAGGTTAAATGTCTTGCTTGGTGCAATACATGTAACTGTTATTTCGGCTATCTTTTCAGAGATATTGGCAACAGGTGTATGAGTGAAGCCCGGCAGAATAAGATCGCAGTGGATCTCGTCAGAAAGGATTAAGATATTATTGCTGATGCAGATATCTGCAAGTTTGTTAAGTTCATATGGGGTCCATGCTCTTCCAACCGGGTTATGCGGGTTGGAAATAATAATCATTTTTGTGGTATCGTTTATTGATGAGATGAGGGAATCAAAGTCCATGAACCATCTTCCGGCCGATTCCTTAAGTTGATTATAGACCAGGTTTCGGCCATGACTTTCGACAGCCGAAAAAAAGGGAAAATAAACAGGTGGCTGGACAATAATGCTATCGCCCGGACGGGTAAAAGCCAATACGGAGATATTGAGTGCCGGAACAATTCCGGGGCTGAAACATATCCACTCTTTTTGTATTGACCAATTATGCCGGGATGCAAGCCAGTCAATTATAGACTGATAATATTTGTGGGGGCGGAATGAGTACCCGTAAATGTTATGATCGAGGCGTTTCTGAAGTGCGGCAACAATGAAATCAGGTGTCTTAAAATCCATATCAGCGACCCACATCGGTATTACATCAGAACCAAATATTTCTTTTCGCAGGTCGTATTTGATACAGTCTGTACCCTCTCTGTCAAAAATCTCATCAAAATTCCAGCTCATCAGGAAATGCTATAAATACGGGGCGTAAAGATAAAAAAAAAGACAGACTAAAGTGTGAGTAATTTTAATAAAGGTGTTATATGATCATGAACTTTCGTGTAGTAATTATGTTTTTAAACAAGGGTAAAGATTAATAATCAAATATGTGGGAGACAGTGTAATTTATTTAAAAAAATTATTACTTTTATGGTCACTTTTACCAATGATTTAAATTAAAAACATGCCTATATGAAAAGAACAATTGCACTTGTAATATTCCCAATGCTGATAATAAGCCTGCTATTTCTGTCATCATGTAAAAACAGGAATGCTGAGAAGAACAAGCAAAAGATTGAGTTGCAGCAAGTTAAAACAATTGAAGGTCAGATAGAATCGAATGTTTATCCATTACCTACATCAGCGCAGGTGATCAAAATGCTTACCGAACTGGAGGTTGGTTATATAATCGGTATTTCTAATCCTGTTGAAAATGCAAAAAAATATTTCACCGGCCCGGCACGGGCAATAAATCTTGGGGTATATGGAGCTGACCTGAGCTATGCAACACTTTATAATGTACAGCAGGAAGTCATTAACTATCTTAATGCTATCCGTTCCCTGGCAAATGAACTCAATATATCGAGTATCTATAATGAAGACTTATATGAAAAGATAAAACAGAATTATGACAAGAGGGATTCGCTGGTTAAAATTCTGACAGTAGCTTTTAATGACTCTTACGCGTATCTCTCAGATAATGACCAACAACCACTTGCTATACTTATTGTTGGCGGAGCATGGGTTGAAGGAATGTATCTGACTACTCATGTTTCGGAAGCAGCTTACCAGATTGCCGGGATTTCAAAGGTGCTTCTGGAGCAGAAAAAGTCATTTGATTTATTCCTCAAAATTGCAGAACCTTATGCCTCTGATCCCGGTGTGAGCGATTTCGTAAAATTGCTGGATCCTGTCAAGAAAGTATATTCTGGGTTAGGAACAAGTCTTACGGAACAGAATATTAAAGATATAACCAAGGCTATTGAAGAAGTTAGGGCCCAGGTTATATTATAGTTATTTCATGATTATAAGGCCGCAAAGCATTTAACTTTGCGGCCTTTTCTTTACATAATGCCTTTATGAGGGAATCTGTATTACTTGCTTTAATTCATATTTTTGCTATAGTATCGACTGTCAATCCAGCAGGGATTTCTTCGAGAGGTAAAAAGATTTTACGCAGTTACCTGAGGAGGTATCTCAACCGCGAACTTGAAGAAGAGTATTATGCACTTTTCGAAAACAATCTGGAATTTTATTATAATGAACTAAAAACGGTTGATAAATCAGAGCTTTCCGATGAAGATTCACTTATATCCTTTCAGATAACAAACATTTGCAGGCAAATAAAAAAGGGTCTTTTTCTGGAGGAAAGGATGATTGTCTTTCTTCAACTTATAGAGTTCGCTTTTGAAGATGGGCGTATTTCAGAACAGGAGAAGACAATAATTGATATTGTATCACGTACTTTTAACATTTCAAAAAAGGAGTACATCAATGCCACGGCTTTCATGACAGGGAGAACCTACGATGATATCAGTCCTGAATGTGTACTGATCATTGAAAGTGAAGAACCTGAATTATCGGGAGCCGGTTACTACAAAAACTATGATAAATGGCGTCATATTAGGATTAAAGGCTTTAAAGGACATCTTGTTGTACTTCATATAGAGAGTACCGGTACTCTACTCCTGTCATACGACGGTCCATTGGCTCTAAGTTTTAAGGGGAGGGATATAATTGCATGCAGGCCTTATTTACTGGATCGTGGAGTGAATATTAAAGGCCAGGGCATTGATCCGATCTACTATTCAAAAATTTACAAAAAGTTTATTTCAAGAAAATTCCCTGAAAAGATCATTTTTGAAGGACATGATATTGAGTATTTATTCAGGAACTCAGAAAATGGTCTGAGAAAAATGAATTTCAGGGTAGAATCGGGAAATCTTATCGGTATCATGGGTGGGAGCGGTGTTGGTAAAACAACAATGTTAAACCTCCTTAATGGGAAAATAACCCCTACTACCGGGAATCTGTATATAAATGGGTTTGATATAAATTCAGATTCAGAAAAGTTAAAAGGATTGATTGGTTACGTTCCTCAGGATGACATGCTTATTGAGGAGCTGACTGTTTATGAGAACCTCTATTATAATGCACGTCTCTGTTTTGGTGACTATAATGAGGAACAACTTAAAAGTACAGTTGAAAAAGTACTGCTTGACCTTGATTTGTATGAGATTAAAGATTTGCAGGTTGGCGATCCTTTGAACAAAAAAGTCAGCGGTGGCCAGAGGAAACGTCTAAACATTGGGCTTGAACTGATGCGCGAACCGGTAATTTTGTTTATTGATGAGCCAACATCAGGATTATCTTCATTTGATTCGGAAAAGGTGATGATCCTTTTGCGAAACCAGGCATTAAACGGGAAACTGGTTTTTTCAATTATACACCAACCATCTTCCAACATTCTGAAGATGTTTGATATACTCTGGATACTAGATAAAGGGGGGTATATGATTTATGATGGTGATCCTGTTGAGGCACTTGTTTATTTTAAGACGGAGACTTCTCAGGCAAATGCGGAGGAAAGCGAATGTCCGAATTGCGGAAATGTTGAGACCGATAATATTTTGCATATAATTGAGGTTAAGGTTATTGATAATTCAGGTTATCCTGGAAAGGACCGACAGATAAGCCCTAAGGAATGGTATGAAAAATATAAAAAGAAGATGATGCCAATTTTTGAGAAGCCATCTCCCAAATCAGCTATTCCACCGAGCATTTTCAGGGTCCCTGCCAAATTGGATCAGATCAGGACATTTATACTGCGGAACCTTACCCGCAAACTGGCTGACAGGCAGTATATGGTCATTAATCTTCTGGAGGCTCCGGCGCTGTCATTCATTCTGGCATATATCTCAAAATACATGGATAATGGCGTTTATAGTTTTGCGAACAATAAAAACTATCCTGTATTTTTGTTTATGTCGATTATTGTTGCTCTGTTCATCGGACTTACCGTAAGTGCTGAGGAAATCTTCAGAGACAGGAAAATACTTGAACGGGAAAAGTTTCTGGATTTAAGCAGGTTAAGCTACCTGGTATCGAAGATTAATTTTCTGTTTACTCTGTCAGCAATTCAGGCGCTGTCGTTTGTTTTAGTTGCTAACCTCATACTCGAAGTAAGAGGAATGCTTCTGCAGCAATGGTTAATCTTATTTTCAACATCCTGCTTCGGAAACCTGCTGGGGCTTAACGTATCAGCTGGCATGCGGTCGGCAATAAGCATTTATATCCTTATTCCTTTGATACTTGTCCCACAGCTTATTCTTGGAGGTGCAATGATAAGATTTGATGATCTTCACCGCATATTCAGCAAGAAATTATACGTACCTGTGATTGCGGATATTATGGTAACCCGTTGGGCATATGAAGCATTTAGTGTTGAAGAGTTCAAAAGTAATAAATTTGAGAAACCTTTTTTCAAATATGATATGGCATTAAGTCAGAATGACTGGTATGCGTCATTCCTTATTCCCTCTCTAAAGATAAAAGCAGATGAATGTCTTGCGGCCGGTAAAAATCCTGATTATACTGAATCATCAGAGAGTAATTTCAGAGAATTAAATTATCACATTAATGAACTTTCTTCAATAACCGGAATTAAGCCGGGCAATTGGATCCGGGATCTTGATATTGAGCGTTTTAATGAAGCGATTGCAGGCAAAACTAAATTGTTGCTTGACAGTATGGGAACCTCCCTAAGAAACACCAACAGACAGGTTTCTTTAGAACGTGACTCATTGTATAATCAGATCATCAGACGTATAGGGAGAGACGAGTTCGTTAAGAGAAGGGAAAGAAACTATAATGAGAGTCTGGTAAATATTCTTCTTAACAGAATGATTCCTGACAAAATTTATGATACGGGCAACAGACTTATACAAAAATCTGATCCGGTATTTATGAAACCAGGTTCAAAATACGGGAGGGCACATTTTTTTTCTCCCTATAAACAGATAGGGAACTTTAAGATAGGGACACTAATATTCAATATGATCGCTATATGGCTAATGGTTATTATATTGTTTGTAACTTTATATTATAATGTTCTCAAACGGTTTATAGTATTACTCGAATCAATGAAATTTCCAATCCTGAGAAAGTTCGGCAGGGAGTTGTTACAAATTTAGGGTTGAGTTCCGAAATCAAGAAACATGGGTAAGGTATTTCCTAAAAAGAACCTTGGGCAGCACTTTCTGAAAGATCAGGGTGTTGCAAGGAAGATTGCGTGGACACTAACAGGCAAGGGATATCATTCTGTTCTTGAAATAGGACCTGGGATGGGTATTCTTACCAGGTCCCTGATCGAGAGAGGATTCCCGGATCTCAGGGTTATTGAAATAGACAATGAATCGGTCCATTATTTAAAAGAAAATTTCGCTGACCTGAAGGAAATAATAAGGGGTGATTTTCTTACGATGGATATTGATTCACATTTTTCCGGTAAACTTGCTATTATTGGTAATTTTCCTTATAATATTTCAACTCAGATCTTATTCAGGGTTCTTCAGAACCGTGACAAAATTGAGGAAGTATGCTGCATGTTACAAAAAGAAGTAGCGGAACGGATCTGCGGAGTGCCGGGTTCAAAAACTTATGGTATTCTTAGTGTTCTTCTTCAGGCTTTTTATATGACTGAATATCTTTTTACAGTTTCTGAACAAGTATTTGTTCCTCCTCCCAAAGTAAAATCAGGTGTTATAAGGTTAATAAGAAACGATATTAAAATTCTCAGTTGTGATGAGGCACTTTTTGTCAGGGTAGTCAAAGCTGGATTCAACCAGCGCAGGAAAACATTAAGGAACTCAATAAGGTCAGCTTTTGAACTGAAAAGGGCAGATTATAAAGATTTTAATTTAAGACCCGAGCAGTTATCGGTTGCAGGGTTTGTGGAAATGACACAATGGATTGAAGAAAACAGGGTTATTTCAGAATGAAAACCCTATAGCTTCGACCGGATTCATTTTTGATGCTGAATAAGCCGGGGCGTATCCGGCAACAATACCTATTATTCCTGAAATAAAAATTGCAAGGAATGAATTTGCAGCTGTCAGATACATTCCTAAATCATATAGATAATTTATTGCAATGGTGACAAATAAGATCATGATTAAGCCCAGAAGGCCACCAAATAAAGATAATAAAACCGATTCGACCAGAAACTGTTGAAGAATAAAAAATCTTTTTGCCCCAAGAGCCTTCTGTATTCCTATAATATTTGTACGCTCCCTTACTGAAACAAACATTATATTGGCGATCCCGAATCCGCCTACAAGTATTGCAAAACCTCCTATCAGCCAGCCTCCAATATTAATCCCTGCGAAGACAGAATCAAAGCCCTTTGTCAGCAAGCTGGCTCTGTTAACGGAGAAATTAGAATCTTCACCAGGTTTCAATCGTCTGGAGGCCCTTAATATCATTGTCGTTTCATCGCTTAATTCCTGAATCGGAACACCAGGTTTAGCTTTAATAATTAATTGAGCATCAATAAAATTGTTTCGCATGTTTATAAAACTCTTTGCAAAACTAAGTGGAACCATAGCTATCTTATCCATTCCAGAATCACCGATAGCTCCTTTTCCTTCCTTTTTAAATATCCCTATTATGTATGCTTTCTTACCGGCTATAGTGATCTGTTTTCCAACCGGATCGGTTTTTTCAAAAAGATTATCGGCAATTTCAGCACCAAGTATTGCCACATTTTTTCCTGAAGATTCTTCAAATGGTGAAAAATATCTGCCATTTTCTATTTCGAATGATCTGACATTTTCAAAGTCGTTTGTTACAGCAAAAATTACTGCATCACTGGCCACATTCTTCTTGTATTCTATCTTTTTTCGCTGGGATACGGCAAAACTTACTGACCTGGTTTTGGTCGATCTTTTTTGAATTGCTTCAAAATCATTAGTTGAGACGGCAGGCCATTTAATAATATCCCACCAGGCAAGATTTGGATTGAATGACCATGGAAATTTCTGAACATAAATAACGTTGTCTCCAAGGGTAGAGATGCTGTCCCTGATAGATTTTTCCATCCAGTCGAGTACAGTAAATACAGAAATTATCGAAAAGATGCCGATTGTTATTCCAAACAGGGAAAGAAAAGTTCTCAGTTTGTTTACAAAAATTGAGTTAACAGCAAATATAAAACCCTCTTTAAGAAGCTTTAGAAACATGTTTCTTTAAATTGAATGTCAAAGATACAAAATTCACAATTGGAGAGGATATTATTATCTTATTATAAAATGGGAAGATTGATAAATATTTACCATGCAGGTTAATAAAAAAATATCTATTTTTACACGCCTGATAAATAGTAATGGGAATCTTAAATATAAGATAATGAGTGACAAAATAATAAGAAGCGCATTGATTTCCGTTTTTTATAAGGACGGATTGGAGGAAATCGTTTTGATGCTCCAGAAAATGAAGGTTAAAATTTATTCTACCGGAGGTACTTATAGCTATATTGAAGAGCTTGGAGTTAGTGCTGAGAAAGTAGAAGACCTGACAACATATCCTTCGATTCTGGGAGGCAGGGTAAAGACACTTCACCCTTCGGTCTTTGGAGGTATTCTGGCACGCAGGGACAATCCACAAGATCTCTCACAGCTTGCAAAGTATAAGATTCCGGAAATTGACCTTGTAATTGTGGATCTCTATCCATTCGAGGAGACTCTCAAGTCAGTCACTGATGAAGATGAGATTATTGAGAAAATAGATATTGGAGGAATTTCACTTATCAGAGCAGCAGCAAAAAATTTTAATGATGTTTTGATTATTTCCGGAAGGGAGCAATACTCTGGTCTTATTGAACTTCTTAACGAGAAAGGAGGAATCACTTCGCTAAGTGAAAGACGTTATTATGCAGCTGAAGCATTTAAAACTACATCTCATTACGATACCATAATTTTTGGATATTTTAACAAGGAGGCCAAAATAACTGTTTTCAGGGAAAGCATAAATTCAGCTCATGCACTTAGGTATGGTGAGAATCCACATCAGAGCGGAATCTTTTACGGTAACCCGGAGGAACTTTTCAGCAAACTTCACGGTAAAGAAATATCATATAATAATCTTCTTGATATTGATGCAGCTCTTGGTCTTATAGATGAATTTTCTGAAACAACATATGTAATTATAAAACATAATAATGCTTGCGGAGTGGCATCAAGGAATAATCCCGTTGATGCCTGGAATGATGCCCTGGCATGTGATCCTGTTTCTGCTTTTGGGGGAGTTATTGTTACAAATGTGAATGTTGATAAACAGACCGCCCTTGAGATCAATAAAATATTCTTTGAAATAATTATTGCTCCGGGCTTTTCCGGTGAAGCTCTCGATATTCTTAAACAGAAAAAGAACAGAATTATTCTGCTCAGGAAAGAGCCGTTCAGGAATTCGTTCACCTACCGGTCATTGCTGAACGGGGTACTCTGGCAAGATAGGGATAACAGTACCGAAACAGCTGCGGATATGAAACCAGTAACTAAAAGGATCCCCGGCCAGGCTGAAATTGAAGATCTTGCTTTTGCAAATATAATTGTTAAGAATAGCAAATCAAATGCAATTGTAATTGCTAAGAACAAACAGTTGTGTGCAAGTGGTATTGGACAGACATCAAGAGTTGATGCTTTAAAACAGGCCATCGTAAAGGCTAAAAGTTTCGGATTCGACATAAATGGTGCAGTCATGGCATCAGATGCTTATTTCCCATTTGCCGACAGTGTTGAGATAGCACATAAGGCGGGGATTAAAGCTGTTATACAACCTGGCGGTTCGGTCCGTGATCAGGAATCTATAGATTATTGTTCTTCTAACGACGTGGCAATGGTCTTTACCGGGATTAGACATTTTAGACATTAACGATTAATAAATAAACTCTCTCATTCGATGGGGATATTC
Source organism: uncultured Bacteroidales bacterium (assembly GCA_963739685.1). Taxonomy (GTDB): domain Bacteria; phylum Bacteroidota; class Bacteroidia; order Bacteroidales; family VadinHA17; genus LD21. The sequence continues at coordinate 830,565 of CAVUAX010000001.1, forward strand.
TCTTTTTTAACTCAGGAGATTGCTATTGATCTCGGAACGGCTAATACGATTATCATTCATAATGACAAGATAGTTGTTGATGAGCCCTCAATAGTGGCAATTGATAAAGTAACCGGTAAGCTTATAGCAATAGGAGAGGTTGCCCGGCAAATGCATGGTAAGACCCATGAAAATATTAAGACTATCAGGCCGTTACGTGATGGAGTAATAGCTGATTTCAATGCTGCCGAATTGATGATCAGAGGTATGATCAAGCTGATAAATAAAAAATCCCGTCTATTTTCTCCTTCCCTGAAAATGGTTGTCTGCATACCATCAGGAAGTACTGAGGTAGAGATTCGTGCTGTCCGTGATTCATCTGAACATGCTGGTGGACGAGATGTGTACATGATATATGAACCTATGGCTGCTGCAATTGGAATAGGCCTTGATGTTGAAGCTCCTGAAGGTTGTATGGTAATAGATATTGGTGGTGGTACAACTGAAATTGCAGTAATAGCTCTTGGCGGTATTGTCTGTAATAAATCAATAAGGATAGCAGGTGATGGGTTTACAGCTGACATACAGTCATATATGAGGCACCAGCATAATATTAAAATAGGTGAAAAGACCGCTGAAGACATTAAGATCGGTGTCGGCGCCGCTCTTCCTGATATTGACAATCCTCCTCCTGATTACATTGTAAGGGGACCAAATATAATGACTGCTCTTCCCATAGAAATTCCAATATCGTATCAGGAGATCGCCTATTGCCTTGATAAGTCATTATCTAAAGTTGAAGCCGCTCTGCTTAGTGTACTAGAGCAGACTCCTCCTGAACTTTACGCTGATATTGTTAATAAAGGGATTTATCTTGCCGGAGGAGGAGCTCTTCTCCGCGGACTTGACAAGCGCCTCACCGACAAAATTAATATTCCGTTCAATGTTGTTGAAGATCCACTGCATGCAGTTGCGCGCGGAACAGGAGTTACCTTGAAAAATGTTGATAAGTTTCACTTCCTTATTAGATAATTTCTTTTATGAATGAGAAACCTGCTGAATTTTCTGGCCAGATTCAATAACCTTATCTTATTTCTTATTCTTGAAGGAATAGCATTTTCATGGCTAGTCAATGACAATAATTACCAGAATACCCGTTTTGTCAACAGAATTCAGGGGTTGACAAATGGTTTCAGCCTGAGAATTAATAACATACGGAATTATCTTAATCTAAGTGAGATCAATGCAGCTCTTTCATCTGAAAATACTGCACTTAGAAACAAAATAGAACAGTTGGAAAAGAAGGAACAACCTGGGTTTTTTTCTGTCTCAGACTCTGTTTACCAACAGCAGTATCAGTATACAACCGCCGAGGTAATAGGAAACTCCGTTAACCGGCAAAAGAATTTTTTTACAATTAATAAAGGGACAATGCAAAAGATGGCTGTTGATATGGCAGTAACTTCAGGTGATGGAGTAGCAGGTGTAATTGTGGGATGTTCTGACAATTATTCAGTTGCAATGTCACTCTTAAATCTTGATTTCAGAGTAAGCGCAAGAATAAGGTCAAATGGATATTTTGGTTCGCTTAACTGGGACGGCAGAGATCCCGGTTATGCTATTTTAAGTGAAATACCGCAGCATGTAACAGTAAGTGAGGGAGATACTATTGAGACAACTGGTTATTCTGCAATTTTCCCGGAAGGAATTAAAATAGGTACTATAAGTGATTTTGAAAAGACAGGAGGTGACTTTTACAAAATAAGAGTTGCATTGGTAACCGATTTTAAAAAGCTTCATTTCATCAATGTTATAGGGAACATGAAAAAAACAGAACAACAGGAACTTGAAAAACCTTTTCAATGATCAACTCAGTAATACGGTTTATACTGATCTTTACTTTAGTGATCCTTTTACAGATCCTGGTATTTAACAATATCCAGTTCAGCGGGTATGTAAATCCCTATGTTTATCTTATCTTTATCCTTCTTCTGCCTTTTGAAATTTCATCGTGGCTGTTGCTTCTTTTAAGCTTTGGGACAGGGGCGTTAGTTGATATCTTAACAGGTACACCCGGAATGCATTCCTCAGCCACGCTTCTTGCCGGATTCGTTCGGCCCTATGTTTTAAGGGTTATTTCACCAAGGGATGGTTATGATTCAGGGTCAAATCCTTCAATGCTGGTTTATGGCTTTAAATGGTTCTTTTTTTATACTTTAATAATGGTACTTGTTCATCACATTGCTCTTTTTTACCTTGAGGTGTACAGTTTTACCGATTTCTTCAGAACATTGCTGAGAGTTCTCCTTAGTTCAGTTTTCTCCATAATATTTATACTTCTTTTAGAGTTTTACAGGAGAGGAAAGTAGTTGACAGCTTATGAAAGATTCATTCATAAACAGAAAATATTTTATAATGGCATTATTTGTACTTGCCTTTCTGGTATTGATAATCAGGCTGTTTGTAATTCAGGTAGTGAAAGATTCATATCGGCTCTCAGCAGATAATAATGTTTTGAGGTATGTAACCCAATACCCTGCCCGTGGTCTAATATACGACAGAAATGGAAAACTTCTGGTTTACAATCAGGCTGCATATGACCTTATGGTTGTACCGGCACAGGCAGTCCGGATTGATACAGCACTCTTATGCAATGAGCTTGACATCAGTAAAGATGTGTTTATAGAGAGGATGAAAGCCGCAGTGGCCTATTCTAAGCGCGCTCCTTCGGTTTTCCTTAAGCAGATATCAGCTGAGAATTATGCAAAGTTTCAGGAAAAAATATTTTTGTTTCCGGGGTTTTATGTACAACCCAGAACCCTCAGGAAGTATTCAAAACCGATTGCAGCTCATCTGTTTGGTTATGTAAGTGAGGTGGATGAATCAGTAATAAAGAGGGATCCTTATTATAAACCTGGAGATTATATTGGCAAGCTTGGTATCGAAGAGACTTATGAAAAAGAACTTCGTGGAACACGCGGAGTAAAGATATTTATGGTTGATGTTTACAGCCGGATTAAGGGATCATATGCCAATGGTTCCATGGATACTCTTGCTGTTCAGGGTTCTGATATTATCTCAGGTATAGATATGGACATTCAGGAGTATGGAGAAAAGCTGATGAAAAATAAAACAGGCAGTATCGTTGCCATTGAGCCCAATACCGGCGAGATACTTGCACTTGTCTCTTCACCGGGTTATGATCCTGGGCTGCTGGTAGGCAGGATTAGATCAGAGAACTTTTCAAAACTAAATGCCGATACTATGCTGCCGCTCTTTAACAGGGCTCTCATGGCCGCTTATCCACCCGGATCAACCTTTAAACCTTTGAACGGTCTGATAGGACTTCAGGAAGGAGTAATAAATTCTTCCACTGAGTTTGCCTGTCACAGCGGTTATCTCTTTGTAGGTTGTCATACCCACAGATCCCCACTGAATCTTGAAGAAGGAATTTCACATTCATGCAATTCTTACTTCTGTCAGACATTCAGGAGGATACTGGAAAATCCCAGATATCCTTCTTTGTATGCGGCTTTTGATCAATGGAAAAGCTATCTTAATGAGTTTGGATTCGGAACTAATCTGGGAACTGACTTTGTCAACGACGTTACAGGTTTTGTTCCATCAGTAAGCTACTTCGATCAATTTTACGGAAAAAACGGATGGAAAGCTCTGAATGTTATTTCCCTTGCAATAGGTCAGGGAGAGATTTTAACCACACCTCTTCAGATGGCCAACATGACTGCTGCTATTGCTAACAGAGGATATTATTATAGTCCGCATGTAGTTAAATCTGTCGGTTCCCAGGGGGAAATTGACCCCAGGTTTAATACTAAACACCTAATTAATATTGATCCGGATAATTTTGAAAAAATAATATCTGGGATGGAAGAAGTGGTTAACGGGGGAGAGGGAGTTACCGCCAGGATTGCAGCTCTGAAGGATATTATTGTTTGTGGTAAAACCGGGACTGCTCAAAATCCTCATGGGGAAGACCATTCTGTTTTCATTGCATTTGCACCGAAGGATAACCCGAAGATTGCAATTGCAGTTTTTGTGGAAAATGCGGGCTTTGGATCAACATTCGCGGCTCCAGTGGCAAGCCTGATGATCGAGAAGTATTTGAAAGGAGAGATCACGAATAAATGGCAGGAAAAAAGAATAATGGAACTTGACATGAATAACAAGTGAAACGAAGAATCAACATATGGAACGGGCTTGATAAGGTTACACTACTTATTTTCCTGTTACTGGTTACTGCCGGGTGGTTCAATATTTATGCGGCTGTTTTTAATGAGGAACACAAAGAGATACTGGATCTATCCCAAAGGTATGGAAAACAGTTTATTTGGATACTTGCTACCCTTGTCATCGCCTTTTTTATCATGGTTATAGATAACAGGTTCTATTTCTTTTTTGCCTGGTTTATTTATGCGGCGTTAATGTTTTCACTTGTCCTTGTTCTTGTTTTAGGCAGGGACATAAACGGAGCCAGATCGTGGTTTGAGTTAGGATCTTTAAGCCTGCAGCCTTCTGAATTTGCAAAGTTTGGCACGGCGCTTGCCCTGGCAGCCTTTCTGAGTTCAAGGCACCATGATCTTACAAAACTTAAAGTGATTGTCCCTGCAACAGGGATAATCCTTTTACCGGTTCTTTTAACAGCTATGCAGCCCGATATGGGTTCAACAGTTGTGTTTTTTGCTTTTTTCATTGTTCTTTTCAGGGAAGGGATGAGTACTTATGTTTTTGTATCGGGATTATTAATGATAATATTATTTTTTCTGACCCTGCTGTTTAATAATCTTTACCTTACTATTGGGATAATTATAGTTGCATTTCTTCTTGCCTGGTTTGCATCAAGGAAATGGAAGTTAAGTTTTGCCGGTCTGGGTATATTAGTTCTTATTACAACATTGGTCTATACCCTTAATTATTACGTGATAAAAAGCCTTAAAATTGATACCGTAATATTGATTTCTCTCATTCTGTCCGGTGCGGTATTTGCTTATTATATTTATAACAGAAAATTATCATCAATACTGATAATTTATCTTTTCATGCTGGGAAGTATTTTATTTATCAATTCAGTAGACTACGGTTTTAATAATTTACTTAAACCTCACCAGAAAGAGAGAGTAAGTATTATGCTGGGATTTAAATCGGATCTTCATGGTACAGGTTACAATGTAAATCAATCTTTGATATCAATCGGGTCCGGAGGATTTTCAGGAAAGGGTTATCTCCAGGGAACACAGACAAAATTCAGGTTTGTTCCTGCACAGAGTACCGATTTTATTTTCTGTACAGTCGGGGAGGAATGGGGATTCCTAGGATCGTTGACAGTTACAGGACTTTATTTATTTCTTCTTTTAAGGCTTATTTTTCTGGCGGAGAGACAACGGTCAGCTTTTTCGCGGATATATGGATACGGCGTGGCATCAATACTATTTGTCCATTTTTTCATTAACATTGGCATGGCAATCGGGATTGTCCCGGTAATAGGAATACCATTACCTTTTTTTAGTTATGGAGGGAGCTCTTTATGGGGATTTACAATTCTTCTGTTTATTTTTCTAAGACTGGATGCAAGCCGTACGGAGTATCTTGTATAATCAGAATGGGATTTTAATTCTGTGTGATATTTCTATGCCAAACTCCTTTTCAACATATTCAATAAGTTGCGGGAAGAACTCCATAAAATCATCCTGAAGTGAATAATAGTTTTTTTTAAGTGCCCGCATTGCGAACCGTGTCTCTTTAGGCAGGGTTGTACGGCTGCTTAAAGTATTCAGCACATGACGTATCCCCCTTCTTGTCTGATATGATTCAATCCAGTTATTAATAATAAAGAATGGCATCATCTCCCTGACATTTTCAGGTAATAATTCGTAATTGTTTACCAGGGCCCGGTAGAAATTGTAGGTAACACTTTCCAGTGGTCGTCTTGAAAAGAAATCCCATTCTTTTGTCAGAAAATGGTCATACAGAATGTCGGTAATAACCCCGGAATATTTATGGTATTTCCTTGTGAATAGTATCTTGCTGCGGTGCACTACCGGGTGACGGTCAGTAAAGTCATCAATATGACGGTGGATGATAATTCCTTTTCTGATGAGCTCGGGATATTTAAGATAGCCGCGCCCTTTTACATAATCTCCAATGTAATTGCCTATAATTATTCCTTCAGAATCACCGGAAAGATATATGTGGGCAAGTACATTCATATAAAGTTATAATAGTACAAAGAATTTGCCAAATCATAAATTAAATAAAACATATTCTTTAACATGTTTCCATGTCTAGATATTTTGAATTTAAAGGCCACGTGGCCTGCCACGCTTAAGCGGATTAACCACACATGATTTCTGTTGAATTATTTTCATACTTGCTTTTGATCGCTTCAGCCATGTGGTTTTCATATTTCCAAACAAATTGCTAATATTCATATCATAATTTCATAAAACCATATAGACAATATTTAAATAAAAATTTAAAATGTTCGGAAATTTGCCCTGCAAATTATACATTTGTTATCTCATCTTATAATGGATATACTTTTTCAGCAATAAAGGTACATAAAATCAGGGAGGCTTTATGACTAAAAAAAACGTCATCATTATTGGTGCAGCGGGGAGGGATTTTCATAATTTCAATACATGCTTCAAAAATAATGAAAGATATAATGTTGTTGCCTTTACTGCAGCACAGATACCAGAAATTGATGAGAGGAAATATCCTCAGGAGCTGGCAGGTAAACTCTATCCTGGAGGCATTCCGATATTTGCTGAAGATGATCTTCCGGAGTTAATTAAAGAATTCAGCGCAGACGAATGTGTATTTTCATACAGTGATGTTGCTTATCAGAAAGTGATGTCAGTAAGTGCCATTGTAAATGCTGCCGGGGCTGATTTTGTATTGCTGGGGCCATCAGACACAATGTTAAAAAGTAAGAAACCTGTTATCGCTGTAGGTGCCGTCCGGACGGGTTGCGGTAAAAGCCAGACCTCAAGAAAAGTCATAGAGATTCTTATGGGAAGGGGATTGAAGGTTGTTGCAGTTCGTCACCCGATGCCTTATGGTGACCTTATTGCACAGAGAGTTCAGCGCTTTGCAGTATTGGATGACCTTGTAAAATATAAATGTACTGTTGAGGAAATGGAAGAGTATGAGCCCCATATTGTCAGGGGCAATGTCATTTATGCAGGTGTTGACTATGAGCTTATTCTTCACGCGGCAGAAATGGACCCGGATGGTTGTGATGTGATTCTCTGGGATGGCGGGAATAATGATATTCCTTTCTACAAGCCGGACCTTATGATAACTGTAACTGATCCACACAGGGCAGGTCATGAATTGAAATATTATCCGGGTGAGGTTACACTCCGGTTGGCAGATGTTGTAGTCATAAATAAGATGGACAGTGCATCACCCGAATCAATACAGATTGTAAGGGAAAGTATAAATAAAGTTAATCCCGGAGCTATAGTTGTTGATGGAGCTTCACCCATAAAGGTTGATGACCCTGCTATTATCAGAGGTAAAAGAGTTCTTGTGATTGAGGATGGTCCAACACTTACACATGGTGAAATGAAATTTGGGGCAGGTGTTTTAGCTGCAAGGAAATTCGGTGCAAAGGAACTTGTTGATCCAAGACCATTTACCGTTGGAAGAATTAGTGAGACGTTCAGATTATATCCGGATATAGGTACCCTTCTTCCTGCATTAGGTTATGGTGCGGAACAATTACATGACCTCGAAAAAACAATCGACAACACTGATTGTGACAGTGTTATAATTGCAACTCCTATTGATCTTAACAGGATTATAAAGATTAGGAAACCCAATACCCGGGTATATTATGAATTGCAGGAAATTGGGTATCCAGATCTAATGGATGTTCTTAATGATTTCATTAAGAAATATAATCTTATCTCCTGACACGGGCATTACCTTCCCAGATACTCCAAACCTGTTCTTCGTCAGCAGGCTGGCCATAATCCGTTACAATGGTAGTTGCCAGTGCTCCTGTGGCCCATCCGAACTGTATCCATTTTTCCGGCTTCCATCCCTTAAGTATGGCATAAATCATGCCACCTACGAATCCATCGCCTCCACCTATACGGTCAAGTACATGTATTTCGCGCGGTTCAACAACATGCCAGTTTTCACCTTCAAGCATGATTGCACCCCACAGATGAACATTTGTACTAATTACCTGGCGCAGGGTAGTTGCAAAAACAGAGGCATTAGGGAATGCTTTTCTAACCCTGCCGATCATCTCTTTAAAGCTTTCAATTTTTGAAGCTATATCTTTACCTCCTTCCTCAGGACCTTCAATTCCCAGACAAAGCTGAAAGTCTTCTTCATTACCTACCAGAATATCTGATATACCTGCTATCTCCTTAAAAATGCCTGAAAGTTCTTTCTCCCGGTTTTTCCAGAATGTAGCCCGGTGGTTAAGGTCGAAGGATATGCGGGTTCCATACTTTTTGGCGGCTCGTGCAAGTTCAAGGCAGAAGGTGCCTGTTTCGGGTGATAGGGCAGCTATCAGCCCTGACATGTGCAGAATCTGAACTCCTTCTTTGCCAAACAAACGCTGCAGGTCGAAATCTTTAACATTCAGTGTTCTGCCTACTTCCCCGGCGCGGTCATTCTGTACTCTTGGCCCACGCGTCCCATGACCGCTATCAGCAATATTAAACTGATGACGGTAACCCCATGGATTACCCTGCTCTACATCAACGCCCTCATACACAATATGACGGCTGGCAAGATTATCTTTTATAAATCGGGCTATCGGACTATCTTTTACAAATGTTGTCAGCACTTTGACTGGCAGTCCAAGATAAGATGAAATACTTGCCACATTGGTTTCTGCGCTGGTTGCCTGCATTTTAAAGGTATCACTGCAATGAACGGGTTGACCATCTACCGGTGTGATACGAACACCCATACTGGTTGGGACGACCAGAGACCATGTGAAATCTTTCCTTAGTTCAATTTTCATATTTTTCGTTTTTGAGTTTAGTGTGGTTGATATTTTAAATAAATTATAATAAACATATTAATAATCTGTGCTGACGTCTTACTGGAAGAGAACTTTATTAAGCAATCCGCCTCATACTCAAGATGCTTCGGGGCTGACTAAGGTTTGTCCGGAACAGGTTCCAGGACTGGAGAACTTCATGAAATAACCTGTATCAGCTCCACAACTATTACCAGTATATTTCTTTAATCCTATTTCAGCCTCTCTTTAATCTTCTTTGTTGCCTCTTCGTATCCTGGTTTGTTCAGAAGGGCAAACATGTTCTTTTTATAGGCTTCAACACCTGGCTGATCGAATGGATTGATGTCCAGAATGTAACCGCTTACCGCACACGCTGTCTCAAAGAAATAGATCATCTGGCCAACATAATATTCATCCAGTTCAGGTATTGACAGGGAGATGATAGGAACGTTTCCGTCGTTATGTGCTATGGTAATACCGGTTTCAGCGTTATGATCAACTTCCGAGAGTCTTTTTCCGGCGATATAATTAAGTTGATCGGAATCATCTTTTTCACGTGGGATAGTCAGATGTTTGCGGGGATTCTTAACTGAAATGATTGTTTCAAAAAGGATCCTTTGCCCATCCTGGATATACTGGCCAAGTGAGTGCAAATCAGTTGTAAAATCCACAGATGCAGGGAATATACCTTTACCATCTTTGCCTTCACTTTCACCAAAAAGTTGTTTCCACCATTCAGCCAGATAGTGAAGTTTAGGTGTAAATCCTACCAGGATCTCGATGGGCCGGCCGGTCTGTAGAATAAGGTTTCTGGCTGCAGCGTAGATCAATGAAGGATTTGAGGCAGCATTTTTGTTGTTTTTTGTAGCATCTGCAATTTTTATAGCACCTTTTATCAACATCCTGATATCAAGTCCGCTTACAGCAATTGGAAGAAGCCCGACCGGAGAAAGAACCGAATAGCGTCCACCTATATTATCGGGAATAACAAATGTTTCATAACCGTTCATTTCGGCCAGTGTCCTCAGTGCACCCTTTGAGCTGTCGGTAACAGCTATTATCCTGTCAGCTGCCGAAGGTTTACCCACTTTTCTTTCAAGGTGGTCTTTAAGAATTCTGAATGCGATTGCAGGTTCTGTCGTAGTCCCTGATTTTGATATCACAATGATCGAATAGTTTCTGCTGTCAAGAATTTCAAGGAGTTCCGAAATATAATCTTCGCTGATATTCTGACCGGCATACAGGATCTCATGATGCTTTGCCCTGATCAGGTGAGAAAATGAATGAGAAAGCGCTTCAATAACAGCTCTTGCCCCCAGGTATGAACCTCCTATACCGATAATAACGGTAGTATCGGAAATGGATCTTAAATGCTCAGACAACTTCTCGATCCTGCCAAGTTGCTGTTGAATTTCATCGGGAAGTGAAAGCCACCCGAGAAAGTCATTTCCTGCTCCTGTTCCGTTATTCAGAGAGTTGAGGTGTATAACTGATTTCTGAGCAAGTGCAGCAACCTCCTCATCTGAGATAAAGTTACCTGTGTATTTCAGGCTGATGCTTAAATTTTCTTTCATTTCAGTACAATATTTAGTTCAGGAATTCAGAATTTCCAGACCATTAATTTAAATACAAAGGTAAAAAAACCGCCGGAAAATTTCCGGCGGCCTTCAATAATAATTGGGGAATATATAATGGTTTAAGCTATCTTTTATGAATTCTACCCGCACTTGATGAGTGGGCATCAACATATTCCGGATTACCACTGTAATTTATTTTTCCTGCGCTTGATGCCTTTGCAGTAATTCGTTTCAAAACTGTTAAATCCGCATTACCAGCACTTGATACTGATACATCTGCTTCCACCACTTTCATATCATAGGCATTTAGATCTCCGGCACTACTGAGATCAGCCACAAGACGATCGGCTTCACCAGCCAGAGTTATATCTCCTGAACTACTTATATCTACTTTAACTTCACTTGCAAACAGTTCCAGCTTAATATCTCCGGCACTTGTTGACGATAATTTAATATTGCCGGTATGTATGGGGGATTCTCCGATCACATTTCCTGCACTTGTGGTTTTGATGTAACCCGGTTCCTTAATGGTTACATAGACTCTTTTCATTTCAGCACTTCGGATGTTAGCATCAGTATATACGTTAAGGATGCCATCTTTGACCTCAGTACGTATATACTCATGAAGATTTTCATCAGCTTCAACTTTAAGGGTACCATTTTCGTCGCCCTGTCTCAGAAACACATCTATACCGGAACTGACCTTTATACCGGAAAATACTTTGGTTTTTCGCTCCTCTGTTGTTACAATTTTATTTCCATGAACAGTTTTCCTTATTTGAGCATCGACACGTGATGTTATTCCCAGGATGATTATCAAGGCCATTAAATACTTCAGATTTTTCATATTCTTCAATTTTAGTCTTAAACTGGTTTTCAGATAAAAGACAGTGAAAAAACTGAATTGTTGCATGACGGGTTAAATTATGGTTTTTTACTGAAAGATGTCAACCCTCTCAGGAGCAACTATAAAATTGAGGCCTTATTTAGCTTTTGTCAGCCTTTCTGAACATTTTCATATAATGTTCAGAATCAGTAAGAATACCTCCGTTTTTAGCATAGAAATCATCATTCAGATCAAATACGCCGTTAACTGTCTTTCGCCACGAAGCATCCGGATATGGATGATAACTCTCCATTGTTGCCCAGTTTTTATAATTCTGATGCCCATTTGTTTCAAGCAGGCCTGTTCCTAGACCAGGGAAAGCATCGAGACGGGCGGCTACATTTTTGTTCCAGTCAACAAGTATGGGATTCACCGTCAGATCAGCACAGAAACAAGGCACATTATGCTCCTTAGCTGCATTTGCAATTTTCATTGTCATGCTCAATGTTTTTGCAATAGCTTTTAAAGCTATTGCTCTGTAACCCATATTAATACGGACTACAGCATCCTTATCGGTATGAGCGCTTTCATCTGCAGCCAGTCTTACCGGGATATCAGTGACATCAATTTCAGCTTCTTCCGGGAATGGTTCTTCAATTATAGCTATCTGGCCGAATGCTCCGATTTTTTTTGTATGGTCGATAAGTCTCATAAGAGTTTCTTTCTTTTCATACCTTCCGTTTGCATCAAAATAATATGGCAGTTTACCATCTTTGGTGTGTTGGGTACGGTAATTACCTATAGCTTTATGGATTGCTGATATCCTATCAATATCTTTGGCAAGCATCTCCTGCTGAGTACCCGGCTGGCCGATCTTTATCTTCATGAAAAAATAACCTGATCGTACTGCCTGTTCAATTTCAGAAATAGGTATTGAGTATGCCATAAGTGGAATACTTGCAACTATTTTGTGATGGTTTGAAAGGGCAGGGCGGTATTTTTCAGGAATCAGATCGTCAAAACTGGTTATCCCGTTTTCTGCTGCATACAGCATCCAGGCAGCGTTATCAACTCCAACAAGTGAGTTAAGCACAAACGTTTTACGCAGGTCGGGATTGGAAGTTATCTTTTTTCCATATTCTGATACTTCTTCTAAAATCCTGTCAAGTAGTTCAATTGGATTGTTAAATGACTGCCCTTTCAGAAGTTGTAAAGCATGTTCAGTTAAAGTGAACATAAGTGCGTTTCCCCCACTTTCGGAATGTGAAGAAAAAACAGATGCATCGGACCATAGTACACCCTGAGTTCCCAAACCTACTTTTTCAATGCCCGCAGATGATTGCATATAATTTGCTGATTGCCATATCTCATTTGTATATCCACCTTTAAATCCAAATGGACGTATGAGTGGCTCGCGCTCAAAATTGGAGTTTACTGACTGAATGGTAATTTTTTTTAGTTCTTCCGGTTTTACTGGTATTACAGGGAGGGAGCCGGCAACCAGGCCTGCTGCTCCTGCCATTGTTGATGTTTTAATAAAATTTCTTCTGGATATCATTATCAGTTGACTATTTAATTTTATAATCGGCAAATTTTTTCCTAAGCCAGGCAAGATCATCCTTAAGGTGGACAGATATTTCGGCAAGACTCATCTTGGGATTAGTTTTTCCCAATTCTGCTCCACCCAGATCATATTCATAATGGATAGATACCGGACCGGAAATACCGAGTCTGATATACTCTTTCAGGTAATTGTCAAAGTTAACCATTCCTTCACCGAGAGGTACATTTTCCAGACTCCATCTTCCGTTTTCTTTTTTCCAGTAAAAATCTTTTATAGCTGTAGTTTTTATCCATGGAGATAAGAGCTTCATCCCTAATGGCCATGATTCTGCACCTTCTACAACAGCATGTCGGATATCATACTGGACGCCGATAAATGCAGGGTCAGAATCTTTCAGCAGCCAGTACAGATCCCACACTGGTCCGCCCACCCTGGTTCCTGAATGATTCTGATAGCCACCATTAATTTTATATTTGCGGTTTATCTTCTCAAGCTTTTCCATAACCTTTTTGTAATGGTCAAGATTCTCAGGAACAGATTTTGTCCTATCATAATCAAAATAGCCCAGCCTGTAATTAGTTAAACCAAGACCGGATGCTGTAGCAAGAATTGTCTCTGTAGCAGGATCCTCCGCATCAGTAATTGCCGTGACCATCATAGGAACAGTGATGCCGGATTTTTTCAGCGCCTTGACTGCTTTTGGCAGGTCAACTTTAACATTTCCGGGCAGTACCTGTCCTCCTGGTCTTACAGCGAGTTCGGCGCCATCGAAACCAGCTTTTGCAAGGGTCTCTCCAAGGCGGTCAAAATCAAGGAATTGAAGACATTTTGTAAATACACAAAAAGGAGTCGAACCGGTACTGGATTGAATTGAATTTGCAAATATCTGCGGACTGATTACAGCACCTGCGATTGTGGCAGATGTTGTCTTTATAAATTCCCGTCTTGAGCTTTTCATTTTTTACATTTTTATTTTACAGTTTCCAAGGTTTACGATATTCGTAGCTCAACAACTCATTAGCCTTTTCGTTATTTGTAAATCTCTCGTTTACAGCATCCCAATCCAATCTGTCTTTAACCTTCAGGGCAATATTGGCCAGGTGAGAAAAAGATGTGGATCTGTGGCCTTCTTCCAGAGAACAGAACGGGATCTGACGACTTTTGACACAGTCAAGGAAGTTACGTATCAAACCGGAAGTACTGTCCGAAGAACTTCCATCTCCCAGTTCTTTATTAGGATTATTGAATTCTTCAGCCTCCATAGGTTTATCCCATGTCTGGAACTGGCCTCTTGTTGCCGGAATAATACGGTAACCGCGTTCATTAGCATATAGATTTCCTTTTGTTCCTCTTATTTCCAATTCCCCATAAGGGTATAAGACCCTGCTGCTTGCTTCAAAAATAGAGAAAGTAATTAGTTTCTTTGATGCAAACTCAAATGTGACCTGCATTGTGTCAGCAATATCAGCATCATGATCAATAATATATTTTCCCCCATGGGCAGATATAGACGACGGTGCAGTCTCACCCATCAGCCATCTGATTGCATCCATATAATGAACCCCCCAGTTACCCATCTGGCAGGAATAATCACTCCACCAACGGAACTTGTAGGGAGCAATATTATACTGATATGGTCTGTAAGCACGCGGGCCGAGCCACATATCCCAGTTAAAATCTTTTGGAGGCTGTTCTGGTTTCATTTTACCAATACCATTTGGGTACATATTACTGATTCGTGCTGCCGTACCTACTGATAATATACCTATTTTTCCGGCAGGGAGATCCTTGGCCAGTTGCTGATAAACAATATTGCCTCTCCTGTTAAGCCCGACTGCCACAACGCGATCACTGGCCTTCCATGCATTTACCATTTTCCGCCCTTCTACCAAAGTGTTGGTCAAAGGCTTTTCAACATAAATATCCTTGCCTGCTTTTATTGCGTCAATTGTAATGATAGCATGCCAATGGTCGGGTGTTGCTATACATACTGCATCAATGTTCTTATCAGCAAGAAGTTTACGGTAATCGTTATAAAGAACAGGCTTTACAGGAAATTTTTCACCCATTTGGGGAATTTGCCCCGGCATATCCTTAAGATAACGCGGGTCAACTTTACTTCTGTCACGCAAAAGATAAGGTTCATAAATATCACACAAAGCTGCAACTTCCATATCGGGTTGCATCATGAATAAATTTAATAGTTGCGACCCCCTGTTACCGATACCTATAAAACCCATCCTGACCTTATCATTGGCTCCGGAGATCCGGTTATATGAGGCAGCAGTTAATGTTGGTGCACCCAGAGCTACCCCCATTGTAACTATGCCGGTTCTGGTCACAAACTCTCTGCGGGTTGATTTGTTTTTGGTTTTCATTGTCAGATAATTTTATTTTAAATTAATAAAAATTATATTTTTAAAGTCCGTGATATTACTTATTTATGAATAAATAAACAAAAGATTTTTTAATAAAGTCCTTAATTTTTAGTTATACTTAAATTCCCTTCAAGGACAGCACCTTTAGAATTATTCAGGACATCGCCTTTTTTACCCTTGCCAATTGTGTTGTCTTTTACAATACATCCCTGGCAGTTGCCTTTAATTTCTAAACCCCACAGCATCCTGTGATTGTTATCATCCTCTTTAATCAAACAGCTGTTAACCCTGACATTTTCACTGCGTTCTATCTGAATGCCGCGAAATTCAGGATTAATAACCTGACAGCCTGCTATGTTTATTTCCCGGCTATCAGTAATGGTTATTGCCCCACCTGATTCAGGACTTCCATTTTCCGAACCATCAATAATATTATTGCTTAATATTATGCTCCGGCTTTTAAGTATCGAAATGCCATCAAGACAAACCATTTTTTCAGGAAAATAATCCTTATTGCGGTCAATTACGTTGTCGCTGATTATAAGGTTATGACTGTCATCTATAGTAAGATTGTGGTTGTAGCCACGGATAAAAGTATTTCCCGTGATACTTATTCCCCTGGTATGCACGAGATCAATATTCACTGTCTGGTTGCTGATATGATTACCGGTAATTGACCACAGACCAATCTGTTCATAATTACCTGATGGTCCGGTAAATCTTATATTGGCTCCTCCCGGGCTGGGAATCGCCTGTATGGTATTACCTGAAATAGTTCCTTCCCTTACACTTCCCCTCTCAGAACAATCAATCCAGATATCTGCTGATACTGGTCCCTCCGGATCACAATTATATTCGATATCATTACCGGTCAATTGAAAATCACGGATTTCACTTCTTTCTACTTTTATCCCTCCAAGTTTACAGTAGCTGATATGACTGTCGCTGATTATTACCTGATGAAGGTTAACAGAATCGAGGTAGATACCAATACCGGTGCAATTGTATACATGACAGCCGTCAATAATAACGTTGCGGTTACGCGATACCAGATGTATCCCGTTATGAACATCACGGATCAGTATTGAGCGAATTACCGGCATCAATGTATGACGGAATTCAAGTCCATCCGCCTTAGGATTAGCGCCAACTATCTCAAGGCCATCCACAAATGGCATGCGCTCCTTATCCCATGTAACGGGCCGTACCGATCCTGGCGCAGCAGAACCGTTGTGAGAACCTGTAAACCTGAATGCAGGGCCTTCACCTGCCATAATTATCCTGGCACTGCCCCCTCTGCCCGAAAGGCCAAGTGTTCCTGTTTCAGAAAGAACAATATCAATTGTTCTTGTAATCCTGTAATTTCCCCGGGGAAATTCCACAACACCATCATTATTTCGCGTAACTGCGGCAATAATTGCTTCGGTATCATCTTTGATTCCGTCGCCTATAGCACCAAACTCTTTAACATTCACAGGAACAGCCATTATTTCATGGCTCCCCAGGATAATTATTGCAATCGGGAAAATGATTGACACAAACCGACACGGGAATTTTAATTTCATTTTCTGAGGTGTAAAAAGGATTTAATATATATGATGATCAGTTACTTTTAAGTAAATTCAATGGAACTATTTACTTTCTCCCTCATAGGACCTATAGGAAATTAATCAGCTGAAGAATCTATACCGGGTTTTAATTTCTTCCCTTAAGCCGGAAGCTTCTTACCCGGTTGAGATAATCATCCAGAAGTTCGATGTTAAACTCCTTTATCATCTGACCGGCAGATACGTTCTTATCTTCACTGGCAATCAGGACCGATCCCAACTTCCCGGGATCAGTTATAGTGACACTCTCACCATATTTTTCTTTTAAAGCAGTGAGTTTACTCCAGTTATAATCGAGGTGAACCAATTTACAGTCAAGATTAATTCTTGCTACGGCAAAGTCAAAGTAATTTGTGCTTGAGGCAACGACCCCGCCCATAGGATTCCTTACTTCGGAGGGTGTTCCTTTATAAACCGAACCAACGAAGTATGATCTGCATCGGTAAGCCCATGCACCCTGGGCCAGACCCCCATGATACACTGAAGAGAAAATTATCAAGTCGGGTTTTTCAGCTGCATACTTCTCACGCAATTCATCAAAATTAAGGTCAAAGCAGATAGCCATGACCACCCGGCCAAAATCGCATTGGAAAACCGGGGATTTCATACCGGGTCTTATACCCTTTTCCATCTCTCCGATTGTAGGGAAATTTTTATTATAAATGCCGGCAATTCTGCCATCCCTGTCCAGCAGAACACATGAATTGTACCAGGCTCCATCAGTATCTTCACGCAGCATTCCAAAAGCAATATAACAACGGTTATTTTTGGCAACAGAAGCAAAATAGTCAAGAACCTGATTTTTTCGTATATGCAGATATTCATCCCCTGCACCTGACATATCGCAGACTTCCGGCAAAACTACCAGGTCAGGTTTATCGGGCAGGACCTGATCCAGTTCTCTCTGCCAGAATGCAATTACCTGGTTAACAATTTTTTGAGGTTCCTGGTTTTTATCCGGTGAAGGTGCAGCACCAATTGTGGCAACTGTAATATAATTAGCAGCCGAAAGATTGACTGATCCAACAATAAAGAGGATGAATGTTAAGATAAAGAGGATTCGAAAATATTTTATATTTGGCTTTTCCATTTTTACACTTTTCATTTTTATCGTTTTGCAGACCCGGGTACTCCTGCAAGGAAATTATAATATGTTCCATATACCGGTTTTCATCTGCTTAGATCAATCTTTCAGGTAAAGAATATTATTAAAAATCCTGAATTTTATTCTTATCGATAAGTTTTGGTTTAGGTCTGATAACAGAGATCCTTATGGTATCAAAAACATGTTTTGCTGTTGTCACACCCTCACTGACAGGTTCAATTCTTGCTTCCCCATTTTCCCATATAGACTGGTTGGATAAGTCAGGTGTAAATTTCATGCCTTCTTCAGCAGTGATTGCAGCCTTGTATAGTAATGCAGGCTGACCACAGCTAAACTCATCTTCCCGGAGGGTTTCAATATTAAATTCAGGAAATGCATCGTTAAAATCTCCAGCAAGGTTCATCTCAATCCAGCAAATCCACTTTGAACCTGGTTTTACCTCTACCCTTATGGAAAAATAGTCTCCCTTTGGCGTAGCGCCGGTTATAGCCATATCAGGTTCCTTTGCAGTAAAGTCGTTTGTTCCGCGGCTTGCTTTTCCTCTGAAAAGTTTGAACCATTCCGGTAATGCAACAGGTACATTCGCCTTTCCTTCCCAGTCACCTATTGCAACACGGTGTGTAACAAAAACAGTCTTTAATTCTTGTGTTTCCGGATTTTCCAGCCATATTGCAAATTGTGGAGGCTCAGCAAATGTTGAAAGGTAAATAAGCTGTTTATTCTGATGGATATCCACCTGAATTAAGGTTCTTCCACGTGTTTTTGCAATTACTATTCCTGCTATAACAAGAATAACTATAAACCCGCTGATAAAAAGTATTATACCTGTTTTAACTATCTTCTTCCTGGAAATACTCATACTCTTAAACTATTTCCGGTATTTCATAACCTGTCCGGTGACTTCCCTTTGAGATCACGTTTGCTTCATCAGAGTTTGTCACTCTTTCACTTGCACTATCGTAGTAAAGTTGCTTTTTGCCAACACGATACGAAAGGTTGGCCAGATGTACCAGTGTGGCGCTCTTATGACCCTGTTCTATATTGGCGTTGGGGACTTTCCGGGTGCGGACACATTTAATAAAATCCTTCTGATGTTCTTCATCAGGAAAATACCCGTACTCCTCGGCTATAACCTTTGAATCAGTTCCTAGTACCTGCCATCCTGAACCGTGACGGCCAAGGTACATCATACCTTCAGTACCGTATATCTCCATACGGTCACTGAGAAACGGCCAGTTAGGGAACAGGTTACTATACCTGATCTCAGGTGTTGGTTTTTGCAGATATTCTCCATAAATTGAGGCTTCGACTGTCATCGGGAATTCGCCAAAATCATAAGTTATTGTCTGATTGTCTGGAATATCTCTGGAATCATTGTAAAGGACCCGTCCCCCTGCACAGAAAGCTGATGCAGGATTATCAGGATCACCCAGAACCATTCGTGCCAGATCAATTACATGGCAGCAGTCGGCCAGGGGAAGTCCACAGGAATAAGCCCACCACTCGTTATAACCCTTGTGACGGCTGACGTTATAAGGCACTTTGGGTGCCGGCCCCAGCCACATATCCCAGTTCAGTCCCTCAGGTACAGGGGAATCTTCTTTCAATATCCAGGGTTTGTTTCCAGGCAGCATGCAATAGGCTTTGACCAGTGTAATCTTCCCGAGTTTCCCGCTCTGAATATAGTCGCGTGCCTTCATGTTATATGCTCCACTACGGTTCTGGAAGCCACATTGTACTATCCTGTTGTACTTTCTTGCAGCCTCAATCATTTTTCTCCCCTCCGGGATATTCAGGGATATATTCTTCTCCACATACACATCCTTCCCTGCCTGGCATGCCCATATTGTTGCCAGCGCGTGCCAGTGCTCAGGCGTGCATATCAAAACAGCATCTACATCCTTGTCGTCAAAAACACGACGCATATCTTCAACACGTAGGGGTTTATTCTTTTGCTGTTTACCGAGCTCATCAATTACCCGGCCTCCTCTTTCCTTATCAACTTCACAGATAGATTTAACCTCCACCTCGGGACAGGTTTTTTTAAAGCTAAGGATATTCTGTGTCCCTCTTCCCCCGGCACCAATAAGTGCCAGAACTACCTTATCGTTAACACTTGCCATAATATTTGTTTATTAGTCATTTTAATTTCTTCTGTTTTTTATCGGGTATAATCATGTTTAAATACTTAACTCTCATTGACAATTAACATTATACCTTAAAATTTATTTCGCTTTGTTCAAACCTTTTCAGGTACTTTGTAATTCTCGCGATAGGAGACTTTTAAATATTTATTTGCTTCATCATTGTCAATAAATTTCTCGTTCTCTCCGTCGAACATGAGTTGTTTATTTCCAGTGCGATAGGCAATATTTGCAAAATGAACCAGTGATGCACTCAGATGTGACTGTTCGATATTGGCATTCGGTTGTTTGCGTGTTCTGACAGATTCAATAAAGTTGATCTGGTGCTCCTTGTCGGGATGAATACCACCTTCCTGGGCAAGAAGTTGTTCTTTAGGCCCGAATACCTGCCAGCCTCCGCCATGTCTTCCAAGGAACATCATGCCATCGGTGCCATAGATCTCAATTCTGTCGGCGTTGGTCTTCCATTCCGGGAAACGGTTCGGATCCATACGTATGTCGGAAGGAGTCTTGGTCATATAATTTGTGCCGTTCCCGCTGTCGCATGTCATGGTAAATTTCCCATAGTCAAATGTAAATGACTGGGACTCGGGTGTTTCCCGTTCAGAACCCCAGATATGGTTTCCTCCCCAGCCAAATGCTGATATGGGGTGACCGGGATCGCCCATCACCATACGGGCAAGGTCGAGTTGATGACTGGCATCGTTCAGTGTGCCGACATTATAGTCCCAGAAGGCGCCCCATCCGGTGTGGCGTCCGGGGTTATAAGGGTGGGAAGGAGCTGGCCCCAGCCATGCATCCCAGTCGAGTCCCTGGGGGACCTCTCCATCGGGTTTGGGCATCCACTTGCCGCCACCCAGCAGATTATATATCCTTACATGAACTACCTGTCCCAGTTTTCCACTTTGAATATAGTCGCGTGCCGATGAAGTGTAGGCGCCGCTCCTGTTTTGAAAGCCAACCTGAACTATCTGTTTATATCTTTTGGCAGCCTCAATCATCTTTCGCCCTTCCCAGATGGAATTATTGGGTGTTTTCTCAACATAAACATCTTTCCCAGCCTGGCAGGCCCAGATGGTGGCCAGCGCATGCCAGTGGTCGGGTGTTGAGACCCATACGGCATCCACATCCCTGTCGTCAAAAACCTCTTTCATGTTTCGGGTGGACTGAGGTTTATAACCGAGTTCCTTTTCCACCTCACCTACAGCCCTTGCCGACCTGATGTCATTTACATCGCAGACAGTCTTGATCTCAACATTAGTATTTACCTTGCAGCAATTGATTACGCAGGGAAGGCCCCTGCCTCCTGACCCGATAATGGCTAAAACCACTTTGTCGTTTGCTCCCTTGCATGATGAGGTAAGTAAACCGGAGGCACCAAGTGCCATGCCTGCTGTTCCAACCAGTGTCTTTCCTAAAAATTCACGTCTTCTCATCGTCGTTTTTTATTTAATAGATTTTATAAAAAGATGAATTCGTTACTTTGAGTATTAAAAATTTTAAAAATAATTAGCTGGCAACCTCTTTTTCATTTTAAAGTCAAAAGAAATATACATGTAATATTCCGGTAAGATAATTATTTTCATTTGAATCAAACAAAGTTAATTAGAATAACTAATATTATCTGGCATAAATATGGTAAATGAAAACACTTTTAAAGTTTTTTAAGTATTTCCAACACTTTTTCTTCATAAATCATTTGCCATTAAGGTGCCAAAAGAAAATTAAGATCCTCATAAGATTCACCTTTGTATTGTTCAACTGTTGGCGCATAACCAATATCCCCATTGGTGTGTCCGGAGACAAAAGTAAATTTATGCGGAGACATCTTTTTAATATTGAGTCGGATTTCAATTACTGCTTCAACAGGAAAAGTAACTATTACAAAATCCCCAATCCTTAGACCAAGGACTTCAGCCTTTACTCTCTCTGAGAAGTCCGGAGTCGTTCTAATAAAGAAAGATTTTCCTGAATTCTCGCCAACTTTTCCATTGTGTAAATATTTCTGATATACTTATCAATATTTCTCCTGTTCTCAATATCCAGACTCTCCAGGTCGCTTCTTCCTATCATCTCCTCGTGAAAATATCTGTGTGAATAATAGGACGGATAATCATCATTAAGATTATATTTTATGTAGAGAGGTAAAAATGTTTTTATATTTAGACTTGTTCCCCTTAAAGATTGTAGCAGTGCTGTCTGCTCCGTCTGAAGAGATTCAATTTGTTGAGCAAAGTCATTTCTCATTGGCAGTTCGATTACCTCATTAATAACTTTCAGATTGCCTTTAATGGTGCAATGGATATTCTTTAATTCATGTAATGTACTAAGGCCCAGTATATTACCCAGAGGTTCTGCTTCCCGGGGACTATTTGCATCCTTATATAGAACAGTAGTAATGTCTCCATCGAATCCCTGTAAGAAAAGGGCAATTGTTCCTTTGCTCATATTATTTTCTATCACTTTGGAAGCATATCCTGGAAAATCAGCTGTGGTCCCCAGTTTTTGCCATCCCTGCATATCCTATCTGGAATCCTGATAGGGGTGACAGGCAAAATTATACAGGACAGCCAGTGTTTCACCATTTTTTCTATCTAACCTCAGTATGCCGATATCAGGGTCAATGGGTCCGATCCCTGAAACTTCCTTAACCGGCGGTAACGGATTGGCATGACGGATAGTCCATTATTTCCAGTTAGTTAACCTAAGCCTTCGATTTTCCATAATCCTGTCTTCATCCTGTACCTGCTCCAACATTGACAGGGACTTTGGTTCGCCTAGCTTTTTTACTGCACTGACAATACGTTTTTGAATATCTGAACAGGCTGGTCTAGCAGTGTGTAGCTGGCTGGCATTGATCAAATCATTTGACGGGTCAATGTTCAACTCTTTTTGGAGCATAAAACGAACAGAATAAATATATGGTTTGACCGCCAGGACATCGATTGAAATAATGACAGCAGTTAGGGGACCATATTCTAAGACAAGAGCTCTTGCATAAACTGAATCCCTTGCCAAACCTCCAACCTCCAGGATTGTTATATTTATTTTTGCTACTCCTGCTTTGAGTTGCGCTGCATTAGCAATTTCGGCATTTTGAAATCTGATAAATGACATTACCAGCAGGAACACATATAAATGAACCCTTTTTCGAGCATTATCATTAAAATTCTGAAAAATACTCAGAATGGTAATCTTATTAATTTTAAAGTTGATTATTCATGGTCTTTAAAGCATCTCCAGTCATTAAAAGACACTTAACGGTAAATGTCGTAAATCAAAATAATTAGCTGCCCATCGGGCAGCTAATTATAAATACAAATTCCTTATTAATAACCAGGATTTTGAATTAAATTGTCATTTTTATTCATCTCACTCCTTAAAATCGGGAAGAAATAAGCTTTATCCAGCCATGCACGGGTTTCCAGAACGCTATGAGTGATAGTCGGTACCGTAGATGTTGTTTTATCAGGAAGAAGCTCATATAAAACGTTGGCTTTAAAAGTGGGGCCATATCCCTCAGGTCCTATTACCCATCTGCGGACATCGAAGAATCGTTGGTCCTCAAACATCAATTCAATGCGTCTTTCGTTACGATACCGGGTGCGTAATGCTTCTCCGGATTCAGTAACAT
Source organism: uncultured Bacteroidales bacterium (assembly GCA_963739685.1). Taxonomy (GTDB): domain Bacteria; phylum Bacteroidota; class Bacteroidia; order Bacteroidales; family VadinHA17; genus LD21. The sequence goes on from CAVUAX010000001.1 coordinate 854,386, forward strand.
TCGGAAGACCTGCCCGGGTCCTTATCATATTTATATAAGTTCGGGCCTCAGCATCCTGACCCAGTTCAATACATGCCTCTGCATAGTTTAATAATACTTCAGCATACCTTATATGACGCCATGGGACGTCTTGTCGGGTACTGGGTGAGGGTGGGACTGCAGGGTCCAGAAATTTACGCGTCAGGTAAAGTGTTTGACCACTGTTCCAGGGTTCTACAGGGCTGTTTCGGCTATCGATGCCCGGGACAACTACTACCTGATTTGTAGCAGCATTCCACGTCTCAAAGTAACCGACATGAATAAGTCCGATCGGATCAATCCCAATAGTCATTTCAGGACGAGTTGTCCATTTTGCACCTTCATATAGAATATAGGCATAAAAACGTGGTTCGCGATATGTATACGGTAAGGCTGCATGGACAGGATTATTCCAGTCAAATTTGGTACCGTCTCTCATCTCAAATGCATCAACCATGTTGCCTGTTGGGCAATTATTGCTTTGACCACCATATCCATTTGGCCCATCCATTAGCGACAGGTTACTATTATTTTCGATCATTGTAGGAGTATAAAACCTGACCCAAATATCTTCTGTAGTTCCTTTGGAGATAAATATTTCTTCATAATTCTTGGCAACTGAATCAGTGGGAGCCGGATTGGGTTTATACAAACTATAAGCATTCAGATCAATAACAGCTTTAGCTGCATCCTTTGCAGCCTGCCAGCGGGCAGTTCTGTTTGCATTAGTATAACCTAATAATTCAGGATTGGAGTACCCCGGAAACACTGTGATATTGTGAAGATCGCTTGCAGCATAAAGAAGTACTCTTGACTTAAGAGCCAAAGCAGCACCTTTTGTTGCACGGCCATTATTTTCTCCGCTCTGAACCACTGGCAACAAACTTGCCGCCTGGTCAAGATCATCCACAATAAAATTTATACAATCTTCATAAGTATTTCTGGGAGCTTTAAAGTCATCGGTTAACTGATAAACTTTAGAAATTATAGGTACACCTCCATATAGGCTTGTAAGATTATAGTAACACCAGGCTCTCAAAAATAAAACTTCCCCTACCATTGCATCTTTGTCAAAGGTGGCTTGTGCCGTATTTTCGAGGAACAGGTTGCACCTTCTGACGCTGCTATAAAGTTTCTGCCAGTTTTCGTGTGACCATCCCGGAATTCCATCCGAGGTCATCAGACATATATTAAAATTATAACAAGCTGTATTGTCCCTGCGATGGCCTTCATCACAAAATACAGATTTCATGGTTTTTTGCATGCTCTGATTAAAGCTGGCGTATATCCCGTTAATAAAAGCTTTCGATAAAGAGGCATCTTTCCAAACATCGACAGAAGCAAATTCATCCAGCGGTTTTGTTTCAATAAAATCCTTATTACATGAAAAAAGTAACAAAACACTGAAGGTTAATATGGTTAAAATGATTTTTATACTTTTCATAATGTCTGAATTTAAAAGGTTACTTTAACACCTAAATTATACACTTTATTCATTGGATAACGGTTACCAATAGTCTCCGGATCAAAACTTTTCTCAGGAGTGAAGGTTAAAATGTTCAATCCACTGAAATAAATGCTCATATTGACCAGATGCAGTTTGGAAGAAACTGTTTTGGGCAAGTTGTAACCGATCTGGAGATTTTTTAACCTTAGATAATTGTTGCTGGTCAGCCAGTAAGTATTATTAAGACTACTCCAATATTCGCCTGCAGCATTCCATGTTCTTGGTTTTTTGGCATTTGGATTATCTACAGTCCATCGGCCGACAGCTGATTCTGCGAGGAAGTTACCTATTTTACCCGATTCTATAGTATACGTTCGAACTGCCCCTGTGGCTCCCTGAAATAGTATTGAGGCGTAGAAGCTTTTATATCCGAGGTCAATTGACATACCTCCTGTAAATGTTGGTATGTCAGTTTTGTCATATCTTACCTGGTCTAACCCGTCAATTTTCCCATCTCCGTTAACATCCTCAAAAATGATATCCCCCGGCCTTGCATTTGCCCAATGAGGGTAGGCATCGACTGCAGCCTGGTCTGAGAATATTCCGATTGCATTATAGTATAATCCTGCATTCATAGGCATACCTGTGGATTTTTGATAATCAGGCACTCCCGGGGTTTCATCCCAGAACTTGATCTTGTTTTTGGCATATGCTCCATTCACTGATACTTCATAAGAAATGGCACCAATTTTGTCATTATAACCAACCTGAACTTCAAATCCCTGGTTGATAACTTCACCAATATTTTCCCGGGGCAATGTCAGTCCTGTAGATACGGGTACTGAAGCATTTCGATACCATAGAATGTTAGTACGGAGGTTGTAAAAATATTCAGCCGAAAATTGAACTTTACCCGCAAGCAGCTGTCCGTCAAAACCAATATTGGATTGATTAGCAATTTCCCACGTGACTTCCGGATTTGGTATACGAAGCTCATTCAACGCTTTTACCTCCAGGCTTTCATTAAAAACAAACGGGACTGAGCTGAAGCCATAGCTTGAAAGGTACTGGTATGGAGCTATCCGGTCATTACCAGTCTGTCCCCACGATCCGCGGAATTTGAAATAATTGAAAACAGCCAAATTATTTTTCCAGAAGTTTTCTTCTGATATTTTCCATCCGGCAGAGATTCCCGGAAAGAAACCAAACCGTCCTTTTTCAGGAAATATATATGAACCATCATATCTCCAGACAAATTCAAAGAGATATTTCTGAAGGAAATCATAATTAATACGGCCAAAATAGTTTAATCTGGCGCTCTGGCTGGCCGATCCCCCGTTATCTTTTGCAGGGTCAGCTCCGGCAAACATCTGATCAACAACATTTGATACAAAACCCCTCCTGAATGCCATAAGGCTCATTGATTCACCTGTGATCTTTTCTATCCCGAACAAGACCTTAACATTATGCTTTTCTGCAATATTTGTCTCATAGTTAATAAGTGTGTTGAGCATAATTCTTTGTCCGTCGCTTATATTCTGAGTTAATTGAGGGTCAAGAGAGTATCCTGATAAGGCAGGGGTAACCACAGGTTCATTATTGGCATCATATGTAACCCGATCCCATGTATAAAGGTCATAAGGAACTCTCCACAATTTCCCGTTTAAAATATCTTTATCAAAAGAAGCGTTGCCGGTAACTGATAAACCCTTTACCCATGGGATAGTAACCAGTAATTTCACATTACTCTGAAAAATATAACTCTTTTCATTGTTATATCCTGGTATGTTAGTACCCATTACTACCGGATTCATGCCTCCTATAAAACCGGTAGCAGGTTTATTTCCAGGATACCATGCTATCTGATTAGGCCTTCCGCCACTTCCGGCCCCCCCGGTAATAAGACTTCCAAATATATATGATGTAGTGAAAGCCGCACCCTTTCTGTCTTCCTGACGGCCTGCAATGTCAACACTTAAAGTAATATTGTCAGTAATTTTACCATCAATATTGCTGAGGAAATCAACCTGTGAATATTTGGTTGCACTGTTTTTATAAATGCCATCCTGGTAATTGAACCCGCTTGAGATGTAATATTTCATTCTTTCGGTTCCCCCACTTACTGAAATATTACCATAATTTTGCATCGATGACTTTTTAAATACCTCTGCAAACCAATCAACATTAGGGTACATCCAGGGATCAGACCCATCCCTGAATTTTTGAATTTCCTCTGCGCTATATGTAGGAGGTTGTCCATTGTATAAGTCAATTTCATCTAACATAGTTGCATAAGTTGCCCCGTCAGCCATCTTTGGCACTACTGTAGGCATGCTTAATCCCTGGTTATAGTTGACTGTAATTTCGGGCTTCCCTAAGGATCCCCGCTTAGTGGTAATAAGTATGACTCCATTTGCTGCCTGTGCTCCATAGATTGCAGCAGAAGCATCTTTTAACACTGTTACATTTTCAATGCTGGATGGATCAAGCCTGGTCATATCACGGTTTGCAACACCATCAATCACAATAAGAGGAGAATTGTTGCCTAATGTATTTGAACCTCTGATTCTTATTGTGGCATCGTCCTGTCCCGGCTCTCCAGAATATTTGACAGCAACCAGACCCGGCAACCTGCCAGCTAAAGATTCTGAATAGTTTAATGATGGTGCAACCTGCAGTTTGTCACCTTTTACAGCAATAATTGAACCTGTCATAGAAGCTTTCTTAACAGTGCCGTAACCTACGACCACAACTTCTTCCAATGTTGTAACATCTGGTTCCATCTTAATATCAATACTTGTTCTTGTCCCTGCGGTAATTCTTTGTGTCGTATATCCAATAAATGTATATATGAGTACAGCATTTCTGTCAGGCGCAACTATTGAATATTTCCCGTTTACATCTGAAATGCTTCCAATCGTTGTCCCCTCTACTGTCACGTTTACTCCGGGTAAAGGATTCCCTGTTTCATCAGTAATTATTCCGTTAATTCTTGTCTGCTGCATTTCAGTATGGTTGCTCAGGTTGACAGCGTTATCAGATTTGTTATCTGAAACTGCAGCCTTAATTTCAGAGTTTGTTCGACCATAAGAATTTGCCGTGGTTCCAAGCAAAGGTAAGACGATAACCATTAGTAGAATGGTTGTCAGATTCTGAATTCGAAAGGCTATTTTAGGGTAAGCCTTAAAGAAAAAAAACAGTTGTAACAAGTTGATTTCTTTCATTTGATTAAGTTTAGAGCGTTTAAAAATCCATTGATAGAGAACCCTGACATGAAGATTCTTTATAGTCCCCATTGAATTCCAAATATTAAAACAGAGAAAGAAAGGAGCTAATTTCCTTTTGGAGCAGGGCAAGAAGGTGTAATTTTATTTCATAGGCAAAGAATTAATTAGGTTTTGTTTATTGGGTTGATAGTAAGACATTTATACTATTTTTTGGATTTTTGGAAATATAATTTCAGTCTTAGGTATATCAAAAATATAACAAATAATTTGAAAATCACTACATTATCCGGAATTTTTTGGACAGGATTACTTAAATTAAAAGACAAAGAAATGGATTGGTTTATCATACCATTCCCGGAAGATTTTGCCGTGTAATATTATGGTAAAGACGTGGAGAAAGAAGGTTGTTATAATTTACTTAACATTTCAAGGATTTTCTCCTCATAAAGTTTCTGCCATTAAGTAGCCAGGAGACAATCGCTATCCTCCTGAATTTCACTATTATATTGGTCAACAGTTGGAGCATAGTAGATATAACCATTGGAAAAGCCTGCAACAAAAGTGTTATGGAGCGGAGACATCTTTTTAATATTCAGGCCAATTTGAACCGAGAGTTCACACTGGAACATCACCAACACAAAATTTCCAATTCTTATTACCTGGATTTCCATATCAATAATTTCTTGCCCTGAAGCGAGGTTTTCTTCCTGATGCGTCATTAATAATGAGAGGTTCTCCTGGATCACGGCAAGTTTTTCCATCGAGTAGATGTTGCTGAGATATTTATCAAGATTCCTTCTCCCTGCAAATGACTTGCATTGATAAGAATGTTATCAGCCTTTATATGGATATCTTCCTGTATTCTGGAGCGAACATTGCCAGCATACTCATTACTTATCGAACCAATTTCTCCTATAGCTACGGGATTGAGGGTAATTATTGCCACCAATCTTACCCCGTTATCTAATACCAGAGCTTTTACATACAATGAATTGCTGACCGAACCTTTAACTTCAGTATTGGTAATGTTGACCTTAGCAATTCCCGCCATAAGGTGAGCTGCAAATGCATTATTACCCAGAAGGAGGATAAAAAGTAATATATTTAGTTTGGTAATAATAAACCGGTTGTTTTCTGCCAATAATTTTTCATTCAATTGAACAAATCATTTATGGCATAGGAATATTGATCCATTAATGGTAAACATTCATTCAACTAAACTATTTCAGGAATTTCATAGCCAGGGCTGTAGCTTCCTTGTGCTATTATATTTGCCTCTTCAGAGTTTGTAACTCTTTCGGTGGTATTGTCAAAATTCAGTTGCTTTTTACCGACACGATACGACATGTTAGCTAAATGAATAAGTATAGCACTTTTGTGTCCCTGTTCCACATTTCCATTTGGTACCTGTCTGGTGCGGACACATTTGATAAAATCCTTCTGATGCTCTTCATCAGGGAAATACCCGTACTCCTCGGCTATGACCTTTGAATCGGTTCCGAGTACCTGCCACCCGGCACCGTGACGGCCAAGATACATCATTCCTTCAGTACCGTAAATTTCCATACGACAACTACTAAATGGCCAGTTGGGAAAGAGGTTCCCATATCTGACCTCTGGGGTTGATTTTGACATGTAATCCCCATAATTTGAACTTTCACAGGTCATAGGGAAATCACCAAAGTCATATGTTATAGTCTGGTTGTCGGGAATATCCCTTTTATCGTCGAAAAGGACTCTTCCTCCTGCACAGAATGTTGATACAGGGTTATCCGGATCTCCCAGGACCATTCGTGCCAGATCCATTACATGTGAAGCATCGCTTGCCAGATCAAGTCCTCCGGAATAAGCCCACCAATCATACCAGGCTTTGTGACGGCTTACATTATAAGGCACTCTTGGGGCAGGTCCCAGCCACATATCCCAGTTCAGTCCCTCAGGTACAGGGGAATCTTCTTTCAATATCCATGGTTTGGTCCCGGGGAGCATACAATAAGTTTTAACCAGGGTTATTTTCCCTAGTTTTCCACTCCGGATATAGTCGCGTGCCTTCATGTTATATGCTCCACTACGGTTCTGGAAACCACATTGTACTATCCTGTTGTACTTTCTTACAGCCTCAATCATTTTTCTCCCCTCCCGGATATTCAGAGATATATTCTTCTCCACATACACATCTTTTCCTGCCTGGCAAGCCCATATTGTTGCCAGCGCATGCCAGTGCTCAGGTGTGCAAATTACAACTGCATCTACATCCTTGTCGTCAAAAACATGACGCATATCGTCTACCCGTTGTGGTTTTGTTTTCTGTATTTTACCCAGCTCATCAATTACCCGGCCTCCTCTTTCCTTATCAACTTCACAGATAGATTTAACCTCCACCCCGGGACAGGTTTTTCTAAAGCTAAGAATATTCTGTGTCCCTCTTCCCCCGGCACCAATAAGTGCCAGAACTACCTTATCGTTAACACTTGCCATAATATTTGTTTATTAGTCATTTTAATTTCTTCTGTTTTTTATCGGGTATAATCATGTTTAAATACTTAACTCTCATTGACAATTAACATTATACCTTAAAATTTATTTCGCTTTATTCAAACCTTTTCAGGTACTTTGTAATTTTCGCGATAAGAGACTTTAAGAAGCTTATTTGCCTCTTCATTGTCAATAAATTTCTCATTCTCTCCGTCGAACATGAGTTGTTTATTTCCAGTGCGATAGGCAATATTTGCAAAATGAACCAGTGATGCACTCAGATGTGACTGTTCGATATTGGCATTCGGTTGTTTGCGTGTTCTGACAGATTCAATGAAATTTACCTGATGATCCTTGTCGGGGTTAATACCTCCTTCCTGGGCAAGAAGCTGTTCTTTGGGTCCGAATACCTGCCATCCTCCGCCCTGTCTTCCAAGGAACATCATCCCATCGGTGCCATAGATCTCAATTCTGGTGGAATTGGTCTTCCATTCCGGGAAATGGTTCGGATCCATACGTATGTCAGTAGGAGTCTTGGTCATATAATTTGTGCCGTTCCCGCTGTCGCATGTCATGGTAAATTTCCCATAGTCAAATGTAAATGACTGGGATTCGGGTGTTTCCCGTTCAGAACCCCAGATATGGTTTCCTCCCCAGCCAAATGCTGATATGGGGTGACCGGGATCGCCCATCACCATACGGGCAAGGTCGAGCTGATGACTGGCATCGTTCAGTGTACCGACATTATAGTCCCAGAAGGAGATCCATCCGGTGTGGCGTCCGGGGTTATAAGGGCGGGAAGGAGCTGGCCCCAGCCATGTATCCCAGTCGAGTCCCTGGGGGACCTCTCCATCGGGCTTGGGCATCCACTTGCCGCCACCAAGCAGATTATATATCCTTACATGAACTACCTGTCCCAGTTTTCCACTTTGAATATAGTCGCGTGCCGATGAAGTGTAGGCAGCACTCCGGCATTGGAAACCAACCTGAACTATCTGTTTATATCTTTTGGCAGCCTCAATCATCTTTTGCCCTTCCCAGATGGAATTATTGGGTGTTTTCTCAACATAAACATCTTTCCCAGCCTGGCAGGCCCAGATGGTGGCCAGTGCATGCCAGTGGTCAGGTGTTGAGACCCATACGGCATCCACATCCCTGTCGTCAAAAACCTCTTTCATGTTTCGGGTGGACTGAGGTTTATAACCGAGTTCCTTTTCCACCTCACCTACAGCCCTTGCCGACCTGACGTCATTTACATCGCAGACAGTCTTGATCTCAACATTAGTATTTACCTTGCAGCAATTGATTATGCAGGGAAGGCCCCTGCCTCCCGACCCGATAATGGCTAAAACCACTTTGTCGTTTGCTCCCTTGCATGATGAGGTAAGTAAACCGGAGGCACCAAGTGCCATGCCTGCTGTTCCAACCAGTGTCTTTCCTAAAAATTCTCGTCTTCTCATAGTGGTGGTATCTTTATAATAACTTATCAACTAGTAAGATATTGAATGATATTGTTTTTTAACTTTATCTAATCCGCAAGGGCAAAAATATTTTCTATAGGCATTAATAAAGAAATAGAGGCTACAAGTTATACAATAATAATTTAATGTTATCCAAAAAACCACTGTTTTTTGATTACTGAATTTATAACTAAGGCAGAATTAATTTCTATATGAATTGTTTAATGGTTCACGTATCTTTACGTTTGTCTTAGAGCTCATCAATGCCATTTAAAGATCTTTAATCCGGCAGCGAAAAAGAGGGCCCCTGTTGCTGAGAGGATCAGAACAGGCGTAATTATCTCATGGTAACCAGCTCCCTCGTTAAAAATACTTCGTATTCCATCAGTCAGCATCGTAAGAGGTAAATTTTTGATGACCGGGATACTCCAATCAGGAAAATTATGGTAACTGAAGAATATTCCTGAAAGAATCATCATCGGAAAGTTTATAAAATTTATCAGGCCATTGCCGACTTCGGTATTAGAGGTGTGGGACGAAACCAGGACAGCTATTCCTGCAAAAGCAATATTCCCGGCCAGAAACATAAGCAGCAGGGCAGAAATGCTCCCCTGAATTGTCATCTTAAAGAAAATCAAAGCAAAAATAACAACCGACGAAGATTCTATGAGGTTCATTATTATCCTTACAGTTATCAGGGCAATGAGAAAATGAGATTTTTTCATTGGGGTTGCAACAAGCCTTCGTAAAAGTTTCTTGGATCGTTTTTCGATTAATCCGTAACTGATCCCCCACATACAGGACATCATAACGCCCATAGTAACAAGACCCGGGACCAGAAAATCGATATAACGGGTTCCTGTAACATTGAGGGGTTTAATTTCGGAATTGCCTTTTACGGGAAGTAAATTACCGTCACCGATTATGCCGCTAAGTTTAAGATAAGTAAGTTCCGCATCCGGATTCATGGGATCAAAGTGATATTCTGTTATACCGTCTTTATCCTGAATCAGCAGATTGATGGTCCCTCTTTTCAGCTGGACCATCGCATCATCCCAGTCCATTTTAGAGAAGAGGAATATCGATTTCCCGAGTTTGTCATCGGTTATTGTATACTTCCAGTCATATTTGAGGTTTTCTCCGGGAATATTCTTTTCACACTTCTCTTTCAGAAACCTTGTTAAATTGGAAGTATCCTGAATTGAAAATTCACTGGTCGTGATAACCGCAACCTTCCTTAGTATATCGGTTTTTTTTGTAAATGCAAGACCCAGGCCCAGCGACATCAGAATCGGGAAGAGGATTCCCCAGAATAGTACTCCTGGCTCCCGGATTATTTCCCTGAAGAGTGCTGAAGTTAGTTCCCGTAACTGATGTATCTGCAGCCATTTATTCATTTATGGTCCTCCCTGTAAGTGAGACAAAAAGATCATCCAGGGTCTTTCTCCGGCACTCCATATATCTGAGGCTTATGTTTCTTGATTTAATAAATGTCAGAAATGCAGGGAGATCATTCTCAAAATCTGAAAGTTTTACAATACCCTTTCCCTCTGAATTTCCTCTTTGGATCGTGAATGGCAATCTTTCTGCAGTTTCGAAGTCAGGTATTGACCCGGTTTCCAGAGTGAATTCAACAACTTTTTCATTTGATTCTTCTTCAAGCAACTGGTGGATGGTACCTTCACGGAGGATGACCCCGTTATCAATAATTACTATATAATCACATAGATTTTCAGCTTCTTCCATATAATGTGTCGTAAGGATCATTGAGGTTCCCGATTTTTCTTTCAGTCGGAAGAGGATATCCCAAATTTCCCTGCGTGCATTTGGATCAAGGCCTGTTGTAGGTTCATCGAGCAGCAAGATCTGCGGGTCGTTTATCAGTGCAATACCAAGAGCAAGTCGTTGCCTTTGTCCTCCGGAAAGGTTGACAACGTACGATAGTTTCTTTTCCTCCAGCCCAACAATATTGATTATCTCGTTAACCTTTTCTTTACCAAGGTTGAAAAAAGCGGCAAAAAGCTGTAAAGTTTCCGTTACCCTGAGCTTATCAATAAACCTTGTTTCCTGGAGAGATATCCCGATTATTCTGTGAAGTTCATCTTCATTTCCTTTCCATCTTTTACCCATAATTCTTATCTCACCTGTGTCGGGTTTCTGAATACCTTCGATCATCTCAACAAGTGTGGTTTTTCCTGCACCATTTGGGCCCAGGAGGGCAACGAACTGACCCCTGTGGATATTAAGATTTATTCCCCTGACAGCTTTTACTGCTTTGAATGATTTCCAGACATCTTTAACTTCTATAACCCTGTTATCAGACATTTTCCGTAATTAAAAATTGCAATATAGTATTTGTTTTGCAGTAATGGAACTAAAACATGAAGCTGAAGAAAGAGAATATTACTTCTGTTTAATCTGCGGGTTTTTAACTCTTTATTTTATGAAAAGTTAAGTTGTAAGACATATAAGTTTAGTGCAAATTTGTTTTGACTTTTGGCAGAATATTTAATAAATTTATAGAAAAATTGAGCGGTAAAATTAATAACGCTTCAATTGATATTTGGGATACTGGATAAATTGATCTGCAGGTCTTTGAAAAACGAATATCAGGGTGCTGGAATACAGATATCATTGGGCCTTAAGGTTAGGCTTAACCAATGTTAATAATGGTGAACCGGAGGGTGGGAATTATTTTAAGGTTGAGACTAATAATGGATGGATTGAATGAAATTAAAATAACTTTATGATGGGAACAAAAAGAGCTAAAGTAAGCAGCAAATTAGAAAAAGCTACCGGATCAGGAGAGACAACCAGGAAGGAAAATGTTACTGTCAGCAGTAATTATGAGCCAACTACAGAGGAAATTCGTTTAAAAGCAGAACAAATTTACCTTGAAAGAATAGCAAGAAATGAGCCGGGAAACTCTGATGATGACTGGCTCATGGCCGAGAAATTATTAAAAGAAAAAAAGAAATAACAACACTTTTTCAGGAAGCATTTTCAGGGATACTTTAACCTATTTTGTCCCGAACAGTCTGTCGCCGGCATCACCAAGTCCGGGGAAAATATAACCGTTTTGATTCAGTTTTTCATCCAGACCTGCAAGGTAGATCTGAACATCCGGATGGTCTTTTGATATGCGATCAATTCCTTCGGGAGCACCAATAACACATACCAGCTTGATAACCCTGGCGCCATGATCTTTCAGTATCCTTATAGCTTCCGTGGAACTTCCTCCTGTTGCAAGCATCGGATCGAGAACCACAACGATTGCGTCAGCCAGGTTGTCAGGAAACCTGGAATAATAAGTGGTTGGTTCAAGTGTCTCATGATCCCTGTACATTCCTATATGACCGATTTTTGCCATTGGCAGCAGGTTTGAAATACCTTCCACCATTCCAAGCCCGGCTCTTAATACAGGGATAAGGACCACTTCCTTTACCAGCTCCTGAGTTGTGCATTTTCCAAGAGGTGTTTCAATGGTAATATCTTTCAGAGGTAAGTCCCGGGTGATCTCATATGCCATCATGCCGGCTATTTCTCCGAGGGTCTCCCTGAAATCTTTTGTTAAAGTCTCTTTGCGTCTCAAACGGGTAAGCTTATGGGTAAGCAGCGGATGTGTGAGCAGGTTGAGCATCAGATAATGTAATTAATTTGGGTTGTATCAAAGATAACTGGAGATATGACTGGTTTCCATTGGTTAACTGTTAACGAGAATATATTAAAGAAACTGGGTGCACTTAAAAAGAAGTGAATACATTTGAAAACCTTCCATGGATTCAAAGGATTTCAGATCAGTCAAGCCTCATATGAGACTTATCATCGGGATCATGAATTACCTTTCGAATGACATTTTCATCTACTGAAATTTTTGATTCGAAATACGCGTAAATTTTTCCAAGTTTCCTGAAATTATATTCAATGTTATTTCCGGATCGTAATTTCATAAGCATGAACCCGAGCCCGGCACCGTCCAGGTATTCTTCCTGATTCACATCCTTGTTCATCTTTTTTTTATATAATGCGTTCAGAGCCTTTTTGTCCAGATAATTTACCTGATTAAGCCTCCTGATTAATTCACCGGTATTATCAAATGTTATGACGTTTCCGGACTTAATGACAATTTTACCATTATTCTTCCTGACTGAAATGTAAGGTTGTATCTTAACTTTATCCGGATCGTTTTTAGCGGAGTGTTTTACTATATTTTCTAGACACTCAACCAAAATGGCAAAAACCCTTTTACCGATACTCTTATTCAGATCTATATAAAGCTTTGATTTTTTCAGTTTTACTAACAGAAGGTCAATAATTTCATAATTAACCGGGCCGGTATAATTCAAAAGCATTCCTGATCCAGACATATAATATTGTTCTGTTGCGATATAACTGAAAGGTATATTTTTATTTAAGCCACTTTCCAACAACCTCAGGACTCAATCCGCCAAGGCCAAGTTTGTTTTTTTTATTGTAACCGTTAAGATCATTGGCAAGTTTTCCTGCTTTTTCAACTTCCCCGAGTTTTGATATTGTACTATAGCCCAGCTTTTTCAATGGATCGATCCACTCTTCAGGTACCCCAATGGCAATATACTCCTCTGTGGAACTTTCTGCTTTCACTTTTTGAATCTCCGGTTTCATCTGGGGGAAAAACAGAACATCCTGGATTGATTGCTGATTGGTAAGGAGCATTGTAAGACGGTCAATCCCGATACCCATACCGGAGGTAGGAGGCATTCCATATTCAAGAGCCCTTACAAAATCGAGGTCAATAAACATCGCTTCGTCATCTCCCTTTTCAGAAAGTTTCAACTGATCCTGAAAACGTTCCATCTGGTCTATTGGGTCGTTAAGCTCAGAATATGCATTGGCAATCTCTTTACCGTTGATCATAAGTTCAAACCTTTCTGTCAGGCCAGGCTTGCTCCGATGCATCTTAGTAAGAGGAGAAGTCTCTGTGGGATAGTCAATTATAAATGTAGGCTGAATATAGTTGTGCTCACACTTTATCCAAAAAGTTCATCAATAAGCTTTCCTTTTCCCATTTCCGGAGTATTTGCAACATTAAGTCTATTACAAATTTTTCTTAGTTCTTCTTCGTCCATGCCTGAAATATCAATACCGGTATTCTCTTTAATAGCATCAGTCATGCTGATCCTCTTAAAAGGGGGGCAAGGTTAATTACCTTATCACCATATATAATTTCGGTTTTACCGTGAAGATCAAGAGCTGCCTTTTTAATTATCTCTTCAGTAAAACTCATCATCCAGTAATAATCTTTGTATGCAATATAAATTTCCATAACAGTGAATTCCGGATTATGGTTTCTGTCCATACCCTCATTTCTGAAGTCTTTTGCAAATTCATAAACCCCTTCAAATCCACCTACTATGAGACGTTTTAGGTAGAGTTCATTTGCAACTCTCAGGTAGAAGGGATATCAAGAGTATTATGGTGTGTAATGAATGGTCTTGCTGCAGCTCCACCAGGGATAGGTTGCAAAACAGGGGTTTCAACTTCGAGATAACCTCTTGAATTGAAGAGTTCACGCATCGATTGTACAATCTGTGTCCTTTTCCTGAAAACATCTCTTACATTTGGATTGACTATCAGGTCAATATAACGTTGGCGGTAACGTATCTCAGGATCAGTAACGGCATCATACACGGTGCCATCTTTTTCCTTTACAATTGGAAGAGGACGGATCGATTTACAGAGGATGGTGAATTCCTTAACATGAACTGTGGTCTCACCCATCTGGGTTTTGAAAACATGTCCCCTTACGCCTATAAAATCTCCTATATCGAGAAGATGTTTAAAAACATGGTTATACAACGATTTATTTTCCCCGGGACAAACATCATCGCGCCTGACATATATCTGTATTCTGCCTGAGGAGTCCATAAGTTCAGCAAATGAGGCATTGCCCATTATACGGCGCATCATTATCCGACCGGCAAGACTAACGTCCTGGAAATTATTTTTTTCCGGAGCAAATGAATTGAGAATTTCCTGCGCAAAGACGTTGGTTTTGTATTCAGCAGCAGGATATGGGTCAATACCATATTTTCTTAACTCATCCAGTGAGTTTCTTCTTATCTGCTCCTGTTCACTTAAGTTCATATTGCTCATAAAGTATTGAGAATTTGTGCAAATATATGAAAATTAGTACTTATCCTGTTACAAGCTCTTCATCCATTTACCGTATTAATTTCGGCTTCAAATTTTTCGAGGATAACTCTTGTTACCAGTCCTGGAACTCCTTTTCCAATTGTGTTTCCACCGATTTCGATCACAGGTGTCACTTCTGCCGAGGTGTTTGTAATAAAAGCTTCCTGAGCAAACCTGAGCATCTTCTCACTAAGTGCTTCTTCCTTTATTTTGATTCCCGTTTGGCTGGCAATCCTGAGTACATTTTTTCGGGTTATCCCCGGGAGAATATAATTTGATTCAGGATGGGTGTAAAGTATATTGTCAATAACGAAAAAGATATTCGAGTGTGAGCCCTCCGTAATAAGTCCATTTCGGACGAATATAGCTTCTTTAAGTCCATTATCACATGCCTCCTGGAAACTGATTGTGTTAGCAAGAAGTGCTATCGACTTTATATCACACCTGCTCCATCTGATATCTTCCTTCAACATAACTTTAATCCCCTTTTCTTTCAGACTATTGTCAGGAAAAAATCCCCAGGCATTTGCATATACCGTGGGGTTGACCTCAGGTGATGGAAAACAATGAGAGCGTTTTGCGGCCCCTCTTGAAACCTGGATGTATACAAGTGAAGGTTGATTCCCAAGATTATTAAGAGCAATTAGATCCAAGGCGATTGACGGTAGTAAATCAGCGTCAGGCCAGTTAATCCGCAACTCTCTGAGATTTCTCTGCATTCTCCACAGATGACTTTCCATATCAAAGAAAGAACCTTCATTCCATTTCACAACTTCATATATGCCATCAGCAAAGAGAAATCCGCGATCATCGGGACTTATTCTCACCTCATCTTTTGGAGTAAATTTGCCATTGAAATATGTAATTTCCATAATTGACAGGTTATATTGAGGCAAAGATACTCAATTTCTATTTTTTTGCCCCCCCAGACCCCCCTAAAGGGGGGCTAATAATCATACATTTAGTGAATTAACCCCCCTTCAGGGGGGCATTGGGGGCGGGTTCAATGATCTCTGTTTTATAATCAATTGCTGAACGCGCTTCCTCAGGAGAGCTGGCGTTTCCGCATGCAGCCTGAACAAAAAGGGAAGCTCCGAGTACCGTTGTCTCCTTCTGATCAATTATTTTAATTGGTACTCCTGTATAATTGGCTCTGAGCCTGTTCCACAGCCTGTTTTTTGAACCTCCTCCCACACATAAAATGCTCTCTGTTCTAAACCCACCGGCATTCTCAAGGGCTATTTTTCCTTCAACCAGCCGGCAGGCAAGAGCCTCAAGCATAGCCCGGTAGATCTCGTCACGGGTTGATTCCATAGTAAGACCGAGTATTTGTCCGCCCGGGTTACCCTTTATTTCATTATAAAACCTTGGTATGATGCTGACACCGTTGGAACCGGGCGGTACTTTTTCCGCCCCGGAAATCATAGTTTCATAAACGTCATCTTTTATATCATTATACATGTTTTTTCGTGCCCATTCCAGCATGCCTGATGCAATCCATTGATTACCAATGTCGTATAAGCCAGGTTTAGAATCAAGTTCAGTAGTTATTTCCATTTCGAGCTGTTCTTTTCCGGAACGGGAGTTTTCGGAGCGTACCATAAGAATCTCCCATGTACCTGAACTAAGCACAGGCTGGTTCTTTTCAGCACCTGATCCGAAAATTGCAAATTGAGTATCATGCCCTGTGGCAACCACGGGGATTCCTGCCGGGATGCCGGTACTGCCTGAGGCATTTTTATTTGTTCTCCCTGTAATTGTTCCAGGCTCCGCCAGGTCTCCCATTTTTTCAACGGGGAAGTCTATTTTGCCAAGAATATTTTTGGAAAAGATTCTTTTTGAAAGAGTTGTAAGCATAGAAGTACCTGCCATTGTCGAATCATTTATCATCTCACCTGTGAGCCGGTATGAAAATATTGACGGCATAAAAAGGAACCTGAAGCTCTTTTCGACTATTTCCGGTTTTTGTTCGATAAACCAGATAAGTTTGTTTATGGTATTAAAATTAAACGGGAACACTCCACATTCACTGTAAAGGCCATTCAGGGGTATATACTTACCGATATTGGCCATTATAGGTTTAGTTCGCTCGCATTGCCATGAAATAACCGGGTAGAGCATTTTTCCGGTTTTATCAAACAGGGTTCCGTCAACTCCGAATGTTGTCACGGTAACACCTGTTATATTATTTTTATCTATTTGACTTATAACTTTTTGAGAAGCTTTGCACATCTTGCCCCAGATCTCCTGTACATCCCATATTCTGTATTCAGGGATAAAAGGATCGGGACGTGTATTGTTTGGAAGTGATTCTGAAGCCAATATTATACCATTGCTACTGATGGCAATAACTCTGACATTGGTTGCACCGCAATCAAATACAATTACTATATCTCCTTTATACATGAGGATTGGGTTTTAAATCATATCATTTCTCAAAGTCCTTTCAGGAAGGCCATTGTAGCTCCTGCTAATATAAGGGCGGTAACATAAAGTGTAAGTATTATTATTACCATGACACCGATATATACGAAATAGAATTTAAGGTTTTTAAATGCCTTGTTAATTTCATGTTTATCGAGTGAAAAAACTGCGTTGGTCATGTGTTTGGAATACTGGTAAAGAAAATATACAGGTAAGAAGTAAATAAAACCTAAAATAACGAAGAGAATTATGATGAGCTCACCCGGCACTCCGATTCTACTGGTACCCGAGTTGAATGCCGAAAGGAATGTCCCGGTTGCCACACCGATTATTAATAACAGGCCCAGGAAAATAAACCCGAGAATAGCAAGGAACATACCCCATTTCCTTGTGGAGTTCAGATAAGTCAGTGCCTCCTGTTCCAGTTCAATCTTTGGAGATTCAAGATTTGTTTCCATAAAATTATAGTTGTTTAGTTCTTATTTCAATTCAACTCTGACAGATTATAAGTTATAAGCGGTTTCTCAACTTCTTTTACCTGTCTGTAAAGGGATAAAGATGAAAAATCAACCTTTCTCATTTTTGGATTAAGGATAAAAATATGTTGATTTTTCAATCTGGCAAAGTAGGATTAATTTCATTTCATAAATAAACTTGCCTGTATCCGCCTGTATCTGATGTTACACCAGGGCTGAGATTCTTTATAGTTTAAATATTTTTATTTGTAAAGCGGCCCGTAAACCTGGCATGCCCTGTAATCGGATCCTTCTTTTTCCATACCAAAGGCGTTCCATGAACCTGGACGGAAAACATTTTCTTCGGGTACGTTATGCATACAGACTGGTATCCTGAGGATTGAGGCAAGGGTAATAAGGTCGGCTCCGATATGCCCGTAGCATGAAGAGCTGTGGTTTGCACCCCAGTTAGCCATAACGGAATAGACATCTTTAAATGCTCCGGTCCCGGTGAGCCGTGGTGCGAACCATGTAGTAGGCCATCCCGGATCGGTTCTTTCTGTGAGAACCTTATGAATTTTACCAGGAAGCTCCACTGTCCATCCTTCAGCCAGCTGCAATACAGGGCCAATCCCTTTTACCAGGTTAACTCTTGAAATAGTAACCGGCATAACACCTTTTGTATCAAATTGTGAAGAAAACCCACCGCCCCTGAAATACCCTCTGTTAGCAGGTGTCCATTGAGTAGCGGCGAGGCATGCGGATGCATCTTTCCCTGTTATATCCCAGAATGGTTTGATACATGATTCTCCTTTGCTGGTTTGTCTTCCAGTAAAATCGAGAGATGATGCACCAGAATTAATAAGGTGGATCACACCGTTTTTAGCCAGTCCTTCTGGATTTATCCCGGTAACTCTTTTGATAGCATGAGGACTCCAGTATGTACGGATATCAGAAAACATCTGTGCCCTGTTTGTCAGAAGATAGCCAAACAACATCGGGACCCCGTTCATTGCATCGTTCTCTGTGGCTACAAGGTATGGGGGTCTGATGCCGTTCCAGTCGAAGGAAGAGCAGAGGATTGCTTCAAGGAAGTCCCCGTTGGGCATATGATCGGTCCATTGTCGCTGACCCTGGAAACCTGCAAGGATTGCATTATGTCCAAGCGCTTCTTCGCTATAGCCATGTTTTTTAAGTACAGGATTACCAACCATGAGGTCCCGGGCGATCATTGTCATCTTTACAACTGTTTCCCACTCGTTGTCTTTCTTTTTCCGGGATTTGGGTTTTTCATTCAGGTCTTTCCCTTCTTTGCAGTTTTGCCTGGTCCATTCAAGGGCTCTTTTAAATTCAGTTTTGTCAAATATCTCTTCATTAAGACGACGGGTGAATTCGCTCATATCTATATATTCATTACGCATACCGAGATATTCCTGGAAGAAATCTTCCTTTATTATCGAGCCGGCAATACCCATCGACACAGATCCCATTGCCAGGTATGATTTTCCTTTCATATATGACGTTGCCAGTCCTGCCTTTACAAATCTGATTATTTTTTCGCTGACATCATCAGGAATGGTTGTTTCTCCGCCATCCTGAACATCGCGACCATAAATACCAAATGCCGGTAAACCTTTCATTGCGTGGCCGGCAAGTGCTGCAGCAAGATAAACCGCACCTGGGCGCTCAGTACCGTTAAATCCCCAGATCGCTTTGGGCATTTGGGGATCCATATCAATAGTCTCACTTCCATAACACCAGCAGGGAGTAACTGTCAGGCTTACACCGACTCCGTTCTTTCTGAATTTTTCAGCACACATTGCTGCTTCTGCCACACCTCCAATGCAGGTATCGGCTATAACACAAATAACCGGTTTTCCGTCAGGGTATTTGATATTAGCGGAAATAAGATTTGCTGCCATTTCTGCCATATTCATAACTTGTCCTTCCAGGGATTCTCTGACGCCATTCATACGTCCATCAATAGTAGGTCGAATGCCTACTTTGGGGAAGTCCCCAATTACTTTCTGGTAATCAGTGTTAATTTTTATTTCATCATGTGCCATGGGGGATATTTTTATTAAACGTTTAATGAAAAAGCGGAATAACAAATATAAGTTTTTTTAGCAACAAAAGTGTTCAGGGTGATCTCGTGGATCTTTTTATTTGCCTCCTGCCCCGGCCCCTGCTTTGCTTCGCCAAAGCTACGCGAAAGCGAAGAAAGGGAATAGGGATAGAACAAAGTGTCACCCGGAGATTCAAGGGAAACCTGAATAACCAATGAGTTTTTTGTACCTTTGCAGTCATTAAAAACAACATAAACCAGGATGCAAAAAGGCAGACGTTTACCGGTATGGCTGAAAATGCAGCGGGCTAACGGAGAGAACTATTCAATGGTTAAAAGGCTTGTTGAAAGGAATCACCTTCATACCATATGTACAAGCGGAAACTGCCCCAATATAGGTGAGTGCTGGAATGCCGGAACAGCTACTTTTATGATCCTCGGAGATATTTGTACCCGGGCATGCAGGTTTTGTGCTACAAAAACAGGCAGACCGATGTCTCCGGATCCGGAGGAGCCACAAAGACTTGCGGAATCGGTTAAAATTTTAAAGCTGAAGCATTGTGTAATTACTTCTGTTGACCGTGACGATATTAAAGACGGAGGTGCATCATTCTGGGCTGAAACCATCCGGGAGGTAAAAAAGATAAATCCTTTTACAACCATTGAAACTCTGATTCCTGATTTTAACGGGAAGACTGAATTTATTCAAATGATAATTGATGCAGACCCTGATGTGATATCACATAATATCGAAACTGTAAGAAGGCTTACTCCGGTTATAAGATCCAAAGCTAAATATGACAGAAGTCTGGACGTTATAAGATATATCTCAGAAAATGGAAAGATCTCCAAATCGGGTTTCATGCTGGGTCTCGGAGAGGATGAAGATGAAATTATTCTTTCTATGAAAGATTTGCGTATGGCAGGTTGCAAAATTCTTACTATTGGTCAATATCTTCAACCGGGGAAAGGCTATATGGAAGTTGTAAATTATATCACCCCGTTGAAGTTTGAAGAGTACAGGGAAAAAGCATTGGATATGGGATTTGATTTCGTTGAGAGCAGTCCTTTGGTTCGTTCCTCTTTTCATGCAGAAAAGCATATGGGAAGCCCAAAAAATTAATTATATTAGCATACCGTTAATAGAAATACTAAATTGAGTTATAAAGTTGAATATAAGGATATTGGGTTGAAGGATTATAAGGAGACCTGGGAGTATCAGGAGGTGATCTTCGGGAAATTGATCGAGCATAAAAAAATGAAAGTAAATGGAATTCCCTATGAAGAGAACCTTATTCCCGGTACATTGATCTTTGTTGAACATCCACATGTTTATACACTTGGAAAAAGCGGATCGGAGAACAATCTGCTGATTGATATTATTCAGATGAAGGAGAGGGATGCAGAATTCTACAAAACAGACAGGGGTGGTGATATCACCTATCATGGTCCCGGGCAGATAGTGGGCTATCCTATATTCGATCTTGAGGCTTTAAAGATCGGTTTGAAAGACTACATATACCTTCTTGAGGAGGCCATCATCATGACAATAGGAGAGTTTGGTATTTCAGGAGCAAGGTTTGCCGGAGGAACAGGTGTCTGGATCGATGCGGAGATAAATGGGAGGGCAAGAAAGATTTGTGCAATTGGTGTAAGAGCCAGTAAATATGTAACCATGCATGGGTTTGCCTTTAATGTCAATACAAACCTCAAATATTTTAACAATATCAATCCTTGCGGATTTACGGATAAGGGCGTCACATCACTTGAAAACGAACTCGGTGTAAGACAGGAGATGGATTTGGTGAAGGTCCTTGTGAAAAAATATTTAAGTCAAGTTTTTGATTTGAGTTATATAAATTGAGTTATGATCTTTTAATTTTATAAAATCAAAAGAAAAAAACATTATTCAGGAAAAAACCACAGATGGAAAAGAGATGGGTTGTGAAGGATAAAGGAGATGTAGCAGTTGTAAAACAGCTTGCCGGTGTTCTTGGTGTGTCTGAGTCACTTGCTAATCTTATGGTTCAGCGCAATATCACAACAACTTCTGAGGCAGATGCTTTTTTCAATCCGAGTATCAAGGACCTTCATGATCCCTTTCTTATGAAGGATATGAACCTGGCTGTTGACAGGATATCAACTGCAATAAAGAAAAATGAAAGGATACTTGTCTATGGAGATTATGATGTTGATGGGACAACAGCTGTTGCTCTTGTCTATTCATTTCTGAAAGAACAGTATTCGAATGTTGATTTTTACATACCTGACAGATATAAAGAGGGTTATGGCGTTTCCCTGCAGGGTATTGATTTTGCATATCAGAGTAACACTAAAATAATTATCACCCTCGATTGCGGAATAAAATCAGTAGAGAAAATAAAATATGCAAGGTCGAAAGGTCTGGATGTAATAATCTGTGATCACCATTATCCTGGTAATGAGATTCCAAAAGCGCTTGCGGTACTCGATCCCAAACAGCCTGGCTGTACATACCCATTTAAAGAACTTTCGGGATGTGGTGTGGGATTCAAGCTTATCCATGGCTATTCAAGGATACATGGAATTCCCTTCGGTTCAATTTCCCACTACCTTGACCTGGTTGCTGTAAGCATTGCTTCGGATATCGTTCCGATAACCGGAGAAAACAGGGTAATGGCTTATTTCGGACTTAAGCAACTAAATGAATCACCACGAACAGGGTTGAGAGAGATAATCCGTGAATCTGAGATCTTCAGACCATTAACTATTGAGGATGTTGTTTTCAAGATCGGACCCAGGATAAATGCTGCAGGAAGGATGGAAACAGGCAGCAAGGTTGTAGAGCTGCTAATTTCCAATGATTCCAAAATTGCCACTAAAATAAGCAAGGTGATAAACAATTTTAACCTGGAGAGGCGTACAATTGACCGTGTGATCACTGCTGAAGCAATGCGGATGATTTCAGAGGATCAGGCGACAGTCAATTCAAGAACAACGGTTCTGTATAATCCTTCCTGGAAAAAAGGTGTGATAGGAATAGTTGCCTCAAGGTTAATTGAAACGTATTACCGCCCTACAGTTATTCTTACCGAATCAAACGGATTCGCAACCGGATCAGCAAGATCAGTACCGGGATATGATCTTTATCAGGCCATAGATGCCTGCAGTGATCTTCTTGAAAGTTTTGGCGGACATATGTATGCAGCCGGGCTTACCCTTAAAAAAGAGAACATCAGATCTTTTATGGAGCGGTTTGAACAATATGTAAACAGTACTATTACAGAAGATCAGCTGGTTCCAAGAGTTTTCATAGACACTGAACTCCTGTTCAGCGAAATAAATGATGATTTTTTCAGGGTAATGAGCCAGTTTCAGCCGTTTGGTCCTGAAAATATGTCACCAATATTCATTTCAAAAAATGTTTTTGACATTGGAACAGGCCGTATGGTTGGATCAAGCGGTGAGCATCTTAAACTCGAACTCTGCCAGGAGTCAGCCGGGTTAAACAGGATACCTGCCATAGCTTTCAGCCAGGCCAACCATTTTGAATTTATTAAAGCGGGTAATCCTTTTGATATATGTTATTCAATCGATATGAATGAATTCAGAGGTAATAAAAACCTCCAATTAAATATCAGGGATATAAAACCAAATTATGATAAGCAGGTCGCTGCCGGTGGAATTTAAAGGAGCAGTCGATCTGGAAAGATCGTGATGGTGAGAAAGAGCAGAGACCGGGGGGAAAGCTAAAACCTGATTCTGAACTGGACCTTTAATTCCTTTGTATCCTTTAAATTTTCCCTGTTTTCAACCAGTGTTGTTATTCCGTATTTTACCCTGAGTTCTGTATTATCCAGTACTTTCCATCCCGCAACTATATAGCTCCGGCTTCCCTCACCCGATAATGAGGGAATGCTGAAAGAGTATAATAAATCATTTTCCCATGCGTACAGCCTTGAATCCCAGTTGTCAGTGTTGAAAATACAATACCTGAACCATAATGTTAAAGGGATCCTTCTGAACCTGCAGTTAACATCCTGCAGTATCAGCATTCCTGTACTTCCCGATGGAGAAACTACCTTAAGGTCAAAACGGGTTCCAAGAGACAATACTTCATCCGCTGTATATTTTGCCGACCATCGTATTGACCTGGTTAAAATCTTATCCTGTTTTGTGATGCCTTTACTTTCTGTTTTATCCTGCATGAAATACCTGTAGTCGTACACAAGTTCTGTCGCGAATCTGTTGGGAGGATTGTATTTTAATCTGACCTCTTCTCTCACTGACGAAGAGGGTGCGCTGCAACGGTATTTCATCCACGGATAGTACTGAATGTTACATCCTGCACTGATAAAAAAATATTTAGCAGCTTCAAACGTAAAATTGCCAAGAAGACCTTCCGGATTATTACCCGTGGGGCTGCTACCCGGACCATTGGAATGAAAGGCTGTATAACCGGATTCATAATTTCTGTATAGTATATTGACAGCTAACCTGTCAGCAGGCTTTAATGTAAATCCCTGTATTAATGCAATTTTATTACGGTTATCCGATGATAATTCCCCAAAGAGGATTATTTTTTTTATAACTCCGGTATAACTGATTGCCACAACACGGTTAACGTCTCCCTGAAATTCGTAAATATTACCAGGATTTTTATCAGTAACAAGTACTGGCAGGGATAACCTGTTTTCTGATAATATGAGGCCTATCTTCAGGTTATTAAAATTGTACGACAGGTTTGCTCCCCAGGAAGTTTCGGTTGCATTATCTTTTTTAATTAAAGAAGAAGCGGTATTATGTAATCCCGTCCTGTAAATTGTTTCTATGTAATCAGCTGATGAACCGTTTGTCGAATTAAGTGTTGCATCAATTTTGTTTACGGAATAAAAAATTGAAAAACTGAGATTTTTAACCTGGAACTGTGAAGCTACTCCCCTGAAAAAGTTATTCTCATCGGTTGACGTATACGGTTTTATTTCATTTCGTCCCGACAGATAGCCCGGAGCCGTCAAAGACAATCCGGTCCTTATTCCTGTATTTATGCAGGCTCCCTGGCCAAAACGGACAGCATAATCACCTATAACAAGTCTTCGTAAATAGCCTTTTCCTGAAATTGCAAGATGGGCAGACAGGAAATCGGGCAGGGTTGTATTGCCATCCAGTAACTTTTCCCCCGCGTCCTTTTCAGCAGTAAATCCTCCCGAAACATTACCGGAATTAAACCTGTATTTGGTCAGGAGTTTTAGCGCGGAGCCCGGAGCAGAAGAGTCAATATCAGATGATTTTAAAGAGAGGTTGGTCAGAAGATTACTTCGGAAGATAGCAGAATCAGGAAGTGAGTTTTTCATGTTATCGAGGGTAATAAAGGGAATCATCATTTCAGCTGTCTCCCTGTCGAAACCAGGGATATTGGCGATTTCGAAAAAAGAGACGATTTTTCCGGACGATAGCGTATAGTCGGCAAGGGCTTTGATCTGAAAATCGGAAAGGAAGAAAAGCCTTGATAGTTCGGTCTGATCACGAGTATTGACCTGTACAGGATTCTCAGCAAGATCATTTAATAGTTCAAAATAAATAACTGCCGCTCCCGGGTCAGATTCATCCGCTGCAAGTTCCTCAACTATGTTTGAAATTTCATCTGAAAGCTTATCTTCCTGGCAGAAAGAACTGAGGGATATTGATAAAAATATTATTGGCAGAATATATTTTACCATTTAATATTAATATGTTGTCTGTACCGGGTTAATTAATAGTCCTTTTTAATTGCACAGAGTAGGTACATGTATTATTTATTTCGTGAACTCTGTGTTTTCTCTGTAAATCTCTGAGTAAGTCTTTCAAAACTTTGCGTTATTGGCTCTTACCGGATATTAAAAATCAGTGATGCGGAAGAAGTCACGCCAAGTCTTTCGTGAGTTCCAAAGCCTATGTCAAACTGGACAAAGCTAATCAGGCAACCCAACCCAAAACTAAAGGCCGTGTTATCAGTACAGAAACCACTCCTCAACCAGAGCTTTTTAGCCACTTCATATTCAAATCCACTTCTCAGGATAAGCTTATTTCCCGAACTCATTTCAATTTCGGTCCCGGCAAATAATATCCTGCTGAGGAAGATGCCGGCACCAGCCCTTACTGAGGAAGGAAGATATCTTTTTCGTAGTGAGCCTGGCAACGGATTGAAGAGATGAATACCAAGCCTGATTTTTTCAGAAGGATTCATCTGTATACCGGTTTCAAATGTAATTGCCTGGTGATAATTGTACTCTCCAGGTGTATGTTCTGAAAAATAATCAATCTGAACTCCTGCTGAAAGATTTTCTGAGAGACTCATTCCACAAGCCACTCCTGCCATCTGGCGATTGAAATCAGTATACCCGAAATGAGAATAAACCATACCAAGTGATGCCTTCCCGGCGGGTATGACAACCCCTGCTGTCCGGGTACCCAGTTCATTGATGTTAAATCTGTTTTCGTAATTAATCCCGAAGGTAAATGAGTTGTTATCAGCCAGTGCAGCCTGGTTATGAAATGATGACCAGAAACCGGTTTTCATAATGCATGCATACCCTGTCCCTGCTTCGCCAGCGCCGGCAAAAATAGGATATGGATCACCAGCCCTGGAAATTGCAGAAAAGAATATTAAAAATACAGAAACAGATATCTTGTGCAGCGAGTACAACTGTTTCAAAAATTATACCTCTAAAGTATAAAAAATTATTTCAATCTGAAAATTTAAGTTTAAACAGGACATTCTTTATCCTGTTTTTCAATCACCTGACAGAAACCTTCACAATTGAGGTTAGCCCCTCAGCCCCGCTGCTTTGTTTTGATGACTCTGCTTCGCCGAAGCGGCTACACTAAAACGGGTAGAGAGACTAAAAACAGGATATCTCAAAGTACCACCTTGCGGTATTGGGGGTAACTTTAATAAGGCGATGGATTGAATACTAATTTGTCTTAAATTCAAATTTTACGTTCTTAAGTTCTTCATTTGCCTGGACTATCTTCTTTTTCAGACTCTCTTTGTAGTTTATTACTTCCCTAAGGATCGTTTCGTTTCCTGTCGCAATTATCTGGGCTGCAAGTATACCTGCATTCTGGGCAGCATTGACCCCTACAGTTGCAACAGGTATGCCGGGAGGCATCTGGAGAATTGAAAAGATTGAATCAAGTCCTTCAAGTGATGCTTTTATTGGTACCCCGATAACCGGAAGAGGAGTCATGGAGGCGATTACCCCCGGTAGATGGGCAGCCATTCCCGCAGCAGCTATTATTACTTTTATTCCTCTCCGGGCAGCTCCTTTGGCAAATTTCTCAACCTCATCGGGAGTCCTGTGGGCTGAAAGTGCGTTCATCTCAAATGGTATTCTGAAATCATTGAGAACCTGTGCGGCTTTTTCCATCACAGGCAGATCGGATGTGCTTCCCATTATTATACTTACAAGTGGTTCCATCTGGGTAATTTTAATTAACTTCCTGGTATGGGCAAAAATAAGCTATTATTTTCATATTTTTGCACCGGCAAACTTTTCAAAATATGCCGTCATGAGAGAGACACGGATTCTTGACAAAAATTTCAGGGAGATGATTACTGAGGAAGCTATTCATAAGAGGATAGAAGAACTTGCAGGGCAGATAAACATCGACCTTGCAGGTGAAGAGGTTGTCTTTCTTGGAATATTGAACGGAGCATTTCTTTTTGCAGCAGACCTGTTCAGAAAAATCCGGCTCAATGCCCGTATCTCATTTCTAAAGCTTGCATCATATGAAGGGACAAGTTCTTCCGGGACTATAAGAGAGCTTATCGGTTGGAATGAAGATATAAAAAATAAGACAATAGTTGTGATCGAAGATATAGTAGATACTGGAGATACTATAGAACGTATTGTTGATGAGCTTGTTATACGGAAGGTGAAGGATGTGAAAATTGTCACGCTTCTATTTAAACCTGCTGCCTATAAAAAAGAAATTCCCGTGAATTATACAGGCTTTAAAATACCACCGGATTTTGTTGTTGGGTATGGACTCGATTATGACGGATACGGACGTAACCTGCCTTCTGTTTATAAGTTAATTCAATAAAGGTTAAGAGTATTGTATGAGTCCGGATACTTAATTAATATTGAAAAAGGTTACCTGCTTTTACCGGAAGTGAACCAATCTGGCTGAATAAGGAACTCTCGGCTTCAGATCCTATATGGTTTACGGTTATTAAATTTTACAATAATAATTATGATGACTATTATAAACACTACAAATCAATTTTAAATTTTTTATTCTATGGTTAATTTTCTGATTTTTGGACCTCCAGGTTCAGGCAAGGGAACTCAGTCGGTAAGGCTGGCTGAGAAATTCAATCTTACTCATCTTTCAACCGGTGACATGTTGCGGGCTGAAATTTCTGCAGGTACGGATCTTGGCAAAAAAATGAGCACTATTATGGCTAAAGGAGAGCTGGTCCCCGATGAGGTGGTTATTGAGATGATTGCAACAAAAATTGACAATACCAAAGATTCGGCAGGATTTCTTTTTGATGGATTTCCCCGGACAGTGGCACAAACCGTATCTCTTGAAAAAATGCTGAAAGACAGGGGAATGAAAATTGACAGTATGCTGGTTCTGGATGTAGATCATGATGAGCTTGTGAAACGATTAATTGCGAGAGCTGAACTATCTGGCAGACCTGATGATAAAGATCCGGTTGTTATTGAGAACAGGATCGATGTTTATAAGGAGAAAACAGAGCCTATTATCGATTATTGTCGTAAAAAAGGTATCTATCAGCCTGTTAATGGTATGGGTACAATTGATGATATCTTTAAACGACTTTCTGAATCTGTGAAAAAAATAATTTAAGATATTTATCAAATTGTATTTAAACACCCTCTTATGAGGAGCTGATAAATTGTTTTGAGTTAACCCTGCTTCAGTGAGGAAGGGGGGTGAAAAAAGAGGTCGTGGGCTTGACTGGAAATAATTACATTTTATTAAGCAGTCTAATATCAAATAATAACGTAATATATATGTCAGGTTCAAATTTTGTAGATTATGTAAAAATTTACTGCCGCTCAGGGAACGGAGGCGCAGGATCGGCTCATTTTCGCAGGGAAAAGTTCGAACCAAAAGGCGGTCCCGATGGAGGCGACGGTGGTAGAGGCGGACATATCATCCTAAGGGGAAACGACCAGATGTGGACACTACTCCACCTGAAATATCAACGTCATATTTTTGCTAATAATGGTGGATCAGGTGGAGCCCAGACCTCTACAGGTGCTGACGGAAAAGATATAATTGTTGATGTTCCGCTCGGGACTCTGGCAAAAAAGGAAGAAACAGGTGAGGTCCTTTTTGAAATTACAAACCATGGAGATCAACAGATACTGGCAAAAGGAGGACGCGGCGGTCAGGGTAATGTTCACTTCAAATCTGCAACCCATCAGACACCCCGTTTTGCCCAGCCCGGAGAACAGGGCATTGAAGATACATTTATCCTTGAGCTCAAGATACTTGCCGATGTAGGTCTTGTTGGGTTCCCGAATGCAGGCAAATCAACGCTCTTATCTGTTGTTTCGGCTGCTAAGCCAAAGATCGCCGATTATGCATTCACTACCCTTGTACCTAACCTTGGTATAGTGGCCTACCGTGATGATAAATCATTCGTAATGGCGGATATACCCGGTATAATCGAAGGAGCTCATGAAGGAAAAGGCCTGGGGATAAGGTTTTTACGGCATATCGAGAGGAACTCCATCCTGCTATTTATAATCCCGGCCGATAGTAAAAATATTAAAGACGAATATGGAATCCTGCTCAATGAGCTTAGAATGTATAATCCGGAACTTCTTGATAAAAAAAGGATCCTGGCTATATCCAAATCGGACATGCTTGATGATGAACTGAAAGACGAAATACGGAAAGATCTTCCTGATTTTGCACGTGTTTTTATTTCATCAATTACAGGAGAAGGGATAACTACCCTAAAAGATATGATATGGAAAGTTCTTAATACATAATTGATAAATGTATGCTTGTACATCTCGACCAGAAGCTTTTTCTTTTTCTGAACTCTCTTAACTCACCTTTCTGGGATCAGATTATGCATGCCATCAGCGGTAAACTGATCTGGGCTCCGTTATATCTTGCGATCCTTATCTATATGGGAGTCAGGTACAAGAGGAAATTCCTGATAATTATATTGTTCATTATCCTTGCTGTTACCCTGGCTGACCAGATCTCGGTACAGCTTTTTAAGAACACATTTCAACGTTTAAGGCCGTGCCACGAACCTGCTCTTCAGGGAATGATCCATCTTTTTAATGGTGAATGCGGTGGCAAATACGGATTTGTTTCATCCCACGCTGCAAATTCATTCAATATTGCTTTGTTAACCCTTCTGTTCATTCGAAAGCGCTGGTATACAATCAGCATCATTTTTTGGGCCCTGATAATAGGATACAGCAGGGTCTATCTTGGTGTGCACTATCCGGGAGATGTTATATGCGGTTCTCTGGTCGGGGCGTTAGTCGGATGGGGTTGTTACCTGCTTTATAAGCTTACTGATAACAGGATATTGCAAAATAGTTCATATTTTAAAAATATCCCGGAACCTCCCGGAGGCTATACTACTATGGATGAAGGTAAAACATAAAGGGGGAGGCTGGGTGATTGATATGATAATAAGAGTATGAAATAATATGTATTGCATCAACCTTGAGTCGCACAATCCATTTTTCAACCTTGCACTTGAAGAGATACTCCTTAAGAACAGAAAAGAGGATTACCTGATCTTATGGATTAATGACCCGTGTGTTGTGATAGGAAAGCACCAGGTTCCGCACAGGGAAGTCAATACAGGGTTTGTTACCGGGCACAATATTCCTGTAATTCGCAGGATTTCAGGAGGAGGAACGGTATTTCATGACCCTGGCAACCTCAACTTTTCTTTTATTACGGAGAGTGAAGAAGGTAAACAGGTTGATTTCAGGAAATATACAATGCCGGTTATCAGCTTCTTGTCAACTCTGGGGCTGGATGCAAAGTTTGAGGGTAAAAACGATCTGAAGGTTGATGGTTTAAAGATTTCAGGAAATGCCGAACATATCTACCGCAACAGGGTTCTCCATCATGGTACACTACTTTTTGCCACTTCAATTGATACTTTAAGGGATTCATTGAGAAAAAATAACATGTATTATTCTTCAAGGGCGGTAGATTCAAATCCCTCACCGGTAATTAATCTGAAAGAAATTTTACATAATGCGGATGATATCTCGCAATTCAGGATAAAAATGTTAAACTGGTTTCTTAATAATATGCCTGATGCCGGGATATATACTCCTGGCTCTGAAGAATCAGCTGAAGCAGAATCGCTTGCCGGGTCAAAATACAGAACATGGGAGTGGAACTATGCTTACGGACCGGAGTACCATTTTAATAGGCGGTTTGATTTTAATGAAAAACATTATTCCTGCAGTCTCTTTGTGAAGGATGGGATCATCTGGGAGTGTAAAATAGAAGGAGGAGATCAATTGGTCACGGTTGCCAAAAACCTGATAGGGACCAGGCATATGCCTTTGGATATGTTAGCCATGATAAGGGGAAGTGGAGTTTCAATGAAAGATGATGATATTTATTTATTCTTTTGAACCAATTAAATTCTTTCCGGAATCATCTCGGGAGTTTTTAAATATGGTTCCGGTAATTTAATTATTAAAATATCTTTGAAGAATTATCAGTTTTGAATTCATGACCTATGAATGTACTTCTTTCGATAATTGTATGGCTGACAGGTATCTCTTTTCTGGTGATATTATTTCCCTTCACTTTCATTATCTGGCTTTTTACACTTCCTTTCGACAGAAAACGTACTGTGGTTCACTGGATTCTTGTTTACCAGTCGGTGGCGATTTCACACATGATCCCAATCTGGAAGGTTAAGATCGAAGGAAATAAAAAAATAAAAAAGGACATAACCTGTGTCATTATTTCCAATCACCAGTCTGTTCTTGATATTCTGCTGCTTAATGGTCTTAAAATGAGGTTTAAGTGGATCTCAAAGATAGAGACTTACAAAATACCAATTATTGGCTGGTATCTGAAGATGGCCGGCTATATAACTGTTGACCGTGGAAACAGTGAAAGTAAAGAAGAGATGCTTGAAAAATCTTACAGATGTCTGAAAGATGGTATATCAATAATGATATTTCCCGAAGGCACCAGGTCTGCTGACGGTCAGATCGGATTCTTCAAAAGAGGAGCATTTCAACTTGCCCTGAGTGCAAATGTTCCCATTCTGCCGGTGCTGATAGATTGTACCGGTGGAATACTGCCGAAACATGGCCTTATCTTCAGAGGGGGTCATAAAATTAGGATAAAGGTACTTAACCCCGTGTTCCCTGAATCATTCGAAACTAAAAGCCCTGAGGATCTTGCTGTTAGATTTAATACTTTAATGACTGTCTCGTTAATGGAAATGAGATCGGAAGATAAATAGAAAATGGCTCACTCCGAAACATACAGGCGGATGCTTAACAAAATGGGTTATTATAACTATCAGCAGGGACTGATATACCGTTATATGAACCAGGAGGGAGGCTGGGATTTTCATCTGGAGCAGTGCAGGAGTTTCATTTTAAAAGCACTCGACTATTATAAACCCCGGAAGGTAACAGTGCTGGGAAGCGGATGGCTGCTGGAACTTCCTTTGCAGGAGATGTTAGAGATGAGGTATGAAGTACATCTGATAGATATTGTTCATTCCCCCGGGGTAAGACAACAGGTTGCATCCCTGAAAAGGGTAAAGATTTCAGAACAGGATGTTACCGGAGGGCTGATCGAAGAGGTATGGAATAAGACAAGAAAAAGATTTTTAATCAATAAGCTGGATTCTCTTCATTCCATACAGATTCCCGATTATGAGCCGGAGGAAGATCCGGGCCTCGTAATTTCCCTTAATATACTTACCCAGCTTGAATCATTAATTGTTGATTTCATTAAGGAAAGGGTTGTAGTGAAGGAAGAAGAGTTATTCTGTTTCAGGGAAGGAATCCAGAAAAAACATATTGACTTTCTGCAAAAGTACAAATCAGTGCTGATTACCGATACCTCTGAGATTTTCACCGGGAAATCAGGAAAAACGGTAACTGCTATCTCATTACTTGCTGAAATGCCTCCTGGTAAATTTAAGGAGGAGTGGACATGGGATTTTGATCTTAAAGGATCCGATTATAATAATAAGCGATCTGTTTTGAAAGTTTTGGCATTGGTCCTTTGATTTTGATAAATCATTATACATCATCTTCCCTCAATAGAAATTATGTTTTTAATATAAAACCTATGGAAATTCCGGATTATTGGAGAAAATTTATTAACAGAGCCTCTCTTTTATAATTCCAAATCAATCAAATAAATATTCAGCTTATAACGAACTCACTGTGAAGTAAACCTGATAAATTTGGAGTGTTGTTGAAAAATTGACAAAATTCCAATGATCTAAAATAACTATATTTGCCCAAAATTCTGCAAAATGTCAGTTGTCGGATATTCAGAAGAGCACATCAGAACCCTTGAATGGCGTGAGCATATAAGGCTGAGACCAGGTATGTATATTGGAAAGCTGGGTGACGGGTCATCACAGGATGACGGGATTTATGTACTGCTAAAGGAGGTGATGGATAATGCCATTGACGAATACATGATGGGCTACGGCAAGAAAATTGACGTTTCGATTATCGGTAAAGAGGTGCGTGTTCGTGACTATGGTCGCGGAATTCCCCTTGGAAAAGTTGTCGATGCCGTCTCCAAAATGAATACAGGGGCTAAATATGATTCTAAAGCTTTCAAGAAATCAGTTGGCCTGAACGGGGTAGGTGTAAAAGCAGTAAATGCTCTTTCCAGCAGCTTCATTATCAGGTCAATCCGTGACGGGGAACTAAAGATAAGCGAATTTGAGCATGGTATAAATGTTAAGGATCATCCGCTGACAACAAGTGATGAGGAGAATGGTGTTGAGGTAATCTTTCAGCCTGATGAGGAGATGTTCGGGAACTACTTCTTCATTTCCGAATATGTAGATTCTTTATTGAAAAATTACGTATACCTGAATTCGGGGCTGGTGATCAATTTCAATGGAAATAAGTTCTTTTCAAGAAACGGACTGGCTGATCTGCTAAATGAAAATATGAGCAAAGAAGGGTTATACCCGCTAATCCATCTTAAAGGGGAAGATATTGAACTGGCTTTCACTCACGGCTTTCAGTACGGGGAAGATTATTACAGTTTTGTTAACGGGCAAAACACATCCCAGGGGGGATCTCATCTTCTGGCATTCAGGGAAGCATTGGTGAAGACTATCCGTGAATTTTATAAAAAAGATTTTGATCCTTCGGACATAAAGTCGTCAATAATTGCCGCAATAAGCATCAAGGTTGAAGAGCCGATCTTTGAATCACAGACAAAGACCAAACTTGGCTCAAAAGATATGGGCCCAAACGGACCTTCCGTAAGGAATTTTATTATGGAGTTCATTAAGAAACAGTTAGATGATTACCTACATAAAAATTCAGAAACTGCACGTATACTAATTAAAAAGATACAGGACTCAGAGAAGGAAAGAAAGGCAATTTCATCAATTCAGAAGCTGGCACGTGAAAGGGCCAAAAAAGTAAGTCTTCATAATAAAAAGCTCAGAGATTGCAGGATTCATTATAATACTACTGATTCGAACAAGCTTGATTCGACGATATTTATCACTGAGGGCGATTCGGCCAGTGGATCAATTACCAAATCGAGAAGTGTCGAAACCCAGGCAGTTTTCAGCCTCAGGGGTAAACCCTTGAACTCATTCGGTCTTACGAAAAAAATTGTTTATGAAAATGAGGAGTTCAATCTTCTCCAGGCCGCATTAAATATAGAGGATGGAATTGAGAACCTTCGTTATAACAATGTTGTGGTTGCCACTGATGCGGATGTGGATGGGATGCATATCAGGCTCCTTCTTCTGACATTTTTTCTTCAGTTCTTTCCCGACCTGGTAAGAAAAGGGCATGTTTATATTCTTCAGACACCACTCTTCAGGGTAAGAAATAAGAAGGAGACAAGATATTGCTATTCTCCCGAAGAGAAAGCCAAAGCCATTGCAGCCCTGGGCCCCAATCCTGAAATGACCAGGTTCAAAGGCCTTGGTGAAATTTCACCCGATGAGTTCAAACATTTTATAGGAAAAGATATACGTCTTGAACCGGTGCGGTTAAAGAAGACGGATATCATAAACGGTTATCTTGAGTTCTATATGGGTAAAAATACCCCTGAACGACAGGATTTTATCATTGATAATCTGAGGATTGAGGAAGATATTGTAGAGGAAGAAAAGTAAGATTATTAATAGAGGGAAAAACTTAAAATGGAAGATAAGGAACTGGATATTGTGCAACCGGATGGGGCTGAAGAAAATCCTCAGGGGCCGGCTGCTCTTCATTCTGTTACAGCATTGTCAGGTATGTACCAGGACTGGTTCCTTGATTATGCTTCATATGTAATTCTGGAACGTGCTGTCCCTCATCTGCACGATGGTTTGAAACCCGTTCAGCGTCGGATACTTCATTCAATGAAAAGGATGGATGACGGTCGCTATAACAAGGTTGCAAACATCATAGGACACACAATGCAGTTTCACCCTCATGGCGACGCTTCAATAGGAGATGCACTCGTTCAGATAGGGCAGAAAGATCTACTCATCGATGCCCAGGGTAACTGGGGAAACATTCTGACAGGAGATGGCGCAGCAGCTCCAAGATATATTGAGGCACGACTCTCAAAATTTGCACTCGAAGTCCTCTTTAATCATAAAACAACCGAGTGGAAACTCTCCTATGACGGCAGAAACAAAGAACCTGTAACTCTTCCGGTAAAATTTCCTTTGCTTCTGGCAATGGGTGTTGAAGGAATAGCAGTTGGCCTTGCTTCAAAAATTCTTCCCCACAACTTTAATGAACTTATAGATGCCTCTGTGGATTACCTGCAGGGAAATGATTTTGTACTTTACCCCGACTTTCCCACAGGAGGAATGGTAGATATCTCAAGATATAACGATGGTCAGCGCGGAGGAGCTTTAAAAGTAAGGGCCAGGATCGAAAAGGCAGACAAAAAGGAGCTTGTAATTACTGAAATACCTTTTGGGAAAACAACATCCACACTTATCGAATCAATAATTAAGGCAAATGAAAGGGGGAAAATTAAAATCCGGAAAATTGATGACAATACTTCGGCAAATGTAGAGATCGTCATACAGCTTGTTCCGGGGACATCTCCTGACAAGACTATTGATGCGCTCTATGCTTTCACCGATTGTGAGTATTCAATTTCTCCCAATACTTGTGTTATAACAGATAATAAGCCCTCCTTCATGGGAGTCAGCGAAATGCTTCGACACTCAACCGACAAAACGGTACTTCTGCTTAAGACTGAACTGGAGATACGACAAGCAGAGCTTGGGGAGGAGTGGCACATGTCATCACTCGAAAAAATATTTATTGAAGAGAGGATTTACCGCGATATTGAGGAATGCGAAACATGGGAAGCTGTAATCAAAGCAATTGATGATGGTCTGACACCATTTAAAAATCTGTTAATGAGAGAGGTAACCCGGGATGATATTATCCGGCTGACAGAGATAAGAATAAAGAGAATATCAAAATTTGATTCAAAAAAGGCTGATGAACAAATTAAGGGCATCGAGACAGAACTTGAAGAGGTAAAAAACCATCTGAGGAACATAATACCCTTTGCAATAAACTACTTTAAGCAAATAAAGAAGAAGTACGGTAAAGGGAAGGAGCGGAAAACAGAGATACGTAGTTTTGATACTATTGAAGCTGCCAAAGTGGTAGCAAATAATGCAAGACTTTATATTAATTATAAGGAGGGATTTGTTGGAACCGGCTTGAAAAAAGATGAATTTATCTGTGAATGTTCTGATATTGATGATATTATTGCAATACGAAAAGATGGAGTTTATCTCATTACCAAAGTAACCGACAAGGTATTCGTAGGGAATGATATTTTATATGCAAACGTCTTTCTGAAAAATGATGAACGGACAATATATAATATTGTTTATCAGGATGGAAAGGATGGGCCTCTTTTTGCAAAGCGTTCCTCTATAACAGGACTGACACGTGACAAAGAATATAATCTCACCAGAGGAACACCCGGATCGAAAATTGTCTATTTCAGTGTTAACCCTAATGGGGAAGCCGAAGTTATAAAGATACATCACAAACCCAAAGCACGACTGAAAAAGCTGGTATTTGAATTTGATTTCGGGCAACTGGCTATAAAAGGGAAATCTTCTCTGGGTAATATACTTACAAAGAACGCTGTACATAAGATAGCGCTTAAAGAGAAAGGATTGTCGACACTTGGAGGAAGGAAAATATGGTTCGATGATGCCGTATTCAGATTGAATGTTGACGGACGTGGTTTGTATCTGGGCGAGTTCAGTTCGGATGATAAGATCTATGTAATAACCAAAAACGGGTATTTCAGAACTACAGGATTTGATCTTTCAAATCATTTTGAAGATAATATTCTGCTTATAGAAAAATACAGCCCGGGTAAGGTTTATTCCGTAGTTTACTGGGATGCTGAACAAAAGTTTTATTATGTTAAACGTTTTATTAATGAAGAGTCGGAAAAGCCCCAGTGTTTTATCAATGAAGACCCTGAATCAAAGCTTATAAGTGTCACAGAGGTGGAGTACCCTCGTTTTGAAATAAAATTCGGAGGACAACATAAGAACCGTGACAATGAGATAATTGAAGTTGCAGGCTTCATCGGGGTCAAGAGTTATAAGGCTAAAGGAAAGAGACTTACCAGTTTTAATGTTGATAATATACATGAAATAGAGCCTGTATTAAAAAAAGAGACAATGGTAACTGCCAATAAGAATGAAGAAGTGCCCCCAATAACTCCGGCGCATGAAGATCCTGCACAGATGAAGCTGGAGTTGTGATGACTGACAACAAAATAGTATATATTATCGGATTTATGGGAAGCGGCAAATCAACTGCCGGGAAAAAGCTGGCTGCCACAATGGGCTGGTCCTTCATTGATCTGGATAAAAAAGTTGAGGAGCGGATTGGGAAAACAATTCCGCAGGTTTTTTCGGAATTCGGTGAAGATTATTTCCGTAAGATTGAAACAGAAGTCCTCAGAAGTATGAGATACCAAAAAAAAGCGATAATTTCAACCGGAGGTGGAGCCCCATGCCACAGTGAGAATATGGAGTTTATGCTGGATACCGGGCTGACGGTTTACCTTAGGTTAACCCCCGTTCAACTGAGAAACCGGCTTTCCGCAGCAAAAGGAGAAAGACCCTTAATAAAAAATTTAGGTAGTGAAGACCTTCTGAGCTTTATTGAGAATAAGCTTCATGTGCGTGAAGAATGCTACAGTAGGGCAGAAATTCAGATTGATGGCTTTGAAATTGACTATAATCTTCTGAATTCATTAATTAATAAAAGCTTAAACATATGAAGATAGTAACCGGCGATACAATATTGAAGGTTGTGTCTCTGTAACCTTTGCCCCGATCCTTTACTAAGGGTTTAACATACTTCAACATAATAAGTTTCTGCATATCTGAACTCTGGCATATTCCGGTAAATTTGTTTTACAAATTTTAACTAAATTTGCCCGCTTAAGATTGTACCCGGAACAAGGGGACTCTTTTTTTGTTTAGTTTATTGAAATAATATTTATAAAATGAAGAACAGGAAGACATTTCTAATGATACTCGATGGATGGGGAATAGGCGATGGATCAAAAGCTGATGTAATAAGCCAGGTACCAACACCAAACCTTACCCGTTATAAAAATAATTACCCGTTTTCACAATTGCATGCTTCAGGTGAAGATGTTGGTTTGCCAGACGGACAGATGGGAAATTCGGAGGTAGGTCACCTTAACATTGGTTCAGGAAGGATAATATACCAGGACCTGGTAAAGATAAATCTTGATTGCAAAACCGGGGGAATAAGGAAAAATAAGGTCCTGACAGGTGCCTTTTCTTACGCCCGTGACAATAATAAACAGGTACATTTTTTAGGACTTATGTCTGACGGAGGTGTTCATTCTCTCGACAGGCACCTTTACGCATTATGTGATATGACCATGGATTATGAACTTAAGAATGTTTTTATCCATGCATTTGGTGATGGCCGCGACACTGATCCGAGAAGCGGGATAGTGTATATGCAGAACCTCCTTGATCATCTTAAAAAGTCGAATGGGATCGTTGCTTCATTCATTGGAAGATATTATGCCATGGACAGGGATAAAAGGTGGGAACGGATAAAAGAGGGTTATGATCTGATAGTTAATGGCACAGGCACTCCCACAGGAAATGTTATTGAAGCAATGCAGGCATCGTATGACAGCGGGATAACGGATGAGTTTATGAAACCAATCGTGGTAGTTGACAAAAACGGAGATCCGGTTGGTAAGGTAAAGGAAGGAGATGTGATAGTATTCTTTAACTTCCGGAATGACCGGGCAAAAGAGCTCACCATAGTGCTTACACAGAAAGATATGCCCGAAGCCGGGATGAAAACAATCCCACTTTATTATTGTACAATGACTCCATATGATTCTACATTTAAAGGACTTCATGTGATTTATCCCAAAGAGAATGCAGAAAATACCATAGGTCAGGTGCTTGCTAACGCAGGGAAAACCCAGCTCAGAATAGCTGAAACGGAAAAATATGCTCACGTTACTTTCTTCTTTTCCGGAGGAAGGGAGGATAAATTCAAAAATGAAGAGCGAATTCTCATTCCTTCACCTAAGGTTGCAACTTATGACTTGCAGCCGGAAATGAGTGCATATGGGGTGAAGGATGCAGTCATTAAAGCTATTGATTCAGAAAAATTTGATTTTATTTGTTTGAATTTCGCAAACGGAGACATGGTAGGTCATACAGGCGTTTATGAAGCGATTAAGAAGGCTGTTGCAACAGTTGATGAATGTGCCGGCGCAGTTATAGATGCAGCCCGTAATAAAAACTATGATGTTTTGGTTATTGCAGACCATGGCAATGCAGACAACGCCCTTAACGAAGATGGTTCACCCAATACAGCACATTCGCTCAACCCTGTACCATGTATCCTTATAAGTGACGATTATAAAAAGATAAGTGAAGGGAAACTTGCGGATATAGCCCCCACTTTGCTGAAAATTATGGGAATTGAGATCCCGGAAGAGATGACCGGAAAAGTACTGGTTTAAATGAGCTGATTCAAGGCTTTTTTTACTAAGTGAGAAGGGGAGTAGTAAAAAGATAATCAGTTAAATAACGCTTTTTCCCTGAGAGAGGGGCCCGGATGATGTAAAAAAATGTACTATTCATGTTAAGAATTGGCGATACCATATTCAGTCTGGATATTCTTGAAAAGAAGTTTCATTGCGATCTTCCGAAATGTCTCGGAAACTGTTGCAGGTATGGTGACTCCGGTGCACCTCTTTCAAATTCAGAGGCACATTTGCTCAAAGAGATATGGACAGAGGTGAAACCATATCTACGGAGGGAAGGTATTGAAGCAATTGAACAAAAAGGTTTTAGTGTGATTGATTTTCAAAATGATCTTGTTACACCACTAATTGGTAATGAGGAATGTGCATATACCGTTATGAAAAACAACATATTTATGTGTGGTATTGAGCAAGCCTGGGAAGATGGTAAAATAACTTTCCGGAAACCATTATCATGTCATCTTTTCCCCATCCGTATCAGACATTTTTCAAACTCTACAGGAGTTAATTACCAGGAGTTGTCAATATGCTCATTTGCCAGAAAAAAGGGAATGAAGGAAGAAGTATATGTTTATGAATTTCTGAAAGAGCCGCTGATAAGGGCTGTCGGAGAAGATATATACAATGAACTTTGTATTGCAGCGATTGAATTGAGAAAAGAGGGAGTATAAGGTACCTGAAATCCTGCAATCAGAATTTAAAATAACCAGTACATTTGGAAATGATAACCTTTACATTTGGACATAGTGTAAAACATCATATCTTTGGACATCTGTAACATAACCTAAATCTTGTTCCTATGAAGAAAGTATTTATGCTGATAATTTTGTTTATGCTCTATTCAACGCTGTGGGCTCAAACAAAATTAATTACAGGCATTGTCACCTCATCTGCGGAAGGGGAGGGTCCGATCCCCGGGGTAACTGTAGTTGTAAAGGGAACTACTGTTGGTGTAATGACAGACTCAAAAGGTTATTATAATATTAAGGTGCCAGCGAATGGGACCTCTTTAAGCTTTTCCTATATCGGAATGAAAACACAGGAAATAGTAATAGGTAATCAATCAACGATTAATGTTGTTATGGAATCTGATATTATGAACCTTGATGAAGTGATAGTTGTTGCGTATGGAACCCAGAAAAGGGAAGCAAAAACGGGATCCGTCGGGGTTGTTACCAATGATAAAATTCAGGAGATACCTGAAATCAGTATAGACAAAATGTTATCAGGGAAAGTTGCAGGTGTTCAGATAACTTCTGCCTCAGGGCAGCCGGGAAGTAATTCCCAGATAAGGATACGCGGTATCGGATCAATCCTGGCCGGAACTGACCCTCTTTTTGTAATTGATGGGGTTGCTGTAATGTCAGGTGACCAGAGTTATTTCACAAATTCCGGCAATGCACTCTCATCTTTAAATCCAAACGATATTGAATCTATTTCTATTCTGAAAGATGCAGCAGCAGCCAGCATCTACGGATCCAGGGCAGCAAACGGGGTAATTCTCATCACAACCAGGTCAGGTAAATCAGGAACAACAAGATTAAATTTCCGTACATCATATGGAATTGAAGTTCTCTCTAATGACAGGGGTTACAGGCCACTTAACGGCGAAGAGTTCCTGACCCTTACCAGGCAGTCTGTGATTAATGCAGGTGGCAATCCAGACCTGAACACTCCTGCCAATAGTAAATATTACTTTCCTCTTTCCCTTCTGGACGGACCTCAAACCAACTGGCAGGACGAATTAACCCGTACCGGTAAGATTTACACAGCAGAACTAAGCATGGAAGGAGGGAATGAAAATAATTCAAATTTCTTTTCTCTTCTCTATAATAAGCATGAAGGTATTGTTTACGGTTCTGATTTTGAAAAGATGTCATTCCGTTCAAATGTAGATCATAAGATAAATAACAAACTTAAACTGGGAACACGTATCACCGGAACTTATTCTATTTCAAATGACGTTCCGATGCAGGACTTGTATTACAGTAACCCGATATTTTCAGCAGTTATGATCCAGCCATTCAGACCGGTTATGAATGATGACGGAACCTATAATATGGATATGCCTGAAAACGGAAATACAAATCCCCTTGCTACAGCAAAATATGATAAACAGTGGGAAAAACAGTACAGGTTAAATGGCAACGTTTACCTTGAATGGAATATACTTAATGATTTAACCGGCAAAACAACTAACAGCATAGAGTATACCGACGGAGAGGGTAACAGATACTGGGATATCCGTGCAAACCCCTACCTTGAAGACCTTGGACTAGGACCTGTACTTCAGTCATCCAGGACAAAATACACACAGCTTACTACCTCAAATACTCTCACCTATAATAAGTTGTTTGATTCTCATAATCTTTCAGTTATCGCCGGACAGGAAGCTACGCAATACAAATATAATGCGTATTATATTTACTCTGAAGATGTTGATCCTAATATTCCTTTTCCAAATACATCAACAAAAGAAAAAGATCAGGGCGATTATGGCGAAACAGCTTATACAATGCTGTCATTCTTCGGGATAGCTAATTATAATTTCAGCAACAAATATTACTTTCAGGCCAGTCTCAGGTCAGATGGCTCATCCCGGTTTGGTAAGGC
The DNA here is from genome assembly GCA_963739685.1 of uncultured Bacteroidales bacterium. Taxonomy (GTDB): domain Bacteria; phylum Bacteroidota; class Bacteroidia; order Bacteroidales; family VadinHA17; genus LD21. The sequence goes on from CAVUAX010000001.1 coordinate 897,036, forward strand.
AACGAGATGGGGAACATTCTGGTCCCTGGGCGCTTCCTGGAATATTCAGAAGGAATCGTTCATGGAAGATTATAACTACATTAACTTGTTGAAGCTACGGGGCAGTTACGGAAAAAGTGGTAACTTCAATATAGGGAACTACGATCAGTACGGAGTTTACAGTAATGTCGAATATGATGGAGTAAGCTTTATGGCTCCAGATCAACCTGCAAATCCTGACCTTGGGTGGGAAAACAATTTTGAATACAACGCCGGACTGGATTTCGCAGTTTTTGGTCGTTTTACAGGTACATTTGATATCTATACACGCAAAACCCTTGATATGCTTTTGAATTATCCTCTTTCAAGAACTTCGGGATTCACTTCAATCAGAACAAACATAGGGTCTGTCAGGAACTCGGGTTTTGAATTTATGGCAGATGCCAGTATTGTTAAAAACAAGAGGCTCCAATGGAGTGCAGGTTTCAATATATCGCACAATAACAGTGAGATACTTGACCTGGGTAAGGATGATCAGTTTATTCTGCCTCCACCGGCCAGTGCAAACATTCTATATAAAACAGGCGAGCATCTCTATAGTTTTTACCTGTTCGATTATGCCGGTGTTAATCCGGCTAATGGCGACGCCCTCTGGAGAAATGAAAAAGGGGAACTGACAAATAAATTTTCTGAAGCAAACAGGATCATTGCAGGTACTCCCGAACCAAAATTTACCGGTGGCTTTAATACGAAGCTTACATATTCAGGAGTATCACTTGATCTGAATCTGGAATATAAAACAGGGAACCTTGTGTTTATTGGGGAAAACATTTATGCGAACTCTGATGGATCCAGCTGGGGAAATAATAGTGCCAACACACAGCTTGATTACTGGCTTAAACCAGGTGACATTGCAAGGAACCCAAAGCCCATTGCCAATAATTCTTCAAACTCTTACAGTTCCATGAGCACAAGATGGCTTTATGATGGTTCATATCTCAGAATAAAGAATGTAACACTTTCATATATGTTGCCGGTAACACTTACCAGTAAGATAGGAGTTCAGGGACTGAAAGTATTTACAAGCGCAGTTAACCTTTACGCTTTTAACAGAGTCGACTATTATGACCCTGAAAGAGGTATTGATGGATCCGGTTGGGGTATTTATCCTCAGACCAGGAAGATTATGGCAGGATTAGAACTGTCATTTTGACAAATAATTCATGATACAATGGATACAAAATTTGAATTTAAGATACTGTTTCTGATAATCCTGGCAGGACTTTCATCAGCCTGTTCAAAAGACTTTCTGGTTGAAACTCCCAGATTATCTCAATCCAATGAATTGACTCTATCTACCTATGACGGTTTAGATAAGGCTACTGGCGGGGCATATTCGGAGCTTTGCTCAACTAGCTGGTATGGAGCGGGATTCGTTATTACTGCTGATTTAAAAGGTGGAAACGCTAAGAGGGGTACAAAAGAATCAGGCAGGTATGTGAACGAATATCTTTGGAATAACACAAATGCTTCTTCTACATCCGGTCTTTGGAGTGTAGCCTATTCAACTATTGCGAAGGCAAATAATGTAATAAATGTAATAGATGGAGGTTTCTCCGAAATAAATATTGCTAAAGAACAGATTGACCAGTTAAAGGGTGAATGTCTTTTTCTTAGATCTCTGGCTTATTTTGATCTTGTACGTATGTATTGCCAGCCATACGTGGCAGGATTGGATAATGAGGGTGTCCCTGTTGTACTTGTAACAGAAAACGGATATCCGTCCAGAAACAGAGTTGGGGAGGTATATGATAGAATTGTTGAGGACCTTTTGGCTTCAATTCCGTTATTACCAGTTACAAATCCAAGGAAGGGCGATGCAGCATGGGCAACAAAAACTGCCTCAGTTGCTCTTCTGGCAAAAGTGTACCTCTATATGGGAAAATGGCAGAATGCGGCAAACTATGCCACATCAGTTATAGGAACACCAAATCTGTCACTTTTTACCGCTTCAAACTTTACTACCTGGGATAAGGGAGGTTATTGGGGAAGTGGAGGCGCAGGCCCTGAAATTATTTTCCAGGTTGATGGTTCGTCAGGTAATACTTCGCACGGTTATTGGGAATCAATTTCCTTTATGATGAATCCTGATGGTTATGGCGATATAGCTGTGTCTAACGATCTGCTAAGTTTATACGAGGCCGGGGATGTCCGCAGGGCTCTTTTCAAGCAACCGGCGGCTTATCCCGGTGAATACTGGAGCCTTAAGTACCCGGGCCGCTTCGGAAATAGCCTTGAATATAATATCCCGGTACTCAGACTTGCTGATATGTATCTTATACGTGCAGAGGCAATTCTTAACGGAGCTACGGTATCAGGGAAAACTGCCCTGGCTGATTTCAACGCAATCCGGACAAGACGGGGGCTTATTGCTGTTGCATCAGTTAATCTTGATGAAATCTACAAAGAACGAAGAAGAGAACTTTGCTTTGAAGGGAATGAACTGTTTGATCTGGCCCGCACACAGCGTTCTCTTATACGGGTTGATTACACGGGGCTCTCAAATAAGGATATCCCTTTTGTACCAGGGGGTTCGGCTGAAACCAACTACCTGTGGGCAATGCCTGTTCCCCAGTCAGAAATGGATGCGAATGTTAATATGGTGCAGAATCCCGGATACTGAAAAATAAACTGGAAAAAGATGAAAAAAGATTTCTTTAAAATAAATTTCATTCTGGCAATCATTATAATTATCCAGGGATGTCAGAAGGAATATCCAATAGTGTTTGACAGATCAGCCAGTGTTGTCGGGTTTAGTAAATCAACTCTGACCATTAAAGAGAATGGAGGGGATGGCGTGGTAAATATTTATTTGGGTGCAATGACAGGCATGGCCGCCACGGATGTTTCTGTTGAAGTATCTGTAGAGGGTATTCCAAACCCTGCTGTGGAAGGTACCGATTTTACAATACCGTCAAAGAATGTGCCTGCAGGTGTTGGCGAAACAGCAATTACAATTACCCCTGTAGATAACAATCTGTTCCAGGGGAACAAACAGTTTAAGCTGATTATTAAATCCAACAGTAAGTCATACCCGATAAGCGCACAAAATACCATGATTATTACAATAACGGATGATGAACATCCTCTGAAAGCATGGATTGGAACATATAAAGTCAATGCTGTAAGTTATGGCAATCCTGGGAACTGGGATGAATTATGGACTGTCACAACCACCCCGGTTGATGGTAAACTGAATCAATTATATATAACAGGTTTTGGTTATGGTTCTACCGTTAATGCGATTGCTACTTTAGATTTGGCAGCTCTGACAATTACTATAAACTCGGGACAGGATTTAGGAGAGGCTTATGGACCGGATAATGGTACAGTCAGGCTCTACTTTGGAACAGCAGACATAATTGACATCCTCCTGGCCCAGGCAGAGGTGAATTCTTCCATGTTACTGGCAGCCGAAGCTTTTAAAATTACCGGTACGCTGGAACAGGACGGAACTATTCATATTGATAAAATGGGCATGATTTTAACAGACTTCAATTGGTGTTGGGATGTATTTAATACGACGTGGACAAAACAATAATTCCTTATGCTTGATTCCCGATACTCAATTTATTTTAAAAGTACACTGATACATGTTAATAATTGTTTAGTAATTCAGACAGGGTTTCTTATGGCTGTTAAACAGCTGAATACCTGGACTCATTGATTATATTTGTTCTTTGATCGGCACAGAAGAAGATATTAATAGTCCGGTGTATAATTGGTTCAGCCGGTATCAGATGCAGGTAAAACAAATTATTAACAATAAGTTGCTTAAGGAGCAAAACGCCTGGTCGAAAACAAAAGAATACCCGGTTTCAAAGGGAACTTCCTCCATTGTGGTCAATGAAAACCATTTATCGTGGTTGCCTGGGATCAGAGACAACACTGGAACCAGTATTGTCCGGTCGATGCAAACGGTCCCGGAGGACATGTTTATGCCGTATGTGTAGCCGTTAGCAAAGCACAGGCAATGAGTGTTTTCAAAGATAATTCTTCCATAAGACAAAAATTCCCGAAGAAATAGATTCTGATATCTTTAATTTAAATGTACACATGATACGGATAACAGCATTTCATCATGGTTTTATTATGAATTAAGGCGTGTAATTTGCTTTTTTCAAATATTAGTTTGAAATATTCTAAGTTTTTGTTGATTTTGTCTAATCTAAAATGTAGATTTACCCCAAATAGTTTAAACCTAAATCTAACTCATATGAAGAAACTACTTTTGTTGATTATTTTGTTTGTGTTTACAGGTGTATTAACACTTTTTGCACAGACAAAAGTCATTACAGGTACAATCACCTCTTCTGTAGAAGGGGAAGGTGGTATTCCCGGTGCCACTGTTGTTGTAAAGGGTACAACTATAGGTACCTTATCCGATATTAACGGAAAATATTCAATTTCTGTACCAGAGAATGCAACTACATTGGTTATCAGTTATATTGGGATGAAAACAGTGGAGGTTGATATTGCTGGGCGAACAGTTATTAATGTTGTTTTGTTGCCCGACCTTGTAGGATTAGACGAAGTTGTAGTTACGGCTGTTGGTATTCAACGTTCATCAAAATCGGTAGGTTATTCTGTCTCTACCGTGAATCCTAACGAACTCGAGTCAATATCGGAACCTGATATGCTTAAATCATTGCAGGGAAAAGTTCCGGGTGTTGATATCCGTGTTGGTCAGGGAGCTCCGGGGTCGGCTACCAAAATAAGCATCCGCGGTAGTTCCTCATTCTTTGGGAGTAACCAGCCTCTTATTATTGTAGATGGGATTCCTTACAGCAACGACCAGGTTTCTACTTCAGATGAGACCACCGGTACCGGTGGTGCATATTCCAACGGTTTAAGTACCTTGGATCCAAATAATATTGAGACTCTGACCGTATTGAAAGGATCAGCTGCTGCTGCTCTTTATGGATCAAGAGCCTCCAACGGGGTTCTTCTGATTACAACAAAATCAGGAGCAGGAGGAGCAGTAGGAAGAGGTTTCGAAGTTAGCTATACCACATCAGTAGCAATAGAGGAAATTTCCAATTTGCCGGATTATCAGAACACATATGGTAATGGTTCCAATTACAACTATTCAAATGCGAATGGTTCATGGGGACCACGTTTCAGCTCAAGAGATTCAATTCCTGTATGGCCGGATTATCTTGCTGCATTTCCTCAATTATTTCCTTCGTCAGGAAATATAGCATACAAAGCACAGCCTAACAATGTCAAAGACCTGTTCCAGAAAGGTGTAATTTATGAAAACTCTCTTTCCATGTCAGGTGGCGACGGCAAAAGTTCATTTAGTGCAACTGCCTCTGCATTGAATCAGGATGGTTATATTCCCAATTCCACTTTCGACAGATATAGTATGAGTGTAGGGGGTAAAAGTAAACTTAAGAACGGGATTAATGTGGGTGGAAATCTGACTTTCTCCAGCACTAAGCAGGTGGGTGGTTTCTTCGGTGAAAACCAGTTCTCAGGAGCTGCATCCTCATTTGCAAGGTCTCTGTTCTTAGGAAGAACCTGGGATATGAAATTACCCTATGAAAATCCAGTTAACGGATGGCCTGTTTCACCTCTCGGGAATCAGTTTGATAACCCGTTATGGTCATACAAACACAATACTATTACCACTAATACCGACAGAACAGTTGCCGGGATAAACATGGATTATAATATTACCAGCTGGATGAACATATCTTATGCCTTAGGTATGAATAACATTCAAATGAATCGTAGAGAAGTAACGGATATCGGTTCAAGAGGAGCTGCAACAACCGGGGAAATTAGAGAAGATACCTATAATAAGCGCGAAATAGAATCAAACCTGTTGTTAACTTTTGCCCACCAGCTGAGTAGTGATTTCAATGTTAAGGCTATTATTGGTCATAATGTGAACCAGCGTACAGATAAAAGACAAGCATATGACGGAAAAGTAATAATGGTTCCGGGAATATATGATATCTCAAATACCAGAGACCTAATACCTTTAACCATTAATGGAGCTTCAGTGAACGGATACTCACAAAGACGCTTATATGCTGTTTTTGCTGACATTTCCCTTTCATATAAGAGTTGGTTATTCCTGAATCTGGTTGGACGAAATGACTGGTCCTCAACTCTGCCAAAAAATAACAGAAGCTATTTTTATCCAGCTGTGAGCACATCATTTATATTTACCGAAGCTCTTGGAATGAATAGTGATATATTGACCCTTGGTAAGATCCGTGCCAGCCATGCACAGGTAGGTAACGATGCTGATCCATATTCTTTGAAAGATGTATTTTACCTCAACGATCCGTTTAACGGGAAATTTACTCTTACCACTCCCGACACCAGAAACAACCCAAATTTAAAACCTGAGAGATCAACTGAAACGGAACTTGGTACTGAACTTCAATTTATTAATGGACGTATAGGTTTGGATTTTACATGGTATAATAAACTTTCAAGCGATATGATCGCTCCCGTACCTGTCCCTTCCGCAAGTGGGTATGCTTATAAGTATTTGAACTTCGGGGAAATGAGGAACAGAGGTATTGAAATTGGTTTGACACTCGTGCCGCTTCAGTTATCAAATGGATTGAAATGGGAAATATTCACATCTTTCACCAATAATAAGAGTGAAGTAGTGTCGTTACGTGAGGGAATTGAAAGACTTAAACTGTACATGGGAGGTGATATTACTGGTTTTAGTGCGGTGATTGAGCCCGGTTCCGGGTATGGCGCTTTCAGAGGTTCTTATGCTCTTAGAGATGAACAATCAGGCAAAATGATCATTGATCCTCTTACAGGATTCCCCTATTTAGCTCTGGATGAGAAAATTATTGGAGATCCAAATCCCGATTTCCTTATGGGGGTCACTAATACTATTTCGTATAAAGGACTTACCCTGAATGCTTTGTGGGACTGGAGGCAAGGCGGAGATGTATACAGTGTTACAATCTATTCCTTATTAGGCAGAGGCGTTACAAAAGATACCGAAGACAGGGAGCATAGCTGGATAATTCCGGGTGTTTACGGGAATAATCAGGGCGAGCTTCTGAAAGATGCCAGTGGCAGTCCAATTGATAATCGTACGGGTATTACAACCAACGACTTATATTTTTATGCCGGAGGTAATGAAACTACCTTCGCCATAAATTCAGCTGGCGAGTTTAATATATACGATGCCACTGTTTACCGGTTAAGAGAAGTCTCAATTGGCTATGATCTTCCTAAAAAATGGATTGAGAGAGCTAATATTGGCAGAGTAAATATTAGTGTAACAGGTCGTAATTTATGGTACTTTGCTCCCAATGTACCAACCTATACAAATTTTGATCCGGATATTAATAACTATGGTTCATCAAACTTACAGGGTATTGATCTTTCCTGTGCCCCAACAGCCAGAAGATATGGTGTGAATTTAAAAGTTAATTTCTAGTCTCCTTCTAAAATATAAAATATAAAATAAGATGAATATGGAAAAATATATAAAATTACTGCTGGCAATCTTGATACTGCTGACAGGTTGTACAAAAGGATTTCTGGATATAAACACTGATCCGAATAATCCTTCCAAAGCAACACTGGGTTTGTTATTGACCAATGTTGAGAAAGGCGTTGCTGACGGGTTAGGCTTGAATCCTAATATAACAAGTGGCTTATCATGTATTACATCGGTTTATATGCACCAGGTAACTATGCGTGATGATCCTGATCAATATGGGATAAGCGGAAGCTCTTACTGGGCCGGTAGTGCATGGGACCCTATATATACTGGCCCGTTGCAGGATATTGAAGTAATGATTAGCCAGGCGGAAGCTGATGAGAATGTTACTTATGCCGGGATAGCCAAGATATTAAAAGCGTACCTTTTTAGTCAACTGGTTGATGTGTATGGAGATATTCCCTTTTCTGAAGCGAATAAATTATCTTCGGAAGAAGCAATTACATATCCTATATGGGATAATAGCCAGGATATTTATCCTGCATTATTTACATTGTTAGACGATGGTATTGCTGACCTTAACAATGTTACTGCAAAAAACCTGATTACCCCTGGGGGTGAAGACCTTATTTACGGTGGTGATAAAGCCAAATGGATCCGTGCAGCTAACTCAATCAAACTGAAACTTTATACCCAGGTTCGGTTGGTTCAGGATGTATCAACCCAGGTGACGGATTTGGTTGCATCCGGAAACCTAATAAAAAGTGGTGAAGATTTTGAATTTGCATATAAAACAAAATCAAGCCCCGATGAGAGGAATCCCGGGTTCCTTGATTATGAAGCCGGGCAGAGAAGGTTTTATATGAGTCCATGGATGTATACCATCATGCAAGGAACGAATGACCAGGTATTAACTGGTATTGAAGATCCCCGTATTCCTTATTATTATTATAACCAGATGACTTCTACTTCCACTTCCCGGGAAGGGAATCCAACTGAATACCGCGATGGGCCATTTGTAAGTATTGTTTTTGGTTCAGTAAGCACAAACCGCGACCATGCAACAGATGGAACCATAACTGTTATGGGTGTATATCCTGTCGGAGGCAGATATGATGATTTTAATGACACCACCGTGGCCGCTGATAATAAGGCAATTAAAGTGAAAGGCACTGACGGAACAGGAGCAGCTCCCTATCGCTTCATTACTTATGCTGATGTTTTATATATTCAGGCTGAGTTGGCAAATGTAGGCTTAATACCTGAAGCCGCAGGCGATTCTTACTTCAAACAGGCTGTTGAAGCTTCTTTCAAACAGGTTGACCACGTAGTTGCGCTTGTTAATCCTAAAGATGCAACTAATTCACAGCCAACTCCTCCTCTGATGTGGGATCCGGGGGCAGTAGCTCCTGCTACTTTTAAACCTGCAACAACCGGGTGGCTTGTTAAGGAATATATTGATAACGTTATGGCCCTATATGATGGGGCATCTACTCTTCAAAAACTTGAACTCATAATGACCGAAAAGTGGATTTCTAAATTTGGCAGCAGTGTTGATACCTGGACAGATTATCGCAGAACAAGATATCCGGTTATTTTTAATCCTTTGGATCCAACGCAGGCACCTGGAGGTCAGATTATATCTCCTGACGGATTTGTTATTCCTGTGACTCTGGTTAATCCTGTGCCATGGACAGTTGTATGGCCACAGTCTGAACTGAGTATTAACCCGAATGCACCTGCTCAGAAAAACCCCGGAACATTTAAGGTTTTTTATGACATACATTAATATTCCGAATTGAAAGTTTGACAAAACTAAATATGATTCGTAACTATAAATTTACCAAATATGAAAAATAAAATCAAAATATTATTACTGGTTGCATTTGGGGTTCTTCTTTTTACAACTTGCCAAAAAGACCCTAAATTACCTATGCCAGAGCTTCAGAAGACTATTATCCCGTTAGTCACAAAAGATATAACCAAGGATGGCAATCTTTCATTTATTGATCTGCCTGGCTTTAATGCCTCGGTAATTGTTGACCTGTATTATGATGATATGCCTAAGAGCATGGATCTGATGGTTTGTATGAATGGCGATGTAGAAAATACCGGTGTCGTAAAAACAGATATCACCAGCTTCCCTACTTCAACAGATTTTTCTGTTGGTACACTGATTGATATACTCCCTGGGCTGAATGACATAAACCAATTGAAACTTGGTGACAATTTCAAGTTTTATGTTGATATAACACTGGACGATGGCACTGTGATTAAAGGGAATGACACATTGTATTCTGCATTTGATCCCGCAGTTTCAAATCTTCCCGGTTCCAGTTTAAATGTAGTATACACAATTGCATGTCCATTGGATCCCGCAATGACAGAAGGAAGTTATTTTGCCTATTCAGCACCTTCAGAATGGAATGCTTCAGGTAATATTACAATAACTGCTGATGCTACAGATCCTAATACAGTATATGTTTCAGGACTATACACAATAGAAGGTGGTGATGAAGATAAAGGTCCGCTTGTAATGCACATAGACCCGGTTACTTTTGATGTTACCGTTGATAAAACTGTTATAGCTACTGATTATTTTGGATATACTAACGGAGCATTTGGAGGAACTGGTACTTACAATACCTGCACGGGTGAATATATAATGAAATTTGCAATTTCTGTTGATGAGGGCAATTTTGGAGATTACATATATAGTTTAACCAGAAACTAAGTGATTTTTCTTAAATAAAATTTAAAGCCGTTCTGAAGACAGAACGGCTTTTTTATGATTATCAGGAGAAGATATAACTTATAAAGAATTATGGCTTATGTGGTAATTGCGCTTCAATTATATTTGGCTTATAGCAGGTTGAGAATTCATACATGTGGACCTGACTTCTGACACTTTCTGATTTTAGTGCGGTTGTAATTTTCAAGTAATTGAAAATTAATAATATAAAATTTTAAATTTAGATTTTTACCGCACTAACGCCTATTTTTACCTTATATATAAGGGTTAGTCAGAAAGGTATGGACTAAATGGAGGGTAAATGCAATTCAGGTGTTTCTATATATTGGGTATCTGGCAAAGATTGATAAACATATTGGGAGTGCCAAAGATAATATGGAATCAGATCTTCTCATAAAGAAAGCTCGCATGGTCATAGAGATGACTTTTCAGACCAATATATTTCATGAACAAAAACAAGAAGTGCTGTCATTGAATGGGGTATAGGCTCTGAAAGAGCCAGATATGAATAACCCCCGGCGCAAGAGGCTGTGCACACAGCCTCGCAAGCCGGGGGGTTGGTGCCACATATAACATGAGCTCTGAAGGAGCGGGATATAAGTAATCGATGTTCAACTTGATTCTTAATATATTCAATAAGTACGTTGAGATCCAATTATATTGCGCCCTTTCAGGGCTATAAAACAGAGTGTTATCTTACCCCCGGCTTGCAAGGCTGCGCCGGGGGTTATTCATATTTAGCCACTTCGTGGCTTATCGCCTCACAATTAAAAATAAAGTAACAGAGTACTACCTGCCTGATCGTTTATAAAAGGATGCCTTATTCTGCTGCACATCAGAACCACTTTTCCTGTTTTCCTCAATGCAGCACTTCTACAATGACCGCACTAATCGTCAGAAGTCAGGAATTATGGCTTATGTGGTAATTGCGCTTCAATTATATTTGGCTTATAGCAGGTTGAGAATTCATACAGGTAGTTATACAAATGCTTTTGTACCGTGAATATGTCTAAATTATAAAGAGTTACAATATTTTGTCAGTCTCCTGAGATCGGCTTCTTTCCTGAAATCTACAGGATTTTGTTTTATATATTGCTTTATTTCAGAATTGCTGCCGGAAAATGCTTTAATAAAATCTTTTACACCTTTTATTAGAACACATTTTGATTTTACCTGAAGATATGGAATCACTTCAACAGAGACAACTACTTCTTTATCGACGTCGAGCTTCCAGGTTCTTGCATCGAATGATATCTGATTCATCTGATAAACTGAAGGGGCATCAGTGGAAATTCCCAGAGCTCCCTCTTTACCTTTATCCGTAATATTACAGGTCCATTTATATACAAGGCTGACCGGTTCCTGTTCAATAACCTCGAAATAACCCTTTGAAGTCGCAATAAAAAGTCGGTTGGAAATGTAAACCTGCCTGACATCCTGAGGATTTGCAAGAGCCATTTGCTTGCCGTATTCATTAATGAATAATATTTCATCCAATAAAAAATTGTAATTAAGCTTGCAATTAATTACTTTACTGTCCTTAAGAATAACCCGTCCATTCTGAAACTCAGGGAACAGATACTGAAGCTCCGGTTTAATATTTTCTGCAGAAATCCTGTTATTATCCATTTTGACAATCTGAGGTGTCTGTGCAATAAGACCTGAGGAAATAACCAGTTGAATCAGAAAAAAATAAAGCGTTCTCATACTCTTTGATTTAATTGTTATTCGCAAATACGGTAAATACAGAGAAAGTTACAAAGTAATTTATTGGCTTGGAAATATACTTTGGAATCTTCCCCTGTTTTAAATTTACCATATAAAGTTAAGCATTTCATTAATCTGGAATAACATTGCCAGGAAACTATTCTGCATTGGACATTCTTTAACATTATGATTTTGACTATTATCTGCCGATGAGAATATTATTACAATTCCAGTGGTATTCCTGACTATTTCAAGTTTGCAGGGTTGCCAAAAAAAGCATATTTTTGATAATCTGTTTTATTCACATTCCGGCTACTATGGTTTAATTTTAATTTTTTGTTTGTTGAGCAGGATCAGGTAAGAATCCTCCATTTAAATCCTAATAATTTTTAAAAGTTAAGCCATGAGAAACTATTTTTTAATTACAATAATCATTCCGTTTTTCTGGCTGTTTAATTTTAGTTTCTTACATGGGCAGGCGTTAAATGTCCCGTCTGACTTTCCCCGGTATAAAATCACAGTTAATAATTCACCGGACGATGGCTATTTTTTCCTGTCCACATATCAAATGCCTGATAAGAAACCAGGTTATCTGATGATGATTGACAACTATGGAACACCGGTATATTACAGATATTTTAATAATGTACTGAACTGTTTCGGCCTTCAGCCAAATGGTTTATTGTCGTTCATGAAAAGAGGCACAAATGTGATGTTCTATATGATGGACAGCACTTTTACTATTGTTGATTCCTTAAATACAAAACCACCTTACACCAAGACCAACCCCCATGATTTCGTGGCAATGAAAAACGGACACTTTTTATTTTTTGCAAATGATTCGAGAATAATTGATATGAGTAGTTACGGAGGCAAAACAAATGCTACAGTTACCGGCTGTGTAATTCAGGAACAGGATGAAAATAAAAATGTTGTATTTACCTGGAATACCTGGGATCATTTTCAAATTTCAGATTCATATGCAGATTTGACAGTATCGAGCGTAGATTTAATACACCATAATTCTATTGATGTTGATGAAGATGGGAATATTTACCTTATCAGCAGGTCATTAAATGAAGTAACCAAAATTGACCGTCAAACAGGGGATATTATCTGGCGGTTAGGAGGCAAGAATAACCAGTTTACATTTACCGACCCGACTTCCATGTTCTCCATGCCCCATGATTTCAGGAAGCTGGCAAATGGGAATTATACTATTTTTGATAACGGGAATGATAGAGATCCGCCATATTCACGTGCTCTTGAGTATTCAATTGATGAGGTTAATAAGGTTGTGGATTTAGTCTGGAATTTTGATGCGGATAAGAAATTATATGCAGATAATTCCGGGAGTGCAACAAAGCTTCAATCGGGGAATATTGTAGTTTGCTACGGAAACGGTTTAAGTAATCCTTCAATTCTTGAAGTACATCCGGATAGTTCCATCGCATTCCGGTTGGAATTTGAAAATTATTCTACGCCCAGAGCTTATAAATCTAAGTGGAAAAATACACGATTTGAGCCTGTTGTTAATTCTGTCGATTTTGGTGAATGGGACGGATATACCACTGCAGAGTATCTGCTGGTTATGAAGAATTATACAGACAGAATTGTTACCCTGACAAGCTACTCAACGCATACAGATGCCTTTGGAATTGATAATACATTCCCTGTTGATATTCCTGCAAATGATCAGGTAATACTTACAGTTACATATTATCCTTCCCACATTCAGACAGGATTGGTAAATGACATTTTAACTATTAATTCCGATATTAACTCTGACACTTTGGTCCAGCGTATTTCGCAACAGGTCAGACTCTCAGGAACAAAAACTGATGTGATGGCACCAGTTGCAACCGTTTCACTTGCAGGAAAGGATAATGTGCCTCTGGATACTATTATATATATAAACTTTAGCGAACCGGTAAGAATGCCGGATAATGTTGAATTCACCTATACAAATGTCGATCCGGTAATTGTTTTTAAGAAGGACAATATAAGTGGCGAAAATGTACCATTTGATGCTGTGATTAATACTGACAAAAAAGTAATAACCATTACTCCGAATGCTCATCTGGCTTATTCGCAAACATATTATGTAGCAATAACAAGTGGTTATGAAGATTATTCAAATAATAACGGAACGGCTGTTTCAGCAACTTTCACAACAATCGGAACTTCAGTAGGTTTGAAAGACAATCACAAGAATAATCCGAAAGTTTATCCCAATCCCGGGAATGGGTTATATACTCTTGAATTTTCATCGCTAATGATAAAAAGAATAAAGGTAACCAATCTGAGCGGAATAACTGTCTTTGAGAAATATAATGTTCCGGGTGAATCTTTTCAGCTTGATATTAAGAATAACCGTGAAGGTATGTACTTTTTATATATTGAAGAAGCAGGTTCGGGAACCATTCAAACTTTTAAACTGATAAAACAAGATGCAGGGAATTAGAACCATTCTGCTGATAATTGTCTTTCAGTTATTTCTGGATGTTTCAGCAGGAAATGCAGTTCCCCGGAAAAGTGAATTGGCTGGTTACGAGTATTTATCTCCATTACCCTTTACTTTCTTTCATAATCCGGAAACAGTAATAATTATCAGGTTTGGTGAGAAGATCGATACATCTTCTATTCGGAATGAGTTATTACAGGTTAATGGCGATATAAGCGGGAAGCATGCTGGTAGTTTTTCTGTTACATCAGATCTGCTCACACTTATTTTTACCCCTGATATTATTTTTTCATATAATGAAAAAGTATCCCTTCATCTCTGTGAAGGAATAAAAACAATAAAAGGCGGGTATTTACCGATTTTCGACTACAGTTTTAATATCAGGCAGGAATATTCAGGAATCTTCTTCCAGGGTTCAGATGATACTGAAAATAATCAGTTGAATGACAAGCAAGGAAACGATGGGTTAAATGGCAGAAAAAATAATAACAGTTCCTTAAAGGGTATCCCGGGACCATCTGTCTATTATTCAGATGAAGTCACTCCGGGCAATATTATGACTATCCTGAAAAAGGGTCTTAACTATTATCTCTGTCTGATAAATAATAACGGGACCCTGCTTTTAGCCAATAAAACCCAGCAGAGGTCAAGTAACTTTAAACCGCATATCAATGGAATGGCTACATATTTTGATTATGGGATAAGAGGTCATATTTTGATTGATACTTTTTTAAATCCAGTAGATACTCTTTTTATGAAGAATGGATACCGGCCCGATATGCATGATATTTTGTTTCTTGAGAATGGACATATCATAATTGAAGCCTATGATCCTCAGTTGGTTGATATGAGCAAAGTGACAGAGGGAGGTGATCCAAATGCTACAGTTACAGGTTTTGTGATTCAGGAACTGGATGAGAATAGGGACCTTGTTACTGAGTGGAGAAGCTGGGATCATTTCAGTATTACCGATTCATATGAGAACCTGCTCTCATCAGTAGTAGAATATGTTCATGGTAATTCACTTGATGCAGATACCGACTCTACGCTTATCTTTTCATCAAGGAATATGAATGAAATCACAAAAATTAACCGGATAACCGGGGATATATTATGGAGGCTGGGAGGGAAAAACAATGAATTTGTTTTCCGGAATGATAACCGGGGATTTTCCGGACAGCATTCAGCCATGAAACAGAAAAATGGAACTCTTACAATTTATGATAATGGTAACCGTTCGGACCCACCCTTTTCCAGAGGCATTGAATATGAAATCGATGAACTAAGTAAGACAGTGACTCTGATAAAGGAATTCCGTCATGAACCTGATGTTTTTGCACACGTCACAGGCAACCTTCAGAGATTGGAGAACGGAAATACATTCATTTTCTGGGGTTCGATATTGGGACAAACGGGGAATATTATAACGGAATATGACCCAACAGGTAAACTGGCTTTAGAAGTTAATTTTGATGTTGATACCTACCCGACTGTTACAGCATATCGAACAGGTTGGGATCATAGCATTTTTAAACTGAGCAGTGATTCGGTCACTTTCAATGATATTATTCCGGGCGATTCTGTCAGCATGGATCTGGATGTTACTAATCTTACAGGCAATACTATAAATTTAACTTCATCTTACGGACATAACCGTGGTTTTCAAATCAAAGATCTGCCCATATCCATTGAAGCATTAAGTTCCAAAACATTATCAGTAGAATTTCACCCTGAATCAGTTGGTAATTATTCGGATATCCTGACTGTTTGTATAGAAACAGATTCCACCTTTGTGGCCAGGCAGGTGGAAGTTAAGGGAAGATCGATATTAAAAACTGGAATAGACAATATGACCTTTTCCGGTTTTGAAATATATCCGAATCCGGTTGGTAGCTTGATGGAGATAAGGTCGTATAAAATGATCAGTACTATAATTATATGTGATCTGAGCGGGAGAGTTATTAAATCTGTCAATAATACTGCTGTATCATATGCAGTTAACATGGAGTCTTTTGAAAAGGGATTATACTTTGTAATTGTTTTGTTTTCTGATAAAAGCCGGTCCGTAAAAAGAATTGTTAAACAATAATTGTTCTTTTGGATAAAGCTTAAATAAAAATAGCTAATTCACAATTAGTTACCTCTACTGAAAGTTTATTGCAACCTGCATCCGACAGTCTTTATCAGAATTAAATTATTCAATCCGGAGATTTACCAGTTCCAGCCTGGTTGCAGTAACTTTCAGTACTTTAAATACAATATTCTTTACCCTGATAATATCATTTTGCCTGGGGATCGATCCGTGAAAATATAATATTAGCCCTGCAAGAGTTTCATAATCATCTTCTTCGGGTAATGAAAGATTATATTTTTCATTAAGATAATCTATTTCAAGCCGGCCGGAAAAGATATATTCGTTGATGTTTATAACCTTTTCTGTAAATTCATTTATATCGTGCTCATCTTCAATATCGCCCACTATCTCTTCAAGAACATCCTCTATTGTAACCATACCTGAAGTTCCACCAAATTCATCGACCACCAGAGCTACATTCTTTTTTTCCTCAACAAACAATTTAAGAAGCTTATTGGCAGCCATCGACTCAGGGACAATAATAATTTTCCTTATAAAAGATTTAATATCAGGAGGATCTTTGAAAATATCCTTCAGTTCAAAATATCCTATAATATTATCAATTGTATTTTGATAAACAAGCAACCTTGAATGTTGTGTTTCAATAAAGAGAGATTTAAGATCAGCTACCTTACTGTCGCATTCTACAGCAACAATCTCGGTCCTGGGAACCATGCACTCCCTGAGTTTCACATTTGAAAAATCAAGTGCATTCTGAAAAATCCTTATATTATTGTCGAAGGGTAATGAATCATCGTTGTTTGTTTTGACAGATCCAACAAAATGATCAAGATCAACCTTGCTGAAAACCATATTTTCCTGTACATTTTCCCCTGGTTTTAACCTGAAAAAAATCTGAATTAAAAGATTAGATGCAGCAAGTGTAAATTTACTTACAGGGTAGAAAAGAAAATAGAAAAACAAGGTAGGGATCCCAAGTAATTTAAGAAAAAAATTTGGGGAAATAATAAAAATTGTCTTTGGAAAGAATTCCGCAATTGTCAGGATAATAGCGGTAGAAATTAGGGTGTTAATGATAAGTACAATAACATCGGATCCAAAGAAAGGGATCAAAACCGGGTTTAGTAGCTTCGAGAAGAAAAGCCCGTATATTACCAGTGCTATGTTGTTTCCAATTAACATGGTAGCAATATATTGCCCCGGATGACCGGCAAAAAATTTTATTATCCCTGATCCGAAAAGACCCTGTTTACTATCAAGTTCAATTCTTAACTTATTGGAGGAAATAAAAGCTATTTCCATACCCGAAAAGAATGCAGAAAGAATTATAGCAAGAAATATGACCAGGACTCCGTCCATTATTCAAAGTTTACTCTTTTTTCTCTGCCTGTGACGTATCCAGCCAAAGAGGAAACAGACAAGAGTCATAACTGCGAAGATAAAAACCCTGTTGCCACCTGTGGTTATTGCATATCTGATACCTGCACCAAGACTTAAAATGCCGGTAATGATCCAGATAATTTCAATTATAAGCAGGGTTCTATTTCTCATCATTAAGGTAAATAGTAGCACTTACTTTCCTTATCTTGCGTTTTGTGAGCCGTGAATCAGACTCGAATCCGGTCCCCTGGATTACCTGATCTTTTGTTGTTATCTTGACAAATCTGTCAGTATAGATAAGGTCTTTTTGCTGATTCCAGAATAACAATTCGGTTTCAAGCTTTTCGTTATCCTCATTCACCACAACAACACTGTCCCTTAGTTCCCACAAGGTTGTTGATTCGGTATGTTTAGCATATTTTGCCGTAACCGACCCTACCGGATACTGTTTCCCGTCGTAAAAGAGGACCTTAATACCCTGCTTAAATATTGAGACAGGTATATCAATATTGTCAAATTGTTCAATAATGGGTGCAGTCATTATTAGTTGGACCTTACCGGAATCATTTAAAACAACCTCCGATTTTTTAACCGTAGCTGATGGTAAAGTCAAAATGGCAGCTTTGGGTACAATATCAATACTCTTATCACATGAATAAAACAATGTAGAAATAAGTACAAATAGTATTATATAGGTATTAGCTCCGGATTTTTCAGATAGATATTTCATAGTTGCCATAACAAACTACAAGATTTTAAAAGACCCTGAATCTGTAAGATGTTAATCATATTTTTGTTTTAAAAACCATCTGTCATAAAAGTTCAGACTAATTCCAAATGTATAGTAATTCTCTATGTGAGAATTGTTTGCCACTGAACCTGATTTCTTGGTATAGTCAAAAAACAGATTTGTCTTTGAAAATGAAGCCCTCATCGGCAGGCCCAATCCGGCAGTAATACCATACTCTTTTATTTGCTTGCCGTTAATAACCAGATAATTATCTTCAATATGACCGCCAAGTCGGTACTCAACCCTCCTTAGAAAACTATAATTGGCGTACTTTTCAGGGATGAACTCGGCTCCGAAAAGCAGGGATTGTGTATCACCCAGGTATCCATTCGCTCCCTGAATTTTTGATTTAGACCACTTGGTTGTAACGTAATCAACACCAACAACAAACTTATCTTTTTTACCTGCTGAAAGCCCGAGCCTTAAAGTGCCGGGAAGATAAGACCTTGATGAATCATTGGAAACATAGGAAAGGGTGTCCTGTATACCATAGGCATTAAAACGGTAAGAAATATTTTCATATTTTGTATGGTAATTTTTTCCGCCTGTTAAAGATATTCCCGCATTAATGAAATAATTATTCTTTAGTGCTCTGGCATATTGCAACCCATAATCAAAATTAACTCCGCTTATCTGAAGTTTTTCTGTACTACTGTTATTAAATACGTTATAGTAATCGGCAAAATTAAACTGATTTATTCTGCTGATCTGCCCTGACAAAAGAGATAAATTGATACCGGCAGATAAATTCTTATTGATCCTGACACCAGACCCCAGGAAAAAGTTATTAAAACCTCCTTCCCCGGAATGTAAAGAGGTATAACCACCTGTTATAGGGTCAAAACCGGCATCTCCTGCCTTAACTGTCTCAGTTATTTTGTAATAGCCATCACTTAAGGGTACAACACCTGCAGTAAGACCAATTCCTTTGCTCAATGGAAAAGCAATAATAAGATGATCAAAATTAATATCATCAGATGAATAACTGGCACCCCCTTCATAAATTTTGTTCAAACTATAGTCGAGCCCGAAATCAAAAATAAACGAGTTGGTATCCAGACTACTATAGGAAGCCGGGTTAGAAATAAAAATTGAAGTATTATCTCTCATTGATACTCCAATGCCTCCCATTCCCAGACTTCTGAAGGATCCTGCCGGTTCAAGAGTTCCAAGATTGAATCTTGAAAGAGGTGAATTAACAAGTTTCTGCCCTGAAGCGGAGAATGAAATAAAAAGAAGTAAAATAAGAGTCCCTTTTGTCAGTCTATTTTGCATTATACTCAAGAATAAAATTTAAGCCATCCATTACAATATCAGGCATATAAATATGCTGATTGTTGATTTTGTCTTTGAAAAACATTCCGTCACCCCCTGTTAAAACCACTTTAAAATCAGGAAGGTCTTTCTCAAACGTGCGAATATACTCATTTATTTCATATATAATCCCGGTTATCACACCGGCAGTTATTGCACCGGCGGTGTTGTGACCCGGGAATGCATACTCAGCTAAAGATGCAACCAGGGGTAATTTGCCTGTAAACTTGTGCAGGGCTTTAAATCTCATATTGAGTCCAGGCGAAATATTCCCTCCTTTATAAATATCGCCCGAGAGAAAATCAAAGGTAATGGCAGTGCCAGCATCTATAACAAGGATTTCTGATCCGGCAAATATGTTGTAAGCTCCGGCAACTGCTGCAATTCTGTCTGTGCCAAGTGTTTCCGGTGTTTCGTATTCTATTTTAAACGGAAGGTCCGATTTGTGTGAAAGAATATGTACCACAGGGATATTGACAGAAAGCAGATCAATAACAAATTCAGGAATATCCTTTACGGATGAAATAATTGCTTTGTCGATTTTATATTTCGACATCTTTTTCGCCAGCTTTTCACAACTAAAATCCCTGGACCTGAAAACAGATATTTTTTCCCCTTTATCGAAAACAGCAAGTTTTGTGCTTGAGTTGCCTATGTCAAATACCAGATTCATAGTTACTTTATTGGACAAATTTACAAAAAAAAATGAAAAAGCAGGTAAACCCCGGTGTACTTAAAGTGCCTGAAGTTATTACTCCAGACCTCTTATTAGCGAGCTTCACAAGAGCAGCTATGGTAAGTTCCTCCAGGGGATTCAGAAGTAGTACCTTCAGGCACTTTAATTACCCAAAACTTTATATTCCTCAATTATACCTTTAAGCAGCAAAATAGCCACTTTGACCGATTTGACATCAGTTACCGTAAGACTTAATTTTGCCGTTTTCTGTTTTATATTCATATTTTTTTGATTTCTGTTTACATAGTTCATAATAGAAACAAACAGAGAACTCCGGTAAAAGTCAGATTTCGGATCAGAAACAAAATATGCTATTAACAGATCATTCTTTAAGAGGATTTTCTCGATACCGAGTTTCTCCGCAATCCATTTTATTCTTACAATATCAAGGAGTGAAGCTGCAGGAGGTGGGATATTACCGAACCGGTCAACAAGTTTATTCTCAAATGTTAATAATGCTTCCTCATTTTCAATTTCATTCAATTCTTTGTAAAGTCTTATCCTTTCTGAAATATTCGAAATATATTCATCGGGGAACATAATCTCCAGATCAGTATCAATCTGAAAATCAGAAACATATTGTTTAGCGGATTTGGGCAGGGCTACTTTAGAAACTTCTTCCGTTTCAAATGCTGTTTCTCTGAATCCGGACTCTTTCAGTTCAAGCATAGCTTCCGTCAGTATCCTCTGGTAAGTCTCAAAACCTACGTCAGCAATAAATCCGCTCTGCTCCCCGCCAAGAAGATTCCCCGATCCCCTGATATCGAGGTCCTGCATTGCAATATTAAACCCACTTCCAAGTTCCGAGAATTCTTCTATGGCCTTAAGTCTTCGCCTGGCCTCGTGTGTCAGCGTATCAAAGGGAGGCGCAAGAAGATAACAGAAAGCTTTTCTGTTCGACCTGCCGACCCTGCCTCTCAATTGGTGCAATTCTGAAAGACCAAAATGGTGGGCATCATTGATGAAAATAGTATTGGCATTCGGGATATCAAGGCCAGACTCTATTATGGTTGTGGCAAGAAGCACGTCATAATCGCCCTGGATAAAATCGTACATCACATTTTCAATATCCCTTCCATCCATCTTTCCATGTACAATCGCCGTTTTAACATTCGGACAAATACGGTTTATATTTGCCTGTACCTGCCTGATATTCTCAACCCTGTTGTGGATAAAAAAAACCTGACCATTCCGGGATACTTCATATTCTATACCCTCTTTAATAATTTCCTCATTATAGCCGTACAATTCGGTAATAATCGGCATTCTGTTGGGAGGCGGGGTATTTATGATAGAAAGGTCGCGGGCTCCCATAAGAGAAAACTGTAAAGTTCGTGGGA
Source organism: uncultured Bacteroidales bacterium (assembly GCA_963739685.1). Taxonomy (GTDB): domain Bacteria; phylum Bacteroidota; class Bacteroidia; order Bacteroidales; family VadinHA17; genus LD21. The sequence goes on from CAVUAX010000001.1 coordinate 919,085, forward strand.
TAGGAGTGGCTGTAAGAGTGAGAGTGTCAACATCTGCTTTCAGCCTTTTAAGCTTTTCCTTTACCGACACTCCGAACCTCTGTTCTTCATCAATTATAAGAAGCCCGAGATCTTTAAACTTTACATCATGCCCGACAAGTTTATGAGTACCAATTATTATATCTATTTTCCCGTCAGCTAACCCCGATAGTATTTTTTTTTGATCAGCAGCCTTTTTATGGCGGCTGATGTATTCAACATTGCATGGAAATCCTTTGAGCCGTGAAGAAAATGTTTTATAGTGCTGTAACGCCAGGATTGTGGTTGGTACAAGTACTGCAGTCTGCTTACTGTCGGATGCGGACTTGAAAGCTGCACGTATGGCCACTTCGGTTTTTCCAAAACCCACATCACCACATATCAGGCGATCCATAGGATGAGGTGCTTCCATGTCTTCTTTCACAGCAACTGTGGCCGTAAGCTGGTCAGGAGTATCCTCATAAATAAATGAAGCCTCCAGTTCGCGCTGAAGATATGAGTCGGCGGAAAAGGAGAATCCTTCCGATCCCATCCTCTTTGCATAAAGGACTATTAGGTCTTTCGCAATATCCTTAACTCTGCTCTTGGTACTTTGCTTCAGCTTCTGCCATGCTCCCGAACCAAGCTTATAGATCTTTGGCTCAGCATTATCTTTTCCCTTGTACTTTGAAATCCGGTGAAGCGAATGGATACCTACATAGAGAATATCATTATCTCTGTATACAAGTTTTATTGCTTCCTGAATCTTGCCATTGACTTCAATCTTCTCTAAACCTCCGAACTTACCGATGCCATGATCAATATGAACAACATAATCTCCGGGATTAAGACCTGTGAGCTCTTTCACCGAAATACTCTCTTTCTTTGTAAAGTAACCTCTTATCCTGAACTTATGATATCGGTCAAATATCTGATGATCAGTGTATATTGATATCTTAAGGTCATGATCGGTAAAACCATTATGTAAATTGAGCAATAAAGGTTTGAAACGGACTTCAGGATTTATCTCCGCAAAAATATCCTTAAGTCTGTCGATCTGTGACTGGCTTTCAGAAATTATATATGTTGAATATCCGTTAAGGTCATTGGAGAGAAGTTTTTCTGACAGCAGCTCAAAATTTTTATTAAAGACCGGCTGGGACTCTGTTTGAAAGCCAAAGGTGATTTCCGGTTCAAACATGCTTTGCCTCCCGAATTCAACCAGCCTGAATTTCTCACAATGCTCAAAGAACCTGTTCCCGGTCATCACCATATCCTTTTTACCTTTTATCTGACCTGAATCCTCCCGCTGCTCTGTCTGAAAGAAGATGTTATTAATTTTTTCCCTTATTAAAGCGGCCTCTTCTGTCCAGATCACTGCTGAGGGGTGCAAAAAGTCAGTAAAGGAATCACTTATCTCTTCGATTGAAATATCCTGGATGTTCGGGATGAGCTGAACCTGTTTGTGACTGGCGACAGATAACTGGTCATCAGTATTAAAAGACCGGATAGTTTCGACTTCTTCGCCAAAAAAGTCGAAACGGTAGGGAAGGTCAGCAGAATACGAAAAGAGATCGGCGATACTTCCTCTGATGGAATATTGGCCCGGTTCATATACAAAATCAACGCGTTCAAAATTGTACTCATGAAGCATCTCTTCAAGAAATTCAAGTGAGATCCGGTCGCCCTGTGCAATGTTGAAAGTGTTTTTCTTCAGATTTTTACGGCTCACCACCTTTTCCATTACCGATTCAGGATATGTCACTATTATCCCTTTTCTTTTACCCGAAGCAAGATGGTTAAGCACTTCAGTGCGAAGAACGATATTTGCAGGCTCGGTCTGCTCATACTGGACCGAACGCTTATATGTGGATGGGAAAAAGAATACTGATTCTTCTCCGGCCAGAGTCACCAGATCGTTGTAAAGGTATGCTGCATCTTCTTTTTCTTCAACTATGGCAACATGGGTGAATTGTGTTTTCAGGAAGACCTTTGCGAGGGTCATTGCTTTAGATGACCCCGACAAACCTTTTAAAATTAACCTGTTCGTCTTGCCTGCTGCAACAGATTCTATTACTTCCGTCAGAGCAGGGTGGTTGTCAAAAAGATTGTTTAGCTCGTTTTCTTTCATCTGTTCTAATGAGGCTGCAAATTTAACATCAAATTCCGGGAATTCATCAGGCCCGGAAAATGCATGCAAAATTTGTCTTTTTTCCCGGGGTAATAATTCTTTGGTAAATATTATATCATTCTCCTTATATACACTTGCTATTCAACATCATTTTCGCGATCACACATAGCATTCATAAATAATTTGCGGGCATCTGTATTAAAGTAATTCTTTGGTTTCTTTAAGCAAAATCTTTGCGTTCTTTGCTATTATCGGATTTCATTTTTAAAATTCGCAGTTATTTGAAATTTAAATGAGTCTTACTTTCTAAATTTAGGATTTATCTTATGAAGGTATTTAAGTTTGGAGGCGCCTCCGTTAAAGATGCCACAGGAATCAGGAACCTTGCTAAAATTGTTGCCATGGAGACAGATAATCTCGTTGTAGTTGTATCTGCATTTGGGAAGACAACCAACGCACTTGAAAAAGTTCTGGAAGCATGGCTGTCGGAAGGGAATGAATATCCTGACCTCCTTGATGAAATATATAAAAGCCACGTTTCTATAGTTGAAGATTTGTTTGAAAGCAGTAACTCTGTAAAATGGGAGATTGAGAATTCATTTGCCAGACTTAAAGAATATTTATTTAAAATCAAAAAATCAGAATATGATTTTGATTATGACCAGGTTGTATCTTTCGGTGAGGAATGGTCAACAATTATTGTAGCCGGATACCTGGATAAGTCGGGTTTAAAAGCTGAATGGGTAGATATAAGAGGAAAACTTATGACTGATAACAGATTCAGGGACGCCAATGTATTGTGGAAGGAGAGTACTATAAGGATAAAAGCTGTTTTTGATTTCAGCAAATCCAGGTTATTTGTTACACAAGGTTTTATAGGAGGAACTATTTCAGGTTATACAACTACTCTTGGCAGAGAGGGTTCCGATTATACCGCCGCTATTATCGGCAATATTCTTGATGCTGAAATGGTTGTAGTATGGAAAGATGTACCGGGACTACTGAATGCCGATCCAAAATGGATCTCAGATGCTCAGAAGATTGAAGAGATGACTTATAAGGAAGCAGTTGAAATGGCGTTTTCAGGCGCCAAAGTTATTCATCCCAAAACGATTAAGCCGCTCCGGAATAAAAACATTCCGCTTCATGTCAAATCTTTTCTGTTCCCCGAAGAAGAGGGAACCGTCATTAAGGCTGTCGCAAATCCAAAAAAAGTATTCCCGGCTTATGTAAGGAAGGAAAATCAGATACTGATTTCAATTCTTCCTAAAGATTTCTCATTTGTTATGGGAGAGACACTTGGCAGAATCTTTCATTCGTTTGTGCAGCATGGAATTAAGGTTAATCTTGTTGAGGCAAATGCGGTAAGTATTGACGTATGCATTGATGATGAAAGGATGAAGGTGAAACCGCTTCTGGAGGATCTGAAGACAGAATTTGCAGCTATTTATAATGAGAATGTGGAGCTGCTTACTGTCCGGCACTATACTTCTGAAGCAATCGAACGGATCACGGGTGGTCGCGAAATACTTCTTGAACAGCGAACCCGGAGTACCGTCCGTTTTGTGGTACGGGCAGTTGCTTCGTCGCTTCGCTCTTCGCAATGACGGTATACCCAGGTCTATTACTTTTTGCAAACCGGAAGTACCGGTAAATAGCAAATCGGTCATTACGGGGAGGAAGCGACGAAGCAATCTCAATCATCAAAAGTTACCTGTCGAATAATAATCTCTGACCCCTGTAATCCTTGTTTATCAATCCGTTATCATATACAACCGTTCCGTTTACAATAGTCTGAACTACTTTCGATCTGAAGGTTGTCCCTTCAAACGGTGACCACCCGCATTTGTAAAGAATGTTCTTTTTAGACACGGTCCATGCATTATCCGGATCAACAAGACAGAGGTCTGCTTTGTATCCTTCCCTGATAAAACCTCTTTCCTTTATTTTAAACAGAATAGCGGGATTATGGCACATCTTTTCAACAATTTTTTCCAGGCTGAATAGATTCCTGTGCCAAAGTTCGAGCATCGCTGCAAGAGAATGCTGAATGAGTGGCCCACCCGAGGGTGCTTTAAAATAGCTGTTATTCTTTTCTTCCAGAGTATGAGGCGCATGATCGGTGGCAATAATATCAATCAGGTTATTATTGACTCCTGCTACCAGCGCATCCCTGTCAAACCTGGTCTTAATAGCCGGATTCCACTTAATAAGATTTCCAAGTTTATCATATGAAGAATCTTCAAACCAGAGGTGATGGACACACACTTCTCCTGTTATCCTTTTTTGTTCAAGAGGCAGCTCATTACTGAAAAGCTTCATCTCATCAGCAGTTGAGATATGAAGAATGTGGAATCTTGTATTATACTCTTTTGCCAGCTTTATTGCATTTGATGATGAAATAAAACATGCTTCCCTGCTCCGGATATATGGATGCATTTTAACCGGGAGATCTTCCCCGTATTTTTGACGGAAAGTCTCAATGTTCTTTCTGATGGTAGGTTCATCTTCACAGTGTGCTGTTATGGGAAGGATAGCTCTGCTGAAAAGCTCTTTCAGAGCCTTTTCATTGTCAACCAGCATATTCCCGGTTGAAGATCCCATAAAAACCTTTATTCCGCACACAGACGAAGGATCTGCCTTCATCACTTCATCGATGTTGGTGTTTGTAGCGCCAATGTAAAACGAGAAGTTTGTCAGCGAGTTTTCAGAGCCAAGCTTATATTTATCATTAAGTTCTTTGATGGTAACTGTCTGGGGATTTGTATTTGGCATATCCATAAAAGAGGTTATTCCACCGGCAACAGCGGCCCCCGATTCGGAAAAGATGTCACCTTTATGAGTCAAACCCGGTTCCCTGAAATGGACCTGATCGTCAATTATTCCCGGAAACAGCAACAATCCATCTGCTTCAATTATTCTTGTTCCGGGAGGATCTATAAACTGCCCGGGTGGACGGATAGCAGAAATAATTTCATCCTTTATTAATAAATCACCTTTAAAATTCCGGCCTTCATTAACAATTGTGGCATTCTTTATTAATATGCTGTTCATAAATAATGTTTAAGACAAGATTTTAGTTTCAGTATATATCCCTTTCAATTCATCAAGCCTTTTCAATCTTCATTAGCCATTTCTGCCTCGCGTCTGGGCAGAATAGTTCTCCACCAGGGTTACAGATCATTTGGGTAGGGGATCAGTCAATATTGACTTTTTTCTGATAAGCAAGAGTAGTAACTGCTATTCTCACTTCCTCCTGTACTTCATGAACAGGCTCCTGCCCTTCATCCTGAGTACTCCCCAGAGAGCTTCATTAAATATTCCCCCGGTCATTTTAGAAGCGCCCATTTTTCTGTCTGTAAATATTATAGGAACTTCAACAATCCTGTAACCCATCTTCCAGGCATTGAATTTCATTTCGATCTGAAACCCATATCCGACCGACTTGATCCGTTCAGGTCTGATACTTTCCAGTACTTTTTTCCTGTAACATATAAAACCGGCAGTAGTATCCATTATATTCATTCCGGTTACCATTCTAACGTATATTGAGGCTATATAAGACATGAGAACACGTGAAAGAGGCCAGTTGACGACATTTACACCACTTATATATCTGGACCCTATGGCAACATCAGCGCCATCATTATAGCAAGTATTATACAGTCTTATAAGATCTTTAGGATCATGAGAGAAATCGGCATCCATTTCATAAATATAGTCATAATCTCTTTCAAGAGCCCATTTAAAACCTGAAATATAGGCAGTTCCCAGTCCCAGTTTACCTTCTCTTTCAATTAAGTGAACGTTTGGGAAAGCGGATTGGAGATCTCTCACAATATCCGCTGTTCCATCCGGAGAGTTGTCATCAATAATAAGAATATCGAAAGGAATTTTCAGTGAAGAAATAGATTTAATTATTGCTTCAATGTTTTCTTTCTCTTTAAATGTAGGTATAATAACTATATTTGACATGGCTGATATAATTTACGAAAATAAGTGTTTTCATTTAATTGTCACTATATCAGGATGCTTATTTGACTCCTGAAATAGATTTTTAAGCCGGATTGCCAAACGGATGTAACTTCTGAATTTTAAACATTGACTGGACCAATTTTTTGCTATGTTAACCAAGAGGATACTTTTTACTGTGAAGACATCGGGTTTTGCCCTGATCTTTAGTCTTTTACTAATCCAGAAAGCCTTATCTCAGGATTTAAACTGGAAAATTGGTTTATTTACTTTCTTTGATAATAGTGAGTACAGCAGGTCTGCATTTCAGATACCGCAGACATTGTCGGGTGTAATTCTTGCTCCTGAATTGGGTTTGGGTTGGGACTCTATTCACCGGTTTAGTACGGGAATAAGTTTATTACATGAGTTTGGCAGTGAAAGGGCAATAGATAACTTCTATCCAACAGCTTACTATATTTATAACAAAAGACCCTGGAAGTTCATTATGGGTGCTTTCCCCAGGAATTATGCCCTGGAAAAATACCCGCGCCTCTTTTTTCAGGATTCGATTTCGTATTACCGGCCTAATATAAACGGAATTTACTGGGAGCTTGCAAAGAATAATAACTATTTCAATGTTTGGCTCGACTGGACAAGCCGGCAGACAGAGAGTACCCGGGAAGCATTTTTTGTAGGTCTGTCAGGAAGATATAATAAAGGAGTTTTTTTTGCACAGCAGTTTGGATATATGTTTCATTTTTTTACCGTAAAGAACCCGGTAATTGAAGAATCACTTCATGATAACATTCTGTTGCTTACCTCGGCAGGAATTGATCTGGCAAAAAAGGCAGGATTTGACAAACTTGAGGCTGACGCAGGGTGGGTATTAGGGCTGGAACGTGCCCGGGCAGATCAGACAGGATGGATAAAGCAAAACGGACTTCTGGTTGAGGCAAAGATTGAATTCAGGGGTGTAGGTCTTTTTAACACCTTTTATAAAGGTCATGGGATGTTATATTATTATAACGACCACAATAACGACCTTTATTGGGGAGATCCGGTTTACAGGGCCAAAACATACAACCGTTCGGATATTTATATACGATTTATAAAAACCGGCAAAGTAAACCTGAAGTTTATCTATTCTCTGCATTTTATGGAAAACAGGACCTATCATGAACAGGCATTGAAGCTCACCCTTGACCTGAATAACCTGAAGGGCTTTCATTAGAACACAGATGATTATTCCGGGTTTCATCATTTGCATGAAAAGAAATTAATATCTGTGATTATTAATGATACATAGCGTTTTTAAATCTCTGTTAACCAGGGATTAAGCGATGGACAAAAAATAAAGTCATAATTTTCTTATTTCTTTGCTTGCTCAGGAAGAATCATTTTATATCTTTGCACCCGCTTTAAGACGAAGAGTTGGTTGAAGGGTTTGAAAGAGGTAGTATTCCGGTTAAAAAAACGAAGGGATGAGCAGGGAAGGAGGCCGGTAATAATATCTCGATTTTTTTGGATAAGAGGTGAAAAAGGCTTAACTTTGGCGTCCCAAAAGCAAAATAAGTTCTTGGAAGAAATTGGAAGAATAAAAAGAAAGACCCTCCTGCGCCAAGGTTACGGAGGGCGAATGTTCTTTGAAATTATGAAGTAGCAACCAGGCGAGATAATTGATCTCGCTAAATAACTTGTTAGTATTTTAGAATTGAGCATCAAAGGAATAGTCTTCAGAAGAGATTTAGAATAAATTTTACAATGAAGAGTTTGATCCTGGCTCAGGATGAACGCTAGCGGGAGGCTTAACACATGCAAGTCGAGGGGCAGCACGAGGTAGTAATATTTTGGTGGCGACCGGCGCACGGGTGAGTAACGCGTATGTAACCTACCCTGTACAGGGGGATAGCCCGGAGAAATTCGGATTAATACCCCATAAAGATATTTTGAGGCATCTTGAGATATTTAAAGTTTCGGCGGTACGGGATGGGCATGCGTAACATTAGCTAGTTGGTAGGGTAACGGCCTACCAAGGCTACGATGTTTAGGGGTCCTGAGAGGGTGATCCCCCACACTGGTACTGAGACACGGACCAGACTCCTACGGGAGGCAGCAGTGAGGAATATTGGTCAATGGGCGCAAGCCTGAACCAGCCATCCCGCGTGCAGGAAGACGGCGCTATGCGTTGTAAACTGCTTTTCCAGGGGGCGAATAGCTTCGACGTGTCGGGGTATGACGGTACCCTGGGAATAAGCATCGGCTAACTCCGTGCCAGCAGCCGCGGTAATACGGAGGATGCAAGCGTTATCCGGATTTATTGGGTTTAAAGGGTGCGTAGGCGGAGTAATAAGTCAGTGGTGAAAACCTGCAGCTTAACTGTGGAACTGCCATTGATACTGTTATTCTTGAGTGTGGTCAAGGTAGGCGGAATGTGTAATGTAGCGGTGAAATGCTTAGATATTACACAGAACACCGATTGCGAAGGCAGCTTACTGGACCATTACTGACGCTGAGGCACGAAAGCGTGGGGAGCGAACAGGATTAGATACCCTGGTAGTCCACGCCGTAAACGATGATCACTCGCTGTTGGCGATACACAGTCAGCGGCTAAGCAAAAGCATTAAGTGATCCACCTGGGGAGTACGGCCGCAAGGCTGAAACTCAAAGGAATTGACGGGGGCCCGCACAAGCGGAGGAACATGTGGTTTAATTCGATGATACGCGAGGAACCTTACCTGGGCTTAAATGTAGAGTGCATGAAGTGGAAACATTTCTTTCCTTCGGGACTCTTTGCAAGGTGCTGCATGGTTGTCGTCAGCTCGTGCCGTGAGGTGTCGGGTTAAGTCCCATAACGAGCGCAACCCTTATCGTTAGTTACCAGCGGGTCATGCCGGGAACTCTAACGAAACTGCCGGTGTAAACCGTGAGGAAGGTGGGGATGACGTCAAATCAGCACGGCCCTTATGTCCAGGGCTACACACGTGTTACAATGGCCGGTACAGAGGGCAGCTACCTGGAGACAGGATGCGAATCTCGAAAGCCGGTCTCAGTTCGGATCGGAGTCTGCAACTCGACTCCGTGAAGCTGGATTCGCTAGTAATCGCGCATCAGCCATGGCGCGGTGAATACGTTCCCGGGCCTTGTACACACCGCCCGTCAAGCCATGGAAGTTGGGGGTACCTGAAGTCCGTAACCGCAAGGAGCGGCCTAGGGTAAAACTAGTGACTGGGGCTAAGTCGTAACAAGGTAGCCGTACCGGAAGGTGCGGCTGGAACACCTCCTTTCTGGAGAAGACAATTCCAAATCACGCCTGGTAATACTTCATTTTTATAATATTTAGGGTTTGCCCCCCAAGCCCCCCAAAAGGAGGGTTAAACTGTATTAAGTTAGCTTAATATCAGTGACTTATCTCTCCTGAAGGGGAGATATTCCGCAGGGCGGGACAGAGGGGCAGATTCATTATCTTGTACTTGAGAAAATCCCTGCCATACTGAAGTATGGGATAGTTCTAATCAGTCCCGTAGCTCAGTTGGTTAGAGCACTACACTGATAATGTAGGGGTCCGCGGTTCAACTCCGCGCGGGACTACACGCCTTCGCCAAGGCTACGGCGTGCGATGCACATCTAACCGAAACGAGGTTAGCTAATAGCTTTTAGGGGGTTTACCCGACGAAGCTTTAGCGAAGTTGGGGAATTAGCTCAGTTGGCCAGAGCATCCCGACCTTGGTCGGGAGGGTCAAGGGTTCAACTCCCGTAAGTTTTTTGAAACAAAAGTTATTGGGGAATTAGCTCAGTTGGCCAGAGCACCTGCCTTGCACGCAGGGGGTCAAGGGTTCGACTCCCTTATTCTCCACAAATTGGGGTTCGCCCCCCATCCCCCCTAAAGGGGGGCTAATGCTAGTCTTATATTTCTTAGTATTAGCGAATTATCTCCCCTTCAGGGGAGAAAGCCGCAAAGCGGCCAGAGGGGCAGGCTCGATAAAGTTCTTTGACATGTTGGTAAGAAAGTTAGTAAAATTGATTAACTCAAGAAAGTAAATAAGAGCGCATGGTGAATGCCTAGGCTCTCAGAGGCGACGAAGGACGTGACAAGCTGCGATAAGCTGCGGGGAGGAGCAAATATCCGTTATATCCGCAGATTTCCGAATGGGGGAACCCATCACGCTGAAGGCGTGATATCCCGTGTAAGCGGGAAGCAAACCCGGAGAACTGAAACATCTAAGTACCCGGAGGAAAAGAAAACAAAAGTGATTCCCTAAGTAGTGGCGATCGAACAGGGAATAGCCCAAACCGTTGTCGTTTTGGCGATAGCGGGGTTGAAGGACCATTGACATTATATTTATTATGAAGTGGAAGCTGTCTGGAAAGACACACCCCAGGAGGTGAAAGTCCTGTACATGTAAGTAATAATTATATAAGTGGTATCCTGAGTAGGTCGGGACACGAGAAATCCTGATTGAAACTGCCGGGACCATCCGGTAAGGCTAAATACTTCTGAGAGACCGATAGTGAACCAGTACCGTGAGGGAAAGGTGAAAAGTACCCCGAACAGGGGAGTGAAATAGTACCTGAAACCGTGCGCTTACAACCTGTCGGAGTTCCGTTTAGGCGGAATGACGGCGTGCCTTTTGCATAATGAGCCTACGAGTTACTCCTCACTAGCAAGGTTAAGACTTACAGAGTTGGAGCCGAAGCGAAAGCGAGTCTGAAAAGGGCGTATAGTTAGTGGGGGTAGACGCGAAACTTTGTGATCTATCCTTGGTCAGGCTGAAGTTCCGGTAACACGGGATGGAGGGCCGAACTAGTTGACGTTGAAAAGTCTTTGGATGAACTGAGGATAGGGGTGAAAGGCTAATCAAACTGAGAAATAGCTCGTACTCCCCGAAATGCATTTAGGTGCAGCCTCGTGGTGAGTCTTGCAGAGGTAGAGCTACTGATAAGGCTAGAGGGCTTCACCGCCTATCGATCCTTGACAAACTCCGAATGCTGCAAGATATACACGGGAGTGAGCCTGCGGGTGCTAAGGTCCGTGGACAAAAGGGAAAGAACCCAGACCATCAGCTAAGGTCCCAAAATATATGCTAAGTTGAATTAACGAGGTGCGACTGCTTAGACAGCTAGGATGTTGGCTTGGAAGCAGCCATTCATTTAAAGAGTGCGTAACAGCTCACTAGTCGAGCGGTTGTGCGTGGATAATAATCGGGCATAAGCATATTACCGAAGCTATGGTTCCGCTTAGGCGGAAGGTAGGGGAGCATTCCAGTCGGCGTAGAAGATGTGTCGTAAGGCATGTTGGAGCGTCTGGAAAAGAAGATGTAGGCATAAGTAACGATAAGGCCGGCGAGAAACCGGCCCACCGAAAGACTAAGGTTTCCTGATCAACGCTAATCGGATCAGGGTTAGTCGGGTCCTAAGGGTAAGCCGAACGGCGATCTCGATGGACAACTGGTTAATATTCCAGTACCACCGTGTACTGCGAAGGGGAGACGGAGTAGTGAAAGGTCCGCGTACTGACGGAATAGTACGTTGAAGGGTGTAGTTATATCCGGAGGTTAACAGCTTACGGATGATGAACCTGAAAGTACCATGAGCCTTCGGGCAAGTGGATAGTGACCCTAATCAGACTTCCAAGAAAATCCTCTAAGCATCAGGTACATGGTGCCCGTACCACAAACCGACACAGGTAGTCGAGGAGAGAATCCTAAGGTGCTCGAGTGATCCGTGGCTAAGGAACTAGGCAAATTAGACCTGTAACTTCGGGAAAAAGGTCTCCTGTCAGTGATGATGGGACGCAGATAAATGGCCCAGGCGACTGTTTAGCAAAAACACATGGCTTTGCGAAATCGAAAGATGATGTATAAGGCCTGACACCTGCCCGGTGCCGGAAGGTTAAGAGGGGGGGTTATTGTCCTTCGGGATGAGAAGCTCTGAATTGAAGCCCCGGTAAACGGCGGCCGTAACTATAACGGTCCTAAGGTAGCGAAATTCCTTGTCGGGTAAGTTCCGACCTGCACGAATGGTGTAACGATCTGGGCACTGTCTCAGCCACGAGCTCGGTGAAATTGTAGTCCCGGTGAAGATGCCGGGTACCCGCAACGGGACGGAAAGACCCCGTGAACCTTTACTATAGCTTAACATTGATTTTGGGTAAATAATGTGTAGGATAGGTCGGAGACTACGAAGCGGTTTCGCCAGGAATCGTGGAGTCATCCTTGAAATACGACCCTTTATTTACCTGGAACCTAATCCCGCTTCGGCGGGAGACATTGTTTGGTGGGTAGTTTGACTGGGGTGGTCGCCTCCAAAAGAGTAACGGAGGCTTCTCAAGGTGCCCTCAGCACGATTGGTAACCGTGCGCAGAGTGCAATGGCATAAGGGCGCTTGACTGTGAGACTGACAAGTCGATCAGGTACGAAAGTAGAGCATAGTGATCCGGTGGTTCCGTATGGAAGGGCCATCGCTCAAAGGATAAAAGGTACTCCGGGGATAACAGGCTGATCGCCGCCAAGAGCTCATATCGACGCGGCGGTTTGGCACCTCGATGTCGGCTCGTCACATCCTGGGGCTGGAGAAGGTCCCAAGGGTTCGGCTGTTCGCCGATTAAAGTGGCACGCGAGCTGGGTTCAGAACGTCGTGAGACAGTTCGGTCCCTATCTGTTGTGGGCGTAGGAGATTTGAGAGAACCTGACACTAGTACGAGAGGACCGTGTTGGACAGACCTCTAGTGTACCTGTTGTGGCGCCAGCTGCATCGCAGGGTAGCTATGTCTGGAAGAGATAAGCACTGAAAGCATCTAAGTACGAAGCTCGTCTCAAGATGAGATCTCCTTTAAGGGTCGTTGAAGACTACGACGTTGATAGGCTGCAGGTGTAAAGGCGGTAACGTCAAAGCCGAGCAGTACTAATTACCCGTAAACTTTCGGGGTACGATTTTATTAACTTTCAATCCGATATGTCATAAGGTATTAACCCCTCCGCCCTTCGGGCACCTCCCCTAAAGGGGAGGAAATTATTCCCCCTTTAGGGGGAACAAAAGGGGGTATGTTCTTTAGGTGACTATAGCGGCGGGGTTCCACCTCTTCCCATTCCGAACAGAGAAGTTAAGCCCGCCAGCGCCGATGGTACTGCAATTGTGGGAGAGTAGGACGTCGCCGACTTTAAATAAGGGTTCATACGCCATCAGGCGGATGGACCCTTTTCTTTTTATAACCTTCCAGCCTTCGCATTAAACTTTGGCGGGCAAAGCAGGAAGCCGAGGGGCTTTATTTAACTATATATATATATATTAAATATACCATTAGAACAAACTTTAAATATTCTTTTTTAAGCGGCTTATTATCAAGGTTATATAGCTGGGGTTAAAAATATATGAGAATTACTTTAAAATAGGCATGAAATAATTTGGAGTGTATAAATCATTTCCTATCTTTGCACCCGCTTTAAGACGAAGAGTTGGTTGAAGGGTTTGAAAGAGGTAGTATTCCGGTTAAAAAAACGAAGGGATGAGCAGGGAAGGAGGCCGGTAATAATATCTCGATTTTTTTGGATAAGAGGTGAAAAAGGCTTAACTTTGACGTCCCAAAAGCAAAATAAGTTCTTGGAAGAAATTGGAAGAATAAAAAGAAAGACCCTCCTGCGCCAAGGTTACGGAGGGCGAATGTTCTTTGAAATTATGAAGTAGACAACCAGGCGAGATAATTGATCTCGCTAAATAACTTGTTAGTATTTTAGAATTGAGCATCAAAGGAATAGTCTTCAGAAGAGATTTAGAATAAATTTTACAATGAAGAGTTTGATCCTGGCTCAGGATGAACGCTAGCGGGAGGCTTAACACATGCAAGTCGAGGGGCAGCACGAGGTAGTAATATTTTGGTGGCGACCGGCGCACGGGTGAGTAACGCGTATGTAACCTACCCTGTACAGGGGGATAGCCCGGAGAAATTCGGATTAATACCCCATAAAGATATTTTGAGGCATCTTGAGATATTTAAAGTTTCGGCGGTACGGGATGGGCATGCGTAACATTAGCTAGTTGGTAGGGTAACGGCTTACCAAGGCTACGATGTTTAGGGGTCCTGAGAGGGTGATCCCCCACACTGGTACTGAGACACGGACCAGACTCCTACGGGAGGCAGCAGTGAGGAATATTGGTCAATGGGCGCAAGCCTGAACCAGCCATCCCGCGTGCAGGAAGACGGCGCTATGCGTTGTAAACTGCTTTTCCAGGGGGCGAATAGCTTCGACGTGTCGGGGTATGACGGTACCCTGGGAATAAGCATCGGCTAACTCCGTGCCAGCAGCCGCGGTAATACGGAGGATGCAAGCGTTATCCGGATTTATTGGGTTTAAAGGGTGCGTAGGCGGAGTAATAAGTCAGTGGTGAAAACCTGCAGCTTAACTGTGGAACTGCCATTGATACTGTTATTCTTGAGTGTGGTCAAGGTAGGCGGAATGTGTAATGTAGCGGTGAAATGCTTAGATATTACACAGAACACCGATTGCGAAGGCAGCTTACTGGACCATTACTGACGCTGAGGCACGAAAGCGTGGGGAGCGAACAGGATTAGATACCCTGGTAGTCCACGCCGTAAACGATGATCACTCGCTGTTGGCGATACACAGTCAGCGGCTAAGCAAAAGCATTAAGTGATCCACCTGGGGAGTACGGCCGCAAGGCTGAAACTCAAAGGAATTGACGGGGGCCCGCACAAGCGGAGGAACATGTGGTTTAATTCGATGATACGCGAGGAACCTTACCTGGGCTTAAATGTAGAGTGCATGAAGTGGAAAGATTTCTTTCCTTCGGGACTCTTTACAAGGTGCTGCATGGTTGTCGTCAGCTCGTGCCGTGAGGTGTCGGGTTAAGTCCCATAACGAGCGCAACCCTTATCGTTAGTTGCCATCAGGTCATGCCGGGAACTCTAACGAAACTGCCGGTGTAAACCGTGAGGAAGGTGGGGATGACGTCAAATCAGCACGGCCCTTACGTCCAGGGCTACACACGTGTTACAATGGCCGGTACAGAGGGCAGCTACCTGGAGACAGGATGCGAATCTCGAAAGCCGGTCTCAGTTCGGATCGGAGTCTGCAACTCGACTCCGTGAAGCTGGATTCGCTAGTAATCGCGCATCAGCCATGGCGCGGTGAATACGTTCCCGGGCCTTGTACACACCGCCCGTCAAGCCATGGAAGCTGGGGGTACCTGAAGTCCGTAACCGCAAGGAGCGGCCTAGGGTAAAACTAGTGACTGGGGCTAAGTCGTAACAAGGTAGCCGTACCGGAAGGTGCGGCTGGAACACCTCCTTTCTGGAGAAGACAATTCCAAATCACGCCTGGTAATACTTCATTTTTATAATATTTAGGGTTTGCCCCCCAACCCCCCTGAAGGGGGGCTAAATAAAGTCTCCTTTAGGGGATTTAGGGGCAGGCTCGATAAAGTTCTTTGACATGTTGGTAAGAAAGTTAGTAAAATTGATTAACTCAAGAAAGTAAATAAGAGCGCATGGTGAATGCCTAGGCTCTCAGAGGCGACGAAGGACGTGACAAGCTGCGATAAGCTGCGGGGAGGAGCAAATATCCGTTATATCCGCAGATTTCCGAATGGGGCAACCCATCACGCTGAAGGCGTGATATCCCGTGTAAGCGGGAAGCAAACCCGGAGAACTGAAACATCTAAGTACCCGGAGGAAAAGAAAACAAAAGTGATTCCCTAAGTAGTGGCGATCGAACAGGGAATAGCCCAAACCGTTGTCGTTTTGGCGATGGCGGGGTTGAAGGACCATTGACATTATATTTATTATGAAGTGGAAGCTGTCTGGAAAGTCATACCCTAGGAGGTGAAAGTCCTGTACATGTAAGTATATAATTATATAAGTGGTATCCTGAGTAGGTCGGGACACGAGAAATCCTGATTGAAACTGCCGGGACCATCCGGTAAGGCTAAATACTTCTGAGAGACCGATAGTGAACCAGTACCGTGAGGGAAAGGTGAAAAGTACCCCGAACAGGGGAGTGAAATAGTACCTGAAACCGTGCGCTTACAACCTGTCGGAGTTCCGTTTAGGCGGGATGACGGCGTGCCTTTTGCATAATGAGCCTACGAGTTACTCCTCACTAGCAAGGTTAAGACTTACAGAGTTGGAGCCGAAGCGAAAGCGAGTCTGAATAGGGCGTATAGTTAGTGGGGGTAGACGCGAAACTTTGTGATCTATCCTTGGTCAGGCTGAAGTTCCGGTAACACGGGATGGAGGGCCGAACTAGTTGACGTTGAAAAGTCTTTGGATGAACTGAGGATAGGGGTGAAAGGCTAATCAAACTGAGAAATAGCTCGTACTCCCCGAAATGCATTTAGGTGCAGCCTCGTGGTGAGTCTTGCAGAGGTAGAGCTACTGATAGGGCTAGAGGGCTTCACCGCCTATCAATCCCTGACAAACTCCGAATGCTGCAAGATATACACGGGAGTGAGCCTGCGGGTGCTAAGGTCCGTGGACAAAAGGGAAAGAACCCAGACCATCAGCTAAGGTCCCAAAATATATGCTAAGTTGAATTAACGAGGTGCGACTGCTTAGACAGCTAGGATGTTGGCTTGGAAGCAGCCATTCATTTAAAGAGTGCGTAACAGCTCACTAGTCGAGCGGTTGTGCGTGGATAATAATCGGGCATAAGCATATTACCGAAGCTATGGATTCCGCTTAGGCGGATAGGTAGGGGAGCATTCCAGTCGGCGTAGAAGATGTGTCGTAAGGTATGTTGGAGCGTCTGGAAAAGAAGATGTAGGCATAAGTAACGATAAGGCCGGTGAGAAACCGGCCCACCGAAAGACTAAGGTTTCCTGATCAACGCTAATCGGATCAGGGTTAGTCGGGTCCTAAGGGTAAGCCGAACGGCGATCTCGATGGACAACTGGTTAATATTCCAGTACCACCGTGTACTGCGAAGGGGAGACGGAGTAGTGAAAGGTCCGCGTACTGACGGAATAGTACGTTGAAGGGTGTAGTTATATCCGGAGGTTAACAGCTTACGGATGATGAACCTGAAAGTACCATGAGCCTTCGGGCAAGTGGATAGTGACCCTAATCAGACTTCCAAGAAAATCCTCTAAGCATCAGGTACATGGTGCCCGTACCATAAACCGACACAGGTAGTCGAGGAGAGAATCCTAAGGTGCTCGAGTGATCCGTGGCTAAGGAACTAGGCAAATTAGACCCGTAACTTCGGGAAAAAGGTCTCCTGTCAGTGATGATGGGACGCAGATAAATGGCCCAGGCGACTGTTTAGCAAAAACACATGGCTTTGCGAAATCGAAAGATGATGTATAAGGCCTGACACCTGCCCGGTGCCGGAAGGTTAAGAGGGGGGGTTATTGTCCTTCGGGATGAGAAGCTCTGAATTGAAGCCCCGGTAAACGGCGGCCGTAACTATAACGGTCCTAAGGTAGCGAAATTCCTTGTCGGGTAAGTTCCGACCTGCACGAATGGTGTAACGATCTGGGCACTGTCTCAGCCACGAGCTCGGTGAAATTGTAGTCCCGGTGAAGATGCCGGGTACCCGCAACGGGACGGAAAGACCCCGTGAACCTTTACTATAGCTTAACATTGATTTTGGGTAAATAATGTGTAGGATAGGTCGGAGACTACGAAGCGGTTTCGCCAGGAATCGTGGAGTCATCCTTGAAATACGACCCTTTATTTACCTGGAGCCTAATCCCGCTTCGGCGGGAGACATTGTTTGGTGGGTAGTTTGACTGGGGTGGTCGCCTCCAAAAGAGTAACGGAGGCTTCTCAAGGTGCCCTCAGCACGATTGGTAACCGTGCGCAGAGTGCAATGGCATAAGGGCGCTTGACTGTGAGACTGACAAGTCGATCAGGTACGAAAGTAGAGCATAGTGATCCGGTGGTTCCGTATGGAAGGGCCATCGCTCAAAGGATAAAAGGTACTCCGGGGATAACAGGCTGATCGCCCCCAAGAGCTCATATCGACGCGGCGGTTTGGCACCTCGATGTCGGCTCGTCACATCCTGGGGCTGGAGAAGGTCCCAAGGGTTCGGCTGTTCGCCGATTAAAGTGGCACGCGAGCTGGGTTCAGAACGTCGTGAGACAGTTCGGTCCCTATCTGTTGTGGGCGTAGGAGATTTGAGAGAACCTGACACTAGTACGAGAGGACCGTGTTGGACAGACCTCTAGTGTACCTGTTGTGGCGCCAGCTGCATCGCAGGGTAGCTATGTTTGGAAGAGATAAGCACTGAAAGCATCTAAGCACGAAGCTCGTCTCAAGATGAGATTTCCTTTAAGGGTCGTTGAAGACTACGACGTTGATAGGCTGCAGGTGTAAAGGCGGTAACGTCAAAGCCGAGCAGTACTAATTACCCGTAAACTTTCGGGGTACGATTTTATTAACTTTCAATCCGATATGTCATAAGGTATTTAATGCCTTTAGGTGACTATAGCGGCGGGGTTCCACCTCTTCCCATTCCGAACAGAGAAGTTAAGCCCGCCAGCGCCGATGGTACTGCAATTGTGGGAGAGTAGGACGTCGCCGACTTTAATTAGGAGCCCCTTGAGAAATCGAGGGGCTCCTTTATTTTTATGAACTAAGAACAATTGGACAAACGAACAGCGAAGTCAGAATCTGAAATTTCAACATTCTTAAATCGGTTGTTCAAATGTTCTTACTTCAGATATCTGCTCACCCCGATATATTCCTGCGGGAGAAGCAATCTTAAAGAATAACCATGTGATAAATGAAATGGATCTTCTCCCGGGACCTTAAATAAAAAAAGGTGCCCAATGGACACCCTTTAATAAATTTTATGTATAACCATTAATAGAACTTATATCTTTTATCCACAATGTTGGCTTTCTTCCTCAGGGCTTCATAAGCCTCATAGGTACCACGCATCTCGAAGGTCGACATAAGTCTTTTCTGAATTACCTTAAGATCTTCCTCTGAAGATATTGTAATACTGTTTACATAGATCATAAAGACTCCGTTAATACCTTTAATGGGACCTGAAACAATTCCTTGCTTAGATACTGAGGCTGCGCCAATAAGTGCTGGCTCTGTACCGGCACCAGGAATTGAATAAGATCTGAAATTAATCTGGGTTGCCTCCTGAACAACCAGCCCCATCATTCTTGCAATCTCATCAAGTGTTTTACTATCGGTATTGTTCTTATTGAATTCGCTTGAAATAATTTCTGCTTTTTTATCTTTAAGCAGATTAAACCTGATATCATTTTCAACATCCGTGAGAGGAGCAATTCCTTCTTCCTGCACCTTTGTACAGTAAGAAACAACATATTTGTCTCCTAACTCAAAAACTGCCTGCTGGCTGTTATCAAGAATGATCTTTCCCTGCTCAGCCTGAAACAATGCCATAATTAGCTGGCGAGGATTATCAAGTCCCGGGAGTGTTTTCTGCTGTGGAGTAACATCATTGGCTACTATTTTATTAAGTCCCTGAGCAGCAATCGATTTATTAAATTTTTCATAGGTATCGTTTTGGCCGGCAAACTGACTTGCCTCACTGTAAAATTTCTGATTGGTGGCAGATCCCGGAATAATCTTCCTGTCAATTATTCCAATATTATATTTTTCTGTACGTTTCGACAGGTCAAGAACTTCTATAATATGAATTCCATAGGTTGTCTCGGCAGTTACAATTTCTCCCTTTTTAGCCGTAAAACAGGCATTATTGAAAGGAACAACCATTCTTCCCTCAGGAAACCACCCGAGGTCTCCTCCGAGCTGGGCAGATCCCTGATCGTCAGAATACTTTAAAGCAAGCGTCTCAAATGGAGTTCCTGATTTGATCAAACTGATAAGACTGTCAGCCTCTCTTGTTGCATCTGCCATAGTCCTGTTCGCATTAACAGCCAAAAGAATATGCCGGGCATGCACTGAATCGGGTCTTTCAGCGTAGTCAAGCAATTTGGCTATTTTATATGAACCATCCTCAACATATGGACCGAAAATGTCCTTCTTATCCTTTTTCTTTACAAAATCCTTAAGCTTATCCGGAACATCTTTAAGTGGTAAATAAAATCCTGTATACCTTGTGTCGGCCGAGAGATTAATAAACTGCACCGGATCAGCAGCTGTTGCAAACTCTTCTTTCGTTTTATTGATCCATGCCTCAGTCTGCTTAATATCCTCCTCAGAGGGAACAACATCAAAAGTCACATATTCAATATCTCTCTGCGCATTTCTCTTGTAGTTGTTTTTATGATCAGTATAATATGATTCTAAGTCACTTTTGGAAATTGTAACGGATGAATCAGGTACCGAAGCATAGTTTTTAAGTATGTAACTGAAATCGACAGTTGAACTTGCCAGATTTTTTTCAAATTCAGCCTGTTTTGAAGTTACGTACAGTCCCCTTGCTACAAGGTTATTGTATTTTGTGTTCATCCTGTCGTTTACGATTTCATTTTCAAAGAATAGCCAGTATTTTTTTGCAGACTCATCAATTTCAGTTTGTTTAAGGAAGTTTACAAGAAAAGATTTATTAAAGGTTCCTGTTTTCTGATCAGTAAACAGCTGCATTACTATGGGATGTGGATTGTCTCCAAGTACCAGTTCGTCAAGCTCTTCAGTGCTGACCCCGATTCCAAGCTTTATATATTGAGGATCAAGTATTTTTTCTCTTACCATCTGCTGCCATGTCTGTTCTCTTATCGACTGGGTGGCAGCTTCGTCTATGTTGGAATTTCCTGACAGTTTATAAATCTCCATAAGATTCTGAACCTTTTGCTCATAATCCTGATACGAAATAATTTCGCCTCCAATTTCACCAATCTCATAGTATTTTCTGGCCTTTATTCTCTGTCCCCTGCCATTACCGAAGAAATCACTTACGACAAATAATAAAAGTGAGACACCAATAACTCCTGCAACCAATACTCCTGCTTTTTCTCTTAAAAATTGAAGTGCTGACATGAAATATGTTCTTTAGAAATTAATAGAAATATACCTTTTTTAATACAGGCGACAAATATAACAAATTTCCTTTAAAAAGCTGATGAGAAAATAAATTGTTATTACTTATGTAATTATCAGTTATACAGCAGCATGATGACAGTTTGACCTTTTTCCTGTTTGCGGGCATGAGTTGTTCCTCAGTTGGAGTGGTATACCTTGCAGGGTTTTTGACGACTCTAGGGATAAAACTGATGTAATTATGGAACAGAGGGGCTATAACGATAATAAAAGTGATATTTCTCATATTCTCAAACAGCCGAGGGATAAATTCCGTAACTTGTTTTAATTTATTAATCTGAATTTTTCCCATGTCGAGAAACCTTAGAGGCCTTTCTGAAAGATATGGCCTGAAACAGAGTCTTTTCGGAGAAATTGTAAAGGCAGGCAGCGCCCCTCCAGGGGAGCGGGATGAGTTGCTTGCTGGTGTTTCAGAAAAATATTTGACGGGAAAATCCTCCACACTGGGTGCCAGTTCATTTTATGATTTTTTAAAGCCGGAACACAGAGGCAAAAAAGTCTTTGTATGTGATGGAACTGCCTGTCTTACATCAGGAAGAGGTGAGACACTCAGAGAGTCTCTGCTTAATGTTTTCAGCAATGATGAAATTGGAAGAGTTACCTGTCTGGGCCATTGCCACAGCAACAATGCCTTTTTATACAAGAATTCAACATATTCTTCAATCGATCTTAATTCCGGTGGCGAACCGTTAAACTCAAACCCACCGGTTAAAACGCATGTAAATACAGGTTCTAACACGGACAAACCGGCTCTTTTTTCACCTACAGGTGACCTCAGGGAATATTACGGGATACTTACTGAATATGCAGGAAAGCCCGAAAGAGCATTAATAGAAATTGAGAAATCTGGACTTCGTGGAAGAGGAGGAGCAGGGTTTCCCTTTTATCTTAAGCTTAAAGAATCCGTGGTGCCAGAGTCGGCTCAGAAATATGTGGTTTGCAATGCTGATGAAGGAGATCCCGGTGCTTTTTCCGACAAATGGTTACTTGAAGAGCGCCCTCATTCTGTTCTGTCAGGAATGATGCTAACAGGAATGATTACGGGAGCTGATACGGGTATTCTTTACATAAGAGGTGAGTATCCCGAATCGGTAAAGACTATCCGGACAGCTATTCTGGAACTTGAAAAGTTGTCTCTTGCAGGGGAAAATATATTGAATACGGGTTTCAATTTTAATTTTCACGTGGTAGAGGGAGTGGGAGCATATATTTGTGGAGAGGAGACATCTCTTCTCAATTCAATTGAAGGGTTAAGGCCGGAAGTCCGGACCCGTCCGCCGTTTCCTGCTGTTTCCGGCCTGTTCGGAAAACCAACAGTATTAAGTAATGTAGAGACTTTTGCAAACATACCACTTATTCTTAAAAAGGGAGGAATTACCTTCAGTTTAACAGGTACAGAAAAATCTTCCGGAACCAAACTGGTCTCACTCGACAGTGCATTCAGGAACCCTGGTCTTTTTGAAGTTAAGATGGGAACTCCCCTCTGGGTTATAGTTAATGACCTTGGAGGAGGTACAAGATTTCCGGTAAAGGCACTCCAGATTGGAGGTCCGCTGGGAGGAATTGTTCCCCGGACGAAGATTAGTGATCTGACACTGGATTTTGAATCGTTCAGCAGAGATGGTTTCCTCCTTGGTCATTCCGGTATTGTTTCGATACCGGAGGATTTTCCAATGATCACTTATTTAATGCATCTTTTTGAATTCACCTTAAAAGAGTCTTGCGGTAAATGTTTCCCATGCAGGATTGGATCTGAACGCGGTTACGAGCTGTTTAAAAATTCAATTGAAAAGGGAGAAAAAATTGACCGTGAATTGATGGAAGATCTTCTTGATACAATGCAGTTTGGCTCTTTATGTGCTCTTGGGGGCGGCCTTCCCCTGCCTGTCAGGAATGCATTACAATATTTTAACAGAGAGCTTGAACAATACTTTAAATCAGGAGCTGAGTAAAATGAATGATATAGCTTACATTGATAATATTCCATACCGTACAGAAAGCGGGGAGACTATACTCAAATTTGTAAGAAGGATCATAGGAAATGATGCTGTTCCTTCACTT
The DNA here is from genome assembly GCA_963739685.1 of uncultured Bacteroidales bacterium. Classification (GTDB taxonomy): domain Bacteria; phylum Bacteroidota; class Bacteroidia; order Bacteroidales; family VadinHA17; genus LD21. The sequence continues at coordinate 942,224 of CAVUAX010000001.1, forward strand.
TGTCAGGCAGATAATCTGGCAAATTACGGATCATGCCGTATCTGTTCCGTTGAAGTTGCAATGAAAGAGAACGGACCCTCTAAAGTGGTAGCTTCATGCCACACACCTGTTGCACCGGGTCAATATATCTATCCCTCAACAGATAGAATCATTAAGCTCAGAAAAAACATAATTGAACTGGTACTGACAGAATATCCGGCAGACAGGATCTATCCGGGACCTGGAAAAATACCCACAGAATTTCAGAAGGTTCTTGCCTCAACAGGCATACCTGAAGTAAGGTACCCCAGGGGTAAGATCCATCCGGATACAGGTATTGACAAAAGCCATCCCTATATCTGGTCTGATATGTCAGAATGCATAAGCTGTTACAGGTGTGTAAGAGCCTGCGATGAGCTTCAGTCTGAACACGTTCTTGGTGTTTATGGCCGTGGCTTCGATAGCCGGATTATAAAAGGCTTTAACGAGAGTTTCGTTGACTCATCCTGCGTTGCATGTGGTGCATGTGTTCAGACATGCCCTACAAATGCCATTACGGACCGCTATGGCACCAAAACGGCCGGATATGATAAGGTGATCAGGACTATCTGTACTTATTGCGGTGTAGGGTGTAATCTTGAAGTTAAGATAAAGGACGGAATCATAAAGGGCATACAGGCACCGGTTGATGCTGAAGTTAACAGTGGACATACCTGCCTTAAGGGAAGGTTCGCTTTTGAATTTTACAACCACCCTGACAGGCTGAAGTCCCCGATGATCAGGAAGAACGGAAAACATGAAGTTGTATCCTGGGACGAGGCATATACTTATACTGCTTCAAGATTCAGGGAGATAAAAGAGAAATATGGAGCTGATTCATTAGCCGGCATCTCATCAGCACGCTGTACCAATGAAGAAAACTATCTTATGCAGAAGTTCTTCAGGATTTCAATCGGAACCAACAATATTGATGGCTGCGCACGGGTATGTCATGCCCCGACAGCGATGGGTATGCAATGGTCTTTTGGTACAGGTGCGGCAACAAATTCAGTAAGTGATATGTATAAAACCGACTGCCTACTGGTAATCGGCGCAAATCCTGTTTCTGCCCATCCGGTTATAGGGGCTGGTATCAGGTCATTAGCACAGACCGGGATACCGCTTATTGTAATTGATCCTCTCAGAACAGGGCTGGCCCGGTTTGCAAAATATCATCTTCAGAATAAACCAGGAACAAATGTGGCTATCCTCAATATGTTTGCCCGTTTTATTCTTGATGAGGGGCGGATTGATGATGTTTTCATCAGGCAAAGGACAGAAGGATGGGAGGATTTTGAGAGATATCTCAGAAAACTAAATATTTCGGATCTTGAGAATTTTTGCGGAGTCGACAGGCAGCTTGTAAGGGATGCTGCAGTTGAATATTCGACAGCAGGGGCAGCAATGGAATTCCACGGACTGGGAGTAACCGAACACTGGCAGGGAACAAAAGCTATTACTCTGATTTCCAATATCGCAATGATGACCGGGAATATTGGGAAGGAAGGAGCGGGAGTCAATCCTCTGAGAGGACAGAACAATGTTCAGGGAGCTGCCGATATGGGTGTCCAGCCTCATCAGGGTGCCGGTTACCTGGCGGTTGATAATCCCGCGAATATTGCTGTTTATAATGATTTCTACGGCAATGAGCACCCTTCAAAACCAGGATTCAGAATACCTGAAATGTTTGCAGCTGCACAACGGGGCGAGCTGAAAGCAATGTGGATAATGGGTGAGGACCTTTTGCAGACTGACCCAAATACCTGCCATGTTAAGAATGCACTTGATAACCTTGATTTTCTGGTGGTTCAGGAATTATTTATGACTGATACGGCCAGGATTGCGGATGTCATTTTTCCCGCATCCTCATTCCTGGAGAAAGAAGGAACTTTTACAAATGGAGAAAGACGTATCCAGAGAGTTCAGAGGGTTATAGATCCTCTTCCCGGCACAAAGCCTGACGGACAGATAGTTACAGACATGATGAAGCTTATGGGTTCTCCCCAGGAAGACTATTCAGCGGATACAGTATTGAAAGAAATAGCAGGTATTGTTCCTTTTTTTAAAGGAGTAAGGTGGGATGAACTGGGTATTAACGGCAAACAATGGCCTGTTTCAGAAGATGGAACCGGTACAGCTATACTTCATAGGGAAACTTTTAAAAGAGGTAAAGGAAAATTTCATATATGGGAGTTTGAAGAGTCGCCTGAAATTACCGCCAATTCATCAGAATTTCCTTATATCCTGACTACCGGGCGTATTCTTGAACATTATAACAGCGGAACCATGACCCGGCGTACTCCAAATAATCAGTTAGTTGCTGAAGACATACTATTTATTCATCCTGATGACGCAAAGGCAAAGGGTATTAATTCGGGAGATTATGTGTTACTCATATCGGAACGCGGACAAACAAATATAAGAGTGGAAATTACTGATGTTGTAAAAACCGGGGTACTGCATACAACATTTCATTTTCCCGAAACTGCAATCAATTACCTGACAAGCAATGTGGGAGATGAATTCACTCTGACTCCTGAATATAAAGTGGTTGCAGTCGATTTCAAAAAATCCCTTTTCGGAAGGTTACAACCAGATTGTACCGGTGATCATCTGAAATCCCGTATTTAAAAAATAGTTCTGTATCTTCCTCTTGCAGAGAAAATGTTGTCCGAAAAAGAGTTTGGATACATGAGTGATTGTTTAATTTTATCTGAAATTAAAATCAATCAATAATCATAATAATATACTAATTTATTTTAAGTAGTCCAGAATAAAGGGGTGTATGTGCAAAAATAATCAATTAAATAAAAAAAACAGATTAAAAAAGGGGGGTTAATTTGGAAAAAGTATATATTTGTCAAAAATTATAAATATGGCAGAATTAAGATTTAGTGCTTTAAGAGAGGTATTCAACAGAGAGCCTGTTGAAGTTGAAACACCTTCAAAAATTGTTTCAGAATATTACGGAGTTAATGTTTTTGATCTTCGCAAGATGGAGCAGCATCTTTCCAAAGATGCGTACAGGAAAGTGAAGCGGGCCATTGATGAAGGTAAATCACTGGATCGGCCGACGGCTGACCAGGTTGCCACAGGACTTAAAGCCTGGGCCATAAACAGAGGAGCAACTCATTATACTCACTGGTTTCATCCTCTGACAGATGGAACAGCTGAAAAACATGACGGATTTATAGATTTCGGCGATAAAGGAGAGATAGTGGAAAATTTTTCAGGTGAATTACTTGTTCAGTCAGAACCTGACGCTTCGAGCTTTCCCAGCGGAGGGATCCGTAATACATTTGAAGCAAGGGGTTATACCGCCTGGGATGTATCTTCACCGGTATTTATTGTGGGTACAACTCTTTGTATACCTACAATTTTTGTTTCCTACACAGGCGAAGCCCTCGATTATAAGGCACCTCTCCTGAAAGCTCTCTCAGAGCTCGACAGATTCAGCAGTTGCAGTTTGCCAGTACTTTGATAAAGATGTAAAAAAAGTTATTGCAACCCTGGGTTGCGAACAGGAATATTTCCTGATTGATGAAGCTCTTTATTATGCCAGACCTGATATTGTTCTTGCTGAACGAACACTTATGGGTCATCAGTCTTCAAAAGATCAGCAGCTCTCGGATCACTATTTCGGGTCGATTCCCGAAAGGGTTATGTGCTTTATAAAGGATTTTGAATGCGAATCTTTCAGACTCGGGATACCAATAAAAACACGTCATAATGAGGTTGCTCCCAACCAGTTCGAATGTGCTCCTATTTTCGAGGAAGTGAACCTGGCAGTTGACCATAATCAGCTTCTGATGGATATAATGAGACGTGTGGCGCGGAAACACAAGTTCAGGGTATTATTTCATGAAAAACCATTTGCCGGTATTAACGGCTCTGGAAAACATAATAACTGGTCAATGGCGACAAATACAGGTGTAAATCTTTTATCTCCGGGAAAAAATCCTAAGACCAATCTCCAGTTTCTTACTTTCCTTGTAAATGTTATAAAAGCTGTAAACGACAGCAATGAATTGATAAGAGCATCTGTAATGAATGAATCAAATTCATACAGGTTTGGAGGACATGAAGCTCCTCCTGCAATTATTTCAGTGTTTCTTGGTTCATATTTGAGAAATATGCTTGAAAACATAGCCAGGAAGGTAACGGATAAGAAGATGACTCCTGCTCAGAAGACAGAACTTAAACTCGGAATTGGCAAAATTCCTGAAATCTTGCTCGATAATACTGACCGTAACCGTACCTCTCCCTTCGCATTTACCGGTAACAGCTTTGAATTCAGAGCTGTTGGAGCATCTGCTAACTGCAGTGCAGGCAATGATTGCAGTAAATGCCTCTGTAGCGTATCAGCTGAGAAGATTTAAAACAGAAGTTGATCTTATAATTAAAAAAGGAAGAAATAAAGACGAGGCTATTTTCCAGGTATTGAAAAAATATATCCTGGAGTCAGATAAGAGTTTTGTTTGAAGGTGATAATTACAGCAAAGAATGGCACAAAGAGGCACTCAAAAGACAGCTTTCAAATATTGAAAGTGTCCCGGGTTCAATCAAAAGATACCTTTCCGAAAAATCTAAAGAAGTATTAATCGGCTCAGGGATATTTACAGGTAAAGAGCTGGAAAGCCGTGTTGAGGTGGAATATGAAAAATTTACAAAGAAAGTTCAGATTGAAGCCAGGGTGCTGGGTGATCTGGCCATGAATCACATAGTACCGATAGCAATAAGTTATATGACATCTCTTATTGAAAATATAAAAGGCTTGAAGGAAATATTCAGCGATCAGGAATTTGAGAGACTTGCGGCTGCCCGTAAAGAGGTGATAGTGACGATATCGGATCATATCTCAATGATTAAAAAGCTTGTTAATGATATGATAGAGGAACGGAAAAAGGCCAATGTGATAGAGGATTCATATAAGAAAGCCATAGCATATGAAGACAAAGTTAAGCCCTACCTCGATGAGATCAGGGTTCATATTGATAAGCTTGAACTGATTGTAGATAATGAAATGTGGCCTCTTCCTAAATACCGGGAATTGCTTTTTACAAGGTAACTGAGGTTATCTGATTTTTTCATAAAGGGGATTGCCTGGTAAGATCCCCTTTATTTTTATAATAAATATGATTACCCGTCGTTAATAATACAATAAGAATGACTTAAATTAATTACATTTATAATCGATTTGAATGTAGTAATATGAAACCCACATGTTTTTCAAACACAGACAAGTATGAAAATACTTCTCCGGACAAATGTGGGTCCCCCACTTATGCTGGGCAGGCTATGTGACGATTAAAAATAAAATTATAATCACATGAAACAATTCTTGTTCTTCATAATAATATTGATATTGGCAGTTGCACAGGAATCACCTGCACAGAAAAAAAAGGCTGAAAGAGCATATTCCTCCTTCAGTGCCGGAGAGTATTTTGATGCAATTGATCTTTTTAAAAATGCCTATTCCAAAACAAGAAAATCTGACAAGGCGTCAAGAACCGAACTGGTATTCATGATTGCTGAATGTTACAGATTGATCAACGATCCAAAAAACGCCGAAACATGGTACAAGCTTGCTGTAAGATCTTCATATTCAAAACCTGAAGCACAGTATCTGGCCTTGCAGAATCACTTAAGAAAAACGACAAATATCAACTGGCAATCGATGAATTTAAAAAATATAAACAGGTTGCTCCATCCGATGCGAGAGCCGATCAGGAAATAAGTGCATGCGAACTGGCCCTTGACTGGGAAAGAAGCCCGGAGGCATATAAGGTTGATGAACTTAAAGATCTTAACTCAAGACAATCTGATTTTAGCCCTGCTTATGCCCGCGACGATTTCGGCGAAGTCTATTTTACTTCATCACGTGATGATGCGGAGGGAAATAAAACACATGGTGCAACAGGTCAGAACTTTACGGATATCTTTGAAAGCAGGATTGATAAGAAGTCAAAATGGAGTACTCCTGTTCCTGTTGCCGGAATCAATAGTGAATTTGAAGACGGAACGCCTTCGTTTTGCTTCAGATTACAAAGAACTATATTTTACCAGATGTGAAGCCGGGAAACGTGAGAAAAAGGGCTGTGTAATAATGTTTTCAGACAGATCCGGTGATAAATGGAGCGAACCAAAAAACCTGGGGCTGCTTCCTGATTCTATGGTTGCAGCTCACCCTGCTATGACAACAGATGGGAAAACATTTATATTTTGTTTCAGATATGACAGGAGGTTTTGGCGGAAAAGATATCTGGATTGTCACCCGTGCAAATGGGGGCGATGGATGGTCAAAACCGCGCAATCCGGCCCTGATATCAATACACCCGGTGATGAACTTTTTCCATTATGTCAGGGAAGACGGTACACTCTATTTCTCCTCTGACGGACTTATAGGAATGGGTGGACTCGATATATTTAAAGCCACACCACAACCCGACGGATAGTTGGCTTGTACAAAATATGAAACCACCTATTAACAGCTTTGCGGATGATTTCGGAATCACATTTGAAGAAGGCTATGAAAAGGGGATATTCAGTTCAACACGCAAAGGAAGAGGTAATGATGACCTGTATACTTTTGAATTGCCTCCTCTTCAGTTTAGTGTGACCGGGCTTGTGAAAGATGAAAAAACCGGTGCTGCAATACCCTCTTCAACTGTGCAGCTTATTGCAAGTGATGGATCTAATCTCCAGGCAGAGACTGGTACAGGGCGGAGATTTCAAATTCGCTCTAAAACCCGATGTAGATTATATATTTCTTGCATCAAAGAAAGGGTTATCTTAACGGTAAGGAAAAAGAGACTACAAAAGGGCAGGATAAGAGCCGGGATTTTATGGTCACCATTCTTCTTACAGCAATAGATAAGCCAATTGAACTGCCAAATATTTTTTATGATTTTGGAAAATGGGACCTGAGACCCGAATCAATGGTTTCTCTCGATAAGCTTGTAGAAACCCTGAACGATAATCCAAATGTTACTATTGAGCTTATGTCCCATACTGATTCAAGGGATACTGAAGAATATAACCTGGAATTATCACAGAAAAGAGCGCAAATTGTTGTCCAATACCTGATTGATAAAGGAATTGATCCTGAACGACTATTGGCAAAAGGATATGGAGAATCAAGTCCTAAAGTTGTCGATGCTGCTATTGCTGCACAAACTCCGTTCCTTAAATCAGGTGTAACCCTTACTGAACAATATATTAACAGCCTGGCAAATGATGAGCAGAAAGAAATTGCTCATCAGATAAACCGCAGGACTGAATTCAGAGTGCTGAGAACAGATTATGAATCACCAAAGAAATAGACAATTACTTTTTTAATAATGCGATATCTGCTGTCACTTTTACTTATATATTCAGTTACATCGTCTGATTTAAACTGCGTTACTTCTTTTGCCGACCCGATCCGAATTCTTGTAGTTACCGGTGGACACGATTATAAAGTTGAGGATTTCAATGCTATGCTTTCCGGCCTGGGAACGGGTATAACTTATCAGGTGGTTAAGTTCCCGGAGGCTTACGATATGTTTTTACCCGGGAACAGAAATAATTATGATGTCCTGGTTTTTTATCACATGTGGCAGAAAATAACTGACGAACAGGCAAAAAGCTTCTCTGACTGTATAAAACAGGGAAAACCGGTCGTCGTCCTTCATCACAGCATCTGTGCTTATGATGACTGGCCTGAATATTTTAAGATTATCGGCGGCAAGTATTTTCACAAACCTACAATAGTTAATGGCAGGCAGTATCCGGTTTCTTCATATATTCATGATCTTCATTTCAAAGTAAAAATCACGGATGCCAAACATCCTGTAACAAAGGGATTAAGTGATTTTGAAATTTTTGATGAGACATATAAAGATTATTACGTGGAGGCAGGTGTCACCCCATTACTTACCACAGACGAACCGACAAGTACCCCTGTAATCGGCTGGACAAAAAAATATGGAAAGGCAAGAATCGTGACCCTTCAGAGTGGCCATGATGTACCTACTTTTGAAAATCCCAACTTTAGAAAATTACTTAGGCAGGCAATTGAATGGGTCTTTAACAGTGGTAAAAACTGATCATAAAAAGATTTGCCTTGTACCATTATAATTGCGGATAAATGTTTGGTGAAAAGGATTATGGAGCAGAGCACCTGAATAATTGTTCCTATTCAAAATGTTATTGAAAAATTCAATAGTTTTACCTGAGCTTTGTAAATTTTGTGGTGTCTGCAAACTTTTGGCATGTCCTTTTTCAAAGGCGTATTTGTTTCTGCCCCTTTTTCCGTCTCTCTTTTTTTCTATCTTTGCCTCCATATCTGACCTATGATGTCTGCCAATTCAAAATACAATAAAAGAGGAGTCTCTTCATCAAAGGAAGAACTCCATGAAGCCATAAGGAACATTGACAAAGGCTTGTACCCCAAAGCTTTTTGCAAGATTGTCCCTGACCTGCTGGGTGGTGACCCTGATTACTGCAACATTATGCACGCTGATGGTGCAGGTACAAAATCATCCCTGGCATATATTTACTGGAGAGAGACCGGCGATTTGTCGGTGTGGAAAGGGATTGCACAAGATGCAATAGTTATGAACCTGGATGATCTTTTATGTGTAGGTGCCTGTGATAATATTCTACTTTCCTCAACTATCGGAAGAAATAAAAATCTGATCCCGGGTGAGGTTATTTCATCAATAATTAACGGAACCGAAGAGGTACTCTCAACACTCAGGGACCTCGGAATCGGCATATATTCAACCGGAGGGGAGACCGCTGATTTAGGTGACCTTGTAAGAACAATAATTGTTGATTCCAATGTTGTTGTCCGGCTGAAAAGAGCCGATGTTATATCAAACCACAATATCAGACCAGGGGATATCATTATCGGTCTTTCATCATATGGCATGACAACCTATGAGAATGAATATAACAGCGGTATGGGAAGTAATGGCCTTACTTCCGCCAGGCACGATATTTTTGCCCCATACCTGGCTTCTAAATATCCTGATAGTTTCGATCCTTCTCTTTCCTATGATCTTTTTTATACAGGAAAGTTTAAGGTTACTGATGAAATTGAGGGTCTGAATATTAATGCAGGTAAACTTGTTCTCTCACCAACCCGTACATATGCTCCTGTAATTAAGAAAGTACTTGAGAGTTTAAGGTCTGAAATTCATGGCATGGTACATTGCTCGGGTGGAGGTCAGACAAAAGTAATGCGTTTTATTGATAATATGCATATAGTAAAAGATAGTATGTTTGAGATCCCTCCCTTGTTCCAATTAATTAATGAACAATCCGGTACTCCCTGGAAGGATATGTATCAGGTTTTTAATATGGGTCACCGGTTTGAGATATATACTGATCAGAAAAATGCTGCAAAAATTATTGACATTGCAGCCGGGTTTAATCTGCAGGCCAAAGTAATCGGCTACTGCGAAGCCTTTGAAAATAAAAAGCTGACAATTAAGTCAGAATTCGGAACTTTCGAATATTAGAGGAATATATTCTAAAAATTCTGACTGATATCTCAACATCAGTTCTTAAGGCTACAGAGAGGTTCGCAGAGGATTTGAAGATTTAACATACCTGAATAACGAACACCTTTGGCCCTCATTTCCATTAACATTCTTTCCTTGCGCCTTTTAGCCATTGCAACGTTGCGCCTTTTTTCCTATATTTGCACCCTGAAAATCTTCAATATGGCAAACAATATGATACTCGAGAGACTTGAAGGAGTTAAACAGAGGTTCATTGAGGTTGGTGAACTCCTTACCCAGCAGGAAGTGCTCTCGGATATGAAGCGTTATGTTAAGCTGAATAAGGAATATAAAGAGCTTCAGCCAATTATCGAGTCGTATGAGAGATATAAGCTGGCCCTTTTAAATATCGCCAGTACAAAAGAGCTGTTGTCGACGGAGAAGGATGAGGAGGTGAGAGAAATGGCCAAGGCAGAGTTTGAAGAGCTTAACAACAGTCTTCCTGAAATGGAAGAGGAGATCAAGTTGCTTATTATACCCTCTGACCCTGAGGATGATAAGAACGCGGTTATGGAGATAAGGGCAGGAACAGGCGGTGATGAGGCAAGCATCTTTGCAGGGGATCTTTTCAGAATGTACAGCAAGTTCTTTGAGCAAAAAGGATGGAAAGCTGAAGTTAACAGTTTTTCAGAAGGAACAGCAGGGGGGTATAAAGAAATAGTTGTCAGCATCACCGGGAACGGAGTATATGGTCTCATGAAATATGAATCGGGTGTTCACCGGGTTCAAAGAGTACCACAAACAGAAACTCAGGGGCGGGTACATACATCTGCTGCATCGGTCGTAGTACTTCCGGAGGCTGATGAATTTGATGTTGAAATCAGGAACGAAGATATCCGTAAAGACACATATTGTTCATCGGGCCCCGGAGGACAGTCTGTCAATACAACATATTCCGCAATCCGGCTTACACACGTCCCATCAGGGATTGTTGTTACCTGTCAGGATGAAAAGTCACAGATTAAGAACTACGATAAAGCATTGAAGGAGCTTAGGACAAGGCTCTATAATCTTGAGTATCAGAAATATCTTGATGAGGTTTCGGCGCGCCGGAAAACAATGGTTTCAACGGGTGACAGATCTGCCAAGATACGTACCTATAATTACCCCCAGGGAAGAATGACTGATCACAGGATAAACTATACAGTCTATAATCTTCCTTCAATACTTGACGGTAATATTCAGGAAGTTATCAATAAACTTCAAATGGCTGAAAATGCTGAGCGTCTTAAGGAGAACAATATCTAAAGATATTTTTAATGACCTACTCAGAGTTATTTGAAAACATCATCAGGAAAAGGTCTTTTCTTTGTATCGGTCTTGATCCGGAAATTGAAAAGATACCATCATTCCTCCTTAAAGAGAAAGATCCGGTTTTTGAATTTAACCGCAGGATCATAGATACTACTCATCAGTACGCTGTTGCGTACAAGCCAAATGTTGGTTTTTATGAATGTTATGGTTCGAAAGGCTGGGCGTCACTTGAATCAACTGTACGATATATTAAAGCACTTTATCCTGAAATTTTTGTTATAGCAGATGCCAAAAGAGGTGATATTGGCAATACTTCAAAAATGTATGCCAGGACATTTCTTGAAAATATGCCTTTTGATGCAATAACAGTGGCACCTTATATGGGTGCAGATTCCGTTACCCCGTTCCTTTCATATAAAGATAAATGGGTTGTTCTTCTTGCGCTTACCTCCAATTCCGGTGCTGAGGATTTTCAATATCATAATGAGGCCGGGGTTAAGCTATTTGAAAGAGTTTTGAGTGTTTCGCAAAAATGGGGGACAAAAAGTAACCTGATGTATGTTGTTGGGGCAACCCGGGCTGAATTGCTTAAAGATGTCCGTAAGATCATTCCGGATCATTTCCTGCTTGTTCCGGGTGTTGGCGCTCAGGGCGGGAGTCTGGAGGAAGTTGCAAAGAACGGGATGAACAGTAAATGTGGCCTCCTGGTCAACTCATCGCGGGGAATTATATTTGCCGATTCTACCGGAAACTTCGATAAGGTAGCGGCTAAAAAGGCCCGGGAGATGCAGATTGAGATGGAGCACCTTCTCCGGGAGCGGAGTTTGATCTGAGTATTGCCGGTGTACCCTTGCACCGTAACGCCTTTTTTCATATCTTTATAACCTGGCTGCTTTCTTATTAAATCTGTGCTTGTATGAAGGAGGAATTTCTCCATTATCTGTGGAAATACAGTCTTTATGATGAAGAATCACTTATTGACAATAACCGCAATAAAATCATAGTGATTCAGCCGGGTGAGTATAACCGTGATGCCGGTCCTGATTTTTTTAATTCAAGAATTTGTATCGATGGCACCGAATGGGCAGGAAATGTTGAAATACATACCCGGTCATCTCACTTTGACAATCATGGACATAATACTGATCCGGCTTTTAATAATGTCATTCTTCATGTTGTTGCAGAGAACGACTGTAGAGTATTCAATTCAAGGGGAGACGAAATTTTAACTGTTACCCTGGGCTTTGATGAGAAACTTTATGAGAGGTACACGGACCTCCTTAATTACCCTTTTGTGATTGCATGCCAGGATGAAATCAGCCGGCTTGACAGGTTTTACATCCGGCACTGGCTCAATTCCCTTCTTATCGAAAGGCTTGAGCAAAAGTCAGAGTCGATCCTGAAGATATACAATGAAACTGGTAATGACTGGGAAGAGACATTTTACAGGTTATTATCAAGGTATTTTGGATTCAGGGTGAATGCAGAACCTTTTGAAATGCTTGCAACAGTGCTTCCTTTCAAAATAATCCGGAAGCATTCGGATAATCTTTTACAGATTGAAGCATTGCTTTTCGGGACTTCAGGGATGCTTGAGGAGGGTATGTTCAAAGAGGCTCTGGCCGACGGGTATTACCGGCAACTTATCAGGGATTATAAAGTACTTTCCTCCAAATATTCCCTTAAACCATTACACGGCTGGATCTGGAAATTCAGCAGGCTCAGACCTGCAAATTTCCCCACAGTACGGGTATCTCAGTTAGCAGCAATGCTTTCTGTTTCAGGAGGACTTTTTTCAAGAACCCTTGATGCCGGAAATATTGAAGTGCTGAAGGAACTCTTTGAAGTATCTGCGTCAGGATACTGGGATGATCATTATGTTTTTGGTAAAAAGAGTAAAAAGCTATCGAAGAACACTGGATCGCAGGCAACTGATATTTTGCTTATTAATGCTGTATTACCTGCAATGTTTATTTATGGAAAGAGCAGGGATAATGGAGAAATTTACGAAAAAGCCATTACCTTTATGGAGCATATTCAACCTGAGGCAAACACAATTATTGATGAATGGAAATCCGCCGGTATTCATGCCGATTCAGCTTTCTATTCACAGGCCCTGATCCAGCTCAGAAATAGCTATTGCAAAAAAAGAAGGTGCCTTGAGTGCCGGGTTGGAAGCAAACTGATACAAATGGGGAAGAAGTTAAAGGATCATGATGAACTAATTCTTGAACCATAGATAAATAAATTTGTTTCTCCACGCAACTTTGAATATAAAAATTACGTCTTTAGTTAAGACGGGTACCTCTATATATTCAATGTTTTAGGTTCCTGTAAAAATAAAATATTCAATAATTATAAAAAATTTATCCAATTGTTTGATTATTTACATAAAAAAGTCTTATTTTTGCGTTCCAAAATTGGAGATTCGATTTACTTTTGGATTAACAATATTTTAATTAAAGATATGTATTTAACAACAGAAAAGAAGCAGGAGTTTTTTAAGACCTATGGAACATCAGAGATTGATACAGGCACAGCTGAAGGCCAGATAGCACTTTTCTCCTACAGGATCAACCATCTTACTGAGCATCTTAAGAAGAACAAAAAAGATTTCAGTACACAACAGGCCTTGATAAAGCTTGTCGGGAAGAGGAGAAGACTTCTGGACTATCTTAAAATAAAAGATATCGGGAGGTATCGAGAAATCATAAAAGCGTTGAAATTACGTAAATAAAAGAAAGAAGGCAATCCAGAGTTGCCTTTTTTCATATTATCTTAATTTTATTTTTTGTAATTTCAATATTCAAAAAATCATATATAATGTTTAATATAAAAGAGAAGATTATTGATCTCGGTGACGGGAAGACTATAACCCTTGAGACAGGCAGAATGGCCAGGCAGGCAGATGGATCTGTATTGTTAAAAATGGGTAAAACAATGTTGCTTGCCACAGTTGTATCAGCAAGAGAGGCAAAAGAAGATACTGATTTTATGCCACTTTCGGTAGAATATAAAGAAAAATATGCTTCATCCGGAAGATTTCCCGGATGGATTCATGAAAAGAGAAGCAAGACCTTCGGATTATGAAATCCTTATTTCAAGACTTGTGGACAGGGCATTAAGGCCTCTTTTCCCTGAAGATTATCATGCGGAAACGTTTGTGACAATCAGCCTTATTTCGGCTGATGTGGATATTATTCCTGATGCACTTGCCGGCCTGGCTGCATCAGCTGCTCTTGCTGTTTCAGATGTCCCTTTCAACGGACCTATGTCGGAGGTGAGAGTAGCCAGAATCAATAACAAATTTATTGTTAATCCAACAGCAACACAGCTCAAGGATGCTGACATGGACCTTATGGTAGGTGCCACCTACGATAATATTCTGATGGTAGAGGGAGAAATGAAAGAGGTATCCGAAGAAGAGATGCTTGAGGCTCTTAAAAATTGCTCATGATGCAATCAAAATTCAATGCAAGGCGCAAATGGAATTTGCTGAAGAGGTAGGATCAACAGTCAAAAGAGAGTATAGTCACGAGACTAATGATGAAGATCTCAGGAAGAAAGTATGGGATGAGACTTATGATAAATGTTACGTGGCTGCAAAATCATTCAACAGCCGACAAACATAAGAGAATCGAAGCTTTCGAGGCAATTATAGCTGATTTCTTAGCTCAGTATACAGAAGAAAATCTTGTTAATGAAACACTTGTAAAAAAATATTATCACGATGTATTGAAAGAGGCATCAAGAAGGCTTGTTCTGGATGAGAAGATCCGTCTCGATGGCAGGAAAACCAGATGAGATACGTCCTATTATATGTGAAATAGATCCACTTCCTGCAACTCATGGATCAGCATTATTCACACGCGGTGAGACTCAGTCGCTAACTACGGTTACTCTTGGAACAAAACTTGATGAGAAGATAATTGATGAAGTACTGAATAAAGGAACTGAGAAGTTCACACTACATTATAATTTTCCGCCTTTTGCCACTGGTGAGGCAAAACCTGCCCGTGGATTAAGCAGAAGAGAGATAGGTCATGGAAACCTTGCTCACCGTGCCCTTAAAAATATGATGCCATCTGATGAAGACAATCCATATGCAATCCGGGTTGTTTCAGACATTCTCGAATCAAATGGCTCATCTTCGATGGCTACCGTATGTGCCGGCACTCTTGCCCTGATGGATGCCGGGATAAAGCTCCACAAGCCTGTTTCAGGTATTGCGATGGGTCTTATAACAGATAAGGAAACAACAAAATATGCCATACTTTCAGATATCCTTGGTGATGAAGATCATCTGGGTGATATGGATTTCAAAGTAACCGGCACACTGATGGAATTACTGCAACACAGATGGATATTAAAGTAGAGGGTCTTTCATTCGAGATAATGGCAAAAGCTCTTGAGCAGGCCAGGGCAGGAAGATTGCATATCCTCAGTATAATGAATGAGACAATTTCAGAACCCAGACCTGAGCTTAAACCTCATGCACCGAGAATTGAGCAGCTGACTATACCAAAAGAAATGATCGGAGCACTGATTGGACCTGGTGGAAAAATTATCCAGGAAATACAACGTGACCACAGGTGCTACAATAATTGTTGAAGAGGTTGATGGTCATGGGGATGTAAACATATTCGGAGAGAATGAAGAGGTAATAACCACTGCACTTGACTGGGTGAAAAAAATAGTAACAGTACCCGAAATAGGCCAGGTTTATAAAGGTAAAGTAAAAACGATAGTTCAGTTCGGAGCGTTTGTTGAGATTCTTCCAAATAAGGATGGACTGCTTCATATTTCTGAAATAGAGTGGAGCAAAGTCAATGAAGTGGGCGATGTTCTTAAGGAAGGACAGGAGATTGAAGTCAAAATAATTGATATTGATACCAGAAGCGGCAAAATAAAACTTTCGCGAAAGGAGCTGCTTCCGCGGCCACCCAGACAGGAACCCAGAGAAAGAAAACCCGAAACGGATCAAAATCACTAAGCTTAATCCCGCACTTGTCGGGATTTTTTATTGTTTTTTCTTATTCAATTTCTAATTTTGATTAATTAAAATTAATCGGATGAAGACAGAATATAACTATGTGGTGATTGAGGGAAATATCGGAGCAGGCAAAACAACTCTTGCCAGCAGGATTTCCGGTCAGTTTAATGCACGTCTTATCCTTGAACATTTTGATGACAATCCTTTCCTTCCAAAATTTTATAACGATCCTGATAAATACTCCTTTCCCCTGGAACTTTCGTTTCTGGTAAACAGTTATAAACAGCTCAGGAATGAATTGGCAACACCGGATCTGTTCAAGTCATTCACTGTAGCAGATTATTATTTCATGAAATCCCTTGTATTTGCTTCCTCAACCCTCAGTGGGGAAGAATATAACCTGTACAGGCAAATTTTCTATTTAACGTATGGTTCTGTTCCCAGACCTGACTTATACGTCTATCTTCATCTTAATACCGGCCGAGTGATGGATAATATTGAAAAGAGGGGCCGTAAATATGAAAAAACAATTACAACAGAATACCTTCTGAAGATCCAGAATAGTTATTTTATGTTTTTTAAACAGAACCGGGAATACAAATACCTGGTTATAGATATTAATAAAATAGATTTCGTGGCTGATGAAAAAGATTACGCAAAAATCATTGATACAATTTTTTATAAGGATTATCCTGTTGGACTTAATAACATAATTCTTCAATAAATTTTTTTAAACAGGTACTTTTTGTGACTATTTTTGTTTAAATTTGCAAATAATCTATAATTAAAGTTTTTTGTTGAATAATCAGTGCAATTATATCACAAACAAATAACATTTTTAACTATGAAAAAATTCAGAAGCTATTTTATCCTTATTCTGGCTGCCGCATTTATGACAAGTTGCAGCGGACTAAATAAGATGAAGAAAAACTCAGGCCTGGTAAAGTATGAGGTTACCCCAAAAGTACTGGAAACACATGCAGGTCTTGTTAATGTTACAATCAAAGGTGTATTTCCTGAGAAATATTTTGATAAAAAAACTACACTTACTGCTACTCCTGTACTTACTTATACTGGCGGAGAAACTGCTTTTGAAAAGGCTATCACTGTTCAGGGCGAGAGTGTTCAGGCTAATAATAAGGTAATTTCTGGCAGCGGAGGTAATTTTACATACACTGGTTCAGTCCCCTATAAGGATGCAATGAAAATGTCTGAACTGGTTTTGAGAATTAAAGCTACGAGGGGTTCCAAAAGTCTCGACTTTGATCCTGTTAAATTAGCAGATGGAGTAATCGCTACTTCAACGCTTGTTGAAAAAGTGGGGAAACCGATTTTGATGAAAGATAATTTTGTCAGAATTACTCCTGAAAGTCAGGTTGCAGATATCAACTACCTTATTAATAAAGATAATATTCGCAGCTCTGAACTTAAAGCTGAAGATATCATTCAACTTAAAGATTATATTAAATCCGTAGAGACCGACGCTGACCGTCAGTTAAAAGGTGCAGTTATCAGGTCATATGCTTCTCCTGATGGTCCATACGATTTTAACGAAAAGCTCTCTGGAGAGCGCGGCGGTACAGCCGATAAATTCATAAAAAAAGAATTGGCAAAAGCCGAAGCTGCCAAAACTCCGGGATTCTACGATGAAAAAACCATTGCTGAAGATTGGGATGGTTTCAAAACCGAAGTTGAAAAATCAAATATACCCGATAAAGATCTTATCCTTCGTGTTCTTTCAATGTATTCTGATCCGGCTGTTCGCGATAAAGAGATAAAGAGCATGTCTTCCGCTTTTGAAGTTCTGAAAACCGGTATCCTGCCCAAACTGAGAAGATCCAGAATGGAGATCAATGTTGATAAGGTTGGCCGGACTGATGCGCAGATACTCTCACAAATGAGATCTGATCCATCGGCATTGAACCTTGAGGAGATGTTGTATTCTGCCACACTAACCCAGGATCAGAACGAAAAACTGAAGTTTTACCAGGAAACATCCGCGGCAAATCCTAAATGTGTCCGTGCAGCAAGTAACATAGGATATATGTATCTTCAGTTAGGCAAAGTGGATGAAGCAACAGCAGCATTTGAAAAGGCAAGAGCTATCCAGAATAACGACGTAGTTAAGAATAATCTTGGCTGTGCTGCACTTGCCAAGGGCGACCTTGCAAAAGCAGAAGAATACTTCAATTCAATGACTACTTCCTCTCCGGAATCAAGATGGGGTCTTGGTGTAATTAATATTACGAAAGGTGAATATGACCAGGCAGTTAATAACCTCGGTACTGAGCCCAGCTTCAATCTTGCACTGGCTGAACTGTTGAAGGGCGACGTTAACAAAGCAAAAAGTACACTTGATGGAATTACAGAAACGGACAAAAACGGGAATGCATCATACCTTAAGGCAGTTGTGGGTGCCCGTCTCGACGACAAAAACTATATGATTAGTGGTCTTCGTGAAGCTGTCGGACTCAACTCCAGCTGGAAAGCTTATGCTAAAACTGACCTTGAGTTTGCTAAGTTTTTCAATGATGATACTTTTAAATCAACTGTTCAATAAACAGGTAATTATAAAGTTATAGAGGCTGTCTCAAAAGGGCAGCCTCTCTTTTTTGCCCCCCAACCCCCCTGAAGGGGGGCAATATGACAGGGGATTGTGAAGCAATATGCCAGAGTGCTTGAGGAACAAAAAGTAAGATGGTGGATGAAAAATGGGTAGTCAGTTATGTAGCTGTTTGGAGCCTTTGCTCATCTCCCATAATACAATACCTGCGCTTACTGCAATATTGAAAGAGTGTTTTGTTCCAAACTGGGGAATCTCAATACACATATCACAATTATTCAAGACCTCCTGATCAACTCCATTTACCTCATGTCCAAACACAAGAGCATACTTTTCTTTAACATCAACCACCATATTCTGCAACTCAACAGATCCTTCAGCCTGTTCAATGCCTACCAGCCTGTACCCTTTTCCCTTTAGTTCTGTAACAGCCTCCATTGTAGAAGGATAATAATCCCAGCTTACCGATTCGGTAGCACCCAGAGCCGTTTTACGGATTTCCCTGTGGGGGGGAGTGGAAGTGATACCGCAAAGGCATATTTTTTCAACGAGAAAAGCGTCAGCGGTTCTGAAAACGGATCCTACATTGGCCTGGCTCCTTACATTATCGAGAATAATAACAAATGGTGATTTTTTGAATCCACGGAACTGTTCAACGCTCTTTCTTCCAAGTTCCCTGTTTAGAAGTTTACGCATTATTTTTTTTGCGAAAAATAGATAAAAATTCTGTTAAAAACCGTTATATTGTAATCAAAGAATTAAGCGGCAGGCTGGTTATAGGTCTAACTAAACAAAAGTAATATGAATATTCATGAATTTCAGGGTAAATCATTGCTCAAGGCATATAATGTGGACATCCAGGAAGGGTTTGTTGCTGAGACACCGGAACAGGCAATGATGGTAGCCAGGCAGTTAAAGGAAAAATTTGACACGGAAATATTTGTTGTTAAGGCACAAATTCATGCCGGGGGAAGAGGAAAAGGCGGTGGAGTAAAACTTGCCAGATCTGTTGAAGAAGCGGGGAAGATTGCCGGACAAATGATAGGAATGAACCTGGTTACCCCCCAGACCGGTCCTGACGGAAAAAAGGTTAACAGGGTCCTTATTGCGCAGGATGTTTATTATGAAGGAGAATCAGAACGAAAGGAATTTTATATAAGTATTTTACTAAACAGAAGCAGAGGCAGGTACATTTTCATGTACTCTCCGGAAGGAGGAATGTCGATCGAAGAGGTGGCTGAAAAAAGTCCAGGGCTTATTTTTACTGAGGAAATCATTCCGGGCATCGGATTGCAGACATTTCAATGCCGTGATATTGCCTTTAACCTGGGATTAACCGGAACAGGATTTAAAAACATGCTGAAATTTTTGAATGGGTTGTATGAAACTTTCATTAATACTGATGCGCAGTTACTCGAGATCAACCCGGTACTTATGACAAGCGATAGCAGGATAATTGCCGTCGACTGCAAACTTGTACTTGATGATAATGCATTATTCAGGCATCCCGACCTGTTAAACATGAGGGATGTTAATGAGGAAGATCCCGTTGAGGTCGAAGCGGGTAATCATAACCTTAACTTCGTAAAACTCGATGGGAATGTAGGATGTATGGTAAACGGTGCGGGACTTGCAATGGCTACCATGGATATAATTAAGCTTTCGGGAGGTTCACCTGCGAATTTTCTTGACGTGGGTGGCGGAGCCAATGCCAGGACAGTTGAAGCAGGGTTCAGGATTATCCTGAAAGATCCTGCTGTTAAGGCTATACTTATAAATATTTTTGGAGGGATTGTAAGGTGCGACAGGGTTGCAAATGGAGTAGTTGAGGCATACAAATCAATTGGCAAAATAAACGTGCCGGTCATTGTCCGGTTGCAGGGAACAAATGCTACTGAAGCAAAAGAGATTATTGACAACTCGGGTCTTTCGGTATTATCTGCCATTTCATTCAGTGAAGCTGCTGTGAAAGTAACTGAAGTACTTAATTGACAAATACATATAATTATCTTCTTAAAACTCCCTTACCATCATTTCAGGCAGATCTCCGTTCAATAGCTCAAAGAGATAAATAACAATCCGGCAACCTGTTATTTTTTATGTGATTCATCACAATATGGCTTATTGTTCGATCTTCCGCATCTGCATAAAAGAACCTCTCCCGGGGAAGATTCAGTTCCTCTCTGAGGATCCTTAATTAAAAAATTTCCGGTTATCTTCAGAGGACCAAATTCAATTACCTCAATATGGGCCCTTGATTTATCTTCTTTCTTATCTTCCATCAGTTAAGGATTAACCCGTGAAACCTGTTTTTCTGTGTTGTCCGTCGCAGAATGGCATATGATCACTGACCCCGCAGCGACAAATTGATATCATACTGTCATTAACTTCTTTTGTCTTTCCTTCGTATGTCAAAGTAAAATCCCCTTTAAAAATAATCGGTCCATCTGGCATAATTTTTACAGTAACCGGTTCTCTTTCATCGACCTGACTTGCCTGGCTCATCAGTTCAGGTCTTCTGAAATTAATATGATTTGTCTGATCCTTGTCAACATCCTGGTTTTTTTCTTCATCGTTCCACTTCCAGGTGAGCGCTTCGGTTGGACACAAATTTACAGTTTCAATTATTTTGGATACAGGAGCGCCATCAATATCCACCCATGGTCTTCTTGCCGGATCAAAAACCTCTATAAGTTCTCTGTAGCAGTATGATGCATGGACACATGCTGAAGGTTTCCAGTAAACTGTGATTTCCCCATTGCTGTATTTTCTGCCTCCGGAAAACTGTTTATCATCTTTTTCCATTTATACCGGTTTTAAAAGTATTATTCGTGTCATCATTAATCTCATATGGAGAGAGGACCATTGCCCCGAACCATTGCCACCATGAGACTATTTTCCTTTGTAAACAGGCTGCAATTTAACATTTTTGTGTTAATACTATTGTTAAGTGATCCTGCGAATTTATTTCCTGGAGATGATAATTGCATCATTTTCAAACCTGTTGTATGTCTTCCTCATCAACCCGGTCAGATAGTGTCATCTTCTGAATATCATGGCTGGCTTCAGGGAAGCAGGGTAAACATTCCCGAATTCTTCTTACTTTGCAGTCTGATTTTATTTATGGCCAACAGATTTGCTGATATTATATTGCCTCTGGCAGTCAGTGGAAGATTCACATACAGGATTCCGGAGGAATTCCTGGCAAAGGTTGCTCCCGGAGTGATGGTAACCGTCGAATTCGGCAGAAGCAACCTCTATTCAGGGATTGTCTGTAGTATCCATGACAAGACCCCTGAATTGCATAAGATAAAATCAATAATTGAAGTCAATGATACTATTCCTGTTATCAGTGATCAGCAATTAAAACTATGGTTGTGGATCTCTGAGTATTATATGTGTTATGAAGGGGAAGTATTGAAGGCTGCGCTTCCTTCAGAGTTGTACCTTAAGAGATATAAGCCTAAGAAGGAAACTTTTATTGTACTGGCACGTAACTTCACCGATGAAGAATTAAACAATATTCTGAACAGGATCGTGAAGGCTCCCCGGCAATATGAAATCCTTTCAGAATATATCCGGCTTTCGGGTTACACTTCAGGCTCAGAAATCATACCGGTCAGAAAATCAGCACTGTTGAGAGAAACCAGGGCGTCACCCGGAGTCATTGATTCTCTTTCAGAAAAAGGTATACTTTCAATTCTTTATCTTGATATATCCCGGTTAAAAAGCTCAGATGGTTCGGTAGAACCTCTGAAAAAACTGTCAGAGATTCAGGAAGTTGCATACGCGTCTGTAAAAAGCCAGTTAAAAGATAAAGCTATTACCCTGTTACATGGTGTTACGTCGAGCGGTAAAACAGAGATCTATATTCACCTGATTGACGAGCAATTAAAAAAAGGCCGTCAGGTTCTCTATCTGCTTCCTGAGATTGCTCTCACAACCCAGATAATACTTAGGTTAAAAAAGCATTTCGGTGCAGTCACAGGCGTGTACCATTCGCGTTTCAGTGATCCTGAAAAGGTGGAAATCTGGAACATGGTTGCTGAATCAGACCCCCAAAAGGGTTACAGGCTGATTCTGGGTGTGAGGTCATCACTTTTTCTGCCTTTTCTTGATCTGGGGCTGATAATTGTAGATGAGGAGCATGACGGTTCCTATAAGCAGCACGACCCTGCTCCAAGGTATCATGCACGCGATGCAGCAATCATGCTGGCCGCCATACATAAAGCAAAAACAGTTCTTGGGTCGGCTTCTCCTTCAATCGAAAGTTACAATAATGCCCTGAAGGGGAAATATGGACTTACCGATTTGAAGGAGAGGCATGGAGCGATAAAATTGCCTGCAATAATATTGGCCAACACCCGCGAAGCATACAGGAAAAAGCTTATGGTCTCGCATTTTACTCCACAATTGCTCCACGCAATAGATGAAGCTCTCGGAAAAGGTGAGCAGGTTGTTCTTTTCCAGAACAGGAGAGGATTTTCCCCGTACATTGAGTGTTCCGAATGCGGATGGATCCCAACCTGCGTCCAGTGCGCCGTTAACCTTACTTATCATAAAGGTATCAACAGACTAGTATGTCATTATTGCGGATATTCAACAGGGTTGCCGTCAAAATGTGATAGCTGTCATTCGTCAGGAATGGTAACAAGGGGATTTGGTACCGAAAAAATAGAGGATGAAATAAAGATTGTGTTTCCGGCTGCACGAATAGGACGGATGGATCAGGATACAACAAGGAATAAGAACTCCTTTGACAGAATAATTAAGGCTTTTGAAGAGAGACGTATTGATATTCTTATAGGCACACAGATGATTTCCAAGGGTCTTGATTTTGAGAATCTGACAGTTGTAGGGGTTCTTAATGCCGATAACCTTTTAAACTACCCCGATTTCAGGGCTCATGAAAGAAGCTTTCAGCTTATAGAACAGGTTAGCGGAAGAGCAGGCCGCAGGCAGAAACAGGGTAAAGTTGTGATCCAGACATCGGACCCGGGTAACAAAATAATCAGAATGGTTCTGAGACATGATTACACGGGTATGTTTAAATCTGAATCAGATGAGAGAATTGCCTTTAACTATCCTCCGTTCTGCAGGATGATCAGAATAAGTATCAGACATAAAGAAAGAGCAACACTTAACTTATATTCAGAGATTCTTGGTAAAGACCTGAAAGGGGTGTTCGGGAAAAGGGTGCTTGGACCTGAATATCCTGTAATCTCTCAGGTACAGTCGTGGTATATTAAAAATATCCTTCTGAAAATAGAAAGAGAAAAAGCTCCCGGCAAAGCCAAGCAGTTGTTGAAAGAGGCAATCAGCCGTCTCGGGTCAGAAAAAGGAGCAGGGTCGCTCAGGATTACAATAGATGTGGATCCGTATTAAGCTTTGCCTTAGCCCCTGTCTCTTTCCGCTTTACTGAAAAGGGTGTAGCAGATCAGAGTTTAAGGAGTGAGGGGTTATACAAATCAAAGTCCCCGCCCGGGAGGGGTAGGGGTGAGTAATTAATTGAAAAATTAAAAGTTAAATGACAAAAGTGTTACTTTTGAACTTACATAAAAGTAAAAATGAAAATAGAAGTATCAAATGGTGAGATAATTGATAAAATCACCATCCTCCAGATAAAACTGGAAAGAATCAAAGATGAAACCAAACTTAAAAACCTGAAAAAGGAATATGATGAGTTAATTAAGGTCGCTTCATCTCTCATGAACAGCGGAGATATTTTATATAAGGCTCTTTATGATGTTAATAGTGAGTTGTGGGACATAGAAGACCATATCCGTGATCTGGAAAGGAAAAAGGATTTTGGGGATGATTTCATATCCCTAGCACGCTCTGTTTATATTAAAAACGACAGAAGATCCGAACTAAAAAGGGAAATCAATATTAAAACTTCATCAGGGCTTATTGAGGAAAAATCTTACGAAAAATACTGAAATGCGTTTGCTGGTAATACGAATTTCTGCAATGGGTGATGTTGCCCTCACTACTCCCGTCCTGGCCGGGATGAGAAGTCAATACCCCGAAACTGAGATCGTTATGCTTACCCGGCCGGCTTTCGGATCATTTTTTTCTTCAATCCACGGGCTCAGGATTATTTTCACGGATCTGCAAAGGAAGCACAAGGGATTTTTCGGGATATTCAGACTTTACAGGGATATTAAACGCCTGGCAAAAATAGACTATGTAATTGATCTGCATGATGTTCTGAGGTCAAAGATTTTACGGCTGCTCTTCAGGATTTCCGGGGTTCCTGTCTCAGTAATTGACAAAGGCAGGGCTGAGAAGCGATCTTTAATCACCGGAAAGAAGAAAGTGCAGTTAAAACACACTGTGGAGAGGTATTGTGATGTTTTTACCCGGGCAGGTTTTCCCCTGGTACCGTCGAAAGAGGCTTTTATTGTACCTTCTCCCGAAGGATTAATGAAAGCTGTGTCAATGACCGGTCAGACTGGAGAATTAAATATAGGCGTTGCCCCCTGGGCCAGACATAAACTGAAGCTGTGGCCTGAGGAAAACATGATAAGACTGCTGGAAATGATTTCTGAAAATCATAAAGTCAGATTCTGGTTATTCGGCGGCAAAGAGGATTCGGAGAAGATGAAAGCTTTTAATATGAGGGTCCCCGGTTCTTTTAATCTTGTGGGGAGGCTTAATCTTGATGAAGAGCTGGCACTTATGAGCAAACTTAACCTGATGATTGCCATGGACTCTTCGAATATGCATATGGCTGCTCTTGTCGGGACAAAGGTCATTTCGGTATGGGGAGGAACAGACCCTTTAAGCGGTTTTGGAGCCTGGATGCAACCGGAAAATTATTCAATCCGGATCCCGGCTGATGAACTGACCTGCAGGCCATGTACAATTTATGGAAAAGGAGAATGTAAACGTGGAGATTTTGCCTGTATGAACTGGCTTACACCTGAAATGGTTTTCAAGAGATTGAATAATTTGAATCTATGGTAGCCTGCTTATGTGCGGCTATCATTCTTCCCTGCTTATTTTACCGGTTTAAACTACTCTATATTTTTAGTTTAATATTAAGTCTTGCAAGGAGGGCAGTAAGCTGTATCAATAACAGGGCCCATACCAGTGAACCTGCAATCACTACCAGCGGATTATCTGATTGCTTATAGATAAGAACCGGAATTCCGGAAATGTTGATGAAGCAATAAATAATAAAAGGGATGAGATAGGCAGTCAATGACTTTTCCCCTGCCGGCCTTATAAAACCAGCCCATCCGGTGAGTTTTTTTACATCGGTTATCCAGTAAATCAGGGTAAAAAGAAGAAAGCTGAGTCCGCTGCTTATCAATGCCCAGGCAGGAATTCCATTTAGCCCAAATATAATAAAACCGTTTCTGAGAGCAAATCCTGCAACCAGGTAAAGGATCCCTATACCCGTGCAAAGAGGAATAACCTTCCTGGATTCTGTTGAAGATAATTTTTTGATTATCAATCCTGCCAGTAATCCCGAAAGTACTATAAACGGAACATATCCGTCAATAATAACACCTAAAATAGTTTCATAGAAATCGGGAAGACCGGTTAAATTCAATGCCGAGAGCATATTCATCACCAGGAAGAAAGCTGTTAAAAATGCAGTTTTAATTATTGAATCGCGAAATAATACATATGCAAAAGCTGCAACTAGATAACCCCATCCGATCAGTCCGGTGAAGCCCCACCATCCCGGAATGAGTGACCCATTATTTTCCGGGTGTCCCGATTTGAATTTAAAGATAAGGAAAACAAGGATGGCAGCACCCAAAAGCCTGAGTCCGTTTACGGTAAAAAACCTGTTTTCTTTATCGTAATAATCGTTCCAGATCAGGAATACCCCGACATATAAAAGAATGGACCAGAGGTTTACGCTGATACCTGTAAGTTCAGAATTCACCCTGCCTGTATTAACCATAAGCACTCCTAAAATAATAAGGCTGATAAATCTGACAAAGATGTGTTTTCGTATTTCACCCAGGCTATCGCCACGGGAAAATCTTTTTGAGAATGAGAAAGGGATCACGACTCCGGCAAGGAACAGGAACACTGGAAATATCCAGTCTGCAGGTCCCGTCCCGCCAGCATTCAGTTCCTGTAGTCCGGGCCAGGAAACAGCGCTCTTCATGTACAGGTCATTAAATAGCAGCATAAAGAAGATAGCCAGACCTCTCATTATATCGATTGATGAAATCCTGTTAAAATTTGTCATCAGGTTAGTTTATATTCTGTTTGGGTCATAAAAGTAAGAATTAAATCACTCTTTCTGACAGTAATTGTGATCAGTAATAAAGTGAAGAGTAAGAAACCAATCAAAATATTTCTTATTTTTGTCATCCTGAATTTATTTCAGCGGGGTGTGGCGCAGTTGGTAGCGTACTACGTTCGGGACGTAGGGGCCGGAAGTTCGAGTCTTCTCACCCCGACAAAAGAAAAAGCCTTTCCGCTATAGCGGGAGGGCTTTATTTTTATGAAGCGTTGTAAGCTTGCTTATATAAGCTTCAGTAAAAATAAAGACCATAAGGAGCGAAGCGACTAAAGGCTTTTTCTTTTTAGCCACCCCCTGGAAGTCCGCGAGTCGCGTGCAGCGCGACGAGCAATCTTCTCACCCCGACTTTTAGGTACTAAAAGTCAATAAGTTACAAATATTTTGTGCTTTTTTGTACCTTTTAAGAATAAACCCTGTCAGAAATGGCAGGGTTTATTTTTTACATATTGGGTGTCTTTATTTATAAGCAACTCTTATTTATTACCTCTCTTAATTTCTCCGCTTAGCCTCTTACCATCCAGTTTTCGTTCCTCTATTCCAACATTTTGAACACTTCCAGTGAATTTTTGAAGAAAACTGTAACCAGAAATTGCAAATGTACAGTTTTCGGTAATTTAGGATGTACAGAAAATGGCAACAAGAATGTACATTTTACTTAGTCAAAAATAGATTAAATTTTTTCATTAAAAATTGTTTTTCTGTTTTTGATCCGAAAGCTTTTTCCGGAGAGGTTAATGACTTCGCATCGGAACAAAAGTCTGTCAAGCAAAGCCGTAGCGAGGACTTCATCATCTAACATTTTCGCCCATTGAGACGGGGACTTGTTAGTTGTAATAATAAAAGCTGTTTTTTCATAGAGTTGGTTTATAAAATTAAACAAAGCGACTGCCTGTGGTTTTTCAACAGGGAACAACATAATATCATCAATAACAATAAGGTTTGCTTTCATAAGTCGTTTATAATCAGCCTTTGCAGACTGGGTAAAGTCTTTCATTTTGAGTATCCCAATGATTTCATCCATAGTGCGGAAGTAAGCATTGTACCCTTTTCTGACAGCATCGGCACAAAGTCCGGCAGCTATAAATGTCTTACCTGTTCCGGAAGGTCCCATCAGGATTATATTGTAAATCTGGTCTAGCCAGTCAAGTTCCCGAAGCTGAGTCATTCGCGATTTAGGCAAGCCATTATCAAAAGCATAGTCATACATATTTAAATCGTTCATGCGGGGTAACCGGGCAGTCTTAAGCCGCCTTTCGGCATCTTTTAGTTCCCGGTGTAAGGCTTCGGCCTGAAGGAGTCTGATTGTATAATCAAGGTAACTTACGGATCCTGTTTCAGCTTCTCTGAGTGCCTGATCAAGACTTGCCATCATGCCACTCATTTTAAATTGTCGGCAATAGGTATTTATGATTTGTTTCTTTTCCATGATTAGTTCTTTCTTTGCATTAACAGGTCATAAACGGCAATGTCACTTTGCTCTGGCTGGCAATGAGCCGCAACTGGACTTTGGCCATTCAACGGATTGATAGGCGTTATGAGTGGGATGGATTTCTCACATGATTTTTTTTGTAAAAGTCCAGCTGCCACTGATTTAAAATCATTAGCACTGAACACCTTCATCCGGAGACAGTATTGTAAAGTATGGTCGATGGTTTGTGTATCGGTGCTCTCTAAGATTTG
Organism: uncultured Bacteroidales bacterium; assembly: GCA_963739685.1. Lineage (GTDB taxonomy): Bacteria > Bacteroidota > Bacteroidia > Bacteroidales > VadinHA17 > LD21. The sequence continues at coordinate 970,552 of CAVUAX010000001.1, forward strand.
TTTTAAAAGTATAAGCTGGTCCCTTATGTAACGTGGTTTTTCAGAGCGGAGACCTTCCATGTAGCTTTTGGCCAATTCAGGATTGCTGAACATGCAAGAGATGTCTGTCATCATTTGGGCAATGCCAGCTGACTTTTCTCTTTTATGATCTGTATTACGTACCAGATTGCCTTTGCCGGCAGATATGGTCTGAACGCATAGATGGTTATCTGCCTGATCTGATATAACTATGGAGGCATTGTCCTTTGATACTTTAACCTGTGTCCCTCGTCCTTTGTAAGTTCCTGAAGGTAGTGTGTAAAAGTTGCCTTTCCAGGATATAGTGTTGTCTTTTCTTACGGTATATAAAATAGAAGGTGGTGGCATTGAAATAGCGATAAAATGTATCAGAGATCCTCTCTCGGAGCACCATTCGTTATACGGGACTTTATGCGTACCGGCATGAAGCTGTGCATTGGCAGTGCGGCCCAGCCAGGCCAAAGCTTCACTGTTGAGTATATCAATATCAGTAAATGGCCTGTTGTATAAAAAATTTTGCTTGACATATTTAACTACGTTTTCAACTTTTCCTTTGCTTTCCGGATCGGCCTTACGGCAAAAATGTAATCGGAATAAACGTTCCCTGCAATAGTTTTTAAAAGCATCGGTTAGCAGCAAATCACCTTTATTTTCATCAGCCAGAAAAACCCTATCCTGATCGTAAACAATTTCCTTTGTGATACCTCCATAAAATGCAAAAGCTTTCTCGTGGGCTTCAATAGCTGTATAACTGGTAAATGGGGTATCCGAAAAGAAAACATACTTGTACCGGGAACGTGACAGTACCATGGTAAAGAACCAGACTTTTATGCGCTTACCTAAGCCGTTACGCATGTTATATTGCCCAAAATCTACTTGTGCCTGCTGCCCGTAAGGGAGCTCTTCGACAGCCTCATAATCCCTCTGAGGACTTATTTTGGGAAGATGGTGTTTTTGCCGTACCCACATTACAAAGTTATAGACTGTTTTTGCTGTTACCCCGGGGAACTTCGGGTAATGCTCTTTCAGCCAGTCATGCATCTGAGCTGCCGATGTTTCCTGGTATGTTTCAAGTTTATTTTTAATAAATTCTTCATAAGGTCCTAACTCTCTTTTCTTCTCAGCCTGGGCACCAATGAACTGCTCATACTGGCTTTCGTTCATCGAAAGGTAAAACTTGACGGTTCGCCGATCGATGACAAGCTCACGACTGATTTTTGAAAGTGAGAACCCGTCTCGGTCCATTTTGTGAATTTGATGGTACATGATCAACTTGTTTAAATATTTGTTCATAAAGGCCGGTTTTAAGTAACCCGGCAAAGTTGACTTTTCTTTCTTCCGGGGCATGCCCCGGAAGAAAGAAAACTGTACATCATTGTTACCAAAAGTTGTACATTCGTATTTACCGAAAATTGTACATTGTTATTTTCCGAT
>CAVUAX010000002.1:0-1391784 GCA_963739685.1 uncultured Bacteroidales bacterium
GAGCCCGCACCAGCCAAAATCAAAACTTTTATTTCTAATTTTACAAATGTAATAACTGTAATTCAATTTTTTATGAATGGTTAAAAGAAAGAGATGTTTTAAGAGTTCTGTTTTTTTCGTAATTTGCGCCATCAAAAATTAAACTCTCATCTGATGTCATTTTTAAAGGATAAGATACTTTATGAAGGTTTAACTTTTGATGATGTTCTGCTGGTTCCTTCATATTCTGAGGTACTTCCAAGGGAAGTTAATCTCAGTTCAATGTTCACCAGGAATATCCGGATCAATACTCCTGTTGTTTCTGCTGCTATGGATACTGTAACAGAAGATGAGCTGGCGATTGCAATTGCAAGAGAAGGAGGTATCGGTGTTATCCATAAGAATATGTCGATTGAAAAACAGGCAGCCAGGTAAAGCGGGTAAAAAGGGCTGAAAATGTTATGATATTCGATCCGATAACAATTAATCTTGATGCCACCGTTGGAGAAGCGATGAATCTAATGAGTGAATACAAGATCGGAGGCATTCCGGTTATTGATATAAATGGAATTCTGAAAGGAATCGTAACAAACAGGGATCTGAGGTTTGAAAACAACCGACACGGAAGATAACAGAAGTAATGACTACAAATCTGATTACGACAAATCATCAGACTAACCTTGAAGCTGCTGCCAGAATACTTCAGAAACATAAGATTGAGAAGCTTCCAATGATTGATGAAACGGGAAAACTAATAGGGTTGATTACTTACAAGGATATCACTAAAACCAAGGACCGACCTAATTCATGCAAAGATGACAAAGGACGGTTCAGGGTTGCTGCTGCAGTTGGGATTGCTGCAGATACCTTGGAGAGGGTTGAAGCATCTTATAAATGCAAGTGTTGATGCAATTTCAATTGATACAGCCCATGCTCATACAAAGAGTGTGATTAATATTCTAAAAGAGATTAAAAGGAATTTTCCCGGTATTGATGTTATTGCAGGAAATATTGGAACAGCAGAAGCTGCACAGGAAACTTAGCCGATGAAGGTGCAGATGCATTAAAAGTAGGTATCGGACCAGGATCAATCTGCACTACAAGAATAATTGCAGGGGTAGGAATTCCGCAGCTATCAGCAGTATATAATGTTGCAAAAGCAGTTGAGGGATCAGGAATACCTGTGATTGCTGATGGTGGAATAAGATATTCCGGTGATATAATAAAAGCTATTGCTGCCGGGGCCGACTCGATTATGGCAGGGTCTCTTTTTGCAGGTGTTGAAGAATCTCCGGGAGATACAATAATATATAGTGGACGTAAGTTTAAGGCATACAGAGGAATGGGATCCATTGAAGCTATGCAGCAGGGTTCAAAAGACCGGTATTTTCAGGATATGGAAGATGATATCAGAAAACTTGTTCCCGAAGGAATTGCTGCAAGAGTGCCATATAAAGGAACTCTTTCGGAAGTGATCTACCAGATGACAGGAGGATTAAGAGCCGGAATGGGATACCTTGGGGCTAAAAATATCAGTGCCCTTAAAAAGGATGGCAAATTTGTAAGAATTACCAATTCAGGTATTATAGAAAGCCATCCTCATGATGTTTCTATAACCAGGGAAGCACCAAATTACAGCAGAAAATCATTTGAATAAAAGGTATCAGATTATCCTGATGAAAATCAGAATTCCACAAATATTTATCATGATTTTTCTATTGCCGGTAATTTGCCAGGCACAGAATCTGAATGATAAGATATTAATGAATTGGCGGGAAGAAATACTGAAGCAGGAGAATTTATCAGAATGTACAAGAAAAGTATGGAACCGGGAAAAACACCTGACATAGATGAGTATCTCCAGCAGTTTATCTCATTCAAGCTTAAAGTTGCTGATGCAATGAAGTGAGGGATTAGACACAACAAAGTCATTCAGAAGTGAATTAAAGGTTATAGAAATCAGCTGGCTCAGAATTATCTTACCGATCAGCTGACAAAAGAAAAGGTGCTTGAAAAAAGCTTACCAGAGATCACTGACCGAAATTAATGCCTGGCATATTTTAGTTTCGTTGCCGCAGGAAGCTTCTCCCGAAGATACTCTCAAGGCATGGAAAAAAGCATCTGATATAAGGGAAAGGATTATTGAAGGAGAACCATTTGAACAGGTAGCAAGGGGTACCTCGGATGATCAAGTCGGTAATGGTTAATGGAGGTAATCTGGGGTATTTTACAGTATTTCCAAATGATTATGCCTTTTGAAGATGCTGCATACAGCTGAAAACAGGAGCAATTTCAATGCCCGTCAGAACTCCATATGGCTATCATATTATAAAGGTAACAGATAAAAGAGCTTCAAAGGGAAGAATAAGGTTGCTCATATTATGAAAGCTATACCACCGGGTGCAGGTGACAAGGAAGAGAAAGCAGCCGAATCTGAGATTAACAGAATTTATAATGAACTTCAGAATGGAGGCTCATTCAGTGAACTGGCTAAAAAGTATTCTGATCATAAAGAATCTGCTGCCAATGGGGGTAAACTAAACTGGTTTGGAACAGGGGAAATGATCCCTGATTTTTCTGAAGCCGCCTTTGCCATTACTGATACGGGAAAATACTCAAAACCTGTCAGGACTTTATACGGATGGCATATAATAAAGCTTCTTGACAAAAAAGCTCCGGGATCGTTTGAAGAATCAAAATCTTTTCTCGAAAGTAGGATAAACCAGTCATATCTTAATTCAATAAGTAAAAGATCATTAATTGAAAAACTCAAAAAAGAGTACAAATTTAAAATTAATCCGTCAGCATATAAATGGTTTATTGATAATACCGATACCCTGATAATACAGGGATTAGCACGGTATAAAAGGGAATCAATGCCCGCCGGGAACCTGTATACTTTCGCAAACCAGCGTTTTACCACCAGGGAATTTGCATCATATATTGAAAAAAGAAGATCAATGATCATTACAGGTGATCCGGTCTCGTTTATTGATAGATCTATTGGTATAAGATCATCTGACCAGATAATAGAGTATGAAAATTCGGTCCTCGAAAAGAAATATCCAGGATTCAGATATCTTATGAACGAATTCCACGACGGAATCCTGCTTTTTGAAATATCAGAAAGGAAAGTCTGGAAAATAGTAAGGGAAGATTCTGTTGGATTGAACAAATATTATGAAGAACATAAAAATGATTTTATGACACGCAGGTCAATCGATGGAAAAATTTATTCCCTGAGATCTCCGGGCTATGAAAAGAAGCTCATATCAGCATATAAAAAATACTCACGTAAACCTGGTACTGACAACTTATTATTTGAAAAATTCAATAAAAAGGGTGACACGCTTCTGACTTTAAAAGATGGCAGATGGTTTAAAGGTGATAATCCTCAGTTAGACAACGTCAAATGGGTTCCGGGAACCATATTTAACAAAACAGCTAATTCCCCGCCAGTTATTGTTATTAAAAAGGTCTCAGAGCCTGAACCACTGCCCTTTGAAGAGGTTAAGGCAGAAATGATGACAGGGTTCCAGAATGAGCTTGAAGCGGACTGGTTAACGCAATTAAAACGAAAATACAGCGTTAAAGTTGACAATGCTGTTTTTGAAGATGTGAAGAAATTACTAAGAAATGAATAAATTTTTTAATATTCTTTTAATAATTTTTGTTTTTTCCGGCTGCAAAAACTATGACAAAAGGGAAAACAGAATTCCAGTTGCAAAAGTCGGGGATGTGATACTTTATTATGATGAGATTCCCAAACTTATTCAGACTGAAACACCCAAAAATGACAGTCTCGGGATTATTAAGAATTATATCAATAAGTGGGCAAAAAAAGAACTTGTTTTTCAAAAAGCAAAAGAAAATCTTTCTCCGGAGTTAAATAATGAGATTGAAAAACAGCTTGAAGATACAAGGACAAACCTTATTATATATCAGTATCAGAGGCAATGATGCTTGAGAAAATGGATACTATTTTATCTGAAAATGAGCTTGAAAATTATTATGCTGCCAACGAAAAAAGTTTCATACTGAATTCAAATATTGTTAAAGCTCTCTTTATTAAGTTACCATTGGAAACACCCGGGATTAATAAGATAAAGAAACTTGCCCGATCGAATGATCAGAAAGATCTTCAGCAGCTTGAAAGTTTTTGTTTTCAGTTCGCTGAAAAGTTTGATGATTTCAATGAACAATGGGTCACAATGGACAAACTTTCGATCGAACTAAACCAGGATATAGAAAATCAGGAAAATTTTCTGAAAAGATACACTTTTTTTGAATACAGCGACGCATCTTCTGTTTACATGGTAAATATCAGGGACTACAGACTCAGATCATCTCTCGCGCCATATGAATATGTTAAAGAAGATATTAAGAGAGTGATCTGGAACAACCGTCGTTTTGAATTTATACAATCGCTGGAAAATGGAATTTACAATGATGCTCTTAAGGAAAAGAATTTTAAGATTTACTAAACAAATTATAATGAAAAGAGACATGAGATTAATTGTTCTGCTGGTTGGCTTAATTCTTTCAGGCACCATTCCTGCTTTCTCGCAGGTATTGGTTGAATCAGTTGCAGCAATAGTGGGGAATGAGGTCATCTATCTTTCTGATTTGGAAAATATGATCATCGATGCTAGAAGAAATGGAAACAAACAGCCTACCGAGGAACTCTCGTGTAATGTGCTCAACCAGCTGCTTATTTCAAAATTATTTCTCGATCAGGCAAGAATTGACAGTATCACTGTAACCGATGATGTGGTTGAAGGTAATCTCAACATGAGAATGAATGATGCCATAAGACAGACAGGAAGTGAAAAAGCACTTGAAGAATATTTTAAGAAAAGCCTGATTGAAATCCGTCGTGATATAAAGAAAGCCATGCTTGAACAGGAAACTATAAATGAAGTACAGGCAAAAATTGCCCAGAATATTACAATTACACCCGCTGCATTAAAGAGATTCTATTCGGCTATCCCTGATGACTCTATTCCCGTTGTTCCTGCTAAAGTTGAAATAAGTATTATCCAGCTCGATCCCCCGGCAAATGAAGAAAATAAAGCTGAAGCAAGACAGAAGCTTCTGGATTACAGAAGCCAGATTCTTGCAGGAAAGAGTTTTAATGTTCTGGCAGTTATGTATTCCGAAGATACTGAATCGGCAAAAAATGGTGGTGAAATCGGATATCTGACCCGCGGTGAACTTGAAAAAGAGTATGCTGATGCTGCCTTTAGTCTGACAAAAAACACCGTCTCAAAAATAATTGAGACCAAATATGGATTTCATATAATACAACTGATTGACAGAAAGGGCGATATGGTAAATACACGACATATTCTCATCCGTCCGAAAGTCAAGCCAGAAGAAGCGGCAGAAGCAATAAGCAAACTCGATAGTATTGCCGACCAGATAAGAGCAAACAATATTACATTTGAGGATGCTGCCAGAAAATTCTCAACCCATAAAGACAGCAGGACCAACGGTGGAAAATATGTAAGCACAAATCCTTCAGACAGAGTAACATGGCTTACTATGGAGGAGCTGAATCCGGATATGTATGTGAAAGTAAGGGATCTGAAAGTTGGCGAAATATCAGAACCCTTCCGGACGACCGATGAAAACGCAAATGTGGTTTTTAGAATTGTAAAACTGGACAAGGAACTTCCGGCTCACAGGGCTAATCTGAAAGATGATTATCAAAGCCTCTATAATATGGCTTTAATGAAAGAACGGATAAAAGTCTATGACGACTGGGTAAAAAAGAAAATTGAGGTCACATATATCAAAATTAGTGATGAATTCAAATCTTGCGACTTTTTGCAAAAAGAATGGTTGAAATAAGACTTTTCATGCACCCGTTCAATTCATCTGTTACCAGACATATTTTTGTTGTGGCACTATTCCTATCTTTTTATCCTGTAATACAGTCGCAGGTTACTTCAAATCAAACTTCGGGGGGAAAAAAAATAGAACTTTTAAACGCTGATAGCGCCATGATTGTTTTTGATAAGCAAACCGGAAAGTACATTCATCATTATATTGGAAATGTTATCCTTTTACATAATGAGGTAAGAATGTCTTGCGACAGTGCCCATTTTTCACCGGATAAAAATCAGGTCACGGCATTCAGAAAAATTCATATTGAACAGGGAGATACACTCAATCTTTTTGGAGATTACTTGTTTTACGATGGTAAAAGTGAAATTGCTAATGTCAATGACAACGTTGAACTTATTGACAGGGAGACTCATCTTTATACCGATGCAGTTGAGTATGATGTAAAAAATAAAATAGCCCGCTATAATGACAAAGGAAGGATTATAAATGGAGAGAACACCCTTACAAGTAAAATTGGGGTATATTATGTTTCAGATAACCTTTTTCACTTCAAAGACAGTGTCAAAATTGTTAATCCCGATTACATTATGAATGCTGATACTATGGATTACAACACAGAGACTAAAATAGCATTCTTTGACGGCCCCACTGAAATGACGGGAGACAGCATTTACATTTATTGCGAAAGAGGATGGTACGATACTAAACTTGAGAATTCACGAATCTGGAAAAATGCTGTAATAGACAACAAACAGCAGATCATTCATGGGGATTCTCTTTATTATGACAGGAAAACCGGGTATGGCCAATCATTCGGAAATGTAAGTATTGCTGACACAAATAACCAGATAATGGTCATCGGGAATTATGCCTGGTACAACAAGCAACCTGAAAAATTTATGGTCACCGACAGTGCCGTTTTCATACAATTCTCAGGCGGAGACTCCCTGTTCCTTCATGCCGACACCATAAGAGCAATTACTGTTGCTGATACATCAGCCAAAGGTTACAGACTAATGAGCGCATACAAAGGATGCCGGATATTCAGTAAAGATTTCCAGGCCAAGTGCGACTCACTTTCTTATTCTTTTCAGGATTCAGTTATAAGGTTCTACAACTTACCGGTGATATGGTCGGAAAAGAACCAGTTTACATCTGATTCGATGGCAATGTTTACAAAAAACCGACAGACAGACAGGATGGAACTATATAATTCTGCTTTTATAATTAATAAAGTAGATACCCTGAGGTTTAACCAGATCAAAGGCCGGTTACTCACCGGCTATTTTGAAAATAATAAGTTATATAAGATTTACATAGATGGTAACGGTGAGTCTATCTACCATCTCTCTGACGGTGAGTATATTACAGGCGTTAATAAAGTAAAATGTGCACGGATTGAAATATATGTCAGCGAAGGTGCAATTACAGATATATTTCAATACGAAAACCCGGAAGGCACTATCAGTCCTCCTTTCCAGGAACCACTCAACACATTAAGGCTTAATGGATTTAACTGGTTCGATAATTTAAGACCTAAAAAGGTATCAGATATTTTTATAAAAAATTAGGGCTATAAATTCTATGCCCCTCTCTTTTAATATTCATCCTCATTGAAAAAAAAGTCATCCTTACTTGGATAATCCGGCCAGATATCTTCAATACTTTCATAAATATCACCTTCATCTTCAATTTCCTGGAGGTTTTCAATAACTTCCATCGGGGCACCTGACCTAATGGCATAATCAATCAGCTCATCTTTTGTCCTGACTTCTGACGATTAGTGCGGTCATTGTAGAAGTGCTGCATTGAGGAAAACAGGAAAAGTGGTTCTGATGTGCAGCAGAATAAGGCATCCTTTTATAAACGATCAGGCAGGTAGTACTCTGTTACTTTATTTTTAATTGTGAGGCGATAAGCCACGAAGTGGCTAAATATGAATAACCCCCGGCGCAGCCTTGCAAGCCGGGGGTAAGATAACACTCTGTTTTATAGCCCTGAAAGGGCGCAATATAATTGGATCTCAACGTACTTATTGAATATATTAAGAATCAAGTTGAACATCGATTACTTATATCCCGCTCCTTCAGAGCTCATGTTATATGTGGCACCAACCCCCCGGCTTGCGAGGCTGTGTGCACAGCCTCTTGCGCCGGGGGTTATTCATATCTGGCTCTTTCAGAGCCTATACCCCATTCAATGACAGCACTTCTTGTTTTTGTTCATGAAATATATTGGTCTGAAAAGTCATCTCTATGACCATGCGAGCTTTCTTTATGAGAAGATCTGATTCCATATTATCTTTGGCACTCCCAATATGTTTATCAATCTTTGCCAGATACCCAATATATAGAAACACCTGAATTGCATTTACCCTCCATTTAGTCCATACCTTTCTGACTAACCCTTATATATAAGGTAAAAATAGGCGTTAGTGCGGTAAAAATCTAAATTTAAAATTTTATATTATTAATTTTCAATTACTTGAAAATTACAACCGCACTAAAATCAGAAAGTGTCAGAAGTCAGGAAAGGTATCAGATATTTTTATAAAAAATTAGGGCTATAAATTCTATGCCCCTCTCTTTTAATATTCATCCTCATTGAAAAAAAAGTCATCCTTACTTGGATAATCCGGCCAGATATCTTCAATACTTTCATAAATATCACCTTCATCTTCAATTTCCTGCAGATTTTCAATAACTTCCATCGGGGCACCTGACCTAATGGCATAATCAATCAGCTCATCTTTTGTTGCAGGCCATGGAGCATCTTCAAGTTTTGATGCTAATTCAAGTGTCCAGTACATAATTTTACTGATTAAATTAAGTTTTAAACAAAGTTTGCAAATATAAATATTATTTTATTTAAAAAACAATACCTTTTTAAAGATTGCCAACTATATTAAGAGGGCCACTTAATCTCCTCAATTTCAAGCTCTAAGCTTATTTTTCTTGCTAAAACAAATAAAAAATCTGAAAGTCGGTTCAGAAATTTCATTACTATTTCGGGTGCAGTCTCTTTTTCATTCAGTCTTAACACTGATCTTTCTGCCCGTCTGCAAACACATCTAGCTATATGACAATAAGATACAAGAACATTTCCACCGGGTAAGATAAAATTCCGTAATGGTTTCAGATCCTTGTCCATATTATCCATCTCTTTCTCTAATAGAAGAACACAACCTGTGTCCGGATCATATTTCTTACTTGATACATTTTCAGGATCTGAAGCCAGAGTTGCTGCACATTTCATAAGCTGATCCTGTATATAGACCAGCAGTTCTTTCCTTTTTAAGTTTACTTGTTGGTCCTTTAACAGGCCAATCCATGCAATAAGCTCATCAACAGATCCGTAAGCCTCTACACGGACATGATGTTTTGGGAGCCTTCTTCCCCCTGAAAGAGAAGTGGTGCCATCGTCTCCAGTATGAGTATATATTTTCATAACCGGGAGATCATTTTAAAAAATTAAGTCTGTGCTTCCGATTATGAAATCAGACTTCAATTATATTATCATTCTTGTAGTCCTGAGAGACTTCGCCATCAAGGAGTCTGATAATACGGTGAGCATGTCTTGCTATATCCTCTTCGTGGGTTACCAGAATAACTGTATTACCCTTTTTGTGAATGATATCGAGCAATCCCATAATGTCGAGTGAGGTTTTACTATCGAGATTACCTGTAGGCTCATCTGCCAGAATAATAGAAGGCTTGTTGACCAAAGCTCTTGCAATCGCAACCCGCTGTCTTTGTCCTCCCGACAATTCATTAGGTTTATGGGTCATCCTGTCACCCAGCCCTACCTGATCCAGTGTTTCAATAGCCTGCTTTTCCCTGTCAACCTTTGAAATACCTGCATATATTAATGGCAAAGTAACATTTTCGAGAGCAGTATAACGTGGCAGAAGGTTAAAAGTCTGAAATACAAATCCGATCTCTTTATTTCGTATTTCGGCAAGATAATCATCCGCCATTTTACTTACATCAGTTCCATTTAGAATATATGATCCGCTTGTAGGAGTATCAAGACACCCGAGAAGGTTCATAAGGGTTGATTTCCCGGATCCTGAAGGACCCATGATTGCAACATATTCATTACGCTTAATATCGACGGAAACTGATCGCAAAGCTCTCACAATAAGTGATCCTACCTGATAATTCTTAACAATATTATGAATCTCAATTACTTTGTCCATTTGTTTAAAATTTGAGTTTTCGAAATTAGATTAATTTAATCAAATAAGAAATTATGTAATATTAATTTTTGTTAATACTTTATTTTATAATCAGAATGTGGAATTCCTTTTCTGAAAAAAACCAGGCCCATCCTCCAAATATCAATTGTCAATGTAACTTTTTCATTTTCCCTGATAATTTTCCACGCCTCCTCCATCTCAGCCGAATTATGTATATCATCAATTACTATTAAAGTATTGGGACCGGATATTTCGCTTATCCGGCAGAAGTAATTAATCAGTGGATCTTTACGATGATTACCGTCAATAAATACAAGCCCCGGATTACCTGCCAAATCTATTACTAAAGGTAACATTTCGTCAAACGATCCGGTGAACAGGCTGATGTTATTAAAAACTGACTCTTCAAAATTCTTTCTGGCAACTGAAGAAATGGAGGGACATCCTTCCATCGTATAGACTTTTGCATCCCGGTATCCACCTGCAAGGTACATCGTGCTTATGCCAAATGAGGTGCCGAATTCAATAATACCTGACTCTCCAAATTCTGCCGCAAGGTTTGCCAGTAAAACTCCATACTTTTTCTTAACGGGTGATTTTCGCGCAATATATGACACTTTTCTTATTTGGGTATTCGTTTTTCCGGAACATGATCCCAGATCTCTGATACAAAGTGTACTGTTGTCTGAAATCAATCTTTTTCTCACCTTTTCTATATAACAGACAATTTCCGCATTAATTTTATTCCTGAAAATCCGAGATACCAGGTCGAAAGCAAATGGGCTATGTATACCATGGCCCCTTCTGTGATGCCAAAGCAACAGATATTTCAGATAATTCAATGTTCTGAAAAAAATCATTTCACAATCTTCATTAATTGTTGTTAAGGACTTCAAAATTACTTATTTTCGGTTATCTTTTTCACAGTAATTCTTCAAAGATGATTGTTCAGGATTTTCTGGATACAAATATTGCATATCTTAAAGGTGTTGGTCCAAAAAGAGCCGAGCTTCTAAATAAAGAGTTAAATATCAATACTTTTCGTGATCTTCTTTATTATTTTCCATATAGATATATTGACAGAACCAGATTCTACAAAATTGCTGAGCTGGATACTGATCTTCCTTATGTTCAGATTAAAGGAGTGATAAATGGATATTATGCTGAAGGACATGGTGCAGGAAAAAGACTTGTGGCAGATTTTCAGGATGAAACAGGCATTATTAAACTGGTATGGTTTAAAGGCACCAGATGGATTACAGGAACGTATGCACCGGGAGTTAAATTCATCGTCTTCGGAAAACCGGGTGTATTCAACGGGATGATAAATATTATTCATCCTGAAATAGAACCGGCGGAGAAAAGCGAAGAAAGATTTAACTCTGCTCTTCAGGCACAGTACAGTACTACCGAAAAACTGAAAAATCAGTTCATCACATCAAAAACCATAAGCAAACTAATCGGCAATATCCTGAAACAATTAAATACCAGAATCCCCGAAACGCTGCCATCTTATCTGACAACAAGATATAAACTTACAAACCTGCATGACTCACTCCGCATAATTCATTTTCCCCCGGATAATGAAGAACTCGAGAAAGCAAGATACCGTCTTAAATTTGAAGAACTCTTCTATATCCAGTTGAATCTCCTGAGATTCAAAACAAACAGGAACAGAAAATTCAGAGGGTTTATTTTCTCGAGTGTCGGAGAAAATTTTAATAATTTTTATTTTAATAACCTTCCGTTTGTTCTTACCGAAGCACAAAAGAAGGTAATGAAAGAAATAAGGAAGGATATCGGATCCGGAAAACAAATGAATCGCCTGCTTCAGGGAGATGTTGGCAGCGGTAAAACTCTTGTGGCTCTGATGAGTATGCTGATTGCCCTTGATAATGGTTACCAGGCCTGCCTGATGGCTCCGACAGAAATACTGGCCACGCAACATTATACCACCATAACTAAATTTCTTAAAGGAATCAATGTTAAAGTTCAATTACTTACAGGTTCTTCAAAAAAGAGTCTGCGCAAGCATATTGATGAGTCCCTGCATGACAAGTCACTCAATATCCTGATAGGGACTCATGCCCTTATAGAAGAGAATGTGCAGTTTGGCAATCTGGGATTAGTCATTATTGACGAACAGCACCGTTTTGGAGTAGCGCAAAGAGCAAAACTATGGGGAAAAAACCTTAATCCTCCCCATGTTCTTGTTATGACGGCAACACCAATCCCAAGAACCCTTGCAATGACCCTTTATGGAGATCTTGACGTTTCGGTCATTGATGAACTTCCACCCGGAAGAATTCCTGTTAAAACTATGCATTTTACTGATAGGGAGAGAAATAAAGTATTTGGTTTCATCAGAAATCAGATAGCAAATGGCCGCCAGATTTACGTTGTATATCCTCTTATAAAAGAATCAGAAAAGATGGATTATAAAAATCTTGAAGATGGCTGGGATAACTTTACGAGGGTATTTCCTCCTCCAAAATATTGCGTAAGCGTGGTACATGGAAAAATGACTCCTGCTAATAAGGAGTCTTCAATGAAACTGTTTAAAGATGGACACGCCCATATTCTAATAGCTACCACCGTAATAGAGGTAGGAGTTGATATTCCTAATGCTACCGTTATGGTAATCGAAAGCGCTGAAAGGTTTGGCCTTTCACAGTTGCACCAGTTAAGGGGAAGAGTGGGGAGAGGTGCCGATCAGTCATATTGCATACTGATGAGTTCTGATAAACTGTCAAAAGAGGCTGAAAAAAGAATTGAAGTAATGATAAGAACAACTGATGGCTTCGAAATTGCTGAGACAGATCTCCAGTTAAGAGGGCCTGGTGATATCGAAGGAACTCTCCAGAGCGGTATCCCATTTGATCTTAAAATAGCCAGTCTGAGCAAAGATGGTCAGCTGATTGAATATGTCAGGAACATTGCTGAAGAAATTCTTGCAAATGATCCATTGCTGGATAATGATCATAATGTAGTTTTAAAAACCGAACTGAAAAAGCTTTTCGGTCAGAAACAATCGTGGAGTAACATAAGCTGATTATTAATTATAATCATTATAAATTATCAAACTTGCTCAAAACCTGACAAAAGACATTCCCGGTTAATTTGTTAAGCGTAAATTTGCGGCTTGAAATTTTCATGTTATATAATGGAGAAATCAGAGCTAAAAGATACTATTGAGCATGACGGTATTGTACAGAATGCAGACGGAAAATCGGTTGTTGTCAGAATTACCTCATTATCTGCCTGTTCCGGTTGTCATGCGGAGGGATCTTGTACTCTGGCCGGGCATGAAGAGAAAATTATAGAAGTCTCTGGGGACTATAAGTTAAACACCGGTGATAATGTTACTGTAATTATGCAAAAATCAATGGGTTATGCTGCTATATTAATAGGATATGTTTTACCCCTTTTTGCTGTGCTGATAATAATTGTCATTCTCAACTCATTGTCAGTCCCCGAGTTGATTGCAGGACTCTCATCCCTTGTAATTCTCGGACTATATTACATCATTGTTTATTTATTCAGAAACAAAATTAATAAGAATTTTACGTTTAAGATAAAAATTTAACCTATGGGTTCTACGGTACTTATTACAGTTTTAAGTTTAAGCCTCTTGGCCCTGTTTGCAGCAATAATACTCTATTTTGTAGCACAGAAATTCAAGGTTTTTGAAGATCCCAGGATAGATAAAATACAGATTCTTCTGCCCTCTGCCAATTGCGGCGGGTGTGGATTTGCCGGATGCCGTAATTTTGCAGAAGCTCTTGTTAAAGCCGACACATTTGATGGACTAAATTGTCCTGTTGGAGGCGCTGAAATAATGAAAGATGCTGCAAGAATTCTTGGAAAAGAAGCACAGCCAGCTGATCCGCTTGTTGCTGTACTGCTTTGCAACGGCACACCGGAATACCGTCCCCGTACTTCAAAATATGACGGGCCATTAGATTGCAGGATATCTCATAATCTGTATATAGGTGAAACTGACTGCAGTTATGGGTGCATTGGTAATGGCGATTGTGTGAGAGCATGTAATTTTGATGCCATGTACATGGATCCGGCAACCATGCTCCCGGTAATAAAAGATGATAAATGTATAGCGTGTGGCGCATGTGTTAAAGCCTGTCCGAGAGTTCTTATAGAACTCAGGAAAAAAGCAAAAAAGGACCGGAAAATTTATGTCGCATGTTCCAGCTGCGATAAGGGAGGGCCTGCCCGAAGAGCATGCAAAGTTGCCTGTATTGCATGCAATAAATGTTTAAATGCTTGCAAGTTCGATGCCATAACCATTGATAAGAATCTGGCCTATATTGATGCAACAAAATGTACATTTTGCAGAAAATGTGTAACGGAGTGCACAACTAACTCAATAATTGAGTTGAACTTCCCCTCAAGGAAACAAAAGGAGGAATCTCTGAAAGAAATAGTTAATGCCTAGTTATTATGTTTTATAACATAAAAAATAAAATGATGATGAAAACATTCCCTGTCGGGGGTGTTCATCCGCCTGATAATAAATTGACAGTCAATGCGAAAATAAAATATTTGCCTGTTCCTGAAAGGGTTACAATACCTGCTGTGCAGCATACAGGTGCACCGGCAAAAATTAATGTAATTAAGGGAGACAAAGTCAAAACAGGCCAGAAGATAGCATCAGGGGATGGTTTTATCTCTTCAAATATTCATTCATCAGTGTCAGGAACTGTCAGTAAGATCGATTTTATAACAGATAGTTCCGGTTATAGACAGAGTGCGGTTTTCATTGAGGTTGATGGTGATGATTGGCTCGATACCATTGACCGTTCGGATAAAATAATTACGGAAATTAAATCTTCACCCGGGGAGATTGTCCGGATATGTCTTGAATGTGGAATTGTTGGTCTGGGTGGTGCAACATTTCCAACTCACGTAAAGCTTACTGTTCCCTCAGGCAAAAAATGTGAAGTACTAATTATAAACGGAGTGGAATGTGAGCCTTATCTGACGGCTGATCATCGTTTAATGTTAGAAAAAGGTGAAGAGATACTTATAGGTACAGCACTTCTTATGAAAGCCCTTAATGTCGAAAAAGCCATGATAGGTATTGAAAACAACAAGCCGGATGCAATTGACAGCTTAACGAAACTTGCAATCATGTTTAAAGGTATAAGTGTACATGCACTTAAAGTTAAATATCCTCAAGGTGCTGAAAAACAGCTTATCAAAGCTCTGATAAACAGAGAAGTGCCATCAGGCCACCTCCCGATTGATGTAGGCGCTGTAGTTCACAATGTCGGTACTGCTTTTGCTGTTTATGAAGCAGTCCAGAAGAAAAAGCCACTTTTTGAAAGAATAGTTACCGTTACAGGGAAGTCGCTTGAAAAACCCGGAAACTTTTCTGTAAGAATCGGAACTCCAGTTAAAACCCTGATTGAGGCAACAGGAGGATTGCCTGGAAATACCGGAAAAATAGTATCGGGAGGGCCCATGATGGGTAAAGCGATAAGTAATACTGAGATACCTGTTGTCAAGGGGACATCGGGGATAGTAATATTTCCCCGCAACGAATCGGAAAGAGCGAAGACTGAACCATGTATCAGGTGCGCAAAGTGCGTCACAGTATGTGCAATGAATCTTGAACCTTATCTCATGATGGCACTTTCAGAAAAAGGCCTGTACGAAAGAGCTGAAGCTGAGAATATAACAAACTGCATGGAATGTGGGTCATGCAGTTATATATGTCCGGCCAGCCGTCCGTTGCTTGATTATGTAAGGGTAGGTAAATCTGCAGTTAATAAAATGGTACGTGAAAGAAATGTGAAGTTATAAGCAATATTATCCTGGTTATGAGTCTTCTTCTAAATGTATCTCCATCTCCTCAAACACATGGTACCGAAACAACAAAAAAACTGATGTTTGGTGTTGTGGCAGCTCTTATTCCAGCCCTCGCGGCTTCTGTATTTTATTTTGGATATGGGGCTGTTATTGTGACTGCCACCTCAATTATATCCTGTATTGTTTTCGAGTACCTGACACAGAAGTTTCTTTTAAAGAAAACTGTTTCGGTAACTGACGGATCAGCGCTGGTAACAGGACTTCTGCTTGCATTTAATCTACCTTCAAATATACCCGTATTTATAATTATCACCGGAAGTTTTGTTTCAATTGTAATAGCTAAAATGACTTTTGGTGGACTCGGCAACAATCCGTTCAACCCCGCTCTTGTAGGACGGGTATTTATGTTGATATCTTTCCCTGTACAAATGACAAGCTGGCCTGTTCCTTCCGGATTAAAAACAGGGTACATGGATGCAGTAACAGGCGCAACACCTCTTGCAATTATAAAAGAGGGTCTGAAAAACGGGGAGCCATTACAACAACTGATGAGCCAAATACCTAATCCCTCACAAATGTTTCTCGGGAAAATGGGAGGATCAATGGGAGAAGTTGCAGCAATTGCCCTGCTGGCAGGACTAATATATCTTCTTATTAAGAAAATCATTACATGGCATATTCCGGTATCAGTGACTGGCACTATAGCACTGTTTACAACAATACTCTGGTTAACTGATCCATCAAAAAATGCTGGCCCGGTATTTCATCTTCTGGCAGGAGGAGTGTTGCTCGGCGCTATTTTCATGGCAACAGATTATGTAACCTCCCCTATGAATCACAGGGCGATGATTTTATATGGATGCGGGATAGGGATTCTGACTGTTGTTATCAGGGTATGGGGGGCTTACCCCGAAGGGGTTTCATTTGCAATTCTAATAATGAATGCTTTTGTTCCTCTTATGAATAAATATATTAAACCTAAAAGATTTGGGGAGGAGGTGAAATATGGCTAAGACAGAATCAACTTTTAAGAATATGGTGCTGTCGCTGACAATTATTTCTCTGGTAGCATCCGCATGTCTGGGGTTTGTTTATGAACTGACTAAGAAGCCGATTGAAATATCAATGCTTAACAAAAAACTGGATGCTATTAAACAAGTTGTACCAGGATTCACAAACGACCCTAATTCTGAAATGTACAAACTGCCTACAGGTGAAGGAGATAGTCTCGATATATATCCTGCGAAGAAAAATAATGTGGTTGTTGGTTATGCTGTTGACACATATACAAAAAATGGGTTCAGTGGTAATATCAGCCTGATGGCTGGATTTAAACCAGATGGAACTATTATAAAAATAATGGTGCTTGAACAGAAAGAGACTCCTGGTCTTGGAACAAAAATGACTGAAACAGGATTCAAGGATCAGTTTATTAATAAAAATCCTGCAGAATTTAAGTTAAAGGTAAAAAAGGATGGAGGCCAGGTTGATGCAATAACAGCAGCTACAATAAGCTCAAGAGCTTTTTGCGACGCGGTTGAACTTGCCTATAATACTTTAAAGAACGGAGGGCTCAAATGAATCAGCTGCAAAATTTCACAAAAGGATTTTTTAGAGAAAATCCTATTCTGGTGCTTGTTCTGGGCATGTGTCCTGCTCTTGCTACTACTTCTTCATCGCTTAACGGCATTGGCATGGGAGTTGCCACCACTTTTGTCCTCATAAGTTCAAATGTGGTCATCTCGATGCTTTCTGATGTGATACCCGATAAGGTCAGGATACCTGCTTTTATCATCATCATTGCATCATTTGTTACCATTGTTGATCTTGTTATGCAAGCGTTTGTACCTGAACTTTACGAAAAGCTCGGGATATTTATACCTCTTATTGTTGTCAACTGCATAGTACTTGGTCGTGCAGAAGCATTTGCCAGTAAAAATTCTGTACTGTCATCTTTCTGGGATGGAGCCGGAATGGGGCTTGGTTTCACCATGGCCCTCGGTATTCTTGGAGCAGTGCGTGAAATTATCGGTAATGGCTCGATATTCGGCTATAAATTTATTGAAGGCGACGGTATCCTGGTCTTCATTCTGGCACCAGGAGCATTTATTGCTCTTGGTTACCTTATGGCACTCATGAACCGCATTAAAAGAACTTAATAAGGATTGAAATGGAATACATTCTAATTATCATATCAGCTATCTTCATTAATAATGTTGTTCTTGCCCAGTTCCTTGGGATATGTCCCTTTCTTGGTGTTTCCGGGAAAGTCAACACAGCAATAGGTATGTCCGGAGCTGTAACATTTGTTATTACTCTTGCGACAATAGTTACGTATCTTATTCAGGTTTATGTATTAAATAAACTTGGAATAGCCTTTATGCAAACCATCACATTTATCCTTGTCATTGCTTCTCTTGTACAAATGGTCGAAATTATACTGCGGAAGATCAGCCCGTCACTTTACCAGGCACTTGGAATTTTCCTGCCTCTTATTACAACCAATTGTGCAGTACTGGGCGTTGCAATACTTGTTATAAAGAAAGATTATAATCTTATCGAAGGAGTTGTTTATGGCGCTTCAACTGCAATCGGTTTCGGACTTGCATTAACTATACTTGCAGGTATAAGAGAACAATTTGAACTAGTTGAAATACCTGAGGGAATGAAAGGAGTACCTATATCACTGATAACTGCCGGCATTCTGGCTCTTGCATTCATGGGTTTTACTGGGATTGTAAAGTAAATGCTTTAACAATCTTCATTCTGGTTGCTTTTTCGGCCTTAATAAGAAATAGATAGATCTTAAAACCAAAATAAATTCGTTAATTGTGTTATAATTCTTTGCTGACAATTATGACATTAGCGCAATATTATGAAATTCTGGGTATACCTGCTAATTCTTCTTTAGAAGATGTAAAAAAAGCATACAGGAAAAAAGCCCGGTTGTATCATCCCGATATAAACCCATCACCCGAAGCTAAAGATCTGTTTATCAGTGTTACTGAAGCGTATGATTTCCTGCTTGCAAATTTTGAAAAGATTACCCATGATGAGGAGGCTTATAATCAGGCAATGGAGGAATGGAGAAAGTACAGACAAGACAGATCACATCAACGTGCAAAATCTTATGCACGGGTGTCATTTTCACATTTTAAAAAAACAAGCTTATATAAATCGACAAGAATATTTGACGCAACAACTATTATTTTCAGCCTTATAATTTCAGTAATGGTGTTAATTTATACAGTTTTCGGGTACATTTATCGCCTCAGGCACCCTATACCCGGTCTTGAAAAACCAACTGTCTCCGGATTTATCATGTTGCTATTTCTCAGTCTGATATTTTTTGTTGTTTCGATAATTTATCTTAAAGCATTCCTTCAAACCCGGGATAAAAAACAAAACAAAAAAGCTTAGGATATGAAATTGATATTTGTATGTTTCATTTTTGCTATTAGCTTCTTTGCTATGAATGAAGAATTTAAAACGAAAAAGGCACCCTCTGAAAAATGCCTAAAACCGCTTTTTACTTTTGGTGTGATAGCTGATGTTCAATATAGTGATCAGGATCCTTTAGGCACACGATATTACAGAGAATCACTACCAAAATTGAGGGAAGCCATTTCCCTGTTAAAGAGAGATTCGGTACAATTCATAATTGACCTCGGGGATCTTATTGACAAGGATTATGATTCATTCAAACCGGTTCTAAGTATCTTTGATTCATCGGGACTTCAAACATATCATATCACCGGAAACCATGATTATTCAGTAGAACCACATCTGAAGTCACATTTGCCGGTAATAAGGCCAACTGATAAGGGATACTTCACTTATAAATGTGAAAAATTCAGATTTCTCTTTTTAAATGGAAATGAAATAAGTACCTACGCATCAAACAATGAAGATTCAATAAAAAAGGCTGCCAGATATATCCAGGCTCTTAAAAATAAGAAAAGCATAAATGCAATTGAATGGAATGGCGGGATTAGCAAAAAACAGCTTGAATGGATTGAAAGCGAGATTAATAATTCTGAAGATGCAGGGGAAATGGTGATTTTATTCTGTCATTTCCCGGTTTGGCCGGAAAATAATCATAATCTCCTTAATTATAAGGAAGTGCTTTCTGTTTTAGAGAAACATCACAATATCGTTGCCTGGTTTAATGGACATAACCATTCTGGAAATTATGGCTGGTACAGTAAGATTCATTTCATAACCCTAAAAGGTATGGTGGAAACAAAAACCGGTAACAGTTTCTGCCGGGTTGAAGTATACCAAAACAGACTATTGATAAAGGGTTACGGCCGGGAAGAAAGCAGGAATCTTGCTTTTTGAACAGATAAACCTGATAAGTTTAATTTCACCGGACAGCAAGAAAATTTTAACATAATTCATCAGGTATCAAAAAGTACTCAACCTATCTTTATAAAATTAAACGGCACATCGAGAACTGATGAGAAATACTCCCCTCTTTCAAGGATATCGTCATCTCCGTTTTCATAATACCAGTTGAAAATGAATTTCTTATGTTTCAGAGTAACATATGTAATTTGTTGCAGCATATGTATAAATACTTTTGCACTGGCGCTGTTAAAATATTCAAGGTTGATATCTACACTTGTAGTATCTGCAGGTGCCTTAATATATTCAGAAACCCAGTCTTCCACCGGTGCAAAAAACTCAGCTACGTTTTCATGAATCGAACGTCCAATGATCTTAATAAACCCATCAGGGTTCAGTATGATCTCCGGAGAGTTCCTTGTTGATGAAAACCGCAGTTCCTCCATTTATAAAACTTTACCCGAATTTATAAAAAAATAATTTACAAATTGCATCTGTTTAAATGAATCTGGCCAGAGGTATCACACTTTGGTCAGAAAACTCACCTCTAAGATACTTGAAATATCCTGCAATTCCAATCATTGCAGCGTTATCAGTGGTATATCTTAAATCCGGAATAAACAGATCCCAGTCTCTTTTTTCTGCCTCTTCCCGTACAGCTTTTCTCAATCCCGAATTTGCTGAAACACCACCGGCAATTCCTATTTGTTTTATTCCTGTCTCAATTGAAGCTTTGACCAGTTTACTGATCAGGATACTTACGATAATATGCTGAAGTGATGCACACAAATCAGCTTTGTTGTTCTCAATAAAATAAGGATCGGTGTTAATCTTGTCTCTAAGGAAATATAAAAAGCTGGTTTTCAAACCACTGAAACTAAAGTCGAGCCCTTTCACCGAAGGTTTAGGAAAAATAAATGCATTTTTATTTCCCGATTCTGCCATTTTATCAATAATCGGTCCGGCTGGATACGGGAGCCCCATTACTTTACCGCATTTATCAAAAGCCTCGCCGGCCGCATCGTCAATAGTATTCCCGATAACTTCCATTTCAAGGTGACTCTTCATTATAAGTATCCTGGTATGACCTCCTGAAACGAGAAGGCATAAAAAAGGAAATGAAGGCAATGGTTTTTCCTTGTCCTTTTCTACTATAAAATGGACCAGTGCATGAGCATGAAGGTGATTAACTTCGATTACCGGTATGTCTTTAGCAAGTGCAAAACCTTTTGCAAATGAGGTCCCGACAAGTAACGAACCAAGAAGCCCGGGCCCCCGAGTAAAAGCAACAGCCTGTATATCATTTATTTCGATCCCCGCTCTTCTAAGCGCCTGATCAGTAACCGGTACAATATTTGCCTGGTGGGCCCTTGAGGCAAGTTCCGGAACAACACCTCCGTAAGCCCTGTGAATATCCTGATTGGCAATCATGTTTGACAGGACATAACCGTCCCTTATAACGGCAACAGAAGTATCATCACATGAAGATTCAATCGCTAATATTGTAACTGGCATTACTTCTTTGATTTTCGGTATATTTGTGGTTATTTTGATAATTGATTTCTTACCCCCCCTTCAATGGACAAAAATATTAAAAAATCATCAAAATATTTTATAATATTTTTCGGAATCATCATTATGCTGCCGACTCTGGTTTACCTCATCCTTAGTGTGCCAGAAGTTCAGACATTGCTGGTAAAAAGGATAACGGGCTATATATCAAATGAAATAAAATCAACAATTTCTGTAGGCAAGGTAAAATATATGTTTTTTAACAGATTGAATATCGGTGATATACTAATAAAAGATAAAAATAATGATACTCTGCTGTTTTCCGAAAATCTGAATTTAACGATCCGGGGTATTGACTTAAAAAACAGATCCTTCCTGCTTGGGAAAGTTGCACTGACCAACCCTGTTGTTTTTCTTGTCACCGATTCCAGCGGAGAAATGAACCTTACCTGGTATCTGAACATGCTAAAGGCGTCCGGAGATACATCAAAGAAATCTAAAAGTTCAATTGACATTGGCAAGATAGACTTAAACAATGCAAGATTCTCCCTTATTAATCAGGCTGGAAATAAAGGCAAAACATCCATTGATTTTAATAATCTGAAATTAGCAGATATAAACGGGAGTATTGAAAATTTCAAAGTGGCTGATGATACTGTTTCCTTTAAGATTATTAACCTCTCATTCCATGAATCAAGTGGGTTTAATGTAAAAAAAATGAGCAGTGGTGTAGTTATTGCAAAACAGAATCTTTTATTTAATTCCGTTAACCTTAAATGTGACAGCAGTATCCTTAACCTTACCAGGCTTGACCTTTATCCTGATTCTGTATCTTCTTTTCAGGATTTCACTGAAAAGGTTAAGCTCGATGTTGAGATGGAAAAGACTCTGGTAAGCACCAGGGATCTGAAGTATTTTATCCCTTTTCCGGAAGAAACAAATGAATCGTTATGGCTGTCCGGAAAAGTGATCGGTACAATATCAGAACTTAGAGGCCGCAACATTGAGTTATCCTACAGAGATAAAACGTCTCTGGATTGCAGTTTTGACATTTCAGGATTGCCAAGAATTGAAAATGCTTACATTTACATAGGAGTCAACAACTTCCAAACCAATGCATCTGATCTTGAAAAGATTGATATTCCGGGAAAGGGAAAGATTAAAATTTCTGAAGCTATTTATAAGTTGGGGGATATTTATTTTAGCGGAAGCTTCACCGGGTTTACTACCGATTTTGTTACTTACGGGAAAATAAGTACCGATCAGGGTAATATCCAAACAGACATTTCATTAAGACCTGAAGAATCGAACAGTTTCAGAATGAAGGGTTTGATCAAAGCAAGTAACATTGACCTGGGAGTTATTTCCGGAAATCCAAAATTATTTGGCAAGTTAAGTATGGATGCAAATATTGACGGGTACGCATCATCAATAAAAAAATTTGCCGGAAATATTACAGGTAAGATTGACAGTATTGAAATAAACAAATACACCTACCGCAATATCGGACTTAATGGATTCTTTACAGAAAATACCTGGGACGGCAATATTAATATTCAGGAAGAAAACATTAAAATGGAACTCATGGGGATGCTCAATTTCAGCAGCAAGCTCCCTGAATTTAATTTTACTCTCAACCTGGCTAAAGCCAATCTATATAAGCTCAATATTATTCCCAACGACACAACCTCTTCCCTCTCTATGCTCCTTACTTCCAACTTTAAAGGAAACAATATTGATAATCTTGCTGGCGAAATTAAACTTATTAATGCCAGGTTTACTAAATTCAGCAACAACCTTGACCTGAATGATCTTTCCATAAGAGCTTATACAGAGGATAACAGACCTGCGATAAGTGTAAGGACTGATTTCGCTGACGCAGATCTGAAGGGTTATTATAGTTTTTCAGGGTTGGAATTGATAACAGGAAAAACCCTTGCCAGACTTATGCCATCTGCATTTATGATCCCGGAAAATCAGAACATCACGGGACAGAATAATTTTAATTTCAACATAAACTTCAAAAACACTGATAAAATTAATAATTTCTTCAGAACAGGTCTGACGTTTTCCGATAAGAGTTACATAAACTGTGTAATTTCAACTGACAGTATTATAAAAATTACGGCCAAGTCAAAAACATTTTCATTTAAAAGTAATGTTATAAAGGATTTGTCTGTTGTTGCTACTATTTCAGGATCAGCATTAACCGCTGACGTTAATACCAGTTCACTTACATTCCTGGGGGAATCAGAGCTTAAAGGCTTTTCAGTTAATCTGGATACTAAACCTGATAGTTTTATCTTTTCATTTGATTGGGATAATAAAGATAAAATCCTTAACAGGGGAAGTTTTTCAGCAATGGGAATGGTAACAAGGACAATCCCGGGGAAAAGAAATCCTGTATTAAAAATCAATATAGACTCCTCCGATATATATGTAAGGAATAATCTATGGAAAATTAAACAGTCAGTGTTAATTATCGATTCAACTTCTGTAATAATCAATAAATTCTATATCGAGCATGATGATCATTATTACCTGGTTGATGGTTCATTTTCTGAAGATCCGGCAGATACTCTAAATCTGAAATTTAATGGGATTGATATATCACCCCTTAACTATATCGGGAAAAGTAAGAATCCTGATAATACAGACGTAATCCCATTAAATATTACGGGAAGCCTGAGCGGTGAAATTTTATTAACCAATATTTATAAAGATCTTTTGCTTGAAACCAATATAAAGGTTAACAGATTTTCAATCCTGAATAGTGAGTATGGAGATATATCACTTCTTTCGAAATGGGATGTTCTGACAAAAGTAGTCAAGATAAATGCCAGCAATAATCTAAATGGGGTTAAGATGCTGGATATTGCCGGATCATATGATCCTTCAGCAAGGGCAATCGATCTGACCCTGCAGGCCGATAAATTACCCGTAGATGCACTTAATCCTCTTCTAAAAGTCTTTGCATCAGGAATAAAGGGGACTGCAACGGGAAAGGTAAAACTGTCTGGAGAGCCCGGCAGGTTAATTTTGAATGGGGCCATATTGGCACAAAATGCTTCTTTGAAAATTGATTATCTTCAAACCATATACAAACTTAATGACACAATAAGATTTGACAAAAACGGGATAAATTTCCACAACATCAAACTAACTGATGAGAAGGGGAATACTGCGACACTTACCGGGTATGTTTTGCATAAGTCCTTCAAGGATTTCAAACCTGATCTTATTATCAATGCCAATGGATGCATGGTGCTAAATACCAAACCCAAAGACAACGAATTGTTCTACGGAACAGGTTATGCCACTGGTGTAACAACAATCAAAAGCGACCAAAACTCATTAGTGTTTGATATTTCTGCGAGAACAGATAAAAATACCAAATTTTACATCCCTCTAAATTCAGGATTATCAGTTACAGATTATCCTTTTATAACCTTCTTTGATGCGAAACACGCTGATACAATTAAAATTTCAAAGACTAATCCAATAACCACTACCGTAAAACAGACCGGAATGGATATTAATTTAGACCTTGAAGTAACCCCTGATGCCGAGGTGAAACTAATTTTTGATTCAAAGGTTGGTGATGAGATGACAGGAACAGGAACAGGAGATCTTAATATTAATCTTGACAGGAATGGTAATTTTAAAATTTCAGGTGGTTACATTATTGATAAAGGTGATTATCTGTTTACTCTGGGAAATATTTTAAACAAGTCGTTTAAAGTAGAAAACGGAGGGAAAATATCTTTCAATGGGAATATTGATAATGCTGAAATTGATATTAAAGCGACTTATTCTCTTACTACTTCTCTGTATGAAATTTTACATGAGGATAAGTATAAGGAAAGAACAGGTGTAGATTGTCAGCTTTATCTTACCGGAAAGCTCTTTAATCCGGCGGTAAAACTGAATATTGATCTGCCAAATGCCGATGAAGAGACAAAAACTTACCTTAAAAGTATGATTAATACTGAAGAGGAATTAAACCGTCAGTTTTTTTATCTGCTTGTAATGAACAGCTTCCTGCCAAGTTCAGGTTCAACATCAGGTTCAACATCAGGAACATCTGCTATGGCTGTTACCACAACCGAAATGTTATCAAATCAGGTTAGCAACTGGCTTTCACAAATAAGTAATGATTTTGATCTTGACCTTGTTTACAGACCAGGCAATAGTAATATAAATTCTCAGGAGCTGGAGGTAGCATTATCAACTCAGCTACTTAACAACAAAGTTCTGATAAATGTCAGAGGTACAAGCACTACTGGCAGCGCAGCTAATAATGCAAATCAGATATCGGGAGATTTTGATGCAGAGTTTAAGATTACAGAAAAGATCAGATTCAAGGTTTTCAACCGATACAATAATCCCTATACCGGAAAACAAGCAGATTATACCCAGGGAATAGGTCTGTTTTACAGGCAGGAGTTCAACAAATTCTCTGATCTCTTCAGAAAAAAGGAGAAATCAGATATGAAGAAAGAAGATGAACCAAAAATTATTAAGAAATAATTATCGTTATCATACAGTATAGATCATATTTTAAAAGTTAATAAATTTAAGTTCAATGTTATTAATCCTTTTATAATATAACATACTAACTTGACGTTTTTTAATAACTTCGCAATGTTTTAAAATGCAAAATATCTGAAGTTAAATATTACACTATAAATTAATAAATATTAAAGAGTATGGTATTTTTAGAGTTAATGTTGCAGGATGTATCTCTTCCTGTTGAAACAACCGGCGTAGCGAAACTGACACTTCTTGACCTGGCAATAAAAGGAGGCTGGATAATGATCCCTATTATACTTTTATCATTTGTTGCAGCCTATGTTTATATCGAAAGGTATTATGTCATAAGAAAAGCTACCAGGGAAGATCAGAATTTTATGAACCGTATAAAGGATTATATACATGACAGTAAGATTGATGCAGCATTGGCTTTGTGCCGGTCAACCGACTCCCCCTCGGCAAGGATGGTTGAAAAAGGTCTCAACCGGCTTGGGAGGCCATTACAGGATATTACCACAGCGATTGAAAATGTCGGTAAACTTGAGATTTCAAAACTTGAAAAGGGATTCCCTACCCTTGCCACCATTACCGGAGCCGAACCCATGCTTGGATTTTTGGGTACGGTGATAGGAATGGTTCAGTCGTTTTACGCAATGGCCGAGGCTGGGAATAATATCGAAGTCTCCTTGCTTTCTAATGGAATTTACACAGCACTGATTACTACAGTTGCAGGTCTTACAGTGGGGATTCTCGGTTATTTTGCTTACAATTCCCTGGTTGTCAAAGTTGAGAAAGTAGTCTTTAATCTTGAAGCTACACTAACTGAATTTATGGATTTATTAAATGAACCTGTTAAACCAGTACATTAAGATGGCTATTACTTCAAGAAACAAAATTAGCATAAATTTCAGTTCGGTCGGAATGACCGATGTTGTGTTTAACCTTCTGATTTTTTTCATGTTGACTTCAACATTAGTTCATCCTACTGCGCTCAAGCTGCTCTTACCAAAAGGGAGTACACAAACATCTGCGAAACCTTTAACCACTGTTTCCATAACAAGGGACCTTAATTATTATGTTGAAGAACAACCTGTCAGTATCAATGACCTGGAAGCAGTACTGAAACAAAAACTGGGTGATAAACCCGACACTTATATAGCTTTGCATGTTGATAAAAGTGTTCCGTTTGAAAATGCTGTAAAAGTCATGAATATTGCGCAGGCAAACAATTATAAATTAATAATTGCAACCTCTCCCAAATAACGATCTTCACAAATTTCCCTCAGAAAGAGGGAAAGGGCTGGCAGGTACCATAATAATCCATCTTACATTATTTTTGGTATTAATATTCGTTAGTTTCTCCATTCCTCCCCCACCTGAAACGGAGGAAGGTATAATTGTAAATTTTGGAACCGATGAAACAGGTATGGGAATGGTGGAACCTTCTCCACCAGCAATTAAGCAAGAGCAATCACCTGCGGTAGCTGACAATGTTGAAAAGGTTACTGATGAAGAACCGATTCTCACACAAAATACCGAAGAGGCTCCGGAAGTAAAAAAAGTTGATCCTGAAGCAGAAAAAAGAAAATTCGAAAAAATTGAAGCTGACAGAATAAGAAGAGAGCAGCTCGAAGCGGAAAGGATCAGGAAAGCCCAGGAGGAAACTGAAAGGAAAAGAGTTGAAGCTGAACAGCAACGTCAGGCCGAAATAATCAACCGAACCAGAAATGCACTTGCAAATTCTAAAAATGCCGGTACATCTTCAACCGGAGAAGGAGTTACCGGTGGTGCAGGAAACCAGGGATCAGCTACAGGATCCGTCGATTCAAAAATACGTGGTGAAGGCAATGGCCTGGGCGATAAAGGCATATCTTATGATCTGAAAGGGAGAGGTTTTCAGACTCTTCCTTCACCTAAATATGACTATCAGGGTCAAGGCAGAGTTGTGGTTGAAGTAAGTGTTGACAGGTCGGGAAAAGTTATTCAGGCAATACCTGGCATAAAAGGATCAACTACTCTCGATGAATATTTGTTAAAAGTTGCAAAAGATGCTGCAATGCTAGCCCGGTTCGATTCAAAGCCCGATGCACCGGTAATTCAGAAAGGCACAATCACATATAATTTTATCCTAAAATAGAATTCAGGTTCTTTTCTCAAAGAGTCCGCTTATTGCCATATGCAGATTATCCATGATATTTTTGTCCTTTATAACATAATCATCAATACCTTTTCTTGCAAGTTCAAGTATTATTTCACCTTTTTCCTGACCCGATAACATAATAACAGGCATGCCGGGTTTTAATTCTTTAATTTTGTCAAGAACCTCCATACCATTCATTACTTCCGTATTTGCTTTGAAAAATAAATAATCAAGTATAATCAGATCAGGATTCTTGTTTATTGCTTCCAGACAATCTTCACCATAACCATAGGCTTCAAGATGATATCCTTCTGATGCAAATTGTTTTACAACCAGCATGTTAATAAATGGATCATCATCAACAACAAATATAAGCTTCTTGTCTTTCATATGTAAAAATGAGGCCCTGATTTGTGTAAAGTTATAATATAAATATTAGAATTATTACAATTATATATATATCACATTGAAAACAATGGGAAATTCTTCATCATATTTATTACATTTTCACCTACACGTGCTATGACTGATTCACTTTCAATATCTGAAATGACTTCATCGATCATTTCTACTATCCCGCCCATATGTTCTTCATTCATACCTCGGGTTGTTACAGCAGGTGTTCCGACCCTGAGACCTGACGTAAGAAAAGGGGAGCGACTATCAAACGGGACCATATTCTTGTTTACCGTAATATGAGCTTTTACAAGGGCGTTTTCGACTTTTTTCCCGGTAATATCAGGAAACTTTGTCCTCAGATCAACTAGCATAAGATGGTTATCAGTGCCTCCGGAAATTACCTTATAGCCTTTTTCGATAAATGCTTTTGCCATTACCGATGCATTGTTTTTTACCCGCTTCTGGTATTCCCTGAATTTCGGATCCAGCGCCTCACCAAAAGAGACAGCTTTTGAGGCAATAATGTGCTCAAGCGGCCCACCCTGAATTCCAGGGAATACAGCTGAACTCAGAAGTGATGACATCATCCTGACTTCTCCTTTGGAAGTTGTAATACCCCACGGATTGATAAAATCCTTACCCATCAGAATAATCCCACCTCTTGGACCGCGCAGTGTTTTGTGGGTTGTTGAAGTTACAATATGAGCATATTTAAGCGGATTTTTTAGCAATCCTGCAGCGATCAATCCTGCAGGATGAGCAATGTCAACCATCAGGATTGCACCAGTCATATCAGCTATCTTACGCATCCTTTCATAATCCCACTCACGAGAATAAGCTGAAGCGCCTCCAATTATCATTTTCGGCTTCTCCTTCACAGCAATCTCCTCCATCAAGTCATAGTCAACCATCCCCGACTCTTCCTTAACACCATACGCAACGGGTCTGTAAAATATCCCTGAAGAATTTACAGGAGAACCATGTGATAAATGTCCCCCGTGCGCCAGGTTCAGTCCCATAAATGTATCACCGGGTTTCAGTACAGCCATAAAAACTGCCATATTTGCCTGGGCTCCCGAATGCGGCTGAACATTGGCATATTCCGCATCAAAAAGTTGTTTAAGCCGGTCAATTGCAATCTGTTCCGACTGATCAACTATTTCACACCCTCCATAATACCTTTTCCCCGGATAACCCTCAGCATATTTGTTTGTCATAACCGATGCCATGGCCTCAAGAACCTGAGGACTTACAAAGTTTTCCGAAGCGATAAGTTCTATTCCGTTAAGCTGGCGCTGACGTTCTTTTTCAATCAGGTCAAAAATAATGGTATCTCTTTTCATACATATATAATTTATTTTTAAAGATCGGATAGTTTGCCCTCTTTAAACGGGAGAGCCTTTTTGTTTTTAAATGAAATGACAGACTGTCCCGGCAGCGCGGGATGCAGGTTTCCTAACTTGTTAAATTTAATATATTATTCTTCAGAAAACTGTATCAATAGTTCACGATATGTTGTAAAAATCCTTGATTTTGATATAAACCCTACATAATAACCTGAATCAAGAACCGGAAGGTTCCATGCCCCGGTTTTCCTGAAAGTTTCCATTACTTTCTCAATATTTTCACTTTTATCTATGTATGAGGGAGGGATAGTCATAATATCCCGCATAATTGTTTCATCATATAATTCAAGATTAAACATAATTTCCCTTACATCATCCAGATAAACAACGCCTTCCAGGATATTGTACTCATCAACAACAGGAAAGAGGTTTCTTCTCGATGTGGCAATTCTTTTAACAAGCACACCGAGAGTATCAGTAGGTTTTACCTTCTCAAGGTCCGTCTCGATCTCCTTTTTCCAATCCATTAAAGTCAGAACTGCTTTATCCTTATCGTGTGTAATAAGTTCTCCCCTTTCGGCCAGTTGAACATGATATATAGAATGTTTTTCAAAACTTTTTGTGGTAATGTACGCCACAGTTGAGGTAATAATTAATGGAATCAGGAGACTATATCCACCGGTGATTTCGGCTATAAGGAATATTGCAGTAAGAGGAGCATGCATTACCCCTGCCATCATCCCTGCCATGCCAACCAGCACAAAACGGTTATCAGGGATATTTGCACCAAGAAACCGGTTAATGAGGCTCGCGACAAAAAATCCGTTTACAGCACCAATGAAGAGTGCCGGGGCAAATATTCCTCCTATCCCACCTGCTCCGTTAGTTGAACTGCTGGCAATTACCTTTAGGAGGATAAGTCCCAGCATAAAAAATATCATGACATAGAAATTATCAGCATGCATACTGAAAATACTATTTCCAAAAACAGAAGCTGTATCTCCCTGCAACAACAACATAACCGTATCATATCCTTCACCATAAAATGGCGGAAAAAGATAGATCAGCCCGCCAAGGATTAAACCTCCTGTTATAAGCCTTACAAACACATTGCTGATCTTTTCAAATTTCCCCTCAAGGAACAATGTCATTTTAGAAAAGTAAAGTGAGATCAAACCTGACAGTACACCCAAAACAAGATACCACGGAATATTTGATATATTAAACGCCTCAGATATGTTGAAAGTCAGCAAAACTTTATCACCCATCAGAAAATATGCTACAGTGGCAGCTGTTACTGAGGAGATCAATAATGGTACGATAGATGAAATAGTGAGATCCAGCATCAGTATCTCAAGAGTGAATACAATTCCGGCAATGGGAGCTTTAAAGATACCCGAGATAGCACCGGCAGCTCCGCACCCTATAAGAAGTGTAATATTCCTGTAATTAAGTCTGAAGAATCGCCCGATAGCTGATCCGATCGAAGACCCGGTCAATACTATAGGAGCCTCGGCACCAACCGAACCTCCAAAACCTATTGTTAATGTACTGGTTAAAACTGAAGACCAGGTATTGTGACCCTTAAGGTAACTTTTTCTTTTTGAGATAGCATAAAGTACTCTGCTGACACCATGTCCGATGTTATCTTTCACAATATATCTGACAATAATCAGACTCAGAAACATACCTGCTACAGGGTAGGCAAGATAGAGGAAACTACCAGATTCCCGGGTGATACCTTCAGTAAGGATCCGGTAAGTGTAATGTATTGCATTTTTAAGAAGAGCCGCGGCAAGAGCACTCAGTAGTCCAACGATAAGACTAAGTACATATATCAGCCTAACCTGATCTATATCAATCGCCCGGAGATGTAATAACCTTCTGAAAAACCGATTTCTGAACATAATTTTGCAAATATAAAAACATTAATAATGCTTCCCTGAATTTTAATTAAGTTTGTCTCAACAATTAACTAACAGTATTTAATAAACCTAAGGTCAAACCAGATTCTTTTGAAATGATAAGATACAGCAGATTCTCTCTTGAAAACGGGTTAAGGGTCCTGGTTCATGAAGATAAATCGACTCCCCTGGTAGCACTGAATATTTTATATGACGTTGGGTCAAAGGACGAACTACCCGATGCCACCGGTCTTGCACATCTTTTTGAACATCTTATGTTCGGAGGATCCCCAAATATTCCAGGTTTTGATACTCCCCTGCAGCTTGCCGGAGGGGATAATAACGCCTTTACAAACAATGACATAACAAATTATTATCTTACTCTGCCTGCATCTAACATTGAAACCGGATTCTGGCTTGAGTCGGACCGGATGTCGGGGATCAATTTTTCACAAAAAAACCTCGACACACAAAAGAAGGTAGTAACTGAAGAATTTAAACAACGGTATCTTAATCAACCCTATGGCGACGCTATTCTGTTGTTACGGCCTCTGGCCTATAAGGTGCATCCATATCGCTGGCCAACTATCGGCATGGATATTTCACATATTGAAAACGCTGATATTAACCAGATTAAAGATTTTTTCTATTCCCATTACGCTCCAAATAACGCTATTCTTTCGTTGACCGGAAATATCTCTCCTGAAACAGCTTTAAAACTTTCACAAAAATGGTTCGGCCCTATAGGCAAAAGGGAAATAAAAAAGAGAAATCTGCCGGTTGAGCCAGTACAGTTAAATGCAAGAGCCCTTACTGTAGAAAAAGAGGTTCCGGCCACAGCATTATTTAAAGCGTGGCATATGGGAGGACGGACGGACCCTGATTTTTACACTCTTGATTTCGTTACCGATATCCTTTCCGGGGGTGATTCAGGAAGATTATATAACCAACTGGTAAAAGGGAAAAAACTGTTCAGCGAGATTAATGCATTCATAACTTCTGAAGCCGACCCGGGACTGATTATCATAAATGGAAGATTAATGAAAGATGTTGATATTCAACATGCAGATGATGAAGTAAATAATGTAATCGGAGATTTGAAAGAGAAGTTTGCAGACAAGAGAGAAATTGATAAAGTAAAGAATAAGTATGAATCATCAATTGTTTTTTCCTATACCAACATACTTAATAAAGCAATAAATCTTGCTCACTATGAGTTGCTTGGTGATCCTGATCTGATAAATAATGAAGTCGCTAACTTCAGAAAGACTGATGAGAATATAATAATGGAAGCTTCCCGCAAATACCTTGTGGATTCCAATTGCAGCACCCTCTATTACAAATCAACTAAAGATATCCAGCAATGAACCCTCACATAACAATACAACCTCCTGTTTTCCAAATTGATACACCAACAATTCCTGAGGTTTCATCATTGAATCTCTTTAATGGTATACCTGTTTACCTGATTGAATCAGGGACAGAGGATATAATGCGTATTGAATTTACGTTCGGGGCAGGTCATTTAAAAGAATTTATGCCACTTCTTGCTTCAACAACAAACCTTATGCTTTCTGAGGGCTCACAAAAATATTCCTCTGTGGAATTAAACGAATTGCTCGACTATTATGGTTCTTTTATTAATTTGTCAACAGAAAAGGATTCCGCCGGACTTAAAGTTTATCTACTGAATAAACATATTGAAAAGATACTTGAATTAGCCAGAGAAATATTATTCAGACCCATGTTCCCTGAAGACGAGCTTATTTCATTAATGAAAAAAAGACTGCGGTGGTTTCTGGTTAACAGGGAAAAAGTCCATAATCTTGCCATGGATCAATTTTTTGAATCAATTTTTGGAAAAACCCACCCTTATGGAAGAAAGGTGGTTGAAGATGATTTTGAAAGAATTACCCGTGGTCTGCTGGAAGATTTCCATGAGAAATACTATACACCTGAAAATATGGCAATAATTGTCTCCGGCAAAATTCATGAACAGACTGAAATGCTGCTGAACTCATATTTCGGTGATATCAGTACATCAAAAATGAGTAATGACGAGCCTCCTGACAAGCTTGGAAGCCTCAAACCGGAAAAAGTATATGTTCACCGTCCGGGAGCAGTTCAGAGTTCCATAAGGATTGGATCCGGAACCATAAATAAAAGAGATCCGGATTATCCGGGACTTAAAATTGTTGATTCACTCCTGGGAGGTTATTTTGGATCACGACTTATGAAAAAAATCAGGGAAGAAAAAGGTTATACTTATGGGATCAGTTCTCATGTCACATCTTTGGAGCTTTCAGGTTACAAAGTAATATCAACGGAAGTAGGCATAAACAATACTCAAAAAGTTATAGATGAGATATATAAAGAGATAGGGTTATTTCATAAGGTCCCGGTTGAAAAAGAAGAGCTCAGAGTAGTAAAGAATTATATGCTGGGTGAATTAGTTCGAATGTTCGACGGACCCTTTGCCACAGCAGAAAGTTTTAAGTCAGTGTGGGAATTCGGGCTCGATTATAAGTATTTCTACAGGTTCTCAGAAAAAATTAAAACTATCGAACCCGATGAAATAATTTCCCTGGCATCAACTTATTACAAAGTTGAAGACCTTTATGAAATTACAGCCGGTATCAAATGAGATATTTGAGTATATTAATTGCTGCTTGTTTACTCAGCATTTACACAATCAGTTCAGAGGGTCAGACTAACTGTACCGTTCCATCATCACCTGTCCTTACAGGTGTTTCCATAGAACCCGAGACCGGTATTACTGAGTTAAAATGGGAACTGAGTCCATCATCAGATATTGCAGCATATATCATTTATACTTACAAAAACGGGGATGGAATGCCGGTTGATACGCTGTGGGATCCGGGGATAACCAGTTTTAGTTATAGTACGCCGGAAACAAAATACTATAGCCTCGCATATGTTGTATCTGCTTTAAGATTACCTGATTGTGAAAGCCCTCTTTCAAATTCCATCAGTACCATCTTTGTCATCTCAAAAATTGATACCTGCCGGAAAGAGATCTCGGTAAGGTGGAACCTGTATTCTGATTATCCCGAACATGTCTTGAAATATGAGATACAGGTCACAAGAAACGAGACGCCGGTGCCGGAGATATTAAGTGTTGATTCCCAGACAGACAGCCTTATGTTTACTGATTTTGAGACTGACTCCAGATACTGTTTTATCGTAAAAGCTATACTGGAAGGTGGTGGTACTTCCACTTCAAATAAAAGTTGTCTTACTACCAAAATGCAAAGACCACCTCAATGGATCAATTCAGATTATGCCACAGTCAGCTCTGAAAATAAGATTTCACTTTCCTTTACTATTGATCCATTGTCGCAAATTAAACGTTTTCAGCTCAAAAGAAAAACCGGAAATTCAGGTTCCTACCAACAGATCGCAGAACTTATTGCAAACAACGGCCATGTATTATATACAGATAATCAGGCTGATATAAACAAAATAAATTTTTACCAGCTTACTGCTGTCAATAATTGTAATATTCCGGTGGCTGTCTCAAATCTTTCTTCAAATATAGTATTATTGTTAGAGAGAACTGGAAATGAAATCAACCTTGCCTGGAACCCCTATAAAAGCTGGCTCGGGTCAGTATCGGGTTATACGGTATCAATAAAAACGGGAGAAGGATACAGGGAAATGGTACACCTGCAACCGCATGATACTACATTCACTATATCCTATCCTGATATAATGTATCAGGTAACAGGAAGTGATGTTTGTTTCAAAATCATCGCTGCGGAAGAAGGAAACCCTTATGGGGAAAATGGAGTATCCTCGTCTCCGGAAAAATGTACCTCTATTACCGAGATTATTACTGTCCCTAATATTTTCACACCGGATGGTGATCTGGTCAATGATCTTTTCAAACCGGTTCTTTCATTTGTGCCTGAAAATTACAATCTCGTAATTACTGATAGAAATGGGAGAGTTGTTTTCGAGACGAAAATATATTCAGAGGAATGGGATGGCTCAATGAAAGGAGTTCAGTTATCCCAGGGGGTATATTTATGGTTTCTAAGAGTTGCCGGACCATCGGGAAAAATGATCTCGAAGACGGGAACAATAACAATAGTAAGGACCCGGTAATATATCATAAGTCAGTTCATGGCTTAATGATTATCAAAATCAGCCGAATAAAAACTATATTTGCAATCTGAATAAAAAGGTGTTGTATAATACTGTATGGGGACCAGAGATAAATTTGATGAAGAGGATATGAATCGTATTCAGACTGAATACGATTCGCTTGTTAACAATCTGGTAAGGTGTAACAAACCTGGTGACCGTGAACAGATCGACAAAGCCTTCAAAATAGCTAATGAAGCTCACTGGAATATGAGGAGAAAGTCGGGAGAGCCTTATATCATTCATCCCATTTCAGTTGCCAAAATAGTGAACAATGAAATAGGACTGGGTGCCAAATCGATTACAGTGGCTCTCCTGCATGATGTGGTTGAAGATACGGAATACTCACTTGAGGATGTCAGAAGAGATTTTGATCCGAAAATTGCTTCACTTATTGATGGTCTTACAAAAATATCAGGTACTTATAATAAAGAAAATTCTTCTTCGCTTCAGGCTGAAAATTTTCGTAAGATGCTACTTACTATTTCAGATGATTTAAGGGTTATTCTTATTAAAATTGCTGACAGGCTGCATAACATGAGAACCCTTGACTCAATGCCTGAGCATAAAAAGATGAAGGTAGCCGGTGAAACAATTTTCCTTTATGCGCCACTTGCTAACAGACTCGGATTATATGCGATAAAAAGCGAACTGGAAGATCTCAGTTTTAAATTCCGCCAGCCTCAGATATACGAAGAAATTAGTTCAAAGCTTAAGCATAGTGAAAGAAAATATATTTCATTGATAAATAAATTTTCTCTCCCAATCATAGAAAAACTGACTCAGTCTGGTTTCGTGTTCGATATTAGCGGACGTCCCAAATCAATATTTTCTATCTGGAAAAAGATGCAGTCAAAGAATGTCCCTTTTGAAGAGATATATGATGTTCTTGCTGTCAGGATCGTGTTTGAACCGGTTCCGGGAATCCCTGAAAAGACACAATGCTGGAATATTTATTCTATTATAACCGACTCCTACCTCCCCAAACCTGACAGGCTTCGGGATTGGGTAAGCCGGCCAAAGCCCAATGGCTATGAAGCGCTTCACGTAACTGTCATGGGACCAGAGGGGACCTGGGTAGAAGTACAGATACGCAGCAAAAGGATGGATGAGATTGCTGAAAGAGGTTATGCAGCTCACTGGAAATATAAGGGAGATGATTCACAGGAAAGTGAGCTGGACAAATGGATAAAGAAGATCCGTCAGATGCTCGAAAATCCTCTTGAGGATCCGATCGAGTTCCTTGATGAATTTAAAATGAATCTTTTTTCCTCAGAAATAATGGTTTTTACACCGAAAGGTACCCTAGTAAGTATGCCTAAAGGAGCATCCGCGCTCGATTTTGCCTATGAGATACATACTGAAATCGGGAATAAGGCTATCGGAGCTAAAATTAACTTTAAGCTGAATCCGATTAGTGCTGTATTGATGAGCGGCGACCAGGTTGAAATTATTACATCAGATATTGGGAAACCTGAAAAGGAGTGGTTATCGTTTGTAAGGACCTCTAAAGCCAAGGAAGCAATAAAGGATGCATTAAAGACGCAGTCTAAGGACAGGATACAAAAAGGTATGGAAATTCTGGAATCCAAACTCAATGATCTGGGATTAACACCTAATTCTGAAATTCTTAAAAAACTCCTTCTTGCATTTGAAGTCATGAATAAGGAAGAACTCTATTCGGGAATTGAACTTGGATTATTCAATCTTGACAATCTTAAAAAGATAGTCCGGAAAAATCCTTCTAAAAACATAATCAAGTACTGGGATCTCAAGCTAATCGGATTAAAAAAAGTACAGAAAGAGACTGTTGATCAAAATGAGGATATTGACAGGAGTGTTCCTTTCCTCTTAAGGGAAAATGTTGATAATGCAGAACCATTATATGAAATAGCCAAATGCTGCAATCCTATTCCCGGGGATGAAGTGATCGGATACCGTTCACCTGATGGTCCGGTCATTATACATAAGTCCAAGTGTCCGGTTGCAATCAGAATAATGTCTAATGAAGGAAACAGAATCATTGCAGTAAAATGGGCGATCCACAAGCTTGTTTCTTTCATTGCCAGAATAAGCATGACTGGTATCGACAGGATCGGGCTTCTGAACGACATAACCAATATTATTTCTTCTGAACTGAAAGTTAACATGACCAATATTGTTATCTCTGTAAAGGACGGTATATTTGAGGGAACCATTGATTTGTTTGTACATCATACCAAAGATCTTAATAACCTGATCCTTAAAATTTCTAATATCAGCGGAATAGAAAATGTCAAAAGAGTAGAAGACTTATCAAAAGAGTAGAAGACTTATCAAAATAATATAAGAGATTAATCCGATAGAGTAAATAAAAAAAATATTATAAATTTACCATTATTTTAAATTAGACCAGATATGATTAGTGACGACACCAAGTCTACAGTCAAAAAGATATTTACTGAATACCTAGAGAAAAAAGGTCACAGGAAGACACCCGAGAGATACGCAATACTTGAAGAAATATACTCACGGACTGGTCATTTTGATATAGAATCTCTTTATATATTCATGAAGAATAAGAATTACAGGGTAAGCAGGGCGACTTTATACAACACCATTGAGTTACTTCTCGATTGCAACCTTGTTGTAAAGCATCAGTTTGGTAAAAATATAGCACAATTTGAGAAAGCTTATCAATGCAGCCAGCATGATCATCTGATTGACATTGAAACAGGTAAGGTTATTGAATTCTGTGATCCCAGAATAAATGAAATAATCAGGACAGCAAGTGAAATGCATAAATTTACATCAACATACCATTCACTCTATATCTACGGCACAATAAAAGAGAATGATAAGTAGAATGTAAAAATAATTACCCGCTGCTTTGAAATATTCAAAGCCTTTTATTTAATTTAAAATTGTAAATTGCATTTTATGTTTAAGTGAACATACTTTGTTGATTATTGTGTGTCTAATTTGAAATGTTCACTAAAAGATTAACATTTCAATATTCTGATTTCAGGTTAATGCATAAACATTAAAGATTATAACCCAATGTTGGGGATGAACCAGTGTTTAACCCTT
This sequence comes from uncultured Bacteroidales bacterium, assembly GCA_963739685.1. Taxonomy (GTDB): domain Bacteria; phylum Bacteroidota; class Bacteroidia; order Bacteroidales; family VadinHA17; genus LD21. Next base: position 39,274 of record CAVUAX010000002.1, read on the forward strand.
ATTTTAAGTATTATAAAAATACAGAAATTATGAAAAAAATCAGAAATTGTTTTGACAGAACTCTCTGGGGTTTTGTAATAACCCTAGTATCGGTAGTCATTATACCCGGTAAGGTTTGCGCTCAGCAAAAGATTACCGGTGAAGTATCAAAAATGTATCAGATAACTCTTAATGATGGCTCCTCAGTTTCCGGAAAATTATTATCTATAACAGATAACGAAGTTGTTGTTGAGTCGGGATCAATGGGTGAAGTGCGATTGCAAAAGGCAAACATTAAATCAATGGTAGAAGTCTCATCTTTTAACGCCAGGAAGAATGGGATATGGTTCGAAAATCCAAACCCGTCCAAGTATCTTCTCGGTAGTTCTGCGATCCCAATGGAAAAGAATACCGGATACTATCAAAACACATGGATCTTTTTAAATTCTTTCAGCTATGCTTTCACCAATAATTTCAGTGTTTCCGGTGGTTTTGAGATTTTCTCATTAATGGCAGGTGGTGATGGGGTTTATGCATTTTATATTAATCCGAAAGCATCATTCAGGGTGGCCGATAATTTTTATGTCGGTGGAACATTTTTATATGCAAATACTATAAAAACAATTTCTGACTTTGGCGGACTTGGAACATTAAATGCCTTTGCAACATATGGAAATAATAATACTAACATTACCGGAGCTTTGGGATGGGGTATGGCAAATGGAGAATTCAGCTCCAAACCCCTGATTACGATCAGTGGCATGGCAAGGATTTCGCGACGAATAGCATTTGTAAGTGAGAACTGGATAATTCCGGGAGTAGGCGATAATAATAATTTATATGGTATACTTTCATATGGTATACGGTTTTTAGGGGAAAAAACGTCTATTGATCTGGCCTTTGTTAATAATCCGGATATTGCCAGCGCAATTGTCATCGGAGTTCCCTGGCTGGATTTTGTAGTTAATTTTTAAATCAATATATTAAGATCCATAATATTAATTTATATGAGTATCTGGAATGAATAATAATTGAATTGGAATTAAATCAAAAAGTCAAAATAGGTGAGGGAGATTACCTTCGGTGAGCTCGTCCCGATTTAGCGGGACCCTGTTCCTCGCTGGCACTGCTAATGACAACATTTTATAACTCATGGATTATTAAGGTATTTGTCTTGTTTTTAAGAATCTGCGTCCTGTTTTTGTTTGAATATGAATATCTATATTAACAGTGCCTTTGAGGTGAACTCAAGTGAAAGAGGGAGATCCTTCGCTAACGCTCTGGATGACAGGGATTCCCGGGAGTCACAGGGTTAGAGTTGGAGATTCGCCAGGGCGAATCTCCAACTCTAACCCTATCAACAAAGATGAGCTGTCATCCCGAACAAAGTGAGGGATCCCATTCATCTATGAACCAATTAATTAGAAAATGCTGTCATGATACTTGGTGTGCAAAATTGTATGGGCACTCGGAATGACATGGCTAGGTTGTCTAATAAAATACTGTCATTCTGAGCGTTAGCGAGGAATCTCATATTCAATTGTATTGAGATAATTATTGATAACCGATACTCATATTAATTTATTTTGCCTGAATAAAAAGGATCCTATTAAATGTCATTCATTATTCCCTGGCAAAAATCCCCGGAGGTTCAATTTCTGATTTATTTTTGTATCTTGTTGAATATTTTTTGATGACCTGATATATTAATAACATGAACATTGACATACTGTTAGGCCTACAATGGGGAGATGAAGGAAAAGGAAAAATTGTTGATTCATTAAGTCCAGTATATGATATAATTGCACGTTTTCAGGGTGGGCCAAATGCCGGTCATTCACTTGAGTTTAATAATGTAAAGCATGTCCTGCACCTTATCCCTTCAGGTATTTTTCATCCTGATAAGTTAAATATTATCGGTAATGGCGTGGTATTGGACCCCGCAGTATTTAAAAATGAGATTGAGAATCTTGGACCTCCCGTTGGAGAGCTGACCAAAAGACTCATTATTTCGACAAGAGCCAATCTCATTCTTCCAAGTCACAGGATACTTGATGCTGCTTATGAGCACCACAAGGGTAATACAAAAATCGGATCAACACTTAAGGGAATCGGACCCGCATATACTGACAAAACGGGCCGTAACGGCCTTCGTGCGGGTGAAATACACCGTAAAGATTTTATGGATTTATATAATTACCATCTTAAGTGCCATCTTGAAATACTTAAGGCCTATGATTTTACATTTGATCTGAAAAAATATGAATCGGGTTGGTTTGAAGGAATCGAAATGTTAAAAAAATTCCGGATTGTTAATACTGAATATCTGATAAATGACCTCTCTTCCAAGGGGAAAAAAGTATTGGCAGAAGGAGCCCAGGGAACTATGCTTGATGTTGATTTTGGCTCCTACCCCTTTGTAACTTCCTCAAATACTATCAGCGCCGGAGCCTGCACCGGTCTTGGAATTTCCCCAAAAAAAATCGGTGATATCTTTGGCATTTTCAAGGCCTATTGCACCAGGGTGGGTAGTGGTCCGTTTCCTACGGAATTACACGATCAGACAGGATCAGATTTAAGAGATATAGGCCGTGAATTTGGTTCCACAACCGGCCGACCCCGACGTTGCGGATGGCTCGACCTTCCGGCATTAAATTATTCAATAATGATAAACGGGATTACAAAACTCTTTATGACAAAGGCTGATGTACTATCTGGATTTAAAACCATAAAAATTTGCACATCTTATAAAGTTGATGGTAAAGATTGTACTGAAATTCCATTTGATAATGATTCAGAAATTGAGCCCGTTTATATTGAAATGCCGGGCTGGGATGAAAATATTTCAGGAATAAACGAGTTCAGTGAACTGCCTGACTCACTTAAGAACTATGTCAGATTCATTGAAGAACACACAGGGGTTCCGGTAACAATGGTTTCAGTGGGTCCCGACCGTAATGAGATAATATTCCGATAAAAGTAATTATTTACTGACAAGAATCCAGGAATCAATCTCGATTGTATCCTGAAACTGATTTAACCGGCTAATTGCTCGCCTGAGACTTTCGTGAGATTCGGCCGATACAAATTCAAACCTGCTTCCCTCCTTTTTCAGAATTTTTGTGTCGTACCCCTGTTTGCGATACTCCTCAGCATATAATTTTGCATATTCGGGAGTTATAAAACTACCAACTATTATATTATACTTTGACTGCACAGCCAGGCTTGTCTGCTCAGCCTTTTGTATGGAATCGAGCCTTGCATTTTCAACAGCGATAAGCTGTTCCTGAACCTTTCTTAAAGAATCCACAACACGCAGACTATCCTGCTGTGCCTTTAAAATAGCAAGGGTCTTGTCTTTTTTATTAAACCAACCTTTTTCCCTGAAAAACTTACAGGAAGGCAAAATTATCAGGAATGCCAATAATACAAGCAATGATAAATGTTTCATACTGAATCTCATAATTTTTTTGGAAAAAACTGCTTATCAATAATTTACATTGAACAGTGACCAAATATACTAAATAATGAAACCCAAAACAAATGATAAAGTGTTAATTGCTGTTATTAATATTGCAGATTTCGTATATTAGTCTTCTTATAATAATTAAATGATGATCAGGAATGAATAAAAATAGCCTGAGAAATTCTTTTGGTATTCATGTACTCATCCCCACCTGCCTTTCTCTGCTCCGCAAAGAGGGTACTGATAGCTCCCGGTAGCTATCGGGACGGGATAGAAATTTCATGTGATTATATAATTGATATTTAAGTATTTAAAATAGCTTGCTCTAAAATAACCGAGACTGATAAATAATCATACCTAAAATAAACCAATGAAATCATTGATACAATTCTTTGAGGAAAGTGTTGATAAGTACAGCAACAATGTATATCTGTGGGAGAAACCAAATGATAAATATGAAGGTACGACTTTTGGTGAGACAAAAAAACAGGTTTATGAATTTGCTGCCGGCCTTATGCAACTTGGTGTTAAAAAAGGAGACAGATTAAGTCTTATTTCTGAGGGACGGAACAGCTGGGTTATAGGCGAGCTTGGCATTTTATATACGGGTGCAATGAATGTTCCCCTTTCAGCCAAACTCAACCCTGAAGAAATAAAATTCAGGATAAATCACTCCGGATCAAAAATGATTCTTAACTTCCTCGATCCAGGCACAGAAACTGAAAGAGATTATAGGTGAATGTCCTTCCATTGAAAAAATAATTCATCTCGATACTCAGGAGGAGTATGCGCCCAATGAAATACACTTTAATGAGGTCAGGAAGATTGGAAGAGAATGGCTCGATTCTCCGAAAAATATGACCAGGTTTGAGACACTTTGCAAAGGTCTCACGCCAGACGATTTCGCAACTATCTGCTACACCTCCGGAACAACGTCAGATCCGAAAGGAATTATTCTCACACATGGCAACTATGTCACCAATGTTTATCAGGCTTACAGTCTGATGGATATACCTGCATTTTATAAGACTCTTCATGATTCTTCCATGGGATCATTCATTTGGACACACCTGCGGTATATTTGCTTTTATGGGAAAAGGAGCAAGTATAGCTTCGGTAAAAACAGGGAAGACACCCATGGAGACACTCAGGAACCTCCCTGGCTGCCTCAAGGAGATAAAGCCAAATCTTCTGATGAGCGTACCTGCAATTGCAAAGAACTTCAGAAAAAATATTGAGAAAGGGAATTAAGGAAAAGGGCAAGCTGATAGAAATGCTTTTTAATCATGCACTTAAAGTTTCATACTCCTATAATAAAGAGGGATGGAATAAAGGAAGAGGGGTTCAAAAACTGAAAGAACCGCTTCTGAAGATGTATGATAAAATACTGTTTAGTAAAATCAGAGAAGGTTATGGAGGAGAACTTGATTATTTTATAGGTGGCGGGGCCCTCCTTGATATCGAACTTCAGAGATTCTTTTATGCTCTTGGGATTCCAATGTACCAGGGCTATGGCTTAACAGAAGCATCTCCTGTTATCTCCTCAAATTCAACCAGCAGGCATAAACTTGGCTCTTCGGGTGTACTGGTAAACAACATGGACCTTAAAATCTGTGATGATGACGGAAATGCACTTCCCACTGGGCAGAAAGGAGAAATTGTTATCCGTGGAGGTAATATTATGCATGGTTACTGGAAAAATGAAGCAGCTACAAAAGAAACTATAAGAGACGGATGGCTTTATACAGGCGATATGGGTTATATGTCTGAAGACGGATTCCTTTATGTGATGGGCAGGTTTAAAAGTCTCCTTATCGCAGATGACGGTGAAAAATTCAGCCCGGAAGGAATTGAAGAGGCCATTTCTGAACAATCAAAGTATATTGACCAGTGCATGCTCTATAATAACCAGAAACCTTATACAATTGCACTCGTTGTTCCTAACCAGCATGCATTAAAATTATACCTCGAAGAAAAGGACTTAACCGCCGACTCTGAAGAAGGGAAACGCGCCGTAATAATGCTTATAGAAAGCGAGGTAAACGAATACAGACCCAATGGAAAATACGGAAATATGTTCCCACATCGCTGGCTTCCGGTAGCAATAGGCATCCTGGAAGAAAGTTTCACCGAGGAAAATGGCCTTATGAACTCCACTATGAAAATTGTTAGGGGAAAAATAATGGATAAATACATGGATCTAATTGATTATCTGTATACTATTGATGCAAAAGCAGTAACTAACGAAAGAAACATTGAACAGGTTGAAAAAATGAAACTAGGATAAATTATCGGGAACCATAATAAAATTTATTTGTAATGAAATGCGGCAATCTGATAATTTTAACAATAGCTTTTATTTTAAGTGTATCCTGTACACGTAATCCTGAAATTAGCTGGAAAATAGCTGAAAATCCAATTCTTACAGAATGGGCATCTAAAGTTGATCCACTGAAACCGTGGCCCGAATACCCACGTCCCGATATGGTCAGAAAAAACTGGATTAATCTTAACGGTCTTTGGGAATATGCAATTACTGTCAGAGATATGAAACCGGAAAAATGGGATGGTACAATTCTGGTGCCCTACCCTGTTGAATCAGCGCTTTCAGGAGTAAAAAAAAGAGTGTCTGAAAATGAAACACTTTGGTACAGAACTTCTTTTAAGATACCCAATGTATGGAGAAGAAAAAAAATTCTCTTAAATTTTGAAGCATGTGATTGGGAGACTACAGTGTGGATTGATGGCAAAGAAGCAGGAATACACCGCGGAGGATATGATCCTTTCTGTTTTGATATCACAGATATTCTTGGAAATCAAAAGGAACATGAGCTCCTTGTAAAGGTCTGGGACCCGACCAGTAAATCTACCCAGCCACGCGGAAAACAGGTTGCTTCTCCCGGAGGTATATGGTACACTCCTACAACCGGCATCTGGCAGACTGTATGGATTGAACCTGTAAACAAATTATATATCAATTCATTCCGCACAGTTGCCAGTATTGATGGTACTGTTACATTTAATGCAGATGTTAAAAATCCGGGGCAGAGTAATATCCTGATTTCTGTTAATAGAAATGGAAAAACTTTGATGAAAGTCAGTGGAAAACCCAATCATGACATTACACTGAAAGTAGAAAAACCAATTTTATGGTCTCCTGATAATCCGTCACTTTACGATTTAAAAATTGAATTAAAAGAAGGAAACAAAAAGCTTGATCATATTACATCCTACACCGGTTTCAGAAAAATTTCACTTGGGAAAACTGATGATGGTTTTACCAGGATGCTTCTAAACAATGAATTTGTCTGGCAAAATGGTCCACTCGACCAGGGTTTCTGGCCCGATGGACTCTATACTCCCCCTTCGGACAAAGCAATGGTTTATGATATTACCATGACTAAAAACATGGGATTCAATATGCTAAGGAAACATGTAAAAGTAGAAAACAGAAGGTTTTATTACTGGTGCGACAGACTTGGTATACTTGTATGGCAGGATATGCCGAGTGGTGATAAATATATAAAAGATTCGATGCCAGATATCACCAGATCAACTGAATCAGCCGAACAATTTGAATTAGAAGTAAAACACCTTATCGATACAAAATTTAACCATCCTTCAATAATTATGTGGGTTCCATTCAATGAAGGTTGGGGCCAGTTCGAAACAGAAAAAATAACAGACCTGATCTCCGCCTATGATCCTACAAGGCTTGTGAACAGTGCATCAGGCTGGTCGGACCGGGGAACTGGAAATATAAAAGATATTCATCACTACCCCGATCCAGTAATCCCTCCTGCTGAGAATAACAGAGCAATAGTGCTTGGAGAATTCGGAGGTCTTGGCCTTCCCCTTCAGGGTCATACCTGGGAAAAGAGAAACTGGGGTTACAGGAATATGGGAGACTCCCTCCAGTTGCTGGAAAAATATGAATCCTATTATGACCTGGTACATAAATTTGTAATGGAAAATGGTTTGAGTGCAACGATCTACACTCAAACCACAGACGTGGAAACCGAAACAAACGGCCTGATGACGTATGACAGGAAAATAAACAAGATGGGGATCAGAAATGTTTATAATGCAAATCATAATATTATTCCTCCAACTCTTATTAATCCGGATTCCAGTATAGCTGATAGATTTATTTTTTCATTAAAAAACAGCAAAGGGGGAGGAAAAATTTTCTTTACCACAGATGGTTCAGACCCTGATGATAATTCTAAACTATATACTGAACCTTTGAGCATAGCTGAACCGTGCGAAATCAAAGCTTTTACCAGTTGGAAAGATGGCAGGAGCCGCACAATATCATACAGGATTGAAAAGAAAGACCTTTTGCCATCCACAGGGAAATAGAACCGGAAATCTCCTTATAAAGGCTCCGATCTCAGTTTGCTGATCTACAGGATATTCTTTAGCGGATCAATAAAGCCAAATCTGCTACAGTTAAAATAATACTTTAACCAGTATACTTTTCCTGACTTCTGACGATTAGTGCGGTCATTGTAGAAGTGCTGCATTGAGGAAAACAGGAAAAGTGGTTCTGATGTGCAGCAGAATAAGGCATCCTTTTATAAACGATCAGGCAGGTAGTACTCTGTTACTTTATTTTTAATTGTGAGGCGATAAGCCACGAAGTGGCTAAATATGAATAACCCCCGGCGCAGCCTTGCAAGCCGGGGGTAAGATAACACTCTGTTTTATAGCCCTGAAAGGGCGCAATATAATTGGATCTCAACGTACTTATTGAATATATTAAGAATCAAGTTGAACATCGATTACTTATATCCCGCTCCTTCAGAGCTCATGTTATATGTGGCACCAACCCCCCGGCTTGCGAGGCTGTGTGCACAGCCTCTTGCGCCGGGGGTTATTCATATCTGGCTCTTTCAGAGCCTATACCCCATTCAATGACAGCACTTCTTGTTTTTGTTCATGAAATATATTGGTCTGAAAAGTCATCTCTATGACCATGCGAGCTTTCTTTATGAGAAGATCTGATTCCATATTATCTTTGGCACTCCCAATATGTTTATCAATCTTTGCCAGATACCCAATATATAGAAACACCTGAATTGCATTTACCCTCCATTTAGTCCATACCTTTCTGACTAACCCTTATATATAAGGTAAAAATAGGCGTTAGTGCGGTAAAAATCTAAATTTAAAATTTTATATTATTAATTTTCAATTACTTGAAAATTACAACCGCACTAAAATCAGAAAGTGTCAGAAGTCAGGAGACCCTGATGATAATTCTAAACTATATACTGAACCTTTGAGCATAGCTGAACCGTGCGAAATCAAAGCTTTTACCAGTTGGAAAGATGGCAGGAGCCGCACAATATCATACAGGATTGAAAAGAAAGACCTTTTGCCATCCACAGGGAAATAGAACCGGAAATCTCCTTATAAAGGCTCCGATCTCAGTTCGCTGATCTACAGGATATTCTTTAGCAGATCAATAAAGCCAAATCTGCTACAGTTAAAATAATACTTTAACCAGTATACTTTTTCCTGTTTTGTGCGAAAGACACCCAAAATTAATATAAACGAATCATATCTAAAATCTTCAGCTGAATGGGATTGTTTTGCGATCTGGTTAAGGTTATTTTATTATGAAATATAGAGATTACCTTCGGTTAGCTAGTAAACCATCAGGCTGACTCGGTTCCTCATTTCGTTTCGCTGCATTCGGAATGACAACTCATCTTTATTAATGGGGGTAAGAGATGGAGGTTCGCCAGGGCGAACCTCCATCTCTTACCTTGTGTTCCCGGGAAAGAGTTGTCATCCCGAGCCGAGGCCCAGAGCGAAGAGGCAAGCAAGGGATCTCCAAATCTTATAACCAATTTATTTTTATTTTTCTGGTCATATGGGACGATATTAAGGGATTTCAATTTTCCCATATCCATTTAATTCTTTCCATTCTTTGTTAAATTGATCTATAAGTGCAATTTTTTTGTTCGGGAATATCCCTTTATCTGCTTCTCCATTGCTATAGCTAAATCGATAAAATCAAACTTCGCGAAATATATCAGTTTATCAATATTATATTTCTGTGTAAATCTCTTAATTATCTTATGCTTATGCTCAAAACATCTTCTCTCCAAATCATTTGTAACACCCGTATTTACAATAATTTAATCTCAGATTTACAGCTTATAAGATAGTTATACTTTAATGAAGTTAAAAACCGCTCAAAACAAGAGAATAATACTTTTACCTGTATCCTTTTTACCGAATACCTGTTTCCGGTAATATGTTAATAGATTACATGGTATGGCACTTTAAATGGTGTCCGAATGCAAATCATCCATCAAAAGGAAATAATGCCATAAAGTTTTGGGAACTAACTAAAGCGAATTAAGTTAAACTATTGTACCATTATTCTTATCGAAATCATAATTGCCGCTATAAAAATGTTGTAAGTTTGTAGCAAATTTTATGAATATATATGAGCATGAATAAATTTAAAAATATAAGTCCGGCGCCAGTCTGGAATTATTTTGAAGAGATTTGCAAAATACCACGCCTTTCAAAGAACGAAGGGAAGATTAGAAAATTTCTAATTAAATTTGCCAGTAATAATAATCTTGAAGCAAAAGAGGATGATGCAGGTAATATTCTTATTATCAAACCTGCTTCTCCGGGAATGGAAAACAGAAAATCGGTTGTTCTTCAGAGTCACCTGGATATGGTTGGCGAGAAGAATGTTGATCATCCTCATAACTGGACAACAGATCCTATTATTCCCATTATAAATGAAGAATGGGTAAGCGCAAATGGCACAACGCTCGGGGCAGACGATGGAATGGGTATTGCAACTGAGATGGCTATTCTTACAGATAAGAACCTGCGCGCCGGAAAGATAGAATGCCTGTTCACCGTTGACGAAGAAACCGGTATGACCGGGGCTCTTAATCTTAAACCCTCTTTTTTCAGTGGCACTATTTTAATAAACCTTGATTCGGAGGATGAAGGAGTTCTTTATATTGGCTGTGCTGGAGGAATAGATACCATTGGTACGATGAAGTATACTCCTGTCGCAACAGGAGAAAATTCTTCGGCACTGGAAATTTCAGTAACAGGACTTCACGGTGGGCATTCCGGTGATGAAATCCATAAGGGATATGGAAACTCCGTGAAGATAATGAGCAGGCTGATTCATGACCTTTCAAATGAGTATGATTTCTCAATCAGTAAATTTGATGGAGGCAATCTGCGCAATGCTATCCCACGCGAGGCATTTGCAACTATTGTGATTAATGGACGCCCGGACGGGCAGCTGAAAGAAATGATTGGTAAGTTTTACAATATGATTAAAAGTGAATTTGAAAACATTGAGAAAGGCCTGAAAATTTCGGTTAAAGATACAGAGCTGCCTTCATTCGTAATGGATAATGCAAGTCAGATAAATCTTATCGAAGCGTTAAATTCCTGTCCACATGGTGTTATAGCCTGGTCAAAAAAGATGCAGAACCTGGTGGAAACATCCACTAATCTTGCATCGGTTAAATTCATTGAAGAGAACAGTATCCAAATTGTTACGACCCAGAGAAGTTCTTTAGAATCTTCCAGGAATGAAGTTGCATCAAAAGTTGAATCGTGCCTGAAACTTGCAGGAGCCAAAGTCATCCATTCCGATGGATATCCGGGATGGAACCCTGACATGAATTCAGAAATACTCCGGATAACACTCAAATCATATAAAAAGCTGTTCGGTAAGGAACCATTAATAAAGGCTATTCATGCAGGTCTTGAATGTGGTCTGATCAATGAAAAATTCAATGGTATTGATATGATCTCCATTGGCCCTACAATAAGAGGAGCCCATACACCGGAGGAAAAGGTAGAAATTAAATCGGTAAAGATGTTCTGGGATTTACTTACAGATGTTTTAAAAAATATCCCCGTTGAATCACTTTAAATTGGTCCAAACTGTTGAATTTGGCAATCTTTAATCGAAAACGATAAATTCTTCTTTCCCTGCCCCACAGATCGGACATATATAATCAGGCGGAAGATCACTGAAAGAAGTATCAGGTTCAATCCCACCTTCAGGGTCCCCCTCTGCAGGATCATAAATGTATCCACAAACAACGCATTTATATCTTTCCATAATAATTCCCGGGTTTAGTTTTTTTAAATACGTCAATCACAGTTTCATAAATCCGGCAAAATTCTTAAATGATTATTTATATAATAGCAGCTGGTTATTGAAATTAAAAGTTGATAGTCATAATTATTTCCCGATAACCGGGAATTAGATAAGAAACTTTCTCAGAACGGGAATTCGACCGGTTTTTCCATTTCTGTTTGTTCATTTTCGGGCTTTTTGGCAGCAGCATGTATAGCATTGCCATCAACAAATATTGCTTTATAAGGAGTGGTAGGGCAAGCAAATTCACAATGACCGCAACCTATGCAAATATCGTCTGTAGTCTCAGGAATAACAAGGCTCCCCTCATAAGGGATCATATGGACGGCTTTTGTGGGACAGCTTTCAGAACATGCACCACAGGCTGTTTTCTCAGTTTTTACAATACAATTATCTTTAATAAAAATAGCTTTACCTATCTGGGTCAGTTTTTTAGCTTCAAGAACTAAAGGCTTCAATGCAAGCGTGGGGCATATTTCAGTACAAACAATACAATTATATGTACAGAAACTTTTATGAAAATCCATTACAGGTTGCATTATTCCCGAAATGCCATATTGAAGCACAGCAGGCTGGAGAACACGATTTGGACATGCAGTGATACAGAGAGAACATCCGATGCAATTTTTATTAAAATCTTCAATACTGGCTCCTCCCGGCGGGCATACCGGGTATTTCTTATTTTCTTTAACAGTAGATTCTTTTGTTGGTTTCGGGACACTCTTTTCCTGGGCTCTGGAAATCCTTGATAAACCCAGAAAAAACAGGATTGATCCGGCTACAAATTTGCGCTTCCCCTCGTCAGTAATATGCTCCTTCTTTTTCGGGCCTACTATTTCATATGAAAGAGCCTTATCAGGACAGATATTAATACAATTAAAGCAACTGACACAGCGTGTGACATCAATATCGTATCTGAGAAAATCAATACATGATGATTTGCACCCGATTGCACATCTGCCGCATCGTGTACAGGAACTTTCATCAAATTTAATCCTCAATAAAGAAATTCTGGAAATAAGTCCAAGCAGAGTTCCTACAGGACACACAGTATTGCAATACAGCCGCCCTTTTGTAAAAGAGAGAATCCCAACCAGCAGAAAAAAAGCCGCCGGTACTGAATATACAAGCAGCGGATAACCTTTTACAGTAATGTGATTAAGAGTGTATAGGTCAAAATGACCCAGGATTCCGGATAGAAAGTTATTTATTACTATAACGACCGGTTTAGCAAAATAGGTCATGAATCTGCCAAATATACTGTATGGGTCCAGAAGAGTAATCATGTAGATGCCCCAGATCAATGTAGCAACAAGTGTAATTCCCAATATGGAATATCTTAAAACTGTATGGGGATTTTTAAAACCGTACCTTCTGAATTTCCTCCTGAAACGTCCCCCGATTCTGCTAAAAAGATCCTGTCCTATTCCGAGAGGACACAGGAATGAACAGTATGTCCTTCCGGTCAAAATAGTGAGAATGACAATTACAATGAACCCGGCAGCGGCAATAGTTCTAAGATCAATAAATTTTATAACTGATGGCCCAAACTGCAGATAGAGCAGGATGTTGATATACTTTGCCGGAATTAAATTACGAAAATCAACAAAAACAAGTATAAAACTAAAAAGAACAAGAGATGAAAATACAATACGCAATCTCCTGAGATATGGTGAAGTCATTACAAATTACATTTTAATTCTTTTAATACTAATGGTATCAAGCTTCATATTACCCAATCCCATTTTGTATGCCAGAGGTATATATTCGATCTTTTCAGGTTCCAGTTTCATCATTTTTGCTGCTGCTGCATCACCGGCAACCCAGTCAGTGGTTAGTATCTGTGATTTCATCTGTACCAGATCCTCTTTTGAGACTCCCTGTGGTCCGTTTTTCACCATAACATTATAACAATCAATCACATTAAGGACGGGTTTTTTCTCATACAATGCAAAATCAGCAATGCACTGATTCAGGTTATTTTTGTGCCAGAAACCTCTGTCCCAAACGATGCCCATAGTGTTCTTAAGGCAACATGTCATTCTGGTTGAATTATGATCTTTCAGAACAGGTACATTTATATAAACGTCTGTTTCAAGCAATATCTGATGTACTTTAGCACTTTTCAGACTTATACCACCCGGAATCTGTATCTCCTGATAGTAATTCTCGGAGTTGCCGGGTACAACTTTTGCACCAGCACTTTTTGCAGCTCTCTCAATACCTGAATTCTTATAAGTATTCACCCAATTATCACATGTATGGTCAAATACATATACCTCTTTTGCCCCTGCTTTGAAGCAATGCTCAATGATTCTTTTGATAAGCAGCGGATTTGTATTTGCTCCCAGTTCAGGTATAACATCCCATCCTATGTTGGGTTTAATCAAAACTTTCTGACCCTTCTGAACAAATGTCCCTATTCCGCCAAATTCCTGTATACCAAGATCAAACATAGCATCGGGGCTTCCGCCCATAACAGCAACCATATCATATTTTACAGCAACAGAAGATGTTGCCCATAATTTTTCATATCCCCCCATACTCATGGCTGCACCTGCTGCCAGACCTGCACCAACTGATGTTTTAAAAAAGTCCCTTCTTTTCATGAGTTCTAAATTTTTATGTGCAAAAACAACTATTTAAACAGAGCCGCAAAATACAATTTTTTTTTATTATTCTGTAATGATTGTATGTTGTATATTAGCAACCAATAATATGTTTAAAATCATGTTTGAAGATTCCGGCCAACATTACACATTCCAGATTGTTACATAAATACTAAATTTTTTACGCAAAAAATGAAAATCCTATATTACGATTGCTTTTCAGGTATAAGCGGAGATATGAATCTCGGAGCCATGATAGATCTTGGCGTTGACAAAACATTCCTGATACATGAACTAAATAAACTTAATCTTAAAGGGTGGGAGCTGCTTGTACAAAAGGATCAGAGGCATGGGATCATTGGGACAAAAGTAACTGTGAATCAAACTCATCATGAACATACTCACCGGCATCTTTCAGATATTGAAAAAATAATTAACAGATCTGATCTTGATAATAAAACAAAGGAGTTAAGCCTCAGTATCTTCATGAAAGTTGCTGTTGCAGAGGCAAAAGTTCATGGTATTCAGATTGACAGGGTACATTTTCATGAAGTCGGAGCCATAGATTCAATTATTGATATTGTAGGTGCAGCAATATGCTTCAATGCATTGAATGTTGAGGCAGTACACGTATCACCGGTTGAACTAGGAGGTGGCTTTGTATTATGTGACCATGGAAAACTTCCTGTCCCGGCACCTGCCACTGCAGAAATTATCAAGGATATACCAGTCAGAAAAGGAGGCGTTGACTTTGAAGCTACAACTCCGACAGGTGCCGCAATCATTGCTGCTATTGGAACTGACTTTAATACCGGCAAAACACTTAAAATTGAAAAGACAGCTTATGGTATCGGGCATAAGGAGCACCCTGATGTACCTAACCTGTTAAGGGTTTTCCTGGGAGAGTTGTCAGAGGATAAGGGAGGCCATAATGCCCTGCTTATTCAATGTAATATTGATGATATGAATCCCGAGTTCTTTGAATACCTGTCTGAAAGACTTTTTAAAGCAGGTGCCTCAGATGTTTTCTTCACAAACACTATGATGAAAAAAAACAGACCAGGAATAGTTCTTAACGTAATATGCGAAACAGAAAATGAAGATTCTGTAAAAAATATTATTTTCACAGAATCTACCTCCCTGGGTATCAGGTCTTTTACCTTCAGAAAAGATACTCTTGTCAGACAATTTGAAACACTTCAGACAATTTACGGTGATGTAAAAGTAAAACGCTCATTTTATAAGGAAAAAGAAGTTTCAGTTAAACCGGAATATGATGATTGCAAGAGAATAGCTGCAGAAAGGGGAATTCCCTTAAAAGAGGTGTACAATAAAATTATGGCTTTATTATTTCATAAATAAAAAGTGAAATCTGCCTTGCTCCGCAACATAGAACATCCTGTTAAGGAGATACTTAGAGAAATACCCTTCATGAGGTACCTGCTTGGTTTTTAGGCAGGAATGGGGGTTAATTAATTGATTACTTTAGTAAAAAGGTAAAAGAACATTATTGTTCATGATCCTGATTGAGAACATATTATTAAAAGTTTACGAAAAGCCGGATTCCGATGCATATCTTTGGATATGGAAGGGAAAGCCCGGGTGGTTTAAATCCTGAAAAGATTACAATATGACCAGAATAGAAATTGAGGAGATTCTTAAAGAAGTAAAGGATGGCCGTAAGAGCATTGAAGATGCTATGGATGCGCTGAAGAATTTTTCATACACAGATCTTGGTTTTGCAAAAATTGATCATCACAGGGAGTTGAGGACTGGTTATCCTGAGATAATTTATTGTGCAGGAAAATCTGTTGACCATGTAAAAGAGATCTTTAAAGCTATGTCAGCCTATGAAACTAATATTATAGGCACCAGGGCAAATCCGGAAATGTTCGAAGCAGTGAAAAAAATATCATCTGACACTGTTTATTATCCTGAAGCACGGATAATATCGCTCCAAAAGAAGAAACCCGTTAGGCCCGAAAGTAAAATTGCTGTGATTACGGCAGGAACCTCTGATATTCCTGTTGCGGAAGAAGCAGCTGTTACTGTCGAACTTCTCGGAAATACTGTTTTAAGGATCTATGATGCAGGAGTTGCAGGTATTCACCGTCTGGTAGATAAGCTTCCCCATATAAAGAGTTGCAGGGTGGTGATCGTAATTGCAGGAATGGAGGGAGCCCTTGCCAGTGTAGTCGGCGGACTTGTTGACAAACCGGTAATAGCAGTGCCGACAAGTATAGGATACGGTGCAAGTTTTGGTGGAATATCTGCGTTGCTCTCAATGCTTACAAGCTGTTCAACCGGAGTAACAGTAGTTAATATTGATAACGGATTTGGTGCAGGATTTGCTGCAAGCATGATTAACCGGTTGAAGTGATTCTTGATGAAATGTCACCTCAAATAATTCTTTCAACAGCCTACTTCCCTCCTGTTGAATATCTGGCTTATATTTTTGGAGCCCGGGAAATTTTAATAGAAAAAGAGGAAAATTACCATAAACAAACTTACCGGAACAGATGTTATATTCTTTCAGCTGGTGGCATGCAGAGTTTGTCAGTGCCGGTATATTCGGGCAAGATTCATAAAACAAAAGTAAAAGATATAAGAATTGATTATTCAAAAAGATGGCAACAGGTTCATCTCAGGGCGATAGGCTCATCTTATGGTTCTTCACCATTTTTTCAGTATTATTTCGGAGATTTTGAAAGTATTATAAATGGCAACCATGAATTCCTTCTTGATCTGAATATGTATCTCCTTAATTTAATACTTAAAATATTAAAAATAAAAAGAAAGATTCAGTACACTGAAAATTATATCTCCATAACAGGTGACCTCAATGATCACAGATATTCGATAACTCCGAAACAAGATTCCGGTTTTATCTCAAAAGAATATCTTCAGGTGTTCAGGGAAAAAACGGGTTTTGTAAGAGGGTTAAGTATAATAGACCTTATTTTTAATACAGGACCTGATTCGGTTCTGTATTTATAATATAAACCGGGGCTGCCTTAACCGGACAGCCCCGGTTTAAAAGGAATCCATCAAAGCATTAATAACCAAACTTGTAACCAAATGTAACAGTATACATATTTTTATTTACATCCATACTGGCCATTGGACTGCCTGCACTACTACTGTATAATATGTAATTCTGAGTATTCATTAAGTTGGTGAACCCAAAATCTACAAAAATATTTTGCTCACGGAATCCGGTTCCAAATGATATAGAACGATAGTCCTGGTTTTCATTCACATCTCCCTGTTTAAAAGCCTTGCCATAATAACCATAACCACCTCTCAGGTACAAATTGTTAAGGCGTAATTCCCCCCCTACCCTTATGTTATTGGCAGCCTTCAATGTATTTTTAATATTCATGTTCTTAACGCTATAGTCATAATTATCGCCGGTCTGTGAAAACCTGGCAGTGCTATAATCAACAAATTCGTAGTCGACACTTAAGAGACCATACTTCTGTATCTGCCAGGCGAGACCGGCCAGGGCTCTGAAGGGGGTTGTCAAAGCATAGCTGTATCTCATGGTGTTGTTTGAATCTTCATAATGTGCACCATCACTGAAGTTGGAAGTTATGTTATCATAGAAGTTTTCATGAATACGGTAAAATGTCGGTGAATGAAAAGCCAGACCGATCCGAAGTTCTTCAACAGGTCTGATTATTGCTCCTAACTTTAAAGAGTAGCCTGTCCCGGTGTTCTCATAATGATATGTATAGTTGAAATCGGTAAACTTGGAGGGCAACTCGGTATTCGATGATTCAAGATGTTCATAGTGACTTATATAATTAATTGTGCTGATACCAAGGGTTGCTCCAAAATATATCTTATCAGAATAATTTCCTCCGAATGACAAAGCATGTTCGGCTGTACCGCCTTCATATGTTATAAGACGCCTGATACTCTGCCCATAAATTGACGGAGGATTATCACCATAATTAGAATAAACCGTGCCATAGTTAAAATCATATCCCGACAAAGTATCTATAATCCAGGTATTATAAGCTAAAGAAGCGTCAGCCGCATTAGCTTTAAGCTGATCCTTATAGAGCCCGGTGCTTTCATCAACCCAGAAATCTGCCATTGAACTGCTATTACTTATACCTTTTATTGTTATGGTCTGGTTCAAGTTATTTGTTCTGTTGAAAGAGTATCCGAAGTTTAATGTCAGAAGGCCTGATTCACCATTTCTATTGATAATATTTCCCACAATCCCCATCTGACTCATATTAAAATCGTAAAGGTAATCAGATGAAATGCCGTTAAAGGAAGCGGATGATTTAACATGAAACAATTGGGGTGATATTGTTAACTCCGATGATCTGAAAACTCCAATCCCTGCCGGATTCTGACTCAGGGATGACAAATCGCCTCCGAGAGCTGTGAATGCACCTCCCATAGACATGAATCTTGCCGTACCTCCATAAAAGATCTGAGAATATCTTAAAGCGTCGTCAACATTTTGAGAGAAACCAACAGAGGCTACGGAAATTAAAGCGACAAATAATAAGCTAAATCTTTTCATATGTAAATAATTTGATTTTAAAAGTCATATAGCCTGCCCCACTTAAGCGGGGGAACCGGCATGCCTGGAGAAGTATTTTCATACATGTTTGTGTTTCAAAACTATGCAGGTTTCATATATTATAATCTTATCAAAGAAGTATCCTCTACATCTTAATTAAATGAACCATTTTGATAACAATACCAATAATACCTGCTACCTTCTTGATCCGGATGAAGAACCTGATGATCTGGAAGAGGATGATGAACCTCCGGAATATGAACCTCCGGAATAAGAAGATCCTCCACTGTAAGAAGACGAAGATCGGCTGTTGGAATAAGATCCGGAAGAATATCCCGATCCACTTTCAACGCTTCTTCTTGATGGAACAGAATAGGTACTACGGCTCCCGTAAGAGGGAACATATCTGCTTTGACCTGAAGATACTGAAGGACTGGTTCTTACGTTATTATTTGGAGAGCGGTAATAACTCTGATTTCTATTCGATTGACTCTGATTTATGGTATTGCCTGATCTGTTATTATTATAATATCTGGTATTCTGATTTCCTTCTGAATTTGGCTCAACTCTAACTCTGCTATTGTTATATGATGGCCTTGTACTCATACGTGGGTTGCTGTATGTAGGAGTATATGTTCTGTTAACTGAGTTATATTCAGGCCTTGATACTGTTGAGCTTCTGCGTGTTTCTTCCCTGGTATTTGGTGTCCCTGACTTTGTGGTATAACCCTGTCCAGATTTACTACCAGTTGAAGTTATGGCTCTTTGTGTGTTGACAATTGAGTTTTCACTTCTTCTTGCGTCAGCAGAGACAGCTGATGAGCCCGAATAACTTCTTCTGTTTATGCTTGAACTGCTACCGGAAGAAATATATGAATCTCTTCTTGATCCCCCTGAACCAGCCATACTGTTCCAATTAGAAGAAAGATTACTCTGCCTTTCCCTTCTTCCGTACTCCGCTGTATTTCCATCATGGAAACGGATTCCCGAATAATAACCATAAGGGGAATAGAATGAATTATAGTAACCTCTACCCAGGTAGTTTCCATAATACCCGCCGTAATACCCACCATAATAGCCAAGATAATCGCTATAAAATGGATCGAAAAAATATGGATTGTAAAAATTGTAAGAGCCGTAATAAGGAAATCCACCGTATCCAAAGCCAAAACTATATCCGAACGGCGAATAATAACCTGAATAAAACGGATCTCTCCAGTAGGGATCAAAATAATTACCGTAGAATCTGTTTAATCTGCCCGCGTATGAGTTATCCATATAATCGAAAGAGCCATTACTATAATTTTCTGAATCAATTGCATCATTGTAATCAATGGCATCAGAATACTCATCTGAAACAAGTGTATCAGCTGCATAAATATTATCATAGTATTTTTCAGCCTTCAAACTACCCTCTTTTATCTGATGACTGGCTGAAGTTTTAACCTCCGATATAGGCCTGTCAGAGGGCATATAGTAAAGATCATCGGGTTCAGTACCGGTATATAGCGCTGAATTACATGATGCTAAAGTTAAAACGATGATAAATGATATGTAATAGTATGCTTTCATTTTTATTCTCCCTTTAATTTTTCTTATTTCATCTTATTAATTAAGCTCAAATATTGTACCAAAAACTAATTATAAAATATAAAAGAACGAAATTTATGTGAATTACCAAATTTACTATTTTTTTTGAAGAACCACAAAAAACGTAGAGGCCCCTAAGGGGTATTTCGTTAATTTCTCCTGGAATTAACTTTTGAGGAAGAAGATTTTGATCCGGATGACGAAGAACTCCTCACCGACATGGACCTTGTTGTCCCAGCCCGGGATACTGAAGAACTTCTTGAAGGAGCACTTCTGACCGCAGTCCGGGAAGATATTTTCTGACTTCTGCCTCTATAAACATTTTTTGTTGCACCAGGTTGGCTTCTTGCGGAAGATGGTTGTACATTAACTCTTCTTTCCGGAGAAAAAGCATTTATGCTTCTGGAATTATTAAGATTACTCCTGTTACTGTTATAATTATAAGCGCTATTGACGCTTTTGCCGTTATTTACGTTATTGCGGTTGTTGACTTTATTCCGGTTATTGCCGTTGTTAACGTTATTACCGTTATTGCCGTTGTTGCCGCTGTTGACGTTATTACGGTTGTTACCGTTGTTGCCGTTGTTGACGTTATTACGGTTGTTACCGTTGTTCCCGTTGTTATTAATTCTTACCTCATTGGCCCTTCTGTTTGAAGAATTTGTATTATACCGGTTAACTCCGGAATTTGTGTTTCTATTATTCCCCTGGCCCCGGTTAACTGTCGGATTTTCATTCCTCCTTACATCGCCCATATGAAGTCCGTTGTTTGATTTATCCATGGTTCTTCTGTTGCCAACCTGATTTCCATATGATGAGGAAGCCGGGGTATATCTCCGTGGGTTATTCCCCCCTGAATAACCAGTGGTATTGGCGGATCTTCGTCCAGAAGAGTTTTGACTTGATGCATATCTGTCCGATTGAAAATAATTATTATTGCGGTTGTTATAAGTGTTATGGCCATACCTGTAATCGTTATTCCGGTTGTTATATCCGTACGACCCATAGTAATTATTCGTCCACCTGCTTCTTAAGTTAAAATTAATTACCACCGGCGTATACCAGCTATAGTAAAAGGGATCATATCCCCAGGAATATATACTTCCGTAATAAGGATCGTACCATGCTGAATTGTAACCTATACCATATCCGTAGTATACAGGATAATTGTAAGAGAATCCGAATCCAAATCCACTGCCTCCGTAAATACTTAAACCCCATGAATATGGCTGATAGTTGTACCAGTAAGTATCAGTAAATACCGGCGAATAATAGTTAAAATAATTGTACGAACGGTGAAACCTGTTGATCCGTGATGAAAAGTAGTAGTCATAATCATCATAATAATTATTTACCACTACAGGGGTATAATCATTTCTGTAATCATTAACCCCTGTTCGCTGGGCTTTCAGTTGGAAACTCGCGAGCAGGATTACAGCGAAAATTCCGATGGCGTATTTTGCTTTCATGATGAACCTCCCTTTTTTTTTAAAAGAACTAAAGATTTTATCTATTTTTACGAAATCTATTTTTTTAAAGTTAATAAAACAAATACCATACCAAAAAAATGTCAAAGTTTTTAACAAACAGGGAGGAAAATTATGCACAATGGTATAACGATCTGGTTATCAAGGCAGATCTGGCTGAAAATTCTGCAGTAAGAGGATGTATGGTAATAAAACCTTACGGATATGCAATATGGGAGAAGATTCAGGCAGCTCTTGACGGGATGTTTAAAGCAACAGGACATGTTAATGCATATTTCCCCCTGTTTATTCCAAAATCATTTTTCAGCAAAGAGGCAGCCCATGTTGAAGGCTTTGCAAAAGAGTGTGCCGTGGTTACCCATTACCGTTTGAAAAACGATGAAAACGGGAAAGGTATTATAGTCGATCCAACTGCAAAGCTTGAGGAAGAACTGATTATCAGGCCTACATCGGAAACAATAATCTGGAATTCATATAAAAACTGGATACATTCATACAGAGATCTTGCCTATACTGATAAATCAGTGGGCAAATGTTGTCAGATGGGAAATGCGGACAAGGCTCTTTCTGCGAACTGCTGAATTCTTATGGCAGGAAGGCCATACTGCACATGCAACCCGGGAAGAGGCAATTGAAGAGACTGAGAAAATGATTAACGTCTATGTTGAATTTGCGGAAAATTTTATGGCATCTTCCCGTAATAAAAGGCTATAAAAGTGAGAATGAACGTTTTGCCGGAGCTATTGACACATATGCCATTGAGGCTCTGATGCAGGATGGAAAAGCTCTTCAGGCCGGAACAAGCCATTTCCTGGGACAAAATTTCGCTAAAGCATTTGATGTTCAGTTCACTGACAGAACAGGTAAACTCGACTATGTCTGGGCCACTTCATGGGGGTTATCTACAAGAATGATAGGTGCACTTATCATGGCTCATTCAGATAACCGCGGACTGGTTTTGCCACCTAAGCTTGCTCCCATTCAGGTAGTCATAATTCCTATCTACAGGAATGCAGATCAGTTAGTAGAACTGAATGAAACGGCAGAAAATATCAGAAAAGACCTTGAAAAAGCTGGAATATCGGTGAAATATGACAACAGGGACAATAACACACCAGGATGGAAATTTGCGGATTATGAACTGAAAGGAGTACCTGTTCGCCTGGCCATAGGACCGAGGGATCTTGAAAACAAAACCATTGAAGTGGCCCGCAGAGATACTCTACAGAAAGAGACAATCCCTCTGGAGAGATTAAATGATCATATTCCGCTCATTCTTGATGAGATTCAGAAGAACATCTACAATAAGGCTCTTAATTTCAGAAAAGAAAATACTCATTATATCGATTACTGGAGTGAGTTTATTGAAATTCTTGATAATCAGGGCGGTTTTATAATGGCACACTGGGATGGTACAACTGAGACGGAAGAAAAGATAAAAGAAGAGACCAAGGCGACTATCAGATGTATCCCTTTTGATTCTCCTGACGAAAAAGGCAAATGTATTTATTCAGGAAAACCTTCTGACAGACGGGTCCTCTTTGCGAGGTCATATTAATTTAATTTAAGGTTACCGGTTTGATCTGGAAACAGGGGTGATTATCAAAAAGTCTCCGTTATATTTATCATTAATGTTTATTACTTTAGAAGCCATAACTTTTATTAATTAACTTTCCAGTGATGTCAGATTCAGAAGAAAAAAAACAGGTAATTATCGGAACTCTAAAGAAAAAATCGGTCCTAAAACAAAAGGTATTTGACAATACTCTTGAATCATTTTGCATGTTAAAGGATATTCTTAAGAGTCTTTCAAAAGAGATAAACTCCAGTCTGGTTGGCTTTGATTCAAGAATCAAACTGGAGTATTCTGACAGGAGCAATTTTGATGCACAGCTCAAGGTAGCCGGAGACATATTACTCTTCAGTATGCATTCCAATATCTTTCAATTTGACAGAGATCATCCGGCCTGGAAAATTCCTTACATTCAAAAAGACAAGTATAACGCGTATTCAGGAATAATAAATATTTACAATTTCCTGGCAGATTCATTTAAGTATTCGCGGCTGGACGATCTCGGATACCTTATTGCACGAATATTCATCAATCATGAGAACCAGTACTTTGTGGAAGGAAAACGACAGATGGGAATGCTCTTTTCCAACTATGGCAATGAAGCATTAACAAAACCTGCATTACAGCTGATTATTTCAACGGCAATTCAATACACAATGGAATTTGATCTTCTTGTTCCTCCATATGACGCCATTAAGATTGCGACTGTAGGTCAGGCAGAAGCCAAGATTCAGCACTCCAGAATTATTACCGGCAAGCGGCTTGGCTTCCAGTTTAATTCTGATGATGTATTAGCAACCAACTCTAATAAAACATGATGTGCCGCTTCAAAATAAATACAGAAAATCGATAATTCTTTGGATTACCACATCTCTTCTGGTTATCTGCAACACTATCTATCCTCAAAAACAAAGCGGGAAAGAGAAGGTCCTGATTCCCGTCCCAGGAGCGTTTATTCATATCAACGACAGCATATATTTTTCCCCTGGAGCCTCCCTTAGTCAGGAAGCCTCCTCCCTTGTCCCTGCAAAAATCACAGAAGATAAACTCAATTTATTCCTTGACTCTTTAAAGGTTAAAGCTTCTAAAAATCTTATTACCAAAAAATTATATGATTTTATAGTGGTCTCAGACAAACAGGTTAGTACTAAACAAATAACCGCCACGAGCGACATCAGCTTTCTGAAATATTCCGGTAAAAAGATCCGGAAAATTAAAATAATAAGACTTAATGCATTCGGAACAAATGTAAATTCTCCTTTATATTATGAACCAAATAAGGTTGAAACCCTGCTGAATAAAACTCATATTAAAACTAATGAATCAATTATTAAAAAGAGCCTCCTGTTCTCTGAGGGAGATACAATTTCACCCCTGGTCCTCAGTGATAATGAAAGGATTCTGAGAAAACTCCCATTTATTGATGATTCCAGGATTATTTTACTTCCAGATGCTGATGGAGATGTTGACGTGGTTGTAATTACAAAGGATCTCTATTCCTTAGGGGGCGATTATACATATAGGGGCATTCATGAAGGAAGTCTATCGCTTTTTGAAAAAAATGTGCTTGGTATGGGACATGGGTTGGAACTTGAGGTGCCATATGATACAAAAGTTACTCATTCGCTGGGTTTTGGAATTTACTATACAGTAAACAATATAAGTAAATCTTTCATCAATATGAATCTCAATTATTATAATGCTCTGGGAGACCTCCATTATGGTTTTAAATTAAGCCGTGATCTTATAAGTGCAAATACAAAATATGCCGGTGGGATATCAATAATCCACATGTCAACCACCGAAGACCTTAATTCTCTGATCGTACCTGAACCACTTAAGTACAATTTACAGGATTACTGGCTCTTAAGATCTTTTCTTATAAATAAGGAATCCGTTTCAAGGGTTATCTTCGGTGTTCGCTATACAAACAATAATGTTTTATCCAGGCCTTTTATTCTTCCTTACTCTTTCTATGATCTTCAGAAATACAAGATATTGCTGGGATCTGCCACTTTGTCTATCCAGAAATACTACAAAACAAATCTCATATACAATTACGGTCGCACGGAAGATATTCCCTATGGAGGATTACTCAAAATGACAGTTGGAAAAGAGATCAATGAATTTAATAACAGAATATACATCGGGGGTGATGCTTCACTTGGAAAATCGAGTAAAGAACTGGGATATTTTTACATCTCTGCCGGTTTGGCTTCTTTTCTTGATGGAGGCAAAAGTGAACAGGGTATACTAAGATTAGAGATGAAATATTTCTCCAACCTGTTAAATTTCAGAAATTATATGATAAGAAATTTTGTCAATATAAATTATACCAGAGGATTTGGAAGATACTCTGATGAGCACCTCTCTTTTAGCCGTGAAAATGGTTTTTCAGGATTTAGAAATGATTCTGTAAAAGGGACTCAGAGAGTGACATTCGGTCTTGAATCTGTGGTATTCAGCCCGGCAAATTATTATGGATTCCGATTTGCATTTTTTGCGTTTGCCGATGCATCAGTACTTGCCGAAACAAACCAGTTGATAAGTAATGGGATCTCCCTTTCAGGTATAGGAGTCGGTATAAGGATACGGAATAATAACCTTGCGGTCAATACTTTGCAGATCCGTATCGGATTCTTCCCCAATCTTCCATCTTATTCCAGCACCAATCATATTGTTTTATCAGGAGAACAACTTCTGAGACCTGATAATTTTGACCCGGGGCCACCTGCAACAATACCCTACAGGTAGTGAAAAATAATATGAGTTAACTGGCAGAAGAATATTTATTCAACAACCTCACCATGTCATTCCGCGTTAGCGAGGAACCGAGTCCCGCGAAATCGGGACGAGCTCACCGAAGGTAATCTCCCTCATCTATTTTGACTTTTTGATTTAATTCCAATTCAATTCCAATTCAATTATTATTCATTCCAGATACTCATATAAAATAAAATGAGACAAATTTAACAGTACCTGGAACTTTACTTTATATTTCCGGAACTCATAATCAAAAACCTTCAATTCAATATTGATCCAGTTTATAAAAATTATGACCACAATTCCCGGAATAATTCATGGTGAAATCTTAAATTTTCATAAAATAACCCAAATATTATGTTTGTTTACATTGAAAATTTCTTGATTTCTTTAAATTTATGAGATATTTCTTTGAATAAATTTATTATATCTTTAATTTTCAAGTAATAACCAGAAATTTACGAAACCGGTGCCTACGAAAACCAGTTCTTTTATTACCTGCTGACAGCCGAATTGATCCATTGCTGGCGGAATGGATGAAAATTATTTTTCAAATCATTTGTATACTCATTCCGTTTAGAATTTCAGGGAGATTATTTGATTTTTACTATAATAATTCGAAATTAAAACTAAATGCAAAATAAGTTTAACAAAAAATAAGGAGATAATAAAATGAAAGTAGTAAAACGTCGTGAATTTGTAAAACAGACTATGGCTGCAACAGCTGGCTTAACTATTGGTGCACCTGCTTATATTAAGGATTATATGCAGAATAAGCCAAGTGAAGTAATTAACGTAGCAGTTGCAGGAATCAGGTCCCGTGGTGGATATTACTACGGAGGTTCAGGACATACAGCCAACTACACAAAGATAAAGAATTCGAAAGTAGTTGCTGTATGTGATGTTGACGAGAATCTGTTTCCGATCGAAATCGGATGGATTGAAAAACTCGGTGGGCCAAAACCTAAAACTGTAATTGATTTCCGTGACTTATTAGATGATAAGGATATAGATGCTATATCTATTGCCACGCCGGATCACTGGCACGCTCTGCAAACGATATGGGCTTGTCAGGCAGGAAAGGATGTATATATTGAAAAACCATTATCATGGTCGCTGGCAGACGGCAGAAAAATGGTTGAAGCAGCCAGAAAATATAACAGGATTGTTCAGATTGGTACGAATTACCGTAGCAACAGAATGACTCAAAAAGGGATCCAGCTGCTTCAGGATGGTATAATAGGTGATATTTACATGGGTAGGGCAACTGTATATGGTCACAGGCCAAATATCGGAAGGGTACCCGACAGTCCTGTTCCGGCAGGTGTCCATTGGGAACTGCACCGGGGACCGGCACCCATGATTCCTTTTAACAAAAACCATTTCCACTATAACTGGCACTGGTACTGGGACACAGCCACCGGAGAATTCGGAAACAACGGGGTACATGGAATTGACAGGATCAGAGTTGCAATGAAGAAGTATGTTCATCCCACCAAAATAAGTTGTTGCGGTGGTTTTTATGCGTGGGATTCAGACCAGGAAGTACCTAATCTTCAGGTCGGAACATTTGAATATGAAGACGGATCAATAATCGAAATGGAAGTAAGAAGTTTATTTACCCCGCCCGAAGATGACGGTCTTCTTTTTCTCGGCACAAAAGGATATGCGCAGCTTGGCGACAATACCTTTAAAACTTTCCTTGGTCCTAAAAAAGAACCAGGATTGAATCTGACCATGAAAGATCTGGAGCCGGATGCTATGCGGGAGGATTTTGAGAAAAACAGGATAGAATATCATTTTGTTAATTTTCTGGAGTGCATGAGGAGCCGTAAATGGCAGGATCTTAATGCTGATGTGGAAGGAGGACATCTGTCAACTTCAATAATGCATCTCGGCAATATAGCATATAAGACAGGGAGGAAACTGACATTTGATGGAAAAACTGAAAAATTTGTCAGGGATAAGGAGGCAAATACATTTCTTTCAAGACAGGTAGAAAGAAAACCTTATGTGATGCCAAAAGAAGTTTAGTTAATAAAAACAGGTACTAACAAGAAGAAAATCCGGATTAGTGTCCTTCAGCAGATTGGTGGTTTCCGACCATAGTATTGAGGCAGGGTGATGGCAGGCAAAGAGTCATTATGAATTTTCTGAAGTATGTTAATCCGGGATCTCCTGCACTTGAAGTTTTTCATGCTTCTCAATATTGTATTTATTTGAAAGTATTTAAGGTTAATTTAACCTGACTGTTGATCAAGCCTGCTGTGCCATTAATTTCTCCTGTAAGATCAATACTTTTAGGAGGGAAAGATGTTATACAGGGTATTAAAAACCTGCTTCATTACTGTTTTTGCATTTCATTGCTACATATAATGATTGATGAGTTCAAAAAGTTTATCAGGGAAAATAATCTTATTAAACCAGGTGAAAAAATATTACTTGCAGTAAGTGGTGGTATTGATTCAATGTCAATGACACACCTTTTCCTGCAGTCAGAATATGAAACGGGCATAGCTCATTGCAATTTCTCACTGCGTGGCAGGGAATCTGATAAAGATGAGGAGATGGTTAAAAGATATGCCGGGGAAAACAGAATTCCTTTCTATTCAACCCGCTTTGAGACAATAACTTACGCAAAAAAAAACGGATTATCGGTTCAGATGGCAGCAAGGGAGCTTAGATACAACTGGTTTGAGGAAATAAGAAAAGAAAACAATTTTGATTTAGTTGCAGTTGGCCATAACCTTAATGACAAATCAGAGACGCTTCTGATTAACCTTATCAGAGGCACAGGTATTTACGGTCTGACCGGAATAAGACCATCTCACAAAAGCATAATCCGTCCATTGCTTTTCGCAACAAGACAGGAGATAGAAATGTATTGCAGAGAACATAAAATAATTTTTCGCGAGGATAAGTCAAATGCTGATACAAAATATACCAGGAACAAAATAAGGCATATGATAATGCCTGTTATGAAAGAGATTAACCCTTCAGTTGAAATTACTTTAAATAAAACCGCCGAACTCTTTACAGAAATAAATGAAATCGTATCAGAGTATATTAATGACGGACGCAAAAGAATTTCTGTACAGAAAGGAGAAGATATTATAATCAGTATACCTCTCCTTAAAACCTTTCCTCAAAATAGCACCATTATTTATGAGCTTTTCAAACCTTACGGAATAACCGGTCTCCTGTTAGAGGACCTTCTTAAAATTATTGAGGGAAGGACCGGCGGACAAATATTTACAGTAACGCACCGTATCATTAAAAACCGCAAAGAGCTTATTGTGTCCCCTGATAAAACAGGGTTCGATATCCGTTATGAAATAGGCAGGCCTGATGAATTCAATAGAGTTCCTGAAATCAAAACTGTCAGATACATTTCCGGAACGGGAGGCATCATTATCCCACCAGACAAACGCTTTGCATATATTGATGCACAGAAAATAGCTTTTCCCCTGATTATCAGAAGATGGAGAACCGGGGACTTTTTTTATCCTTTTGGGATGAAAAAGAAGAAAAAACTCAGCGACTACTTTATTGACGAAAAATATTCAATCCCTGAAAAAGAGAAGGCCCTTGTAATCGATTCCGCCGGAGATGTAGTATGGATCATTGGTGAAAGGCTTGATGACAGGTTCAGGATAACTGACAATACACGGAGTATCCTTATCCTGGAAGCATGGTAGTTGTATTATTATCCTTTTAGTAAAAAATCTGTTACCTGGTTCCGTGAATCCCCCTGTCGATCAGACTAAGGTCGGCAATTGCAATTGCTGTGGCTGCTTCTACGATGACCGGCATTCTTAAAGCAATGCATGTATCATGCCTTCCCTGAACTTTAAGAGTAGTCATTTCATTCTTTTCAAAATTGAAAGTTTTTTGTTCTACCCCCGTTGAGGAGGTAGGTTTGACAACAATTCTGAATATTATCTCATTTCCATTTGTTATTCCTCCGTTTATTCCTCCCGCATTATTGGTTGCAGTATTTCCCATCTCATTTATAAATACGTCGTTATGCTGAGATCCACTCATCGCTGCCGCAGCAAAACCAGCACCGAACTCTATTCCTTTTATTGCAGGTATTGAAAAAATAATATGACTCAAAGCTGATTCTAATGAATAGAAAAATGGTTCTCCTATTCCAACAGGAGGATTTCCAACACGGCATTCAATTATACCACCTATGGTATCGTTCCTGGAAATAGCTTCATCAAGGGCTTTTTCAATATCTTCCGAACCACCGGCAGATATCAGTTTTGCTGATATCTCGGATGCTGGAGATAGTTTTTTTGCGATAACTCCTGCCACAACGAGCCCCCATGTTATCCTTCCCGAAAAATGGCCGCTTCCTCTCATATCGGCAAACCCCGAATGTTTGTATCTTGAAACATAATCAGCATGTCCGGGCCGTGGAACACTTTTAAATGCATCGTAGTCGGAAGATATTTTATCACTGTTCCGGGTAATTATGGTTACCGGTGCACCTGTAGTTCTATCATTGAATACTCCGCTGATAATTTCGGGGACATCCGGCTCTTTACGTTTTGTTGTCCCTTTACTCCCACTCTGACGTCTCAATAGATCAGCCATAAAGTCCTCAGGTTTGACCGGAATACCCGGAGGACAACCGTCAATTATCACACCAATTGATGGACCATGAGATTCTCCAAAGAGAGAAACCCTGAAAACAACGCCAAATGTGTTCATAAATTATTTTTTTTCAATTTGTACTGCATATAAAAGTCAACCACTTCGCGTACGGGGATCTTTTCTATAGTAGTTTTTCCAATACCTTCTGTAAATACGAAGTGAATATCTGAACCTGTTTTTTTCTTATCGTGAAGAATCAGACTATTTATTTTATTATCAGGAACACTATTCTCCTCCAGAAGTTCAAACCGTTTCAATAGTCCGGTTATCCTATCTCTTTCATCTTTATTTATCAATCCTTTGAAGAAGGAAAACCATGCTGCCAGTTCCATTCCGGATGCAACAGCAAAGCCGTGATGAACCGAATTATACATTTCAATTGCATGACCGAATGTATGTCCGAAGTTAAGAATCCTCCTGACACCGGTCTCTCTTTCATCTTCAGACACCACCAATGCTTTGAATCTTACGGATTTTGCCACCAACTCGGTAAGCAGTTCATTATCTCTGTTTTTTACAGACTCCACGTTTTTTTCAATAAGTTCAAAAAGTGATTTATCACCAATTATGGCTGTCTTTATCAGCTCAGCCAGACCAGACAGATATTCCCTGTAAGGCAGAGTAAGAAGAAAAACCGGATCACAAATCACAAACTCGGGCTGGGTAATGGTACCGATCATGTTTTTTGCATCCCTGAGATTTACACCATTTTTACCGCCGGTACTGGCATCAACCTGTGACAGCAGCGTTGTTGATATATAACCGCACTTTATCCCGCGCATATATACCGAGGCCAGAAAACCTGCCAGGTCGCAAACAACTCCTCCTCCCACAGCCAGTATGAATCCGGAGCGATCAATACCGGTATCAAGCAGCTGTTCTGCCAACCTTTCGATTACTTCCAGCCTTTTGCTATCTTCCCCGGGAGTCACTTTAAATACAGGAAACCGGGGAAATTTATCCCCATAAAGCTGAAATACATTATCATCCGTAATGATTGCGACCTCTTTATCCGGTAAAAGAGCTCCGCTATTTTCCCAGTTCTCTCCAACAATAACCTGAGACCTGGACCCGGGCGTGTTAAGGACTATTCTTTCCAATTGCTTCTTATATTGTCCGATAAAAATATAAAATTCCGTTATACATTTTCATTAAAACATCAGTTCTGATATTAAAAATCATTTTTCACTAAGTTCCAGCCACCTCATCTCTTTGTCGTCCAACATAATAGCAATTTCACCGTGCTTCTTAGATTTGATATATAAATCCTGCGGGCTTAAAGATCCATGGCTCATCTGATCTTCAATAGATTTTTTTTCAGTTTCCAGAATTTTTATTTCAGCCGACAATTGTTCTAATTCCTTTTTCTCTCTGTAAGTTAAACCTGCTTTTTTTTCTCTTTTACTTACATTGATGTTGTTTGGATCCGGATCCGATATTTTAAACGTACTATCGTTTATTTTTTCTTTTACTTTGTCCTCTTCTTCCTGTTTTTCTCTCAACTGGGTATAATTTCCCGGGAAATCTTTCAGAATGCCCTCGCCCCGGAATTCAAAAATATGGTCAACTACTTTGTCCATAAAATATCTGTCGTGTGATACAACAATCACGCACCCCCTGAAACCTGAAAGATACTCCTCAAGTACATTAAGAGTAAGAATATCAAGATCATTAGTTGGCTCATCAAGGATCAGAAAATTAGGGTTCGTCATAAGTACTGTAAGCAGATAAAGACGTCGTTTCTCTCCACCCGATAACTTTCTGATCAACGTATACTGCTTGTCGGGAGAGAAAAGAAAATAGTTAAGGAACTGGGTCACAGAGAGCATATTTCCATCACTTACCATTACCCTTTCGGCAATCTTTTTCACAACATCTATTACTGTTGTATCTTCATCAAATTGAATACCCACCTGCCTGTAATAGCCAAAAACGATTGTTTCGCCTTTTTCCACAACTCCGTTATCAGGAACATTAAGTCCTGTAATGAGATCCAGCAAGGTAGTTTTGCCTGTACCGTTCCTGCCTATTAGTCCTACCTTCTCAAAACGGTTGAATGTGTATGAAAAATTTTTCAGCAGCATTTTCTCACCATACGATTTACTGAGATTCTTTATTTCAAGGATCTTTTTCCCCATCCTTGCAACATTGACATTTATATTAATTGATTTATCATCTGGTCTGAGAACTGCTTTTTGCTTTAGATCATAAAACGATTCTATTCTGGATTTTGCCTTATGTCTCCGTGCCTTTGGCATTCTTCTCATCCATTCAAGTTCTGTTTTAAGCAGGTTCCTGGCTTTTTCTGCATTTGTTTTGACAGAATACTCACGGCTTTCCTTTTTTTCAAGATAATACTCATAATTACCTTCATACCTGAACAATTCATTACCTGAGAGTTCAAATATTACATTACAAACCCTGTCAAGAAAATATCTGTCGTGAGTCACCATCAGAAGACTTTTAGCTGATGTCATCAGGTACTCTTCAAGCCATTCGATCATGTCGAGATCAAGGTGATTGGTGGGTTCGTCAAGTACAAGAAGATCAGCATCTTCAACAAGTACTTTGGCTAATGCAATTCTTTTTTTCTGTCCTCCTGAGAGAGTTCCTATCACGGCATTCAGATCCGTAAGCTTAAGTTTGAAAAGTATCTGTTTTACAGTTACTTCATATTCCCAGGCTTTAAAATCATCCATCTTCTGAATTGCCGCATTCAGCATTTCAGGTGTTCCAGACAAAAGTGACTCTTCATAATCCCTGATAACTCTCACCAGATCGCTGTCAGTGCAGAAAAGCTCCTCAATTATTTTATTGGAATCATTCAGTTCAGGCGATTGTTTAAGATAAGCAATCTTCAGACCCCGTTTTAAAGTAACAGACCCTTCATCAGGATTCTCCTTACCGGTAAGTATATCGAGCATTGATGATTTTCCTGCACCGTTTACAGCAATAAGAGCTGCCTTATCATCCTTATTAATATTAAGATTTATATTATTAAACAGAAGATGATCCCCTATTCTCGATGAAATGTTTTCGGCCTGAAGGTAATTTATCATAAATTATCAATATTTTGCAAAGATAAAAAGTGTTACCTTAACTGTACATTGTTTTCCAATAAGTATGACAACAAATGAAAGATACAGACGGATCATTGAATATTTTATTGCCAATTTTCCAAGGGCGGAAACTGAACTTGTTTACAGGACACCTTTTGAACTTATTGTTGCGGTAATCCTTTCTGCGCAATGTACTGACAAGAGAGTTAATATTATAACACCTCCTCTTCTGGCAAGGTTTCCGAATCCTGAAACGATGGCCGGGGCTGATCCTGACGAGATTTTCGACTACATCAAATCGTGCACTTATCCAAATAACAAAGCAAAGTATCTATCGGGTATGTCTCGTATGCTTTTAAGTGACTTCGGAGGAGATGTTCCTTCTGATCCACTTTTATTGCAACGTTTGCCCGGAGTAGGGCGGAAAACTGCAAATGTAATTGCATCAGTAGTTTTCAGAAAACCGGTAATTGCAGTTGACACTCATGTTTTCAGGGTTTCAAAAAGGATCGGCCTTGTAAAGAATGCAAGAACACCTTTAAGTGCGGAGATTCAGCTTTCGGGTCATATTCCGCCCGATCTAATGCATCTGGCCCATCACTGGCTCATTCTGCATGGCAGATATGTTTGTAAAGCAAGAAATCCTCTTTGCATTCAATGCGGGATAAAAGATTACTGCAAATATTACGCTGAGAAGATCAAAAAAAAATAAGACTATCTTTGAAACGAAATTAGAAACATGGATAATTAAAAATTGTTAAAGACCTGGACCCGGGCTAATTCATAATTTTCCACTTAAAATTACATTTGCCTTATCTATGGATTATAAAGAGAGATATAACAAGTTACTGGAAAAGAACAGATCTTTGGAAAAGGAACTTGAGGCTTTGCATTCAAAAAGTGAAGTAGAGAACCTTAATTCCAATGATATGATATTCAGGATTTTCCACTCTACTTCTCATATTATGGCCATAATTAAAGTCGATTCCGGACAAATTGTTGATATCAACGAGGCTTTTCTGAAGAACCTCGGATACGAAAAGGAAGATGTTATCGGACGAACACCCGACGATATCCATCTTTTTGTTGATTTTCAGGAGACAAACAAGTATATTAAACTTATTCCCAGATTAAATAAAATTAAAGATTACGCAGTTACCCTGAGTGCAAAAAATGGTGATAAACTACAATTTTTGTTCTCTTCCGAGACAGTACAGATTGATAATGAAGCTTTCCTGTTTACGGTATTCGAGGATATTTCTTTAACCAAAAACAAGAAAATAAAAGAGAGCCAGGGCACGATCCTGGATGAAATTTTTAATACTGTCAGCAGTTATCTTGCATTATTCAGCTATGGTGAGGACAATAGATTCTATATCATAGATTTAAACAGTAAAGTTGAAGAGGTTGAGTTTCTCAGTAAAAACGATGTTATCGGTAAATGTATTGATGACACTATTCTTGCCCGACGTCACAAACTTGTTGAACTCCTTCACCATCTCAGGATAACAGGAGACTCGCATAAACTGGCTGCTTCTCATCTGGGGGACGACTCTGAAGGATATTATATGGGATTTATCCTGACTTCCGGGAATTTTGTAATAACATGGGAACCAGGTCTCCTCCAGAAAAACCTGGAGGAAATGTACAAGCAAAGCCTTGTTTTTGAAAAGTTAGCGGATCTGCTTCCTGAAATGGTTTATGAAATTGATCTTTCGGGGAAAATTCTCTATGGAAATAGTCTGGGTTTAAAATTCTTCGGTTTTACAAAAGATGATATTCAGAAAGGCATACTCATTTCAGATGTTTTTCCTGAAAATTACCTGAAAATGATTGAGAACCTAAAATCCTTAAAATCCCCGGATCAAACGACAAGTAATGAATATATCGCACGAAAAAAGGACGGAACACTTATACCTGTAGTAACCCATTCGTTTGCAACGTTTCATGGTGACAGGATCACCGGATACAGGGGAGTTGTGACCGATATCAGCAAACAAAAAGAGTATGAAAACCAGATAATAAGGGAAAAAGCTTTTCTTGAGCATCTTATAGATTCAACGCCTGAAGCAATTGCCATATTGGATTTGGCAGGCAGGATAACTATGGTAAATAAGGAGTTTACGAAACTTTTTGGTTTTACAATGGAAGAGGCGGTTAATAGATTTATTGATGATCTTATTCTTCCTGAGGACCTTAGAGAAGAATCAGTTTCACTAGATGTACTCTCGTCATGTCAGCATCAGGAAGTCAGACAAACTATCAGGAAAGATAAACAAGGCAAAAGAATACAAGTTTCCCTTAATGCGACAGCAATTGTGATAAATAATAAACCTGTGGCATTTCTGGGTATATACAGGGATATTACCCTTGAAAGAAAAAACCAATTCCTCCAGGAGGTTTTATTTAATATTTCAACAGCAGCCCTCAGGCAGTTTGATATAAAGGATCTGTTCCCGATAATTGTTAAAGAAATAGGTAAAATATGGGATACAAACAATTTTTTTATTGCTTTGTACGACAAAAATGCCGGGACCCTCTCTCTTCCATATTTTGCAGATGAAAAAGATAATTTCAAAGAGATCTCTGCAGAAAAGACCATAACAGGATGGATAATCAAAAATAACAAATCAGTTCTGCTTAAAGAAGATGACCTAAAGCTGATGGAGGAATCAGGTAATTTTGATCTTGTGGGAACTCCATGCAAAGTATGGATGGGTGTACCCTTGAGGATTGAGAATGAAGTCATGGGTGCAATGTGTCTTCAGGATTATAGTGACGAGAATAAATATTCTCAGGACGATCTGGGAGTTTTAGATTTTATTGCAAATCAGATTTCCATTGCCATTCAGCGTCGGCGGATGCTTGATAATCTTATTCAGGCCCGCAAAAAAGCAGAAGAGGCCGCCAATACGAAACAGCAGTTCATGTCAACAATGAGCCATGAAATCAGAACACCACTTAATGAAGTAATCGGAATAACCAATCTGCTTCTGCAGGGTGAACCAAGGTCTGATCAAATGGATTTAATTAAGACTCTCAGGTTCTCCGGAGACCATTTACTCACTTTGGTAAATGATGTTCTGGATTACAATAAAATAGAATCAGGCAAGATAATATTCGAAAAGTCCCCGTTCAATCTCAACGACTTCCTTGATGATATAATGAGATCCTATTCCTTCAGATCAAAATCTAAAAATCTCGATTTTAAAATAATCAAGACGAACAATCTGCCTGTGGAGGTTATAGGTGATTCTATCAGGCTTAATCAGATCTTGTCCAACCTGTTGTCAAATGCTCTTAAGTTCACCCAGAAGGGTGGAATATCAGTATATGTTACAGAATTAGCACGGACAGGGAGTCAGGTAAACATTGAATTCAGAATATCCGATAGCGGGATAGGTATACCAAAAGAAAAACATATCGCAATTTTTGAGAGTTTTACCCAGGCAGAGTCAGATACGACAAGGTTCTTTGGAGGTACAGGGCTCGGATTAGCTATATGTAAAAACCTGGTTGATCTGCAGAACGGCACTTTAACTCTTGAGAGCGTGCCTGGGAAAGGATCAACCTTCAGTTTCATACTCTCTTTCGGTATCCCTGAAAAGGATACCATAGAAATTACCGGTAAACCTGCGGAGACTTTTACCGGACTTGAAGGTAAGAGCGTATTGGTAGCTGAGGATAATAAAATCAACTTCTTTGTTGCAAATAAATTTCTGACGGGATGGGGAATCAGAGTTACACATGCAGAAAATGGCAAGATAGCTCTTGAATGCCTGGAGAAAGAAGTATTTGACCTTATTATTATGGATCTTCACATGCCGGTTATCGATGGAATTGAAGCTACAAGGATCATAAGAAATTCGGATAATCCTGATATAAAAGACATTCCGATAGTGGCACTAACAGCGGCAATAATGTCTGAGAGGCATCATAAAATCGATAAACTGCAAATTAACGACTTTGTTCTAAAGCCATTTAAACCCCACGATCTTTTTGAAAAGATATTGAAACATATAAGGTAACTGTACAATGGTACAATGTTACAATGGGACAATGGTCTGAAGGTTTAAACGAAGCCGGAGCCGTTAAACGGACTATTTAATACAATTTCTGTTTATATATTCAGCAGCTTTCTTGTTACCCAGACTCAGAGACCTTCTGAAATCATGGCACGCATCCTCAGGTTTTCCTGAATTAAGAAGAGCGATGCCTTTGTTCAGCCATATATCCGAATTACCGGGGTCAAGGTCAAGAGACATACTATAGTCATTAATTGCCCAATTCCATGTTTTTGATATAAAATATGAATTTGCCCGGTCAATATAGCAAACGGGATCTCCCGG
Source organism: uncultured Bacteroidales bacterium (assembly GCA_963739685.1). Lineage (GTDB taxonomy): Bacteria > Bacteroidota > Bacteroidia > Bacteroidales > VadinHA17 > LD21. The sequence goes on from CAVUAX010000002.1 coordinate 77,521, forward strand.
GTGGAGTTTAAGATTTTCTGAGAAGTAAGTGAGCGCTTTCAGGTTATCCCCAGAGGCTGCTTCCATTTTTCCGGCTAAGCTAAGTGCAGTTTTATCCCCGGGATAAATGTCAAGATACCTTTTAAGATCATCCAGGGCTTTTACTGTCTCCCCGGTTTTTCTGTAACATTCAGCTCTTGAGATCAAAAGGCCGGCATCTATAACCTCCATATTAAGTAATTTTGTATATGTTTCAGATGCTCCCGCCGGGTTTCCGTTTCCGACCTGTGCTTTAGCATACAGGCGAAGGTAATTTTCGTGGGGGGGTTCATTATTTATAAATCCCGAAAGCGTTTTTATTACTTCTGAATATCTGCCTCTGGAATAGCTTATAAGAGCCTCTGCATAAAGTAATTCATCTTCACTATTGTAATTTGCTTTGAGTGCTTCAAGAATACCATTAGCCTCATCTGAACTTCCTATGGATAAATAATATTCAATCTCTGAGATACCCTTATCCAGGTTTGAATACCAGTCCTTCTTCCAAATCTGACGCCATTCAGGTCTGTTTTCAATAACACTGAAAGAAGGATCAAGCATTATTTCCTTCTCGTTTTTTTTGAATGTCGAGGTAAGATTTTTTTCCAGGTGATAAACAGCAGTGGCTGCATCTCCTTTCAGAGCATATATCCTCGCCAGACCAAATTCCCCGGAATTTGGAGAAATTTTATTTGCAGTATTAAAATCACCTATTGCACCCTGGTAATCACCCTTCATCAGTTTCGCCTCAGCTCTTTCGATATAAAGCCGGCTGTCGTTTTGATCTGATGTTAATGCCCCGGAAAGTAAATCAATAGCCATGTCTTGCTTTCCTGAGCCTGTGAGGGCTTTTGCCTTAAGCAGATAGTCCGTCGTCTGTTGTCCGGTGATACTTCCGGAAAACAGTAAAAACGCAATAAATGTCAAAACTTTATCCATCGCTTATACTTATTCAAAATCATTTGGTAGGCACATTTTTCACCTTTGAACCCTCCTCGGTAATGACATGTACAAAACCGGAAAGGTGAAATAATTCAAGACCCGAAATTCGTCTTTCATAAACATCGCATTGATAAAAATAGACACCCGGGGACACGATCCTTCCCTTATATGTGCCATCCCAGTTAATTCTGGGCTGGCTGGTCCGGAACAATAATAGTCCGTTACGGTTAAATATCTGAAAATCAATCTTCTCAACCAGACCCGAAGTTTTTGCCACAAGCCTGTCATTTATACCATCTTCGTTAGGTGTGAATACATTTGGTATTTCAAAAAAGTTGCAGGAGTCAACACATATCATAACCGATTTATCTCCTTCATTTCCATTAAGGTCGAAAGATGAAACTGCATAACAACCTGAAATTACATCACCCGGGTAGTGTCTGTATAAGAAGGTATTTTTATCATTTATCGTAGTAAGAAGTGTCATATTCTCATCATAGGTCATCTTATAATAAACATTATAACCTGCTATATCATCAAAACAGATTGGATCAGTAACATTCCAGGTTATAGTATTGTATAAACTATCGCACTGACTGATGACATTTATCTCGGGAGGGCATGGTGCTTCATTATCAACGGGAGTGGAGCATGTAATCTGCGACAAATTAATAAGATCCTTGGGCATATTATCAGCAGGGTAACCACCTTCTGATCTTACATAATAACAATACTCTTTTCCGTTAACCAGCCCGTTATCAGTAAATGTAAGCTGATTAGAGGACCCGATTGAATCATATTTCATGGTTACTTCATTTAGTCTGAAGTAATCATACCGCGTATTGATCCATGGTACATTACGGTTGATTATGAACCTTGTTTTGCGGTCGCCCGGACTTGCTGTTAAAAAAACGGATGACGCATAACCGGGTTCCCCAATAAGGAACCTGTTTCCGGAGGCATTATTATACAATTCTATCTTGTATAAATATCCTCTTGCCTGAGTATTTAATAAGGTGTCAACAAATACAGTATCATTAAGATCGGTCGAAGGAATTGACATTATCTGTTGATAGCCAGTTCCTGAAATTCCTTCTGCCCTGTAAATAAGATATTCATAGGGCCCATTTGCCGGTATAGTATCAAGCTTGCCAGGTTTTTTCCAGGAAATGAATACAGATCCATTTACTGGATCAGTATTCCTGATGCTTACATTTTTAATAACCGGAACACCAGATACCAGCATTGACGAAATCTCATTTGAAGATTTGCTTTCAGTTCCGTTAGGATAAACTGCTACAATCCTGTAGCTGTATTCCTTGCCAAACTGCAGACCCTGCCCGTTATCAGTATCTGTAAATGAAACTGATGAACTTCCGTCAATATATCCAACCTTGATAAAACCCGATGAAGCCGGTACTCCTGAAGTACATGAATCAGTCATGAGGGAGGATATCCCTTCCTTTCTGTAAATGCTGAAACCGGCTATCACGTTTGTACCATAATCAGACCAGGTTAATCTGATGAATTTTCCTTCGGGAATAGCCTTCAGAAGTTCCGGAGGGGGACCGAGCACCTTTATTTTCATACCATGAATATCGGATAGCTTTATATCCGCATTGTAATCATCCGATTTGAAGATTATATCATAGGGCTGATTTCTCACCGAAGCATGACAGGGAATCCACCTGAATCTTGCTGACGCATACCCCGGGACCGAGTCAATTTTAGTGAATGTGGCAGGACAGGATGATAATTGAAAAATTCCCGAAGTAGCTTTAAGGCTCAACGGATCATTATTCACATCCGTTGCCGAAAAGATAAAATCGATAGTATCACCTGTCTGGACACACCTGTCTTTCACCTCGCTGTTAACAGGAGGTTTATTATCTGTACTGAAAACCTCTATCTGCATATCACGAACCACAACTCCTATCTTTTTACCATTACGCCATTCCTGAATTTCCATAGCAACGTTATATTTCCCTGTATCTGCAGGAGTGTCCCAGATCAGGTCTCCTGTTATGGAATCGACCCTAATTGAATGTGTAGCAGGTGGAAGCGTGTACCCTTCGATTGGCTTTCCGTCTTCACGGGTACATACGGTAAGTTTGTATGAGAGGCTATCTCCATCGGGATCAAATGCTGCCGGATTATGAATAAATATGTAACCAAGGGCTGCTTTGTCATAGGGTGGATTCAGCAATACAGGTGTGCTGTTTCGTCCCATCGCAGGATTAACGATAAGTGTTGTTGATATTGAAAATACTACATTCACTGAGTTTGGGATGTTCCTGACACCTGCATTCCTGTTTGGGTCCTGTACTACAATCTTATAGACCCCCGGTCCGGGAAATGTATGATTTATTTTATATACATTTCTTTGATAGTAGTTCGGAAGAGATACTTTTTCAATTCTTTGTGCTGTAGATGTTGAGTTGTCACCCCACTCTACGTCAAGCTGGGGTCTGTCAGCAAAACTAAGTGTATAGGTAAAAGTGGTTATTGTGATCTCATACGTCAGGTCAGACAGTTGCACATAAGTTATCTCTCCGGCTCTGTTGTGAGTGGCATAGAGATCAGCAAAAAAAGCAGATGCAAGAATCATTATTAGCAACTTCTTCATAATAATTTTCTTCAATAGCAGAAATTAATTAATTATAAAGGTCTTTTCAGTCTTTTCCGGAGAAAATTTAATCCCCTCTTCAAAGTCATTGATCTTAATAATCATCATGTTGGCCTGGTCACTATAAAGACGGGTCATTATCAGATTTCTTATTGTTACTGACCCGGGTTTTTTTACAGATTTAAAAATAAGATTTATATTAAGTTCTCCATCAAGAATTTTCATGTCTTCAATTTCACCGGGAAGCTGTTTTTGATTAACAAAAATCAGAAATTTATTATCCAGGTAATTACTCATAATTTCCCTTGACAAGATACTATTTTCCGGTATATAAAATTTTCCCGAATCATTATTATTCATTTTACAGTCCATCAGAAAATCATCGTAATACATCTTCAAAAATACCTTAAAGGAATACGATTCCGGAATATAGTCAATACTTGAAAGAGAAACATGGACCGGATGAAACATCAACCACAATAAGAAAAGCAAGGTTTTAACCATTTTATATCGTAAAAGGGTCTGTTTTAATCATCAAAAATCAGACCAAATTATTTATCAGACTTTAATACTAACCCGATCGCTAAGATATTGCACTGTTCCTACTTCAATAAAGGAAAAACCGGATCCGCCTGAAAAGTTTCCTGCAAGCACAACAATTATATCATCGTTTTTAAGGTTATGGGTTGTTACAAGATTTTTTAAAGCGATATGAATGAATTCATCTACAGAGTTCCTTTTTACCTGGTAACTTGCATAAACACCGTATGAAAGAGCTAATTGCCTCATAGTTTTTTTTGAATAGCACTGCGCCATTACAAGTTTAATGCCTCTGTAAGAAGCCATATCCCTGATGGTTCTGCCTCCCATGGTATCAGTTATTATACCCCTTGCTCCTATTCTGACAGAAGTTTTAACAGCAACTTTTGCAAGGTAAGCTGAAATTTCGCCGGTAACATTCACATATGGAATTTCATGGAATTTTTCCTTATTGTTTTCCACCTCCAGAGCCACTTTTGTCATTGTCTTAACAGATTCTACCGGGAATTTTCCGAATGCTGTCTCACCGCTTAACATTATTGCATCAGTCTGGGAATATATTGCGCTTGCGATATCACTTACTTCGGCACGCGTGGGCCGTGGGCTGATTATCATTGAATGAAGCATCTGAGTGGCAATAATGACCGGCTTTCTCATGTAAATACAGCGTGAAATTATCGTCTTCTGTAAACCCGGGATCTTTTCGTAAGGAATCTCTATTGCCAGATCACCCCTGGCTACCATAATCCCATAAACATTATCGAGTATCTCCCCGAAATTCTCCACCCCTTCGTGATTCTCTATCTTGGCAATTATTTTTATTTCACTATTATAGCTATCCAAAACTTTCTGAACATCAATAATATCCTGTTGTGATCTCACAAAGGAATGAGCAATAAAATCAACATCATTCTCAACAGACATTTTAATGAAGTCTCTGTCTTTATCCGTAAGTGAGGGGAGAGCTATCTTTACACCCGGAATATTTACACTTTTTCTCGATCCCAACATACCATCATTATCTGCAAAACATTCGAGAGCTTCACCATTCTTCCTGATAACATTCAGTTGAATATCCCCATCATCTATCAAAATTGAAGACCCCAAAGGAACAACTGATGAGAAAGACTTATAAGTGACATAGATTGACTTTTCTGTGGTTTTTTTTTCAGGATCTCCAATAATCCTGTATATGTCTCCTTTTTTAATCTGAACTGGAGTATCACAAATTGTAGTGCGGATCTCAGGACCCTTGGTATCTATTAGAATTGCAATCTTATCGGATACTTTCCTGGTGTTGTTTATAATTTTCAGTGCCCCCTCAATATCAAGATGGGCCGAATTGATCCTTACAATATCCATCCCTGCTTCAAAAAGTTGACTCAGGAATTCGGTGGAACAGTTCTTGTCTGAAATAGTTGCAACTATTTTAGTTCTTTTCCTTTCCATTATTTATTATTACTGTAACCATATTTTATTATAAGTGCCTCAACAGCAAGCCTGTAACTATCCAGGCCAAACCCCATAATACTCCCGGCACAATTTTTGCCTGTAAGGCTCATGTGGCGAAATTCTTCCCTTGCCATGATATTTGTTATATGTACTTCAACAACAGGGCTCTTAACAGAGGCAATCGCATCCGCAATCGAGACAGAGGTATGGGTATAACCTCCTGCATTAAGAATAATTCCATCATATGAAAAACCAACTTTATGAATTTCATTTATCAACTCACCCTCAACGTTAGACTGAAAATACTCAAATTCAACATCAGGGTAAAGAGACCTTAGGTTAATAAGGTATTGTTCAAAAGATGTAACGCCATATTTTTCTGGTTCTCTCTTTCCAAGAAGGTTTAGATTAGGCCCGTTAATGATCTCAATTTTCATCCCAATAATATTTTAAGAAGTTATTAACTGACAAAAATAGATAAAAAAATAAGGAGAAGGTGGCAGTCAGGTTAAATACAATAGAATTTTCTTAATTCTGATTTAAATTATACTTTTATGTAATGCAACCTTATAAATAATATGAATTTTACCTGGAACCGGGCGTTAAAAGATTTCGAAACATTTCTGAGGCTTGAAAAATCACTATCGGAGAATAGTATTGCAGCCTATTTGAATGATGTCCTAAAGCTTGAAAGATATTTCACTGAATCCGGAAGAACTAATGGTCCTGATAAAGTCAGTTATTCTGACCTGAAAGAATTTCTTGTCTGGTTTGGAGATGAAAATCAAAATGCCCGGACACAATCCCGCGTATTGTCAGGCATCAGGGCCTTTTTTAAATTTTTACTGATTGAAGGTGAGATAGAGGTGAATCCTTCCTCATTGCTGGAATCTCCAAAAACAGGACTAAAGCTGCCTGAAGTACTTTCGATAATTGAAATTGACCGGATGATAGGGGTAATTGATCTTAGTAAACCGGAGGGCCACAGGAACAAGGCAATTATTGAAACTCTGTATGGTTGCGGGCTGCGCGTTTCCGAGCTAATTAATCTTCGTCTGACTGACATTCACTATGGAGAAGGATTCATCAGGGTTACGGGGAAAGGTAATAAGCAGAGGCTTGTTCCTGTAAGTAATAAAGCATTGAATGAAATAGATAATTACAAGCATTTCAGGAACAAACTTCCGGTAATATATGACCAGAATATTCTCTTCCTTAACAGAAGGGGATCAGGCCTGACGAGAGCCATGATCTTTACTATAATTAAGGATCTTGCAGAAAAAGCCGGTATTTTAAAAAAAATAAGCCCTCATACTTTTCGTCACTCATTTGCAACCCACATGATCGAAGCGGGTGCGGATCTGAGAGCTGTCCAGGAAATGCTTGGACATGAATCTATTCTGACTACCGAAATATATACGCATATTGACCGTAGTTTTTTACGTGATACGCTAATATTGTTCCATCCCCGGTCATGAAAACCAAACGGGTTTCAAAAATTCAATTTAAAATATTAACTTTGCGCCTTATTTTGCAAAATCAATAATTTTTAATTATCCAAATCAATAGAATTATGTCAAAGATTAAAAGAGTTTATTCCTTCGGCAAAAAAATGGCAGAGGGTAAAGCAGACATGAAAAACCTTCTCGGAGGAAAAGGTGCTAACCTTGCAGAAATGTGCCTGTTGGGCCTCCCGGTACCAGCCGGTTTCACTATCACAACCGATGCCTGCAACGAATATTACAAGAACGATTGCACCCTTCCATCTGATCTGATGCCTGAAGTATGGGAAGCAATGAAGAAGACTGAAGAGACAATGAACATGAAATACGGAGATCCGGATAACGCTCTTCTGGTTTCATGCCGTTCGGGAGCCCGCAGCTCTATGCCTGGTATGATGGACACAGTCCTCAATCTCGGACTATGCTCAAAAACGATCCCTGGCTTTCTGAAGAAAACAAATAACCCGCGTTTTGTATGGGATTCATACCGGCGTTTAATTATGATGTATGCCGACGTGGTTATGGAAAAAGCTGAAGGAATAGAAATGGGTGAAGGAAAAGGAATACGGAAACAACTTGACGAACATCTTGATAAATTTAAAAAAGGAAAAGGTTATCAATCAGATACTGATATATCGGCAGAAGAATTGCAGGTTCTTTCCGAAGATTTTAAGAAAATAGTTAAAGCTGCCCTGGGGAAACCTTTTCCTGATGATGCTAAAGAACAACTTGAAGGAAGTATAAAAGCCGTATTTAAAAGCTGGAATGGTAAAAAAGCTGTTTCATACCGTCGGATAGAAGGTATTCCTGATGACTGGGGAACTGCAGTAAATGTTCAGGCAATGGTATTTGGCAATATGGGTGACACATCAGCAACAGGGGTAGCATTTACCCGTAATCCTGCAACAGGTGACAACCTGTTCTATGGTGAGTGGCTGATTAACGCACAGGGAGAAGACGTTGTGGCAGGTATCCGTACTCCCAATCCCCTTAACAATGACACAAAAAATGAACAGAATACGCATCTCCACAGTTTACAGGAGGCAATGCCAGCTACATATAAAGAATTAAGTGATATACGTAATATCCTGGAGAATTCGTTCCATGATATGCTTGATATTGAATTCACAATACAGGAGGGTATTCTTTATATGCTACAGTGCCGTACAGGTAAGAGAACCGGAACTGCTGCACTTAACATGGCAATGGACATGCTCCATGAAAAATTAATCGATGAAAAAACTGCAACTATGCGTGTTAATCCTGTACAGCTGGATGAACTTCTTCATCCAATCTGCGATCCGGATGCCGAAAAGAAAGTTAAACCCATGGTGAAGGGTCTTCCAGCCGGTCCGGGAGCAGCAGTGGGGAAAGTTGTTTTCAATGCTGAAGACGCTGTTGCATGGCTCCGAAAGGGAGAAAAAGTCATCCTGCTCCGAGAAGAGACTAATCCAGAGGATGTTGAAGGTATGCGTGCTGCTGAAGGAATTCTTACTGCAAGAGGTGGTATGACATCTCACGCTGCACTTGTTGCACGTGGCTGGGGTAAGTGCTGCATTGTCGGTGCAGGTGCTCTTAACGTTGACGCTGCAAAAAAAACAGCTAAAATTACCGGTTCAGACATAGTGATAAAAGAGGGGGATGTTCTTACACTTAACGGAACAAAAGGAAATGTTTACACAGGTGCAATAACTCTTATGGACGCTACTGAAAATCCAAGATTTCAGGAGTTCATGAAGATTGTTGATAAATACCGTAAAATGGGTGTACGTACCAATGCTGAGACACCTGAAGATGCAATTATTGCACGTAATTATGGTGCTGAAGGTATTGGTCTTTTCCGTACTGAGCATATGTTTTATGGCGTGGGTTCCGAGGCTCCTTTATTCCTTCTCCGCAAAATGATCCTGAGTGCAAATGAAGCTGAACGCCGTAAAGCCCTCGATGAACTTTTTACATATGTTAAAAAAGATATGAAAGAAACCATGTCAGCCATGGACGGACTACCTGTTACATTCAGGCTCCTCGACCCTCCTCTTCATGAATTTGTACCACAGGGTGCTGAAAAACAGGAAGAGCTTGCAAAAGCTCTTGGCATTAAAAAAGAAGATATCGCAAAACGCGGTGAGGCTCTGCATGAGTCAAACCCTATGATGGGGCATCGTGGAGTACGCCTTGGAATAACATTCCCTGAAATTTCAGAAATGCAGATCCGGGCAATATTTGAATCCTCGCTGGAACTTATTAATGAAGGTAAAAAACCCCATCCCGAAATAATGGTCCCTGTAACATGCGACGTTACTGAAATTGATTATACCAAGAAAATTGTTGACAAGGTATTTGCAGAAGTATGTAAAAAATTCGGAGTTAAAACAATTGAATATAAATATGGTACAATGATTGAGATACCACGTGCCTGCCTGCTCTCCGACCGTATGGCAAAAACTGCTGAATTTTTCTCTTTCGGGACAAACGACTTAACCCAGATGTCATTTGGTTTCAGCCGTGATGATACTGGCGGATTCCTCCACGATTATCTCGACAAAAAGATTTTATCTGCTGACCCCTTCCAGACTATTGACCAGGATGGTGTAGGACAATTGATTACGATGTCGGTTGAAAAAGGACGTTCAACCCGGCCCGATCTGAAAGTAGGTATCTGTGGCGAACAGGGAGGGGATCCCGCATCTGTTGAATTCTGTTTCAAGGCAGGACTGACCTATGTCAGTTGTTCTCCATTCAGAGTACCAATTGCGAGACTGGCTGCAGCTCAGGCTTCAATAAAATTCGGAAAGTAAACCATCCGGAAATATTAAAAATGAATAAAGAGGCTGTCTCAAAAGTGATGCCAGCCTCTTTTTCTTTGTTATTATTCGTACTTCTTTACTGGAAGTATTTCAAATATCCAATTCTCCGGAAAAATAAATTGACTTTTGCTGCATCTTATTCCTTTTCATGCCGGCACTTTAAGCTTTTAATAACGAAAATTTTCAGGACTTTCAAAGTTTTATTAATTCTGAAGTTAACAAACCGATTTCTTCAAAAATTTAATTTATATTAGCCCGGTGATATACGCAAAATCAACAGTACATCATATGTTATGCATATCAAATTTTTATTTTATTGAAAATCAAGCCCCTTAAAACTATAATTACCGAAAAACAGGTAAAATTATTTATGTTAATTTTAAATTAAACAAAACTAAATTAATGATGATTTCCCCAGCAGAATTAAGAAAATATGGCATTGAGAATGTAACTGAGGTAGTTTATAATCCTGATTACAACACGCTTTTTGCAGAAGAAACCAGGCCAGGGCTAAGTAACCAGGAGAAAGGTATTATAACAAAATCCGGTGCTGTCTCAGTTGATACAGGAGCTTTTACCGGTCGTTCACCTAAAGATAAATATGTGGTTCTCGACGAGATGACAAAAGATACAGTATGGTGGAAATCGGATAAAGCAAAAGTCTCGGATAACAAACCAATTTCACACAAGATCTGGGAGCATTGTAAAAATTTGTCGGTCAGGCAATTGTCTGGAAAGAAACTTTATGTGATTGATTGTTTCAGCGGTACCAATCTTTCTACCCGGCTTAAGGTCAGATTTATTATGGAGGTTGCATGGCAGGCACATTTTGTAAAAAATATGTTCATCAGACCTGAACCGGAATATCTGGAAAATTTCAATCCGGATTTTGTTGTTCTTAATGCATCCAAAGCAGTTAATCCCGACTGGAAGGAACAGGGTCTTCATTCCGAGAACTTTGTCTTCTTTAACCTTACTGAAGGAATGGCAGTGATAGGTGGTACATGGTATGGAGGAGAGATGAAGAAGGGCATTTTCTCTGTTATGAATTATTATCTGCCCCTGAAAGAAATTGCCTCAATGCACTGCTCGGCCAATGTGAGTAAAAATGGCGATGTTGCCTTATTCTTCGGACTCTCCGGAACGGGGAAAACGACCCTCTCAACTGATCCCGACAGGGCACTGATAGGTGATGATGAGCATGGCTGGGACGATGAAGGCATCTTTAATTTTGAAGGTGGTTGTTATGCAAAATGTATTAAACTCAGCAAAAAAAATGAACCTGATATTTACCATGCCATCAAACGGGATGCCTTACTAGAAAACCTGGTGGTGAAGTCAGATGGCACTATAGATTTCAATGATGATTCAAAGACCGAAAACACCAGGGTTTCGTATCCTATCTACCATATCAATAATATTGTAAAACCTGTATCAAAGGCAGGGCATGCAAAAAAAGTTATCTTTCTTACGGCCGACACTTTTGGTGTCTTACCTCCTGTCAGCCGGTTGACTGAAGAACAGACGAAGTACTATTTCCTGAGCGGATACACTGCTAAAGTAGCAGGAACTGAGAGAGGAATAATTGAACCTGTGCCCTCATTTTCCGCCTGCTTCGGGGCAGCATTTCTTATGCTCGATCCTATTATTTATGCAAATGAATTAACCAGAAAGATGAAACAGTATAATACTGAAGCCTGGCTGGTAAATACAGGCTGGATGGGAGGACCGTACGGAACCGGGAACCGTATCGATTTACCTTCAACACGGAGGATCATTAATGCAATTCTTGATGACTCTATAAATAACAGTGAATTCACCAAGCTCCCTGTCTTCAATTTAAATATTCCGGTAAAAGTTACTGGAGTTGACGATAACATACTTGATCCGGGAAAATCATGGCACTCAACTACGAACTGGCATCTTGCAGCAACAGATCTGGCCCTTAAATTCATAAATAATTTCAGTAAGTTTACGGTAAATGAAGAAATTTTAAGGTTAGTAGATTGCGGTCCGAAGATCTGATATCAGAAGTAAGAAAATAGTTTGTTGGCTTCTTAAAATTGGAAAGCATGATCATATTTAATTTTTTCATTGCATTTTTGCTTGCCTATTTGCTTGGGTCTGTTCCGGCAGCAGTATGGATAGGAAAAAAGTTTCACGGGATAGATGTGAGAGAACATGGTAGTCACAACGCAGGTACAACAAATGTAATAAGGGTGCTGGGATGGAAAACAGGGATTCCTGTCCTTGTGATTGATGTTTCCAAAGGATGGCTGGCATCCATGCTCCCACTCTTTCTGAATCTTGCATCATCTGACACTGCCAGTATGACCAACCTCAAGATACTCACGGGTCTTACAGCAATTATTGGTCATATATTTCCTTTATTTGCCGGATTCAGGGGTGGAAAAGGAGTTGCTACTTTTTTCGGGGTACTGCTTGCCGTACAGCCACTACTTACAATAAGTTGTTTCGGGGTGTTCCTTATTGTGCTTTTAACCACAGGTATTGTATCGGTTTCATCAATGAGTGCAGGAATAGCATTTCCTGTCTTACTCTTTTTATTTTTTGAAAATCCTTCAATAATTCTCAAAGTATTTTCAATTCTGGTTGCCATGGCGCTGCTTATAACTCACAGGAAAAACATAGGCAGACTGCTGAGAGGGGAAGAATCGAGGCTTATAAAACGTGGTAAAAAGATCAAACATTAAGCTGGCAATAAAATCTCCCCGGCTTTTAATCTGTGATCATAGTTATGTTTAAGAATTATTTCCCCGGAATGAAACATCGCCCAGGTGATCTTTTTAAAACTGTTCCAGTAACTGAATCCTTTTACTGATGGGAGGATGTGTATCAAAAAACGAGCTCAACGAGAAAGAATTACTTTTTTCTTTTACCTGAGGATTCTCAATAAACATCTGGGCGACATCTTTTCTTTTCACAGCTTCAATAGTAGGGTCAGCTGAAATTTTTCTTAAGGCTGAAGCAAGAGCAAGAGGGTTTCTGGTTAGTTCAGCTGCGCCGGCATCAGCAAGATATTCACGTTTTCGGGAAAGGGCAAACCTGAAGAGAGTAGCTATCAAAAAACCGAAAGCCGCAAGAAGCATTGCAATAACAATACCTGCACCACCTTTCTTACCTCTGCCAATTGCTCCAAACCTCATTGACCGGAATAAGGTTTGAGAAATAAATGCAAAAATGCCGACAAACACTATAGATATTATAAGCAACCTGACGTCCCGGTTCCTGATATGAGTAAGTTCATGAGCAATGACAGATTCCAGTTCCTGATCATTAAGCCTGTCAATAATTCCTCTTGAAAGAGAAATTGAAAAGGTTTTGGAGTTAATTCCACTGGCAAATGCATTCAATGAGTCATCCTCTATTATGTTAATTTTAGGCATTGTCATTCCGGTTGAAATACAGAGATTTTCCACCAGGTTATAAACCCGCTTGTTATCATTTCTGGCTAATGGTTTTGAGTCAGTAGCAGCATTAATCATTGCTGAATGAGAGAACCATGCAACTGTGAACCAGATCATTACCCCAATTGTAATCCAGGGTATCGTCATGAGAAAATTATGATTTATGTTTTCAGCATGCATAAATTGCTGTTGATCATATGTATTAAGGTATCCCTTGCCAAACGAGGTGAAAAAAAAGAAAAGCCAGGTAAGTCCGTAAAATATAACCGGGAACATCAGCAGGATCAGAACTGAATTTGTATTATTCTTCCTGATCTGGCTCTGCAGGCCAAAATACTTCATTTTTCAGAATTTGATTTCAGGTGGTTGTTCTGCAGTCGCTCGCTGATCGCCCAGGTCGAACATAAGTTCACGCTTAAAGTTGAACAGGGTTGCTATCATATTAGACGGGAAGAGTTCCGTCGCAACATTAAGTTCTTTTGTAGCAGAATTGAAAAATCTCCGGGCTGCAGCTATTTTATTTTCAACATCAGCTATCTCCTTCTGAAGATCCATAAAATTCTGGCTTGCTTTAAGATCGGGATATGCTTCAACAGAGACTTTTAATCCTTCCAATGCAGTTGAGAGACGGTTTTCGGCAACTATTTTCTCATTAATTGTTGTTGCTTTCATAGCGCTTGCGCGCGCTTCTGTTACCGTCGTTAGAACTCCACGCTCATGTCCCATATACCCTTTTACTGTATCCACAAGCTGAGGAATCATATCATGCCTCTGCTTTAACTGAACATCAACGTCAGCAAATGCTTGTTCCCTGATATTTCTGAGTTTCACAAGCCTGTTATACAATGATATAGCCATAAAAACCATCAGGAAAATAATACCAAGAAAAATCAGAATTACAATCATTTTTTTATTTTTTAGTTTGAATATAATATTCTCCTCATAAAATTAAGAAATAAAGATATTATTTTTTGCTATATTTATACGCATTGACACTAATGATAATTATTAATTCCCATAATTTTAATTTTAAATCCACCAGATATGGAAAAGAATTTGAAAGGTACCAAAACTGAAAAAAATCTGCTTAAGGCTTTTGCTGGAGAATCACAGGCAAAGAACAGGTATGAATTTGCAGCAAAAGTTGCAAAAGAAGAGGGCTATGAACAGATTTCAGGCATTTTTCTTGAGACAGCACTTCAGGAACAACAACATGCAAAACGGTTTTTCAGGTTTCTGGAAGGCGGTATGGTTGAGATAACTGCATCATATCCTGCAGGAACAACAATGATTACAAAGGACAACCTTGAAGCTGCTGCTGAAGGAGAGCATGAAGAGTGGAGCGATCTCTATCCCACATTTGCTGAAGTGGCAGAAAAAGAAGGCTTCAAAAATATCTCGGCAGCTTTTAAAGCAATTGCATCAGCCGAAAAAGTACATGAAGAAAGATATAGAAAACTCCTGGATAATATTATGAAAGACAAGGTTTTTGAACGTGATGAGAAAGTCTTCTGGTATTGCAGAAAATGCGGTTATGTTCATTTCGGAACCAAACCATTGAAAAACTGTCCGGCATGCCTTCACCCCTTCAGTTATTTTGAAATTAAAGCTGAAAATTACTAGTGTTTTTTATCCGGATATGCAGGGAGATACTATCATATGTCCCTGTTTTTTTTAACCAGTTTTAAAATTAGTAAAGATGCCAACAGGGAAAGAGGTACTTGAATTGATTATAAGCCGCCAGAGCGACAGAAAATATAGTGATAAACCAATAGAAAGAGAGAAGCTGGAAAGGATAATCGAAGCAGGAAGAATGGCTCCCTCCGCGTGTAATGCCCAACCCTGGAAATTTATAGTAGTAAATGAACCAGAACTTATTCACAAGGTTGCTGTAGCAGCCTCTGCAAAATTGATCGGAATGAACAGTTTTGTGGGCCAGGCCCCTGTTTTAGTGGTTGTTGTAAGGGAACAGCCTAATTTTTCCTCTAAGGTTGGAGGTACTATAAAGAAGAAGGATTATTCCCTTATTGATATTGGTATAGCATCGGAAAATATATGTATTCAGGCAAAAGCTGAAGGATTAGGATCCTGCATGATTGGCTGGTTTGACGAAAAAATGTTAAGAAAAATTCTAACTATACCAGCTTCAAAACGGGTAGAGCTTATAATCACTCTTGGATATTCCATTGGCGATCAGAGGGAGAAAAGGAGGAAGCCTTCCGTGGTAACTGTATCTTATAATAAGTACTGATTGTAACTCAACCCGCCAAACAGCACAAACTCCAACTGAATCAGGTTATTTATTTGAGCTTTTCAAGTGCTCTCTTTATCCTTTTAACAGCTTCAACAAGAAGATCATCGGAATTTGCGTAAGAAATTCTCATACAGTCGGGAGCTCCGAAAGCATCGCCTCCAACAACCGCAACCTGAGCTTTATCGAGAAGATAGAGTGCAAGTTCATCTGAATTACCTACAGTTGTTGTTCCGTCGGATTTGCCAAGATAATGACTTATATCAGGAAATATATAAAAAGCTCCCTGAGGAATACCAACTTTCAATCCCGGGATCTCTTTCAACAGTTTACACATAAGGTTTCTCCGGCGAAGAAAAGCCAATTTCATTTCCTCTTTAGAGTTACCTTTACCCGTAATAGCGGCAAGTGCAGCACGTTGGGCTATAGAGCATGCCCCTGATGTAAATTGTCCCTGTAACTTATTACATGCTTTTGCGATCCACATTGGGGCTCCGATATAACCAATCCTCCAACCGGTCATCGCATATCCTTTTGAGACTCCGTTAACTGTGATCACCCGGTCATAAATAAAATCAAAAGAAGCCATACTTACATGCCTGCCTGAAAATATTATGTTTTCATATATCTCATCTGACATAATGAATAATCCTTCATGCTTTTCAACAATCCTGGCAATAGGCTCCATCTCTTCGCGTGTATATACCATTCCTGTAGGATTAGAGGGAGAATTAAATATTATAAGACGTGTTTTCGGAGTAATTGCAGCAGCAAGCTGTTCGGGTCTTATCTTGAAATCGTTTTCAATGGTAGCATCAACAACCACCGGTTTTCCACCTGCAAGAATGATCTGATCATAGTAACTCACCCAGTATGGAGCAAAAATGATCACTTCCTCTCCTGGATTAATTATGGATAAAATTACGTTTATCAGGGAGTGTTTGGCACCGGCTGAAACAATTATCTGATCGGGTTTATAGGTAATACCATTCTCCTGACTGAATTTTGCTGAAATAGCTTCCCGCAGGTCATTATAACCCGGGACAGGAGGATATCTGGTGTAGTTCTCATCAATAGCTTTTTTGGCTGCTTCTTTTATGTAGTCGGGGGTATTGAAATCCGGCTCTCCAAGACTTAAACTTATAATATCGAAACCTTTTTCTTTTAATTCCCTGCTCTTTTGAGCCATGGCAAGAGTCTGCGAGACTGATAAGGATTTAATTCTGTCAGATAAATATTCCATAGTGATTTTTGGTTAAAATAGTTTAAGAACGGTTCAAATTTATGAAGTTATATTGAAAAATAAAATTCTAATGAAGTTCTGGTATCAGCAGTATTGATAAAATATATCCGAATATCATAAATGCAATTTAGTCACTCATTTATAAAGACACAATGTTTCACCGGTAATTACTTATTAACATTATTAAAATTAACAGTATGTGTCTCATGAGGCTTCACTTCCATCTGAAAAAACTTGCACCAAATTGAGAGTTTGATTCAATAAATATAATTAGGTTTGTATTTTTAATAACCCAACCATCATGGAAACTTTGTCAGATATTCTGAAAATTGCCATTCCGGCATTGATAGTCTTCTTTACCGCATGGTTTATTTTAAGAAGCATGATAAAAAATGATCAGGATAAAAGGAGACAAGAGCTTATTCTCCAGAATAACCGGATAGTTATTCCAATAAAACTCCAGGCTTATGAAAGGATCATACTATTTCTGGAAAGAATATCTCTTGAGTCGCTGCTGGTCAGGGTTTCCTCCTCTGCCATGAGCGCCTCCCAGCTTCATTCTGCTCTTGTTACAGCTATCCGAAATGAATACGAGCATAATCTGTCGCAGCAGATTTACATGAGTCCCCAGGCCTGGGAAGTGGTCAGGAATGCCCGTTCAAACATGATCAAAATAATTAACAGTGAAGCTGAAAAAATGCCTGAAACAGCTTCAGGCATGGATCTTGGCAAATTGCTTCTCGAATTAATCATGGAACTCGAGAAAGAACCCACAAGAGCTGCAATAGAGTATGTAAAAGAAGAGGTTGCAAGAATTATCTGAGGTTCTTGTTCAAAGTTCAAGGTTCAAAGTTTGAGGTTTAAAGTTCAGGGTTTAAAACCTGAAACCTGGAACATGAAACATGAAACATGGAACATTTACAATAGCTCCACACTTCGTTTAACAAATGAATTTAGATCTTCACCTCTTAGCATATTATTTGCAAGTAATGCCAGATCAATCAGTTGCTTAACAACCTTATTGCCTGCTCCGTACGACTGAAGGATCTCTTTCCTGGATTTTTCAATTGCTTCAAGTTCTTTACGGCTTTTTTCAAGATCATCCTTCTCTGCTTGTGTTAATTCATCCTCTTTCTTCTTTTTATGATCCTGTTCCATAAAATCAATTTCCTCCTTGAGTTGAATTCTTTGGGTATTGTTTTCAGCAAGTCTTACCCCTTCTGCTGTCTGAAGATCTTCTGAGATTTTAATAATCAGTGGATGATTTGGATTCACAACAAGGTTAAAACTATCGGGCAACTCCCCATAAAAATTCATTCCTCCGCCAAACTGAGACATCTCCTTCATCCTGCGTATGAATTCCGACTGAGTAATAATTACAGGTGCTTCATTTTCATCAAGTGTCTCAAAAACAACATTATAGATCTCTTTAGATTTAATGCTGACATCAAATACACTTTTAAGGTCATTCTTCTGATCTTCCGTCAGTTTTGATTCACGTGTTTCATCCTTCTGAATAAGTTTATCGATCACATCAGAATCAACTCTTACGAATCGTCGAATCCTTTAATTTTGATTCAAGATGATTGATAAGGTGAATATCAAGCTGACCATCGAGAATCAGTACATCATACCCTTTGTTTTTTGCTTTCTCAATATATGAGTACTGATCAGTTTTATTTGTTGAATACAGATAGATCAAAGTTTTGTTTTTATCAGTCTGGTTCTCCTTAATGATATTTTCATACTCCTCAAATGTAAAATACTTATCATCAGAATTTTTAAGAAGAGCAAATTTCGATGCTTTCTCATAAAACTTCTCTTCGGTAATCATGCCATACTCGATAAATAGCTTCAGGTTATCCCATTTTTTCTCAAACTCCCCGTCTGTTGTTTTTAAAGATCTCATTCAATCTGTCAGCAACCTTTCTTGTGATATGACTTGATATCTTTTTCACATTCGAATCACTCTGAAGATAACTTCTTGATACATTAAGAGGAATATCAGGAGAATCGAGCACTCCATGAAGAAGAGTAAGAAATTCAGGAACGATTCCTTCAACGGAATCTGTTACAAAAACCTGGTTACAATAAAGTTGAATCTTGTTTTTCTGTATCTCTATATTGCTTTTAATTTTTGGGAAATAAAGAATACCGGTAAGCTTAAACGGGTAATCCACATTAAGGTGAATATTAAATAAAGGCTCCTCACCTGAAGGGTACAGCTCCCTGTAAAACTTAAGATAATCCTCATCTTTCAGATCAGCAGGTTTAAGTGTCCAGGCCGGTTTTGTGTTATTTATGATTTTCTCTTTACCGGTATCGACATATTTCCCGTCTTTCCATTCCTGCTCCTTCCCGAATGCAATCTCCACAGGCAGAAACTTACAATATTTTTTCAGAAGATTTTCCACTCTGCTCTCCTCAAGGAACTCCTTTGAATCTTTATCAATATGAAGGATAACATCTGTGCCTCTGGTCTCCTTTTCAACCTCCCCGATTGAAAATTCAGGACTTCCGTCACAGGTCCATTTAACAGCTTTTGTTTCATCCTGATAAGATCTGGTAATTACTTCAACTTTATCAGATACCATAAATGAGGAGTAGAATCCAAGGCCAAAATGTCCTATTATGTTAGTCTGGTCCTTATATTTATCAAGGAAATCATTTGCGCTGGAAAAAGCAATCTGATTCAGATATTTATCGAGCTCTTCCTCTGTCATTCCGATCCCTTTATCTGAAACAGTTATCGTTTTTTTCTTTTTATCAACCTCAACATGAATTGTTGTATCACCCATTTCTCCTTTATAATCACCGACAGATGACATGGTTTTTAATTTCAGTGTCGCATCCACCGCGTTGGAAATAAGCTCTCGCAGGAAAATCTCATGATCTGAATAGAGGAATTTCTTGATTATAGGAAAAATGTTATCAGTTGTTACTCCAATTTTTCCGGTTTGCATATCGGTTTGTTTTAATGTTAAACATATATTGTCTGCCGATCCTTTTCAAAAGATGTGCCGTAATGGTCCGACTGACAAATAGTCACTTTTAAGAATCAATCAGAAATAGTCAGGGAATTTAAACCAGGCAACTACAGTAAACAATAATGACAGAGCTACAAATGCCAACAGTATTGCTAATGAAGCATTTCTCCGTTTTCTGAACCGGACAATGCTATGTTCACTTATAAGGTTTTTAACTGTATTGTGAATCCGGAGTATTTCATTGGTATTGCGCGGAATGTAAGCATCAATATTAAATTTAACTG
The DNA here is from genome assembly GCA_963739685.1 of uncultured Bacteroidales bacterium. Lineage (GTDB taxonomy): Bacteria > Bacteroidota > Bacteroidia > Bacteroidales > VadinHA17 > LD21. The sequence goes on from CAVUAX010000002.1 coordinate 97,601, forward strand.
TTTTCTTGACATCCTCCATTTTGTCAGGAGGCATTAGCAGGATTACCCCTGTTCCCGGGTCAATTTTCCTGCTTTCCACCGAAAGGTGATCTATCATCTCCATCTGTTCCTTAGAATCGTGAATCCCAAGGATTATAACTTTACAGAAAGTATTTTTCTTCTCACTTTCAAGATGTTCCAAAAGTTCCTGCCTGGTCTGGAATGATTCCACCTTATACCTTTCAGGGTCAGAGAATCTTTTCTTTACATCATCAGAAAAACTCCTGTAATCATCGAAACAATAAATGTGTGTTTTGATGCTTTTTGCCATAACAATGGTTTCTATTTTAAATATACTTATTCTTTGTTACGCACATCAACATTCCTTTCAAATTTCCATATTCCGTTTTTGTAAAAATACCTGTCAAAGGAATACTCCGCCCCGTAAGATTGCTGTTCTTCCTTCATTCCCCTTGAGATAGGAACCAGATGGTCAAATACAATTGACCTTGCTGAACGGAACTTTAAAGACATTACCCCGGTTGCATCATATTCGAAAACAACCCTGTACTTAATTTCATTTCCAGTATTAAACCACTTCTTTCCAAATATAATCTTTCCGTCCTGGTTAAAACTCAACACATCAATTATCTTTCTGGTAACTATTGGATCGCCAAAATCAATCCCAAGGAGCACATAACATATTTCATTTTTAATCCTGACAGGTCTGAGATCATAATATAATGCTCCGTACCAGTTGTCCTGAAAATAAACAGTGTCAGTCCGGACAGTATTTCCCGTGCTACCGGCCGTAAGCCTGTAAACGGAATTATCTTTTCCCCTTTTCCCTTTTGTGATAAAGTAACAGAAGTACCTGTTTTTATTATTAGAAAGAATTAAATTCCAGGTTATGATTTTCAGCTTTTTATCGGATGATACTATCTGACCAAGGTAGCGGAGATTATTAAACCTATGCTTTAAAACAGAATCGGAGGCAGCATAACTGTCAATTATTAATCTTATGGAATCATTAATCAGTATCCGGGAATTGTCATCTGAAACTTTTTCAAGTCTTCCAAATAGTTTTGCCAGCTCAGTCTGGACATTTTGGCCATAAGCCTGACTTTTAGCCTGTGAGGTGAAAAATATTATTAATGTTGGAAATATAAGGTACAAAACTGTCCGTCTCATGAATTTCCAGTATTTTTCATGGTATCATCAAGAAGTCTCCTCAGCTGACCCGATGCCCAGATTATTTCATCATTTGATATTGTCAATGGCGGAGCAATCCGGAAAGCATCATTACAGAAGAGAAAATAGTCAAGAATCAGGCCAAAATCAGGAGCATGTGATATAACATACTGAATATAAACAGGATCAGTAAGTTTAACAGCCAAAAAAAGGCCCTCTCCCCTTACCTCTGCAATCAGGGGATGGTTAAGTTCCTTTTTCAAAAGAGCTGACTTTTCAGCAGATGTCTCAATAAGTTTTTCTTCTATGATTACTTCAAGTGAAGCAAGACCGGCGGCACAACAAACCGGATGACCCCCAAAAGTTGTGATATGGCCCAGTTGAGGATTTGAGACCAGCGCTGACATTACCTTTTTTGAGGAGATAAAAGCACCAAGCGGCATCCCTCCACCCAGGGCCTTAGCAAGAAGAAGGATATCGGGAACAACTTCAAAACGGTCAATGGCAAACATAAAACCAGTACGTCCAAAACCAGTCTGTATCTCGTCAAAGATTAGCAGAGATCCGGTTTCCCTGCATCTCTTTCTGAGTTTTCCAAGAAAATCATTCACCGGAAATACGATGCCGGCTTCGCCCTGAACAGGTTCGACAATTACACAGGCTGTTTTATTATCTATTAATTCGATTGATCTTTCATCATTGAAATCCGCCAGAAAAACATCGGGTAAAAGAGGTCTGAAAGAATTTTTATAAACCTCACTTCCCTGAACACTTAATGCTCCGTGAGTACTACCATGGTAAGAGTTTCTGAATGAAATGATATGACTTCTTCCAGTATATCTTTTTGCCAGTTTCAGAGCACCCTCTACTGCTTCACTTCCTGAATTTACAAAAAAAACATTATTAAGTTCAGGAGGAAGAATACCTGCAAGCCGGCTTGCATACTTAACCTGCGGTGACTGGATCATTTCACCATAAACCATCAGATGCATGTAATTGTCGACCTGGCTTTTGACAGCGTCAACCACCCTTGGATGACAATGGCCCGAATTGCTGACAGAGACTCCGGAGATAAGATCGAGATATTTCTCACCTTCAGGACCGTACATAAATACACCTTCTGCCCTCACAATTTCAAGCATAAGAGGTGTTGAAGAAGTTTGTCCCAGGTTTATACGGAAGAGTTGACGGTTTGTAAGCATGAAAAACCAAAATATTATCTGGCCATTACGTTAATGTCACTCAAAAGACTGTCTCTGAATGACTTTCCGATAGGAATGCTTTTTGGTATCTCATTCACTATAATTTCGAGTGAGCTCTCTTTAATTGTCTGTATCATGCCCTTATTAATGATAAATGACCTGTGCACCCTGATAAATAACCCAGAAGGCAATTGGCTTTCAATGGCTTTCATAGTGAAATGAATTGTATACCTGTTATCATTTGTCGACAGAATAACATAATTTTCAAGAGCCTCTATATAAATTATTTCCTTTAGCTTCAGTTTGACAAGCGAAGACCCGTTTTTAATGAATATCTCTTCATCACCTGTTGCAGTAATGGGTTCCTTACGGGAAAAGTATCTGATTGTTTTGTCAATTGCCTTGCAGAATCTTGCGTATGTAACTGGTTTTAGAAGGTAATCAACAACATTGAAGTCGAAAGCTCTCAATGCATACTCTTCGGCAGAGGAAACAACTATGATATTCGGAGGCAGATCCAGGCTTCCGATAAAATCAAATCCACTCATTTCAGGCATTTCAATATCGAGAAAGATAAGGTCGATATCATGTCGTTTGGAAAGTACATTTCTTGCTGCTACGGGATCGTTGAATGAACCGATAAAGTTAAGGGAATCAGATTTACTGATATAGCCTTCCAGTATCTTGCACGTCAACTTATCATCGTCGATTATAATGCAATTCATACTTTTATTTATTGGATCTGATTATGTGATCAAAAATAGTAAAAACATTTGAAAAAATTTAGCAATTGCTGGAAAGTTACATTTCTTTTAATAATTCTATAGCTGGAAAAGGGTTAATGGAACCGGACAATGGACCTGGGGTCAATAAAAAAGGGGTGTAACAACACCCCTGAGCAATCTCAATCGAATAAGATTAAAGACCTTTGTTAAGTGCGGGAGCTGGTTTGAATTTAACAACTTTTTTTGCAGGAACATTCAGTTTTGCACCTGTACGTGGGTTACGAACCACCCTTGCACTTCTTTTGGTAACTTTGAAGGTACCCAGACCAGGTAGTTGGATTCTGCTACCTTTTTTCATAGCTTTTCCGAAAGCTCCTACAAATGAGTTTAAAGCTTTTCCGGCATCTTTAATTGAGAGACCTGCATCAGCAGCAATTTCATTTACTAATTCCTTTTTTGTCATAATTAAATTATTAAGGGTGAGAACCAATTTTATTAATTGAATACAAATTTATTTTTTTTTAAATCATATACAAATTTATTTTAGCGTTTTTCCACAAATAATGCCACTATTAAGTTAAAACACTACTTTTTTTTGATAAAAACGGTGGTTTTAAGAAAATGTCGCACTCAGGCAACAGTCTTAAGTTTCAGAGTCTGGAACAGGTAAAATTGTTTATATGTTGTTAATAAAAACCTTATATTGCTGATTATCTTACATTTACCTTATCATCATTAAAAAAATCAAAAAAATCAAAAAAATATTATCTTTGCAGCGGAGAAATTGTACCGCCTAAGCGGTATAGACGCCGTGGCGAATGCGGCATAAGAGTTTCTCATATGATTAATTCCGCCCTCGCTAAAGCAAGGGCGTACAAAGGGAGAAATGGCAGAGCGGTCGAATGCGGCGGTCTTGAAAACCGTTGTCCTTTATCCAAGGGACCGGGGGTTCGAATCCCTCTTTCTCCGCCAAAGCTTAAATTAATCCCGCGAAAGTGGGATTTTTTATTTCCCCGAAGTGCCGGAGAAAGCTAGCTTTCGCAGGTGCTGAAGGGAAAATAAAAATACCCGAAGGGTAATTTAAGCTTTGAAGCCATCCCCTGGGAACGCGAGCATAGCGAGCAATCCCTCTTTCTCCGCCAAATGAAAAACCCCCACACTAGTGGGGGATTTTTGTTTTCAGATGGCCGGACCAGGCTTGCCTGAGTGAGGGCAGATGAATACAAAAATACAAATGAGCGAAGCGAATGGAAGGTTTTTCATTTGAAGCTTCCCCCAATGGGATCACTGAAAGTAATCCCTCTTTCTCCGCAAAGCTTAAATGCCCCGCCAATGGCGGGGTTTTTTATTTTATCGAATAGACGACGAAAGCTTGCTTTAAGGAGAATATGAGATAAAATAAAAAAGTCCCGAAGGGTCATTTAAGCTTTGAAGCCTCATGCCGGGGATCACAGGTGTTGAAGTTAACCCACTAAATTTTTCGGAATTGTAAAGATAAACATGGAGCCTTTGCCTGGATCAGATTCTACCCAAATCTTTCCTCCATGACGCTCTACAATACGTTTACATACAGCAAGGCCAATACCAATACCCTCATACTCTTCTCTCAGATGCAATCGTTGGAATATCTGGAAGATCCTGCTAAAGTACTGATTTTCAATTCCCATACCATTGTCCCTTACAGAAAAAATATAATTATCATCATCAATCTTTGAGGAAATGTAGATACTGGGAGTACCAGTGTTGAATTTTATACCGTTTCCGATAAGATTCTGAAAAAGTTGGATCAACTGGGTTTCATCTGCAGTTATGACAGGCAATTCTTTAATTTCTATTTTGGCATTCTTTTCCTCTATTTTAAGTTTCAGATTTTGGATCACTTTCTCAAGTACATCATTTACTTTAACATTTCCAAAATCCTTCCCCTTTGTCTCTACCCTTGAATAGGCGAGCAGTCCATTCAGCATGTCATACATCCTTTTAGATCCTTCAACTGCAAATTTTATATAATCATTGGCATCCTGATCTAATTTGCCCTGGTAACGTTTGGCTAGCAATTGTGTGAAGCTTGACACCATACGCAGAGGTTCCTGGAGGTCGTGTGATGCCACATATGCGAATTGCTGCAAGTCTTTATTTGAACGCAGCAACTCTTCATTTAGCTTATTAATCAATCGTTCCGTTCCTTCTCTCAAACCGGTTATATCAAAACTGACTCCTGTAATACTTATTGACCTGCCGTAGTTATCTTTATTTACCAGGCCTTTTAAACTAATGTATTTAGAATTATTGTTTTCAGATCTGGTCCTAAACATTACCTCAAAAGGTATATCATTTTCCAGCGATTTTTTAACTGCTGTCTGAATGTGTGAAATATCTTCCTCATTAATTAAACCTGCAAATGATTTGAATGATTTGGCAAATGAACCTGGTTTGAGTTCAAACATTTTTTCCATTCTCTCGTCCCAGATCATTTCATTAGTTCTCAAATCCCATTCCCATATACCAATATTGGCGTTTTCCAGTGCAAGGTTTAGTTTTTCCTGTACAATTCTTAGTTCCTTTTCTGCTCTTTTAAGCTCTGAAATATCGGTATTTGTCCCAAACCACTGTACTATATTACCTTTACTATCTTTAATCGGTATGTCTCTGGTAAGAAATTCACGGAATATTCCATCTTTCCCTAATAATGGAAAAACCATTTCAAAGGGTTTTCCTGTTGCAATTGATTCTTTCCATTTTTTTAATACATCAGGAAGCAGGTCAGGATCATGTACTATTTGCCAGCCCCAGCCTTCCATTTGTTCGGGATTAGTCCCTGTGTAATCATACCATTGCTGGTTATACCAGGTTACATAGCCATCATAACGGGCAATCCATGCCAATTGAGGAATTGAATTTGCCAGTTGTTTGAATTTCTCTTCACTTTCCCTCAATTCATTTTCGGCCCTCTTTAGTTCTGTAATATTATTTACCAGGGACATTACTGATGTCATTTTCCCATTCTCATTCACAAGTACGGAATTATACCAGACGCATTCAATAATATCCCCCGACTTTGTTATGTTCCTGTTGGAAGAAATTACCGCACGCTCTGTACCTCCTGAAAGCTTCTCCACTGTTCCGGCAACTAAAGGGATGTCCATGGGATAAATTAAGTTAAGAGAATACATTTGCTTCCCAACTGCCTCTTCAGCTTTCCAACCGAATAATCGTTCAGCTTCCCTTGACCAACGTGTAACAACATAATCCATATCCCATTCCACAATTGCCAGGGGAGAATTTTCAAAATGAAATTTTAGTCTCTGTGCGCTTTCCCTTAATGCCTCCTCTGTCTTTTTACGATCGGTGATATCAATGAACATGGCCAGGCATTTGTTTTCCTTCCCTGATAATGTACCTTCAACATATGCAAAGACCGGGGGACTGTTTTTCTTTTCAATTTTCAACTCGCATTTTGCTTTTTCCTTGTTTTCAAAAATATTTTTCAAAAAGTCATTAAATACGAGCCTTGAATCAGGAGCAAGGAAAAGGCTGAAAAAATTATTTATCAGAACGCTTCTTTCAATGCCAAGGAGTTTTGAACCTGTGAGATTCAGTCCGGAAATCTTACCGTCCCTGGAAAAAGTAAAATAACCAATTGGAGCAAAATCATAAATTTCAGAATAAAGGTCAGCATATTTTTGAGAAGTTTCTTCTGCAATGATTTTTGCGTTTGTAAGCTCCTCGTTCTGCATTTCCAGTTCAATCTGGTATACCTCCAACTTCTGGACTAATTTTAATGAATCCAGTTCAGATAATGACGTGATTTTTTCAATACCCTGCTTTCTAATTTTTTTTTCTGCCTTCTTACGATCCATGGTTTTGGATTATGTGTTCCAGGAACAAGAATTGTTTGATATATTTGAGAAATTAAGGGACCATTTATCTAGCAACAGCTTTACCATAAACTTCGATCCAGTCGAGCCTTGAGCAGGCATCACTCCCTCCACCTGTCATAAGGTCAGTAAATCCGATTTCATCCACTTTGGAAAGATCAGGCTTTATGACTGGTTTTGTTTCAATCACCGTTTTGATATTAAGAATATACCACTCTATGTCCATAATATTGAACTCCGTAAGTCTCCAGTCTCCTGACCTGCTATCACCCTGTGTACTTACAAGCCATGTGCCATCTGCAAGTTTCAGAACGATGTGAAGACTTCTCATGCCACTTTGCTTTGATCTCCATAAGATTTTTGCATAACCTGTCAAATCAACATAAGAGCTCCTGTGCTTAAGGGTTACAGCCCAGTTCCCCAGGCACAGCCCCGACCATATATAAAACGGATCATCCACCGGTTTTTCATGATTACTTTTCTTAATACTATCCCTCCCCGGCCCATATAACCCCAGTATGAGGTTTTTATTTAGCACGTGTTCCATGGTAACAGGTGTTGCAGCCGGTGTCTCTTTCCAGTCCTCTCTGAAAAACAAAGATGGCCTGTATTGAGCACTGCAATATGTAAAAGAAATTAAAAAAAGAAAGGATATAATGCCAATTTGAAGCAACTTTATACGGCTTGATTTTACGTTACAGGAAATCATGTTCTGGAATTTAATGGTTAATAAAGCTAAAATTAGATATTTCTTTTGAATATAAATGAACATTAATTAATTGTTTGTGCTACTAATATAAACTATAGAATACTTTATTCAGATTTTCTCCCGGTAAATTCCAATCTTCTCTTGAAGGAATATTATTCAAACAGGGTTATAAGAGATACCCGCCCTGATATAGATGTGCAAATATATCAATTTGGTAATAATAAAAAACTTGTCGAGATTTGTTATTTAAGCTTTTCATTCTGTTATTGCAGGATCTAAATAACCTACATTTAATAAACTGCATAGCTTTGGTTTGCATAACTTTACATGATTTTACACATTTTGATTCAAACATTTATTTAACATAATTTTCACGCGTACAAAACGCTGGAGCTAAAAATGTAACCTGATGAATTTTAAAAAGAATATTGAACGAATCCCGGGAGGGATGATGGTGCTTCCATTAATATTCGGAGCTATTTTAAACACATTTTCACCCCAGTTACTGCAGATCGGAGGATTTACAACTGCTATTGTAAAAGGTTCCTCAGCATTAATAGGAGTTTTCCTGGTTTGTATGGGTGCCGGTATAGGTTTTAAAACCGCTCCAAAAGCATTAAAAAAGGGGGCAGTAATTACATTTACAAAGTTCATAGTTGGTGTTTCAATTGGTCTGTTGATTGCTAAACTCTTTGGAGACAAGGGATTACTGGGTATTTCTTCACTCGCCGTTATCGCAGCTATGACCAACAGTAATGGAGGTTTGTTTGCTGCACTGGTCGGGGAATTCGGAGATGAAACTGACGTGGGATCCCTGGCCGTATTATCAATTAACGATGGCCCTTTTCTCACAATGATTGCATTAGGAACGGCTGGAATAGCAACAATCCCGCTAAACAGTTTTATCGGGGTGCTTATACCTGTTGCTGCGGGAATGATTATGGGAAATCTGGATGGATCAATGAAGAAATTCCTGATGTCAGGGGGACCTGTATTAATACCTTTCTTTGCATTTTCCCTGGGTGCAGGAATAAATTTTAAAATGCTGCTATTAGCAGGGTTATCCGGTTTATTGCTGGGTGCCATTACTACATTTTTAGGTGGGTTCTTTAATATATTGGCTGATAGAATGACAGGTGGAAGCGGGATTGCCGGTGCTGCAGCTTCCAGTACTGCCGGTAATGCTGTCGCTACTCCGGCTGCAGTTGCCCTGGCAGATCCGGGGTTTTCTGCATTATCTGCAATAGCCACCCCACAGATTGCTGCTTCAACAATAACAACAGCTCTTTTAACTCCTGTCCTTACAGCATATGTCGCAAGGCTAAAGAGAAAAAAAGAAATGATTAAAAACAGATCTGTTGATGAGTTAGTCAAGGAAAAACTGGTAATAATTGCAGATGATTTTACAGGTGCCAATGACACCGGTGTTCAGTTCAGCAAAAGACATTTTAGATGTGTTGTTATCACAAATAAAGATTATATCAATTCGTCATTAAAAAATTGCGACGTCCTCGTTGTTGACAGCGAAAGCAGGTCTGATGACAAGGAAACTGCTTATAAGAAAACATATGAAATAGGTAAAATGATTCGGGCCGAAAACGTAAAATATGTTTATAAAAAACTGGATTCAACATTTCGCGGAAACATAGGTGCTGAAATCTCCGGAATTATGGATTCTTTAGAGATACAATATGCTCTGATAGTCCCGGCATTCCCGTCATACGGCAGAATAACAAAAAATGGGAAAATTTATGTAAAAGGTGTTTTACTGGCTGATACAGAAACTGCAAATGATCCGAAAACGCCAGTTAAGGAATCCTATATCCCGGAAATTATTTCACATCAAACTGACAAAAAGATAGCAATAATAAATTTTGATGAGGTTTCGTCAGGCAGAAAATACTTAATTCAAAAATTGCAGCAACATATGCATAATGGCATTCAGATGATCGTAATCGATGTTCAGGACGATGAAGATCTCGATCTGATTGCATCTGTTATCCCGGAAATAAAAGAAAGAATTCTGTTTGCAGGCTCTACCGGTCTTGCAGAATATCTACCAAAATACCTCGGTTTAAAAAAAGCAAAAAAGACCAATGTAGTTATTGCCGGTAGTGTAAGTGAAATAACCAGGGAACAGATTAATTACGCGATGGAAAGATTACCAGTAACAATGATTGATCTTGATATAGAAAAATTGCTTGCCGGTAAACAAAATCAGGAAAAGAAAAGGATAACAGATATTATTGGAAAATCATCCGCTGAAGGTAAAGACATTATTATACGAAGTGCACAGTCGAAAGATACAATTTTGAAGAGTTTTGAACTTGGTTCAAAGAATGGGATGAACAGGTTTGCTGTGAGTGAAACCATAGCAATGTTTCTTGGAGAAATTACCGGTTATGTTATTAAGGAGATCAAAATCAACGGGTTGCTCATTACTGGCGGAGATACGGCAATTAAAGCTGCAAAAGTCCTGAATATAACCGGCACAATTATTCAGGAAGAAATTCTGCCGGGAATTCCCTGTGGTCATTTTGATGAAGAGCAATACAAAAATATCATTATTGTTACAAAGGCAGGAAGTTTTGGAGGCGAAGATGCGATATTCAGTGTTTTGAATTTTTTAAATAACGGTTAAAATATGATCAGTAAAAACAAAATAACCATTGGAATTACGATGGGTGACCCTTCGGGCATAGGACCGGAAATTATTTTAAAGAGTTTTGAAAACCCTGAAATCAGCAGTTACAGATTAATCGTAATTGGTGATTACAGTGTTATGAAGGAAGCTCACTATACCTTAAAAATCAAATCATTTAAATTAAACAGCGTTATTAATGCTGATGAATGTTTATTTAAAAATAATATATTAAACATTTTAGATCTTCATTTAATTAATATGAATGAACTTCATCCGGGGAAAGTGCAGGCAATTTCAGGAAATGCTGCTTTTGAGTGCATTAAAAAAGCTGTTGAGATGGCAAAAAACAAAGAAATAGATGCCATTACAACAGCACCCTTAAACAAAGAAGCCCTTCATTTAGCCGGACATAGATATCCGGGGCACACAGAAATTCTGGCTATTCTTACTGAAACCATGGATTATGCAATGCTTCTATACGATAAAAAACTAAGTGTGATCCATGTTTCTACACACGTTTCATTGCTGGAAGCGATTACCAGGTTGAAAAGAGAAAGAATTGAAAAAGTGATCAGATTGGCAGATTATACAATGAAAAGACTAATCAGGGGAAAGCCAAGAATAGCTGTTGCAGGTATTAATCCTCATGCAGGAGAAAATGGTTTGTTCGGCAATGAAGAAATCAGGGAAATCATCCCTGCTGTCAAAAATATGAAAAGAGAAGGGATAAATGTTGCCGGACCTTTTCCTCCGGATACGATTTTTTTACAGACAGTTCAGGGAAAATATGATATTGTGGTCGCCATGTATCATGATCAGGGACACATACCTTTAAAACTTATCGGATTCCACAGTGGTGTAAATGTTTCTGTAGGACTTCCTTTTATAAGAACTTCTGTAGACCATGGTACAGCATTTGAAATAGCATGGCAAGGTAAATCCAATGAAACAAGTATGGTGGAAGCAATCAAACTTGCATTCAAACTTGCCCTTTAAACCTATTAGCGTCAGGAATCTGATTACCTTTTCATCTGAAATGGGACATAACCCTATTTCATTATTATTCGGGGTATCTCCCGGTTAATTGTCTTTCAACCATCCATCCCGGATACTCAGGAACAAGAGCGCTGATGTTTTCCAGCTCCAGTAACTCTTCTTTACTAAGTTTTAATTGTGTACTTGCAATGTTATCCAGCAACTGATCCAGCGTTTTAGCTCCTATTATTATACTGGTAACCCCCGGTTTGGTTAACAGCCATGCCAGGGCCACTCGTGCGGCAGTTACCTGGTGCTTTTTTCCTGTTTTGATCATAACATCAATAATATCGTAAGCTTTATCTTTGTCTATGGGAGGAAAATCGAAAGTATCCCGGCGGGATTCTCCTGCTATCTCATTCTGCCGTGTAAATTTCCCCGACATGAATCCTCCCGCTAACGGGCTCCATGGCATTATTCCTATTCCCTCACTTATTGACATCGGTACAATTTCACGTTCAATATCACGACTGGCAATACTGTAGTAATTTTGTGATGCAACAAATTTAGTCCATCCCATTTTTTCTGCTATACTATTTGCTTTCACCACCATCCAGGCAGGATGGTTGCTAATGCCAATATAGCGCACTTTTCCGGCCCTTACGACATCCTCAAGTCCCCTCATGGTTTCTTCCAGTGGCGTAATCGGATCAACTCCGTGAATGTAAAGGAGGTCTATATGCGAGATGCCAAGGCGCTCCAGGCTATCATTTACTGAATCCATAATATGAAGCCTGGAAAGACCCACCTGGTTTGCTCCAAGACCCACGCGCAGCCGCAGTTTTGTAGCAATTACTACTGTCTGATGCGAGATACCAAGTTTCTGTAATGCAGTTCCTAAAAGCATTTCTGATAATCCTTCAGAATAAGCATTTGCGGTATCAATAAAATTAATACCATGATCGAGCGCACTCTTTACTATAAGCGTAACTTCATCCTGGGCCAATTGACCAATAGCTTTCCAATATCCTTTACCGCCAAATGTCATAGCTCCAAGGCAGAGTTCTGAAATTAAGACTCCTGTTTTTCCCAACTCATTATACTTCATCAAAATAGAATTTTTTAATTATTAATATGAATTATAATTAGTGCCATAATAGTTTTATTTTAATGAAACAACATGTTTCATGCTTTGTTCATTTCATCTGGGCGGATCAATTTTTAACAATATTGCCAGATTTGAGCAACCAGTATTGAGCCGGCTCCAAATACAGAAAAAAATATTTGTGCTAAGACACCAAAGTACAAAGGTTCACAATGAGCTTATCAGTAATGACTTATAATTACTGCAACTTTACGACTTCGTGCCTGTTTGGTAAAAAAAGACTCTTCGGAGCGGAACCATGGGCAGCATTATGTTATATATTTATAGGTACCTGATCTTTAAGTAAGAGAGGACCGGATATAGTAATAAATAGCTGAATTTATTCCTGGCCAATCTTAAATGAAGTCATCATAAGAGATCCGGCAACAGGCTTGTCGTTAAACAGACCTGTATTTTCATTTTCTTCTTTTAAAGCCAGGGCATAAAGCACAGGAAGATAGTGTTCGGGAGTTGGTATTGCCATGTTAAATGCCCTGCCCTGTGCTCTGTAATTTATCAATTGCCGGTAATCACCATTCAAAATATATTTTTTCATCATGCCGGCAGCTTCAATTGCCCAGTCATATCCATATCCTGGTACATTTAACTTGTCCCATGCCACCATTCCAAGGTTATGAACCATATTGCCGCTTCCGATAATAATAACGCCCTTCCGGCGAAGAGGGGACAGCTCTTTTGCCATATCAAAATGAAATTGGGAAGGCTGGTTATAATCCAGGCTCATCTGAAATACCGGAACATCTGCACCGGGGTAAAGGTTTTTTACTACGCTCCAGCAACCATGGTCAAGTCCCCATTTATAATCCATTCCGACTTCCGTTTTCTTAATTATCCTTTTAGTTTCAGCCGCAAATTCAGGACACCCCGGAGCCGGATATTGCACGGCAAACAATTCCTGCGGAAATCCGCCAAAGTCATGAATTGTTTTTGGTTTTTCCATTGCAGTAACATAAGTTCCCTTTGTCTCCCAATGTGCCGATATGCATAAGATTGCATTTGGCCGGGGTAATTGTTTTCCGACATCTCTCCATCCCTGCACAAATTCGTTTTCTTCAATAGCATTCATAGGGCTGCCATGACCAATAAACAGAACGGGCATTTTTTCTGTATTGTCAAATGATTCTGTGGCTTTATTTAGTTCACTAAGTCCCATTAGGTTGCTGATAATGCAAAATTGCAGGTTTAATGCTTATGATATCATTGGAACTTCCATCAGTAAAAATTCTGAATCACTATCGGCTTTCACGGATATCTTATCGGTATCCCAGATCCCAAAGCCGTCACGGGCTGATAATTTCTGTTTGTTTACTGTTATATCACCACTCAAAACAAACACGTACACGCCGTTTCCATTTGCTTTAAAATTGTAATCTGCGCTTACACCTTTATCAAACCGGCCGAGGTGAAACCAGGCGTTTTGATAAATCCAGACTCCTTCGTCTTCAGGATCAGGAGAAAGTATCTGCTGCAATTTGTTATGACGATCAGTTATGTTTAATTTTATCTGGTCGTACCGTGGATTTACATTCCTCCGGTTCGGGAATACCCATATCTGTAAAAATTTAACCGGCTTCTCCTTACTCCTGTTATATTCGCTGTGCGTTATTCCTGAACCGGCACTCATAACCTGTACATCACCATGCTTTATAATGCTGACATTACCCATACTGTCTTTATGTTCCAGATCACCTTCAAGAGGAATTGAAATTATTTCCATGTTTTCATGAGGATGAGTGCCGAACCCCATCCCGGCTTCCACGGTATCATCATTAAGCACCCGAAGCATTCCAAAATGGACTCTTTCAGGATCATAATAATCAGCAAAACTGAAGGTATGCCTGCTGTGAAGCCAGCCATGATCTGCATCACCACGGGTTTCCGCCTTATGAAAAATTGTATTTGCCATGAAATATGTGCTTTCAGGATTGTTTAAGCAATTCTACTTCACAACTTATTTTCACTTCATCACCCACCAGTACTCCACCTGCTTCCAGCGCTGCATTCCAGTTCAGCTCCCAGTCTTTACGGTTTATTTTTCCGTTTATAGTGAAGCCGGCTTTCATATTCCCCCAGGGATCTTTCATTACTCCTCCGAATTCCACATCAAGCTTTATTTGTTTTTTTATGCCCCTTATAGTGAGATCTCCATACAATGTATAACTTCCATCTCCGTCAACTTTCTCGTAGGTATTACCTACAAATGATATCTGCTTATGTTTTTCAACATCGAGGAAGTCAGGACTTTTTAAATGCGCATCACGCTTTTCATCTCCTGTATCAATTGAAGCCGGGTTGATCCAGAAATCGATTTCAGCGGTCATAAAATCTTCACCGGTAGTGTAAATGCTTGCTTCATATTCTTTAAATACTCCTTTTACATTGGAAATCATCAGGTGCTTTACTTTAAAAGAAATTTCCGTGTGTGCGGGGTCTATAACCCACTTGATCTTTGTTGGTTCTTTTGTTGTTTCCATTTCCATTTTGATTTTGTTATTCTTAATATGTTTAAAATTGGGTTAATATAAGGCAGCAAAATTACGAACACCTGTATGACAGACGGTAACATTTTTCGGTAAATGTGTTGTAATTTCAGGAAATGAGTTTTCTCATCCCGCCACGGAACTCGGAAGGAGTCTGTCCTGTTCTCTTTTTAAAAACGTTACTGAAATATGATTTTTCATTATAACCGATTTCAAATCCTATTTCGGAAATGGTTTTGTCTGATGTGATCAAAAGATTCTTTGCTTCAATAAGCTTTCTGGTTTCGATAATCTCCGTTACACTCTTGCCCAGAATATTCTGGCAAATCAGATTTAGGTTACGTGCTGACATGAATAATTTTTCAGCATAGAACTCAACTCCCTCAGGTCTGTGGTAGTTATCCTCGAGTATTTTCAGAAAATTTTTAAAAGTAATATTTTGAGTACTGTGAAGGCCCTCTTCGGTCAGGTCCATCTTTTTCCTTTCCGATTCAATCATTATGAATAATGTATTCAGTAAATGCCTTACAACAGCATAATCAGGAAAAGTTTGATGCATCTCATTAAACATCATTTCACATAAGATAACCATACGGTTAAAATTTTCGTTTTTAGGGAACTTAATATTTGCATGGTCATGATATTGGGAATAGAGTTGAAAAGTAGTTTCCGGAATAAACTCGCTTCTGAACTCAAGCACCCAGACATTGAATATGTTACTATCAATTACCGGTTTTACCCTGTGTATCTTCCCTTTCGTTACAAAACTGATAAATGGCGAGACAAAATTGTCTGATTTGAAATCTATAAAATGTTCCAGTTCACCCTCAACACCGACAATTAATTCTTCAAAATCATGGCAGTGGGGTTCGTCAGGAGAGGATGCAATTTTTCTTGCATCCTCTGCAGTCAGTCTGTATATTTGAAAGAGGTGGTCCATCATTAAGCAAGTTAGTAAAAAAATGACTTTCCGTAACTCACCCCGGGAGCTTATTTGTTTCAGGATAAAGAAAGTAACTATAATTTATGCTGATACGAAATAAATTTATTTATGATCTGAATCTTTAGATGCAACTATTAATAACTGAAGTTTTTCAAAATAGAATTTAGTTTGTGAATCACTCATTATCCAATAGATTACACCGCTTATAAGCGCGGCAAAAAAACACCATACAGATAACAGATATTGGGTGAAAAAGATTGCGGTAACCAGGCAGGAAAAGGTCATAAGAATGCCAAGCAGGTGTGTTCTTTTAATACTTGAAATAAAAAGCGGTGTTATTGTAGCAATCAGGTAGAACATAAAAGATACTATACTTAATGATTTCGGAAAGTCAGTGTCGTAATGAATATGATAGCCCTGAATATGGGGATAGACGTTTAATAGCAACAAACACAATGCATAATACAATGACAAAACAGATCCTACCAGAAGAAGGCCAGTAAGTATTTTTTTCTTTTTCTCGCTTTCTTCCATTAACAGCACTGAAAGAGGTATCATCACAGGCCATATTACCTGAGCCATAATCAGAAAAATGTATGTCGAAATATGTTGAAGTCCGGCATAGTCCACCATAGGCAAAGTCAGCCATAAAAGCCCTTCGGCAATCTGCTGGAATCCAAAAAACAATGGAATGCTTGCAAAAAGTATCTGTGAAGGTTTATGCACCTTCCTTACCGTTGCCAAACCTATTGCTGAAATTATAACGCCACCCGCAAAACTTGCTTCCGCTGAAAAACACATTTCCTCATCCTTTCTTTCAGTTGTTACTCAGATCCCGTAAACTGAACTTCAGAAAAATAATAAATTCTAAGCCGATCAAGATACATTTTTAAAAATGATAAATCTTTCATAATGAGTTATCATTTATTGCATCCAGAACAAAACTAAATGCCAGATTCTAAAACAAACAGGTGGAATTATGTATAATGCACCTGATAAATAAGCCAAATAAAACAATTCAGGCAATCTTCATTATACTTTAAATAATTTCTGTCAGTGTAGCTGTTAAAATGGTAACTTAGTTTTCAGCCCGGGTGCGGATTCCCGGAATGATAGCAATGTCAGTGTCTTTATCGATTCCCGTCAAATTGTATAAAATATGGTAACATAATGGCAGATTTTGGATATTCAAGTACAGTATTTAACAATGTATTATACCGATATACAAAATTTCCGGACTTTTTAAATGGTTGTGAGCAGTCGAAAAATAATTTGTTAAATATCGGTAACATGTTAATTGGCGGCATCATTTATTTAGCTCAATCAGCTCAATACCATAGTCATACTGAAGATCTTCATGCAACGAAGATACCTTTTTTATGATTGTTTCTACCTGCTTTGTGAAGAGCTTTAAAAGACCAGCATTCTGCTGTGCCGGGGAAGCTATTGTTTTCAGCTTTGTACAAAAATATATAAGCAGGTCAACCTCAGTTTGTTTATTCTGTGAATATCTGATATATTTCCTTGTACTGAGTAAAATTTTCCTGACACTTTTTCTGGTAAGATAATAGCTTTTTCGGTTTATCAGTTTAAATTGTTCGTCAATAGTATTTTTAACACTTTCTTTATATGACTCTTCGTCAGTGGATTCAAAAAGGAGATAAGTTAACAACTCCTTATTTTCTTTTTTAAATCTTGACAATCGGAGACACAGTTCCCTGAGTTCTTTAGGTGTACGTAAATTTAATTCCCCGTTTAGCTCTTTAACTGTGACTGCCTTCATGGATAAATCTGAAATAAGAAGTAGATCTGCTATTAATTTTGACTTTTTAACCTATTCCTTCTGCATTGACAGTGATAGTGGAATTAAATCCAGATCCCTCTTCCTCGTGCCTTTTCAGAGTTGAATAATAGTGCTAAGTTAAACATTATTTTTTTCCATACTCTCAACCCAGCAACAGGAAGAAAATATTAATTATATTTGATCTGAAGAAAAGGGCAGCCGTCGTTTTTATTGTACGCCATTATTATTAAGCTAATTAAATTCAATAATATGGAAGATACCGCATTAATATTTAAGGCCCTCGAGTTTGCTGCTGCAAGACACCGGACTCAATTCCGGAAAGGAGAACTCAGAACACCTTATATTAATCACCCTATACAGGTTGCAAACCTGCTGGCAAATCAGGCAGAAGAGAATGATCCGGAATTACTTTCTGCCGCATTACTCCATGATGTTATTGAAGACACCGTAAACTCTGCCGAAGAAAGAGATGAACTGATTTCTCAGATAAGGGAGATATTTGGGGAGCGGATATTATCGCTGATACTTGAAGTGACAGATGATAAAACTCTTGACAAAAAAGTAAGAAAACAATTGCAGGTAGAACAGGCATCTCACAAATCGGTTAGTGCGAAAAAAATCAGGATAGCCGACAAAATCATGAATGTACGGGATATCACTCATAATCCACCTGCAGATTGGACAATGCAACGTATTGCCAACTACTTCGACTGGGCAGAGAAAGTAGTTGAGGGTTTGAGAGGGAGCAACAGAAATCTTGAGGATATGTTTGATGACTCCCTGGCAAAAGGCAGATTAAAGTACGGATTAGATCCCGGTTAAAATAAACAATTAAGATAATTCAAACTTGAAGAATTTTAATCAGGATAGATAATTATTAATTGACAGATGTTATGTTACTAAAAAGCATTAATCCTTATACAAACCTGTTAATTGAAGAATTTGAAGAGCTACCGGAAGAAAAACTGGAAGAATTGCTGAACAGGTCATCAGGTGCCTTCGAAGAATGGAAAAGAACGGATTTTGGATACCGCAAATCTCTTATGCTGAAGACTGCCGGTTTACTGATCGAAAATGTCAGGGAATATGCCGGGGCAATCACAGCCGAAATGGGTAAGAGTTTAAGGGAATCAATTGCTGAAGTCGAAAAGTGTGCCTGGGTCTGTAAGTATTATGCTGAACATGCTGAAAATTTTCTTCGGATTGACCAAGTTGGTACTGACGCATATATGAGCTATATATCTTATGAACCAATAGGGCCGGTTCTTGGAATTATGCCCTGGAATTTTCCGTTCTGGCAGGTGTTTCGTTTTGCCGTCCCTACATTGATGGCAGGAAATACTGTGCTTCTCAAACATGCTTCAAATGTCCAGATATGTGCCCGGTATATAGAAAATATTTTTACGAAGTCAGGATTCCCGCCATCAGTATTCAGTAATCTTGTAATCGGATCCGGCAGAGTGAAAAAAATCATTGAACATGATATTGTAAAGGCTGTTTCACTTACCGGCAGCGAATCAGCCGGACAAAAAGTAGCTGAGACAGCCGGTAGGAAAATTAAAAAGAGTTTACTTGAGTTAGGGGGAAGCAATGCTTTTGTGGTTCTTGAAGATGCTGATCTGGAGAAGGCTGCCGAGGTGGGAATAAAAGCACGTATGATGAATGCAGGTCAGAGTTGTATTGCAGCAAAGAGATTCATAGTTCACGAGAAAGTAAAGGACAAATTTATTGACCTGTTTCTTGAAAAACTGAAAAGAATAAAGTATGGTGACCCAACTAAAGATGATATAACTATGGGTCCACTTGCAAATATTCAGCAGGCGGAAAAAGTTGAAGAGCAGGTTAGAAGATCCGTAGAAATGGGAGCAGAAATAATTGCAGGTGGAGACCACATAAATGCATTATACTCCCCTACCCTTCTTGTCGATGTGCACCCGGGCATGCCACTGTTTGATGAAGAAGTTTTTGGTCCGGTTGCCCCGGTAATAGTTGCCAGGGATACAGCAGAAGCTGTTATTCTTGCTAATCAGACAAAATTTGGTCTTGGGGTTTCACTTTTCACAAATGATCTGAAAAAGGCAATGGAAATGGTCAGTGAATTTAAGGATGGCGCAGTTTTTATCAATGAGCTTGTAAAATCTGACCCCAGACTACCATTTGGGGGAACCGGTCGATCAGGTTTTGGCAGGGAATTGTCCATTCAGGGGATTCGGGAATTTGTAAATATCAAAACAGTTTATATAAAAAAATTCTGAGACCACTATTTGAATGGTCCACCTGTTTACCGGTCAGCACTTGAGAACTTTTTCAGGATACATTTGTATTCCAGATATAACACTGTTCTTGAAAAATAAATCTTTAATATACCGGAAAAAAATTTGGAAAAGATCAATTTTTAGCAGAGATTGCTTTGATTTTAAAATTTGTTAATAATAAATATGGAGGGAGTAATTATGAACTTTAAAAAGACGATACTAATTTTTGCTACCACATTTTTATGCCTTCTTTTATCCGGACAAGCTGCAAGATCATATGAGAAAACGGGATCTCTTCGGGCTGGTATTGCAAAAATTGACATCACACCGGACATTCCGGTAATGTTATACGGATACAGTTCTAGAAAAACACCTTCAGAAGGTGTCCATGACCCCATATCTGCCCGTGCCGTTGTTTTTGAGAATAATGGCAATAAATTTGTCCTGGTCTCTTCCGATCTGGGTTCTTATGGCGCTGATGTTTTTTCATTAATACAGAAAAGCATTCTTGATAAATTCAATCTGAAAGAATCCCAACTATTCCTCTCTACGATTCATTCACACAGCACTCCTATTTTATCCATTAGTAAAGAAAGAGGGAGCCCGAATAATATTGAATACACTAAATCATTAAACCAGAAGTTATTAACTGTCATTGGGGAAGCATTTAAAAATATGAAACCCGTCAATGCAGGAATTGGTGTAGGTTATTCACCTGTCGGGTCAAACAGACGGGAGATGAAAGCTGACGGGTCAATTACACTTGGCCGGAATCCATATGGTCCGACCGATAAAGAAGTATTGGTGATGAAGATCTCGACTCCTGAAGGAAAACCTGTTGGGGCAGTTTTTGACTATGCAACGCATTCAACCTCTTTAGGTCCCAGGAATATGCTGATAAGTGGTGATGTTTTGGGGTTATCAGCTCAGTTTACTGAAAAAATATTGGGAAAAGATATTATTACACCCGTTTTTGCAGGAGCTTCAGGGAATATTGATCCATGGTACAGGGTTCTTCCCGAATTTGATAATGAGCCTGGCTGGATCCCTGAACCGGTTTTACTTGGCACTCTTCTTGGAGAAGAGGTAATCCATGTTTTCCGAGACATTAAAGAAGTCATGCCAGCAGGTGAAATAAGGACTTCATTTTATACTCTCGAGTGTCCCCGCAGGAAAAGAGATCCAAATGATACCAGAATACCTGACGCAGATCAGCCAGCCACTGTACCGGTTAACATCACAGTTGCGGGTATCGGGGATGATATAGCATTTATAGGATTTAACGTTGAAATGCTAACTGAGATAGGTATGGCAATAAAACAAGGGTCTCCATTTAAACATACATTTATAATAACACACTGCAACGGTGCAAGCGGCTACCTTCCCCCTGCAGAGCTGTATAAGGAAGGAGGCTATGAGGTTACTTCAACACGGTTTGAAATAGGCTCGGCGGACATGGTTATTAAAAAAGCACTCAGGATGCTTTATGATTTAAAATAAACTCAGGTATTGATGCTTTAACTGACGCCGGTTTAATTTATTATTAAAATAAGGGCTAATCCTGCCAAAGGAACCTTAAAAAAGGTCAATTGTGAGGATTGGTTTAAATGAAAGAGAATGGTTGATAAAACAATCTCTATTAAAAACAAGTTTGATAACTAAAATTGATTTTTGTGAAGGTTCAGTACTCTCTGGATACTTTGGGGAAAACCAAGTTCTTTATAAATGTTGGCCTGGTCTTTCGGATAAATCAACCCTCTGTCAAGTACAATTTTTCTTTTTTGTAAAAGCCTTTGGAATGTCTTTCTTGAGACACCATATTCCTCAGCCATTTGTTGTTTAGTTTTAACAACACCATTATTATTTTCCATAGTGATATTTTTAAAACTTTATATTTTTCCAGGTAAAACCTGTATTGCAAATAAAAAACAGCTTTCAAACATAACCTAATCAAAATTAATAATAAAAACAATTTAAGTCAAGAATAGTTCAAACTTAGTTCAAACAAAAAAAAGATTTTTTTCCACATTATCTGTCTGAAAATAAGGTCATGCAATACGAAAGGATATGGCAATAATGCACCTGTTTAAACATTCGGATTACAATTTGTAGATTAATGCATTAATATTCATTCCGGCGCCAACGGAAGCCATAATTAGTGTATCTCCTGCACTTAATTTGTGTGGTTGTAACTTATCTTTTAAAATAAGATCCAATAAAGTAGGTATAGTAGCTACTGATGAGTTCCCTAACCATTCAATCGTCATCGGCATAATGTTCTCAGGCACTTCAGTGATATTATAAAGACTAAAAAGTCTTTTTAAAATGGCATCATCCATTTTTCCGTTTGCCTGATGGATTAAAGCTTTTCTTATCTCAATGATTTCAGTATTGCTTCTCTCAAGACATTCTTTTATAGTTTGAGGTACCTTTTCAATTGCATACTGATAAAGCCTTCGACCATTCATTTTTAAATACATATCACCATTATCTTCTATATCACGTTTGTATGATTTACCCATGTATAGCATTTTGGAATATAATAAGGTATCGGAACGGGTTCTGTGTGCAAGAATCCCAATGGGGTAATCACTCTCTTTTGCTTCGAATACAGCTGCTCCTGCACCATCAGCATACAACATACTGTCTCTGTCATGGGGATCGGATACCCTGGATAAAATTTCAGCGCCTATAACCAGCACCTTTTTTGCATCACCTGATTTTATCAGATAGTCTGCCTGAATTGAGGCCTGTAACCAACCCGGACACCCAAATAGTATATCATAGGCTACTGTATCAGGGTTTATTATTCCCAGTTTATGCTTTACCCTTGCAGCTAAACTAGGTACAATATCCTTCCTCCTGTTGTCATTTCGTACATCTCCAAAATTGTGCGCAACAATTATGTGGTCTAATTCTTCTTTATCAATATTTGCTGACTTAATGGCATCACTAGCAGCAAACGCAGCAATATCTGAAGTTACCATATTGTCTGTAACATATCTCCTTTCTGCAATGGTCGTAATCTCAATAAATTTATCAATAATTTCCTGATTCGGTTTTGAGAGTTTACTTCCGTCTGTATCATAAAATTCATTATTAAGAAAATCTTTATTTCTAATACGTCTGGTCGGGATATAACTTCCGGTTCCTGTAATAACACTATAGATATTTTCTTTCATCTCTTCTGTTTAAAAGTTTATGCTTAGCAGCTCTTTTCTCCATTTAAGTAAAGGTTAAGTATCTTCCTCTTCTCCCTTTTCTGAAAAATGAAATTTGTCTGCTCCGCAATTTAGAAAGATCATTTTAATGTAATAAATATTTAAGTAATAAATTTAAATTTTTATAATAACAGCATTTATTATAACCCGAAAATTGCTGTGAAAGTTAAGAATGAATAAACGGTGGGTTGAAGGCTGCATGACAATGATGATGAAAAATAAAATCACACCTGCTTATCACCGGTTGCCCGATAAAAGACAATGCATTGTTGTGACCTTTACTCTCCTTCTGCCCTGCCGGGAACATTGAGGGCCTTTCCGGCCCGGATAGTGTCTCGTGACAATCATTTTGTTAACAGACAGGTCCTGAGCAAACAGTAACTGTGAATAAAGAGATACCCAAACCATTTAATGTAATAAACAAAAATATAAATACGGTGTTTATATAACTGACCGGATATAAACCATAGCTCATGAAAGCGATCATTTTAAGAGGGTTCGGTGGAGTGGAGAATCTTGTAAAAACAGATCTTCCTGTTCCTGAAATATCAGATAATGAAGTATTGATTAAGGTAAAAGCCATAAGCATTAATCCTGTGGATGTTAAAACCCGTAAGGGAAAAGGTTTGGTGGGTACACTAAAAGATATGGATCCTATAATATTGGGCTGGGACATTTCAGGGATTATAACCCAAAGAGGCAAGGGGGTAACTTTGTTTAATACTGGAGATGAAGTATTTGGCATGATAAATTTCCCCGGACATGGAAAGGCTTATGCCGAATATGTTGCTGCTCATGAGACACATATTGCATTAAAGCCGGCAAATATTTCACATGAGGAGGCTGCCGCTGCCTCCCTGGCAGCACTGACTGCATGGCAAATACTGAAAAACAAAGCAGAAATTAAACCGGGTTATAAAGTTCTGATTCATGCTGCTGCAGGTGGAGTAGGTCATTATGCAGTTCAGATGTCGAAGTATTTTGGCGCTTATGTAGCGGGGACAGCTTCAGGCAAGAACAAGGAGTTTTTACTAAATCTTGGAGTCGACCGTTATATAGATTATGAGAAACAGGCCTTTGAAGATGTTCTGCATGATATGGATTTTGTACTGGATGCTATCGGTGGAGAGTATACTGACCGTTCTTTAAAAGTTTTGAAACCGGGAGGGACAATAATTTGTATTCCCTCCGGTGCTTCCGACAGAATTGCTGAAAAAGCAATGGAAAAAGGTTTGACCGGATACCACTACATGGTCCATTCGGATGGCAAAAATATGAATGAGATTTCAATCTTGCTGGGAAAAGCTATAATAAAATCTTTCGTCTCAATGACATTTCCATTTGACGATATTCAACGTGCGCATTTGCAGATAGAGACAAAAAAGACAAAAGGAAAAGTAGTTGTTATAACGGAGTGAAGAGAGACAAATGCCCCTCAGCACGGTCATATTCCAATAACTAATTCTGAAACTGCAAGTTATTTAACTTATAGCCACTACTTTATAGCGAAATACTAAATATAGGTCTTTAACCTTATGATCATCCAATGCCGAAGGGTCAGATGCTATTGGTGTCATCGGCGCAAATATCCCAGGAACCGTAATGCTCAGATTAATTATTAAAGGTTGGACAACTGGCATAAATGGTGCAAAAACCGTTCTTGTCACTGAGGCTTTCAGGATACTTGAATGGTCATCCCTGCGCCATTCAGAAACGGGAATTACAACTGCTGTTCCATTAGCCTGAATCCCCAATTCAAAAGTAAATGGTTCCAGCGGAATTTCCACTTCTCCATCTTCATTTCTAAAACCATTTTCATCCGGTTCTAATATCAAT
Source organism: uncultured Bacteroidales bacterium (assembly GCA_963739685.1). GTDB lineage: Bacteria > Bacteroidota > Bacteroidia > Bacteroidales > VadinHA17 > LD21. The sequence goes on from CAVUAX010000002.1 coordinate 122,608, forward strand.
TCTGCAGATTCAATTTGTAATCGTTTTCCCTGTAAAAATAATGGGAAATGCTTTTCACTTAACTCAAGAGGTACTATCTCGCCAACCGGGCTGTGCAATAACCTGTGAAAGGTTTGGGAAAACTCCTGGCGAAAGCTGAATGCACGGGGGATAGTAAAATTACTGCCGGTTAATAACTCGTTCAACCGTCCTGTTTCTCCTTCAACACTATTTCGGAATTCTGAATCATATTCTGCGGTATAACTGATGTGAAGAATTACATCATTTATAGAATCATAATTAAACGGACGGAAAGTATCAGGCAACTCAATTTCCCAGGTACTATTCACAGCCCCTGCTCCCTCAAAAGGCATATAACGTTCATCCCTGAAATCCAGCCGAAATACGCCACTGTCATTTTGTGCTGTACTGGTGGCTACCGTTGCAGAGCGTGATGGTGGAACCAGGATTAATTCACTGCTGCCAGCCATATCCAGCTGAGGGATTTTTCTTATATAACTTTCTTTTAGTGTCATAACAGCACTTACATTACTATAAGGACCCGTAATGCAGGGAATGGTCAATCTGGCAGATTTAACGCTGCGACGATATTGTCCGGGATAAAACAAATCAAAATAAAGTTCCGGTACAGTAAATTCGCATTTGCCTGTAGTTTTAAGAGTCAGGAGTGCTGAGGGATCAATTTGTGTGAGCGAGAAAGCCTGATCTATTTCCATATTGCGGGTATTTGTTTCCATGTACCGCAATTCCATATGCCGTAAGGCATTCATTAACGTTTCACCAGCCATAAGACCCGCTCTTGAGGCATCCCAATAATTACCATCCAATAAAACTGAGGTATCGTCATTCCTTTCAAAACGATAAGCACGTTCCGCCATTCGTGCTATGGTCATTGCATTTTGATAAGTTTCTCTGTACATGCGCTGCAATTGAGAGGACATCCAGGTATATAAACCAAGGCTGGTAAATTTATCCCTGTAGAATTCGTAGGTTTCCTGTTGCTGTTCAATACTTTTTTCATTCACCTCGCGCGATTTAACAGATATATCCCTTCGTATATTAGCTCCCTCAATTTGCTTTTCAATTTCCCGGAGCTCTTGATTTGCTTGGTCCAGGCTTAATTGCCAGCCTTCTTCTCTACGTTTATATATACCTTCCTGACCTGTAAGTTCTGCACCTATAAAGGAGAGTTGGCTTAAAGTGTTAAATCCTTGTGCTGCAAATAAAATTGCCTGAGAAGCATCATGAGGAGGAGTAGTAAAGCTAAATCCCAAAATACTGGGCGGAAGCGCCAAACTACCAGCAGCAAACTGAAGCGCAACAGTAGGAGCCTTTAATGCATGCCCGGTAATTTTTAGAACATTTTGTGCTACCTCTAAATCACTTAATCCTTTATTAATCAGATTATCATAAAAATTTCTTCTGTTCTCAATTGTGGTTTCCCTTCTTCTTAACCCCTCCAGACCTGCTTCAGCTGATGAGATCTCCAAATCCCTGAGTCTGGATGTCATTTTTAAAACCTCATCCTGTTGTGCAAAACGCAACAATGAAAGCTCTTCCCCGCTTTTCTTGTCCAGCGCTCCTAATAATGCCGCTCCGAAGCTCTGAACTGCCGAGGCATATTCTTTGGCTTTAGCCAGTAAAAAGGCAAACCGATAGGGTGGCAATTCTCCCTGTACTGAATTCAAAACTTCATCTATAGACAATCCGGCAGCTTTTGCCCGAACAAGCAACCGGGGATCAATCTCAGGTGCAAAGAGAGGTATTTGCCTTCTGATGCCACTAAAGTTCATACAGTTCCTGATCTTAAAGAGGCGGTCTTCCAACCGGTCCCAATATGCAATTAAATCGGGATTGGGAGGAATACAAAACAGGCAGATCTGTTTTAAAAAGCTGGTATGAAAGGAGAGAATATCTAAAATATTCCCTGCATGCTCTTTCCAATCCATACCCAGAAAGTCATTCCCTGTCAGATAACCCCCTTCTGTCAGGCTTGTATCAACTGACGGCATGTCCGTTGTTAAGCCAGTGAAATCTGAAGGAGAGGCGCCAGGTCCAGAGTAAGTAGTAAAGAAGAACATGTTCCTTGTAGTATTTTCAGCTTCCAGAATAAAACTCCCCCCGATGTAAGATTCACTGTCTTCAACAGATGTTCGTTCTCTGCCCCTGTTTATTGTATTTTCAATGCTGTTAAGGAAATTATTGCATATCGAACCATCCATTATTCTGCTTATTTCTTCGAAGGTCTTATCATTTTCTCCCTTATCACAATCCCCAAGTTCCGCAGGGCGTTTTCCCAGAATTTCCGAAGCCATTACATAGAGTAAAGTTGCCTCATTTATCGACTCCATACTGTCTTGTGCAAAAAGCTGATCCCCCCAGTCCAGAAGGTTGTCCACATACTTCATAACTATCGTCTTCTTATAAGCCCCGATACGTAAACGGGCTATGGCATGTGGATTAAACGGATCTGTTTCATATGCCTGGATTGCCTGTTCATCATTAAGATTATCATACCAGGTATCAATACTAAGGTTACGGAATTCAATATACTGCCAAACCCGGTCGGAAGGGTTTGATCCCGGACTTTCAACTATATTATTGGCAGTGGGGTTAAAAATATAATGGTACCAGCGCTGGGCATCAGAGTATTTCCCCTGACTGTTTAAATAGTTTGCTATCAGGAAAGGGATATGGAAAAAAATTTCACGGAAATAGACACTCATAGCTCCTTTGGAAGGGATAAAACTGATATCATTCCATACATACTCTTCTCCAATAGTAGCCTGGGGGCTATTCTCAGTAATTTCATCTTTCTGATAATCAATATCCAACAAGCTATTGATGCCATATTCAAATAAACGACCGGACATTTTATCAGACAATGTGGTACCTAACCTGTTAAGAGCATAAGGCTTGCCTGATGGTCCAGCATGAAGGTGCAATAAGTCGTTGTTATTATTAACGAGTACATCTGAAAGACTCCCGTTAATAAGATCAAAGTAAACTGTTTCTCCATTAAACTGAGCAAGTGTTGCCTCCGATCCCGGGAAATAGAGATCATTCTTAAAAACTTCATTACTTGCATAATACTTAAATCCGTAATATGAAGAACTGCGTTCCCAATAGCCAATAGTATTATGATCTTTAAGAGGCCGTTTAACAGGTATAACCAGAGGATAAGAATCTGCACTTATATTTTCACCAATTTCTCTCGTATATAATACCAGAGCATTATGTATAAAATAATTTCTAAGTATTAACCAGCCTGTTCTTTCATCTACCGACGGATATATACCAGTATACCTCCAATCTCTTATGGTATAATTTTCATCAGCTTCAGGCATACTTGTAATTTCAGTCAATCTGTAATACGGGCTTTCCCTTATAAGAACAGGTTGGGGCGGTGTCCAGGTGCTGTCTAATTGCAGACAAGAATATTTTGTCTGAAAAGTATGAATATATTCTGCTTCCTCTGTACTTCTCCATTCTGATTCAGGTCTTGGGCGCGTAGTTATCTCCACCCAAAAAAGATATAATTTCCCTTTATAAACAATCGGAGATATCTTTTTAACAGGGATTTGTATGTTTATTTTCTTCCAGGTGTTGTACCGGACACCAAACTCTCTCCACTTTTTTTCTCTTTTATATATATTTTTTATTGTCCGATAATAATATACTGGTGGTTCTGAAGATGTTAATCCAAAGATATGAAGAGTATCTGCTGCTTTATTAATGGTGGATGAATTATTCAAACCATCCAAATCCAGATGGTGATAGGCTCCGGCGATTTTCAAAGATGCCAGTTCTTCAAATCCTTTCATGTATCTGGCATAAGCATCCAATGAATTTTGAGTATTGATTGGCTGTTGCAGTAAAGTAGCTTCCAGCTCGGAAAATAGTTCTGATTTATTGTCCCTGAGATCGGGCTCAATATAGTTTTCAGGATAAAGAAAGACTTTTCTGTTAGCTTCCCAAACCCTGTAATTCTTTCGCCATTCCCATTTTTCTGCCGGGATATTTTCAGGTAGTACATGGGTAAGACCATCCTCACTTTGCTCCAGGTTCATCAGACACCGCTGAATGTAAAGCTGTAAAGCAGATATTCCGGCTGCCACCCGTGATGTCCGTGCGCAGCCCATTAATTCAGTATCAATTAAAAAATAATTATAGAGATCGTGGGTTGACCTAAACCATTGTAAACTCTCATCCTCAGATGTATCCACTTCATCATATCTGAACGTATTGAGAAGATAATCCGTAAGAGCATCCCGCTTCCTCTCCCGGATTTTATCTTCAAACGGGCCTATGTTCTTTTCCCATTCTTCTTCGTTATCATATTTAGTGCGTATAGCCGTTATTACTGCCTTGACAGCAGTAGCCAGGTCATTAAAATCATTGGAAATAAACCGTGGTAAAACCTCTCCTCCAATACCTAAAAACTGAACAAGATGAACAATGTCAGCAAATTTATGAAGTGCTTTTAATCCTTCATTTGATAAAGTTGCTGATGTGCTCATATTTGGAAAAACAATGACATTGTTAAGTACAGTCACCAAACTGCTTTCAGCATTTAATACTGATGACAATTTGTCCGCATCACTCACAGAAAAACGAGCTGGCACTCCATCATATGCATAACCGGATAATGCGGCATGGAAATCGTCAACTTCTCCATTAATATCTTTGCGTAACAGGCGGTACAGCTCAGTTTCCTGTACATTTAAAAGTGAAGGCGACCTGTAATCATCAGGTATTCTGGCCTTAAACAGATTATTATCACCTCCCGAATGTAATCTTATAAATTCCAATCCTTCCGGGCCAAACGCTTTATCCCTGAACCAGATTATCAGCTTTTGCATCATTCTTATTACCTCCTCCCAAACCACAAGTGGTTCCGTGGCCTGGGCAATACGCGTAAATTGCGAACTTAAAGCGGCATCTTCAAAGTCATACCCTGTAAACCGGGCCAGCATTTCCAGTTTTTCAGAAGAAGTTGCCAAACGGGTAGTAACAGCATTAAGGAATACAGTACTTATATGTCGGGATAACAATAATCCTCTGGCAGCATCTATTGGTAAGGGAACATCTGCCGGTATATGAATGGAAGAAGTTATATTGAAATCAGGACTGAGCCAATACATGGCGGTGCTTTCCACAGGTTCAAACAATGCAGGATTAGCAGCAATTATTTCCCTGGAATCTTCCAGGCCAAGGCCGGCAACGCCTACAAACAGCCGGTCTGATATTTCAGGAGCTCCCGGTAGTATATAGCTTGAAATCCGGTCTGCTATAAACAAATAAAGTATTTGTTGGTCGTCAGCAGATAAAATCCCACCTATAGACGGAGGAATAATAATATTTAAAGTATCGGGTGTACTTCTTGCACCTGTAGTTAATTCATATTGATCAGATGAACCCGGCACCAGTGCAAAAATTGTACTGTTACTTTCCAGAATTTGTTGTGATATGGTATCATCAATCCCCTGAATCAGGGACAGAACATCAGACTCAACAGGCAATGCTGAGGGGGAAAGCTGTTCACTTATGAGCTTTAATAAAGCTCCCGAAACCTGAAGTTGTTGTTCTGCAGATAACGTTTCATCCAGGGGGGAAGGAATCGTAAAATTAAAAGTTGAAGGTACAATGGCGGGCATACGAAACTTTCGAAGGTCTGCCTGAAGAATGATACTATTATTTGCTTCAGTAACTGCACGGGACTGACTTTCTGAAATGCCATTTACATAAGAAAACAAAGTATCTGCGAACAATAAATTTTCATCAGCCTGGATTTGGCTCCAGATATCATAGGCCATAATCACCGGATCCTCAAAAAGATCTTCCCCTGATAAAGGTTCATTAAGTATAAATGCCAGTTCATTTATTGAAAAATTGCTCTTTTTGTACCAATCCATTAATGTAATAAAAGTCTCAGCTGCTTCAAAGCCGGTTATGTAATTTCCTGTAATTAAAGGTTCTATGTTTAAGAAAAAGAAAAGCTCCTCAACCTTAATCTTATATTTTTTGAATAATAATGCATGGCGATATAAAATTGTAAGACTGGCAACACTTAAGGTAAAGGTTCCACTTGTTGCTCCTGTTTCTGAAAGACCAAGCGGAGTTTTTAAATTTTCAATCAACAGGAACAATTCTTCATCATTAATACCAAATCCTGCCAGCAGGCGGTGTAAAGTTGTGGTATCCGGGTCTTCTGTCGCCTCAGTGATATAGGCGGGATGCTTAAAGGTAAGGCTGCCATCTGACAGATTCGTATCCTGCCAACGGTCTGATTCTTCTTTAATGAAGCTGCGAAGATTGAACTTCTGATCGAAAAAGGAGGGTGAATCCTTTACTGGGATTTCATTGATTATGATACATAACTCATTTAAATTTATATTTAGCTTCTTTTGGATATCGACAAGCTTTACCAGCTTGTCAGGGAATAAATTATGGCGGTCAGCAGCGGGTAAGCCATAGTATTCATGCATGTGATAAATCACCTGATCCAATTCAGGTACAGACCATGCCAACCGGCGCCATAAACGGATAAAACGGTGCATACGGTCCAGAGTATCCACTGTGGCATTGTGCAGATATTCAGTTTTGAACTGAACATCTTCTGCCGGTCCCGGAACTATCATCACATCAGATGATGAACCTGACTGAATAAAATAACTGGAAATCAATTCCGTTAATTCTCCACGCGTAATGTCGAACTTGGACAGGAGGTGCTGAACATTGATATCATCAAAGCTTCCATCGCTATTAATGGTTATGCTGTATAGCCCTTCCAGAAATGCTGAATCTCTGTTATCTGCCAGCAAAGTATACTGCACTGAGGAGAGATTCAAACTCGCCATGGGTATTGCATGGGAATGATCATTTATTTCTGCCAGCATGATTTTTACAATAGAAACCCGGGTTATCGGGAAATGCTGTAAATAAATATCTAATTCCGTAAGTGGCAAATGAAAAGGTTGTTTAAAACTATTAATGTATAAAGGATCTTCACCAGTCCGGCTCAACAGATTGTATACAAAGTTTTCAACAGAGTATCGTTCCGGGAATGAATCAGCAGGTGACAAACCATTTCTTTCCGAATAAATAAAATTCTCCAGAATTTCATTGCTTATTGTCAGATAGGGTACCAGCTGATGAGTATTTTCACAATTAAGAACCAAACCATTCCATAGATCGGGACGTCTCTTATAGGGACTGATAACATTATTTATATTCCCGCCACGAAAATGAATATCCAAAACATTCATTTTCAAAAAAATCATGAGGTCTACAAAATATGCAGACGGACTTAAAATGGAGGCACAATGTTCGCACCTGCAGTAATCTGTTTCACCAAAAAACGCATCATAACCGTCAAGGCGGCGTAAAAAACTGTTTATTTCCATGTCTGCATTTTCAACCGGACTTTCATGTAAAGGATCATTAATCCTGTCAATAATACCTCCCATCATAGTACCAAGGTCAAGTGCGGTCCTTCGGGCATTTTCATAATATTCCCTTGCAAAAGGTTCGTCAAAGCCTGTTTTTTCAAAAAATACAGGAAAGCTGTCGCTGGTAATTTCATTTGCTCCGCTGTAATGTTCTTTAAGCTTAAAAGTTGCTGAAGCATTGCGTGTGATTTTATACAGGCGCTGATTGGTTTTAAGATTGTTTAATATAATTACCTGTTCAGGATCAGAAATACCCTCAAAGCTCATTTTTTCGATATCTCTGCTCTTTTCAGTATAGTCCAGTGAAAGGAAATTAAGAGAGTCATTAGTATTATAAAACCGTTCCATCAGGGGTCTGAGGCTGTCAGTTTCAAGGGTACTGCTCCTTTTTATAAATACCTGATGGGGATAGAGTGTTTCTATCTGCCTTTGTTTTAACGCAGCCATCTTTTCCAGATCCTTCTCACTTTCATTTCCAACAATTGTCGAATCCCTTAATACTTTTTTCCAGTCCTCCTGCTCCCATGAAGCAAGATCTTTCAGAGAATCTGCAGGTTTATTGGAATTATAATTTTTTATGGCATTATACAACTTCATATTGCCATTAGATAAGGTGTAAATATTGGCATTAAAATTTAAGATCCTCCCCTCATCTTCTTTAAGCACCTTGTTATCCGTCAATGTTTTAATGTCTTTTGGACCTATTTTCCATGGTGACAGATTCCTGGAAATAAGCTGCTTTGTAACGGAATCCTTCAAACCGGTAATATCTGCCACTTTATACATATCCGCCAGCATTAATTCCTGTTGAAATACAGGATTATCCTTTACAGGTGTATCAGGCCGGAAAAGGTCATTTAAAGTTACGGGGCCGTCCCAGGTATCCAGTTTTTTTTGTGCATCTCTTTTATCTGAAGGTTTCAGATAGCTATCTTCCAGCACCTCACTGATATATTCGGTAACCGGTTGATTAAGATCTGTAAGCACGTTGAAATCCAGTGATTTGGCAAAATGCTTCAGGTCATAGGCAGCCTCACTGAAAAAGCTGACAGTTCTGTTCTTTAGTTCCTGATGGGCCTTTTGCAGAAGGACTGCGTACACATCCGGATTTTTGACTTGCAGAGAAGATGGCGTGTTTTCTTTATTCTCTGAGAGGTTAAGTACAATTGCTTTAGGAAGATCCGGATCTTTTGATTCTTTACCTTCCGGAGACCGCTCAATTTCTATTTTAATACCTTTCCGGCGTTTTACATTTTTCAGAGGTTTGCCCTCCGTACTATGGATCATTTCATCTCCGGAGTAGATACGGAAAAACAGATCCGGAAGATCATCTTTTGAGTTGTCTTTAAACCGGGATTCATCATACTGAATATAAAACCCTCCGTTCTGATCTGTAATTGCCACGCCTAACTGATCACATATCTTTTTATCCTTATCCCATGCCTCAACTTTTACACCGGGAACAGCCATTGCGGTCTGTTTCACAATTACCTTACCTCCAACCGAATAGGTTACTTCTGCTTCGGAAGGATTAACAGCTTCACCGGCATCAGTAATAATTTCAACATTATCGAGGCTCCGGACATTTTTCAGGGGATGACTTTCAGTGGTATGAATCACCCTGTCGCCCTGGTATACCAGAAAGAATACATCAGGAAGTTTATCCTGTATGGCATCATAAAAGCGGTTTTCATCATAAGCAATGGAAAATGCTCCATCCAAACCTGTATAGGCAGTACCCAGGTAATCGCTTATTTCTTTGTCTTTATCCCAGGCAGTGATTTTAAAGCCTGAAAGTGGTTGCTTTTGATTATTCAGCAATCGTCCGGAGATGGTGTATGTTGGCATTTGGAAAGAACTTTAATTAAAGATTAAGTATTATATAGTTAAAAGATTTACCTCCATTTCTTAGAATATTCTAATGTTCCCACCACATATCAAAATTCGTAAAAGATGGCTTTACCTCAGAATAATCAGGAAATCCTTCGAATCTAATTCTAAATGTATCTCCTATTTCAATTCCTTGTCTACCAAACTGCAATCCCAATGTTCCTCCAAAGGAGCTATTAACTCTACCAGGAATAAAAATGTAGACTTGTCTTCTACCCGGCTCTGCAACTAATAAACCGGAATCGATAGCTGAATCCAAAATATGTCCTGCATGAGTTTTACTATCAAGAGTAATTCCTTCAGCCCTTAATTCTGTTCTTGCCTGTCTACGCAGCGCAGAATCAGATGCAGGTCTGGTTCCCCTAGTTACAATCCCACCTGAATTTTCTAATTCCCACTCAATTAAATATTTTAATGTTTGCGCAGCTTGAGGGTCACTTGCTCTTGCATCTGTCCATCTAAAAACAATTTCAGGGCTATATGGTATAATTCTATCTGCTTCTAATAGTCTTCTTGTTGATGGTGATTGTGACCAAGATCTAAATGCATCACCATAACCTTCATAACCTCTCATGCGTAATGCGCCTCTGGCTAAATCATTTACTCCTCTGCCTAAGTTAATTAAATGGCCTAATTGTTCGGCATTTTCACCAGTTCCTTCAGGTGCCCCAAATCCTTCTGCAACATAACCTCCTGCTGTTAAAGGCAAAACAATTGGATTACTCAAACCAGCTGCCCTGTTGATTCCTTCAAGAGCTTCGTAAGTTTTTTCATCGGTCATATTTCCCGTTCCGGAGAGAATAGTGACAGCTCCTCCTGCACCAACCATTGCAACTCCTCCGGCAAGCATCATTGTGCCTTCTATTGCTGCAAATGTACTTGCCCCTCCCGTTGGCGCCGCTAATGCTATTCCTCCAACAATTAATATAACCCCAAGGATAACTACTCCTGTGCCTGCCATCCAACCCGGAACTTCAACAGGATCTAAAGGCTCATATTCATAAGGATCATGACATGTTTGATTGCAGACATTTGGTATTTCGGGTAATTCATCGAAATTAGGCCGATCAAAGGTTAAGGGAAGGTCAGATGGATGAGAATTGTTAATTGAAGCACTACCAGAATGCCTTTCCTCATCAGGATGAATTAGGAAACTATCTAAAACTTCACGTTCTTCTTCATTTAGTCCTGCTAAACCTCTAATCATATCATTAAATTCATGGTCAGTCATTTCGGAAGTCAATTCGTTTATCATCCGATCAAACTCCTCATCTGACAAAGGCACTACAAAATCTTCAAGATTGAAATCAGGTTCGGCTCTTCTGATTCTTGTGGGAGCATCGACAACAGCAGTTGCACCAAATATATAAGACTCACTAATATGAAAATGCGGGTGACCATCCCTCACAGTTGTTGTGACCATGATCTCAATATTCTCCTCACCTGATGAAAAATAATATTCTCCGGGGGATTGCACCTCTCGTGCATCTGCAGGATTTAAATAAATTCCGGTATATACTTGCCCCTCTTCAGTCAAAGTATAGCTTCTTTCAGCATGACCTGTCGGAGTTTCATCATTTACACCAATGAAATGTCCGGAACTCTGCAATCCATACAGATCTGAATTATTCACCGGATTATTATGCACAAACCGGTACAGATTTAACCCGTCTTCCGGGCCAACAGGGTCGGGATTAAGCCAGCGGCCCATCCAGGGGGCATAATAGCGGAACCCGTAGTAATAAAGTCCTGTGGCATCGTCCCGCTCTTTGCCCGAATAACGGTAATCTTTCATTTCCACATCGCGCAGGCTGTCACCATAAATAAAGGCCGTACCCCCAAAGGCAAAGTATTCTTCGTAGTTGATGATCTCACCATCTTTATCAAGCTCAAAAGCAGAGGAACCCAAATGACAACTTAACTGATAATGTATTCTCTTTTCTGCTACATTGTTTGTTTCACGTCCCTTAGTGTCAATGGTCCACCGGTGCATATAGGCTATGCGCTGGTTACCGTCGCTTAAATGGGAAGTGAAGCGTTCCAATAAGACAGTACTCCCTTGTCTGATGCGTTTTATTTCACAACCATCGAGGTAAATTTTTTCAGTTGTTTCAAGTGTCCCGCTGTTAAGTCGCTGTGCGATTTTACGTATCCGCTGGCCATCGCCGCCATAAATGTAGTATTCTGCATCATTGTCGCCGCCAGGTCGTTCAATAGTTACAGCACCCGATAACTGATTGAGATAATTCCAGTGTACATTGCGCAAATGAGACAGGTAGCTGAGGTTTCCGTTGTCGTCAAAGCGGGTTTCCGGATTTGAAATTTCAACTCCACTTAAATCAAATCGTTCCAACGATCTGTTGGATGTTTCCGATATCCAAAAATCGCGCCGCCAGCGGAAAATATCAGATGGCCGGGTACCGGAACTGTGCACCATGCTTTGCATGTTGCCATTCAGGTCGTAATTGTAGGTGCGGGTATACGACTGCAGAAGATCCATATTGTCGGCAGTAATATGGCGTGTGCCTTTTATAAAGCCCGGTGCATCAGGTGCATGTGCATAATCGATACGCTGAAGGGCCTGGTGCGTACGCCCTTCAGCAAGGATAAGCTGGTAAAAGGCATCATAGGTATAACGGTTAATCCTGGGCAGATTAAACAAAAGATTGGTGTCGGGCCGGGCATTATCTGTTAGTTGTGTAATGTTTCCAACTGCGTCATAGGTATAGCGCACATCCTGATAATCTTTTGAAGGAAATGCTGTTGCAGTCCTGCGAAATGCATGCTTTCGTTTTAAACGGTAATTGTACTGGTCGTAATCATAATGCTGGACAACATTATTCCCCAGCATCATTTCTTTAACCTGTCCCCGGGCATTATAAATATGTCCCTCGCTGATAGATTGGTCCACAATATCACCATCGGCAGTGGTCAGCAAAAACTGAAGCAATGCACCACTCTTCATATAGGTGTATTTGCGTATGGTATCATCTGGCAGATGTTGTTCTTTTGGCCGGCCGAGGGCATCATAAATAACCTTCGTTTCAAAAGGGTCATCTTCCATCCAGGTTAAAAGAGAGGGATCAGACCAATTGGGAATGTTCATATAATCTTCCACCAGGCGTCGCTCTTTTTCAAGTACATTTCCGGCTAAATCATAACGATGAATACGGGTAACACCCGCCTGGTCGTAATGTTCCACTATCTGCCCAAAAAGGTTTTTTTGAGCCGCATTGACTACAGAAGTATCTTCACCGTATATATAGTGTTCGGTCAGGTGATTCATCCCCAACGCGCCATCCACATAATTTTTAGTCACCCTTCCCCATGTATCGTAAGTTATCTGATGGTGTACCCCTGCACCATTCCAGATGTGTGTAGGTTGATCAAGCGCATTTATAAATTGCCATTTCAGACCGGCATCCCTGCTTTGCTCATGGAATATACGGCCCTGCATATCGCGCTTATAAGTAAATGCAGGCAGAGATCTTGAATCAATTATACTACCCGGGTTCCCCAGTGCATCAAGCTTCGTTCTGCTACTCCTTATGAGGCCGGTTTCATCAGTTTCTTCAGTAAGAAAGTGACGTCCTAAGGCATCCAAATGAGAAATTAAGGGTGTGTTGTTATGCACTTTTGCCTTTTCCAATGCCATTCTCTCAGGTGAATCTGAAGGATAGGCTGCTTCGGTACGTAATTCATACAGGCTACCAACCACTGAATCATTGGCATCATATTGTCTTGTCTGCCAGGCTGTTACTTCACTTCTGGCAATGGTGCCATCGGCCATAATCATACGCTTCTGCCTGCCTAAGGCGTCGTATTCTGTCAACCCTGATTCGCCAAAGGTTTCCAGGATCTCATCATTCTCAAAATCTGCTATGGGTGAAAAATAGGGCTCAAACTGGCGTACAGGCTCTTGCTTATTACTATAAACCACATTTCCTGAAACCAGCCATCTCGGCTGGTCGGTTGTGTACAACCGGGGTTCACCTTCTGCGTCCAAAGCCACATGTCCTGAATCATACATAATGGTGTCCGGACCTGCTTCCACCAGAGTTTTAGATTGTATTGTACGTGAAAAACCATCCTTGTATTCCACAATCAAACGGTAATTACTTTCGGGCAGGTAATTACCTTCCCCGTCATGCACCCATTCTTCCCTTGCCAGCGCAATACTGCGTAAAGGAATACCACTGTCCCAGCTATCCAGCTCATAGTAGAAGTATGTTGCACATTGCTGAAGATAAGCATTGGGATTAGCCAGTAAGTGATCAAAATCGATTTCCAGCGGAGGTATATAATCTGATAATCCGGAATGACCATAAGGTTGAAGAACACCCGACTCTGACATGATTTCTCCATGCATTGAAGACAGAATGATAATCCCTAACGGGTCATAAACCACTTCGGTAATATTCCCATTGGGATCTTCAATCAAATAGGGAGCCAGAACATGATAGTCGATCTCTGCCGAGATTTGATTTCGAGCCGGTAAAGTACCTGCATCATCAGTTAATACAGCCATTGTTTGTTTAAGTTCCAGGTTGTAATCATCGTACTGGTATTCGACATAGCTGCCATTCGGTTGTATCTCTGTGAGTGGTAAATAGAAGTGTCCTGCAGATCCATAGGCAATTATGGCGCCCGGCTGCCACCAAAAATTATCATGAAAAACATAATACCCATTGCTTATAAATTCCGGGTCAGGCAAATAGCCCAGCACTCCTTCCAGGAACCCATTGTAGAAACAGGCAGCTTCCTGATGATGCAGCAACACTTTAGCTCCTGCTTCGCTCCATGGCAAAACTCCGCTGTGGTCATCATTCCAGAAATAATTCCTGTTCCATTTTATAAGCCGGGCCTGTCTGTCCGAATTAAATTCTTCATCAAATTTAACCGGGCTTGAAATAGTGGCTTCCAAAAGTCCCCTAACTTCATTAAACCTGTACAGGTCACCAACTGCGGGTGTTGTTCTGTTATGTAATTCAAAACTTTTACTCTCCAGCTCAATTCCAATCTCATAACGGTCACGTTCATCAAATCCCGTAACTTCAGCAGATGCTGCATTAATATGAAACACCCGTTGTTCTTCCAAAGCATCAGGATTTAACCTTGGATAAGCGATTTCGGTCTGCTTTCTGGTTATTCCATTAACATCTACCTCAAGATTAAAGCTATGGGTCAACCTTGGATCAGACGGGTTTTCTTCATAAATTATATCAAGCGATTCCCTCCTGAAAACTGCAAATCCGGGATCTGAATCTTTATTTCCGGGTTGAGTTCTTCTAATGAAATAAGCAGTATGTTCAATCTGGAAAGGATGCGGCTTTCGATTACCTTCCGGCGTTAAACCGTAAGTTTCTTTATGGATAATATGTCCGGCAAGACTGCGTATGGCGCAAAAAAATTCATCTGCCTGCAATTCCTGTGTATTCTCTATTTCAAAATCCTTTAATTGTCTGCTATATTGATCTTCAGCATAATAATAATTCTCTCTTAATTTATGTCCTGCAAATGCCCCGTTATGATACCATGTTCTCACACAAACAGGATCTGTAAACCCAGTCCCGGGAGTTTCCGCAGTTCCCCGATAAATATCGGAATCGTATTGATCTACCTGGCAAAATCCTCTGAAGGTACGCTCTTCTCCATCAAAGAAACCATCACGGTATTCATAAATCCGGCTAAAACTGGTATTTCCAATATGGTCAATGGTTTCAAGCTTGTCCACTACCGCTCTGTGTGATGGAAGTTTTGTCACCCATGAAATAGCACTGGCCCTATCCCTCAGGTAATGCTGCCCGGAATACCCGTAATGGAACTTTGTCTCCAACCCCATAGAGTTTTGAACGCCTGTCAGTAAACGGGGTTTTACTCCGTTAGTTAACCGTAAATAATGAATCGGGGCCTCTGAATGCACAGGGAGCGACGAGGACCACACCAGGCAAGCTGTACCGTCACCGAGAAAATCGATAATCTGGGCTGATGAAACATTATCAATAAAGGGAAGGCCCTTTATTGTATTGCCTTCAATAAACTTATTACCTGAAGCATTGATCCAATATTTTATTTCACCTCTGCCAATATATAAAAGATCAGAAGTGCCGCTACCATCAAGGTCAACCAGCTTTATACGACTGGCATCCAGCTCGAAATCAAAATCCAGTTGTGGGGAGTCTTCCATCACAATTTCAGATCCAAACCGGCCATTACCCAAATTTGGCCAGTATTCAACCCTGCCATTACGGATAAGTACCTGGTCAGGCAGACCGGATCCATTCATATCGGCAAAAAAATAATCCAGCATTGCATTACTCCCTATTGTTGGAACCTGGCTTACTCCATTGGAAACGGGTTTTGAGATTTGCCTTGGTTTACCAAAGCCTTCCTTACCTTTTGAAGGATACCAGGTGATCCGGTCATCTTCAACAGTTAAAATATCGGCCCGTCCATCGCCGGTAAGATCGATCAATTGAGTATTATTATCCGTCTGACGTACATGGGCCGAAGCCTGAAAGGGACTGAATCCATCCCATTCTTCCTTATCCCTGTTATATTCGTAATAGCCGGCTTCACGGCCCTTCAGGACTACAATATTAAGGTTTCCGTCATTATCAAAATCACTTAAAGCATAACTGCCAAAAGTTGCACCGGGCTTTTCAGCCACAATTTGTTGCGTACCCAATTTTCCGTTACCCAGATTGGGTTTGTAGTACCATGAATCGTCAGACTCATATAGCACCCCTGGCAATCCTTCACCATATAGGTCTACCCATTTGTAATTCAGTCCATTGAGACCAACTGGAGTATTATCTTTACTTTGCTCAGGCGCTTGCTGAAAACTGTTTTCAACCCGTGGTAATGAATACTCAAAAAGTAAAGGAGGAAGTGTTTTTGAATCATACCTGTTTGTATTCAGTCTCTTAAATGCAGTATACATTATTTTTTTAAGTGATGTACCAGCAGGGTGGGGATCATGGATCAGCCTGGTACTTCCGGTCAGAGTAGGTCCTTCTCCCAGTTCCTCCATATTATGAAACATCATGATCTGCCGGCACAGTCTGTAAGTACGCTGTTCAAAGCCGGCTATATAGGAAGAGAATGGGTCCTGCCGTACCGGCATTCCTCCTGAACCGATTGAATATAGAGGCCTATCTCCCTCTGTTTCGTGTTCACCATAGTCAAAAACCACCTCGAAAAGCCAATTCTGGACTGGTATTGAAGAAGTGTCCGGCAATACGGGTATAGTATTTCCGTACCTGATCCGCTTTAAATATTTACAGGCATTACCTTCACCTCTATATATGCGATTTCGTTCAAAAGTTGTTCTATTGTCAACATTTGTTATATCTTCTGATATATATTCATATTCAATTGCATTACCCATATTATCATATTGGGCTTCCAACAACCATTGAAATATTTTATGTGAGTTCTGCGGGTGAAGTATTTTTGAAGAATTATCATGGTTCTTCCCAAATACCATTACCTGATTTTTACTACTATGTAACCGCCAGTGAACATCTCTGGTGGATTTATCTATCCATTTCTCGAAACGGCTAAATAAGCCATCTTTTTGAGTACGAAAATATAAAATGGAATAATTATCATTATCGTCGGTTCGGATTTGCCATTCTCCTCCAACTTTTTCCTGCCATGGAATTAATTCCTGACCACCGAAAGAATATTTATCTGAACCATCATATTTTGGGTAACCATCTTTAAGACTAAGGCCTATAAATGGCGCTCCCTGCAGACTCCATCCCATGCCATAGACCGAACTACCTGAACCTGAAATATAAGAAAGAGCCAGGGAGGGTTGAAAGCCGTTTCTGCAAGGAGAACTTTTAATACCTACTGAGATGGAAGCAGTCCCCGTTTGGGCATCAACGCTGATCTCATTTGGGGAACCTGATTCGGAAGGGTCAATCTGAAGAAAAGAAATATTTTGTGGCACAATTGATAGATTTGGCAGTGAACACTCTGTCAACCTTTATAATTATAATAACCAAACTGATCATTTCATACAGGACATCACACTCATTAAATTTAAGAAATGATCTATTTATTTTATTATCAGAACCTAATTTTTATACAGGATAAGTATAACACTGTTTGAATAATAAAGTTCATCAAAAATGAAAATAAATTGAATTTAATTCTACCTTAACTGAGCAAGGAAATACCGTTAAACCGCTTGTGTTTCAATGTCTTTCATTATTTTCAGGGTACATAAAAACAAATTCACCGATCCGAAAAATGTTTAGTCCAATATAAAACTAAAAGACGATGGAGAAACAACGGCCTCTTCAAAAAAGAGGCTGATGCGTTAGCTTGTTGAGTATAAGAATGATTTTCAAAACAAGACTAAAAAATTCTTTGATATAGCGGAAAAATATTCCCTGGGGATTTTAAAAAGTCATATGCGGAAAATAGAACGGATAGGTGAAGAATTAAACTGTTATTAAACTAATTTTGTCAATAAATTTAAAACCTCTACTTTAGGAATTCCAAATTAAAAGCAAAACAAAAACAATTAAAATATGAAATACAGGATACTTGGCAGAACGGGATGGAATATCAGCGAAATAGGCTACGGTATGTGGGGCATGGCTGGATGGACAGGTTCAGATGATAGAGAATCATTTGTTTCCCTTCAACTGGCAGCTGATATGGGATGTAACTTTTTTGACACAGCCTGGGCTTACGGCAAAGGCAAAAGTGAAGGTTTGCTTGGAGAACTGGTCAGGGCAAATAAAGCTAAGAAGTTATACACTGCAACCAAAATACCTCCAAAGAATTTTGAATGGCCAAGTAAACGTGAATATACGCTTGATGATTGCTTCCCCCCTGACCACATACAAAAATATGTTGAAAGGAGCCTTAAAAGTTCCGGTTTGGATTTTTTTGACCTTATGCAGTTTCATACCTGGGAGGATCTTTGGCTTAAGGATGATCGCGGAATAAGGAAAATGATTGACCTTAAAAAACAGGGATTATTTAAAGCAATCGGGATCAGTATAAATCGCTGGGAACCATGGAACGGCATACAGGCAGTCAGGAGCGGACTTATCGATGTTGTACAGGTAATATATAATATCTTTGACCAGAATCCTAAAGACGAACTTTTCCCGGCATGCAGGGAAATGAATGTAGGCGTTATTGCCAGGGTCCCTTTTGATGAAGGTTCTCTTACAGGCACGCTTACCAAAGAAAGCAAATGGCCATCGGGTGACTGGAGGAATACCTATTTTGTACCTGAAAACCTGATTCCAAGCGTAGAACATGCAGATGCTATCAGGCCGCTGATTCCTGAAGGAACAACTATGGCTGAAACAGCAATTCGTTTTATTCTTGGTGAACCGGCAATTAGTACCATCATCCCGGGAATGAGAAAACCAGATCATGTAAAATCAAATATGAAAGCCAGCGATGCCGGACCCCTGGAACAAGGATTGATGAAAGAACTGGAGAAACACCGCTGGGACAGGGAACCAAGTAAATGGTCACAGTGATATTCAGCATTCAAAAATTTACAAATCGGCTATCCGTTTAAGCAGGACAGGCTATCCAAGCTTTTAAAATTTACTATTTACGAATGAAACAATTTATAGTAAATATCAAATTAATTTCATTACTTATGATTTGCTCAGCTTCATTGCCCCGATGCAATTCAGAGATCGATCATAGTAAAATGATTTCAATCCCTGCCGCAGGAAACAGCTGGGTCCTCAATGATCTCCGGAAAAATACAAAAAACATTTCGGGTTCCGGCATAACAAACTGGAGAGATACAACAACACGTATCCGTACTTATTTTTGGGTAGAACAACCTGGTTATCTTAACATTGCGCTACGAGCAAGAATAATTTCAGGAAAATCAAAAATGAGTATTACCTGTGGTGGAAAAACAAAAAAGATAACTATTGTTAATACTGAATTTGACACAGTTAATGCAGGTAACTTTACAATTAATAATCCTGGTTATCAATGGATTGAATTGAGGGGTATCAGTAAATCAGCGGATGTTTTCGCGGAAGTATCAAATATACTCATAGGGGGGAAAGCAACTGAAGGCAAGGTATATTTTGTAAAGGATGATTTTTACTGGGGACGTCGCGGGCCATCTGTGCATCTGAGGTATGAAGTTCCTTCGGAAGCAGGCAATATTGTATGGTTTTATAATGAGGTTACTGTTCCGGAAGGAAATGATATTCCGGGATCTTATTTTATGGCTAACGGGTTTGCCGGAGGTTATTTTGGCATTCAGGTCAATTCTGAAACTGAACGCAGAATACTCTTTTCAGTCTGGAGTCCTTATAAAACAGATAATCCCCGTGACATACCCGAAGAATACAAGATAAAACTACTGAAAAAAGGGTCCGATGTTATAGCACAGGATTTTGGCAATGAAGGGTCCGGAGGACAAAGTTACAGGAAGTTTTACTGGAAAGCGGGTGCTACATACAGATTTTTACTAAAAGGGGAACCCTCTGTAAATGGGACAGCTGATTATACTGCCTATTTCTATGCTCCTGAAGAAGGAAAATGGCTACTGATTGCCAGCTTCAGAAGACCAAAAACAAACAGTTACCTCACGAGTCTTTATTCTTTTCTCGAGAATTTCCGTACAGAGACAGGTCCCGTTACACGCAAAGGTTACTATGACAATCAATGGGTATGTAATTCCGCAGGAAAATGGATTGAACTGACGCATGCAAGGCTCACAGCTGATGCAACAGCCAGAAAAGAGGCGAGGCTTGATTATGCCGGAGGTGTTGATAATGGATCTTTCTTTCTGAAAAACTGCGGTTTCTTCAGTGACAAGACTGACATTGACCGGGCCTTAATAAGGGAAAAAAAAGATGTTGCTCCTGAAATAAATTTTTCATCACTTGAACAGGGATTTTTGGGTAATTAATGAAGCAACTTAAAACAATGTCATCCCATAAAAACACCTGGAAATTTGTGGAGAATAATTACTCAATCTACATTTCAAAACACTGTCATCTAATATGATAATGGGACCCTGTTCTATTGCATAAAACTATTTTTGTTAATTCTTGTTAAAACTTGTTAAAAAGTGCGTGACAAAGTAGGGTCAGAAGATAAAAATCAATAAGTTTGTGGCTTATTTTTTCAATACTTTTAATTTGATTAAGTGAATATAAGATGAAAAAAACAATTATTCCAATCAGTGTTGTTCTGGCAACAATAATTGCTTTAATCTTATTTAACAAGTTGGCCTCAAAAAAAGATACCACAAATTTATTTGCGGAGGCTTTAAAAGGTAATTTCGAAATATCTGTTACAACTCCTGGTGAATTAGTAACAGAAAATTCAATAGATATCAAGGCTCCTGAAATTGCACGAAACAGAGACATTCATGCCACCAGTATCAAGATTCAGGATCTTGTTCCTGAAGGAACAGTTGTTAAGGAGGGTGATTATATTGCAACACTTGACAGAACTGAATTTGATAATACCCTGAAAAATGAAAAGGAAAGGCTTGAGACATTCAGGATAAACATTGAGATGAAATTACTGGATACCGCGGTTTTG
Organism: uncultured Bacteroidales bacterium; assembly: GCA_963739685.1. Classification (GTDB taxonomy): domain Bacteria; phylum Bacteroidota; class Bacteroidia; order Bacteroidales; family VadinHA17; genus LD21. Next base: position 143,514 of record CAVUAX010000002.1, read on the forward strand.
CTTAACAACTTAAGAGATGAGATCAAAAACCAAAGGCATACTGTTGAAGAGGCAGCTATCACACTTCAGAACTCGAAGTATGAACCTCCAACAACAATCCGCCAGGCAGAAATTGATCTGGATAAACAACAACGTGTGTTGGAACAAAGAGAGCGTGGCTATACTCTTAGGCTTGAGCAGGCAAAAAGAGATGTGGGCATTCTCAACTTGTGGTATTCCAGGATTAACAGAAGAGTTAAAGATCTTGAAGAAGTTCTGGCAGGTTTCGAAATTAAAGCACCTTCTCCCGGCATGGTTATTTACAAAAAAGACCGGAGAGGAACCAAAATTAAAGCGGGGTCTTCAATAAATACCTATGACAGGATAGTGGCAACGCTACCCGATCTGACATCGATGCTATCCAAGATCTACGTCAGCGAGATTGACATAAGTAAAGTAAAAAAAGGACTGACTGTTAACATAAAGGTAGATGCATTTCCTGAGAAAGCGTATACCGGAACAGTCGTAAGTGTTGCAAATATTGGTGAAATGTTGCCAAATACAGATTCAAAGGTATTTGAAGTTATGATCAAGCTTGAGGGTTCGGATAATACTCTCAGACCATCAATGACCACCGGAAACAAAATAATAACCAGGTCTTTTGCAGATGCAGTGTTTATTCCTACGGAATGTCTGCATACAGGAGCTGATGGTATACCGTTTGTTTATACAAAAAGCAGGACAAAACAAATTGTAATTCCAGGTGAATCAAACGAAAAGAATGTAATAATTGAAAAAGGACTTGATCCGGGAACCCTGGTTTACCAGGTACAACCTGCAGATGCCGAAAAATTCAAAATTTCCGGTGAGGAAATTAGCTCACTTGCAAAATCATTTAATTAGTAAAGAAAAAAAGAGGTTTGCAGGCATTCCCGATCCCTCTTTTTCTCATTTAGTCAATTCTGCTCCGAACTTTTAATCCTATATTTTTCATCCCTTTCTAATAGCTTCCAGAACTCTCGTCGGGGTCATCGGCGTTCTCAGCAATCTTGCACCGGTAGCATCAAAAATAGCATTTGCAACCACAGCACTGATAGCAATAATCGCAGGTTCTCCCCCACCCTGAGGTGCCTTATCTTTACGGTCAAGTATTACACAGTCAATTTGTGGAAGCCATGTGAAGTGTGGTATTTCATACGAATCAAATCCCCGTGTGAGTATATTGCCTCCCTCAAATAAGACCTCTTCGGTAAATGTATAACCAAGTCCCATGGTTATACAGCCTTCCATCTGGATCAATGATCCCTCAGGATTAACACATAATCCCATATCCTGGGCACAGGCAATACGAACAACCTTTACTTTCCCTGAACTCTTATCAACCCTGACTTCAGCCATATGTGCGACGAATGTCCCTGCATCCATTCCACAGGCAACTCCTATGCCTCTCCCGCTTGGTGACTTACCGGGAGTATAGCCAAACTTATCAGCAACTGCTTTAAGGCAATCTGTTATATGTTCATCTTTCAGGTTTTTCAGCCGGAATTCAAGCGGATCTATACCAGCTGCACTTGCCATTATGTCAATCTGCACTTCTCTGGCAAAGGTGTTTGTATTATTGTTTGGAGCACGCCATGGACCTGTTGCAAAAGGATGAACAGAAGGAGCATTTCTGCTGCGGGCATAACTGGTTGTTTTTGCATTGGGAACATCATAAGTAGTCTCGGCTCCACGTGTCCCGGCATAATAAACATTATAATCCCACATTTTGATCATTCCCGATTTATCAATTCCCGAATTGATCTTCACAACCGCAGCAGAATGGAATGTATCATAAAAAAATTCTTCGTCACGGGTCCAGGCAACCATTACGGGTTTTCCTGTCAACTTTGCCAGTCTTGCAGCTTCAACACCCTGTTGATTAGCGCTTTTGCCTCCGAATCCTCCTCCGACAAAAGGAGTAATTACCCTTACATTTTCCCTGGTAAAACCCACCTCCCGTGCTACGGAATCCTGTAAACCGAACGGAGATTGTGTTGAAGCCCATATGGTTATTTTAGGACCTTCAACATTTGCAAGAGCTGTATGTGTTTCCATGGGTACATGCGCAAGGTAACAATCGTGAAATTCTGTTTCAAAAATTTTATCAGATTGTTTCCTTCCGGTTTCCAAATCACCGGAAGACCTTACAACATTGGCCCCAGGATCAGATTTAAGCATCCATTCAAAAATCGTCTTATCATTAACTTTCATCTCATCATATGAATATTCTGCCTTGATTTTCACTATAGCTTCATCGGCTTTGTCATGATTTTCATGAAGAACAGCTATTAAGTCACCATCTTTTACAACCTGTGCTCCGGGAATTTTCTCTGCCCCTGAAACATCAACCGAGGTCAGTTTAGCGCCATGCGATGGTGGCCGCAGAATTCTTGCAAAAACCATTCCCGGCAATTTAATATCACCGGTATATTTGGCTTCACCTGTTACTTTCAAATTTGAATCCCTTCTGAGAAATGGTTTACTTATCAAAGTAAATTTTGTATAATCTTCCGGAGAGGGTTTTATATCGAGATATTTTTCAATCCGCTTACCCCTAGCCAGTTGTCCATAACTTATTTTATTTTTAGGATTCCTGGAATCAATTACAATCCCATCTTTTACTTCCAACTGTGAGACAGGTACACCAAGTTTTGCTGAAGCCAATTCAATCAGAACAGCCCTTGCTTCAGCAGATGCAGCTCTCATATTAGGCCCGAAACTACGTGTTGTAAGGGAGCCCCATGTGCCTGCATCCCATGGACAAATGTCTGTATCTCCCATTACCATTTTGACATTATCAAATGGTACATTAAGGTCATCAGCCATTGTTTGGGCAAGCGATGTTATTATACCCTGTCCCATTTCAATCTTCCCGGTATAACAGGTAACCGTTCCGTCTTCAGCAATCCGGAGAAAAGCGTTATAATCTTTTGGCAGAGATCTGGCCTGTTCAGCAGTCAGGCCTGATAAATCGATTGATGGCCAGGGCTGAAAGAATATAAAAATTCCACCACCAAGAATTTTTAAAAAATTTCTCCTTGGAATCACTGTATTTTCCTTTTTCTGTTTTGGTTCCGTTTTGATTATTTCTGATTTCTTCATAATTATTTCCCTCCTTTCATTTCTTTAGCCGCTGTCTGAACTGCTTCCACAATTCGTACGTGAGCTCCGCAGCGACAGAGATTATCTTCAAGTCCGGTTATTATCTCCTCTTTTGTAGGAGAAGGATTTTTTATTAAGAGCCCTACTGAACTCATTATCATACCAGGGGTACAGTATCCACATTGTAAAGCATCATGTGCAACAAACGCTTTTTGGACAGGGTGCAGTTTACCATTAACGGCAAGGCCTTCAATTGTAATTACCTTTTTACCAGCGACATCACCAACCGCTAACATACACGATCTTACAGGTTCATTGTCGATAAGCACCGTACAGGAGCCACAGAATCCCATTCCGCAGCCGAATTTGGTTCCCGTAAATCCAAAATTGTTCCTCAAAACCCATAAAAGTGTCTGGGTAGGATCAATACGGATTTCCGTTTTTTTCCCATTTAACTGGAAACTTATTGTCTCTTCCATCTTTCACAGTATTTGTTTAATTGAATTAAGATAATCTTCGTAAGTGTCAATATCTTTAAGTATTGCAGGAGAGTCAGCCTCAACCTCAAGAACATCTTCCGGAAAAAGTTGTGCCAGCGATCGCAGACCAACCTCAGGATCAAGCAACTCTATCTCATTTCTGTATTTAATGTCAATAAGAACAGGATGGCCCCTGTTTTTCATGTAAACCGGAATCACAATCCCCTTTTTTGTTTGCCGGTACGATTCTATTACTAAATTGATTACCGTTGAAGTTATTCCCGGCTGATCTCCCGGTAAGACAAGAATAGCTCCCGCTTCGGAAGGAACCAGTCTGAATCCGCATTGCACCGATGATAACATTCCCCGTTTGAAATTATCATTATAACAAAGAAATACAGGGAGATGATCTGTGACCTTACCTATTTCTTCCCGGTAAGCACCTGTAATAACCATTATTTTATCTATATCTGACCTTGTTAAATTTCCTATTACCACTTCAATCATCGTTTTTCCATCAACAGGAAGAAGCATCTTTGGAGATTTCATCCTTTTTGATTCACCTGCAGCAAGTACTATAGCCCATATCTCTGACATAAAAAATAATCTAAGTATTATAAAACTCACCTTGCTCCCCGCCGAAGCGGGGCAGGCGCCTGCCTAAAATTGACTACAGGGCACTTTCTTAACGGTCGTCCCTATTTTGAATTTTACTCTCTCCTGTTTTTAACCTGTATCAACTGTGCGGCAATACTGACAGCAATTTCTTCCACAGTAAGGGAATTGATCTCCATTCCCACGGGAGCATGAATGAATTCCCACTGCTGTTCAGTAGTCCAGCCTTTCTCAATAAAATCCCTGTGCATTGTCGATACCTTATTTTTACTTCCGATCATGCCAATAAATGCTGCCTCAGAACCTATACACTCTTTCAAAGCTGCAGCATCATCTTTATGACCTCGGCTGACAATTACAATATAAGTATCGGGAGTTTTATTGATTTTATGTAATGCCTTTCCGATATTTTCAACTATAATATATTCAGCATCCTGAATGTTATTGCTGTTGGCATATTCTGGTCTGTCATCAATGACAGTTACCTCAAAATCAAGTAGTGAGCCAAGATGCGCCAATGCTTTTCCAATATGACCGGCACCTGCAATAATCAGGGATGGAGGCGGAAAGACCGGTTCAAGAAGCAAAAAAGAAGAAGTTTCCCTGCCCGGATTCGAAGTTTCAAATACCCTGAAATCGGAAGGATTGCATTTCCGGATAATATCCTTAACCTCCTGCTCAATCTTTTGGTCCAACTGATCTGATATTAAAGCCTTATCCTGTTCCGTCATCCAGTAACGGTTAATATAAACCTTTTTTTCTTTATAAGGTGTAATCATGGTTATTAACACGCCGGGTATCTTCTCCTTTACAGATCTCTTTATTCTCTCAAAAACTAAAAGATGATCCAATGGAGAAGAATCTATCAGGACACTTATCTGGCCTCCGCATATTGAATCTTCCCCACCTGGCAGATCTGAATTCAGAAAAAAAGTAGGCTGGCATGAATCTTTTGAGTTAATGGCATTTTGAGATATCTCCTGCACTTTAGCTTCGAGAATTCCTCCTCCAACAGTTCCGGTGATGAGACCTGATTTTCCAAATAATGCAGAACTTCCCGGCTTCTGTGGCGTTGAACCAGTGCTTCTGGAAACTGTAGATAAAACCATGTCGGGATAAGTTGCATGCAGATCCAATAACTGGATATATATGTTTTTCATTATCCTGAATTTTAAAATATAGAACCTGTAACGAATCAAGTATAATAATATTTGATTAGCCAGGTAAAACAAATTCATTTCTTAATAACAAATATATTAAAATTGAACTACTAATTATCATTAGTGGCCGGTTAAATAACTTTCACTCCTAAGAATACAATATTCCAAAAAACCCTGGCAGTATTATACTTCACCGGGCCCTTCGGAATTAGCCCATACAGGGCTTATATTATCGTATTTTAAATTTTTACGGCAAATATTAACTCTGCTCTGCCGCTATAAATGCTGCATAGCAGCGAAATATCAAATGAATATACTGTAAAGTTTTACAGGACAACAGTGATTAACTATAAATTATTTTTGGAATGGCGAAACTGGTAATTCCTTGCCTGATAATATACGTCAAAAAGTTTTTATATTTACTGAACTATAGGATAAATTTAATTCTGAACTTAATTCTGGCAAATCACATGAAAAACTGCTTCACAAAATTATCTGTTATTTTCATTACCGGCACGATGGTCTTCCTCGGCTGTCAGTCGCCTGTTAATACAAGTGCAAAAGACTCTCAACCTGAAAACAGCTGGCTCGAGGAGATGACCATAACAACGTTACAGCAGGATTACAGGGAGGGTAGATACACCATAACAGATGTTGTTTCTGCATACCTTGACCGGATCATAGAGATTGATAAGAATGGGCCTGCTTTAAATTCAATAATAGAAATAAATCCTGATGCTATGTTAATAGCCGCAGAGCTTGATAAAGAGATGAAGGAAGGAAAGATTCGCGGACCAATGCATGGGATTCCTGTGGTGTTAAAAGACAATATCGACACACATGACAGAATGCCTGCAACTGCAGGAGCCACAGCTTTACGAAATTCATTCCCGTCCAAAGACAGTTTCGTTGCCAGGAAACTACGGGAGGCAGGAGCAGTAATTATTGCAAAATCTAATCTAAGTGAATGGGCTAATTTCAGAGGAAAGATTTCATCGAGCGGATGGAGCGGTGTAGGCGGGCAGACAAAAAATCCGTATGTGCTCGATCGTAATCCCTGCGGTTCAAGTTCAGGATCAGGAGTCGCTGTGTCAGCCAACCTTTGTATGGCGGCAATCGGAACAGAGACAAACGGTTCAATAGTATGTCCTTCCAACAACAATGGTATTGTAGGCCTTAAACCAACTGTAGGCCTGATCAGCCGTTCAGGAATAATCCCTATTTCATTTACACAGGATACACCAGGCCCCATGGCCCGAACGGTTGAAGATGCTGCAATTTTACTTGGAGTGCTGACTGGTATCGATTCAGCCGATTCAAAGACATTAAACTCAGAAGGTCATCTTCTTTCTGATTATTCAAAATTTCTGAAAAAAGATGGTTTGTCCGGAAAACGTATCGGCCTTCTAAAAAGATATATGGGTTTCTCTGATAAAGTGGATACCCTTATGAACCAGGCAGTTGTATTTTTAAAGAATCACGGAGCTGAAGTTGTTGATATTGAAATTCAACGGGGAGCAGGGTATAATGATGCATCATTTGAGGTTATGTTATATGAATTTAAAGAAGGTCTTAACAAATATTTATCAGAACTGGATGATGACTCTCCTGTAAAAAGCCTTAAAGAATTAATTGAATTTAATAAATCAGACACTATTGAATTAAGATATTTTGATCAGAAAATTCTTGAAATGGCAGAAATGAAAGGAGATCTTAATTCACCGGAATATAAAAAATCTCTTGAAAAAATGTTAAAGGCAACACGGGAAGACGGGATAGATAAGATGATGAATGCCAATAATCTCGATGCATTAATGGCGCCGACCGGATCTCCTGCATGGAAGACAGATCTGATTCTTGGGGATCATTCTGTTGGAGGGAGCTCTTCACTCGCTGCAATTGCAGGCTATCCTGCAATAAGTATCCCGATGGGTTTCATTGAAAATCTGCCGGTAGGAGTTACATTTTTCGGCAGGGCATGGAGCGAACCATCACTTTTAGAGATAGCATACGGCTTCGAACTGGGAACAAAACACAGAAAGGCACCTAAGTACCTTCTTTCTGATTAAATATTATAATAATGAACTAACTATAAATAAAGTTACTCTTTAACCTATTCTTTATTAGTCTCTTCTTTTGAATCAGCCTTTATTTTTTCGGCATCATCGTCCACATTTGAAGCTTTCTTAAATTCCTTCATACCCTGACCTATACCCTTCATCAGTTCCGGAATCTTCCGTCCACCAAAAAGAAGAACAACCACCAGTAAAATCAGAATAATTTCCGTTGCACCAAAATTTCCCATCTTTTCCGTTATTAAATAATTTTTAAAGTTACGAATCATTTAGTTAAGATCAAATACAAAACAATTTAAAATTATTAGAAGGGATCCTTTTCAGAAATTGTATATGACCCTCTTCTGAAAGCAGAATCACCTGTTCAAACATGACCTGTTGAATCTTGGCGTAAGGAAGTGAGCAGGCCTGAAAAAACCCGGCAGTATTTTCAGGTCAGAAGGACAACCAGCTTCTGTCTCTTCTTCTGTGTGCATCAGGACAGCTCTGGAAGTAATTGCAAAACGTTTTTCAGAAATGACTGAAAACAGATACTAATGTTGGCATATTGCTTAAGTTATTGTTTGTGCATTTATATAAAATAGCTAACTTGCGACTTCAATTTTAAAAAGTAATTAATTCATTATTTAATTTTTTTAATCATATGGCAAAATATAATCTAAAACCGGCTGAGGTTCCTGAGGTAAACACAAAATACAGAAGAATCAAAACAAAATTACCAGTTCCGGAATCATTGAGTATTTTCCAGTCTTTATCCGAATCCGAACCTGTATCAATGATGGGACAGCCTCCGATTATCTGGGATAAGGCAGAAGGATTCCAGGTTTACGACAAATGGGGAAACAAATGGCTTGACTGGTCTTCAGGTGTTTTGATTACCAATGCGGGTCATGGCCGTAAAGAAATAATTGATGCGCTCAGAAAAATTCTTGACCGGCAACTTCTTTCAACATATGTTTTTGTCCATGAACAGCGAGCTGAATTAACAAAAATGCTTCAGAAAATTTCTCCTGATCCTTCTGAATACCTTGTTTTTCTTCTCAGTACAGGAAGTGAAGCAACTGAAAATTGTATAAAACTTGCAAAAACGTACGCGATACATAAACACGGACCCCAGAAAAAATATCTCCTTTCTTTCAATTATGCTTTTCATGGCAGGACTCTTGGAGCCCAGCTTGCAGGAGGTTCAGCAAAATTAAAAACATGGATTGTTGATGAGGGGAAAACATTTATTCAGGTACCATTTCCCGACGGCTATAAAAATGAAAATACTTCTTTTGATCTCTTACTTGAAAGTATTAAGAAGCAGGACGTAAAACCCGATGAAATTGCAGGAATGATAGTGGAATCATACCAGGGAGTTGGTCCTGATTTCCTTCCCGTGGAATATGCGAAAAAACTGGAAGCATTCTGTCGTGAATATGACATAGTAAGTATCTATGATGAAGTTCAGTCAGGATTTGGCAGAACCGGCAAAATGTTCTGCTTTGAACATTACGGTATCAAACCAGACCTTATAGCCTGTGGAAAAGGAATTTCCTCATCTTTACCTCTTTCTGCTGTGATAGGCAGAAAAGATATCATGAGCCTGTACGCACCAGGGTCAATGACTTCGACTCATTCTGGCAGCCCGCTGCCTGTCGCTGCTGCTATTGAGAGTCTTAAAATAATCCAAAAGGAAAATCTGGTGGAAAATGCCAGAAAATTAGGCGAAATATTAATTCCCGAACTAAGAAGAATTGCAGCAAAATATCCGGATATATTAGGATGTGTCCAGGGGAAGGGTCTCGTAGCTGGTATTCAGGTAGTTAAAAAAGGAACAAAAGAACCTGATTCTGAAATGGCTCTGAAAATAAATGAGAAGTGTTTCCATAAGGGACTTCTGATGTTTGCACCTGTTGGCATAGCAGGTGAATGTCTGAAAATTGCTCCGCCACTTACTATTACCGAGGATGCTTTAAGGGATGGTATTAAAGTGATGGAAGAAGCTTGTGATGAAGTACTAGGATAATAACTAATTTATAATTTTAACTCAATGAATGCTTTAGATGTTGTAATTGTTGGTGGAGGTATGATAACATATGATCTATTATTACCTTCTGTTTATCATCTTCAACGAACTGGTTATGTTAAAGATATTAAAGTCTGTGCATTGGATTCATTTCCTCTTAAAGCGCTGAAAAACAATACAGGCTTTAAAGAAGCATTTCCCGGTCAGGATTTTGAGGCTTACCCTTCAGTTTCCGAGCCCGTTGATAAAAAATACCCTGATTTGTTCAAGGAAGTTCTTGCTAAAATGAAGCCCAGGCAACTGGTTATAGTTGCAATGCCTGATCAACTTCATTACTCGGTTGTAATGGAAGCACTGAATAATAATCAACATGTGCTTTGCGTTAAACCATTAGTTCTTAAGTACGAACAAGCCGCTGAAATAGAAGATCTTGCCTTCAAAAAAGGATTGTTTGTTGGTATTGAGTATCATAAACGTTTCGATAGAAGGTCATTAATGGCCAAACGCAATTGTGAATTAAAACAGTTTGGAGAATTTATAATGGGTGAGGCAAAACTGATCGAACCCTATTATTACAGGTCATCAAACTTTCAGAATTGGTTCACATGTGATAAAACAGATCCCTTTGTTTATATCGGGTGTCACTATGTCGATCTTGTTTATTTTATTACAGGGCTGAAACCCATTGAGGTTTCCGTATCAGGGATTAAGGGTAAATTCCCAAATGGCAATGAAGCATATATGTGGGCTAATGGAAGAGTACGCTTTGAAAATAACGCCCTTCTTTCAGTTATAGATGGTCTGGGATATCCCGATGAGGCTGCAGGCAGTAATGATCAAAGCCTGTTAATGTTTTTTGAAGGAGATAAAAAAACGGGAATGATAAAACATGACGATCAGAACAGGGGAGTTGAACACTCATATCTTGAAGGAATAGGGCCCGGCGGTTCAGTTTTTAATTATGTGAGTCCCGATTTCTATAGGCTTGTACCATGGGAAGGTGAAGGATATAAGCCCGTAGGCTATGGATTCGATTCAGTGTCAGCAACAATAACGATGGCATACCTTATTGAAAATCAGGTGCAGGGACTTCCGGAGGCTGCTTCTTTGATCAAGCGCCAGGAAATGATAAAAAATACCGACAAGAAAGGGATCATTGCAACCCCTGCAAACAGCTACATAAATGAGCTCGTTGTCGAAGCTGCACGCCTTTCTATTTTAAATGACGGAGAAATAGTAGATATTGAATATAAGCCGACACCTCGTGTTAAACTTCGCACAAAAAAATAAAGGTTTCATGAGAAATAGGCTTTCTCTGCCGGTTTGATATACATACAAGAGCCCCCGGTTCAATAATCAGGGGCTCTCCTTTTATCCGGATTTTGGAAAGAGGGCATAAAGTAAAATTTTTACAACCAAATATTTTGCATTTATATTTTCAATGAATACATTTACCCTCTACACAGGTAAATAACGAATATCCCGGATTTTCCAATGATGTGCTTTCTTAAAATTTAATTCCGGGTAATTTGAATATTTAAAAGACAGGTAACCAATAAAACCCTTTAAAATGAAAACCCTGACATTTTCGATTTCCATTTTTCTGATTATGCTTACATGCTCGGTAAGTGCACAGTATATTACAAAATATCCTGATATCCCCAGAATTGATGTCCACACCCATGTTTATAATAATTATCCCGCAATTTCAACTTATCTTATTATGCGTGATTCTTTACTGTTAAACCGTAAAATTGACATGGCAATGTGGATCAACCTTGGAAGAGGCAGCGTTGGCGAGACTGGAATTGACACCGTAACTCAGGTGAGCAGGGGAAGAGTTATGATGAGCATCTATGATTTTACACCACATAAAGGTTTAACCCATAATCAAAAAGATCTTGCCAAATATCTTAAAAAAGGTTATGTCGGATACAAAATCTGGTACGGACCTCCCTCCCGGGTTCTGAAGGAAGGAGAAACAGGTTTTAAATATGTTGATGATCCGGCAAATGAACCAATGTTTGCTGCAATGGAAAAAATTGGAATGGTAGCCACTTCAATTCATATAGCTGATCCTAACGGACCATATGGAAAAAGGGGGAAATGGGCAGCTGAACCTGTTGAGTACTGGCGGCAGATAATAGGTATGGAACGTGTTCTGCAACGTCATCCTGATCTTACTGTTATAGCAGCACATTGTTGCTGGCTTATATGCCAGGATGCACAAATTGATTTTCTCCGGTACATGCTTAAAACTTATCCAAATTTTTATGTGGACCTGGCTGCAACCGAACAATATTACTACCTGGTGAACCATGAAAACCTTCGTGATTTTATGATTGAATATTCAGATCGCATCCTTTTCGGAACAGATAAAGGACCTGTCTCTGCCTCTGCAATACGCAGTAATGTAAATAGTTATGCCCGTTTTTTCCAGCTGCTTGAAACTGACAACCAAATCGAAGGGAGGAATGTAATGAAAGGGCTAAATTTACCAAGGGAGGTGCTTGAGAAGATTTACTATAAAAATGCTCTAAAATTATATCCCGGGCTTCCTGACAGGATGACCAGTCTTGGATATCAACTATAATAAAATGAAAAAAATTGACCGTCGCAGATTTTTCAAAAAAATACCCAAAATTGCTGCAGGCATAGTAATTGGCGTAAACAGCCCTGGGCTTTATAATTACCTGAGAAATATCAATATGAGCTCAAGTGATATCACCGCAATGATTCCAGTGCCCATTCAAGTTGTTATTGATGATGTTGGCTGGTGGTCAGGAAAGGATGGAAACAAATTACAGGAACCTTATCGTACAGGCATACTGAGAGATCATGTTCCTGCTGATTATGAGGCAATTGCAGCATTGGGCCGGGCGCTTGGAATACGGCCGCAGGCAGCTATGATTTTATGTGAATGGGATAAAAAGAACATTCTTAGAAAATTGCCCACCAGCACCTGGATGGGTAAAAAATGGGATAATAGCAAATGGGCAGGTAAATGGCTGGAGGAAGCAGCCGACATAATAACAGGAAACAACCGGAATTTTGAAATTACACTTCACGGAATCGGTCACGAATACTGGGAAGGGGGTAAATTCACAAGAGCGGAATGGGCTGATAAGAGCGGCATAATGCGACCCCGTGAACAGGTTGAAAAACACCTTGATTATTTTGGGAAGATCATGGATCAAAATAACCTGGGATCGTTTCCGGTCTCTTTTGTTCCGACAGCCTTCTGTCATACCTATGGTATATCACCTGGTCATGATATAAGTATGGCAGAATTACTTAAAAAGAGAGGAATAACTTATATTAACACGCCTTATCAAAGTATGCATAATTCAAAAGCAGTCGATCATGTTGTCTTCGGTTTTGACTCAGGAGTTATGACTGTTGACCGCGGTCATGACCTATTGAATTGGAATATCACGGGGAAAGCACCTTCCGGTAAAATTCATGGCCCCACCTGCGGCATGCATTGGGCAAATATTATCCATACCGATCCTGCCAGAAACCAGGAAATTGTAGGAGAATGGGTAAAAATTCTTTCACCTTATAATGAAGGTCATGAAACAATGCTTGCTCCCGATTCGGTATCATTCCAGAATCAGCTTGCCCACCAGATATGCACAAGTGTGAACATTGCAGGTAAGAATATAGAACTTGACTTTAAAGAAACAGATTCTTTGCCCGGCAACTTAAAGAAAAATAAACTGACAGTAAAAGTGAAAAGCCAGAATGCGCTTAACTTCAGTTCCGACAAAATTAAAATCTCAGATCAGACCTTTAAAAAAACAGGTGAAAATTTTCTGTATACTCTTACACTCGAAAGAATTCTGCCGGACAATAAGGCAAATCTGAGGTTTTCATTTGATTCATAAGTCTACTTATACAAATTGCGCATATATTCATTTCACATGGTTATACCCGGGTATTCTCCGAAAAATTTATTTCAGAATGTTCAGATTTTATCTTTTTTCAATATCACTCCTTTTTATTGGTGGAAATTCTCTTATATACGGACAATCAAACGGGATTAACAGGGAAAAGTACCGTATTGGCATTAAGCAAACCAGCGATGAGATTTCAATAGACGGAATTCTGGATGAAGCTGCCTGGTTATCAGCCGATAAAGCAGACCATTTCCAACGGGTATTACCAACCGACACAGGTTTTGCAATAGCACAGACAGAGGTCAGACTCACATACACCCCGACAACTTTTTACATGGCTATCACCTGTTTTGATCCTACTCCGGGTAAGAGGCCGGTTGAATCTTTGCGCCGTGACTTCAACTTCGGTAAGAATGACAATTTTCTTGTTTTTATTGACACATATAATGATCAGACAAATGGCTTCTCTTTCGGTATAACTCCGGCTGGCGCACAATGGGACGGGTTGCAGGCTAATGGAGGAACTGTCAATCTTAACTGGGATATCAAATGGAGATCTGCAGTTAAAAACTATGAAGACCGCTGGGTAGCTGAGTTTGCAATACCTTTTCGCAGTTTGCGTTACCATGGTGAGGCCAAAGAATGGGGCATAAATTTCAGCCGGCAGGATCTGAAAACAAATGAGAAATCGAGCTGGGCTCCGATGCCAAGACAATTTGCTACCGCAACACTGGCCTACGCCGGTTCGTTGGTATGGGACAAGCCATTACCATCGTCAGGAGCCATGTTTTCGTTGATTCCATATTTATCAATAAAAAGCACGCAGGACAATGCTGCCGGAGAAAAAATAAAACTGAAGGCTACTACCGGTATTGATGCAAAAATTATACTTTCCACGTCGATGAACCTTGACCTCACAGTACATCCGGATTACTCTCAGGTTGAAGTTGACAGGCAGCAGACCAACCTGGACCGGTTCGAACTATTCTTTCCTGAAAAGAGACAGTTCTACCTGGAGAACAGCGATCTCTTTGCAAATCTTGGAAGTGAAAATATCAGGCCGTTTTTTTCCCGCAGGATTGGACTTGACAGTCCGGTGCAATTTGGGGGGCGCCTTAGTGGTAAGGTAGGCAATAACTGGCGTATTGGAATAATGGATATCCAGACCGGGGAAAAAGGAAATATTCCCGGCGGTAATTTTACCGTGGCGACAATTCAGCGAAATGTTTTCAGCCGCTCCAATATTTCGGGTTTCATTATCAACAAACAGGTATTGAAAGCAATTAATGATGCTTCATTTACCGGATACCGTTATAATAGGGTTGCAGGCATGGAATATAACCTTGCCAGTGCGGACAACCGATGGACAGGAAAGGCATTTTACCACCAGTCTTTTTATACCGGAGCAACTTTGCGTGACGCGGCCGCGGCAGCAAATATTACTTATTCGTCACAGTATTTATTGGCATCGGTTAATCAGGCATGGGTTGCTGCAGGTTATATCTCCGAGATCGGATATATCAGAAGGAAAGGTTATTATGAAGTCAATCCCGTACTCCATTACAAGTTCTTTCCTAAATCAGGTTCACTTGTAAATCATGGACCAGGCTTTAAGTCAGATATATTTTTTGATCCTTCATTTAACAATACCGACAGGGAGATACAATTATTGTACTCTTTCGAATGGGTGAGTAAAACCACCGTTTCGTTCGATGTAAAAGATTCATATATCAGACTTCAGGCGCCTTTCGATCCAACTAATACAGGAGGAGATAGTCTGGCAACTGGAGCAGAATTTAACTGGAGAGATGTGGGCGGCTCCTTCGGGTCAGATATACGAAAGCCATTTAACATACTACTGAGCAGCAGGTATGGCGGTTATTTTAATGGAACCAGATGGTCTCTTAACGGAGAATTGAATTATCGCATCCAACCCTATGGCAGCATCGCACTCGTTACGTCATACAATAAAATTTCACTTCCGGAACCTTATAACAGTGCCGAGCTCATATTGATAGGACCAAGACTCGATTTTACCTTCACAAATAACCTCTTCTTTACCAGTTTTATTCAATATAATAATCAGATTGATAATATAAATCTGAACCTCCGGTTCCAGTGGCGATTTGCGCCGGTTTCAGATTTTTTTATCGTTTATACTGAAAATGCATTTCCGGAAGACCTGCACATGAAAAACCGCGGACTCTTTGTTAAGATCTCTTATTGGTTCAACTAATAAGTACCACTGAAGGAAACAAAATTTCAGGCACATCCTTAACTCTAATCATTGTCTTCTTAACGGGCAGACAAGATAGCTGTTTGAAGGTTTCAACAGTCTGTTCATCTCTGACTTAGTATGTTTAAGACCACAATTTGTTTGACCATCTAATTACAATTAACTGGAATCTTTTGTGATAAAAGAAAGTATTCATTCTATATATGCTTAGATTCATTTGGCAGTATAATTGAATTGATCTATTTTTATTACTCCAAAATTATATATTTGTATAATACAACTCTGATGACTATGAAAAAGCTGATATTCTCATTTGCATTATTAGGTCTTATGTATTTTTCCACAGAAGGTCAAAAAGCTCCAACAGGTAATCCAAAGGACTTTAAGGTAAAGACTTGTCTGCACTCAATAAGCTATATGGGCATATGGAGGGGACAGGCAGTGCTTAGTGTTGACGAATTTCTTGTTAAGGCGAAAGAACTCGGATTCGACGGAGTGATGCTGGTAGCCAAACGTCCACATGTTTCACTTCTGGATTATGATGATGCTGCACGTAAGAAATTACGTGAAAGGATTAAAAGTCTTGGTTTAGAGCTTGTTTGTATTGCAGGTTATAATGATTTCACAGCAGGTGTCGACCGGCCTGGCGTACCGCACACTGAAATACAGGCAGTTTACATTGGGGAACTTGCCCGCCTGGCCCGCGATCTTGGAACCAATATGGTACGAATATACACTGGTTATGAACGGCCCGATCTTCCTTTCGATAAACAATGGGCCATTGTTGTGGAAGGTTTAACTATGGCCGGAAAAATTGCTGCACAGTACGGTGTTACCCTTGTAGTACAAAATCATCACGATATTGCCTTACACCATGACGCCATGAAATGGCTTCTTGATGAAGTCAACATGCCAAATGTCAAAGCCGCGTTCGACTGCTGGACACCTACCCTGGAGGGTCTGAATAATGAAGAGATAAAAAAGGCAATCTATACTATGAAACCCTATATTTACCAGACCACTACAGCCGATTATGAAATGTTGCCTCGTTTTAAATATGAATTCAACCAGACTAATTATGTTCAACTTGTTGGACAAAACAGGGCAGTGCCTATGGGGGAAGGTTTTCTTGATTACAAAAACTTTATTAACACCCTCAAAGAGATCGGATATCAGGGTTATCTTACTTATGAGATGTGCGAAGTGATTAAAGGCGGTGGTTCAATTGAAAATCTTGACAGGTGTGCAAAGATTTTTTTGGAATATGTAAAACAATTTAAATGAATGCACGACCCATCATCCAATAATTCTTAACAGCTTTCTATCTGATAAAAAAATCAAGTAGCTGTTCATTCCCGAGATAGGCAATAAGGTTATCATTCCTGTATAATGTCCCAACACCCGAAGGAGTGCCGGTAAAGATCAGGTCCCCGGTCTTAAGGGTAAAATATTGTGATACATAAGCAACCAGTTCATTGAATCCGAAGATCATATCAGAAGTGTTGCTCTGCTGTACTATCCTGTTATTTATTTCAAGCCTGAAATCCAGATTAGCCATATCTTTAACAGAGCTTACCGCAATGAATTTACCTATTGGAGCTGATCCGTCAAAGCTTTTAGATATTTCCCACGGTAACCCGGCGGCTGACTGCGACTTTTGAAGGTCACGTGCTGTAATATCAATACCCACAGTAACTTCGTCAAAATATCTGTTTGCAAACTTTGGAGAGATTCCCTTTCCCAGTTTGCTTATCTTTATAACAACTTCCACCTCATACTGGATCATCTGCGAAAAACCAGGGAGGAAAAATGGTTTGTTGTTTTTTAATAAGGATGAATCAGGCTTCAGAAACACTAAAGGATTTTCAGGAATGCCCCAACTCATCTCAAGGGCATGTTTCATATAATTGAGTCCTATACAAATTATCTTCATTTTGCAATAACTATTTCCCGTATGAACGTAACTTAATTTCTGTGACTATTTTTTTTGTGTATAGAGGAAAATCTCCGTTCATCATCCATGAATAATATGAAGGTTCATCATTAAAAACAAGCTCTACTGATTTTCCTTTATGTTTTCCGAAGTTAAATACTTCCACCCCGTTCTCGTCTAGTATGATCCGTCCGGCAAAATCAACATTATTATTGAATGAGCTTATTTCCGCAAGTCTGTCAATATCGTTGTCCAGATCGCTATAACGGTCAAGCTGGGCTTTAAGCACCTCATATGTAGCAGCTGTATCTGCTTTTGAACCATGAGCTCCCTCCAGGTTCTTATTGCAGTAGAACTGATAGGCAGCTGCCAGTGTCCGTTGCTCTTTTTTATGGAAGATGACCTGGGCATCAACATATCTCCGCTTCAGGAAGTTAAAATCTATATTTATCCTTAAAAATTCCTCGGCCAGTACCGGAATATCAAATTTAATGGCATTAAAACCGGCAAGGTCGCAACCTTCGAGGAATACCGCCAGTTTTTTTGCCACTTCCTTAAAAGTCGGGGCATTTGCAATATCACTGTCCGTAATTCCGTGTATAGCAGTGACCTTGGCAGGAATGGGCATTTCAGGGTTTATTCTTGAGGTCATCCACTCCTCTTTCCCGTTAGGGCTGATCTTCAGAACAGAGAATTCCACTATCCGGTCAACCGAAACATTTATACCGGTCGTTTCGAGATCGAGGAATGCAATAGGACGTTTAAGTTTTAGTTCCAATTATCAGGCATTTATCATCATTGGCATAAGCAGCATCAGGAGATCTTCGGAATCATTTTCTGATTCAACCGGCAGGAAAAGTCCTGCTCGTGTGGGATCAGCAAGCTCAATCATAACGTCCTGTGAAGCTATGTTCGCCAATATCTCAAGGAGAAATAATGATTTAAAACCGATCTCAATCTCTTCTCCCTCATAAAGGCATTTTATTCTTTCATATGCAGAAATGGAAAAATCAATATCCTGTGCAGAAACCATAACCTGATTGCCCTTTAACTGGATCTTTACAAGATTACTGGCCTGATTTGAGAATACGGATACTCTTTTAAGTGTATTATAAAATTCAACCCTGTCGATAGTGATCTTCCGTGGATTATTTTTGGGAATAACTGAATTATAGTTTGGATAATTACCTTCAACAAGCCTGCAAACTACTTTATAATCACTAAGATTGAAGAACGCATTCTTATCGTCAAACTCGACTGTCACCGACCCCTCCTCCTTAGGTAATATATTTTTCAGGAGTGATGCAGGTTTCTTGGGAAGTATAAATGATGCATTATCATCCGCATTAGCGTCCATCCTCTGGTACCTGACCAGTTTATGAGCATCGGAAGCAACAAATGTAATTTTGTCGGTTGTAGCTTCAACGAAAATACCTCCCATAACCGGTCGCAGTTCATCATCGGCTGTAGCGAAAAGAGTTTTATTTATCCCTGACAGTAACACATCTGCATTAATATTAAATGTAAATTTCTTGTCCTTTTTTATGGCAGGTAAAGCGGGAAAATCGATACCGTTCTGACCAACCACATTGAATTTACCATTTTCCGAGCTAATGACCACAGCCAGAGTATCAGAATTAATCTCAAATGACAGAGGCTGAACGGGAAATTCCTTCAGTGTGTCCAGTAATATTCTGGCAGGAAGTGCAATAATACCATCTCCTTCTGTATTTTCAAGTTTCATTTTTGTAATCAGGGTTGATTCAAGGTCGGAGGCAGTTATCTCCAGGTCGTTGCCGGAAAGGTTGAACAGAAAATTATCAAGGATCGGGAGTGTATTCTTCGAACTTATTACCCTGCTGATGGACTGCAGATGACTAAGAAGTTCTGTGCTGGATACCACAAATTTCATATTTGTATCGAATTAAGTTGTTTAAACGAGTTTTAAAATAACTACCAGGCTAAAAATGAATCTATTGAAACATTCCTTATACCCAATTCTAAGTTACCAATATTACAAAAAAAAACAATCACCTCAAATTTAATAATTATTCAGGAAACAAATATGACCTCTTCTTAAGTATGGGATCCACATCAAAATACCTGATAATAAAAAGCTCATCGTTATTATTGGTTTGCCCCCATAACCGGTCACTGTCCTTTGTCAAAATTCCATTTTTGATTTTTTCCCTTTCCCAAAGTGTAAGAATTGTTTTTACTCCGTTGGTCCCAGTTACGGTAATTCGTATTAAAGGTTGCTCCGACTCAATTCTTTGTCTCTCACCAGGTGGAACATCAAATGCCCATGCCTCAAATGGGATCCATGTAAAATAGGTGAGATAGCGCATAACCCGCGAAGAGTCCCATCCGCTTAATTCTGATTTTATACCGGAAACAACATACCGGTGATTTTTTTTGGTAATTGTAAAGGAAGAAGAATCATTGTTAATGTATTCAACATTTACGGATTCAATATGTGAGGGAAGCATGTTAAAAACAGTAAATGGCTGCCAGAATAATTTATTTACCACGAATGCAGAACCGATATCAGCTTCATAACCCGGAATATAAACTATGAACGGTTTGGACCTTTCCCGCTTTTTCATAATGTTTCCATAAATGTTTGATTCGGTTTTATAAACCAGATAACTATTCAGAAGTCTGAAGTTTCCATAAATCTTTACGTGAACAGGTTTAATCCCCTTTTCAATTATTTCAGTTCGGAACATTTCAGGGTTTACCGGTGATTTGATCTGAATCTCTTTAAGTACTCTTAATATGAAAAGAATGCTGCTTTTTCTTGTCTCACCCTTCCCGTTTATCAACCATTCTTTTCCATTTTTTTCAAGTGATAATTCAGAACTCCCCTCTGAAAACTCAATCTTCGTAATCTCATTTTTCTGATCAATTCCAAATGAGCTGTTACTTTTTCCAAAAGGAGACCTCTCCTTTAGGATAAAAAAGAGAATAGTTGAGATGACAAGGATAAAAAGTAGATTTCTGACAATAACCCGGCTCATTATCAATAATTTGTATAGATTTTCCTCCGAAAAAAGTTATAAATTAAACCTGCAATAATTACTAACAGTATAGGACCCGCAATATTGATAAGCTGCCATTTGAATTTTTCGTTTTTTATTTTTGAATGGTCTAACAATCTTAATTTCAGTTCCCTGGATCTTAGTTCCATAATACTGTTATCATCAACAAGATAATTAAGGCAGTTAATAATGAAATCACGGTTACCATATACCTGACCGGTCACCTTGTCCTGCCCCAGTGGATAGGGCGATTGAGAGGAACCCGTCCTTCTGACATCATTTCGTATTATGTCCGCGTCAGCAATAACAATCATCTTTGTTTTTACACTTTGAGATTTTATCTTGAAGCTTTTATCCTGAACCAGGTTTCCTGTCATCCTGTTTCTGAATGCTGAAGGAAAGATTCCTTCAAGCAGAACTGCAACAGGCAGCCTGGATTTGTTAAAACTCTTTTCGTCCGGTTTCTGTTCAGCTTCTTTCAGTCTGATCAGAAGTGGAGGATTGAGTGTCCTGGCAAAACCGGAGGTAGCCAGAAGTATCGTTTTTTTAATTGCCGGGTCCAGTCCAACAGTATCAATATAATTTATGAATTCACCTTTTACCTTGTTAAGATTTCTGGTAATTGGATGAGATGAAGCCGGATTGAGTAAAGGATAGTATACCCATGGAAATGGAACGATCTGTTGCCGACCTGCGCTGGTCCTTACACTAAGTCTGACAGACGCACATTGCAGGTCCTGAACAATCGAAGGATTAACTCTTGCTCCATATCTGAAAAGTTGATCTTCAATGTTCAACGGATGGTACAGAGCCATAGTTTCTCCTCCGGTGAGGCTGTCGATGTTAACTTTTACCTCCTCAACACACCAGATCACCTTCCCCCCATTCATTATATACTGGTCGAGTACCAGTTTATCATTCTCACTGAATTCTTTCTCAGGGCCGGCAATGATGACGGCCGAATATTTGTCAAGTATACCGGGTTTTCCCCCTATTGTTCCCCGGTCGATGGTGAAAAACTTTGCAAGATTAAGGGTAAGATCTGCCACCTCAATCTCAGGAATTTCTCCTTGACCTTCAACAAATGCCACCTTTCGTACAGTGTCTGAACTAAGCGTTGCTATTGTCTGAATTAATTCATATTCAAGGCCCTCAATTGAATTAAGAATATTTTGTTCATAGGGTACAAAACTATTATTTTTCAAAAAATTGACAGGGATTTCAATTCCGTTATAATTTACAATCATACCGGGGAATAACAGCTTCCGAACTGATCCTCCTTCTTCGTCACCAGCCTGTATATTAACCGGATTAATTCCTTTATCAATCAGTTCCTGGTACTGAGCATTCCGTTGTTGCTGATTGCTCCCTGAAGACGGGTTAATAAACTCATAATCAATTTTCCTTCCGGATATTACCCTGAACTCATCGAGGATCTCCTTTACCGACCTTTTCAACCTCTTCATTGGTATCGGCATATCCCCATCAAGGTAAACCTGAACAAAAATGTCATGCCTGATACCGGAAAGTATCTTCCGAGTCGGTCCTGAAAGAGTGTACCGGTTATCCTCAGTCAGATCAAGCCTGACCCTGATAAGTAAACTGGCAGAGGCAATAATCACAATTCCTGCAAGGGACAGAATAAACCTTATCCAATACTTTACCTTAATATTATTTGTATCTGATATTTTGATCATTAATCAGCTTTTCTTTCTCCACCTTCGCGATAATAGCTGCATAACTGTGAATTCATTCAAAATTGCTATTACAGCCAGAAAATAAGCTATATCCTTAATATCTATCACTCCCCTGCTCATTGATTTGTAGTGTTCATTTATTCCAAGTCTTATTACAAACTCATCAAGCTTCTTAAGTCCTGGCAGATAGGCAAATGAATCAAAGCCCATATAAAGGATAAAACAGATAAAAAGGGCGACAATAAACGCAATCACCTGATTATCGGTAAGTGACGAAGCAAATATACCTGCAGAAGCGTAAACAGCTGCCAGAAAGAATAACCCTGTTAATGCCCCTAATGTTCCTCCTTTATCAAGGTTCCCGGGAGACTCTCCAAGTTGCCAGACTGAGATATAGTAAATAATTCCCGGAAGCAAAGCGAGAAGCACAAGACATACAGAAGCAAAATATTTGCCATAGACTATTTCCCTCTCCGTGACAGGCTTTGAAAATATAAGTTCAATTGTACCGAGACGTTTCTCTTCTGCAATCATCTTCATGGTTACGGCTGGTACAAGAAAAAGGAACAACCAGGGGGATAAGAAAAAAAGTGTATCCAGACCTGCATACCCATTATCAAAAATATTCCATTCCCCCGGAAATACCCACATGAAAAGAGAGTTTACCAGAAGAAAAACGATTATTACAATATAGCCTGTCAGGCTGCTGAAAAATCCGTTTATCTCTTTTTTAAAAATTGCAAACATAGAGAAGCTTAATTGGCAAAAATAATCAAATTACCCTTCGATGCTATTTTAATTTTTTTCATTATTGTATGGAAAACTTTTAAAATGAAACGGAGATTTCCCGCTTCACTTCGGTTAGCGGATAATGACAGATTCCTGAGGTTTTGAGAAAAGGGTGGTTGGAGGTTTAAAAACTGTATTTTTAATATCTGAAATTTTAACGTCACTGTAGTAAAATCCGATGATCTGTTTATAATCAAAACCCTTTGAAGCCATAACCATTGCTCCCTCCTGGCAAAGACCGACACCATGGCCATAACCCCTGCCACTAAGAATTATTGAATCTCCACTCGCTTTTATTGAAAAAAAAGAAGACCGAAGGTTCAGGTCTGTCCTGATTGTTTTTAATGGCAAAGTGAAAGATCCTGTATGGTATTCTGTTAACCTTGAGTTCTGTACAAAGTTAAAAGATGCCAGCTCATCCGGCTTTCCTGCATAACCTGACCTCTTCAGATAATTTGTCCATACGTCAGCGCTCATGCTCTTCCGCCATATTGCGTTTCGCGATTTAAGGCAATAAGGGTCAATTACTTTTTTCAGATATGGAAGTTTTGCAAGCCAGACATTTTCAGACGTTGAAGTTTCACCTCCGCAGTTTGAATGAAATGGAGCTGTAATTAGTATATTGTCACTATCGAGAATGACCAGATCATGTGTTTCTTTTGCTGCTGCAACAATTGATTGATCAGTTGAGATGCCATTAAAAGCCTGACAATGCGTATTATCACAAAGGTTATAGCCATCTGATGTGTGTTTGTCAAAGTATTTATACATGTAGGTCCGGACTATTATTGCCTGGGTCTTGAAATACTCATGATTCTGACCGGTCCCACCTTCGGCCATTACAACCCCTGCAATATACTTTTCAATATCACATTCGTTTATCATGAGAAGTGTTCCCAGATCGGAATAACAATTAAGATTGCCGCTGTAATATTGTTTCACAGGGTCATTACTGATTATCCGGAGTGAAAATGTACCATTTTCTGCAGTTGAATTTATTGCCAGTGAATCACATAAAAATCCCTTTGCCCCGGACGTTTTAACTGCAATCTTGTCACTAAACCGCGAGACATTTATCTGTTCACCTTTTGTCAATGTATTTGAACCTCCCTCAAAGGTATCGATCTCATATGTTCCACCGGTAACTGTAAAAAGGACAGATTCTGTTGGCCGGCCTGAAAAAAGCCTGATCCTGACCTGTCCGAAAGTTATTTCAGATATCAGTACAATAAAGATTTGAATCAGAATCAGTTTTCTAAACATTTTACAATGATCAACTGAACACCCCAGCCTCTTGCGGTAAGTCACTTTACAAGTCATCCCAGCTTTTAACTGTTATCCTTTGTCTTTTGTCTTTAAATTATCAACCATATCTTCTGCTACTCTTTTGCTTGCCCCTGCCGATCCCAGTTTTTTAATAAGTTCTTCATAGTTATTTAATATTTTTTTCCTTTTATCACCTCCCGGCAAAACGGCTCTTAATTCTGTAAGCAGTGATTTTTCAGTGAGTGAATATTGAATCAGCTCTTTTACTACTTCGTTATCCATAATCAGGTTTACAAGTGAAATGTACTTTACTTTTATCACTAACCAGCCAATAAGCATTGAGAAGAAGTCACCTTTATAACAAACAACCTGGGGTATCCTAAAAAGAGCGCTTTCAAGAGTTGCAGTGCCTGAAGTTACGAGTGCTGCAGAGGCCGAATACAAAATTTCATATGTTCTTTCCTTTATCAGCCTGACCGGTCTGTCACCGATAATATTATTATAAAGTTCATCGGGAAGGTTCCTGACTCCTGCCAGAACAAATTGGTATTCAGGGAAATGATTAACAATTTTAAGCATTTCAGGAAGAATGAGTGCTACTTCATGCCTGCGGCTTCCGGCAAGGATTGCAATAACCGGCTTTTCATCAATTCCGAGTGATTTGCGTAAATCCGATTCAGGTGGAAATGAAGAGATTTTTTTCTCTATTTCATCCTTTAGCGGATTACCTTTGTATATAGCTTCTATTGCATGGTTTTTATAGAATTCAACTTCAAAAGGGAAGATAATATATATTCTTTCAATGTTTCTCCTAATCTTTTCAACTCTTTTTTCATTCCATGCCCATAGCTTTGGCGAGATATAATAAAAGACTCTTAACCCGTATTTACCGGCAAATTCAGCAATGCGAAGGTTAAAACCCGGATAATCAATAAGAATAATAACATCCGGTTTATTTTCAATGATCTGTTGTTTGCACAGGGTAAGGTTCTTTGCAATAGATCTGATATTTTTCACCACTGCGACAAATCCCATAAATGCCATTTTTTTGTAATGCATCAAAAGTGTGGCACCTGCTTCCTCCATAAGGTCACCGCCCCAGCAAAAGATTTCTGCTTTGCTGTCGGCTTTAATAAGTTCTTTTACCAGGTTGGAACCGTGAAGGTCGCCTGATTGCTCTCCGGCGATTAGAAAATAACGCATTAAAAAAATTTTACCATAAAAACAACTATTGCCCAGACTATTGTAATACCAACGACACCGCGGGATGCACGCAGCATATCGAATCTGTTAAAAATAAGAAATATTAACATGTTTGGAAGTACGCACAAAGTAATTATGTGTGTAACTATCCCTGCATCTGAAACTCTGGCAAAATAGGAATGCAGACTTTGATGCCCTGCCGAAAATAACCACATTAATAAACCTGTAATTACAGGTAACAATAAGGCTGAGATTATTCCTGAAGAAAGCTTATCGTACTTTTCAGCAAAACTCATTTTTTAAACTGGCATTTTAGTTTTTCCAGATACCAGTGGGCTGTCATATCAACAGTGACCGGCACCACTGAAACATAATTGTTTACCAGGGCCCATTCATCAGTGTCGGTCGAATCAGGTTCATGGTTTTGAAAAATCCCTGTCAGCCAGTAGTATGTTTTTCCCATTGGGTCTTTACGTTTTTCAAATTCCTCCCTCCAGTTACCTTTAGACTGACGGCATATTTTAATGCCTTTTATCTGACTCTTTTCAGCAGATGGAATATTTACATTAAGACAAACACCTGAAGGTAGCGGATAAGAGATAACTTCTTCATTACGATACGGATATATTTTTTACAAATAGAGAAATCAGCCGTGGGGGAGAAATTATTTAGTGAAAATCCAACAGAATTGATTCCATAAAGGCACCCCTCAATTGCGGCAGCCATGGTACCTGAATAAATCACGCTCACGGAGGCATTTGAACCATGGTTGATTCCTGAAATCACCCAGTCAGGTTTTCGATCAAGCAGCTGATTGACTGCAAGTTTAACTATGTCTGCAGGTGTACCGCTACAGGCATAGATTTTATGTTTATTATTCTCCTCAAGTAACTTCACTCGAAAAGGTGTTTTTACAGTCAATGCCTGCGACATACCCGACATGCTCTCCATTGTGGATATTAGCACAACTTTCCCAAACTCCTCCATAACTTCAAGAAGTTTTCTCAATCCGGCTGCATACAATCCATCATCGTTGGTCAGGAGTATCAGTTTATCATCTTTTTCGATAACCATAAAACAGATTATTTGAACTACAAATATAGCTAATTCCAATTTCTAAGAATAAAGTATTAATAACCCTTAAGGTTTTTTTATAACTAACCATTAAAAATTAGACCGGTAGTTATACTCTAAAAATTCTTATTTTTGCATTCCCGTGATTTAAACTTTTTGAATAACTATTTATGAAGATTTCATACAACTGGATAAAAGATTATCTGAAGATAGATCTTGACCCTGCAGAAGTAGCAGAAATTCTCACCGGCATCGGCCTTGAGATAGAAGGTATGAATGAATGGACCTCGGTCAGGGGAGGACTGGAAGGTGTGGTAATCGGCGAGGTGTTAACATGCAGGAAACATCCGGATGCTGATAAGCTTTCTGTAACAACTGTAAATGTTGGTGCGGCAGAGCCTTTGCAGGTCGTGTGCGGGGCGCCTAATGTTGCAGCGGGACAGAAGGTTCTTGTTGCAACTGCAGGTACCATTGTTTCAAAAGGAGATGAAAGTCTCGAAATAAAAAGATCAAAAATAAGAGGTGAATTAAGTGAAGGAATGATATGTGCGGAGGATGAGCTTGGACTTGGAACCTCTCATGAGGGCATAATGGTACTTGACAAAGACGCCAGGCCGGGAACTCCCGCAAGTAAATACTTTGATGTGGTAAAAGATTTTGTTTTTGAAATAGGGTTAACGCCGAACAGGATTGACAGTGGATCTCATTATGGAGTGGCGAGAGACCTTGCTTCCTATCTGAACCTGAACAATAATTTCAAAGGAAAGGCACAGCTTCCGTCGGTGGATAGTTTCAAACCGGATAATAATGATAATCGGTATGAGATAATTATTGAAAACCCGGTTGATTGTCCAAGGTACACAGGACTGACAATAAGTGGAGTAACTATAGGCGAGTCTCCAGCATGGTTAAAAAACAGGCTCAGGGCAATTGGACTGAACCCTATAAATAACGTAGTTGACATCACCAATTTTGTTCAGAATGAAGTTGGTCAACCCTTGCATTCTTTTGATGCTGACAAAATTGAAGGTAAAAAAGTCATTGTAAGAAACCTGCCGGAGAAGAACAAATTCATAACACTTGATGGCATTGAAAGAAGTCTGTCTTCAAAAGACCTTATGATCTGTAATGTAAGGGAAGGGATGTGTATTGCCGGGGTATTTGGCGGAATTAAATCAGGAGTTACCGGCTCCACAAAAAATATCTTTCTTGAAAGTGCCTATTTCAACCCCGTAGCTATCCGCAAAACTTCGAAAAGACACGGTCTTAAAACTGATGCTTCATTCAGATTTGAACGAGGTGCCGATCCCGATATTACACTATGGGCACTTAAAAGAGCAGCTATGCTTATCAAAGATATTTCAGGAGGTTATGTCTCTTCCGATATTGTGGATATTTATCCGGAAAAGATCCCAAATACACGGGTTAAAATAAACTATAATAATATTAACAGACTGATAGGAAAACAAATAGACAGGATTATAATAAAGAGAATTATTGGACTTCTGGATATAGTTATCAGGCATGAAAGTAATGACGAATTATTGCTTGAGATACCATTATACCGTGTTGATGTTCGCAGGGAGGCGGATGTTGTGGAAGAAATACTCAGAATTTACGGCTATAACAACGTTGGAATAAGTGACCATGTAAATTCAACTCTTTCATATACCGAAAAACCAGACAGGGAAAAGATTGTTAATATTATATCAGATATGTTGTCAGCAAACGGGTTTGCTGAAATTATGTGCAATTCACTTAATCCGGCAGCATGGTATGAAAATGAAGATTTTAATGAAGAACAGCTTGTAAAACTTGCCAATCCATTAAGTTCGGATCTGAATGCCATGAGGCAGTCACTTTTATTTGGAGGCCTCAGTTCGGTCATCTGGAATATTAACCGGCAAAATACCGATTTAAAGCTCTACGAATTCGGCAATTGTTATTTTTACCGAAAGTCAGAAAAATCTTCTTCCGAGGTTGACAAATATTCTGAGAAAAAGGTACTTGATCTTTTTATGACAGGGAACTCCGGACCAATTACATGGAACATGAAGAGCAGCCTCACAGATTTTTTCTATATTAAATCAGCTGTGGAGATGGTTCTCTCCCGGCTTGGTCTTGACCCTGAAAATCTTACTTCTGCAGAAAGCAACAAAAAGTGGTTTTCCGAATCAATAACTTATTTAACTAATAATCAACTTATTGCCGAAACGGGGAGAATATCCGGGAGTTACCTCAATAAATTAGATATTGGACAGGATGTTTATTATGCTCATATTGAATGGGATATGATAATGAAACTTATTAAAAATCATAAAGTATCATATCAGGAGCTTCCAAAATATCCATCAGTGCGACGTGATCTTGCATTATTGATTGACAGGGGAATAACATTCAGACAAATAAGGGATATTGCTTGCAGAACTGAGAAAAATATTCTCAGGAGTGTAGAGCTGTTCGATGTTTATGAAAGCGATTCTCTCGGGAAAAACAAAAAATCATATGCAATCAGTTTTATACTTCAGGATAATATTAAAACCCTTACTGATAAGAATATAGAAAAAGTAATGAACAATCTGATCAAAGTTTTTGAAAAAGAAGTTAATGCACAGATAAGGTAATGAAAACCAAAAGGATTGAACTTATCAAAGGAGATATTACCACTCTGTCTGTTGACGCAATTGTCAATGCAGCCAACTCCTCTCTTCTGGGAGGAGGTGGAGTGGACGGGGCAATCCATAAAGCTGCAGGGCCGGAACTTCTTATAGAATGCGAGAAGCTTCACGGTTGTGAGACAGGTAATGCCAAAATAACCGGGGGATATCTTCTTAAAGCTAAACATGTTATTCACACTGTTGGGCCCGTATGGCATGGTGGCCATCGTAATGAACATGAACTGCTCGCCTCATGTTATAAAAAAAGCCTGACTCTTTCCATGGAAAATAAACTAGGGACTATAGCATTTCCGGCGATATCAACTGGTGCATACGGATTCCCGGCTGATCAGGCTGCAGTTATCGCTGTAAATGCAACCCGGAGCTTCCTGTCTGGAAATCAATATCCTGAAAAAGTCCTGTTCGTGGCATACGGAATTGACGATTACGAAATATACAGGAATCTTCTTGATAAATGAGCAGATTTTTTAATTCCGTAATAAAATATTTTTCGCTGGTAAAATTCAGCCATACTGTATTTGCTATGCCATTTGCGCTTATAGGATTCTCTCTGGCGGTATCAAAAGAGGAGTATTATTTCAGCATTAGACTGCTATTGCTTATTATCATGTGCATGATATTCGCCCGCAATGCTGCCATGGGCTTTAACAGGCTGGCCGATAACAGGTTCGACGCACTCAACCCCAGGACAAAGTTCAGGGAGATACCCACAGGCATTATTAGTACCAGAGCTGCTGCAATCTTTATCGCGGTTAATTCCATCCTTTTTATTATAACCAGCGGGTTTATCAACAGGCTCACTCTTATTTTGTCTCCCGTTGCACTATTGGTAATCCTTGGCTACAGTCTGACAAAGAGGATTACCTCCCTCTGTCACTTCATTCTCGGCTTAGGCTTAAGCCTTGCTCCCATTGGTGCCTATATTTCTGTAACAGGTAAATTCAGCATCCTGCCGGTTATATATTCGCTAATTGTAATTACATGGGTAAGCGGTTTCGACATCATATATGCCCTGCAGGATGATGAGTTTGACAGGTCAAACAAGCTTCACTCTCTTCCTTCAACAAGAGGCAGGAGGATTGCCTTAACAATTTCCATATTTGTTCATTTAATCACCTTCCTTCTGGTTGTTATGGCGGGGATTATTGGACATGTTAGTTTGCTTTACTGGGCGGGAGCCTTAGTATTTACTGCACTCCTGGTATATCAGCACCGTATAGTAAAACATGATGACCTTAGCAAAGTTACCCTTGCATTCGGAACAACCAATGGAATTGCCAGCATTCTTTTTGCTGTTTTTGTCATTTTGGATCTTTTCTTTAAAAGTCACTAAAGGGAATATGTATTAGTATTATATTGGTCATATTATAGTTTTTTTGTTACTTGCTGTCAGTTAATAATCTGAAATGGGAGAAATTGTTATCAAAGAGGTTCTTACACGAAAAGATCGTCACGTATTTATTTATCTGCCGGAAAAAGTTCACAAAAATGATCCTGACTGGCTGCCACCTATTTATATGGACGAACGTGAATTATATAATAAAAAAAAGAACAAGTCATATAAATATGCCGATGCACTTTTGCTTTTGGCATTTCGCGACAAAATTCCCGTTGGCAGGATAATGGGCATTGTTAATAACAGGTATAATTCAATTAACAATGAACAAGACGGACGTTTCTGTTTCATGGAATGTTATAACGACATAGAAGTGTTTCATGCACTTATAACAAAGATTGAAGATTGGGCGCGGCAAAAGGGAATGAAAAAGCTGATCGGGCCGCTTGGTTTTTCAGATAAGGACCCGCAGGGTTTCCAGATTGAGGGATTTGAATATCCTGCTTTTATTACGTGTCCAACTAATTCGCCTTATATGCCTGAACTTATTGAAGCTGAAGGGTATGAAAAAAAAGTTGATCTGGTTAACTACCTGGCTGATATGCCAAAAGAATTTCCCCTTATCTATGAAAAAGTGCTTGCAAGAGTTGCCAACAATAAAGAATACAAAATTATTGAGTTTCACACAAAAAAAGAGCTTAAACCATATATCATACCTGTTTTGCAGCTGATGAACGAAACCTTTATGGAGATCTACGGTTTTGTACCACTTACAGATAAAGAGAAAAAAGAATTTGCCGCACGATATCTCCCGATTCTGGATCCAAAATTTATAAAGGTTGTCGAAACAAGTAAAGAATTAATAGGATTTGCAATAGGTATGCCCGATGTGAGCCAGGGAATAAAGGCTGCCAATGGAAAATTGTTGCCGTTCGGTATTTTTAAAGTGCTGAAAGAATCAAAAAAATCAAAAAAATTACTGATGATGCTTGGCGGAGTAAAGAAAGCTTACAGGGGCCAGGGAATTGATGTTCTTATGGGGGTTAAAATTCTCCAATCCGCCATTATGCACAAAATGCAAATAATTGACAGTCATCTTGTTCTGGAAGACAATACCAAGATGAGGAGTGAATACGAAAGGATTGGCGGGAAAGTTGTTAAAAAATTCAGGATCTATCAGAAATCACTATATTAAATTACAGGCTCTCCTCATTAAAACCTGAAGACAAAGGTGAATCCCAGCATCTCCTTGAATTGAGCTCTCGCTGTATTTTTTGGTATACCATCAGCGCCCAAAATAGGTGTCTTAGTGTCATCATCAAAAATTAAATGGGTATTAAATCTTACATCTGTGAACCAATTCAGGTTTGCAACCAGAATCATTTCCCAGTCAATATCAATGTTCTGTGGATTATGTATATAATTGGTAAAGAGCTGTAACCTGTTGGTAACTGAGATGT
Organism: uncultured Bacteroidales bacterium; assembly: GCA_963739685.1. Lineage (GTDB taxonomy): Bacteria > Bacteroidota > Bacteroidia > Bacteroidales > VadinHA17 > LD21. The sequence goes on from CAVUAX010000002.1 coordinate 175,589, forward strand.
TTTTTAATAGTTGGTATTTATTGGTAATCAAGAAGCTTACACCAGGTTCATTCAGTGATTTCCTGTTTTTCGCAATTCCGTATTTTGTCTGATTTATTCTTGCTGTATCTGTAACAAAAGTTCCCTTATAAGATAATGGAGAGAAGTTTAGTGAGGTATTCTTGTTAGGCTTGTAGTCCAGACCAAAACCAATAGTAAGAATGGCTGGGTTCATGAATTTTGAAACCGGCACCGAGTCATTCGGATAGGTATACCCTCGTGCTATCTGTGTCTTAAACAATAATATCCCGCTAAAATCAAACTTACCAAATGCCTTGTGGTTTAGTTTGGAATTGGTTTCAAGAAGGTCTAGATTTTTCCTTATAGGATTACCCCCTGATGCAATGTATCCGAATTGCAGCCTGGCAAAGTTATCGGATGACAACTTCAGTGGTTTATTTAAATAACTGGCGTATCCGGTAATGTCAGTTGCCATTGTGACACTGTTCTCCCCTCCTTTTACCCAGTTGGAAAGCGCAGCCTGACTGAAGATAAATGAGGATTCACTTCTGTATTTCCAATATTGCCTTTTTGTAATTATCTTTTGTACTTCGAGTAAATGTGATCTGTCGCGCTCTTTAATTTCAATTCTGGCATCAATTATATCGTTACGTTTTGCTGGTCTTCTGATATTTACCCCTTTTTCAAGATAAAGTCCTATTGTATTCCTCAACGGAGTGCCAATCCAGACAGTAACCGAGTCGTTCATTTCGTTTTTAAGCCAGTATCTCTTCATTATATCAGATCTTGAATTCAACCAGATTTGTGTCTTTTGGTCATCAAGTCCTGTAAAGAAGACGATGCTGGAGTCACGATCTTCAATATACTTTAGCAGGGATTGGATAGCAATTCTAAGTGAATCCTCCTGATATGGAAAACTATAAGATTTAAAAGGAAACTCCGGATATGTTGATCTAACCTGATGAAGGGTATCAATTATAATCAGTATGGTTGTATCCTTTAATCCGGTACCTGGCAACACACCGGCATTCTGTTTTGACAAATTTAAATCCGGAATGGTCAGGGAATCAGATATAGCCTTAATATTAAAAGTATCTGCCACAATACGTGAATCGGCCGGGATTGCAGATTCAGGGCTAATAATATATGGAATTTTTATTCTCAATGGTTCCCATATGAAAAACTTATCCCATGAAACATTGATTGAATCATAAGGATACTTTTGGAGAAAATTCTCAGATGAATCAAACGGTGGGTAAGATGCTTCATAGATAAGCTGTCCCATTGCCTTACGAAACGGGTCGTAGGAATTGTTCCATTTATTCGGCTGGTACCATTCTTTCAGAAATTGTATTGCCTGCTCAGTAGTAAATTTAATTTGAGGAATTTTTTCCCTTGCATCAAAATATATTCTTTTGGTAAATACCGAATCAATAACTGTCCGGTCAGAATTTACTGTATCAGAATTCGCCTGGGAATGGCCTGACAAACTACAACAAAATAATAAAGAAATGAAAAGAAATTTAAGGAATGCGTTGATCATGATTACTCGGTTTTTATCATATTCGCGATTAAGGTGCCACAAAATACTTCTAATTTTTTAAAAAGTTATTATTTTAGAACAAAGCCTTTGATTTCATAACGGCATTTATACCTTTTAATATATACAAAAATATTAAAACTTGTAATTTAAATAAATTCTCTCTTAACGCTTTACCTGGTTAACGACCTTGTTATCAATTCATATCAATTACTATGACAAACATTCTGCAAGGTATATTTTCTAATTGATCGAAGGATTGATAAACAAAAAAAGTATTTTGAAATAACCAATTGTCATAATGATAAGAACATGGTTTTGATTATAGTGGGGATTTGATTTTCTTTGCGGGGTAAAAACCAGAATGCAGGATCTAACAACAGGAAATGAAGGAAAGAGGATCTTTCAGTTTGCAGCACCGATGCTTTTCGGAAATGTATTCCAGCAGCTTTTCAGTGTTGTAGACAGCTTTGTTGTAGGGAACTTCGTAGGGAAGGAGGCTCTGGCAGCTGTTGGGGCATCCTTCCCGGTAATATTCGTTATTGTTTCAATGATCATTGGGATAGTAATGGGAAGCCAGGTAGTTATCTCGCAGTATTTCGGAGCAAAAGATCTCGGAAAAGTCAAAAAGGCAATTGACACAATGTATATTTATACTTTAATTGCCGGAGTTGTCTCAACGGTTGCCGGATTGATACTTAGCGAGCCTCTGCTGAAGATGCTTGGGCTTCCTGAGGAAATTATGCCACAGGCTACCCAATATCTTCGGATTTATTTATCAGGTATCCTTATTTTCTTCGGATATAATGGCACTAGTGCTGTATTAAGGGGTCTGGGCGACTCCAAGACCCCACTCTACTTTCTCATAATTGCTACTGTAACAAATATAATTTTGGATTTTTTATTTGTTGCTGTTTTAAAATGGGGGGTAGCTGGTGCTGCATATGCAACTCTTCTGGCAAATGGGACTGCTTTTGCTCTTGCTACTATCTGGCTCAATAAGACCCATAAGCTTATAAGAATTGCAATAAGTGGGCTTCATTTTGACAGAGATATATTCCGACAGAGTGTAAAAATAGGATTACCAACAGGAATTCAGCAAACCCTGTTTGCTATGGGAGCTCTGGCTTTAATTGGTTTTGTTAATAAATTCGGCACTAACGTAATTGCCGGATACTCTGTTGCCAGCCGGCTTGATTCGCTGGCAACTATCCCGGCAATGTCTTTTTCCCAGGCGCTCTCAGCATTTGTCGGACAAAACATAGGTGCTAATAAAATGGAAAGAATCAGGGCAGGACTGATATCTACAGTCAAAATGTCTGGAATTGTAACACTTGTTACAACCATTTTTATTGTACTTAAAGGCCATGTACTTATGAGTTTGTTTACAAAAGATGCCGATGTTATAAGGGTCGGATCTCAGTACCTGACCATTGTAAGCATTTTTTACATTATTTTTACACTTACATATATTTATAACGGAGTAATGAGAGGTGCAGGAGATACTTTGATGCCAATGTTTTTTTCTATTTTTTCATTATGGATAATAAGGATCCCACTGGCATGGTATCTTTCAGGAAAATTAGGGGCTTCAGGCATCTGGTGGTCAATACCGGCCAGCTGGATTATTGGTCTTGTCTTATCTTTCATATACTATAAATCAGACCGTTGGAAAATGGAAACGGTTGTTAAATACCATGATAATTTGTAACTTTCAGCATATTTTTTGAATCAAAAACCACAGCACCAAAATGATAAAATCTATGACAGGCTACGGAAAAGCTGTTGCCGAAACTCCATTTAAAAAGATATGTATCGAAATAAAATCACTCAATTCAAAATTACTGGATTTAAATACCAGGGTTCCCTGGTTGTATAAAGAGAAAGAGCCTGAAATAAGAAATATGATCAGTCAAAAACTGGATCGGGGGAAAATTGATCTTAATATTAATTTTGATTTTAACGACGAGGAAGTCCTGCCTGTAATTAATAAATCTGTTGTAAAAAATTATTATAACCAGCTCAAAGAAATCGCTGGTGAGCTTAAAATCAATGTCGGTGATCAGATATTTTCAACCATAATGAAGTTGCCTGACACTCTGAAAACTGAAAAACCTGAGCTTGCAGAGGCCGAATGGAACCTTGTTAAAGAACAGATAATCGGGTCGGTAGTTATGCTTGACCTGTATAGAATTGAAGAGGGCAATTCTATTGAAGCTGATCTCAGAAAGTGTATCGGTAAAATTTTAATATCTCTGGATACTATTGAAACCTTTGAACCGGGCAGAATAGCCAAAATCAGGGAGAAGATTCTTACACTACTCAGGGAAAATGCAGGAACTGAAAATATTGATAAAAACAGGTTCGAGCAGGAATTGATTTTTTACCTTGAAAAGTTTGACATCAATGAAGAAAAAGTAAGGCTTAGAACGCATTGTAGTTATTTCCTTGAGACAATTGCCACTCCTTCACCCAATGGTAAAATTTTAGGCTTCATAACACAGGAGATTGGTCGTGAGATAAATACAATAGGGTCAAAAGCCAACGATGCTTCTATCCAAAAACTGGTGGTTATGATGAAGGATGAACTGGAAAAGGTTAAAGAACAGACTCTTAATGTATTATAATAATAACTAATCGCGCACTATGCCTTCCTGCCAAAATAATACCAGTACACAAAGGTGCAACCGGAAAACTGCAATTCGGATCTGCTTTCATCTTACCTTTTTGCCCGAAGAAATGTTTTTTTTCTGTGAATCCGGATACAAATCTGTCTGATGAAAGGGAAACTTGTAATAATATCCGCACCGTCAGGAGCAGGAAAAACAACAATTGCCAGACACCTGCTTGACAGAAAGTTAGGTCTTGAATTCTCTGTTTCTGCAACGACAAGACCCCTGAGAGGCCAGGAAGAAGAAGGAAAAGATTACTATTTTCTTACCGTTGACGAGTTTAAAAAGAGAATTAAAAAAAATGAGTTTATTGAATGGGAAGAAGTCTATGAGGGCTATTTTTATGGTACTCTTAAGAGTGAGATTGACAGAATATGGGCAAATGGAAACCACGTTCTGTTTGATGTAGATGTAAAGGGAGGTATCAACCTTAAAAACATATTCGGAAAAAGTTCAATAGCGCTGTTCATAATGCCTCCGTCATTAAATGAACTTAAAAAACGCCTTATAAAGAGGGGAACTGATGAGCCTGGTAAAGTTCAAACAAGACTTGCAAAAGCAGAGGAGGAGTTAAAGACCTCCAATCAGTTTGATAACATAATCATAAATAATCAACTGGAAGAAGCAATAGAAGAAGTATCCGTAATTGTATCATCCTTTCTTGAAAGTTAAACAGGTTACACCATATGTCTAAAATCGGGTTATATTTCGGATCATTCAATCCAGTACATATCGGGCATATGGCAATTGCCGGATATATGACCGAATTTGCCGGAATAGACCATGTGTGGTTTGTTGTGAGTCCGCATAATCCACTGAAGAAAAAAGAGACCCTGCTTGATGATCATCAAAGGTTGCATATGGTTCGTCTTGCAATAGGAGATAATTACAAAATGCAGGCATCAGATATTGAATTCAGGTTGCCTGTTCCTTCTTTCACCATCGATACTCTTACTTATCTTACCGAAAAGTATCAAAATAACAAATTCTGTCTTATAATGGGAGAAGATAATCTTTACACTCTGCACAAATGGAAGAATGTAGATGAGTTAATAAAGAAACACTCTTTTTTTGTTTATCCCCGTCCTGTTTCGGGAAAGCCAGATAAGCCTCAACCTGAGGGAATTCTCACCAAAGCCGATATTCATTTTGTAAGAGCTCCTCAAATGGAAATTTCCGGAACATTTATTCGTAACGGGATCAAAAAAGGAAAAAATATGTCATATTTTCTTCCTCCTGATGTCTGGAAATATATTACAGAAATGCATTTCTACGAGAAATAAGCCGGCAGTATTCAGCATCTAAAGCTCTGCATATACCTGACATAGAATAAGCCATTATAACAGGGTGCCGGTTGCAGTTAAAAGACTAAAAATCCGCAGTGATTATGATACTTTTTTAACAATTTCAATTCCTCTTTGAAGAGCCTTCTCATTAATTGGAATAAGATTATGATACCTTTCAGGCAGGGATTTTTTCAATCCTTTAATTACATTTTCCAGCTTGATTATTGGTTTCACCTTAAGAAAGCCGCCAAGAACTATCGTATTAAATATTCTGGTATTGTTCATTTTCGAAGCCTCTTCAGCCGCATCAATGCGATAAATCGAAATATCCTTTCTTTCAGGATGCCTTGTAATACCATTTCCATCGTAAATAAGTACTCCCCCGGGTTTAACTGAACTTTCAAATTTGTCAAGTGATTGTTGATTCAGAATTATTGCGGTATCGAATAGTTTGATTATGGGTGAACTAATTCTCTCACTACTTATTATAACAATTACATTGGCTGTTCCACCCCTCATTTCAGGACCATACGATGGCATCCAGCTTACCTCCATATCCTGCATGACACCTGAATATGCCATAATTTTACCCATAGACAGAACACCCTGTCCTCCGAATCCGGCAATAATTATTTCTTCAGTCATCCTAATAAAAAATTAAATCAGTCAAAATCAGACGCATTTTTCTTCAGGTTTTTTAATGTCACCCAGCGGATAGTAGTGGAACATGTTTTCCTCCATCCATTTATTAGACTGAACAGGCGTCATTTTCCATCCGGAGGGACAGTTTGATACAATCTCAATAAAACAGGTACCTTTATTAAGCTTCTGATATTGAACGGCTTTCCTCATTGCCTTTTTAGTTTTTTTAACATTAGCGGGAGTATGAACACTCTGACGCGTAACATAATAAGTACCAGGCAGACCAGCTACAATATCTGTCATCTTAATAGGATATCCCATTGTTTTTACATCCCGTGCCAAATGGTGATGTTGATGATTTCATTCCCGGCAGTGTAGTAGGTGCCATCTGGCCTCCCGTCATTCCGTAAATTCCATTATTGATAAAAATAATCAGGATATTTTCACCCCTGTTGCAGGCATGGATTGTCTCGGCGGTACCAATTGCCGCAAGGTCGCCATCGCCCTGATATGTAAATACAAATTTACCAGGCAAAAGACGTTTAATTGCGGTTGCAACAGCCGGAGCACGTCCATGTGCTGCCTCCTGAATGTCAACATCAATATAATTATATAAAAACACAGAACATCCGACTGGTGAAACACCTATAGTCTCTGCCTGAAGCCCTTCTTCATCAATTACTTCGGCAAGAATACGATGAGCAGTGCCATGTCCGCAACCCGGGCAATATGACAGTATATTATCCGTCATAAATCTTTGTTTTCATGTATACCAGATTTTCAGGTTTGATAATTTCTTTTATTCCGGTAACTTCAGCCATTGCTTATTCTCCTATAATTTTAGATTTCAGATTCTCAACAACCTCTTCAGGTGTTGTAACAATACCTCCCATTCTGCCAAAATGTTTTACAGGAACCTTCCCTTTAACAGCAAGAAGAACATCCTCGACCATCTGACCGGCACTCATCTCAACTGAAAGTATCCCTTTAACTTTAGAGGCGAGTTCATTAATCCTTTTTGAAGGGAACGGGAAGAGAGTGATTGGGCGTAATAACCCAGCCTTTATTCCTTGTTCACGAAGCAGTTGTGTTGATTTCTGACATACTCTTGCGCTTGTGCCATATGCTACCAGAAGGTATTCAGCATCTTCGCACTGAAATTCTTCAAACCTTACCTCTTTTTCCTTGATTTCATTATACTTGTCAATAAGTTTTTGATTGAATAATTCCTGGGCATTCGGATCAAGATCGAGAGATGTAATAATATTTCTCTTCCGTGTTGATGGTTTGCCTGTGGTTGCCCATTCCGGTACAACTTTCGAGCGTTCTTTAGGAGGGCTGAGATATACTTTTTCCATCATCTGCCCTATTGCCCCATCTGAGAGCATCAGCACAGGATTGCGGTATTTGAATGCAAGATCGAAGCCGAGACCGACAAAGTCTGCCATTTCCTGGACAGATGCAGGGGCAAGTACTATCAGGTGATAATCTCCGTGCCCGCCACCCTTTGTTGACTGAAAATAATCGGATTGAGCAGGTTGAATAGTACCAAGTCCCGGACCTCCCCTTACAACATTTACGATAAGGCAAGGAAGTTCAGCTCCTGCAATATATGATATACCTTCCTGTTTCAGGCTAATCCCGGGAGATGAAGATGTTGTCATTACTTTTTTTCCGCAGCCTGCACCTCCGTAAACCATATTTATCGCTGCAATTTCACTTTCAGCCTGCAGAACTATCATCCCGGTAGTCTCCCACGGTTTGGCTTCCATAAAATATTCAATGATCTCAGTCTGTGGTGTTATCGGATAACCAAAATAACCATCGACACCAGCACGAATTGCGGCTTCAGCTACTGCTTCATTCCCTTTCATTAAACTTAGTTCCTTTTCCATCCCCATCCTAAATTTTTGTTTTATAAACTGTTATAACTCCATCGGGGCAAACCATGGCGCAATTGGCACAACCTATACACAGTTCGGGATTTGCCGGATAAGCATAATAATACCCTTTATGATTTACCTCCTTTGCCATAGCAATTGTTCCTGTAGGGCATGATACCATGCACACCTCACATCCCTTGCATTTATCAACATTAACTACTATAGATCCTCTTACTTTTGCCATATCAAGATTTTTAATTCATTTTTATCTGATGATCCTCAGAAAACATTTTAAGTCTTTTTTCCATATCTTCAAATTGCCCTTTCGGAACGAGTGAGACACATACTCTAAGACCCTCATGCCTGTCACTTCCTGAAATATCCAGTGAAATTGTACTGATCCCGTAATATAAAAGATTTTCAAGTAATTCTTTCCCTGTCATACCCGGATATGAAATAGTGAAATAGAATCCATCTGCAATTGGTTCATCCAAATCCATTTCGTAAACTATCTTAAAACCATTTGAAACAAACATTTTTTTCATTACCCGTGCTTTTTCTCCATACTCGGTAACATCGTCCCTGTAATTGTAGACTCCTTCGTTGACCGCCTTCAGTAATGCTGCAAGCCCAAACTGAGTTGAATGCGACACTCCTGCTGATAAACCGTATAAAGCACCAAATATTGCTGAATGACCGTATTTTTCAGTAGAATAATATCTTAAAAGATCAGGGTACGATCTGTCATAAAGATGATCTGAAATAGCCATAACAGCTATTCTCTGTCCAGCATAACTGAAAATCTTTGAACTTGATATAAGTATAATATAATCCTCACAATAATGGCCCACAGTCGGTTGAAAAGGAGATTTGCCCGGATTTGAATAATCTTTTCTGAAATCCATGCCGAAATATGCCAGATCTTCAATAACAATAACATCATACTTCCGGGAGAGTTCACCGATAATGGAAAGTTCTTCTTCATTAAGGCAAATCCATGCCGGATTATTCGGATTTGAATAAAGAAGTGACGATATTCTGCCTGTTTTATAAAATGATTCAAGTTTTTCCTTCAACTTCTTCCCCCTGTAATTATAAATATCGAAAGAATAATAATCATGTCCCAGCATTTTGACCTGTTGCTTATGAACAGGAAATCCTGGATCTATGAACAGAGTTCCCTCTTTGACTTTATCACTTCTGTTGGCTACCATAAAACTTACCATGCTACCCATTAATGAACCAACTGTGGGGATACATCCCTGAATATTAATATTGACATCAAGAAATAGCTTAATAAATCTTGCTGCCTCTACTTTTAGTTCCGGTATGCCATTAATATCCGGATAAATAGAAGCAACCCCTCTTTTAAGAGCAGCTGTTTCTGCATCTATGGCTATCGATGGAGCAGGCAGACCGGGAACACCCATTTCAAGCCTTATGAAGCTGATTCCGGTTTCGGTCTCAATCAAATTTACAAGCTGTACTATTTCACGGATTGAGGCATCACCAGGTGAAGCTATTTCGGTTTTTGTGACAAGCCGGTCTACTGTTTCTCTCGATATTGGGAAATTACTCATAACTATAATTTAGTCAGAATCAGAATTTTCTCATGTCTATTACATGTTTTGATTTTCCTTCGCTCCTCTCAATAATTTTTGGTTCAACCAGGGTTACCTTTATTCCAAGTCCCAGTGCATTTTCAAGATTATGCTGAATTTTCTGACGCAGAGACTCAAGCTGGCTGATCTTATCAAGGAAAAATGCCTCATCAACTTCCACTTTAAGCTCAAGGGTATCAAGGTTATTAACCCTGTCTACTGTCAGAAGGTAATGGGGTTTGATTTCACTCATCTCAAGCAGAACGCTCTCTACCTGTGATGGGAAAAGGTTGACTCCTCGGATAATTAGCATATCATCACTTCTGCCAAGACATTTTTCCATCCTTACCATAGTCCGCCCGCATGCGCACTTCCCGTAAAAAAGCCTTGTCAGATCTCGCGTCCTGTACCGGATCAATGGTAATCCTTCCTTTGTTATTGTAGTAAAAACAAGCTCTCCGACAGATCCTTCGGGTAAAACTTCCAAAGACTCAGGATCTATGATCTCCGGGATAAAATGGTCTTCATTGATATGCAATCCATTCTGTTCCAGACATTCGCTTGCAACACCCGGGCCTATAACTTCGCTTAGTCCAAAAATATCAATTGCTTTAATCCTGAGTTTTTCTTCTATTTCCCTTCGCATGTTTTCAGTCCATGGCTCAGCACCGAAAACACCTACTCTCAGTTTCAGATCGTTGCGGTTTATCCCGCTTTCCTGAATAGCTTCAGCCAGATATAATGCATAGGAAGGTGTGCATGCAAGTACAGTGCTGCCAAGATCGTGCATTAGCTGTATCTGGCGGGTAGTATTTCCTCCTGATATCGGAATAACAGATGCTCCAATTTTTTCTCCGCCATAGTGAATTCCCAGTCCTCCTGTGAAAAGTCCATAACCGTATGCAACCTGAATAAAATCATTCCTGTTGGCGCCGGCACATGTTAACGTACGTGCCATAACTTCCGACCATACCGAGATGTCATTACGTGTATAACCTACTACAGTTGGTTTCCCGGTCGTACCCGATGATGCATGAACACGGACAATTTCACTCATTGGCACTGCAAACAATCCAAAGGGATAATTGTCACGAAGATCATTTTTGGTCGTAAAGGGAAGTTTTGAAAGATCATCAATTGATTTAATATTTTCCGGTCCAAGGCCGGCCTCCTGCATTTTGTTCCTGTAATAAGGTACATTAAAGTAAACCCGTTCTACAGTTTCACGTAATCGTTCATTCTGAACCTCTTTAAGCTCATTCCGATCCATGCATTCGAAATGTTTGTTCCAAACTTCCATTTTATTGAATATAAGTCATATGATAATTATTTAAGCGTGACTCAATCTATTTAAATTTTATAAAGCTCGCTGGCTTTCATTAGTTCCATTTCATGTTTCTTAAGAGCATTAATTGCTTCTTCCGTGTTGCTGCAACAAAGTATAATGACTGATTTTTTCCCTATAGAAAAAGCATAAGTATATTCAACACTTATATTAACGTCAGATAATATCTTCAGTATCTTTGCATAATGCTTTGCCTCATTGGGAGCCATTACAGAAATCACTTCCGTCAGGTTCACCGTAAACAGCTGGTCTTTAAGAAGTTTCCTGGCTTTTTCAGGGTCAGGAACAATGAGCCGCAGAATACCGAATTCAGCAGTATCGGCAACACTCAGGGCAGTTATCCTGATATTTTCTTTTCCAAGAACTTCAAGAACTTCAGTCAGTCTGCCTGACTTATTTTCAAGGAATACCGACAATTGATGAACTATCATAATTAATCTCCTTATTGTAGTAATTTAAAAGTTCGAAGATAAACATAAAAGTTATTGGTCGTCCTCTCAATGCATGAAGATCACTTTTCAATTCTTATCCGGGCATCTACAACAGTAATGTCATCCATACTCCCGATAAGAGGGTTCAGATCCATCTCCTTAATTTCCGTGGCATATCGTAATAAGCTTGAAAGTCTGACAATTATCTCTCCGAACCTGGATTCATTTATTCCCGGCTTACCTCTTGTACCACGAATTATTTTATAGCTTTTCAGACTTCTTATCATAGAACGGGCCTCACTCTCAGTAAGGGGAGCAAGGCCGGAAGATACGTCTCCAAGAACTTCGACAAAAATTCCTCCTAATCCGCAAAGAATAATGTGCCCGAACCTTGGTTCGTATTTAGCTCCTATAAAAAGTTCAGTACCGGATAACATTTTCTGAACTAATACAGATGTAACATGACTTATACTTTTCATCCTTCGGAATTCTGCTACTAGGTGTCTTTCAGACTTAATATTCAGGGTAACCCCTCCTACGTCTGACTTATGAACCGGTCCTACAACTTTTAATGCAAGCGGATACCCTATTTTATCGGCCAGGTTTATAAGTTCCTCTGCAGTTAAAGCAACCCCTTCCTTTACTACAGGTATATTTGCTGCATTCAGAAGCTTTTGTACAATGAAAGGTTCCTGATATCCAACGGGAGCATTGTCAATAATTTTCCGTATAAGAGGAATATCAATGTTCTCAAGGAAAATTTCATCATCTGCCGGGAAAGGTGTATTATAAATCCTCGTCAGGGCACCTCCAAGAACTACTTCATCAGGAAAATTAACATGCCCTTTGTTTAGAAAGTATTCAAGCTCCTTTGAAGAACTCATGACTGAAGGCAGAATTGGGAATAATGGCTTATTACATTCATTAATCTTTTTATGAAGCAAATCGTAGATTTCTGTCATATCATTTAAACCATTATTGCCAAATATCACACTCATCCCGTTAATTGCCGGAATCTTTTTGTCAACATACTCAATAACCTTATCCAGTTGATCGTTGGTTCCTGTTGCAATCAGGTCAACCGGATTATCAGCTGACGCCCCCGTATTCATCATTGAAAGAAGTTTGTCATTATCTTCCCCGCTAATTTTAGGTATATTCAATCCTCCGGTAGAAAGTGCATCTGTAAGCATTACGGCGGGTCCTCCGGCATGGGTAATTATAGCTATATTTCTGCCTTTAAGTGGTTTATGCATAAAAACAGAAGCAACAGTTGTCAGTTCTTCGCGACCTGAACACCTCACTATTCCCGATTTCCTGAATAATGCTTCAACAGCTGAGTCGGACGTTGCCATAGCTCCTGTATGAGAGGACGCAGCCCGGCTACCCGCTTCGGTAATTCCTGCCTTTATTGCTGCAATCCGGCATCCTTTTCTTATAAGCGATGATGAATGATGTAATAATTTGTCTGGATCCCGGATACTTTCAACATAAACTAATTTGATTGCAGAACTTTTCAATGGGTCATAAGTTAAATCCCAATATTCAAGGATCTCCTCAACTCCTGTCTGTGAACTGTTTCCAACCGAAAAAACACTTGAAAACTTCAACCCCTTAGGCATTGCAGATTCAATGATGAAAACTGCTGTGGCACCAGAACCTGACACAAAATCGCACCCTTTACTGTTTAATTTTGGCACAGGTGTGGTAAAAACCCCCTGGTAAGTCTGAGTAATAACTCCTATACAATTAGGTCCTATAAGGCATGCACCTGCTTTATTGATAACACCGGTTATTTCATTTTCAAGCTGACGACCTTCCTCTCCTGTCTCACTAAATCCTGAAGATATGATAATAAATGCTTTTGTGTCCTTTTCTCCTGCAAGCCTCTCAACAGCAGACAAACAAAATTTTGAAGATACTGCCAGAATTGCCAGATCTGTTTCAGGTAACTCAGATATGCTATGGTATGACTTTTGTCCCTGTACCACATCCTGTTTGGGGTTAACTACATATAGATTCCCATGGTATTTTCCGTCAAGTATGTTTTTGAGAACTTTTCCTCCTGGCTTAAAGATATCATCGGAGCCACCAACCACAACAATACTGTTCGGGTTTATAAGCTTTTCATTTATCATTCTGTAAAGGTATAATAAAGGTTTGAGCCTTTAAATTCAGCAACTCCGGGATATGAAGAACTATAACCTCTTAAACCTTTTAAGATTGACCACATTAAATCCAGTAACTAATATTTATTAATCTGATTTGCAATATCTTACAAACATAATGCTTTTTTTTAACGGCGCAATATAGTAAAAATAAAAATATAACAGTAATGAGTTAAAGTATGAATTTATCAGCATAAAAGCTCTCCTCCATGCCCTCTTCCCAAACAGATCCAACTTACCCAATTAATTTATTATTTAATGAGTATCGGTTATCAATAATAATCTCAATACAGTTGATTATGAGATTCCTCGCTAACGCTACTGATAATGACAACTTTTCTAACTCATGGATTATAAGGTATTTGTCTTGTTTTTAAGAATCTGCGTCCTGTTTTTGTTTGAATATGAATATCTATATTAACAGTGCCTTTGAGGTGAACTCAAGTGAAAGAGGGAGATCCTTCGCTAGCGCTCTGGATGACAGGGATTCCCGGGAGTCATATTAATTAGAAAATGCTGTCATGATACTTGGTGTGCAAAATTGTATGGGCACTCGGAATGACAGTATTTTATGTAACAGAAGGGAAAGCAGAATTGTAATATACATTTCAGATCTTCTGGATAAAGAGATTTATTGAAGACCTCTTTAGAAGAGGGTTGGGAGTGTAATACAGGTATGAGTTCCATGGTAAAATACAGATTTACTATATTTGCAGACTGAAATTAAACTGAATGGGATCATTTATTAAAGAGATACTTTCCAGAGATAATATTTCGAAGGAGGATATAATCCGGTTACTGAAATCCAGTGGGGAAGAGAGATCTATTCTGTTTAAAAGATCATCTGAGATTAAGGAAAAATACATCGGTAATAAAGTTTGGTTCAGAGGATTAATCGAGTTCTCAAATATATGCACCAAAGACTGTCTCTATTGCGGAATACGAAAAGGAAATAAAAATCTGGTACGCTACAGTCTCTCTGACAATGAAATACTTGCTGCTGCAAAATTTGCATATGACAAAAGGTATGGATCAATAGCGCTTCAATCAGGCGAAATGGAGAGCCCGTTTGTAGCCAGCCGTATTGAAAACCTGTTATATAGAATAAAAGAGTTGTCAGATGGAGAATTAGGAATAACACTTTCAGTCGGAGAACAGGAACCTGAGGTGTATAAAAGATGGTTTGATGCCGGAGCCCACAGGTACCTTTTACGGGTGGAATCGACCAATAGAAGTCTTTACCATAAAATTCATCCTGATGATGCCAATCATGATTTCGACCGGAGATTAAAATGTTTAAAAAACCTTCAGAAAATTGGTTACCAGACAGGCACAGGTGTGATGATAGGGTTGCCTTTTCAGACAATGGATGATCTTGCGGGAGATCTTATTTTTATGAAAGAATTCGATATCGATATGTGTGGTATGGGACCCTATATTGAACATGCTGACACTCCGCTAATTGAGCATAATGAAAAGATGCTTCCTCTTAAGGAAAGATTTGATCTTACCCTTAAAATGATTGCCATACTAAGGATTATGATGAAAGATATAAACATTGTTGCAGCTACAGCCCTCCAGGCTATTGATCCATCAGGAAGAGAGAAAGCTGTTAAAACAGGAGCTAATATTATTATGCCCAATATTACTCCGGGTAAATACCGCGATAATTATAAGCTCTATGACAATAAACCCTGCACCAATGATTCAGCTGAAGATTGCCAAAGCTGTCTCGAAACACGTATAAGCCTTTTTGATGAGGAAGTTATATACGGGGAATGGGGTGATTCAAAACACTATAATAAAAGAAAAAATATGCAGACTAACGATAAAATAATATAATATTAAAATAATTGACCTCTTTTTTTGCATTTGAATAAAAATAAATTAGGTTTGAGGTCAGACATTAATATAAAAAATTATCAATTATTTATGGCAGCTGTTTTTATTGTTATAATTGCAGGTTGATCAAGGTAACTCCTGTAATAAATTAGTGTTGGCGACACAACTTACAAGATATGAGGCTTACCGGAAAAATGGTGAGCTTTTCTTTTTTACAAACAATTATTAATTACTCAAAATAATGGATAAACTGCTAAATAATGGTCCGTTGAAATTCTTCAGTGGGAAACAGATCCCGGTTGAGATGCATAAAGTAAAGATTGTCCAATATCTTAACCTGGTTCCTGCTGGACGCTGGTTGGAAGCAATAAACGAGTTATATCTATAATTTAGCTTATAATCAAAATTACCATGATGCTCTTTATCAAAAAACTGGCAACCAGAAGCAAGCACATGGAAACTGGTAACTTAGTTTAATTAATAAAATTAATAAAGTACATATGAGAAGATTAACTATTCTTTTGCCGGCACTTTTTATGTGCCTGGTATTAAATGCACAGATTACGCTTGACTATTTCCTGCCAAAAGATGTAATCTATAATAAGAAAATCCCTACACCAGCTCAGTTTACCGGACATGAGATCGGGGAATGGCATCTGACTCATGATAAACTCTTGTATTACATGCTTGAACTGGCAAAAATATCCGACAGAGCAGCTTGGGAAGAATATGCAAAAAGTTATGAAGGACGTCCACTGGGTCAGCTAATAATAAGTTCACCCGAAAATATCAAAAACCTTGAACAGTTGAGAGAGCAGCACCTGCTGTTGTGCGATCCGTCAAAATCAGGTGATCTTGATATCGGGAACATGCCTGTTTTCATTAAACTTGGGTATGGAATTCATGGTAATGAATCGTCTGCTCAGAATGCGTCTGTTATTACAGCCTATTATCTTATTGCAGGTGAAGGAGATCAAATAGATGAATTACTGAAGAACACTGTTATTCTGATTGATCCGGCGCTTAATCCTGATGGCATGCAACGCCACTCAACATGGGTAAATCTAACGAGAAGCCTCAATAATAATCCTGATCCGAACTCATGGGAATTCAGCGAACCATGGCCCGGTGGAAGAACCAATCATTATTGGTTCGACCTCAACCGCGACTACATAATGCTTCAAAATCCTGAATCGGTTGGAAGGGTGGCGGCATTCTATAAATGGAGACCAAACATAAATACTGATCATCATGAAATGGGTGCTACCTCAACATTCTTCTTTCAGCCCGGGATACAGAGCAGAAACAACCCCCTGACACCGGCTGACAACCAGGAACTTACTGCTGAAGTTGGAAGGTATCATGAAAAGTACCTTGATTCGATCGGAAGTCTGTATTTTACTGAGGAAAGCTATGATGACTTCTATGTCGGGAAAGGTTCATCATACCCCGATATTCACGGTTCCGTAGGTATATTGTTTGAACAGGCCGGAGTAAAAGGACACCTGAAGGAGACTCCGGGGGGATTATTGTCATTCCCCTTCGCAATAAGAAATCAGTTTACTGTTTCATTGTCCAGTCTTGAGGCAGGGCTCAGGATGAAAGATAAACTACTTGATAACCAGAGGATGTTTTATAAGGATGCGATTGCTCAGGCCGATAAATATCCGGTGAAAGCTTACATATTCAGCGAACCTTCAGATAACGGCAGAACCAATGAGTTTATTAACAATCTCCTGCAGCATAAGATAAAAGTATACAGGCTCGCAAAGGATGTTACTAAAAATGGTATTGCTTATAAAGCAGACAAAAGTTTTGTAGTACCTCTTAAACAAAACGAATATCGGTTTATACGGTGTTTGTTCGAACCAGTTAAAAAATTCACCGACAGTACTTTCTATGATGTCTCAACCTGGGTTTTACCAATGTCATTTAATATAAGTTATTCTGAGGTAACAGCGGCAAAAGAGATGGATGGGATGACAGGAACTGAAGTGTTGCATAAACCGGAAGTTTCCGGAAAATTGGCAGCGTCAGAAAATGCTTATGCTTATCTTTTTGAATGGAATGAATATTTTGCACCGAAAGCCCTCTATCTGTTGCAGAATGCCGGTATAATAACGAGGGTATCAACTAAAAGATTTTTATATGATGAGGGTTCTCTTAAGAAAGAGTTTACATATGGAACAATATTGATTCCTTCACATGGTCAGGTACTGAAAGGTGATGAATTATTCAGTCTGATGGGACGTGTAGCGAAAGAATGCGGAATAACCATCTATGGCGTAAGTACAGGACTAACCCCTGAAGGAATTGACCTGGGAAGCAACGGATTCTCTGTTCTGAAAAAACCTTCTGTTTTAATGATTGCAGGTGATGGTACAAACAGCACTGAAGAGGGCGAGATCTGGCATATGATGGATACCAGATTCAACATACCCCTGACCATGGTCACATCAAACAGGTTAGGATCGATTAACCTCGACCGGTATAACGTACTCATAATAACAGGCTCCCCTGATGTTTCGCAGGCGGGGATCGAAAATATACGGTCATGGAACCGAAAGGGAGGGACAATTATTGGTTTTGATAGAGGAAACAACTGGCTTTCTGCCAACAAGCTGGCAGAAATTGAATTCTTACCGGCAGTTGTCAGCAAGAAGAAAGATGGAATCTTTGAAAACAGGGGAGCCGACAACCAGGTACAATTGATCCCCGGATCTATCTTTGAAACAAAACTTGACCTTACACACCCACTGTGTTTCGGATATACAAGAAATATTCTACCGGTTTTCAAATCGGGAACCTCTGTTGCCAAAAAGGGCGAAGATATTTACAATAATCCGATATCATTTACCGGAAATCCCCTGCTTAGCGGATATTGTACACCAGAGAATATTGAAAGGGTAAAAAATTCGGCTTTCGCAAGTGTGCACAGAAACAGAGTAATTTCCTTATATGACAACACAAATTTCAGGGCGATCTGGTACGGGACAAGCAAGATCTTTATGAATGCCTTATTTTTCGGTCAGATAATGTAAAGAAAAGATACTTAGGTAAAGAATTTTAATAGCCAATAATTCTTGTTAGCTTTGCACCCGGACATTTCTGAGAAACGGTCAACCCCTTTTCAAAGTAATCCGGATCTAATTAAAACAAATATCCAATCCAAAAGAGCATCTGATGGAAAAGAGAATTGGTACAGTAACAATTTTAATCAAAGGCAAAAACCCCATTCCTGTTGTAAATTCATTATTATCTGAATACGGCAGTATTATTCTTGCCCGCCAGGGGTTACCTCTTCATAACCGCGATATTTATGTAATTTCTCTTGTCATTGAAAGTACTACGGAATTAATCAGTGCTCTTACCGGGAAAATTGGACGACTGAAAGATGTTGAAGTCAAATCAATTCTTACAAGATACAAGGAGGAGCGTATTCATGAACAAAAATGAACGTAACAAAGTATTTATTGACAGGGACAAATTATACTCTTTGATTGATGGGCAAATACCCACAGAAAGCCAGGTAAACACCATCCTTAACAAATCACTGAAGCTTAAGGGTTTAAATCTCGAAGACGTAGCTGTATTATTACGCGTTGAAGACCCGGGTGCTGTACATAAAATTATGGATACGGCACAAACCGTGAAGGAAGAGATTTATGGCAAACATCTGGTGATATTTATTTTTAATAGATAAGCTCCAGTATCTCTTCTTTTGCTGCATTGAGCTTCATAATGGTCTTACTTTCTGAAAGATCTATTGATCCATGAATCTTTTTATGGAAGAACATGGTTATTCTGTCGTCAGGATTAAAACCAGAAGCATTAAAAACGTGAAGAAGAACTTCTTTTCTTCCATCGGATTTGTGATTAATAATTACCATTCCTTTAGAGTGGCTGAAGCCTGATTCTGCTGAAACTGCGTAAATCCCAGGTGCAGGCAGAAGTTTATATACTTCTGTTATCATCACTCTTAAAAGTGGTATTGAGACTGTCGCTACTTCAGGTCTGAAATGCTCAGCCTTTCCCATAATTATGTAATAGTGATCGAGATAGGCATTTGCCCTCTGAATATAGCCTTCACTGATAGCCTGGCGTATTTTAGTTGAGCTAACGGTTTCGTGTTGTACTTCCTGTTCAGGGATCTCTTCGGCCTCAAAATTATACTTTTCTCTCCACTCCCATAATTGTTTATAATTTCCCTCTTTGTTAAATCCAAAATGGTGATTAAACCCTGCAACAATTACCCGTGCATTTAACCGTTTATGAAGGTAATTCCGTACGAACTCCTCACTTGTGATTTTTGAAAACCCGATTGTGAAATTGACAATAATAACATTGTCCAGTCCAGCTTCCCTTAAAAGTTCAAGTTTCTCTTCCTGTGAATTAATCAGTTTCAACTCTTTTCCGGCGTTTTCGGGATAAAGAACCTGCCTCGGATGGGGGTCGAAGGTGATTAGCACCGATTCTCCGTTTTCTTTCTCAGCCAGCTTCTTAAGTCTGTTTAATATTGTCTTATGCCCAATATGGACACCATCGAATGACCCGGTAGTCACAACTGCATTTTTTATGACCCCCACCTCTTCAAAACCTCTGAAAATATTCATTTTGTGCACCAAAAACTAGAGTGTGTTCTCTTTGACAAAATATGCAACTTTCTCAATTGAGGTTATCATATCGTATTCTTCGAGATAAACTTCAGAAGGGACATTAAGGGGGATTGTGGTAAAATTCAGAATGCCTTTTATTCCATACCTGACAGACTCTTCTGCAATCTCGCTGGCAAAATCGGGTGGCACAGTAAGTATGGCGATGCGAATATCAAGTTCTTTCACCAAACGTTCCATTTCCTGATATGGATAACACTTTACGCCTGAAATAACTTTATTGATTTTCTGAGGGTCATTGTCGAATGAAGCCACAATATTAAGTTTTGATCTTTTTCCCTTAAAATAGCCAGCCACGGCTCTTCCCAGGTTTCCTATGCCAATAATAGCGATATTAAGGCTATCTTCCGAATCGATAATCTTACCGATAGTATTGATCAATTCACGTACATCATAGCCCTTCCTCTGTACACTCGAATACCCGATCAGCATCAGATCGCGCCTTACCTGAACAGCTGTAATATGAAGGCGGGCTGCCAGGTCGTGAGAAAAAATAAAATTTTTCTTTTCATTAATACATCCCAGAAGTGTTCTTCTGTATTCGCTTAGTCTTTCAACAGTTTTTCCCGGTAATTTTGTCATAGTATCAGTTAATGGTTAAAGGTTTCTTTGGTAATCTTATTGTGAATATAGTTCCAATATCAGGTGTGCTTTCAACTTTTATGGTACCAATATAAAGTTCTATAACCTTTTTGACAATTGATAAACCCAGTCCGCTTCCGGTAATATTTCTTGTCTTCTCATTCTTAATCCTTACAAACTCGGTGAAAAGGTTTTCTTTATCTGTGATATTAATTCCGATGCCGGTGTCAGAAACGATAATAATCGCCTCACTGTCAGAACTGTCAATCGTTATTTCAACCTTACCTCCCCTTTTATTGTATTTTACAGCATTGGAAATAAGATTATTGAAAACAATTTCCATATCTGAGGGATCAGCCATAATAAATACGTCGGATCGAATATCGAGATTTATGCTTACCTCCATCTGTATCGCATAAGGCTGAA
This sequence comes from uncultured Bacteroidales bacterium, assembly GCA_963739685.1. Classification (GTDB taxonomy): domain Bacteria; phylum Bacteroidota; class Bacteroidia; order Bacteroidales; family VadinHA17; genus LD21. The sequence continues at coordinate 196,680 of CAVUAX010000002.1, forward strand.
CAGTAATTATTGCACCTGAAGCTATTTCAGCAAGATTAACCTCCTGAATCTTTTCATCCTTTCGCTCAAGTCGTATCTTGGTAAAATCAAGCAGGTCCATTATAAGATTTCTCATTCCCTGAATTCTCTGGAGGGATCTGTCGATGGGCTCAGCATAATCTTCAATTAGATCTCCTGACTGCTTTTCCTGCATCATCCTTAGGTAGCCTTCAATTGCATTAAGCGGAGCCTTTAGCTCATGTGACAAAACAGAGAGAAACTGATATCTTATCTTTTTGCCTTCCTGCTTGAGTCTATGTGTGATCCTTTTAAGATATTGCTGTTTAGTAATATTCTCAATACTTGATTTAAGTTCCTGTGGAGTAAATGGTTTTGGAATGAAATCTGTTGCACCATCACGTGTTGCCCTTATTGCCACATCAAGCGATGCATATGAAGTAATCATTGCCACTACAACATCATAATTATTTTTCCTGACATACTCAAGAACTTCTATCCCCTGCATACCCGGCAGTTTATTATCAAGAAGGAGAATATCTGGTCTGTCACGATCAAGTATCACGACACCCTCTTCTCCTGTGGCAGCTTCAGTCACTTCAAATGTATAATCTTCATCCATAAAAGGATAAGTTACGTGGAAATTAGAAAGTATTCGCGAGACACCTGACCTTATTCCTGGCTCGTCGTCGACCACCAGAACTTTTAATACAGCCATTTTAAAGTTTTAATAATTTCATAATTTCCTGATCAAGCTGCTCCGGTCTAATACCTTTTTCAAGGTACCGGTCTGCTCTGATCCACGATTTCTCCTGCTCCGAATCGAGGCTGAATGATAAACCTGTCTCCCTGGAGACTGCTGTTGCAAGAATAACAGGAACATCAGGGTACTTTTGCTTAAGCTTATAGCAAAGTATAAAACCACTATCGTCACTCTCCATCATCAGGTCGAAAACTGCCAGATCGGGTCTGAAACGTGAGATAACAGATTCCGCTTCTGACTGACTTTCAACCATTATCGTTTTGTAACCTGCTTTTTCCAGATTAAAATGAGTCTGGAAAAGGTAATCGGGATCATCATCAGCAATCAAAATTGTGTAATCACTCTTCTTCATTTCTTCACAAATTTCTAAAAAATCATTAAATCAAATAGTTATTATGATAAATATGATTTATTGTTAAATTATTAACATATGGTTTACCTTTAATGTTCAATGTCCAGGGTTATATATTCATGGTTCAGGGTTCGGAACTTCTCACTTCTAATTTTTAATTATTCACTGTTTGTTTAAACCTTCCTGGGTAATACTATTTTAAAACTCGTACCTGTATCTCCTTTTAACGGATCGCTATTAGAATCAATAGTTATCTGTCCCTTATGCATTTTCACGATACCATATGCTGTTGCAAGTCCCAGACCAGTACCTGCTCCAATACCTTTTGTAGTAAAAAATGGTTCAAAGATCTTGGCACGGTCGGTTTCTTTTATGCCGGTTCCTGTGTCGCTTATAAAAATAATAACATCTCCAAGAGTATCTTCAAGTCTCAGGGTTATTGTGCCTCCTGCTGGCATTGCATCCATTGAATTTTTGACCAGGTTTGTAATTACCTGCATCATCTGTTCGGCATCAAGCATTGCCTCGGGATTATTGGTTTTATCTTCTACGCTGATCCTGAAATTCTCAGGGACGATTAGACTTTCAAGGCTGTGTGTGATAAGGTCATTTATATTTACCAGCTGATGGTTAACCTGATTCTTCCTTGCAAAATTCAGCAACCCTGAGACAATTTTTTTACACCGCCCAGCCTGCTCAACTATTAGCTTAAGGTCTTCTCTGACAGGGTCACCGGCTTCGCTCTCTTCAAAAAGTATATTACTGTACATTATGACCACTCCAAGCGGATTATTAAGCTCATGCGCGATACCTGCCGAAAGTTGTCCCATGTGGGCCAGCTTTTCAGATTGCTTCAGAGCTTGTTTCATGGAGCTAAGTTTTTCATTTGATAAAGCAAGATCTTTCACTGACTTATGAAGTTTTTCAATTGTATAAGGGAGACACATCTCCACTTCAGCCAAACCTTTTTTTATTGCAATTGCATGTTCAACACAACTCTCATAACCACATGCTCCACAATCTAGTTGATCCTTCTTAGTCTTTTTTCCCATTGAGATGAGAACCTCGTTAACCTCTTTTTCATCAGTAAGATTGATCAGGTGTTCTTCCGGTTTATGCCGGATAGAGAGGTCAAGCTGTGAGTAACTTTGAAAAGTTTCCTGCCAGCCGGACAGATCAATCTCCCTCATTTTAGTATTTGCATACGCACTGACAAGGGCCCTTCTGTTATACTGCTTTCCGTTTTTTGACAAACCAGGACCCATTATACAACCCTCACAGCAAAGCAGTTCCATATGCTGGTTCTTTATCAAGCCGGCTTCAAATTCTTTCAATGCTCCCTGGAAATCAATTCTCCCTTCAGCAGCAATTATATTACCAGTAATTGCATCATCATTGATATTTGCTGTCTGCAGCAACCCGCGCGTTACCGGAAAAATTGCACCTCGTCCGCCGACAGGCGGATCAAAATCCACGAAGTTTGTGGTATTTGAAGATATACCCAACCTGGAAAAAATATCTCTGAGTTCAGTAAATGTAATGGCTTCATCTATCTCGATGCTTTCTGCCTTCTTAGCCACACACGGTCCTATAAAAACAATATCTGTATTTTTACCGTATTTTTCACGCATAACTCTGGCCATAGCCACCATAGGTGAAACTATCGGAGCAAGTTTATCAACAAGTGCCGGATGATAATATTTTATATACTTTACAATTGATGGACAATCAGATGAAATATAAAAATCCGTAGACCCGGAAATTAGCTTTTTGTACCTGTCAGCAACAATATCGGCACCAAATGAGACTTCAGAGACATAATCAAATCCAACTGACTTCAGCATACCTATAAGTATACGGTGATCAGGAAAATCAGAGAATTCAGCCGGAAAACTTGGTGCAATTATTGCAGCAACTTTATTTTCTCCTTCAAAAAGCTTTAGCACTCTTTCGGTGGTATTCAGAAACACTTTTGCGCCCTGGCTGCACACTTTTGTACAATTACCGCAGGCTATACATTTTTCATCTATCACTTCAGCCTGACCTCCAACTATACGTATAGCTTTTGCGGGGCACTCCCTTACGCAGGTATAACAGGTCCTGCAAAGTTCTTTTATAGTATAAACCAGCATACCAGATTCATTTTACAGTTAAAGCAAAACGTTCCTCTTCTCAAAACGTGTATAGAAAATCTTTTCGCACCGAATGTCATCGTTTTCTTTCAAATGCTTTTCATAAATATTTATAAAGGCCGGGGATTTACACGGGAGCTTTATAGCCTCCGTTTCATCTGCATGGTAAATCCGTCTTGCTCTGTTCTTAATTTCCTCTTTCTCATTATTAAAAGATAACCCTGCGCCATGAATACAACCACCCGGGCAGGTCATCACTTCAACCAGATGGTATTTATTTCCGGATGCTAATGATGATTTAAGTTTTTCAAGACCTGTAAGACCATCAACAATGGCAACCCGTAACTCATAATCTTCAACTGGTATAACTGCCTCTCTGAAAGGACCGGTTGCCCTTAGTTTTTTTATAAGGTGACGGTCAATCTCTTTCTTTAGTTTTAAATAGTGCCATGACCGGATAACTCCTTCAGCCAGACCTCCTGAAACTTCTGCTAATACAGCTAAAGAGCTACTTCCTGAAAGAGGTTCATCAAAAATTTCAGGATCAATATTTGAAATATCAATGCCATAAAGTCGTATTAACCTCGTCAATTCCCGCACAGTCAGCACAGAATCAACATCGCTTATCCCCTTCCTCATCATTCCGTCGCGGCGGGCCTCAAACTTCATTGCTATACAAGGTGATGCCGATACTGAAAAAACCTTCTCCGGTTCAACGCCATGCTGACCTGCCACAAGAGTTTTAATCAATGCCCCGGTTATCTGCTGCGGTGATTTAACTGCAGAGAGATAAGGAATAATTGAAGGAACAAACTGTTCGACATATTTAACCCATGCGGGGCATGCGGAAATATATAAAGGATCATCTGACTTATTTTCAATATTAACAGATAGCTCCCGTGTCAATTCGGTAATACAGATATCCGTTCCTGTTCCTGTTGAATATACCCTGTCGAAGCCAATTTTACGAAGAACAGCATTCAGTTTCTTTCCAAATTCACTGTTATACTTTATTCCCATATATTCAGCTATACCAGCAGTTACGAGGGGAGAATACTGAATAACTTTTACCATTCCCGGTTTATTAAGATATTCCTGAACCTCATTAATTACATGTTTTTCATGAAGGGCTCCTGTTGGGCAAACGAGTACACACTGCCCACAGTGTATACAGCTTGAAAAATTAAAATCCCTGTCCATTGAGGTACCCACATGCGTATTTTTGCCTTTATTAATAAAATCAAGCGATGTTGTGGTAATTACCTCTTCACAAACTCTTACACACCTGCCGCACAGAATGCATTTCGAGAGTTCCCTGATGATAGAAGGGCTGGACTGGTCGAGATGAGGCCTGACTTTTCTCCCCCTGATACGGCGTTCTCTTATATTCAGTTCTTCAGAAAGCCTCTGAAGTTCACAGTTCAGGTTATGGTCACAATAAAGGCAATCATCAGGGTGATTTGAAAGAAGAAGTTCGACAATTGTTTTTCTTGCTGTGATAACCCTGGGAGAATGGGTTTTTATCTTCATCCACTCCTCAACCGGCTGAGAACAGGCTGTAATGAGTCTGTCACGTCCCTCAACCTCAACAACACACATCCTGCAAGCTCCGGTAGGAGTAAACTCCTTCATCCTGCACAGTGTCGGAATGAAGATCCCGTTATGGTTCAGGGCAGAGAGTATTGTTTCTCCCTTCTCAGCTTTAATCTTCTTATTATTTACATGTATTGTAAAAAGCATACTTGCTATTTAATTGTGATTGCGCTGAACTTACAAATATCGAAACAGATACCGCAACCGGTACATTTATCCTCAACAATAAAAAATGGCTGCAGTCTGGTGCCGTAAATTGCATTTACAGGGCATTTTGAAGCACACGCAGTACAACCGGTGCATTTTTCCACATCAATGGAAAATGTTCGAAGACCTCTGCAGGAATTGGCCCTGCATTTCCTGTCGAAAATATGTTCTTCAAACTCATCCCTGAAGTTTTTAAGGGCACTGGTAAAGGGATTTGGGGCTGTTTGGCCGAGACCGCACAATGAGGTATCCTTCATGACCGAAGCAATTGTTTCGAGCTGCATTACTCCCTTAAACCTCTCCAGAGTTGTTCCCGATTCCTCATTTAAAGGCTTTCTTATCACATTCTCAAGTATTTCCAGCATGCGGCCTGTACCTTCACGGCAGGGTATGCATTTTCCGCAGCTTTCATTTCGGATGAATTCCATATAGTACCTCACCAGATCAACCATGCAGGTGGTTTCATCAATTATTACAAACCCACCTGCGCCCATACCTATTCCTTTTTCTTTCATGGCATCAAAATCTACAGTAATATTGAGGTCGCCAGACCCTACAAAAGAACCTGTAGCACCACCAAGCTGAATTGCCTTAAACTCTTTCCCATCCCTGATTCCGTCAGCAATATCCTCAAGAATCCTTTTTAATGTTGTGCCCATTTCAACTTCCACAACACCCGACATCCGCCCTCTGCCTGCCAGGGCAAAAACTTTGGTTCCCGGAGTGGTGTCTGTACCCATACTGCGGAACCATTCAGGTCCATTCTGAATTATAAGGGGCACATTCATAAGTGTTTCCACATTGTTGATAACAGTAGGTTTACCAAATAAACCCGAGGTTGTAGGATACGGAGGTTTGAGCTGAGGCATCCCTCTTTTGCCTTCAAGACTGTTGACAAGGGCTGTTTCCTCTCCGCAAACAAATGCTCCGGGTTCTTTTTTTATAATAATATCCAGGTTAAATCCGCTTGAAAAAATATTATGCCCAAGGAGACCGTAATCCCTGGTAATATCAATTGCTTTTTGCAAAATTTCCATTGTGTGAGCAGAACCTGACCTGATGTAAATAATGGCATTTGAAGCTCCGATTGCATAAGCAGCTATAGCTGTACCCTCAATCAGTCGATACGGGTCACTTTCAAGAAGTGTCCGGTCAGTAAAAGCACCAGGGTCACTCTCTTTTGCATTACAAATCAGATATCGTACATTTGAAGTCGTATATAAAGCATGTTTCCATTTTAGTCCGGTAAGGTATCCACCTCCGCTTCTACCTCTTAAGCCACTACGTTCAATAATATCACAAACCTCTTCAAAAGTATAATTTTGTATTGCCTTTACAAATGCGCGGTATCCCCCCCTGGCAATATACTCACAGATATTTCCGGGATCATAACATCCGCAGTTACCGAGGATTATACGTTTTTGACCGGCGAAAAATGGCAGCTCATTCATAAATGATATTCCCGGCCACATTTCAAAACCCTCTGTTCCCATCTGGCCAACCACATCTTCTTCATTTATGTCATTATGGAAAACACCGTTAAGAAGAGGTTCAACTTTTTCCTCTGTAATATTCCGGAAAAAGAGTTTGTTCTTTCCCGGCAGTTGTATGCATACAAGAGGCTCAAAATTCGAAGGCCCGGTACAACCCACATTTACCAGGAGAGCATCAGAATTCTTATCCTGGATATATGTATTTATTGCAGTAAAGGTTTTTCCAGATCCTGCAATAATACTGTTTGTCCCGGCAGATAAGAAAATTGTGGTAACATCTGTTTTATCCCTTCTTATCTGCTGAAGCACTTTCTCCGTCGAAGGAGGTAATGTATCAGACTCACAAAGCAAGACTTTATCAACAAGAAATTTCCTTGTTTCTTCCATTTAGTCATTTTCAATAATATAACGCATTTTACTGATTAGTTCAGGTAATTGCTCCGGTTGGACCTTAATCCTGTATTCTCCGTTAACCTGTATTAACGGGCCATTTATGCAACCACCCATACATGTTACCAGCTCAAAACTGATATTACCATCTCTTGTCGTCTGTCCGGGCTGAATACCGGTTACTTCACTTATTTTATTTATTATTTGCTGCGATCCGTTCAGGAAGCATGATGTTCCGTTGCATACTCTAATATTAATTTTACCCTGGGGCACAAACCTGAACTGATCATAAAAAGTAGCCAGCCCGTAAATTTTAGTTGTGCTCATACCCAGGTGAATTCCTACTTTCACAATTGCCTCTTCAGACAGAAATCCCGATTCTTCCTCTATTTCCTGAAGCAGGGGAATAAGCTCATCCCTCCTGCCGGGTTTATATTTTTTAATAATTAAGTCAAGCTCAGATTCCATTTATGTAAAAATTATACCCTATGCAAATGTAATTTATTTTATTGTTATTTTATAAACATTGTTATTTTATTAACAATTAATTTATTAAAATTATTTCTTTCCTGTTTATTATAATTGCCTGATTATATTAAACTTAATTGAGGATTGATGAAATCAATAAAATTTCACTCTCCTGCCGGTTTTTTAACAATACACCTGTTTTGCTGTCACCAATTTAGCTTTCAGGAGAAAAAATAATAAGCCTGCTAAAGAAATAATTACTACTTTTGGGGTTATTGTTTATTTATGAACAATAAGATAATGGCCCAAAAAATTGAAATGAATATATGTCTTGGCAGTTCATGTTTTTCAAGAGGTAACAAGAATGTTGTGATGTTCATAAAGGACTATTTACGAAAAAATCACCTGGAAGACAAGTTCATATTTAAAGGAGCCCGTTGCATGGGTCACTGCAGCAATGGCCCTAACATCATTATAAATGATGAGCTGATTGAAGGAGTTAATCTCGAAGTAATAGAAAGTATCCTTGGAAAAGAGGTTGTCAGGTTAAAATAAACATAACAGATAAGGATTGGAATGAATAACAGAAAGCCAGTTCTCTATATAAATGATGCAAAGTGCAGAAATTCATACTCCTGTGTTCGCGTCTGTCCTGTTAATGCAATAGAAGTCAAACCGCAGAAGGCCCATCCATATATAATTCCTGAAAGATGCATAGGATGTGGATTATGTTATGTTTCATGCACCCCTAAAGCGATTGAATTCCGCGATTCCAAAGAGGAGGTAAAGATACTTTTATCATCCCCCCGAAAAACGGCAGCGCTTATCGAACCCAGCATTGCCTCTGAATTTGATGATATTACTGATTACAGGAAGTTTGTTGCAATGATCCGCAAACTGGGGTTTGATTATGTACATGAAGTTTCGTTTGGGGTGGACCTGATTGCTGCAGCCTATGCCAGACTGTTCAGCAAAGCCGGGGGGAAGTATTATATTACAGCCAATTGTCCTTCAATTGTCAAACTGATCGAAAAATTCAATCCTGAATTGGTCTCTAACCTGGCACCGCTGGTTTCGCCAATGATTGCAACAGCAATGGTTATAAAGGAACTTTACGGAACTGACGTGGCAACTGTTCAGGTAGGGCCATGCATTGACGCAAAGGATGAATCATTAATCTACCGTGATGGTAATCTTGTTAACAGTGTTCTGACCTTTATAGAACTGAGACAACTTTTTGAAGAATTCAAAATACAGGAGAGACTTGTCAGGATGTCTGACTTTGACCCCCCTTATGGAAAATGGGGAGCTTTGTTTCCTCTTCCTGCCGGGATAATACAAGCCGGAGGAATAAAACGGGATATGGTTTCAAGCAGTGTAATAACAGCCTCAGGTAAAGAGGATATTCATGATGCAATTAATGATTTTGACAAGTATACCGATACCATACAACATCATTTTAACCTGTTTTTCTGTCATGGATGTCTTTTGGGTCCCGGAATGGAACATCATAAAGAACGGTTCAGAAGGAGATCTCTTGTGCGTCACTATGCTGAGAAAAGGGTCGGAAAACTTGATAATTCATTATGGGAAAAGAATATGGATAAGTGGTCGGGATTGAAATTTTCAAGGAGTTTTACCCCGAATGACCAGCGAATACCGGATCCTCCTCTGGAATCCATTAATGAAGTGCTTAAAATAATCGGAAGAAACAAGCCGGATGAAGAAATAAATTGCGGGGCTTGTGGTTATCTTTCGTGCCGTGAATTTGCATCGACAGTTGCAAAAGGGCTGGCTATTCCGGAAATGTGCCACACTTTCAATCTCAGAAATAAACAGGAATACATTGAAACTCTGAGACAAACAAACAGGAAACTTGCTGAAACAAAAGAAGCACTCAGGGAGTCAGAGGAACTTGCAAGAAGAGAAAAAGAGGTGGCCCAGAGCACTTCAGATATGATGAACAACATGCTCGAGAAACTACCTACAGGAGTAGTTATTATTGATAATAATCTTAAAATCCTCCACTCAAACCAGAGCTTTATCACAATAATAGGAGAAGATGCAAGTGCCATTTCCGATGTGATACCCGGACTTGCAGGTGCAGATATAAAGACACTTATTCCTTTTAATGTTTACAACCTGTTCACCTTCGTAATAAAAGAGAATCAGCCTGTTGTGAGTAAAGACATCCATATTGAGGACAGGATGCTTAATATTTCTATTTTCCCCATCAAGAAGAACAAAATGTGCGGTGCGTTAATCCGCGACCTTTACTCACCTGAAGTTCAGGGTGAAGAGGTAACCAACAGGGTTACTGATGTCATTGAAAAGAACCTTGAGATGGTACAGAAAATTGGATTCCTTCTCGGAGAAGGTGCATCTGAAACTGAACAGATGCTGAATTCAATAATCGAGTCGTACAAAACAAAAAAGATAAATCTGAACATTAAGAAAAAGTGACAGTTCGTGAAAAAAGACTTCTATATTGAAGTTAACAGCCAGCAAAAGAACCATGACGGTGAAAGAATTTGCGGAGATGTCTTTCTATACAGGTATATAAAAGAAGAAGAAAGGGTGATAGCAGTATTATCTGATGGGATGGGGCACGGTGTAAAAGCAAATATACTTGCCACTCTCACCTCAACAATGGCGCTTAATTTCACAAAGGAACATAAGGAGGTTGACCGTATTGCTGAAATAATTATGAATACCCTGCCCGTATGCAGTGATAGAAAGATTAGTTACTCAACATTTACAATTATTGATATTGAAACCAGTGGCCGTGTCAATATTCTTGAATACGATAACCCTTCTACAATTATTTTAAGAGGAACACAGATATTTGACCCTTCATGGAGCAAGGTTGTTCTTAAAAAAGGAAAAAATTCAGGGAAGGTACTTAACAGCTGTACATTTGTTCCGGCAAAAGAGGACAGAATCATTTTATGTTCTGATGGTGTTTCTCAAAGCGGGATGGGCAGCGATACTTACCCGTTTGGATGGGAGAGGGAAAAGATTGCCATGTATGCTGTAAGACTTGTCACCAGCGAGTCATCAATTTCTGCTAGAATGCTGGCCGGTAAAATTGTTACGATGGCTCATAAAAATGACAATTATAAAGCCAGGGATGATATCAGTTGTGCCGCGATATATTTCCGTGAACCCCGAAAGTTACTTATATGCACTGGCCCTCCTTATGAAAAGGAGAAGGATAAAGAGCTTGCGGACAAAGCCCGGACATATCCCGGAAAGGTAATAATTTGCGGAGGAACTACTGCTGATATTGTTGCCAGGGAACTAAACAGAACCATTGTTGATGAACTGATTTTTGAGGATCCTGAACTCCCGCCTGAAAGTTTCCTCGAAGGGATAGACCTTGTAACTGAGGGAATATTAACGCTTCAGAAGGTAAATGAAATATTGAAAACCTATAATAACAGCATTCGGCTTGGAAAAGGGCCGGCTGATAAGATTGTTAGGTTTGTGATGGAAAGTGATGAAATACATTTCATTATAGGAACAAGGATCAACATAGCGCACCAGGATCCAAACCTGCCGGTGGATCTTGAAATACGCAGGACAGTTGTAAAAAGAATTGCCCGGTTACTGGAAGAAAAGTGGCTTAAGAAAGTAACCCTTGGATATATCTAGAATAAGCTCAAACTGTTAAACAGAAAATATTTATCAATTCTCTCTTAAATATTCCAATGTTCTGTTAAAAAGATGCGGTTGAATATCGGGATGTGTCAGATTTTCCGGAAGATGATCTGAAAAGATTGTCTCTGCAATCTCTGAAACATCTGGAATAGGACCAAGTTCCGTTACTTCTGCCAGATAAAGTCTCCCCCATCCGGTAACACCATCTTTCTTAACAGAATAAGTGGCAATACACTCAATATTAAACTTCAAAGCTCCGGTCTCCTCAATAAGTTCCCTGCATGCAGCTTCATAGGAGGTTTCTCCCTTTTCAATATGTCCTCCCGCAATTTCATAAGTGGTACGTTTATGATGGCGGACGAATATCCATTCTTTTTCAAATTTAGCTGGAATCACAGCATATGTCAGCACCGAATCGGGCTTAAATAAAGGATCGTAAAATTTAACTTCGGTCATAATAATAATTAATTCAGCTTTTCAGGAAAGCCAGGATTGGAAACTCTGATTATCAGGAAAATTGAAGGTTTAAAGATAATATAATTTGAGATGAACAGAGCTTATTAAAATTACAGGAAGTTAAAATTCATAATGAAAATTTTATCCCTATTTTTACAGCATATACTGAGGCTGATGGAACTGTTTCTAATTCTGCTTATCACCGAGGTGCTTTCGCTGGTTGTGTTGTACCAGCATTTTTATAATACCTCACGGTCGGTTTATTATATATCAACATTTTTGCATATTCTCCTTAGCATCTGGTTGTGGATATTATTTATCAAAGTAACTGCATATAAAGGTATTTTTGATACTCCCGAAAATGTTTGGTTACGGATGAATCTAACCGGAATGTTATGTGCAGTCGTTTTTCCGAGGTTCGTTCTCTCCCTTTTTCACTTTACCGGGAAACTTATTAAGGTGAAACATGGAAATCATTTACGGCCTTTAACCAATGGAGGTTTAATAATCTCAATGACCATCTTCCTTATTATAGCATTGGGGACCTTTGTGGGCAGATTTAATTTTAAAACTGAAGAGGTCGTCTTGAAAGTGAAGGGTCTTAACAGGAATCTCAACGATTTCAGAATTGTTCAGTTATCGGATATTCATCTGCCGGGCTTTTATCATCATGAAAAACTACTTGAAAAAGTGATGAATGATGTTAACACCTATAAACCTGATCTGATAATTAACACCGGTGATTTCATCGACTATGGCTGGCATGAATTCGATGGAAAAGAAACAGTTTTTTCAATCGCAAAAGGAAGGTATGGAAATTTTGCAGTATTGGGGAACCATGATATCGGAACATATAATCCATCATTTACCGGGGTGGATATTGAAAGCAATATAATGAGAATGAATCAGTTGATCTCGAATTCAGGTTACAGGCTCCTTAATGATGAGAATGTAATCCTTGAAATAGCAGGTGAAAAAATTGCTCTGATTGGTGTAATTACCCGGGGAAGACATCCCCGGATGATCCATGGCAATGTAAAAAAGGCAATGTCAGGTACCGACAGCGCTGACTTCAAGATACTACTGGCTCACGACCCGAATCAATGGGAAGAAGATGTTACAGGGAAGACTGATATTGACCTTACTCTTTCAGGCCATACTCACGGAATGCAGATGGGAATCTTTACGAAGAAATTCAAATGGAGTCCGGCTGAATATTTCTACCCCCACTGGAGTGGATTGTATACTTCAGGAAGCCAGTTCCAGTATGTAAACAGAGGACTTGGAGTCCTGGCTATTCCCTTCAGGATATGGATGCCACCCGAAATAACCATCATAGTACTAAAAGCTGAATAGCTTTTAAAGGAAATTCATTAATAATTATTACTTTAATCAATAAATGAAACCTGCAACAATTTCATGTCTTTAAGTTCTTAAAATGAAACCATACGTGGTATGAACAAGAAACAAATAACTCAAAATATTCAGGATATAGAATTCAAAGTAGTATATTCAGGCAGAAGAACCCTGGGGATAAGTGTCCTTCCCGATGCATCTGTCGTGGTAAGGGTCCCTTTCAGGACCTCTGATAAAACAATAAAGAGAATTGTCCTGGAAAAAGCATCATGGATAATAAAACACAGAGACAGCTACAAAATACAGAATAACATTAAACTCAAGAGCCCGTATATTAACGGTGAGACTCATTTGTTTCGTGGTAATGAATCGGTTTTAAAGATAGAAAAATCAGGAAAACCATATATCCGGTTTTATGATGGCATAATTGAAATCGGAATCAGAAAACCAGACGATACAAAAGCAATAAAAAGTATGCTCTACAAGGGATACAAGCATGAAGCAAAATGTACCTTTCCCGGGATCCTAAATAATGTGCTGCAAAAATATGAATATCAGATGTTTAAGCCAACAGGGCTTGTTTTACGTACTATGAAAAGAAGGTGGGGAAGCTGCTCAGGTAAGGGGATAATAACATTAAGCACAGAACTTATCAAACTTCCCGATTTGTATGTGGAATATGTTATTGTTCATGAGTTATGTCACCTCAAACACCATAATCATGGTGCCAGGTACTATGAACTTTTATCTGAGCTCTTTCCGCAATGGAAACAGGTGAGGCAGGAGTTAAAACAATATATAAGATAAAAGACAACTTTTCACTTCTCCCCTGTATCCCGGGCTGTTACAATACTTCGTACTCCTGACCTCTCGCTGGTATTTCAAGGTTTTGATAACCTTCATTCTGAAGTTCAGCAACATATTTTTTCTGGGTTTCATACTCACCGTGAACAATAAACGTTTTTTCCAGGCCACTTTTTTCCTGACAGCTCAGAAAATTTATCATTTCCTTATAATCACCATGTCCGCTGAAGGAATCTATTTTCCTGATATCGGCTTTAACTTCATGAATAATGCCGTGTATGGAAACTTCCTTGTCGCCCCTTAGAATTCTTGCGCCTAATGTACTTGGCGAGCAGTAACCAACTGCCAATACGGTATTTTTGGGATCAGAAATATTATTGGCCAGGTGATGTTTTACCCTACCTGCCTCCATCATACCCGAGGCAGAAATTATTACACAGGGTTTCTTGTGATCATTCAGCTTTTTAGAATCTTCCTGTTTTGTAATATAAAACAGGTTATTGAAACCGAAAGGATCAGGATCTGTCTCCAGGCTTTTCTGAAACTCTTCATTTAACCATTCGTAATGCATCCGGAATATTGTGGTAGCATTTACTGCAAGAGGGCTGTCAACAAAAACATCAACTTTAGGGAGTTTACCCTGATTGAAAAAGTTGTTTAGCATATAAACCACTTCCTGGGTGCGGCCAACACTAAAAGAGGGTATGATAAGCTTCCCCCCCTTGTTTACGCATGTATCTGTTAATATTTCGAGGAACTCATTATCTGCTTCGATGTTATCATGATGCAACCTGTCTCCGTATGTTGATTCAGTTATAAGAATATCGGCTTGCGGAAAGAGACCTGGTGAAGCCAGTATTCTGCTTACCGGTCTGCCGATATCACCAGTATATGCAATCCTTTTTATCTGCCCTTTCTCGTTGATCTGAATGTTTGCCACACCGCTGCCCAGCATATGCCCGGTACTTGTGAACTTAACCTTAATATTTTCATCTATCCTGAATTTCATTTTTTCAGGGACACCTATAAAAAGTTTCATGCACTCTCCGGCATCAACCTGAGTAAAAATAGGTGTAACAAGTGGCAGACCCTTCTTTGCGCGCCTTTTATTAAAAGTATAGGTATCATGTTCCTGTATGAAACCTGAGTCGGAGAGCATTATGGCACACAGATCACGTGTTGCGTCTGTGCATACTACCGACCCCCTGAATCCTCGTTTATACAAATATGGGATAAGTCCTGAATGGTCTATATGAGCATGTGTCAGAATAACGTGATCTACCTCTTCGGGTTCAAAACCAAGGTCCCTGTTCATACTGTCAGTTTCCAGACCTTTTCCCTGAAACATTCCGCAATCAAGAAGAATTCTTTTACCCGAATCTGTTGTTATGAGATGTTTACTGCCAGTAACCTCCCTCGCCGCTCCTAAAAATTTGATTTTCATATTTTATCATATTTATCTTTTAAAAGTACCTGCTGTTTTGGAAGGTAACAATCTCCTTTCGGACAAGCCCCATACCGCTTATATTCTTACTCCGATAATAGTCATATCATCAACCTGTTTGGTTTTTCCCTTCCATTTCTCAAATTCATTTTCAATTATCATCTTCTGTTCTGACATTGATTTGTAATTAATCTCAGATAATAGTTTCTTCAGATTGGCTTTCTTGTACTTACTGCAATCAGGACCTCCGAACTGGTCAGGGAAACCATCTGTCAGGATATAAATCACATCTCCTTTCTTTACATTGATCTCATAATTTGTGAATGAGGGTTCAACACCATAATGTATTCCGATCGGCATCCGGTCTGCCTTATATTCCTTGAATACACCTCCCGTGAATATAAAGAGCGAATTATATGCTCCCGAGAACTGGACGCTTTCCCTGTTTTTTTTGAAGATGCAGAATGAAATATCCATACCATCAGTCGCCTCTCCTTCCTTACCGGTCTGATGCAGTGATGTTTTGATCTTGTCCCTTAAAAGGTTTAATACGGTATTTGCCTGAAGACCGTGATTATTTTTAATGATCTCATTAAGTGATGATATACCAAGGGTACTCATGAATGCGCCCGGAACGCCATGCCCGGTGCAGTCAGCAACCGTCAGGAATATATTATTTTCGTCTTCTCCTATCCAGTAGAAGTCACCACTTACAATATCCCTGGGCCTAAAAACAATGAAGAAATCGGAGAAATACTCCTTAAACAGTTCCGTCATGGGAAGCATCGCCATTTGTATCCTGCTGGCATATTCAATACTTGATGTAATCTCTTCTTTCTGGGCTTCAATCTCAGCTGTACGCTCTTTTACCTTCATTTCCAGAATTCTGTTCTTTTCGTGGAGTTGGTTTTCCCTGAACCTTGCAATCATAAAGATTATGAGTAAAGTTACAACAATAACCATAACGTAGAAAAAAGTCGTTTCCGTGAAGGGTGCTTTTATCGTAAATTTAAGTGATACTGGTTCTCCTATATCTCCCCAAAGATCTTTGGCTCTAATGAAAAGGGTGTAATCACCTGATTTGGGAATTACTCTGCTATAACTTCTACGTTCAGTCCAGGGTGACCAGTCATTCATTGCCCTTGGGATGAAATATTGATATTGGGTTAGATTCTTATTCCTGTAAGCCGGGACAATAATATCAAAATTAATTATATTGTTTCCCCTGTCAAATATTATGTCAGACATATTAAAACTGGTACCGTTTTCGTTTTGGATATTCTTAACAAGAAGATATGTCTCAGGAGACCCATTGGAAGTCTTCCTACGGCTGATCCTGAAAAGGTTGTTCCCTCCATCAATAACCCAGATATAGTTTTTCTCTGTATTAACGGAAACTATATTATCGAATAACTTAAGCAGCAAAAAATCTTTTTCAGGCATCAGGTTTTCATTCTCGTGATATATCCATTCATCCCCATTTCTGAATAACGGAATATTTGAAAGCGGATAGTTAAAATCCTTTTCCTTCCCCTGAGCCGATTGGGTAGATGCGGTTTTATATGCGATAAATCTGTCTGTTGTTTTGTCATAAAAATTTACTCCTGTTTCAGTTAAGAGGAAAACAGTATCATTTATTAAATTAAAGAGATATCGTTGGGGAAAAGTATTCTTTATCCTTAATGGTACATAAGTCACTGAACCGGAACCAACATCCATATTTGTTTTGTAAGCTACATTATCTCCACCGAGCCACAAAATATTTTTCCCGGTCTGAATTACAGAATAAACAGGCTCAATGAAATCAGAATCCGGAACTTCAACTGACCATTTACCTTTTCTGAAGTTTGCAATAAAGTATCCATTTCCGGTACCAACTGAATACTTTCCGCCGAACGGTTTCCATGTGATAAAATTAATATACCGGTTATCTGCTATTTTAACAGCTTTATGATTTTCAACAACATACAGACCTGTATTTGTTGCTGCCAGTATTCCATTTTTAGTAGAAACAAGCTGACGGCATTTTTCCTTAATACCTTCAACTTTCTTATAAATAAAACTTACTGATACAACTTTATTTACGGTCTGCCATTTATAAATAACCATAGGCTTTGTGCTGGTGATTGAAACCTCAGGCTCAGGCAACTTTATTATGGAGTCATTTTGTGCGGGATCAATCCTTCTGCCAAAAATCCTGTTGAATATACTTTTTCTTGTGTTCTGAGGTTCCTGAACCTTTTCAGGTTGCGGAACAGGCGATGAGGAGCGGGTAACGGATGTATCTGTTTTAATTTCAGAATAACTCTTTTTAAGAATCTCAACCTTTGAGTAATTTTTCTCCTCAGCCAGATAATAAACACCTTCACTTGTTGCCACATAAAGCTCATTATTATACCTGAGCGAAGCAGTGAGGTTACCTTTAAGACCCGGGTAAGTACTGAAATTCCGTACGGGAAGATTAAGGTCCGCACGAGTAAGTCCATACTGATGTGAAAGCCATAAGCCGCCGCTCTTATCACATCCGATAGCAAAAATCTCATTATCAGGCAATCCGTTTTGATTATTAATTAAAAACCTGACCTTCCCGGTGACTTTATTCAACACAACGGCCCCACCGTTAAAAGTGGAAAAAGCATAGAGACTATCTCCAATTGCAATACCTTCAGACAAGATTTTATCTCTGATATATTCATCATCCTGATTAGGATAATCGTAATATTTTATCCCGTCAAAAAGAGATAGTTTTCCATCACTTAACCCTAGCAAAACCATCTTCTTATTATAAGGCAGGGAAAACAGAATATCTGTTTTCTCGGTGAGATATCCAGTAACAATGGGGAACAGAGTATCACTTTCAAGTCTGTATAAACCTCTGGATTTCACATTAATAAATGTATTTTTTGGTGTTATGAACATTCCCGTAAAGGGAATTCCTGGTTTTGAATTAATCCGGAGTTCCACCTTATGCGTTACGGAGTTATACCTTGTTAATGTTTTTTCTCCATAAAACCAGACCAGGGAATCATTGAAGATTATTTTTGTTATTAATCCAGGATCAGTTGACTCATCTGAAAGAGAAACATATTTGTATGAGCCCATCTGATATTTCTCAAGAAATCCGTAGTTATTGCTACTACCAATATATATCCTGCCGTCATAAGGATTAATCTGCATAGTAAATGGAACAACCGGGATTCCAATGAATGACCATTCTGCTCCGTCAAAGGAAGAAATACCCTTCCGGTTTGCGAATAGCATCACCCTGTTTTCATCCTGGCATATTGCCCAGCTTTGATTCTCAATTTCACGACTCTCCTGATAATGTGTCAGAATAGGAGCACCCTCCTGAGCTGACAATACAGTTACAAGCAATAAAAGGTAAATCAGTGAGAATACTTTTTTCATTGCAGAAGAGTATCTAAATTAGCCAACCAACCTAAGGATGGTAAATATATATGAAGTAAAATTAAGAACTTAATAAAACTAAATTAAAAGAACAGACTGAATAACAATGTAAGCAACAATCCCGATACAGCAATTATGGTTTCCATAACCGTCCATGATTGCAATGTTTGTTTTTCGTTCATTCCCAGATATTTACTGACAATCCAGAAACCACTGTCATTAACATGTGAAAGAATAGTGGCACCCGATGCAATAGCTATAACTATAAGTGCCAGATTTGGCTGATTGAGGTTAAAAACCGGCAAAATAGGAGCCATAATTCCTGCTGCAGTAATCATTGCAACAGTTGCAGATCCCTGGGTTACTCGCACAATTGCTGCCAGAGTCCATGCAAGAATAATTACCGGAAATGATGATTGAGAAATTGATGCCGCAAGTATTGTCCCTATACCGCTATCGACCAGTATCTGCTTCAATACTCCCCCTGCTCCTGTTACAAGGATAATTATCCCGGCCGGGCCAAGAGCCTTTGAACTTAGATCCAGGATCATTTGCCTGGACATATTCCTTTTCAAACACAACAGGATTGATAATAAAGTAGCAATTATAAGTGCAGTGAAAGGGTGTCCGATAAATGCCAGTATATCTGTCAGTAATGATTTTTTCAGCAGCGCTTTATCAATTCCAAAATTTATAAAAGTACTCATGAGGATCAGCATCAGGGGAGTTGAAATTATTAAAGCAACTATCCCGAATGATGGCAATTTTTGAGAGTCACCAATGGAATCAGAAGCGGGTTCGAATATTTCAGAAGGAGCCGGTAATACAATCTTTTTAGCGATGAATCTGCCAAATACCGGCCCTGCAATGATTGCTGTAGGAATTCCGGCCATCATTCCAAAAAGGATAACCCATCCGATATCCACACTGAGAATGTTGGCCACTGCCATTGGACCAGGTGTCGGTGGCACCATTGCATGTGTAACTGCCAGACCTGCAAGAAGAGGAATTGCATAATAAAGTATGGAGTTTTTGGAATCACGTGTCAGGGCATAAACCATCGGTATCAGAATAATAAGCCCCACCTCGAGGAAGATGGGTATACCAACCAGAAACCCTGTAATAGTCAAGGCCCATGATGCTCTTTTTACGCCAAACTTTTTAAGCAGATAATCGGCAAGGGATTTAGCTCCACCTGAACTTTCAAGCATCTGTCCGAAAATTGCTCCAAGTCCAACAACAGTTGCAACAAATCCCAGGGTTCCACCCATACCTTCCTGTATGCTGGAAGAAATTTTTGAAAGAGGCATTCCGGCAAGGATCCCTACAAAAATCGAAGTTATCAGAAGTGAAATAAAGGCGCTTAACTTTAATTTCAGCACCATAATCAATAACATGGAGACTCCGATTAATACTATAAAAACGATATATGAGGAGGACATAATAAGTTATGAGTTATGAGTTATGAGTTATGAGTTATGAGTTATGAGTTATGAGTTATGAGTTATGAGTTATGAGTTTTGAGTTTTGAGTTTTGAGTTTTGAGTTAATGGAAATTTTACAGGAGTATTTTCAAGTGATGAACGGTATATTGAAGTAAATAATTCAACGGTTTTACGTCCTGCTTCACCTGTTACCAGTGGATCCCTTTTATTTTCGAGTGAATCTATAAAATCTTCAATCTGGCATTGCATATAATATACCGTAGGGTCACAACTTTTAAAAAATTCACTGTCAATACCATTCCATTCCTTAAGCAAGTTTTCCTCACCAGGTATTGTCCACAGATCATTAACAGGAGGTTCCGTTACACCTGTCATCCCTGCTATGAACATTGCCCCTCCATCTGTTTGCACTCCCACTGATGCTCCGTTTTCTCCATGAACATGTACTTTCCCGTAAATACCAGGTTTCTGGGAATTGCTGACAAGGATATTCCCTATAGCTCCACTTTTAAATTTCACTATCGCAACCGCAGTATCATCCACATCAATATATGGATGATTAAGGTTTCTCCATACACCATAAACCTCATCAATATCACCCATATACCACAACATTAAATCGAGTTGATGAGGCGACTGATTAACAAGAACACCGCCACCCTCCATATCCCATGTTCCCCTCCAGGCATCGGAATCATAATAAGCTTTATCGCGCCAGCCAAGTATTGTAACTGTTGCAAGAACCGGCTTCCCTATCTTGCCCTTCTCAATGGCTTCTTTTATTCTTTTTACTGGTTCGTACCACCTCCTCTGGCTTATTACTCCAAGCTTCACATCATTAGTCCTGCAGGCATCAATAATGGCGTCACAATCCTCAAGATCCGAGGCCAGCGGTTTTTCTACCAGCACATTAGCTCCCGCAAGTGCAGCCTCAACCGCTGCTTGCCGGTGAAATTTATGAGGAGTGCATACTATCACAAGGTCAATCTTATTATCAGTGACCATTTTAATTATGTCCGTAGAATGTTTTGTTTCATATTGTTCTGCAAACTTTTCAGAGGTTTCCGGAGTCCTGCTCCAGACACATGATAGGCGGGCATTGGCAATATTCCTGATTGCTTTGGCATGAAGATGAGCCACTTTTCCGCATCCGGCAATTGAGATATTATAGGTTCTTCCTGACATAGAAATTGAATTAAGGAACAAGAATTATTTTATTTAAGTCTTCCATTTTATAATAAAGTTTCTCGAACCAATGAGCACCTTCTGATAATGGGGCAACTACTGAAATCTGATCATCAACACTTATCTTCCCCTTTTCAAGGAGGCCAAGAACAGCCTCGTATTCTCCCCTTATTGCACAACTACCATGAATCCTGAGCTCCCTTGTAACAACTTTCTGGAGTGGAAAATCAATTGAGGGCGTGATGTTTCCCACAAGAATAACATTTCCTCCTTTACGTACCGATTCAATAGCAATATTTACCGTATCACTTATTCCGACTGCTTCAAATGAAATATCAGTGCCCCTGCCTGCAGTATAAGACTTTATTTTCTCGTCAACTTTATCGTCACCTGAATTTAATAGGAAATCAGCACCTGCTCTTTCTGCATTTTCAAGACGTTTTTCATTTATATCAATAGCTATTATTTTTGATGCCCCCGATAATCTCAGGAGTTTTATTATGAAAATACCAATCATTCCGGCACCAACCACAAGGCAGCTGTCACCGGTCTTTATTCCCGATAAATTAATACTATGAAGAGCCACTGCAACAGCTTCAACCATTGCTGCCTGCTCAAAAGTAACGCTTTCAGGTATTTTATACAGTATGTGCTGTGGAATAGCAATATATTCGGCAAAAGCGCCGGCTCTTTTATAGGTTCCGGGTGATACACCCAGAACTTCGCGGTTGTCACTTAAATTGTATTTTCCCCTGAGGGTATACCAGTCATTAAGAGGATAAACAGTTGAATCGAATGTGACTCTGTCTCCTTCCTTCCAGCTTTTTACATCCTGCCCTGTTTTCACAATTACACCGGAAGCTTCATGACCCATTATCATAGGTGGTATCCTTCGTCCTGTACTACCGTCAAGGCCATGAACATCCGACCCACAGATTCCACATGCTTTTACTTTTACAAGAACCTCATTACTGTTTATACCCGGGTCAGGGACATCTTTATATTTCAGCTTGTTATATTCTTCAAGTACAAGGGCTTTCATATTTTCTCAATAAGAATTTATTTTAAAGCGATGAAAAACAAATATAGGAAAAACAAGCTCTCATTTTCAAATATGCCCTTAATATCGATTATGCTACCTATTAGGGGTTTATAATTGAATAAAGCTTATTATTTTATGATTATCCGAATGACGTGTATGGGTTACTTTATGACCCCACAACAGGCCTTACAGAAAAACAAATTACTGGATAACCTCTTTAGCCACGCTTATTACTTTGATTTCAGGGGCCCCAATAATCAAATCACCAATTTTGGGACCAAAAGCCTTAAAATAATCGGTAGCAAAATGGGCATCAACGGCAGCCTGATTATTGTATTCTTCAACAAAAACAAACTTTGAATTATCAAATGGGTTCTGATAAAGCTGATAAAAACTGCAGCCACTTTCTGTATTCGATTTCCCGATCATCTCTTTAGCAACTTCAGTAAATTCTCTGATTTTTTCAGGTTTTACAGATAATTTCGCAATTATCATCATTTTAGACTCCAAAGCAGGTACTTTGTTTAAAGTTTTAGAAGTATTCATATTTTCACCAGATTTATTGTTGCCGCAGCTAACTGAAACTACTGCTAAAATAAGCAACATAATTAATAATTTAAATTTCATGTTTTTCATCATAATATAATTTTTATTGTAAAGGGATGATGGAACCCACATATTGATAAAATTATATTTATTATGTGTCTGTGTTAGAATGACATGTGGGTTTCATATTAGTGACTAATAAACTTTTAAGGACATGAAAATAATAATAAAATACCAATGAAGAAATTTATAAACATTTATTTTGACAGAAAAAGTCAGGGTTTAAAGTATGGATATTATTGATTTAACGTCAGGAACAAAAATAGTATATTTAACGAATAATTTAACTTACAGGCAAATTGTTGAGTATTTGTGACTAAGTGTGTAATATAGACATGAAAAATATGAAGAGAGTATTTACTTCTTTGACACTAACAGCATGGCTGGTCTGTTCAAACTTTTCAGGGATACTTTCCGGGCAGGAAGATATGACCCGGCAACAATACCTAAAGCAGTTGATGAAAGTACTTCCGGAAGATCTTACAAGGGCAAGCGGAGACCAGCTGCCGGGAACGCCCCCTGCACATGTCTCACCTGAGGATTTTACCTGGCGTGACTGGTTGAAACGAACAGGTGAACTGCCTCCGGATTTTGATGAGTTGCCTTCTTTACCATTTCTTCCTGATCCGTTAATACTGGATCAGGGGGAAAGAATATTCCTGTAGAAACTATAACCCAATGGAACATAAAACGGGAACAGATGAAAGACCTGGCACAGCATTGGATCACAGGTACGGTCCCTCCTCCACCCGGGAACCTTCAGGTTGAGTTGCTGGATGAGAAAAAGCTGGGGCTGCTTAAAGAGCGGAATATATTATTACGGTTTGGTCCTGACCACAAAGCAATACTTCATGTCACTTTATTGATTCCGCCTGGGAATGGCCCGTTTCCTGTATTCATCTGTCCATGGAAAAAAGAGAGATACGACTGGGTTCAGGCAGCGGTACGCAGGGGATATATCGGATGCCGTTTCACAGCAACGGATCCAAAATATGGTTATCCCGATGACAGTGAGGAATATGAAAAGATCTGGTGGCCACAGTATGATTTCAGTGCCATAATGCGCTGGGCATGGGCTGCCTCAAGAGCTATTGATTATCTATATACTCTTGATTATGTTAATAAGGAACAGATTGCCCTTACAGGCCTCTCACGGAACGGGAAGATGGCACTGTGGGCAGCTGCTTATGATGAGCGCATCAAAGCCGTTGTTCCTATCAGCGGCGGCACAGGTGGGGAAGATCCATTCCGCTACACAACAGATAAATACAGTAATGAAACAACTTCATTGTTAACGTGGGCCCGTCCACACTGGTTAAATCCCAGGCTCAGGTTTTTTGTGGGACAGGAAAGCAAAATTCCTGTAGATGAGAATTCATTAATGGCACTGGTAGCGCCCAGGGGGCTGATGCTTACATCTTCCATAACAGAATCGGCCGGGAATCCATGGGGCATTGAACAGGCATATCTTTCAGCCCGTAAAGCGTATGAATTCCTGGGAGCCGGAGATAAAATAGCTCTTGACTTACGCGAAGGTTTGCATTCCCCTTCATACAGAGACATGGAGCGCTACCTTGATTTCTTTGATTTTGTATTTGGCCGTGGGGATATAAAACCGGATAATAAGCTGATTTATGATTATACTTTTTCCAAATGGCTAGGTCTCAGTGGGGAGATGATTGATCCCTTGTCCTTTCCGGTTAAAGGCACTGATGATTTACTTAAAGATTCATCGGGCAAGGTTATTAAAAATACATCAGCATGGAAGGAAAAAGTTTCGGATATCAGACAGCGAATTAACTGGGGATTAGGTGTGGAACCACCATCTGTTGGTCCCGGGCCTCAATCTGATTATCTTCAGGAGGTAGTGGGTCTTCCAGGGGTGAGCAGGGATATTGGAAGCAGTCCCTTGCTCTTCGGACGATTATATTATCCCGGAAATGACCCTGCTGACGGGAGGGTTGATAAAATGCCGGTGGTGATCTGGCTGCACGATTATTCATATTCAACCGGTATTGGAAAAGATGGCGACATTATATCAAGAATTGTGAAGGCAGGATACGCTGTTTATGCATATGACCAGATCGGATTCGGTACAAGGCTTGTTGAAGAAAGCAGGCTTTTTTACAACAGATTTCCTCACTGGTCAGAAATGGGCCGTATGGTTTCAGATGTCCGTTGGGCTGTAGATGCACTTTCGGAGCTCAAATTCATAAATCCTGACCGGATATATGTTGCCGGTTACTCGCTGGGAGGTATGGTAGGATTATACAGTGCTGCACTGGATGAGAGGATCGCAGGAATGATATCTGTATGCGGTTTTACGCCAATGCGGCTCAATACACCCGGAAAAACCGCAGAAGGGATTTATGAATATTCACACCTGCATGGCCTGCTGCCTCGTTTAGGTTTCTTTGTAAAAAATGAAACACATATCCCTTACGACTTTCATGAAATCCTGGCCGTCATAGCTCCGCGGCCAATTCTGGTTATAGCACCCGTCTGGGATCAGTATGCTTCATTCCCTGACATTCAGAACTGCATGAACGAGGTTAAAAAGGTTTATGATCTGTATAAACTAAAGGATAATATTGAATTATTCGCCCCTGATGATTATAATCGTTTCTCTATTGATATGAAAGAAAAAGCGATTTCCTGGATGAAACAGAATTTCAGGTAAAAACTGCTTTTATTAACATTATTCTCTTTGTCGGGCAGGATCAGGTAAAGTAGATATTTTTTGAATGATCCTCCCTGAATGCTACTTTATCTGTTCTGTATGCCGTACCCTGAAAGCTTGCAATAAGTTCTCCCTCCTCATTTTTTATATTGATTGTATATGTGGCAAGTTTTCTGTTTCTTGAAATCTCAAAGGCCTCAGCATAGAGTACTCCTTTTCCCGAAGGTTTCAGATAAGAGATATTTGCATTTATTGCAACAGCAACCTCCCCGTAAGAGTTGGATGCCGCAGCAAAAGCAAGGTCGGCAAGAGAGAATATTGCTCCGCCGTGAGCAATATTAACAGCATTCAGGTGATCTTCCGTGATCTCAAGTTTTGCTTTTGCCTTTCCTTCCCCTGCCTCAAGCAATTCGATGCCCAGGAAGGAGGCAAACCTGTCGTGGGTGATAAATTCTTTTATGTCCATTATTATAGTTTTTTCAATTGAAGTACCATCCAAAGCCTGTTATTAAAATTTCAAAAACAGATCAACATTATTCTATAATTACCACTACCATATCAATTACGTTTGTCCGGGTAGGACCAGTAATGATATGACCTCCTGCCAATTTAAAGAAATTATAAGAGTCGAATTCCATCAAATATTTTTCAGGATTAATATTTTTTGATGAAATACCTTTTAAAGTTTCAGAATCAACTACGGCTCCTGCTGCATCCGTAGGCCCATCATTACCGTCGGTTCCGGCGGAAAGAATGGTAATTCCCGGGTTATTCCGGAGCAACATGGCTGCCGATAATGCCAGATGCTGGTTCCTTCCTCCCAATCCGTTTCCGGTAACTTTAAGAGTAGTCTCCCCGCCGAATAACAGACAGGCAGGTTTACCTGATAGCTTGTTTTGTCTGTATCTGACAGACGTTTCAAAGATATATTCCGATGCTTTCAGACTGTCGCCCTGCAATCTGTCATCAATGATTGATGCTTCAAAACCAAGACTGGCTGCTTTTTCTGCTCCGGCTTCAAGTGCCATTTTATTATTTCCGATCAGGATATTAAACGAGTTTTTGAAAACAGGGTCTCCCGGTTTCGGGGTTTCAGGTTGCAATCCTGCAACTCCTTCTTTCAGATAATTCATTATTCTTGCAGGAACTGAAGATGAAATATTATATTTTTTGAGAATAGAAAGTGCTTCATAGAATGTTGAAGGATCAGGTACAGTTGGACCTGAAGCAATGGAATCGAGAGGATCCCCTAAAACATCTGACAGGATAAGGTTGAAAGTGGTTGCAGGAAATAACACTCGCGCCAGTCCTCCCCCTTTTACTTTTGAGAGATGTTTTCTGATCACATTTATTTCCTGAATTGTGGCCCCTGATTTTACAAGGATGTCGTTAAAGTAAATAATTTCCTCAAGGGAAGAACCCTCAGGAAAATCTGCAAGCAAAGCTGATCCCCCGCCAGACAGCAAACAGATAACCAGGTCATCCTCAGAAACTTTTTCTGCAATATCAAGAATTTTACGGGTTCCCATGAATCCGTTTTTATCAGGTACAGGATGACCTGCCTCAGTAACATCAATATAGTTAAGGCAACCTGAATGGTCATACTTTACTACAATATGTCCACCCTTAATCATACTGCCAAGAATTTCCTCCGTTGCCAGAGCCATTCCCGCAGTAGCTTTTCCTGCACCAATCAAATAAATACCTTTTGTTTTGTCAGGAGAAAAAACTTGTTTGCCGATGCTCAGAGTTGTACCGGTTAGTTTAATCTGGTTATGAATGAGCCTGTCAGGAGAGACACTGTACACACCTGCAAGAAATATCTGTTCAGCAATTTTCCGGTAATTCATTTCGGAATTAATAAATGGAATTTAAAATTGGTCAGAATGCTCTTAAAAATAATATTTATAAAACAAAGATTGATGTTACCCAGACACATGAAAATATTACCAGACCCATAATAAGCGTTGCCGGAGAGTATACCTTTAATGATATGTTTATATTGAGGTCTGCAAATTTGGTTACGACCCAGAAGTAAGAATCATTTGCATGGGAAATAACCATTGAACCGGCACCCATTGCAAGCATTCCCAATAACCTTCCCCATTCCGAATCGAGTCCGAGGACTGGCAGCATGGGGGCGACAAATGATGCAGAAGTAATAATAGCTACCGTTGAAGAACCCTGGGCAGTCTTCATCACTACAGCTATCAGAAACGGAACTATGAGGCCGAGGTTTGTTCCGGAAAGCATTTTTCCGGCAGCTTCACCAACACCTGTAGCTTTAATAACCATTCCAAACATGCCACCGGCCGCGGTGACTATAAGGATCGGCCCCGCCTTTTCTATTGCCTCCTCAAAAATATTGTTCATAGAAGTAACACTCTTATCCTTTATAAGGAACAACGCTATAACAGCTCCTATAGAGAGAGCAAAGATTGGGTCACCCGGAAAATAGAACAATTTTGAGATCAGGCTTTCCCCACTACGGTCAAAAAGAGTTATCAGCGATTTTACCGTTATCAGTAAAAGAGGAACAACAATTGGCATAAAAGAAAGAAAAACGGGGGGCAGATTTTCCCGTGTGGCCAGGATATTGGTATCAGGCTCTTTTGCAGGGAGGTAATCATTCCTTTTTGATATCCATCTAGTCCAGTAAAAAGCTGCAATTGCACCAGGTATTGCAAAAAATACTCCTGCTAAAATAAGGTGGCCCACATTTACATCAAAGATCGCAGCAGCTGCAAGTGCTCCAGGATGCGGAGGGATAAGACAATGTATGGAATAGAGCGATGTAGCCAGAACGGTTGCCATTACAGGCATTGCAATTTTTGACCGTGAACTGAATGACTTTGCAAGTCCGCTCAGTATTATAAAACCCGAATCGCAAAAAATCGGTAATCCCGTAATAAATCCGGTTATGCCAATAGCCTGAGCACCCCTTTTCTCACCTGTTTTAGATAGAATGTAATTAGCAATTGAAATTGTACCTCCAGTCCTGTCAAGAGTTATTCCTATTATTGCGCCAAGTATTATCAGGAAACCGATAGAGGCCATTGTGTTTCCAAAACCCTCTTTCATTGTACTTATAACCTTTCCGGCAGGAAGAGTTGCAAATGCAAGAAACACTGAGACAATAAAGAGTGAGATGAATGCTTTAAGCTTAAGTGATGAAGTCAGAAGCACGATTGCTAGTATGCTTATCACAACCAGGATTGATGTCAGAAGTGTGGACATAGATTTAAATTAAGTAAAAAAGAAATATGCAACAAATATTGCAGCAGTAAATCCAGCAAGGTCGGCAAGCAAACCGCACCCGATTGAATACCTGGCGTTCTTTATCCCGACAGAACCAAAATAAACTGCCACAATGTAAAAAGTTGTATCAGTTGTTCCCTGCATTGTACAGGCAAGGCGACCAATGAATGAGTCGGCCCCATATGTTGTCATTGCATCAACCATAAGTCCCCTGGCACCACTCCCGCTTAACGGCTTCATGAACGCAACAGGCAGGGCTGCGGTAAATTGTGTGTCAACACCAATCCATGCAAAGAATCTGGCAATGCCTCCGATCAGGAAATCCATAGCACCCGAAGCCCTGAATATGCCAATTGCAACCAATATCGCAACAAGAAAAGGGATGATCCTTATCGCAATATTAAATCCCTCTTTTGCTCCTTCAATAAAAGCATCATATACATTGACCTTTTTGATAAAAGCCAGAACTATGAAAAGCACTATAATGGACATCAGGATAAAATTAGCAGCAAAGGTTGAGGCAGTTGTGATTTGTTCCTTAGGTAACCGGCTGAAATAAAAAATCACTCCGGCAATAATGGCTGTAAGTCCCCCAAGGTAAGCAAGTATGACCTTATCAAAAAGGTTGATCTTCTGAATGATTGCTACACTCAACATGCCGGTTACTGAAGCAAAAAAAGTGGAAATAAGTATAGGAATGAAAATATCAGCAGGATTTACAGCGCCAAGCTGCGTTCTGTATACAATAATACTTACGGGAATTATAGTCAGTCCTGCAGCATTTAAAACAAGGAACATTATCTGCGCATTTGATGCTGTCTCCTTGTCGGGATTAACCTCCTGCATCTCCTTCATTGCCTTCAGTCCAACCGGCGTTGCAGCATTATCAAGGCCCAGCATATTAGCAGCAATGTTCAATGTAATTGATCCATAAGCAGGATGCCCTTTTGGCAAACCCGGGAAAAGCTTCTGAAAAAAAGGACCCGTAATGCGGCCAAGGATATTAATAATTCCTCCCTTTTCCCCTACCTTTAAAAGCCCCATCCATAAGGTCAGAGCTCCTGTCAGTCCCAGTGATATTTCAAAACCTGTTTTGGCACTTAAGAAGACCGAATTCACAAGGCTGTTGAATATCTGAGTGTTACCCGTAAATATTAACTGCCCAAGCGCAACAATGAATCCTATAAGAAAAAATGCTATCCAGATGTAGTTTAATGCCATAACATGAGTTTGAGGTGCTAAGATAAAAAGATATTCGGTTGATTTTATAATTTGTAAAAAAGTAAGAAGACCAGTAATAATCTGACAACCTAATAATATGACAAATAGCCAAATAGCACCACAAAATAAAAAATGACTTTGCCGGTAACCCTAATTTGAATAGATTTGTACAAACAATTCAATAATTAATTATGGCTAATTTTACAAGGACAGATGTTATAATAAAAATTAAGGAGGCTGGAATAGTTCCTATATTTTATAATAAAGACCCTGAGGTTTGCAGGAATATAATAAGAGCCTGTTATGAAGGTGGAATTAGAGTGATTGAATTCACCAACCGTGGTGATTTTGCACATGAAGTGTTCAGCGAGATAAATAAATGGGCCGGTCAGGAGCTTCCGCAACTGGTGACAGGTGCCGGGACTATAATTGACCCTGGGACCGCCTCTCTTTATATTCAGCTGGGGGCAGACTTTATTGTATCTCCCATCCTTAATCCGGAAATGGTAAAGGTTTGTAACCGAAGAAAAATACTTTGCGTTCCGGGGTGCAGTTCACTTTCAGAAATAAATTATGCCGAAGAGCTTGGAGCGGATCTTGTAAAGCTCTTCCCTGTACCATTTACCGGAGGACCTGAGTTCGTTAAAGCAATAAAAGGCCCGTGCCCCTGGACGAGTATAATGGCCACAGGTGGTATTGAACCGACGGCTGAAAATCTCAAAGTGTGGTTCGATGCAGGGGTCACCTGTATAGGGCTTGGATCAAATCTTATAACGAAAGAATTTATCCGGAAAAAAGACTGGAATGGTCTTACCCTAAAGGTTGCAGAAATAGTAAAAGTTATAAGAATGTTACAGAAAGATTAAATCCGTTAAACACACAGGTCGAAAATTGAAGTATCTGCAAAATATGCAGAGAAAAGTTGAAACATTTCAGTGGTTTACTGTCTAAAAGAAAATGAAACAATGAATCCCACATGTTTTTAAAAAACAGAAACCTATTCTATACTTTTTTTTGCTTTTCCTTTTCAAATCCGCTTCTTTTCGCAGTACCCCAACCCTTTTTCCTTCGCAGGAATTCGAGGTTCCCTATGACTGCAAACCAGGTGTAAACAGGATAAATAAAGGGTTCAATAAACGCTACCCCTATCAGCTTCATGACATCTCTCTTTCGGCGATACTTATGGAATGTGATCTCTTCAAGAAGGACCGCCCAGGTAGACAGGCAGACTGCCAAAGCATATACAAAAGTGAAAATAAGGAAGAAAAAAGGCCAGTTCACCAGACCTGCAACAGCCAGGATCACAGTGTAGAGTAATCCGGAAAATGCTATCAGCGGGGCGGCCCATTCAAAAAACAGCCAGTACGGGTAACCAAGAGTACCAAGCTGCTTATACTTCCTGTTCATAAATAACTTTTTATGAGTCCAGAGAGATTCAGCTAATCCCCGGGTCCATCGTGTCCGTTGCTTCCTCATAGATTTCAGATCGGAAGGCACCTCTGTCCAGCATAAAGGATCAGGAATATATGTTACTTCATATAAATTATTAGTTTCAGCCATAAACCGTCTCATTCGAAGAAGAAGTTCCATATCTTCACCAACCGTATTAATACTGTAACCATCTGATTTAATAACAGTATCCTTATCAAACATACCGATGGCTCCTGAAATAAGCATTAATCCGTCAAGCTGACTCCATGCCATCCTGCCAAGAAGGAATGCCCGGGTATATTCTACTACCTGTAATCTGGGCAATATTTTTTCCGGAAGACGTATTTCCCGTATAAACCCTTTTTCAACATAACACGAATTCACAATGCGGATCACACCCCCGGTACCTATTACTTTTCGTTCTTTTTCTTCAAGAAATGGTTTCACAAGCTTAAGCAGCGAGTCAGCTTCGATCATTGAATCAGCATCAATTGAGACTATAAGAGAGTTACGGCTTATGTTTATACCGGCATTAAGTGAATCAGCTTTCCCTCCATTGTTTTTATCAATAACCAGAAGCCGCATATAGGAAGGATTATTTGATTTATAAACCCCTCTTATCCTCTCACATGGAATTCTGTAATCAAAGTAATAATTTACTTTTACGAGGTCATAGGTCTCTTTAATCAGATCGAAAGTATTATCTGTTGAACCATCATTCACTACAATAACCTCAAAATTATTATAGTAGAGTGACAGAAGTGTTCCTAAATTATCAATAATGTGATGACTTTCATTATAAGCTGGTACAATTATTGAAACGTGTGGACTTAATGGTGACAATACCAATGTGTTGTAATTAATATAACTATTTTTCCGAAAGTATTTTCTTAATGCGATGGCGGAAAAAAGACCCAAAATAATATATGATCCAAACAGGATGCAACTGAGAATTAAAATAAAATTTGCAAGAATATATCCCATCTCTTTAATTATCTAATTTATCCTCTGATCAAGCACATGCCTGATAATTATATTGTAGTTTTTGTATTCCGATTCCATAATTTTTACAAGAGCCCTAACTCCCACCAGTCCCATGTTTTTGATAGCTTTTGTTGCTTCGATCTGTAGTTGAACATCATCTTCCTTATCAAGAACAAGTTTCAGAAAACCCAGCATATTCTCATCCGGCATTTTACTCATTGATCTCAGTATCTCAAGGTTGTTTTCATAGTTTTCATTTTTGTACATCTTCTTCATAATTGTCAAAGCTTTTTTCATTTCAAGATCACCGGTTACTTCAATCGCGATCTTTCGTACTGCAGGATTACTATGATGCAGTACTTTTAACACTTCATTTTCAGAATAAACCTGTTTATATTCACGGATCATCCTCAGAGAAAACAATACAATGGTATTATTCGGTGAAGTTAACCAGCTACTGAATGAAGGCACCTGCATGTCGTGCTGAACTAGTAATTCGTGCAGGGTTATCTGTTCCCATAATGAAAAAGGTCTTTCAAGATGGTTCAGAAACTCAAAAGGGTTATCGCTAAGCCTTACCAGTGCTATCTGGGCTTCAATTCTCAATATTTCATTTTTCGATTCGAGGCACCTGTAAATTTCATCATTGGCTTTCCTGATATTCATAAATGCCAGCTCCCTGAATCCTTTTATTTTCTTGTGCCATGGCCTGCTAGAGACTTTATTTAAGGAGTCTTTGTCAAGTTCCAGGTTAAGATAAAGGTCCTGAAGTTTTGCTTTAGTATCGCCTTTCAGGTTAATACTGATATCGATGATCTGATCTATAAGTACCTGACGCCTGAATTTATCTGAAGCTATAGGTATGAATTCCTCAGGCAAATTATCACCGTAAAGATACCCGACTAACTTTTCCTGGTATTTTTCCAGAAGCAACTGACGCAATTTCTCCTCCTTTTCCATCCGTGTTCTGTTTAATAAAATAAAGATCAACAAAACAATCATTGTAAATATTGCCGTTATTATAATAATAGTCAGAGCATTTACAAGTGCTACAGATTTTCCCAAATAGTCTAATTCCCTGAACCAGGGGTTGCTATTATTCAGTAAAATGATCCTGTGCTTTACTTTTTTTGCAGATTCTGCAAGTTGAGTTTTATTGAAAGAAGGAGGATTCCCTGCCTGACCGGTGATGGCTGTTCTCTTTTCGGTGGTGTCTGAGACAGAAACAATTTTATCGGTGACTGGATTTACAGAAATAAGTTTTTTATTATTACGTATTGTTTCTGAAGAAAAGATGAGGCTAAAATATCCTGACACTTTATTATTAGCAGAGTTGGTTATACGAACTTTATAGTAACCATCCTCCTTGATTATTTTTACAGCATCACCCATGTACATTTCAATTTTACGGTATAAGGCTTCAGCATTTGCCTTAAGTTTAAAAGCCCCGAGTTGGACCGGATAATTATCTTCCGGTAAATTAACAAGATCTGATATAGTTATAAGTTTTTCTGGTTTTAAAGGTTTTTCTGGCTTCTTTATATGGGAGGTATCATGAAATGAAAAGGAAGGTATCTGACACGTTATTAATTCTGACTGGAAAACAGCAGTGTATAAAAGCAATAATATTATCAAAAGTTGCCTTTTCATTACCTGGCTTTAAGAGTAAAGATTAAATTTATTCCTCCGTCAAACCGGCTTCTCCAGTCAGATGCAAAATACTCTTCTCTTGAATATCCTGCCCCAATCCTGACCATAATTTTATTGGTAACCGCTAGATTATAAGCCAGCCTGATACTATTAGCGCTCAGACGCATCAGATCTGTCTGTATATCAAATGGTTCATCCGGAGCAGTACCGGTGCCGGCAGTTACCTGGAAATAATCACTGTCATTGAAATACCGTCTTGCATTAACATAAAATGAAGTTGTGGGACCTTTGTCCTTAAAATAGATAAAGGATTTTGCAGATAACCAGTACTTTCCAATGTATTTTTCTACCGATGCTGATGCGATAAAAATATTTCTGTCGAAATAATAATAATTTAGTCCGGCAGAAACCGCCCAGCCGGAAGGTAAATTTTGCCAAACCTCCAAGGCAGCCCTGTGTCTGGGAAAATATGATCCGTTACTGAATGCATAATCAAAATAGGCATAGTTTTTTTTTGTCAGTTGAGGATATGCATCAATCTCAATTTGCGTCTCAGTTGAGGAACGGGGTAACGGGTCCTTAATTTTAATATTGCCTATATTCAGGCTTGCTGATGCGGGACCCCATTTAAACCGGTGTGCGGCACCACCTTTAAATACCTGCCAGAAGCGGTTATATGGCTTTGGGAACCTGTCAAAAGAATACCCGGCCCTTATTTCTGTCGTACCCTTGCTTTTGCCCTGTATAACCTGACCTTCGGAGTCTTTTCTTTTTGATTTATCCGAATTTTCTGCAGCAATCCATTTTGAAATATTATTCCGGGCTACGATTGCGTCATTATTGCCAGGTTCATGAGCCAGCAAAGAATCGAGAATTGTGACAGCAGGCTGGTAATTTTTCTGCCAGGCATATATATTTGCAAGAAGTATCTTGCCATCACTATAAGATGGAAATGAATCTACAAGGATTTTTGCAGCAGCCTCTGCTTCAGCCAGTTTGCCAGAAAAAGCCAGCTTACGAATCTGACTTAACTCTTCTTCCGGGTTCCCTGAACCCTGAGCCGGAATCTTTAAAGACGAAATGAAGCCTGTTAAACAGAATATCAGGCAAAGCACAATGAGCTTCTTCACACTATTTGTTTTTTTCAAAAAATTTTATCTGTTTAATCAGGTAAACCGGATCAAGTGGTTTAACTATATAATCATTTGCACCAAGTAACTTTGCCTGTTTTATGACTTGAGGATCACTAAAAGTAGAAATCACTATTACCGGAGTTTTCTTATTCAGGTCAGACCTTACGTATTTAAGAAGTTCAAGTCCGCTGAGGTACGGAAGATGAATATCAACCAGAAGTATAAGATAGTCATTTTTATTTAGCAGTTCAATAGCTTTATTACCATCATAAGCAAATTCTGTTTTATAACCTTCTTTGCCAAGAATTGCAGAAAGAGTGACTGCAACCAGTTTATTATCCTCACATATCAAAATTGACATTTTTTCAGGTGGAGTTTGTTAAAAAGTTATATATAATGTGGAATATTAAATTTTTCTCTAATCCGATTTCAGCAAATATAACCTGGTGATCTATGCTACATTAACTTAATTTCTTAACAGATTAGCGTATAAAAATAAAAAAATCCTTCCGGATGCTAAAATCTTACACTTTTGTTATTATATCAATATGTTGTTATCGTTGGATCAAGCGGGCTTTCAATAAATCTCCCATGGTGCCCATCCTTCATCATACTTCATATAACTGCGTCTTCCAAACTCCAATGGAGGTTTGCCGACTTCAAAAGCACCAATATCAGGTGCTGAACCATTGAAATTATCATTAAACCCGGGTATCAGAACACCGCCATCTATCATTGGATTTTTGATCCATGTCACAGGGTCAGTGATGGTTACTTTTCTTTCACCAAATTCATAAGGATAGGCTCCCCATTTTATACTATTAATTGTCACCCGTGGATAAAACTCAAGTTTGTATAATTCAACATACAATCTTGTTCCGGAGGGAGTTGTCCCTATTTTTATTCCATGTTTTTCCTGTGCAGTTCCTCTGTCAATTCCCGAAAAATAGTCATAATCGTAATCGCTTGCAGGTTCCTTTTCACGATCAGTGGCCAGTGATCCAGGAACATCGAAAATATTATTACGTGTTACACAATTCGGATTCACATGGCTGGTAAAAGCACTGAAAACACCATTGGGTTGAAGGGCAGTATTGTGAAAAATATACCTCCTTCCGCCTCCATACGGATCATGCTCCCCGGTTTTAATGAATGCCCCGCCCATACTGTTTCTATGCCCGGTTCTGCTTTGACCCAGTACATTTCTGAAAATATATATGGGACCTTTTGAAGTTGCCGCTGTTGCGATACCATTAAAAAAGAGATAAGCGTAATTTCCCCATATACGAACATTCATATTTGCCCCTTCACATTCGATAGCATCGTCCCATACACCCCTGATAAGATTACCATAAATATCGGAATCCTTGTTCATATTTCCGACAAATGAATAGTTGCTTCCACCTCCTATAGCATCATTAAATCCATGATCCTCGGTTGTAACTATATCATTATAGCGAATCACATTGCCACCATTACTCTGAATTATTGAAATTCCCTGCGGGCCGTCAGGATGACCTGTTTCCCAGTCATTTGAAGCACCCCGGGGATCCTCTATAAGATTATATTGAATTGTAAGATTTCCGGTTCCTGTTTCACCATATACTCCGCTATCAGAGCCTCCCTCAACGTTACCATATGTATGCGGTCCTCCCATCCTGCCCCAGAATGTTATATGACACTTCTCAACAACAACATCATGCCTGTTTCTTCTTATCAGCACTCCATGCACAGCCGCGTTCCTTATTTCCACTCCTCTTACAATCACATAATCAGCATCAATATCTATTCCATATCTGGATACATTTTTAATATTAAGAGTGGATTTGGAATTAGCATGCACGGTTATAAGATGGTAAGCATCAGGTGTTCCCGATTCAGTAACAACAATTGTTTTATCTGTTTCCCCTTCAGGGAGATAAGTTGTTTTACCAATTGGAAACTTATCGCTTCTTGTAACAAAACTCAATCTGGATTTGGAGGAAATGTTGGATAATTCAACCTGATAGTCCGTACCCGGCTCAAGACCTATAATGCTGCCCCGGTACTCACCGTCGCGACTATCATAAACAAGATCAAGACCATTTTTCCATAAGCTGCCTGAAGCTTCTTTATACCTTATTTTAGCAGGACCACTCTCGGGAACTTTCCAGTACAGGCCTGCGCACTCATAAGTAGTTACTGCATATGGATTAACCATATTATCCTCTGGATACATACCATTAATTTCCGGGAGATTAATTAATCCCATGAATGTTACTGCAATCCATATTATCATTCTATTCATATTCTGCTTATTATAGGGTTTATTAAATTAAGAAGGCTGCTAATAAATTATTCTCCCGGAGCTCTGTAAATCTCAACATTTGAAATTAACGGACAGGCTTTTGATTTAGTAATATTAACCCTTAACCTTGTGGCTTTAATTACAGGAAATTTTCTGATCACTTTATGACCAATTGTCGTTCCATCAATAAGATGCCTCCATTCACCATTGGTAAAAGCTTCTATATTGAATTCCTGAACTCTTTGTCCCAACCTGACGTATTCCTGTATAATAATCCTGTTAATTTCTGTTTCACCACCAAGATCTATCTCAAGATCTGCATTGGTAATACCATCCGGTGTTGTCCAGTAAGTTTCTGGATTCCCGTCATTTATTCTGGCACCATTGTACTTTTTTCCCCTTATTCTGGTAGCTGTTACTTTTTTATCTTTCGCTATATCTTTCACGAACTCTTTCTCCCTGAGATCCCTGAAAGCCAATAAGGACTTAACATCATTTTCGTGAAGAAGCCCTCGCCTGTCGGGTGGTACATTAAGTAAAAGACTACTGTTACGGCCTACTGATGAGTAATAGAGTTCCATAAGATTTTCAGCTGACCTGACCAGTGAATCCTGACCAGGATGATAGAACCATCCTGGTCTGATCGAGACATCAACTTCAGCAGGGACCCAATAATTACCATCTTCCTGGCCTGTCCCGAGAATCTTAGAGAAGTTACCACCCGGGTATAACTCATCCCGTTTTAAAAGGCACCAGTTAGTAAGGCTGCCAAGGCCCCGTTCATTCCCAACCCACCTGATATCAGGACCGGCATCACTAAACATCACAGCATCAGGCTGTAACTCCCTGACTATTTTATGCATTTCAGGCCAGTTATAATATGTTTTGTTATCTATTCTTCTTGTTTCTCTTGCTCCGCCATAATATCCATCGCCACCATTAGCCCCGTCGAACCAGACTTCAAATACATTACCGTATTCCGTCAGAAGTTCACGTAGCTGATTATGATAATAAGTAAGGTACTCAGGAGTACCATAGAATGAGCTGTTACGATCCCATGGAGAGAGGTAGACACCCATTCTGAGCCCATATTTATCACACGCGTTGCGGAGCTCCCGCAAAACATCTCCTTTACCATTTTTCCATGGAGAATTTTTAACCGAATGTTCAGTGAATTTTGAAGGCCACAGGCAAAACCCGTCATGATGTTTGGCTGTTATTATAATGCCTTTCATACCGGCATCTTTAGCAACTTTTGCCCATTGATTACAATCAAGTTCAGAGGGATTAAAAACTGATTCCTTTTCATCTCCGTAACCCCACTCTTTATCTGTGAAAGTATTAACAGTAAAATGCACAAACATATAGTACTCCATACCATACCATGCAAGTTGTCTCTCAGACGGAAGCGGACCAAATGGTTCGGGAGGTTTTACTTCAGAACAAGCAGACAGTACAATAAATGCAGCAATTTCAAAAAATAAACTCTTCATTCGAATTAAATTTTTAGTTTAATGTTTAACTGACCGTCTTGTTTTAGCGGGAGGATTGCCGATATGATCACAGAGTTTGCAGAGTTTTACTTTACATTATCTGGTGAGGTCTTTTATTCTTATGTCTCTGAATTTAAGTTCGGAGCCATGGCCCAGAAAACCTATATGACCGGTTTTGTTTTTTAAACCGGGATGATCATTATGATCCATAGTTCCGTTATCTCTGGGTCCTGCTATATCTCCGTCAAGGATCACAGTACCATTAAGGGTGATTTTGATCTTTGTTCCCCTCACCTCAACTTCCTCATAATTCCATTGTCCCAAAGGTTTAAGAAATCCCCGCTTTGCAGGAATAACTCCATACACTGAACCATGATACTGGTAGGGCTGCAAGTCTGCATATACCGGAGCAGTGTTATCAAGAATCTGAAGTTCCATACCTACATAAGCAGCATCGCCGGTAAGAGGAGCCCTGATGCCTAGTCCGTTATTTGCTGCCGGGGTAAGCAGAAATTCAAACCTGAAAATAAAATCTGAATATTCTTTTTGGGTATATAGATTCCCTCCACTCCCTTCGCTTGGTTTTACTACTATCATTCCGTCTTCGACAACATATGATTTCTTGTTCCCAATCCAGTTATCCAGATTTTGTCCGTTAAAAAGAGATACAAATCCGTCAGCTCTCTCCTCCGGTGTAAGGTTGAATTCTTTTTCGTTTATTTCTCTGACGTATATATCTCTGAATGCCAGATCTGTACCATGAGCCTGCAATTCAATCGGTCCTTTCGGGAAAATAGGTATCTTCCTGTCCCAATAGTTTTCCATCACAACATTATCCACAACAAGCAACCCATTGAGCCAAACAGAAACCTTATCTCCCATCATTACTATTCTGAATGTATTCCAGTCTCCAACAGGATTATCAGCAACTGTAAGCGGC
Source organism: uncultured Bacteroidales bacterium (assembly GCA_963739685.1). GTDB lineage: Bacteria > Bacteroidota > Bacteroidia > Bacteroidales > VadinHA17 > LD21. Next base: position 236,558 of record CAVUAX010000002.1, read on the forward strand.
TTTGACGGGTTGTTTTGATTATTGTATAATCCGCCTGATCCTATCCCTTCACCTTCTCCTCCTGGCGAAGTATCCCAGATCTGAACCTGAGGAGATCCTCTCAGATATATTCCGCTGTCACCTCTTTTTGATATTTTCCAATCAACAATCATCTCAAAATCACCATATTCCTTTATTGAGCAGAGGTTATTTCCCTTACCATTAAACCAGATACAACCATCTTTAACACTCCAGTTACCAGGAACTCTTTTATTAGCTTCAATCTGTTTCTTTGAAAGTTCAGCGGGTTTCATTTTAGCCCTTGCAACCGGATTTTCGACAAGTCCCTGCCAGCCTGTAAGATCTTTGCCATTGAACATAGGTTGAAACCCCTCATCAGCAGGCATGTCTGCAAGGTATTTGTTTACCATCTCTTTATCATAATCGCTCTCCGGCCCTTTTAGATTTTTAACTGCATCAGTGAGTATCACCCTGACAATGTTCCCGTGCAGCCCTGCCTTTGAAGCAGCATCTGGCAGAGCAATAGCTATTGCAGATTTAGCTGCAGCAGCAGAAGTTTCAGGATTATCCAGATAATTTGCAACGAAGAACAATGACTGATAGGTTTTCAGTTTCCCGATTTCATTGAGCAGCTCATTTTTCCGGACCGAACTAAGAGCATAGGGCATTATTTTCCTAAAGAGCAGGAGTTTTTCTTCATCAGGTAACCGGGTGGTTCTTAACTGTCTCACATAACCTTCAAAAGCTTGAGATTCAAAGGTTTTATTTCCCGATGCGCATATCTCATAAAGAGCTGAAGAAGCTGAATAATCCTTCCAGTTTGTCAAAGCTTTGAAACAAACGTCCCTCATTCCGGGAGTCCCATTCTCGAACTCGTTCAGAACTCTTTTTAAAGCTTCGTCGCCTCCTGTTTTTGCAAGAAGTGGAATAAGTTTTTCTTTTTGAACTCCGCCTGCCAATGCTTTAAGGATCTCATCAGATCTTTTTGCAGGATCAGGAATCATTAAAGCTGCATTGACAATTGATGTCTGTACATCAGCAACAAGTTCCGGTTTGTCAGTAATTAAAAGAAGATCAATAAGTTTTGTCTGGTCAGCTGGCCCAGCTAATTCAGGAAGGGCTGCATAAGCTGCTTTTTTTACAGTTTCGTCTGAAAATGAGGTATAAGGAAATACCTCGTTGAAATATTCGTGCCCCCTGTTCCAGGCCATAATTTCAATAACACTTTTCTTAGTTGCAGGAGGACCATCTTTTAGAACCGGTTTAAGAACCTGCAATTTATTGCTGGTCATAACACTCTTCAAAGCTGATTTCGCTGCCTCCTGGTCGCCGGAGTTTGTAAAACGGGTCAGATAATCAATCAGAGAAGGTATTGCCCTGGCACCACTGATTTTTACGAGAGCGGCAGCAGATTCAGTTCTTACCTCCAAGTAATTGTTTGACAGTGAGGAAGTAATTAATGGAAGCGCTAATTCATCTTTCCGGTCACCAAGCATGGAAATGATCTCCGGTTTGGCTTCAGGAATTGCTTTAGGGAATAAACCAATCCATTTACGGGTCACTTCGGCACCCGGTATCTTAAGAGACATCCTCATAGCTGCAACCCTGTACTCTTTATCAATATTGCCTGCTGCTTTCAGAATGTAGGATAATGAATTGATACCATTAAAGCCTGAATATATATCCAGTGCCGCAATCTTATTTTGCATTGTAGCCGGATCTGTACATTTAGCCATAACAAGTTTGCATATCTTATCCATTGTTTTAATATCCCCACTCTGGCCAACTGCTTTAGCATAAGTCAGCAGGGATGTTGTTGCTCCTGATGGCTCCCACATATATGATGTTTCTTTCGCTGCTTTCAACAGGATTGGGTATGCCAGAGGTGACCCGCTTTGTGCCAGAGCATTATAGGCTGATGCTTTGATATTTACATTACTATCTGATGCCCATGAAATATATTCATTAACAGCAATCTTAGATTTCATTGCTGCAAGAGCATTCATTACACCGGCAGCACATGGAAGTTTTTTATTTTTAAGAGCTTCACCCAGTGCAAATTCAGCTTCCTTTCCACCAATTGCTGTTATTGCTGCAAGTGCTGATTCGCAAATTTCCTTATCTGACAGGAAGACCTTTAGAGCAGCGATTGATTGATCACCTCCGATTATCTGGAGTTGTTTCATAAAAAAATCTTTGACTCCATTATCTTTCTTTTCAGTTGCATTTTGAATGCATATTTTTTCCCATAAAGCTTTTTCTTTCTCTTTGCCATACTGCGAAAGAAAGCGGGACAGGGACTCGACAGCGAATCTGGGTCTTGTATCATCACCTGTACCCGCGGGTACAATCTGGTCACAAATCCTTTGAATACCCGGTTCCCCGAGGGATAGCATGTCATCCATCAGCTTATCTGTCAGCTGAATATCATCAGCAGGCATCCTGGCAAGTATGTCGGCTACTTTTGTCTCAAGAATTCTGACATCCTGCGGGTAAGCTGATACCGAAAGGCACAGGAAAACAAAACCGGTAATTAGTTGTTTATAGATTTTCATATATTCAATTTTTCAAGTTAAGTGTCTTAAATCAGATTTTCCATGGACCCCTCATAGGCTGGTTAATAAGTCTGTTGGCACCATTGTCATCTATAAACTCCTGTTTTAAGGGGTCATATTTAAGGTTCCTTCCAAGTCTTAAAGCAATCTTCCCAAGGTTTACCAGAGAGCATGACCTGTGTCCGTTCGACTCATTGAGCGCAAATTTCTTCCTGGTAAGAACTGATTCTTTGAATAAAGTTATCTGTGGTTCGGGATCAGGCAATGAATCAATCAGTTGTTCCATATTTTTTATATCCGATTTGAATCCTTTAAAAACTTTGCCGTGGGGGCCCTCAATGTAGGCTGCATCTTTGTCGCGGTTCTCACCGTCGAGTATTATCTTACAACCATCTGCGTAAGTATAGGTAATTCTTCTCCATGATCCTACAGCATCATAATGCTGTTGCGGAGCATCTATTTCAACTGATACAGGACCTGTATCATCTTTGCTGAGCAGATATTGAACGGGATCCAGATAATGCTGGCCCATATCGCCTAATCCTCCACCGTCATAGTCCCAGTAACCCCGAAACTTTGCATGGACTCTTTCCGGATTATAAGGTTTGTAAGGTGCAGGACCCAGCCAGAAATCATAATCAAGTTCCGGAGGAACAGGCATTGGGTTTAGATTATAAAGTCCACTCCAATAAAACTTCCAATCATAACCTGTTATACCGCTTACTGTTACCTTCAACGGCCAGCCAAGAACCCCGCAGTCAACAAGTTTTTTCAGAGGTTTTACTGTAGTACCTAAGCCATAGAAAGGGTCTTTAAACCTGAACCAGGTATTAAGCCGGAACATACGACCATGTTTCTGAACAGCTTCAATAACTTTTATTCCTTCACCGATTGTACGTGTCATTGGTTTTTCGCACCAGATGTCCTTGCCGGCCTCAGCAGCCATCTTTGATATTATACCATGCCAGTGAGGAGGGGTTGCAATATGAACAACGTCAATATCGGGCCGTGCTATTAGTTCGCGGAAATCACTATAACCGGTTACATTTCCCCCGGCCTGGGCAATAGCCTGTTTTAGATGTGCCTGATCAACATCGCAAACGGCAAGTAATTTTGATCCTTCATATAAAATATGTCCGCGACCCATACCACCCACTCCGACAATTCCTTTTGTTAGCTGGTCGCTTGGAGCAGTATAACCCGGGCCTCCAAGCAGACGGCGCGGAATAATGGTTAATGTTAAAGTCGCTGCCGATGCCTTTTTAAGAAAATTACGCCGGCTAAAAATTTCTTTTTTCATAATATCCTTCTTAACATTGATTGAATAATATCAAATCCAGAATCTGTAATTCATTATACCTGCAATTTGCAAGTTTTGTGTTCAATTTACAAATAGATGAAGTTTTATTTTCAGGCACCCTTAAGCAAACAACTTTAGACAGTGGTAAACATGAGTGCATTTATCAGTTTATCAAATAAATGATTTTGTCAAAATCACAAAAGAACTTACAACAATTACTTTTAATTTGATATGCCCAGGACATCAATATCCGGTAAAAATGCTGACGGGAGATCTTTATTTCAGCAATAAAGCACCCGCAAAAGAACCGGGACGAGAGTCAACAGATTCAATGGGCCCTGTTTATTACATTAGCGGCAAGGCGAATTGGACATCTTTCCAGAAATCGTTATTAAAAAGGAAAGCGCTGCCCAGAAGGGCAGAATTCTCCTTCAACTCAGACAGCTCAACCCTGCATTCACATTTTTCATTTCTCAGGCTCTTCTCAAATGATTTGCCAAAGAGATGATATGCATTTGAAATATTACCTCCGATCACAAGTATTTCAGCATCGAATTTTTTCAACCAGGGAGAAAGGAAAACCCCAAGCTGGTCGCCAAATTCATGAAATAGAGATAAAGCTGTTTTATCCGTTTCTGCAAGTGAGGTTAAAACCTTTACGCCTTTAACTTCTATACCAGTAATTTCTTTGTATCTTTCAATAAACCAGCGTGTTGAAAATGATTCATCAGCAATCCCTCCTCTATAAGGAAGATGGTATACACATCCCAGCCGGGGTACATCCGGCCCATCAACAACAGGGACATGTTTGCTTATGAAGGCAGATCCAAAACCTGTACCAAGTGTAATTGAAAGTGACCGCTCTGCTTTTGAAGCTTTTCCCATCCATGCCTCACCAACAGCAAAGGATGAAGCATCATTCATGAATCTGAAGCTAAAATTAACAGGAAGGTGCAGACTCTTTTTTATTGCATTACCAATATTTAATCCATAAAGATTTTCGTATTTGGCTACTCCCCTGATAAGACTTATACCTTTCACATAATCGAAAGGGCCAGGCATAGCAAAACCTATTCCTTTCAGTGAATTTCCATTCACCTTTCTTAAACTTAATTTTAACGCGTCAGCCCAGATTGAAATTATTTCATCTGCCTTACCCTGATTATTCACCGGCATCTGGCTAAAAGTCTCTTTTAATATTATGCCTGAAGTGAGGTCAACTGCCGCGCAGCTTATATGGCTTCCTCCTATATCGGTGCCAATTGCAATATTCTGATTCATCTAATACCAAAATCTTCAAAAATGGAAGAGATTACCGGATTAACCGCAGGCAGAAATATCTTAATTTTATAAAATCCAGCTTCCAGCCTGATTCTTCATAACAACGACTTCTTCTTTTTCTTTTCAGTAAGCTGCCTGCCAACTTTCTTTTCGTACATAGATACAATAAGCTCGGCAGTATCGTGAATAGAAAAGGTGCTTCTGTTTAATACAGCATCAAAAAGATAGTCAATAATTAATGATTTCTTTTCAAGGAAAACCTGTATAAGATTAAATCTGCATTCATCATTATTCACAATGTATTCTTCAGCAGTTTCGATATTCATCTCTTTCCTTTTCATTATATTATTAACCCGCCAATAGAATGGCGCTGTAAGGCGTATATGCAGTGAATCTGATATATCATGGGCAATAGAGACACCACCGCGTCCGATAAGTACAATATATCCCTCTTTGCAAATTGATAAAACAACATCCTTAATAGCCCTTTTTACTCTCAGGTCACTTACGAACCCACCTGAAAATGCCATTATCATCTCTGATATACTGGATAATTCAATTCCATTATAAAAATTTTCAACGCGCTCGTTATTTGTATTTAATTCTTTCGCTATTGCATAAATTATGTCTTTATCAACCCATTTCCACTGAGTTGTTTCATATCTGCGGTTCAGTTTATCCACAACGTTTTCAGCTACCTGCCGGGCATCACACCCTGTCAATCGTGAAATTGTAATGACAGGACCATCATCAATCGGGGGTTTATTCAGAATTGCCTCCCGGTATCGGTCATCAAAATAATCGAAGAACTTTCCCATTTCAGATACTTGGATTCCTGTTTAATACATTAAACATTAGTAATCAGCTTATGTCAATGTCTCTAAATTAAATAATTATCCCGTATGTATAACGGATAGGATATTAAAATCCCAGATCATTTACAATGCAATAATAAGTGTTATAAATTACGCAAATTTATTTAATCCTGAAAATTAATTTCTAATATATTGTTTCATTTAAAAAAATAATTTTACTTCAATATTGCAAAAAAAATAAAACGGCTCGATTTTTGATGAATAAACCAATATGTGGATACTAAGAATTAATTCCGCCAGGTTAGCCTATATTGCCACTCTGATCATTTTTATTGCCGGATGCGATAAAGATCATAGTATAAGTGAAAGACAGGAGATATTATTTCAATACGATTACAATAATAATGCCTGGGGCCCTGAGCATAGTGGTTATCTTATCGACAATAAAGGAGACGTACTTACTTATAATAATCCTGTAGGTTGGAATTACTCTGATGATTATTATATAATGACTGAAGATAAAATTAATGAAAACATTCAGAAATGTGAATTAACAGAGGTGAGAATACCCATAGAGGAATTGCACAAATACTCAAAATACATCCGGAATATTGCATACAGCAAAATCAGTGCAAAAAGAAACGTTTCAAATGATGCCGGATTAACCAGGTTTATATGTTACAAATACTCTGAAAGCACGGGATTATATGAAGGTCATCTTATTAAAATGGAAGGCGACTACACCTGCGAAAACCTGAATTTTTTTTCAAAAAAAGTTGCGGTATGGATGCGTGATATCAGCAATAATATAAACTCTAAATAAACCTGTCCTTATTATAACTGTCAGCCTGAAACGTGTGTAAGCGCTACCAAACCGGATCTGTTAATTATCCTGATAGTTTTTCCCTCAGCTCTCAGGTAACCTTGCTCTTCCAAATCACCCAGAGCTCTTGCAACCGAGGGACGGGTAACTCCAAAATAATCAGCCAGGTCATTCTGGGTTCTGTCAAGCCTTACACCAGTATTAGATTCGCCGGCCAAACTAAGGATATATTGGGCAAGTTTTCCTTTGATAGTCCTGAAATTCAGAAATTTTATTTTTTCAGACAGGAATTGTGAACGGTTGGATATCATGTCAAGAAAATTAACCAGTATCTTGTCATTATTCATCAGAAGTTTGAGAAATTCGGTTTTACCTATAATAACCAATTCGGTATCCGAAACAGCGCTGACATTTACCGGTAATATATTATTATTACCAAAAATAAACGCCGCCGCAAGTGCCCCCGATGCATGAATATCCTCAATCTTAATAACTCTGCCTCCAAAGTCGACCATTTCTCCTTTTACTGTTCCGAAAGTAACAATCATGAGAGAATTAACGGCATCTCCACTTTGTGCTATAAGGGATCCGGACTTGAATTTTCTGACCCTGTGAGGTACAACTGAAAGAATTTCTTCAATTTCCTTTTCAGTCAACCCTTTAAATAAGATAGAGTTTGACAATTGGATAAGGTTCATCAATTTTTTAATAAAAATACGATTTTGTAACATATGTTACAATTTACCCTGTGGTAATTCTTCAGTTTTGCAGAAGAAAATAATTACTGACCACAATTATGAAGAGAGATATTCTAAAGATAAATGAAGCACTATGTAATGGATGCGGAAAATGTGTTCCTAACTGTCATGAGGGTGCTTTAAAGGTCATTGACGGGAAAATAAGATTGATAAATGAACTAATGTGCGACGGGCTAGGTGCCTGTTTAGGTTATTGCCCCGAAGAAGCAATTACAATTGAGACAAGGGAAGCTGAACCCTACAATGAAAAACTTGTAATGGAAAATATGAGGAAAAAGGGTAAGAATACCATAATAGCACACCTGATACATCTAAAGGAGCATGATGAAACAGGTTACCTGCAGGAAGGTATTTCATATCTTAAAGCGGTAAGTGAAGAGCTAAACTTTAATCTTGATGAGGTTTTGGGTGAGGTCCATAACTCTGTAAGAAATTATGCGGCTCCCAAACAGGTTTTCGCCACGACTCATTCGCATGAAAACAAGAGTGGTGGTTGCCCCGGTTCTGCAGCGATAGTTATTGAAAAGCATGAACAGGCATACGATCAGGGCGTTACTGATGATCAGCCATCGGAACTGAGACAATGGCCGGTACAGATGCATCTGGTCAATCCAAATGCCCCATATTTCAGAGGTTCTGATCTTTTGCTGGCAGCAGATTGTGTTGCTTATTCAATGGGGAACTTCCATGGTCAATATCTTAAAGGCAAGTCACTGGCAATTGCCTGTCCAAAACTGGATAGCGACACCGGTGTTTATGTTGAAAAGCTTACAGCAATGATTGATACGGCTAAAATCAATTCAATAACAGTAATGATGATGGAAGTACCATGTTGCGGCGGGTTATTGAACATGGCCAGAACTGCTCTTTCCCTCGCTGGCAGAAAAGTTCCTGTAAAAAAGATGATAGCCGGTATCAACGGCCAGGTGCTTCAGGAGGAATGGGTGTAAAAGAAGTGTAATATTTAAATTCAATATCCTGTGCTATTTATTTAAATTGATTCTAAATTCTATATAAATTATATTTGATGGGTAAGTTATTTCTGCCTAAAATATTATAGATATAAGATTCAGGTTATGACTCAAACCTCTAAAATTATTACAGACGGCAAGAAGTATTTCATTGGTATTGACATTGGATCAGTTTCTCTGAACACTGTTGTTCTGGACGATAAGAATACTATACTTGAAGATTATTATGATTATATCCATGGCAAACCTTTCAATATACTTCACGAGAGGCTCACAAAAATCCTTGACAGGATATCAGTTAATGCAATATCCGGGATAGCCATAACCGGTACCGGTGGTAAGCTGGCAACCGATCTTATAGGCGGGATATTTGTAAATGAGATCATTGCACAGGCAACGTCAACAGGAAGGTTATTTCCCGAAGCAAGAACAGTAATTGAGATCGGAGGTGAAGATTCTAAACTTATCATCCTTGAGAAAGATCCGTCAAACGGACATTCAAGACTGATAGATTTTGAGATGAACAGTATCTGTGCGGCAGGGACCGGGTCATTTCTCGACCAGCAGGCACGCAGGATAGGGGTCCCGATCGAAAAAGAGTTCGGTGAGATGTCGCTGAGATCTGTTGATCCACCAAGAATTGCCGGCAGATGCAGTGTATTTGCCAAAAGTGATATGATACACCACCAGCAGATAGCTACTCCACTGCATGATATTGTTGCCGGTCTCTGTTTTGCCCTTGCCAGAAACTTCAGGAGCAATGTCGCAAGAAGCAAGGAGATAAGGAATCCGGTGGTATTTTCAGGGGGAGTGGCCGCAAATATTGGGATGGTAAGAGCTTTCAGGGAAGTACTGAACCTTTCAGAAGGAGAATTAATAATTCCTCCTCACCATGCTTCAATGGGTGCAATAGGTGCAGTGATATATGCAAGGTCAAACAGCCTTAACATGAATCATTTCACAGGACTTGAAAAGCTTAATGCATATCTTTCTAAGGATTCAACCATTTTTGCCAGCCTCCCCCATCTTAAAGAGTCAGAGGCAGGTTATATGAAGGATGTCCATTTCAGGAAGAATGGAAAGATAAAGTTACAGGTTTATCTTGGACTTGATATCGGTTCACTGAGCACAAACGTGGTTTTGATCGACGAAAAACACAATGTTGTTTCCAGAAGATATCTTCCTACAGCAGGAAAACCTTTAGAGGCAATACAGAAAGGTTTAACTGAGATTTATGATGAGGTTGGTGAATATGTAGAAGTGATAGGTGCAGGCACCACTGGTTCAGGGCGTTATCTTACCGGCGATTTCATCGGAGCCGATACTATTCAGAATGAAATAACAGCCCAGGCAACAGCTGCAATTGATTATGATCCGACAGTTGATACCATTTTTGAAATCGGAGGACAGGATTCAAAATATATCAGTATTGAAAACGGAGTTGTGGTGGATTTTGAAATGAATAAAGTTTGCGCTGCCGGAACGGGTTCCTTTCTGGAAGAACAGGCTGAAAAACTGAATATTAAAATTGTTGGTGAATTTGGCGACATGGCTCTGGGTTCAGAATGTCCCGTTAAACTTGGTGACCGTTGCACGGTCTTTATGGAATCGGACCTTAATTCATTTATGCAGAAGGGTGCAAGGAATGAAAACCTTGTCGGTGGTCTTGCTTATTCTATTGTCTATAATTACTTACAAAAGGTTGTAGCCGAACGTAAGGTTGGAAATAAGATTTTCTTCCAGGGGGGAGTGACCAATAACAAAGCAGTTGTTGCAGCGTTTGAACAGGTTACAGGAAAAAAGATAATTATACCTCCTCATTTTGATGTGACCGGTGCAATAGGTGCTGCAATACTGGCACAAAAATCATTGGTAAAAGGCCAGAAAACTAAGTTTCGGGGCTTTGGGGTAAGGAATGTTAATTACCAAATAAGCAGGTTTGTTTGTCAGTCCTGCACAAACCATTGCGAAATAAGGAAGGTTAGATTGGATGGCTACAAAAAAGCTCTATTCTATGGCGGAAGATGTGAAAGATATGAAACCGACGACAGGAAAAAAGTCCGCAAGGATATTCCGAACCTCTTCGAAAAAAGAATGGAGATGCTCATGGGTGATTTTTCCGAAAAAAAAATCACAGGTTCAACAACTATAGGAATACCAAGAGCACTGATGGTCTTCTATCAGCAATTCCCCTTCTGGAGAACATTCTTTGAGCAACTCGGTTTCAATGTTGTTATTTCAAAGGAGTCAGATAAGGCACTGCTAACCAAATCTATAGAAATTATTACATCAGAAACTTGCCTGCCGGTAGAGATCATGCACGGACATATTACTGACCTGATTGAAAAAGGAGTTGACTATATCTTTATGCCATTTATTGTTAACGGAAAACAAAAAGAGGGTAATCCGACACTTAATTACAACTGCCCATGGGTTCAGACTTATCCGTTCATGGTAAAGGCTGCCCTAAGGGGCAAGGTTGATGAATCAAAACTATTGATACCCGCACTTCATTTCAGATTCTTTGAAAGAGCACTTGTAAAAGAGCTTACTGAATATTTCTCTGACAAATTCAAAATTAAGCAGACCGTGATCAGGAAAGCAATATATAAAGCGGATATGGTTCAGACTAAGTTTGAAAATAGTTTGATTGAGTACGGGAAGGATGTATTAAGATCTGTTCCCGATGATTGTCGTCCGGCAGTTTTGCTTGGAAGACCCTACAACACTAATGATCCTCACCTCAACCTTGGACTTGTTGAAAAGCTTATCTCCAATAACGTAATGCCCATTCCTGTCGACATGCTCGATTTGTCATCATACAATATTTTCTCCAGCTACAGGAATATGTACTGGCCCAATGGACAAAAAATAATTGCTGCTGCGCAACTGGTTGCAAAAACCAAAGGACTTTATGCGGTTTATCTTAGCAATTTCCGCTGCGGTCCCGATTCATTCATATGGCACTATATTACTGAAGAGATGAAAGGAAAACCTTTTCTTCATCTTGAAGTTGACGAACATTCAGCCGATGCCGGAATGATAACTCGTATTGAAGCTTTCCTGGACAGTCTCAGGGGTACAGAAGATAATGAAATGAGGAGCCTTCATATTTTCAGGCCACGTATGAGTTCTTCATCACCTAAAAAAGACAGGGTGCTTTATTTTCCCTATATGAACGACAGCGCGTATCTTATAGCTGCTGCTGCACGGGGATGCGGGATTCCCTCAGAAGTTTTGCCAAAGCAGACCGAGGAAGATCTGGCAATCGGAAGAAAATATACTTCCTCAAAAGAATGCTTCCCGATGATTTGTACAACAGGAAGTTTTATAAAAAAACTGCAGGAACCAGGTGCAGACCCTTCAAAGATGAGTTTCTTCATGCCTGATCATAATGGTCCATGCCGGTTTGGACAATACAACCAGTTTCACAGGGTTCTCTTTGATAAACTGGGCTTTGACAAAGCTGAACTGGTAACTCCTTCAAATGACACTTCTTATGCAGATGTTGCAGGGGAACAAAGTCAAAAATTCCGGATTAACGCATGGAAAGGTTTTGTTGTTGCCGATTATCTGAGAAAGATTTACAGGGAAACCAGGCCATATGAGATCAATAAGGGCGAATGTGATATTCTGTATGCACAATCATTGAAAAAGCTGGAAAGATGTATTGAGAGAGGGTCAAAAGAACTTCACAGTGTATTGACCATGATTGCTGCTGATTTCATTGCCGTGAAGACTGACAGAAGCATAAGAAAACCTGTGGTGGCTATATTGGGTGAAATATTTATGCGTGATAATGCAGGATGTAACGGAAGCATCGCAAACAAACTTGAGGAGATGGGTGTTGAAGTTATTATCGGACCAATTGCAGAGTGGCTGAATTATTCAACATACCGGTTTGAACGTGACAGCAAGTGGAAAAATGATAAATTTGGTATACTGAAAGCAAAAATGCAGGGTTTAGGACAAGAGGTTATTGCCGGATCTTTATTGAAAGACCTTAAACAATTCACTGATAATGAGAAGAATATTTCACTCCAAGAAATGCTTAGTCTTTGCAATCCATACGTCAATAAATTCTATGATGGGGATCCGGCTATAGCTCTGGGAACATCTGCAGCCCTTGTAAAGAAAGGAATATCAGGTATCGCAGCAATACTTCCATTTACCTGCATGCCGGGTACCCTGATAGCTTCGGTTAGCGACAGTTTCAGGAAGGACCATAACAACATTCCTTTTATTAATATTGCATATGACGGACAGGATTCCGTATCACTTGATACAAGACTGCAGGCATTTGTATTCCAGGTAAAAGAGTATTCCAGGGTAAAAGAGATCGTTCCATTAAGTATTTAAATTACTGATGGCATTCTGGCTGTCGCGGGCTTCGCCATTTCAATTATGTCGTATTACCCGCTGTCTTTATAATAGATTTAATGAGAGTCCTCAGGTCGTGGAAACATCAGGTATTTAATACAGCCTGTACTTTTTTGAAAAGTGCTGCAACCTGAACAGCCGGATCTCCGGCACCCAGGGCTTCAATCGGAAGATATCCTCTGTAACCGCATTGTCTAACTATTGCGATGATTTTTGAAAAATCTGTATCTACCTGCATATCATTAACATAAACCTTTTCTTTTAATTGCCATGATATTGCATGCTTTGAGTTTATGGCGATCTCCTTATATGGATCTGGTGCATGATAACTGCCGATATCAAGTAAAAGGCCATTCCACCCGGAATTAACCATACTTAACATCTTCTCAATTTCCGAGGAAGTCTTTAAAAAGTCATTATGATTCTGTACGCCCGTCATAACTCCATGTTTTTTACCGAATTCCGAACATTCCCTGATATCTTCGGCTATCCACCCTGCTCTTTCCTCCCAACTGAAATTCTCTTTTGACAAGTTTCCTGTGAAGATCCTCACTACCGGGGCTCCCAGTTTCTCTGCAACAATTATCCAGTCTTTGACAAGTTGCTTTTCGACTGCTCTCACTCCAATATCGGACCATGTGAAATCATTCCTGATGCCTGTCCCGCTTATGCCCAGGCCCAGTCTGAAAGCCTTTCTTTTAACATCATAAATAAATTCATCTGGAGGCACAACAGGATAACCTGGGAAATAATATCCTGTCAGGTCAACTCCATCAAACCCGGTTTTAGCACAATATTCCAGTAAATCATCGATAGTCATTGTTCCTGCCCTCAATGGCTTATCAAACGAGTAAGCATTAAGACTAATCTTCAGTCTCTGAGGAGAAGATGCCTTTAAAGAATTCTGTACAGCCTTTCCTTCAGATCTCTTTAATGGCAATAAAGCAGAACCAATCCCTGCCATTGCAATGGATTTTGTAAAACCCCTTCTGTTGATATTCCTGTTTCCCATACTGACATTTTTTTAACTGTTATCCAACTAACTCAATTTTTTACACATCGGAATCTAGAATGCCAAAAGAATCTTCAACGTTCAACTCCCTTGTACCTCCGGAGGTCAGTTGCTAAATCTAATACATTTATATAAATTCCTGCCATACAACATCTAAAACCAAATATTCAAAGTTGTTTTTTTAAGGGATCTCCGGTATCTCCCGGGGACAATTTAAATCCTAAATTAACAAGCATCCTGTGAACTTCTTCAGTTCCTTCTGTAAGATTAATTCTATATGATGAAAATTCTCTCCTGAGAGGGTAAGCTCCTCTTTGTTTTTCAAAATCAGCGGGTGAGGAACGGAGCTTTCTGTCATCTTCATAAATATTATAAGAATGAGAAACAGCTTCCCCGATGACAGCTTCATCTGATTTACCCTCCCCATCAATATTTATTTCCGCATCAGACGGCTCCGGGACATCCACAGGGTACCAGTTTACCAGAGGAAGATTAAAATATTTACATAAGGAATTCACAACCATTGCTGTTCCGTTTACTTTACCATCGGTCGAATAACCTGCAATATGCGGAGTGGATATAAATGATTTTAACATCAGTCCCCGGTCAATATTCGGCTCATTCTCCCATACATCAATTACGGTACCAACATTTTTTTCAGGACTGACTATTTTCCTGAGTGCATCAGTATCTGTCACTTCGCCGCGGGAAGTGTTGAAAAGCCAGCTTCCTTGTCTTATCTTACTAAGAGTCTTTTCGTCAAAAAGATGGAATGTATTATCTTCACCTCCATCGTTTAAAGGAACATGAATCGTCACAATATCTGATTCCTTTAGCAGATTTTCAAGACTGGTAAAATTACCATCACTTTCTTTTCGTGCACGCGGGGGATCACAAAGAATAACATTCATACCCATAACCCTCGCAAATTTTTCAACTTTTGCACCAACATTCCCTACCCCTATAATGCCAATGGTTTTATCTTTCAGACTGAACCGGAACCGGGAGGAAATCTTCAACATAGCAGCGGCAACATATTGTTGGACAGATGATGAATTACATCCCGGAGCATTAGTCCAGAAAATATTTTGTTTCTCACAGAAATCGGTATCGATATGGTCAAATCCTATTGTCGCAGAGGCAATGAATTGCACTGGAGTACCAGTAAGAAGCTCCGGATTACATTTTGTTCTTGTTCGGATAAGTAAAGCATCAGCATGTTTAAGTATCTCTCTGGTAATCTGTTTTCCCGGGAAGTATTCTATGTGAGCATAAGGTTCCAGAACACCTTTTAAAAACGGGATATTTTCGTCAGCAAAAATCCTGATCATATTGTTTGCTTTTTATGGCAAGATAATAATTTCAGGATAGAAAAGCCTGTCCATGCCTTTCATTTTATGGCTCAAACTGGAAATGTTTATCCTTGTCCCGTCATCACATATTTCCTTTAAAGCTAAATGTTTCATTTACCAGGCTTCTCAAGCAATTTATTTCTGGTTAAGAAACACAACAATCAGAATTGTCAGAAGAGAATGAGGAGTGCTATAGAAGCTTGGTTCCTTTTGCCTCAAGTTGTTTTATTATTTCAAAAGGCCATATACTTGACTGTACTTCACCTAAATGCAGCTTTTTTAACAGGAACATGCATAATCTTGATTGCCCGATACCACCGCCAAGACTTAACGGAAGTTGCCCTTCAAGAAGCAGCCTGTGAAACAAGAGTTTTTTTCTTTCCTGGCAATTACTGATTTCCAGCTGCCTTTCCATTGATTCTTTGTCTACCCGAATACCCATAGATGATATTTCCAGTGAAGAGTTCAGTGCAGGATTCCAGAAAACAATATCGCCGTTAAGACCGTGGAATCCGTCTTCATTAAGAGAGCTCCAGTCGTCGTAATCGGGTGCGCGTCCGTCATGCGGCTCTCCGTTGCTTAACTTGTTACCGATCCCCATAATAAATACAGCGCCGTGAATGCGTGCTATTTCATTTTCCCGTTGTTTAGGTGTAAGGTCAGGATATCTTTTCAATAATTCTTCAGCGTGCACAAAGGTTATTCCTGAGGGTAACTGAGGCTTAAGCCAGGGATATTTCTTATAAAGGTCTCCTTCCATTTTTCTGACAGCGTCATAAATGGATTCAACAGTCGATTTAAGGTAAGTTATTGTTCTTTGTTCAGGTAGAATGCGTTTTTCCCAGTCCCATTGATCAACATAAATTGAATGTATGGGAGTCAGAATTTCGCTTGGTCTCAGTGCACGCATATCCGTAAGGATACCTTTCCCGGGCTCTATCTGGTAATACCTGAGCCTGAGCCGCTTCCATTTTGCGAGTGACTGTATTATCGTAACTCTCTGACTGTCAAGTGATTTAACTGTAAAGCTTACAGGTTCCTCTATTCCGTTAAGATCATCATTAATTCCGGTGCCGTCCAGCACTACAACCGGCGATGATACCTTGACAATGTTGAGTTGCTTAGCCAGAATTTTCTCAAAATCTGATTTTATAAAGTCTATCATTTCTTCTGTCTGAAGCATGCGGGATGCGGATGAAATCTCTAATGTATCTGTCTGATATGTCATAAAGCGTTTAATTATCGTAATTAAAAATAATTTCTTTTAATATATTAAAACCAAATCTCCTTTTTTATCCGGAATGATTTTAAGCATAAATTTTCTGTCAGTTAAACTTTTATAAAACAGGCCCCCTCTCTGGGGTTGGCAACCAGTTTATTATCAAAATATATTTAAAGCGAAGCTATAAAATTTGTTTTAATATTGAAGCAAGATAGGCATTTTATTGAATTACTTAAACCAATATGCGATTATAATTAAAATACATGAGCCAAATGTGATTTTACAAGTAACATTTATCAATTAAGAAATATAATGACTTTCGGTTTTCAATAATAACCTGTGCATGATGTAAAAATAAATTGTCGGTTCTGAAATCTCATTCATAGAATTTTGTGAACTAAAAGTATATTATGGTATCAAAAGATCCGGGCCATAGTGATCCATGTCTGAATTCTGTAAAATTTTGGCTTATATTGTTGTTTTTCATACCTTGGCAAAAGTAAGTACAAGTCATACTGTTAACCAATTTCAAAACCTGTCAACTAAATAACCGATGGAAAGTTCCATTATTATCGGATTGATTCAAAATACTGCCATCCTACTAACTTTCAGTATGTTTTACGATTATTCATGGGTTAAAAGTGAAGAATCAACGACTGCTCTTAAAAAAATTATTACAGGAATTGTTATTGGATTTATGGGAATAGTTCTCATGTTGACTCCATGGAATATGGAACCGGGAATTGGTTTTGATACCAGGTCGGTCCTTCTTTCATTTACCGGATTGTTTTTCGGATCCATCCCAACGTTGATTGCTGTAATTCTGACTGGTTTATTCCGTTATTTTAAGGGTGGAGGAGGTGTCCTGATGGGAATTTCTGTAATTATTACCTCCGGTTCTATTGGACTTCTATGGAATAAGCTCCGTCCATTGTGGAAAAAAGAACATTATGTTTACGAGTTGCTTTCACTAGGGTATGCAGTTCATATAGTGATGCTTGGATGTACTTTTCTTTTACCGCTCCAGCAGGTAATAAAGACTCTTGAAAAGATTACCATTCCTCTTCTCACAGTATATCCTGCAGGTACTGTATTGTTAGGGATACTTATGGTAAAACAAAATAAAAACTGGCAGAACAGAAAAGCTATCGATAAACTTCGCGAATCGGAACTCAGGTTTTCTGAGGTCCTGGTAAATGCAAAGATAAAAGCTGAAGAGAGTGATAACCTGAAATCAATATTCCTTGCAAATATGAGTCATGAGATAAGAACTCCTATGAATGCAATAATGGGATTCTCCTATTTGCTTGGCGATCCTGAAATTGAGGATTCTGAAAAATCACAATACATTGATATCATAAGAACTTCTGGTAACAGGCTGATGCAGCTGATAGATGATATAATTGATATTTCAAAGCTGGAAACTCAACAACTTTCAATTAATAAGAGTGAGTGCAACTTATCTGAAATCTTAAGGAATAGTGTTGAAGCGTTTAGTAAAAGCGAATTACTTGAAAAAAAACCGGAAATTAATTTAGTACTTTCTCTGCCTCCTGCACATAACGAAATTAAGGTTTTTTCTGATTCTAACCGGTTACAACAGGTACTTGATAACCTGATAAGCAATGCGATTAAGTATACTGAAAGGGGAACCGTGGAAATAGGTTATTCAATAAAAAATAATGAGGAGAAAAAATTTATTGAGGTTTTTGTCAAAGATACAGGTATTGGAATTCCCGTAGAAATGAGTGAAGTTATTTTTGACCGTTTCAGACAGGTGGAAGAGGGAAGCTTTCATGAAGGAACGGGTCTTGGATTAAGTATTTCTAAAGGAATTATTGAACTTTTAGGAGGAAAGATATGGCTTAAATCAGAATTGAAAAAAGGAACAACCTTTTATATTTCAATACCTTACGATATTACAGAAACAATAAACACTAAAACAGATGTTTTGAGCAGACAACAACTAGACCTTACCGGTAAAACTATAATCATCGCTGAAGATGATTATAATTCTTTTTTTTTCCTGAAGTTACTTCTGGCGGGACAGAATGCCAAAATTTTATGGGCTGAGAATGGTATGGATTTACTGGAAATAGTTCAGAGGAACTTACCGGATCTGATCCTTCTTGATATCAGCATGCCTTTAATGAATGGGTTTGAGTTTTTGGAAGAGATGAAATCCAGAGGTCTTAATCCCAAAATTATAGCACAGACTGCCTATGCAATGCCCTACGAGAAAGAAAGGTGTATCATGGCCGGCTGTCATGGATATATTTCAAAACCGATCATAAAAGCAACGCTTTTCAAGGAGATCACCCGGGTCCTGGAAATGGAAACAATATAAATCCGGATAAACAATAGCTGAGGATTGAATCCGCGCTTTTTTCAACCTGCCCCCTGTCTCCCGGCAGTGCGGGGGAGGCTTCCTGTTTTGCCGGATAAGTCATCTCAGCAGGTTATCTCTGAGTCATCACCTTGTTGCAGGATTAGCTTAACGCGGCTAAGTAATCTTTAATTTTTGCTTTTTATCATTGTCTTTTTTAACAAATTCCTGAAGTTCCCTGTAAAGTTGATGTACCGGTAATCCGACCACATTAAAATAGGATCCTTCAATATGACTGCAGGCGATAATACCAATCCATTCCTGAATACCATAAGCACCTGCTTTGTCAAATGGTCTGAAGTTCTGTATATAATATTCGATCTCCTCATCAGCGATTATTTCAAAAGTCACTTTTGTGGAAACTGTAAATGATTTTTCCATTACTGAAGAAAGAATACATACTCCTGTAATTACTTCATGCGTATTACCTGATATCTCTCTTAGTATCTTTGCAGCATCTCCGGAGTTTAAAGGTTTGCCCAGTACCTGGTTATTGCACCACACAATTGTATCTGCCGTAATAACTAATTCATTTTCTGTAATTTCATCTTTAAACAGGCTTGCTTTCTGTTGTGCAACGAAAAGAGCAATATCCTTACCCGTAAAGTTTTCGGGATAAGTTTCAGAATATTCCTTTACAACAACTTCAAAATTAAGACCCAGTTCTTTTAGAAGTTGTTGACGTCGCGGCGACTGCGAAGCAAGTATAATCCTGTAGTTATTCAGAATATCAGCGATCATGGTTAATAAAGGTTCCAGGTAAGAATTATCTTGACCACCAATGTGTAAATAATACCTGACAGCATCACAATTTTCATTATCCTGCTCGCTGCGTGAAGTTGTTTCTTATCCTGGCTTCTCACCACCTTGTAAATAACATATAATAGCGGTAAGGTTATTAAAGTGGAGATATATATAAGAGTTATTACATCATTCACAAAAAAGTACCATACAAGGTAAAGTAAAGCAACCGTTATAAGGACCAGGCTTACCGATACAATTTTTGAATTAAGGACGCCTATTACTATAGGAACAGTATTTCTTCCATATGCTGTATCTCCCTCAAAATCCTCTATGTCTTTTATTATTTCCCTTGTAAGTGTGGTAAGGAAAGCAAAAAGGGCAAACCCTCCCACCCAGTAAACAATAAAGTTGAAGTTTGGAACCTGAACGGCATTTACAGCATAGTACCTGTATAATGCAGGCCATTCATAAATTGCTACAAGCATTGGGACCAGGCCGGTCAATATTGCCACAATAATATTACCTATAAGAAACTGTCGCTTATAGCTGGCTGAATAAAAATACAGCAGTCCTGTAACTGCAAGAAAGAGAGTTCCCATCCATATATATCCGCTTCTCCAGGATATATAAAAGCCGGCGAGGACACCTGTTATATTGAATATGCTATGCCACATCATAGCTTTTCTTCTTGAGATTTTTGTACCAACAATTACCTTTCCTTTGTTTATTAGATCGGTCTTTATATCAAAATAATCATTAATTACATATCCTCCTGCCGTAATAAAAATAGTTGCTGCTACAAGAAGAATAAAATCATACCATGGGAACTTAAGCTCCATAGGTATAGCTTCACCTGTTCCCTTAATAAGCACAACATTTACTTTACTGATTAACGGTTCAATAACAGCATATCTTATCAATACCATTGTCAGCAAAACAATGAGAAGATTAGGCCACCTTATTAGTTTTAAAAATGCTTTCATACTTTACCATGTAAATCCGTCAGAATCCATCCAGTTATTATGTAATCGCAACACCTGTTCAATAATATCCCTGACACATCCTTCTCCTCCTTTTTTATCCGAAATATAGGAAGCAATCTGCTTGATTTCATTGTCTGCATCTGCCGGACATACAGCAATTCCTGCCCGTTTCATTACTTTATAATCGGGGATATCGTCACCCATGAATAAAACGTGGTCACTGTTAAGGTTATGCTTTTCTAAAAAAAGGCTAAACTGTTCAGATTTTGAGCGACTGTTAAGGTAGACGTCGTTTACCCCAAGTAGTTTAAGTCTTCGCTGATACTCTTTGGAGTTACTCCCTGAAATAACACCTATATAATACCCTTTTTTAACAGCCAGCTGTATTGCATATCCATCGCGCAGGTTAATAGTGCGGTTAGGCACTCCGAAGGTATTCAGGTTTATTGTCTGAAGCGACAATACTCCGTCTATATCAAAAATAAATGCTTTAACCTTTACGAGATCCTCCTTGAAATTGGTCATTTTTCATTTCTTTTATAATAATTAATTATTGACCGGGTAATATCCCTGTACATATTTTGTAATTCGCTGGAGAAAGATAACAATTCCAAATGCTTTTCTAAAGTATTCATGTCATTTCGCACTGCGGGGCCTGTCTGTGATTTTTCGGGACCCTCATCCATAGCTTTATTAATTGTCTCTTTTAACAGTGGTTTTAAAAGCTCAAAGGAGTAATCTGCACGGGCGGCTATTGTCATCCCTGTTGTGAGCATATGATTTGTAAAATTATTAACAAAAACAGCTGCAAGATGCAGCATTTTTCTATGTTCAGTGTCAGAAAACAATACTTTACCACCTATTGTCTCAGCCAATTTTTTCAGGATTCCCCTGATATTGTTGTCTGATGCTTCAATAAAAAAAGGAAGGTTTGTGAATTCTATTTCCCGTTCCTTTGAGAATGTCTGCAGAGGATAAAAGACCCCTGTCCGTTTCATCAGAACCGGAAAGAGATCCAGACCCAGGCTCCCTGCTGTATGAACAACAAGTGTCTCTTCGCCACATTTTATATTGCTCAGAACCGATCCCAGAGTATGGTCCGGTACAGCAACTATAATTATTTCAGTAGAAGCAGGATATATAAGGTGGGGAGACCATTGTGCATTACAGGAATCACTTAACCGACGTCCATTTGATTCATTCCGGGACACAATCTGCCTGATGCGGAATCCAGACTGATACATCTTAGTGCATAAGGCCCCGGCTACCCTTCCGGCACCTGCAAAAGAGATATTATAGCATTCCATTGCTGAATTTTTCTGAAATATACAAAATTACCGGAATAACCTGTAACGGTTATTTTTGAAGTCGGACCAGATTTGCCAGGATTATAAATTTCCGGCAGTATTGAAACCTGTTACTTCTTGCCGTAAAGATAAACTTTCAAATCCGTCACATGTATCTGGTAAACCTTATAGTAACTCTGATAGGAATAATTGCTGCTGCTATACAGATAATTACATTCCCAGAAAACATTCCCTGATATTAGCATCTGGTCGCCGGAAGAAAAAGTTTTATACTTTTCAAACATTTCAACAGGGTTACAAAAAATGTAAGTTGAATATCCTATTGTAAAAGTAGCAGTAGTACCCTCTGCATTATAACGGAGTTGGGTATAATCGACCGGTTCGTTTTCTAATGTGAAGAGAGTATCTTTGTCACAACCACACCTTGCCTGCTTTTTGCAGCCGGAATAAGAAACAACGGGCATCGTAAAAATAAGTACCACAAGAATTTTGCGAATTAAGTAACCTCTCATCTTAATTATATCTTTCAGGTTTATTTACTAATAACAGACAAAGTAAAGTTATATTTCAGTGATAACAAAAAATAAGCTGTCAAAATAAGTTATTGACAGCTTAAAATTGGAGCTATGATCATTTCAGGCCTGAGCCGTTGGTCCGCCAAATGACAAAGGCATAACTGGCTCGGATCCTTTTACTTCTTTTATAGTCCCGTGTAATGATTCGTATTTGGCAATATTATCCTGCAGAGCAGCGACGAGTCTTTTAACATGTTCCGGAGTCAGAATTATTCTTGATTTAACCTGGGCTTTGGGTATTCCTGGCATAATCCGGACAAAGTCTATAACAAATTCAGAAGCTGAGTGAGTTATCACTGCAAGGTTTGAATAGGTCCCCTGGGCAATTTCTTCATTCAGCTCAATGCTGATCTGGTTTGGTGTCTTGGGATCTGTCATATTTTCATTCGTTTAGTTTATTTAATCCTGGCAGTCTCGGTCTCCTGTTCAACAGGAACAAGATTTTCATATTCCTCGAGTGACCCCACAATTATACTGTTATATTCCCGCAAGCCTGTACCCGCTGGAATCAAATGTCCAACTATAACATTCTCTTTAAGGCCTTCCAGCCGGTCAATTTTACCCAATATCGCAGCCTCATTAAGCACTTTTGTGGTCTCCTGGAATGATGCAGCCGAGAAGAAGCTGTTTGTCTGCAAAGCGGCCCTTGTAATTCCCTGTAATACCTGGCTCGAAGTTGCAGGTATTGCATCTCTTGCCTCTACAATTTTAAGGTCACGGCGTTTAAGAGCAGAATTGTCATCCCGTAACTTACGCGCAGAAATAATCATTCCCGGTTTAAGTGTCGGGGAATCACCTCCGTCAATTATTACCTTCTTTCCGTATATCCAGTCATTCTCGTCCATAAACTCAAGCTTATCAACCACCTGCCGTTCAAGGAATTTTGTATCACCCGGATCAACGATTTCAACTTTTCGCATCATCTGCCGGACAATAATCTCAAAATGCTTATCATTAATCTTAACTCCTTGTAAACGATACACTTCCTGGACTTCGTTAACAATATATTCCTGTACCTTTGTTGGTCCTTTAATTGCAAGGATATCGGAAGGAGTTATAGCTCCGTCAGACAGAGGGATACCTGCTTTTACATAATCATTTTCCTGAACCAGTATCTGTTTTGAAAGCGGTACAAGGTATTTCTTCACCTCTTCGGTTTTGGATTTGATGGTTATCTCCCTGTTGCCTCTTTTTATTTTCCCGAAGGTCACCTCACCATCTATCTCCGATACTATGGCCGGATTAGAAGGATTACGTGCTTCAAAAAGCTCTGTCACCCGTGGAAGACCACCGGTTATATCACCTGATTTACCTACAGCACGAGGTATTTTTGCAAGAACTTCGCCAGCTTCAACCAGCTTGTCAGTTTCAACAACAAGGTGAGCACCTACTGGAAGGTTATATACCCTTAGCTCTTCTCCCTTGGGTCCTAATATCTTAATCGCTGGATTTTTTGTTTTATCCCGGCTTTCGATGATAACTTTCTCTTTAAATCCTGTCTGCTCGTCAGATTCATCCCGGAAAGTAATACCCTCAATAAGATAATCATAACCGATCTTACCTTCCATTTCAGAAATTATTACGGCGTTGAAAGGATCCCATTCGCATATAAGCTTACCCTTCTCAATTTCCTGTCCAGGTCTAATATAAAGCTTTGAACCATAAGGAATTGTATGAGTAGTAAGAGCAATTCCTGTTTTCTTGTCAACTATCCTGAGTTCGGCAAGACGACCAATTACAATATCAATATCTCCTTTATCAGGATCTTTTCGGGGTACAGATCGTATTTCTTCAATTTCTGCAATACCACCATAACGGGCAATAAGTCTCGATTCTGTAGTAATATTTGAGGCAGTACCACCTACATGGAATGTACGAAGTGTCAGCTGGGTGCCGGGCTCACCAATACTCTGGGCTGCAATGACTCCAACAGCTTCACCTTTCTGAACCATTCGTCCGTTGGCAAGATTACGGCCATAACATTTTGCACAGACTCCTTTTTTTGATTCGCAGGTAAGTACCGAACGAATCTCTACCTGTTCAATTGGTGAATCTTCGATTTTCTTTGGCAAGATCCTCAGTAAGTTCCTGACCTGACTTCAACAATTAGCTCCCCTGTAAGAGGATGATAAACATTATGAACAGTGGTACGCCCTAGAATCCTTTCGTAAAGTGATTCAACAACTTCCTCATTCTTCTTGATTGCTGTTGCAACAAGGCCTCTGAGTGTACCGCAATCCTCTTCATTTATAATTACATCCTGGGAGACGTCAACCAGACGACGTGTCAGATAACCGGCATCAGCAGTTTTAAGAGCTGTATCTGCCAGACCCTTTACGGGCACCGTGTGTTGAAATGAAGTACTCGAGGACTGATAACCCTTCTTTAAAGTTTGAAAGAATAGGGTTTTCAATGATTTCCGAACCAGTGGCTCCCGATTTCTGAGGTTTAGCCATAAGACCCCTCATACCGGAAAGCTGACGTATCTGTTCTTTTGAACCTCTTGCACCTGAATCAAGCATCATGTAAACAGAGTTGAAACCCTGCTTGTCATTTGAGAGCTGTTTCATCAGTGACTGGGTAAGACGGGCATTAACGTGGGTCCAGATATCAATAATCTGGTTATACCTTTCGTTATTGGTGATGAATCCCATGCTGTAGTTACTGAGTAACCTCCTCCACCTGATGCATATCCTTCATCAACGAACTTTGTTTTCTCTTCAGGAATAATTACATCATCAAGGTTAAAGGAGAGACCTCCTTTGAAAGCCGAATAAAATCCAAGGTTTTTGATAGCGTCGAGGAAATCTGCCGTTTTAGCGGTTCCGGCAAGTTTCAGAACGCGTCCGATAATGTCGCGAAGCGATTTTTTGGTAAGAATCTCATTTATATACCCCACCTCTTCAGGTACATACTGATTAAATATCACCCTTCCGACAGTTGTCTCAATTAAATGATTTACAAACTCTCCATTTACTCTGTCATTTACTTTTACCTTTATAATTGCATGAAGGTCAATTTTACCTTCATTATAAGCGATATTAACCTCCTTGGTGAATAAAAAATAAGTCCTTCTCCTCTCACCTTTTCTGTTGCGGTGCTTTTTCTTCCCTTTGTAATGTAGTAGAGACCCAGATACCATGTCCTGTGAAGGAACAGTTATCGGGGCGCCGTTTGCAGGATTCAGAATATTGTGTGAAGCCAGCATAAGCATTTGAGCTTCAAGTACTGCGCCGTTTCCCAGTGGAAGATGGACAGCCATCTGGTCACCGTCAAAGTCAGCATTGAATGCTGTGCAAACGAGAGGATGCAGCTGAATGGCTTTTCCCTCAATAAGTTTTGGCTGGAAAGCCTGAATACCAAGCCTGTGAAGTGTAGGGGCCCGGTTTAAGAAAACCGGGTGTCCTTTCAGTACATTTTCAAGAATATCCCATACAACCGGATCTTTCCTGTCAACAATTTTCTTGGCTGATTTTACTGTTTTTACAATTCCCCGTTCAATCAGTTTACGTATTATAAAAGGCTTAAAGAGTTCTGCCGCCATATCTTTTGGCAAACCACATTCGTGAAGAGCCAGTTCAGGTCCTACAACAATTACCGAACGTGCAGAATAATCAACTCGTTTTCCCAGAAGGTTCTGGCGGAACCTGCCCTGCTTACCTTTAAGACTATCGCTCAGCGACTTAAGTGGCCGGTTTGCATCTGTTTTTACAGCGTTAGCTTTTCTTGAGTTATCAAACAGAGAATCAACTGCTTCCTGGAGCATACGTTTTTCATTACGAAGGATCACTTCAGGCGCTTTTATTTCTATCAGTCTTTTAAGCCGGTTATTTCTGATAATAACTCTCCTGTACAGATCGTTCAGGTCGCTTGTTGCAAAACGACCTCCATCGAGAGGTACAAGAGGCCTGAGTTCTGGTGGTATAACAGGAACAACTTTGATTATCATCCACTCAGGTTTATTGACCTGTTTTGAATCCCTGAAAGCTTCAACAACCTGAAGGCGTTTAAGAGCCTCATTTTTACGTTGTTGAGATGTTTCTAGTATTAGCCTTGTGACGAAGTGTATACGACATTTCATCGAGGTCGATCCGGCCCAGAAGTTTATAAAGAGCCTCTGCGCCCATATCGGCTATAAACTTATCCGGGTGATTGTCCTCGAGGTACTGGTTTTCTTTAGGAAGTGATTCAATAATCTCGAGGTATTCCTCTTCTGTAAGAAAGTCAAGGTATTTGACACCATCCATAGCTTTTATACCAGGATTAATAACCACATACCTTTCATAATAGATTATCGAGTCGAGTTTTTTTGTCGGGAGGCCAATCAGGTATCCTATTTTATTTGGCAATGATCTGAAGTACCATATATGAGCAACAGGAACCACAAGAGAAATATGACCCATCCTTTCCCTTCGTACTTTTTTCTCGGTAACCTCAACGCCGCAACGATCGCATACAATCCCTTTATAACGGATCCTCTTATATTTTCCGCAATGACACTCGTAATCCTTTACCGGACCAAAAATTCTTTCGCAGAACAACCATCACGTTCAGGTTTATAGGTACGGTAATTTATTGTTTCAGGCTTCAGTACTTCCCCACTCGAACGATCGAGTATTTCTTCAGGTGAAGCAAGTCCAATCGAGATCTTTGAGTAACTGGATTTTGTTTTGTTATCTCTTCTGAATGACATATGCTGAATATTTTTTATTCTAATAATTAAAAATAAAACCGAAAGTACCTTTTAGTCGAGTATAATACTCAATCCCAGGCCTCTGAGCTCGTGCAATAGCACATTAAGTGATTCAGGAATACCGGGTAACGGCATTGGTTCACCTTTTACAATTGCTTCATATGCTTTGGCACGGCCAACAACATCATCCGATTTAATTGTAAGTATTTCCTGCAAAATATGAGCGGCACCAAAAGCCTCAAGCGCCCATACTTCCATTTCGCCAAACCTTTGACCTCCAAATTGTGCTTTTCCTCCCAATGGTTGCTGTGTTATAAGTGAGTATGGCCCTATTGAACGGGCATGCATTTTATCGTCAACCATATGGCCGAGTTTAAGCATATAGATAACTCCAACGGTTGCAGGCTGGTCAAATCTTTCACCTGTACCTCCGTCGTAAAGGTATGTTTTGCCATACCGGGGAAGGTCAGCCTGTTCAGTATATGACGTAATCTGGTCAATGGTGGCGCCATCGAAAATGGGAGTTGAAAACTGCAAGCCAAGCTTTTGTCCTGCCCAGCCCAGAACAGTTTCATATATCTGCCCGAGGTTCATTCGTGACGGAACCCCCAAGCGGGTTCAGAACAATGTCAACCGGGGTGCCGTCTTCAAGGAATGGCATATCTTCTGCACGTACAATTCTGGCAACAATACCTTTATTTCCATGACGTCCGGCCATTTTATCGCCAACTTTAACTTTACGTTTTTTGGCAATATATACTTTTGCAAGCCTTACAATACCGGCAGGTAATTCATCTCCTATTGTAATATTATATTTTCTACGTTTATAGACACCATCGATCTCCTTATATTTGATAATATAGTTATGAAGGAGAAGTTTGATACTGTCATTTTTCTTTTTATCAGTAGTCCACTTGTTAGGATTGACATTAAGATAGTCCACTTCCTGGAGTTGCTTAAGGGTGAACTTACTTCCTTTAGGAATAACATCAACGTTCAGATAATCTTTGACCCCCTGCGATGTTTTACCATTTACCAGGATGAAGAGTTTGTCAATGAGTCTGTGTTTTAAGTTCATCAACTCTCCTGTTGAATTCTACTTCAATCTTATCGAGCAGAGGCTTTTCAACTGTTTTGGCTTTTCTGTCTTTAACTGCCCTGGTAAATAGTTTTTTATTAATTACCACACCTTCCAGTGAGGGTCCTGCTTTAAGCGATGCATCTTTAACATCACCAGCTTTATCACCGAAAATGGCACGAAGAAGTTTCTCTTCCGGTGAAGGATCAGATTCTCCTTTTGGTGTTATTTTCCCTATAAGGATATCACCAGGTTTAATATGAGCACCAATCCGGATAAGGCCATTCTCGTCAAGGTTTTTAGTTGCTTCTTCACTGACATTCGGTATGTCGGAGGTTAATTCTTCAAGTCCCCTCTTGGTATCACGCACTTCAAGAAGGTATTCATCGATATGTACTGATGTGAACATATCTTCATGGACAACCTTTTCTGATATTACTATAGCATCTTCAAAATTGTAGCCTTTCCACGGCATGAAAGCCACTTTGAGGTTTCGTCCAAGTGCAAGTTCCCCGTTTTTTGTACCATATCCTTCAGTAAGCACCTGTCCTTTATTTACTTTTTCGCCTTTCTTTACAACAGGTATAAGGTTGATACATGTATTCTGATTTGTTTTTCTGTATTTTGGAAGTGTATATCGTTTTATATCGTCATCAAAACTCACAAATTTTTCTTCATCGGTACGGGTATACCTGATTACAATTTCGTTTGAATCGACATATTCCACCACTCCGTCACCTTCAGCAACAAATAGTATGCGACTGTCGCTGATTACCTGTCCTTCAAGGCCCGTTCCCACTATGGGAGCCTCAGGGTTGATTATCGGAACAGCCTGACGCATCATGTTTGATCCCATGAGGGCCCTGTTCGCATCATCATGTTCAAGGAATGGGATAAGTGAAGCAGCAATTGAAGCGATCTGGTTAGGAGCCACATCCATCAGGTCAACTTTTGTTACCTCTTCAAATGGATAATCGGCTTCATATCTGCATTTTGCCCTGGCTTGTTCGAAATGACCATCTTGCATTAGCGGAGCATTTGCCTGGGCAATCATTTTTTCTTCCTCTTCTTCAGCACTCAGCCAGATGATTCCATCTTCACTGAAATCGACCAGAGCATCATTAACTTTACGGTATGGTGTTTCAATAAAACCGAGGTCGTTGATTTTAGCATAAACACAAAGGGATGAGATCAGACCTATATTCGGGCCCTCAGGGGTTTCAATAGGGCAGAGACGGCCATAATGTGTATAGTGAACGTCCCTGACCTCAAAACCTGCTCTCTCACGGGATAAACCACCAGGTCCGAGTGCTGACATACGGCGTTTATGTGTCATTTCTGCCAATGGGTTTGTCTGATCCATGAACTGAGAAAGCTGGTTTGTTCCAAAGAATGAGTTAATAACCGATGAAAGAGTTTTTGAATTGATCAGGTCAACCGGTGTAAACACCTCATTATCCCTTACATTCATTCTTTCGCGGATTGTACGTGCCATACGGGCAAGGCCAACTCCAAACTGTGCATATAACTGTTCACCTACCGTACGTACCCTTCTGTTGCTCAGGTGGTCGATATCATCAATATCAGTTTTTGAATTGATAAGTTCGATCAGATAACCAATAATCTTGATTATATCTTCCCTCGTGAGAATCTTAACATTCATTTCGGTGTTAAGACCCAGTTTTTTATTGATCCTGTAACGACCTACTTCACCAAGATCATATCTCTTATCCGAGAAGAACAGTTTGTCAATAACATCGCGGGCTGTTGCTTCATCGGGTGGTTCAGCATTCCGAAGCTGCCGGTAAATATAGATAACAGCCTCTTTTTCAGAGTTACACGGGATCTTTCTGAAGTGTGTTATATATTATTGCATAATCAGACAGCGACGAATCATCTTTATGTAAAAGAATTGCTTTCGTCACCTGAATCAACAATCAAATCGACATGTTCCGATTCGATAACCGTTTCCCTGTCGAGGATTACTTCATTTCTTTCAATTGAGACGACCTCACCTGTATCTTCATCGACAAAGTCTTCCACCCAGGTCTTTAGTACCCTGGCTGCCAGTTTACGTCCGACAAGTTTTTTAACATTTGTCTTTGATACCTTTTGTTCTTCAGCAAGGTTAAATATTTCAAGTATCTCCTTATCACTTTCAAAGCCGATAGCCCTCAGTAGTGTTGTTACCGGCAGTTTTTTCTTTCTGTCGATATATGCGTACATTACATTATTAATATCAGTAGCAAATTCTATCCATGAACCTTTAAAAGGAATGATCCTTGCGGAATAAAGTTTAGTTCCGTTGGCATGGACACTCTGCCCAAAGAAGACACCGGGAGATCTGTGTAATTGTGAAACAACTACTCTTTCGGCACCATTAATAACAAAAGTAGCACGATCAGTCATATAGGGCACAGTACCAAGATAAACATCCTGGATAACTGTATCGAAATCCTCATGTTCAGGGTCAGTACAGTAAAGTTTAAGTTTTGCTTTGAGCGGAACACTGAATGTCAGTCCGCGTTCTATACATTCTTCTATGGTATATCGTGGAGGATCAATAAAATATTCCAGAAACTCAAGAACGAAATTATTCCTTGTATCAGTTATGGGAAAATTTTCGGTAAAGACTTTGAAGAGCTCCTTCTCTTTTCCTGTTTTCGGGAGTTGTTCCCAGCTGGAAAAACTCACCGAAGGATTTCAACTGAATATCCAGAAAATCAGGATATTCAAGCTGATTTTTCCTGGAAGCGAAACTTATTCTTTCGGTATTTTTTGAGGACATTTATTAAAAGATTAAGTGAACTTATTATTTAAAGAACAAAAAGGCTTAGTCCCGGATACCCGGGACTAAACCTATAACCCGGCAATCAGGAATAACTTATTTAAGTTCAACTTCAGCTCCTGCTTCAACTAATTGATTTTTAATAGCTTCAGCTTCTTCTTTTGAAATACCTTCTTTTACCGGAGCCTGGAGCGGAATCAACCACTGCTTTGGCTTCTTTCAGTCCCAAGTCCGGTGATATCTTTAACCAGTTTCACAATCTGTAATTTCTGACCACCAGCTGCTTTAAGGATAACATCAAAAGATGATTTTTCTTCAGCGACTTCCACCTCAGCAGCTGCTGGACCTGCAACTGCAACTGCAGCTGCAGCAGGTTCAATACCATACTCATCTTTGAGTATTTTAGCCAGTTCATTTACTTCCTTTACAGATAAGTTAACCAGTTCGTCTGCAAATTTCTTAAGATCTGCCATTTTTATTGAATTTAATTTTATTATACTTTAACTATTCTTCTCTTTTTGATAGTGTTTCAAGAACACCGTGAATTTTATTTCCACCTGATTGCAGGGCTGATATAACGTTTTTGGCCGGTGACTGTAAAATCATAATTATATCACCGATAAGCTCTTCTTTGGTTTTAACAGAAACAAGGGTTTCAAGCATGTTGTCGCCAACATAAATTGATTCCTGAACGTATGCTCCTTTCAGCACAGGTTTATCATGCTTTCTCCGGAATTCCTTTATAAGTTTTGCAGGGGACATTCCCGGATTTTAGTAAACATGATGGACGTAGTACCTTTCAGAACAGGATAAAGTTCTTCAAAGTTTCCATTAGTTTGTCAAGTGCTCTCTTGAGGAGAGTGTTTTTTACAACTAATAAGTTTAATATCATTTTCAAAACACTTTCTTCTCAAGATCGCTTGTATCAGCGGCATTAAGCTGAGCAGTATCAGTCAGATAAAAGTGGCTGTACTCCTTTAATTTCCTCAGCAGGCTGTCTATGATAGCATTTTTTTCTTCCCGTCTCATTATTTCTTTTCAAGTTTTAGACATAACAAATTAATCATCAAGACCTTTAGGATCAATCTTAATGCCCGGGCTCATTGTGCTTGAAAGGAAGACGACTACGAATATAGGTCCCTTTGGCAGCCGCCGGTTTAAGTTTGTTTACCATAGAGATAAACTCTTTTGCATTTTCAATGATCTTTTGAGGTTCGAATGAGACTTTTCCAATAGAGGCATGAATGATTCCGCTTTTATCAACTTTGAAATCAATCTTCCCCTGCTTCACTTCTTTAACAGCCTTACCTATTTCCATAGTGACAGTTCCACTTTTTGGATTCGGCATCAGTCCGCGAGGACCGAGTATCCGACCTAACTGACCGACTTTACCCATTACTGATGGCATGGTTATGATAACATCCATATCGGTCCAACCACCTTTGATCTTTTCGACAAAATCGTCAAGACCAACGAAATCAGCTCCGGCTTCTTTTGCTTCAGCCTCTTTGTCGGGGGTACAAAGCACAAGAACTCGTGTCTCTCTTCCTGTTCCATGAGGAAGCGAAACAACACCGCGAACCATCTGATTGGATTTCCTTGGATCTATCCCTAACCTTACATCTAAATCGACTGAAGCATCAAATTTGGTTTTTGTAATTTCCTTAACCAAAGAAGAAGCCTCTTTCAACGTATAAAGCTTGTCCTATCGAGTTTTTCAAGAGCAAACTTCTGGTTTTTGGTAAGTTTAGTCATTTTTTCTCCTAATTAATTATTTACAGGGAATTCGCCTTTAACGGTGATTCCCATACTTCTGGCGGTACCAGCTACCATTCTCATGGCGGACTCAACTGTAAAACAGTTTAAGTCCTCCATTTTATCCTCAGCAATTGTTTTGACCTGGTCCCAGGATACTGAAGCTACTTTTTCTCTGTTAGGTTCCTGAGAACCTTTCTTCGATTTTAGTAACTTCAAGAAGCTGAACAGCAACCGGTGGGGTTTTAGTAACAAAATCAAATGATTTATCACTATAAACTGTTATTACTACCGGTATTACTTTTCCAGCCTTGTCCTGAGTCCTCGCATTAAATTGCTTACAGAAATCCATGATATTCACACCTTTCGAACCCAATGCAGGTCCGACAGGTGGAGATGGATTAGCTGCTCCGCCACGAATCTGTAACTTGATAAGTCCAGCAACTTCTTTTGCCATAATTTAAAATTTGCGTATTTATTGCGAGAGCTTGATAGTTATTCAGGAAGCATTATGAATATTACAACTATCAATATCTTCTGTTAATTCTCTTTTTCTACCTGCATAAAACTAAGCTCAAGAGGAGTTTTTCTGCCAAATATTTTGACCATCACCTTAAGCTTTTTCTTTTCATCATTAACCTCTTCAATTATACCGGTAAAGCTGTTAAACGGTCCATCAATAACTTTTACCGATTCACCCACAAAGAATGGAACATTTAGTTCTTCATCACTGGCATTGAGTTCATCAACTTTTCCAAGAATCCTGTTAATTTCAGATTTTCTCAGTGGAACCGGTTCTCCGTCCTGTGAACCAAGGAATCCGATAACATTAGGTATATTTCTTAACAAATGAGGTATTTCCCCAACAAGAACAGCTTCAACAGAACATAACCAGGAAAGAAAGTTCTCTCCTTGCTTATTTTCTTCCCTGCCCTTATCTGATAAACCTTTTCGGTAGGGATAAGAACCTGTGAGACAAATCCTCGAGTTTGAGACGTGCCACTTCGCTATCGATATACTCTTTAACTTTTTTTTCCTTTCCTCCTATAGCACGAAGCACATACCACTTCTTTATATTCTCACTCATTGGAATCTTCTCCTTTTGTTTAATATAACAAACTATAAATGAATTCCATCGATCTGCTAAATACAAAATCCATACCTGCAACCAACAAGCAATTATCAGAGTAGCCACCATAACCAAAACAGCACTGTTCTGAAGTTCACTCCAGGTCGGCCAGGTTACTTTGTGTACTAGTTCTGTGTATGATTCCTGAAAATATCCTTTTAAATTCATAAGTACTCAATTATTATTGCACGGGAGGAGAGACTCGAACTCCCGACACCTGGTTTTGGAGACCAGTGCTCTACCAACTGAGCTACACCCGTGTATGTAGTACAGCGATCCGTATTGATCAGCGGACTGCTACGCAGATATCCAAAACTAATTATTCTACAATTTCAGTTACCTGCTCCGGCACCAACTGTTCTGCCACCTTCACGGATTGCAAAACGAAGACCAACATTAATGGCTACCGGGTAGATAAGTTCAACAGTAATTGTTACATTATCACCAGGCATTACCATTTCTGTTCCTTCAGGAAGAGTAATTTCACCTGTGATATCAAGAGTTCTAACATAGAACTGAGGACGATATTTATTATGGAATGGAGTATGACGCCCACCTTCTTCTTTTTTAAGAACATAAACTCTCAGCCTTTAATTTTGTATGAGGAGTAATTGAACCTGGCTTTAGCAAGAACCATACCTCTTTTTATTTCTTTCTTATCAACGCCACGAAGAAGAAGACCAACATTATCACCAGCTTCACCTCTGTCAAGAATCTTACGAAACATCTCAACACCAGTACAGACTGATTTGCGTTTATGCAGCACCAAGACCAATAAGTTCAAGTTCATCACCTGTATTAACAACACCTGTTTCAATACGACCTGTTGCAACAGTACCACGTCCGGTAATTGAGAATACATCTTCAACCGGCATAAGGAATGGTTTCTCATTTTCGCGTGGAGGAATAGGAATAAAGAATCAACTGCATCCATCAGCTCCATAACTTTATCTTCCCATTTTGTTTCTCCATTCATTGCACCAAGTGCAGAACCACGAATAACAGGGGCATTGTCGCCATCAAATTTGTAGAAGTTAAGAAGATCACGAACTTCCATCTCAACAAGCTCAAGAAGTTCTTCATCATCAACCATGATCAACTTTATTCATAAATACAAGCACAGTCGGAACGTTAACCTGATGTGCAAGAAGGATATGCTCACGTGTCTGAGGCATTGGTCCGTCATCAGCAGCAACTACAAGAATTGCACCATCCATCTGTGCAGCACCTGTAACCATATTCTTAATATAGTCAGCATGTCCGGGGCAGTCAACATGTGCATAGTGACGATTTGCTGTCTGATATTCAACATGAGCTGTATTAATCGTAATACCTCTCTCCTTTTCTTCAGGGGCATTATCAATTGAGTCAAAATCTCTGATTGCAGAGAGACCCCTTTTGGCAAGGACCATAGTGATCGCGGCCGTCAGGGTGGTCTTACCATGGTCAACGTGACCAATTGTTCCAATATTTACATGCGGTTTCGACCTGTCAAATTTTTCTTTTGCCATAACTCCAAGCGTATTAAATTAAGTTTAACTATAATCAATTAAAAATCAAATTTCCTGTTGAGCCGGAGGGGGGAATTGAACCCCCGACCCCTTCCTTACCAAGGAAGTGCTCTACCCCTGAGCTACTCTGGCCTCAAAAATTGAGCGGGAGACGGAACTCGAATCCGCGACCCTTAGCTTGGAAGGCTAATGCTCTACCAACTGAGCTACTCCCGCCTGATATCGTCCAAAGAGCTCTGTATCATTATCATGATCCTTCGAACCGAATGGATTATCCGTTTTAAGTGGGGAGAGCAGGATTCGAACCTACGAAGGCATTCGCCAGCAGATTTACAGTCTGCCCCAGTTGGCCGCTTTGGTATCTCCCCCTTGAAACAGAGTTATTCTCCTTAAGACATACATTTACAAATCTTTCAAGAGCCGATGAAGGGATTCGAACCCCCGACCTGCAGATTACAAATCAGCTGCTCTGGCCAACTGAGCTACATCGGCAATTTAAAGAACGTTCCCGCGAGAGCATAATATACCCTCAAAAAACGGTTTGCAAATGTATGGATTTAAATTTTATTTATCAAAATAATTCAAATTATTTTTAAAAATAGAGTATTTCTATACTCCTCTCATCTTCTGCTTATGCTTGGTAATCTGTTTTTTAAGGGCATCTATAACATCATCAGTTGCTTCTTCAAACGTCTTACTTTGCTTCTTTGCAAATAAAGGTCCACCCGGTAACTCCAGCCTTAATTTCGCTAATTTTATTTTCCCTGTCCTGATCTTTGTCCAGCCTGAAGATAAACCTCAGCATTAACAATATCGTCACTAAACTGGGTCAGTTTATCCAGTTTTTGATGAACAAAGTCGATTAGCTTTTTGTCGGCATCAAACCGCACTGAATGAATCTGAATGTTCATAGTAGTACCTCCTGATTATATTGATTAATATTTAGGCTCTCGGATGAGCCTGTTTATATACTTTTTTTAACTTTTCAAATGTATTATGGGTATATATCTGTGTAGCAGAAAGGTTTGCATGCCCAAGAAATTCCTTTATCGAATTAAGATCCGCACCACGATTCAGCATATGTGTGGCAAAGGTAGTGCCTGCAAAATATGCGGACTTTTTTTTTCGATTGTGGTAACCATTGCAAGATAACTATTAACTATATTATAAACATATTTATCGTACAACTTGTTCCCTTTATCTGTAATAAAAAACCATCCGTCATATCCGGGATTCACTGACTTCATTCCTTATTTTTATATATTCATCCAGTTTCTGGATAATTGTCTTTACCAGCGGGATAATTCTCTGCTTGTTTCTTTTACCAGTAACTTTACCAATGCCCCCTCCAGATCGACATCCCTGTCATGAAGTCCGATAAGCTCAGCCCGCCTCATACCTGTTACATAAAGCATTTCTATTATGGTCCTGTTTCTAATACCGGCAAAATCCTCACCAAAACTAAAATCATCCAGCAACCTTGCAATGCATCTTCTTCACACAAAAACAGGAAGAGTCTTTTTCCGTTTGGGTAAAACTACCTTTTCCAGAGGATCCATCTTTACAATACCCTCCTTTCTCAGATACCTGTAAAAAACCCTCAGACAGGAAATCTTCCGGTGAACACTTACAGTGAATAGTTATTCTCCAAGCATACTTACAATCCATGCCCTTATATCATGCGATGTAACAAGCACCGGATCATCTGGCACATCCTGTAATGTTAAAAATAGGAAAAGAACTGATCCAGATCATTTAAATAAGACCGGACAGTATGCGGTGAATACCGTTTCTCGATTTCAAGATATTGTAAGAATGATTCCTTATGACTCATGAAGGAACCTCTTATCGGTTATGTGAAAAATAGTGACGAAGCCAGGCGAACTATTCTTCGTTCTCCTGCAGCTTCTGAACATACATAGCCTTCTTGATTTCTTCTCTGCCGGCGCACTGAAGGCTTAATAAAAGCCTGACGTGAACGTAATTCGCGAATCACTCCCGTCTTTTCAAATTTTCTTTTGAACTTCTTTAAAGCTCTTTCTATATTTTCGCCTTCTTTTAATGGTACAATGATCATAATCAGGTAATTCAGTTTTTAAACGAGGCGCAAAGTTAGAAATAGAAAAACTCTTTTCAAAATTTTAATTGACTAAAATTTGTCATTTTGCTTCATAATTATAATAAGGGAATATAACAATAGCGTTTCATTTTTGTTCATTTCACTAAAAATACAACAATCCCTGATATATTCCAAAAATAAAAATCTGAAATTATTATAACTAAATTTGATCTTAACTACTTAATAATTCGCCCGTTTGGAACAATTATGCTTTGAACAGATCTTTTAATTAAAGTTTGTCAGGGGATAAGAATATTCCTGATTCACGGACGGAATGACATGGATTGAGGTGCAATGGCAAGTTTGAAGGGCAAGTGGTTGTCCGCAGGTTGCACCTTAATCATTCATCAAATTCCAGATAAGGCCTGACCTTAACAGCTTTTTCGATTGTAATAATCTTATTATCAATCAGATCATCTATATTTTTTATTCTGCCTTCAAGTTCCCTGTATTTAAGTATTCCAACTACTTCATATCTTTCAAAGTATGGTAGTCGGATCAGTTGCCGGAAATCAGCGATATTTATTTGTATCTTTTTCACTGCACCTGAATCAGCAAAAATTCTCCCCGATATAAGTTTGAAAGTTTCTTCGGTCAGACCATACACCTCATTAAGCTGGTCAATTGAAGCATACCCCCCAAGCAGATGGCGATACTTTACTATCCGGACTGACAGTACCGGACCAATTCCCGGCAGTTTTTCCAGCGAGATTGAATCACAGGTATTTATATCAAGCAATCGCTTTCGCTCAGGTGTTACCTTTCCACCTCCAGGTTTCGTTTTAAATACGGATGCTTTTTTGGCAGGCAATGTGTCACTTAAGCTCTTCCATGGTAAATAGGGTATCTTTTCAATTTTAACTTCCCGGCCTGGCAAAACAAACCTTAAGCCAACAATGGCAACTATCATAATTAAAAGGATAAAGGTCGATCTTCTTTCGCGGCGGTTGTAACCAAACCAGTTTTTAAAAGGTTCCCTGAATGACAACATTGGAATATATTTTGCGGTGAGACACTGCAATTTAATGAATATGTTGCAGAAATAGAAATATTGCAGGGAAATATATGATTTAAAAATATAGCAAAATTCCTGAGATTCGCATAGATGTCAGAACGGATATCCAATGGCAACGACCACCGCAAAGTCCTTCCTGAGGCTATAGGGGCGTTGCATTATGATCCATTTGGATCCGCTCTGAATCCCTGGATCCCGGAGTTTCATCCCAAAGTCCACCCTGCCGACAACAAATTTAAAGTCAAATCTGAGGCCAGTACCTGTTCCAACTGCAATATTTTTATAAAAGGTGCCAAAGTGGAATTGTGACCCTTGCCTGGAAGGATCATATTTATAGGTCCAGATATTTCCTGCATCAAGGAAGAGTGCCCCTTCAAGAATCCAGAAGAGCTTGAACCTGTATTCCACGTTTCCTTCAATCTTTATATCCGCTGTCTCATTCAATAATATTGAGTCTCCGGACACATAAGAACCCGGACCAAGAGATCTCACCTGCCATGCCCTTATCCCGTTTGCGCCACCTCCAAAATATTGTTTTTCAAAAGGCATAGCCTTTGAATTGCCATATGGAATACCTACTCCTGCAAATCCTCTGTATACGATTGAACTTACATCATTAAGGATAACATTATACCTTACATCAATGTCAGTCCTTACATACTGGGCAAATGGTTGACCGAAAATATTATAACTTCCATCGGTCTTTTTCATTCCCGAAATATTGCCTGCAAGAGAAAGCAGATTTCCTGACGCTTCAGCATTTAGTCTTAGAAACCAGTAGTCATGTGATTTTTTAATTGCCTGATTATTGAAAATAAAAGAATAGTTTCCACCAAGTATCATTATGTCCCTGTAGGCATACGCCTGATAATATGAAGCTTCAATTCTTGCAAAAAATGCCGAATCAATTGACCCGGGTGGTAACTTAATAATGTTCAACTGAAGGGGGTTCACAATATGTTCCTGATAATTTCCTGCTTTCCAGTCATATCCGAATGTTGCATTTGCCATAGTCCGGGTATAAGCAGGGAACCTCTGGTAGTTATATGCAACCAGTAATGTAGTGGTTGGGTTATACTTTTTGATAAAACTCTCTGTTCTGAAAAATGGAATAAGAAATTCAGGGAAGCGGAGACTTGTTTCAACTCCATATTCCTGAGAATTCCGAATTCCTGAACTTAACTGACTGATAGCCTCATAAGCTCCTTTCAGTTTGAGGTTTAGCAGTTCTGAACCGTGAAAAATGTTTTTGTGAGAGTAAATAAGATTGATGGCACCACCAAGATATCCGGATGTATTTGTCCCTTCCAGCTCGATCCTGAAAGATTGTTGGTTTAGAGGAGTAAGCTGAATATTACAGTCGAGCATCAACTCAGGCTTTTGATTTTCATCAGGCTTCTCTATCTCATCATAATAAATATTTACGAGTCTGTAATTTTTAAGAGATAAAAGATGATTCTGAGATCTTTCGGTGTTTGTAACGTTAAAAGTTGACCCTGGTTTTAGATATAACGTCTGAATAATCAGGTTATATTTAATATCAGGCTTTTCTTTCCGGACAATGAAATAATAACCTTTGTAATTAATTGTATCCTGACTTTTAAGATATTCCTCTCCTCCTTCCAGCGCTTCCCTTGGAACATAATCGGGATAAATATAAATATTTCTGACTCTGTAAACCGGATGAGGAACAAGTATCGGGTTGTTAGCGCTATCAAGGGTCAGAAATTTCTTAATACCATAATAAATATTAACCTGACGTTTTCCAATTGAACTGTCTATCTTAAAATAAATATCTTCGGTCGCAGAAAAATTGTAAAAACCCATATCCTTTACAACCCTCTCAAACCTTGAACGCTCAGCCTGAAGTACATCATTTTCATATGGCTTACCTCTTTGAATCAGGCAGTTCACCGAGTCGAAATAGAAGATTTTTCCAATTGTTGTGTCAGCAAATTCGTAATACAGGTTTCGTATTAAATAGGGAGAAAGCAGATCTACATTGTAAAACACATCTGTTTTCCTGTTAACCGTTTCAGTTGAATCACTGACATGGCTGTCGAAATAGCCCTTTGAAAAAATATAAGACTTGATCTGATCCACACTTTTTGTGGCAGCAGAAGGATCAAAGATAACTGGTTCCTCTCCTATATCCCTCAGCCATGTATGAGGCCATTTTTGTTTATTGAGGTTAGAGAGATTATACAAACCGAGATAAAATCTTGTTCCGAAGATTTTTTTATTTGGTTTTTGTTTAATATAAGGCACCAGTTCACTTTTCTTTATCCCCTCTTTATTTACGTCTATTATGTTATTATCGAGAAGCGTTTCACCCTGCGGAACATATTTGGTTGGATTACAAGATGATAAAAATATTAAAAAGTATGTAAAAATGAGAAGTATTCTCAGAAAAGGTATACTTTTATTTGAGGTATTTTTTTCCAAAATTTGTGTGAGAAAAATGTCAGACAAATATATTAATAAATACCTAACTTAATAGTATAAAACTAATAAGGAGAGCAGGGTGCAGGGTGCAGAGTAAGCACCATCCGGATGACCACACGTAACGGGAAACCAGAAACGACGCTGATAATGATAAGTAAAAGTATAATAAGTTTTTTAGTGTCTCTTCAAAAGAAAAGAGTGAGAGACGATGAGAAGTTGTTTGTTATTGAAGGTGATAAGATTGTAAGGGAATTTCTTAAGGCAAATGTTCCCCTGAAGTCCCTTATAGCCAAACCTGAATTTATAAGTTCTCTCACGCCGACGTTGAAACAAAATATCGGAGAGATTGAACCCGCAAGTTATGAAGAGCTTAAAAAAATAAGTACCCTTAAAGCCCCTCATAATGCTTTGGCTGTTGTTCCGATGTTTAATCACAGGTATAAACCTGAGGACCTGCATACAGGATTAACTGTTGCTCTTGATTTTGTTCAGGATCCGGGAAATCTTGGTACAATAATCAGGGGTGCCGCCTGGTTTGGCATAAAAGATATTGTCTGTTCCTGTGATTGTGTTGATGTGTATAACCCGAAAGTTATACAGGCCACAATGGGGGCTATACTAAATGTCAGGGTTCATTACTTAGATCTTAAAGATTTCCTTGAAAGTGCTGCAGAAAAATTTATTCCTGTTTTTGGGACGCTTTTGGACGGAGAGTCAATTTACGACCATCCTCTTGGAAAGAATGGTATAATACTTTTGGGAAACGAATCAAAGGGCATTTCAGAAAAACTGATCTCTTTTGTTACACAAAAGTTAATGATTCCGCGTTTCTCAGGTACTGCACATGGTATAGAATCGCTTAATGTCGGAATGGCAGCCTCGGTTGTTTTTTCTGAGTTTCTCAGAAAATCGGTCTGCTTATCATGATAGAAAAACTATATTTAAACTGAAATAATTTATCATGTCAAGCTCAGAATTTAAAGTGTACGGCAGCCGCTGGCTTATGCTGGCTGTGTATATGTTAATAGTTGCCGTAAATCAGCTGCTCTGGATCACTTTTGCACCTATAACCGGAGATGCTACAGTATACTATGGTGTTTCTGACCTTCAGATAGGAATTCTTTCAATGTGCTTTATGATCGTTTATATAGCATTGTCAATACCTGCATCATGGGTAATTGACAAGTACGGAATTAGAACCGGGGTAGGTACAGGTGCACTCTTTACAGGTATATTTGGCTTAATTCGCGGATTTGCCGGTACCAGTTATCAATTATTGCTAATATCACAGATTGGTATTGCAATAGGTCAGCCTTTCATTCTTAATGCCATCACCAAACTGGCAGCCAGATGGTTCCCCTTGGAAGAACGGGCTACCGCGGCCGGACTTGGTACTCTGGCAATGTATATTGGAATCCTTGCGGGAATGATTCTCACTCCGTATCTGATTATAGGGTCCGGAATCGGAGGAATGCTGCATATCTACGGAATAATATCAATTTCAACATCATTCTTTTTCCTGCTACTGATAAAAGAGGGACCCCCAACTGCTCCCTGCAGAAATGATCAGGTTGAACGTTCCCTTGTTTATGATGGCTTCCGTCAGACCATGCACACAAGGGATTTCTTATGGCTGATGGTAATATTTTTTATTGGTCTGGGAGTATTCAACAGCGTTACTACATGGATTGAAGACATATTGAGTCCTCGTGGTTTTTCATCCACACAGGCAGGTATTACCGGGGGAATAATGATACTCGGAGGGATAATCGGGGCACTTATCATTCCGATGCTTTCCGATCATTACAAGAAGAGAACACCCTTTATCGTAGTTGCGCTTACCGGTGCAATACTGGGTCTGACAGGCATCACTTTTTCCACTAATTACCTTATGCTTCTTGCATCTGGTATGATTTTGGGGTTCTTTTTGTTAAGCGCCGGTCCCATAGGCTTTCAGTATGGGGCTGAAATAACCTATCCTGCTTCAGAAGGAACATCAAATGGAATGCTCCTGCTGATGGGCCAGGTGTCAGGTATTGCTTTCATTTTTGGAATGGACTTCCTGAAATCTTCAGTCACAGGTTCCATGACCCGTTCTCTGGTTATACTGATCGGACTTATGGTTCTGAGTCTTTTTATATCATTAAGACTTAAGGAATCAGTGATTCTTGGCCAAAAACATAATGATTTCTCAGGTTAACTCTGAGGGTCTTCACCTGGAAATGATGTGAGGAAGTACGGCTCTTTTAGCAACCACCTGAGACTTTTAAGGCAATGGCTTCTGCCGCTTTCATACCGTCAACGGCTGAAGAAACAATACCTCCGGCATATCCCGAACCTTCCCCGCACGGATATAAACCTGATATTTTTAAATGTTGCATTTTTTCAGGATCTCTTGGTATCCTTACCGGCGAAGAGGTTCTCGATTCAACACCAAGAATCACAGCTTCATTTGTAAGAAATCCGTTCATCACGGA
The DNA here is from genome assembly GCA_963739685.1 of uncultured Bacteroidales bacterium. Classification (GTDB taxonomy): domain Bacteria; phylum Bacteroidota; class Bacteroidia; order Bacteroidales; family VadinHA17; genus LD21. The sequence continues at coordinate 280,032 of CAVUAX010000002.1, forward strand.
TCCGAACATCCTGAAACCATCTCTAAGTCTCCTTCCAATAGATTTAGGTAACCACCCGTGAATGGGGGAAGATGTTACTCCCGGAAAATATGACACTTTGGGTAATGAGCCGGATGTCACTCCTGAAACAAAATCGGCCAGTCGCTGAGCAGGAGCATGCTGTGTATGACCTCCGTTCTTCCATGCCTCTCTTTCGAGTTCTTTTTGAAACTCCAGACCGGCAAGATTTTTCAAATTGCTGTACTTCACAAGGTCCTCAGGTCTTATTTCAACAACAATTCCTGAATTGGCATAAGGTGAGTTCCGTTCCGAAGGAGACATCCCGTTCACAACCACCTCTTCCGGAGATGTTGCAGAAGGTACTATGAAACCTCCGGGGCACATACAAAAAGAATAAACTCCTCTGCCATCTACCTGTCTGGCAATATTATAAGATGCCGCCGGCAGATATTCTCCCCGCGAATTACCATGATACTGGATTTTGTCAATCAGTTCCTGGGGATGCTCCACCCTGACTCCAAGTGCAAATGCTTTAATTTCAAGGTCAGCACCTCTGTTTTGACATAATTCAAAAATATCGCGGGCTGAATGACCTGTTGCAAGAATCAGGTAAGGAGAAAGAAATTTTTCATTCCCCGAAGTAATTATGCCTTTTATCGAATTTTCTTCAATAATGAGATCTGTCACTTTCTTTTCGAGAAGGTAAAGACCACCGGCATCCAGTATTGATTTCCGTATATTTGTAATTATCCCGGGAAGTTTATTGGTGCCAAGGTGAGGATGAGCTTCATACAAGATATTCTCATTCGCACCATGGAGGCAGAGTAACTCAAGGACCCTTAAATTCTCTCCTCTTTTCCTTGAACGTGTATAAAGCTTTCCATCTGAAAATGTCCCCGCGCCCCCCTCTCCAAAGCAATAATTACTTTCCGGATCAACAATATTATCACGGCTTATTTTTGCAATATCTATTTTGCGTGATGAAGCATCTTTTCCCCTTTCAATAATTACAGGGCGTATACCAAGTTCAATCAGCCTCAGTGCTGCAAAAAGACCCGCTGGGCCCGCCCCGGCAATTATTACCTCTGGTTTACGGCTGACATCCATTGCCCGGAAAGGAGGTATTGAAGGAAAGGAGGTATCTTCTCCGGTAAAAACCTCAACAGTAAGATTTACCCTGACATTTTTCTTTCTGGCGTCTACTGATCGCTTGAGAATCCTTAAAGCATTTATATCCTTTGGGTCGGTACCCGATAATGAACCGGCTATCTTCAGGATTGCCGAATTATCAGATGCCGCTGAGGGAGCAAGGTTGATCTGTATCTGTTTTATCATTTATCATTCGAAATGAAAAGAGAGGATCCATATCTGGGATTTAATCTTGTCTATGGCATTAAAATATTCAGTGTGTCTCGGAGCCGCCTCATTTACAAGTATATTACTAATTCCATCTGATATCTTTAATTCAACAGATAATTTAAAATAAGTAAGATAGAAATCCATGCCTGCTCCCATTTCAAAATAAAGGTCTGGACGTTTAAGTCTTATATATACCGGTTTATCCTCATTATACTCTTTTTTCGCAGCAAGATCATACCGGAAATTTAAACCTCCGATAAGATATGGCCGGACATTATTGAGCCTCTCGCCTTTATATTTTAATAACAGGGGAAACTCAAGAAAGGATGACTCCAGCTTCTGTGGCACAGGATATGGAACCTGGTTTTTGTAAAATGTTATTATCCGCTGTCCGAATGATACACCCGGAAGAAACCTGACATCAAAATACCTGCCCGCTCTGAGATTTGTTACAATCTGGATATTAATACCAGGGTTAAGCTTACTGACCTCAGGATATAAAGAATCCGAAGCATAATAGGTCTGCGAGGGAGTTATATTGAAATCCATGGAATTGAATCCCAGGGTAAATCCAAAATGAAGTAACTTATCATCATACCACGATTCGTTTTTTGGTTTCAATATCTGGCCGGTTAAATTAAGACTGATAACCAGCAGTAAAAAAACTAAAAAAATATGGATTCCATCTCTTCTCAAGCTCCGGGTATTTTTAATTCGTATACAAGTTTAAAAACTATAATGCATGATGTTTATTGCACAACTTATTTGATTCCTGTGTAAATACTTGCTACCCCAAAAGTGAGTTTCTTTTGATTTATACCAGTAAATCCAGCCAAAGACATTAGTTTAATGAAATCTTCATTATCAGGAAATTTCATAACTGTATCGGGCAGGTATCTGTATGCTTCTTTATTTTTTGAAAATAATCTCCCGAACAGGGGAAGAATATTGATAAAATAAAAATTATAAATCTGTCTGAATGGGAAGGTTGCAGGTTTTGAGAATTCAAGCACCATAATCATTCCTCCTGGTAAAAGTACTCTTCGCATTTCGGTAAGCCCCTTTAAAGGGTCTGAGAAATTTCTGACCCCGAAGGCCACCATTGACACATCAAAACTATTATCGGGAAAAGCAATATTTTCAGAATCCCCGGAAATTAATTCAATCTTTTCTGAAAATTCTTTTTTACTGATTTTTTCTCGTCCGATCTCAAGCATATTCTGAGATATATCAATACCTGTGATCTTTATCGGGTTAAGCTTCAGTGCTGCAATGGCCAGATCGCCTGTTCCTGTTGCAACATCAAGTATTCTAGGATTAGTTGCAGACTCTGAAATTATTTTTATGGCTTTTTTTCTCCAGGAACGATCGATGCCAAGCGACAAAAAATGATTAAGAAAATCATAACGCCATGCAATAGAGTCAAACATTGCTCCAACGACTGCTTTTTTATCTTCTTCAAATTTCCGAGGCTGCTTTACCATAAAAAAATAAAATTCAAAGATAGAATTTTAAATCTTTCCCAAAAGTTCACCTCCCAGATTGATTAAAATGGTATTTAAAAAATTATTTCCACAATTTTGCCCCTAAATATTCTAAGCGTATATCTTTGTTTCACTGGTAATTATCAAACCAGCATTAGGATGCGGTGGCAATTAATAAGGTGTTTGAATAGCATCCAAATGTTTCCGGCACATACGATTGAGGTAAGGTGGATTTCAAAATGAGATGAAGAGGAAGCAAAAAGAAAGCAGATTGTGCAAGGAAGTGACTTCATCCAATTGAATAATTACATATTTTTACGTGAAATAATAACATTAATCAAAATATGAGTAAGACCATTATGATAACCGGCGCCACTTCAGGGTTTGGCAGAGCAACCGCAATTGTATTTGCAAAAAACGGGTATAATATTATTATTACAGGTCGCAGGAAAGAGCGTCTTGATGAACTTGTAAAAGAGCTTCATTTATATAAGAATATCAGTGTTCTGACGCTTAATTTCGATGTCAGAGACAGGGATGAAGTTGAAGCTGTAATTTCCGGCCTTACTCCTGAATGGAAGAATATCGATATTCTTGTAAACAATGCAGGACTGGCATCAGGTTATGATCACATTGACAAAGGAAATATAGATGACTGGGAGAGAATGATCGATACAAATATAAAGGGTCTTCTTTATGTTTCAAAGGCGGTATCATCACTTATGGTTACAAGAAACAAAGGGCATATAATTAACATATCTTCAATAGCAGGGAAAGATGAATATGAGTACGGGAATGTATATTGTGCGACAAAACATGCTGTGGACTCGCTTTCAAGATCTATGAGGATTGATCTGCTTAGAAATAATATTAAAGTTACAAATATAGCTCCAGGCATGGCCGATACGGAATTTTCAATTGTCCGGTTTAAAGGGGATAAGGAAAAGGCCAGGTCTGTTTATAAAGGGATGGATGCATTAACGGGAGATGATATTGCCGGTGTAATTTATTATTGTGCAAGCCTTCCTGACCATGTATGCATTAATGACCTTGTAATCACTCCCACCCGGCAGGCAAGTGTGAATCATAATTTCAGAAAGGAGCAATAAAGTAAAATAATAATAGGTGTGAAGAGTCAGATAACCATTAATTGTCACCTGACCTCTTGTTGTTCAGATTCTGGTTTTCTTTGTCCCGGAGCTATTTAGACTAACCTTCCATAAACCCCTGATCTTTTAAGACCTGCAGTAATATTTTTGAATAATAGATATTATCGGCTTTTTTATAACGGACATCTGTAAATACATGTGCCAGTGACTCTTTATTGTTTTCTACCATAAACTGTTTTGAATCTGAACGCCCCTCTTTTTCCGAATAATATTCATTAATGCTTTCATCGGAATATTCATTATAATGTTCATGATGAATAACAGCTTCAAGAGGCAATCTGTCTGTCTGTCCTGGATTTTCACCGGGCCAGCCTAATGTTACTGTTGTCACCGGGACAACTCCCCGTGGAAGCTTAAGAACCTCAATTATTTTATGAGCCATATAAGTAGTTGTACCCAGGTAACATATCCCCATTCCCTTCGATTCAGCTGCAATACAAACAGTTTGTGCAACCAGCAGGGCATCAATAGAAGCTGAAAAAAAAGAGATAAAATTGTCAAAACCAGGGTCAGCTTGCCTTAATTTGCACCATTTGTCAAACCGGTTAAAATCAGCACAAAAAGTCAACACAACAGGCGCTTCAGTAATCATCTTCTGGTTAAAATGACAAGGCGCGAGTTCTCTCCTGGCGCCCTCTTTCTTTGATATTATTATACTATATAGCTGCATGTTGCCCGTTGTTGAGGCTCTGCAACCCATTGTAAGCAAATCATCCAGCAGCTTGTTGTCAACAGGCTTTGCCGAGTATTTACGGATAGTCTTTCTCCCGAGTAAAATATTTTGAATATCATCCATTTGATTTGTTATATTTTTAACAAAGTAAACTATTTCCTATAAAACAGAACAAAAGATAAAAGATAAATATAAATTGTTTAAACGGTTTAAAAAAAAAATGTAATTTCAGACAATCTTTTAATTTCAGTTAGTTGCAATTGTTAACCAAACCCGTTTTAATAAATACTTAACTATGAGCAGACCAGTTACCTTATTCACAGGCCAGTGGGCCGATTTAAAATTTGAAACTGTTTGTCAGAAAGCCAAAACATTCGGTTATGATGGTTTGGAACTGGCATGCTGGGGTGATCATTTTGAAATTGACAAAGCAGACGATTCATATTGCCAGGCAAAAAGGAAAATGCTTGACAAATACGGACTTAATGTTTATTCAATTTCAAATCACCTTGTTGGACAGGCTGTTACAGATCGCATAGATGAACGGCATAAAAGTATCTTACCTGCGTATATATGGGGGGATGGAGACCCGGAAGGTGTCAGGCAGAGAGCCGCACAGGAGATGATAAAGACCGCTGAAGCGGCAAAAAAACTTGGAGTACCGGTTGTTAATGGATTCACTGGCAGTCCGATCTGGCATCTGAACTATTCATTTCCTCCTGTCTCACCAGCAATGATTGAGGCAGGCTATAGCGAATTTGCAGAAAGATGGAAACCCATACTTGACAGATACCAGGAAATTGATATAAAATTTGCTCTTGAAGTTCATCCTACAGAGATCGCTTTTGATATCGCTTCAACACGCCTGGCACTGAAAGCCATCAAAAATCACCCTGCCTTCGGTTTCAATTACGATCCATCACATTTTGGATACCAGGGCGTAGATTATGTCGGATTTATTTATGAATTCGGTGAAAAAATATTCAATGTCCATATGAAGGACGTTGGCTGGTCAGAGCATCCGGCAGATGCAGGCGTTTTTGGCGGTCATACTGAATTTGGCAGCCGTGGGCGTTACTGGGATTTCAGAAGTCTGGGTCGTGGTAACATCAATTTCGAAGAGATAATAAGAGCTCTCAACAGGGTAGGATACAAAGGACCGCTATCTGTTGAATGGGAAGACAGTGGCATGGACCGGGAACATGGAGCAAAAGAAGCTTGCGAATTTGTAAGAACCATTGATTTTCCGCCATCCAACATTGCTTTTGATGCTGCTTTTGAAAAATAGAGTATCTCAGTTTGAACTATTATAATTTCCAGACGGTTCGGTACCAAACTGCTTTTTTGTTCAGCAGCCCGTTAAATATTTCACTTTTATTAATAAAAATTCGGAAGTAATGAAGAAAATGACAGCAATTGTAGCACTTATGGCAGTTTTTACCTTAGCCATATGTTTTATTATCCTGGGTTCTATATCAGTCGAGCTTATGGATTCACTGGATATTGATGCAGGTCAATTCGGTACACTTGTAATGGGTTTATTTCTAACGAGTTGTTTTGTGCAACTTATCATTGGACCGCTGGTTGACAAAGTTGGTTATAAACCTGTCGCAATTATTGGTTTCATAGTAACCAGCCTCAGCATGTTTATTCTTGCTTTTGCATCAAGTTTTATTGTTGCTTTATCTGCATGTATGCTGTTAGGTATTGGTGCCATGGCTTTGAACACCGTTGGCAATACGCTTATACCAATAGTTCTCTTTGAAGGGAAAGATCAGGCCCGTGCCAGCAATTTTGGCAATGGATTTTTCGGACTGGGCTATATCCTGACCCCTTTGCTGATTGTTTTCATTCTGAATACACTTAACCTGGGGTACAGTACTGCTTTGATCATTATAGGTGTTCTTTCAGTTATTTTTCTCCTTTTTGCCATTGCAACAAAATTTCCTCAGATTCCCATCGGTTTTAAATTTTCGATGGCATTTAAAGTGCTTTTTAAACCGGCTGTTTTAATTGCAGCCCTTGCTTTGTTCTGTTACATTTCTCTGGAGATTTCAATGGGTACATGGATAAAAAAGCTCATGGAGGAACTTTTTATCGGGAATGCTAATATTGATCCGGCAGCAAAAGCAGGTCTGGTTCTGGGCCTGTTCGGGGTAGCAATGATGGCTGGCAGGTTCATTACTGCCTCTATAAAGAATCTGACGGCAATGGGAGGTAATGTGATCATTTTTGCTTCCATTCTCTCACTAATTGCAGTATTTCTGATGATAATGGCCAAAGGCCCTGTTATGGGAATTATAGCTGTTCTGATTGCAGGCCTGGCTTTTGCACCTATTTTCCCGACTATTGTCGGAGTAACTTTCGCCAAATTTGATTCGAGCCTTTATGGCAGTATATTTGGTATTATCTTCGCTGTTGGTTTGCTGGGAGGGACACTGGTTCCAAAGTTTATTGGGGACATAAGCGTTGGATCAACCATTCAACAAAGTTTACCTATAGCGGCTATCATGGCAGCAGTATTAATAGTCATATCCCTCTTCATTGGAAGAATAGGTAAAGCTAAAGCAATATAACCAAATTAAAATATCAGAAAAATGAAAAAAATAAAACTTGGAATGATCGGAGGCGGCATTGGAGCATTTATTGGTGATGCACATCGCAGGGCCTCAAGAATATGTAACGATTTTGAACTGGTTTGCGGAGTTTTTGATGTCGACTATGAAAAAAGCAAACAATTTTCAAAAAATGAAGGTATCCCTGATGAAAGATGTTATAAAAGTGTTGATGCAATGATCGAAGCTGAACTGGCACTCCCCGTTGATACACGCATGGAGGCAGTGGCAATTGTTACCCCTAATAACCTCCACTACTCTTTTGCAAAAAGTCTTCTCAACAGTGGTTTTCATGTAGTTTGTGAAAAGCCAATGACTATGACGGTAGAAGAGGCTCTGGATCTGGAGAAACTTGTCGAAAAAACCGGACTTACTTTCGCGCTTACCCACACCTATACAGGTTACCCGATGATAAGGCAGATGAGAGATATTATTGCCAAAGGTACCCTGGGTACTATTCAACGTATTGATGCACAATACTATCAGGGGTGGATAAATTCAATAATTCATGGTACTGAAAGCAGAATAACCGGGATATGGAGACTGGATCCCAAACATGCAGGTGCAAGCAGTTGTATGGGTGATATTGGAGTTCATGCTTTTAATCTTATTGAATTCACTACAGGGCTAGAAATTAAAGAAGTTCTTGCAGATCTTAATCCGGTAAAAGAAGATATTAAGCTTGATCTTGACGGGACAGTATTATTGCGATTCGGCAAACTGCTGAAAGGTGTTCTAAGATCAAGCCAGGTATGTGGCGGGGAAGAAAATAACCTCACTATTGCCGTATATGGATCTAAAGCAAGCCTCAAATGGTCACAGGAAAATCCAAACTATCTCACCATGTTAAGCGATTCTGAACCGACCAAAATATTAAAACCCGCTCATGGTTACAATGATCAGCTCGCAGAAATAAGTCATACAATGCCGGCGGGTCATCCTGAAGGAATATATGAAGCACTTGCCAACATTTATAGAGGGACAGCCAAATCGATAAGAAGTGAAAAATTTATAGCTGGGGAATTCCCTACGGTTCATGACGGAGTACGCGGTATGAAATTCATTCATTCTGTTGTGGAATCCAACAAAACTGGAAACACCTGGGTAAAGGTATAAGCGTAGAGCGTTGAGCGTTGGGTAGAGGGAGGTAGAGCGTTGAGCGTAAGAGGTGAGCGTTGAGCGTAGAGCGTAGAGCGTTGAGCAATGAGATGTGAGTGTTAATATATCTGATTCCTCTTCTGAGAGGACTTGTCCCGCATCGCCGGAGCCTGCCCCGCTTTGGCGGGGGGGACAGGGGTGGGTTTCTTCAATGAAAATGCAAAAGAATAAAATAAAAGATCAAGGTTAAAAATAATAAACTGATGGAAAAGAATAAATCAAAAAACCAGGTTTCGCGCCGTAAGTTTGTAGGACTTGCTGCTACAGCCGCCACAATGGCAATTGTACCTTATAGCTTCAACAATTTAAGCGGGCTGCAAGGTTCAAAAATTAAAAAACCAAATTCAAAATTCGGCGGGGTACAAATCGGGGCCATTACATACAGTTGGCGAAGCATGCCGGGTAGTGCCGAAGATACCCTGAAATACTGTCTGGAAGATGGTATCAGCTCAATTGAACTAATGGGAAATACTGCGGAACTATATGCAGGATTGCCTCAGTTACCTGCCTCACTCCCGCGTGATGCAACCAATGAGCAGAAGGCTGCATTTAAGAAGGTTGCAAAAGAAATAGCTGAGGCTCAGAGAAAATGGAGAATTTCAGCGCCAATGAAAAAGTATGAAGATCTGCGTAAGATGTATAATAAGGCAGGAGTAAATATCCACATTGCCAAATTCTCACCTGAAAACTGGTCAGATGATGAGATAGATTATTCATTCAGAGCTGCTAAAGCCCTGGGAGCCAAAGGTGTAAGCACTGAAATAGGTGATCTGTCAGCCAGCAAGCTTGGACCATTTGCCCAGAAATACGGGATGATGGTAATTTTGCATCAACATCTTCAGCCCGGGACCCCGGGCTGGAATTTTGAGAAGTTTCTTGACATGTCCCCAATTAATATGCTCAATTTTGATGCAGGCCACTATTTTGGTGCAACTGGTCTCCATCCGAATGGCATTATCGAAAAACTTCACTCCAGAATAATAAGTATTCATCTTAAGGATAAAACAGGTCCGAAGGGCAACCCTCCCAATACAAACATGGAATGGGGCAAAGGAGAAACTCCAATTGCAGATATCCTTCTGTTGCTTAAGAAGAATAAGTGGCCGATATTTGTTGATATTGAGCTGGAATATCCTGTTCCGGAAGGCTCTGATGCTGTGAAAGAGGTCAAAAAATGTGTTGAATTCTGCAAAGCCATACTCATTTAAGGTATAAAGCAAAAACTAAAAAAGCTGTCTCAAAAGGACTTCCATCATTTTTTGCCCCTAAATCCCCTAAAGGGGACTTATTGATCCACAATTATCAACCCCCCTTCAGGGGGAAGGGGGCAAAAGACTAAGGTATTTAAAAAGGATTCATTTTTTTGAGACAGCCTCTTTTTTAAATAAATTCTATCTGTCTGCAAAGTTTTAGATGTCTTGCCACCGGAGCTTTCTTGCAGGTCTTGCAGGTCATGAGAACAACTAATTATCCTGCTAATTAAATTCTTACCTGTTCCATTTGTAAAATATCTTCCCCGTAAGTAAAAAAGCTCCAAACACAAATATGGCAAACAAATAACTGCTCAAAGCAAGTTGCATACCACCCGAAATTATATGACCGCTTGTACATCCGCCTGCAAGTCTTGCACCAATAATTATTAAAAACCCTCCGAGAAAAGCCCATACTATTCTTCTGATCACTGATTCACCCTTATATTTTTTCCAGTTATCGTGTATTAAGGTAAACCTGAAGTCTTTCCTGATTACAGAAAGTATCAGCCCTGAAAGAAATGCGCCTGCCAGGAATATCATCTCCCAATGACCTGAAGCAGTAATAACTTTAAAATAGTTATTATCTGTTGTCCCTGTAATTAAATCACCGAAATAAGGATAAAAAGTTGAAGCTCCAAGAACTCTGTTTGTTGTTGACGTTAAGAAAATTATCGAAGTTAAAACTGCCAGCCCTAAACCAGTATATAACCATTTGAAATCCTTCACTTTTTCAATTTTATTCAACCAGAATGCCACACCAATCAGAATCCCCCCGGAGATTAATACGAGCAGATAAAAAACAGGTGTATTGCCTGAGATTATTGTTTTTAATGCTAACTGTCCAAAATCAGGTCCTGTAATCCACTTAACTGAAGGCAAAATAATTGTATAGACAACCCCTCCCACTAAGCCGCCAATCAATCCTATTAGCGCATCCACAGAGCCCTCACCCAGTGAAACGGCAAGAGTTCCCGGGCAATAACCCAATATTCCCATACCAATACCGAAAATTATTCCACCTGTTATTATGCCTCCCAGTAAAAGGGGTTTTATGTGATATGAAGCAAATCCTAAACCTATTTCAATATTCACCAATATTATTCCAAAGCCTATCGCGACAGCAATTGCTTTGGCCATTGTAAAATCAATAAGCAAAGCCATTCCACTGATTGTGTTATACCTGTTAAGTTTTGCATATTGAAGGATCGCCCCGAACAGGAATCCAAAAATCAGAATTGTTAATAACATAGCATTTAATTTTTGTTTGTTTATTTTAACTAATAAAGTCTTAATTCATCCGGCAGTCATATTTATAGGTTTCTGCCAGGTTCTCTTTCAACCGGTAAGGGTAATGAACATAGCAATAGTTTAAGTTTTTGGCTGTTCATTTTTATGAGAATTAAGCCATACAACATGCTGCTCCGGAATATGATCCTGGCCGATAATGTCTTTATAAAGATCAGGTCTCCTGGCATTTATGTATCTTGAGCCACCAGCCTGTGTAAGCTTTTCCGGTATTAATAAAGCTGAAGTAAAATCATCACCAAGGGTGCGACATTCTGATATAATATCCCCAAATGGGTCTATTATCATCGAACAACCATTTTTAAGCTGATCATCATCCATACCTATCGGATTCGAAAATACAACATAAACTCCATTGTCATATGCACGTGAGGGAAGCCATTTGATAAGCCATTCGCGTCCTTTCATACCATCGAATTCCAGCCTTAATGATGTCGGGTCGTTCTCCCTGTTCCTCCATAACCCCGCGTCCACAAAGCCTGCTCCGGGTCTGGGTGAGGGGGTACACATTGTCACATGTGGCATAAAAATAATATTTGCTCCAAGCAAAACTGTTGCCCTGACATTCTCAATGATGTTATTATCATAACAAATAAGTATCCCGCACTTCCATCCATGAATATCAAATATGCAATAAGAATCACCTGGTATGAGGTACGGGTTTATGAACGGATGAAGTTTCCTGTATTTTGCTACCAAACCGTTTTTATCAACACACACATATGCCTTATACAGGTTTTCTTCTTTGTCTTTTTCAAAAAGACCGGCTAAAATTACAATATTGTACCCTTTTGCAATCTGAATAAGCCTTTCTGTGGAAGGCCCGCCCGGGATAACCTCAGCTACATCAATCATTTGTTCTTTTGAAAGACTCCTTGCAAATGTATAACCTGTTATCGAACATTCATGAAAAGCTATAACCTGGGAACCCTGAAGTGAAGCTTTTTCTGCAAGAGCCTCAATTCTGGATAAATTGTAAATTTTGTCTCCGCTCCTGTTCTCAAATTGTGCGGTTGATATCTTTATATTATCCATAAACCAGATTAACTGATGGTAATTTTTCTATTTTTTTTTCTTAATAAGGAAGAAACCCAGGGCCCCCGCAACAACAATAACTGATGCAGATATTATTATAACTGAAGAAGATCCAATACCAGAACCTGACTTTGATCCGGCCTTTTCATCCTCAACAGGATAATAGAATGTGGGTTTGGCATCAGTGTCCATATTAACGGTATCCTTCTTGGGCTTAGGCTGTTCCTGGGCTTTAACCAGATTCAATCCATTGAAAACAATAATTACACCAAGTAATAATACTAATAAAAACTTTTTCATTTTTTAAGATTTTTATTTAAGGTCATTTATCGAATTTGCCAATTCATCATATTTCTTTGCAATTTCAGGACTGGATTTTCTGTATGTTTCAGCCAGGGCACCAATGGCAGGTTTATAACGCGGATTCATTGTCAGACATGTTTTTAATAACTCCCTTGCTCTTCCTGTATCTTGACCGACCAGCAATCCTGATAATTCCACATAAGCTTCAAAGTATTTCCTGTTTGATTTAATAATTTTTTCATAATAAGCAATTGCTTCGTCAGTTTTTCCCCGCGCTTTGGCTATATTTCCAAGATACATAAGTATCGGATTAAAATCAGGATTCAGAGCCAGACCTCTTTTCAAAACCGAGTCCGCCTTTGCGTATTGTCCGTTGTTATATAAAGCCGCAGCAAAATTATAAAAAATCATTTCATCCTTGTCATCGTTTATCAAAGCTTCTTCAAAATATTTTATTGCATCCTGCGTTCGTCCTTCATTAAGAGCCACATAGCCTGAATAATCAACTTTTGTTTTTCGTTCCAGGACTGCACATACCGGCACCTCGTCAGCAAATATTATATGTATGGCATTTTCAGGAGGCCATATTTTATTTTTTAACTGGCAGGGCGGAATATACCTGTTAGCAATAATTGCATAGTCCCAATCGTACATGCTTCTTTCCTCATTCCGGAAATATGATGTTTCAATTTCCGGATGGTTGCGAAATAACCATTGAACAGAATAAGTAGCTCTTACTTTCACCGGAGTTCCTGCTTTCTTTTGCTTGATATAGTTTATAAGCCATTTTGATGCTTCTGTCTGGCTTACATAATAATAATCAGTTTCATAATTACCATAAGCTCCTTTCAATCCCCCTGTCAGCTGATTATAGTATAAATATTCATACGGATGATTAAGAACCATGAACTTCAGGGGATGAATTGAGATCAGAAAAATTACAAAACCAGCACCCCACCTGATATACCTGTTCTTAATTGACTCAAAAAGTGTAGAAAATCCTGTTGCAGCTAACAAAACAATTCCGGGAAAAACAAAAAGAAACTGCCGCCAGGAACTATACATATTCGACTTTGCCAGAATAACAAAAAGTACGGGGAAAAGAATTGTAAAAATTATAAAACCATACATTAAACTTTTGTCTCTGCTGAAAATTTTTTTTATAAAAAAAACAAATGCTGCCAACCCGATAAAAATGATGAGCGGTATTGTTATTCCCATTGATTTAATCAGATAATACCATGGCATAAAATCTGACCATTCCACTTTCCCCTCAAAAATCTGTCTGAAGGTTCCCGGAAAGTGTACCATCACTCTGTATGATTTAAGTATGTTCATAAATGGATTCTGTAATGCATAGGGCCATAATAATGTACTTAAAAGCAATGATACAAATGGTATTGCAATCAACAGAATTAGTTTAAAGCGTAAATCATTTAAATCAATTTTTCCCTCTTTCAGATAATATGAGTAATAGAAAACCATGAAAAAAAAGACCAGATAACAAATAAGTATAATCCCTCCCGATCTGATGCTGATGCTGAAGGCAATGCTTAAAGTCAGAAGCAATGAATCACGGACCAATGTTTTACTGTCTGTGAACTGAAATTTCAGAATGTAATAAGTGCCTGAGATATATGCAAAGGCAAAAGGAATATCTTTCAGGTTATTCTGTGCATGTCCCATAAATGTTGGTGATACAGCAAAAAGGAAGAGAACTAAAAATCCTGTCCTGTAACTTTTTAGCCAGACAGCAAAAGCTGCTGTAATCAATATTGTGAACCAACCCATAAGGGAACTCATCAGGTTGCGAAATCCATAGACATCATTAATATTAAACCATCGGGTAATAATGGTAACAAGATTATCGTACGACTGACCGTAATACTTCAGATAAGTCACCGGCGTATTAAGTGCCGACCTGTCATTCCCATGTGAGGAAAAAAAATCATATACAGAAACAGATTGCTGGTAATGTAGTACTTCGTCACATGATATGCCCGCATCTTTGCTTGCAAGAAGCATTATAATAAGGAGAAGCAGTGAACAAAGAAAAAAAATATGTTTAAGTTTCAATATTCCCATCAATTTGCTGAACTTCGGTCATAAAATCTTCTTACGAAATAGATTGGGCGGTTTTGAGATTCCTTATAGTTACGGAATACATACTCACCCAGGATACCGAGAAAGACAAGCTGAATAGAGCCGAGAAAGTATATGCTCAGGAGGATTGAGGACCATCCCACTATGGCAAATCCGGCTAACTTGGCAATTAAAACATAAATACCTGCACACATAAACACAATAGTTCCAATGGTGCCTATGATAAGACAAAAGCGGATCGGAAATTTTGAAAAAGAAAATATTGCATCTGCAGCAAGAATGAATAATTTCCCCAGGCTCATTTTGGGTTTACCATCAAAACGGTTGTCTCTTACGAATTCAACATCCCCCTGACGGAATCCGATAAATGTTCTCAATCCGGGAAGGTATCTTGATTTCTCCTTCATCATAAGAAGTGCGTTAACTGCATCCCGTTTCATTACAGAGAAGTTCCCGTAATTCTCTATATTTTTCAGATTACCTATCAGGTTAAAAATAAGATGAAACAGGGAAGAATAAAGATTTCTTCTTTTTCTTCCTCTCCTGCCGCTTCTTTTCCCGCTTATAACGTCAAAGTCTTCATTAATAAGTTTGAAATACATATCAGGAAGTAATTCAGGTGGATCCTGAAGATCGCCATCCATCATTGCTACAATTTCACCTTTTGCAAATTCAAGACCAGCTGTAAATGCAGCCTGATGTCCAAAATTTTTTGAAAGTGAGAGTAATTTTATTTTATTGTTTTGTTCCTGCCAGTACAAAATTTTACTCATACCTGAATCCATACTCCCATCGTCCACAAATATCACTTCATAATCATCAGTAAATGATTCAATAGCTTTAATGCACCTTTTGATCAACTCATCAATAAGTTTCTCTTCATTAAAGATGGGTATTATCAATGAAAACATAAGTTTTCTTCTTTAAGATAAGATTATTTTTCAGGTTGGAGCCTTGCCAGAGCAAATTCAGCTTCATCCTTTAATTCAGGAATTGACTGGAGGTTTTTAATAGCCTGAATTGAAAAATCTGATCCCATCCAGCTCAGTTCTCTCAGAATAAGTTTCTTTGAATCAGCTGTGGCATCACTGCCTGAAAGAATCTTTGTCATTTGTTTTTCAATATCCAGAAGTTTTTTGTCGTCACCGGCGGCACCTCGGATAGCGCTTTGCAAACAGGTTAAGTACTTTGTGCTTTTGCCTATATTATAATTCCCGATATTTGCCATAGCCTCCGGCAGTGTTATCTCTTTGAAGTCTTCTCTCAATACCACACCTGCCCTGGATGGAAAATCCCAGGGCACAGGTTGTGTTACATTACCGGTAACAGCCCATTCAGCACCTCTCTGGAGAGTAACAATAAATCCTGCACAATGCATTGCAGGACCACCACCCTCATCTGCATGACCCATAACCGTATGAAAAATCCTTCCCTGCCCATAACTGATAACCATTAACATAGGTTCATCCCTCATGGTTCCCCCTCCTGCCGCTGAATCAGCAAAGGCAGTTGCCAGAATCTGCATGTTTTTCGCAGGTCCGCGAAGCTGGCTGTATAGTTCATCATTCCCATGGAACCAGGTGCCCGGTAGTCCTTTCGTTACAGGATGATCCGTAATTCTTGTTCTGACAAGGAATTCTCTCCTTTTACCATGCGAACCTCCTGTACCAGATGAAGTGTCGGTAACCAGACGATTATCCTTATAATAAACATAAGGTCCATCATTTTCGTTACGGCCATCCCATCCTCCGAGTCCGGTCATTTCATTATACTCTTTCCATCCGGGGAATGAATTATCAGCAGCATGATAGATCACAACGCCACCTCCATTTTTTACATAGTCAACGAATCCTGCATTGGTTTTATCCGACCAGGAGTCACCATTATAGTCCAGAACTACAAGCTTATATTTTGAAAAATCAGGATTAAAAGTGGCCATGTCGCCACCTTTGTCAGGTGTGATCATAATTTCCGAATCAAACAATCCGGTTTCATCAAGAATCTGTTTTAAAACGGGAGAACTGGCTTTCCAGTTATGATTATTCTGACCGGTAATAATCAGAGTTTTATAAGTTGTATTCTTTTTACAGCGCGGGAAAAAGATAAATAAGACTACAACTGTCAGTAAAGTATAAATATTGTTCTATTCATTGTATATTGGATTAAACTATTGGTAATTTCCAGGGTTGACGATAAGGTTTGCTGAGCAGATGCTTGCCTGCTGATTGCCTGTTATTTCTTCTTTTTCAGGGTCCCATTTTATGGTCTGCCTGGTTGTCATGGCAATTTCTCCCAGCAGAGCCTACTGAGATAGCTCTGTAGGCCACCTCAACAGGTGCAATTGTTGGTTGGCCTGAACGGACACAATCAATAAAGTTCTGCCAGTGATTATCACTTTTATATAGATGGATCTCATTGTCTCCGATCACCTCTTCAAGAATTTTCGGATCAGAAGCTGAAAGTCTGTTACCCCTGTCAGCATGTATCCAACCAAGATCACCATACCATGTGGTTCCCATCCCCAGGGGCAGTCTTGAAGCATTTGCCACCCTCATTTCTATTCCATTGGCATATTTGCAACAAAATCATATTCCACAGGGACATTGAAAATTCCATCAACTGGGTAAACACCTTAACCGGTAATCTCAACAGGTCCTGTATGTTCGAGTCCGGCTCCCCAGTTTGCAATATCAATATGATGACCTGCCCAATCGGTCAGTTGTCCTCCTGAATAATCAAGGATCCAGCGCCAGTCCCAATGCGAAACGCCCCTGTATGGAACTTTCAGAGCAGGTCCCAGCCACATTTCCCAATTGAGTTCAGGAGGTACAGGCATTACTGGTGGTGTTCCGATTCCTTTACCTCCATCAGGCAATCCTACCTCAATATCATTTTATCTTACCTGCTCTTCCATTTATAGCAAGTTCGGCTCCACGATGGAAATTTGGTAATGAACGTTGCCAGCTGCCAGTTTGCCAGATGATATTGTTATTTTTTACTGCTTTGACAATGGTCTGACCATCCTTAATTGTGCGGCAAATTGGTTTTTCGCCATAAACATTCAGTTTTTTATTTGCCACTTCAGTATAGATAATCCCATGCCAGTGATCAGGCAAAGCAATGAGAAACAGCATCTAAGTTTTTCCTTCTCAAGAAACTCCCGAAAATCGCCATAGGTCCGGCAGTCACTATTCTTATTTGCAGTATCAACGGTTTGCTTTGCTTTGGCAAGGCGCACAGCATCAACATCACAAACTGCAACAAACTGGACAGCATCTTTCAGATTTAAAAAATCTCTCATATTGCACATTCCCTGCGATCCCGTACCTATTGCAGCCAATCACAATACGATCGCTTGGGGCAATCTTTCCCTCCCATTCCAAATGCTGATGACGGAATAATCTGGGGAAGATACAATGGCTCCGGTAATGGCACTGCGCTGACCGTTTAACAAATTCTCTTCTTGATGATTTTTTTGTCATATCGGCTGATATTAGTTAATTGATTTATAAAATTTTCTCTTAGATTATTACCGGAGTTCCGGGTACAGGTGTTTCAAAATCCATATCAACAGGTCCCAATTCAATTTTAGCAGGACCCAGATCCATATCTGATTTAAATATTTCGTCCCATGTAATTGCGCGCCCTGTATAGGCAGCTGTTCTTCCCATAATTGCCGTAAGTGTGGAAATGGCGGTCTGTTCTGCTTCATTCACATAATTCCCGGTTCTTATTGCATAAACAAGGTGCATATGTTCCTGAACATATGGAGGAATTTTAATCTGCATTCATAGGATTCCCGTTTTCATCTTTGGGATATTCAAATTGCCATTTAATATTACCTTTCAAATCCCAGATAGTGTATTGACACAGTTTGTATAGCCTTCTGTTCCCATAACTATCTCACCTGTTCCATTGGCACAACTATCTATCTGACGGCACATGCTGTGCGAACTTACACCATTACCATAATCAAAGTCGATGCTGAAAAAATCGTACTGATCGCCTGTAACTCTCCTGTGTCTGCCCCCATAACCGATTGCTTTCTCTGGATGTTTACCCAGAAACCAGTTTATAACATCTATATTATGTACATGTGTATCAAGAATATGATCACCGCATAACCAGCAGAAATTATTCCAGTTACGGATCATATATTCCATGTCATTCCAGCCCGGTTCACGTTCACGGAACCATACATGATCCTGGTTCCAGAAAGCTTTTGCGGAGGTAATTGTACCAATTGCCCCACTCATCACCTGTTTATATGTCTCAATATAATCTTCCTGATGCCGGCGCTGTGTACCTGTTACAACACACAATCCAAGTGCTTCTGCTTTCTTTGCCGATGTTATGATTGATCTGATCCCCACAGGATCGACAGCAACAGGTTTTTCCAAGAAAGCATGTTTTTTCTGTAACTGCTTCCAGAAAATGTTCAGGACGGAATTGACAGGTGTTGCAAGAATAACAACATCAACATCAGGAAGAGCCATAAGTTTCTTATAACCATCAAATCCGGTAAAACAATTTTCGGCGGGTATAGGAAGATTGAATGAAGCAAAACTCTCACGGCATGCATCAATTTTATCCTGAAAAACATCAGCAAGGGCAATTATCTCAAGATCAGGTCCTGAGCTGATAAAATTAATTGCTGCACCTGTACCTCTTGCTCCTGCTCCAACCAGACCGGCTCTGAGTTTTTTCCCTTTGGGAGCTCCATTCAATATTGGAGGAAGTCCCAATGATTCTAAATTCGGCTTCCTGTTTACATGCTGAGATCAGAGCTCCTGCTCCTGCAAGTCCTAATACCGGCAAGAGCTGTTCTTCCAATGAATTTTCTTCTGTCAATATTATGCATATTATCAAATTAAATTAACCTATAATTATTGTCCTGTTATACTGTCAGCCTCGCATACCACCCTGAATCCCACATCAATACAGTCAGAGTACCACCATATACTTTTAGGCATCTGCGGATCTGTAACCAGCCATGCTTTTGTTTTTGTGAAGTCTCTGTGCAGCACTTCTTACATCCTTGGCATCGCTTTTGAATGATCCTCCCCTTATAACATGTTCCTGTACCACTAAGGGACCCCCTGGATTAACACCTGTTGAATCGGTTTTATAAAAATTAGGAGAATAAAAATCAGAACAGAACTCGGCAACATTTCCCGGCATATTTTTCAGTCCGAATGGATTTGCTTTTACAGATAATGGCTCAGCGGTTTTTGAGGAACTGTTAACATTATATATTACCCTTGATGCAATCTTTGTCGTATCAGGACCAAATATTTTTCTTGAGCAGACCTCGATGAAGTAAATTTTTTCGGGTCTACCTTCAAAGAAATAAGGAGTTTCTGTCCCACCCCTGCAGGCATATTCCCATTCTGCTTCAGTAGGAAGCCGGTATTTTTTACCGGTAACCTTCGATAACCACTGCAATATACATTTGCAGCATGCCACGACATCGTAATTGCCGGTCGTGATCCTTTACCCCACCCCTGGTCCGGAGCTCCCCAGGGAGGCGTCGCACCACTGATGGCATCGGTTTTTTTGTTTGTGACAACATGGCCTTCAGTTCTGCCCTGAGAGCCTGTCGCTCTGAAAAACGCAAGATATTCATCCCAGGTCACCTCAGTTTTTGCCATCCAGAATTTCGACAACTGAAACTTTCCGAACAGGTCCCTCATCATTATCACGCAAAGATTCTTTATCAGGACTCCCCATGTTAAATGTTCCTGAAGGTATAGCTACCATATCAAAGGATACAGTAGTCCCCGGAATCATTTCTCTGAAGTTTTCAAATTTTCCGACTTTTGCGGGCCCTGTATACAGATCCTGAACAGGTGTAACTGTAACTCCGAAACTGGTGTCATGAGTGTGCGGAGCAATATTCGGATCATAATGCCCTACATCGATGTGACAATTGATACAGTTCAAAGGATCTTTGCTTGTTGTATAAAAGAGGTGAGCATTCCCTCCGTTAACTGAAAGCATTACCGGAAAGAGGTTTTGGTGGCAATGAATACATGACTCTTCATAAACAAACCCTTTAGCATTCTCAAGAAGCTTTTTCTTTTCCCAGTTAATCCTTGCGCTATCCTTTACCAGGAAACCATAAACATCTTTCAGTCCGTGTTTTGCTTTTGCATAAAGATATCCATGTCCTTCAGGAGGAAGGTGACACTCAGTACAATGAACAATATTTCCCGATTTGTTATTATAGTGTGTAGATAATTTCCATGACTGATCCGCACCGGGATGTATATGGCATGATATACAATACCTGTCTGATGAAGTGTAAGATATAACAGCTCTCCCTGATACAGCTAAAATAACAGTAATTGCAATACCGGCAACAAAAAGAGAGGCCATTATATTTCGGCCGCGAAAAACACTACCGGAATGATTCTTTAATTTCATTTCTGTAAGACAAATTCAATAAAAACTTGTTAAAGTTAATTGTTTGTCTGATTTTCCGCGAAAAAAATATTTTTTTTATTGTGAATTAATTAACAGGCCTGCAGGTGTCAGAATCTTTTTGTGAATGAATGACAATAAGGGAGCTTACCATTCTTAAAATAATAGTCCTGGTGATAATCTTCTGCCGGATAAAACCCGGAAGCGGCGGTAATTTCGGTTACAACTTTTATTCCCTTGTATATCAGTATATTAATTGCCTTTTCAGCGATAATTCTCTGATCATTATTCATATAAAAGATTTCGGATCTGTACTGACCGCCAATATCGGGACCCTGCCCGCCTTTTTGGGTTGGATCATGTATTTCAAGAAACAATCTCACAAGTTTATCATATGAAGTTTTACCAGGGTCATAAACTACTTTTACCACTTCAGCATGCCCGGTAGTTCCTGCGCATACCTGCTGGTATGACGGATTTTCAACATGGCCTCCTGTGTAACCTGATATTGCTGATACTACACCCGGGGCATTCTGAAGAAAATATTCGACTCCCCAGAAACAGCCTCCAGCGAAAATTGCTGTACCATACCTGCCACTCTCCAATTGTGCAGGAATAAAATCGAGTGAAATGGAGTTGACACAATTCCGGATATTTTTTGAAGTAAACCCTTCACCAGCGAAAACATGCCCCAGGTGAGCTCCACATGAAGCACATCCGATCTCTGTCCTGATGCCATCAGGATCAGGCAACCTGGTAACCGCACCTTTAATTTCATCATCAAAGCTTGGCCAGCCACATTCCGAATCGAACTTAAAGGAGGAATTATATAATGCTGCCCCGCAATGTTTACAGATATATGTACCTTTTTCTTTATTATCTGTGTACTTACCTGTAAACGGAGCTTCAGTTCCTTTATGCTTGATCACTGATGACTCGCTTTTTGTAAGATCATTGAAGGGTAATTTTTCCTGAGAAAATGCTTCACTGTTCATATTAATGCTAAATTTAAATAAAAAATATTTATCCTGTTATTTTCATTTTAGATGACTGCATATTATTGCGGATAACAAATGCGGAAGATAAATGTTATGGAGAATAGGTAAATCCTCAAAAATGAACCAAATTTTGTTTATGATTGTTTTAGTGTTGCAAATAACTTAATGACTCTTCCATAAACGCAAAATTACCAGGAATTTTATTTATGGTATAAAGTTTGTATATTGAATGAAAAGTCTATTTTTGTAAATAAATAAAATATGCTGGTATGAAGAAAATCGGTTTTTTACTTGTTATCCTTTTCATTACTGCAATAACTGTCAGCTCATGTAACAAAGAGGCATGTCCTGCTTACAGTCAAGCGGCTACCGAACAAGCTGAACAGGTTGTTTAACCTGCAGTCACCCCTGTCTTTCTTTCAGGTTTATAAGTTAGCAAAAAATAAAATGAAGAAGCTACTTATAGTTACGTCTCTGATAATTTACGGTTCAGTTTCACTTTACGCTCAGGGTGAATTAAATGAACAGCAGAAAGTTTTTTTCAGAAACGAAATGTCCTTTGCTGTCCTGCTTAACTCCAATGGCATAGGTTTAAGTTACAGGGAAGCTAAGAGGATTGATTTTCTGAATAAAAGGTTTTTTGAAATTGAAGCAGGAACCCTTAAAAATCAAAAAGAGTACAAAGTATCGAATCCATACACTCAGACAGGTTCATTTGTATTTGGTAAACTCAACTCCACTTTTTATCTCAGAGGTGGAGTCGGCCGGCAGCATGAAATATTTAAGAAAGCCGATCTCGGCGGGATAGCCATCCGTTATTTTTATTCAGCAGGTCCGGTCCTTGCACTTTATAAACCAATCTATTACAAGGTTCTGTATCCAACCTCCAATATAAATGAGTATATAATAAAGGAAGAAAAATTTGAAGCTTCTTTTTCCCTTCCGCAGGAGATTTACAGTAAAGCCTCATTTTTTAAAGGGGTAAATGAGACAAAAGTGATGCCTGGTTTATTCGCCAAAGGAGGATTTAATTTTGAGTACAGTAAGGAAGATAAGATAATTCATGCCATTGAACTGGGAGCGCAGATAAATGCTTTTCCTAAAAAGATTCCCATAATGGCAGGATCAGACAACCGGTCAATTTTCTTTGCATTATTTGTCAGTTACAGATTCGGAATTATTATTGACCCGCTCAACCCCGATTCAAATAAATTTTCCAATTTCTTTAAAAGGAGGACGAGTAATTGATTATTTTGTCGCTTGCCAATTCGGGGGAAAATACTAATTTTGGACTTTAAATTTATTAACCATTAAATGATATAGTTATGTCAAAGATTAAAGTAGCTATCAACGGTTTTGGAAGAATAGGCCGTAACGTTTTCAAAATTGCTCTGGAAAGAAAGGATATTGAAATTATTGGTATCAACGACCTGACAGACACAAAAACACTTGCCCACCTGCTGAAATATGATTCAACACAGGGACGATTTTCAGGTGTCACTCATGATGCCGAAAATATTATTGTCAACGGGTTTAAAGTAAAAGTATCGGCAGAAAAAAATCCTGCAAACATTCCATGGAAGGAGAAGCCTGATGTAGTTATTGAATCAACAGGGATTTTCACGACTAAAGAGAGCCCTAAAGGTGGTTATGGCGACCATCTTAAAAACGGAGCAAAAAAGGTTATTCTAACAGTTCCTGCAAAGGATACAATCGACGCTATGATTGTTCTCGGTGTTAATGAACATGATCTCAAACCTGAGCATGTATGTGTTTCCAATGCATCATGTACAACAAACTGTCTTGCTCCGGTTGCAAAGGTACTTAATGACAGTTTTGGAATTGAAATCGGGTACATGACTACAATTCACTCATATACAAATGACCAGAGAATTCTTGATCTTCCGCATAAAGACCTGAGACGTGCAAGATCTGCTGCTCTGTCACAAATTCCAACAACAACCGGCGCCGCAAAAGCTGTAGGTAAAGTAATACCTGAACTCAAAGGGAAATTAGATGGTATATCCGTAAGGGTCCCTACTCCAACCGGTTCATTGGTTGACCTTGTTGCTGTTCTCAAGAAAGAAGCCTCAAAAGAGGAGATAAATGCTGCAATGAAAAAAGCATCTGAAGGTCCAATGAAAGGAATTCTTGAATATACAGAAGATCCTATTGTATCAGCCGATGTTATTCACACCACGGCTTCATCAATTTTTGATTCCCTGAGCACAATGGTTAATGGAAAAATGATTAAAGTATTATCATGGTATGACAATGAATGGGGTTATTCCTGCAGAGTTGTTGATCTTATTCCCCTTTTAATGAAGTAATAGTAAGGTATTTATAAAAAAAGAGAGGTTCTAGACCTCTCTTTTTTTATACAATCATATCAATTTCAGAGGAATCCCTGCTGTATCCCGATAATGTTCTCCAAGTTCGAGCATCGCTTCATCATCTTCTTCATAAAGCCATTTCAATTTAACGTCGTTACCCGAACGCTGAAACCTGTAAGCCTTTTTAATATCTCATACAAATATTTTGAGGACCCGCTATTAATATATTCAAGCTGAATATTAACATCAAGTCCGTTGTTCTTTTCAAAATGGAGTGTAATCCATTCATCAAGACTTCTGAAGATCAGTTCAGGATTCTCAGGGATTGACCTTCCAATCAATTCCAGCTTATTGAATCAGGATAATAAACTATACCCGGAGCAATTTTTTAACTCTTCCTGAATTACATATTTTTCCATTTCCTGAAGTTTTATTCATATCTTAAAGCTTCAATAGGATCAATATTAGCAGCTTTAACAGCGGGTGCATAACCTGAAACAACACCCACAATAAAACAGACTACAATGCCTGTTAGTAACCCATATCCATGGAATCACAAAATTTGACTTCAGCATCGACGAAACAGCATTACCAATAAGAATTCCAAGAATAATACCAAAAATACCTCCCAACTGACCTATCATAATAGATTCAAAAAGAAACTGGTACTTTATGTGTCTGGTTTTGCCCCGATTGCTTTTCTTACCCCTATTTCCCTAGTCCGCTCTGTAACCGATACAAGCATAATATTCATAAGCCCCACTGCAGCACCAAATAAAGTTACAATTCCTATTAATGTTGCTGCAAGCGTAACATACTTAATATTCTCCAGGAGCATATTAACAATATTATCACTTTTGTTAATGTTAAAATCAGTTTCATCCCTTGGGTTAAGATTCCGGACGACCCTGAAAATAGCCTCAGCTTCACCTGCCATAACATCAAGATTCACAGGATTAATTGGCATTACAGTAATATTGAAAGTCAGATTTGGCCGTGAAAAATATTGCCTGGCTGTGGTAACAGGCATAAAACATACCCGATCGGGATTGTTTATTCCAGCACCCTTACTTTTCAGAACACCTACAACCTTAAGTTTCAATCCGGCAACAGTAATTTCTTTGCCAAAAGGATCAATTCCCGACGGAAAAAGATCTTTGACAATATCAGCTCCTAATAATAACAAAATGCCGGTTCAGCCGGATTTCTTCTAGACTGAAATTTCTTCCTGTTTCTATCTCATAACCGAAACGGTAAAGATGATTCTCATCTACACCTGTAAGACTTACATTCGGATTAGTCTCTTCAGATCCATACTTAACTGTTGCTAAACCTGAAGCATTAATGGAAACAGAAACCATATGCCGCTTCAATAAAACGTTCTTTAAATTCTTCTGCTTCCCTGAAAGAAATCCTTGAATAATTTTTAGCCCTGTACCTACTGTTCCCAATCCGGATATTCATTCCACGCGAAGTAATGGTGAAGGAGTTCGCTCCCATCATTGTAAATTGGTTGGTAAGAGAGGATTTTATAGCATCTATAGCCGTCAGAATTCCGACAAGAGCCATAATACCAAAAGCAATGATACAAATGGTAAGAATAGCCCTTACCCTGTTTGATTTAATTGCTCTGAATGAAATTCTTAAATTTTCCCTGAAAATACTTATTCTCATTATAATCAGATTCATTTAAGCTGTAATAAGATCCTTTCAAAAATAAAAATAAAAGTACGCTTTTTTTCCTTTGTTACCTGAATATATTGTTTTTTAATAATAACAATATGTTTTCCATTAAAATAATTAACAGATTAGTTGCATAACTAATCTACTCGTTGTATCTTTGATATATACCATTTTTTAAGAAATTAACCAGAAAAAAATATTAACTTATAATTCAAAAATGACCATTATGAGAGAACTGACCAGGGCTGAGGAACAGGTAATGCAGATACTATGGAAGATAAAAAAAGGGTTTGTGAAAGACATTCTGGAATGCTTTGATGAACCTAAACCTGCTTACAATACTGTTAGCACGATAGTTCGTATTCTTCAGGACAAAGGTTTTGTAGACCACAAAGCATATGGAAGAACACATGAATATTTTCCTGTTGTTTCAAAAGACGATTATTCGAAAACACATCTGAAAACCTTTGTAAATGATTATTTCTCAAATTCCTTTGAAAAGATGGTGAGTTTCTTTGCAAAAGAGAAAAGTCTCTCAGTTAAACAAATGGAAGAGATTATGAAGATCATGGAAAGTGAAGTTCAAAAGCAAAAAAAGCCAAAATGAACCCGATGTTATTATATATGAGCAAAGTTGCTGTTTATCTGTCCGGATTTTATTTGATATACACACTTTTGCTCAGCAGAGATACATTGTACAGCCGTAACAGGAAATTTATATTGTTTTCAATTTTATCATCACTGATTTTTCCTTTTATTACAATCCAAACCACTAACCCAATAGAAGTGCCCGTCCTTGGGAAAGTTTTATCTGAGGTTTTTATAACCGCCTCAAAAGGAGGAAATGAATCAGCTGCATCAGGGATTAAAGAATTCGGTGTGTTACAAATTATTAATTTAGTGTACCTTGCTGGAATAATAGTTTTTAGCCTGAAACTTATAATTGATTTTCTTGAACTAATTTACCTGATTTTAAGGGAGAAAACCAAAGACAAAAAAACAATAATGTTCTATGGACTTAACACTGCGGGCTTTTCTGCTCTCGGACAAATATTCATTAATTCCAGGCTAAGTCCGGAAGAGGCCGCCGAAATAATCAGACATGAACAAAACCACCTCGATCACAATCATTTCTTTGATATATTATTGATAGAAATAGTTAAAATATTTCAATGGTTCAACCCGGTAATACATTTGACAGCCAGATCATTACGTGCAGTACATGAATTTCAGGCTGATGAAGGTTGCCTGAAAAAAGGAATTAATGTCGTGGGTTATCAGAGGTTGCTCCTTAACCAATTGTTCAGAACAAATGTTTTTAGTCTGACAAACAGCTTTTCGAATCCCTCCCTGATTAAAAAGCGAATGATCATGATGACAAAAAAGCGTTCCAGGACAACTGCAAACCTGAAATTAATACTGGTTCTACCTGTCATTGCACTTATTCTGGCAGCTTTTTCATCAAGTAAGGAAAGGGATATGACGGAAATGAAAAAAACTGAGACAATAAATGGTCCCGGACCGGTTATTGTTAATCCTGTCTCATCAGAAAATTCACCTTCATTAAGATCTGCTGATTTTGAATTACTACCGGCACCCCCTCCTGCGGTACCTGATAAACCGGAAAACGGACAGGGCAGGATAACCAGAGGGAGCCAGCAAATTACGTCAGGTAATGCATCGAAAACTGAACCATTTGTTGTTGTCGATGAAATGCCGTTGTTTCCCGGAGGAGATGTTGCCCTGCTTAAATATATTGCAGAAAATACAGTTTATCCCGACTCTGCCAAATTACATAATACACAGGGCAGGGTAATTGCGAGATTTGTAGTTGACATCGACGGAAGTGTGAAAATGGCAAGTATTCTTAAGGGAGTCGGTCCCTACCTGGATGAGGAAGCATTAAGAGTGGTTAATAGTTTACCCCGGTTTAGTCCCGGCAAACAGGCAGGTAAAGAAGTGCCTGTCTGGTACATGGTTCCAATCACATTTACATTGAAATAATTCTTTATAATCAGAACAGACCTGTTATCTATCCCTGCATTGCAGAAAGAGACCGGTCCTCCAATTGTAAATAATTTTTTAACATACTTAATTATTTAGTTGTACAACTAATTATTAAGTTGTATATTTGTGTAAATAAAAGTTCCAAACGAATGTTAAAAAATGAAACCAATGAAAACAAAAAGAAATTTCAGAGCACCGGCAAAACTCAGGTTACTTATTGTTTTGCCCCTTATTACAATTGCAATGTTTGCTGTGACTTCCTGTGGGAAGACAGTAAACCCGGAACCCCTGCAAAAAATAAGTGAGCCTCCTCAACCTGCAGCAATTGAAGAAAAAACAAAGACCGAACCATATTCGGTTGTTGAAGAAATGCCGGTGTTTCCCGGGGGAGATAGTGCCCTGCTTAAATATATTGCAGAAAATACAGTTTATCCTGATTCTGCTAAATTAAAGAATACACAGGGCAGAGTAATTGCAAGATTTGTAATTGACATCGACGGAAGTGTGAAAATGGCAAGTATTATTAAGGGAGTCGGTCCCTACCTGGATGAGGAAGCATTAAGAGTGGTTAATAGTTTACCCCGGTTTAGTCCCGGCAAACAGGCAGGTAAAGAAGTGCCTGTCTGGTACATGGTTCCAATCAGCTTCCAACTCAAATAGTTGCAGGTACATTCTACACTTTCTTTATTTTAAAACTGATTCTTTACAGAGTCAGTTTTTTCATGTCTGCCTTTAATAAAGTTTTTCTCTTCACGTTTTTCTAACATTACCCTTTCGTAATCCCGCTGAAAAAGATGAGTTGTAAACAGCTTGATGAGTATCAAAGCTTCTGGCAGCAGTCAGGAACAGATGAGGCAGAGCCGAATGATATAAGATAATTTTACCTTCGTTAAGCAAAATATCTATTTTTGCATTTTACAAATATTGATGAATGGATCTTAAAGAGAGAATTGAAGCATTTGCCATTTTGGGGGATGTTATCAGAAACAGCCTGGCTGGACTGGACCCTGATAACTCTGCAAAATTAAATGCTGTTATTGATAATCAGCATCTTAACAACCCATGGTTTACTCCTGGAAATGTAAGAATGGCGCTGAACGCAATCGGTGAAATGCTCAGGTTCGAAAATCTTACAAGATGGACTAACGGATATCCTGACCTTGCTGAACCCAAAAAACCTTTTAACATTGGGGTTATAATGGCAGGAAATGTACCACTTGTGGGATTTCACGACTATCTTTCCGTGCTTATAACAGGCAATAACCTTATTGCAAAAACAAGTGCCAGGGATCCGGAACTTATACATTTTATTAATAACCTACTGTGCAGGGCCAATCCCGGATTTTCAGGGAAAGTAAAGTTTACTGACAGCACTCTAACCGGTTTCGACGCCATAATAGCAACCGGAAGTGATAACAGTTCCAGATATTTTGAATTTTATTTTGGAAAATACCCGAATATAATCAGGAAGAACAGAAATAGCATTGCCATAATTGAGGGGGATGAATCAGAGGATGACCTTCAGTCTCTGGGAAGAGATATTTTCTCCTACTTCGGGCTGGGTTGCAGAAATATATCAAAAATTTTTGTACCGGATGAATATGATTTTTCATTGATGGTCCGTAACTGGGAGAACTATTCAGGGGTCATCACTAACCACAGGTATGCCAATAATTACGACTTTAACAAGGCTGTTTACCTGGTAAATAAAGAAATATTTAATGATACAGGATATCTGCTCTTAAAAGAGAATATTGGGATTTCTTCTCCTGTGGCCGTGGTATACTATGAATATTATAATTCACCTGAAAAGATTTTACAGGTAACTGAGACATACAGAGAAAAAATACAATGTATTGTAGGGAATAAATACATACCCTTTGGTAAGGCACAATTTCCGGAATTGTGGGATTATGCTGACGGAATTGATATAATAGAATTAATCCTAAAAAAATTTAGTTCGGGAATATTGTAAAATAAAAAATCTTATATTGCAGCCATCGAATTGAAATACGTTATGGTTTATAAGTTTGTAGTGTTATCGGATGAGGATGAGTCGTTTGTGAGAGAATTTGAATTTCTGGACTCACATACTTTGTTGGATTTTCATAACATGATTCAGGATGAACTTGAGTTTGATAAATCTCAAATGGCTTCTTTTTACCTGGCCACAGATAATTGGGAAAAGGAAGAAGAGTTTACTTTGTTTGATATGGGCACAGGATCATCAACAATGGATGGAGCGATTCTGGAGGATGTTATTTTCAGAAAAAATCAAAAGCTTTTATATGTATTTGACTTCTTCAATGACAGGGCTCTTTTCCTTGAATATACCGGAGAGGCTAAGGAAATTGAGGATCGTGAATATCCCATTTGCACAAGTTCTAAAGGAATACCTCCAAAACAGGTTGTTTTTGGAACAACCTCACGTAAACTTTATAACAATATAATTGTGTCCGAAGATGAGGATGAAGACGAAGCTGAGGTGGATGATCTCTTCCTTAGTGGTGGTGGTGATGATGATGAGCCTCTTCCAGATTTTGAAAATATTGATAACCTGAACGAAGAGGACGAGTAACTCATCAAGGGGCTTATCCTAATGACAAACAATTTAATAATACTTCCCGGTCCGACCGGAGTCGGGAAGAGTGATATTTCATTGGATATTGCTGAGCATTTTAACACTGAGATCATTTCAGCTGATTCACGCCAGTTCTACAGGGAAATGAGAATAGGTACTGCAGTTCCGGATGATCATCAACTGAAAAGAATTAAACATCACTTTATCAGGTTCATTTCAATAAAAGATTATTACAGCGCCAGTATATTCGAAAGGGATGTGTTAGACCTGCTGCCACAACTTTTCGCAAAAAACAGATTAGTTTTAATGACAGGGGGGTCAGGAATGTACATAGATGCAGTGTGCAACAGTATTGATGATATACCTGATGTTGATCCTGAGATACGTGAAAAATACTTAAAGAAAAGCAGTGATGAGGATGTTGAAAGTTTAAGGGCAACCCTCAGGTTGCTTGATCCTGAATATTATTCAAAGGTTGATCTTAAAAATCCTAAAAGAATCATCAGGGCCTTGGAAATTTGTGAGACCACCGGCCGCCCCTATTCGTCATTTCTGAATAAACAGAAAAGAACAAGAGATTTCGGAATAATAAAGGCAGGCATAACAAGGCCAAGGGAAGAACTATATAAAAGGATCAATCTCAGAGTAGATAATATGGTCAGGCTGGGACTTGAGGAAGAGGCAAGGATACTTTATGAACATAAATATTTAAATGCATTGAACAGTGTTGGATATAAAGAATTCTTTGATTTTTTTGAGGGTAAGGTATCCTATGAAAAGGCAATCGAACTTATAAAGCGAAATACCCGCCGTCTTGCTAAACGTCAAATGACCTGGTGGAGTAAAGATAAGACTATCAAATGGTTTTATCCAGATCAGAAGCAAGATATTATTGAATATATTGAACGGGAGGTATCTTCCTGATATCCATTCCCCTTTCTGCCTTTTAAATCTCAATCAGATCAATTCTTTAAGTTTTCTGATTGTTCCTGCCGGATTTTCCGAACTGAATACTGAATGTCCTGCTACCAGCACATTAACGCCTGAATCAATTAGTTGTCGGGCATTTTTAGTATCGATACCACCATCAACCTCTATAAGGATGTTAAAACCCCGTTCGTTGATCATCTCTTTAAGCTCGGCTATTTTGTTGTAACTCTCGGGAATGAATGACTGGCCTCCGAATCCCGGATTCACAGTCATAATAAGTACCATGTCTATAAATGGCAGGGTATTCTTCAAAAGGGAAACGGGGGTATGTGGATTGATGGCCACACTGGCTTTCATGCCAAGGTTACGGATTTCGCTAACAGTACGTTGCAGGTGAATGCAGGCCTCGTACTGAACAGTAAGTATATCAGCTCCTGCAGCCCCGAAACGATTCAGATACCTGTCAGGATCAACGATCATCAGGTGCACATCAAGAGGTTTCTTTGCAATTTTCTTAACGTATTCCAGAACTGGAAAACCAAATGAGATATTTGGAACAAAAACACCATCCATGATATCAAGGTGGAGCCAGTCAGCCTCACTTTTATTGACCATAGTGATATCTTTTTCGAGATTCCCAAAATCGGCAGCTAACAATGAAGGAGAAACTAGATGATCCATTTTCAAAGATTTTGCACAAATATAGAAACAAAAATTTATCCCAGGTAAGTTTTCAATATTTTGCAACGTGTTGTATACTGTATCCTTTTGATTGCCTTCTCCTTTATTTGCCTTACCCTTTCCCGTGTAAGATTCATCTGCTCCCCTATCTCTTCCAGAGTGAAAGGGTGTTTCATCCCAAGTCCAAAATAGAGTTTAAGGACCTTGGCTTCGCGGAGAGAAAGAGTGTTCAGGGCTCTTTCGATCTCGTAAGCAAGAGATTCATTAATAAGGTTTTTATCGGGACTTGGAGTATCGTTACTTTGTACAACATCATACATAGTATTTTCCTCCTCCGAACTTATCGGAGCATCCATACTAACGGTTCTGCCATTTGTTTTAAGCGCTTCCTTAACATCTTCAGGAAACATTTCAAGTATGTCAGCAATCTCTTGTGAAGTAGGTTCCCGTTCAAATTCCTGTTCAAGTCTTGCAAAAGTTCTGTTAATCCGGTTAATTGATCCGATTTTATTCACGGGCAACCTTACAATCCTTGCCTGTTCAGCCAGTGACTGAAGGATAGCCTGTCGTATCCACCATACCGCATATGAGATGAACTTGAATCCTCTTGTTTCATCAAACCGCTGAGCAGCTTTCATAAGTCCCAGGTTACCTTCATTAATAAGGTCTGGAAGACTCATTCCCTGGTTCTGATACTGTTTGGCAACAGAAACCACAAAGCGCAGATTCGCTTTAACAAGTTTGCGCAATGATTCGTTGTCACCTGATTTAATTTTTCTTGCCAACATTACTTCCTCCTCAGGTGAGATTAGGTCAACCCTTCCTATCTCCTGAAGATACTTATCAAGTGAAGGAGTATCGCGGTTGGTAACCTGCTTTGTTATCTTCAATTGGCGCATATAAAGGTTTGTTTAGAGTTTCAGACTAATTACAGGTATCAGTTACAATTTTAGTAATAAAAAAGTTCTTTTTCAATATATTAACAGATTTTTTTTGATGAATAAGAGTTTTTTTAGTATCTTGCAGAACTATTTCAAATATTGATTATCAAATTTTTATTTAGATTGATGAATTTCCGATAAATTTTAGCGATAATTATTAGGAATTATATAAGCAATTTTATTTAATATTGCAGCGGTTTATCGGAAATGTGAAATAGGTGTTGCAAAGTCCGACGTGTTAATCTTCGTGTCTTCCCCGGTTTTCCAAAAAAATCAGTAAATCTCTTAAATTCCAATTATCATTAAAGTATGTACGACATTCTTGAGTTAAGTAAAAAGCTTCTTCCCGAGTTAAGGGATATAGCAAAGGAACTTAAAATCAAAAAACCAGAATCTTTGAAAAAACAGGATCTGATTTATAAAATCCTTGATCTGCAAGCAGTTGAAGCTACAGATAAGAATTCTGAGGTAAAAGATGAGAGCTCTGTGATACGTTCCATCAATAAGAGTAATCAGGATTATGACTCCGGCATTAGAAGAAGCAAGCGTCCAAGGACCAGAAAACCTGTTTCAAACAGACCGGTTGAGTCGGTAATATCAGTCTCTCCTGACGATCTAAAGAGACCTGAACAACCTCAGGATGAATGGCAGGAATCTGTTAAAAAGCCAGCCAGGACAGAAAATAAACCAGATCTTTTCAAAAATGTTGTACCTCCGCATGACCACAAGGACATACAGCCATGGAAAAGAAAAAAGAGTCCGGATGAAAAAAGAGAAAAGCCGCTCAGACCGGAAAAACTCTTTCCGGCAGAGGCTGCAGAAAGCATACCTGACCTGCCCGTTGAACCAGTTCTGGAATCAAATCTGCCTTTAATTAATGATGATACAACTCCTGTTGAACCTAAGTCCGAGACGGAATCTTCATCAGATAATATTATTGTTGAAGCTCCGGTGAAAGAAGATGTTCATGAGATTCATCCTGTAACAGAGGAGAAAAAAGAGGAGAAAAAAGAGAAGCCATATGAATTTGAAGGGATAATATATAACACAGGGGTTCTGGAAATAATGCCCGACGGCTATGGCTTTTTAAGATCACCTGATTATAATTACCTCAATTCACCCGGATGATATTTATGTTTCCCAGTCACAGATCAAACTTTTCGGTCTCAAAACCGGAGATACAATCAAGGGATCTATACGTCCTCCAAAAGAGGGGGAAAAATATTTTCCGCTGATCAGAGTGGATGAGATTAACGGAAGAAGTCCCGATTTTATACGAGACAGGGTTCCTTTCGATTTTCTCACACCGCTGTTCCCAAATGAAAAATTCACATTGTGTCAGCCAGGTGAAGGATCTTTATCGGTCAGAGTAATTGATATGTTTACACCTCTGGGGAAAGGGCAGCGAGGCCTTATAGTTGCACAGCCAAAAACCGGAAAAACAATACTGCTGCAGGAAATTGCCAATGCAATTGCCAAATATCATCCTGAAGTTTATCTGATGATACTGCTTATCGATGAACGACCTGAAGAGGTTACTGATATGGCAAGGAATGTTAAGGCAGAAGTTATAGCTTCAACCTTTGATGAGCCTGCTGAGACGACATTGCAGGGTTGCCAATATTGTTCTTGAGAAGGCAAAAAGACTTGTTGAGTGCGGACATGATGTTGTTATACTCCTTGACTCAATAACAAGGCTTGCAAGAGCTTTTAACACAACGGCCCCGGCATCAGGTAAGGTATTATCGGGTGGTGTTGATTCGAATGCCCTTCATAAACCAAAAAGATTTTTTGGTGCTGCCCGTAATATTGAAAATGGCGGTTCACTGACAATTCTGGCAACAGCACTTACTGATACAGGATCAAAAATGGATGATGTCATATTCGAGGAATTCAAAGGAACCGGTAACATGGAACTGCAGCTCGACCGCAAACTATCCAACAGAAGGATCTTTCCCTCAATTGATATTCCTGCTTCAAGTACACGTCGCGAAGACCTGCTTCTGAACAAAAATATCCTTCAAAAGATATGGGTCTTACGCAACTTCCTTACCGACATGAATTCTGTTGAAGCTATGGAATTTTTACGTGACAGACTCATGCAGGCCAGATCAAATGAAGAGTTTCTGGTTTCGATGAACGGTAATTAACAGATTGATTTTTTTTGTAAATTCGCACTTGTTTTTAAAACAATTTGTAAATCAATTATATATATCCAAAATGGGAAGAATAAATTTATAACATGCGACGGCAATCAGGCTGCAGCGCATGTTGCATATATGTTTAGCGAAGTTGCTTGCATATATCCCATTACACCTTCATCAACTATGGCGGAGTATGTTGACGAATGGGCTGCCAACGGACTTAAAAACATATTCGGCGAACAGGTTAAGGTTGTTGAAATGCAATCTGAAGCAGGAGCTGCAGGTGCAGTTCACGGTGCTCTTCAGTCGGGTACCTTGTGCAGTACCTTTACTGCTTCTCAGGGATTACTCCTAATGATACCTAACATGTACAAAATTGCTGCAGAACTTCTTCCGGGTGTTTTTCATGTATCCGCACGTTCAGTTGCTGCTCACGCACTTTCCATCTTCGGTGATCACAGTGATATTTATGCAACACGCCAGACAGGCTTTGCAATGCTGGCAAGTGGAAGTGTACAGGAGATTATGGATATTGCAGGTGTTGCACACCTGTCAGCCATAAAATCAAGAATTCCTTTCCTCCATTTTTTTGATGGATTCCGTTCTTCCCATGAAGTACAGAAAGATTGAATCTATTGAATGGATGATCTGAAAAAGTTTATTGATCAGGATGCCCTCAAAAAATTCCGTGAAAATTCCCTGAACCCATGTGCATCCGGTAACAAGAGGAACCGCACAGAATCCGGATATCTTTTTCCAGGCAAAAGAATCAATTAACAGGTTCTATGAACCGGTACCTGATATTGTTAATGCCTATATGGCTGAAATATCAAAGCTTACAGGAAGAGAATATAAACCATTCACATATTACGGTGCTCCTGATGCTGAAAATATTATCGTTGCAATGGGCTCGGTAACAGATACCACAAAAGAGGTTATTGATTACATGAGAGAAAATGGCGAAAAAGTTGGACTAATAAGTGTTCACCTCTATCGTCCATTCTCTTCAAAATATTTCTTTGATGTATGCCCCGGATCAGTTAAAAAAATCACTGTTCTTGACAGGACAAAAGAACCCGGATCGCCCGGAGAGCCCTTATATCTTGACATCAAAGAAATGTTCTATGACAGGGCTGACAGGCCTGTTATCATTGGTGGCCGTTACGGATTAAGTTCAAAAGACACCACTCCCGGCCAGATTTTTTCAGTTTTTGAAAATATGAAACTCAAAGAACCGAAGCAGTCTTTACTGTCGGTATTATTGACGATGTTACGTTTAAATCATTACCAATCATTCCGGAGATAAATGTTGCGCTTCCAGGTACATATTCAGCTAAATTCTATGGACTTGGTTCAGACGGTACTGTAGGTGCAAATAAAAACTCTATTAAGATTATTGGGGACTCCACTGATAAGTATTGTCAGGCATATTTTGCCTACGACTCAAAGAAATCGGGAGGAATAACCACTTCACATTTACGGTTTGGAGACAAACCTATACGTTCACCTTATCTTGTTAATACTCCTGACTTCGTTGCTTGCCATGTTCCATCATATCTCGATAAATATGACATGCTTAAGGGCATGAAAAAGAACGGCACTTTCCTTCTTAATTCAATATGGGACAATGAAGAAACAAAAAAACGTCTTCCCGACCATATGAAGAAATATATGGCGGAGAACCATATTAATTTCTACATCATCAATGCAACAGTTATTGCTGAAGAAATTGGTCTTGGTACCCGCACAAATACCATTATGCAGGCTGCTTTCTTTAAGGTTGCAAACGTAATCCCCTATGAAAAAGCTGAGGCAGAAATGAAGAAGGCTATTTATAAAAGTTACGGAAAGAAGGGAGAAGATGTGGTTAAAATGAACTATGCAGCTGTAGACAAAGGCACTGAGGTTCATAAAGTTGAGATACCTTCAGAATGGACAAAAATAAAGGTTGAGAAAGTGAAAGATACCCGTAATATTCCTGAATTCATCCGTGATATTATGGAACCGATAAACGCCATGAAAGGCGATGATCTTCCAGTAAGCGCATTTACAGGAAGAGAAGATGGGACTTTCCCTTCAGGCACAGCAGCGTATGAAAAACGTGGCATTGCAGTAAACGTTCCTGAATGGCAGCCTGATGAATGTATCCAGTGTAACCAGTGCTCATACGTATGCCCTCATGCGGTTATTCGTCCTTTCCTGCTGACAGAGGAGGAATTAGCCAACGCGCCTGAAGGTACAAAAACTATCCAGGGGATACCCGGAGTTCTCAAAGCATATCAAATTCAGAATGCAGGTAAGCGTTTATGACTGTACAGGTTGCGGAAACTGCGCGGATATTTGTCCTTCAAAGAAAAAAGCACTGATAATGAAGCCTTTGGAAACTCAACTAGGCGAAGCCCCTCTGCTGGACCTATATGAATGAAGAAGTAGGTTATAAAGATACTATTGTTGACAAATTTGTGAATGTAAAAAACAGCCAGTTTGTTCAGCCACTATTTGAATTCTCAGGGGCATGTGCAGGTTGCGGTGAGACACCGTATATTAAGACCTATAACTCAGCTTTTCGGAGACAGCATGATGGTATCCAATGCAACAGGTTGTTCATCCATTTACGGTGGATCGGCTCCTTCCACGCCTTACACTCATAATAAAAA
Source organism: uncultured Bacteroidales bacterium (assembly GCA_963739685.1). Taxonomy (GTDB): domain Bacteria; phylum Bacteroidota; class Bacteroidia; order Bacteroidales; family VadinHA17; genus LD21. The sequence continues at coordinate 317,867 of CAVUAX010000002.1, forward strand.
TGGTCATGGACCAGCATGGGCAAATTCATTGTTTGAGGATAATGCCGAATACGGACTGGGGATGACTATCGGAGCTAATAAACTCAGAGACAGGATTGCCTTGCGTATGAAGGGAGCACTCGCCAACGGACCGATAAGTGCCGGTACAAAAGATGCCTTCGAAGAATGGCTGAAGGAGAAAGATCATGCAGAAGCTTCCAGGGCCGCATCAGCCAAAGTGGTTGAAGCTTGTGCTAAAGAGGGATCTGAAGTTGCAAAAGAAATATTAAGCCTTGAGCAATATCTTATAAAGAAATCTCATTGGATATTCGGAGGCGACGGTTGGGCTTATGATATAGGATATGGAGGCCTTGATCATGTAATTGCTACAGGTGAGGATGTAAACATTCTTGTACTCGATACCGAAGTTTATTCAAATACCGGTGGTCAGGCTTCCAAGTCGACCCCTGCCGGTGCAGTTGCCAAATTTGCAGCATCGGGTAAGAAGATCCGGAAAAAAGATCTTGGCCAGATGGCTATGAGTTACGGATATGTTTATGTTGCGCAGGTAGCAATGGGTGCAAGTAATACCCAGTATTTCAAGGCTATAAAGGAGGCTGAAGCTTATCCGGGACCATCACTTATTATAGCATATTCCCCATGTATTAACCATGGATTAAGGGATGGTATGGGAAAGACCCAGACCCAGACAAAGCTGGCAGTTGAATCAGGTTACTGGCATAATTACAGATTTAATCCTCTTCTCGAAGCGGAAGGCAAGAACCCTTTCACTCTCGATTCAAAAGAGCCCGACTGGAGCAAATTCCAGGATTTTCTTAAGACAGAGGTTCGTTATACTTCACTGATAAAAGCGTTTCCGGCCGAAGCAGAAATACTGTTCAAAGCTGCCGAAGAGAATGCAAAATGGAGGTATAAAACATATCAACGGCTGGCTGCAATGGAATTTAGTAAAGCAGAATAAAAGTTATCATGGTATTAAAAAGCCATCCGCAGGGGTGGCTTTTATACTTTGTGACTTCCGGCCTATTGTAAAAATCTGATTTTAAATCTGTAGCGGAGGAGGGAATCCAGTTCCATTTTTATTTGTATTTTTGCGCCCAATTAACAATTATGGGCAGGATTATAGGAATAGATTACGGGAACAAAAGAATAGGGCTGGCAGTAACAGATCCTTTGCAGATATTTGCCTCGCCCCTTGTCACAATAGGTCCGCATGAATTTGAAAAATATATAGAAAACTTTTTAAAGGCCGAACAGATCGATGAATTTGTTATCGGTTATCCTGTTCAGATGAACAATAAGCCAAGTGAATCGGTTAAATACATTGATCCATTTCTGAAGAAGTTGAAAAAGCTCTTCCCTGAAATTCAAATTCATCTTGTTGATGAACGATTCACATCGAAGTTAGCTTTTCAGACTCTTATTGATGGTGGTGTAAAAAAGAAAGGAAGAAGAGATAAATTTATGGTAGACAAGATAAGTGCGTCTATAATACTTCAGTCTTTTCTCGATGGCAGATCAAACAAAAAGTAAAGAAAAAATGATTTACCCGATTGTAATATACGGACATGCGATATTGAGAAAGATAGCCAAAGATCTGGAACAGGATTATCCGGATCTGGACAAACTGGTTGAAGATTTGTTTGGAACCATGTATCACTCTGAAGGATTGGGCCTTGCAGCTCCTCAAATTGGAAAATCAATCAGGATTTTTGTTATTGACGGAGAACCAGTGGCTGAAGATGAACCTGAGCTTACCGGCTTTAAAAAAGTATTTATCAATGCGAGGATAATGGAAAAATCAGGGGACCCGGTTCCAATGAATGAAGGATGCCTTAGTATTCCAAACCTGAGGGAGGAGGTAAAAAGAGAATCACATATCCGGATTCAGTACTATGATGATAAATGGGAATTTCACGATGAAGAATTCGATGGTTATAAAGCAAGAATTATTCAACATGAATATGATCATCTGGACGGAATACTGTTCCCTGACAGATTAAATCCTTTGAGGCGAAGACTTATCAAAGGAAAACTCAATGACATAAGTAAGGGGAAATTTGATGTGGAATATAAAACAATTCTTCCAGGTCAAAAAATCAAATGAGGTAAAAAATGCCGGAATTGCATATGACCATTACCTTTATTCACTCCTGACTCCTGCTCAATCCAAACTTTTTTTTATCTTTATATAGTCTCATCAGTTGCAAAGACTGTGCTAAATAAAGAAATCCCATTTCTACGGATCAACCTTCCGTTATGTGCCGGAATTGTCACTGGTTTGTATTTCAAACCAGGTACTGTTGTACTTACAGCAGTAACTATTTTCGTAATATGCGGATTCTGCCTCAGCTTATTATTCAATAAATACCAGACGAATATATTATATGGTTTGTCATTTTCAATAGCTGTTTATGTATGTGGACTAATACACTATAACAACGAAATCAAAAAGCTCTCTTTTCTGGAACATAAACCTTCACTATTCACAGGCATCCTCACCGATTATCCTATTGAAAAGGAAAAGAGTATCAGGATTGAAATTGAACTTAACCGAATAGAGACTGAAAAAGGCATGATGCCAGTCAGTGGTTCAATGATACTGTATAATAATAAAGACACTATCTTCAATTCCATGCTGCCAGGAGATCATCTTCTTATTAAATGTACTCCGGAGGAAATTGTAAACAGAGGCAATCCCGATGAGTTTGATTACAGGTTTTACATGCAAAACCAAGGTATCAGATATTTTGCATTTACACATAGCGGAGATATTAGGTGGACCGGAAAACCCGGCCAAAGAAAATTAATACACAAAGCTCTCATAATAAGGCATAAAATCATAGACATGTATGAAGAAAGGGGTGTTACCGGTGACACACTCGCCCTCGTAGCTGCAATTACCATGGGACAAAAAAACCTGCTTGATCCGGAGCAAAAACAGTATTTCATGAAAGCAGGAGTAATGCACATTATGGCAGTATCAGGACTTCATGCCGTTATTCTAAGCTTCTTCGTCTTTAAAATGCTTTTTTTTCTCAAAGGGAGATTAAATATTATCAGAATAATTGTCACACTTCTTATCCTCTGGTCATTTGCTTTTGTTACAGGACTTACTCCTTCCGTCCTGCGGGCAACAATTATGTTTTCATTTTTGCAGGCCGGAATGCTGATGAAAAGACCAGTGAACAGCATTAACTCTGTATTAGCTTCAGCATTTGTACTTATATTAATAAAACCCTCCGTAATATTTGATGCTGGTTTTCAACTTTCATATTCAGCAGTGATCTTCATCATCAGTTTTTACAGGGATCTGTACGACAAACTTCAGTTTAATAACCGGATTGCGGATAAGATATGGCAAATGACAGTTGTATCTTTGGTTGCACAGGCAGGAACATTGCCATTGACAATAATGCTTTTTAACCGTTTTCCTGTCTGGTTTATCATATCAAATATCATAATTGTTCCACTTTCGTCACTGCTAATTATAGTCGGGTGCCTGGTCCCTCTTACTTTTCCGGTAGTATTTCTTTCGGATTTCTTTGCTTCAATACTTGGCTTCCTGTCAGGTTTAACTGAAGCACTTACAAGGGTAGTTTCGGATTTTCCAGTGTCAACGATTGAAAAAATTGGTATGACCAAAGCTGAATCAATTTTTCTGGCTTTAACGATATACTTATTATGTATTTATTTTCTGAAAAAGGAAACAATTCATTTAAGAGTTCCTCTTGCAGCATTATTCCTGTTCATATTGGCAGGTACTATTAAAAATATCAGCAACAAAATCACCGATGAGCTTATTGTTTATAATACGGTAAGCGCACCAGCCATTGGCATCAGAACAGGAAATGTTCTTAACCTATTTTCTGATGCTGATGATATGCACCCCGAGGTAATAAGACATTGTGCCACGCGCGGACTTAAAATCAGGCTGATCAGAGGAGATCCCGGATACCTGTCTGTCAAAACTGATAATAAAAACATCCTGATTTGTAACACATTAAGCAACAGCATTTTAATAAAATCAAAGCCGGATATAATAATATTTACAGGTAACCATCCCGGAATTGAAGAGAACACATCCGCAACAGAATCATTGAAAAAAATTATATTTACTTCTGATGTCTCTTCCGGATTCACAATGCCAGGGCAATTTATTTCAAAAGGGGTTGATACCATCCATTTTGTAAGGAAATCAGGAGCCTATTTTTCCGGGTTGTGACCGGCAAAAAAATAAATATTTGAAAAGCTTGAGTTTTACGGTATTTATCTCTTATTTTGTCGTGTTTTTTTCAATCATTTTTATGAGAATAATAATAGCCGGAGCGGGAGAGGTAGGGACACATCTGGCAAAGATGCTATCAAATGAAAATCACGAAATAATTCTGATCGATCCAGAAATCGACAGATTAAAACCGATTGAGGCAACTCTTGACGTTATGACTTACCACGGATCAGCTACTTCTGTCCCCATGCTAAAGGATTTTCTTCAGAAAAAGACGGATCTTTTCATTTCGGTAACACATTCAGAAGATACAAATATTACGGCAGCGATACTTGCAAAAAAGTTTGGAGCCATTAAAACTATAGCACGTATTGATAATATAGATTTCCTGGAACAAAATACTCTTGAATTCATCAGATCATTGGGTATTGATTCACTTATCTATCCCGAGCTGATAGCAGCCAGGGAGGTGCTTAGCTTGCTTCAGGAGACAGGAACAACTGAATTTATGGAGTTTTCAGGAGGTAAACTTTCAATGTTTGTGCAAAAACTAGATGAGAACGCTCCTATTATCAATAAAAGTCTTGAAGAGATAGCCATTAGCAACAAGACTGATAAATACAGAGCTGTAGCCATAAAACGAAATGAAACAACAATTATTCCAAGGGGAAAAGAGCAGTTTCAGAAGGGGGACCTGGTTTTTGTTATATCCACCCCCGAAGGTATTAATGAGGTGATGAAGACTTCTGGCAAAGAGAGTTATCAGGCGAAAAATATTATGATTCTCGGTGGCAGCAGGATCGGAAAGCAGGTAGCCATATCAATGCAGAAAAATTGTGAAGTTAAACTGATAGACTCAAGTATTGAACGCTGCGAAATGCTTGCCGGTATTCTTGAAAACACACTCATAATAAACGGAGATGGCCGTAGCGTTGAACTTCTTGAGAGGGAGGGAATAAAAAAAATGGATGCATTTTTGGCTGTGACAGGTAATTCAGAAGCCAATATTTTATCATGTCTCCTGGCAAAAAAAATGGGAGTCAAAAAGACCATTGCGGAGGTTGAAAACATGGAGTATATTACCCTTGCAGAAAATACCGGTATAGATACAATTATTAATAAAAAGATCTCGGCAGCAAGCAGGATATTCCGTCATACAACAAGCCCCAATGTAACGCAGGTCAAATGTATGACCGGGACAGACGCTGAAGTTATTGAATTCATTGTTCCGGTAAATGCAAAAATAACACGGGGTACACTGCGTGGTATTGATTTCCCTAAAGATGCCATTGTCGGAGGCGGCACCCGTGACGGGGTGCCATTTATTGCAACCGGAGATACAATTATTAATGCAAATGATAAAGTAGTCGTATTCACATTGCCATCGGCATACGATAAACTTTCTAAATTTTTCAGCTGATCGGTTATGATCAACTTCAGAATCATTACAAGGGTTTTCAGTCTGCTGCTCATACTTGAAAGTCTCTTTATGCTGCTCTCTGCTTTTGTTTCCCTGCTTTATAATGAATCTGCTGCCGGTTCACTTTTATATTCCGGACTTATTACTCTGGTTACCGGCATTATCGTTTTTACCCCGCTGCGTAATGAAGAAAAGATGTATGGTAACAAGGAAGGGTATATTATTGTTACAGGTATATGGTTGCTTTTCAGTATTTTTGGTTCATTACCATTTCTTTTCAGCGGGTCTGTTAAAAGTATTACCGATGCTTTTTTTGAATCAATGTCTGGTTTCACTACAACCGGCGCAACAATTTTCACTGACATTGATTCCCTTCCCAGGGGAATACTCTTCTGGCGAAGCATTACTCAATGGATTGGAGGCATTGGAATAATTTTTATTTCCCTTTCCATATTACCGGTTGTAAAAACAATTAATGTCCAGATCTCAGTCTACGAATTTTCAGGACAGGCAACTGATAAGATCCATCCAAGAATAAAAGATGCGACAGTAAGGCTCATTACAATTTATATAATTATAACCTTAGCTGAAGCTTTATTACTTGTTTTCGGAGGGATGACTCCATTTGAATCGATATGTCATTCATTTTCAACCATATCAACCGGTGGATTCTCTACAAGGCAAGGGGGGATAGCAATGTTTACCTCACCTTATCTAAAGGTTGTGATTACAATATTCATGTTTATTGCCGGAACAAACCTTACAATATTTTATTTCGGTCTTAAAAGGAATTTTAAGAAGATCATTGAAAACAGTGAATTTAAATTTTATTCCGGGATATGTTTCATCTTTATTTTAATTGTAGCAATCCTCCGGTACCTAAAACCAGGTATGTCATTTGGAAAAGCAGTACTTGATAGCTCATTTAATGTTATTTCAATTATAACAACCACCGGTTATTATACAGGAAATTATGATCTTTGGGGTAAGCTTTTTTTGGTTCTTTTTTTCTTCATGATGTTCATAGGAGGAACATCGGGTTCTTCCAGCGGAAGCTTAAAGATCGCCAGACTCCTTATAATTACAAAATCCACCCGGCAGGAAATGAAACACATGATTCACCCGGATGCTTTTATCCCGGTTCGGCTTGACCACAAGATTGTTCCCCAGGGTACAGTTTACAATCTCTTAGTATTCTTATCCTTATATTTTATAATTATCTGCATAAGTACTTTTATAATCTCTATAATGGGTTATGACATGGTCACCTCTTTCAGCACCTCTGCAGCTATGCTTGGGAATATCGGTCCCGGACTGGGAACTTTTGGACCCTTCGCAGACTATTCGATGGTTCCCTCTGCTGGCAAGTGGTATCTTTCGATATTGATGCTGATTGGGCGGCTTGAGTTATTCACTGTTTTAATACTCTTTACCAGAAATTTTTACAGGCAGTAAGAAGCTGTAACCCTGCAATTACCCTTCACAATTCAAGTATTCCAAGACCCTGTCTGATAATCTCTATTTGTTCGCCTGTACAATCAACTATTGTTGATGCTTCGTTGTGACTATAACCGCCATCAATAATAATGTCGGCAAAATCCCGGAATTTTTCATAAATAAGCTCAGGATCAGTGGTGTATTCTATTAATTCATCCTGATCATGTATGGATGTTGTAATAATAGGACGACCCAGTTCCCTGACAAGTTCAAGAACAATATTATTATCAGGTATTCTAATCCCCACAGTCCTTTTTTTGTTTTTGAATAGTTTTGGTATCTGATTATTGGCTTTAACTATAAATGTAAAGGGGCCCGGGAGATTTCGTTTAAGGAGCTTAAAAATTGTGTTTTCCCTTATAACAGTGTATTCCGAAAGCTGACTCATGTCGTGAAAAATGAGTGATAATTCCGGATTTCTCGGATTTAATCCTTTAAAGCGTGAAATCTTTTCAATTGATTTATGTTGCACTTTATATCACACCCCATTGCATAAACAGTATCAGTAGGATAGATTATTATCCCGCCAGCTTCCAAAACATCAACAACCTGCCTTATTTGCTTCTGATTAGTATTCTCCGGGTATAAACGGATAAGCATTATTTAAAAATTTTGCCAAATATAATAGAAAAGCGTTTAAAGTACCAAAAGATTGGAGTGCTTATAGACTTAAGGTAATTAAAGTTGAGCTAATTATTATTTTAGGCAGGCAGTCACTTAAATAAAAAAAAAGGGGTAAGCTACTTATATCGCACCGCTACAACTGCCTACCCTTGCTACCTTCCGATCCTGGGGGAGTTCAGCAGGAGCTGGTCGTATAAGACTTACCCCGCGCAAAAATACATACTATTATGAAGGATTGCCAAAATAATTATTCCATTTTAACCATGAGCACTCATTTCCTTTTTTACATTATATTTGTTCTAAATCATTTAATAAAAATTAATACCCAACATATATGGAAGAGAATGTTAATGTCTGGAAGGCAAATCTTACCAATGGTTTTATTCTTGGTCTTATTGGGATTGTATATTCCCTTGTGATGTATTTCCTCGACCTTTCATTTAATAAAATACAGGGATTTGTATTTATAGTTTTTCAGGTTGTAATCCTCTATTATCTTGTGAAATCATATCGTGATAATTTCCTCCATGGCAGGATCACATATGGACAGTCACTTGGTGCAGGTGTGATAATTTGTCTGTACTATTCAATTTTAATGGCATTATTTAATTATATTCTCTATACTGTAATTGATACCGGGCTTGCTAAGTAAACAGCTGGCATTTACTGAAGAAATGATGCTAAAAAAGGGGTTACCCCAGGCGCAGGTAGATGCAGGTATGGCTATCCAGGCAAAAATAATGAAACCTGCAATTATTGCTCCTCTAAGCATATTCGGAACTATGCTGTGGGGCTTAATAATTTCACTTGATAGTAGGAATATTCGTTCGCAAAGAGGGGAATCCTCTTATCGATACCCAGTAAACTTGGTAGAAATCTGACTTTAATGGATCTTTCGGTAGTAATACCTGTATATAATGAAGAGGAGTCTATCCCGGAGTTATCGGAATGGATTGAAAGGGTATGTATATCTAATAAGCTTTCATTTGAGATAATCTTTATAGATGACGGAAGCAGTGACTCATCATGGAACAAGATAACCGGCCTGGCAGAAAAAAATGAATTCATAAAAGGATTCAGGTTCAGAAGGAACTATGGTAAGGCTGCAGCACTTTATACCGGTTTTGGCAAATCGTCCGGAGACGTTGTAATTACCATGGACTCTGACCTGCAGGATAGCCCGGATGAGATCCCGGAACTTGTAACGATGATCAGAGAATGATGGTTATGATCTTGTTTCAGGATGGAAAAAGAAACGATATGATCCTTTTATAAAACGTCTCACAAGCAGATTTTACAATAGAACGGCAAGAATATCATCAGGAATTAAGCTGCATGACTTTAACTGCGGACTTAAAGCATACAGAAATGAAGTCGTAAAAAGTATCGAAGTTTTTGGTGAGATGCACGTTATATTCCAATGCTTGCAAAAGAAGCAGGGTTCAGAAAAATCGGAGAAAAAGTTGTAGAACACCAGGCGAGGAAATATGGCATTACAAAATATGGCTTCGACAGATTCATTAAAGGATACCTCGATCTTGTTGACAATAGGCTTTATTACCCGCTTCGGGAAGAACCCCATGCACCTGTTCGGATCCATAGGCACGCTAATGTTTATAATTGGCTTTGTAATGGCAGGATATCTTGGTATCAGAAAATTGGTATTCATTCACAATCATTTAAATGCGCCACTGGTTACAGAAAGTCCATTCTTTTACATTGCCCTTACGGTTATGATGATCGGAACACTTCTTTTCCTCACCGGATTCCTGGGGGAACTTATTAACAGGAACTCTTCCGAAAGGAACAGCTATCTCATTATGGATAAAATCAATATCTGACCAGTAGCACCCTCACCTGATGTCAACTGCAGCATCCTTTACAGAGGTACTTTCAAGACATTTATTATAAACCTCAATTACAGAAGACGTCATTTTATCCCAGCCAAATCTCTCTTTCTCGTTCCTCACTCCCCCAACAAACTGCTCATACCTGTTGTTATCAAAGAAATCAACAATTGCATCAGCTATGCTTCCAGGATCAGGCTTTACAACGTAACCACATTTGCCACTCTTTACAATTTCTTTTAATCCTCCAACATCGGTTACCAGCATCGGCCTTTCATAATGAAAGGCTATTTGTGTCACGCCACTCTGTGTAGCTGTCTTATAAGGCTGTACAACAAGATCGGCTAAGCTGAAAAACAAGGGAACTTCGTCATCCTTTATGTAATGATCGAGGAATATAACATCATTTCTCAGATTGCTGTTTTCGACCTGCTCCCTGTAGGGGGTATCATCCTCGTAAAACTCACCTGCAATTAACAGTTTAAGATTCCTGCTCCTCAAACGTATATCTGAAAAAGCTTCAATCAGCAAATCCAGGCCCTTGTATGCTCTGATGAATCCAAAGAAAAGGAGGTAGTTAATTCCGGGGTCAAGATGAAGTAATTTCAATGCTTCCTCTTTTTCCACCATTTTACCGTAATTGTCAAAAAGCGGGTGGGGACTCATTATTACCGGAAGATCACTCCTGAAGGTATGAAGTTCATCCAGTACAGTCTGTGACATTACAACGGAAGCATCAATACCAGCTATAAAATATTTTGTCAGGATATTGTCTCCCGGGCGCTTCTCATGAGGAATTACATTATCAAAAATGGCAATCACCTTTGTATGTCCGTTTGACTTTGCCAAGCGCGCAACAGACCCGAGACACGGTGCCATGAAGGGTAACCAGTAACGTATTAATAAGATATCCGGCCGTTTTTTTTTCAGTTTTCTACCCAGTACAATCCAGTTAAAAGGATTAATGGAATTGGCTGACCTGGTAATCTTAATGCCATGGGGTACAGGGCCTTCAGAGTACTGGGTTTTTCCCGGGAATAGCAGGGCCGGGTATTGTAAACGGAAAGTGACTATCTCAATAGCATGCCCTTCAGATGAAAATTGCTGGGACAGGCGGTGATTGAATGCAGCAAGTCCGCCCCTGTAGGGATAAGCAGGTCCGAGAGAAATTATGTTCATTTTTCCGATACAAATAATACGCAAGTTATAATTAATGAAGTCATTTTGTTTTAATCCTGGTGCGGTTTATTAACAAATCATAAATCCTTGAAGATGTATACAATCTCACGAAATAAAGATATTTGTCATGATATAAAGTATTATCATTGAGCATAGTAAATGAAAATAATTATTAATTATAAGTGTATTATATACATTTAAAAACTGATACTCCTGGTTTGTCCGGGTGCAAAATTAACTACCTGAACCATATCATTATAAATTATTCTGATCTCCCGGGCATTTTGTGAATAAATTTTTGCTCTTTCAAGCTTGCCGTTGTTCCATTTCATATCAACCAAAAAGCCTCCTCTGGCGCATAATCCCCTGGCTTCACCCCTCTTCCAGCTATTTGGCAATGCAGGCAATAGCCTGATGACGTTTTTATCAGATTGGAGCATCATCTCCGCAATCCCTGCGGTTCCTCCAAAGTTACCATCAATCTGAAAAGGAGGGTGAGTGTCAAAGAGATTTGTCAGTGTTGACTTCCTCAGCAGTTCCATAAGGTTTTCGTAAGCTTTCTCTCCATCATGAAGACGTGCGAAGAAATTTATGATCCAGGCCCTGCTCCAACCTGTATGACCACCGCCATTTAAGAGTCTCCGCTCAATTGTTGCCCTGGCTGCTTTAAACAGCTCCGGTGTCTCAGCAGTAAACTGTGATAGCGGATAAAGACCCAGAAGATGAGACATATGCCTGTGGCCGGGTTCCGGCTCATCATAATCTTTTATCCACTCCTGAATGACCCCTTTTGAATTGATTAACACTGGAGGTAGCCGTTTTTTAGCAGTCATTAACCTGGAGATAAACTCTTTATCGGTTTTAAGGATAGAGGCAGCTTCAATACAGTTATCGAATAATGCATTAATGATCTCGATATCAATTGTGGCAGCATAAGTAAGCTGCGATTTTTCGCCTGTAAGGGGATCTATGAAACTGTTTTCGGGTGAATGGGATGGATTGGTAACAAGAAATCCTTCGGGTGATTCCACGAGAAATCCAAGAACAAATTCTGCGGAGCCTTTCATAACAGGGTAAGCTTTTTTTCTCAGAAAAGATGTATCCTGTGTAAAAAGGTAATGCTCATAAACGGGAAATGTCATCCATGGTCCGTTCATCGGTGTGATACCCCATACACCATCAGCAACACCTGTCCGGCCGAAAGGGTCGGTAAGATGATGAAATACCCAGCCATTGGTACCGTACATCTCTCTAGCAGTTACAGATCCTGGCACTGTTAGTTTTTCAAGGAAGGATGCAAGAATTTCCGATGTCTCCGGCAGATTACATACCTCCGCAGGCCAATAATTCATCTGAAGGTTAATATTTGTATGAAAGTCGGAATTCCAGGGAGCTTTCAGATCCTTGTTCCATATTCCCTGAAGGTTGGCAGGCAAAACGCCAGGTTTCCTCGATGATGACATTAAAAGGTAGCGTCCATATTGAAAATATAATGCTATCAGACCGTTATCACTGGCTCCGTTCTTCACAGCCAAAAGACGTTTATCTGTCGGGACCGGTTTTAAAGTGTCATCACCGAAAGACAAGCTGACACGGTCGAAAATTGACCGGTACTCCTCCAGATGCCTTTTTCTTAGCTTGCTGTAAATAAGATCATCACTGCCGTCAAGTATATCCTTACAGGTGGCGGAAGGATCTATTGACCTGTCAAAGTCAAGCTTGTTTATATTATAATCGGTAGCAGCTGTTAAACGAAGGGTTATCTCACCGGCGTTTGTTACCACCAGGTAATTATTAACAGCCTCTGTTTCACCGCCATGTGTAACAATCCTGAGTTCTCCCGCAAATTTCATGTGCTCTCCGCCCGGTCCTGATTTTGGATCGTCCTCATCAATAATCTGGCCTGTCAGAATTATTTTATTCCCGGAAGCTGTCATCACTGCGTCCTTTTCGCGGTTTATCCTAAAGGATGCATTTATAAGTCCCCCGTCACGTGATTTGATATGAGCCACCAGAATGTTATCAGGGGCAGATACAAACACCTCCTGAATGAATCTCTTCCCGTCAACAGTAAAAAATGTTTTGGCAACTCCGGTTCTCAGGTCAAGTTCCCTAGTATAACCGGAAGGTTCGCTGTTCCATTTATAATCAATCAGCAGATCTCCAAAAGGCTGATATGAACCTATCCTTGGAGGTGTCCCCAGAAAATTTTCTTCTGCCAGCTTCAAGGCATCCTTATAACGGCTTTCGAATAAAGTTCCCCGGACATCCGGGAGAAACTTAAGTGCGTTTTTGTTATTATTATTGATCTTACTTCCAGCCCAGATACTCTCTTCATTTATCTGAAGCCTTTCATGGACAGGATCCCCGAAAACCATGGCCCCCACACGCCCGTTCCCTACCGGCAAGGCTTCTTCCCATACGGAGGCAGGTTGTTTATACCAGAGCTTTAACGGGTTATTTCGCGTGTCAGAAACATCATCGCAACCTGTAAATATCATTAACAGATAGGTTACCAGCTGCGCAACATAAAATCTTCTCATATTTTGTCAAGTAAAGATTACAGGTCAGACAAGAAAGAATATAATGTTATTGTACCGTGAAGATACTATTTCCTGTCTGATTTTTACGTTTCGCAATATGGGTTTGGGAACATTTTTGTATCTTTGCGGACCACTTATTATGGGGCTGATTTGGTTTTGACAGCATGAGAGGTGGTATGTAAGCATGCAGTGTGTGGTGGCGCGTCACTTAAACAGTGTCACAAAACAACAAAAGGCGAAAACAATTACGCTCTCGCTGCTTAAGCGAATAACAGTAGCTTAGGCATTTCCGCCGAAAGGCAGAATTTCCGGGCACATGTGTCGGGACGAGACGTTTCCCGGGCGGTAAGGCCCTGATCCAACCCGATAAGGAGGCGCACGCAATCCGGGGCTAGTCTGAAGGTTGTTCCGACCCGATGGCGAAACAAACAGGAACTAAGGACAGGTTAGGTTGTTCTGCAGCTGACAGGTCCCGAAAATCAAGCAGAAATAAGCATGTAGAAAGCGTATGGTCTCCTTGACTGGACGCGGGTTCGACTCCCGCCAGCTCCACAACCCTAGACCCCAATTAATTTGATTTTCAGTTAATTGGGGTCTTTGTATTTACCACTTTCCTCTACTTTTCCTCAATTCTTATCTTTAATAAGTTATACTTCTTGTTTAAAAATCAGTATGTTCATTTTATGTATCTTTTAAATTATGGACAAAGATATTTAAAATGCTCCATAAAGTATCTAAATAGCTCGATATTAAATATATATGAAATCACAAAATCATAACTGTTACTTTATCATCATGGAGCAGCTAGACATTTTAAAGCAGACCCTACAGCTTCATGAAATAAAAAAACCACCTTATCAGGGGTGGTTTATTCTTACTTCTTAATCTTTCTTACTAATTGACTTTCTCCTCTCGTCAGTATCTCAGGCTAATATCACCTATTTTTTAATTGTTCCCTCACTGAATCCCCTACACTTTCAGAAAATTCCTTTACTTCTGAGAGATAAGTGTAAACATATGAAACATTGTCACGGGTGTTTACCAATGGGTATCCCTGATCTAAAAGAAACATCCTTTCCTTTAATTCTGGGTCCGTTATCTCAGATACCCTGAACACATCAACATTATTTTTCTTTTCTCCTGAAAAGACCATAGAAATGATATATTTATCATTCCCTTCATTTCTAAGTAATTGGTCATAATAGTCATGCCTTCACAAATAGGTAAACATTAAATCCATACTAACAATAAGATTAATAATTTTGTCTTCCATAGCTACAACTTTTATTTTTTGGTTTTAGTTTATATAGTTCTTATAGCCAGGTTTGGGGAAAAGGTGATGGATTCTTAAAGAATTTTTAAGAAAATCCCTCAATCTGCACTCATAGTTTTTCATTAGAAGTATGTTATAGAATATACCGGCTAATTTTCATATAATACTAATATAAGTACCTGTTTTTCAGAGATATTTTACATAAAATAACTATTTTATATAAAAAAGTATTTATTATCAGCTACCTAGCACGTGACTCATAATTAGGGAGTATCTGGTTCGCGCTCAACTGAGCCTACAGTTGAGGACCTACCACTTGGAGTAACATCTGGCTGGTTGTTTTTTTGTTGGGAAGCTAATCTACAGGTTAAAATCCAGAACCAATAAATGAGGTTTTTACTTAAAAATAATCTGACTCAATAATAAGTGATTTGAAAGATATCAATTTTTGATTTATTCTGAACTTAACAAATTTTAACACACATTTAATACAATTTTAACACACGAAGGAATATTCCAATATATTTTAAGAAGAACAGATTGCAAAATAAAAATGTTTGGATGTTGTATATCTAAGTATATTAGAGGCTATTAAACATGTATCTCTTAGAATCCTTTTTAAAGTTGTCCTCGGCCTGGCAACTCCAAATAACACTGGACGTTATTACGATAAAAACAATTTAAATATCATGTAGATGAAAGAATTAAAAGAAATTTTAGGAGGCTCATTCAATTTGTCAATTGAAAGAGAGGCAAAAAAACAGTATTTCCATATGCAAACCCAGTTTATTTATATGGGTTTCGATGGAAAAAGGAGAGAAACTGAGAATTATTTATTTAAACTAAGTTATAATCCAAAGGAATTGACAGGTGCAAAATTCGATGAATGTACATGCAAAGAATTTGGGCTTCAATATAATTCCGGGGAAATACTAACAATCCCCAGATTAAAAAACTGGAGGTACTTTTTTGACCCAGGCTCGGGTTTAGGGAAAGGTCTTGTTTTTGGTATACCTCATGATATATTTGAAAATATTAAGGAAAGTAGTGGTGGAAGTATTCCTCCAGAAATCAGATACGCAGTCTATAATAATTTTGTAGATTTCCATGCATTAAGCGATATTTTTCCAAGACCGTTATTCGGCTTAGGAGTAGAAAATTTAAAACAAATTGGAGATAAGGTGATACATCCGGGTGCACATTCCAATGCACCTGTAAATTTAGGCAATACAGTTAAGGAGGGATCTTCTTATTGTAATGGTGAAATCACTCTTGAATTAATAGGATTAAGTATTGTTAATAACAGACCATGTGCTCTGATTAAATATGATTCAGGAGAAAGCACTTTAAATATGTCGGTAACATTTCCAGCAGGAGGAAATGTAGAAACAATAGGTGGTTCCGAATATATAGGAGATATTTATATAGATTTGGAAACAGGATGGATAAGGAAAGTAACTCTGGATGAATTTATAATAACTGAAAGAAAAGAACCAAACAAAAAAGAAAAAATAAAAAGGTACACCATACGACATCTTATTTTAAGTTTGATAAGCAGAAAAGAATTTGAAAAAGATGCTGTTTTATTATGATAAATTTGTCCTACTGATGACATGAATTTTACATTCATGCCAATCTTTGGGAATAATTCATCAGTTATCCCTGCTGGAATAATCTTCCCATTTCAATATTTCTAGGGAATCTGGTAATATTTTTATTTCCTGACAATAAGGTACTACTGTTGAAATTGAAAGATTCAAGCCACCAGGATATCTACTCCAGCTTTATATTTCAACGTCATTAAAACATAAGAAACTGCTGAATAAGAGACCAGTATTGCCTGACAAGAGAGCAGAGCTTATTGGAACAACCTGATCTGATAGGTTCTCCCATTGTCTTTTTTCCTGTCGGCGGCCTAAACAATTGGAGCAGGTGTATTGTGAAAATCCACATTGTGCCAGGAATTAATACCTAACAGGTTTCATCTCCAGTGCCATATCTGGATTTTGAAATACCATAGAATCAAATTCATCTAATTGATAGTATGGAATACCTGGCCAGGTGTGATGAGTAGCATGATGCCAGCAACCTTCAGTAACCCTTCTTCCATGTATTATGGCAAACACCCATTTGAATAGTTTAGGTACTTGTTTGGCAAATCCAAACTTGTAAATAAAAGATTGATGTATGACCCAGGAAAAAACGAACCATGCAGTTAAACCTACAATCCTCATTGCCAGCAAAACGATTAAAAATTTTGCCCAGCCAAAAAAGACAATAAAAGCGATCTGCAATGGAAAATAAAATAAAAATCTGTACAATCGGCTCTTTGACAAATTACCATCACGAAAGTCTAAGAACAATTGAATTTCCTCATAAAAAAGACATGAGAAAAACACCCGGATTACTCCTCCATGTTCGAAAACTGAGTGTGGGTCATTTTTTGTGTCAAGTATCGATGATTTTCCTTGATTGTGAGTGGCATGATGCTTTAGATGCTTTTTCCTGATAGAATTATAAGGTTCGTCCCAGGGAGTAACCACAACAGCCAAATTCTCCGAAACTATTTCAAAGAAGCGAGGAAGACGTGTTCTTTGATCGGCATGATACCGGTCATGATTTCCAATAAAAATCCTCATTGCAATTGCATAAAAGAATATCATAAATAGTGGCCAGTTAAGATAATCTAAACTAAAGAGAACTATTACTGCAAATAATGGTACATTCAATAATAATATCTCAAGATCAATCGACCTTTTCGATTCGGGTCTATAAGTAACTTTATTCTCTCCAATGTTTATGATTAGTTCTTTTTCCGTTGATTTTTTTTCGATGTCATTCATATTACTAATTTTTTATTCCGCCAACGATTTGATAAAATATGAGGCCGGGGTCCAGGGCAACATTTTTATCAAATGTTGGCAGCAGATTAAATAACAACAAATATTTTTTTTAATAAAATATCACCTGATGACAACTTAGATGCGTCATCTGTTATATGCCTCTTCAAATTTTGTGAACGAATTGAGTTTTGTAATTTTTGCGTTCGATCTGAATAATGAAGGAACGACCTGACGGGCCTGTTCCTTGTTCTCTACCTCAACTATTATCCAGGCTTTATGTTCACCATCATGGCAACCCCAATCTGCTTGTTTAAGAAAGTGAGATCCAGTTTGTAAAAATATACGTACTGCATTATTACATGCTTTTCCCGTACCTTCATGAGGCACTTCAATAAGATACCTTTCCATTTTACATTTCCTTTCTGTTTAATTATATTAATCTATCAATAAATATTGTCAGGTTGCTTTTATTTCTCATTTTAATGGTTTTTGTCCAACTCCTACTACAAGTTCACATGGCCCTGAAAAACCATTTTTATTTTCAAATTTTGATAACTCTGCATGAATTTCTTCCCATGCAGCAGCTTTTTCATCTTCGGACAATCCCCCGAGCATTTGATGTAATGCCGCAAATGATTCATATTCAAATTGAACACAATCTTTTGCCGTAGGCATAATTACAGGTGCATCCACAATATGTGACCTCACATTTGTAAAACCAGCTTTTTTAAATGCATCATCCAGCACCCCGGCATTTCCTAAACTAAATGGTCCGGGTTGCCCTGCCAATGGAGGTGGAAGTTGTGCCCGTCTTCTGATAATTGAAACAGGGGTAGAAAAGAATTTATTCTTATCCACAGTTGAATACACTATTGCAGCGACATAGCCACCAGGTTTTACAACCCGCATCATTTCTTTTAATGCTTTTTGTTGATCAGGAAAAAAGATTAAGCCAACTCTTGAAATTACTGTATCAAACGAATTGTCTGGAACAGTAAGATTTTCACCATCCATCTCTTTTATTTCAATATTATTGAGCCCTTTTTCGGAAGCTAATAATAAGGCATATTCAAGTATGTTAGGTGCTAAATCTGTTGCTAATACATATCCATCCGGACCAACTCTTTTAGCAGCTGTAACTGATTGCTCCCCTGCACCAGCTGCCACATCCAAAACTCGATATCCTTCATTTATATTAGCCATATCCAGCATCAGGTTAGTTGCAGGTCCTAACCAGGAATTAAGTGTTGGATGCCAATTATGCCATGCTTCAGCTGCTGTTTGCCATTGCTCTCTTGTGGTACTTTTATAATGTACCGGATCGAATACTTTTTCCATAATTATAAAGATTTAATTAAACATTAACTATTTCTCTACAAAATTATGATGAATGTATTTAACCCACTTTGCTCAGAAGCTCAATTTCTTTTCTATTTGATAAAGCTTTCAATTATTGATCAATTGATTACGATATTCCACCGGGGAGAACCCTGTTTTATTTTTAAATACCCGGCTAAAATGAGACATGTTCACAAACCCACTTTCAAAAGCAATATCTCCAATTGTTTTATGGCTTGTTTCTATTAACAGCTTGGCTCGTTTCATTCTTCTTTCTATAATCCAATTTCCGGGTGTGGTATGATAGTGTTTTTCAAAATCACGTTTAAAAGCAGCCACGCTCCTATTGGCTAAACTGGCAAATTCGGCTATTTTTAAATTGTACATATAATTGGATTCCATGATTTCCCAGATCGGGGTTTTGATATCATCTGCAATATTATGAATATAAGAAAGCACTTGCCGGTTTGCCGGATGTGTTAAAATATTGAACATTAGTTCTTTAAACCTTGCCTCTAAAATGCTTTCAGGCACCGGATTTTTTCGCTCAAAATAGGGAATCATGCTTTGATAGCCTGAGTATATTTGTTCGTTAACCTCAAACTGAATGAACATATTTTCGGATATGGGTGGTAGATTTTTTAGTGGGAGATAAGGTCTGTACTCTTCAAAAATAGTTTTTAGATAATGATCTTTAATGTAAAAAACCAGGACTTCAAAGCCAGTATAATCATCCGGCAACTCTTGTAAAAAAGCACTTCTTTTCAATAAAAATGTTGAATTTTTTGTAGCAAAAAACGTATCATCTCCATGAATAAAATTTTTCTTTCCGCTTAACGTAAACAGAAATTGATTGTGTTGAGAGTATAATTGCAGGATCTTTTCTCTTTGCGGACAGTTATAATGTACAAAAAGAGTGTCTTTGAGCGTAAACTGCTTGAAAATTTGGGAATTTGAGTTAAATAAATCGTAGTTGTTCATTATAATCTTTTTTTTTATTAAAAGAAAAATTGAATACATCAGGTTATGAATAGTGCCTCACTACATCTAACCTTCGTTTAACAATTTGTATAACAATTTGTTTGACAAGGATATCGTTTATTGCTCCTTTTATAATATGTTTAGCTTTTGCAATGGTTGTCTTTGAATTTGAAATAATGAATCAGTAGTTAAAGCCGACTAAGGATGGTAAACTTATTCCATCGTGGGTTGGTTAGGGTCACTGGTTCTTCCAGCATGACCTGCATAACAAAATATTGATGGTGAAAAAATTGTATATTTAAAAAATAATTAACAGTTAACAAGATTAAGCAACAAAAGGTCAGGCAGACTTGAAAAGCAACAATTTTTTCTTCATTAGCACACCTTACCTTATGTTATACAACAAAGTACAATGAGTAATAAATATGAAAGAATACAGGAATCAGTTTGGGTCTCATATGGTCACTCCGCACCTGGCAGCCGAAAGCTTTTTAATCCTTATTCAGTTTATCCGGCGGGTATTTAACGCTCTGCGTCAAGAGGTAATTCGAATTATGGCGGGAATGGGAGCGTCATGTATTCATAAATCTCTTTTTGACAAAGTCTTGCTTTTATCCATTTGCGGGTACATGTTGCTCGCTTTTCAGAATTGTGCCACCCCCGGCCAGGATTTGGAGGCAGGTAAGGAATTATTTGGTGAAGACTGGCCTCAATGGCGCGGGCCTTATGGTAACGGTGTCTCCTCCGAAACCAACCTGCCTGCCAGGTGGAGTGTGGATAGCAATATTGTATGGAAAGTCTCCCTGGCCGGGCTGGGCAGTTCGTCTCCCATCGTTACGGGCAATCGGGTCTTTGTGACATCGCAGATTGGTACTGCCGATGTTCGGGGAGGATCCCATCCCCAGCTTGCACGGGATGATCCGTCCCTGGTCGTACAGGAAAATCCTATGGGAGGGCGACGCAGTGAACCTCGGGAAAGTATCAGCAAAGTATTTCTCATGGTCGAAGCATTCAATCTATCCAATGGCAAAAAGCTTTGGGAATACCGCGTGCTGGCCACAGGCCCGTTTCCTAAACTTCATGAAAAACATAACCTGGCCACACCTACACCTGTCACAGATGGTGAACATCTCTATGCCTGGTTCGGAAATGGGCTTATAGTTTGCCTTGATATGGAAGGCGCCCTGGTATGGTCGCGCCATATAGGTCAGGATTATTCTCCGTTTAATATTCAGTGGGGCCATGGCAGCTCACCTGTCCTATATAACGATCTTATCATTCTGCTGTGTGATCACAGTCCTGCTTCATATCTGCTTGCTCTCGAAAAGATCACTGGTAAGGAGCGATGGAAGCAGGACCGCGGTAAAGACCGGGTTTCATTCAGCACTCCGGTGGTCGTGCCCGGTCCGGCAGGCAACGAACTCATTATCAACTCCAGCGAACGCATCGACGCCTATAATCCTGTGAACGGTGAGTTGTTATGGTATGTTGGCAGCCAGCGCCAGTCGCCGGTACCTTCACCAGTATTCCATGATAGTGTGATCTACATGAGCCGCGGATATCGCAACAGCGACTTTTTGGCCATTCGGCCAGGGGGGCATGGCGAGGTTACGGAAAGTCACACTTTGTGGCGGACACCAACCGGTGCATCGTACGTACCATCCATCCTTTATTACGACGGGCTTCTTTACATGACCAGTGATGCCGGAATTCTGACCTGTGCTCAGGCTGATACAGGTGAACCGGTGTGGCGGCAACGGCTGCGCGGTGTCTTTTTCGCCTCTCCGACAGCGGCAGACGGGAAAATCTATTTTGTCAGCGAAAATGGTGAAACAATCGTGGTTCGTGCGGGACGGGAGCCTCACGTTCTGGCGCGCAACAATCTCGGGGAAAGGCTCATCGCATCCCCTGCGATATCGAGAGGACACCTCTTTCTGCGCAGCGATGAGAATTTATTCTGTATCGGCAAATCAACAAATTGAGAAACTTCCCGACCTCAACATAAAAGAGACAGGTAAAATGACATTGGTCTGATGACCCCTGATAAGATCGTTGCAAAAGCCGGGCAGCTTGACCACATTTTGCTAGTCAAATTGTCCTTAATATACAGATCTATGAAAGTATCGTCCCGGTTATCAACCATGAAAAGAAGTGGGCAGAGCTTCGACCAAGACTTGCTTATCCAATATTGTGTGATTTTGAGAAATGGATCGTAAATTACATGCCCAAAGCATTACCAAAAGGCAGAATGAGCCAGGCTTTAACATATACATACCCGTTGTTCCACAGATTGTCCAGGTATCACCTTGATGGCCGGTACCGGATAGATAATAACCTCGTGGAAAATACTATCCGCCCCCTGTCTCCTGGGAGAAATAATTATATGTTCTGTGGTAATCATGATGCGGCAGAGAATGCTGCAATTATGTACTCGCTGCTTGGATGCTGTTCTGCTTCAGACGTAAATCCCCGCGAGTGGCTGACCGATGTGCTGACAAGGATACCATATTATAACAACGATTACAGCCCTGATCTGGCAGATCTCCTGCCTCATAATTGGAAGGCGGCCCGCTGAACTCTCAAAAGACTCCACTGGAAATCCAATGATTACTGGATATCATTGGAAAAAGTTGAACTGTCCTGTCATTTTTCTAAAGAATTTCAAAGAACTCCAACAAAGTTGTACTGGAGATTAAACATGGCAAGATAGCCGTGGATCAGATTGCATGAAAACCTGTGGACGCCGAATGCTTACGTTCTTTGTGGTTTTCGCTATTCAGAGCAACGCAAACGTGCATATACTGAGCAAACTAAAAATTAACCAACACTCTGGATTTCAATACTTACATTGGGGGCAGATATGTTGCGATCACCCCCCTAAAAGCCGGAAAACCCGTAAATAAAAGTAGCAAAAGTATTTCAATACCAGGGTCTCATTCCAACCCACAACAGAGTACTATAATAAATCATTACTATATATTTAAATATCTGGGAATTATGCAACTTTTCTCAGTAATAGTGTAACGCATATCGCAATTAATAAATTTACTTTTACTCTGCGAAAATTTCATCGTAATTGAAACATGAAATGGGTAAAAAAGTAAAGTCGGATTTGTTAGTCATTGCTGAGGAAGAAAAAGCAAAACGTGAAGCAGAATTAGTTATTGCGAACGAAGAAAAAACAGAACGTGCAGATGAGTTGGCTATTGCCAACAAACACAAAGCAGACAAAGATGAATTAGTCATTGCTAATAAAGAACTTGTCTTTCAAAACAGGGAGAGAGAAAAACGTGCAGATGAGTTAATTATGGCGAACAAGGAACTTGCCTTTCAAAACAGAGAGAAAGAAAAACGGGTAGCAGAGTTAATCATTGCCGATAAAGAGAAAAAGAAACGTGCAGGTGAGTTGATAATAGCGAACAAGGAACTTGCATTTCAAAACAGGGAGAAAGGAAAGCGTGCAGATGAATTAGTCATGGCTAATAAAGAACTCGCATTTCAAAACGAGGAGAAGGCAAAGCGTGCAGATGAATTAATCATAGCGAACAAAGAACTTGCTTATCAATACGAGGAGAAAGGAAAACGTGCAGAAGAATTAATTACTGCTAATAGTGAACTTAAACAATTACTTCAACTAAATGCGGATAAAAACCGCTTTATTTCAATTCTTGCACACGATTTAAGAAGTCCGTTTAATAACCTGCTTGGTTTATCAGAATTATTAATAGAAGATATTCGCAAACTTAATACTGACGAAATTGAAGATATAGTAAATAATATTAGTGTATCTGCAAAAAGCTCTTTTAACTTATTGGAAAACATATTAAGTTGGTCAAGAGCGCAACAGGGCAAAATTCCATTTGACCCACAAATATTGAGTTTTAGTGATATTTGTATGGATACTCTTGAAGTTCTTTACCCCGTTGCTAAAGCAAAAAACATAACAATCGATTCCTCTGCAACAGACCACATAAATGTTATGGCAGATAGTGATATGTTAAAAATTGTATTGCGTAACCTGGTGTCGAATGCCATTAAATTTACAAATAATGGAGGGATAATCAATATTGATGCTAAACAATCAGATTCAGACATAACCATATCAGTTTCAGACAATGGAATAGGAATAGAACCTGATAGTTTAATGAAACTGTTTAAAATGTCAGAAGTTATCACTACAAAAGGCACAGCTGAAGAAACTGGAACAGGTCTGGGCTTATTGCTTTGTAAAGAATTTGTGGAGAAACACAGGGGTAAAATCTGGGTCGAAAGTGAAGCCGGAAAAGGCAGTGATTTTAGATTTACTTTGCCAATATCTGCTGAACAGGCAAATGCAATCAATATTTGATGATAGAATGCATTGTGGTTCCTTGCCTACCCATTTAGTTGCTGCATAAATCAAAGCCGTTCTTCCAGCCGGCATAAATTTGATTAATTATGCCAAATGGATTGAACCTTTTGATAAAACGTTTATCTGATAATAACTCCCCATACCACTCCTCATTAGCAGCCTGAGTATCTTTATGGGAAATACCATTCATGCTGTCCCCAACGGACAGATCATCCAAACTGATTCATTCCTTCCGGCATTGCCTTACAAGTATTGCAATTTGTTTGCGGAAACGGCCAGCGACCAACATTAGCAATTACATCAATCAACATTATTCCCTGCCTTTCTTAATATGTTATTAAAATTTTCGAAAAAGATCTTTTTCTTCTGAGCATCGCTTAGTCCTGAAGCCAGAATAGTCCCAACTCCCTGGTAATATGAACTGTCAGTACCAAAAAACAGTCTGTCCTCACCAAGATATTTAAGGGCAAAATCAATCATATTCCCTTCGTTATTACTTCCCGAAGTATCAACATAAATATTAGGGTAGTCTTTAATTGCCTTGCATGCATATTCCCAGTCACCGCCACCTCCAGTGTGAGCATACTGGAACATTGCCTCAGGGTATCTCTTTGCTGCTTCAATAAAATCTTCAGGAATTGAAGCATTAGGCTGGATATTTCCATATTTAGTCCGTTTCCCTCCTACCCCGATCCCACAATGAGCATGCATAAGGATAATCATCTTAAGGTCTATAAACTTTTCAATTATCGGGTAAAACAGGGGATCGTTGATTTTCACCTGATTATACACCTTTAATCCGATCATTCCCTGATCCATACATCGTTTTATCTCTTCAAGTGATTCTTTTCCATATACTGGATTCACAAAACAGCTCCCCAGATATCTGTCAGGATATTGTTTCATAGCATTTAGCACACTGTCATTACACTTTCTTACCTCTTCCGGAGTGGCCTCTGTTCGCGAATCAGCTGATATAGGTTTTGAAATTTCCAGCTTCCCGATACCAAGCCTGTCAGCAAATTCTATCTGAGACTCAACAGTTCCACTAAGACCTACATGCTCGTGAGCATCGATCTTCCGGTATTTCATGACCTCCTCCATTATATTGTAGACTGATGATCGTGAATAAGCGCCGGGAGATACATCACCAGGGTTACTACCCGGCATTTTACCGGCCAGCATTATACCTGCAGCTGAAAAGGCAGTGTCTCTGAAAAACCTTCTTCGGTTAATTGTTTTTGACATTAATTACTTTTATTTAGCTGTTACTGTTTTACCGTATTACGTTTATGCTCCAAATATCCTTATAAATAATAAGCTGAGCAAGTATCTCATGAGTGGAGCTGTTTCAATTCACAGTCAAAACAAAGCTGATCATAAGTGAATAACGGTTATGCCCGCGTCTGAGTTATGCGCATTCTGTTAAAGTATCTTCTACATGTCTGGGTCCGCATAATACATGAAAGAATTTATTTTGTTTTTGAACTGCAATAAAAATTACATCATTTTTTATTTAAAATTGCATAACAATGCAAAAATAATGTAATTTTGTTTCGTAAATATACGAAATGAATCCGGTAATGACTGATAAAATAAAACCATATACAGATAATCAGGAAAAAATAGCACGGTACGGAAAGGCAATGTCAAACACAACACGTGTTTTTATACTTGATTACCTCTCAAATAACCTGAATAAGTGTTGTTACAGTGGGGATATGGCTGAAATTCTTCCTATTGCCCGTTCGACACTTTCCGAACACCTGAAAGA
This sequence comes from uncultured Bacteroidales bacterium, assembly GCA_963739685.1. Classification (GTDB taxonomy): domain Bacteria; phylum Bacteroidota; class Bacteroidia; order Bacteroidales; family VadinHA17; genus LD21. The sequence continues at coordinate 343,765 of CAVUAX010000002.1, forward strand.
GTTGAAAAATGCAGGATTGATACAGGGTGAAATTAACCCGCCCTATATCAGGTATTGCATTAATCCGGGAAATTGGGAAGAGGCAAAACTGTTGTTCGCCAAATTCTTCAGTAAGTAAAAAAATTTAACTATATGTTTCGGGTATCCCCGAAATGATAAAATGAAATAACATGGAAATAAAGATTTTAGGCACAGGATGTGCAAAATGTAAAACACTCGAAAAACTCACTCGTGAAGTTGTGGCTCAGAATGGAATTCAGGCCACTATTACCAGGGTGGAAGATATAACCGAGATAATGAAGTACCATATCATGTCGACTCCTGCACTTGTCGTAAATGAGAAGGTTGAAATAAAGGGACGGGTGCCATCTGCATCGGAAATAAAAGAAGCATTATCGAGGTATTAAGCTAAATGCCGGGGATATGGATCAATCTGTAAACATAAAAAGGACATTATATTTGCCAATATTGCTAATTCCGGGCTGGTTACTTGTATATCATTTTCTTGGACCTGCAACTGACTGGTTCATAGATAATGTTTTGGGCATGACTACAGGTAATCACCTTACAGAAGCATTGAGGTTCTTTATTTTCGAGTTGCCAAAAGTTTTACTGCTTCTGACGCTGATAATATTTTTCGTTGGTATAATACGGTCATATTTTTCACCGGAGAAAACCCGTAAGTATCCTTGAAGGCAAATCACTTTTTACAGGCAATGTCATGGCATCTGGTCTTGGTATTGTTACTCCCTTCTGCTCCTGTTCTGCAATACCATTATTTTTAGGCTTTGTAGAAGCAGGCATACCACTTGGAGTTACCTTTTCCTTTTTGATTGCGTCTCCAATGATCAATGAAGTTGCAGTAGTCCTTCTTTTTGGATTGTTTGGATGGAAGACCGCTTTGATTTATGTCACCACGGGTCTGACTATAGCGATAATTGCAGGGTGGGTCATTGGCAGGCTGAAACTTGAACGCTGGGTTCAGGATTGGGTGTACCAAACTCAGTTTGGCAGTTCTGAAAGTGAAAGTGAAGAGCTTAAGTTTTCCGGCCGCATTAAGTATGGGTATAGTGCCGTTAAGGAAATTGTAGGCAAGGTTTGGATCTATGTTGCTATCGGTATCGCTGTCGGTGCCGGAGCACATGGTTATGTACCGCAGGATTTCATGGCTGCTCTGATGGGCAAATCAGCATGGTATAGTGTTCCTTTGTCGGTTCTTATTGGAGTGCCATTATATTCCAACGCTGCCGGAATTATTCCAATAGTATCGGTATTAATTGAAAAAGGCGCTTCTCTTGGTACTGCACTGGCATTTATGATGGCTGTAATCGGTCTTTCCCTTCCTGAAATGATTATTCTGAAAAAAGTCCTGAAACTTCCATTTATATTGACATTTATACGGGATTATGGCAATGGGAATAATGTTAGTAGGTTTTCTTTTTAACGTAATAATGTAGTGACTGATAGTAGAAATTAAATTATTTCCTTTATGAAAACATCCGGTTTTACTGGTGGTGGAGGTATCACCCGAATCCTGCTTAATAAATTCCAAAATGCCGGAGTTTCATTCCAAAGGGCTATTACAGGACCTGCTTAAACAGTTTATATCATAAGATAAAACCACAGTAAGAAATTACTATGAAACCTGCATGATCTATGCAATCACAAAAGCGACTAAAATTTCCTGACCGCTATTTAACGCTCTGGATTTTTCTTGCAATGTTTATTGGTGTTATTTCAGGCTGGATAAGTCTGGGTACTGCCAAGTTCTGGAATAGTCTCTCATCAGGAACAACAAACATTCTCATTGCAATTGGGTTAATGGTAATGATGTATCCACCACTTGCAAAAGTAAAATATGAAGAATTAGGAGATGTTTTCCGAAACACAAAAGTTTTGGGATTATCATTGGTGCAAAACTGGATAATCGGTCCTGTTCTGATGTTCGTCCTGGCAATTGTTTTCCTTCGGTTCAATGTTGACTACATGTATGGATTGATCCTTATTGGTCTTGCCCGCTGTATTGCCATGGTTATTGTATGGAACGAACTTGCCAAAGGTGATACGGAATATGCAGCGGATTTAGTGGCATTTAATTCAATTTTTCAGGTCCTGTTCTTCGCTGTCTACGCCTACATATTCATTGCTATATTACCTTCCTGGTTTGGACTGCCAACAAATGAAACATTTGCAGCCGTTATCGGTCCGCTTGTCGAAGTTCCGGTAATGATAGGTCTTGTGAATGTGGCTTTCTGGTTTAAAAAGTTATTTTTTTAGTAAATAAGAATACAGGTATTAAAAATCCTTCCCGTTCCCTGCAGGAACAATTTTTTTAAAAGAAGGAAATCAGAGCCTGCCAGGTTTAATTTAATGTTTTGTAATGTTAATTGCAGCAATTGCTTTATTTCAAATTCTATGAACTAACCAGCAGGATTTATCCCATGAGAAAATTATTGTAAAAGTTCATGTTTCCTCATATGATGCCTTACCAGGGTATAACCCCGAACATAATCTGCCTTTCAGGGGTTTATATATGAGAGCTTTGACGTTGTAAAATTAAAAACAGCTTAAAAATGAAACCCACATTATTGAACCAATCACAACCGGGCTTGCAGGCTCAGCATACCTAAACGGGCGTGAAAATAATAAATTATCAATCATGTGCGGTTCTCCCGCTTTTGAGAAACAGGCTACCTGACCTTTTAAAATTAATTATTTATAATGAAAATTGAAATCAGCGACGACAAAAAATGGCAGCAATCAATGACAATAAAGATCATATTGCTCGCATTCATGGGCCTTTTGCTTCTTATTCCCCTGGAAATGATCAAATCCATAATACAGGAAAGGCTCGGAAACTCGGAAAAAGTTAAAAAAGAGATCTCATTCCAATGGGCCGGAGAACAGACAGTTTCAGGCCCGGTCCTTAATATCCCCGTGCGGGTATACTCTTCCAGACAGGATGCAGAACCTCATGTCAACCTCTTTCACCTCATGCCCGAAACTCTCGATATAAACGCAATTGTGAGTACGGAAATACGGCACAGGAGTATTTACCAGGCTGTTGTCTACACATCTGATCTTAACATGAAGGGTGAATTTGACATTCCCCCGTTGAAAACAGCCGGGAGGAGTGAGATCCTTTGGGAAGAAGCCTATTTTACGCTTGGTATCAGCGATAACAGGGGTCTCAGGGGAAATGTTGTGATGAAGGCAGACACCTCCTCTATAGATGCAGTGCCGGGACTCAGGGATGAAGAAGTCTTCACCGGTGGAATTACTTTTCCCATAAACCTTAAGAACAGGGCAGTGCACATCCCCTTCAGCCTGATATTAAAGCTCTCAGGATCGATGGGGTTAAGCTTCTCGCCGGTGGGAAAACTTACAAAAACAGCTATACAATCGGCATGGAGTGCTCCGGGCTTCAATGGGAATTTTCTGCCTTCTGAACGAAGTATCGGTAAAGATGGTTTTAGTGCTTCCTGGCTGATAACAGACCTGAACCGCAATTTTCCACAGGTCTGGTCAGGATCTTCCTACAATCCTGTAAATGATAACTATGGTGTTGATTTTGTGCTGCAAGCCGACCATTACCAGAAATCATTGAGGAGCGCAAAATACGGAATCCTCTTTATCGCCCTGACTTTCCTTGCATTATTGTTTACAGAGATTTCAATAAAGGAGAAATTCCACGTCTTTCATTATCTTCTTGTCTCTCTGGCCCTTGTGCTTTTCTTTTCGCTGCTAAGTGCACTTAGTGAACAGACAGGATTCAATATCGCTTATCTCATTTCTACCGTCGCCACAATAACGCTTATTACTGTATTTCTCAGGATGCTCATGCATAATTACCGGCCTGTAATACTTCTCGCGTCCATGCTGGCACTTCTCTATTCATTCATTTTCATCCTGCTGACTCTCAATGATTACGCTTATCTTGCAGGTAACATCGGACTTTTCATACTTCTTACAGTTGTAATGTTACTGTCAGTCAGGCTAAATGTCTTTTCCGGGAACCATGAGGCTGACGAAAAGTAAATCTCACGGATTGATGTCAAACCGTAATTTGATTTAGAAATATCCCATTTATCAATACCACAATAATATTATCAGCAGAATTATTGTGCACATGCTCCCGCCGGTAAAACTGTCAATGTAACAGATTTTTATTTTATGGATGAAATGTTTTTGAGGAGAACAATCCGGGTGGAATCACCTGCAGTTATTAAGACCTGGTTAACCCATACCGGCCGGAAAAATTATTTTCATTTAATCCGGCAACTATTTCAGAAAAAACTTTAAATAATATGACCAATTATTATTAAATTGGGAAACTGAGCAGCAATGAATATTTTATTAAGTCATATTTCCGTTTTATTACTTTCTCTCACTCTCCTGTTTTCAGGCTCCTGTAAAAATAATTATCCTTACGGTAAAACAGTTGTTTCGGTGAAAGGAGATCACTGGTATGTAAATGGAAGGGTCCTGAATGGAAATACTCCGGGTGAGGGATTGCTTATGAATGTAAGAATGGTAAATTCGGTTTTTGAGGATAGAGGTAATCAAATGCCTTCACAATACAGGGAATTTGATCCTGAGAAGAATACAAATCAGTTTATTTCAAAAATACCGGAGTATACATCAAGCGGAGTAAATGGATTCACCATTAGCCTCCAGGGCGGAACCCCCGGTTATGAAGGCGCTGTTAACACTGCATTTGAAGCTGACGGGTCTTTGCGCGACGAATATATGGAAAGGGTTGCAAAAGTAATCAGGTGTGCGGATGAGAATTCAGGTGTGGTTATCCTTTCCTGTCTTTACCAGCGGCAGCATTCGCATAATTCAGCATTGAACGGAAAAGATGCGATCAGGGAAGCTATTACTAATACTGTTATGTGGATTAAAAAACATGATTTCAGAAATGTAGCTCTTGAAGTTTCAAACGAATACAGGCATGGAGGTTACCTGAACTGGAAAGATGGCAAATGGCTTGTAAGCGCAAAAGGGCAGATTGAGCTGATATCGCTTGCAAAAAAGCTCTGTCCCGGTCTGCTTGTCAGCACAAGCGGTATGGGTAACGGCCAAATGAATGATTCTCTGGTTAAAGCAGTGGATTATATAACCATTCATTTTAATGATACATCATTAGAGGACTATAAGTCAAAGATTTCCGGATTAAAAAAATCGGGCAAGCCTGTAGTTTGCAATGAGGATGATAAAACAGGTTTGGCAGGTGTACGTGCGCTTACACTTTCAGTACTTAACGGTTGCGGGTGGGGCTATATGAACAGCCGGCAAAACCAATACATGCCATTTAACTTTGACGGAGTAAAGGATGATTCAGTTGTATATGACCAGTTCAAAAGGATCACAACCAGGGGTTATCAGATTGAAAGTGAATAAACTGTTGAACCATTCACATAATTATAAATCCGGGCGAAGTGATATGTTTGGAACGGTCCGGGATAAATATTCAGGCAAATAATAAACTAAACATATGCGACAAAAAATTCTTGTTTTATTAATCGCAGCATTTGCAGCTTGTTCAGGTGGATCAGGACAACTGAGGCAGGGTTCCGGTAACGGAAATACTTATTTCCCCCCGCCCGATTCTATGGGAGGATGGAGGACTCTCAATGATGCAAAAAAGATAAAAAAAGTAACCGGTGTTGACAAAGCATTACTGGACAGTGCTTTTGAATACATCAGGACCACGACAAAGAACGGGGGGTTGCTGGTTGTCAGACACGGGTACCTGATTTATGAGAATTATTTTGGCAAGGGGCAGCGTGATGCGACACCCAACCTTGGATCGTGCGGCAAATCTTTCACCGGTATTTCAATAGGGATACTGATGAACGAACATCCTGAACTATTTCCTGATGGTCTGGAACAAAAAGTATTTACCCCTGCATACCTGCCGGCAATGGCATTTCCACTGGCCGATCCCCGGATGGCAGACATTAAACTGGGACAGCTTTTAGCATTTACAGGCGGCATCAGGGGCAATAATCCGGTTTATATAAATGGTGTTGCTTCAAAAATAGATCCTGTGGGCCCCGATGGCTGGTATGCACTTGTCGATGAATTTGCACTGGGCAAAAAAAACGGGGATATGAACAGAATTCCATTTACCACTTCCACACTTTGGTGCAAGCCGGGAGGAGGTTATTCATATGCTACCGCCTCAATACATATTGCCTCTATTATTCTCAGACATCTAACAGGATCAGAACTTGAGAGTTACGTTCGTTCACACCTGGCTATCCCGTTGGGTTGGGGCACATGGGGATACGGATATAAAAACCAGCCTCTAGTTACCCACACACCCGGTGGCGGAGGGATTGCCATGAGAAGCACCGACATGCTACGTTTCTGTTATATGTTATTGCATCACGGAAAATGGGGAAATAACCAGGTTGTACCGGCAGAATATATTAAAAAGGCCACCAATGCTTCACCATACAACCCTCATTATCCGTACAGTCTGCAGTTTACTGTAAATACCAATGCCAATATCAGCGAATTACCTGAAGATACATTCTGGAAACCGGGATCAGGAGGCCATTGCTTTTACGTAGTTCCCTCCCTTGATCTGATAGTCTGGAAGATGGGCGGCCGCGATGGTCAGTACAGCAAAAATGATACGGGGTTACCTCAGCCAGGCATCAATAGCAGTATAATCGGGCCAACGGCGAAAATTACAGCAACTCTTGATGGCAGTGAGTATGCCAGGACACTGGAGTTAATTATAAATTCAATTACTGATAAAAGTAAATGACATCAGGTATCATTTCTAAAAGTTGTTATTTATTCTTAACATATTTATCCATCCAGTTAAGTACTTCCCAATGTTTATGCAATATTGATTCACGGGCTGCATAGCCATGACTCTCATTTGGAAGGAGAACAAGCCTTACTGTGGCTCCGAATCCTTTTAACGCGGCAAAAAACCTTTCGCTCTGGATTGGAAAGGTCCCTTCATTGTTATCCGCTGTGCCATGAATAAGCATAATCGGGTCTTTGACTTTATCGGCATACATAAACGGGGACATTGTGTTGTAAACAGCAGGTGCTTCCCAGTAACTTCGTCTTTCACTCTGAAATCCAAAGGGTGTCAGAGTCCTGTTATAGGCTCCGCTTTCAGCTATCCCGGCGGCAAATAAACGTGTATGGGCAATCAGGTTGGCAGCCATGAAAGCTCCGTATGAGTGGCCGCTTACCGCAACACGGTTCCGGTCCGTAACTCCCATTACAACTGCTTTATTTATAGCAGCTTCAGCATTTTCTGTCAGCTGTTCAATATAGGTATCATTTGGCTCCATGCCATCAATCTTTACAATAGGAAAAGCAGCGTCCATCAGTATTGCGTATCCATGCGTCAAATATACCAGGGCTGATTCCGGACTTACTCTGATAAATGTCCAGGGAGATCCGCTTACCTGGCCTGCTGCAGCCTGATCAATATATTCGCGGGGATATGCCCACAGCAAAGTCGGCAGTGGTCCTTCTTTTTCCCTGTTATAACCTGCAGGAAGGTAAAGCATGAAAGAGAGTTCCACACCATCATTTCTTTTATATTTTACCAGTTCTTTGGTGATCCCCATAAGTTGCGGATATGGATTTTCAAATTTTGTTACCTGTGTCAGCCTGCCATTCTTTAAATTCCTGATAAAATAATTAGGAACTTCGGTTTTGGATTGTCTGCTTGTAAATAATAGATTTTTAGAGATATCGATAAACGAGATTGCTGTCTCAAAGTAAGGAGCTTCTGACCTCCAAAGTCTTGTAGACTTACCGGATGAAATATCATATTTGTCAATGAAAGGACGATCTCCTTCAGGAGAGGCTCCGGTTCCTTTAAGAAAAAGACTTTTATCCTTGTTTGTAAAAAGAAGAACTGACCTGCCAAAGGAATTCCGGTCAGTCATAAAAGTACCGGGATCTGCATATTTATCATCTGAATTATATTCCTGTATTTTTTTCGGTGTTCGCCGGGGATCTGACGGGTTAAATGAACTTATAACAACATTTCTTGTTTTGCTTAGTTTTTCCGATACTAACGCGTAATCATCTTTACCCCAGGTAATACCGCCATAACGCAATTCTGTGGCAACCAGCTTTGAGGGGTTATCAGTGAAAGGTGCATTAAGTACAAAAACCTGATCGTGGTAAGGCATTTGATTTTGATAATTTCCCCCATCCAGGGCCTCAACCCATATTACTGCAGCCGGTTTGTCCGATCTCCATTCAAATGACCTGCGTCCGGGCAAAACAACATCGTATCCCCTCGGGATATCTTCAATAAGAGGTTCTGTCACCAGTGTTTTTATAATGTTGCCTTTGATATCCCATATCTGAGTCGTTGACGGGAAATTATTGTAAGGTACCATATAAGAAAAGGGCCGGTCCATTTTAGTTATCATAAGGTACTTTCCATCAGGGGATGGAGATATATCAGTTATCATAGCCGGATTCCCAAGGCTGACTGATCCGGTACCATCCCAAAGCATAAGTTGAGATTTTGCGTGAAATTCAAATATTAATTCATCGGTGGCATTTTTAAGTAGGTCCTGGTAGGTTCGTGCCTGCCCTTTCTTCCCGATGTTTTCCATGACAACAGGGCCTGTAGGAATCATGCTGCGAACTGGTTCTTTTTTCCGATCAGGTTCACTGGCACAATAAAGGATGCCCTTGCTATCTGAAAGCCAGTTAAATGAATTACCAAATACCATGTTTATCCCATCTGCTATCTTATTGGCACTTAAGGTTTGGACATCGCAAACCCAAAGCTCGATAGAGTTGGATTTTGTATTTGTAAAAGCAAATTTTTTCCCATCACCTGACCATACAGGGAAGCCAAATCTGGGATTTTCCGGAAGCTCAGTAATTTCCTGTATGTCAGTTCCGTCAATATTCATTATTCTGAAATTCTTAATATAAGTCCGGCGGCTGGGACCGTTTGTGGCAGGATTAATACGTAGTCCTGCCAGCTTTAATTCGGGGGCGGAAAGTTCTTCAATGGTCATGAGACCTGATCTTTCTGAAAGGAGGATCCGGGATTTGTCGGGGCTCACTGAAACTCCCGGGGTTTGAGGAGCATCAACAATTTTTACGATATCATCCGGAGGTGTCTGATACTTTAATGGCTCCTGAGCAGTGATATTGGAAATATCTGCCAGGAAGCATGATATAATAATAAATAATCTTAAAATCATAGTATTGGAATTTAATAGTTTAGCTTAAACTAACGCAGTTATAAATATACATGATCAAGAGATCAGAACTTCATCTTATTCCGGAAAAAGGAATATTTTTTTCTCTTTGATTCCGTTATGGCTTTTTTATGGTATCCGGATTTAAATTTATTTTCCGTTAAGGAATACTTTTGTCACCCTTCTATTCTGTCCTTTTGATAAGACCACCATATAGATTCCCGGGGGAAGAGACGAAACATCAAATTCAAGGGTATTGTCCTCCACAAGTTTACTTTGTAACGGAATGCCCTTAATATTATACAAATCCGCTTTCCATGAAATGAACTTATCGCTTAACTCTATTCTGACTACATTGCCTGATAAAGTTACATTCAGGGATTCTGTGTTCCCGGAACTATCTTTTATGCCTGTTATGACTGATACTTCCCATCCTTTGGCCTTTAAGTTATCCATATAGGCTAAACCGGTGGAGGAGGGTGCTGCATTCATGCTTATATCGAGGAAACCATTCGAACGACCTGCTTCATCAAGAGTATTTAAGACATAGTCAGTCTGTGACTCTGTCAACCCACAATCCGTTAAAAGGACATTGGTTAGATTATCAGCGGTACCCAGGTCTAAGGAAGCCAGAGGATTACCGGACAGGTTGAAGAGCCTTAAACTTGTACAACCACTTATGTCAGCACTTGTATAATGGTTATTATACGATTCAATACTTTGAATAACAGAACTGTGGCAGACAAATGCTCCTGTCTGATTATCATCCCATGTCAGTAATTCCCTCAATAAAGGAAATTTTGTCAGATCAGGCAGGGTTACGTTTATTTGCGGGTTAGACCTGATACAGATATGCCATAACAAAGTTCCGGTTGAACCCCAGTTTATTGAAGTATAATCGTTACTTGCAGCCCTAAGGTCCTCCAGTGCCGGACAGCCAGATAAATCAAGAGCATTTAAATTACAGGCCTCAACACAAAGTCTCTCCAGAACAGGATGAGTACCTAAAGTAACTGTTGATAAATTGGCGCAATTGAGTAATTCAACAAACTTTAAAGCCGTAAATTCACTTAAATCCAATTCAGTCAAAGGATTATAACTTGCGCATAAATATTCCAGAGTGCTTTTTGCCAGAGATAAATTTTGAAACCCTGTAACGTTCTGTTTGGGTACCAGTGTAAAACCACCATATCCCCCATCAAGGGCATCATAACCAACGTTAATGCCTTTCAATGCAGACCAGGGTGTTACCTTCAGATAATTATGCCGCGACCCGACACTGCCATAATCTTTGACAGGCGTGGCAGACGCACTTAAAGAGCCATCATCAAAAGTCCATTCAATAACAGCAGTACCGGCAACTTCAATAACCGGGGCAAACACAGCGCCGACACTTTGAAAATTTATTACATCAGAAGGTGTTTGTACGGGAGGAGTTATCTCCCCTTCAATTGTTAATTTCCCCCATTCGGTATCACCTTCCCATCCGCCAACTGCCACCTGACGATCCATATCCGGGAGTGTAGTAAGATTATATGAATATAAAACATCATCTGATGAAGACTTTGCTGTCATTTCTGTTTCGGAAATATTAACATCAATGGTATAAGCAGAATTTAATACTATTAAAGGTCCAGGAAGTGTGTAATTGCTCCCGTTCTCCAGCCAGATATTTCCGTTAGCTTTATAGATCAGTCCGATAATTTCCGGGGGATCAAAATCAGAGCCCGTCCAGCCAAGCACATTTGTTATAAAATTCAGGTGGGCAATAGATGAGTTAAGCGCTTTAGCATTCTGTGCATATATCCTGCTGCATTTTATTAATTGTTTCCAAACGATAGACCTTACTGATACCAGACCATCTGTAATAGTAACAATATTATTTCCGCGAACCAGATTTGAACCGTTTGTTGATGTCCAGTCCAATAATTGAGAATCATCTGACCAGTCATATTCGACCCTGATCTTTGTATCACTCAACCAGGTTACCTGACCATGTAAACCAAGATCAGGATGGATCTGACCATAAAGAAAAAAGGAAATATTAATTAACGCCAGGAATATTAATGTCCTTTTCATAAAGATAAAGATAAAGATTAAGATTAAGATAGATATAATCAGTTATGAACATTTATATGATTCCGGTAAAAACTGTATTAAGATAACCCATAATATACAATTAACATAATTTTTAGAAAAAAGTTGTTTATCCACCCAAAAAACAGGATCCTGATTAAATAAAGAGCGCCTGATAAAAGGTTTTATGAGTAGCAGGTACTTGTAAATCCACTTTTAGCTGACATTTAAGTTCTTTTAAGCCACGCAGTGGCTAAATATGATTAACCTCCGGTTGCACCGCATAGCCGTCAAGGCTATGTGGTGCACCGGGGGTTATTCATATATGGCTCCTTCAGAGCTGGTTGTGACTGATATTATGAATGGGAAAAGTCGTTTTATTCATATTGCATTTCAGCAGTATCGGTTGAATAACATCAGAGCCGGTTGTGACTGACGTGATAAGCAGATAAGGTCGTTTTACTCCTATTAACTATGCTTTATAATTGCAGGAGATTTCCCATTCATCCATATTAAACTGGTAATTCAATAAAACCTTAAATTCAATTGTGGTGGATTTTTTCGGAATTCCGAAGCACGGAGAAAAGCCGGTACCGCAAAGTCGGAACGAGCTCACCACAGGAAATCTCCAAACATCATAGCTGGTCCAAAAGGAAAATCTTTTTTACGCATGATTCCCGAAACTTTTAAAAGGTTTTATGAAAAAAATAATGATATTTACTTTATAATTTAAGTCCAAAATGGAAAAGAGAAGAGAATTTATCAGAAAGAGCATACTTGGAACCGCCGGAATAACTATTGGCGGTGCCGGGTTTAGTCCGAAATCATATGCATCAATCATCGGCGCTAATGATCGTATCAGTGTCGCATCCATAGGTCTGGGTGGACGTGGCGGAGCTCATGTAAACAGCTGGTGTGCCTTGAAAGATTCCAGGAATGTAAGGTTAAAAACTGTATGCGATACCGATGAACTGAGGATAGCAGAAAAAGCAAAGACAGTTGAAGCTAAATCCGGAATTAAACCTTTGACAGGATGGGACATGCGCCGTGTTTTTGAAGACAAGGAAATAGAAGCCGTATCGTTTGCTACGCCTAACCACTGGCATGCCCTGGGAACCATCTGGGCATGCCAGGCCGGGAAACATGTTTATGTTGAAAAACCAGCCTGTCATAATGTTTCCGAGGGATTAAAAATGATTGAGGCATCTGCCAGGTATAATGTCCGTGTCCAGGTTGGTTCTCAAAACCGCTCAATCATCAATATAATGGAAGCCATTAAATTCATGCATGATGGAGGTATAGGTGATGTCTACATGGCCAGGGGATTATGTTACAAACCCCGTGATTCATTTGGCATTGCCAAAGACAGTGAACCACCCGCTACTCTTCATTACGATATGTGGTTAGGTCCGGCAGCGTGGCGGCCGTATAATGAAAAACGAAGTCATTACAACTGGCACTGGTTCTGGGATACAGGTAATGGTGACACGGGAAATCAGGGTGTAAATGAGCTCGAAATCCTTCGCTGGGGACTTAACAAAAATGAGCTTCCGATATCAATTTACTCAGCTGGTGGTATTTATGGAATTGATCCGAAGGAATGTGCACAGGAAACTCCAAATACACAAAACTGCACTTTTAAGTATAGTGATGGGAAGATAATTGAGTTTGAAACCCGGGGCCGTTATACCAACGGTGAATCTGGTACTGGGATCAGGATCGGTCACATATTTTATGGGACGGATGGATACATGGAACTGGAAGCTGGCACAGGATTGTGGAATGCATTTCGCAAACGAGAGAAAGCACCATTTATGAGTTCAACCGATGACATAAACAAGCAAAGCGGATCGGGCGAAGTAGGCCATTTTGCAAATTTTGTAGACGGGATCCGTTCAGGAAAAAACGAGACTCTTCACTGCAGTATCACAGACGGTTTTTATTCATCTGCACTACCGGCTCTGGCAAATATCTCATACCGCCTTGGGCGTGGATTGAATTTTAATAACACTACAAATAAGTTTATAAATGATCCGGAAGCAGACAAAATGTTAACCAGGATATACCGGACTCCTTTTGTTGTTCCAGATAAAGTTTAAGGTAATCTGAGTATTTTTAATATAAAACCTCTCTAAGGTAGTTAAATAATATTCAGTTTCCGTTTTCAAAAGGTTTTGAAAGCGGCTTAACATATAACTCGAAGAAGTTGACCAGATCCCTGTATTCTTCCTGATTGTTTAATTTGTACGCCCAATTTATGTCATTGTTATATTTAAGGTGGAAAGAACCAATCAATGCCTCACTTTCAGAAAAGAACATTTTAGCATGCAGCATTGGGACTTCAAAAATCTTAACGCTCAGTCCTTCTATACCAATTGAACCCTGACCTTCTCTGACATAATAAATTACATCTATTTTTTTTACCAGGGCTTCGTTAATCGCTTTTTTCAGCTTTTCCCATCCTTTCAGATCATTAAACGGAGAGACAATAATCACGAATTTTTTCGCACTTTCGATCATCGAGATTATGGCTGTAATATTATCTGATGGCTTTAAGATTGACATGATAGATATTAATTAAGATATGTTATTTCAAATCTTCAAGTATCATTTCTACTTACCTGTACCCTGTTTTCAGAATCAAAATGCTGACCTTGTAAAACAGTAAAGTTCAGGCTTTATCTTGAAATGGCTTTGAAAGCGGTTTAATATAAAGTTCAAAAAAGTTAGCCAGTTCATCATATTCTTTCCGGTCGCTCAATAAATATACCCAATTAATATCAGGACGGTTAGTAAGATTTCCTGAGCTTATCAGCGCTTCACTTTCGTTAAAAAACATCTTTGCATGCAGGCCAGGCACTTCAAGGATTTTTACACTGAGACCTTCTATCCCTTTTGAACCTTCACCTTCCCTTACATAATAGGTAACGTCAATTTTGTTACTTACAGCGGCATTGATGGCTTTTTTCAGATGGTCCCAACCTGTCAGGTCATTAAAAGGAGAAACAATAACTACAAACTTTTTTGCATTTTCAATCATTGAAATAATGCGTGTAATGTTTTCAGCAGGATTTAAAATTTTCATCATAATATAATTTTGATTTTAGTTGTATGATAGCCTGTCCCGCAAAGCGGGAGAACCGCACATGATTGACTTCGTCGAGCTCGCAAGCTCGGTTGAAAATTATATTTTTATCGTGTTTAGCTTCGCTGAGCTCGCAAGCTCGGTTGTGATTGAGGTCAATCATGTGGGTTTAATCTGTTAATAATTTAATTTTTAATAAGTAGCAGGAATTATGCATATACCCTCTTTGATTTTGATTTAAAAACAGGACTTCATTTCTATTTATAAATATGCCTAAGTTTCTTTCTTTAATTTTAATGCCAGAAGTACCAATCCGGCGAATACTACTCCTACGGCGGATATCTGGAAAATGAGGGACAACGAGATATTGGCATCTTTAAGTGCCCCCCCTATATAAATCATAATTCCGCCCGTAATCACACTGAAAAAGCTCATCATTCCGTACCCGGTGGCCCGGTAGCGTTTATCTACCACCTGGGATATAATTGGCATGAAGTTAGAATCATGAAATCCTTTCGCTAAACCGAAAATAACTATACTTGCGATAGCTATCGCAAAGACTCCTGTAGTAGCCATCAGGAAAAGGAATGGGCCCCCCACCATAAATCCGATGAACGGAACATATAATCTGCCTCTTATATTTTTCCGTGACCACCGGTCAGCCAGGATGCCGCCTGCAATAACACCAATAAAAGATGAAACCTGGATAAAAGCAGTAGCTGATACACCCGCTCCTCCAAGGCTCAGGTTGAACTTATCCTTGTAATATGTCGGGAGCCAGGCATAGATTACCCAGAAAGTCATCCCCAGCAGACATCCATAAATAATGATTATCCAGTAAGACCTTGATTTAAACAGTTCACGGATGACCTGAAATATGCTTATCGGCTTTACATCCTCTTTCTCAGTATTTTCAACTATGGTTAAACTTCCCCCGGATGATTCCCGGGGAGCATCCTTAAGAATAATAAAAAGTATGATTGCATAAACAACCCCGATAATGCCAAACAGATGAAATCCATAACGCCACCCAAGGTCCTCTGCTATATATCCGCCTGTCCCTCCAAGTGCCATTCCAGCATATACACCACTGTAAAGTATACCGGAAGCAAGAGACCTGGTTGGTCCCCTGTGGTAATCTATAATAAGAGCAACAGCTGCAGGCATGTAGCAAGCTTCACTGATCCCCATTATTGCCCGGGCTGTTATCATCTCGCCAAATGAGCTCACAAAACCAGTCCAAATGGTAACGCCGGACCAGACCACAAGGCTTGTAACAATTACGAGTTTGCGGCTGAAACGGTCGGCGAAATACCCGCCAAATGGGCTCAAAATTCCATAAACTAATAAAAAAACCGAAGTAAGCAATCCAAACTGAGCGTCACTCATTGGAATGCTTTCCTTAATAGGATCACGCATTGAGGCAATCAGTAATCTGTCGAGATAATTCAGCAATGACACGACCCAGAGAACTCCTACAACGATCCAGGCATAATATGTTTTACTTCTGTAATTCATGGTCAGTTTTAGAATTTCTATACTCAGGAATCCCTGTCACCAAAACAGCGTTATTTAGAGCCGGGATCTTCAACCGGGATTGTTTCTGCACTATTATGTATCAGGCCCACTGTCACGTCACTTTTTTCAAGGCGTAAGTCCAGGTATTCCTGTAGCTCCGATAATCTTATGGAATTAAAATTGAGCTTTTTCGCAATTTCATCTGATATACCCTCAGAAACCAGTGTTACTTTGCATCTCTTTGTTGCTGAGTTAAAGTAAAGAGCTGCAGTTATGCTCAACATGTCATGTTTACTTAATGGATCTCTTGCTTTTTGAAATAATATCTCATCAGAAAATTGAGCAAGATCAACCACTTCCTGATGAGTTGGGCTAACTCCTTCATAACAGGGTGATAATAAAATGATTTCACCTCCTGTTTTCGTTGAAATAATGGCTGAGAAAATCCCTTTGGATGCCTGGAACAAATCGCGATCAACGGGAAAAGCACTTGAGACAGTAATGTCGGTTTTTTCTGAATAAGGGGCTCCAAAAACTTTTTCCCCCCATTTAACGCCCTCCCTGTGTGCAGCAATTATATGTCCGGCAACTATACGTACTACATTTCCATTCCTGTCTAAAACAGTATTGATAATAAAATCAAACCCGGTTGCCGCGGCAAAGTCTTCCATCTCTTCCCTGCATGGTGTTTCGACCTGTCCGAGCAGTTGCTCGGTAGCTCCCAGAAGATGAACCTGTCCGGTGGTATGCTCACCCGCAACACCAGGAAGTAATATCTTGGCACCCCCGCTCCATCCGGTAGGGTAGTGTGGTACTATATTACCGATTCCTATTCTTACATCAGCCTCCACCACTAAACGGTTCACCCAGATATCGGTTCCCCGTCGGGTAGTACCGTAATGTTTAAGATTTTCCCTGTCCCGGCAATTATGGTTTAATATTTTCACCCGCCTGATGACATCATCACCAAATTTGGTTCTTATTTCCTCAGGCGTCATTTGACGATGTGTACCCAGGGCAATTATCATAGTAATATCACTGTCGGGCACACCTCCCAGGTTAATTTCATCCAATACAATTGGAAGTATTTCCCTGGCTGGAGTTAAACGCGTAATATCATCAACCAGTATGACCACTTTTTGTCCTTCTTTGAGCAGTTTACTTAGTTGTTCAGAGCTGAAGGGGTTTTTAAGCGCCCGTATGGTTTCCTGAGAGATGCTATTTACGGACTTAATATCAGCAGGTTTAAGTTCGTACCGTAAAGCATCCAGGTCTATCTGTAAGTTCAGTATTTTAGTTCCGTAATGAATGTCTATTTTCTTTTTCATTATGATTAGTTATTTCTGCATTTTCACGGCATCTGATTAATAAGTTCTGTTTACAGGGAATTAATCCTGCCTCCGTTTTTAATCATCCGCTCTATAGACTGTAAATTCATCATCAGGTATCTTATCTGATGAAAATTATCTTTTCTATATATACTTATACCGGGCCGCTGTTTATCTTTTCCCTTTCGGTCTACGGCCTGCCGCCATACTCCGCATTCTTTGCAGGTAAAGGCTTTCAAACTGTATTCCCTTCCACGTTCATACCATTCCTTTGCCCATACTTCGCCAGTATGTTCCAATATTGACATTGTTGAGATAAGCAGCTCTGTATGAGCCCACATTACTTTCAAATCATAGTCAGACCCTCTGCATTTCCCGTTAGAACTGAAAACGTTATATTCTTCTGTACCCATACCGCCGAAAACATAGTCCCAATCCATTTCGACAAGACGCCGGATGCGGTTTTTAATCTTATCGAAAAGCTGTTTGTCCTTTTTGCGTAACGCCTCATATAAGACTATCCAGAGGGCTTCAAGAGAATGCCCGGTAAACATAATTGATTCATATCCCGGAATTCTTGTGTAATCATGAAAAAGCTCTTCATTAGCTATTCCGTATCCTGAATTCCAGAAATGGTTCATAATATGATTGACGTGCTCATTCTGGAGTTCCTCAAGCTGCTGATCTTTGTGAAATGAAAGAAGATTGGTCAGAGTCCATATAATAACGAAAGAGTGACCCTGGGTTCTGAGTCCTTTTTCATCTGTGCCTTTAACAGTAACACCCTCGTAACCGGAGTTTTCGTAAGCTTTAACTGATGACCGGATTGAAGCTATAGCAATATTGAGATCTGCCTGATTTCCTTCCGCCTTGTACAGTTCAATCAGACCTGCTGCAGAAAAAAGGGCTCCATAAATATCTTTGTCTGATCCCTGGCCGGCAGTGGTAACAACGGGATCACCCTGGCAGTTGACCGAGTTACGCCATCTTCCATCTCCAAGGTAGAAGGCTTTTACCAGAAAATCGCGGGATTTCTTCGCAATCTCAAGGAACTCTTTATTTCCTCCAAAATTGTTATATAAATAAGAATAAACCCATATTCCGCGCCCCTGGTACCAGATGTATTTCTCATCGTTCGCCACTGAACCATCATCATTCAGCTCACACATGAAGCCTCCGAATCTGCTGTCGTACCCTCCCTTATCCCAGAAAGGTAAATACTGTTTAAAAATCCGTTCTTTGTAGTCGTCCCGTAACTCCTGCAGGGTCATTCCGGCAACTATCCCGGGAATTTTCGTAAATGCTGTGGACTTATATTCAATCGCTAAGTTTTCAGCTCCGCGATCAACAGACGATAACCCATCACCTGTAAAAACAGATCCTTTCATATTAAACTCAGGGGATTTCTCTTTTTTTATCCTCATATTTAAAATTGAATATGAATATATGAAAAATTTTTGCTTTTGAATTATATCAGGGTGAATTTATTTTCCTGCCAGACTGATTCCACCATTAAACTTTAAGAATTATTTCCGATACAAGTAGCTGGCATATTTCGTCTCGTATTACCTTTTGGAATAAATGTATATTTTGTTTATATCTCAATATATATATCATTTTTACAAAGTATTATGGCCAGTTCAAATGCTTATGGAGAAATTTAAATGTTCCTTCATCCCGCATAGAATGACCTCCATTAAAGATTTCAAAATCCGTTTTGTCTCCAAGATTAAACTGGTCGTAGACATTTTTTACTTTAGCATATTCATAAGCAACCCATTCATCAGGCTGAACGGTATCATCATGCCCCCTTTCAACCATGAATGGCCTTGGAAAAATCAGGTAGGCCATCTCAGCATAACTAAAGGTACTCCCCATGTTAAAATAGGGCATCTCCCACTCAATGGAACTCATAAAACCATTCGGAAAATGGGTATCCACCACTTTTCGGGTCCAGTTGCCGAAATCACCTGAACATATTGACAGGCAATAATTTTCTAATACAGCCGGTACACGCATGGCAGTTTCACCTCCATAGCTAAGTCCATAAAATGCTATTCTTTTGCTATCCACAAAAGGAAGTGTTCCAAGCCATTGCAGGGTTTGATCATGCTGTGCAATTATAAATGAGAAAAGTGTTTTCTTAATAGTATTTGCTTTTCTGTCCAGCCAGCGATACAGATCTTCGCCGCGATAAAGATTGAATGGTGAAAAAACAATGAACCCCTCATCTGCCAGTTTGGCTCCTGTATTATTATATGCTGTGCTGTTTCCCTCAATTAGATCTTTGGGTAATCCGTTACGTCCATGCTGACAAACAACCACAGGTCTCCTTTCTCCGGGCTTAATATCTTTTGGTATCAGGAGAATCCCATAGGCAGGCAGATCCGGATAAACATCCAATACTACTTCATACCCTGTCCATCTTGTTTCATCATAAACCTTTCGCGTAAGAGGATTGAAAGGTAACTTCGGATAATCAAACTTACCTAATATTTCTTCCCCGTAATATTTTCTGTAGTTTTTCCCTTCCTCTATAAAGCGATCGGGTGAAAAATAGGGATGATAAGATTTGGTGCTCCATACCTTTTTGCCAAATTCGGGCATAACCTTATAAAGAAAAAATCTGTTTCTTTTATAATCGGAGTCATGCATAAGTCCCTGGACATGATTCTCGAGTTCTTTAACCTGTCTTTTCTGTCTTTCGCCTGCATCAAACGATTTACGATTGTCAGCAGTCACCTCATTGGATATGAGCAAGGGAGGCTTATACCCAAGGGAACGGGCAAATAAACCCATGGCCTTTTCCGATCCAAAGGCTTCAGGCTCATTTCCTTTTGCACTTATTAACTGCCTGACCTGTAAGCCTGGTTTAACCAATTCATCTATCCTTTTAAACTCAGTTTGAACATCCGTAAACAAAGGAGTTCTTATTTTACCCTTGTTATCTACTTCAGGAACCCTGCTATGCTCTATTACCAGCGGTCGTGGAGCAATAAGTGAAGCTATCTCGGCATCTCCAAATTCGGTGAGAAGTCCCCATATGTTTCGATATATTGGTTCATCCCAGACCTTCTGCCGTGAATTAAAATATCCGCTTACAAGTACCGCATCAATTCTTTTATCAACGGCTGCAGAATAAAATGCTATCAGACCTCCCTCACAATATCCGGCAACACCTATCTTTTTATCCTTATCAACGGATTGTCTGAACCAATCAACCGCTGACATCACCTTCATTACTTCATATCCTATAATATGATGTCCCATATGAAAGGCCTGCCTGTAAATCCATTCCCGGTATGTCTGTTGTTTATCGCCATTAAATAAAGTCTCCCTGCTGATAAGAACCGGTATCAATACCTGGAATCCGTTCTCTGCCAGGCAACGTGCAAACTGAGATTTTAAAGGGATACCGGGAGACAAGCCGGCAAGTTGCTCCGGGGTCTGGTCAGCATCAGGTAAAGCGATAATATTTGCAACAGGACTTGATTTGGGTTGGAGCAGAAGCCCTTCACCATAAACATTGTTCAAAACCGGCCATCGAACCTGATAAACACGATACTTGTCCGTTTCAGCAATAATCTGGGAATCGTCATTACTGGAGAATTTTTGCATGGAGACAGATGGGTATTCTTCTTTAATACCCTGGTTATAACTAACATATGGCTGGCTTTTGTCGTCAACCCCAATATATTTCATTAAATGTTTGCGGTTTGGCTCAACTGATTTCTCATATGCATCCCGGGAACTGAAGTTACGATCCCAGAATTTTTCCCTTGTTGAAATAGATTCACTGATTCTTTCTTCGATAAATTTGTGAGCACCATCCATTACTTTTTTATCTATTTCGCCTTCCCATGTGAGTTTATTGGTACCTGGCAGTACCTCCGGCATATTATTATATTGAAAATTAACCTTTTCCTGAGGAAATGGATTGGCTCCGGGTTCTCCGAATACTGAGAAAACAGCCAGTCCCAGAAATGTAATGATCACTTTCATGGCAAATTTATTTTTTTATTAATATTCTTTTCCTGATTCAAATATTGGAACTTTTTTCCTTGAATACCAAATGTTCTGCTTATATTTTATAATTATACATATAATTTACAGATCTTTAAAACCAATTTATATTATGATGAAACCCACATGATTGATCCAAATCATAAACACCAATGAAAATAATTCATTTTCAATCAAGTGTGGTTCCCCCGCTTAAACGGGGCAGGCTATCCGACCTTTAAAAATAAATTATATACGGATGAAAATAGTAGTATTAGACGGATATACTCTTAATCCGGGAGATCTGTCCTGGGAAGGGATTAAACAATTTGGTGTTCTGACTGTACACGATCGCACGGACCATAGTACAGATAGTGTAATTAAAACAATAGGTGATGCCGAAATTATATTCACCAATAAAACGCCTCTGCCAAGGGAGGTTCTTGAAAAAGTTACCGCGGTTAAATACATTGGAGTACTGGCAACAGGTTATAACATAGTTGATACAGCTGCAGCTAAAGAATTTGGCATTATAGTCACCAATATACCAACTTATGGTACCATTGCGGTTGCACAATTTACATTTGCCTTGCTTCTTGAATTATGCCATCATATTGGTGAACATAGTGAAGCTGTTAAAAAAGGATCATGGACCAAAAGTATCGACTTTTGTTTTTGGAACTATCCTCTGGTGGAGCTGTCAGGGAAAACATTAGGGTTGATCGGTTTCGGAAGGATCGGTCAGGCAACGGCGGTAGTTGCACAGGCTTTTGATCTTAATGTTCTGGCAAATGACCCTGATTTTAACATGGAAATGGAAACCGATAAATGCAGATATGCAACACTTGATGAATTACTGGCCCAATCTGATATTATCAGCTTACATTGTCCATTAATTAACAGTACTATGGGAATTATTAATAAAAGCAACATTGAAAAAATGAAAGATGGAGTAATGATAATTAATACAGCCCGCGGACCGCTAATTGTTGAAAAAGATCTGAGCGATGCATTAAACACAGGTAAAATTGCCGGAGCAGCTGTTGATGTTGTTTCATATGAACCTATAAACGCAGATAATCCGTTACTCACAGCCAGCAATTGCATTATAACACCTCATATTGCCTGGGCATCAAAAGAATCCCGTTTGCGATTGATGAATTCAGCAATCGAAAATCTTAAGTCGTTTCTGAATGGAGAACCAGTTAATGTTGTAAATCTTTAATTATTAATAGAAAACATAACAGGTGAATTTTTAAATTCAGACCTGTTCCGGAGGTTGGTATGGCTGATTTTTGAAATACAGCTAATAATACTCTCTTAACGAATTATCCTTACTTCCTTCAATCCTTCTTTCCACCAATCCTGAAGAGGACCGCGTGACAGACTTTTAAGAGCGTTACCTCTGGTGACTTTAGATATGTCCAGGTTTACATAAAGCACATCCTCACCATAAATTGAGGCCTCCTTAATCACATTTCCATCGGGAGCTATAATACGGCTTTGTCCGTGAGAGCCGGTGGCATCAGGATTAGCGGGAGCATTTGACTGGACAATATAGACATTGTTCTCAACTGCCCTGGCCTGTATCTGCGCCCTGTAAGGGCCAATTTTATTTTCCTCTTTCACCCCTGACTCATGAGATATATAGAAGATAACTTTGGCTCCGGCAAGTACAGGTAAACGGACCAGTTCAGGATAACGTTCATCATGACATATAATAATTGAACATGGTAAACCATCGATCAGGAAAACTGAAAGATGATCTCCCGGATCAGGCCAGCGTTCAGCAAGCTGAATTTTATGATACCTTTCAATAATCTTTCCCTCCGGGGAGATAACAGCAGCTGAGTTATATAATTTTGTCCCTTCACGGTAAGGCATTCCGACAATAGCATAAACTGAAGCCTCCCTGCAAGCCTGCATAACCTGCTTCTCAGCAGAGTTTATCTGGTCCTCAGAAAGATCCAAAATCACTTTCTCATAATATCCCGACAATACGCATTCGGGAAATATGACAACCCTGGCCCCTTCTTCAGCACACTTTTTTATAAAACCGTTAATCCTGATAACATTCACAGGCAGGTCGCCGGAGGAACGCATCTGAACCGCAGCAACAGACAGGATTGAGTCAGGTGATTTGTAAGTAACACCAGACTGATTTTTTTCTGAATCATTTTTTACCTGTCCGCTAACTTTATTGCAAAAAAGATATGACATACAGACAATAAGGAATATCCCTGTCAGGCCTGTTCTATCCCTCTTCCTAAACAAAATCTCATGTCCTTCCATATAACATTTTTTAAAGTATTTCAATAGAATGAATATTTGGTATCATCAATTTGAGTATCAGCCATGCTGATAAATAAGCACATCCGGCTATCAGGAAGATAACAAAATATGAACCTGTTAAGCCAATTAAAAGTCCGATAAAGGGGGC
Organism: uncultured Bacteroidales bacterium; assembly: GCA_963739685.1. Classification (GTDB taxonomy): domain Bacteria; phylum Bacteroidota; class Bacteroidia; order Bacteroidales; family VadinHA17; genus LD21. The sequence continues at coordinate 367,429 of CAVUAX010000002.1, forward strand.
AGATAATGCTCCACCTGCAGCACCGGCAAATCCGGCAATACCTGTCATCGAACCGACAGCTTTTTTAGGAAAAATATCCGATACGATGGTAAAAATATTTGAAGCCCAAGCCTGATGACCGAATGCAGCACATGTTATCAAAAAAACTGACCATATAATATTAACCTGTGACACAAAAATAACAGGCAGGACAATCAGGGCGCAAAACAGAATTGCTGTTTTCCTTGAGAAGTTTATGGATCTTCCCTTTTTAATGAACCATGAAGAAAGCCAACCTCCTGCGATGCCTCCTAAACCTGCAAATGAATAAATCACAATTAATGGCAAAACCAACTCTTTGATATTTACATTATGCATTTTATTCAGGAAGTCCGGTATCCAGAACAAAATAAACCACCAAACCCAGTCAGTTATAAACCTTGATAAAACAATAGCATATGTAGGCCGGTATTTAAAAAGAGCCTTCCAACTGATAGCTGCCTGTTGTTCATGCTCATTATCAGAAAGTATATAGTCAAGTTCTGCTCTAGTCAGTTTAGGATGATCCTGGGGTGAATAATAAAACAGCAACCAGAAAATAATCCATATAAACCCAAGGCAACCCGTAATAATAAATGCCCATTGCCAGCCTAAAGCCAGAAATATACCTGATACCAGAACAGGTGTTAGAAAAGCACCAACGCTGGAACCTACATTAAATACCCCTGTAGCAAATGCCCTTTCTTTTTTGGGAAACCATTCGGCCACAGTTTTTACTGCTGCAGGAAAATTGGCTGATTCTCCTATTCCCAGGAAAAAACGCATTAAAGCAAATGTTAATACACCTCTGGCAAAAGCATGGGCAGTACTTGCAATACTCCAAAGAATTATTGCAAGAGTGTAACCTAATCGGGTCCCGAATTTATCCAATAATTTCCCCGTAGAGATCAGACCGATAGCATACGCAATCTGAAAGGTCATTACAATATATCCGTAATCAATCTCCGACCATCCCAGATCATTGGAGATATAGGGTTTTAAAATACCGATAACCTGACGGTCGATATAGTTGATAGTTGTGGCAAAGAAGAGCAATGCAACTATGCGCCACCGATAATTTGAATTATCTTTTAATCCCGGTATTCCATCCATGCGTCACGAAAGTTTTTAATCGTTTCCCAGCCGGTATTAATTGCAGTGTTACAACTCGCTGAAAAAATGAACCTGTTTTTATATGGTCTCATTCGTGCAAACAAATTTCTAACATAATCAAAAACTTCTTTCCTGGTTTTCAGGTCCCTTGTCTCTATTGCGCTTATTCCACCCGTTATAATAAACTTATCATGAGTCATTTGAGCTGCTTCATCAAGTTCAATATTCCCCATGGGAGGGAAAGCGAATCCCTCCAGCCCATCAACCTTCAGCGAAGAAATAAGCTTGAGGTTCTCTCTCTGGTTACCGCAGGCATGTATGAAGAATCTGGCTCCGTTTGCATGACAAACTGCACTTGCTTTTTCATAGAATGAAGCTGAGTACGCTTCGACAAACTGAGGCGGATGAAAAACTGTGTCGAGGTTATCCATGGACATTATTACAGGAACACCGCCTGCCATACACTGTCTGGCCAGATCAAGCATTGCAATTTCATGCAGTTCAAGAACTTTTTTTGCAAATTCAGGATACTCAAGTAGAAAATAGACCGAATTAATTGGCCCCATGGCAAAATGGAGCATTTTCAGAGGACTGAAAAGATCACCAACTATGATAAAACCTCTTTCTCCAACTTCCCGGCAGACCTTTTCATATTTTGCCTTATTGAATTTCCATTTTCTGGCAGCAACAAATTGTTCAAAAAGATCTCTCTGGTTCAAATAATCCGTTATTAGGAAGTCTTTCTGAACGATTGTAGATTCATCAAAAACGTATATCAATCTTTCCGACAATTTTCCGGTACTCAAATGATATTCCCTGTTTATAATTTTATTATTGCCGTCAAACTCCTCTGAAGTAACAACTTCTCCGCCTTCAAGATATTCATCACAAATACCTCCAATCCATGCCTCTTCCTGTTTACAATAAATATTACGGCTAAAGACATCTGCCCCAAGGTAATTGATCATATCAAGCTGGGTCTCACAATGTCTGATTTCTTCAGGCAATATTCCGTGGTTTTTATGATGGGCAAACCACTGCCAGTAATTGGGAGCAAAAATAAATCTGGATGGGAACTGGTTTTTGAGTACCATTCCGATTTCATCCCTGGGACCTGGTTTCATCTGTAAAAAATTAAAATGTAAGTTCTAATTATTTCTCTTCCTAATTCTACTTTGACAGATTACATCTTACTACGATTTTTCAGTTTGTTTGCCCCGACCCTAAAGGGAGCAAACTGAAAAATCAACCTGTTCCCTTTAGGGATTAAGGGCAAAAACAGGTTGATTTTTCTAATCTGTCAAAGTAGAACTAATAAGTTCGGGTAATATCACATTTTTCAGGGCAAATTCAGAAATCTGATGGTTTGGAGATGTTTCGTCAATTACAAGATAATAATGATCAGTCTCCCCAAGAGAAACTAATCGTGAAATAACGCTTTGCTCAAACAGATGCATATCGGCATCATAATCCCGGGCAGGATCATGTTGTTTCTGACCGAAACAGCAGTTATCCCGGCGATTTAAAATCTGCACCTGTTTACGGCCCTCTCCGTACGCCCCAAGTATATAAAGGTCAGGATAACCGGCAATTTCGCAATAGAGCTGTGGCAGAAATTGTTCGATATCACCTATGGAGGATCCAACTCTGTAGTATAAGGGAATGGATCCGGCCACATTAAAACTGTATTTAATCCGGTCATCCAGAGCAGAAATAAGATTTGTGGTCCAGCCTCCTCCCGAAAGTCCGACCATGTCAACTCTTTTATATTTGTAAACCTTCAATACATAATTCAAACTCACTATAGTCGGATCGAGGAATAACCTTAATCCATAAGTTGGGAGAGGGTCGGGAACACCCAGGTCAGTATTGTATACTTTGCAGTGATCAAATCTGCAATTAGGTTCAGCAGATTCCTTTACGTGAGGCATATATACCGAAAGAACATCAAATCCGGCTTCCAGCAAGCCTGTAATGGTTGCTTCGATCCTGCTGTAATGATGTTCATCATCGATCAGTGTACAGCTATGGCCGGGATTGAAGACTATAAGCCTTTTATTTCTTTTGACAGGGACAAAAAGATATGCAAGATCCTTTACAGAATCAACTCCCTGAACTGGGATTTCGATCCTGTCCACCCGGTCAATAACCTTGTGAGGATGCAAAGGATTTGGGATATCTGATGTTACTGTTACATCTGATCGGTCCGGGATATGACTGGAATTCCAAATGGCCCGGATTATTTCAAGCCGTTTGTTAATAACATCACCAGGTTTTAATATTCTTATTTCCCTGTCATCACAATTTCGTGGGGTACAATCCACCAATTGTGATGCAGCATTTTTCACACCAGTATAAACGACATGTTTGCCCATGGTATTGCAGTCCCTGATGATGACATTCTGCGAGCTGTCAGTAACGATCAGTTCAGTCTTACCTTCAGAGAATCCAGTTAAATCAGTTATTCTGGAATCGTTAACATCTTGCAGATATAAAGCCGGACGGTAATCAGGCGATTCATAAGAGAGTTCAATATTATCCATTGTCAGTCCGGTTACATGCCTGCAGAAAAATCCGTATGCCGGGAGCAATCCAAACATTCCAAATTCAGGATATTTGTCAGGATATTCCTCAATTTTCCTCATGACAAGATCTTCGGTCCCCCCTCCTTTAAAACTCAGGCGTATGTTGCTCAATAAAATATTCCTTGCAGGGAAAGAGGACAAACCGGTGACAGAACAACCTGTCTTGCCTACGTTTGTTGCCTGAATATTACTTAATATTACATTTGATAATTTTCCCATTCCGGGTTTTTCCATATTTTCCTTAAATCGACGCGCCCTGTTACCTAACCTGATAAAGATTGCGCAACCCACCTTGTCCATATTAACATCTGAAACTGACACATTATTCAGGGACCCTCCATCTACCATTTCCAAAGCGATAGCTGCTAAATTAGTTTCATAAATGGTACAATTATTCAGGTTAATGTTCTGAAAATCACCATTAGATTCAGTTCCTAACTTAAAGGCATTACAATTTGAACTTAGTACACAATTGGTTATGGTGATGTTTTTGCAAGGCCTGTCAAATGTGCTTTTAATAACAATGGCATCGTCACCGCTTATTATATTACAATTTGAAATCCGCACATTATTACAGGCATCGATATCAATACCGTCATTATTGTGGTTAACCCGGCTGTTCACAGTGATACCATCAATATTGACATTTGTACATGCCATATAATGCTGAACCCACATTGGAGAGTTAATTAAAGATATGTCTTTAACTGTTATATCTTTACAGTTAATGATACGAATCATATACGGTCGTGCCCTGTAAGAATCAAACAGAGATTTTTTTGCAAATTCATTTGAAACCTGAAAAGATGCCCCATTTCCATTTATAATACCATGGCCGGTAATTGCTATATATTGCAGATCTTCTCCATAAATAAGGCTCTTATTAGTATAATTATCGGTATAGGATCTGATCCTCGATACAGTAACCGGATAATCGTTTAAATCCTTACTTCCTTCTAAGACGGCTCCGGTTGCCAGGTATAATGAAACATAGCTTTTTAAAAACAGTGTTCCTGAAATATATTTTCCCGCAGGGAAATATACCGTTCCTCCTCCTTTAGCGGCACAATCGTCAATTGCCTTCTGGATAGTTTTTGTTGTAACTGTTTTTCCGTCTGTTACTGTTCCATAATCCAGAATGTTAAAATGATGATCCTGGGCTGATCCCATATGGCAACCTGCAAAGAAAATGACTGATATGATTAATCTGTTAATTCTCATGATTATTAAGTTAAGGTTTTATTGTTACAACCGCCCGACGAAAGCTATATAATGGCGGCTCACCATCATTCCTGAGCTGGAGAATGATATGGATTGTTTCAGGTTTTTTCACATCAGGCGCAACGAAACCAGTTGTAAATCCGCTGATATCACTCAACAGGATTTGATCCTGACAGGTACCTGCTTCGCTATAAACAAACCACCCTGCAAAAAGGTTATTACCGTCAGGATCCTTTGAGTCTCCGGCATCAAATCTCACCACACTCCCGGGTGCTGCTTCAAGTTTAAGAATCTCAGATCCTGCCCTGCCATTTAGAACAGCTACAGGATGGTGATTTGCCTCATAGCGTGTTTTAACACACCAGTCCATACGGGCACGGAAATCGTTCTGTATGGCTACGGCCCAACGCGCCAGCGTGTTATCGCGGTTTGTCGAACCCTGCCAGGCGTCCGCCTGATTTGCCCAGTAATAGTTTCTGCCATCGTATTCTTCATTTATCCCATAGCGCCCCGCCCAGCTGCCCCAGGTTGGTTCGTCAGGATTGTTCATTCCTGTCGGTATAAGGTAGAGGAAGCTCATCGTATCACCTTCTTTTTGAGGAAAGTTTGTATTCACCGGATACAAAGCGCCAAGGGAGCCATGTCCGGAGCGCACATCACGTTCTATGCTGAAACCTCCTGCAGTTGCTGTAAGGGCTGAGAAACGGTGATACCAACGTTTCCCATCAATCGGAGGCCGCCAGGTATCAACCCATAACGGAAATGAAGGTTCAATCTCCGAAGTGTGTTTACCAAATTTGTCGGCCGAACTGAGCCTTAGGCGGTTTTTAAACTTTGCATAACCGGCGGGACCGCGTTCTTTCAAAACACGATCCAGCGCTCTCTTTAAGCAACTTTCTGCGCTGCCATTGTCAGTACCCCAGTTACAAAACCAAACAGGACGCGGATCCTGTGAATCTACAGCACTGATAATAAGGTTAACACCATCGTCAGTATCGTCGTAACCGGCCACAGTGCGTTTAAGAAGGTCATCCACACCGGGAAACCGGGAATCATGTTGAATAAGATTATTCCGGCAAAGACCATATGCGGTTACCATTGATCTAACAATGCCAAGACCGTCACGTACAGGATTCTTGTTCTCCCCCTCACGGGCTGCCCTGCGGTTTGCAATGATACCTTCGATATCGAAAACGTTCGCGTACAGAAGAAAACGCACCAGTGACTGCTCATCATCAGGATCGCCACCTGCATCAGTTTCGATTATGATACGTATCTTTTCTTTAGATCCTGAAATGGTTTCGTAATTTTTACTGGTATATCCTTTCAGATTACCCCCGGCGGCAAGAACAAAAGAACCGGTAATTGCTTTTTTTAGAAACTCTCTTCTTGAATTCATTTCACAATAAATTAGCAGTCGTTTTCAGCTATAACCTGAAAGTATAAGAGTATTTTATTTGAAAAGTTTGATCCGTAATTACAGGGAGTTGCCTTCTTTCTCCGGGAATTTCAATATTTCGTCCTTCATTAAAAACGATATACAGATCATTTCCTTCTCTTGGATTAAACCGGATTCTCAGATTGGATAAAAAGACATTCTCAGCACTGTTATACTGCACAAATGCACTCGCAGAAAGGCTGGTGCTGAACATGTATAAGAATTTGAACCCTAATAAATGAATAATATATTTCTGATCTCTGAGGGGTAACCGGATATTATTATACTGATACTGGCCCTCAATTTTAATGCTTTGTGAGGCAGCCCATATTGGTTTTAATTTGACAGAAATCCTGGAGCCGTCGTAATATTGTCCCAATTCATATTCAGATTCTACATTGAAACCTGAGGAACCCGGGGTTAATATTTTCCCCCTGAGGGACACAAAAGAATAATCGCCCGGTAATACAAAAGTATTATAAGTAAATTCGTCTACATAAAAAGTTTCTGTTAAAATTTCCCTGTGGAATTCCGGCTCTATTTCACCGCTAAATTTATTTTTCGTTTCAAACGTCCATCCCGGTCCTGCACTTATAGTCTCAAGTGATCCACCGGTATTGTAATATGTGATATATTTCAGATAGATCTGGTGGGTATACAGGAAGGAGCTTTCCATAGGAATCCATCCATAGCGGAATCTTCCACCAAAAGAATATATATTTTCTCTCTGAAGGAATCCGATACCGGGATTAAAATCATACCCCGACCAGTTGGTCGAGACCCTGTAACCCCATCCTTTATTGTTTCTTCGTTCCAAAAATAGCCTGAGAAAACTATTGTCTCCGAAACTCTTATATTCTTTTCCGGAATCATAAGACTGTGAATATTTAAGATCAATATAGTTATCTCCAAAAGCCCGGATATATGTATCAAGACCATAAGTCAAATTGTACCTTCCATCGGTCCCAATCCTTGAGGTCAGAATAGCTCCGGCATAAGAATAAGGGTTTAAGATATTATGCTTTACCCTCAGAACATTAAAATTCTCAGATGCCTGAACTGTAGAATATTTTGCTGTCTGCATATTTAAGAATCCTATATCAAACCTGCCAATTTTACCAGTTAGTCTGGCACCTCCAATAATTCTGACAGGGACTGAGTCGTTATAGAGACCTATTCTGCGACTATAAAATAAATTCGCATCCCTGCCAAGATTAAAGCTGAAAATATCGGAGCGTTCCTGGAAGAACATTCTTTTCTCAGGATAGAAAAGAGAATATCTTGTTACATTTACCTGCTGGTCATCATCTTCAACCTGTGCAAAATCAGTATTAACTGTAAGATCAAGTGTAAGGTTTGAATTTATGCTATACTTCACATCCAAACCGGCTTCCAATGTTGGTTTATATGACTTTTGACCGGAGTTCCCATTTAAATCAGGGTTGTTAATTAATTTTTCCCCTGCAAGAACATATGGTGTAAGATAGACAGGGTTTACAGATCTTATTCCTTTCAATATAATATCCTGAGCCAGGCTTGGCTGATATCTTACCCATTTACCATATTTCGGATCAAGGGCAGGAGAAACGATCATTTCATTTTTTCTTGGTATCCAGCGGTATGCTGTTAATCCCATTTTTACACCTTCATTCGATTCCCGGAACCTAATGCTTGAGAAGGGAATCCGGATTTCAGCAAACCATCCTCTCTCCGTAATGTTTGTTTTTACGTCCCAGAATGTGTTCCAGCTTACATTGAATGGCATTGTATTATGAGAAGTAATGCGTGCATCATTTGAAATGGTCATGTCAAGTCTGTTACCTGCAGGTGAAGTACAAAATATAAGCCCATTCTCATTATCATTCAGGCAATCCAACATGATCCCGAAGAAATCACTGTCATCACCATAATCGTCACGCTTTTTACTTTTATACTGGATAAGAGAGGGATCAGAATCATAAAATCTCCCACCGATCCACAGGTATTCATCTGAATACCCGATTAAAACTTCAGTTTTTTCAGAAGGCTCCTTACCCGATACGGGCTGGAGAGTTGTCATCCGGAGAGGCTTGATATTTAACCATGCCTCTTCATCAGGCATTCCATCAAACTTAACATCTCCCTCTAATTTGCTTATTATGACAGGATCCTGTGCTCTTAAAGCGAAAAAAGAAATTAAGTAAAGAATTATAATGACAGGAAAATACTTACCGGTAACTAACTTGCATTTTTTTAAATATGCCACATGATGCAAAAAGATTTTTATTCTCATTCCCTAATGATTTCCTCCAAAAATAACATTTCTATACTTACAATTCATTTTTCTGAATTATAAAAGGCTTTTTGATTATACCTTATTTGCACATTTTTATAGGTCTTTATTTCCTATTTGCTATCATGTTCTCTTACCACACCATTTAAATGTGATTCACCCGTCGACTAGTATTAAAGACCCCGGAGTGAGTCTTCCCCTGAAATGCAGGTAATGTAATGACCCTGGCCAGAACAGTACTATATCAGTCCGGAGCCAGGTTCTGACCAGATATCTGTGCTAAATAATCTTCCCGCAATTCCCTGATCTTAATTAACTTTTCTCCCTGGTCCTTTTCCAGATAAGTCCCGCCTACGGTAAAACAGGTAAAGCCCCCTGAAGCAGTTCCCCATGAGATGGCATCTGTCAAATCAAACTCTCCCTTTGTTCCGGTTTTCAGTTGCCATGCAAGCGAGGCAATAATGCCTCCGGCAAAGTTATCGCCACAGCCCGTTGTATCTCCCTTTGGAACTGAAGCAGATTTCAAAAGGCCTGTTATCTTCTTTGAGACAGGAAGTTGGGTGATATTTTTTTCTTTGAACAGACCTCCTCCTGACCAGAAATACATATTATTGGCTCCATTTGTAATAATAAAAGAAGATAATTCTGTCGAAGCAAAAAATTCTGCTGCTTTTTCAATAGTCATTTGCCCGCTTATTTTTAAGGACTCCTCCATGTCCATGATCAGAATGTCAATCATTCTGAAAGAATCGGGATTGTTACCCGGGGGCCAGGGTTTACCAGGATAAGTCTTTTCATTCATGAAGTCGAAAACAGTATTCAGGACTGTTATGCAATCATTGCTTTTTGCTCTTGCAAGAAGTGATGTAAGATTATTGTGAATCTGGGGGACTAATGCTGTCCCTCCAAAACAAACAATATGTGAATTGAAAAAATCATCGGTCAGGTACTGAGCGGAGTATTCCCAGGCGGCACCAATATTATTTACGAAAGTCCGTTCACCATTTCCATTATCGTACGAGGGATCAGAAAAAACATCAGTAAAAGGAGAACCTTTAGAGGTTATCGTCTCGTAGTTTTTAATATTAAGTGGAGTTTTACGTACAATATCTGTAATTTTCCTGGCAGTGTCATCTTCACCTGCCATTCCAAAATATTTAACCTCGTATTCAAGAGGGTTAAGAATTTGTGAAGCATGGATGAGTGACACCAGTGAAGGGCCTCCAACGTTAAACGCATCGGGCTGCCTTTCACCGATAATTTCTTTAAGAATTTCGACGTATGAGCAACCTGAAAACTTCTCAAGTTCTTCTGTAAAAACAAGTTTGCCAGGACTTAATCCCCCGTCGCCCGGTTTTACAGACTTAAATTTCAGAAAACCTTCATGCTCGAATGAAACTCCATTATAAAGAAAGTCACCAAGGGCACAACCTGTGCCTGAAATAATAATCCTTTCTGAACCCATCCTCAACTATTATTTTACTTTTTTTCTTCCAGCCTGTTGTAAATGATTTAAATATTTAGATTTATTTTATCCCTGTGAGTGTTTCTAACGGGGGTAAAGATTCCCCTTCGCGATAACTCAGGTTCTCGAGACTTCTCTGGAAACTTAACCAGAATTGAAATTCGTGGTCATATTTCCCCATCGCGTTACCTAAACGAAAAGAAGTGTATTCATTCAGCCAGGCTTTTTTAAATATCTCCTTTACCTCTATTATTGCATCCATCATATCAGATGTCCTGGAATGATATTTAGCCCTGGATTCAATACTGATCAATAGTCTGAATTCACTTGCACTCGGCTTTTCGCTCAATTGTTTCCAGAATCCGGCGATCTCGCCGGCATAAAGATATTTCAATCCGATATAATCAAGCATCCTGGCTCCTGCCAGCATGGCTGTAAGGGAAGTTGTATCAATCCCATATTTCATGGCATTTCTGATATATATCTGAGCGTCTTCAGCTGCAAGCCGTCCGTTATGCAGGTTTTCTTTATTGCTTTCGATCATTCTCAGAGATCTGGCAGTAAACGGGTTTGCCCAAAAAGCCGGATCGGTTGAACCTACTGATTTTCTCATTAGGGCTTCAGCCAGTGAAAGTGATTCAAGTGCTTTTCCGATTAAACCGGCCAGAGGAGCCTGGTACTGTGCCAGAGCATAATTTTTAAAGAAATTTTCACGGTCCATTGGTTCATTTTGCCACGAAGCAATGGATCCATAGGCCATATCAGGAAATCCCATCCGCATAATAGTCTGAGAATCATCAGTCCAGCCTGAATTAATAAATCCAATCGCATTATATTTTCTTCCTGCTTTTATAAGTACGTCAGTGTTTAAAAAAGATACTTCAAAATCAGGTGTCACCCAGTTCCAGTTTTTAATTGCACCCTGAACAATTATTGGTATCCGGGATCTTGTAAACGGACTTAACAATTGTTCATACCTTTTATCATCCAAAGGGTTGTAATGCCAGGGTACAGCAATGATCTTCGGAGATACTTCCGGAATTATCGAAGGGTATTTTTGCAGCATATCCGCCCATACCAGAGCACGCTTTCCCTGCTTTTCGACTATATCAGTAGTCTGTTTAAGCATTGTTAGATAAAGCTCTTCAGGAGTTTTATCCCGTTTCCGGGCTTCATATTCCAACAACCAGGTTTCATCAAAACCAATATGAAAGAACGGACTTGGGAACAGTTTTGCGATTTGTGTTATCCAGTCTTCAAGCAATGGCCTTACCCGCGGGTCATCAGGAATAAACTCTCCGCCATGAGGGACTACCGACATATCTGAATAATGTTCTAACCGGAACAGATCATGAAGATGTCCATAAAGTTCCATATTTGGAATTACGTCAATGTGCCGGGCTCTGGCATATTCAATAATCTCTTTTACCTGTCCTTTTGTAAAACGTGCATCAGCCATAAGAAGAGGATAACCATCCAGTTCAATGCTGGCTTCAGAATAAAATAAATACTGATTTGCCTTCCATCGTGCCAAAAAATCTATCTGATTCTTAATTTCATCAATCCTGGGAAATTGAGAATGGCTCATATCCATCATAAACCCTCTGTAAACTAGTGAAGGCCAGTCTTCTATCTCAACTTCAGGGAGGATTGCCTTATCCCCTGAACCTTCAATCATCTGCCGGATGGTCTGAACACCATAAAAAAGACCAGCGGATGATTTCGCAGTTATATGGATAGTTGCTGGAGTAATTTTTATTTTGTATGACTCCCGCGATGATGGTCCGGCTTTTTCATCCGGGAGCGGCAACGGATCTGAGTTACCTGTACGTTCAAAAATAATTGAAGCACCTGATTTCTGCAATTCCTTTACCGGAATAGTTGTCAAAGTGACCCCTGAAAGCAGTCCGGCAAGCTCCATGGCTGCAAATTTATCATCTGCATCAGGTTTTGAGGCAAATCCGATAGTCAAACCTTTCAGTTTAAGCTGACCATTGCCATAGACAACTTTCTGAGGTTTAGGTAGTAGGGGATTATGCTCTGATGCAAGAGCCGGTAGAGTTAATACAAGTAACCCTAAATAAATAAACTTTTTCATAACTATTTAGATTTCAATTCGTTTAGCAACCTGAGAGCATTTCCCGCCAATATTTCACCGGAACCCGGCGCACATCTTGAACTTACAGGTTCATAATTTCCTTCGATAAAAGCTTTCCGGTCAGGAACATAACCGATGGACCCATTAGTCAGTTCGGTAACAATTGTATAGGGATATGGTGACCGGCTCCTGATATATGTTCCCAGCTCGGTAAATATTTCGCCAGGCAGGCTGACAATAGCAACTTCATCCCCTAAAGCAAACACCTGAATTTCAGCATCAATTGGTTTTCCATGTCTGTTATAAACCTCAATTACCTTAAAAGAATTGACAAAATCAAGAAAGGGAGCAGCATTAGGCTTTCCATATTTTGCTACAATTTCCCGGGCTTTTGGCAGGTCACCTTCCGAAATAGGCGCCAGCGGAAGGTTTATGGTTTCCCTTATTACTGAAATATTATTAATATCAAGTGGCTTCATCCGGGTATAGGTTTTGATCACCTCACCCGACAGGACGGTTCCCAGACGCTGTGCTTCGGCAAAACTGCTCTGTGGTTCCCTGCTCTTTACATTTATATGGTTTATATTTCCGGAACAACCCTGTCCAAACATGGTAACCATTTCCCCACCCTTAATTTTACCAAGTATAGTTGACAATGTATAAGGAAGATCGGCCGAGATTTGTGTGCCACCGGTATTATCCAGATGCAAGGCAAAATTCACGTAAGTTGATATGGGTTTGGCATCATTTGCTTCAGAATACAGAACAAAAACATCAGGATCAATCGGACCGGCCGGTTTAATAATTTTTGGATTCATTTTACCAGGATTCCAGCCCACTGTTCCATCAGTCATAAAAAACCTCCGGTTAAAGCTTATCGTCTCCTCATGTCCCAGACCAAAAGAAATTTTAGCAGGTTGCAGATTATCATTGGCTTGCTTAATACTTTCGGCAATCAGACCAGGAAGTTTCGAAATATAATTTGAAAGAATATCTGCACTTTTACCTGCAGGAGCGTCTCTTCCATCTTTTTTGGGAATTACAGGGCCTGTATGGGCATGCGTAGCACTTATCATCACGTGATCAGCATCTATACCTGTAGATTTTACTACCAGAGCTCTTGCTTCCTCAACAAGTTCAACAGGAATATTTATTATATCGCAGGTTACCATGGCAACCTTCGAGTTGTCTTTTTCTATGACCATAGCTTTGGCATACAGGTCATCGTGTATTTTCTCGGCTCCACGCTCGTAATAATATCCTGCCATAGGGATACCTACAGGAGGGGTTATTTTAACTGAGGCTGCCCCGATCCTGAGATCACCTGAAAAGGCTTTGAATGGTAATAGAAATACAGTTAACAGAAAAACCTTTGAGAAAACTTCAATCCATTTCCATGATACATAACACTTCACTGTTTCCATGATATTATTATTTTTAATTGTTTTTTATTCTAAATGCCTTATGTATGTTTATCCGGATGAGAAAATATAGCTACCGGACTAAAGTTAATCAACTTCAATAAATCATATTATTTTTACCTATATATCTTTGAAATCAATCATCAGGGGTTTATGTTTAAGACCATGGGTGGTAACTACCAGATAAATTATTCCACCCAGGAACCATATTCCTCCCATAATTTTAGCAGGAGTTGGAAGGCTTATCCAGATGGAAAGACAAAATAAAAAGCCAAGACCAGGCAATATAAGATCCATTAAGATATTACGGGTTTCTCCAACCGGGCGGAGAAAATAGAATTGACGTATTGAAGCTATATTAACACCCATAAATGCCAGGAAAGCTCCAAAATTTAAAAGCTCGGCAGCTCCCTGGTAGCTAATAGCCACTGATCCGACAATGGTGAGTACTCCCAGAATAAAGATATTGTAAGTCGGCGTATTCCGTTTTAAATCAAGATGTGAAAATATTTTTTTTGGAAGCACTCCATCCCTGCCCATGGCAAAAAGTAATCTTGCAGCCCCTACTTGCCCTGCTAAACCACTTCCGAGGCAAGCTATAAACAAAATAATTGCTATGGCATTGAATAAAAATGGACCTCCTACCCTTGCTGAGACATCAAAAAAAGCTGTCTCAGGGTTTGAGAAAGTGTTATAATCAGGCCAGACCTGCTGTGCAAGATATATCTGAAGTCCGCTGAAAAGTCCTGTAAAAAGACAAACCAATACCGGGGCAAGAAGCATATTTCGCCTGGGATTTTTCACATCTTCAGCCAGTGTAGTTACCCCGTCGAATCCTATATAGGTAAGTGCGGCGAAAGAGGTTGCGGTCATAACAGCTCCAAAATTAAATGTATCAGGATTGTAGAATGGTTTATATGAAAAAAGTCCGCTCCAACCCTGCGCACGGAAAATATATTGTATTGCCAGTACAATGAAAATACCTATAACAACGCACATTACAGCAAGCAATAACTCATTGGATCTGGCAGTAGTACGTATCCCCCGCAGATTTAGAAATGTAATTATGAAAACAAATAATATCACCCACACAATGAAAGGGACAGAAGGCAATAATCGCTGTAAAGTCAGAGAGCCATAAACAGTATTAATAACAGGTACGATCAGATAATCGAGAATCATTGCCCAGCCAGCAAGAAATCCCAGATAGCTGTTTAGTCCTTTTCCAACGTAGGTATAAGCTGATCCGGCCGAAGGGAATAATGAAGCCATTCGTCCGTAACTTATTGCCGTGAGCATCATTGCAATCATGGCAATCAGTAATGTGGTTACCATATGTCCATGGGAACTTCTTGAAGCAATGCCGAACAGTCCAATTGCAGCTATTGGCTGGATAAGCACAATGCCATAGAATATAAGATCCCACAAGCCCAGTACACGGCGCAGATGGGGGACAACGGTTATTTCTTTCCCAGGTGGATCAATATTGCCTGTGTTCATATTAAAAAGTTTTACCTGAACTTAATAATGCCGAAAAACTGAGGAAGGTGAAAATTGGGAACAGGGTTGTTTACCGGTGACCATGTTAAAAAATGAACATTGGTTCCCTTTTCAGCAATTTTATAAAGGTTGGCCCTCCATTCAGTCCCTGGCTTCGGCTTAAGAATCTTCGAGTACCTGGAAAGAATGTCAAGGGGGATCCTGTATTCCAGAGTCCATGTTACCGGTTCATCAATTTCAGGATCAACAACCTGCGGTAAAGAGTGTGCAATTTCCACTTTTTTGATATCTTCCACCCGGAGAGGAACTTGCTGCTTCTTCGAAAAATCATTATACCGCATTAATGGGGTTCCCCCGCAATTGATCTCAAGGTTGAAATATCTTTCAGGAAATTGCGGATCAGGTGAAAAGAAAAACTCCACCGCAGATTCCTCATATACCGGACCGTCAATATCAGTTACGAGGCAATGTACGTACCTGTCCATGACCCGAAATATAACATACAGGTTTTCATCATCATACATCATTTTAGCCTGAACCTCAGGTGTGAATAAAGGCTTTTCACCCATCTGGTTTTTGATATTAAGGGCTTCAATATTTTTCCATTCTGTTTTATCCCAGTTCCCGTCTATTACCATGGGTCCGTTCAACCTTGACATAGTATACACTGAATCGGTTTTCATAGCTTTTTTCTTTTGGAAGGTACAACCTGTGGTTAAAAGAACAAAAAAAACCAGGATGGCAGTATTAGTCTTCATATTTTATATTTATTTCAATTGACAATTATTAACGGACTGCGTGGCCGGATATTCTGCTGTACAAACGATCAACCCGGTTCTAACTTGCGAATGCCGGTATTACCACCCTTTGAAAGCGTAATATCAACCGGGGTGTTATTTAAATAAGATCCGCAAGTAAAATCCGGAACAGTTATAGGTTGTGATCCGTTGGCAACTGACCATGCGCTCAGGGGAACAATTGAGCTCCAGGCAGCAGCATCATATACATCCTCATCAAGTGGCAAACCATTGCGCAGACAGTCTATCAGGCGCCAGTCCATCATAAAGTCCATACCTCCGTGTCCTCCAACCTGTTTTGCAAGATCTCCAATCCTTTTAACAATTTCAGGGGTATATTTTTCTGTTATATCTTTCATCTGTTCATCGGTAAACCATGTATCGGCAGTTGCTATTTTACCCGGCAAGGGATATTTCTGGGCAATAGCTTTGGTCCCGCTAACCATATAAAGACGTGAATATGGCCTGGGACTTGTCACATCGTGCTGAAGCATTATTGTTTTACCTTTTGAGGTTCTGATAATGGAAGTATTCATATTACCCCTGTAAGAGTTTGTATCAAATTCCTTATAGAAGCTGTCCACTTTGGCAAGATCGGCGGCCTTTTTACCCCAGCTGAAATCGTTTGATTGCATAGAAGTCATGTGGTCAAGTCTGTCGCCTCTGTTTATATCCATCACCTGGCACACTGGACCAAGCCCATGCGTGGGGTAATGGTTCCCATTCCTGGTCTGACTTTGCCTTAAAAGCCACATGTTGGGGTAATTGGTTTTTCCGAATGAAATAGCAGTCTGGTCATGCAGATACCCTGCATCAGCATGTATAATATCACCGAAAAATCCCTGGCGCACCATATTTAATATCAGCAACTCGAAAAAATCATAGCAGCAGTTTTCGAGCATCATATAATGTTTGCGGGTGGATTCGGATGTCTCTACAAGCTTCCAGCAATCTTCAATTGTAAGCGCGGCTGGCATTTCCGATGCCGCATGTTTGCCATGCTCCATTGCATAGATTGAGACAGGTGCATGAAGCCACCATGGTGTTACCTGGTAAATCAGGTCAATATCATCCCTTTGGCACATCTCTTTCCAGGAATCTTCAGTGTCTCCATAAGTTGTTACAGGTGGCAGCCCGGCATCCCTGATTATTTTTTCACCCAGTAAAACACGTTCCTTGCGTATGTCACAAATTGCTTTTATCTCAACTCCTTCAAGCAGTGTTAGCCTTCGAAGGGATGAAGGACCCCTGTTACCAAGGCCTACAAAACCTATTCTGACTGTCTCAAGCCCGGGAGCTGCATACCCAGACATATTAAAGAGCTGCCTGTGTGGTTCCTTTACAGCTTTCAGGGTTCCGGCAAAAGGCATACTTTCATTATCACATGAAGATATGCCTCCCGCCAGTATTCCAGTTCCTGCCACTCCCGCGGCCTTTATAAAGTTCCTTCTGTTTGTTTTCACTTCTGCCCCTGTTTAGTTATTATTTTTTCCTGAAAACCAGGTTAAACATTGTTAAAATTAAAGCGCTCTGATATTTATTCTCTTACCTGACAATAACCAGATCGCCCAGAATTTCCTTAAGAATATTTTCCTGAGGATATCCGTGCCCAAGGTGCTGCCTGAATCCCTCAGCATAACCTGCATCTATTTCTTTTCCCCTCAACTCCGAAAACCTTTTCATAGATAAAATATATTCATCAACTTTATGATGGGAAAGGAGCCAATTGCGCTGACTTGCATGACAGGCAAGCATCTCAGCCTTAAATTGTATCTCATTTGTAATATCTGTATAAACAGAAGGAGAGACAGGATTACCCAGTTTATCTTTTGCATCCATGGGATCACAGTAATATAAATAAGGTACAGGTTCAAAAGGTTCTTCATACACTTCCATGTTTTTTATTCCACTGCTGAAGCAGGCCGTCTGAACAATCTGGCTGGTGATTTCGTGGTCCAGCATATAATCATTTGGACTTGCTGTAAAAACAATAGAAGGACGAACATTCCGGATTAATGAAGTTGTCTTATTTATTGTTTCGCGGTTGTAAAATATATAAATATCGTCAATTTCAAGACAATGATATGTTCCCCCTAACAATTCAGCTGCCCTGGTGGCTTCAGCTTTCCTTATCCGCATAATCTCCTCCCGGTTGTACTCGGCAGTACCTTTATCGCCGGTACCAATAGTAGCGATATGAACAGACCAGCCTGCTTTCTTTAGCAATGACAAAGTGCCGGCGCAGGTAAATTCAGCATCATCGGGATGTGAGAAAATTCCCAGGATAACCTTTTCCATGTATACATCTCTTATTTAATTAATATCAACAACCTTACCTGTTTTTGCAGACTGATAGCAGGCATCAAGCACTTTCTGGCTTCTCAGACCAAGAGTATAGGTATTTGAGGGTTCCCGTTTTTCGAGGATTGCAGAACTGAATTCCTCTATTTCAGCAAGATAAGTATTTACAGGTTTTGGGTCAATAGTCAATCCGGCTGCTGCGATTCTTGCCTGTTCAGCATCATAGCCCGAATTATCACCTTCAAGATAAGCAGTCATCTCACCTGCAGGGCCCTGACCAATTGTCCCTTTTGCAATAATGCTTCCTTTGGAACCATATAGTTCAAGAATATTCTTACTGCTGTTATCCGGAATGCAGAAAAAAGTATCAACTGTACCAATAGCTCCGTTTTCAAACAACATGGATACAACTGCGCTGTCTTCCGATTTATAGGTATGGATGTTATTATTGATAAAGCAGCTTACACTCTTTACTTTTCCAAAGAACATTTCCAGAAGGTCAATGCAATGACTACCCATATCCATAAGAGATCCTCCACCGCCCGTTTTCGGATCCTGTCGCCAGGCACCTGTTATTGGAGGATACCAGCAGGATAGCTGTGCCCTGCCATAAACCGGAACACCCAGCTTCCCCTCCTTAATAATTTTAAGGGCAGCCTGATGCTGGGCAACGAAACGCATCATTAATCCAACACCTAACAGAACCCCTTCCTCCCGGCAGACCTGTATCATCTTTTCTGCTTCTTTTACAGTCATCCCCAGAGGCTTTTCACAAAGTACATGTTTTCTGCCTCTTGCACATTCAATAACCTGGTCAGAATGCATATTTGCAGGAGATGCAATATAAACAGCATCAATATCGGAATTTATAAGATCCCGGACACTATTAACCGGGACAGCCTGAAATTCTTTTGCAACAATGTTATTGACTTCTGAATTGATATCAAAGACAGAAGCTAGTTTTGCGTGTTCTGCAAGAACAATTCCTTCGGGAATTGTTCTTCTTCTGGCAATTCCGCCGGAGCCTATAACACCCCATCTGATTTTGTTTGTCATATTAAACCCTCCCTCTATTTTGAATATGCTAAAATTACTTTTCTGAGAGCCATACCTATCTGTTCGCAGTTTTCAACAGTATAAGTAGGAAAAGCGAAACATGTAAAAGTATGTTTTTCATGCCATTTGGCATTTGGCACCTGTACATTTGTATAGTCAGCACTTTTCGGATCTGTATACTCCGCGGATGTAAACGGGAAGCCTGAATGTCCAAATGCAATATGCTTCTGAAATGCCTGCTCGGTATGACATTGGGGCCAGAATACCTTCCAGACCAGAGCTCCCTCAGCTACAGCAGCTTCAACAAATTGCCTGATATCACATTTCATGTTCTCCACATCCAGTGAAAATGCCATTACATACCATCCATTACGGCGTTCTTCAGTATCAACAGGTTTGTAAAGAACCTGCGGCAGATCTTTGATACTGTCAATTATAATGTTTGCATTGCGCCTTCTGTTCGGCATGTTCCAGTTGTCCATTCTTTCAAGTTCGGCAATACCTATTGCTGACTGCATTTCAGTCATCCTGTAATTCCAACCAACCATATTATGTATATAGGGAAGCTTTTGCTCTAGTTCAAGTAAGCTAAGACGTTCTTTAACATCATAACCATGATCCCTGAAGCTTCTGGCGATCCAGGCAAATTCCTCATTATCTGTAGTTATCATACCACCTTCTCCTCCGGTAGTAAATGTCTTGTTCTGGCAAAAGCTGCAGCCTGCAATGTCTCCAACTGTACCGGTTTTACGACCTTTATAGGAACCACCAAATGCTTCAGCATTATCTTCAATAACAAATAAATTATGTTTTTTTGCAAAAACCATAATCTTATCCATGTCACAGACATTCCCGTAAAGATGAACAGGCATTATTGCTTTTGTCCTTTCGTTGACCAGTTTCTCTGCAGATTCAATATTTATGCAATGGTCATCAATATTTACGTCTGCAAACCGTGGAATTGCTCCGGCCTGAACAACAGAAAAACTTGATGCAATGAATGTGTAGCTCGGTACAATGACTTCATCACCCGGACCTATTCCAAGTGCAGTAATGGCAACATGAAGAGCTGCTGTTCCCGTAGCAACAGAAATAGCATATTTGCTTCCCTGCCAATCGGCATATTTTTTCTCAAACTCCATACCTTTCGTACCTGTCCAGTAATTTACCTTCCCGGAGCGCAGGACCTCTTCAACGGCTTTAATTGCCCTTTCATCGAAATTCGGCCAGCCAATTTTGTTACTTGTGACCACCTTCGGACCACCATCTATTGCCAGTTTTTCTTCCATAATTTTATTTCATTTTTGTTTATAAGTCCTGCAGATAAATAAAGATACTATTTATTAAACATTTTATTTAACTGGCTCACAGCTGATCCGGCCAGTTTCTCCCCTGCTCCCCTGTCATATATAGTTGAACCGGGTGTAGTTTCATAACCAGTGATCATCGGGGTAAATCCTTTTGGTCCCTGAGTAAAAGATACTTCGGTGGGAAAATATTCTTTGTCATCATTGGTCAGACCCATTACAATTGTATTTTTGAATGGGGACCTGGCTTTAATGTCCATGCCAAATTCACAGAAGATTTCTCCCGGCAGGCCCACAAAAGCAACATCGCCAATGCGGACGACCATAACCTCGAGACTGTCAATTATGTTCTGATTTTTATACATTCCAATCCAGTTTTCCGCATAAAAGGCATCAGGCATACCATCAGCCTGAAAAGGAGGCATTCCCTCTTTTTCCACCTTCTTCATGACAGCTTTTGCCCAGGCCAGTTGTTCCTCCGTAATTGTTATTCTTTTAACCGGAACCATTTCCCTGGATACAGCTATTTCATCACCGGAAGTTGTTTGCTGGTTCTTAATGGCCTCCAGGGCCGACACACCCAGGATATATCCTATCCGCTGGCATTCCTGATAAGTGTCAGGAAATCCGATTCTGTAATCCACCTGGGTCACATTTCCACATGGCCCATTTAAGAAGAGAGGCATAAAGTCTTTCCCCTTTACACGCCGGATGGATTCTATAAGATATCCGGGATAGTCCGCTGAATAGAGCCAGTTATTCCCTGTTAAAGTGGTGGCATGACATCCAAAATTAACAATAACGCCTGTCGGTTTACCTTCCTGTTCAAGGGATAAAGTGATAAGTTCAGGATCCTTAGGTCCCCATGGTCCGATAACAAAACCCGGTTTAAATTTCTCCCAGCACATATGGGTTGTTCCATCGATACATTTTAAGCGACGGTTAAAAGATACTCTCTCTTCTCTGGTACGTCCTACAGAAAGGATTGTCGGTTTCAGGTGTTGATTTGCCAAAATTACCGCACCGGCTGCTTTTGTAAGATACTCCCTTGCTTTCGGGGCATCCAGATCTGATTTTGGACCGCTATGAGTATGAGTCGCATGAATCATAATATTTTCAGGTTTAATATCAGTCTGTTCAGCAATATAAGAGCGCATCATTTCAACTGGTTCCCTGGTAATATAACAAATGTCAACAGACAGAATTGCAGCCTTTTCTCCTTTTGCATTTGAAGCTACAACTGCACGGGCATAAAGTGAATCATGAACTCCGCGTGAGGCATAATCTTCACCCCTGTAATTTCCTACCAGGTCCAGACCAACTTCCGGGGTGTAATTTACTTCCGCAATACCAATCATAAGATCCGGTTTTTGGATCCTATCTTTTTTGCCTGCGCATGAAAGTAAAAGAAGAAATGTGAAAAATCCGATAACCCAGATTGAAACTGAGCTCTTTTCGGACGTGGATTTTAAGTTACTGTTTTTCAAGATTTCTGACTTTTAGTCTTACCCCGTAAAATTATAAATAATTGAAATATAATTAGTTACTATTTACAGGAGCAAGAAATGTTTTTAAATTGAATATTATTTTAAATGTCACAAATTAGGAAAAATAAAAAAATACATCAACATATTTTTGATATATTATGAGTTGCTAATTATTTATGTCCATTTTGCACAATATTAATTCACCTGCCGGGCCCTTTTGGAGCAGGTCATAATTAAACAGACTCCTTTAATTAAACCAAGAGCAGGTTATTGTATTTCAGATATTTCATACAGAGCCCCCTCAAAAGCCTTATCGAACTTAACCGTGAATCCCTCTTCAGCCAGCTTTAGCCCATTGCCTGTGAAAATTTTAATATTACCGGGTGCCCTGGTAACGTTATAAATTGTCAAAGGATTTAGAAAATTTACCGTAACTTTTCGTTGTTCTTCTGCAGAACCCTGCCTGAAAATACCAACAATTCCACCTGACTGAGTGTCTGAGTTTATACGCTGGAAGCCATCCCATAAGCCAGGAGATGGTTCACCGAAACCCGGTAAATCCTGTCTGAACGACATAAAATCATGCTTCTCCTGCATAGATCTCAACCAGTCGGACCAGATCTTAATGTTAGCCCTCCGGGCACTGGATAATTGGCGTGGGTCGCCAAGGACAATTGGCAGGGAACCGGCAAGGGACATCAGTGAAAATTCAAAATCCGGATCATCAATACTCTGATTGCCGA
This sequence comes from uncultured Bacteroidales bacterium, assembly GCA_963739685.1. Classification (GTDB taxonomy): domain Bacteria; phylum Bacteroidota; class Bacteroidia; order Bacteroidales; family VadinHA17; genus LD21. The sequence goes on from CAVUAX010000002.1 coordinate 390,251, forward strand.
TAACAAGTGCTGTGGCCGGGATCACGGGTGACCGCCACCACGACATCTGACGAACTCTCAGCGAACCTTGCGGGGCTGCCTCTTCGAAATTGGAGAGCCAGTTGCCTTCCGCATGCTTACACATATCCAGGTCAATAAGTTGCAGGGCTCCCATGGTTTCAAAGGTACAGTCAATAAAAAGATCCGGAGCTTCTTTATGCAGATCATCAAACAGGTCCCATGTACGTTGGTACATTTCAAGCATAGATTCATTGCGGTCTTTGTGCATCGGATGGTCTTTTGCCATGCACCCTGAACGGGTTTTGTCTGTTGTATAAGCTCCGGTTACCGCCGCAAAATCACCTTTAATATATTCCAGGCCGTGTTCTTTTACAAGATTCAGTATTACACCTTTAATATAATCATACCAGCCTGTGGTCATACACATGGAATAGTTATTCCCATCAATGTCGGAATGAAGGTTTATGGGAGTACCATCAGCTTTTCGCACAAGCCACTCGGGATGCTGTTTATAGACGTTGCTTCCGGTATTGGCTGTGGCCAGGCTGATCCAAATACCTGGTTTCATACCCTTCGATTTAATATAATCGAATATGGGCTTAAATCCCTCAGGGAATTTTTTCAGATCAATACCCCAGTCACCATAATTGGTCTGCCAGCCATCATCAATTATAAATTCCTCAATACCACAATCGGCAGCTGCATCTACCAGTTCATAAATAAGCTTTTCATTGATGTTCTGTCTGAATGGTTTCCATGTGTTATAGATAAAAACAGGTTTCTCCGGGATTTTACTCAGCCGGGTTCCCATATATTTGCGGACATAATCATTCACAAACCCGTTTAGTGGGGTATATGGATCAACAGTACCGGCATAAATACCTGTAAATACCCATGTACTTTCCCATGTCTCCCCAGGTTTTATCCATTTCCGGAATCCAAAATTCTGGTCAGAATGTGTTAAGCCGGTTGTAAGAAGACCTGGTTTTAGAAAAGCTGTTGTCCGTTTCATTACTCCCGGCGCTTCATTGCCAAGAACTACACCATGGTTCCGGAGAATATCGTGAACAACTACGACAGGATCATACCAATCACCCAAAAATTGTCCAAGTGATTTCTGCCTTGCATAGTCATGCATCACCCAGCAATGAGTCTCGGTGGAGCTAAACCTAAGGTATTCAATATCAACCGACTCAAGTTTAATTTCATTTTTCCCTTCATTCCTGAAAGCAATTTTCTTCCTGACAACTGGTACTCCAGGGTATAAAAGATAAGTTATATTAATTTTAATCTGTGGATTTGTGTGTTCCAGAATAACAAGAGCGCCATTACCATTATTTTCATCGGAAACTCTTTCTATACCGGCCAGTTTCCATATGTCAGATCCGGTAAAGGCTTTACCATCAATCTCAAAATAAAATTCACCCGAATTTTTATTAAGAAACTCGTCAGCACTGCTTGTTAATTTCATACTGTTCGTAGCAAAATTATTATTGCCGGAGCCCAGGCTGATAACACGTTTTATTACACCATTATCAAGAGTGAGAGATTGTTTGTCCCATTTTGCAAAATACTGAGCCCTTACAGAACTCAGCGAGATAAGATATAATACACAGATTAATAGTGTTTTAAAATTCATAATTATTGGATTTTATATATTACAATAATCCAGTGCTGGAGTCTGTCATGAATATTGAATTAAAAACGATTAAAAGTCACTTCATTTACCCACTTCAGGTAAGAGGTATAAAATTAATTTCAGATAATCATTGATGATCTCAGAATTTATTTAAGCTTTCTTTTGCTTTGGTTACCATATCCGCAGCCGGGATACTCTTTAATTTTTCAACTGCAAATGCAGATAATATCTCATCCAATTCCTTAATGCTTCCTTCTTTGCCCTCTTTTGCAAATTCTTCTTTTAATATTCTGATCTTTTCAAAGTCCTGGATACCTTCAATATATTTTTCAAACCGGATCGATGATCTGGGTCCGGGATATATCTGATAACAATCTCCTGCCGGCCAGGTTCGGTAACGCGTATCTTTCAACGGGGCTTCAGTAAATGCATTATATGCCCATCGCAGATAACCTGTGAATCCTGCAGCAGCTGCATACCAGCCTATCCATGTATTCTCAGCAGGCGGTGAGAAAGTAAAACCGTTAGGATATCTTTCACCGCAGGCAGTATAAAATGTGCTTGGCATACCGGCAGCCTTGCGCTCCTTAAGTATCTCCGGATCAAATTTTCTGTTTATAATAAGGCAGTAGTCATATATTTCCCTTGCAATTTCCGGATGATAACCTCCTGCCAGTGCAGTCTTCCATGCCGGATCAATCTGTTTCAATAAGGCAATGACGGCCTGAGTACTCTTCACGGATCTTTCATCCATGGCTATTGCTGCAATGTCGAACCATCCCTTTTCTTTCAAATGTTTAGTAAAGTCTTTCAGCATGGTTGACCAGTATTCAGTGTATTCAGAAGAACCTGGTTCAATTTTTATTGGAGTATCCCTGCCTGTGGCTTCATCATAATAAATAAAAGTTAAGTTCCACGATACCATAGAATAACAGTTGATATGCTTATTAATCCCACAGCTCATCAGTAACGTGATATAACGGTCAAAAATGGTGTAGTCAAATGTCCAGCTGCCATCTTTTTTCTTTATCCATTTTATAAGGGTAGGATCTTCATAATAAGTATGTGTGGGACCCCACGGCTGGGGAATTATATTGGCGGTAATGGTTTTCTGCCCTGCTCCTGCCAGTATGGTAAAGTAAGACCTCATTAAATCAAAATGTTCATCACTCCATAAGCTGACATCATGCACCTTTGCTACAGGATTCGGACTTTGCCAGAGATCAAAATCAAATTTCCAGCCTGAAGGAGGTGGCAAAAGGTGGTTCAGCACATTGAGTGAGATTTTTAAATCAAACTTTTTTGATGCATTAATTGTAATTGTGCCGGAGTATCTGCCGGCAGGTATATCTCCCGGTACCTGGATGCTTACCCAGACTGGCTGAACAGTGTTTGGCTGAACAGGAATAATACTGATTATATCCAACGGATCTTCAACCAGTGAGGAATCATAGTCTGTTTTTTTTCTGGTTCCGCATCCTTTGCCAAATTCATCGGTCATGACATAACGAACAAATGCTGCCTTTATACTTTTACTGCTTATCCGGTTGCCCTTTTCATTTACAAGATCTCCTGTCTGAAAGCTGAGTTCCGGAACACTCTTCTTTGTCCATACAAGTATCTGTGTATGGACTTTTTCACCTCTCCATGCCGTTACATTCCAATTCAAAGATGAGACGGAAGGTACCTTTTCTTTGGGATATCTGACATTATCACTTGCAAAGCTTACATTAATATCAGAAGGGATTTTTGACCACTCTTCAATGTTAGCTATTGCAGGGTTGGGCAACTCATGGTAGAAAGTTTTACCCGGTTTACTGTAACTCATATCCTGGGCAAAGAGAGTACTGTTGAATAAACAAGCAGCCAGAAGGAGTAAATTTCTCATATTCAAGGGAATTATAGTTAGTTAAAATTTAAAAAACAATGAGCCAGTCAATCAATAAAGTATCAGATTCGCATTTTTCTGCAAAGCCATGTAAATTAATGCTTTAAAACAAGGGATCTTTACACTTTTAAGATAGCTAAATCGTTATCAGATAAAGACCCCTCTTAGTTAACCAATGATAAAGGTATCAATACTTAAGGTACCTTTCAGGAAGCATAGGAAATTTTTCATCAGGAGCAAATACCTTTTCTTCCTTGAATTTGATCCATTGTCCCCGTGTAAAATCAGGAAAATCAACCGGGATGCCTCCCCGGGCAATAGACATTTCAGACAATTCAGAAATTGCGCTCCAGGCTGCTGCATCATATACATCTATCGGAGGATGTTTTTTGCTTTTCACTGAGTCAAAGAAATCTCTCAAAACATAAAAATCTATACCTCCATGTCCCGCACTTGCAGCTTTTTCAGCGTCTTCTCTCCAGTATTTATGGTCATATTTCTTTATCCACTCATCCTCAGGTTCATACTGACTAACTTTCGGAGAAAGGCCTTCAATGTAAATTGATTTCCAATCTCCGTACCATACCCCTTTTGTTCCCTGGACAAGAGAATCAGAAACATGAGGCCTTGGATTATTGCAATTGTGGGTTACAAGTATGGTTTCCCCGTTTTCGCATTTAATTGTTGAGGTTACAATATCACCGCAGTTAAACTGGACTTTAGCCAATGGATGATCAGGTCCGCCATAATCCTCAACAAATTTTTTTAAACCCCTTGCCTTGGAGGCAAAAGATGAAATAGAAAGAAAACGATTACCATTATGTATATCCAGAGCAGTAGCTACCGGACCTATACCATGTGTGGGATACAAATCACCGTTGCGTCTTATAGAATGTAATCCTCTCCACTGAGCCTCTGCGAAAGCATCCTTCCCGAATTTAAGAGGATGGCCGGGTATATAATCATATGAAACACCATCGTTAAATTTAACTCCTCTCAGATCGTGAAGATAACCACAGCGACAATGCAGAAGTTCACCAAATACATTTTGCCGGATCATATTGAGTACAGCAAGATCTGAACGGCTATAACATGCGTTTTCCAGAAACATTAATTCAACGCCTGTTTGCTCATGCACATTTACCAGGTCCCAGGCCTGGTCTATAGTAATACATGCGGGAACCTCAACTCCCGTATAGGCCCCTGATTTCATTGAGGCAACAGCCATTCTGGCATGCCATTCCCAGGGAGTTGCAATTATCACAGCATCCAGTTTTTCATTGGAAAGCATATCCAGATATGCAAATTCGTTGCCAGTATATACTTTCGGCTCCGGCGCTTTTGCTCTTGAAAAGAATTTCTTTGCATTTTCTATTGATCTTTCGGAAATATCGCAGATGGCAATAATATCTGCAGTTCCCATTCCAAGTGTAGTACGAACATGGCTTCCACCCCTGTTTCCAACACCGATAAAACCAACTCTTAGCCGGTCTGAGGGAGAAGTTGCCGGTTTTTTCTTTTGCTGTCCGCTTTCAGCAACATTTGTCACCCCGGTTGCTGTAATAGCAGCTGTACCTAAGCCGGCAATAGTTGCATTTTTTACAAAATTCCTCCTGTTAATTTTCATCATAATATAATTTTAAAGGTTTTATGGAACCACACATGATTGACTTCGTTGAGCTCGCTTCGTTCGGTTGTAAATTATTTTTATTCGCGTTTAGCTTCGCTGAACTCGCAAGCCCGGTTGTGATTGTGGTCAATCATGTGGGTTTCATAGTAAAAAAATATTTAAAGATTATGTACCAATAATGAATCTGTAATTAAATGAAAAATTATTATTAAATTTCTGAGATCCATAATTTGAGTCACATCGATAATTTCCGGGTAATTCATTGCCATACTTCAGCTGTTATGTTTTACCCTAACTCTCTTCCTTATCATTCTGATTAAAATCATCAGGTACTCTGATTAAAGACTAATTGTACTGTTTTACGCTAATTTTTCCCAACAAGATAGTATATTTTAAAGGAAAATAATCACTGTAAAACAGAACCATTGAAAAATTATTTCATTTTTTTCAGATTGATAGTAAATTATTGTATGTTTATTTATCAGAATGAGATTCTGTAACAGTAATAGGAATAAGTTATTAAAAACGGTATAAATGAAAAGTTCAGTAGTATTATGTGTTTTATTGGTGTCCATGGTATTACCAGGGTGTAAAAACAGGCAGAGTGGTTCTGCAGCAAAGGTAAATAAAGTAGAATTTCCTGACGAGATGGTAAAATTTGTTCCGTACAAAGATAATCCGGTATTCAAAGCAACCGGTACGGATACCTGGGATCAAAAGATCAGGGAGCGCGGGTATATATTATTTGAAGATGGTACTTACAAGATGTGGTATACCGGATATAACGGGGAAGAATCTGTACCAAAATACCTGGGATATGCAACTTCAGCCGATGGAATAAACTGGAACAGGTACCCCGGAAATCCAATATTCAGTCAAAAATGGACCGAAGACATGTTTGTTATTAAAAATGAAGGGAAGTACTATATGTATGCCGAAGGGAAAAATGATGTGGCACATTTACTTACTTCCGATGATGGCATCAACTGGCAGGAGCAGGGAGATCTAATTATTCTGAAAGTGAATGGGGATACTATTCCCGGACCCTATGGAACGCCTAATGTCCTTATTGAAGATGGCAAATGGTACCTGTTTTATGAACGTAATGATAAAGGAGTATGGATTGCAGAATCCGGTGATCATAAAACCTGGAAAAACATCCAGGATGAGCCTGTTTTAAACCCCGGCCCCGAAAAATATGATGCAGGCATGATAGCATCAAACCAGGTAGTCAAATATAAAAACCGATATTATATTTATTACCATGGTCTTATGGTTAATGATCCGGGAAGTCCCTCAACACCTGAAATATGGACCTCCGATGTAGCCATGTCAACGGATCTTATTCACTGGATTAAATATCCTGAAAATCCGATTGTGGAAGGTGACCATTCCAGTCCGATCTTAGTTTCCGATGGAAGTAAATACCGGCTTTATACAATGCATCCTTCAGTATATCTCTATTTTTCAAAATAAGGAGATATTCATGTACTGACAAATAATTTTGAAAAAGATGCTCTGTTGATTCATCCACTAAATGGGTTGTGCCATAAAGTAATACTTTTACTTTGCATGGATGCCTTTAATCATATGACCCGGGAGGATAGGTACCTGGAATTCAAAATCCCCTGAAAACGCTGAACTCTAGAATACACCTGAGATCCTTGTTTGTTCGTACCCGGGATTACCCTTAGGATCACCACAAATTGCCCATTCCTGAGATCTCACTATTCCATCGCCATAACCGCAAACATCACGGGTGGAGTCTATTTTTTCAAACACCAGGGAAAAGGCTTCCCGTCCTTTCATTGTTGCTCCAGGCATCAGGCCCATTTTCTGGAATACTATCAAATCTTTCAGATAATCCCTTATTAATCCTCCTGCGTGAGCACAGCGACCTGACGGAGGATAGAACCCGTCACAACAATCGCATGCCATGCAGGTACCTTCAACAAAAGTAACAGGGACATCGGGTTCCCGCCGTATGCGTTGCCAAATTTCATACAGGGTGTCGTTTGAGCGTGGCCCCTCACCTTTTCCTCCTGCATACCAGCAGCTGAAACACATCAGGTGGTGAGGCCGCACAAATAGGCGCCCGTCATTATTTATTCTTTCAACATTCTTTATCCGGTATTCTTTACATTCAGCAGCCGAGCGCTGATACACCACTTGCTGCCATCCTTTTTCCAGAACCTTTTCATATGCGCCCCCGGCTGCATAGCTGCATCCTTCCCATCCTTTGGTATTATAAGCACATAAATTACGTGGTGTAGCTATGTTTGCAAAAAGAAGCTCGAAAAGATACCTTGCCCTGCGGGTATCGCCCGGAGCAAGGCCAAGGCGCTGGAGAACATCAAGATCGCGCTTCCGGCTCAAAATATCTTCTTTATCGGGTGAAGAAAAATCACTTCCTTTCAGCTTTGTATAACGTGGTATCTCATCAGCATGAGTATCAAGTTTTATTGTAGTTGTAGGATCAATACTGAGCCTGCTGAGAATCTCCCGGGCTTTTCCGGCTTCCATGTATGGGCATTTTGCGCCGCCTTTAATACATACAAGGCTTAAAAGCTGGTAAGGACGAATAGTAACTTCGGGCTTGCACAAACCATCATCAAGAAGAAGAGGATTTTTACTCATCTTAACAGTCTGATCGGTTTGCAGTCTCAGGAACTGACCATTCAGTCCATTCACCGATGCAATTACTGAAGCTGAAGTAACAGTAGCATTTCTGATAAAACCCCGGCGGTTCAACTTTTTCATCCGTATATAATTTATATTTAAAGGTCGAACAGGTTGTAATGTATTTGTTTTAAAGTATCAATAAAACAACAAGTTGCATTATACTTACAGGGTCACATAATTCTTTGTGTTTTGTGCTCTCCTTCGTTAACGTGTATCATCTCAGCTTCCATCCTTTACGGTATTCAGGCCTAATGAGCGGTTCTGCTGCGGCACAGTTTTTCACTCTGATCCTGACCGGATCCCATTCAAGTTTCATTCCGGCCCGGAAAGCGATATTACCCAAATGGTTAGCAATAGTTAGAGGGCCGGCATAAAGGAAATTGCAGGTTGTAGGATCCCCGGTTTTGCATGCATTGATCCATTCCTGATAATGGCCTGCCGATTTCGGAATAAATGGATCAGGTGCTTTGAAACCTGTAAACTTTTCTTCAGGTAAAAGAATATTCTTGCTATAGTCAGAAAGTAACATCCCTTTTTCACCAATGAAGAGCACACCGCTTCCCCATGAAGGTATCTTATTTTCAATGAATAACTTCGGCTTCACTGTCCCCTGATACCAGTGTAGTGTAACAGGGGGCATATCACCGCGTGCTCCATAGGTATAAACTGCATGCATTGAGGCCGGGGCAATCTCCTTATGCGGTGCAGGACCTTCAGCTTCGATTGTCAGGGGATAATCAAGTTTAAGTGCCCACCACGGAAGGTCTATCCAGTGACTTCCAAGATCAGACATTGTCCCGTTGCCAAAATCCCACCAGCGGTACCATTTCGGGCCCGGCCAATATACTTCATTAAATGGCCTGTAGGGCGCCGGACCCAGCCACAGATCCCAGTCAAGACCCGCAGGTACCGGCGAAGAACCAGCCGGCCGTTCGCGAACGGAAACGATATCTTTGTTTGCAATTGCCTCTTCCTCACTCTGCCATCCCCATGCCCGCGAAACCCAAACATGTACCTCACTAACTTTACCTATCGCACCGGTCTGAATCAACTCCACCACACGACGGTAATTATCTCCGGCATGGATCTGTGTTCCCATCTGGGTAGCTACTTTGGCTTTACGCGCGGCTTCGGTAATCACATGTGCCTCCCATACTCCATGAGTAAGTGGTTTCTCACAATAAACATGTTTCCCCAACTGAAGAGCGGGCAATACAGCAAATGCATGGGTCTGTTCGCAGGTGCTTACAACAACTGCATCTATGTCCTTCGGATTGTCGTAGATCCGCCGGAAATCCTTATACCTCTTCGCGTCAGGATATTTCTCCGCTGCCTTTAGAACAGCAGGTTCATTCACATCACACAGGGCTACAATATTTTCGCTGCTTACGCCGTTCAGGTTACTCCCACCTCTTCCTCCAACGCCGATTATGGCAATATTTAATTTATCCCCCGGAGCTTTATGTCCCAGTCCGGAAATAGTATGTGAAGGGTAAAATGCAATTCCGGCAAAAGCAGTTGCAGTAGTTCCTAAAAACTTTCTCCTTGTAACTTTCTTTACTTCTTTCATTGAATTTAATTTATGTTATAAAACATATATCTTAAAAGAAAATCATTATTTTTGAATTTAAAGAGCAAAACGGGTAAAAGAAAGTTTAGAATATTTCAAATAATTAAATATCTATAGCATAAGTATCTTTAACTTTTATAATACAAATGGTATCAAAGATGTCTTCAATGAATCTCCGGGGCAGTCTGTTCATCCGATGTAACTCCCGGAGGAAGCTCAACTATCCTGAGGTTGCGAAAATGAATCTCCCCTCCCTCCGACTCAAGACATATATATCCTTTCTTTTGTGATGACTTACTTATACCATTTACAAATTTCCCGTTAACAGATAACTTGATCACACCATCAACACAAACAACATCGTAGGTGTTCCATTCACCCTTTCCTTTGCATCGGTTTTCCACAGACATACTCCTGGTACCGCGCGGGTTGTCTGGCACAGTCTTTACTCCACCTACTCCAAAAAGTTCGCCATGTACGTAAGCAACTGGCGGTGTGACCCCATTACGCCTGTTAAGATTTACCCAGTCAAGCTCGAGCATCTGAACTTCCACACCATCGGGAAGACGTGCGTTTTCCGGCGGAATAGCTCTGCTCCATACAAACATGCCTGAATTTCCTCCCGACTCCATGTGCATCCATTCAACATGAAGGATGAAGTTCTCATATTGCTTTTCCGATCTCATCACTCCTATAGGATGTCCTGAGCAAATAAGCAAGTCCTTGCGTAAAGACCATGTTCCCGGATCTGTGTTGACATTTATCCAGGCCAGAGGTTTGTCTTTTTCGCTGGTTTTTAATACAACTTTCTCCAGGCTTACCGACCTGCCAAACGTCACCTTTGAATCCTGTGCATGGGATTTCATTCCAATACCATTTAGAACTGTCAAACACAGTAAAATGATCAATGCTTTCCTGGTTATTTTCATACGTAATTTTATTTTTAATGGTCAGAGGGAACCTATGCTTTTGGTAACTTTACAACCTGATGAAGATCCTGTGTTTATACAGAAAATAACAGACATACCATAACATTGCACCTATTATAACGGTTGAGATAATGATCATGGTCACTTCGTTGGTCCAGCTAAATATTCTTGAGGTATATGGAGTAATAAGCCGGCTGAAAAAATTACGGAAACTGCTTGCCATAAGATATATAAAGAGGGGATTCATACCAAATGCTGCAAAAAACAGTGGAACCTTTCTGAAATTCAGCACATCAATAAGCCAGTATGATATTGCCATTCCTATTAAACACCAGCCACCGCTGACAATAATAAACGAGCTTGTACATATATGTTTGATTATCGGAATGAAAGGATTCATTGCATAACCCACTATTACCCCGATAGCGCCGGTTATCATAAGGGTCATGATTTTCTTGCGGGGAGTCCAGTCTTTCATCAAAATCATACCCACAACCACTCCCCATATTGTATGTGCCGATGTGGGGATGGCATTAAAAGGTACCCAATTCCCGTGTTCAGTACTGCCGGTAAGCATCATATCGGTCCATGAACCAAAGTTATGCCCGGCGACAAAAGCCTGGTTAAATCCCTCAACCGGCCAGAAGCGGTAAAGCAGATCGGTTACAAGTATCAATGCAAATGAGACTATTATCTGCCATTTTATAGGCTTTCGCATCAGCAGGAATGCTATCAGGTAAGTAACTGATAGCTGAGCCATCACATTATTGAAATTCGAGGTTTTTGCACTCGAACTGATAGCCCAGCCTATCGCAAGCAGGAAAAAGCAACGTGTCAGTACATGCTTAAATGTTTTCGCCCAGCTATCTCCTCTTTCCCATCTTCTGGACAATGAAAAAGGCATAGCTACTCCGACAATGAACATAAAGAAAGGCTGGATCAGATCCCAGAAATGAAGCCCGATCCAATCAACATGTGATAGTTGCTGGTTAAAGAAATAAACAATGGTATTACTTTTGTCCGGATCAAGCTTACCAAATAAACCTTCCAAACCTCCTACAAGCATAAACATCGTAAAGCCCCGGAAAAAATCTATAGACAAAATCCGGTTTGCTTCCTGATTTAATTGAACTGTTTTACTCATTCTGCTGGGTTTTAGTTAAAGTTAATTAATATAAAGTTTCATCGATCAGATAAGACCGGTGAGTGTTTAAGGTCATTAATAAAAAGAGTCTTGCCCGGTTGTTTGCAAATGGTTTTTATCTTTTCAAATTCAGTCCGGAACTCTTTAAGATCATTACCGGTTACACTTTGTCCGGACATAGTTACCGGATTAATGAATGTTATGTTCTTCCCGCTGAGTGCGGCAGCAAGTGAGACATCACCCCAGTTAAGAAACCGGGGAAGGTGGATCCCCATACTGAAGAAACCGATAGTCTCCCGGTTATCAAACTTATAGCTGACAGGGGCGTCTCTCAGAGTAATATTATCTACATTTCCTGCTCCACCTGTTGCACATAAAAACAACGCGGCAAGGCCGGTTTCCCTGTTTCCGTCAAAACTTATTTTCTGAGCATTATAACTTGTATTAAGGAATTCAGTAACCACATTAAGCTCTTTCACCCATTCGCCCAGAACGGTTTTACCAAGCCATAGCTCGGCACGGGACAATTCCGGAAGCATTATCCTTCGGGATGGTCTGTCACCTGAAGTGGATAGTTCTCCCGTTCCCGACAGGTCAACAAAAACAATTCCCGAACCCTTTTTCTTTAAATCATCAATCAAAGCCGGAGAGACGTTATTTTTGCCATCAGGATTACAAATTATGACATAACCCACAGATTTATCAACCGGGGCCAGATGCAATACAGGTATGAGCTTATTATCAGACGTTTCCAAAGCGAACCGGTCCCAACTTCCCTGGCTTGAAAACTGATGCACATTTTTCAGTTCAGATTTTTCGGATGTCCTTAAAATTTCTCCCAATTCCTGTCTCTTTTTATCATTATTAAAGGTCTTTGTATTGAGGTAAATGGTTCTTAATTCGTTTCCTCTTTTTTTATTGTATTCAACAGTTGTAAGAACTCCGGGATCTCTTTTTCCAACCGGAAATACCATCAATTCTTTCTCAGTAAGCAGAACATAGGGAGACTCTTTTTCCGGGGCACCATTTCCTTTGCCTTTAAGATGCATATCAAACCAGCCCAGCATAGCTTCACGGTCCTCCTTCAAATATCCGTGAGGAAGATCGAATGTCCGGTAAGCAATATTATCTTCCTCACCTGACATTTCAAATACAGGTCGGGCATTATTAAAACTGCGCAGCATTTCAGAGATAAAAAAGGTAGGGTTTTCGTCTCTTTTATGATTGATTGGCATTATGGCTTTTGCCAGTGCAAGTACTCCTGCTTCTTCGGTAAAAGTCAAACCATCGATCAGTAATTCGCATATGCAATTTGACCTCATAACATAAGATTCAAAGGTGCCGACACTAACAACCGGAACAGCTGCTTTAATTCGTTCATCAACTGCGGTTAACCACATAGTCTGATTTCCACCGCCGCTGGCACCGGTTGCCCCTATATTCCCGGCATCAACATAAGGTAAAGAGCATAACAGGTCAACACCTCTAATATTATCAGATACCTGGATACCCAATAAAGATTCTCCAATATTCATAAAGGAAGCTCCAAGATTAGAACCGTGATATTCTTTTACACCGTGGACAGAAGTTCTCTCACCGGCGCCCCATGGGTCTATACTGAGGCATACGTAACCATTAACTGCCAGACTATGTCCTACCGCCTGATCGTTATCATCAAAACGTCCTGAATGTGCATGAAGATTAATTACTGCAGGGAATGGACCTTTTCCCTCCGGGATAAAAAGATTTGCAGTGCAGTATACATCTGGTCTGTTCTGAAAGAAAATATTTTTAATAACATAGCCTTTCATTTGTATTGTGCCGGTCTCGTGCATATCCAGAGGCAGTTTGTGATCTATATAAATCCCGGCTTTATTAATAATCTCATCTTTTATTCCAGACCTGTATGGTTCCCATTCCTTGAGATTTGCGGGTAACTGATGTTCCGCGAATTTCAATACAGCCTCTTCCCGCAACCTGCTGTAAATTAAGTCAGCATGGTAATCGGGAAGAATAGCCGGCAGACTGTCAGCATTCTCAGCACTCCGGTCATCCTTCATTCCAGCGGATGGGGAGAATTTACCTGAATTATGAATTGAGGCCGTTAAACCTATGAAAAGCACAAAAAAAAGTTTCATATTCTTAGTCTATTTGAATGAATTTATAACCAGAGGTTGATTAATATTAATAAAACCTCTCACCAAACACTCTATCATTATCAGGATTCCGCCAGATCAGAAATCAACTCATGATTTCAGCCATTGATCGAACCAGTTAAAAGCTTCATCCTGCATTTTTTTGTCGAATTTGTGTCGTCCCGGATAAAATGAGCACCTGTACCGCTTTTCTGCCTTTGCCTTTCCAAAGATTTCCCTGAGGATGTTATCTGCCTGATGCATTTCGGACAAGGTGTACAGATCGTCCTGTTCATCATTCAGGACTAGTGTCGGAAGAGGAACCCTTAAGCCGAGTATCTCAGGAAAATCCAGTTCGTTAGGCAGTAATGGGACATAAGTCATCCATGTATGTGTGAATGATTTATTGAGTAAGAAATCCTTCCAGGTTGTCATAAATCCGACACATACTGCACATTTTATCCGTGAGTCGAGTCCTCCCATGAATACAGTTCTCATCCCTCCGCCCGACAAACCTCCGCATCCTATCCTGTCGGCAATTACATCTTTGCGGGAACATAAAATATCGAGTGCCTTACGGTCTTCTGCAAAAAAAACACCAGGCCAGGTGGTCCCTGCGCTAAAAAGGGACTTTGCCATTATATGTTCGTGTTCAGCGGCCCATTCGTTATACGCCTTTATATGGAGAGGATTCTCAGGATCGTCATCATTAAGACCATTTTTTAAATGATCGGGGACATCCTTCAATAATACTCTCCGGCTGGCAAAAGGAAATGCGTCCGGGACTAAAACCACATATCCCCGCCTGGCTATTTCATTTGCCCAGGCAAGGTCATCATAATACTCCTTCTGATGTTCAACAATTAATGGATGCCGGCTGCCAGATGTTCGTGTTATTTTTCTTTTACCAAAATACTTTATCCCTCCGTGATCATGAAATGCAAGTATGCCCGGTAATGGTCCTTTTACGTTCTCAGGTTTAAGTAAAATGGCTTCTGTCGGTCTGCCATATGGTAACTGCCAACTTAGTTCCTCAACGTGTAAGCCATCATAAGTGTATTGTTTATTTACTTTAACCGGAGGCATGCCGCCTGCATCAGGAATTGCAAGTCTTTCAACTGCACGACTCCTTGCGGCAGTGTGCCATTTTTCCATATCTGACCATTCTTTTTTTCTGAATGAAAATGAGGGGAGATTTCCCTTAAGCAAATTTGCCGCCCATTCACCATATATACCTATCAGACTTATATTTCCGGTATCAGTAACTCCGGTTTCTGCAACAGGTGGAATTCCGGTAGCGGTAATTGCCTCATCCGGTCCTCCGCTGATGATAATTCCGCCGACTGTAGCTGAGGTTATATTAATAAACTTTCTCCTGGAAAAAGATTTTCTTCCGGAGTCGTTTTTTGACTTTTTTTCTTTCATGCTGTGAGGCAGATTTAGGCAAGGCCCATAAGAGATATTGTGCTTTGCGGTTTTAAACAAATATATTTATAATGTGACTAAAAACAAATACTCAATTAAAAAATATAAATTTGTTTTACAGCAAAAATATTAACTGACAGAAAAACGCAATATAAGATGAAAAAGTTACTGAAGATAAACTGGACCTTACAGGGAATACTCTTTTTAGGATTAATAATTATTACCCCGGTATTTTCACAAACTAAAAATGAACCGCCAAACATATTGCTGAATCCCCGGTTTGATTTTCATTCATTTATTAATCACCGTGAGGGTATACCTTTAAGTTACTCTTCCGGGAACGTTGCATTCTGGAATACCGAAGCATGGGGGGATATTGAGGTAGTACGTGAATCGCATGTTGCAGACTCTGTAAGGCCAAAGTTTTCCACCCATAATCTTGTTGCTATAAAGCCGGGTAAAAAGATATGGCAATTTTTCACGCTTCCAGAAGCCGGGCTTGCCCATGGTGAAAAGATTAGTTTATTTGTTTATGGTTATCAGTCAAAGGGAAATATCCTTAAGGCAAAAATTAAACTGATGAAACTGGACAGTGAAGACGGTCAGTGGAGCCCCGGATCTTTTGGAATGAGGGATAAGCGAACCTTCCCTAAACACTCAAGGGGCGAACTTGTGGTTGCGAAAGAATACACAACTTCGGTGTCGGATAAGGGCAGAATAGAACTGGTAATTAAGAATGCGGAAATTACCGGAAAAATAAGTACCGGAAATAAGTCAGGTTCAGCCGATATTAATACAATTGGAATACAGGTTGAATTTGAGAACAGTGATTTTTCGGAGACGGTCTGGGTTTATTCACCTAAACTAACAGTTACAAAGAGTATTTCACCTTTTACGGCTGAAGAACGAAAGATGGAACCCAATTACAGGTACATCCCGCGGACAATACAAAAATTGTGGAAAGGAGAACCGATCCATATTTTAGTGATGGGATCCAGTATTGACCGGGGCAGTGCAAATCCTCCAATGTATTTATATGATGAGGATCCTGCCTCAAAAACATTTAAACAACCTATTGCTGAAGGGCTATTTGATGCATTTAAGGCGAAACGTCCCGATCTGAATGGTTATTTTGGTGAATGGAGGCATTATTTCAGCTATGCCGGGAGACTAAAAGTTGAACTGATGCGCAAATTCAATCTTCCACCTGATAAAATCTGCCTTGATTTTATGGCGTGCGACGGATCCTGTGTTGGTGAAGCACATTCAGGATTAAAAGAATATTGCAGCCTTGCTCTGCCTCCTTCACCTGAAATAAACGGTCAGATAAGCGGAAAGTCATGGAAAGAATTATATCCCGGATTATTCTCACGCCCGGAAGGGCCTGGACCGGATCTGGTAATATTTGGCAGCGGGGCAAATGAGAAAACAGATACACCGGATGAGATAGCCGTTTTTGAAGGAGCGATCCGATGGATCCAGCGGCACTATCCCAACACAGAATTCCTGTTCTGCATGTTCCAGAATTTTGGTGGATACACACCAAATCCGGGAGATATTCAGGCACTCTCCCTGCGTTACCAGATACCGTTTATGGATTTTGGCAAAATTAATGATGATATTGTACGATGGTGCAACAGGTATGCTCTTGTCCCATTCGACGGACATCCGCAGGCTGCAGATCATTATATATGGTTTAAGCAACTGGAAAAAGCCTTTGAATGCTGGGACCCCATTGTTCCTGGCCAGGTACAGCTTCAGCTCCCGGAAAGGATCAATCAGAACACCTATAATTGGGAAGGTGAAATGATGACCTTCGATAAAACCAGTAAGAGAATAAATGGCAACAGGTTTATTTTTGAAGATGGCGCCATCAATTGCTGGGGAAAAGTTGATAGTGGAAAACCTCTCCCTTATGTTGATGGAAAACTATATGAATCCCGTGCCTCTAGTCCGGTGCGCAATATAAGAAACTCGATGTTCCGTTTCGGGCGCTGCACCCTGGGGGACAGGCATATACTGGAAATAGAAGGATATAATCCTGATCTGACTTTTGTCGATTCTAAAATATGCATTGACAGGAGAACATATTTTATTGATAATCCCGAATGGAAAATCCGGGACCTGAAAATTGAAGATTTTGAATCAGAATGGGGAGCACCATATGGTACAAAAAAGCTTGTCCTTGAACCAGGAGAATCAATTGAAATAGAAGTAGTCTGTACTGATATCTCCGTTGCGTATCTTGACAGGCCGAATGGAGGTATTCTCGATATATTTACCGATGAAAAGCTAAAGTTATCACAACCTGCCAATATTCCCTTTATTGACACGGACAGGAAGTCCAATTTCCTTGAAAACCGAAAAGGAATATTAAATTTAGGTTTTGGCCTGCACAAAGTTCGTCTGGAAGCAAGGCAAGCCCCGGTTACTTTTCTGGGAATTTTCACTTACGATTCAAGGTCAAACCGAAATTCTGAACGTCACCTTTCAGGTCTTGCAACGGGAGGGGAAACTTTAGAGTTTACGTTACCCTTTAAATCAAAACCGGTTGTAATCTGCTCCGGAGGATTAACGGTGATGAGAGAAGATATTTCTGAAATGAAGGTTTTTTTCTCAGGCACATCCGGAAGTTATGAGATAATCGGAGAGTAGTGAAATATTATTAGTTCTATTGATTAAATAAACTCTTGAAGGATCCTGATTAAAACCGAATTTTTCGAATTATTTGTTAGTATATTCGAAATATACTGGTTGATTCAAATATAAAGCAAAAAGAATCCGGGACTGGCCCGGATTCTTTTTTGACTTAATTTGAAAAAATTCTCATTTGTAAGTTTTAGCGAAATCGTCTGCGTAAGCATTAATTTCAGCATCAGTAAGATCTCTGCCTGAATTAATAATTACCCGGTAACGGAATGTAGTGGACTTACCAGGCAGGATTTTAAAGTTCACTGCTGTTTTTCCATTGGTAAAATTACTTGCACCTAACGGATTGGCAGAAAACAGTCCATACTCACGTGCATGCCAGTAGGTCGGGTAACTCTGATTTTCAGGATGATCGCAAATAGTTATCGATATTTTTTCGTTACCTATATTTCCATAAAGATCCATCCACCTTGCGCGTGTACCCCAGACACCCGGACCGGTAATTCCTTCGCTGCTCCTGTAGTTCCCTGAAACACCTTCGTTTGAACTTGCTCTGACAGTGGTCCGGTTTCCCTTATCATCTATCAGAAAAGCCCTTTCGTTTGTAGGTAGTTCCAGTTGCCTTGCAACACGGATAGCAAACATACCCTCTTTGGTATCGTTCATTTTCACGGTATCACCGGTTGCTGTCAGGGTTGTGATCCTGTCAATAATCCGGGTAGATCCTTTTCCAATAAAGTGATACGTTGTTTTCTCTGCAAGGAGCTCTTTTCCTGCGGGATCGATCCAGCTTTCGTCTGAGACAAGGGTTCCTTCACGGTTCCCTCCTGACATCTTTTCAATTTTAAGATGTTTTACTTCTCCTCCGGTAGGCTTTCTCTTCCCTGAGGCACCGTTACCCCAGAAATCATAGCCATTGACATTGCCATAATTTAACCAGATACCTATCTGATGCCTTTCGTTATCCCTTTCTCCTGTCCTTGGATTCAAAGGAAAGCCTCTTGTGATTACAGTTCCGGCTGATGTACAAACAGGATATAATATCGGTTTGTAAACATTTTCCGGCCAGAAAAAAGAGGTAAAGAACTTTCCTCCTATCAATACATCAACTTTTCTGTCAGCATCTTTCTTTATAAATTCAACTTTCAGATTTTTCTCTTTTTGAGCTTTAACCGATTGAATATTAAGAGAAAAGGACATAACAACCGCAAACAGTACAAGTGTTATTGAACTTATTTTCATTATGTAATTTTCTAATTATCTATTTATTAACAAGTCATAAACTAAAACCATTATTAAAAGGATTACCTTGTATTACACCTTATCAGGTAGTATATAAGGTTTACGATAAATCCTTGTTAACATTTTATCTGCCTCGGGGTCGTTAATGAACTTTTCTGTAGCGCCATTAAAATTCAAACCGCGTCCAAGACGGTATGATATATTTGCAAGATGCGGAAGTGCTGCAGAATAATGGCCTGTAGTTATTTCGCAATGCAGGTCTGAACTCTTACCTGAACGGATTGCATCAAGAAAGTTGGCAAAGTGTTCTGCACCCTCACCACCGGTAAGAGATGCTTCTTCTTTTGCACCACCGGGTTTTGATCCTGTAAATGGTTCTTTTTCACGCTTACGGAAGGCTTTCCACCCGCCATTCCCAAGTTCAAGATACCCTTCAGTTCCGTAGAAAATGTTTCCGACCGTAACTCCAAGGCTTCCTTCTGAATTGGAATAGCGTCCGCGGGTTTCAAACTCAAGAGTTGTACCGTCTTTGTATTTAAATACTGAACATTGAGTATTTGGTGTTTGCTGGGCACACTCTTTCGGATCGATACCATAAAAACCACCGGCGGAATAGGCCAAAACAGGATGCTCATCTTTCTGCATTCCCCAGCGGGCAATATCAAACTGGTGAGGCCCCTGATTACCTGTATCACCGTTACCGGTATCCCAGAACCAGTGCCAGTTATAGCGACCACGTTTTTCGTTGTAGGGACGCCAGGTAACTGGACCTAACCACATATCGTAATGAAGAGTGGCAGGTGGCTCACTGTCAGGAGCAATGCCAAATGAATCACGTGGCTTGATGCAAAGGCCGCGAGCCATATAAATATCACCTATCCCTCCCCCATGTATGAAATTTATCGCGTCAATTATATCGGCAGAGGAACGGCTCTGATGGCCGACCTGTACTCTAACATTGTATTTTTTGGAAGCTTCGATCATTTTCCGGCCTTCCCAGATATCCCAGCATGCAGGTTTTTCAACATAAACATGTTTGCCTGCCTGGCAGGCCCATACGGTTCCTAAAGCATGCCAGAAATTAGGAGTTGCAAAAGACACTGCATCGATCTCTTTGTCGTCAAGAACCTTACGCAGATCCCATTCTGTAAGTGGCTTAAGTCCTGTTCTGGATTCAACGGACTTGGATCTTTGTGCAAAAGTCGTTTCGTCAACGTCGCAAAGCGTTTTTAACCTTACATTCTTGATATCTTTCAGTGTGCTATAAGCACCTACGTGAGCACCACCACGACCACCAATACCTATAACGGCAACGGTGATACGGTCGTTGGCTCCGCTTATCGATGCATAGGATTTGGGACTAAGTCCCATGCCTCCAATGGCTATTCCGGCGGATCCAATCACGCTTTTTTTGATAAATTCTCTTCTTTTTGTCATTTTTCTTTTTTTTTGAAGTATTTAACAATTGTTTTGTTTAAAAAAATTCCCTCTCCGATTTCCCCAGGCAAAGATCGTTACCGTAAAAGCAGTAGAAATTCAACCGGCCTAAATACCTGATAATATTTAATAACTATCAATCAGATACAGGAATATAAATCTTAAATCTGTCATACTCAATTGTGCTGTATAACAACAGTGCAAGTTAATAAAAAATTATAAAGTGTATCCGGCTTTTCTGAAAATCAAATAGTTCTATCTTAAAAGTTATGTTAAAAATACTTAAAAAATCAGCTGACGAAAGATTTAAGGATCAATATTGGTCTTTATCATCTAATATTTCAAGAAGACAATATATCTGTACTGAAAACCTGTAAGACGGGATTTAGTCATTTAATATTTAAAAGAGAAAATACAACTCCATGAAAGTATTTTCTCCCGCATGATCTTTTTGGCTGAGGAAAAAAATACGATTATTTCTTTTGAGTATAATTTTAGAGTAACTTAGACGTTAAAAGTATAATATAAGAAATTTTCACCCTTTTCACCTATAAACTATGAAAGAGATAAACCTGCTCAACTTCAGATTTGCAGTAATTATTAGCATGCTGATTCTGCTGACTTTTAAAGGGAACGGTCAGACAACCATGCCGGAGGAACTTAACAATGGTACTTTAAAAGAACAGTTGAATTACCTTGATGCGCACACCCGGATATATGAAAATTACCGTGCCATCAGGGAAGATATGTTCCAGAAGATTAAGAAAAATGCAACAGATTCTCTTTCCGGGGCTAAAATGAGAATTGCCGGATTAAATGCCATGACAACATCTTTGAATCTCAAAATAGATTCTTTAAATAATTCACTTGAAACAACAAAGACCAGTCTGGAAGAAATGACCCGGACAAAAAACAGTATTAAGGTGATAGGATTTAATGTCAACAAGTTAACCTATAATAGTATTGTCTGGACAATTATTGCCGGATTGGTTTTGATCCTTGTGCTGGGATTTCTTGTTTTTAAGCGGAACCATTATATCACCCTTAATACAAAACAAGAGTTAAAAGAGTTGAAAGATGAGTATGAAGCTTACCGCAAAACTTCAAGGGAAGCCCGCGAAAAAATGACTATGGATCATTTCAATGAGATGAAAAAGCTGAAAGGGGGATGAGAGAGTTGAGCGTAGAGCGGTGAGCGGTGAGCGGTGAGCAAAGAGCGGTGAGTGTTGAGCGGAGAGCACAGGGCACATAGCAAGGTGTAAAAGAAAGAGTCAACAGAATACTGTTATTAATCCTGTTGACAGTTGGCAGGATCCGGTATAATAAAATCAGATATATTCAATATTTATCTGCCAGCCGTGATATTGAAAACCATTAACGCATTACCATGTCTTACAAATAGTTTTCCATTATAAATTGATGGATGGGCAAAATGCATTCCGGTACCTGATTTTATTTTAAAGGTACTGATTACTTTCAAATCTTTTGTATCCGGTTGGACCAGACCAAAGTTTCCATTCTTTTCCTCATATATATAAAGCATACCGTCTGCTCCTATTATAGAACCTTTGTTATTCCAATTCCTGAACCAGTTTAATTTACCTGTATTCCAGTCAATTGATGCCCAACTTCCCAATGAATTTGTTTTCCATGTTGAACCATAAATATTACCATTCATCAATACAGCGCCCCCATGATGTGGATTAAGCTCCGTATTCTCCCATTTAAAAGATACAGATTTCCCATCAGGTGATAATTGTAGCATTACTCCGGGCTGCGTATAACCCGCTGTAACATAAATACCTCCATTGTAGTACAATGGTGTGGCAGTAAAATCACCCCTTCCCAGGTCAGTATTCCCTTTAAAATGCTGTATGGTTTTATAAGTCCAGATAAAATTCCCGTTTGCAGGATCTATTCCCATCAGATACTCACTGGCCTGAGCCACTATCAGTTTTTGTCCGCCTCTTTCGATCAATATAGGAGAAGAATATGCCCTGGTACCACCAACTGATTTTGTTTTCCAGGCCAAAGCGCCATTGATCTTATTATAGGCAACAACTGTTGTTTCCGCTCCTCCTATAACTGTAACAGCAACCTTATCGGTTAAAAGTACCGACTCTGCGATACCCCATGCCCGCGATTTTCCATGAAAGGCTTTAAAGGGATTCTGAGACCAGATTATCTTCCCAGTTTTAAGATCAAGACACACAATTTCACCCATGCCACTGCAAAGGTAAACTCTTCCTTTTTCAATTGTTGGTGTTGAGCGGGTATCGGGGTAGGTTCCTTTCCATGAAAGGCCATAACTGGTCTCCCATAAAAGTTTTCCTTTAAAATCGTAGCATGAAAGCACATCCATGGTATCTTGTTTAATCCCTGTAATATAGATTAAGTCCTGGTACACTACAGGCTGGGAATAGCCTCTGCCGACTCCATCAATTTTCAGCATTAAAACAGGACCTCCCTCAGGCCATGATTTTAACAATCCCGTTCCCGGAAATATTCCTGAACGGTCAGGTCCGTTCCATTGTGCAATTTGTTGAGAAAAGTTTACATTGACGATCAATAAGAGTAGAAATGCTGAAATTATCTTTTTCATTTTATATAATTTTATCTTTAATAGTGATATGGAACCCACATGTCGCGAAACATTTTTTCATAGTTGTCTTTGCTTAAGAAACATATATTCTTCTTAAGGATTTAAATCAATAATTCAATGACCATTTGCCGTTCATAATCTGCACAAATAATTTTTTGGAAATAAAGGTGGAATTTACGACATCAGTTTAATAATCCTTCATACAGCGAACCGAAAAACCTTCTGCTTTTAAAGCATAAATGTTGTCGATAAAACCCACATTATTGTATAATCTCCTGTGCCAGGCAGTTGTTGGGCTAAACTCTGTTGTGGTCCACCACTCACCGCTTTCCCCGGGAGTATTGAAAGTACCGTCAGGGTTACGGGATCCACCGGGCAAACCAGTAAATCCACTGCTGTTGTCTGCATTAATATTTGGATCTGCCCATTTCCCTGCTCCTGCTTCTTTCATCCTGCCTCCTGAAATTCCCGGCCCGCCAAGATAAGTCTCAAGCTTTTTCCAGTCATTTGCTGAAGGAACGCGCCAGCCGGCAGGGCAAACCTTTTTTGCATTCGGAACAACATACCAGTTGTAGAGATATCCGTATTGTTTTGAATTACTTTTTTCATTATTGTTGATACAGTATGCCCCGGTAGTCAAATCAGTCCATAATGAGTCATCTTTTATTTCCGGAATAGCCTCTCCGTCAGAGTAATGAGTTGTTCTGAGATTTTCAGTCATCCATACCTGTGTGCCAATTTTTTTTGTAGGATACACATTCCCATCGTAGTCTGTTATGTTATCCTGCCCGTTAGCCGGATTAAAAGCTGTAAACAGAACCAGAAAAGCAGCAATAATTAAAACATTAAAAAGCGGAAAGTCTTTTTTCATTTTGGATTTATTACTTTATTTAACTGCTTCAAGCCATGCCCGGGCCATTAACTGCGCACCGGCAAGTGTCGGATGAACGCCGTCACTTGTCCAGTATGCTCCCGGGGCCTTTTTTTGTGCTTCATCATAGATTGACTGGTAAGGGATGAAGACAGCACCGAACTCACTGGCGATATTTCTTGCAGCTTTCTGATAATCATAGAATTCAGGATACCATTTATCATCAACAGCTTTAATTCCCTTAACGGCATATGGCTCACCTATAATAAGTTTAACATCCGGAAGAGCCTTTTTTGTTCTTTCCATAAGAGCAATATAGGCTTCCCTGTAGGTATCAGCGGTACCGGTAAAGGTTCCGTTCAGCTTATGCCATATGTCATTAACCCCTATCAGAATGCTAAGGATATCGGGCTTAATATCAATACAATCCTTATCCCAACGTTTGGCCAGGTCAGGTACTGTATTTCCTGATATTCCTTTATTATATATTTTTAGGTTTAGACCGGCATATTTTTCAAGAAGAGCACCACCTGCCAGCATTGGGTAACCTGATCCTAAAACTTTTGCCGTGTTAAAACCATTATCATCTTTATTTCTTCCTGAATCAGTTATTGAATCACCCTGAAAAAGAATGGTCTGCCCTTTAACCATGGCTATCTTTTTAATTGCTCCTTTAACCATAGAAGCTGCCAGTATCTCAGGGATACTAATTGCGGCCAGACTTCCAATTGCTGCTTTTTTAATAAAACTGCGTCTGTCATTCATTATATTAGTTATTAAGTTATAGGTTTTGTAGCTTTAGAAATATTGACTTTTATGTTTCCGATATGTGGCGCTGATCTCACGTAACCTTTCTGGTACCATAAAAAGGCCGCCAGTGATCCAGCAGAAATCAGAATGCCTGCCGTATATGAAATTTTTGCAGGAAGTGAGAAACCTTCAGGCGCAAGAAGAAGATAGGTGGTTGTGACCGCAGTCATAAAGACTGCCGGGATCAGTGTAACCCAGTAAAGTTTCCGCGTCTGGAACAGGTATACAGTAATAGTCCAAAGCACTACCATAGCAAGCGTCTGGTTCGACCAGGCAAAATAGCGCCATATTATGCTGAAATCCATCCGTGTTAAAAGCAATCCGACAATAAAAAGCGGGATACTGATATATAGCCGGTTCTTTACCGGTCCCTGTTTATATTTAAGAAAGTCCGCAACGATAAGACGTGCACTCCTGAAAGCTGTGTCTCCTGATGTGATTGGTGCAGCCACCACACCCAGCAAGGCAAGTCCTCCTCCAAGCTTTCCCAGAAGCGAGTTTGAAATTTCATTTACCAGGTATGCAGCATTACCCTGCTGAGTTGTCATAACATCATTCAACTCCCTTATCCCACCATAAAAAGTCATTCCTATTGCAGCCCAGATCATTGCTACTATTCCTTCGGATATCATGGCACCATAAAAAATCCTCCTTCCCAGTTTTTCATTAGTTATACACCTGGCCATAAGGGGCGACTGAGTTGAATGAAATCCTGAAATTGCACCGCACGCTATCGTAATAAACATCATAGGGAATACCGGAAATTTCTCTGAATCAACATGCAGGTTTCTGAAACTCCCAAAATTAAACTCTGGAATATGATATCCTTTTACAAAAAGGGCAATTATTAATCCGAGGGCCATAAATAACAGGGCCACTCCAAAAACAGGGTAAATCTTCCCGATCATTTTATCAATGGGAAGCATTGTGGCAATAACATAATAGATAAAAACCACCCAAACCCAGAAGGGCATTGATAGAGAGTCCGGTGTCAGACTTGCAAGTATTTTGGCAGGCCCCATAATAAATACCGCTCCTACCAAAACCATCAGGATAACTGTAAAACCACGCATCAGTTGTTTTGTTCCATTTCCAAGGTAAATACCAACTATTTCAGTGATGCTAAGTCCATTATGGCGTATTGAAAGCATGCCTGAAAAATAATCGTGTACAGCTCCGGCAAATACTGAACCCAGTACTATCCAGAGAAAAGCTACAGGGCCCCACATTGCTCCTGCTATAGCGCCAAAAATCGGACCCAGACCGGCAATATTTAAAAATTGTATGAGAAAGACACGCCACCAGGGTATTGGAACATAATCAACTCCATCATTCAACTTAAATGCAGGAGTTTGACGAGACGGGTCAATGCCTTCAATCCTTTCAATAAATCCGGAATAAAATAAATAACCCAGGATTAACACTGCAATTGAAAGAAAAAAAGTAATCACTGTTTAATTTGTTTGAATATAATTTTGTAAAGATATTTATCAGGATGCAAAACCAGCAGCCATATTAATGAAAATTTCATTAACAGACCATTTTATTTTTGTTTACCAGGTATATAATACTTACAGTCAAGCTATAACTGGATTTTTTACACCATATTTTATATGTTAACATATAATAACCCGATTCATCAATAGTTGCTCCGGTAAACGCCTAAAAGACACCCGGGTAAGGCTCCGGTTCTCTCATCCAAAATCAGACTCACAATGTGTCAATATCATTACAGATTTTAAAACAAAGTTATTGCTTACTTTAAAAATCTGAGAACCTAAATCTCTTTTAACTTAATTGAGCGATACCATACTTTTGTACCATGGTTCTGAAGCGAAATGTATCCTTCATCATAGTTACCATAATCAGGATAATCAGTCCATTTACCACTGTTGCGAAGCTTTTTCCATTCTTCCGAATACTTTTCATATCGTACTACAACTTCGCCATTTAGCATTTGTGTCACCTTATTGCCATCCACTACAAGCAATATATGATTCCATTCACCCACGGCTTTAAATGGTTTACTCATAGGAGGATACATAGCATAGTTTGCACCGCATTTTTGCCAGTCAGCCAATGAGTCCGGCCAGTTCTCATGATCTATAACCTGGTATTCCGGGCCGGTTTCGTAAGGAAACTTGTATTTCGGATCTTCGGCTACCTGAAATATTATACCGCTGTTTGCGGCCTTTGTTAACTTAAAATCAACACTTAAGGCAAAACTCCGGTATTTTTTGTTTGTAATAATGTCCTGGTCCTCACTACCTCCCCGGCTGTTCATTGTTAAGGCACCCTCTTCTATAGCCCAGCAATCAGGAAATATTGTCATATTATACCCATGCCAGCCATCAGTAGTTTTTCCATCGAACAATAATCGCCATCCATTTTTCTTTTCTTTTTGAGATAATGTATTGGGAGTTGCTTTTTGGTCCAACTCTGCAAAAAGTGACTGAGGATCGCTTGTTTTGGATTTGCCGCAGGAAATAACCAAAAACATCATCAATACAATTGAATTTTTTAAAATAAGATTTTTCATAATTATCAGGTTTTCAAAAAAATAATACTTTACAGGAATTATAATTTAAATTTTAATTACTTTAATTGTCATTTCACACTTTAATAATAAGGTCATGGGAGTTGTTCACCAGCCTCGGGATTACGTTAAATAATATATTTCTGTATTTAGTTGAAAAATGAATTTCCTCATAACAAACGAAGCCTGGTATTAACTTATTTTAATTTTTTAATTAAAAGCCTTCTTTATATCAGCAACAGACAAACTGAATAATCTCTCGGTAATCATGCTCAATTTTGCTTCATCACCTGTAATATGAAAAATCCTCTGTTTATGTGTAATGCTTTCCCCGGCCTTAAGAAAAGCCGCGGGAGATGAACTTTCTATCTCATAAAAGGGCCCCATTATTGAGCCATCTTCCACCGGACCATCATTATATGAATTTACTGCATCCCCCATGAAAGGATCATCCTGATGTCCCCATTTGGAATTCAGATATTTAGATGGATTTACAGGCAGGGAATACCAGAGGAGGGTCAGAACTTTATTTATGGGATCATAACTACCGCAAAACGGTAATGCTCTCCGGGGTGAGATCCCGATTTTGCTCCGGTATTTTCCATCGGTTTTAAAAAACAGTATTCCATCACCAATTATAAGTCTTTCAGGTGGAACCTTACCGAAATAGTCATCAGTTACAACCTTCCCCAATTCACTTTCGCTGCCTTTCTTAAAAGGAATAAAAACAACTCCCTTCTCAGAAGGATTAAACATTCCCAGCATCCAGACTGAAAGGGCACCTGTACGCTCTGTCCAGTCAATTGTACTGATATTCTTTAAAGTGTTGGACGATTCATACGCAACAAATGACAAGGAGGGATCTATATTAACAGCAAGAGCATTTTCGGCTTCCTCATGGCTTAACAGACTCACTCTTCGCTCTACGCCTGCTTCCATTTTTATACCTGAAGCATTGACCATGGAAAAATTCTTCCTGAAACCAACACTCATTTCAGATTTATCTGTTAGTTCAAACGGTTCAGTATCGATTTCTTTTGGGACTACCCAGTCAGAGAATACCTGTCCATCCTCTTTCTTAAAAAATATTGAAAAAGGCCCACCCTCCGGACCAAACCACAAACGTTCTTCTCCTCCGTAGGGATTAAACTGTGAACTTACCTTACCTGATTCTATAAACCTGTAGTTTATCCATCCGAAGCTTTTTCCTTTACTTCCATCTGCCGTACTTGTCATTACGCGACCCTGGTAACGGGGAACAAGTGTAACGCGGGCATTTCCTTTTTCATCCTTTAGTTCTACAGTCTGGATCTTGTTTTTATTAAAAAAAGCCACATCATAACTGTAAATACCCTCCTCAAGATTTTTTTTCATCATTTTTGAATTAGTGTCCCCGGAAGATAAACAACCTGAAAATATAACAGGTAAAATTAAAATCATTACCTGATTGCATATTTTAATTGCCTCTTTTTTCATACTTGCCATTCACTGAATTTAATTAAGTTATGCAAAATATAAAAATAAGCAAAATCTCTTCCATGTCTTATTACAAGGTCATTCATCGTACATAAAAAACCGCAAAATCTTCAATTAAACCTCGAAGTAATTATTTTGCGGTTAAGTATTTTGGAAACGACCTGTTTTAGTGCTATTTAGGCATCACTACATATTTGGCGTTATTCAGAAAATCAAGACTCATCTTGCAGCTGACGAACGGATCGTAATTATATTGTTCAACTTCAACTATACCATATTTCATTCCTGACTGAGGAGCTGCAGCCCAAATAGCAGCAAAATCCATCATGCCGCTTGCGCCAACCTCTTCTTTATCCTTAATGTGCCATAATTCAAATCTGCCTGGATATTTGTTAAAATAGTCGACAGGATTTGCACCACCAACCACAGCCCAGTAAAGATCCATCTCGAACATTACATTGGCCGGATCGGTATTCAAAAGCATAATGTCATAGATCGGCTGGCCATCAATCCTGGTGGATAATTCCCTGTCATGATTATGATAACCAAAACGGATACCTTTTGCGTTGCATTTTGCGCCAACTTCATTAAAATAATCACAATATGCCTTTATTCCTTCCAGACTTTCATATGCGGAACGTCCCATAGATGGCTGAACTATATATTTTGCACCAACCGCCAGGTGAGCATCAATACAAGCATCCCACCAGGCCATAGTTTCCGCGTAATTTGAAGAATCAGGCACACTCTGTCCGGTATGTGAGCTAAGAATTGGAAGATTATTGGCATCACAAAGAGCTTTGAAAGCAGCAGGCTCCATGCCATAAAACTTTCCATCTGCATAACCTGCAGGCTCAACAAATTTGTACCCCATTTCACTTACTTTAGCTATAGTACCGGGCACATCATTTTTGATGGCATCACGTAATGAGTACAATTGTAATCCGATATACTTACCTTTTGAGGTACAGGAAATCAATGATGTAAAAATCAAACCGCTTACGGCAATTAACAATAAAATAGTAATTAATCTTGTCTTTTTCATTTGATCAGGTTTTAAATTTTGTCTAAGATACAAATAAATTTAAATTCGTAATGGAGTTGAAGAGGTTACTACAGATTAAATCCCCTCCCTGAAGAGTCTGCCCCGCTTCGGCGGGGGTCAAGGGGCGGGTAAATGAAGAATGTGGAAGATATCCATAATGAAAATCTGAACAAAGAACTGGAATAAAAACAGAGTATTAGATAATATTATTAGCAAAGAAGCAGTATTTTAAGGAAAAATAAAGTGTTAAACTCATAATGCAGAAACCTGCTCCCGAACATGAAAACTAACAGAAGAAAATTTATAGCAACTTCAGTTGCTGGTGGAATCGCAGCAGCAGCTCCGGGGTTTAGCTTTACAGATGAAAATCTGAGTGAAAAATACTCCAGACTCGATGAAATAATCAGGGAACCTGTGCTCAGGTCATCCCTTTTCACATCACCTGTAATAATAGACACTCTGGAACTCCTGAGGTTTAAAAACAGCTTTCTTTGCAGGGTCAGATCAAAAGACGGTGCCGTTGGCATATCGGTTGCCAATAACGACCAGATGAAATCACTTTACCCTGTATTTGTAAACAGGATACAACCGTTTTTTATCGGGAAAAATGCTGTGAATCTGGAATCACTTATTAATGAGGTATATGTTTACCAGAGCAATTATAAAATGCAGAATCTGGCTCTCTGGGTTCCTCTGGCAACACTCGAGTTTGCCGTTCTGGATATGCTGGGAAAAATATCCGGCAAATCTATTGGCGGGCTTATAGGAAATATTCACAATAAAAGGATTGCAGTTTATCAGGCAAACGGAGAACGTGATATAAGTGCAGAGACAACCATCGAACACCTTAAGACAGAAGTGGCTGAAACAAAAGCCAAAGCTCTGAAGTTCAAAGTTGGCGGAAGGATGAGTAATAATTACGAGGCACCTGCCGGACGAACGGAGAAGCTAATACCTCTTGTGCGTAAGACCTTTGGAGACAAGATGATTATATATGCTGACTCCAATGGTTCGTATACTGCCGGTGAAGCTATAAGAATCGGCAAAATAATGGAGGAGTATAAATTTGACTTTTACGAGGAGCCGGTTCCATTCGACTGGTATGAAGAGACAAAACAGGTAGCTGACGCTTTAACAATTCCGGTTGCAGGAGGAGAACAGGAACCCAGTCTTCATATGTTCCGATGGCTTATAGCAAATGATGCCCTTAAGATTGTTCAGCCAGATATGTTCTACTTCGGTGGAATGATCAGATCAATGAAAGTTGCAAGAATGGCTGATCAGTTTGACAAACAATGTACCCCACACATCTCAGGGTCAGGATTAGGTTATCTGTATATGATGCATTTTGTGTCGGCAATTCCAAATGCAGGACCATTCCATGAATTTAAAGGGTTTAACAATGAACTTCCCTTTGAATGCAAAACATCTTCTTTATCCAGTGATAATGGTGTTGTAACTGTTCCCTCCGGCCCGGGATCGGGGATTGAAATTGATCCGGATTATATTGCAAAGCATCAGCAGGTAAAGGTATGAGGCTTATCTCAGACTTTTCCTGTCAGCTGACCTGGGATCCTGAACAATCTGCCCGCTGTTGAGTTTTCCATCAATGGCACCTGATCTGAATGGTTTACTGGCATCATAATACTGCTTTGAGATATCAACATCAGAAATCAGTACCCCTGGTACATTCTCAGTAAGTTTATTTTGAACAAGACCGTCAGGTGTTATAAAATAACAAGGCCAGCTTTCGGTTGCTGACGAATTTGTAAGAGACATATAAAAATAATTTACACCGGCCATGGCCTGGGCAGTAATATGCATAATGACAGGATGGATACCGCCCTTTTTCTGACGGGCATTATAAAATGACTGGAATATAACATCAACACCTGATTTACTGTACTGGCGATAAAGCTCGGGGAACCTTATATCATAACATATCAGTAACCCACATCTGACACCATTTAAATTAAAAATAACAAAGTGGTCACCGGGAGAAAAATAATTGAGATCGCCACCTGTGCAAAACCTTTTATCGTACCTGTCTTGTATTTCTCCTTGCGAATTGATCAGATATAAACTGTTGTGAGGCTTATTGCTGCCACTTAACCGGTGCATGGATCCGAGGAGGACAGAAATTTTCAACTCTTTTGCCAAGGCCCTTATGGAGTCAGTGGCTCTGTACAGCTCTTCCCAGTCAAAATTATCAAGTGACGTCATATCCGAACCCGGATATCCTGACAGTGCACATTCAGGAAAATGAACTATATCAGCCTTTTTAAGCTTCGCCTCATTGATCTGGCTTTCTATCCACCGGTAGTTCTCTCTGATGTCAGAAGATACGGGAAACTGGCATGACGCGATTCTTATCTTACCACTTTCTTTGGTATTGGTCTTGCCCTGGGCATAACTTTTAACACCGGGAGATAATATGGGTGTAATAATTAAAATCAGAATAGGGATAAACAATTTCTTACACATCTTATTGGCTTTATATTTAATAATAATAAAAATTCTTCAGATCATCTAATTTCCTGATTGTTTGGGGTATGTTTAAGGATTTTGTCAATAAAGCGATAAGCTTCCAGCCTTACTTCAGGAGGGAAATCATGGCCTGAATCGGGATAACGGACCTGAAGTTCATCTGAAGCTTTAAAAAATTTGTATACTTCAGAAGCAGCAGCAATACCCTTTCTGACGCCTTCCACATCGAAATTGCTGTCATTTACCGGGGAATTCGAAAAAAATGCACGTGGTGCAATTGCAGCAATAACTTCATCAAAATCAAATGGTATTTTTCCCGGATCAAGGTTAAATTTATCACGTAAGAGAGGCATATACCTGTCCTGCGCCCATGGTCCAAGTCTTCCCCCATATCTTTTTGAAGCTTCCTCACCTATATCATAATAATCCATTAATGTCCAGCCGCTGCTTGATACAATCACCTTCAGCCTTTTGTCAAAGGCGCCAAGAAACATAGCATTGTGTCCTCCCAGTGAATGGCCGATCACACCAATCAGGTCAGGATCAACCTCTTTTCTTGACTGTAAAAGGTCCACGCATCGCATATGATTAAAAATTGCTTTCATTGTGCCGGACTCGTACCTGTCAGTCTTAAAATCATAATTTTTCAGATCACCCATACTGGGGTAGTCAGGAGCAATGACTACGTATCCCCTCTGCGCAAGCTCTTTAGCATAAGCACGATTGGGTAGTGGGCTACTGCCATCCACAAGCTGTTTTCCCAGATCACCCGTTCCATGTAATGCTACCATTGCCGGTAATCTTTTATGGCTGGTACTCCTGTCTGGTATATAGAGATATGCGGGGACAATTTCATTTTCAGCAGCTGTAAAACTTATTGTATATCTCGTGTAATTTTCCCCTCTCAGACTATCGGTAACCTGAACATCAAGATCAGGCAAATTTGTCCTGTCAGGTAATTTTCCCATAGCTTCCTCCATCCCCTCAATTATCTGGAGTCGTTTTTTCTTCCAGTCAGAGCGGGTCTTCACAGGTCTGTTTATACCAGAAGAATCTTTGTAAAACAGCAGACCGGATTTTTGATCTCTGCTCTGATACCCTGTAAGTATGAAAAACAGCAGAAGAAATAATGCTTTTGATCTGGTGATATATGAATAACTGTAAATCCTTTCCTTCATGATATTTAATTAACCGGATTTAAATTTACATCTTTTCCTGAAGCCATTCATACAATTTTTCTCTTGCCTCAGGAGAAAGCCTGTTGTAATCATCAGGTGAAAAAATCTCAATATTGCCGGGTTTACCATATAAACTGTAAACTTTCCCTGCCTGTCCGACACTGTTTTTCACATCCTGAAGGATAGCATCCTGATCCATCACAGGTGCAATGACAAGTACCGGCCTTGGCGCAATACAGGCTAATACCTCATGGAAGTCATACGGTAACCGTGCCTCATTACCCACGAAGAATCCCAGCCTCGGTAAAAGGCCATGGAGATGTGAAAAACCTTTTATACCCTCCGTTCCCTTTTCCTCTGTGTTCAAACGCATCGGGGTAAAGCCGGCAACAGAAACAACACCCGCAACCCGCTCATCCAATGCGGCAGTATACAAAGCGACTGTGGCTCCGAGAGAATATCCCGCTATAAATATCTTCGTGCTGTCGATAAAATCAAAATTTGAAAGGGCATCAATGGCACCCTGAGCGTCAACAACCATCTTTCCCATCTTTGACCAGTGAGGAAACCTGTCATAAAAACGTGTCCCCTCCTCTATCCTGTTGCCAAAGCCCAGCATATCGTATGAAAAGACTGCATAACCCCTGTCAGTAATTGACTGAAAGAGTGACTCAACCTGGTGAACTGAACTGAAACCTTTTGAGTAGTCATACTCATGAAGGTAAATTACAACGGGTAAATTATTGCTTTTCAATTCTCCTTTTTCATTTTTTGGATAGTACAAATAACCAAACAGCTCATCACCGAAACCATTATAGGGGCTGACCGGCATTCTGCCCATAGTTTGGGTTTCACGGGGGCGGACAAGAAATGAACCAAAGTTATTTTCATCCCCGCCGCCTCTGACAAAGTGACCGGGCCCCGGATTGATAACTCCCGCAGGCTCATCACCCAGTGCCCAGCGGATCTGCTTTCTGATGCCAGGTCTTTTGTTTTCCCAGCCTGTTACAGTGCTTATCCGGTTGTTATTTTCAACTGTCAGCAGATCGTCAAGGCCTTTAACCGGGTAGCTCTTTGGATCAATATTCTCTCCGCTAAGTTCACGCCATTTGTCAAACGAGTAATTAATATACAATCTGTTCTCAGGTTTATGGTCACTCCTTTTAAAAACAAAATCAAAGAAATCGATATAATCTTCCATATCCCTCGCAGATACGCTGTGTAAACCGTAGCGAAACCTTACTGCCAGATTGTTTTCGGCTCCCAGGAATTTGTAAACCTTCTGACTTGCAAGATAAGCCTGTTCAATACCCCAGGGATTAGTTTCACTCTCAGTCAAAGCAGCGCTAAGCATCAAACCACGTGGAGCTATCAGAGCCATAAACATGTTCTGGTCAACCGGCAGTTTGTTCTCATGCCCGATAAAGAATCTTAACCGCGGATGGATCCACGAGGGAAAGCCACTTGTCAGCATAGCAGGATCTTCGGTGTCGTATTTCGGAGTAGTGTATCTCCATGGAACTTCTCCTCCTGTACCTCCGCTGCTGGGAATGCAGGCCGTGATACGCTCATCAAATGCTGCAGCCATAAGAGACAGTTTCCCATTCCTGGAATGGCCCGTGATACCTATTTTATCCCTGTCAACATACGGAAGGGTGTACAAATAATCAATGGCCCTGTAAGCACCGAACGATCTCCTCATCAACCTAGTAAAATCATACTGCCCTGCCCATATCTCAGAGTATTCCTCCGTATCATCTTTTGAGTCGGCACCGGCATAAACGCACCCGATGTATCCCCGCCTGACTGCCACCATGGCCCATTCACGATGGTTCCACTGTGTAAGGAACACAGGGAAGGGACCTCTCCCGGGTGGAATCATCATTTCAACGGTAAGCTTGGCCCTGCGTCCGGGTCCGAAAGTCAGTTCGACCATGCGTACAATTGTCTCTCCCTCTTTCTTCTCACTGAGTGTTTTCACTTCCAGGTTCTCCGGTTTGGGCGGGTAGGTACCGGTTATATAGTATTCGAGCTGATTCTTCATCCACTCACGCTTCTCCTTCCATTGAGCCATTGTTGTCACCGGAATATTTTTCCCTCCTTCGTCAATAACCAACGGGTCAGGAAGAAAGGGGATGGAAGGCATCCGGTCAAAATCAGGAGGAAGCTCACCGGTTCTTTTAAGCCAGTCCTGAAATGTAGCGTCAAGAAATGAGACACGGCCATTGATGGTCCTGTCGGGAGGCAGCAGACTCAACAGTTTTTCAAGAACCTCTTTTTGTTTGACAGTATCCCCAACAGGTGGCAATTCAAATTTTGCAGACGACGTGACTTCTCTCTGCTGATTGCACGATGAGAAAACAATGATACATAATGTTAAAATTGAAATGTACTTCATTATCTTTTTTAATAGTTGCAATTATTGATGCAGAGACCACTGAATCTCAATCCTTATCGTGTATCCAGCAGATGCAGGGCATCAGGAATGGTCCATTCCCTGGTCACGAGTTTTGGTTCAGGCAATTTCGGATCCAGATTGAGGTATTGCATTTTGGCTTTTATAGGTGTTTCAATAACATAAGGTTTACATTTCGGAATAGCTGCTATAGCCCTTTTGGCTCCTTCATAAAGAGCTTTGCGTGTCTCCCCGAAAGGATAAAGAACAGCTGCTTCCCTTGCTATTCCCTGCTTTGTCGCAACAGTAACAATATTGTTCCCGAAGAATTTAACTGCCTCCCGGCATGTTGCAACATCACCGGTAACAAGAATTGGCGGAACACCGTAATATCCTGCTACAAGACCAGTCTGGGCCAGTTCTCCCGACTCAACACCATTATACCAGTACCTGTTCTCAGCTCTTGAGTTCCGGGTATGATTCAGTACGCCATCGGGTGTTCCCATCATGGCATGAAATCCGAACATCACAAAACCTGAATAAGACCTGTTCAGGCTCCATGAATCATCAATAGGTTTCCAGTATTCAGGAAAAGACAGGCCGGTGACATATCTGGCTCCCGGCTCCATCATATGAGGAATCAACGCTTTGTTGCCATGAGAATCAACAACAAGTATGTCGGTAGCTCCACCATCACGAAGTCCACGAATAACGGCTGCAAGATCCCCCATAAAATACTCACACGCCTGTATGTTGGCTGGAGAATCCTTTTCCCGGGTCTGGGCAAACTTATAAACACCACTAACACCTTCAAGGTCCGTCTCAATATAAATCTTTACCTGAGCAGAGGCAGAAGCTGGCCATATAAGATGAAACAATAATAAGATTAATATGAAGGATTGCTTTGTCATCATTGGCTTTTTATTTATTTGATTGGTTCTGAAGCCATTCATAGGTTTGGTCACTCATTTCAGGAGCATATCTGTTATAATCATCCGGTGAATAAATTTCAATATTGCCGGGATCACCATATAAACTGTAAACTTTCCCTGCCTGTTCAACACTGCTTTTTACATCCTGAAGGATCGCATCTTTGTCCATCACAGGTGCAATGACAAGTACCGGCCTTGGTGCAATACAGGCTAATACCTCATGGAAGTCATACGGTAACCGTGCCTCATTTCCCACGAAGAATCCCAGCCTCGGTAAAAGACCATGAAGATGAGAAAAACCTTTTATACCCTCCGTTCCCTTTTCCTGTGTGTTCAAACGCATCGGGGTAAAGCCGGCAACAGAAACAACACCCGCAACCCGCTCATCCAGAGCGGCAGTATACAAAGCGACTGTGGCTCCCAGAGAATATCCAGCTATAAATATCTTCGTGCTGTCGATAAAATCAAAATTTGAAAGGGCATCAATGGCACCCTGAGCGTCGACAACCATCTTTCCCATCTTTGACCAGTGAGGAAACCTGTCATAAAAACGTGTCCCCTCCTCTATCCTGTTGCCAAAGCCCAGCATATCGTATGAAAAGACCGCATAACCCCTGTCGGTAATTGACTGAAAGAGGGACTCAACCTGGTGATAAGAACTGAATCCTTTTGAATAATCGTATTCATGAAGGTAAATCACTACGGGTAAATTATTGCTTTTCAATTCCCCTTTTTCATTTTTTGGATAGTACAAATAACCAAACAGCTCGTCGCCGAAACCATTATAGGGGCTGACTGGCATTCTGCCCATAGTTTGGGTTTCACGGGGGCGGACAAGAAATGAACCAAAGTTATTTTCATCCCCGCCGCCTCTGACAAAGTGACCGGGCCCCGGATTGATAACTCCCGCAGGCTCATCACCCAGTGCCCAGCGGATCTGCTTTCTGATGCCAGGTCTTCTGTTTTCCCAGCCTGTTACAGTGCTTATCCGGTTGTTATTTTCACCTGCCAGCAGATCGTCAAGGCCTTTAACCGGGTAGTTATTTGGATTAATATTCTCTCCGCTAAGCTCGCGCCATTTGTCAAACGAGTAGTTAAAAAATAACCTGTTCGCGGGTTTATGATCACTCCTTTTAAAAACGTAATCAAAGAAATCAATATAATCTTCCATATCCCTGGCAGATACGCTGTGTAATCCGTAGCGTGATCTTATTGCCAGGTTGTTTTCGGCTCCAAGGAATTTGTAAACCTTCTGACTTGCAAGATAAGCCTGTTCAATACCCCAGGGGTTACTTGCTCCTTCGCTGATTGCGGTGCTTAGCATCAGGCCGCGTGGAGCTATCAAAGCCATAAACATGTTTTGATCCACAGGCAGTTTGTTTTCATGACCGACAAAGAATCTTAACCGCGGATGAAGCCATGCCGGCTGGGCACATGCCAGCAATGCAATGTCTTCAACATCATAATTCTGGGAACAATATCTCCAGGGAACTTCTGCACCTGTACCTCCGCTGCTGGGAATACAGGCCGTGATACGTTCATCAAATGCTGCAGCCATAAGAGACAGTTTCCCATTCCTTGAATGGCCTGTTATACCTATTTTATCCCTGTCAACATATGGAAGGGTGTACAAATAATCAATGGCCCTGTAAGCACCGAACGATCTCCTCATCAACCTTGTAAAATCATACTGCCCTGCCCATATCTCAGAGTATTCCTCCGTATCATCTTTTGAGTCGGCACCGGCATAAACGCACCCGATGTATCCGCGCCTGACTGCCACCATGGCCCATTCACGATGGTTCCACTGTGTAAGGAACACAGGGAAGGGACCTTTCCCGGGTGGGATCATCATTTCAACGGTAAGCTTGGCCTTGCTACCGGGTCCGAAAGTCAGTTCGACCATGCGTACAATTGTCTCCCCCTCTTTCTTCTCACTGAGTGTTTTCACTTCCAGGTTCTCCGGTTTGGGCGGGTAGGTACCTGTTATATAGTATTCGAGCTGGTTCTTCATCCACTCACGCTTCTCCTTCCATTGAGCCATTGTTGTCACCGGAATGTTTTTACCTCCTTCGTCAATAACCAGTGGGTCAGGAAGAAAGGGGATGGAAGGCATCCGGTCAAAATCAGGAGGAAGTTCACCGGTTCTTTTAAGCCAGTCCTGAAATGTAGCGTCAAGAAATGAGACACGGCCATTGATGGTCCTGTCAGGGGGCAGGAGACTTAAAAGTTTTTCAAGAACCTCTTTTTGTTTGACAGTATCCCCAACAGGTGGCAATTCAAATTTTGCAGACGACGTGACTTCTTTCGTCTGATTGCATGATGACAGAACAAAAAAGCAAACAGCAATTATCAAACTGCTTCTGATAAAAAAATAAAAATTCTTTTTCATCTCTATATAAGTAAATTTTAATGTCAGTTAGCCATTCCCACTAAAGTGGTTGAAGGATTAGATATTAAAAGGCAATTATTGTTAATATAAATATAATCAGCTATTAACACTGTTCAAAGCGCATTACCCGAAAAAATATTAAACATCAAACGAGATGCTTTTTTTGAATTTTCAAATCCTATCTGCCCAAAAGATGAAGAGCATCAGGAATGGTCCACTCCCTTGTTATCACTTTTGGTTCGGGTAATTTAGGATCCAGGTCGAGGTATTGCATCTTTGCTTTTATAGGTGTTTCCACTATATAGGGTTTACACTTTGGGATAGCCGCTATTGCCTTTTTTGCTCCCTCGTAAAGAGCTTTCCGTGTTTCTTCGAAAGGATAGAGAACTGCGGCTTCCCGTGCAATACCCTGCTTCGTTGCAACAGTTACAATATTGTTTCCAAAGAATTTGACTGCTTCGCGGCATGTTGCAACATCTCCCGTCACCAGGATCGGAGGAACTCCAAAATAACCCGCAACAGTGGCAGTTTGCGCAAGTTCTCCAGACTCCACACCGTTGTACCAATACCTGTTTTCTGTTTTCGATGACTGGGTATGGTTAAGGACGCCATCCGGGGTACCCATCATGGCATGAAATCCGAACATTACCAGCCCTGAAAATGATTTATCCAGGCTCCACCTGTTACCTTCAGGCCTTGGTTTACCGGTAACATATTTTGCACCCGGTACCATAAGGTGGGGAATCATTGCCTGGGTGCCATGTCCGTCAATAATAATTATCTCGGTAGCACCGCCATCCCGAAGGCCCCGTACCACCGCAGCAAGATCTCCCATGAAATACTCACAGGCCTGAATGTTCAATGGCGTATCCTTCTCCCTTGTCTGGGCAAACTTATAGACCCCGCTTACACCTTCGAGATCTGTTTCAATAAAAATTTTTATCTGAGCATTTACACTTGAAAAAATAATCAGGAACAGAAATGCAATTCCATATTTTTTGGTTTTCATTTTTTGAATAATTACATTAATTTACAATAGGTTCTCACATTGTATTTGTTAAAGGTCAATTTTGTTAAATAAAAAAATTGTGCAGTCTGAAAATTACAGACTGCACAATTCTAAAAAAGTTAAGGTATAACATCTAGAGGTGGAACATTAAGATTATCACCATCATACCCAACATTCTGGTTTATTGTACCCAGAGTATTAGCAGTTATTACACTTTGAGGAATAGGCCACAACATATTACTTGGAGACATATTTGCAGTAGCATCCCAAAATCTGTACTTAGGATCATGGTAAAAAGGATTATATCCCATTACTCTGTCGTAATACCAGTTTTTCGTAGTGATTGTAGATAAACTATAACCGTCTCGGTTTAGTTTGGCAAAGATAAATGATACTCTGACCATTTCGGAATGACGTGGTTCTTCTGTATACAATTCCTTGACGCGTTCTGTAAAAATATAATCTATGTTAACATCGGCTGCAGTAATCAGTGGAGCATTGGCCCGTGCCCTGACCATATTTATATCGTCTGCCGCTGGAGCTGTCTGGCCTTTCCAATAATATGCCTCTGCTCTTAAAAGATAGGTCTCTGCCAGACGGAATATATACCAGTCACCCTGCCCGCCGTGTGGCTGGCTATAGTTTGTTGTCGGAGTATAGGTTTTGTATTGAGGCCATGGATACCATGTATCTGTGGTATCGGCCAAACTCTTATAATATTGTTTAGTCAGTGGCTCTCCCAGATTTGGAGAACCTGGTCTGACTGTTATAATTTCAGCCTCTGTTTTACCCATCTCTATCCAGTTATTAGGAGCTCTGCGCATGTCAGGTGTATTCTGCCATGTATAAGGTCCCTCGCTCCACATCCAATAGTGAAAGAAATCGTTTGTTCTGACATCTCCATTACCAATACCCAGGGTATCTCCCGGAATGGTCTGCCAGTTACATGCACGGTTACCAGTAGCATCCAGTACCTTCCAGTAAGAAGGAGTATAAAGTCTCATTGAATATGTACCGGGATTGCTCCCACCATGTGTCAGGAGCTGCTTCGGGACGATCAACTGTTGCATAAATAGTTTCCGTGTTTGAAGCAAGATTCCTGTTTTGCCAGCGATGGAGATCCCACATAACATCATGCCATCCTTTACTTGCATCAATTCCAAACCGTTCTGTCATCAGCGCATAGGGGCCATTAATTACCGCAGTGGTTGCTGTTATTGCTTTATCAAATTCGCAATTGGCAAGATAAACTTTTGCAAGAAGATGATTTGCTGCACCTTTCGTAACATCACCCAGATTTGCAGGCGGTAACAGGCAGCCATTCAACTGCATATTCCAGGTCTTTTTGAATCTGGCCAAGAATTGCCCACCTGGTGGTCGAAAAGTAATCGAGTTTGGCTCCCTGTGACTTCTTCTCCCACCCAGGGAATATCGCCATAGGTATTAACCAGACGGTAATACCAGTATGCACGAAACCATAAAGCTTCTGACAATATCCGGTTCCTTGCATTCTGGTCAGTCCATTTAATATCATCAATTCTGGAAATAATGGTATTAGCATTTTTAATATAGCCATAAGCATTATTAAAAAAGTTAAGTACAAGAGGTACCTGAGCTACAGCACTTGGTGTATTCTTTGTGAAGTCGCTCTGACGGAGTGGAACTGCAACATCAGTATACATAACATTCAACAGCAATATAGTTCTGATACCCATGGTTTTCAGCATTCATTTCTTTCTTGCACCTTACAAGTCCTGCTTCAAA
This sequence comes from uncultured Bacteroidales bacterium, assembly GCA_963739685.1. Taxonomy (GTDB): domain Bacteria; phylum Bacteroidota; class Bacteroidia; order Bacteroidales; family VadinHA17; genus LD21. The sequence goes on from CAVUAX010000002.1 coordinate 432,118, forward strand.
ACCAGCCTCATCAACAAAAACATTTTCAGGGGCATAAGAAAGAGAGCGGATCGGGTTTTAACCAATCTTTTGAGCATGAAATCATGATCAGCAAGATTATGGTTAAAATCAATGTTAATATTTTTATTTGTTTCATATGATTATCTATTTATAAGTTATTTCACTGTAATAACTATAATGAGAAGTTAAGTCCCACTGTATAAGTCCTGGGCATAGGATTCATTCCGGCAGGGATTGAACTATTAAATCTTACAGATTCGGGATCCCAGCCCGGCCATTTGGTAATTGTGGCTAAATTCCTAATTGATCCAAAGACCTGCAGATTGTTCAACTTGATGCTGCTGAGCTAAATCAGAAGGTAAATTATAAGTTAATGAAACATCCTGAACTCTGACAAATGACTTGGTTTATATATCATCAACCCGCCTCCAAAACTGCACGAATGGCATTAAGTCTTGCATATTCATTATTTGGATCTATCAGCGGTCCAGTAGGGTACCGGTCCATTATTTCTGTTCCATCTGTCGTCTGATTCATAGCCTCTGTTCAATGCAGCACTATATGAACCTAAAATGTCCAAGGTCGGCACGAAAAAAAACTGATGCAGTGAAATTTTTCAGAAAGCTGAAGTCATTTCTTAAACCAAGACGATAACTGAGGAACATCATGACCAATAAACTGTTTATCGTCTAAATCAACATATTTACCATCTCCGTCAACATCAACTGCTTTAAAATCCCCGGGCTGCAAATTATATACTGGCGGCCTCGTCAGCTTCATCCAATTGCCATATCCCGATGACATTATAATCCCATACAACATCAATAGCCTGGCCCGGGAACCATTTGTTCGTATAATCAGGAAGTTCCCCTGTTTGTTCTTTTCCCAATAAGGTATAGGTCCCTATATCACCAAACAGTTTTCTTATTTTATTCCTGTTAAGTGAAAATACAAAATTTGATTTCCAGGTAAAGTTCTGGATTACTGATATTTATAGTATTAATTGTCATTTCAAAACCCTTATTACCAAGTTCACCAAGGTTTGAGGTAATATTGGAAAATCCGGTAACTCTTGGAAGTATACCGGTTCATTAACAGGTCAGTTGTTGTCATATCATAATAATCAGCAGTTAACATCAATTCTGTTTTTCAGTACAGCAATATCCAATCCTACAGTTAAGAGAGGTTGTTCTTTCCCATCTCAGCCCGGGATTTGCCAATGTTGTGTTATAAACTCCTACGCGGGTATTGGTACCGTCGTACCATAAGCTTGAACCTGTACTTGGCAAGTGCTGAATACATACCTATATCCCTGTTACCATTTACACCCCATGAAAATCTGAGTTTCAATCTGTTTATGAGATCAACATTGAAAAAACTCTCATCAGACACCACCCAGGCAAGAGCAAAGGCTGGGAAAGTGGCTCTTGGATTTTCGGTACCAAATGCGGAGTAACCATCCCTTCTTACGGAAGCAGTTAAAAGATATCTGCCCATTAATGTGTAGTTCAGACGGGCCATCAAAGCGTCGCCAGTGCTCCTGTGTCGTCATTGTCATATTCCCGGAGTGTCTCCAAACTGCAGTCCATGATATCCAAGTTGTTGATTAGGCTGAAAGTTTTTATTAGTCATGAGATGTTGACCAGTATTGATTTTCTTCAATATTTGCAAGCAGGGTCACATCAAAATTGTGTACACCTATCTCCTTTTTCCATGTAAGCAGGTTATCAACCATCCAGTTCATTGTAGACGATTCCCTTCTTTCACCTGATGGTATTTCATTCGCTATACCACCGAGTTTTTCACTAATTGTAGTAAAGGTGAGGTACTTCGTATGTCTGATACCGGGGTTGAAAAGATACTTTGAAATTAAATCCAAAGAGGAAGTTTAATGTTAGCATACATATTGGCAAACAAGTTGTTTGTTTTGTTCAACAAAGATGTACGGTAATATGCCAGTAATGGATTATCTGAATGTCCATGAGGATACCTCTTCAGATTTCCATTAGCATCCCACATTTCTCCATAGGGACTGTTAACATAAAAATTAAGACTTGCAGGTACAGAACTTTCATCTCTGTCTGAAAATTGCGTATTAAGACCAACATTCAGCCATTTTGATACTTTAAAGTCAGCGTTAAGTCTGGAGCGGATGCTTGAATACTGGTCACCAACCCTGATACCTTCATTATCATTATATCCAACAGACCAGTAATATGTAGCATTATCAGTTCCCCCAGAAATACTGAGGTCATATTCCTGTCTTTTGCCTTTCCTGAATACTTCATCATACATATCCATGGTTTTTCCTGCAAGATAGTTTGCCTGCTCTTCAGGAAAAAACCGCAGACGGCCAAACCATTCCTGTAAATTATCGTCGACAGGTGAAGAACTTAATGCACGCCACTGATCAATGGTCATGCTACTGGGCAGGTTTTCCGGATTGGTATAAAAATTATAATCAATATCAGGGAACATCTGTCTGAAATAATCCTGTCTGAACTGTATGTACTCAGCAGGACCTAATCCCCTTCTCTGATTATTACTTTCGTTCATACCAAGTTTGGTTGAAAAGTTAATTGTCGGTTTACCTGTCTTCCCTTTAATTGTCGTAATCAGAATAACACCGGAAGCTGCCTTTGAACCAAAAACTGCAGCAGAACTTGCATCCTTGAGAATATCAACAGATTGAATGTCATTTGGATTTATATCTCTGAGACTGCCATCAAATATCACACCATCAAGTACTATCAGAGGATTTGTACCCGCAGTCAGTGATGTTGGTCCTCTAATTTCCAGTGAGGCACCACCCGCTGCGGAGGTCGACTGATTTGCATTAAATCCGGCTATAGTCCCTGTAAGCATATCAGTTACCTGAACCATAGACTGGGTTTTAAAATCATTCGCCCTAACGCTAACTACCGAGCCGGTTAAATCACTTTTCTTTGCAGTTCCGTAACCGATAACAACAACTTCTTCAAGCCTTAACACATCAGTTACAAGTGAAACGTTTATTACTCTCTGATTACCCGGGACAATCTCTTTTGAAACATATCCTATAAATGAGAATAAAAGAGTATTACTCTCATTTGGAACTGAAATTGTGTAATCACCATTAATGTCAGTCAGGGTTCCAATGACACTACCTTTAACAGTGACAGTTACTCCAACTAACGGCTCATTATTCTGAGCATCAATCACTTTCCCCTTTACACTTATTTGTGCAAAGGTGCTCAGGGGAATAATGAACCATAAACAAAACAGGATTAAGTATTTAATCCTGCATTTCAATTGTGTTTTTTTCATAATTTAAATATTAGGTTAGAAAATATTAAAGATCATCAATAAAAGCGCCTCAAATTATTAAAGAACTAATTAAAAAATAAATAAACTTTTAAATATAATTAGATTTTTATATTCCTGACATAAATTAAGTTAAAAGGCAATTTATTAACATTTTTTAACATAAGTGGTTTTTCAGCTTACAAGGTTAACTTATTTGGCCAAAGATGAACTATTTATTAGTTTTAGGATAAAACAATAATAAGGGAGAAGTTGAATATTAAAAGAGGCCTTTTTCATTACTTATCTCCAACTTAATATAACAAATATATTTTCCAAAAAGTTCACTTAAAGATTACAAATACGAAAACAAATTGAATAGCCATTTATATGGTAGAACTGCCCCATGTCAATTCCTCCACACTGTTTTTCCAGGTTCACACATATCAGATTCATTTAAGAATGTCAGCAATCATGTTTCCTTTACCACCTGTAATTTTAAGGGGGATTGACTTTGAAGCAGGGCGATCATCGCGGATAAGGCAATCAGATACATGGCTGAATGAAACATTTCTCATCAATAAGCCTATATTATCAAAGTCAAGAATAGTACAGCCGGTTATGTTTATCCGGGCGCAATTCTCGATAAGAAATGCTGCCTGATCCCGACGAACATTTGTAATATGAAGACCAGAAAATGTACAGTCCTTGCTATTAATTATTTTAAGGCTATTCATAGCTTCGCCACTATTGAAGTAGGACGGTTCCTGGTCAAAGTTATTTGAACCTGCAACAATATTAGAACAACTTTCGATAAGTAAATTGTGTTCATAACCCTGCCAGAAAGTATTACCTGTAATTACCACACCGTGGCATTCCTTGAGATTTACATTGACCTTAACGTCACTCATTAAATTACCGGTTATACACACATTGCCCCAGCGTACCAGGTCAGTACCGGGACCTGGCATACTACTTCCTATGATACGAACATTCGCCGAACCGGCAGATGTATTATTATGTTGAAGAGTACAACCAGAAATTGACACTTCGGCAGTTCCGATAGTACTTCCGGAACAGTCAATGGAAACATTTGCAGCAGGGGGCATATCCGGATCCATATTGCTCTCAATATCACAACCGGTGATTTGTATGTTACGCACAGCTCCTCCCATTGATACTATACCACCACCTTTATTATAGCTTATGTGACAACCAATTATGTTAGACTGATGTAAGTTTACATTATCGTAGTAAATTCCCGCTCCATTGTTATCATAGATATGACAATCAGAAATTATTATGTTCCGGTTAGTTCCAGTCAGATGAATACCATGTAAAACCTTACGAATAAGAATCCGATGCAGGGTCAGTTGCATTGTGCCCTCAGCCTCAATACCAACTGCTTCTGCATTATTACCGATAATTGCGATACCTTCTACAACCGGCATCCGCTGTCGATCCCAGACATCTTCCGAAAATGTACCTGGGTCGGCAGATTTAAAATGCGTGCCAATGAATCTGAAAGCTGGTCCCGACCCTGTCATTAATATCTGGGCAACACCTTCACCGTTAATCGAAGTATACCCGGTTTTGTCCAGGTTGACAACAATTGGTTTAGTAATGCGGTACAACCCCTTTGGTAAATAGACTGCACCAACAGAGGCATCGACTGCTTTTTGGATTGCATATGTATCATCGACCTTCCCATCTCCTACGGCACCAAAATTACGGACATTCCCAATGTCAAATTTATTTGGAGACTGGCAGGAAAATAACACAATAATAAATACCAGGAGAATTACCTGCCTCAGTCTATTAATATAAAACATTGAAGACAGTATTCCAATTTTTTCTGTTTTAATATTTTTAGTCACAGGTTGAATTATTACATTTCTTAAATGATACTATTAACGAAAAAATATTCAGGAAACTAAATTCATATTTGAGAACCTTTGATTGACTTTAATGTATCAACTAATAATATCTGTTTACTGATTTGAACCCTTCAGGTATTCATAAAATACAGTATTGAGATTTTCGCCGATCGTCATCCAGTCTTTCGCAGATGGCATCTTATTAAGTGAGCTGATCCAGTTTGCATTAAGTTCATATACTATAGCCTCAATTCCGTATCTGCTCAACATTCCATTCTCGAATGATACATTTGTTAATGGTTGTCCCGGAGTTTTCCACGAATACCTCACATTTTCTGAAAAGGAGGTATATTCTCTCATCAATTTTTCAAATAATTGCATATTTTTCACAAACTGAGTGTCGTCCTTGCTATGTTGAGCTAAAATAATTCCTCCGGAATCATCGTTATGAATATCAATCCCAAAGCAGGGCTTTATTCCTTTAGTGATGAGGCCACTTATAAATTTTTCAAGAACATATTTTTCCGGGCAAAGAACAGAGTCCGGCTTCATATCCCAGTTTCTGTTAAGATCCTTCCCCCTTACATTGAATCTTGTCATTCCCCGTGCTACTCCATCCTTGTTTGCCATTGGCATTATATAAACACAAAATGTTTTCTGCCATTCCCGTGAATTCTCGCTGATGAATTTATTGATTAAGCCTTCCACTACCCAGCTCCCTCCGGGTTCCCAGGGATGCGCTCTTGCACGTATAATGACTGAATTTGGAGCATCCGGATTTCCAAGCCGTATTATTTCAAGAGGTCTCTTTTCAACAGTCATTCCTATATTAATTATTTTCACCAATTTATTATTAGTTATTCTATTCTTCAGGTTTTCAAGGTCTGAAATTGTATATGGAGGTATTCTTGCAACATAAACTGATTCCCCTTTCATCACAAACTCAACCAAAAGTTCCATGCCTGGCAGTTTTGATGTTTTAATGGCCTCCCAATTTTTCTTGTCATAAGAGATATAGCAGGAAATGTCATTCTTAAAGTTCCACCAGTTAGTAGCTTTATTGCCATTATAAACATCTGCCATCATTTTTGATATAATAAGCTTAACAGGGGTTCCTCTGTCAGCTTCTATTTTAAAAAACCAGTGGTCAGTCTGACGATTTAGTGACTCGCGCTCATAATCAGCCATCAGAGAAATTTTTATTGCGGTGTCTCCCTGTATTTGCCAGCTCAGCTGAGAAGCATTTTCAAAGAAGTAATCAATGAAATTGATTTTTATTTTCCCGGCACCCTGACCATATATAAATGAGCTGTTAATCAATAAAAAACAGAAGCTTAAGTAAGTCCGAAAATTAAATAATCCGGCAATAGTCTTCATTGGTTAAATTATTAATATTATCCTTACTGGAAATAAACTATTGAAAAATTTTAAGAAATATCAATAATATTGTGCAGTTTGAAACATTCAAACTGCACAATATATAAACAAGTTATGGTATGGTTTCAAGTGGTGGAACGTTCTGCTGTGCACCTTCATATCCGATATTCTGATTGATTCTTGCCAATGTATTTGCTGTGATAACCTTCTGAGATATCGGCCACAACATATTATAGGGTGACATATGTGCTTCAATACCATAATAAGAATACAAAGGGGGATGATAAAAAGGATTAACCCGCATTATTCTGTCGTAATACCAGTTTTTATCTGAAATATTATCAAGACTATATCCATCTTTGTTAAGTTTTCCAAAGATGAATGAGACCCTGACCATTTCGGAATGTCGTGGTTCCTCAGTATATAATTCACGTGCTCGTTCATCAAATATATAATCAATAGTAACATCTCCCGGGGTAATCAGAGGAGCATTGGCACGCTGCCTGACCTTATTTATATCATCAGCCGCAAGATCTGGTTGCCCTTTCCAGAAATATGCTTCTGCTCTTAAAAGGTAAGTTTCAGCGAGACGGAAAATATACCAGTCACCCTGCCCGCCTCTTGGCAGATAATAGTTAGGTGTCGGGGTCCAGGTTTTGTAGATGGGCCACGGATACCAGGTATCTACTGTATCAAGCAGAGTCCCGTAATATAGTTTACTAAGTGGCTGACCATAAGTTGATGAACCTTCCCTGAGGGTAATTATTTCGGAGGTGAATTTTCCCATTTCGACCCAGTTAGTTCCGGCTCTCCTCATATCGGGTGTAGTCTCCCACGTATAAGTTGCATCTTCCCAAATCCGGTAGTGCCAGAAATCGTTCGTCCTTACATACCCATTTCCATTTCCCAAAGAATCACCTGCTGTACTGTTCCAGTTAGTTGCCCGCTGACCATCACCATCTTTAACCTTCCAATACGAAGGACAATAAAGCCACATTGAAAAAGTACCCGGATTGCTCCACCATGTGTCCGGAGATGCATCAGCACGATCAACCGTAGCATAAATAGTCTCGGTGTTTGCTGCACTATTTTTATTTTCACAGCGACTCAGATCCCATATAACATTATGCCATGATTTTAGCTTATCGCTGCCAAACCGATCTGTCATCAATGCGTACGGTCCGTTAATTATTTCAGTAGTTGCAGCTATTGCTTTATCGAACTCACAATTGGCAAGATATACTTTGGCCAGCAGGTGGTTAGCCGCACCTTTTGTAACATTACCAAGTTTTGCAGCAAGAACAGGAAGGTTTTCAACCGCAAATTCAAGGTCTTTTTCGAGCTGGCCCAGGATTGCCCATCTTGAAGTTGTTTTATAATCAAGTTTAGCACCTGTTTCTTCCATTCCCTCCCAGGGAACATCCCCGTAGGTATTAACCAACCGATAATACCAGTAGGCACGGAACCAGTAAGCCTCTGACAATATCCGGTTTCTGACACTCTGGTCAGCCCATTGTATATTGTCTATTCTGGTAATTATAGTATTCGCATTTTTAATATATCCATATTCGTTAGTAAAAGTATTAATTAAACTATATTGAATGGACTGCCCGGTAGGGAGAAAGCTACTTGGCGAAAGTACTCTGAAATCAGCATCACGAAGTGGAACAGCCAGGTCAGAAGCCATGTGATCAAGACTGGTCGGGTTCAGGTCACCATGGTTTTCAGCATTTATTTCTTTCCTGCATCTTGTCAATCCTGATTCAAAACCTGCTTCATCGACAAAAACATTTTCAGGAGCATAGATAGAAAGAGGATCAGGTTTTAACCAATCTTTTGAGCATGAAATGAGGATTAGCAGAAATATGGTTAAAATCAGTGGAATTATCTTTATTCGTTTCATAATATTATTTTTTAAAGTTCCCATTTTACTTTTATAATGAAAAATTAAGCCCAAAAGTATAGGTCCTTGGCATTGGATTCATCCCGGACTCAGGGTCCCAGCCCGGCCACTTGGTAAATGTGGCAAAATTCCTGATTGAGCCAAAAATCTGCAGACTATTAAGCTTTATTTTCTGGGTCACAACAGAAGGCAGATTATATGTCAGTGATACATCCTGAATTCTTAAAAATGACTGAGGTTTGTATATCATTATCCCACCTCCATAAACTCCGTAAGAAGTGGGATTAAGTCGCGGATACTCATTGTTTGGATTTTGAGCTGTCCAGTAGGGTAACGGTCCGGTACTTTTGTTAGCCCGGTCATAAACGCCATAACCTGAATTCATTGCATCTCTAAAACTTCCTATCTGACCCAGATCGGCACGAAGAAAAACTGATGCAGTGAAGTTCTTCAGAAAAGTGAAATCATTTCTTAGGCCGAGACGATATTGCGGCACATCGTGGCCGATAAACTGTTTGTCGTTTAAATCAATGTATTTATAATCTCCGTCTACATCAACAACCTTAAAATCACCTGGTTTCAAACCAAACTTAGCAGCTTCTGTGGCTTCTTCTGTCTGCCAGATCCCTATAACTTTATAATCCCATACAATATCAATAGCCTGACCCGGGAACCATCCGTTTGAAAAATCCGGAACTTCTCCTGTCTGTGATTTTCCCAATAAAGTATAGGAATTGACATCACCAAATAACTTATTGATTTTATTCCTGTTAAGTGAGAATACCAGGCTTGATTTCCATGTAAAAGCAGGCTGGCTGTAATTTATTGTATTTAAAGTCATCTCAAAGCCCGAATTGCCCAATTCACCAAGGTTTGCCATAATGTTAGAGAATCCGGTAATCGCTGGAATAATTCGATTCATCAACAGGTTGGTGGTTTTCATATTATAGACATCCGCTGTAAGGTCAATCCTGTATTTCAATAATGAAATATCCAATCCTAAATTAAAAGATTCTGTTCTTTCCCATTTAAGCCCATAATTTGCCAGGGTTGAAGTATTAACACCTACACGGGTATTTGTACCATCAAACCATAAACTTGACACCATACTTGCCAATGCTGAATAAATACCAATATCCCTGTTACCATTAGCTCCCCATGATAATCTTAATTTCAGACGGTCAATCAAATTAACCTTGAAAAAACTTTCATCCGATACTACCCATGCAAAGGCAAAGGCTGGAAAGGTTGCCCTTGGATTTTCACTCCCAAAAGCAGAGTAACCATCCCTTCTGACAGATGCAGTTAAAAGATATCTGCCCATTAATGTATAATTTAACCTGGCCATCAAAGCGTCACCCGTGCTCCTTGTATCGTTATTTGTTATAGAGGGACTGTCACCAAATTGCAAAGCATGAAATGACAGATTCTGATTGGGCGCAAAGTTCTTATTAGTCATGTCAGAGAACCAGGATTTATTCTCTTCAATATTTGCCAGAAGTGTTAAATCAAAACTGTGTATCCCTATCTCTTTTTTCCAGGTCAGCAAGTTATCAACCATCCAGCTAAAATTCGAAGATTCATCTCTTCTGCCAGAAGGGATTTCATTGGCTAAACCTCCAAGCTTATCACTGATTGTTATAAAACTCAGATATTTTCTTGCCTGGTAGCGAGGCTGAAATGACACTTTGAAGTTAAATCCAAAAGGAAGTTTTATATTTGTATACATATTGGTAAACAAGCTGTTTGTCTTGTTCAGCAAATCCGTACGGTAATAAGCCAGTAACGGGTTATCAGTATATTGTCCGTTAGGAAGTCTCACCAAATTACCCTCTGCGTCAAACATTTCTCCATAAGGATCAATCTCATAAAAGCCGGTTGTTGAGGCAGGTACCGAACCTTCATTCCTGTCAGAAAACTGAGTATTCAGGCCAACATTCAGCCAATCATTAACTTTATAATCTGCATTAAGTCTTGAACGGATACTCGAAAACTGATCGCCAACCCTGATCCCTTCATTCTTATTATATCCAATAGACCAATAATAGGTTGTATTATTTGTTCCGCCGGAAATACTCAAGTCATAGTCCTGCTGAAACCCTTTTCTAAATACATAATCATAAGGGTCTATTGTTTTACCTGCAACATAATTTTCCTTTTCTATGCTGGTAAACTGCAGGCGAGACATCCATTCCTGTGTGTTATCGGCAAGGGGAGCAGCACTTAAATCACGCCACTGGTCAATGGTCATACTACCCGGTAGCTTACCCGGATTTGTATAATAATCATAATCTGTAGTAGGGAAAGCCTGCCTGAAATAATCTGCTCTGAAATTAATAAACGCTTCAGGACCTAATCCCTTTCTTACATTGTTACTCTCGGTCATCCCCAGTTTAGTTGAAAAATTAATGACGGGTTTACCAAGCTTTCCTTTTATTGTGGTAATAAGAACCACACCGGAAGCTGCCTTGGCACCATAAACAGCTGCAGAGCTTGCATCTTTCAAAATATCAACCGATTGTATGTCATTGGGATTTATGTCCCTGAGGCTGCCATTAAATATCACACCATCAAGTACTATCAAAGGATCAGTAGCGGCTGACAGTGACTTGGGTCCCCTGATTTCCAAAGAGGCGCCACCGGCCGCAGAAGTACCCTGATCTGAGTTAAATCCCGCTATAGTACCTGCAAGCATCTCAGACATCTGCACCATAGGTTTTGTTTTAAAATCTTCCGCCCTGACGCTCACAACCGATCCTGTTAAATCGCTTTTCTTTGCTGTACCGTAACCGATAACCACAACCTCCTCTAATCTTAATACATCTGTTTCAAGTGCAAGGTTTATTACCCTCTGTGTTCCCACAACAATTTCTTTTGGTACATATCCGATAAATGAAAATAAAAGTGAATTATTTTCATTCGGAACAGAAATAGAATAATCACCATTAACGTCAGTTAATGTCCCAATGACACTACCTTTCACGGTTACAGTTACCCCGGTTAAAGGTTCATTGTTCTGAGCATCAGTCACCTTTCCCTTTACACTTATTTGTGCAAAGGTACTCAGGGGAATAATGAACCATAAACAAAACAGGATTATACACCTGATCCTGCGCTTTAATTGAGTTTTTTCCATGATGAAAATTTTAGGTTAGTACATCCATATAATTAACAAGCATTAAAATTATAAAGAATAAAAATATAAAAAATAATTATATTGATGTGCAAGTAAATTCTATAATTGTGAACTTCCATCATGAAGCACAATCATATCACCTTTTAATAGATATGTTGATCAAAGGATTTTTATTATTTACATTCAGGTTACTTTGCAATGAGATTGGATTTCCGTCCAACTACACTCAGGAAGTGGAAAAGATCATGATGAATATATTCACAGGAAACAACTCTTATACAGGCAATAATTTTCTCAGTTAAAAAACAGGCCATAGATTTCCTGTATACTATGGTTAAACCTGATCATACCACACTAATCAGCTTGAACCGTTCGTTGTCTTTTGATGCCATTTTCGAGAAAATACAATAATATGGTCACTAATAAAAGTAAAAATCAGGTGTACCACTTCCTGTCGCGTTTCAGATCTGAATTCAGTATATTATATGCAATATTTGCATTTTCAACTATCTGAAAGTCAAACATCCCGACACAGGCAAAATCAGCTCCGCTGGCAAAGGCGTGTCGGAAACCCTCTTCGGGTTTAATTGCTCCGGCGGCCAGTACCTTATATGCTATCCAGGGTGTTTTATTGGTCTTAAAGAAGTCGGTTACATCCTTGTCTGACATACACCAGATATTATCATGTGCCATGTTATGATCCTGCCCCTGCTCCGGGAGTTCTGTGTTATTAGGATCCAAAGGTGTTGCCGACCAGTAATCGGTACTATGGAAGGTCTTCATGAAAAAATCTGCTTTTATCCCGTTTTCCACACAAGCCATTGGTACCTTTATGGAGTGACCGGCTGTCCCTCCTATCAATCCCTGGCTCTGGATAAGTTCAATGGGTTTTATCAATTCTTCGATCTTATTGTTATAAACGATCTGATCGGCGATATTTCCCATAACAAATGCACCGATTGCGCCATGATCGATTGCCAGCTGGACATTTGACAGGTCTTCACCTTTAGGATAGGTTTGCGCCAGCCACTTTACTTTTCCTCCGCGATTCCAGTATTTTTCCAGGATTCTTATAGTATTTTCGTCACACCTGAAAATAGCAGTGTTGATCCCGCAGGCTTCACATAGCCATAATGTTTCAATCACCTTTTCATCGGTAAAGTATTGTTTCAGCCAGGTAGAGACATAAATCAGGTCCCGTGAATGGGCAAATCCGCTGATAAGGTTACCACCTACCATTATCCGGCTCAATGTAACATCCTTTATTTTACCTGAAGGTACCTGCCCTTTTAATTCGCTTATTGAGTAGTTTTTTCCAAGTAATAGAGAAGCGCTGCTGACTGCATCTGTCTTGGCAGCCAGGTTACCTTCCTCAAAACTGAACCATCCTCTTTTCCTGGCCATCCCGAAAAAAACAGCTCCAAAGAGCGGAAGAACTGCAAGATTTTTTATTAACTCCCGTCTGGAATTATCAGTTGTCTCTAAAATTGCATGGTTATCACTTGCCGGAAATTTCTGTTCTTTTCTTTTAGCATGATAGTAAGCAATATATCTCTGGACACTCCAGAGATAATCTCCGGGTAATGATGAAATAACTATCAGGACAACTGCTTCAATAAGGTTATAGTTGATAATGTAAAAATGGCTTGTTGCCGGCATTGAGGAATAAACAAACGGAGGATTGGCAATATAATAGAGTAAAAGCAATAAGGCTCCGGATATACTGGCAGCACGGGTGAACATCCCTATAAATAAAAACGTACCAATAAGTATTAATCCCCATATATTTAAAAAATCAACAATCTGAAGTGTGGTGGTATTGCCGATCAGCCAGTGAAAAAATCCGGAAAAGAGCCATTTGGACTCCATAAGATAGGATGTTGCCGACCATGCCGGATTAAATAATTTGGAGATACCTTCGAAAAGGAAATGCCATCCCACAATTATCCTCAGAAAGGTTAAAAGCCACACCAGAGTTTTATTTTTTCCCATTTTCTGTTTTTTTATTAAAAAGTTAAACGAAGTAAAAAAATATTTATTTCCGATGATAAATTTAACTACAAATCTAACAATTTTTGGAAAAGTTGTAAAAAACATAAAAACAAAGTCATTTTTGAACTTTATTAAAGAGAATAATTTTTTCAAGCACTATTGATAAAAAACATAAGTGGACAAAAATATCCTGTCCACTTATGATAAAATATTAATTTACAGTAATCTTATTATAATAAATTTAAATTTTCAGAGATAACTAATCCATCAATTACTGTGAATAACCCGGGTTTTGTTCCATTACAGCATCAATATTTAAATCAATCACAGTCTGAGGAATTGGGAAGAGTATGTTATAATCCTGAATATTACAAGCCGGATATACCGGATTATTGCAGTACAACCTTACTCTTTCAAGTAGTTTACCAACGCGCCGTAAGGTAATGTGTCTCCACTCCTCACCATATACTTCTCTAGCCCTTTCGTCCAGAATATAATCAATATCTACATTGGCACTAGCAACCGGTGTCGCATTGGCTCTTGTTCTGAGAGCATTTATGTCTGCTGCAGCGGCGGTTTTGTTTCCAAGCCCAACATAAGCTTCAGCACGAAGGAGATATGTTTCTGCAAGACGCATTGCATAAATATCTTTATGCACATAGCCGCCACCAGACCTGCTGGGATCATCAAAATGATGCAAAGGATCTGCAAATTTCAGAATATAGGGGAAAATATACTGGCAGGTATCCAGAAGCGAATTTCTGCTACCAGGAGGATATTTACTGAAATCAATCTTTTGTTTATCATATGCCGAGCCCGGAGAGTCATAATAGAAATCTCTTTTAATGTTATGCTTCGCATTCCTGATGTCATTATTCCAATCGCTTCTCCATATATTATAAGACATATAATTGGAAGGTCGCATATATGCAACCGGACGACCCAGTGAATCAGAATAACCTGTATATTTCCCACTTACAAACTCGCCCCTGAATGCTATTTTACCATCAGGTGTATTCCCTATTCTGAAATAGGCAGGACCAAAACCTCTTTCACCTGCGAATTTTATTCCTCCATTAACAAGAGGTTCAAACTGGATTACCCAGAGCGCTTCCCGGTTTTCCGGCAGGTTTTGGTTCCCATATGCGAAAAGATCCAGGAAGACATCTCCTGACCCGAATACATCGACAGTTGATCCGAAACGCGATGTCATAAGATGATAGTAACCACCATCAATTACATCTGATGCGGCATCCACAGCCTGCTGGTATTTAGACTGGCTAAGATAAACCTCAGTTAATAACGTCAATGCGGCGCCCTGGGTTATTCTGCCAGGACTCTCCTCTTTGCCCGGTTCAGGCAGGTTTGCGGCGGAAAAAATAAGATCGGCTTCCATCAGTTTATAAATATCAGCTTTTGGAGCCCTTACAAAATCAGTTTTAGCACTCTTTACCACATAATCTACCAGAGGAACATCCCCAAATAACATTACCAGTGTCCTGTAGGCCCATGCCCTGAAAAACATAGCCTCCGCCAGATATTCATTTTTCTTTGTTTCGCTGGGAAATACATTCTCCTGAGCTGAGTTAATAGACTCAATAAGTACATTAGCTCTCTGTATCATCTGATAAGGTCTTTGCCAGAAAAAGGGTACGAACTCATCAAAACTTGGTGTCATTTCAGATTGATAATTGACAAGTTTTCTGTTTCCACCGGGATTCTCACCGTGAAAAGCAAGATCAGTAGCAACTCCGCCATTCATAATGGCAAAACAATCCTGCCTGGTTTGTTCGTCATAGAAACTATTTCTCATAAACCAGTGTAATCCTGTTATTCCTTGCTGGATCCCTGCAAAACTGGTATAAGCGTTCTCGGGAGCAAGGAAATCCATCGGAACCTCCTTAAGAACATCCTTCTGGCAGGAGGAACATATCAATACCATAACTGCGAGTATTGAGTACTTTTTTCTGATTATATATAAATATTTATTCATCTCTTTAAAATTTTTAAGTTCCATAATTATTCAACCTTTTAATATTGATTAATCAAATCATAAGGTGATCCTTAATCCTGCAGTAATATTTCTCATAAGCGGGGTATTGGTATTTGTGTTCCGTCATCTGCATTCCAGTCTACGACTTCCGGATCCCAACCTGACCATTTGGTCCATATATATGGATTTTTAGAAGAAATGTAGACCTGGCATCCCTGAACTTGTAATTTTTTAAGTAAATTTGTGCCAAATTTGTATGAAAGTGAAACATCCTGCAATCGGACAAAACTCCTGCTTTCATAAATGCCTCCATGCACAACCGGTGCATTAAATACGCCTGTTGCATTATTTACTCCGTTATCGGGTGTCCAGTACTGACGAACAGCTGAAGCGTTTATCCTGCGTGCGGTATCAGCATTCCAATCGATATTTACCACAGATGAATTATCAGCAATATAATATCCATTACCTCCCTGTATTGAGTTAATAAAGAAAGATAAAACGAAACTCTGAAATGCAAGTGTATTATTTATACTGAACCGGTAGTTCGGTGTTCTGTACCCGATAATTTTCCTGTCATTAACAGGTTCAATGACTCCATCTCCATTCTGATCAACGTATTTGAACTGACCGGGATACCAGTTTGCGAGGATGTTACCTGTATAAAGCTCCTGTTCAGTCCATAATCCTCCCACCATCTCATAGTCATATATTGAGCTTATCGGCTCTCCGACAAACCATGAGTTTCCTATATCTTTGTCATTATTACCGCCATAAAGTCTGGATATCTTATCCCTGTTTAGCGAAAATGTAAAATTGGATTCCCACCTTAAACGCCTTTCAATATTAATGGTTTTAAATTCAAGTTCAATACCTTTATTATCTATTGATCCGATATTCGCCCAGACATTATCGTATCCTGTAGTTGGAGGAAGTGCCCTGCTAACCAAAACATTACTGGTTTTCGCCTTATATATATCAAGGGAACCCGAAATTCTCCTGTTAAATAAGCCAAAGTCCAAGCCAAAATTGAATGATGCGGTGGATTCCCATGCAAGATCGGCATTGCCTAAAGTATTCGGGTAAACCCCAATTGTTGTCGTAGGGCCAAAAACATACGGCTGGGATTGCATCCTCGAAAAACTTGAGTAACGCCCTATTCCCTGATTCCCGTTTTTGCCATACGATGTCCTTAGTTTTAAATAAAGCCATGTAACATCACTGAGAAATGACTCGTCAGAAGCCACCCAGCCCAATGAAACTGAGGGGAATGTAGCATATTTGGTGCTGGCTCCAAATCCTGAAAAACCATCCTTCCGGATTGTTCCTGTGAACAAATAGCGGCCTTTATATGTATAGCTGGCCCGGGCCATGTATGAGAGGCTGTTTTCTTCCCAGGCACCTGACGAAACAGTGAACAATGTTCCCAGCTCAATTCCATTATATCCCAGGACAGGATTGTCAAATCCTTCTGAACGAACAGAAGTGTCTTTCCCGCGCCTGTTCTCCCTGCTGTAAAGCAAGGTCCCATTCAACTGATGATCCCCGAAGCTTCTGTTGAAAGAAACGATATTGTTAATTATCCAGTTTTTTGTTTCGGAAGGAATTTTATCAGCGCGACCCTTATTCTGGGAACCCTCAGGGATAGTTGCAGGCCAGAAAGTGTCATGATTCGAAATGGAATACGTGTTGGAATAGTTAACTTCATAAGATAATCCTTTTACCCATGGGACAGTTATCTTAGCGGTACCAACATTAAACAGGGAATTCCTCAGATCACTGTCATCAGCATATAAATTATTAAGCGGGTAAGGCATATAAAGTTCACCTGTAAGGTACATTTCATAATTTGGAGAACCTATAAGATTATTTGCAAGGGGGCTGCATGTCCTGGCATTTGCAAGACTCACATTCCTGCCTGAATAATCGCGGACAGAATATGTGCTATTCAAGCCCAGTGTTAACCAGTCTGTGATTTGACTTTCAACATTTGAATGCAATGTAAATCTTTTGAATCTGTCATTCAGGATTATACCTTTCTCATCGGTATAGGAGGCTGACAAGAAATAATTGCTCTTCTCACTTTTCCCAGAAAGGTTAAGGTTGTAGTTTTGTATCGGAGCTAATTGTTTTACTTCTTTAACCCAGTCAATTGCATTTCCTGCAAGATAATTATCTCTTTCTTCCTGTGTTCTGAGGAAAGTGGCTACTACCGCACGGTTTGTTATATCCGGTCTTACCGGTTTTCCCGCATCACTTGTAGGATTGGTTTTATACCAAATATATAAGTCCTGCTCCCAGTTATAATCACTCAACCTGACGGCATATTGCTCAGCATTCATTACTTTCATTGGATTATTTGTCATATCCTGATAACCATAGTATGCATTAAATGAAATGACAGGCTTCTCTGTTTTCCCTTTCTTGGTGGTTATCAACATTACTCCATTTGCCGATCTTGATCCATATACTGCTGCAGCACTTGCGTCTTTAAGAATATCTATGGACTCCACATCACTGATATTAATATCTGTTACAGCCCCATTGTAGATAATTCCATCTAGAACAATTAACGGTTCGTCGTTTGCTGAAAGTGATGTTTTTCCCCTGATTGAAAGTGATGGCTCGCTTCCTGCCAGACCAGAGGCCTGAACATTCACCCCGGCCGAAGCTCCCGATAAAGCCTGAGAGAGGTTCGTATTTGCAAGGTCTGCCTTATCCTCCATATTTACTCTTACAACCGAACCTGTAAGATCACTTTTCTTCTGAACCCCGTAACCAATTACTATTACTTCATCAAGAGACAGCGTGGATGGGACAAGGGCAACATCAATAACAGTCCTGTCCGCAACCGTTATTTCTTTATTGTCATAACCGATAAAAGAATAAATAATTACAGCCTCCCGAGAAGGTGCTGATATTGAATATTTTCCAGTTATATCAGTCAAAGTCCCTATCGTTGTACCTTTGACAACAACATTGACTCCTGGCATTGCAAGCCCTGATGAACCATCAGTCACTGTTCCGGAAATAGTTCTTTGTTGAAGACCGGTTCCATGTAAGGCATTCGTAACACCCAGCAGCATTAAAAGGATTAAAATTTTAAAATCCTTAAGCAATTTTTTCAGGTACGGATAAGTCAGTACCTCTTGGTTGATCGTTTTTTTCATTGCATAGAAAGGTTAGTTAATTAATAAAAAATTAATACTCAGCCGGCTAATAGACATAATTTGCGGGACAAATAATGGTAATCAAAACTAAATGTTCATAACTTGAAAATAAAATGTTAGTATATGGCCGGCAGTTATCTTAAACAATAAACAATCAAACTATTATTGAATCACGAAGGGCCGTGCGATTTAACTGTAAGAAATAATCAAACAAGGAATAGGCTTTCTAATTATATCAGGTCAGGTTTATTCCGGTATCTAAATTCAATGCATCCTGAAAGCAATACTATAAAAAAAACTAATATATAACAATTTTTAATATTTAATTTATTGCTTCAATTTAATTTCACCTGCCCGGCACCTTCAGGTAAGAATGCCAATTCTATCAAAAGCAGGCTTTACTTATTATAAACTTGCTTCCAACAGCTAAGAGAAAGCCTCTGCCAGTTAATGTGAAATGGTTTTATAATCCGGGAAGTTTTTTGCCAGACAAAAAAATTACTACCGGTTTTTTATAAAAGAAGCTTAAATTATTAAGGTAATTTGCCTGATTCATCACCAGGTCAGCTGCAATAATTGATCTTGTTCCGGATAATCTTTAACAAAAATTAAAAAAATTAGCACTTTTTGCTTGATTTATTAAAAAAATCACCTACTTTTGTCCATCAATAATAGCATAACAGTGAGAATATTTTATTTACATATTATTGTCCTTATTCTTATTATAGCCTCGAGCAAATGATCCGGGAATAATATGTAGTACTTTTAAATATACAGAAGCTTTCCGGAAATCCGGGAAGTTTTTTTTTAAATACAATTTTCAAAGAAATGAAAAACAAACTCAGAAGTTCCAGAACAACAACCGGCAGGATTATGGCCGGCGCCAGAAGCCTGTGGCGTGCAAATGGCATGAAAGAGGATCAATTCGGAAAGCCTGTTATTGCAATTGTAAATTCATTTTCTCAGTTCGTTCCGGGACATGTCCACCTTCATGAGATCGGACAATATGTTAAAAAGGAGATAGAGAAACATGGCCTTTTTTCCGCCGAGTTTAATACAATAGCTATTGATGATGGCATTGCAATGGGGCATAACGGAATGCTTTACTCCCTCCCTTCAAGAGAGCTTATATCAGACAGCATCGAATACGTCTGTAATGGCCATCTTGTAGATGCAATGATTTGCATAAGCAACTGCGACAAGATAACTCCGGGCATGATGATGGCAGCCATGAGACTTAATATTCCAACTGTATTTGTGTCAGGAGGACCAATGGAGGCAGGATGGCGTAATAACAAGGCTTACGACCTGGTGGATGCAATGGTTGCTGCAGCCGACGATTCGGTTAGCGACAGTGAGTTGTCTGAAATTGAAAAATCTGCCTGTCCCACATGCGGATCATGCTCAGGGATGTTCACTGCAAACTCAATGAATTGCCTGAATGAAGCTATAGGATTAGCCCTTCCTGGCAACGGCACAATTCTGGCTACCCATCAGAACAGGACTAAATTGTTTGAAAAAGCAGCCGGACTTATTGTTGAACTGGCTGACAGATATTATAATAAAGGGGACGAAACTGTTCTCCCCAGGTCAATAGCCACCCGTGAAGCTTTTCTGAATGCCATGTCACTCGACATTGCTATGGGTGGTTCAACCAATACAGTCCTTCATCTTCTGGCAATTGCCAGAGAAGCAGGAGTAAATTTTACAATGAAGGATATTGATGATCTGTCAGGGAAAATTCCCAATATTTGTAAAGTTGCTCCCAGTTCTCATTACCATATTCAGGATGTTAACAGGGCTGGCGGTATTATGGCCATATTGGGTGAACTTGCGCGTAATAATCTTATTGACAGCTCAGTAGGACGCATAGATTACCCTACCCTGCAAGATGCGTTGAATGACTGGGACATATCAGGCGGAAAAGTTAAAAACTTTGCCCGTGAAGTTTATAAAAGCGCTCCCGCAATGGAAAGGAGCCTCAAAATGGGATCTCAGAATACCTTTTATGATGAGCTTGATACAGACAGGGAGAAAGGATGCATCAGAAGCACAAAATTTCCTTATAATTCTGACGGAGGCCTTGCTGTGCTATACGGCAACATTGCAGAAAAGGGTTGCATTGTAAAAACCGCAGGGGTTGACCAATCACTTTTTTCATTCAGTGGACCTGCAAAAGTCTTTGAATCACAGGAAGATTCAGTTGAGGGCATACTAAACGGAGGGGTGATTGATGGTGATGTTGTAGTTATAAGGTATGAGGGGCCTAAAGGTGGACCAGGAATGCAGGAGATGCTATATCCAACATCATATATTAAATCAAAGGGATTGGGTAAAAAGTGCGCTTTAATCACCGACGGACGATTCTCGGGTGGCACTTCAGGCCTCTCAATTGGTCATATATCACCTGAAGCAGCATCAAAAGGAGCAATTGCATTAATTAAAACCGGAGACATTATTGAGATCGATATCAGCAAGAGGAAAATAAATGTTGTCATCTCAGAAGATGAATTGAAAAAAAGACATGAAGAGGAAGTTTTGAGAGGCGATAAAGCCTTCACTCCTCATTCAAGAAAAAGGGAAATAAGCGCTGCCCTGAAAGCATATGCCTCCATTGTCAGTTCATCTGATACTGGAGCGGTAAGGATTATATAGTATATGGGAAAGCTATCACGCCTTTAATATCAAAAATATCATGGAGAAAGTTATAAGCAAGAATAATAGAAAAGGAATAATAACTGAAGTAAAATCAGATATGAAGAAAGTGTTAAAAAAAAGTGAGGAACCGGTCCAAATCAATGGATTTGAAAATATTACAGGAGCAGAAGCTTTACTGAAGTGCCTGATTGAGGAGGAGGTGGATACAATTTTCGGGTATCCTGGAGGAGCAATAATGCCTGTTTATGATAAACTAATGGACTATGAACAGGAACTGACACATATACTCACCCGCCATGAACAGGGAGCTGCCCATGCAGCCCAGGGCTATGCAATGGTAACCGGCAAGCCAGGTATATGCTTTGCAACTTCCGGTCCCGGTGCTACAAATCTTGTGACAGGTATCGCAAATGCTTTTCTTGATTCAGTACCTGTTGTATTCATAACCGCCCAGGTTGTTTCATCACTTATTGGTACAGATGCTTTCCAGGAAACTGATATTATTGGAGTCTCCATGCCTGTTACAAAATGGAACTGCCAGATTAAAAAACCACAGGACATCCCCGAAACAATTGCGAAAGCATTTTATATAGCAAAAACAGGGAGACCCGGGCCTGTGCTTGTTGACATCACAAAAGATGCCCAGCTTGAGAAACTTGATTTCAGGTATAAAAAATGCAACTATATAAGAAGCTATAACCCGAATTTTCCAATTCATACCATGGCACTTGAATCAGCAGCAATATTGATCAACCACGCAGAAAAACCACTTATCCTTGCAGGTCACGGTGTTCTGATCTCCAGGGCCGAAGCAGAATTAAAAGCATTTGCAGAAAAAACAGGTATTCCTGTTGCACTTACTTTACTTGGCCTTTCAGGTTTCCCTTCGGCACACAGATTGTATGCGGGGATGCTTGGGATGCATGGAAACTACGGTCCAAATATGCTGACCAATGAGGCAGATCTTATTATTGCGATAGGGATGCGTTTTGACGACAGGGTTACCGGAAATCTGAAGAAATACGCCAAAAACGCAAGAATTATTCATATTGAAATTGATGATGCAGAGATCAATAAGAATGTAATGGTTGATGTTGAAATACATAATGATGCAAAAGATGCTCTTACTCACCTTTTACCTCTTGTTAATGAAAACAGTCATGAAAAGTGGATAAGAGAGTTCAGGATACATGATAAATCTGAATATGATAAAGTTATTAAATCAGAAACAAAGCCTGAATCCGGAAAAGTGAGAATGGGTGAAGTTGTAAGATTGGTTTCGGAGCTGACAAACGGTGAGGCAATTATTGTTACCGATGTGGGTCAGAATCAAATGATGGCAGCCCGTTATTACAAATTCACCTCCCCTGATACATTCGTCACATCGGGAGGAATGGGTACCATGGGATTTGGTCTGCCTGCCGCAATAGGAGCTAAATTAGGAAAACCTGAAAGACAGGTTGTAGCTTTCCTTGGAGATGGAGGGTTTCAGATGACAATTCAGGAAATGGGAACTATACTCCAATATAAGATCCCTGTCAAGATCATTATACTGAATAACGACTTTCTGGGAATGGTAAGACAATGGCAGGACATGTTCTTTGCCAAAAGATATGCTGCCACCGAAATGGTAAATCCTGATTTTGTAAAGATTTCGGAAGGTTTTGGCATTCCTGCAAAGATAGTCAATGAAAGGGCAGATCTTAAGAATACAATCATAGAAATGCTTGATTCAAAAGGGCCATTTCTTATTAATGTTACAGTGGAGAAGGAAGGAAATGTATTTCCCATGGTAGAACCCGGGTCGTCAGTTTCCGAAATAAGATTATCATATTGATAAATTTAAGATAGAACAAAGTGATGCTTACGAAAAAGCAAAACTTTAAAGAAAAATTAGCAAATTATGAAACAGGAATTTACAATATCACTTTTTACTGAGGATCACATAGGTATTCTCAATCAGATAACAATTATTCTTACACGCAGACAGATAAATATTGAAAGCATAACAGCTTCCGAATCAGCCGTTAAAGGAGTAAAACTTCTTACACTGGTTGTAATGGCTACTCCTGACATGGTAAGAAAAGTAGCAAAGCAAATAGAAAAGCTGGTAGATGTTCTGAAGGTTTTCGTACATACATCCGAAGAGATCATTTATCAGGAGATTGCATTGATTAAAGTGACTACCAAAGGAATCATGTCGGGGAATGTAATTGATAACATTGTACGCTTACAACATGCAAGGATCCTTGAGGTTTCACCTGAATTTATTGTTATTGAAAAAACAGGCCACCAATCTGAAATAGCAGATTTTCTTCATCAGCTTGAACCTTATGGAGTTCTGCAATTTGCACGGTCGGGAAGGGTTGCAATAACCAAACAGGTAAAAGAACTTACTTCATATCTGAAAGAGATGGATGAAGCTAACGGGATTCAAACTGAAAAGGCAGAAGTATTTAATTAAAACATCCCCACCACTGATCAGTGATGGAGGACTGAATGATTTTTGAATAAATGCAGCAGAAAATAAAAGGAAGAAAAAATAATTAACACAAATTAAAAAATTGAAATCATGGCGAAAATCGATTTTGGCGGAGTAGCAGAAAATGTTGTAACAAGGGAAGAGTTCCCGCTTTCAAAAGCCCGCGAGGTTTTAAAAAATGAAGTTGTTGCAGTAATTGGTTATGGAGTACAGGGGCCTGCTCAGGCTATGAATATGAAAGACAATGGTATTAATGTAATTATCGGACAAGCTCCTGAGTTCAAAGCCGATTGGGACAAGGCTGTTAAAGATGGCTTTATTCCTGGCAAAACGCTTTTCCCGGTTGAGGAAGCTGCCAAAAAGGGAACTATTATCCAGTACCTGGTTTCCGATGCCGCTCAGCGCATTCTCTGGCCTAAACTTAAACCCTGCCTTAATAAGGGGGACGCACTCTATTTTTCCCATGGTTTTTCGATAACCTATAAAGAACACACCGGTGTAATACCACCTGACAATATTGACGTAATTCTCTGTGCACCAAAAGGATCCGGCACAAGCGTCAGAAGAAATTTCCTTGCAGGGGCCGGTATAAACTCAAGCTATTCTGTATTCCAGGATTTTACAGGCAGAGCGGAAGAACGCACGATTGCCCTGGGCATTGCAATAGGTTCAGGCTATTTGTTTCCAACCACTTTTGAACAGGAAGTGTATAGTGACCTTACCGGTGAACGGGGTGTCCTTATGGGTGCACTTGCAGGTATAATGGATGCTCAGTATCAGGTACTCCGCGAGAATGGCCACACTCCTTCAGAAGCATTTAATGAAACAGTTGAAGAACTAACCCAGAGCCTTATCCGTCTTGTTGATGAAAACGGAATGGACTGGATGTATGCCAACTGCAGTGCAACAGCGCAGCGCGGGGCTCTTGACTGGCGGCCAAAATTCAAGGATGCTACTTTGCCTGTATTCACAGACCTGTATAAAAGGGTTAAATCAGGTGAAGAGTGTGTCAGGGTCCTGGAATCAACAGGATGCGGCAAATTATAAAGAGCTCCTTGATGCTGAACTGAATGAACTTGGCAATTCTGAACTATGGAGAGCAGGAGCCGCAGTGAGAAAACTCAGACCCGTAAAAAAATAGTATAAAAATATAACAATAATATGGACGAAAAGATTATTATCTTCGATACCACTCTCAGGGATGGAGAACAGGTACCTGGATGCCAGCTCAATACAATTGAAAAAATTGAAGTTGCCCAGGCTCTCGAAGCACTGGGTGTAGATGTTATTGAAGCAGGCTTCCCCATTTCAAGCCCCGGTGATTTCAATTCGGTGGTGGAAATATCCAAAGCAATTACAAACCCGGTTATATGTGCTCTGACAAGAGCGATAAAAAAGGATATTGAAGTTGCTGCAGAAGCGCTTCAGTATGCAAAAAGGAAAAGGATCCATACTGGTATAGGAACATCCGAATTCCATATAAAATACAAGATCAAAACCACACCTGAAGAGATCCTTAAAAGAGCTGCTGATGCAGTCAAATATGCCAAGAAATTCGTTGAGGATGTTGAATTCTATGCAGAGGATGCAGGCAGAAGTGAAAATGAATACCTTGCGAAGGTTATTGAAGCTGTAATTAAAGCTGGAGCAACAGTAGTAAATATACCTGACACAACCGGTTATTGTCTGCCTGAGGAATATGGGGCAAAGATAAAATATCTTAAGGAAAATGTTCCGAATATCGATAAAGCAGTTATTTCCACACACTGCCATAATGATCTCGGAATGGCAACGGCAAATACAATGATGGGCATAATTAATGGTGCAAGACAGGTAGAGGTAACAATAAATGGAATTGGGGAAAGAGCAGGAAATACTTCTCTTGAGGAGATTGCCATGATTATCAAGAGCCACCATAACCTTAATTTCCGAACCGATATAAACTCCAAACTTATCTTCAGTACCAGCCGGCTGGTTTCAACATCTGATGAGCATGCCGGTTCAGGCTAATAAAGCCATTGTTGGACAGAAATGCTTTTGCACACTCCTCAGGAATACACCAGGATGGTGTTCTGAAGAACAGGGAAAATTATGAAATAATTGATCCTGTTGAGGTTGGGATAAGAGAATCATCCATTATCCTTACAGCCACGGAGCGGACAGGGCGGCCCTTAACCACAGGCTTGAACTACTGGGATTTAAGTTCGGAAAAGAGGAGATTGATGAGATCTATCACAGGTTTTTGATTCTTGCAGATAAAAAGAAGGATATCAACGATGAAGATATCAGAATTCTGCAGGTGTGGTTTTCCAGGGAGAAAAATCGATTAAACTCGAACTCTCCAGGTATCATGCGGAAAATCACTATACCGGTTGCAACTGTCGGAATAAAGATAAATGGTGAAATCCATATCTCGACAGCTCCGGGAAACGGACCAATTGATGCAGCGTTTACTGCTGTCAAACACCTGATCAGCAAAACGGTACATCTTGAGGAATTTCTTATCCAGGCTATTACAAAAGGAAGTGATGATCTTGGCAAAGTTCATATCCAGGTCGAGCATGAGGGGAAAATATATTATGGCTTCTCGGCCAATACAGATATAATAACTGCTTCAGTGGAAGCATTTATAGATGCAATAGCAAAAATAATTAATAATCCTCCTTGCACTGAATGGAAGTTAAATACAGGGGCTAAATGGTCCGCCTTCGGAAGGTGGAGCATAAATAAGTTTAAAGCAAATAGATGGGTTAAGAGAACTCAAAAAGAGAAAATTATTAATAAAATGAAAGCAAAAACATTATTTGACAAAATATGGGACAGCCATATGGTTCGTTCAATTGAAGACGGACCAGATGTACTTTATATCGACCGCCATTATATCCATGAAGTGACAAGTCCCCAGGCATTTAATGGCCTTAAGGAAAGGGGAATCGCGGTGTTTCGTCCCGACAATACCATTGCAACAGCCGACCATAACATTCCTACAAAAGATCAGCATCTGCCGATAAGGGAAGAACTTTCAAGGAATACAGGTAGAGAGGCTGAATGAAAACTGCAGAATATGGTATCGAGCTATTTCGGACTTAATCATCCGAAAAATGGTATCGTTCATGTTATTGGGCCTGAACTTGGTTATACCCTTCCCGGTATGACAATAGTATGCGGTGACAGCCATACTTCAACACATGGGGCATTTCGGAACAATAGCATTTGGAATAGGAACAAGCGAGGTGGAAATGGTGCTTGCAACACAATGCATACTCCAGCCAAAACCAAAAAAGATGAGGATCACTGTAAACGGCAATCTTCAAAAAGGGGTCACTTCAAAAGATATCATACATGTATATAATTTCTCGAGATATCAGCTGGTGGAGCCACAGGCTATTTTGTTGAATATTGCGGCTCGGCTATTGAAGCCTGAGCATGGAGGCAAGGATGACAATCTGCAATATGAGTATTGAGATGGGTGCCCGTGGAGGACTTATTGCTCCGGATGAAACTACATTTGGTTATTTACGTAAAATCCCATCAATTACAGGCATCAGCGATATTGAAAAATCTGTCGCAGCACTGGAAAAATCTGAAAAGCGATCCGGATGCTGTATTTGATCAATGAACTGGTATTTGATGCCGGAGAAAATAAATCCAATGATAACATTATGGAACAAACCCGGGGATGGGAATGGCTATTGACGGCACAATCCCAGTAGCGGATAATCGAAATGCAGAAGCATCTGCATCATTTTAAAATCACTTGATTATATGGGATTAAAACCGGGAATGAAACTACTGGGGCATCCGATAGATTATGTATTTATAGGAAGTTGTACCAATGGAAGAATAGAAGATTTCAGAGCTTTTGCCAACTGATAAAAGGCAGAAAAAAGGCACAGAATGTTACGGCACTGATTGTTCCCGGTTCAAAAAGAGTCGAGGAACAAGATGATTGCAGAGGGGCTGATAGAGATACTATAAAAATGCAGGTTTTGAGGTGAGACAACCCGGTTGTTCTTCATGTCTGGCCATGAATGAAGATAAAATTCCGCCAGGTAAATATGCCGTTTCAACCTCAAACAGGAATTTTGAGGGAAGACAGGGGCCTGGAGCAAGAACATTGCTTGCAAGTCCGTTGACTGCTGCCGCTGCCGCAATAACCGGAAAGATCTCAGATCCAAGGGAGTTTATTAATGAAAATCTAACATTAAAAAATCTGATATGCCAAAAGTAAATTTGATATTACTGGAATCAACCTGCGTCCCGTTGCCTCTTGAAAATGTAGACACTGACCAGATTATACCTGCCAGGTTCTTAAGTGCTACATCCAGAGAAGGTTTTGGGAAGAACCTTTTCCGTGACTGGAGATACTGATAAATCGGGAGAGTTAAATCAGGATTTCATACCTGAATAATCCAAAGTATTCGTGGTAAAATTCTTGTTGCAGGTAAAAATTTCGGAAGCGGTTCAAGCCGCGAACATGCCGTATGGGCAATATTTGATTATGGATTCAGAGCAGTAGTCTCAAGCTTTTTTGCTGATATCTTCATGAATAATTCTCTGAATAACGGTCTGCTTCCAATAGTGGTCCCTGATGAATTTCTCCATAAACTTCATAAGCTTATCATAAAGAAGCCTGAGACAATTATAAGAGATAGATCTTGAAAAACAACTTATTTCAATATTGCCGGACAGGAAAATCAGCGGGTTTTGAAATCAATCCTTATAAAAAAGAGTGCCTGATAAAAGGACTTGATGATATAGATTTCCTTCTTGGCATGAAGGATCTTAATTACAGAATTATGAAATCAAAAAAAGTAATACGTGATGAGAGTTGAAATAATGGATACTACCCTGAGGGACGGGGAACAAACGCAGGGGGTGTCTTACACACCACTTGAAAAGCTCCATATAGCCAAACTTCTTCTTAAAGATCTAAGGTTGACAGGATTGAGGTGGCTTCAGCCCGCGTATCAAAAGGTGAATTTGAAGCCTTAAAGCAAGATAACCGAATGGGCCCGTCATAATAACCTTCACAGAAAAGTTGAAATGCTGGGATTTGTCGATGGAGATATTTCGCTGAACTGGATAAATGATGCAGGTGGAAAAGTGGTAAACCTTTTGTGCAAAGGATCATTGCGACATCTTGAAAAACAATTAAGAAAAACACCTGAGCAACATGTAGATGAAATCAAAAAAATAGTTGAAAAAGCAACCGACCTTGATATGCATGTAAATATTTATCTCGAGGACTGGTCAAACGGAATGATCAACTCTGAAGAGTATGTTTTTTTCATGCTTGATTCCCTGAAAAATGAAAATATTATCAGATTCATGCTTGCCTGATACTCTCGGTATACTCAATCCGGACCAGACTTATGAATTCTGTAAAAGAGTTATTGACCGGTATCCCTCACTACATTTTGATTTTCATTCCCATAACGATTATGACCTGGCTGTAGCCAATGTATTTGCGGCAGTAAAAGCAGGTATAAAAGGAATACATACCACAGTAAACGGTCTTGGTGAAAGAGCAGGCAATGCTCCATTGTCAAGTGTTATAGGGGTACTCCGCGATCAGCTTAAAGCTGAAACCGGTATTAATGAGTTTGAGATAACAAAAGCCAGCAAGATAGTTGAAACTTTCAGCGGAATAAGGGTTCCGGTTAATAAACCTGTTATCGGGGAGAATGTCTTTACACAGACTTCAGGGGTTCATGCAGATGGTGACAGCAAAGACAATCTGTATTTTAACAATCTGTTGCCTGAACGATTTGGAAGAAAAAGAAAATATGCCCTCGGCAAACAGTCAGGAAAAGCCACTATCAGAAAGAATCTTGAAGAATTTGGAATGTTCCTTAATCCTGAATCACTCAATAAAGTTACCCAGAGGGTTATTGAACTGGGAGATAAAAAAGAAAATGTAACAACCGAGGACCTTCCCTTTATAATTGCTGATGTCCTTGGCAGTGACATATTGAATTATAAGATATTCATTAAAAACTATTCTCTGTCACTCTCTTTTGGCCTTAATCCATTTGCAAGTGTTCAGATTGAAATTGATGGCAACCTTTACCAGGAAACCTCCTCCGGTGATGGTCAGTATAACGCTTTTATGAAAGCACTCCGGTTGATTTACGACCGTCTTGGAAAAGAATTGCCACGACTAACTGATTACCAGGTATCAATACCTCCGGGAGGTAAAACTGATGCACTTGTAGAAACTATTATAACGTGGAATTATAACGAAAAGGAGTTCAAAACAAAAGGACTCGATGCAGATCAGACCGAATCAGCTATTAAAGCAACAGAGAGAATGCTGAATATCGTTGAAGGACTTTATGATAAAGAAAACAAAAATGCTGTTGTAAACATGTCATCTAAATGAATTCTTCAGGGTCTGATAATTACCATATGCATTTTCAGTTGATAAATATAAATAACACATTTCTTAATCAATTATAATACTTTAAATATTTCAAATTTATAATTTAAAAAACCCAAAAAACTATGCTAAATTCATACAAAATTGCAGTTATCCCTGGAGATGGTACCGGCCCGGAAGTTGTTACGGAAGGTAAAAAAGTGCTTAGTGCAGCTGCTTCTAAATTCGGATTCAAAATTGATTACGAAGAATTCGATTTTGGAGGAGAGCGTTACCTGAGAACAGGTGAGGTGCTTCCGGATTCTGTACCAGAACAATTGAAAAAGTTTGATTCTATTTTCCTGGGTGCCATAGGACATCCCGATGTCAAACCAGGTATCCTTGAAAAGGGGATTCTCCTTAAACTGCGCTTTGAACTGGATCAATACATTAATCTTCGTCCCATCAAACTATACCCGGGAGTGGCCACCCCTCTCAAAGATAAAGGGCCAGAGCATATTGATTATGTAGTTGTACGGGAAAATTCGGGCGATGTTTATACAGGAATTGGTGGCATTACCATGAAAGGCACGCCGCACGAAATAGCCATACAGAATATGGTATATTCCAGGATGCAGGTTGACCGGTGCCTTCGATATGCTTTTGATTTTACAAGAAAAAGAAATAAAAGAAAGACACTGGCCCTTTGCGGAAAAACCAATGTCTTAACTTATGTTTTTGATCTGTGGGAGAGGGCATTTCATGAAATGGGGAACGCCGAATATCCGGATATTAAACGTGAATATTATCATGTCGATGCTACTGTCATGTGGATGGTAAAAAATCCTGAATGGTTCGATGTAATTGTTACAGGCAATATGTTTGGAGATATAATAACCGACCTCGGAGCAATTACTCAGGGAGGAATGGGCATTGCGGCCGGTGGTAATATTAATCCTGAAGGTGTTTCAATGTTTGAACCAATAGGTGGATCAGCTCCAAAATATACAGGTAAAAATGTTATTAACCCGCTGGCTGCTGTTGCTTCCGGTGCCATGATGCTTGCTCATCTCGGCGAGGAAAAAGCTGCTCTTGCAATCGAAAACGCTATTATGGATGTAACGGCTAATAAATTAAAAGATATGGGAGCTGGCAGGATGGGATATTCAACCACGGAGGTTGGTGATCTGGTCGCAGAAAGAGTTTAATTTTTGAAAATATTACCAATTCTTGTTTTCATTTAATGTATTTATCAGTTTTTTATTATCTTTGTTTTTATATTTTTAAAAATGAATTACAGAACAGTACAGCATCATCATTTTCATTCTTGCTTTCAGGCGAGGAGATAAATGATATGTGTATTTATAAATATCATAAACCCGTCTGAGCAGATCAGTCGGGTTTTTTCTTTAACTGACAGGTCGCTTGGACACAACAAAAAACAAATATGAGTCAACTTAAAATCGCAATTCAAAAAAACGGAAGATTGAGTGATAACTCAAAGAAACTTCTGGAAGAGTGTGGTATAAAAATTTCAAACGGAGTGAGTGTTCTTAAGTCTGTGGCAACTAATTTTCCTGTTGAAATCCTATTTCTCCGTGATGACGACATACCTCAATATGTTGAACAGCAGGTTGCAGATATAGGTATACTTGGAGAGAACATGATTTACGAAAAAAATAAGGATGTCACAATTCTTGACCAGCTCGGGTTTGCACATTGTCGTCTGAGCCTCGCTATACAAAAAGAGGAATCTTACAACGGTCCGGAATTCTTCATGAACAAAAAGATTGCAACCAGTTACCCCAGGCTTTTATCAGATTACTTAACGAAGAATAATATTATTGCTGAAATAGAAGAAATCAGCGGAAGTGTTGAGATAGCTCCGGGCATAGGCCTGGCTGATGCTGTTTGTGATATAGTTAGCTCGGGCAGTACATTGCTTACTAACGGATTACGTGAGGTGGTTACAATTCTGAAGAGTCAGGCTGCAATTATTGCTAACAGGAAACTGGATGATGAGAAGCAAAAAATTCTGGACCGGCTTCTGTTCCGCATAAGGGCGGTTAAGAGCGCCAAAGAGAACAAATATATTCTGTTGAATGCACCTGAGACAGCTATATCAAAAATATGTGAAATTCTCCCCGGTATGAAAAGTCCGACCATCCTGCCTCTTGTTGAAAAAGGATGGTGCAGCCTCCATTCAGTTGTTAAGGAGGATCAGTTCTGGGAAAGGATAGATCAGCTCAGAAATGCAGGTGCTGAAGGGATACTGGTTATTCCAATAGAGAAAATGATATTATAATGAAGACACTCACATCCCCACCGAAAGAAACCTGGGATGTTCTTTGCAGACGTCCACAGATTGATAAGTCAGACCTGGATAATACTGTCAGAACAATTCTGAACAGGGTTAAATCAGAAGGAGACAGAGCTTTGCTTGATTATGCCATTAAGTATGACAGAATATTAATTTCTGATATAAAAGTTTCACAACCGGAATCAGATGAATCGGTCAGTTTAGTTCCTGAGAGTTTAAAAACCGCAATAAGTCTGGCAAAAGAGAACATCGAGAAATTTCATCTGACCCAGCTCGTTCAGGAACAGGTTGTTGAAACAGTTCCGGGTGTGAAATGCTGGAGAAAAAATGTTCCCGTAGAGAAGGTTGGAATATATATCCCCGGCGGCAGTGCCCCACTCTTTTCAACAGTTCTTATGCTGGCTATACCGGCAAAAATTGCTGGTTGCAGTCAGATAGTGATGTGCACCCCTCCCGGAAAGGATGGGAAAGTAAATCCTCTGATCCTTTACACAGCCAGGGTTGCAGGAGTGACAGAGATCTTTAAAACAGGAGGAGCCCAGGCAATTGCTGCCATGGCTTATGGCACTCAAAGCATTCCCAGGGTTTATAAAATTTTTGGCCCTGGTAATCAGTATGTTACAAAAGCAAAAGAGATTGTTCAAAGTGAGGGTACTGCAATTGACATTCCCGCCGGACCCAGCGAAGTATTAGTTATCGCCGATGCAAATGCCAATCCGGTATTTGTTGCAGCAGACCTTCTTTCCCAGTCTGAGCATGGACCTGACAGCCAGGTTGTACTTGTTACTGACAATCCGGATATAATTGAAAAAGTGACAGGGGAACTTGAAAAGCAGTTACAGGAACTACCCAGGAAAGAGATCGCCGGACTGGCATTAAAGAACAGTTTTTCAGTAATATTGGATTCATTGGAAGAGTGCATGGAATTCAGCAATTTGTACGCTCCTGAGCATCTCATAATTAACACGGCTGATGCAGCGGTACTTGCAGGAAAAGTAATAAATGCCGGCTCGGTATTTATCGGGAAATACAGTTGTGAAAGTGCGGGTGATTATGCCTCCGGAACAAATCACACTCTGCCTACAAATGGTTTTGCCAGAAGTTTCGCTGGCGTCTCAACCGAAAGCTTTATAAAGAAAATAACCTTTCAGGAGATTGACTCGGAGGGAATTACTGCACTGGGACCATCAATTGAACTGATGGCGGAAGCGGAGTTACTTGCAGGTCACAGTAACGCGGTCAACGTCAGGTTAAACAGTATAAAAAATGGTTGATGTCAATAAATTAGTAAGGGAAAACGTAAGATCACTTGTCCCCTATTCTTGTGCCAGGGATGAGTTCAAGGGAGACGAAGGCATCTTTATGGATGCCAATGAAAACCCTTTCGGGAATCTGAACAGGTATCCTGATCCTTATCAGAATGACCTTAAAAAAGCTATAGGCAAATTTAAAGGTACCGGAGAGAATAAGATATTCCTTGGAAACGGAAGTGATGAAATTATAGACCTGGTTTTCAGGATTTTCTGCAATCCGGGAGGCGATAAGGCGCTTATTTTCACTCCTACCTACGGAATGTATGAAGTTTCTGCAGCAATTAATGATATTTCGTTAATACGAATTCCACTTGATAAAAACTTTCAGATAAACATAAATGATGTAAAAATTTGGCTTTCTGATAAAAGCCTAAAACTGATTTTCATCTGTTCCCCAAATAATCCCACCGGAAATTGTATGAACAACCAGGTAATAGAACAGATCATTTCAGATTTTAATGGAATTGTAATAATAGATGAAGCTTATATCGATTTTACGGAAAAACCTTCTTTCATAAGGCTGATTGACAAGTATTCAAACCTTGTTGTCATGCAGACTTTCAGTAAAGCGATGGGACTAGCTGCAGTTAGGGTGGGAATGGCTTTTGCGAATCCTGATATCATAAGCTATTTCAACAAGATGAAACCTCCCTACAATATTAGTACCATTAACCAGAGAACCGCTCTCCGGAAATTGGCTAAAACAGGAGAGTTCAGAGAACAGGTAAACAAAATTATAAAGGAACGGGAAAGATTGTCAGAAAAACTGAGAAAAATAGCTATTACCGAGATGGTTTATCCTTCAGATTCAAACTTCCTGCTTGTCAGGGTGAAGGATGCTGATGCAATTTATAAAACACTTGTAAACAAAGGAATAGTTGTAAGAAATCGCAACACTATTGTAAAAAACTGTCTCAGGGTTACCGTCGGGAAAAGAAATGAAAATAACAGGTTTCTAAAGGTTTACAAAAGTATTAAAGTATGAAGAAAGTACTCTTTATTGACAGGGATGGCACAATTATTCCTGAACCAGCCGACGAACAGGTTGACACATTTGAAAAGCTCAGTTTTATCCCTGGAGTTATTACCGCATTATCAACAATTGCCAGGGAAACTGATTTCGAACTGGTTATGGTAACAAACCAGGATGGGCTGGGAACCGAATTATTCCCGGAAGAGACCTTCTGGCCGGGTCAAAACAAAATGCTTCAAATTCTTGAAGGGGAAGGTGTAAAATTCGCTGAAATTTTTATTGACAGGACTTTCGAGTCGGAAAATGCTCCTACCCGTAAACCGGGAACAGCTCTTCTGGTTAAATATCTTGCAAATGGCATTGATCTTCAAAATTCATTTGTTATTGGTGACAGGCTAACGGATGTTGAACTGGCAAAAAACCTGGGATGTAAAGCTATCTTATTCGGCAACAGGCGATCTGATGAGGCTGATTTAAATACTAATGACTGGAATGAAATTTATAAGTATCTGAAATCAATACTACGTAAAGCACGTAAGGTAAGAAAGACAAAAGAGACTGATATCCAGGTCGAAATTAATCTTGATGGTAAAGGAAAAAGCAAAATCAGGACAGGGATAGGATTCTTCGATCACATGCTTGAACAGATTGCAAGACATAGTAACATTGATCTGACAATTGAGGCCACAGGCGATTTGAATGTTGATGAACACCATACTATAGAAGATGTTGCAATTTGTCTGGGTGAAGCATTATTGAAAGCACTTGGCAGTAAAAAGGGGATTGAACGTTACAGCTTTGTCCTTCCAATGGATGATTCGCTTGCGCAGGTTGCACTGGATCTGGGCGGGAGATCCTGGCTGGTTTGGGATGCTGAATTT
The DNA here is from genome assembly GCA_963739685.1 of uncultured Bacteroidales bacterium. Lineage (GTDB taxonomy): Bacteria > Bacteroidota > Bacteroidia > Bacteroidales > VadinHA17 > LD21. The sequence goes on from CAVUAX010000002.1 coordinate 467,836, forward strand.
AAAAGTCCAAATGTTGGTGAAATGCCTTCAGAGATGTTTTTCCATTTCTTCAAGTCATTCAGTGACAGCGCAAAATGTAATCTGAATATTAAGGCAGAGGGAGAAAATGACCATCACAAGGCCGAAGCAATTTTCAAAGCATTTGCAAAAGCATTAAAACAGGCAATCAGACAATCTGATAACTTTGAGTTACCATCTACAAAAGGTAGTTTATGATAGCAATCTTAAAATATAACGCCGGGAATATCAGGTCGGTCCGGAATGCATTGACAAGGCTCGGATATAAAAGTGTTATAACCGATGAGAAGGATGAAATTATTAAAGCCACAAAAGTAATTTTCCCGGGGGTTGGTGAAGCAAGTTCTGCAATGAAATATCTGAAAGAGAGAGAACTTGATAAGGTTATAACATCTCTGAAGCAACCTGTTCTTGGTATATGTCTGGGTTTACAACTTATGTGCAGCTATAGTGAAGAGGGCGATACAGAATGCCTTAAGATATTTGACGCTGATGTAAAACTTTTCCCCCGGGTTGATAAAGTACCTCACATGGGATGGAATAATTTCTTCTCTCTGAGAGGTGATCTGTTTAAAGGTGTGAGCCTCAAAGATGACGTATATTATGTACATAGCTATTATGCAGAGATTTCTCGCTCCACGGTAGCCACATGCGACTATATTTTACCCTTCAGCGCTGCTATGCAGAAAGACAACTTTTATGCAACCCAGTTTCATCCCGAAAAATCTGCCGTCATTGGGGAACATATCCTTAAAAACTTTCTGGAGCTATGAGAATAATTGTTGCTATTGATATTATAGACGGTAAATGTGTACGACTTACCCGTGGCGATTACGGAACAAAAAAAATATATAATAAGAATCCTCTAGAGGTTGCTAAAGAGATAGAGGGTAGCGGGATAAATTATCTCCACCTTGTCGATCTTGATGGGGCAAAGAACAAAAAGATAACCAATTACAAGGTACTTGAACTGATCTCTTCAAAAACAGACTTAAATATTGACTTTGGAGGAGGAATCAGGTCTGATGAAGACATTAAAATTGCTTTCAGTTCAGGAGCCAGACAGGTAACCGGAGGCAGTGTTGCAGTTGCAAGTCCTTCCGTTTTCCTTGAATGGCTCGCCACTTATGGTAATGAAAGAATAATTCTCGGTGCAGACTGCATCAACAGGAAAATTGCGACTAACGGGTGGTCAGAAAAGTCGGATGAGGATATCTTAAGTTTCATCTCAGGATATTGGACTAAAGGGGTAAAGTATACGATTTGCACTGATGTGGATAAGGATGGGATGATGAAAGGGCCGGCTACGGATTTGTATAAAGAAATACTAAATTCGGTAAGCATCAGCCTTATTGCAAGCGGTGGCATCACTTCTGTTAAAGACATAGAAGATCTGAAAGAGTCCGGTTGTGAAGGTGCTATAATAGGGAAAGCTGTTTATGAAGGGAAAATCACCTTAAAAGAATTAAGAAGATTATGTTAAAAAGACGAATTATTCCCTGTCTTGATATAAGAGACGGGAGGACAGTTAAGGGAATAAATTTTATAAATATTAAAGATGCCGGTGATCCGGTAGATCTGGCTAAATTATATGTTGAACAGGGTGCTGATGAACTTGTTTTTCTTGATATCACCGCCACTATTGAAAACCGTAAAACTCTTGCTGAACTTGTTAAAAGAATCGCTGCAGAGATAAATATTCCTTTCACCGTCGGGGGCGGAATAAACAGTGTTGATGATGTGGCTCTTCTTATTAAGGCAGGAGCTGATAAGGTAACTGTTAACTCTGCAGCGGTCAGAAGACCTGAACTTATCTCTGAAATTGCCAGAGAGTTTGGCAGCCAGTGTGTTGTCGTCGCAATCGACACCAATATTTCTGATAAAAACTGGATTGTATTTCTGGACGGGGGCCGTACACCGGTTCAGCTTAAGACTATTGACTGGGCTATAAGGAGCTCAGAACTGGGAGCAGGAGAAATCCTATTAACATCAATGAAAAATGATGGCACAAAATCGGGATTCTCAATTGACATCACAGCTGAAGTAAGCCGCCATGTAAATATCCCGGTTATTGCTTCGGGAGGCGCAGGTTTGATGGAACATTTCAGGGATGTTTTCTTCAATACCGGTTGCAGCGCAGCTCTGGCAGCAAGTATCTTCCACTATGGTGAAATTGATATCAGAACACTTAAGGAATACCTTGTAAATGAACATATTGCAGTGAGATTATAATGCCCCCCTGCCCCCCTAAAGGGGGGTTAAGTCAGAGAGGTCAGAAAGGAATTTTAGCCCCACTATTGGGGGTTAACTCGAAGTGGTCAGTGAGAAATTTTAGCCCCCCTTCAGGGGGTGTGGGGGGCAAAAACAGAAGGGGGTTGGGGGGCAAAAAAAGCAGGGGGGGCGATCTAAACTATTAAGATTTTAAAAAAAATATAATAGTAATGAACTTTAAGAATTAAACGAAATGATACAAATAGATTTTAGTAAAGGAAACGGGCTGATACCTGCTGTAATTCAGGATAATAATACCTTACAGGTACTTATGGTAGGCTTTATGAATGAGGAGGCTCTCCGGAAAACAGAAAAGGAGGGAAAAGTCACTTTTTTCAGCAGAAGCAAGAATCGCCTTTGGACAAAAGGTGAAACATCAGGCAACTATCTGTATGTTAAAAATATAACAACAGATTGCGACAATGATACACTCCTGATAAAGGTCAATCCGGAGGGACCTGTATGTCATAAGGGAACCACTTCATGTTTTGGTGAAGAAACCGCAAAAGGATTCATTTACCAGCTTGAACAAATTATCAATCAGAGAATTGATGATAATATCCCGGATTCATATACAAACAAAATATATCGTCAGGGAATTAATAAATCTGCCCAAAAAGTCGGAGAGGAAGCAGTTGAACTGGTAATTGAAGCTAAGGACAATAATATTGAACTGTTTAAAAATGAGGCTGCTGATTTGCTTTATCATATGTTAATACTGTTCAAGTTGAAGGGTGTTAATTTCTCAACCATTGAAGATTGCTTGTTTAAAAGACATAAATAATTTATTGTTTTTTACTTGATTTTTTAAAAAATACCTTACATTTGCATGCAAATATGATAGTAATATGAAAATTGTATACAACAACTTTACCACTTATTTTAGCTTCTTTTTTTATTTTAAAAAGAGATAAGGGGCTGTTTGTGTACAATAATTAAATTTATACCAAAACAAGGTCCCCGGAAAAGGGGACTTTTTTTTTAAAATTATCTTTGAAATGAAAATATCAATTCAGGGTGAAGCCGGAAGTTTTCATGAAGTAGCGGCAAGGCAGTATTTCAATGATATTGAAATAGACATTGTTCCCTGCACAACGTTCGACCAGACGCTAATTGCTGCCAAAAAAGGGGATGCAGATTATGCAGTAATGGCAATCGAGAATGCACGTTCAGGAAGTATCCTTTACAATTATACACTGATAAGGGAATCGGGAATGAAGATACTTGGAGAACATAATCTGAGGATCATACAGAATCTCATGGCCCTGCCAGGTCAATCGATCTCAGAAATCAGCGAAATAAGATCTCACCCGATTGCTCTTGCACAATGCATGACATTTCTTAATCACCACCCGGGTATTACTCTCGTGGAAGCCGATGATACAGCCGGCAGTGCAAAACTTATTGGTGAAAAAAAGATGAAAGGTATTGCCGCAATCGCCTCATCAAACGCTGCCAGAATTTACGGCCTTGAAATAATTGCACCGGGAATTGAGACTTATACAAAGAATTATACACGGTTCCTGGTAATCGGCAACACGGATAAGAAGGAACCTGGCGGAAATAAAGTTTCAATCTGCTTTTCAGCGGGTCACAGACCCGGATCACTGGCAACAATACTGGTCAGGATTGCGGAACTGGATATCAATCTGTCAAAAATACAATCGGTTCCGAGATTAAACGGGGAGTGGGAATACATGTTTTACCTTGATCTTGAACTGCCCGGGAATACTGATGTGGATATGATCCTGAATGTCATAGAGAACTATACTACAAATTTAGAAGTCCTTGGAGTATACAAAAAAAGAGCAGTATTATATGAGAGTTAAACCTTCAGAACGCACTAACAGTGTGCAGGAATATTACTTTTCACAAAAGCTGAAGCAGATAGATCAGTTACGGAAAGCAGGCGTCGATATAATCAATCTTGGCATCGGCAGTCCGGACCAGCCTCCATCGGAGAACACTATAGCCCGTCTGAATGAAGAGGTAAATAAAATTACCGTACATGGTTACCAGAGTTATATAGGAATCCCCGCTTTACGCAAAGCATTTGCTGACTGGTATAAAACATATTTTAAAGTTGATCTGAATCCGGAAAATGAAATTCTGCCACTCATGGGCAGCAAGGAAGGAATAATGCACATAAGTATGGCCTTTGTTAATCAGGGCGATGAGGTGCTGATCCCTGACCCGGGCTACCCTACCTATGCCTCGGTAACAAAGCTTGTCGGAGGTAAGGTAAGATACTATGAACTGGATGAGAAAAATAACTGGCTTCCCGATTTAGATGAATTGGAAAAAAGTGATCTGTCAGGAGTTAAACTTATGTGGGTAAATTATCCGCATATGCCGACTGGAGTAACTGGTTCAGTTAAATTATTTGAAAAGCTGGTCGCCTTCGCACTGAAGCATAATATCCTTATTTGCAACGACAATCCATACAGCTTCATCTTAAACAAAGACTATATCAGCATTCTTGCTGTAAACGATGCAAAAGAATGCGCCCTGGAACTTAATTCTCTAAGCAAGTCTCATAATATGGCAGGCTGGAGAATTGGGATGGTCGCCGGACACAGCGGGTATATTACAAGTGTACTAAAAGTAAAAAGTAATATGGATTCGGGGATGTTCATGCCAATTCAAATGGCTGCTGTTGAAGCTCTTGGTAATCCTCCATCGTGGTACGGCAAAATTAATGAAATATACTCCAGGCGAAGGAAAATAGTAGAGGAAATAATGGATATTCTAAACTGCAGATATAATAAAAATCAGGCAGGACTATTTGTATGGGGACGTATCCCTGAAGGTATTAAAAGTTGCGAATTGTTTGTAGATGATATTCTTTTAAAAGCTCATGTATTCATTACTCCCGGATTTATATTCGGAGGAAAAGGAGATCGCTATATACGAATCTCATTATGCGCCGCAGAAAATATTTTACTGGAAGCTAAAAAAAGGATAGGCAGCTATCTCAACGTCCCTCTGAACCAACTTAACCACTGATATAAAAAATAAATTAATTAACAAATCAACATTCTGAATGACAATAACGGTAATAGGAATAGGACTCATCGGCGGATCAATGATGATAGATCTGCGTAAACGCGGGTTTGCAGATAAGATAATAGGTGTAGATACAAATTTACAGCATCAGAACATTGCACTGCTTTGCGGACTTGTTGATGAGATCGACACACTTGAAAACGGAGTCATGAAAAGCGACATGATAATACTTACAACGCCGGTCAATACAAATTGCATGTTACTTCCCGGAATTCTGGATATGATTAATGGTACGAAAAAAGTAGTTACTGATATGGGGTCAACAAAAGGTAGTATTGCCGAAGCCTCAAAAAATCATCCGAACCGGGGGCGTTTTGTTGCAGCCCATCCCATGGCGGGAACCGAATACTCGGGTCCACTGGCCTCCATAGGCAAACTTTTTGACTATAAACCTGTTATTATCTGTGACCCGGAATTGAGTGACCCTGATTCTCTTGAAACGGTTGAACAGATGCTTCAGATACTTAATATGCGCAAGATATATATGAATTCAAGCGATCATGACAGACATGTGGCCTACGTCTCACATATATCACATATTACCTCATTTTCACTTGCCTTAAGTGTTCTGGATAAGGAACAGGAAGAACAAAATATACTGAATCTCGCAGGCGGTGGTTTTGAAAGCACAGTCCGCCTTGCCAAAAGTAACGGAGACACATGGGCTCCTATATTTTCAGAAAACTCAGAGTACATTCTTCAGGTTATGGATACATTTATTGAAAAGATGAATATTTTCAGGCGACTGATTGCCGGAAAAGATATTAAGGGATTAAGATCTGTTATGGAAGAAGCAAATAAAATAAAAAAGATATTAAACTAACTAATTCGATAATCAATGGCTGTAAATCTTAAAAGTTCTCTTATAAAAGAATGGAGGGGCTATAAAGGCCGGCCATTTCTTATTGCAGGACCATGCAGTGCTGAAACGGAGGAGCAGGTGATGGAAACCGCCCGTCAGTTGGCAGAAATAAAGAAGGTCAGTGTCTTCCGCGCAGGTATCTGGAAACCCAGAACACGGCCAAATTCATTCGAAGGAATCGGCACAGAGGGTCTGAGATGGCTTCGGAGAGTGAAAGAGGAAACCGGGCTTCTTGTTGGAACTGAAGTAGCTAATGAAAAACATGTGTATGAAGCCCTGAAATATGGCATCGATATGCTTTGGATAGGTGCCAGGACATCTGTCAATCCATTCACAGTTCAGGAGATATCCGATGCCTTAAGTGGCGTTGATGTGATGGTATTGGTTAAGAATCCGATAAACCCTGATATTGAATTATGGCTGGGTGCGCTGGAACGTATTTCGCGGGCAGGAATAACCCGCCTGGGAGCGATTCACCGTGGATTTTCCTCATATGAAAAGACAACATATCGTAACCAACCTAACTGGCAACTGCCTATAGAGCTGCGCCGACGGGTACCTGATCTGCCCATTATCTGCGATCCAAGTCATATTGCAGGTGCCCGCCAATATCTCCATGAAATTTCGCAGAAAGCATTGGACCTGAATTTCGACGGACTGATGATTGAGTCACATATTAATCCAAAAGAGGCACTAAGCGATGCTGCCCAGCAGCTTACCCCTAATGACCTTAAAGAGCTTTTAAGCAGACTCATCCTGAGGAGCGCTTCAACGTCCGATCCGAAATTGCTTGATGTACTGGGAGAACTCCGTCAGCAAATCGACTTATATGATGATCATTTGCTCGACCTTCTTGAACAACGTATGAAAGTGGTCGAAACTATAGGCAGATATAAAAAGGAAAATAATATCACTATCTTGCAGAGCAGCCGGTGGGACGAAATAATTAACAAAGTCATAGATAAGGGACAGGCAAAAGGATTAAGCCCTGAAATGATAGACACTATTTTCAAGGCTATCCATCAGGAATCCATTAACCATCAGATGAGGGTCATGAATAACGGAGTCAATAATCCTGGAAAAGGTAAAAAAATTAGAAACTGATGGAAAGAAACATTGAACCGTCCAGAGTTGAAGGAAAAATAAAAGCCCCTTCATCAAAAAGCATGACGCAAAGGGCTATTGCAGCAGCAATGCTTGCTGAAGGTCAAAGCACAATAATAAATCCCTCATACTGCGACGATTCACTTGCAGCTATGAGTATTGCGGTGGGTCTGGGTGCAAAAGTAGAACCTGGAACCGATGAATTGAAGATAACAGGTTGCGGTGAATTGAAAGAAACCAGACTTAATTGCGGAGAATCAGGTCTTGCAATCCGTATGTTTTCGCCCATTGCTGCGCTTTTCCCGGCTGAGATCACAATGTCGGGGGGAGGATTCTCTTAAAAAAAGGCCTATGGTGATGATAGAAGAAGCATTAGGTCAACTAGGTGTCAGGTGTCAAAGCTCCGGGGGATTTCTTCCCCTTACCATTCATGGACCGGTAAAAGGAGGAAACCTTGAAATTAACGGTTCGATAAGTTCCCAGCTCCTCACAGGTCTGCTTATGGCGCTACCTCTTGCAAAAAAAGATTCCGAAATAAAGGTTATTAATCTGAAAAGCAGACCCTACATAGATATGACGATCCAGGTGCTTAAAGAATTTGGAATATCTATTGAAAATGAAAACTATAAACTCTTTCACATTCCTGGCAATCAACGTTTTAAAGCACTTAATTACAGGGTTGAAAGTGACTGGAGCGGCGCAGCATTTCTGCTTGTTGCAGGTGCTATTAACGGGAACCTTATTATAGAAGGACTCAATACTGAAAGCAAACAGAGCGATATGGCGATAATTGAAGCTCTCAGAAAAGCCGGAGCACATATTGAAATAAGAAACAATAACGTTGAAGTGTCCAGATCAGAATTGAACGGATTTGAATTCGATGCCACCGAATCACCAGATCTGTTTCCTCCGCTGGCAGCACTGGCATCTTATTGTAAGGGAGAAACCATAATCAAAGGTGTTTCAAGACTGGAACATAAAGAAAGTAACCGTGCTGCAACATTAAAGGGGGAGTTTGCCAGACTGAATGTCAAGATAGAAATAAACAAGGATTTGATGATTATAAAGGGAAGCAAAGTAAGTGGGGGGAGCGTTTCTTCTCATGATGACCACCGGATTGCAATGGCTGTTTCAGTTGCAGCGTTGGGTGCAACAGGAAAGGTATCTGTAAAAGATTCGCAATGTGTCACAAAATCATATCCGGAATTTTATAATGATCTCAGACATATAGGTGCCATTGTTTATGAATGATATCCAATTGTGGCAAATTATATTGTGTAAATAAATATAAGGTTACTATTACCGGTAAAATAAAAATATTTTGTGGTATATTGAAACAGATTAAAATAATTAATTAGATTTGTGGTCATGGAGACAAAGAGGGTATATTTGTGGTTATGGCGCAGCTTGATTAATGATACTGTGTAACAGGCCGTTTTACAACCCATGAAAAATATTTTTTATAAGGGCACGCTGTACACAGTGTGCCTTTTTTATTTTAAACTTTTAACCAAACTAAATAATTATGGAAAAATTAAGAAGAATTTTATTAAACGAAAATGAGATGCCAAGGCAATGGTACAATATCGTGGCTGATATGCCAAACAAACCTTTGCCCCCTTTAAATCCGGCTACCCGAACACCAATTGGTCCGGAGGCTCTTGCTGCCGTTTTCCCAATGGAGCTTATAAAGCAGGAGGTGTCGGCAGAAAGGTATGTTGATATACCCGAAGAGGTTCTCGATCTTTACAGGTCTTATCGTCCCTCTCCTATGTACAGGGCTGTTGACCTGGAAAAAGCATTGGGTACAAAAAGCAAAATATATTATAAGTATGAGGGAGGTAATTATTCTGGATCCCATAAAGCAAATACTGCCATTGCTCAGGCTTATTACAATAAAAAAGAGGGGGTCAGGCGGATCACAACAGAGACCGGCGCAGGACAATGGGGAAGTGCAATGAGTTTCGCATGCCATCACTTCGGTCTTGAACTTCTGGTCTTCATGGTAAAAATCAGTTACAACCAGAAACCTGGCCGTAAGATACTGATGAATGCCTATGATGCCAAGGTTGTTCCATCTCCATCCACTATGACAGCAGCAGGCAGGAAAATCCTTGAACTTGATCCGGAATCTCCGGGTAGTCTGGGTATTGCAATTTCCGAAGCCATGGAGGTGGCCGCCGAAGACCCATATACCAAGTATTCACTAGGTAGTGTTCTTAATCATGTTTCCCTTCACCAGACTATCATAGGGCAGGAAGCGCTGATTCAAATGGAAATGGCAGGCGATTATCCTGATGTTGTGATAGGTTGTTTTGGAGGTGGATCTAACTTCTCAGGAATCGCATTTCCCTTCCTGCGTGAAAAGTTGATTAATGGAAAGAAAATCAGGCTTATGGCCATTGAACCAGCTTCTTGTCCAAAACTTACAAAAGGTAAATTCATGTACGATTTTGGCGATTCCGCAGGAATGACCCCTCTCCTTCCCATGTTCACTCTCGGACACAATTTTATGCCGGAAAAGATCCATGCAGGCGGATTACGATACCACGGTGCCGGAACAATTGTAAGTCAGCTTCTTAAAGATGGATTTGTTGAGGCAAAGGCAAAGATGCAGAGGGAATGTTTTGAAGCCGCGGTGCTTTTCGCAAGAAATGAGGGTATCCTTCCCGCGCCTGAATCTTCATATGCCATTGCCGGCGCTCTTGACGAAGCCAGAAAGGCGGACCTGGAAGGAGTTTCGAAAACCATACTTTTTAACCTTAGCGGTCATGGTCACTTTGACATTTCGGCTTATGAGAAATTTTTCGAGAATAATCTCCCTGATCATGAGATGACGCAAGCCGAAGTTGATGAAGAACTTGCCAAGCTTAATATGCCCACAGACCTTTAGGTCAAAAAAACCTCTTTTCAACTCTGTGTAACCTATTCATAAATTGGCAGACAGAGATACGACGAGATGTATCCGTTAAAAGTTTTCTATAAAGATCTGCATGATCTGCGGGAGAGGAAAATACTTCCCGCAGACCTATGCAGGTTAAATTTTAAAAATCTGAATAGTCAGTTGGATGACAGAGAAATGCTTTTGTCTTCGAAGTTGAATTCTTATATTCTTCCATTGCAGAAAGAGTCTTCCAATCGGGTGAATTCCTGAATGCATTCCAGCAACTATCATGCGATTTCATATCGGCATAAGTGGTCATATACATAAGTCGTGGTTTCTGGGATCCCATTAACACCTTGGCATAAAAAACCGCATTGGCGCCAATACTTTCAAAAATCCCAATCTCGCCACCCTCGCTGAACATCTGAATTTTCTTTGCAGCTTTTGCCTCTGTGGCACTTTCATAGCTACGAAGTTCATAAATTCTTTCGGAAGGAGGTGTGGTAAATGAAGGAACTCTGAATTGAGGCATTCCAGTGAAGGCCTTGAGAAGAATACTCTCGTATCTTACAAATGGAGGATTATTATAGGGAGCATCAATGAAGTCTTTGCCAGCCCGGGCATAAACCTGGTCTTTCCCAAGCACATCTGAAAGCTTAAGGTACTGATCGATCGATTTGTAAGGGATAAATACATATACCAGTTTACCAAAAGCTGTGTCTTTTTCAACAGGTTTAAATACGCATACTTTGGGTATGCCTGCCCTGTGCAATGCAGGCAGATAAGCATCTTTAAGATAAGCATCTACCCTGCTTTCCTGTGATTTGTCAGCTACCCGGTAAATCCTGACTTCATAATAGTGCTGTTTTGACGGTGCAGCATTGGAGTTACTCAAAGTGACACCCATTATCGCCAGAATGAAGATGAGCGATAAGATCAATTTTACATTCCCTGATTTTTCCATTTTAATTTTCCTGATAATTTGTTTAACATTTATTACATATTTAATCTTCAGTTCTGAATTCAATTTAACAAATAACCTGTAAAAGAGAGTCATTGATTCGCTTTTTGACAACCCGCCTTCAGTATAACAGTAACCGGATAATTATTACCATCATGTTTCCCGGAGTATTGGTGTGTCATTAAGCTTCACAGGTATTACAAATGAAATCTTTACATTCATAACCGATCCTGCTGTAAATATACTAATTACTGTGAATAACAGAAACCGGTTCTAATCTAAATTGAATTATAATGTTGCATAATAAACGCATAGTTAAAGTTAAAAGAATGTTATGCTCACTGCCCGAATGGCTAAAGGGAATATATATTCAAAAGGTGAATTTAGGTTGACTCTTAAAAAATAAATTTTAGAAAAGGCCTGATATTACACCATTTTCGTCGATGTCGATCCTTTCTGCAGAAGGGCTTGACGGCAGACCTGGCATACGCATTATCTTACCGGCAATGGGAACAATAAAACCTGCTCCTGAAGATAGTTCAACTTCCCTGATTTTGAGAGTAAATCCACGGGGACATCCTTTCATAAATTCGTTGTCTGACAAAGACTTCTGGGTTTTCGCAATACATACAGCCAGATCACCAAGCCCGAGTTCTTCTATTTTTTTAAGCTGCTGTTTGGCAAGGGAGGTGTATTCAACACCGGCTGCACCGTACATTTTGGTAGCTATCGTCTCTATTTTCTTTTCAAATGACCAGTCAAGATCATAAAGAGGTTTGAAAGAATCAGGTTTATTGCTTACGGCCTTAACTATGAGCTTAGCAAGGTCAATCGCTCCTTTGCCTCCCTCAGACCATGAATCATTAAGCGCAACCGGAACATTTTGCGATTTACAATGTTCCTTAATAAGATCTATTTCTGATTCAGTATCGAGGTCAAATTTATTTATTGAGATTACAGGATTGAAACCATAAAATCTCATATTTTCAATGTGTTTATCCATGTTCTCAAATCCATTTTTAAGGGCTTCCAGATCCTCTCTGTACATTTCCGACAGTTTTAACCCTCCATGATATTTGAGCGCCCTGATTGTTACTACTATAACCACAGCGTCAACATGCAGATTGCCAAACCTGGTCTTTATGTCTAAGAATTTTTCAGCTCCGAGTTCACTGGCAAAACCTGCCTCGGTCACAACATAGTCGCTGAAGGTGAGTCCCATCCTGGTTGCTATAATAGAATTGGTACCCTGAGCTATATTGGCAAATGGACCACCATGAATAATGGCAGGAGTTCCTTCAAGAGTCTGCACAAGGTTGGGCTTAATGGCATCTTTCAGAAGTGCTGCCATCGCTCCATGGGCATTAAGGTCACGGGCAAAAACGGGTTTCCCCTGATATGTATAACCTACCAGGATATTTCCAAGCCTTTTCTTAAGATCAGTCCGGTCGTTAGCAAGGCAAAGGATAGCCATTACTTCAGATGCTGCAGTAATATTAAAACCCGTTTCACGGGGAACTCCCTGGTTTTTACCGCCTAGTCCTGTAATGATATCCCGCAGAGCTCTCTCGTTCATGTCCATGACTCTTTTCCAGCTTATGGTGCAAGGATCAATACCAAGATTGCCTTTATCCAGCTGAATATTGTTATCAATTAGGGCTGCAAGAAGGTTATTGGCCTTTTCAACAGCCGATATGTCTCCGGTAAAATGCAGATTAATATCTTCCATTGGAATTACCTGGGAATATCCACCTCCGGCCGCCCCTCCTTTTATACCGAAAACAGGACCCAGGGAGGGTTCACGAAGAACCACTGTTGTTCTTTTACCTATAAGGTTCAGAGCCTGGGCAAGACCTATTGAAGTAGTGGTTTTACCTTCACCTGCAGGAGTGGGTGTTATAGCGGTAACAAGTACCAGCTTTCCTTTTTTTAGGCGCTCCTCATCAATAAACCTCAGAGGGATTTTTGCCTTGTACTTTCCGTATAATTCCAATTCGTCAGCGGGAATACCCAGTTTTTCTGCTATTTCTATTATTGGTCTTATCCTGGCTTCCTGAGCAATTTCAATATCTTTTTTCATCATAATATAATTTTGATCTTAATGGTATGATTGCCTTTCCCGCTCCATCGGTGGAACCCACATGTTCAGAGAAGTATTTTCATACTTGTTTGTGGCTGCATCAATCATTTGGGTTTCATTTTGCATTTTATGTTATCTCTTTTATTCTTGTACTTCTGTATACACAATTCTTACTATCGCACAACCTGCAGGTATACCTGTTAAACCTGACATTTTCACCTATGCCAATAAATCCGCTGACAGATTTAACCGGATCCATAAGTGCCGAAACGGTTAATCTTACACCTGTATAATTATCGGGAACAAGGTGAAACAAATTATGCTGTTCTGCAACATCCCATCCGCAATAACCAGGGCTGTACCTGTTGGTAATTCTCTTACCTTCTGAAGCCATATTGGTTCTTAGAGAGTCCTGCATCAGATCTGCTGCAGTCTCAACTATTTCACTTCCAATAATATCATAAATATATCCTCTTAAGAGATCACCATCTTTCATTGCTTTCCGGCTCCTGCTCCCTATCTCTTCACCTGCTGTACATATAAACACGGCAATTGAATCGGATTTTTTCAACTGGCTGTAAACTACTTTTTTAATCTGAAAAACAATTTTATCTATTTCAACGGATTTGTCCGAATCAATAAATTTCACATCAGAAAAAATTGCATATTCCGCCTTAATACTGCAAATTGCTTCCACTTCCTTTAAAACATCTTTAATAAGATCTGAAAAAACTTCCTCCTTTTCTCCTTCTTTATATCCTATCACACGCTCAATTTGAGAAACATTTAGCTTCAGATCTTTAAAGTCAAACTTATAAGTAGAATTTTTCATAAGCTAATTCGCAGATATCTGCTCTATATCATTTTCAAATCATGGTTGTAACATCTCTTTGTCACCTTCAGAAGTTTTACCGGTTTTCAAGTCCGCTTTCCTATACAATCCTCTTAACTACTGATGCCTGCCCCAATGTCATTAGATGAATCCCGTTTATACCCTGCTTTCTTTTCACTGATTCTACAAGCTCCAACTCAACCAATTACGCATCTCTTTGAAAATCTTCAATAAATCGTAACGCGTAAGCATCTCTCCCCATGATCAAATCAACAGCCCTTACAGTTGAGATAATTTTCCCGGGGTTTGCAATGGGACAGGTAAGTCCGTTAATTATTGATAATGCCATAAAAGCAGCATTCAAGACATCACGGTTTGGCAGGCCGAATGAGATATTACTGGCTCCCATTGTAATATTGAGACCTAATTTCCGGTGTACCAGCCTTATCGTTTCCATAGTAATCCGGCAGGCATCAGGATCTGAGCTGACTGCCATTGCCAGTGGATCAATAACAATGTCCTCTTCTTTTATTCCTGACTTAACTGCCAGTGCCAGAATTTTTTCAGCTATAGACAGCCGCTTTTCCGGATCGTGGCTTATACCTTCATCATCCATGGTCAGACCTATTATAGCAGCTCCATATTCTCTTGCAATAGGGATAAGTACCTTCAAAGATTTCTCTTCTCCGTTAACTGAATTTATCAGGCATTTCCCGGCAGAAACCTTAAGTGCGGCTTCAATAGCTCCTGGATTTGGTGAATCCAGGCAGAGTGGAATATCAAAATTCTCCTGTATCCTTATAACGACTTCAGGCAAGAGCTTAACATCGTCTACGCCGGGAAATCCCACATTTACGTCTAACACATCCGCTCCCGCCCTGATCTGGGACCCGGCAAGTTCCAGCAGGTAATCAAAATTGTTCTCCTGCAATGTTGTGACCAGCTTTTTCCGACGGGTGGGATTGATGCACTCACCTATAATCACTACCGGTCCCTCTGTATCAATTAATACTTCCCTGGTTTTTCCTGCAAGTAATGTCTGCATACTGCTTACAAATATGCTATGAGGCAAGTTGTTTTAAATAATTAACGGCTCCCTGAGGGTCAGGCGAGTAAAAATCTGCTCCTATTTTTTGACAGTACTCCATTGTTACAGGAGCGCCGCCGACAAGAATTTTAGCAGCCCCGTGCTTCTCTTTTAATGCTGAGACAATCTTTTTCATGTTTTCCATAGTGGTAGTAAGAAGCGCTGAAAGACCAATAACAGCGTCAGGGTTTGCATCCAGGGCAGTAAGAAATTTTTCAGGTCCCACATCAACACCCAGGTCGATAACTTCCCATCCTCCACCTTCTATCATCATTGCTACCAGATTTTTACCAATATCATGAAGGTCTCCTGAAACTGTGCCTATTATGAATTTTCCTTTTCTTTTGGTTTCACCCGATTGAAAAAATGGTTTAATATGTACCATGGCCCCATGCATAGCTTTTGCTGACATAAGCATTTGAGGAACAAATATCTCATTCCTGCTGAACTTATTACCTACAATTGCCATTGCCGGGATCAGGGCATTTTCAAGTATCTCATTTGGCCCGACACCCTCATCAATGGCCCTCTTTGTCAGTTCACTGGCTCCTTCCTGATCTTTCATACCCGGCGGATATGGACATGCCTTGTCTATCTTCCCGTATTCGACACATCGCGCAAGTTCCTTTAAAATATCATTCATGTTTTTATAATTATTTGGTTTATCGATAGCATAGCCACTTTCCATAAACTAATTATTCATTTAATAATGCCGTTTATTTAAAGGGTATTCTTAAATATCTCTTTTATTTTTACAGTTGTTCATAACAAAAATACAATACTTCTGCTATAAACCAAATATTACCATCTGCCTGTTTTTTAATTAACTGAATAAAATATGGGTAAAAACATTTTATTTCCAACAGGTATTGCCATGGTTTTTATCCTTAAAGAGCAGAATGTGTTGTCAGCTCCCTTTAGACCAATTATATTGTACTGAAATAATTTACACTTTGTTGCTGCAGGCTGGCAATGAAGCATGTATTAAATAGCAGGCGGCAGCTTTTGGTTAAAGCCGGCTTAATACTATTATTTCCGGATATCTATTTCAACTTATGAATTCCGACTGCAAAAGCTTTCGATGGGTTAAGGACAAGGAGTTGATATATCTCCTTTTCAGAGAAATTTTCTTTTTTGAGAAGTGGAACAAGTTTTTCAAACAGGGTTGTATAACCCCGGAATAATCCTCCGTTTTGTTCCCCCGGGTGGTACCAGCCTGCATCATGTGATAACAGAACCTTACTTAACAGGTTATTATCTTTCAGGTTCCTGATCATGATTAAATAATCCTGCAGGTTATTATCATTTAATCCATCCAGGCCAATCCATGCACCCGACCGGGCAGCTTTAATACGGTTTGCCGGATCTTTTTCAGACTGGGCATGAACCCATATAAACGCTTCAGGGGAAACTCCCTCATCCTTTAAGACCTCAATCTGTTCAAAGGCAGGAACAGCAGGTCCTGTATGCGATGCGATAACCAGTCCCGTTTTTAAATGTGTCCTGGCTGCAGCGCTGATCAGTTTCTTATGTATATCCGACAACGGACCTCCATTAACACCAATCTTAATAAATCCTGGTTTAATGCCGGTACCCTCAATTCCCTCTTCCCATTCTTTAGTCCACCTGCCTGCAATCTGATCAGCGCTTTCGTCAAAAGCATACCCGGGAATGTATTTGTTATTCACAGCTCCGTAATAGCCGGTATTTGTAATTATATTTAATCCTGATGAATCCGAAAGAGTTTTGAGTAATAACGGATCCCTGCCCAGAAAGGCAGGAGTGCATTCGACAAATGACAGACAACCCATTTCCTTTATCTGCTTAAGAAAAGGTAAGGCCAATTCAATAACCTCGGATCTTTTCCATCTGTCGGTATTTATTGAATCAGCCCCGATGAAATCAACCAGTATGTGCTCATGAGTAAGGGAAATACCCATCTTTTCTGCGTTAACAGGTCCGTTAACTGTCATTATGAATGCTCTGTCCGGAATTGTTTTACATTGACAAAATGCCACTAAAACAGGTAATGTAATAAGCAAAAGTCTTTTCATGGTGCCAGATTATAAAATATTCAATACCGGGATTATTCTTCCAGGTTAAATATATGGATCAGGAATATTAATACCCGGGTTGTTGCTCATAGCATCTTCATAAAGATATACAATTAGTTTTATACTCTTTTAAAGATAATATATTATTGGATAGCGACGCATGGCAATTCCTGATGATACATTCTGATTATTACTTATAAAACCACTCATTGTTTTACAAATCCAAATTCCTTAAATTTGATCCTGTATGACTTCAGTATTGTAAAATTAACAAACCTGATTAAATTCATGATAATATAGCCTTAAAATAAGATGGTTCCCCCGCTTGGGCGGGAACCGTTAAAAATCTGAATATAACATCGACTTATGAAAAAAATTTTATTTATTATGGTATTATTTTCCGGAACGATGCTGCTGCAATCACAACCCGACTGGAAAAATGTAATGGAACGAGGTGCAGATCCTTCAGGAAAGGTTAAATGCACAAAAATCATTGGTGATATTATCAGTGAACTCTCTGCAAAGGGGGGAGGAACTGTTTTTTTCCCCGCCGGTACATTTCTTACCGGTCCGATTATCATGAAAAGCAACATTACCCTATGGCTCGATCCGGGAGCAACAGTTAAGTTTTCAGATGATTTTGATGATTATCTCCCTATGGTTCAATCAAGATGGGAAGATATAAGAGTGAAAAATTTTGTATCACAGATATATGCATTTCAATGCGAAAATATCTCAATCCGCGGACGGGGACATTTTGAAGGACAGGGCAAAAAATGGTGGGATTTCATGAGAAGTGTGAATTCAAAACAGCCTGTAGATAATAAATGGCAGGAAATCTTTAAAAAGGAGAATTCTGTTCTTCTTGCTAAAAACTCCTATCTCAGATCCAGGAATAATTTTCTGCGTCCGCCAATGTTAACCACGTATGAATGTAAAAATGTCCTGATTGAAGGTGTGAGTTTTTCAAATCCCCCATTATGGACTATTATGCCTGCATTCACTGATAATATTACAATTACCGGAATCACCATTGAGAACCCGGGTGACTCTCCCAATACTGATGGAATTGATCCGTCTTCCTGCAGGAATGTTCATATCTCAAACTGCCATATAACAGTCGGAGATGATTGCATTGTTATTAAATCAGGGCGTGATGAAGATGGCCGTGAGGCGGCCAGGCCCACAGAAAACATTACCATAACCAACTGTACCATGCTCAGGGGACATGGAGGAGTGGTTATCGGCAGTGAGATGAGCGGGAATGTAAAGAGAATCGCAATTTCAAATTGTGTATTTGAAGGTACTGACATAGGAATACGGATAAAAACAATGCGGGGACGAGGTGGCATTGTGGAAGATATAAGAGTTTCAAATATTGTGATGAATAACATATTAAATGAAGGCATTCTTATAACTCTCAGATATCAGGCAACAAAGCCTGAACCATTGTCTGAAAGAACTCCTGCTGTAAACAGTGTTCATTTATCTGACATAATCATAAGGGGCGCCCGTCGGCCAATGGCCATTTATGGGCTGGAGGAGAGAGATGTTTCACAGATATCAGTTAGCGGCATGCAGGTTAATTCAACAAGAGGAATACTTATTGAAAACGGATCGGATATAAGCCTCCATGATATAAGAATGGAGATTAAAGAAGGAAATGCACTTGAAGCAAAAGATTCAAAACGGATCAGCTACGATAAGATTTCGGTTAATAAGCCGGCTTTGAATATTCCATATCTGAAACTTACAAATTGCCAGGATGTAAGGATTACCAATTGTTATCAGCCGGAACAGATTCCCCTTCTTGTCAGCGAAGATGAAAAAAGCGCCGGTATTTATATTGTTAATAATATCCTGCCGGGTATTATAAAATTTCATAACAGATTGGGGAAAAATATCGTGACACAGAATAATATTGCAGGTAATAAATCTAACTTTTAATTAACTTGCTTATTTAAATCGCATTACAGTAATGACCATCCTGTGAGCCCACTATATTATAAATGAAATGATGAATAATTTAAGATTTTTAAAATAAGAGATGAAAAGGATTCTGGTTGACATGGATGGAGTTCTGGCTGATCGATGACCACTTAAAAAACCTTGATCATTTTAAAGGCGAAACAATCATGTTCACTCAACCTCATAATATGAATCTTTAAAAAAGCGGTCATGTGAGGGTAAATTCATGGATAGATATAGAAAATTTACTATTGAATGATAAATAATTAAACAATACTTTTTCTGTCCGTAATGAACCTTAATACAAAAGTTGCAGATAAGAAGGTTGCAATAATAAGGTTCCTTTTCAATAAGCACCAGGTTGAGCAATAACCGAATTGTAAAAACTTCTCAATAAATATTTAATAAATCCGGTAAGACAGGATTACGTATATTAATATTTTTATAACATTGTATAACCAAATTAAACTTACAATGGAAACCGAAAACAAACCTGTTGCAAAAAGATTGAAATCACTCGATGCATTAAGAGGATTCGATATGTTCTGGATAATGGGAGGTGAAGGTATATTTGTGGGCCTCGCATCTCTTACCGGCTGGCCGGTGCTCAAATGGTGGGCGGGACAACTTACTCATGTTCCATGGAGCGGATTCCATTTTTACGATATGATATTCCCGTTATTCCTTTTTATCGCCGGAATATCATTTCCTTTCTCTCTTGCAAAACGATTATCAAACAATGACAGCAGAAAATCAATTTATAAACACGTAATCAGCCGCGGACTGATCCTTGTGCTTCTTGGAATACTGTATAATAATGGTGTAAGATTTAATTTTGACGGATTGAGGTATGGAAGTGTCCTTGGAAGAATCGGCCTGGCATGGATGTTTGGAGCATTAATCTTTATGAACACAAAACTAAGCTACCGTATTATATGGTTCTGGGGGCTCCTTATCGGTTACTGGCTTTTACTTGTACTGTTCCCTGCACATGATCTGGGCTCAACTGATATCTATTCTCAGCAAGGTAACCTTGCCAGCTACATTGACCGTGTCCTGATGCCGGGCAAACTATACCTCGGTAATCACGATCCGGAAGGAATATTAAGTACCATACCTGCTATAGGGACCGCCTTGCTTGGAATGTTTACAGGAGAATTCATGCTGTCTGGATACCTGCAGAACAAACCTCTGAAAAAAGTATTGTTCCTGGTATCAGCCGCTGTTGCCCTGATGATAATTGGCAGGATATGGAATCTTACATTTCCGATAAATAAAAATCTCTGGACAAGCTCATTTGTCTGTTTTGTTGGTGGGCTGAGCCTTCTTCTTTTTTCAATTTTCTATCTTATAATAGATGTATGGCAATATAAGAAATGGGCATTCTTCTTTGTGGTAATAGGAATGAACCCGATCACCATCTATCTGACAGAGAGAATTATTAATTTCAGATCGGCAACCAGGTTTTTCTTCGGCGGTTTTGCAGCCATAATGCCTGAAGCATGGGCTCCACTGATCGATGGCATCGGAATAACAGCTGTTGCCTGGATATACCTGTATTTCCTTTATAAGAAGAAGATATTTCTGAAGGTGTAATTGAATCCGCTGCTTTTACTTCCTCTGTAATAATTTTTTTGACCTGTATCACAACTGACATACATGCCGGAATTTTCAACCGGAGGTATGGAATTCTGCAGCCGAAAATTATCTGGTGGCATATCCGACTGTATGTGCAACCAGAAGAGAGCTCTCATCAGGAAATACCAGATTTAAATGCAGAGCAACATAACTCAATTATGTTTATTATCTTTGATTATCTTATGCAGTTAGTGAACTGATCTGAATAGAAATTGTTCTAATATCTGAAAATAAGTATTAAACCTGTCAATTATGAAAAATCCTGCTTTGTTAATTATTATATCGGTAAGTCTTCTGACATTTGCATGCAAAAAAACGGATAAGACTTCTGATCGCTTTAATTTTCTTACCACACCTGTGTGGACTGCCGACAGCCTTCTGGCAAACGGGCTGGATGCAAGTGGACCCGGTGGTATTCTTGAAATATTTAAAGGTGATGCAAAATTTAATGCAGATGGCACTGGTTCTTTTGGGACCTATACAGGCACATGGAGGTTCAATAGCACCGAGACGGAACTGGTCATTGTTACTGAAGCACTTCAACTTCCTGTAACCACTGATATTGTTGAATTAAATGCCACTTCACTGAAAGTCACCACCCTTTATCCAAATCCGCTTATACCGACTCAACCAATAAATATCCGGATGACATTCAAGGCCAGATAATGCGTTATTTGTTTGTATTATTACTCCTCTCCCTGGGCTCACAACTCCCCGGTGCAGATACAGGAGGCTTTCTTAAAGGGGTGATCTTTGACAGCAGGACTCATGCCCCTTTATCAGGAGTTTATGTTATTTACGGGAAAAATCTGGGTAAAATAACAGATGAAAAAGGAAGTTTCTTTATTAAAGCTAATTCAGAAAAGCTGAAAGTCACCTTTCAGTTCGTCGGATACGAATCATTAACAAAGGAGTTCTTAATTCCGTCGGGAGACACTGTTGAAACAGAGATAGAATTGGTCATGAAAATCAGGGAAATTGACCAGGTTGTTGTCAGTGCAAACAGGACTGAACAGAAGATTGCAGAGCTGACTGTCTCGATGAATATAATAAAAACCTCCTTTCTGTCTGACAATCATATAACTGACGCACAGGAGATTATCAACAAGACACCCGGAATAGAGGTAATGGATGGACAGGCTTCCGTGAGAGGTGGAAGCGGATTCAGCTATGGCGCCGGCAGCAGGGTAATGGTATTAATAGATGGTTTGCCTGTATTGTCAACTGATGCAGGCAGTATCAGATGGCAATTCCTTCCCCTGGAAAACATTTCCCAGATAGAAATTATTAAAGGAGCATCTTCGGTGCTCTATGGTTCTTCTGCGCTTAATGGGATTATAAACTTCCGCACTTCTGATGCCGGGAATATACCTGTCACTCAATTCTATGCTGAAACAGGTATTTATGGAAAGCCTAAGAATAAAAACTGGGTATGGTGGGATACTCCCCGATCCTTTTCGTCAGTTTCATTTTCCCATCTGCAAAAGTTTGGTAAGACTGATATTGGTATCGCCACAAACCTGCTCTATGACGATGGTTACCGGAGGCTTAACGGTGAAAAACTGGGTCGTTTAAGTTTTAAGTTAAAACATCATAACAGCAGGGTCGAAGGATTAACATATGGACTGAACCTGAATGGAGGACTGACGGTAAAAAGAGATTTTGTCCTCTGGGAAGATGCTATTCACGGGGCTCTGAAACAGAATGAATCAACTGCAACGGAGCTGCACGGAAACTTCCTGGCCATCGATCCTTATATCTCGCTCAAAAAGACAAACCAGTATCAGCATGATCTTCGTATGCGTCTGCAGCTATCACAAAATCAGTTTCCTGACAATAAAAGCACCAACAGCGATGCCCGGTCACTATTCACCGAATACCAGGGCCGTTACAGGCTGAACGGAATATCAGATCTGACAGCAGGTGTAGCAGGGACTTACAATAAGGTTAATTCTCAATTTTACGGTGATCATTCAGGTAGTAATCTGGCTGTATATTCACAGCTCGAAATAAGGCCAGGCTCCAAAGTGAAGGCAGTTGCCGGAGCAAGGATTGAGCGTAACTCACTCGACAATATAACGGATAAACCCATCCCGATTTTCAGGGCAGGAATTAACTGGCAGGCAGCAGATTATACATACCTACGGGCATCATTCGGGCAGGGTTACCGGTATCCTTCAATAGCTGAAAAATTTGCATCAACAACACTTGGTTCAGTTAAAATAATACCTAATCTTTCCCTTCAGCCTGAATCAGGGTGGAGTTCCGAAATAGGCATAAAACAGGGCATAGGATCAGGTAAAATAACGGGTCAGGCTGACCTCTCTGTTTTCTATTTACAGAATAAGGACCTTATTGAATTTTTGTTTGGGCTTTATCCTGGAGGATTGGGATTCAGGGCAACAAACTTTGAGCAGGTAAGGGTTTACGGCTGTGAACTGGAATTCCTCCTTAACCGGACTTTTGGAGAATTAAACACTACGGTCAGCGGAGGATATACCTACATTTATCCGGTTGACACAAGCATTCCGGGAGAAAATATTTACCTGAAATACAGGAGAAAACATTCGGGAAATGTTAGCATAAGTACAAAATGGGAAAAGTTTGATCTCGGTCTGAATTTATATATAAGATCGAAAATTTTAAACATTGATGATGTTTTTCTCGCTCCGGACAGCCGGGAAATCCTTTTACCAGGTTTTTACGATTACTGGCTTGCTGATAACAAAGGATACATACTGACAGACACATCATTGGGATACAAAATAAACCACAAATTCTCGATCTCATTATCTGTTAAAAATTTAACAAACACTGAATATATGGGCCGACCGGGGGATATTCAGCCTCAAAGGAATTTCAGTATGAGATTTTCAGGTAGTATTTAAAATCATGCCCCTACCCTCCCAGTCCACACTCGGGGAAAAGACTTGTTTAACTTTTCCCGTCCATGAACCGTTTCATTTATCTCTGTAAGGAAAATAATTATTAACTTTCTTCCCTGAACGAAAAATAAAAACTGAAGATCGGTCTTTTCAGGATTGGTCTGGATGCATACTGGCCACAATTTAAAGGTCCTAAGGAACATCTTGAAGTATATCCTGAAGTAGTTCACAAAATGCTTTAAAAACATAAAGCAGAAATAATTAATCCCTGTCTTGTTGACAATCCGGTCAGAGCTCTTGATACCTGACATGATTTATGGAAGAACGATGTTGCACTTATGGGAAATGATGGATCAGGTCACCCTGCAATTGCCGGGGGAAAAACAAAAGTCAAACCACTTAATGTTTGCCATGGGAAAGTGCGAAAAGGGTTATCTGTAGAGATGCCTTTAAAGCTTCGAGTTTTGCTGGATATGGAGGAAGTAAAGGTTTGCTGAAAAGATCAGGGGCAAAAACCCATTTGTTAATTATGTACTATAATCCAGTCATTTAGAGTAAACTTACTGAATGTCAACCAGATAATTACATTGTAACCTTTTATTAATAATTGTTATATTTGATTTATCATCATCACTTCAAAAACAGACCTATGAAATCTCTTAAAATTCAGCATGAATGTTTATTACTGGTTATTTTTGTTTTAACATTATCATTATTTTCATGTAAAAAGAGTGATATCGATGAGGTTAAAATAAATGATCTGGCCTCATTAAAATCTGAATTCAGCCAGCCTTCAAAAGAATATGGCACTGTTCCCTTCTTTGTTTGGAACGGGGATATTTCTACGGATGAAATAGGAAGATATATGAAAGACTTCAAGGATGCCGGTTGCGGGGGGGTATTTATCCATCCACGTCCGGGCTTGATCACTGAGTACCTCTCTGAAAAATGGTTTGAACTTTACAGGTATGCGGTCGAAAAAGGCAAAGAGCTTGGAATGAATGTCTGGATCTACGATGAAAACTCATACCCCAGCGGCTTTGCAGGAGGCAATGTTCCTGACCAGATGCCGGAATCTTATAACAAAGGACAAGGCCTGAAGATGTCAAAGTTTAAAGTACTTCCTGATACCGCCGATAAATATTATCTATGTCTCAAATATGGAAATGGATCATTCAGGGATATTACTTCATCTGTTTCCGGCGAAAAAGGAAACTCCGGGAAATACTATCTCTTCTCAAAAACCTATAATTCCAGATCTGACTGGTTTGGAGGCTTTTCTTATGTCGATCTGCTTTATCCTGGTGTTACACAAAAGTTTATTGAGATTACTATGTCTGGCTATAAGAAGTATCTCGGATCGGAATTCGGGAAAACAATACCCGGTATTTTTACAGATGAACCGCAGATCAATTCTCCCGGAGGTATCCGATGGACACCAGACCTGTTTGATGCTTTCAATAAACAATGGCATTATGATCTGAAAACAATGCTGCCTTCGCTTTACGAAGAGGTTGGGGAATGGAAAAAGGTCAGGCATAATTACACCCAGACTCTGCTCCGGTTATTTATAGACAGGTGGGCCAAAACATGGTATGAATACTGCAAAGAGAATAATTTGAAATTCACCGGACATTACTGGGAACATGAATGGCCTAACATGCATCCTGGAGGTGATAATATGGCCATGTATGCCTGGCACCAGGTTCCGGCGGTAGATATGCTGTTCAACCAGTGGAATGATTCGACAACCAGAGCTCAATTCGGAAATGTAAGGGCAATTAAAGAGCTGGCCAGCGCTGCAAATCAGACAGGCAGGCAGAGAAAACTCAGCGAGACTTATGGAGGCTCAGGCTGGGAACTGACATTTACCGATATGAAACGTAATGGTGACTGGGAATATGCACTTGGCGTTAACATGATGAATCAGCATCTTACTTATTTCACTCTGGCCGGAGCAAGAAAATATGATTATCCTCCCTCTTTCGATTATCATGAGCCATGGTGGAATGATTACAAGTACCTAAACGATCATTATGCAAGACTTTCTCTTGCTTTATCGTCCGGAAGGCAGGTAAATGATATCCTTGTACTGGAACCTACTACATCGGCCTGGCTATATGACTCTTATGTAAAACCAAATCAAAAGGTATCCCAAATAGGACAGACCTTTCAGAGATTTGTGACAAAACTCGAGAAAAACCAGGTGGAATATGATCTGGGTTCGGAAAATATAATCAAAGACCTGGGGAATGTTTCAAATGGCAAACTAAGGATCGGTCAGGCTGCTTATTCAAGGGTGGTTATCCCCCCGATGACCGAGAACCTTGATCTTGCTACTTATAAACTTCTCGAAAGATTTGTTTTTAACAAAGGTACATTAATCTGCTTCTCAGTTCCATCTTTGATAGACGGAGAATCAAATGAAGGATTGAAAGAATTTTTCGATAAAAAATCTGATAATATAATCATTATAAATCAGTTAACTTCCGAAATTATTTCACAGTACTTTTTAGATCCGGACTTACGTTTTGAAAATGTTACAGGTGGAGCACTTTATCATCACCGCAGGAAACTTAATGACGGGGAAGTTGTTTTTCTTGTTAACTCAAGTCTGAAGGAACCTGTTACCGGCACTCTTAAATCTAACGGACAGGCTGCTGTCGAAATGAATACTTTTACAGGTGAATTTTATGGTTATCCCGGTGAGATGTCAGAAGAAAAGTTCAGTCTCTCCTACTCCATTCCCCCGGCAGGAAGCCTGCTCCTTTTTATTCCACAGGGTAAAAAGGAGGAATATGAAATACCTGTTAAACCTCAATCCAATACACAGATCCTGGAAGTTAAACCTCTTGCTGTATCAAGAGATTCCGACAACGCTCTTATAATTGAATTTTGTGATATCCTTACCGGTGAAGGATTAACTAAGGATATTAATACATTCAATGCCGCTGATAAGGTGTACAAGTACTACGGATTTAAAAATGGTGATCCATGGAACACTTCTGTCCAGTTTAAAACGCAGCTTGTTGACCGCGATACGTTTGGTCTAAGTACAGGGTTCACCGCCACATACCATTTCAATATTAAAGGAAGTTTCGATTATTCTTCTGTTAAAGCAGTGGTTGAGCGTCCTCATTTATGGACAGTTTATGCTAATGGAACAGAAGTAACAGCTGAAGAGGGAAAATGGTGGCTCGACAGGGCCTTTGGTGTTTTCAAAATCGGGGATCTTTTAAAAAAGGGAGATAATACTATTTCGCTTAAAGTTTCTCCAATGAAAATTCATGCTGAAATTGAACCCGTTTATGTTATTGGCAATTTTTCAGTCAGGCCTGCAGGGAAAGGCTGGATGATAGAAGCTCCTGTTAAATCATTAAAAACAGGAAGCTGGAAAAACCAGGGGATGCCATTCTATTCGTGGGGTGTTACATATAGTACCGAATTCAACATTGAGGACCCGGAAGGAGGGTATTCTGTCTGTCTTAATGACTGGAAAGGCACCATTGCTGAAGTATCTGTCAACGGCAAGCCTGCAACAGTTATTGCTTTCCCTCCATACCAGACTGATATAACTGACCTGATCGTACCTGGTACCAATAAAATTGATGTTAAAGTTATCGGCAGCCTGAAGAATCTTCTTGGTCCTCATTTTAATAATCCTGCACCAGGGTTGGTCTCGCCCTGGCTCTGGAGGAATGTAAAAAGCTATCCTGCCGGGAATGATTACCAGCTTTTGGATTACGGGATGATTAATGAATTTACTTTAATTAATGGTAAATAATTTTCCCTTCTTCAGGTCATTTTTCAGGTTGTGAGAAGATTATGACTTGAGTAAGTTTAATAAATTCTGACTTATTAACATAATATGACTTACTATTGGAAAAGTATTACCGAATGTAATAAGTTGTCAACAAATAATAAAACATTTTATTTTTGTGCTTTGAAACAAGTTAAATTATTCATACTATTGCGGAACTGTAAAATTGTGAGTTAGTGTGAATGCTTACAAAATAACCGCTTGAAATTTAATTTTAAATCGGACCAATGAGAAAACTTATAACTATTATTGCCGTAATCTTTTTATCTGTCAGCATATTCGCTGGCGGCCTGGTTACCAATACCAATCAGAGTGCTATGTTTACCCGTCTTCAAAACCGTAATTCTTCAACAGGCATTGATGCTGTTTATTACAATCCTGCCGGGTTAACAAAGTTGGGTGATGGTTTTTTTGTTTCAATAAACAATCAGACAATAAACCAGACAAAAACTATTACTAACAACAGTCAATTACTCACAGGTACTCCCAAAGAGTATATTGGAAAAGTAAGTGCCCCGCTTTTCCCAGGTGTGTACCTTGCCTACAATACCGGCAAAATAGGATTCTCAGCAGGACTTAACCCAATTGGTGGTGGCGGAGGTGCAAAATATGACAAAGGATTACCCTCTTTTGAAATGGGTGTTGCTGACCTTGTACCACTCTTAAACAGTAAAGGTATACCAACCACACAATATGCTGCTGATATCTACTTCGAAGGGAGTTCAGTTTATTTTGGATACCAGGGAAATGTTTCCTATAAAATAAATGATATGATCTCAGTTGCGGCTGGTGTCCGTTTAGTCAGCGCTAAAAACACTTACAACGGATACTTGAAGAACATTAGCATAAATCCTAACTATCCAGCATTCGGACCATCTTACAACGGGAGTATGGTAAAAGCTAGCAGTTTTTTTACTTCCGGTGCTACTGTTCTTAATTCATTAGCTGCCGGAGCAACACAGTATGTTGCAGGTTTGCAACCAATAGTTGATGGCGGCGGCGGAACTGTCCTGTTATCAAGTGGAACATCTGTTGGATTAACCACGGATCAGATTACGCAGATACAACAAATACTTGGTGCTGCCGGTTTAACTCCTTCCCAGATAGGAGCTACAACAATTGCAGTTGCTCAGGGAACTCTGGCAGCTGCCGCACCCGGATTTGCAGAAAATGGAGCTGCAATGGCAGTTAACGCTGCCGCCACACAGGACATGACAGTTGATGCTGAAGAAACCGGGACAGGTTATACACCAATAATCAGTGTAAACATCTCCCCTAATGATAAACTCAATATTGCTCTTAAATATGAATTCAAGACTATGCTTGAACTTACAACAAAAGTCCACAATAATAATGGAGCAGGAGTATTCATTGATGGGACAAAAGTTATCGCCGATATGCCTGCATTGTTATCAGCAGGAATTGATTATAAGCTGATGGACAACCTTTCGGTTGCAGGTAGTTTTAATTACTATTTTGATAAAAAAGTTGACTATGATGGTTCCGAGGCTATACACATAAATATGATTGATCACAACCTCCTTGAATATGGGCTTGGAGCAGAATATGGTCTTTCAGAGAAACTCCGCATCAGCGCTGGTTGGGTTGCCACCAGAACAGGTGTTAATTCCGATTATCAGAGTGACCAGACCTACAGTACCAACACCAATTCCTTCGGTGCAGGTTTTGGCTACCGTATCACTCCGATGATTGACCTTAACCTCGGAGGGCAATACACTTTCTACGCTGAGGGCTCAAAGTCTTTTACCCACACTGTTCCTGTGATGGAAACTTACAATAAGAAGACCTGGCTTATAGGTGTCGGACTTGATTTCTATTTTGCAAAATAATTCTTAACTAACCTAAATATAAGGAAAGGGGCCGGCTCATACAGAGCGGCCTTTTTTTTTAGTATTTTATTCCTATGGAATTCAGATTCCGGATGTACTTTTCAAGCCCCGGGGATTTAGATGAAAGCATTTTACCATACCACTCCCTGGTTGCTTTTTTATCACCTGATTTAGCTAAAAGTGTTATAATATCACTGTAAAGAGCGCCTTCAATTCCATTATTCTTACCTGCTAAAGCTGCAAGAATCTCCTTGTACCTGTTAACTGACTTCGTTATTTCACCCTTTTCCGCCAGGCTCAACGCCTCATCTATATTCTTATTAAGGTCATTATCAAGGACCACTCCATAGAATGAAAAACAGTTATCTGAACATTCTTCAATAATATCAATCCACTCAGTGCCTGCCTTCAGGGGTGGAAATGTGAGAATGAAATCAAGCCTCTCCCCCGCTATTTTGAATTTATATGTTTCGGGGCAAACTGGTATCCCGGCCGAAGAGGTCAGCTTACTTCGGGTTCCATCGCGATAAATGATAAATATGTTTTTGTCGGCACAGAATTGGCCACCGACTATCCTGTTCTCTACGCTCAGTGAAACAACTGTTTTTTCCGGTGTTATTTCTACCTTTTTTATTTCCAGGGTTTCGTGGCTCTTGAGACCATAGTTTGGCCGAATAATAACCTGTGAATTTACTGAAGCGGTAAAAACCATTAACGTCCAAAGTACTGTTGCGATTGGCTTTATCACCATACCTGTCTGATTTTGACTGGCAAGGTACAAAGAAATCCTTACCGGAAGATACAATTGCGTCTTTTCAAATCAATGTAAATTAATTTCTGTAAAATATGATATGATTGCATGGAGTATTATAACTAATTAATTATAAAAACATTAGGATAAAGGATTGATACCTGAAACTTCAAAATGTTACATTTTTTTCAATTCATGTAACATCCTTGTAATCTATTATTAACCTCTCCTTAACAGGTCTGTAACATTATCAGCAGAATTTTGTACCGGTAAGCAAAATGAACAAAACAAAGTTAAAAAATGAAAGTTTACAGTTTACAAATCAGCAAAGGAATAATTCCTTTGTTTCTAATGCTCCTAAGCTCAGTGCCAGGATTAGCTCAGAACGGTTCAATAGAAGGTGTGGCAACCGATAAAAAGAGCCAGGAAGTTCTACCGGGCGTTATGGTCACAATTGAGGGCACAACAACAGGTACCTCAGCCGACATTAACGGACATTTTCTTATTTCTGATCTAAAACCTGGTAAATATCGGCTAAAAGCTTCCTACATATCATATAAACCTGTTTTACTTGATGATATATCTGTTTCTGCAAACAAAACTACAAGGATCTCATTTACACTTTCTGAAAATACAGTCGCCCTTGACGGTGTAACTGTTACAGGTATAAGAAAAACCAACACTGAAGTTTCGTTGATTAATGTTACAAGAATGAGTCCCCTTGTTTCAATAGGAGTTTCCGGACAGCAAATACTTCGTTCTCAGGATAGGGATGCTTCCGAGGTAATAAGAAGACTTCCGGGTACCACAATTATTGATGACAGATTCATTGTGGTAAGAGGACTACCTCAGAGGTATAATGTGGTCTGGCTCAATAATTCGGCAACCCCCAGTACAGAAGCCGATGTTAAAGCATTCTCCTTCGATATCATTCCGGCATCAATGATTGAGAACATACTTATAATAAAGTCCTCAGCTCCTGAGCTTCCTGCTGACTTTTCAGGGGGATTTGTTAAAATCACCACTGTTAACCTTCCCGAAAAAAATTCATACTTTTTTTCATACGGAACCGGTTTTAACCAGGGAACAACTTTTGAAAGTTTTAGATATTATCCCGGAGGTAAAACTGATTGGCTGGGATTCGGAAGCAGGACCCGCGCCCTTCCAAAAGATATGCCTTCGAACCTTACTATCTACGAATCGGCAACAAATCCCGAAATACAAAACAGGATTACCGACCTTGGCAGGGAACTAAACAAAAACTGGTCGCCGATCACGGGCACAGCTAAGCCTGACCAGCGTTTTTCCCTGGGCTTTAATAAAAGATTCAAATCAGGGTCCCAGTCTTTTGGGAATGTAACTTCTCTGACATACAGCAACACCAATAACCATGATGTTATAACAAATAATAACTTTTCACTATATGATTTTATAAATAACAGACCTTCATACAACGATCAGTTCCATGATGACCAATATACCAATACGGTTAAAGCGGGCATAGTGCATAATTGGACCTGGTACCCGGCAGCAGGACAAAAAATTGAGTTCCGTAATTTGTTTAATCAGATTGGCATCAACCGTATCACAGAGCGAAGCGGACGAGAATTTTATAATGATGGTAGGTATATACGGTCAACTGAACTCAGGTATCAGAACAGATCTATTTATTCAGGACAGCTTGCCGGAGAACACTCATTCAAAGAGGGCAACACAAAAATTGAATGGGTTGCCGGATATTCGTTTTCAAACAAGAATGAGCCAGACACAAAACGTTACAGGTATATCAGGAGTGATAAGGATACAACACAATATTTTCTGCTTTTTTCAGATAATCCTGATCTTTCTTCAGAATCACGAATGTGGTTTAAACTGAATGAAAACCTTATTTCAGTTTCTGTAAATTTTGTTCATCAGCCTAATTTAAATGGATTCAGACCCGAAATAAGAAGTGGATTCTATTTTGAAAATAAAAGGAGAGAGTTTACAGCCAGAAATTTTGGATACTCAAAAGCAAGTAACTATTCAAACCTGGATCTTTCGACTCTTCCCATCGATCAAATCTTCACTGATGCAAATATCAATCTTACTGACGGCATCAGACTAACTGAAATAACATCACTGTCTGATTCATACAATGCCTTTAACAAGCAAATGTCAGGTTATATTTCCGCAAAGCTGCCCCTCTCCTCTAAAATCAGTCTGTACACCGGAGTAAGAGTGGAGAATAACATTCAAAATCTTGACAGTTACAGACAGGGGACAACCATACCGGTCAATGTAAGTCGTGATACAATTAATCTGTTCCCCTCGGCCAACCTTTCCATAAAACTGAATTCAAAAAATATTATAAGGGCTGCTTATGGTTTGTCAGTAAACCGTCCAGAATTCAGGGAACTAGCTCCTTTCTATTTTGTTGATTTTGACCTTAATGCAGGCATTTATGGGAATTCTGAAATTAAACAGGCGTATATTAATAATTTCGATTTACGGTTTGAGCACTATCCCTCATCAAACGAAATATTCAATTTCGGACTTTTCTATAAAAACTTTTCAAATCCGATCGAAATGAAGATAATGGGAAACAATCCTACACAATACTCATTTGAAAATGTACCATCTGCTTATAGTTACGGGATTGAAACGGATGTAAGGAAATCACTTGGATTTATTTCCGGAGCTGAAAATTTCTCGCTGATTTTCAACGCTACTTTTATAAAGAGTAAAGTATTATTTAAAGAAGGAGACCTTCAAAGGAACAGATCACTTCAAGGGCAGTCGCCGTATATGATAAATGCCGGTTTGTTTTATTATAATGATCATAATGGATTGATGATAACCTTGTTGTACAATGTCATCGGTAAAAGAATTGTGGCAGTAGGTCGCCCTTCACCAAATACATGGGAAGACATTCCAAACATCTACGAAATGCCCAGGAATATATTTGATCTGGCATCGAGTAAAAAAATAGGGGAAAAATTTGAGGTTAAAATAGGTATAAAAGACATTTTCAATCAAAAAGTCTTATTTACCCAAACTGTTAATACATCCGTCAACCTGAATGAGCTTACAAAAGGCGGACTCAGCGGAACTGAATATTTCAAAAGGGAGCAGGTTACCAAGTCTTATAATCCAGGAAGATATGCTACAATATCAATAACTTACAAGTTTTAAAAATCAAAAAAAAACAGAAACATAACTAAATTATTAATAAGTAAATTAAAAACAATTAACATGAAAAAATTTCTATTCAGATCAAAACAAATGGTGGGTCTCGTGACTGCTTTAATATTATTGATCACCTCGTGCAAAAAAGATGATATAATTGTAACAGGAATAACCCTGAACAAACTGGATGCAACAGTTCAGATTGGTGCAACAGAGAACCTTACAGCATATTTAACCCCATCTGATGCAACAAATAAGAATATTGCATGGCAATCAACCGACCAGGATGTTGCAACAGTTGAAAATGGTGTTATAACCGGTGTTTCATTGGGAACAGCAATTATTACAGTTACTTCAGAATCTGATCCGGAAATAATTGCTGAATGCTCAGTTCTGGTGATTCCATCCACAGGCCAGATAATTACCGTGACAGGAGATATTACATCTGATACAAAATGGTATGCAAATGCCAGGTATATGCTTTCCGGTTTTGTCTATGTGAAAAACAATGCTATCCTCACTATTGAACCCGGAACCATAATTAAAGGAGTTTCAAACACAAAAGCAGCTCTTATGATTGAAAGGGGGTCAAAGATAATGGCTCAGGGAACAGCTGACAAACCTATTGTTTTTACCTCGGATAAACCTAAAGGGCAAAGAAGCTATGGTGACTGGGGCGGACTTGTCCTTTGTGGAAATGCTCCGACAAACAAGCACGATGCCGGAACAGGTATTGGTATTGCTGAAGGGGGAATAGGTTCCCTGTATGGTGGCAGTGATCCTTCTGATAACTCAGGTATTTTACAGTATGTCCGGATTGAGTTTCCCGGGATAGGTCTTACAGCAACAGCAAACAGTGAAATAAATGGTCTTACTCTTTATGCAGTAGGTTCAGGAACAACTATTGATCATATACAGGTTTCCTAGTCAGGTGATGACTCATATGAATGGTTCGGAGGAACTGTAAACATGAAATACCTTGTGGCTTTAAGGGGTTGGGACGATGACTGGGATACAGATAATGGCTTCAGCGGAAAGGTTCAGTTTTTTGTAAGCCTTCGTGATCCGGCAGTTGCGGATCAGTCACAATCAAATGGTTTTGAATCAGATAATGATGCTGATGGCTCAACTCTTTCTCCCTTCACATCAGCACTCTTTGTTAATGGAAGTGTATTTGGTCCTCTTGTAACCTCTTCTGCAACAATAAACACTTTGTTCCGCCATGCAATTCAGATTCGTCGCGGATCAAGGCTGTCAATATATAATACCGTATTCGCAGGATGGCCTTACGGGCTATATATTGATGGTGCAAAAGGCGATTCTCCACTGCAGGCTGCAAACAATGTATTACAGATTGAAAATTGCATCCTTGCCGGAATGACTGCCAATTTTAAGGAAGATGCAACTTCCCTGCAGGGAACTGAAGCCTGGTATCTTGATGCATCACGCAATAATGAAGTAAAAGCTACAAATGATCTGCTCCAGGTAACCAATCCTTTTAATCTGACAGCACCAAATTTCATGCCTGCAACAGGGTCTCCGTTATTAATCGGGTGCATCCTTTACAAATACCAGATTGACTGATCCGTTTTTTACTCCAGTTGCCTACAGAGGTGCATTTGGAACAACAAACTGGACATCAGGATGGTGTAACTTCGATCCACAGAATACTGACTATTAAAGATCATTTTCGTGAAGTATGATTCCCTGAAAATCATTCTTACTTAAGTGTGTTCGTTTGCCCCCGGGGCTGATCAACATGGATCAGCCCTTTTCTTTAACAACATCTGAATTGTAACAATATTGTAATTTTTAATTAACATCCCTGTAATCATTATTGATTCAATTTTGTAACATCAAAAATTTACATTTTTATGAAGAAAAAAACATTCTTAATCGTAATTCTTGCTCTTACATTACACTCCCGGAAATAAATCTCAATGCCCAGACCGACAATGAATTCACTCCATATGGAAAACCACTGGTGCTTGTATTTAGCAACGTGAATGCTTCATTTAACAAAAACGGAAACTCCAAAGCTTTTGAAATTACAAGAGCATATCTCGGATATGAATATTTTTTCAGCAGGAATATCTCATCAAGAGTTAATTTAGATGTGGGTGACCCCGGAGTTGGAAAACTTCAGATGACAGCATTCCTTAAAAATGCCTATCTTCAATATAAGAATAACAAACTTTCAGCTCGAATCGGTATGATTGGTACCGATCAGTTCAAAATACAGGAAAAACAATGGGGCTACCGATATATTTACAAATCCTTCCAGGATGAATATAGTTTTGGTCCAAGTGCTGACCTTGGTGCCGCAGGTGAATATTCTCCCTCAAAACTTGTATCGTTTGATGTCTCTGTATTAAACGGCGAGGGTTATAAGAAGCTTCAGTCTGACAGTACATTTAAAACAACATTCGGGATCACACTGAAACCATTTAAAGGATTTGTTTTAAGAGGATATTATGACATAATGAAGCACAACTATGCCCAGACATCATATGCTCTGTTTGCAGGTTATACATATAAAACCTTCAGAGCCGGTGTTGAATATAACATGCAGAAAAATAACGGAATGATCAATAACCACGATTTTTCTGGTATTTCTGTTTACACAGCTCTTCAACTGAATGACAAATACAGCCTCTTCGCCAGATACGATTACCTATGGTCAAAAACCATAAGTTTACAGGGTGATCCATGGAATTACAATAAAGACGGACAGTTATTCATGGCAGGATTTGATTATTCGCCTGTCAGGGGAGTAAAACTTGCACCTGCTTATCTTGGATGGTCCCCGCGTAACAAATCACTGTCATATACTTCAAAAATTGCATTAAATATTGAAATAAAATTCTAAAAATGATTAATTTAACGAATCAATACAAACTTACAGTTATGAAAAATTTATTAATCCTGGCTACGATACTGGCAATATGCTGTATCCTGCAACAACAGTGGTAGGAAAAAAGGTGCCTCTGGTAACAAACAAGTATCTCTTACTGCAGCAGGGGCAACGTTCCCTATGCCGTTCTATAATCTTGCTTTCAAAAAATACAGTGAACAAACAGGAGTCCAGCTCACTTATGGAGGGATCGGATCAGGCGGAGGTATAAGAAGCCTTACTGATAAAGTTGTGGATTTTGGTGCAACGGACGCCTTCCTGACAGATAAAGAAGAATCTGAAATGCCGGCTGAAATAGTTCACATACCAACCTGTATGGGTGCCGTTGTGATAGCTTATAACCTTCCGGGAGTTGAAAAAATCAGGATTACCCCGGGACTTCTTGAAAATATATTTATGGGAACAGTCACCAAATGGGATGATCCTAAAATAAAAGCTGTCAATCCCGATATCAAATTCCCCGATATGAATATTACTGTAGTCTACCGTTCGGACGGAAGCGGAACAACAAATATTTTCAGTGACTATATGTCAAAAGTCAGTAAACTATGGAACGAAAAAGTGGGAAAAGGCAAATCACTCAACTGGCCTGTCGGAATAGGTGCTAAAGGTAATCCCGGAGTAGCAGGAACTATAAGTCAGTCAGTCGGTTCAATCGGTTATATAGGCTCTGAATATGCATTCGCACAAAAAATACAGTATGCTCTTGTTCAGAACAGCTCCGGAAATTTTATAAATCCTGATATTAAAACGGTAACTGCAGCCGCAAGGGTTCAGATACCGGCAGATACAAGAATTATGGTCACCAATTCGTCGGACCCGGAGGCATATCCCATCAGCGGTTTTACCTGGATAATTCTCTATAAGGAACAATCATATAACGGGCGTTCACTGGCACAGGCTGAAGCAATAGTTAAATTCCTCGACTGGCTGGAAAGTCCTGATGCACAAGCAATTGCCGAAAGCGTCAATTACGCCTCCCTTCCCACAGAAGTTTCATCTGTTGCGAAGGGCATTCTCCGGACAATCACATATGACGGGAAACCTGTCCTTAAATAGAAAACCGATTAATGAATGAACAGCGATAAAGTAACAAAGACTATACTTTTTTCCGCATCATTTTTAGTTCTGATAATATCAGCCGGCATTGTATTCTCCCTTGTTGGGGGAGCAATACCGGCATTTAAGGAATTCGGATTGAAATTCATTATTACAAATGAGTGGAATCCTACTGAAGGTAATGAGGTTTATGGTGCTCTGCCATTTATAGCAGGCACCTTAATTACTTCACTTCTGGCCCTTATAATATGTCTTCCGCTTGCTTTTTCGACTTCTCTGTTTGTTGCCGAATATTTCAGAAATACCAGGGTGGCTGATATACTCAGCTCACTTGTCGATCTGCTTGCAGGTATCCCTTCAATAGTATATGGTCTCTGGGGATTTTATACACTGAGGCCGTTTATAGTAAGTCTTGGTTTGAGCGACCAGGGCTTCGGAATATTCACCTCTTCGCTTATTCTTGCAATAATGATCATTCCATATGCAACTTCCCTGAGCACAGAAATAATCTCGATGGTACCTGATGAACTTAAGGAAGCAGCTTATTCACTGGGGGCAACGCGGTTTGAAGTTATATTCAATGTAATAATTCCCAGCGCCAGATCAGGTATTATCGCCAGTTACATACTTGCTCTCGGAAGAGCACTCGGAGAAACAATGGCAGTTACAATGCTAATTGGAAATTCAAACGTAATACCCTCGGGACTTTTTGCAACGGGCAATACCATGGCCAGTATTATTGCCAATCAGTTCGGAGAAGCATCAGGACTAAAACTAAGTTCCCTGATAGCAATCGGACTTATATTGTTTGCAATAACAGGAATAGTGAATAGTCTTGGTAAATATATCATAAAACAGTTTTCATAAAAGGCTAAATGAATGTCAGCAAATAAAAATCCGGTTTTTACCGATAACATAAACAAAAGGAACAGGAAAAATAAGTTGTTACTTGGTTTTGTTATTGCCATGTCGGTACTGACTGTGATACCCATTGTACTCATTGTAGGCAAAATCATTGTTAATGGTATAGGGCAGATCAATTTCGATTTTTTTGTACAATCCTCTCCCGATTCACTTCAGGCTATGACTGCAATTGCGAATAATCAGACTATCCCTGGAGGTATTGCCAACGGAATACTCGGCACTTTTCTTATTATCCTGGTCTCTTCAGCAATGGCTGTACCCACCGGAATGATGATTGGAATATATCTCTATGAAAATCAGGGCAGGCGCTATTCAGATTTTCTCAGGAACATCACAGAAATACTGCAGGGAGTACCCTCAATAGTTCTTGGAATAATTGCATATTTATGGGTTGTAAGGCATATAACAAACGGGTATTCAGCATTTGCAGGAAGTGTTGCCCTTTCAATTATGATGCTTCCGATGATCATCAGATCGACAGAAGAGACAATGAAGATGATACCAAATGAGATAAGAGAGGCAGCTTTTGCAATGGGAGTGCCCTATCATAAAGTCATTTTAAGAGTGCTTATACCAACAGGATTAGGAGGACTTTCAACCGGAATACTGCTTTCTCTCTCACGGATCATAGGAGAGACTGCTCCTTTGATGATGACTGCACTGGGCAGCTCAGTTATAAACTTTAATATTACAAAACCAACAAGTGCGGTACCGCTCCTTATATGGGAATTTTATAATGATCCCAATATGGTGAAACTTGTCTGGAGTTCGGCTCTGTTCCTGATGATATTTGTACTGACACTTAATATATTATCTAACAGGCTGGCAACTAAACGTATGACTGGAAGAAAAAGATGACAGAAGAACTTATTATAATTGACAATCCGGTCCTAAAAGTCAGAGACCTATCGATTTCATATGAAGCCGGGAAATATGCAGTAAAAGACATAAATGCAGATATTGAAAGCAAAGCAATAACGGCAATTATGGGTCCTTCAGGCTGCGGTAAAAGTACACTTCTCAGAGCCTTCAACAGAATGCATGAGCTTTATCCTAATATTCAGACTAACGGTACTGTTTATCTTGATGAAACAGATATACAGAAAATGTCAACTATGGATCTGCGACGTAAAATAGGAATGGTATTCCAGCGGCCAAATCCTTTTCCCACAATGACTATCTACGAAAATGTTATTGCCGGGTATAAGCTGAACGGCATTAAAATAAAAAGAAACGAACGTGACGATATTGTTGAAAAGGCATTAACAGATGTTACCTTGTGGGATGAGGTTAAGGATTCCCTGTTCAAAAAGGGTACATTTCTGTCAGGTGGCCAGCAGCAACGACTCTGTATTGCAAGAGCAATTGCATTTAATCCTGAGGTGCTTCTTCTCGACGAACCCACTTCAGCACTCGACCCGGTTTCTACTTCGCGCATCGAAGACCTTCTTGTTGAGTTTAAAAAAGACTATACGATACTGCTTGTAACACATAATATGTCGCAGGCTGCCCGGATAAGCGATAATTCAATGTTCATGTACCTCGGGGAAATGGTCGAATACGGAAAAACCGATTCAATGTTCACCAATCCAAAAGACCACCGAACAGAAGGTTATCTGACAGGAAAATTCGGTTAGACCTCTGAAACCGATGAAAATATTTAACTTGTAGAAAATAATTAACCACAATGAGTACAAAAAAAGAACTTTCAATCAGGGATATAATGAATAGCTTTAATGAGATGGCAGATCTGGTTCTTGGCCAGTTGAATATCATTGAAAAGCTTATGACAATCAACGATAAGGCAGAGCAGGAATCATTGTTAGTCAGCATAAAGAAAAATGAAAAGGAATTAGACAATTATGAAGTTTCCATAAGTGATAAATTTATAAATACCATTGTGCTTTATCAACCCGTTGCCTCTGATCTCCGCAGAATAGTTGCCGTTTACAGAATGACAATTAACCTGGAACGTATTGGGGACCTTGTGATGAATATAGCCTATACGATTGAAACATTAAGAAACACCAGGGAATACAATGCAATGTCGGAGGTTATTCTGAATATGCTTTTATCAGGAAAGATGATGGTAGAAAAATCGTTGCTGTCGTTTGTCAACAGTGACACTGATTACGCTATCTGGACAATTAAAAATGATTCTGTCGTTGATGAAATGAATCAAAAGCTTCTGATAAACAGCATATCAAAGGCAAAAATAAATGAAAAGACAAAAGAGATGCTCCTGAGTTATGCCGATTTAAAGAATATTATAACAAATATTGAAAGGATTGCCGATCATGCCACCAATATTGCTGAAGCTACAATCTATTCTCTCCAGGGAACTGATGTAAGGCACACAGCTATTGATGATGATCATCATCATAAAACTTAAATTACAGATAACCCGTTAAATGACTTCGTATGGACATTAAAGGAAAAAGTATTCTTATCGTTGATGATGAGAATGACCTGTGTGAAATACTCCAGTACAATCTTAACAATTCGGGATTTGTTACTGATGTGGCACATTCATCCGAAGAGTCATTAAAAAAACCATTGTACGAATTTGACCTCTTCATCCTTGACGTGATGATGGGCACAATGTCGGGTTTCAGGCTCGCTGAAAAGATAAGGAAAGAGTATAAAATCAAGGCACCGATAATATTTCTTACGGCAAAAGACACAGAGAATGATATACTTACCGGTTTTAGCCTGGGAGCAGACGACTATATTGCCAAACCATTCTCTATTAACGAATTAACTGCAAGAGTCAGGGCGGTTTTGAAAAGATCATTATCAGATGGCAAAAAGAATCAGAATATACAGGTTTTTGAAAACATTGAACTTGACAACGTAAAAAAAAGAGTGATAGCTGACAAAAAGAAAATTGAACTGACTAAAAAAGAATTTGAAATATTAAAATTACTTCTCGAAAACACCGGGACGGTTTTCTCAAGAGAAGATATACTTAACAGAATATGGGGAGGTGATGTCGTGGTTACCGATCGTACGGTTGATGTTAATATTACAAGGATCAGGAATAAATTAGGGAAATATAATTCCTGCCTTAAAAACAAAACCGGGTTTGGATATTATTTCGAATTCTGAATTATAAATAATTAAAAGGATGATAGCAAGAAGCAGATTCAGAAACAAGTTATTTATATACTATTTCAGTATATTTATTCTCTTTACCCTGGTCATAATATCCTATTTATACCACCGGGAAAAGAATTACAGGATCGAAACTTTAAATGACGAACTTTACAATGTAACCAGAATTACCAATAATTACCTGATTGCCAATAATGTCTTCGAAAGAGGTGATTATCATATTGTTGATTCACTTGTAAAAATACTTCCACAGGATGAACTGCGGATTACTATAATAGGGACTACCGGTATTGTGCTGTATGACAGCTATGTAAAAGACTGGATTACAATGGCAAATCACAAAAACAGGCCGGAAGTGATGCAATCTACTTATTCAGATTTTGGCACCATAGTAAGAAAATCGGTAACAACCGGTGAGTATTACTATTATTATTCAAAATCCTATAACAAGTACTATATAAGGGCTGCTGTTATTTATAATATCAATGTTAAAAATTTTCTGTCTACAGAAAAGATGTTTATTCTTGTTATACTCTTCTCTTTCATTCTGATCTGGATTGTTTTAATAATGGTTACAAACAAGTTTAGTGAATCAATTACTATGCTAAAGGACTTTGCTGTAAAGGTTAGCCGCAATGAGTCCTTTGATCAAAAGATCACCTTTCCTAAAAATGAACTTGGTATCATCTCTGAGAAGATCATAAGCATCTACAGCAACCTTCGCAAGACAAAAGATGACCTTGCAGTTGAAAAGGAAAGGCTGTTCAATCATTTGAATGTACTTAATGAAGGGGTAGGCTTTTTCACAAAGAATAATGATAAGATACTGACAAACAACCATTTCATTCAATACATGAATGTAATTTCAGGTGAACTTACAATATCTCCTGATAATTTCTTCAGAATAAGAGAATTTGAGCCTGTTATTGAATTCCTTGCAAAACAGCAAAAGAGGGAATCCAAAACAAGCGAACTTCCACGTATGGATTATCAGATTGTCAAAAATGGGAAATATTTCCATGTTCAATGCGTACTTTTTCACGATGAAAGCTTTGAGATCATCCTGAGTGATATAACAGGGCTTGAAACCAACAGAATAATAAAACAACAGATGACATCGAACAT
Source organism: uncultured Bacteroidales bacterium (assembly GCA_963739685.1). Lineage (GTDB taxonomy): Bacteria > Bacteroidota > Bacteroidia > Bacteroidales > VadinHA17 > LD21. The sequence continues at coordinate 510,271 of CAVUAX010000002.1, forward strand.
AGCCCATGAGCTTAAAACACCTGTTTCCTCAATAAAAGGTTATATTGAAACCCTTTTAACAAATAAGAATATAGAACCTGCAAAACAAAAATATTTCCTTGAAAGGGTACTCGCTCAATCGGACAGACTCTCGCAACTTATTAATGATATTACTATCCTTAACAAAATTGAAGAAGCAGGAAGTAATTTTAAATTCGACAAAATAAATATAAATGATGTTATATGTGAGGTAAGAGACAATTTTAAATCTGCCATTGAGTTAAAGAAAATGACTGTGGATTGCGATATAAGAGATGATTTATTTGTTAAAGGAAACAGATCACTCCTGCTTTCAATTTTTCAGAACCTACTCGAAAATTCAATTGATTATGCCGGCGAAAATTGTACGGTTAAAATCACCATGTTTCATGAAGATAAGAAATTTTATCATTTTTCCTTTTCTGACAATGGAATAGGGATACCTGAAAAACACATGCCAAGGATTTTTGAGCGTTTCTACCGGGTTGATTCCGGAAGATCAAGGAAACAGGGTGGAACAGGGCTTGGTCTGTCTATTGTAAAAAATGCGGTACTGCTTCATAAAGGAGAGATATCTGTAAAAAATAAAGCAGGAGGAGGAATTGAATTCTTATTTTCACTTCCAAAACAGAACTGAAATGAATACAGAATCAATTAAATAGATCTATCTATTCACGTAAAAGTATCTAATCCGACAGGCATTTACTTTACCTGACTGATTTTTATTTCCGTCAAGCCGCATCCTTAGATTATGTGTGCCCATGGTCAATTCATCATTAAGAGTCACAAACCACGGCAGATGCACAGAGTTGCTCCAGATAGTAAAAAGATCAACGCTTTTCCATTCTTTATTATCAATGCTGTATTCAATCACACCGGCATCAGGACCTGAGACTACTGCAAGCCCTACAGCGGTACCTTTAAACCTGAATCTCATTATTTTACCAGGAGTAGTACAAACAAGCATTGGTGCTTTTACATAACCTTCCCTTGTCTGCACTTTGTCAGCAGGAACCCAGGCATTGTTGAATGTCCAGCCATCACAGGTCTCTGCTTTGGTTACAGGTATCAGTACGCCTGCGTCATAACTGAAAGGATCAAGCTTTGGGGGTAATAAATATTTTGCCTCCTGACTATCTTTAAGTTGCATCGGGTCCCAGCATTTATCAAGTAGTCCCGCAATTGACCTGAAATAGATCTGTTGCCCGAATGGTGAGGGATGGACATTAATAAAATCCCCTTCCCAGGTAAATTCTTTATTATAAATCCTTTCAGTAACTTCTTTTGCAAGATTTATCGCCGGCAGATTATAATAAGCAGCAACTTTTTCATGATTCAGAATCACTTGTGGGGTTATTCCAAGGTTATAATCTTTTATCATTTCAGGATCAACAAAATACATGAAAACGATATCCATTTCGGGATTAGCTTTTCTCGCCTGCCTGACGATACCTTCCATTGCCCTTACCTGGGCATTATCCGGATATCCGTTGGTGAGATCATTAACGGCAGCTTCAACAAAAAGGAGATCTGTTTTTCCTTTTGAGAGGACATCCTGGTTTAACCTGAAAGCATCCGGAACAGAGCCGAGAGATGGTATGCCGGCCTTTACAAAATCAAAAACAGTACCTGGAAATCTTTTCCGGATCGTCTTACAAATGGAATCTCTCCATCCGGGATTATAAGTTATTGATCCTCCCAGAAAAGCGACTCTGCCCGATTTTTCCTTTTCAAACTTAAGGCCCGAATTGATCAACCCACCCCGGTAAAAATGATAATCACCTGAATTGAGCTTTGTACGGAAAGCTCTTGTATTGGCCTTTATAAAATCTGCTGCTATTCTGTAAGTTGCAATGTCAAAATGATGACCATGAAGCTCCTGTTTACCATATGTACATGGTATAACAGTAGCCGGACCTCCGAGACGTAAATACCGGTCAATAAGAATAAAAGTGTTCTCTGACGGGGGTACCACAGAATCATTAAGTCCAATCATATGCATAACAGGAACCCTGGCCGCAGCCAGCTTTCCGAGATTATCAACCGGATTATCATTGTATGACTTAGCCTCAGCATCATCTTTGAAACCATAAGCCTTCAGTATCAGTTTCCAGTCCTGAGGACTACCCAATCCATTCCCGAAACCTCCCGGCCAGCTTTTAAAATCACAGACAGGCGCCTCTGCATATATGCAACTTATCCGGTATGGATATTTCTTAGCAAAGTTATAAACGTAAAGTCCTCCCCTGCTGATTCCTTCGAGTGCCACCTTGTTGTCAAACCTGAAGGTCTCCGTAAGATACCTGAAATATTCATCCCATATTTTTACACCCTCCGGACTGCCGTTAAACTCATCAGTATTTATATAGGTAATATAGAAACCTTCCGAAAGAAGCATACTATCAGCACCGGTATGCCAGTCGGGGAATCTTGCATTCCAGACCCATGGATTACCTTCAGCCGGCTTATCCGGACAAACTATTCTGCAGGCTCTGCCATTGAAATCAAAATCATACCTTACAAAGCCTTTCCAGATGCTTTTTGTTCCGGGCAACTGCTGAAGATGGAAGCTCATCAACACCTTTATTAACAATACCTTCAACTTGTGCCTTTACAATTGTATTATGGACAATAAATGTAATTAACAGCAGGAATATGACCTTTTTCATTTTAATTTAATTTTCATATTAAAGGTATAATGAAACCTCCATATTTTGAAAATTTACATTCATTTTAGTCTTTTATTGAATGTGCTTAACAGAACATAGTCAGTTTAGTTTTCTAAATATAATAATTTACTCTTTAATTCCGTGACTTTCCCAATCACGGAGGTTTTATCAAGTCCGGAATTTTTCAAATCAGCAACTATTTCCCCTGCCAGATCATCAGGGGCACAAATAAGCAGGCCTCCTGACGTCTGCGCATCAAAAGCAGCCATTTTAAGATTATAATCGAGGTCCTTTGAGAAGGAAGACCCTTTTTCGGCATATTCAAGGTTGCGAAAGGCAGCTCCCGGAATGCATCCTTCATCTACAAGCATATAAGCATTACCAATAAGCGGTACCTGTTTCATATTTAATATTATTGACACATTACTCGCTCTGGCCATTTTATAAGCATGTCCTGCAAGTCCAAAACCTGTAACATCAGTGGCTCCCTTTATGTTATACTTTTTCATTACTTCAGCACCCGACTTATTAAGGAGCTTCATATATGTTTTAGCCATGGTTATATCTTCCTCTCCTGCCATCGCCAGCTTCTGTCCTGCGAGTATTATGCCGGTACCAATGGGCTTTGTAAGTATCACTGAATCTCCTTGCCTTGCCCCGGCATTTGTAATTATTTTCCCGGGATGCACATAGCCTACAACAGCAAGTCCATACTTCGGAGGGAAGTCATCAATGGTATGTCCACCGATGATCCTGACGCCTGCTTCAGTGGCTTTGTCGTATCCTCCTTTCAGAATTTCGGCATAAGCTTCCATCGGGAGCTTAGAGGCAGGGAACATCATGATATTAAGAGCCAGAACCGGGTCTCCACCCATTGCATAGACATCGCTTATTGAATTTGCAGCTGCAATCTGACCAAACTCATAGGGATCATTGCAAACAGGCGGGAAAAAGTCGGTTGTAAGAACCAGGGCAAGATCGTCATTAACTTTATAAACTCCTGCATCGTCATGGGTGTCAATGTCAACAAGGATATTAGGATCTTCAGGCAATGGAAGATATTTCAGTATCTCCTCAAGCTGTTGCGGGGATATCTTTGATGAACACCCTCCGGCTTCAACCATCTGAAGAAGATCAATTTGCATTTTTTAATAATTTTAATAATCAAGGCTTCACAACACTTCCCGATGAAGCCATTATCTGCGCTATTTCAAACATATTGCTCAGTGAACCTGATTTCACTTTTTCTTCAAGCGAATAATATCTTATACAAGTGCTGCACAGCAATAAGCCTACTCCCATTTTCTCCAGTTCCCTTAGATCCTCCGCTACAGGAGAATCGTCTGATCCAAGTGTGACCCCTTTGTTGTAAAAGACCATTTTCCCCGGCAAAACATCCAGATCCTTAACGGCTTTGATGAAATTGACCATCAGAATCCGGCCAAGCTCGTCATCTCCTTCACCCATCTTATCAGAAGATATGACAACAACAAAATTACCCCTCGAAAAATGGGGTATTTCTACAGCGCAGTAATCCTCTGGTCTGGTTTCTGTTACATCTGCTTTTCCTTTCTTAATAGTCAGTGTCCATACCTCTTCCTCTTCATCAACCGAAAATTCTGTATGATTGTCGTTCAGGAACCGGGAAAGGTTATTTAATGATATATGATTATCAGTCTGTACTTTAAAAGAGTCTCCAACCGCTGTTTCTTTCAGTGCTCTTTTTGTTGCTATCAGTGGGGCCGGACATAACTGGCCTTTTGTATCTACAATTCTCATAGGTATGAATTTAAAAGAATCAGCAAAAGTACTAAAGAAATGTTGAAATGCTGAAAAAGATAAGTGAACCCGGAACATCGTATTCCTGACAATCAGGTTTTCTGCCGGGTAAAATGACTAAATTCCCTTGGTGATACTCTCTTTATTGATTGATTTCCACAATATCAAAGATTTTATTCCTATCCCATTCAACCCAGTATTTTAAAGCATTGTGGCGGATAAGTTTCCAATATCCATCATCCATCAATCCAAATTTCCTGACTTCTGACACTTTCTGATTTTAGTGCGGTTGTAATTTTCAAGTAATTGAAAATTAATAATATAAAATTTTAAATTTAGATTTTTACCGCACTAACGCCTATTTTTACCTTATATATAAGGGTTAGTCAGAAAGGTATGGACTAAATGGAGGGTAAATGCAATTCAGGTGTTTCTATATATTGGGTATCTGGCAAAGATTGATAAACATATTGGGAGTGCCAAAGATAATATGGAATCAGATCTTCTCATAAAGAAAGCTCGCATGGTCATAGAGATGACTTTTCAGACCAATATATTTCATGAACAAAAACAAGAAGTGCTGTCATTGAATGGGGTATAGGCTCTGAAAGAGCCAGATATGAATAACCCCCGGCGCAAGAGGCTGTGCACACAGCCTCGCAAGCCGGGGGGTTGGTGCCACATATAACATGAGCTCTGAAGGAGCGGGATATAAGTAATCGATGTTCAACTTGATTCTTAATATATTCAATAAGTACGTTGAGATCCAATTATATTGCGCCCTTTCAGGGCTATAAAACAGAGTGTTATCTTACCCCCGGCTTGCAAGGCTGCGCCGGGGGTTATTCATATTTAGCCACTTCGTGGCTTATCGCCTCACAATTAAAAATAAAGTAACAGAGTACTACCTGCCTGATCGTTTATAAAAGGATGCCTTATTCTGCTGCACATCAGAACCACTTTTCCTGTTTTCCTCAATGCAGCACTTCTACAATGACCGCACTAATCGTCAGAAGTCAGGAAGAAATGTTGAAATGCTGAAAAAGATAAGTGAACCCGGAACATCGTATTCCTGACAATCAGGTTTTCTGCCGGGTAAAATGACTAAATTCCCTTGGTGATACTCTCTTTATTGATTGATTTCCACAATATCAAAGATTTTATTTCTATCCCATTCAACCCAGTATTTTAAAGCATTGTGGCGGATAAGTTTCCAATATCCATCATCCATCAATCCAAATTTCAATATACCTTCGTCAATATCTGCATCGACTTTATCAACGTATTCCTTTTTAAGACTTATCAGGACAGAGCGGCCATTGTATGTAAAAACTGCCGATGGTCGTGTTATACTGTCAGTGGCAAGAGATATTGTCCCCATACCCAGCGTTGCACCTGTGCTTACCTGTATCCCATCATTCAGACAGCTGTAAGGTGGTTTGGTCCCTGCATATGTAAGCACTTTAAGCATGTCAGGACCGACACCGAATAATTCACGCGCCTTAATTCCCATTTTTGCACCAACTATTGAGAATACTCCTAAATGTCCGTGAAACTCATCAGTCATAACATTGGCTTTCCATTCTTCATAGCCAAACCGGGCAATTGCAGAGTCAATAATGGGACGAACATCGTAGTTAAACATCTCACGCTGAACAGGAAACCGGTTGAATACAACATTATGTTCTGAAACATAATTACCATTTATCATATCACAATAAGCTTCTCTTACTCCCTTAATATTATAATCTTTTGTGTACCTTACATTTGGTCTGTCTGTCATTATGTTGATGTCAAACAGTTCGGGGTTTGTTAAGTAGAGCGCCACCAGATCGTCGGCCAGCCTGAAATGGTTTTGTTTCAATTTTTCAAAAACCTCCTGTTGACTATGAACATTGTACAGGATTGTCGCAAGTTGGGTCTTCGCCTGGGAACACACTTCATACATGGCTGAATCGAACAATGATTCACCAATTTTCAGATTGGAAATTACGTCTATTCTCATACCGGATTTGAATACAATATCTGCAGCTTCCCTGTTACATTCATAATTAAATCCTTGCAGGGGCTTTACAGATTCGTTATACCAGATTATCCGTTCAACTTTCGATAAAAGAGTTGTCTTTGTCTTTATCATTTGGCCAATATTTGTCAGAGGACCAAGACAAACCAGTATGATTTTTTCATCTGAGCCGGTAAGAGTTTCTGAAAGGCAATCAGGTGCATTCAAAGCTTTTCCCGGGCTGCCTGATTCTAATCCCCAGCTTATCAGCCTGTTAAATTCACGCCATACAGGGTGAATATCTTTAATAACATCCCCTTGTGCCACAGGTATACCATCACAATTAAACTGGTGCAAGAGTGAAAGAACCTTCTTAATACTTTCAGGGGGAGGCAATGATCCATCTGATAGCAATATTGATTTTACGGTTATCTCAGGACGGGCAAGAAGTATACTAATAGCCCGCATATCATCAATTGCACCATCAGTATCAATAATTACAGTATGTTTTAATTTGACAGGTAAAGGCTGAGACCATATACTTTCAGAAAAAAATATATACAACAGGAGAATTAAAACTTTTCGCATCGGACAAAAATTTAAATAGTGAACCTTTTGGGTGTATTTCAATGTTTATGAAAAACGTAATGTGAATGATAATGTTTGTGTTCCTGATTTCCATGTTTATGAGTATGTTCATGTATCAGATTTACACTGATGAGAAGCTCTTCATTACCCAGGATATCTGATGCGGTACCCGTTTGCCTTATAGTATGATCATCACAAAGCACTGCAACCCTCGGCTGCAGGTGTTCTATCAGATCAAGCTGGTGTGTAGTGAAGATAATGGTCTTCCCTGCATGGTTTAGTTCAAGAAGAAGTTCGATGAAAAATGTCTGAGTTTTCGGATCAAGACTTGAAAGAGGTTCGTCAACAAGTAGAATATCGGGGTTCATTGTGAGAACTGATGCTATGGCAACTCTTTTTTTTTCGCCACCGGAGAGCATATATACCGGACGTTCCCTGAGGTACCCGATACCAAGATATGCCAAGGTCTGTTCTGCTCTCTCCCTTGCGGTTTCAAGAGGCAGGTCGAGTTGCAGAGGACCAAATAAAAGTTCATCAAAAACCGTGGGGCAGAATAACTGTATATCGGGATTCTGGAAAATGTATCCCATCCGCTGCCTTAACTGCACCCCAAAATTTTTATCTCTCATTTTTATTTCGGTAACTGAATTCCCTTCAAATAAAACTTCTCCGGAATCAGGAAATACAAGTGCATTCATAATGTGCATCAAAGTTGATTTCCCGCTTCCATTCAGCCCGATAACAGAAAACATTTCACCCTTTTTTACAGATAGGTTAATATTTTTGAGTGCAGGAATTCTCCCGAAATAAGAATAATTAATATTCTTTAATGTAATGATATCTTCCCCCATTATTTCAGATTAAGATAATAACTATACCTGATGCAATAATTATAACAAGAGCAATGAGATCCTTCAGTGTAAAGTGATGCATGGAATGCAGTTTTACTTTTCCATGGTACCCTCTGGAAACCATTGCATAATACGTATTCTCATATATTATCATCGACCTTTTAAAAACAAAAAATATCCGTCCGCTTACCAGCTTTCGTACATTGTTGCCTCTGATCTTCCCTGAAAGTCTGGATTTTAACGCAAAATATGTCTCTTCAATTGTACGCGAGAGGATGAAAATGTATTTATAGGCGAGCGAAATGATCATCAGGAAAGTATCAGGCACACCAATTATTCTGAAAGACTTGATAAAAGAGGGAAATGGTGTGGTAAATACGATCAGCATGGCAATTGAAACAGAATTCAGTACCCGCAGAAAAACCAGAAGCACAACCTGAAATCCGTTTTCAGTAAATCCTATTCTTTCAGGAATATTATAAATCCAGAAATGTGAAGGTTTATCAAATGTAATAAGATTAAATATAATTTTACCGGGAGTTATGACATTTAGAGAAGCCGGGAGCACTACAATAAAACCGAATATAAGCGCAAGAAAAAATATTTTCCTGTATACTTCCAGTACATTTAACCTGGCTATAATGTAAAATGAAAAAATAAAGGCTGAAATAATTATTTGTGACACAGGATTACTGACAACACTAATTACAAAAGCAAGATAGATCAGCGAAATAAGTTTGACTTTCGGATTGATCTTCCGCATAAAATTCCCTTTTGCTGCACTTTCAGCCTGGAGATAAATTGATTTAACTGCATTTGCTGAAATGAGTATTGTCCTGTCAAGGAATGAAAGCTTAGCCCTTCTTACTTTTATCAGCTCACTTTGAGTTTGTGCAGACTGAAGTAAATATGACGGGATATTATTTTTCATTTTTTACAATTAAACCTGAAATTAACAACGTGACAATGTATGCCAGAGTAGCTCCGAAAATACCCGATACAATATAATATCCTGACCGGTGAGTGATAGATGTGTTTCTTCCATTGGCAGAATAATCAGGAAGAGGTGCTCTCCAGACGTCCGTATATTTAGCAAGCCCCCCCGGCACATATCCCACAAGTTCCTTTACTGTCTGAGCCGACCATTCTCCCCAGGCATCACCGGCATCGAAAAAGACAGGAAGCAAAATTCCTGCCGGGGTCAGGAGACATAAAATCAGAAGCAATATCATAATTCTTTTCTGGAGTCTATTTATTTTCATCTTTATCTCCTTTACTGAAAGCATAAATTAAACCGGGCTCATTTTTCATAAAATATCTAACGATTAAAGCTGTTATAATTCCTTCAACAATTCCAAAAAGAAACAGATGCTCAATTGCCATTGCAGGAATAGCAACACCAAGGCCATAGGGGCAATACAAAGCTTTGCCGTCCGGCGATGACGCTATCAGAGGTTGTATCCCCAATTCAGTTGCCGTAAGGACTGCAGTCAGCACCAGACTTAGATATCCTGATATAAATGCAGCAAATGATACCCTGGGCAACATTGAATGCTTCTTACTAAAAAGTTTAAAGATATAATATGCAGTAAAAGGCATAAATACAGCCATATTAAAACAGTTGGCCCCTATTGCGGTAATCCCTCCATCTCCAAAAACCAGGGCCTGAATAATAAGGGCCACGGAAACAGCAATAGTGGCTGCCCATGGTCCGAACAGAATTGCAATGACCGCTGACCCCACAGCATGACCCGTTGTGCCTCCGGGTACCGGCAGGTTAAACATCATTATGATGAAAGAGAAAGCCGCTGCCATACCAAGATAGGGTATGTTACGTGCAGAAACCTCCTTTTTGACTTTTTTTACTGCAATAGCTGCAGCAGGTACAAATAATCCGATCAATGGGATATATGTCTGGGGACTGAGATAACCATCGGGGATATGCATTTTTGCTACTTTTTAAACATTTCGTGTTACTCGTTTATTAAAAAAATTATTCCGCCCGGCTCATTACAAGTTTACCATGAATAATCCCTTTAATTCCTATAAGTTTATCAGACAATTCGGTCAACCTGTTCGCTTCACCTTTTACTGCAATAATCTCAAGACAATTGTTATGATTTAAATGAAAATGCTGGGATGACAGTATCACATCAAAATATTCGTGCTGAATATCGTTTGATTTTGTTGTAACATCTCCCTTATGATGATCATAAAGCATCACAACTGCACCGGCAACAACCTGATTGCAATTCCATTTCTTTTCCACCAGGTTCTTTTCAACTAAATGACGGATTGCCTGAGAACGGTTTGGAAAATTATTTTCAACAACAAAACTGTCAAGAGCCTTTAACAGGTCTTCATCCAGACTGACTCCAAATCTTGCTAACGCCATAGTGTTACCATTTATGATAATCGTGGCATAAAACTATTAAATTTATTCAAGACAACAAAAATTAAGTTAAAATATAAGTCAGTTAATAAAATCAAATGTGATGATTTTTAGTTCATAAAATATTTTTTAGTTAGTGCAATCTAACTATATTTGTCTTATGAAAGATCTTGTGGAAATCGTATCGATGTTGTCAAACCTGTTCGGTCAGTATGAAGAGGTGGCCAGGGAACAATTTCATCTGTTAAGTCTTACACATACCCAGATGCATTATCTGGAGACAATACATTTACTTGACAATCCTAGTATTACCGAGCTTGCTAACTCTCTAAATCTGACCAAACCTACAGTAAAGGTTGCTGTGGACAAATTTATTGAAAAGGATTTTTTATACAAAGTCAGATCTGACGAGGACAGACGCAGCGCTCACTTACATCTGACTGAAAAGGGTAAACTGATCAACCAGATGCACGATTACCACCACAGGCGAATCGCAGAATCTTTTACCCGGAAGCTGAACATACAAGAGCTGGAGACTCTTACCTCACTGTTAAACAAGGTTTTGTCTGTTAAATAACCTTTTGTCATATAGTTAGTATATACGAATTAAAATTAAACTAATTTGAATGAAAAATTCTTTTCAATCCGGGAATATTACAGGTATTACACAGAAAGAGGCAGCAGATAAACTTGAAAAGGATGGATACAATGAATTACCATCATCAAAGCCAAAAAGCGTATTTAAGATTGCCTCAGGTGTGATAAAAGAACCTATGTTCCTTCTGCTGGTTACCTGCGGAATCCTGTATCTTATACTTGGCGATGTCCAGGAAGGATTAATGCTTTTAAGCTTTGTATTTGTTGTAATGGGGATAGAGTTTTACCAGGAAAAAAAAACTGAAAAAGCCCTGGATGCTCTGAAAGATCTTGCAAGTCCAAGGGCACTCGTTATCCGTGACGGTGAAACAATAAGGATACCCGGCAAAGAAGTTGTGACCAGTGATATTGTGGTATTACAGGAAGGAGACAGGGTTCCTGCTGATGCCATAGTTTTGAACAGTACCAATTTGCTTGCCGATGAATCACTCTTGACAGGAGAACCTGTCCCGGTAAGAAAAAGAGAGTGGGCAGAAGGAGACATTATGTTCGTACCCGGAGGCGACGATATTCCTGTAGTTTATTCAGGGTCGATGATTGTTCAGGGTAGTGGATTTGTAAAGGTTACTGCCACTGCTTTAAATACTGAAATAGGGAAAATAGGGAAAGCACTTGATTCAGTAAAGGAAGAACCCACACGGTTAAAAAGAGAAATGGGAACCTTAGTGAAACGGCTTGCTTTTATTGGCATTGTTTTATGTTTCCTGGTAATTGCCATTTACACAATTACAAGGGGAGATTTACTTAAAGGATTTCTGGCAGGGATCACTCTTGCCATGGCAATGCTCCCGGAAGAATTTCCTGTTGTCCTGGCCATATTTCTTGCTCTCGGCGCATGGAGAATGTCAAAAAAATCAGTATTGACCCGTAAACCTGCAGCCATTGAGACACTCGGTTCCGCAACAGTCTTGTGTACTGATAAAACAGGAACTCTGACCCAGAATAAAATGACCGTAACGCAACTCTTTAACGGAACTGATTTCGCAGGATTAATACCAGGATCAAGCTTTCCGGAGCCATTCCACGAAATTATTGAATATGGAATACTGGCGAGTCAGGTAAATCCATTTGACCCTATGGAAAAGGCCATAATTAATATCGGCGACCAGTTTCTTCGAAATTCAGAACATATTCATACTGACTGGGTAATGGAAAAAGAATATCCGTTGTCTAAAGATCTGCTGGCCATGTCAAGGGTTTTTTCAAATACAGGGACTAAAGAACAGGTAATTGCCGTAAAGGGAGCTCCTGAAGCCATCATTGACCTGTGTCATCTCAATGGTGAAACAATATCCGGTTACGAAGATGCAGTAGAGGATATGGCATCAAAAGGATTAAGAGTTTTAGGAGTAGCCAGGGCAAATTTAATCTCGGGTAAACTGCCAACCGATCAACACGATTTTGATTTCAAATTTTCAGGACTGATTGGTTTGTCAGACCCTATCCGGACAAATGTGCCTGATGCAGTAAAGGAATGCTATAAGGCAGGGATCAGGGTTATTATGATTACCGGCGATTACCCGGTAACAGCAGCCAACATCGGGAATGAGATCGGAATAAAAAATCCTGACCTGTGCATAACAGGTTCAGAATTAAAAGAAATGACTGAAAATGAACTTTGTGAGCGTATTAAAGATGTGAATATTTTTGCACGGGTGGTACCTGAACAAAAGCTTAAAATTGTGAATGCCCTTAAACGAAATAACGAAATAGTTGCCATGACAGGCGATGGTATTAATGATGCACCGGCTCTGAAGGCATCTAATATTGGTATTGCCATGGGCGACAAGGGTACCGACGTTGCAAGAGAGGCATCTTCCCTGGTTTTAATGGACGATAATTTTGCATCTATTGTAGGAGCTGTGAAAATGGGGCGAAAAATATTTGATAATCTTCAAAAAGCATTGGGATATATTTTTGCAATCCATGTACCGATTGCAGGACTATCACTTATACCCGTATTATTTGCAGACTTACCACTCATACTGTGGCCGGTACATATTGTTTTTCTGGAATTAATAATCGATCCGGCCTGTTCCCTGATTTTTGAAGCAGAAAAAGAGGAGAAAAATGTAATGTCAAGACCTCCTAAAGATATCAATGAGCCATTTTTCGGAGCAAAAAAAATATTATTAAGCTGTACACAGGGTATAGGAATACTGATAATCAGTTTACTTATTTATTTTGTTGGTCTTAAACTTGGATATTCCGAGAAAAGCGTCAGGACTCTTACCTTTGTAACGTTAATCGTTTCAAATATTGCTGTTATCCTGTCAAACCGCTCCTGGACATCCGGAATATTCGAAATTCTTTCATCTCCAAACAAGGCGGTCATGTGGATTGTCGGCGGAGCCGTAATCTTTCTTATTCTGATCCTTAACATACCATTTCTTCTTAACCTGTTTCAATTTGAAAGAATCGGGTACCTGGAATTAATAATATGTACGGTAGCAGGTTTTTCAAGTATAATATGGTTCGAAATTTATAAACAAATGAAGAAAAAAAGAAAGTTAATTATTTAAGTATAGCCCGTGTGACATTTAAATATATTACCCAGTGAAGCCCCGATCTGATAATAAAGCCTGAATTACAGAGTCAGGTATGTATTTATTAACAAATATTTAACATGCAATTTTGCGCAATTTCTGAAATTATTATGAATTTTGCGGCCGTGCAAGAAAAAAATAACTATTCCTCCTGAAAATATGAAAAAGATTGGGTAATGGGAAACTGGTTTAAAAGGCTAAATGCACTGGTATTGCAACTCGCTGGTACAAAATGGGGTGTATGGGTATTGTTTCTGTGTGCTTTTGCTGACGCATCTTTTTTAGGGTTACCTACCCCAATGCTTTTTCTTTCATTAGCTTTGCTGAATGTCAGAAAAGTCTACAAGTATACATTATTCGGATTATTAGGAACATTAACCGGCGCAGTTGCAGGTTATGCGATCGGCCATTTTGCCTGGATTGACATTAATGGAGACTTCACGCATGTTGCCCGGTTTCTGATGACTAATATTCCCGGATTTTCAGATGCCGGTTATAATAAAATACATATCCTTTATGCAAAATGGGACTTTTGGATTTTGTTTATTGCGGGTTATCTTCCCTTACCCTATAAGATATTTTCAATTTCGTCGGGAGTTTTTGATATTAACATATTCATCTTCTGCTTTGCCACGCTTATCAGCCAGGGAATGAAATTCTTTTTGCTTGCTCTGCTAACCATTAAATTAGGTCCGAAGCTAAAGAAACTGCTTGAGTTTAACTGGAAACCAGTAGTTATAATAGCTGCTGCATCTGTTGCCATCGGTATAGTCTTAATTAAAGCTTTTTGACCGGTTACATGACTTATGAAGGATTTAATGATTTCAAGTAAGAAACAAATCAGGTAAAGGCAACAGACATTTATTTTAAAACAATACATCATCACCGGAAGTGTTTATACAGCGGCTTAATATATTGCAAAAACATACAAGTGCGAATATTAATTTCCAAAATATTGAGGTTCCCCCTCTTGAGCGGGGCAGGCTATGTGACCGTTTAAATAAAATAATAAGCGTATGGGCAAAATTTATCTTTGCATTTTACTTGCAACTTCATTCATATTTCCCCGGATGACGTTTGCTCAGAATCATATTGACAAAGGATCTGTTACCGGCTCATGGCTCGGGAAAATTAATACCGGTGCAACTGAACTAAGAATTATTTTTAACCTTTCAGTGGCGGAAAATGACAGCCTTGTTGCTACCATCGACAGTCCTGACCAGGGAGTAAAAAATGTGCAACTTGGACCGGTTACATTTACCGGCGAAACATTAAATATCTCTGCAGGAGCTTTGCTTGCCGAGTATAACGGGACAATAAAAAACGACACTCTTATTGAAGGAACCTGGAAACAGAGTGGAGCTACATTTCCACTGGATCTTGTAAAACTTAAAACTGTATTCACAATTAACAGGCCACAGGAGCCAAAACCTCCTTTTCCTTATAAATCTGAAGATGTTACATTCAATAATGATAAGTTTAATATTAAACTTGCAGGAACATTAACAATTCCGGATGGAGCCGGTCCGTTTCCTGCTGCTATTCTTATAACAGGCTCAGGTCCTCAGAACAGGAATGAAGAGATTTTCGGGCATAAACCTTTCCTGGTAATAGCTGATTATCTTACCCGTAACGGGATTGCAGTCCTGAGATATGATGACAGAGGCGTAGGAAAATCACAGGGAAGTTCT
Source organism: uncultured Bacteroidales bacterium (assembly GCA_963739685.1). Classification (GTDB taxonomy): domain Bacteria; phylum Bacteroidota; class Bacteroidia; order Bacteroidales; family VadinHA17; genus LD21. The sequence goes on from CAVUAX010000002.1 coordinate 525,464, forward strand.
GCTGTTGCTAACACCCCAGATCTGGCAACTGACGCTGAGGCAGCACTTAATTATCTGAAAAAGAATCCTGTCATTAATCCCCGGTCGATAGGTCTGATAGGACATAGTGAAGGAGGATTAATTGCACCCATTATAGCTGCTTCTGATCCTTCCGTTGCATTTATTGTCTCTCTGGCAGGACCAGGAGTTACGGGAGAACAGATAATTCTCAGGCAATCAGAGGATATCAGCAGACTTTCAGGAGTGCCTGAAGCTACAATTAAAGAAAATACCGAGATAAATAAACAACTGTACGCAGTTCTTAAAAAAGAAAAGGATAACCAAAAGGCAGAATTACAAATTATTGATCTGTACAGAAATATCCTGGAAAAGAAAAAAACTCCGGAAGCAGAAAAAGAGAAAGATCTAAACCAGCTTAAAGCAACATTTGGAGCTGCCAGTTATACCTGGTTCAGGTATTTTATTATAACCGATCCTGCAACTTTCTGGAAGAAGGTAAAGTGTCCGGTGCTGGCTCTGAATGGCGAAAAGGATTTGCAGGTTTCGGCAGATGAAAACCTGCCGGCTATTGAAAAAGCTTTGAAATCGGGAGGCAATAAATCGGTAAAGACGATTAAGCTTCCTGGACTTAATCACCTGTTCCAGCACTGTAAAACAGGACTACCAGCTGAATATCCGGCCATAGAAGAAACTTTTTCCCCTGAGGTTCTTAAAATAATGGCTGATTGGATTTTGGGTTTACAGGAATAACAGCAAGTTTCTTTAGAATCATCTGGCCTCTTGAAATAATGCCACCGGATCCGTCTTCAAGAAGAATCCTTATCAAGGCTGAAAGTTCATTTGCCAGTTCGGGATAAATAACTGAAAGCTTGTACAAGATTTCCATTGAATAAGCCTTTACCGCAACAGCTGATGGTCCGGAATTCAAAGTGCTGAAACAGAAATCAGCAAGCAGGCCGTGCTGATGACTGTCTATTCCATCCAGATCACTGAGAGAAATTATTCTGAGAAAAGAGCGTAATGTACTTTCATTTTCAAGCAGTCTCAGTCCTGAAATCATCTGAGGGAGATACGGATAGATAATTTTCGGTAACTTATCACAAACTTTGGTAAGGATCCATGATGAATGAAAAGCCAGTTTATTATCGGAGGAATGTGAATACTCCAGCAATTTCATAAAGATAACCGGATTTTCAATGGCTGATTTAGCAACCCATTCAGCCTCTTTCATCCCCATCATCCGGTTTATCATGGCCTGAAGCTCTTTATCATCAAAAGATGAACTATCTTCAACACTCATACTTTTCAGGGGTGATGGAATTTCTTTTAAATCTTCAAGATACTCACCGGCTACAATTACATCAGCTTCCGAAAAATCGGCAGACATAAGATCTCCTGCCGCTAACCATTTGTAATCAAGGTGTTCAGTGAGCAAAGGAATTTCATCCAGAGTATCGCAGATAAATGGAATAAGCCTTATTTGTTTGTAGCCATAATCATATTCAACATCGTGCAGCTTTCCACAGATAACGATCTCAATAGATAACTCCTCATTTATCTCACGGATTATGCATTCTTCATCATTTTCGCCCGGGTCAATTTTGCCTCCGGGAAATTCCCATTTAAACGGGTGATCTGTATTCTCTCCACGCTGAACAACCAGAATCTGATTCTCTTCATTCCGGATTATGGCACAAGTAACGTTGATCATAACTTTATCCTAAATTTTGAGATCTTCATATAAAGGTATAACAAATAAAAACTCATATTTATTATTCTCATGATCAACCTTACAGGCGTAATGGTCCATCCCGTTTGTGACAATAATATAAGGTACTTTTAATCCCATGTTATAGCAAACTATCTGGTCAAATACCTTATCATCAATCCTGACCTCAGGGGCTTTGCATTCAACAATCATTACCGGCTCCCCTCGCCTGTTATGGATAAGGATATCTACCCTCCTCTTCAATTTATTTAATCTGAACATTACTTCTATTCCTATTAGTCCGGCGGGATATTTTCCTTCATGAACGAGATATTGAACAAAATTCTGACGTACCCACTCTTCCGGTGTGAGTTTTATATACTTCCTCCTGACAGGATCAAAGATCGTCTCAGGATTCTTTTTTCCGGAAATTTTAAAGGAATATGTCGGCAAATTTAACTGTTTCAACTTAGTTTTGTATTTTTGATGGCCGGAACAGTCAGAATACCGTTCCGGTTTTTAAACACCTGGCATTCCTTTGTGTAATCAATTGAATTATTTTGTCTTTAAAATATTATTTTTCACAAAGTGCTTTACAATGGATCTTTAAACCTGGCAAATGGTTACCTTTTACAAATATATTGAGATAAATTTAACGGGGAATAATATATGAAGACCAAAGAAGAAATTGTTAATAACTGGCTTCCGCGGTATACAGGTAAAGCAATCGACAGCTTTGGAAAATATTTTATTCTTACGAATTATACATATTACGTCGAGCTTTTTGCAAAATGGAATAAAGTGCAGGTTGAAGGGAAAGATAAAAATATGCCTAGTGCGACCTCTGAAGGGATTACCATTATTAATTTCGGCATGGGTAGTCCAAATGCTGCAACGATTATGGATCTGCTCAGTGCTGTAAACCCGAACGCAGTACTTTTCCTGGGAAAATGCGGAGGCCTGAAAAAGAAAAACAAACTTGGTGATCTCATCCTTCCCATAGCTGCAATACGGAGCGAAGGTACGTCAAATGATTACCTGCCCCTGGAAGTGCCCGCTTTGCCGGCTTTCAAGCTTCAGAGCGCCATATCTGTAACCATAACACGATATAACAAAGAGTACTGGACAGGTACCGTTTATACTACTAACAGGCGGGTTTGGGAATATGATGACCGGTTTAAAAAATACCTTATTAAAACCCGGGCCATGGCAATTGATATGGAGACGGCGACAATCTTCACAGTTGGATTTGCTAATGAAATACCAACAGGAGCACTGCTGCTTGTATCCGATCAGCCAATGATATCGACGGGTATAAAGACCCAGAAAAGTGACAATACAGTAACGAAAAAATATGTTGAATTGCATCTTAAGATCGGTATAGATGCCTTAAGGGAAATAAAAGTCAATGGGATTTCTGTTAAACACCTCAGGTTTTGAAAATGTCACTCACATATGAAGAAATAATCTCCGATCTGAAAAAAAGGATATTTAAACCCGTTTACTTCCTGGCCGGTGAAGAACCGTATTATACTGATCTGATTACAAATTATATAGAGGACAATATTTTGCCCGAGTCCGAAAAAGCCTTTAATCAGATTATTTATTATGGGGAAGACACAACTATACCGGCAATAATTGAGACATCCCGACGCTTTCCAATGATGTCAAGTCATCAGGTGGTAATAATCAAGGAAGCACAAACACTCAAAAAGATCGATGACCTGATATATTATCTCGAGAAACCGCTTTTGTCTACAATCCTCGTTATCAACTACAAATACAAAGTAATTGATAAGAGAACAAAATTATTTAAAGCTCTTGAAAATCGTGCGGTATATTTCGAATCAGCCAGGTTAAGAGATTATCAGGTTCCGGGCTGGATTGAAAGTTATCTGATGACAAAAGGCATAAAAACAGATCCCAATGCAAGTGCTTTGCTGACGGAATATCTTGGCACCGATCTGCACAAGATTGCAAATGAGCTTGATAAACTTATAATAACCCTGCCTGCAGGAAAACCGTTAATAACCTCAGCCTTAATAGAAAAGAATATCGGTATAAGTAAAGAATACAACAATTTTGAACTGCAAAAAGCAATCGGGGAAAGAAACGTACTCAAAGCAAACATGATCATTAACTATTTCGGTCATAATCCAAAAGACAATCCAATTACACTTTCACTTGCCTCTCTATACAGTTTTTTCAGCAAATTGCTCACATACCATTACCTTCCCGACAAGTCAAAAAATAATGTGGCAGCAATTCTTAAAGTAAATCCATACTTTGTAAGGGATTATGAGGTTGCAGCGGCTAAGTACACAGCTTCAAAGACTGTCAGTATAATCAGTATGCTTCGCATATACGATATGAAATCAAAAGGGTATGGAGATCTGAGCACTGAACCCGGCGATTTACTTAAGGAACTGGTTTTTAAGATCCTTCACAATTAAAAAGCAAAAAAGAAAATAATTAATTCATATCAGGTGATTCCGGAAAATCAGCCCATATCCGATACTTGTTATTAAGACTTCTTAGTACTCTTTTCCAGGTATTATCTACCTGATTATTCAGAATAATATCAGATCTGACTTTTGCAATAACCCAGGAGTTTTCCTTTAACTCACGTTCGAGTTGTCCTGCCGACCAGCCTGAATAACCAAGGAAAAATCTGACCTGGTGCTGTTTTATTTTTCCCTTTTTAATTAACAGCCTTAAAACGTCAATCTCACCACCCCAGAAAATATTTTCATCTATTAATATACTTTTTGGTATCATATCCCCAAGGTTATGCAGATAATGAAGAGTATCAGGGGAGACAGGACCTCCCATACTTAAGTTCTCCTCCCATCCTTCAAACCCGGAAATTGCATCACATACCTTTATTTCAAGGTTCTTGTTAATAATGAAGCCGATTGATCCTTCGGGGGTGTTATGAGTAAGGTAGATAATACTCCGGTTAAAAAAGGTATCCGGAAGAAAAGGTTCAGAAATCAGAATTTTCCCTTTTCCCGGAATTTTGTCTTCAGGTGATATCTCAAATAAATCAATATCCTGTGTCATACTGGAAAACCTTAATTGCAATATACAAAAATAACCAATAGGTTCAGAAATCAATCGCCCTGAAAGGTAAAATAATAATTATTTTGACAAATGTCAATAAAAATCATTTAAAATTTCAATACTTATTGATAATTATCATAATTTTAGCGCCAATTATAAGAAATATGCCACAAAAAAGTACATTACGGATAATTGGGAATAAAGCTGTTTTAAATATCCGGGAGCGGATGTGCGAAACGGAAGACGAATTACTCTCAAGCGAAAAATTCAAATTAGTTCTAAATCACTGCCTGAAACACCTTTGTTCAATAAATTCACCCCTGCTGGAAATATTTGAAGATGGCAATTGTACTGAGGAATTGGTCAGCGATTTAATAAAAACACTTACACTTCTCGTTAAGTATGAGGGGTATGTCGTTCCGCACATTTTTACTAATTCAAAACCCTTTCTGAGGGACCTCGATTCGCTTCATAATTTTGTGGAATACCTGTATGACTATTGGAGACATTTTGATCGTCTGATAATAAACGATTCAGAAGGGGACAGACTGGATAAAAGACCCTATCGTACTTTTAACGAGACAATTGAACGCCTCACTCATCTTATCAGAACTGTTTACCGTCATATTCAGGAGAATATTACCGGAAGCCATCCCAACGTTTACCGCCAGATACCTGCCGGTGCCGAAATGGCTGTAATCTCATTACCCCTAGAGATACCATATCCGGATGAAAGATACCGTAAACTGAACCATGTCCCGGTAATCCGTCAGGTCCTTATCTATCCGCCGCTTGTGATCCAGCAACCGATGAACAAACGGACCGGAGAGTTTAAAAAGATCGGACTAAACCCGATTGATCTGATAAACCTGACCAAGGGTGAATGGATATGTTATCCTGCGAAAGTCGGAAAACTGATGATAATGGTTTATTTTCATATTGAGTTCTTCGATCTTGGCTTTGCAATGTGTAATCTTTTTCAACTTGCAGAAGATGAAGATCTTGAGAAAAAACCTGATGCACTTTTTGTTTTCGGAGTTCCCGGAAAAAGTATCGATGGACTTTCTGAATTTTCAACAGTGTTCTATGATGATGACAAAAACGGGATTTTTGTCGGTGCAATACCCGGAAGATCAGAATTCGGATATTTCGGGTACCTGAAAAAGATGGTACTTACCCTTCATAATTCAATTGTCATGAAATCGGGTAATATGCCTTTCCATGGAGCAATGGTGAAAATACTTCTTCAGGGCAACAAAGAGGCTACAATACTTTTGATGGGCGATACAGGAGCCGGTAAATCGGAAACACTTGAAGCTTTCCGCGTCCTGGGTGAAAAACATATACGCGAGCTCACAATTATTGCAGATGACATGGGGTCAATTGAGCTTGATGAAAATAGTAATCCTATAGGCTATGGTACCGAAATTGGTGCATTTCTGCGGCTTGATGACCTCCAACCCGGATATGCCTTTGGACATCTGGACAGGTCGATCATAATGAATCCCAGCCAGGTCAATGCCAGGATCGTATTTCCTGTAACCCGGTTTGAGACAGTGATCCAGGGCCACAAAATAGATTATATCCTGTATGCAAACAATTATGAACAGATAGACAATGATCATCCCGTTATTGAAAAATTCAATACAGCTGAAAAAGCACTGGATATCTTCAGGGCTGGTACGGTTATGAGTAAAGGTACAACAACTACAAGCGGTTTGGTCCATACCTATTTTGCAAATATTTTTGGTCCACCCGAATATAAAACGGAACACGAGAAAATCTCTGTGAAATACTTTAACGCATTTTTTAAAACCCATGTATTTGTCGGACAAATGCGCACAAGACTGGGAATACAGGGTTATGAATCATCAGGACCCAGAGATGCTGCATTAGAATTACTGAGAATCATAGGAGTAAAGGAATAAATCCGCTGTTAACCCCGTTAACTGCTGATCGTAACTCTGTGTAAAATAAAACAGGAATTTTACACAGAGGGCAGGCAGAAGACATTGGTAGCCAAATAGAAATACAAATCAGTATTTAGCCGGCACTGCCTCTTTCATCATCGAATAAATTGCATCAAAAACATCTTCTGCGCTAGGTTTGGAGAAGTAATCCCCATCGGTTGTATATGCCGGCCGATGTTCTTTCCCTGTAAGCGACTTCGGAGGGCTGTCAAGATAATTCCAACCACCCTGTTTCTCAAGTACCTGCTCCATCATATAGGCAGTAGTCCCTCCCGGCACATCTTCATCAAGAAATAATATCCTGTTTGTCTTTTTAACAGATTCAAGAATCATTTTATCCGAATCAAACGGGATAAGTGTTTGAACATCTATTAGTTCAACTGAGATATTATGTAATGCCAATTGTCTTACAGCTTCTGCGGCAATTTTGACTGTTGATCCATAGGTGACCAATGTAATGTCAGTTCCTGTACTAAGGACCTCGGGAATTCCAATTTGAATGCGATATTCACCGATATTATCAGGCATTATTTCTTTTAACCTGTATCCGTTAAGCGGTTCGATCACAATTGCCGGATCGTTTCCTTCAAGCAGTGTATTATAAAACCCAGCTGCTCTGGTCATATCCCTTGGAGAACACACATAAATTCCCCTTACTGAATTGATTAGCATGCTCATAGGTGACCCGGAGTGCCAGATTCCCTCTAGCCGGTGCCCCCGGGTACTAATTATGAGAGGTGCGATCATTCTTCCGTCAGTCCTGTAATGAGTTGTGGCAAGGTCATCGCTTAGAAGCTGAATTGCGTACATTAGATAATCAAGGTACTGTATTTCGGAAATTGGTCTCATTCCTCTGAGCGCCATGCCTATACCCTGGCCAAGAATTGTTGCTTCACGTATGCCGGTATCAGTTATGCGCAGTTCCCCGAACTTTTTCTGTAATCCTTCAAGCGACTGATTAACCCCGCCGATTTTACCTACATCCTCACCAAAGATAGTCAGCAGTGGATATTTTGCAAAAAGTTTTTCATAGTTATCCCTAAGAATTTGTCTTCCGGGGACCTCAGGTGAATTCGCAGAGTATACTGGGGGAATAGGTTTTACATTCAGTACCGACGTAGGAGTACTGTTGTATAGGAATGTATCATAACTTGTAGCAGCATCTTTATAATTACGCCTTAACCATCCATGAAGTTCTACTTTAAGGTTATCGCTTTTATCGCAGGTTTCGCAAACATTTCTCAGTATTTTGCGTGCAGCCACAAAATTATCCTTTCGTATCGGAGAGAGAACCTCTGTAAGGTCTTCAGTTATTTTGTCAACAGTCTCTTCTTTAGCTGCTTCAACACATTTACATCTGCGCTCATGTATAATTTTAACCAGCGCATCCCTCTCAATTTTCATAGGTTCCTGGAACATATCCCATCCTTTCTTCCTGGATTCTTTTGCCTCTTCTTCAGCTTCTGACTCCAGTTTATCAAGCTCATCTGCCGTTGCAATCTTCTGACCTATGACCCATTCTCTCATTTTTTTGATCGGATCAAAATCCGATTCCCACTTTAACCTCTCCTCATCTTTATACCTTTCATGAGAACCCGATGTTGAATGTCCCTGAGGCTGTGTAACCTCTTCAATATGAAAAAGCACAGGGATATGATCCTTCCGGCAAATATCAATTCCTTCCTTATATAATTTAATAAGACCGGGATAATCCCAACCTTTTCCCTTATAAATTAAAATACCCGGACTTCCCTGTTTCTTTTCGAATCCCCTGAGAATATCAGAAATACTCCCTTTAAGAGTCTGATACTTCCTGGGAACGGATATTCCATAACCATCATCATAAACCGAGACAGCCATTGGCACCTGCAGAACACCGGAAGCGTTCATTGTTTCCCAGAAGTGTCCTTCCGAAGTAGCGGCATCCCCAATTGAGCCGAAAGCAACCTCATTACCTTTTGATGTAAGGGTGGTAAAGCGATGCAGTTCCTTATTCTGCCTGAATAATTTGGAGGCATAGGCCAGCCCCAGTAAACGTGGCATTTGTCCTGCAGTAGGTGAAATATCTGATGATGAATTTTTCTGTTTTGTCAGATCCCGCCATGAGCCATCAGGGTTAATATTAGGTATTGAGAAATGGTTGTTGAAAACTCTTCCACCGCTACCGGTATTCAGGTCTTTCCTGGTATTCCCGTACAACTGGTGAAAAAAATCCAGCGAATTATAAAGCCCCATTGCCATCATCCATGTCTGGTCGCGGTAGTACCCTGAACGCCAGTCACCTTCCCTGAACTGTTTTGCCAGTGCAATCTGGATGATCTCTTTACCGTCACCAAAAATTCCAAACTTGGCTTTTCCCGTGAGAACTTCACGACGGCCTATTATGCTCAGAGCCCGGCTAAGATTCGCGAGCCTGTAGTCGGTCAGCACACTTTCTTTACTTAAATCACTATCGCTTTCTTTTCTTTTTTCTTTCATTATTACGCTCAATTTGGTTTCCTATTAATTGGTCATTAAACAAAAATATACATGTGTTGTTTAAATTAAGATTAAAATGATGACTATCTTTGATAAGGCTCTTTTAAATGTAAAGTTATAAAATATTAAATTACAAAAATTATGTTGTTGAAACTATTGATATTAAGTGCAATTCTCCTGTTAGTCTCATTTGCCGGTCTTGGGATACGAATGCTTCTCACGTCTCACGGAAGATTTCCCTCCACTCATATCAGTGAAAATGAAGAGATGAAGAAGAGAGGGATTACCTGTGCTCAACAAAATGATATCGGATGTAATCCTGCCAATGATTTAACAGGATGCTCTACCTGTGGTATGAAAAGGATTTAAGGATTTGCCTGTGCAACATCGCGGATAAAATATTACAAAACGCTTCAAACAGATCCCTTTACTCCTGCAATTTCAAAACTTCATTTTTATATCTCCTGTTTTCAAGAATCCTTGTGTACTTCAGAGCCAGTTTTATTTTATAATCTTCCCATGCTTTCTGAGACCAGCCAAGGGCCATGTCCAGGTCTCCGTTTATCTCACTGACTATAGCCATATTATAGCATGCCCTTCCGGCAACTTTCCTGCTCGGGTTACCTGTTTCCATTTCCCATAACTGGCCGGCTTCATTCCATTTACCAACCTGTGCTTTACGTTTTGCAATTTTGAAATTATTGGTTCCTTTAACAAAGTAGTCGCGCATTACCCTCAACTGGTATGGCAATATCCTTAAAGCGTATTTGTGTCCTGCTTTATTGCCTGCCTGATTCACAGCATCTTTTCTGCCTATAAGTGCCCCCGCAGCAATGAGAGGATTTATTCCGCTTCCGGAAAATACTACTGACTCACCAAGGTTGTACTCATCCAGAATTATCTGTCCCACGGGATCATAAATTCTCCATCCGGTTTTTACAAATGTTTCCATTTTCGCCCGGTGCTCAAGACCCGCAAATTTGCCTAGCGGAGTTTTTAAATCAACCGGTTTGGTTGAATAGTTTATTTTTGTATCAGTATCAAACAATTCCAGGGAAAAAAGAGCATCCGTTCCGGTCTCTTTACATATCTGATCTACTATTTCCCATGATAGTGGTACAGGAAACATTCCGTTTTTCGGGGTCCTGAAATCAATACTGTTTAAAGTTTTTACTTCTGTAAATCTTTCATTATTCAACAGCTCCTGCGTCAGCCCTTTTATACTCTCCACAGCGCCATCCTTATCGAGTTGTGCACCCTCTATTGATAGTACCTTATCAACCACGTCAATTGCCTTTGTCTCATCGGTGGGCATACTGCGGTTAATAATACCAACACTCTTTATGGAAGCTGGTATTGTAACAGGAGCAGGCTCAATAACATTAAGATATAACTCATTTGTCTTACAAGATGCAAGCAGGATGGCTATCAAAAATATGAATAAATACTTTTTCATAGGACAGGATTATTATGTAATTAAAAATAAATATTTAACTTGTTAATGCGATAATACTCAATAAGACCTCCTTTTACTTTCTGTTTTGGGTGACGGGCTCCCCAATTTCATTTTCATTTTCATCATCTACTCTGTTTCATTCATCATTCTTCACTACCCTGATATTTTTCAACGCTGCCGTTGTGGTCCATGATGCAATCCCAAAGGGCCTTGACAGTCCAACCTCAGGACGAATTGACAACCTATTACCACCTTTTTGGAAGTTAATTACCTGTACACTATCAATCCAGACTTTTATTTCATTTTTCTTTACTACAAGACAAATATTGTACCACTTATTCTTCCCGAACTTCATAAGCAGGGTAGTTTCATTTTCAGAGGCATCCATACCATTAATGCTGCTCAGTCCTACTGTTCCTCCTCCCCAGCCTCCTATAACAAGTGTGCATGGATCCTTACCTGCCGGGAATGTCATTCCACAGAAAAAATCATTTCCATCTACCCGCATTGCATCAAGAGTTACTTTATAATTTACAACAGGGAAATCCTTTTTCCAGGTAATACCTGTACACCCGTCACCCATACCAAGTATTATTTTACCACCTGAAACATACACCGGACCCTGAGTACCAAAGTTGGTGACTTCCCACCCATCAAGATCCTTACCGTTAAATAGAAGAGACGAATCTTTTAGAGCGCTGGAAATACCCTTTTCTCCTTTTACCTCTTTATTTAATTTTTGTTCCGGCTTACTACCGGTACATCCGGCAAAACTTAAGACTGTAAAAACAGTGATTATATATACTGTATTCAGGATTTTTTGAATATATCGGTTTTGAAAAGTATCAGATGATTTTGTGATCACTTTTTTTCTAATTAATAAATGCTTTTCACAATATATAATGATAAATCTGGCTATTTAAGTTAAGTTAACAGTTTATCCTGAAATTAATTATGAAAATTATAAACCGTTAAAATCATTCTTCCGGCGTTTTCAATTCTCTAACAGGTTTATCAATAATTTCAAAGTCATTCAATTCACCTTTATTGTCCGAAGCTTTTAACTGCTCCAGCTTTCTTCCTGCGGGCATGACCCTGCTTTCCCACGAACCAATAGCATCATTGTAACCTTTCAGAGCAGTTTTTAATCCTCCTCCCATCTTTTCGAGATGGTCCGCAAATACAGTTACTCTTCCGTAAAAATCCATTGCAGCTTCCATTATCTGTAATGCATTTTCTGTAATGTTATGCTGCTGCCACGACATTGCAACCGATTTAAGTACAACAATAAGAGTTGTTGGTGTGGTAAGAATTATTTTGTTGTTCATGGCGTCCTGCAGGAGCGACTTATCAGTCATCAGTGCTACATTCATGGCCGATTCAACTTCCATGTACAGTAACACAAAGTCCGGTGTATTCTGAAATTGTGACCAATACTGCTTCCTGCTCAGTTTTGTAATATGATCTCTGAGATCCCTTGCATGTTTTACAAACAACAGATTGCGGGAAGTTTCATCATCAGTTTCCAGTGCTTCCAGGTAGGCATCAAGTGGTAATTTGGAATCCACAACTACGTGACTATTCCCCGGCAGGTTGATTATCATATCAGGTTTCAGAACCGAATCTTCACCCTCGGTATAAACCTGCTCTATAAAATCACAGTGAGCCGACATTCCCGAAAACTCCACGGCACGTTTAAGACCTATCTCTCCCCAACGTCCTCTCACGCGGGGATTTCTTAAAGCATTTACCAGAGCTCCTGTCTCCTTCTGGAGGGAAGCATTAGTATTTTGTAAATTTGAAAGCATTTCTGTAACCTGTCCAAATGTTTTTTGTGAACCGCTTTCGAGTTCTTCTATTCTCTTTTTGTAACTGTCAATTGATTCTTTTACCGGCTTGAGCATTTCCTCTATCGCTGTTTTCCGCTTATCAAGATTACCCTCCGAGTTCTTGACCTGGGCCTCCAGATGTGTTTTTGCCAGATCAAGGAAGTGTCTGTTATTCTGGCCAAGCGCATCTGATGCTGCTGACTTGAATGTATCAATCATTGCTTTTCTTACCTCTTCAAAACTGTTGTTCTGAGCCTCAATCTTAGCCTGCAGAACGCTGTTTTGCTTTACTAATTCATTCAGCTCTTCTCCCTTCCTGAAAAGAGTTTCATGAAACATAGTGGTCAAATAGGATTTAGTTAAAAGCCATGTGATTACAGAACCCACTGATAATCCTACAATTAGATAAAATACTATTCCCATTAAACAGACATTATTTTAATGTACCGGCAAATTTAAAGTTTTTCAGCTTACATGTTGATAAAAAAGCCATTATATTATAATCATGTATCATTTAAGATACATATGATTTCACGAAAGAAAAAGGATTCTTTTACCTCCAAAAAAAAGAAGGGCTTTACAGAGCCCTTCTTCAAAAATCCTAAACCTCTCTTACTTTTTATCGTAAACTGCCGTACTTTTCCTTTCAGCTCCATCCCTGCCAGGCGATGTTGAAGAAATAGTAAGTGCATTGGGAGCACTAAGGCTCCAGACTTCTGTAGAAGTCCTTGTATTTGAATTGAATGTCCTGGTAGTTTTGATAGTAATGGATTTACCATCAGGTGACCATGATGCAACTGACTTACTCTCACCTCTTCCTGTGGAGTTAACACTCTCTTTTCCATCGAGAGTATACTTTGAGCTGAATGTATTGCTTTCCCCATTCTGGTTGGTCCTCGTCCTCTCTACCGTGAGAAGGTTGGCATCCTGTTTTACAACAAGGTTACCGCCACCCATTCTCTGTCTTCCCCCACCTCCACCCGGAGGGGTGCCAAAGTTACTCTTTTCTGCATTTATAGCCCATGTTCCTGAAAAATTAGCTTTTGAACCCTGTCCGTTAACTGTAAGAGGCAGAATCAAAAAAGCCATGGTGATCATCAGTGACAGAAACTGAATTCTTTTGTCATTTTTTTTCATACCTTTAATTTTATTTGAGTGTTGGTAGATAATATTTCTTTTGACAATTGGATTTTGGGTTTTATTCCTTGGATATATAATATTTTTATAAATTTGAATATAATGCTCTGAAAACCTTAATTAATTAACTTTTTGCTTATTCGGATTCAATCAACTAACCAACCGCAAAAAATGACAACGTCAAAAAAAATTAATCGTCGTGAATTCCTGGGATCAGCAGCTACTGCCTCCCTTGCAATTACTGTAGTCCCAAGAAATGTGCTCGGAGGAAATGGCTTCGTAGCACCAAGTGACAAGATGACACTGGGTTATATTGGTTGTGGGACCCAGGGGCTGAGGGAGATGGCAGGATTGATAGCAAATCCTTCCCTTCAGATCATTGCAGTATGCGACCCAAACAAATACTCAACAAACTATGTTGACTGGTCCCAGAATAGCATCCGTAATACTATGCGTACAGCGCTTGGAGACCCCACATGGGGAGAGAATCTTACCGGCATACCAGGTGGCCGGGATGTAGGACAGGAATTAGTGCAGAAATATTATGCCAAATTAAATGGTTCAGGTAGTTATAAGGGATGTTCTTCATACGCTGATTTCAGGGAATTACTTGATAAAGAAAAAGATGTGGACACAATAAAGATAATGACTCCTGATCACCTGCATGCCACGGTGGCAATAGCATCAATGAAAAAAGGGAAACATGTTGTCACACATAAGCCTATTGCCAATCGTATGCATGAAGCCAGGTTAGCCATCGAAACCGCCAGGAAAACAGGTCTTGGGACACATCTGCTTGCCTGGAGCATAAAACCCGGATACGATATTGCAAAAAAATGGATAAAAGATGGACTGATAGGGAACTTGAAAGAGATACATAACTGGTCGAACAGACCGGTATGGCCTCAGTGGCAATCAAATCCCACAGACACCCCTCCTGTCCCAAAAGATTTTGACTGGGGTCTGTGGCTTGGACCTGTTCCGGACCGTCCATATAATCCAAAATACACAAACGCTGTATTCCGTGGCTGGTACGACTTTGGAGGTGGAAGTATTGCTGACATGGGCCACTATAGTCTTTTCCCGCTCTTTCTTACTTTTGGAATAGAAACCCCGGCGCTAAGTGCAGAGGCTTATGGCACAACTACTTGCACACTCAATAATAATGTTGCAGTAGGAGTTGTAAATGATGTGGCATTCCCATTGTCCTGTATCATTCGGTTCAAGTTCCCGGCTCAAAAAGAGATGGAACCATTTGATCTTTACTGGTACGATGGGGGGATGAAACCAATAACACCCGATGATCTCAGTGCAAAAGGAGAATCATTAACCCGTGAAGGAATGATGTTTGTCGGCGATAAAGGTAAAATTCTGGCTGGCTTCAGGGGAGAAGATCCGAAACTCATTCCGGAAAGCAGGATGAAAGGTCTCAGTAATAAAACCGGGAAAGAGCCAGGGACAGACGGAAATAGTGTCTGGATCAATTCTTTCAGGAATAATACCACCTCACCTGGCAGCTTCATCTATGCAGGACCTGTTACAGAAACAATTCTCCTGGGAGGAGTGGCACTTCGTGCACGTAAGAAGGTAGATTACGATTCTGTTAATATGAAAATCACAAATGCTCCTGAGGCTGATAAATTTCTGACCAGAGAGTATCGCAAGGGATGGGAATTGTAGCTTTTTGGAACCCGCAGGTTAAGTTCCCGGGGAAAAACAATATTTAAGAAAAGGAATCATTTAAATTTAATCTTATGACTAAAATTACACGAAGGAATTTTGTTGGAAAGTCATTGGCTATAAGCGGTGCAGCATTGACAACCCCATCAGCTTTAAAGACAGCATTAATGGAACCTACTCCAGGAATGATCAGAGACGATATTTCGCTTGCACAATGGGCTCTGGTTGATGAAGTAAAATCCGGCAAGTGGAAAACCCTGGATTTCCCCAGGATTGCCAAAAACGATTTTGGCCTCAACGGAATCGAGTTCGTCAACACATTATTTGAAGTCCCCACAGAGGGATACCTCCGTCAGTTGAAAAAAAATGCTGCCAGCAATGGAGTAACAATGGTGCTGATTATGGTTGATGATGAAGGTGATGGCTGCTCCCCCACGAAAGAAGAGCGCCGGCAGTTTGAGATAAATCACCGGAAATGGATAGATGCAGCAGTATATCTTGGATGTAAGGCAATTCGAACCAATTGCCGGGGTCCAAAGGATGTTTCCAAAGTAGAGGCTCTCAAGTATTCCACAGAGACCTACCAGATGATGATGGAATATGCAGTTCCTGCAAAGATCAGTGTGCTTATTGAAAACCACGGAGGAATATCCAATGATGCTGACTGGATGGTTTCCCTGATGAAAGAAGTCAATAACCTTTACTTCGGAACATACCCCGACTGGCGTCAGCCTGCCGGGGATTTCGATAACGTTGATTATCTCTTTAAGATGCTTCCTTATGCCGGGGGAATGTCGTACCGCAACCAGCCATCCGATGAACTTACAGCAAAAATGATCAGGATGACAAAAGATGCAGGCTATCGTGGCTGGTATGGAATAGAATCATCTGGCAGGGAAGAGATTAAAAAAGGTATCGCATTACTTAAGAAGTATCTCTTCTAATAAAAGGCTTTTAAGGCAGTAAAGGCTTTAGAGACTAAAGATTTTATTGAAAAACCTAAACGAAAAAGAGTATCAACAACTGGGCGATAAAAATCCTCATGAACATTACCAGCGGATAGACTGTTGCGTAGGCAACAGCAGGAGCTTCTGATTGTGCCATATTGTTTGCAAAAGCCAGTGCAGGAGGGTCGGTCATACTTCCTGACAGCAATCCGCAAATATCAAGGAAGTTTCTTTTTAGAATGTAACGCGCAAAGAATCCAACCATTACCAGTGGCATTAAAGTAATTAAAGCACCATACCCCATCCAGACAAATCCGTCTCCGGATATCAGGGTTGGAATGAACTTTTCCCCTGATAAAATACCAACGCTTGCAAGGAACAGTACAATTCCTATCTCTCGAAGCATCAGGTTGGCGCTCGGTGTTGTGTATGAGGTAAGTGAAAACCTGTAACCAAATTTACTTAACAATATTGCAACTATCAGTGGTCCACCAGCTAAACCAAGATTAACCTGGTTAATTATGCCGGGAATGAAAACCGGAACCGAACCCAATATTACTCCAAGTAAGATCCCAATGAAAATCGGGGTCAGGTTTGGTTCATTTAACCGGCTGACAGAATTGCCAAGATGTTCAATGACTTTTTCCATAGACTTCTCATCCCCCACAACAGTAAGTTTATCTCCCATTTGCAGTCTGAGTTGCGGTAATGCAACCAGTTCTATTCCAGAACGGTAAAGCCTGGTGATGTTAATATTATACCTTGTTCTTAACATGAGCGATCCCAGGGTCTTACCAAAAACATCACGATTGGTCACCATTACATGTCGTGATATTAACCGACCCGATTTGGCGGTCAGATCCATCTCGCTCAGAGTACCTATCTGACTTACTATTTCAGGGATTAATCCCTTTTGTGTGACTATGAGGATGATATCATTTTCACAAATGATCGTACCGGATGTTGCCAATTGTAATTCTCCATTATGCAACACTCTGGATATCACAACATCCTGCTTAATAAATTCTGAAATTTCAGAAATTGTCTTATTAAAAACCTGCGGGTTATTAACAAGAATGTTGATTTTTTCGGGTACCATATCGGAAGGATACTGCCCAGAATTAAATAAAACCAGCTCCCTGACAACATTTATCCGGAATACTTTTCGGATAGCAGACATGGTGAGTATAATACCCAATACGCCAAAAGGATATGCAACTGCATAACCCAGACCTATATCGGGTATTTCAACTGCAGGCATGCCGTTATAAACATGACTAACCGCCTGTTGTGCGGCTCCCAGTCCTGGGGTATTTGTAACAGCACCCGACATTACTCCTACCAGCATTGGCAGGGGTACATCGGTAATATAATGGAGAGCTATGGTGATGAGTGCACCAAGTATTACTATTGAAAAGGCCATAAGATTCAATGAAAGGCCTCCCTTTCTGAATGAGGCGAAAAAACCAGGGCCGACCTGCAGGCCAATTGAAAAAACAAAAAGTATCAGGCCGAAATCACGAATGAAAGCAATAACATCATGGTTTGCTGAGAAGCCATAATGCCCCAAGGCTATGCCTGCAAACAGAACAAAAGTTATTCCCGGGGATACACCAAATATCCTGATTTTACCCAGTGATACGCCTAAAGCTATTACAAAAGAATAAATTAAGACTGTATGGGCAATTGTTTCTTTAAAAAGCAAATCACTTAACCAGTCCATTATCTGGTGTTGGTTAGGGCAAAAATCTGAGAAAAGAGATTTCTATTCATTTGGTTTGATCAGATAAGTTAAAAAATCAAAGTTAATTTCCGGATTTGTTTCAATGACCCCGGAAACAAGAAAGAAGTAAACGGGTAAGTGGTCATACAGAATTATTATTGACTTATTTGTATTTCTCGTCTTTGGCTTTTAATATCAGGAATCCCTCTGGTATTGATGACTCAACGCATATCATTTTACCACTGACCGGGTGAGGGAAGGATAAATGACAGGCATGAAGCCTGATCCTTCGCATATAATCAGTGGAAGCTCCATATTTGCGATCGCCCACAATTGGGCATCCAATGTCCGAGAGATGAACCCGTATCTGGTTTTTCCGGCCGGTTTCAGTTTTTACATCCAGCAGGGCATAATTATTTAATTTTTTAATGATCTTATAGCTTGTAACTGCAAATTTAGCATCAGCATTTTGACCTACTGATAACACTTTCTGATGACTATCTTCAATAAGCCAGCTTCTGATGGTGTCTTCAGGCTTTTCCGGAATACCTTCGACAAAAGCAAAATAATGTTTTTCAGTTTTATCCCACCTATCCTTAATAATATCCATTGCAGCCTGTGACTTGGCAAACAATAATACTCCTGACACCTCTTTGTCGAGACGGTGAACTACATATGGTCTTACTTTTCCCTTACTGCTCTGTTTTAGAAAATCTGAAATAATCCGGTAAATACTTAAACTCCCGTCAATACTTGAAGTTGCAGTACCGGCAGGTTTATCAACCACTATTACTTGCTTGTCTTCATATAAAACAGGAAATGGCAAACCATCTTTAACCTTTATTCCCGACCTGGAGATTATTTCAACTACATCACCGGGATTTAACGAATATGAATGCAATGTGACAGATTTATTGTTTATACGGATATCGCCGCTTTGCAACAACTTTTTTATCCTGGTCCTGGGGGAATCAGGATATTGTTCTGTCAGAAATTCAATCAGGGATAATGATTTAGTTATTTCTATTTCCACCTGGTTATTATGAGTTGGTAATTCAGTTTTCAGTTTTCAACAGGTACTTTTCATCAAAATTACCTGTCAGAAGCCTGTGCAAATTTTTATAAAGTTCATTTCAGGTAAACCTCAAGAACAGGTATCTCCACCGGGGGTTTCAATATCGGCAGCTGAAGATTCAAATCATTTTTTGCCTCGTTTCTTCCTTTACTGTATCTTATCTCAGATGCGTCATGAAGGAACTGGATATATTTAACCTTGTCAGCCATGTCGGAAAGTGTCAGGCTACCCATAGGATAGGCAAGCAAATGTATATATAACCGCCTTGTCAAAGGATTATACGTCAGAATTGTATTTGCCGGGGCCGTAAAACCTGCAGGAGCCTCTGTACATCCATATATCGACCGGCTGTTGTATTTCATCCATTCACCCATAGCTTTTAACCGATCCTGTGCCCTGTAGTCAAAAACTCCTCTGGCTGTCGGTCCGACATTTAAAAGAAGGTTGCCACCCTTGCTCACCGATTCTGAAAGCAATTCAAGCAATTGAGCAGGGCTTTTCCACGAGGTCTCGTCGCGGTAATACCCCCATGAGCCGGAAAATGTCTGGCACGTTTCCCATGGTACTCTTTTACCGTTATATTCGGGCCATTTTGTTACTTTGACCTGTTCGGGTGTTGTAAAATCCCATCCTCCCTCAACATCTTTAAGATCGAGACGGTCATCAACAATAATTCCGGGTTGAAGAGAGCGTGCAAGTTTTAAAAGGTTTTCCGAATCCCAGTCAGCACGTCCCTTGCCATTTTTCCCCGGGAATGAAAAATCGAACCATATTATACTTATCTCGCCGTAATTGGTAAGCAACTCTGTTACCTGGTTCTTTATATACTCCCTGTACCTGCTCATGTCCCTTCCTTTATTCAGACGGGCATAAGCAGTATCAGAATCCTGACGCTGAGGATGGTTGCGGTCAATAGTATAATCAGGATGATGCCAGTCTATAAGCGAATAGTAGAAACCAACCTTCAGCCCTTCAGCTCTGAATGCTTCGACATATTCTTTTACCAAATCCTTTCCACAGGGTGTATTTGTGGATTTATAATCAGTATATTTTGAATCGAACATGCAAAACCCCTCATGATGTTTAGCAGTAAGTACCACATATTTCATTCCGGCTTCCTTAGCCATTCTTGCCCATTCCTTCGGATTATAAAGGTCGGGGTTGAACAAATCAAAATATTTCTGATATGCCTCGTTGTTCATTCTCTCCCTGTTTTTGACCCATTCGTGACGGGCAGGTAAGGCATATAAGCCCCAGTGAATGAACATTCCAAATCTTGCATTAGTCCACCATTGCAAACGCTGAGCTTTCTGAGCTTCAGTTTCGCGGGGCAGCTGGGCAGTCGAAAACTGCGAAGTAAAAACCAGAGAAGCAAATAAAATAGCTGTTAAATAGGTCTTGCTTTTCATAATTAAGGTATTAATTAAAATTTTTAATATAGGTTATCGTAATTACTTTATAAATTAAAGACGACTTATGACAATTTCCATCAAATCTTCCTGGGTGAGTTTTACAGGGTTGTTCTTATTCTCCGTAATTGCACATATACTTTTAAGATCCTTTTCTTGTAGTCCATATCTTTCTAAACCCGGTAACTGCAGTTCATCAGCCAAATCATAAAGATATTGAATAAAACCGTCCATATAATAATTATCTGAACGACCTTCAGTGTTAAGAAACAATTTTCCCAGCAGGACATATTTTTTTTTAGCGGTATTATTGCCATCTGTATCCTTTAATTTCCTGACATTTATCTTATTTACCGACGGCATTAATGTACCGCATATTACACCATGAGGAATATTAAGAATACCTCCTATCGACGACGCAAATCCGTGTACCACACCCAGACCTGCGTTTGCCAGGCAAATACCTGAGGTTAAAGCTGAAAAGGACATCCCGGTTCTGGCAGTAAGATCATCCCCGTGAAGGAAACTTTGACGGAGTGAACTCTTAATTGTTTTCAGTCCCTCAAAAGCCAGGGCATCTGTATATGTTCCTGCTTTATCCGAAAGATAAGCTTCAGTCAGTTGTGTAAAGCAATCCATGCCACTTGAAGCTGTTATGTGACGAGGACAGTTAAGAGTAAGCTCCGGATCCACTATAGCAATGTCGGGTACAAAATTATCGTGACGAAGAGATTTCTTGAATCCATTTTTCCCGATATTTGATATTACTGCATTTTTGGTTGCTTCGCTCCCTGTACCTGAAGTAGTCGGCAGAGCAATTACAGGAAGCTTTGTTCCGGGATGAGTACCAGAACCAACACCTTCAAGATACCCGGTAACTGACTCCCTTTTATACATCATGGCTGATATTGCTTTGCCGGCATCAAGCACGCTGCCTCCACCTATGGCTATAACTGCATCAAAAGATTTGTCATTCAGCCGGTTAACAGTCTGATCAATCATCCCCGGAGATGGCTCACCCGCTATTTTAAATAGCTGGTATTTTATACCTTTCGCCTCAAATGCATTAAAAAGTGCGTCAGCGTGCCCTGATCCCAGAAATGAATTCTGCCCTGTCACCAGGATGATATTGTTCCCAAAGGAACTGGCAATAGCCGGAAGGTCAGATGCCTGTCCGGGTTTAAAAAGAATTTTGGGGATCCGGGCAAAGTGAAACGGTTTTACCATCTTGATTTGTCGTTTGGTACGATGATATTGTATTTTATACCTTTTCTTGGTTCGGTCATCATATCCTTAACGGTATCACGCCACGCAAGATAATGGCTGGTGTTCTTGTGCGCAGAAGCTGCCTCATCAGATTCATAAGCTTCATAAATCATGAAACTGCAATAATCGTCAGCTTGCTGAACCAGGTCAAAACGAAGATTTCCCGGCTCCCTCACCGATTCCTGGTGATTAGAAATAGTTGCCTCAATAAACCTGTCAACTGAATCATGTTTGACCTGAACATAAACACATGTTACTATCATAGCAATGGTTTTTTAGCAAAGGTAAACGATACTTGTAAATTGTTCAAGAATTATATATTGTGATTATTATCCGGGTATAATTATTTCACGAAAGGTATTTACTGTACAATTAATTTTGTTCCGGATAGCCTTAAACCCTCATTGATTGCCTTTGCCTCACTGAATATCCGGTTATCTCTGATTTCGTCAAACCCGCAAACCACTTTTAAAACCGATTCTATGCCATTTTCGAATAGTTTTACAAACATGATATCTTCCTTTAACATATTTCCGTCCTCACCGGTAGCTCTGAAATAACAACCGCATACCAGTGCGGATAAAATTTTGTCATACGCAAGCCCCGATTCAAGAGCGGCTTTTACTGCGCCGGCCAACCGGTCTTCGGGTCCAAGTTTCCGGAAAAGATCGCAACCGACCCTGAATATAGTATCCCCAAGTGTTTTATTCTGAAACCGTAGAAGCAAATCATCTGTATGCTCAATAAGGTCTTCCGGGGTAAATTCACCAGGATATTTATGCAATAAAATTCCGGCTGATTGCAGCATGGTTTCTCTGACGTAATCTAATATCCCCGGAACAGCAAGTGCTTCATAGAGATAAATAAATCGAGGGTTATGTAAATATCCTATAAAAGCAGCAGCAGAATGGCCAAGGTTATGAATGAATAATTTCCTGTCTACCCATGCTTTCATATTTTCTTTAGGCTCAAGGCCTTTTATATCAGGTATTTGATTTCTGAATCCTTTTTTATTTAATATCAAGGTATTATAGGGCTCGGCGAATATTTGCAAAATATCTTCATTCAGATCCTTTTTTTGCATTATAGGAACCATCTTGCCTATACTGGTTTCAATCAGACCGACCAATTTATCCAGCGGATAATTTCCGGGTAAATATTTTAATAACTGGCCCCTGAAATAAGCATCAGCGTTTCGCATATTTTCGGCAATAATAATATCCAGAGCAATCTTACTATCAAATTTATACCGCAGTAATAAGCCTTTAGCCAGTAAAGTAAAAATATCGTTTAAGCCATTAATACCCACTGATACTGCAACAATTCCGGCAGTTGCAACTTCGTGAACCACCTTTTGTTCATCATAAGCATAAACTCCTCTTACATTTTTTATATTTATGATTTTTTCTTCATCTGACTTTACTATGACATTGTAATTACCTCTATTATTTAATTCATCAATTATTGGCTTATAAACATCAACAAATACTACCTCATATCCACCGGAACTAAATAACTGTCCGATGAATGACCGGCCAATTTTCCCTGCACCGAATAAGACCAGTTTATTCTTCTTAATACTTTCCATTTATTAACAAAACTCTTTAATGTAATCCTTTTATTGCGCCTCAACCCTGTTTAATTTTCTTCTGAGGAGTTTACCTTAGAATGATGAATTTACCAGGATTAATAAACAGCTATCCTGGTTAACTAAAATCATTTATCTGGATCTCTATACTATTTGTTGTGACTTCACCGGGTTTCAGAAAGGGTAGAATATTTTCTTCTCTAAGTAACTTCCTGTTTTTCCCGGGTACATTTGAAGGTTCAAGACCAAGGACATATTCACCCTGCCCCATCATTTTCCATTCAATTAAGTAAGGCAAAGTGGCTGAATCAAAACTAATTGAAAGAGCAATACCAAGCTTGCTGTTTTGAAGTTTTACAATCGCTTTACCCTCCTTTAAAGCTGGCATTGTATGGCAGAATACCTGCTCGGTAAAGCCGGGCTGAGGCCTGGAAAACATTCTGAATTCTTTCATTCCGCTTTCTGCTGTCGCATCTCTGGGAACCGTTTTAGCCGGATCTATTATAAGTTCAGCATCTTCATCTAAAAACGGGTATCCAAAATTCATATGATACAGAATTTCATAGGGGCTTGGCTCATATCCAAAGTTTGAAATCCTGTCGGTTATTTTGATACTGTTTTGTCCCAGAACAGAAGATATTTCACGCTCTAACCGCAGTTTCCGTCCAAACAGGTGTCCCTCTTCAACAATCCCCTTATGTTTAATATGATATTCATCGCCAACCCATTGAGACAGATCAGCAACCTGTCTGGCCGGAATAGTAGAGTAGCGTCCATGCAGGCCAAGATCTTCTCCCTGATCAGTGACAGGTGATCCTAAATATGTAAGACCACAAGTAGTCAGCAGGCCGCCTGCAAAAGTCCGAAGCCAACCGAAATTTTCAGGCTCATAAAATGAGGGATGGGTTTCTCCATTGCAGGTCAGGTATATAAGATTGGTACCTTTAAAACTGGCTAAAGAAATATCCATACCTCTGTCCGGAACGACAGTATATTGCAGTCCTTTTCCGGAATTTATATCAATACACCTTAGGTTTCGTCCCCACCCGTCTGTCAGAACATAATGTCTGCTCCCTCCTAACTGGGCCTGATTACCAATATATTTCCGGATTTCATCTTTTTTCATCTTTCTTTTCTGGTTAGATTAAAATTATTTGTGTTCCGGTTTCCAGTGTTTTTATCACAAGAAAAAATTAGGCTGCAAGGCATGTTTTATTATTCAGCATTGAGTAAAATAATATTAATGAGTATCGGGAATCAA
Source organism: uncultured Bacteroidales bacterium (assembly GCA_963739685.1). Taxonomy (GTDB): domain Bacteria; phylum Bacteroidota; class Bacteroidia; order Bacteroidales; family VadinHA17; genus LD21. The sequence continues at coordinate 550,054 of CAVUAX010000002.1, forward strand.
TAATAAAAAGTTAGTACTAAAATAATATTAATTTTATAATGCTTATAATCAATTACATACATTTTATTCCAAATAACCCCCTTTCCCGTTTCCCCCAAGGGGGAAAAGCTTTGCTTTCAGCTCCTTCCCCCCTGGGGGAAGGTCGGGATGGGGGTATAAATAATAGAAATTAATAGTTTTATTCATGATTGCTGATAGTCACATAATATTTTAAAAATACGGATTCTTAAATATTGACCTGTATTTATCAGAATATTATACTCCTTTAAAGGCACATCTGCCAAAAATAAGGATCTGCAGTATTTTGTTTCAATTCCGTTAACTTTATTATTTGAGCCAGCGGAAGCCTGAATTTTTACAGTAATTATCAAACATCCGTCAATAACAGGACCATCAGTCTGGTTTAACATTTCTCCATCAACGGGATGGATAATTCTGATTAAGTCAGCAGAAAAGATTAATTGGTACCAACCACCGGCAATTAACCCTGCGCCAGCTCTTTTCTCTTCAGTGCATTTCAGTTTCACATACGCCAATCCCCCCCCGGAAATAGTTAAACTGCACATTGGGATGATCTGCCAGTAATGACATTGGGACAGAACTATCGATTATTCTCTTCCCTATCATAAAAGCGGTAAGCCTCTGACCGAATGAATTATCATGAGTTCCGGCCTGCCATATTGATACTTTCTCAGCTTTCCAGGTTTGAACCGGACCAACGGTAAGTGCCTGTACAGGGATACCTGTAACAACTCCCCCTCCGCTTGTACGTGCATTCTGCATACATGTAACAGGATGAAGGTCAACCATCCGTGCTGAAAGCTTTCTGAATTCTTCCGGTGAAGGAGGAGAGTCTTTGTATTTCCCTGCTCTTTTTACCGGGTCATTAAATGCCCAATGTTTTGTATCACCCTGACCTCCCTGCATAACAGCACAATGAATTCCGATTTCCCAGCTATTTATATATTTTCTGGTATCAGCTTTTGGAAAGTGCAAATTTGCTTCCGGCATCCTTAATTTTTTATCTATCCTGTTAAAACAAAGATCCCTGTCTGCTTTCTCAAACGACAAAGGATTTGTTGCATCAACTTCTTTCCCATCTACATACCATTCATCCATTCCCCAAAAATGAGCATACGATAAATTAAGTTCTAATTCATTAACAATTCTTGCAACCAATGGAAGCTGTTCAGTAGGGCCTATCGGACCGCATATTCCGACAGGATTCGAACTTGTTGCCTTCTTCCAGGCAGTAATATACTCAAGAGCTTCTGCCAGGTAAAAATCTTCAAGCGTGTCATAAAACACAACCCTGAACCCTTCCCTTGAGAGTTGCAGCATATCTTTCGGGGTAAGTTTTGCTGCTTCATGCAGTAATTTATCATCCAGGGTCGTAAAATCCCACCAATCAGGGGCCAGCATACTTAATTTACGCGACATTTCAGAAATTTTATTTTCGGTTAATATTAATGTATCCTTGAATGGTAAATATAATAACTTAAAAAATGATTACATAGAGATTTTATTTAAATGGCTGGTATGAATTAGAATCCAAAATGCCAAACCAATGGAAACTAATATCTTTATAACTTTATAAAAAAATTTGATAATTAACCGGTCAATAGAGAAGTAATTATAAACATTTCTTTAATTTAGCAATCCGGCAGAAATGGTAATTTAATTCAATCTGAAAAGGTATTATGAACAAAACTATAAATTATATAAACATGAAAACATTTACATTAACTGTTCTGGCAAGCCTTCTTTTACTTTCATTTACGGCACAAGCCCAATATATAACGAAATATCCTGAGATACCAAGAATAGATGTACACACCCATGTTTATAATAACTATCAGGCAATTGGTGCTTATCTCTCATTTCGGGATCAGATGTTATCTGAACGTAAAATTGATATGGCCATGTGGATAAACCTGGGTGCTGAGGAATCTATTGATACAATCACCAGAGTAAGTAAAAACAGGATAATGACCTGTATAAGTGATTATACGCCACAAAGAGGGTTAACGCATAAAGCAGCTGATATTGCCGGCTATCTCAAAAAAGGGTATGTTGGATATAAGATCTGGCAGGGACCCTATTACCGGAAACTTAAGGAAGGAGAAAATGGAATAAAGTATCTTGACGATCCTGCCCATGAGTCAGTGTTTGCAGCAATGGAAAAAAGTGGTATGATCGGGGCTTCCATTCACATTGCTGATCCCAACGGTCCTTTTGGGAACCGGGGTAAATGGTGTGCTGATCCCGTTGAATTCTGGCGCGAAATAATGGGACTTGAACGGGTTCTGCAACGGCATCCCAATCTTGTCATAGTTGCCGCACATGGTTCCTGGCTGGTTTGCCAGGATGCACAACTTGATTTTCTGAGATACATGCTTAAAACCTATCCTAATTTTTATGTTGATCTTGCTGCTACCGACCAGTACTATAATCTTGTTAACAGGGAAAACCTCCGTGATTTATTCATTGAGTACCAGGATCGTATTCTCTTCGGAACTGATGTAGGCGCTTACTCAATGAAGGAAATACCTGGCTATGTAACCCGTTATTCCAATTCATTCCGGATACTTGAAACTGAAGATATTGTTGATTCAGGCTTCTTTGGATCGAAGCCAACCAAAGGTCTTAATCTCCCCAGGGAAGTACTGGAAAAGATTTATTATAAGAATGCAATGAAATTATATCCCGGACTTTCTCAAAGGATGCATCTTTTAGGATACAAAGTGTAAAGGAAGACATCAAAAGCCTGAGCTGCAATGCAGCGAATCCGGAAAACCCGGACAGGAAGGGTAGTCTGGTATAACCTGATATAGGTAGTGAGCTTGGGAACTTACTACCTTTTTAACTGGTTCTGAGCAGTGTTAATGAATGCTAAAATATTCTCAAGGGAAGTATCGGATTCGACAGAGTGAGATGTAGAGAAAATGTAATTTCCATCCGAACCATGTTTTAGTAACTGTTCTGATTCATTAACAACATCCTCCACAGTTCCATAAGGCAGTGTTTTTTGAATTGACAAACCACCGAAAAAAGTTAATTTACCCCTATACCTCGTCATCAAATCATGAACATCCATTACTTCAGGCTGAAACGGATTAAAGCAATTCAGACCAATACCTGTCAGGTCATCAAATAATTCGTCAACATCACCACAGGAATGAATGAATACATATTTACCTGCATCCCGGACAACACTATACATCCTTTTCAACTGCGGATAGATAAATTCCTTCCACGCATCGTAACCCATTATTAACCCATGTTGCTGTCCCCAGTCATCTCCGAATAAGACAGCATCTATGTCATATTTTAAAGCTTTAGTTACCTGGGAAATATTCCAGTCTGCAATTGCTTTCATAAGTTCATGAACAAATTCAGGATAAAGCAAAAAATCCATCAGCAATGTTTCCATTCCGCGCAATGTCCATGCTCTTTCATAAAGCGAAAAACCAATTTCATAGACCCTGAACATGTCAGGCTTTTTTTTAATTAAGGGTTCAACATCAACAAAATAACGCTTGTCGGTTGGATCAGGAAATTGATAATTCCTGAGTGATGGTTCTGTTATCAGTCCACCTTTTATATTACCAATATCTTTGTCAATACTTCTATCCCACACAGCTCCAAAAACATCTTTGTAACAATTGTTCCCCAGGTAATCGAAAAATCCTATTTCATCCCCCAGCATGAGAAGATGATTATTTAATACAATATCAAGATCGTCAGTCCTGTAATATTTCATAAGCATTTCCTTAGGTTCCAGGGTATATTTAAAAGACCATGGCACATAGGGTGGCTTATGACCATCAAGTACTCCCTTAATGACTTCTCTTTTAGATATTGATTTCATTATTACCCCTGTTTAAATTATCCCCTTTATTCGATATCATATGCTCCATGCTTTATTTTATTAATATTCTGCCAGCTTCCGTAATGTCAGTAACCACTGGTAATCTGCCCGGCGTATTGTTTTCCATGATTTTTCCGAAAATCTTCAATTACTCCCTTGTAAGCCATAAAATTTCAAGTTATTAATTTTAGTTTTTACTATTAAACTGTATAATAACATTACCTGGAGTTTATTTTATTTTATATAACAATCTGAAATCGCGACTGCCCGACTAAAAGTATGAAATTATTAGCTACTTATAACAGATAATTTACGCGAAGAGCTTCTTCACACCCGGGTAAAGCCTCTTATATAGTTCGAATTTCTTGTTGTAGAAATCATTAAATTCAGGTTTTACGTGTGCAACAGGCTTAATCCATTTTCCGGCTATTTGCGAAACATCCTGTTTTGTCCGTGCAGCCAGGGCCAGAATGGCGACGCCCATGCAACCAGCTTCAGTCACATCAAGTACGGTTATTGGCTTACCTATTACATTGGATTTTAGCTGAAGGGGGATAAGCGAACGGGCCCCTCCGCCTATAGCTCTTAATTCCTTTACCCTGTAACCAGATTGCTGAAGAATTTCCAGGTTCAGTTTTATCTCGAATGCCACCCCTTCAAGCAGGGCCATCAATATTTCTTCCCGGGTGGTCGACAGGTCCAATCCAAAGATCGCACCTTTGACAGAAACGTCAAAGTATGGTGTACCTGACGGGGTAAAATAGGGCAGAACAAGTAGTCCTGAAGGCTTTTCAGGCATCTGTTTCAATAAGATATCGTACGGATTCAAGTTGGTTTTTTTTGCCATTTCCACTTCTGCTGTTCCAAATTCGTCCCTGAACCACTTCAGAATATTCCCTCCTGTAAGACTGAATGCAACAGTTGCATACATACCCGGTACAGTATGATCATAAGTACAAAGGTTGTTATTTCGAAGTTCTTCAGTAAAGATGGGCTCTTTAAAGGCCGGAGTAATACATTCAACAGTACCTGAAGCATAGACCGCAATACCTGGTTCAATAGCACCTGCCCCAAGTCCTGAACATGGCTGATCGTGTCCCCCTGTTACGATAAACGTATTTTCTCCAAGGTTTAGATCCCGGGCAATTTCATTATTAACAGAACCAACGATCGTTCCGGATTGCATAGGAGTTGCAAGTTGTTCTTTCCTGATCCCTGTTTTCTCAAGTATCTCAATATTCCAGATATGGTTAACGACGTCAAAGAGCATGGTCCTTCCTGCAAGAGACCATCCCATTGCAGGATTTTTTATTCCAAGCCGGTATTGGAGAAGGTCCTCAAAACAAAGTATTTTAAAGGCTCTGGACCATACTTCAGGAGAGTTTTCTTTAATCCACAGAAGCTTGAATAATGAAAACATTGGATGCGGGGTATGACCCGTGATCCTGTATAATTTATCTTTCCCAAATTTTGCGGTCCATCGCCCAATATAATCATTGGCCCTTATATCAGAAGAAACAAGGGCATTACAAAGCGCCCTGCCCCCTCTGTCAATTAATGTAAAAGCTTCACCCTGGCTTGAAATTCCAAGGCCCGCAACAGAGCCTGATTCAACTTTCGAAGCTGATTCCCTTATCGCATTAAAACACTTTTTCATTACTTCATCGGTATCTAGCTCTGCCCATCCGGGATTCTTTGAAATAATGTCATATTCCCGATAGGCCATTGAGGTCTGCCGGCCGGTCTCATCAAAGATCACAGCCTTGCATCCACTGGTGCCTATGTCAATCCCCATGTAATAGTTCATAATGAAATCTTTTAAACATACCACAAGCTAAGATAACCGAGAACTATTTCTTTCATTTCATTAAATATAATATCCTGCCTGTAAAGTGTTGTATAATGAGAAATGGAAGCACTGCTTGTTTTATTCACCTTGCCGCCTAGGAATCCTGAATTAATCAAAGTCTCAGTATTTTCTTTTCCAATTATTTTTGAGGCATTGGTTACCATGTCCTCAAAAAGCACCGGGGAGCTGTCTCTTTCCAGTGTCGTCCAGATATTTACTTTGGCAATACCATCGTTAAAAAGACTTCTGATCTGCTCATTTGCTACTGAAGAGGTCCCGTGCAAAACCAGCCTGGTGCCGGTGAGCTTACTGATCTGTCGTGCCATATCACCGTGATACTTCAAATTTGCAGCGCTTGCCCGGTGTTCGGTTCCGAGATTGGCAACAATATAATCCACCCTGGTCTGGCTGAGGTATTTGAATGCCTGTTCGGGTGTAGTCAGACTGCTTCTCTTTTCTCCCGTAGCGTCAACAATTTCATCACAGGCACCTTCAATAACAATTTTGTCCCCGTTTTTCCTGACAAACCTGGCAGTTAGTTTTATATTTTCTTCAATCGGAAGTGAAGATGCATCATACATTATCATTGAAAACCTGTTCATATCCCACTGCAATAGTGGTTTATCAGTATCCCATTGAGTATGATCAAGATGTATCATGACATTCAGGTCTTCAAATGGAGAACCTTTGTCAGTCAACACTTCAATGTCGTTTAAAAACAGTTTCAAACCAATGTCCCAGCGTCTGGTGTGGGTATAATAAGCTGACTGACTGCGATGGCTGTATTGATTTGTAATTCCAATGGTGATCGGCAAATCGGGCATATTTATTTTAAGACTGTAGTCACGTGCAGCCGAAAGTATTGCCTCGGTCGTTGTGAGGTTTTCCGAATTAAATGTAGGAATCACCCATCTGTTCTGCCCGGCCTGTTTATAAACATCCAGGACTTTTTTTCTGTCAAGAATTAGTGGCATATTGATCTTATCTTGAATTTACATTCAGGCCTTTAACTTCCCAGTTAATTTCCCATTTAAGGGTTTTCCCGGGCTCTGTCTTTAAATAAACTCCTTCCTTAAAGGAGTCAGATAAATTACTGCCTGTACCAGGGATAGGCTCAAATGCGCATTCACAGCGCCGTAAGCCTTCCTCATCGGGATAACCGGAATAATTCCACCATATTCCGATCGTGGGGAACAACTCAACAGGATAATACATTTGCAGGTTAATACCATTTCTGAAGCCCAGTTTAACAAAATCCCCTGTAACATTTTTTAATAAGAGCATCTCATATGCACCAGGTAAAATATCCAGCAAGTGATCAGCCAATTCACGGGGATTTTTCAGATCAGGTTCAACTGATCTGCCTTCATACACAACATTGCTGAATCCGGGAAATTCCATAAACTGTATCTCTTTCAGAGGCATTAAGGCATGCATAACATGCAAAAATGGAATCGTCTTACCGGAAAGATTCACTACTTCAAACTTCCATTTTAATTTATTCCCGTCAAACTCAAGAGTCCTTTTAAAAGTGACTTTGGGTCTGAGACATGTGGTATTACAGGATAACCTGTTACCTTCAAAGCTGACCTGCCATTTTTGCCAGCATAATTCACCATGGTCTTTGCATTTAAACTTATCGGTCGGATATGTACAAAGGTCAACCGTCGGGAAGCAATCATCATAACCATAAACGGGCCTGGTTTCATATTCTCCGTAAAACTTCTCCGGGGATTTAAATGAAGAAGGAGCTGTGGTAAGCAGATCATGGCCCGCAAATTGTAAAACCGAAATTCTGGCACCATCCTCCGGAAGGCAATGAATATGCCAGTTTCCAATGTTGGCTTTTATTATTTCCATTAAAGAGCAATGGCTTTTATACCTGTAAGTTCACAAAATGCCTTTAGTTCTTCATAAAGGTGCTCTCCATATCCAAGGCAGGCATATTCATTATTCCATGCCTGCAACAGGGAATCAATATCGCATTCGGCTGTAACAAAGCCATGGGGCCAGAACGGAATGCCACATTCATTCTTCCTCTTCTCAATTTGATCAGCGGGTGGTTCAAATATGGTACAGCGGGCGATGACCATTTCAAAGTGTCCGTCATTTCTGCCCAGCCTGGCCAACACTCCTTTGCCAACCTTGCATACAAGATTAACAGACAGTCCGCCGGCATCACCTTCGGTTGGGATACCATGTTCTGCGAAGCCGGCCGGACCAAGCTTGCCTGCAAGTGAAGGCGGACATGCCCCGTCACCAATAATTTTTATTTCATTGTTCGATTTGTCAATATGCTGTAAATCTCCGTAATAAACAGGCTCCATACTTAAATCAGTCAGGCATTTAACTGTTAAAGCAGTATTAAAATCACCCAGGGTAGAGGTCCCCATTCCCTCTTCAAGCATCATGCTTTGTGCAAAACAGGTTGCACTGTATTCATCACCCAGACCTGGGAACGACTGAATGGTATAAAAATCCCATTCGTTCTTCTTAACCAGCTTTTTAATTGCCAGGTAAAGCCTGACAGACCGCTCAGCCTGATCATTATCCGGAATTTTTACGGAAAAAAGTCTTTGTATCTTTTCTTTTGCCTGGTCTATTTCTTTCCCGGTAATTTTTTTTGCCGCATCAAGTAATTCCGTTGTATCCCGTGAATCAATATCAATCCCGAAGATTTTCATCCATTGTGAAGGATCCGCGGCACCACAGGTCTGTCCCATTCCCCTTCCTCCAAATGTTCCGATTGTACTTATGTTCAAAGAGTTCTTCATGGCACTTGCCCGGCAATAAGAAGTGATTTTCTCAATTTCAACGGGATTATCATAACCACCATATACATACCTGTGCTTTAATCCAATCTCCTTCAAAGCGCCCTGCATTACCAGTCCTCCAACTGGTCTCCATCCTTGACTGCCAGGATTTGTCCAGAGAACAATTCCCTTTCCTGTTGTGGCAAAATCACGTAATGCCCCAATCAAATGTGAAGCCCAAACCCAGGTACCTGAAAAGAGAACCACAGCATCGATGTCGTTCATTTTTTTAAATTTATCAAAACAAGCCCTGGCTTCTTTCTTTGTAGACAAAACCAGTTCATGTACCACAACTTCTAGCCCGCTATTCGCAAGAGCTTCTTTTGCGCTTGTAACGATCTCATTATCAATAAATGGCTTTCCACTGGGGTCTAACAACCCATCCTTATGAACGCCATAAACTATAAATCCGATTTTAGGTCTGATCATTTTCTTATGTTTTAAATCATTAATTTAATCTCCGTTCTCAATGACGGTATAATTTTCAGTATATTTTCAAAATAGATTTTTTTCAGCACTTCTTCCGGCAGTCCGATTCCACATATCGGCCAGCGGACCTTCCCAAAGGTCCCGTCGTAATCAGGTGAATAGAACGATTCATCAAAAGTTTCAAGAAACCTGAAGTAGGTAAGGTACATTTCAACAGAACTGTCAATATTTGCGGGCATATCAGTACCAAAAATAATTCTGTCCTGATGCTTTATAAAAAATTCCCTTGCACTGTAGGGTTGTCTTCCAAGTTCATCTATCCTGGCTGAAAAATCAATATATACATTTTTATTTTCATCCAGCATATCTGACACATAAGAAATATTTTCAGCATAGTTGGCGAAGTGCGGTAGAATAAAGGTAGTGCCTGGGTGCTGCCTGATAAGGTCGTCACGTCTTTTAATAAGATCAATTTTACGGGGATACTCAGGATCAGCAAAACTCCATGAGGGATATTTTTTCAGAGATTCATAATGTTCATTTTCAGGAGTTACCGGCTCAAAAAAACCTGACGGATCTGCCTGATGTATCAGAACCGGTATTTTGAGCCTTGCAGCTTCTTCCCAGACAGGAGCCAACCTTTTGTCATTGCAACCTATAAGTTCACCATTACCATCGCGGTAATGAAGACCAAGCTCCTTGAGGATCTTGAGACCCTTTGCTCCCTGCTCTACTTCTCTGTGCAGAGTATCAACAAATTCATCAACAAACCGCCTGGCATCATGGAAAAGAGGTTTGTCTGAAGGCCTGGCAAAGTTTGCCATGGTAAAACAATAAAACCGGCCAGGATATTTTTTTGAGCAATTTTTAGTGAAATCAGCAATATTACCCGGACTAATAGTATAACCACCCCCTGAAAATTCAATGCGCACATTGCCTGTAAGGTCACAGTAACTAATAACCCCAACCTCATCCATTGTTTTTAAGACCCTGTCTACCTGCCAGTTGCCCCAGAGGTGATTATGTGCATCTATTACCGGGAATGAGGCTTTACCAATAACCGTGAGATTTCTGACCAGGTAATTATTTTTTGTCATTATTGTATTTATTTCTAAAATTACAGTTATGTATTACTAAAAACTGTTTCATTTTATAATCAAAGGCTAAAGTATCAAAAAGTGTCGTATTTATATGATAGATTTGTATTTTAAAATAACACAAAATTGACATGTTGCCTGGTTTAGAAAAAATCGAAGCTAACATTAACCATTCTTTTCATATAAATCACCTGAAAACGGCTTATTTTCCATCAGAACGACATTTCCATCCCGAAGTGGAAATACTTCTGATTGTACAGGGAACCGGTACAAGATATGTAGGTGATTCCGTTGAACGATTCATTCCTGGCGACCTGGTGATGATCGGTCCTGATGTCCCGCACGAATGGTGCAGTGATAATAATCCTGATTCAGCTGTTTCTGAGGCTATTTATATTCTTTTCAATACTGAAATCTTAGGTGCTGATTTCTGGAATCTGCCTGAATCCAAAATCATACTTAAAATTATCCGTCAATCCAGGAGAGGTATTAAATTGACTGGTAAAACACGCATGGATGTCACTGCATTAATGAAAACAATTGATACTTCATACGGATTCAGCCGGATTATTTTATTAATGACGATTCTGGAAAAGATAGCCTTCAGTGAGGAATACCGGTATCTTGCAAGTCCTGTTGTTCATAACCCTGTGAATGTACGCGACTCGGAAAGACTTAATAAGGTATATAAATATGTCATTGAAAATATGCACCACAAAATAAGCCTTGATAAAGCTGCTTCAATTGCCAGCCTCTCAATTCCGGCCTTCTGCCGCTATTTTAGAAAAAGGGTTAATAAATCATTTATGCAGTTCCTTAATGAAGTCAGGGTTGGACAGGCCTGTCGTTTACTGGTGAACGAAAATTCCTCAGTCACAGAAATATGCTATATCTGTGGTTTTAATAACATATCGTATTTTATAAGACAATTCAAAAAAATTACCGGATTTACACCTTTAAGTTACCGCAAGAAATTTTCAGACTAAATCAACACTCAGGCAACTGTATATATACAAATTCCTGCAATACCTATTTTGGCGTAAATAATGAAGGCTTCAATTCATAAAACCCTTCCAACCTTACCGTCCGCAACATCATCGTCTTTTATTCCGTTACATAATCTTTAACTATTCAATTCAAGAGGTTTTTCATTTGAAGACTATCCTTAAACTTACTTCATCATCTATTGCCTGACCGTTTTCTTCTGCCGGTTTCCAGGCTGGTCCTTCCCTGATAAGTCTTGTTGCTTCGCTGGTGAATTCTTCGCCAGGACTGCTTATGACCTTTATACTGTCGATTGCTCCGGTGGACCGTACTATAAAACTAACAACTACAACGGCCTCGCTTCCCTGAGGTTGAACCTCGGGTCTTTTCATATTTTCCTCAATGTACCTCCTGAAACTGGCGTAGCTGTCAACCGGCTGGGAGGATATATAGCCCTGACTCTCACTCTTTCCCGTTCCTGCCAAACCGGTCCCCCCTGCAGCATCTTCACCAGGAGCCTTTACCTGAGGTTTAAGTTCAATTTGCATCTCTGATCCGCTTATCGCCTGAAATTCCTTCGGTTCCATCCCGGTGAGTTCTGTAACTAGAGTGTGATTTGTTTCATCAGGGAGCGTTAATTTGAAATTGCCTCCTGTATCTGTAACTGCTCCCGTATTTGTACCTTTTACAATTACCTTTACCCCGGCAATTGGCATCCTGTTCGCAGAAGAGATTATTTTACCCCTTATATTTAATGATGACATCTTCTGATTCATGGATCCATCATACGCAGGTGATGCATTATATGAGCCAGAGTCTTTTTCCACCGGCGTGGCGGGAACCTCTGCATTTTCTGAAATTGAAGTATTACCGGTCCCGCCAGAAGTGGTTGTGTCTATTATGACTTTTGTAATCCCGTTTCCGGCATTTATTTCTAAAGTATCCAAATCACCCATTGATCCTGCCCCCGGAGATACGGGAATCTCATTGTAATCATTTAATTCCGCTGGACCTGGCTTTAAAATGTCCCTTAGTTGCCAACCTGATTTATTCCTCTCCAGGATTAGAAATACTGAAGAGACAATAATCAGCACGGCTACCGTGGCAGCAACAATGTAATAAACTCTTTTCCCAGGTTTGAAACTCTTTTTAAACTTCTTCCCGGAATGGTCTAAATTACCATTTGCTACCCAGGGTAAATCGTCAGAAAAACCTTCTATTACTCCTTCAGCATAAAGATCTGTCCGGAGTTTTCTCTGAAAAGCATTTTCCTCTTTTTTGGTCATCTCTCCTCTGATATAACGCTGAAATTCAGAGATAAATCCATTTACATCATCTTGTTCTCTCATAGCGGTAAAACTCATTTGGATCAATAAACAAAGATAAAACTCATAATCTGATTTATTATCGGTTGTATAAGTTTATGTTAATTGATCTGGTTAATTCGTCAAAAATTCAGACACCCTCAGTCGGTTTATAAGTAATTTGTTATTCTGCGGCCGACATATAATTGAAACATTCGTTAAAAAACACCAAAATATTGTTTAACCCTGAACCAAAACAAAAACACCTGCACTTTTGAACTGCAAGTGTTTGATTATTTATTCAGACAGATTTGAAGATACAGAGATAAATTCTATAATTCTTCAACCTTTAAAATTTTTAATCCGCGTAGTCCGGTAGCTACAAACACATAATCACAGTTGGCTTCAACAAAGTTTACTGATGCACCCAGATTAATATTACCCAGCCATATCAGCTTTCCATTGTCATCTATTTTAGCAATATCCAACCCTCCCGCTCCGTTTGCCACATAAACCCATCCATTATTAACCGATACACTATTTGTAACATAATCCCAACCATCTTTACCCTCAGGAACTACTGGTCGTGGTAACGATGAAACTTCAACCGAAGGTGTAACCGACGAAATATCATAACATTTAAGGCCCTCTTCCCCAAGCGAAACAAGAGCAAAATTATTGTATAACCTCAGAATAGATTTTGCTTCAGGATCATTTGCTCCGCCAATATTTTCATAAAAATAACCCGGACGTAATAAATAACCCGGATTTCCGCCAAGTGCCATAATATAACCTGAATTGACATCGACTGAACGGGCATTTTGCAGATCAAAAAAATCTATTTTATTCATCCCGTTATTCAACACAGTCAAACCACCACCCGTGCCTGAAGTAAGGTAAACTGTATTGTCATAAAACTTAACATCTGTCCCGACATAACCAGGCAGGTCATAAAATTGTTTCGGATCATCAGAATGCTTGAATTGATTGGCCGAATTAAGAATATACCTTTCTGCAATTGCCGGTGATTGAAGCAATGGATTGCCCTCTTCCGCCCCAACAAGCCATACAAAATTATTATTGCCTGATCCTTTTGGTTCGACATCAATGGAACTTATGTCTTTACCCTGGTTTGTTTCCTGATTTATAAATAAAACATTTGATATTAAATGAGGTGAAACCGGATTATTTACATCAACAATATCTGCACCTCCAAGAAATCGTGGACCTTGTGTATTATATGACACGTATGCATAACCATTTACAATTCTTACATGAGATGCCTGAAGTACCTCATCATTGTATTTTGGCGGAAGTAAATTAGCAATTAATTTAATAGTTATAGAAGAAGCCACGTAACCCCTGGGAGTCGGATTAAGAGTATCAATAAATGTATAAACTGAGGTGTCGTTAGTTAAGGACAACCGCTGATTCAATAAACCCAAATCATTGTTGATCACTGCATCTCCTGATTTCACAATCTCCGGAATATTCTGTACAGGTTTTTCGCAGCTAACCCCTATTAAGAGCAGTCCCAGACAAAAGATTAATATTTTTTTCACAATTAATTATGTTATAATATATATAATAGAGCCTTCAATTCTTGTTCTCAGGTTTCTGTTGGCCGGGTAAATCCGGCTAAAATTATGATTTAAAAATAAGCTTATTTTTCTGACTGATATATATGCTTTTTCCTTTTTTGATAAAAGCATAAATTTAGGTGATGAATGCAGCGGTAAGAAATTTTTACACCGGCTTTTTAAAGTTAAAATGATTCCCGGCAAAGAAGAATCAATAGTTACAAACCATTTGAACCGGATCTCGCCGAAGTCAAAATCAATAATTCCTTATGCTTGTCATAGATCAAGTTATCGGATCCTGGCAAAATTCTTTTCGTTTACAATCTTTACAGTTCCTGCCCAGCCACACATCATCAAACTGCTTCATAACAGCCTCAACGATTTTAGGATCAGTTGTAATAAAACCAGATTCAAAATTCCGGGTATTTGCATTTTTAATGCCTAAACCTGCACCTGTCAGATTTGCAGACCCTGAATAAGCAAATTTTCCGTCTATGATAATGTGTTTGAAATGAACTCTGGGGCACAACTGCCTTTCCATGCTATCCCATAGCATAGGAAATTTGTCAAAACTCTTCCTGAAGTTAGGACCTGGCTCTTTTGCATGTAACAGACGGATGGCCACTTTCTTTTTCAATAAACTATCGAGAACATATAAAAAAGATTGAACCTTGCCTCTGTGATGGACATGCAAATCTTTAATGTCAGCGGTACCGATCCAAACAAAGGAAGATGCGTTTGCAACAGGTACAATAGCCTGTTTGTATAATTGTTCGTTTGTAATAAATGTTGTACTCATTTTCCGGTCTTTGTCAGGGATGCCTTGACTTTAACTTTTGGTTTTTATAATTAGTATAAGCTGTTTTGTTGAAAAAAATCCTTTTAATGTTATATCATAATCTGAAAAATTCTCCCATTTTCTTAGTGGTGGTGCCGTAAGTCCAAATTCACTTTTTCGGTATTTATCCAGATCAGCCTTCTGCAGTTTTGTTTTAAACTTATAATCTTCCCCAAGTGCTTCTGATAGACTGTTAACAATATTTTTAATGTCACTCTCCTCAGCGGGAAGTTTTGTTAATAATATCAGTCTGGTGGTATTTTTATAATCATATATTTCAATTTCATTGAATTTCCATATACTAATATTTTTTGAACCTGATGCTTTTATTAAACCTCCAACTTCATGATATCGGTTAAACTCAATGGTATCATAAGTTTCATGGTTAATAGAGTTTAAGTCAATATCAAGTTGCATCAGTCTTTCAGATACAAGATTTTTAGCAAAACGCATTGTTCTGATTATTTGAGAAAAGCTTCACATCAAAAGTCGGCAATATTTTAATGCAAAATAAATAATGGATTAAATATTCTGATAAACTTAGTTTTTTACATTTGAACTTACCAGCTGTGCTGGTAAGTTCTCCTTGTATACGAAGATGGTTTAAGGCTGTGGAGCGATCCTGTATTGTTACATATTATGTGGTACTGGTAAGTAACTCATTGTCATGCAAAACAGTCAACTTTTACCGCCCAATCATCATTGATCCTTTACCAACAGGAGCAACTGAACCATTTTGCCTATTTGTTATTTGTGTCTGCTAAGCAGGAATAAACTAAAATCATGAGGTGAAGACGGGCATAAGCAAAAGCGCGGACGGGTTTGCATCTACGTAGTAAAAACCGTCCTCATTTTCGCAAGTCTACTTCAAAATACAAAAAAATAACTCCATATAAATGATTGTTTCGATGTATTTTTTTTTTGAAGTATAAAAGGGGCTTAAAATTGCAAAGACAAAAGATTTTATAATCATTTTTGGATGTATTTGGGCATATTTTTAATTATTGAGCATAGCTTTTCTATATCCTGAAGTATCTTCAGAATTGATTATTTTTTTGTGCGTAAACCTAAGGGCTGCTCATAAGCATGATGTATGGCTTGTCAGAGTACAGATTAAGAACATACCTTCTGCCCCTAAATGTCCATTTAACTACCACATTAACAAACAGGAAAATAAATCTTTTTATCCTTGTTTCCAGGTTAAGTTCATGAAAGACTTTTGATATGATCTTAAGTAAAAAATGATATAACTGACATCCCATGGCTGTAAAGATCAGGTAGGCTGTATTCATTGCAAGATTGTCAAAAGGAGGATATGCCCAATTAAAATCATTCTTCAAACGATCAAAGTTTTGTTCTGCACTGCCACGCTGATTATATAAATCAATAATTTTCGCAGCCGATGAGGTTCTGTCATTCGTATAAATTACATAATAAGAGTATTTGCCTTCATACAAATCTAATTGAGTTCTGTCTTCTTCATACCGATATACAATAACCCTGCATTTGTTTTCATCACCCATACCGCCGGGGGTATACCATTCATGACTAAAATATTCTATCTCTCTATCATCTGCTTTTATCTTTCTGATTTTCTTGCTTCCTTCTATTGCCTCCCATACCAGCAATGCATCTTTTCCCCGAATATAATAATGTATGTCAGGATACTTACACATAAGATTAAATACATTCTTCTGATATGCAGCAGAATCAATGCGTATTGATCGGACTTTTATTCCCTCTGATTTAAGCATATCTATCCCTCTTTCCAGTGTCTCATCCATAAGATATGCCGATGGCGAGTTTCCATTACGACCTTCTATGTAGACCGGATTCCGGCCAATGAAAATAACTCCAGGCTGGTAACCACGTCCCAGCTTGTAACATGTTCTGCTATCCCGTTTCTCCGTGCTTATAATTGTATTATCATAATCAAGCATTTGATCTTGTTCCTTAAATCCGGGATTAAGTCTTACAGTAAATTTGGCAAGTATCCTGTTCAGATTATTATTGATATTAAATTCATGATTAACCTCCCGTTTGCTCAGAATTTTCTGACTTCTTTCAGCCAGTTGCCCAATACGGTATCTGATGGAATCACTTGAGGGTAGCTCTATATAGCCGGGAACATTAATCTGCTCACGTAACCGGTTCAAATCCTCAAAGTATGTTCCTCCGGCATAAATACTATAGCACAAGCCTAATACCAGATCACTATCTGAGTATATACTCTGCTTTCCCCGACCAGGGAAGCACTGGTCTATAAACTTATCAAGATGATTTTGTTGAAAAATTCTCCTGATCAAATAAATTCCGCCTTGCGGAATATATTTCTCCTTTGTATTTTTACAATAGTTTATTTGCATGGCATAAATTTATCGCTATCTCTTGAGATACATAGATTTATGCCTTTTTTATTATCACCAATTCAGGTGAGTTTTCAACAATTAATTTAAATGCAGATATCTTATATTTAATGCGGTTAAAAGATTCTAATTTCGTAACAAAACTTGCGAATCTGAGGCCGTATCTTACTACGTAAATAAAAAATTAAAGCTATGGCACGCAGAAGAATAGATGAAAGAAACATACGAAGCCTTACAAAGGTAGCAAGAGGCACTAGTTATGCAGTGACCCTCCCCATAGAGTACGTCAGAAAACTTAAATGGAGAGGCAAACAAAAACTCGAGGTGAAGCTTTACCAGGACCGGATTATAATCCGTGACTGGAAACCTTAAGATTTTTTTCAATTCTATTAATACTGACATAAACTTTCTTCCGGCAAAATTTCCTCAAAGTTAAAATATCTGCTAAAGTCTGATATCAGACTGTATAAATTTCAATATTTTGAGACTATTAAAACAGCATCCTCCCACCCTTCCGGCCTTTTGAACGGGACATTTTCAGAGGGAATTACAGGTGATTTTAATGCGATATAATTCCCTGTAACAGGATTAAGCCATTTTCCAGTAGCTACATCTGACATAAAACTAAGATCAAGCTCAACGAGAGGATTATCAGGCAGATAAGCCAGCAACATATTGTTATCATTACTAATTGATGCCACCATCATAAGGGTGTCATTACCTGGCTGGTTCAGGATAAGGTCATTCGAGGGAACAAGTTTCCACCATTCCATTGAATTAAAGAAATCGTGCATTATCGTCATTTGCCCGGCACTATTCCAAAGAATCGCCTTCCGCCAATAATCATAAGTAGTGGAATCCTGGTTGAATCTCCAAACACCTCCATTACCATTTGGTACTTTAGGCTTAACATCTCCGGCACCATACGTATAACCTCTTGACCCTGACAACCATGCTATCCATCCTAATTTACGTGCATCCTTTTCGCGCCAGTTTTTACTCTTATTGCTTCCGTAACCATCATACATTGCTTCAATATCAATAACTGGCTTTATTGGTGTACCATTCCACATATCAAGGGTCCACGATCGTGCTGCCTTATATGCCCGTTCAAGTCGGCCTCCATTATGTCCGCTCTGCAGACCACAAAAATCTGTTGAAGGTGAGTTCCTGTATTTGAGATTTGCCTCATAATTGGTTCCGGGATGCTGCGTTATCAGGTGTGATGTGAATTTGTTGAGCTCAAGGGCGACACTATCGTTACCTTTGTCAAACAGCTGGTCAAAACTGGGGGAAAATAATACCATATAAGGCGCAAGCCGTCCTGTAATATAGGTTTCAAATCTCTGGTTTACAGGGTTTTTAAGAAATTCATCGCTCCAGACTTTGCTGATGCCAACCATAAAAATAATAATCCCCTTTTCATTGGCATACTTAATCTTAGTCTCCAAATCCTCCCAGAAAAGCGGATCAATTGTACCATCTTCCCTGAATGATATGGCAGCCAGATCTTTTGCGTGATTATTACTGACTCCTCTGGGACTGATCTGTATTACAGAGAAATGCTGATCAGCCCTGGTATCAACATAGATATGCCATTCGTCAATTGAGGATTTTTGTGTTGACGTCCAGCCTGTTTCTCCCATCCAGAGGAAAGGAGTGTTGTCAGAATGTACAAGATATCGTAAGTTCTCACTAACCTTCAAATCGCCATGTTTATAAAGGGGATTGTCTCCGTTGTATGGCCTGACCTCCACTCTTCCTTTTTTGTCATGTATTCCATTGTCTGACAGGTCACTGGAAACAGTACTCCAATTCCATGTCCCGGATTCCGGGAAAGCTGCCCGGATATGATATATGATTCCGTTATCAGTGAATGCATGACCTTTAAATGCCATTCCTCCAGGACCGGTAAATACAACCTCAAGATCAGCCGGACGACTTTCCTGTTTATGCTTTGCCTTAAGCATTATTTCCCAGGGCTGCCATTGAATTGCTTCCTGAACTTTATTGTCCTTACATCCAATAACAGAGAAACAAATTGCCATTAAAATGGACACATTACCCGGATTGCAGCGAAGGGTAATTTTCTGAATTTTAAAAGTCAAAAAATCAAATACCATTTTCATAACATAAATTTAACATAAAGGAAACTTAAAAATCAATATCAGGAAGCTATTTTACATCATTTATATAGCGAACTTGCTACAAAGGTCCAACTTACGGGGAGTTTTGAGTTTGAATCAATTTGCTCAAAAACTAAATTCAGCAGAGATGATTTGTCTCGTTTACAGGAGTAAATCAGTAAAATAGTCAGATATGTACTTTTTCTATTTTAAGATATATACAATTAGTATATCCTACAAGTATATAGATATTTTTTGTAAGAATTGCATGCAGCATACCGGTTTGCAGATTTGAGATGGGCAGTCTTTTCAGCACAAAAGTTCATTCGGAGAACTTAACTTTCTGTAACCACAAAACTCTCTGCGAAGTACGAAAACCACCTATTACAAATGTGCGGTTAGCGGCTAGCATTCAGTTTACCCTATAGTCTTCTTTGCTTAATATTCACTGCTTAACAAATGCTGTTTCTATCGGAACTCCTTTTGTAATCGTTTGATAAACAACACAATATCTTTCGGTCAGTTTTGCAAGGGTTTGTAATTGTTCTACTGTAGCATCGCTGTCCAAAATAAATGAAAGGCGAATTGCTTTAAATCCTACAGCTACTTCTTTTGAAACGCCCAAGGTCCCTCTAAAATCTAAATCACCTTCTGCTTTAACAGTTGCATCTTTAATGTTAATTCCAATAGCAGTGGATACTGCACTAAGGGTTACACCTGCACATGCAACCAGTGCCTCAAGAAGCATATCTCCGGAACAAGCAAGAATGCCGTTTCCTCCTGTAGCTGGATGAAGCCCGGCTTCCACTAAAGCCTTGCCTGTCTCAACCTTACACGAAATACCCTCGCCAATCTTACCTTGTGCTTTAAGTGTTATTATAGCAGCATCAGGTTGTTCCCGATATTTTTCCTTAAGCGGAGCTTGAATGTTTTTTAGTTCTTCTGAATTCATCTGTTAAAGATTTTAGTTATTGTACACCTTAAAGTGCTCTTATAATCAAATGTAATCCTTTATTGCAGGTCATCAAAAGGACTATAGATCTTCTTTTAAAATACTTATCCTTTTTTCCTTTCCTAAGCGGCGCAGACGGAACACAAAAAGCTTACTCAAGGATATAAGCCAACAAGGGAAATCTTCACCATGACAAGTTTAGTAAAACTGTCCTTAAACCAAAGTAAATCCGTCTTTTATGTATTCATTTGTGTATTCAAACAAAAAAGGCAGCTATGGTAATCATAACATAACTGCCTCATTTTCTTTGTAGCGAGACGGGGAATTACGGCGGCAAGCCGCCGTGATTCCTTTGGGGGGTGCTTTACAACGGAAAGCCTTGTCATCCGCCTTCTGGCGAATGACTTTGGGCATTTCTGTTTTTACGCCTCTTTGAGCAAGCTCAGAGGCTTCAAAACAAAAAAGCCCGGCACTTTGTGCCAGGCTTTCTGTTGTAGCGAGACGGGGAATTGAACCCCCGACCTCATGATTATGAACTTTCAATTTACTGATATACTGATTAATACTGATTTTATTTTATTTTCATTAATAGGATTTTAAGTTTACTGGTTTTCTCTCCTTTTTCTATGTTTTACAATAATCCTAGCACAAAATCTAGCACAGTTTTTAAAAGAGAGCATCGTTTAGTTCAGACATCTCTTCAACATTCATATCACCAATATAATGGTTCTTTGTTACGGTAATGGTTGAATGTCCCATTGCCTCTCCTATTTTATCAATTGATCTTTTTGCTCAACTTAGAGTTGTGGCCTAACATTCTCTGGCTTTATTAAGCCTCAAAGGAGAAGAGAGATTCAATTTTGATGTAATTGCTTTAGGGTGTATATTTAGGTTCCCTCTCATCTTGTTAGATTTATTATCAATTGTTTCTTCCGAATAGCCTTCTTGAAGTAATTCCAGGACAAATGGGCTGTTCTTATCCCCTATTTTTTCAAGAAGTTCGTTTACACCGGGGGTTCTGGGAACAATAATCTGTTTGACATTCTTTTTCCGGGTCGTTTCCGTTTTCATTCTGTAAAATCTTATTTCATTGTTGTTCATATTGCTCCACCTCATTCTTAATATATCGACAAAGTTGCTTCCATTACAACAGTATAACATCATCCAAATGTCACGAGCATACTCTTGTTCAGGAGAATCGGATTCTTTCATATCAACAACTAATTTAATCTCCTCATTATCCATGACCAATTGGTTGGAATGAAATTTTTGATTCTATAACCTACCTCTGAAAATGGGTATTCATAATCTCTTGGTATAAGCTTTTTAACCTTGGTATAGTAATTTAGAATTCGCTTCAGGTCAGTAATATTTGAGGCTATTGTAGCAGGAGAATTGCCAATATTTAATTTGTACTTTTCAAACTTCCTGAGGTAATCTGGCGTAACATCATACACCGTAGCTCCTTTCATAAAGGTTTCAAAGATATTCATCGATGAACGATACCGACCTTTTGATGAGTGTTTAATGTTATCATTTGTAGTATAGTAATCTTTGAATAGACCTTTCAAAAGAAGAGTTTTTGGAATATCATTTTCTTCATTTTTCATGAGTTTTCTGAATCTGGTCTTATTAAATGGCTTTAGTTTATTGTAAATTCGTTCACATTTGGTTATATAACCTTCACACTTTTCCCGGAATGCAATACTTTCCTCGTCCCCTGCCCTCTTGACAAAAACATGATCATACTGCTTTTCATTGAGTTTTGAGATATTGAGGTAAATCATATCATTTCCTACTACATTGACTCGCACAACCAGGATGTGGATATGAGAATCATATAGCGAATATTCCTATGACAAATCTTGCCTACCTTAACAAAACTCCCAGAACTAATTTTAAGATAGGTTTCAAAGGAGATTCTATCCTATTAATAATTCACCCTAATGGAAGATATTAATGTCACATAAGCAACCAGATTTATTCTGGTGAGGCATTGATTTGGGATTTATATGGTAATTATGTCTATCTACTTTATTATCCCACATTATCATAAAAAGGACGTGGACCTAAATCTTACTGCACTGTAGGTACCGCTAAGCACCCCATCCACAATAAGCAAAACCCACGTCTGCCGTGAGCGCATTGCCTATTATGCTTGTGGATGTTATTTTTAGAAGTTTTACAATGCAAGAATAACAGCTTACGCTGCTAATATCTATTTATCTACTTGTTTTAAGTCTGGTTCGTACTTTAATTTATTTCCATAAATATTCGAAATTTCTCTCGATGTTTTGAATTCGGAGTAATTGGGAATTCTCAACAATTACAGGGCAAATAAAAATCCACCTATGATTAACTCAGCTGGAAGATAATGAGAGCCCTGATGTGGCTGTTGCCGGAGGCCAGGTCATGATAATGTTATATATGGTTTTAATCCAATTAATTGACCATTAAACTAAACTTGACTTTGTTATTTTTCTGTCATAACTTTGATTTACAAATAACTAACTCATTTCAAATTATTAACTAACGCCAGTTATTATGAAAAAAACTATTTGTTTTGTGTTTGCTTTTATAGCCATTCTTATTATTGCTTGCAATAATAAGAAGAAAGCTGTAATTGAAAATCCTTATTTAGGTGCATGGAGCTTAGTTGAAACAAAGGCTGTTTTTCCTGATACTACTATTGTGAATACTAATAAAATTTATAATGTAAAACTTATCACGAAAAAACACTATGCAGTGGGACATCAAACAGGGAAGAACCAAGTGGCTGCAGGAGGAGGAGAATACACATATGATGGTGATACATTTACAAGTTTTCCAAAATATCATCATAACAATGTGGGAGTACCTAGGGTATGGAAATCTAAGCTAGAAGGAGACCTGTGGACAATTTCTCAAAGTATCAAAAATGATACCCTTCAAGTGGATTATACAGAGACCTGGAAACGTATTATTGAATGATTGATATATAGGATAAAATAATCCACTCCATTTGATCTCAGCGGCATTTCCTAACCTTTAGCACGAAGGTTTGCAGCGAGATATAAATCAGGAGATGTCACTTCTTATTTCTATTAGATTCTCAGGATTTTAGTAAATTTGACAGAATTGATTGTGTGTAAATAATTCATCATTAGAAGAAATGTGGATGAGATAATCAGCAAATCAAAGACCTCTGAGGAATGTATAGGATTCGCTGAGACATGTACTTAACTTGCACATGAGGCCTACCTTCGAGCAATCGAACTCCGTACTATGGCTCATGGCAAAAAGAGTGATGTGGAAACAGAGTTGCTCAAGGCAATTTACGCTTATGAGGAAGGACTTTCTAAAAAGAACAAGAAAAGAACCCGTGCATCACGAACCTGACCAATGGTCAAACGCTATGGGATAGCTGGAGCTGGGATGAACATTGACGAGCGAAATATCATCGGTTTTTTAAAAATAGGTCTCCCAAACTTCGCCTGCAAAAAGTTTCCCGAATTTCGAAACAACATCTATTGACTCTTTCATAGTATCGCTATGAATAGGTTTCATGGTTTTAAGCTGGTTTATAAAATCACCCATGGCGATTTTAAGAATTCCTTTACCTTTCACTTTGCTTTTATCATCAGCACCCTCATAAAGTGTTATAAAAAGTGTAGTAGTATCGCTCCATATATCAAAACCCTTATCATCTTTTATCTCTTTAAATCCATTAAAGTAATAGGATTCACCTTCATAAGTATTTAACTTCATTCCATACTTCATTAGTTTTCCTTTTTTTTCTTTGTTATCTTGTACAAAGAGATTAAAAGCCCCGTCAAGAGCAGTTATAGGGTACCCTGATAATGCAATACAATTGACTGTGCCTATCATTTCAGCCTTGTGATTGCTATCTGCATTAAATGCTTCAATATCTTGTGATTGTATGGTCAGGGTAAATTCAAAAGGTGAATTATTTTTTTGTCCTTCGTAATATCCTTTTTTGAAATCTTCCTTTTCATTTAGCGATATGAAACCGCGCATTGTTTCAGTGAAAGAGACTCCTGCTTCGTTTTCTTTTAATGGTGATTTTGAAGCAGGGTTAAAGTCATAGCTCAATGTTTTATTGTTAGCTTCAATAATAAGTTTGCTATTACGCTCACTTAATGCAGAAATGGTAAGTAACGGATTAGTTCCTAACGGTCGGGGAATAATTGATCCATCCATTACGTATAATCCCGGATGCAATTCATTGCCTGAAGATCCTCTGTAAACCTGCCCAACGTGATTAGTGACACTTGTGGCTGCATCATCACCCATTATACAACCGCCTAAAGGATGTACAGTAACCAGATCATAATTCATTTGCTTATTCCATTGGGGATTTGGCACATATGTTCCGCCTAACGCTTTTGTTGCTTCCTCTAATTTGCCATTTACTTTTCCAAATATTTTCTGCCTGCCGACATCCGGCCAGCTAATTTCTAAACGGTCATTGTCAAGACTCATTGTTCCATTTCCGTCATCATGTGTCATCACCAGATATACTTGTGTATTGTTTAAGGCACCATGATACGGACCTTTCAGCATACTCACAACCTCTCGTTTTCTTTCAGCAACAAAATCCTTCAAATCTTCATCGGTATCCTTACCCATAATCTTTGAAAGTGAAATAAAAGCAGGTGTGAGTAATGATGAAACAGGGCCCGGAATACTTCCCTCTTCAAGTGTCATCCCGTCTTCCAGGACCTCTTTATTTCGCATATCAATTATTGCTGTTATGCACGGCCCAACAGGTTCTTTATCCTTATCGTCAAAGTGTTTCCCCAAACCAATGCCATTCATTTTCATATCATTGTTGTAACCGAAACCAAGCACATCGCCATTACCTGTAAAATGTTTCCCTAATGCTGAAGATAAATTCAAACCCTTCGCGCGAGAACGAAATAAAATTTCCGTGCTTCCTAATGCACCTGCTGATACAATTACATTTTCTGCAGTTATGAAAAGCGGAGGTGCATTAAATTTTTCGCGACCAACATTATAAAGATTAAAATAAACCAACCACTTATCGCCTTTACGTTCGATATACTGAACGCCAGTTTCACAAAATATCTCAGCACCATGGTTTACAGCATCAGGAAGGTAGTTCATAATAAGAGTATTCTTTGCATGATGATTACATCCTGTAACACAATCACCGCAGTTGTTACATTTCTTTTGTTCAACTCCAACATGATTTGGCTGATTATCATATTCGAAATTTACATTAATGTCCAGGTATCGGAATTTCTCTTTCATTGCTGCTGCTGAAGTCTTCATACCTTTTGATTTTGCAAGTTCGGGATAACCGGGTTTACCTTCCGGATATTGAGATGGCTTCAGCATTTCTTTTGCTTTTTCATATCCTTCCTTAAGCGATTGGGGGTTATTTTTTAAAGCAGCAGGCCATCGGGCATCTTCAAAAACACGAGGTTCAGCTTCAATGGAAACATTGGCATTAACGTTAGAAGTACCACCCAGCCCGCAGCCTTTAAATACGGTCATTTCTTTACCCATATAAAATTCATATAAGCCGGTTTTACTACCTATATGCTTCCTGTCAGTATTTACCTGCATCTCTTTTGCAGCATCATCCAAATCCCAGGGATATTCACCCGGGCGAAATTCTTTCCCTTTTTCCAAAAGGCAGACTTGCATTCCTGCACGTGAGAGTCTCGATGCGGCAATACTTCCGCCATAACCTGAACCGATAATGATAAACTGGTAATGCGGTTTAAGTGCTGTAATTGGCTTTGAAAGACGTTTCATAATTAGTGGTTTTTATATATTATTGGCATTTCTATTAAATGGCATTGTGGTAATTCCCCTTCAAATTTTAAATTTTCTCCTTCGCCGGATTGCTTCCAGTTTGTAGTTACCCTATCTACTCCAACCGGATAAATAGTCAGGTGATCCTTTGTAATATGTATGCGAAGAAAATTTTTATAATGCTGATATGCTAAAGATGAAAAACCTTCATCAAGATGCACTTTAAGTATGTTAACACTTAACCAGAGATATATCCCAAAAATAAAAGCTCCGGATATACCACCGCAAACTGCAGCCGTAATAGTTGAGGAAATTATTATTGGCATTTGTTGAATGCCGGGAAAAACATGTTGATAGAATTTTGAAAAAAGACATAACATTACCATAATATTAAGCCATTGGATTATACCGTGTGGAAAACCCAAAAATAAATTTAATCGTTTGATACGCCTGGTATCAGTAAATGCCATGCATCCGAATATTAACACAGCGCTTATTAAAATAAAAAACGGGTTATGAATTAGTGTAACTAAAATCAATTTAAAAGAGTCGTTCCAGGTTTCATTTTTGGCCAATTGTTCTATAAAAGTACCGTTAATATTATTATAGGTTGTACCTTGCAAAATCCATGTTAGCAATAGTTGCAGCCCTGCAAGAAAAAGCACAAACTGCTTATTGAAGAAAGGAAAAGCAAAGTTTCTGAATGCCAGCTTCCGTGAATCATGTTTTGAAGGAAATTCGGCTTTTAGTTCAGGTACCTTTTTTATTCTGCTTTTTTGAAATGAAAAATTCACGTCAACCAGCTTAGTTAATTTATCAGGTAACAAATGCGTTGGATGCAGAAATGCTCCTCCTCCCCCGGCTGTTATCAGATGGTTTGTATAACCTTCTTTCTCCTCATCGTAATGTGAGTAATGATGCAAATCGCCGGTTATGGTCGCTACGAGTTTAAATTTTTTACCGATTAAATTGTAAGCATCATCGGTTATATAAAGTTGTTCAAAATATTTTAACCGTTTGTACGATTCATTATCATCATACATTTGATGGTAAACCCATGCAGGTTCGGCAGTGCAGAGAATAACTTTATCACCATCTTTCATATTATTTATTGCGATGCGCTGAAAGTACTCTTTTTGCGGCTGGTCAATTTCAGAGTTCAGTTGTACATCAATTCCTAATAACCAGTAATTATAAGGAAGTTCAATTGCAAAATAACTTCGATTTTGCATGGTTTGCCAGCTACCAATCCTCCTCTTCTGACAAAAAAGTTTTAGGAAATTACTCAATCCATCGTACCAGTCATGATTTCCGGGTATGGCAAACATTTTTGGACGGTCGTTATCATTACCAAATTGTTTATCAGGGTTAGCTGCCCTGAAGGGTACTTTAAACCGATTTTCATATTCTATCATTTCAGGAGTGGGATAAACCTCGTCGCCTCCAAATATCAGAATTCTCCCGGGTTGAGTTACAACACCTTCTTTATGAAATTCAATATTTTCATCCTGCTTCCCGCCACTGTAATCTTTCTTTAATGCCAGTTTTAAGTTCCGTTCAGAAATAAGTTTTGCAATTGAAAAAGTTGAATTAAAGCCATCTCCTGTATCAGAAACATAATCAATCCATATTTCTGATTGATCATTGAAGGAGACAACATCATTGTTGGTGCTGAGTACAGCCTGTAATTGGCGATTATCAGCATAATGCCCAAATGTTCCTGAAATAACAGCTTTTAAACCGGTAGAAGCTAATTGCTTTGCGTCATACCAATTTACCATTTTTGGTTGGATATATTTTTTTTCTGAGCTCATAACTGTAAATAAATATGGATGTGATCCTTAACTGTAAATCTGTCTGAGTATCCTGAATTTTTCTTTTCTTTTGCCCATCCAACTGCTATTACTGCTTACATGAATAAATGGAATATTTTTTATTCGGCTCCATGCTTTTTGCTTTATAATAAACATAATTGGTTTCAGTAATTTTTCATTGGTAATTATGCAAGTGGCTTTTTTAAATTCCATTCCCAGCGACAAATCAATCTGACTGAACAAAACGAGTTTGCATTGCAAATGAAAAATTTCATCTTCAAAAACAAAATCGCTATCATAAATCAATACACTTTCGTCATGATTAACATCTACCGTATTGTTATAAGTTGAAATTCTGTATGGGTTGTTATCAAAAGAGAGGGATGCATATGCGCGTAATGCCAGTTTATTATTAATTAATCTGAAATTAAAGTTGACTTTCAAAGAAAAATCAGCTGGCTTGAGTTTCCATTCTATCATACCTGAAAAATGGGTCCTGAAATTAAATGAAATACCCGGTTCATTCATCAATGATGCTTTGTAATCCGGTGCCATGCCCTTATCAGATTTGCTACGCAGATAACTTTTTGCATCAGCGTAACCCCGGTTAATTAATTCATCAATATTAACTTTGTTCATCATCAAATCCGGGTCAAGAGGTAACGGAAATTCTGGTTTTATTAAGTGGAGAATAATTTTTTTGCTTTCCCTCTCACTATTAAGTTTCTCAATCTGTTCCAGCTCTAATAACAATCCACCGTCAGCGCTTATTTCAATCATGTGCACATACTGATTAAAAGTCCCGTTCAGATACTCGTGAGAGTTGCCTATTGCCCATACCAGCCAGATTTCATCCGGCTTCCTTTTCAATGCTTCAGTGATATTGGCATCTTTTATCCAAACAGCATCTGTGTACCAATCACCATTAATTTTTATAGCAGGCATAAATATCGGCAATGACATTCCTGCAACTAAATGTTTAACCGTTACATTTCTATTTGAAAAAACTTCAACAGTCTTTTTTGAAAAATTACATACATTAAATGTTGAATCGATTGAAGTGTTTTCATTCATCTTTGCAACATCAATCCCTAATGTGGGATAAACTTTGTTGATTATCCCATCAGCATCGCCAAAGGCAGCAAATGTATTTTTTGAGAAATAACTTTTAAAAGGTAAAAGTGATGAAAAGTTAATAACTTTTACCTTTCGCCAACGCATGGCCATCTCTTTTGGTTCAATTTCAGAACTCAGCATTGCCGTATTAAAAATACCTCCCGAAGTACCATCAAAATGATTGAAGCTTAATCCTTCTTCTTCCAATGCAATCAATACCCCTGCCTGATAAGCGAGCCGTGCCCCGCCACCGGCAAGTATCAGCGAACGATAAACAGCAGTATTGTTTGATATTATTTTCACATTTACAAGGTATTAGTGTCAACCTGTTTTGATTCAATATCTGGTCGGGTATTGTTCAAATTCCGCAGGTAAGCAAAAAATAAAATTCCTGAAACAAAATCAAACGCAGCTACCAATCCGGCAACAGGAAGGAAAATTCCTTTTATTATTCCTGTGGTTACAGCAATTGAAGCACCCAGCTTCTGAAAAGCTGACCAGATCACAACAACGCGATTATCTTCCTCATGATACAAAGCATGTATCATCATTCCGCCAAATAAGAACATGAACATGCCTATGGTTGCAAACAATTGCTTGCTGGTAAAATCAATTGCAGCACCAACAAAATTCAAAACATATGCAGGAGCTATTACCTGCATAGCACCTGAGATTAAGGTGGATACTGAAATCAATAGAAGAATAAGGCGTAAGTATTTTTTCATGATGATTTACGGTTGGATTTCATGGTATAAAAAGTAAACATGCCCAGCCAGGTTAATACGCTGAAAAATACACGCCAGTTATTTAAATCCATCCATTTTAACAGCAGGGTTTTTAATTCCTCATTAGTACCGACACCTGCATAAATAATATCATTGATCGGGAAGATAAAATACTTGGCCATTGCAGTAGAACCCATTATTCCAATCAGAACAACTATTGAAGGCCACTTCAATGGTGTTTTCCATTCAGATATAATCATGATAGATGAAGTAATCATCATAATGGGAATTAAGATCACAAAAAGTTTAGTTGCAAGAATTGCAGGTATGCCGAAATTATTCTGAATAGTATCAATAGTTAGTCCGCTCCAGCTTGAATACCAGAACAACACCAAGGAGGTCATTAAACCCATGTGTATTGATGAAATAAAAAATGTATACCCACTGTTGATGTTAAGCAGTATGTTTTTAACTTTATTATTCATAGCTATTGGTTTAAATTTTATATTTTTCGTAATCGGTAAATGAAGGTGCAGGTAACCACTCTTCATTTAATCCAAGGTTAAATACGCTTTCGAAACCTTCAGGGGTTACTTTCTCAGGTTGGTTATCGTAAGTCATGAACCAACATTCAAAATGATCATCAAGTATGCCATTAGCCTCCGGCATATACATAGTGAAAAATGGTTTACTTTGAATTCCTAGTTCCCTAAGAGGTTTAACTCGCGGATAGTCGCCAATGAACAAACGGCCGGTTGCTTTTTTTCCAAACTTAATTCCGCCTTTTGATTTAAAATGGATATATGATGCCATTAACATATTTCTGAAATGACTATAGTTAGTTGCACTTATATTAACCGGAAAATTTGTTCTTTGCGGTTTATCAATTTCAATTCTGAAAGCAAACTGACCATCTTTTTCATATTGCGCACTCACCTGCTTATCAGTAATAATAAAATCAAGGTTGGCTTTATGTTTTGGCATTCCCCAGATTCCTTTTCCACCTTTTACTGATATTTCTGTACTAACAGGCAGGTCCAGGATAAACTGACCTGTTTTATACGTTTTCATCATCAGCGCAGGAAGCATTGCCGGTGCTGGTTTGCTGCCCCTGGTTACTGCGAGGGCAATACTGTATTCAATATACTTGCCAATGGTTGTGTGGCGATAATCAATTACTGTTACCATGAAAACGGCTTTGCCGCCAAAAGCTTTAACAGGATGCAACTCATTACCGGGTAATAATGCTTTCGCTTTTTCATAATCACATAAAAATCCCGCCATAAGAGCTGGCGACCGGGTTGCATTAACGGGCAATTTAAAAGTTATACCATCAACCATTGCATAACGGCCGTGGTACTTTTTAATTCGTTTTGGAACTGACATAATGATGGAAATTATTAACAAATAGTTATTTAAATTCAAACATTCAACTCATCAATCAACACAGGAAAAATATCCTTATGGGCATTTCTACCTAAAAATATATCCAGATGGCTATAGGTATCATAAACATATAACTTATGATAACCTGGCCTTAACTTATCAAAATAATTGAAGGAATTTACCTGGCTTTCACTTTTAAAACATTTATTCAGCCTGCCAGCAAAGAATACAAAACGTGCCTCTGTAGCTGGCTCGGTATCAGCATAATGCTTCGAACCATCAACAGAAACAAGCGATCCATAATGTACTCCTTTTCTTATATGTCTGAAAAAAGTAAAAGGTACCGGACCAAATTCATTTCTTATCCACTCTTTGGTTTCACTGCTCAGATTATTCAGTTCCCACAAAGCGGGAAATCCTGCACCATATGTGAAGCTTACAAATTTCCCAACCGTAGTGTCTTTTTCAAAGTGGGTGGCCAAAACCAAGGCTTTAAAAAATTTGGAACGGAAATCGGGCGATTCATCTCCCCAATGAGGATTAAGATAGTCCGTAATTGGTCTTACCATTTCAAGTATCACATCCAACTTGACGTGCGACCATGCAGGCACAACGGGATGTAATGAAACTGCATTGGTAATAATAGTTTTTACCTCCGGAACCAAGCCCAGCACAGCTGAAATCATAAAACTGGTTGAACCCTGACAATGTATAATTGCTTTACAATTTTCGGCGCCGGTAACTTCACATACTTTTTGTATGGCAGCCGGATGATCGTTTTTTGCCACAACATCCAAATCCCAATTATTGGCAGGTAACTCAGTGCTTGCACGCCAGTTTTCAAGGAATACATCATAACCTGAATCTGCAAGCATATCTAATAAATTAATTTCATTGGGAGGATTGAAAATATTGGCACGAACACCCGCTCCATGAACCAGCATTACAGGTCCACGATGTTTTGAATTCTTATGTTTTAATCGCCACAGGTTACATTCAAAACCATCGTAGGCTTTAAAAGGAATAATATCAAATGTATGGATTGCCATAAATTCCTCATTTAAATTCAAATTCAATTTCACAAAATAATTACGTTTAAGAACTATTGGTCATGCCATTCCAGGTTTAGCTGGTTTAAAGGTCACTGTTTCACCAGCTTAAGCCCATAGAATCCGGCAATAAGACCAAGTGCCAGCACCATTGCTTCATTGAGTCCACTGGTTTCGAACGAAAAATCGATAAGCTTGATGCCAAGACCCCAATATGCAACAGCGACAATCAGCCCTATGATGCCACCCAGAGTAAGCGAACGCAGGGTAATTTTTTCTTTACGCATCAGGTCATTACCAATCGCTCCGATCAAGCCTCCCATAACAGACAGCAGGAGAAAGAGCCATGGAAAGACCGCCTCAATATGTATACTATTGCTTCTGTAGTTCGGGTTAACTATCCTCAGGTCGATACGTCCTATACTTTCTGATCTGAGGTTCACCTCCCGGGGTTGATCGTCTGACAGGGAAAGACTGGCGGACTGGATAGTACCTAGGGAGGATTCGACAGTCAATGGTACAGGTCTGTACGATGAAATTCCTTTCAACGAGACATGCACGGGCAGAGTCTGGATTCCCAGACCCTGGATGACATTGCGTGTTGAGGAAAGGATGATAGCAGGTTCAACACTAAGTTTTATTGGGTATCCCAGCGGGTTGCTCACCGTCAGTATTTTCACTTCCACAGAATCTCTTGGATCGGGAGAAGTTATGGTCACATCCTGTGGTGGCCAGTTGATTCTGGTTATGCTTAACGGGATTGATTCCAGGCCATACGATACGAGGATATTCTCAGGGACAGAGAGAGGTTTCTCCAACAGCTTTGCGTTCCCGGAGTTATTTACCTCAACAGGAAGGAACCGGATGCTTCCTTCGAACAGTTCCCTCTTAAAATCATATCTTAATGGCGCCGAATCGATAATCAGGATGCGATACGAGACCTGCTCTTCTTCCGTGCCACCCACCCTTGCATAATATAGCTCAGGCAGCATTGACATCTCAGCATGCGAAACTGTGTCATTTGGTATTTTCAAAACGGACCGGTCCAGTTTCGTTATTTTGGAACCGGTCTGTGCCACGGCTTTTTTCTCTCCGGGGTTCAACTGGAAGGTCCTGATCACGGTTGTCCGTGCTGTGGTATCTTCCGCATGGTTTGTCACCCTGAATCTGGTAGGGCGCTGCAACACCTGAGTAGTGATCAGACGATGATTTTGAATTAAGGACTGGGACCAAAGAAGCTCAGGTACGATTGTCATTAATAAAATAATATTTATAGTTAGTTTCATGTCAATAGAATTTTACATGATGAACAACTGGTGACAATTATAAATACTTTGTTCAATTTTAAAACCCGCTTTTTAGAGAGCCTCCCCAACGCATATTTTACTTTGTACAGAACCAACTCTTCAGTTTTATACAACTTTTAAGTTCCCCATATCGATCCATTCATTTTTAAGCAACGACCACCAGTCAACAGCCAACCCATACAACAAATAATTGTATGGAAGCCAGCAATAACCTTTATCTCCCCCATCGTATTTCGCAAAAATGCCCCGTTATCTCCTTTCTTCTTCATCAGAATCCTTGTTGCCCTATAGAGGAAAAGCCGGGAAGCATCTACATGTTTGTTGAATGACTTTTTCTCAAAATATTCAACCAGTGGAACACTGGCATTCGCGGTGCAGGTGCCAAATGAATCCTGATCCTCAACCGGAGAAAACCATTGCACCAGATCCACAGAAACTGGTGTTACTTCTCCCTCTTTCTTGTAAAGACCAACTTTTTCAATCATTGTGTTGATCGAATCTGTTTGTCCTATGTTAAGCAATCGCTGCGGAATAATATCATTATCGACTTTATGATCCCTGAAATCGGGGTAGTCTGGTAACCATCCCATTTCGAATTTAGTGGATAGATCACTCATACTTGTCTCTGCTTTTAATAGTTATTCAAAATTGTAATTTGTAGAAAAACAAAGAAATTTATTAAATGTTCAATATGGAATATGCCAGGTACGTTCTTTACCAATATAACTGACGTCAAACATTACCTTAACAAATTCATCCAACCCGGGTAAAATCGCAATGGCTTTTTCATAACCTTTACGAAGGTATCAGCAAGAATTTGTGACTGACTGTTCTGGTTTAAATATTAGTCAACCAGCATATCACCAATTTCAAGTATCTCATCAATAAATTTATCTGCTGATATGATAAAGAGGCAGGAGTGAGTGTTTATAATAAGTAGTTGATATAAAACATAACGCCCCAGGGAGCTTTTCAGGAATTACTCTTTCTACATTTTGGAGGAATTCGGTCCAGGACAGAACATTTATCCGAATAAATCGGTAGCTGTCAGGGCTGTCGAAGGCAATTAAACCTACCATCCGTATTAGTAGCTGCTTTTTATTTTTCGTTCACAATTACAGAAGTGATCATCCATGGACTCTCCACCAATCTATACAAGATCTTGTGCAAGGCAAAATTGTTTTTCTGCTCCTTCTTTTGTAAAAAAATTATAAAGGTTTAAATGCACAAACAAGCCATCTTCATATGTAATTTTAGCAAGTTTTCAAGGCTTGAGAGCATTTTCACCTTCTGTGGATCAGGATATTACATAAAGCTATTGCCGGCCGGCCGATACAGCACTCTTCGATACCAAAATGGAATAAGTATTATTCCGGCAAAATACTAAACCTGTTTTTAATTTTTCAGAAAAAAACGTGGGTATGAACCTAAATAGTGCCATATAACTTACACGATGTTACTGGCCGTCAGTTATAATGAAAAATAAAATTCAAATCTTAGTGCCGGCCAAAGATTTAACGACCTTACAAGAATAATTGATGATTCTTCACTGTCATTCAGGTAAAAAACACCAAGATCAATCGTAATACCATTCTTATAATTATGAAATGGAATATCTTTCCCAATTGTTAAATTACATGAAAATTGTTGTGAGGGTTTTGTCGCTGAAGGGTAAAATGTTGTTCCTTGTCGGCAAAACCAGGTTTTATAATTTATCTTTTCATTATTCTTACCAAAATATAGTCTGTGTTCCAGACTTAACGCAGACCAGATCAGGCCATATGATGGTGCTATCCCTGCATTAAAACCAAGCTGGCTGATGTTGGCAAGTCTGTATGTTACACCAGCATGAAAAAGTTCCGGGCCCGAAATCCCAGTAACAATCCTGGTTTTCGATATATTTTTTTCCTGACCAGAGAGATTCATACTGAAAATCAGCGCTAAGAATATAAATAATAATTTTTTCATGATAATAATTCATTTACTATGACCGCTGACAATTGTGTAAACGCTATAGTGGCATTTTTTTCTGACTTGTGCGTGGTTTCATATTTGTTGTTTTTGTTCACCTGGTTAACATATAACAATTCCAATCCATAAATGTTGTAGTCATGGGTACAATGTGTTAAGCGGGCTTATTATCTACTCGAAACCTTTAATAGTTACCTTGGTATAAATTTCAGTGGACTTATTGTTCTCTTGTCCCAACTATCTCTTTTGATGGTGAAATCAGGGCAGGCAAAAAGCATGAGTATGGCAGCTGTGTAGTCATCGTGGTTGCAGCTTCCTAACTCTCTCTTACACGTTGGGAGATCTGGTTATCAATTGGGTGCTAAATTTTAATTGATTTTTTAAGTTTTACTCCCAACCAACATATCCTTGCACTTATAGCTATAATATACAACCCAATCAGGGGACCAATATCAATTAATCCTTTTGTATTGGGAGGCCAGGGGAAGGTTAGTACATTAAGTACAATTAGGATTGATCCAAGTATTGCGGAGGGAATTGCCCAAATAAGTTTAAATCGATTATGCCCTTTAATTGCCGAAAATAGAAATATCAATGAGGTCCCAATAAAAAGGTCCCAAGCAACATCCAGTCCATGGTCCACGAGTCTTGTTATTTTACGAATTAAGTCAAGTAATTCTTCCTTTTCGGGAGTGATTGATATGTACTCATCTATGCCCCATCTTACAGCTAGCTGTACGGAAATCATACAAGCTACAATGGTAAAACCTAGCGTGGCAAAAACAAATGACAGTTTATTAGCAGTTGACTGATTTTCATATGCGATATACTTGTAAATTGAAAACACAAAGATAATTGAGAGAATTGGCCAAGCCATCCCAAGTATATAAAGCAATGTATGATTAAAGGTCATAAAACCTGTAAGAACATATAAAACAGTTCCTGTTATGCCACTTGTTCCTCCAATAATTAGTTCATTTGGTTTTAGAGGTCTTTCCATTTCTTGATCTTTCAGATTTGTCTTAAAGATATAATTAATATTAATTCATTGTTCTGGGAAGTATTTATTAGATCTTAATCAAGATTGCCCTGAGGATGCTATAAGGCAAAGCATTTGTTAGAGTAATAAGAATAAGGTAAATGCTGTGAGCACAAGTATTTGTTTGTTGAGCGATGGCAGAGTTCTGGTAAAAAGTATTATTGTTAATTTTATAACAGTAGTTTTCTGATGACGGCGGGTGTGCAAATTATCTATCGGGCACGGGGCAGGTCCTGTGTTGTCATTATACGATAGTCATAGACTAGTTGTATTGTTTGTCGGTTTTGCAAAGACTCTTTTAAAGACTATTAATGTTTGATTATTGCAATACCTCCATCGCGTCCATTTCTCACCACAATGTATTTAACGTTATCAACGGTTAATTTGTATACCTGTCCTGCATAATCATTAAGACCTTCAATCTCAGTGAATGAATCAGGAACTTGTTGCGCAGGAGTGGACGATTCTGATTTGCAAGTAATAAGAATTATTAAAAAAACGCCAAGGAAAATGCCTAAAAACAAGCCGGAAATAAATTTTAGATTTTTCATAATGTAATTATTGGTTTGACAAATTTGTATTTAAACAAATATTTTAATTAGGATTCTGAACTGTCAAAATATAATTGTTTATGAATCGGTAATCTTGGGATATATTCAAATATTATTTCTATAGCAGTTATGTGTAGAGTGTCTGCCAGGCTTATCCAGTAGTCTGGAGTTTAATGCCTTACACATAACTCGTTTTATAAGAATTAAATACTAAAAAGCAGTATCTCCCTATTGAACGTTTCTCTGCATACGAAACAGGTGTCAAAAGAAGGAAGTACTGCTGTAATCAAATTTCAGAAACTTTTTAATAATGTGCAAATAAAATATTAAGGTGATACAAACCCTACAAATCTGTACACTATGATTCCTGTCTTATACGAATAGTATTCTCCTTTTTTAAAATATGTAAATGTTGTAACTATTTTATAAAATAATGTTAAGTTTATCGGAATTACATAACATACCTTTATAATGTTAGAATTGATGCACAATTCAAGGCTTGTGGATCACCAACAAAACAAAAAAATAATCGCTTTTCTTGAACCCTTCAAAAGCACAAAAACAAAAAACAATGGAAGAAAAAGAAATTTGGAAAGGAAGACCATCTCAATGGACAAATTTTGGAACATATGTATTATGTTTCCTTTTTTGTTGGTTAGTAGTACCAATATTTATTGCACTATGGAGATTTCTTGTCGTTAAGACCTGGAAAATTGAAATTACAGACCAAAGACTAATTGAAGAAAAAGGAGTTCTTTCAAAAACAACTGACGAACTCGAACTATATCGAGTAAAGGACATTCGACTTGACCAACCCTTCTTTTTGAGACTTGTAGGTCTTTCAAATATTATTCTTATGACTTCCGACCGAACTCATCCCATTGTAAGAATATCGGGTATTACTGACGGGAAGAATATTAGAGAAAAACTTCGAGTTGCAGTTGACGAAAGAAGAGACAAGAAAGGAGTTAAAGAAACCGACTTCGAGTAGAAAAACAAAAAATACGAGTCGCTCATTATTTATAGCACCGTTCAAGCAAGCGTGATGTTCTATAAACACAAAGCCCCCGGGTCGATGCCCCGGAGGCTTTATTTCTTTCGTTTTCATTATTAGGATTTTAAGTTTACTGGGTTCCTCTAATTTTACTGGGTTTTTCTGTGTTTTACAGTATTTCTGGCACTAATTCTAGCACAGCTTCTAAAAGAGAGCATTGTTTAAATCAAATAACTCCTAATTATTCATACCACCAATATAATGGTTGATAGTTACAGTAATTGTTGAATGTCCCATTGTTTCTCCAATTTTAACAACCGACTTATTAGCCCTATTCAATGTTGAAGCATAACATTCTCTGGCTTTATTAAGCCTCAAAGGTGATTGGAGATTCAGTTTTGATTTAATCGCTTTAAGGTGTACATTTAGCTTCCCTCTCATCTTGTTAGATTTGTTATCAATTGTTTCTTCCGAATAGCCTTCTTGAAGTAATCCCAGGACATATGGGCTGTTCTTATCCCCTATTTTTTCAAGAAGTTCGTTTACACCGGGGGTTCTGGGAACAATAATCTGTCTGACATTCTTTTTCCGGGTCGTTTCCGTTTTCATTCTGTAAAATCTTATTTCATTGTTGTTCATATTGCTCCACCTCATTCTTAATATATCGACAAAGTTGCTTCCATTACAACGGTATAACATCATCCAAATGTCACGAGCATACTCTTGTTCAGGAGAATCGGATTCTTTCATATCAACAACTAATTTAATCTCCTCATTATCCATGACCAATTGGTTGGAATGAAATTTTTGATTCTATAACCTACCTCTGAAAATGGGTATTCATAATCTCTTGGTATAAGCTTTTTAACCTTGGTATAGTAATTTAGAATTCGCTTCAGGTCAGTAATATTTGAGGCTATTGTAGCAGGAGAATTGCCAATATTTAAATTGTACTTTTCAAACTTCCTGAGGTAATCTGGCGTAACATCATACACCGCAGCTCCTTTCATAAAGGTTTCAAAGATATTCATCGATGAACGATACCGACCTTTTGATGAGTGTTTAATGTTATCATTTGTAGTATAGTAATCTTTGAATAGACCTTTCAAAAGAAGAGTTTCTGGAATATCATTTTCTTCATTTTTCAGGAGTTTTCTGAATCTGGTCTTATTAAATGGCTTTAGTTTATTGTAAATTCGTTCACATTTGGTTATATAACCTTCACACTTTTCCCGGAATGCAATACTTTCATCGTCCCCTGCCCTCTTGACAAAAACATGATCATACTGCTTTTCATTGAGTTTTGAGATATTGAGGTAAATCATATCATTTCCTACTACATTGACTCGCACAACCTGGATGTGGATATGAGAATCATAAAGCGAATATTCCTATGACAAATCTTGCCTACCTTAACAAAACTCCCAGAACTAATTTTAAGATAGGTTTCAAAGGAGATTCTATCCTATTAATAATTCACCCTAATGGAAGATATTTATGTCATATAAGCAACCAGATTTATTCTGGTGAGGCATTAATTTGGGATTTATATGGTAATTATGTCTATCTACTTTATTATCCCACATTATCATAAAAAGGACGTGGACCTAAATCTTACTGCACTGTAGGTACCGCTAAGCACCCCATCCACAATAAGCAAAACCCACGTCTGCCGTGAGCGCATTGCCTATTATGCTTGTGGATGTTATTTTTAGCGGTTTTACAATGCAAGAATAACAGCTTACGCTGCTAATATCTATTTATCTACTTGTTTTAAGTCTGGTTCGTACTTTAATTTATTTCCATAAATATTCTAAATTTCTCTCGATGTTTTGAATTCGGAGTAATTGGGAATTCTCAACAATTACAGGGCAAATAAAAATCCATCCATGATTAACTCAGCTGGAAGATAATGAGAGCCCTTAATGTTGCAACAACCTTGTACGAATTGGTAATATTTTAACCAGAGATCAGCTAAAAGAGTATCTGCTGGCACTTTTATTGCTATTTAAACGATTTCTGACCCTATTAGAGGCAGTTAGTTTAAGAAAATCCTGGGGAACAGGGCGTATGCTGATCTCAAAGAATATCATCATTCGAGTGAAACAGAGGTAAATTCTATGCGTGTTCACTTTTTCTATAAATAAACCAATATGCCAGAGGAATAAAGAACAAACTCACTATCGTTCCCAACGACATACCTCCTATCAGTGCAAGTGCCATAGGCTTCTGCAGTTCAGCGCCTATACCTGAACTGAATAGTATCGGCCCGGTGGATACCAGCGATGCCATGGCAACCATTACGATAGGTTTCAGACGCCGTGAACCTGCGGTATAAATTGCTTCTTTAAGCTTCATCCCTTCATTACGAAGATTATTGATGGTATCAACTTTCAGGA
Organism: uncultured Bacteroidales bacterium; assembly: GCA_963739685.1. Classification (GTDB taxonomy): domain Bacteria; phylum Bacteroidota; class Bacteroidia; order Bacteroidales; family VadinHA17; genus LD21. Next base: position 590,398 of record CAVUAX010000002.1, read on the forward strand.
TTGAGTCGTTGATGATAACACCCGACATCACAATGAGCCCGATCATAGCCATCAGGTTAATAGTTCCTCCCCATAGCCTGATAAGTAACAATGCTCCTGCAATATCAATCGGTATCTCAAGCAAAACTATGATTGGCTGGGTAAGTGATTCAAACTGTGCTGCCAGAATAAAGTAAAGAAGCAGGAGTGCCACAATCAGAACGATAGCCAGCTCGCGGAACAGTTTCTGACCTGTCAGCAGTGATCCGCTGAAACTAACATCAATTGTATGGTCGGCTGTAAGCATTGCCCTTATTTCATTCGTGAGTTCAGCAGGTCTGTTTGTCCTGACATTCATAGCCACAGGCACATACTCACTGTGCAACCCTCCTTTAATTGTTTTATAATCATGAACCCGCTGTACATTAACTAACTCACTAACAGGTATTGGCACGTTAGTTTTACTGGGGACAAACTCCGAGGATATGATATCGCTTATCTGCTTCTCCTTACCTGACAAGACTATCGGAAGTATCTCATAAGATGCTCTTAATTCGCCTATATTGTTCCGGTTCAGTGATGTTTTAAGGGTGCTGTACAAAGTATTGGGGTTGACGTCATAAAGTAACAGTTTATCTGGATCGATCTTAAGCAGTATCTTATCTTCCAGCGGTGGGGGGGAGATCCCGGCATCCGGCCATCCCTTCTTAAGTTTGTCGGTTATTATCAGCATCTGCGGAACCGGAGGCACCTCCTTCTCCTTAATAAGGCTTACTTCAACCACCAGTGGTGTTTCGGTTGCCGAAAAGAGCTTTTCAAAGATATTCTGCTGGGGAGAAACAGCAACTACAGCTCCGGGATAATTAGCTGACATGAAACTTCGCAGGTTATTTTCAATATTCTTTGTAACATCATAACCTGTTGCCTTTATATAGACCTTCGCCTGGGTGTACGACTGGTCATAATCACGGTCAAACAGAAACTGTTGTTCACCGATGAAAGAATTCGACTGAACGACCATACCCCCGAATGACCCGAGGAACTCTTTTACTCTCTTCAGATTCTCTGCTGCATCGATATTTTCGTTCCAGTCTATAGAAACGATCATTTCATCCTGCTTTATTACCGGAAATTTTTCCTTCTCCATGGTAACAAACTGCCATACCATTAACAATATGATACCCAAGAAAGTGAACATAGTGGCTGTCCTGTACCTGAAGAAAAAGTCCATTCCTCCTTCATACCTGCTTTCCAGACCTTTAAGACTGATACTTTTCACCAATTTTGTCAATCTCCCCTCTTTTCCGTTCTTGTAGAGAAGATAATAAACGGTAGGTAGAAGAGTGATCCCGACAAGCAGGGATACGCCCTGTCCGATCACTATGGCAATAGCCTGATCATAGAAGAGCGCCCCTGAGATACCACTGAGGAAAATCAGTGGAACAAACACGGCACAGGTGACAAGTACAGACGAGATAAGCGGAGTAATCACTTCATTGGTCCCTTTCACACATGCCTCAGTCAGCGACAAACCCTTGTCGATCCATTGTGTTATATTCTCTATGACCACGATTGAATTATCGATCATCATACCGATACCGAGGATCAATCCGGCAAGTGAAACGACATTGATTGATAAACCAACAAGGTAAAAGAAGAGAAGGCTTATAACAAGGGTGGTAGGGATGCTGAATCCGATAATCAATGGCGACTTGGCATCTTTCAGGAAAAAGAACATGATGAAGAAAGCAAGAATACCACCGGCAATAAGACTTTGCCTGAGGTTCGAGAGGGAGTAGTCGAGCAGCCGTGTCTGATCCTGCGAAATCTCAAACTCCATCTGGGGGTAATCCTTCCTGAAGATGTTGATCATCTCACTCATTTTAGTTTCAAGACCGGCCATCTTTGCTGTTGATTCCTTGATGATTGCAAGCGAAATTGCCCGTTTATCATTCGAGTAATACAAACCGCGTGGCTGTTCCTGCCTGATGCCTATCTCTGCTATGTCCTTCAGCTGAAGCAGTCTGTCACCTGCTTTAATGTAAATGTCCCTGACATCTTCGGTCTCTTTCAGGTATGAACTGAACTCAAGGTTATAAAGGTATTTTCCGTTTTTTACCTGTATGCTTCCTATATTGATGTTATTAAGTGAAACAGCCTGCGTTATATCATTCTCGCTTATACCAAGACTCTGCATCTTCTCCTTATCCGGAAGAATATAAATCTCCCTCTTAATCTGTCCTGTAATATCAGCCATTGCAACCTCCGGTAACTGTTCGATGCGTTTTTTAATGACTGTCTCGGCAAATTCGCTCAGCTCAGCAAACTTCTCATCTCCGGCATGCCGGTCAGCGAGGGTTATATTCAGCAGGAATACAGGGATATCCGTTGCACTTGCTTTAATTACTCTCGGCCTCTCAAGATCGCGGGGAAGGGAGTTCATTGCACCGTCAATCTTTTCGTTGACTTCCATGAATGCCAGGTTGATATCATTTCCGAACCGGAATGTCAGCCTGATAAGTGCGCTTCCGTTCCGTGACTCCGATTCGATGTTATCAAGTCCGGGAACCTGAAGAAGGTTTCGTCGCAACACGCTGACAACAGAATTCTCCAGCTCCCTTGAGCTCACATCGGGTCGAGATACTGCCACAGTTATCTCCGGGATGTCAATATTTGGCATCAGCGATACCGGCAGTCTTCCCGAAGCTACAATGCCGAGCATGATCAGCGCAAGGAAGGTCATGATTACGGCTACAGGGCGGGTTATGAGGAACTTTACCATCTTTCTTTGTTTGTCGTGCAGGTCGTGCAGGTCTTGCAGGTCGTGCAGGTCGTGCAGGTCTTACCTTTTGGACGATTTAAGATATTTAATAAAACTACTTATACTGTTTATTAGCTGCTGAGATCTGTTTCTTCTCTCAGAAGCATCTTCAGAAGTAACATAATTTTGATCTTCAGCTATATAATACATGCTTTTAACTTCACCAGCTGATCCTTTTGAGATATTAAGAAATTGTTTGAATTCTGCATCACTATTTCTGCAAAATCCTTCGCTAATGTTATTCATTATCGACACACCAGCTCTTGTTATCTGATCCCTGAATCCAAAATCGCGGCAATTCCTGAAATCGGAATATACCTGGTTCACTATCTCCCTGGCCATCTTCCAGATGACTAAGTCTTCAAAATTCTTTATTGTTCCCATTTAGCACGATTTATATGTTATATCCAATTTATACATGACCTGCATGACCTGCATGACCTGCAACCATGACCTGCACGACTTGTTTGACTTTCCTTCTTTAGCATTACCGGCTGGTACACAATCAACCCGATCATACTGAATAACAGTCCTCCTATAGTGCCCGCGGCCAGAGCAAACCAGAATCTTTCATCCTTACCGGTAAGCAAAAAAGGAATAAGCCCGACAATGGTTGAAAGCAAGGTAAGAAATATGGGTATTATCTTACCGTTGAATGCTTTAATATATGCAAGCCGTTCAGGAAGCGCCGGTTTTAGTCGTCTTATACTGTTATAATCATTCAGGATATACAGTGTTGCATTTACCACAATACCGCAAAGAAGTATCAGGGCAGCAAAAACCCCTTCATCGGGTGTTATTCTAAAAATATGAAATGTAAGAAAGACACCTATAAATGAGAAAGGTATCAGGCTTATAACCGTTAACGGCTGCCTGAACGACTCGAGGAGGATGGCACAGATAAAATAGATTATCAGGATAACCAGGAAGATCAGGTAATAATTATTCTTCTTCTCGTTCCATGAATAATTGTATTCCGATATACGGGCAGAATATCCCAGGGGCAGCATTGCATTTGTTTCATCAATATTCCTGTCAAGGATTATCCTCCCTAACTCATAGTTACCGATAAAATTATATGTTACATTCATAATATACTGCTGATCTTCACGGCTGATGGTACTGTTTGTGATCTCGCGTGTAACCGTTGAGAAATCCTTCATCCTGACAAATGAACCGGAATGAGTAGAGAGAGGTGCATTGATAAAACTCCAGTAGTCATATTCATCCGACTGTAAAGCTCTGACCGATAAGGGTGCAAGCGTACCGTTAACATATACATTCCCCGTATGCGAGGAACTCCTGGAATACTTGTTAGCTTCCCTGAAAGCAAATGCAATATCCGAGTTGTTCCGGGTGAGATAATACTTATCCATCTCCAGCCAGTTCCTGAAGCTCTTCCTGTTTCCGCCACCTATCATGTAACCCCTTTGTGAATTTCCACCGAGAATATAAACCTCCTTGATCCTCCCTTTTCCGCTTACTATAAGACGTTCCTTAAGTGATTCAGCATATGCAGATAACTCATCATAGTTGTAACCGGTCATTATTACCGAGTATGTTCCCTGGATATAGTCGCTGTAGACCTGGTTGCTGAATGCCTTGCCAACACCATATACCGATGCGTGATAACTGCCAATGCCGTTCATGTAATCTTCAATCCTGATCTTAAGTATGAAGGGAAATATAGAATAATCATATTCAGGTTTAAAGGTCACCGACACATTTGCATCATTGGGGCCATAGATATTAGTTGTAAACATGTCAATCTCATTATATCCGGCAAGCATATTCTCCAGTCCCATGCAGGTAGTGTTAAGATCTTCAATGGTAAGACCCTCTTCGCTCAGCCCTATGTTTATCGTAAGCCGCGTGCGGCTGACCTCGTCTGAACTGCCGTAATAATAGAACCTGCTGTTTTTCAACTTATCATTGAATAGCCTGAAACTTCCGCCAAGTACTTTATTCACAACTGGTTTTATATCCTTTACATATTTATCATTTCCGAGAGTTTTGTTATAGAGCCTCTGAAACTTTGTTAGATCTTCTTCTTTAAACTCTCGTGGACGATTATTTGGCAGTGAATCGGGAAGATAAAATACCGGCAGACCGAAGATCAATATTGCTGCAATGATGAATAAAACCCTGTGGCGGATGATAAAGTCAATGCTTTTCAGATAGACCCCGGAAAATCTTACAATCCTCCTTTTTCTTTTAATGATTACGGCATTGTATTTCGGAGTAAGACTGATCTTTGAAAGCAGGGCGGGAATAAATAAAAGGGCCACCGCCAGCGATACGGAGAGGTTAATAATTACAACTGCTGCAAAATCCGAGAGCGTGACCTTCGATGTTTCATCAAGGAAAAAGATCACAACAAGGGCTCCTATAGTTGTGAGGGTGGCAGCCAGAAGCGATATTCCCACTTTTCTGTTATGGTGATACCTGATATGATCGGTCATCACAATGGTGTTGTTGATGATGAGACCGAATGAGACAGTGATGCCTGCCAGTGAATAAAGATGTATCTCGAGTTTGAAAAAATAATAAAAGATGAATGCAATCAGGATGTTGCCTATCAGGCTAATGCTTATTATCAGCAGGTATCTGAACTCCCGGCTGATCAGCAGGACAAATAAAAGAAGTAAAATTACCGAGAGAACGGCCCTGTAAATATTTTTTGAGATCTCCTCCTTTATGAATGTTGTGTTATCGAGTGATGTCCTTATGCTGTAGCCCGGGGGAAGCTCTTTTTTGATTACCTCCATCTCTTTTTTGACGGCATCGGCAACTTTTATCGTATTGACATTTGTTTCTGCGCTTACAGTAAGGTTGACAGTGTTGAGCCCGTTAATACGGTAATAGCTTCTTGCCTTTTGTTCCTTCAGCTTGATGGATGCAATATCGGTAAGGTGAATTATCCGTCCGGAAATCTTACCTACGGGAATATCCTCCCATCTGAATTTTTCAGAGGTGTGGCCCGTAAGGGTCAGGTAAGTTCTTTTCACAGAACCTTCCGAAGATGCCTCCGTAGCACCCCCCAGCTCGCGCTGGAGAAGATAATCATTTACCGAGCTGTTTATTGATGAAGAAGAGATACCTGTTGCAGACAGCTTTTCCTGGTCATAGGTTATCTCCCATTCCTGCGGCGTGGCGCCGGATGTGTTCACACTGTATATTCCCTCTATAAGAGATATCCGGGGTTTTATCTGTTCTTCGGCAAGGGTATATATATATGAAAGGCTTGCATTGCCGTTTATCTGGAAGCTAAGAATGGTCGAGCCTGTCTGGTTCGAGGGCATATTCATACTTATAAGAGGGTAGGAAACCCTGGGGGGAAGTCTCTTGCGCGCTTCCCTGATCAATGCTGCAATCTCAAACCGTTTTGCCCTGAGGTTAACATTCTTATCAAATTCTATATTTATGGTGCCCGATTCATTATTTGTGTTTGAAGATATCTTTTTCACACCGGTGACAGTAGAGAAGATTCCTTCCAGCACTGTTGTAACCTCCTGCTCTACAACCCGAACAGGCGCTTCGGGCCAAATCCAGCTGATTGTTAAGGAGGGCAGGTACCGTGTAGGATTGAGCTGAAGAGAAAGTAAAGGGATCATAGCCGCACCGACAATTATCAGCATCACGAAAAGGATGTTGACAGTGAAGGTGGATAAAAATGAGCTGTGTCCCGGTTCGCTCTTCATTACTGTTCGCGGACTATTGTTTCGTGTGCAAGGTTGACGTTTCCGCGGATGATAACCAGGTCGCCCGGGTGAATCCCATCTGGTGTTTCCTTTACGGAGAGGCTGGTGCTGTTCTCAAATTCGACAGTGACATATTTCCAGATTGCCAGCGAATCCTGCCTGATGAAGATCACATCTCTTCCCTGGCGGATCACAAGAGCTTCTTTCGGAACAACCAGACGGTTGGGAACAGGTTTACGGATGACAACCTTCACATTCATCCCGTCGATGAGTTTCCTGTTATTGCGGAACTCTGCTGTAACCTTTATCATGCCATTCTCATCCACCTGCGGGTTAATATTGGATATTGTTCCGGTAATCTTTATACTGTCATCAACAAAAGGCAGTATTTCCACAGGCATGTTCTTACTCAGAAAGCTGTATTCCGATTCGATTACATTGAACTGAACCTCCATTATCTCATCGAAAAGTATCGTGCAGAGGTCCTTGTAATTCTGGCTGGGGTTCCATTGCCTGGCTTCAAGGTTAGCAACAACACCGGTCAGAGGAGCATATACCCTGGTATTATTAAAGTTATATTCAGCTACTGCGAGTGCAGTTATTGCATCATCAAGTCCGCTCCGGATGCGGGAGATCTTTATTTTAGCCTGAGAAAGGCCCGCAGTGTCGGCTGTGTAGTAATTACTCAGGAGATCATCTTTGAAGTTGATTTCAGCTTTCTCGAGACCCTGCCTGGCCTGGGTCAGCTTTGTTTTATATTCAAAATCCTCTATTATCGCAAGAAGGTCGCCGGCTTTAACCTTCTGCCCATTCTCGATATTTAACTCACTTATAATGCCATTTAGTTTAAATGGAACAACTGCTTTTTTTGATGACAAGATCTTTCCGTTGCTTATAAGCTCGTGGTAGAAAGTTGATTTCCCGAGCTTAACCGATTTGACAAGGACAGCTTCGGGATGAGTTGAAAGACGGGCCATCTCTTCGAGATTTTCGGTCTTTTTCGGTTTACATGAAAATAGAAGTGCTATGATCAGCAGCTGGGTAATGTAATATCTGATGTTCATCTCTGCATGACTAATAAAAAGGTTTATAATAAAGAGTAATAATATTAAACAATATTTGAATCAATGGAAAATTTTATTGACTAATTTTTTCGTTAATAATCTATAAATTTTTAATACTTCATTTTCACTCTCCCAGCAGATCTCTGTATATTCCCTGCCTGACGTTTTACAGGGCAGGCAGGTCTGTGAAACCCTGTGTCAGTTATTATTAAATTGTTACACGAGTCAAAGAGGGCCACAGCGAAACCCTACATTTAATAGCCCGCAGTCCATTGCGTCGAGCTGCTTATAGTATGGGAATTTCATTTTTATATAAAGAAAGGGCAAGGTTTAGGGTAAGAATTCTTGTACTCTGTTCTTTGCACTGTGCCCTTAGGGTCCATGCAAAGGCATTAGGGGCTGCAATCCATTGCATCAAGCTGCTTATAATAGGCGAATCCGGGCATACTCTAGTTTTTCAGCTTTACTAAAATGAGTACGGGATTATCACTTTCTCTTAAAGATAGGACTAGCTTTTAAGTTCTATTTGTTTTTTGGTATTTTGCACTTGTGCATTCGTAAAACATCCACTTTCTGCGTATTTCTTAAGAAGTATTACACTTATCCAGGAGTACAATTTACCTTCACTACAAAACTTAGGATCAAAATCCGGCCCTCCTCCGATGTCATCTTTCAGAATCCGAATCTCCGGATCTATTTCGTACTTTACATTTTCATATTTGTCATAGAATACTTTATAATCAACTTGACTGAATTGATAAGCGTAATAAAGGTACCTGGGAACCTCAAAGATTTTGATAACATTCGGAAGAATCATGAAGTATTCAGGATCATTTATATTTTCGGGATTTGTACTTGACAGGCGGGAATCAAGAATTAACCATGGTGTAAAGTTGTTTGATTCACTATCAATTGAAAAGACGGTATCATTGAATCTTTCTCTAAAGTGCAACTTATTATCAAATTGGTAATGGATAATATTATCCCAGATTCTGCTTTTTACAGGGTTAAATCTTTTAAAATAATTTGGTTTAGAAGAAAGTATATCTCCATTTATATTGAAAAGTACATTAAGTGAAGGTTCATACCCATTTCTCCGATCCAATGAAAATAAGAATTTATTGGATCCGGGAACAAAATCCAGTTTTGATGTTGATATCCTTCCCAGATAAATGGTTTTTATATAGTCAAATCCTGTTCCTGTGTTTTTAAAATGCAATATTTTGTTACCAGCAAGTACAATCATTGATGTATCGCCTGTATCTATATCAAAATCATATATTGCAAGAACGATCTCTTCCTTATCTTTTCCATTTCCATACAATTTATAAAGAAAGTTCCCCTGGTCATCAAAACACAATATGTTATTTACTAAATTGATATAGATTTTATTACCACGTGAAATAATTTTGTCAATAGCTTTAATCTGGGTATTGGCTGAAGGTTGAAGCGGAATATATTCAATATCAGAAGCTATCCCGGAGACTTTTGTAATCACTGAATCAGGCTTTGAAACAATGGGTATCTTTTTAGTTTTGTTATCGGCTACGCTTTCTTTAGTGTCAGTATTCCCGCCACAGGAGCAAATGAAGACTGTTAAAACAAATAAAAATATTCTCCTCATAATACATAAAGGTATTGTTATACAGGATGATATGCCTGGGATTCTATTCTTTTGTAGTTACAATTACCAATACAGGATTATCAGTTTCCTTAATGGAATTAGCCAGGTTTTTGAGTTCATTTTTCTTTTTAGGATCACTCACCTCAGCATTTTTAAAATCTTTGCCGGCAACATATTTCTTAAGTGTAATAGCTTCAACAAACGAATACAGCTTGCCACCACTACAATAATTATTTAAAAATTCTATATTAAAATCAGGTCCGCCACTTAAATCATCATTTAGTTTGCTTTCCGTATCCAGTTTATACTTATTATTTGTCTTTTTATCAAAGAGAATTCTATTTCGTGTTGCCCTTGTACCATACAAATAGAAAACATACCTTGATGTCTCGAAAATGTTAGCGATAAAATTAATGTTATTTCCCGATGGTTCTGAGCTGCCTCTCATCTCCGGTGTCACTAGTGTTCCATGTGAATCAAAAATCATGCGGGGCTTAAAAGAATTGTCTTTTGCATCAACATAAAAGACAGTATCACTGAATGCTTCTTTAAAGCAAACTATATTTTCAATGGAATAAACAATACTTTCATTTGATGCTCGAGAATTTATTTTTCTAACCATCTTGTATTTATAACAATTTGGTTTAAAATGCATTGTATCTCCAACCGTGTTCATCAATAAACTTAAAGTCGGCTCAGTTCCTCTCCATGGTGCTATTGCCAGAAATGTTTTGTCTGTTTCAGGAACGATACTGATCCTGTATGGAGGCGGGTCTTTTAGTGTAATTGATCTCTGGAAAGTAAAACCAGTATCGGAAATCCCGTATACCAGTAATTTATTTCTTGAAAGTATTGTTAAATTTTTATTATCGGAACTGACATCAAAATCTTCAATATACGTGTATTCTTCAGGTCCTCTTCCTCTCTTTTCAATCTTAAAAAGAAATTTGCCATCCATATCGAAGCACATTATGTTATCCATGTTCGTAATATAGATTCTCTTATCCTTGTTTACAATTTTCCTTATAAAGCCACCTATTAACGAACTCTCCATAGTCTGTAAAGGTGCATATTCAACATTTGCAGCAAACTCAGAAAGTTTTTTAACCTGGGACTGAGGTTCTGAAAGAAGGTCGATTGCTATAACTGAGCCGACTTTACTTACATTAGTACTTTTCCTGCCACAGGAGCAGAAGATGATTATTAAGAAGATTAATAGTTTTGTTCTCATAATTTGTAGTATTAGTGTATAATCATTTCTATTTCAGTAGAGTTGCTGCTAATTTTTGCTAACCAAGATATATAATTATTTCCTCCTTTATGAGTTATATTTAGGCCATTTGAGTCTAAGTGTCTCTGCAAAAACCATGACAACTGCGCGTTGGCCTGCAGTCCTGTTGACTTTGTTTCGGCAGCAGGAATAGTCACGGTACCGAAAATTAATTAAGTGAGGTTAAATTTATTTGTATATACTTTTAGGGCCGATTAGGGAGCTGTCCGGGCTGCTGAAGGAAACCGAGGACCGACCGAAATCTTAATTGTGAAGCTAGTGAATATAATTTCGGTCCGAGCTCGGCGAAGCCAATTACCTATAGCACATATGATAAAAGCATAGTCTCAGGTACATATAGCATTCTATTACTCTATTTTAATGTCATAATCATGATAATCGGATTGTTAAAAGGATCTGATTCAGAAATCATTTTAATCAATTGCTGTTGTTTTTCAGGAAATTTTATTGGTTCTTTATTTGTTTTTATTCGATCAAGCTCTTTTTGAATATCCAAGATATTAATTGGCATAAATACCTGCTTATCATTTATACTCCCAATTGGCCAAAAATCAATACCTCCATCCCAATCGTTAACGAATCCGGTAGAAACACTACTCTTATTTACAAGTAAACTACCCGTTTGATCTTTCGGGTTGAAAAGAAAATAATTTTGTGGATTCTTCCCATAACAGTAAGTGGTTAAAAACAATTTATCAGATCCTTGGAATACAGTCGCAAAGTAGTAATCTGATCTTTTATCCTGAAACTTTTGCATATTTTCAGGGCCAAGTCTTTCTGGTCGGAGTTCAATTGGTAATCTGTACTTACCCAAATCAATAAAATAGCAAGGAATTATTTTGTCAGATGATACTGAAAAAACTGTATCATTATACATAGTCTTGAAATAATTTCTGCCAGCAGATTCGTAATATGGTTCAAATTGAGGGAACCCGATCCCAATCATCATTTTTTGTGTATATACCCAATGGTTGTAATTTTTTATTACTGAAAGTGTATCCATTTTCTCGTTTAACAGACAGAAGGTATATTTATTTTTCCCGCTACCTCCATCGTCATGTGTAAGGTACTTTCCGTCTCTTAAAACTTTAACATATGGTACAAAAGATGTAAATGTAATTGTCTTTACAAAATCTCCGTCGAAAGTGAAATAAAGAAGTTTCCGTCCAACATTCGTTTGGACTATTATTAATTTTTTGTCTGGGAGAATGGACATATTTATTATAAGGTCTATTTCTCCAGGGCCTCTTCCCGGAGCTCCAATTTTTTTGATAAATTTCCCATCTCTGGAATATTTAAGTATGTGGTCTTTGTTAGAGATAAAGAGAAAATTATCAGTAAAAAGATATTTTTTTACCCCACCCCACAAGAGACAATCATCTTTTGTCTCCAGCTTGATATATTCCACATTGGTGGCAATCTGGCTCAAACCAATAGTTTCCTTCTTTTTTAACAGAGTCTCATACTTAATCTGGAAAAAATTGTCAGGATTAGCCTTGCTGACCTTGTCATTCTGAATATTGAATGAATATAGAAAAGCAAAAACGAGAAGGAGTAAAGTTTTCATGGCGATATAATTTAAATAAGAATGTGCTTTTGTTTTATCATTAGCAGGAGGGCCCTCACATGTTTGCTAATTCGTTTATTTAATTTAATCTCCTAATAATCAAATTTACAAAGTATTCTGAATCCCAAATATAAAGTGATATTCTGCTTTTTCAGCATTTGTGTAAATTTTAAAACTGTCAAGGTTGTTAATTTAATGTCCCTACAATAATCACGGGATTATCGTTTTCGCTAGTTTGCTCATTTAACCTCATTATCAGCGATCTTTTCTTTATATCAAGTTCTTTCTTTAATGCCTCTTTCATAATGTTTTTAAAATCAAGGGCTTGATAGATTGCTGCAAATTGATTGTCATTTATAAAGTTTACTAATATAGGACATTTAATTCTGATGCCTAAATAGTCGAGGTAGAATGGATTGATGATCGAAACTACTTTCTGAGTTGTATCAAATGTCACATATACATTTTTAATGACACTTGTACTTTGCAATTTATCTGTTTGTAAGTTTTCAAAATCTGTCATGCGTAGAATAATATGATTCTTACTGATTGCCTGGAACGCGACATTGGTCCCCGTTGTTACATTTCCCTTTTTTTGAGGCTTTGCATTTACAATGAAAATACTTGGCAGCAAATCATTTTCAATTATTTTAAAAACTGTATCTGATTCAGATGGATGGAAAAGAATTGACTTATCTGGTCCTTTAAAAAATACTGGAGTTCTTCCTGACCATGGTCCTTTGTGTGATGTAGGTTCTTTCTTTATTCCGCCAGTGATTTGTCCAGAAAGACTTTGATAATAAAATAGGTACCCGGAACCTGAATAAATATAAGGTAAAATGCAAAAAGATGTGTCATTAATTAGCTGCAGATTAGTTATTCGGCCATTATTTTTGAATGGGATATTGTCTTCAAAGCTTTCGCTCTTGAGATTGAACTTGTTGATATAGGTTCGTCCGTAATCATGAAAAAAGAGAAACTTTTCCTCAGAGTCGACATCCCATCCATCGATTCCAATAAAATCATTAGGCCCTTTCCCACTATTAGCAATTGTACACTTATAAGTCCCTGTAGAAGAAAACAATATTACTTTGTCTTGGTTAAGTGAAATGATGTATTTCTTACCAATGAATCCTTTAAAATAATTGATATACGAATATGAATTGGCTTCGAGTATTATCAATCTTAGATCGCCAGTTATACTATTGATAACAAAAGGCTTCTCGGGGATATCTTTTGTAAGATCAATTTTTATAATTCCACCCTGCTCAACTTTTTGAGGTGCTTTTTTTTGACATCCAATAGTAGATATTGTGCCAATAATTAAAATCATTGCAATAACTTTTGACATCATTTTTGTTTTGTTTTTGTATTTATTTAAATCTAAGCTAATAAGTATTTTGAATGCTGGCTGTTAATGAATCATTGCCTTTTTTGTTAGCATTTCGGGCCAATTTAAAAGCTTTATACTAGTTCCAAATGATCATTTCGAGCCTTTTAAAAATGTTAATAATAAGGACTTTACTGTCATGTCTATGAGTGCTTCATCGGGAAGGAGTTGTAATTAATGTCATTTAAGGACAATAAGAACCGGATTAGAGGACTCTGTTAAATTTTTTGTCAGAATTTCAAGCTTATCAACGCGAATCTTACCCTCTCCTTTTAAGCTATTTGATTCTTCATTTTTAAGCATACTTAAGAATTTGTAAGCATCAACATAATCAATTAGGATGCTGTCATTATAGATATATTTAGGCCAGAACCGAATCCCCCCATCAATATCATTTTTAAAACCAACGTCTTCAATAATTGTAGTTTCGGCCGATTGTTTATTGAAGATGCAATGCTTTGATGAGTCAGCTACTCCAAAAGCTATATTTGTAAATAAGTAATTTTCACTTTCTAATATTTTACTTATTTCAAAATAATTCTCAATTTCTTTAATCATTTCAGCAACATTTGGATTGCGACCATCAAACATAATATTTGGGTCCAACTTATTCTCTCCCAGCTTAAAGATTGCATAAGGTTTAGGCATCTCGTTTTCTAAGGTGTACAATGTGTCGACAGTGTACTGCTTAAAATGTAATATGTTGTTGAAATAGTACAAAGGTATTTCCCTGGCAGCAATATTGCTTTTACGGATGAAATGCCTTTTAATTTTATAGATAGGATTGAGTTCATAGTCAGTTATATAGAAATTGTATTTTGAATAAATAGTTGAATCGTTATCGTTGGTAAAATGAAAAATAATACCAGTAGTGTCATAAACAATGAACTGGTACGATCTCCAGGGTTGATTAAAAGATCTGATGTATGATCCGTTAAAATCATATTCTAGTATTTTACGACCATTGTAAGAATTAACAAATATTTTTTTATTTTTTGGGTCAATACAAAATCCTGTAATTCCATAATATTCGCCTGGTCCGCGACCATCCGCGCCGATCTGTCTTAAAAAATTGCCCTTTCGGTCAAATTGAAGAATCTTAGTATAATCAGCTACGAGTATGAAATCTTCACTGAATATAATCCGATGGATACCTTCAATCATACAATTGGGATTTGTTTCCAGGGGGATATATTCCAATTCCTTTCCAATACTGCTAAGTGGGACAGATTTTGTAGCTGTTAGATTTTTTTCAATATCAATAAGATAGGGTAAGTCAATTGATTTGATTGTTTTATTGTCAGCAGTGCTAGAATTTTTAGAATTATTGCATGAGGTGATAATAATTATCCCAAGTAGAATTGAAATGTATTTTTTCATAGAAGTTTGGATTATGTGATTTTGTCCTAAGGATTTCAATTGATGTATTTTAAGAATTATTTTGTATTTGTCTATGATTAAATGTATAAGTAGTGTTGAATGCTTGCAATCCACCGAAATTCTCCTTTTAACCGTTAGCATTCGGGTCATCTATCTTCATTACGTAACTGTCACGTCATGTGTAAATTGCAAAAGGCCAGAATGCTAACTTGTTTTTAGCACAAGTATATTAGAAGTTTCTTAAAGAGTCAAAAGTTAATTTCATTATTTAGTCAACGAACAAGTATCGATCGGTTAGTGGTTTGTGTTATATTTAGGCAAGGATTAAAATTCTCTTCCCTGAGCAATTTGTCTTGATGCACGGAATTGTCTCGTTATAAGTTTGTTAAGTGATTGGAAAATTATCTCGAAATACCACATTTATTGGACGAAGTTGAGCGGTCAGGGTTTTCCCGTTACAAATCTGCTTTTGGAGCAGGAGCGGTTTGCAAACACCGGGACGAGTTTATGAACTTTATTGTCCGTGTTTGTAGAAGTTAGGTTTCTTTCGTAGATAAATTATCAACTTTACAAGGTTACACTATTAGAAATTCAAATTTGATTATTCTTTAAGTTTGGTGATCATTACTACAGGATTTTCAGACTCAGTCATATTCTTTAGTTTTTGTAGATATTCAGGTAACTTTTCAGATTTTTCAGTATTTGCCTCAAACCATAATTTAATTTTAAATGCAGCTATAGTGCACGTCAATTCACCTTTGTCATTTATACTTGATAACTCAAGAGGCACGAAATCATAGATATTATTAATGTAACCTTTCCTCGATTCTCCAATATAATCATTCACAATAGTATTCTTTTGTTTTTTATCGTACACAGCAGTATATACCTCCTTATTGAATCTAAAAGTATAAAATAAGTATTTCGACGATTCCAGAATATTTTCCGTAAAAAAATACTTATCTACTGGATTGATCATGCCACCTCTCAGTTCATATGGGAAAGAGTATTCTCCATTATCAAAAACAAATCGAGGGATTAAAGAATTTGGTGTTACATTAAAGAGAGTATCACTGAATTTTTCGCAGAAATATAATTGCTTATTTAGTTTGTAAAACCATGAATTGGTAGTATATACACTAATACTACCCTTAGATGGGAATGATTGATAATTTGGGAATATTTTAATAATTGAGTCTCTTTCATTGAATATGATCATTTTATTCTTTTCATCTCCCATATAATTATCAATAAATGCTGCATATGTATTTTCATTAATGTTTACAAAATCATAAACCAATTCAGGTCCTTTTTTTATGTTTATTAACTGTCCATCAAGGGAGTATTCATATCTTTCCCGGTTTCTGTCAGCATATACTACTTTCTTTTCTTCATTATACGGCATTTTTGTATATGTTTTTGAATATTCATTGGGTCCGTTACCTGAATTTCCTATTATTCTAATAAACTTCCCACTTTCTCTGTCAAAAAGTAATATTCGTTTTCTGTCAATTGCAACTAGATATTGATCATCGGAATAAATAGTAAAATTACTACCGATAAGGCTCTCTTTTGTTGTTTCCAGCACTATATAGTTACAGTCTTTTGAAATATCATTTATATTAATTGGTTTCCTCTTTTCAAATGCATTTGTTATGTCAACAATCTCAAGAAGTTTATTATCTGTCATGTTATGTTGATAACAAGAAGATAGCAAGCAGCTTAATAGTAAGAGTAAGGTAATTTTTGATTTCATGATTTTTTGATTTTAAGGAGAATTTATGGATGGAATAGTATTTTTTATGGGTGTTTTATGTAATTAACTTGTGTTGCAAATATTTGTTAAATTATTGGTATAAGTACAAATGCCTTAACTGTTGCACTAAAGCTAAGAAAAAAGTCGTTCACAATGGTTAGTAAAAGTTTTAGTTTTTTTACCGCAAAAAATTACCAGTTTTGGAATACACTTTGATAATTTTCAAACTCTGAATCATAACATACACTGATTCGCTTTTTTCATCAACACAAAAATTAAAATAATGAGTATATTCTCCGGTGCCTCTTCCAATGCTCCCAATCTTCCTAAGGAATTTCCCATTTCTGTCAAACAACATAATGCCGGAATTCAAGGCAGATATGTAAATAGAATTTTTATTGAAATATTTGGGTTCATAAATTAGGCCTATTGGAAAGCTATTGTCAATAGGAACATAAGAAATGTCATCAGCGAGCTCTGATAAATTGATCTCCTTCCTTTCTATTGTTTGCGGATCAAAATGAAAAAGCCCATCATCTGGTGATTTACAGGTAGCTTCAAAAAGAGCTAAAACTATCAAATACTTAGATTTCATAGTTGTCAGGTTTGATATGATTCGGGTGTTATAAATTTTTGTTGACTCGTTTTTAGTTTGAGTTTAATTTTTTACCCTAATTATCATAAGAATTGGATTATCTGTCTCTTTAGTTGCACTTGCAAACTTTACAAGTGCATTTTTCTTTTCAGAATATTTTGGAATTATGGTTTTAAAATCATCAGTTGTAAGATGTTTTTTCAGATCAAATGGATTTATCAGAGAAATGATATATTCATTTCCGTTCTCCTCATAATAATTTATTACTGATCTGGTTGTAAAAGGCAGACCCCCATCAAGATCATTTTCTATCTCAGGTCTTGTTTTAACAGACATAGATGTATTTTCGATCTTCTTATATCCAAGAAAAACTTTCTTAGTTCTTTTATCAATAACAGACATTGCTGCCATGCCCCTATAACTGTAACTAAGAAAAATAAAATGTTTTGTTTCAAACATCTCAGTAGGCCTAAAGTAATTGCTCAATTTTGTAAAATCAAAAGCAAAATATTCTTTTGGATACCTATAATCACCTTGTCCAAATAAATAGGCAACTCGACCTTTTAAATCAGGTGAAATCGAAAAAATCGTATCGTTTAAAAAGTTAAAATAGAATAATTTATTATCAAACTGATAAATCTGACCTGGTAAAACCAAATCTGTCTTATAAATGGGAACTGAATTCTTTTTCTTAGATACTACGTTCCCAAGCGTATCTAAAAACAGCCAGTTATATTTTGAATTTCCATATTCTATAAAGTCTGGAACAAAAATTAATCCATTGAACATATCAATATCACTTCCAGTATAACTTAAATAGGTTCTATAATTGATACTCCTAATAAAACGTCCAGACGATGAGTACGTCTTAATACTATTCATGTCCATAATATAGACATTTCCAGTATTCTCGTCTACTGAAAAAGCCATGTAGTAAATGTATTCCCCAGGTCCTTTGCCCCTACTGCCAATTTTACAAATAAATTTACCGCTTCGATTAAACTTCAATATTCCGACATCCTTTACACTTAAATAGATATGATTTGATGTGAATAGCAGTTTATAAGCTATTCCAATTGGAATACTGTTATCCAAAGGCACATAGAAAATATCATCGGCTATTTCCGATAGAAAAATCTTGTTATCAGTGAATATTTCGGGTGAAATTTCAAGCAATCCTTTATCTTGGGATTGACATGAAAATAAAAGATTTAGAGTGATGAAGGAAATTAGAATTTTTCTCATATGTAATACTCAATATTTATTGATTGTATTAACTCTGTAAGTCGGAACGGAGCCGGAATCAGATTGATCGCTAAATAGGAGTCAAATTTTTGCTAACGGGAGTCTGTCTAAAAACCTTATAAGATATGTCGGAATAGATTGAATTTAATTGAGTTTCCCTGATCCGCCTTATAACTGGCAAACTCTGGAATTAAATTTTCTGTCCCGGCAAAATGCATTAAAATAGCTCCAGGAAGGTCGAAAAAGATCAAAAACGAAGAAACAAGTATCCTCAGATACTCCTTCAACACTTCTGATGTTAAAATATTACCAATTCTCCTGAGATTATATGCAATAAACATAAATCCGACATCGGAACTGGCCCTCCCAATTCCTCTTTTTGTAAGGATGTAGCTGAAACCCCATTGTCGCTTTATTGTTCCATAGGGATGTTCCACAATTGCCTGACGACGTTTATACAGACGCTCTTTCTCCAGAGTGTTGATACGGTTTCTTTCATAGTACTCTGCATATTCGCTTCGCTGAATGAGCCTTTCCTTTTTTGATCTCGTACACTGCGAACGCACGGGACATTTTCTGCACGCCTTAGTTTTGTACTGTTTAAACCAGCTTATGCTGCCGCTGCTTGAACGCTGCTTGTACCATGATCCATTGGTGAGGAGAACCTGTCCCTGCGGACAAGTGTATGTGTCGGCTTCTTTATCATAGATAAAATGTTCATAGTTGTAATCATGATTTGGAGCCTGGCTTGTGGATGGCACCCGAGGAACTGCAACAATAGTTTCCACACCAAGCTCCTGTGCTGTCTTCAGTTCTGAGCCGGTATGAAAGCCTTTATCATAGAGAGCTGTAAATTCGTTTGTTCTGAGAATGCTCTTTGCCCTTTGAACCATATTTCCCATTGCCTTGCTGTCATTCTCATTTGTAACCTTGTAATCGATGGGAATATTATGTTTGGCATCTACTGTTGTCTGTAGATTGTAGGCCACTTCTGCAATATTGTTACGGATTATAATTTGTCGGCTTTCAGGGTCAGAGATTGATATCTGTTTCTCCCCGGATTCCTGCAGCTGCTTTTCGAGGTTTTTGTAATCGGCTTTTCTCTCTTGCTGCTTTGTTGATCTCATCCTTTATCTGCTGATTATCTCCGTCGTTTTCAGCCAGTGCCCTGGTATATTCTTCAAGCTTGTTATCGATATAGGCCAGATGTCTGTCTATCTTAGCCTGGTTGAAGTTATTCTTCTTGCTGTTTTGAGCCCGAAGCTTGGTGCTGTCACCAGCGATTAACTTTCCGCCGATCAGATCAAAATGTCTGGCAATTTGAACTGTTGTCCTGAAGACTTTCTTGATGGCTTTAGGGTTATCTCTTCTGAAGTTGGAAATTGTGTTGTGATCAGGTCTGAGACATTTTAAAAGCCACATTACCTCAATGTTCCGTTTACACTCTTTTTCCAGATCCCGTGAAAACCGCACCTTATTCATGTACCCGTAAATGAATAGCTTAAGCAAATCGGAAGGATGATAGGCCGGACGGCCGTTTTCGGGGAAGTCTGTTCTGAATCCATAATCTTTTATAGAAAGACTATCCACAAAAAGGTCGAATAATCCGTACTTCATTATCGGGGTCAATGGACTCGTCAAGAGAAACCGGGAAAAGATTGATCTGAGTTCTGTTATGTCCTTGTATGAATTTCATATAGTTAAGATACAAAACACCATAGTTTTTTGAAGAATCACCGGCCTCATAGTTATGAACAATAAGAGGAAGTTTTTAGACGATTTATCCCGATCTATCGGGAGTCTGACGGCCCGGCAATATGGGGAGGTTGTGTTACCCGACGCAATTCCGGCCGAGCACCTGACCCGGTTTTTTAGCAGAAGATTTCATTCGGCCGGAAAAGGAGGGTACGGCGCGTGTTTTTGCTATCAGGCAGTGAGTATTATTGAGTTTTATGAGTGTCGCGGTACAAAGTGCGAATGCGCGCCAGTTGTTGTCCCCGGTTACAGCAAGTGGCTAAGAGCACTGGTTCAGTGTCGCGGTACAAAGCCAAATCGGCGCCGGTTGTTGTCCCCGGTTACTGATGTTTCTAAGAACAGAGGCGGGAATCCGGGTTTATCACCGAGCCAGTTGTTGTCCAAAGTGCAGAGAATCAATGCAAAAACCGTGACGAGTTTATTAATTATACCGTCTGTGTTAACATTTCGGATCTATTTTTAAACTGGCTGTGTATTGGAGAGAACTGTTAACTATTATAAATCACTTTTAAGAGTTACGACCATTAATATTGGATTATCGGAAATATCCGATTCTGACACCATCTTTTCCAATTGGTTATGCTTATCAGGAAATCTAACTATTGTCTTAAGTGAATTAGTCGTTCTCCTAAATTTGATTATATTTTTAAGGTCCGCAACATATATTGGCATAAATACTTTATTGTCATTGATACTCCCTTTTGGCCAAAATTGTGCACCTCCATCCCAATCATTGTCAATATATCCTTTATATACACCGGAATATCTGTGTTCTGTATTTGCAAAATAGTCCTTTTTCTTGATCATAAAACGTTCTACCTTGTTATTATCACCCCAATAATCAATTGTTAGAAAAAATCTGCCTCTTGCTTCAAAAATATATGAGAAGCAATAATCTGAGACACTCTTTTCCAATAACCTAGCTTCTCCCGGGTTTAATCTTTCCCATATTTTATCTGAGGGAAGTTGATGCTTTCCCAAATTAATAACATAACTCGGTATAATTTTATTTTCATTAATTACATAAATAGTATCATTATACATTGATTTAAAATAGTATTTACTTTGGCAAGTATAGAATGGTTCAAAGGAAGGACTACCCTTCGATACAAGTATGGGTGATGTAGTTTTCCAAGATACATTATTTTTAACTACTGATAAAGTGTCACCAGACTCAGTTAATAGAAGATGGGTATATTTTTCAGAAGCCCCTATCGCTTGGCTAATTGCAATATACCTGTTTTCATTTATTACCTTTATCTCCCTAAAGCGAGGAGTTTTCACAGTTTTTATCAGAATCCCATCAAAGTTAAAGTATAATAGTTTATGGGGTGCCATATCATGTATTATCAACAATTTCTTCTCTGGAATAATGGAGATATTCCTTATACTAAATATTTCTCCAGGCCCCCTTCCCGGACTTCCTATTTTTTTAAGAAACTTGCCATCGGTGGAGAATTTAAGGATATGATCTCGGTTCTTAACAAATATAAAATTGTCGGAAAAATAATATTTAGCATTATCATTTATCAAACAGTTCTCATTTGTCTCTAATTGAATATATTCAATTTTTGAGGCTAATTGACTTAATTTGATAATGCTTTTCTGTTTAAGCAGTTCTTCATATTTAATTTCAAAAAAATTATCATTGTTTAAATTACGTTGAGTAAATTTTTGAAATAGAGGTATATTAGTTATTAAAATAACTAATGAAATGAGAGAAGTGAAAATAATCTTCATAGTTGCAGAGATTTAATTTTAGTATCCTAATTTCGGTTCAATAATTTTGTAAGACTCTAACTCAGATGCCATTACAGCTAATTCGTTTTTAGTCGTATGGTATTGTACTTAACTATCAAAATGCAGTAATTTAATCCTTTTTGAACTTTATTATTACCAACACCTGATTATCCGAAGGTTTAAGATTTTTCAAAGAAGCAGGAATTCCGTTCAACAATTTTTGAGAATTTTTGTCAAAAAAAGAGATTGCTGGATTATATGATATTTGAGTGTTATTATTAATAGGATAGTTGTAAATAAAAACCTTAAGATTTGGGCCAGGTGTTAAGTCATTTCTAAAGAGACTATAATTATTGTTTTCTTTTTCATAGCTGCAACAAAACGTTTCATTCCGAGCTTTGTCAAAAACAAAAAGCCCTTTATTTGATGATATAAAAGAAAAACCTATCAGTTTCTGAGATGTTTGTTATATCGACAATCCATGTATCTTCCGGGTTTATTTTCCCGGTAATAACCGATCTATCGTCAATGTCTCTGTGTTTAAACCTACCTGTATTTATTATAGCATATGTTTCAAGGTTAAAAGGATCTATGACCTTGTAAATAGTATCGCTCCAATAATCTTTGATGAAGGTCTGACCATCATTGTTATACATAATCGGGTGACAAATACTAAATGGAATTTTATCCCTTTTTTCGCAAGCAAATTTTGAAATTGTTTTACCTGTTTCTAATGAAAAGAAATGAACGCTAAAACGATCGCTCGTTTTTTGATAATTATAAAACATGTCATTTAATAACAACTTTCTATCTTTAGCTAATAAAATTTCATTGGCTCCGAAATTGAGTTTATAGTTTTTAATGAACTTACCATCATAATCGTACTTAACAAGTTTGTCATGATCTAAAAGGATAATAAATTTTGAAATAGAATCAAGCACCATTCCTATCGGTTTTACACATTCACTTGGACCCCTACCAACACGCCCGATTTTATTGATAAACTTACCATCATGTGTAAAGCGATAAACGCCCTGCGCATAATCAAAGGCAAAAATACCTTCGGAAGTGAGGCATATTGTCTGAAGATATTCTCCAAGCAGATTGTTTTCAGTTGTTTCCAGAGGAATATAATCCAGCGATTCAGCAATCTTACTTAAGGGATAACTATCTCTTTTCTGATAAGCAGGGTATAAATCTATCTCTAATTGAGCTTTACCAGGATGCTTAACGCAGGTTGGAACCTTCTGCCCAAAACAGACGGTTGACATTAACGCAAAAAGTAAAATTAATTTCATAGCAAATTATATTTTAAACATTCTATGCATTCGAGCCATTTTATTTATCTGTGTATCTGTCGGATTGGCAATTCGGAGCATGATTCTCCTAACAGCTAACGGGAGTCTGTCTAATAACCTTTTTGCAGGTATGATTTATTCGGGGACCTATAGAACTCACTCTCGAATATTGAAATCTCAAGGTCTTTAAAAAAGTTATAAGACGATCTGTCCTGATCTATCGGGAGTCTGACGGCCCGGCAATAAAGGGAGGTTGTGTTACCCGACGACAGCACCGGGCAGAGTCCTGGTCCTTTAGCCGGGAAGTTGTCACGGTGGCAAGGAAGGTATGGCACGTGTTTTTGCAGTCCGGGTACAAATTTTATTGAGCATTCCGAGTGTCGTGGTATAAGTTTGATAAGTAGCCGGTAAATTGTCTCGATAGAAGAAGGTTGGTAGATGGGCACCGGTGCAGTGTCGCGGTACAAGTTGTCTCGGAAACAGAAAATTGTCAAGGTGCAGAATTTTAATTGCGAGCAGTGAGCGTGTCCGGGTGCAAGAGCCATTACGAATTTGTCTTGGTAGCAGGAGCAAAAGCAAAAACCGTGACAAACAACTTACCCATATTGTCCGTATTAGCAAAAGTTTTATTTGTTATTATTATCTGATTCCCAGTAACTTATCCATGAATTAGAAGGTTTGGCTAATATACCCGAGTTTTCCAGCTGGATTCAAACAAATGAACCGATTTGTAATCTTTGCCAATTATTCACCAGGATGTAACAGGACCAATACAGGATTTGATGTTTCGTTAATCTTTCCCCTGAGCTGGGATGGAATAATACCCTGAAGCAGATCAAAAGAATCTACATAATCAACTAAAATTCCATCACTAGTTATTAGTTCTGGCCAGAAGCCTACACTCCCCGATATATCATTTCTAAGCATATCATCCTTAATGAAAGCAGTTTCATTTGTAACTTTATTAAAAAGGACATTTCTGAACCCATTGGTTGTTCCTTTTATTAACCTCAAGAAAATGAACTTTTCATTTTCGACAATTGTTTCAACCCATAGTTTATCAGTATACAAGTACCGGTCTTTGGTTCCTGGTTGGGTCATAACAGGGTCTGGATCCATCTTTAAATTTCCAAATGAGAAATTAATATAAGGTGTTTTTATATTCTTTTCCAGACTAAAAAGGGTTTCACTTGCAAACTCCATCAAATGGATATTTCCTTTGAAACAGTAAAATGGGGTCATAATAATTAAGACACCTGGAGTGCTTACCCTTTTTTGAATTCTCATTATTGTGGTTTTGACCTTACCATTTCTGTCTGTGATTATCCAGCCAGGATCGTCTTTCCCCGGGTTATCCCAAAGTTGGTAAATCAGGGAATTTTCGTCTTTAATTATAACCTGGGATGGCTTGAAATCTAATTTTGCAGATTTTATATGATCCCCATTGAAAGAATAAATATCGAGTTTGCCGGGGAGAGAAATTACGTATATTTCTTTTTTAATTTCATCGATACAGAAATTCATTAGAAAAAGCTGTTCTTCAGGTCCTCTTCCATAAGCCCCGATCTGCCTTATAAATTTTCCAGTTCTATCAAATACGTATAATTTGTTAAAATCTTTGACAAAAATATTGGAATCACTTAACTCTACCTTGCGAATGTATTGAATTAAGCAATTTGGATTAGTTTCCAAAGGAATATAGGTAATTTTTTTACCTACCGAACTTAAATTTATTGATTTAGGCGAGTTGAAATGCTTTGCGATATCAATAAAATAATGGCTCAAGGTTGGATTATTAATAGTGTTTGAAAAAAAGAAAGCACTGATAAATGGAATAAAATACTTAACTAAAACCATATTAATGTTTATTTAATTATTCCAGGTACAATATTGATTATTGTTTGATTTTGTCTTAATAGTACTATTATTTTTATTAACATGTCAGGTACGATCGGTATTGCACTCAGTTTTATTTTTCTTTATAAATCACCAGTATCGGGTTATCAGTTTCCTTTATTTTTTGATTCAGAATATACCCAGTGGATTGAATATTTTTATACTCATGGCTCAATAAATTAACAGGATCAGTGACTGCAATCAGACGATCTTTACCCATATAAGTGTTTTGCATATTGACATTAATAGGAAGTTCGTTTATATCGTCATATAAAGTTTTGGAGTCAAGAAGAGCATGAGTACCATTTGCAATATTATAAATTGCAACAAGAAATTTTCGTTGATCTGCTGAATAAATATTTAGTACTAAATCTTTGGTTCCGATAAATTCTCCGGATAAAACAAATGCTTTCTTAAATGCTTCGTTCATTTCTTTTCTTGGAAGTTCGAGGAGGTTCACTGGCATACTTCTATCCTTAAAATCTATTTTATATATAGAAGTGATGATCAAAAGGATTTTCAGAGATTTTGTAAATAATACTTTGAGTATAAGGGATGAAAAAATGTCCTGATTTAGTCGAATTGAAAGATGAAGGCAAACCGATGCTATTACCTAATGCATTCTTACTTACAGGCAAACAGCCATCTAGTTTCCTGCCACTCTTATCGAAGTACCATAACTGATAAATTGTATCGTTAAGTGGTTCAACATAATTGAGATATGAATAGCCTACAGTATTTCCATTTGGAAGGGCGAGATAAGTTTCAAGATCTGCATTTAAGGATTTCGAAAGCAAGAACTTTCCATTGGGGCTGTAATAGATAAGTTTTGCTAATTCTTTGTCAAATAGGCATATTGTATCAGCATTTGGTGAAATTGAAAAATCAACAGCATAAGAATATTCTTCAGGACCTCTGCCATTTTTGTTGATTTTGCTAATGAACTTTCCATTTACATCGAAAATTAAAATTTGAGCATCTCCCCAGGTTAGAATGAAGATTTTGTTATTTGCAATATAGATCTTTCGAATGCTCTGCATTAAAGAAGAATCCGAGGTTTCTAGTACAATGTATTTCTCCATTTCGAAATAGTCAGAGAATCCACTTTCTGTTGAGTCCGCCGGGTTTATTTCAATTGTTCTGACAGTCTGTGAAGTATTTCTTTGACAATTTATAATCAGGAATGTGATTAAAATCAATGAGATAATATTTTTTAACATGAGATAGAACTTATTAAGTGAATATTTATGTTTGAGAATCTGAATCTATAACAAGATTTTACGTGGTTGGGTGTCTAATCCTACAAGTGTCACGACAATAATTTGATTGCGTAATGGAATTGTCCCGGTGGTGGATTTTATTAACAGTAGAGATGCTTTTTGGAAGTGCCCAAAGGTAGAGAACTGCCATTTGTGTTATTTATGAAGAATTGTCAATACTGGGTTAGCTAGCTTGTCCAAAATGTTTGCCAGTTTATCAACTTGGATATATTTATCGCCGTATTTTACTTTTTGTTGCTCAATCAAATATGGTAATGCAGATTCTTTTCCCAAATCAATCATCGAATAAATATTGAGCATTCTTAGAAAGACTGGATAATAAAGTGAATTCATATATATTTCTGATTAATTAAAGACAT
Organism: uncultured Bacteroidales bacterium; assembly: GCA_963739685.1. Classification (GTDB taxonomy): domain Bacteria; phylum Bacteroidota; class Bacteroidia; order Bacteroidales; family VadinHA17; genus LD21. The sequence goes on from CAVUAX010000002.1 coordinate 617,139, forward strand.
TCAAGAATTTTCATAGTGAAATTTTGTATGCGATTATTGTTTAATTGTGAATAAAGTTTTTTTGTTACTTGATTTATGATTATGAAAATAATTATTCTCCGGATAATTATAAAAAAAATTGATTCTTTCTATTGTTTAATTATTTCCGGTACGGGCCTTCCTAAAATCAGATTATGGGGAACTGAAGGGAAGTGGTTCTTTATCGCGGAGTTATTCCCATGGGAGGCGGTAACGTCGAAAATCGGAAGTCAAATTCTTATGATTTAGCATCTCCTGGAATTTTTCTGTATTGAGAAGGTTGCCCAGGTAAACTGGCTGGTTCGGTTTTTGAGTTCTTTTTTCTCCTTTTTTGCATGCTTTCGCCCCGTCAGTCACAGGTATGTTACTAACAAATTAACACTTATCAACACAAAGAAAAAAATAGCAAAAAAGAATAATTTTACATCATAATTTTAAATGAAAAACAAACTTTACGTTGATTAAATCCTGCCCTGGAAATGGGATAAATTATAGTCATATACTTCTTTTCTATCGTGGTTCCAGGCTAAAAAATCAATATTAATTGTCGTCTGGCATTATACTTTCCTATTCTATTTTAAAAAATATATATACAGATGATAAATATATATTTAATTGGATTTATAAACAAAATATATTGTTATTTATTTATTCATACCCGTACGGATTTTAATTAAATCGTAACCTGAATATTTTTCCAGAATCAAACAGAATAAGAGATTTATTGCCGGTATAAACCAGTAAAAACACAGTAACACAAAATATTATTCTGAGTGAGGGGAGAAGAGTTACCTGTTTCTCCGATTTGAAATAACAGACGAAGAAACTTTCTTTTGCGAAATGAGGAATGCCACTGTTGCTAAATAGAGCATCATATTTGTTTTAATTGGTAAGGTTTGTGAAGGATAGGAAAACAGACCGAAAACCAGGATACCAATGATTCCTGCTTTTGCAATAACACACGAAAAATCCCGGATTTGAACCTTAGAATCTGTACCAGGGGCTCTGAAACCTGATGACATGAAAGCAATGATCAAGACCGGTCAAATAATTACAAGTCCGGGAACACCATTCTCAATGCAATGTTGCAACAACTCATTAAATGCATAATCCAATTCTTTTTCATGAGTTGACCTTTTATACATATATTGCAGTGCAATACATAAAATAAGTCAGATCATTGCAAAAAATCGTCTAAAATTTAGTTTTTCTGTAATATTTAAAGTACAGGAATATAAAACTCACACAAATTATCAGAGGGAAACTGTAATTAAAATATAAATAGGTATGAATAAGATGATCCCTTAAAATATCATCGTTACCTATCAGCTTTTTTGCAATCGGATACAAACAAGTGTCATAATGCTGAAAATGATTGTGGTAAAAAGCAGAAGTAAGATGTACTTTGGAGTCATTTTAACATTTTCAATAAAAGAAACCGCTTTCTTTTCCATAAAATATATGCTGGCAACAGGTATAATAAATACAAAATGTGCTACGATTAAATACCTGGAGACCCAATTAACAGCCAGATATCCATTTATATCTTCAGTTAATAAAATAATAAAAAGGAGTTTGGAAGTAGATTCAATAAAATAGTACAAACAAAAATACACAAGAACACCGCCTAAAATCAGAATCGATCTTCTCAATTGTATCACCTTATTGTTTACCTGACTGTAATCATCTCTTAAATCAACTGTTGATCCCTATTCTTCGGGATGCCACCCAAAAGGCTTCTTCATCATTCAATCCCGTATCTTTTAGTTGATCTATTGAGTCCAATAAATGACTTTTCAATTCTTCAGAATCAGATTCGGTAATTGATGGTTCTGATTTTATATTAATTACCCATCGATCTATTTGCTCTTGAATATTGAATTCGATATTACTTTCCATTTAGAGAATTTGAACAATCCTGTTTTAAACCAATATACAGGATAGTGTTAATATATCTGAATTCCAAGGACTGATTCAACAGGTATAAATTAAAGAAATTGAAGCATCTCTGAAGCAATGTAATAAATAAATCAAGGAAGGATAAAAATGTTGTTTTTTCAAGGGATATTCTTCAGGTACCAGGATTCCAAAGCTTTCCAAATAAAGAATAAACAATTTCCCATTCACGCATGTTGAGTTCAAACTGTTTTTCACCCTCCGCTAAAATGGTGTAATATTTCCTGGGACGTTCATTTTCCTGTATATTCCAATAGGATTTGATCAATCCTCTGCTTTCCAGTTTTTTTAATACCGGGTAAATGCTGGCTTCTTTCCACTTGATCTGGTCATTTGTTAACTCTTTTACCTTCATCACAATTTCATACCCATAATTGTCACCTTTTTTTAACACCGACAGGATTATGGGGGCTGCAGAAGCTCCAATTAATTCTTTTGATATACTTTTCATATCGATCTATCTTTATCTTACAAATATATTGAAGTAAATGAAGAATAACAAAGTTCAACCTTATCTATTTATTTTACTATTACTATCATACTCTTTTAAGGGCGGGGAGCGGGGAGCTCAGGGCTCAGGGCACAGGGCGCAGGGCTCAGGGCACAGGGCGCAGGGCTCAGGGCACTTTCCGCTGCCTGCTCACCGCTATCTGTTAACTGCTCCCCGCATCTTTATTCTTTGCATTTCCCGATCGCTATCACCGGATTGCTGAAATCATCAATATTCTTCAGCCATGGTAGTCTGGTTCTGGCCAGTTCAGCTTTTTCAGGATTAGCCTTAAACCATTCCATCAGTTTTAATGGTTGAAGGTCTCCTTCGCCAAGGCTCCGGAGTCCGAAGGAGGGTATAGCCTGTCCCGATTTATCGGGTGCACGTGATTTTGCACCTGTCCTGACCGAGGGAAACGAGCGTCAGGAGTCCGGGTACAAATTATATTGAGCATTACGAGTGTCGTGCCGAAGGCCCTGACTGAGCTAAGCGAGCGTCATGGGGTGCAGGATTTTAATTACGGGCATATGCGTGTGTCCGGGTACAACGGCCAGTACTAATTTGTCTTGGGTGCCGGAGTAAAAGCAAAAACAGTGACAACTTGTCCCGCGCAGCGGGAAACAACTTACCTTTATTGTCCGCGTTATTGGCTGGTTTTATTTTTGAATAAGAATTTTGATTTCTGATATGAATTCTTTAACCTGGTCAACCAGAGGTAAGACAATCTTGTCATCGAAATCGTAGAGATCACCGTAATCGCCTTTTTGTCTATAGTCGGCCAGATGAGAAAAGAGTTTTCCAAATTTTACGTCAATATCTCCGGTTTTTATAAAGGTGTCACTGAATTTTGTTCTGACGCCACTATGTGATCGTGCCTCAATATAGGATTTTAGAAGTAAAGCAATAACAGCATAATAACATGAGTAATAGAGCCGGCTAACAGCAGCATTCCATTTTTATTTTCGATCATGATTAATGCTTCTTCAAAAGACTCTTCAGATCTCTTGAATCGATAATTAATATAGTCTGATTTCTTAACGGTCATAACTTAATTCCCTCTTTTTTAACTGATTTATATAGCGGGGAATACTTCAGATTCTTTTGCCAATAGGATCTGGGATAAATAATAGTTGAAATTATTTGACCAGATTCGAGCTCAATATTATAGAGAACATCTCTGAAACGATCCTCTATTTCACTTGTAACAATCTGGTTATTAACGAGTATAAGAATATCCCAATCAGAGTCAGGATTATTGTCTCCTCTGGCTCGTGATCCAAATAAAAATGCTTGCGCTTTTGGATCCTGCTTATGAATTGCAGTAGAAATGTTTTCTAATACTATATCACTGCTCATTGATTAGAATTTTTCTCAAAGTTAAAGAAAATTGTCTGAATCTTGAATTTGCGGAGTAGTTACAAATTGCCAATAACGACCCGGCAATAAAATTAGTAAACTTTACCCGACGAAACGACGGCCGGAGGGGACAATGCCTGCTAAGAAGAAAATGATCCGGGGCCGGAGAAGGAGCACATCTCCTTCGGCAAGCCTACAGCGATCGAAGGGCGCGTGTTTTTGCTGTCAGGCAGTAAATATTATTGGGTTTTATGAGTGTCGCGCCGAAGGCCCTGACCGACCGAGGTGAGCGTCAGTGGGTACAAATTTGGATAGCGCGCCAGTTATTGTCCACGGTGACTGCAAGTGGCTAAGAGCACTGGTGCAGTGTCGCGCCGAAGGCTCTGACCGAAGCCGAAGGCGAGCGTCATGGGGTACAAGGCCAAATCGGCGCCGGTTGTTGTCCCCGGGTACAAAGGTTTCTTTCGGGCAGAAGCGGGAGTCCGGGTTTGTCACCCAGCCAGTTATTGTCCAACGTGCAGGGAATCAATGCAAAAACCGTGACAGCCTGCCCCGCAAAGCGGGGAGTTTATTAATTTTATTGTCCGTAGCCTTAGTGTTTTTTATCTTTTTTTAACGAAAATTTATCTAGGATAACATCTTTATTACTATGGAGTTAGAACCATATATTTATTTATTTTTCAAGCCAGTTATCGTAATAGAAAGTTGTCTAAAATCATCAGCGATGGAAATTGCAGATTTTACTTCATCATCAGTCAATCGTATTATCTGATCAGGATATCTTATTTCAACACTAAATCCATTTAGAATAATAGCCTTATCAAAAATTCCAGGATTAATTTCGACTTTTCTTGATAATCTTTCTAAAAGATAGGGAAGATCATGAGACCTTTGGAATTCAATCCCATGATAAACAAGACAAGCCTTGATGTATTTCTCAACAGCTTGTTGACAATGAAATGCTATTGTGTCAAAATATTCTGGTATATGCTGAAAAATCAATTTGGCAGAACCCAAATCATGATCTGCTTTCTCGAACCATGTGTTGACTAGGTCTAAATTAGATACGCTCATAGAGCAACTTTGATGTCTTTATTGCATTATTAATAAATGAAAATTTTACCTCCTTCTCATTCTCAAATTCATCAGGTGTATAGACAATAATATCCATAGGTATCATACTCCCAATTAATAATTTTCTAATCTCGAAAACTCTCTTGTAACGTGGTAATTTTGATTCCTGGATTATTAATAAATCCAAATCACTCTCACGATTTGGTTTACCCGTCGCATAGGATCCAAATAGAAAAATCTTCTCAGGATTGAAGTTTAATGCAATCTTGTTAACGATCTCATTTATTTTCGAATTTTCTATCATGAATATTTTTTTTGCAAGTTACAAAATTTCTGTTGATTATATTTTTTACTGTTGTCCAACATATCGACCTTCCTCGATATCCGAAAGTCCATCCTGAATCCGATTAAGAATAACAAGCTTTTCAACTATCTGGTCTATGGAAAAATTGTCAGGCAGGCTATCAGGTAAATTTAAAACTTCTTCTTTTGTCAACATTCCGGATGATTTATTCGTACATAGATGATAAAAAATATGTCGTTTTATCCTTTATTTAGGCACAGTGTCCATCGAGTAGGTAAAGGGGAGTTTCACCCCTAAACCTCTCACCGAACCGTACGTGATAGTCTCCCATCATACGGCTCTTCAGTTAGTACTCTACCAGGTCGAATCCTCACGGGACAAACGGTTGTCCTATTATGTAGTATACTAAGCTGCTACCCCCTTCGCTCCACCCCCATTACAGGAGTTTCATCACTACTACGAGGTAGTCTGCCATCTTGCAAAACGTCGGTATTTAGCCTCACAGGTCGTTCACATGCTTGTGCCTTTCCCTTGTGTTTCTTCATTTCTGCAAGACTTCCCTTGTTCCATAACTAAGCCTGAATAGAACTCATGCCCCCTTTATGACGTCAGCCGTGTAGCCAGTAGACAGGTGCCAGCTACACTCCTCCCCCAGCGATAGTGAACCGGTGGTTTTGATTGAAAGTACGTTTTCACGTCACCTCACAGAAGGTTTACTTTCGTTCATCTTTTCTATTCTTACTTAATCCTTTGACAGGACTTTTTCCCTATGCTGTTCAGCACCTCCCAGTCACCCGGGAAGCACCGTAGGGCAGTTTGTCCCGCTTCGGCGGGATACGGTACCTGCGGAGGACCTACCTCCATCTTAGTTACAGCATTGACTTCGGCTTTGCAGTCGTTGTCATTCAAGGCACACATTAACTATAACGGCCCGGCAATAAAATTAGTAAACGTTACCCGACGAAACGACGGCCGGAGGGGACAATGCCTACTAAGAAGAAAAAGATCCGAGGCCGGAGAAGGAGGGTACGGCACGTGTTTTTGCAGTCCAGGCAGAGAATTTAATTGAGTTTTGTGAATGTCGCGGTACAAGGTTGATGCGTGTCAGTTGTTATCCCCGGTTACAGCTTTTGGCTATGCGCATATGATAAAAGCATAGTCTCAGGTACATATAGCATTCTATTACTCTATTTTAATGTCATAATCATGATAATCGGATTGTTAAAAGGATCTGATTCAGAAATCATTTTAATCAATTGCTGTTGTTTTTCAGGAAATTTTATTGGTTCTTTATTTGTTTTTATTCGATCAGGCTCTTTTTGAATATCCAAGATATTAATTGGCATAAATACCTGCTTATCATTTATACTCCCGATTGGCCAAAAATCAATACCTCCATCCCAATCGTTAACGAATCCTGTTGAAACGCCGCTTTTGTTCCCTTACCAACTCGACTGTTTTGAAATTATCTGATTTTTGCAGCTATAATTATTGGATTGTCAAATTCAGTAACTTGTTCAGATAGACTTTTTAAAGCACTATGTTTAACTGAGTTTTTGACCTTTGCCTTGGTAAACAGGTCACTTGATGTGTGAGATTTAAACTTGATAGCTTCAACCCAGGAATAAAATAATCCGTCATTACAATATAGAGGTTCGAAGTTTATTCCTCCTGAAATGTCATCTTTCAAATATTCCTTTTCCGGGACACTATAACGTATCTTTTTTAATTGATCATAAATCTCATGGTTACTTTTTTTATTATAACTGTACGTATAATAAAAGAATCTTTCGGAACCAAAAATCCTTTGGATAGATATATAATCTTGCATATGTTCAGCATAAGATTTGACATCTGCTCTTACGTCAGGAGTTATTCTCTTATCTTTTGTATCAAGGATTAGAAATGGTTCTGCTTTATTAATCTCATTAAATTTGAAAATTGTATCATTACCTATCGTCTTAAGAAATAAATTATTTTGTAAATTATAACTTGTATTTTCCCACCTGTGACTTACATACATTTTTTCTACAAGTTTTTTATACATCATATAATTAAGCCATGATTTTAGAATATCTCCTTTAAGATTAATTAATTGCCTCGAGTATGGAATTGTACCATCAGAATTAGAAAACTGAAGTAAGATATTGTCTGATTTTCCTGTAAAATTAAGTGCATTAATTGGATTCAAACAATCTATTCTGTTCAAAAAAGTAAAGCCATTATCTGTTTGTTTGTACAGTACTATATTTTTTCGGGATGGTATCGCCAGAACTGTATTACTTGCGTTAACATCAAAATCAAGCAGAAATTCATATTCATCAGGACCACGGCCCTTTTTACTTAGACCAAAAAGATATTTGCCTGATTTACTAAAACAAAGTACACTTTCAAGAGTCCCGACATAGATGTAATTACCTTGTACTTTAAGATTAAGAATTCTATTTATTAAAGAATTTTCGTTAGTCTCCAATGGAATGTAATCTATGTCAGAAGCTATCTCTGACAGATTTGTCATTGTAGACTTAGGAGTAGAAGTAATATCAATAACATCCACTAGTCCTTTGTCCTTATTAATAAAGGCACAAAGTACCAAAGTCAATAAGAGAAAAATATTTTTCATAATAAAAGTATTTAGTTAGGTGGTAGTTTTAATTTGATGACCATAGTTGCTAATGGGCGTTTGTCTAAAAACCTTATCAGATATGCCGGAATAGACCGAATTTAAGTGAGTTTTCCTGTTCCGTCTCATAACCGGCCAACTCTGGAAACAGAGCTTTTTGTGCTTTGGCCTCTTCTTGATAATTCAGATTAGTTGCAACAAACTTTCTCAATTCCATTTCTCCTCCAGGATATTGAGGTATTTTTTTCAGAAGTTTCATATGCTTACTCTTTCTCAGGTGTGCCTTCCTTCTTGAGTTCTATTGTCAATTCCATATTAAATGGTACAAATGATGTATTAATATAATATGGTTTAAATCCGGGAAGTGAGAATTCAAGCAAAGCATTCTCTCTTACATCCTCAATTAAAAAACGACCATCTTTATCTGACGTTGCTTTTATAGGGTCTTCAGAAATACTGATTTTTACTGCTGCTAATGGATTGCCGTTCTCCCCAACAACTTTACCTTTAACTTTATAATAATCTCTTGTCATGATACCTATAAACCTTAATTCCTTTTCACCAGAGTTATTAATATCATGATAAGTCCATACACTAGCATTCTGCAAATTCGAAACAGGAATATCAATTAATTCTCCTTTATTTGAAGTAATGTTAATTATTAAGAGTGTCTTGTACTTTGAAGAATCTGAATCAGTATTTTTAGATACGGCTTGTTTTGTACCTGCAGTTTTATTTCCAAATAATACTATCTCAAGTACACCATCTTTCCCTTTATCCCCATATTTGCTTGTTGCCTCTTTATCTATTAATGCTTTTAGAGATTTTATATCGCTGGGATTTACTTTTAATTCTCCATTCTTGTCTAATATCTCACCATTAACTACAACTAGGGCTTTTGCTGGTGTAAAGTCTGAATTTCTAAAGTTGACTGTCTGTATTTCAGTTAAAATTACTTTTCCTTTATAATCAGGATCCTTTACCATTTTTACCGTAATCATTGATGAGAAGTCAGCCTTAATGGTCTGTGTTTTAAACCCTCGACATTCAATTGTAAGTTGCGCTCCAAGTTGTATATCATTCATCGTAAACCGGCCGTCGGGAAATACTGAAGATTTTAGTGAGGTATTATTGGGTCCTTCAGTTGTAATTGTTGCATCGATTAGCGGTTTCCCATCTTCTGTTAAGACGATTCCTTTAACATTATTTTGTTGAAATTCTATCGCTGTTTGTGACAGATTTATTGCTGAGGCTTGATATTTAGACTCTTTAAAACTTAGTAACATAAAGAAGATTGTTACCATACATAGTGTAATTGCTATCCTTGCTCCATATTTGATGCTCCCCGACCCCGGTTTCATCATCATGATGAGTCTCATCTTTGTAAATGAATTATTTGAACCACTTGTTAATGACATATTGCTACTACAAGTAATAAAACTCAACAGCTTATCAGCATAACTTGTTACATCTGATTTATCACTAATAACTCCATTGTCAGCCAGATATTCGTGATTTATTCTTATCGCTCTCTCATATAAGAGATAAACAGGGTTAAACCAATAAAAGACCTTAACAATTTCGATCAGTATAATATCAATTGTATGAGATTGTCTGGCGTGTTCCATCTCATGATTTAGAAGGTCTTTATCAATCCTGCCATTATAGTAACCGTCTCTATTCAAAAAGATGTGGTCAAAGAAACAGCATGGAGCTGTCTGATCGTTAGTCAGAATTATCTGAAATCCATTAAAACTGATCTTTTCAGATAACCTACTCCTTTGGGCAATTAAAAATAGGCTTCTCAGAAACCGTATAAGAAACAACAATACACCTGAGAAATACAGTAAAAAGAGAACTACTGAAATGTTTATAAAAGGTGTTTCTTTTTGGATGTATGGCTGGCTGATATTTACAGCATTTTGGACAACATTGTCAGCAGTAATAATCTCAGGTGTTATGTGATTATAATCGGGAATAAAATTATCTACCCTGGGAGTGGTTTGGAAATTCACCGGGATAGAAATAAACGGCACTACCAGAGAGAAAACTACTGATGCTACCAGAAAAAATCTGTTGAAAACAAAGAGTTTTTCCTTTCTTAGCAGGAACCAATAAAGCCCAAACAACAAGAGAAGGCTTACACTTGATTTGATAATGTAGGCTGTCATTTTTTTGTTTTTTTTGATGCAATTTTCTTGTCAACCAGATCTCTTAGTTCTTTTAATTCATCCTGGTTCATGTTTGTTTCATTTGCAAAAAATGAAGCGAACTGAGCAGTTGAATTGTTAAAGAAGTCTTTGATCAATGCATTAATGTGATCTGAAAAGTAATCTGTCTTTTTTATCAAAGGGTAGTATTCTCTCGAATTTCCAAACAGCTTATAACTGACAAATCCCTTATCAATCATTCGCTTCAATAATGTTAAAACCGTTGTTGATGCAGGTTTAGGGTCTGGAAATTCATTCAGTAAGTCACGAATGAAAGCTCTTTCAAGTCTCCAGAGCAGTTTCATAATTTGTTCTTCAGCGGTTGTTAAATACATGTTGCTCTACATTTTATTTTATAACTCTACAAAAGTAGACTTGGATTTTTAATTATCCAAATCTTTTTTAAATATTTTTCGAAGTGGATGATTTTTTCTGATCCTATGTAGTTGTTAAGGGTTAAACACGAACGCAAAAAAGCATATGTTTGGCGTCAGCCAAAATCTTGCGTTGTGTGTTAGGTTGAGCTATTTGTTTATTAAGGAGTTAACTTCTGATTTTAATTTTGGAAGTTAAAGGGTTACAATTCCCCAGATATTCTCATCAGATACTGAATCATAACCATGAATTATTTGATTTCTAAGTCCGATAATCCTTACTGAGTTTTCGATGGTGAATGTTGGATTTTCTTTTAATAATCTATTTATTGCTTCCCCGATAATCTCAAGGTTCCTTTCAATTGCACGCCTCAGTATAGAATTGCTCTTGTAATTCTCAAAAGTTTTAGACTCTGTTTCAAAATATGAATCAATCTCGTCAATTGCCAGTTTGACGTCATATAATAGTTTAAGCTGTTTCTCTGTCATAGACTATTTTTTTGTCCCGGTCAAGAATCTTTCGGAAGATAGGGTTCCGAATTGCCTGGTTTTCAAGCAGGTCTATTTCTCTGTCAAGAAGCTTTTCAAGTTTCTCTTTAAAATTGAAATAGTTGTCGGTATATTCAAGAGTATCGACGTTGCCAAACTGAACCAGCATATCTATATCACTATCTTTATTGAATTTGGAAGTCAGAATAGAACCAAATAGAGATAGTTCTTTGACTTTATGCTGTTTGCAGAGACTGATTAAAGAGTCAATATTTTTCTCAATTATGTTCATGAATCAAAGATAGAAATTCTTTTTATTCGAATCGTCAGAAAGGCACTTGTTACACCTAACGGGAGTCTGTCTAATAACCTGGTTGTATTATTAAAGACTAAGAAAAAACATTCTATGGCATTAATTAAAATGTTGATGATCAATGCTAAAGAATTTTGCCTTTCACTTAAACCATGTTAATTTGTTTTTTATTGCTGGTTAAAACGGTTATTTGACAGTCTGACGGCCCGGCAATAAAATTAGTAAACGTTGCTGAGTGAGTGGAGGCCGGTGAGCAGGATTTCTCTTCTACTTGACCATGCCATTGTCCGTGTTAGACAAAGTGACGTTTAAGAATTTATCTCAAGGCACCCCATATCTTTATAATTGGGATCGGTTAGAAAGATTTTTATTAGCTCGGAATTTTTACGGAGGACTTGTTCAATGTTTTGAGTACTTGGGTTTCCAAGCCTGAGCCAGATTACTTTTGGAGATGATCCTTTAACAAGGCCTAAGTCATAAAAGTCAGCATCGAAAGTTACAATGCAAAAATCATTCTCTTTTGCATTAGGTCCAGAGAAATGAATCTTTGGAATTCTAAAGTCCCAGGTCCCTGACTTGCTTTGAACCAGGAAATAAATCCTGGATTTTATTACTAATACGAAATGAAATGTTCTGGTCAAGAAGTAATTTCATCAGATTGTCTGAAGTTTACGTTCTCTATCTGCTGCAAACATTAAGGTCGCCTTGATGTCTTCTCGTGTAAGTTCGGGATAATCTGACAGAATTTCTTCTATTGTCATTCCTGAGCCGAGCCATCCAAGGATATCTGAAACAGTTATCCTGGTGTTTCTGATACAGGGTTTCCCGAATCTCTTATCAGGGTTGATTTTTATTATCTTATTGTAAGCTTTCATGAATGCAAATGTAATATTTTTTCAGGAGCAATCAGTTGATCGAGAATCATTTTGCCTAACCGTTTATATAAGAATAAAAATCAATTAAATCCTCAGCCTGTTGTCAGATATGATTAATCCTGGGGTCTTTAATATAGTACTTTTCTTAATTAGCCTTCCCAGGTTCCCTCTTGTTCCAGGATTATCACAGCCCTGCTCCGTCAGTCACATAAGCAAAATATCATTGCCATTGTTTAACATGCAGATATAATGCCTATTGCTAAGTTTTCACAGTTAGTACTCAATTTACAAATAATCCGGGGATTTGGGAAGCACATCTGTAAATTCTTAGGGAAGTAACAAATAAATCAAGGTATTATAAAAACGTTGTTTTTTCAAGGGATATTCTTCAGGTATCAATCCATAGCATTTCAAATAAAGAATAAACAATTTGCCATTCACGCATGCTGAGTTCAAACTGTTTTTCACCTTCCGCTAAAATGGTGTAATATTTCCTGGGACGTTCATTTTCCAGTACTTTCCAATATGATTTGATCAATCCTCTGCTTTCCAGCATTTTTAATACCGGGTAAATGCTGGCTTCATTCCACTTGATCTGTTCATTTGTCAACTGCTTTACCTTCATCACAATTTCATATCCATAACTGTCACCTTTTATTAACACCGACAGATTATGGGGGCTTCAGAAGCTCCAATTAGCTCTTTGGATAAACAATTCATATCGATCTATCTTTATCTAACAAAATATATTGATGTAACTAAATTTAACCAAAGTTCATCCTAAAATATGTATTTCACTATTATCACTGTTAAGAATGATATCTGGCATTGGTCTCCTGACATCAAGTGCATTAATAACTGAACTAAGAGATATAAATCGGTTTCCGCATAAAGATCATTTAAGCAGTTTTGTGGGTTTAATCCCCAAAATAAAACAGTGTAGGATGAATCTCGATACTCAGAGATTTATTGGAATAACCTTCGTTGTAATGAATTCCATTATGGACCTCTGTTAAATTGAATACCCTGGCCATCGTTTATAAAACATCATCCGCATGGATGCAATACTACATAGCATTCATCAATAAGAAATTCGAGGTAATAATCAAAGTTGCACGTAAACTATTAAATCGCAAATGATATGTAATGAAAAATAGACAACCATAGTATTACAGGGTAAATAAAAGAGAATAAATATATAAGATCAGAAACAGTCAGCATAGTTATATAAACGGCATGATAAGAGATTAAACATAAGATAACTGGCAATATCATGAGACAATATTATGTTACATCCTTGAGAAATAAAAAAACTATCATCGATGACGCTAAAATGAGGATAATATGAACTGAGGCAGAGATGGATAGCCAGTATGAGCAAATGGGTACACAACTCCCTCTAAATATCAATCTTGTATTCATTAATGTATTCAAGCAAAGAAGCAGCTATGATTATTAATTTCATAACTGCCTGATTTCCTTTGTAGCGAGACGGGGAATTACGGCGGCAAGCCGCCGTGATTCCTTTGGGGGGTGCTTTACAACGGAAAGCCTTGTCATCCGCCTTCTGGCGAATGACTTTGGGCATTTCTGTTTTTACGCCTCTTTGAGCAAGCTCAGAGGCTTCAAAACAAAAAAGCCCGGCACTTTGTGCCAGGCTTTCTGTTGTAGCGAGACGGGGAATTGAACCCCGGACCTCATGATTATGAATCATGCGCTCTAACCAACTGAGCTATCTCGCCAAATTATCATAGTTTCAAAGTGCGTTCTAACCTCCCGCCAAAAATCAATTTCCTGTTAACCATTTTGCGGGTGCAAATATAATCAGTTTGTTACTAATTCGCAATAACCTGTTTTGATTTCAATATTTTATCTATATTGCAGAAATAGTTAACTTATCAAGAATAAGTTCTTATTATGAGACTGAAGTTCGAACTTGAATATATACTGAATTGCTCCCCGAAAGTGCTTTTTCCAAGAATCAGCACACCTGAGGGTCTTTCTGAATGGTTTGCTGATAACGTAAATGTTGATGGTGACATATTTACCTTTATCTGGGATAAATCAGAATCGAGCGCCAGGCTGGTGGCCATAAAGGAAAACAGGCTGGCAAGATTTGAATGGGTTGATAGTGATGACGAAGAATCCAATTACTTTGAATTCAAGGTCAACATACCGGATCTTACCGGTGGTATTGCTCTTCTGATTACAGATTTTGCCGATGAGGAGGAAAAAGAAGATGCTATTTATCTGTGGGACTCACAAATAACTGACCTCAAAAGACAACTGGGAGTCTGATGACCACCAAAAAAACAAATTTTTCCACTGATTTTCCATAAAAATCAAGTAGGTTTGTCATCAAAAATTTCAATTCAGTGAAGCAGGTCGACAGATTTGTATTAAAATCATTTATTGGTCCCCTTATTTTCACCTTCTTCATCGTATTAATCATCCTTATTTTACAGTTTCTCTGGATGTATATCGATGAGCTGGCAGGGAAAGGACTTGATTTTAATATCCTGGGGGAGCTTTTATTTCAATTTTCACTTTCATTTGTACCAACCGCACTTCCTCTTGCTATACTGCTGGCATCGCTCATGACTTTCGGTAATATGGGTGAATTCAGCGAACTCACAGCCCTGAAGGCCTCCGGCATATCACTTCAGAGGATAATGAGGCCCCTGGTGTTCCTGAGTGTCATTATCTCCATTGTGTCTTTCCTGTTCGCCAATAATATCGTACCCTATTCGACCCGTAAGGCAAGGACTCTCCTTTATGATATCAGGAAGAAAAGACCAGATATAAACATACAGGCCGGATCATTTTATAATGGTATTGAAGGATTCAGCATCAAGATAACTTCTAAAGATCCTGAGACAACACGGCTTGATAAACTTATAATTTATGACCATCGCGGAGGGCGGGGTAATAGCTCTCTTACCTTAGCCGATTCAGGATATATGAGAATTACCAAGGATGAAACTGCTCTGATAATGACTCTTTATCATGGCAATACATTCACTGAGATCGCAGAAAAAAATGTTGGCTATGCTGAAAAAAAATTCCCGTCGCGTAAAGATAGTTTTGAAGAACAAACCCTGGTAATACCACTTACCGGTTTTGACCTTGAACGTAGTAAAGATGATCTTTTCAAATCGGCCTCAGCAATGCTGAATGTTACTCAGCTTATTTTTCATATTGACTCGCTTGGGAACAGGTTTAATAATCATGTTAATTCACAACTCAGGGAATTTCTCAATACAAAAGTATACAGTGAAAGGAATTACCTGAAAAATTTTGCCGTAAAACGAGACACAAGCAGGATTAAAAATAAACCTGCTGTTTTTAATCCGGAAGTATTATTAGACTCCCTTAATGTCTATGAAAAAAGGACCGTAGTGGCTAAAGCTATTGAGAATCTGAAGGATGGTTCAACTTACCTGACCCAAAAAAATGAATCGCTTAACATCGAAATAAAATCCATCAAAAGATACGAAATTGAATTAAACAAGAAACTGACATTATCATTTGCATGTCTTGTCTTTTTCTTCATAGGGGCACCCCTGGGAGCCATAATCAGAAAGGGTGGACTGGGAACCCCTGCAGTTATCTCAATACTTTTTTTTGTTATCTGGTATGTATTATCACTTTCGGGGGAGAAACTTGTTGAAGCAAACCACCTGGGAACATTTGAAGGAATGTGGGCTTCGTCATATATATTGTTCCCGATTGGATTGTTTCTTACTTATAAAGCAACAAACGATTCAGTTATAATGAACGTTGATACATATATTATCTTCCTGAAAAAGATTAAAGATAATCTGTACAGAAAAATAGTTATTGGGACAAGGAAAATTCCTGATTTTAAGAAAAAAAAATAAATACAATGGACGATATTAAACTTAATACTATTGAAGAGGCAATTGAAGAGATAAAGAATGGAAAACTACTTATTGTCGTTGATGACGAAGATCGTGAGAATGAAGGTGATTTCATCTGTTCAGCCGAGCTGATCACTCCGGAAATTGTCAATTTTATGGCGAGATATGGCCGTGGACTTATCTGTGCCGCTCTTCCTGAAGAGAAATGCGAGGAACTTCAGCTTGACCTTATGGTTGGGATTAATACATCTCTGCATGAGACTCAGTTCACCGTTTCCGTAGATCTCTTAAACGAAAGGACATCTACAGGTGTATCAGCAAAAGACAGGGCTCTTACGATAAAAGCTCTTGTCGACCCGCTTACAAAACCGGCCGATCTGGGTCGGCCCGGGCACATCTTTCCCCTGAAAGCAAAATCAAAAGGTGTATTAAGGAGAGCCGGACATACTGAAGCAGTTGTTGATCTTACACGCATGGCCGGCCTTCAGCCGGGCGGAGCGCTGGTAGAGATTATGAATGACGATGGAACTATGGCCCGCATTAACGACCTGCTGAAAATCAGGGAGAAGTTCGGTATCAAAATAATTGCCATAAGAGATCTGATAAAATATACCCTTGAAAGAGATTCTATTATAGAAAAAGGTGAAAAAGTTAAATTGCCTACAGAACGGGGTGAATTTGATTTTATCCCTTTCAGGCAGACCAGTAACGGTGTTGAACATGCTGCACTTGTGAAAGGAACCTGGACTAAGGATGAACCTGTTATGGTCCGCCTGCATTCGTCCTGTTTCACTGGCGATATTTTCGGATCGTTGCGATGCGACTGTGGTCCTCAACTGCATAAAGCAATGGAGATGGTTGAAGCTGCAGGGAAAGGTGTTGTTATTTATCTTAGCCAGGAGGGCAGAGGGATCGGACTTCTAAATAAAATCAAAGCATACAGGCTCCAGGATGAGGGAATGGATACAGTTGAAGCCAACGTCAAACTGGGATTCGGTGAGGATGAAAGAGATTATGGTGTAGGTGCCAGTATCATGAGAGAACTGGGTCTGGGTAAAGTACGTCTTATATCTAATAATCCTGTAAAAAGGGCAGGACTGGAAGGTTACGGAATTAAAATAGTTGAGACAATCCCTCTTGTTATCAAATCTAATCCGTATAACAAATTCTACCTTGAGACAAAAGAAAACAAAATGGGTCATAATCTTTCCTGTTATAAGCGTTTAGGAAAAGATTGAAATTTACGGAAGTTGAATTTTATAATCTGTAGTAATAACCGATGAGAAACCTCAGGATAGTCTTTATGGGAACCCCTGAGTTTGCAGTGTCAACACTTGGTTGTCTGCTTATAAAAGGCTTTAATGTTGTTGGTGTTGTCACTTCACCAGACAAACCAGCCGGAAGAGGCAGAAAGATAAGTAAACCTGCAGTAAAGAAATTTGCCGAATTCAGCAACCTTCCAGTAATGCAGCCTGAAAATCTTAAAGATCCTGGTTTCAAAGACGAGTTACAAAAGCTGAATCCAGATCTGTTAATCGTTGTAGCTTTCCGGATGCTGCCCGAAGTTGTATGGAGAATACCTTCAATAGGGACAATCAACCTTCATGCTTCCCTTTTACCTGATTACAGGGGTGCGGCTCCTGTCAACCATGCCATTATCAACGGCGAGACGGTAACAGGAGTAACAACTTTTTTTATTGACGATAAAATTGACACAGGAAATATCCTGTTAATGGAAGAGGTTCCGATATTTCCGTTTGAGAACGCAGGTGATTTGCATGACAGACTTATGAAACATGGAGCAAGTCTTGTTGTCAGGACAGTGGCCTATTTAGCTGAAAATAAAATCAAACCTCTGCCACAATCAGATTTCAGCAAACCAGGTGTAACACTAAAACTGGCTCCAAAGATACGTCCACCCGACTGTATAATCAACTGGAAAAACGAACCCGTAAAGATCCATAATTTCATAAGGGGTCTGTCACCATACCCATGTGCCAGATCTTTTCTGAAAAAAGAAAATGAAATACTTTCTTTCAAAGTTTTCGAGAGCCAGCCTGAAATTGCAGAACATACTTTAAAGCCGGGGGAAATAGTTACTGACGGAAAGCATTTCATAAAGGTAGCCTGCAGGGATGGATTTGTAAATATAGTAACTCTTCAGGTTGAAGGAAAAAACAGACTGAGCTGTGTCGAGTTTCTTCGAGGCTTTAAGATATCAGATTACACTATTATGATCAGTTGACCGGTTTGGTGACCCTCAGCCATATCCGCTGCCCGGGAACAGGCTCTGTGCCTTCTTCCATACGGTTCATTTCATAAAGGCTTTTCAGTTTTATCCCGAATTTTTGCGAAATCATATACATTGTCTCGCCTTCGGTACACTTGTAATAATCGTTCCCGGCTTCAGCCTTATTACGTTTTGGCTGGAGATATAGTATCTGACCCGGAACAAGAGAAATATCCCCCTTTATTTCGTTATATCGTGTCAACTCCCATTTAAGGAGCTGGAACTCCTCTTCGAGTGTCTCTTTTGTATCACCGTCTTTAACAATTATATATTGTATCCTGTTATTCTCCCTCACCCTGGAAACAACTGCCGGGACAACAACGTTACCGTTAAATACCGGGGCAGCTACAACAATATTGACACTGTCATGAACATCTGTTGAGGTCCTTACAGCTGGTTGTGGCCGGGTAAATGAATTGTTTGCAGCAGTAGCATTGTCAAAATAATAAAGATTATTTTCTTCAATCTTTCTGATAAGCATATTTGCATAATCAGGGTTTGTGGCATATCCTGCTTTCTTCAACCCTCGTGCCCACGCTTTGTAGTTGGTGGGTTCAATATCAAAAAGAACTCTGTAGCGTGATCCGTTTTTCAGAAAGTCGGAATGATCGTAAAATGAATCCTCAGGTTTGCGGTACTTCCTGAAGCATTCATTACGCTTGTCATCATTATGACGAACAGTCTGCCCGGTCCAGTCGCTATGACACTTTATTCCAAAATGGTTATTTGCTTCCCGCGCAAGCCTGCTGCGGCCAAAATCGGACTCAATCATTCCCTGGGCAAGGGTAATGCTTGCAGGGATTCCTGTTCTTATCATCTCACTCACAGCAAGATCTTTATATTTGTCAATGTATGAAGCGGCATTTTGTCCGGCAGAGGCAGACCGGACCATGGGAAGCGATGATCTGCATCCAGCCAGAGCTGCCAATATAACAATCTGAATTCCTACAACTATTTTCCCCGACATCATAATCAGTAAACGACAAAAATATAAAAAAAGGAGAGGGTTCCAATAGTTATCTTCTCATTTGATCGATAAGGATTATATAAACCGGAAAGAATAAGATACAGGTAATTGAAAGTTGCAGTCATCTCCTGCCCTTTAAATTCACAAAGAAGAATCTCAGCGTCACTCTTCCGTGATGATTAACTGGAAACCGGAACCATGAATATTTTTAATATTCAGTCGGGGATCATCCGACAGAAATTTTCTGAGTTTTGTTATATACACATCCATACTCCTGGCAGTAAAGTAGTCATCAGATCCCCATATCTTTTTCAAAGCCATTTCCCTGCTAACAAACGCATTCGGATTTACTGCAAGTAATTCGAGCAGTTGAGCCTCTTTGGGAGAAAGCTTCTTTTCATCATTGCCGCAGGTTAAAGTACGTAGTTTGGAATTAAGAACAAATTTCCCAATTTCAAAAACATCACGTAACCCGCTTTGAAAATCACGTCTCGCCATGATAGCCCGTATTTTGGCCAGCAGAATCTCAGTGTCGAAAGGCTTTGTAACATAGTCATCCCCGCCTGACCCATATCCTTTAAGGACATCTTCCTTTAGTTTCTTTGCTGTAAGAAAAATAATAGGAACGACTGTGTTAATCTTTCTTATTTCTGTTGCAATAGTAAAACCGTCAACATGAGGAAGCATGATATCCAGGATGCAGATGTCAAATACTCCTTTTCTGAAATGCTCCAGAGCATATTTGCCGTCATCAACCCATTCAACAACATAATCATTAATTTCGAGATATGATTTAAGGACAGAGCCGAAACTCAGATCATCCTCCACGAGAAAAATTTTAGCACTCTTTGTCTGCATCATTAACTCTCCCATTTAAATGGTAAGAAAATCTCAAACCGGCTTCCTTTACCTGTTTCACTTAATACATTAATTGTGCCCTTGTGGGCATCAATAATAGCCCGCACATAGTTAAGGCCAAGGCCAAATCCCTTTACATCGTGCACATTACCTGAATTCTGCCTGTAAAACCTTTCAAATATTTTACTCTGAACACTTTTGCTCATGCCGATACCTTTGTCAGCAACCGTTAATATAATACCTTTTTCATTATTCCTGGTCTCAACAGTAATTTCAGGTACTTCTTCAGAATATTTTATTGCATTATCCAGGAGGTTATTCACAAGATTTGAAAGATGCTCACTGTCACCATATATAACAGGATCCTCCGCACCAAGATTCAGTACAATTCTCCCGTTTCTCTGCTGCACCTGTATTTCAATTGTATCTACTACTTTTTCGATTATATTATGTAAAGATTGATTTTCAAAATTAAATTCTATTTCCTTTTTATCAAGTGACGCAATCTGGAGAATAGTCTCAACCTTTTTATTCATCCTGTTATTCTCTTTCTTTATCATCCCGATAAAATGTCTTATACTCATCTCATCTTTAATAACTTTAGGATTAGCTATAGTGTCTGCTGCCAGTGAGATTGTGGCAATCGGCGTTTTGAACTCATGAGTCATATTGTTAATGAAATCAGACTTTATCTCAGATATTTTTTTCTGCCTGATGATGAAATAGAGGCTTAATCCAAATGTTGCAAGAATTATCAGAGAGAAGAGCATTGATCCCCCAAGTATCAGGGCCATTGAACCCAATACATAATTTGTCCTGGAAGGAAAGATAATAGAAAGAATAATGTTCTGTCTGGTAATATTATCAGGGAAAAGACTTACCATATATTTACTTTTCAGAAAATCGGCCTTATCTGCTTTTTTATAATTTCCCTCCTCAACAACTCCATCCTTAATAATTGCATATTTAAAAGGGGTTTTAATATTTGAAAAGAAAAACGACTGCTTCAGCGCATATTCGACCTCCTTATTATCAAGCTGAGTCGTTTTTTCCCACTGGTATATCTCTGAAATCATCCGGTCACTCATATTCTGAAACTCGCTTGACTTTTTCTTTAACCAGTCCAGGAATTCTTTCCTTTCAAAATAAACTGCATTTGAATATTCCTCTGCCCCTGCTCCGTCAGGAACAATATTAACCCTGCCCTGCTCATCAGACATTCTCAACCGGATGCTATCCGGTTCTGAGTAAATTGAAGTATCGGGGATTGATTTAATTATTGTACTATTTGGAGAAGTAATTGTTGTATCGCGAGTTACTATGATCGGTTTTTTACCCGGATTAGTGGTCACAGACTTGCTTGTAATTCTCACACTATAGCTGCCTCCGCTTTTTTTCACAGAACTTCCCAGGCTGAAGTAGCCTGAAAAATCATCCTCGTTTTTACCGGGTGAAGATGAATCTGACAAAAGAAAATTATTGAAAAAATTAAGCTTCCTTGAAGTCTCAATAGCATTTGCCGCATTTATAAGACTAGCGTTCACTGCATAATCAAAACTTTCATTACGCACCAATATAGCATTCTTTATCCAAATAATCTGCACCCAGATAATTCCAATGATGGAGAACAACATCATGAAGATCAGCCATGCAAATTTTCTTTTATTCATAATACAAAAATAATTTTTATGGGCGTAACTGATGCAGGTTTTAACTTTTCATTAACTCAAATTAACCTGATTTTAACGCTACTATGGTCTTGTTGAAGCAGGAATGGATTGAAGGACTCAGGTTTCTCCGGTCTGGCCTCCAAAATCAATTCCCCATAACCTCCCCGGATTTCCACATAACATTACTTATACACCTGTATCTTTAAAATGAGACCATATATCACCCTCAGGGAAATGGGCTGTAACTGAGATCTTCTCTTTGCTCACGGGATGAATGAATTCAATCCGCCGAGCCAGAAGACTTATGCTCCCGTTATCGTTCGACCGCGGGTAACCATATTTCAGATCTCCTTTTACCGGGCATCCGATACTGGCAAGTTGAGCCCTTATCTGGTGATGCCTTCCGGAATGAAGCTCTACTTCAAGCAGATAGAACCGTTCTGAACGTCCGGCCAGCCGGTATGACAGACTTGACTCTTTTGATCCCTTTACTTCTTTATCATAAACATATGTCTTATTCTGCTTCTCATTTTTTTTAAGGAAATGTTTTATAGTGCCCTCATCTTCAGGAGGTCGCTCCTTTACAATTGCCAGATATATCTTTTTAACCTCTTTGGTACGAAACATCTCATTGAGCCGTGAGAGAGCTTTTGAAGTTCGGGCATACATGATCACACCGCTTACAGGGCGATCAAGTCTGTGAACTACTCCCAGGAATACATCCCCAGGTTTCCTGTATTTCTCTGCAATATATTTTTTTATTTCAGAATCAATCGAAGGATCACCGGTTTTATCTCCCTGTGCCAGATCTGAAGCCTTCTTATATACAGCAATTAAATGATTGTCCTCGTAAAGAATTTCGATCATTATATGTAATATTAATACTGTTCCTTTTCATTCGGAAAATCCTGTGTCCTCACATCATTAATATAATTCTGGACAGCCCCTTTTATTTCCGTATGCAGATTATGATATCTCCGGAGGAACCTTGGAGAGAACTCCTGAGTAATTCCGAGCATATCATGAAGGACCAGTACCTGGCCGTCAGTTTTGCCTCCGGCTCCAATACCGATAACCGGGATCCTGAGATTGTTGGTCACCTCTTCTGCAAGACGGGCTGGTATTTTTTCAAGTACAACGGCAAAGCATCCCGTCTTTTCAAGCAGTCGTGCATCTTCCATCAGACGTCTTGCCTCCTCTTCCTCTTTTGCACGAACAACATATGTTCCAAATTTATGAATAGCCTGGGGCGTAAGTCCCAGATGCCCCATAACAGGAATGCCTGCCGATAATATACGTTCAATAGATTCTTCCACCTGGAATCCCCCTTCAAGTTTAACTGCATGAGCCCCGGTCTCCTTCATGATCCTGATTGATGAAGCCAATGCCTCTTTTGAATTTCCCTGGTAAGTGCCAAATGGTAAATCAACAACAATAAGGGCTCTTTTCACAGCTCTTACCACTGATGCTGCATGATAAATCATATTATCAAGGGTGATTGGAAGAGTAGTGTCAAATCCTGCCATTACGTTTGAAGCGGAGTCGCCGACAAGAATGACATCTATCTCAGCTTCATCAAGAATTCGGGCCATTGAGTAGTCGTACGCAGTCAGCATTGCAATCTTTTCGCCTTTGAGTTTCATCTCATTAAGAACATGAGTCGTAACTCTTTTGACCGATTTATGAATCGACATAGCTATAAATGTTTTAATTTCAGAAGACAAAGTTACATTTTTGAATTGATTGATGCATTGTCATATCAGTATCTTTTTGATATGCCAGCTTGTGGTAGAATCTCTGTCGTTTTGTCACATATATTTGAATTGAGAAATAATGCAGTGTCATATTTACATAAATAACCGGCATTATCTTAATGGCATAATCATTGCATTGCCTGAATAACAAAAAGAAATTTTTTAAATTATTATAAAATGGGAAAAATAATAGGTATCGATCTGGGAACTACAAATTCATGCGTTGCAGTAATGGAAGGTAATGAGCCTGTAGTCATCCCCAACAGTGAAGGAAAAAGAACCACGCCTTCAATAGTCGCTTTTATTGAGAATGGGGAACGTAAGGTTGGCGATCCGGCCAAACGCCAGGCTATCACCAACTCCAGAAAGACCGTTTACTCAATAAAAAGGTTCATGGGTGAGACCTATGATAAGGTAACTAAAGAGATAAAAAGAGTAACCTACACTGTCGAGAAAGGTGAGAATAATACTCCAAGGGTAAAAATAGACAAAAGATTATATTCTCCCCAGGAGATTTCGGCTATGATCCTTCAAAAGATGAAGAAGACCGCTGAAGACTATCTTGGACAGGAGGTTACTGATGCCGTTATTACTGTTCCTGCATATTTTAGTGACTCACAGCGCCAGGCTACAAAAGAGGCAGGTGAGATTGCCGGACTGAATGTAAAAAGGATCATAAATGAACCAACAGCCGCATCACTTGCATATGGCCTGGATAAAAAATCGCAGGATCTGAAGATTGCGGTTTTTGACCTGGGTGGTGGAACATTTGATATATCAATACTTGAACTTGGCGATGGTGTGTTTGAAGTTAAATCGACCAACGGTGATACCCACCTTGGCGGTGATGATTTTGACCACATGATCATTGACTGGATGGCTGAAGAGTTTCTCAGAGACGAAGGTGTTGACCTGAGAAAAGATCCAATGGCTCTTCAGAGGCTGAAAGAGGCTGCCGAGAAAGCTAAAATTGAACTTTCAAGTTCAACTTCGACTGAGATAAACCTACCTTACATTATGCCGGTAGATGGTATTCCGAAACATCTTGTAAAAACATTAACCCGTGCCAATTTTGAAAAGATTTGTGATAAACTGATTCAGTCATGTATTGAACCCTGCAAATTGGCCCTGAAAGATTCAGGGTATCAGACTTCGGATATTAATGAGGTCCTTCTCGTTGGCGGAAGCACCCGAATTCCGGCAATACAACAGCTCGTCGAAAAATTCTTCGGCAGAGTGCCATCAAAAGGTGTTAACCCCGATGAAGTTGTTGCAATAGGAGCCGCAATTCAGGGCGGAGTCCTTACCGGCGAGGTAAAAGATGTTCTCCTCCTTGATGTGACACCATTATCTCTCGGTATCGAGACAATGGGTGGTGTAATGACAAAACTCATCGAATCAAATACAACTATCCCAACCAAAAAGCAGGAAGTTTTCACAACTGCAGCTGATAACCAGCCATCGGTTGAGATACATGTTTTGCAGGGAGAAAGACCAATGGCAGCAGGTAACAAAACTATAGGCAGGTTCCATCTCGACGGGATACCACCTTCTCCAAGGGGAATACCTCAGATTGAAGTTACATTTGATATAGACGCTAATGGCATACTTCATGTGGCAGCAAAGGACAGAGGTACAGGGAAAGAGCAGAGAATAAGAATAGAAGCCTCATCCGGACTTAGTGAGGATGAAATTAAAAGGATGCGTGAAGAAGCACAGGTCAATGCTGAGTCTGACAGAATTGCGAAAGAAAAAATTGAAAAGATAAACACAGCTGACAGTATGATTTTCACAACTGAAAAACAGCTTAAGGAATTTGGGGATAAGCTTCCCGCTGATAAAAAGCCAGCAATTGAAGCTGCTCTCTCAAAACTGAAAGAAGCACACAAAGCTCAGGATGTTGATGCAATCGACAAAGCTCTTGCAGAACTGAATACGGTGTGGCAGACAGCATCAGAGGAAATGTACAAAACCGCGCAAAATACAGGTCCCTCAGCGGAACAGCCCGGCAGCGGTGAACCTGGAACAGGAGAATCAGGAGGAGACAGTTCCAAATCTGGTGATGGGAACGATGAGGTAACAGATGTAGATTTCGAAGAAGTGAAATAAAAAGTCTCTTCCATATTATAAAAGAGGTTGAAGTGATTCAACCTCTTTTTTTATATCTCCTCCGTAAACCGGAATTCCTGAAGCAAAAAAAGAACAAGCTTTTTGATATTGCTAAGATTGAGACAGAAAAGAATACTGAAATCGTCCCTATCCTCATAATTTTGTACTTTTGCAACAATTCCGACGTTTTACTGAAATGAAACTTAAATTATATCCAATTGTTGCACTTCTTGCTATTTCAACCATGGCATCATCACAGACCGGCCTGACCCTTAATCAGATTGATAAAACAGGTAAAAAACAGGGCCACTGGATTAAAAAAGATGAAAATATTATAGTTTATGACGGCTTTTTCAAGGACGACCATCCGGTTGGAGAATTCAGAAGATATAATAATGACAATACCCTTAAGTCATTGCTCATTTACAGTGCTGACGGTAAAGAGGCCGATGCAACTATATATCATACCAATGGGTTTATTGCATCAAAAGGAAAATATATTAACCAGCTTAAAGAGGGAATGTGGAAATTCTACTCTCAGTACATTGAGGGTTATCTGATTTGTGAAGAGGAATATTCAGCCAACTTAAAGAACGGACCCTCTATCAAATACTTCCCGGATGGGGAAAAAGCTGAAGAATTGAATTATATTAACGATATCCCTCAGGGTGAGTGGATACAGTACTATAAAAATGGTGTCCCCAGTCTTAAAACAAATTATTTAAACGGTAAAATCAATGGCAGGTTTGAAGCCTGGTTTGAAAATGGCAAAAAGGAATTATCGGGAGAATATAAAAATAACCTAAGAGAGGGCCATTGGTTAGTTTATAAAGAAGATGGAACTATAAAGTATGAGTTGGATTATGTTGCAGGTTTTACAGATAACCACCAGTTCGAAATTGACGAATCAAATTTTTTAGACTCCCTCGAGAAAAACACAGGGAGTACTCCTGATCCGGAAAAAACAGGGAAGACATGGTAATAGAAATTTCCCCCGCCAGGGGAAATCTTAGTCAGAAAATATTACCCTGGATATTCAGGAGAAATTATTCGGATAAATGAACCTTGTAATAAAGATCCCGAACGTTACATAGTCAGACTTATACCCGGAAATGGTACCTTTGTAAACAAATTGATTAAGATCAGTAACCGATCATGCCTGAAAAAATTTCATTAACCGAACTGCAACTTATTATTAAAGATTCGCTTTACCTGGCGCTTCCTGATATGTACTGGGTTTCTGCAGAGGTATCGGAGATAAAAGAGAATTTTGCCGGTCACTGTTATCTTGAACTCATTGAAAAAAATGATGATGAGAAAGATGTTACGGCACGTGTTAAAGCTATTATCTGGAGTAAAAGGTACAGGTTCCTTAAATCTTTATTTGAAAATATAACAGGCGAGTCACTGAAGGAGGGACTAAAAATCCTTGTAAAAGTAAAAGTTGAATATCATGAGATTTATGGATTAAGTCTGATAATCACCGATATAGATCCTTCCTATACTATTGGTGAATTGGCAATAAAACGGCAACTTATAATTAAAAGGCTTGAAGATGAAGGAATATTCACACTGAATAAAGAAGTTGAATTTCCGGTCCTACCCCAAAGAATTGCAATTATATCCTCCAAAACAGCAGCGGGGTATTCCGACTTCATAAATCACCTTAAAGGGAACAGGAACGGTTATGTATTCCACCCCTTTTTGGTTGAAGCAGTAATGCAGGGTTCTGAAACGGAAAAGAGTGTTACCGGAGCCCTGGATAAAATTGCCCTGAACATCGGGCTGTTTGATCTTGTAGTTATAATTCGTGGCGGGGGTTCCCAATCTGACCTGAGTTGGTTCGATAATTATAATATTGCCTATTACATAACACAGTTTCCTTTGCCGGTTATTACAGGAATTGGTCATGATAAGGATCTGTCGGTGACCGATATGGTGGCACACAAATCGCTTAAGACCCCGACCGCTGTTGCAGATTACATTATAGACCGTATGTATGAGACTGAAAATCATCTTGCGGAGTTAAGTAACAATATTTCAGATTTTTCCCGAATGATCATTGAGCAGAACAGGAACAGGATCGATTCATACAGGATACAACTTAACCCGATGGCAAGGTTAATGTTGTCTGAAATTAAAGATGATCTTTCAGGGAAAATAATTGAAATAATAAATATCGGAAAGAAGTATTTAGGAAGGGCCGGACTATTTCCCGCCAACCAGAAATCAAGGCTCCAGTCTGCAACAAGATCCTTTTGTTCGGTAAAGGAATCATCACTTAAACAAACCAGGCAGGATTTGCTAAATCTTACTTCCGGGTCTCTGAAAAACAAAAATATCATAGTGACGGGACTGGAAAAAGCTCTGGAAATGATAAGACCAGAAAATGTATTAAGCAGAGGTTACACAATAACCTCTCTTAACGGGAAAATAATTAAGAGTTGTAATGAGTTGATCGCAGGCGATATTATTGATACACAGTTCAGCGATGGATCAGCAAGCAGTAAGGTTTTTAAAAGATAAAAGGAGCACCAGTTCCACTCCGGGAAATAAAAATTTTAAGTTTTTTAAATATGGCAAAAAAAGAATTTTCATTTAATAATGCAGTATCTGAAATTGAACAGATACTACATAACATAGAGAGCGGAGATCTTGATGTTGATAAGTTATCAATTGAGGTTAAAAGAGCTTCGGACCTGATAAAGCAATGTCAGAAGAAACTGAGGTCAACCGAGGAAGAGATCAATAGCATATTCATGGATATGGTATAACGTAAATCAGGACCGAAGTCCTGATTTACTAACTTACTACCCTAAACCTAAATCCATGAAAAAACCTCTGTAACCTTTCAAAAAAACCTTTCAACAAATTAAACGGTCATATGGACCAAATTGTTTCATTTGAGACCTGATTTTATTTAAAAAAGCAACTTTTTTTGACGAATGAAATTTTATTCTATCCCAAGTACATCTTTGAATGCTTTAACGAATGCATCTTTGGGTAAAGCTCCCATCGCCATCTGTGGCTGACCCTCCGATGGTACAAACAGTAAAGAAGGAATACTCCTGATTCCAAAAACAGATGCCAGTTCCTGTTCTTCTTCAGTATCAATCTTATAGACATCCATTTTCCCATCATACTCTGCAGCCAGTTCTTCAAGTATCGGGGCAACCATTTTACACGGCTGGCACCAGTCAGCATAAAAATCTATTATGCAAGGCTTCTCTCCTTCAAATTTCCACTCTTTATTCTGTTCATAATTGAAAACCTTTTTCAGGAAAGTCTCTTTTGTTAAATGCTCTACCATATCTTTTTTATTAATTAAACCTACTAAAAATAAATTTGTTTAAAAGTATAGCAACCTTTGTGCCACATAACCTGCCTCACCCAATTTACTAATAATTGAGTATTAATTGTAACTTTGTCAGGATTATTTTACAAATTGTCATATTTATATATGAATATATGTCTTACCGACAATATTTTCAAGATCATTTCAGAAGTTGTAACTGCTGAAAAAGTCAGGACATACGTAATTGGTGGATACGTAAGGGATTGTATTCTCAAAAGGGATCATCCTGAGAAGGATATAGATATTGTGGTTATCGGAAGCGGTATCGGGATGGCCAGAAAGGTGGCAAGAAAAATAGGGCCCGGAATAAAGGTGAGTGTCTTTAAAAATTTTGGGACAGCCATGTTCAGTTTTGGTGAGTATGAAATTGAATTTGTAGGAGCACGAAAAGAGTCATATGACAGGGAATCAAGAAAGCCTGTGGTTGAAAATGGCTCACTTAAGGATGACCAGGAAAGAAGGGATTTTACCATCAATACGTTGGCCATAAGCCTAAATAAGGATACATACGGAGATTTTCTTGATCCGTTTGGAGGATTGAATGATCTGGAAAATAAAATTATCAGAACTCCTCTTGATCCTGACAAAACATTTTCAGACGATCCGCTCAGGATGATGAGGGCAATCAGGTTTTCTACCCAGCTTAATTTCAAAATTGATGAGATAACATTCAATTCGATTGCTAAAAATGCCGAACGGATAAAAATAGTTTCAGCAGAAAGAATCACAACCGAACTGAATAAAATAATTATGTGTGTCCAGCCTTCAAAAGGATTCCTTTTACTTGAAAAATCAGGTCTTCTGAAGATTATATCTCCTGAGCTGGATAATTTAAAGGGCGTTGATAAGAAAGAAGGGAAAGCTCATAAAGATAACTTTCATCACTCAGTTAAAGTGCTTGATAATATCAGTCGCCATACAGATAATATCTGGCTCAGGTGGGCAGCCCTTATACATGATATAGCAAAACCGCTTACCAAAAAATATACACCGGAGACCGGCTGGTCTTTTCATGGCCACGAATATCTGGGATCAAAGATGGTACCTGATATATTCCGGAAATTAAAACTCCCTCTGAATGAAAAAATGAGGTATGTACAGAAGATTGTTGATCTTCATTTACGCCCTATTGCTCTTTCTCAGGAAGAGGTAACAGACTCAGCGATAAGAAGATTATTATTTGAAGCAGGAGATGATATTGATGATCTTATGCTTTTATGTGAAGCAGATATAACATCCAAAAACGAAGCGAAAAAGATAAAACATCTTGAAAACTTCAGACAGGTAAGGAATAAGTTGAGGGAGATAGAAGAAAAAGATGCGGTCCGTAATTTTCAACCACCGGTTGACGGAAGCGAGATAATAAGAACTTTCGGGATCAAACCTGGCAGAGAGGTGGGAATTATAAAGAATGCGATAAGAGAAGCTATACTTGATGGTGTTATCCCAAACGAACCACAGGCAGCAAGAAAACTTATGATAAAGAAGGGTATGGAGATTGGACTGACTCCTGTTGACTCTGCTACCTGAAAGTTAAGTTGAGCAGTACCGGTAAGTGATCACTGAATCCTCCCTGATACCTGTATCCCAGATAGGTGGAAAATGGCCTTTTTCCCGGGAACTTGGGATCGCTAACCAGGAGAAAGTCGGGTCTGAAAATCATGAAATTCCTGCATGCTGTTGAAAATCCTGATTTACTCTTTAAAAGATAGTCTGAGACAATTGTCTGGTCAATCATTTCCCATGTACCGGAATACCTGTAAGTTCCAAAACCCAGGCGGGAAAGGCTGTCTGAAAGATTTACAAGTCTGATACCTGGCGGGTTACGACTGGTCAGCTCCTTCATGGCCGGATCATCAGGGGTACAGTTAAAATCACCCGTAATTATGATCTTTGCACCAGAGGGACTCGCGCCGGCAATTGAATCCACCTTTCTTCTGACAAGTCCGGATATATCCATTCTGAGGCTCTCTGCTGCAAGAACCCCACCCCTTCTTGATGGCCAGTGATTTACAAATAAATGAAGGGTATCTTCATGAATCAAGCATTTTGCGTAAAGAATGCTCCTTGTTGACGGGACATCTTTCCCTGGTTCCGAAGGAATCCAGAATCGGGAATAAATAATTTTAACAATTTCTTTTCTGTAAATCAATGAAACATCAATACCTCTCTCGTCAGGAGAATCTTTATGCAGGATGCCGTAATCATATTTCATCAGGTTAGTGCCGGATAAAAGATCTTCAAGTACCTTCCTGTTTTCAATTTCACATAATGCTATTATATCCGGTGGACGCCAGTCACCGGCTGCAACTAATGTTTTATATAATGAATTTATTTTCCTGTTATACCTTGTGAAATTCCATCGCCTGAGTCCATTGGGCAGAAATTCATTATCAGCTGTCAATGTATCATCATAAATATCAAATAGATTTTCGACATTATAGAACATAAGTCTGGCAGGTGGCACATGAAGCTCCTGTGGATAACCTTTGCTTATTATAAAAAGAATCAGCAAAATGGTACCGGCTGGTTTAATAACGATACCTTTTGGCATATATTAAATATAGTTTTCTTTAATAGGCATTTATCCAATGGTATCTCCTTGCACTTTCCCCAAACTTAACAGCAAGTGTAAGTTCATGACTACCCATGCTTGCTCTCCTTATATCAGTTAAAGCAAAATCAAATGCATAAGCAAAATAGAACCTGTCATATTTCAAACCCATAAGAAGGATCAAAGCATCACTTGTTCTCCATGATAAACCTGCCCAATAATCTTTTTTATAATAAACTCTTGTTGTAAGATCCATTTGAATAGTTTTAAAAAACAGGTCAGATGATTTAATAAAACCGGAAGGTTCAAGTAACCAGTCATCAGAAAGAGGAAATTTAATTCCTCCTGTAAGGAAAAAATGTCCCAGTTCTCTCCTTCCCGTTGACGAAGTATCGGCAAATATTAATGAACCCCTCAAAAGATTGGTCATTGAAAAGCCTGCAAAGTACCTGGTTGTTGCATAACTTACTCCAAAGTTGAAATCGGGAATAAAAACACTTCTGTCAAAAGAATTGAGCAGCGGATCATTCTGGTCATAGATAAGTCCATCCATATTAACTGCATATTGATATGCGGTCATTGCAAGTCCAAATGATAAAGTATTGGGGACATCGTCAGTTTTTCCCATGGGAATATGATAAGCATATGCTGCCTGAATTCCTGTACGTCGTATTATTCCATTGTTGTCGTTAAAGACATAACCGCCAACCCCTACCTTCCCCCCTTTTGTGGGCATAACCAGCTTCCTGATTACTGATGTGGATTTAGAGATGTAGCTGTTTTTAAGGATACGTGTCTGAAAACTGGCAGCATAAGTGGATGGTGCATCTTTTAAACCGACCCATTGCTCTCTTACTGTAAGGTTTACAGTAGTATAGCCATCACGCCCTGCTAATGACGGGTTTATTAGAAATCCATTCATTATGTACTGGCTATACATTGGTACTTGCTGGGCCATTGCAGCTCCAATAATAAAAATTAATGCAACAGCAGTAAATATTCTTTTTAATTGGCTCATATCTTCAGTCTTCTTATTATAGCAAATATTATCGGATTACGCTTATTACACCTGATCTAGGCTTCGACCCATCATTAAGATTAAGTATATAATAATAAGAGTCTGTCGGAACAAGTTTCCCTTTGAAAGTACCATCCCATGTATCAGCAGGAATGTTTTTTGTGCGAAAAACAAGTTCACCCCACCTGTTGTAGACCAGGACCTCTGCATTGGGATAAAGGTCAATATTCTTCATTACCCATCTGTCGTTAAAACCGTCATTATTTGGAGTAATTATGTCGGGTATCACAACACAATTGAAAGTTCCAACAATGCCAATTTCAATATCAATAAATTTGATGCAGCCATCTGCATCGGTTACAATTACCCTGAAAGTACCACCGGACAAATTTGTCTTGTTCAGATCCGTGCTTCCATCTAACCACCTTCCTGTATAAGGTTGTGTTCCGCCTGATATTGATAGTGTAACAGATCCATCAGAAACACCGGGACAGGATTCATCCTGATGTGTTTCTGTGATTATAATTTCAGAAGGTTCATCAATTTGTACAGTACCGGTGGCAGTACATCCAAATGATTCTGTTACAGTTACTGTATAAGTTCCCGCAATAAGACCGGTTGCATCTGCATCGTTTTGCTCAGGTATGGTGCTCCATGTGTAAATATAAGGGCTGGTCCCACCCGATGCGACAGCAGTTGCGCTGCCATCTGCTCCCCCAAAGCATGAAACATCAACCTTTGAGGTGGTTACTGACACTGCTGTTGCCGGTTGTGTAATTGTGACATCATCCATAGTTGTACAACCATTGTTATCGGTAACTGTAACAGTATAGGTTCCTGCAGGTAGATCCGATGCGGTATCGCTATTCTGAGCCGGTAAAGAGTTCCATGAATAACTGTAGGGCCCGGTGCCTCCTGAAGCTGTTGCAGTGGCAATTCCGGTGGCTGCGTCAAAACAGTCAACATTGGTTTGAGTTGTAATTACGCCAAGTGGCGCTGCAGGTTGTGTTAATGTTACCACAATATCAAAGGTGTTGAATGATACATCCCTTATTGTAACAGTATGAGGACCTTCTGATAATCCATTGAAAGTATCTGACGACTGATAACCCCCGGCGTCAACTGTATATTCATAAGGAAGTGAACCTCCTTCAGCAGTTACTGTTATACTGCCTGAATTGTCCCCGAAACAGTTAATATTGGTTTGCACAGCAGTTCCTGTAAGCGGAAGCGGATGGATAATTGTTACCGTAAATTCACACATATCGGTGTTTCCGGCAACATCAGTCACAGTATATGTAACCGTCGTTATACCTGTATTGAAGTCAAAAGTACCTATCTGGTTAATTCCCGAAGCTGGCGAAGTTGCTGTGGTTGCACCGCTCATGGTCCATATAAGATCTGATATTGCACAATTATCATTAACAGAAGCATCCTGAACTGTTACAGTTGCATAGCTATAACCTGTATCCTCATTTTGTGTGACAGCCCCGGGGCATGTTATAACCGGTAACTCATTATCAGTTACGATAACATTAAAGCCGCAGGTCATTGTATTCCCGCAATTATCTGTTGCAGTGTATGTAACAGGTGTTGTTCCTGATGGAAACATGTCTCCGGAATTAAGTGTACTTGTTACACTTAATAATCCGCAATTATCTGAAACTACCGGACTGACCCAGGTTACAACGGCGCCACAGGAACCAGGATCGTTATTTACTGAAACATCAACACAACCGGTAATTGAAGGCGGTGTGGTATCTTCTATATTTATAGTTTGTATAACTGAAGAAGTATTTCCGCAACCATCTGTTATATTGTAGGTTCTGGTGACCACAACAGGACAGGTACCTGATGAAACATCACTACTTGTAACTGTCAGGTCCGCGTCCACCGTACATGCATCGCTGATATCCAAACCCATTGATTCAAGTTCGGCTACACTCGTGACTGCGGTGGGTGCATCGCCTGCAGAACAACCTTCCTCATCAGTCACTGGAATTGTACCCGTAATAACCGGTGCCGTATTATCATTTACATTTATGGTTATAAGATGCGCCACTGAAACAATATTTCCACAGCCGTCGTCTATTAAATAGGTCCTGTTGATTATTATGGGACAGGTACCCGTTACAATATCATTATTTGTGACGATCATATTTGCGTCCATTGTACAGGCATCATCAATCACAATATTTCCGGGTAGCGCTTCCAGTTCAGCTACTGAAACAACAGGCGCCGGACCGTCTCCGGCATTGCACCCTGCGACAGTGGTTGGGTTTATTGAGCCCGTTACAACCGGGGATTCGACATCAGAAAGTGTAACAACTTGTGTGTAACCTCCGCTTACATTACCGCATGCATCAGTTACTATCCACGTATTGGTATAGGTTCCGGAATTTGGACATGAGCCGGCGACAAAGGCTCCTGATGTTTTTACAATATCGGTTACGTCGGCATCGCAATTGTCTGTCGCAACAGGGAACAGTGACTGGGCGGTTGCCAGACCTGCAGCATCGCTGCATGACAGGTTGCGATCCAATGAGCCTGCAGCGGTAGTCCATGTTGGCGCCTGCGTATCTGTTACTGTTATTACCTGAGTATATACTGCACTTATATTGCCACATGCATCAGTTACTATCCACGTATTGGTATAGCTTCCGGAATTGGGACATAAACCGGCAACAAATGCTCCTGATGTTTTTACAATATCGGTTACATCGGCATCGCAATTGTCTGTCGCAACAGGGAACAGTGACTGGGCGGTTGCCAGACCTGCAGCATCGCTGCATGACAGGTTGCGATCCAATGAGCCTGCAGCGGTAGTCCATGCAGGCGCCTGTGTGTCTGTTATTGTTATTACCTGAGTATATACTGCACTTATATTGCCACATGCATCAGTTACTATCCACGTATTGGTATAGCTTCCGGAATTGGGACATAAACCGGCAACAAATGCTCCGGATGTTTTTACAATATCGGTTACATCGGCATCGCAGTTGTCTGTCGCAACTGGAAACAGTGACTGGGCGGTTGCCAGACCTGCAGCATCGCCGCATGACAGGTTGCGATCCAATGAGCCTGCAGCGGTAGTCCATGTTGGCGCCTGTGTGTCTGTTATTGTTATTACCTGAGTATATACTGCACTTACATTGCCGCATGCATCAGTTACTATCCACGTATTGGTATAGCTTCCGGAATTGGGACATAAACCGGCGACAAAGGCTCCGGATGTTTTTACAATATCGGTTACATCGGCATCGCAATTGTCTGTCGCAACAGGGAACAGTGACTGGGCGGTTGCCAGACCTGCAGCATCGCTGCATGACAGGTTGCGATCCAATGAGCCTGCAGCGGTAGTCCATGTTGGCGCCTGCGTGTCTGTTATTGTTATTACCTGAGTATATACTGCACTTACATTGCCGCATGCATCAGTAACAATCCACGTATTGGTATAGCTTCCGGAATTGGGACATAAACCGGCAACAAAGGCTCCTGATGTTTTTACAATATCGGTTACATCGGCATCGCAGTTGTCTGTCGCAACAGGGAACAGTGACTGGGCGGTTGCCAGACCTGCAGCATCGCTGCATGACAGGTTGCGATCCAATGACCCGGCGACGGTAGTCCATGCAGGCGCCTGTGTGTCTGTTATTGTTATTACCTGAGTATATACTGCACTTACATTGCCACATGCATCAGTTACTATCCACGTATTGGTATAGCTTCCGGAATTGGGACATAAACCGGCAACAAAGGCTCCTGATGTTTTTACAATATCGGTTACATCGGCATCGCAGTTGTCTGTCGCAACAGGGAACAGTGACTGGGCGGTTGCCAGACCTGCAGCATTGCTGCATGACAGGTTGCGATCCAATGACCCGGCGACGGTAGTCCATGCAGGCGCCTGCGTATCTGTTATTGTTATTACCTGAGTATATACTGCACTTATATTGCCACATGCATCAGTTACTATCCACGTATTGGTATAGCTTCCGGAATTGGGACATGAGCCGGCGACAAAGGGTCCGGATGTTTTTACAATATCGGTTACATCAGTGTCGGTGTTATCTGTCGCAACAGGAAACAATGCCTGGGCCGCAGTTATTCCGCCCGCATCACTGCAGGACAAATTGCGATCCAGAAATCCTGAAGCTGTTGTCCATGCAGGCGCCTGTGTATCTACAGTCAGGATGGCCTCATTTGAGATAAACGGTGCGTGACATGAAGCTGTAACTATACACCTGTACATTTTGCCGCTTTTCGCAATACCTGGAGATGTTAAGGTGAGAGTGGAAGTTTGTGCGCCGGAATAAATTCCACCGTCGATAATGTTTAAGTCGTCTTCCTGCCACTGGTAAATAATATTTTCTCCGGTTGCAGAGACAGAAAAAACTGCATTATCCGCGATGCAGATTGCCTGAGGGACAAGCGCCGAAAAATCTACTTCAGGTAAATTGAATATATCTATAAACAGGTCACTCGAATCTTTTCCGCCGCAGCTATTTACTTCAACAACCTTTATTGAACCGGTGATCCCTCCCGGCAGGTCCCAGGTAATATCAATGCTATTTGCACCACCTGAAACAGTTGAAGGACTTCCTCCCTCAACTGTCCAGTCATACACTGACCCGGTATGATTTACAACGGAATAATTAACTGTTGTCCCGGCACAAACATCGGTGGTTATTGGAGATATAGGTGACGTTTCAAAAGTTGAAATTTTTGCAGTCCATCCCGGTCTGTTAAACAATGAACCTGATACAAATCTGAATGTCAGGCAGGATCCTGTAGAAGAGATTGTGAAAGGAGCCAGATTTCCGGAATACTGATTAATGAGAGGTGAACTGGTATTTGGACCATCGTAAACATATAGATAATCTGAAGGCCGCGTGTCAAATTCAACAAAATCAAACTTAATAGGGAAACTGTTGCTGGAGCAGAATGTTACTGTATAATTTTCATTCGGTTTATAATTTCCAGTTGGTCCTCCACTGTCATAAAATATTCCTGAACAGGTACTTACGGTTTGTCCGTTATAATTACTTATAAGGTATGTTTGTGAGAAAAGAGAAATTTCAGGAATAAAAACCAGCAAAAAAATTACCATTAATTTGAAGGCCGGCCATGAATACCGGGATTTTTCATTCACTTTAATTTTGATAATTTTCTTGCGCTTTTGTAGAATTTTATTCATAGAGTAGGTGGAATTAAATTATCAGGCTCGGTCAGGTTCAGAATATTAATAAATAAATGTAATGATAAATATTTCAAATAATTATAAAGCTAAGACATATTATT
Source organism: uncultured Bacteroidales bacterium (assembly GCA_963739685.1). Classification (GTDB taxonomy): domain Bacteria; phylum Bacteroidota; class Bacteroidia; order Bacteroidales; family VadinHA17; genus LD21. The sequence goes on from CAVUAX010000002.1 coordinate 654,978, forward strand.
TTTTAAACATCAGTTATTCAGGTTATTTATGCGCAAAAGCGAATATAAGTAATTATTAAACACCTGCAAATCTATATTTACCGCATATTTTCAACACTACAACAATGTTTTCAACATATTAGGAAGACTTTAAATAAATAAAATTAGTTGCTTACGGTAATTGCAACTTTAATTAATAATCAAATAGTTACAATACATGCTCTCTGGCAGATTCACAGGTCCGCTTAATCCGGGCTGTGAGATCTAATAAGGAAAAAGATTACTATTCCCGGATAAACATTGATCCCGGACTAAATTATATATGAAATTATGGTTTAATAAACCGAATAATTAAACTTAATGTTTAAGTTATTTTGCAGAAATGAAAATGTAGTCTATATTTGCATTCGCTTAAGAAAAATTAAGCAAAAACGAAGGGGGTTTAGCTCAGCTGGTTCAGAGCATCTGCCTTACAAGCAGAGGGTCGGCGGTTCGAACCCGTCAACTCCCACAACACAAAAACCGGGAACCAGTGTGACCGGTTTTTATTTTTGAGGGACGTTCCTGGCTGGCCTGGATAAGGACATCAAAAATAAAAACAGGGCTCTGCGCAGCGGTTGAACCCGTCAACCCCCACAACACAAAAACCGGGAACCAGTGTGACCGGTTTTTATTTTTGAGGGACGTTCCTGGCTGGCCTGGATAAGGACATCAAAAATAAAAACAGGGCTCTGCGCAGCAGAGGACAGTTTTTGGGTTGTAAGGGACCCCAATAACGGCTCGGCGAAGCCAACCCGTCAACCCCCACAAGATAATAAGTCCCTTTCATCGGGACTTTTCTCGCTTATGTACACTGTATATATTATATATTCTGTAAAAATAAATAAGTTCTATATTGGATTTTCTTCCAATGTCTTTGAAAGATTATTAAAGCATAATAGAAGCAATAAGGGATTTTCCTCTACTGGAAAACCTTGGTCTATTGTTTATACTGAAGCTTTTAAGGACAAAAAGAGTGCAATGGCTCGTGAAAAACAGATTAAAAATTGGAAAAACCGAAATAGAATTCTCGACTTAATAAAGTCTGGTTCAGAGCATCCCGACTAAAAGTCGGGAGGGTCGGCGGTTCGAACCCGTCAACCCCCACAACACAAAAACCGGGAACCAGTGTGACCGGTTTTTATTTTTGAGGGACGTTCCTGGCTGGCCTGGATAAGGACATCAAAAATAAAAACAGGGCTCTGCGCAGCAGAGGACAGTTTTTGGGTTGTAAGGGACCCCAATAACGGCTCGGCGAAGCCAACCCGTCAACCCCCACAAGATAATAAGTCCCTTTCATCGGGACTTTTCTCGCTTATGTACACTGTATATATTATATATTCTGTAAAAATAAATAAGTTCTATATTGGATTTTCTTCCAATGTCTTTGAAAGATTATTAAAGCATAATAGAAGCAATAAGGGATTTTCCTCTACTGGAAAACCTTGGTCTATTGTTTATACTGAAGCTTTTAAGGACAAAAAGAGTGCAATGGCTCGTGAAAAACAGATTAAAAATTGGAAAAACCGAAATAGAATTCTCGACTTAATAAAGTCTGGTTCAGAGCATCCCGACTAAAAGTCGGGAGGGTCGGCGGTTCGAACCCGTCAACCCCCACAACACAAAAACCGGGAACCAGTGTGACCGGTTTTTATTTTTGAGGGACGTTCCTGGCTGGCCTGGATAAGGACATCAAAAATAAAAACAGGGCTCTGCGCAGCAGAGGACAGTTTTTGGGTTGTAAGGGACCCCAATAACGGCTCGGCGAAGCCAACCCGTCAACCCCCACAAGATAATAAGTCCCTTTCATCGGGACTTTTCTCGCTTATGTACACTGTATATATTATATATTCTGTAAAAATAGATAAGTTCTTTATTGGATTTTCTTCCAATGTCTTTGATAGATTATTAAAGCATAAAAGAAACAACTATCCTGTTTTTTAGTGTTATATTCTTTATTCTTAATGTTGAAAACAGTTTTGACATACTAGAGAAATATTTAAAATGCATTTATAATATATACCAAACTCATCTCCGGTCTCCTGAGGTACTATTTCCCTCTCTTTATCCCGATCTGCAATCCTATAGAAATTCAGGGAAGTAAGGAATTTTAACCAGGCCATTTTTTTATTTTCTTAAATTAACATAATCTATATGCCGGTAATTTGATCCGGGAAATATTGATCAACCTCTCTTTTAAATTGATTTTCAGACATTGACTATTTATAAATTATGCATTAAACGCCTGATAAATTTAAACATTGAACAGCCTGATTTGTTCGTTAATGTTAAACATTTCCGGAATTACTGTCTGAAATTCAAAAAAACCAGTGGTAAAAATGACAGCTTTTCTTCATGGTTATGATTCCGGAGCACATATTCATTTAAACTTTTAAAGGTTTAGAATGTTAATAACTATTGTTACCAAATTATGATAAATCGATGCTTGTTTTAAAGACCAGAGTCAAAACTCAATCTGAAGAATATATTGCCAATTATCTGTATAATGAAACTTTAAATAAAAATATAAAAAACATAATCTATTCAACTCAAAACAAAAGGGATGAGATTGTATTAAGACAGCATAAAAACAGAGGGAAAAATTTAGTTCATCAAAGAATAAAATCACTAATTGATGAGAATAGTACATTTCTTGAATTTTCTCCTCTTGCAGCGTATGAAAAATATGATAATCAGTTCCCTGGAGCAGGTATAATCACAGGACTAGGAATCATAAACGGTATGGAGACTATTATAGTAGCCAATGATGCTACGGTTAAAGGTGGCACTTACGTTTATGAAACTATAAAAAAGCATCTAAGAGCGCAGGAAATTGCACTGCAAAATAATCTCCCGGTTGTTTACCTGGTCGACTCCGGAGGGATATACTTACCTGAACAGGCTAATGTTTATCCTGATAATGATCATTTTGGAAGAATTTTCTACAATCAGGCAAAGCTGTCAGTTGAAAGAATACCTCAGGTCGCTGTAGTTATGGGATTCTGTACAGCCGGGGGTGCATATATACCGGCAATGAGCGATGAAAGTATTATTGTAAGGGATACTGGCTCCATTTTTCTGGCAGGCCCTCCTCTTGTAAGAGCTGCAACCGGAGAAATTGTTACAGTTGAAGAGCTTGGAGGGGCAATCGTGCACACTTCTATTTCAGGAGTTGTTGATCATTTAGCTGATAATGAAGATGATGCATTAAAGATATGCAGGGATATATTTAAACACTTAAATAAAACCCAAAAGCAGTCAGTTGAAAGGACAGAAGTTATAGAACCTTTATACCCCATTGATGAGATTTACGGCTTAATTCCGATAAACCTGAAAAAAGGCATCAACATGATTGAAATTATAGCAAGACTGGTTGATGGAAGTTGTTTCCAGGAATTTAAAGCCAATTATGGAAAATCAATAATTACAGGTTTCGCAAGAATTATGGGTTACAATGTGGGAATTATTGCCAATAATGGCATATTATTCTCTGAATCGACCCTTAAAGCGACCCATTTTATACAATTATGTTGCAGCAGGAATATCCCGCTTGTTTTTTTGCAGAATGTAGCCGGATTTATGGTTGGAAAAGAATATGAACATAAGGGAATAGCAAAAGACGGAGCTAAAATGATACAGGCTGTTGCTACTGCCAATGTACCTAAATTTACAGTCATTACAGGCAGCTCTTCGGGAGCAGGCAACTATGCCATGGCTGGAAGGGCATATCAGTCAAACCTGTTATTCATCTGGCCGAATTCTAAGATTTCAGTTATGGGAGGGGAACAGGCATCTGAGGTACTATTAAATATAAAACAAAAAAACAAAGAACCTGATGAAATAAAATCCGGTTATGGAGAAAAATTAAAGTTGAAAATATTACAGGACTTTGAAGTTGAAAGCTCAGCTTTATACAGTACTTCAAGACTTTGGGACGATGGTATTATTGATCCGGTTGATACCCGGAAAGTTTTAGCCATGGGTATATCAATGTCGCTTAATAAACTGTTCCCTGAACCAAAGACAGGTGTTTACCGGATGTAATCTTCATAAATTATGCTCAATCTGAAAAGAACTGAAATTGAAGTTCAGGATAAACAGATTACTATATGGTTGAACCAACCTGAAAAACGTAATGCTTTAAACCTGAAAAACATTGAAGAAATAATTAAAATTTTCAAATGGACAGAAAAACAAAAAGAGATAATGATAGTCCTCATCAGAGGAAAAGGGAAATCATTTTGCACAGGTGCCGATATAAACTGGATGATAAGTTCAGGGTTGCGTGAATATCAGGATTCTTTTCTGGACAGTAAAAAGTTAGCAGAGTGTTTTAAAACAATTTACAAGTCAGATAAGATTGTAATAAATTTGGTCCATGGTGACGTCTTTGGAGGTGCGTTGGGATTTTTGGGTGCCGCCGATTTTACATTGGCAGAAAAGAATACCAGATTTCGCCTTCCTGAATTACGATTAGGTCTCGCACCATCAGTAATAATGCCATATTTGCTGACAAGAATAAAAGCTGCCGATCTTAAATATCTGAGTTTCAGAGGAGATATATTTACAATAGAAGAGTCTCTTAAAACAGGGCTTATTGACAAGGTGTGCGAAGACATAGAAGATATGGAAGTGAAAGTAAATGAATTGATACATAATATCAGTTCTGCATCTCCGGAAGCCATAACCGAGACCAAGCATTTATTAAGAGTATTAAACAAAAGCGTGGTTAATCCTGATAATATCAAAAAAACAGTAAAATCGCTTACCCGGAGAAAGTTGTCGGATGATGCAATAGACAGGATGTCTGAGTTTTTATTGAAGAAACAAGTTAAGGAATAACAAGAAATTATTATAAATGATCTGTATGCCGAATAATGTAAATATCCATCCCCTGATAAGGGACCATCATGTTGATCTCAGGTCGAGAATAAGAAATTTTGCTGAGCAGGAAATCAGGCCAATTGCCGCAAGGCTTGATGATGAAGCAAGATTCTCTAAATTATTAACAAGACGTCTTGGGGAAATGGGTCTGCTAGGTATTATGCTGCCACAGGAATATGGCGGCAAGAATCTCGATACACTTTCATATATTATTGCTGTGGAAGAACTTGCAAGAGTTGACAGTTCGCAGGCTGCAACTGTGGCAGCACATAATTCTCTTGGTATAGCCCCTATTTTTAATCACGGTACAAAAGAACAAAAATCATATTTTTTGCCTAAACTGACTACAGGTGATTTTTTATGGGCATTTGGACTTACTGAGGCAGAGGCAGGTTCAGATGTAACACGGATAAAAACTACTGCTGAGGTACAAAATGGTAAATGGAATATAAATGGATCAAAGTTATTTATTACAAATTCTGCTTCTGAGTGTTCAGCAGGTATTACAGTTTTGGCAATAACCGGAACAAAAGATAACAGGAAAGAACTATCAGTAATTCTTGTTGAAAAAAATACTGAAGGATATTCGGTAAAACCTATCACTGATAAGATGTTATGGAGAGCAGTCGATACCGGGAAAATATTATTTAATAATTGCATTGTCCCCCGGGGAAACTTGCTCGGGGAAAGAGGAAAAGGAGCACACATAATGCTTGAAACAATTGATTCAGGAAGACTTTCAATTGCCGCCATAGGCTTAGGTCTTGCACAGGGGGCATTTGAAATCGCACTTGAATATGCGAAGAAACGGCATCAGTTTGAACAGCCGATCGGCAAATTTCAATCTATCGCTTTCAAACTGGCAGAAATGCAGGTTAAGCTTGAACTCGCAAGAAACACTTTGTATAAAGTATGCTGGCAAAAAGATTCAAATCTTCCATTCAGCAGCGAAGCCGCGGTTATAAAATTATACTGTTCCGAAATTGCCAAAGAAATTGCAGATGAAGCAGTTCAGATACATGGGGCTTATGGGCTAATGAAAAATAATGATATTGAGAGGTTTTACCGTGACCAGAGAATATTACAGATTGGAGAAGGCACCTCTGAAATTTTGAAAGTTCTTATTGCGAGAAATTTAGGATTATGATTAAAAGAAAAAAAGAACATCTCGAACTGGCAATGAAGTCACAGACAAGTTTATTGATTAATGATGACAGATTTGATTATGAACCCATGCTAAGTGCGCATCCCATTGATATTCTTAAACCGTTTGATTTTACCGGTAAAAAAATGAAAGTGCCGATATGGATTTCCAGTATGACCGGAGGATCAGAATATTCAGGGACGATTAACCGGAATCTTGCCAGAGCCTGCAATGAATTCGGGATGGGCATGGGACTTGGCTCCTGCAGGGCATTATTAGAAAACGGAGATTTTTATGACCATTTCAATTTACGTGAAATCATTGGCGATGATAGTCCATTTTTTGCTAATCTTGGAATCTCTCAGATCGAGAAATATGTTTTGAATAATAAAACGGACAGGATTATTGAACTTGTTGAAAAATTACGGGCAGATGGATTGATCGTACATGTAAATCCTCTGCAGGAATGGCTTCAGTCTGAAGGCGATAAAATAACTGTCCCCCCGATTGAAACCATAAAATCGCTATTATCAAAAACCAGTTTAAAGATAATAGTAAAAGAGGTTGGACAGGGTTTCGGCCCTCAAAGTATAAGAGAGTTGTTAAAACTCCCGGTTGAAGCAATTGAACTTGCAGCCTATGGAGGTACAAATTTTGCAAAAGTTGAACTGCAGCGGAGCAACCTGTTACGTCAAAAACTGCTGGAACCACTGTCTCTGATCGGGAATAATGCAGATCAGATAATTGATGAAATAAACAAATTTACCGAAAGTCAAAAAAGTGCCCTGAAATGCAAATCCATTATTATATCTGGGGGAGTGAAAAATTTCCTTGATGGTTACTTCCTGATGCAAAAATGCAGTCTTGATTCTGTATATGGTCAGGCCTCAGCCTTCCTTGAATATGCCAGGGAAGATTATGACCAACTTAAAGAATTTATCCAGCTCCAGATAGAAGGCTTGAAATTAGCCATTTCATATCTGAAATTAAGGGAGTAGAATACCGGTGTTAATTGTGACAATTACACATTGGTCCTCACACTGCTGATTCCTTGTATTCATCAGCAGACAAATTGCCTGATATTTCATTGCCTTCAGGTTTCCTCGATTCAATACCTCCGATAAGTTCTTTTACCTTAAAATTTAATTCTGAAAGTTTATACTCTCCTTTGGTGGAAGCTAAGATCACAAGTGTCGATCTCAAACTGCAATTTGACGCCAAAAAATTCAATTTGGTTCATATTAAAATGTATTAGGCTTTACATCATTACATTGAAAGAACGATTATTAACCGCCTTAGTTCTGTTATTGTTGCCATTTTAATTGCTATTCTTCACTTTCAATCCACTGGCAATTCGGATTATTAATTATTTCCTTCAACTTTTATCACGGGCTTTTGTTTATCAGGAGATACAATTTACAATTAAACTTACAAATCCAATGCAGCTTTATTCCGGCTTTTCGAAACTTGATATATATGAGAAAACAGACATCCTTAAGAAGCATGTTCCTCTTAACAACCAACAAATAAGGCTGCTAACTGCTTTTAATGACAGTTATTGGGAATATGAAGGTGTAATTGAAAATTTAAGTGAGAATTGCATTTCAAATTATCCATTACCCTTTAGCATAGTCCCTAATTTCAGGGTAAATAACAGGGGATATTTTGTTCCAATGGTAACTGAAGAAAGTTCAGTAGTGGCAGCCGCTGCATATGCAGCAAAATTCTGGTGTGGACAAGGTGGTTTTACAACTGAAATAATAGGAACAAAAAAGAATGGTCAGATTTACTTCTCGTGGAACGGGAATATTAAAAAGTTGCAAATGAGATTCCCTGAGGTGAAAGAAAAATTACTGACGTCTGTGAACCTCCTGACAGAAAATATGAAAGAAAGAGGCGGCGGGATATCTGCAATTACATTAACCGGAGATCAACATCCGGAAGGAGCCTATCATATAATAAATGTTGAGTTTGAAACAGCCGATTCTATGGGAGCCAACTTAATCAATTCATGCCTGGAAACAATGGGATCAGAATTGGTATCATTCTTTAAAGCCAATTATACTGAAAGAGAAAGTGAAGCTGAAATATTAATGGCAATTTTATCAAATTATACTCCTGATTGTCTCGTTGAATGTAATGTAGAATGCGAAATAAGTCAATTATCAAAAATATCAGGCACCTTATCCTCCGGACAGTTTGTCAGAAAATTCGGAAAAGCGGTACAGATTGCCCACGAAAACATACCCAGAGCCGTAACACACAACAAGGGAATATTCAATGGTATTGATGCTGTCTTGCTGGCTACAGGTAACGATTTTAGGGCTGTTGAAGCATGCGGACATGCCTATGCAGCCAGAGATGGCAGTTATAAAGCTCTTACAAGCTTTAACATCACTAAAGACAGGTTCAGGTATATGCTCAGAATGCCGTTATCATTAGGCACTGTAGGGGGAGCTACTTCAGTTCATCCTATGGCCCGGTTGGCCCTTCATATCCTGCAGAATCCCTCAGCAAAAGAATTAATGCAAATTGTCGCCAGCGTGGGTCTTGCAAGCAATTTTGCTGCAATCCGTTCACTAATTACCGAAGGCATCCAAAAAGGCCATATGAAATTACACCTGAACAATATTCTGTTATACTACAATGCCAATGAACCGGAAAAATCATTTGTTGAGGATTACTTTACAGATAAACCGATTTCGTTTAAGGCTGTTGCTGATTGCCTGGCCATAATCAGAGTAAAATCATGATCAAATCGATACAAAGTTCCTGGTTTTCAAATGGCAACCTGATGATTTCAGGAGAATATTTTGTATTAGCAGGCGCAAAGGCTCTGGCTGTTCCGCTTAAAGCGGGACAGCTGATGAAGGTTGAATGTCATAATAACAAACAGAATGTTATAAAATGGAAAACAAACGAAACAGGGAAACCCTGGTTTGAAGCCGATTTCAGCTGCAACAATTTAGATATAACATGGTCATCCGATATTGATACAGCACTGCGACTACAAAAGTTACTAATAGAGATCCAGAACCTTAAACCGTATTTATTCAGTAAAAACAAGTCATATCTTTTTACCTGCGATATTGATTTCAGTCTAAACTGGGGCTGGGGCAGTAGTTCAACCTTAATTTCGAATCTGGCAAATTGGGCCGGAATTGATCCATTCGGGCTTAATAATAGTGTATCATCAGGCTCGGGGTATGATATAGCAGCCTCTCTGGCTCCTGCTCCTATTTTTTTCCGGATAAATGAGGGGAGCCATGAAGTTAATCCTGTAGTTTTTGACCCACCGTTTAAAAATCAGATCTTATTTATATACCTGGGGAATAAACAAAGTACATCAGCCAGTGTGGAAAATAATATACCACTGGTGAAAAGGAACAAAAATATGATCTCATTCATTTCAGATCTGACCGAACAAATAGCAAAAAGTGAAAACATAGACGAATTTGAAAGGTGCATTATTGAACATGAAAAGATCCTGTCAATAACATTAAACATGACAAGAATAAAAGAAAAATATTTCAATGATTTTGAAGGGGAGATAAAATCATTAGGTGCCTGGGGTGGAGATTTTGGGATGGTTGTTTCGCGGCATAACGAAATACGTGTTAAAAAATATTTTAAGGATAAGGGATTGGAAACTGTTTTTAGATTTGATAAGATTGTTAAAACTAACCGGCAGTAAAGTGAAGTCAGGTAAAACTGCATGGCGCAGCCCGTCAAATATAGCAATCGTAAAATACTGGGGGAAAAAAGGATTTCAATCACCCGGAAATCCGTCTGTAAGTATGACCTTAACCAATTGTTATACCGATACTTTTATTGAATACACTCAGAAAACCAATCCAGAAAGTCCTTCTTTTAATTTTACATTTCAGGGCAAAAGCAATGTACTGTTTGAACCAGGAATAGATCAATTCCTCAAGATCGCTGTAAATGAATTGCCGGCACTCAGCCAGCTTTATCTGAACATAGATTCATCAAATTCATTCCCTCATTCCGCTGGCATTGCTTCCTCAGCTTCTTCAATAAGTGCCCTGGCATTATGTCTTTGTCATATTAACCAGCAGGTAACAGAGATCAATGAGAATGAAGATCAGTTTTTCAGAAAAGCATCACACCTGGCAAGACTGGGTTCCGGAAGCGCATGCAGGTCGGTTTACGGTGGCTGGGTATTGTGGGGAGTAACCTCAGAAATCAGTTGTTCATCGGATAATTATGCTGTTCCTGTTTCAAATCTTTCAAATCAAGTCTTTAATAATTATTACGATGCCATTCTGATAGTTAATTCCGGAGTAAAAAATGTCAGCAGCAGGCTGGGACATAAATTGATGGAATCCAATTCATATAAAGAAATAAAGTTCAGGTCAGGGAAATCAAATACCATCAAATTGATTAATGCATTGAAAAGCGGAAATGAAAAGCTTTTTCAAGATGTTACTGAAAATGAAGCAGTCAGCCTTCATGCAATGTTTCTTACCTCAAGTCCATATTTTGTGTTAATTAAGCCTGAAACCCTGAATATTATAAACACAATAACAAGGTTCAGACAAGATTCAGGTCTTGACTTCAGCTTTACATTAGATGCCGGTCCAAATGTACATTTATTATACCCCGAAAGCATCCGGGATAAGATGATTGCTTTTATAAATTCGGCACTGACGCCTTTTTGTGAAAACGGTTTATGGATAGACGACAATATCGGACAAGGTCCTGTATTACTTCAAATTTAACCACTTACAAATGTATCCATCAAAAATATTGCTATTTGGAGAATATACGGTACTAATAAATAGTTATGCGCTTGCCATACCTTACCTCAGATTTAAGGGAGAATGGGCATTTATGGGTGCAGAATCCGGCAAAGACGGTACAGGACCAATTCTGTCAAATCAACGTTTAAAAGATTTTTTAACATTTTCAGAAGAGGGCTTAAAAAAGAACCTTCCCTGCTCTTTAGATTTTGAAGCATTTGAAAGAGATTTGGACAATGGACAATATTTTAAATCAAATATCCCGGAAGAATCCGGTCTGGGAAGTTCAGGAGCAGTGGTAGCAGCCATCTATGATAAGTACTCAAATATAGAGAAACCCGACATGGACCTTATAAAGTTAAGGAACTGCCTGGCTGAAATGGAATCGTATTACCACGAACATAGTTCAGGTACCGACCCTCTCGTCAGTTACCTTAATTTACCGGTACTTATTAAACCAGATGAGATATGCAATACATTTATTTTACCAGTTGAAGAGCTGCTGCTGAAATATGGAATGTTCATGGTAGCCTTCAGGAAGAAAGGAATAACCGGTAACCTTGTTAGTAAGTTTAACAGTAAATGTAAAACCGATACTGAATATTTAAGAAAAATTCACATGCAGTATATTCCTGTAAATAATGAATGTATTATGGCATTAACGAGAGATACTAATGCTTTAAGTTTTCTTTCAGCTATTCGAAAAATCACGTTATTACAGTTAGAATTATTTAAGGAAATGATCCCGGAACTACTTATTCCACATATAAATTATGGCCTTGATAATGAGCTGTTTTATTTAAAATTGTGTGGTTCCGGGGGTGGAGGCTATTATTTGGGCTTTACAAAAAATATCGTAAAAACAGGAAACTATTTTACGGACAACGGTTATCAGATCCTGGTTTATTAAAATTGAATTATTAAAATAATCTGGTAATTTAAATCAGCAGGAGTTATATGGGACCTTCTAAAAATAGACCTCTGTCAATATCCGGTCTCCTGTCACCCCCTTTTCCCTTAAAATATCACATACTTCATAAATCATACTGCTGTTGCCACATAAATAAAACATCATATCGGGTTCAATCGGATACTCTGGTAAAAATTTTGTCACTCTACCGGTATGACTACTACTTTTCTCTTCTGAGATACAAGGAATATAACTTTTACGGAGGTAATCATCTTTGTTATATGCCTCTTTTAAATACCTGATACCGTGAAGTATTGTATATCGTATTCCCGGGTATGAGATCACCATACTGTGAAAAGGGGAAATCCCTGTACCTGTTGCTATAAAAAGATGTTTTATTGAGTACATGTTTTTTGTTACCAGCTTAAAAGTTCCAAAAGGTCCGTTTACCTCAAGTAACTGACCTGGTTTACAATTTCTAAGTTGTTTGGACACATTTCCGTCTATGACTTCCTTTACTAAAATTTCGAGGTAATCTTGTTTCTCTCCACTATAGATTGAATATTCTCTCTGGTTCAATGATACTTCTGTTCCAACGATAACATGTTGTCCTGCAGTAAATTGAAAATTATCGCGATTGAAAGTCAAAACAAATGTGCTTTTAGTTAAAAAACGGATTTGTATAATTTTTTTCAGGTTATTATTTATGACAGAGGCTGAGTTAAATATTGTTTTGTCCATTAATTTCTACATCCAAATAAGTCCGGGAAATCTAAACAATGTGCATATTGAATTGTTCAATAATGATATTGTGATACGGAATTGTTCATCATAAAAAAGAGAGATAATCTATGAGTATTAAGACAGATAAAACTCACCTCCCACCCTGGATGAAGGTTCCTTTACCTCAGGGGGAAAATTACTCCAAAGTAAAAAACCTGATAAACGAACATAAATTAAATACTATATGCAGTAGCGGAAATTGTCCTAATAAGGCAGAATGCTGGAGTGCAGGTACAGCAACATTTATGATACTGGGAGAGAAATGTACAAGAAATTGCAGGTTCTGTTATGTGAAATCAATGATGCCGGATCCGGTTGACCACGAAGAACCCGACCGTCTGGCGATCACAATAAAAAAATTAGCACTCAGACATTGTGTAATAACCTCTGTTGCACGCGATGACCTTAAAGACCAGGGGGCATCTTTCTGGGCCAGGACCATTAAAACTATCAGGCAGACAAATCCGGGAATTACTATGGAGGCCCTGATACCTGATTTTAATAATAATCATAATCTGTTAGACCTGGTAATTAATGAGAAACCCGAAGTTATCTCACATAATATTGAAACTGTTGAGCGCATCAGTCCAAAAATAAGAAGTCTTGCCACCTATGAAAAAAGCCTTAAGGTTTTAAATTGCATTTCAGGGTCGGGACTTATTACCAAGAGCGGTTTTATGGTTGGGCTTGGAGAATCAGAAACAGAGGTGCTAAAAACCATGGATGATTTGTTCCAGGCTGGAGTAAGGGTACTAACTATCGGCCAATATCTGCCTCCTTCTGAGACACATACCAGTTTGGTGGAATACGTTAAACCTGAAGTATTTGAACATTACAAACATAAAGGTCTGGCAAAAGGCTTCCGCTTTGTAGAGAGCGGACCATTAGTAAGATCTTCATATCATGCTGAAAGACATATACATATATAAACGTGCTTTTTACTTACTAATAATACATTTACCATGAAAGCTATATCATTCTGGATTAAATCATTAACTGTTATCCCACAGGTTTCGAAGGAGGAATGGGGTTCCCTCGATCTCATATCAAAATGGCTTGTAGCAACGCGGTCAGCTGTTTTTATAATGACTGCAATTTCCTGTGCTATCGGTGGAGTGCTTGCATTCTATTATACGGGGAATTTTAACGCAATAAATTTTATTGTCTGCATGGCAGGATTAGTTTTTGCACATGCAGCAAATAATTTGTTAAATGATCTGATTGACTACAAAAAAGGTATTGATAATGACAATTACTACAGAACTCTGTATGGTCCGCAGATAGTGGAGAAAAAATATACATCGAGGAATACTTTCTATATGTACATAATTGTAACTCTCTTATTTGCAGTTGCATGCGGACTGTTTCTCATTCTGCGTACCGACAAGGTAACCCTGTATTTAATGTTAACCGGAATTTTATTTTTGTTGTTTTATACATGGCCATTAAAATACATCGGCCTTGGGGAACTGACTGTTGTTATGGTATGGGGCCCCTTAATGATCGGGGGAGCTTATTATGTTACTTCAAACGGATTATGGAGCTGGGATGTTATATACCTGAGTCTGGTTTATGCAATAGGTCCCACCAGTGTTATATTCGGGAAGCATATAGATAAATCTGATAAGGATCTGGAAAAAAGAGTATTTACAATACCCGTATTACTGGGAGAAAAAGCATCAAGATTCGCAACTATAGGAATCTGGCTTCTGCAATATATCCTCATCGCTTTATTTATTTATAAAGGCATTCTTGGAATATCTTTTCTGATTGTCTTTTTCGCTATTCCGAAATATGTACAAACAGCAAAAGAATTTCTTAAACCCAAACCAATTAACCCTGCACAAGGTATTAAAACAACATGGCCATTGTATTTTGCCAGCTTTGCCTTTGTTTATAACCGCAGGTTTAGTATACTCTTTTTGACAGGCTTGATTTTACAGGTAATTATCAATCAGGCATTTTAAAATAAATGCCAATTTTGTAAAGTAATTATCCGGTCAAATATATTCCAGTACCTCTCCTGTTTTTTTGCTGTTGTCTTTGTATCAGGAGTCTGTTTACACTTTTTATATTTGAAATTTGCCAGCAACGTAAGTATTAACAAAAGAATTACAGTAATATAAACAAAGGATGGAAGGAAATAGAGGCCCGGAGTAAGTGTTTTATAATTAATAACAGTAAGTTCGTCTATGGTATTTGAAAACCTTTCACGGTTTTTATTATTCTACAGAGTAAGAATAATCATTGTTATAAGGCAAAGTATTGCCCCTAGTCCAGAGAATCCATAGCTGCCCGTTATTACGGATACAAAGAGTGTCAGCCAGTATGACTTGAGTACCGGCACAAGGTTGGTAATCTCAGGATACATAAACCTCAGATAAGCGACAGTAAATTAACTAAGAAGTACCGGGGATCTATTTCTTTCAGAGGAAGTTGATTACGATATCTTACATATTCTTTATAAACGGATGCCAATATTATGTTAAAGACATTTTATAATTTATTTTGCAGAGACTTCCATATACCATCAATCAAATTCAATCCCCGGCGAGCCGTTGCGAGTAGCAGACAATTTTCGGCAAATGAAGCGGGGTTATTTCATGACTAAAGCAAGGCTTACGCAGTAAACCGGATGGCTTGGCCTTGCTGTGTCATGAAACCTGCAGATATCAAATTATTCCCAACATTGAATTATCAACATGCAGGTTCAATCAGACCATTAAAATCAATTAATTAATGATTAAATATTGCTTCATGCAAACCAACGGATGCCGGTTAAAATTGGCTGCAGCAGGCTCGCACTTATCAATAGTGAGGGTTGCGATTTATGCTGCACGCCTTAAACCCATTTATGCTTCAATGCAATATAAAGAGAGCATACCCGAACACTGAGTTACCTGGTTGTTTACCCATTATACAATACCTATTGCTTTAAACCCAGGGAATTCTGCAATTTACTGACCACCACAGATTGGTATGTCATAATCGTTAGCAGAGTCACATTTTAATATTATACCAGCAAACACTGGAATGGCATTAAATTGTTTCGATAGTGCAAATGCTTCTTCGAAATTATTGAATGACTCTACATTTGGAATATTTGGAAACATCTCTGTCTTGGTCCATATATACACTAACTCGCCATTAGCGTTTTTACAACCAGGTGAGGATAATCATTTGACATATTTGTATTTGCACTTATAAGTTTACCTTTCTGATAATTCAGGTATACAATAAGCGGTCAAGTCCGAATTCATGTATTTCTTTCTCTGTCATTACCTCGTCTACTCTTTCAGGTCTGCATATATGAACTATCGGAACAGATTCTTTCTTGTTAATTAAAATCATTGTATTCCTATTGTTTTATTAAGTTATTGGTTAAAAACCATTCGACCAAGTCCCTTTTCCTGGGACCTGGTGAATGGTATTAGCATTGTTGGTTTTCAGTGTTTCTTGAGATTTTAATGTCGAGGTGAACCATCTCAGAACAACAATAAAGAAAATGCAGCATGACTTGACTAAAAATCCAGTTTCCGGGTTTATTCGGCCTGGTCACCGGAATGCGTTTATTTGAGTTGTAATACTCTGAAATTGAAGAAGCAAATGGCTTTATTTCGTATGATATAAGCGTTAATGAAGCTAATATCAATTTTGACAACAGAAACAAGGCAAATAAGCTCTTTATAGGGTTCAACTACTTGATCAATTTAGCATAAAATGATCCCTGGGCTACTGCCAATGAATAAAAATTCTGTCGTTAATGAGGTTAAAAAAGGCGGTACCCCTAAATTGAAACATCTTTAATCCAGCTAAATCAGATTATTCTCAATCTAACTAAAACCAGGTAGTGTACCGCCTAAGAAGGACCTGACCCTCCAAAAGAAAAAAACTAACTAACTAAGGTTTAATATGGATTACCCATATTTTGTTACCCCTAAAAAACTCCCGAATTTCTCAGGGAGCCCTTCTAACCTTAAAATAAATCCTTTAATAAGGATAAATTCTGACAGTACAGGGTTTAAAATGTCAAGTTTAAAATGATGGATAATCGCTCTAAATCAGGTCCATCATTCTGTTCCTTAAAATTGTGAAAACAAATGTCCGCCTGTGACACATTTCAACGGGGGCATATTAAGCATGGCTTTTAAAAGGAACGTCAAGACTGACCTGTTCCCGCATTATAATAGTGCATAAGTGCAAAAGAAAGCCAGGGGTTAAGTTCTGGTTATCGGATATTTATTATGGATTTTATAAATCCCATTTTTTCTTAATCTATTCTTAACCTATTCTTAAATTTATTTTCATCACGCATTCTCTTCTATGGTGTAATTTTATTACAATTTTTATTTCAGCATAATCAGGAGGAAGAGTTATTCATTTTAAAGATTGTTCTCAGGAAAATGTAACTAAAAAAGTAAGTCCAATGAGAGTTTTAATGTTCGGGTGGGAGTTTCCTCCACAGATTACAGGAGGTTTGGGAACTGCATGCTATGGAATAACAAAAAGTCTGGCAAAAAATAATGTTGATATTCTGTTTGTTGTTCCCAAAGCATTTGGTAATGAGGACGAAGGGTTTGGAACTCTTCAGGATGCGGGTCAGATACCTGCTAAATATCTGGGTACGGATGAAGGTGAATTCTGGAAAAAAGTATTATATAAGGAAATATCTTCAAAACTTTTACCATATACGCTGCCCATTGATTACGCGACAAGGCTGAAGGATACTTTATCGATATCATTCCCGGGCGGAGGGTCTTACGGAGATCCTGGATTTTCACCTTTCTCGGGTAAATATGGTACTGACCTTTGGAACGAAATAGAAAGGTATGCATCAGTGACTTCAATATTGGCACAGCAGGAATTCTTTTGATATAATTCATGCTCATGACTGGTTAACTTTTCCTGCAGCTATTGAAGCCAAAAGGATATCACAGAAACCTCTTGTGGTTCATATTCATGCAACAGAGTTTGATAGAAGCGGTTCGAATATTAACAGGGATATTTATGATATTGAAAAAAAAGGCATGGAATTATCTGACAGAATAATTTCTGTAAGCAACTATACCAGGAGTATTCTTATTACAAAATATGGAATTCATCCGGACAGAATAGTTACAGTCCACAATGGTGTTGAAAATAAAAGCAACCATGTTAAACAGCAGTTAAAGGGTCTCCGGGATGAAAGAATAGTTACTTTCCTCGGAAGGATTACTTATCAAAAAGGTCCTGAGCATTTTATTGAGGCTGCATACAAAGTTCTGCAAAGACAAAGTAACGTTAAGTTCGTTTTGGCAGGCAATGGAGATTTGAAAGAAAAAATTATGAGCCTGGTTGAAGCCCTTGGAATTTCATCTAAAGTATCATTTCCGGGATTTCTTGAGAATGAGGAAATTAAAAAATTATTTGCCCGTACAGATGTGTTTGTGATGCCATCGGTTTCTGAACCTTTTGGCATTTCGCCACTTGAAGCACTGGAATACGGAGTTCCGGTCATAATATCCAAACAGTCGGGTGTCTCTGAAGTTATCAGGCATGCAATTAAAGTAGATCATTGGGATACAGATGCTCTTGCTGACGCCATATATGGAGTATTACATTATAAGACTTTGTCAGACTTACTTGCAGTCAAAGGCAGCAACGAAGCAGATAAACTGGAATGGGGAAAAACAGCTGATAAAATATTAAATGTATATGAATCTGTTGTTAGCCACAGGTACAGTTACATTTGATCCGGTTTTCAAGAGTATCAGATTGTCTGGGATAGTTAAGCATTAACTTAATACCGGGTATCCCGGGATATAATAGTTTTCAAGTCATGTTTATTATAATAAGAATTACAATAATGGACAATAATCAGTTACCGGCTGAAATCATTAATCAGAACTGTTTGTCAGTGTAATACAACTTAACCGACATTGGTCATTTTTTATTGATGAAGCAGTTAAATATGACTGTAGGCCCTGATAATGAAGGAAGTGATCTTTTTAATACTCAAAAACCGAACTTAAATGCTTCGGGAATACATAACATCAAAAATTTATCTGCTTAATGGGGAAAATTTATTTAATTATCGAAGTTCACCAGCCTATCAGGCTACGGACCTACAGGTTTTCAGAAATAGGAAACAATAACTATTACTATGATGATTATGAAAATGAATATTATACAAAAAAGATCTCAGAGGAATATTATATACCAACAAATAATACATTACTTGATCTGATTCAAAAATTTCCCGGGAAACTTAAGATATCTTACCTTTTTTCAGGGGTTGTTCTTGATCAGTTTGCATTATACTCTCCTGAGACACTGAAGAGTTTTAAATCTGTGATAAACACAGGCTGCGTAAAACTTTTATCAGGGAGTTATTCCAATTCTTGCGGACTGGAGATGGGTTATAAGGAGTTCAAAGAACAGCGATCCCTGCTGCAAAAAAGAATCAGGAACTTATTCAGAAGGAATTCAGCAGTATTTACTGACAGGGATATTTTTAGTTCTAATCCCATTGATCCTGAGATAACACTATTCTTTGGAAACCGGAAATCAAACAATTATAATTCGGCCGGATTCTCTTTTAATAAAAATAAAAAAGAGCTGTTAACAATATCAGGATTATTAAAAATACTTAACGGGGGGCATAAAGGAAATAATGATATAGCTGTTCTGTTCGTTCCCTATGGGATATCCGGTGGATATCAAAATACAGGATTGAATGAATTTCTGAAATCATTACCGGGAGAGTTATTTTCAAAATCTGATTATTCATTTGCTGATCCCTCTGAAATATTAAAGGATTTAAGGTCAGAAAAATTGACTAGGAATACTTCTTCATTTGTTGTTGAAAATTTTAAAACAGAATATAATTCAGATTCTGATCTCCAAAAAGATGCAATTGAAAAGCTCAATTCTTTGCAGGAGAAAGTGAAATTATGCAATGATAAAGTCATTTTGAAGGACTGGTTGTTCCTTCAGTCATGTGACCACTTTTATTTTATGGACCCCGAACTGTATGAAGAAGACAAGAACAGCTCCCTGGTTACTTCCTATGACTCACCATTTTCAGCTTATTTAAACTATATGAACATTTTAGCGGATTTTTCTGAAAGAATTAACCGTAACATGGTTAATAAAGTGAAAGTCAGAAAAGTTCCTATGCATAGATGGAATAAAGCATTGAGGAAAGTTCCTGTTCGAACTATACTCGAATAAAAAACATCTTCAGATAGTTATATAAAGAGCTACCAATGCCCGGTTAACTTAAAGATTCCGGGCTTCTCCAGAATGAAAATTTTTTAATGGTCTGGAAAGTGGTTTCCATTTTTTAAAAATAATGAAACCTGAAGTAATATCAGGTACTTGTTTTAAAAGGAATATTAAACCTGAAAGAGGATCCTTTTTCGGGTTGTGATGTAAGCCATATTCTTCCACCAAGAATACCCACATATGCTTTGCATATTGAAAGACCCAATCCTGTTCCTCCAAATTTTCGTGAAATTGCATCATCGACCTGGTAAAACCTGTTGAATATTTTAACCTGATGGTCTTCCGGGATACCGATGCCTGTATCATTAACATAAAATTCCAGAAATTCCCCCTTAAGCTCATATCCAAAATCAATACTCCCGGTTGTTGTGAATTTCAAGGCATTGTTAAGAAGGTTAGAGAGAATCTGGATCAGTTTTGTTCCATCCGTCAATATATTAACCTGGTCATCTTCAAGAGAAACCTTAAGGTGAAGTGAAACACCCGGAGCCCTTTCCTTAATAATGAATTGTTCCCTGAGATTTCTTAATACTGAATTGACATTCACCTTTGTAGGATTTAACTTAATCTGTCCCGTTTCAATATTAGCAATGTCTACTATATCATTAATTATCGAAAGCAGCTGGTTACCGCTCTGAAAAATAAAGTCAGTGTACTGATGACGCTCCTGATCATCAAGTCCAGGTTCATTCAGCAGAGTTGAAAACCCTATAATGGCATTCATTGGTGTCCTGATCTCATGGGAAACATTATGAAGGAAAGCTGTTTTTAATCTGTCACTCTCTTCCGCTTTCTCTTTCGCCGCAATAATTTGTGCTTCAGCTTTTTTACTTTCGGTGATATCTCTGAAGCTCCATACTCTTCCAACACTCCTGTCATTTATCATCTGAGGCTGGGAGAAACGCTCTATGAGCCTTCCGCTTTTGATCTCAATAATGTCAATTTTAGTTGTTTCCGATTCTGCATTAAGCTGATTGACATTCTTAAGAAAACTATCAGGTCCTATTACCTGATCCTGAATATATTTTGTCACAACCTGACCATCTTCCGATTCAATTATCTCATTTGGGATATTCCACATTTCCAGAAATTTCTGATTATACTGAACTATTTTCCCATTATAATCGACAACAAGTATTCCGTCAGCTGTTGATTCGATAGTTGCTTTCATCAGTGAAAATGATTTTTCCAGTTCAGCCTCAGCCTCTTTCCTTGAAGTAATATCCCGGCCAATAGACTGATAATATTTTTTCCCTTCAATATTGACAAGCCGGGTACTGATCTCTACATGAAATTCAGTATTATCTTTTCTCCGGTGAACTGTTTCAAATGTTAAAAACCCTGAGTTTTCAATTTTTTTAAACTGGTCTTTCATATCAGTAAGAAATCCAGGCGACCTTATCTGAGTTATATTCATATTAAGCAACTCCTCATGTGAGTAATTATAAACCTCAACTGCACGGTCATTTGCCTCAACTATATTAAGTTTGTCATCAACGAGAAGAATTATGTCATTGGCAAATTTCAGGATATAATCAAAGTGTTTTACAAGTGCCAGCCTTTTCTGCTCATTTTCAAATTTTTCTCTGTAGAAACGGACACGCTGGGTCCACCATACTATTCCGAGTGTAGAGCCGGTTGCCAGGATAAACAGAATAATAATAACGATTACCAAAGTTTCTTCGCCATCAATAGATGATAGCAGCTCTTCCTTGTCAATTTTTGCAACCATATACCAGGGTAATCCTGTTATTTCTTTCATAGCTGCAATGACAGGGACTCCGCGATAATCAACTCCGTCAAGAGTTCCGGTTATACCTTTCAGAGCCATGGCGGCGGGTAAATTATTTTCCATAACCGGTCTTCTCAGAATTAGCTCAGTGCCTTTCAGATGTCTTAGCTCGTTTAAGAAAACTATTTCATCTCCGTCCTGCCTGATTAAAAGGGTTTCAGCAGTTTTACTTGGAGTGGGCCACGATTGGATAAGGGGATAAAGTACTTTCTGCGGATCAATTCTTAAAACAAGGAGCCCAAATATTACTGAATCACCCTGTTCATTGTTCAGAAGGGGAGCGATCAGATCGAGATGTACATAATTTATCAGATCATCCGTATGCAGGTCGGTTAGAAATACTTTGCGTCCACGGATGATATCAGGCAATATCGATTTCAAATGCATTCCCGCCCTAATATCTGTGGATGGAAATGACAACTTCACCTCCCCTGCAGTATCCAGTATCAGAATACTTCTAAAATCAAAATTTATTGTCAGAGACTTCAGACTCTGGATCAGGTCTGAACGTAATAGTTTATTACCCGGGCTTCCATAATATTCTTTAAACTTTCTGATAAAGAATCTGTTTTCACTCAGGAACTTTGCATTACTGATCCTCTCCTGTTTCCATTGCAATATCTGACCAACTTTCAGATCGGCGATACCTGTTAATTCCTGCAACTTGTTATCGAGAAGGTGTTTCTGCTGGTCCTTTATGAACCAAAATCCAAGAACACAAACAACCGTTGATAAAATAACAAAGAGAATTATCAAAAGCCAATGAGTTGATGTTCTTTGTCTTTGAAGATTCATACTCACCTGTGTACCTTTATAAAGAATGTTATTAAAATAAAGCTCTATAATTCTTATAGACCGATAAAAGTAATATATTCTTTTTCATAAGCTAATTATTTGAGCTGATGATCTTAAAAATGAATCAGGTCTTTTTTGTAAAAACTGAGGCCAGAATGGAAATCATAAGTATTGATATTATTACTGCAAGTGAAAAGATTATCGGTATTTCAATATTCAAAAACGAAATTAACATTTTAGCGCCAACAAATGAAAGAACAAAAGCCAGACCCGTTTTAAGGTAGCGAAAATAACTCATGACTCCGGCTACTGCAAAATAGAGTGACCTCAGTCCCAGTATTGCAAAAATATTAGAGGTATAAACAATAAATATGTCCTTGCTTATTGCCAGTATGGCAGGAATACTGTCAACTGCAAATATCAGATCAGATGATTCGATTACAAGGAGAACCAGAAAGAGCGGGGTGGCGAATAACTTTCCTTTCTCTATTATAAACATTTTTTCTCCATGACTACTGTCAGATACCGGAAGGAACTTTCTGAAGAATCTGACAATAATGTTTTTCTCAGGATCCACTTCAGTCTCCTTATAGAAAAGCATCCTTGCCCCCGTAATTACAAGGAATCCTCCGAAAATTATAACTATCCAGTGAAACCGGTTTATCAGCGTTATCCCGGTAAAGATAAAAATTGCCCTCATAACCAGCGCCCCGATTATACCCCAGAATAATATCCTGTGCTGATATTGCGCCTTTACTGCAAAAAATGAAAATATCAGAATAAAAACAAAAATATTATCAACACTTAAAGAATATTCAATAACATAGCCGGTAATAAATTCAAGAGCTTTGGTTTTTCCAAACTCAAAAAAAATAAATACACAAAATAAAAGTGCCAGAATAACCCATATAAAAGTCCAGGTAACTGCTTCTTTAACAGGTACTTTATGGGCTTTTTTGTGAAAAACACCGAGATCTAAAGCCAGCATCAAAAGAACGAAGATATGGAACCCGACCCAGAAATAAATACTTGTGCCCATTATTTTCGCTTTAGTCGGCAAAATTAGAAAATCTTTTTATCTTTAACGTCGTGCAAAAATTCAAATAAGAATTCCCGATGAAACCTCAGTGTGACCATTAAAATAAAAGAAGACACACATGAAATCATTCAATATATTTCTCTTTGTATTTTATTTAACATCATGTTATTCAATATCAGCCTATTCACAGAAGGAAGAGGAGGGTGTCAACATGATCACCTCTTCAGATATTGAGAGCCATATCTCATTTCTGGCATCACCTCTTCTTAAAGGAAGAATGAACACAAGTGAGGGGCTGGAAATAGCTGCTCAATACCTTGCAACACAGGCAAGACTTATAGGGTTAATGCCTGCCAATGGAAATAGTTACTCTCAGCCATATGACATTGTTGAAAAACAGATCGATCCTGAAAAAACTATGGTACAGATAATTACCAGTGAAAAGGATACTGTAAAATTATCTGAACCTCTATTACAGCTTCTGCCTGCTGGTCCTGCTGATTTCAAATTAGAAGGGGAAGTTGTTTTTGCAGGATACGGGCTTAAATCAGACAAGTACAACTATAATGATTTTGAGGGTATCTCAACCGAAGGAAAAATATTACTTATTATGAACAGGGCCCCCTCATCAGAAGACGGGAAAAATTTTTTATTCGCAGGGACCCCATGGTCCTCTTTCATGAATGTCCGGGTAAAACTGTCAACTCTTTTATATTCCGGGGCAAAGGCTGTTTTGGTTGTTATGGATCCCAAGTCGGGATTCCTGTCATTTGATGAACAATACCCTGGAATTGCAGGGCAACTGAACTCAACCATAAGTCTGAGTGGAGAAAATGCATTAGTTATGGATTTTCAGGGTATGCCAAAATTCATTTTTATTAACAGAAAGGTAGCTGATGAATTGCTAAAAGGAACCGGAAATTCACTTTATGAACTTCAGAAAAAAATTGATACAGAACTTAAGTCACATTCATTTGTCATAAAGGGAAAGAAAATAAGTATAAATGAAGTATCAATGTCAAATAAGAAAGTGCTTTATAATATTGCAGGATACATACAAGGGCGGGACCCTGAACTTAAAAATGAAATTGTCATTTTTACGAGTCATTATGATCACATCGGTGAACATGGAGGTCAGATTAATGCAGGCGCTGACGACGATGCTTCAGGATGTGCAGCTATGTTGTCACTGGCGAAAGCTTTTCATGGTCTTGAACAGAAACCATTAAGATCGGTTCTGTTCCTTTGGTTATCAGGAGAAGAAGTTGGATTATTCGGCTCAAAATCTTATGTCAGCCATCCCCTTTTTCCACTTAAAAACACTGTTATCGATCTTAATATGGATATGATCGGACGTACAAAAAGTATTGCTGACTCGACAGAAGAGACTCCCATGTCAGGACCAGAAACAGTATTTCTCATTACCGCTGGTCAGAGTAAAGAGTTGCGGAGAATTGCTGATGAAGTTGATGGAGAAAGTGATCTTGATTTTGATTACAGCCTTAGCGGTAAAGATAATCCCCTCCAGCTCTTTCAGAGAAGTGATCATTTTAATTTTGTGAAGAATGATATACCTGTGCTTTTTTTTACAACAGGCTTGCATGCCGATTATCACACTCCGAGAGATGTGATTGAAAAAATAGACTTCAAAAAAATGGAACTTATTACAAAAACAATTTATAAAATAGGTTTAACTTTGGCAAATAAAGAAACCAGGTTAATAGTTGATAATCCATACAGCTCATGGGGAAAAAACAAATAAGCAGGAAAGAGTTTGTTAATAAAACTCTCGGGGGCATTGCCGGAATAGGTTTGATTTCTGATCATTTAATCAGCAATGGATTGAATACCCCGGAAACCAGAAATATCGGCAATACTGGAATTAAGGTCACTCCGCTGTGTTTCGGAGCAACGAGAACAAATGAGGGATCGCTGATCAAATATAGTACGGATAAGGGCATTAACTTTCTAGATACCGGCCGTGCTTATGCAAACGGTAACAATGAACGTCTTGTCGGACAAGCCATTGACGGGATGAGGAAAAAAATAATTATCCAGTCCAAGATCCGGCTTGAAGCAAATGAATTACCATCAAAAGGCAAAGGGAAAAAAGGTGCTGAAGAGATCAGAGACGTGCTCTCTCAAAAGGTTGAAGCCAGTTTAAAAGCACTTAACACAGATTACATAGATATTATGCTGTATCATGATGCAGTTGATGAAAATCTTTTATTTCACCCCGAGGTATTGAAATTCTTTTCAGACATGAAAAAGAACGGAGTCTTCAGGGCTTGTGGATTCTCATCGCATAATGAACATATGAATTTTTTTGAAAGAAACAATTCAGAACGTTTATATGATACTATTCTTGTGCCATTCAATCACAAGGGATCTTTTATTCATTCCCTTTCAGGAAGTTATTCAGAATGGGATCAAAAAAGACTTATCTCAATCCTTATTGAAGCCGGGAAGAGAGGTATTGGTGTCGTGGCAATGAAAACCTGTTCCGGTGGCAAGTATTCACCATCCCCCGATATTGAACCAAGTTTTAAAGAGGCGGTTAACTGGGTGCTGAACCATGATTTTATAAGCTCTGCTGCAGTTGCCATGGCAAATTTTGAGCAGGTTGATGAGTATACAAAATAAATTCTGAGATTAACCACGAATCACTTTAATGCTTCTGCCACAACAAAGGTGCTTCCACCGATAAAAATCATATCTGTATCAATTGCAGCTTCTGCAGCAGCTTTCACACCACTTTTAACATCATTGAAGCAATTCCCCTTCAGACCGAACTTTGCGGCTTCAATCATAAGGATTTTTTCATCGAGTGCCCTTGGTACGGATGCTTTAGTGAAATAATAATCAGCACTTTGCGGGAACAGCGGTAATATTGATGACAGATCTTTATCATTTACAAATCCTATTACTATATGCAATCCTGATTTGGGAATTCTTTTTATCTGATTAATTACGTATTCCAATCCCTCTTTATTATGAGCAGTGTCGCAAATTGTCAACGGATTACGACTTAAAATATCCCATCGACCTGACAATCCTGTATTTACGATTACCCTGTTTATACCATCAATAATATTCTCCACCGAAAAACAGAATATACCTTTCAGTGATTTAAAAACCTGGTAAACTGCAATAAGATTCTTTGACTGATAATCACCACCTGTAACAGTTATTCCTTTAAAAATTTCATTGTTATTTTTGTCTTTAATAATATAATTTCTTGAACCGGAACCATTATCGTTATCCTCAAAGATGCAGGAGAAATTCTGATCGGCAAATTTGATCGCCGATCCCTTTTCATATGCCCTTGAAATAAAAATTTCCTTTATTTCACTTTGAGTTTCACTTATTACAACAGGAACACCTGATTTAATAATCCCTGCCTTTTCCACTGCAATCTTTTCAGGGGTCTCTCCAAGAAGATCTGCATGATCATGACCAATATTTGTTATTACAGAAAGAACTGGGTTAATAATGTTTGTGGAATCAAGTCTTCCTCCTAAACCTACCTCTACAACTGCCACATCAACATTACTTATTTTAAAGAATTCAAAAGCCATGGCAACAGTCATTTCAAAAAAAGATGGCTTCAGCGTTTCTATAATTTCCTTATTAGTTTCAACAAATGCAGTTACTTCACTCTCGGGAATCATAGTCCCGTTGATTTTTATCCGCTCCCTGAAATCTTTAAGATGAGGTGAAGTGTACAATCCTGTCCTATATCCCGCTTCCTGAAGAACAGAAGCTATCATATGGGAAACTGATCCTTTGCCGTTCGTTCCGGCAACATGAATAGATTTGAACGAGAGGTGCGGATGACCAAGATAATTATCCAGGGTAAGAATGTTGCTCAGATCATCCTTATAAGCAGCTTTCCCTATCCGATGGTAGGCAGGCAACTGACTGAAGAGGAATTCAAGAGTTTGTTCGTATGTCATTCTGTTCAAGGTTCAAGGTTCAAGGTTCTCCAACCGAAGCGACAGAGCAGGCTGGATTTAACTTTAATTGCGCCAGGTACCCTAAGTAATTTAGGCACTTTAAGCACTACAAATTAACTTACTTTACAAACAGATAACAATTTATACCTGAATTTAGTTATTTTTGCATTTCTTGCCTTTTGTACATTTATTATATGTACAATACTGATATTTAACATTTTATATATGAGAAAGAAACATATCAAAAAGTTATTCATCATTGACACGAACGTATTACTCCACGACTATAAATGTATTTACAATTTTGAAGAGAATGATGTTATTATCCCAATTGTAGTTCTTGAAGAGCTTGATAAATTCAAGCGTGGCAATGATATTATCAATTTTCATGCACGCGAATTTACAAGAGAGCTCGACAAATTATCAGGAGATATGCTTTTAACAGCCAATATTCCATTGGGGGATAACCTTGGGAACCTGCATATCGAGACAGGCAGGGATTTTTCCGATAAAGTTAACCAGTCATTTCCTGAAAGGACAGCAGATCATCGGATCCTGGCAATTGCTGATTATGTAACCAACTCGAATAAAGAAAATACTGTTGTCCTTATTACAAAGGACATAAATCTCAGGATGAAAGCCAAATCACTGGGAATCATCGCTCAGGATTACGAAAACGACAAAGTATCTGATATCGACGACTTATATAAGGGCATTACGGTTATGGAGGGTGTTGATCAGGGGTTAATTAGCAAGTTATACGAACTTCCCGAAGGTGTCAGTTCAGATGAATTTAAAATTGAAAAGGATCTTAAAGGTCATCAATTTTATATTTTTAAAAATAACGGAGCCAGCGCCCTGGCACACTACAATCCTGCCAATAAGATGCTTAACAGGGTGATCAAACAGACCACGTATGGAATTGAGCCCCGTAATGCCGAACAGACCTTTGCAATTGAAGCACTTTCTAACCCCGATATCCAGCTGGTATCTTTAACAGGGAAAGCCGGAACCGGAAAAACCCTCCTGGCTCTTGCTTCAGCACTTCAACAACAGAAACGGTATAAGCAGATATTTCTTGCCCGTCCCATTGTGCCATTAGCAAACCGGGATCTTGGATTTCTTCCGGGAGATGTTAAAGAAAAAATGGATCCTTATATGCAGCCTCTGTATGATAACCTTACTGTTATAAAACATAAATTCAGCCACCAGAGTCCCGAATTTCTGAGAATTAACGACATGATGAAAGAAGAAAAACTGGTAATCACACCTCTTGCTTACATCCGGGGAAGAAGCCTTTCCAGTATCTTCTTTATAGTAGATGAAGCTCAGAACCTGACACCCCATGAGATTAAAACAATTATTACGCGTGCAGGAGAAGGAACAAAACTGGTATTTACCGGTGACATAGAACAGATTGATTCACCTTACCTCGATATAGCATCCAACGGATTAAGTTATCTTTCGGATAAAATGAAAAATCAGGATATATTTGCTCATGTAAACCTTGTAAAAGGTGAACGAAGTTTCCTTGCTGAACTTGCAAGCAAATTGTTATAAAATAAAAGATAAAGTTTTAAAAAATGGATTAATTTTAATACCAGGAATGGCATTACAAATACAAAGGACAAAAACAAAAAGTGAATTGCAATAAATTTAAATTATGAAAACAAAAACAATCTGGTTTGCTGTACTGCAGATAATTATCTTATCAGCAATCTCAAATCCTTCAATGGCTCAGCCTAAATCACAAAAGAGCAGGACCCGTGAAGCGGTACAAGGTAAAAAGATCAATCTTTTTAATGGTAAGAATCTGAATAATTGGGTCTTTTTTCTTAAAGAACCGGGTGTTGACCCGTCATCGGTATTTACGGTCAGAAACGGACTAATCCATATTTCAGGTAGTCCCTTTGGCTACATGCGTACCAAAGAAATTTATTCTGATTATAAACTCCATGTTGAATGGCGATATCCAATAGAAGCCACCAACAGCGGCGTTTTTGTCAATGTTCAACTTCCGGATACCATATGGCCAAAGTGTTTCGAATGTCAGCTTCAGGCTGGTAATGCAGGCGATTTTGTATGTATGGGTGGTGCTGAAATGAATGAACAGGCCGATAAGACGAAAAGGGTTGTTAAGAAACTTGCCAGCTCAGCGGAAAAGGCTGTAAATGAATGGAATACAATGGAGGTAATATGCAGTGGCAACACTATTGAAGTTGTTGTTAACGGGGTGTTGCAAAACAAAGGCACCGGGATTTCTGTTACTAAGGGATATATTTGCCTTCAGAGTGAAGGAAAGGATATCGAATTCAGAAATGTTTACCTGACAAGCCTGCCAAAACAGCGTACAAAATAGCTTGTTATTTCTTATTTGTTTTACTTTTTTTATGCAATAGCGATTTGCTTGTATGCCATTGTACCGGAATAATATATATGATACACGCATGACTGATGCAATCACAAACAAGGTTGAAACCCGCATGTTTTTAAAATTCAGAAAACCATGAAAATACTTCTACAGACATGTGGGTTCCCCCGCTTAATCGGGGCAGGCTATCCGACCTTTATAAATTAATTATAAACGTGTGAAAAAAAAGAAGGTAGCTTTTCATACCCTTGGTTGCAAGCTCAATTTTGCCGAGACCTCAACTATTTCAAGATCTTTCCCTGATGATAAATTTGAAAAAGTACCCTCAGGATCAAAGGCCGATATTTACGTTATTAATACCTGTTCCGTAACAGATATTGCTGACAGGAAATGCCGCCAGACAATAAAAAAATTTATAAACCTTGCACCTGAGGCATTTATTGCTGTAGTCGGTTGCTATGCCCAGCTTAATTCAAAGGAAATATCAACTATCCCGGGAGTAGACCTGGTTCTTGGTACAAGCGAGAAATTCAATATAGCAGATTATATTACCGGTTTTGAAAAGAAACAGATCGCTGAGGTCCACTCCTGTGATCTCTCCTGTAATGAAACTTTTAACCGGTCTTACTCTGCAGGTAGCCGTACTCGCTCATTCCTGAAGGTCCAGGACGGGTGCGACTATGGATGCTCATATTGTACTATCCCCATGGCGCGTGGACGAAGCAGGAATCCTGATATTTCATCTCTTATAAGTGAAGCCGGGAAAATTGCAGAAAAAGGTGTAAAGGAGATTGTAATAACAGGGGTCAATATTGGTGATTTTGGAAAAACCACAGGAGAATCTTTTACGGCACTTCTAAAAGAACTGGTTAAAGTTAAGGGCATCGAGAGATACCGGATATCTTCCATCGAACCTAACCTTCTGACCGATGAGATAATCGAAATGGCACAGGTGAACGAAAAAATCCTTCCGCATTTCCATATACCATTACAAAGTGGTTCCGACAAAATACTTGGTTTGATGAAAAGAAGATACACCAGAGATCTCTTTACTTCAAGGGTGATGATGATAAGAAAAATGCTGCCAATGGCCGGTATAGGTGCCGATGTAATTGTCGGTTACCCGGGGGAACTGCCAACTGATTTTGAGGATACCTTTTCATTTCTGGAAAATTTATCTGTCTCATATCTTCATGTTTTCACATTTTCTGAAAGGCCGGGTACTGCCGCAGAGAAACTACCTGACAGCGTACCTCATGGAGAAAAGGAATCAAGAAGTAAAAAGCTAATAGCACTTTCCCGGAAGAAAAACCTGGAATTTTACAAATTAAACATTGGTGCGGAAACAAATGTGTTATTTGAAAAATCCCGCTCAGGAGGGTTAATAACAGGCTTTACCAATAATTACATAAAGGCTGAATATTTATGGCATGAAAAGCTTGCAGGACAAATAAAAAAAGTAAAACTGACAGGAATCTCACAAACAGGTAAAATGAGCGTTGAACTAATTGACTAAACTATTATGGATCTCAAAGATATATGTGATGAAATTGAAAATGCAGCCCGGGAATCGGCTGCTTTTATACTGAAAGAATCTAAGGTATTTGATATCAGCCGGGCTGAAAAAAAAGGGCTGAATGATTTTGTCAGCTATGTTGACAAGGGGTCGGAAAAAATGCTGGTTGAAAGGTTAACCATTCTTATTCCGCAGGCGGGATTCATTGTGGAAGAAGGAACCTCTTCAAAAAAAGGATTAAAATACAACTGGGTTATAGACCCACTGGATGGGACAACTAATTTCCTTCATAATATTCATCCATATGCAATCAGTATAGCTTTGATGGAAGATGAAGAAATTATTGCTGGTGTTGTTTATGAAGTGAGTGGAAATGAAACTTTTAAAGCCTGGAAAAATGGCGGAGCATGGCTAAATGACATTAGGATCCATGTTTCGGAAGCCACAAAGCTTGCTGACAGCCTTGTAGCAACCGGGTTTCCTTACAGTGACTTCAGCCGTCTTGATCAGTATATGAAATGCCTCACGCATTTTTGTAAATGCAGTCAGGGTATAAGAAGACTGGGCTCTGCTGCGATCGATCTTGCATATATTGCATGTGGCAGGTTTGAAGCTTTTTATGAATATGGACTTCATCCCTGGGATGTTGCCGCCGGAATTATACTTGTCCGTGAGGCAGGCGGGCGGGTAAGCGATTTTTCCGGTAATGAATCCAATTTATCAGGTGATGAGATTGTAGCATCCACCAGTCTGGTTTATTCTGAGTTACTTGACAATGTGAAAAAGTTTATGAATATTCAGACAACATTGTAAAATGGGAGCTATACTTTACTACCTGTTTTTCGGAATAAATTGGTTAGTGACTCTTCTGCCACTCAGAATCTTGTATGTCTTTTCTGACTTCCTCTATATTTTACTTTATTACTTCCCATCATACCGCAGAGAAGTTGTTGCAACAAACCTTAAAAATTCATTTCCTGAGAAGAGCCGGGCGGACCTTAAATACATTGAAAAGAGATTCTACCGACATCTTGCAGATCTGATTATTGAAACCTTAAAACTGACGCACCTGAGTAATTCACAGTTAATGAGGCGATTCACAATAAGCAATCTTCAAATTATCGAGAGGTTTTTTGATGAGAAACGAGATACTATAGCAGTCCTGGGCCATTATAACAACTGGGAATGGCTGACTATCTTTCCTCTGTTCACAAAATATAAGGCTGTATCAATCTATAAGCCACTTCAAAACAAATACTTTGACAGGTTTTTGAATAATCTGAGAACAAAAAACAGAATGGTTCTTACCCCTATGTCTAAAATAATCAGAGAATTAATTAACGACAGGAAAAATAATATTAATACTATTTCAGCTTTCATTTCAGATCAGACACCAATAAAATCCGAAATTAAATACTGGACTACCTTCCTGAATCAGGATACTCCTGTATTTATGGGATCTGAAAAAGTGGCCGCCAAATATGACATGGCAATAGTATTCTTTAACATTCAAAAAATAAAACGGGGCTATTACAACCTTAACATAGAACTTCTATTTGATCATTCAGCCGGGATCGCAGAATATCAAATTACCGAAACACATGTTAAGAGACTCGAAGATATAATCAGAGAAAAACCAGAATTTTGGATTTGGAGTCATCGTCGCTGGAAGCACAAAAAGCCTGCTGAAAATGAATAAAACTGCCATTGTAATATTAAACTGGAATGGGCTTGATTACCTGAAAATGTTCCTTGGAACAGCTGTTAAACACTCCATTAATGATGAAACAATTCTCTGTGTTGCCGATAATGGTTCGGATGATGGTTCCCCTCAATGGGTAGAAGATAATTATAAAGAGGTAAAACTTATAAAACTGGATAAAAATTATGGATTTGCCGGAGGTTATAACAGGGCTTTAAGCCAACTTAATGCCAGGTATTATATATTATTAAATTTTGATATCGAAGTCACTGAAGGCTGGTGCCGGAAGCTTATAAACTTTTTGGACAATAACCCTGATGCGGCCTCATGTCAGCCCAAAATTCTCTCATATACAAGAAGGGATCAGTTTGAACATGCCGGTGCTGCCGGTGGTTTTATCGATAAATACGGATTCGCGTTTTGCCGTGGCAGAATCTTTAACATTACAGAAAAGGATACAGGACAATACAATTCACAGGTTGATATATTTTGGTCGAGTGGAGCCTGTATGGCAGTGCGGGCTGAAGTGTGGAACAAATGCAAAGGATTTGATGATGGATTTTTTGCCCACATGGAAGAGATTGATCTGTGCTGGAGGTTCAATAATATGGGTTTCAGAGTAGCATTTGTCCCCGACTCAGTTGTATATCACGTGGGAGGTGGCGCTCTTGCTTATAATTCTCCCTTTAAAATATATCTCAACTTCAGGAACAGCCTTTATCTTCTTCACAAAAACCTTCCTGCAAATAAATTACTTAAAACCTTGTTTATCAGAAGAATTTTAGATGGCATGGCTGCCATCCTTTTTATTTCCAAAGGAAACTTCAAAGCAGTAAGGTCAATCTGGAAAGCCCATATCGACTATTACAGAAATCTCGGTCTGCTGAAAGAAAAACGTAAACAGGTTAAGATGGAGTGTAATGAACAATCGGATAAATTTATTTTGAACAAGAGTATCGTTTTCGAGTTTTATCTAAAAGGCCATAAGAAATACAGTAGCCTTAAATTGAGAAACCGGCAATAATGTATAAAACCCGCATGATTATATTTTTTACTGTAGTTCTTGTAATTTATTCGCTGGCAAATATTTACATTTTCTACAAGGGCTACAATGCTATCACTCTGCTCAGAGATAACAGGTTATTATATTCCCTGTTATTTTTTTTCCTGGCATTTACCTTCGTTGCTGCAAAATTTATTGAATCAAGACATTCTTCAGTTATTACCGATGCCCTGAATATTGTAGGTGGATTCTGGATGGCTTTTCTTCTTTATGGCTTTTTATTCCTTTTTCTATCAGATGTCATGCTGCTCTTACTCAGGATTCCGGGAATACTTACCGGCCAGAATATTATTTTATTCCGTAAATGGTCATTTGTCATTACTCTGATTCTCTCATTTATACTAATCTCCGGGGGATTTATAAATGCACTGATTCCTACTGTCAGAAAGTATGATATTAAAATTAATAAACCTGCAGGCAGTATTAGAAATCTGCGCATTGCTGCTGTCTCAGACATTCACCTTGGCAGTATTATAAGAAAAAGAAGCATAAGAAAACTTTCTGAAATATTTAATGTCACCAAACCTGATATCATATTACTTTTAGGTGACATTGTTGATGGTGAGATTGGTCCTGTAATCAGGGGTGACCTGCTTAAATATTTTAAATATCCCAATTGCACTTACGGGCTGTTTGCAATTACCGGTAACCACGAATTCATTGGAGGTGCAGATCGAACAATTCCATATATTGAAAGTAAAGGGATAAGGTTACTTAAAGATGAAGTAATTAACCTCCCCGGGGGAATTCAGTTAGTTGGCAGGATAGACAAAGACTCCCGTGCATTTTACGGGAAGGAACGTAAAACCCTAAATGAGCTGATGGAACAGGTTGATACAACCAGACCAGTAATTCTGCTCGATCATCAGCCATTCAGACTTGAAGAATCAGAGAAATCCAGAATTGATCTCCAGTTATCGGGACACACTCATAACGGACAGATGTGGCCTTTAAATTATATTACCCGGATGATATATGAAGTTAGTTATGGGTACCTGAAAAAAGGAAATACTCAAATTATTGTCTCTTCCGGTTTCGGGATCTGGGGCCCGAGAATCCGTTCCGGAAGCAGATCTGAGGTACTTCTTATTAATGTCAGCTTCACGGGTTCCGGTAGAAATGGTGAATGATCTGCCTATAGAAGATCATAAATTCGTTCAAGTGTCATTCCCCTCGAGCCCTTTATAAGAACAGAACTCCCTCTCACAGGCTTGTTTTTGAGATATTCTGAGAGTTTACCTGTATCAGGAAATGATTTGAATCCAAATTCAGGTGCTACTTCCTGAAACTGTGCTCCAACCAGAAAAATATCATCATGTTTGTGAGGGACAAGCAGTTGTAAAATTCTCTTATGTTCAAGTCCACTTTTTTCTCCCAGTTCCAGCATATCGCCCAGAATAAAAACTTTCCTGTCGGCTTTTATCTCAGCAAAGGAATTGATAGCCAGAGCCATACTTGTTGGGTTCGCGTTATATGAGTCGCACACCAGAGTATTGAATTTTGTATTCTTTATCTCAGATCTGTTATTCCCCGGTTCGTATTTCCCCACCGCGTCGCAAATATCCTTAATATCTACACCAAAGAACAGCCCGGTGGCTATCGCTGCTTTAACATTCTCCAGATTATATATTCCAAAAAGGTTCGTTTTTATATTACAGGTAGTGTTTAAATAATTTACATTAACGGTAAGATTCATCTCTGACGGTACTGGTTCTACATTCAGTTCAAATCCTGCAGGATCTGAAAACGGAACGGCCCTGTTTACAATCTTAAAAATCAATTCTGACAGCACCGGATTTTTTTCATTATAAAGAGCAACTCCGTTTACCGTCTTAAGATACTCAAACAGCTCCGACTTTGCCTTTATTACTCCTTCAAGTGATCCGAAACCTTCAAGATGTGCAGTTCCTACATTTGTAATAATTCCGTAACCGGGGCTGGCAATTAAGCATAATGATTTGATCTCACCGGGGTGATTGGTACCCATTTCAATTATCATCAACTCCGTATCAATGGGAGCTGAAAGGATCGTTAACGGAACACCAATGTGATTGTTAAGGTTACCTTTAGTATAGTGAACCCTGAGTTTTTTTGACATGATAGCCGCAAGCAGCTCTTTCGTTGTTGTCTTTCCGTTAGTCCCAGTGATAGCCAGCACTGAAGCTTTCATCTTTTTCCTGTGATATGAAGCCAGAGCCTGTAACTCAAATAGGCAATCCTCAACAAGGATTGTCTTATCAGTCTCAAATGCAGGGTCATCAATTACTGCCAGTGAAGCACCCTTTTTTAGTGCTTCCGGTACATATTCATTCCCGTTAAAATTATTTCCCCAGAGGGCAAAGAACATCTCGCCTTTCTTTAATACTCTGGTGTCGGTAGACACTCCGGAAGACTTTTTGTATGATTCGTATAATAGTTCCGTTTTCATATCAGAGATCTATTAATATTTAACCGCAAAGTTCGCCATTTCAGCACTAAGTTGGTAAAAAGCTAAATATTTAATGTTAGCCTTGAATCCTTAGCGTTTTGTTTGCGGTCTTTGCGGTTAAATATACTAAAAAAGTCTTTAAATACTGTATTTTAAACTATTATAACCCGGCAGGACTCCCTACCCTTATCATTGCGCATCTGAATCCTATATCATCGCGCGATTCTTCCTGGTCCAGAAAACGCCTTGTAGACGGATTAAGCCAGTATGCTCTGTCTTTCCACGAACCTCCTTTATAAACCCTTGCTTTATCATTAATAAGGGTTACGAAATCAGTACTTCCGGCAGTCTGGTCCTGTGCATACATCCTGAGCGATCCTTCCTTGTCATCAGGAGTGGTCCAGTTACCTCCCTGCGGCATTCCCGACTGAAGATCACCATCTTTGTAATTTCTGTAATCGCCTCTCTGGTAATTATACCTGTTTGCAACATCAGCTTCCTTGACTGTATCAATGTAAAGATGGCCGAGTTTGTCCTTCCCAACAACAGCCCCGTTTGCATCTCTTCTTATGTCGGTATAAACGTTTCCTCTGAAAGGATTGAATTCGTCAACGTCTTCAAATGACAAGGGCCGGTAAACATCCTGAACCCATTCATTGACATTACCAGCCATACAATAAAGTCCATAATCATTTGGCCAGTATGACTTTACATCTGCAGTAATGCTGGCATTATCATTAAGACTACCCGCAACACCCATCAAATCACCACGTTCACGTACAAAATTAGCCATCATTTCGCCACGGAACTTTTTCGCTGGATTTCTGACATTATGGCCATCCCATGGATATATTCGTCTTTCATAAATTCGCTCTTCATAGGTGTTGCCTCTGAGAGCATATGCAGCAAATTCCCACTCTGCTTCTGTTGGCAACCTGTAGGCGGGTAAAAGTATTCCATCTTCGAAATTTGTTCTGCGTTCAGTCTGGTTCGGGTTCAAACTTTCACGTAACTGATTTACAACTCCTTCATACTGTCCGGCAAGATATGCTTGTGTATCAAAATTCTTCTCATTTACCTGATTCGGGTCAGGATTCAATTCCCCTTCATCAATAAGCAATTGTTCATTAACCCTGTTAGTTCTCCATAAACAGTAATCATTTGCCTTGACCCAGCTGACACCAACTACAGGGTAATTATTATATGAAGGGTGACGGAAATAATACTGGACATAAGGATCGTTGAAAGCCATCGGGCTTCTCCATACTAAAGTATCAGGTAAAGCTTTCCTGAATATCTCCGGATAATCCACATAAACTCTTTTAAGCCAGAAGAGATACTCGCGGTAATCAATGTTCTTTACTTCTGTCTCATCCATATAAAATGAAGATACTGTGACAGTTCTTGGACTATTATTCCAGTCAAACATTACATCCTGCTGAACCTGTCCCATAGTAAAACGACCTCCTTCGATTAATACCAGACCAGGTCCTGTTTTCTGTTCTACTCCAAGAGTTACCTCAAATCCACCATTGTCAGGATTATTGTACTCCCATCCGGTAGTGGAAGAAACATTGTTCCCCTTCTTTTTAAAAATACAGGACGTTAAAAGTATTGCTGTTAAAATAATTACTGATAAAGCTCTGAATTTGTTCATAACTCCTTTAGTTTTATAGCTTTTAAGAATTCTCAAATATAATAACTTTTACCAAACAAAAGTTCTATTAACATCAATAATAACTACATTTTAGGTAAATTTATTGTTTTGATGCCTTTTCTTTTTTCGGTATTATTCAAATTAAAGGTTAAGCCCGTCTGTAAAAAAAGCGAAAATGGGATCATACTGTTTTCCGAGACCAGGTTAAACCGGTAATTATAAAAAGCGATCAGGTTACCTGTTTCAATTGAAAATCCTGTCTGGATATCCAATGCATTTTCATTGTTCGCCAGAAATTGAAGATTAACAGATAGAAATTTGCTTTCAAAGACAATACCTGGCCCTCCTGTCAGAAAATTATTCTGAATTTCCAGGATTGCCAGCGGGCGTATTTTCATACCTGATTGTTTATTCAGATCATAATCACCAGCCAGGTGAACAAGCAACTTTCTCCTAAGTTTTTCATATAAAACCCCTGATTCTGAAATGACAGGCTCTGCCAGGTGGTTCACTGAAAGGCCCCCCATCAGTTTGCCGGCCATAAAAATGAATCCTGAGCCAATATCAAATACTGTATGACCCGAAGATGCCAGAGTTTCACCGGCAGGAAATGTGATTCCTCCAAGTGGATCGATCATATCTGGCAATACAGCTTTACCAAAATTATAGCCACGATGATAAAATGAAGCTGATAATCCTGCATTAATAAATATGTCCTTCCCTGCCTGCAAAAAATAAGAATATGATAATCCTCCTCTTAAATCGTTGATTATACCACCAAGATAATCGTCAGAAATATAAAATCCTGCTCCTCCGTGAATCCCGGTAAAATATGAATCGTATGAGGCATAAACTGAATGGAGATTATAACTTTTACCGGGGTATAGGTTCAGATATGATAACCTGAGTTTCCCGTTACCCTCACAACCCGTAAGTGCAGGATTACTCATCATCATCGTCTGATAGCCAGGCCCGTACCCTGTCTCCTGGCCGGCAAGCACAACAGGCAGGCTGAAAATAACTAAGATTATTGGTGTTATACTTCTGATCATATATAATAATACTGCTTATAATATTGCAATATGAACGTAATGATAACGTTATTATTTTTAAAATCTTAAACAGGCACAAATAAACAAAATAAGAAAGCAAACTAAAAGACATTTTTACCTTTGTCGGGAACTATGCCGAGACCATTTTACATACTGCCCTTTCTATTATTGCTAAATTCAGGTTTGCAGGCACAGGTGGCAAACGGAAATTATGCTTCGTCTTCAGTTCTTTCTACAGGTCAATGGTTCAGGATCGCAGTTACTGAAGACGGGATCTACCGGATTGACTATTCCAAACTAAAACAACTTGGATTGATAAATCCATCAGATCCAATGATATATGGAAACAACACCGGACAACTTTCATATTATAACGATGATCCGAAACCGGATGACCTGAAGGAGATTTCAATACACCTCGAAAAAGGAATAGATGGAGTTTTCAACGAAGGAGATTATCTGCTTTTTTATGGAAAAGGAACTAATAAATGGATTTTTAACCCCGCTTTAGGCGAGTTTGATTTTATAAGACATAATTATTCCGATACGGCAGTCTATTTCATAACTTCAGGAACTACTGAAGGGAAAAGAATCGGGACTGCTGCAGAACCACAAGGTCTGCCAACCTTTACTTCCGCAATATCAGATGCGCTTTTTATACATGAAAAGGAGGTTAAAAATCTTATTAAATCAGGAAGGGAATGGTACCAGCCAATTTCCCCATTTACAGGTATTGCTGTTGACCCAGGGTTTAATGATATTGTTCCTGAAGAGGGAATGAAATATCAGATCAGGGTGGTAGACAGGGCGTCAGTTCCCACGGTTTTCAGATTTTATGAAGGGCAGACATTACGTGAATCAATACAGGTTCCGGCAGTTAATCTTTATGATTATACCGGTATGCAGGCACAGATCGCAGAGTCTGACGGATACCTGGAACCTCTGTCATCCTCCCCTGAATTTGAAATCAGATATTATAACAACGGGGAAGCCGGAGAACATGGATGGCTTGATTATGTCAGGCTTCAGGGAAGAAAACGCAACACGTTCACGGGCAAGCCTATGCAATACTTTGATTCAAAATCTGTTGCCCCCGGCAGTGTAACAGAATTTACCATCAGCAGTACTGACAACAATATAATTGTATGGGATATTACTGATCCTATCGATGCTAAAAATGTAAATTATACCAGAAGCGGGGAAAATGTCATGTTCAAAGCTGCCACCGATTCTCTGAGAACATTCCTGGCATTTGTGACAGGAAATGCACTGATACCGGTAATAAAACCAACAGCAATACCAAACCAGAATCTTCATGGTTCTGAACAGGCTGACATGATAATAGTTACACATCCCCTTTTCAAAGATTATGCCGCAAAACTGGCTGCAATTCATAAAAATAACAGCGGGCTTACCTCATTCATCGTTACACCCGATCAGATTTATAATGAGTTCTCAGGTGGTATCCGTGATATTGCAGCAATAAGGAATTTTATCAGGATGAAATATTTAAAACAAAAAGGCTCCAGCCATCCTCTTAAATATTTACTTCTTTTTGGTGATGGTTCGTATGAAAATAAAACACTTCCACCGGCTAATCCTAATTTTATTCCAACCTGGCAGTCTTTGAATTCAACAGTCATAGTTTCTTCATTTACATCTGATGATTTTTATGGCCTTCTTGATGACGGAGAGGGCGAGGCTGATGGTACCGAGGATATAGGTATTGGAAGATTGCCGGTATCAGACACAATTCAGGCTGGTATCATAGTTTCAAAAATATCCGGATACTTAAATCCTTTAAACAATGGTGATTGGAAAAATATCATAACGATGGTTGCCGACGATGAGGACGGGAATTCTCATATTTCTGATGCAGAAGGGCATTCTTCACTCCTGAGGGATAGTGTACCCTCATTTAACATAAATAAAATTTATCTTGACGCTTTCAAACAGGTAACTTCCTCAAATGGCCAGTCATATCCGGATGTTAATAAGGCGATTAACGACCGGATAAATTCAGGCTGCCTGATCTTCAACTATGTAGGGCATGGCAGTGAGACCGGCCTTGCACATGAGAGAGTTCTGAAAACAGATGATATCAACTCCTGGACCAATATTGATAAACTACCTCTTTTTATAACTGCAACCTGTGAATTCAGCAGGTTCGATGATGTTGATCTGAATGTAGTTACCAGAGAGATGACTGCAAAAACATCTGCAGGTGAAATGGTACTTCTCAGCAGCAAAGGAGGTGGAATTGCATTAATGTCAACTACCCGCGTTGTATATTCCGCACCCAACTACTCACTTAATAGAAATATTTTTGATAAAGCATTTGATCGTGATGAATCCGGGAATGCCCTCAGACTCGGCGACATAATTAAAATTGCAAAAAACAATTCAGGTAGCAGTCCGAATAAAAGAAACTTTTCATTACTAGGGGATCCTGCATTGCGACTTGCCTATCCCTGGTACGGAAAGGTAATCACCGATTCGGTCAATCATACCAGTATGACAGGTAATATTGATACACTTAAGGCTCTTTCATTAGTAACCGTTACGGGCCATATTGACGATCTTAAAGGAAACCAGGCTTACAACTTTAACGGCATTGTATCCACTCTGGTTTATGACAAAGAAAAAAAAGTAAGGACCCTGGCAAACGATGGAGGCACTACAATGGAATTTAACCTCAGGAACAACATTCTTTACAGCGGAAAAACTTCTGCAAAGAATGGCAGATTTAAATTTACATTCATTGTACCCCGTGATATTGATTATTCATTCGGAAAAGGGAAAATAAGCTATTATGCCAGTGATAACAAAGAAGATATGAACGGAAGTTTAAATGACATAATTATTGGAGGATTTAAGAATACAGCCTTAAAG
This sequence comes from uncultured Bacteroidales bacterium, assembly GCA_963739685.1. Lineage (GTDB taxonomy): Bacteria > Bacteroidota > Bacteroidia > Bacteroidales > VadinHA17 > LD21. Next base: position 697,009 of record CAVUAX010000002.1, read on the forward strand.
GATACAACCGGACCTGAGATAGAGCTTTATCTCAACGATACACTTTTCAGAAACGGGGGAATAACTGATAATAACCCTGTAATGCTGGCAATTATTAAGGATAAGGGAGGAATTAATACAACGGGATCAGGTATTGGTCACGATCTGACCGGATATCTGGATGATGCACCTAATAATTCCTTTGTCCTGAATAATTATTTCGAAAGCGAGTTTAATAATTATATGCGGGGAAGGATAACGTACAACCTTTCTGACCTTAACGATGGAACTCACAGCTTGACTGTTAAAGCATGGGATAATTACAATAATTCTTCTGAAAAATCGGTATTGTTTTTAGTTAAAAGCGGAGAAAACTTCATTCTTAATAACCTGATTAACTATCCTAATCCATTCCTTGAAGAGACCAGGATCACCGCAGAGCACAACAGACCAGATACTGACTTTGATATCACCGTTAATATATATAGCATGAGCGGGCAGATCATAAAAATCATCAGAACTTCTGCATCATCAACGGGATATGTTCTGCCTCCAATCCTTTGGGATGGAAATGATGACGGAGGAAGGAGAGTAGGGCGCGGTATCTATCCTTACTCAGTTACAGTGACCACTGGCAGCGGTGAAACATCCAGAATATCAGGCCGTATGATCATTTTATAACAAGTATGCAATATCCAGCTAAAAAAATTGTTTTATATTTGCACTTTTGCTAAATTGAAGAAAACCAAAATGAATAAAAGAGAAATTACAATTGTTTTCCTTTTGTTGACTCTGACATTAACCACAAAACTGTATTCACAAAATAGCGGGGAACTTAATGCAATCCAGACAGTTGTCCCGTTTCTTACAATTGCACCAGATTCCAGAGCTGGTGCAATGGGTGACGCAGGTGTGGCAACCACCCCTGATGTTTACAGCATGCATTGGAATCCTGCAAAATTTGCTTTTATTGATGGAGATGGCGGAGTCGGGATTTCCTATGCCCCCTGGCTCAGAAATCTCGTTCCTGATATTAACATTGCATACCTTACCGGATATAAAAGACTTGACAGTAAACAGGTAATAAGCGGAAGTCTTATTTATTCATCACTTGGAGTTGTACCTTTTACAGATGACTTTGGAAACCTTACACGTACATTTAATCCAAATGAATTTGCTGTTGATGCCGGTTATTCAAGATTATTTACTGATTATCTTTCGGGGAGTATAGCATTCAGATTCATTTATTCAAACCTGACAGGAGGGTTCTATTCCGGTGGTACAGCAACAAAACCAGGGACATCATTCGCAGCGGATATTTCAGGTTTTTACCAGAAGGATATTACACTTTTTAACAAAGATGCAATACTTGGTTTCGGTCTGAATTTTTCTAATATCGGTGCAAAAATGAGCTATTCTGATTCACAGGCATCAGATTTCATCCCGATGAATATGAGGCTCGGAAGCTCAGTTACCTTTAATCTTGACTCCTATAACAAAATTTCATTCACCCTGGATCTTAATAAGCTGCTTGTCCCCACACCTCCGGTTTATGATTCAACAGGCATAATTGCGGGAAAGGACCCCAACGTAGCGGTTCCTGTCGCAATATTTCAGTCATTCTTTGATGCCCCGGGCGGATTTAAGGAAGAACTTCACGAAATCACATATTCATTGGGGACGGAATACTGGTACAATAATCAGTTTGCATTAAGGGGAGGGTATTTCCACGAAAATGCAACAAAAGGCAATCGTAAATATTTCACTGCCGGTGCCGGATTCAGACTGAACAGTTTCACACTTGATTTTTCATATCTCATGCCTCTGGCACAAAATCACCCTCTTGCACGTACTTTAAGATTCTCCTTAGCGTTCGATTTAAATGCTCTCAGAAACGCCAGCAGATCAAAAAAATGAACATCAGGATAGGCCAGGGAATTGATTTTCACCGACTTGAAACCGGATTGGAATTATGGTTAGGTGGAATTAAGATTCAATCGGAAAAAGGTTGTATCGCACACTCCGATGGTGATGTCCTCCTTCATGCTATTTGCGATGCAATTCTGGGAGCCGCAGGATTGAGGGATATAGGTTTTAACTTCCCCGATACAAGTTCCGAATTTAAAAACATCGATAGTAAGATTCTACTTGGAAGGTGCTATGATATGCTAAAGAAAAAAGGTTTTAAAGTAGTAAATATTGATAGTACCATCTGTCTTGAACTACCAAAAGTTTCACAATTTATACCTGAGATGCAATCAGCTATATCAACCATTCTTGAAATTGTCCCTGAAAATATTTCAATAAAAGCAACAACCACCGAGAGACTCGGTTTCACAGGCAGGGAAGAAGGAATTGCTGCAATTGCGGTTGCTCTGTTAAGCAAATAGAAAACCTATGCGCTTACCTTATGCTCAATTATTTTATAGCCAATAAATTCCTATGCAAGGACTAAAGATGTCCTTCATTAATTATCTCGTCGTCCACCAGAATGCGTCCGCAATATTCACATACAATAATCTTCTTTCTCGATTTTATGTCGAGTTGCCTCTGGGGCGGAATCTGGTTGAAGCACCCTCCGCATGCATCACGCTGTACAGGGACAACAGCCAAGCCATTCCTCGCATTGGAACGTATTCTCTTGTAAGCAGTAAGTAACCTCTCTTCAATTATTAGCTGTACTTTATCCCTCTTGCCATATAATCCTTCTTCTTCTTTCTGAGTATCTGAGATGATTTCGTCAAGTTCTGACCGCTTATTTTCCAAGTCAGTCTGACGATCGACCAGAGTAGTTTCTGATTCAGCAATAACAGCCTTTTTCTCTTCAATCTGTATATTAAACTCTCTTATCTTTTTGTTATATAACTCAATCTCAAGGTTCTGGTACTCTATCTCTTTTGAAAGTGAATCAAATTCCCTGTTATTTCTTACATTTTTTTGTTGCTCTTCATATTTCTTTATCAAAACTTCTGACTCACTAATCTCATTAAACTTCTTGGCAACTGATTTTTCAAGAACAACAACCTCTTCTTTCAAATTACCAAGCCTTGTTTGAAGACCAGCTATATCGTCTTCAAGATCCTGAACTTCCAAAGGTAGTTCTCCTCTTAGCGTTTTAATCTTATCTATCTCTGAATCTACCAATTGAAGACCGTACAATGCTCTTAACCTCTCTTCCACAGATACCTCTGATTCATGTATTTTTACTTTTTCCATTTTACAAATAATTTATCGGATTCGTATTAACCTCTGAAAACCGGACTGCAAATTTAGGGAATTTTTTGATAATTAGATCGTATAAAATTTCTGTTGCAAATTTTTCGCTTTCAAAATGTCCTATATCTGCAATCAATAATTTACTATCGGCATCAAAAAATGAATGATATTTAATGTCGGCACTTACAAAAGCATCAGCCCCGGATTCAATAGCATATTTAATCAAACCCGACCCTGATCCTCCGCAAAGAGCAACCTTTTTTATTTTTTTCCCTGTAAGTTTCGAAAACCTGACTCCTTTTGCAGAAAATACTGCTGATACAAATTCCAGAAAATTCTCTTCATTCATCACATCCTTAAACTCACCTAAACAACCCAGGCCCATCTGAGTATTTTCGTTCTCAAGAGAATAAATGTCATATGCAACCTCTTCATAAGGATGTGAAGAAATAAGTGCCGCTACGACTGAGTCTCTTAAATGAGAAAACATTACCGTTTCGAACCTTGTCTCATTTTCAAAATGGATCTTCCCTTTTTCACCGGCAAACGGGTTGGTTTTTTCACCGCCTCTGAAGCTGCCTTTCCCCTGAGCAGTAAATCCACAATTATCATAGTTACCGGTGAAACCGGCTCCGGCACTGAATAGGGCTTCTCTTACCTTGTCTAAATGTGCGTCAGGTACGAATGTGACAAGTTTAAGCAAACTGTTCTTAACAGGAACCAGCACAGATAGATTTCCCAGTGAAAGCTTTTCTGCCATCTTCCTGCTGACACCATCACGATAAACGTCCAGGTTTGTATGAGAAGAATAAATTGCAATCTCCTGTTTAAGCGCTTTCATAAGTACCCTTTCGGTGATGCTCTTTCCGGTAATGCTTTTTAATCCACTAAAGATCAGAGGATGATGAGACACAATGAGATTACAACCTTTAAGTTTTGCTTCAGTAAGAACCTCTTCTGTTACATCAAGTGTGAGCAGTGCTGATGAGATCTCATTTTCGGGCAAACCAGCCTGCAAACCTGAATTATCATAGCTCTCCTGGAATGACAACGGGATTACCGAATCGAGGAAACTACACAGATCTTTTAATTTCATATTTTTTTCTCCGTACAATTTAGTATTTCTGGTTACCGGCGAACAGGTAAGCAATTCATTTTATTAACCATCACGTATCGAATTCCTCCTGTAATGTCCCTTCTTTCAAATGGAGGATAAAATTAAGATTGTTAATATATTAACGTTATCCCCGGAAGTTAAAACAGGGGAGGTAATGATCTTTTAAGCGAACATGCCAGGGATTTCTTCAAATATTGTCTCTTATATCGAGCAGAATATTCTTTATTTTCAGAAGCGCCTCGTTTACTTCATATTTATAATCAGTCTCTTCAAATTTATCCGAAAGTCTTTTTTTGACTCCGGAAAGTGTCAATCCTTCCTCTTTAAGGAGATGATGTATAATCTTCAGATTTTTAATATCGGCCTGAGTAAACAGCCTGTTACCCTTTTTATTTTTTATGGGTTTCAGGATATCAAATTCATTTTCCCAGAACCGGACAGTTGAAACTGGTACATCAAGGAGACTGGCTGTTTCTCCTATTGAATAATAAACCTTTTCTACTTTAACCTCTTTATATGGCATCTTTCAGGATTAAGATGGTTTAATTAAATGTTTGTTTTCAATCAAATGATTGCCCTGTTTTAGAAGCTATCTCTATGATTCTTTCATACATCTCAGCCGTAAGATCATTAAAATAAAAGTTAACAGGATCGATGTTTACACCATTAAGCTTTATTTCATAATGAAGATGAGGAGCAATAGAGGTGCCGGTATTGCCAACGAACCCAATAACATCACCTCTCTGTACTTTTTGTCCCTTCTTTACATTGATTTCATCGAGATGAGCATATATTGAAGAATATCCGAAACCATGATTAATAATAATATGGTTGCCTAATCCTCTCTGCGATTTAAGGACAGCTGCAACGGTACCGCTTCCTGTTGAATATACATCTGTTCCTGTAGGCGCAGTAAAATCCATACCAGCATGAAATTTAATAATTTTATATATCGGATGCACCCTGAACCCAAATCCCGAAGCAGTACGGGTCAGATCCTTATTAGATATCGGCAGTATTGCCGGGATTGACCTTAACATATCTTCTTTCCTGATTGCCAGTGACTTAAGTTCATCAAATGATTTTGACTGAAGATATATCTTCTTCCTGATCCGGTCAAGTCTTTTTGTGGTTTCAATAACAACACGCGAGTTATCGTACCCTTCCAGCTCTTTGTACCTGTTAACACCACCCATTCCCCCTTCACGAAGTGTTGCAGGAATAGGTTCTGCCTCAAAAATTGTTCTGTAAAGATTATCATCGGTCTCCTGAAGTTGCACAAGTACTTTTTCCAGATTACCCATCTCACTGTGGATCAGATCATATTGAATAGTCATCTGTTCAATTTCCCTTTTGAGAGCCTTTTCTTTTGGAGAATCAACAAAAATAGTAAATATCAAACCGTAAATAAGGGCTATAAACAATGATCCCATAAAATAAGCTAAAGATCTCAATAATAATGCTCTGAAGCCAAGACTTATCTTATCAAAACTAAGTGATTCGGGATTAAACTTGTATTTTGTTTTTGCCATAGAAGACCAAAGATAATCAAAACAGAAAATATAAGAAAAACCGGATAAGCAGATCAAATATAAAACTCCAGATAAAGAGGAGTGATTATCTGAATTTTGTTTTTGAGTTTAATGTCTGTATCATTTCAAAATATTCATCATCAGTAAGGTCATCATTAAAGAAAGCAAGCGGATTCTTATGCTGACCAAACAGATCAATCTGATAGTGAAGATGAGGCCCCGTAGAGGAACCGGAACTGCCACTTAATCCAACCATATCACCGCGTTTAACATCCATGCCTTTTGTAACCTTAATACTACTCAGGTGACCATAAGTTGTCCGGTAGCCATACCCATGGTCAATCACTACATAATTCCCAAAGCCTCCGGTACTCCAGCCTGCTTCAATAACCCTTCCGGCACCACTGGCAAACACTTCGGTCCCATAAGGAGCATTAAAATCCTGTCCATGATGCCATTGCGGATTACCTGTTACTGGATGATGCTCCCTGAATTTTAAACCGTCACCCCTTTTTATTGTAACTTTGACGGGACATATATATGGAATATGCTCCATTTCACGTTCATATTCCTTACTCCTTTCAGTTATTGCCTTAAATGATTCAAGTTGAATAAGCTCTTTATTCCTGATCTCATCTATTTTTGACCTGAATAAGATCATACTGCTTGAGTTTTCATATCCGTAAAGATCTTCATTCCTGTCAACACCACCAATCCCGGGGTTCCTGAAAGATTCAGAAATTTTATCCATCCCCAGAATAGGTCTGTAACGTATATCATCTGACAATCTCAGGCTTTTTAAAGCGGCCAGTGAGTTTTCCATTTGTCTCCCGACAAGAGAATACTTAAGTTTAATATTATCAAGATCCTGCCTCAGGATCTTTTCTTCAGGTGAGCCGAATATTTTTTCAAAAATCGTATAATAAAATGCTGCTAAAACAATTGAACCGATAAACCAGAAAGCCATTCGCAATAACTTTCTCTTCCATGGCAGCTCTATCTGCTTGTATTGCAGATCATTTAAATCAAGAACATATTTTCTCTCACCCATCCGCCAGGTATCTGTTTTAATAATATTTATAACGGTAAAGGACAAATCTAATTCAAAAAAACTAATTTTACAACCCCAAGCCATTATTTTTTTGTAACTCAATGATATTTAATATGAAAGCACAGGAGCTAAGGCAGTTATTCTTTGAATTTTTTAAATCAAAAGGCCACACCATCGTACCTTCCGCTCCAATGGTTGTTAAAAACGATCCAACCCTGATGTTTACAAATGCAGGTATGAACCAATTCAAGGATATGTTCCTTGGGAATCAACAACCTATGAATAAAAGAATAGCTGATTCTCAGAAGTGTCTCCGAGTATCGGGAAAACATAATGATCTCGAAGAGGTTGGACACGATACTTACCATCATACTATGTTTGAGATGCTGGGTAACTGGTCATTTGGTGACTATTTTAAAAAAGAAGCCATAGAATGGGCAAGGGAATTGCTGGTAGATAAACTCGGAATCCCTGAAGACAGGCTATATGCGACCATTTTCGAAGGAAGCAAAGATGACAATGTACCCCGTGATGAAGAATCGTTCAACTACTGGATGAAATCTTTTTCAAACCCTGTTGGCAGAATAATTGAGGGATCAAAAAAAGATAACTTCTGGGAGATGGGAGAAACAGGTCCATGCGGACCATGTTCAGAAATTCATATTGATATACGCGAAGATGAAGAAAGAAAGAAAATACCAGGTAATGAACTTATAAATAAAGGAGACCCGCATGTTATTGAAATCTGGAATCTTGTTTTTATTCAGTATAACCGGCTTAAGGATGGTATGCTGGAGCCTCTGCCGGCAAAACATGTAGATACCGGAATGGGATTTGAGCGGCTTTGCATGGTTGTTCAGGGTAAAAAATCAAACTATGATACTGATATCTTTCAGGCGGTAATAAGAGAACTTTCTGCAATTACTGGCAAAGAATACGGGGTTAAAGATACCTGGGACGTAGCCCTGCGGGTTATAGCTGATCATTTAAGGGCTGTGGCATTTTCTATTGCCGACGGCCAGCTTCCATCAAATATTAAGGCAGGTTATGTTATCAGAAGAATTCTGCGCAGAGCCGTCAGATATGGCTACAATTATCTTGAAACTGATGAACCATTTATTTATAAGCTGGTCCCTGTGCTTGTCTCAACAATGGGTGAACAGTATCCTGAATTACGTATCGAAGGGGAACATATTAAAAAAATAATATATGAAGAGGAAACCTCTTTTCTGAAAACACTCGGAAAAGGATTAAAAATGATTGACAGGATAATTACTGATCTGAAGAAGGAAAACAACAATCTGCTTCCCGGAAAAGTAGCATTTGAGCTCTATGATACATTCGGTTTCCCTGTTGATCTGACACAACTTATTCTGAAAGAGAATGATATACAGCTGGATATCAATGGTTTTCACGATGAAATGAAAAAGCAGAAACAGCGGTCACGTAACGATGCTTCATTAGATGCAGGCGACTGGATTCTTTTGCGGGATTCTGAAGAAACGGCGTTTACCGGATATGATAAAACCGATGACGATGTTTTGATTACGAAATTCAGAATTATTAAATATAAGGGAAACAACTCGTTCCAGCTTGTTTTTGACAAAACTCCATTCTATGCTGAATCGGGTGGTCAGACAGGTGATACAGGTAAAATTGTTTCAGAAAAAGAGAATATTGCCATCCTTGATACAATTAAAGAAAACAACCTTACCATACACATTGCAAATAAAATTCCATCCGATCCGAAGATCCAGTTCCATGCTTATGTGGATATTGAAAGACGTCAGATGACAGCCATAAATCATACAGCTACACATCTGATTCACTATGCATTACGGACTGTTCTCGGCAAACATGCAGAACAAAAAGGTTCTCTTGTAACACCTGACAGGCTCCGTTTTGATTTCAGCCACTTCAGTAAGCCTACGCGGGATGAAATAAGGAAGGTCGAAGAACTTGCAAACAGGATGGTAAGGGAGAACTACAAACGGAAAGTAATTGACGGTATTTCAGTGAAGGAGGCACATACAATGGGAGCCGTGGCACTCTTTGGTGAAAAATACGGGAATAAAGTACGGGTGGTTAATTTCGGGGATTCAGTTGAATTGTGCGGCGGAACTCATGTTGCAAATACTGGTTCAATAGGAATAATAAAAATAGTTTCAGAGGGAGCCATTTCTGCAGGAATAAGGAGACTCGAAGCTGTAACGGCATTAAAAGCTGAAGAATATTTAACAGAACGATTAGGTGTAATTGATGATATTGCAGCAATTCTTAAAAGCACTGGTAATATCAGGGATAGCGTTGAGAAACTTGTTGCGGAAAATTCTGTTCTCAAAAACAGTGTCGGAAAATTACAGGCTCAGTCTGCTGCCTGTATACTAAGAGATATTGTGCAAAAAGCAGCATTAATTAATAAAATAAGATTTATCTCAGGAGTGGTTGAAACAGATTCGGCAGATATACTTAAAGCCATTGCCACTGAAGTCAGGAAAAAGTCAGATAACAGTATACTGGTTATTGGTTCAGTAATAAATGGAAAAGCATCTCTAATCGTAATGGTGTCAGATAGACTTGTTAAAGAAAGAAATATAAATGCTGTTGAAATTATTAAAGATATTTCAATCGAAATAAACGGAGGTGGCGGTGGTCAGCCATTTCTGGCAACAGCCGGCGGCAAAAACCCTGATGGTATCGGGAATGCAATTAAAAGAGCGGCAGATTATATTCAAAAAATATGATGGCATAATTACTGACATTGCGGTATTACAGCACCACAGTACTGCATTCCACTAAAGCGGGTGGCAGGGGCCGATAACCGGGCTGGGTTGAATGAGTTGAGAAATCAACTTAATGGCATAATGTTTCGACAGACCACCCTGTACCCTGACTTAAATTAACATCATCAATCCGGTCGAAATATATCTTAAAACTTACTTTTATAACTACCTGTAATTATGTCATTTAATAAGGTAATAAGATAATATAAACCGCTCTTGTATTATTTGTTCGAAAATAATTACTAGAATTACAATAAATAATCAAACTTAATGAGTATCCGGAATCATGCATAAAAATTTCCTGGCTGACTGTAAATTAGTCCATAAAATTTGATGCATCATCTGTTAGATTCATTTTAAATTATAACCATGGAAATCAGGAGAACCTTTGACATAATTGAGTGGAATATAAAGAATTATCCCCGTAATGATATGTATGGAGGGAAAAAGGATAAAGCATGGATTACTTACTCCACTGATGAAGTAAGCAATTATATAAACCAGGTCAGCTATGGTCTTCTTTCGATTGGTTATAAAAAAGGTGACAAAATTGCTACAATAAGCGGTAATAAACCTGAATGGAACTTTATTGACATGGGGATGGCCCAGGCTGGGATGATACATGTTCCAATTTACCCGACTATCAGCACCGAAGAATACAAATTCATTCTTGAACACTCAGATGTTAAAGCAATTTTTGTCGGGAACAAAACTATCTTCAACAAAATAAGTCCGATTATAAACAAAATAAATAACCTGAAAGATATTTTTTCTATTGATCCTGTTGAAGGAGTTAAGTCTTTAAATGAAATAGTCGAGATCGGAAAAAGGGATTCCTTTAAATACCATGATGAGCTTGAGAAAATCAAAGAAAGCATTAAACCTGAAGATCTTGTCACCATCATTTACACATCAGGTACAACAGGCAATTCAAAAGGGGTGATGCTCTCGCATATAAATCTGGTTTCCAACGCAATATCCACTTCAAAAGCTCATCATCTGGGGTATGGCCACAGAGCAATAAGCTTTCTTCCTCTCTGCCATGTGTATGAAAGAATGGTGAATTACCATTTTCAATACAAGGGAATAAGTATTTACTATGTGGAAAACATGGGCACTGTATCGGAAGTAGTTAAGGAGATTAAACCACACATTTTCAATACAGTACCCCGGCTTCTTGAAAAAATTTATGATAATATTATTGGAAAGGGCAAAAATCTTCCGTGGATAAAAAAGCAGATCTTCTTCTGGGCAGTAAATCTGGGACTCAAATTCAAACTAAAAGGGAATTCTTCCTTTTATAAGTTCCGTTTGAAAATTGCAAGGAAACTTATCTTCAGCAAGTGGAAGGAAGCTCTTGGAGGTGAGCTGCAGGTTATGGTTTCCGGCGGGGCAGCCCTGCAGTCGCGGCTTGAGAAGATTTTCTGGGCTGCCGGATTGCCTGTAATCCAGGGTTACGGATTGACTGAAACATCCCCGGTAATAGCTGTAAATCCTTTCAGAATTGATGAAATAGGATTTGGCACTGTCGGTCCTGTACTTGAAAATGTTGAGGTAAAGATTTCAGAGGACGGAGAAATATTGACGAGAGGTGTTAACTTAATGATGGGTTATTATAAAGCCCCGGAACTTACTGCTGAGGTAATTGATGAAGACGGGTGGTTCCATACCGGCGATATTGGTGTAATGGAAGATAAAACATTTCTGAAAATAACTGACAGGAAGAAAGAGATATTTAAGCTCTCTTCTGGTAAATACATTGCTCCACAGGTCCTTGAAAATAAGCTGAAAGAGTCTTTCTTTATTGAACAGGCTATGGTGATTGGAGAAAATGAAAAATTTGCAGGTGCTCTCCTTTCACCGAATTTTACATTTTTGCACGACTGGTGCTCAATTCATAGGATACAATTCAGAGATAATAATGACCTCATCGAATCACCTGAAGTAGTTGAACGATTCAGTCGTGAGATAAAAGAGATAAATAGAAATCTCGGCGAACATGAACAGATCAAAAGATTTCGTCTTGTTACCGAAGAGTGGACTCCGTTGACCGGGGAACTCTCTCCTACTCTTAAACTTAAAAGAAACTATCTCACTGACCGATATAAAGATAAAATCGCTGAAATCTACTTTGGAGTAGAAAAAGAGAATACTATTTTTTCCAGGATAAAAACCGGTATTAACGGAGTGCTGAAAAACCTTCCTAAATTTTGAGGCTTTGGTGACAGGCAAACAGAGAAATTATATTTAAAAAATAAAGATTATAGAATAGTGTCATCTTAATTGAGGACGGAATTTAACCTAATCTTCCGTGGTCTTGCTTTTAACCCTTAAATTTTTGTATTTTTGGAGCTCTTTATACAGATTAATGAAACTCTTAAAGACACAAAGTGACCGGAATTCAGTTAACAACAGCCAGATAAGTACCGGAGAAAAACATCTTTTTACCTCCAGGCCGAAGTGGTCAAATATTTTTATCTTAATTAGTCCAATCCTCTTTTTGTATTTTATTACATCCTGTACCCCCGAGTCATGCTTTGAGGAGACAAATGCGTTTGTAAAAGCCTCATTCTATGTAAATGATACAGGTAAAAGAGTTGCACCAGATAGTCTTACGGTCTTCGGTCTGGGAATAGATACTGTCATGTTATATAATAAGGGAACTAATATTCAGCCAGCTCTTTTGCCGCTGGATGCCTCTTCAGGAAAATCCACCTTTATAATCAGAATAAATGGAATAACCGATACAATGTCACTGACTTACAATAGTTTTCCTCACCTGATCTCAAAAGAGTGCGGGTATTCATTCTATCATACAATTGATACTACTTCTTTTACAAAAAATATTATTGATACTATCAGAATATTGAACAAAAATATTACCACACTCAATGAAGAGAACCTCCGTATATATTATTAGCCTCTTCTTAATTTCTGCTACATGCCTGGTTCAGGCACAGGACACAATTACATATCCTCTTAAAATAAAGGCAGCTATGGAAGTGTCAGGCCCTGTTATTTATTTCACAGATAATAACAATCTCAGTGCTGAGGGATATTTGTCTCTTGATTATAATGAGAAAATCTCTTTTGTCCTTGCTGCGGGGTATCTCAACTATAAATTTTCACAATACAATTATTCTTATTATAACAAAGGGATTTTTTTCCGGGCAGGCACAGATTTTAACCTGCGTAAACCTGAGGTATTTTCGGATAAGTATTGGGCCGGGATCGGCCTCAGATACGGAGTGAGTTTTTTCACTTATTCGACACCCTCGTTCAAAGAAACAAATTACTGGGGAACAACCTTGTCAAATATTCCTCCTATTACCTCTACGGCACATTTTCTTGAGGTAACACCCGGATTAAGATCTGAAGTTTTTAAAAATTTCAGTATTGGATGGTCAGTCAGTTTGAGGATGCTTCTTTACATCGGTGGCGGAAAAGATGTCAGGCCAATCTACTTCCCCGGATTTGGCAAAGGAGGAAATACTTTCAGTACAGGCTTCAGTTATTATATGGTTTGGAGTATCCCCTATAAAACCATCAGATATATTGTGAAAAAGGATGTACCGGAAAGTCTTGCTGAACCACAAACACCTGTAAAGATACAGCCATAGCGGAATGTATTTTAAGCGGTGCTGTGTGGCCTGTCTGGGAGGTATTGGAGGCATTAAAGTCTATACAACTTATCTTCTGCTTTTGTGCTGAATATCCATAAACCGGTAAAGGTTATAAAACCATTGACCAGAAGTAATTCGAATCCGAATTTATAACCGTTAAGCAGGACTTCAGAGTATTTACTCAGGAAAAAACATAATACTGGTGAAGTAAACGCAATGAATGGGGTTATCCTGTCATAAACTTTTCTTTTTGTAAAGAGCCCAAAAGAATAAAGACCAAGAAGCGGGCCATAAGTATAACCGGCTATTGTAAAGAGCTTATCAATAACTGCCCTGTCATTTAAGGTACTGAATATTAAAATGCTTATAAAAAATATCATTGCTATTGAAAGATGTACAGTATATCTTATAAGAGTCTTCCGCCTTTCGGTTAATCCTGCTCTCTTCTCCAATCCCAGAAAATCGATACTTACAGATGTAGTAAGAGATGTCAAAGCGCCATCAGCACTTGGGAAAGCAGCAGAAATAAGACCGATCAGAAAAACCACTCCTGCCAGAGGACCAAGATAGTCAAGTGCAACAGTCGGGAAAAGATCATCTGTGGAAGCAACGGTTACTCCTTTACTCTGAGAGTAGAGAAGTAAAAATGCCCCAAGAAACAGGAAAAGCAAATTGACGAAAACGAGTGTCCCGCTAAAAGTAAACATGTTCTTCTGTGCCTCCTTAATATTCCTGCAACTAAGATTTTTTTGCATCATCTCCTGGTCGAGACCTGTCATGACTATAGTTATAAACATCCCGCTGAAGAATTGCTTAACAAAAAATCTTTCATGATGCCAGTCTGTATTGAACATTTTTGATACGGAACTGTGGGTGACGGAAGAGAAAAGCTCAGACAGGGGCATCTCAAGTCCTTTACTAATATGAATAATCGAAAGAACAACAGCCAGGAGCATGAAAGTGGTCTGAAGTGTGTCTGTCCAAACGATGGTTTTTATCCCTCCTTTTAAAGTATAGAGAATTATAAGAATGATGAAAACCATAACATTTACCCAAAAAGGAATGTTCCATGCATTAAAAACGAATACTTGTAATACATTTATTACAAGAAACATACGAAGAGATGCACCAAGGGTACGGGAGATAATAAAAAATCCGGCACCTGTCTTATATGACCAGAAGCCAAAACGCTGATCAAGATAAGTATATATTGATGTTAGCTTTAGCCTGTAATATAAAGGAAGCAAAACAAGGGCTATGACAAAATACCCAAAAAGGTAACCAAGTACTACAATCATATAGCTGAACTGGGTATCCTTTACCCATCCCGGAACGGACATGAATGTAACACCTGAGAGAGATGCCCCTATCATCCCATAAGCAACAACAAACCATGGAGACAATTTATTCCCGATAAAAAATGATTGGTTGTTAGCCTTTTTGGAGGTAACCCATGTAACTGTAAAAAGTAATGAGGTATAAATCAGAAATATAACAAAGATCAATAAGGGCGACATAAAAGAAATATTAATTTACAAGAATAACAAAAAGAATGCAGCGCAAAAAATTATATTCGTGTTTAATAAAAAGCGATATTTGAACTAATTTTGTCCAAAAGCTTAATTATGAGTTTTAATGAGTTTCCCTCAAGACTCCTTGAAAATGCCGTTAACGAATTTGCCTCTCTTCCAGGTATAGGAAGAAAAACAGCTTTCAGGCTGGTAATGAATCTCCTGAGAAGAGATGCCGGTGAAGTAAAGAGGTTTGGGGAGAGTATAGTCAGGTTGCATGAAGAGATTCATTACTGCAAGATCTGCAATAACATCTCAGATACTGAAATCTGCAGCATCTGTAATGATGAAAAACGTGACAGATCTGTAATTTGCGTGGTTGAAAACATTCAGGATGTGATGGCTATTGAGAATACACATCAGTATAACGGACTTTATCATGTTCTTGGAGGGATAATCTCCCCAATTGATGGAATAGGGCCTTCTGATCTGAAGATAGACTCACTTGAGGCTAAAGTGAAAGCAGGAGAAATAAAAGAATTGATACTGGCGTTAAGTACAACAATGGAAGGCGACACTACAAATTACTATCTCTTTAAAAAGCTGGGTAAATATGACGTCCTCGTTACAACTCTCGCAAGGGGAGTTGCAGTTGGCGATGAACTTGAATATACAGATGAGATAACTCTAGGACGGGCAATAAATAACAGAAATACATATCATTTATGACAGATATGAGCCTGATTTTTCCTGACCGTGTAACCGGCAAACATCTGCCGGATGAATCTGAAACATTTCTTCTTTGTGATTGTTAATGAAATAGAATTAAATAGATTTTTGTAAATTATACTTTTAACAAAAAATATATGGCCAGTATCAATATTATTCTTCCTGCGATGGGAGAAGGGGTAATTGAAGCAATAATAAATAAATGGCTCGTAACAGAAGGCGCTGTGGTTAAGGAAGATGATCTGCTTGTCGAAGTTGCTACTGACAAAGTGGACTCTGAAATTCCTGCACCTGCAGGAGGGACAGTTACCTCTATCATTGCAAAGGAAGGTTCGGTTGTTAAAGTAGGTGATGTCATCGCAACTATTGAAAATAATGAAACTCCCCACCCCGCAGATATTAGTAAAGTTGAAAAAGAGGTATCCAGGATAAGGGAGACAATTGATGTTGTCAAACAGGAAAATAAGGAGATTGCATCTGCAACGCGAAATTTAAAAAGCCGGACCCCTAAGGGAAAATTTATTTCCCCCCTTGTAAGAAGTATTGCCGCAAGTGAAGAAATAAGCTATTCTGACCTGGATGGTATAAATGGCACCGGAATGGATGGCAGGATCACAAAAGATGATATTATCAGATTTATTGATGCGAAGAATAAGGTTTCAGGGCATTCAGATGCTGTAATAAGTGAAGATACTTCAAAAGCTGAAGATGTGTCAATGGGTATAAAGAAAGAAACTTCGCCGGTTAATGTATCAAAAGGTGATGAAATAATCGAAATGGACCGGGTTCGAAGGATTATTGCTGAACATATGGTAATGTCAAAAAGAACTTCAGCCCATGTGACTTCTTTTATCGATGCGGATGTTACCCGTCTTATGAACTGGCGAAATACCGTTAAGGAAAAATTTCTTGCCACAGAAGGATTAAAGCTTACACTCACACCTATTTTCATTGATGCTGTTGCAAAATCGTTATATGAATTTCCAATGTTAAATATTTCAGTCGATGGAAATAATATAATCAAAAGGAAGAGTATCAATATAGGAATGGCCACTGCTCTTCCCAATGGAAATCTCATTGTTCCGGTTATAAAAAACGCAAATGAAAAGAGCCTTACCGGTATCGCAAGAACAGTAAATGATCTTGCCGACAGAGCCAGAAAAAACAAACTAAAACCCGAGGAGATCACTGGTGGTACATTCACAGTGACCAACTTCGGAAGTTACAATAATCTTTCCGGTACTCCAATAATCAACCAGCCTCAGGTTGCAATACTTGGAACAGGGGCAGTCAGAAAGATGCCGGCAGTTTTAGAAAGTCCCGACGGAGATGTCATAGCCATCCGCCAGATCATGATACTTTCATTAAGTTATGACCACAGGGTAATTGATGGTGCCCTTGCAGGTAAATTTCTTCATAAGATCAAAGAGATTCTTGAAAACTATTCACCCGACACTTTCTGAGCTCCATGAAATTATTGTGTAAGAATCCCAGCCCCCGGTCCTGTTGACTGCAGCGATCCTCAAGCGGCATTCTACAGCAGACAATTCAGGGGGATAAATCAATTTCTCTCCCTCTTTGAAGAGCATAGAGGGTATCTATAACTATCAGGGGACGAGTTCATGTAATTATATGATTGTTATTTAAGTACTTAAAATAGTTTATTATTGAAAGCCGATACTAATATTTAGTTAAATTATCTTTAAGAATTTAGGTTATTTAGTAATTTTTAATAAATTTGACTTGTAAAAACACTGAAATGATCCAAAAGAGCCTGGTTTTTATTGTCTTATCTCTTTTTTATATCTCCTTATCAGCCCAGGAGATTAATAATGTGCAGAAAACATTTCTCGAAGCGGAGTACTTTTTTCTGAATGAAGATTATGCTGACGCACTGCCTTTTTATCTGCACCTGTACGAAACCATACCCGACAATGCAAATTTAGCCTATCGGATTGGTGCATGTTACCTGAATATTCCGGGAAAAAAGAATTTTTCAATCGATTATCTTGAAACAGCATCAAAAAATATGTCAGCCAAGCATAAAGAGGGAACCATAAAACAGACTGCAGCTCCCTATGACGCTTTATTTGACCTTGGAAATGCTTACCTGGTTAATTATAAATTCGATAAAGCAAAAGATGCATTCAGAAGATATTCGGAGTCGCTTCTTCCTGATGACCAGGAGAATCTTGATTTCATTAATCATGAAATACAAGTATGCGATAATGCCAAAGATCTTATTTCCAAACCGGTATCCTACACTGAAGAAAGTATCGGAGGTCTGTTCAACGACGAAAAATCAAACTTTAATCCTGTGATTTCTTCTGATGGAAAATCTTTTGCTTTCATGGTTTCGCTTAAATTCTATGATGCAGTAATGTTTTCAAAGCTAATTAACGGCAAATGGACTTCGTCTGTTAACATTACACCTGAGGTTCAACTCGACGGTAAAATTTATATATCTTGTTTATCGGCTGACGGAAAAGTACTGTTACTTTCAAAGAATGATAACTATAACAGTGATATTTATGAAAGCTTATTAAATGGCTCCAAATGGACACCGGCTGTTAAACTTGGGAAAAATATTAATACAAAATACTGGGAATCACATGGTTTTATATCTGAAGACGGTAACCAGATGATTTTCTCTTCAGACCGGCCTGGTGGTTTCGGTGGACTTGATCTATATATCTCCCAAAAAGTTAATGGAGAGTGGGGTCCGGCAGTGAATCTGGGCCCGGAGATAAATACCCAGTTCAATGAGGACCGGGCATTCCTTATTAACAATGGAGAAACACTCTTTTTCAGTTCCCAGGGGCATCAGACAATCGGAGGCTATGACATTTTCCGTTCTGACCTTCAGTCAAATGGTCTGTGGAGTAATCCGGAAAATATAGGTTATCCGCTTAATACTCCTGATGATAATATGTTTTTTATGCCTGTAGGAAATGGTAAATCGGGGTACTATTCTACTTATAAAGAATCATATGGTGCAGGTAAAGAAAATATTTATAAAATTACTCTCAAATAAAATTAGCCTGATCATCTGACTTTTCATATTTAAAAAGTATTACATTTGTTTTGATGAATAATTTCAAAGTGAAAAATATTCGCTTTATACTGCAGCTATTGATCATGCTTATGTTCTCTGTTATTACCTCATCTCAATCTCCAGGTGAGATGAAGAATATTTTTGCGCAGGCAGAGTCATATTATCTTTTTGGGGATTACGAACTGGCAAATCAACTATATATTTTGCTTGAGACCCCGTCAAATCTAAATATAAAATACAAAATTGGAAACTGCTATCTGAATATACCAGGAGAAAAGGGAAAAGCAATACCCTATCTTGAAGCTGCCGTTGCAGATGCAAGTTACGATGCAAAACCTGATATGTATAAAGAAAAAAGAGCGCCCCTTGATGCCTTTTTCTTTCTCGCAAAAGCATACATGGTTAATAATGAACTTGATAAAGGTCTTAAGACTCTTCTAACCTTCAAAAAACTTGCCGGTGAAACTAAAAGTAAAGGAGGAATGAAAAACCTTGGGTATATTGACCAACAAATAGAAGCATGTAAGAACGCCATCAAGTTTGAGCAAAATCCTGTAAAATTCATTAAAGAGCCTGTTGGTCCTGAATTTAATCAGGGATCTGTAAACGAGAATCCTGCTGTCAGCTTTGACGGGAACTCGATTGTTTATACCGAATGCAGAGGAATGGTCAATGTTATATTTTATTCACGAAAAGAGAATGGTCACTGGCAGAAACCTGTTGAAATAACATCCCTGATAAATGCAGGTGAAGACTGTACATCAAGCGCCCTGAATAAAGATGGTACTCTTCTGTTCCTCTACAAAACAGATAATTATGACGGAAATATATATACTTCGGAATTGGTTAACGACAGCTGGACACCAATTAAAAAACTGAATAGAAATATCAATACAAAATTTTATGAGTCTCACGCAGCAATATCATCCGATGATAAAAAATTATATTTCACAAGCAACAGGGATGGGGGCATAGGTGGTCTTGATATTTATGTCTCCGAAAAAGATGGTTCAGGAGACTGGGGACAGGCAGTTAACCTGGGAACCACTATTAACACAAGTTACAATGAGGATACACCTTTCATTACTGCCGACGGTTCAGCCCTCTATTTCTGCTCTGAAGGTCACAACAGCATGGGAGGTTATGACAACTACAAAAGTCAGAAGCTCGGGACAAGCTGGGAAATACCACAAAACCTTGGATTCCCTATAAATACTACAGATGATGATAAATTCTTTCAGCCACTTAATGATGGCCGGAATGCATTTTACTCTATTACAACCGGTTACAAAAAGAAAGAGATATTTTATCTCAGCCTTGGAAATTCCAACCTCAGCCATGCTTTCGAAATAAGAGGTAAATTAAATTTAAAGGATACCACAGTGGCATTTAATGAAAAATATTCAATTCATCTTTTAAACAGAGCAACAGGCGATACAATGGACATTGGTTATCCAAACAAATACACAGGGGACTACTCTTTTAATGTGGCACCGGGGTTATTCAGAATAGTTTATACCGGCAACGGGTATTTTAAACAAACAATTGATACTTCAATTGTGAAGAATAGTCCTGAAAAGATAGTCACTCTTGATGTTACACTTGAAAAAGATCCTGGAGCAGCAAATCGTTCCAACCCTTTGCTTTTTAAAAGGATGGACTTTACCGATCTGCCTGTTGTTCAGGCAATAGATTCAAATATACTGATTAAAAATATGAATATCAACGATATTAATGATAAGAATATTAATGACAGAGACGTTCTTTATTATACTGTTCAGGTAATGGCTTTATATAATCCTGTAGACATCAGTTATTTTAAATACATTAACGATCTGAGGGTGATGTATAATGAGGTAGACAAATTTTACAGGTACATTACCGGGAAATTTGCTTCAAAAGAGGAAGCATATGCCTTAAGATTGAAGTTGATAAGATTAGGATATCCCCAGGATCTTTTCATTAAAAAAGTAACCAATGAGGAGTAATAACCAGCTTTATTTATTTTTATCAATATCTTAGACCATAGTGCCTCCAATTTTCACAAGTAACTAGAATGAACTTTTCCTTAAATCCCTGGTGCGGAGAACTGTTTATTTACTTTTAAGATTATGAGATTCCAGCAATTAAATCTGAGAGCCATGGAGCCGGAGGACCTGGAACTACTTTACGAATGGGAAAACAACGAATCCTATTGGCTGATTAGCAATACCATTGCTCCTTTCTCTAAATTTACACTTAAGCGATATCTTAAAAATTCTCATAAAAATATTTATGAGACTGGTCAGCTCAGATTTATGATTGACCATATTGAGGATAAATTAACAATCGGGTCAATTGACATCTTCGACTTTGATCCCTACCATAAAAGAGCAGGTCTTGGTATACTGATAGCTGATGAAAAATACAGAAGGAAAGGGTATGGGGCGATGTCGCTTAAATGCCTGACAGATTATTGCTTCAGGACTCTTCATCTTCACCAGCTTTACTGTAATATTCTATCGAATAACAGTGAAAGCATGGATATGTTCCAAAAACAGGGATTTGTGCAATGCGGTATAAAGAAGGAGTGGATCAAGGTACCTGATGGATATATTAACGAACATATGTTTCAGCTTATTAATGAATTACCTGGGTCCTGAAGGCGGATATATCAGGAAGTGATAATGAAGTATGGTCCCCTGGCAGGCAGGTTAGTAACCTGAAGCCAGTAGTCCGCAAGCAGCAGAGATATCAGCACCTCTTGACCTCCTTATCGACGCTGAAACGCCTGAGATCACCAGATTCTGTTTAAAATAATGCATTATTTCGTCTGATGAAGAGGTGTTAATGTCATTTATGCCGGCATGATATGGCAAAAGGTTAACTCGGATTCCGGATCCCTGGAGTAACTGCTTTAGTCTTTCGAGGTGCCTATCCGAATCATTCACATTATTTATCATCAAATAAGCGATGCTAAGTCTTCTTTTTTTCTTAAGAGGATACTTCTTCATGATCTCTATAATCTCATGGACAGGATGGTTCCTCTCAATCGGGATAATCTTTAATCTTTCCGTTTCAAATGGAGAATAAAGACTAACTGTAAGATTACATTGTGACTGTTCAAGAAAGGTTTTAATTCCGGGTGTGATTCCGACCGTTGATACTGTTACGTTTCCCGGGCTGATTGAGAGGCCCCATTCAGCAGTAATAATATTACAGGCTTTCAGTACCTCCTGAAGGTTATCCATTGGTTCCCCCATCCCCATAAAAACGATATGCGTAATCTTTCCGGCATATGGCAAACTGAGTATCTGGTTCACAATTTCACCGGCTGAAAGATTTCCGTGATAGCCATATTTAGCAGTAACGCAGAAAGGGCAACCCATCCTGCACCCGGACTGGGTTGATAAACATAGTGTATGTCTTTTAATGTGAGGAATATAGACAGTTTCAAATTTTTTTCCTTCCTTTGTTCTGAAAAGATATTTTACAGTACTGTCAACCGATGTTTCGTAAGTCTCCGGAGCAAAAACCCCCGGGATGAACTCATTATCAAGAAGAATTTTAAGTTTTTTAGAAAGAGCAGGTAGTTCAAGCAGATTGCTTATACGCTTTCTGTATAAACCCAGTGCAACCGAAACCGCCTGAGGTAAAACATATCCATCAGACTTAATGAATTGAAAAATCTCATCTGGTGTCATTCCGCAAAGACTCCTTTTTAGCATAATGCTCAGGTAAATTGAAAATTTCACGAAGTTAATTTTTTTGAAAATCTTTTTCATTTACTTACTTGACTTTTCGACATATTATTCAGAAATTAGAGTGTGCTAAAAGGTGTAATTATTATTCTTAAAACTCTAATTCATGAAAAAATCGCTGCAATTCTGCATTGGTTGTATAAGTCTGTTTTTATCAGGCTTTACACTAGTTATCGGACAAACGGTAGTTTTGTCCGAAAATTTCTCCGGGTTTATCACCGGCACACATTCAACTCCTTCCACTTCAGATGCTTCAGCATCGTTAGATACAAAGACACAAACACCCGGCTGGTCAGGTTCAAAGATTTATTCTGCCAAAGGGGAAATAAAAGCAGGTACTGAATCAATCCCAGGCTGGATTGAAACTCCTTTTATCGATCTTTCGGGAAATGACGGACAGTTTATTGTAGAATTTGATATATGCAGATGGCCGGGTGATGCTACTACGGTTCAGGTAAGTATAAATGGAACAATATTAGGAAATTCACTGACTCCCTCAGATAACTTTGAGTCTGTAAAGATCTCCGGTAGTGGTGGTACAAGTAACTCTAAAATAAAAATACAGGCGTTGACCAAAAGGTTTTTCCTTGACAATTTTTCAGTTACAGCTGAGCTTATCACAACTGGTATTGAAGAAAATGAAGAGAATGAAGAGAATAATATTAGAATCTACCCGGTCCCTGTGAACCATAAACTGATTTTACATAACATAAACAATATTAATAAGATAGAGATATCTGATCTCAACGGCAAAAGATTATATCTGATTGATAATAACTTCAGTAACGAAATAGAGGTTGATTTTGAAAGCATGGAGAAGGGAATTTACTTTGTCAGGCTTTTTTCAGGAAGCCGGTTAATAGTAAAAAAGGTCATTAAATTATAATATTAAACCCTTATCGGTCAAATTCTTCTTTTGTACTGATCTTCTCCTAGAGACAAAATTGTTTATATTTGCAACCCGGTCTGGAGATATAAAAGGAGAGATGGCAGAGTGGTCGAATGCGGCGGTCTCGAAAACCGTTGTTCGCCTTCCGGCGAACCGGGGGTTCGAATCCCCCTCTCTCCGCAAAGGCAAATCAAACCCCGCGCCAGCGGGGTTATTTATTTTACCGGGGCTCCGAAGAAAGCTTGCTTTCTGAAGGAGTTTCGGTAAAATAAATATTAACCCGTCAGGGTTTGATTTGCCTTTGCAGGACTCCCCACAGGGGATCACGAACGAACGAAGTGAGGTCGTAATCCCTGAAAACTGTCAGGGTTTAATTTGCCTTTGCAGGACTCCCCACAGGGGATCACGAACGAACGAAGTGAGGTCGTAATCCCTGTAACCCGTCAGGGTTTGTTTTGCCTTTGCAGGACTCCCCACAGGGGATCACGAACGAACGAAGTGAGGTCGTAATCCCTGTAACCCGTCAGGGTTTGATTTGCCTTTGCAGGACTCCCCACCGGGGATCACGAACGAACGAAGTGAGGTCGTAATCCCTGTAACCCGTCAGGGTTTGATTTGCCTTTGCAGGACTCCCCACCGGGGATCACGAACGAACGAAGTGAGGTCGTAATCCCTGTAACCCGTCAGGGTTTGTTTTGCCTTTGCAGGACTCCCCACAGGGGATCACGAACGAACGAAGTGAGGTCGTAATCCCTGAAAACTGTCAGAAGCCATCTGTAGTTACAAGGATCACTCCCCTCCTGTTTCTAACTGGCAAGAGTGAATGCCTGGCAGATGGGTTAATTCAAAATGATCATGAAAATATTAAGTATTAATTGAACTTTTCGGAATAAACTATTGTTATTTATTTAACAGCTATATTACAAAACTGGTTAATAATTAACTTCAGGAATTAACCATTTCTAAATTTTATTAAAACAAATAAATGATTTTATTATTAAGAAATAAAAAATTTGTCCAATAGTATTAATCCTATTAATAAAAACATTATGCCTATTTATAACCTTCCAGGTAAAGTCTGTTTATTTATTACTTTAATAGTTTTTACTACAGGGTGTCAAAATAAGACAACTGATAAAAATTCGTGGCCCACTTCTTTACTATTAATGCCCGACGGATTAAAACAGGAACAGGTGCCTGATCCAAACTCAGAAGGGGCCAGGTTGACTGTCCTGTATTGTTCTCAATGCCATGGGACTCCATATCCGTCCGGACATAGTGCATCTGACTGGGTCGTAATCATGAGGCGGATGATTTTACTAATGCAAAAATCAGAATATATGGGTTCAGGTGGAGGAATGATGGGGAGAAGAAATATGCCAATGGGAATGATGAGAGCAAAAGTGCCCACTCGTGCTGAACAAAAAGAAATTCTTACATATTTACAGGCCCATAGCCTGAAATCTATCCAGGAAAATGAACTGCCGGATATATCAAGCACTATTGCAGAAGAATATAAAAATAAATGTTCCATTTGTCATGCGCTTCCTTCTCCCTATCAACATACTGCAGAGGAATGGCCTGCAGTAGTGGAACGAATGCGTAAGCATATGAAAGACCAAAATATTGCAGCGCTGACAGACGATGAAGCAAACTCGCTTACAAAATATTTACAAAATGCTGTTCAAAATAAATAATAATTGGAATGAAAGGTAAACAGTCATGCTACCCTAATTTTCTAAAATAACTCTGATCAGGCTTCAGATACAAGAATCATAAAAATTTAATTCAAAGTCATCAGGCAACAGTTTCTTCAGTTGTGATGTTTTATAACAGTATTCCTGCTAAGGATGCTGAAATATAGGATGCCATTGTTCCACAAAGCATTGCTTTTAATCCAAGTCGTGCAAGATCAGCTTTGCGGGTTGGTGCAATTGCACCAATTCCTCCAATCTGAATGGCTACCGAACTGAAATTTGCAAATCCGCATAAAGCAAAACTGGCAATTACAACCGCCCTGGCACTTAATGCACTCTGACTTATCATAGGAGCCATGTCGGAATAAGCAACAAATTCGTTAATGACCATCTTTGTACCCAAAAGGGAACCAACTGAAAGCGATTCCGAAGGAGGCACTCCCATTACTATCGCAAACAGGCTGAAAATTAACCCAAAAACATCTTTAAGCCTAAGATGATCCAGATTCAGTCCGACCGCTTCAAGCGATAATCCTGTCCATGCAAGGAAATGCCCGAAATAACCAAGCAGTGCATCAATTAAAGCAATAAGAGCAATTACACCAATAAGCATTCCTATAACATTTATTGAAATTTTCATCCCGTCACTTGCTCCATGCGAAATTGCATCCATTATATTGGAGTATTGTGTTTTTACTTCAAGTTTCACTATGCCTTTGGTTTCTGACTCTTCCGTTTCAGGAAAAACAATTTTCGAGATAACCAGTGCACCCGGGGCAGCCATCAGACTGGCTGCCAAAAGGTATGATGCGGGGATTCCCATTGAAATATAAACAGCCATTACACCCCCTGCGATACACGCCATACTACCCGTCATGGAGGCAAGTAATTCCGATCTTGTCATACCTGCGAGGTAGGGACGTATCATTATCTGAGCTTCCACCTGACCAACAAAAGCGCTTGCCACATTCGAAAGGGCTTCACTTCCGCTTACCCTCATCGCCCAGTGTACAAACCTTGCAATAACTGCAATAACTCTTTGCATTAATCCTATGTGATAAGCCATGGCAACAAGGACGCATACAAAAATAATAGTCGGAAGTAATATGAAAAGAAAGACACCACTCCTTGCCACACCGGCAGGAAGGATCTCGGTGACTTTTGTGAGATCTCCAAAAACAAATAGCGCCCCTTCCTTTGAAAAATCGAGTAGTTTATTAACAGCTTTCCCCAACCAGAAGAAAATATCCTGACCAATAGGAACCTTAAGAATAAATATAGCGAGAGCTGTCTGTAAAATCAAACCTGTACCAACAAGCCGGTAATTAATTTTTCTGCGATTATTCGACCATAAGAATGCCAGTCCAAGGATAATGATTATTCCTGTAATACCAGTAAATCGTCCCATGTATACTTCCATAAATGAGTCATCCTCAAACCTACATCTTTTTTAATATTTTGCCAAAGTTTAATTAAAAAGGTTCTGAATACAGCAGGAATTATACCCGAACAATGAAAAGATTACACCAAAAAGTGCATGGGTTTAACCTGTACATTCTGAATTTCTGTACAGGACTTCAAAGAATCTGCCCATTTTTTTAATATTAATCTGTTCCCCGGTAGGCACAAGTTCGGGATGGTTTTTTTTGAAAAATCCTGGAAGAATGGCGTCTTTAATGCGTCCGGAATACAACTTTGCGGTTTTTTCCTTTTGGATTTCCAGTGAATGGCGACTCCAATTTGTAAAACCCCGTTTAAACCCGTGAAGAAATCGACCTTCACTGGAATGGCATGGTATGTACAATGCTGTGACGATCCTGTTAACATTCCCGTGAATTGGCAGGGTTGTTACCTGTAAACACCTACCTGTCCATGTCTGGGAATAGCTCTGTAAATTATTTTTGCATCAGCCCGGTTGATCCATATCTTTATAAAAGGATGGTATTCCGGAATCTTAAGAACGATTGCCCTCTTAATTGAGCTGAGGGTATTTAGAAGCCTGTCATGCAGATCAAAGAAGAATATATGTATCCTGGTCCCTGCATTTAACTCATCATCCTGATAAAAATATATACGTATCCCGTTATTCATGTTAAGAATATAGCTAACAGGTTCATAATCTGCGGTATCTGGTATGACATCAGGTTGATATTCAGAGGTATCTTTCGGCGCCATTGAAATCATAAACGGTTCCTTCCTAATTGATGAAATATCATTTGCGGTAGTCAGTGGTGCAGAGAGCATTGACGAGATAATAAATTCATTGCCTTTCTCAAGTATCCTGCTCATTTTCAGATGTGCTATTTTTGCAGTATGGACCACCACCCCGCTTATTTCAAGATTTACTGTACTATCAGGAAGATTTATGGTAAGATAGATTGAATCTGTGGCCGCCATCAGATTTCTCGATTGGAGAAAAGCCTTTTCTTTTAGTAATTTCAGATATGTTGAATCAGAAAATATTCTTTCGTCAACTTTTGTTTTCCCTTTCTGTTTATTAGCAAACTCAGCGGTCAACTCTTTCATCTTTTCGCCGGGGCTCAGTAATGACATTACGGTATAGTAAACAACAATAACTAGCAGCAGAATTATTATTATAAACATTCCTCTCTTTTTCCGGTATGGGTTTGTAAATCTTTCTTCTGTTTCCATAATATTCAGGTCAGAAAATATATACTTTGGAACCGATGCTCAAAGTATTGAATATCAATTTAAGATCTTCATCATTCAACCTGACGCACCCGTGTGTGACAGGCATCCCAAGAAAGCGTTTATAAATTGTCCCATGGATAAGGTAACCATCACCCAGGGCCATGGCATAATCACCCAGGACACCATATTCATATCTTGACGGGTCGTTTTGCGAAGGTATAGGTGCTCCTTCTTCAACAAATGACCAGTCAGGCCTCCTCCACGTAGGATGGATAGTCTTTCCCTGAATATGAAATTTTCCTTTTGGCGTCTTGAATATCCAGCTTTTTCCCCATTGCGTTTGTAACAATTTATAGCTCCCCGAACTACAGAATCCTTCCCTGATAAGCTTTTTATTCCTGTAAAGGAGAAACCTGTTATCAGTTGTGTTTATTACAATATAGGATTGTCCGGATGAAAATGCATTATATTTTCTTGACAATCTCTGAATATCCCTGGTCATCAATCCTATCTGTTTTTTATATGAAGCATCCTTTTTAAGTCCGGTTGAGCCGACAGCATAAATCTTTCTGCCACCGGCGAGTTCCTGTAAGGAGGGTACAATATATATAATGAATATAAAAAGAAAAATAATTGTAACAATTGTTACAAAAATGGTGAGAGTATTCCGAAAGATTTGCATAAACCGCGTGTTTTCCAAGAGCTTCCTCCGGAAGGAATTTAAAATATTAATTATTCCATAATTTTCCCGAACAGCAGACTCGTTCCTGCTTTGGCTTGCACCGGATTGCTCAGTAATATTATGCATCTCGTCATTTACCATTTCATAATTTTTTATCTTTTCAGAATATTCAGAAGATCAACCGAGGAGCCGACAATTGTAACCGGTGTTCCCACTTTAGCAATTACATAAATTATATCCATCTCTCTGTCGGTAAGTGCAACACAGCCTTCCGTCCAATCAATACCCTTCCCCCCGTTACCATGTATTTCAATCAGCTCTCCGATTTTGGATGAAGCAGGCATGGTTCCATTGGCCACCTCCTGTCTGAAGTTTTTCAGATCTTCTTCATTGGGATAATCAAGCAATAAAGCTTTATAATATCTTGTTTTGTTTGATTCAAATTTTCTGGTTATTTTATACATCCCCTCTGGTGTTGCTTGATCACCCCTCATTCTTTTGTCCCCAACCCAGTTCCTGCCAAGTTCAGCATCAAATTCATACTTTCTGATGCCATTCTGATAAACATAAAATTTTCTTGATACTTTGTCAATAATAATTGAATAACTGTGGTTCTTCTTAGACTCTTTAATGGTGGCATCGATCCATTTTCTCCAGAGTGGGTATGAGTGGAAATAGTTTTTAAGGTTTGTGAGTGAATTCTCATAAGATCCTGTAAGCAGGTATTCAGAATCGGTGATTTTCCGGTTTGCAGGCAGATATTGACCTCTGTCAAAATCAGATTCAGCCTCTTCCAGCAGAAGTTTTCCCTGTGAGATCCGGTTCCTCAGTTCAGAAGTAAGCGGGTATGTATTGAATAAATAATTAATATCTTTTACGAGGTTATTAAGAGAATCTAATTTCAGTTTTACTTTAATTTTGAGATATGAAATACTGTTTTTTGAGTTTTCAGAGGCCTGACCTGCCTTTTCTAAAGATAATTCTGCATCCTTAGCCACTCTATCATAATCTCTGAAATAAATGAATTTTTTATTCTCCATGCTCCAGTTAGCCATGGCAGAATCATAAAAGTTTTTTGCTTCAGCATAGAGCTTTCTGGAGTATGTTGGAGCATTGTCCCTTCCTGCTTTTGATAAAATCTCCTGTGCAGCTTTCATCTTGTCAACAGGAGGTTCCGGAACAATTTTTATTAAAATCAATACCAGAAACGATAAAAACGTCGTAATGACAACAGTTATCAGTCCAATTTTCCCGATGTTTCTCATTTAACCATTTTCACATTTAAAAAACCCCCGGGAAATACCCGGGGGTTTTTCAGATATTGAACTTACCCCTTGATTTTTATCTTCTGACTTTTGCAATAGCGTCTTTAAGTTCAGTGTTGATACCGGCTGCTCTGTCTTTTGCAGCTTTTACTTTGTTCAGTGCATCCATATATGCACCTTTATCATACAAGTCCTGAGCATCTGCTACGGATGTATCGATTGTTGCAATTTCTGATTTAATCTGCTCCAGAACCGCGGCGCCTTCTTTTCCTCTTGGAGCCTTTTTAATGAGCTGAGCGTTTTCATTAATAACAGCTTTGATATCTGTCAATAACGTTTCGGCTTCTTTCTTAACCTCTTCTTTCTTAGAAACGGCATCAGCCGCAACCTTATTTGCAAGAGTTAAAGTCTTGTCAAGATCAACTTTAACAGTACCAAAATTCTTAAATAACTTTGATTTTTGTACTTCAACTTTTGCCATTACAACATTCATTGAATCCTGTAATGCACTGAACTGCGCGGGCAGGTAAACAGGAGCTTCCGCAGTTTTTGCAGCCTCTATAGCTGCCTTAGTAGCATCAATCTGAGCTTGTGGGGCTTTCCCGCAACTTGATAGAAAAGCAACCATTACTATAGCTGCCATTCCCATTAAAACATTTTTCTTCATTTTTTAACCTTTTAAATACTTTGTTTCTTTTTAAACTTTCGATTTACATATGTTAACCGGTTAAGTCTTAAAAATTACGGTGCAAAGGTACTTGTTTTTAGGAAGATAACAAGAAGAATCAGTTTAATCTTAAATGATTGGAGTGATCCCAATTTTTTACCGCTCCCGGATTTTCTTCACTCGTTGGTAAAACTCCGGTCGGTCATGATCCCCGGTGGGGAGTCCTGCAAAGGCAAATCAAACCCTGACGGGTTACAGGGATTACGACCTCACTTCGTTCGTTCGTGATCCCCGGTGGGGAGTCCTGCAAAGGCAAATCAAACCCTGACGGGTTACAGGGATTACGACCTCACTTCGTTCGTTCGTGATCCCCGGTGGGGAGTCCTGCAAAGGCAAATCAAACCCTGACAGTTTTCAGGGATTACGACCTCACTTCGTTCGTTCGTGATCCCCGGTGGGGAGTCCTGCAAAGGCAAATCAAACCCTGACGGGTTAATATTTATTTTACCGAAACTCCTTCAGAAAGCAAGCTTTCTTCGGAGCCCCGGTAAAATAAATAACCCCGCTGGCGCGGGGTTTGATTTGCCTGTGCGGAGAGAGGGGGATTCGAACCCCCGGTACAGTTTCCCATACGGCAGTTTAGCAAACTGCTGGTTTAAGCCACTCACCCATCTCTCCAGTCTAATCCTGACTATCTACACCTTTAACCTCCGAAGGAGGGTCAGCCATCTTGTCTGACTGAGCGCGACAAAAATAGGCAAACAAGTATAAAGTGCAAAATAAATCAATTATTTATTTAAACCCTTTTTAAAAGTACAACATTTTCAACGTGATGAGTATGGGGGAACATATCAACAGGCTGTACATTTGTAACCTGATAATTTTGTGAAAGCAATAAGATATCACGTGCCTGTGTTGAGGGATTGCAGCTTATATAGACTATTTTCTCCGGAGCCGCATACAATATCGCTTTTAAAACATCTTCATGCATCCCTGCCCTTGGAGGATCGGTAATAATTACGTCGGGCTTTCCGTTTAACATTATAAATTGCTCATTAAGGATATCTTTCATATCACCTGAAAAGAAAGACGTATTGCTTATATTATTAATTCTGGAATTTATTATTGCATCCTTTACGGCTTCATCAATATATTCAATACCGGTAACTCTGCCGGCATAAGGTGCAATAAAGTTGGCAATCGTTCCGGTACCTGAATAAAGATCATAAACATTCTCTTTTCCCGACAAACCTGCAAATGTCAAGGCAATCCGGTACAATGCCAATGCCTGAACAGTGTTTGTCTGATAAAACGATTTGGGACCTATCCTGAATTTCAAACCATCCATCTCTTCAACCAGATGATCTTCACCCTTATACAGGACCGGATACTGATCAGCAAGAGAATCATTTCTCTTGGAATTGATAACATAAAACAGCGAAGTTACCTGCGGAAATTCCGATGCAATATGATCAAGAAGACCATTTCTCCTCTCCTCTTCATCATGAAAGAAAACAACTATCACCATTACTTTTCCTTCAAGGGAGTTTCGTATAACCAGGTTCCTTAAAAATCCGGTTTGTTCTCTCAGATTAAAAAAAGAAAGTCCTTTTCTGTGAGCATATCTCCTTACACTGTTTCTGATAGAATTGGAGGGTTCCGGCTGGAGGTGACATTCACTAATGTCCAGCACTTTATCAAAAAATCCCGGAATATGAAATCCAAGCGCATCCTCTTTACCAAAATCATTATCAGATCTGATCTCATCTGGTGTTAACCATCTCCTGTCTGAAAATGTGTATTCAAGTTTATTCCTGTAAAGGAATTCCAATGAGGATCCAAGTATAGGCTCATGTACAGGCAGATCAGCCTTTCCTATTCTTGTCAGAGTATCAATTACCTGCTTTTCCTTATATTTAAGCTGCAACCTGTAAGGAAGATGCTGCCACCTGCAGCCTCCGCAAATACCAAAATGGATGCATCGTGGTGCAACCCTGTCAGGTGAGTATTCATGAAATTTAACCACCATTCCTTCAAGGTACTTTTTCCTTTTTTTTAATACCCTGAGGTCAACAATATCCCCCGGAATAACCATCGGAACGAATACCACCAGATTCTCTACCCGTGCAAGAGCATTCCCTTCTGCCCCGATGTCAGTTATTTTCACTTTTTCAAGCAGTGGCATTTCTGTTTTTCGACCCACTTTCTTTATTTAAAATGTTTTGAAACCTCGAGGTTCTTCAAAAACAATAACCCTTTTATCATACATGGAACAACACCATCTCCATGATCAAGACCTGGAATAATTTCCTTTACACATAACAAAGAAGAAGTACCTGCATTGATCATTTCGTCATATATGTTTTGAGTAGCAACAGGGCTCACCTGAGTATCGTTGCCTCCATGTACAAGGAATAAATATTTATTTGTATTCCAGGCTGTTATACTGTTTCTATTCAGGGCTTCACGAATTGGTGAATATTCAGGGGCAGAAACAAATCCCGAGATAAAATCTGCTTTTAGCAAACCCGGAATTGAAGTGGTCAGTTGACTATTGATCTGATCAAACGATAAATTTCCGTTATAGAGAGTCCCCAGCCTCTCAGCGTAAGGCTCATTGAGAATCTCCGAAACAGGGTTGGTAAACTGGTTATAGGATTCATAAGCATGTACAATATAACCAATATATACTGGCATTGGATATGTTGTGGCATTTGCCATACTCTGAAACAGAGAATATATGTTGTATGGCCCTGCCCCACATGCTGATCCGGCAAGGTTAAACTCATCAGTATAATCAAGCTCCAATGTTTTATGCAAGGCAAGGGTTGCCCAGCCACCCTGAGAGTACCCAAGCAGATAGTACTCATTCTTCAGAACTATTCCCTGAAACTCAGTACTGACAATTTCATTCACGGTGAAAAGTAAGTCAACCAGGGATTGTACCGTAGGTTCTTTAACCAGGTAAGGGTGCGGTATCTGTACTGCTTCTCCAAATCCCGGATAATCAGCCATTACAACAATAAATCCCATCGATGCTATTATCTCAACCATCTGGTATGCAGGGTCCAGAACATAATTACTTGGAGCCAGTGCATCAAGAGTATTGGTACCATTCTGAAAAGAGAGAACAGGATATTCACCTGGTACCGCAGGAACACAAATTAACCCGGAAGCATTTATCTTTTCCCCGTTTATGGTTGTTTTATAAATAATCTTAAAAATATTGACATCACTTGCAACATATTGCTTCATGGAATTAATTTCCGGATAGTATCCCGAAGCATTACTGATAAAATTATTAATATAGGTCACCGAAAGATTCAATTTCTGCTCTTTCGAAACAAAATATGCATATGAGGAGACGGGGTTCTCTTTTTTGCATGATGAAACCAGGAAGAGTGTTAAAACAGCCAATGGCAGAATCCTGGTTAAAAACTGTTTAAAACGATTTTTAAGGATCATCATTAATTAGATAAGTTGTTTAAAGTATATAACCACACAAATATAATTCTTTCCTGAGATAACCTTACCTTAGTCATCTCCTTTACTTTTTTTATATTTGCACTCGATTTAATTTAGATGGTCTCTATACAAAATATATCAGTCTCATTTGGCAGCTTTGATCTGCTGAATAATATTTCATTTCTTATAAATGAACAGGACAGGATTGGTCTGGCAGGCAAGAATGGGGCAGGTAAATCGACTCTTCTTAAAGTCATAGCCGGTATTCAGAATCCTTCTTCTGGGATTATCGACATACCAAAATATGTTACAATCGGATATCTTCCCCAACAAATGAAAGTTGATGATTCAACAACTGTAATGAATGAAGTAGTTACAGCTTTTTCGGAACTGATATCCCTGACTGAAGAGATCGAGCACTGTAATGCTGAGATTGCCAGGAGAGAAGATTATGAATCGCCTGATTATCTTAAGCTATGCGATTATCTGACAATTGCGGAGGAGAGATACCGGCTGCTTGGTGGCACCAATTATATGGCTGAAGCCGAGCGTACTCTTCTTGGCCTCGGGTTTGAACGTAAAGATTTTGACAGACCTACAAAAGAGTTAAGCGGTGGATGGCGTATGAGAGTCGAACTTGCCAAGATACTTCTTAAAAAGCCTTCACTGTTCCTGCTTGACGAACCTACCAATCATCTTGATATAGAATCTATTCAATGGCTTGAAACATTTCTTGCAGGTTACCCGGGATCTGTTGTACTTGTATCACACGACAGGGCATTCCTGGATAATATTACAACCAGAACAATAGAGATATCCCTGGGAAGAATTTATGATTACAAGGCTTCCTGGTCAAAATATATAGAACTAAGAGCTGAGAGAAGGGAGCAGCAGATAGCTTCCTTCAGAAACCAGCAGAAAATGATAGAAAATACCGAGAAATTTATTGAGAGGTTCCGGTATAAAGCAACAAAAGCCGTGCAGGTTCAGTCAAAGATTAAACAACTTGACAAGGTTGAACGACTTGAAGTCGACGAAGAGGATACCAGTGCAATACACTTAAGGTTTCCTGCAGCTCCACGTTCAGGGACTGTAGTTCTTGAGGCACTAAATCTTACTAAAAATTATGACTCTCTAATTGTTCTTAATAATATTGACATAAAAATTTCAAGGGGAGAAAAGGTTGCTTTCGTCGGACGTAACGGAGAAGGAAAAACCACATTTTCAAGGATCATTACCGGCGAGCTGGAATATAAAGGCACCCTGAAGATGGGGCATAATGTGAAAATCGGGTATTTTGCCCAGAATCAGGATGAATTGCTTGATGAAAACCGCACAGTTCTTCAGACTATTGATGACGTGGCAAAGGGAGATGTCAGAACAAAGATCCGCGACATGCTCGGGGCATTTCTTTTCAGGGGCGATGATGTTGACAAGAAGGTAAAAGTACTTTCAGGAGGGGAACGTTCACGGCTTGCACTGGTAAAACTTCTGCTGGAACCCTATAACCTGCTGGTACTCGATGAACCTACAAATCATCTGGACATGCGTTCAAAAGATATCCTCAAACAGGCACTTATCAAATTTGATGGCACACTAATTGTGGTGTCCCATGACAGGGATTTCCTGGACGGGATTGTTGAAAAAGTATTTGAGTTCAGACATAACAGGATTAAAGAAAATATTGGAGGGATTTATGATTTCCTGCGTAAGAAAAAGATTGAAAACCTGAAAGATATTGAGAAAAAAGAGAAATTAAAGTACGATAACCGCAAGGATGATATTTCTGTCAATAAGCAAAAGTACCTTGAAAAGAAGGAGTATGAAAAAAACCTGAGAAAACTTCGGAAACGACTTGAAGAATCTGAACGTTTTATTGAAAAGCTCGAAGCTGAATTAGGGACAGTGGACAGGTCATTAATCGATCCACTTAGTTCATCAGCTGAAGATGAAGGAATATACACCAAATATCAGGACCTGAAGTCGCAGTTAAACAGGGAAATTAATAAATGGGCAGAATATTCTCAGGAAATTGAAGAGTATTTACGAAATACCAACTGAAAATGGAATTGAACCATTTTGAAAAAGAATACAAGATCCATGTTTATGAAACAGGTCCGGCTGGCAGAATAAATCTTTATTCACTTTTTGATTTTCTTCAGGATATGGCTTCAGAACATGCTGTCAGATTGGGTTTTGGAAGAGATGACCTGATGAAAGAAAATCATTTATGGGTCCTCTCCAGAATGTATGCTGTAATTTCTGAATGGCCTGTATGGGAAGAAACAATAGTTATACGGACATGGCACAAAGGAACAGATAAACTATTTGGAATGAGAGACTTTGACGTGTTTTTCACCGATGGCAGACATATAGCTTCAGCAGCATCCTCATGGCTTATTATTGATCGTGAAACAAAGAAAATTCAAAGGCCGGATAAAGTCCTCGCCAATCCAACTGATATAAAGCAGATGAATGCACTTCCCCGAAATGCAGCAAAACTGGAAAAGGTTGCTGACGATAGTATGGTTTCACAAACCTTCAGTGTGAAGGTAAGTGATCTTGACTTAAATCTGCATACTAATAATGTAAGGTATGTCAAATGGGTAACCGATACTTATGACCTCGATTTCTCATTGAAGAATGTTCCCTGTTCAGCAGAAATAAACTATCTTGCGGAATCTGTTTATAATGATGAGATATCAGTTCATACAGTGACAGGAAAGAATGACCATGGCATTTATGACCATTCAATATTCAGGAAAAATGATGACAGGGAGCTTTGCAGAATAAGATTAATCTGGAAAGAGGGGAACAAACCAAAAGTTAATTAATTTTGAATATGAAGAATTTAAAAGCCTTTAGGATACTACTGAGTTTGCCAGCAATAATCCTTATGAGTGTGCTTTTGATCTCCTGCAAAACCACCCAGACTGCAATTGATTCCAAGGATCTTTCCTATATCTACAATCCTACAAAAAATCCTTTCAGCCCACGTTACAATGTTACAAATCAATCTGATGAAACATCCGTTCTCGAAGTAAAATTTTTCACATCCGATTTATTTTTCTCGGAAGCCAACCCCCAGGGAGTTCCCACATCCTTAATGCAATTGAATGTAAAGCTTTTTAATATCAGTCAGGGCAAAATTCTTGCCGACACTGCGTTTTATAACCTTAACATTGTCAAGGAAGAGGGAAGGCAGGAATACCTTTACAAGGTTCCTCTTAAGGTACAAAAAGGCCTTGAATACAATATTGAAATTAAAATACTTGACAGGTTACGGTTGAAAGTTGTTCAGGCCTTTGTATCATTCAATACATTCTCAGATAACAACAGATACAATTTTCTTGCAAGGGGGCACTTTCAGAAAAATGAATTATTTAATCCTGTTATAAGAGCAAATGAATTTGTTAACCTTCTCTACCTTAGAAAACCTGTTGACTCAATTTATGTATCGTACTACAAACCATTCAGGGAAGTTCCATATCCACCCTCAATGATACTCCCCGAAAAGAGCATTGACTACGGACCTGATACGACTATTGCTCTGCATTACTCCGATACATTGCCAATGATGTTTCCGAAAGAGGGTATATATCTGGTCAGTATTGCAAGGGATATTAAAGAAGGATATACATTCATGAATTTCGGAGCATCTTTTCCATCCATGACAACACCGGGGGTAATGATCGGACCCCTTGCCTACCTTGCTTCTCCGGATGAAGTAAATTCATTACTTTCATCAGTAAAACCCAAAAAAGCCCTTGACGATTTCTGGATTAAATGTGGTGGAAATATTGAGAAAGCCCGTGAACTCATCAGAATATATTACACAAGGGTACTCTATTCAAACTATTATTTTACATCTTACAAAGAGGGATGGAGAAGTGACAGGGGAATGATATATATAATTTACGGCCCTCCTGATAAAATCTACAAGACACCTGATGAAGAGAGCTGGGGTTACAGTAAAAAAGTTGTTAAATCGACATGGGGAGGCAGGGTCCATTTAAAGGAAGAGTATCTTTTCTTCAATTTTAAAAAGAAGGATAACATATTTTCTGATAATGATTACTTTCTAAGCAGGAGCGAATCACCTGTAACTTACTGGGATCAGGCAGTTTTATCATGGAGAAAAGGCATAGTTTACCGCCTCGATAATCCGGAAGATATTTAAATAAAATGCAGAAAGAGACAGATTCTATATTTGGGTTAAGAGCTGTTATCGAAGCTATAAGGGCAGGAAAACAAATAGACCGCCTCCTGATAAAGCAGGGCCTTCAGGGTTCTTTGTATCATGAGCTCATGTCGGAGGTAAAAACGCATAACATAGTTTATCAGATAGTACCTGTTGAGAGAATTGAGCTGGTGACAAGAAAAAATCACCAGGGAGTGCTGGCATGGCTGTCACTCATTGAATACCAGGACATCTCAAGTCTTCTCCCAATGATCTTTGAAAAAGGTGAAGATCCACTTATTGTTGCACTCGATGGAGTTTCAGATGTAAGAAACTTCGGAGCTATTGTCCGTACTGCAGATTGCCTTGGGGCCCATGCAATTATAATATCTGAAAAGGGATCCGCAAGGATTACAGCTGATGCAATAAAAACATCTGCAGGTGCGCTACATACATTTCCCGTCTGCAGGGAGAAGAGCATCGTCCGGTCAATAGAATATATGAAAAGTTCCGGCTTAAAAGTAATATGCGCAACTGAAAATTCGGGAGAGGAAGCTTCGTCTTCTGCCCTTACAGGTCCATCAGTATTAGTACTGGGTTCTGAAGAAAAAGGGATCAGCCGGGAACTGATATCGCTTTCTGACCATCAGGTAAAGATACCTATGCAAGGAAATATCGCATCTCTGAATGTGTCCGTTGCAGCTGGAATCTTTCTCTACGAAATGCAGAGACAGAGATCTGACCGGATTAAGAAATAATACCCAATATCCTTTGATCAAGAGCTTCCTGGTCTGCTGCAAACGAAGCCAGACCTGCAAGTGTAAGCAATGTATCAGGTGCAATTTTACCTTCACTGATCTTTTGTGCCCATCTTGAATGGACGGGTATCTTTCCATCTGATACAATTAATGCTTTCTCCTCCTTTGTAAGGAAAGGGAACATATCCCCGCAACCCTCTTCGTGCGCGATGGTAATCAGCTCATTTCCTGTTTCCGGCAGTTTTGAGGCGAGTCTCTCGGCCAGCTTGATCTCCTTATCTCCGACTTCCCAGAATTTTTCAAGGTGGGCCTCTTTAGCATTTTCAAAAATGCTTACGTCAAAGTTTTCATGAAGCCGCGATATAAAATTGCCACTTAATGATTTACGGCCCTCCGCTGCAACGCCGGGAGGCATGGTGAATACATCAGTTCCGGCAAGTAATTCAAGCTGATTGTAACTTCTCAGACTTGCTGCTATAAGCTTTGATTGCCATGGATTTTTTGCCGAAAGACCAGTTACCCAGTTTTGCGTAGAAATAACAGTCCTCTCACCTGCACCTGTCCCGTCACCAAGCTTATTATTAATCATATAAGCACCTATCCGGCCAAGAAATACATTCTGGTAATCGGGGCGTGCAACTCTTGTCACAATTACATTTTCCCTCGCACTGAACTCAAGCGTGAAGTTGACCTTGACACCGGAATCACGAAGGTGCCGTGCCCCGATTAATCCTTCAGCAGTATAGGGAACTTTTACTATAAAATTATCCGGGCAAATCTCATGGAGCCTTTTGCCATAATATTCAATTCCTTTAATATCATGTGAGAGATCTGTGTGAAGCTCAACACTGACGTATCCTCCGAATTTTGTAGCTAATCTTAAGCCATGACGTGCATTCAGAATGAAGGCAATCTCTTTTACCTTTTCTTCAATCGGAAGCTCCCTGACGATGCTTTTAGCTTCTGAAATAAAAACATCGTAAATACCCTTCTGAATTTCTTTGTTGAGTAATGTGTTATTCGTTGTCAGGGCGCTCATTTCGGATGACCAGTTAGATTCAGCCTCCTCTATATCACCAGTATCCAGCCATAGTTCTGTCCCAATATTTCGTAATGACTCCCAAAAAGGATCCGATTTTGCAACGAAACGCCTTTCATCCAGGTTTTTCCAGATATAATCGCTAATTCTGGTATTAAGGTCAGCCATGATTTTAGTTATTATAAGATTTTAAAATTCTAAAGCTTTGCGTTCTTTTTACTCTCTGCAAAAATAACTAAAATATTGCACTGATTCACCGATTATTTTTAGCTTTGAGTGATTTTGGCTAAAACCATCACGATATGAGAAACTTAACCATACTTATTTTGTTTGTTTGGACTCTTTCAGCTAACGCACAAATTAATTTTGATAAATACTTTACTAAAAAGGTTTTACGATTTGATTTTATACTTGCGGGTAATAGCAGGGAGACAGAGGTATTTCCTGCTGGCATGAAGGAGGAGCCTTACTGGAGTGGCTCGGAAAAAAATCTAATCGATCCTTTCAAATTCGGAAACCTGAAATATGAAGTATTTGATGAAGATGCTAATACCCTGATATATTCAAGAGGCTTCTGCACTCTTTATCAGGAATGGCAAACCACAGCGGAGGCTAAGGTAATGAAGAGAAGATTTTATGAGGTTGCTACAATGCCATATCCAAAAAACAAGATCAGGTTTGTTCTCAGCATCAGGGAGAGAGACGGTTCATTCTCCAAACTTTATGAAACCAGAATTGATCCTGATGATTATTTTATCAGAAAAGAGTCTCCCGTAAAAGTTAATGTAAGTAAGATCAGGGATGCGGGAGACCCTCAAAAATGTGTTGACCTTGCATTTATTGCAGAAGGCTACACAACTGAAGAGATAGGAAAATTCAGAGAGGATGTAAAGAATATGACCGAGGTACTCTTCGGAGAACCTCCATTTACTGACTTTAAAGACAAAATAAATGTCTGGGCGGTTGAAGCAGTTTCAGAAGAATCAGGAACAGATATTCCCGGCGAAAGGATTTATGTAAATACAGCCCTTAATTCGACATTTTATACTTTCGGTCTTGACCGCTATCTGACCACAACGGATATCAAAGCAGTAAACGATTTTGCAGCGGCAGTACCACACGACAATATTATAGTCCTCATAAACACAAACAGGTACGGAGGCGGAGGGGTTTACAACTATTACAGCGGAACTTCCTCCGGAAATCCTCTATCACCAATTGTATTTATCCATGAATTCGGACATGGATTTGCCGGCCTGGCCGATGAATATTATTCATCATCAGTGGCTTATGAAGATTTCTACCCTCTTGATGTCGAACCATGGGAACCAAATATTACAACTTTGGTTAATTTTGATTCAAAATGGAAGAAATTTATAGGAAAAGATATTCCGATACCTACTCCTGCCACGGAAAAATACAAAAATGTTACAGGGTTATTTGAAGGTGCAGGATATTCTGCCAAAGGGATATACCGTTCTGAAATGGATTGCAGGATGAAGAGTAACGGACCGAAGGGATTTTGTACGGTATGCAGGAATGCTATTAAAAAAATGCTTGACTTCTATACAGAATGAATAATGGTGCCTGAATAAACAATAAAATAACCCCAAAGCCAGTAAGGGAATTATACTATAACCCATTTTATAAAAGTGGATATTCAGATTAATGACCATCAGATCAAAAAATCCATCGGGACATCTTTTAGTCTTGAAATATCTTCAATTCTTTCTTTTACATCAAATCCTGAATGGCATTTTACAATGCAGCTTTCACAATCTTTACATGAATTGTCAGGCAGACCAGCTTCATTGAGGGTATGCCGTGCCTGTTTAAGATTCCTGTAACCGTAAGCATACATATAACTTCTCATTGCAGTGGGTATTTCCAGATTATACCTGCATTGTGGCACACATTGACGGCACTGTTGACAATAAAGCCCCGGCATCGGATCAAGCTCCGTTAAATTTATACTGTTTGTCTCCTGTTCCGACATTTTCAGATCCTGAATCATAGCTAAATTTTTCTCCAGCTCTTCCAGTGAGGACATGCCAGAGACAATTGACGATATTTGCTCATTTTGCAACACCCATTTAAGTGCAGCATTTGTGTCAAGAGGTTTTGTTCCTGACTTGTCATTGAATGCTCCGGCAGTGGTTTTCATAGCCATTACACCCATCCCTGCATTAATTGCATAAGCAATTGCTTCATTCATAGACTCCCTGCTATCAGTTTTGAAGTTATAAGCAGTCATGGCTACATCATATATCCCGGCATCAGCAGCAGCTTTGAGTGCCTCCTCGCAGTAGCTGTGTGTGGAAATCCCGACATATCGTGTTTTTCCCTCTTTCTTAAGTTTCATCAATACTTTAATAAGGGCTTCGTTCATGATCATCTCTCTTTTCCCTGCATAAGGAAACAAAACAAAATCAACATATTCCAGACCAAATCTTTCCAGACTCCCTCCTACCTTTTTTAAAAAATAATCATTTATATTCAGGGGATATGTAAGTACACCTTTATGTGTGTCGTATCCTTCAAGTGGTATTGCAGTGCCAACTAAATATGAATCTCTTGGAAGGCCCTTTAATCCCTCCCCGACCATTGTTTCATTACTACCCTCCCCATAATAGGTTGCAGAAAAAAAGAGTTTAATGCCGGAAAAATAGGCTGATTTTACTAATCCCGGACTACTTGCAGAACTTGTTCCCATACTTATCAGGGGCGTTTTAATACCGGTTCTGCCGAGGACCCTGAACGGAAGTTCCGGAATACTCTTCTGCCGTGATTCTAATGATAGATTATTTTTTAATGCACCTGGTACCATGGCTGCACCCGATAACCCGAGAATGCTTTTT
The DNA here is from genome assembly GCA_963739685.1 of uncultured Bacteroidales bacterium. Classification (GTDB taxonomy): domain Bacteria; phylum Bacteroidota; class Bacteroidia; order Bacteroidales; family VadinHA17; genus LD21. The sequence continues at coordinate 739,497 of CAVUAX010000002.1, forward strand.
TTAAGAAACTCACGACGCTGGCTTTTCTCCATCTCAGTAATTGTAAAATAACAATTAATATCTGCCCTGAATGTCGAATTTACAATGAATTTTTTAATAATGCAATCTCTCTTTCTTACAGGGTAAAGACTGTGAATTTATCTTATCACGTTTAGATTTTGCATCATCTTCCTAATCCCGGAAGGAGGTAATAAAGGTCCTTCACTTTACCTGACTGGCAGGTGTTTTTATTTTTTTACAGTTTTGCTTTGTTGTCTACCTTTGAAATAAGTCCCTTTGCATTTAACGACCTGCTCATCGCATTTAAGATCTCTTTCTGACCGGATTTTATTTCACAGCTGCCTTTAAAATGTACAATCATAGCACATTGTTCAGCCTGAACTGAATCGTGACCACAGATTTCAACCAGCGATTTAATGACATGATCGAATGTATTGATATTGTCATTTAACAGTACCAGTGAACTGATTTCACTGCGTTGATTCTGACTATCATCTCTATGTAGGGTTCTCTCCCTCATTTTAACTTTTCAAATAATTGTCTTGCAGTCTCAACAGGGATTTCATTTCTCCCCAGCCATGCTACGACCTTTGCTTCGCGATAACCATTTCTGATAAGAAGGTCATTATACTCGGCCGCGCTCTCAAATGTAATAAATTTCCCGATCAAATATACAAATTTACCATCATCAGTTGTAATAATTTCCATCCCGCGGTTACCAGCTATCGTTTTTAATCCTTCTGTTACATCATCCTTAAGTGGCTTTGCTGATCTGGTAACCTCAATTCTGAAAACGAGAGCAGGAGCAAGAGTATCTTTCATAGTCTCCCGCGTAGTTTTTATTTCTGCTGTTAATGGTCTCTTACCCCACTCTTTCTCAAGAACAGCGGCCCTCTCCGCAGAAACTGGCTTTTTCCCAAAAAATGCAACTGTAAAAGCATCCTTAAACCCTTTGGCTTTTACGGCAATAAGTGCTTTTGCAGCGTCAGATGATCTCCTGAATATCCCGGCATAATAGTTAGTAAGACCATTTCCGGACAACCTTAACCCATAAACAGGAGTGATTCCTTTAAAATACGAAGGTTCAACTGGATTACGGAAAACAGCTACCTGGATTCTGTAAACCAGTCCTTCCGGGACTTCCGGATCAATTATTATCTTATCTTTAACACCTGAAGCAGGCTTATCTAATACCTTAAAATCCGAGAAGACAAGATTTGGGGAAGCAGGTTTATATTTCTCCTTTATGAGAGTATCCGCGACTTTTGCTTCCTCCTTCTTTTCTGTATTTTGCATTTCAACCGGGTCAATTTTACTCTTTACCTGACTCCCTGGTTTCAAACCTTCAGCCATATTGAATTTTTCATCAGCCTGTTTCTGATAAGAGGCTGCCAGTAATTCTGTTTCCGAGATTCTCTTTTTTGCAGATTCCTTCTGAATATCCGGTACTCCTCCCAACGCTTGCTTCTGTTTTGCAGCATCCTCACTGAGTGAATCGGCTTTAACCTGAAGATCTAAAGCCTCATCAAGAAGTTTTTCAAAGTCGGGGGGAAGTGCAGGTTTTGAAATTATACCTTTATCAACTGGTTGTTGATTAATAATTTTAGCGGCTTGCTCTGGTTTTGCAGATGTGGATATTTGTTTCTCCCGTTCAACATTTTCTTTAATATCCGCTTCTTTTGGAACCACTTCTCCCTGCTTATTTATGCATTGTTGAATGAGTTCAGGAATTCCTGACTCCTTTGCTGCTTTTCTTCCGGACTGGTTCTCGTATTTTTTGTATGAATCAATCGCTTCATTAAATTTTCCAGACATCTGTTGTGCGCGGCCAAGATAAAAGAGAGCATCGGAAGGCAGGGTCCTTAAGACAGCAGCACCCTGCAGTGCCTCAGATAAAAGGGTTGAAGCTTTATCAGGTTCCCTGTTGAGTTTTACAAGACACACTCCTGAATAATATTTGTATAAGGGGTCTTTCGGATATAAGAGTAAAAGTTCGCTGAACTGATCATACGCCAGTTCATACTTGCCATCCGAGAAAGCCTCAATTGAAGATTGCCGTGAGGGTTTAGTCTTAACATTCTGGGAAAAAAGGTTACAGTTATAGGAACCGGTGATAACTAACACCAATAAAAGGGAAACCTGTCTGCTTAAATTTAAAACCGATATAAAATTTGATCTCACAAATAACTAATTTTCAAATTATTAGAATAGTCTGCAAAATTAACATTAAAAGATGATTTGTTGATAACAAATAATCATTTTTTTTCTCAATACAATCCAAATTCGTAAATTTACCGGTAACATCCAAAAGAGAATCCTTATGACTAAACTTAAAGAAGGCATGAAAGCACCATGGTTTGAAGGCATTGACCAAAATGGCAAAGTTGTCAAACTGAGTGATTTTTCCAACCGATTTCTAATTCTGTATTTTTATCCCAGGGACAATACACCAGGCTGTATTTCAGAAGCCTGTAATCTGCGTGACCACTACGATGAGCTACTCTATGAGGGATTTGTTGTGGTTGGGGTTAGCAGGGATACCCAGGAATCACATAAAAACTTTGCCCACAAATTTTCACTGCCGTTTCCAATTATTGCAGATACATCAAGTAAAATTGTTAAAGATTATGGGGTGTGGAAAGAAAAGAAACTTTACGGGAAGAAGTTTTTCGGTATTGTCAGGACTACTTTTCTGATTAATGAAGAGGGTATTATAGAAAAAATTATTACCAAAGTTGAAACGAATGCCCATGCTTCGCAAATCTTCGAATTATATATTTAATTATAATATTAAAATGAGTAAAGAAAGAAAAGAAATTAACAAAGAAAAATTAAAAGCACTTGAGATAACACTCGGCAAAATAGAGAAGGATTTTGGGAAGGGAACCATCATGAAGCTGGGTGATCATGCAATCGACAATGTTCAGATTATCCCTACTGGTTCCATCGGACTTGATGCAGCTCTTGGCATTGGAGGATTACCACGTGGACGGGTAATTGAAATTTATGGACCCGAGGCTTCAGGAAAAACCACCCTGGCTATTCATGCAATAGCCGAAGCACAAAAGAACGGAGGTATTGCCGCGATTATTGATGCTGAACATACCTTCGACCGTAATTATGCCGAAAAACTCGGTGTAGACGTTGAAAACCTGCTGATCTCCCAGCCCGATAACGGTGAACAGGCTCTTGAGATTACAGATAATCTTATTCGCTCAGGCGCCCTCGATATTATTGTTATCGATTCAGTTGCGGCCCTTACTCCTAAAGCGGAGATTGAAGGCGAAATGGGTGATTCAAAAATGGGCCTTCAGGCAAGGCTGATGTCACAGGCCCTCCGAAAACTTACTGCAAATATCAATAAAACAAACACTTCATGTGTATTTATAAATCAGTTAAGAGACAAGATAGGTGTTATGTTTGGAAACCCCGAAACTACTACCGGTGGAAATGCTCTTAAATTTTATGCTTCCGTACGCCTTGATATACGCCGCACCAGTCAGCTTAAAGATGGTGAAGAGATTATCGGGAGCAGAACCAGGGTTAAAATTGTTAAAAATAAACTGGCTCCTCCGTTCAGGAAAGCCGATTTTGATATTCTTTACGGAGAAGGAATATCGCAACTTGGAGAGCTGGTTGACCTGGGTGTTGACTTTGAAATTGTAAAAAAAAGCGGTTCATGGTTCAGTTATGGTGATACAAAATTAGGACAGGGTCGCGATGCTGTCAAACAGATACTGAAAGATAATCCGGAACTATATGACGAGTTGAAGGTTAAAGTCATGGATGCCCTTAAGAAATAACATTATGGGATGATAATAAAAATATCCTGCATGCACAGAACCTTTTTTACGTCATTATTACTTTTCATTCTTTTAACTGTTTCATGTAAACAGAAAGAAACAATAATCCGGCCTCAACTTCCTCAGTTTAATAATCAGTTATCCGAAGAAGAAAAAAGCAGCGGAATACTGACACCTGAAGTAATGTTAAAATTTGGAAGGCTTGGGTCCTTTGCACTTTCTCCGGATGGTTCAACTATATTGTATTCAGTTACTGAGATAGATCTACAGACAGAAGAGTACAGAACAAACATTTTCAGAATACCTTCAGCTGGCGGAGATCCTGAACTGGTTACAAGTGAAGGTGGGGGTTCGCCGCAATGGATCAATAATGGAAAATCAATAGCTTATATTAATAAAGGTAATCTGTACACTATTAATAATGACGGCTCTAACCTCAAAAAGGTGAGCGGGTTAGAAAATTTTGAAATTTTCAGTATTTCACCCGATAGCAAAAAGATATACTTTACCAGAAGAGTAAAACTTGATCAGACTGCTAATGAGAAATATAACCTGCCAAAAGCAAAAGTCAGGATTATTGATGATCTTATGTATCGCCACTGGAACTACTGGAGCGATTATTCTTACAGTCATATCTTCGTGGCTTCATTCAAAGATAACAAGGTTTCAGATCAGCAGGACATAATGAAGGATCAAAAATTTGAATCTCCCTCTTCCCCATACTTTGATGAAAAGGAGGTCACATGGAGCCCTGATGGCAGGTATATCGCCTATACTTCAAAAAGACTCACAGGAAAGGAGGATGCTCTGAGCACAAACACCGATATTTTTCTGCATAATATTAAAACAGGTAAAGAAATTAACATAACTGAAAGCAACAAAGGATATGACCGGTTTCCTGTATTTTCACCCGATGGTACAAAGATTGCATACCAGAGTATGGAAAGAAATGGTTATGAGTCCGATCTTGACAGATTATTCATTTATGACATTAAAAGCTCAAGCCGTAAATGGGTTTCAAAAGGATGGGATTTTGATGTGGAGAATATCAGTTGGGAAAACAACCGGACCATTTATTTTACATGTGCATACCTGGGTACTGCACAGATATTTAAAACAGACATTGGCAGTGCCAGGATTGACAAAATAACCGAAGGGGTTCATGATATGGGACCTCTCGACCTTAAATCAGGAATTCTTGCTTCCGGAGTAATGTCTATGTCAATGGCACCGGAAGTCTCTTTGGTTGATATGAAGACCAGCACGATCAGACAGGTAAGCTTTATCAACAAACCTATTTATGAGTCAATAAAAATGGGTAAGGTCGAGGAGAGATATACAAAAACAAAAGATAATAAAGACCTCCAGATGTGGATAGTTTATCCCCCTGATTTCGACCCGGCTAAAAAATATCCTGCACTTCTTTACTGCAAGGGTGGTCCTCAGGGAGCACTGGGACAGAGCTGGTCTTATCGGTGGAATTACCAGCTTATGGCTGCAAACGGGTATATAATTATTGCGCCAAACCGCAGAGGAGACTCAGGTTTCGGACAGGCATGGAAAGAAGAGATCTCGGGTGATTATGGAGGGTTAAATATTCAGGATTATCTTGATGCTACAGATGCAATGGCTAAAGAGACATTTGTTGATAAAGAAAGACTTGGGGCAGTGGGTGCCAGTTACGGAGGATACTCTGTTTTCTACCTTGCCGGTATGCACGGAGGAAGGTTCAAAGCTTTTATTTCACATTGTGGAATGTTCGATTTTACAAGCTGGTACGGTTCTACAGACGAGTTATGGTTTCCTGATAAAGATATTGAAGGACCCTATTGGAACACCCCGAAGAGCTATAAATTTTCACCACACCTCATGGTTGATAAATGGGATACTCCTATTCTCATAATAACCGGAGCCAATGACTTCAGGATTCCTTATACGCAAAGCATGGAGGCATTCCAGGCTGCACAACTGCTTGGAATACCAAGCCGGATGTTATTCTTTGAAGATGAGTTTCACTTCGTAGTGAAACCACAGAATTCAATTATATGGAACAGGGAATTCTTTGGATGGCTTGAAACTTATCTGAAATAACAGAGTCTTTTACTTATTAAAAACACTAACCAATCCACATTTTAATAGTTTGATTATCTTCTTCTCACTCCGTCATTTCACGAAAGGAGAGTAAGGGGCAGGAGGAAATAGTAAATTCATAACCCTTTCTACTTTATCTTCAATAGGCAATTCCCCTTCTATCCAGTGGATTTTAACTCCCCTTCGTTCCATACTCCTGAACCAGGTCATTTGCCTTTTTGCAAACCTGTGTATTGCAGTTTCAAGATCCTTGACCATTTTGTCATAATTAATTTCACCTGAAAGAAAATGAGTAATATACTTGTATTCAAGCCCATAGAAAATAAGGGTTTCTTTGGAAATACCTTTATCCAACAAATTCCTTACCTCCTCAACCATCCCTGACTCCAGGCGTCGGTGCAACCGATCCGTAATTCTTTTCCGTCTGGTTTCCCTGTCATTAATAATTCCGATTACAAGAGAGTTTAATACAGGGAAATCTGAATCATTTTCAGATTTTGTCTTAGTGAAATGCTCTATCTCAATTGCTCTTACGATACGTTTCTTTGTATCAAGATCAGTGGTATTATGAAGATTTTTATATGACGAAAGAATTTCCGTAAGCTCTGCCATAGATTTCTTTTCAAGTTCTACCCGCAGTCCGCTGTCAGGAGGAACTTCTAACATCCTGTAGCCCCTGATTATGCTGTCGGCGTACATTCCCGAACCTCCACAAACAACTGGATAAACATTTCGTTTTTTAAGGTCATCATACACTTTAATAAAATCGCGCTGATATTCGAAAACATTATATTTGTAACCCGGTTCAGCTATATCAATCAGATGGCAGGGAAAAGCTTGTCCATCAACATAATAATCTTTATAATCTTTCCCGGTTCCTATATCCATACCCTTGTAAACCTGTCGTGAGTCTGCACTTACAATTTCTCCTCCCAGCCTCGAAGCAATATGGACGGCTAAAGATGTTTTTCCTGAGGCAGTCGGACCAGTTATAACCAATAAATCATACTTTGGGATCATTTCCCGGTTCTTTTTGTGACAGATTTTCTAAGTTCAAGCAATTTACCATAAAATTAAGTAATTTTGCCAGTCATTTAATCTTAAATTATATGGATTTCAAGTTTTTGTATCACAGGATAAAATATATTATCTTTAATCCGGATAAAGCCTGGGATGCAATATATTCGGAAAACAGACCCATCAGGTTTGTCAGGGGTAGTTTTTTCTTTCCTTTTATTGTAGTGGTTGCAATTGCCGCATTTATAGGATCACTAGTGTTTACTAATTCAAGTTTATCCTATTTATACTCGATCTTTGTCGGGATAAAATATTTTCTGCTGCTGTTTTTTTTAATCTATGCCACCTCACTTATTTTGAGGGAGATAACTTATGCACTTGATCTTGGACGGGATTTTACTTTATCATTTAAAATGATAGTATATTCAATCACTCCCTTCCTTATCTGCCAGATTGCAAGCCGGTTATTCGAGTCATTCATTTTTGTTAATATCCTGTCATTCTACGGGCTTTATATATTCTGGATAGGAATGGAGAAGATGTTAAATCCGCCAGAACACAAAAAAATGCCTTTGCTTATAGCAGCAACCATTACTACGATTGGAACTTTTATTGCTGCAAACCTGCTCCTGACAATGATTATTGACAGGGTTTATTTTGCCTTCTTTGCCTGATAATAACTATGAAAAGAGGTTCAGGAAATATTGTAATAAAAAATAAAAAGGCTTCCCACGATTATGAGTTCCTTGAGAAGTTTATTGCCGGCATAAAGCTCACGGGGACTGAAATAAAATCGATCAGGCTTGGAAAGGCTGCACTTTCAGACTCCTACTGCCTGTTCAGCGGCGGAGAACTATTTATAAAAGGGATGCACATTTCGGAATACTGGTGGGGAAATCTGAATAACCATGATCCCTTACGCTTAAGAAAACTCCTTCTTACTTCCAGAGAACTTAACAAAATAGAAAGAAAAGTTAAAGAGACAGGCCATACTATCGTTGTCATAAAAGTTTTTATTAACGACAGAGGACTGGCGAAAGCTGAAATAGCTATCGCTAAGGGTAAAAAAGAATATGATAAACGAGAAACCCTGAAACGCAAGGATGCCTCCAGGGAAATGGAAAGGTTAAGAAAATTCTGATCAGAAATTAGGGCTGAGAAGATATCTTGAATAGAATTTCTTAATATAATCCACGGCTTCATCCGATGTATCTACCAGAACAAAGAGTTCAAGATCGCCCGAGGATATATTATTTTCTTCTTCCAGCATTTCCTCTTTTATCCATTTGACAAGTCCGTTCCAGTATTTTTTCCCCACAAGAATGATAGGAAATTTCCCGATCTTACGCGTCTGTATAAGAGTTATCGCTTCAAAGAGCTCATCAAAGGTTCCGAATCCCCCAGGGAGTACTATAAATCCCTGTGCATATTTCATAAACATAAGCTTTCTTACAAAGAAGTGGTCGAAGGTGATCAGTTTATCTGGATCAATATATGAATTTGGCCTCTGTTCAAATGGCAGATCGATATTAATACCTACTGATTTTCCCATTCCCCGGGCTGCACCCTTATTGGCAGCTTCCATAATACCCGGGCCACCTCCTGTTATAACTCCATAACCATTCTGTGTGAGTTTAAAGCCAATATCTTCAGCAAGTTTATAATACTTATCATTATGATGGGTTCTTGCCGAACCAAAAATTGAAACACATGGACCAATGCGTGAAAGTTTCTCAAAACCCTCAACTAATTCTGAGAGTATTTTAAATACTCTCCATGAATCCGTAATGTGTATCTCATTCCATGTCTTCTGCTCAAATGCATCTTTTATCAGGTCAGCTGGTTTCTCCATTTTGGTTTTCGTAATAGTTAGAACCCTCAAATATAATTAATTTATGACTTAAGTTCAGCCTGAAGGAATTTTCCGGTATAGCTCTCACTGCATACAGCAAGTTGTTCCGGTAATCCTGAAAAGATAATATCTCCTCCTTCCCTGCCTCCCTCCTTTCCAAGGTCCACAATATAATCAGCTAATTTAATTACATCCATGTTATGCTCGATGATTATGACCGTATTACCCCTGTCAACAAGCTTGTTAAGCACACCCATCAATACCTTCACATCTTCAAAATGTAAACCAGTGGTCGGTTCATCAAGAACATAAAGGGTTTTTCCGGTATCCCGCCGTGCAAGTTCCGTGGCCAGTTTAACACGCTGGGCTTCACCTCCTGACAGGGTAGTTGATTGTTGTCCAAGCTTTATGTAACCCAATCCCACATCCTGCAGGGTTTTGACTTTATGATAAATAGACGGAATGTTTTCAAAGCATTCTACCGCCATATTTACAGTCATTTCCAGAACATCGCTGATCGATTTTCCCTTATATTTTACTTCAAGAGTTTCACGGTTATATCGTTTCCCGTTACATTCGGGACAATGAACATAAACATCGGGAAGAAAATTCATTTCAATGGTTTTCATCCCTGCTCCTTCGCAACCCTCGCAACGGCCTCCCTTTACATTAAAGGAGAACCGTCCTGCACTGAATCCTCGTATCCTGGCTTCAGTGGTCTGTTCAAAAAGCTTTCGTATGTCGGTAAAAACTCCGGTATAGGTGGCCGGATTTGAACGCGGGGTCTTTCCGATAGGAGACTGGTTAACCTCTATTACCTTATCAAGGAATTCCAATCCTGTTATTTCCCGGTATGGCAACGGTGACTTACCGGAGTTATGAAATTTTTTCGCCAGGGCGGGATGTAATGTCTGATTGATGAGTGACGACTTACCGCTGCCTGAAACACCTGTGATACATATCAAAGTCCCAAGCGGAAATGCGGCATCGACATTATTCAGATTATGTCCGGAGGCTCCCTTGAGCATAAGGAATTTTCCATTACCTTTTCTTCGTTCTTCAGGAATTAAAAATCTATTTTTTTCATTCAGATAGCCTGCAGTAAGCGTATTACATGTTTTTATATCGTCGGGAGTCCCGTGCGCAACTACCTTACCTCCGTGAAGACCTGCACCCGGTCCCATATCAATAACATAATCGGCTGATAAGATCATCTCCCTGTCATGTTCAACCACAATAACAGAGTTACCCAGATCCCTCAGTTCTTTTAAAGCTGCTATAAGCCGCCGGTTATCTCTCTGATGAAGTCCTATACTTGGTTCATCAAGAATATATAACACATTTACCAGCCGTGAGCCAATCTGAGTTGCTAACCTTATCCTCTGGCTTTCACCCCCCGACAAGGTTCTTGCGCCCCTGTTAAGTGACAGGTATTCCAGTCCCACCTCAAGAAGAAAACCGAGTCTGGCCCTTATCTCTTTAAGTATTTCTGATGCAATAAGCTTCTGGTTTTTGCTCATTTTGTTTTCGACATCTGAAAGAAAATGAGATAACTCCCTGATATCCATTGATGACAACTCACCTATATTCTTGTCAGCTATCCTGAAAAAGAGTGATTCTTTTTTGAGGCGGGTGCCATTACATTCAGGACATGTATCATACTGAACATACTGGTCACGAATACGTGTGCCATTCTTCTTCCCATTAATAACTTCAACATTCCCAACGAAATTAACTACACCCTCAAAAGTCAGGAAGTAATTTGAAGTCATTCCCAGGGGAGTATTTGATAATTTAAGAACTTCATCAGAACCATACAGAACCTTATTCAAAGATTCTTCAGGTATATCCTTAATAGGTGTGTCGATAGTAAATCCGTTCTTCTCAGCAATTGCTTCAATTTGCCAGAAAATCCATACGTTCCTGTATTTTCCCAAAGGTTCTATTCCGCCATTTCTAATACTGAGATTGGCATCAGGGATCAACTTCTTCACATCTATGCTCGATATTTCACCCAGACCATTACAATGCGGGCAGGCTCCCTGCGGAGAGTTAAAAGAAAATGTATGCGGAGCAGGTTCATTATATGATATCCCCGTAACCGGGCACATCAGGTGACGACTAAAATAACGCGGATCATTGCTCTCTCTATCCAGCACCATCATCACCCCATCACCCTGGTCGAGAGATAAGAGAACCGAATCGTGCAGTCTTTTATCGGTTACTTCACCCACCCTGAACTTATCTATAACAAGTTCAATATAGTGGGTTTTATAACGATCGAGTTTCAGACCCGGAGCGATTTCCTTTATAACACCATTTATTCTTACACTAAGAAAACCTTTGCGTCTTAACTGTTCGAATAATTCCTTATAATGACCCTTTCGTCCCTTTATCAGAGGTGAAAGAAAATATACCTTTTTCCCGGCAAACCGGTTCTTAACCAGATCAAGTATCTGCTCATCGGTATATTTGACCATCTTTTCTCCTGAAGCATAAGAATATGCATCAGATGCTCTGGCAAAAAGCAGTCTCAGGAAATCATAAATTTCAGTTATTGTTCCAACTGTTGACCGCGGGTTTTTATTTGTTGTTTTTTGTTCAATTGATATTACCGGGCTCAGACCACTTATTTTATCCACATCAGGTCGTTCCATTCCACCCAGGAACTGCCGTGCATATGATGAAAGGGTCTCCATATATCTTCTCTGACCCTCTGCATATATAGTATCAAAGGCAAGTGATGATTTACCACTGCCACTTAAACCTGTAATTACAACCAGCTTATTCCTCGGAATTGTAACATCAATATTCTGTAAATTATGGACCCTGGCTCCAAAAACTTTTATTTCATCATTCATTTTTACGCTCCCTGGTAAAACTCCAGTTTCCGGGATCTCTTTATTCAATAAATCTCATCCCAGCTTCTGGTATTTTGATAGTGTATACTTTGCCAGGTTTTCTGGTAAGATAAGGTTTCCGAAGCCAGGGGTTCAGGAATTTCAATAATTTATAATTTGTCCCGAATCTTCCAGCAAAAGCCGAAAAGTCAGTTATTGCACTATCAACTTTTACTTCATAATAATTCAACTCAGGATATAAATCAGTTTTATTGATGTCAAAACCATATTTTTGAGGATCTGATATAACTAATTTATAAGCAACTGCTCTGAAAATAAATCTGGCTGTTTCTTCTGCCAGAAGAAGATCATAATAATTTGTTTTATTTTGAATGTTTATTTGTTCCAGGAGAGCCCACCTTCCTCCATTATATGAAGCTGCAGCCATGGTCCAGCTCCCAAATTTCTCATACGATTTTTGAAAATAGTCACATGCAAACTGAGTTGATCTTTCAAGATTATAACGTTCGTCCACAACAGAATTGATCTCCATTCCTTCCTCCCTGCCTGTAGCCTGCATGATTTGCCAAAACCCGGTTGCTCCTACCGGGGAGACCATGTTACTGTATTCACTTTCAGCTGCTGCCAGATATTTAAAATCATCAGGTATATTATTTTCTTTTAGTATTTTCTCGATAACCGGCAGATATCTGTTTGCTCTTTTTATGATCAGGATTGTTGACGAGTGCCGGTATGCACTTGTAAGAATTTCACGATCAAGACTTTCGTGTGTATCAAAGTTCTCAAGGGGCATTCTTTCGCCAGCAAATGAAACACTATCCGGTAAACTGTATGACTGAATTGGATAAATAGTATCCAAAGCTCTCCTGCTGACTTCTGATCCATTACCTGATCCCTTATAACCTGATGTTCCTGATGTTATTATCAGGCCAATACATAAAATGATAAACGCAATGAGGACATTATTATTTTTAGTACTGATCATAGTTGAATGTGGATTTAAAAATAAAATGCAAAGTTAACATTTTTATACCTTTAAAAAAGAAACATTACAGGGAAACAGGAAAAACACAAATCACACCGGATGGCCAGGGTTAGGCTTTGAAGCAGGCAGTGCAGAGCATGGAAGTTTCAGGAATATCAGGAGCAGTTAGAGATAAGTATTCAGAATCTGTAAGATATACCCGAAAATATCCCAAATGAATAGGGATGTATATATGTCCTCGTCATGTCATTAAAGGGATTCAGATAATACCTGAAGGTTGGTTCAAGGTTTAGTGAAATATTTTTTGTGAAGTTATATTCCATACCCATACCCATTGAACTGCTAAAAGTCATAACACTTAGCCCCTCGGTTTTGCCAATTGGATACCTGGTGCCATCATTAATTGTATATACTGAATTATTTACCAGAAAGTTATATGACAATCCACCGATAAGGTTAATATCCAGTGTACGGTCAACTAATTTGTATCTCAAAACAACAGGGAACTCCAGATAGCTGAAGTTTTGCTTCAGTGAATTATTAATATATTGAAGACTTGCTTTTCCAGGATCGAATACATCACTGGTATACTGTGTCATAACCCTGTCTCCTGCTCTGTCAGAAAGAAAGACATCTGCATTATTTGTATAGATCATACCGTTTGATGTCAGTACCTCAAAGTTTCTGGCACCTTTGGTGTTGTCATACTGCCGGAATCCGCCAAAGGATGATATACCTCCCACTTCCTGTCCAACAGACGAATAATAAAGACCTGATTGAATACTGATTCTCTTACTGATTTTGTAAGAGACCGCCAGACCTCCGGAATATGACACTAGTGGTTGCTCGGAGGCCATCAATTGTCTTGAGAGCTCATCCTTGCCCGAATTCAACTGTGAAAAATATGTAGGTGAGGCCATTGCAGCTATTGACCACCTGTCAGCTGCTTTTAGTGGTTCCGGAACAGGCAGGGTGTTTAAATTAAAGTTCTCCTTAAAGTAAATTGCTTTAGCAGGAATTTTTACAACCCCGGCTAATTGGCCTGCCAGGGGATAATTATCTTTCTCTGCCCATAATTCCGCCTCAGGAGACAATTTAGGAACCGCAGTAATTATGGGTTCATTTTCCGGACTAATTGTTACGGCCGGCCCCTCTTTAATTTCAATACTCTTACGGGAATTTGCGTTAGTCCTTAACTTTTCTGCCATTTTACTATTATCCTGTGCAGAAGGGTTTTTCAATAAAGGAACAGATTTGTTAATAACTGGCAGGTTCTGATTTTCAGAAACGGTTGGTATTTCACGGCTCAATCTGTATGCCAAAAAACTGATAGAAATTATTGCTGCAATCATGGCAGCGCTTCTGAGCAAAATAACCGATTTTCTTTTTCTTCCTATTACAGGTTGAATTTTGTCCCATATCTCAGGCGGAGGAAGCACTTCATAATCCTTAAATCCGTTTCTAAAAACGATATCTATATTTGCCTCTCTCTCATTCATTTACAACCTTATTCTTAATTCCGGTATATGAGCACACTCTTCTCTGAAGGATAACTCTTGCCCGCGACAGATTTGATTTAGAGGTTCCCTCTGAAATATTTACCATTCTGCTGATTTCCTTGTGCGAATACCCTTCAATTGCATAAAGGTTAAATACCATCCTGTATTTCGGAGGCAACTCCTTTATAATAGCAAGCAGGTCTCTCGCCTCTAGTCCCGAATAATCCATATTATCCGGTTCAGCATCCTGCTCGGGTATGGTATCAATATCAACCACCCTGTACAGATTGTGTTTGTTACGATACTTCTCCAGCGCTGTATTGACCATTATCCGCCGCATCCAACCTTCAAAAGAACCCTCATGTTTATAATAAACAAGATTTTCAAAAATCTTAATAAATCCTTCCTGCAAAATATCCCTTGCTTCTTCATCATTACCTGAATACTGCAGACAGACAGCATACAATTTTGCTGAATGTCTTCGGTAAAGTAGTTCCTGATCCCTTCTGTTACCGTCCAGACAACCTTTTATTATATTTTTTATCTCTGACAAGGTTTTTGAACCTGAATGAGAATATAAAAATATAAAATAATTGTCTTAAAAACCAACAATAATGTATAAGGTTGATGAAAAAAATTACAAAAAGGTTGCTTTTCGTCTGCAAAAGATTGATCCTGATGACTGAAAACCTGAGCCGGGTACCGGGCATATCCTGTAGCCTGACACCCGTCACCTTTTACAGATGGATAACCTCTCCATATGCTGCAGCAGCAGCTTCCATTATCGCTTCCGACATAGTTGGGTGCGGGTGTACACTTTTTATAATCTCATGCCCTGTTGTTTCAAGCTTCCTTGCCACAACAATTTCCGCGATCATTTCCGTCACATTTTCTCCTATTAAATGTGCACCCAGCAATTCTCCGTAAGCTGAATCAAAAATAAGCTTTACGAATCCATCCTTTGCACCAGAAGCGTTTGCTTTACCGGAGGCTGAAAAAGGAAACTTACCAACTTTTATTTCATATCCGGCTTCTTTTGCTGCCAGTTCAGTAAGTCCGCAGGATGCTATTTCAGGACTGGTATAAGTACAGGAAGGTAAATTATTATAATCAAGCGGTTCAACATCCATGCCTGCCATCTTTTCAACACAAATAATACCTTCAGCAGATGCCACATGTGCAAGAGCCGGCCCATGGACAATATCACCAATAGCAAATATTCCCCGAACCGATGTATTATAATAATTGTCGACAACCACTTTCCCTTTTTCTGTTTTCACCCCGGCTTTTTCAAGACCGATACCCTCCAGATTAGGAGTTACTCCGACTGCTGACAGAACAATATCTGTTTCAACTGTTTCAGTACCTTTAGGCGTTTTGATTTTAACAAGGCATTTCCCCCCTGCTTTATCCACCGATTCAACCGATGAATCAGTCATTACCTTTATTTTAAGCTTTTTGAAGGAACGTTCAAGTTGTTTTGAAACCTCTTCATCCTCATTAGGTACAATACGTGGCAGGAATTCTACCAGGGTAACCTGTGTTCCTATCAACTGATAAAAATTAGCAAACTCGCTGCCAATCGCTCCTGAACCCACAACAACCATTGACCCGGGTTGTTTTTCAAGATTCATCGCTTGCCTGTACCCTATAATCATTTCCCCATCCTGCTTCAGATTTTCCAGCTCCTTAGACCGGGCACCCGTTGCGAGAATAATGTTCTTTGCAGTCAGATATTTTTTATTACCCTCCTCGTCCTCCACCTCAACTTTACCTGGCCCTTCAATGCGTCCAATACCTTTGATATTTATTATCCCGTTCTTTTTGAAAAGGAACTGGATACCTTTACTTCTTCCTTCTGCAATACCCCTGCTTCGTCTGATAATTGCCCCAAAGTCAGGTTTTATATCACCGGTAAGGGTTATGCCGTAATCTGCTGCATGGTTAAAGTATTCAATCACCTGTGCGCTTTTAAGGAGTGATTTTGTTGGTATACATCCCCAGTTTAAGCATATGCCTCCCAGTTCAGCTCTCTCAATAACAGCTACTTTCATTTTTAATTGTGATGCCCGTATCGCTGCAACATATCCGCCAGGCCCACTGCCGATAATTATAAGATCGTAATCCATTGTATTTGTAGTTAATATGAATAAATAATTAGTTTCTGTGTTAATTGCTGTTATTCCTTATCATTTTTATCAGGGTAAGAATACCCTTTACCATAATCCATAAAATAACCAGGATAAATATTATACTAGCCCCAACAGGGATCCCTGTGGAGAAAGAGATAGCATAACCTCCTGAGGTACCAATAAAACCTGCCAGTACAGACCAGACTACTATTTTAGAATAAACTTTTGTAAACAGCATTGCAATGTTGGGCGGGATTGTCAGGAGGGAAATAACCAGAACTACACCTGCCATCCTTATATTCAGGACTATGGTAAGAGCGATAAGTGCTGTGGTGAAATACTTGAATATATCAACGTGAGATGAATATGTTCTTGCAAATAATTCATCAAAAGAAATGTAAAGAATTGTCCGGTAAAAAAAACCAAAGTAAAATATAAGAATTGCCGACATTATTCCAAGCGCCAGAATATCTGCTTTTGTCACAGTCAATATGCTCCCGAAGAGATAACCCATCAGGTTAGGAGTATATCCGGGTGTCAGATAAATGAAAATTAATCCTGTTGCCATACCAAAGGCCCATAATATTCCAATAGCCGAATCTTCCCTGATCTTTTGTTTTACTGAAAGGTATTCGACTCCAAGTGCTGACAATATGCCAAAAACAGCCGCTCCTACAACGGGATTGATCCCGACAAAATAACCAATTCCAATGCCCCCGAAAGAGGCATGTGTAATACCTCCGCTGAGAAATACAATCCTCCTCGACACAATGTAAGTACCTGCCAATCCGGCTGTAATACTCGCAAACAATGCTCCGAGAACACTTTTTATAAAAAAATCATATTGCAGAATACTTCCCCCCATTAATAATGCGTTTTAAGAACTGTATGAGGTACATCACCATGTGTTATAAGCTGAATTGGACAACCATATGCCATAAGTTGTTCATTGGATATTTCCGATGAAGGATGATAATGTAATCCTTTATTCACACAGGCAAATGATTTTACATGAGAAGAGATCATACCCACGTCATGAGAAACCATCAGTATTGCCATATGACTGTTAAGTTCGCGCAACTTCCCGTAAAAATCATGTTCAAAGGTTGAATCTACAAAATTCCCAGGTTCATCAAGCAACAACAGTCTGGGATTACCGATTATTGCCCGGCCTAAGAATACCTTTTGCAATTGCCCGCCCGATAGTTCATTTAATGAAGCTGCTGACAGATCTGACAATCCCAGCTCATCAAGAACAGAAACAGCTCTCTTTTTGTCAGATGATGACATCCTTGTAACTATATTTTTACTTATCATTAGTCCTGAAAGAACAACATCAGTCACCGTCAAAGGATAGTTTAAATCCCCGGTGGAAAGCTGAGGGAGATAACCAATACCGGTATTTCCGGGAAGAGCATTATTGAAGATTATCTCCCCATTTTCAGGTTTTATCAATCCCAGGATTAATTTCAACAGTGTTGTCTTTCCTCCTCCGTTTGGTCCTATAACACCAATAAAATCATTCTCATTCACAATCATATTGACATCATAAAGTACAATATTTGAACCATAGGAAGCTGACACAGAATGCATTTCAAGTAAAACACCCATATTTTATGTCTAGTTTGAACTTTCAATCATACTTGTATGAAGAGCATTAATTATATCGGTTGTTGTCTTTAACCAGTTTACCGACAAAGGATCGATTATCTTCACTTTTGCACTGATTTCATCTGCAATAGCTTTCGCATTTTTAGTATCAAATTCCTTCTGCACAAAAATGGTTTTAATATCATCTTTCCTTGCAATGTCAATAAGATCCATCATTCTTGATGGCGAGGGTTCTTTTCCCTCAATTTCAACGGAAATCTCATGCAGCCCATAATCTCTTGCAAGATATCCCAAATTCGGATGAAATATCATAAAAGATCTGTTCTTAATTCCACCGAAGAGTTTTTGAGCCAGAGAGTCAACCTCCTTTATTTTGGCATTCAGGATCATATAGTTAGCCTCATATTTCTGTCTCCCCTGCGGATTAAGATCGCTAAGCAGAACTCTCACAGATGAAGCAATATTCAGTGCACATTTAGGAGATACCCAGTAATGCGGATCTGCTACTTCAACATTGTCTCCAGAATGGTCGTGACTTGTATCAAGGAGATCAATTTTGTCACCTAATGATATTTTCATCATTCCCGGATTGGTCTCATAGAACCTTTTAAGCCAGATCATCTCAAATCCAAGGTACCCATTACTTATATAGGCTACAGATCTTCTGAGTTTACTGATCTGGTCCGGATATGGTTCATAAATATGCGGATCGGCACCCGCAGGGACCATGACGTTCACCTTAAAATCGCCGCCTGAAATCTCATCAACAAAATATTTAAAAGGAGCTATGCTTACCGTTATTATTTTATCTCCTTCACTTTTATCTGACTGGCTGCATGATAACAACAAAAATATTAACAAAAGAGCCGGATAAATTTTATTCATCAAACAGATAATTCAATGTTTGTTACAAATTTAACATATAACATAACAAAAGGTTTAAGACTTGAAAATAAAATAATTTAAGTTACGGTTGAGATCAGATTATCAAGGCTGTCCCTAAACCCGAATTTGATATCAATTCATGTATTTCAGATAAAAGTGATATCGTAATTTAAGATCTTTTGACAAGAACAGAACCAAATGTTAATAATAATGTTGAGATCATCTGTAAACTCTCTCCAAAATATGTACGGGGTTATTTTAATATATAAACATCCCAGTTCATCCAATACAGAAACCGGGATCCGTCTTTTAATAATTATTTCCGGTCACCAGGAAAATAAACCATATAAACCGGATATATTATAAAATACTTATTTTTTGCCGTTGAAAGCGCCAGAGAAGGAGACACAACATCTCAATCAGAATGAATTTAAAATGTCTGAAATGAAATTTTGAAATATCCGGTGGCATCTGATGCATTGATTTTATACTTCCACTCTCCGGTTTTATCTTTATTTTCCTCATCGGAAATATTAAACGATTTTCTCCAGTTAAGATTGCCGGATTCGTCAATTACGATATCAGAATAGGTCTTTCCATCGGGCATTATAATTAAGATCCGGACCATCCCTGCTGTGCACTCTCCCGTGACGGACATAACAACTGTTTTGGCTATCCTCTCGACATCAAATGTATACTCCCTTGAAAAGTTTGATTCCTTAACCGATTTCGAGAAATCCCATGTGCTTCGCCCTCCATCACCGGACAACGGGTTTTTAATACCTAATCCTGGAGTAAGAAGGTAATAAGGGTCATCAAATGAATTAAACCTGGCCCCTCTCTGACTTGAAGAGACCCTGCCTTCGCTTCCATACCTTCCGGGATCAGTCGGAACAACTGACTTTACGTCCTTCCTGGAATTATCCAGTTCTTTATTGGCTGATTCCATAGCCTTTTGAATTACCTCCTGAACTCTTTGATGTTCAATCATCGCTTTCTTCTGCTTATCAATTTCCTCCTGAATCTTTAATTCCTTTTCTTTCTCTTCAATTGTCTTTTCCTGGGCTCTTAAAGGCAGGAATGAGGAGGCAACCAAAAAAATGAGGAGTGCTGTTAATATGGACATGTTCTTCTTCATAACTCTCTTTTGTCGTTTCTTACTGTAAAGATAGAACCTGGATAGCCAATTCTTTGTTAACGCAGGGTTAATGCAGGGTTAATGTTCATCCGGCTATCCCATATGTTAATAAAATGAATACTTTTGATACAGCAAATAAAGTGAAATGAAGAAAAGGGATACTGTCTTACTGTTGGGTATTACTGCAATAATAGTCCTGATAGCCGTTCAGGTAATTATTGTTACAGGAGTATGGAAACAAAAAAATGAGATGTTCAACCTTCGTTACAGTCTTCTTTCCAAAGAGGCACTTGCCCAGTTGGAAAGAAGAAGATCGACCGATAATGGATTTGATACCGCAAGTATGCTTATTAACCTTTATGCAGGAAAAGTTATCAGGGAGGGTTTGACTGATGTTAAGAATGATTCATTACTGGCTGCAAAAAGGAAAGAGATCCTGGAATATGTAAATAAAGTCCTGATACTCGAGCAGGATCTGTCTTCATATTTATCAACATATTTTGAAAGAAGAAATTATGAAAAAGATTTTCATTTTGATATTGTAATAAATTATCTCGAACTGATAGACTTCGATACAAGGATCCCGATTTATGAAAGTGAAGATTTCAGAAACCGCAGGCCGGCTTCACCAACAGCAAAAACTGCTCCCCGAAAGCCAAAAACATCCAGAATCCTTGTTAATGGATACCGGCTTGAAGATAACAATTACCGGATCTTTTTTGAATACTACATTGACTTTTCGGATAAAAAGGCTGTAATTCTGAAAGATATATCCACATCACTTAAATTGAGCATATTCAGTATCATTTTCGTAGTTATTATTTTTATGATTACCTATAAGAATCTGTTTGAAGAAAAGCGCTTATCCAACCTTAAGACTGATTTTATCAATAACATGACCCATGAGCTAAAAACTCCCTTATCGACAATCACTGTTGCCGGAAAAACTCTGGAAATGATAAAGATCAGGGAAGATGATGCCAAGATACTTGAGACTGCAAAACTTATCGGGAAGCAGAGTGTTCATCTTAATCAGCTTATTAATATGATACTTGAAATCAGTATGTGGGAAAGGACACAGTTTCAACTTGACAAGAAAAAAGTTGATATTGAAGAGGTTATGCACGACATTGTTGGAAGCTTTAAATCAGGTTGCAACGATTGCGCTGAACTGACCATAAAATTTAATTTTAACGGTGCAAAGGCTGAAATTGATCAGGTATATTTCAACACACTTATAAACAACCTTCTTTCCAATGCGGTCAAATACTCTGAAAAATCACCTGAAATCAGCATTGAAGGATTTACCGAAAACAACTATATTTTTATTAAAGTTTCTGATAATGGTATCGGCATTAGCAAATTTGATCAGAAGCATGTCTTTGATAAATTTTACAGAGCATCAACAGGAAATATACATAAATACAAAGGACTTGGGCTGGGACTATATTACGTAAAAAGAATAGCTGTTGCCCATGGAGGTGATGTGACTGTAAGCAGCAAACCCGGAAAAGGTAGTATATTTATTGTAACTTTACCATGCTCTTTTTAATGTAATAACTCAGGTTATGAAAGTTTTATTAGCTGAAGATGACAGGGATTTTGGCAACATCCTGTCACAATATGTAACTATAAGCGGTTTTGAAGTTACCCTTGCCCGGGATGGCAAAGAGGCCTGGGAGAAGTTTAACCTGGAAAAACCTGATATTTGTGTCCTCGATGTCATGATGCCTGAAATGGACGGTTTCACACTGGGGGAAAAAATTAAACAGGCACAACCTGATGTACCCCTTATCTTTCTTACTGCCAAAAGCCTTAAAGAAGATATAGTGAGAGGGTTGAAAATAGGTGCGGACGACTACATAACCAAACCTTTTGATCCTGAGGTACTTATTTTAAGGATCAACAATATTTTAAAACGGGCTTATTCCTCAATGAATGATGAGTATAAAATTTCCAATACTCTTCTGAAGTTCAATTCCCTCGAGCTTATTTGTGGTGATACAAAGGAGAAACTCACTCTTAAAGAAGCACAGTTGCTAAGGTATTTTATTATTAACAAGAATAAGATACTTGCCAGGGAAGATATACTTACTGAGATATGGGGCGAAGATGATTATTTTCTTGGCAGAAGCATGGATGTATTTATAAGCAGGCTGCGAAAATTTATTAATGAGGATAAAAATATCGACATACGGACAGTTCGGGGAACCGGTTTTATACTAGAGGAGGTAAATAAAGAAGAAGAACTACAGAAGGAAGGATAAGATAAATACTTCTGTCACCTCTTTCAGAACTCAGGTATAATTTGCTTTTAATTTTTAAATTATTTCTTTTCGTTCAAAGTCTCGTTTACCTTTTCATAGAGAGCTTCTCCGCGAAGATTTTTTGCTATTATGGTACCCTTTTCGTCAACCAGGAAGTTGGCAGGAATGGAGTTTACCGCATATAAACGTGCTGCAGTATTATTCCAGTACTGAAGATCTGAAACATTTGTCCAGGTTAATTTATCGTCAGCAATTGCCTTTACCCAGGCCTCTTTTGTCCGGTCGAGAGATACTCCAAGAACATCAAAACCTTTCTTATGAAATTGGTTATAAACCTTTACAAGATTGGGATTCTCCTGACGGCAGGGATTGCACCAAGCAGCCCAGAAGTCAATAAGAAGAAGCTTTGAACCTATAATGGATGAAAGAGTTATGGGGTTTCCATTTACATCATTCATTGTAAAATCGGGAGCCTTCTGCCCTACTGCTACAACTTTCATTTCGGCTAACCGAGCTTTCAGGCTCTTGATAAGTGGCACTTTCGCTACATTAGTATCCATTGCGTTAATGTAAGACTCTATTTCATCAGGTTCCATCTCAGGGCTGAGGCTGTAAAGTATTGATGGTGAGACATATGACTTCGGATTTTTCCTGACAAAATCTTTCTGCAGAGCTGTCATATCGTTCTGAATAGCCACCGCTTGCTTCTCCAGCTCGGCAATCCTGCTGGTATTTCCTAACTGGGAGGCATTTTGATATTCTGAATATAACTTTGCGAATTTGTCGCTTAAAGTCTTATTTGAATCTATAAAAGACTGGTACTCATTCTGTGTTTTTGACCCGGTTATCTTTGCATTATTAAGTGAATCGAGTTTTCCTGTTATGGTGATCTTTGAGTCTTCAATATAGAATGAGGTTCTCATTCTTTTAGTTTTTGCTACCAGTTGCACCATCTGAGGGTACTCTACTGAACCACCTTTCATCTTAAATTTTCCTTTCTTTGACATTGCTGAATCAATTGTTATGATTTGCCCGTCATCACGTTTCTGGAGAAGAAATTCAACGTTGTCAGAACCAGATATATCTCCAATAATAGTATAATGAGGTTCAGAAGAGCAGGCAGCCATTAAAAGCATAATCCCTGACAGGTAAAATATTTTTTTCATACAAAATGATTTTAAATTTGTATCTCTTTTAAAATGATATGGTTTACAAAGATAACAATATTTTTTGACCCGCTTATTTTTAAAGGTGCTTAAATATCAGGAAGGGTATCAGATCAGTCACTGATACCCTTCCTGAAACTAATTATCAGAAGCTGTCTGAAGTATTATTTTGCACCAACCGGTTCTCCAACCTCAGCATTAAGCATTAAGACAACCTCAGAATTTCTGGGGTCGTTGGTATAAACATAAATGATTTTTGTAACTTTACCTTTATAGGTTCCCGAATTAAAAACAGCTTTGATTGAGCTCGATTCACCGGGCTTGATACCAACTCCCTGGGGACCCTGCTGTATTGCAGTGCAACCGCAGGTTGACTTCACCTGCCTCAATATCAGATCTCTTTTGCCAAGGTTTGTGAATTTGAACTCTGCTTCTTTTGCGGTGTTGCCGGGGATATTACCAAGATCAACAGTATTGGATACAACACCAAATACCGGAGCATTTGCCATATCTTCTTTTGAAAGATTCGAAAAATCTTCAACCAGATTTGCTGAAACATAGTAATAAACATTTTCCTGAACCACTCCATTAAGCTTTATTTTTACCATATCGCTGACATTTCCCCAACCCTGATTTTTTGTAGCATCATAAGTTCCCTCCACAATACCTTTCTGTCCGGGCTTAAGAGTCGCAGGATTCGCCTTTATACTGAGGTGAGCAGGAAGCTGGTCGAACTCTACTTTAATCGGAACAGTGGAGGTATTTATCAGCTGCATTACCCTAATCTTCTTTTCGGTTTTTTTTACGTTAGTGAATGCAAGATGATTGGATTCAAACCTTATTCCACCTACGGGGAAAGTAAATAGCTCTTCCACAGTTTTTTCATGAGGAACAACTTCGCCCTTAATCACAAGTACAACTACTTCAGGTTTGGAATTTGTATAAACAGAAAGTGTTTTATTAAACTGCCCCGGCCGGTTTACAGGATCATAAATTGCCGTAATTTTACCAGTACCTCCTGCCGGAATTGGGGTTCTTGTCCATTCCGGTGTTGTACACCCGCAAGAGGCAACAATATTCTGAATAACAAGGGGTGCATTTCCGGTATTTGTCACATTAAAGTCAAATGTCTGCCTCCCGGCTTCTTCCCTGAAAGTCCCAAAATCATGTTCACTTACTGATACTTTCATCAGGGGCTGTGAGAACACAGTAACCCCGAAAACAGATAGCAAAATAAGAAAAAAACATTTTTTCATTTTAATCAGTATTAATTAAATATCTATAATACAACTAGTTATATTAAATCAAGTTTATTTGTCAACTCCGGTTTATACCATAACTATGCTTGTTAAGCAATAGTTGCATGAGACAATACAAAAAACGGACCGTAAAATTAATTATTATAAAACGCAACAAAATTAATAAAGTTTACCCTTTTTAGGTATTTTAAAACAGAATATCATTAGTTTTGTTACATAATCGTGAATAACTGGAATAAAATTTGCTGGAGCCAGTTACGTTTCATTATATGAAGATATTGAGAATGTCAAAATTCAGAAGGCTTATAATTACCATTATAACGCTGATTATTTATCTTAATGCAAATGGTCAGTTTTATAATGGCCTTCAGATGAATTTTGGTAAAAACAAAGTACAATACTTCGATTATTACTGGTCTTTCTACAGGTTTGATAATTTCGATTGTTATTTTAATGAATACGGAAGTGATATTGCTCAGTTCACAGCAAATTATGCAACGAAGAAACTTGAAGAGATCCAGGATTATTTCGATTACACTCTCGATAAAAGGATAATTTTCATCATTTTCAATAAAAACGCAGAATATAAACAATCTAACATAGGCCTTGTAACATTTGAGGAAGACAGTTACAATACCGGGGGGTTCAACAGGATAATAAAAAACAAGGTAATGCTTTATTATGAAGGCGACCACGTTGCTTTTCAGAAACAAATAGCGTCAGCCATTACTCAGGTGATAGTCAACGAAATGCTTTATAACGCGGATGTTAAGGACCGCATTTCAAGTTCCTCAATGATCTATACACCAGACTGGTACCTCAAGGGTCTGACACATTATGTTGCATACGGGTGGGATTATGAAGCTGAAAACAGAGTAAAAGATGGTCTTAAATCGGGTAAATTCAAAAACATAAACCACCTAGAGTATGATGATGCGATTGATGCAGGCCAGTCATTCTGGAGATTCATAGGTAAGAAATATGGAGATGCTGTGATTCCAAATATTATTTACCTGACAAAAATTTACAAAAACGTTAATGATGGTTTCCTGTATGTTCTGGGCAAGAAACTAAAGGATCTTCTGAAAGAGTGGAAAGAGTTCTACGATGAGGAATATTCGGGGGACAAGGGATTACCTGCATATGACGAAAATGTAATCAGAAAGTCAAAAAAAGAACAAATATTTCAGGAAGTAAGCGTCTCTCCCGATGGGAAATATATTGCCTATGTTACAAACGACTGGGGAAGAAAAAGGATATGGCTATATGACCAGACTACCGGGAAACGGAAAATCATTTACAGGGCTGAACCAAGGTTTGAACAGGTTACAGATAATACCTATCCTGTACTTGCATGGCACCCAAGCGGGAAAATACTTACATACATATCTGATGTAAAGGCAGCGCTGGTAATGTATTTCTACCGGACTAATGAAAAGACAACTGAAAAGCGAAACCTTTTATATTTTGATAAGGTGCTTGACTTTTCCTATTCTCCCGAGGGATCGCGGCTCGTCTTTTCTGCTGTAAAGGATGGGATTACTGACATATATATTCATACAATTGCTTCAGGTACTAATGAACAGATCACAAGGGATGTTGCTGATGATCTGAATCCTTCATTCCTGAAAAATCCTCCTGAAAGGATTATTTTTTCTTCAAACAGGCTCTCGGATACTCTCACAAATACAGGTAGTCCATTTGAAAGAGTCTCTCTTACATTTGACCTGTTTACATATAATACATCTGGGAAAAGCAAGGTCCTCACAAAATTGGCTGAAGGGCAGTATAACGACAAATTTTCTCCTGCTGAAACCGGTACTAACAGGTTAGACTATCTTGGAGATGCAACTGGCGTATTTAACAGATTCACTGCAACTTTTGACAGCTCAATAAGTTACATCGACACCGCAACTCATTATCGGTTTTTTATCAAATCCCAGCCACTAACCAATTATGACCGAAATATACTAAGTCAGTCTGTTGTGAACGGATCCGATACCTATGGGGAAGTCATCTTTAATAAAAGAAGATATATGTTAAGGAAGGGGTTGCTCAGCAATTCCAAACCAATTCCTGAAAATGAGATTGTCCTCAGCACATTCCGGAAAGACAGGAACCGGTTTATTCATAAAGCCGACAGTATTGAGCAGCTGCGTCAATGGCTCCTGGCCGAGGACAGGAAAAGGAGAGATACCCTTACAAAACCTTTATATGAGTACTACATTAAGAATGAGCCTATAGATATAAACCATTACATCTTTGAGAAAGAGAAAGAAAACTATTATGACCAGTTATGGAAGAAGGATTATATGAATATTGATCTTGATACGGGTGAATTAAGACTACCGTCTATAAGGATCTACGAGACTTCATTTTATAATAATTATATTTCCAATCAGATTGATTTCAGCTTTCTGAATAATTCATACCAGGTGTACAGTGGCGGAGCTCCCTACTTTAATCCGGGGGTGAATATCATGACCAGAATTGGTGCTCTGGATCTGTTCGAAGATTATCGTATAACAGGAGGTTTCAGGTTCTCCGGCAACTTCGACAGCAATGAATACCTGTTAAGTGTTGAGAACCTTAAAGGTACCTTTGACAAGCAGTTTATATTTCACCGGCAAGTATTTTATGCGACTGATAATCAAAACCAGAATATTTTTAAAATATACACCCATAATCTTTATCTCTCATATTCAAAACCATTCACTCCCGTACTTGCACTTAAAACCACACTGTCATACAGGAACGACCACCAGGTTGTCCTTGCCACTGACCTGGCTTCGCTCAATGCAGGGAGTCTTTCACGTCATTGGGCCAGCCTTAAGGAGGAATTAATTTATGATAATACCCGGAAGCGAAGTATTAATATATATTTTGGGACAAGATTTAAAATTTTTGGAGAATATTATAAAGAGCTTACACTCGAAAAGTCGGACATGGTTGTCCTCGGAATTGATTTCAGAAAATATATCCGAATACACAGAGAACTGATCTGGGCAAACAGGTTTGCAGCAAGTACCTCCTTTGGTCCCACAAAACTGGTTTATTACCTGGGTGGTGTTGACAACTGGATGGGTTATCTCTTCAATAAATATCCTATGTTCAATACCTCCATCCCTGTCAGCCCTAACAATAACTATGGTTTTCAGGCTATTGCGACAAATTTGAGAGGTTTCACACAGAACATCAGGAATGGTAATAATTTTGCGCTCATCAACAGCGAAATTCGATGGCCGTTTATTAGATATTTTGCAGGACATCCGTTAAGATCCAACTTCCTGAACAGTTTACAGGTGGTGGGTTTCGGTGATATAGGAACAGCCTGGTCCGGGAAAAGTCCCTGGTCAGGACAAAATGCTTATGATACTGAGATTATAAAAAACGGACCGGTTACAGTTACACTGGATTCAAACAGGGAACCTATTGTGGGAGGCTTCGGGGCAGGAGCCAGAGCCCAGATAATGGGATACTTCGTAAGAGCTGACTGGGCATGGGGAGTAGAAAATAATTATATTTTGCCAAGAATATTCTATTTGTCATTCAGTCTCGACTTTTAAACACCTCATAAGCCGCGATCCGCACAAACTTATGAAGTAAACATAATCCCTATATATTTATCATGTTTCTTTTACATTTAAAAAATTTAGGTACTTTTGTGTGCAATTAATGTAATTTATTTAACTAAAAACACATAGAGATGGCTTATAAAATTAATGATGATTGCACTGCATGCGGAACCTGTATAGATGAGTGTCCGGTTGAAGCTATATCTGAAGGCGATATCTATAAAATTGATCCGGATGTATGTACCGACTGTGGTGCCTGCGCAGACGTTTGTCCGGTTGAGGCAATTCATCCTGAATAATTCCTGCAATCAAAATGAACATGGGCTGTACCTTTCGGTACAGCCTTTTTCATTTATTAAGCATATTTTTTAACAGAAGCAAATCCTAATTCAAGGTCGGCTTTAATATCATCAAGATGCTCAATACCCACTGACAGCCGAAGCATACCAGGTAACACGCCCGATGCCTCCTGCTCGGCCAGGGAAAGTTGCTGATGTGTGGTAGATGCAGGATGGATGATCAGTGTTTTTGCATCTCCGACATTGGCCAGATGACTTACAAGTTTAAGGTTATCAATAAATTCATCGGCTGCCTTCTTATCTCCTTTGATGCGGAATGATAATACTGCCCCGAATCCGTTCTTAAGGTATTTTAGTGCCAGCTCATGATAAGGACTGGATACCAATCCAGGGTAATTAACCTTAATCACCTGTGGATGTTTTTCAAGCCAGCGGGCCAGCGCCAGAGAATTATCCACGTGACGCTGTACGCGCAATGATAATGTTTCTATTCCCTGTAGCAGAAGGAATGCATTGAAGGGACTTAAACAGGAGCCATAATCGCGAAGTCCTTCAACCCGGGCCCGGATAATATAAGCGATATTTCCAAATGTCCCCGGAATACCAAAAACATCCCAGAACTTAAGCCCGTGATATCCTTCAGACGGCTCAGTGAATTGAGGAAATTTCCCATTGCCCCAGTTAAAATTACCACCATCAATAATCACTCCGCCGATACTGGTTCCATGTCCTCCGATCCATTTTGTAGCTGATTCAACAACTATATTGGCCCCATGCTCCAGCGGGCGGAACAGATAACCTGCAGCGCCAAAAGTATTATCAACAATCAGAGGAATTTGATGATTGGCAGCTATCTTACCAATAGCTTCAAAGTCCGGAACATTGAATTCAGGATTACCTATTGTTTCGAGGTAAATAGCTTTGGTTTTTTCGTCAATAACTTTCTCAAAATCTTCCGGCTTATCCCCGGTTACAAATTTAACGTGAATACCCAGCCGTTTAAATTGTACTTTAAACTGATTATAAGTACCGCCGTATAAGAATGATGTGGAGACAATGTTTTCACCTGATTCCACAATATTGGTAAGTGCAATAAACTGTGCCGCCTGGCCCGATGACGTTGCCAAAGCTGCCACACCACCCTCCAGTGCGGCAATACGTTTCTCAAATACATCAGTTGTCGGGTTCATCAAACGTGTATAGATATTCCCGAATTCTTTTAAGCCAAATAAATTGGCTGCATGTTCTGAATTACTGAATAAATAAGAAGTAGTCTGATAAATAGGAACCGCCCGTGACTTGGTGGTAGGATCTGCTTCCTGTCCTGCATGTAACTGCAGGGTTTCGAATTTTAATTTTTCTTCTGCCATATTAATATTTATTTTCTGTTAATTATAAATTTGTTTCTATCTCTTCGTGTTCTTATCTGATCCATTCATTGATCATGAATATTGTTCAGGTTGTTACAACGTCAGGGCTATAAAGTAAGGTAGTCAGGTAGCGTTCACCTGTATCCGGAAGTATAACAACAATAATTTTATCTTTATTCCCGGGTCTTAAAGCAACCTGAAGAGCGCCGAAAACAGCTGCCCCGGACGATATACCTACAATCAGACCTTCGGTGCCGGCAAGCTCCTGTCCGGTGTGAAAGGCCTGTTCATTTTTCACTGTAATAATTTCATCAATAACAGACATGTTAAGAACATCCGGTATAAAACCGGCACCAATTCCCTGTATTTTATGAGACCCCGGATTCCCTCCTGACATAACCGGAGAATCAGATGGTTCCACAGCAATAACCTTTATCCCCGGATTCCTTTTTTTCAGTATTTCACCAACACCGGTTATGGTACCACCAGTTCCGACTCCGGCAACAAAAATATCAACTTTTCCATCTGTATCCCTCCATATTTCCTCTGCTGTTGTCTTTCGATGAATATCAGGATTGGCAGGATTCTTAAACTGCTGCGGAATATAAGAATCCGGTATATTTGATGCCAGTTCCTCAGCTTTCCTGATAGCACCATTCATCCCTTCAGAAGCAGATGTAAGAACAATATCAGCACCAAGGGCTTTTAATAAACTGCGACGTTCAATGCTCATTGATTCAGGCATTGTCAAAACCAGTTTATAGCCTTTTGCAGCTGCCACAAGTGCTAGTGCAATCCCGGTATTACCACTGGTGGGTTCAATTATAACCGTATTTTCTTTTATTAGCCCCTTCTCTTCAGCAGCTTTTATCATAGAATATCCGATACGGTCTTTAACACTGCCTCCCGGATTGAAACTTTCGAGTTTTGCCAGCAGAACAGATTGAAGATTTTTTGACCTGTTATAGTTGGTCAATTCCAACAATGGTGTGTTACCTATAAGGTCTGTCAGACTTTTTGCAATTTTACTCATATCTTTTAATTTTTTATAATATGCAAAGATCAGCTTATTGGAATAGCGTTTGCAATACCACAAACAGGGTATTTTACCAAACTGTAATAAGAATAAACAATTGCGGGATTTAAAAAATCCTGACTTCTGACGATTAGTGCGGTCATTGTAGAAGTGCTGCATTGAGGAAAACAGGAAAAGTGGTTCTGATGTGCAGCAGAATAAGGCATCCTTTTATAAACGATCAGGCAGGTAGTACTCTGTTACTTTATTTTTAATTGTGAGGCGATAAGCCACGAAGTGGCTAAATATGAATAACCCCCGGCGCAGCCTTGCAAGCCGGGGGTAAGATAACACTCTGTTTTATAGCCCTGAAAGGGCGCAATATAATTGGATCTCAACGTACTTATTGAATATATTAAGAATCAAGTTGAACATCGATTACTTATATCCCGCTCCTTCAGAGCTCATGTTATATGTGGCACCAACCCCCCGGCTTGCGAGGCTGTGTGCACAGCCTCTTGCGCCGGGGGTTATTCATATCTGGCTCTTTCAGAGCCTATACCCCATTCAATGACAGCACTTCTTGTTTTTGTTCATGAAATATATTGGTCTGAAAAGTCATCTCTATGACCATGCGAGCTTTCTTTATGAGAAGATCTGATTCCATATTATCTTTGGCACTCCCAATATGTTTATCAATCTTTGCCAGATACCCAATATATAGAAACACCTGAATTGCATTTACCCTCCATTTAGTCCATACCTTTCTGACTAACCCTTATATATAAGGTAAAAATAGGCGTTAGTGCGGTAAAAATCTAAATTTAAAATTTTATATTATTAATTTTCAATTACTTGAAAATTACAACCGCACTAAAATCAGAAAGTGTCAGAAGTCAGGATAAGAATAAACAATTGAGGGATTTAAAAAATCAGATATAATACTCGGTAGTGTCAATAATGCCTTTTTTAACTGCATACATCAGTAATTCAGAACTATTATTGATATTTAATTTTCTATAGATATTCTTCCGGTGTGTAACAATAGTATGTACGCTCAGAAATTTCTTTGAGGCAATCTCTTTTGTTGTAAATCCCTGGGCTATCAGTCTTACTATTGCTTTTTCAGCCTTTGAAAGGTCAATATTTCCATTGTTATCCTTACTTTTGCTGTTCATAATAATATCAGACACATTTTTATCAAAATATTTATTTTTGTTGAGGGCAGCATGAATAGCTTTCTCAATAGTTTCCCTCTCACAGTCTTTAAATATTAAATCAATGATACCGGCATCCAGGATTTTGCGAATATAACTGTATTGTTTATTAGAGGTAATTACCAGAATGGAGGTATCATAATTTCGTTTTCTGAAAACAGATAATTCAACTATGTCGTTAATTATGGCGGTGTTGGGATCAATGATTAAAAGTTCTGTATTGTTTTCCGGAACAATCTGTAACAGCTCACCGGGTGTAAAAATTTCTTTTATTTCAGCATCCTGAAACAGTTCTTTCACCAGAGAAAATGTGCCACTTCTGGAGAGGTAATGATTATCGGCAATAATAATTTTCATCCTTAATATATTCTCCCCCAAAAGTAGTATTAAAAAGCCTTAATGAGAATATCCTGAACAGGAATGCATAAATAAAATGACTTTAAGATACCTGATGATATATCAGGTTTTTCCATTAATAAATGATTTAATGATAACCTCAGGGAATTCCTTTTTTAGACGAAACTGGGCCAGTCTTCCATAACGAAAAGATATTCAAATCTTATGCCAGGTTAAATTACAGAAGAATAAACAATGAGGGTGATAATAAAAGAGCTGACTCTATCAGAATTCTCAAACTTCAGTTATATGAATTAACTTATTTCCTGGTCCAATAGTTCAAATTTTCTGTTAATAAGAAAATATTTATTGCAACTTTTAGAAATTGTATTTATATTGCACCCGTTAAAACAAATTAAAGAATGATCTATTTATCACAGTCTGAATCCTGGTGGTGGCACAGCAAAATTCGCTGTTGTGTTAAGCAATTATACCCGGAATGAAATAAATTGATTTTCTGAATTCAAAATATAATAAGGGAGCCCGCTTGACACAGCGGGCTCCCTTATTATATTAATGCCATAATGAAAATACAGAAATATTGGAAATGACTTTTAAAACTAAGATTTAATATGCAAAACAGGTACACTTTACAATTTAAAACGCAGGAATTACCTGCTGATACCCTTACACCGGTGGGTATTTACCTCAGGTTAAGGGATGTATACCCTGGTTCCCTTCTTCTTGAATGTACCGACTATAGCTCACGGACTAATGCATTTTCTTATCTATGCTTTAGTCCTGTTCTTGGTATAGAGATTATGGAAGATAAGCTGAGGACTTATTTTCCCGGGGACAAAGTGAAAAACACTAATCTCCTGAATGTTATTGACCAGGTTAACAACTTTCTGGAAACCTTTGAAGTAAATGGTAAAACTGTAAAAAATGCGGGTTCGCATGGTTTGTTTGGATTTACTTCCTTCGATAGTGCACTGTTATTTGAAAAGTACGATGCACACATAGTTAATAAAGCCGTCAGGGAAAGAGAGGTACCTTTTCTTAAATATGATTTTTATAAAGTAGTACTTACTTTCAACCATTTTAACGAAACTCTAACTGTTACGGAGTACTACAACGATGATCTCCCGATTGGTGAGGGTGATAAAATCCTTTCCCTTTTAGCTAATCATAATTTTACGAGTTATCCGTTTAAACTGGAAGATCAGGAGGAAAGTCTGATAAGTGATTCGGAATTCAAATCAATGGTGGCTGATGCTGTTAAACATTGCGCCCGGGGAGATGTTTTTCAAATGGTTGTTTCACGTCGCTATAAGCAACGATTCAGCGGCGATGAATTTAATGTTTACAGGGCACTGCGTTCGGTTAATCCATCACCCTACCTTTTTTACTTCGACTATATTGCATATAAGATTTTTGGTTCATCACCCGAAGCACAGCTAAAAGTTGAAAACGGTAAGGCAATTATTAATCCGATAGCAGGAACCATTCGTCGGACGGGTGATACCAGGGCCGATTTCAAATCAGCACAGGAGTTACTTGAAAATCCCAAAGAAAATTCTGAACATGTAATGCTTGTTGATCTTGCCCGTAACGATCTCAGCCGCAGTTGCACCAACGTGAAAGTTGAAATTTACAAAGAAGTCCAGGCATTTTCCCATCTCTGGCATCTGGTGTCTACTGTAAGTGGTGAACTTAATAAAAATATGACACCATTTACTGTTTTTGCCAGGACCTTTCCTGCTGGTACCCTTTCCGGGGCTCCAAAGCATAAAGCAATAGAACTTATCAGCAGGTCAGAGGTATCATCACGTGGTTATTACGGAGGGGCAATCGGGTACATTGGGCTGAATGGCTCTCTTAACCAGGCAATTATAATTCGCTCTTTTTTCAGTAAAGGAGGAGCTCTCAGTTTTCAGGCAGGCGCAGGGATTGTAATTAATTCAACAGAAGAAGGGGAACTA
Source organism: uncultured Bacteroidales bacterium (assembly GCA_963739685.1). Classification (GTDB taxonomy): domain Bacteria; phylum Bacteroidota; class Bacteroidia; order Bacteroidales; family VadinHA17; genus LD21. Next base: position 773,857 of record CAVUAX010000002.1, read on the forward strand.
AAGGAAGTGAGTAATAAATTGGACGCACTTCGCACCGCCTTAAAAAAAGCTTTAACATACATAAAATTTTAAAAATTATGGCAAGAATATTAGTTGTTGATAATTACGACTCTTTTACTTACAATCTTGTACAGTATGTGGAGAACATAGGAAACCATCAGGTAGATGTTCTTCTGAACGACGAAATTCCTCTCGGAAAAGCAGCCTCCTATGATGGAATAATTCTTTCGCCCGGACCGGGAATACCCTCCGAAGCAGGATTACTTAAGCCGCTGATTGACAAGTATAAATCTACCAAACGGATTTTTGGTGTATGTCTTGGGCAACAAGCTATTGCAGAGGTGTTTGGCGGAACATTGCTAAATCTCACAACTGTTTATCATGGTGTTGCCACTCCGGTAACTTTTAGCCGGCCAAAACACTACCTGTTCGAAGACCTGCCCGATACTATAGAGGCAGGAAGATACCACTCATGGGTAGTAGAGACCACGACACTACCTGACTGCCTGAAGATCGAGGCCTTTGACAATGAAGGACAAATTATGGCATTGAGCCATAAAGAATTCGATGTTTGCAGTGTTCAGTTTCATCCTGAATCAGTATTAACTCCATTTGGGGTTAACATCATATCAAATTGGTTGAGGATGTTTAAATAATTATTCTCTTAATAGCTGATATGAGAACTTTGAATTTTATTACAGGAATTAAACTCATCAGAACTGAATGAAACAACTACTTCTAAAACTTATCGAATGTCAGAAGCTGACATTCGAAGAATCACATTCACTTATGAATGGTATTGCACATAATGAGGTTAACGATTCACAAATTTCTTCCATCCTGACTGCGTTTATTATCAGGACGATTTCCATTGAAGAGCTTCGTGGTTTTCGTCAGGCACTGATTGACCTTGCTGTCCGCGTTAACCTGAATGATGGATATGGTATTGACCTCTGCGGAACAGGTGGCGATGGTAAAAATACTTTCAATATTTCCACGGTATCTTCCTTTGTGGTCGCTGCGGCAGGTTATCCTGTTATAAAACATGGAAATTATGGCGCCACATCTGTAAGTGGTTCTTCGAATGTAATGGAATATCTGGGTTATCGCTTTTCAAAGGAAGAGGATAAACTTCAAAAGGAGCTTGCTGCAGCTGGTATCTGTTTTCTTCACGCACCCCTGTTTCATCCGGCATTAAAGGTGGTAGGACCTATCCGGAAACAGCTTGGAATAAAAACCTTCTTTAATATGCTGGGCCCTCTTGTAAATCCTGCAAATCCGGCATATCAGCTTTCCGGCGTTTACAACTCAGAAGTAGGAAGGATTTATTCCTACTTCCTGCAGGCTGAAAATAAAAAATTTACAGTCCTTCATTCACTAGATGGTTACGATGAGGTTTCCTTAACCTCCCCGGTGAAGCTTTTCACACATAATGGTGAAACCCTGGTAAACTTTGAAGAAAAAGGCCTGAAGAAACTGAAACCCAGTCATATTGAAGGAGGCGAAAACCTGAAAGAAGCTGCAAGAATATTTATATCGATATTGGAGAATCAGGCTACCACGGAACAACATTCCGTGGTTTTGGCAAACTCTGCTTTGGCCATAAGTTGTATTGATGAGTCAAAAAGCCTGGAGGATTCACTGGCTTTGGCACACGAGACTATTATCTCAGGGAAAGCTTACGGAATATTCAAAAATTTAATTAACATGCAATAATATAAAGTTCCTGGAGTGACCTTAATTGTGGAGTGCTTATACTTTATACTAAAAAGAAACCTGATCACAAATGACTATTCTGGATAAGATTGTTGCCAATAAGTACAGGGAGGTGGAAGAACGGAAATCTATTTACCCTGTCAGTATGCTGGAAAAAAGTGATTTTTTTCACAGGAATCCCTTTTCTCTGAGACAATCCCTGCTCAGGAAAGAGTTGCCTGGCATCATTGCCGAATTTAAACGTAAATCACCCTCCAGGGGTATCATGAATGAATCTGCCTCATCAGGAAAAGTATGTCTGGAATATTTGAATGCCGGTACTTCCGCTGTGTCAATTCTTACAGATTCAGATTTTTTCGGTGGCTCATCTTATGATTTAATAAGTGCACGGCAGTATATTGATTGTCCTGTTCTAAGAAAAGATTTTATCATTGACGAGTACCAGATAATTGAAGCACGGTCAATAGGAGCCGACGCAATTTTGTTAATAACTGAATTGCACCAGGCTGAAAAGCTGGAGCAGCTTTACAGGTTTGCACGGTCACTGGAACTTGAAGTACTGGTTGAAGTGCATGATGAGACAAACATCTCAAAGATTCCCTGCGATGCTCAACTGGTAGGCATTAACAGCCGAAATCTTGCATCTTTAAGTGTCAGCCTTGACCATCCTTTCCGGCTTATTCAACATCTCCCTAAGGATGTATTAAAAGTTGCTGAAAGTGGAATTAAATCAGTATCAGATTATATAGCACTTAAAAATGAGGGATTTGATGCTTTTCTGATAGGTGAGCTCTTTATGAATACACCCAACCCTGGAAAAACCTGCGAAACTTTTATCAGGGAACTTGGAATTTCCCGTTCCAAACCGTAAAGTCCCTGAGAAAATTTTAAGCAATGAAAGAAATAAAGATAAAAGTATGTGGTCTTAAAGATCCTTCAAATGTTGCAGAGGTTGCCATGCTTAAACCCCAGTTTATGGGATTTATACTATATAAGGGTTCACCCCGGTATATAAGTCCGGAAGAAGCAGGTGCCATGGTAAAAAACGTTCCGGCATCAATTCAGAAAGTAGGTGTTCTGGTAAATGAACCAATTGAAAATGCTTTGAAGATTGCGAAAAGCGGTGTATTTGATCTTCTTCAGCTTCATGGTAATGAAAGTACAGGATATTGTAAAAAACTTTCTTTGCAGATTGATATAATTAAAGCTTTTTCAGTTACAAAAACATTACCTGAGAACCTGGCGGCTTACAGTGCTTTTTGTACGATGTTTCTGTTCGACAACGCGGGACGGGAACACGGGGGTACAGGAAAGATGTTTGACCACAGCATCCTCTCCGGTTATACATTGGATAGGGATTTTATACTCAGTGGCGGTCTTTCGCCAGAGGATTCAACATATATTTCATCAATGCAGTCTGACAGAATGATTGCCGTTGACCTTAACAGCAGGTTTGAAATAAAACCGGGAATAAAGGATATTGACCTTTTAAAAAAATTCATGGGAAAATTAAGATAATATGATTTACAATATTGATGAGAATGGCTACTACGGAAGCTTTGGAGGTGCATTTATTCCTGAAATGATGCACAAAAACATTAATGAACTCCAGGAACGTTACCTGGAAATTATACAATCGCAGGAATTTGTGAAGGAGTATGAACAGCTTTTGCATGACTACGTGGGCAGACCCACTCCCCTTTACAAGGCAAAAAAATTATCCGGGAAATATGGTTATAATATTTTCCTGAAGCGTGAAGATTTATGCCATACCGGATCGCATAAACTCAATAATGTGGTTGGTCAGGCATTACTGGCCAGAAAGCTTGGAAAGAAAGCTGTAATTGCTGAAACAGGTGCCGGGCAGCATGGAGTTGCCACGGCAACTATATGCGCATTACTAAACCTGAAGTGTACTGTTTTCATGGGTGAAAAAGATATACTACGGCAATATCCTAATGTTATGCGTATGAAGATGCTTGGTGCAGAGGTTATCCCTGCCTCATCAGGCAGTAAAACACTGAAAGATGCTACAAATGAGGCTATCAGACATTGGATCAATAATCCCGCCGACACGCACTATCTTATTGGATCAGTTATCGGGCCCCACCCCTATCCCGATCTTGTTGCCAGGCTGCAATCTGTAATAAGTTCAGAGACAAAGCAGCAATTAATGAATAAGGAGGGTCGCCGGAATCCTGATGCAATACTGGCCTGTATAGGAGGAGGCAGCAATGCAGCCGGAGCATTCTGGAACTTTATAGATGAACCTTCGGTACGGCTGATAGGTGCTGAAGCAGGCGGATGTGGAATTACATCGGGGTTGACTGCTGCCACATTAAGTATAGGTACTGTAGGAATAATTCACGGTTGTAAAACAAAACTTATCCAGACTGAAGACGGGCAGGTTTGCGAAGCACATTCAGTTTCTGCCGGTCTCGATTATCCGGGTGTAGGCCCTCTTCATGCGTACCTGAATGAACTTAAACGAGCTGAATACATGGCTGTTAATAATACCGAGGCTCTGGAAGCTGCATTTGAACTGACCCGGATGGAAGGAATTATACCGGCACTTGAATCTGCCCATGCATTGGCACTTCTGCCAAAACTTACATTTTCACGGGATAGTGTTGTTGTGATTTGCCTTTCAGGACGTGGCGATAAGGATATGGAAACCTACATGAATAAAATGAACTCATAATTCTTTTGAAAGATGAACCGGATAGACAAATTGTTTCAGGCTAAAAAGGAAAAAATAATTTCCGTTTATTTTACTGCAGGATATCCTTCCCTTGACAGCGTCGAGAAAATCATTCTTTTAACTGAAAAGAATGGGGCTGATATGATAGAAATCGGAATTCCCTACTCCGATCCGCTTGCCGACGGACCCGTAATTCAGGAAACAGGAAAAATTGCTATATCAAACGGAATGACCCTGAAGAATCTTTTCTTACAGCTGACTAACATAAGAAGCAGAACCTCTGTACCATTGTTGCTGATGGGATATATCAACCCTGTTATTCAATTTGGATTCGCCAGTTTTTGTCAACATGCAGCAGATGCCGGCATCGATGGACTGATTATCCCTGACCTACCTCTCCGTGAGTACAAAAATCTTTACAGAGAGACTGTTGCTGCGAACAATTTAAAGAACATATTTCTGATAACACCCGAAACATCAGATGAGAGAATAAGGAAGATAGACGAAAGTAGCACAGGATTTATTTATATGGTAAGTTCTGCTTCCACAACAGGAAAAACAGGAGCTTTTGACGATGCCCAGGTAAATTATTTTAAAAGAATTGCCTCCATGAAGCTAAAAAACCCTGCACTTGTCGGATTTGGTATACATAACCGTGAAACATTAAATCAGGTGTTCAGATATTGCCGGGGGGCAATTGTGGGAAGCGCATTTATGAGAGAGCTCCAAAAAGGTAATTCCATTGAGGTGGCAGTAAATGACTTTTTCAAATCACTGAAATAGAATCAGCTAATATAAAATGAGCAGGTTATTTATCTTTATATTCATTCTGGTTTTCATAAATCAACCAGGAGGTTTTGCACAAATCAGGGATACTGTTTTTGAAACCCGAAAAATAGAACTTGCCGGGGTAGAAATTATCGGCCAGAGGATACCGGCAGTTTATAGCCACCTGGCCAGAAAGATCACTGTAATTTCACGTGAAGAAATAGATTCATCACCGGCATTAACACTTCAGGACCTGCTCGAATATGTTGCCAGTGTTGATATCAGGCAGCGCAATGTGCACGGTGTTCAGGCTGATATTCAAATTCGGGGAGGGACTTTCGATGAGGTTATGATCCTGTTAAACGGCATAAACATTACCGACCCTCAGACGGGGCATTTCGATCTCGACCTCCCTGTTGAACTCTCTTCTATCGAACGGATAGAAATCCTAAATGGCAGCGGAGCCCGGATATACGGCGCGAATGCTTACAAAGGAGTGATTAACATAATCACAAAGGAAAATACCAATCAGGTTACAGCCGGTATCAATTTTGGACAGAATGGTTTGCTACATTCCTTTGGTTCAGCCGGCCTGGCAAAAGGAAATTTATCTAATGGGCTAACTCTCTCCCGCAATATTTCAGAAGGATTTACCCTTAATTCAGATTATAAAATTAACCATCTTTATTACCAGGGAGGAATAAACGACCCGAATATAAATTTCTTCTGGCAGGCTGGTGCAAACAGTAAATCATTCGGAGCAAATGATTTCTATTCACCTTCATTTCCTGAAGAGTATGAAGAAACAGCCACTGGATTCGGAAGTCTCGGATTCAGCTCAAAAGGTAAAATTAAAATATCCGGAGCAGGTTATTTGCGCAGACATTATGATCATTTTCTCCTTAAAAGAAATGATCCGGGGTTTTACCAAAACTATCATCAGACAAATGTTTATGGCCTCCGGATTAATGCCAGTTTTAATAGTATCCTGGGTAAAACATCATTGGGATTTGATGACCGTAGTGAAGGAATTCTGAGCACCGTTCTGGGCGAAGATATCAGCTCACCGGTAAAAATAAGAACAACAGACAGTGCATATTATAGAAAAGGTTACAGGAGAAGTACGTTTGGATATTTCCTGGAACATAACTATATAATTAATAATCTTTCTATTACAGGAGGATTCCTTTTAAGCGTAAATAAAGATTATCACCGTAGATTTGAAATCTTTCCGGGGATGGATTTCAGCTACCGCCTTTTTGATAAAAGAATGAAATTGTTTGTTTCCCTTAACAGGTCACTGCGATTGCCCACATTCACTGACATGTTTTATATGGATCCCGGTAATGAGGGAAATTCTCAGCTAAATCCTGAAGAATTACTTGCCGTTGAGGGCGGAATAGATTACAGATCAAAAGCATATTCAACCGGTATCACACTCTTCCGGGATAAGGGAATACACGTAATTGACTGGGTCTGGTTGCCGGACAAACAATTCTATAAAGCCATGAACATATCAGAAGTTACCACACGTGGGTTTGAAATAAGTGGGGAATATCATTTCCCGAATAATCGTAACAGTACATTACAGATAAATAATATTGGCTTTTCCTATACATTTATCGATTTGGAAAAGGTGACAGGGAATTTCATTTCAAAATACTCTCTTGACTATCTGAAGCATAAATTAAGGATCTATTTAACCCATAATATTACTGGTAAAATTCATGCAAACTGGCAGGTAAGTTATTTTTACCGTAATGGATCATATATTGATTTTAACAGTCAGACAAGGACCCTGTTTACCTCCTCTTTTAAACCTTACTGGATGATGGATGCCAAAATATATTATATCGCCGGGATTATAAAACTGTATGCCGAAGCCTCTAACCTGCTTGATGCCAGGTATACTGATGTTGGAAATCTTATCCAGCCGGGACGCTGGATAATTGTAGGAATCATGTTTAACCTTCCTTATGGTGACAAGCTTAATAAAAATTAAGATACTTAAGAGGGTTCAGCCCGGAGAATGGCTAAACATGGGTATTCTTAAAGCAATCGTATGTAATCTCATCTGTCTTTATACTATAATAAAAGACTAAAATTAACCGTTATTTATTTCATATCTTATTACAAGTATCAATGAATAGTTTAAATTTGCATGATTTTTAAAATTTCTAACTAAAAAAGCAGTCATGACGAAAGTAAAATTGATTACATCTGTTATATTAATCCTATTGAGCTTCTCCTGTAAAAAAGGAGATACACCTGTGGTTACGGTAAATGAGACAATAACTATGGGTGCCGGCTATTTAAATGATGTTTATTACAGTATGTCAGACGGGATTATTTCTACTGTTCCAAGAACTAACTGGGATATTGCTTTCCAGACAGGTTCACGCACTTCATCAATTCTTATAAACGATGGCGCCGGAATGAAACTATATACCTACCCGAATGGTGATTTGACCTCATGGGGTACCGTAGATATAACTGGTATCGAAACCTGGAAGGCACTTAATAATTCAGACACAACCTGGTCATTCGGCGCCTTCGAAAGAAATGCCCTCGGTCACCCCGATTACGGATGGGGAATCTACAACAGTGTTAATCACGACGTAGTGGGTGATTCTTTATTTGTTATCCAGCTTCAGGATCAGTCATACAGGAAACTATGGATAAAGAGAAAAGCATCATCTGATAATAAATATATCTTTCAGTTTGCCAACATCGACGGGTCAGAATCAGTAACCGATACCGTTGATTGTAGTCCCTTTACCACCAAGAATTTTATTTACTATTCTTTCAGTACAAAGAATGCAATCGATCGTGAACCTGATCTCGATGCCTGGGACTTTGTAGTTACCAAATATATTGAGATGATACCCGATGGATCGGGAGGAAAAGTTCCTTACCCTGTAACCGGAGTTCTTACAAACCCAGGTGCAACATCTGCACAGCTTGACGATGTAGATGTTACAACCAATGATTACTCATCTGCAAATTTTGTTACAGCCATCTCCGAAATAGGTTCAGACTGGAAATCGTTTGATATGAATTCAAATAAATGGACCTTAACGGGTAACCGGGTCTATTTTATTAAAACCGAAAGTCAGTCAATATTTAAAATTGTTTTCACCGGATTTGAAGGTTCAACAACCGGCATCTTAAAATTTGATAAATCAAAATTGAATTAAAAACCCAATAAACGGCTGAGATAACAAACCCTCTACTTAAGTAATTGTTTTTTTTAATGAAGATAAAAAGAGGTTACCTGTTTGTAATTCTTTCCTTGCTTGCTTTGTCGGTAAAAGGACAAAACCAGACTCTGCAGGTTCTGGATAAACAGACAAGGGAGCCTGTTCCATACGCATACGTCTGCGTTGAAAGCCTTGATAAAAAGGTAAAAACCAACAAGATGACCGACATAAATGGGAAGGCCGAGGTAAACTTTAATAAACGTTCGGAGATTGCTGTTTCATCGGTTGGTTATGTCACTCTGATTGACACGGTAAATCCCGGCACACCGCTTACTTTCTTCCTTGACCAGTCACCATTAGGTCTGGACGAAGTGGTTGTAACAGGGCAGTTTACACCTCAAAGGGTTGATAAGTCGATATACAAGGTAAATGTTATTTCATCTCTTCAGATTGAGGAAAAAGCTGCTCAGAACCTCCAGGAACTTTTATCAACTGAGCTGAATATCAGGAGCACCCAGGATAATGTTCTGGGATCGGGACTCTCCATCCAGGGTTTATCTGGAGAAAATGTTAAGATACTGATCGACGGGGTGCCGGTTATAGGAAGGCAGAACGGGATTATTGATATGAGCCAGATCAATCTTTCAAATGTGGATCATGTAGAAATTGTAGAGGGGCCCATGTCGGTAATATATGGTTCAAATGCCCTGGCCGGAGCTGTTAATTTAATAACAAAAAAGAACATCAAGTCCCGTTATCTGGGACGGTTGAATACATATTATGAAACCGTCGGGGTTTACAATGCCGATGCCGACATTTCTTTCCGTAAAAATAGAAATCTCTTTTCTTTTAATGGTGGGCGCAACTTTTTTGGTGGTTTTAGCCTCGATCAATCTAACCGTTCCCCTCTCTGGAAACCCAAAGAGCAATACAATGCCGGGGCATCATACCAGTATGGTAATGAGAATCTTAAAATTAAAGTTGAGGGAGACATGTTCCTCGAAGAACTGCGAAGCCCGGGGAATCTTTCCTCCGACTTCAATTTTGAAAAGGCTTTCGACGAATATCACTTCACCAGAAGGTATGATGCGAAGTCTGACGGTTACTGGAAACGCTCCAATGAAAGCGGATCTTTTAATTACCTTGTGGCTTATTCGACGTATCAGAAAATAAAAAGAACTTATCTGAAAGACCTGGTTACTCTTACAAAGATTCTTGCAGCTGATCCGGGTAAACAGGATACAGCCACCATTAATGCCATTCTTTTAAGGGGTTATTACAGTAATTCTCCCGGTCATAAGATCAATTACCAGGCCGGTTACGATATAAACCTGGAAATGGGTACCGGAAAGCGAATGGATGGGGATAAATCCATTTACGATTATGCTGCCTTCCTCAGCATGCGATACGATCCATTGTCCACACTTTCAATTCAGCCGGGACTGAGGGCGATCTATAATACAAGGTATAAGGCACCACTGGTCTGGTCGCTAAATACGAAATGGGATCCGGTTCAAAATCTTCAGGTCCGTGCTTCTGCCGGACAGGGCTTCAGATCTCCCTCTTTGAAGGAGCTATATCTTGATTTTAAGGACTCAAACCATAATGTTACAGGTAACGAGGATTTGAAATCTGAACATTCTTTTAATTTGAATGGTTCATCAACTTATCTTATTGAATTTGTAAAAAGCTCCTTTCAGTTCGAAGCAAAGACATATTATAATAAAATTAAAAATAAGATAGATCTGCTGTATGATCCACTTGATCCAACAGGCGCGAGGTATATGAATATCCCAGGCAATAACTTTGTTACCAAGGGATTAAGCATGGATGTTCAATACCGTCTTCATCCCCGCTTTACCCTGTCGGCAGGGTTGGCCGTAAATGGAAAATCGAAACTTGATGATCTTTCAAAATTCAGCTGGTCAGATAGTTTTGTCTCAAACTTTAACTACAAAAACCTTAAATACAAATTCAATCTTGCAGTATATTATAAATATACAGGTGTCTATAAAGATTACCGTGGTGAATTCGATCTTAATAACCAGATTGGTTCAATTAAGGAAGAATATATGAAGGATTACAGTATGATGGATTTAACATTAAGCAGACCTTTTTTTAAAAACTCTGTAACAATAGCTACCGGTATCAAAAACCTTTTCAATGTGACAAATGTATATGCACTCGGGGGAGGCTCATCAATACATGGTTCTGGCGATTCAACAAATTCTTCCGTTGGCTGGGGAAGAACCTTTTTCTTTAAAATAAGTTATATGTTCAATAAATATTAAGATAAGCAGGTATTTCAAAATGCACAAGATTCTGGCTATATTATTTATAATACCCTTCTTAACATCATGTTTCAAGGAAGATGTACCGATACAGCCTGGTAGTCAGGAGGGGATTACGGTATCGGAATCAATTTATACCCACCAGTCTTTTTTCGACCTTGCTGCCAGTCAGATAGTATCAGTCAACCCAATCGATGCATGGGATCTTGGTTTTGAATCGTCCCCTGACGGATGGCATATAATTATAAACTCAGGGAATTATCTTGGCATTTATCCTTCAGGGTCTGCAGATTTTAACGGATTGACATCTGTCCCTGTATCTGCTGCATGGAAATTTGATAAGTCGGATGGTAATCTGGACTCAACTGCTATAGGAGATTGGCTCTCTTCGTCGTTAATTCCATCAAACGAAGTATTTGTTGTCGGGATCAATGATGGTGTTAAATATTCCCCGGTGAAAAAAATTGTGTTTACATCATTAAATGCAGGTGTTTACTCCTTCTCGTTTGCTGATATGGATGGGGCAAATCCGGTTGCATTCTCTATATCCAAAGATCCCACCAGAAATTTTGTTTATTTTTCTTTCTCAAAAGGTGGCAAAGAGGTTTCGATAGAACCGGCAAAAAACAGCTGGGATTTTGTTTTTACCCAGTATTCGACAATACTTTTCACCGACCAGGGTGTTGCAACACCCTATTTTGTTAGGGGTGTCCTGAGTAACAGGAGCGGAGTGGAAGTAGCATTGGATTCCCTTATTGGTTTTTTTAACATCACAGCTGCTGATGTAAGCTACCTTCAGTTCAGTACAAAATCAGATGCCATAGGCTATGACTGGAAATCGGTAGATATCCAGGGTAATACCGCCACATATGCTGTCCGGCCAAAAAACACTTACGTTATTAAGAGTACCACCGGAAGCTTGTATAAACTACGATTCATTGGTTTCTTTAATGATCAGGGATCGCCAGGGTATCCAAAGTTTGAGGTAAACGAATTGTTCTGAATCTGACCAATAGAACTCTACCGTTTCACCCATTAACTCACACAGCATGGGCAGCAAGGCAAAACCCATAGCATGAAGATAAGGTTAATCTGCCTCAACCAGCATTTTGCCCTGATTCATTCCACTGAATAGTCCAAGGAATGCTTCCGGCAACTTATCAAATCCGTGAACAATTGTCTCCCTGTAACTAAGAGACCCCTCTTTAACCCATTTTGATAAATGAGCCATTACCTCTTCAAAACGGTCACCAAAATCCCGTACTATAAATCCCTGAACTTTGATGCTGCGTCCGAGTATTTTTGGCAGTAGATCAGGTACCATCTGGATCCTGGTATTGTTGTACTGAGAAATCTGTCCGCACACAACAACTCTTGAATGGAAATTAAGGTTGTCGATCACGCCTTCAGTAATTTTCCCTCCGGTATTGTCAAAATAGACATCCACTCCACCAGGACAAACAGCCTTTACAGACTTTTTAATATTTGTTGTTGTTTTATAATTAACTGTTTCATCAAACCTGAATTGTTCTTTAAGTAATCTGCATTTTTCATCTGAGCCGGCAATACCAATTACATTGGAACCTTGTAATTTTGCAATCTGTCCCGCAACTATACCTACGGCCCCTGCAGCTCCTGATACCACGACCGTTTCCCCTGCTTTGGGCTTACCTATATCAATCATGCCAATATAAGAAGTAATACCAGGCATACCCAGTATACCCAGGTGGTAGGTTGGCGGTGTTGCCTGAGGATCAATCTTCCGGAGTTTCCCGGCATTTTCTATACAGTAAGTTGACCATGGCAAGGTGCCAACTACAATGTCTCCTTCAGTGAGTAAACTGCTCCTGGTTTCAATTACTTTAGCAACAACACTTCCGGCTATAGGCTCATCGACCTGGTATGGAAGAGCATATGACTTCGAATCGTTCATGCGGCCCCGCATGTACGGATCAACAGAAATAAACCAGGACTTCAGCAACACTTCTCCCTCTTTTATTTTTCCTGTTTCATCTTCCTGAATTCTCAAATTACTTAACTTTGGAAAGCCAAGTGGTCTTGATGCCAATACTATTTGCCTGATCTTCATATCCTGAAAATTAATAATTAGTTATAAATAAATTAAATCCTTTTAAAACAAAAAAAGTCACTGTTAATCATAAAACTACTAATTTAAACAAATAACCCTTTGTACTTAAATAACAAGAACATTTCCGGAAATGTTTTGTTTTATATATAAGTTTTTATCTGAGACATCATAATTTATCTCGTTGATCAAAATCATAAATTTCACTTAATCTAGATAAGCCTTATAAATAATTTATTATCAGGCAATAAACACTAATTTATGGATAGTATTCTCAAGGGTTCGCGTAATACCATTAAAACATCATCAGGCAGGTTTACCTACTTTGATCTGAGGGAAGTTATTAAAGGAGGACTTGATGTGGAAGAATTTCCATTTTCCATAAGGATTCTTCTGGAAAACGTCATCCGAAATCAGAATGGGGTTACATTTAACATAAAACACCTCGATAATATATTAAACTGGAAACCAAAGCCGGCTCAGATAGAAATTCCCTATCTGCCTGCAAGGGTCCTGATGCAGGATTTTACCGGAGTACCTTCAATTGTTGATATAGCGTCAGTAAGGTCAGAGGCGACCCGTAATCATATAAACCCGATGTTGATAAATCCCCAGGTCCCGGTTGATCTGGTAATAGACCACTCGGTGCAGGTGGATTATTATGGAACAAATTATTCATATCAAAGAAATGTTGATCTGGAATATGAACGTAATAATGAGAGATATGCATTGTTGAAATGGGCAAAGTCATCATTCAGAAATTTTAATGTTATCCCCCCAGGAATGGGTATTTGTCACCAGGTAAATCTTGAATATCTTGCACAGGTGGTAGCTGTCAGGGAAGGAATTATTTTTCCTGACACACTTGTGGGAACTGATTCACACACTCCTATGATAAATGGGATCGGGGTGATAGGATGGGGCGTTGGTGGAATAGAAGCCGAAGCGGTTATGCTCGGGCAACCAATCTATCTTATGCTACCTGAAGTTATCGGATTAAAACTTACAGGAAAACTAAGAGAGGGAACTACATCTACAGATTTAGTATTAGCAGTGGCAGAACTTTTAAGGAAAAAAGGCGTCGTCGGAAAGTTTGTTGAAGTATTTGGCAATGGATTAAATAATCTGACAGTACCTGACAGAGCTACCATTTCAAACATGTCGCCTGAATTCGGATGTACTGTAACATACTTTCCACCTGATTTAAAAACATTAGAGTATTTACGTATTACAGGAAGAAACCCGGAGCACATTGAAATGGTGGAAACATACCTGAAAACTAATCTTTTATGGCGTGAAAACGAAGATAAAATCCGCTTTACAGATGTTGTCGAATTAGATTTGAATGATATAGAATCATCTATTGCCGGGCCTAAAAGGCCGCAGGATAAAATACTTCTGACGAAAGTAAAAAGCAAATTTATTGACATACTTAATAACAGCTACAAAAGAGAATATATATCCCCGGATGAAAGGGAGGAAGGTCGCTGGTCAAATGAGGGTGGACAACCCGAAGTTTATGCAGCTAATGCGGACTCTATAGACAAAACCCTTGAAAACGCTGGAATAGAAGTAGTTTCAACAAAAAAGAAAAAGAACGGACTAAAAAGCGTTAAAATTAAAATTGACAATTCAGATTACCTCTTAAGTGATGGAGCTGTTGTAATTGCTGCAATAACCAGTTGTACAAACACTTCCAATCCGGATGTTATGCTGGGCGCAGGATTAGTAGCCCGAAAAGCCGTCGAAAGAGGGTTGAACACTAAACCCTGGGTAAAAACGAGCCTTGCACCCGGATCAAAAGTAGTAACAACCTATCTTGAAAAGGCTAATCTCCAACCCTTTCTGGATGCACTCGGATTTCATGTGGTCGGATATGGTTGTACTACCTGCATAGGAAACAGCGGACCATTACCTGTGCATATTAATAAGGCTGTTACAGAAAATGAATTAGTTGTTTCCTCAGTACTTTCCGGTAACAGGAATTTTGAAGCACGGATCCATCCACTCATAAAAATGAACTTCCTCGCCTCTCCTCTTCTTGTGGTTGCATATGCCATTGCTGGCAGGATTGATATAAACTTTTACGATGAACCTTTAGGTTTTGACCCGAATCTTGAACCCATATATCTGCAGGATATCTGGCCTACCCTGGAGGAAATTCAAAATGTCAGGAATCAGGTTATTGATTCAAAAGACTTTGCATCAAATTATAAAAGTATCTACCAGGGAAATAAGAAATGGGACTTATTGGAGACTACAACGAGCAGTGTATACGAATGGGATGAAAAATCCTCATATATCAAAGAGGCTCCTTTTTTTAAAGATATCTCCAAAGAAGCTGATAAAATATCAGATATTAAATCAGCCAGGGTATTATTAAAACTAGGTGATTCAATAACTACAGATCATATTTCTCCTGCCGGATCAATAGCCGAAAGTTCACCTGCAGGAGAATATCTCAAATCACTCGGAATTGAACCAAAGGATTTTAATTCATACGGATCAAGAAGAGGCAACCATGAGGTAATGGTCAGAGGCACTTTTGCCAATGTCAGGCTTAAGAATGAGTTGGTGGAAAAAGAAGGAGGATGGACCTTATACCAGCCGGAAAGAAAAATTATGAGCATTTTTGATGCCTCCCTGCTTTACAAAAAAGATCGTATCCCTCTGGTCATTCTTGCAGGTAAAGAATACGGGAGTGGCTCTTCGCGTGACTGGGCAGCCAAAGGAGTATCACTGTTAGGAGTTCGTGCCATTATAGCCGTCAGTTTCGAAAGGATACACAGGAGTAATCTGGTGGGAATGGGGGTATTGCCACTTCAGTTTATGAAAGGTGAAGATAGTGCCTCAATAGGTTTGAAAGGTGATGAATTATTTGATATTTCAGATCTGAAAGATTTAACGCCTGAAAAGAAAATAAAAATTACAGCAACTAAGACGGACGGTACTAAACTGG
Source organism: uncultured Bacteroidales bacterium (assembly GCA_963739685.1). Taxonomy (GTDB): domain Bacteria; phylum Bacteroidota; class Bacteroidia; order Bacteroidales; family VadinHA17; genus LD21. The sequence continues at coordinate 789,578 of CAVUAX010000002.1, forward strand.
AATTTAATGCAATTGTAAGACTTGATTCATTAATTGAATTAGTCTACTATCAAAATGGAGGAATATTACAATATGTGTTACGAAGTTTTCTAATAAGACAGGAAAAACCCTGAGATCATTTTGCACCTGCAAATATGTGAATCATATAACCCATTTACAAAATTGTGTAACGCTTTATAAAAAAAGGTTCTCACCTTTACACGAGGTTAACAGGGAAGTGCTTTTTTCCCGGAATTTACATTTCATCCGGATGTTTTTCATTAAAAGTAGTTAACATGATGGGAAACCATAATCGTTTCTAGTGAAAGCAAAAGATTATTTAAAATATTCACTCCTTATAGTTGTGGTTGTCGTTTTGATAAAACTTAACCTGAAAATTTTTATCGAACCCTGGACAAAAAAGCAAATTGAGACAGCCTTGAATGAAAAGGATATTAGTCATATCGTAAAAATAGGCAGAGTGCACATTTCGATTATCACATCCGGCATAAAACTGGAAATGATCAGGATCTCCCTGAAACCGGATCAGAAAGATAGCAGGGGATTAACCGGGGAAATAAAATCAATAGAATTAAGTGGGATTCATCTTTGGAAAGCGGTATTTAAAAGAGATATCGTAATAAAAAAGATAACCATTTCTAACAGCAGTTTAAAGGTTAAGGGTCCATACCCGGAGGAGCCAATGCCGGTGATACTTTCTCCGCTCAACATTTCAATATTAGAAGTATTGCTTGAAAAAACAGACATGTCTATTGAAAACACATTAAACGCACAGGCTTTTTCAGTGAAACAAGGTGTTTTGAAACTTTACGCTTTAAAAGCAGAGAAACAGGATACCATTTCTTCCGGTATTGTTAAACAATTTGATTTCAAAGCAGACGAACTCCTTTCAGTCTCTTCTGACAGCATGTACACGTTTAAAGTGAGCGACATCCGCTATTCCGGCATTTTATCTAAATTGGAGATCACTGGTCTTTCTGTTAAACCGAATTACAAAGATTATGATTTCACTTCAAGGTATAAATATTCCAGGGATCGTATTGAAGCTCTTTTTAGCAACATTAATGCTGACAATTTTTCGGTGGCTGACTATTTTAAGTCCGGGAGTATAATATCCTCATATATCGAAATAGGAAACATGGATCTGGATGTTTTTCATGATAGTCGAAAAAAATTCCTGCATATGACCAGGCCTTCATTTCAGGAACTGATCTACAGCTTTCCGGGGACTGTCAGCATTGATTCAATCAGTCTCGTAAACGGGAATATCAAATATACCGAACACGACGCAGAGGCAAATGAACCTGGAAGAATCAGCTTCAATGAGTTAGATGCCAGAATTTATAAAATATCCAACGATTCCGTCTACAAAACAAAAAATGCTTTTTTTGAACTCAGGGGGGAAGCCCTGTTAATGAAAAAAGGTAAATTGACCATCATGGTTAAATCAAAATTATTTGACATCCAAAATACATTCTCAGTAATTGGGACTCTTTCTGACATGGAAATCAGCGAATTGAATCCAATTCTGGAGAAAAATGCTTTTTTATATGTCACATCCGGCAAGCTAGATGACATGAAGTTCAGTTTTATGGCAAATGATCATAAAGCAACCGGCAGGATGACCCTTCTGTATCACGGATTGGATCTCACTTTAAAAAACAAGCGCACGGATGATACTACTGCAATAAAGGAACGGATCAGTTCATTCATTGCCAATAGAAAATTGCGTAACTCAAATCCTGTTCCGGGAGAAGGCGTAAGAGAGGGAATTATAAGTTATGAAAGAGATCCTGAGAAATTTTTTTTTAATTACTGTTTAAAGTCCATCTTATCAGGAATTAAATCCACCTTGGTAAAAAACAGATGAAGAAAAGCAATTCTTACTTAACATATTTAACCGGCAATCGTTATAGACATGACAACCGATAACCTGAAAAACACAATACAATGAAATATTACATAAATAAGAAACTTAAAACCAGCTTTGAAAATGCTGTAAAGCAGGTTACAGAATTATTACAGAATGAAGGTTTTGGTATATTATCTGAAATTAATATACACGAAAAACTAAAAGAAAAACTGAATGTTGATTTCAGAAAATACAAAATTCTGGGGGCATGTAATCCAAAATATGCGCACAAAGCTCTTCAAAATGAAGATAAGATTGGAACTATGCTTCCGTGCAACGTAATTGTACAGGAACTTGGAGTGAATGATATTGAAGTAGCTGCAGTAGATCCTGTTGCCTCAATGATGGCAGTTGATAATCCTGAATTAACAGCTATTGCAAAAGAAATTAAAGAAAAACTTACCAGGGTTATTTCATCCTTATAATTTAACAGACGAGATTGATAGTCATTCACAAACAATGGATTGTGTTTGAAAAATATGTTTACTATATAACCCGATTCCAGAATAGTAAGATGATTCTCATGACGAACAGATTCGCTTTTGTAATCTGAGAATTTAAAACTTTTAAACGCTTTTACAAAAGATGGAAATAATAAAACTATTCAAATTTGTAACAGTAATTATTTCTGATTATTGCTTCCAAAATGAATTTTTTCCGTTTCTGAAAGTGTCTCATTCATTGAACCGGTCCTGTATCCGGTTAAATCAATGGTAACATATTTAAACCCGGAGCCAAGACAGACGTTTGTCAGTTCTGTTCTAAGTGTCCAGGCTTTATCCATTTCGTCTGGTATAAACTCAAGCCTGGCCAGATTTTCATGACTCCTAATCCTGAATTGTGTGAAGCCAAGCTCTCTGAACTGATACTCAGCTTTCGCCAGTCTGTCCAGCTTTTCTACTGTGATTTTTTCTCCATAGGGAAATCGCGACGCCAGGCAGGCATATGACTGCTTTTTCGCAGTTGGAAGGTGCAGCCTTTCTGAAACATTCCGTATATCGTTTTTGGTGAACCCTGATTCTGCAAGTGGGGAAATTACTCCTTTTTCATGTTTTGCACGCATTCCGGGCCGGAAATCTTTTGCATCGTCAGCATTGCTTCCGTCAAATACAGCTTCGAAGTTTTCCTGCGAAGCAATATATTTGATCTTGCCAAATAATTCCGATTTGCAATAATAACACCTGTCAGGAGGATTTTCAGAATAGCCGGGGATGTCTATCTCTTCTGACACAATAACTCTGTGCTTGATTCCCAATAAAAGGGCAAGGGATTTTGCTTCTTCAAGTTCGTAAAAAGGATAAGTACTCGAAGTTGCCGTAATAAGAAGAAGGTTGTCGCCATATACTTCGCGTGCTATTCGTGCCAGAAACGTACTATCAACACCTCCGGAAAATGCTATGACAGCACTTTTATAATTCCCGAGTAATCCTCTAAGTATTTTGAGTTTTGTTTCCATTTTATAATATTCATTTTAACACCCAGTTATAACAACAAAGAAAGCAAAATGTTGTGTATTATTTAAAACCCATATCTACCTCCTGCAGGTTGCAAATCCTTTTTAACAAGTTATTAACAGCTGCACTCTTTGCCCCTTGCCCTCTCAAACGCCTCCCTCCCTTCCGAAACGGAAAAATATATTAACCCGGCTGCACCTATAATATCTGCGTAAGCAAAACCGGTAAATTCGTAAATAAGGCTGGAGCCCAGCAAAACCAATGACATATATACACAGATCTTTGTACATGCGGCATCGGCCAGCACTGGTTCTGATCCTAACAGTTTTCCCACTCTCTTTTTGGCATTCATAAGCCATATCATTACTGCAATTGAGGTTAATGATATAATCACACCCCAGAAAGTAGTCTCCGGCTTATGATGTTTTACAATATTTAAGATTATTCCTGTAAAAAGTCCTGCAGAAAGAAGGTAGAATGCCCAGGCTGTTATTCTCAATGCCTTCTTTTCAAATCCGCTCTTCAGGTTATCAGAATTCCTTTTAATACGATGTATCATTACGGCAATACCAATCCCCGATATAACTTCAATAACGCTGTCTACACCAAAACCAAACAATGCAAGTGTCTGGTCCTTATAACCCATTATCATTGATACAATTCCCTCTCCAATGTTATAAAAAACAGTAAATAAGCTAAGGTTCCAGGCCTGTCCGTATAGTTTCAGATTTTTTATGTCCATCTTCAATTGTTAAAATAAACCATACATCTGTAAGTAGGTAATCCATACCCGGCAAACAATTAATTATCCGGTTTGGTTTGGATTTATTGCGGATTATATTTTGACTTTTCCAGAATACTCTGAAAGTCAGTATCACTCATCAGATCACCAAGTTTAATCCCAGGGTTTTTAATCATATATGACTCTACAATTCTGAAACCAAGCCATATAGCCGCCCTGCCTGGCGATTCCCTGGTAAAATAACTTGTAAATGGAGCCTCTCCGGTAAATTTTCTTATAGTAAACTGGTCGCTGGTAAATAAAAGATCATGCTCAATAAGATACGACCACATCTGGCTTTCATTGTTCCTGCAGAATTTCATCTGGTCAGAAGTAAAACCAAATACCAGGCCATCATTACCGTCAGGAAGCATACACTTTTCAAAATATTTAAGTTTCCCCTCATGTATCATTTCCGAAAGGAGGTTATCTGCAGAGTAGTTCATAGTATTAAAGTCCCATTCAGAGGCTCCCCACCCATATATACAATCAGGAACTATATTCTCCGGAGTCATTCTAGCCGCAATATATTTATAAATATCCAACCGTTGATAAAATACGCACTCTGCCCCCAGATAACGGTCTAGTCCGATGCCAAGTACCGAATCACCGGTTATAATGCTGTTATTGAATCCGGTAATGCATGTAAATATTGAAGGAGGTTTTCTTTCAGGGAAATAATAAATATAATGACGAAAAGCATTCTCAAGTCCCCCATTAATTTCCTTAACATCTGGGTAAAGTTTCATTGTCATGGCAAATACTTCATTATTCTGCTTATCGGTACAGAACCTTATCAGAAAATTCTCAAATGCAGGATCGTTGATATCTCCCGTATTAATAACGCGGCTGAATAATTTAAGAAAACCTTTGTACTTTTTTTTAATGTCGGGCAGTCTGGCTGTAATTTCATCGGGATTCAGAGTGAAAAGGTCCACCTCAAGCCGCTTTATATCTATATCTGCGCGGATAGAGGAAACATTAACCTTATAATGATTTCTTTTGCAGGAATAAATCAAAGGAGCCAATGTCATCAGGACTAAAATAAATATGCTGCGTACTTTCATTATCCGGATAAATTTAAATCGACAAAATTAACCACTTTATACATATAAGACAACTATTAAAAACAACACAATAACTTACCTTATTATTTCCTGACTTGTCCACCCCCCTTAAAGAATAAATTTTTGGTGTTGTAAATCAGCGAATTACATTGATTAAGTCTTATATTTGTCGCACTAAGGCAAATTTTTGCTACGAAACAACATCTGGATCTAGTGCATTGATGTGATTACAACAGGAATCGTAAGGGGAAACTACCCCTTCAAAGAGTTCGTGAATAATATAGTGGATTTTTCGCCGTAGGCGATAAATTATTGTAGAAAAACAAACAACATATTAATTTTTACCGCGTAGCGGTTAAACAATTGCTTAGAATTCAGAGAAATATTAAATTTGCTCCGCTGCATTAATTAAAAAATTCAATCTATGAAACCTGGTACATTCACCCAAATTTATGTTCAGCTGGTATTTGCTGTAAAAAACAGGGAAACAGCGTTAAGAAAGGAAATCCGACCTCATGTATTTGAGTATATGAGTGGAATCCTGACAAATCAGAAACATAAATCCATTATAATTAATGGCCTTTCAAATCATGTCCATATTCTCCTCGGATTGAATCCTTCGATTTCTGTTTCAGATACTGTCCATGAGGTAAAGAGAAGTTCAACGCTATTTATTAATAGAGAGCGACTCTGCGTTGGTAGATTCTCTTGGCAGGAAGGCTATGGAGCTTTCAGTTATAGTCGTTCGCAAATTTCTGATATTTATAATTATATTGAGAATCAGGAAGAAACTCATAAGATAAAGACATTTCAAAAGGAATATGTTCAATATCTTAATAAACGTGAAATGGAATTTGATGAACAATTCTTATATGAATTTTGGGAAAATCCTGTTTAACCTCTCCGAGGTAAGAAAACCATTTTTTATATCTCTGGCTACAATAGTTTAAGCCCTACGGGCTAATATAGTAACCTGTATATCTGGGAATTATAAAATATAGGCTGACCCCTGGGATCAAGGGATATTGCAATACCTAAATCTTTAAATTGTCGCACTAAAGTGGACAAGTCAGGAGGAGCCAATGTCATCAGGACTAAAATAAATATGCTGCGTACTTTCATTATCCGGATAAATTTAAATCGACAAAATTAACCACTTTATACATATAAGACAACTATTAAAAACAACACAATAACTTACCTTATTATTTGTTATTTTTGCAGATGTTAAAAAATTAAAAAAACAGGCTTTTATCATAATATAGTCTTTAACCACGAATGTACAAATGCACAAAGTTACCCGAAAGCAATTCAAATTTTAACCCCTGGTGAACCATGAAGTCCTTGTTTCTTTGTAGGGTAAAAGTTTTTAACATGCTGAGGTAATAAATATAATACCCTATCATAAAAATGAAGTATCTGCAAAATTACGTGTCAGCAAATAGGATAATAATAATTTTAATCTTAATTATTTTCACACCATTCATCTCAAATGCCCAGCAAAAGATAAGTTTCGGATTACATGCTGACCCGGTTATCAGCTGGTTCTCAACTGATATAAAGGAGATAAAGAATGACGGGGCCCGAGCCGGTTTTGATTTTGGCCTTTCTGTTAACAAATACTTCAGCCCTAATTATTCTTTTTCAACCGGCATTAATATTATAAGTGCAGGCGGAAGAACTGTCAGCAGCGACTCCGTGAATCTTAAACTTGGAAAAAATGATCTGGTACCGGCTACAGTGATGCCAGGGAAACCGGTTGTCTATAAAATCCAGTATTTGGCCATCCCCATCGGGCTTAAACTACAGACCAACCAGATAGGATTCATTACTTTCTTCTCTGATATCGGTATTGACCCTAAAGTTGTAATAGGCGGTAAAATAGATGTCCCATCACTTGACATTGCAGGGGAAAAAGCTTTAAGGGAATTAAGGGTTTTCAACCTTTCATACCATGTCACAGGTGGTATTGAATATTCTGTAGGTGGAAACACCGCCTTAGTGCTTGGCTTAAGTTTTGACAATAATTTCCTCGACATAACAAAAGATACCGGGGACCAGCCTGCAGACAAAGTTTCACATAAACTACTCTCATTCAGAATTGGGGTGAATTTTTAAAGTTGTTGCCGATGAAGATATCTGTAGCTCAGATGAACTATCATATAGGGAATTTTGATAAAAACAAATTTCTTATAATCTCAGCAATTAAAAAAGCAAAAGCTAAGGGGTCTGATCTCATAATTTTTTCCGAACTCTGCATTACGGGTTATCCTCCACTTGATCTTCTCGACCGTCTTGATTTCATTGAGAAATGCAGCCAGACAGTCAACGAGATAGCACATGAATGTACCGGAATAGCAGCCATTGTAGGCTCTCCGACTCCAAACAGGAAACCTGAAGGCAAGAAACTTTATAACTCAGCGCTTGTACTGTATGAAGGGAAAGTGATCTTTACTGCAAACAAGGCATTGCTGCCAACTTATGATATATTTGATGAATACCGTTATTTTGAACCTGAAAACAAATTTTCAACCTTTACATTCAAAGGAATTAATCTGGCGATAACGATTTGTGAAGACATATGGGATGAACAACCATTCGATAACGAATTCGAAAAATCCAGATTATATACAGTCTCTCCCATGGAGGAGCTCTCAAAACAAATGCCTGAGCTAATAATAAATATCTCAGCTTCACCATTTTCATATACAAAAATTGCAGCCAAACAAAATATATTCAGATCAAAAGCATTAAAATACAGATTACCCGTAATATCAGTAAATCAGATAGGTGCAAATACTGAGCTTATATTTGAAGGTGCTTCAACTATAATAAATGGAAAGGGAAAGATATTCCGGCAGTTGCCTTTCTTTGAGGAAGCTTTGGAGACATTTACAACGGAAGATATTCTATCGGGAATTGTTTCTGATAAAGAAAGAATACCTGAAACAATACCCCTGATTCACAAAGCACTGATTACCGGAATTCGCGATTATTTTACTAAAATGAACTTCAGTAACTGTATAATCGGCCTTTCCGGAGGAATAGATTCCGCCCTGTGTCTGACTCTCGCTACGGAAGCACTGGGACAAGATAATGTCAGGGCTTTGCTTATGCCATCACGATATTCCTCGGATCATTCAGTAAAAGATGCTGTTGATCTGGCACAGAACCTTGAAGTAAGATACGATATTGTAAATATTGAGAATCCTTTAAGGGCATTTGAAGAGGAACTCGCTCCCCTTTTTAACGGAAGAGAACCTGATGTAACTGAGGAAAATATCCAGGCACGGATCAGAGCATTGCTTCTAATGGCGATATCAAACAAGTACGGATGCATACTTCTGAATACTTCAAATAAAAGCGAGGCAGCAGTCGGTTATGGTACGCTTTACGGCGATATGGCAGGCGGATTATCTGTAATCGGAGATGTTTATAAGACAGACGTTTATAAACTTGCTGAATTTATCAACAAAGAGAAAGAGATTATTCCTCTGAATACTATCAGAAAGTATCCTTCTGCTGAGCTGAGGCCAGGACAGGTTGATACCGATTCACTTCCCGATTATAAAATCCTCGACGCAATTCTGTACCATTATATTGAACTGCAAAAGCCCGCTGAAAGAATTATAAGTGAAGGATTTGACGAGGCTACCGTAAAAAAGGTTATTAAGATGATCAACACAAACGAATATAAGAGGTACCAGGCACCTCCGGTATTAAGAATATCATCCAAAGCCTTCGGCGCAGGGAGAAGAATGCCGCTTGTTGCCAGCTACTGATCTGATTTCTGTCAGGTATTTATCCCATAAACTATTGAAACAATACTGTTTTGACAAAAATCATATTGTGCTTTTTGGATTTATTAATTGTAACATAAGAGGAAATGCCACTATTACTGTTGTTACAAGTGCCTGTAATTGAATATGTTAAAAATTGTTAATTTGGATTTTTTCGTTCTTGTTATTACCTTTGTTATGTTTTTAAACATAACATAATCATGCAGTATTTAAATCCATATATTGAATTATGTCTTGAAGGCTCTTTTTCCGTCTTCAAAGGATTACCCCAGAAAGAAAAGGAGATTATTGCACTTAATCATTCTTATGTGATTTACAGAAAGAAGGACTTTTTGTTTAAGTATGGGGAAAAATCGCAGGGAATAATTTGTCTCGCATCGGGAAAAGCAAAAGTTTTCAGGGAGGGTGTTGGAGGTAGGGAACAGATTATAAAGATGGTCCAGCCACAGGGTATAATTTGTTACAATACTTTGTTTACAGAAGTTGTTTATTCCTTCTCAGCAGTTGCTATCGAAGAAACAGCAATATGTGTTTTTGACAAAAACGTAATTTTAAAGACACTTAAAAGGCATCCGGATTTGTCTCTTAAGTTTTTAAAGGTTGTGACTGAAGAACTGGCGTATTCGAATAACAGAATTATATCGCTCACGCAGAAACATGTCAGGGCTCGTCTTGCAGAATCACTGCTGCTGTTGCGTGATACGTATGGTTTTGAAGTTGACGGAATGACATTGCGGATTATCCTTTCCAGGGAAGATCTGGCAGGCCTTTCGAATATGACAACTTCCAATGCCATAAGGACACTTTCAACCATGGTTTCAGAAGGGTTAGTTGAAACTGAAGGCAGAAAGATATTGATCCTTGACAGCAACACCCTGGAACGCATCAGTGAAGAGGGCTGAATAACATGTAAGGATCAGTTCTGTTCTCTGAAGAATATTCTTTTTACACGTCCCGGAATTGAGGTGAGTATTTCATATGGAATTGTCTTGCAGATACAAGCAATTTCGGAAATCTTTATGTTTTCACCAAATATTTCAGCTTCATCACCAGGTTCAGCATTTAACCCGGTAATATCTGCCATGCACATGTCCATGCAAATGTTCCCTATTATTTGAACTCTCCTGCCTTTAATAAACAGGCTGCCAACCCTGTTGCCAAGCATTCTTTTCAGACCATCAGCATAACCGACAGGAAGAATTGCAATAATTCGTTCTTTATCTGAAACATCGGAACAACCATAACCAACGGGGTCGTTTGGCGGGATCTTTTTCACCTGGGATATTCTTGTTTTAAAATAACCTGTGGTTTTCAGGGAAAGGCCCTCAAAATCACCGACACCGTAAATACCTATACCGGGCCTTACCATATCAAACTGGTACTCGGGAAACCTGACAATACCTGAAGAATTAAGAATATGCCGCAGAAATTGATATCCGGTAGCAGTCTTAATCTGAGAAGCTGCTTCCATGTAGACCTCAACCTGTTTTCGTGTAAAAGAATCCAAAGATGGATCCTCACCGGCAGCCAGATGGGAGAAAACTGATATGACTTTTATGCAGTCGGCAGTCTTGATCCTGTCTGCAAGCTTCCCTATCTCTTCTTTCATAAATCCCAGCCGGTGCATACCTGTATCAATTTTAATATGAACCGGATAATGAATTAATCCGTGCTTAGATGCAACTTCGATAAATGTATCGAGGAATGAAAAACTAAAGATTTCGGGCTCAAGGTTATATCTTATCATGAGTTCAGAAGCTGCCGGGTCAGGATTCATGACCATAACCGGAAGGGTAACACCTCCGCTTCGTAATTCAACCCCTTCATCAACGTATGCAACACCAAGGTAGCTTACTCCATGATACTCGAGCAACCCTCCTATTTCTGAGGATCCGGCTCCATAAGCAAATGCTTTTACCATTGCCATAATACGTGTCGCGGGATCAAGGCAATGCCTGAATTCATTCAGATTGTGGGAAATGGCATCAAGATTTATTTCCAGGACAGTCTGATGTATCTGCTGCTCCAGCAGCTTCCCTATCTTTTCAAACTCATAGATTCTTGCCCCTTTTAGTAGAATTATCTCGTTTCGGAATTCGTTACCATTAAAAGTGCGGATAAAGTCCTCCGTCGAATTGTAGAATACAGAATCCATATCGAAGAGGTTCCTGTTTTCTGAAAGAGCATCTCCTATCCCAATGAATTTGTCAATTCCGGCTTTCTTCAGGAGATCCGCTACCTCTCCATAAAGATCCTTTTCATCTCTTCCGCTCTGAATAAAATCTGAAAGAATAAGTGTTGACTTCTGCTTATTCTGTGATCCCAGATAATCAAGAGCCATCCCAAGAGAGCCAGGGTCAGAGTTATAATAATCTTCAATCAGCTGGCAATTATTGATACCGTTTTTCATTTCCATCCTCATGGCCACTGACACTAGTTTTGAAAGTCCAATTCTTATGATCTCTGAATTTGTCCCAAGTGCCAGGCAGACAGCAGCTACTGTAATGGCATTCTCAACAGATGCCCTGTCACTGAAAGGAATCTCAAATTTATAAGATATTCCGTTGTATATCATCTCAATAGAAGATTGCCCGGTTTCTAATGAGCTATTCTTCACGAAAATTTCTGAATTCTTATTTTTGCATGACCAGTCAATTATTTTTTTGGATCTCAAAGCATCATCGTTCGTAATCAATTCCTTAAGCAACTCCTGATCACTGCAATATACAATCAGTGAAGAATTTAAAAATAGTTTAAGTTTTTCTGAAGCCTTTTCATAGTTATCTTTGAAATTCTCGCTGTGAGCATCACCAATATTCGTTATTACTCCAATATCCGGATAAATCACCTTCTGAAGCTTTTCCATCTCCCCTGGAAAAGAGATACCGGCTTCAAAAATCCCGAGTTTATATTTTTCATCCAGCTTCCATACTGACAAAGGAACTCCAATCTGGGAATTATAGCTTCTTGGGCTTCTTATAACAGAGATTGTCTGTCCCAGTACATCAGCAAGCCATTCCTTAACAATTGTTTTACCGGCACTTCCGGTTATAGCAATTACCGGACTGGAAAATCTCATCCTTTTATAAGAAGCAAGAAGTTGTAATGCTTCAACACTGTTGTTTACAGAGATAAAAGCAGCACCGGCAAATGTTGCAGGATCTTTTGGGAGATTCTCTACAATAAAGACCCGTACCTCCTTCATATAGAGATTCCCGATAAAAAGATGACCATCATGATTTATCCCCCGGATAGCAAGAAATACCAACCCGGCAGTAATCCCTGGCTGGCGACTGTCAGTAATAATATCTGTTACAGGCAGATCAGGGTTTCCGGTAAGATCCCCATGAACGATCGTGGCTAAATCCCTGGCAACAAGGATCATCTTTTATTTATTGCTTTATTGAAACAATCTCTGCAAAGGGGTGCATAATTGCTTTTTTCTCCCAGTAAAACTACCTGCTCTTCTCCGGATTTCCTGAAAGAGTATTGAGCAAGATTACCGCACCTCATACATATTGCATGTAATTTTGTGACATAATCAGCTATTGCCAGAAGTGAAGGGACAGGTCCGAACGGTTTTCCCATAAAATCCATATCAAGACCCGCAACAATGACTCTGATCCCCCCATCGGCAAGCCCGTTGCAAACCTCGGTAATGGAAGCATCAAAAAACTGAGCCTCATCAATGCCAACTACATCAACATCACCTGCCAGCAAAATGATTGCAGATGAATTATCAACAGGTGCTGAAATGATTGATTTCTCATCGTGTGAAACGATTCTTGTCTCGGAATACCTTTTGTCAAGAGAGGGTTTAAATATCTCAACTTTCAGACCTGCATACTGAGCCCTGCGAAGTCTTCTTATAAGTTCTTCAGTTTTTCCGGAAAACATAGAACCTGTTATAACCTCGATTGACCCGCGTTTTCCGGCAGCTCTGCCTGAATTTTCAAGGAATTCCATCTGAACTTATAATACGTTGGCGAATATCAAATTGTAAATTATTACGTTATGACTTGTGTAATATTATTTACTTTTGCAAAATAAGAAAAATGGTTTGGTATATTAACATCAAATAGCATGGAATTCAACTCAACGATTGATTTAATTATTAAGGATCTCGATGAAGCACGTGCAATCATTGATGATTTAAAAAGCTACCCTGGAGTTCCTGTACTTCAGATTGAACTGGCAAAGGCTAAATGTAAAAGTGCAGGTGAGGTTATTGCTCTTTTAAAGAATATTCAGAATAAAGTTTCCTCTAACGGAGAGGTAAACAAGTTAAAGGAGAAAGAAGAGCCCTTAATACCTGTGAAAAACATTCCAGGACCTCCGGTTAAAATTGAAGCTCCGCAAATTGTCCCTAAAAAGAGTTCCGAATCTGCAATTCTTGCTGACAGCTTCGGGCATTTATCGAACAGGTTCAATGAACAGCTTGCCAATTTGAAGGAAGAAGAGGATCTTACAGAGATACTTAAGTCAAAGCATTTGTCGAGCCTTTCAGAAGCAATAGGAGTAAACGATAAATTTCTGTATTTAAGGGAGATATTTAATTATGACAGGGATGCTTATACCCAGACAATTTTAAAACTCGACAAGGTAAATAACATTGATGATGCAAAGGCTATCCTGATGGGCTATACCAGCGATGATAAGGAAAATGAAGCCGTCATGCAGCTCCTTGACCTTGTAAAACGCAAACTTCACGGTGATGAGTAAACTTATACTGGTCCCTACTCCCATCGGCAATCTTAAAGATATCACATTCAGGGCAATAGAGGTATTGGAGAATGTTGACCTGATCCTGGCTGAAGATACACGCCAGGCTTCCAAATTATTGAATCATTATAATATTAAAACACCTCTTCATTCACATCACATGTTCAACGAACACAAAAGCGCAAAGCCTCTGTGCGAGAAAATCATGTCAGGTAAAACTATTGCATTGATCTCCGATGCAGGAACCCCTGGTATATCAGATCCGGGATTTCTTCTTGTAAGAACATGCCTTGAAGAAGGGATCTTTGTTGAAACACTTCCCGGTCCAACTGCTCTTATCCCTGCACTGGTCAACTCAGGGCTGCCATGTGAAAGATTCTGTTTTGAAGGTTTTCTTCCTCCGAAAAAGGGAAGGCAGAAAAGATTGTCGTCATTAAAAGAAGAATCCAGGACTATGGTATTTTATGAGTCTCCTTACCGGCTCGTTAAAACTCTTGACGAGCTGGCTTTTCACCTTGGCAATGAACGGGAAGCAAGTGTTTCTAGGGAGCTGAGTAAATTTTATGAAGAGAATTTAAAAGGCACACTGTCGTTCCTGTCACAACATTATAAAGATAAACCTCCTAAAGGTGAAATAGTTATTGTCGTTTCAGGTAAAAGAGAATAAACAGTCAGTGGTGAGGAATATTTTGTAACTTTTTATGTTTATTTTCGTTACCATGAAAGGTTGCAATCATACTAAACGAATTTTAATTTCACTTTTATTAATAATATCTATACCCCAGATTTCAAATTCCCAGGTAATTAAGGGCAGGATCACAAATCCATCAGGAAATGCCATTCCTTATGCTACAGTGTATATACGGGAACTGAAACAGGGAACCATTTCCAATACAAATGGCAACTATGAAATAAAATTACCTGCAGGAAAATATCTTGTTACGTACCAGAGTCTTGGCTATGAACCTGTTTCATTTGATGTTACAATTACAGATAAAACAGTTGTCAGGGACATTATTTTACCACTTCAGTATTATCAGATTCCTGAAGTAAAAATCACTGCATCAGGGGAAGATCCGGCATATGGGATTATGAGAAAAGCCATTGGGCTGGCTCCCTATTACCTTAACCATGTAAGTTATTATAAAGCAGATGTCTACCTCAAGGGAGATCTGGTTATCGACAGGATTCCGAAGCTTTTAAAAAAAACATTGAAGGCAGAATCTTCGAGTGATGATCAGAAACCATTAAAAGAAGGCGGTACTTATCTTATGGAATCCTATAATGAGATAGAATTTTCGGCACCCGACAAATATGTTCAGAGAGTTTTATCCTCACAATCTTCCTTTCCTGAAGAGGGAAACGGGGTATCACCCATGGATTTCATAAAAGCCAGTTTTTATGAACCGGTTCTTGCAGGAATGGCAATTTCACCGATCTCTCCACAGGCATTTACATATTATAAATTCAAATATCTTGGAGCTACTCTCCAGGGGAAATTTATTATTAATAAGATTGAAGTCATACCCAAACGAAAAAGTCAGCAACTGTTTTATGGAACAATATTTATAATAGATGACCTGTGGTGCCTTCAAAGTATTGACCTTAAAAATGATAATCTCGCAGGAAAGATAAGAATACAACAGCTATATGTTCCGGTTCAGGATAATATCTGGATGCCGGTAAGCCATAAATTCGAAATAAATATCAGCATCATGGGATTTAAGGCTGAAGCCGGTTATGTCAGTTCGGTTAAATACCTTGAGGTGCGTCCAAACAATTCCCTTCCGGCGCCGATATCAGAAGCTTCTGATTATACATCCATATACAATAAAAAAGATACTTCAGTTTCTAAAACAAAGGAACAGATTGAAAATATACTCCGGAAGGATGAGTTATCTAACCGTGATATGCAAAAACTATCCAGGCTTCTGAATAAAGAATCTGAAAATAGTATTCCTGACACCCTGAGGAAAAGTCTTGAGATTAAAGATAATACTATTAAAATAGTGGATAAGGATGCAACCAGGAAAGATAGTGCCTACTGGGCTAATGTCCGTCCTGTTCCGTTGTCGGAAATAGAACTGAAGAGCCTGCATGTAAGAGACAGCCTAAGAGCTCTTTCGCTGCGGCAAATGAAAAATGATACACTTGATCAGGGGAAAGATAAACAAAAGAGTAACTTCTCAAGGAGTTTCAAAAATATCGCATTTGGACATACCTGGTCAGACACTTCGGGATTCAGTTTCAGAAATGGCGGACTGATCGATCTGAAGAAACTTAATTTTAACACCGTTGACGGTTTTGTTTATGGAGTCAGTCTTCGCCTTTCCAGAACATGGGGGAAAAAAAATACACTTTCATTTTATCCTGATTTCCGATGGTCATTCAGCCGGAAAACCCTTATGTGGATCATTAATGGAAATTACAGGATTGGCGGGATGAATCAAAAAATGATATCATTCAGGGCGGGAATGACAAGTAAAGACATCAATACCAACGGCAGCATTAATTCCCTGCTTAACTCCTTCACAACTCTCTTCCTGAAGAAAAACTATCTTAAGCTTTACGGTTCAGGATACTTCGGACTAGGCTACAGAATGGAAATTGTAAATGGGGTATCTCTTGAGTTTAACGGCAATTTTGAAGACAGGAGGGTTCTTGATAACACTACAGATTTTTCAATAAGCAAATCATCTAAAAAGTATTCTGAGAACATTCCCGATAACGAATATCTTGCAACGGGATCAAACCCGTTAAATGCTCTCAGTGATATGAGACATGTGGATTTTGTGACAAATGTTACTTATATTCCTTTTCAGCGATACAAGATAAATAACAACAATAAAATTCCAATGGGATCAGACTGGCCAACATTTAGCCTGACCTGGAAACACGGTATTAATGAGTTTACCGGAATGTCTGTAAAATATCAGCATTTCGACATGATTAGGTTTGAGGTTAATAATAAAATAGAGACAGGGGCATTTAGCGAATTCACATGGAGGGTCAGAACCGGAGGTTTTCTTGATAATACCAACCTGCCTTATTATGATTTCTTCCATTTTAATGCTCAACCATTGCCATTACTGATTGATAATTACCAGGATGCATTTATGCTGCCTGAGTATTATTCCTTAAGTTCACCTGAATTCTTTGGGGAGGCACATATTAAATATACTACACCATACCTGCTTTTAAAACTGCTTCCAGGACTTTCCAAAACCCTGATGCGCGAAAATATAACCTTCTCTTATCTTGGCACCCGCTTTCATAAAAACTATTCCGAATTAGGATACAGCATCAGTGGAATCCTTTTTGTTGGAGAGCTGGGATTTTATGCAGGGTTTGAAGATATTAGCTTAAAAAGTCTCGGCGCTAAGCTCATTCTGCGGTTAAATTGAAAAATCACATCAGATAACAGGGATTTCCCTGAATTATTACCTTTTTTCTTCCGGTTTTAATTCTTGCTCACCAGTATTTTTCGGGATTAAGATTCCGATGGTGGTTTCTCAGGCAAATGGGGGCTCATCATGAATACCTGTCTCATGATCAAACTCCCCTCCCAGTTTCCTGAAATTGTCATGGTTCATCTTTGACCCCAATGTGATGCTCTGAGTATTCATTCCTAAATCAGGAGAACTTTCAAGATCGAATTCATCCAGATCCACAAACTGAGCTTTTTCTTCACGGAATCTCAGCTTTACATCATCAACGGGTCCGTTACGGTTTTTTGCAAGGATGATCTCAGCTATTCCTTTTGTTGAGGAGCCGTCTTCAAAGGAAGGAATCCCGAATTTTTCCTGCCGGTGAATAAACAACACCATATCTGCATCCTGCTCAATGGCCCCTGATTCACGCAGATCAGAAAGAAGTGGCCTCTTGGTCCCCCCCCTCATTTCAACTGACCTGTTCAATTGAGAAAGTGCTAATATCGGAACATTAAGTTCTTTAGCTATACTTTTAAGGGACCGGGAGATATTACTTACTTCCTGTTCACGGCTGCCAGCATTTTCAGGGCCCGACATAAGCTGAAGGTAGTCAACGATAACAATGTCAAGCTTATGCTGTGCCATAAGGCGACGGCATTTGGCCCTTAGCTCAAAAATTGAAATTGCCGGAGTGTCATCAATGAATATGGGTGCCTGAACCAGTTTTTTGATCCTGGAATCAAGCTGTTTCCACTCCTCTTCAGTAAGCCGTCCGTTTCTGATCTTTTCACCAGGGATATCTGTTTCAGCTATTATTAACCTGTTTACCAGTTGAATAGATGACATTTCACATGAAAACACAGCAACCTTCTTTCCATGATCTATTGCCATATTTCTGGCCATTGACAATGCAAAGGCTGTTTTTCCCATTGAAGGACGGGCAGCAATAATTACAAGTTCTGATTTCTGCCATCCTGATGTCAGCCTGTCAAGTTTTGTAAAACCAGAAGGGGTACCAACCAGCGCATCCTCCCTTTTCCCTGCCTCTTCAATCTCCCTTATAGCTTCTTTTATAACTATATTAATTGGAGAAACTTCCCTTTTAATATTTCCTTCAGCGATCTGAAACAGCGCATTTTCTGAATAGTCTAGCAGATCAGTAACATCGTACGAATCGTCAAATGACCTGGTCTGTATCTCGGTTGAAACTCTTATGAGTTCTCTCTGTATATATTTCTGGGCAACAATCCTTGCATGGTAATCTACGTTCGCTGCAGAAACAACTTTTGAGGTAAGCTGTGAAAGATATACAGGACCTCCAATGCTCTCCAGTTCATTGTGTGCCCGTAGCTCTTCAGTAACTGTATAAAGATCGACAGGAAGCTCCCGGGTTGAAAGATCAGAGATAGCCTTAAATATTTTTTGATGGGCCTCTTTATAGAAACTATCCGCTTTCAGAATGTCAAGGATAGTAATCACCGCCTCTTTTTCCAGCATTATAGCCCCCAGTACAGCTTCCTCCATATCAGTTGCCTGTGGTGGTACTTTTCCAAAATCAGGCAGAGTTGTAATAGCCGGCCTTTTGCTATATTGTTGTTTTGCCATTAAAACTATATTACTGATTTAAAGTTACTTGGGAATTGTTTTTATTTATGAATGATTTGACCAAAGGTAACGATAACCACTCTTAAAAAATTGAAAAATGCCTATTTTATTACAAACAAAAAATGTTGAAAACTTGTTGAAAAGCTAAAGAACAGGAATCGCACACAAAATGAAAACCATATGGTATTTTTACATTTAATATCAGGCAGATGGTTATTTTCCCTAAAGCAAAAATAAACCTGGGTTTAAGGATCACAGGGAAACGTCAGGATGGGTATCATGATATAGAATCCATATTCTACCCTGTTAACCTGTGTGATGCCCTCGAGTTTGTGGTTTCTTCCGATAAACAGGATCATGATAATTTAACAGTAACAGGGTTTGAAACAGGTGGACGTACTGAAGATAACCTTGTAATGAAAGGAGTCAGATTACTTCGTGAGAGATATTCTTTTCCGGCTTTGAAAATTCATCTCCATAAAGCTATTCCTGCAGGGGCCGGTCTGGGAGGAGGCTCTTCTGACGCCGGAGAAATACTGAGGGGAATAAATAACTACTTCGACCTTTCTATTGGTGATAAGAGTTTAAAAGCCCTGGCACTTGAGCTTGGTAGCGATTGCCCGTTTTTTATCGAAAATAAACCGGCCCTGATAAGAGGAAGAGGTGAAATACTTGAACCCCTGAAAACATTTCTTTCTGGCTTTTATATTCTACTTATCAATCCTCGAATAAAAATATCAACAAAGGAAGCATATCATAATTGTCAACCCGAACCACCCACTACGGATCTCAGGCAACTTGTAAATCGTCCTGCGGATGAATGGAAAGGGGTGATAATTAATGATTTTGAAGAGTATGTTTTCATAAAATACCCCATAATAGGGGAGTTCAAGAAGATTCTTTACTCAACCGGAGCGGTTTACAGTTCAATGTCAGGCAGCGGATCGACAGTATATGGTATTTTTGCCGAAAAACCAGAGGTTCCGGAAAATCTCAAAAATTTTGTGATTTATGAAGGGCAGCTATAACCTCAATTCCCGACATTGTCTCCCCACCAACCCACCCATCCACCTTTCCGGTAGTTATCATAAACTTTCCCGGCGAGATAATTAAGCAATGATCTGATAATATGACAATTATCTTCTGTTATTTAAGAGTGTGGGTAAGGGATGCAAAAGCTTTTTTAGATGGATCAGAAGGGAGATAAGCCATGTTTGTTCCACGATATAATTATGTTTTTATTCTTTGAAACTGCAATTGAGTGCAAAAGATACTTCCTGGTTTCCGATGGTTCAATCACTGCATCTATGTATCCACGGGATGCTGCCACATATGGATTGGCAAATCTGATTTTATATTCTTCTACCTTTTTTTTCTTGTTTCCTCAGGATTGGCTGAATCCGATATTTCTTTCCTGAATATTATATTTGCAGCTCCTTCGGATCCCATAACTGCTATTTCTGCAGAGGGCCACGCAAAAACAAAATCGGCACGCAGGTGTCGTGAACCCATTGCAATATATCCTCCACCATATGCTTTTCTGAGTATAACAGTAAGTTTAGGAACAATTACTTCACTACCGGCATAAAATTCAGTTTTCGCCCAGTTTAAACCGGAGTAATTTTTAATGTGTTTCGCGATCAGTTTTATTACGCTATTTGGGTGCCAACTTATAGAGTACCAATGCAATAACAGAATATATTATATTAGGGATCCACATGGCAAGCATGGGACCAAGGTTCCCTTTCAGAGAAAACTGGGATGCAAACTGGAGAAACAATATATAGGAGAAGCTGAGAATAAGGCCGATACCAATATTCATTCCTATACCGCCTCTGACCTTTTTTGAAGAAAGAGAGACTCCAATAAGAGTAAGAATAAAAATCGCAAACGGACTTGCAAATCGCCGATGTTTCTCGATCAGAAAAAGCTTTATTTCATCCGACCCCTGCAGCCGGAGGACATTAATATAGTCATTTAATTCTTTATAGGTCATAGTTCCAACTACCCCGGGATCCTTTGAAAAATCACTGGGTTTTATTAAAAGAGTAGTATCAATGCTGTTACCTTTTGTAATTGTCTCGTCATTACCATGTATTACACGTAAATAATAATTAAAACACGACCACTTTTTGGTTGCAGTATCATATCTGACCTGCATTGCCGAAAGTCTGGATTCAAGCCTCCCTGAATCATTCATTTTTTCAATTGTAAGATTTCTTCCTACCTTACTCAGTGGATTAAATGATTCCAAAGACACATAGACATTCTTAAAAATCTGCCTGTGAATATTCTCAATAGGCACCTGCCTTGATACTGAACGGTAATATTTATCTTCAAAATCCAATCTTATAAGGTTTGCATGTGGAATCACAAAGTTTGTAAGCCAGAAAGTTAAAAGGGCAATCACGAGGGATGATATAAAATATGGCCACATCATTCTGCGGAAGCTCATCCCGCTGTTCAGAATGGCTATTATCTCCGTATTCACTGCCATCTTCGAGGTAAAGAAGATTACAGAAATAAACACAAATAAAGGAGCAAAAAGTGTTGCAAAATATGGAATAAAGTTCAGATAGTATTGAAAGATTATGGCATGCACAGGTGCAGATCTTTCCATGAAGTTGTCTATTTTCTCTGCAAAATCGAATACAACGGCAATAGTGAGGATCAGTACAAGACTAAAGAAAAAAGTCCCAAGAAACTTCCTTATAATATATACATCAATAATTTTGATATTCAGAGACCTTAAAGACGCTCCGAAAGTTTTTTCACCATCGAGTCTTTCCATATTTTGAAATTTCCATCTTCAATTTTTTTTCTTGCTTCCTCCATAAGTCTCAAATAAAATGCCAGATTATGAATACTTGCGATCTGAGCTCCCAGTATCTCCCCTGAAATTACAAGGTGTCTGAGATAAGCCTTTGAATATTTGAGGCTTACTACTGAAGGGCCCAGAGAATCTATAGGATTAAAATCGTTTATCCATTTTCTGTTCCTTATATTAATGACTCCTTCCGAGGTGAATAGCATTCCATTTCTTCCGTTGCGTGTTGGCATTACACAATCAAACATATCTACTCCTCTTGCAATGGCCTCTAGAAGGTTTACAGGAGTTCCAACACCCATAAGGTATCTGGGTTTATCCTCGGGAAGAATCCCATTAACTATCTCAATGATCCTGTACATCTCATCAGCCGGTTCACCTACCGATAACCCGCCAATAGCGTTTCCTTCCATACCGGCAGATGCCACTTTCTCCGCTGAAATTTTTCTGAGATCATCAAACGTACCTCCCTGGACAATCGGGAAAAGAAATTGATCATACCCCCATATCGGATCGCTGTTGTGAAACCGTTCCACTGCCCGGTCAAGCCAGTGATGTGTAAGTTCGGTTGAATTTTTAGCGTACTTGTAATCGCAGGGCCACGGAGCACATTCATCAAAGACCATCATAATATCTGATCCGATAATGCGCTGAATGTCAATGGTGTTCTCAGGTGTAAAGATATGCTTCGAACCATCGATATGGGATTTAAACAATGCTCCTTCATTAGTTAACTTGCGGTTCCCGGTAAGTGAAAAAACCTGGTATCCTCCGCTGTCTGTTAGGATCGGCCGGTTCCACGACATAAAGTGATGAAGGCCTCCGGAGGCTTTCATAATCTCAGTTCCCGGACGGAGATAAAGGTGGTAGGTATTGCCAAGAATGATCTTTGCATCAATATCTTCCTCCAGGTCACGCTGCAAAATACCCTTGACAGTCCCTCCGGTACCCACAGGCATGAAGACGGGTGTCGGAATATCGCCATGGAAAGTCTTCAGAAGACCTGTACGTGCCCGGGTATCTTTATCCACACTCTGTACTGCAAACATACTTATCATCCTGTTTTTTGGAAGTTCAAAGGTAATTCATCCGCCTCGCCTTATAAAATTTAAGATCATAATTTTTAAAATCTCCTGTTAATATAATTCATGATATTTGAAAACTAATATCCAACGTTAAGATTATCTTGTTAATTTTGCCATATTGATTCGATAATCAAATGATAACCCAGGAAAATCCAATACTTCTAATTCTTCTTTCAGTTTTCGCCACTGCAACTATAATTCAGCTGTTTTATTATTTTTACTTTTATCTGGCTGTTTATCTTCACAAACCTTCTGCAAAGTTGGACGGAAGCGATCCTGTTTCCGTTATCATTTGCGCAAGGAATGAAGCGGGAAACCTGAAGAACTTTTTACCGTCAGTTCTGAAACAGGACCACTCCGATTATGAGGTCATTGTTGTAAACGATTGCTCTGAAGATGATTCTTATATTGTACTTGGAGAATATCTTAAACAATATCCTCACTTAAGAGTTTCGAACTTAACCAAAGATTCAAAATTTACTCACAATAAAAAATTTGCACAATTTATAGGGATAAAAGCAGCGAAGAATGAGATCCTTTTATTCACTGATGCTGATTGCAAACCTGAATCTGACAAATGGCTGTCAGGTATGACTTCTCATTTTGATGAAGAAACCACTTTTGTCCTCGGATACGGAGGCTATTATAAAGAGTCTGGTCTTCTTAACAGATATATCAGGTACGACACTATGACTATCGCCATGCAATTTTTAGGAATGGCCATTCGCGGATTACCATATATGGGCGTTGGACGAAATCTGGCATACCGGAAGTCGGCTTTCTTTAATAACAAAGGTTTTGGCTCCCATGGTCAGCTGATATCAGGTGACGATGATCTTTTTGTAAATGCTCATGCCGTAAAAAAAAATACGAAAGTCGAATTCCGAAAAGAGACTCATACGCGTTCTGTCCCATTTTCAAAATTTCCTGAATGGATAACACAGAAAAAGAGACATCTGACTACAGCACCGTACTATAAAACGAGAGACAAATTTTTTCTATTTTTAGAACCAGCATCAAGAATAATATTTTACACGTCATTTGTTATCTTACTTTTTACTTTTACTCTATGGCCATTGCTGGTTGCAATGTTTGGGGTAAGACTAATCACACAGGTTGTGATTTTGATACTTGTTCAAAAAAGATTGAATGAACCCGGATTATTACTCTGTTCGCTTATTTTTGATGTCTTTTCACCCGTTTTAAACGGGGTTGCTTATTTTAGTAATTACCGAAGCAAACCTGGTAAGAAGGAATGGAAATAAATCGTGAATTGTCAGAAAAAGCCAAGCAAGACCTGATAATTGTTGAGCAGGCAAGGAATGGTAGCGAAAAAGCATTTGCAACACTGATGAACAGATACCGTGACTCAATCTATTATATGTTGCTTAAAATGGTCAACAATCCTTCTGATGCTGAAGATCTTACAATAGAAGCATTTGGAAAAGCATTCAGGAATCTGGAATCCTACACCCCTAAGTTTGCCTTCAGCACCTGGTTATTTATGATAGCTACAAACAACTGTGTTGATTTTATCAGAAAAAAGAAGGCTTCCCCTTCCCTGCTTGATCAAAATCAGGATAGTATGGACATTCTGACAGCAAACCTTCAGTCTGACCTTCCTGATCCTGAAGAGTCCCTCATTAACCACCAGAAGATAGTTGCACTTAAAGAGGTCGTTAACCAGTTAAAACCACGTTATAAAAAACTGATCGAACTGCGTTATTATAAGGAGTTCTCTTACGAGGAAATTTCATCTGAACTCAATATCCCTATCGGTACTGTAAAAGCACAATTATACAGGGCTAAGACATTGTTATATAACGTACTTATAAAGACTGGCCAAAGATAATGTCAGAAACTTTCCTGAGATACTTTCCGCTTTTGTCACACTCGCAGAGAAATAAATTGTTGAATTTAAAACAATTGTATGAAGGTTGGAACAGCAAAATTAATGTTATTTCGCGCAAAGATTTCGACAACTTTTCTATACATCATCTCCTGCACTCTCTTGCAATTGCAAAGGTAATAACCTTCCTGTCAGGAACCAGGATCCTTGACGTAGGAACCGGCGGGGGATTTCCCGGTATCCCCCTGGCTGTTATTTTCCCCGATTCCGAATTCACCTTGCTCGACTCGGTGGCGAAAAAGATAAAAGTCGTCAATGCTGTTGCCGGTGAACTGGAATTAAAAAATGTTATAACAAGCCTCAAAAGAGTTGAAGAGGAAAAGAATAAATACGATTTTATAATCAGCAGGGCTGTAACAGGTTTCCCCGAGTTCGTGAACCTTACATTAAAAAATATTGAAAAAGGCGGAAAAAACAGTCTTGTGAACGGCATTATATATCTTAAAGGTGGAGATCTGACAGATGAGCTGAGTCCATTCAAAACCAGGATTAGTGTATGGAACATTAAAGATTTTTTTGCCGAATCCTTTTTTGAGACCAAAAAAATTGTGTATCTGCCGGGTTGATTTATTAAAAAAATGATCCAGACAGGTTTTAATATTTCAAAAAAACACTATCTTTGCGGTCTCAAATAAAAATAGTAGGGACCAATAAACAAATAATAAAATGAAAAGGACATATCAGCCATCAAGAAGGAAGAGAGCTAACAAGCATGGTTTCCGTGAAAGAATGTCCACTCCCAATGGCAGAAGAGTTCTTGCTGCCCGCCGTGCTAAAGGCAGAAAGAAACTCACCGTTTCCACTGAACTGAAGTTAAAAGGATAGGCTGCCTAAATAAAACATATTCAGGTGTTTCCATCAGAAGCACCTTTTTTATTTTATATCATTACTGTACAGAAAACTTTAAAATGAGACAGAGATTCTTCGATTCACTTCGTTTCTGCATTCTTAATTCCTGAATCCACCGCAAATGCCCTTCTTTAAAAAATAAGGGAAGTGATAAAGGCATATAACTAAAATACAATGCATTACTTCCCATTTATTTTGATTTAAATGAAAGGGGCGGAGAAGAAGCTCTTAAAAAGAAATATGAGAAATAACCCGTATTCTATCAGGATTTATTATTAATATTTACCTGTACTGAAATTATTATTAAAGCAAAACTTTTATCATAATTTATATCTTTGCCGATTAATTCAGCGGGAATGACAGAACTAACTGATCATATAAAAGATAAAAACTTATTACTTATAGCTGAGAAAATATCCGCTGATCTCCCAGTTACAGCTGAAGAAGGTCTTATTCTGTTTAACGATGCTGAACTACCTCTGCTTGGCGTTTTGGCTGGAATTGTAAGAAGAAAATTTAACAGCAACTTAGCATACTTCAACCGGAATTTTCACATCGAACCTACAAATAAATGTATCTATAACTGCAGATTCTGCTCATATCATAAGCCTGCCGGTGATCCTGAGAGTTGGGAATACAGTCATGAAGAAATGCTTGATATTGTCAGGGGGTTTGACAATCAGGAGGTTACAGAGGTTCATATAGTTGGTGGGGTTCATCCCGGTTACGACTTGCACTATTACGGAGAGCTGATTCAGAAAATCAAACGGCATCGTCCTCATCTTCATATTAAAGCCTTTTCCGCAATCGAAATAGACTTCATGATAAGGAAAACCGGATTAACTATTGAAGAAGGCTTACAAAAGCTGAAGGATTATGGTCTTGATTCAATCCCCGGAGGCGGAGCTGAAATATTCGATGAGGAGATAAGAAAAAAGATATGTTATGAAAAATCTTCATCAGAGTTATGGCTTTCTATTCACGAAATTGCTCACACTCTGGGAATACCATCTAATGCCACAATGCTTTACGGTCATATTGAGACATACGCCCATCGTATCGACCATATGGAAAGAATTCGCAGACTTCAGGATAAAACCGGAGGGTTCAACGCGTTCATTCCGTTGAAATATAAAAAAGCAAACAACAGTATGTCGCATCTCGGAGAAGTTAATATACTTGAAGACCTTCGTAACTTTGCCGTGGCCCGGATATATTTCAACAATATACCTCACATAAAAGCTTACTGGCCCATGATCGGAAAAGAGGCGGCTCAGTTAAGCCTTTCTTTCGGGGCCGATGACCTTGACGGCACAATAAATGATACAACAAGAATTTATTCCATGGCCGGCGCGAAGGATAAAAACCCCGGAATGTCAACAGATGAAATATGCAAACTCATCCGGGAAGCTGGCTTTGAACCAGTTGAGAGAGATTCCCTTTATAACAAAATTTAAATTCTGCCTGAACCAATTTGACTACAATACGGCATTTTATATATTTAAGAAATCAGATAATTACACCGGGTGTCCAAAGAATGAACCATGATTAACTGATAAATCTGATTTTGAATGGTATGACAATTCGATAAGATCATTATCTCTTTACTTAATAATTTTATAGTTACCTTTGCGTTATAATTAATGTTCATTTTGCCTGTATGAGCCTAAAAGAATTCATCTTCAGTAAGACATTTGTTAAAAATCTCGGACTTGCCGTAGCATCAGTCGTGGGACTTATTATTATATTGCTTATCTGGATGAATTTATATACCCGTCATGGTCAGGCGATGCCTGTCCCCGATTTCTTTGGACTGACTATGGAACAGACAAAAGCCTTAGCTGAAAATAATAAAATGAGATACCAGATCATCGATTCGGTTTACACTGTTATTGTTCCCAGGGGGTGTGTTGTCGAACAAATACCAAAGGCAGGGTTTAAAGTAAAGAAAGGGAGAGAAATATTACTTACAATCAATGCTTTCAGCCCTGAAATGGTTGCAATGCCAAATCTTGTGGATCTACCTCTCAGGCAGGCAAAATCCTTAATTGAAAGTACAGGTCTCGAGATGGGGACATTACGTTATATCCCCGATCTTTCTGTTAACGTAGTCAGGAAACAGTTGCATAACGGCAAAGAGGTCACCGAAAACGATTCTCTTCAGAAAGGCTCCGTCATTGATCTTGTACTTGGAAAAGGGTTAAGCAATCAGAGGAATCATGTTCCTGATCTGATCGGAATGAATCTCAATCCTGCAAAAAACAAAATACTTGAAGCCTCATTTAACCTGGGAACATATACATATGATAATACCATTTTGACCGGCAAGGATACCTCTAATGCATTTGTAGTTAAACAGAACCCTGAATTTAAAGAAGATGCATCGTTACAACTTGGATCAGCCATATACCTCTGGCTTTCAGTTGATTCCGCCAAACTTCCCGTTGATTCAACTAATATAATTATTTCTGATACAATACCTCCTGGAGGTCTTACCCTGGGAACACCGAACCATTAAGTATGATCCGTAAGACTCTTTTATATTTGCTGTTTCTGACTGCGGGTTTAAAGACAGCTTCAGCACAGGAGGTTGTTAACGGTCTGCAGTCAGATTACAATATAATTAAGGCTTTGGGATCCGGAAAAGATATCAAAGGAGTAACAGCAAATGATACTGTTGAAATTCCATTCTTTGATGATTTTTCTGGTACAATGGTATTCCCTGACCATAAGAGATGGATTGATAATTTTGCTTTTATCAATAACACATACTCTGATAAGCAAATTACTTCAGGCATCGCGACAATGGATGCTCTTAATGACAAGGGTATGCTTTACGAAAATGCTTCTTCAGCAGTTTTTGAAGCAGATCATCTGACATCGCAGCCTCTAAACCTCAATTATCAGGCATCGGATAATATCCGGATCAGCTTTTTATACCAGCCGGGCGGCCTGGGTGATGTGCCTGAAGAAAATGATTCTCTCACTCTCCAGTTCTATGCACCTGAAGAGAGTAACTGGTATTCGGTATGGAAGGCTTTTGGCAGCTCCTCAAGGGAATTTAAAACTGTGACCCTGCCGGTTAATCAGCCAAGGTTCATGAAAAGAGGATTCAGATTCCGTTTTATTAATTACGCAAGCCTGAGTTCAAACATGAATGATCCTTCAATGGTTGGAAACTGTGACCAGTGGAATATTGATTATATTGTAATTGATAAAAACAGAAATGAAGATGACACAATATACGCTGATGTGGCCTTCAGACTTCCCCTGCGTTCGCTGTTAAATACCTATGAGGCTATGCCGTGGAGTCAATTCAAACAGGTCTACCTTCAGGAAATGGGTTCAACAATACCAGTTCAATACCGGAACAATGATACAATAATCAGAAATGTTACCCGTAACTTTGAAATATGGGATATTCATAATAACACGCTGTCTCACTTTTTCAGCGCAGGAGCAACAAATATAGACCCTTTAACCAATGTCAGTTACAAGGCAAACCTCTTTTACACATATAATACTGATAATAACGATTCCGCCCTTTTCAGGGTGACCTGTTCACTGGTTACAGATGAATTCGACCCAAAAGAAAACGATACCCTGGTATATCTTCAGAAATTCAGCAACTATTTTGCTTTTGATGACGGATCGTCAGAGGGAGGATATGGAATAAACGGGCTGGGGTCAAGAAATGCCATGGTGGCGTACAGATTTAAGTCATTTATTCAGGACACCTTACGAGCTATAAGCATCTGCTTTAACGACAGTTATATGAATGCAAACAAGAGAGCTTTCGATCTCATGGTGTGGAATGACAACAATGGGATACCGGGAGATCTTATTTTTTCCAGGGAAGATGTTATGGTTGAACAGGGTGAAGGATTAAATGGTTTTTATACTTATATTATTCCTGGGGGAGTTATGGTTAATGATATCTTTTATATAGGGTGGAGGCAACGTTCAGAGGCTTTTCTTAATGCAGGATTCGATGTCAACACTCCTCATCAAGGAAGACAATTTTACTGGCTTAACGGTGACTGGATCCAGTCTCAGGTCCAGGGTAGCATTATGATTCGTCCTATTGTTGGCGACAAGTTGAAAACAACTTCAATTAATGATATCTATTCAGATAATAAAGACCTGGTAAAACTATGGCCAAATCCTGCTTCTGACTATATCAATATTGATGCAGGGTTACTGCAGCTAAACGGAACTGCAACGGTTACAATAATTGATATAGCCGGTCGTAAACTGCTGGAAGTTCCTTACAACTCACAAATTAATATATCCTCATTAGGTGAGGGGGTATGCTTTCTGATTATCCGTACTAATAACCGGACAGTAGGATTAAACCGCTTTGTTAAAATAAAGTAACGCCTAAATGGGAGAAGAAGAATCAGCTGACCAACAGGAACTATTTGAACATTTTCGTTTTAAGGCCGATCCCGGACAATCTCTCCTGCGGATTGACAAATTTCTCTTTTCAAGACTTATAAATGTATCCAGAACACGTATTCAGAGCGGAGCAAATGCCGGAAATATTATTGTAAATGATAACCCTGTCAAATCAAACTATAAAGTAAAACCAGGCGACATAATCCGGGTAATTCTGCCAACACCCCCACGGGATATTGAATTAATTCCTGAGAATATTCCTGTTAATATAGTTTATGAGGATGAAGATGTTCTTGTTGTAAATAAAGAACCTGGTATGGTTGTACACCCGGGACATGGGAATTATTCAGGAACTCTTGTCAATGCACTTATGTGGCATTTTAAAGATCTGCCACTTTTTCATACAGGTGAATTAAGACCGGGGCTTGTCCACAGGATTGATAAAAACACATCAGGAATACTTGTCATTGCAAAAAACGAACTGGCTCTGAACCGGCTCTCAAGGCAGTTTTATGACCGTACCACTGACAGGCGGTATATTGCTCTTGTATGGGGAACTCCTGATCCAAAGGAAGGTACAATAACAGGAAATGTCGGGAGAAATATAAAAGACAGGAAGGTCATGCAGGTGTTTCCAGATGGAAGCCAGGGAAAACCGGCAATTACTCATTACAAAGTGCTTGAGGAACTTGGTTATATTTCAATGGTTGAATGTAAACTGGAGACAGGACGTACCCACCAGATAAGAGTCCATTTTATGCACATAAAGCATTCCCTTTTTAATGATGCAGACTATGGTGGAGATCAAATACTTAAGGGAACAACTTTTACAAAATATCAACAATTTGTCAGGAACTGCTTTAAGATACTACCACGCCAGGCATTGCACGCAAAATCTTTGACATTCGATCACCCTGTAACGGGGATAAGACTATCGTTTGAGTCAGAATTACCTGCTGATATGACGCAGGTAATAGATAAATGGAGAAAATATATTTCAGGAAGAAATAATTGAATAGATGTCAGAAATTCCGGGTATTCAATAAGATGGCTCTGTGGCCCATGTTACCAGCTCCCTCCTGCTCCGCCACCACCAAAGCTGCCACCACCGAAGCCTCCGAAGCCTCCGCCACCACTGCTGCCACCTGAAAATCCCCCCCAGGTTCCTCTATGAGTATTACCACCAGAGCCTAACATTCCCATAAGCAGCCAGAATGGCAATCCTCTGCTGCTGATGTTCCTGTGATCAGAGCCTCCCGAATTCCTCGATATTATAAATATTATAAATATCATCACTATTATAAAGAAAACAGCTCCTGAAGATCCCGAACTTTTGCTCTTTTTAATTGACTTTTCAAACTGCCCGGCCGTAAATTCTCCCCTCGCCAACGACATAAGTGTGTTTGTCGCCTTATCCAGACCACCATAATAATCTCCCGATCTGAATGCAGGCAGTATCTCATAATCAACTATTTCACCGCACACTATATCAGGGATAACACCCTCCAGACCATAACCTGAAGTAATAAATACTTCACCCCTGGATATATTGGTCTTCGGTTTTACAAGTATAAGAACTCCATTATTCAGACCACGCTGGCCTATTCCCCATTTCTCAGCGAGTCGCTGGGCATAATCCGACCTATCATATCCGTTAAGATCTGAAACAGTTACAATAGCTATCTGGGTAGAGGTTGAATCATTGAATAAATCCAGTTTCTTTTCAAGGGTATTTACCTGCGACGGGGAAAGCATCCCTGCCAGATCATTTACCAGTCTGGGCGGTACCGGCCTGTCCGGTAATTTCTGCGATAATGTCTGAAAAGACATCAAGGTCGATAAAAGCAGAGGGATAAAATATCTTACAATTGTTTTTTTCATACTACTTATCTCCGGTAGGTTTATCGAATGATATTTCATCCGATAGTTCATTTATATCATCCTTCCTGTGCGGAAAATGGGTCTTAAGGTGTTTCCCGGCAATTAATATTCCTTCGGCAAGACCTTCAGTAAACCGGCCTTCCCTGAAATTTTTCTCCAATATTCCGGTTATATCATCCCAAAAGCCCTCCGGCACTTTAGCATTAATACCCGCATCACCGATAATTGCAAACTTTTTGTCGCTTACAGCAAGATAGAATAATACGCCGTTGCGTTCAGCGGTTTTATTCATCCCTAGTTTACCAAAGACCCAGGCGGCCCTGTCAAGTACATCTTCCTTACATTTTGTTTCAATATGCACCCTGATCTCACCTGAAGTATCCTTCTCTGCCTCCTTAATTGAGGTAAGGATAGCTGCCTGTTCTTCTTTCGAAAAAAAAGAAGCTGCTCTCATTTCTTTATCAGTTAAAATTAAAACTGAACCACAGGAGCTTTCTCACTGCCCTCTGTGGCCTCAAAATATGGTTTGACCTGGAATGAATACATCCCTGCAATAAAATTCTGTGGGAATTTCTTAATATAAGTATTGTAAGCACGTGCAACCTCATTGAACTTACGCCTTTCGACGGATATCCTGTTTTCAGTCCCTTCAAGTTCAATCTGCAGATCCCTGAAATTTTGTGTCGCTTTGAGTTCCGGATACTTTTCAACCACCACCATCAGGCGTGATAAAGCAGAACCAAGCTGCCCCTGAGCCTGCTGAAACTGCTGCAGATTGGCTTCAGTCATATTGGCAGGATCAATGTTTATTGAGGTGGCTCTTGCTCTTGCTTCAATTACCTGTGTCAGGGTGCTTTGCTCAAAATTTGCAGCCCCCTTAACGGTATTTACAAAGTTTGGGATCAGATCAGCCCTCCTTTGGTATTGCGTTTCAACATTGCCCCATTGGCTTGTCACTCCCTCGGTCATAGTTACCATGTTATTATAAACCCTTGAACCCCAGAGCACGACTCCAAGGATTAAAACTGCAAAGAAGCCAGCTATAATAATTGTTATTAAGCATCCTTTTTTCATATTTCAAAGATTTTTAAATTTTTACAAAGTTAATACATCTCATGGTTTTTGTCCATCTTAAAATTGAAATGTTTTAGTTAAACAATACCAATATTGATTCTGACAGAAAACCAGATGCAGGTGATACATGGTGGTCCTGTGAAGTCTCATGACTCCTTGATAAATAATAAAATAGAGTCTCAAAATGCAGGAACAAAATTATTCTGGGAATGAAGCCGGAGACTACATGGTATTCAAATAGAAGCCGGGGGCGTTTGCAAAGCTGGGGGCGATAACAAATTATTAATTCAAAATAACTAATTTTGGGTCCTTAAAGAATTACCGGATGAGGACAATTGCAATAGTTGCCGGGGGCGATTCCCCCGAATCTGAAGTTTCAGTAAAGAGTGCAAATGAGGTCGACAAAGCACTGTCAGCTAAATATATAACATATATAGTTTTATTTAAAGGGGCCAACTGGTACTGGGAAGATAAAAAAGGGCGTTATCATAATATTGACAAAAACGATTTCAGTCTGCTAATCAATGATAATAAGATCAGGTTTGATGCTGTATTCATTGCTATCCATGGCACACCGGGCGAAAATGGACTACTGCAGGGATATTTCGATATGATAAAAATCCCTTATACTGGTTCAAATGCTTTCTCCTCTGCCATCTCATTTAATAAACAAGCCTGTAAACTCTGCCTTAAAGATTATGGAATACCAATGGCAGATGCAGTTCTAATAAGGAATGATTGCTCCCAGTATCCTTTAAGTGAAATAACAACAATTGGATTACCCTGTTTTGTCAAGCCAAATGATAGCGGATCAAGTTTTGGAGTTACAAAGGTTAATAAGAAGGAAGATTTATTAGACGCTATGAAGAAAGCTTTCAGAGAGAGTGACGAAGTGCTGATCGAATCATTCATTGAGGGAAGAGAAGTGGCATGCGGAATTGTTAAAACAAAAGGTAAATCACTTGTCCTGCCGGTAACTGAGATTATAAGCAAGAATGAATTCTTTGACTATGATGCAAAATATACACCCGGAAAATCAGATGAGGTAACTCCTGCCAATATGCCACTGTCAGTCACAAATGAGATCCAGCGCCTCAGTTACAGGGTGTTCGACATTCTCGGATGCAGAGGAATAGTGAGAGTTGACTTTATTGTAAGAGAAGATAAGCCATATTTCATCGAGATCAATACCGTACCCGGAATGACGGCAGAAAGCATCATACCTAAACAGGCAGCAGCAGCCGGATTAACTTTGACTGAACTTTACGGAATGGTGGTGGAGGATTTATTTGATTGAAGGCTAAGTAAAGTACATGTTGAAGGAAGAAGATTAATGGGCCTGTTTTATACTTTACGGTATCCATCCTGCTCGTTCTCCTCTGTCTTTATGTAATCCCAGTGAGGAACCAGTTTATATTCATCTAATATCGCTTTGATCCGCAGGTCCGGAGAACGGCTCTCGATTGTTACCCAATCTTCATCATGGAAATACCTGATATAAACCTCTTTGCCATACTTCTTTTTTATTTCATTAAGTTTCTTCGAATAATCAGTAATTTCAAGAAAAACCTTCTCCAGGTTCAGATTTG
This sequence comes from uncultured Bacteroidales bacterium, assembly GCA_963739685.1. GTDB lineage: Bacteria > Bacteroidota > Bacteroidia > Bacteroidales > VadinHA17 > LD21. Next base: position 823,962 of record CAVUAX010000002.1, read on the forward strand.
CACAGGCCCAGTGTTCATATTTCCCGCTTGAAGTTATTAGGTCTCCTGTTATATCGTAAATTGTTGCAGGATCGCGCCATGAACATCCAACCACGTAATATTTAAACAACCACGCCATTGAAGGCAGCATCCTGCCTCCCGGAAATGCAGATGGCCAAAACACTATCTCAGCTCCCTGTTCCTTAAGACTATTCCACTCTTTGGTCCAGTTAATATCAAAACAGATCTGAATCCCAATAATGCCGAAGTCTGTCTTGAAAACAGGGGGCGGTGAACTTCCCGGAGTAACACCGTTTTCACACTCAACAGAGACAGGATGGATTTTATCATACTGACCGGCTATTTCACCATTCCGGTCAATAAGTATTGCCGAATTATAAACTATCCCCTCCTTTTTAGTATGAACCGGGCAAATGATATAACTACCCATTTCCTTTGCAACAGCTGAAAATTTGGTTGTTACAGGGCCGGGGACCTCTTCTGCATCTTTGGCAGTAGTACCGGTAAATACTTCGGGCAAACAAATTATATCAGGTCTATATAACGACATTATCTTTATACGGTTAATCATACCGCTAATAATATCCTTTTCATCCTCCAACCCGCTTTTTGAAAGGCTTAGTACAGAGACATTTCTGGGAGAGATTTTCTTCTGCCCTGATAATGCCCCATTCATTAAAACATTTTCCGGAAATAAACCTGAAGAAGCCACTCCAATCCCTATAAGACCTGCACCTGCTCCTGACTTTTTCAGAAAATTTCTTCGTGAGAAACTACCATTTTTAAACATAGCTAATCCCGTTATTTTTTATTAATAAAATACCTTGAGATGCTTTCTCGTGAATCATTCAGGCTGGATCCCGAACAATTATTTACCTCTTGCCATTTTAAGTGCACTGGTTGTGGTATAATACTTCGTTATCATATCAGGTACTTCCCAGACAGGTAAACTGCCTGCTTTAAGATACTCAAGAAATTTGGCAGTAACCTGTCCGAAATGATCCTCATGAGTTACCTTGTATTTTGCCGGTATATTTATTTTAAGAATATTTTTTCCAACAGCTTCAACCTGAAGGGAGTCGTATGGTAAAATACTTAAAGCCTGTTTGAGTTTCACAGTGAAATCATTAAACGGCATTCCTTTCACATTCTCCACATAAAGAGTTGGAAGATATTTTTCTTCTGCTCCCTGTTTTATCACAAGATCGCATTTCGTTCCACGCATAACTGAGTAGTGGGTATCTCCGGTTCCGGCAGGTGCCTGATATCTCCATTCAACAGATACTTTTGCATAAACGCCCTTAATCTGGTAAACCATTTCTCCATTTGAAAACACATTCAGAATACCGTTTTTAAGATCTTTCTGAAGGTATGCCGGGAAGTCATCGAGACCTGTTACTCCTTTAAATTGTTCTTTTGAAATTAATGTCGGCCATCTTTTTGCCGCTATCATTTTAATATCAGATGTGCTAAGTATCTGTTCCGGGAAACATTCCCACTGAACCAGGTCAACAAGGTGGGTCGTTACATCAACAATTCCCTCTCCCTGCTGATCAACATCGAAATACCAAGCCGGCCGCAGAAGAGGTATACCTGATACAACTTTTGAAAAATGATGAACGCTTTCCTTGGTAACGGCTGGTACTTCTTTAGTACCTGTTGTCAGCCTGCCGAAAATTTCTTCATTTTGCGAAAGCAGTTTCTGCATAATAATAGTAACATCATAACGCTCCGTCATAATGTCATAAAGCAAGACCCCCTTTTCATTCGCGACTTTGAAAGTCTCTTCCAGTTTCGGGAATTCCTCAGGAAGGATAATCATGGGTTTGTCAGCCAGAACATTAAATCCTGCAGCAATTGATCTGCTTATATACTCTGCCTTTTTCCTGTTATTCCCTGAAAGAACAACAACATTACCCTCTTTGTCGGCAATCATTTTTTCAAAGAAATCACCTCCTGAATAAACAATTTCATTCCATGATGTAGGATCAACAGTCCTTGAATTATAAGCTGCAATTCTTTTAAGATGCTGCTCAAGATCAGGTCCTTCCGGTGCATAAACATACACATCCGGTGATACCTGGGGATACATGTTCTTCTGGACCAGGGCAGCATGAAAATGGCCCGGATCAACTGTAATTAGTTTTACCTGATATTGATTTTTCATCGACGTTTCAGATTTCCCTGATTGCTGTTTTGAACCGCCTGTTCCACAGGAGGTGAAAACAAAAAGTGCAGGAAGGATTATTAAGAATAACTTTTTCATATTTTTGCTTTTTGAGTTAGAATTGCCCGTGTGATTGAATTATAAAATGTTGAATACAGAGATTCATATTAAAAAAATTTAAACTTCCAATGTTTTAAGTCGGTATGCATCAATTGGATCACAGGTACAGACCAGATTACGGTCGCCGTAACCATCGTCAATGCGTCCTACTGAAGGCCACAATTTGTTCTCTACAACCCATTTCCGGGGAAAGCATGCTTTTTGCCGGTCATATTTGTGGTTCCATTCATTTGCTGTTAATACTATAACAGTATGAGGTGCATTACGGAGTACATTATCTTCTTTATCCGCCTTACCCTCTTTGATCTCCTGAATTTCATCCCATATCGATTTTAATGCATCAACAAATTTATCGAGCTCCTTAAGCGACTCCGATTCAGTAGGTTCAACCATCAGGGTGCCATGAACCGGAAATGACAGCGTCGGAGCATGGAACCCGTAATCCATGAGTCGTTTTGCGATATCTGATTCTGTTATACCTGCTTCGGCTTTAAAATTCCTGCAATCAAGGATCAGTTCATGTGCAACAAAACCTCCAGCTCCTGTATAAAGTGTTTTGTACCACTTTTTTATTGATGCGCTTATATAATTTGCATTAAGGATTGCATATTTTGTGGCCAGTGTCAGTCCTTCGGAGCCACTCATCATTACATAAGCATGAGAAACGGTAAGAATATGTCCGCTTCCAAACGGAGCACCGGATACTGCTGTGGTTCCGTGACTGCCACCGGTTTTAACCTGAGGGTGAGAGGGCAGAAATTCGGCAAGTTTATCATTTACAAGTATTGGTCCCATACCTGGTCCGCCACCTCCGTGAGGGATGGCAAAAGTTTTGTGAAGATTAAGATGGCAAACATCTGCTCCTATATGTCCGGGGTTTGTCAGCCCTACCTGTGCATTCATATTTGCGCCATCCATATAAACCAGTCCTCCATTCTGATGAATGATCTCCGACATTTGTTTAACCGATTCTTCAAATACCCCATGGGTTGAAGGATAGGTTATCATAAATGCTGCAAGTTTTTCCTTATGCTCTTCGGACTTAAGTTTCAGTTCCTCAACATTAATATTTCCTTTCTCATCGCATCCTACAACCACAATCTGCATACCGGCCATTGCTGCACTTGCCGGGTTAGTGCCATGCGCTGATGAGGGGATCAGAACCACATTTCTGTGACCTTCTCCTTTGTTCAAGTGATATTCACGTATTACCATTAATCCGGCATACTCTCCTGCAGCCCCGGAGTTTGGCTGGAATGAAATTGCCGTAAAACCTGTTATTTCCTTGAGTGCTTCTCCAAGCTCCTCCATCAACTGGTAATACCCCTGGGCCTGATCTTTCGGTACAAATGGATGGATATTCCCAAATTCAGGCCAGCTCATTGCAAACAGCGAAGAGGCCGGATTAAGCTTCATTGTACATGAACCGAGTGATATCATACTGTGGGTGAGGGAAAAATCTTTTCGTTCGAGCATCTTGATATACCGCATCATTTCTGTTTCACTGCGGTATATGTTAAAAGCCGGCTGCCTGAGAAATGAAGATTTCCTGAAGAATTTATCTTCTATGCATTTACAGCTGCAGAATGAGTCAACTTTCTCCATTAATTTACCGGCTGCTTTTGCAAATATCTCAACTATTGTGTTTATATCTTTAAACGTAGTTAATTCATCAGTGGTTATACTAACAATATTCGTTCCCGGATAGTAGAAGTTCATCTCAGCTTTCAGAGCAGGCTTCTTTATATCATTCTGAGAGATCCCGTCAGGAAGTTCAATTCTTATTGTATCAAAAAACGTAGAATTGACCTGCTTATATCCTAGTTCATTAAGCGTACAACCTAAAGTACATGCCGACTTGTGGATATGAGTTGCAATATTCTTAAGTCCTTCGGGACCATGATACTGTGCATACATTCCTGACATTGTAGCCAGAAGCGCCTGTGCCGTGCAGATATTTGAAGTAGCACGTTCACGCTTAATATGTTGTTCCCTTGTCTGCAAAGCCATCCTGAGTGCATTATTCCCCTGGGCATCAACCGAGACGCCTATAATACGACCCGGCATGCTTCTTTTAAGCTCTTCCCTGGTAGCAAAAAAACCTGCGTGGGGACCACCAAAACTCATAGGAAGTCCCATTCTCTGGCTTGAACCAACAACTATATCAGCACCCCATTCACCCGGAGGTGTAATAAGTGCAAGGCTCATAAGGTCAGCAGCAACTCCAACAAGCATTCCTGAGGAGTGTGCCATTTCGGTAAAAGCTTTATAATTCCTTATCTGTCCTGATGCTGAGGGATACTGAACCAATAAGCCGAAGAAAGTATCATTAAAGAGAGCCTGAGTATATTTCCCGGTTACCAGCTCGATACCAAGCGGTTTTGATCGGGTGGCAACCACATCCATGGTCTGTGGGAAGATATCTTCATCAACAAAAAACTTATTGGCGCCTGCTTTAACGGAAGCTCTCGACCTGGCATTGAACATCATTATCATTGCTTCAGCTGCTGCTGTAGACTCATCAAGCAGGGAAGCATTTGCTATCTGCATTCCGGTAAGTTCAATGATCATTGTCTGGAAATTAAGAAGCGCTTCCAGGCGACCCTGAGATATTTCAGCCTGATAAGGGGTATAAGAGGTATACCATGAAGGATTTTCCAGAACATTCCTTACAATTACCGACAAAAGTGCAACACCATAATAACCCTGTCCGATAAATGACTTGTAGATTTTATTTTTTGAACCAAGTGCCCGTATATGATTAAGATATTCATATTCACTCATCGCCGGTGGAAGGCTCAGAGGCTTTTCAAGCATGATTGACTTTGGAACGGTTTTTTCAATTAACTGGTCAAGCGAACTGACGCCAATTGTTTTAAGCATCACAGGTAATTCGTGATCGCGGGGTCCGATATGACGGTTTACAAATTTATCTGATAACATATCCTGTTTATTGATAACCAAAAAAAATAAAATCCATTAAAAGATCTGCGAAATTAGTAATAAGTAACTGTTTATAAAATTAGAAGTACCATTATCACTTAAAAAAGGGATTAGATATCAACTCTCTTTCAATAGAAGTCGCCTCCCCATGCCCGGGATAGACAACCGTTTCAGGCGGCAGAGTGAAAAGCCGGCTCTTTATGCTTCCGATAAGAGTTTCGTAATCACCTCCCGGGAGATCGGTTCTGCCAATACTACCGGCAAACAGGGCATCTCCAGTAAAGACAACATCCTCCTTTCCGCAATAATATGCAAGGCTTCCGGGACTATGGCCCGGAACATGCAGTGCTTTGAGTGTAACCAGTCCAAACGCTATCTCCTCTCCATCCGACAGGAATCCTGCCGGTTCCGGAGGGTCATCCATCGTTAAACCAAACAGCATGGCATGCTGTCCTGATCTTTTTCTGTTAATATCATCAAGTTTACTGCAATGAGTCCCAAGATTATATTTACTGAGTATCATTCCATTCCCGAAAATGTGATCGAGATGACAATGAGTGTTCAGGAGAAGGACAGGTTTAAATTTCTTCCCATCAATAAAACCTGTTAGCTCATTGAATTCATGTTCATCATAACATCCGCAATCAATAATTGCGCAATCGCCCGATGGATCTGCAAGGATGTATGTATTAACCTCAATTGGAGAAAAAACAAATCTGAATATTTCCATAGTTCTTAATTTCCGTTCACTGTTCCTTTCAGCATTGGTACAAACACAAAATTACCATGTGAAGAGTAATCATAGGTATCTATTTCTGTCCGCTGAACAACGGTCATGATCTGTGAGCCGCTTCCTCCAATAGGAATTACAAGCCTGCCTCCTATCCTGAGTTGCGGCAGCAGTTTCTCAGGTACTTCAGATGCGGCTGCCGTAATAAGTATTCCATCGAACGGACCATACTGGGGTTTACCTTCATAACCATCGCCAAAAAAGAAATCAGCCGAATAACCTAATGCAGTAAGTGTACTTTGAGCCTTAAGGAACAGTTCCCTGTAACGCTCAATGGTATAAACCTTAGCTCCCATTTCTGCAAGGATGGCAGCCTGGTAACCCGAGCCTGTACCAACTTCAAGAATTTTATCTCTTTTCTTTACTTTCAGCAATGAAGTCTGTATGGCAACAGTGTAAGGTTGTGAAATAGTTTGTCCGGATGAGATGGGAAAAGCTTTATCTATATAAGCATGAATCAGAAAGGCAGGATCCATAAAAAGATGTCGCGGAACTGTGTCAATTGCTCTCAATACCTCTTCGTCACTTATACCTTTAACCCTCAGCTGAGCAACAAGCTTTTTCCTTTTTCCTTTTGCCTCGAATGAATCTGTCATGAATCTGTTTCAGGGATGAAGTTTTCAATGCAAAAATAAGTTTTTTAACCCATCTCCCTACCCCAAACCTTAAAAAATATGGGAAGGGGGTATTACATGATAATAAAAGTATAACTCTCATTCTCTCTCAAACTTAAATAACGATACTTTCCCGCCGGAGTAAGAAGAACAATTACTTCAGCTGTATTTTAGTGACAGGTACATACTGGGGACCGGAGAATTTCAGAATACTCTCGTAAACGATAACCTCCTTAACTGTAACTTTCTGAATAACTGCATCATGATATCTGTCAAGCACACTTTTAAGATTAGTTTCAGACCTAAGGACCTTTAACCTCCCAAGTGTCAGATGTGGCCTGAACACTCTATCCTCAATATTGATCCCGCTTTTGTTGACCCCGTTTTTCACAAGTTCATTTAGCCTAACCAAAGCATCGGATATTTGAACACCCGCCCAGATAACTTTGGGTTCTCTTAAATTTTTAAAGACCCCGGCTCCCTGCAGGAAAAAATCGAATTCGCCGGATCCGGTGCAATTCTCCTGAATAAGTGTACTAAGAACACTTATTTTATCTTCATCTGTGTTGCCGGGAAATGACAATGTTACATGGAAATTAGCAGGGTCCACCCACCTGATATTTTCACATGACAGTGAATTTTTCAAAGAAGATATCATGCTTACAAGGTTCTTTTCGGGGTTAACTTTTACGGCAATGAAAATTCTTCTCATAGGTTTATATTTATATTTATCAGCTAATGATTCAGGTAATACATATCATAATCTTCCTGCTTCTATCTCGTTAACTATCTGCTCGATGAGTGCATCCTCACCATATGGATCATACTCATCCTTAAGATTGGTTCCAAATATTCTGGCTATGCCCTGCCAGAATGCAGCTGTAAAGCCTCCCCTATATTGCTGGATCAGTGTATATGAAGTATTCCGGGTCTCTCTGTCAATTAGTTTTATCAGCAACCGGCCCTGGGTAATTGTCATCTCCCTCAGGTCCCCTTCATAATCACCAAAAATTTCTTTCTCCACCTCTCTTATATACTTCCTGCGTTCTTTATCACTGCTTAGCTTTTCGAGTTCCCCGTTAACCTCTGCAAGCTTAAATCTCACTATCAATGCATACGGATAGACTCTCCTGATATTATATTCCAGTCTGTCAAACCTTCGTATCGCTGATCTCCTCTCCCTGTTCATATGGCCGTAAATTGTAACCTCCTTTATTTCAGCTTCCGGCAGAATCACTCCGTTCCTGTTCACCTTGGGAAGTAAATAAAAACGACCTGGCAGGGTATCAATATTTTGTTTTAATGTATCCCTCTGACCGTAGCTGTCAGTAACAAAAAGACAGAGTGCCAATATTGTAAATATGAGTCTCACCTACGGAATGTTTTTGCAAATGTATCAAATTATGGACCATTTAATAAACCAGCATTTCATATACGATATTGCGACGGAATTTGAAAATAATTTCGTGGTAATTTTTAATATTTTATTCTCAGAAGTGATCCCCGTTTTCAGTCAATATGCAGAGAAACCGGATTAGATTCGCCAGGCTGCTTCCATTTCTGTTAATCACTTCACTTCTCAGCTTTTCACTTTTCACTTTTCACTTTGTCATTTTTCATTTTTTAATAGTTGTTGCAACATAGTTTAAATGCCTGAGCAAAAATTAAAATCAACTGCACCATTATTGCCAGGTACTGCTTGTAAATTATCTGAAATTTATATTCGCTAAAATGATTGTTGAATTATTTTTTAACCGAATCAGATAACTATGAAAAAGATGAAAAGACTTTTATTCTTTATTGCAGGCATTTGTCTGATAGCTTCATGCTTAAAAGGGGAGATTGATGAACCACCAGACTGAAAAGTGGATCAAACCTATGAAAATTCAGACCTGCATGCAAGTGAATTCAGACTTGCATGGCACTGGTCAAGTAGCGGATCTATTTTTAAAATTAAGGCTGTAATAACCTGTAATCCATTTAAATTTGCGCGTATAAATCAAGCAGTTGAAGATGATGATACCAAAACTTTTTGAGAAGGATTTTGTAATGAATGCTCCGAGATTATGGATTTACCCGGTTTGTAATAATAATGGAGAAAATAGATGTGATACAATTGAAATAGGAGATATAGAAGGTAATAAACTTCAAATTTGTGTTTCGCAATTATGGAGTGATATGCCAGGTATATGTTCGTACATTTAGTGATGATCCTCCATTTTACATGACCATTATAAAAGAATCAGGGTATGCAGCAAATGAGTCCGCTGATATATCAGTACAATTTACTCCAAGAAATTCAAATTATGGTTATAATATAAATTTCAATGCAGATTGTTATGTAAAAAAAAAGTATAATGGTAGATTCCGGAGAATGGATTTTGCCAAACATGTTAGAAAACACCAAAACAATAGCAATGAGTGAATTTGGGGTTGCAGAAGACAAAATTGTGGTACTCATAGGAGAGCAATATTAGTCTTGATTAATGTCGTGTATGATAAACAAAATGATTTTTTCGCCGGAAGCTCTATAGGTTACGACCATTTTCTGGAAAAAAGAGAAAGAACAAAGCATAGGGATTCAACCCCATCCGGGGTTGACAATAGATTATTTCATCTACCCCGGATAAAATCGGGGTTATTGGATTTAAAGCCCTCCGGGCTTGTATTTTAATGAGTGTTTTCTCCAAAGGATGTGATAGGGATTATTGCATTTCAATGTTGTTGGTATTGAAGTCCACGATATCTTATACTCTTAGAGTTGCAGGGACTGGTACTTATCCTGTTATGGACAAACCCAGAGTGGCTCCATTCCAATACCCAAGGGCCAGTCTGTGGCAGGAAATGTAACATATGTCAGAACCACAGAGTGGTTCAGTTCCAATAGTTACAGTTCCACCCGTGGTAATAGAAAAATAAATATGGCAACCCCGGAGTGAGTTGAATAAATACTTTTTGTAATGCTTTCCCAAAAAGGTATATTTGGAAAAAATTATGGCATTGAAGGTTGAAGATGTTGAGGACCAGACAAGATTCAGACAGATTCTTGAAATTCCATATAATAAACTAATTGATTTCATACTTGAACAAATACGGAAAAGTTCGGGTGTAACACTGTTTTTCTGGTCAATTTGCTTTCTATTTCTTGTTATAGCCATTATTGTCAGAGTAAACATCCAGGGGTCTTTTCCCTTTTCAAATATTTTTCTTCATACTATCCTGGGATTAGTTGTTTTTCCCCTGTTATCCGTTCCCATCCATGAATTAATGCACATTATGCTCTACTTTTTGTCAGGAGCGCGTAAAATAAGAATTGGAATGGATCTCAGCCAATTTATTTTTTATGTGACGGCACATCGTTATGTTACCGGTCGGGTAAAGTTCATTATTGTTGCCGTTGCTCCATTTCTCATAATCAGCATTATTATGCTTTTTCTTGTTTTGTCCGTTTCGGGATTATGGAAATGGAGTCTTTCTCTTTTTCTGTTTTTTCATACAACGGCTTGCGCAGGAGATTTTGCAATGGTAAATTTCTATTGGTTGAACAGAAAAAAAAAGATATATACATGGGATGATGCTGATGAGAAAATAGCTTATTTTTATGAAGAGCTTTAGAAAGAGACAAAAGGAAATAGGAAAAAGATGAAAGTTTATGAGGTTAAAGGGATTAAAGAAATTATTAGTTTAAGTTATTGGAAAACACAAAACTCGAACCGGGCCGAAGACGAGCTCAGAGAAGCCAAACGCGAAATGCAAATCACAAAGCATTAATTTAAATGTCAAACTAAACTTAGAATATGAAAAAGTTGATTATCAATTCATTATTTTTAATTTCAATCTTCCTGACCGGCTTTGGTCAGAGTAAAATTATTAATCTTCCAGATTTACCCGGATATGTAACCCTGAAATGTGATTTCCACATGCATACTGTTTTTTCAGACGGGAATGTCTGGCCCACTGTAAGAGTAGATGAAGCTGTGCGCGATGGACTCGATGCTATTGCGATCACTGATCATCTTGAATATACGCCAAAAAAAGATTTCATCCCAATAGATTTTAATGCAGCCTGGAAAATTGCAGAAGGGTATGCCAAAGAGAGAAACCTGATCCTTGTTCACGGGACCGAGATAACAAGAAAAATGCCTCCCGGTCATTTTAATGCGCTTTTTATTAAAGATGCTGCTCTCATTGCAAAAGATTCGGTCTGGGATGCCTTTGCTGAAGCTAAAAGACAGGGAGCATTCCTTATGTGGAACCACCCGGGATGGAAATCACAGGAACCTGACGGCATACCGAAAATGTATGATATACATAAAAGAATGATCAGGAATGGATGGATTAATGGCATTGAATTCTTTAATGACAGTGACTATTACCCTCTTGTTTTTACCTTCTGTATCCAGAATAATCTTGCACTAATGGGCAATAGTGATATCCATGGTTTAATAAGTGAGAGATATACTGGACCAACCGATACGAACAGACCGATGACCCTTGTTCTTGCCAAAGAAAGAACACAGGATGCCCTGAAAGAGGCAATGTTTGCAGGTCGTACACTGGTGTATTTCAGGGATATCCTTGTCGGCAAAGAAGAGTTTGCAAAACCATTTTTCTATAAGTGCATCTCAGTCGGTAAACCTTTTTACCAGAATGACAAGAGTATTATGTTTGAAGTGACAAACAGATCTGACATACCATTCTACCTTGTTAACGGAGTTGCGGGAGCTCCGGGCTCAATAACCCTCGCAGCCAATTCGGTTACAAGAGTGGTCATGAGTAAAAAAGCAACTTCTCCCCTTGTATATGATGTAAGGAATGTTCTTACCGGGGAGAAAGATGTTCTGAAAGTAGAGTTGAAGTATTAGTTTTAAGGTTTGAAGGGGGTTGAAGGAATTTTCAACTTATCATATATTAAAACTTCTCCTTTGCAAGCTTCAGAATATCGTCCTCCTTAATAATCGGCCTGAGCCGGAACGAGTATTCATAATTCTTATCCAACAGTCGATATTGGGGGTGAATTATGGCACCCCATGCGTCATCACCGCCCACCCCCATCTGTCCTAGATCAACATTCAGGTTAACCAGGTCACGTGGTTTGATGTCATTGGTATGAGTGTTTGCAGTTTTTGCATCTTTCCTGTACTGAGATAACTTTCCCGGCGACTCAAAATCATCGTGAATATTATTGAGAGCGGAAAAACAGAACAATGGCTCACCACTTACAAGTAACCCGGCGCCATTATCATCCGTTAATGTAAGCCATCTTGTATCTGTCTTGTAGCCGTTTTCCGAAGGACGGATATATGGAACGTACTGGTCTGCAACGGTGCTTTCATAAAGGCCGATATCTGCTGATGTTTTTCTGTCGCAATAGTTTTCATGGGGGCCGCGACCAAACCATTTCAGGTTGATATATTCTTCGGGCAGTTGCATCTGCATGCCCATTCTCGGGATCTCAGGAATTTTATCAGACATTTTCGAAAACTTATTCCTAATAACTATATCAGCTGACCCGTAAATAATGTACTCAGATGAATATTCAGCAATTTTTTCACCCTCCTTACCCGGTATATCATATGTGAAATCAACAATCACCTTTCCCAATCCGGGCTGGCTTATCGCTGCTTTTTTAACGACACTTTTCTCCCCTGCTTTTTTCCATACATCCAGCTTTCTGTCCATGCCATATCCATAGTCATTATCGGTAGGGGGCCGCCAGAAATCGGGCTCCGGAGCTTTTTTGATGAGTTGTTTGCCTTTATAAGTAAAAGATTCAAGCCGTCCGGCCTCAAGGTTAAAAACTATTTTCATGTCACTTCCGCTGACTTCCAGATTATTGCCAACAGTATTAGTTTGAAGAACAGTAAGGTCATCCATTTTTGGTTTTAAAGGCTGCCCCTCAACGGGAAGTTTAAACTGAGCTGAGGCATAAATATGATCTTCGGGAACAGAATTCCATTCGTCGCTCCTTGAGGCTCTTATATTTAGAAAATATTCAGCTCCGGGAGCCGGACTGGCAGGTTTTAAAGGTAAGGTCACTAATTTCTCCTGCATTGGCTGAAAATCGGGAAATGTAAGGTTGCCTGATCGAACAATTGAGCCATCTGAAACAATTTCCCAGTCAAAATTAAACTCCGATAAGTTTGTAAAGTCATACTTATTTTTAAGCTTCAGTATTCCTTTTGACAAATCAACTGGTTCAAATCCAATATATTGATAAACCTTTTTGACTTCATTTAATCCGGGTTTGCCATTCCTGTCAGGCCACACAAGGCCATTTATACAGAAATTCCCATCGCTTGGGATCCCTTCTACTCCAAAGTCCCCGCCATATGCCCAGTATTTTTCACCATACTTATCTGTTTTAAGGAGACCCTGATCTACCCAGTCCCAGATAAAACCACCCTGCAGTTTAGGGTACTTTTCAATAACATCCCAGTAATCCTTAAAATTACCGCTGGAATTACCCATAGCATGGGCATACTCACACATAATCAGTGGTCTGTCGTTCTTTTCGTCTTTTGCATACCTTTCAAGGTAGTCTATCTTTGAATACATCGGACACCAGATATCTGTATGTCTTTCAGGTGTATTTGTTATCTTTTCAGCCCTTTCATACTGAACAGGCCGTGAAGTGTCTCTTCCCTTAATCCACTTATATCCATTAAGAAAATTATGACCGTCACCAGACTCATTGCCCATTGACCAGATAATTACCGAAGGATGATTTTTGTCTCTTTCAACCATTCGCTGCAATCTGTCGTGGTGAGCTGCGGCCCATTCAGGTTTATCAGCAAGAGTCACATCTTTCTCATAACCCACCCCATGCGATTCAATATCAGCTTCATCAATCAGGTAAAGACCATATTTGTCACACATCTCATACCAGAACTCCTGCTGAGGGTAATGCGATGTACGAACTGCGTTTATATTATTGCTTTTCATTACCCTGATATCTTTCAGAACCATTGCTTCGTCTATGACGTGACCATTAACGTCATCATGTTCATGCAAGTCTGTTCCTTTAATGAGGATAGCAGCACCATTAATCAGCAGCTGTGAATTGATAATTTCTATCTTCCTGAAACCGATCCTTGAACTAACGCTTTCAAGGACTTTGCCATCAGGGCTTTTTAAGCTTATTACCAGTGTGTAAAGGTTGGGGGTTTCAGCTGTCCATTTATTTATTGCAGGAAAACTTTTGATAAAATTTACCTCACCTTTATTTTCTGATATTTTAACATCTTTTGATTCCCCGTATAGTTTCTGGCCTTTATCATAAAGAGAGGCTTCAACAATAAAATCGTTACCTTTTTCACCTTTATTCCTTAACTGAACATCAAGATTGAGAAGACCATCTTTATAATTATTATCAAGGTCTCCGTTTGCAAAAAAATCACTGATATATGTTTTTGGCCGTGCATGAAGAAACACTGTCCTCTGAATGCCACTCAACCGCCAGAAATCCTGGTCCTCAAGATAGCTGCCATCGCACCATCGATATACCTCAACTGCCAGGGAATTATTCCCTTTCTTAAGATATTTTGAAATGTCAAACTCTGCAGGAGTCTTGCTTTCCTGACTATATCCAACAAGTTGTTCATTTACCCATACATAGAATGCCGAACTGACGGCGCCAAAATGAAGAAACACCTCTTTACCCTTCCATTCTGACGGTATCTTAAAATTTCTCTTATATGATCCCACAGGATTCCATTCATGTGGAATAAACGGGGGATTCTTCTTAAAAGGGTATTGAATGTTGACATAAATCGGAACACCATAACCTTTCATTTCCCAGTTTGAGGGGACAACAATTTCATTCCAGTCGCGGGTATCATAATTATCCTTAAAAAACCAGAAGGGACGCTGGTCAGGCGATTTGACCCAGTTGAATTTCCAGGTACCGTCAAGTGATAAATAGTTCGGAGAATTAGTAATGAGTGCTTTCAGTGCACTCTCCTCATCATTAAAACCGACAAAAGTTGCATGGGGATCTTCCCTGTTCTGTTTGAACATCTCCGGGTTTTCCCAGTCTCGTGGTTCTTTCTCCGTGAAAGCTACTCCCTCATATTTGCTGTATTTCTTACAGGAATTAAGCAGTATAACAATTGCAAGGATATAAAAAGATACTTTCTTCATTTTGTCCGGAATTAGTGTTTTGATAAAGTTAGTGAAAAATGGTTTTGTTTATGTTATCCTGGGTGCTCTGTTTGTAAGGGACTCCTGATGTTTAATTAAAACTTGTTGTGATTTTCGTGTTGTAAAAGGTCACGTGGGGTATTAATATTGGTGAACGCAAATCTGATTTCTTCAGTATCTTCCATCTTTACATAATTTACATTCAGATATTTCAGAAAGTCCCTTACAGCAAAATCTCCATTTCCCATTAAATATTTTATAAGGGATTCATATACCGAATTATTATAAATAGCATGCAACGGTTCAATATACGAACTGATCTTAGGTACAAGGGCATCACAATCTCCATAACTATAGGTTTTAATCTGATCAGCAATAACTTCCCGGCTGATAAAAGGCATGTCTCCCGCAAAAACAAAAACTGCATCTTTTGAAGAAGCTTCCATGGCAGCATGTATACCTCCAAGCGGACCTGTCTTAATAAATTTGTCCCTGACTATCTTATGTTCTGTAAATTCTTCAAAATCATCCGGAGTATTTGTTACAATTATTATCTCATCAAATATCTTCTGCATCACATCAGTCATTCGGTTAATTATAGGCTTTCCGTTAATCAGTATCTTTGACTTTGTTATACCGCCAAATCGTTTGCCGGTGCCACCGGCCAGTATTACCCCTGAGATTTCTTTCCTCATCAGACCCTGCCTTTCATGTTCCTGCCTGAATCAAGGTCAATTATTGACCTGATTTTGGCCACCTTTACAATTTCAAATACCTGTTTCATTCAGGTGATTATTTTATGAAATCTGTTTTTTTGCAATTTAGTAATTGTTTTTAAGTAGAATCAGGATTCAGAAACAAAAACCCAAGTATAGATTTGCCAATATCAGGTAGTTAAATAACCGAAAGTCTTCGGGAACAATTTATTGATCATCCCAGGATATTTATTGATTTTTTTGTATCTTAATAGTTTAATATTTATTAACTGTCATACAATTATGGATGAAAAAATCTCTGTGCTCTATGATGATTACAAGAGAGGCCTGACTGATCGCCGCTCTTTTATCAGTAAGCTGGCAATGATTGTCGGAAGTACCGGTGCCGCATTGGCATTGATCCCTGTTCTGGATGATAACAGTGCTCTTGCATCAGATATCCCACAAGGTGATCCTGAAATGATTACGGAATTCATCAAATATCCGGCGGAAACCGGCTATATGAGAGCTTATCTTGCCAGACCAAGATCAGGGAAGAAATTCCCTGCTGTAATTGTGATACACGAAAATAAAGGACTTGTGCCACATATACAGGATGTTACAAGGAGGATGGCAAAAGAGGGATTTCTTGCTATTGCCCCGGATGCACTCACTCCGCTGGGAGGGACACCAGATGACATAAGTAATGTTGGTGATATGTTTAAAAAACTGGATTCTGAACAAACAACAAAAAACTTCGTGGCGGCTGTTAAATATCTCAAAACAAATCCTCTTTCCACAGGAAAGGTAGGATGCACAGGCTTTTGCTGGGGTGGCGCTATGACTAACCAGGTTGCAGTTAATGCCCCTGACCTGGATGCAGCTGTTCCATACTATGGAAGACAACCTTCTGAAGAAGATGTCGCCAGGATTAAAGCTCCCATTATGGCTCATTATGCAGGAAATGATGCGGGAATTGACGCAGGTATCCCTGCTTTTGAGGCAGCATTGAAAAAATACGGTAAAGAGTACCGGATATTCATTTATGAAGGAGCAAGTCACGCCTTCAACAATGATTCAAATCCTGAACGCTACAATGAAAAAGCAGCTAAACTTGCATGGTCAAGAACAATAGGTTTCTTCAAAGAGAAATTAAAAACCTGACAAATCGCTTAAGGTTAAACAGAGTTTTGAATTTTCCATGCCACCCTGATCGCCTCAACAAACGGAATGCAATGATTAAAAAATAATCTGTATCCGCGGCAAAGGTAGTTTAATCCCTGATCACCCTCAGGGGTTCTTAAAAACCTGTTTTTCGGACATTCTCCGTTGCACATTTGTTTTACTTCACATTCATGACAATAACGGGGAAGCAAACGGGATTTGTCGCGTCCGAATGCCTTCTGGTTTTCACTGTCAAGTAAGCCGGACAAAGTGCTGTTCTTAATACTGCCAATGAGATGGGTGGAATCAACAAAGTGATCGCAGGAGTAAAAATCACCATTATATTCAACAACAGGTACCCCTCCGCAATTTTCTTTGAAAATGCAAAGAGTATGTTCAAGGTTAAAAGCTGTCCGGGCAACCTCTTCAAAAATCTGAATTTTAATATTACCTATATCCTTTTCAACCCATTCATCAAAAATTGCAATCAGGAATTCCCCAAATCCGGTTGCAGGAACCGAATTCGGGCTCTCTCGCTGATGTTCTCCCGAAGGAGTTTCTACAAGTGGTAAAAACGTAATATATTTTGCTCCAAGCTCTTTAAAGAAATTATATATTAAAAGAGGAAACTTCACGTTTGCTGCATTTACTACACAGAGAATCTCAGTAGTAATACCGTGTTTCTTCAATAAGTTATATCCTCTCAATACTTTTCTGAACGTAGGAATCCTGGTTCTGGTAACTCGATGTAAATCATGAAGCTCCTCTGGTCCATCGATACTTATCCCGACATTAAAGTTTTCGGATAGCAGAAAGCTGCACCATCTGTCGTTCAGAAGTATTCCGTTAGTCTGGATACCATTTATTACAGTCCGGCCGGCCGGTTTATGTTTCCGCTGAAATGCCACTATTTTTCTGAAAAAATCAATCCCTGCCAGTAGAGGTTCTCCTCCATGCCACGAAAAACTGATTGCCGGTTCAGTTGATGCTTCAATATGCTGAATAATATAGTTTTCGAGAATTTCATCACTCATCAGAAATTGTTTATGCCCCGGATATGGGTTTTTCTTTCCGAGGTAATAACAATAGGTACATCTTAGGTTACATTCCGCTCCGACAGGTTTAACAAATATTTGAAATTCACGTGATATTGCCGTCATCAGCTTCCCATTTTATTATATTCTTAATGTCTGATACTTTTCTATTCATTCTTATCCGCCATTCTACCGGGAAATAGTTATTCACCCTTGTACCTATATTATTCACAAAACCAAGGTTTACACCTTTGTATGAAACTATATTCCAGCCTCTCGGAATGTCATGTAACGTAAAGCTATCGCGGCTGAGAAATGCCAATGCATCCATAAAACCTATGTCTTTCCGAGGAAAGGAATCCTTCTTTAAATGATTCGTTAAAACCATTTCATGAGAAGGCAGGTAATTGGTCCTCTTTACGGTAAATAATTTTGTCCCTGGTTTTACAATTGTAAGGCTCGCAAACAGTTGAAGATAATCATCCATCATACACGGAACAGCAAAAAGCTCATCACCCCATTTAAGTAATCTCTCCTTTGGAAAATGGGTCAAGTCACGGGCAACACCCATATCATTTTTATCAGGTATGGATTGAGATTTCCTACTGATTCTTACCGTATTCTTTTCCTGTTTTCCTTTTTTTCTTACGACCGAAATAAAGAAGCCTTCACCTCTGACTTTATCAGGATAGAACCCATAACCATAAATCCCATTGAAATCTATTTCCGTAATTTCTTTAAAACCTGACACATCCATCTGAATACATTTTGCCTCCTGTTTTTCGGTGAGCCATTTTATGTTTTCTTCATTTTCTCCCGGGTTAAAGGTGCATGTGCTGTAGATAAGAATCCCGTTTTCTTTTAAAGCGGGCCAGATATCCATAATAATCCTCTTTTGCCTTTCAGAGCAATGAGATATATTCTCAGCCGACCATTCATTAACAGCAATGTTGCTTCTGAACATACCTTCTCCTGAGCAAGGAGCATCAACAAGGATAATATCAAAGAAACCCGGTAACTTTCCAAACAAAACGGGGTCGTTACGGGTAACCAGTACATTTCCAGTACCCCATTTTGTAACTGTTTCTGCCAGAATCACCGCTCTCGTCCTGATTACTTCATTAGCTACCAGAAGGTTATCAGGACCGATCATATCCGATAGATGAGTGCTCTTACCTCCGGGAGCTCCGCACAGATCAAGTACCCTGATATTTTCCACTGTCTCTGCAGTCTGTCTTATAACCTGTTCCAGGAACATACCTGAAGCCTCCTGAGGGTAATAACAACCAGAATGGAAGAGCGGATCAAGAGTAAAGGATGGCCTTTCCCCAAGGTAATATCCATTTTTACTCCAGGATACCGGCTCCGCATTCAGTGGTACTTTGTTCCACTTTGCGGGATTGATCCTGATACTAACAGGTGAAGGTTCTTCCAATGCTTTCAAAAGAGCCTTGGCATCAATATACTTCTGACCTTCAACTCGTTGTATAAATCCTTCAGGAAACATTACTAAGATCTTAATACCATAAATCACAAAGAACGCAAAGTTTTCGAAAAGATCACAATGAATTTTCCCGGATATAATTTTGTATTTTGTCTTTCAGGATTCTCCATTCATTGCACCGGAATGATCATATATTTCATCCGTAAATAATTTTTATGTTTAAGGTCGGATAGCCTGTCCTGCTCCAGCGGGGGAACCACACATGCTTGAAAGCTAATTATTTTCACGTGTGTTTGTAATTGGAATCAATCATGTGGGTTTCATCTATTAAATCCTGGTCCGTATCCGGATCATGGTTTGAACCTTATCTGCAAACAGGCCACCAATCAGGGGTTATTCAAGTTTACAGTCTCCCGGATTCCTGACCTTTTCCTCTCCCGATACTCTAATCTATTCTTCTGCATCGATCTTTTTAACCTTATTGATCCATATAAGGATTCTAATCTTTACTAATTATCTGAATATCATTTAATTCATCCTCATGTTCCCATATTCAATCAGTATAAGCAGAGGCATACAAAAGTTAAGCATTTTTGGTGAACAAGTGCCAAGTTAAGAATCCGAAAGGTTTTTCCTGTTTCTGTTCCACAGGAAGAAAACCGGGATTCCCAGAAGGACTATGCCTAAACCCGGAAAGGTATAATTTGGCTTATAAATTAAAAGTATAATCATTATTACCACGGTGGTCAGAATGTAAATGGCAGGTATCACCGGATAGCCAAAGGCTTTATATGGCCGGGGAATATCCGGCCGCTTAACCCTCAGAATGAATATTGACAGTATAGTAAGTGTAAAAAAGATGAGGACTGCAAAAATCACATAATCAAGAAGATCGCTGTAGGTTCCCGACATACAAAGCAATATTGACCAACCTCCCTGCAATGCTATCGCAAAGCCAGGTACCCCGTTTTTATTTAATTCACTGACTTTCCTGAAGAACAGGCCATCTTTTGCCATTGCATAATATACTCGTGGTCCGGCCAGTATAAGTCCATGGTTACAACCAAATGTGCTTATCATAATAAAGATGGCCATTATTACTGCTGCATAACCTCCAAATACAACGCTCATAGCAGATGTAGCTACTCTGTCGTCGGTAGCATACTGTATACCGCGGCTCAGAACATCAGTGCCATCGGGTGTTCCTGAAAGCGGCAGAATTTTAATATATACATAATTTGTAAGCATATAAATTACTGAAACTAACAGGGTACCGAAGAAAAGGCTTAACGGAACATTCCTCTTCGGGTTGATTACTTCACCGGAAATATACGTTACATTATACCATGCGTCGGACGCAAAAAGAGAACCGACCAAAGCTGATCCAATAGCCGCAACAAGAGCAAACCCGGCAAGAGGGATTACCTGATTTCCGGAACCAATCTTACTTGCCTGCCAGAATGCTTCTTTGTTTATCTCAAGAGAATTAATACTTTTTGTTGCAAGGAACCCAATCGCTATGAACCCGAAAAGGGAAATTACCTTGGTTGAGGAAAAGATATTCTGTACTGTTTTACCCGTTACAATTCCCCTGGTATTGAGCCAGGTAAGGAACATAATTGATGCAATGGCAATAACCATGGTACTGTTGACTTTCAGAGGACCCAGGTTAAATAATATATTATTTTCAGATATCCAGGGAAAAAGCACCCCTGAAAATTTGGCAAATGCAACGGCCACTGCAGCTATGGAACCACATTGAATGACCAGAAATGTTGTCCAGCCAAAAAGAAATCCGATTAGCGGATGGTAAGCCTCTTTAAGATAGACATACTGGCCACCTACATGAGGCATCATTGCAGCCAGCTCGCCGTAACTTATTGCCCCTATGACAGTTATGATACCGGTGATAAGCCATACTATCATCAGCCAACCCGGGGAACCGACATTTCTGGCTATGTCTGCACTTACAATAAATATACCTGAGCCTATCATTGCACCGGACACTATTGAAATCCCATCAAAAAGATTTACTCGTTTCTGAAGCAGGTGGTTGTCTGGCTGCATTATATTGATTTATTTTCAACAAAAATAACCAATCAACTGAGACTGTTACTAATAATTTTGTATTTCAGCGAAAAATGCAATTTGAGTATTTCTTTTATTCTGCAAATTTCCGGTAGACAAATAAGAAGTTACTAATTATTGATCTACAAAATCATCAACTCCGCTTTGTGATAATCCCTCTCCCCCACCTGCTGTATATCCCCTGCTCTCTCCGTGAGTTGATGGTGAAATCCAAAAGGAGAATAACTCCCCATTTGTTAAAATGAATCTGAAATGAAGTGGTTTGTTTTCAAATTCAGAGAGGTTCTCCTTACCCCTCCATCGTATCATGTACTGCGTGCTGTTTTCCTTCATAGGAATGCAGGAACCTATCCCATAACCCTTTATTACTCTATTGTTCTGGTCTAAAAGTTCAACTCTTAACTCTCCTCCAATTTGAATGTCAGCATTAACAAAAAGATATCTTCCGTTAAAGCTTACTGTCCTTGTAGTCAGGTATCCCTCCCCGTTAGTACGCATTGACACGAATCCATCTCTTCTTAGCATGGCAAGACCCGCTGATATGTGAGTATCTTTCTTTTCCAGATTATGGCGTCTGCCGCTCGAATAGAAATAGAGTGAATCACCTTTTATAAGAGGCATTCCTGCAATCGACTGAACATTTGCCCAGTTCCATGCCCCCGGAGAATGGTTTACCCCCATAAATGGTAAATGGGAAGGACGTGACCAATGAAA
Source organism: uncultured Bacteroidales bacterium (assembly GCA_963739685.1). Taxonomy (GTDB): domain Bacteria; phylum Bacteroidota; class Bacteroidia; order Bacteroidales; family VadinHA17; genus LD21. The sequence continues at coordinate 845,877 of CAVUAX010000002.1, forward strand.
CCCATCTCTGCTATATCCTATTAACACCTCGTTTCTTTTTTGTATCCCTTCTTTCGCTGTAACATCATTATCAGGACCTTGCCAGACAGAAAAGAAACCCAGCATTATGCTCTCATAAGCGATGGCATCAAAATTATATATCTGAGGTTCGATGTTTGGAAAATCCGGATTTCTGGGTTCTTTATCGTCAGCCCCAAACCAAAAAGTAATATTTGCATCATCTGCTTCCTTTTTTAGTCTGTGTGTCAGACTAACCAGCATCTCAGGATTTTCATGCTCAGAATAACTTCGTGATCTGCCTGCTTCCGAATCACATCGCATACTTAAAACCCATTTCCCGATAAATGGATTATAGAAGAAAGTTGTCCTGTCAAATATATCCCCCGATTGAGCCACCCCTTTACCCCAATGGATACCATCGGGAGAGTATTTAAGAACTGCCTGAAAACGCCGGTAGAGCCTGTCATGCTCAATATTGAACATTTTGTATCTTTTTGAAGGATCTTTCTCATTTTTATCCAGCCATGTAGTGGAGGCATCCCGGTTACAAGTATCTACAATATTTGTGTGACCATATAATCCCAGATCAGGTTTCTCCCATTCTACCCCGTCATCAGATTCCGCATAACAGGTATAGTAAGAGTTGCTGTTCTGTTTACCGGCAAGATACCACATCTTATATTTATTATCCTTTTCATCAAACCAGATACCATCACTAAAAGGAGCAGCAAATGGTCCGGATAAATTGGATTCCCATTCCTTATCAGGACCAAGAACCGGGTTTCTTTTACTGAAGACAGGTGTGTGCTGTATCGCTTCAAGGTTAGTTGATTCGATTAAATAATCATCAACAAACAGCTGTCTTCCTACGTTAACCAGAATTATTTTCTGCGGTTGATCAAGATATGGAACAGGCAAAGATTTTCGCACAATTTCACCCGGGTACTCCGGAGGCCAGTTTGTTGTTACTTCAACTCCATTAACCAATATACGTTTCTCATTACTGCTTTGTGCATTAATCCGGAAAATCAGATTAGTAGCTAAACAGACAAAGAATAAAACAGTTAACTTTTTCATTACAATATAGTTTATAACATTCATTTATAGAGGATCGTTATTCAAATATGTTAACTATTGATGCTCAATACCGGGGAGGAAAAACCAGATAATTCTCTTTAAATGGAACCCTAAATTTCAAGCAATATCAAGTAAAAATAATTAATCAAATGATACTGCCGACATTATTGTTTTGATTCGGTAAAAAAAGTGATTAATTTTGATCTACCCTTCTTTGAAAAAGAAATATTTCTATCGCAGAGCCCATAACATTTTATTAATAAATTAAATACCTTATAACAATCATCCCTATGAAAAATAAAGTCATAAAAGTGATATTACAGTCGGTTTTGTTAATATCGCTGTCAACCAATGCCATATCGCAGCCTGTAACAAGCCTTATCAAAGTTATTATTTCACCCGACCATAAAGACTGGACTTATAAAGTAAAAGAAGAAGCCAGGTTTTCTGTTCAGGTGTTGCAATATGGAAACCTGCTGGAGAATGTTACCATCAATTATGAGGCTGGTCCCGAAATGATACCTGATGTTAAAAAAGAAGGTGTAGTTCTGAAGAACGGGAAAACAGAATTTACCGGATCAATGAAAATGCCAGGCTTTTACCGTGTCAGGGTATGGGCAGTAGTGGATGGCAGGAGGTATGAAGGTCTGGGAACTGCAGCTTTTGAACCTGAAAAGATACAACCCACCATAAAAGATGCTGCTGATTTTGATATATTCTGGAGTAATTCCATAGCAGAAGCACGCAAGATAAATCTTGATCCGATTATTACACTAATGCCGGAAAGGTGCACAAGTGAAGCCAATGTTTACCATATCAGTTTCCAGAATGAAGCAGTTGGTTCAAGGATTTATGGCATACTGGCAATGCCTAAAAAATCCGGCAAATACCCTGCAATCCTCAGAGTTCCCGGGGCAGGTATACGTCCATATTCCGGAGATCCGCGAACGGCTGCACAGGGATTCATTACTCTTGAAATAGGAATACATGGGATCCCGGTTAATCTTGATCCCCAGGTATATGCCAATCTCAGTAGCGGGGCTTTATCATCATACTGGAACATAAGGTTAAATGACAAGGATGCATTTTATTATAAAAGAGTATATCTTGGTTGTGTTAGAGCAGTTGACTTTATATTCTCACTTCCGGAATTTAACGGTGCAGATGTTGCAGTTACCGGGGGAAGCCAGGGAGGCGCCCTTACAATTGTCACCGCTGCACTTGATAAAAGGATAAAATATATGGCTGCCATGTATCCTGCACTTTGTGATAACACCGGGTACCTGTATAAAAGAGCCGGAGGATGGCCCCACTATTACAGAGATGCAGAACCTAAACCTGGTGAACTGGAAACACTGGTTTATTATGATGTTGTAAACTTTGCACGAAGGATCACTGTTCCCGGGTATTACACCTGGGGTTTTAACGATATCACGTGTCCACCCACCTCTATGTATTCAGCATTTAACGTTATCAACGCACCAAAAGAATTACAGATATTCCAGGAAACAGGTCACTGGTCATTTCCTGAAGAGAGTCAGGCTATGATCAACTGGCTGACCGCGAAATTAAAAGGTCATTAAATAATCAGAAATAAAAGCCTCTCTTCTCTACCTCTAATACGCTCATTATCTGTATGTTTTACTTGACCGGTATTGAGTATTCAGTTTTATTACTACCAGGAGAACTGATTATTATTTTGTTTCCGGTTACTTTTATCAGACGCCAGTTTGCAATGTCATAACCAAATGCACCTGTCATTACCTGGGTGAGCTGGCTCCCATCCGGCATAATATAATTATTAATGGAATTGATATGCTTATGTCCTGCAAAAAGAAGTCTTGCGGAAGAATTATTTTCAAGAACGCTTAAAAGGTTGTAGTACTTTGATTTCGAAGAATACACTGATATAGGTTCTGTGAGGATAATTTCATCAGTGACTTTGCCGTAAGGAAGAGGCATATGCATAAAAATAATCTCCACGTCGGAAGGTGAAGACTTTAGTTGGGCATCAAGCCAAAGTAACTGATACTGGTCAATAATGAATGGCAGTGCACCATCAGCAACCTCTTCCGTAGCATAAAAACTGTTATCAAGAAAGATAAGGCGGAAAGTTGTGGTATCCACTTTAAATACATGACTGTAATAAGTTCCCTCCTTAAAACATGTCACATTCCTCATCCAAACAGCACGTGCTCTGCCGGCATTAAGTTGATTGGTGCCTACAGAGGGGCCCGGTTTTACATGGTAGCTGGCAATATCATGGTTTCCAAGAGTAATGTACATAGGGAATCTGCAATTGTCCAGCAAATCTGAATACTGTTCAACCTGTGTTCCCAGGACTCCTCCCTTTTCTGTTTCAGCTTCGTAAAAATCAACATTATCACCTGTAACAACTACAAATTCTGCCCGATACTTTTCAGGAACTGAATTTAAGAAAACCGGAAATTTCTCTAAATTACTTCCGAAATGTTGACGTTTCTCTGCAAAAAAGTGATTATACCCGGTAAGATTGCATACATGAGGATCAGTGACATGGATAAATGTCAGGGTGTCATATTTTGTGTAATTGACCGCATTTGCCGGCTGATCAAAAGTAACACACAATATTAGCAGGGCAAATAAGCTGTTTATTGAAATGTATTTTTCCATAATAGGTATAATTAGTCAGAGCTTCCCAAAAAAATAAGATCTTGCACAAAGAGCAAGTTTGAAAACACATTCTGCAATATTCTAATGATATCCGGCTGTCATATATAAGGTAATGGTTTTGAATTTAGTCTGAATTCTGGTGTTTTAAGTATTCTCATTTTTTATAATCGGCACCATTCAGGCTATTAATTACAGATTTCATCCAGGTTTCAACCTGAACCTCCATTAAATTGACAATTTCCGGATTTCTTTCAGACAAGTCGTTCTTTTCTCCGGGATCATCTTCCAGGTTATAAAGTTCAAATCTGACTTCATTATCTTTGAGATTTATCCTATGGAATTTATATGGCCAGTCAAGCCAGGCTGCATGACCCGGGAAAATATCCGTCGGATATTGAATAATAATTTCCCCAGCGTCCAGGTCCAGTTTCGAGGAATCAACCTTCATAATACCTTTTTGCTGGTTATGAAGAAGTTCAAGCATAATTTCATTACTTGGGACTATTTTCCCACCGTCGGGATATTTCCAGAAACCGATAGGAACGGGTCTTTTGTCCATTTTACCGGTAATTAGCTTAAAAATACTTATCCCGTCAAGAGGGTATTGTTCTTCCGGCTTAACTCCGGCTATATCAAGCAGAGTCGGATAAATATCACAAGTGGTGCATGGGAAAGCAGTGATACGAGGGTCTTTTATTACGGCCGGCCACTCAATTATTGAGGGCACTCTCAGACCACCTTCATATATACTTGCTTTAAACTCCCGGCCACCACTTATACTCACATTTTTGAACCCACCATTATCACTACAGAACCAGAGAAGGGTGTTTTCCGCAATACCTAAAGACTTCAGTTCCTGTCTGAGTTTACCATAGGCCCGGTCCATACCGGTAATCTCACCATAATAGTTTTTATGTTGCTCATCCTGATCAGCATACAAGTCCCTGTCCTCCTCTGATGCCTGCCAGGGCAAATGTGGTGACCCAAACCATATTACAGTAAAAAAAGGTTGTGAACCTTTAGAATGTTTACGAATAAATTCAATAGCCGCGTCAACGGTAACCATTGAACTCTCTCCATAGGTTTGAACCGCGATGCCTTCCCGGCTTAAAACGGGGTTATTGTCATAAAAGTTGGGTGATGAAAACCATTCGTCAAATCCTGAAGCTCCTGGGTTTACAGGACTGTCCTTATATACCGGGCCAAGATGCCATTTGCCAAAATGTCCGGTAACATATCCTGCAGTTTTAAGAGTTTCGGCAATAGTGATCTCCTGAGGGCGGATAGATCTCCCATAAGTAAAGACCCCATAACGGTTAGGATGGCGGCCTGTCAGCACACTCCCGCGTGTTGGGGAACTGACAGGCGCTGCAGCGTAAAAACGGTTAAAACACAGACCTGTTTTGGCCGATTCATCAAAGCTTGGTGTCTTAAGTACCGGATGACCATAATATCCCATATCTCCCCAACCCTGATCGTCAGCCATTACTAAAATAATATTCGGTTTTGATACCTCTCCTTTATTACAACCGGCCAAACCTGTGGTGGCTATACAACAACTTAGCGCTATTGTTGAATTTGTCAATTTTTGAAGATCCATTTATCTTGTTTAAAATATTGATTATTAATTGTAATTTGTATGGAGTCTCAGTGCACCTGTGGCTATTATTATCATGGCTTTACGTTCATAAATAATATTAAGGATCCATAAGATTACTTACTTTTAAACGACTGAAGCAATGATACTACTTCCTTGTGTCCATTATTCGCCGCGAAAGTTTTTGCATCGTCACCATCGACATCTTTCAGAGCAGGATCGGCATTAAATGCAAGCAATACTTTGACCACATCCGTTTGTCCCTCTGAAGCGGCATACATCAGGGCGGTAAAATGCTCCTCCTTATCAGCAATATTCGGATCTGCTGAATGATTCAGAAGCAACTTAACAGCATCCGCATATGGCCCTGAAGAAGCCATCATCAAGGCTGTACGTCCATAGCTGTCGCACAGGTTTACAAGCGCTCCTCTTTCAATCAGCTTTTTCATAATCTCTGTATGTCCGTTGAATGAAGCATACATCAAAGCAGTACGACCATCCTGATCCAGTGAATTGATATCTGATCCATCTGCAAGCAGATTTATCACCTGGCTTAACTGGCCATTTAAGGCTGCCTCATGAATTGAAATATTCGGTACAGGTTTAGTGGTTCTAACCTGTATTGTATCCGCAGGAACTTCACTTTTACCTTTACTGTTTTCATTTTTAGTTTTACAATCTGTAAGTGCAAATAGAGGAATGAATAAAACTACTGCTGCCAAGGGTCTGTATTTTATCATTTTACTGTTTTCTGTTTTATTGTACGATATATGACTTTTGAATATCTGTTCCCTGATCAACAATATATGAAATTGTTTCGAAACAATATTTTATTCCCTGATAAGTTTCCCGGATTGAAAAATTTCTTTTTATGAATTACCTGTTGAAACATAATTGGGAATAAGATTATTGCATTAAAATGATCCATTATACTGTCCTGTCATTTTCAGCACTTTCGTAATAATCGAAATGATTACCGAGTTTTTCCCTTACCGGAAACGTAACCCTGTCAAGTTCTGTTTTGATGCTTTCATTTAAAGAAGTATAAGTTGCTTTAACATTTCTTTCCAGTTCATCCACACTCCTTGATCCCACAAGCGTACAGTTAATGGCCGGATTTGACAGTATCCAGTTTATTGAGATCCCGGCCATTGTAAAACCTGAATCATTACATATTTTTCTGATCTCCTGCAATGCAATATTTGTTTCTTTTTCCACTCCTTTTTCACCATGCCGGCTTTCTTTCGTCCTGTTACTGCTAAAGTGGCGGGTTCTACGCTGCCACGGAGGAATGTCGTCAAATGAAGGATAAATGTCTGCTAATATTCCCTGCATTAATGCCATATAACCAATAACCCCTATACCTTCTTCAGCACAAAAGGGTAAGGTATCATATTCTATCGCCCGGCATAGCAGGTTATAAGGAATCTCATTAACCGCAATCTCACCGGAGGGCAGATCCCTTAACCGGTTACTGCTAAAATTACTGACTCCGGAGTTTATTATTTTTCCCTGTTTTTTCAGGATCTGAAAAGCCTCAAGGACATCAATAATTTCAGGAGGATTTTCAATAATCCGTACATCATTTGTGAAATGTCTGATTGAATGCATATGTAACGGCCAATGAACCATATAAACATCGATATATTCAGTTTTAAGACGTTTCAATGAAGATTCACAATGTTTAATTAAGGTTTCTTTATAACAATTTGAAGGGCTCACCTTGGTTCCTATAATCATACGATCCCTCGGGATGCCATTTATTGCTATACCCAATGAGGATTCACTTCTTCCTTCATTATAAACTTCCGCCGTATCAAAATAATTGATACCTAGATCGACCGATGCATGAACCACATTATTCACCTCCTTTTGATCCTGGTTCCCCCAGTATTCTCCCCCGCCAAAAGCCCAGCAACCGGTTCCAAGAACTGACAATTCAAGACCAGAATTTTTACATATTCTTTTTTCCATCTTCAGTATGCTGAAAGATAATTTATGGGGTAATCCCGAAATACTTCTTCAGCACATAGACGGGCTGAAAATCATCCGGAATTTGTTCAAGCAATGCTGGTTCATATTCCATGGGCAGGGTGGCTTTTGATGTCAGTCTTGCAGTATCGCTGGTTTCTTTCTGCCACTTGAATAACAGGTTCATCATCTCATCCACTTTCGGCTGGTAATCCGGAAGAACTGCAAGGTTATTTATTTCCAACGGATCATCTTTCAGATTAAAAAGCTGGGTGAAGTGTATTTCGGGGTAACGAATCAATTTCCACTCTTTGGTACGTACCGCTTTTACCCTATGCTGGTAAGTAGTGAATAATGAAGAGCGGACACCTTCAGATGAACCTTTAATTACCTGAGTAAGCACCTTACCGTCAATACCATCAGGCTCCGGCAGGTTGCACAGATCGGACAGGGTCGGGAAAAGGTCGTAAAGGTAAACCAATGCATCCGATACTTTCCCTTTAGGAACTCCCGGGCCACTGATAATCAGGGGTACTTTCATACTGTGTTCATAACAGTTTTGCTTGCCCAGCAACCCGTGACTGCCAATTGCCAGTCCGTTATCCGCAGCATAAACTATTATTGTTTTTTCATATAAACCTTCTTTTTTCAGAGTTTCAATTATATCTCCAACCCGCTTATCCAGATGACTGATCAGAGCATAATAGTCTGCCAGAGAAGCCTGTATTATTTCCGGTGTACGTGGCCATGGTGCCAGGTTCTCGTCACGAATATCCATATTATCGTAAAATGCAAAAGGATGATATTTTTTAAAATTACCGGGGAGAGGGATTCCATCATCAGGGTACATCCCAATGTAGTCTTCGCGGGGAGAGCGGGGATCATGAGGGGCAGTGAATGCTACATAACAGAAAAATGGATTTTCACGAGTCCCCATTGCATAATTATTCAGATATCTGATTGCCGCATCGGCAAAAAGATCAGTCGAGAAGCCCTTTGTTTCAGGCTTTGTTAATTTGCCATCAGATCCGAGATTGCGACAGGGGACATTATAATGATCACACATACCCCCAATAAATACGTTACTACCTTTCTGAAAGGAAGCCTCAAAAGTTTTTGCTCCATTGTGCCATTTTCCGGTTCCGAAGGTTTCGTATCCCTGCCCAGCAAAATGCATTGGCATAGTATTTACACCATCCAGGTTGTCGTAAACATGATACAGGCTTTTGCCACTTAACATCATTGCCCGGCTGGGAGCACAAATAGCTCCGATATGACCGCCCATTATATAGCTGTTGGTGAACCGGACACCATTTTCAGATAACCTATCAATGTTCGGGGTTTTGATGTATGTATTCCCTGAACATCGCAGGGCATCGGCCCTCTGATCATCTGCAAAAAGAATTAACACATTTGGCTTCTCCTGTTTCTGAACGGCTGGCACACATGATTCCAGTGAAGTCAAAACAAAAGCCATTGCAGGCAAAATATATCCTGAGTTATTTTTTTTATGATTTTTCAAATTCATAAATCATTAGTTTATCCGACTGTTATTTAAAATTAAACCTGTTTCTTACCAGTCCTTAAAACGGTTCCATGAGCCCGGTTTTTCATTTATTCTACGGCCCTTTTTTGCAGCCATGAATACATTACCTCCCTCATTCCAGGTGAGAGCCTGTTGTAATCATCAGGAGAATACAGCTGAAGATTCTCTGAAGCTTTATATAATTCATATATTTTTCTGACCTGCCCGACGCAATTCTGAATATCCTCAGGGTGAGAATCCTCATCCAGTAACGGTGCGATTACCAGAAGAGGTCTTGGAGCTATGGATGCCAAAACTTCAGTGAAGTCGCTTGGGATATGTGTCTCATTTCCAACAAAAAAACCTAACCGCGGCATAAGACCATGAAGATGAGAAAAGGATTTTATACCTTCAGTACCACGATTTAATGTATTCAGGCGCATTGGCGTAAATCCGGCAACAGATATAACGCCGGCAATCCGTTCATCCAGAGATGTGGCATATAAGCCCACCGTTGCTCCAAGTGAATAACCTGCAACAAAAATTTTTCTTCCGTCAATAAAATCAAGATTTGACAATGCGTCAACAGCGCCCCTGACATCTGCAACCATTTTTCCCATTTTTGACCAATGCGGATGTCGCTCATAAAAACGGGTACCTTCTTCAATACGATTTCCAAAGCCCAGCATATCATATGAGAAAACGGCATACCCTTTTTCAATAATGGATCGGAACAAAGACTCTACCTGATGTCTCTTTGATGTAAAACCTTTAGAATAGTCATATTCATGCAGATAAATCACAACGGGTAAATTATTGTTTTTAAGGTTCCCTTTTTGATCGGAAGGATAATACAGGTAACCAAACAGCTGGTCACCAAATCCACTATAAGGACTGATTGCCATAACCCCCATTTGATTTGTAGTCCGGGGACGTTCCAGAAAACTTCCGAAACTATTCTCTCCAACTCCCCCTTTGTGAAAATTTCCCGGACCCGGATTTGTTACTCCGGGAGGCTCGTCTCCCATTACCCACCTGATCTGTCTCTTGATTTCCGGTATTTTTTCTTCCCATTCATTGTCAGAAGTAATCTTTTTCTTCTTTCCATTCATCAATAAGTCAATATCGGTTTTGGGAGGGTAATCCATCGGATCAATTTTCTCACCGCTAAGATTACACCATTTATCAAAGGAATAATTAAAGAATAACCTGTTTTCAGGTTTATGGTCATTACGTTTAAATATATAATCAAAGAAATCTATATAGTCTTCCATATCGCGGGCGCTAACACTATGCAGGCCATGCCGCAGACGTATGGCGAGGTTATCATCTTCACCCAGAAATTTATAAACTTTTTTGCTTTCAATATATGCCTGTTCAATTCCCCACGGGTTTCCATCATCTTCGTTTATGGCAGAGCTAAGCATCAGACCGCGGGGTGCTATCAGTGCCATGAACAGGTTCTGGTCAACGGGAAGTTTGTTTTCACGGCCAATAAAGAACCTTAAGCGGGGGTGCAGCCATGTAGAACTTGCGATATCTTCAACATCATACTTAGGAGAATTATATCTGTATGGTACTTCTGCTCCGGTCCCTCCGCTGCTTGTTATGCATGCGGAAATACGTTCATCAAAAGCTGCAGCTATCATAGATTGTTTGCCATTCCGCGAATGACCGGTAATTCCTATCTTTTCCCTGTCAACCAACGGATTGGTATACAGATAATCTACAACTCTTGAGGCACCAAAAGCCCTTTTCATTAATTTGGTAAAATCATATTTTCCAGACCATATTTCTGTATAATTCTCTGTGTCGTCTTTCGCATCTGCTCCCGCATAAACACAGCCTATGTAGCCACGTCTTACAGCAACCTGAGCCCACTCCCGGTGATTCCACTGGGTCATAAAAACAGGAAATGGCCCCCTACCGGGAGGAATCATCAACTCCACAGTCATTATTGCCTTTTGTCCGGGACCAAAGGAGAGTTCAACCATTTGAAGTTTTACTTTACCATCCATTTTATCACCTGTCACTTCAGCTTTAAGGTTTCGTGGCGCCGGAGGAAAGGTTCCCGTAATATAATATGCCAGCTGTTTTCTCATCCATTCGCGTTTTTCTTTCCATTGTCCGGCAGTGGTTATCGGGATATTTTTTCCTCCTTCATCAAGTACCAGCGGATCGGGAAGAAAAGGAACAGATTTCATTTTGTCAAAATCAGGAGGTAGTTCTCCGGAACTTCCAAGCCAATCTTTAAAAACAACAAGGCGATCAGGTGCCATGGTATTAAAAATTTTTTGAAGATCTGATCTTTGTTTCAGGGTATCCTTTCCGGCAATGGACTTTAACGCGTTATATTCCGGCTGAATATAAATATTTCCGGCAGCCACTCCCTTCCAGATAAAAGATGTTGACAATAATAATCCTGCAATAGCCGCTATCAGTTCAATATTTACTTTTTTTCTCATTGAATCTGCCCTCCTTCAAATTAATTTTGATGAATTACTGGAATCAATTAGCTTAATTCATTGGTTGTCATTATGATTTTACCAAACTAATTACCAGGCTGTCTGCCAAAATTTAAATGTAAAAAGAATTATGACCGGTTACTCTAAACAATGCCGGTATGGATTTATATTTTTAAACCAATGACAATATACAAAAAATGCCGGACCATTAAATATCTCTTTGCTTTTAAATCCGTGAATCTTAGTGCCGGTCTTAACCAGGCACTTGTTTTTCATTAACGCTTAATAGTTTCAATAACAAACTACTGTATGATGTCAGACCTTTCAAATTCATAAATTGGCCATATTCTGGAATGTTTTCAGAAAACTCTTAGGATTAAAATTAGAATAAAGTCTTAATTTAGAGGGTTAATTGCCTTAAGATATTTACCGGTAGCCCAGATTTAATAAGGAAAATCCATCCTTTAAATCAGCAAATCAATCAGTTCATCTTAAAGTAATTGGTTAGTATCGTATTTAATAATGAGTATTTAAAATGGAGAAAATATCTTACCTTTTTATCGGATGCTCCATCCTGTCTGCATGTACACCGGGAAAGCAGGAATTAAGACATTATAAAAAACCCAATATAATATTTATTCTTACAGACGATCAGCGATGGGATGCTCTGGGATATGCCGGCAATAAAATAATTCAAACCCCCGAAATGAATAAGCTGGCAACTGTGGGCACCTGGTTTAAAAACGCATTTGTAACCACACCAATTAGTGCTGCAAGCCGGGCTTCAATACTAACTGGCCTTTATGAGAGAACACATGGATATACTTTTGAGCAGGGACCGCTAAAAGAACCTTATATGCAAATCAGTTACCCGGTACTGCTAAAACTTAATGGTTATCATACCGGATTTTTTGGTAAGCTGGGTGTAACTTATAAAAACGCTGAGAACAAGTTTGATGTAGCAGATATCTACGACCGGAATGGAAAATATCCAAACAGGAAAGGATATTTCTACAAAACCATAGGAAAAGACACGGTTCACCTTACACGTTATACCGGTTATCAGGCTCAGGAGTTTATAAAGAACTCTTCTGCCGATAAACCATTTTGCCTGTCGCTCAGCTTCAGCGCCCCACACGCTCATGACAATGCACCGGAACAGTACATATGGCAGGATAAATCGAATCAGCGTTATGCCGGTACAGTCATCCCTCCGCCTTTACTGGGAGAGGACAAGTACTTTAATTCTTTACCTGAAGAGGTCAGGGAAGGTTATAACCGTTTACGCTGGACTTGGAGGTTTGATACACCGGCAAAGTACCAGCACAGTGTCAAGGGGTATTATCGGATGATAAGCGAGGTTGATGATGAAATCGGGGAACTCAGGAAACTGCTTGAAGACAAAGGTATAGCAGGCAATACTGTTATTATCTTTATGGGTGATAACGGTTACTACCTGGGAGAGCGTCAGCTGGCGGGTAAATGGCTCATGCATGATAATTCATTACACGTACCTTTAATAATTTTTGACCCGAGAGTAAAAAAACACCATGACGTCAATGATATGGTTCTCAACATTGATGTAACGAAAACAATTCTTGAGATTGCCGGTGTTAAGCCGCCTGAAGAGTACCAGGGTATGAGTCTGCTTCCATATGTAAAAGGGGAGAAACCGGAGAGAATCCGTAAAGCTATTTTATTTGAGCACCTCTGGAATCTGCCTCAGATACCTTCTAGTGAAGGGATAAGAACTGACAGGTGGAAGTATTTCCGATACAGATTTATTAAAACCCCTGAAGAACTTTATGATCTGGTAAATGATCCCCTGGAAACTATAAATATAGCTCAAGACCCGGCATATAAAAATGTTCTTGACAATCTTCGTAAAGAGTGCGATATCCAAATAGAAAAATATACGAAAGCAAAACCGGGTTCAGATAATATAGTACCGTAAGAACCTGGCAAGCATTAACTTATAAATACGGCAAGATCGTTATACTGTGATTATTCCGGATTATTTTTTAACAGGAATTTTTGCATGAGTCTCTTCAAGCCATTTCTGAAGTTTGTCGTTCAATTCCCTCACTCTCCCCTGATCTTTATTTTCGAGATCTATCTTCTCCCCGGGATCGTTTTTAAGGTTATATAATTCAAATTCATCTCCCTCGTATCTCTTAATGAGTTTCCAGTCCCCATCCCTGATTATGCTATAGGGTGCGACATCGTTTCCTCTGTAATGAGGAAAATGCCAGAAGAGAGGTACCTGATCAAGCTTTTCTCCTCTGAAAACCGGGCTGATATCGCGACCATCCAGTTCCGTATCCGGCAGTGGAGAGCCGGTAACTGAACAAATGGTAGGTAAAAAATCAATCGTTGAAACAGGCAAATCACAAACAGAACCCGGCTTTATGTGTCCATTCCAATAAATAAACATTGGTATTCTGATTCCTCCTTCATATGGATATCCTTTCCCCGAACGAAGAGGTGAATTATCTGTAGAACCAATCAGACCTCCATTATCCGACATAAAGATTATTATGGTATTGTCAAACAGATTGTTTTCCTGAAGAGTGGCAACGAGTTTACCAACTGCCTGATCCGTGCTCTCCACCATGGCAGCATAAACGGCATTATTCTGTCCGTCAACAACATTTTTCTGCTCGTATTTGCCGACCGATTCCTGTTTACCCATCAAAGGAGTATGAACAGCATAATAGCACATACTGATAAAGAAAGGTTTGTCCGCGTTACCCTCAATGACTCTTTTCAGTTCGTTTGCCAGACGATCGACGAGGTATTCACCTTTTTGCCGGGGCTTCAGGTTAGGGAATCCAACTCCTTTTGCGTTGGTATACGGATCAAAATAGTTCACCGGCTGTCCCATATCATTTCCGGCAATATTTAAGTCATATCCCTGCTTTTCCGGATAATAATCATCAACACCCAGGTGCCATTTCCCGATGTGACAGGTAAAATAGCCTGCCTTTTTAAGAACTTCGGCAATGGTGACTTCGCTCAACTCCATCCAATAGGGATTTGACGGAGTTTTTAATTTCTTACCCGGGTTTTCTTCAAAGGGTTCCGGAGCAATCAAGTCATTGGTATTCAGCTGAAACCGGGCACGTATCCAATCGGTAATACCAATACGTGCCGGGTAACGACCCGTCATGATGGAAGCTCTTGTAGGTGATGAGACCGCGCAGGCTGCATAGGCGTTAGTAAAAACAATGCCTTGCCTGGAAAGATTATCAATATTAGGAGTTTCAAAATATTTGCTCCCCATGAATCCAACATCCTTCCAACCAAGATCGTCGACCAGTAATAAAACGATATTCTGTTTTTCCTGATCTTTCAGAACTCTATGGTTAGTGCAGCTGAATGCCGGGATCGTACCCGCAATTGTGATAAGGATATTCTTTACCAATTAACTACTTTTTAAAAAGGTTAAATCTGTCAATCTCAGGTTGCTGATGCTCATTTACCATAATTGCCTCAATTTGTTTTACCACTTCTGGATATTTTCCTGCCAGATCTGTTTCTTCGGTAATATCATTTTCGAGGTTAAATAATTTTATTTTCATGTTACCATCCCTTGTAGAGTCTCTGATACCTTTCCAGTCATTCATCCTTACTGCCTGCTGGCCTCTTCTCTCAGGGTATTCCCAGTACAGGAACTCATGTTCCTTTTGTTTCCCCTTGCCTGTAATTACCGGCAGCATGCTTATGCCGTCAAGACCATCAGGTTGCTCCGCGCCTGAAATATCACAAAATGTGGGAAATAGATCCCAGGCAGCACAAATATGATCACTTACAGCTGCCTTTTTTATCCTGCCGGGCCATGAAACAATCATAGGAACATGTATTCCTCCCTCATAAACAGATCCTTTAAGACGATCAGAAGACTGGTTAAATGGTTTTGCATTCTCAAAGAATTCGCTTACCGAACCGCCTGTTGTAACAGGACCATTATCACTTGTAAAAAAGATTATAGTATTTTCATATACACCTTCTTTCTTCAGCTCTTCAATTATAAGGCCCACCTGGTAATCGAGATAGGCTACCATTGCAGCATAAGTAGCCATAGGATACTGACATGGAAAATAACCTTTATCACCAAGGTATGGTTTTTCGTCTCCTATTATCTCCCTGTATTTATCTACCCATTCTTTAGGCGCCTGTAGCGGAACATGAGGAATTGTGGTTGCGAAATCAAGAAAAAAGGGCTGGTCTTTTGAACTCCGTATAAATGATAAAGCTTCATTAAGCATCAGTTCAGGTGAATATTCTTTAAGATTATACCTTGCATAGCTCGCGCTATTGTTTGGATCACCATCCCCGTCAAGCACTACTGTCCTTGGCGCAATAAACTCATTATCAAGCTTAACTATCTCCTCATTTCTCCACAGGTGCCCGGGGTAATAGGTATGAGCCTGGCGCTGACAATTATAACCATAAAAAAGATCAAATCCCTGTTTGTTCGGGACTCCTCCTGTAAACGGGGCGCCAAGGCCCCATTTTCCGATACAGGCAGTTTTATATCCAACTTTCTGAAGTTTTTTGCTGAAAGTGACTGTCTCCTCCGGAATAGGGTATTGACCTTCAAGAGAGGGGTCCTGCTCCATTTTATAGAAGTCCCATACATCTCCTCTCTCAGGCCATTCATGATTTCCTCTTATAAATGAATGTCCGGTATGTTTACCGGTAAGCAATACACAACGTGAAGGAGCGCTTACAGGTGAACCGGAATAATATTGGGTAAAACGCAAGCCATTCTGTGCCAGGGCATCAATATTGGGTGTCTTAATAATCTTCTGCCCATAACATCCAAGATCATTATAACCAAGATCATCCGCAAAAATGAAGACAATATTCGGTTTCTTATTAATACCCGGCCCCCTGGCTGAACAACCAGCCATGGAAACAGTTACAACACCGGCAATTCCTGAAATGAGGTAAGCTTTCATACTTTATAAATAAGTTAACTTTATAATAATTGTTCCTTGGTATCAGGTAAATATTTCTTATTTTGAAACAACTCGTACTTTGTATATATTGATATTGGGTATAATAATCGTTTTTTCAGGATTCAAACAATAGATATTATGTGTCCACCAGTTGATTTCACCTTTTGTATATACAAGTTCTCCGGTGTGTTCGTTAAAATTTACTGATTTAACATTCTTAATTTGATTTAATAATTCAAATGTAGAAAATTGCTCTTCAGGGATATTAAAACCCCACACTCCATTTGCAGTAGTTAATACCAGCCTGGTATCTGAAACAGCACTTAGATCATGACCGCCATTATCAGGTAATACCCAGGTTTTCTTTAGTTGAAGTTCAGGCTTTTCAGAATTCCAGTTTTTTAAAGAATACTCACGTAATTCATTATATCCCAGAGCAAATAATGATTTCAGTGCTGGCATCCATACTACTCCGTGGCCTGAATAAAGAGAATCTTTAAATATAATCTTATCTGGGTTTTTTAAATCAAACACTTCAAGACTATTTCCGTCCGGAGCCGTAGAAAGGGCAACAACGACCCTGTTCCCCGGTAAAAGTTCAGCTGAATGAGCCATAGGTACATGTGCGTAAAAAAGAGTCTTATTTGTTTTCCGGTCAACTAAAACAACTCCACCGCCTGAAGAGGTAATAAGAATTTTACTGGCCCTCTCTGCGGGTTTACACTCATCTGTGGGGATCATATATTTCTGGTAAACCTCTGGCAGATCTTTTGCGTCTGAGACTTTCCATCTCCATGTTATGTTCACATTTTCCTTATCTGATGTTTTGCTGTCAATCACTATTACCTTGTCATCACCGCAGGCAATTATTTCACCTGGGTTTCTGCCACAACCAGTAAACGCAATCAGTAAAATTATTAATGTCATGAATTTAATCAGTTTCATTTGTTAAAGGATTTATTTTTAACAGGGTAGTATTTCCAGATAACTCTTTTTTAACAATAAACCGGATATTATAGTTATTAATAATCAACCCTTTCCGTTAAAAAGACTGAGATAATGTTCAGATGATTTGAGTATGCCTCCGCTCTTATCATAAAAATCTTCATTTAATTGAAATAATCCATCATTTGAATGCACCCATGAACCATCAGGAAACGGACTATAGCTCAAAAGAGTATTCCAGTTAGTGTAGTTCTGATGACCGTTTGATTCAATAAGACCCATCTTATTCAGACCAGGGAATGGAGCTATCCTTGCTGCAACATTTTTGTTCCAGTCGACGAGTATGGGGATGCATGCCAGATCGGCCAATAAGCACGGTATATTATTTTGATGCGCTGCCCGGGCCATTTTCATTGTCATACTTAACGTTTTGGCGGCCGATTTTAAAGCGATAGCCTTGTAGCCCATCTGAATTCTTTTTATGACATCTTCCTCTGTATGAGCGCTTTCATCAGCTGCGATCCTCACCCCCAGATCTCCAACAGTAATATCGGCATCTTCAGGGAAAGGTTCCTCGACGATAGCTATCTGATCAAGCATACCTATCTTCTTAGCATGATCCAGCAGCTTTTCCAGAGTCTCTTTTTTCTCATATCTTCCATTGGCATCGAAATAATAAGGTATTTTACCATTCAGAGTGTGGGAGGTTTCCCTGTTACCGATCAGCTTATGAATGGCTTCGATACGGGCTTTATCCCCCTCCAGCATCTCTTCCTGCGTCCCGGGACGACCTATTTTGATCTTCATAAAGAAATAACCTTCGTCAACAGCCTGTGATATTTCCCCGAGTGGTATTGCATATGCCATAAGCGGTACATGTGCAACATATTTGTGATGATACCCCAGAGACTGCCTGTATTCAGGAGGAATCATTTCATCAAATGTCCTGAATCCATTTTCCTGCGCATAAAGCATCCACATCGCATTATCAAGGGCAACCATAGAGCTCAGGGTAAATGTCATTCTGAGCCTGGGATTTTTTGTTATCGACTGCCCATACTTGTAAACATCATCTATAATTGCATCCTGAAGTTCAATAGGATTTCTGAATGACTGGCCCTTTATTTTCTGAAGGGCATAATCGAGGGATCTGATCAGGAGCATATTTCCTTCAAAATCAGTATGTGCAAGGAACACATCAAGATCGCTCCAGGCAAGGCATTGGGTCTGGAGTCCGACATGTCTGATTCCCGAGGTGCTTTCAATCAATGCAGCGGCAACCCAGAATTCATTCAGATAGACGCCTTTAAAACCGAAAGGTCTGATAAGAGGTTCTCTCTCATATCGTGTACCTGCCGATCTGATTGTGATATTTTTTTCCGGTCTCTTATCCCGCTGAAATTTCTGAAGGAAGCCAGCCGGCAAACTTGAAACTCCTGCAAGAGCTGAAGTCTTAAGAAAGTTTCTTCGTGATACCATAGCAAGTTTGTATTAAATCTTACTCAGACCAAATTATAATAAATAATTTAAATATGGACAAAAAATATCAAAACTATCCTAAGGGCCCTGGGAACAGTATTATGTCCGGATTTGTATTTACTGTAACCTGTTACCTACTTCTTACTTATCTTAAATAAACCGCAACCATGAGGAGCTATTAAAGCATCAAAATAACCCTGAAAGTTCCCGATGTCTCTCCTTTCCCAAAGGTCACGTACATTATGTTCCCCAGAAATATCAAGTTCGTCCCAATTTATCCTTATATGGTTTGGTACATCATCTCCAACATTAAACAGCGCCACATATTTTGCCCCTGTCTGAGGATCATCCGCTACCCAGATGATTTCTTTATCGGAAGCTCTGAGTTCATGATTTCTGCTGCTTTTCTGATTAACAGCCAGGGCTTCATCATTTGTCAATAAATTGAGGATAAGCTCATCACTCTCCATCAAATTACCACCCATCATCAGGGGTGACCGGAAGATGATCCAGAGTGTCATCAGACTGTATTTTTCGTCGGGTGTCAACCGGTCAGATTCATTAATAGTTTCTTCACGCTGCTTTTTTAATCTGTTTGCCAGCGCACCATCAGTACCGTTAATCCTCAGCTTTCCCAGCGGCAGTATATCACAATCCGGCCAATGACCGGGTGTAATAAAATCCTGCCATGTCCTGCAATATTCAAAAGTTTTCCTGATATAACTCCAGTCGTCCCACATATCGCCTGAGATGCGCCACATCTGGGCGTTCTGCCGGAGATTGTCGACTTTATCCACAGCTACCGGCCCTGCAGAAAGGCTCAGTGCAACAGGTCTCCCGGCATTTTTTACAGCCTTGCTGACACCTTCGATCTCCTTTTCACGGTATGGATTCAACATATCATCTGCTTTTACAAAATCGACACCCCATTCATTATAGAGTTCCAGCAGGGAATTATAATATTCCTGAGCCCCGGGCTTATTCATATCAATACCTATCATCCCATGGTACCACCTGCAGGAATCAGCAAAGCTGGCTATGTCTTTAGCTCTGTAGCCGGTCCCTTTGATGGGTGTATTCTGCTCAACAGCCTGCCATGGAATGCCACGCATGATATGAATTCCAAATTTCAGACCAAGATTGTGAACGTAATCTGCCACTGGTTTCAACCCCTTACCTGAAGATGCTGTAGGGAATTTAACCGTGCTGGGGATTAGCCTTCCGTACTCATCGATGTATTGAGGAGGGTTTCGCATATTGAAATTATTGGTATTTAAACCATCAGCAAAGTACCAACCCATATCAACAACAACGTATTCCCATCCATGACTTTTAAGATTTTTGGCCATATAATCAGCGGTGGATCTGACCTGGTCATCAGTGATGTCCATGCCAAAGCAGTCCCAGCTATTCCATCCCATAGGTGGTGTATCAGCCAGTTGTGGTAAATCCTGTTTGCAGCCATTCAAAAAAAAGATTAGGGCAAGAATCCATAAAACATGTTTTTTCATATCCGTTATATTAGTTTAAATTTTTCACATGTTTAGGTGCAGAATGCTGTTTTGAAATTTCAGTGTAATTCTTCTAATTATTTTGAACCAAACATTCAATGTCGTTATTAAAAGGGTCAAATAAATAACATGTATTCTCTTCAATAACCGCCTTCCCCAACTAAATAACTGAAAGCGTCTTTATAGCGTAGTGTGAAGGTTGAGTTGCTCATGTGTTATAGTGATTAACTTAAGTTTTCATACCCCAATGATTCCATTATCCCCTCCATGATAGAGGAAGCCTTTTCTATGGAGTCCATCAGATAACGATAAGATTCGATGGAGTTAAAATCGTTCATTCTTATTTTATCCTCCCTGCCCTTTAACTGTCTGAAAGCATACAATCCGGCTTCCCGGGCTATCCTTGTCCACATATTCACCCTAAGGATGCCATCGCCCGGAATGAGGGCTATCTCCTCATCCGATAAGCAGGAAGTACCATGCAGTACCAGCTTCCTGTCTTTTAATAACCTCTGAATATTTCTGGCTCTTTCTTTCAGGTAAATACTTTCCCCGACACCCTGCGATTGTTGTTCCGTTCCGAGATCCGCAACCAGGAAATCTACCTTCGTCTTTTTTACATACTCAAATGCCCTTTCAGGATAATCATCAACCGAATCTGACTTAAGTTTCTCATGAGCCTGAAAAACGTTCAGATCATCCATAATACCTTCTATCAGTAATTTTTTGCCATATTTTTTAACATATGCCGTGGTTAACTCAATATTTTCTTTCAAGGGGTATTTCTGTGCATCAAACATTACTGATGCCAGAAAATCGGTTCCCTCAGTCAGTGCCCAGTTATCTCTGGATGGATCAGCATGGTCGAGATGGGGTAACACCTGAACCCCGTAATATGGAGAATCGGGATCATCTGCCAGAACCTGCAAATGTTTCATTACCGATAAGAAACCCAGCCGTGCATCATTTGTCCGGGTAATTCTTTGCGCCTGTGGCATATAATCATAATTAAATGTCATAGCAATAGCAACGGGGATATTACTTATCCCGTATTTCAGGCCAATGTTCCTTGCGGCCAACAGGATTGCCTCTGTGTTCCAGTGACTGGCTGTGCAAAAAATTGGCAGGCTTGTATTTTTTGATTTAATCCTTTCAATAACTTTAAGTGATTTAATTCTTCCGGTAATAAGCATGGATTTCTCCTTCCTTAATTGGTTCTTAAATATTTTTTAATTTCTTCAATAGTTGGTTCTACAGGATCAAAATTGACTCCGTCAAGATAGCGGGTTGCCTCATACAATACAGGCGCATATTTCCCGTAAATGCATGATGTATGATGAATATATGGCCCATAGATTATCTTTTCTTCCCAAAGAGGCCAGTCTTTTACCTCAAGATATACATAAGTTCCCAGATTATAGGGCCCATCAATAGCCTTGCCCTGACCGCAGAAAAGGCTGTATTCCCCGTTTATGCCATCGAACCGTACCACAGTTATGTCGCCTTTCTTTAACTGCCAGTTACAGGTTCCCGGTGCATTTGAAGGGAGCACAAAATGATGGCCGATTGAAGACTTATTTTTGTCGATGCTCAAAGAGGGAGGAAATGCTCCACAATGCCAAAGTAACTCAGCGTTATCGTTTTCCGGGTGCCGGATTGTGAGGTCAGAAAAGAAAGTGGGTTCGGCAAACATACCGGCCGCCTGTAGCATCAGGCTGCTTATTGCACCATGTATATCTGATTCGCAGGCAACGGGTGTGCCTTCGTCGGTAATCAGAGCATTAACAAAACAGGGACAGATCCCAAGCTGGTGTTGTAATTCATCCCAGCATTGGAATGCGACCGACTGAAGGTTAAATTCTTTAATAGTATTGGTCAGAACATATTTCAAGGCCGCAATGGTCTCTGTTGCTTCGGACGATATTTTAGAAAAATCCGCAACTTTTTTTATCTCCTCCGCAATCTTTTTTATTTCCACCTTTTTATGGTTAATTGCTTCGTTAACCAGGCGAACAATGGTATCAAGGTTAAATGGGATCAACTCTATGCCAAACCTTTCCAACAATTCGTTTTCATTAACAATGATGGAGTAAAATGACTGCGGTCTTGATGAAATCTGCCCGATCCGGATATTTTTGGCAAACTTAATCACATTTGATGCTCTTATAAAATTCACAAATCCTTTTCTGAAGACATTATCAGATATCCTCGAATTGACAATATAGCTGAAAGGCACCTTGTACCTCTGTAACACTTTTGATGTGGCAAACAATCCACACTGTGAATCGCGGAGTCTTTCTCCTGTTGGAAGCGGTGCTTCATCACGGGGCCCCCATATCAGCAGCGGTTTTTGGACCCTTCGGGCAGCCTGAGCTACCGCATTTTCCGTTCCAAAGTTACAATGAGGTGAAAACAGTGCATCTACTTCCTGCTTAATGAAATAGTCAGCGACCTTTTTTGCATCCTGGTCATCATATAGCAAACCCTCTTCGTTGAGCCAGTCAAGATCGAAAATGTTCACATTTTCAGGTACAATTTTTTTGATCTCATTATAAATCAGTCCTTTGAATTTCTGAGCATCTTCTTTGGAAAAAAAGGATCGGCGTGTTGGCATAAAGCCCAGTTTGAATACTTTTTCCATAGGATTTCTTTTTAACTGTTATAATTGCATTTCTTTTTGAATCTGTTCAAGTGTTTTTCCCTTAGTCTCAGGGAAAAACTTCCAGACAATAAAAAACTGTAAAACCATCGATACCGAGAATATTGAAAAAGCCCAGCCTCCTGTACCACTTTGGGCAAGAGCAGGAAACATCCATGAAATGATGACAGCTGCCGTCCAATGTGTAAAGCTACCGAGTGTCTGTCCTTTGGCACGTACCGAATTGGGAAATATCTCAGAAATAAATACCCAGATAACAGTTCCCTGAGAAAAAGAGAAAAAAGCAATAAATCCTGACAGGTATAATAACATCCAGATACTTCCATTTGTAGTAGTAAAAACGGTTTTGGCAACCATCCCCAGAAAAAATGCCATACCAAGTGAGCCGACAAGCAGCAGTTTCTTCCTTCCAACACGGTCAATAAGAACCAGACCAAGCACTGTGAAAACAAACAGGGTAGAGCCTACAGATAGCGATTGCAGTAATGCCGAGTTTTTGGCATAGCCAACCATCTCAAAAATCCTCGGGGCATAATACATCACGGCATTTATCCCTGACAACTGATTAAATATGGCTATCAGGATTGCAAGTATAATCGGAATCCGGTACATGGATGAAAACAGTATTTCTCTTTTTGCCCCATCCTTTTTTGATATGGATTCCTCAATCTCCTGAACATCTTTTAAAGGGTCTGCGGATCCTATTTTTTGCAGTACCGTTTTAGCTTCCGCAATCCTGTTCTTTATTACAAGCCATCTGGGTGAATCAGGAATAAAAAATACCATCACAAAGAAAATCAGTGAGGGGATGCTTAAAACGCCCAACATCCATCTCCAGGAATCGTGAGCAACCAGTTGTGCAATCCAGTAATTTGAAAAATAGGAAAGCAATATCCCTGCAACAATATTCAACTGAAATGCCGTGACCAGACGACCACGAATATTTGCCGGAGCGATCTCAGCTATATACATTGGTCCGATTACCGAAGATGCGCCAACACCTATACCACCTAAAAACCGGTAAAACAGCAAGCCGGACCAACTTTGGGTCAGTGCACTCCCAAGAGAAGAAATTGTGTAAATCACAGCTATAGCTGATAAAGCTTTCTTCCTGCCAAAAAAATCAGCAGGTTTTCCAGAGATAAGGGCACCTGCCAATGTCCCGATCAGGGCAATCGCAACTGTAAAACCATGCCAGAACCCATCAAGGTTAAAAAGTTCCTGAATTGTCTTTTCGGCACCGGATATTACAGCGGTATCAAAACCAAATAGCAATCCCCCAAGTGAAGCGGTAAATGCACTTATTATCACATATCTGTTTTTTTTCATACAATTGTATTATGAGTACTTTAATCGCTGGTAAATAATTCTTAAATTAATGTTTTACAGTTTGCCCCGCCTGATCAGTGAAACCTCCATAATTTCATTGAATATTTTTATACTTATCCGGCTTTGCTGAACTCATGTTCAAATATCGGGTTTCAGGACACTGAGGTTTCTTTCCGCAATACCCTTAAAATAATCATTACTAATATATTTAACCTATTATTGAGCATTTTAAGATCACGGGTTTATTCAAATGAAAATTTAAAACCCTCATTTTTCTTTGGTCCTGTGATAAATATCAGGGCTCCCGTCAGATTAATCACTGAACCTTCAGATTCCGCACGCTTCTCTCCTTTTACTTCAACCCTGACTTTATGAATACCTTGTGAAAGGTTGAATTTGTGCCAGATGCTTGCGTTATTATCCTGCTGATTGTTATAATAGAAATAAGTGTCAACAGTACGTTCATACTTATTATCCAGGAATATATCGGCTCTGCCTCCGGCTTTATTCCATGATCCAATTAATGAAACACCTGTACCGTTAAAAGTAAGCTCTGCAATATCTCCCTTATTATCAGCATATTGGGAAACATTAACAATCTGGTTCCCGGCACCTGTTTTACGGGTCAAGGTCTGCCAGCTACCATTAAACTTCCAGGGTTCTTTCTCAAATACTGAAATTCGTCTCTCAAATACAACTCCCGGAAAAGATACCTCCAGAACGGGAGGAACAGGTTCCTGTACTTTTATCATTATTTTCTTGCCGGCCATTTTCCCCGATCCTTGTTCGATCAGCCCCAACGCATAATTATATGTGTTATCCACGGCCTTACTGAAAGAGTAATTGGTATTAATAAAAGTAGAATCCTTATATTCGGTAACACCCCTGGTAAGTTCGGGAGGCAGGTTTTTAAAGCCGTTTATTACACCCAGAAGAGCCATAGCATTGGAAGGATTACAGTCCGAATCCTGTCCGCACCTGGTAGTAATCTCCATGGTTTTAACCGGATCCCCTTCACCATAAAGCAGCCCCATTACAATATATGCTCCGTTTAGTTTGGCGTCAATGTTAAAAGCGGAGCCTGCACCGCAGATATCCACCCCGTCCCATTTGGCTTCAAGTTCTTTCCAGGCTGCCTTCCAGTCGTTCGGATAATGCCGGTGAAGCTTAATTACATCTTTTACTATCTTATAATAATCACTTTCCGCAGGTATCGAATTCAGAGCATATTCTATAATACCCGGTATGTCGCTTCTGAAAAATGCTTCCGAGTACAGGGCTGCAACAAAAATACCACCATATACACCATCACCATAATTCATTATATGTCCGATTTTATCAGCGATTTTTACTGCTGTCTGCGGCATTCCCGGTGACATGAATCCTATATAGTCTGACTCTATCTGAAAATCAATATCATCGGCATGGATGTTGTTGTCCGGGTGCCCGGACTGTGGTGCGAATATAGAATCATAGTAGTTTTTCCTTGCCTGTACATTTGCGTGCCAGAGGGGGTATCCTGCTTTTGCGAACATCTCCTGGTATTTCTTTGCAGGCGCATCTAAGCCATACTTATCCATTGTCATCATAAAAGTCAGTTGTACATAAATATCATCCTGATGGATACTTCCTTTAACATCTGAAGGCCTCCATTTGATGGAATCATTATAGATTTTCCCCTGGGCTTTGAACTCAGTAGGAGCTCCGTAGGTAACACCAATCATTTTACCTGCCCAGCCACCTGCAATTTTATCTTTTAAAACATCTGCTCTTATAGTCTTAAAATCTTTGCCGACAGGTTTGCAGGATATTAATACAAGAAGTATTAATGAAAAGATCGAAGGAGATAATCTGTTTCTCATAATAACAATGATTTACGATGAATTTCGCTACTGATTTTCTGTTTAATTATAACACTTAAAACAAATATCGTTAAGGTTAGCTGATTTTCCAATATTCAGAAATAATATAATGGTTATTTATCGCAGGAATATTAAAAGTCATCAGTTTTAACCTGTTCAGCCATTATTGATCTGTTCCCGGATATTTCTCATCATTTTGAAAGTCAAAAGAGTATAAAATCAGTCTCACTTTTAAACAGGTTTACATCTTCATTTATCGATTCTATTCCATCCTTACCCCTTATTAAATCCATTATCGATTGTGAAACATATATTTCATCAAGATGCAGGGTATCCTTTATCCTGATTATCTTCTCTTTTCCTTTTTCCAGGTATCCGCAACTTCTCAAAGCTATTTTAAAAGCCTCTTTATCATTATTCGCAATCACAGGTATTTTTGCTCTCTCAATAAAACTGCTGGTTATTGCATTAGTATAGGTTGAAGAAAAATCAATTCTATCATATAATTTTCTGGTTATTACGTCAGATAAACCGATACCAATAGCATTTCCATGAGAGGCTTCAGTCAGGTCCAGAAGCACAATCGCCTTAATATCTGGCATAACGGGTTCCTGCTGGCCAGCTATTTTCATTCTTCCGATAATATTCGTGTCAATTCCGACTCCGCTGATATCTTTGCCTATCTGATCAATTATCAGGACATCAATATCACTGACTGGAAGAGCTGGCATATTTGTCCGGGCCTTATCGAGTAAGCCTGGTTCCTTTTCAAAAAATTCATCTGCTCTCAACGCATTTATAATCATGGTATTATCGTATGCATTTTCAACCAGAGCAATTCCCCCGAGGATTTTCCCGGTCGAAAAAATTTGTTTTGCCACCAATGGTATCATATCAGTAAGCCCATGTACACCGTACCTGTGAATAGCCTCTGCCTGCTTTTCATTACCTAATCCTATAACCGACATTTTTACCAGTCCACTCTCATATCTGCCATGATAATCGGTATGAGGCTTAACCCTGTTAATCAGGATTATTCCATCAGATTCCCATGCATATTTATCCATATAAACCGGGACAGGTGAATCTTCCTGAGGCAATTCAATAACCTCCAGGGATGATCTGACAGGCACTCCGATAGTTTTTTCCGATACCCATAGGCTGCCAGTATCTCTGCCTGACCCCTTGCTGTTGCGCCACCGTGGCTACCCATAGCTGGAATAATGAAGGGATTAGCTCTGTTTTCTTTAAGAAATGCCACAACTTCCTTTACAACTATCTCCAAGTTATTAATCCCCCGGCTTCCAACTGCTAAAGCAATATTGGCACCTGGTTTTATTAGCGGCCTCAGTCTGATTAACTCTTTTGCCACTTCTCCCTTAACATCAGTTATATAACTATTCCTGAAATGCTGTTTTATCCTGATAAGATTGTAGTTATTCATATTAAATTGTTGAAAATTTTAATTGGTGTTAAATTTCCCCGAATTATTTTTCTCTTTCAGGTACATAAAATTAATCATAAAATTATCAGGCTTAATAACCAGACTGCAACAGAACAAAAGATACCAACTGTAAGTGTACCCAGAGTTTGTAATCTATATCCCTGATTGACACTCATTCCTGACATTTGCGTTACTACCCAGAAATAACTGTCATTTGCATGGCTGGCAATCATTGCGCCTGCACCAAGTGCCACAACCACAAGAGCTCTTGCGAAAGGTGCTTCCATTTCCAGAGTACCCAGCAGGGGGGCCATTAGACTTGCTCCGGTTATTATTGCCACAGTACCTGAACCCTGAGCTGTTTTCAGAGAAGCTGCAATAATAATGGGGAAGAGAATACTCAGACTTTCAGCTCCCGATAAATTGTTCTTTATCACATTCCCAATTCCCGAATTTTGCAGAACCTGTCCAAAAGCACCCCCACAACCGGTAATAATAATTATTGTAGCCGCTGCAATTATTGCTTCTCCCATCCAGCCAGTCGTTGAGATCATTTCTCTTGTCAGTTTTTCCGGCAGAAGAAAAGAAAGGAGGACACCAATAAGTAATGCTACAACCGGTTGTCCAAAAAAATTAATAAATGATGAAAAATTTCCGGAACCAAAAGGAGCCGAAGGCAAAGCATTCACTGACCGGAAAATAATCAGCAAAATAGGAATGAATATGGGAAGGAGAGATTTAAAAACAGAAGGCCCTGGGTATGAATTTATGCCAGTGTTTTCCGGATCAGGAAGCGTATCAATCCGGGTTCCGGAGGCGATTTTAACTGAAAACAACCAGCCCGCAATCAGACCTATAATACTCACCGGAAATCCCAGGAGAATTACCAATCCCAGGTCGGCATTAATTATCCCTGCTGCAGCCACAGGACCGGGTGTGGGAGGAATGACTGAATGAGTAACAATAAGCCCAAGGCTCAGTGCCATTGCACCAGTGGCAAATGAAATTTTAACCTGTCTGGTCATAGCTTTTGCCAGGGGTGTTAAAATTATAAATCCTGAATCACAAAATACAGGAATGCTTACAATATACCCGATAATGCTAAGAGCCAGAGGCACATTCTTTTTTCCGACAATCTTCAATGTACTCTCTGCCAGGGCAAATGCTCCACCTGATTTTTCCAGAAATTTACCTATAATTGAACCTGCAAGAATCACGATACCAATGAATCCTATCGTATTTCCAAAACCTGAATTAACAGATTTCACTACTTCGTCAAGTGACATGGTTCCGGATAATCCTCCATACCCGAAGGCAGCCAGTAAAAGCGAAAAGAAAGGATGCCATTTTAGTTTTGAAGTCGTAATAATAATGAATACAATGGAAATAAATAAAAGAAATATTAACCACATACCTACACCATAATAAATATTAATGAAATTTTTATGAAAATTAATGAAAGTTCTCTTGTTTCATAAGTTTTTTGTTATTTTTTACAATTCCCTGATAAAGGAAGTAGAATGTATAAATAAAAAATGGAAGCAGTAAGAACTTTATATTGATTGAAGACCTAAATGCAAATTATTGGAATAAGGATTATCTTTATATTTATAAAGAATCATTATGAAACATGCATATTACCATCAAGAATAAAATTATATACGTATGAAAAATCTTCTTCTTTCACTTGCCATTGCCTTATCATTCTCAAGTGTTTCGGCACAAAAGTTTGAACAACTGGCAAAAACACCGCCTATGGGCTGGAACAGCTGGAACAAATTTCATTGTGATGTCAGCGAGTCTCTTATTATGGGAACTGCCGATGCTATGGCCGGTAGCGGGCTTAAGGATGCCGGTTATGAATATGTTGTCATTGATGACTGCTGGCAGGTTGCCCGTGATGAGAACGGGGAGATAGTTGTTGACAAGGACCGATTTCCTCATGGTATGAAATATCTGGTTGACTATGTTCATTCAAAAGGGCTAAAGTTTGGTATTTATTCATGTGCGGGAACACTTACCTGTCAGAAACGTCCCGGAGGATTCGGGCATGAATACCAGGACGCTCGTACTTACGCACGCTGGGGTGTCGATTATTTAAAATACGACTGGTGCAACTCAAGTACCCAGGATGCCAAATCTTCATATACCAATATGCGTGATGCGCTTTTTGCAGCAGGCAGACCAATTGTATTCAGTATTTGTGAATGGGGTACAAACAAACCATGGGAATGGGCAGGTGCAGTAGGTAATTTATGGAGGACAACAGGTGATATAAGGGATTCATGGAACAGTATGGTTAACATTTTTGATCAGCAAAAAGATCTGTCAAGATATGCAGGACCAGGTCACTGGAACGACCCTGATATGCTGGAGGTCGGAAATGGCGGGATGACTACGGAGGAATACAAGACTCATTTTTCACTCTGGTGCATGCTGGCAGCACCACTGATGGCCGGTAATGATCTCCAGAATATGTCTACTGATACTAAATCTATCCTTACCAATAAAGAAATCATTGCTTTAGACCAGGATACACTTGGCAGGCAAGCGACATGCTTCAGGGATAATTTCGATTACCAGATATGGGTTAAGCCTCTGGCAAACAACGAAAAAGCTATCTGCCTTTTAAACAAGAGTGATGAGAAGAAATCAGTTCTTGTAGACTTTGCCCTTTTGGCACAGGCCGGATCAGGCAGACGTGGTGGCGGTGGAGGACAACGAGGCAGAACCCTTCTTACCCTTGATAATTACCGCATCAGGGATCTATGGGAACACAAGGAGCTGGTACTGAAGGAATCGTCAGTGTATGTTGACCTGCCTCCTCATACAGTTAAGGTATATCGTTTTATCAGGAAATAACTGAAAAGGTAGGGCGCTGTCAAAAAGTCTTTTATACCTGTAAAGTGCATAGAGTTGTAAAAGCAGTTCAGCCCACCCTTTTAATAAATTAATAAGGGCAGGCTGAATTAAAACATTGGCATCAACAACTATAATCTTATCATTGATTCCTTTGGTTGAGAAAACCTAAACCAAATTAATTCTTGGATTTGTTTTCCATTTGCCTTTAGTAAAATCGGGGAAATCTATTGCCTTCCCTTTATTTGCAACCGATGTTTCGGTAAGTGCAGAAATGGAGCTGCTTGTTACTGAATCATAAACATCCCAATCAGGCATTTTGTTTTCGCGAAGTGCAGCTACCAACCTTGTCCAGTTCATAGGTGTTTTTGTGCCACCCCCGCCATGTCCGACTATTTCCCCGCCTCTTCTTGGCGCGGGGTTATAATTCTTTACTATAGGGTGTTCATATTCTTTTAAATATGGATCAGCCGGTTCCCATGCATGTTCCACGGGACTGACTCCTTCTAGATAAATATTCCTGGAAATTGAATCTCCTACAAACACTCCCTTTGTACCCTGTACGCGATAATTCTCCCGTGGATGAGGGGTGCTTGTGTCATGATTAAGAGTAATCATTTTACCATTAACTGTTCTGATCAGTGAAGCATTATAGTTACCCAGTGCAATTTTCTTTTTGGTGAGAGGGTGATTTTTATTTTTATAATAAATAGCCGCATAATCATTAAGCATTCCTCCAAACGAGCTCATGGAAACAAGAAAATCCATCCTGTCTCCATGATTTATATCCAATTGTGGCAGCATAGATGCCATAGGATGATCAGGATAAAGATTACCGTTACGATCAATTGAATGTTGTAAACGCCATGGCTCACGCTCAGGATCAAATTTGACCAGCCTGAGATCATGAACATATCCTGTTTCGGCATGGACAATATCACCCAGCATTCCTTTCTGAATCATATTCAACAGAGGCAGATTATAGAACCCCTCTAATCCCATTGTCGCCCACTTCCCTGTTTTTTCATATGTTTCGACAATCTCCCAGGCCTGGTCCAGAGTAATAGCAATTGGAACTTCAGAGACACAATGCTTTTCACTCCTCATGGCAGCAAGGCAAACCGGGGTATGCCATTCCCATGATGTGCAGCAGATGACTGCATCCAGTTTTTCAGTTTCACACAATCTTTTAAAATCTGTTACTCCTTTGTTATAAAGTTTTGGCGCAGGACGGCCGGACTCCTCTATCCATTTTTTTGCCTGTTGAAGGCGTTTTGGAATAACCTCACAGATAGCCGGTACTTCAATACCTTCCATACCTAAAGCCGCATTAAGGTGATATGAACCACGTCCTCCTATCCCGACAAAACCAAGCCTTATTGGTTTTTCATTAAGGGTGTTCTGTGATGAAGCTCCCATGGGAAAACTTAATCCCGATAACATAGTTGCACCACCGACTGCAGCAGTTGTGGAAAGCTTCACAAATTTTCTTCGATTATAATATATTTTACTCATTATAGTATTTTTTATTTTCTGGTAAGTTAACATCTAGCCTAATGCAATTCTTGGCCTGGTTTTCCACTTTCCCTTCGTAAAGTCAGGAAAATCAACTGCCTGGCATTTATTTGCAACCGAAGCACATGAGAGTGGAACAATCGCGCCGCTGGTTACCGAGTCATATACATCCCAATCAGGCATTTTATTTTCGCGTAGTGCAATAACCAGCCTGTGCCAATTCATTGGTGTCTGAGTACCTCCACCTCCATGTCCTTCTATAACGCCGCCTCTTCTGGGTGGGATAGTTTCAACAGGAAGAGCGTATTCCTTAAAATACTTATCTGCCGGTTCCCATGTATGTGCCACGGGGCTGATTCCCTCCAGGTATATCCTGCCACCCCTTCTGCCACGTGGCCGTCTCACAGCTGTCGCATCAGGCTGTGTACCAACTGTCGGTAATGCATTAGACATATACACACCCTTCGTACCCTGGAGTCGAAAATCTTCCCTTGGGTGAGGAGTGTTTGTATCAAAATTGAGCGTAATCATCTTCCCGTTTACAGTTCGTATAAGTGAAGCATTATAATCACCACAAGTGACTTTAGCTTTGGCATAGAAAGTATCAGGACCATAGTTTAACTTTGCGTAATTATTAAGCATCACTGAGTTTGAACTCATTGATAGGATATAATCAAACCTGTCACCACGGTTTATATCCAATAATGGCATCATCCTGGCCATCGGATGGTCGGGATAAAGATTTCCATTACGATTCATTGAGTGTTGCAGACGCCATGGTTCCTCTGCAGGAGTAAATTTAACCATCCTGAGATCATGAACATATCCGCCTTCGGTATGGACAATATTTCCGAAAACTCCTTTATAAACCATATTAAGCAGTGTCGAGTCACCAGTACCTTCAAGCCCTATCGTTGCCCATTTCCCTGTGCTCTCATAAGTCTCAACCAGTTCCCAGGCCTCTTCAAGAGTTATACAAATAGGAACCTCTGAGACAGCATGCTTATTATTTTTCATAGCAGCAACGCATACCTGTGTATGGAATTCCCACGGAGTGCAACAGATAATGGCATCCAGATCTTCCTCTTCGCACAGCCGTTTAAAATCAGTTGGCCCCCGGTCATACAGCCTCGGAGTTGGAAGGCCCGCGGCTTCAACCCATCTTTTTGCATCGTACAGGCGTACAGGTTTTAGTTCACATAAGGCAGGCACTTCCACACCTTCAATTCCCAAGGCACAATTAAGATGGTAAGAACCACGGCCACCAATCCCCACAAACCCAAGCCGAATTGGTTTATTTCCTGTTTGTGTCAGGGCTGAACCATTCTTTGGAGAACTATTCCCGGATAAGTACTCATCACCAGCAGTGACGCCTGCGGAAAGTTTCACAAAACTTCTGCGATCATACTTTTTGTTCATAATATTAATTTTAAAACATTTTTTTCAATAAGATTTAAACATCAACCTTTGTTGGTCAATATTTTAGTAACGTTTTTATTTATCAAGTACCTCATCTGATAAATAAAAGAGATAAATCATCATCATCCTTAGGAGCTTATAAACTTTAACAATTTTCGTGACCTGTTTTTATAAGCCAATAATAAACCGACAAAATTCTAGTTTCAGAACTTATCCTTTCCAAAGAATATCTGACTCTAATTGAGTTGTTGATAATGGAATATTGAAAATCAATAAAATTAGCAGGTACAATAAAATTAACAGCTATTCAATTAATCCTTTTACCTGGGTTTTCACCATTGTATTTTTATGGTGTCTGATAATTATTTAAATTACCAGACACCATTATTTTTAGTAATATTTCTGATTCATCAATTCCATCCCGGATTCTGCAGAAGCTTTGGATTCTGGGTTATTTCCGTTTGAGGAACCTGATGAACAATACGATTTGATGTGTAAGGTATAATTGCAGGTCCCGACCATCCCTGATAAGCTAAATAGCTCCTGTCCATTGTTCGTTTATTCCTGAATACATCGAAACTGCGGCAGCATTCAAGATTATATTCCAGACGCTTTTCATCAAGCACAATGTCCAATGCAGATCCGTAGCCTTGCATATTATCTAACCTAAACAACTGATCGCCTGACAATCCAGCACGTTCCCTGATAATATTAACATTATCTAATGCTTTCTGGACCTGATTGGTTTTTGCATAGGCCTCTGCTTTAATTAAATACATTTCAGCCAGCCTGAAATATCTTGGAGAATATAACATTGCTTCACCATATTCATAAGTCAATTTCTTACTCCAGTAACTGGGGATACCCATCCTGTCATTCAATGCATAACCAAAATATGGTTCGTTGGGATCCGGAATTTTATTGCCCTGAGCATCATGTTTAAAGTCGGGATCAACAAAGTTCCATCTCAAATCATTCCGATTTTTATTAAGCAAATCTAAATAGCTGGTGGAGAGTAATATCTCGCCCCAGCCTCCGTCACCATGGTACATTGTTCCCAAAGCGTCACTGCCTTGATTTTCAGAAGAAGCCAGCTTAATAGCAAAAATAGTTTCAGGGTTAACTTCCGGGCCTAATTCGTTGGAAGTTGGAAATTTATCGGAACCAACCAATTCGTACCTGCCTGAATTAATTACTAAGTCTGCATATTCAATGGCTTTATCATTCTTTTCCTCATAAATGTATAAACGGGCAAGTGCTGCATAGGCCACTTCTTTAGAAGCATATATATTGGGTTTTTGTTCTGTCATAAGATCTGCAGACAGCAGAAATTCCTGCTCCAAAAAGTCATAAACCTCTTTTACTGTATTCCTTGCCAGATCTTCAGAGTGTGCAGGATCTGTAACTATGGGTACACATAAATTAGTCGCCGGATCGTCATGCGAATAAGGTCTTGCAAAAATAGTTGCAAGATCTAACATGAACATAGCCCTTATAAAATGATTTTCTCCTGCAAGTTGTGTTTCAGCCTCAGTCAGATCACCTTTTTTATCTAATTCACTTAATACCACATTAACCGAACTGATTGCCCTATAAGACATTTGCCACATTAACCGGTTTAAAGTAGACTCGGCATTAGGATTATAACTTAATGTATAGGATAAGTTATCACCACTCCAACGCATCATAATTATATCATCACTCATTAGTTCCTTGGCATCATTCCTGTTTCTCATATAACTTCTCCAATAAGAGAAATTTTTGAAAAAAGAATAATTACCTTGTGTCACATCACCTAAAAGTGATGAAGAACTGAGAATTTCTTGTGTTGTTATTTGGTTAATTGGAGTAAAGTCTACAGCACTTTCAGTACATCCAATCACCGACAATATACTAATTAATAAAAAATATTTTATTTTCATAATTATAGTTTTTTAAAATATTAAAGATCAAAACTGATATTAAGCAAGAATTTTCTTGTTGGTCTATATCTGCTCGCCCCTGTTGAGGGACTATCAAAGCTGGTATCAGAGTCACCAAAGGGATAACTTGTCAGTACCATAAGATTATCAACAGAAACATCTAAAGTTAAATTTTTAATGCCTATAACTTCGGGGAAAGTATATCCTATAGCAACTCGTTGAAATCGAAGATAACTTGCATCATATAATTTACGTGTAGATATTCCCCTTGAATTATAGGGGTCTCCATAAATTACCTGGGCATTATTAGCTATGTCTCCTGGTTTGTTCCAGAAGGTTTCATGCGATTGCCATTTTGTAACCTGTAATTCATTACTTCCCAAATCATGTACCGAAAAGTCACTTGAACACATTATATGTTGACCAAAAGCAAAATTGGTTCTTAAGTCAAAATAAAACTTTTTATATACCAAATGATTAGAAAAACCTCCAACAGCAATGGGATCTGATGTGCCGGTGGGTATGATACTGGCCTCATCATAATCCTCAGTTGTAGTAATTTTATATGGGTTGTCAGTTGTATTACCATCTACTCTATTACCTTCCTCATCTTCCCATCTTGTAAATATATTTTTACCTGTTTGGGGATCAATTCCCAGCCACTCACGAAGATACCAATATTGTACAGGTAATCCTACTCTAATGATCTGGTTTCCGCTAATAAGATCCTTGTCATTATTCAATGAAACAACCTTATTTCTATTAAAAGTGATATTAAAATTAGATTGCCATCTAAAGTCCCCCCTGTTTATGTTGACAGATGTTAAATTGAAATCAATCCCTTCATTTTGTATAGAACCAATATTTCTTACCTGACTTGTAAAACCAGTTGTAGCCTGAAGAGGAACAGACTGTAATAAATTATCATTTATTTTATGATAAACATCTACTGATAAAGTAAAGCGGTTCATTATACTAACATCTACACCAATATTAGTCTTATGGGCTACCTCCCATGTTAGATTCGGGTTTGCCAAACGTGCCGGCCATGCCCCCGGCAGCAGATCATAACTAGTTACATTAGAGAATTCATAGGTACCCATCCATAAATAGTTTGCAATATCAGCATTTCCCGTTGTACCATAGCTTCCTTTTATTTTTAAGATATTAAGCCAGGGAACATCAGCGAGGAAACTCTCCCTGTTTATAATCCAGTTTCCACCAATTGAATAAAAAGCACCCCAGCGTTTATTGATTCCGAAAATGGAAGATGCATCACGCCTAAAAGAACCTACCAGGAAATATTTATTCAGGTAACTATAATCCATCTGTGCAAAATAAGATAAAAACCCAGCCTCAGACATATCTCCACCAACTGCATTTGGGCTCCCTGCTGAACTAAGTGCGGTCATACTTCCTACCATACCATATCCTTGTCCTCTAACCCAGCGGTTCCTGCTATAATTGTATTCATGCCCCAAAATACCACTGACAGCGTGATCTCCAAAAACATGTGAAAGATGTAAAGTATTGGAAGTGATATATCCCATATTATTACCTTGTTGCCAATTTACATATCCTTTAGGAGTATATCCTTGTCTTGTTATCGCAGAATAATATTCCGGATCATCGTATCCTGAAAAACTAGCTCTGTTAGATGTGTTAAATCTGGCCCAATCAAAAATTTGCCAACTTACTTCACCCATAAGAGTACTGCCAAAAGTTCTTCGCCAGTTTTCACTTTCATTCCGTTCCAGAAAATAATTATTTCTGGTCCAGTGATACCATACTGGTACTTTGTTATAATCCATAGGAATAGTTGGTACGCCATAAAAGAAACCGTCATCAACCGGAACATTATCCCAAGCCTGCCATTGGGGACCATCTATTGATTCAGCTGTTTGTCCTAAGTGGGCAGTCATTCTCAGATTAGCAGTTACCTTATTTGAAACCTTATGTGAAATATTAGCTCTAAAATTGACATTTTCATCATACATATCAAGATAGGTACCCTTTTCATAATTAAATGTGCCACTTAAATAAATTGTTGTTTGATCGTTTCCTCCCGACATAGAAATATTATGCTGATTTAAAAATCCGGTTCTTGAAAGTAAACCATACCAGTCTGTTGTGTTATCTAAAATATTTCGAGGTATTGCAGCATTTCGGTATTCATCAAAAGTAGTGTTTAAAAAATTGGGGTTCCCTTCTGAAACTCTTAAATCATATAGGTTTTGCATTGCTTCCGACCACTTACCATATAAACCTTCAGCATCATACAATTTAACCCGATCATCCCAATTGAAGGTTGGACCAAATGTACTGTTGACTGAAACTTTCTTTTGACCAGACTGTCCGGTTTTCGTGGTAATAACTATAACTCCATTTGCAGCTCGTGAACCATACAGTCCGGTTGCTGCGGCATCTCGTAATACTGTTATTGATGCAATATCTTTAGTATCGTATGAACCCCCAATAATTCCATCTACAACGGTTAGTGGAGAAGAAGATGCCTCTAAAGACCCCTGGCCTTGTACAACGATTGAAGCTCCGCTACCTGGCGCTCCGCTCGTACCAGATATTATCATTCCGGGAACCATCCCCTGAAGTTTGGTTGATAAATTTGTTGAACTAACGGATTGATCTAACTCCCCCTCTGATATAACAGTAACTGAGGAAGATAGCTCAGATTTCTTTCGTGATGAATATCCAGTGACAACAACTTCATCAAGATT
The DNA here is from genome assembly GCA_963739685.1 of uncultured Bacteroidales bacterium. Classification (GTDB taxonomy): domain Bacteria; phylum Bacteroidota; class Bacteroidia; order Bacteroidales; family VadinHA17; genus LD21. The sequence goes on from CAVUAX010000002.1 coordinate 883,807, forward strand.
TTGTATCTCGGAAACCAGAGAGGCATCAATAACTGACTTACCTGCAGATGGGATTTCCAATGTGCTGTATCCGATAAAGGAAAATACGAGAACAGCATTCCGGCCGGAAACTGCAAGAGAATATTTCCCGTCTATATCGGTTATAACTCCGAGTGTTGTACCTTTAACAGTAACGTTAACTCCCGGCAAAGCTTCGCCTGTCTGACTATCGGTTACCTTACCGGTAACCACCAACTGCTGCAGATCATTATTTGAAGAATAACCAGGAATAGCTGAAACACTTGATATACTGGTTATAATAATGAGAATTGCAATTTTAAGTTCCATTAAAAGTTTTTTTAAGCCTGGGTATGATTGTACCCATAAGTCAAATTTTTTTTTCATAACTAAGAATAGTTTAGTGTTAGGTTATTTTTTTTTGTAGTAACTTATCAGTATAAACAGGAAACCAGTTACATCACTTTCCTGTTTTTGTTCGTAAAGGATTGTTCCATAGGCAACTATTTTAAATTTTTAATCTGATTATTTTGCTTCAGATGATATTATCACTTTAGTTTTGGCATAAGTTCTAATCTATTTTTGTCGGGGTATACTTATCAGCGAATGAAAAAATAAAAATTTTGTTTTTTCTGGTCTGATATTATGTCAGTTTCCATTTCCTATTTCTTCAGAATCCGCAATGCGTTATCCCGATATAACTTCTTAAGTGTGGCATCATTGAGCCCTACTCCGGATAGAGGCCAACGTGTATTCGCTACATCCCATGCATAGAAGTGCTCATCGAGTGTTTCCCAGATGTGGAATGTATTCCGGTACATTGACAGGCTGTAACCCTGGTCGGTGCCGTACACCAACCGGTCTGCGTACTTCTCCATGAACTGTTTTGCATACCTGGGGATTGCTGCAACATATGCTTCTCTCTGAGATACATCGGCATATAGGTTGGGATACTTATCAAACAATCTTCCAAGCTCATCCAGATTGTTTGTATGATTTAAAAAATGGGCCGTTATAAAGATTGTTCGCGGATGTTTTTTCAAGGCGTTTTCCAGGGTAACCAGAAGAGCTGGTTGGTGCAAAAAATTCGGTTTGTTGTCAAGTCGGTAATAATATGACTCGAATAACAGGTCATTATGTTCATCCATGGGTTCATACATCCAAATGGGGTCAGCCCAGTGGAAGTTGAATGGCAGATTGAGGTCGGCCATCTTTTCCAGAATAGGATCCATACGTGGATCGTCAATGTGCATACCGGGAGCACCGGGAAGACCACCCCCTTTATCATGGACCTCACCAACACCTTTTGCTCCGAGCTTTACACATCTTTCAAGTTCGGCTATTGTTGAGGGGCCAAAACCAGGTTTGTCGAAGCCTGTAAGATCTAACCAGCACCAGATTTGGATACGATCGGGGTATTTTCCGAAAGCTGCCACATTCTTATCGAATGTTTTTCCGATCATACAAAAGAGAATTGTTTTTTCAATGCCACAAGCATCCATATTTTTTAACAGTGCGGTAGCGGCTGAATCCAGATTGCCTCCCCGGGGGGCATGCATATGCATGTCAATAGCAGGATACTTAGCCTTTAGAACCCGGGTCTGGGGGGTTACAAAAATGGACCTGGGTGTATAATCCTTGAGAAGAAGGGTACTCTCTAATCCGGGTTCTTTCATTTGGCGCTGCTGTGCCTGCGATAAAAGCATAATTAAAGAACAAAAGAATGATAATAATAAAGTTCTCATAAATAAGGTTTTTAAATTAATTAATTCAATATAAAGCAATATCAACTTATGTCTGTTTACATCCTATATAAAAAATAAAATTCTTCCAGGTACAACTTTGGTATCAGTTTAAGTTGATCAATCAAATCCTGGTAAATTTTGATTGCGATATCGTGAATCTTTTTCCAGGCTTTTATGTATTTCTTCATTTCTCTGGTTGTACCGGCAGTTTATTTAATGTGATTTAATGGGTTTTGATCAAATTTAATTAAAATCTTAGCAAAAAACAAGACTCTAAATAACACATGTTTTTAACATTCAGATTGTTAAAAATCATAAAGGATCACCTACATTAATTAATACACTTAAGTTAAGCTTTACCCTTATCTGTACCCTTATATTTTTTTATTCTGAGTGAAAGTGACACCAGATAAAATACTTCGGGTTCTCTGGGAAAATGATGTTTTTAAGATCAGAGTAATAGGCCGATAACTGGGATAAACCATTGGTAAACAACAAAAAAGCTATCTGTCTTTTAAACAAGAGTGATGAGAAAAAATCAGTGCTTGTCGGCTTTGTCCTTATGGCACTGGCCTGATCAGGCGGACGTGGTGGTGGTGGAGGACAACGAGGCAGAACCCTTCTTAACCTTGATAATTACTGCATCCGGGATCTATGGGAACACAAGGAGCTGGTCCTGAAGGAAACATCAATGTATTTTGACCTGCTTCCTCATACAGTGAAGGTATATCGTTTTATCAGGAAATAGCTTCTAACGGTTAAGGGCCGGATGGCCCCACACCTCTTCTGAATTAATTATAAAATTTAATGAAGGTGCAGACTCTATCTGCACCTTCATTATTTAACTTAGTAAGCCCCGCGCAAAGGCCCGGAAATTCTTATTAACTTAAAGTTCCTTGATTTTAATATTCTTGAATGATACGGCATTACCATGCTCCTGCAAAAGAATATGTCCTTCGGCTGCTTCGCCGAAATGCGGCCATACTTTATATTTGCTTTTTGCCACAAGAGCTCTCCATGCATCGTTTCCTCTTTCATATTCAACTGTTTTCTGGCCATTGAGCCAATGTTCAACATGATTGCCATTAACTATGATCTCTGCCCGGTTCCATTGTCCGGGACCATTATCACGTTTTGGCAATGGAGGTATCAGGTCATAAAGACCGGCCAGGGTACGATTACCCGCAAAACCTTCTTTGGCATCAGGATGATTCCTGTCGTCCAGAATCTGGTATTCGCAACCTATCGATGAACCTGCTCCTTTATTTAACTCTGTATCTACAAGGTATTTAATTCCACTGTTTGCTCCTTTTGAATAATTAAAGTCAACGATAAGCTTGAAGTTCTTATAGTTTTTGATTGTTACTATATCCCCTGCGGCTGCAGATTCCCCTCCGCCAGTCTCAAGTGTCGAAAGGACTCCGTCTTTTATTACCCAACCCTCCTTTGGGAAAGTTTTAAGTTTTGCACCACGCCATCCGTCAGTTGTTTTACCGTCCCAAAGCAGCTTCCATCCCTCTTTAATTTCCCTGTCGGTAAGTTTGTTATTAAGAAAACTATACTGAGGAATAACAGGAGTATATGGTGTAGCATACTTTTCTAATTCCTTGGTGATTATTCTTAAATTTTTCCATTTTACCTGCAAACCCACTTTTGTGGAATCTTTACCAATTGAATGAACCTGCAGCGCAATAAATCCTGTTGGAGTAAGATCATCTATTAAATCGGCGCAGGGAACTCCATTAACCCATGTTCTGATACTGTTTCCAATAGCCTCAACCCTGTAATGGTTCCAATCACTGTTTTTTAAAGCTTTGCGTCCTTCAGGGTTTTCATCCAGAGGGTATAACCAGCCTCTGCGGCCCTCATCATAAATACCACCCGACCAGGCTCTTTCTGAAGGGTCAAGTTCCACCTGATATCCATGAACCCGTCCATTTTGGTAATCAGGAGTGCTCTCGCTTCTGAATTGCACACCTGAATTCATTTGAGGATCAAACCATGTGTCAAATTCAAGAATAAAATCTCCATAGTCTTCTTTGGAACATAGAAATGAGTTTGGAGAATTAAGGACTGTAGTCCCGATGATCTCACCGTTTTTTAATTCATAAGTGGCTGATCCGTTAAGCTGTTCCCAATTCGAAAGGTTGTTCTTTATGAGATTCTCCCATTGTTTCTCCTGTGGTTTACATGAAACCGAAACAATCATTAATACAGTAAAAAAATAAATCAGATTCTTCATAATTTGTAATTAATTTATATTTATTTAATACAACAATTTCACAAATTTAACTATTTGTTTACAATACCTGCCTGCAAACAAGCAAGGGGTGACTGCATCCATTGAAATAAATTTAATGTTAAAAGCCTATTGTTATCTCAGACCACTTTGTCTTCATATCCCCAAAAAAATTCTCCGGCACAAAGGTACACACAATAAAAATATTAAATAACACCTCCGCAAGAGGTTTTTAATACTATTGCTTAAAGCAATGTAATCCGGTTTTTTCTAAACCCCAAATTTCATTCCTCATTTTTTTATATACTGATAAATAAAGGTCAGCAATTTAACTGTTTCACTATGATTCTTTGTTCCTGTTTTGTTGTATCATGGTTGCCGGAAACGACATAATTTTGCGTAATCCGGACTTCACAACCTTTTCCTTTAACCGTCGTGTTGCAGTATCCTTAGCATACCGGACTGCCGGGAAGCATGAAATACCTCATTTAACAACCTGAGAATTTAATTTTAATGGCTGAATATTATGTTCTTTTTCTGATCGGATTTCAACTTCCTGTAATAGTAAGATTTTTAACCTGCTATTCTCATATAAAATTAATAAATGTAAATAGTACATTTATTAATTTATTAAAGAATGGAACTGCTTTCCAGATTGATCTTCTCTTCGGAACATTTTTCGAAAAGCTTTATAAAATCAGGTCCAAAGCTTATATGGTTAGTCATTGCAAACCTGTACAAAAGGCCTGCATCGGCTGAAGGATGTATTGTATCGTGTGCAGTTACTGCCAGAGATGCCAACAGCGTTCCGAGTTCAACAGCGCTTTGAAGAGGTGATTCAGAAAAGGACCGGTCACTTTTACCCTTATTTAACCGGAGCCCGCAGGTGAGTCCGGCCAGCGTGCCGGCAAGAAAAGTATCTCCGGCACCAGCCGTAGATACCACAGGTACTTCCGGAACAGGGATATGTTCAAGGGAATTTTTTGTATAGCAATAGGTGCCGTTTGGCCCATCTGTAATCAGAATTGAAATCTCCGGATTGAGATGAACAATGTTTTCAATACAAGCATCAATAACAGTATTAACTGATAATTTTTTGCCGCTTAATTGTGCGATATTTTCCGCTTCGTCGATATTAACAGACAAAATGTCAACCATTTCAAACCCGTTTATATTTCTGAATTCATCCACTTCAGAAGATAAAACAGAACCAACATTCAAGCTTCCACGATGTCTGCCATATTCAAGAAGCTTAATCCTTGCATCAAGGGGAACTTCAGGTGCAGCAACTATAATCTCACCGCTCCCTGGTAATTTAAATTTCCTGAAAAAAGCTGAAATATTTTCCGGACTTACTCTGCTACTAGCGCTGTTTTCGGTTGTAATATTCCCTCCTGTGTGATCAGGATACTGAAAACAAACGCTGAAAAGAGTCCTCAGATTGTCTGAAATTCCAATGTTTTTAGTTTGCATGCCAGCCTCTTTCATTTGACGTAAAAGATGTTTTCCGGCATCATCATTTCCAACATTACCAATTGGAAACAATTGAAAGTCGCCATTTACTTCAGCTCCGAGCAGTACTGAAATATAATGCATTATTATATGCAACTTGCAGAAATCTTTCCAGGGAAGAAGTGTAGCCATTCTGCTTTCATTTCTTCCAAGAGTCTGATTGCCGCTCATGGAAAAGAAAATCCCCGAACCTATTCCGCCGGTTCCGACTATGTGATCGAATATTAACCCTTGTTTTTTTATAGGTGTAAGGCAAATCATACATTTACTCCTTCAAATTCCCACTCCGGATTTTCAGATATCGGATGACGTGCAGTGTCAAGGGTTGCAGTTATTAAAGCATCTTTGTGAGTCTGTAAAAGTGTTATGGGATATTCTACAGTTTCTTCTGAAAAGAGTGCAACCCTAAGAGCTGTCTGTTTCCATGCACCTGTATCGCTGTAAAGACGAACTTTACGGGCAGACAGACACTCTTTAAGACCGAGAGTGACAGACATAGGTGGTACAAACTGATATGCAGCGCCAAAGGTCCTTTGCCCCAGTGCTATAATTGTGTCAAGATTATTTTCCTGAACTCTGAGTTCAGAGTTTCTAAGTTGTTTAATAGTTATTTTACTTAACGGATGTCTGCGGGTCTGATTATACGCGATATGACCATCCTGTCCCCAGCCTCCCAGTGTAATGTCAACAGGGGCTTCTGCTATTTTGATTCTTATGGTTTCCATTGTTGATGGTGAGGGGTAATGCCTATATTCCTGAGGTACTGACAAGTCAGGTAAAATACCTCCATAAAAATATTTCTCCATGAAGGTCCTGAAGTTATAAGGATGATTTTCAGGTAAAAGCTTACCTTCCCAGTTTAAGCACTCATCCATATGAAATACTGTCATATTTCGAAGTGAAACCTTTTCTTCATTTACTATTTGTGTGAAAGGGGCATACCAGCACCTGGGACCGCAGGGTACAATTGCTCTTATTACTCGTCCGTCAGCATTAGCAGATTTTATTTCATTTACAAAATCCCTTGCCATTACATGACCCATTTCTTCAGAATTTCTGACCAGCCTGAAAGGAATTCTAAGATCAGGATGATTAACCAGTTGCTCTGCCCGAATTGCACACCAGTTATATAAATCTTTAATTTTTACTTCACCCATTGTAGTTCTTGCATATTTGAACGGTTAAATTAAGGAATTTTTTTAACCATGGGAATAATATTGAAAAGTTAAATAATTAAGACTTTAAAATGGCAATTTTATTAAAGAACAAAAACCAGATAAAATATAAATCGCAATAAATAATTACTAATTTTGTTCAAGAGGTGAGCGAAGAAGTTACTAAAAATTAAATATAAAATTCAATTCATTCTTATCTGTTATGAGAAAAATCTATTTATCAATCGCAATTATCCTGCTTCTGTGCAGTTTTGGAATGCTTCAAAAGAAACATCCTCTTTTCAACGGGAAAGACCTGACCGGTTGGACAGTATATGGAACTGAAAAATGGTATGTTGATAAAGGTCAGCTGGTTTGCGAGAGTGGCCCTGATAAGCAGTACGGGTATCTGGCCACTGATAAGTTCTACAAAAATTTTGACTTATCAGTTGAATTTCTACAGGAAAGTAATGGGAACAGCGGTGTGTTTTTCAGATCTACGATCGAAGGAACCAAAATATCCGGATGGCAATGCGAAGTTGCACCGCAGGGAAAGGATACGGGTGGAATTTATGAATCTTACGGGCGCGGTTGGTTAAAACAAATTCCTGATGATAAAGAAAACATCCTTAAACCCGGGAAATGGAACAAATTGCGTTTGCGCGTTGTCGGGGACAAAGTGCAATCCTGGCTAAACGGTATCCCAATGGTCGACTTTACCGATGAGAAAATAGGCAAAGGGGATGGTTCTATTGCTCTCCAGATACATAGTGGAGGGGGAATTAAGGTGAGGTGGCGGAATCTTAATATCGAGGAACTTTAAAAGTTACTTAATATCCGCATTCTGTTCAGCTGATTTGTCGGCAGCAAATATCATTTTATGTGTTACCATTGCGTCAGCAAGGCTGGTTAAAGGCATTTCTTTGCCCTCGTCAATGGCTTTGAAAAATGCCTCGAACTGCGTCTGGTAGGGGTGATCGGAAACATCTCCGGAATCAAGCATATTAACTGAAAGTTCACTCCATTTGTTTTTGTTAAGACCTACAAGGCGGGTAGAATAAAACTTATTGTCGAGCAGGCTTCCTTCGCTTCCCACAAGGTGAAAGTGAAAATAATATGGCTGAAGGCAATCAATTACAGAGGCGACCTTACCAACAGAGCCATTCCTGAATTTAATAACTGATACTGAGCTTGTAGGATATTCGTACCCGGCAAAATCCTGATTGGAAGAAAATGCTGAATAACTGCTTACAGTCTCAAACTCGCTACCCATACATAAGATGAGAGCATCCATGGCATGACATCCTGCTGACAGTAGGCTGCTTCCTGCCGCTTCCTTCTTTGTGTTCCAGCGAAACTGACTGTACCAGGGTCCAATGCCGTGATAATAATCAACTTCCCCGTAGTGAATTTTACCCAGTAGTCCATTGTCAATCACAGCTTTTATGGTAAGCAGCTGACTTGAAAACCTGCATTCAAAACAGACACATGTCTTCACTCCTGAGGCTTTTACTACTGTCTCAACTGCCAGGCAATCCTCCCATGTCAGTGCCAGCGGTTTTTCAATAATCAGGTGCTTTCCTGCCTTGGCTGACATTATAGCCTGTTTTGCATGTTCGGCAGGGTAACTGCAAATTGAAACAGCGTGAATATTTGGATCAGCCAGCATTTTTGAAAGGTCGGTATAACAGGTAATTGTTCCGCCATGCTTAACATTGATCTCTGCCTGATCGAGCTTACGAGATGAGCAAATAGCCGTCACCTGAGCATAGGTTGTTCTGTTAATAGCTTCAATATGAGCGCCTGCTGCCCAACTGTAACCGATGATACCAACGTTGTATTTCTTCATGTTATAATAATTTAGTGTTACTTATATATTTTAAATTGAAGATCTAACTATCAAAAGCTGTTTTCGGTTATCTGGATATTATTTTGTATCCGTCAATCAAATATATTAAATTTTAGCATAATTTTAATACAAACCTTGCTTATTAAAACCAATAAGAAAGTACATCAATGCGCTCATTCAGCACATTGGCTTATAATTATTAAAATGTAATATTTGAACCTGAGTTTATATTTAATTTAAATGCACTACCTGTCCGGGAAGCTGATTTAATTCTTTATATTTATTGGCTGGTACGTATCCCTGATAAATAAAGGCCAGGAAATGAAAAGCTCACATAACTTATTCTTCATTGTCTTATCAGTTTTTTTCCTGATGACTAAATGCCAGCAGCAACAAAAACTATCTGAAAATGAAACGTATAATACTATAAGTAAAAACTTTGCAAACCCTACAGGCATGGCTCTTCCAAAAGTTTACTGGTGGTGCCTCAACGGGAATATTGATACCGTGACCGCTAGGGAGGAATTCCTGGCAATGAAGAAAGCAGGAATAGGTGGTTTTGACCTTTTCGAAATTGGATCGCATGATAAAATGATTCCGGCAGGACCTGCCTTCCTGAGTGACAAATCATTGCAGGTTATTAAATATGTTGTGAATGAGGCAGGTAAATCAGGACTTACTGTGGGTTTAAACCTTGCAAGCAGCTGGAATGCAGGAGGAAGCTGGATAAAACCCAGGGACGGTGGTAAATCAATATATCAGTCTGCAGTCAGCATTAACGGTAATTCATCCATGCAAAAACTAAAACTCCCTTTCCCGGAAATTAATTTTCCTAAATCAGCTCTTATTGGTGGAACCGGAAAATCCATGATCCCCTTCCGGCCTGACGGTAGACCTGAATATTATGAGGACATAGCTGTTTTAGCCGTTCCGGCAGGGATTGAGAAAAACACACTTGATACTTCCATGATCATTAACGTCTCCCGGTTCTTTAATTCCCAAAAGGATGAACTGAACTGGGAAGTCCCGGCAGGAGAATGGAATATTATTCGCTATGTATGCTCCAATTCAGGCCAGCAGTTGGTATTGCCAAGTCCTTACTCTGCCGGACTTACTATCGATCATTTCGACTCCGCTGCCGTCAGTAACCACCTGATGTATGTCATTAATCGCCTAAAACCTGTTTTGGGCGATTTCAGGAACACAGCTTTGAAAAGTTTTTACCTTGCAAGCTATGAATCAAGAGGTTTCGTCTGGTCATCTGATCTGCCCGGGGAATTTAAAAAAATACACGGATACAATATTTATAAATATTTACCCCTGTTCTTTAATACCGGACTATTCAGTCCTGAGACTACCCAAAAAGTACAGGCAGATTTCAGGAAAACATTATCAGAAATGATGATCACTAACCTGTACAAAAACGCCAGGAAAATTTGTAACAGTTACGGTTTACAAATAAATTGTGAAGCCGGTGGTCCGGGATATCCACTGTATAATGGCCCGGCCGAGCCTCTTAAAGCACTCGGAAACCTCGATCTGCCGCGCGGTGAGTTCTGGGTTAACCATTCCCGCTATTATATGGACAATAATGGGAAAGACAGTATTGATATATTGCGGGTTGTGAAAGAGGTGGCCGCAGCCTCTCATATCTATAAAAGGGGTATTGTTGAAGAGGAGGCATTTACATCCTTCCAGCACTGGATGGAAGGTCCTTTTGATCTTAAACCCATCGGCGACCGTGCATTTTGTGAAGGAATGAACCGGGTTATATTTCACGGTTTCACCCATAATCCTGCAGGAACAGGGTATCCCGGTATTGTATATCATGCGGGCACCCATATGAATAATAAACGAGTGTGGTGGCCGAAAATAACTCCGTTCATTAATTATATGTCTAGACTGTCATATATTTTCCAGGAGGCAAATTTTATGGCAGATGTGATATATTATTACGGGGATAAGATACCAAATGCAGCAACACCGAAGAATACTCACTTTAAAGTCGGACCTGGATATGATTATGAAGTTATCAATACGGAAATCCTTCTTAATGATCTGACAATAAAAGATGGTAAGCTGGCCCTTTCAAACGGTTCTTTTTTCAGTATGCTTGCACTGGAAAACGAAGAAACTATTAACCCGATGGTATTAACTAGGCTTAAGGAACTGGCCAGGGCTGGGGCTGTAATTGTGGGAGAAAAACCGAAAAGGGTAGCTGAAATAACCGGAGATGTTGATTCCGGAGACAAGTGGGAAAAACTGATAAACAAATTATGGACGAATATCAACGATCCTTCACAATTCAAACGTCCTGTTAGAAATAAGATATATTCAGGTATTACTCCACGTGAAATGCTTTCAGCTCTGAAGGTAACTTCCGATGTAGACTACACGGATAATGAAACTTTCCTGATCGACTATATACACTATCAAAAAAATGATATGGATTTCTACTTCGTAAGAAATACATCTGAGCAGTGGATTTCCCGGGAATGTGGTTTCCGGCAGAAATCTAAAGTCCCGGAAATATGGGATCCGATAACGGGTGAAATAATTCCTGTCCCTGTTTATCACGAAGAAGACGGGTACGTAAAAATTCCGCTTACCATGGCCCCGTTTGATTCGTATCTTGTAGTCTTCAGGAGAGAAGCTGCTCCTTTTCATTACTCAGGCATATCTTTTTCAGGTCAGCATCCACCTCTTATGGAGTTTACACCTGATGGAATCTACTTTGCAGATGATGGCATCCGGGAACTATCAGGCCCATCAGGAGCAAAGAGGGTTAATAACATTCTTTCGACTCTTAAGGTGGAAGGGTCATGGATAGTCCGTTTCGACAAGGGATGGGGCGCTCCGGATTCTGTAAAAATGGAACGCCTGATATCATGGACTGAATATAATGATCGTGGTATTAAATATTATTCAGGAACAGGGAAATATCAAAAAACTTTCTCCTATAAAATAAGTTATCCATTAACTGATGGGGAAAGAATTTATCTCGACCTTGGTGAAATATCGGAAATTGCTGAGGTATGGCTTAACGGTCAATCCATGGGAATTACCTGGGCTAAACCTTACAGGTTCGATGTCACAGGATATATTAAAGACGGCAAGAATGTACTTATTATTGAAGTTGACAACACATGGTGCAACCGAATTATCGGAGATGCTGTAACAGGAGAAAAATATACCAGTACAAACATTAAGAAGGCAGATCTTCTTTCCTGGGATAAGGTTCCTTTGAACCCATCCGGATTACTGGGGCCTGTAACGATACAAAAGGTGGAATTGGTTAAATAATTTATACAGTACCCATTGGATTGGTATTCATTTACAATAAAGATTTCTTTATTTGGTTTACCAGGCTTCATAAATTCTTTCTGTTTTTGTTAACTTTCAATCTGAATCGGGGAAAAACCACTTAGTATAATATAAATAAAATAGCTGCTGGCAGATGCAAGTAATTTATTAACAATATGTTGTTTGTACAATGTTCTAATGCTTTAATCACATTAATTAATACTACTGAAAATGAAAAAGCAATCAAGAAGAAAGTTCATTGCAACTTCAGGCTCCGGTGTTTTATTCACATTGGCTTCTGGCAGTCTTTCATTTGGTTATTCAAATAAAGTATCCGGAAAGCTTGCTCTTTTAGGAGGTGACCCTGTGAGGACTGCAAGATTCCCTGCATGGCCTGTATGGGATGAAAATGACGAAAGTGCTATCCTGCCTGTTCTGCGTAGTGGTGTATGGTCAAGGAGAAATGTTGTAACCGATGCTGAGAATAAATTTGCAAGGCTTATGGGTGCAAAGTATTGTCTCATGACTACCCACGGCACTACCGCACTGGTTACAGCAATACGAGCTTTAGGGGTTGAGGGCGGAGACGAGGTAATCACAACCCCGTGGAGCTGGATTTCCTCTATGGCATGTATATTCCTTAATAATGCATTGCCTGTATTTGTTGATATTGATCCTGAAACCTGGATGTTAAATGCTGACCAGATAGAGAATGTAATTACTCCCAACACAAAAATGATCCTTCCGGTACAGATCACTGGTGGAATCTGTAATATGGATAAGGTAAATGCAATTGCAAAAAAACATAACCTGAAAGTAGTTGAAGATGCATGCGAAGCTCATATGGCTGAATGGAAAGGCAAAAAAGCAGGAACCCTTGGCGACCTGGGTTGCTTCAGTCTTCAAAACGGCAAACAGATAACATGTGGTGAAGGTGGTGCAATACTTGGTGATGATGAAAGGATAATGGACCTTTGTTATTCCATACATAATGTAGGCTCTGCAAGAGGGAAATACATGCCCAGGGATAAGGGCAGTAATCCTATACTGGGCAATAAGTGCAGGATGGCAGAATACCAGGCTTCGATCGTGATTACGCAGATGGATACAACTGAACAGGAAACTCAAAAAAGGTATGAAAATGCAAATTACCTTACTTCAAAAATCAGCGAAATACCAGGAATAGTACCAAGAAAAGACTACAAGGAAACCAACAGGACTTCATATTATTACTATGGATTCAGGTTCAGGGAAAATGAATCCGGGATACCGCGTGAAACTTTTATAAAAGCACTGCAGGCCGAAGGGATACCAGCCAGTGCAAATCTGGGTGTAACTTCACATCCTCTGTACAAAAACGGAGTAGTGGAATCAATGGTAAATTCTAAAACATACCGGAAACTTTTCCCAAAAAAGAGACTTGATGATTACATGAACTCATTTAATTTACCTGAGGTTGAAAAATTATGCAGGGAGACCGTTGGTTTTCATAGCAACACTTTGCTTGGTTCAAAATCTGATATGGATGATATTTACCGTGCCATGTTAAAAGTCTATGAGAACAGAAATCAACTTAAAAGCTGATGGAGTTTTGGTTCACTGCAGAATGGCAGCCCGTTTATCCGGCATACCTGAGATTAATACTTAAACGAAGATTATGCCCGCAATTACCCGACGGAATGATACAATGTGTCTATGCAGTATCAATATGATTATAATTCTCTGTTGACAACTAACCGTTTACAATAATGTCTTCCAGATACTTTTTTGTTTTTAAAATATAAGCATTATTGCGGCCTGCAAGTTCATATTCGATGGTAATATTGCCTTCGAAGTTCAATTGCTTAAGACAGGAAATAACGGCGGGGAAATCCACCTCTCCGGTTGGAATTGGAACCTCATTGCCCAGCTTATATGGATTTGTCGGGTATTGACCATCCTTGGCATGAAGTGATTTGACATATTTCCCTACAACCTTTAACCCGTCAACAGGATTAGATTTACCATACATAACAAGATTTGCAGTGTCATAATTCACAAACAGGTTACCTGTTCCTATATCTAAAATTGCCCTTAGCAATGTAACAGGTGTTTCCTGTCCTGTTTCAAAGTAGATGTCGATCCCATTTTTCAATCCATAATTACCTATTGGTTTCATAGTCTCAACAAATTCATTGTAAAGAACCTCCTTCGGGTCTTCCGGAATGAAACCAAAATGAGCCTGGATGGCCGGAATTCCAGCAGCATTACAAAAATCAATTCCGTTCAGTAACCGTTTCACACGTGCGGCCCGGTTTTCCCTGGGCACAAGACCAATAGTTGACGGACCTTCAGTAAAGTTATACTTGTATATACCCGGCCCCATACAGATTAATGAGGTAGCTTTCAGCCGGTATTTTTTAAGAGTTGCTGAAAGCCGGCCTGCCAATTCCGGGGAATAATTTTTAATATTAAGCTGGCAAGTCGGAAAACCCAAATCTCTTACAATCTTCAAATCTTCTTCAGGGTTATCTGCTGATGAGATCACCCCAAGTGAAATGTTCGCTGAAGCACTTCCTGTTTTCCCGGCAGGCTCCCTTCCATAGGAAGTAACTGCGCCAGTTATGACAGGAATCAGTGCTGAGGAATAAATAAATTTCCTTCTGCTTATTAATGCCATAATATTCCCGTTTTTATTTATCAAATTGAGACAAATTCAACATTGGATCAAGTCTCTCATTGGAAAAAATCAATTCTTCCCAGGTTATCTCTTCTCTTGAAGTTGCTGCAGTACGCCCTAAAATAGCTGTAAGAGTAGATTCAGATCCCTGGAGAGCCTCATTAATATATGTTCCTGTCTCAATGCTGTTTATAAATGCAATGTCCTTATTGGAATCAGCATCATGCAATGAGGATAAAAATATGCCTGCAGCTCTTTGTTCAGGTGTCAGTTCTGTCTCTTTACCCTTAATAATCCCGGAATCCCATGGTTTGTCTCCAACAATATATACCCCACCGCTATAGTGTGCTTCAGCTATCCCATTTGTACCAATGAATCTGGCACAAACATCACCAGATCGTTTTCCCTGCTGATTGGAATGAAAACTCACATTGACATTGTCAGGGTATTGAAACAGAACCTGATAATTGGTCCAGGTGTCACCAAAATCTGCACCTCCTTTATTGCCCCCGGTTCCAAATGCTTTTAACGGATGATTTTTAAGAGCCCAGTTACAGACATCAAGCATATGTATTCCCTGATCTACAAGAATGCCTCCCGATAATGCCCGGAAGTGGTAATGGTTCCTTATTCTAGCCTCATCGTAGGACATAGTGCTGTAAGGGATAAGAGGCAGTCCTGCTGCAATATAGTATAATTGAACATCAACAATATCTCCGATATCCCCGTTGTGAATTCTCTTTATCATTTCAACATATGCTGAAGCATAGCGGATCTGGAACCCGATGGCAAGGCTTTGTTTTCCTTTTACCAGCTGGCCCTGACGGATAACCTGTTCACAACCTGCAACATCCACAGCAACGGGCTTTTCAGAATAAACGTGCTTCCCTGCAGCAAGGGCTGCTTCAATATAACCCGGGTGAGAATAGCATGGAGAAGATATCAGTACCGCGTCAACATCTTTATTAGCAAACATTTGCCGATATGCTTCTGACCCATGGTAAATATTTGTTTTGGGTATCTCCGGTAATCCCTTTGCAGCATTCAGCCTGTTCAGGTTGGCCTTTGCATTTTCTATCCGGTAGCTAAGAAGATCAGCCATGGCGATTATATAAGTATTTGTATTTTTGGAAATGGAGCTTATTACGGCTGTTCCTCTTCCTCCGCAACCGATGATACCCATACGGATCGCAGAATTGGCTTTTGATCCGAATGCTGTGCCTGGGTCCAGAAGCGTTATAGCTGACGCTGCAGTTGCACCTTTAAGAAATGTTCTTCTTTCCATTTTATTTATATTTTATTGTCTTTTTTTCGGACTAATCTTCACCATTACCACTCCCTGACCAGGAACTATTGTACTGAATTTATCTTTCAATACACCCAGATTTTTTTGCCTCCAAATATCACGGACAATCTGCTTTCCTTCAAGCTGAAGTTCATCCCAATCAGCAGTCATCTCCCTTAGTGATTTTCCCATGTTAAAAAGGCCCACCGCTTTTGAACCGTCATAAAGGGATTTTACCATCAGAAAGGTACTATCGTTGTGCCTGAATACTAACCCGGATATACCAAGGGGATCCTGGTTAACATCAATTACCTCATTATTGCATAAAATATTCAAGGTGAACTCATCAAGTTTTGACATATCTCCGCTATAGAAAAGGGGAGATGCCATAAGGCTCCATAATGACATATAGGCATACTGCATTGCCGGAGGCATTTTGGAAGGTGAAGGATCAGCCTGTTTCCTTGCATTACCGATCCATCCGATCTGAATATAATCGGGATCGTTCCATTCTCCGGGCTTTGAATATTGTCTGTGCTCTGCATTTTTAAGGGCGACATCAAACACTTTGTCCAGGTAATATCCCAGGTCATTGGCTGTGCGCCAGCATTGCGCTCCTGTTTCCCCACCCCATTCCCATACTTTACCCATCCCGTACTGGCAGAGATTATATACAATATCCCTGTCAACAGATTCTAATATTTTGCCCATTTGCATATATGGTTTTTTATATGCTGCCAGACTTGTATCCTTGCCTGCAATTGTCCGGTAAGAACACCAGTCATACTTCAGAAAATCATATCCCCAGGCTGCAAACTGACGCGCATCCTGTTCTTCGTGACCGTATGATCCTGAAAAACCTGCACAGGTCAGTGGTCCTGGTGATGTATATAATCCGGCTTTCAATCCTTCTGAGTGGATGTAGTCAGCAAGGCCTTTCATATCAGGAAAATACTTATTAGGAAGTATATTCCCATTATCACCTCTTAAGGGTCCGACACGCAAAGAATCCCTATGTTTAAGTGCATTCATCCAGCAATCATCAATATTAACATACTGATAACCAACGTCTGCCATTCCGGAAGAGATCATTATATCAGCAGCCTCCCTCATCATTTTGTCAGTTATCCTGTTATAATGAGCGTACCAGTGATTCCAGCCCATAGGAGGTGTCAGTGCCAGCTTATCTCCCGCTACAATCCTGAAATTTCGGGTATCTTTGCCAAACTTGTTTTTTACCTTAAGTATAATTTCATACTCACCGGCAACAGGAGTTATTCCTGTAATAATTCCGGTTGACTGATCAAGATCCAGACCCTGTGGTAATGATGCAGCAGAAAAAGCAAAAGGCCGTTCCCCCTGGCAGGGTATCCTGTAAAGGAATGGATGTCCGGGCCGGCAACCATATACGAGAGGGCCATTGATACGGGGACCCGGACCTGGTTTAGGAGTAAGAATCTCATAATCAGTGTTACCTACTGGTTCTAAACTACCAGGACTCTGGCAAAAAGTTCCAGTGATGATCATAAAAACAGCTGAAACAAGAATAAGCCATCGTTTCAAAATAAATATCAATTTATATTCCATGGTTTTGATCCGGTAAGATTTATAGCTAAAGTACTTTTTTTTTAATTATTATAGAACAATTTTCTTTAGTATCAGCTTTAAAAAAACCAGTTTCCATAAAGAAACTAATGATTAGCGGGACCAGGAACCATGGATTAATTTTTCCGGTTGAATTGCAGGTATAAGGGATTTCATCCTCTTCAGTCCCGGTTGAAGGAATTCTACTTCAACCGGGACATCTAATATAGATCCGCCTCTCAGTCTGAAGAACCAACGACCGGATTAGAATTCCATTGCCAGGAAATCAGTAACAACACTTCTACCTCTGCAGGAGAAGCAATATGTTACTAAAGGAAAAACAAATACTATGACTTCCTTATTTATTCTGAGGATTATTTATTAAGTACACGGATCTTAATATTCCTGAACCATGATTCATCATTATGGTTTGTCAGAACAATATGAGCCTTGCGTTTATCAAGGAAGCCGGGTATTTTATTAAATTTGCTCACTTTGTAAGCGTCTTCCAGCTCTTTTGACCCAAGCTCATATTCCACAACTTTTTTACCATTTACCCAGTGCTCTCCATGATTCCCATTGACCAATATCCTGCCGCTGTTAAACTCCGTGACAGGCTTAAGTACAACATTTTTGGGAGGAATAAGATCATAAAGTGACCCTGTAAATTGTGATGGTATTAATTTGCCTTTGTACATCGGATCTCCATCATCGAGCATCTGGAATTCGAAACCAAGGGCAGAATATTTTGAACCGTACTTCTGTGAGATCTCCTCAGATACGTTGTATTTTATTCCACTGTTACCTCCCTTATTAATCTTCCATTCAAAAGTTAATTCAAAATTATCAAAAGTGTCGATAGTCATCAGGTCACCGCCCTCAACGGGACGACCGTCGGGAAGTTTCTTTACATTACCTGTATTAACTTTTTTTATCAGGCCATTCTCCACAACCCACAGGCCAACCGGAACATGATCTCTTCCAAGCCCTCTCCAGCCGTTTAAAGTCTTCCCGTCGAAAAGGAGACTCCAGCCTGCAGCTTTTTCAGCTTTTGTCAGAGTATTTATTTTGGGAGCTTTAACCTTCTCTCCTTTAGGAATAAGGGTCCAGCTGACCAATGCAAGTGATACAACAATAGTGAAAATGAACGCGAATAATTTAAAATTCTGGGTTTTCATTTTAAAAGATTTGAAATACTTTGAAAAAGTAAGGTTAATAATTAAAAAAATCTATGCAAAAGAATCTATTTCCATACAACATCATCATTTCTTTTTACTCCGTTCGACGGGAACGGATGTTGTTTATTGAAAGAATAAAGTGTCTTCTGATCCTCAATAACAATGGTACCTTCATTAAGGGTCCCATCGGGGTTTATTGCTTTGGTTACATCCAGTCTGAGGTATTTTGCCAGGAATGGATAAACTGCTTCCCGCTTGTTATAATCATAACCATGTTTATCTTTTGGAAGATGAACATTGGCGACCAGATCAGGCTTTCCCAACAATCCGTAGATGTATTTAATGTGAGGATACTCGACTTCGGGGGTATTTTTTGTCCAGTCGTCTCCATCAGAAACAAGCAGCATGGGACGAGGTGCCGCACAAGCTGCAATCTCAACATTATTAGTTTGAAAACCAACGCTTTTATGAATAGGCATGCCGCTTTCACAGATACATCCCCCAAAGAAATAAGATGAAACCATAACAACCGGAACAGAAACAGCAATTCGGTCATCAACGGCAGTAAGAAGGAATGTCTGGGTTCCACCACCCGATGCACCTGTAATAGCAATTCTCTTTGGATCAACACCCATTGACAGCAGAAAATCAACACTGCGTATACTGTTCCATAACTGTAATTTCAATGCCTGAGGATGTTTATGTATCCAACCGAATTCGGCCAGTTGTCCATAACCAACCATATCATATGCAAAAACCATTGCCCCCATTCGTGCCATAACAGCAAACCGTTTTTGAGCATCGGGACGGTATCGCCCGTAATCCTTAGGATCTGACCAATGGCCATGTGTGTTCAATATACCGGGAATTTTTCCTTTGGCATTAAGTGGTGTATATAAACTGCCTGTTACAAAAACACCCGGAAGGCTTTCAAATGCAACATTCTGAACCTGGTAACCGTCATACACTCTCTTTTCACCAAAAATAGGATTAAGAGGACATTTTTCAGGAAATTTCTCCAGACCTGCTCCTTTAAGTATATGGGCACGTATCGCTTTTGCACGATTTTTCCATGCTTCGGCTGTTGTATATTCCTTGCGCTCTTTTTCAAGAAATGCCTTACCTTCAGCCTCTGTCCAATAATTTCCAACACAAAGCATTGACTCTGAATTATTATTCTGAGCATTACTTTTCTGACCGTTCCCGGGGAAGGATATAAGCAATAAGACTGCAGAAAATCCTGCCAGGAATAAAATCCTTCGTTTACTTATTGACCATAAATTCATTTTAACATTTTTTAAGGTTTAACAAGAAATTTTCGCTTAAGATATATATTATTAATAATATTCTCCGTTGATTATTATAATAATTTCAAAGCTCAAATAAATACAATTAAGTATAGTAAACTAAATTATATATATTCGCGCTTTCAATATATAATTCATGTTCAACAATCTGCAAGCAATTATACTTACCCTTCTCGTACTGATACCGGTCAGACTTACTGCGTTTAACACAGGTTCAGAATCAGACACGACAAGAAAAACTCTGCAACGTTCACAGAAGGAAAGCAGTTCCACAGTAAACAGTATAAATAAAGATTATGTTTTTCATGTAAAAAAGATGTCGGGAGAGATTAAACTTGACGGAAATCTCGACGATGAGGATTGGCATACAGGGGAAAAAATATCGCTTTCGCATATGGTGCTACCATACGATACAGGTATGGCGGCTGCCAGGTCAGAAGTTATGATGACTTATGATGATAAAGCTTTTTATCTCGGTTTTATCTTTCATGACACAGTCCCCGGGAAGAGACCCATAGAGTCATTGCGACGTGATTTTGCTTTTACCAATAATGACAATTTCAGCATATATATAGATCCTTTCAACGATCAGACCACAGGTTATTCATTTGGGGTAAATACTGCCGGAGCTCAGCGTGACGGTTCAATAAGCGAGGGGCATGTCAATAACCTTATGTGGGATTGTAAATGGAAATCTGTTACAAAAAATTATATTGACCGATGGACCGGCGAGATACGTATTCCTTTCAGGTCGCTAAGGTATAAAACAGGTGTTGATCACTGGGGAATGCAGATTTCCCGCAATGATATGAAGCTTAATGAGAAATCAGCATGGGCTCCTGTTCCCCGTCAATTTCCAACTGCAACCCTTGCTTACGCCGGGCAAATTTCATGGGAGACAGCTCCACCCAGATCAGGCCTCGGTTTATCATTTATTCCTTATATCTTTGGCAGCGCATCGCAGAACTTTGAAAAGGCGGAAAATATTAAATATAAATATGATTTTGGATTCGATGCAAAGGTTGGTCTCTCTTCCTCGCTCAATCTTGATTTAACTTATAATCCTGACTTTTCCCAGGCAGAAGTTGATGATCAGGTTACCAATCTTGACCGTTATGAGCTCTATTTCCCTGAAAAGAGGCAGTTTTTTCTTGAAAACAGCGATCTGTTTGGTAATTATGGGGCAGATAAAATACGTCCCTTCTTTTCACGTCGGATAGGTCTGGATGCCCCGGTTACTGCAGGAGCAAGATTAAGTGGGAAGGTGGGGCGCGACTGGAGAATTGGCCTCATGGATATGCAAACCGGAACTGAAGGGGATTTATTGGCCAGAAATTTTTTCGTGACATCAGTTCAGAAAAAGGTTTTTGCACGATCAAATGTAGGTGTTATTTTTGTCAACAAACAACAACTTAATACCCCTTCCGATTGGCAGGGTAATAAGTATAACCGTGTTGCAGGGTTAGAATACAACCTTGCAAGCCGCAATAATTTCCTGAACAGTAAGTTTTTTGCCCAAAAATCTTTTACCCCTGGGAAAATATCATCAGAAGAGTATGCACAGGGTATAAATTTTGCATATTCCAGGCAATCTTATCTTCTTGAATTGAAAGAATTCTATGTAGGAAGAGATTATAATGCAGAGACAGGTTATGTTCCCAGGACCGACTTTGTACAGGTGAATCCAAGAGCAACCATAAAATTCTTTCCCGCAAAAGGGCCCCTTGAGTATCATGGCTTTTTAGCAGAGGTAAATAATTTTTTCCTTCCGGGAGATATGAAAGTAACCGACAGGGAAATAAGTGCAAATTATATGTTTCAGTTTAAAAACCGTGCACATCTTGATATTCAAAATAATATATGGCATATAATGCTCAGAAAAGATTTTGATCCTACTAAAATAAAGGGGCAGTTCCTTACGGCAGGAAGTATTTACAACTGGTATGAATTTGCTCTCAATTTCACTTCAGATAACAGTAAACTTTTAAAATATCTTATCCATTCAGGATATGGTGGTTATTATAACGGCAAACGCTGGTTTGTAGAAGGTAATTTTAATTACCGCTTCCAGCCTTACGGAAGTGTTTCATTAATTTACAGTTATAATAACCTGAATCTGCCTGCGCCGTGGGAACGCACAGGACTCTGGCTTTTAGGTACCAAACTGGATGTTACTTTTACCAATAAATTATTTTTTACAACCTACGTTCAATATAATGAGCAGGCAGATAACCTGAACGTAAATGCAAGGTTTCAATGGCGATACAAGCCTGTATCAGATTTATTTATTGTTTATACGGACAATTACTTTCCCGAAATAATGCTAAAAAAGAACCGGGCATTGGTTTTGAAAATGTCTTACTGGTTTAATTAAGATCACTCTAAACCCGCATGAATATTTGTCCTCAATGCTTTAAGAACCTGCTTTAACGTTTAGTTCTGTTACTGATTGCTTTTCTTTAGGGACCAGCTTCTTACGCGATAACCACGATAAGCATAAAACAGCAGGTAAATATAACAGGGTAGTAAAACCCAATATCCGGCATGTGGACTGATCATATCAGCAAATCGTCCATAAATAATCGGAACGATAGCGCTACCACTCAGACCCATAATAAGGATTGATCCTCCCATTTTTGTAAACCGTCCCAGACCATTCAGTGCAAGCGGCCATATTCCTGACCACATTAATGAATTGGAAAGACCTAATAATACAAGAACCCAGATTGACAGATCGGCAGTGTGTCCTAGAAAGGTAACCTGTCCGTGAACAAGAAAAAATAAAATGGTCAGGACAAACGCTGACGTTGTACATACGCGCAATATATTAAGCTGATTAATATATTTTGGTATAAGGACAATCCCTGATAAGAAACCCAACATTGTTATTGCCAAAATATATGAGGGGAATACTTTTGCTTCCAATAAGGGAAGATTCAGGGACTGGGCATAACCAATAATTGTATTTATTCCGGTCACCTGCGATCCGACATGCAAGAATATTGCAACTGCCCCAAGGATAAGATGAGGAAATTGCATAATGCTTGTTTTACCGGAATTAGCAATAGCTACATCTGCGCTTTCACCCTGAGTATCTATTTCAGGTAATACTGAATATCTGATCATCAAACCAAGTCCGAAAAGAACAACTGCCATGCTTGCATAAGGAATGATTACACGGCGTATCAACAAATCCAATGCAGCATTTCTTGTGGCTTCATCCATTAAAGGTAACTGCTTAAACAACTCCGTATCGGTAGGCCTGAGAATAGCAGCAGCCAGCAGCAAGGGAGCAATTATGCCGGCAGTCTTATTACAGACACCCATTATACTCATCCTCTGTGCCGCTCTTTCCTTGGAGCCAATAATTGTTATATAGGTGTTGGCAGCCGGTTGAAGAATAGCCAAACCAGTGCCAATGGAGAACAGGCCCAGAAGAAATAATCCATAAGTTCTTGTAAGTGCAGCAGGTACAAAAATAAGGGCCCCTAATGCCATAATCCAGAAACCTATCATAATACCTTTTTTAAATCCGACTCTCTCCAGCAAGTGGGCGGCAGGTATTGCCATAACAAGATAAGCTATGTAAAAAGCAAAAGCGACAAATAAGGATTCTACTATATTTAATTCACATGCAATCTTAAAGTAAGGAATAAGAATAGCATTTATCCAGGTAGTAAATCCAAAAATAAAAAATAATAATGCAATTATCGCTATCGATATTACAGTTTTACGCGTATCCAGAGTACTGGAATCTACTAGTTCAATTTTTGCTCTCATCTCAGATTCTTAAAAGATTAATTTGATCATTTCACTTCAGACGGGTCTATGGTTGTCTTAGTTTTATAAAGCGTAAATATACATTATGGTTTTTTAAATACCAACTTTTATCTTATATTCATATTCCGTGTTAAATCATTGCAAATAAATTACATAGATAGTATTAACATGGATTTTATTTTAAAGTGCGTCATACTGTTCCAATAATTCTTATGCTACTTATTACAGCACCTTAAAATGGTTGATATAATATTAAAAGAACTGTTCCCGAAAATACAGATTCTTATGAAAATTACACCAGACAAAAAAGGCAGGATTTACTTATGACCCGTGAAGTCCTTAAATGAAATATCATTTACAAATCAAATACCTGTAAATGGTCCGGGTGTCAGAAAACTTAAAAGCTATTTTTTCTCTAACTGTTAAAACCTGTTGTTAAATTAAATCTTTGGCTCCCAGCCCGGTTGATATTCTCTTGACCAAAACTTTGATGCATCGGGGTCATTTATAATATGTCCATTAGAAGGGTCAAGCCGAAGGGCATTACCGGAACGCAGGGCAATATTTCCGAGCTGAACAAGTAAAGTGCTCTTATGTCCGCTCAGAATATCGGCATTCAAAGGTGTTCCAACTCTGATTGCGCTGAGGAAATTGCTGACATGAGCCGCATCGAGACTACCAGAAGGGTTACTTAGATTACGCGCATCGATCTGCGTTTCGCTGCTTACTTCTTTAATCAGCTTACCTTTCATATCCATTACAGAATATGCGTTACCTCCATCAATCCGCAATGACCCATTTTCACCACTGAATATAACTCCTACCCCGCTGCCTTCAATCGGACGACTGTTGCAACTGAGTCCTTCCCAGGTCATGCTGGTTTTATTATCAAAATCCATGGTTATTACCTGTGTATCGGGAGCCTCCCAGTCATCCTGGTAGCGATACCGGCCACCTCCGGAGGTAACATGTACCGGATAATCAACACCTAAACCCCACCGTGCAATGTCAACAAAATGGGTGCCGTTATTAAGGGCTTCACCTGTTCCCCAGTTCCAAAACCAATGCCAGTTATAGTGTATAAGGTTATCTTTATACGGTTTCCGCGGAGCAGGCCCCTGCCACAGTTCATAATTTAGCCATGACGGTACAGGAACTTCTTTACCTGTTCCAATTGAAGGCCGGTTATTCGAGTACCATGTTTTAGCAAAATAGGGTCGGCCAATAATACCTGCTTTCAACTCAGCAATTCCTGCAATCACATTTGGAAATGAGCGGCGCTGGTTTCCCATCTGGATAACATTTTTATATTTTTTTGCAGCGGCAACCAGCAGCTCACCTTCATTGGGATTGTGGCTGCAAGGCTTTTCGAGATAAACATTTTTCCCCGCTTTTGAGGCAAGAATTGCAGCAGGAGCATGCCAATGATCAGGAACTGCTATCACTATTACATCAAGATTTTTATTTTCAAGAGCTTTCCTGAAATCAGGTATTGCAGAGGGTCTTTTATTCTGTATTTTTTCTATCCTGCCAGAACATATTGCCTCGGCCCGGGAGTCCACATCGCAGACATTGATTATCTCAACATTCTCCTGCTTTGCAAATGTATCAGCTAACGCCATACCCCGTGAATTCACTCCCATCATTGCAATGTTAATCCGGTCATTTGCACCAAATATACTCCCGTAACTTTTAGCACTGAAACCTGGTAAAGCACCACCAACAGATACAGCTGCCAGTCCTGTCACCGTTTTTTTTATAAAATTCCTTCGGTCATTTTTCATTTTAAATCTGCTATTTTTCATTGATTGTTAACGTTTTGGATTTAATACCGGTTTAGTACCGGATCTTTTTTGCCTGCTGTTCAGCTTTTTGCACAATTTTGTCAACATCAACCGGAATGCCTCCCTTCTTCATGCTCTCTTCTGCAGTCTGCATAAATGCCATAATATCCAGGGTTTCTTCAGAACTTACCGGTGGTATCCCGGTCTTAAAAAATTCAATTATTTTCACCAGCAAGGGATTATATCCTTCAAAATTCCCCAGAGCAAGAATTCCTTTTTCACCAAATACATTTCCGCCATACCCTGACTTTCCGGCACGGATTCCACGGAAAGAACCAACACGGCCATCCTTCCAGGTTCCAACTGCAAAATCGGTGTCCGGAGTATGAACCATAGTTACGGTCTTACAGCCAACACCCATTACGGTAAACAATATTTCAACACCATGAATCCCATACCATGTGAATTCTAAATGAGTGGGTTCAAGATGACACGGAGAAAAAGTATCCGCACCTGTTACTTTTCCTATTTTTCCACTGGCAACATCATCCGCACCGGAGATATATCTGAGAGAAGAAGATGAGAAGATAGGGACATTATAATGTTTTGCTGCATCAAAGATCGCAATTGCGTCGGCAAGCGTGTTTGCAACAGGCTTGTCAATAAACATACGCTTTCCGGCTTTCAATACCGGAAGTGCCTGCTCAAGATGAAGACGACCGTCATTAGTCTCCAGCAATACATAATCAACCTTTGGAAGAAGTTCATCAATAGAGTTTACTATTTCAACACCCAGTTTTTTAACATCTTCAATATAACCGGGTATCCGTTCAACGCTTGACTTTATGTCATTGCTCCCCTTTGGGTAAGCTGCAACAATTCTAAATCCTCCAAAATCAGGGCTTGCACCAGGTTTATTAAGAGCATTCGTAAAGGCAACACAATGAGATGTGTCCAATCCGATAATTCCTATTTTCCCTCCTGCTGCCATGGCACCTTTTCCATAGAGAGAGGATACATTTCCTGCAAGGCCAAGACCTATACCCCCTATTGCTGCCGTTTTTACAAAATCGCGTCTGTTTAAATTGTTTTTCATATCTGTAAGTTTATTAAAAGTAAAAGATAAGCCAGGGATCATTTGATAAATATAAATTGTTTCATTATTAAAAAATCCCTGTCAGATTGATAAAATTCATTTTTGCAAGGTTCAAATTTAAAATCTTTTCCCGGAAATAATCAGGTTTAATGGAGATTTATATGTTATCCTTATTTTAATTAATGTTATAAATTAAAGATTATGATCAAATTTTCGTGAAATCTTTTATCAGCATGTTAACTGATACAGCTCGATCAAAATTTTTAATTATCATTCTGCCTGATAAACAATGTTACCTGCAACAAAGGTCTTTTTGATCTTCATGTTAAAGTCATCCATACTAAATAGTATGATATCTGCACGTTTACCGGGCTCCAGCTTACCACGGTCGTTTAAATTATGCAGTCGTGCAGCATTGATAGTTGTCATCTGAATAGCTTTGGCAAGACTGCACCCGGTGACTTTCATAATATGCCCGACTCCTTTCGAAAGCGGTGTGGCCGATCCATAGAGCCCCCCGCCCTGACCTGAAAATTTAAGATTTCCTTCAGGAGTCTTTATAATAGTCTCTCCCGTCTTGATCTTATACTCTCCGGCAGGTAAACCTGCATAGCTGGTAATATCCGACGTCATGATAATATTATCAGGGCCCTTTGCCTTATAAAACACCTTGATTACCTCAGGAGGAAGGTGAAATCCATCGCAAATGATGCTTATCATCAGGCGGTCGTCGGCAACCTGAGGCCATATTGGATTATGATGCCTGTTGATTGTACTGGCACAACCGTTACCCAGATGTGTGGATAGCTCGGCACCATTATCTATTGCCTGCTTAATTACTTCTGCGCTGCCGTTATGATGTCCTAAAGATACTACTATTCCATTTTCCCTGCATTTTCTTATAAACTCAAAAGCTCCTTCTGTCTCAGGTGCCACAGTAACAATAAGTATCTTCCCTCCTGTAGTCTTATAAAATTCAAAAAACTCGTCCCAGTCTGGTTTTCTGACATGTTCTTTGGGGTGAGCGCCACGATAGCCATCAACCGCAGAAATATATGGTCCTTCAAGATGAAATCCGGGTATGGAACCATGCATAAAAGGATCATTCATTGCTCTGGTTAACACAGTAAAATTCTTTAATAATAATTCCCTGCTATTGGTGGTAAGAGTAGGAAAATAGGTTGTAACACCCTCCTTCCACAAGCCCTCCGTGACTTTTTTTACATCATCAACTTTTACGTCGCCACCACTGGCAGCTGTATTATTTGCTCCTTCGAGGGAAAAAGAGACAGATAAATAGCCATTTATTTGGATATCAATCAGTCCCGGAGCTATAAAGTAGGGTTTCTGATCACCTGATAAAGCATTGATCCTTTCAATTTCAGTTATTATCCCGTCTTTTATTTTTACCGAAACAGGAGAATAATCAAAATAATTAATACCCTGAATTTCACCTTGAAAATTTAATAAATCATTCATAATAAATTGGTTTTAAATATTTTGTTTAATCTTTAAGTAATAATACCGATACTTCTTTCCCGGCATCAATTTTTAGTGTAATATCAGTGATGGTGACAGCACCTAACAACTCTCTATTGGAAAATTGAAATTATCACCAATATGAGGTTTAAAAAATCTTTCACTTTTTTGACTGCAGGGTCCCATTGTATTTTAGAAAATATTCGAAAAACATATAAATGTAGTCATTAGACTCCAAAGTCGGTGAATGAGCAGGACGGTTTGTCATTGCGACCCGGTTTTGATATCCCAGGAGTTTGTTTACAGCAATAGCATGGTTAAGAGGGATCCATCGCTTTGGGGTATCTTCCGATCCGCCTGAGACAAGAAATGGTCGTGGAGCCATCAGAGCGTGAAGTTCCTGCAGGTCATAACCATCGGCAACAAGCTTTGGGTAGAGACCTTTTGCGCCCTTTATAAGACCAGTCTTACGCCATGTGTTATCCCAGGGTGGCGGATAGTATCCAAGGTACCATGGTTCCCAATAATTTATACTTGGACGGGTTTCATCAAATACTATACCAGGATCGGACCAGACAGCACATGCAAATTTATCGAAAAGGCATGAAGCGAACATTGACCACTTTCCTCCGTAAGAATGACCTACAATGCCAATTTTTCCGGAATTAACTTCAGGCCTTTTTGAAAGCGCATACCATGCATTGGCTGCCGCATAAGCTAACACTGAAAGAGGCTGAATCTGCGAATCCTCAATATCAGGATAGTACAAAGAATAAGTTTTTGATTTTGTAGTCTCAGTGGTTCCGATAGAAAGTGTTACAAAGCCCCTCTTTGTAAGCTGAAGCGCAAAATCACGATTCTCGACACCTTCTCCTATGGCTGTTTCAGGTTCATAATAGACTGTTATTACAGCAGGCCTTTTCCCTTTTCCATCCGGAACAAGAAGATAACCTTCCGTTTCCTGATCAGGCAGCCATTTAAATTTTACACGATATTGTGTGTAACCCTCTTTTCTGATTGATCCGAGTATTTCCAGTTTCTGATTTTTTATGAATGGAGGCCATTTACCCATCATTTCATTCCATCGATCAAGTATCTCTTCTCTTCTTATCTTCCATTCTTTGGGATTATTGACATTTCGCCCGTCATAGAATTTTAATGGCGAACGATAATCTCCGTAATTGTCTTTAAATTCAGCAGTTGGAGTAAAGGCGGTATATATTTTCCCCCAGAGCTTCTGTGCCTCAATATTTTTTTTACCCGGAACCTGACATACAGAGGTCAAAGAGATTGTAACGATCATCAATAATAATATGACAATCTTAAATAAGATTTTATTACTTTTTTTTCCCATTATAATACGAATAATAAATCATCCAAAAATAAGTCAAAAAACACTTACTTTTTACAGGATGGATATAAAAAATCAATAACATGTGCTCATTTTATAATACTTTGATACAGTTTTTCCCTGAGAAACTTCCCCAGTTCAGTTAAAATTCTTTAAAATCAACCAACTATCATCGATTCCGGATAAATAATCACAAATCTCTGAAAAATAAATAAAGTCACATATATGAATTCCTATCTCACAATTTTTAAAATAAATGCGGCAGGTAATTGGTCTTATTATATCTTTAAGACCTCAAAAACGTAAATATTCAAGAATTATCTCTGCCGTTTATTTAAAATCTATATGTCACTTTTCAACAGGAAATTTCTTATTTTAAATACTATAACTAAATTTTTATTTATAGATCTGTCCTTAAGCTTTTGTCTATTAATGGTTTCAAATGCTCAGGATCCTGTTATTGTAGACAGGCTGGAGGGACCTGTCAAATTTGACGGAATGCCTGATGAAGAAGCATGGAGCAAAATCAAGCCTCTGCCAGTAACAACACTTCAACCGGTAGCCGGGAAAGAGCCGAGTGAAAAAACTGAAGTATTATTGGGTTACACTGACGATTATTTTTGGATCGGAGGAAGATTTTTTGACTCAGATCCTTCACTGATACAGGTTTACAGCAAAAGGAGAGATGAAATCAGTGGGGAGAATGATTATTTTGGAGTACTGATAGACAGCCAGAATAATAATGAAAACGGATTATTCTTTTGTACATCGGTAACGGGCAACAGGCTTGATTATAACTATTTCAATGATTCCCGCGATCTTGTTCCATATAATGCAAGCTGGAATACATACTGGGATGTAAAAACAACCCTCACGGATAAGGGCTGGTTTACTGAAATGAGGATCCCATTTTCGAGTCTCAGATTTAAATCTGTTAATGGGAAAGTAGTTATGGGCCTGATTATAAATCGCTGGATACCCAGAAAAAATGAGATGGTGGTTTTTCCAGCAATAGATCCAAAATCCGGTATGTGGGCAAAACGGAGACCAAGCCTGGCTCAGGATATTGAATTTCAGGATATAAAACCCAAAAAGCCTGTATATATCACGCCATATATTCTTGCAGGAGGAAGAATGACCCATAATCTTGATATTACAGGTTCAGAATTCAAAAGATCCAATGAATTAACTAAAGAAGTCGGTGGTGATATAAAATATGGTATAACCTCTGACCTTACTCTGGATCTTACAGTTAATACTGATTTTGCACAGGTTGAGGCTGATGATCAACAGGTAAATATAACCAGGTATTCATTATTCTATCCAGAGAAAAGAGTTTTTTTCCAGGAACGTTCCGATTTATTTGATTTTACTTTTGGTTATAATGGCGTTAACGGAAATGCTTTTTACAGCCGCAGGATAGGTCTTTATGATGGGAATCCTGTCAGAATTCTCGGAGGAGCCCGACTAACAGGTAAAATTGGTAAAACTGAAATTGGATTTATAAATCTTCAGACAGCAAAATATTATGACGAACTCCCATCTGAAAATTTCAATGTAATCAGATTAAAACGGAACATTATTAACCCATTTTCATATGCAGGGGGAATATTTACATCCCGCATAGGAGCAAACGGCAATTTGAACTTTACTTATGGATTGGATACCAAAGTAAGTGTTTTAGGTGACAAATACTTTGAATTCAAGATCTCCCAGACATACGATTCAGAAAAAGATTATAAAAGATTAGGCGACAATACCTTTCTGAGGTTTAATATAGAAAACAGGAATATTAAAGGTTGGAGTTATATATCTTCATTTGACTGGTTGGGTAAGGATTATGACCCGGCAGTAGGATTCGTACAGAGAGGAAATAATTACGTTTTTATGGAAAGCCTGAATTATGGCTGGATTCCAGGTGAAAAATCATTCCTGTATACTCACAAGGCTTATTATAAATTTTCCGCATACTATAACACCCAGAGCCTTCTGGAAACTATTATTACGGGACCGGGATGGTCTTTTGAAGCTAAAAACAGATCTACCGGACAAACAGAACCTGAATTCCGGAGAGAAATAATAAGAGATACTTTTTATATTGACAATAAAACCTATGTACCGGAAGGAGCCTATTCTTTCATAGTACTTAAGCAAGTGCTACAATCACCTACCTCAGCAAGATTTAATATAAAATCTGATTGTTTACTTGGTCAATATTATGATGGTTCAGTAATTTCCGTAAAGCTCATTCCGAAATGGTCAGTTTCAAAAAGCATTAAAATGGAGGGACAGTATCAGTACAATTCCGTTCGTTTTCCGGCAAGAAATCAAAAATACTTCAGTCACGTCGGCGGCCTTAAATTAACCTACATGTTGAATACAAAATTATCTCTGATTTCTTTTATTCAGTATAACAGTGCAGCTGATGTTTTTTTTACCAACTTAAGGATCCGTTACAACCCCAGAGAAGGAAATGATTTCTTCATAGTCTTCAACGAAGGACGAAATACTGATATTTTCAGAACATCACCCGAACTGCCCCGGATTGATAATCAAACCCTTCTGATCAAATACTCTTACACTTTCACGTTATAG
The DNA here is from genome assembly GCA_963739685.1 of uncultured Bacteroidales bacterium. Lineage (GTDB taxonomy): Bacteria > Bacteroidota > Bacteroidia > Bacteroidales > VadinHA17 > LD21. Next base: position 915,704 of record CAVUAX010000002.1, read on the forward strand.
ATAAAGTACAATTAAATTCCCCTTTTCTACCGGAAAATAATAACAGGTTTTAAGAAATAAAATTAAAATTATGTCCGGCAATAGTTTCCGGATATTCTTAACAATACCACAGATACTATCCCGGACACAAATACTGAAACAAAGATCTTTAATCTATTTAAATATGAACATTAAGAATTACTTCTTAAGGATTTTCAGGGCGTTATCCCTGTAAAGCTTTTTAAGAGTGGCATCACTAAGACCAAGTCCGTAGAGGCACCAGCGTGTATTTGAAACGTCCCATGCATAAAAGTGCTCATCAAGCGTCTCCAAGATATGGAATGAATTCCTGTACATTGGCAGACTGTATCCCTGGTCGGTACCCCATACCAGTCTGTCAGCATACTTTTCCATAAACCGGCTTGCAGACCGGGGGATACTTGCTATGTAAGCCTCTCTCTGGGAAATATCAGCATATAGGTTTGGATACTTATCAAACATTTTACCGAGCTGATCCAGATCGTATGTAAGGTTCATGAAATGACATGCGATAAAAGTGGTTCTGGGATGTCTCTTTACTGCACGTTCAAGGGTTGCAACCATTTCGGCGTGGTTACGGATACCCTTCTGATTATCAAGCCGGAAATAATATGCTTCGAATAAGAGGTCATTTTTTGCACCCATAGGCTCGTACATCCATCTTGGATCTCCTGTGTGGCAGTTAATTGGCAATTTAAGGTCGGCAAGTTTTTCAAGTATGGGATCCATTCTCGGGTCGTCGAGATGTATTGACTGTCCCGGACCAGTTCCGCGTAAAAGACCTCTTCCTTTATCACTTATCTCACCAACTCCTTTGGCTCCAAGTTTAACACATCTTTCCAGTTCAGCTATTGTTGCAGGACCGAAGCCAGGCTTATCCCAGTCTGTCAGATCAAATCCGCACCACAGTTCAAAGCGATCGGGGTATTTTCCGTAAACAGCTGCATACTCATCGAATGTCTTCCCGGTACCGCAAAACAGGATCGTTTTCTGAACACCCACCTCATCCATATTTTTTATCTGCTCTAAAGCAATGGATGCAAGATTTCCGCCACCACGCGGGGCATGCATATGCATGTCGATGGCCGGATATTTCGCTTTCAGAACCCGGGTTTGCGGATTATTAAAAATAGATTGCGGTTTGTAATCCTGTAAAAGCAGACTGTCCTGCAATCCTGGCTCCCTTATCTGGCGTTGTTGTGCTTTTGTTACCAGCATTAGTGAAGCGCATAAAATAGTGAATAGTAAAGTTTTCATAAGATTTTTCATAAAGATTTAAATTAGAAGATTTCCCGATTGTACTTAATATTAAGGTTCTTGTTCAGCTCAAATGTATAATTAAATTTACCAAAAGCATTTATTTTTTACCTCAATCGTTTCTCTTTATTAGATTTTCCCCATTGAATACCAGTAATATTCAGACCTGGTCCTGTCAGGCAAGCAGGTTCCTGCCGGACAAGGTAAAAATAGAGTAACCCGCAGATTGCCTCTCCGGGTTACCCATAAAACCAATTAAATATCTGATAAAACAGACACAAGTCAATATTTCAGATATCGTTCCGCCACAGGCATGAATTTTTCATCCGGGGCAAATAGTTTCTCTTCACGGAATTTGATCCATTTACCACGCGTAAAATCAGGAAAATCAACCGGAGCATTTCCCTTTGCTATTGACATCTCAGACAATTCAGCAATAGCGCTCCATGCGGCAGCATCATAAACATCATGAACTGCGGGTTTCCTGTTAATTACCGAATCGTAGAAATCAACTAATTCCATATAATCAGAACCTCCGTGAGTAAGATTCTCAGTACCTTCACCGGTGGCCCTCCATAATTTATGGTCATATTTAGTAATGTAGGGCTCCTGATCTTCCCACTGATGTTCGACAGGAGACTGATCCTCGATATAAATTGATTTCCAGTCGCCGGCCCATAATCCCCTGGTTCCCTGAACCAGCCAGTCACTCTGCTTGGGACGGGGACTATTGCAATTATGTGTAACGAGAATTGTTTCACCATTGGCGCAGGTTATTGCAGAAGTTACTATATCACCGCAGTTCCATTTTGTTTTCGCCATGGGGTGGTTTGTACCACCATGATCATCCACATATTTACCAAGACCACGTGCTTTAGAAGCAAAAGATGAAAGTGACAGAAAGCGGTTCCCGTTGTGGATATCGAGCATCATTGCAATTGGCCCTATCCCGTGTGTTGGATAAAGGTCACCATTTCGTCTTAATGAATGCAGTCCCCTCCATTGAGCCTCAGCAAATGCATCTTGTCCGAATTTCAATGGACGGCCGGGTTTATAGTTATACTCAACACCATCGTTAAATTTAACACCTCTGAGGTCGTGAAGGTAACCGCACCGGCAATGAAGAAGTTCACCAAAGAGATCCTGGCGAACCATGTTAAGCAGGGCAAGAGAGCCGCGGCTATAACAGGCATTTTCCAGAAACATCAGGTTCACTCCTGTCTCTTCATGGGTGTTTACAAGATCCCATGCTTCACCGAGAGTGACACAAGCAGGAACTTCTATCCCTGTATAAGCACCGGCTTTCATTCCGGCAACAGCCATTCTTGCGTGCCATTCCCATGGAGTAGCTATTATCACTGCATCGAGGTTCTCCTTGCCGAGCATGTCCATATATGCAAGGTCACTGCCTGTATAAACCCTGGGCTCCGGAGCATTTGCAGCGGAAATATACTTTTTTGCAGTAGCTATTGATTTTTCAGAAATATCGCAGATGGCAACTATATCAGCTTTCCCTAATTGAAGTGTAGTTCTCACATGAGAACCACCCCTGTTGCCGACTCCTATAAAACCAACACGGATCCGTCCTGTTGAGGCTTGCGAAGAGACTTTTTTCCTTTGCATATCACTTACCGGAATGGTAGCGGCTCCGGCTGCAGTAAGAGAGGCTGTTCCAATACCTGCCAGTGTGGCATCCTTCACAAATTTTCTTCTGTTTATTATTGTCATAATATTATTTCTATTTTAATGTATAATGTATCCTGGGGATTTTTACAAATGGAAATCCCACATGTCACTGAAATTATATTGATTTGTGTTTAACTTCTCCCGTGCACAATTCCTTATATGTTTCAATAACATGTGGATTTCAACTAAATACCCTTATTTTTAGGGGTTCTGTTCAAGATTAGGATTAACATTAGTCTCCCTTTCCGGAATATAGAAAATTACTCTTGGATCATTTGGTTCAACTGTTTGATGGAATCTATCATCATCAGCACCATGATATCCTTTATAAGCTCTTATTAAAGGTCTGTTATTTCTGAAAAGGTCATATTGGCGGTGTCCTTCAAAAGCCAGTTCCAACCGACGCTCTTCAAGAACAACATCCAGAACAGTTGCCTTGTCTTTCAGATCGTCAACTGCATAAAGATCAGTTCCTGTCATTCCTGCGCGTTCACGAAGAAGGTTAACATCATCAATAGCAAGTTGGTCCTCTCCTAATTTGGCATTGGCTTCAGCCCTGGTAAGATACATTTCAGCCAGACGCAGCACAACCGGAGAACAGAGGTTTGTAATGCCCTCCTGGTAATTATACTTTTTAAAATAATATTTTGGAACTCCATTTCGGGTTAACATTGGGTAAGGAGGTGGCACAGTCTTATCACGAATAGGCTGGATAAATTGTCTCCTTATGTCATTTGGATAGGTCCAGTATAAATCTACAATCTGTTGAGATGCATAAGTTTCTCCATAACCGGTGGCCCAGGAAATTGTATCATTATAAAATTGGTTACCAATAGCTGATTTATTCCGGTTATCAGAAGGCACATTACGTATAGCGAAAATTGTTTCTGTGTTATTTTCAGGTACCAATGTAAAATAATTAAGCAGATTTTCTGTCGGGACCAGGCTATAACGCTGTGAATTTATAACCATATTGGCATATTTAAGTGCATTAACATTATCATTTTTATAAAGGTATATGCGGCTTAAGAGTGCGTAACAGGTTTCTTTGGAAGCATAACATGAATTTTTAGACTCAGTCATCAGTTCTGCTGCTTTAAGCAAGTCCCTGATCATAAAGTCATAAACCTCTTTAACTGTATTCCTTGCAGGTAAATCGTCATCGACATTATCCTTATACGGGATACCTGGATTTTCTCCGTCACCTTGTATATAGGGACGACCGAATAAACGAATTAAATGAAAATGTGACAATACTCTCAGGAAGAGATTCTCCCCTTTAAGCTGATCCAGAGTTGACGAAGTACCATCCTGAATGCTCGCAATGACTTTATTAGAAGAATATATTGCCCGGTAAGCATCAAACCAGAAGCTGGTGGTATTAGTCATCGAGGGAAAATGCTTATATGTATAAGCATTATAGAGTGTATTGGATGTCGTTCCACTCAGGGCAACATCATCAGATGGAAAGATCATTAACCACCATAATTCCCTGGAGTAATTTACTGTCTTTAACCAGGAATAAGCACCGACTGTTGCGGTCTCTAAATCAGTTAATGTCAGCAGGGCCGTATTATCCGATTTACTAGAATAGGGTTCATAGTTCAGCTCACAGGCATTAGCTCCTGTGAGAATGGCAGCTATAATTATAAAACGTAATATTTTCATAGTTTTCATAGTTCTTATTTAAAATCTAATATTGATACCAAAGAGTAATTTTTTACTGATAGGATACTTGTAATATCCACCTGAATCACCAATAGTTCCAGCTCCCGGACTAACAACTACCTCAGGATCCATGCCTTTAAATTTCGTAAATGTAAACATGTTATCAGCACTGATATACAATCTGACAGCAGATATTTTCCATGACTGCAAGAGATTTTCAGGCATATTATAACCTAAAGTAATGTTTCTCATCCGAAGATAACTTCCATCTTCAAGGAATCTTGACGACGGTTTGTTCGAGTTAAGGTTTCCTCCTAAAACAGGTCTGGGATGAGTGGCGATATCCCCAACATTTGCCCATCTTGATTCACCCGATTCCAGAAGTCTTTCGTTATTGGCTTCATAAGCTCCATCGGAATCTATTGCATTATATACAAGATTACCATGTGTAAAATTGGCAAATGTGTTAAGGTAGAACCTCTTGTAGGTGAAATTATTTGTAAAACCACCTGTAAAATCAGGTAGAGCGCTACCGGTCAATTGCATTGAAGCAGATGCATAAGCATTTGTGGTCGAAACTACCTCCACCCCTTCCGGATCAGTAGTAATTTTCTCCCACAAAGGATCGCCGTTTGCAGGGTCAACGCCTACCCACTTCTGGAACCAGTAAGTATAAAGTGCCTCACCTTCCCTGAACCTGAAATTGCCACTGGTAATATCTTTCCCTCCTGCCAGTTTAAGAATCTTATTTTTATTAAATGAGATATTAAATCCTGTCTCCCATTTAAACTCACCAACAAGATTCTTAGTGTTCAAAACGAACTCAAAACCTCTATTCCTGACTGAACCCACATTATCCATGAATGAAGAATAACCACTGGTATAAGGTTTCTCAACACTAAGAAGAAGACCATCAGTTGTTTTATCGTACCAGTCAAAATTAAAAGAGATCCTGTTGTACAAGCCAATATCAACACCAATATCAGTTGTTTTGGCTTTTTCCCATGTCAGATCACGGTTTGCTAGCTGTGAAGGAATAGAACCAGGGACATTGTTATACTGTGTTGAATAACTGTATAAGCCCAATGCCTGATAGTTTCCGATATTTGCATTACCTGTAGATCCATAACTTGCCCTGAGTTTTAATTCGCTGAACATAGGAAGGTTGTCCATGAAATTCTCATTACTGATGATCCAGGAACTTCCCAGGGTGAAGAAATTGGCAGCCCTGTTGTTAGCACCAAATCTTGAAGAGGCTTCATTAATGAAAGATCCGATAAGAAAATACTTATTAGCATAACTATAATCAACCTGGACAAGTCCTTTATAGAAGGCATTTTCTCCAATATTACCAGGGTTAATACCATCTGCTTTCATAATTGTTGCTGCAGCATCCATCACATGTAATCCGGATGCAATACCATTCCCATACAAGTTGTTATTGCTGCTGAAGTTCTTTTCGCCTTCAAAAACTGCAATTGCTGATAAAGAATTCTTTCCAATTACTTTATCATATTTTAATCTGTTTGAAGTGATCAGAGAATTACCGCTATTGAACCAGTTCCATAGCTCTCCCATTCCCTTTCCGGCTTTGGCCAGTACGTCATAGTTCCTTTCACGTTTACTGTTTGAATAGCTGGCTCTGTTATAGGATGAAAAAGTTAAATTCTTCAGGATATTATAATCCAGATTTAAGTCACCATCAAAATCCATCCCATTGGTAAAATCGGAGTTATATTGCCATCCATGAAGGAAGTCGTCATTTTCACGGCCTATCCAGCCTATCTCCGTACCCTTTCTGATGGTTCCATCCTCGTTATAAGGATAATCCCATGGCATATTACCTGTAGCACCACGTATGGCACCATAGTTACCTGATGCTTCAGATTCTCTCCATAAGGAGTTGATATTAAATTTTACAGTAACTTTCAATTTATCAGTTACTTTATGCGAAAGATTTGCCCTGAAGTTATACTGCTCTCTGTTAGTATGATACACTGTACCCTCTTCCTTATAATAATTACCAGCTATATAGAACAAAGTCTTTTCATTCCCTCCCGAAAGGTCTGCACCATAGCTCTGGGTCAGGCCGGTCCTGAAACAAAGTGACATCCAATCAGTATCATGGTCCAGAAGACTTGGTGGACGATATAAAGCAAAGAAATCAGCAGGTAAAAATGACTTCTGGTAGTCATAAGCCTGCTGGGAATTCATTACACCAAAATTACCCATAGATGGTTTATTAAAACCTGCAGTACTGGTGACATTTATCTGAGTCTTTCCCGCCCTGCCCGTTTTCGTGGTAATTATTATTACACCATTAGCGGCTCTTGAACCATAAAGACCTGTTGCAGCAGCATCTTTCAGAATAGTAACAGATTCAATATCCTGAGGGTTTGCAGTACCACCAATTATACCGTCAACAACATATAAAGGTGATGAACCGGCATTTATAGAACTTGATCCCCTGATTATAACAGCCGGGGCCGCATTCGGGTCACCTGAAGAAGATGAAACCACAACTCCCGCAGCCTGTCCCTGTAACAGATCTGATACACTGTTAGATGTAACAGATCTCAGTTTATCGGCAGAGACAACGGCAATAGAACTGGATATCTGAGACCTTTGTTTGGAGGTATAACCAACTACTATAACTTCATCGAGATTAGTAAGTTCGCTTTTAAGTGCAACATCAACATTAGATCTGCCGTTAAGAGGAACCTCTTCAGTAACATAACCAATAAATGAGAAGATAAGAGTTACATTTTGGTTGGGAACTGAGATAGTGAATTTACCTGTTAAATCCGAAATAACACCAATGGTCGTTCCCTTAACCTGAATATTTACACCGGGCATAAGATCACCTGACTGGCCGTCAGTTATCTTTCCAGTTACAACTTGTTGCTGGAGTATTGACGCAAAAGAAATATTAGCAGTCAGAACATTTGAAACAACAACGATAATAATAAATAATGCAATACGAAGTTCATTAAGAAATTTTTTCATAGTAGGGTAATAATGTACCCATTTGTCAAGATTTTTTTTCATAACATTAATAGGTTTTTCAATAGGGTTATTGTTAATTAATAGAAAGTATTCGTCTTATTACAGGAGCGTGATCTTAACACATTCCTGTTTAAATTAAAAGGATATTCCCATAGGCAGGTTGGTGTTGGATTTAAAATACGATTGGTTAGTACATGGTTAACAATTTAATTCTATACTTCCTGAAGATCAATTTTTCCGGAAATATAAAATCGCCTAAAGATATCTATTTGTTTTAATAAAACTAATCTAATGCTAAATTTAATAGTCAGTGTCTGATACTTAATAAGTTATAAATTTATGTTTTATAACATTGGAACTTTTACAACTGAAAATACTGTGGTCACTCAGGTAGTGACATAAACAGGTTACCCGGTGAAAAATAAGATTTTATAAATCGTGATGCTGAATGATCAGGTTTTTGTTTTGGCCGTGAGCTCAAAATGGAAAAGAAAGGTGCCTGACAAACAATTAGTTGTCAGGCACCTTTTTTAAAAGTCAAAAATGCAATCCTGCTATGGCATTGACGTAGGCAATGATTCCAATGGCTCCAGTTGTGGATTTTGAACCAGATTAGGATTTCTTGTCATTTCTTCTTCGTGGATAAAATGAATGATCCGGTTAGATGTATAGGGGATATAGCTGGGACCAGACCATCCCTGCCATGCCATGTAGCTCCTGTCCATGGTCCTCTTGTTTCTGAAAACATCCTGGGCACGATGACCCTCCAGGAAGAATTCCATGCGTTTCTCGTCCAGTACGATATCCAGAATTGAACTATAACCCTGAAGATTATCCAGTCTGAACAGCTGATCGCCCGATAAACCCGCACGCTCTCTGATTATATTGACATTGTCCAGTGCAAGCTGATCCTGGCCAAGCTTTGCATAGGCCTCAGCCTTAATCAGATACATTTCCGCAAGACGGAAATAAACGGGGGAATGCAACATTGCCACTCCACCTTCATAAGTAAACTTCAGGCTATAATAGCTTGTTACACCCATCCTGTCATTCACTTTATAGCCATAGTATTTCTCGGTTGGGTCAGGAATTTTATTACCGTCATTATCAAGAACAAAGTGAGGATCAATGAATTTCTTTCTCTGATCATTTGGATTTTTCCAAAGGAGATCCATTAAGCTTGAAGAGGTCATGATTTCACCCCATCCTCCGTCATTGTGAAACATTGATCCTATCGAGGTGCGTCCCGTGTTTTCTGATGGCATTATCTTAACGGCAAAGATAGTTTCAGGATTGCTTTCAGGAGTTAAACGGGCGTAGTCAGGCAATGTTTCGGTGTCAACCAGGTCGTACCTGCCTGAGTTTATCACTTTATCTGCATACTCTATTGCTTTATCATTCTGCTCCATATAAAGATATAGTCTGGCAAGTGTTGCCCATGCAACTTCTTTGGAAGCATAAACATTGGATTTGGGTATTGTCATAAGCTCGGCTGATTTTAAAAGATCCTGTTCAATGAACTCATAACATTCTTTTACTGAAGATCTGGGAGGCAATGCATACACATCAGTATTATCACATATCATAACACCCAAATTGGTTTCAGGGCTGTCATGGGAATATGGTCTTGAATGAATACGAACAAGGTCAAACATCCAGTGAGCCCTCATCCACAGGTTTTCTCCTTTAATGTTAAGCATTTCCGCATTTGCATCCTCAGGTATTGCTTCCAGAACAGTATTGATAGCAAAAATCGCATAATAAGCAGCTCTCCAGAAATCCCTTTCATTGTTATTATTAACAATCTGCAAATAAGTCAATGTATAGGTTAAATGATTACTGCTCCATCTCATCATAATAAGATCATCGCTCTGATATTCTATGCATCGATGTCTTACGTTCTGAACATCTGCTCCGGTGCGGCCTCTTCTCATATAGGAGTAGTTCCCGACAGTAGCAGTTTTTAATAGTGCCGGATCTGTAATTATCTGGTTTGTGGTCAACTGGTCAATTGGAATATACTCCAGGTCATCAGTACAACCTGACCATAATAATAACATGAATAATAATATAAAAATTCTATTATCTGTTTTCATAATTTTATATTTTATAATTATTGTTAAATATCAAATCTGATACTAAATAAGAACTTCCTTGTAGGCCGGTATCTGTCAAGGGCAGCTTCTCCGGACTCAATGCTTGTATCGCAATCCCCAAAAGGAAATTTCGTTATTATGGCCAGGTTCTCAGTAGAAACGGATAAAGAAAGATTCTTTAAACCCGCGATCTTTCCGGGAAATAAATATCCGAGTCTTATACTTTGGATCTTCAGATAACTTGCATTAAATAAGTAAAAGGTTGATTCCATCCTTGAATTATATGGATCACTGAATAATAACTGCGGTAGATCAGCAATATCCCCTGGTTTCTCCCATGTAGTCCAGCCCTGCCATTTGGTTATGACCAGGCGGTTACTGCCAAGGTCATGCACCGTCCAGTTGGCTGAAGTATAGACTTTATGACCAAATGCAAAGTTGGTGAGTACATTAAGTGAAAAATTTTTATATGTAAAGTCGTTACTCATACCTCCGGTAAATTTTGGATACACCGATTCAATAGGCAGCAGGCTGGCATCTGAATATACACTGGTTGTTGTAATATTGGTTGGTTCTGTATTATTACTGCCATGCAACAGATTTCCGCTCTCATCTTCCCACCTAACCCAGAGTGGTTTTCCTGTGGCCGGGTCAACCCCCGCCCACTCTCTCATATAAAAATACTCCAGGGGAAGACCTTCCCTGATAATCCGTGAACCGGAAATAATATCTGCATGATCAGCTAATTCCAGCACTTTACTCCTGTTGAAATTCATGTTTAAATTAGTCTCCCATTTCAGCAAGCCATTAAGGTTGGTAGTTGTAATATTGAGATCAACTCCCCGGTTACGCACAGAACCTACATTTCTTTGCTGGGAGGAAAAACCGGAAGCAGCCGAAAGAGGTACGGCCTGTAGCAAATCTGTATTTATTGTATTGTACAGGTCTATTTCAAAACTTGCCCGGCGAAAAATCCCCAATTCAAACCCTAAATTTAAGGTATTTGCCGACTCCCACGTCAAAGCCGGATTTGGCAGTCGTGACGGGAGTGCTCCGGCATCTCCGTTATATGCAGTCCTGTCTGAAAACTGATATGTTCCCATATGAAGGTAATTTGCAATATTGGCATTCCCCGTCTTCCCGTAACTTGCTTTTAATTTCATTAAATCAATCCAGGTCTTGTCGGCAAGGAAGCTCTCTTTACTAACCTGCCAGTTTGCACCAACAGAATAGAAAGTGGCCCATTTAAAATCAGGTCCGAAACGGGAAGATGCATCACGTCGCAATGAACCAACCAGGAAATATTTACCCTGATAATTATAATCCAATTGTCCAAAATATGACTTAAATCCTGTTTCTGATCTTGTTCCCCTGGTTCTGTTTGGAGTACCGGCTGAACTTAACGCAGTCATTCCGGCAACAACGCCAATCGCCCTTGCATCAACATATTGCGAATTGCTATTGTTATATTCCTGTCCGAGGATCCCATAAAAGGTGTGATCTCCGAACTTACGGTTAAGGTGGGCGGTATTGGAGGTTATAATACCAGTTCCGTAACTATAATCCCATTCCACATATCCACCGTAAGTATATCCCTCGAGATTGTCTTTGGTAAACATAGCGCTCTGATCAGTGAAGCCATAGCTTACCCTGGTGTTTGTGTTCAACCTGAGCCAGTCAGTAACCCGCCAGTCAAGTTCACCGTTTGCTGTGCCATCAAACCCTTTCTCATTAGTCTTGGAAGTTTCCCTTTCGAGGATATAATTCTGTCGTGTATAATGGTACCAAAGAGGAACAATATCAGTATTCATAACCGGTGTTAGATGACCATTTATTCCACCTTCCATATATGGGTTATCATAAGGCATTGCTGAAAAGGATTCCCACCTTGCTCTGCCACTGCCAAACCAGTAATAAGGTTGTGTTGAGTAATCACCTGTCAATCTCAGGGTAAATTTAAGATTGTCAAAGATTTTATGACTGATATTGCTTCTCAGAGTAGCTTCTGTATACTTCCTGTCAATTATAGTTCCTTTTTCATAATTCAAATTACCGCTCACATAAAATGTAGTCCTTTCAGTACCTCCTGACATAGCAATCTGAGATCTGTTAATGAAGCCAGGTCCGTTTAGTAAGTCATACCAGTCAGTATCCGTGTTAAGCACACTGGGAGGAACAACATTGTCTCTGTACTCCTCAAAGTTCGCACCCACAAAGTCCGGATGGCCTTCTGCTACTCTCAGGTCAAAGAGGTTTTTTAAACCTAATGTTTGTTGCTCATATAAACTGGCAGAATTGTGAAGTTTAACCCTGTCATCCCAGTTAAATGTAGGGCCGGTGGTACTGCTGACCGAAACTCTGAAATCGCCTGATCGTCCGGTTTTAGTGGTAATAACAATTACTCCGTTGGCAGCCCGCGAGCCATAGATCCCGGTGGCTGCAGCATCTTTCAGAACAGTTACTGATTCAACATCCTGGGGATCATATGAACCCCCGATCATTCCATCAACTACAATCAGGGGAGAGGTGCTTGCACCCATAGAGCCAGCACCGCGTATTGTCATCGTTGCACCACTACCCGGCATCCCTGATGTATTTGACACTATCAAACCGGGAACCCTTCCCTGCAACATTACACTTAGATTTGGTGAAACAGGTGCTGTTTGCAACTCTTTCTCAGAGACGACTGAAACAGACGAAGATAATTCAGACAAACGTTTTGTGCTATACCCGACAACAACAATTTCGTCAAGCATGGCCAGATTCTCTGCAAGTGAAACATCAATCAGGTCTTTGCCATTTACCGGAATTTCAATTGTCTCATAACCAATAAATGAAAAAACAAGGATTGCATTCCTGTCGACAGAAGATATTGAGTACCTTCCATCGGCATCAGTAATAGCACCATAACCGGTGCCCTTAACCTGGACGTTTACGCCAGGCATTGCGTTCCCATTCTGTTTGTCAGTAACTCTGCCGGTGATTTTTTGTTGCTGAATTTCAGCGCCTGGACCATTGGCATTTACAACATCAGAATAATTACCTGCCGCGGATACAGATGTTATACTGACCGCAATAATCAGGATCAAGTTCTTCAGTTTCCTGAATTGTTTAGTTAAGGTCGGGCGTAGCCTTACCCATAAGTCAACGTTTTTTTCCATAACAGTTGGTGTTTTAGGTTAGTTATTTTCTTAAACTGACATAAAAAGAATTCTTTTACCGAAGTCAGCAAGATTAATTGTGCTCAATTTACAATTAGTTTTTAAAATTTCAACTTTTAGATAATCTTATTTTTAAATGTTAAAGATAAAATACAGGATGAAATGATGAATTAAAAGCTAATTTCTGACAACCGGATATAAATTTAGATATAAGATCATTATTTGGGCTTCAGGTTCAATTAACAAGCCTGATAAAATTGCCTTGAACAGCGGTATTGCTTTTTGTTAATTTCACAGAAGAAAGGTAACCACCAAAGTAAACCCACCCGGAACAAACAGGTTAGTGTATCCTATATATCTTGTGAGGAAAGAATGAAACTTATAATTTATTTTACAGAAAACCTGTAAATAGTAGTTGATTTGAAAATATCGCCGGGTTTAAGAACTGTAGTCGGAAAATCAGGATGATTAGGACTGTCAGGGTAGTGGCCGGACTCAAGACACAATCCTGATCTGAAATTATATGGTTTCCCTCCATGTCCTATCCGGGTGCCATCAAGAAAATTGCCGGTATAAAGCTGCAGACCGGGTTGATCTGTAATTACCTCAAGTACACGGCCACTAACAGGATCGGAAACAACAGCATCTACTTCTTCTTTATTGTCAAGAACAAAGTTATGATCGTAACCATGACCAAGAATAAGCTGTTCGTAATTTTCGTTTATCCTATCACCTATAGCATAAGGAGTTCTGAAATCGAATGGTGTTCCCTCAACCGCGCGGATTTCTCCGGTCGGGATCATAAATGAATCAACAGGAGTAAAGGCTGAAGCCCTGATTACCAATTCGTGATCAAGGATATCACCATTACCTGCACCATGGAGATTAAAATAGGCATGATTGGTAATATTAAGAACTGTAGTTTTATCTGTGGTGCACTTATAATCCATTCTGATCTCATTATTATCTGTCCAGGTATAGACAACCTCGACAGTCATAGTACCAGGGAATCCCTCCTCCATATCGGGACTGATATATGAAAACCTCACAGCAGGAGATTTACTATCTTTTAGTATTTCGGTGTCCCAGACAACACTGTGCCATCCCTTCGGCCCACCGTGAAGTGTATTTGGCCCGTTATTTACCGGAGTGTAATATTTAACACCATCCAGAGTGAACTCTCCATGAGCAATTCTGTTGGCGTACCTTCCGATTACCGATCCGAAAGAAATATCACCTTTTATGGTTTCCTCAAAGGTGTCATATCCGAAAGTAACATTGTCCTTCCTTCCTGTTTTGTCCGGAACTTCAATCCAGTTGATCTTTGCTCCGAAGTTGGTAAGTTTCAGTACATTACCCGCTTTGTTTGTCAGGGTTAAAAGATAAACATCTTTCCCCTGGTAAATACCCCAATTCTCCTGTGTGATCATTTTCTTATTTTTTGAAGATTGATTACATGCATTAAAAGCGACCGCAATCGAGATCAGAACCAGCAATAAAACAGACCTTTTCATTTTTGAACATATTAGTTTATGCTAAATTAATAATAAACTTGACCATCAGAAAAATTAATTAACAATTAGCTTAAAAATTTAACCGGTAAACCATAAAAATTCTCAGTGAATAATGATAAATCCATTAAATCATTTGGTGGCACATTAAATTAAACAGAAATCTTGAAAGTGTATGATTATTGAACCACCCATTCATAAATACCTCCTGAAAAATCCCTGTTAAGTTTTACTTTAATCTTCACCGAAGCTGTTTTTACACGTTTAAATACAACACTGTTCCAACTGTCTTTTACCACCCCATACCCCGATTTTGTCTCAACCGGTTTCCAGATATTTTCATCGAGGTACAGGAATTCCCATTCATCCGGCACCCGGTAGTTTCCACCAGGTCCGTCATCATACCAGTAAATCTTTGTATTGGAAATAGTTACAGGTTTTTTAAAATCATACTCTACCCACACCCACTGGTTTTTTTCCGGCCACCAGTCATAGTGCAGTACTGTATTGTCGCTGGAGTTCTGTGGTAAAATCTGATCATTTATCGCTGAAATTTCTTTTGTCATTTTACTTGCTCTTATTTTGCTGCTGAAAGCGATTGTAGGTGCAGGCAGGGGGTGTGCCCTTTCAGGCGATGTTGGAAGCCACACCCTCATCTGACCGGGCCCGCGGTTATTCCAAAATGCATAAGGTATCAGAGTAATCTGTTCTTTAGAAAACATTTCAATTTCTCCTTTAAGAGTCATCCTGGTCTGTAACCCTGAAGTTCTTATCAGCTGGGTACCTGCAAGTAATGTTGAGATATATCCTGAAGTTATGGGATCATCCTGATTGACAATTAAATTCATTATATTCCCTGAATTGTTATCAGGCCACTCAGCGCAAAAAATAACCGGACCCCTCTGAAAAGCAATCTTCCCAGCATCTTCCTTTACTCTTTCAGCAGCAGCAATAATTCTTACAGGCATTGGAAATTCAATTCCAATTTTGTCCCCGTCTTTCCATTTTCTTGTCAGGACTGCATATCCGTCCCGGAGCATCAACTCAGTATTCTCACCATTAACTGTTAGTTTTACATTCTTGTCGTAGCTGTCGGCAAACTTATACAGGTTCTCAGGGATAGCTTCATCACGAGACCATCCCGGGATCCTGATCTTTATCGTAAATTTTTTACCGGTCCCTGGATTTACAGACATTTCAACCTTCCCATCCCATGGGAAATTAGATCTCAGAGAGACTGAAACATCTCTTTTATCAAGGTTTATAACCGCGTAATTAGAGATGAAAAGATTAACATAAAGTTCCTTTTCCCTTATAGCATAGATATATCCTGGGATTGAAGGGATAAACCCTGAAATGTCTGAAAGAGAGGAAGGACAATCATACAATGCGATCCGTTTATGTTTGCCGGTCGACTCCAGGGGGTTGATAATGGAAAAGTTGTCTGCCGATAAAGAAACACCTGCCAGCATTGAATTGTAAAGAATTTTTTCTATTATATCGTAGTATTTTGCCTGCCCATACAAAAAGAACAGTCTCTGATTAAAAAATATATTTCCAATGGATATACACGTCTGACAATCTGCATCCAAATTGGGAAGAACAAAAGGTTTGGAAAACTCAACATTTACTCCGGAAGCTCCTATACCTCCGGTTATATACATTTTGCCGGAAACAAGGTCCCTCCATATTTTTGTTATGCTTCTAATGTAATATGGATCATTTTCAAGTGCAGCGATATCAGCCATCCCTGAATATAATAAAGTTGTCCCCGCAGAAGGTCCCTCACATCCAGTCTGTCCGGAAGGAGATGAGAGTGACCGGCTATCCATAAAAGCTCTGGCAAGATCAAGGTATTTTTTTCCGGTAGTGATCCTGTAAAGCTTAACAAGCCCCATTGCAATCTCTGGTTGTCCATAATAATCTTTGGCCCTTTCTGAGCTTAAATTACTGATGACCTGATCTGCAGATTTAATTGCGATTTCAAGCAGGGTTCGTTTCCCCGTAACCTTGTAATGCGCAACAGCTGCGTCAAAAAGGTGACCAAGCTTTAAAAGTTCATACCTCATTGCAGAATCAGGTGCAATCTTGTTGTTACCAGTTTTGTAATTAAGAGCTGAATCGCTTTTCATTGATTCAACCGTATGACCGGGATATAAATGTCCCTTCGTCCCCTGCACCATGGCTACTTTTCCGATCAGGGTGTCAAGATATGTCTCAAGAACAGGATCAGGAAATGTCTGAAGGGAATAACTTGCCCCTTCAATAAGTTTGAACAGATCAGGATTATCAAATGGATTAATGGCTTGCATTTTTCCGGAATCAGTCTCACCAGAGATCTGCATATCCTGAATATGCCCGGTTGATTCACACAAATCAAATGTCATCGGAATTGTAACCTCGGCAATCTTTTTAATTCTGGGGGCCCAGAAATTGTCTGTAAGCTTTACCGAAGTAAAAGAAACGGGCTGAACAGGGTAATCAGCGGCTGGGGGAGGCTTATTAACGCAGCCGGGCACCAACAGAGCAATAAAGGTAAAGGTAAAGGTAAATGAAATGGTTGCCTTGAAGAGTCTGTCCATAATGGAATATTCTTTTAATCTTAAAACAATTACCTGTGGATACCTTACCGGAACAAAAAATTCTTCATATGTATGATAATAATCCTGTATTAAAATTCAACAACTTTATCAATCCAGTCCCAGTTCAATAAAAGCTCCTAATTCCTTATACCTTAGGAAGAGGGTATTATATTTCATTGCTCTTGACGAGTTGGGACGATATTCTTTTTCATATCCGCAACCCATTGCATTCTGCGCTTCAGAAATATCTTTATGAATACCTGCCGCAACTGATGCCGCCATGGCAGATCCAAGAGCGCAAGTCTGTCCGGAAGCGGAGACTCTTATGGGCATGTTCAGAACATCAGCTACAATCTGCATAACGAAAGGATTCTTTCTGGCAACACCACCAATTGCTATAACTCCATCAATACGTATACCTTCTGAAACAAAACGCTCGTTAATCATTCTTGAACCGAAAGCTGTAGCTTCAACAAGTGCCCGAAAGATCCTCGGGGCGTCAGTCCCAAGAGAAAGTCCTGTGATAGCCCCTTTAAGTAGTTGATTCGCATCGGGTGTACGTCTTCCATTAAGCCAGTCCAGGGCAACCAAAGAGGTAGTTTCATCAGTGATGGATTCTGCCTGTCTGCTTAATTCTTCAATCATCTTAAAAGCAGTTTCTTCAATAATTTTGCTTTTTGTTGTTTCATCAAGCCAGCTGATATCTGCAATGATTTCATTTACAGGCCACATCAGTACCTTGTTGAACCATGCATATATGTCCCCAAAGGCAGATTGTCCGGCTTCAAGTCCAAGCATTCCGGGAATTATGGAACCATCAACCTGACCGCAAATACCTTCCACGGGATTATCACCTGCTTCAGCCATAGGAGCGACAATCATATCACATGTAGAGGTACCCATGACTTTTACCATGTAGAATGGTTTGATCCCAGCTCCGACAGCACCTGAATGAGCATCAAAAGTACCAACTCCTACTTTGACATCACCGGGGAGGCCAAGCTTATCCGCCCATTCCGCTGATAAATTTCCAGCCACCACATCTGTAGTATATGTTCCGGTATAAAGCTTTTCCCTTAGTCCGGATAAATGAGGATCCAGTTTAGCAAGAAACTTTTCATCAGGCAAGCCACCGAAGTCATTGTGCCACATTGCTTTATGTCCAGCCGCACAACGACTTCTCTTCATCTTAAGCGGATCTGTATTGCCGGTCAGGAGGGCAGGTAACCAGTCACAATGCTCAACCCATGACCACGCCTTCTTACGCACATTTTCATTACTTCGCAACACATGGAGAATTTTAGCCCAGAACCACTCCGACGAATATATTCCACCTTCAAATCTGGTATAATCTACTCCTCCCCAGGATCTTGCCAATTCATTAATTTCACCAGCCTCTTTAATTGCAGTATGATCTTTCCATAAAATGAACATGGCATCGGGGTCTGATTCAAATTCAGGTTTCATTGAAAGAGGGACTCCCTCTTTATCAACAGCCACAGGCGTTGAACCGGTAGTGTCGACAGTAATGCCGGCTATATTTCCAACAACATCCTTACTTAATCCTTTAAGTGAATCCTTCACAGAATGCTCGAGTCCCTCAATATAATCTAACGGATGCTGACGAAACCTGTTTGACGATGCTTCACAAAACATACCCCTCTTCCACCTTGGGTATTCAAATACTGAAGTTCCGGCAATTTCACCATTACCCGTATCAACGACAATTGAACGTACAGAATCTGTTCCGTAATCGATCCCAATAACAAATTTTTTTGTCATATCTTCACCTTATAATATTATTTTAACTTCCCCTGTCCGTAGTAAGCATTCTTGCCGTGTTTCCTCAAAAAATGTTTATCAAGCAATTGCCGGTCAACAGGCTCATTTTCTCCCAGTAAAACTGTATAAAATGCCATCCTGGCAACCTCTTCAAGTACCACCGCATTATAAACAGCCTCTTCGGCATCTTTGCCCCAGCAGAATGGACCATGTCTGTTCACGAGCACGGCAGGAACAGAATGTGGATCCTTTTCTTTCATAGTTTCAATTATTACTTTTCCGGTGTTAATCTCATATTCATTTTTGATCTCCCTTTTTTTCAGATTACGCGTACAGGGTACCTCACCATAAAAATGGTCAGCATGCGTTGTTCCAAAGGGAGGTATTGCTTTGCCAGCCTGCGCCCATGAGGTTGCAAATGCTGAATGGGTATGGGTAATTCCCCCGATAATGTTCCATGTTTTATAAAGAAAAAGATGAGTCGGTGCGTCTGTAGAAGGATTAAATTTACCTTCCAGAACTCTGCCCTCAGGATCAATTACCACCATGTCATCCGGCTTCAATGATTTATAACTCAACCCGGACGGTTTTATTACGATATTCCCGCTTATAGGATCTCTTCCGCTGACATTTCCCCAGGTATGAATAACAAGCCCGCTATCTGCCAGATCGAGGCAGGCTTTATATACCTTGCTTTTTAATTCATCAAGCATGTTTAACGACTTTACCTATTCATATTTAAATATTATCCAGATTAAAATAAAACCCATTATCTATCCGGCTCTCATACTTTTCTTTTATGAACCTGTAATAGAATGCCCCTTTTCTGGATGTTTTCTTCTCCTTTTCTTCCAGTTTTTCCAGTATCTGCATAGACAATATTTTCTTCCGAAAATTCCTTCTGTCCATACTCCGCTGGTAAATAGCCTCATACAGATCCTGTAACTGAACCAGTGTGAACAAATCAGGTAGAAGCTCAAATCCAACAGGTTTAAACTTTAATTGCAGCCTCAGATCTTCAAGGGCCCTATCCATCATTGCGGAATGGTCAAAAATAAGGTCAGGCAATTCACTGATCGGGTGCCAGTGAGCGCCGCTCTTTTTCTTCAGTTTTTTGTCCATATCCTTTAATTTTATAAGTGCGTAATAGGCCGTTGAAATAACTCTTGCACCTGGATCACGATCAACCTGCCCGTACGAATAAGACTGTTCCAGATAAACATTTTCCAGTCCGGTAAGCTTTCGCAGGATTCTGCAGGCTGCTTCGTAAAGACTTTCATTTTTTTCTACGAACCCCCCTGCAAGAGACCATCTGCCTTTATCAGGATCAAAGCCCCGCTTAATCAGCAGTAATTTAAGCTCCTTTTCAATGATGTCATAACCGAATATAATACAGTCAACTGCAACAAAAAAGCGGGATTGTTTTGCGTAGAGCTTCATAAGATATATTTCAATAAATATGACTTAGCATTTCCCAATCAAAGAATTGACTTTACTTTATTCCGTCAGCAATATGATAATAAACCTCATTCCATCTGAGCTCATTTCTGAAGGCAGACAGGTCTGATTTCTCATCAATAAGAAGGTATTCTATGCCCATTATTCCGGCAAAATCCTCAAGGTACTCCGGGCTGATTGCAGTGCTGAATCCTGTGTGATGTGCTCCTCCGGCCAGAATCCACGCTGATGCAGATCTTTTAAGATCAGGATAAGGTTTCCACAGGACACCAGCAACAGGCAATTTTGGCATATCAGGGCATTTCAACACTTCCACTTTATTGACAATCATCCTGAACCTGTTACCCAGATCAATTAAAGATACATTAATGGCATTTCCCGGCGCTGTTCTGAATACAAGTCGTGGTGGATCTTCCTTCCCTCCAATGGAAAGATGGTGGACTTCAACAGAAGGTTTCCCCTGAGCTATTGAAGGGCACACTTCAAGCATATGGGCTCCAAGGACGCTCATTTCTTTGGGATCTAAATGGTAGGTATAGTCCTCCATGAATGAAGTTCCACCTTTCAATCCTTCAGCCATTACTTTCATTGAGCGGACGAGAGCAGCTGTTTTCCAGTCACCTTCAGCACCAAAACCATAACCTCCGGCCATCAATCTCTGGACAGAAAGACCCGGCAATTGCCTGAGTCCGTGAAGATCTTCAAAGGTGGTTGTAAATGCCTTAAAGTTCCCGGCTTTCAGGAATGATCCCATACCAAGTTCAATTCGTGCAGCCTCCTTCAGAGTTTCAGAGACAGCAATGCTTTTTGATAATTTATAATCAGAATCATATTCTTCCAGAAGGTTTTTAATTTCAAGAGGTGATACATCCTTAACGTATTTAACAAGATCACCGACACCATAACCATAAACCGAATATCCCATTTTCATCTGTGCACTTACCTTATCACCTTCTGTAACAGCTACATCGCGCATATTATCACCGAATCTGGCAATCTTCATATTAACAGCATCATGATAAGCAGATGCTGCCCTTATCCAGACAGCTATTCTGTCAATTACTTCAAGATCCTGATAATGGCCCACAACCACTTTTCTGTTCAGCCTCATCCGTGTGCCGATAAAACCAAACTCGCGGTCACCATGAGCTGACTGGTTCAGGTTCATGAAATCCATATCGATGGATTCCCATGGAATATCCCTGTTAAGCTGGGTATGAAAATGAAGAAATGGTTTGGCCAGCACTGATAAACCTCTTATCCACATCCTGGCCGGAGAAAAAGTATGCATCCATATTATCAAGCCTATGCAGGTTTTGGAATTATTTGCTTCGGAACAAAGATCAGATATTGAATCAGGAGAGGTAAGCACAGATTTGAAAAGTACTCTCTGGGATATTTTTGCAGAGTTATCCAGAGAGGAAGCGATTTTGACTGAATCTGAAGCAACTTTTTTAAGAGTCTCATTACCATAAAGATGCTGGCTTCCAGTTATAAACCAAACTTCCTGTTTATTTAATATGTCCATATTAATCTATTCTTTTCAGAATTATTTCAGCCGCAACCTTATTACCAGAAATAGATATAGAATGCCATTATCACGGTAATAATTATTGCAGAATTTACAAGATCCCAGTTATTCCAGCTTGCCCTGGTGATTGCCTTCTCTTCAGGAGTTGCCGAACCAAAATACAACCCTCTGATCGCTGTCTGATCAGCTTGTGGCGTTAAAATACTCGTAACAATCATGATTGTGATTACTATAAAGAATAGCGCTATTTCATAATGAAGCCAGTTGGGGGCAAGGAATACCTTATAAATAATACTATCCTGACTTATACCGGAAGCAAATATTTTTAAGGCAAGTCTGGTCATACCCAGGATGAATCCTGAGACAAGACCGATGAAACCTGCTTTAGGTGTAGTTTTTCTGGAAGCAACTCCCAGCAGGAATACGGCTGCGATACCGGGAGCAAGTAACGACTGAACATCCTGAAGGTATGCATAAAGTACTTTGCCAAGGCCTTTCATAACCGGAATCCAAAGAATACCAAGGACTACAACAACAACTGTTGCAATTCTTCCTACTCTGACAAGTTCTTTTTCAGGAGCCTGGGGTTTGAATTTCTGATAAAAATCCACCGTAAAGAGAGTTGCTGAGGAGTTGAATAAAGAAGCAAGGGAACTCATAAGAGCAGCCAGAATTCCTCCGACTACCAGTCCCCGGAAACCTAAAGGTAAAAGCTCTTTTACCAAAGTTGCAAATGCAGCATCGGAACCTGACAGTTTAATTATTCCTTTCTGGGCCAGCGAGTAAGCTATCATCCCGGGAACAAGAAATATAAATACGGGGGTTAATTTGAAATAAGCACCGAGGATCGCCCCTCTTCGTGATTGTTTCTGATCGCGTCCGGATAATACTCTCTGCACAATAAACTGATCTGTGCACCAGTACCAGAATCCAATAATAGCGGAACCAAGAAGGACACCTGTCCAGGGATATTCAGGATCGCCGGCGGACCTGATAAGATCGGTCATAGAGTCTCCTGCTGCATTTACCGGAACCGCCCTGCATATTTCCATCATTTCCGACCATCCTCCAAGTTTTATAAGACCCATAACAAGAACTGCAAGAGAACCGATAAGCAAGACTGGTGTTTGTAAAACAGAAGTCCAGAGAACAGCTTTCATACCACCGAGAGTAGTATATATACCGGTTAACACAACCAGACCTACAGCACTGATCCAGAAAAAGTCAATTCCGAAGATCGAATCAATTCCAAACACCTCCTTAAAAACAATTCCTCCTGCATAAACTGTTACAGCAACTTTAGTGAGCACATAACTGACAAGTGAGATTATAGAAAGAAAAGACTTCTTGAGTTTTTGTTATATCGTTTTTCAAGGAATTCCGGCATTGTAAAAACCCCACTCCGCGCATAAAATGGAACAAAAAACCAGCCAAGTATCAGGATCAGCCAGCCATGCATCTCCCAATGGGCCATTGCCATTCCGCTTGAAGCACCAGCACCTGCCAGTCCTACAAGATGTTCCGATCCTATGTTAGAAGCAAAAATGGAAGCGCCGATGGCTACCCACGTAGCATCCCTTCCTGCCAGAAAATAATCTACCGATGTTTCATCTTTTTGTTTTACTACCCGGAGAATAATCCCGGCCAGCACAAGACAAAAAATCCCTAAAACGATCCAGTCTAATATTCCCATAGTAACTACTTTACAATTATATTTAAATAGTCCAGTATGAAGATAAAAAACAGTTCAGGCCATGTAAAAATACATGCAAATGCCTGTGCTCAACAAATCTACAAAGAAATAATAATAAATGTAAGGTTTACACTTAAAATAATTTTATCTGTTTCCCCGCCGCCTCCGCTCAGGTATTTATCACACTGTTGAGTATTCTGGTTCAGATATAGCATGAGTCATTTTAAGAATAAAGTTATTTATACACACTTTATGTAATGAGGTTTCTGAAAGACCTGGTGTTTGATTTATTTCCACTCGTTAAGTGACGACTGAATGAAATCAATGATCTTCTGATTTTCGTCTTTGCCGTTTCCGGTAACCCTGTATGGTTCGCCAAATTTTATATGAACAGGTTTATTGCTGTCAAGAGGGCCAAGTTCTTTTATCCACTTTCCGTTACCCCAGAAATCAGTTTTTATTGCAGTAGGGACAACATCCACTCCCGCTTTTCTTGCCAGCTTAACCCCAAGGGAATTGAACTCCTCCGGTTTGAAATCGACGCTCCTGGTACTCTGTGGAAAAATCACAATCGAAATACCTTTTGACAGCAAATCAACACCACCATTCATTACAGCTTCAAAATCTTTTCGCGGATCTTTCCTTCCGACTACAACAGGATTCCTCGATCTCATAACATCGCCGAAAAGAGGGTGCTTCACAAGACTTTCCTTTACCACAAATGTCAGTTCCCTGTGGGGAGCAATCAATCCGGGGAAGATCATGGTCTCAAGGGTACTCATATGATTGCTGATAAAAATTACTGGTCCGGCCGACTTTACAATATTTTCCATACCTGTGATATGAAATTTACCGCCTGTCTTTTCAACAAGTCTGAAAATTTCGAATGAGGAATCAGCCCATGCTTTTGTGTCGTATATTTTCCTGATAGCTTCTTTCCTTGTTCTCAGGACAGTTCCAGCATATTTAATTGCAAAATATAAACGATTGTTTAACAGGATTTTTTCCTTAAATGTTAAATGGTCACTTGCAGGTGTATGGTAATTATCTGAACCAAAATAATCTTTAAACATCGGATTACAATTTTAATCCTTTATCAGACAAGTAATTTCAAAATTATAAAAATGGCTGCATTAAATATCTATTCTGATTTTGAAATATTCATTTTTCTGCCTCTGCCGCCTTTTGCATGGCATCCCGGTATTTATCCATCAGTTCCTTATTCAGGTCGAGAGGTGGTTTTGAGCTTTCCGGAAGAAATGATTTATAGGGGTGATTTTTTGAATAATCGCCGAACTCACTTTTAATTTCATTAAGTAATTTAGGTTTTGTCATCAGGTCGAGAGCTGTTGCTGCCATTACTTTAGCCCCGGTATTAAGTCCTTTCCAGGCAGATGGGCCATAGTTACAGGTTACTGTAGACCAGTGATGTCCTATAGCCCCCGGAACCACCCCGGGAAAATTGAGAGTGGCTGTAGGGACCACCATTGTCACTTCACCAACATCTGAAGAGCCCCCTCCCACCTCAATATTCGAGGGTTGTTTCAGTACCTTGACCGTTAAAGGAAAGCCGGTCTCTTTCGCTCCAAGTTCTTTTTGAAGGGATTTTGCGAAAGACTGTTCTTCTTCCGTCCACTCAGGCATCCCAACCAGTTCAATATTTCTCTGGATTGCTTCAGCCATCCCCTTATTAGAGTGACGCTGATGAATTGCTGTCAGAACCCTGATTGTATCGAGGGTAGTACCCGAAGCTATTGCTGCACCTTTAGCACAATTAATAACCCTCTGGTACATTTCCTCAAGTCTGTCATCAGTATTCCTTATGTAGTACCAGACGGAAGCCCTGTCAGGAACGACATTCGGAGCTTCTCCTCCCTCGGTAACAACATAATGTAATCTGTAGGTATAGAAAAGGTGTTCGCGCAGGTAATTGGTTGCGACATTCATCAGCTCAACTCCATCGAGAGCGCTTTTTGCGGCCCAGGGCGCTCCTGCTGCATGCGCCGTTTTACCCTTAAATGAGAAGACGGCAGATATCATTGCATTCCCGTTTACCCCATAGCTTGTTGCCAGGTCAGAAGATGCGTGATTATCTATCACAGCATCAACATCATTAAATACCCCTTCTCTTACCATATATGGACGGCTGATTACGGTTTCCTCGGCAGGTGATCCAAAAAACTTAATTGTACCCGTTAAATTATTCTGTTCCAGACTTTTCTTAACAGCTATCGCAGCAGCGATCCCTGCGGTACCCATCATGTTATGTCCGCAACCGTGTCCTGGTGCACCATCAACAATGGGAACCTGTAACGGGCTATGTGCTTTCTGGGATAACATGGGGAGTGCATCGAATTCACCAAGAATACCTATAACGGGTTTTCCGCTGCCCCATGACGCAACAAAGCAGGTTGGCATGCCTGCAACCCCTTCTTCAACTTTAAAACCCTCTTCTTTAAGTGTTTTTATCAAAAGGGCTGAAGATTTAAATTCCTGCATACCAAGTTCGGCAAAATTCCAGATTGCATCAGAAATGGCTCCGTATTTTTTAATAACCTGGCTGTCGCCAAGGTACTCAAGAGCATTCTTTTTAGCTTTATACAGGTCTGCCTTGCCCAGAAGTTCCTCTTCTGTCTTTTTCTGACAAAGGATATTGCCTGCTGAAAGCAGGATGAAAATAATTGTAATAAAAGTTATTCTGCAAACAGAAATAGTTTTCATTGGGTTATGAATTTAATTTTTTAAATGAACAATGTGTTTACAAATCTAATATTTAAATTTAAACATTTTCCAATACCATGACGTAACTGCAAGCTTGTTTACCGCAGTACCTGAACTTTGGAAAATCCGTTCCGGCTGTATTGTGTATGGCTATTGGTTTGCTGGACAACTTATTAACTCTCTATTTATTCTTAATAATATCATACAACAGAAAATCACCAAGTGGTACAGGTTGATGATTTTTAGCCCAGCGTTGTGTAAGAATATATTGCTCCTTAAGGTCGTCGAAATTGAACAAAAGAAAATTTTCATCAAAGTCAGGTATCCAGATGTAACTTAGGAAAATCATTCGGGGTGCCTCTTTTGAATAGGCCTCCAATCTTTTTATAATTCCTTTTTCAAGTATATTATCAAGAGAAATGCCAAGTTTATCAAACCTTCCTTTATCGTCTATGCCAAGGCCTCTTAGCTCCTCGCTGATCTGAGGAATACTATCACTTTTCCTGCTCACGATGTAAACTTTTTCAACGTCGGCGCCTCTGAATTTCTGAAACTGAAGAAGCGCCTGAAAAGGCACATGATCATCACCAACACCTCCATCAACGTATCCGACATCCGGAATTGTTTTTACATTTCGTATTCTGACAGGAGGAAAAGCAATGGGAAAGGCTGATGAAGCCATCATTATATCGACGAGGCTTAATGTTGTATCGGTCTCTGAGTTTATCTTCCTGCTGCACATTCTGTAAACTTTTTTTCTGAGGTCCAGGTCCCTGAGATCTGTAAAAGAAATCTCTGTCATAAAAGGTAGATCGCCAATCTGATAATAACCAAGCTTCTCCTCAACAATCTTTTTAAAAAGATTACGTGCAGGTTCTGTATTCACAGGAAGTTTTTTGTTACCCTCCTGGATAAAAATGTCGCTGTTTTTCAGGTTAAACAGAATCTCTTTATAGTCTTCCCATGTAAGTTTTCCGCTTAATATGCCATTCAGGATTACTGCATTCAGGGCTCCGGAGCTGACACCTGAAATAAATACAACATTTTTCAACAGCCCCCTGCTATAGAGTTCTTCCAGTAAAGCTGCTTCCTGAGGTATTCTGGCTGCTGCACCGGTAAGGATAATTGCAACGCCATTTCTTTTTTGTGAGGAAACTGTTTCAGGGGCTTCGGCAACCTTGTTGCCTGATACGGTCAAAAGGGCTGCCAAAAACATTAGTGAAAGAATTTTTACTCCCGTATTTTTCATAAATATCTGTCTGCTATTTCGCTTTTCGGGTGATGAATTTACAAATTTAATTAAATCCTTAGATTACTGTATATCCCGTAAGAGGAATAAAAAGGGTTTTCTGAAAATGAGATCACTGCCCTTAAATCATCAGGTGAAATACTCACTGAAGCTGTCTGTCAGGATGGTGAATAAAGTAACTTAGAAAAGAGTTTCCCGTTATTAAGCATTATCATGTTAAAAATGGGATTATAAGCAGCAAAAGAGATAAACCGGTCATTACGCACACAGCGCTCCATCCGATTATATTCTGGTATGTCTTATTAACATATGAACCCATAATTTTCTTATTATTTATAAGAAGGATCATGCAGACCAGAACAACCGGCAGCAGGATCCCATTGACTACCTGGGTCCAGATCGAAATTGCAATAAGAGGTGCTTTGGGAATAAGTATTATAATTGCCGATAAAACAAGTATTCCGGTATAGAGTATGTAAAATTCTTTTGCTTCATCCCATTTTTTATCTATTCCCGATTCAAATCCAAATGCTTCACATACATAAAATGAAGTTGCAAGCGGAAGAATTGTAGCCGAAAAGACCGATGCAACAAAAAGTCCGAACGCAAATACCTGAGAGGCCAGTTCCCCGGCGAGTGGTTTAAGGGCCAGAGCGGCATCACTTGCTTCATTTATAGCTATACCGTTCGGGTATAAAGTGGAACCACATGCTACCATAATAAAAAAAGCGACAACAATAGTCACCACACACCCTACAACTATATCAATGAAAGTAAACCTGAAATTTTTCATCTTCAAACCCTTCTCAATAACCGTAGATTGCATATAAAACTGCATCCATGGAGCTATAGTTGTACCTACAAGTGCAATCACCATCGCCAGACTTTGTGAATTCATTGCCATCCGGGGATGAATAATTGAAGAACCAATCTCCCCCCATTGCGGTTTACTCATTAATGCGGATACCACATATGTGAGTAATGAAGCACTGAAAACCAGGAATATCCTTTCAGCAATCTGATATGTACCTTTTACGACAAGGATCCAGACAAAAACCGCAACAACCGGTACCGATATATACTTGCTGACTCCAAATATCTGCAGACTTCCTGCAACACCTGCAAACTCGGTTGTTGTATTCCCGATATTGGAGAAAATCAGTCCGATAAAGATAAAAAAAGTGATCTTAACACCTGCGTTTTCGCGTATAAGGTCAGAAAGTCCTTTACCAGTTACAATACCCATCCGGGCATTCATTTCCTGGATAACCAGAAGTACGACAAAAGAAGGTATAAGTGTCCATATCAGCCCATAACCGTAAACTGCCCCTGCAACAGAATAGGTCGTAATCCCTCCCGCGTCATTATCAACACTTCCGGTTATTATACCAGGCCCGAGAATAGCAAAAAATATTGCCATATTCCTGATAAATCTTGATCTCCAGATACTTATCCTGAACATAAAGTCTTGCTTTTATCTTTTTTTGGTTCTCCTTTCCTTTATCAGATCCTCTACAACATCATCAATAACAACCATCCCCTGAAGCAGGTTCTCATGGTCAACAACAGGTACAGCGAGCAGATTATATTTAGATACAATCTCGGCAATTGCCCTGGTTTTCTGATCATCGAACAAAAACAGAGGCTCGGTATTCATTATCTGGCTGACACTTAATTCCGGATCCGCAAGAACAAGATCCCGCAGGCCAAATGTTCCTATTAGCTTATCGTTACTCTCTGTTACAAAAAGATTATACAATTCTGATGGTTCCGGCTTTTTTAACCGCAACACCTGAAGTACCTCTTCCACTGTTTTGTCAGCGCTGAATACAATATAATCAGTGGTCATAATACTACCAACCAGATCTTCAGCGTATTCAAGCAATTCCCTGACTTCCTGTGATGATTCGGTATCCATCTCTTTAAGCAAAATTTCGGCCTTCTCATCCTCAAGCTCCTCAAGGATATCAGCGGCCTCGTCGGCCGGCATTTTTTCAAGAACGTCAGCCGCTTTATTTACAGGAAGATTCTCAATAATATGGATCTGGGTCTGAGGCTCGAGTTCCTCCAGAACATCAGCTGCTTTTTCTTCATCAAGAGAGGAGAATACTGACATACTTGAATTCCTGCCCAGATCCTCAAGGATATCTGCCAGGTCAGAAGGGTGAAGTGTGTGCAGCTTAGCATAACTTTTAGATAGTCTGATATTTGAATTGGAATAATCAATTGCCTGTACATCATCCCACAGTATGAATTTTGCAGGGATGTTTTTATTGAAGATCGAAAGAAATCTCTTAATCGGTAATGCGATACCAATCCTTCGTAAAAGGCCTTCGATACCAATATCGACAGCTATAGCAAATGTTCCGGAAGCAAGAGTTACAAGTCTGATATCATTAACTCTCACAAGTTTGCGACCATTCATATCCACTATTTGTTTATCCAGAATATTTTCCACAAGTAATAGACCGTCCTCAACCTCCTGCTGTTTGAGTTCAACCAGTCCCAAACAGCTGACATTGAGCATTTCCCTTGCTTTTAAAACCCTGAACGTACTGAAAGAATAAAACCTGGTTTCCTTGTTTATTTTCAATCTGACACCAATTACAAGTTGCTGGTCAGGGTCATTTTGTCCCGAAGGAACAGCATTTACAAGTAAATCCCTGATTATTCCAATAGCATCCCCATCGGCCCCGAATGCTTCCTTTCCAATTATTCCGCTTAAATAAAAAGTTGTGAGTGATGTCATAGTCACCTCCTTATTAATTTTGATATATCAGGAAGTGAATATAAAATGCAATTCCTTCTATATCATAGTTTTGTCTCGTCTATTCGCAGGAATGTCATCCATTAAATTCTCAGAATTGATTTTCGGCATAAAAATAGATTTCATCTTAAAACTTTCCAAATAAAATCTCTGTTTTGTTGAATTAATTTTAACCAGTTAATTGAGTACTGATTCCGTGTGGGATTGGAATATAACGGAAGAAATAGCCGGTACTAAAAATCAAAGTTGTCTCTGTCATAATCGGGGAGGCTGAATCTTTTTTTACATAAAAATGTCCTCTCATGGGTAGCTTTAAGTTAGATAAACTGCTCAAAAATATGCATCTTCTCAATTTTGTTAAAACATCCGGAAAATTCTGTCAGCACTTTTTTATTCTACTTTTTTAATTAAATTTGGCTCATTAAGTTCAATTTATTTTCTTACAGTGAGAATATTAAAAGAGAAGCTTTCAAAGTATGATGCACCTCAGAAAGCTATGCAAGCCGGTATCTATCCTTATTTCAGGGAAATAGAATCCGAACAGGATACAGAAGTAGTCATCAACGGGAATAAGGTTTTAATGTTCGGATCGAACAGTTACCTCGGATTAACAAATCATCCTAAAGTCAAAGAAGCTGCAATTGCAGCCATTAAGAAGTATGGAACTGGCTGTGCCGGATCAAGATTCCTTAATGGTACACTTGACATTCATACCAGACTTGAGGAAAAACTTGCCAGGCTGGTTAACAAAGATATGGCACTTTGTTATAGCACAGGTTTCCAGGTAAACCTGGGAGTAGTATCAATTATAGCCGGACGAAATGACTATCTTTTGCTTGATGAACTCGACCATGCATCAATAATTGAAGGCAGCAGACTCTCATTTTCCAAGGTCCTTAAATTCGCCCATAATGACATGGATTCCCTTGAATGTAAACTAAAGTTATGCACTCCGGATTCCATAAAGCTGATTGTTGTTGACGGGATATTTTCAATGGAAGGAGATATAATCAACTTACCTGAAGTAGTGAGGTTGTCAGAAAAATACAATGCATCAGTAATGGTTGATGATGCTCATTCTCTCGGCGTTCTTGGAATTAATGGTTCAGGAACAGCTTCACATTTCGGATTGACTGACAAAGTTGATCTGATCATGGGTACATTTTCCAAATCATTTGCCTCTCTCGGAGGCTTTATTGCAGCAGATAAAGAGGTGATCAATTTTATAAAACATAATTCAAGGACACTGATCTTCAGTGCAAGCATGACACCGGCTTCTGCCGCCACAGTGATTGCCTGCATGGAAATAATGGAAACCGAGCCTGAAAGGATCCGGCATCTCTGGGATCTTAGTGCTTATGCTCTTAATGGTTTTAAGTCGGCCGGCTTTGATGTTGGAAAATCTGAATCCCCTATCATCCCTCTTTTTATACGTGACGATATTAAGGCACTCAGGCTTACCCAAATGCTTCTGGCTGAGGGAGTATTCGTGAATCCTGTTGTATCGCCTGCCGTTCCGAAAGAGGATTGTCTTATAAGGTATTCACTTATGGCAACACATACTCTGGAACAGGTTGAAAGATCAATAAAAAAAATAACCAAAGCGGCAAAAGCTATCGGCATTTTGAATTAAAATTACTTTATAAAAATATTTTACACCGGTTATGGATTAAGGCAATTACTAACCGCTAGGACGCTGAGAGAAGTAAAGAAAACAATGTTAAAACAATGTATTCAAGTTCTTTGCGACTTTTAAGTAGATTATTACCCAACTTTGGGTAATGGATCTGACTCCTTAAAGTAGTCCCTAAAGATTTTATTATGATAAAAGTAATCCTTATTACAGGCATCTCTTCCGGTTTCGGGAAACAGGCGGCAAGGCTCCTGGCCGAAAAAGGCCACATAGTATATGGTACTGTCAGAAAAGAATCCGAATCAGAAACCCAGGTCAATTATCTAAGGATGGATTTGATGGATTACGAATCAATAAAGCTGGCAGTTTCTACTGTAATGGGAAAAGAGGGCAGAATAGATGTATTGATTAATAATGCCGGAATGCACACAGGAGGCCCCATCGAAACTTCTTCCATAGAAAATATTAAACTCCAGATTGATACTAATTTTCTTGGGACGGTCCTGCTCACGAGAGAGGTGTTGCCAGTTATGAGAAAACAGGGTGGAGGAACGATAATCAATTTCAGTTCTATCGGCGGTTTAATGGGATTACCTTTTCAGTCATTCTATTCGGCCGGGAAATTTGCAATTGAGGGCTTCAGTGAAGCATTGCGGATGGAGGTCGGGCAATACAATATTAAAATTGTGCTTATCAATCCGGGTGATTTTCATACAAGCAACTCTGCCAACCGAAGAAATTTCCTGACTCCTTCTGTAGCCAGCGATCCCTATCATGAACAATTTGAAAAGACTCTTTCAATAATTGAAAAAGATGAATCAAATGGATGGGAACCGTCGGTCCTCGCCAGAAAACTCGTCAGAATAGTTGAATGTAAAAATCCCCGGCAGAGATATATTATTGCTTCATTTGAGCAGAAACTTGCAGTGTTGTTAAAATATATATTGCCCGGAAAATTATTCAGGATGATCCTGGAAGATCATTACAAAATAAAATAATTCCCATTCAGGCCGGGCGAGGTCTCCTGATTTCGCAAAATTTAAGATGCAGTCCGGACAGTTAATTAAATAATGAACCAGAATACTGTTTGCCATATTAATTGTAAAAGTTAATTTTGAGAGTAATTGGGATTTTTTGAATTCACCTTTATAAAAGAGTTTAACTATTTTCATATTCTGCAATGACAGAGCTTGAAAAATATTTTGACCTGTTTCGCAATAACATTATTGGTATTGATAAAGAAATAGAGACCCCGTATGGTCCCAAAAAACTTGTTTATGCTGACTGGATAGCCAGCGGGCGACTCTATAAGACCATTGAAAAAAAGCTGACCGACGACATTGGGCCAATGGTAGGGAATACCCATTCAGAGTCCTCAGCTACAGGGAAAGCGATGACGGATGCTTATCATCAGGCACAGAATATTGTTAAGCATCATGTCAATGCCGGTGATAATGATATCCTGATATTTACAGGGGCCGGTATGACATCCGCTATTGCAAAGCTACAGAGGATACTTGGACTAAAAGTCCCTGAACAAGCTATTAATTATTGTCCTGTTGCCCCTGGTTATTCTCACAACTGCAAAGATATCCCCGGTACAAACAGGCCAGTTGTTTTTCTGACTCATGCAGAGCACCATTCAAATCATACTTCATGGTTTGAAACTTTGGCTGACGTGGTTGTGCTCGATCCATCAACAGACCTTAAAGTTAATCCGGATACCTTACGAAAACAAATAATTAAATATAAGGATCGGCCATTGCTTATTGGTTCATTTACTGCATGTTCCAATGTTACGGGGTATATGCCTCCCTTTACCGAACTTGCCCGTATAATGCATGAAAATAACGGATATTGTTTTATAGATTTTGCCGCTTCCGCTCCCTATGTCGATATCAATATGCATCCTGACGATAAACTGGAGCAGATCGATGCTTTGTTTTTCTCGCCGCATAAATTTCTTGGCGGCCCGGGTGGAGCAGGTGTTTTGATCTTCAATAAGGAGCTTTACAAAAATAAGATCCCGGATTCTCCCGGTGGGGGAACAGTTAAATGGACAAACCGATGGGGTGGATACAGCTATATCAGTGACATTGAGGCAAAAGAAGATGGAGGTACACCAGGCTTTCTGCAGGGTATCAAAGCTGCTCTGGCTATAACTCTTAAAGAGAATATGGACACTGAAAAAATGGGCCTAAGAGAAATGGAGCTCAAAGAAATTGCATTCAGCAAATTATTGGATTTAAAAGGTTTACATATCCTGGCAAAAAATATAACCGAAAGGCTTGGCGTTTTTTCATTTTATATTGATAACATTCATCATAACCTCGTAACTGCACTTCTTAATGACAGGTTTGGAATACAAGTAAGAGGTGGATGTTCATGTGCTGGAACATATGGTCATTTTCTGCTAAAAGTCGATATCAGAACGTCAAAAGAGATAACTGATAAAATTGAGGCAGGTGATCTTTCAATGAAGCCCGGATGGGTGAGGCTCTCTCTTCATCCTACCATGACAAATGAGGAGTTATTATTTATTTTGGATGCAATCCGGGAAATATCAGAGAATATCGTAAACTGGAGGAAAGATTATGATTACGACAATCACACCAATGAATATCATCATCATAGCTATCATGGAGAAAAGGTTTACAAATCTTCAGGTTGGTTTGAACTTAACTGATAACTAAATCTCCTTCACTACCTGGTGGAAAAACCATTTGATTCTTAAACATGGGGTCGGAGGTCAGAATCCCTCCGGGCAGACCCTGTTTAAACGCAATCGATAATATTCCAATCGTTAGCGGTTTTTATATTTTGAAAGGATGTGAAAATAGAAGATGTCAGATCATCAATGCAATTATTTTGGGCGTGACCAGTAAATCGCCATAGCGGTATTAAAGTAGTTCAGATTAGACGCATATGCCCAGCAGGCAGTTTGCAAACTGCGGGTAGTTGTAAACGTCCTTAGATATTTATACCAGAGGGAGACCGGGTTGAATATTCTAAAGTAACCCTCGATCAATATTTCGTATAGTTCATCAGGTTCCATTAATAATGGTTTAAATACGACTTCCGTCATATCATAGTGGTCCCAATCTTTAGGAAAGTTGGTATAAATAAGTCGCTCTTCTTCTTCCAGTTTTGAAAATAAACGTGTGCCCGGAAGTGGTGTCATTAAAGATATCTGTGCCACATCAATATTGTTGTTCAAAATATACTCGGTACGTTGAGAGAGGCTAGCCTTTGTATCACCGTCCATTCCGTAAATAAAACTGCCCAGAACCGCAATACCATGGCTGTTTATACGGCTGAATATCTCCTTATATTTATTAATTAATTTAAGGTTCAGATTCTTGTTGGCATTTTTCAGGGCAGCAGGATCTTCAGATTCTATACCCAGAAGAATCATCCTGCAACCGCTGCGGGCAGCATATTCCATTACCTCATCATTTTCAGCAAAATTGAGGGATGCCTGACTGAACCACTCCTTTTTTAATCCACGATCAATAATTCCTTTGAACAAGGCAATTGCACGTTCGGAAGCATTTTTGCCATATCCGTAAATGTTGTCGTCCACAAAATAAAAATTGCTGTTTCGGGTAGCCTCCAGTTCGTCCAGAACATCTTTTATTGATCGCTGGCGATAAAAACCTCCGTTAAAAGCCGTTACCGAACAAAAATGACAATCCATGGGACAACCCCGGGCCGTTTGAATGGAATCGAAAGTATAGCCTGGGTGGAAGAGATCATGACGTGCCCCTGAAATAGTTGTCGTCTTTTGATTTTCATCCTTGTAAATTTTCTTAAGTTTACCACTCTCAAAATCCTTAAGGACCTTCGGCCAGGACCATTCCGCTGATCCTACAACGATTGTATCTGCAAATTTAGCGGCTTCATCGGGTAACATAGAGACATGAATTCCCCCGATTACCGTAGATATGCCTTTTAATCGATACATGCCGGCAATTTCATATGCACGATTTATGTTTGCCGTAAAGGATGTAATCCCTACCAGGTCGGCTTCCCTGAAGGAGAAAATTTCAAAATTCTCATCAATAAGTTCTATATCCCAATTACTGGTTGTCAAGGCTGCTACGATCCCCAGTCCCAATGGAGGAAAACGCCCGCCGGGATTTATGCTTAAACCCGAACGGGCCGAATTGACGGGGTTTATCAGCACTAATTTTTTGCGCATGATTTTTACATTGAAAATTCCATTACCACTTTGGTTTCATCTATTTCTGACGTAAATATTTCAAAGTTGGAATCAATCCAAACCCACATTATACCTTTGCTCAAAGTGATCACTTCATGTTACAATATATTTATTACCACTAATGTAATAAATATGTTCTGCATCCTGATTATCACGCAGACTTTTTATTGGTATTGAGGAATATTTTGTAATAAAAACACATTTTTTTGATTTATATTATTTTTGTTTTGTAAATTTATAGTTGCTTACAAATATTTACAGGTAAGTTATTAAAAAAGAAAAACCCGGACTTAACACTTTCTGTAATTATCCGGATAAATTATTAACCTGCAAAACAAACGTTCATTAAAAGGAGGAAACTAATATGGACTGGTATGGAATAGAGTCAAAACTAGTAGGTGGATTTACTACCACTTTAAGTGGTACAATTACACCCGGGCCAATAACCGGAGACATAAATAAACCTGTCGGAACTCATATCACTGGTGATATAACCAAACCAGTAGCTGGTCAGATAACCGGAGACACTAATAAACCGGTTGCTGCTCAACTTACGGGCGATCCCGCAAAACCCATTGCATCTACTGTCGACCTTTTAAACATCCCCCATCTGACATTAAATGATATTAAGGACATTGTGACCCCTAAAATCAGGATGCACATCCCGAACTATCAGCAAATGTCTTTCAAATTGCTGGGCATCGAACTTTTTACCTGGTGTATGAGCGGCGAAAGTGAAATCATCACCCAACCCTATATTCCAAACCGGTTCGAAGAGTGCAAAATCGAGTGTCCTGAAGAGGATTTGAGACCTTTTCCAAAGGATACTCCGATTCATAAGGAAAAGTAAAAATCTTTTTATCTGGTAATTGAAATTAGGAATATTTATGAAAACCATAAATGATCTAAAAACATCTGAAGGTATATCCATGCCACAGGAATGCATCAATTTTATAGGTCCCCCGGATTTACTGATAGGGCAGGTTATTTTCGAGAATACCAGTAATAACGATTTCCATATTCCTGATTTACGCCTCGAGCATGAAAAGCTTAAAAAATTAAATGATCTCCGGTTTGAAGCATTTCAGGTAAATTCTGATCTCAAAGCCGGTCAAAGGCTGCTGCAACGGGTCCGAATATCTCTTGATCCTCAAACACTTCCCGCAATTTATGATATGGATGTTTTTATAGGAGGAATCGGGAAAAAGATAAAGTTGGTCATTCAACCTAATGTCAGTATCGAAGTTAATCCCGGGGAAGTCAATTTCTTAGGGATTGAACCTGGTTTATCACACCATGCTGAGATACAGGTGTCAAATAAAGGGAATGTTCCTGTTAACCTTCCATCGGGAGAGAACGAAACAGAATTGGCTGAAAAAAGCGTTCTCAGATGCCTTACAGGAGCTGTTAAGGAGAGTGCCAATAAGTCTTCAATGGAAACATTGGAGGTTTTCTTTCACAAAATCAGGCAGGAACTTGAAAACGGGGTAAAGATATCTTTTAAAGAGCCGGGACAATCATTAAATCCCGGGGAATCAACCACATTGCATCTTGTGTTCACCCTGCCGTCAGAAATTAAAGATCACCAGCAATATGATGGTATAATAAAGATTTTCAATGATAAACTGTCCTATAAAATAATAGGTTCACCAAAAGCTGAACCCGTAAAAAAGTTAGTAAAAAAAGTAATCACAAAAAAATAAGGAGAAATCAAAATGGTTGATTTAATGAAAGAAAGTCTTTCTCAGGTTGATAGTATGATAAATACTATGAAACGCTTCAATGAGATGACTGTTGGTATCATGAA
This sequence comes from uncultured Bacteroidales bacterium, assembly GCA_963739685.1. Classification (GTDB taxonomy): domain Bacteria; phylum Bacteroidota; class Bacteroidia; order Bacteroidales; family VadinHA17; genus LD21. The sequence continues at coordinate 953,552 of CAVUAX010000002.1, forward strand.
CAAAGTGATAACCGGCAGCATAAAATCATGGCCAAATCAACCTTGCCCATGTGATTCTGGTTCATCTGAACCTCTTAATGGTTTATCAAATGATGCAAGAATAATTTGTCCGCCTCAGGATAATTGTCCCCCGCGTTGTCTTTTGACCATAATACGCCACGGATATCCCGGGGAGGTTGTAATTGTCCCATTCAGGGTACGCAATACATCTAATTCTCAAAAAACTTATTTGTTGGGTGTAAGAGAGCTTACGGATCAAAATGGTATATCGGTTGCCCAGCCAACACTTAATAAGTTAGAGATAGAAGTACAACCCGGTAAGTCGGTAATGGCAGAAATGAGAGTTGTTCTAAATAATAGTTTTAATACAGGCTCTGTTTACGAGACAGATATCGTCATAAGAGAGAGGAAGCATAATCAGAATATATGTTTCAAGCTGTATGTCGATGCAGTTAATGATATTCCCGAAGCAGCACCTTATGATGAAAGGGATATTGATACCCATTTTCATCGCTGGTACCACCACTATTTATGTGAAAATGAAAAACCCATTGTCATAAGGAAAGAGACCAGATAGAAATTTATACCCGTATTTCGAATAAAAAAATAAGAAGACGAGAAAATGAGCACAACAGGCAATAAATTAATGGATGATCTGACAAATGCTTTTTCTGAAGCAGCTAAAAGAAATGCAGATGCAATGAAGCAGGGATTTGATTTACTCAGGGAAACTATGAGTTTACCCTATGATCTGTCGCGTATCGTATCAGAAAGCAGCAGTACCTTATCAAAAGGCTTTGCAGATTACCTCCGGCTTAATGTTGAACACGCGTCACATCTGCTTGATCTGAGCCGTACTATGTCAAAAGAACTCCTCGCTTCACTTGAACAATCGGGTTGGCAGACCAGAGCTTCTGCAACCAGGCAACCTCAGCACGAACAAACCGTAAGTGAACTTCACATGACAGGCTCACCAGGTGATTTATGTCGTTCAGCCTTTATCCTTGAAAGCATGAAATCAGCGACAGTCGTTGCCCGGGTCTTTCATTCCAGGTTCGTTGATCAGGTTAATAATGTTCCTGTTACAATACCAGTAATTTTAGATCCTGTCGAGGTAACCGTTGTCCCCAATGAAAAAATCCGTATTGCAATGGAAGTAGGGATCCCTGAGAATATCAAGTCAGGGATTTACCAGAGTATGGTCTGGATAGATGGATTTCCTGAACTAAGTCTCAAGGTGCTTCTCAATGTAGTTGAAGACAAAAAAGCCCAGGAACCTCAAAAGAAGGGAAAGTCCACCCCAAAACCAACCCGGCAAACCAAAATCAAACCAAAAAAATGATTCGCATTTTAGTTTCAATTTTTTGAAGTTGATAATACAATAGAATTACTATATATAAGTTAATAATGCAGTCCGAAACTGGCATGTAAAGAATTATAAACCAGTTGTTTAAACAGTTATATTTATTATTAAACGCTTTAATTCCGACCGGGAGGAAAATTAATTGACAGCCGTTACATTGAATGACATCTCCCTCCGCAAATACAATCTTAGCAATATGTTATTGCTTAAGAGATTGAGAGAAACAATTCTTTTGGCAAAACCAGAAGTTTGTATCGAAAGGGCTCTACATATAACTTCCTTTTTTCGCGATCATTGCAACAACGATAAATCAATGCAGATCAAAAGTGCAGAAGGGGTCGCCAATTTCCTTTCTAAAAAACAAACCTGCTTTTTTGATGATAATTTACTGGCGGGAACAACGACATCAAAACACTTTGGAGCGCCGATATACCCGGAATTAACGGGAATGACAATATGGCCCGAATTAGACACAATAAGCACGCGGGAAAAAAATCCAATTATACTGTCCCCGGGTGATGCTGAAGTACTTGATCTTGATGTTTTTCCTTTCTGGATGGAGCGAAATATCCTTGAACTTACCCGCAAAAAAAATAACAATCCCCGCTGCATAAAACTTCTCGACAGGCTGATTTTTTTTATTTCCGGTAAAGCCGGATGCGTGTCACATACGGTACCTGATTTCCGGGAAGCTCTTCATAAAGGTGTTGATTCCATTATAAAAGAAGCAGCAGATAAAGAAGCTCAGATAAGAAAGACACGACGGTTGACCATTGAGGACCATCAGAAGTTAAATTTTTATACTTCTGTCCGTATTGCTCTGTCAGGGATTAAAGAATATTCAAAAAACCTTAAAGAGAAAGCGCTGGAACTTGCCAAAACAGAAAGAAATGCATGGCGGAAAAAGAACCTGCAGGCAATGGCATCAGTTTGCGAAAGAGTACCTGCCAGAGGGGCAAGAACATTCAGGGAGGCTGTAAATTCATTATGGCTTCTGCTGGTTGCTATTCATGCTGAAAATATCAATATGGCTATCAGTCCCGGAAGACTTGACCAATTATTATATCCTTTTTATAGGCAGGATATGGAAAAGGGGATCCTGACTTTGAAGGAGGCAATGAACCTGGTAGGATGTCTTTGGCTTAAACTGAATGACAATACCAATGTTGTTCCTGAATCAGCTGTTGAGTTGTTCGGCGGCTCCGGGACTGTTCCGGCGGTTACTGTGGGAGGAGTTGATGAAAATGGGGAAGATGCAGTAAATGATCTGACCTATATAATGCTCAGGATTACCGAACTTCTCTGTTTGCGTGATCCAAATTTAAATGCCCGTTACCATTATAAAAAGAACAGTCCCCAATACCGTAATCGTGTTGCCGCGGTAATTGCTTCTACGAAAGCGGTACCGGCAATGCATAATGATATCGTTGACATTAAAACCCTGGTTAACCAGGGTATTTCTTTACCTCATGCCAGGGATTTTGCCATTATCGGTTGTGTGGAACTTGCTGCAGGAGGCAGGAGTTATGATTCTTCAAGTTCCATCATGATTAATATGCCAGTTGTTCTTGAGCTGGCATTGCATGACGGCAAATGTCCCCCAAATGGAAACGAGCAGATTGGGCCTCGTACAGGCGATTCCACACTGTTCACCAGCTATGCTCAATTCCGGAATGCTTTTACACATCAGTTTATGTGGTTAGCCGGTCAGGCAATTGAAATGAATGAAATGCTGGGAAAGACCCACCAGGATGTTTTTCTTACACCTCTTTTGTCAGCTTTATTCGAAGGACCTATGCAGAAAGGGAAAGACCTTATCTTCGGCGGAGCTTTGTATAATTCCTCCGGAGCATCGCATATCGGTTTTGCAGATACCGTAGATTCCCTGAGTGCAATTGAGAAGGCAGTCTTCACTGACAGAAAATTCTCCATGGAAGAGCTTCTCAGCGCATTAAAAGATAATTTTGAGGGGCAGAAGAAATTGCATACGTATCTTATTAACCAGACTCCTAAGTTCGGAACAAGAGACATGGCAGCTCAAAAGAATGCGCAAAAGTTAATACGGGTTATGTATGATTTTTACCAGTCGCATACAAATTATCGCGGAGGAAAATACAGGCCTGCTTTCTGGACAATGACAAACCATGCAGGACAAGGTAAACTATGTGGTGCGCTTCCAAGCGGCAGGAAAGCTCACCGTCCATTTGCAAGCGGGATAACACCGGTTTCTCAGATTCAAAATGATTTGACTTCATGTCTTCAGGCTGTTGCCCTGCTGGATAGCCGTTGTATCCCCGGAGGTGAAGCACTGAATCTTAAATTTCCTTCAATGGCTGGAGATAAAGATATCATACGCCTGGCAGATACCGTTGAAGCTTATTTCCGGATGGGAGGTTTGCAAATCCAGTTTAATATTGCTTCATACGAGACTTTGATAGATGCAAAAAAACATCCTGGTAAATACCCAGGCCTATTGGTCAGGGTTTCGGGATATTCCGCTTACTTTAATGACCTCAGTGAAGCGATGAAGGATGAAATCATCACAAGAACCGCATATAACATTAAAAATGGGGATCTTTTACCGCTGGGGGGAGACAATAAGTTCGATTTTTTGATATAGGAAAATGTAGTTACAAACATATTTACAAAGCTATTTATGGAAAGCAAACAAAACAATGATGAATCCGGGAAAAAAATCAGGGGAGATCTTCCGCTGCATTTCCGGTTAATGGATGTTTTTCTGGAACAATTTGAACAATCTGCTCCTCTTTTAACAACAATGGTAAAAGACATGCAGGCAATTTATGTAAGTGGTGTCCATTTTGCATTAAAGGCAGGAGAGATGCTTGAAGACAGATCAAGTATTAGCGTTAACTTCTTTCATGGCGCCGGTAAAACCTTCGATTCGGTAACTCCTGTTGTCACGGAAACTCAATTAGGTGTTACAAAGGCAATAGTTGATTCGACGTGTCAAAGCATTCAACTTTTGAGGAAAAGCATCACAGGACGTAAATAGATGGATTAACAATGATGGATAAACTCAGGCAGCAGCAAACAGATCTGAATTATGAGAAAAGAATTATAACACCATTTAACCTGTATTCCAATGGATTGATATATTTCTCCGTATTTATGAAGGGATTAAGCCAGATGGGCATATACCTGTTAAACAATTATGGGCAACCGGGATCCTTTACATCACCATATTATAAGTATAATGAATCATTAAAATTACCCGCTCAACCACATGAACCTTCAACAGGCAACCTCCTTAAAGGAAACACAACGTTAAATAGTCCCGGGGATGTTCTTTCGTCAGTGAAACGGATTACGGAAAACTATTTTTTAAAGAATGCTCCTTCTGTCCTTAATACCCTTCTTGAATTTATCTGTCTGGCATATTCCTCAAATTTTGAGCTGAGAAAACATATCAGGAATATACATGCCAAATACCACTTCAGTTTTGGAGACAATGAAACGCAAATTTCTCTGGAGATTAAAAATGGAGGAATGCGTGTTTTCCCCGGGATTATTGACATGCCTGATGCCAGTTTAAAATTCAGGGATTCAAACGCGCTCGGAAAACTTTTTTTTTCAGAAAAACCCGATATTCTTGAAGTGATTCTTAAACAAGATGTCGTTGTAGATGGAAATATTATATACATATTTAAATTCATATATTTGGTAAGACATTTACAACTGAGACTAACAGGACAGGCATAGTATTATGGAGCAACTACCTTTGATTTTTGATATTCGTCATTTTGTTCTGGATGATGGACCAGGGATCAGGACAACAGTATTTTTGAAAGGTTGCCAGCTTTCCTGTGCCTGGTGCCATAATCCTGAGGGGATTAATAAGAGTAAGGAAATTGTATTTTATCCGGATCGCTGTATCCTTTGCGGAAGTTGCAAATCAGTTTGTCCGAACCAGGCGATTGAGATGGAAAATACAAACCGGGTTATACCGGCAGGATGTAATTACTGTGGTCTGTGCACATCTGAATGTCCTGCAAACGCTCTCCGGATAATAGGCCAATATTATTCACCCGATGAGCTGGTTGAAATTCTTTTATCTGATAAATTATTTTACCAGACCTCCTCAGGCGGGGTAACTTTTTCCGGCGGAGAACCAACCTTGTTCATGGATTATCTTTGCACTGTATTTGGTAAATTAAAAAAACATAAAACACATATTGCCATTCAGACTTCAGGGACCTTTAACTTTTCGGTTTTTAGAGATAAGCTGCTCCCTTTTGTGGACCTGGTATACTTCGACCTGAAGCTAATGAATAACATAAGTTATCAACGTTGGGTTGGCGGAGAAGTCGCACGGCCGCTGGAAAATTTCGAACAACTTTGCAGACAGAAAGGTATTCGCGTTATTGCTTCAATCCCTTTGATACCTGGCATTACTACTACGAAGGAAAATCTTATCGCCGTCAGAAGATTTCTTAATAAATCAGGATGCCATGAATTTATATTCAGACCTTACCATCCTGGTGGCATTCCAAAAAGTATTAACATGGGGAAAAAGATACCTGATTTCATTCCCGGAAAGTCAATAAGCATAAGAGAAGAAAAAATGGCAAAACGAATTTTTTATGAAGTAAAAGCAGAGGAGATTTATAATACATGACATTTGGAATTTGACATATCAAAGACATTGTAGTATGGTGCAGGTTTTACTAATCATACTGTTTCATTAAATTATATGGCGAAGATCAGTTTAGATACAGTGAGTAAAGTAACCGGCAAACAAGATAGAGTTGTAAAGGTTATTGCAGTGGTTTTCCGGGGGTATAACCATGACAAATATAAAATCCTGGAACATGCCCTTGTAAAATCCCGTTTTTGGAATTGCCTGGAAAAACGCCGGGCCTCACTTAACAAACCTGCTTCTTCAATGCGGATTGTTATTAAACCTGATCTTGAATTATTTGATGTTCAGTCTTCAACAGGAACAGATGCTCGTCTTGTGGAGCATCTTATTGCCCTGCTTTATCTCAAAGGTTACAGCAATGTAACAGTGGCTGACAGCATAGGAAGTTCGGATTTATGGCTGGAAAACCGTGATGTGGAGGTGCTTGCTGATCTCGCTGGTTATCGTTATAAAACCGATAAAGGCGACAGTTACAAAGTTGTAAACCTAAGTAATGACCTTATTGATGGTGGATTCAGACCTGGTTCTATTCTTGAAGGCAGTCAGTTGGGCAGAGAATGGGTTGAGGCTGATTTCAGGATAACCATGCCAAAGAATAAAACAAGTCAGGAATATGGTTATTCGCTGGGTTTGAACTGTATTTTAGGAGTATTACCACTAAGAGACAAGGAATATCATTATTTTCACCGGTTTGATCCCGGGGACATCTGTGTTGAGTTATTGAACGTGACACCTGTACATTTTAGTATTATTGATGCAGTTGTAAGTAACCACGGAAGCAACGGAAGCTGTACACCTAAGCCATTACATACCAATACAATTATTGCAAGTGAGAGCATTATCCTGTGCGATTTTACAGGAGCCATGAAAATGGGGCTTGACCCTTACAGCTCTTCTGTGAATGCAAAAGTGATGAGATCAGCAGGGTTTCCAAAACAATATAAAATACTGGGTGATCTTGACCTTTATCAGGGATGGAGCAATGTACCGGTATTGTTAGTCGATTCGGTTCGTCGCAGGAATGAATATTTACCTGCTCACCAGATGGCCCGTGCCTGGTTTCAAACCGTCAATAAAGATATTTTTCCATTCAAAAACTATGTTGATGAAAGAATTAATAAGACCCTTACAAAGTTATTGAATGAAATCGACAGCCATCCTCTGGGGCTTATCGGCACAACCGGATTAAACTATTTCATTGCCTGGTGTTACCATTCTATGCAGGCTTATCAGATATTATATGATAAGGAAAGAATTGCCAGGAGACAAACATCACTGGGAATTGATTTAACGAAGTTCACTCCGGAAGACTATTCTGAAATAATCAATTATATGGAACCGCTTGCCCAGGTGGTTGCAAAAACGACCCCTGATCACAACGGGCTAAGGTGGAGATATCTTGACCGGTCGGTTATTTTTGAATACAAAAGGATATTGCCAGTTGAATTTAACAGCTTTGTGAGCCATGTTGACATCAGTGCAGCGGTACGGATGATGAATGATAATATAGGTGGGGCATTTGCAGTTGTAAAACGTAACAGGGCAGGAAAGGTTATTTTGCAGGCAGAACGCAACATTTATTTGCCCCAACCCAACTGGATGGCTATTTTCGGAGGAGATTTTATTGATGTATGTAAACTGGAACTCGTAAGGTTCGAAAAGAAACGTCAACAGATATTCTGGCGAACGGTTGCCAGTGCCAACCGTTCAGCAAGATACGATGATGGGATTGTGACTTTCTCTGCTTTACCAAAGTACGGTACCGAAATAACTGTCGTTGCAAGGCAGGAGTTTTCTTTGCCTCTGTTCTGGCAGGTATTTAACATTGATTATCTTCCTCAGGTAAAAGATGCATTGGTTTCTGATTCCTATACAACCTTTTTTTCCAGAACTATAGCTAATTATGAAGCTGCTTTTGAAGGCCGAAATACCGGGACAGGAAAACAATGGGATAAAAAAGCAGGAGAGCCTGACAGCGATAAACCACATTTACCTGTTGAACAACTTGTTGATGCATTCCTGAAAATAATTGAAATGGCTCAGCCTCTGATCCGGGCTTTCAGGGAAAACAGGAACAATGCCTTCTATAATAAGCCCGGAAATAATGGAAATGAGGCTTCGCGAGACTACAAAGACTTAAAAGTCATAATTGATTTGCTGGGACAAAAGGGACTAACTTTTTTCTCAGATCTTTATGAAGCAGTGACTAAGGACGTGAACATGGTCACACGGAAAACAGGAAGTGATAACCTATGAATGCACTTGTAACAGGGGCAAATAGCCTGGTTGGAGCTAATCTTGTTCGTGAACTACTGAAAAGGGGTTACAGAGTTCGAGCTCTTGTCCGGTCAACCAGTGACACAAGAAGCCTTGACGGATTAAATATTGAAATCGCAACAGGCGATGTACTGGATTCTGTTAGTCTCATTAATGCTGCAAGGGGTTGCCAGCTCCTGTTTCACACAGCCTCTATCTTTTCCTATCATGGACATCAACCCGATGTGCTGTTAAAAGTGGCAACAGAAGGCACGGTAAATGTTGTGGAAGCATCAAAAAAAGCAAAGATAAAACGGATGGTTCTTACCTCATCGTCAGTAGTCATAGGCTCATCAGAACAACCTGTCGTTCTCGATGAAAATAAAAACAATCCTGAACCAAATCCCGGGTATTATGTTTCTTCCAAGATCAAACAGGAATCTGTTGGATTTAGACGTGCAAAAGAACTTGGTGTTGATATCGTGGCTGTATGCCCTACATTGTGCGTAGGTCCTCACGACTATCGGTTAAGTGAAAGTAATGCAATTATCATAAATTACCTTAATGATCCTTTCAGGTCAACATGGGTTGGTGGTTGTAACATCGTTTCTGCAGAAGATGTGGCATGCGGACATATATTGGCAGCCCTGAATGGGAAAAAGGGTGAACGGTACATCCTGGGTTCAGAAAACCTGCTTTGGAATGATATACATAAAATGATATCCGAAATTTGCGGGCAACAAGGACCCCTGATGACAGCAAGTCATACAGCATCTTTTCTGGCAGCTGTTTCTCAGGAATTAATCACCCGGTTTACACATCAGCGGCCCATAGTAACACGTGCACAGTCAAAGATGGTAGGCCGTTACTATTGGTACAGCCACGAGCGGGCTAACGAATTGGGGTATAATCCGATTCCCTCACGACAGGCTTTGGTAAAAGCAATTTCCTGGCTCGTTGCGAGTCATCATGTTCCGACTTCATTACGAAATACTATTACACTCTCACAGGAGGTTTATAAAGAAAGGAGATAGAATAATCAACCTGTTTGTAAAAAGGAGCTTATGCAATTCAAAACCGTTAATTTAATTAAACATGGAGTAGAGGATGTCTGGCAAACCATGCGGGATGATCTGCCAAAATTGGCTGAAATGATGGATGATCTGGAGAGCATCACTGAAAAAGAAAGAACCGAATCACCCACTGTTTTTCATGTTGTAAATATCTGGATATCTGCTACTAAAATCCCCCAGTCGATAAAAAAAATCCTGGATTCCGAACATTTTGTCTGGACAGACCGGGCTGAATGGAACAATGAAACGCATGTTTGCAGATGGACTATTAACCTGCATCATTTTCATGATTCTGTTCAGAGCCATGGAACTACCATCTTCGAACCCGCAATGGGAGGAAATGGTACGAAAGTTACATTTTCCGGCAATCTTGAATGGGACAACGAGAAATTAACAGGAATTGTTGGGGTCTTTGGGGAAACAGTCCTGATTTTAGCAAAAGATATTATCCAGAATGCGATACAAAAAAACTTCCGTAAGATTACCGGTGCAATTGAAAAATACCTGGATCAAAAATAAATAAATCACTTAATGAAGCCGGTAACTCTCAAGGGAGAATTATATATAGTTTCCTCTCTACTCAAAGAGAAAGATGCCAAACTTTGCATAATCATGAAAACTCCTTTCCGTCAATTGCCATGACCAACTGGTTCTTCCATGATCCAAATCCATCCGGTACATGTTACCTCTCCATTTTGTACCTGATCTGGGAGCAATATTATTAAGAGGTCTCAGAAGGTTAAAGGGAATGAAGAATTCTGCCATCCATCCTTTAATGTTGGCATTACTGATCTTCTCTCCTCCCTGCACGCTTGTTGCATGGCTCGTCCTCCTGTCAGCATCATAATGAAAGGGTTGCCATCTTAATAGATTTCCATTCTTATTTGAAATCAGTATAGGCAATTCGAAATTAAGGGGTGAAATTTCATACTCGAAATAAACAGTGTCCCTCACCTCAGGCCAAAGAAATACTTCAACTACATCCTCATTCCACAAATCCATGAAGTCTTTATTCATTGTTGCGGTAATCTTCGTATCCTGACAATTGAAAAGAAAATAGATCCCTGTATTGGAATAAAGGACTTTTGCGCTGGTCGTTAATTTTTCACCGGATTTAGAACGGATCGGTATATTAATCCAATTGGTTTTCTTCCAGTTATCATTAATTCCGTCACCGGTAACCATAAAATCCGCACTTCTTTTAACAAGCAGTTCCCCTTTATTGTTGGTTTGTCCAAACAGACCGGTGTTAAAATTTTGTAACATTGTTAACAAAACAGCTATCGATATTCCGCTAATTATCTTATAGGGCGTTTTCATTGTGCATCCATTTAATTTATAAATGTTTAACTATTAAGAATGGTAAATAATATCTCTAAGCTTCAAGCAACTAAATTACAACATTTTGGTAAAACTTTGGGGAGTTTGTATACTTTTATTAGTTTAGTAGCGAACTAATGATAATTAATAATTAACTATGGAAATTACATTTGACGGAGGAAAGATCATCACTGCTCATTCACACGGCCACGTAATTCATACCGACCAGCCCCTGGATAACGGAGGAGGTAATACAGCCCCTGCACCTTTCGATTTATATCTTGCATCCATAGGGACATGTGCGGGTATTTATGTAAAATCATTCTGTGATAACAGGAAAATCTCAACCGGGAATATAAAAATCATCCAGAAGGCCGAATATGACAAGGAAACAGGTCTGCCGGTAAACATTACACTTGATATTAAATTACCGGTTGATTTTCCTGAAAAATACAAAACCTCAGTGATAAATGTGGCAGAGTTATGTAAGGTAAAGAAGTCTATTGCCAATCCACCTGTATTCCGAATAATAACATCCCCGATTTAGAATTACAGGAACTATTATATAGTACTGTTCATTACAGTCCGGCTGATATTCTATCCAGTCGCCGGATACTTTGGATCATCGATCTTACCGAATGATAATTGACCTTCCAGGAGTGCCCCATATGAGTCCATATAGGCTCACCGCGACGTGAAAGCAATGGGTACCATTCACCAACTTTTTTGTTTATTAATTTATCGAACACAAAACGATGAACATTTCTGTATGCATCCCAATATCTTTCATCGCCAAACATGATCACGGCATCAGTAAGTGCGATCAAAACCTCAGCCTGTTGCCAGAATTCTTTTTCCCTGTCATAAACACCGCCCGAATGAGAACCTTCCACATAAACGCCACCAAATTCATTGTCAATCCCATTATTTACAGTATGATCGAAAATCGTTTTATATAAATCCGAATAGGTATCCGGATCCATTTTCAGAATCACGAGTGCATGGATCAATAGCCAGGCAAATTCAGCATTATGCCCGTAACAGGTATTATCTGTTGCATTACCTTTCTCACCTTCAGCAGAAAACCTGTCCCATCCCCATATTATATCGAATTTAATTTGCGGAGCAACTGTCCAGTCCTTAAAAAATTGAGGTATCCCGGTTTTATATACGGGGTGTATAATGCGGTTTATCAGAAGATCAATATCTTCCAGCAGCTTACGACGGTGGACATCTTTCCCCGTACATTCGTAAAGTGTTGTAAAAGCTTCCATCAAATGCATATGCACATCCAGGGTTTTTCTGTCTCCGCCCTGACTCCCTGGTCCGCAAAGTGTCCAGTTTCGATGGAACATCTCCCAGTATCCGCCATACATCGAATCGACACAGTATTTCTGGATCAGGTCAAAAACCTTCTCAGCATATTCGATCCCACGCGGATCACCTGTTGCCAGAGTATATTCACTAAGCGAATAAATGGCAAAACTTTGGCCATAGATTATTTTCTGATCTATTTTTATATTTCCTTTCCGATCCATCATCCAATAAAAGCCTCCGTACTCCTTGTCCCACATTTTGTTAATCAGGAAATCGGCTCCATGTCTGGCTAATTCTATATATCTACCCCCACCATAACCTGCACGGTGTGCTGACGAGAGTGTATATACAGAGCGAGACTGAGCAATCAATGACTTTTCATCTTCACCAGAGTCCTTTCCATCCTTATCAAAATGCGTGATAAATCCGCCGTTAGTTTCGTCTGTCATGCGAGTTATCCAGAAAGGCAACAGTTCATTAACAAGATGACTTTCAGCCTCTTCCTTTAGTTCTTCAACATCTTTCTTATTCATGTGTATCTAATTATATTTTTAATGGCCAGGTGGACTACGATGCGTCGAAAATTTATATTCATCTGTATACGATATATTCATAAAGTTCATTTCCCCGCCAGCAGTTGATAAATATCCAGTAAAAAATCCCGGTTATCAGCGGAGAGGTAATCCATTTCACCACCCATCCTGTAGAAAGTTTTGCAATAGCGCAGGTAATAAGCGGGGTTATCAATCGGCGGTTCACCGTCTTTTTGCCAATCCCAGTCTGACCTGGCCAAATCTACGATCAGCATATAGTGGTTATCAATATGTTTATATTGCTGTATTTTAAGATTCTGTGACATAGCTAATGACTTTTCAAAGATCATTGGTGACATTATTGCAGATCCAATGGACATATACACCCCGTAATCAAGATTACTGACACTTTGCGCAAAACATAAAAAATCATTTAATGCTGTCCGGCCTAATGCAGCTCCATGATTCATCGGATGGTTGTATATGATGTCGTGGCCAATCATCGGATGAGCTGTAAATGGAATTCCCAATTCATAGGCACGAGCCTGTACCGAATATTTCTTATAAGGATGGGAAATGGCCATAAAACCTGGCTGCAATTTGAATCTGTTAATAATTCCGGCAAGATCAACTGCTGCAGCGGAACGATCAGGATCTGTTTTTATGATCTTTACAGCCTCATCATACAATAATGATATCTCCGGGATTTGAAGTCCTTCCTGAAAAATCATTTTACCTATGGATTCTCCGTAGCCCAATCCTTCATAAGCTCCTATGACCAATGCAAGATTAATATAGAATCCTGTCTCTTCCCATATTCCAAACTGCCCGAGCTCTACATTTTCACGAACATATTCACTTGACTTTCCCTGGAAAGCAAACTCCCAGTCGTGGATAATACCTGCGCCATTTGTTGCCAGGTGGGTTAACCAACCCTCTTCCATTAAGGAGATAAGGGTGGGGGCCATGCCGTTTTTAATAGTATGTGCCCCAAACGAGAGCATCACCGCCCTTTTTTTCTGCCTGGCCAGCCTTATCCTGCCTGCTGTTTTTTGAATAAGATCCCGGCATGATACTGAAACGGTTGCAGATTTTTGTGTAGATGGAATATGGTCCCTTTCAATAAATACCTTGTTTTTTCTCTCGCTCAATTTTTTAATAATGAGTTGATCCCTGTTTAGTTTTGGGTAAGGCATAATTATTTATTAAATATTTAACAAACTCAGTAACTGAGGATATTGGGAAAAATCAGGAACTATGATATCAGCTCCTGCTTTGATCAGCCGTGAACGCTTATTAACATTAAGACCAAAACGTTTTACTTCATTGCTGGCAATTCCGATAGTAATTCCCCCTCTTTTACGGGTTTCTCTTATTTCAACGGGCCCATCGCCAAATGTAGCTATTCTGTCTGATCCGGATTCTCCGATTGTATTAAGGATCCTGTCAAGAACAATTCTTTTTGCTTCGTTTGACACATCGCCGACTGCACCGTAAATTCTACCCTCAAACAGATGATCATAACCTAAAATACTGGCTTCATTTTTCACATCGCCTGTATCAGTACCGCTGGCCAGATAAAGTTTAATGCCTTTATCGTATAACTTCTGAAGAAACAGAACTGCATTTTTCATTGTAAAATCTTCTGCTGACAATTCATTCCTCATTATTTTTTTCCCCCGTTCTCTGACCATTCCCATCAACTCTTCATTGTAAATTTCTTTATACCCGTATTCGTCCAGCATTTCTTCTTCAGGAACATAACTAAATTCCCTTATCAGATCAAGTAACCCTTTCATCTGGGCAAGTGTCTGAATGCCGGTTGTCATGTCGATGAATTCATGCACCCTTTCCTGCACTTTCAGGTACAATATTTCATCAGGGTTGAAAAATTTATCACCCAGTATTGCTTTGATCATCATGGGAGCCATTATCTTTTCCCATCCTTCACGCAGGGTAGAGATGGTCCCGTCATGGTCAAATATTGCATGCCTGATCAGCGGCTTATTCTTCCACTTATTTATTGTCTCTATTTCAGTGTCAGGTAAGTACTTTGCATGTCGAATATCTTCAGCCAATTCCGTTGAATATATAAAGTCGGGGTTAGATCCGATACTGAGTATCTCTTCCTGTGAAGCAGTACCGGTCTGGCGTAATTTCTGAACAGTAACCCCGGCGACAAAAGTACCAAGCTTTGCTGCAATTTCCATATTATAACCGGCGGCCAATGCGGATGCGGCGCCAGCAAGGTAACTATCGCCGGCACCAACTGTATCTGTTTTAGAAATTATCATTAAACCAGGGATCTCTGAAATACCTGATTGATCTATCGTCACGGAACCTCTGCTGCCACGGGTAATAAACAGCGGCTGATGGTAAAGGGCGAATAAGGTACTGGCAAATTCCACAACCTCAGAATAAGTTACCGGTTCGTCAGGCTTTTTATTCACACCGCACAATCGGGCAGCTTCGGCATCGTTCATCTTACGGATAGTTCCATCATAGAAATTGTTGAAGTTGCGACTGTCCGTTATAAATATCTTCTCAGGAAATTTCTTAATAACTTCTAGCAATCTCTTTTTAAAATATTCTGTATGGATACCGGAAGGTACCTGTTGATTAATTATAACGATATCTACTTCATGCAGTTCATTGATTAACCTGGAGATCAACAGATCAGCTGTCTCCATCGACAACTGATTTAAATTCCCGAAATCGATACGGTTCAATTCCCTGTCGGCTATATATGGTTTAATATATGTATGAGTATGCCATTCCTTCTCCTGAACCAGAAGGTTTCTGGTTTGTATGCCTGTATCATTCATTATACGGACCATTTCAGCACCGAAAGGATCTGTACCTATTACCCCAAAAGCCCGTATATCACCAATCCCCATGGCTACCAGGTTGTTTGTTACATTGCCAGCTCCGCCCAGAGAGTAACGCTGCCGGGATACCGGCTTTGTAGTCAGGTTGGTTTCAACCGAAATCTCGCTTACCGCTTCATCGATAAACCAATATGCATCCAGGCAAAAGTCACCTGCAACAGTAATCTTAGTGGACCTTATATCATTCAGAATTTTTTCCAGTTGTTCTTTTTTCATAAATAATGGTTCCTTGAACCGGGAGGAGGCTCTGAGACAGGTTAAAATCTGACAAATTCCTGTCCCGGTTATCTTTATCTATTTCCAAAAAAATAATTCTCAACCATCAGGCAAATAGTATGATATACAGGCAGGTGCAGTTCCTGAATATAGTCTGTGCGCACCCCTGGGACATTAATAAGTATATCACAACAGGATTTCATCTTCCCTCCCTTCTCACCGGTTAGTCCAATAACTGCCAATCCTTTCGCTTTTGCTGTTATCAGGGCATCAACCACATTCTGTGAATTTCCCGAACTGCTGATCCCTAACAGGACATCTCCCGCATTCCCATAACCGACGACCTGCTGTGCAAAAACAAGATCGGCATCTATGTCATTTGCAATAGCCGTTACCAGGGCACTGTGGGCTGTCAGGGAAATGGCAGGCAAGCCCTGCTGAAGCTTTCCTGAAAGATATTTTCCCCGCTCTCCGCCAAATGTCATTAACTGTTTCCCGAAAATTTCTCCCGTCTGACGTCTGTGTTCAAACCCTTTCATTAACTCCCCAACTATATGATCCGAATCGGAACAACTTCCGCCATTACCGCACACTAACACCTTATGGCCCTGTTGATAGCAATTTATCAAACACTCAGCAGCTTTCTGTATTTCATCCGCAACCGCAAACAGCTGAGGGTATCTTAAAATCAATTCCTCTAAATAATTATTATTTTTCACCTGATAAAAGTTTAAAATTTATTCTTATAAACAGCTACGCATAAAGCTGCATAATCTCCTATAGAATCGCCTAGTTCAGCCGCCTTAATCCGGCATATACCAAGAGATGCAGGAATAGCTTCTTTCTGCAGAACTTTTTCTATTAATGGTTTGAATAGCAATTCATTTCGTGCATAAATACTCCCTATTACAATACATTCAGGATTTAAAATATCTATAAGTATTGCCAGCCCCTGGCCAAGATACTCTGCTGAAATCCTTATTATCTTCATTGCTACCGGATCACCTGTCAGGGCAGCCAGTACTACCATTTTAGTATCAATTTTGTCAATCATCGTTGCGGATGGACAGAATTCAACGATCTGATTCTTTTTCAGTCTTTCTGAAACCATTGATTTCGCCAAACGTGTAATTCCTCCACCGCTGCAAAATCCCTCAAAAGAACCAGCTTTCCCAAAACCGACCGGCCCGGTTTTTGCCAATCTGATATGCCCAACTTCACCTCCCAGATCATTAGTTCCGGAGTATAACTTCCCGTTGAGAATTAATCCCGCCCCCATACCTGTTCCAAAAGTAAGAAATATCATATTGGAGGTTCCCTTCCCTGCTCCCATCAGCCATTCTGCAAGAGCGCATGCATTCGCATCGTTCTGCAATGCTGTGTCAACGCCTAACTCATCACTGAAAAATCTGGTTATGGGAACATTATCCCATCCTGGCAGATTCGGTGGAGAATAAATAATACCTGTTTTTGAATCCAGAGGACCTCCGCAACTTATACCGACACGTTTCAAATTTTTCGCAGAAAACCCCGAAAGCAATGATTTTATATGTTTCAGAAATTCAGATAGAATGGCTTGATAACCCCTCTCTGTACGGGTTTCGAACACAATTTTGCTTTTAATTGAAAATGAGGCATCTCCAACTATCACACTGCATTTAGTTCCTCCAATATCCAGACCTAAATAGATATCTCTCCGAGTATGATTAATTTCCTCCATACAGAATTATCCGGATATTTAAGATTTGTATTGATATTCAACTAAATACATACAAAGAGATCGTTATAAATGTATTCGTGTTTTTAAACTTACTACATGATGAATTTATTACAGATACATATTTATCAACTGTTCAAAGAGTTCTTGTTTTCCGCTTCTGGTTTCAGGTTCGCTACTATTCAGGGCTATTTTCCGCAGATCTTCGATTGAGAGTTTTCCTTTCGCAAAGTCTTTGCCGGCACCTTTATCAAATGATTCGTACCGTTTTTTCCTCATCTTCAGATAGTCGCTCTCTTTCAGTATTTTATCAGCAATCAGAAGAGCCCTGGCAAAGGTATCCATCCCGCTTATATGTGCGATAAAAATATCTTCAATATCGGTTGAATTCCGTCGCATTTTGGCATCGAAATTTATACCTCCCGTTTTGAAGCCTCCAGCCTGTAGTATTACCATCATAGCTTCGGTTACCTCATAAATATTGGTAGGAAACTCATCAGTATCCCAGCCATTCTGATAATCTCCTTTGTTTGCGTCAATACTTCCAAGCAAACCTGCATCAGCAGCTACCTGAAGTTCATGCTGGAAAGTATGCCCGGCAAGGGTAGCATGATTCACTTCAATATTTAAGTTTAAAATCTTTATCAAGGTCATGTTTACGCAGAAATCCGATTATTGTTGCCGCATCAAAGTCATACTGATGCTTTGAAGGTTCCATAGGCTTGGGTTCAACAAGGAATGTTCCTTTGAATCCGATCTTCCTTCCATAATCCCGTGCCAGTGAGAGCATCATTCCCATATGTTCAAGTTCCCTTTTCATATTGGTATTATGCAGGCTCATATAACCTTCCCTTCCACCCCAGAAGACATAATTTTCACCTTCCAGAGCAACAGTTGCTGCAATGGCATTTTGAAGCTGCACTGCTGCATTGGCAACCACCGCAAAGTCAGGATTTGTGGCTGCCCCGTTCATATACCTTGGATTTGAAAATAGATTGGCAGTACCCCACAGTAGTTTCACACCCGTCTGTTCCTGCATTTTTTTCATAACAGGAACAATTTTCCCAAGACGTTTTTCGATCTCAAATACTGTTCCATCACCCAACAATATCCGTATCATGAAAACAATAATAACCTGCTCCTATTTTTGTAAAAAATTCAAACGCGGCATCAAGTCTCTGTTTAATTTTCTTTTCATTATCCGTAACATCATTCCAGGGATAGAATCTTGTTGCATTCCCAAACGGATCGGAACCATCGCCACAGAAAGAGTGCCAGTATGCGATAGCAAACCGTAAATGATCCTTCATCTTTTTACCGGCTACTTTATCTTCAGCATTATACCACCTGAAAGCCAGCGGATTTTTTGATTTCCTGCCCTCATATTCTATCTTCCCGATACCGGGATAAGCTTCATTTTTACCTTGGTATTTCATATTAACTTTTTTAAAATTACTTTTTTTAAAATTTTAACCGCAAAGTGCACAAGGTCTGGCAAAACACGTAAAGGGAATTGGATATATGTTAAACCGTCAGCAGCAACTTTTTCCATTTAGCATAGGTATTATTATACAAAGAAGATTTCTTCTGATCGGGATTTGTAATAATTACTGTTTTCAGTCCACTAAAAGCTTCTTTTTCAGATTTATAATAGCCACAACCAATACCGGCACCTCTGGCAGCCCCTATTGATCCGTCAGTATTACACAGATGTATTTCTGTTCCGGTTATAGTTGATAAAGTTTCCCTGAAAACTTTGCTCAGGAACATGTTAGCTTCCCCCGCTATGATAATATCAGGGTCTATGCCGGTCTCTTTCATAATATCCAGACCGTATCTGAATGAAAATGCAATACCTTCCTGGGCTGCCCTGTAGAGATGTGAACTTGGTGTGCCTGCTAAAATTTAATCCGGATATCCGGGCACCAGGATCTTTGTTACACAGCATCCTTTCAGCTCCGTTGCCAAAAGGTAAAACACAAAGCCCGTCCGAACCCGGGGGAACCTTTTCTGCCAACAGATTCATGTCATTATACGATAAATCAGAGCCTGTATTTCGCCTCAGCCATGAATTGAGAATCCCTGTTCCGTTAATACATAGCAGAACGCCCAAACGGGGATCCTTATAAGTATGATTTACATGAAGGAAGGTATTTACCCTTGAAAGAGGGTCAGGTTTTTTTCTGTCTGTGACACCATAAATGACTCCCGACGTACCGGCGGTCGCTGCAACTTCACCCGGATTAAGGACATTAAGTGATAAAGCATTATTAGGCTGGTCACCTGCCCTGTATGAAACAGGTATACCAACAGGCAAACCCAGCTCTGTCGCTACAGATTTTAGAAGTTGTCCGCTTACCGAAAATGAAGGTAATGCCTCAGGCAAAAGAGCATTATCAAAACCAAAATATTTCATCAGTTCTGAAGAAACCCGGTCAATTTTAAAATCCCAAAAAATTCCTTCTGAAAGTCCTGTGTATGTGGTACTTATCGTTCCAGTAAGTTTATAAGCCACATAATCTCCCGGCAGCATTATCCTGAATATTTTATCATATAGTTCAGGTTCATTCTCCTTAACCCAGGCAAGCTTTGAAGCTGTAAAATTAGCCGGAGAATTAAGAAGATGTGAAAGACAGTATTCTTTACCCAATGCATTTAACGCTTTTTCACCGAATCCTACTGCCCTGCTGTCGCACCAGATAATTGATGGACGCAAAACATTGTTATTCCTGTCTACGGGAACAAGGCCATGCATCTGGTAAGAAATACCAATTGCTCCGATATTAGTTTTTTTTTGTCCCAGTTTTCCAGTGCAGGCTGCAATTGCGACTTTAATGTTTTCCCACCATATGTCAGTATCCTGTTCAGCCCAGCCAGGATTCAAGGCTATGATCTTCATTTCATCCTTCGGATAAAATGCTGTTGCCAGACACTTTCCTGATTCTCCGTCAACGACCGAAGCCTTAACTGAAGAACTCCCTAAGTCAATTCCGAGGAATAGCATACTTTTATCATTTAGCGGATAAATATTTCAAAATAAAATAAACTCTTCTTTTCGAAATTTATCATAAATTATTCAAGTTATTAACACAAAATAATTATATACTTTGGCAGATTTACAATCCAACATCCGGTAACGCATCTTCATCTGATTCAAAATAATAAAGGAGTTTCTTTTAATCCGGCTATGTAGATATTTGTTAATATTATGAAGAAAACCAGAAGTCTTCATCCAACTAGAGAAGAGGCTGCCATGCCGAAGGCATGCATATTTTCAATTGATGTTCCCGGGGTAATCTCACAACCTGCCGATACAATACATCGTTTCCCTGCCTCAGCGAAATCATTAATTACGCAATCTTTTATACTCTCAGGTGTTCCATCCTGGATAACTGATACAGGGTCTGCTTTCCCTGAGAAGACCTGGCCGGGGCCGAGCATTCCCGAAAATTCAGCCATTGTGGGGACCAGGTGGTCAATATCGATTATATCAGCGCCTGTTGCAATCATTGAAGGCAGAATAGAACGGGTATTTCCACAAATATGCAGTTTGGCTATGGCGCCTGATTTATGTATTTGATCTACAAGCAGTTTTTGTCTGGTGAAAGCAAAACGGTTGTACAATTCAGGTCCGATCTGTGAGCAAAATGCATCTCCTATCCCAATGCAGTGAGCTCCGGCATCAATCTGAAGATTAATAAACTCTATAGCACTTTCAGTTATAACGTCCATTGTTTTATTAACATTGTCAGCTTCGAGCAGGAAATCGAGCGAAGCCGCTGTTGCACCACGAAGGTCGACATATTCGGCTACCGGACCTTCAACCCAGCCTACAATAAAATATTCCCGGCCTACTACATTTTTAAAATTCCCTAATTCAACAAGCCGGTTTCTGCAGCGGATATTATCCACAGGCCGGTATGGTTTTAACATTGCCGCTTTTGCGGCGCTGGTAAGACGACCACCTATGTCGACAGGAAGGCTGTTTTCAGGATATTCTACTTCAATTCCAAAAGCAGATGCCTCCGCCCAGGGGTCTGACATTACCGTTACCCAATCTAAATCAAAATCCCTTGCACAATTGATCATGGCATTGCATTTTGTATCAGGATCAGTGCAAAAATCTCTGTATCTGGCATTGTCATAAAGTGCAGCCCAGCGCATGATAATAGGGTGAAAGGGAGGTTTGTCAACTGATTCACCCTTAAGGAAAGAAAGAGTCCGTTCAAGTCCTGTCATTGTCATAAAAGTTGTTAAAGATAATAGGTCTGATAAAAATAGTTATTTTAAATGGACAATATTATTTAATCAGAGAGAGTCACGGGTATTTGTCCGGTGTTTTTATAAACGGATCCCCATAATTGTAATATCATCCGTCTGAACATTGTGTTTCATCCATTCGCGTAGCTTTTCTTCCAGGATTAATTTTTGGCTCGCCATGGGTAAGTCATATATTTCAAATAAGGTATCATAAAACTGGCGACGTAAATATTTTCTGTCATTATCCCCTCCAAACTGATCCTTATATCCGTCTGAAAACAAATAAAACACATCTCCTTTTTTGCATTCAATTTCTTTTATGGTAAACTCTCCGCTTTCGCTATTTGAAATACTGACATCCCAATGATCTGCCTTAAGTATCTCCAATTTACCATCCTCAATGTAAACAATATCAGTCTTCGCCCCTGTATATTGCAGTTTGTTTTTATGTTTATCAAACACGCACAAAGCTATGTCCATGCCATCTGAAGCGACTTTATCTTTCCGGTTCTGTTGAAGTGACTGAGTGACTCTTTCACGCAGTGCCGTGACAATAGCAGCTGAACTTGTTATTCCCTTTATATTCACTATTTCATTCAATAATGTAATTCCCAAAAGGCTCATAAATGCACCCGGAACACCATGGCCTGTGCAATCAGCTACAGCAAAAATGATTTTATTGTTCTTTTCTGTCAGCCAGTAAAAGTCTCCGCTTACTATATCTTTTGGTTTGAGAAGGATAAAATTATCTGGAAAAAGTTTGTCAATGAGATCTATGGGAGGTAATATCGCATGTTGTATATTGCTGGCGTAGGATATGCTTGAAGTGATATTCGCATTTTTTTTATTAATCTCATCCCGCTGCAACTCAATTTCATCTTTCTGACGCTGAATTTCATATGTCCGTTCAATGACCTTTTCTTCAAGTATTCTTTTCTCGACCAGCAACCTGTTTAAACGCCATTTTATATAAAGGTATATTCCAAGTGTCAGTATAATAGCTATTCCAGGAAAAAACCACCATTTCTTCCAGACAGGCTTTTTTATAATAATACTAAAGGTCAGCGTATTATTTGAGACTACACCTTCTCCGCTGGATCCTTTTAAGAGAAATGTATACTCACCTTCTGTTAAGCCAGCGTAGGTGGCACTTGTATTTTTTGTAATTTCAGACCATTGGTCAATACCTTCCAGCTTATATTGATAGGTAACAAGGGCTGGCTCCTTTAAACTGATACCCAGAAAATCGAACCTTATGTTGTAATTCCCGGGAGAAAGAATTATTTTGTTAACTGCAGGATCCTTCTCCACATCATTATTAATCTTAACTGAAGTAATCCCTAAGACTGGTGGTACTAATTGGGGGAGCTCTAAATAAGGGTCATAGGAAACCAAACCTTTATCCGATCCAAACCAGATTTTTTCAGTCTGATCCCTGCTGCTGGCATTTGGGTTAAATTCAAAATTATCTGAAATATTTGCTATATTCTGTACCGGTTTTACTAAGAAATCTGTTGTTCTGATTCTGCTTAAACCACCTTTATGTCCAACCCAGATATATTGATGATCATCGTTTATGAGTGAATAACAATAATTGGATAAAAGACCTTCTTTTCTTGTAAGATTAATAATAGAATCGGATTCGATCATAAAAACACCACTTCCTATCGTTCCAACCCATATCCTTGAGGCCGAATCTTCAATAATCGGGCCCAATGTTATTGTACCGGTAACAGAATATAATGGTATCTTATGGACTTTCCCATCCTGTATATAAGCAAGTGTATTGCTTTTAGTGCTTACCCACACTCTTTCTTTTTTATCTAAATATATACTGTTAACAGTATTATGTGGTAACCCTCCCTGGCTAAGCGTGTACCAGGTTATGCTGCCTGAATGTATATTGCATAACCCTTTTTTTGTACCGATCCAAACCTGATCTCCTTTACCGGTAATCATGGTTATGGAGTTTTCAAGGGATCCATTAATGCCAGGGTATTTAATAATTCTATCATTCCCCCCGTTCATCCGATATATACCATTCTTTCCAGTTCCAATCCATAGATCTTTCCCATCAGCGGAATAAATTGCTGTTACGGTGTCTTTAGGCAATCCGCTCCCCCTGCCGTAAAACGTAACAACCTTGCCTGACAGTTGATCTGTTTTTATCATCCCATTTTCAGTTCCAAGCCACCTGTATTTACGAGTTAAACAGATTGAAAAAATCTCTTTTCCGTATAATTCATTATTAAATTCATGAAGAGAAAAAGGGTTGGGTGTAATTTTTGTTAATCCATCACCATAGTTTCCACTCCAGATAATTCCTTCGCGATCTTCGTAAACAATTTTAACAAGGTCGGATGGAAATCCGTTGGTCTTGTTATAAATAGTCATTTTTAGCTCTCCAGTCGTTCCAGGAACTAGTTTAATTAGCCCTTTTCCAAGAGATCCTATCCAAAGATTTGACTGGCTGTCCTCATAAATATTCTGAATACCAACAAAATCAAAAGCCGGATCAATATTAATTTTTGAAGCTTTTATAGCGGTACCATTACAGGAGAGATTGAATATGCCGTCATTTTCCGTAGCAATATAAAATCCGGACCCCCGCCTCATTTTTAATATGCCTGTTACTTTTGATTCCGGAATTTCCACAACAGGACGTATAATCTCTGCTTCACCCGTTTCTTTAAGTTTGCAATATTTCAGGCCTGAGTTTGTGCCAATAAGCAATTCTTTATCATCCAGAAATTCAAAGGAATTAATAGATTCATGATCCATTAATATGTTGGTTTCAAAAACAAATTGTCCGTTGTTCAGTTTAAATAAACCATCTGCAGATGTACTCATCCATATCTGCCCATCCGGACTTTTTGCAAAATGCATTATAGGACTTAAAGATCTTCCCCGGTAAATAACTTTATGAAACTTTCTTCCATCATAGAATGATACCATGCCATTTATATGACCAAACCACAAACCCTTCTTATCGAGTAAACTGCAAAGGACAAAATTGTCTGCAAGAGAGTCAATGGTTGTATAGGTTTCAAATATAAACCCATTGTATCTGAATAATCCTTCTCCGGTGCCAACCCATAAATAGCCCAGACTATCCTGGTTGATAGAATATACATAAGTGTTTGTTAATCCATCTTCTTTACTAAAATTGCGGAAATTATAATCCTGGGAAAAAGCATGATGTGTCAAAACCGAAAAGAATATTAGCAATATCCCATTGTAATTGAAATAAGTCCTTACCTCAGTTATAACTGATAAAGGCATTTTAAAAAAACTCCTGACCAAACAGCTTGCTTTCCTTCTTTGCATCATCATGTAAATGAGTGATTATCACAATTCACATTATCCGGAACAATCTCTAAACCTATCTATTTCATCCTTATTTTTGGAGAATACACCGGAATTCCTCCAATCGGAATAACATAGAATGGCAAAGCATCGCCATACTGGTTTTGAACCGCAATCACAACATTATTATTTTTCACCTCTACGAATTGGTTTTTAATAAATTGTATCTCAATTGTAGAGTTCTTTTCTTCCTCCACGATTGGAAATCTTCTGATAACCCAGTTGTCTTCCCCTGAAACATCACACGGGATACCATTTTTGGAGACGGAGAATATCCTGATAATTCCATCATTGTCCCAGTCAAAATTTGAAATCTGTATAGAAATAGTCCTGTCATCAACAAAAGGATATATCTGACATACTTGTTTCTGATCATCTGAAAACCTGAAATGATATTTATATGTAAAAAGATTGCCTCCCTCCACGGCTATATTCTCAACCGGACTTGTACTTAAAAAGTATCTGTAAATATTACCATCATCTCCTGATATACCTTGTGCAATAATTTTAAACACACGTCCTCCGAGCCTCTCAACATATTCTCCTTCTAAAGGATTAAAAGGGCCAAAAGTGTACCATTGTTTATTATATTTCGGATCAATTCCAAAAGTCTTTGATGCCATTAAATATCCACTTTTATAATTTCCCCTGGGATTAATACCTTGAGCTGCTGTATCCGACCAGCAACCTATACCTCCATAAATTGAAAAGTTTATCACACTATTAAATTCGCCTTTGACTTCATCCAAATCTCCTCCTGTATCCGGATCATAAACACGTATATACAAAGGACTGGTCTGTGAAGGAGGAATGAAGCAAAAGAATATCTGGCAAAAATCATCATCGCCCCATGAAGTTTTTGCATTCCCACCAAAGGTCATCAGGTAAGGAATATTTTCATCAACCGCAGGAACAGGTTGTGAAAAAACATCTGTGTCAGTTATCAGAATAAATAATATGATAAATGCATATTTAATCAATCCTGTGACAATTAATTTTTCATAAAAATAAATTCTATTACTCCGTCTGTTTTTTTACTTTCCGGCACAACAGGTTTAAAAACTGAACCGGACAAACCATAGCCCATGGTGTGGTATGAATTGCTGCTAATCACTTTATTTCTGAAGTATAGATTCAGTTCCTGTGCCCATCTTTCCGATAATTCCATTTTTTTAACAGCCGGTATTTCGTCATTAAATGAATGCGTAACTATCTCAAGCCTGATATTACGATCTTCTGTTAAAATCTTACTGATATTATCAAGCAACAAGTATGAATCAGGTATAATTCCGTTTTTGTTAAAATTGACCGTCTGATCTATGGGTGATTTTATCATTTCTTTTATTTTTGATTTTTGACGTTCAGACAAATCATCCATAAAATATATCATACTCTGCAGTTTTTTGTCATGTAGTCCCAAAGAATCAATTCTTTCAATGAACAATTCATTCCCTCTTCTGCCTGTTAATTCAAGTTCCTGGTATGAGTCATATATTCTTATTTTTTTCATGAAACACTTTTGAGGAATTATACCCAGGCTATCTTTTTCACCCAGTAAGCCCAATCGGATCATATACTCACCTTTCTTTTTAAAAGTCCTGCTCATTAATATTCCTCCTGGTTTAAATCCTTCTCCAAAGTTCCATAAATAGTCTGTTATTCTGAAATCCTTAAGGTTGATTTTTGCTCCGCCGAAGGACAGGGGTTTATCCACCAAACCTATATTATAAGAATTAATGCTGGCCTGCTCGATATCTTCAAGTTTAACATTATGGTTAACCTGTTTTGTGATGGTATCACCCGTACGGTCATCAATTATGGTTAACTTAACCATGTATTTTCCAGGTCCGGGAAAACAGTGTTGCACCTCTGCACCTTTCCTTATTGTACCGTCACCAAAATCCCAGAAATAACTTGCCGATATTGAATCAGTAAGCCGATGCCTTTCATCATAAAGTGTATAACAATAATTATTCTCCCGGATTGTATCGCAGGATGAAAATTCAACCGGAGCTGAACTGAACCTGAAAATATCATCAGTATTCAGCCTGTTTGATGAAAAATAGCCCTTCTCAAATGTCGAATCAAAAACTATCCCAAAATCATCAGCAGCCGAGTTAATTGTTGAATCAAGAGGAACAGGAGATATCCATGTTCCATTAATTTCCTGTGTATAATACAGATCCTTCCCCCCAAGGCCTTTATGCCCGTCGGAGGCAAAAAAGAGTTTATTAAAATCAGAGGCAAAGGGGAAGGATTCATTTTCCGGGGTATTAATTACCGGTCCCAGGTTTACGGGCATATCCCATCCTTCATTAAGGCTGTCACAATAATAAAGATCCATTCCTCCATACCCTCCGGGCATGTCAGACGAAAAATAAATTCTTTTTCCATCGGGCGCAAGGGCTGGCGTACAAAAAGAATAGAGCGCTTGATTAAATTCAAATGGTTTGATATTGGCCCAAATCCCATTTATTAATTCTGCTCTGTATATTCCCAGTTTATTGGAGGTATCAGTTATGTTTTTTAACGAATTTTCAATTGTATTATTCCTCGAATAGTAAATGATATTGCCATCTTTATTGAAAGTGACCGGTCCGTCATTAAGATCAGTCGTTAATTCCTTTGACAGTAAGTGTGGGGACTTCCAGCCTTTTTTACTTTTTCCCTCCACATAAAATATTTTAAAAAGCCTGTTTTGTTCATCCTTATAACCAATGAGAGAATTGTCCCTGAGGTTCGAACAAAATACAATACCACCCTTATAAAATACAGGCGAAAATTCATCACTCATTCCTGTACTGAATGGGGCCCTTTCTACAATAAAATGCTGATTCTGAGCATTCAATTCAGTATTAAAGAATAAGGATATCAGTAACAATATATATAAGTAGTTAAGCATTCAATATATTCTCTAAAATTGTCTTGGCCCCATTACCTTCCGGGAATAGCTGAAAACGTAATTTAAAAGGATCTCATGAGAACCGCTGTTATATCTTCCGATGGGGCCTAAATCAAAATCATGGGAATATGCCATAAGAAGTTGATCATTTAGTTGACACTTAAACATTCCTATAAGCATATTTTTGTTCCGGTAACCAATACCAAACCATATCCTGTCGCTCAGAATGATCTGAGCATTATAGTCTGTCTGGGGGATATGACCAGGATTATATTTCACCAGGATCGAAGGAAGCATTTTAATGCGGGTATTCAGATCAAAAAAATATCCCCCGGTGATAAAATAATTAAAATCGTAGAACCGGGTTTTAATTTTATACTTACCGGTATAATGATCAAGTTCATGACTTAAGAACCGTGGTATTGAAATACCTAGAAAGTATTTATGGTTATAATAGTAAGCACCCATACTAAAGTCAGGTAAAACCGCTGATTTTGGACCATTCAGCAGTTGCACATCCCCTTCATCTGTTGCCTTCAATTCATTCCATGCAACATTGTTAATAGTAGTACCAAATCCTAATCCAAGGGCTAATATGCCATTATTTAGTTCCATTCTATATGCATAATTACCAATTAAACTGGTTTCATTATATATCCCGATACTGCTTTTCTCAATCAGTAATCCCAGACCAACCCTGTCATTAAAGAACGGAGAATGAACTGAAAGCATAAGATCTTTTGGAGCATCCTTGAATCCAACCCACTGATTCCTGTACAAAACCGTAGCACTCAATGCATCCTGGCACCCTGCAAAAGCAGGATTAATTGTCAGGGTATTATTTAAATATTGATCCGACAACGGAAACATCTGTCCCATAAGCAGCAATGGCCAAAGTATTATTAATATGCTTAGAATAAGCCTGTTCATTTATCTGATAATTAATACTGTTCCCTTTCTTATTATTCCATTTGCAAATTTAATTGTATAGAAATAGGTATCGGCCGGAAGTTCTGTCCAATTATTATTTCGTCCGTCCCAATCATTTAAATAATTGCTATTTGAATATTCCATATTCCCCCACCGGTTAAAAATGATCAGTTCAACACGCCCAATTAAAGCATTGATCTGAAAATAATCATTTTTACCATCACCATTAGGTGTGATTACAGAGGGCACAAACAAATCTGACACAGTAATTTTAACTTCATCGGAAGTTCCACAGCTACCATTACTTACAGTCCATAAGAAGACATTTTCACCGATTGCCAGTTCAGTTATCCCGGATGCCGGAGAATTTATATCTGAAATCTGACCTGAACCGGATATTAATGACCATTCACCTGTTTCAGCTGAAGACAATTCTGCATTCATCCTCGTTTCAAAGACATATTTCAACACCTGATCAGGGCCTGCAACAGCTACCGGCTTTTCTTTAACAATTATTGACTGGCTCGCTGCACCGGTACAAACATTGGAGTAGTTATATACCAATTTGATAATGCCGGGATTCGTTGCCATAAGTAGATTTCCTGAAATAATTCCGGGGCCGTCAGCCAGAATAAACGATCCGCCAGGCGGATTTCCTGTTAATGTTATCTGGTCATTTACGCATAATCCACTGTTGCTTGTTATGCTTATAACAGGAGGTGTGTTGATTATAAGATTCACATTTGACGTAGAAGCATTACAACCGTAGTCCTCGACTTTTACCGAATAGATACCTGCCATTTCAAGATTAGCATTGGGAATAGCAGGGTTTTGTACAGCGCTTATGAAGCCGTTCGGACCACTCCATGAATAACGAATTCCGCCTGAAGCGACGAGGTTTATAGTGCTTCCAATGCATACCGGACTGTTGCTGGATGATTTTGCATTGGCACAAGTGGTTTGAAAAAACGAATAAACGGGATCATTCATGATATCAATCATATTACCAAAACCATAGGTGGAATTCAGGTAGGGAATTGTAACCGGGGTAACTGTATTGAGGACAGGGTAAGACGGATTATTAGTAATTCCTACTTTAGAAATTATACCACCTATAAATATTTTTAAAGGATTATCATTGCTTGTAAATGAACCCTGATTTATTGAACTTTTCTTTATAATATCGCGGGTTACAACAATGTACCCGTCTGCTTTAAGGATGGTCTGGTTGTCAAATACAAGATCCCCCCTGATTATAAGAATTCCATTATCATTTACTGTTAGTCTGTTGTTATTGCTGAGGGTCAGATTTCCTATAATAACAAGTGTGTCATTTACAATTAAATTGGTAGCACTTCCTGAAAAGGTAAGGGAACCTGTTAATGTAATAAATCCGTTAATTGAAATATCAAAACCGCTAATACTGGTTTGAGGCGATGCCCATGCAGGATCCCAGGAAGTTGGCGTTTCCCAGCCACCGGTATAATTATCCTGGCTTGTATGTTGTGAAAACAGAGCATGGGTATGTAAATAAAATATCCCTGTCAGAAATATAATCAACTTCATTTGTACCCTCATCAAAACACCAGTTGAAAAAAATATTATAAATAAAGCTACTCGCTCTCTAAATAATAAAGTGTCAAGATACCTGTTTTTTGTCAATTACTATCAGATTCCGGAAATCTGACTGATTATTTAACTATATTTCAGTAAAATTGCATTTTCAATATTCTTTAAACTTAAGAATTAATCAAAAAAATTATATCTGATGAAACCCAAATTTGTTCTTCTTATATACTTGTTTTACAATATTGCCACAGCTGCACAAGAAAAGAATATAGGAATATTCAACTCTAATTCCGACATTGGGAAACCAAAATATGCCGGTTCGGCACAATATAATGGAACAGATCAATCTTATACTCTCCGGGGTTCGGGTTATAACATCTGGTTCGGAAGAGATGAGTTTAATTATCTTTTTAATAAGATTACCGGGAACTTTATTCTTACAGCCAATTTTAAATTCTCCGGTAAAGGCGCAAATAAACACCGGAAAACCGGTTGGATGATAAGATGGTCAACTGATGAAAAATCTCCTCACATTTCGGGAACATTGCATGGCGATGGACTTACTGTACTACAATGGCGTGCATCGCGTGGAGCTTTAATGAGAGATCCTCAGGATCAGATTTTTGCAGCCGATTCTGCTTATGATATAATACAGGTGGAAAGAGCTGGCAAGAAAATTATTATGAGGGCAGCGCATTTTGGCGACCCTCTTGAAATTATTGGCTCGCATGAAATGAACAATATGCCCGATGAGGTTTTAGCCGGCTTATTTATATGTTCTCATGATACTGCTGTGACTGAAGAAGTTAATGTCTGGAATGTAAGGATAGACCAACCGGTTTCTGATGATTACAATCCCGGCAAAGCAGGGTATCCGGGTTGCAGACTTGAGACCGTGAATGTTTTTGATGGTAAGAGGAAAGCTATTTATGAAAAGCCCGGCAGGTTCGAAGCGCCGAACTGGATTCCTGACGGCGGAAAACTTCTTTTTAACATGGATGGTTCATTATATACGATACCTGTTTCGGGAGGTGAAATTGAAAAACTAAATACGGGCTTTGCCAACAAAATTAATAATGACCACGGAATATCTTTCAACGGAAAGCTTCTGGCTATCAGTAACCAGAAAGAAGGAAAAGCAGGTAGTGGTTCAGCTGTTTATATAATGCCGCTCAAGGGAGGTGATCCAAAACTGATTACCGAAGATACTCCATCCTACTGGCACGGATGGGCGCCAAACAATAAAGAAGTAATATATGTGGGGCAACGCAATGGAAAAACAATCTATAATATCTATAAAAACTCAATTACAGGAGGAAAAGAAGTTGCCTTAACCAATATCAGTGACGGAGAACACGTTGACGGATGTGAATACTCACCTGATGGAAAATATATCTATTATAATGGCAGCCATACAGGTACTATGCAACTCTGGCGTATGAAACCTGACGGATCAGGACGGGAGCAGCTTACGTTTGATGAATATTATGACTGGTTCCCTCATGTTTCTCCAGATGGAAAATGGATCGCTTTCATCTCCTTTCCGCCTGATATTGAAAAGAACTCTCACCCCTCATATAAAAGAGTCATGTTACGGTTAATGCCTGCTTCAGGGGGAGAATCCAGAGTGATAGCTTATCTCTATGGCGGTCAGGGTACGATCAATGTGCCTTCATGGTCGCCCGACAGCAAACAAATTGCTTTTGTCAGTAACTCAGGAAAACAGGGGTTTTAGTTTTAATTATATAATTTAATTAAAATACACACCGTATTTAAGTTAATAATCCATCCCGATGGCAATCATTTCTTCAAAAGATAATGTACCAGGTTATAGTTATATTGCTTTTTTTGATCTCGATGGTACAATTATCGGAGCAAACAGCGGCAGAGCCCTTGTTCGTCAGGCATATAATAAAGGTATGATGGGCTGGTATGATCTTTTAAAAGCAATTTATACCGGAATGCTTTACAGGACCAATCTTAAAGACACTCTCAAAATTATAAATGATATGGTTTCCTGGGTTGGCGGGTTAAGTGAAAAGACAATTATGGACTTATCTTCTGAAGTATCATATAATGTTCTGATTCCTTCAATCCGTTCTGAGGTCAGTTCCGAACTGACCATGCACAGGACACAAAATGCAAAAGTGGTGATCCTCTCTTCTGCTCTTAAGCCGGTATGTCTGGAAGTTTCAAATTATCTCGGGATGGACGATATCCTGTGTTCCGAACTTGAGGTCATAAACGGATATTATACCGGTCGGCCTCTCGGTCGCTTCTGCTTTGATGAGGAAAAAGCGGTAAGATTAAAGGCATACTGTGAAATAAATAACACTGAGTTGCGGAATGTCTGGTACTATGGTGATTCTATCGATGATAAGCCGGCTTTGAGCGTTGCAGGACATCCGGTTTGTGTAAATCCGGATAAAAAGTTAAAAAAAATTGCACTGGAAAAAGAGTGGAAAATATATCAATGGCATTAAACAATTGTGATCCGGCTTCTATTCCTGTTTTTATTATAAGGCCATTTTTAGTATCTTATAACTCATAATTATTAAATTTGAAAAATATTTTCAGTTCGAAACTTAATCGCGGGTTTTATCTCTTAATCAAATGACTAAATCAGCACTCTTTATAATAGCTATGGCACTTTTAGCATCCTGTACCGGTAACTCTGATAACAAGTTGATTTACCCGGTAACAAAAAAAGATAATGTTGTTGACACTATCTTCGGAACACCTGTGGCTGATCCCTACCGATGGCTCGAGGATGATATGTCGGAAGAAACAGCAGCCTGGGTAAAAGAGGAAAACCTGTTAACCTTCGGATACCTTAAAAAGATACCTTACAGGGAAGAGATTAAGAAGAGGCTTACAGCAATGTGGAATTTTGAAAAATATACCGCTCCTTCGAAAGAAGGCGACTACATTTATTTTTCAAAAAATGACGGATTACAAAATCAGTATGTAATCTACCGCCAGAAAAAGGATGGAGAACCTGAGGTTTTTCTGGATCCCAATAAGTTTTCATCTGACGGTACTACATCTCTTGGAGAAATTGGATTCTCAAAAGACGGAAGTCTGATGGCCTACTCAATCTCTGAAGGTGGATCGGACTGGCGCAGAGTAATTTCAATGAATGCTATTACAAAGGAGATTATAGGTGATACATTAAATGATATTAAATTCAGTGGCATATCGTGGAGGGGCCGCGAAGGTTTCTACTATTCAAGTTATGACAGGCCTAAAGGAAGTGAACTTACCGCCATGACAGATCACCACAAACTTTATTTCCACAAACTGGGCAGCCCTCAGACAGATGATAAGGTGGTTTTCGGTTCAGATATTAAAAGAAGATATGTAGGCGGAACTGTTACTGAAGATGGAAGATACCTCATAGTAACTGCCGCTATTTCCACAACTGGTAATGAGCTGTATATTAAGGATCTGTCAAAACCAGAAAGTAAGTTTATAACCATAGTTAATAATTTTAGCAACGATCATTATATCATTGATAATGATGGTTCAAAACTTTTTATAGTCACCAATCTGAATGCACCTAACAAGAGAGTAGTTACAGTTGATGCATCAAATCCGGGAATTGAAAACTGGGTTGACTTTATACCCGAAACTGACAATGTCCTTGATCCTGCAACCGGAGCCGGATACTTTTTTGCTCATTATATGATTGATGCTATTTCAAAGGTCAGACAGTTAGACAGAACAGGAAAACTTATCAGGGAGATAATGCTACCCGGTTCAGGCACTGCTTCAGGTTTTTCAGGGAAGAAAGATGACAAAGAAATTTATTTCTCATTTACCAATTACATCACTCCCGAAACGATTTACAGTTTCAACCCGGAAACCGGAAAAAGCGATGTATTCAAAAAACCTGTTGTTGCATTCGATGGCAACAATTATGTATCAGAACAGGTATTTTATAATTCAAAAGACGGAACAAGAATACCAATGATGATCACATACAAAAAAGGAGCTAAACTTGAAGGTAAAAATCCGACAATTCTTTATGGTTACGGAGGATTTGATATAAGTTTAACACCCGTATTTGCAATTTCAAGTGCCTTATGGCTTGAGTTGGGCGGTATTTATGCAGTTCCGAATATAAGAGGTGGTGGAGAATATGGTGAAAAATGGCACCTCGCGGGGACTAAGATGCATAAACAAAATGTATTTGACGATTTCATAGCGGCGGCCGAATACCTGATTAACAACAGGTATACTTCTTCTGATTTTCTGGCAATCCGCGGAGGATCCAACGGAGGTCTGCTGGTCGGGGCCGTGATGACACAACGCCCTGAACTGATGAAAGTAGCTCTTCCAGCCGTTGGTGTAATGGATATGCTGAGATACCATAAATTTACTGCCGGTGCAGGCTGGGCTTATGATTACGGAACAGCGGACGATAGCCGGGAAATGTTTGAATATATTTACAGATACTCTCCGGTACAAAATGTAAAAGAAGGAATTCATTACCCGGCAACCCTTATCACGACCGGAGATCATGATGACAGGGTTGTTCCGGCTCACTCTTTTAAGTTTGCCGCTCAACTTCAGGCTAAACAGAATGGGAGTAATCCTGTATTGATCAGGATTGAGACAAAAGCAGGACATGGCGCCGGGACACCTGTCAGCAAAACTATTGAACAGTATGCCGATATATTCGCATTTACCCTCTGGAACATGGGTGTAAAAAAACTAAATTGATGTAAAGCCTGTCAGGTCAATTACTATTCCAGCTTGCAGACCAATATGAATTGTTTTTTCAGGGGGAAGTGGAAAATTCAATATTGAACTGAAAAATTCTAATTTTTTGTCAGCTCAAACTTTTTAACATTAATTACGCCGGATGAAACATCCAGAAATGGCTTTCCGTCTTTTAATCCTACATTTCCAAAACCAGTTTCTGTAGAAATAAAACTGGTAAAATCACCTCTTTCTGAATTAATATGCATAGTACTTGTAAGGGCATCATATCGGACACCGGTGAGTCCCTGCAGCATACCATAACTTGACATTGCCCGTGCATACCAGTGTCCGCATTCATATTCATCGAATGGGTTCCTGACTCTGCCGTCATAGCGGTCGCGACAGGTACGAACGATCTCAAGAGCTTTATCAACTTCCCCCATCATCATCAGATGCGAAGCAACCTGGTACTCAATACCTGTCCATACTTCGTTGCTGTAAACAAATGGCAGTGAAAGCTTGTCGCCTTTCGGCCAGGTACATAAGAGCAGTCCGCCCTCATTTCCCAGAGCATAGGAAGGTCGTTGAGGATTAGAATGGTCTGAAAGGTCCTTTCTGAAATTGTATTTATAAACTGATTTCAGGTGGCTGCCGATTTTAGCAGAATCCGCAATATTTTTAAGTCCGCACACCTCCCTATCCATGCACCAAGGACACCATCTGAAAGGCATCCGTTCCCATACTGGTATTTCGGACCTTCTTTTTGTAACAGCTCCATAGCTTCAGCGGAATAGTCTGAATTCCATGTTCCTGCTGAAGCAGCAACCGGATCAGGAGCGTTTAATCCGTGCCATTTAATTTTCTGAATAAAATATTCTCCGTTAAAAAGTTCAGATTCCATGGTTGTTCTGCCCTTTTTGTAGAGATCTTCATATTTACCGGTCTCTTCTCCCAGGAACTTACCCATTTCGGAGATAGCTTTCAGGGCACCGAGATAAAAGCTGGTACACATACCGTCGGGACCCCAGAACTCAATATCATAGGTGTTGTGATGAGGTTCCTCAAGTGTTCCTGTTAACCGAGGATCCCATGTTTTAATGCAGTAATCCATGCTTTCGACAACTTTCGGGTACATTTTTTTTAACCATTCACTGTTACCACTGATATGCCATTCACGGTATATTTTCATTATACCTCCAAGCTGCCCATCTGATGCAGCATAAAATGTAGTAGCCACAGGTCTTATTGGCAATGCCGATCTGAATGTCTGATGCCCATCCTTATCCTGGCTTGGGAAAAACTCGGTTTCCCGCAGAGTTCGTTCAAGTGCAGGAAATAAATGGGGTACAGCCTGAGCATAGTTCCACACATGGGTGCATGATCCGGCACAACATCCTGAGTTATCGCTGCAACCTTCCCAGTTCCACAACTTTCCGTCCGGTTGCCTCAGCATTGTTGGTGATTTCAAAATTGTAAGATTTGCAGCAACTGCTTCAATTACTTCAGGTGGCAGGGATGTGTTATAAAATGAATCTGTGAAGAGTGCAGTTTTTTTGATAAGATCATTATAATTTGTAATCCAGTAATTTACAGCATCATTCACTGTTGTGAATTTTCCTGAGTACCATGGTTTATAAAAGGGCAGGTTACACGAGCACCCGGGATCACCACATTCTTCTTTCTCTGATTTCTCTGCATCTTTCCCATATTTAGTTACGGTATTCGGAACATACCATGCCATCATCAGAGGGATAATTTTTGTTTCACCAGGGGCCAGTCCGAATGGAATAAATAATGTAGCTCCCGGGGCCCCCTTTTCTACGGCTGGATTTTCTTTTATTTCTGATTTAATTATAGCGTTCCATTCCATAGTCAATGGATCCCACCAGCCACCACGAAACCAGCAATAGTCGACAACGGTTGCCTTATCATTTGTAAAAACAGCAAAGTCCCCCTGGGTTTCAGGCTTATCTTTAACTCCATTTTCTGAAAGTACAAATCCGTTACTTATTGACTTTATAGCATTTACCCCATTTGCATAAGCCATAAAATTCCGTGAGCTGTATGAAAATACAGCTTCCAGCTTAGAGGAGCCTTTATTAGTGAATTTATATTCAATTGCTCCTACCGGCAGACTTGAGTTATCTGCGTCGGGCGGAATAAAAGGGCTCCATCCGGTCATCTCAACATCCAGAGGGATATCTTCATCCTCAAGTTCAATTAATGCGAATGGGAACCTGGCAAGAAACTTTGCGCTTTTAAATCGGGGTAATCCGTAACTGGTCCCGGGAGAACCATTTGCAGAATTCGGAGTGCCAAATTTTTTCCAGTCAGGAACCGGTCCCTCCAACACTTTGGTCCCGTTTTCGATTCCTTTAACCGAAATGGCAGCAAACATGCATGGCTCATTGAAAACTTCCGGGCGGTTACGAACCGACATGTGGGAAATGGCACCGGTGCCTTCAATGCAAAACATTCCGGCTCCAATACCTCCGATCGGGAAAGCAATCCTGTCAAGATATTTTCCATAATAATACCCGTTATATTCATGTTTGTCTCTATTTATATCTTCATCTTTATGAGAGCAGGAAGAAATTGACAGGATAAAAACAGGAATCAGAACAAAGGGGGCAGGAACAATTCTTTTCATGGTATTATGATATAGTTAGAATAAGTGACCTATTTTTTCTCAGGCCATCAAGTGGTACCCAGACCTCTGACTACAGCAGGCGGAGTTAACAGAGTTACTCTGCATCAGCAATGTGAACGGAATCAGCTTTCCAGGATTTTATTCAGTCTGTCGCACAGATCTTTTAATCCCTCAGGGGTATTACCGCCTGGTTGTTCGATAGTAGTCCAGTTGTGGTACCCGATATCATCCAGAGCTTTCATAATCGCCGGCCAATTTACATCACCCTCAAGTAATTTAACTTTAAATCCCGCTGATTTACCCTGCTTATTGGCAATCTGACGGCTATACTCTTTTATATGTAGCTTTGCAATACGTTTTCCAAGGATCTTTATCCATTGCTCAGGCCAACCATATGCCAGGATATTCCCGCAATCAAAATAAAACCCGGCCATCGGGCTTTTGAACTGATCAACATAACGTGCCGCCTCAAGCGGACTAAGAAGAAAATTATTCCAGACATCCTCAAACGCGATCCTGACTTTCAGTTTCTCAGCAAGAGGTATGACTTTTTTAATCTCTGCTGTTGTACGGTTCCAGCAATCATCATAACTGACCGTTTCACTGACAATACCCGGAACCAGAAGAATTGTATCTCCTCCATAAGCTTTTGCATCTTCGAGTGTAACTTTAACAGCAGCCAGACCCTGTTCACGTATTTTCGGATCGGGATGGGAAAGAGGATATTTCCAGTGAAGCGAACCACAGACACTTGGGATAGGTAATCCTGTCGCATCCCGTGCCTTCAGAACTTCATTCCTGTCCAGATGGCTGTCTAACTCAACTCCGTCAAAACCGGCCTGTTTGGCAGCTTGAAACTTTTCAAGGATTGATGTTCCGACCCTCAGGCTACCCCACATAATCCCTTTTTTAATATCTCTTTTTGGCGGAAGCAATAATTCAGAAATCCCCGGAACGGAAGCTGTTGAAACCATGGCAGAAGCCAGAAAAGTGTTTTTTGCAAATTGTCGTCTGTTCATATCTCTAAATATTTAAGTATAGTTAATATACCTCCAGTTCACGCCAGGAAGGAACCGGGGGGAATTTTGCATGAGGATCGGCCTGATACCAGTAACAGACCGAAGCAATATCAGATTTTTGTGCAAGATATCTTCCACCCTGTCTCCAGCCAAGATCCTGGATAGTAATTTTCAGATCCTTGTCAAACCGGACAGGATCCATTATGTGCCAGCGGTACAGTCCAAACCGCTGCATGATATTATAATGTCCGTCTCCCCTTATTACCTGGGGCAATCCGGAATATGGAGTACAAAACTCAGTATAGTTAACCTCTTCCACACCTGCTGCATTTTTCTTTCTTGTATCAAAATCGTAAGATCCGCAAAAATAATCTTCTGTTCCTGTACCGCAGATTGTCGGGAATTTGGTATCACCATCAATAAAAAACTTTATTTCACCTTCTCCCCACCACCCGTTATTGCTGACTCCCCAGGCCAGATAAACACCGACATACTGGCCTTTCCCTTTGATACCGTCAACAATTGTATAGTTGGAAGTTGAATTAGGATTTTGCCGGCGGAACTGAGCATGAAAATAACCAGCATCAGCCGGAACATCGGTTAGAGTATAATCAATCTGGTAATATAAGGTCATTTGATCAGCGTCACTAATATTTTCCATGGTTATCCTGCATTTTTTCCTGAAAGGCATTACCCAGTAACAGTTAAAAGCGCTTCCGGGGTTGACACATACTGCCAGTGATACAAGCGGAGAATATTGGTTCCATCCCATTCCGAAGAAGTCTCCGACAGGACATTCCACTGAGGGTTCAGTTTCACCGTCCCAGTAGATCCGCAATATTGAGTAGCGCCATTTACCGGTAGGGGTCATCCATATATGCTGCAGCGCACCTGGTCCATCAATTTCTGCCATCGTAAATGTTTCACCGGGTTTAATCCTTACATACGGATTAACCTTCCATCCCTGCCCAAGATCACGGGCAGCATTAAATGCATTCGCAGAATTAGGTTGATCCTTATTTGCAGGATCAGCCATTCCCGCTTTCCCTTTTTCACCACTAAAATTCTCCGGGCTTATTGAACGGGTTTTTGCATCCGATAACCTGGACAGATTACCCATATTCATTTCGAGCCCGTTAAATTTGTTCTGTGAAATTGCAGCCAATGGTAACAATGTGATCAATGTAAATACAATAAGGCTCCTTTTCATTTTTATCAGGTTTAATTTATTTTTTAACTTACTCTAAAATTAAACAAAAGCATTGAATTATTAAACTTTTTGGTTCTGATCAGATTGAAAGTTAAGAGTTATTTACAACATACTGCAGGAAATTGGAAGTTACCTTTTTTTAAGGTGGATCAATTGCTGCACAGAATTTTCCGGTTGCAGATTTGGATTCACCTGCAGCATATGAAATTCCTTCAGCCCGATCAAGATAAATCATTATCGGCTCGCCAATTAATTCAGAAGCGATAGATACATTGTGTCCAAGGTCTTTAAGTTCATCAGTCAGCTCACCTCCCCCTGAATCTGTTTCAAGAGCCCCCTTTGCAAATAAACGTTTGTTCACGTCAGCAGAGGGATTGAATGAGTTTTCAGTATGAAATGTCCTGAATCGCGGAGAAGCAATTGCATCTTTTGGCATCATGCCAAACTCAACATAATCCAGAAAAAGCTGCAATGAAACCTGATCCTGCATATCACCTCCTGCTACACTTATAGCCATCACAGGCTCTCCATTTTTCAGAACTATAGTGGGAGTAAGTGTTATACGCGGACGTTTACCGGGCTGAAGTGAATTTGGGTGTCCTTCCTGGGTATTCAGGCTGCTCAACCTGGTATTATGAGCAATACCAAGTCTTTTACATATTCCATAGTCAGGATTCGAGCTGGGTGTTGCCGCAACTACATTTCCCCATTTATCAACAACGAGGCACGTAGTTGTACCATGTTCCCCGGGCCAATACTGGCCCGGACCATTATCAGGTTTCATCTTATATGGATCACCCGGCCGTATTTCCTGTGAAGCATTTTTTTTATCAATTAATGGAAATCTGAGTTTGGTGTATTGATCTGAAAGCAATTTCTTTAATGGCACATTTACAAAATC
This sequence comes from uncultured Bacteroidales bacterium, assembly GCA_963739685.1. Taxonomy (GTDB): domain Bacteria; phylum Bacteroidota; class Bacteroidia; order Bacteroidales; family VadinHA17; genus LD21. Next base: position 994,412 of record CAVUAX010000002.1, read on the forward strand.
CGGATCTCCATAATATTTATCGCGATCTGCGTAGGCCAGCTTCATAGTTTCGACAACAGTATGAATATAATCGACGGAGAAAAAGCCCATTGATTTCAGATCAAAATTTTCCAAAAGTTTCAATGATTGGAGAAGGACCGGACCCTGAGTCCATGAATTACATTTGAAAACATCATAACCATGAAATCTAATTGTAACTGGTTTTTCAATAGTTGTTGTATGAGCTTCAAGATCAGCCTTACGCAAAAAAGCCCCTGAACTTAAATAATATTCATTGAGTTCATCGGCTATATCACCTTTGTAAAAGCGGTCCCGGGCGGCCCTTATTTTTTGTTCACGTGTACCGGATGTTGTTTTTTCTGTGTATATGAGCTTGCGAAAGGTTTCTGCCAGATTAGCGTGCCGGTTTGGTTTGCCCCTATCAAGAAGTTCAAGAGCCGAACCTATAACATTTTCAAATGACATGGTCCCCTTCAGCTCAAGTGCAGCCAGACAGGTACTTACAGCGCTGGGTACTGTTGCAGCCCTGATACCTGACCCGGGAATTCCATTGCCATAGTACCATTCTATTGCTTTCTGATCTTTTGGTGCGCCGCCCATCCCGTTGAAAACCAACACCTTTCTGTCACAGGCACTATAAAGCATAATTGGAACTTCTCCACCAATAGAAAACCTTCCATAGTCTGAAACTGAAAGATTAAATATTGTTGCCACAGCGCTGTCAACTGCATTACCTCCTTTACTTAAAATATCAATCCCGGCCTGAGCTGATACAGGAGGACCGGCAGCAACCACTCCGGCTTTTCCTGAAACATGATCTGACAGATGCATTTAAAAATTTTGATAAATATTAACAAAATTAACCTAAAACAGGTTAAGTAATTTTTTTTTAATAATATAATATGGTAAATAATGATTAAAAATTAGATTTGTACTTTCGTATGTATTAGTTGATAAATCTTTATAAATAATTAATATTAATTTTCAGGATGACAAACTATTCCCTACAAACAGAACCAGTCTCTGGTTCAAGGAGTTCGCAAACCTATATAGTTGCAACAGCATTTTTTTCCCTTCTTGCAATTGTCGGATTTGCCTACTATGGATTACCTTTCTTCTATGACTTTTTTGTAAAAGAATTTGGATGGTCCCGGAGTGTTGTTACATCTGGTAATGCATTGGGCAAACTGGTTGTAGGCCCTTTATTCGGATTTGTGGCAGGATGGTTGATTGACCGTTACGGGCCGCGCCGGTTGTTGATGTCAGGTGCATTGATGATGGGAACTGCTCTTATCGGATTAAGCCTTTCCAGGTCATTAGGAATGTTTTACCTGTTCTATATCTTTAATGCACTGGGGTATGTATGTGGCGGACCTTTGCCCTGCCAGGTAATGATTTCAAGATGGTTTGATAAAAATCGCGGAAAAGCAATGGGAATTGCCTATTTAGGTATTGGATTGGGCGGAGCCATTGTGCCTTTGATCTCATCGGGACTGGAAAAAAACATTGGTTGGCACCATGCCTTACTGACTTTAGGTGTACTTGTAATTCTCATTTCATTCCCGTTGTCTTATTTTATAAGGGATTCCGGCTCAAAATCAATTGATCCGGGAAAAACCGAGCCGGCAGTGCCTATAAAAGAGATTTTGAAAAACCCCTACTTTTATCTTCTGGGATTGGGAAGCATGTGTTCTATTGGTGCTGTTGGCGGAACAGGTCAGCATTTAAAGCTCTACCTGACCGATCTGGATTATACTCAGTCAGGTGCCGCTCATGTCATGTCACTGGTTTTAGTATCAAGTCTGGCCGGGAGGGTATTAATGGGTTGGCTGGCTGATCTTATAAGTCGCAAATATGTCATGATTTTAATATATCTCATTGTAGCCCTGGCAATACCACTATTACTTATGCCTGAATTCCCCGGCCGGGTTTACATCTTTGCAGTCATCTTCGGAATTGGCCTTGGTGGAGATTACATGATTATTCCGTTAATGGCAGGCGATTTGTTTGGTGTCAGGGCACTTGGAAGGACAATGGGTATTATACTTGTAGCAGATGGAGCTTCAGAGGCACTTTTCCCGATGCTGGTAGGTTACTTGTTTGATATTACAAAAAGTTATGCTATAGGTTTTATAGTTCTTATATGTGTAGCTCTTACCGGTGCTATAATTGTTTCTTTTCTGCCAAAAACCGGGAATGCCCATAATACTGACAGTATAGTCAGTCACAGTTAACCATTACATTAATATTTATGATTTTAAGATTTTTTAACGGTATTTTTAACAATTGATTTTCTGTTTTTACTATGAACTATGCAATTTTAACTAACTTTGGTCGCGAATTAGGATTAAATGAAAATAATAATATACTTATGAAACCTAAACTTATAATAATTTCAATTCATGGAAGAAAATAAAAGTTTCACTACATGGCAGACAACTGCTTTAGTTGTTTTGCGATTACTGATCGGATGGCATATATTGTATGAAGGAATGTCAAAACTGCTCATTCCAAACTGGTCATCTTTAGCATTTTTAAAAGAGTCAAAATGGGTACTTTCCGGTTTCTCACAATGGATAGCTTCGAATGCCGGAGTATTAAATGTTGTTGATTTTCTGAATACATGGGGATTAATTGCAATTGGAGCAGGACTGATCCTCGGACTTTTTACAAGGATTGCGTCTATTTCAGGAGCAATATTATTATTTATATATTATTTAAATAATGCACCATTAATAGGTCTGGAATATTCCGTACCTACTGAAGGAAGCTACCTGGTCGTCAGCAAAACTCTTATTGAGACAGTAGCATTGATTGTACTTGCAGTTTTTCCAACAGGTTTAATGGCTGGTCTGGATATTCTAGTTTTACAATATAGAAATCGTAATAAAATTAAGGTATAAAAAAATGGCAAACGAAAAAGAAAAGGCAAAAAAGCCTCAAGATAATAATGAGAAAACCAAAGAGAAGAGTTTAAAGCGCAGAACTTTATTAAAAGCTTTAGTAGGTGTACCGGTTTTTGGAGCATTTGCATTTGAATTAATTAAGAAAAGAGCCTTTGACCTGGAAAAGAAAAATACAATTTTAAGGGAACTTGAGTTGGAAAGCCTCAATGCCCCGCCTATTATAAAGAGTTCAGGGCCAAAAGGAGATCTGCTGAGAGTTGCCATAATAGGTTTTGGAAACAGAGCAGTTGCGCATGCTAACGGGTTGGGATATATGCATCCGCTGGATGTTGAAAAGAGGAAGAAAAACAACAGCCTTGATGACTGGCTTGCCCAGGAAGACTTAAATGTTGCTTTAACGGGAATATGTGATGTTTTTGATCTTCATGCTGAAAATGGTCTGGAAACTGCAAAGAATGATATAAGGCCCGGAGGAGGAAAACCTTCAGGACTTCCTGTAAAAAGATATCTCTCTTATGAGGAGGTAATGGCTGATAAGGATATTGACGCAGTCATGATTGCCACACCTGACCATAATCATGCCCATATAGCTGTTGCAGCGGCAAAGGCTGGGAAACATATATATTGCGAGAAAGCGCCCTGCCATAGTGAACAACAAATGAATGAGGTTTATGATGCCGTAAAAGGAAGTAATGTAGTGTATCAACTCGGTCATCAGGTGCCGGAAAGCGTAGTGTTCAAACAAGCCAAAGAAATCTTCAGGAAAAATATCCTTGGGAAGATTTCCCTGATCGAATGCACAACAAACAGGAACTCTGCTGATGGAGCATGGATAAGGAATCTTGATAAAGATGGCAACCCAAAACCCGGAAACCAACAAACAATTGACTGGGCTCAATGGCTGGGACCCGCTCCCAAAATCCCGTTCAATATTGAACATTATTATAACTGGACAAAATACTTTGATTATGACATTGGCCTTATTGGTCAGTTGTTTACTCACGAATATGATGCAGTTAACCAGTTATTAAGGATAGGCATCCCAACTTCGGCAGTCTCTTCCGGCGGCATCTATTACTGGAAAGATGGACGCGATATGCCTGATGTGCTTCAATGTGTTTTTGAATACCCAAATCATGATCTTTCATTACTTTATACTGCTACCCTGGGAAACAGCCGAAGCAGAGGCCGTGTATTTATGGGACACGATGCATCAATGGAATTAGGAAACACGATCAGCATAACTCCTGACAGTAACTCAACACGCTACAAGGATCAAATAGCAAAAGGGATTTTAGACCCGGATGTCCCTATGATTTCACTTAATCCCAACTCAGGGAGGATTGATGCCGTAACATCGCCAACAGAGAAATATTATGCAGCCAGGGGACTCACAACTACCAACATAAATGGCCGACAGGTTGATATTACGCATCTGCATATTAAAGACTGGATAGATTGCATCCGGAACGGTGGCACCCCCAGTGCCAACATCGAGCGTGCTTTTGAAGAAGGGATGACAATAATGATGGCACAGAGATCATATCTTGAACATCGAAGAACAGAATGGGATCCGGTAAATAAGAAGATTGTTTAAAATGCTCCTGGTCAAAGAGCATGGGAAACAATATGATGATAACTTAAAGATTACAATCTGAGAAGGAGAAAAGAAAAATTAAGATTTATTCTCATAAATTTTAATTTTAATCTCATTTATAAGATATCATTTAATCATTAAAGACTCTTATATTTCGTCCGGAAATAGGGAAATATTATATGATGTTTGTATTTACCGGCTTAATACATAATAACTCCATAAAAAACCGCCATGAATCAAAGAATTGTCTTATCAGTCCTCGCGGCTGTCCTATTTGTCACTTTTAGTTTTTGTCAGAGAACACAAAAATCAGGTTTTACTTTTGATGAAAATGATCAGGGAATCCAGCTTATCGAAAACGGTAATCCGGTATTCTTTTATCAGCAGAAAACAAAAGTTCTTGCCGGACAGTATAAAGTCAATAATTATTTACATCCGTTATACAGCTTAAATGGGGATACACTTACCGAAGAATCACCTAAGGATCATCCTTATCACAGGGGAATATTCTGGGCCTGGCATCAGCATTATATTGATAATAAGAGCATAGGGGAAGGCTGGATTATGAAGGACATTTATCAGGAAGTTACAAATGTCAGAAAGGAAATTGTAAGTGGCAATGCCCAATTCAATCTTACAGTATTATGGAAATCATCAACATATCAAAACGGGAAGCCTTATATTGAAGAAAATACTAAAATTATTGCATTTCCGAAAGAACAGAACCTACGGAAAATAGATTTCGAGATTGCTTTGAAAGCACTCGTCCCCGGGGTACAAATAGGAGGTGCCGATGACGAAAAAGGGTACGGTGGATTTTGTGCCCGTATAAAATTACCGGATGGATTAATTTTTACCTCAACTGATGGATTGGTTACACCCCAAAATACTCAGATCAATGCCGGTCCGTGGATGGATTTCTCAGGTCCTTTTGGCAAAAACGGAGAGGTAAGCGGACTCTCGATCCTTTGTAATCCGAGTACCCCAAATTACCCTGCCCCCTGGATCTTAAGACAGAAAGCCAGTATGCAGAATATTGTTTTTCCTGGCAGGGAAAGAATTGATGTTTCAATGGAAAGGCCAATTATTCTGCGTTACCGTCTTATTATTCATGATGGTAATGCGTCAAATGCAGAACTGCCCAAACTGCAATCCGAATATGACAAAATGTATCGAACCCGTTAACAAACCTGAATCACAACTACCCATACTCAGGTCCACTAATTAAGTATTGATTTTCAACTATCCCAGGAAAAGGATTTTGATCTAAATACATTCTTACAAACTGACGCTGCCTGGTAAACCCTTTTGATTCCAGCCATTCAATTAATTCCTTCTTGTCATCATGCACATCAATTGCAACATCCTGATTATTTTTTAAAGATTTAAGAGCAAAGGAAATAAGGGCCATGGCATCAGAGGTCGAAGAGGCAAAAACAGGACCTATATAATTATATCTGATGCCGTCCCTTCCAAGAATATAACCTGTTACTCTGCCATTAAGTCTTAACAGAAATGCTTTACCGGGATAATTATTCAGGATGGTTTTTAACAGATAAGTACGATCCACACCAAATATGTTCCTGTCGTATTTAATAATTTCATCGAGGTCTTTTTTCTGAACAGGATCAGGCTCAATATCAATTATTTCCTTCTCAAAACTCTTAAAAGATGAATTAGTCATCCTCGCCAATACACGTTCTTCAATAAACCCAAGCTTCTGATAAACTGGCTGACCTGCAGGTGTGGCATCAAGTTTAACGGAAGTAAAACCGTGAAGGCTGTCAATTGTTTTAGTAACAAGCATTCTGCCGACTCCATGCTTTCTGAAGTCTTTGTTAACAAGAACCATCCCGATCCATCCTAAAAGTTTTGAATAACTGATTGCGGTTGCTGTTCCAATTACCTTTAGGTTGTGCTCAGCAACCAGACAGGTATTTAACGGGTTATCAAGGAAAAGCCTCCAATCCCTTTCTGTCTGATTCCATCCTTCATCTATTGCCAGGTCCATAGCAGCTCTCAAATCCGTCAAAAGCATAGGTCGTACCAAAAAATTAAGATAAGTCATATTGGTCAGAAATTATTATAAGGTCAGGATAACCATTTGTCAAGATTCTTTGCTACAAAGTCATCATCATTAAGATCGGGGTACGCGGCATATACCCTGTCAATCTCCTTTTTCTGGCCGGGTGACAAGACCTCATTTTTATCAAGCGTCCATAATCCTTCCAGTAAACCCTGCCGGCGCAACACCTCATGTAACCCGACTATGCACCCTGCAAAATTATTGGCTGCATCAAAGAATGCAGCATTGCTGTCAGTAATCCGGTTTGCAAGAGATAAAGATCTTTGAATGTCATTATCAAATTCCCCTGCCTTAACCCTGTTAAGCAATTTAACTGCGGAATGCGCCCATACTGCCCAATGGCCAAGCAGACCTCCAACAATCCGTTTCGTAACAACTTTACTGCCGGAAGCTATCTTATATTCCGAAAGCAGGTCAACCAGTATATTATCATCATTCCCTGTATATAAGGCAATATTTTCAGCCCTGCCCGATTCAACAACACCTCTGACAACATCAAAAGTCTGGTAACGGTTAAAAGGAGCTATTTTAATTGCTATTACATTTTCTATTTGTGCAAACTCTCTCCAGAAGTCAACGTCCAGTTTTCTTCCACCTACGGCAGGCTGAAGATAAAATCCAACTACAGGAATTACTTCTGCAACAGCTTTACAATGTTTAATGATAATATTGTTTGGGGAATCATGAAATGCTGCCAAACTTAATAATACAGCATGAAATCCGTTTTTCAGAGCTAACCGGGCTTCCCTGACAGCCTGTTCTGTAGTGCCAATGGCTCCGGCTATTCGTATAACTGGACTTTTTGTTCTTAATGTAAAGGCATTAAATTCTTCCCCGGCAATTTCCAGTAACGGACTAAATATATCAATTTCAGGCCGGCGAATAGCAAACTGCGTGGTATGTACTGCTACAGCAAGTCCTCCGGCACCTGCATCGAGATAATACCTTATCAATGCACGCTGACGAATTTCATCAAGTTTGCGACTACTGTTCAATGCCAGAGGAAGTGCCGGAATTACTACTCCGTTTTTTAGAGCAGCTATAATATCCTGTGAAATTTCATTTTGGTTCATATCTGATTTTACCATTAATATTTACCATCCCTTACCTCAAAATGCGTTGGTTTGCCAAGCAATTTCTTATCCTCTTTCATCCAGGCTGCAATCCATTTTATAACTTCAGGAATTGGGGTCTTCGGCCGGCCCAGTATGCCATACGCCATCCCTGAATTGCTGAGAAGAGCTGTTGGAGCTTCTTCATTGACAAGTTTCGGTTTTATGCCAAATAGTTCTCCGAATTCCTTTGCTACCTCCCTGACTGAAAGAATTTCAGGGCCTGTTACATTTAATACCCGGGCAGGGCTGGCACTCAGTTCAATTGAACGAAGAACATAATCATTTACATCCCCCTGCCAGATAACATTAAAATAACCCATTGTCAGATCAACAGGCAAACCATTTTTCACTTTAAGTGCAATATCTACCAGAACACCATACCGCAATTCCACCGAGTAGTTAAGACGTACCAGGGTAACCTTTGTTTTATTTTTGTTACTGCCATATTCAAACATCCGCTCCCTGCCAAGACATGATTGTGCATACTCGCCAATTGCATCAGGCATATCAGATTCCTTCGATCCGCCCGACTTGACCGGGACCAGTGGATAAACGCAACCTGTCGAAAAAGCAACGATCCTTGAATTTTTAAAATGCTCCACTACAAGTGCCGGCAAATAAGAATTTACAGCCCATGTCATTGACAGGTTATCAAGTGAACCAAATTTCATTCCTGCCAGGAAGAAAACATTTTTCAGGGTTGGTAAACTTTTCATGAACTCAGTATCCAATAAATCTCCATGAATAGTTTCGATACCGGTATTTTCAATCTTTTTTTTCTGCTCCGGGGATTCAAAAAGCGAAACTCCTACTATGCGCTTTTTTACACCTGCTTTGTCACAGGCTCTTTTTGCCATTGATGCCAGTGAGGGTCCGATCTTACCCGAAATGCCTAAAAATATTATATCTCCATCGATACGTGAAAACATTTCAATGGTTTCGGTAGTTGGCCTGGATATTAGTTCATCTAACTGCTCTTCGTTCTCGATCTTATCAATATTCATGTTCATTTTTTAATTCCTCCATTTTAAAATTATTTTTTTATATAAATTAACAGCTTGTTCAAGCTTTTCCAAATAACAAAATTCATCTGTCTGATGAGCCATTTCAGGCTGACCTGGCCCCATAATCAGGGTTGGTACGCCGTTATAAAAGGCCTGTAATACCGATCCATCTGTCAGATATGGTAATGACATGGGGTAACTTTTATCATTCCGGTCAACTCCGCAGGCATCATAAACAAGCTGAACAAAGGGATTATCCGGATCTGTTGAAACCGGTTTCAGGTCGACAAGAGTTTCAATAACAGTTTCTTTACCCAGCTGAAATCCAAGTCTTTCAAGAACTTCATTGTGATCCAGTCTAGTAGTTGACCGTATATCAATGCTAAACTCAGCATGGTCGGGTACAGAGTTTATGTTCATGCCGCCATTCATTTTTCCTACATTAATTGTAGGATATCCAAGTAATACATCCTTTTCAACCCCAAAGTTGAAATCTTTGATTTTTAAAATTGCTTTTGCTGCTTTATAAATAGCATTTACTCCTAATTCAGGCATTGAAGAATGAGCTGTTACTCCAGAAGTTACCGCATTTAAGTAGAGCGCTCCTTTGTGCCCGATAACAGGAAGATTTGCGGTTGGTTCACCAACAATTACAGCTCGTGCTTTATCCCGGTTATTCATCTTTTTAACAAGGTCTTGCGCTCCCTGGCATCCCAGTTCTTCTCCAGCAGTAAAGATCAACCTTATCCCTCCCTCAGGGTTTGTTCCACTAAACACCTCTAAAGATGCGCATATCATAGCCGCCAGCCCACCCTTCATATCACTTGATCCCCTGCCCCATATTTTATAATCTTTTATGACACCTTCAAACGGGTCGTAAGTCCACTTTTTTGATCCAAGAGGAACTGTGTCAAAATGACCGGAAAATACGATTGGAGGGACAATTTCAGAAAGCCCTTTCTCTGCAATAAGATGTAACCGGTTATCGCCATAAACCAGTAGTTCTGTCTCGAATCCGTTTTCCCTGAGTAGTTCACCTGTATATCTGGCTATTTTTTCCTCATTGCCCGGAGGATTTATGGTATTAAAAGAGAGTAGTTTTTTTGTTAACGAAATAACATCCATAATCATAATATCTTACCGATTCTCAAATGATTAAGAAAATGATCAATTCACTCCTTTGCTTTTAAGATTGTATAAAATCTGTTTAAAATTATTTTGAATCAAAGATAATAAATGCCCTGACTAATTAAAAAAGTTCCGTGCCAATCCTGTACTTTAAACCAGAATCATTAAAAGAAAAATAATAAAGTTGCTCTGACACCCGATTTTTTAATAATTTGCAGTAAGATTAATTAAATACCATAAACATGATAAAAAAATCAATTGTTATATTTTCCAGGTTTTTGCTTTTAAAGGTTTTCCTGCTTAATACATATCTTTTTGCAGGGGAAGTAAAGATTATTGACTCCGTACATTATAGTAATGTATTTGGAGAAATCAGGAATTTCAGGATTTTCTTACCACCTGATTATTTTGAAAATATCCAGAAGAAATATCCTGTAATTTATTATTATCATGGATGGTCTCAACGCTACTTTGGGAGCACCAGCCAGGGGGGTGTTGATAAAGGTACAGATAACAACGGAGATAATATAGCAAATTTTGTTGCCACCCATGACGTTATCGTTGTCAAGCCTGACGGTTATAACAGAAATCCGGAAGACGAGTATTATTTACGACCATATAATATTCAACCTGTAGAGACTTTCAGGCAGTTCCCGCTATATTTCCCGGAGCTGGTAAGTTTCATAGATATGAACTACAGGACAATCGCCGACAGGGAACACAGGGCGGTATCAGGTCTGTCAATGGGTGGATTTATGTCATTCTGGATTGGCGGGAAATACCCTCACATGTTATGTGCAATTGGAAATTTCTGCGGATCAGCCGAATTCCTGGTCGGCCCTGAAAATTTTCCGGTTACTTACAGACACCTCGATATGTATAATAACTATGCCGGGATGAATGTTAGACTAAATTTCGGAAACCAGGATTTTATAAGATGCTACCACAGGGATATGAACCGAATATGGACCCAGGTGATTGACAACTATGAATATAAGATTTATAACGCTGCACATTCGACCTGCGGATTAAGTGAGATGTTTGAATTTATTATGAAGACCTTCCAAAACCCTCCACCTCTACCTGCCAGTTGGGATCATATTGATGTTTATCCTGAATTTTCGGTCTGGAATTATAAAATCAGTTCTGACCGTGATCTTCCGGGACTTACAGTTATTGAAAATGTAAATAAAAGAGGGTTCAGATGCTCAGTCCGGGAGTTTCTTCCTGAGGGCACCCTGATGCCGTATGTCAATCTGTCTGTGCTGACTCCTCCTATTTATGAGAAAAATGCTTTGTACAACATAAGCGATATTGATATATGTAACTTAAAATCAAAATTGTATCAGGTGAAAAGTGACAACGAAGGCCGGTTAAAAATTGATTTTAACGGAAATATTCATGAAATTGGTATTAATAGTAATGAAGATCTTCCAAATATCTGTATAGCTTCATATGCTATTGGAAATATGGATCTTGCAACTCTGAATAAAGAGTTTGAACTGAAAATAAAATTGCTGAATAAAGGTGGTTCAACCGGAGAATCATTAAAGGCTACTTTATCAGCCACCAGAAAAAGTGCTTCAGTTATTAAGCCTCAGGTCGTTTTTGGGACTTCAGGTATAAATGAAATAGTTGAATCTTCTTCTCCTTTCCTAATTCGGGTTCAGGCGGATAGTGTCGAGATTGAAAAATTTATGCTGACAATAAAGGATAAAAACAACAATGAGTGGAGGGAATTTATGGAGATCCCTTTGGTTAAAGAGCTTCCTGAATTAAAAGACATTGAAATAGCTGATGGGAGAATAGTTACTGTATCAAAATCAGGTAATGAAACTGAAACACTTTTTTTGGGTTCCGGAAATGGGGATGGAGTTGCAAATCCTGGTGAGTCAATAGTTGTCCTTGTTAAAGATATGAACAAACTATGGCGAACCTTCCTGAGAGGTTCTTCTAAATATATTAATTCTAACGGTATTGTTATAAGAAAGTCAGACGACTGGTCTTCATACGATCATGTTGGTGGTTCGGCAAAATATTCCATTCCATTAATATCATCAGATTGCCCTGAGAATCAGATTATAATGTTCATTGCAGAATATTGGCTTCCCGATTATCCTGATCATATTATAAGGCAGGGTAAAATAAATATTAAAATTAAGGGGCAGGATAATGTCCCACCAGAATTGCTATGGGTGAGGATACCGGGAAATAATGTTATTCAGGCAAAAATTAATGACGGTTCCATGATCCAGAATGTTAAGGCAAAACTTATTAGTAAAGATCGGAAGGATGAGTTTTTTGAAGTTAAATTGATGGATAATGGCACCAATGGGGACCAGGTAAAGAATGATAATGTATTCAGTTGTGAAGTTCCGGAACAGAAATTCGGACTTTATCATATTGAAATTAAAGCTACGGACTCATTCGGGAATAGTATGACAAATTACGATCCTGCTACATTTGTACTTCACTGAAAAAATTCAACCGGAAGATCAACAGGTTGACTCAATAGGCTTTTCATAATCTGAATCGCCCGTAAGAACAGTACCTTACCCTGACCATTACAGCTATGTCACGGAATGTTAAGGGCTCCTGATGAATAAACTATCTGTCCTCCAACTATTGTTAATTCCGATTCAATTCCCTTTATATCATCAGCCGGGCAGGTTAAGAGATCATCAGAGAGAACAGCCATATCTGCAAGTTTTCCTGGCTCAATTGATCCTTTAATTGATTCCTCGAAAGAGGCAAAAGCATTATTTATTGTGTACATTTTCAGGGCTTGCTCTCTGGTTATTGCTTCTGAGGGGAGAATGACAGAACCCCTTTCTGTTTTACGGGTTACAACACTATAAATGGCAAGAAACGGATTATACGGGTTAATTGACTTATCAGCATCCAGTTTAACCATGTGGTCTGATCCTGCGTTTACCATTACTCCAGCATCAATCATTGACTTATATGGATGAAAGGTTTTGATACGATCCCCGCCCAGAATTTTTTCCATTGCATCAGCATCTTTATAGAACCAGGCCGGTTGCATATTGGCATAAACACCAAGTTCCTTCATCAATTGTATTGCCTTGCCAGTATAAAAATTACCATGAATAATCGAGAAACGTCTCTCTTTTATGGATTTTGAATTGTTAACCTCGTTGAAAACATCAAGTAGCAGATCAACCGACCCGCCACCAGTTGCATGTGCTGTAAAACTCCAGTTGAAATCATTGGCAGCAGAAACTATTGTTAACAGATCTTCCCGGGAATAGTTAATAACACCTTTATACAAAGGATCCTTTATACCAAAAAGAGAACCGGCTTTTTCGCCCCACGGTTCCCTGAGATAGGCAGTACCGGTCAGGATTCCTCCATCAAGCGTTATTTTAAGTGATCCGACCCTTACCCATTTATCACCGTCACCTGTTTTCTCTCCGAATGATTTCAGCAATTCTGTCATGGCTTCCTTGCGGATCCCGCGTTCCGGATGAATGTGGATATTCTGATAGACCCGTGTTGTGAGTATATTTTTTTCCTTCATGTCCTTGTACATTTTGATTGTTTCAAAATTACCTGATCCGGAAAAAATACTGGTTATTCCATAACGATTGTAGTATTTAAGCATAACCTTAAGTGCCTCTTCTCTTTTCTCAAAAGATAAGGGCATTTTAGCAGGAATTTTCAGGAGTCTAAAAGCAGAACCTCTGATAAATCCGGTTGGAAGACCTGTTTTTTCATCTTTTAAAATTCCAGGGTTATCCGTTCTGGCAGAAATGCCTGATGCCTTCATTGCTGAACTGTTTATCATTCCGCCGTATGAACCATTAAGAAAAACCGGGTTAAAAGGCGCAACACTATCAAGTTCTGATAGATATGGCTGCCGTAATTCAATTAATCTGGTGAAGAAAAGTTTCGGCAAAATGATCCATTCCCCCCTGTCTTTTATATCTGTCTGTTCCTTTATCCAGGTAAGAAGTTGTCTAAGTGTATGTATATCCGGTATCTCCCCGTCAAGTTCGCTGACTGATGCCTGTTCAGGGTGAACATGTGATTCAATAAGGCCGGGTATAACGGTTTTGCCTTGAAGGTCAATGATTTTAGTATGTTTGTCTGCTAATCTTTTTATTTTTTCATCCGTTCCGGTCGCAGTAATCAGATCGGAAGAGATTGCCACCGCCTCAGAAATAGCAAAATGCTGATCCACTGTTATGATTTTCCCGTTAATGAGTATCATATCAGCAGGTTTCTTTGAGCTGCAACCTGATTGTAAAAATGTTAAAACAGATATTAAAATTATTGACAAAACCGTTTTTCTTTTCATACAGATTATTTTTAATACCAAAAGGTCAAAAGTACAATTTTCCTGCTATTTTAATAAATAAATCAGGTTATATTTACGCCCTCAAATTATATATTTTTTTTCACATTATTTCACTTTAATCATGAGAGTAATATTACTCTTAGTCCTGACCTCAATAATATTTTCATTCGCTGAAAGTCAGGAAGTTTCTCAATGGCGGGGGCCAAATCGGGACGGGATTTATCCTGAAAAGGGATTACTTAAAACCTGGCCTGAAAATGGACCCGGATTAGCCTGGTCATATAACGATCTCGGAACTGGTCACGGAAATGCTGGTTTTAGCAATGATAAGATATTTGTTACCGGAATGACAGATTCCATCGGCATTCTATATGCTTTTGACTTTAAGGGTAAACTACTCTGGAAAAAGGAATATGGTGTGGAATGGTATTTAACTTATGGGGGCTCAAGGACGACACCAACAGTGGTTGGTGATTTAGTCTATTTTGAAAGCGGACAGGGAATTGTGTATTGTTATGATTGTAATTCAGGGAAAAAAATCTGGCGGACCGATTTGCAAAAGAGATTCAACTCCAAAAATATAACGTGGGGCATGGCAGAATCGGTTCTTATTAGTGGGGATCGTTTGTTTTGCACACCGGGAGGAAAAGATAACAATCTGGTCGCATTGAACAGGTTCACTGGAGAAACGATCTGGACAAGCCATGGGAACCATCAACCTGCGGCTTATTGCTCACCCATAATTTTCAGACATAATAATACTGAATTAATTGTGACAGTGACCGCTGAATCGATAATCTGCGTTGATGCTCAAACGGGGCAGTTTTACTGGCAATTCCCGCAGTTTCAAGGCAATAAAATACATGCTAATACCCCTGTTTACTATAATGGCAGGGTCTATTGCAGTAGCCAGGCAGGAAAACAGAATTCAGGGATTGTCGCCATAAAGCTTTCTGATGATGGAAAAGCTGCCACAATAGAATGGCGTAATCAGGAATACAGCAATCTAATGGGGGGTTTCATCATAAAGGATGGTTATATTTATGGCTCAAAATATGAGAAAAGAGTTTGGAACTGCATTGATATCAGAAATGGGAACATCCTTTATAATTCAAATAAATTAACAGATGGAGTAATTATCTGGGCAGATGGTTTATTCTATTGTTATAGTGAACAGGGAGACATGGCTCTGGTTGATGCCACTCCTTCTGCATTCAACGTTATCAGCAGATTTAAAATCACACTGGGTACTGGACCGCACTGGTCTCATCCGGTTATTCATAAGGGGAGGTTGTATGTAAGGCACGGAACCGCTTTAATGGCCTTTGATATAAAGGCCAAATAATCAGGGAGTATTTTAAAATATTAATTTCGACTATCCTGATTCCCAAATCAATCACTTTTCCGCATCATAGACTGTCTTTCCATTGACTATTGTTTTCTTAATATCCATTTTAAAATCTTCCATATTAAAAAGAATCAGATCAGCTCTCATCCCCGGCTTAAGCTCTCCGCGGTCAGTCAACCCGTATAATCGAGCAGGATTTGTACTTGCCATTTGTATAACCTGGGCCAGTGAACACCCTGTAACTTTCATTACATTCCCAACACCTTTTGGCAGAGCAGAACCTGAACCACTTAAAACATTCTGTGCAGGATACATTACAGCTCCTCCAGGTGTTAGTTCAAGTGTATCACCTACCACATTAAGATACTTGCCTGGAGTCAGGCCACCTAATGGACTAACATCTGAGGTTAATACAATTTTGTCAGGGCCCTTTACTTTATAAAATACCCTTATCTCTTCGGGAAGAAGATGGAACCCATCACCGATAATGCTTAACATCAGGCGGTCATCAGACAGTTGCGGCCATAACGGATTCACATGACGATTAATACTATTCGCACATCCATTCCCAAAATGAGTGGCGATTTGGGCTCCATTGTCTATGGCCTCTGTTATTTGTTTCATCGAACCATTATGATGTCCCAGGCCCACTACAATACCCTTCTCCCTGCACTTTGCAATGAAATCCAGAGCTCCTTCCGATTCAGGTGCAAGCGTGACCTCCAGTATATTATTTCCGGAGGCTGCATAGAATTCCATAAACTCATTCCAGTCAGGTTTCCTTACATATGCTAAAGGATGTGCACCTCTGTATCCATCAACCGGAGAGATATAAGGTCCTTCGAGATGAAAGCCCGGAATGGAACCTAGTAAAGCAGAATCCTGTCTGGCTTTGCCAAGTAAGGTAAAATTTTTTAATAGTATTTCTTTGGAGTTTGTTGTCAGGGTAGGCATGTATGTCGTTACACCTTTTTCCCACAATGATTTGGTAATAAGACTGATACCATCAAGTGTGAGTTCTCCCCCCATATCCACAAAAGAGACACCCTTGTAACCATTTACCTGGTTATCAAATAAACCGGGAGCTACATATAATTTTGCACCCTCTCCGGATATTTTATTGACTTTGATCACGCTTTTGATCTTGCCGTCAGCAATCTCGATTCGTACCGGTGTGAGGTCCAGATAAGAGATACCTTCAATATAGTTGCCATTCTCCTGTTTTGCGGAACAACCACTGATAATTATAAGGAAAAATAAAAAAGCCGATTTTGAAACAGATTTTATTACACCTGTTTTACATTTATTCTTCATAATATTAATTTGAAATTTAATTGAATCTTTCATTCTTTTTCTATAGTCTGAAATTGGATTAATAAAAACAATTTTATGGGTTTAAAAATTATCTGATTTAGTCGATACTAAAATATATATGGAGCCTTTTCTCTGGCTGATTTATAAACCGCCAGGACTATTTCAACTGCTTTTCTTGCTTCCTGTCCATTGATCTCAAATGTTTTTCCTGCTTCAATGGACTCAATAAATGCAGCAATATTTTTTGCATGGGGTTCAAATGGTATTGCTCCGGGATCGGAGACCCCACCCCCACCTTCAATCCGGGTGAATTTATCGAAGATTTCCTTGTCTGTTTTATTCTGATCATCAAATTGCCACACTTTAAAGCTATTCTCAACCTGAATTACAGTTCCTTTGGTTCCGGTAATCTCTATCCGGCGATACTGACCGGGATATGAAGCCGTGGAGCCGTAAATCACCCCTAGAGCATTATTTTTAAATCTCATAACAGCTGCTCCGGTATCCTCAGCCTCTATCTTATGCCCGAGAGTAGCTATATATGCCTGCAACGAATCAACAGGCCCCATGAGATACTGCAAAATATCTATCATATGGATAGACTGGTTCATTAATGCTCCCCCTCCATCAAGTTTCAGTGTACCATGCCAGCTGTCTTTGTAGTAATCATCATTTCGCCACCATGGCACATAGATTGCGGCAAAGGTTAATATACCGAATCTTCCGTTATCTACCGCTGATTTCAGATATTTAAGGGTATCATTATAACGATAATTAAAAATACCGCCAAGCTTTGTACCTGCCGCAGCATGAGCTTCAATCATCCTGTCAACACGGTCAAGCGAAATTTCAAGAGGTTTTTCACATAGTACATGTTTTCCAAAGCGGGCGGCTTCGATTGCCGGTTCCATATGCGCACCGCTGGGTGTAGCAATTGTAACTATGTCTGTTTCATCCGAAAGGAGCATTTCATGGTAATTACCAAACGCCCTGCAGTTGTATTTTTCGGCTAATCTCTGCACCTTTTCCCGGTTTGTCCCACAAATACCAGCAAGTCTTGCGTTACTGATACTCTGTATGGCTTTTGCGTGAAAATCAGCGATTAGGCCTGCACCGATAATTCCAAAATTCCAAGTTTTCATAACCTGTCAGATATAAATTATTAACATATCCCGATAAAATGCCGAGTCTCTAAGGTGTCTTCAGTTAAGCATACAATTAACCCGGAGATAAAACCCATTTTTCGCCAGGTTGTTTAACTTTCTTACAAATAAGGTAACCAGTTACTTTTAAGTAAACTTTCGCTGATTACTTTGTGTCAGGAACTTTAATACCATGAATTTTTGCAATTGTCAGTCCATAGCATTTTTCCCTTGTAGCCTCATCAACACCACAGGCATCCAAAACCTTATTAAACCGGCGTATATTTTCAACCAGCGCATCGGGGCCCTCGTCCGTTGCGAACATGATCTTTTCCCATGCTGGTACTGCGTCCTTAGGCATATGAGCTTTTCCGATAGCGTCGGTCCACCAGAGCCACTGAGCCCAGTAATGGGGATCATTTTCTTTTTTAATCAGGGACGATCCGCAGAGGTCAAAATAGAGGTTATTGTTCCGGCGAGCTGCTTCCGCAGCTTCCTCATACCAGGGATTGCCAAAATGTGCAGCATGAATATAGAGTTTGGGATGAGTTGCAGCAATGTCGGCAAGGAAAGAGGGACGAAGGTGAGCCATCATACCATTGCTCAAATTGCCTGTATGAGGTGCAACAGGCAGACCAAGCTGTTCAGCAAGTGCCCAGATTGTATCGTATTTGGGATCATTATAATCCCACCGGCCTTCTGCAAATAACTCACCTAATCCTTTAAAACCCATTGCATAAACCTTCTGTATGTCTTCGACTACAGTTGGACTGTCTATGTCAATAGCAGCATAAGGAATTACCCTGTCAGGATGAGCCTTTGCGAAAGCAATACCCCTGTCAAGATCTTTCATATCCATAAGCAGACAGGCCATGGCGTTGTGGCTGGAATATATTTCCAGAAAAGATTTTTCCCAGGCATCGGTTGGGTCGTAATGCATATGTGAATCAATAATGAATGACGGAGTTGAATAGTTTGGTTTCAGATCACCTCTGGCGCATCCGAAACCAAGAGCAATTGCGGCAATTGATAAAAAAAATAATTTCATCATAATATAATTTTGATTTTAGTTGTATGATGTAACCGCACATGATTGAAATTTATATTTTTATCGTGTTTAGCTTCGCTGAGCTCGCAAGCTCGGTTGTGATTGAGGTCAATCATGTGGGTTTCATTTTTAAATAATATTTATAATTTAATTCCGGATGAACCCCGAATGATTCACCTTAGACAAACACCTGACTTAAAATCATAGAATAAAAAATAAATTATACTTTATCGGGAACAATGTAAGGTTTCCGGTATACCCTGGTGAGCATTTTATCAGCTTCAGGATCACTTACAAACTTTTCGGTACTTCCGTTAAATTTAAGGCCACGTCCCAGGCGATAGGATATGTTTGCCATGTGTGGAAGTGCGGAAGATAAAAAGCCCTCATTAATGTCGCAAGTAAGAGTTTCGTTTTTACCTGACCGTATAGCATCAAGAAAATTAGCCCAATGATCTGCACCGCCGGGTGCTGCCATGAAAGTAGGATCATCTGGTTTGTTTCCACCTGTTTTGGAACCTGCAAAAGGTTCTTTTTCACGTTTACGAAATGCTTTCCAAGTCTCACCATCTAATTCAAGGTATCCGTCAGTTCCATAAAATATGTTCCCGATACGGATACCGAGGCTTGATTCATCATTGGAAAAACGTCCCCTCGTTTCAAACTCAAGCATTTTCCCATCGTTGTATTTAAACACTGAAGTCAGAGTATTTGGAGTCTCCTGAGCACATTCTTTAGGGTCGATCCCATATAATCCTCCGGCAGAAAAAACAGAAACAGGATGTTCGTTTTTATTTAATCCCCAGCGCGCAATATCAAACTGGTGTGGTCCCTGGTTTCCGGTGTCACCGTTCCCGGTATCCCAGAACCAGTGCCAGTTGTAATGACTGCGTTTTTCATTGTAAGGACGCCAGGTAACAGGTCCTAACCACCGATCGTAATGCAGTGTGGCAGGAGGTTCACTGTCGGGAGCAATGCCAAATGAATCACGTGGCTTGATGCAAAGGCCACGGGCCATATAAACATCACCTATTCCTCCGTTATGCAAAAATTTTATTGCTTCTATCACATTAACAATTGAACGGTTCTGAAATCCGACCTGAACACGAACATTGTATTTACGTGCTGCCTCAATCATTTTCCGTCCTTCCCAAATATCCCAGCAGGCTGGCTTTTCCACATATACATGTTTGCCTGCCTGACAAGCCCATACAGTGCCAAGAGCATGCCAAAAGTTGGGAGTAGCAAATGATATAGCATGTATATCCTTATTATCTAATACTTTATGCATATCCCATTCCGTCTGAGGTTTGATCCCGATTTTATCCTCCACTGATTTTGCCCGTGCTGCAAAAAATTTTTCATCAACATCACAAAGGGTTGTCAACCTGACATTGCGGTTATCTTTCAGTGAACATAAATTGTTTATGTGGTCCATTCCCCTGCCACCGATTCCGATAAGTGCAATGTTGATACGATCATTCGCCCCTATAATTGAAGCATAAGACTTAGTACCAAACCCCAAACCGCCAATAGCTATACCTGCAGTCCCAGCTAAGCCTGTCTTGATAAATTCTCTTCTTTTTGTCATTTTTTCTTTTATTTTACACTTATTATAAAATGTCCTTTATTCTGGTGCTATATCATCGGGTGGTCAACAATTTCTTCATTTTGACGATCCCAGTACAATTTCTTTCCCTGACGATATGCATAGGTGGCCATAATACTTGCTATCCCATTCCAGTACCCGGTATGTATATTTCCATTAGGGCTCAGATTTCTTGACCGCATACAGTCAATCCAGTTATTAAGGTGATAAGGCATGTTATCACTCACGTTTACTGGACCCATCTGGTTATTATACTCAGGGGTTGTTACTATTTCTGCTTTCCCGCTTTCAATTGTTGCTTTCATGCCGGCATAGAAATCAAACCCCCCGGGAAGTCTCTGATGCTCCGGGATCAGGAACCAGCGTGAGCTGCCTTCTCCTCCCGCTGCAAATAATGTGGCATCTTTACCTCGAATGCAGGTATAATCACCAAACATACTGGCAAAGTTGGTATTATATGAATACAAAAACTTAGCATCATCGTAGGTTGCAAGAGCCTGAAAGGTGTCAGGGTTCTGACGGATATCCGGCCATCCGAATATACCCCCGTTAGCTACCATTGTATCAGGAATTGCCGTGTCGGTATAAAAATGGACCAGTCCGCTGCCATGGCTCATCCATTGTGAGGTTATTCCTCCCGAATAATCACGGAAGATCCTGAATTCAAAGTATTTCCATGGATCAAAGGGAACATAGGGTTTACCCAGAAGCCACCTGTTCCAGTCAGTATCTTCTTCACGTATAGCAGCCACATCAGGATCATCCGGAACATGCCAGCGCGGATTATTATCATTCCATACCTGGTCAATTTTTGTGATCTGGCCTAATTTACCAGAACGAACTATATCCCTGACTTTAAGCTGAATCGGATCACTAACCCACTGGGATCCCATCTGTGCTACCTGTTTCGATTCAAGTACTGCCTTTCTCGCCAGTTTGGCGTCAGCAACATCTGTTGCCAGAGGTTTCTCGCAATAACAATCTTTCCCGGCCTTTACAACTTCGGCCAGGAGTTTTGCATGCTGAAAATCGCCTGTCGCGATCATTACTGCATCGAGTTCAGGCATCTTAAGCATCTCCTCGGAATATTTGAACTGTTTTACGTCTGCCCCAAACATCTTTTTAAGGTTGGCAGCAGCCTTTTCCCTGTTGAGCCTCCATATATCACAAACAGCAACCACCCCAAGGTTTTTATTCTTTTCGGCTGTTTTAACCATACTCTGATGTCCTCTGCTCCGACCACCGCAGCCCAGGAATCCGATATTTATACGATCATTTGCTCCTATTATCCTGTTATAGGAAGCAGTACTCTGAGCTGTCTGCATTGTCAATGCCGCACCCGCGATTCCGATTGAAGCCTTTCCAATAAATTTTCTACGTGATAATTCTTTCTGTGCCATATTGATTATTATTAAAATAAGTTATTCTTTAACATGTCATACTAAAGGCGTAGTATTAAAATTATTTCCTGATAAAGTTCAAATTATCATCCAGGGGAGTCATTTTTGGCATTAACAAGTGGACAAACCCAATAATAACGAGATATGATGAACCGGAAAGTATAAATGCCCAGAAATACCCAGTATTACCCGCAGTATCCAAAACTGCGCCAAGGGCAAGATCAGCCATAATAGCAACAAATACTCCCACCATTTTGCCAATTCCTATAACAGATGCAACCGCCTTTTTAGGAAATACATCAGGTACCAGTGTATAACTGTTGATAGACCATGACTGATGCCCGGCAGCTGCAATACCGATCAGAAATACAGCAAGCCATTTACTTGCAACAATCGGCACCAGAGCTACCGGTAAAATAATAAATGCATTAATGAGCATGGTTATTTTTCTTGCCTTGTTGATTGACCATCCCTTTTTTATTAACGCACCGGATGCAAGTCCTCCAAGGAGGCTACCTGCATCAGCCATTATAAAGATTACCAGAAACGGAGGTCCTATGTTGTCGATATTAACACCAAACTGTTCATAAAGGAATTTTGCGCCCCAGAAAAGATAAAACCACCATACAGCATCGGTAATGGTAGTTAATGCGAAAGCCCAGGTTTGTCTTTTGGGTAAAACTTTAAACCAGGGTATCTTTTCTATGTTTTCTTCTTCAGAATCGCTGTTAATATACTCTAACTCCTTTTTTGACAACTTGGGATGTTCTTCAGGTTTCCGGTATGTTTTAAGCCATAGAATAACCCAGATGGAACTAAGGACACCTGTTATCAGAAACGGGATTTGCCAGTTATGACCCTCTACTGAAACTATTGCTCCAACAACAAAGGGGGCCAGAATTGCCCCAACACTTGTTGACGCGTCGAAAATGCCTGTGGCAAAAGCTCTGTCTCGTTTTGGGAACCACTCAGCAACAGTTTTAATAGCTGCAGGGAAATTACCTGATTCCCCGATTCCCAGTCCAAAACGGGCTACTATAAAACCTATTAGACTAAAAGCTGGCCTTACAACAGCGTGAAGCATACCAAAAAAACTCCATAATGCAATTGAAAGAGTATATCCTAATTTAGTCCCAATCTTATCAATAATACCTCCCATGAAAAGTAATCCGATCCCGTAGGCAACTTTAAAGGAGACCATTATATCTGCATAATCCTTATTTGTCCAATCAAAAAGTTTTTGCAGTGTGGGTGCCATTACACTGATAATACTACGATCAAAATAATTGATCGTAGTAGCCATAAATACAAGTGCCAGGATCCTGTAACGATAGTTACCAATTTTAATTTGCTGTTCGTTCATCAATTTATTTTTAAAAATAGTTAGTTCTCCGTTAAATGTCAATCAAAAGGATGGACAGTAGAATAAATTTACAACTGTCCATTCTTTAATTCAGTCAGGATTTTTTAATATTAGCGACCATATTATTAAACCTGGAAACCTGTTCTTTCATAGCTGCGATCTTATCTTTCGGCTCTGTACTGGCTTCGAGCAGAATCCAGCCGTTATAATTAATTCCTGCAAGCAGGTTTAAAAGCCGATCATAAGGATAATCGCTTATTCCGAATCCCCGGATATGTACCGTGTCTCCAATCCACTTTTTCACAGAGTTGAAATTGGCTTCCAGTCCGGGAGGATTCAAATCGGGGTCATTGCTGTTCCAGCACATTTTTACATTCGGGTCAGTTACCTGTTCGAAGATTGCTCTTATATTGGGTATTTCCTGGGTCAGCGTACCATGTATCTCCACCCTGACCAATATTCCATTCTCCCTCCCAAATTTTCCTACTTCATCCAGTGAAGCGGCTATCTGAGCTATGGTTTTTTCTCTGGGAACATCTTTCGGCAGATTATTTGGTTTCACTTTTATTCCTGGTGCCCCAATATCTTTACAAAGTTTAATATATTCTTTTGTCTGCTCAATATTCTCCCTGAGGATTTTCGGGTCAGGGCTATGATATTCGAAATTTGATCCATAACCGACACATGTTACAGAACTATTGGCAAACCTTTTTTTAACCTCTGCACGCTGTGAAGCATTCAATGTAGTTTCAACACCGTGAGCATGCTGAGTACGCAGTTCAACACCCGTAAAGCCTGTTTTTTCGCAATTAGCAATCAGAGTTGGCAAATCCCAGTCTTTTCCCCATTGATAAGTTACAAGACCAAATTTCATACCTGGTTTTGCTTTCCTCGCCCATGAAGAAACAGGACTTATTGCAGTCAATCCAATACCAGCAACAACGCTTTTTTGAATAAAATGACGTCGTGACACTTTTTTTTCCATGATGTATTTTTATTTAATAAATTACTAACTACCAGAACTTTGTACTTATATATACTATTATATAAGCTTTTAAAGTTAAAAATATTTTCCAAAATTCGTCAGATTTTATTTTAATATTTTCCGGACACAACCTTCTCTGATCATCATTTTTTCTCCCGTACAAAGTTTTTCCACAAATAATTTATAGTCAATGTTACAGTCTTAACCCCGGAAAGTTCCTGAAAAAGCTGAATTTAAGTAAATATTTCCTTACGCTTTTCTGAAAAATCCTTTAGGGATTATTTATTGTATCCATCTCAAACCATCGGCTTCCTCCATATCTTTCACCACGACCTTTTGGTGATATCGTAACATAAGAAAGCAGAGAATTAAATCCTGTCTTTTGTTCCCAAACTCCACTGTTTGCAAATCTGATTGAATATTCAGGTCTCCCTGTCAGTGAAGGGACAGGGTCGCCGAGATGCAGCAGAACTTCATAATTTCCCACAGGCATTTCCAGAGGTATCCCCACTTTAATATTCAGACTGATTGCTGAGTCGGGAAGCCAGAAACGTGGATCATCACCTGTAGCAACCCGGTATTGTTTGCCTGTTTCTTTTTCCCGTAAGATCAAGTCGCATCTTCTTTTATTATAGGGACTTGCAAATCCATCATTTCTGATATTCAGTTTAATGTTCAGAGTTTTTCCAGCGGCAACTGATCCGGGGATCTGAGAACTCACCATCCTGAAACGGTATCCAAGCCGACGTTTTACATCGTCCATGCAGGTCCATGAATTCAGGACTTTCTTATTATAATCACGATTTAATACACTGAAATGAATGAACGCCATTTCATTGATTGCCGAGGGACATTCCGACCGGGGGGCAAACACATTGCATGTTTCTCCGCCCATCGGGACATATCTGTTATCCATGCTTAGAAAGGCTTTATCCTCTTCAATTCTGTTACTGGTATAGGTTCCATAATCATCCACCCCTGCGAGAAAACAATCATTATGTGCACCTGTTCTGGTCCGGTATGTTTCGGCAAATGCGCTGTCTGGTGTAATCCAGTCTTTAGCAGTAAGGTTAAAAATATCCATCTTATATTTTGGAGTTCTTACAACTACCATTCGTTCTTCTGGCAAAACAGATAAAATCTTAAAAAGAACTGATCGCCTGTCTGCCGTATTATTCAACTTGCTGGTACTATAATACCATTCACCCCAGGCTCCTATAAAACCAGCTTCCATATATGCTATTACATCATAATTGTCTACCAAAACCGGCTTTAACTGGTCAAGGTGCATTTTAATCCTATCCAGGGAAGCATCTTTTCCGCTCTGCCGTTCGGTATAACTAAACCGGATAACTAATTTTACACCCGCTTTGCGGGCAATGTTCATGTCATTTTGAATATTCTGAAGATAGGAGTCACTGATAGGTGTATCTACAAAATTTTCGAGGATATAAATACGCTGAATAATTGTAATATTTTCAGCTCTAAGAGAATAAACTGCATCTTCAGAAAAATTTCTTCCCATTTGAGTACAAAATCCTCTTTCCGGGTTAGGAAAGATTTCTTCCAGGGAACTATATGATATAAGTTTAGTACCTCTGAAACCAGTATTCGCAATAATTAATGTAAACAGAAAAAGAATATATTTCATTATTACATCTGATATTTAATCACATATTAAAATTTAAAATAATTCCTGCCTGATCCATAAAGCTATTTCAAAAATGGGGAGGTCATAATGTCCAATTAAAAAAAAGGTTTTTGCCGACTCAATTATCTGTCTCAGATTTTTACTATTCTGACAACAGAAGCATGGCTGTTACAGCCATAACCAGACCAATGGAAAGTACCGGACCCGGGATTACACTGTATATCACAAGTGAAATAATTATTGTGATTAATGGCGAAAGGCCAACCAAAGGAACCACAACAATTGCTTTTCCATATCTTAATGCATAAACCAGCATCAGCGCTCCGATAGAATTAAGCACCTGAATCATAGCAGCCAGGTAAGGTCCCTTAAATGACCAGTTTATTACCTGTGAAAAATCAGTCATAAACCAGGCAACCGGGATCAATAGTACAGCTGTAGCCATCATATAGAAGAAAATACTTTCAGCTTTCATTGTCTCATTGGAAAACTTCATTACATAAGCCTGAATACCCCAGAAAACAAACACAAACAATGAAAGAATCAACCAGTTAAAACCAATGGCTACAGATTCTCCCGGTTTCTGGTAAGAAAGAAAGAATATTGCAAGAAGGGCGATTATAATACCTGCCCACTGTCTTTTTCCTGTCTTTTCCTTCAAAAACACCACGGACAGTATTATGGTCAACACAGGGAACAGAGATATGAAAGGGAATACAATATAAGCAGGTCCGTCTCTTAATGCCTGAAAAAGTATTAATTGCCCTCCTGCACCTAAGAAACCAATAGTACTGCCTAACAAAACCGATCTTAAATCAGTTTCCAGTTTCCAGTTAATAATCATGAGGGCAACAATTGCACACGGGATCATTGTAAGAGCCCATACAATATATCCCATTGTCGCCGGAAAGCCTGCCTTTTCCGGGATCTCAATAAAAGCACCCCACACACCCCATGAGATTGTTGTGATAAGTGCATATAATAACCAGAGTTTTTTCTTCATTTCAGATATTTGTTACGATAAGTTAGTTTAAAAAGCGGAAGATAGGAATTCAAACTGAGAATGAGAAAATTTATAAATGAGAAAATGAGAATACTATATCATGGATATGAGGAATGAAAAAAGTTGTCTCATAACGACAACCTTTTAAATCATATATTCTGATAAAGTCACAATTATTATCTTCCGATCCTGTATAAATAGTTTTGAGTCCTCATTATCATCGATTTCCTTAAAACGGCAGGTGTTGCCCATATACCTGAATCCATACGGTTCTGAGCTAAAACCTCATATTCTCTTCCTGCTTTCAGGACAAGAACGTCGCCATTAACAGAAAAGAACCAGATATTACCATTAATGTATAAAGGAGAAGCATTATAGGCAACGGACACGTGTTTATTCCACAACTCTTCCCCAGTAGCTGCATCAATGCACATCATGTTATTCATAGTTGTTACGGTATAGATCAGGCCGTCTTTTATTACAGGAGTCAGCATCTGGTTTGACGAAGACTGATCCTTTTTTGTCCATATTATATTTGTACCCTTAATGTCGCCTTTACCGTCAGGGTTTACAGCCAGAAGATCCGTAATTTTTTCACCTGCAGCATTAAGGTTGAAACCTGTGTACCAGTATAAGATTCCATTTTCTGTAAAAGGCATGGCCACCGTTGTTTCAGCCCCATCTATCACTCTCCATATTTCCTGCCCGGTAGCAGGATTTAAAGCCTGGCATATGGCTGAACCATTGGAGATGAGCATGTCCTGCCCCTTCACTTTTATTATAAGAGGGGTTATATATGCCAGCCTGCCTACAGGATCTAATGGTTCATACGGTTCTTCAGGTCTGTCAATCTTCCACCTGGTACTCCCGTCAGTTTTATCAAGGGCAATTATATACCTGGCATCTGAACCTTCGAAATGAAGAATTAAAAGGTTTTTATAGATTACTGGTGATGAACCCGGTCCATGTGTGTTTTTAAATTTCAAATCATTCCGCTTCCAGACAATTGATCCGTTTGAAGTATTAATACAGGCCGTTCCCATATTTCCATAGTGAACATATACAAAACCCTTTTCAATGCATGGTGTCGGAGAGGCATAGGTATTCAGGGAATTCTTCCTTTCGACAAGATCAGGAGTAAAGACTTTTATATCATAAATTATTTTCCCTGTATTAAAATCAATACATACTGCATAGAGGTCCTCTCCTTTAGCTTTAGCTGTTGTAATCCATATCTGGTTTTTATAAATAACCGGGGAGGAATAACCCTTGTCATGGATTTCAGTTTTCCATAGTATGGCAGAATCATCCAGTTTCAGAGGAATGCTTTCATTTACTGCCAGACCATTCAGTTTGTTTCCCCTGAAGTGAGTCCAGTTATTGTCCTGAGAACGGACTTGACCGGGGCCAAAAAAAAGGGAAGCAGAAAACAATAACAAAGGAAGCAGAGGTTTAGTATTCATAATTATCTGTATTAGTTTTAAATACTTTTTCTATGTGGGATACTGGTTATCAGATTGTCAAAGAAGTTTGTGACCAGGAGTAACAAATAAATGAATAAAAGGATATCAGCCTGACGTTTTTACCTGATATAACATGACGAAAAAATCTGTTATTTCATTCAGGTTCATAGTTAAATTCTCCTGCCTTCACAGTAAATCAGTTTAAAGAGACAAAAAAGCTGCCTGTGAAGCAGCTTTTTTGCCGGTTGTTAAAGAATACTATTCATATTTTTTTGCAAAATCATCCGAATAGCCATTGATCTCTTCATCGGTTAATATTCTGCCTGAATTGAGGATTATCCTGTATCTGAAAACAACTGATTGTCCGGGTTGAAGTGTAAAATTCACTACTTCCTTTCCATTTGTAAAATCCTTTGCTCCGAGAGGGTTAGCTGCAAATAATCCATAACCACGGGCGTGCCAGTATGTAGGATAGCTTACATTTTTAGGATGATCGCAAATGACAAGGGAAATTTTTTCGGTATGGATATTCCCAAAAAGATGCATCCATTTGGCGCGGGTCCCCCATACTGCTTCCCCCTCAACTCCTTCACTGCTTCGGTAATTTCCGGTTACCTCATCGTTCGACAAAGCCTTTACAGTTGTTACACTGCCATCCTTTTCCTTTAGTTTTATATCTTCGTTTGATGGCAATTCCAGCTGACGCGCAACACGGATTCCGAACATACCTTCTTTTGTATCCGGGAATTCCACGACCGTATCGGTAGCAGTCAAAGTAGTAATCCTGTCAATAATGCGAATATCTCCATTGCCCATAAAATGAAATTCTGTCTTACCTTTCAGCAATTCCCTGTCTTTGGGAGTTACCCAGCTTTCATTCGTTACCAGGATACCTTCATCACCCTCAGTCTGCTTTTCAATGTTCAGGTATTTGATTATCCCTCCGTTAGGACTTCTTATTCCCAATCCCCGGCTGCCATTACCCCAGAAATCCCAGCCATCGACATTTCCGTAAGTCAGCCAGTTACCTATCTGATGAGGATGGTCAGTTCTCTCATTCTCCCTTGGCTTGATAGGGAATCCACGCGTTATTTCCGTGTTCTGCGAAGAAAAGATAGGATAGAGAACAGGTTTTGTGAGATCGTCATACCAGAGGTATGTTGTAAACAGCTTGTCTCCGACAAGTACATCGATTTTTTTATCAGGAATATTGTTTTTAAAGGACACTTTTAAACTATTTACGCCCTTAGCACTTCCGCCTGATCGTGTTCCACAGGAGACAGAAAATAGAATTGAAAAGATAACGATAGTAAATAATGGTAATTTCATAATTTTAATCTAATTAGTTATTTATTTTAATGTTTCTGTATTTCTAAACCTTTTCAGGGACAACATACGGTTTTCTGTACTGCCTTGTCAGCAATGCATCGGCCTGTTTATCATCAACAAATCTTTCTGTTTTCCCGTCAAACTTCAATTCCCTGCCAACCCGGTATGAAATATTTGCCAGGTGAGGAAGTACTGATGAATAGAAACCTTCCTTAATGTCGCAGTTCAGTGTTTCATCCTTGCCTGATCTTATTGCATCAAGAAAATTAGCCCAGTGTTCTGAACCTCCCGGTGCCGCTCTGAATGTGGGATCTTCATTCTCACTCTTTCCTTCTTTTGATCCTGCAAAAGCAACTTTTTCCCTTTTCCTGAAAGCTTTCCACGGACTTGCAGATTCGCCATATAATTCAAGGTGACCTTCAGTGCCGTAAAAAATATTTCCGATCCTGATCCCGATACTTGACTCATCATTAGTGTACCTACCCCTGGTTTCAAACTCAAGCATTTTCCCATCGCTGTATTTATATATTGAAGACTGGGTGTTTGGAGTCTCCTGGGCGCACTCTTTCGGGATCAATCCCATAAATTCCGCCTGTAGAATAAACAGTAACAGGATGTTCGTTTTTATTCATTCCCCAACGGGCAACATCAAACTCATGAGGACCCTGGTTTCCGGTATCTCCGTTCCCTGTAGCCCAGAACCAGTGCCAGTTGTAATGACCTTTTTTTTCATTATAGGGACGCCAGGTAACAGGCCCTAACCAATTATCGTAATGAAGTGTGGCAGGTGGCTCACTGTCCGGAGCTATACCGAATGAATCACGTGGTTTAAGACAAAGTCCGCGGGCCATATAGATCTCACCTATTCCACCATCGTGGAGGAATTTAATAGCTTCATTCAGATTTTTACCCGAGCGGTTCTGGAAACCGACCTGTACACGCACATTGTACTTGCGGGCTGCTTCGATCATTTTCCGTCCCTCAAAAATATTGTGGCTGCATGGTTTCTCTACGTAGACATGTTTCCCGGCCTGACAAGCCCATATAGTGCCCAGGGCATGCCAAAAGTTTGGAGTAGCAAATGATATTGCATGAATATCCTTGTCATCTAAAACTTTACGCATATCCCACTCGGTCACCGGTTTAATACCAGTCTTATCTATTACTGATTTTGCTCTTGCAGAAAAAAACTTTTCATCTACATCACAGATAGTCTTTAACCGGACATTCCGGTTATCTTTTAATGCACATAAATTATTAATGTGGTCCGAACCCCTGCCTCCTATGCCAACCACAGCAATGTTAATGCGATCATTAGCACCAATAATTGAAGCATAGGATTTAGCGCTGAATCCCTTGCCGCCTATTATAATTCCGGCGGTTCCCAATGCGCTCTTCCTTATAAAATCTCTTCTTTTTGTCATTTTAATGTTCTTTTAAAATGTTAAATAAATCATTTGATCTTTCTTTTATAATTTAAATCAAAATTAAACCTCTAAGATAATTAAAAAATATATTTTATGGAACTTTTGCAGATCCCATAGCAAAGGTTTTCATTTAACAAAATCCTGTTTATTACTTTGCATACGGTGTATCTGACAAAAAAACTTTTAAGAAGTTAATAAATATCTGACTATCTGAAAATCAAATCTTAATAAACAATCTGTTTTTAAAGAGCCAGTAACAAATATACCAAAGCGCAGCCCACACTGCAAGACTGGTAATTACACCCACGGTAAGAACTCCGCCCCATGAAAAAAATGCTTTGGTAAATGGAGTGAATATTTTTGTCAGAAGTCCGCTCCCGCCTACTTCAAAAAACAGATAGATGAAGATAGAATTCATTCCTACTATTTTGAACATATTAGTCCCTGTAGCAAATAATTTTTTCATATCAATCAACCAGTAAAAGAGGCATAGAACAAGAATAGTCCATCCACCACTGGCAAAAACAAATGAGGATGTTGCAATTTTCTTTATGATCGGAGTAATGTTTAACAGGTCAAGAGAATATCCTATTATCAGAGCTGACACACCTGCAATCAGTAAAGTCTGAATTTTCTTTGATGAGGGTTTATCGCTCATCAGAAGCTTTCCGCAGAGTACGCCCCATACCGTATGGGCAGTAGTCGAAACAGCATTTAATGATGCCCAGGTACTGGCTTTGTCAACACCTTCAATCTTATTGTTTACCCATGCTCCGAGATTTTCATAATTTACCCATGGGTGATTAAAACCTTCAACCGGGAAAAACCGGTAAGCAAGATCAATAAGTAGCAGAACTACCAGAGTAAAAATAATCTGAAATTGATAGCTTTTATTTCTTATCAGGAATGCAACCAGATAGGTAACTGAAAGTTGAGCAAGAACATTTTGAAACTGCCAGACAATCTTACCAGGACCAATGCAATATAATGCCCATCCGAAAAACAGTAAAAGGAATGATCTTTTAAGAGCATGGAGAGTAATGATTTTGTTTGACTGTCCCTTTTTGATCCTGTTAGCTACCGCAAAAGGTATACTAACTCCGACAATAAACATAAAAAAGGGTTGAACTAAATCCCAAAAATGTAATCCATGCCATTGATGGTGACTGAACTGAGTAGCCAGAAAATGCATAAAACTACCATCAAATCTTCTAAATTGACTGTAGAGACGGGTGCTTTCACCTGCAAGAAGAAACATTATAAGACCACGAAAAAAATCTACTGAATTCACCCTGTTCGATACAATTGAAAAAGGAGATCCGGTATTTTGTACATTTGTTTCCATTTTTTCTGTTTTAAATAATTTTTTTCTGAAATTTTTAATCATAATTTTGAAAGCAGAAGGACATTTTAAAGGCGGAAATGGCGAACCATTAAAGTAATTGGGCCTGATATTTTTAAGGTATTTATTGGTGCAGTTAAATGTATTGTTTCGATTTTTAAATTCCAAATTATAATTTTGATTATTAGTTGCTGAATATCTGTTCATTATAACTTATGATCAGATCAAACTTAACTTGTTTATACGAGCCAGGCTGGTTTTTTATCTCATAAAGTGAAAATAATTTATTCGGTTTTCAATGTGCTGTCAGGTTCACAGACTACCCTGAACCCTATTCCTTTAATATCGGCATACCACCAGATACTTTTGGGTTGCTGAGGGTCAGTTTTTAACCAGTCAGCTGTACGTGTAAAATCCCGGCTTGCGCTCCTTAAATCCTTTGCATCTGAAGCATAATTACCTCCCCTGACCACATGTTCACTACCCTTATCCGGCCCTCCGGGGTTAACAACATCTAAATCTGTTTCAGAGTAAGCATCTCCGGCATACCAGTCGGAACAAAATTCCATTACATTCCCCTGCATATTTTTCAATCCAAACGGATTAGCTTTAACAAAAGAAGGTTCCTGGGTCTTACCTGAGGAGTTTAATGCATAAACAACATAACGGTTGATCAATGATGTATCGGCTCCAAAAATTTTATTCCTTAATCCACTATCAGATAAACGCCTGGGATCACCAGGGAAAAAATAGGGCGTTTCTGTTCCTGCCCTGCATGCAAATTCCCATTCAGCTTCGGTAGGTAATCTGTAATTCTTTCCGGTAATTTTGGAGAGCCACTGGCAATAAACAGTTGCTGCATAGTGTGTCATGGTAATTGCAGGACGGTTTCCGCTACCCCATCCCTGGTCGGGTATCCCAAAAGGAGGAGTAGGTCCGGAGATTGCATCCGGCTTATTGGCATTATGGTTCATTACCTCTTCTGGATTCATTCTTCCCTCCGAGATTGTTGCAGCAAAGAATGTCCAGTACTCATCCCATGAGACTTCAGCTTCACCAATAAAATAAGGTGAAAGGGTAACTTTACGGACGGGTCCTTCATCAATATTCCTGAATGGTTCCTTAACCGGACTTCCCATTTCAAATGTTCCGCCCTTAAGAGCCACCATATTAAATGATATTGATGTACGTGGTATTTGTTCAGTGTAATTTTTGAAGGAGGTAATAACAGCCGGAACTGAAAATATCTCTTTTGATCCGGTATTCACCACCGGGATACCGGTCATTTTTCCATGAATATAGTCCGGATTAAAATGTCCCGCGTCCAGGTGACAATTAATACATTGTATATTAAGCTTCTCTGCATTTTCCTCATAGTACAGGTGTGCAATACCCCCATCTTTTGAAAGACCCTGTGTGAACAGATTCTGATGACATTTAGTGCATGATTCGTTATATACAATTTTTACAGCATGTTCAAGAAGCCGTTTGCTTTCCCAGTTAAAAGATGCACTGTCTTTGAAATAAAACCCGTAAATGTCCTTCAGGCCTGTTTTTGCTTTTTCGATAAAATATCTGTTATCCTCTTTGGGAGGCAAATGACATTCAACACAATGCACTTTTACCCCGCTTTTATTAAAGTAATGCGCAGATTTTTTCCATGTAATCGCTGCATGAGGATGAATATGACATGACTGGCAATATTCATCCGATGACGTATAATTCATTATTTTATTACCGGCAAATAGAAATCCGGACAGGGCAATAATTCCTATAAAAAACACAAACCAGGACCATCTGAGTTGCTTCAGCTTATTGATCATACAAAAGAAAAAGTTATATTAATTCTGGAATTATCCGTAATTGCAAAATAGATTATATTGGTTTAGCTTCAATTCCAACTACCGGTATTGTTTCCGGAATATTGGGTACAGGACCGAATGCATATGTTTTAGGACCAAGTGACAAATCTGAATTGATAACCTGTTCCCATGTGACATCTTTTCCGGTATAGGCAGACATACGTCCCATAACAGTTATAAGCGTTGAGTTTACCTGTGCTTCGGCATCATTTATTATATTACCGGTCCTTATAGCCGTAACGAGATTAACATGTTCCTGTACATAAGGATCTTTTACAGCCCAGGTCTTGTCTGTATCGCCTTCCTTTGGTTTTGGATATTTCCAGATCTGTTTTCCGTCAAGGCTATACAATGTACCGCTGCAATCAGCATAACCTTTAGTACCAATAATTAATTCTCTTTTCAGGTTACTGCAGCCGCTTATCTGCCTTGCTGCACAATGTGTCTGGATACCGTTATCATAAACATACTCAATGCTGAAAAAGTCATATTGATCGCCTGTGATCCTTCGCTGACGGCCTCCCCAGCCGATAGCTTTCACAGGATTCTTTCCAAGATGCCAGTTCATTACGTCAACCTCATGAATAAACTGTTCAACAATATGATCTCCTGATAACCAGCAGAAATTAACCCAGTTACGAAGCATATATTCCATATCTGTCCATTCAGGTCTTCTTGTCTTTACCCACAAAGCACCTCCGTTTCTGATTACGTGAGCGCTTACAATATCACCTATTTCACCACTTGCAACCCGCCGGTATGTTTCCATATAATCTTTCTGTACCCTGCGTATAGTTCCGCTTACAATACAAAGCCCCATTTGTTCAGCTTTTTTTGATGATACCAGTACCGAACGCGCTCCGACAGGATCCACACCACAAGGTTTTTCCATAAATACATGTTTACCTGCATTAATGGCAGCTTCCACATGTGCCGGCCTGAAATGGGGCGGCGTGCAGAGTAGTACAATATCCACACCTGAGTCTATCACTTTCTCAAAGCTGTCAAAGCCAACAAAACATTTCTCATCAGGAACAATAATATTTCTCTGGGTCTGTAATACAGAACGGCATTTGTCAAGCTGATCTTTAAAAACATCCCCCAATGCAACAATTTGCAGGTTAGGGCCGGCATCAACAAAATTCATTGCAGCCCCTGTCCCTCTTCCGCCACAGCCGATAAGTCCTGCTCTCAGTACTTTCCCATCCGGAGCTTCGTTAAGCATTACAGGAAGTTTTAATTCAACGGATTTCGTTTTTGGACCTGAGCACGAAGTTAGCAATCCTCCGGCACCTAATGTTCCTATGGTACCCAAAGCTGTACTTGAAATAAATTTACGGCGGCTAAGTTCATTTTTGCTTTTCATACAAGTGATTATTAATTTAATGACTGTTTAGATTATTCATTTTATTATGAGCGTTAAAAATAATAAATAATATGAACTATTTACATCGTTATTCCATATCGAAGTTTCCTTTAAGTCTTATATTCTCCGAAGAACTCCCGATCATTACAGAAAATGCTCCGGGTTCAACAACTCTGTTCATATCCTGGTCGAGGAAAGAAAGCTGGTCAGGTGTAAGTGTAAATTCTACACTTTTCTTTTCACCAGGGTTAAGGAACACTTTTTCAAATCCTTTAAGCTCTTTAACAGGCCTGGTTACTGAGCTTACAACATCGTTTATATATAATTGTACAACTTCAGCTCCAGTACGTTTGCCGGTATTCTTAACTTCAAGACTGATGCGAACATTCCCGGCTATGCCGCTTTTTGAAGGGGCGATAGTAAGATTTGTATATTCAAAGGATGTGTAGCTTAATCCGAATCCGAACTCGAACAATGGTAAGGGGTTCATATCAACATAAGGGGTTCCCCAGCCATGTTCTATCCAGTATTTCTTTGATGGTTTATAATTATAATATACCGGAAGTTGCCCGGAATGACGGGGGACAGTTACTGGTAAACGACCACTTGGATTATAATCGCCGAACAGGATATCTGCAACAGCATCGCCACCTTTCTCCCCGCACATCCACGCCTCCAGCAATGCAGGTATGTGCTCTGCGGCCCAAGTCACTGATAATGGTCTGCCGTTTATAAGAACAACAACCACCGGGGTTCCTGTGCCATATACAGCTTCAAGTAGTGCCTGCTGGCCTCCTGTCAAATCCAGTGTTGCCGCATCATAACCCTCACCATCTGTTTTATCACCATTCTCACCCACTACAACAATAGCAATATCCGCATTTTTAGCAGCTTTTACTGCCTTTTTAATTTCATTAAGATCATTTCCTGTAATATTACACCCTTTAACATAAGTTACAACAGTATTAGAAGAAACTTTACTCTTAATACCCTCTAAAATTGTTACAACTTTCTGAGGAATAACCTTTGGAATATAATCGCCAAGCTGGTTTCTGGCATCATCTGCATCAGGCCCTATTATTGCAACTGACTTAAGATCTTTTTTAAGTGGCAGTAAGTTTTTTTCATTTTTAAGTAACACTATACCTTCGCGGGCCACCTGAAGAGCTAAATCCTGATTTTCCTTTGTGTGAGAAACGCTTACAGCATGGGAGGGATCAACATATGGATTTTCGAAAAGCCCCAGACTGAATTTCTGATTCAGTATCCTGCGTACAGATCTGTCTATCAATTCCATATTAACTTTCCCTTCACGGACATTCTCCAGCATTGCACTCATATAACCTTCCTCGTAGGAAATCCCAACATCAACCCCGGCTTTCAGGGCCAGGGCACCGGCTTCTTTGCGGGTTGAGACAATTTGCTCATAAACAAGGGTACCTATTCCTCCTCCCTCACTCAGTACCAGCCCATTAAAACCTAATTCATCCCGGAGAATCTTTGTCAGAATTTTCTCTGATCCGTGGGTAGGCACTCCGTCAATGGCGGGATATGTTGCCATAACCCCCAGAGCACCACCTTTTTTAATACCTGCAACCCATGGAGGCAGAAATACTTCTCTGAGTGTCCGTTCCGATATCTCCATGGCTCCGCGCTCGAAGCCGCTTACCGGCTGACTTTGTCCCGGATAATGGCATAACCCTGCTACAACCCTGTCAGGTCCTGAAATATCATTTCCCTGAGTTCCCGCTACAATCGATTCAGCTATCCGTGAACACATGTACGGATCTTCGCTAAAACCTTCCTGGTTCCTTCCTAGTCTCGGATCCCTGTTTGGCTCTATCACCAGGGTAAACAACTGATGTATGCCTATGGCCCGTGCCTCTCTTGCGGCCACAGTATAGATATCCTTAACAAGATTCATATTCCATGTGCTTCCTATTCCCAGACCTTCCGGAAAGATTGTTCCGCCAGTACACATAAGACCATGGGTGCCCTCTTCTGTCATCAGTAAAGGGATTTTCAACCGCGTTCCTTCAACCGCTATTTTCTGAAGTTCGTTTAAGAATTTTGCCTGTTGCTCAGGTCCCTCATGTAATATTGTGTTAGGAAGTGTAAAAAAGCCACCTCCTGGTCCGATCCCTGGTTCCTTGGTGCCAGCTGCAAATTTCCGGCAACCATCCATCTTAGCATTAATATCCTTACCCAGGCTATTTATGTAAACACAGGGCATATTCATCTGCCCTACTTTCTCTTCGAGGGTCATACGTGAAAGAAGATCTTCCACTCTTTCCTCAACCGGGTAAACAGGATTTCCATAAACAGGTGCTTTAGCAAATGGCAATTCTCCCCGTTTTGTTTTGATATAGGATGCAATGTTGTGGACATTATCAACCCAGATACCATTTGAAGGGTCCATTGCATATTTACAAATAGAATCAATTACAGAAATCCGCGAGGTCTGATTACCTCCGACATTTATTTCATGTCCGGCAAGTATCAACCATTTACCCCTGCTTTTGGCGGCATCAATCAGTTCTAATACCTGGGCAAAGGTCTTACCATCAAGTTCCATGCCTGTGAGTTGCGCCATATCGCAGTAGTCAGGGTTGTTTGAATTTTCACCAAGCCAGCCCCGTCCGCTTTCGAACATTGCAGAGACCAGGGGAATATAACTTCTGGTTGTCAATCCTCTCCCTACAAAAGTTTGTCCGCATGGATATGCAAAAGAAACAACCTGAATACCCAGTAACCTTTTTATTTCCCTATTGGCGGAATCAAGTTCCATGCTCATCCTGGAAAGGGTATAATCCTCCAGTGGATTCCGGGATGAAAAATCATAATTCACGGTACATGAGTGTGACAGGGAATGGTTCCCGATTTCGTGACCATTCCTGACCGCCATTTTCCAACCGTCTAATCTCTTTATCATGCTGCCCAATGATAAATAAAAAGTGGCCTTGATACCGTACTTGTCAAATATTGGAAGTCCGTTATCAACCTGAGAAAGACGGGCATCGTCAAAGGTAAAGCTCAGTGCCATTTTCTTTCCATCAGGCCATTTAAAATCAGATTTCCCCTGATCCACGCTCGTCTGATAAGCCTGTGCATAGCTTGAATTGGATATCAGACAAAAAGCAAATAATGTGAACAGGACTCTTGAAATGTTGTTTTTACACATAATTTCATTAGTTAAATTATTCTTTAATCAGCTGTTATCAACAGGGCGTCCGATTCGTCGCCGGTAAAATACAAGGCAGAAGCATATAAAGCATCGTGAACACCGGTAAAGGGTGTTGTTCGCGCACTGTATCCACCCATCAAAGTCGGCTTCTCAGGAGTAATATTGATCTGACTTACTCCTAACTTAATAAAGGAACTTTGGTTAAGGGTGTTTTGTCCAAAACATAAGCCAAGTACAAAACCGGTAACAATAAGCAGAAGTCCGAAATACATTTTGTTTTTCATTTCACGGATTTTTTTATGTTTTGTAATGAAGTTTATTTATGCTTTTGTTTGGTAAAGTTCCCTCTTCCCTGTCTGATCTTTAATAAGAAAAACCCCTAAACCGGCCGGTATAGTGACTTCTGTTATTACCTGGTATTAATCTCTTTTCCAAAAGAATGGGAAAATAATTCACTTATTGCATGCATACATAATTTGCCATGACCCTGCTTTAATCCCTACAAATATGAAATTAATTATGGTCCCTTTGAGTATTATAGGATCGTTTTCACTTTCATTACTTCTTCTTTTTCATCCTTTCCTTACCATTAATACCCTGATCCGGCATAATATTGTTCTTTCTGTTTATAATTTTATGATTAACCGGTATTATGTATAAATAGTCATTGGTTTTTAATTCATTAATGACTTTTATGCATTCTTAAAAGTGGCCATTTTTTATAATTATCCTGAGAACTTGTAATTCCAAATCTACCCTGAATAAACCATAATTCCAAATCATATTGCTATGAAAGTTCACGCTGAAGTTCTTTTTCTCCGGCACTTAATAAGGTTGAGAGGTATACATGATAGCCGGATCTGCACAGGGAAAAATTTTCAGGATTAAAAATTAATTACAAATCAAATGACGCACCATTTTTTGTTTCAATTTAATTAAGAGTCTATCAAAATCAAAAATCTGGTTCAATATATGGAATCTTCATGATTTATTTTATCAAGAGTCAACAATGTTATTTCCTGAATATGGAGGTTACTTTTAAATTTATTAATACGTGATAAAAATATGAAACACGATCCTATAAAGTAACACAACAAATATCTGGTATGCATCAACAGATTTAAGGCAATCACAGGAAACCATTAGTCATTTGCCCATTTTTTTTAACTTAGCAGGACAATAATGATGCAATTATATGAAACGAATCATTTTTTTATTATTGCCTGTTGTTTTTTTATCCGGTTTTAATGCCCCAGGGTACAATTACATCTTATTAAAGGATACTTTTGGTTCATTGGATACCGGACTCTTTTCTGCACCCGTAGGGCCTCATACCGAATATCATTACTTACCGGAAGCCGGCACAAAGGGTAACTGGGTTGTTTCGAGCTTTGGTACTGAACCTGAATATGGAAGAGCCTGGCAGGTTAAAACCGAAGGATCTGCGAAAATAATGTGTCAGACGTATCTTAATAAATCCAATCATTCAACTCATCCGATGATAATTGCAGGCGATTCGCTCTGGCAAAATTATAAATTTACTGTGCAATTCAGACCTGAAAGCGATTCGCAATATTCCGGTATTGCATTCAGGTACATTAATGATCGGTGTTTTTACTTTTTCGGTATAAAAAATTCAAAAGCGTATATATCAATGTTTAAACATGCCAGTAATTTCAACTCATTAAATGAAAAAATTCTGGCAGAACAATCCTTCACATTTACACCCGGACAATATCTGACTGCCTCTGTAGTCGTAAACGGAAATTCAATTGAAGCAAAACTGGATAACAAAGTTACTCTCAAAATTACGGATAATACGTATTTGAAAGGAAAAATAGGTCTTGTCTCGAATGCCCGTGCCTGCTATAAATCCGTGGAGGTTCTGACAACTGAAACAGATAGAAATATTTTTGAAAAAAAGAAAGCAATGTATGAAGAGGAAGCTCTGAAATTACAGGCAGCTAATCCACAGATGGTGGTTTGGAAAAAAATCACGACCAAAGGATTTGGCGTTGGCCGTAACATCAGGTTTGGCGACCTCAATGGCGACAATCAGATTGATGTTCTGATTGGTCAGGTTGTACACCATGCCTGGCCAAAAGATTCCCATAGCGAACTAAGTTGCCTTACAGCCATGACTTTTGATGGACAGATTCTATGGCAAACGGGTAAACCGGATCCGGAAAA
Organism: uncultured Bacteroidales bacterium; assembly: GCA_963739685.1. GTDB lineage: Bacteria > Bacteroidota > Bacteroidia > Bacteroidales > VadinHA17 > LD21. The sequence goes on from CAVUAX010000002.1 coordinate 1,035,595, forward strand.
GAACCATCTTACAAACGATGTTGCTTTTCAGATTCATGATATTGATCATGATGGCAGGAACGAAGTCGTTTACTGTATGAATTTTGAAATTATCGTTGCAGACGGATCTACCGGGAGGATAAAATTTAAAGCTGCAACACCTAAATCAAAAATTAAGAATGATATGTTTTCGCAGATATTAGGTGATTGTCTGTTTTTCTGCGATGTAAGCGGCAAAGGTTACGATTCGGATATCCTGATAAAGGACCGCTACTCGAATTTCTGGATAATGAACAATAAACTTGAAATTTTGTGGGAGGGCAGCTGTAAAACCGGTCATTACCCTTACGCAAAAGATATTGATAATGATGGCAGGGATGAACTGGCAATAGGATATTCGCTTTATGACCACGACGGCAAACAATTATGGTGTCTTGATAAAAAAATTGATGATCATGCTGACGGTGTTGCGATCGTAGATTTTTTAAATAATAAGTCGCGCCCGGTTATCATGTATTCAGCAAGCAACGCCGGATATCTACGGGTTGATCTTGAGGGTAATATACTTAAACATTATTTTAACGGCCATGTTCAGAATCCTGCTGTTGCTAACTTCCGGAGTGATAAACCGGGACTTGAGACCGTAACTATAAACTTCTGGGGCAACCAGGGAATTGTGCACTTTTATGATTCTGACGGAAATATTTATCACGACTTTGAACCTAACCAGTTTGGAAGTATGTGTTTACCCTTGAACTGGACAGGCAAGGATGAAGAGTTTTTTGTACACAATCCAAATATAAGCGAGGGTGGAGTTTTTGATGGCTGGGGGCGCAAAGTACTTGTTTTTCCGGATGACGGGCATCCTGATATGTGCAATGCAGTACTTGACATAACCGGAGACTGCCGTGATGAAATTTTAGTATGGAACCCTGATGAATTGTGGGTTTATACCCAAAATGACAATCCTAAAAAAGGGAAGCTTTACAAACCGTTACGGAATCCGTTATATAATTATTCTAATTATCAGGCCACAGTTTCTTTACCTGGCTGGAATGTTAAATAAAAACTGATCAATGAATAAACTATCCCTTTTACCCGGATTCATTTTTCTTTTAAGCTGGCAGTTGTTTGCACAAACTGAAGATAATCAAGGAGATGTCTCCTCACGGCTGAGAATCGGGAAGGAAAATCATATCCATACAATGAGCATAAATAATAAACCTTGTGCTACGGTTAAGGATGGTACGCGGCTAATAATTGAGTGCTGGGATGCCCTGGGAGGCAAATCAAAAGAGTACTTTGACAATAAGACTCCCTATTCCGAAATATTCCCTTTGGCAAATCCTGCTACCGGCCCGATTTTTATCGAAGGTGCTTTACCCGGAGATGCACTTGAGATTGAAATTCATGACATCAGGCTTTGCGGAAATGGATTTATACAACTTAATAAAAATCAATTTACTGAAAACACACCCAGGGAAGATGGTTACTTTGAGACTAAAGCTGAAGGTGATCAAATGCTTTTCAACGGATTGAAGTTGCCTCTTCAACCCATGATTGGAACAATTGGTACAGCAGGCCTGAAAGAAATCCGGTGTCAGGAAAACGGGGATAATGGTGGTAATATGGATACCCGGATAATACGGAAGGGCTCAAAGGTTTTATTACCAGTTTTTGCTGAGGGTGGTCTGTTGGCCATTGGAGATATCCATGCAGTTATGGGAGATGGAGAAGTTTTCGGACAAGGTGTTGAAACTGGTTCTGAGGTTGAAATCACCGTCAGGGTAAGAAAAGATTTGAAGATTCAGAGACCTGTGATTATCCTTGCAGACAGGATTGCCTGTATATCATCAAATGTTGATGTTATGGTCGCAAAAAATCAGGTTGTCAGTGATATGGGTAAATTCCTTGTCAATATGTGCGGATTTAGTTCAATTGATGCAAGTTCACTCATAGCCTTTTACGGAAACCTGATTTTTTGCCAGGTCGTTAATCCCCAGAAGACAATAAGGATGGAAATAGAAAAAAAGTATATTAAATTATTTAACTATAAAACACTTCCTTTTTAAATGCGCTCCCGTCTTCTGCTCCGGAATACACAAATTATAGCATGAATTACCGTTGGTTATTGTCAATTTATTTAATATTTATTTTCCCGATTGTATACCAGCCTTCAGTGTCTCTTCCTTCGATTGCAAGATTTACCCTGGGTTCATGTGAGAGAGGGTCGACAATACCAATTTGCATATCATATTCGCCAGCAGGTGTGCCGGGGGAAACAAATACTGCATCATCATAAAGATTATCGCCAGGCAACCAGGTAGTTATATCAGCATTAGTGATCATGACCCCGGAACTATTGTTATTTTTAAGCCTGACAGCAAGCAGGAACTTTTTGTAACAAGGGGCAACACCCTTGTTATCCCACCACGATTTGAAAGATATTTTCTCATTGGGTGCAACAGTTTCAGGATAGGAAAAGCTCCGGAGTACAAATCGGTAACCCATTTTTTTCAACCATTGGTCGATCTGCGGTCTCCATTCTTCCGGCACACCTGAAGATTTGTTATTGAAAGAGGAGATGTGCCATTTTAATGTTTCACTAATTATATAATCTACATCCTCGGCAGTGTATCCCTGGCAATACTGGCAGCTGTCCTTTGCTCCTTTCCAGCTCATTATCGTACCGCAGACTTCAAGACTCACCGGCGCTTTCTTCCAGGCGTCTTTCATTCCAAAGTTAATGATACCCTGGGGATAATAATCATACATATGGGTCCAGTTCGTACCCCAGAAACCAAGATCTCCGATGCAATCTACCCTCCAGCCGACATTTGCCTGTGACAGACCGTATTTATTTGTTTTCTTGTCAGTTAACAGCATTACAAGTGGTGTTTTTTTAAAGTTATCGGTATAAGCATTTACCAAAGCTTCCCTGGTTTGTTGTTTAAGTAACTCAGAACCTCTGCCTTCACCCCAGAAACCAACAATGGAAAGATCAATGGACTCAAGGTCCGGGTGACCATCATAACGTTTACCGAGTTCCGATATCATTGTCCCAAAATACCGGGCATATCTGGGATCTTCAGCATCTACCCTCCACCCGCTTTCTCCTGGTAACCATTCATTTTTATTTCCAGTCAGAGCACGATACCAATCTGGAACATCATTTGACGAATCATTTCCGGATCCGTATGGTGCAATTCTAAGCATGAGTGTCTGGTGACGTTCTTTTGCAGTTTTTAAAGCATGATCAATCATCTCCCAGTTATATTTGCCAATCTCTGGTTCCAAAAATCTCCAATAAACCCTGAAATATGCAATCGAAGTCATTGGGTGATTTTTGTTTTCCAGATTACCATCAAATTTCTGGTACTCTATTGGTTTTCCTTCAGTCCATCCAACTCCTTTATTTATGTCATCCCCGTTAAACCTCTGAAAGGTCATAAAACCAATCCCGGGATTGATCAAAACATCATCAATTTCAGTTGGACGCACTGTCTTTTGTGCTGACACATCAAATGCTGTTAATAAAATAACACAAATGACTGCTAAATAGAAATTAAGTTTTTTCATCATAATATAATTTTGATTTTAGTTGTATGATAGCCTGTCCCGCAAAGCGGGAGAACCGCACATGATTGACTTCGTCGAGCTCGCAAGCTCGGTTGAAAATTATATTTTTATCGTGTTTAGCTTCGCTGAGCTCGCAAGCTCGGTTGTGATTGAGGTCAATCATGTGGGTTTCATATTATTTTGAAGTTTTGTTTGCCCTTATTGTTTTTGAATTGATTTCAACTAATAGCGGTGTGTGTTTATCAGTTCGTCCATTATTCAAAATGAAACGTTTTGTCCCGTTCTTCATAACTAATACCAAAGCATCACGCGCGGATGAGGAGACAACCGATGCTTTTATCATTATAAATTAACGCTTCGCTCCATTCACTTAAGTCAGATTGTCAATTTTAATATTATATGACTATCGGTAATGATACATACAAAATCCATAAACGCTTGAAATTCAATTTATTTACCCCAGCCCCAAGGGGAGTAAATTGATTTTGGCTGCGCCGAGCTCGCCCTGCGGGGCTCGGTTCTTCGCTCCCCCTGGGGTCGGGGTAAACGAAGAACCGGAGCGAAGCGGAGCTCGACGAAGTCAAAATTAATTAGGGTATATGCATAATTCCTGATACTCATTTAATATTAAACAAGATAATGGAAATTCCGGTTGAAACTTGTTCTACAACCCGTATTTTAAAATTTTTGTTCTGCAATTAGCTAAGGTCCTGATCCAACCTGGCCTAACCTTACAGAATGGTAGTGCAAGAGAAACCGGCATGGTATACTGACTGCCAAAATAAAATTGTACCTTAACCCCATATTTCAATAAAATATTTGAGGACTCCCTCTGTTTTTCGGAAATCATTATAGAAAAATGAAATTTTAAAACCTCATTTAAGAATATGATATGCAATATTTTAACATTCAAATATTAAATAAAATGTATAAGATCAGATTCAGAGGCAATTTTAGAGGTTTGACAATTATGCTTATTTTGATTACCGGTTTCCAGGTAGTAAAAGCGAAAGGGAATGAACTTAAACTCTGGTACGATAAACCGGCAAAAGACTGGATGACAGAAGCCTTGCCTATTGGGAATGGCAGGCTTGGCGGAATGATTTTTGGCGGTATCGGAACAGACCGGGTACAATTCAATGAAATTAGTCTTTGGAGCGGCGATGAGACAAGTACCGGAGCTTATCAGGCATTTGGGGATATTTTTATTGATTTTAAACATGCAGGCAAGGCGCTTCACTATAAACGGGAACTAAATATTGAACGCGCAGTGCACACGACCAGTTATCTTTCAGACGGGATATTGTTTAAGCGGGAGTACTTTAGCAGTGCAAAGGATCAGGTGATGGTGATGCATATAAGTGCCAACCGGAAAGGAAGCTGCACCGGTGCGATCAGGATGACGGATATGCATAACGGCATAGCTGTAGCGGCTGATCAGAAACTCTCTGTGAGGGGTGTACTCGATAACGGTTTGGTCTATGAAGCCGGATTGGTTGTTTTAAATGAGGAGGGAGTAGTTAAGATTTCTGAAGATAATCTCGTGTTTGAAAACACTAACAGCATTACCATTATTCTTGCTGCCGGAACCAATTATTTTCCGGATTATTCCAAAGGATGGAGAGGAGAAGATCCTCACCGCATTATTGAACAGCAACTGAAAGAATCAGCTCTTCGACCTTATCAACAACTGTTAAGTCGACATGTTGCTGACTATCAGAATTTTTTCAACAGGGTTGACCTGAATGTTGGTGATAGTGATCCTATTGTCAGTAGATTGACTACTGATAAAAGATTGGTTGCTTACAAAAAAGGTGGTTCTGATCCCGATCTGGAGGAACTGTTTTTTCAATTTGGGAGATATCTGCTAATAAGCTCTTCACGGCCAGGCTCCCTTCCCGCAAATCTTCAGGGTATCTGGGACAGGAGGCGGAGTTTACTCCAACCTTTTTGATGCCCATCCACCGTTTCAGATCGATGGCAATTTTGGTGCAACTGCCGGTATTGCTGAGATGTTGATCCAGTCACAGGCAGGAGAGATAAGTTTATTACCGGCATTGCCTGAAGTCTGGTCCACAGGATCGGTCAGAGGATTAAGAGCAAGAGGAGGATTTGTGGTCGATATAAACTGGAAAGACAGGAAAGTAACAACTTACCGGATTGGTTCTGAAAGTGGCGGAAATGTTGTAGTACGTGTTAATGGTATAATAAAAACAGTAAAAGCTGAGAAAATATAACCTTAACAGAGTGATTCTGTTTTTCAGATTGGCTGCTTGTACGGTTACTCTAAAAATTTGCTTCTGTTCTAAAGATTATTCTTCCATTATAATATAATTTTGATTTTAAAGGTATAATAGCCTGCCCCACTCCAGCGTGGGAACCACACATGATTGACTTCGTCGAGCTCGCTTCGCTCGGTTTTAAATAATATTTATTCGTCCTTGGCTTCGCTGAGCTCGCAAGCTCGATTGTGATTGAATCAATCAGGCGGGTTTCACATGATTATATTTTACTAATAGGAACTGTTGCCTTTATCCTGACAATAATTTACGCTAAAAGTTGCCTTATTTTGAATTGACAGAATAATTGGTTTAAAAATAACATGAAGTAATTCTGTGAATACCGTTTTAAAGAAAATTCAGGCAATTGTTTGTTTGGAGGTAACTATTAAATATATTTGATACAAACAACAATCCTGGATAAAGTAGTTTTCAGAGGTGTTCTTAACCATTAATAAAAGCAATTAACTATGAACAGGGATTATTTTTACAAAATAAAAGCATTTGCGATCGGTTTAACGATTATTTCTATCACCGTTTTAACCTGTCAGAACTGTCAGACAAAGAGGGAAAAGATTACACCTAATAAAGTTACAGATGATCCTGTAGACAGAGAAAAATATCTCGATTGGTTTCGGGAGGCGAAGTTCGGCATGTTCATTCACTGGGGACAATATTCCCGTCTCGCCGGGGAATGGAATGGCCGGAAAGTGGAAGTTGGAAGTAATGCAGAATGGATAATGAACTTGTTAAAGATTCCGGTAAATGAATATCGTGAGCTTGCCCACAATTTCAATCCTATAAAATTCAATGCACAGGAATGGGTTCGACTGGCTAAAGCAACAGGAATGAAATATATAGTAATCACTGCAAAACATCACGACGGGTTTGCAATGTACCAGTCCAAGGTATCAAAATATAACATCATAGATTGGACACCATTCAAACGTGATCCGCTTAAAGAATTATCGAAAGCCTGTGCAGAAGAAGGAATCAAATTCTGTGTTTACTATTCCCATCGCGAGGATTGGGATGATCCAGGTGGTTATGGGAACAGTTGGGATTTTGATAATGAATGGGGAGACAATTTTTACGATCATAAAAAATTTGAAAAATATCTCGAAGAAAAGGCGAAACCGCAGTTACGTGAATTGCTTACCAATTATGGTCCCATTGGATTGGTATGGTTTGACAGGGGAATGTATACTCCGGAACAGGGGAAAGAATTTGTCAGTCTTGTGCATGATCTTCAGCCTGCTACTCTGATAAATAGCCGGGTAGGGAATTATGGGCAGGAATTGCTTGGAGATTACCAGAGTATGAGTGATAACGGCATGCCCCCGGGTGGTCTGAAGGAGTATTGGGAAAGTGCACAGACTCTGAATGAAACGTGGGGATTCAGTAAATTCGACACACTTTGGAAGAGTCCGGAAACGGTAATCCGGAACCTTGTCAGCATTGTCAGCCGTGGTGGAAATTTCCTTCTCAATATCGGCCCTAAAGGGGATGGGGAGATCCCGGATGCTACAGTTCAAATATTCAGGAAAGTTGGTCCCTGGGTGGAACGAAACGCTGAAAGTATTTATGGAACAACTGCAAATCCGTTCGGGGAATTGCCATGGGGATATTGCACTGTTAAAGGGAGCAAACTCTATCTGTTTGTACGCGACTGGCCACAGGACGCCGTACTAACAGTTCCCGGACTGAAAAATAAAGTGACTTCTGCGTATTTGCTTCTCGATAAATCGACAAAACTACCGGTTACTCAGGCTGAGAAACAGACTCGTATTTCTCTTCCGCAAAAACCAGCCGACAATCCAATCACAGTACTTGTTCTCGATATCGATGGATCTCCGGGCGTCGATCCTCCTGTAGTTTTGCAGAATGACAATGGATCAGTCGAATTAAATTATTTAACAGCGGTAACCCATGGTAAGACAATGACACGTTTTAACCGAAAGGGTGGATTCCATATCTCAAAATGGACGGGGCCGGAGGATTCCGTGGACTGGCTGGTACATGTAGATAAACCCGGAGCGTTCCAGGTTCTAATTGATTATGCTGCTAAGAAGGAATGGGAAGATAAGCCTTTTGAAATAAAAGTTGGTTCTTCAACTTTTAAAACCTCTGTAATAAATACCGGTGATTGGTTTGACTATCATAAGTTTCCTGCCGGTTATATAGAACACCTGGACCCCGGGGACTATACAGTGACTATACGACCAAAAGAATCGTCCGGTACCTATCTTATGTGGCTGCGATCTTTAACGCTTAATCCGGTAAAAAGTATAAAGAAAGAAGGGTGGGGTGTTAATTGAAGCTATGCATAGTTACCTTAATAAAAAGAAAATTTGGTTTTTTTGTTGTCTGTTTTTCCCCGGGACAAACACTTTATCAATTCAATAATCAATATTTAATAAACCAGAAAAATGAAAAAAAATTTAATGATGCTAATTTGCCTGGCAGTTGTATTTCAGGGTTTTTCCCAGGATAAAGATGAATTACTCAAAGACTGGAACAAAATGAAAGAGTCCAAATCGGATAGTTATAAAGAATATAACGATTTAAAGTTTGGAATGTTTATCCACTGGGGGGTTTACTCTACGCTGGGAGGTATGTGGCAAAATAAAAAAATTCCTGGTCTGGGTGAATGGATTATGTATCATGCTCAGATTCCACGTGCAGAATATAAGGAGGTAGCAAAAAAGTTTAATCCTGTTGGTTTTAATGCCGATGCCTGGGTAAAGCTGGCAAAAGAAGCAGGAATGAGGTATATCGTTGCCATGCCGAAACATCACGATGGATTTGCAATGTATCATTCAAATGTTACCGATTATAACATATATGATCTTACACCTTTTAAACGTGACCCGATAGAAGAAATTTATAAAGCCTGTCAGAAGTATGGCCTCAGAATGGGCATATACTATTCTCATTCTATTGACTGGATGGATGGAGGTGACGCCGGTCAGGCCCAAACTAAAAAAACTGATCCGGATTTTATTAATAAATATGCTACAAACAATTTTGATCCGTCGCCTGTCTCATATGAAGATTATATTGAAAAGAAAGCTAAACCACAAATGCGTGAGATATTGACAAAGTTCCCAAACCTTGTTGAGATCTGGTATGACTATCCAAATCAGATGAATTTTCAACAAAGTTTTGAGTTTTATAAATTAGCTTATGAATATCAGCCTGAGTGCTTGATAAATAGTCGTGTAGGAAATGATCTTGGAGATATGTTAACAGCAGGTGATAACCAGATACCGACAGAAATTAACAGTAAATATAAAACATGGGAGACTCCGGGAACTTTAAATGACACATGGGGGTATAAAAGCTATGATAATAACTGGAAAACACATAAAGAAATGCTTTTCTGGATTGTCGAAATAGCAAGTAAAGGTGGAAATTACCTTCTTAATGTAGGGCCTGATGGCAATGGTGTAATCCCCGAAGAGAGTGTAAAGATCTTAAAAGGAATTGGCGCATGGATGAAAATAAACGGAGAGGCTATTTATGGAACAGGAAAATGGACTACTTTAAAAGAAGGACCAACGGATATCAGAATGAAAAGCACTACTGACAGGGCAAATAATAAATTTGACTTTTCGTTTACAAATGAAGATTACTGGTTTACTGCGAAAGATAATTATGTGTATGTAATTTCTCTGACAACTCCGTTAAGCAGAACAGTTAGTGTAAAAGCTCTTTATGACTCCAGTAAGAATATTAAGAGCATTAAAGTTTTAGGGAACAAAAGATCTTTAAAGTGGAAGGCTTCCGGTGACAAAGTGGATATTTCTCTCCCTTCAAAGAGAAAAACCGATGAGCCAGGCTTTGTATTAAAGGTTGAATTATAATAAAACCAGGTAAAACGTCTTCAGTATAAGTTCGATTAAATATAGTTGCATAACAACATGGTTATTAACAAGCCAGTTTTATATATCAGTTTTAATTCAATATAAAACACATGAACAGAAAGATAAATAACCGGATAACCAGCAGGCGTAAGTTTATTGGTAAAACCAGCGCTATGGTTGCTGCACTTGCTATAGCACCCCGATACGCCTTTAATAAAGAACAGGATAAATCCCGTAAGATCCGGCTAGGCATAGTCGGTGGTGGATTTGGTACAAGCTTTTATTTCCATGAACACCCTGACTGCATCGTAGAGGCTGTCAGCGATCTTCGCCCGGAACGACGTGAACTCCTGATGAAAGTATACAAGTGTTCAAAAAGTTATGAATCACTTGAAAAGCTTATCCTCGACCCTAAGATTGAAGCTGTCTTTATTGCTACCGGCGCTCCGGATCATGTACGCCATGTAGTTGCAACGCTTAATACAGGGAAGCATGTTATGTGTACCGTCCCTGCGGCCACTTCCATAGAAGAATGTTACACGCTGAGGGATACCGTACGACGCACAGGACTTACTTACATGATGGCTGAAACCAGTGCATACAGGCAAAATACAATATCAGTCAGGAAGTTTTATAAGGAAGGACTTTTCGGAAATATTTTTAGTGCTGCTGCGGAATATAATCATCCGGGTCTTGAGACTTATTTTTTTGAGAATGGAAAACCTACATGGCGGCATGGATTGCCTCCGCTCTTGTATCCAACACATTGTACTTCCTTTTTGATTTCTGTTACAGGTGAAAGGCTGACTAATGTAAGTGGTTTTGGCTGGGGAGATAACAGCCAACTGTTAAAAAACAATCCTTATAATAATCCATTCTGGAATGAAACGGCCTTCTTTAAAACCAGCAGGGGCATTCCATTTAGAGTTGAAGTAAATTGGAAAGGGGCATTAAGGGGTTGTGAACGTGGAGAATGGAGGGGCAACAAAATGAGCTTTTTTTCCGCACCATCGGAAGGGAACGAACATACTATAATACGGGCAGCCAATAATACTGAAAATGATGATGGCGGATATAAATATAAAGATAATACCATAGAAACATACAAGCAACCAATGTGGTGGCTGACCGATATGTTGCCTGAACCGTTGCGTCACAATAGCGGGCATGGAGGTTCCCATACTTTCCTGACACATGAATTCATTGATGCACTTCTTAATAATCGTAAGCCGATGGTGGATGTCTATGAAGCACTTGCCTACACCGCCCCGGGTATCGTAGGACATCAGTCAGCACTCAGAGACGGTGAATATATGACAATCCCGGATTTTGATAACTAAATATTACCAGGGTAAACTCAGATGCAACTTTACTTAACTGAACCTAACCGATTTAAGTACTTCCGCAGGCACCTTGTCCCTGGTTATCAGTACTCTGGATACAAAATCTCTACGTTTCATACTTCTGTTGATTAAAGATATTTTGCATAATCGTTTACGAGCAGGTGTACCGGTTTTTCATCCTCAATGATTTCCGGGAATCTGCCAATTTTATTATAAAAACGGTTGTCGTTGGCGTCATCATTTGCCAGACTGACCTCTCCTATCAATACTCTTCCTTTTCCTTTCTGACCATAAAACCTGTGATAAACCCTGGATTTCAGACATATGCTTTGTCCCGGCTTTAAGATCAGTGATTCCCCGGCTTCGACTGTTGTTAAAATACCATCTATACTTACTGTCACCTGTTCGTCAGATAGTTTATCGTCAGAAGTAGCCTTATAAAGTTCAATAACGAGGTTTCCGCCACCCCTGTTAATGATATCTTCGTTTTTATTCCAATGGAAATGCATAGGTGTCTCCTGCTCTTCATCTGCCAGCATGATCTTCTCACAATACAACTTATCTTTTTTGTTCCAGTTACCGTTGCGGATGGTAAAAAGTGACAAGCCCTGTTTTTCAAAATTATTACTTCCGAAATCGGTAATATCCCATCCAAGTTTATTATCAACGATCTCGTAAGACTTATGATAAGTACCTTTCCAATCTTCGGGAGACCAGTAAGCCCATTCCGGTAACATGAACCGGCATTCTGAAAAAAATATTTCCGCTCCGGTTATAATCAAATTTATTTCACTCCTTTTCATTGTTTATCTGCTTTTTAAATTAAATGAGTATCGGAAATCAATAATAAAAAGTTAATATGACAATCGGTAATCATGCATAAGACCTCTTTGATTTTGACTTCGTCGAGCTCCGCTTCGCTCCGGTTCTTCGTTAGCCCCTTACCCTAAAGGGTGCGAAGAACCGAGCCCCGCAGGGCGAGCTCGGCGCAGCCAAAATCAATTACTCCCTTTAGGGTCGGGGCAAATAATTGATTTTCAAGCATCAAAATATTTATATGTATGATTCCCGATAGTCATTAAAAGTTAATATTAATTCTATTTTGACAGATTTGATTTTTTAGTAAATGATTTATTTATATCCCTTTGCCGAATAATGTGTCGGTTGAAGATTCTGTCTGTCATCTGATCTTCAGAAATTTTCTAATACAAATCAAAGCCTGTAAGCCCTTTTATATCCATTTCCGAAAATAAGTGTGCATATGACCTTATAAGATACCCAATGAATATTTTTCAGCTTTATCAAAGACCCTTTTGGTCTTGTTTTGAAAATCACTCTCATATTCAACGGGATAACGTGTCAGTCTCTTTTTTGAAGAGGCAGGTGTTATTCCATAATCTTTACTAATTTTACGTAGTATTAAACATTTCCCGGAACAATAAATTTGTTTTTCTGTGCCTTGAAAATAATCAAAATCATTGAATTTCAAATGTTTTCAAAGCATTTTAATAATCTGTCAAAGTAAAATTATTTTAAAAAAATTGAGTATCGGTTATCAATAATAATCTCAAATTAATTGATTATGAGATTCCTCGCTAATGTCAGGAATGACAGTATTTTATCTGAATAATAGATTGTTTTCAATCTGTTTAGTTACAAAATTTAAAAATCATGAAAAGCAACAAGGAAAAGAAAAATAATTTCCCCCGCAGGAAATTCATCAAAGGAGCGGCTATGTCATCTATTGGATTGATGATACTGCCACGCCATACTCTTGGTGGCAAGGGATATGTTCCACCAAGCGACAAGGTCAACATTGGTATAATTGGGGCCGGAGGGCAGTCAATGTACAGTATCAGGGAGCTTCTTAAACTTGAAGATGTCCAGTTGATAACTATTGCAGATCCTGCCAGCTACTGGACGAACGACATTCTATATGATACAGACACCGGCCGTGGGCCCACTAAAAAGTTTATTGAGGCTTATTACTCGCGGAAAACTCCAAACTTTCAAATGGCAGAATATGAGGATTTCCGTACGATGTTGGGAAAAGAGCGGTCACTTGATGCGATAGTATGTGCTACGCCAGACAATACTCATGCCTATGTGTCAATCCAATCTATGCGCGCCGGGAAGCATGTTTATTGTGAAAAACCGTTGACACATAATCTCTGGGAAGCAAGGAAAGTCATCGAGGTAGCAAATGAAACCGGTCTGGCTACCCAAATGGGGAACCAGGGGAACAGTGACGACAACCTCCGCAAAACAATCGAATACCTTCGCGCCGGTGCAATAGGTACGGTAAAGGAGGCACATTCATGGGTCCCGGCTTCCAGGTGGCTGCCTGAACTCAGTGGATTTCCCAAAGACTCTACCCCTGTCCCACCGGGATTTAATTGGGACCTGTGGCTTGGCCCAACATCCTTTCACCCCTACAATAAAGTTTATACACCAGTGAAATGGCGCGATTTCTGGGCTTTTGGCTGTGGGGCGCTTGGCGATTTTGGCTGTCATGATATGAATTCGGCAGTCTGGGCTTTTAATCTCCATAGTCCGGAAAGTGTAGAGGTGTTTCCTGCAGGCAATAAAGGCAATGCAGATATTGCTCCTTATGGAGAGATCGGTTATTACCATTTTGCCTCTGATGGAAACCAGCCACCCTTCAAACTTACCTGGTATTCAGGAGGTTTGCGTCCTTCCATGCCGGAATCAGTACCAAAGAACTTCTCTGTAAGCAGCAGGGGTGCCATGTTTATAGGTGATAAAGGGATAATAATAATAAATGGTGGTACCAGTACTCCTCCACTAATTTTTCCAGAGAGTTTACGAAGCGCATTTAATCCGCCAGCACCGTCCATTCCCAGGTCAAAAGGACACCACCGTGAATGGATCGATGCTATAAAAGGAGGACCAAAAGCGATGTCGAACTTTGAAAATAAGAGACCTCTTGTTGATATAGTACTTCTTGGGGTGCTTTCCCTGCGACTTGGGGGGAGAAAAATATACTGGGATGCTGTGAATATGAAAGCCATTGGTCTGCCGGATGCAGACGAAATTATCCGGGAGCCTGTAAGAAAAGGTTGGGAAATGGAATAATATGGTACTTGTTGTTAATAGCTGTTAGTAGTTATGCAACAAAAACCAGAAGTTGTTGTCGTGGGGTTGCCGGAGCCATATATCGAAAGATGAAAATAAAAGATGATCTATGCAAAATAATATAAAATATCATTCTTGTCCACTAAAAATTAAATATCATTCTTTGAAATAAAGAACAATATTGAATTCAAAGAGGATTCCCTGTTTGATTTTGTTAGTGATTTTCATAATTGGGATTAAATATTTCGGTGCTCTGCACCTATGGTTACCTGTTTTAAATCCATTTCTACAAATATTATGCGGCTCTGCCGCTTAATATTAGCCAGGAATGTGCAGTATATCAACTATTTGCAGATAAATAGGTGCATTGAATGGCCAAAGAATGTGCGGCGCATCACTATTTACAGATAAATAGATGCATTGAATGGCCCGGGAAGGTGCGTAGCACCATAATATTTGCAGATAAATGTTTGTTGTAAAGAACAAAGGTGCAGCGCACCGAAATATAATCTTGAATAATTGAAATTTAATTCATTATCAACCATGTTATTGAAAATACCAAATTACATCCATTCAGGATTAAAATTCGGGTGTTGTGAAGCTGAAAACAGAAAATTCAAACTTAATCCCTTTAAAAGCATAAGTTTATCTGGCAGTTCTCTATCTAATTAAAGGAAGATCCTTTTACCGAACAAATCCGGTCATTTGCCGGGTCCGGGAGGTTCAGGAGTCTGTTCCGGGTTAAAGGGGTCAAAATAGTAGATACCCCTTCCTTTCAGATAATTTAAGAGCGGTTTTAGTCTTTCCAGGAAGCTATCATAATTCTTTATTTCGTTCACTGTCCATGCTGCCTCAGCCATTGCTGAAAGCCGGGGATATGTCATAAAGTCAAGCCGCTTGTTATTTTGTATTACTTCGGTCCAGATATTTGCCTGCATTCCCAGTATTTGATTGCTGTACTCTTTCAGACCAGGCAAGGTATCCGGCGGGAAATTGTACACTGTTTCAAGGTCACAAAATTTACCTCTCCAGCGTCTGCCCCATTTATGCGTTTTATACTGAACAAAATCAAAATAAAGTGGAATTCTCGGGCAGAGCACAACTTTATAATTATTTTGCAGCGCGCTTTTTAACTGATCCGGTTTATCATGCCGCCACCACATCACAATAGCATCTTCCGGACTTATATTTGAATCTATTATCTCATCCCAACCTATGGCTGTTTTATTTAAACTCTTTATGGTATCAGCCATTCGTTTTATAAAGTATTTTTCCACGGCCTTTAAATCAGGGAGGTTATTATTCTTCATAAGCATCCGTACCTGTTTGTTGGTGTTCCACTGTTGATTTCCAAAATCAACTTCATCACCACCCAGGTGGATATAGGGTGAAGGAAAGAGCTCAACAACCTCTTTAAGTATATCAGTTAGATAAGAATATGTTTCTTCTTTACCCGGGTTAAAAGTAAATTCAGGATATGCTTTGGAACCACCTCCTGAATATTCGGGATATGCCCTGTTGGAAGCGCCTGCATGTCCCGGCATATCAATTTCCGGGACTATCTGTATGTACCTTTCTCCGGCATATTTTACAATTTCCCGAATCTGCTCCTGTGTGTAATATTTTGCCGGGGCCTCCGGGTCGTTCTGATTTCCTGTTCCACCAATCTCAGTCAGTTTGGGATACTGTCTAATTTCAATTCGCCATCCAGGGACATCAGTCAGATGCCAGTGGAAAATATTCAGTTTGTGCAATGACATAATATCAAGAAGCTGTTTTACCTTTTCTTCACCAAAAAAGTGACGTGATTCATCAAGCATTAACCCCCTCCAGCTATATTTTGGAGCATCGTTTATTGAGCAACATTGAATTGTCAATTTCCCGTTTTTCTGTTGAGAAAAGATGATAAGCTGCCTCAAAGTTTGCAATCCATTAAATGCCCCATGCAATGATCCTGCGGCAATGAGAATTTTCCTCTTATTAACCTGGAGGGAATATCTTTCAGGATTTTCCCCCTGTTCGATGGTGATCTCAATATCGGAGGGGCCTCTGTCGGCTCTTTTTATTGAAAAATAATCTTTAACCTGGCCTGAGAATACAGAAATAAGTGATGATGCCATGGAATCCGAACAATATATTGTGGGTTCACTTTTAAACTTAAAAACACCACCGGTTTCCTTAACCGATTCAGGTTGTGGAATTATAGTTATACCAGGTTCATTTTTTTCAGAACTGCATGCCAAGCATATTGTTAAAATCAAAATTGCACCGTATTTCATCTGATTTAAAATTTATTTTACTTTTTAACCAAAATAACAGACTGAGCTGCTACACCTTTTATTGTTATTTCTTTTCTTATACCATCCCATGAATAATTATCATCCTTAAATTGTTTCCCATTACAGATTACAGAGAGAGGTCTTTCATCTGAATGCATAATGATTACCCATGTGCGATCTTTTATCTTCCCATTAAAATTACCCACAGATGCTCCGATCCTGACAGTTGTAAGGCTTCGCTCTGCCTTTGTCGTTATATGGGTAGTTGAAAAATCACCTTTGAGATTTTGGAAACTCACCCCATCATCTTCATACAAGTCAAATTCTGACAGTCTCTCCCCGGGGAATATATAGAGAGTAATTTCATTTAAAGGCTTTTCACCCCTGTATTGCATCAGCGGGCCAAACGGGATTATGCCACCCTCCCTGATGTAAAGTGCTCCTCCCCGATTTTCCGGCCAGGTAACCTCTTTTTCCTGTGCACCACTGATGACTTCACCTGTCCAGTAATCCTTCCATAGCCCGGCCGGGAAGTAGATGTTTCTGTCGTAAATACCAACAAGCAGATCCCGACCAAGAAGATATTGGTGAAGGTTATTACGGCAGCTCCTGTCATCCGGAAATTCCATTGTAAGAGGCAACAGCATTGGCCATCCGGTGTTTGTGGCATAATAAGCCCAGGAATATAAATAGGGAACAAGCTTCGATCGTAGTTGTGCATAGAATTTATGCATTTCAGCAAGCTTCTCTCCCTGTACCCATGGCATCCTGAAATAGTTCCAGCTATTGATCTGACTCCAGGGTTGAAGATATCCGAAATGTATCCCCTCTTTTTCTGTAACTTCCATATCGTTTGTAGACCAGCTGTGTCCCACTATTGAAGTATTCAGCATTGCACCCAGAGTGGTTAATCTGCCACCGGTATCGCCTGTCCAGGTACCGGACCATGCCTGAAATCCTGTCCAGCCGCAGGGTGTAAAAACCACAGGGCGCCGATTTGTGTACGATTTAAACCCTTCGTACATCTGTCTGGAGTAAAAAAGAGGGTACAGGTTATGGGCCTCAGCATCCGGCATTCCATTACCCCATGCTCTTCCGGGATGTTCCAGAACCTGGTTTGACCCATCCTGCTTAAAGAAATCCACTCCCTGGTCAACGAATTTTTTAAGATGTTCAAACCAAGGTTCCTCTTTTATAGTTAACTGATCTGTTTTATTATTGACCCGATTCAAATCAGACTGTTTCGTCAGGTGCTCATCTATTTCAACCATTTCGGAAGATTTAGCTTTTAAAGGCTTCTTGGTTTCGGGAGGCTCATTATTTGAAAGACGCCGTTCCTCTTCATAAGTAAGGTCGTAATCATTGCAAAGCCACAATTCAAATTTGAAGCCCATTCGTTTAATTGCGTCAATGAAATTATGAGGTCCGTTCGGAGCATAAGACGGAATAGGAAACCGCTCTTTACTCCATGTTTTTTTTGTTGAAAAATCATAATTTTTCTCCATCCATCCCGGTTCAAGACCGATCACATCACAAGGGATCCCCTCCCTGCGGAAATTCAAAGCATCATTTACTGCTTCATAATCATTAGCCTGTGTACGACATATATACCAAAGACCAAAAGACCATTCAGGGGGAAGCTTTGGTTTACCAGTCAGGTCTGTATATAAGTCAAGTAGTTCTTTATACCCGTCACCAATCATTACATAATAATCAACAGATCCGCTTTCATCGACCCAGGAATAATTTTCGGGACTACTTTTACACATATCAAAAATGATTCTATACGAAGTATTTACAAGAACACCTGATCCCTGTGTTGACATAAAGAACGGGACAGGTATATATGACTTCACATTCCTGACATAACAATCTGAAATATAACCTCTTTGATAAATTCTCTCACGCGACTGGTCTCCGAACCCGATCCAATCCTCACCTTTACCGGCTTTAAATATTACTTTTGATGAACTATCCGAAAAATCTGCAGATAAATGGTCAAGCAGTATTTTCTTTCCTGAAAGATCTGTTATAACTATCTCACCGGTTAACTTGTTACCCTTCATTCTGAGGCGTGATGTTTCAGCTGAAAAACCATTCTTTGACCCGGATATATTTACTTTAAGGTTGTCTGACTTAATATCACGGATAAAATTGTAGCGGTTGAGTCCCGTTTCAACGAATTTTTTACCCTTTGGGGTTATACGGATCCTTAGAATATTTTCTTTCAGGAAATTTACACGGATCACATATCCGCTGTAAAAGTCCTGTTCCAAAACATCAGTAACCTTGTTACCTGAAGTCTGACCGGATATCACATTGAAAGGAATAATACCAGATAACAGTATTACTACTGCAATGATCCTCAATCCGGGGATCAACCCTGAAAATTTCAAAATTTTATTCATGTGCTTGGTCAAGTAAGTGAGTGTTTAATATTGAGACTGAAAATCTGAGGATAATTTTTAGCTTTCAGAAAGAACAACCATAATTAATTTAATTAAATAAGTCCCCCGGTTTTATTATGATGGACTGCTTCTGCCTGCATTCGGCAAGTGTACATTTAATGTCTCTGTTAATACGCCAAGCTTCTCAGTCAGCGAATAGGGTGTGTAGACATAGTCCTGTTCAAACTGGAAGCCCAGACGTGAGTCGCGGGTAGCTGCAAGCAAAGAAAGTTTGGTACGTGCAATCTCGTCCCTAAGAATTGATTCCATCCGGTCCAGTATCAGACCTTTTCCCGGATTATCCGGCTCCTTCGACAATTGGAGGCGAAGGTCTTCGAATTCAAGTATCGCATAGTCGCTTTGCATCATTCTCTGCATTTGCTCAGCCACTACAACTTCCCTTACAGCTTGCTGATGTTTGGATTCCGGGCTATCCATGGCAGCTTTCCGGTACAATTTTAATCCCTCCTCCATCTGATCAGCAGCCTGCCGCAGGTACTTGAGAAATACCGGCAGTACTTTTGTTTCTTTGCTGACCTGTACACCCGTTGCACTTCGCGCATAAAGTTCCGCTTTATTCGTTTTATTTGTAAAATCAGGGTAAAAGACCATGCGCGAAACAGTAAAAGGCCAGTAAGGATTTACAGGAAGCACCTTGTCCTGGTCTGTCCATGATTTACTGAAAGTAGCTGTCCGTTCTGGAGGTTCTCTTAGAAAAAGAGGGTTTCCGACAGCATTATTGGTTCCCATGTTCGGACCGGTATCGGGTACCAGCCGTATTGCCTGGCTGAAATGGTTCCATGACTTTAAAACAAGATCTGCCTGCTTTTTTCCGAAAATCCGTGAAGCCATTGCCTTGAAGAGTTCCTCCATTGGAGGGGCATCGGTCCAGCAGGTCCATGCTCTCAACTCGCTGATAAAGTTAGGCTTGTAGCCACTACTCCAGCTTTCCAGGGTACCTTTGACTCCATATTTTTCCAGTGCCATGTACCTTTCATACCACTGGTCAGGACAAGGCAGGTATGGTATTGTACCATATTGCCAGCTGGCAAAGGTATCAACCTTGGAATATACTTTCATCCCTCTCTTTTTAGCCTCACTTATCTGGGCACCGGTTACCTCTGCAGGTCCAACCTGGTTCAGGGAATAGTCACGGAGGAAACCATCCATACCGTCAAGGGTGAAGCTCTTTCCGTTTTCCCAGGTAAGCAGGGGTATCGTTTTTGCAGGAAGCTGTTGAATAAAATACTTTTTCGTATCACTGTTCTGGGGTCTGAAGTCAATGTTATATTCCCAGGGGAGAACCTCAATGGAAGGATTCACCTTATGGCATTCCTCTTCCACAATGCCAACTGCCTTACACCAATTCCTGGCCCATTCCTGCATGTATTCCTTGCTGGCGCCATGCCCACCGCCCCATGTTTTGTACCAGAAGCCTTCAGTGAGTAAAATATAACCCTGAATGTCAGGAAACTTTTTCACAATATCACGAACAAGTTTTCGCAGCCCCAGTTCACTTTCCACGGTATCAAGAAACTGGTAGATGATTGGAGTGTAAACTTTGATGCCAAAGTTAGCGGCCCTGTTGATAAGATCCCTTATCCTGACAGGATCCTGATGGCGCACCCGATACAATAAACGTGCATAAAAATCAGTTGATGTCTCAGCTGTAGTTCTGTCACCGTCGGGGTTGGCATATACTGAGGCAAAGATTCCGTCAAAACCATCATGTACAAGATGAGAAAGCAGCTGGTCAGGCCATTCCATCCACCCCATCCATGATAAAACCATTCTGGTATCGTACAGACTATGCCGGACTGTTTTCAGGTTTCTTTTCAAAAATGGTGCCTCCCGAAGTTTCATCCGGGATTCAAGGTTATAGAGTCCAAACATTGCTCCACGCTCATCATATCCACATACCACGATCCGATCGGGTGTTACTTCAATCTCATAATCTTTCGGCCCTTTAAGCGTCAAGCCGCAACCCTGCAGCTGAGAGCGTGTACCTACCACTATTCCCTGGTTAAAATTCTGCCAACCTGCCATCGGGTTTCTCTCCTCTGTTTCCACCCTTACTTTTTGAGACTTATCAAGGTAGTCCTGAAAATCAGTGACTGCATTTCTCAATAAAGCCGAACTTTCAGGATTCCATATCAGTCTCCAGCCCAGGTCCGGAATAATCATTTCGTCATCTTCAGGTTGAGCTGCATTATCCCTCCACAATAGATGTACCGGATCCGTAGAAAGTTTTTTATGATAATCATATAATCCTTCAGCGGGAAGATTCTGTTCCACCTCACGGGCAAATGTGCCTTTTGCATATGTTATATTATTTTCAGCTCCGTAACTATTTTTTTTACAGGAACCGGCACCAACTGTTACAATACCTGCCGAAACCGCTGTAGCTGCTATTCCGGATGTTGTTTTGCCAATAAAGTCCCGTCTTGATAATTTCTTTTTGGTCATTAATAATAGAGGTATTAATTTTTATATTTTTTCTGCCTCGGGAATGATCCATTCACCCTGTCCTCCCACCAGCTGTTACCCTTTCCATTAACCGGCGAGCCGGGAATATGGTCCCCTATGAATGAATATTCCAAATTTTGCATCTCTGAACCATTCGAGATGCTGATAGGTCGCAACTAACTGATCATCATTTATATTACCTGTTTCATTAACAGTTCTTGCCGTACAACTCACCGGATTTATTATCAGTAGGAAGAAAATGACTATTCCTGTTACTGGAAACTTTATTTTGTATAAATTAATTCCAGCCATACTTAACTCTGTTTTAACAGTTTGAATTGAATTCAAATTTATTGTAAATTATACAGGGACGCATCCAGAAATTTTATATCTTGAAGGTATCTGTACAAAAGAGATTCAGGTTGTTAAAAATGTTTTATACATAGTAAAAATAGCAAAAATCCTGGTAAAACACCAGCTAGTTATATTTAAGAATTTAAGATTTGGTCTGTTTGTATGTGGCTGTCAAAATCCATCAAAATGAAACATACTTTACATTATGTTATCTCAAGGTCGATTTACTTCTCCTTAATTATAAATCCCCTTTTCCTGACCTTGTCAGGGCAATCAGTAGTGTCTCGTCAAGATACTATACCAAAGCAAAAAGAGGCCAGACAACGGGTGTATACAGCTACCCGTCTTACAACTACAAAACCCCTGATTGATGGTAAGCTGGACGATGCATGCTGGAAAAAGGGAATGTGGGTGGATCATTACACCCAGCTCGTTCCGAAAGAAGGAGCAAAACCTACTTATCAGACAGAGTTGAATATTCAGTTTGATAATAAGAATCTTTACATAGCTTTCCGTGCATTCGATGGCCAGCCTTATAAAATTCTGAGATTAGCAGGGGTTAGGGATGAAACAGTTGGGGACATGGTCGGTGTTAGTTTTGACTGTTACCGTGATTATCGCACAGGATTTGAATTTACTCTGACAGCATGGGGACAGAAAGTTGATCTTGTTCATTCCAATCCTATGAAACAGGATTTTAAATGGAACATAGAAGACTACAACTGGAATGCAGTATGGAGTGGAAAAGTCGGAATGGAAGATTCAGCCTGGGTAGCAGAATTAGAAGTACCATTCAGTCAGCTGCGTTATAGCGGACAGGATGAACAGGTCTGGGGCATGCATACATGGAGATGGATTGCAAGACTTCAGGAGGAAAGTAACTGGGAGGTTCAGAGTCTGACAGGTCCTGGAATGCTCTATAATTACGGAGAGTTGCGTGGGATAACAGGATTAAAGAAATCACGACGTCTTGAAATAATGCCATTTGCCCTTGGAGATCTAAGGACGATGAAAAAAGAACCATCCAATCCGTTTGCTGAAAAAGGCAGAATATGGGGAGGGAATATGGGACTGGATGCCAAGATCGGACTTTCAAGCAATTTCACAATTGATCTTACTGTCAATCCTGATTTTGGTCAGGTGGAGTCTGATCCGTCTGTTATGAATCTGACAGCATTTGAAACGTTTTATGAAGAGAAAAGACCTTTCTTCCTGGAGGGATTAACTATCTTCGATTATAAACTGGATGATCAGAGCCTTTTTTATTCCAGACGGATTGGTCATTATCCATCGCTGACTGTGAATCCGAATGCTGGTCATTTTGCTGATTCCCCCGATAAAACAACTATTCTGAGTGCAATCAAATTAAGCGGTACAAATTCAAAAGGATTGTCAGTAGGCCTTATACAGAGCGTAACAGCAAATGAATTTGCAAGGCTAAGCGACGCTGAAGGAAACAGAAGAACTGTAAAAGTTGAACCACTTACAAGTTATGTTATTGGCCGGATACAGAAAGTATACAAAGCAGGGAATACGGTATTGGGAGGTATAATGACATCCACAAATCGCTACTTTGCTGATAAAACCCTTGAATTTCTAAGCAGGAATGTTTATACGGGAGGAGCTGACCTTGTTCACTACTGGAAAGATAAGACCTTTTATATTGATACCCGTCTTACGGGAAGCTTTATAAATGGAAGCAGGGAAGCCATAACAGATTTGCAGGAATCTTCTGCCCGCTATTACCAGAGACCTGGAGCAGATTACCTTAAATATGATACTACAAAGACAACCTTAAGCGGTTCCGGGGGCAAGTTCAGGATCGGTAAAGGATCCGGTGGATTCTGGCGATATTCAACAGGTGCAACATGGATTTCTCCCGGTCTTGAATTGAATGATCTCGGATATATGACATCAGCTGATGAAATTAAACAGTTAAATGTTGTATCATACTTTATAAACCAGCCTGTTTCTATATTCCGGAGTTATAACATAAGCCTGGAGCAATTCAATACATGGAACTTTAATGGAACATATCTTGGATCAGGAGGCCATTTTTCATTTTCTTCCGGTTTTAAAAACCAATGGAGTTTTGAAGCTAATCTTATCTATCATTCATCAGCTTATGATACCCGGATCTTGAGAGGTGGTTATGATTTTAAGATGCCTTATAACTTAATGACTTTTGGAAGTCTGAAGAGTGATAAATCAAAAAATATCATAGGAGTATTAGCATACAGTTCCGAATATTCCGGAAATAATTCTGCAAAAAGGTTTCAGCTTCAGCCAGGTTTTACGATTCGCCCTTTCAGGAGATTAAAAATAGGATTGAGCGCAAATTATGAAAATAATTTTAACAGCCTTCAATATGTAAGTACAATAAATTATTCATCTGAAAAAAGATACATACTTGGAAGAATCGATCAAAAAACCCTCGGGCTTACTTTCAGAGCTGACCTGTATCTGACTCCTGAGTTTTCAGTTCAATATTATGGAAGTCCGTTTAACTCCCGTGGGATCTATTCAGACTTTAAACGTGTTACTAATCCTGATGCACCAGGATATGAAGAAAGGTTTACACATTATAATAATGTTGTTCCTTCAGGAGGCAGGTACCTGCTTGATGAAAATAATGACTTCATTCCTGATTACTCAATTGATGATCCCGATTTCAATTTTTACCAGTTCCGTTCCAATCTTGTAGCCAAATGGGAATACCGCCTGGGATCGTTTATATATCTTGTTTGGTCAATGGAAAAAACCGGGGAGACAGGTTTTCATAAATCATCACTTTTTGAAACATTCCACCAGCTTGGTAGTATATATCCGAAAAATATTTTTCTGATTAAATTGAATTATTGGTTCTCTTTATGATATAAAATCAGGTAATGGTCAGATTCTGAAAGAATGGGAATCTCCCTGAGTTTCCCATTCATTTTTTATTTCTTAAAAAGCAACCAGCCCAGATCAGCAGGGTTGTCCGAACCAAGTATTAATCGTGGTGTGGTTGGATTGTTTGGTCTCCATGAACTCTTCCCTCCTTCTCTCTTCTGCACAATAACATCCATGCGAATCGGATGCAGATCCTCCTGCTTTAATCCAATGGTTTGAAAGGGAATGCGAAAGGCAACTGTCCATACACCCTGAATATTATATTCCTTCAGACTTCCCCTGTAAAGTAAGGGATACCCTAAAATATGTACCGGATCAGTTTCGCTGTTTTCATCATTCCGGCTGAACACAAAATGACCCGCCGGGTAAAGACGTTGAGGCTCAATCTTAACCTCAACACTGGATATTGGAGATACCGAACCTGCAGTAGCCTCTTTTCCATTCTCAGATACTACTATGTATAAAGCCTCTTTTCCATATAAAGCTGACCACTTGAAACTTGATTTATCTGCACCAAAATTACAAATCTGCCACTTAATTTCTTTCGGCAGAACAAGATCTGTTCCTGACCCCACCACGCCATCGGAAACAATACAATCAGCTACCGGACCAGATGGTTTTTTTCCTGTGTATTCAGGAAACAAAGGCTGGTCCCTGCCAATTATCTCTTTCACCGCAGGAACATCTTTTTCAAGTACATTTTTCAACTGCCCGATACGCCATCTTATTTTCTCAGGAAAATACTTATAACCTTCTGCTTCAGAATGAAATCCAAGGCGGGAATCTTTTTCACATAATACAAGCAGTTGCTCATCCATGATAATTTCATCATTGATTATTTCACTTAACTTGTTAAGAATATCAAGACGTTCCTTTCCCTCCATACGCAACATCTTCTCACGCAGATAATAGAAGTTAAGAATGTTGTATCCGCTTCTAAGCTGAATGCCAAGAGCTTGTGCAACGCCGATATCTAAAAGTCGTTCCGGTTCATTTGTATAATTATTCTCCAGAACCTTTAAAATTTCCATACCCTTATTCCACGATTCAGTCATTCGTTTCGTTAATTCAACGACTTCCTCAAGTGTCAGTACATCCCCGATGCATTCCCCTACCCGGTCTCCACTTGGTGGCCATGGTTTCAGTGTCGTACTTGAACCTATCTGCCATGTAGGCGATAATGGGGCGTCAACTGGTTTAAGAAATAGAGGCCAGACCGGGCCATCATGAATAGGACCGTAATATTGAAATAAATTTACAAGGGGATAATTTTCATATCCTTTACTGAATAGTTTCCATGCATCAACTACTTTTGATACGTCCTCTTTTTTCCAGTTTATGGAAGCAAGCCGGTTCAAAAATGAATCCGCTTCGTCAGGGAATGGCTCCATTGAGAGCAGCCCTGCAGCCTTATTCATTAAGCCCGGATAGTTCCCAAAATACCAGCACAACATAGTATAGGTGACACCCAGTCTTTTCATTCCACTGAATTTCTGATAAAGAAGTGATGGAACAGGAACGAAAGGAACTGTTGCAACTTCATGTGAATTACCCGTTTGTATCTTCGCCGATACTTCTGTTCCGTATTTCCGGGCAACAGTTGCAATACGTTCAAACCGGTCACTGGGTCCCGGGTTTGATATCCAGTAGTCACCGCCAACCAGTAGTTTCCCAAATTCAGTCCTGGTGACTCCTGATTCAAAATTATACTGAAGTATTACACCTTTTGGGGTATGGGCAGCTAATTCATACACCCAATCCGCAAGGGAGTAGGAATCACCGGTAACGTAACGCTGTGGCTGAGGTATATAAAGCCAGCTAATGAGCTCAGCACCCGGAGCAGCATCGTGCATACCCTGTTCCATTGCCGACAGAGAAGCGTGCAATATTTGCCATGGTTCTTTATGTGAACAACGCGGACAATCAATCTGACCGATATGATATTCTGACATTGAAGATACAGAACTCAGGCATGTAGTACCCCTTTCTCCATAAGTAATATTGATCAATCCGCCAAGATCTGGAACAGCTTTGAAAATCTTGTTTACTGTCTCGTACAGGTAATTATGAGCAGTCTGGCTTATTGGGCAGAAGAAATTTCCCCTGCCATTGGGCGCTCCTGCCAGCTCAGGATACTTTTTTATTACCGGACTATCAGAATCCCATGCACGCGGTTCAATACAGAATATATAAGTTCTTATCCCATATCGTAAACACTTTTCCGCCGTCTTCTTCAGCTTTGCCAGACGCTTCGCCCCATCCTTTGCTGCATCAGGAGTATATCTGGTTGCTACCAGATCGCGGAATTCAATGGTCAGCCATAATCCGTTGACTCCTTCATGGGCAAGACGGTTCAGGTATTGATCGGGATAATAATCAACAGTATCCATCAGCTCATCGCGCATTGCTGGTGGCCGTTTGATAGGCCCAAAGAAGCATCGCGAGATCCGTCTTTTAATAAAGGGACTAATTTTAGTGGATCCCAGCGACAGATATGGTCCCCGGTGGCTTAGCATCTCATCCTCAAGGTGGAAAATTCCACGTCGTATCCCCTCAATGTCAGATGCAAGTATGCGACAGGACTTAGTACCACATTCAATCCGGAAGGCTTCACTTTCCATATTTGGTACAGCTGCGGTTTCGATCGTGTAAGCGCCATTATCATACTTCACGTCTCCGGCTGCAAGAAAGCTCCGGAGATCATCGTAAGCGGTTTCCAGTCGCTTCTTGGGATCTGCAAATCCTGCCTTCAGATTTACACCTCCGGAAAGATCCGCCTGTCGGGGTTCAGGACGTGTAAATCCCCAGGGATGCTTTGTCCACATAGGCGCCTTCAGGTCTTCAATAAAATGCCAGCTATCCACACCCGGTTGGGGAGGTGCGTTTTTAAGGTAAATAGTGTCTGCAAAAACACCCGCATTATTTTTACCAGTTCCCTGGGTACAACTACTTGTAATAATTGCAAAAACAACAATTATGCAATATCCGGAGGTTGAAATTAAATTTTTCATAAACGAATGAATTAATCTTTATTTAATTGTTTAAAAAGACTGCTGCAGGAAAAAATTGAAGTCAATTTCTTTTCCCCTTATAATATTCTGCCAGACTTTTTATTAATAAACTACCCGACTTTTTATTTTCTTCTTTTGTATAAAGAGAACCACCGCTTTCACAAAGCACAGCCGTTATTCCAAATTGTACATGTGGCCCATACTCCCAGCTGACTCCACCGTATTTTGGCGCTGGTTGCAAAACCATTGGTATTATTAATGTATCAGGTGCAATATTCTGAAGTATATCTCTCCATTCTGTCCATGGTCCAATAGACTTGCCAATCTCTCCTCCGGGAAACAGCATTGGAGAAACAGGCCCCTGGGCAGTATGATTTCCCCAAATTGTAGTAACCGGGGATTCTGACTTCATAATCAATTCCAAATCATGCTGGAAAATGTAAGATTCATGTGCCTGTTTTTCTTTGTCAGCCCCGTCGGGAAAATAGCTCCTGTTCATATCAATACCCTGGGCATTAACACGATACCAACCATGCTGAGGAGAGTCAGGACTCATCATAATTACAAAATGACAGATTGAACGTTTTCTTAAATCGCTACCCTGGTCACTTAAAAGCCACTCTATCATTCCAATAATCCTCCATTGGGCATTGTGTTCACCGGGATGCGGATTTGTAAAATAGTGCACCCACCTGTTTTTTCGCGGAATAGTGCTGGAAGGATCAGTTATTTCCAACCGGTATAAATTACGACCACCCAGAGATTTACCCAGGGTATCTACAGTTATATTAGGGTTAGTGTGAATGTCTGAAATAAATTTTTCTACCTGATCATAAGAAAGGGGGACCTGATGTCCAACCCAGACCTGATCCTTCTGAAAAACAGGGAAAACAAGAGTATCCCTTTGGGGGCTTACTCTGGACCCGGCTTTCCAGAATACAGGATGCCATTGATCCATATCGTATGACCATGAATAAAAATAACTATTCACCGGATACTGAGGAGGTCCTTCCACAACTAAAACAAGGCTATTGCCATTAGCATTACCTGTGACCTGGAAATTCAACATATTGGCCCAGTCAGGATGGTTTGGGGGATGTCCCACTGTAACTTTAAAAAAATTTTTCCCAAGCTTTTCTATGCCGGCTCCATCTGATCCAAGCGGACCATCAAATTTAAAGTCGCTGACAGACAATTCCTTCCCCGAATTACATCCGTTCTGAGATAAAAGTACTATTCCGCATACAGCAAATATCAGAACTTTTAAAAACCCGGATGAATATTTTCTACTCATAACTTATTCCTCTTAGTTTTAATTATTCAATTGAAAGAAATACAAAACCTGACTACTCATGCCCAATCGAATTAAACAACATATCTGATATCTGATATCGGATAAATTTTAACCGCGATTGGCTGGTATGTGTATTTATAAATACCGCTTTTTATTCTTCCGTTGCACTCCTGATAACAACATCCCCAATTAAATCCTCAGATGCACGGGGCACATAATCCCTGCCCTCTTCTTTTACCCATACATTAAGGTTAACTTTTCCTTCGGGCAACATGAAGATAGCTTTGCATTCTCCCTGGTTCAGAGGCTGAGTTATAAGTGCTGAATCATACTGGATACACAATTTACCTTTCCCGGACGATTCTCCCCTGTTTATTGATATTTCATATCTACCCTTATGTTCAATGAAAACAGGCCAACCGGAAGGTTCCTTGTCAACATAGGTTGCATCCTGATAGCGGCATAGATAAGTAATCTTTTCTTCATCCGACCCGATATGTATCAAACCAGGGGCAAACTGTCTTGATCTTTTAACATCATCAAACCAGTTGTCATAGGCATTTCTTAAATTTTTAACTATCTCAGGATATTCATCAGCCTGGTTATTTCTCTCATAAGGATCGGTTGCTAAGTCATAAAGTTCCAAAACCGGTTTATCAATGGAAGTTTTAAACAAACCTTCATCAAAAGAGTTTGGATAACCAATCAGTTTAAACCTGCTTGTGATCACTGCACAATTTTGGTACCTGTGTGGGTTTATTCCCCTGGAACATTGAAGAAACAGCATTCGCTCAGGCCAGGTAAGGCTGTCTCCCCTCAGCAGGGGTAAAAGACTAACTCCGTCTATTACTGAATCGGGCTGAACTTTTGTTCCTGAGATATCCAACAGTGTTGGTAAAATATCAATGTGACTGGCAATCTTACCTACTGTTGATCCGCCTTTAAAATGATCTGGCCACTGCATAAAACATGGCACTCTTATACTGCCTTCATACGGGGAGGAATAACCGGATCCCCTGTGATCATCTTTATTAATTACAACGTTTCCATCATCACTGAGAAAAATTACCAGTGTATTATTTCTTAAGCTTAAACTGGCTAAAACATCAATTAAACGGCCAAAATTTTCATCAAAATTATTAATCATTCCACATGCCGTAATAACATTCTTTTTAAGGCCCAAACCTGAATATGGTTTAATGTATTTCTCCGGGACTTCCTGTCCCACATCTGAACCTGAATGTGCAATATTGACCGGTAAATAAACAAAAAAGGGTTTTTCCTTATTCTCTTTGATAAAGTCGATTGCGGCATTAAAAAAAATATCAGTACAATAACCCTGCTTTTGTACAAACTGACCATTTTCCCAAAGTTTAGGATCAATATAAGTATCAGGATAGTCTGGTACCTGACCCAGTCTTCCTGATTTATGTATAAGAGTTTCATCGAAACCCTGATCCTGAGGTCGCATAGGGAAGTTGTCACCCAGATGCCATTTCCCAAAAATACCTGTGGAATATCCTTCTTTTTTAAGTAATTCCGCAATGGTAACCTCATCACCAAACATCTTGGCTCCGCCACGCGAAGTATGTATAACGCCGGTACGATAGTGATACCTCCCTGTCATAAGGCTGGCACGGGTAGGGGCTGACATCGGATTGCTGTAAAACCGGCTGAATTGGATTCCGGCCCGTGCAAAACTGTCAAGGTTTGGAGTTTTCACCAGATTATTACCAGTAACTCCAAATTCCTGGTAACCCACATTATCAATCATTACCAGGATAATATCAGGTTTCACCACCTCATTGGCTTGTTTTTGAGTATTTGAACAACTTGTACAAATGCATAGTTCAGCAATAAGGTATAGAGGGAAATATTGCGATTTGGACAACATGGCAAATTTCTGGGAATCATTCATGAATTTTGTTTTATAATATTTAAATATATGAATTGTAGCTAATTAACCTAAACTCAATGCGGTATAGATACAAAACTATTCATTTATTATCAAATATGTACAAACAAGTCTGTTAAAATTCCCCTTTCAATTTACACATTTTGCTGTCACCCTCTATCGCAGTAATAAGTTTTTGAATTGCTGTCATAATCCATTTGTTCAATTAAGGGTGAAAATTTAACTCACAACCTAATCAATAATGTTGGCATTTTTAAATGCGGTTATCAGCTCATCCTTACTTATATTACTTGTTTCTATATAGCGGCGTTTGCCGACAGGTAATAAAGTTTTGTCACTATTCTGGTATGTAAGTACGGGAATTTCCTGACCCAGACTTTCCATCAGTTTTATTTTTTCTGATTTTAAAGGTAATTCCAACTTTTTGTCCCCTGAAATATGCCAGTATACTGCATAAAGTTTCTTATTCCTTTCAAAGGTGAAGGCAATCACCTCCCTGCTCTCATTTGCAACATTCATAATCTTATCGTAGGGAACCAGTTCAAATTCATTTTTTTCATTCAAAAGAAGTATAAACTCCTGATTGGGGTCACGTAACATTTGTTTTTGGTCCTCAGTAAGCCACTTTTTTGCTCTCACCTCTTCCCAGCGTCTGAAAACCTCAAAATTATCAGGTGTCCTCGGGTGCTTTTCCAATATAGCCAGGTTAGCATGTATAGCAACAGGACAATCCCATGCGGCTGCCTTGCTTGTAACAAACTCAAGTTGGTCGGGTTGTGTTCCGATAGTTTTTTGATCGGGCAACCAGTATCCCAGCCAGCCAAAATTCAGGCGGGTGAAATTATCCTGCATTCTTGGTGCTTCTTTAAAAGGATGTTTTAATGTTTGTTCCTTTAATTCTTCGGGACGGAAAACGTCGAACGCATTTCCACCTGTCAGCATATGCCAGCTGAAATGAGTTTTAGCTGCACCTTCTGCAAAAACCGGCTCCGGTTTCAGTTTGCTGAATACCCTGTATTGTGCCCCGGCTACATGATACCAGAAAGGACGATTAACACCTTCCGACCCGTCGAAATAGAAAAATTCAAATCCTGCATCCCAGAGGCCAGCTATAGCGTCTGCCACCTCATCCTGGAGGTCAGAGTATTGATCAAGATAAACACTTGTTGCTCCAAATTCACTTACATCAAGCAACCCGAACATATAACCTGCAGGCTGGGCATTTATTGTTGTTTTATCTATCCCGCGCTTACAACCATAGAACATATAAGGAGGGGTAGTTGTGTAACCCCTGTAGGAGATAAATTCAGTTCCTATTTTCAACACTCTTCTGTTATTTGCCATTGCTGAACTCTGAGGATTCTGCTCAACATAAATGGCGGTGTCTTTTAATCCGAGAGGTTTCTTCAGCGTAAAAATTCTTAAAAGGTTCAGCCTGTGATCAGGTATGGGTGTTACATACTTACTTTCCCTTCCTATGTGGCTATGGAGAAAATGACAACCAGGAGTGATGCCTGCTTCTTTGATCTTGGTCAGCATTGCTTTAAGATCAGCTATGCCATTGGGATATTCCGGTCTGAATACATTATAATTTCCTATGAGCCTGTAACCTCTGCTCTTGAGAAAAGCAGGATAATAGATATTCATAAGTCTGAATCCACCCATTTTGGCATATTTTATATGTTCATCAACATTGGTCGGATTGATATTTGACGTCCAGTAATATGATGCATTAATGAGATCATTTCTACGGCTTGCCACTCCATGAGGTAATTTATAATCTCCTTCTACAATTGCAATTTTATCCAAAAGTTTGTCTTTGGCACAGGTGATCAATGCTGCAGTAACACCTGTAAGTTTTACCCTTTCATCCACCCCTGCCTGTAACAGGTGATATCCTTCTCCTTCTTCTGCTTTTGCATTGGCGCAGGGATCCGCAGCAAGTATGTTAACTGCAACTTTATCATCCCAGATAACATTAAGCCAGTCGCCGTAATGGCCGCGGTCTTTAACAGGTAATTGCAGAAAATACATTTCAGATATTGGAGGTTCAGTCATTAGTATACCATAGGGTTCGGTAAGATTGAATGCTTCAAGAGTAAATGCTATATAATCCGTGGCAATCTTTATACTGACGGTGGTTTCCCATGGGATCAGCTCATAGCCTATAATGATCTTATCCCCTTCTTTACGCACCGAATTGGATTTAAATGTGGTCCTTTTATTGGGATATGCCAGCTTTACCTCATTCTGGTAAGGACGCGGCTCTGTTATGGTGCTTATGGGAACCTTTTTCCCCTGAATTAAACATTCTACATTATCTGGTTTGTAAATAAGACTTTTGGCAATACCATCGCCGGAGATGACCAGTTTCATCTGATCATTCTCAATAACAATATCTTCCGAAGGACTTGTCTTGCGTTCAACACAAGACAAAATAGTTGTTATTCCTAATAATAACATAAACAATCTTTTCATCTTCTTAAATATTTAATTAATATAGAGGGTTAATTCAGTATTAGTTTTATTGTACAATCTGACAAATTTTATCTGAAAATTCTTAATTATATACTGTCCGGTCTATAAGATATTAGATATATCAGTAAAAAAGAAATAAATATCAATAATTAAAAATTTAATGAGTATCGGGAATCAATAATAAAAAGTTAGTACTAAAATAATATTAATTTTATAATGCTTATAATCAATTACATACATTTTATTCCAAATAACCCCCTTTCCCGTTTCCCCCAAGGGGGAAAAGCTTTGCTTTCAGCTCCTTCCCCCTGGGGGAAGGTCGGGATGGGGGTATAAATAATAGAAATTAATAGTTTTATTCATGATTGCTGATAGTCACAAAAAATTTTATTCAATTTTTTGTCCTGATTTTACTTCCCCACAATGCAAAGTACATTATATAGAGATATGAAGGAATACAAACCACATAAGCAAGGTGGTGAGAACCAACATCTGCAATAAACCCGAATAACAGGGGCAATATAGCACCACCTATTATTCCCATAACCAGGAAAGAAGATCCCATTTTTGTAAATTTGCCCAGGTCAGCAATGGCTAATGGCCATATTGCGGGCCACATCAAAGCATTGGTCAGCCCCAGGAGTGCAACAAAGTAGATTGAAGTATCGGCCGGGAGTATCAGAATCATTATTGTTACAATAGTTCCCGAAATAGTAGATAATAATAATGCCATACCCTGACTCACATATTTTGGAATAAATAATACGCCAAGTAAATAACCAATAACCATACCGGCTGAAACAAACCAGACATAATTCTGGGGTGATGGCAGTTTAAGAATTGCAGCATAGTCATTGATTGTTCCTAAAGCTATGTATTCTAATCCTACATCAAAAAATATTGCCATAACACCCAGCAACAGATGAGGAAACTGGAATATGCTTGTTTTTTTATTGGCATATGCTGATACTGATGAGGCAGTATCGTCTTCTTCTTCTCCCACAGCTTTAATTTCGGGAAGCGGAGCAAAATAATATAAAAAGCCCATTACCACAAGTACACCTGCGATAATATAAAAAGGCAGTATCGTATCCTCCAGCCGCACATTTGTCAGATCCATAAACATAGACAGCATAAGTGAAGCAGCAGCATAAAAGGTTTTGCTGCAAATCCCCATCAACGCTATTCTGCTTGCGGCACTCTCCTCAGGACCCAGGATGGAAACGTAGGTATTAACCGCACCTGTAAGCAAAGTCTGACCCATCCCGCTTACAAACAGTGCAAGCAGCAGCAGGGGAAAGCTTATTATTTTTGCGGCTGGGGCAATAAGGTAGAAACCTATTGCCATTATCATAAATGCGATGATCATCCCACCTTTATAGCCAAACTTTTTAATTATTGCTCCTGACGGAAGACCAAAAACGACAAAGGATAAGAAGGTTGCTGTCATCACAAGGTATGACATTGTAATTGAAATATTGAATGCCTGCTTCACAAACGGAACAAAAAATGCATTTATCCCAAGGGCAAAGCCAAGCACTGCGAACATTGATCCTATTAACATTAAAGGAACAATCAGGGTCTTTTGTTTATTTGCCATAGTCAGATTTTTTATGAAAAAGTTAGATTTATTGCGATTTTAATTTATTTAATTCAGGTATGGAATACAAGGTGCAGGGTCCAGAGGATCTATTGGTTTTAAGTAACACATAAAGTTATGAAAGTCTTGCTAACCAGTTGAATATTCTGTTATTATATTAACACTAAGCTCGGTTCCGGGTTCCAGGTTTTCCGTACACCCGCCACATGCTTCAATTTCCATAAAACCGGAAGGATCACAATAAATACTATACTTTACACCTCTTTCTGAAGGGAGCTGTTCAGGAGGTACATCAGCAATGTCGATATAAAACTGTCCGCCAGGTAAATCACCAGCATATCGCCTGGCAGTAACCTGACCTCCAAAGTTATATTCTATCCATGGGACATTTGAACTGAGTCCAAGCTGGAACCTGTTTTGAGTATAAGTATTAACAACCAGCAAATCACCATCAAGATTACGCTGCGATTCACTTTTGCTGTAATAATCCCATATATCTTCCGCGTGAGGAATTGGCATTGTGACCTGTCCCATTTTACCAGAATCAAACTGGCAGAGAGACCATGGCGCAAGTAAAAATTCGCCCTTTTGATAAGATTTATTCCCAATGTAACGGATTATTTCTGTTACATTCTGAATCAGGGAATTTCCCTCATGTGAAATTTTTATATGGCGTTCAAATTCACACGGAATGCCTTGTTGAAGATTATTTACAAGGTCTATCTCCGCCTTTATGAAAGCGCTTTCGGGACTGTATGAGACCACCTCCCAAACGGCTCCTGTAACAGATGGTGGCACACGCCAAGTACCGGTACAATATTCATAGCCGAAACATGTTCCTTCAGGTGCAGGCCATAGAGCATCTCCACCAGGATTAAGATATGAGGTTTTATTGCTCCGGTTTAATATTGCTGATGGCACTACCCTGTTGATAACTCTGTCGTTAACTACGGCAAACAAACGCCCTTCAAGATCCAATGCAGCAAGAATACCGTTTTCCTTGGTTCCGACAATGTGAACCCTTCGGTGCGACTGTTGCATTAGATCTATCAGGGCATTTCCAGTCATAGCTATTTTCCCATAGTTTTTTTCATGTAAGGAAGTATGAGAGCTTTAGCACGATTACCATAATCAAGTGATGCTTTCTTTGCTCCCTGCGAGTACCATTTTGAATTATCAAACCGTTTCATATCAACAGCTTCAGGACAGAATGCCATCATAAGGGAGGTTTCCTGTTCACCTGCGTGGTCAATTGGGAACTGGGACTGTATTTCATCGCTCATAAACTGACAGATATGTATCCAGTTAAACGGATCAGTTCCTGATTCATGCTCAGTATAATAATTTGCTGAGGATTCATCTCCCCACCAACCATCACCCCGTTCCTTTTCGATGAATGCAAAGATCTCCTGCCGTGCAGCAAGTTTAAAGGAAAGGTCCGTCGGCATTCCACTAACGAAATTCTCACTCTGGTGATGAACAAACAAATATATATTACGGAACCCTATTCGCAAAAGGCTGTAAAACAACTGACGTGCAAATTGGTTCAGCACCTGAGAATCAACATGTATCCCTCCATTACGCTCTGGAGCTTCAACAGCGTAGCTGCCTGCTCCATAATAGAATGGTGGCATGATTACAAGGGGCATCTCCTTTTCAAGCAGATCCAATGCCCGAATTACCAGCAGGGTGTCTACACCCGGCGATAAATGTTCACTGTGATATTCCAGCACTCCCAGAGCCATTGCTACCGGAGTGTTTTTATCAATAGCCTCCCGGATCTGGTCCGGAAACATCATTTCGTAATGCATAATATTTTCCTTTTAATTGTTTTTATTTATTCAGAAGTCAAGTCATTCAGTTGTCATTCAGTTGTCATTCAGTTGTCATTCAGTTGTCATTCGGTTGCGATTGAATGACGCGAAGCAAATGACCATAAATGACGCGCTGAGCGTAAATGGCAATTTCTTATATTTCAATGATTTTCATAAATTTTGAAGAGAGTTTTTCAACTCCTCCTTCTTTTATAATAACACCGTTCTCCCAGCGGAGCCCAAAATCATGATCATAAAAAAATGTATCAACCTGGAAGGTCATATTCTTTTGCAAATCATAGTCAGATGTGGACTCCATCCAGGGCTGTTCAACTTCTATCATTCCTATTGAGTGACAGGGGCCATAGAGCATATATTTTTCAAATCCACGTGATTTCACCCAGGCTTCATAATCCTTAACAACAGCTCCGGCGGGTTTTCCGGCTTTCATCATTTCAATAGTTTTAAAATGAGCCTCCAGACCAAAATCAATTAGTTTCTTTTTACGATCCGGCAGGGGACCAATTGAAATTGGCAACCCGACACTTGATGAGTAACCACTTACGCGGGCGCCAATATTCAGCTGAATGACCTCATTCTTAACTATCTTGTTATGCGTTGGGCGTGATATGGCATTATTGGTTTCGGTACCACAGAAAACATACAGTGAGTGACCTTCGTACTCCCCACCATGTTTATAGATTTCACGTTGAGCAATACCAACTACCTGCAGTTCAGTCATACCAGGTTCTATTTCATTAATTATTGCTTCGATTGCCATTTCTGAAATAGCATAAGCCTTTCGCATACAGGCTAGTTCATTTTCACTCTTTACAAACCTTAACGGAAGAAAAGATGTATCAGCTTTAACAAGTTCTGCTTCAGGGAACTGCGCCTTTAATGACATGTAAACAGGAAGCGGGGTTATAGCCCATCCTACAATACCAAGTTTATTTATCCGGCCTTCTGGTGCGTATTTGGCAACAATATCTTTATAACTTGCAAAAGTCATACCCGGACATTCCGGTTCAGCCGATTCGCGATATTCAATCATCTTTTCAATATTCTTAAAGACACTTCGATGGGCTGCATAAATCTCACTTTCAGGTCCCACAAGAAGTACTGCCTCTCCAACCGCTGGTACAAATACTGCTGATGATTCAAATGTCGGCCAGTATTCGCTCAGATATCTGACATTAGCCATGTCTGATTCATTTGCATGAACAAGACAGGCATCCAGGCCCGCAGATTTGATCCTGGTCTGAAACTTTTCAATGCGGTCGTAAAACTCTTGCTTTGGAATGGTTGTTGTATTCATAATGGTATATATATACTTTAAAATTAATAAATTAAAGATCTTAAAAATCCGGTTAAATTAAATCCGGCTTAAATATTGTTAAAAGTAACCTTAAGAACATATCCGTGGACATTTGGTTTTACCGATGGCAAGGTTGCTTTTAGTCCTTCGTCTTCCATTGTCCAGGTAACTTTTTCATCACTGCCAAGTAACCCCACTGATTCAATTTTACTGATTTCATCTCTGGTAAGTCTTGTTAAAGATCCGATTAAGACGTTCTGATTGTCTGGCCATTTTAAACTAGTGATATACAAATTGTTATCTTTTTTGGAAAACCAAAAATCTTCAGAAGTAATATTAGCATTGAATCCTTTCTCTTCTCTGTCCTCAGTTCCTCTGATGGAATGAGCCGTCGGCCCTTCGTGCTGAACAATCCATTTTGATGTACCATAAACTGATTCTCCGTTCACACTCATCCATTCACCAATCTCCTTAAGTCTCTCAAGACTCTCTTCAGGAAATACACCCTCACCTGTCGGACCAATATTTAAAAGATAATTACCTCCCTTACTTGTTATGGATGTAAGCCAGAACAACAACTCCTCAATAGATTTCCAATCATGATCATCACTTCTGTAGCCCCAGGTATTGTTCATAGTTCCGGGAGTTTCCCAATAAATCTTTTGCATCTTCTCGATATTAACAGGATCATATTTCATCTGCTTCTCCATTTCTTCATCAGGGATAATGTTATCTCCCGGAATCCAATAATCACCCAGATTATTACCTATTCTGCTATTGTCAAGAATCGTTGGCTGAATTCCATAAACCATTTTATAAACATCAAAGCTTTGCTGCCTGGTTATCTTCATTGGCATGTCATGCCATAACTCCTGCATACCAGGGAATTTAACAAGCAACTCACGCAGCTGTGGCTTATATTTATGTTCAAAATAATCGGAGAATGAGACAGGAGATGGATCCCAGGTATTTGCCCAGTATTGATATGATTTATCCTCGTCCGGATGTTCTTTCTCATATTCTTTGACTCTTCCGTTACCTCCGTCCATCCAGTCCAGATAGTTGAAATAAATGGAAAAATTAATCCCGTATTTTTGACAGGCCTGGTATAATTCAGCCATTGGATCCCGCTTAAAGGCAGTCATTGCTACTATATTATAATCTGACACCTTTGAATCGTACATGGCAAACCCATCAGCATGTTTTGGCATTGCCACTATATATCGCATTCCTGCATTTTTTGCAGCCATTACCCAATCATCAGCATTAAACTTATCAGGGTTGAACTTTTTGCACATCTCCCTGTATTCACTTCGTGGAATTTCGGCATAACGCATAATGCATTCACCGATACCTTCAATTTTCTTTCCCTTCCAATAACCTCCCAGACTTGAATATGCTCCAAAATGAATAAACATCCCGAATTTAGCCTCATTAAATTTTACCAGTGATTGGTTTTTTGACTCATGCATCTTTGTCCATTCCTGTGTTAACTTATCTTCTTTAGATTTGGTAGAACAACCTTGTAGCAATGATGCTAAACAAATACCAAATATTATTAACCTTTTCATTTCTGAATCATCTGAAATTATTAAACAGAATACTTCTAATTA
The DNA here is from genome assembly GCA_963739685.1 of uncultured Bacteroidales bacterium. Classification (GTDB taxonomy): domain Bacteria; phylum Bacteroidota; class Bacteroidia; order Bacteroidales; family VadinHA17; genus LD21. Next base: position 1,075,218 of record CAVUAX010000002.1, read on the forward strand.
TTACCCTTTTTTTAAACAGATACTCTTAAGACATGATTCATCTTCTATAAGTTGTGACGCACCTGCTATTCAAAAACTACCAATGAATATCCTACACTAACGGGTATGGTAACATTAATGTACCCATCAGTTATTTTAAATGGCAACGATTTTCTTTCAGGCGCCAGATAGACTTTTTTAGGTGTTTTCCCATCATTACGAAGAGCAATCTTTACATTTTTCAGTTCGATCGGTTCTTCAATCATTTGTGTCTTCGAACCTCTCATCTCAGGTACATATGAGAGGATATGCACCATCCTTCGTCCAGGTTGTTCGGTAACAAAGACCCTGCTGAAGGAAGGTATGTTTTCGTACCTTATCAGTGGTCTCGGAAGAAATTTATCAAGCACATTCCCGAAAATTGTCCTCAATTCAACCGGAGCCTGGTCGAAATAACCGGTAAATATTCTGTTAGTGAAATGAGCCACCTTTCCGTTAATGGTCAGTGCCGGTTTATCCGTAACTTTATCCGGCGGATTATAATAGTATGCATACAAACCGTCCCATCCACGGTTATAATACGGTTTAATCAGCTTTGCCTCAACATTGGTACCTGGTAGCGGTTCAACATCAATACCGGATGAGTATAAAGACAAAGGCATGTCAGGTAATCCGCGGTTAAAGTCCTTACTTGCTGTGAAATATGCAGGATCAAAATCGTTTTCTCCCAGGTATTTCAGTCCCCATTCTTTCTCAAGTGCAAATTGTTTTTTCTCTTCATTTAATCCTGAGCTGCCACTTGAAATGACCGCCTTCCCGGCATCAATATGAGCTTTGATACGGCGGGCTATTGCGTCAGTAAAGATAATATCATCGGGAATTACAAGCACGCTGTATTTGCTCCAGTCAGAGAAATCCGTGACAACATCGAATTGTTCCTTTAATTCGCTTACCATTCTCACTGCAGCGCGAAGCTGTCCGTCAGTACTTGCCTGGCTCCGTATATTCCGGTCAGATTTTGGGTAAACAATGGCTATTTCAGTAATATTCTTTGCATTATCGAACCAGGGTTCCATTGTTTGCAATTCTTTGTAAATCTCCTCTTCTCTGTCAAAAACAGCAGTATTAAGGTCACCGCGTGGATGAAAATGTCCACCGATATTGGGTCGCATTCCGTTAGCCAAACCATAGAGCAATTCTGATTTAATGGCTGCTTCGGGACGCAGTCCACCAAAATCTCCCCAATCGTAGAAACGGCCGTTCATGTTCATAACCGGCTTATCCCCAAGGGTACGCATATAATGTGACAGAACAGGCAGGTACTCATAACCCCACCCACCGGTTGGAAGATCTTCACATTCAAGGTAGGTTCCAATATCGGCCTGATCTTCAAACGGAATACCATTGAAATAGAGCTGGAAATCAGGATTGATGGCCCTTACTGCCCTGGAAATATCTTTCGATAACCGCAGTGCTGAAAAAGCAGCGAATTTTGTAACTTCATCCTTGCTGGTCCAGTCTATTCCCTTCTCTTTCATTTCCTTTATGCAGACAGGGCAAACACATGGATATGGCCCCATACAATCTATAAAAAATCCGGATACCGGGTAATTGTGTGCCACCTCCTCAACCATTGCGATAAGATGGTCGCGATAAGGGGTATTATAACACATTGTCCTGACAAAAGGAGTAAAGCGGGGTTCCCGTAATTCACGGCCGTCGAAATAGAGAGTTGTCCAATCCCGGTGAAGAACCCCCTCAGCGCTGCTGATACCTCCATTAAAGTAAGCTACAAGAGCTATATTTTTTCGTTGACATGCATCAGCGAGTCTGCCAAAAAGGTCGTATTTGAGAGAAGGGTGCTTAATGCCAATTTTTGTATCGTAATAAGCCATACCGAGATTGCATCTGGCATGGAACGTTATCTGGTCAACTCCGCAAAGTTTTATCCGGTCTGTAAATGCCTCAGCATCAAAGTTCGCACCAACATCAGGACATGCCGGCATTGTGTGATTATCATAAAAAAGGCAATATTTAGGCTGATGCATCTTACCCGGTCCCTTTGCCGGATTAACATTTCCCTGTGCAAATATCTGCGTAAATATTGCCAGACAAAACATGAATGTTAAGGTTCTTTTCATTTGAATTTGAATTTAGTTTTAGTCTTAATGGTTATATAGCCTGCCACGCTCCAGGGGGGTAACCCGTATGGCTGGATATTTATTATCATACTTATTGGTGCTTGAAAAACACACATTAAAAAATCGGATCACAAAAGAACCAATCCTGATCAGCACTAACCTCCCCGCAGAAAATGCGGGGAGTTTAATTGCTGATTAATGATTAATAACCAGGATTCTGAATGAGATTCTTATTGCTGTTCATCTCACTGGTCGGAATCGGGAACACCAAATCTTTTTCCGCATAAACAGCACCGGAAACAAATGTATAACCTATTAAATCGTTAAAGTTTCCCGTTGTGAAATTCAATGCTTTTCTGGTCCGTGCCATATTGAACCAGATTTTGTCTTCAAAGCAAAGCTCATGGTAGGATTCTCTCCAGATGGCTTCCCGAAACTGATCCTTGGTTAATCCGGATAAATCAGCGAGCTGAGCTCTTCTTCTGATCTGATTCACTGCTTCATAAGATGCGGTAGTGGGTCCTGATACTTCATTTGAGGCCTCTGCATATATTAACAGTAATTCAGCATAGCGCATTATTGTCCAGTTAAGTCCGCTGCTTGCTGTTTCTTCATTTGCCAGAACATCAAAAAGTTTATAGACATAAGTATTCCCAAGGTCAATTGTTTGAGTCCTGTCAGAAGCAAGAGTATAAAATTTATAAAAGAACTGCTTTTCCTCAGCCCGTTTATCACCAGCTTCATAAGAGTTAAGAAGCGGTATTTCTGAAAAAATTGCACCACCCTGACCATCATAAACGGAAATACCTTTATTATACGGGACAATAGCCGACTGCCAGCCCGAAGGTGAAACTAATGCTGTATACTGAGCCTGAAAAATGTTCTCTCCTTTGTTCTTATTTGACGGAGTATGAAGATCGTCATACGTCGGGAACAAAGTGTAATTATCTGATTGAATTACTTCTGCGGCTTTGTCTGCAGCTTTCTGATAATAATCATTACCCATTTGCAGCGGATATCCTGCCATAGTAAGGTAAACGCTGGCCAATAAGGATTTGACAGCTCCTAAAGATACTCTTCCGGTAGCGTCCAGATAGGGTAATCCTGAGGATTCCGCAAAGGTCAGGTCTTCTACAATTACTTTATAGACGTCTGATTCCGTAGCCTGAAAGGGGTACATATCAGGTGAATTAAGATCGACGGGTGATGTAATTAGCGGTATCTTTCCAAAGATTCTTACAAGATTATAATAATAAAAGGCCCTTAGAAATCTGGCCTGACCCAGTAACTGATTTTTTTCGCCTTCATCCATTGTAATGCCAGGTATCTTCTCAATTGCCAGGTTAGCATTTGCAATTCCCAGGTACGATTGCACCCACCAAACCTTACCCTCTTGATTATCTGAACTATTGGTAAGAGTCCTGACCCATCTGTTCTCAACAGCCTCCCCAAGTTCGGTATTTGCATACCCGGTAGCAAACTCCAACATCAGCCATGGGCCTAGTCCTCCGGCAAATCCATAGCCTCCGCTATAAATTGATCTGATGCCGGAATAGATAGAATTTACAGAACTCTCAGCTTGTGTTGCATTTGTAAAATAATTATCTGCCGTAAAATTTGACTTGTCTTTTTCCTCAAGAAATTTTGTACAGCCCGACACGAAGACTATCAAAGTTACCCAGATTATTAATTTGCTTATTTTATCAATATTAATTTTCATAATATACTCTTTTAAATCAATTAATTAAAAACCTACATATAATCCAAACATAAATACCCGTGGTTTTGGATAATCAAAATTTATAATACCCTGTCCGTATGTTTCAGAACGGGTTGAAGTTTCCGGATCATAGCCTGAATAATGTGTTATCAGAAACAGGTTTTGGCTTGAAGCGGTAATTCTCAGACTATTAAGCTTAAGCTTTTTTGTCAGATCAGAAGGGAAATTGTAACCCAAAAGAAGGTTTCGGCCCCTGATAAAACGACCGTTTTCAACCATTCTGCTATCCTGCTGTCCGTCATAACCTGCAGTTGTAGGTCTCCATTGGGCAACCATGGTATTCTGATGTTCCGGTGTCCAGGCGTCCAGAACAGTGGCCCTGCTGTTAGCTATCCCGGTACGATATTCCTGAACATATTTTTCCAGTACCAGAACATCGTTGCCGTACATGAATTGCAAATCTAACAATAGGTCGAAATTCTTATAGGTGAGAGTATTCACAAATGATCCAAACCCGTCAGGAATACCCTTCCCGATAATAACCCTGTCAAGCGAATTGATCTGTCCGTCGTTATTTACATCAAGGAACTTAAGGTCACCCGGCAATCTGTTATAAATGGCTGCCTGTGCTGCTTCGTCGGTCCCCCAGGTCCCCAGACGGACATAACCGTAAAAAGATCCCATCGGTTCTCCGACACGGGCAATATTGGTTTCGGAAACGTACGATGGTCCTGGAAATATATCAGAATTATTATTTACCGTTGAAACTACCCTGTTTTTATTAATGGATATATTAAAGGTAGTTTTCCATGAAAAATCAGATGTTGTGAAATTCACAGTATTTAAATCAATTTCTATACCCTGGTTCCTCATACTGCCGACATTTCTGGTTACTGTTGAAAAGCCTGAGGTGGTTGGCACCGGTGCAGCCAGCAACATATTAGTCGTTAATTTATTGTATAAATCAACTTCTAATGAAATTCTGTCCTTATATAGTCCTAATTCGAGACCCAGATCGGTTTGAGCTGTTTTTTCCCATTTCAGACTGGAATTAGGTAACCTTCCTACCCCTATTCCTGAAGCCTGTGCATCATTAAAGTCAACGGTATAATTTCCAAGACCGGCAAGGGCCTGATAAGAGCTTATCGCGGAATTACCTGTTTCTCCATAGCTGGCTCGTAATTTAAGAGTGGATATAGTAGGCATATTTTTAATAAAATCCTCTTCCGAAATCCTCCATGCCAAAGCTGCTGAAGGGAAAAAGGCATATCTGTTTGCTTTACCAAATTTAGAAGACCCGTCCGTCCTTCCTGTTAGAGTAAGCAAATATTTTTCTTTCAGTCCATAATTTATTCTGCCGAAATAAGAGTTCAGGTCATATGCATCGGTTCCTGAAGTAGGTGGGCGTGGATTAGAAGCAACACCCAAGTTATTGGTCTGGAAGAAATCGTCTGAAAAAGCCCAGGCAGAAGCTGCAAAATTGTAATAATCCGAATGTTGCCATGATGCACCCACCATTCCGTTGAAAGAATGAATATCAGCAAACTTTTTAGCATAGGTCAGGTAGGTTTCGGATGACCAGTAGCGATTCTGTGAATTTGTCACCGTAGCAGTCCCTCCCTGAGCGCGGGAAATATAATTTAGATTGCGGCCTGCATAAAGATTTGTCCGAATACCGGTGATATTTGTACCTAATGTAGTTCTTAATTCCAGTCCCTTGGCAAGAGTTATATTTGCGTACACATCACCAATTGCAAAACTTGTATTAAATAAATAAGTTCGGTCGGTAAGAATCTGGATCGGGTTGGGGGCGTTTTCCACATTAGGATAATCTTCATTGCTGGCCCAGCTTCCATCGGGAAATTTTACAGGGATTATCGGCAACTGCTCCAGTATTTCCCTGAGAACTTCTATACTTGAACTGCCAAAATCAATCCGGTTCTCTTTCTGATCAATATAATTCAGACTTCCGCCAACCTTTAGCCAGGTTTTAAGCTGGCTGTCAAAGACAAAACGTCCGGAATAGCGTTTTAAGTAGGAAGATCTAATTAATCCTTCTTCATCTCTGTAACCCAGATAGACGCCATAACTGCTTTTATTATCACCACCTGTAAATGACAGATTATGGTTTTGGGAAAAAGCATTTCGGGTTGCCTCTTTTTGCCAGTCGGTATTATACAGAGGATTCCCGTTGGAGTCAAAAAGAAGAGGATTGGTACGTTTCAGTTTAGGATCAGTATATTTCCCGGCTGCCCAGCCGACAGGATCAAACTTCTGCGCATTAATGTATGATACATCTTCCAGATGCAAATACTGCTCTGAGTTTAAAAGAGGTATCTCCCTTGGAAGCTTTCCTACACTTAATTCAGTGCTGTAGTTTACTTTCCCTTCCTTACTTCCACGTTTGGTAGTAATCAGAATTACTCCATTTGACCCCCTTGCTCCATATATGGCAGTGGAAGAAGCATCCTTAAGAACCTCTATTGAGGCAATATCGTCGGGATTTAAATAGTCAATAGAAGAAATAACTCCATCTACAATGTACAAAGGGTCATTTGTAATGCTGATTGAGGTATTACCCCGTATCCTTATATTTGGCTGCCCTCCGGGCCGCCCTGAGTTAACAGAGACATTTACACCTGTTATTCTCCCGGCCAGAGCCTGTGGAACTGAAGTAACAGGACGTTCCTGTAACGTTGCCGCTTTAACAGAACCAACAGAACCTGTTAAGTCGGATTTTCTTTGTTCACCATAGCCAATCACTACCACTTCATGCAGTGATGTAAGCTCCGGGACCATCTTAACGTCAATTACATTATTCCCTGAGTATGTAATTTTTTGTTCTTGATATCCAATAAAGGAAAAGACAAGCACCTCATTCTGTTTAATACCATCTAAAGTGAATTTCCCGTTCACATCAGAAATTGCGCCCATGGTTGTGCCTTCGATTTTAATATTAACACCTGGCATCGGATTTCCAGTTTCATCAGTAATTGTACCTGTTACCCGGCTTTGCTGCATTGCTGTCGCAGGATCTGTTTTTCCGGTGAAAGCAATGTCTGAAGCCGGAAAATTTCCATACACATTTAATCCAGAAACAATTAACAGAAACAACGTGAAGTTAAAGACCCTTAATAGTATTGCCGAATAATAATTCGGATGAGTCATCTGTTGTAAAATGAACTTCTTTTTCATAAATTTGAATGTTTTATATAAGTAAATATTATTTGCATATTGCTCATACCTGTATGAGTATTAATGCATTTGATGTTTCGCAGGAAAGCTGTGAAGAGCTTTCCTGTTTATTTTACAGATGTCAGAATATGCTTCATAGGCAGAGGTTTTAGGTTAAGATAAATAAGGTTATATATATATGTAATATGTTCTCATTAAAGAAGTTATTATTTTCAATTTACGATTTTAATATGATAAAAATAGAATGATATTTTTCTGAGTGATAAGTCATTTATTTATTATTTTAATAATAATTAAAATTTATATAAATAAACCTACAACCACTTAATCTTAAGAAACTTCTAACAGTATGTAATACAAAAATAACCAATTATGCAAAACTTGAATAAAAATATTTTACCAAAAAATAATACTATTTTAGCATAATTTTTGTTTCCAAATAATTTAACAATCCATTAACGATTATTCATAGTGTATAACATTAATTGTTTTTACTATGTTCAAAATATTTTTGCATTTCTTTCAAAAATTAAATCCTGGTTGTTACTTTGGGTTAGTTTCTATCAACACAACCAGTGAATTAATAAAAAATGTGGTCAAGATGCCTGTCAGGGAAAGGCATTTTCAGTTGTCCAAGTTTTTCTTCCAGGGTCATTCGTAAAAGCAGGTCTTCAACCCGATGATCAATTGAAAAAATGGGGTTAGCACAACCATTGAAAATGAATAATAAGACCAAACCCAAACGGGTGACTACTCTTGTTGATAGTCAATGTTTCATTTTCCGGTACATTAGTTTAACGCATCAAAATATTTTCGGCAGTTTGATATCAATAGCTAATCCAAAGCTTAGAAATGATAATAAAAGTAAATTCTAATTAATAATAGCAGCAGCAGCAAGTTTCTGAAAACCCTTTCGTATATCAGACGCATCACCATTACCAAATCCTTGTCTTTGAATCATCAGAATATATATCGTTTTATTGACGGGGTCGGCCCAATATTGGGTTCCAAATGCTCCCCCATGTCCAAAAGAGCCTTCCGGAAGCATTTCTGTAACCCCTGCCGGATTACGAACAATTCCAAAAGCAAGACCAAAACTCATTCCTTCCGTAAAACCAGTATTCAATTCACCTGTTTGTATCTTTGTCATTTCCCTAACAGACTTTTCAGTCAGAATGCGGGTTCTGTTATAAACTCCCTTATTAAGAATTGCCTGCATCCATTTATACATATCAGAAGCTGTTGAAAACAATCCTCCTTCAGGATGCGGGAATCTGTACAACCATGAAGGCGCCTCTATGGCTTCTAAACTCGAATCAGCGGAGGGATGATACAAAGTCACTACCCTGGGCATTTTCTCTTTTTCAGGAAAAAATGAGGTGTTTTCCATACCAAGTGGTTTAAAGATGCGTTCTGACAAAAAGACTTCATAGGGTCGGCCGGAGGTCACTTCAACTATGCGGGCTGCGGCTGTGATACCTGATCCACTATATCTCCATTGTGAGCCGGGCTCAAATTGCAGTGGACGCTGGGAAATAACCAGAGTATATTCTGCAATGGAGTTTACAGGAAAATCTGCAGGTAATGCATCCAGACCAGACGTATGTGTCAGAATATCCAGAATTGTTATCCGGCGTTCTGGTCGTACAAGTGTTGTCTTATCGCCTGTAATTTCAGATGCGAGCCACATATTACGGAATTCAGGAAGATATTTTTCAACAGGATCATTTAATTGCAGTTTGCCCTCTTCTGACAGCATCATTATTGCAGCAGCTGCAAATGGTTTTGTCATTGATGCAATTCGAAATATCGCATTTTTTTTCATTGGAATTTTCTTCTCAATATCTTGAAATCCAACAGCCTCAAAACTGGCAATCTGGCCATTACGCGCCACCAGAGTGACTGCACCTGCAATTTTATTTTCACTAACGAATTGTTTCATAAGTACGGGTATTTCGGCCAGTTTCATTGAATCCATGCCCGTACCATGTGCCATCACATTTGGCAGTATGCTTAAATTATTGGAATCAAAGCTTTTAGTACCCTGATTTTGAGCGCATGAGTAATTAAGCAATAATACAAACAAGAAAGAACCAGATGCAACTACCAGGTTCTTTGTCTTTTGGAGAATAGCATTCATAAAATTTAATGTATAATAGTGATTGATTTTGACCTAATTATGTAATGAATTTATGATTTTTCCATAAACTTTAACTCAATCACAAATTCCATACTTTAAAGCTCTCATTATGTATTGCCGGGTTCGTTTCTCTATCTGATAGTTACAGGCCCGAGGAGCCCACTTGAGACTTTCCGGTAAGGTCGGACAATACTGTCCCCCTTTTAATAAGGACAATTTGTGTTTTGTTTCATAGGCAGTGGGTTATCAGGTTAGGAATATCCGGGTTATATTGCTGAATTATGCACCCGTTAATAATGTTCTTATCCTATATTTTCGATATGATATTTTAAAGGAAAAAGAATATTGATTAGAATGATAAGTCATTTATTTATTATTTTTAAAATGAGTATCGGTTATCAATAATAATCTCAAAACAATTAATTATGAGATTCCTCGCTAACGCTCTGAATGACAACATTATATAACTCATGGATTATAAGGTATTTGTCTTGTTTTTAAGAATCTGCGTCTTGTTTTTGTTTGAATATGAATATCTATATTAACAGTGCCTTTGAGGTGAACTCAAGTGAAAGAGGGAGATCCTTCGCTAGCGCTCTGGATGACAGGGATTCCCGGGAGTCACAGGGTTAGAGTTGGAGATTCGCCAGGGCGAATCTCCAACTCTAACCCCTATCAACAAAGATGAGCTGTCATCCCGAACAAAGTGAGGGATCTCATTCATCTATGAACCAATTAATTAGAAAATGCTGTCATAATACTTGGTGTGCAAAAATGTATGGGCACCCGGAATGACAGTATTTTATGTAACAGAATCTCCCTCATCTATTTTGACTTTTTGATTTAATTCCAATTCAATTATTATTCATTCCAGATACTTATTATTTTTAAAATAGAAATATTTTTACAAATAATTATATAAAGACCCCATCAATACAAAAAACAGAGTATATAAACCAAATATATAAATTTTTACTAAACTTGAGTAAAAAATTTATTCAATAATAACACTATTTTGGCATGCTACCCTTATTTCAAAAAATAGAAGCAAACATAAACCACTCCTTTTACGTGGAGCACATGAAATTTCAATACTTTACTAATCCCCTGCAGTTTCATCCTGATGTAGAAATTTTGCTTGTTCTCAATGGTACAGGTACAAGATTTATAGGAGATTCCGTTGAACATTTTGGTCCGGGTGATCTGGTAATGATCGGTCAAAATGTGCCTCACCTGTGGCACAGCGATGAGAAGTACCTGCAGGATACCGGCAACCTTTTCACCGAGGTCATTTTTGTTTTGTTCAAGACTGAAATTTTCGGAGATCATTTCTGGCAACTTCCTGAAGCAAAAAGTATCTTTAAAGTTATTAAAGACTCTCAGAGGGGTATAAAACTGACTGGCAAAACACTTGTTGATGTCACATATTTAATGAAATCTATCAGCAATTCTGAGGGATTCAGCCGGATCACACTCTTACTGTTAATACTCGAAATGATTGCTGCCGGTAAAGAATACAGGTTTCTCTGCGGTCCGGTAGTACAAAACACAATAAATGAAGGTGACTCCCAAAGACTTAACAAAGTATATAAATATGTGGTCAATAATTACCAGCGTCAGATCACAATCGGAAATGCTGCATCAACTGCAAACCTTTCTGTTACTGCATTTTGCCGGTACTTTAAGAAAAGGACGAATAAAACATTTATTCAGTTCCTGAATGAGATCAGGATAGCATTTGCCTGCAGGATGCTTGTGGAAGAAGATCGCTCCGTGGCAGAAGTATGCTATTGCTGCGGATTTACCAATGTTTCATTTTTTATAAGACAGTTTAAAAAAATTACAGGGTTAACACCTCTGAGCTATAAGAAAAAACACATAGATTAATATAACAAAAACTTCTCTGATATATTAATGTCATTTTGTTATATTCTGCTCATTTACAAACATTTACTAAATGTAAAACGTAGTTACACTCTGAATTATTAATTTTCTGGTTAAGTCCATAGATTAAATATCCTCAGAATTTTAATATTTTCAAAAAAAAATGATAATGTAATAATACCGGGCACAATTATTTTACCGGAATTAATCATTTTTCAAAGAAAAGGCTATATAACTGTCACCCGAAGGTGTACCCATTTTTCCACCACCGCACGCGACAACCACAAATTCCCTGCCACCGGCCATATAAACGCTTGGTGTGGCATAAGCCCCGGCAGGCAGCTTGTGCTTCCATAATTCTTCACCGGTATCTTTATCAAAAGCCCTAAAATAACCATCTTTCGATGCTCCTATAAAGATTATACCACCAGCGGTCACCACAGGTCCTCCATAGTTTTCCGTGCCGGTCTTTGGAATTCCTTTTGAAGTCAGATTTTCATACTCCCCCAGGGGAACCTGCCAGACAATAGTTCCCTTATTTAAATCAATAGCAGTAAGATTCCCCCATGGTGGTTTTATTGCAGGGTAACCATCCCCGTCTAAAAAGCGGTTGTACCCGGTATGGGTATATGGAGATCGAACAAGGTTATTTTCCATTCCCTCTGAATTTTCACCCCGGGTTGACTTTTCACCTGTCAGATATGCCACTAAAGCATTTTTCTCAGTAGTTGCCAGATTTTTGAAGGATGGCATGAATCCCTTTCCTTTATTGATCAATTCCAGTATCTCAGCTTTTGAATATTTTTCCTCTATCGACTTTAAAGCCGGATAGGTTCCTGTTGGATCGCCCTGACGATCGGTACCATGGCAGACAGCACAGTTGACTTTATAAATAAGTTCACCCTCTCCGTTATTTACTATTCTGTCATTATTGATTTCAACCATTGTCAGTATCCATGGCATTATGTTACTGTTTATATAAATAACAGAACTTGCCGGATCTACAGCTGCGCCACCCCATTCACCGCCCCCGTCGAAACCGGGAAAAATAAGTGTACCTTGTGTACTTGGCGGCATAAACAAATTTCCCCTTCTGGTTCTGGAAAGAATTTCAGAAACATAAGCATGAGCTTCCGGGCTGATAGTTGTGATTTTATCATCTGAAAAGGTCTGTGGAGTAAATACCGGCAAAGCAAGTGAATATGGCTGAGTGGGCCAGGCTTCTTCGCCTTTCAGGTCAGAAGCAGGCACCGGCCTTTCCTCAACCGGGAACAGTGGTTCTCCTGTTTCCCTGTCAAGAAGAAATACCATGCCCGATTTGGTAATTTGAGCTACAGCATCAATTTTTATACCATTGTGGTGCACAGTTAACAGATTGGGAGGTGCGGGAAGATCCCTGTCCCACAAATCATGATGCACTGTTTGAAAATGCCATATTCGTTTGCCCGTTTTAGCGTCAAGTGCCAGAATGCAATCGGCAAATAAGTCGGCACCCTTCCTGTTCCCACCCCAGAAATCAAAGGCAGCTGATCCGGTCGGAATGTAAACAATGCCTCTTTTTTCATCAAGGCTCATCCCTGCCCATGAATTGGCAGCTCCGGCGCTAATATAACCATCTTCCGGCCATGTATTATAACCGAACTCCCCTGGTTGTGGTATAGTATGAAACACCCATTCCAATTTTCCTGTCCTGATATTGAACGCCCTTATGAATCCCGGTGCAGCTCCCATCTGCTCGGATACCCTTGACCCTATGATCAACAAATCGTCGTAAATAATCCCCGGAGAAGTGGCCACTACATACAGGTCTTTAGATTTCCCCCCTAATCCCTCTTTAATTGATACTTTTCCTGAATTGCCAAATGATTCAACCAATTTCCCGGTTTCGGCGTTTAGTGCGAATAAATCGGGACCTGAAGTGAATAATATACGCTTATCATCAGCACTCTGCCAGTAACTGACTCCACGATTTACATTTTTTGCATATTTGCTTTCCGGGTCAGGGTCAAATAACCAAATCTTTTCCCCTGTACTAGCGTCAAGAGCAAAAACTTTTAGCTTTGGTGAAGTTCCGTAAAGTATGCCATCGATTATGATTGCATTGCATTGGATCTGGCTTCGGTTATCTGAAACATCCTCCCCTGTATGGAATTCCCAGGCAACCTCAAGACGGTTTACATTTCTCTTGGTGATTTTACTTAATTTTGAATACTGGCTGCTGAAATTATCACCCAGGTAGACCGGCCAGTCTTTACCTGCTCCGGCATATCTGTTTGTATTTTGCTGAAAACAACCAGACAGACAGGTTATTATTAATAATAACTGCAGCAATTTCATAATTTTCAGACTTAATGCACATTATTTTACTAAAACTACTGATCTAAACTAAGATTCATGAGGTAGTTAACGGAATTTCTCATGATCTGTCTGAAATTTTCATTTTGCCAGTCATGTACACTTCCCATTGAAGTATAAATAACGTTATTCTTACCTGTATTATTTGTCCACAGTAAAGGTTGTGAAGGCTGGCCAGTAATTGTTCCGAATAATAATACCTGTGCCTTATCCGACCTCAGAGACTGATTCCGGTATATACCGTCAGAGCTTGTAAAATTATCAACTGAAACATCCTTTAACAGAGGATGACTTTCCATTCCGGGTACAACCGTAATGACGGTGATAGTCTGATTACTGAAATGTCCTTTATAATTACCGCCCAGTATTTCCTCATCAAATTCCGTCCATTGAACCAGTCCTGATAAGAAGTCATCACCCTGACCTTTTGGAACCAGGGGAGAAAATGCATGGCTTGCGGTACGAATTCCCAAAACGGGGCTTCCCCGTCCAATATAATTCTTCAACAAAGCCATTTCCTCAGGCGGAAGTCCTCTGCGTCGCACAAAGATTACTGCGAGATCGGCATCTTCGAGTATCTGAAGATTTTCAATGTTATGAATATCTTTAGTTCCTTCCGTTGGCTTGCCAACAGCAAATTCGCAATTCAAGCCTTCGGATAACAGTAAATCATGTGCAAACACCGGAAGGGTCATATTAGAGTTATATTCACTTTCGGCAGTTAAAAATGCTACGAGAGGTCTTTTATCATCTTTGAATCTGAATTGCTTCTTGCCGGTAAAATCAGTGGAGACAATCGTTGGGCAGACATAAGTTTCTATATATTCATTGATCAGGCTGTTTCCTGTAAAGTGATTCACATTTGGCCATTGCTTAGAATCGTACATGGTATCGGTCATATCGCGCATCAATACTACATTCATCCCTAATCTTACCATATTACGCAATCCAAATGAACGTCCGATAACACACATATTTGTATGAACACCCATAAGGATCACATTCTTAATACCCTTTTTATAAAAGAGCCCTCCGATTTCAGCACCGGAATCACTGATTGCATCCTGATCGGAGATCTCTATTAAGTCAATCTGGCGGGTCCATGGCCATGGCGGGCCCTGTTTACATTCAGGGGTACAATCACAGCCTCCATCTGACTGGTCAACAGGCCAAACTGCATCTTTTTCTGATTTCAGTTTATCATCGGAAATCAGACTTGCGGCTTTTTTACTTCTATATCTCTGACCCAGTTTTCTTGCCGGATGGTTTTTATAAAATGCCATACACTCACTTGGAGCATGTACAATTAGAATACCTTTTTTGCGCGCAACAGAAACTACATCATTCAGGAAAGGCGCCATTTCGGCAACCCTGTCTGCAGCTCCTTTGCACCAGTGCTGATCCCACATATCACAAATAATGATGGCCGTTTCAGACGGATTCCATTCCTGCAATTCATTTGCAATATAAAATGCACCCTTTTCAATTTCTGAGGGTAACCTCCTTTGCATCGATATTCTCAGAGCCGTCAGATTGTTTTGAGACTGCGCCTGAAATAACGGGAATAACAATTCAACAGTGAGCAATAAAAACCCGGAGGTAATTTTTATTTTATTCATGATAGCAGCAATTAATATTTAATAGTCATTGTATTTTGAATAGTTGAAGTCAATAACTTAAACGTCCCGTAAGAATTTTGATTAATTAAACCTTTTTACATAATTGAGGAATTTTCTGGCAGTAGCATCCAGGTTTTCAATTGATCCGCCACCATCCAATACCGCACACATTTCATAAACAATATAGCCCTGGTATCCAATTTCCTTCAGCGCCCCGATAAAGTTATCATAGTCGATTATTCCTTCACCCATAGGGACTGCACGCATTAAAGGGGTATCGCTTACATAGTTTGTCTGATTGCCTTCATAGTGATACCTGTTTAATGCAACATAGTCAGCGGCAATAGTATTAACTATATAGGGTTTCATTTTCAGGACAGATTGTCTTATCTCTTCTTTTGAGAGCTTCTCAAGTGTCGGGCTCCATGCATCCCACCCTGCCATTACATTGGGAAGATTTATCTCATTTAACAACCAGTACATAGCATCATGGTGGAGCGCTATGTCATGGTGGTTTTGTATAACAAGGGTAACACCATACTTTTGTGCTTCTTTAGCAGCAAGCGTAATACCTTCAATTACAGTAGCATATTGTTTATCGTAGGGTATCCCGGGACGCTCGTATCCTGTAAAAATACGTATCATTTTTGTACCAAGATCACTTGCAAGTTCTGCAAGCTGACCTATGTATGCTGCCTGTATTTCTGTATGAGGAATTCCCGGCTTGTCCATACCTGCGGTAAAATCAGAATATCCGGCAAGACCAACAAGTGTTAAACCAAGGTCCTCTATTCTTTTCTTTAACTTTGCCCTGGCCTCTTTATCATAATCGAGAGGGGAAAGATGAGGCCTTTTCGCCATAAGCATTACACCGTCAAAACCCAGTTCTTTGGCCTTTACAAGAAATTGATCAACGGTAAGAAAAGATTGTCCTCGCCAGAGTCCTGCATATCCGATAGAATGCAAACATGTTTTTACTTTGAAATCAGCAGGATTTCCTGTCGGAGTTTTTTGTCCTTTAACAGAAGCCATCATTAATATCAAAACAATAAAGTTAAAG
Organism: uncultured Bacteroidales bacterium; assembly: GCA_963739685.1. Classification (GTDB taxonomy): domain Bacteria; phylum Bacteroidota; class Bacteroidia; order Bacteroidales; family VadinHA17; genus LD21. Next base: position 1,091,311 of record CAVUAX010000002.1, read on the forward strand.
AATAATTTCCTCATAGATTACAATTTCGGGTTTTACTAAAAATTCATAAACCGAAATACAAAAGTCGGAAGTTAAAGATTTGGCTATATTGAGTTATTAATTCTTCCTGCCTCTTACTTCAGCCAAAAATTTTATTTATTAAACAGATTAAGATAATGTTCTGAAGACTTAAGAACACCTCCGCTCTTATCATAAAAATCCTTGTCCAAATGGAATAATCCATCCGTGGACTTTATCCAGGATCCATCAGGATAAGGGCAATAGCTTATCAGGTCGTTCCAGTTCACATAGTTCTGATGGCCATTTGACTCAAGTAATCCCATATCTTTCAGACCAGGAAAGGGGTTTAACCGTGCAGCAACATTTTTATTCCAGTCAACCAGAATAGGTGTGCATGTAAGGTCGGCGAGGAAACATGGGATATTGTTTTCGTGGGCAACTTTGGCCATCTTCATGGTCATGCTTAATGTTTTGGCTGCAGCCTTTAAAGCAATTGCCCTATAACCCATACCTATTCTTTTAACTACATCCTCCGCTGTGTGAGCACTTTCATCAGCGGCAATTCTGACTCCAAGATCTCCGACATTTATGTCAGCATCCTCCGGAAAAGGTTCTTCAATGATCGCTATCTGGTCGAACATACCTATTTTCTTTGCATGGTCCAAAAGCTTTTCCAGTGTCTCCTTTTTCTCGTAACGTCCGTTTGCATCAAAATAATAGGGTATCTTTCCATTAAGTGTGTGCGGGGTTTCCCTGTTGCCAATCAGTTTATGAATGGCTTCTATCCTTGCTTTATCTCCCTCAAGCATTTCCTCCTGTGTCCCCGGCCGGCCGATCTTGATCTTCATAAAAAAGTATCCCTGATCAACAGCCTGGGTAATCTCTTCAAGAGGGATAGCATAAGCCATAAGAGGTACATGTGCCACATACTGATGATGATTTCCAAGAGCCGCGCGATACTCCACAGGGATCATCTCATCGAAAGTCTTAAACCCGTTTTCCTGAGCATATAACATCCACATAGCATTATCAAGAGCAACCATTGAACTGAGAGTGAATGTCATTCTGAGCTTTTTATTATTGGTTATTGACTGCCCATACTGATAAACATCATCCAATATTGCTTCCTGTAATTCCATGGGATTCAGGTAAGATTGTCCTTTGATCTTCTGCAGTGCATAATCGAGTGATTTAATAAGCAACATATTTCCATCAACTTCAGAATGAGCCAGAAATACATCAAGATCACTCCAGGCAAGACATTGGGTCTGCAATCCAACATGTCTTGCTCCCGAATCACTTTCAATCAATGCTGCGCCTACCCAGAATTCCTTCTGGTAAATACCTTTAAACCCGAACGGTCGTATAAGAGGCTCTCTCTCGTATCGTGAAGCAGATGATTTGATTGTGATTTTTTTTGATTTATTGCTACAGGAAGGCAACACTGGTAACAATCCTCCCGATAAGGTTGCTAAACCAGCAATTGCAGAAGTTTTGACAAAATTTCTCCGTGATTGCATAATATAGTTTTTGTTTAAATAACATGTTTTTTGCCTTTTTATTTACCAGTCCTATAAATGAAAAAAGCTCTTAAGCTTATTTTTAAGCTTAAATTAATCCTTCCATCCGCAATGTATGTGCCGATCAGAAACTTGATCCTTATTCAGAATGTTGAGTCTAAACGTTTAAAGTTTCCAGGGACTTCGATATTCATAATGAAGGAGCTTGTTTGCCGCGTCTGAATTAGTCACAATCTCCTTCTCAGCATCCCACTCAAGCCTCTGTTTGACTATCATGGAAATAGTTGCCAGGTGTGCCATATTTGTAGACAGATGCCCATCCTCCAGTCCTATTATTGGTGGTTTCCCTGATTTGATACAATCCAGGAAGTTACGGACGAGGTTAGCGGTTGGTTCTGCATAGCTTCCGTCAGAGAGTTTGTTGCTATTGGCAACCGGTGAATTTTCATAATTCTCAGCCTCCATCCTTTTATCCCAGGTCTGAAATTGTCCTGGTCGTGTAGGAACAACTTTATAATCATTGGAGCCACCGGCATACAGAGTCCCGTTAGTACCACGGAATTCCAGCATTCCGAAAGGATAAAATGATCCTGAGCTGGCCTCAAGTGTTGCGTATGTAACCAGTACCCCGGAAGGAAATTCAAAGAGTGTCTGCATTGTGTCAGGAATCGTCCTGTCATCATCAATGGCATATTTTCCCCCTATCGTAGTCACTGCAGTAGGAGCTTTTTCATTAAGTAACCATCGTAACAGGTCAAGTGAGTGAACACCATTATTGGCAATCTGGTTATCATATTCTTCCCACCACCGGAACATGTATGGAGCTATATTATACTGATATGGTCTCATGGGCTTCGGTCCGAGCCACATATCCCAGTTAAAATCTGCCGGTGGATCCTCAGGTTTCAATTTTCCAATTCCATTCGGGAACATATTGCTTACATAGCTGCCACTGGCATATGTTATCTTCCCTATTTTTCCTGCAGGTAGTTCTTTTGCCAGTTTATGATAAGCTGTGGATCCCCTCCGGCTCAGGCCGACAGAAATTGTCAGTTTGCTCTTTTTTGCAGCATCAATCATTGCGCGCCCTTCTTTCACAGTCTTTGCGACTGGTTTCTCAACATAGACATGTTTCCCCGCTTTGATAGCATCAATAGTCATTAGTGCATGCCAATGATCCGGAGTTGCTATGCATACAGCATCTATATTTTTGTCTTCCAGTAACTTACGATAATCAGTATATTTTGCCACACTTGCCGGGAAATTCTCGCCCATCCGGGGAATTTTATTTCCCATCAATTCTTTGTAGCGTGGGTTAACTTTAGAAAAGTCGCGATCAAGATATGGCTGGTAAACATCACACAATGCTGCTACCTCGCAATCGGGTTCAGCCCTGAATAAATCCATTACCTGTGTCCCGCGGTTTCCTATACCAATGAAACCCATACGGATCTTATCATTCGGACCGAATGCAGCACGGCCGCAGCTTACAGCACTGAGCTGAGCTGCTCCTATAGTTACCCCTACGGTGGCCATACCTGTTTTAGCAATGAATTCACGTCGAGTTGTCAGGTTGTTTTTTTTTGTCATGTTGATATCTTTTAAGATTAGAATTATTTGTTATAAATTTTTATGCCAGTACCATATGTGCATCCGCGAGGTTTTGGATAATTGCCACCCCGCTCGGGCAGGCTGCTTCACAAGCTCCGCACCCGTCGCAAGCTGAACCACAGCGGGCAGGGTCAAGCGCAGCATAATATTCGCGCGCATCCTGGGTATGCCCATAATTCTTATAATACATGCGGAAACGTTGTATATCCGGAATAGGAATCCCTTTAGGACAGACAGGCACGCATGTCTCGCACAAACGACAATAGTCTCTTGTGGCAAGAGTATAATAACGTTTAAGAAGATCTTCCTGAAAGGAAGTTAATTTTCCGCCTGAATATCCATCATAGTCTTCAACCACATCCTGTGGTTCATTAAAACCGCATACAGCAGCCGTGACATTGGGATTCTGAAGAACCCATAGCAACAAAGCCTGATACAGGTTTTTCTTGCCGAATCTGTCGAGGTCTTCAAGCATGTTCTTAACCATACTGTCGGTGCTGTTCTTAGCCCAGTTTGGAATAAAATGTCCACTGAAGGGCTTTATCGTCAGAACCCCTATATCCTTCTTTTTAGCCAGGTCAAACAAATCTTCTGCGCTTTTGCCATCAAGTTTCTCAGTCCATTTGGCAAGGCTCATGTAATTATAGGGCTGCATAAAGAAATCAATCTGATCCGCCTCAATACGTTGTACATGCATATCAGGTTTGTGGGCACTCTGGCCTATATAACGAATTTTACCCTGCTCCTGAAGCTTTTTTGCACTCTCATAAAATGGCTCACTCCAACCGCCATGGCAAAAATAACCATCCAGATAATCGGTCTGAAAACGTTTGAGGCTACGTTCACAGCTGGAAATAACACTTTTTGCATCTTCCCGTGGTTCAGCACTGGTGAAGATAAAAGCTTTCTGGCGCCTTCCTTTAAGTGCATTACCCAGAAGCTCTTCAGTATCATGATAGGTTGAACTGGTTGCAACCGCATTACCTCCACGGTCGAGCAAAGCGCTGACAATATTTCCCAGCTGCTCGCGGTACCGGTTAAAGAGGACAGGCCCCAGCTGATTCGATCGCAGACCTGAAGCACAACCCAGGATCATCTCCGATATCATCAGGTTTGTGCGTCCCAGCCTGCGGTATTGCATACCTGATCTTTTTGACTGGATACCGGTTTTCTTATCCGGTGTTCCCGCAAAAGCATCTGTCGTTTTAATTGAAACTGCTGCACCTGCTAATCCGGCTGCAGTTGTTCCGATAAAAAGCCTGCGTGTTAAATTTTTTCTTGCCATAATATAGGTTCTTTAAGTAATAATCATCCTGAAATTTTCAATTTCGAAACTAGCACTGGTTATATTCAATGATTGTCTAATTAGTGTTTTCTTCCGTTCTTTTCACTCCTTTCTTAAGGAACTTACCATCTTTGCTATAAAGAAGAATATCATCCTTTTTTCCATCGGTAATTACCACCTCATAAATGAAAATGTTATTTGTCACAACAGTGCTTGACCAATCCCATCTTGCTTCTTTTATTGTGAAACCTGAATGTTCCTTGGAAACATTACTGGTTATGACTCCTGGTAGTTCAACAACGGGAACATTAACATACTTTGGACTCGAAAGCAGACTACTGGATACGTTAAATGTAACCCTTCCTTTAGCATCTCCCTGAGCTCTGGCCACAACAAATGCTATCATAAACACCGGGATTAATAATAATTTTTTCATGGTTTTAATGAATTTCGTTTATTGATATGTTTTTTCCTGAATGTGAAAGTTACAGTTTTTTAAGTATCTCCATGGCCTTTTCTTCAAATATTTTTTCCCATTCAGGAGCTAATTTTGTTAAAGAAACTTCATATGCATCCCCGCTGTATGCATCCGGAGTGGGTGAATAACCGACCGACCCGTTTGTATAACCTGATACAAAGGTATACTCATAGGGAGAATTCTTTTTAATATTTAAACCGATCTGGGAAAAGACCTCTCCTGAGAAAGTAATCAATACAAATTCACCTACTTTCAGCCCCATGATCTCTGCTTTAACAGGATTTTCCGGGTTACTGTTTTTAAGATATCCCAGGTTTGCTTCTGTCACAATTAATTCTTCCATTTTGTAAATGCTGTTGAGATATTTTTCCATATCTCTTTTATTATCGGCATCCATGGTTTCAAGATCCTTCACTCCTGTTTTTGCTTCCTGCATATACCGGTAAGAATAATCTGACGGATATTGTGGTGACATCATATACTTTATATACAAAGGAAGAAAGGTCTTGAAATTCAGTTTTGTTCCTGCTCCGTGAGCACCACATCCTTCTCCTTTAAAATAATCCAGAATTACCTTCTTCTGAGCTTCCAGATCCTCAATATGCTTCTGAATATCTGTCCGGGCCGGCAGTAACAACTCTTCCCTGATAACACTTAAACCTCCTGTTTTCTTTAAAGGAATATCTCTCCATGCTTTTAAAGTGCTCATTCCCAGTAACGTGCCATGCATCTCATCCTGTTTTGGAGTATTAACATCTTTATAAACAACAGGTGTTATATCACCTGCAGCTCCCTGCATGAAGAGGGCAACAGCTCCGTTACCCAGGTTTTCTTCAATAACCTTTGAAGCGAATCCGGGAAATCCGGCAGTGGCACCACGGTTTGGAACGCCGGTATAGTTATGTCCGGCAAATGTGAACAGGACAGCCAGAGGTTTGCCATTTATTCTGTCTAACCGGAGTATTCCGATTTCCGGATCAAACGGTTCAGCTATCCCTTCAACCATCTCATCTTCCGGTTCCGGCGTTGCCCGCCTTATGGTCCACTCTTTTCCGTTTTTAAGAATAAGCCTGCGGTTCATTGTTATTCTGTTTTCGCTTCCGGCACCTCCCCCAACTCTTACAGGTACCATATTAAGAAAAGCTTCCTTTACAGCATTTACGGTTCTGTCGATATAATCCTCTGCCAGCTGGTCATTTACCCAATGGTTGTGGGATGCATTGATCATTACATTGTTACCATTGATCTTAAGCTCATTCTGGATCCTGGTTCTTATCACAGGTAAGTCAGTAAAACTTATGTTGATGATATCCATTGTAATAACCACAGCCTTTGTATTTCCATCATCCAGTACTAACGCTCTTGCATAAAGAGGATCATTAACCAATTCCGTAGGATTGTCCCTGGTAATATTTACTTTAGAAACTCCTGCACGCAGAGATGCGCCATTCACTCCCTGAGAATAAATTAATAACACTGTCAGAGTTAAGGCAAACAGAATCATCAGCTTCTTACGAACACAACTATTCTCTTTCATACCAACTCTTTTTTAGTTATTTTCAAATAATATTTAAGATTTATCCAGTATAAGCCTGTCTTTTGCATTTTTTGCTCTGAGCATAACTGTTTCAAGATCAACCGGTCTTCCCCCGTTTAATTTACTTTCATCTGCAGCCTCCATAAATGCCAGTACTTCCAATGTTTGTTCAGCACTCACGGGGACCACACCTGTTGAGAAGAAGTCGATCATCTTTTTATAGGCGGGATTAACTTCATTACCTTCATTCCCGCTGCTCTCCAGTTTAGAGATGCCCTTATCCCCATAGGCCGTACCTCCCGATCCTCTCCTGCCAGTACGCATAGCCCTGTTTACGCCAAGCCGGTTATCGGGCCAGGTACCTACAGATATATCTGTATCGTCGTTAAAGACCCTCACCACACTTATGCAACCAGTGCCCATTACAGTGCAAAGCGCCTCAACACCATGGATACCGTACCAGAAAAGCGTTGGATGGGTCGGCTCAATGGGAGATGGTCCATATACGTCAGCTCCGATAACTTTTCCAATCTTCCCGTTTGCAACCTCCTGGTTTATCTTATTAAATCGTGCATTGGAGGTTGAATAGACAGGCACCTTATAGTAATTTGCGGCTGCAAAAATATCCATGGCATCTTTTAATGAGGCAGCCATTGGTTTATCTATAAACATCCTCTTACCAGCCCTGAATACTATTAAAGCCTGTTCCAGGTGCCGCCGGCCATCATTGGTCACCATAAAAACCGCGTCAACTTTGGTTAAAAGCTCTTCAATTGAGCTTACAATCTCAATGCCCATATTCTTCATGTCTTCAATGTAGCCCGGAACTCTTGACACACTGCTTTGAATGTCATTACTGCCTTTGGGATAGGCAGCCACAACCCTGTATCCGAGGTATTCTGCACTTGCCGCGGGGTCATTGATCGCTTTTGTAAAGACACCGGCATGCGACCCGTCCAATCCGATTATTCCTATTCTCTTACCTGTAACTGCACCGGAAAAGTATTCCGGAAGAACACTTTTCGTCAATCCGAATCCCAAACCAGCCGAAGCAGTGGTCTGAACGAAATCCCTGCGGGTATATTTTTTCATATGTAAACTATTTTATTTCCAAAGTCATTATTGAACCTCCATGTTTTGAAAAGTTACTTTGTGTTGCATGTGAATTCAAAATATGGAGATTTTTAATATTCTTATTTTAATATTTCCCTTGGTAAAAATAATGATTTTTCTATTGTTTTTTAATTTTTTATATGAGTATCTGAGATGAATAATAATTGAATTGGAATTAAAACAAAAAATCATAATAGGTGATGTCATTCAGAGCGTTAGCGAGGAATCTCATAATCAATTTATTGAGATTATTATTGATAACCGATACTCATTATTTTTTAAATTGATAATAAGAGTCATGCACAATAAATGAAGCCGTTTCCGGAACTGTAATATTTAATTCGCTCTAATGGTTTATTAACTGATCCAACAGCAAATTTAAAATATTTTAAACCAATTGTTCCTCATTTACAGTGCATGCTCTTTTTTACAGGCAAATTATTCGTAATCCGGATTCTGGATCAGCTTATCATTTTTATTCATCTCGCTTCTTGCAATTGGCAGAAAGTATGAATAATCCTCCCAGTGATACGAATTATGTACCATTGGTGTAATTGTAGGCATTGTAGCTGTTTCGTGAGTCACAGGATCCATTTCATAAACTACATCCACTTTATAGGCTGCAATATAGGACTCAGGGCCGATCAGCCATCTGCGGACATCATAGAAACGTTGTTCCTCAACCGCCAATTCAATACGTCTTTCATTGCGGTAACGATCGCGCAGAGCAGTGCCCGATTCAGTAACCGGAGGCATACCTGCTCTTTTTCTGATCATATTTATATAGGTACGGGCTTCAGCATCCTCTCCAAGTCCGATGCATGCTTCTGCATAATTAAGCAGAATTTCGGCATACCTGAAATAACGCCAGCCGATATCGGGTACAAAAAACTGAGCATCAACAGTCGGGTCAAAGTATTTACGAATATAATACCCGGTGTATGCCCCTTCAAATGGTGAGTTAGGTCCCTTTCTGGTATCTAGCCCCCATTGTTCGTACATGGAATTGGTTGCAGGATCCCATTTTTCCCACCGTCCTACCTGTATAACCCCTACAGGATCAAATGGAAATTCACCTGCAGCTCTTGTCCGCCATTTAGCCCCTTCATAAAATATTGTTGCATAGAAACGCGGGTCACGATATGCATAAGGATTGGCAGCGTGAACGGGATTATTCCAATCGAATCTGGTGCCATCTTTTCTTTCATAGTCCCTTACAAAATTATCAATAGGAGCATTACTGCCTCTGCAGTGATAGCCATTGGGACCGCTGAGATTCATCCAGCTATAGTTTACATCATATGAGGTAGGTGTTGCATACCTTACCATAATATCCTCCTCACAATCCTTTGAATTAAACAAAGCTTCAAAATTCATTGCCACCGAATCACCCGGAGCAGGATCAGCCCTGAAAAGGCTGTACATACCCATGTCCATTACAGCTTTTGCAGCATCTTTGGCGGCTTGCCAGCGGATCGGCCCTGTTGTCGTCAGTATAACGTATCAACTCCTGGTTGGAATATGAGGGAAATACAGTAATATTGTGAAGATCGCTGGCAGCATAAAGAAGTACCCTAGACTTAAGGGCCAGGGCAGCTCCTTTTGTGGCACGTGCTAATCTGTCTGTACCGTATTGCAATGGCAGGAGGGCAGCAGCCTTATCACAGTCTGATACCATAAAATCCACACAATCTTTGTAAGTATTTCGGGGTGCATTAAAATCGTCGTCCAGCTCGTAGACTTTATCTATGATGGGTACGCCACCATAAAAACTTGTAAGACGCATATAGAACCAGGCCCTTAAAAAGTAAGCTGCACCGATAAGCTTGTCTTTTTTGGTCACACCATCGGTAAGGGTTCCGTCATCAGGTAATTTGTCAGCATTTGCAAGGAATTTATTACATGCCCTTATATTCAGGTACAAATTGTTCCATGAAGGAAGTTCATTCCTCCAGTACATATTATCCGGGTTTTGCTTACTGTTATTAAAATTGAGCTGGGAACCACCGTCCCTTCGATGAAGTTCATCCACATAGTTGGGAGTACCGTATTTCATGTCACCATTCGGTATTTCCATCTTAAAGTAAATCCCGTTTATAAAAGTTTCCGCTAAAATAGGATCGCCCCAAACAGCAACATCAGAATATGCATTCAGCGGTTGCAGTTCAAGAACATCTTTGTTACACGATGTCAGGAGAATTGTGACAAAGAGTAATAAATTAAAATATTGCTTAATTTTTTTCATCTTCATTAAGTTTTAAAAGGTTAAAGCTGCACCTACATTGATTACTTTGCTGAGAGGGTAATTCGTACCGACGGATTCAGGATCGAAACTAGGCAGTCCCGGACACCAGGTTAAAAGATTCAAACCTCCCACGTATATCCTGAAAGCATCTATATGCAATCTTGAATTCAGTGATGCCGGGAAATTGTATCCGATTTCCATATTTTTCAGTCTTACGTAATCAGCGTTTCTGAGCCAGTAAGTATTGTCCTCTGATCTCCAGTATTCTGAAGTATAGTTAAATGCACGTGGTTTTGATGCATCGGTATTTTCCGGTGTCCACCGGCCTATTGCATCTTCAAGATAGTAATTACCCGACACTCCTCCTTCTACGTAATGATAACGCATTTTCCCCCAGGCTCCCTGGAAGAGGATTGTGGCATAGAAACTTTTATATGTCAGATCAAAATTCAGTCCTGATGTAAATACAGGGATGTCACTTCTGTAGTCCCTCACCTGGTCAAGGCCTGTTATTTTACCATCATTGTTGACATCCTTGAAGATAACATCGCCAGGACGGGCGCCAACCCAATGCGGATATGCATCCACAGCAGCCTGATCCTTAAAAATGCCGATTGCCTGGTAATAGAGTTCCGAGTTCATCGGATGACCTGTTGTTTGCTGATATTCAGGAATTCCCGGTGTCTCGTCCCAGAATTTGATTTTATTTTTGGCATATCCACCGTTCAGAGAAATGTTGTAAACGAAGTCACCTGTCTTGTCCCCATAACCGATAACAAATTCAAATCCCTGGTTAACAACTTTCCCAATATTTTCGGGTGGAAGAGTTAATCCGGTCGAATTTGGAACAGAAGCATTTCTCTGGGTTAAAATATTGCTTCTGAGGTTATGGAAATAATCACCTTCCAGTTTCAGCCTGCCGCCAAGTAATTGTGCATCAAAGCCTATATCTGTCTGATTTGCCACTTCCCAGGTTACATTTATATTTGGAATACTCTGTTCATACAGAACTTTATTAATTATACTCCCGCCTGTAACCCATTCACCCATATTTAAACCGCCTTCCAGGTTGCCCCAGCCATTTGCAAAACGATATGTTGAAAGGTACTGGAAGTTGGAGATACGGTCATTACCCGTTTGCCCCCATGACCCGCGGAATTTAAAATAGTTGATTGATGGAATTGCGTTTTTCCAGAAATTTTCCTCACTGGCCACCCATCCTACAGAAAAGCCTGGGAAAAAGCCCCATCGTTTATCAGCAGGAAATATATAAGAGCCATCATACCTCCATACAAACTCCAGCAGGTATTTTGACTTATAGTCGTAATTCACACGTCCAAAGTAGTTCATACGGGCGCTTTCACTCCCTGATCCTGAGTTATCCTTTTCAAGGTCACTCCCTGCAAAGAGCTGATCAATTGCACTTGAAACAAAATATTTCCTGGATGCCCAGAAATCTTCTGACATACCGGTACTGGTTTCCGTTCCTGCCAGTATTTTGATCCTGTGTGTTTCAGCAAACCTGTGTTCATAGTTGACAAGGGCATTAAGGGTTGTCCTGCCACCGGTCTGATTACTCTGGGTCAGCTGAGGTTGTGATACACCTCTTTTCGATCCGACAATTGCCGGCAATCCATTTTCGTCATACGATCAGTTTGTCCCAGGTATAGAGATAAAACGGGATTTTCCACAGCTTATCATTATCGAAGTTTTTATCAATGGAAGCATTTCCTGTGACGGATAATCCCTTTACCCATGGAATATCAACGTTCAATTTTATATTACTTTCCAGTACATAATTTATATCCATATCAAAGCCACTCATATCGGTAACCATTTCAACCGGATTGAAATCTGATTCCACATCAGGACCGGGATATTTACCAAACCACCAGGCCATATCAGTAGGCTTACCCCGGGGAACATTTCTGAATGTCTCATATTCACTATAAACTGTGTGATGTGTGTTTTGCTGCCTGCCAGCCACATCTATACTGAGATTAATGCTGTTGGAAAGCTTGGCATCGACATTGCTCCTGAAATCAACCTGGGAGTAATAAGCGCCGCTTTTACGGTATGTTCCGTCCTCATATCGTGATCCGAGAGAAACGAAATATTTCACATTTTCAGTTCCTCCACTGAGGCTGACATTTGCTTTATTTGTTAATGATACAGGTTTGAAATACTTCACTGAACCAGTCAGTGTTGGGATGCCCGTACGGGTCAGATCCGTCTTTGATATTTCTGAAGGTCATCAGCAGAAAAACGGGGGGTTTGTCCTGCATAAGTATCAACTTCATTCATCATAGTTGCATAGAGATAGGAATCGGCCATACCGGGAAGAACAGTAGGGGAACTAAATCCCTGGTTAAAGTCAACATTAACCTTTAACTTCCCTGATGCACCACGTTTGGTAGTAATAAGGATAACACCATTTGCTGCCTGTGCACCATATATGGCAGCAGATGCATCTTTCAGGACGATGACACTCTCAACATCTGCCGGATTAATGCGCGACATGCTACGGTTTGCGATACCGTCAACCACAATAAGAGGATTATTATTATTAAGAGTATTGTTACCCCTTATTCTAAGTGTTGCATCATCAGCGCCAGGAAGCCCTGAACGTTGATTTGCCACAAGTCCTGGTAACCGCCCTACAAGAGTGTTGGAGAAGTTTGTTGACTTTGACACCTGCAGTTTATCGCCGGCTACGGAAGCAACAGCACCCGTAATTGTGGCCCTTCGTGTTGTACCATAACCAACAACGACCACTTCATCCAGGTTCATGACATCAGGCATCATGACAACATCAATTGTGTTCTTTCCCTCAACTGCTATCCTCTGAGTAGAATAACCGACAAATGTAAAGATGACAGCGGCTGATCCGCCAGGAATCGCCAGTGAATACTTACCATTTACATCAGACATAGTACCAATAGTGGTCCCTTCAACAGTTATATTAACGCCTGGAAACGGACTCCCCTTTTCATCGGTGATGGTACCGGATAATTTAGACTGCTGTAAATCAGCAGCACCATTATTATCCGCTTTGTCGGAGGATAAAACAGCTCCAGAATTTATACCTTCAGTTTTCAGGCTGCCGTAGGCATAATTGAAAGTCCCTGATAAAAAGGCTGTTACAATTATCAGAAGGAGAGTCATTCTTGCAAATTTGAAGATCGTCTCTGGACGCGCTTCAGAAAAAAATTTTTGTTTTAACAGGCAGATTTTTTTCATGTTATTAAGTTTTAGACGTAATAATTAATTGACGAAGATCGTATTAACCGTTCCCCGATGTTGAAAAACTTGAAAAGAGATAAAGATAAACGAGTGACATATTATCTTTTCCAACTGGTCGGAAGTAATAAAGCAGGATTTTGTTTCATAGGCAAGGAATTAGTTAGTTTTAGGTTAATTGAATATATATCAGAGGTTTATAAATATATATCTACTTTCTACACACCAATTTTAAGTCTACTGGTACCAAAACTAAAACAAAATTCTGTAAAAACTATACAAAATAATGAATAATTTTTAACTTATATTTACCGTAGTTATAAGTACTTTAGTCAGTAGTTCCCACATGCCCTACATTTGCGGGCTGAAATCCCGGTTACTTTTCCGGCAGCAGGAGTGAATCTGACAATAATTAAGTATAATAAGAAGATTCTCCGTCAGATATTTTTTCACCGGCTTATGAATTTAAAGTCTGGAATATTTATCTTTCGGTTTTAAAATATTTTTTACATCTTTCAATTACTCAAAGTGACTTATAACACTTATAAAATCGCATTGATATGAATAAAAACAAAACAGTCAGCATTTCTTTATTGCTTGTCCTGATATTTATTAATACAGGGCCTGTTTGCAGGAAAGCCTCAAAATTATACAGGATCATCCGAAAAGCCGGGAAAAGAGCAGGGATCACAGCTGAAATCCGAAATACAGGGTTTAAGATTATCAACTTTCGACATTGATATTACACCTCCTGTAGGATATGAGATGGCCTTTGGCAAAGCAATCAAATTATGGGATCTGGGTTTAAGAGCACGTGGAATTGTTCTTTCAGGTTCGGTGCAACCCATTATTTTATGTGCCCTCGACTGGCATAGCATAGGCAATGAAAGTCAGGATATTTTCCGCAATGCACTTGCGGAAGCTGCTGGGACTATACCCCAGCGGGTGGAGATACATACCCTGCACCAGCATGATGCCCCGATATGCGATTTTGGGGCGGAAAGGATTTTAAAAGATGCAGGTTTGGATCCTGGTATCTTTAATGGCGATTTTGCCCGTGAAGTCATCACAAGACTTGCAGCTGCAGTACGAAATTCACTTAATAATTCCCAGCCTGTAACACATATCGGTTCCGGGGAGGCCGATGTGTATATGGTAGCTTCAAACAGGAGGATTGCAGATGCAGAAGGAAACATCAGGGCAAGCCGGTCCTCTTCATCACGAAGCGCTGAACTGCGGGCAGAGCCCGAAGGCATCGTTGATCCTGTGATTTCATTGGTCAGCTTCTGGAATGATGACAAACCACTCGCAATTCTGAGCTATTATGCCACGCATCCTCAAAGCTATTACAGAACAGGCATCCCTAATCCTGATTTTCCGGGAGTTGCCCGATTTTTAAGACAACTGGAGCTTCCTGATGTTATGAATGTGCATTTTAACGGTGCTGCAGGAAATGTTGCAGCAGGAAAATATAATGATGGTTCGCATGAATACCGGGGTATCCTGGCTGAACGTCTTGCTGAAGGAATGAAAAGAGCCTGGGAAGCTACAGTTAAGGAACCTGTAACTACCGTTAAATGGGATGTGGAACAGGTAACTCTCCCTCCCGCTTTATATCTCAATAAACTCCAGTCAGATGTCAGGAGTAATAAAGAATTATTATCCGAAGACAGGAATGCCCAGAAATTAGCGTGGTTACAGCGTTGTCAGGCTGGAAGGGAAATTGATGTTACCTGCCTCACCCTTGGTGACATCAGGATTCTTCATTTACCCGGTGAATTGTTTGTTGAATATCAACTTGCTGCAAAGGCTGAAAGACCTGATCTGTTCATTGCTATGGCAGCTTATGGGGATTTCGGTCCACACTATATTGGAACTGCTGCTGCATACAAACAGGGAGGTTATGAGATTGATGAATCAAATGTATCACCTGAAGCTGAAGGTGTACTTATGGGTGCCATAAAGAAATTATTATCAAACAGATAAATATTTTTATATAATTTTAAAGAAAATTTCATATTGGTTATAAATAAAAAAGGAGGTTTTATGAATTATTTCAAATGGCTTAAAGTGTCAGCTTTTCTTGCCGTCACTTCAATTATTTTTATCACAATGGCCTGCCAGAATAACTCATCCAAAAACGATGGATGGCAGGATCTTTTTGATGGTAAAACACTTAACGGCTGGAGGGTGATCAACCAGGACTGGAACAACCCTGAAAGTAAACCGGATTTTTATGTTCAGGATAATATGCTGATCTGCAACACTATTTTAGGAACTGCAGGCGGATATCTGGCCACAGATAAATCATATTCTGATTTTATCCTCGAACTGGATGTTAAAATGGATACTTCCCTCAATTCCGGAATTCAGTGTCGCGGTCAGATATGGGATAAAGATACAGTTACACAGTCATTTAATGGAGTACAGCGTCCATTTAAATGGAGAAAAGGTTATGTCTGGGGGTACCAGGTCGAGCTGGACGGATCAAAGCGCGCATGGTCAGGAGGTTTATACGAACCAGGGAATCGTGGCTGGCTGGTAACACTGGAGAATAATGAGAAAGCTCAGAAAGCTTACAAGCCTCTGGACTGGAATCATTTCAAAATTATAATGGATGGAAACAAAATTCAAACCTGGGTGAATGGTATTCCAATAGTGGATACTACCGATGATATGTCTTCATCAGGGTTCATTGCCATACAATTTCACGGAGCAGGAAAACCCTGGCAGAAAGATGCAAAATCTTACTGGAAGAATATTAAAATTAAGGAATTGAAGTGAGACTTATGTCTCAACTTTAAGCGACTTTTATTTTATGGTTAAGTTTCTGAGATTGACTGTAAAATTTGTAGTGAAAATGTCTGTAATATTTTAAATCAACTGAGACAGGTCATCATCCTTCAGAGGAGGATTGTATGATAAAATCATTTCGGCGGGTCACTGAGGAGTTTATGTATCGCGTCCATGAGTATACTTTCAGCTCCCGGTGATACGTTTGAGGCCGGACCGGCTTCGTAGCCACCCTGTTCATATGCTACATCCGTGCAAATATAGCCTGGTCCGTAATCACCGTATGCAGCCATAGCCACAAACAGATCAGGCCTCTCTGCCTTAGCTGCAAGCTGGTATTCTACAAAGAGTTCTCCAGGCATGTGAAGTATGCGGGCACGACCCAAGGTAAGGCACCCAATTTCAATTTTCTTCCCTTCCCTGCATCTTTGTAACCAGGCTAACTGTTGTGCATTGTTTCTTAAGATAAGTGTATCTTTTACATTTATCTCTGCCTGTATCTTTTCCAGGTATTTAGCCGGTGGCAAAGCAACAGATTCCACTGTCCATCCAACAGCATCGGCATTTACAGGATAACGCCGGGTTGCTTCCCATGCCCGTTTCATCCCATCAGCAAGGCGACCGGCCAATATTCCGCGGTTTTCCATAGAGCCATCGTTATATTTCCCGGCTCCAATATTACCACCTGCGCCATTGAAATGAACATGAAGCGCTTCAGGTACACTGAGCTGGCGATAGAACCGGGCAATACCCGGGAAATCAGGATTGGCAATACCCGTGCGGTAGTAACTCTGAGGGTGCGTGGCATAGTAGCTTAATACTGCTATTGGTTTGTCTCCATTCCAGAAGCTGACCACCGATACCATTGGATCAATTAAACCTTCTGGTTCAGCTCGTAAAGCGGGATCCAAACACGAAGTATAGCGGGTTGCCCTAACATGTCCGTCTGGTCCAAGTATACGACGGTTTGAGGCCACCTTATAAACCTCTGCTTCACCAAGACCAACCTGCGTTACGGGCTGGGAATGGTTAACAGAGTTCTGTACTGCAACTTCAAGACGACTGATCACCGTACGGGCAAAGCTGCTTTCCAGTCTCATTGGCTTGAGACCTGCCTGCCGGAGGATACGTTCTGCGCTAAAGTCACATTCGGGGGCGTCGTGCTGATGAACAGTATGTACAGCCACACGTTCGGGAATTGTTCCGGCAGCCTTCGCAAGGGCAAGGCGGAATACATCCTGTCCTTCATTACCTATACCTATCCAATCCACGGAGCATAGTACAATAGGCTGACCTGAACCCAACAAGACTATACCCCGGGCACGAAGACCCAGATCCCATGAGTTAATCATGGGATCATAAGCTAAAAAGCTTCCTACAGGCGGAGTAGCATCAACATCAAAAGTAGCCAGTCTCAGGTCACCACTCTTACCATCCTGTGGTGGATTGATCCCCCCTGCTAATCCGTTAAAAGCAGGAAAGAACAGGATCATAATTAACAGCTTCAGAATCACTTTTCTATTATTAAACATGATCATTTAAATTTAGGATTATTTCAGATCTCCAAAGTTGAAAAACAGGTTTTTTCATGTAAACCTGTTTTTCACTTTTGACTTTTGTCCTGGCAGGTACCCGGTTAACTCTGTACTCCTTCAACCGGTTTTTGAGTTGATCGTGGTGGCCGTGGTGATCTTTGCATTCTGGGTGCAGACCTTATCACTTTTGTATTACCCCCTTGTTCCAGTAAGATATCCACCGGTTTGTTAGTTTTCCATGCGCCTCCTGTAAAATCAGGTACATCAACAGAGTTCGAACGGCTGGCTATTGACTTTTCACTTAGCGGTGCTATAGAGGTCCATAGTGCGGCATCATAACAGTCCTGATCAAGAGGCAGGCCGTTACGAAGACAATCTATCAGACGCCAGTCTTCAAGAAAGTCCATCCCGCCATGGCCACCAACCTGTTTAGCCATTTCACCAACTTTTTTAACAATTGCCGGTGCATATTTTTCTTCAAAAGATTTCATTTCCTCATCGGAAACCCATCTGTCGCCGATAGAAATCTTCGGAGGTAAAGGATATTTCAAGGCAGCGCCTACTGTTCCGCTTACCTTATGAATTCTGGAGTAAACGTTGGGTGATGTCACATCATGCTGAATCATAATTGTCCGCCCTTTATTGGTACGGATGGAAGTGGTCGTCATATCACCCCTGTATGGTTTGTCAACAAATTGCTTATAAAAATCATCAGTTGCAGCTAATTCTTTGGCCGTTTTGTTCATAAGAAAATCATTACCCATAACGGAAACAAGGAATTCCATCTTATCACCTCTGTTGATATCCAGTATCTGACAAACCGGACCTAATCCGTGCGTAGGGTATAAGTTACCTCTCCTGCTGTCGTTTTCTCTCAGGCGCCACATATTCCAGTAGCCGTTTTTGCTAAAATTGCTTTTGAGCAGGTCATGAATGTAAGCGCCTTCACAATGTACTATGTCACCAAAGAATCCCTGGCGTGCCATGTTAAGAGTAAGTAACTCAAAAAAGTCATAGCAGCAGTTTTCCATCATCTGGCAATGCTTACGGGTTTTTTCCGAAGTTTCGACTAGTTGCCAGCACTGTTCCAGAGTATCTGCGGCAGGGACTTCAATAGCCACGTGTTTGCCATGCTCCATTGCATAGACTGCCATTGGGGCATGCAAATTCCAGGGTGTACAGATATATACAAGATCTATATCATCCCTATCGCACATCTTTTTCCAGGCATCAGGGCTGCCTGTATAAATTGTAGGATTAAAGCCTGCAAATTCGATCCTCGTTCTTACTTTTTCAGCTTCCTCCGGAACAAGGTCACAAAGAGCCTTTATATCCACTCCCTCAAGCAGAGCCATATTTGACACATGACCCGGTCCTCTGCTCCCAAGTCCGATAAAACCGATACGTACAGTTTCTATTTTAGGAGCTGCGTAACCACACATGTTAAATTTCTGGGTACGTTGTTTCTTAGCCTGTTCAGAAAGATCTCCTGATCCGCCACTCATTCCCTTAAGGATGCCTCCCCCGGCAACACCGAGACCAGCCAAACCGCTAATTTTCAAAAAGTTCCTGCGATTGTTTTTCATCTTTTTATTGAATTAATTTAGTTAATTAAAAGTTGTTTTACCTGGTTGTTTACAAATATTTCTTATTTTTTCAAATTCTGTCTGATATTCCTTAAGCTGCGTTCTGTCAGGGGATTCTCCTGATGTTGTCAAAGGGTTTATAAATAAAACGTTCTTCCCTGTTAGCGCAGCCGCCAGAGACACATCACCCCAGTTAAGAAAGCCACGAAGAAAAATGACATTACTATAGAAATCTATATTTACCCTGTTATCATATAATAAACTTGCAGGGGCATCACGCAGAATAATATTTTCAGTATTTCCCTCAAGTACTCCCATAAACAATCCTGCAAGACCGGCCTCTTTAGTGCCATCTATGGATATTTTCAGAGCTCTCTTACCTGATCTCAGAAATTGAGTTACAACAGTAATTTCTTTTACCCATTCCCCCAGTACGGTTTTACCCAGCCAAAACTCTGATCGGACCAGAGTACGGAGTCTCCCTTTGAAGTAATCATAACGCACTGAAGACAGAGAAGCTTCACCTGTACCTGTAAGGTCCGGAATCGCAATCCCATTTCCTGACTTTATATAATCCTCAATCAGGTCAGGTTTTATATTGTTTTTACCTTCCGGATCAATAATAATCACATATTCCCCTGAATTAGTGGCTGGAGCATGGAGTAAAACGGGAATGAGCTTATTATCGGAGGTTTCCAAACCAATCCTTTGCCAGCCATTTACAGATGAATATTGTTGGACATTTATAAGATCTGATTTCTCATTTATCCCGAGGATTTTCTGCAACTCTTTTTTCTTTATACTCAAATCAAAAGACCTGGTATTCAGGAAATCAGCTCTCAGTTCCTTTCCTCTTTGTTTACAGTATTCGTCAGTGGTTATTACATTTGCATCTCTTTTACCTATTGGAAAAACCAGCAGCATTTCTTCGGGAAGCTGATGGAAAGGAATTTCTTTCCTGGGGGCTCCGTTACCAATCCCTTTAAGATGTAAATCAAACCATCCGAGCATAGCTTCCCTGTCCTCGGACATATATCCGTGCACCAGGTCGAATAACTGATAGGAAATATTGTTTTCAACTCCCATCATTTTAAATACTGGTTTGACATTATTATAGCTACGGATCATTTCCGTGGGATTAAAAGCAGGATTTGCATCCTTCTTATGATTGATCATTTTTATTGCCCTTGGTGCCACAAGAGACAGCACACCTGCTTCCTCGGTAAATGTCAACGCATCGATTACAACCTCACAGATACAAGGTGTTCCCAAAATATAAGAACCAAACGTACCTACACTGACAACCGGGACAGCTGCTTTTATCCTTTCATCCATAGCGGACAGCCACATTGTCTGATTTCCTCCTCCACTGGCGCCCGTTGCTCCAATTCTGCCGGGAATTACATAAGGTAATGAAGAAAGCAGGTCGACTCCCCTTATATTATCAGAAAGTTCAATACCCATCAATGTTTCCCCAATATTCAGAAGGGCAGATCCAAGATTATTCCCATCGCCATGGTCCTCAAAAATGCCGTGAACGGTGGTCCTTTCCCCTGAACCCCATGGGTCAAGCGTCAGGCAAACATATCCGTTAAGTGCCAGACTATGTCCTACGGCCTGTGGTCCAGTACTATCAATTTTTCCCTTACGCCAATGTCCCAGCATATTAATTACTGCCGGGAAGGGACCTATGCCGTCAGGCACAAAAAGATTCGCAGTAGCGTAAATACCCGGGCGTGTTTGAAAGACCATCTTCTTGATAGAATAACCATTCATCTTAATGGTTCCGGTCTCTTTTATATTCAATGGTAATTTATGATTATAAACAACCCCTGTTTCACTGATGATCTCTTCTCTAAGCCTGCTCCGGTAAAGCTCCAGGTCGTTTAAGTCGGAAGGCAGCTGATGTGCACCAAATTCGAGAGCAGCTTCAAGCCGCAGTTTACTTTCAATGATTTCAGCCCGGCTTTTGGAAAAAACTTCGGGAAGAGTATCTCTTATTTGAGCTCCGGAATAATAAAATTCTTCATTGCGATTGCTTTTGGCAATCAATGAAATACCAATAAAGAAAATTCCTGGGAATAATTTAATAATTCGTTTCATTCATCTTTAATATTATCGGTTCCACTCGTATCTGACTATTATTCTGTCCCGACGGAGCCTCCACTATTCCAAAATTTCCATTCTTATTTCTTTATGCTTTCTGAAAATGGAGGTTCCATAATATCTTTAAGTTCATTTTTTACTTTATTGCATCATTTTAATCCGTATTTGAAATTTCAAGAGCTTCAGCAGGATCTGGTAAAAGCCATTGTGGCAATTTGTCATCCAACGTTAAACTTGCAGTACTTACCCCCTGTTTATGGATAATAATTTTCCAGAAACCTGACCGGCATGTTTTTCCCGGCACATCCAGACGTGAAACGTCATTACTGCTGCAATTCAACTGACCAGCATGCTTTCCGTCCGGTGAAAAGATATCGGCAACTGCACCTTTGTTGCCCAGAGTTACACTAAAACCCTTCACATCGTCCGGCACATAGAAATAAAGGGGCAGATCAGAATCCATATATTTTTGTCCGGCTACCAGAAAGGAACTATTCTGAAGGTCTGATTTGTAGGCAACTGCAGCACCAGTGAACTCAAGTTTAATTATTGCACCACGACTCGGAATATCAAGAATATAATTTTTCCCGGCTTCACCCCTGAACCGGAAAGTTCTTCCTTCACGTATGGCTCCAAGCTGCAATTGACTACCTTCAGGAGTGGAAAGAGTATAATGAATGAATTCAGCTTTACCATCGAAAGCTTTTATTGTAAAAGTAACTTCACCTGTCACCGGAACATGTAACAACATCCTCATGGTCCCGCTTACCGGTACAATAACCGCCTTATGTGTTGCAGCATCAGGAAGTGCTGCTGCCAATTTCACCTTTTTGAAGCGCTCTTTTCTGAAAATCCCGTACCTCACTATTTTTTCATCATCCTTTTGATTTGACAACATCTGGTCAATCTCTTCATCACTTTTTGTAAGAGATGATTTATAATCCGGTGAGAGCAATCCTGCCGATCGCAGGTTCCACTGCATTAGTGAGAGGACCTCTCCTAACAGGTCAATTCGTTTTTGCTGCTTTGGATCCTTCCTTGCAGCACTTGCATTAAGGAAATTTTGTTCCAGTTCGCTGTATTGAGGAGCATATATCTCTTTCAGATGATCCGTTGTGAGATTATAATTTGCCCGCTCATGCGCATTCATATACTTGCGAAATGCCGAATCAAGAACGTCATATAGTTTTTCAATATATGGTGCTGCCTTTACTCCAAAGGCTTCCCTGTAATAATCGTGTAAAATTCCGGCTGCATCCTGCTCCGGATTCCAGTCCAATTTTGCAATAACATAATTACTTGCACCAAATGCAGGCCACACAGGGTTGCCGTAAACATAAGCCCCTTTAAATCCATAACTTTTTAAACGCGAATATATAAAGTTCATTATCTCAGGTGCCGGTGGCCAGATCATGGCATTTGGCTGCATTATTGAAACCGGAAGATCGTAATAATAAACATCAAAACCATCCTTTTTCGAACTTTCACCCCACGTACGCATCACCTTGTCCCAGTTTTCCCGGGTAGAGGGACGAAAAAGCTGGTAACCATAACTAATTGACGTTGCAACAACAAGTGCAAGGTTTGGTTCAAGTTTTGGCATACCAGCTGAAGGCGGGTACAGATACATCGCATAAATATAACCGCCCAGCTTATGATCAGGGAATTCTTTCCCTACAATTTTTGCGACATCATTATAGAACTTAAGGATCAATGGCGTCCGTGAAAGATTACCAAAAGGATCCTTTTCCGTAAGTGCCATGCTTGCCGGACTATTACTCCAGCCATAACTCCCGTCAGCCGGTGATAATGAATACCAGTATTGATCGGGATTTTTTCGGAATGTTTCAATAATTACATCTGCATATGCCTGGATTAAACCGGGATTGGTCGTTTCCAGCTTGTATCTTCCTGAAGGTGGTTGTGGTTTACCATCGATTTCGGCAAACCATTCAGGGTGCTTTGCAAAGTTTGAAGCAGAAATAGTTTCCGCCCATGAGTGAGAGTGAGACACAGCTGCAACTCTTGCAAGCTTCATCCGTCTGTCCCATTTTTCGTCAGGAGGCCCGGTGCTCCGGAACGACTGTACCCTGTAATTAAATGGGGAGTATTCGGTGTGGTCCGTTTCAGGAATGGAAATCTTCTCTTTTTTTAAAAAGTATTCTCCCAGCTCGCCTGTCATCAGCCAGTGAACCCCCAGGTAATCTTCGATAAATGTATAAATTCCGTTCGAGGTCCCGTTAGTCACTCCCCCCAGATTATTCACCTTTCCGGTTGGTGTATCAGTTCCGATTATGAACAGATTGCGGTTTCTGGTAACTATCCGGAAACCATCTCCGGGAATAACTGACGGATCAATACCGGCAGCCCTTGCAGCTAAAGTATTTCCCAGGCTTATAAAAGGAGTGGCAGGTGTATTTTCGCCTGTTACAAGCCCGGGTGATATACCTGCCACCTTAAAGAAATAACTTCTAAGATCTTCCGCAGCATTTTTTACGGATTCGGGAGCTGATGGATCTATTAAAAGAGTGTAGTCAGTTTTCCCGTTTTTTACAAGAGTTATCTTATCACCACCAGAGCAGCTGTAAACCATGATTACTGCCAATAGAACAAATGTTGTGCTGAAGAGTGATTTCATTCTTATATAATATATTTATAAAGGTCTGACAGCCTGCCCTGCTTAAGCAGGGAAACCACACATGTTAAACTTCATCAGGGACAACATAGGGTTTCCGGTACTCTCTCGTTAAAAGTTTATCGGCCTCAGGGTCATCGGCAAACTTTTCATAATCACCCATGAAAGTAAGGCTTCGTTTCACCCGGTAAGAGATATTTGCAAGATGAGGAAGACATGAGGAATAGAACCCTTCATTTATGTCGCAATGCAGAACATCATTTTTCCCGGCCCGTATGGCATCAAGGAAATTGGCCCAATGATTACCCTCCTGGGCTGTCTTATCTTCCTTTGAACCGGCAAAGGGCACTCTTTCCCTTTTGCGGAAAGCATTCCATCTATCTCCGTAAATTTCGAGCCAGCCTTCAGTGCCATAAAAGAGGTTTCCAACTTCCTGCCCTTTGCTTCCTTCATTGTTTGTATAGCGTCCACGGGTTTCAAACTCGAGTAATGTACCATCCTCATACATATATGAACATGTCTGTGTATTGGGAGTTTCCTGTGTGGTCTTATCAGTTCCGTAGGTATCTACATCACCATATACCCTTTTCCCCGGAGTGCGATCCTCAGGTTTACTCTCATCTTTTTTGAAACCGTATATACCACCGGTAGAATATACTGAAACGGGGTGTTCATTTTTTTGTAGTCCCCAACGTGCAATATCGAGTTGGTGCGGACCAGTGTTACCTGTATCCCCATTACCTGTATCCCAATACCAGTGCCAGTTGTAATGACTGCGTTTCTCATTATAGGGACGGTAAAGAGCAGGACCTAACCAGCGGTCGTAATGAAATGTGGCAGGTGGTTCACTGTCTTTAGCCATACCGTATGAATCCCTTGCTTTAAAGCAAAGTGCCCTGGCCATAAAAACCTCTCCAATACCTCCGTCATGCACAAATTGAATGGCTTCTCTCACATTATTGGATGAACGGTTATTACATCCGACCTGAACACGTAAATTGTACTTACGGGCTGCTTCTACCATTTTTCTGCCTTCCCATATATTATGAGATGCCGGCTTTTCGATATAAACATGCTTCCCCGCCTGACAGGCCCAAATGGTAGCCAATGCATGCCAATGGTTCGGTATAACAATTGACACGGCATCTATATCTTTGTCTTCAAGCACTTTATGCATATCCCATTCTGTTAAAGGCTTCACACCGGTTTTATCAACAACAGTTTTCAGACCTTTTGCAAAAAGTAACTCATCAGTATCGCAGAGCGTTTTAATGGTTACATTATGGCTGCTTTTAAGACCACACCAACTGTTAATGTGTACAGTCCCCTGGTTGCGGATACCAATCTGACCTATATTTATCCGGTCATTTGCGCCAATAATTGAAGCATAGGATTTAGCACTGAACCCCAAGCCTCCTATGGCAATGCCGGCAGTTCCAAGCGCACTCTTCTTAATAAATTCTCTTCTTTTTGTCATTTTGATTTTATTTTTGATAGAATTGATAAAACTTGTTTATAGTGTTCAAAACATAATGTCTATAGGCACAATCAGGCCTTTAAAAATATCTTCTTGTTGTATAAAAACCACAAAAACAACCATTTAACCATAAGTACGCACAAGGCAAGAAAAACCGGCCGGAGAATTCCAAAATATTTCGACATTCCAAGGAATACAGCATCCGAAGTGAATTGAAAATCTATGAACCTTTGTCCCACCCAGATGGTTATTGCATTCATACCAATCACTACCAGGAAGAAGGTCCACTTCTTGTAGCCTTTCACATCAATTATCCAGTAGAACAGCGCCATTAAAAGAAAGCTCCATCCCGATGTAAGGAGAACGAATGAACTTGTCCAGACGTTCCTGCTGATAAAGAAAAACTGTCCCCATATCCAACCTGCTGTCAGCAAAACTATACCGGCCACAATTAATCCTAACGTTTTCTGATTTTCAGATCTTTTGGTGAGTAACCAGTGACCTGCCTGAACACCTATTAAGGTTGTTGCAATAGCGGTAAAGGTAGAAAGGACACCCTGCCGGTCATAAATTCCCAGTCCAAGAGTACCGGGTATAATTTTCTGATCAAGCCATGTAGTAAGACAACCCTCAGGTGTAAGCACTCCCGGTCCATAACCCGGCACGGGGATAAATTTTACTGCAGCCCAATAGCCCACAATTATTGCAATAATAACATAAACCTGAACCCGCCAGCTTGTTTTTAATACCAGCAAGCTTGCAAAAAAGTAGCAGATCCCAATACGTCCCAGCACACTGGACCATCTCATTTTGGGCCAGTCAAAGTGAAAAAAGCCGTATACCGCCCATCCAAGCAGGATAAGTACAATTGCCCGCTTACTGATATGTAAGAATATTTCTTTGTCACTTTTCCCTTTTTCTTTGCTGCGTAAAATAACTAACGGGATAAGCAATCCTACCAGGAAAAGGAATAGAGGAAATATCTGATCATAAAAGTAAAAGCCGCTCCACCCGGCGTGTTCCATATTTTTTGCCAGCGTCTCGGTGAGAGTATTGGGCCAGACCTTTGCAAAGCTTGTAAAAATTCTTTCACCACCTATAATAAAAAACATTGTAAAGCCCCGCAGTGCGTCAACTGAAGTCATTCTATTGCTAACGGGGGTAAATGATTTTTCTTCTGACTGCCCTGATAATCTGTTTGATAGCATAAAATTAGAATTTTATATTTAGAACCTGTAAAATTTCTTCAAAATCGTTAAACTTTTTCCGGAACAACATAAGGTTTGCGGTATACCCGTGTCAGCATTTTGTCTGCTTCAGGGTCGTTTACAAACTTTTCGGTTTCGCCATTAAAATTCACCCCCCTTCCCAGGCGATAAGAGATATTTGCCAGGTGCGGGAGTGCCGATGAATAATGACCATCGTTAATCTCACAATTCAGGGCTCCAGTCTTGCCTGCGCGTATAGCATCAATGAAGTTGGCCCAATGACTCGTGCCGGCCGGCAGATTCTTTCTTTCACCCATTCCTGATCCGGTAAAAGGTTCCTTTTCTCTTTTCCTGAAAGCTTTCCATGTTCCGCCATTTATTTCGATATATCCATCTGTGCCATAAAAACTATTTCCAACGGTAGTATTGAGGCTTGATTCTCCGTTAGAATAGCGGCCTCTTGTTTCAAACTCCAGCATCTTACCATCTTTGTACTTAAAAATACATGAAAGTGTATTCGGAGTCTCCTGGGCACACTCCTCAGGGTCAATTCCATATATTCCCCCTGCAGAATAAGCAAGTATCGGATGTTCGTTTTTATTAAGTCCCCAGCGTGCCACATCGAATTGGTGTGGCCCCTGATTTCCGGTATCTCCATTTCCCGTATCCCAGAACCAGTGCCAGTTGTAATGACTTCGTTTTTCGTTATAAGGCCGCATGGGAGCCGGCCCTAACCACATGTCGTAGTGAAGTGAGGCAGGTGGCTCGCTGTCTTTCGCAATCCCAAATGAATCACGTGGTTTGATACAAAGGCCACGGGCCATATATACATCACCTATTCCCCCTTCATGCATGAATTTTATTGCATCTCTGACAGTATTTAATGAACGGTTATTGAAGCCGGTCTGCACAAGTAATTTATACTTTCTGGCTGCCTCAACCATTTTTCTCCCTTCAAAAATATTATAGCATGCCGGTTTCTCAACATAAACATGCTTCCCTGCCTGACAAGCCCAGATTGTTCCAAGAGCATGCCAGTGATTTGGTACCGCTAATGATACTGCGTGGATATCCTTATCATCGAATACCTTACGCATATCCCATTCGTTCACAGGCTTAACACCAGTCTTATCGAGGACTGTTTTGGAACGTCCTGCAAAAAACTGTTCATCTACGTCACAAAGGGTTTTTAACGTCACATTACGGCTCTCTTTCATTGAGCAATAGTCGTTAATGTGGCTGCCACCCTGACCACGTATGCCAATTACAGCAACGTTAATTCGCTCATTAGCTCCGATAATCGCTGCATAGGATTTCGGATTGAATCCTATGCCCCCTATTGCAATACCGGCTGAACCCAGGGTGCTCTTTTTAATAAAATCTCTGCGTTTTGTCATGTCATGGATATTTTAGGTTTGGATACTTTTATCATTCAGTTAAAGCTTTCTGCAATGCCAATATCTGTTGAGCGATCTTCCATCTGTAAGCATCAAATTCAGCCGGTGCCCAGAGTCCCTCGAACTTATACTTTGGCTGCACGTTGATAGCATCCCAGACTGACTTCAGCTCTTTTGCGGCAGTGGCAGATACCTGCAGAATATCTGATTTTTTGCTTTTTTGAGCTTCAGCAATTAATTGTTCCAGGGTATAAACATACCGGTAGTCATCATAACCTTCACGATACGCTTCCCACATCGCTACCGGTATTGGTGTTCCGTCAGGTTCATGCCGGTTAAAGAAATCTGACATGAAGCCATCCAGGTAATTGAACGTGTCCCCGATACTCCATGAGTAAATCCAGGGAATAAGAGTCACAAATCCGGATCTCCAGAATCCGAAGCCATAAGTCATGCGGGATCCTGTTACAGGAGTATGGTCGTTTTCGCCTGCTACATGATTGGGGTAGCACCAGTACTCAACATTTCTCGCCTTCATATCCGCAAGCACAGTTTCCCGGTCAGGAGAAAAAGGTTGTGTGCACCAGACATCAACGTAAGGTTTTAATGGCTGGAACTCCCTGCGAGTAGGATCCGCAGTCAGATATGTACGAACACCGGCTGCTCTGCAGGCTTTAAGCAAGATGATCATATATTTTATGGATGTACTGTCCCTTCCGGGTTCATCCACGGGATAGTACAGGAATTCGGGCCAACCTCGTTTCTGCCGTTCGCTTTCAATAGCTTTAACCATTGATGTCAGCTCAAGACTGAATGCTTCCGGCGGAATTTTCAGGTTAAGTAAATGTGAACCATATCGCTCGTGCATGTGCTTTTCATAAATTCTTTCAGTGTTAATACTCATAACTATTGGTCCCTGAAAATTATATTTTCTCCATAGTGCTATTTTTTCAGTCATTATATCCAGGTCAAAATTAAATTTACCCTGATTATCAGCGGGTTGTCCGCCAAATGACATAGTAACATTGCGGGTACCATGAGCAACCATATCGGCATGCTCCATATCTGCTTTATGGCGGAAATAATCACCGGAGACCTTATCAGCACCTGTTAACTGGTCAAGCGGATGGCCGTAGTAAATACCGAATATCTTTGAGGGATCATCACGTAACCTGAATGGGAGTATGCGAAGGGTAACCGGTAATTCCACCTTACCCCCTGAACATTCAAAAGTAATTTTGCCCGTATAAGTACCTGAAGGTGCATTATCCGGTATATGAGCTGTAATCCAGAACCTTGTGTTCTCTCCTTTTGTCAGGTCAAGGGTATTAAAATGCTCCAGATAGTCCGGAACTATACGGTATCTGTAACGAACAGTATAGTTTGGCCTTGCCCTGGTAAAACAGACATATCTGATATCAATATTTTCTGCAGGGACAGGACCGATAGAACTGATTGAAACCTTTGCCCCCCGGAGGTTTTGCAGAGGATAAATAATAAAATTCAAAGGTTCATATTCACCAGGTGTGGCAAAAAACTTCAGCTTTGGGTTTATATCTTCTGCAGTGGGTTTGGTATAAGGATATACACATTCCAGATAATTCCTTGAATAAACTATAAATCCGCGTTTCTGATCTGCTGCACTTGCAAGGGGTTCTTTTGTTGCAGGAACAGAATCCAGTTTCCACTTTGCCCACTCTTCGGGTGGCATCCTGTATGTCCATTCTTCAAACGGGGTTATTATTTCCTTTTGAACAAATGCATCATCCTGTGCAGTCCATGCGATTATGGCATTTACTACCCATTTGTTTAAAGGTGAAAACTGCACTGACAACGGATCCTTTCCTTTGCGGACATGAAACCGCAGTGACTTGTATTGCTGCCCACCCTCAAACTGAACACGTTTATGTTCTGTCCCAATGTTTACCATGAAATCATAAAACTGATTCCTTATGACTTCACTTGTGCCGCATACAATATATATATCATATTCCCCTGCAGGAGCCTGAATCAGGAAAGAATTCTCCTGATCTCCAATAACAGCATCTTCAGTAATTGAATTTGTCCATATCGGTGGAGGCTCAACAGCTCCCCGGCTCGGATTTTCCCTCGGTTTTGTGAGTGCAAGAGCCTGGTCATTTAATCCGTCCTTTGATTTCCATCCAAAGCCCGATGAAGTTGTAAAAAGAGTCTCCGGCGTCACACGTGTAAAACCTTTCCAGATTGAAGACCGGTCATTACCCATGTCAAATAAATAGGTCCCTGGTGCATCCAATCCGGATATCCGGGGAACAACCAATAAAATAAAGAACAGGGAGAATGAGCAAACCTTTCTCAGGTTTCTGATATCAAAACCGGCTATTTTCATCATAATATAATTTTGAAGGTTAAAATTGGATGAGCCTCAACGAGCCCTCCGAAAGAAAACCCACATTAAAACATACCTTGCAGGGATGACTATTTAATCCAGTCCATAAAAAGATCCAAAGGCTTCTCTGCTGGTTCCAGACCAACAATAGTTAACTGTCCGCCGGCATTTCTGCTTTGATAGCCGGTTTTAATTATTGAAAGATCCCCCGCGATACTTTCAGGATCAGTTTTCTTCCCATTTCCATCTGTAGTACCGGCTATCAGCAGCCTTCTCGGGGCAAGACTTGCAGCAAGGTCTGGCAGATCATATGTCTTCAGGGCACCTGCAACAGTATTGTGTATAAAACTTCCATCATAAAAGTGATTCATCACTATAGATCTATATGATGAATATGGTTCGATAAGAGCAATACGCTTAATATCAGGATCGAATGCTGCAGCATGAAGTAATACCGGAGCCATTTCTCTGCGGGCGAGGCCAAATATCTCGTTTACTCCGGCTCTTTTCTTCAGCAACATCGTAAGCCGTACAATATCACCTGCACGTATTCCTGCAATGCTTCTTCCTATCTGGATTGAAGCATACCAGACATTCTGCGAATAACCTCCTATATATGCATCTCCTTTAACAGAACCGGGACCTGTTTCCCCAACACCAATCATATCAGGCGCTAACACTGTTATTCCGTTTTTAACGAACCATTCCATTTCACCACCTGGTTCTGCTTCAACCGACTTGCCTGCAGGATGGATATAGAGCATGGCTTTGTTACCGGGTTTATCAGGTATCATTAACAGATAAGGAATAACATAATCACCCTCCCCTTTCACAAAATACTTCTCAATAACATATCCTTCCCTCTGAAAACGTCCTGCAAAAACCGGTTCCTGAACATCTGCAGGTTCCCGATACCCGGAAAGCATTTTAGCTGATTTCAGGGCTTCCTGAAAATAACCCGGAAGGTCAGCTCTTAAAACCTGTAACTTGTCTTCAAGTTTTACTGCATCTTTAAGGTTAAGACTGTAGACAGTTTCACCCCCATAGGATGTTGAAACCTGCCCTGTGGGCGTTACTCTTATCTCTTCAGGAGTTAAAGCTGTAATTTCTTCATCAGCAGAGCTGCCGGGATTATTAAAATTCTTCTGGAAGAATGCATACATTGCTTCCCTGTTCTTTTTGGTTGATGCATGAGGGGCATCATCCTCTGACCTGCCGAAATTTTCTTCCTTACCAAAGGCACTGTAAATACGGGAAACCTGTTTTTGGGTCTCAATAGCTCCCTGAATACTGAACATATCCCTGGTGGTGGTTATCATCATAGCCGGTTTTGGTGCCCTAACCAAAAGGTAGTCAGGATGATCGATCCCTCTTAATATTCCATTAAACATGTTTTGTTCTGCATCCTGTGGCCCTATGGTCTGAAGCAACCTTGTGAAATTGGTAAGGTAGCACTCCGGAGCCGCAGCGCTGATCCTTTCATCCATTGCAGCGATATATGCAGATTGAGTACCCCCACCCGAACGTCCTGTTATACCTATCCTGGCAGGATCAACCTCTTTTCGTGTAAGCAGATAATCGACAGCTCTGATTCCATCCCATATCATATACCTGGCCTGGGAACTTCCTGTAATGAAAGCCTGTGCACCGGGGTAAGAATGTTCTTTTGTAGGACCACCAACAATTGACTTATTGGTTTTAGGGTCATAATACTCAAGCCGTTCTCCCTGCCCGACCGGATCAAATGCAAAAACTATAAAATTCTTTTTAACAAGATTCAGTATAACTGTCTGGTAAGCAGCGCTACGGTAACCCTCAGCTGAATGTCCGCTGACATAAATCACAACAGGTGACTTACTATTCTTTTTCAATCCGGATGGGATAAACATTGAGGAAGTTACGTAAAATCCCGGCTGCGATTCAAAAACTATATGTTCCACCCTGTAACCATCCTTTTTTATTGTGCGTAAAATCTTCGCATTTAACGGGGTCTTTTCCGGGAATGGGCCCACAATATCATTCAGTGTGTTTCGTATGAATTCCTGTCTTTTTTGCCATTCGGCCAAAGAATTAATTCCGGCTATTTCGCTGTTCCTTTTTGCAAGCAGAACATATGCCTGACCTGAAAGATAATGATATAAAAAATTTGGAGCATCAGTGTATAGTAGCCAATTATTCTTTATTACATCAAGTTCATTCTGTGCACTGATTCTTTCTGTGGTAAGCAAAATGGCAATTGAAATGGCGAAAATGAATTTAAAGTAATTCATTGACTTATTGCCCCGAAAGTAAAGTTGTTTTTTCATGTTCTCCGGTTTTTAATGGTTATTTAAAGATGATAATAATTTTCATTATTATAACCGTGATATTAATTATTTTATCGGTCAGATAAAAATATAATTTGATTATTG
The DNA here is from genome assembly GCA_963739685.1 of uncultured Bacteroidales bacterium. Taxonomy (GTDB): domain Bacteria; phylum Bacteroidota; class Bacteroidia; order Bacteroidales; family VadinHA17; genus LD21. Next base: position 1,123,856 of record CAVUAX010000002.1, read on the forward strand.
GGAATCATGCATAAAAATGAATTTCCTTTCAGTCATTTCTCTTGATACTACCTCCGTTATTCTGCATGCCTTCCTTAAAAGATAAGAAGTTTTGAAGATACCATGATCCACATGAATTCTATTCTTATCAGGTTTGCATAATCAACATTACTCAATCCGGCTATTGTAAAATCCAATGATGGATCAATAACAGCAACATGATGAATATCTTCAGCTTCCCGGGGAACGCCTCAGACTTAATGAAGTTATTGTACCGGTTCCCCCGGTTCGGAAGGTTGTTTATTGTATTTCTTCCATATAAAGAACACAGGAATACCCAGAAGGAGGATTCCCAGGCCGGGGAATGTGTAGTTTGGTTTATATATGAGCAGAATGACCATAATGGCTGTAGTGGCAAGTATATAAACAGCCGGAATTACCGGGTATCCAAATGCTTTGTAAGGTCTCTCAATATCAGGTCTTTTTATTCTTAGAATAAATATTGAAAGGATTGTGAGTGTAAAGAACACCAGGACGGCAAATATCACATAGTCAAGGAGATTACTGTATGTTCCTGAAAGACACAAAAGAACCGACCAGACACCCTGGACAATAATTGAAAAACCGGGCACTCCATTTTTATTCAGGCTGCCAACCTTTCTGAAAAACAATCCGTCTTTTGCCATAGCATAGTATACCCTTGGTCCTGCTATGATCAGACCATGATTTGCACCGAAGGTGCTTATCATAATAAATACCGCCATAATAATTGCGGCATAATCTCCGCTCACCACGCTCATTGCAGATGTAGCTACCCTGTCGTCGGTTGCAAACTGGATCCCTCTTGCTATGTTATCGGCACCCTCAGGTGAACCATGAAGCGGCAGTATCCTTAAAAGAACAACGTTTGCCACCAAATAAATTGTTGAAACGATAAGAGTGCCAAAGAACAAACTCAAAGGAACAGTTCTTTTTGGGTTTATTACTTCACCGGAAATAAAAGTCAGGTCATACCAGGCATCCGCGGCAAAAAGAGATCCTACAAGAGCAGTCCCTATAGCAGCAATTAACGCAAATCCTGCAATAGGAATTACCTGGTCTCCAGCTCCTATCCTGCTGGCTTCCCAAAATACTTCCTTATTTATTTCATATGAACCCAGTGTTTTTGTTACCAGAAATCCGATAATCACAAACCCGAATAATGCAAGTACCTTCGTTGACGTGAAAATATTCTGGACAATTTTTCCTGTGACTATCCCTCTGGTGTTCAGCCATGTTTGAAATATTATAGTTCCTATTCCTACTATTTGTGTTGTGTTGACTTTTAAGGAACCGATCTGAAACAGGATATTTTTTTCTGAAATCCATGGAAAAAGCACCCCGCTGAATTTGGCAAAGGCAACGGCCACTGCTGCAATTGAACCGCATTGTATGACAAGGAATGTAGTCCATCCGAAAAGAAATCCAACGATCGGGTGGTACGATTCACGCAGGTAGACATACTGGCCACCTACATTTGGCATCATTCCGGCAAGCTCCCCATAGCTTAAAGCCCCTATTATTGTAATGACCCCGGTTATCAGCCAAACCATAAGAAGCCAACCGGGAGACCCGACGCTCCGTGCTATGTCGCCACTTACTATGAAAATTCCCGATCCGATCATCGGGCCGGCAACAAATGCTATTCCATCAAAAAGATTTACTCTCTTTTTCAGTAAATGGTTTTCTGAATGCATCTATACTGATTTTTTGATAATAACAAAAAAACATTGTCCCTTGTTTCTACCTGTGCCCGGACCGGTACCGGACCATACCAGTTTTATTTATCTTGTAACAGATTTTATTACAGCCAATCGCACGGCCTCATGTTTTGAATCAGATATAATCATTTGCTGACTTAATTGACAGGTAATTTATAACACTTCACTGCATTTTCACTGTATATTTTGTTAACAACTTCCTTAGGGAGATGTAAGGCTTTGAATTTACCGGAAAATGCTTCAGAGGTCATTTCTTTATCAGATGTAAAATATGACCAGTCGGTAGTCCAGGTATTATGAATATGTGCTGTCATATCATCAGGTTTCCTGGTTCCATCGTCAATAATATCAGTACCATATAGAAGCCGTTCCTGGTATTTAATACAGAAATTACGGACTTTTTCGTAATCCTTTAATGATTGATACTGGAAATGGACAATCCGCTCAGCCATATCCACCGACATATTTGGAAACTTATCAAGTCTCCGGGCAAGTTCATCGACACTCCATTCAAGACTTCCGAGATGACATCCTATAAACACCAGTTCAGGATGTTTTTCAAGCATATGGTCACGGGCCTCTATCTGAGCTTCATAGGAAGGATATTCCGGATGAAGATACATATGGTATTGTGGGTTTTCTGCAAAATAACTACTGTCGCTATTCACTGTCATTTCATCAAGCGGCAGCCAGCAGTCCCTGGGTTCACCCAGGTGGCCCGTCAGAGGCAGATTACTCTTGACAATAAAATCGATTACAGGATCCAGCTTAGGATTATCAACCATAATAAAATTCCCCTTTCTGTCCCTAACTGTCATGCCGATATTCTTCCAGAACTTGACCGAAACTGCACCTTTGGAGATGCTTCTTTGTAACTGTTCAATAACCTTACTGCTCCAGTCATCTTTTTCCCATCCTGCAGTATCAAAATAGAAAGTAGGAGCATAAAAAACCCTGCCCGGATATTTTTTCACAGCCAAAAGCGAATAATTCAACTGCTCTTTAATATTGGATGAATCACCATGATCAACATTAAGTGTTATTAAACTGAAATTATCTTTCAGGGCCTGCTCTTCAAATATTGTTCTGTCGGTTCTAAGATGCATATGAGCATCGATCTTTGGTACAGATGGGAAATCCTTATCAGAATAATAGTTTCCCTGGCAGCCTGTCAGTGTTATTATGAATATAAAAAGATATAAAAAGCTTGTTTTCATTACGGATCGTGATTTAAGAAATTTATAATGATTTGGAAGTAATAAGAAGTACAAATATATTATTTGTTGTCAGAAATGATTAACAGTTTCACGGTATTTTGAAAATTTTAAATATACTGAATTTATTTACAGATGGATTTCCTGCCAACTTTTAAGTATGAAAAAAATTCAATGAAATAGTCAGGAGGTCACACCCATTTCTCCCTTCAATATTACTTATTTAGTTATATTGAATATTTAAACCCGGTATCACACAAAACAGTGGAAACACAACAGTTATCATCATTAATTTGTTCAAGATGCTTTATTGCAGCCGCCACATTGGCTCCGGAAGAAAAGCCTACAAAGAGTCCTTCAGTCTTTCCCAGTAGTTCCCTGGTCCTGGATGCATCATCATCTGTGACAGTAATAATATCGTCAACAAGTGAATTATCCCAACACGGAGGAACAAAACCATAACCCGTTCCCTGTATAATATGCCTCGGATCTATCACCCTGCCTGTCTTAATAATTGCTGCGTCCCTTGGTTCAACAGCAATACACCGTACCGATTTTAATATTGATTTCAGATACCCGGATGTGCCAATAAAAGTTCCTCCCGATCCGACAATAGAAACAAACACACTGAGGCGTTCCCCTAACTCATTGAAAAGCTCAGGTCCTGTAGTCGAATAATGAGCTTTTACCGAAGATGGATTGTTAAACTGATCAGCATAAAAAGCGTTGTTGTTCAGAGCTAATTCTTTTGCCACCTCTTCGGCCTTTGCAATGTCAGAACCGGTTACTTTGCCAGGTTCTCCCGTAACCTGGGGAACCAGAATAACACTTGCTCCAAGGGCTTTAAGGATTTTTACCCTTTCAGGGCTGTTCCCCTCTGACATCACGGCTGTAAAAGGATTTCCAAATGCACCACATACAACCGCGAGCCCTGCCCCCATATTTCCGCTTGTCATTTCCATAACAGGCATTCCGCTTACTAATCTCCCGTCAGAATAGGCGTCGCTGATCATCTGCAATGCAACCCTGTCTTTTATACTCCCTCCGGGTTGGATGTGCTCCATTTTCGCATAAAGATGTCCTCTTCCCTGATAAATTTTTTTTAATTCAATAAGTGGAGTATTGTTTATATGCTCAGTAATATTTTTAATTAACATATGTATAACGTCTGTAAATTTAAAGAAATGATATTAAGTTATAGAATTTTATGAGTACCTGAAATCAATATTAAACCTTATTGATTTTCAAGCGTTTGGCAATATCATATTCTTGATAACCGATAATCAATCAAAATGTTAATCCAATTCCGTTTAAAGTTGATTTGGATTATGTAAAAGGATCTCAAATAAAAACCTGAAGATTTGTCAATATGGAAACTCCATTTTTACCTATAGTTCCTTAATTTTTATGTCTTTGAACGAAACTTTATTTCCGTGATCCTGAAGAAGGATCCTTCCTTCAATAACCTCTCCGAAACCCGGGGAATTTTTGAATTTACTGGTGGCTACCAGTTCTCTCCAGGCCGGTGTTGACCTTTCATATTCCAGGGTCATCTGCCCGTTCAGCCAGTGCTGGACATTGTTGCCTTTTACAATGATCATTGCCCTGTTCCATGTGCCGGGACCATTATCACGCGAGTTTTTAGGGGGAATAAGGTCATATAACCCGGCCAGTCTGCGATTTCCGTTTATACCTTCTTTGGCATCGGGGTGAAGTCTGTCATCGAGTATCTGGTATTCACAACCTATGGATGCCAATGATCCGTTATGAGATTCAGTATCAACAAAATATTTTATTCCGCTGTTAGCGCCCGGGGTATACATAAAGTCGACAATAAGTTTGAAATTCTTAAATTTATCGACCGTTACAATATCTCCGCCGCCGCCCGGGTTTTTTGTATCAGGATTAACGGTAAGAACCCCGTCTTTAATATCCCATCCGCTTGACGGGAAAGTTTTGGTTTTTGCATTCATCCACCCGTCAGAAGTTTTTCCATCGAACAGCAGTTTCCATCCTTCTTTCTTCTCTCTGTCACTTAGAGAGTTGGTCAGGTAACTGCATTGCGGTATAACAGGTTGATATGGAGTAGCATATTTCGTCAGGTCACTGGTAATTATCCTGATGTTTTTCCATTTGGCCTGAATCCCGTCTTTAGAAGAATCGTTATCAATTCCATGCACCTGGAGTCCGATGAAACCAACGGGTGTCATATCGTCAATCAGATCGGCGCATGGGATTCCATTGACCCAGGTCCTGATGGAATTTCCGATAGCCTCGATACGAAAATGGTTCCATTCACCATTTTTAAAAGCCTTCTTAGCAGGCGGGTTAATATCAAGAGTATACAACCAGAGTCTTCTTGACTCATCATATATTCCACCAGTCCATGCCCTTGGCGATGGATCCAGTTCAATCTGATAGCCAAAAACCTGGCCGCTGAGATAATCCGGCCGGCTTTCACTTCGAATCTGGACACCGGAATTCATCTGCGGATCGATCCATGTATCGAACTCAAGGATAAAGTCTCCGTAACTGGCTTTTGTGCAAAGGAATGAATCGTCGGAAGGTGAGCTCATTACTGCAGTTCCAATTATAACTCCATCCTTTAATTCGTAATGAGCGGGGCCATTAATCTGCTGCCAGTTGCCAAGATCTTTCCCTATGAGATTTTCCCATTTATCCTCATTCGTTTTGCATGAAACAATAACAAATAGTAGTGCTGTAAAAAGAATAGTAAGTTTCTTCATAATTTTTATCGCTTGTAATATTTTAACAACCAGCCCGGTCAGAGCCTAAACATTTTCAGGAACAATATATGGTTTACGGTATAAACGTGATAACATGGTATCTGCTTCGGGATCGTTTACAAACTTTTCATAGTCACCCATAAATTTTAATTCACGTCCGAGACGGTATGATATATTTGCCAGGTGAGGCAGTGCGCAGGAATAGTGACCTTCGATTATGTCGCAATTCAGATCTTCGTCTTTGCCGGAGCGTATTGCATCAATCAGGTTACCCCAGTGAGATCCAACTGCCGAACCGGCTGAGCCAACCCGGTCATCAGAGTCATCCTGACCTCTTTTCTCATCTTTAGAACCTGCAAAAGCTACTTTCTCTCTTTTACGAAAAGCCTTCCATGGCCTGGCAGGTTCACCTTTGAGTTCCATGTATCCCTCTGTGCCATAGAATATGTTCCCGACTGTTATGCCTACGCTTGCTTCAGCATTGGAATACCGGCCCCTGGTCTCAAACTCGAGCGTTTTTCCATCTTTATATTTAAACACAGAGGTTTGCGTATTTGGAGTTTCCTGTTCACACTCTTTTGGGTCAATGCCATATAATCCACCGGTAGAATAAACTGAGACAGGGTGTTCATTTTTACTTAGTCCCCACCGGGCAACATCGAATTGATGTGGTCCCTGATTTCCTGTATCACCACACCCGGTGGCCCAGAACCAATGCCAGTTATAATGAACATGTTTTTCGTTATACTGGCGCCAGGGAGCAGGGCCCAGCCACATGTCGTAATGGAGTGAGGCAGGGGGAGTGCCGTCCGGTGCAATACCAAATGAGTCACGCGGGTTTATACAAAGACCTCTTGCCATATAGACCTCGCCGATACCACCCTCATGCAGAAATTTCATTGCTTCTATCATGTTACTTCCCGAACGGTTCTGGAATCCAACCTGAAGGCGCACATTATATTTGCGGGCTGCCTCAATCATCTTGCGTCCCTCAAAAATATTATGACTGCAAGGTTTTTCAACATAAACATGTTTACCTGCCTGGCAGGCCCATATAGCTCCCAGTGCATGCCAGTGGTTCGGGGTTGCAAACGAAACAACGTGAATATCCTTGTCATCAAAAACCTTACGCATATCCCATTCTTTTTTAGGCGCCACACCATAAGTATCGGTCACTTTTTTTGCCCGCTCATTAAAAAACTGATCATCGGCATCGCATAATGTTGTAACCCAAACATTTTTGTTGTCCTTCAGGGCGCAAAAACTGTTTATATGAGCGGAACCCCGGCTACGGGTACCAACGACAGCTACATTAATACGTTCGTTGGCACCAATTATGGAACCATAAGATCCTGAGCTGAATCCCATTCCTCCGATTGTTATACCGGCAGTGCCAAGGACACCCTTTTTGATAAAATCCCTTCGTTTTGTCATTATAATAATTTTTAAAGAATTGTAATTTTTTACTAAGATAACCAGGAAGTATCTAATTATTCCTTAACAGACAATAAATATCAAAATTCATTTAATTTCCACCCGATAATAACAGTAAATTATTATATCCAGGCTGATTATTATTTCAGCCACTCCTTAAATAAATCAAATGGTTTTTCATCTTGTTCAAGGGATACAATATTCAATTGTTCAGCAGCATTCCTGTTTTGATATGCAGTTTTAATAATATTAAGATCATTTGTGATGCTTTCCTGATCAGCCTTTTCCCCGTTTCCATCTGTTGTACCCGCCATCAGCAGCTTTCTTGGCGCCAGGGTGGCGGCAAGGTCAGGAAGATCATAATCCTTCAACGCACCAGGAACAGCACCATAAATGAAACCCGGATTATAAAAACGGCTCATAACAATTGAGCGGTAGGATGAAAAAGGCTCAATAAGAGCTATGCGTTTTATCCCGGGATAAAACGCTGAAGCATGCAGTAAAACAGGTGCCATTTCTTTCTTTGCAAGACCATAGACTTCACTTATGTTATTGGTTCTTTCCATCAGCCGGCAAAGCTTTACAACATCTCCCGCTCTTATTCCCACAATACTCCTCCCGATTAACATTGAAGCAAACCAGGTTTTAATATAGGAATGATTATAAACAATATTAAGAGGACCTGTTTCTCCAACTCCCAGCAAATCCGGGGCCAGTACTGTAAACCCATTTTTAACAAACCATTCCATTTCACCACCAGGCGAAGCTTCAGTTGACTTGCTTAAGGGATGAAGATAGATGAGGGCCTTATTGTTTGAAACGTCAGGTTTCATTAACAGGTAGGGAATAACATAATCTCCCTCTCCTTTCACAAAATATTTCTCAACTACATAACCTTCCCTTTGAAAACGTCCCGTGAATACCGGATCCTGAACCTGTTCCGGCTCGCGGTAACCGGAAAGTTTTTTTGCCGAGTTCAATGTCCGTGAAATATAGCCCGTAGTACCAGTTCTCAGAGCATTCAGGTTATCAGTAAGCTTTTCTGCCTCTTTCCGGTTCAGACTGAATAGTGTTTCACCTCCATAGGAGGTAAAAACCTGACCTGTGGGAGTAATCTGCATTTCTTCAACCGTTAAAGGCTGGGTTTCCTCATCATTCGGATTACCGGGATTATTCAGATATTTCTGGAAAAAAACATACATTGCTTCCCTGTTCTTTTTTGTTGAAGCATGGGGTGCATCATCCTCGGTCCTGCTGAAATCATCCTCTTTACCATAAGCTTTGTAAATGCGGGAAACCTCTTTTTCAGTCTCCCTTACTCCCTGGATACTGAACATATCCCGGGTTGTTGTTATCATCAATGCAGGTTTTGGAGCCCTTACAATTAGCAGATCAGGATGGTCTATTCCTTTTTGTATCACATTAAACATATTTTGCTCAGCATCCTGTGGCCCGATGGTCTCCAGCAACCTTGTAAAATTAGTAAGGTAATTTTCCGGAGCTGCTGCATAAATCCGGTCATCCATAGCAGCTATGTAGGCTGATTGAGTGCCTCCCCCTGACCGTCCTGTTATACCTATCCTTGCTGGATCAACCTCTTTTCTTGTAAGAAGGTAATCAACGGCCCTAATTCCGTCCCAGATCATATAGCGGGCCTGCGAACTGCCTGTAATAAAGGCCTGGCAGCCGGAATAAGAATGCTCACCTATACCTGAGATCAAAGACTTTCCAGTATCAGGATCAAGATACTCATAGCGTTCACCCTGTCCTACCGGATCAAAGGCAAACACGATAAATCCCTTTTTTACAAGGTTAAGAATAACATTCTGATAGACAAGACTCCTGTACCCGTCAACCGAATGTCCGCTGCAGTAAATTATGGCAGGCGACTTACTCCCTCTTTTTAATCCCGCCGGTATGAAGATTGACGATGTCACATAAAATCCGGGCTGAGACTCATATATAATATGCTCAACCCGAAAGTCATTCTTTACTATAGTTCTGACAATTTTTGCATTCAGTGGAGTTTTTCCGGGGAATGGGCCCACAATATCCAACAAAGTTTTACGCAACCATTTCTGTCTTTCCTGCCAGTCGGACAATGAGCTCAACTGTGCAACCCTGGCTGTGCGCTTAGCAAGAAGACTATAGGCCTGCCCGGAAAGATGATTATATAAAAAATCCGGAGCATCTGTGAACTGAAGCCAGTTGTTTCTTATTACATCCAGATCATTCTGGGCTCTGGAGCTGTTTTCACTTAACAAAATAACGATAAGTAATGCTGAAATTTTCAAAAAGTGGTTTGAACACTTTCCGGCTGATCTGAAAAACCCCTGTTTTACCATATCTTGTTTATTATTGAACGTACTTCTAATTTGAATACGAAGAGTTAATTATATCCCTTTTTAATAATAAATGCTTCCTAAAAGATGCAGCTATTATTATGAAACAATTTGGAATCAATATATATACCAGGGCTTCAACTCCTGAACCATATCAGCGGCTGACAGAGGTCTGCCGAAAACGCTGTGCCATGGCAGGATGGAGCTATAGCTTTACAGAAATCTCTTTATGATAATCCAAAAACAATGAGGCAAGGCTGTATACTGTACAGCCCTGCCTTATTTTAAGAATTAATCTCTCTTAATAACCCGGATTCTGAACAAGGTTCGGGTTTTTGTTCATCTCATCCTGAGGTATCGGGAGATAGTACATTTTGTCAGGAAAATACCTGGGTTGAAACACTGAATAAACATATGTTTTTACGCCTGTATCAGGGTCTTTAAATATATCGACCTTGCGGGCATCCACACTTAATACTTCAGGGGCAATTTTCCACCTCCGTACGTCAAAGTAACGGTGTCCCTCAAGGTACAGTTCTATTTTACGTTCATGCTGCAGTTTTTTAAGAAGTTCTGCGCCCGTGGCTGTTACCGGTGGCATATTTACACTGGGCCGGCTTCTTATCATATTTATATACTGCTTGCATGTAGTTTCGTCGCCCAGGAAATATTCTGCCTCTGCATAATTGAGCAATACTTCATTATACCTGAAGTGCGGCCATGGTGTGTTACCCACATTCGTTCCCCTCGGAACTAGAATTGATTCATTTCCGAATTTTCTATCGTAATAACCTGTAGTTGTTGCATTCCATGCTTCGATCGGCCCCTGGTATGAATCCATGCCACCCGGTATAAAGCATTCCACCTCACGACCCTGGAACATTGCACCATCATAATTAATACTTGCATAAAACCTCGGGTCACGATTTTCCCACTGACCATTATACGGGTCATAATCCGGGTCTTCAGAGGGGAGAAGGCCATTGGTCCTTTCATATTCATCAACCATGTTCTGTAACGGATGGATATGGGCATAACCATAATAGCCCGGAGGAAAATGGCTCAACTCAACTCTCATCTCAGGATAGGGCACATTATTATAAAGCCTGTTCCATATTATTTCCGAGTTGTATATTGCATTGTCCTGATACGATTCCCTGTAATCAGGGTAAAGTGAGTATATGCCAAGGTCAATTACAGCTTTTGCTGCATCTGCTGCCGCCTGCCATTTTGCCTGGTCATTTGACGGATTATTTAACGGACTTGCCATATAGAGCAGTGCTCTTGCTTTGGCTGCCATAGCTGTCCCTTTTGTAATTCTGCCCGTATTTGATGCGTCATAGGAAAGTGGAAGCAGCGGTATTGCCGCCTCCAGTTCATCAAGAACAAATTTCATACATTCATCATAAGTATTCCGGGGAAGGAAGAAGTCATCATCCAGGTTAAAGGTCTTTGTAATTAATGGCACTCCTCCATAAAAGGCCACCAGCCGGAAGTATCCATATGCCCGCAGGAACTTCACCTCGCCGATCATTCTGTTCTTCGTAGTCTCATCAAACGAAGCCCTGTCTATATTATCAAAGAATATATTACACTTTGAAATACTTTCGTAATAGCTTGCACTCCAGTAGCCGGTACCACCACTGGTTCCTGAGCCACCATACCAGTAATTGACCATCTGAGTACTGCCCGGAGTCAGGTCACCTGCAGTAATAGCATTATATGTTGCATTGTTTCTCCTTGTGACTTCATCTGTACAACATGCTGTAGTATTCCAGTCAACCGGGAAATCCCTGTAGATATTACTGATAAATGCACTGATCAACGCCGGGTCATTCCATACGGCAGCATCTGAATAGCTGTCAAGGGGTACCCTGTCAAGGATATCATCAGAACAAGAGAAAAGGAAAGCAAGTGAAAAGATCAGCAAAATTTTATGATAAATAAAACCAATCTTTATCTTTTTATTTAAGAGTATTTTTGTCTTTTTCATAATTGTAATTATTAAAAACTGATTCTTATTCCTAAATTATAAACTTTGCTCTGAGGATAGAAATCCCCTATAAGACGGTTACCTTCAGGGTCATACCACTTAAGTTTATCTAATGTAAACAGATTGGTCCCATTAAGGAAGACCCGCATGGAGTTAACTCTTACCTTTGCCAGCAAATCTGTGGGAAGCATATAAGATAGTTCCAGAGTTTTTAACCTGAGAAAGCTTGCGTTCATTTGCCAGAATGTGGAAGGGAATCCGTCTATATCCATATTCTGTGTCTCGCTGTCGGGAATTATCGGGTACTTTGAGGTCATACTTCCCGGGGTGTAACGGTTCTCAAGTAATTCCTTCAGAGAATTATGCCCTGCACCTTTGGAATATTTGTGAAACTGTACCCATGCTCTGGCCTGTCCCGAAAAATGAGCCCATAAGGAGAATTGCTTATATGACATTGTTATACTAGCCCCGAATGTAATTTCCGGTGTACTCGTCTGATCTACCCTCACCATATCTGCATCACTTATCAGGCCATCACCATTTACATCTTCATATTTGAGATTTCCAACTATAGTACCAGGAAAAACCGGGATTGATTCAAGTTCCTCCTGCGTTCTGATTATTCCAATGGCCTTATATAGGCTATCCGCTCCAAGGACGTGCCCTTCTGCCTTTTGATACTCAGGTACATTCTGGGCTTCATCGATATCAATTATCCTGTTATGGGAATACGCAAAGTTCCCTTCAATTTTGTAGAAGAATTCCCCCAGAACTTTCTGATGACTCACTTCAACTTCAATTCCTTTGTTTTCAACAATCCCTATGTTTTCATTAGGTAGTATTAGACCGGTGTTCCCGGGAATTGCCAGGTCTCTTTTAGCCAGAATATTGGTACGTCTCTGTTTAAATACGTCTACCGTAAGTCCTAACAGGCCGTTCAAGATGTCTGCATCCAGACCAACATTCATTATTTCAGCAACCTCCCATGTAATATTTGGATTTGGTGTGACACCTGCCTTTAAACCCAGGGTGGTAACAGGAGACATTCCGAAGGTATAACCGGTGCTGCCTAGAGAATAGGTAGAGAGCCACTGGAAAGCCGGAACGCGGTCATTCCCGATCTGACCATATGAACCTCTCAGCTTCAGATCAGTAACAAAAGCGAGATTATCTGCTATAAAACTTTCTTTGGAAAGACGCCAGGCGACTGAAGCTCCCGGGAAGAATCCCCAACGTTTATCCTGGGGGAAGTTTGACGAACCGTCATACCTGAAATTAAAATCGAACAGGTATTTATCCATGTAACCATAATTAAGCCGTCCGAAATAATTCTGCCTGGCGCTTTCTGACGCCTTACCGTTTGTTACCTGGTTTGTCAGCCCCCCGGCAAATAACTGGTCTATCACATTTGAATAAAAATCCACCCTTCTTGCAGAAAAATTCTCATCATGGCCTACAGCCTGCTCAAATGCAATAAAAGTATTAATGCTGTGTTGATTAATCTGTTTTTCATATTTGATACGGAAATAGGTCAATGTACTGCTGCCGGTACTGCTTTCCTGGGTCAGCTGAGGAGTGGTGGGTCCTCCCTTAACCAGAGAATAGGTTTGTGTGGAGGGAACGTATGAATAGGTATTATATGGTTTTGACCATGTCTTATCCAAACCGGTGTTATTAATATACACAAAATATCCGTCGGCACCCAGACCGCTTACCCAGGGAATTTTTATATCAAGGGAAGCTTTTGCAGAATAGCGCTGATCTTTATTACGGGTATACCCTGATATTTCAGAAGCCTCAATAGCCGGATTGTTTCCCGCAGCTATTCCCGACGAAGGCTCTCCATTTGGCCAGTATACCGGAATTGTCGGAAGATTGGTACCCAGTGAAGCAAAAGGATAACCGGTATTGTAGTTATCGTCCAGTGCGGTATTCAGGTCAAAGCCAACTTTTACATTATCGCTGATCTTGCCATCAACCCTGGCAATTAATGAGTATGTGGTAAAGCTTGAGTTTCCTGATTTAAAGATACCATCCTGAAACGAATATGATCCCGAAACAAAATAATTCAATCTGTCGGTACCTCCTGTCATATTAAGACTATGCTGCCTCTGGGGGGTAAATTTCTTTAATGTTTCCTTATACCAGTTTGTATTTGGATAAAAAGGATCTGTTCCGCTTTTAAATTTCTGGATCTCTTCGTCAGTATAAAAGTGAGCCTGGCCATATCTATCTTTATATTCATTTACAAATTCAGCGTAAAGAACGGCATCTGCCATTTCCGGAACCCGGGTCAACTGACTCAGACCTTCGTTGAATGAATAGTTGATAGTAGGCTTACCGGCTTTACCTCTTTTTGTAGTTATAAGAATAACACCGTTTGCTGCCCGGGCCCCATAGATGGCAGCAGAAGCATCTTTCAAAACAGATATCGATTCAATGTCTTCAGGATTAATATACTGCCACCCTGAGTAGCCCGGTATACCATCAACGACTACCAGCGGATTATTGTCACCGGTAGTGTTACGTCCCCGGATCAGAATAGAAGAAGTGTTTCCGGGCTGGCCTGAACGGTTTTCAGCAACAACTCCCGGAAGTAATCCTGCCAATGAATTTGATACACCTATAACCGGTGAATGTGTCAGCTCTGCATTCCTGACAGCTGTTATTGATCCGGTCAGCGTTTCCTTCCGCTGTGTTCCGTAACCGACAACCACAACCTCATCAAGGGCCAGTGATTCAGGTACAAGCGACACATTGACAACAGATCTTCCTCCTGCAGGGATCTCCTGGGCACCGTACCCTATAAATGAAAATACAAGAACTGCACTCCTGTCTGCAACGGAAATTGAATATTGTCCGTTTGCATCAGTAATTGCACCAGTAGTTGTTCCTTTAACAAGAACGTTTACTCCTGGCATAGCATCACCCGTCTCTTTGTCAGTAACCGTACCTGTTATAACCTGTTGAAGCAGGCTGGAAGATAATTCCGTATCGCTGGTATACAGCAAGATCTGCCTGTCTTTAACAGCATATTTAATATCTGAATTTGCCAGAATCTCATCCAGAACTTCATTGATATTTTTGTTCTGTGCCTGGATATCAACTTTCCGGGTCACATCAATCTTATCTGAGTTGAAGAGAAAAAAGAATTCGCTCTGCCCTTCAATCGAGTTAAGAACATTCAGGATGGGAACATCCTTCATGTCAAGATTCAACCTTGCATTTCGCAGGTATGTATCACTTCCGAATGAAGTGAATACTGAAACCATAAAAAGCAGGCTTGTAAGATTCAGGATAAGGAAGGTTTTTCCGGGACATACTTTGTTAAAAGCTGTACCTGATGAACTTAGGAATTTTTTCATAGAATAATAGGTTTAGACAATTAATAAATTAAAATGCATAAGCATACTATGCTCTTAATTGCAGGTATGGGTCAGGAGGTTTACCTGCATTCTCTAATTTAAGTAATTTTTTGCTTCATAGGTGATTGTTTGGTAAGATTTAGGTTACAGGTTACTTTACAAATATATAAAAAATCTTAAATTACAACTTTTAGGAGTCAGCTTTATATTCATAATTTAATTAAAATTCTAAACGGAGAATGTTTAACAAGAAATAAATCACAACTATATTTTATCCGGTCAGGGTTTTGAAGATCAACTCTGTATAAGGGAAACAGATCACCTGATTTTTCGATATAAATTTCCATAAACTGAACACAAATGATCCCGGAAAGCGCAATAATATTATTATAAAAGAGGGTTACTGACCGTCTAATTACATAAATAGGGCCCATGAACTGCCTTAATCAAAAAGCTTTCCTCTGAATCATCAAGTATATAAACCATGAATGAGCTACCTCCGGGATTCACTCTGACAACAATATGCCCCTGCTGACTTTTCAGATTATCAAGACTTTCACCTATTACAACTTTTGTTTCTTTCATAATATTTGTGGCAAAAATATCACGTGGCCCAGGATATACCGACTGTGACAACATACGGCTTAAAACTGAGACTGAAGGGTGGCTGGGAGACCATACCTGAATTATGAAGACCCGGGGACGAACAGCCTGAATAAATGACAAGCTCATTGCATCATAATAAGCATGGTGATTTGCCTCACAGACTTCAACCGGACCGGTTACGAGAGCAACAGGAGTTTCCACATCCTGCCACTCTCCTGATAGCCCTGCTGTAATGTCGGCTCCGTTAAAGTAATCAAATTTACCGTATGACATCCGGAAGGCAATACAGCATTTATTTTCATCGGGGTACATGGCCGGAGTTAAATTTTCAAGCAACGGGAAATTATTACGTTCATTTGCTCCAAATCCTGTCCAGATGTGTCCGTTTACTGCAATATTTCGAATTTCAAAATCCGGATATTTATCCCTGTCATTCACAAGAACCAGTTGGTTATTCTGTCCGGCTTGAAATTTCTCAACCACAATACCTTTATTCCTGATACACCACTTCTGAAACTGAAGATAATTTTTCATATTAGCGTCATCAAGCGGCCGCGGCCAGTTGTAATCAGGGTATCCGCGATCTATAAGTTTAGTGAAAGGTATATTCTCTCCTACTTCCGTCACACCTGTAAGTTTGAAGGTACCTGAGGCAGATGATTTCAATCCGGGTTTCAGTCCTCCGATATGATCATCGTGAAAATGAGTAAGAAGAATATAGTTAAGTTTTTTTTCCGGCAATGTATTCATCATATGCAAAATATATCTTGAAATCCATTCACCCGGAGTACGGCTGCTATCAGGTTTCTGATCAGTTACCCGGGGTTTGGGCCGTGCCGTGGCCCCTGCATCCACAAGCATTGTCGTTCCATCGGGCAAAATAAAAAAAGAGGATTCTCCCTTTCCGGTGTTTATATGATGAATATCAAGGTATCCTTCTGTCCAGGAGGGTAATGATTCCCCAACCTTTGGCTGTGCATGCAGGTATAATGTCAGGCCATTAAGAATATAAAAGACCACAGCCAGGGTAAAAATATCAAACCTCATATTTTTCATGGTAATTATGCTTTTATGGTTAGAGTTTTTAAGTTAAACAAATATAATAAACTTGATATAATAAGTTATTTTCTTACCTTTTTAATTACTGTTGTGACATTTGCCTTATATATTTATATGACATGCCCTGCAAATGGTTAATATTTTATTTTATGTTTATAGTTTGATAAACATATTTAATATCATTAAATGGTTATCGGAAATCATGCATAAAAATGGTTTCCCTTTTGAACCGTTTATAGTGCCTGGAGATTGTCTGTGGTGAGCTTATCCAGGCTTAGCGGGACCCGGTTTCTCTCCGCGCTATGGAATTCCGAAAAAATCCACCAAAACGAATCTCAGGTTTTAGTGAATTATCAGCTTAAAGTGGATGTATGAGTAATCTCCTGCAATTATAAAGCAAGGTTAATCTTTTCCACTTATAATAACTGTTACAACCGGCTCTGAAAGAGCCATATATCTGATAATCATGGATATATTAGATGTTGCCATTAGCAGTCGCAATAGTAAGGAACCGAGTCCCGCTAAGCCGGGACGAGCTCACCGAAGGTAATTTTCATATAACATTAAATGAAATATTTTTATTTCAAACCTTCTAATAAATGATATTATTATACCTGATTATTCTCCATAATTATCTTCACAATATATCTCTTTATTAATAAAAATGAGTATCGGTTATCAATAATAATCTCAATACAGTTGATTATGAGATTCCTCGCTAACGCTCTGAATGACTACATTATATAACTCATGGATTATAAGGTATTTGTCTTGTTCTTAAGAATCTGCGTCCTGTTTTTGTTTGAATATGAATATCTATATTAACAGTGCCTTTGAGGTGAACCCTATCAACAAAGATGAGCTGTCATCCCGAACAAAGTGAGGGATCCCATTCATCTATGAACCAATTAATTAGAAAATGCTGTCATGATACTTGGTGTGCAAAATTGTATGGGGACTCGGAATGACATCACCTATTATGATTTTTTGATTTAATTCCAATTCAATTATTCATTCCAGATACTCATATTAATAAATATTATTGTACTTTTAAAGTTCCGGAGGAATGTGATGTCCGGGCAATTACTTCAGACAGAGCAGATATCCGGTTTTGAAATATATTATTTAACATGAAAACAGGAGGTCAGAAATGAAATCTGTAAAACGTCGTGAATTCATAAAAAAATCATTGGCAGCATCAGCCGGGATGACTGTTGGAGCACCAATGTATATTAAAGGATTTGTACAGAATAAGCCCAGCGACATAATTAATGTTGCTGTGGCAGGAGTTAATGGTCGTGGCGGATTATACGGTGGTTCGGGTCATATAGCAAGCTTTACCAAGATAAAGGATTCAAGGGTTGTTGCTATTTGTGACGTTGACGAGAATCTTTTCCCGAAAGCAATTGGGGTTATTGAAAATCTGGGGGGTGATAAACCGAAAACAGTTACTGATTTCCGCCGCCTGCTCGACGACAAGGGAATAGATGCAGTTTCCATTGCCACCCCCGATTACTGGCACGCACTTATGACTATATGGGCCTGCCAGGCAGGCAAAGATGTATATGTGGAAAAGCCCCTTTCATATAACCTGGAAGAGGGCAGAAAAATGGTGCAGGCGGCAAGGAAATACAACAGGGTGGTCCAGACAGGTATGAATTATCGCAGCAATAAAATCTCACGAAAAGGCATTCAGTTACTTCTCGATGGCGTTATCGGAGATATTTACATGGGGCGGGGGATTGTGTATGGTTTTCGCGGGAACATCGGAAGAGTGCCAGACACTCCTGTTCCGGAAGGTGTTAACTGGGAACTTTATCGCGGACCGGCACCTATGATCCCCTTCAATAAGAACCATTTTCATTATAACTGGCACTGGTTTTGGGATACCAGTACCGGGGAGTTTGGAAACAACGGAGTTCACTATATGGACAGGGTCCGCTGGGCAATGAAAAAAAATGAACATCCGAGAAAGATAAGCTGCAGTGGCGGATACTATGTTTGGGATTCAGATCAGGAAGTACCGAATCTTCAGGTTGCAACACTGGAATATGCGGATGGGACTATCATGGAAGTAGAGGTGAGAAGTCTCTACACTCCGAACGAAGTTGATAGCATGATCTTCCTTGGTTCAAAGGGGTATGCCCAGCTGGGAGGGAGTAGTTTTCAAACATTTCTGGGACCTAAAAGAGAACCTGCAATGAATTTAACTACAAAAGATCTGGAAGTAGATCCCAGACGAAGTGAGTATGATAAAGCCAGAATTGAATTTCATTTTGTAAATTTTCTCGATTGTATGAGAAGCCGGAAATGGCAGGATCTTAATGCCGATGTACTTGAAGGACATTTATCAGCTTCAATGATGCATCTGGGAAACATAGCTTACAAAACTGGCCGTAAACTTACATTTGACGGACAAAAAGAAAAATTTGTCAATGACAGGGACGCAGATTCATATCTTACCCGGAGAGTATATCGAAAACCCTATATATTACCAAAAGAGGTTTAATTAAAATAAAGTTAATACAAATAGATATTTTATTAAGTAATAATACAGAATTACACATTACAACCATATTACTTTTTGCGTGGGTCAGGTAATTTATTCTTTTGCCGAATCAACTTATGAAGTCAGCACGATCATAATCAGGAGGCCCCGGGTATAAAAAATCTACTTGTTGTCCTTTCCGGTGAACCGTGTTATCAGTATTACGCCATTAGCCCCTTTTGCCCCATAAACTGAGGCAGATGCTCCTTTAAGTACTTCGATGGACTTAACCGTTTGTGGCACAATGTCATCGACACTGTTCACAATAACACCATCAACAACAAACAGAGGTTCGGTACTGATATTAAGTGAAGAGGATCCCATAATTTTAATACTGTTACCAGAGACCTCGACGCCGGGAACCCGGCCACGGATCATATCATAAATATTCTGATATGATGCAAACTCAGGGTTTTGTCCGTCAATTTTTCCAACCTGGGTTGTTGTGTTCTTTTTTAGAACAGTTCCATATCCGGTATTAATAACCTCATCTCCGGTAACGTTAACATTTTCTTTCCCCGGCATTTCTTTAAATTCGTCCTTAAGTATAAAATTGATAGTTGTTCTTCCATTTATCGCTGCTCCAGAGTATCCGTGGAAAAGAGAGAAGACAAGAATTTCCCTGGCGTCCGGGCTGACCTTAACTTTATAAAATCCCTGGCGGTCTGTAACTGAGCCTGTTTTCACTTTATCAATAAATATTGTTGCATTTTCGACAGGCTTATGCAAAGTATCAATTACTATACCTGTGAGAGTGATTTTCTTATTGGCTTTCTTATTTGTTTTTTGCGCAAAGGAAAGATGAGAAAAACAGATTAAAACAATTACTGAAAGAATAATTTTAACCTTCATGATGTATCAAATTAATAATACTGCAAGTTACATCAAATCTTATATAACTACAAATTAACGATAAAGTACTGAACAGACGGCTTATATTCCCGGTTATTGCTAAAACATTAATCTGCCTTCAAGGAATATGCCCATGGGAAGAAGCCTGGTCTATCATTTCGCCAAGTTTAATCCTGCTCTGGTCCCATAGTTCAGCATCATAGCTCCAGACATTCAGATTCCCGATCGATTTTCTTCCAAAGGGCTGGTTAATAACATTATTTACGATCTTATCCGCACGTTCAGTACTTTTGTCAAGCTCCGACAGCAATCTCATATATTCATATTCCTGCACTCCGTTTCTCATTGTTTTCAGGCGGATTGAAGGGCAAACTCCTCTCACATTTGGAACAATGCCCGGACTATAAATTAATAAGGCGTTTCCATTCAGTTTTTTATGATCATATTTTGAGTTTCCTGCATCATTTGCACTTTTCCAGGTTTCCGGATCATACCACGCCGCTTTCCATCCGGCTCCTATTCCCCAGCTAATCCAGGAGTAGGCTTTATATTTCCATGTGCTCCAGCTAATCGCCCTGTCATTAACCAGAGGCAGATCAAGAAATGTTGAACTTCCCACCCAGCTGTTCACCCTGCTTTCGTAAATCATCGGACCGTACAACCAGTCCTTTATACCCATTTCCTGGTATTTCTTCATTTCATCTATGTTATAATTAATAGTATGTGTTGCCCAGGCAGTTATGGAATTACTGATGATTTTCATAGCCTCCTCATTATATCCTCCGTCAACTCTGAACTGAGCTTCAGGAAATTCTTTTTTGAACATAGTACCATAATACACCATCCTGTCCCAGGCTTCAGGAAAATAAGATTCATCCAGTCCATTCAGATAAACAGTCATATCGGTTTTTTCAGGATTAATCATTGTCAACAGGTGGTTACGCACCATTTTTATAGTTTTTAAATAAACCGACCGGTTTTCAGGATTACGCTCAACATCCGGTTTGCCTATATCAGGCCAGCCTTTATCTCCGGATTTGCCATACACATCAAAGGGGAGCAAATATGTTTCTATTGGTTCTCCATATCCCGGACCAAAATTATAACCGTTTTTTGTTGTGAAGGCCTCGCCCGAAAAATACTTTTTGAGACGATCATCAAATGAATTCCATTGAATAAATATTTTCCCCGCTTTAGAAATTTCCAGGTCAGGTTCATACCTTGGTTCCATAAGGGAAACACGGTTTTTCTTAAAAAGCTGATAAATCTCTAATTCCGACTTCTCATCCATTTTGCTTAGAAAGCCTTCCTGCTGCAGGCTTGCTTTAAATTTATTCTCATTTGGAATCGCAAAATCCCAAATATTAAGAATTACAGGTATTTCCTGAGTTTCATCACCTATTGTTACAGATATAACACTGTTCCATGTGCCAGGACCGGCATCTTTGTATTCAAACGGAACATATTGATCCACCCAGATAATCTGAGATATCTGATTATCTATCCGATTGTTAAAATCGGGAAGCTGCAGAGGATAGATCCAGCTCCCGCTTTTTTTTGAAGCACCGGCCTGTATATATCTGATGGGGATTAATGCGTCGGGATACCACCCGTTTCCTAACGAAGCTTTGGAATAACCTGTACTTGGAGTTTTAACTTCCACTGACCATTCCAGGAAGAGTTCGGGGTCGATAATAAGCTGAGAATCCTTATTTTTAAAAGGTGACATTTTAACATCGATTCCTTTTAACGTGGAATCAGTATAATTGGTTATTACAAGCTGAAATGAGATATATTCCCCTCTTGCTGAGTACAATGTAACTTCATTACCATTATAAATCCAGTTCTTTTCCAGCAGATTCTTTCCCTTTAGCTGGTCGTTTCCCTGAAGATCTTTTATCGCATTTGTAGTGGGATCCAACCGAATGGAAGGAGGTAAAACACTTATCTTCCATTCCGGCTTATTCATTTTCTGGCTTGATGTACTGCAGCCCCCGATTAAGGAAGCTATCAGCACTAACTTAAAAAATATTTTCATAGCAAACTCTTTTTTAAAATGATAAAGCACACATATAATTTATACTTTTTAACCGTTTAAATTATTATTAATCAATAATAAAGTCAGGCCCTATTTTTTAACTGCAGGATCCCACAGGATAACCAGTTTTTTACAGCTTCAGGTTACTTTTTCAGACACTGGCTGGCGATCCAGACTGGCAAAAACTGATTTTCCGCTTTTTCAGTCAGAGTAAGGTTTGGTACATTGTTTCCATATTCTTTTTTCATCACATTTAGTGGTACTTTCTTATTAAGTCCATTGACCAATTCCGCCAGCAATACCGGACGTGGAGCTAAAGCGCTGACTATATCTTCCAGATCTGTTACTTCAAGAAAACCCGGTACAATAACATCCTGGGGAATATGACAGAAATTTTCTTCCAGCACAGATGAAAAAGAAAGCAATCCTCCTCTGCAGGCAATAGCATTAACGTTTTCTTCAAACAGTGCAGTTAACATTGCAATTAAGGAGCCAACTGGCTCAGCCTGACGCTGTTGAACAGGGCCTGGTTGTTGGCCGGGGCTTTGATCGAACTTAAAATCCGTAATATTTGGTTCGGAAAACGAATCCCCCCATAATGCGATAGCTTTTGGATCTATATCTGATCGATTTGAAAGCCACCGGAAGAGAGTCCTGATGTCTTTCAACCTCGACCCAACCAAAGTACGTCCCAGCATCAGTTCATTGGCTGCCAGGCCCATAGCTCCGGGCCCACGAGACTTTGAAGCAGCTAATTCGCCGCAGCCCCTGATATCGGGCAGACAAACAGTAATTCCTGAAGCCAGTAATACAGCTATTTCATTTGGACGCATGGAAAGAAAACCTTCCTTTCCTCCCCCGGCGATCCCGATCACAACAGGACGAGGTATTGAACCAACTTTGGAGGTCAGCAAAAAAACCGGGAGTAAGATACCTGGCTCTGTTTCAATTGAAACAGCCTCCATCATAAAATTTGAAAATTGCCTTTTCCAGAGATTAAGCTCGTGAAAAGAATCCGCAGGTTCTATGTCACCGAGTTTTTGTTCCAGATCATTGCGCAATGATCTGATACGCTCGTCTGCTGATAATCCTGAACGTCTTGTTTTGGATGCAATGAGGCGTTGTTTTGCGATTTCAAGTGCGAGAATGGAGGCTGGCTTAAGAGTGCGTTCAGCAACTAATGAAGGGGTAAGGCACATCAGCTCCGGTTCGGGGAGTACCTTATGATACTCAGATCCCGGAACGGGTATATTCAGCCATTTGTTAAGTATAGGATATATACGTTTTCGCAGAAAAGTACCAACATTGGTACACTCTCCCGGCCCCGGAAAGGGTCCGAAACCACTAACTGAAGCAAGATGATCCCTTCCGTCATAAAGGTCAAAAACCTTTTTGTACCTTGACCATGCAGGCTCATCCTCCACTGTTTTCGGCCATCCCATTTCGATTGAAAAAATGAAATTACGGGGTGCAACTGCGGCACACAGGAACCAGGGAAAAAACTGTTCACTGGCGCTATTGGGAAGGTTGCGGGTTGTCTCCCAGAAAGCCCATCCGGGATCAGCTGTCTCAAAATCGTACCTGCGTGGTCCCTCCGTGTAATGCTCTTCAGGCCCGGCCTCCCCGAAATTAAATGGTATAACAGCGGCAATCCGTTTATCAAGATTAGCCGTCAGTGCTGCAGGATCGCCTCCTCCTGCAACTGCACCTAACAAGACTATACGTTTTGGATCAATGTAGTTCCGCTCCATCAACAGGTCAATACCCCGGATAATATCCCAGGACATCCACTTGATCAGGCTTTCACCTGCCAGGTAAAGCTGATTCCCTAAAACATATCTTCCATAGTAACTTTCCCTTGACCATGGTTGTGTTTGTATTCGTTCACCGGCACACAGCTGATCCATAATGAGCACCGCGGTACCCGAACGGGCCCAGGTCATCCCCATGTCCTGAAGTTCTGATTGGGTCTTTGGTGCATGGTGGCTATGCACGACAATTATTGCCGGAATACGACCTGAATATTTATCCGGTAAATAGAGATTAGCTGTCACAACAAGACCGGGCCGGCTTTCAAAGACAATGTTCTCGATCACAAATCCCTCACCATAATCAATCCTTCGTGTTACACTGGCTTTCAGGGGTGTACGTTCAGGGAATGGACCTATCCATTTTAACAGGGCACCAAGACGTTTGTCCCTGAAATGTTCCCAGTCAGCTACAGTCTGAACCTTCTGCCATGCAATTTTCTCATTTTCTGCAGCTTCATACATCCTTCTCCGGATAGAATTTTCCATCATCTTCCGGACACCCTGAGACATCTGGTCCTCCGAAGCCCAGGCATGCCCGGGTAAAGAAGCTATTTCAGCCGCAAGCGAATTAAACGGTTCAACCGGCGGGTTTAAGATATAATTGGAGGGTATCGGAGAAGGTTGCAATAGTGGCGCTTGTACTATGGTACCAACTGGCAGTTTATAGTTTTTTTGTTCATTCCGTCCGGGCCAATACCATGACACTTCAGGCGCGTTAACCCTGGGAACACGGACACGTTCCACTGAGAGAAATCCTATGGAATCCAGATACTTTAAAGGAAGGGCAGCCTCTATCTTCCACTCATCCTGCCCGATCTCAGCTGCAACCAGAATCTCATCTGTCCATTTAACCGGTTGCAGTGCCAGAAAATCATTTTTATTGATATTATAAATATCCCTGACGGATCCCAGACTGTATGCTCCGAAAGGATTTATTGTCAGCAATATAACCATATTACTGTGAGTGGAGGGCGAATTGTAGCGGAACATCCATCGGATCATATCCTCGCGCCACCAGGAGGGATTGATGCCTGCAGAACGGACAATTAATCTTCCTGAATCAGGGATTTGTGCACTCAGACAAAGATACCCATCCCTTACTGCAATTTTTGTTTCTCCGCCTTGTCCTGAAATACCGGTCGTACTATTTTTTAATGGCAGTGAAACGGCAGAATTCCACATTATATCATCCAGTTTACCATCGACAGTAAGAGGGCCGTACACTGCAGGGATGGAAAGGACCGGTGAAACTTCAGAAAATTGAACCGATGCACCTTTCTTTTTGCTGCAGGAAAAAAGAATACATGAAATCAATAATATGATAACCGGTATACTTTTTCTCTGATTATAATTTGTTGATTCTGTCATGATTAATCCTCCAGTCGTTTTTCTTCCAGGCCCCTGACAGGGACCTTATTAACCGCAGCATATTTATTTATCTGGTCATTGAGCCTTGTGCGCCAGCCGGGCAGATCCATCCTCCGGAAAGGAGCTATAAGGTAATCGAGACCTTTGCGACGATCAGCATAGTGGTCCTTTACGTCGTCCAGTATGTGAACAAATTCATGTCCTCCTACACTTCTGCCCTTTTCAAAACGGCTTTTTTCCCATGTCACAGTCACGTTTTTCCACATCCAGTCACCCCAGGCTATAAGGGAACCCACCCGGTTACTTGCCTCAACCATGTTTGCAACCGCATTTGCAGGCCTGCCATCCGCTGACGCAGACCGGGCCCGCAATAAAAGTGATTCAGCATCACTTAGGGTAAGTATTGTATTTATAAAGTAACGTTCCAGGTAAGCAATCGACAGGTAAACTTCCAGGTTATAGCGGTTGCGTTCCACCTGTCCCGTGTAACATACGAGACGGTTAACCAGGTCGTCATTCTTTACCTTCATACCTTCAGCCCTGGCTATCAGATCACCATAGATATCACTGAATCCGGGGGTAATTTTCAAAGAATCCCCCTGCGGAATCTCCGGTAATCCCAGAATTTCATCGGTACGCCTGGTGCCTGTTCCCTTTCCGTTACTATTGCCATAACCGGGTGCTCGTTCCCTGCTGGTAACCTTGTCCCATCCGCTTCCGAAAAATTGTGCCCCTTCAATAAGCAGCTTGTAAACCGGTGTCATATCCGGGGTGCTTTGTCCGTAAAATACATCCATAAAATCCGCTACGGTCTGTTCCGGTGTCGGCCCGTATATGTTCCATGCATACTGGGTTACTGTTGCCCAGCCCAGGTGAAAGACTTCCTCATGTAGGCCTGAATCATCCCAGGCTGCAGCAAAGCTTCCGATCGGGTCCGCTCCGGCAGCTATCCCATCCCGTACGGTCCGCGAAATGCCCATATAGTTACCGGAAAAATAGTTGGAAAAGAGACGTTCCCCACCCTGGAAGGAGCTATAAGCAAGCTGGCGCATCCCAATTTTCTTCTGTATTTCAAGAAAGGTCCTGTTGTTGCCCATTACTCCATTTATGATGTCAGGGGGCAACAGTGCAATATCTTTGGCAAGGAGGGGATACTCAACCCAGGCGATCATCCTTCGGCCCCGGTTTGAAAGCCAGTCATGGGCTTTTACTGCAAATTCCGCCCATGCAAGGCTGCGGTTTTCAGGATTATATGGTCTCTTGCATTTTTCACAAATACCTGCATAATATATCTCATCAGTGGAAACAAGGAAGTAGTCAACTCCCGGGGTGGCATCAATCATATCCTGGTACATGTCGAATATCAGGTTTACAGCCTCGGGATCACACAGGCAGGCCTGGTAATTGGAAGAAGGATCTGCCTTCAGGTGTGCAAATTCCTTGTGTTTCAATACGTAGGCCATATGAGCAGGTGCCTGGACGTCCGGAACAATCTGAATATGTCTTTCCAGAGCATAGCGGGTGAGCTCCTGCATTTCATCTTTAGTGTAGGCACCCGGTGCTCCGATCACCGGATGCCTGGGATATTCGTACTTGTCTTCAATCTCAATAGCAATCATGTTAACCTTGAAAAATGCATGCCAGTCAATCAGACGCTTTAGGGTTTCAATGCGAGCCTGATGGTGTTTGGTGTCCCAATGCACAAACCTTAACTCAAGTGAAGGCCAGTCATGAATCACACACTCAGGAAGTACCAGGCGTCCTGCATTATCAAACCGCAGTAGCTGGAGAATGCTTTGAACACCATAAAAAAGTCCTGCCCTGTCATTGCCTGTTATCTCAACAACAGCGGGTGTGATTTTAAGCAGGTAACCCTGTCTGCTCAGAGCAGGCTCCTTAATACCCGTAACAGTGCCGGGTTTAATGGCCAGGATAACCTTTTTCCCTCCACCGGAGCTGAATTTAAGCCCGTGAAGCTCTTCAGCCCCCTGAATAAGTCTTTTCACTGAAATGTCTTCTGTACCAATTTCTGACTCAATGGTCCATGATCCATCAATAATTATATTGCGGTCGCCGAGCTCTACTTGCTGTGGAGCAGGTATCAAACTGAAACCTCTGGCCCGGAGTGGAGTGAGAAAGGGAGTTTCAGTAACTGAGGCACCGAAAGCCATTTCGTTGCAGAGCATGAGAAATACTAACACAAATGGCATGATCCACCGGAGTCTAACCGGATATTCCTGGGTGTGGGTTGGGAAACTTTGTTTCATGATTGTTAACTTGTATTATCTGACACAGATCTGGAATGTATTAATTGCGCTATTCTGTTCAAAATATTAGGGATGGAACAATTATAAAGTTACAAAAACAAATACAAAACACGTAAACAGATTAAATGAAAATTGTTTTTTTAAATGATGGGTTTCCGGACAAAATCCTGACGGAGCCAGAATATGATGAAGAATTGAGCGTTACTCATTTAAATAAAACTGAAGTATAATTCCGGTAACCTGACAGTAAAGTTGTAAAGTTTTTAAAGTATCACAATTTAGGATAATTTTGTACCGATTCATGATTGTTTGAATGTTGTTTTTTTAATTGAATTTTAGTTTTTCCAATACTTCGCCCCACAGTATAAATTGAACCAACACTTAAATGAAAAAAATAAGTTGTCTGGTATTATTGATATTTAATTTTTCCTTTTACTCTTCCGGTCAGAGAGAACAGGATTCACTTTCTATTGTTTCATTATACAATGCTACGAACGGGGATAGCTGGACCTTAAATACTAATTGGTTAAGTTCAGAACCAATTTCAGAATGGTATGGGGTAACTGTTTCAAATAACAGGGTTTCCGTGCTTGATCTCAGTAATAATAACCTTTCAGGTGCATTACCGGAGGAGATAGGCAATCTAACAGGGCTTACTGCATTGTGGCTCTGTCTTAATCAGCTTACCGGCCCTATTCCCTCGCAAATAGGTAACCTGACTAATCTTACATCATTATGGTTATCCCATAATCAGCTTAGTGGTGCAATACCACCGCAAATAGGGAACCTTACCAATATTACCTTTTTATGGTTGTATAATAATCAGCTTAGTGGCACAATACCACCACAAATTGGTAACCTTACCAATCTTACCAATTTAGATTTGTCAAATAATCAGCTTAGTGGGAATATTCCAAAACAAATAGGTGAATTTTCTAAGCTAGTATTTTTATATTTGTCTAATAATCAAATCAGTGGCAATATTCCGCACGAAATCGGAAATCTTACTAACCTTCAGCATCTGGATTTATTCAATAATCAGATTCGTGGTAATATACCCAGACAAATTGGCAAGCTTATCAGATTGCAGCATTTAGATTTTTCTTATAATAAACTTAGTGGTAATATTCCACCTGAAATCGGGAACCTGGTTAATCTTAATGATTTATGGTTATATTTTAATCAGATTAGTGGTAAAATCCCAAAACAAATTGGGAATCTGACCAAACTTACTATTTTATATTTATTTCATAATCAGATTAGTGGCAATATACCACAACAAATTGGTAATCTGACCAATCTTACTCATTTAGACTTATCTGATAATCAACTAGACGGTAATATTCCCCCGGAAATCGGAAACCTGACCGGACTTACTTTTTTAGGATTGGGTTCTGCTCATTTAAGTGGTGCTATTCCAAAGCAAATTGGGAACCTGAGGGATATCATTTACTTACGTCTGCCTGGTAATCAGCTTAGCGGTAATATTCCCCCGGAAATAGGGAATTTAACGAGTCTGCAACATCTGGATCTTTCTCATAATAAACTAAGTGGCAATCTTCCTGTAGAAATAGGAAATCTGATCAATCTTACTGAATTGTATTTATCTTATAATCTGCTATATGGCAGTATTCCGCATGAAATAGGGAATCTTACCAGATTTTATTCATTAAGACTACAGAATAATCATTTTAGCGGATCAATCCCGGCTGAAATAAATAATCTGACTCCATTAAGGAGTCTGATATTAAATAATAATAGTTTTAGTGGTCTGCCTGTTTTGACACTAAGCTTACTGGATAGCTTAATGATACACGGTAATTGTTTTATGTTCGGGGACATTGAACAGAATATCAATGTCTCAAAGCAGGTATTTAGTTTTTCTCCACAGGAGAGAATCGGTAATGAGCAAGACACAATTTGCAGTGCAGGCTCTGATTTTACTTTCTCTGTTTCTGCAGATGGTGCAAATATTCAATATCAATGGTATAAGGACAATGAAATTATTCCTGCTGCTACCCACAACAACTATACGATTTCCGGTCTTTGCGGTTCTGATGAAGGATCTTATACCTGTGCTGTTACTAACACCATAGTAAAAGGATTAACAATTTTTTCCAGGCCGGTAAAACTTCATATTTCAACAAAACCTTTGTAACCGCTATTTTAATAACACAAAGCATCAGTTCTAATATAAGCCGGATAAATGTTACTGTTTAACATAGTTTGTACCGTAGGGTCGCCTTTGAGGACGGGAAAGCATAGCCGTTGCCTCAGGATCATCTTTAAACTGTTCTTTTACCGGGTCCCAATGAAGTTTTCTGGATAAGATCATGGCAATGTCGCTCAACAGGGCAACGCTGCAACTACGGTGTGCTACTTCGGCGGGTACAAGTGTTGGCTTTCGAGACTTGATGCATTCGAGCCAGTTTCCATGCATACTATCAACCTTTAACAGGTGAATTTCATTTTCCCTGATTTCCGAAGTAAGTATTTTCGGATCGCTTGCCTCGAAGGGCTGAGTCGTAATCCAGCCCTCCGTTCCCTCATATCTTATTGCCCCGGAATAGAGTGAACTCATGTAAAGCGTAAGATCATTCTCATATACTGCTTTTACCAGGAAATCGCCAGGAACATCAAAAATTCCTGACCTGGGAAATTTTCCAACCGCTTCAACAGAAACCGGACCAGTATATTCCGTATTCATCGCCCAGGCTGCTACATCAATATAATGCTGACCTGTATTGGTAATCCCCCCCGCTCCAAACTGATGGCGCTTCATCCAGCCAGGACGGCCATAGCCTGCCTGAGGATGCACACCCATTTCGGTATAAAAGACCTCCGGTGTTGATCCCAGCCACATATTGTAATTAAGGGTTTCCGGAACCGGCATTTCTGTCGCTGCCGGACCCGGGGATTCTCCGCCAATATTTATCTTCACAGTATGTAATTTACCTATTCTGCCATTACGGATTAATTCACAGGCAGTTTTATTAAACGGGAAGGTGCGGTGTTGCGTGCATATCTGGACCACAGTTCCCTTTTGCTTTGCTATATTGCTTAACAACCTCCCTTCTGCTATGGTCAATGTGGTAGGTTTCTGACAGAAAACATCTTTACCTGCCAGAGCCGCCTCAATAGCAGGCTGAGCATGCCAGTGATCAGGCGTACTGATTACAACTGCATCAATATCTTTTCGCAAAAGCATTTCCCGGTAGTCATCAAACATTTTCGCATTGATGTAGGAATTTTTCCCGGTTTCTTCTGCGTAGAACTGATCGATTATATCTTTTCCGGCCTTAAGACGGTTACTGTCTAGGTCACTGCATGCAATTACCCGGGCAATATC
This sequence comes from uncultured Bacteroidales bacterium, assembly GCA_963739685.1. Taxonomy (GTDB): domain Bacteria; phylum Bacteroidota; class Bacteroidia; order Bacteroidales; family VadinHA17; genus LD21. Next base: position 1,154,588 of record CAVUAX010000002.1, read on the forward strand.
ATTTCTCATGACACCGCGAAGATCCATGGTTGTGGCAATTCGTCCGAGTCCTATCTGTCCAATGTTTATTTTGTCACTGGGAGGGTACTTTCCCATAACATAAGATGGAATAATAGTTGGAATTACAATAGTCCCTGCTGCAGAAACCATGGTATTTCTTAAGAATTTTCTTCTATTCATCAAATAAATTTTTAAACTGTTATAACATAGAACAGAAATACCGGTAAAAACAGTATTAAATTTCAGGTTCCCATCCCGGCTGGTATTCGCGTGACCAATATTTCATTGCAACAGGATCATTCTGAATATGTCCATTTTCCGGATCAAGATGTAATGTGTTTCCGGACCGCAGTGCGATATTTCCCAGCTGTACAAGTAATGTACTCTTATGACCACCCACGATATCAGCATGCAATCTCACTCCATTTTTGATGCCATCAAAAAAGTTCAGAACGTGAAGAACATCTCCTCCCGGGGATGGATTGCTCCTGTCAGTGGCATTGGCTTCCACTGTTGTCTTACTTACATCTTTAATCAGTTTATTGGCATGATCGAATATTTTATATGTATTTTCGGCTATTGACAATGTACCGTTATCACCATAAAAAATTACTCCCACTGCTCTGCCCTCTTCAGGATAACCATTACAGCTTCGTCCTTCCCATACCATACTGGTGTTATTATTAAACTCCATAGTTATCACCTGCGTATCGGGTGTCTCCCAGTCATCCTTAAACTGGTAGCGACCTCCGGAGGAGCATACACGTACCGGATAATCAACGTCTAGACCCCAGCGAGCCAGGTCGACAAAGTGTGTCCCGTTATTAAGTGCTTCGCCTGTACCCCAGTGCCAAAACCAGTGCCAGTTATAATGTATAAGGTTGTCTTTGTACGGTCTGCGTGGAGCAGGGCCCTGCCAGAGTTCATAATCAAGCCAGGAAGGTACCGCCACCTCTTTTCCGTGGCCAATGGATCCCCGGGCATCGGCATACCACGTTTTTGCAAAATAGACCCTGCCAATGGCTCCTGCATGCAACTCTTCAATTGCAGCTATGATATTAGGGAAAGAGCGTCGCTGATTCCCCATCTGAATGACATTCCTGTACTTTTTATTGGCTGCTACCAACAATTCACCCTCATTCGGATTATGGCTGCATGGTTTTTCCAGGTATACATGTTTCCCGGCTTTCGTGGCCAGTATTGCTGCCGGCACGTGCCAGTGATCAGGTGTTGCAATAACCACAGCGTCCAACTGTTTGTCGTCAAGCGCCTTTCTAAAGTCAGGTGCCGGTTTGGGCCGGGTATTTTGCAGTTTCTCAACAGAATCTATACATTTGGCTGCTGCACGGGTGTCTACATCAGAAACATATATGATCTCACATTCCTTTTGCCGCCCAAAAATGTTTGACAGCTGAAGTCCCCTGGAGTGTACTCCTATCATACCAACCAGGATTCGTTCATTTGCTCCAGAGATAGCTGCATAGCTTTTCGAACTGAAGCCTGGTAAAATGCCGCCCAGGGAAAGAGCCGTGGCACCTGTTATAGATTTTTTTAAAAAAGCCCTTCGTGAATCATTTTTAGTTTTCATAAATTCCTGTCTTAATTTAAATATTTCGTTTCACTTTTCACCTGTTAGTTTGCACTGAAAAATTCTCCGGATCCAAATTTGTTAAAGGATGGGAATCCCTTGCAGTCAATTCAAAGGTAAATTAATATTCATTGATACATTATTTCCCTTTATTCATTTTATTTAAACAAATATTATTCCTTAATATTATCCACTAAATGCAGATTTTAAATAATAAGTATTCTTCACTGTTGTTTTATCTGATTCGGTTCTGCTATTAAATCAGTTCCTGTGACTTTTGTTTTGCTTTTTGCATTACTGATTCCAGGGCTACAGGTGCCCCACCTTTTATCTTACTCTCATCTGCGGCTTCCATAAAAGCAAATATTTCCAGGGTTTCTTCAGGTCTCACCGGTACAATACCTGTCCGGAAGTATTCAATAATTTGCACAAGCATAGGCCTGTAACCTGCGAATTCCCCAATCTCAACAATATCCGTCCCAAAGACTGTTCCTCCAAAACCACCTTTCCCCCCCCGTGGTGTCCCCCTGAAAATACCAATTCGTCCATCGTCCCATGTTCCAACCAACACATCGGTCCCTTCCGTATTAAATCTTACCACCTCTTTACATCCGGTTCCCATAACTGTAAAGAGGGATTCTATGCCATGAATTCCATAAAAGAACATGTCAGGATGTCCTATTGCTCTTCCGGTTGGACAGTAAGTATCTGCTCCCAGAACTTTACCTACCTTTGTTCTGCCTTCAACAATATCTCTGGTTGTTGGAGCGAACCTAGTTGCAGAAGAAGAAAATACAGGCACATTGTATTTTTTTGAAGCATCAAAAATAGCCATTGCACCTGCCAAAGAGTTAGAAATGGGTTTATCAATGAACATCCGTTTCCCTGCTTTTAATACCGGTAATGCCAGTTCCAGATGTGGACGGCCATCAACGGATTCTAAAAATACGACATCCACTTTCTTCAAAAACTCCGTTTCAGAGTCTACTATTTCAACACCCATTCCTCTTATTTTTTCTGTAAATCCTTCAAGCCTGTTTATACTGGCCGGCATATCTGCACTGCCCCTGGTGGGAAATGCAGCAACAACTTTGTATCCCCCAAACTCAGGACCTGCTTCCTCACTATTCAATGTTTGGGTAAATGCTGTAACATGTGAAGTGTCCAGACCTATTATTCCGGCTCTTTTTCCATCAGCAACATTGCTTTTTGAATAGAAAGACTTTACATTTCCAGACAGACCCAGGGCAAATCCCGCCGCGGTTGTTGTCTTAATAAATTCACGGCGACGATAAATTTTTTTCATAATTAATTTATTAGTAATTAATACACTTCGATTTTTCAGGCAATTTATTATACCCGTTAAGGTAATGATTATTTCTCAAATCTTTGGAATTGAAGTCAGCCTTTTAATCTTTATGAGACTGGCTAATTAATATATCTTATTTAGAAGAGCAAAATTCTATTAAAAGCTAATCTTTTTTGCTTTTTTTTCAGCTCTTTCTATTACCGGTTCAAGTTCAACAGGGATTCCTCCCTTAAGTTTACTGACATCAGCAGCTTCCATAAAAGCAAATTCTTCAAGTGTTTCTTCCGGGCTTACCGGGGGAATACCTGTATTAAAAAATTCTATGATCTTAACCCATAAAGGAGTATAGCCACCGGATTTATTAAGAACCTCAATACCCTTTTCTCCGAATACTGTAGCACCCATCTCTCCGGTGCCTGTACGGGTTCCTCTGAACGACCCGATACGGTCATCCCGCCATGTTCCGACTACCATGTCAGTGCTGTCAAGATGGACACGCACCAGGCTTTTACAGCCGGTACCCATTAGTGCATACAGAATTTCCACACCATGAACACCATAATACATAAGATCAGGATGGTGTGGTTCAATATAACAATCACCGTAGGAATCTACTCCCAGGATTTTTCCATTCTTTCCATCCTCAAGTTCTTGGGCGCCTGTAATATACCTTAAGGATGACGCTGAAAAGATGGGGACATTATATTTTTTTGCAGCATTAAAGATAACCATGGCATCGGCTAATGATGCAGCTATTGGTTTATCGATAAACATTCTCTTTCCGGCCCGCAGTACGGGCAACGCTTCTGCCAGATGCCTCCGTCCGTCAACAGATTCTAAAAGTACCACATCAACCTTTTTTAAAAGTTCGTCTATGGAACCCACTATTTCCACACCCTGGGCTCTTACTTTTTCAGTGAAACCCGCAAGCCTGCCAATGCTCTCTTTCATATCAGCACTTCCCAGTGTGGGATAGGCGGCCACTACTTTGTAACCATCCCAGTCAATACCAGGTTTTGGGTTATTTAAAGAGTTGGTAACGGCAGTTACATGTGATGTGTCGAGACCGATGATACCTACTCTTTTTCCCGTTTCCACACTACCAAATCCAAATACCGAAGGAAAACCTTTTGTCAGGCTGAGACCTGCTCCTGCAAGTAGTGATGTGTGTATAAACTCTCTCCGACCAGAATTTTTTTTCATGATTTTTTATTATTTATTAGATTAGATTCTTATAAGAAATAACTTAAGAAAAATTAAATCAATGACTTTTTATTTTTTCAGGAATTAAATACCAGTGATGAGAAGAGCAAATCTGCTCTCCTCATCCCGGTAAATCTTTAATAGTTGTTCATCTCATTTGAAACATTGTTAATGGAACAACATTTAGTGAAAGAATCGCAAGCCGTAATGTCAGCTTAGAATCCCCTGACCTGAACCAATGTTCTTCTAATAACCAGGATTCTGTGTCAATTCGGCATTAATATTTAGATCTATTTCCGACTGAGGAATGGGCCACACATTATTGAAATCCTGAATATCAGCACCCCAACGAAGAGGATTACTGTTATATTGGCGTACTCTTTCAACCAGTTTACCAAGCCGTAACAGAGTAATATATCTGTGTTCTTCGGCATAAAGCTCTCGTGCTCTTTCGTCAAGAATATAATCAATAGTAACATTGGCCGGATCAACCGGTGTTGCGTTTGCCCTGTTCCTTATTAAATTAATATCTGCTGCCGCCGCTGTTTTATTACCCAGACCGAGATAGGCCTCAGCACGAATAAGTAGTGTTTCGGGAAGACGTATAGCATAAGTATCTTTATAGCTATTACCGCCACCTGATCTTGACAAACTGCTTGTATGCCTGCAGGGTTCCGAAAGCTTCAGCCAGTATGGATAAATATAATTTATGGTATCCTTCAGTGGAACTCTTGCCCCCGGAGGATAAAGAGAGAAATCAATCAACTGCTTATCATAGATGGATTCAGGCTGGTCAAAATAATATTTCCGCTTAATATTATGTTCTGCATTCCGGATATCATTGTTCCAATCGCTTGCCCAGATATCGTATGCAACATAATTAGTACATCTGCACCGGGACACTCCACGGCCCAGGGTGTCGCTGTAACCTGTATATTTTCCATCAACGAGTTCACCCCGGATTGCCGTAAATCCATCAGGAGTTTTCCCCATACTGAAATAGCGCGGGCCATAAATACCTTCGCCATAATACCCTCCCCCACCGGTGATCAGAGGTTCAAACTGCATAATCCAGATACCCTCCGTATTTGTTGTAAGGTTTTGATTATCATTAGTAAAAAGATCATAATACACATCTCCCGATCCAAATATATCCTTTCCAAGGTTCGTTCCAAACCGCTCTGTCATAAGTGCATAACCGTAATCATTAATTACTTTTGAAGCTGCATCCACAGCTGACTGGAATTTGCCCTGTGCAAGATAGATCTCGCTGAGATAGTGCCATGCAGCGGCTTGTGTTAACCTGCCGGGAGCCGCTTCCTGGCCCTTTACCGGTAAATTTTCAGTGGCAAAAATAAAATCATCTTCGATCTGTTTATAAACATCTGCTTTTGGAGCCCGTACAAAATCAGTTCTGGCTGATTTAACTACTTCGGTAACAAGCGGAACATCACCAAAGAAGGTAACCAGAATGCGATATGAGAAAGCTCTGAAAAAGAATACTTCCGACAAATAGACATTTTTCTCAGCTTCGCTGGGCCAAATCTTGCTATCGGCAAGCTGAATCTGATCAATAATAACATTGCATTGTTGAATAATAGTATAATTCTTACGCCACATATTAAGTACCTCAGAATTAGAGGATACAAGAGATGTTGAATAGTCAGTCATAAAACGCTGGCCTCCGGGTTCCTCTCCATCAAAAGATTCGTCGGTTCCCAGTGAGTACAAAGTATAAGTGCAATTGTCTCCCATAGAAAACCAGTTTGAACGAATTGTGGAATATAATCCGGTTATTCCCTGTTTAACTCCATCAAGAGTAGAATAAGCATTCAAAGGGGTAAGAAAATCAAGAGGCTTCTCTTCCAGCACATTTTTCTTACAGGATGAAAAGATGAGTTGCAAAATAATTGCAAGCAATAAACATCTTTTACTCAGGGTTTGTAATATTATTTTGTATTTCATTGTTCTACTTTTTTAAGTTCAATAATTATTCAATGAATTGATTCATGCACGTCAGGTTACCAGGTTAATCTGATACCTGCAGTAATGCTTTTCATCATAGGAGTTGTACTGGATGCGGTTTCCGGGTCCCAACCCGACCATTTTGTCCAGGTATAAAGATTCTTTCCGCTTATGAACACATTACACTCAATGATCTTTAACATGTCCAGTGCAGCCAGAGCCTTTTCTCCAAAGCGATAGGAAAGAGAAATATCGCTTAATCTCACAAATCCTCTGCTTTGATATAATCCTGCAGCTCTGGGTGGTGAATAAAATATTCCCGGACAATTATCGACTCCGTTATCGGGGGTCCAGTACTGACGAATAAAGTATTGATTTCTCCTTTGTACCTCATCTGTTGTTGTAGTTGCTGAAAGCAGGCTTGCATTATTAGCAAGATAATAACCATTACCACCCATTATTGAGTTTAAAAAGAGGTTTAAGCTTAAATTCTTATAGGATAGTGTATTGTTAATGCTGAAACGATAATTCGGATTCCTGAATCCAATAATACTTCTGTCGTTATTTGGATCAATAACACCATCACTGTTTAAATCTGCCAGTCTCCACTGACCGGGATAAAAACCTGCAGTAGTAATATTACCGTTATACAGCTCTTCCTCTGTCCAGAGTCCTCCAGTCATTTTATAATCATATATGGCACTTATCGATTCCCCCACAAACCATGAATTTCCAATGTCCTTGTCTTCCGCTCCGCCATAGAGTTTAGTTATCTTATCTCTATTCAGAGAAAATGCAAACCTGGTTTCCCACCTAAGAGGACTTTTAATATTCACAGTTGTTAGTGCAATTTCAACGCCTTTATTGGCAATCCCTCCAATATTGGTCCATACACTGTGATAACCTGTAGCATAAGGGAGTGTTCTGCTGACCAGTACATCGCTTGTCTGGGCAGTATAAACATCAATCGATCCGGAGATTCTCTGATCCAGGACACCATAATCAAGACCAAAATTTAAAGATGTAGTTGATTCCCATCCAAGATCTGCGTTCCCCAGTGAATTAGGCAAAACACCGATAGCCGTTGAAGACCCATAAACAAATGAATTGTTGGTCATCGTTGAGAAACTTGAATAACGTCCAATTCCCTGGTTCCCGTTTGCTCCGTAAGAAACCCTCAGCTTTAAAAAATTCAGCCAGGCCCCAAAATTTTTAACAAATTCTTCTTCTGATGCTACCCAGGCAAACGACAACGATGGAAATGTTGCGTACTTTTTGGCAGCCCCAAATCCTGAAAAGCCGTCTTTACGTACAGTACCTGTAAGCATGTACCGGTCTTTAAACACATAATTCAGACGACCCATATAGGAAATACTATTCTCTTCCCATGCTCCTGAACTATTTGACTGTATTGTTCCAAGCTCGACAGCATTGTAACCCAGTACCCATGTTCCAAACTGTGATGCTGAAATATTTGAATTCTGCCCTTTACGGTTTTCCCGGCTGTAAAGCAGCGTTGCATTCACCCTGTGATCTCCGAAAGTTCTTACATATGTGAGTATATTATCCATAAGCCAGTTCCTTTCTTCCGAATCATTTCTGCTTGCAACACCACTGTTGGAGTTACCGTCATATACTATAGGAGGATAAAAAGTATTCGATCTTACAGTATAAAAGGTGTTGGAATACTTAAAATCATAACTCAGCCCTTTAATTTTGGGAATTTCGATCTTAGCAGTACCCACAACAAACAGGTTATTTCTGACATCATAATTATCAACTAACAGATTAGCAAGAGGATGTACCTGATAAATTTCTGTACCAAAGTACAACGGATAGGTTCCATTCGGATTTGTTATATTAACCAGCGGGCTGGCAAAACTCGCTCTCTGAAGTCCACATTCCAATCCGGAATAATCCCGGTAAGAATATGATGAAGTTAATCCCAATGTTAACCAGTTTGTAATTTTACTCTCAACATTGGTATGCACTGTAGATCTTTTAAACTGATCATTTTTCAAGACCCCCTTCTGATCGGTGTATGAACCGGATATATAGTAATTCGACCTTTCAGTTTTACCTGATATATTAAGGTCGTAATTCTGCATAGGTGCTGGCTGTGATACTTCATCAAACCAGTTAACATCATGCCCTCCTGCCAGATAATTATCCTTCTCTTCCTCAGATCGTAAGGTAACCGCAACAACATTACGGTCAGTAACATCCGGTCTGACAGGTCTCCCTGCTGAACTGGTCGGATTGGTTTTATACCATGCGTACAATTGCTGTTCCCAATAATAGTCAACCAACCGTACCGCATACTGTTCCGCATTCATCAAAGGGAGAACCTTTGTAAAATTCTGAAAACCATAGGTGCTGTTAAATGTAAAAGTTGGAATTTCTGATTTTCCTCTTTTGGTGGTAATAAGCATTACACCGTTAGCCGATCTAGATCCATAAACTGCAGCCGCACTGGCGTCTTTAAGCACGTCAATTGTTTCAACATCATTGACATTTATGTCGGAGATGGATCCATTATATATAATACCGTCAAGGACAATCAAAGGTCTGTCACTTGCTGACAAAGAAGTTTGTCCTCTTATTGAAAGCGACGGTTCATCACCAGCGACAGCTCCCCCACCTGTTACATTTAACCCTGGAGTATCCCCCTGCATAGCCTGAAGAATATTAACTTTATTTGCCAGAACCTTATCTCCCATATTTACTCTTGTAACAGAACCTGTCAGGTCACTTTTCTTTTGTGTCCCATATCCAATAACTATAACCTCATTTAATGCACTCACTGATGAAACCAAACTTACATCAATAGTTGTCTTTCCCCCAACAGGTATTTTCTCAATATTATACCCAATAAATGAAAAGACGAGTACTGCACTCGCATTCGGTATAGTTAATGAGTATTTCCCGTTTACATCAGTAATAGCGCCAATTGTGGTGCCTTCAACCAGTACGTTTACGCCTGGCATTGGGCTTCCCTTTTCATCAGTAACAGTTCCGCTGATCCTGTTTTGTTGTAAAAGATCAGCTTTTACTGTTTCATTATTGCCTCGCAAAACATGACTTGATCCAATAACAGACCTTATATCCGAACCTGCCAGGATCTCATCTTGCGGTACCTCATTTGCGGTCAGAAAATTCCCGACAGGAACCTCTTTTGTGTCAAAACTCAAACCCGCATATTGTGAGGATGCTTCACTTCCGAATGCATTAAAAACCGTAACCCATAAAAGTAGGCTAATAATTTTTATAATTCTGTTAGATTTCCCGGAACATACTTTAAATAAAGCTGTTCGCTTCAAATAGTAGAATTTTTTCATAGATTTTAAGTATTTAACAATTAATAAACTAAAACGCATAATGGAATTATGCACTTACTGACAGATACGTGGGAACTTACCTGTACTTCTAAATTAGACTATTATCTGTTTCATAGGCAAAGGATTAATTAGTTTCAGGTTAGAATAAAATTAATGAGAAAATAGAATTATAAGGATTTTTACTCCCTTTTATTTCATATCTGAACTATAAATATACAAATAATGAAATTCAAAATATTATTCAGAGGCGTTTTAATCAAACAACATTAACTAAACTTTATGAATTAATTAAAAATATCTCTTAAAAGATGACTTTTGATTTAAAATATCATTCCGATAAAAGAAATAAGGGAATAAATGGTATTATAGATTGATTTACGGATTTAAATATATTCTCAAATAAGCTTTAATCATCAAGTCTGATAAATTGCCGGGGTTCCAAAGCCTTACGGGTAATTTTCAAGGTTTTAATCAAACCGCAATAATAATTCCGGCGGTCCATTCTTCCTCCTATAGAGACTTTCCCAACTTTATTTAACAGTTTTTCATTGAAAGTGACTACCCCGCTTGTCTCACGAATTCCGTTAACATATGTTGTGAAAGTATTATCTTTATAAGTCAATGCTGCATGAGCCCATTCTCCTGCAGAATGTGTCAGAGTTCTGTTAACAAGTGTCCGTTCTCCCGCATCAGTCATCATGTAACCGTCAAGATACCATTTCTTATCCGGCGTTAACCGGAGTTCAATCATAACCCTGTTAGCCAAGGGCCAACCTGAGAGAGTGTCATCAAGGTCCTGAAAATGAATAAAACGAGGCTGGTTACTAATGTCATAAGCAAAATCAGGTTTAAATATCACCTCAATGGTAAACTCTTTTGAATCACCGATCGGGTTATTATCAACAAGCAGCCGGTCATCGATTCCGTCGAATTTTACCGCTTTCCCATGTTCGGTTTTTACAACTTCAGGATTACCGAAAACCTGCATCCGATGTCCTCCTGTATTTTTTAATGACTTCAATTCCCACACCTCGGAATATGAACTGTCAGGCTCAGCCGAATAAGATTCTGCTGCAAACCAGTTAAGAAAAATGAATAGGAACAGACCAGCTTTCAATTGATTAATCATGGATTTCAAATTATTAAGATAACTAACTGTAAACCGAACCTGTTATGCAAGAACTGCTCTTGCTACCCTCAAAGCATTTCCACTGAGAATTTTTTCTATATCCTTGTCAGAATATCCCATTTGAACCATTCCAACGGTGAATAGTGGCCAGTTAGTCCAGGCCATGCTCATCTGCATCTCTGGTTTTACCTGGAAATCAGCCTCTACCGGCCAAAGGGCTTCCCATCTTGTCCGTGCTGCCTGCCTGATTCCCGCACTGGCAATTATCTTATTCTCCAATGCATTGTATTGAGAAGAATAACCATGGTCCGTTCCAATTGTAACATGATCGAATCCGAATTTTTTAACAACATAATCAATATGCTTCATTAAAGCAGCGATGTCGCCAGTACCCCCCAGAAAGCGTGGAATAACGCATATGCCAATGTAGCCTCCAGTATCAGCAATAGCCTTAATGACCTCGTCAGGCTTCGAACGGATAACCTTGTTTATAGTGGCTGCACAACTATGGCTTGCGACCATCGGTTTCGCAGAGGTTTTTGCAGCCTCAAGGCTTGTCTGCCAGCCTGAATGAGCGATATCCACGATGACCCCAACACGGTTCATCTCGTTAACAACAGTTCTCCCAAAATCACTCAGGCCAGCATTGCCAGGCTCTCCGCAACCATCACCAATCATATTACGACGGTTGTAAGTGAGATGCATCATACGTATTCCCAATTGATAAAACACTCTTATGTACCTCAATTCCTCTTCAACCGACACCCAATCCTGTGGAAGCGGAACACCATTCCCGCTGAAATACAGAGCATGCCTGTTTTCCTTTTTTGCCAGTATAATGTCCTCAGGAGTCACTGCCTTGCAGATGAAGTCATGCATCATATCGGTAGAATAAGTAAACCTGGCCAGACGTTTGAGCAATCTTTCCACGGCATTGCCTTCTTCACCCGCATTCTGAAACTGGCAGGTTACTCCTGAAGCTTTCCATGCATTTTCGAACTCTTTCCTTTCTCTTTCATTATCAACATAGCGGCTCATCGACATATCTTCACGCAAATCCTGCAATTCAAGCTGAGAAGCATTATCCTTAAGGGCTGCAGCAATAACAGCACCATCAACAGCAGCAGTGGGCTGGAAACCATAAGTGTCGAATACAACCGAATTTCTGTGAAGTTCCAATCCATGTTCCAGCTGTGCCTTCGTTGGTTTTAAGATACTCAAGGCTATCTCATAACTGTTTTTTATCTGTTCATTCATCTCGAATGAATCCTGTTGGCGTTCAATAAGCCTGGTAAAGGAACTGCCTCCAACCCTGGCTGAAGAGATTAATGATAATCCCATTGAGGTTCCCAGAAACTGGCCACGTGTCATTTTCTTTGCACTCATTTGTTTTCCTCCGTTATTTAACGTTATTAAGAATATTATTTTGTTTTAGCCTCCGAAATTGTGCATATAAATTTATGATTTTATCTGCACGATCACCCTGTTATGCTGAAACAATAACAGATATTATTTCACCCTCCTCAGTGTATGGGTGCAAAGCCGGAAGGCTTGCATCACACATGTTCCAGTGACAAAGGCCAAACTGCCAGAGGTAGCCCGAAACCTGTGCAACAACAGGGATATTCTCCAGATCTGTTTCCCGGATGATATGACCAAGAACCTGTCCCTTTTCCACCGGGTCACCCGGGATAAGCGCAGAGGTACCATCTTTACGCATCCCCGGCATGAAAATACCTGTGGCGGGGGAAGGCACATCGTGGCTATTGTCCGGGAGAGTGAACTACCCTTGGTCCCTTAATAAGTTCAGGTGCTCCCTCCATCATATGTAACAATATGGCAATGTTGATCATTGAGCTTAAACCTATAAGAACCTGCTTTTCCTGCATCTGAAACTGACCTGAAAGCTCCATTACAATGGAACTGCCACCGCGCTTGCGCATTAATTGCCTGATCATCATTTTATTAACTTCAGGAACGCTTCCTTTTCTATAACTTACAAAGCGTGTTGTGGTAACTCTTCCCATGGCCATTGACATCTCATTATCATTTTCAATAAGTGTCTCAGCTGCTTTCACATGTTCCCAGCAATGCATATCTACAGCGTGACTGCAATGACTTACTACCGCTTTGTCAATAGAATAAGCAAGGCGTTCAGTATCATTACCTTCAGGATTACCAGGCCAGGTCTGTTGCATATTATTCAGGCCCTCACTCATCCTGCTGTTCTGTTCGGGACCAAGATCGAAAGAATGTCTTCTGCTCCTGATTGCAAGAATATTTGCCATGGGCAATAACCAGACACTTCCTGCAATGAGCTTCGTTACACAAATTTCCTGAAACCGCTTTGCCACCTCGGCTCCCTGCACCTCGTTTCCATGCTGGGCAGCAATGAGAAGCAGCGAAGGTCCCTCAACTCCGCTTTCCACGCGCCAGAATGGGGTTGAAACAACTCTTCCATCCTGAAGCTTTGCTTCTGTTTTATCAATAACCAGCTTATTATGTGATCTCCTGCTTTTCTGGTTCAAATTCAATGCTGGAATTATTCCACCATTTGCCAGGCCAATGCCGGTCATAAATGACAGCTTTAAAAATTCTCTTCGTCTTGTTTTCATTATGTGTAACAGAATTGTTTCATTTTTATCTCCAATTAGTTTCCGAAACACCAGTTAGCAACAACCACCAGATCGTTAGTATAAGGTATAACTCTTATGTTATTTGCCGCATCTCTCTTTGAATAAACAGACAGAGGGTATTTTAGTTCATCACCAACAAGGTCATCCGGTGCAGGTTTATTCATCTGGTCCTTTAACTCCACAAGTGCGATCTTCCTTGGTGCCATACAACCAATAAGGTCCGGCAGGTCATAAGCTGTCAGTGCCCCTGGCACACTGCAATTTATAAAACTTCTGTTATAGAATTTATTCATTACTATGGAACGGTATGAGACAGGAGAACCAATTAATGCTATAGACCTGATCGTCCTGTTCAAAGCTGCAGCATGCAACAGAGTCGGACACATCTCATCAAATGCCATGGCAACAATATTATTCTGATTTATATCTTTTCTGCCTTTTAAGAAATTAACAACACTTCCAACATCACCAGCCTGAACACCAACAATGCTTTTCCCAGTAAGTACCGAATTAAAAAACAGTGGCGAGATACCAGCTGAACCATAAAGAGGTCTTTCCGGAGCAACTTCTCCGGTTCCCAAAACATCAGCTGCCGCTACCATAAATCCCTTTCTTACCAACTGTTCAATTCTTCCTCCGGGAGCTGCATCGGCAATTTTCCCCTGCGGATGCAGGTAAATAACCGGTGTGAACCCGTTTCCTGTATCCGGGATAAATAATAATAGTGGAATAACATAATTACCATTACCCTGCAACGCATACATTTCAACGCAGTACCCATCTCTCTGATATCTGCCGCGGAATACTGATTTAACAACGGCAGGCGGATCGGTGAACCCGGATAGTTCTTTTGCATTCAACAAAACTTTTTCCAGATGAACATTACCATTTTTTCTTGAAACGGCTATATTATCAATTAATTTCCGGGTCTCCATTTTATTAAGACTGAAGACTGTCTCGCCTCCAATAAAAGGAGAAAGCTGTCCTTCGGGCGTTACATATAATTCTTCCGGCGATAATGTCCTGATAACACCCGGAACAGGGTCACCGGCAATTTTAAAGTATTTCTGGAAAAATGCACATGTCGCTATGTTATTCTTCGGAGACAATGTATGGTCGGCATCATCTTCAACCATACCCATATCATTCCCTTTCCCAAATACTTTATATGCATTTAAAACCTCGTCATAAGTTTCCCTTGCTCCCTGAATACTAAAGAAATCTCTTGTTGTTGTTACCATTAAAGTAGGTTTTGGAGCCCGTGAAACCAGAAAGTCAGCATGGGTTATTCCTTCTTTTACAGCATGATATATATTTTGTTCTGCATCCTGGGCACCAATAGATTCAAGTAACCTCCTGAATCCTGTAATATAACAGGTTGGAGCTGAAGCTTTAACTCTTTCATCAATGGCAGAGATATATGCGGTAAGAGTCCCTCCTCCTGAAATTCCGGTTACACCTATTCTTTCAGGATCCACTTCTTTCCTCGAAACAAGATAATCTATTCCCCGAATGCCATCCCATATAAAATACCTACCGGAAGATACTCCGGATATTAAGCACTGACTTCCGAAGTAAGAGTGTTCCGGAGCACTTATGCCAATCAGGGATCCCTTCTTATCATTATCATAGTACTGACTCCTCTCCCCCTGTCCTATGGGGTCAATAGCAAAGACAATAAATCCCTTCTGTACCAGATGAAGGATCATTGTCTGATAGCCTTCCGATCTGAATGCGATTCCAGTATGCCCTATCACGTTAAGTATTGCCGGTCCTCTTCCCTTAATTCCATCAGGGATAAAAAGACAACCAGTCACATAAAAACCAGGCATTGATTCATAAATTATTTTTTCAATTCTATAACCATCCTTTTTTACAACTCCGGTAATTTTTGGGTTCAAAGGTGTCTTTTCCGGGAAGGGACCTACAATTTTCATGAGAGTAGCCCTCACTTTCTTCTGCCTGTTAAGCCAATCCTGCTCTGTTTTTAACCCGGCAATCTCTTTATCTCTTTGATCCAGTAGAGTAAATGCCTGATCATTAAGATGATGAATAAGCATATTCTTCCCGTCAGTCCATTCTGTCCATCTGTCAAACAGGTTAAGATTCTCCTGCTGAGCATTTAAAATATCAACAATGAATAAGTTGAAAACAATCAATAAATAGATTTTAAAGCATCCTGATACTTTTATATTCTTCATGTGTCTCATGTGTAAATAATTTGATTTTAAAAGAACTAATCCGATGTTTCAGAGAAAACCGATTTCCCTGGTTGCCTGCATATTTTTCTTACGTTCTCAAATTCTTTCCGATAATTATCCAGTCTCTCCCCCCTGACTTTCTGACCAGACATGGTCAACGGGTTAATAAAGGTAATATTCTCCCCACCCAGGGCTGCAGCCAGTGAAATATCGCCCCATTTGAGAATTCCCGGTAAGTGAATGGCAGTCTTATAGAAATTTACAGATTCCCTGTTATCGAAAAGATAGCTTACCGGAGAATCTCTGAGTATAATTTTATCTGCTTTTCCACCCAGCAGGCCAAAATATAACGCAGCAATTCCAGCTTCTTTGCTGCCTTCAATACTGATTTTGCCGTGCTTATAATTGGTGTCTAAAAATTGATAAACCACATTCAGGTCATTTACCCATTCCCCCATCAGGGTTCTGCCCAGCCATAATTCCGCACGGGACAAAACTGTTGTGCCATCGCCCTTTGACTGAGGAGTAATTACCCTTCTGTCATGAGAATGTTCACCAGTACCGGTTAAATCAACAATCACTATTCCCGATCCCTTCTTCACAAATTCATCAATTAAATTTTGGGATATGCTGTCTTTCCCCGCTGGATTGCAGAGAATAATATAGTCTTTAGATTTATTTATAGGGGAAAGATGCAGAACCGGTATCAGTTTATCATCAGAGGTCTCCAAAGCGAACCTGTCCCATCCGTTTATTGTGGAAAATTGATGTATTTTGTTCAGGTCTGATTTTACTTCTGATCCGAGGATTTCTTTTAGTTCCTTTACTTTCTGATCTTTGTCGAACGATGTGATATTAAGCATTTTAGCTCTAAGCTCATTACCCTTTTGCCTGCAATATTCATCTGTACTTACTACATCCGCATCTCGCTGTCCAAAAGGAAAAACCATCAGTTTTTCTTCAGGTATAAGTTCAAATGGAATTTCCTTTTCAGGATCACCTGTTCCTATTCCTTTTAAATGAAGATCAAACCAGCCCAGCATAGCTTCCCGGTCCTGAGGAAAATAACCATGAGGCAGGTCAAATATTTTGTAGTTCAGATTCTTCTCCCTGCCTGCCAGTTTATACACCGGAAGGGCATTATAATAACTTCGTAATAATTCTGACGGGAAGAATGCCTGATTGGTATCTTTTATGTGATTACAGGGCATTATAGCCCTTGCCAGAGCCAGTACACCTGACTCTTCCGTAAAGGTCAGGCCACCGGGAAGATCTTCGCAAACGCAGTTAGACCTCATTACGTATGCTTCAAAAGTACCGACACTGACAACAGGGACTGCAGCTTTAATACGTACATCGGTTGCTGCAAGCCACATTGTCTGGTTGCCGCCTCCGCTGCCACCCGTTGCTCCGATATTCTGAGGATCCACGTAAGGTAATGAACAGAGCAGATCAACACCTCTTATATTGTCGGAAATCTGCATACCCATCAATGATTCCCCGATATCCAGCAGGGAAGCTCCAAGATTACCACCATGATACTCAAATACTCCATGGGTTGTGGTTCTTTCACCGGCACCCCATGGATCCATTACCAGGGCCACGTAACCATTAAGGGCCAAAGTATTACCCACACTCTGATAGTTACCGGCCAGACGGCCATTCAAAGAATGACCACACATAACAATCACAGCCGGTAATGGAGCTTTCCCTTCCGGGACAAATAAAGTAGCCGTAGCGTAAATACCCGGACGAGTCTGAAATAATATATTTTGAATTTCATAGCCTTTTCTTTGAATTGTTCCGGTTATCTTAAGATTAACCGGCAGAGCATGGTCAATTTCTGCACCTGTTTTTTTAAGTATTTCACCCCTAAGCTTATTACTGTATGATTCCCAATCTTTCAGATTATCAGGTAACTGCCGCAGGCTGAATTTTATTAAAGCCTCGTGCCTTAATTTACTTCCGATTAAATCAGCATGCCCCGTTGCAAGAACCTCCGGAAGGGTATCTGTTATTAATGAGGTATTTCTATACCGATCTTCCGGCAATGTGCCATTGTTGCATGAATGAGCAACAGTTAAAACGACTCCGATGCAGAAAATTAATTTAAATTTCATTGATATTTTTTTTAATTATTTGGGAAGAATTCCCGGGCTAATATTCAATTTGTTTCTGATCTTATTCAAGACTGACTTTTTACAAAAAACAGGGAAAGTCCGCGTTGG
Source organism: uncultured Bacteroidales bacterium (assembly GCA_963739685.1). Taxonomy (GTDB): domain Bacteria; phylum Bacteroidota; class Bacteroidia; order Bacteroidales; family VadinHA17; genus LD21. The sequence continues at coordinate 1,172,185 of CAVUAX010000002.1, forward strand.
GGCTTACCAATAATATATTCTGTGAACTTAATATTTACCTGTTGATTATTTAACAGATAGCAATTTACACTTTTGGCTCCCATCCTGGTTCATATTGTCTGGATGACATTTTTAAAGCTTCTTTGTCATCTAAGATCCTTCCATCTGATGAATTAACCTTAAGTGTCCGGCCAACCTTCCAGGAGATATTTCCTAAAAGACAAAGAGCATTGCCTTTTACTCCCTCAGATATAGGAGCATGTGCTTTGGAAATACCCCTTATGGCTTCCGTGGTATTCAAAAAATGTTTTTCAGACAAACCCATTGAACTCAAACCCATCAGATCAGGTTGCTCATCACTTACCTTATCTCCTGCCTGTCTTATTATTTTCCCTGCCAGGTCATATGCCGTATAGTTATCATCTTCCGGTAAAATTTTTATGGTGCCATTTGTCCCGGAGAAGATTACACCGTTCGAGGCTTCATAAATTCTGAAAGGATTGCAACTTCTTCCTTCCCAGATGATTTGTCTCCCTCCGCTGAATTTATAATCCGATATCTGTGTATCACAAAATTCCCAGTCATCTTTAAAGTGAAATCTGCCACCGTAGGATGTGACTTGTTCCGGGTATTCAACTCCCATTCCCCACCTGCAACAATCAAGCTGGTGTATGGCATTGTTCCCCATTTCACCGGTACCCCATTTCCTGAACCAGTGCCAGTTATAATGAACAATATTGTCTTTGTAATCCTCATGAGGTGCAGGTCCCTGCCACAGGTTCCAGTCTAACCATTCGGGAACGGGTACTTTCTGACCTGTCCCGATAGTGCCGCGTTTGTTTGCATACCAGGCTTTGGCTAAATAGACTTCACCAATAAGGCCTTCTTTAAGATCCTTTATCCCTTCTAAATTTCTCAGACCCGAACGACCCTGAACACCCATCTGAATAACCGTACCGGGGTATTTTTCCGCCAACTCTGTCAGCATTTCACCTTCGCGAAGGTTGTGAGCACAGGGTTTTTCTACATAAACATGCTTTCCTGCTTTTACGGCCAGAATCGCCATAGGGGCATGCCAGTGTTCCGGAGTCGCAATTGTTACAAGATCAAGATCCTTTTCTTCAATAAGTTTTCTGAAATCAGAATGAATCCGGGGCCTCTCCTTTGTGAGATCTTCTGCCATCTTTGCGGCAACCTGTGCAGCACGGCTGTCAACATCACAAATGTAACTTATAGAGACATTGGGGCATTGGGCAAATCCGCTGATATGAGCTTTCCCTCGTGAGTTAACGCCCACATTGGCAATACGGATCCGGTCATTGGCCCCTATAACCTGTGAATAACTTTTAGCGCTAAACCCCATAGCAGCGCCTCCGAAAGTCAGTCCTGCAGTACCAAGACCTGCTTTTTTAACAAAATCCCTCCTTGTATTTTTCATGCTGTTAAAGATTAAATTCTCTGAGTTTATTTACAATTTTTTATCACGGCAGTTAAAACAGTATCCTCAGGATTTCAAGTCATTTTTATTTTGCCGGGATAACCTCACCCGTCAGGTCCAGAGATAAATTATACAGCATCTCATCTTTAAGTTTGCTTACTATATCATGATTCTCTTCAGATACATCTTTTGTTTCGTAAGGATCTGCCTGAATATTATATAATTCATCACTACCTTTTTCAATGGTCTTTCCGTTATGTATCAATTTCCATTCACCATTTCTTAAGGCCATTCCATTATTCATCTTCCAGTACATTGACCGTTCTTTTGATATAGATTTTCCATTAAGCAGAGGCCAGAAACTCAGTCCTTCGATTTTGAGTTCATCGCTGATCTTTGCACCTGCAAGATCAGCCAAAGTAGGATAAATATCTGTAACATTCAAAGCCTCCTCAACTTTCATGTGTTTAAGTTTTCCGGGCCATATCATCGCTGCAGGAACCCTGAGGGCTCCATCGTAAAGGGAACCTTTCCACCCCCTCAACGGTCTGTTGTCTCCCAGTACGTCATGAGGTTTAAATTTCCCATTATACTCCGTTTTTGAAGACCAGCTTTTCTGTCCCCCGTTGTCGCTGAAAAACATTACCAATGTATTTTCTTCCATTCCATTTTTTTTGAGTGTCTCAAGTATCTTCCCAACAGCATTATCCATATGTGAAATTGATGCAACATTGTTCCTCCGCGATTCATTGCTTACGGTCTCTTTGTAAATACCGGTCCATTCTTCAGGTTCGTCAAGCGGGTAATGCGGGACACTGTAAGCAACATAAATAAAGAAAGGAGTGCCTTTATCCCGTGGTTTATCAATGAACCTGATTGCCTCATTGGTAATCAGATCTGTAGCGTGACCTTCCTCGTCGGTCAGGACATCATTCCTGTGCCATGTTCTGCTCATATCTTTATATAAATGGGTATATGGGTCAATCTGTCCCCGCAGATATCCATATGATGAGTTAAATCCGTAATTTAATGGCCGTCCTTCTGGTACAGTGCCCAGATGCCATTTTCCCGATATTCCCGTGTCATATCCGTTCTGTTTTAAAAGTCCAGCTATAGTTACTGTGCCCGCAGGCAGTCCAGCCGCATCGGCCAGAGGAGCCAGAATGCCATATCTGCTTGGATATCTTCCTGTTAATAATGAGGCACGGGTAGGGGAACTTACAGAACAGACATAGAACTGGTTAAATTCAACACCTTCAGACGCCAATTTGTCAATGAAAGGAGTTTTTACACCTGGATTGTGGTAACCGATATCGTTCCATCCAAGATCATCAGCAAGAATTATCACAATATTGGGTTTTTTTATTTCAGCACTGACGGGTGTTTTTGAACCACACGATAAAAGTGAGGGTAGTAAAAGGCCGGATAACCCTATTAACGAATATCCATAACGACTATGCTGATCTCTTTTCATTTTACTTTTTGTTTTTATTTCAAACATAATGAATTTAGTTATTGGTTATAAAATAAATGATGGTTTTGTCTCTTTCTTCATTATTGAGTTTCCCGATTGACCAGTTTCGATGTTTTCTTATACTTCGGTAAGTTGTCAATAGCGGTTTGTCAATTGTCTCAATATCTGGTAACCCTGCTCTGGTCCCGTCACCCAGTAAAGGATTGATGACTGATAAAGGTCTTGGACAAAGAGCCTGATAAATCCGGGTCATATCAAATTTTTCCAGGACACCCGGCAACATGATCTCATTGCGGTAAACGGGAACTTTAGCATGAACCACGCTTTCAAATGACAAAAGTGGCTCCTCCAGTACCAATCCGGTAATATTTTTACACACTACTCCAGCAAAAGCTCCATAGAGAGCGCACATTCCTTTACCCCAGAGCTTTATGTTCTGAGCCTTAATCTCAGATTCCCCAAGCCATTTTATGGCAGCCAATACATCACGTACACGCTGCCCGAATATTGGCTTACCGGAGAGAAAATCCCAGTAAACTCCTGCCATATCGGGTGCTGTTTCCCCCATTCCGCGAAGATCAACTGCAAATACCCTGTAACCTTTTCTCAGTATTTCATTAATAATACCCATATCGTTAAGTATATCGGACTTGCCTTTTTGACTTATATACAGGATGATATCAGGATTTGAAAATTTCGTTGCCGGTTCCAGTAAAATTGCTGGTAATATTATTCCTTTCTCAGGTTTGAGGATTATTTTGCTGAGTCTTATATTTCCCAGGAGCACGGATTTTTCAATAGAACCTTCAACCTCAATTTTATTTAGCTTTGTGTGGAGCACCTCTTCCGTCAACTGAGACATTCTGGTCTGGTGCTGTTTTAATTCCGTTGAATTCATTACTGATACTGCTTTGGCAGCGTTCGCCTTTAAATAATCCAGAACCAGCTCCTCAGGCCTGCGGCTCTCTGATTCATTAAAAACATTGCCACCGGAGGCAGCCCACAATTCCTCATCTTTTTCTATGGGAATATCTTCCTCCGGAAAATCTGATGAATCACCGCCTGTCCATCGTAACAACCATGAATAGGCAATCTCCCGTTGTTCCTTGTTATATCCGTGTCCTGCTTTAACCATTGTTGTACTGAATTTTTCGGGCACACCATGTGCCGAATATGATTTAAACAACCAGTTACTCAGGTCCCATACGCCCCGGGGAGGATTCAGATTATCATCTGTTGTAGCGTCAATCAGCAGTGGTTTAGGTACCGTAGTAAACAACGGATCACCTCTTGGATCTATTGCACTCTCAAAACATCCAAAAAAGATCTGCTCATGATCAGCAGAAAGACCGGCATGTGCACGGTAAGACCATGTATTTGGATTGCATGCAGGAACAGCCACTTTAAGACGAGTTTCAAACGGAAGTATATAGGTAGTCATCATCCCTCCTCCTGAACATCCCGTAATGGAAATATTGTCTGCGTCCACCTCAGGACGGCTGACCAAATAATCAATGGCACGGATTGCATCCCATACCATTAAATTGAAGACATTTGTACCGCTGATAAAGGCCTGCGTCCCAATAATCTGATGTGCATATCCCGGAGACCTGGTCCAGGTAGAAGGATCACCGATCTGCCGTTCACCCTGTCCCATGCAGTCAAAAGTTAATGCCACAAATCCTTTTTTTGCCTGGGAGATGCTTCGCATCTGGACTTTATCGGCAGCTTTTCCCTCCGGGGAATGACCAATAACATTCAGAATGGCAGGCCGCGGGAAAGAAAGGTTTTTTGGGATATATAAATTGGCGCTGACAAGATAATCCGGACGACTCTCGAAAAGAATTTTTTCAATGACATAATCTTCCCGGTCCAATCTTCCCGTAATACGGACGTTTAAGGGTGTGCGCTCGGGAAAGGGGCCGGTCCAGGAGATCATTGAGTCACGTATTGTCTGTGCCCTTTTATCCCAGTCTTTTGCCGATTTCAACGTTGACAACAAAGAGTCTCTGACAGCAAATTGCCTGTCGACAATATTCAGAAGGTAGCTCTTCATCATAGTATCGGCAGGTTCTTTTAAGACTGCGATATCCTTAAGGGACAGATCGTTCTGCCCATAGACAAAGCAACAGGAGCAAAAGATAATCAGGCTGATTATAAATTTGTGCTCAAACTCCCTGCCAAAAGTTCTTATTATTTTCATACCCGTTAAGTTAAACATTTAAATTTAACCGTAGTCAGGAAATAAAGTAGAAGTTCCGGGAGGTTAATATAATAAAAACGGTACATTACCGGAGTAAGATCCCCGAAATGTACCGTTTTCACAGTTTAACTTTATCACTCCCTCTTCACTGATTCCGGCTTGCATCTTGCTAAGCAGCCGGAATAAAAATTAAAACCGGAAGTATATTTTGCGGGCTATACAGGTTTAATATCCCGGGTTCTGCGGGAAACTCAGCATTAACATTTAAATCAATCTGTTCCTGAGGAATAGCCCAACGAAAATTATAAGGCTTAATATATGCTCCTGGACAGGTAGGATTATCATTATACTTTAGAACTCTTTCCACAAGTTTACCTGTCCGCCGCAGAATAAGGAGCCTGAACTCTTCTCCGTAAAGCTCCCTTACCCGTTCATCCAGGATATAATCTATATCGCAGTCAGCCGGGAGTACCGGTGTTGCATTTGCCCTGTTCCTGACCATATTAACATCAGCCGCTGCCAGATCTGGTCTGTTTATACCCAGATATGCTTCGGCACGGAGAAGCAATGTTTCCGCAAATCGAAGTGCATACCAGTCTTTATGGGTAATCCCTCCACCTGACCTGTTAGGTTGCAGAAAATAATGAAGAGGATCCGCGAACTTCGTATGAATAGGGAAAAGGATCTTCAATGTATCAAGCAGAGGATTGGGACGCGGAGGATCATAAAGGCTGAAATCTATTTTTTTCTTGTCGTATGCAGATCCGGGGCTATCATAATAAAAGTCGCGCTTAATATTATGCTTTGCATTGCGGATATCATTGTACCAGTTGTCTTTCCAGACATAATAATATACAAGGTTTGTACCGCGGCAATTTGCCGTGGGACGGCTTAAAGTATCTGAATAACCCGTATAAACACCATTGTACAATTCGCCGCGAAATCCCTTATAACCATCAGGAGTGAGGCCTATATCAAAATATCGTGGCCCGTAAATATATGCACTTGATATCTGTCCTCCACCGGTAATGTTAGGCTCAACCTGGATGACCCACATTTTTTCTGTATTCTCATTCAGGTTATGGTTATCATATCCAAAAAGATCATAATACACATCACCCGATCCGAAAATATCATTTCCGAGTCTTGTTCCAAAACGCTGGGTCATTAAAGCATAGTTGTAATCATTAATTACATGTGAAGCTGCATCAACAGCCATCTGTGCCTCTCCCATCTCGAGATATGTTTCGGCAAGGTAATGCCATGCCGGTCCCTGTGTTATCCTGCCCGGTGCGGCTTCCTCGCCGGGTACAGGCAAATTGGCAGCTGCAAACTGGAAATCCTCAACCATCAACGCATGAACATCAGCAATGGGATCTCTCACAAAATCGGCTTTTGCATAATTTACCGGCTTCTCTAAAAGCGGAATATCGCCATAAGTAGAAACCAGGTAACGGTAAGCCCATGCCCTGAAAAACCTTCCTTCGGCAATATATACATTCCTTCCGGCCTCACCGCCGCTAAATACTCCCGGATCAGCTTGCTCAACTTTGTCAATAAGTACATTCGCCCATTGTACGATCTGGTAACATGCATTCCAGGGATCCACAATATTCCTCCAGATAGGGGTCATGTCCTCATATGAATTAAGATATACACCTCCGGCCTGGGGAGTTTCACCATTATACCCAAGATCAGACCCATGAGTTGCCCAGTTCATCACCCCGAATTCCGTATATTGATAAAAAGCGGTACGGACTCGATCGTGAATTGCAGTTACACCCTGTAATGCGCCCTGTTCAGTCAGATATGCATTATCAGGAGAAAGAAAATCAAGAGGTTTTTCATCCAGGATCTTTTCGCTGCAGGAAGTAAATAACGAGAGCAGGATAACAGCTATCGTCAAACACTTCTTATTAAGTATATTTAAATATTTTTCCATTGTTTTTTAATTTATATATTTTATAATAACTAATCTGTTACTTATTCACAGATAATATTAAAAGCTTATTCTTAAACCTGCAACCATATTTCTCATTAAAGGAGTATCACTGACTCCGATCTCAGGATCCCATCCCTGCCATTTTGTCAAGACATATGGATTTTTGGTTGAGATATAAACCTGACACGACTGCAACTTTAATTTATCAAGAAGATTCTTGTTCAGATTATATGTTAAGGAAACATCCTGCAACCTGACGAAGCTCCGGCTCTGGTAAATGCCACTCTGGCGAAGGGGGACATTATACATACCGGTAGTATTTGTAGTAGGTGCATCAGGTCTCCAGTAAGCATTTATTGCAGAATTATTCATCCTTTGCTGCATATAAAATAGGGGATTGATCATTGCGGCATTGTCGGCTAAATAATAATCCTTTCCTCCCTGTATGGAGTTAATAAACAGCGAAAGAGTGAAATCCTTATAGGACAATGTATTATTGATACTGAAACGGTAGCTCGGAGACTCGTAACCAATAACTGTCCTGTCATTGGTCGGATCTATTTGTCCGTCACCATCCTGATCTACATATCTGAACTGGCCCGGATACCATCCTTCAAGGATATTGCCACTGAAGAACTCATCTTCAGTCCAAACGCCTCCTGCCATCTGGTAGTCATAAATACTACTGATAGGCTTGCCTACAAACCAACCGTTACCAATATCAAAATCATTTTGTCCGCCGTAAAGTTTATTGATCTTATCCCTGTTAAGAGAGAAGACAAAACCGGATTCCCATCTTAATGCTTTTTCGATATTTACTGTTTTAAATTCAAGCTCTATACCTTTATTGTCAAGTCCTCCTATATTTGTCCAGACATTCACATATCCGGAAGACCTTGGAAGCCGTCTCTGAACAAGGACATCCTCTGTTTTTGCTTTATATAAATCAACAGAACCGGTAATCCTGTTCTTTAAAATACCAAAGTCAAGTCCGGCATTGTAAGAAGAGGTTGTTTCCCATCCAAGGTCTGAGTTGGCCAGTGTACTTGGATATAGACCTATTGCGGTTGATTGTCCATATACATAATAACGGGTACCCATTCTTGACAGGCTTGAATAACGACCTATCCCCTGGTTTCCATTCTTGCCGTAAGAAGCCCTCAGTTTCAGGTAGAAACCCATGTCTTTGAGGAACGATTCCTCAGTAGCGACCCATGCAATTGATGCCGATGGGAAAGTAGCCCATTTGTTACCGGTTCCGAATCCCGAAAAACCGTCCCTGCGTACTGTTGCTGTAAACATATAACGGGACATAAAGCTATAGTTTATACGTGCCATATAAGAAAGGCTGTTTTCTTCATAAGCTGAAGTGGATACGGTTGCAATCTCTCCTAATCCCATGTTATTATATCCGAGAACCTCATTATCAAAACCTTGTGCATTAAGGGTAGAGGAATTTCCAGTCCTTCCTTCCCGGCTGAAAAGGAAAGTGGAATTAATCTGGTGATCCCCAAAAGCTCTCGAGTAAGTGACTATATTGTTAACGATCCAGTCCCTGCTTTCGGAAGGATTCTTCACCGCAAGGCCCCTGTTTGAAACACCGTTAGGGGTATTGCTGTCATTGTATGTATTATTATTCCTGGTAGAATAGGTGTGGGAATAATTCAATTCATACTTCAGCCCCTTCACCCATGGTACAGTTATTTTTGCACTACCTACTCCAAACAGTTCATTACTTATATCCGAATTATCAACATATAAATTGACAAGCGGGTATGGCTGGAATAATTCACCGCTGAGGTAAATCTCATAATTCCTGTCACCAATCCTGTTGTCTACAAGAGGGCTGGCTACCCTTGCGTTGCCAAGACTGGCCGGAAGACCTGAATTATCTCTGGTAGAAAAGGATGCATTCAATCCAAGGGTAAGCCAGTCATTAACCACACTTTCCAGATTACTGCGCATTGTAAATCTCTTGAATTTATCGTTCAGCTGGATTCCTTCCACATCAGAATATGAAGTTGACAGATAATAAGAAACCTTTTCAGCGCTGCCCTGGAGACTCAGATTGTAATTTTGCATCGGAGCGACATGCAAAACTTCTTTAACCCAGTCAATTTCATTGCCGGCCAGATAATTCTGTTGCTCCTCATAAGTTCTCAGGTAGGAAGCCACAGTCTGCCGGTTTGTAACATCAGGCCGTACAGGCCTTCCGTCTGCACTTGTTGGATTTGTTTCATACCATGCATAAACTTTTTCCTGATGTTCCCAATCAAGTAACCTGATGGCAAATTCATCAGCATTCATCACTCTCATGGGATTATTCGTCATATCCTGGAAACCTTTATACATGTCAAAGGTTATTACCGGTTTTTTTGTTTTTCCCTTTTTTGTGGTAACAAGGAGTACGCCGTTGGCCGACCTTGATCCATAGACAGCTGCTGCGCTGGCATCTTTAAGTATATCTATTGATTCCACATCACTTATATTGATATTGGAAATGGGTCCGTTATAGATGATGCCATCCACGACAATCAGGGGCCTGTCAGATGCTGATAAAGAGGTTTGTCCCCTTACAGAAAGAGTCGGTTCACCTGATGCACCACCTCTTCCCTCAAGGTTTACTCCTGCAGAGACTCCAACAAGTGCCTGAGAAAGATTTATATTCGGCTGTGTGGTTTTGTCAGCCATGGAAACCCGGACGACAGAGCCTGTAAGGTCACTTTTTTTCTGGGTGCCGTAACCTATAACGATAATTTCATCCAAAGCACTTACTGATGGAACTAAACTGACATTTATAGTGTTTTTCCCTCCGGTTGAAATTTCCTGTGTTTCATATCCGATAAATGAAAAAACGAGTACCACATTTTCTTCCGGTATATTTATCGAATATTTACCATTTGCTCCGGAGATTACTCCAATTGTAGTTCGGGCAACCTGAATATTGACCCCGGGCATCGGATTCCCGATCTCATCAGTAACAGTACCGTCAATCCGGAGTTGCTGCATGTCAGCATTTTTATGATCTGCTTCATTACCTGCAGGGTAGTTTACGGTTACATCCTTCCCGTCCGGTATTAAGCTCCCTGAAGCAGATATAAGAGTCCAGGAAACACTGAAGATCAATAGGGTTAGCATAAGAAAAGTTCTTTTCATAATCTTTAAGATTTTTTGTATGTTATCTATAGGAAAAAATGTTTGTTTTAGAGGATAGATTTCTTTCATGTTACTAAGTTTTAACTGATAAACAATATCCGCAACAATAATATATCTGCATCCCGAACAGTCGAGATGAATATAATTATCAAACAGGGAAAGAGACAATCAGTCTTTCCGGTTAAAGTGAGAGATTCAGGAAATTGATTTATTCATAGGCATTATTTTAGGTTAGGTTAATGTTAATTTATTAAAATCAGGGTCGGTATAATAAAACTTCTACAATGTCTTTTGTTTAAGAATGTTAATTTCTTCAAATATATAAAAAAATCACAGAATGAAAGAATGCCTCCTAAAAACCTTATATAAAACGATTAACCTCAAAAAAGTAAATTTATGCCTCATGTTTTCCTGTCATTTGATACCCAGAAGCTTGCTTGCATTTTTCCATGCAATCTTCTCATATGTCGTCCCGGAAATAAGCTTTTGTTCTTTCAATTTTCTGAAATATGGGACCTGTGGCAGTTCCTGCGGAATATATGCTATATCAGTTCCAAAGTAAAGGCGGTCCTGGAACTCCTCCAGAAATCTGTAACCGAATTCCGGATCTCTTGAGATGGCATTATAACCACTTCCGGCCGAAAGATCTCCTTGCAGGTTGGGATATTTACGCATTAATTCAACCAAACGGCCTTCTTTTTTGATCGGACCCTTTGGATAACCGCTACGTTCATCAGGATTGTCCAATGATCCGATCTCAGCCCAAAATACCTGCGAATGTCCAAGGATAATTAATTCTGGAAATTGTTTCAATACCTTTTCAAGCCGCGGCAGACCCGGATCGTCATAGCAACCATAATATCCTCCTGTCTTCGGTGCAAGATGGAATAAAAGAGGAAGTCCAACTTCCTCAACCTGGCGAAACAGATTCATATTCAGAGGATCATCGAGAGGAATATTCGGTACATATTCTCCAACTCCCCTGCATCCGGCCTCTTTATAGGCCAGCAATAAAGGCCTGAAATCAGCTTTTACACTATTTGTAAGGAACCGGGGATCAACATTACAAAATGGTATAAGCCTGTCAGGGAAGAGAGAGCAGATCGACATAACCTCTTCCGGTGTCACAATAGTATACTTGCATTCGGGTGAAACACCGCTCAAAAGCACTGCTTTTGAAATTCCTTCGCTATCCATCTTGGCAATCAGCTCTTCAGGAGCAGGATATTTCGTTCCGGTTGCACGTGTCACACCCGGAAGCCTTTTCATACAGGAATGGACATGAATATCGATGAGATCCGGTCTGGCGGATGAATTATTTTTCTGATTAACCGAATCTCCGTTGTATTTATTAACCGGGATGGAAGCAAATCCTTCCCCTGTAAAGCGGCTGATCCCAGAATTAATCCTGCCGATTTAATGAAATGTCGTCTGGATTTACCACATCCCGGCCTGTTTGTTTTACTTTCCATTATACTTAATATTATAGATTAGCCCGATATAAATTTAATAATTTATATCCAACGGCGTATCAATTTTAAAATGATAGATTATTATAGTTCACATCTACGTAGTAAAATACATCCTCAGATTCGCAAGTTTTGTTACGAAATTAGAATCTTTTAACCGCATTAAATATAAGATATCTGCATTTAAATTAATTGTTGAAAACTCACCTGAATTGGTGATAATAAAAAAGGCATAAATCTATGTATCTCAAGAGATAGCGATAAATTTATGCCATGCAAATAAACTATTGTAAAAATACAAAGGAGAAATATATTCCGCAAGGCGGAATTTATTTGATCAGGAGAATTTTTCAACAAAATCATCTTGATAAGTTTATAGACCAGTGCTTCCCTGGTCGGGGAAAGCAGAGTATATACTCAGATAGTGATCTGGTATTAGGCTTGTGCTATAGTATTTATGCCGGAGGAACATACTTTGAGGATTTGAACCGGTTACGTGAGCAGATTAATGTTCCCGGCTATATAGAGCTACCCTCAAGTGATTCCATCAGATACCGTATTGGGCAACTGGCTGAAAGAAGTCAGAAAATTCTGAGCAAACGGGAGGTTAATCATGAATTTAATATCAATAATAATCTGAACAGGATACTTGCCAAATTTACTGTAAGACTTAATCCCGGATTTAAGGAACAAGATCAAATGCTTGATTATGATAATACAATTATAAGCACGGAGAAACGGGATAGCAGAACATGTTACAAGCTGGGACGTGGTTACCAGCCTGGAGTTATTTTCATTGGCCGGAATCCGGTCTACATAGAAGGTCGTAATGGAAACTCGCCATCGGCATATCTTATGGATGAGACACTGGAAAGAGGGATAGATATGCTTAAATCAGAGGGAATAAAAGTCCGATCAATACGCATTGATTCTGCTGCATATCAGAAGAATGTATTTAATCTTATGTGTAAGTATCCTGACATACATTATTATATTCGGGGAAAAGATGCATTGCTGGTATGGGAGGCAATAGAAGGAAGCAAGAAAATCAGAAAGATAAAAGCAGATGATAGAGAGATAGAATATTTTAGTCATGAATGGTATACCCCCGGCGGTATGGGTGATGAAAACAAATGCAGGGTTATTGTATATCGGTATGAAGAAGACAGAACTCAATTAGATTTGTATGAAGGCAAATACTCTTATTATGTAATTTATACGAATGACAGAACCTCATCGGCTGCGAAAATTATTGATTTATATAATCAGCGTGGCAGTGCAGAACAAAACTTTGATCGTTTGAAGAATGATTTTAATTGGGCATATCCTCCTTTTGACAATCTTGCAATGAATACAGCCTACCTGATCTTTACAGCCATGGGATGTCAGTTATATCATTTTTTACTTAAGATCATATCAAAAGTCTTTCATGAACTTAACCTGGAAACAAGGATAAAAAGATTTATTTTCCTGTTTGTTAATGTGGTAGTTAAATGGACATTTAGGGGCAGAAGGTATGTTCTTAATCTGTACTCTGACAAGCCATACATCATGCTTATGAGCAGCCCTTAGGTTTACGCACAAAAAAATAATCAATTCTGAAGATACTTCAGGATATAGAAAAGCTATGCTCAATAATTAAAAATATGCCCAAATACATCCAAAAATGATTATAAAATCTTTTGTCTTTGCAATTTTAAGCCCCTTTTATACTTCAAAAAAAAATACATCGAAACAATCATTTATATGGAGTTATTTTTTTGTATTTTGAAGTAGACTTGCGAAAATGAGGACATATTTTACTACGTAGATAGTTTTTATAATATTGTTTATCAGGCCAATACGTAGCTTAAGAATTTTGATGTTGTCCTGAATTATAAGTTGCTGATATCACCGGAGCTAATATTTGTCCATGTCATTTCCGGCTGTCCCGGGGCCTCAAGTCTTATAACAAGTCCTGGCATTAAACTACTTTTGGCAGCATGCAGGGTGCAAGTTACACCGACAGGTAAGTATTTGCATCCCTGTCACTGACAATATATTTTGTATTTGCAAAAACAAAAAGGTCCCATTATTAAGTTTTGGTTTTCTAATTGCCAGGCACAACGATTCCAAGGAGCCTTGCCATAGTCAGACCGTACATCATGGCTCTTGTGGAATCAGGGATATTACAGGCATCGAGCATCTTGTTGAAACGCCTGATATTCTCTTCAAGAGCATCGGGACCCTCATCGGTACCGAATACAATACTTTCAAAGGCGGGCCGAGCATCGGGAGGGGTATGGGCCTTACCTATGTCTTTGGTCCACCATAAATATTGTGTCCAGATTCCGGGGTCATCCTCATGTTTTATCAAAGATGAGCCGGTAAGGTCGAAATAGAGATTTTTATCCCTGCGGGCCCCTTCTGCAGCCTCAGCATACCATGGATTTCCGAAATGCGCACCAATAACATTTAACCTGGGATGGTTAGCTGCTATTGTTGCCAGGTAGACCGGACGCAGCAATGCGAATGAACCTGTTTGCCGGACTCCTGTATGGAACAATACAGGCATGCCTAGTTCCTCCAGAAGAGCATATATGGGGTCGTATCCCGGATCATCATATACGTATTTATTTCCGGGAACACTCTCACCAAATCCTTTGAATCCCATAGAGTAAGCCTTTTTAATATCCTCAAGGGCTGTGGGGCTGTCGAGGGGGATCTGAATATAGGGTATTACCCTGTCAGGGTGGGCTTTGGCAAATGCAATACCCTGTTCAGCTCTTTCCATAGGGAAAAATACACATGCCATGGCATTACGTTTGGTATAAACGTCAAGAAATGACTTTTCCCAATCTTCAGTCGGTCTGGAATGAACGTGGGAATCGATTATGAATGGCGGCGTCCTGTAGTCAGGAACATATTTACTTTCATCCCGGCCCGGTGCCGGTGTCCCGGTGTTATTGCATCCTGTGCTAAGTATAATTGCCAAAAATGGCAGAAGAAGATGTACTGGTTTCATGATTCTGGTTTATTATGGTTATTCACTCATTTTGTCTTATACTAACTGCCGGTGTTTGAAACCGGAGTATTTTCAAGAGTAAACACTCCGGCAGGCTCCGGATTTTAAAATTGACAGGACGTGAACCGCTCTAATTATTAAAACGAATTAAATTTAAGAATAATAAGGAAAAAACAAAAAGAATACCGGCAGGTATAAGCTTTAAATTATCTTCAACTGGTACGGGGCCAATTACGCAATGAACGGTCCGTCCGGGGCAAAGGTTAAGCCTCCGGAGCAGTGGAATGAAACCCCCGTTATTGTTAATGGACCCCATACAGAGCACTGGCTGAACGGAACAAAGGTTGCCGAATATGAGCGCCGGTCATTTGTTTCACAGCGAAACATATTAAATAGTCCAATGATCACCTGTATTCAACGTTCTGATAATTAAATAGGATATTTGTATCTGGCATGAATTTTTTTTATCTTCATAAAAATTCTCAAAAATGAAAATCAAATATCTTTTGATCATAATAGGTGTAATCTGTTTTGCCCGGACTTCAGCCGGGCAGAAGCCGGATAAAAAAATTACCATAACTGGTATGGTAACTGATGCAGATAAAAACCCTGTTAAAAATGTTATGATTTTTATTGACGATGTCAGAACCAACGCAACATCGGATAAGAAAGGCTTTTATAAGCTTAAAGTCAGTCCGTATGCGAAAAAGATAGTTATCCTTTCACCAATGAACGGGGCCTCCGAAGCTGAAATAAACGGAAAGACCTCTATTGATTTCACTTTGACAGACCAGTTTGAAAAATATCACAGGGATATTCAGGAAGAAACTATGAGTATTGGTTATGGGGAGATCAAAAAAAGGGACGCAACAACTTCTGTTGGAAAAATTGATGCCCGAAATAGCAAGTTTATGGCATACAAAGACATTTATGAAATGATAAAAGGCCAGTTTCCCGGAGTTGATGTAGTGGGTAAAAGCATAAGGATAGCAGGTGCATCTTCCTTTATGCTTAGTACAGAGCCGCTATTTGTAGTTGATGGCCTGATCACAGAGAATGTTGATGGCATAGCTCCGTCAAATGTTAAAACAATAGAAGTCCTTAAAGGACCCTCCGCTTCAATTTACGGTTCAAGAGGCGCCAACGGGGTTATTGTTATAACAACACTGTCGGGAAGGGATTAACCCTGTTAAGAACTCAGACCATTTCAATCACAACACCCTGGTAATTTTCAACCACATAGAGCTTCAGGGAAAAGATATCTCCCGCTGTTTTCCGGGTTAGGTCTGCCGGAACAATTGATGTCGTTTTCTTTATCTTTTTCCCGGCAGGGATCCTGAATTTTATTGTTACATTCTCCACGGGCTGTATATGATAAACATTCTGCCAGTGTTATTGCAATACCGGCTGAAGTGGTGTTTTTTATATAACTGCAGCGATCATAATTTTCTACATAACAGAATTTTTACAAACCTTATAAACATAATCAAGAAATTTTAAATTTTTACCGCACTAAGGCTTGCGGTTATCTAATGACAGGAGTTTGTCTGCTTCAGGATCGTCAACCAGCTTTTCTTTATCTCTGTTGAATGTAACTTCCATCCTTCTACCTCCATCTCCCCACACTTTGTGGGTCATTTCATAACATTTCTGAATTTACACAGAAGAAAACTTTTAAATAGTTCAATTTAAGTGATTATAATTATATTTATATACATATTTTTGTTCCTGTTTTAACTTTCCAAAACTTGAAATACTGAGATAATGAAAAGTAATATTATAATTTTGATGTCAATCGGTGTGTTGGTATTATCAGCAGCCTGCAGCAACCAGGATTCCCTGAAAAACATACGGCTTATTGATTACAAACCGGTTCCAATGCTCAAGGTGAAGGAGACAACAGTAGAGAAAGCTAAATTCCCGGTTATAGATGCCCATGATCATTTAAGGAGTGTGGTCAATTCTGAGAAGGACATAGCCGAACTTGTAAAAATCATGGATGACTGCAACGTTCAGATTGTTGTGGATCTCGACGGCTACCCCGGAGGACAACTTGAAAAGAGTCTGGAAAAACTTAAAAAGGCTTACCCCGACCGGTTTATTGTTTATACAAGAATCGACTGGACCAATCTGAATGATCCCGATTTTGGCGAACAGATGGCGAAAAAGATCGAGGAGGACGTCAGGAAGGGTGCGCAGGCTCTGAAAATAAGGAAGGAGCTGGGATTGGAGATACAGCTGAAGGACGGTAGCTATTTACCGGTCGATTCCAGAAAACTGGATCCCGTCTGGACGAAATGTGCCGAGCTGGGTATCCCGGTGACTATTCACGTAGGTGATCCTCTGGCATTTTTTACACCCCTTGATGAAAAAAATGAACGACTCGAGGAGGTGATAGACCACCCCGACTGGATGTTCAGCCGGCCTGAACTTTACAGCATCAATGAAATTATGGAGCAGAGAAACAGGATGATCTCCAGACACCCCAATACCAATTTCATCGCGGCGCATGTCGGTGGCATGGCCGAAAATCTGGCCCTAGCCGGAGAGTGGCTCGACAAATATCCCAATCTTTATTACGATACCTCTGCCAGGATACATGAAATGGGGAGGCAGCCCTATACTGCAAGAAAGTTTTTGATCAAGTATGCCGATAGAATTCTTTTCGGCTCAGACGGATGTGATGCAGGGCCGGTAAATGCGGAAATGTACCGGCTCAACTTCCGTTGGTTTGAAACCGACGATGAGTACTTCGATGTTTCCAAAGCCCACCACTATCAAGGCGGGTGGAGGGTTTGCGGGGTTTATCTTCCTGATGATGTACTTGAGAAGATTTACAATAAGAACGCCAGGAAACTGTATCCCGGATTATAACCCTTTCAATTGTTTTACACAGGGCTTGCCGAAGAAGTGCTTAGGGTATTTATTAAGCAAGCCCTGATTATTGTTTATCCTTTGGAATTCGTCTGCAATTAAATTTCATATAAATCATTGAGTATTACATAACTTAGGAATTTTTATTGCTTTTTATAGTACGCATATCTTCTACCTTAATGGTACTACCCTTAAAAGCGTTTCCCTCAATCGTTATGTTTTGTGCTTCAGGGCTTATACGTATGCTTGTTTTCTGGAAACCGTTCCTGGTATTCTCAAAGCTGCAGTTCCGGATGGCGATATTGCTGGTTTTCCATTGGATATCAATACCCAGCCCGGGACCAGCTTTACCATTATCCCTGATAACACAATTCTCCAGGGTATTCCTGTCACCGGTACGGTATTCATTGGGCTCTTTACGGAACAACACACCAATTTCTCCGTTATTCTCTATTATGCAATTGCGAATTATGTTGTCGGTATCCCTGTGCCCGAAATTAATACCGTATTTATGATTCTCTGATGCAACACAATCCTCTGCTATGCCGTCACAGGCTCCCCAGCACCAGTAAAATCCCTGGCTGTTGCCTTTCGAAGTGCAGCGCTTGAATACCGGTCTTTGGGAACCACTACCGGGGTGAAATCCAAGGTCAGCATTATTGAGCGAAGAGCAATCTTCGAAGTGAATATCATCGCACACCTGGAAACTGAACCCGTCGCTGTTATAATTTCTGGCAGTTACATTTCTGAAATTCCACCTGTTACAATACTGCATAAATACAGCTCCCGCGTAATTGTCATTAACATGTTCATTTTCTTCACGGTTTCCATCAAGTACAAGGTTTTCAACTACAACATCATCCACATTGCGCCCGTTTATTACTGAAAAGCGTGTGCTGGCCCTTGCCTCTTCCATCATCCAGTAGTTTTTTTCGGTACGCTGATCAAGGAACAATATATTATCCCTTATTGCGGTGATCGTAAAGAGACTTACATGCTGGGCATCTTTTTTATCGGTGCTTAAGGCTAAACCTCCCCCGACAGTGAATCCGTCCGGACTTTCAACCTGTACGCAATATTCGAACCAGTCGGATTCACGTATGATCCTGCTGCTTACGCTGGCAGCTTTTTTAAGAATAGTAGTTTCCCCGGAACCTGCTATGGTTACTCCAGACCTCGGGAACAGAGAGTTCCTCATTATGAACGTTCCCGGAAGTATTTTCACTGTTCCTCCTCCAAGACGGAAAACATAATCTACAGCTGCCTGGAGCACTTTATCGTCATTGCCCATGAGATCACCCCCGGTCTGGCCCACTGTGATCCTTATCTTACTCATATCACGCAGGGGACGCATAGTTTTGAAATCATGTAGCATCGGATCCCGTTCTGAATTCCGGGTCAAAGAGACTGACTGTTCATTAGCTGAAGCGGCAGTAAAACCAGCTTCATGATTATTACCGTCATCTTTGGGAGAAGTCGATTCCCCGACTTTTGTTATATCCGGCAATACAGTAACACCTGCACCTGTCATAACAGCTTTCTCAACAAATTTTCTCCTGGAATATTTTTTCATTTTTCAATGATTTTATTGTTGATTTATATTTAAGTTAAAAGTATTAGTAATTTCTTTAATATCCTTAAGCGCCGTGGTACTATTGAGGGGGATCTGAATATAGGGTATTACCTGGTCAGTGTATGCTTTGGCAATTGCAATACTCTGATCAGCTCTCTCCATCCTTTTCTATTGCATCCTGTGCAAGGATTGATGCTAAAAATGGTAAAAAAGATGTCTTGGTTTCATGGTTCAGGTTCTTTGTTGTTAATTCATTCATTTTCTAATATTGACAAGAGGCATATGAAACGGGAATATTTTTCAAGTTGAAATATTCCATGGGTTACAGGATTTTAAGAATGATGAGACAGAAATCATGCTTAATTTTAAAATGAATTAAAATTAGTTATTTTGACTTAAATTAACAGACAGATGTTTAATAAAATACCTGGGGGAAATTTATGCTTTAGAAAATCTTCCACTGTTTTCTGTCTGATCCGTTCATTGTTAAAGAAATTTATAATTAAATATTGTTACACTTTATATACATTGCATCACTTTAAAACAATAAATTTATCATCGATTTAAACCTTAAAAAATGAAAAGATCAACTCTGTTAATTCTGATAGTTTTACTGTTTAACCTCTCCTGCGTGAATGAATCCCGAAAGATCAATACATTGACCAGTAAGGAAATAAAAGAAGGATGGAGACTGCTTTTTGATGGCCGGACAATGAATGGCTGGAGATTTTTCAAAGGTGGTGAAATTGCCGGATGGAAAGTTGAGGATGGCATTATGTACAATTCCGGAAAGGGAAGCGATCATGGCGGCGATATTATAACCGAAGATACGTTCAAAGACTTTGAGTTATATCTTGAATGGAAGATTGATACTGCAAGTAACAGTGGTGTATTTTATCATGTAATGGAGCCTGACAGCATTAAAGCTATATATGAATCAGGGCCTGAGTACCAGCTTATTGATGATGTATATTTCCCCAATAAGCTCCATAACAATCAATATTCCGGGGCAAATTACGCAATGAACGATCCGTCGGGAGCAAAGGTAAAACCTCTTGACCAGTGGAATGAGACCCGTATCATTGTAAAAGGTCCGCATGTAGAGCACTGGCTGAACGGAACAAAGGTCGTTGAATATGAGCTCTGGTCTGAGGACTGGTATAACCGTAAAAATACACGGAAAATGGAAAGATGCTCCCTATTACGGTATGGCAAAGGAAGGTCATATCGGTCTTCAGGATCACGGAGGGCTGACCCGGTTCAGGAATATCAAAATCAGGGAATTATAATTCAATAATATCCTCACGGTGATATTACCGGAAGGCATTACTGTTTGAAGATAAAGCTCTGTCTGACAGCGAATCTTTCCATATATGCTGCCGGGTGGTTAGCTTAAACCAGACCCTTATAAACTATTTATTGACCACAACATGAAGATGGTTAATTGCCTTTATTCCGTATTCATCCGAACGTTCAACCCCAACAATATAATGGCCTGGTTTCTTAAATGAATGTATTGTTTCAGCAAATTTTCCTTTTACAGGATTTTTTCTGTCCACACGTTCTGATTTTACGGAAACCTCAGGAGAGCCATCGCCAAAGTTCCAAACCTCATTTCCGAAATCTGAATCACTAAAAGTTCTGACAAGAAAAGTAACGGGGTCATCCGGCTTAATATTTAAAGTAGGGTGAAATGCTGCCTGCATAACAGGAAATGTTTTTTCCGGATTTGCTTTGTAAAAAACCTGAACCACAGTAAAATCATAATCAATATTACCTTTGGAATCAGTTACCTTAATTATTTCACAATACTCACCGGGTGTTGTGTAGGATTTTTTTTGAACAGCACCTTCAGCAGTTGTTCCGTCACAGAATATCCACTCATATTTAACTATTTCTCCTTTAAAACTCCTTGATTTTCTACCATCAAATATTGCCTCCTGCCCCGTCCAAAGAATTTTATGTGGCCTGGCCACAGCTATAAGAGGCGGTTTATACTGTCGAATATAAGATTCCCAAAGATATGGATAAGAATCTTCCACCTTCCATCCGCCTGAAAGAGTGTCCCTTATAAAAATACCGAAGTGCAGATGCACCCATCCTCCGCTTGATCCCTGCTTGCCAATTAATCCTATTTTTTGTCCCGTTTTTACCTTTGCCCCGGGTTTTATTTCAGGATAAATACTGGTAAGATGGCTGTACCGGATAAACCATTTTCGGCTATCCATAATATAAACTCCGTCTTTTGCATCCTGCCGCCGCAAACCAAGGTCTTCATTGCCTGGCAGGATCTCTCCATTTGCAGAGATAACCAACCCGTCAGTTGCAGATACTATTTCATCCATCCCCTCTGCTCCGCCGATATCAATCGGAGCATGATAATATATTTCCTTGTTATTCAGATTCTCACCCCAATTAACATATGTAGGTTCATTGCTTAATTGTGTCAGGCTGGAAAACCATCTTTGTTTTATCGGATAAACAAAAGTTCCGGGTCTTAAGTAAGGTGAATTCTTCTCCCATATCCTGAAAGTTGCATCCTTTCTTAACTTCCAGAAGTCCATATTGGCATTCGAATAATAACCCCTGGTAACAGGACAGTCAATCTGAATTTTACCTGCAGTGACAGGCAGATTATAATTGCCTGAGCTTAAAATAAGTTCTTCGCCGTCTACGGATATCCTTACATAAGCAGCACGGATTGCACCGGAAAGGCTGTCACTGACCTCATTGATATCAAGTAGTGTCAGTTTCACAATATCACCATTACCCAATACAATATCCTGTGATTCACCCCTATTCAGTTCGGCTGAAATTCTGAGAGATGTTGAATTGTGTTTATTACAACTATAAACGGAAACAATAAGAGCTAAAATTATAGCACCTTTAAGGGTAAATAGTATTTTTGACATATTTGTTTTTCAATTAAGTGAGAAAAATAATTTAACCTTGACGATCCGTTTAAGTCATTACTTAGCAAATCCTGAATAAATATTCTATCTGAGATAGATTATAAAACATCTAAGCATTTCAACTTTCATCCTGCCGGTAAAATATGCCCTGTATTTTCATATACAATACTACTTAAATTCTCATTACATCCATAAAGATCATGAGCTTTCAGGAGTTTTTCAAAAATTCCTGCTCCGTATAGAGATGAGCCGGCAGCATTGTAGCCGGTAAGATCAGGGTATAATCCTTGAGTAATCAGGACTCTCAAATACCTCAGAAACGGATTGGATGAGTGCACAGTGAATACATGAGTCCAGGCTGCAGATATTCAATTAATTCTTTATAACGTATGAAACCGGTAACACAAGCTACAACTTTGACTACCCTGATCCGATATGGTCAGATAACTCATACCAGGCTTTGCCGGTATTAAAATCGTCTAGCATTGTCTTGATTGCCGATCCCTGCCATAACTCATTTTCCCCATCAAAAATTCACCTGTTCGCGTGGCTTACCTCTTTCCACTCCTTTAAAATATCAAAATCACTATCTGTTGCCTCATCTCCTAATAACTCAAATCATTTTATCCATTCCAGATAAAGATCATTTAGTCTTTCATTTGAATTTACTATTATGTGTAATTCACTTCCGGCATTGCTTTTCTTATAGGCTGATCTGATAATTTCCAATTCTCTCATGAACTCTTCATTTACTGAAGGATTACCGGCACCATCAGTAACATCCGTTATCAAAAGCTTTCCCGGAGCCAGGCTCGCTGCAAGATCAGCAAGATCATAAACTCCGATTACACCGGGTACAGTGCTATGCATGAACGAGAGTTTATAAAAACGGTTTATTACAACAGACTGATACGATGAGTATGGCTCGATTAGAGCTATACGATTTATATCCTCATTAAAAGCTGCTGCATGTAATAGTACCGGCGCCATCTCTTTTCTGGCAAGTCCGTAAATCTCATTAATCCCCGGGCGTTTGCCGAGCAATATTGAAAGCCTGTTGACATCACCGGCACGGATTCCGGTTATACTTCTTCCTATCAGCATGGAAGCATACCAAACACTGTAGGATGGTGAAGAGGCTGAAGTATTACCTGTTTCCCCGACACCGGGCAGATCAGGTGCCAGAACAGTAATACCATTTTTTACGAACCATGCCATTTCACCTCCAGCAGATGCACCAGCTGCTTTACCTTCAGGATTAAGATAAATAAGTGCCTTACCGTTTGATTTCTCAGGTACGAATAGCAAATAAGGAAGAACATATTCTCCTTCTCCCTTCATAAAATATTTCTCGACTGCATACCCATCCCTGTTAATACGACCGGTAAATACAGGAACATCAACTTTGACAGGTTCGATATAGCCCGAAAGTCTCTTTGCTGACTCCAATACTCTTTTAATATGATTTTCCAGATCATTTCGCGAAGATTGCAGTCCATCGAACAGTTTTTCCGCTTGTCTACTATTAAGGCTGAAAACTGTTTCACTTTTCAAGGATGTTAATACCTGACCGGTTTCTGTGACTTTCATCTCTTCAACGGACAGCATCTGAATTTGCTCATCAGCAGGATTTCCGGGATTATTAAGAGATTTTTGAAAGAAGGCATACATAGCTTCCCTATTCTTCCGGGTTGAAGCATGGACAGTATCATCCTCCGATCGGCCAAAATTTTCCTCTTTACCGAAAGCTTTATAAAATCGTGAAGCTTCATTTTCAGTTTCCAGTACTCCCTGTATACTGAAGAAATCCCTCGAAGTAGTGACTAATAATAGTGGCTTCGGGGCCCTTGCAAGGAGGAGATCTGCATGATCAATACCTTTCACAATGTTCTGATACAAATTCTGTTCTGCATCCTGTGGAGTAATTGACTGAAGCAGCCTGGCTGAACTGGTAATCCAGTTTTCAGGAGCAGCAGCAGTTATTCTTTCATCAAGAGCAGCAATATAAGCTGTTTGTGTTCCTCCGCCTGAACGTCCTGTCATGCCTATCCTTTTCGGATCTACCTCTTTTCTTGTAACAAGGTAATCTATTGCCCTGATCCCGTCCCATGTAAAGTACCGGGCCTGGGAACTCCCTGTAATAAATGCCTGTATTCCGGTGTATGAATGTTCGGATGTTCCTATTCCGATGTCGGATTTCCCTGTTTTTTCGTTAAAGTATTCCGACCGTTCACCCTGTCCGAGGGGATCAAAGGCAAAGACAACAAAGCCCTTTTTGACGAGATTCAGCATCACATGCTGATATACAGGGCTCCTGTATCCGTCAACAGTATGACCGCTGCAATAAATTACTGCAGGAGCCGGTTTCTTTAAACCGGAGGGAATGAATAAGGAGGATGTAACATAAAACCCGGGCTGTGATTCATAAATAATATGCTCCACAGTATACCCATCTTTTTTTATCTTCCTGACTATTTTTGCATTTAAAGGTGTTCTCTCAGGCAGGTCGACAATCTCAGCCAGTGTTTTTTTTACCCATGCCTGCCTTTGCTGCCAACCCTCCAAGGTACTGATCCTGTCAACTGCATTATTTCTTTGCTCAAGCAACTTATATGCCTGACCTGCAATATGCAGATACAAAGAATTTGGTGCATTGGAATACTGCACCCAGTTCGTTAATATTCTGAGGTCCTCCTGGGCACACGTTCTGACAGCAGGAATAAAGATCACAAGAACTGAAACGACAAATCTGAACAAACTGCCACAACCATTATCACAAAACCAATGCAACCTTTTCATCATTTGCTATTTGAGGTTTTTGTCAAACCAGGCAAGTGCTTCCTCCTGTATTTCCGCATCGTAACAATGTGGTTTGGCGGGTGTAAAGTTTTTAAATAAATCAGGTTTCCCCGCCCAGGAATAAGCTTCCTTGATCTGTTCTGCGGCTTCCTGCTGCCCTCTCGGTGGAAAAAGGATGTCCCTTGTTCCCTGAACTACCATGCAAGCTTTAGGAGCAGCCATTGATATCATATCGGGTATATCGATGTGGTCCCAGACTCCCGGTAACAGATTGAAACTACCTATTGCACCATTTACATTATAGGCTTGCTGGGTATCGCCTGTTGTCATCCATCCCACTGTAACACTTGCTTTGATCCGAGGTTCAAGAGCAGCGACCATGTCAGTCCTCCATCCTCCGCCTGAAAGCCCGGTACAACCAATACGGTTCCCATCAACTTCTTTCCGTGATATCAGATAATCGACACAGCGGCTGTCATCGCCATAATTCACGCCTGCCCAGGTTGTTCCTGCCCAGTTCAATTCTCTTACTCCATAATATAATACCTCGCGGGCCAGGTCATGATATTTTGCGTGAGTCTCTTCATCCAGTTTTGAAGGGTCGTATGATTCGGGCAAACCATTTAATCCTCGCGGCGCACGGTTGCCGAAGTGGAATGCATCAATTGAGATAACTGCATAACCGTGGGAAGCATACCAATCGGCAATTGCTCTTCCGCTTGTAACATTGTCACGATGCCTTTTTACTGCAGGATGCACAGGATCACCACAGACACGGTCGGCTCCGAAAAGCATCGGACCTCCCCATTCATGAAAGACAATAAGTGCCGGGGCTGGAAGAGAGACTTTTTTGGGAGTATAGAAATATCCCGGGACTCTGAACCAGGGGGTCGTGTTAAATTCAATCTTTTCACGAATAAAAGAATCATTCTCAATTGTCTCAAGTGTTTTTGCCTGGAGATCAGCAGGAGGCATATTGTAATGAAGGCCTGTCATCAGGCATTCCCTTGCCTGTTTCGCCCAATCCTCATATCTTCCACCTGGATTGGCTTTTTTCCACTCAATCGCATTAAGATCAAGCGGCCGGTATGAGCGCATTTTCTGCATCAGGTCTTCGTATCCGCCGTACAGATTCAGAGGTTTGCGTCCAAGGTGTTCCTCAGTCATCGGGATAACCGGACGGGGAAGCTTTTGCTTCATAGCCTGACTGGCAACTGAAGCAGTATCAGAATTACAGGAAGATGAAATACTTCCCAAAGCGACACCAGAAGCACCCAGCAGGCTTGTCTTTAAAAAATCTCTTCGTTTAGTCATATAATTAAATTATAAGTTCTTAAAAGGAGGAAATGATAAGAAAAAGTTCGCAGAGGAATGGTTTCAATATCCGATGCGAACCTTATCTGTTCATTATCTTCCATCCTGACCTGATCAAATCATAAGATCAAGCCATCTTTACCCCTTTCTTAATCTCAGGTAATAGGGTTGTTGGATGGGCTCGTACCTGAATGGGATATATTAATGTTCATTAATATCCAGGGTTCTGTACAAGCAAATTATTCTTTTCAATTTCCTGCAATGGAATTGGAACCAGATAATTATATGGATAGAAGTGTGCCGGTAAATGCAACTTTATTTCGTAGGTCTTATTGCCCAGAGCATCTTTGGTGATATACATTCTGTAATGATCAACACTGAATACTTCTTCAGCAATTTTCCAACGCCGCGCATCAAAGAAACGGTGCTCTTCGAATGCCAGTTCAACACGGCGCTCATTCACGATCCTTTCAAAAAGAGCATCACCATTTTCCGTAACAGCAGGCATCTGAACACTCTGCCTGCTCCTTATCATATTAAGGTATTCTCTGGCTATTTCTTCATTACCAAGGAAATAATTTGCCTCGGCATAATTCAGCAGCACTTCAGCATATCTGAAATATGGCCATAAAGCATTGGTATTACCTGCACCGATATCCACAAGATGATCGTCCGTTATGAATTTCCTCAGGTTATACCCTGATTCGGATGCATTCCATGATGATATAGGTGATTCGAATGAATCAAGTCCTCCGGGGATAAAAGTCTCCAGGGTTCTTCCGACGAAAGGTGCCCCATCATACAGGATAGTTGCGTAGAATCTCGGATCACGGTCGACGTATGGATTCTGAGGATTATATCCTGAACCGGCCTGATCAATTCTCAAACCATTATTCATTTCATATGCATCTACCATATTCTGAGTAGGAGGTATATGACCATGACCCATTGAACCGTTGGGATATATCCTTCTCTCAAGGTAGACTTCCGGTTCAAGTATATGATTAAAAGGTCTTGCCCATATGATTTCATCATTGTATCCACCCTTTTCTGTGAACAACTCCTTGTAATCCGGATACAAACTGTATATTCCCAGGTCAATAACAGCCTTTGCGGCATCAGCAGCTTTCTGCCATTTTGCCTGATCATTTGAAGGATTATTCAAGGGGCTGGCAGCATACAGCAGAGCGCGGGCTTTTATCGCCATTGCAGCGCCTTTTGTAAGACGGCCTGCATAAGAGGCTGATGGATAAGAAACTGGAAGCATATCAATTGCAGCATCAAGTTCAGTAATTGCAAAAGTTAAAACCTCATCATAAGTACTTCTTGCAACATTGAAATTGTCATCCAATTCAAAAGGCACTGTTATCAAAGGAACCCCACCATAATAGCTGATCAGTTTGAAGTACGAATAAGCTCTCATTGTTTTTGCTTCACCGGTCATCCTGGTAAGTAGCTCTGGATCTATCTTTGAATCCTTTGTTTTTACGAGGAATTCGTTTGCCTGTTTTATTGGGATCCAGTAGTTGGCATAATTCCTGTCGGTCCTGGAAAGACCTCTGCCTGTCCAAACATCAAGAACACCCATATTCGAAGGGTTATAATTTCCCAGAAGGATCGGACCAAAAGATGCGGCACCACCTTTAACGTGAGCTTCATCGGTTGCACCTGCAAGTGGTAATATGCTTCCTGCTTCCCTGAATCCGTGAGGCATCATCCGATAAGTATAATTCAGAAATGATTCTGTTAAAGCTGGATCATCAAACACAGTTGCTTCTGTATAGCTGTCCTTTGGAGTAAGGTCCAGGAAATCTTTCTGGCAGGAAGTAAATGCGAATATCAATCCGGTGAAGAAAGTCATCAGGAAGAGGCCTTTTCCTTTAGATATAATTTTATTTATCCTATATTTTCGTTTCATAGTTGCGTTATATTAAAAAGTAATTTGTATCCCTAAATTATAAACTTTGGTCTGTGGATAGAAGTGAGCACTGCCATACCTGTTTCCGTCATTAGCTCCTTCCGGGTCATAACCTCTTTTTATTCCACTAAGAGTAAACAGATTGCTGCCGCTAAGAAATACCCTGGTACTGCTGACTTTTAACCTGGTCAAAAGATTTTCAGGCAATGTGTATGACACTTCAAGGGTCTTTAATCTCAGGAAAGAAGAGTTTTGCAACCAGAATGTAGATAGCATGCCGCTTACTTCAGTGTCGGGTTCCCATGTAGGTATCCAGGGATATTTCGAATCCATACTGCCCGGGGTATAACGATTTGCGAGAAGCTCTTCAGGAGCATTCCTCACAATCCTTGCGATTTCATACAGGAACCAATTAGCCCTTGCAACTCCGGAAAAATGAGCAAACACTGCAAAATTTGAGTAATCGGCTGAAAGGTTAAAACCGTATGTAATTTCAGGAATAGGTGATTTATCCATTCTTACCCTGTCGAGAGCGGTAATTGCTCCGTCATTGTTAACATCTTTATAATAAAGATCACCAACAATGGTTCCAGCAATTACCGGAACAGATGCAAGCTGCTCTTCAGTTCTGATAATGCCAAGAGCTTCGTAAAAGAGACCTGCGCCTATAATATGTCCTTCTCTTTTCTGATATTCAGGAACATCTTTTGCTTCAGCTATATCAATAACCTTGCTTCTTGAAAAGGCAAAGTTACCTGATACCATATAATTAAATCCTCTTCCGAAAGAAAGAGTATTTCTGTGGTTCAATGAAATTTCAAAACCCTTGTTTTCAACCACTCCTATGTTCTCACGTGGGAGGATTAATCCTGTATATGCCGGAACAGCTAGATCTCTTGTAGTTAAAATGTTAGATCTTCTTTGTCTGAACACATCAACTGTAAATCCCAGCATGTCTCCGAATATCCGGCCGTCCATTCCCAAGTTGGCAATTGAAGCAACTTCCCAAGTGATATTCGGATTAGGAGAAACACTTCCGTAAATCACAGCTGATGGTGTTGATGGTGATCCGAAATTGTAACCAAGACCTCTGAGAGTATAACCCTGCAGGTACTGAAAAGGATCGATTTCATCGTTACCGATCTCACCATAGGAAGCCCTTAACTTTAATTCAGTCAAAACACTGTTATCCTTGAGGAAATCCTCCTGGGATACCCTCCAGGCTGCAGAAATACCAGGAAAGAAACCCCATCTGCTGTCGTTCGGAAACCTGTATGAACCATCATACCTGAAGTTAAAGTCCATCAGATATTTTTCGCTAAAGTTATAGCTTACACGTCCGAATATGTTTCGACGGGCATTTTCGGAGCTTGCTCCATCGGTATTTTGATTGGCAGTTGCACCTGCGAACAGTTCATCAATTGCTGTTGCCATGTAGTCTCTCCTGTAGGCCATGAACCTGTTGTAATATCCTTTTTGCTGTTCGGCAGCAATGAACGTATTCAGGTAGTGTTTATTAAACTGCTTTTCAAACTTGATTCTAAAATTGATCAGGCTCCCATTGTCATTTGTGTATTCCTGTCTGAGATTTGCTTTAGTATCATATCCTCCTTTGTAGGGTATAACCTGCTGATTAGCATCATCCCAGCCATAGTACGTCCATGGTGTTGACCATATCTTGCTTGCAAAAGTTTCGTCAATGTAGCTGAAGTATCCATCAGTGCTTAAGCCTTCAACAATAAACGGAAGCTCAAGATCAAATCCAACTTTCCCTGACCATCTTTTCCCGATGCGGTTATTATACCCCGATCCTCCCGTATTATTTATTAACGGGTGCTGGCCCTGGTCGCTCGGTGGATTGCTAGGATATCCACCCGGCCAGAAAACTGGAAATGTTGGAGGATTGACTATAATGGAACCTATCTGCGGATCATAAGGTTGCATACGGTTTCCAAGCCCTGCATTGAGGCCAAGATTTACACTGAATAACTTACTCACAGTGGCGTCGATGTTTGAACGAACTGTATAGTTTTTGTATTTATGTATACCTTTCTTTATTATATCATCCTGGTCAAGGTATGATGCTGAAATTGAATATTTTACATTTTCAGATCCTCCCCTTACATTCAGGTTGCTCTGGTTCTGTAATGCAAAATCCTTTAAACACTCCTCCATCCAATTGGCATTAGGATAGTTGATGGGGTCGCTGCCATCTCTGAATTTCTGAATTTCCTCTTCAGTATACATCGGTTCTGCACCTGTTCTGATCAGGTACTCATTCGAATATTCGGCCAGTAAAGCGGAATTTGCCATTTTGGGAAGATTGGTAGGCGTAATAAACCCCTGGTTTACGGTAAGCTCGAATGAAGGTTTCCCTGTTTTTCCCCTTTTTGTTGTTATCAGTATAACTCCGTTTGCTGCCTGGACACCATAGATTGCAGCAGCTGCGTCCTTAAGAACGGATATCGATTCGATATCGTTGCTGTTTATATGCTGCCAATCAGGTTCGGGAATTCCGTCGACGAGTACGAGAGGGTCATTATTCTCGGTTGTATTCCTGCCCCTTATGAGAATGGTTGGAAGATCGGCTCCCGGGGTACCTGTACGTTGCAAAGAGATCAAGCCCGGCATAGAACCCTGCAGTGATGCTGCAACGTTACTTGAAGGAGCTTTTACTATCTCTTTTGCATTAACACCAACTATAGAACCGGTCAAAGTTGCTTTTTTCTGGGAACCATAACCAACCACAACAACTTCTTCGAGA
The DNA here is from genome assembly GCA_963739685.1 of uncultured Bacteroidales bacterium. GTDB lineage: Bacteria > Bacteroidota > Bacteroidia > Bacteroidales > VadinHA17 > LD21. Next base: position 1,203,004 of record CAVUAX010000002.1, read on the forward strand.
CTCTGCAGTTCGGAAACAAGAGTAGCATCAACAACAGACCGCCCCTGTACTGAGACTTCCTGACTTACATATCCTATGAAAGAAAACACAAGGATCGCATTAGGATCAGGTACATTTAAGGTATATCTTCCATTGATGTCCGTAATAGTACCGATTAAGGTCCCTTTTACAACAACGTTTGCCCCGGTTATCGCTTCCTTCGTCTGACTGTCGGTAACAGTACCGGAGATATTCTGTTGCAAATTTTCAACTGATGTTGATTTATTTTCATCACCGAATGCCGTGAAATATGGTATCAGCAGTAAGAGAAAAACAAGGATCAATGTTTTTTGGGGGCCAGATCCAAATATGACCCCATGTTTTGGAATGAACATTTTTTTCATACATTTAAAAATTAGGTTTAGGTAGTACTTAGCATTACATAAAGCTGAAGCTCAATATAATGCAACATAATTTATTGAAAAGACAAAGTAGTAAATGATGTTAGGAAACTTCAAAATTCTATGTTTCATAGGCAGTTTAAAAATTAATAAATAGGTTATACGTGTTTTTCAGCGGCTAAACTTATAAAATATTTGAATGAAACAAAAAGGATAGCCAATAATTTGCGAAATTTCTTAAATATTCCAAGGATCAACTTTGTTAATCATTCTGATAATTCAACAAGATATTTGTGTCTGACATGAATTTTTTTAAATTTCATAAAAAATCTCATAAATGAAAATCAAATACCTTTTGATCATAACAGGTATAATCTGTTTTGCTCAGGCCTCAACCGGGCAGAAGCCAGAAAAAAAATACTATAACTGTATAGGAACAGATGCAGATAAAACCCCTTTTAAAAATGTTATGATTTTTATTGACGATGTCAGAACCACCACAACATCGGATAAGAAAGGCTTTTATAAGCTTAAAGTCAGTCCGGGTGTGAAGGAGAAAGTTATACTATCCTATTGCCAATGAACTGGGCATCAAGCGCAAAAATAGACGGGAAAACCTCTATTGATTTCACTATATCGGGTCAGCAGGAAAAATATTACCGGGATCTTCAGGAAGAAACTTTGAGTACTGGTTATGGGGAGATCAAAAGAAAGGACGCAACAACCTCTGTTGGAAAGATTGATGCCCATAATAGCAAGTTTATGGCATACAAAGACATTTATGAAATTATAAAAGGCCAGTTGCCTGGTGTTGAAGTAGCGAGAAAAAGCATAAGGGTAGCAGGAGCATCTTCCTTTATGCTAAGTTCAGAGCCGCTTTTTTTTGTTGATGGCCTGATCACCGGGAATATCGATGGCATAGCTCCATCAACTGTTAAAACAATAGAAGTACCTGAAGGACCCTCAGCTTCAATTTACAGCATAAGAGGTGCCAATGGGCCTATTTAACCACACCGGAGGGAAGGGATTAATCCTGGACCGCCGGCAGCGAGCTGGAAGATTTCAAGACAACGAAAGAAACGAGCCTTAAGACAACTAATATTGGTGATTATTGCTTAAAACCGCCGTTCCCTTTTTAGCATTAATAATTCCGTTGCTGTAATTATTGATAATCAAGTTGTTCTTTCCTCCAAGAATATTTATCGAAACAGGCCTGCCATCAGTTTTGCGATCGTCGCTGATGAAATTCCCCGATATCTTCCCATTCTCCGAGTCTTTTACCATTATCCCTGCAAAATTACAATTAAGGATAGTGCAATTAACAAGATTATAGTTCTGACAATTATCCAGCAGTATTCCTGCAGGCTCTCCGATAATATGATTCAGGTGCAATCCGATAAGAGTGATGTTACGGCTGTCGGTTATTGCAATATTATCGTTTGTATTCATTGTCTTGCTGCCATAATGGGGATTCTTATCGCCTATGTTGTTGCTGATAAGGATCTGCTCGCTCTGCTCTATAAGAATATTATGTTTCATACCCATATAGAATGTATTACCGGTAATTATCACATCCCTGCCGTATTTAATATGAACATTATCCTGGGTCTCGCTCAGGTTGTTATCCGCAATAGAAATATTTCCAACGTCCGGTTTATCGGGTCCCTGACCGATAAAACGGATATTTGACGAACCCGGGGTGGTATATTCATGCTGTATTGTGCATCCTACTATTGCACCTTCGAGAAGGTATCCGTTCGAGACATCAATCAGTACGTTAGCTGTTGGAGGGCCGTTTTTGTTCATGTTTGCTTCTATGTCGCAGCTGCCAATCTGAAGGTTATGGACATCGCCGTCACGAACTACGATCCCTCCTCCTCCGTTATAACTTATATGGCAGTTGGTAATATTTATCTGGTGCAGGTTGATTACATCGAGGAAAATACCTATGCCCCTGTTATGATAAATATGACAATCAGAGATAATGACATTGCGGTTCCGATTATAGAGATGAATGCCATGAAGTGTTTCCCTTACAAGAACCCTGGTAATAGTAAGATCCATTGTACCACTTGCTTCGATTCCGATAGCATCCGGATGCCTCCCAACAATTTCCAGTCCATCAACAATAGGCATTCGCTGGCTTTTCCATACATTATTTTTAACCGATTGAGGATCTGCGCTTCCTGCATGGGTACCTGCGAATTTAAAAGCAGGGCCGGGTCCGTTCATAACAATTGTGGCTGCGCCGAAACCGTTTAAGCTGACTGGTCCTACCTTATCGAGATCAATCATTATGGTCTCTGTAATCCTGTATACACCTTTTGGAAAAACAATCTGCCCGATTCCTGAATCAACAGCTTTCTGAATTGCTTCTGTATCATTTGTTATGCTGTCACCCACGGCACCAAAATTACTGACTGATCCTTGCATAAACTGTTGGCCTGCCATTTGTGAATTGCAAAAAAGCATTCCACAAAATGCAAAGATTAATACTGATATAGATCTTTTATTTGTCATGTCTGTCTTCTTTCTGTTTATATTTTCCGGTGACCAGTTAAAAATTTAAAATTTATGTTGTTAATATCGTTCTTTGAAATCTTGGGTAAATCCAGGTTTTATAGTTTTTTTGTTACATGCCTATTTGAAATGAAATCATACTTAGACTCAGATCAGATTAAGATTATTTTCAAACCATAAAGTAATTCAAATTTTGAATATTCCATTATTTATCAAAATATTTTAAAACTAACTACTAACAAACAAAGATTACCTGGTTGTCAAAGAACTAAATTGTTTACAGTTGAAAATCAATTATATTTAAGTGTACAATAATTAAAAAATGTTGTAATTGTTTTCATGATCAACTAGTTTTACGTTAAATATAGTACTGTGTGAGAATTAAACTGTTTTTACATTAGTAAAATCATGCAAATTAAAACTCTCTCCGTTTATTAGAGTTTTATCTTATTTGCACACTGCCAAGTTACATGTGGTGGATCTGCTAAGTCCAAAGATATTTGTTCGTTGAACTCTTTGTCAGGGTGTCCATTATGAACAACGATACGATATGTCAGATTTAACGGTTCTTCGCTGGTAACTTTAAAAGAATCATCTTTTACGAATGCAAAACAAAAATATGGCATGTCAGGGTGTATACGCAATGGGGCTGGATAACGCCTATTTGAAGGATTGTCAAACATTGCGAGACCACCCCATTTATCTCCAAGAGGACCAGTGTAGTCTATCCATCTCGCTGAAGTTCCGTTCCCACTTTTCCGTCCATATCCCTGGCTGGTCAGAATATCGAGTGAGTCAACAGGGTTAAGCCATTTTGTATCTTTTTGAAATTTTGATAGCTGGTCTCCATCTTTAGCTATGAAATCACGGTGAAGCCATCCAGGGGAAACACCACGGAATGACATACCACCATAATATACTTTCTGTAACTCCATTATCTTAGTTTCAGAGGGTAATATGTCAGGAATTTCAGGGTCCACGGGTAACTGCCGGAAAGATATATCAAAATTCCAGTATTCTTTTTTTGTCCTTTCATATAATCTTACAACACAAATTTCTTTGAAAAATGTTTTATCCTCAATAGTCCCTTTATTGTAAACAATAAGTTCTGTGAAAACAGGACCCTGTATAATATCAGGGTTTTTTTCATCTTTTAATATCCTACCTGTACTATTACCCAATTCCCAAAAATTTGTCTCCTTATCCCCAAAATTCACCTTTTGCCATGCCAAAAAAATTCCACGTTGCCAGATATGTTCCGGCGAAAAGTCTCCTGTGATGATTTCTCCTGAAGGAGTCCAGACCGGATGGATGTATGAACTTCTGTCATATATATTCGACTGATTTTCTTTCTCTTTTATAATACCATAATTATACTGAAGTACCTGATCTGTCCCATTCCTGATTAAAAGCTTCGTGCTATCAATATCCTCAATATGAAATGTTCCTAATGGAGGTGATTTTTTTTTCATTACAAGCCTAAAGGTCCGGATCGAACCCCTGGGTGTTTTGCCATAAAGGATCCATACAAGTGCACCCTGACCTGGAAATTTTTCCCAGTTGAAGCCGGTCTTTGGTTCCCACTGTACCGGTAATTTTGATCTTTTACCTCCCTTTTCATATAACATAAAATAGTGATCATCTGAAATAGACAGATCAGAAGAATTACCAAATAAATCTTCCGATTTACATTCAAAACGGATAGGTGTGTCAAAACGGTCATGGTCACCCGAACTTACGGTAAAAGTGCCTAAAATGATCTCTGATTCCTTATTACTGGTACATCCAGAAAGAGAAAAAATAACCAAAACAAAGAATAAAATGTATTTCCACATAAGAAAAAGCTTTTTAATATTTCTATTAATTATTAAACAAAGCTGATCTTTCCAAAAAATTAATTTTTTTATCATGAGTCTTATTTTTTTGATTAATATAAAGGAGACTTAAATTAATATAATAATTGGAATTAAGACATAAACAGCTACTCAGTTTCTTTTATACCCAATGATAATATTTAAGACTTGTAATACTTTTTGATTTATGAATGGCAGAGTTATAATAGATCTCAGGATAGCGAAGTTTCCAGCAGTACCTGATATTTTGAACTATTGGGATGGTTTTGCGTAACCTTGACACCATGAATAGCAATCCCGGAACTATTATTATCACAAAAGTCTGTTTAATGATAAAGAAATATAAAGATATGATCACAATATCTGGTAATAACCTTATAAAAGAGAAACATCTCTTTTTTGCCTTGGTTCCAAAGGCCCGTACAACAAATTATCTAATACATATCCCAAATGAGAGCGAAATTGGTTAGGTTAATAAAAATTGGCAAGAGTAACCTCTTTTAAGTTGCTGTGTTTCACTGTACATAGCCTGGGATCCTAACTAATCAAGCTTCTTTTAAACCCTCCTCCAGGTATTTGGTTTCAAGTTCCAGGTAAACCTTGTACCACTGATAATACTTCTCCTGCTTTAGAAAGTGTGCTTCCCATCAATCATAAACATGTATAACATAATGAGATTTTCATCAGTCATATTTGTTTCACGGTAGTTAGAAGTGGTTATAAAAGTAAAAAGGTTGTTTTGCCATGTCCTGAACTTTATTAAATTCATCAAAAAGAATATAAATGCAGCTCAGCTTTCATAAGTCCTTGCTGGTTTTGCTAGTCCTGTGACTTTGTTGAGCTTATAGTTTCCATGGTTTACGATATTCATAATGCAGCAGTTTATTTGCAGCTTCCGAATTAGTTGCAACTTCTTTTTCAGAATCCCAATGAAGTCTTTGATTTACTTGCATCGATATTGTTGCCAAGTGAGCCATATTAGTTGAAAGATGCGCATCCTCCAACGTACAAATAGGTGTTTTTCGTGATTTGATGCAATCGAGGAAGTTACGGACAAGATTTGCAGTGGGCTCAGAATAGCTTCCATCAACTAATTTGCCCTTACCTGCCGGTGCTACCATATAATCTTCTGCTTCCATCAGTTTATCCCAAGTTTGAAATTGGCCACTTTTGGTTGGTACTATTTTATAATCGTTTGCTCCACGTGCTGACAGTATGCCCTTTGTTCCACGAAATTCAAGTGCCCCATTTAATGAAATTCCCCCTGAAGTGGCTTGCAGCATGCTGTAGGCTACAATTGAGCCAGAAGGAAACTCGAAAATAGTATACATGGTATCAGGGATAGTCATATCATCATCTAAAACATATTTTCCCCCTAGTGAGGTTATTGCAACAGGGGCTTTTTCGTTTAATAACCAGCGTATCAGATCTAAAAAATGAACACCATTATTAAGTATCTGATTGTCATACTCCTCCCAATAACGAAACATATATGGAGCCATATTATACTGATAAGGACGGTAAGGTTTCGGACCGAGCCACATATCCCAGTTAAAATCTTTTGGAGGATTTTCGGGTTTCATTTTACCAATTCCGTTCGGATACATATCGCCACCTGAACCACTGGTACATGCAAAAGTAACTTTTCCTATCTTTCCTGCAGGAATCTCTTTGGCCAATTTCTGGAAGGTTGAAGACCCTCTGCGGCTCAGCCCAACCGCAACAATCTGTTTACTCTTTATCCTGGCATTTATCATAGCTCGACCTTCTTGGATAGTTTTTGCAAGGGGTTTCTCAACAAAGACATCTTTACCAGCTTTAATACTTTCAATAGTCTGAATAGCATGCCAATGTTCTTGAGTAGCAATACAAACGGCATCAATGCTTTTATCATCCAGTATCTTGTGGTAATCAGTATATCTCGCAACTTGGTTCGGAAAAACCTCCCCCATTTTTGGAACCTTATTACCCACGAGTTTGATGTATCGTGGATCAACTTTAGAGTAATCGCGATGTATATAGGGCTCATAGACATCACATAAAGCAGCTATTTCGCAGTCTGGTTCAGCCATGAAAAGATGCAGGTCTTGTGTTCCACGATTTCCCACTCCTATAAACCCAACACGAATCTTTTCGTTTGCTCCGATTACCCTTCCATAACTTACTGCACTCAATTGAGTTATTCCAATAGTTACTCCTGCCGTAGCCATTCCCGTTTTAGAAATAAATTCACGGCGTGTTGTTATTTTTCTTTTTCTTTTCATTTTGAAATTTTATAAAATTATTATTACATAAATATCAAGTTTGAAATATTTGAATCGATTTCATCCAAAATAAACATGATTCAGGTAAAGTTCATATCCCATTTTAGTAACAATATGCTGGAATACTAATAACCTGGATTTTGAATCAATTTTGTGTTCTTATTCATCTCTGATCTAAAAATCGGAAAGAAATATGCCTTATCATCCCAAGAATACGCATTATGTACTGCGGGTGTAATAGTAGGTTCTGTGGCCGTTATGTGAGTAGAAGGGTCCATTTTATATACTACATCTACTTTATAAGCAGCAACATATGCTTGCGGACCGATTACCCATCTCCGAACATCATAAAAGCGCTGGTCTTCAACAGCCAGTTCAATACGTCTCTCATTACGATAACGATCACGTAAGGCAATACCGGATTCAGTAATGTCAGGCATACCCGCTCTTCTTCTTATCATATTTATGTAGGTGCGAGCCTCATTGTCCTCGCCGAGTCCTATACATGCTTCAGCATAATTAAGGATTATTTCGGCATACCTTATATACCTCCAAGGGATATCCGGTATAAAAAATTGAGCATCAACTGAAGGGTCAAAGTATTTACGAATATAATAACCCGTGTATGCACCTTCGAAAGGAGAGTTCTGACCCTTTCTCGTATCAAGACCCCATACTTCAAACATTGAATTGGTTGCAGGATCCCACCTTTCCCAGTAACCTACCTGGATAACTCCTATCGGATCAAGAGGAAATTCTCCTGGCCCACGTGTTCTCCATTTTGCCCCTTCGTAAAATATGGTAGCATAAAAACGCGGATCGCGATATACATATGGAGCAGCAGCGTGAACAGGATTATTCCAGTCGAACTTTGTGCCATCCTTTCTTTCGTAGTCTCTTACCAGGTTATCAGTGGGAGCATTACTTCCTCGGCAATGATATCCGTTGGGACCGCTCAGATTCATCCAGTTTACGTTAACATTAAATGATTCGGGTGTAAAATACCTTATAAATATATCTTCTTCATTACCATATGATAAAAACAGATCAACAATATTCTGAGCAACTGAATCGGTTGGACCAGGATTTGGTCTGAATAAACTGTATATACCCAGATCCATAACTGCTTTTGCTGCATCTTTAGCAGCTTGCCAACGCGCAGTTCTGTTACCATCAGTATAACTAATTAACTCTGGATTAGAGTATCCGGGGAAAACTGTTGTATTGTGTAAATCGCTGGCAGCATAAAGAAGGACTCTAGATTTAAGGGCCAGAGCAGCACCTTTGGTTGCCTTACCTTTATTATTTCCACTATGAGCAAGTGGTAACATATTTGCAGCCAGATCACATTCATCCGTAATAAACTTTATACAATCTGAATAAGTATCACGGGTCACAAGAAAATCGTCATCTAATCCATATACTTTATCTATAAGGGGTACACCACCAAACAAACTTGTCAGGTTCATATAGAAGTATGCCCGCAAAAAATGGACTTCTCCAATCATCCTGTTTTTCTTAGTCACACCATCAACAAGTATATCGTCATCAGGCAATTTTTCCACATTTTCAAGAAATTTATTACAAGCTCTGATAGCTAAATACTGATTTTGCCAGGTAGGAAGACCTGACCACCCTGGAATTTGATCAACTGTCAGTTTACAATTATTAAAATTGAGTTGATTCGCACCGTCCCTGCGATGAAGCTCGTCAACGAAATTTCCGATAGAAAATTTATTGCTGAATGTGTTGGATAAATAATCGTATATTCCATTGATAAAAGTATCTGCCAATACCGGATCTTTCCATACAGCAATGTCAGAATACTCATCCAAAGGCTGTAATTCAAGAATATCTTTATTACATGATGTCAGGAGAATAATGACAACAAGTAATAATTTAAAATATTGATTAATTTTCTTCATCTTAATTAATTTTTAAAAGGTTAAAGTTGCACCAACATTAATTACCTTGCTAAGAGGATAATCCTGTGCAGTAGATTCAGGATCAAAACTCTTCAGTCCCGGGCACCATGTGATAAGGTTCAATCCTCCAACATAGATCCTAAATCCATCTATATGTAATCTGGAATTTATTGCTTGAGGAAAATTGTATCCGATCTCAATATTCTTAAGCCTCACATAATCAGCACTCCTTAGCCAGTAGGTGTTAACCTGAGCCCTCCAATATTCACCACCATAACCAAATGTCCTTGGCTTTGTGGCATCCGAATTATCCTCGGTCCAGCGGCCTTCGGCATCTTCCATATAATAATTACCGGCTTCACCTGATTCAACACTATGATACCGAATTTTGCCAAAAGCCCCCTGAAGGAGAACAGTTGCATAGAAATTTCTATAAGTCAGATCTATATTTAAGCCCGTTGTATATAGAGGAATATTGCTTCTATAATCTCTTACCTGGTCTAATCCATCAATTTTGCCATCTTCATTTACATCTTTGAAGATAATATCTCCCGGTCGTGCTCCAACCCAATGTGGGTATGCATCCACTGAGGCCTGATCTTTAAAAATGCCAATTGCCTGATAGTAAAGTGATGAATTCATCGGGTGACCTGTTGTTTGTTGATATTCAGGGATTCCTGGAGTTTCGTCCCAGAATTTAATCTTATTCTTCGCGTACCCACCATTTAATGAAATGTTGTATACGAAATCACCTGCCTTGTCACCATAACCGATAACAAATTCGAATCCCTGATTAACCACCTCACCAATATTTTCCGGAGGAAGAGTTAATCCGGTTGACTGTGGAACAGAAGCATTTCTTTGAGTTAATATATTGGTTCTAAGATTATAAAAATAATCTCCTTCCAATTTCAACTTACCTTCTAACATCTGAGCATCAAACCCAATATCGGTTTGATTTGCTACCTCCCAGGTAATATTTTCATTTGGAATTCTCGCTTCTCTAAGAATTTTACTCTTCACGTCCTTATTCCAAACCCAAAAATCCAGGACACCTGTTCCGAATCCATACGTTGAAAGATACTGGAAGTCAGAAATACGGTCGTTACCCGTCTGCCCCCATGATCCACGGAGCTTAAAATAGTTAAGGAACCCAATATTAGAATTCCAGAAATTTTCTTCGCTGATCACCCATCCGAGTGAAAAGCCAGGAAAGAAACCCCATCGCTTGTCCGAGGGAAATTTATAAGAGCCATCATATCTCCAAACAAATTCTACCAAATATTTTGAAAGGTAATCATAGTTTACACGACCAAAATAATTTAAGCGGGCACTTTCACTTGATGATCCGGTATTATCTTTTTCAAGGTCGCTACCTGCAAACAACTCAGCAAGTGCACTGGAAACATAATATTTTCGCAATGCGTAGATGTTCATCGATTTTCCCACGCTAGATTCTGATCCGACCAATATTTTAACCTTATGGTTTTCTTTTATCCTTCGTTCATAATTGATCAGAGCATTAAGAGTTACCTGCTGCCCATCTGCCATAGACTGATCCAATTGAGGGTCACTATAGCCTCTTTTCGAACCGCTAAGTAAAGGCATACCATTGTTATCGTATGTTAACTTGTCCCATACATAGAGGTAATAAGGTACCTGCCACCTCTTGTTATTCTGGAAATTTTTATCAATAGAAGCATTCCCAGTAACCGATAAGCCTTTTACCCATGGAATATTGATGTTTAATCTCATATTACTTTCCATAGTATAAACAATATGCCTATTGTATCCGGGTATATCAGTTACCATAACTACAGGATTGCAATCCGACTCAACATCAGGTCCTGGAAGCCCATTCCACCACCAGGCTACATCAGTAGGTTTGCCCCGTGGTACAAGTCTGAATGTAAAATTTTCAATATTATCTCCCCCGAAAGGTGAGACTGGCCATTTCCTGTTCTCCTGACGTCCTGCTATATCTATGCTAATGTTAATATTATCTGATAATTTCCCATCAATATTGCTACGGAAATCAACTTGTGAATAATTGGCTCCGCTTTTACGGTAAGTCGCATCCTGGAACCTACTTCCTATGGATACAAAATATTTCACACTTTCAGTTCCTCCCGAAAGGTTGATATTAGCATTATTTTGCAAAGAGACTGGTTTAAAAACCTCTTTGAACCAGTTAGTATTCGGATGACCCCACGGGTCGGAGCCATCTTTGAATTTCTGAAGATCATCTGAAGTAAATCTTGGGTTCTGCCCCTGGTAAGTGTCTAATTCATTCATCATTGTTGCATAAAGATATGAATCAGCCATCTCGGGAAGGATAGTAGGTGAACTAAATCCCTGGTTAAAATTAGCATTGACCTTTAATTTCCCAGATGCACCGCGTTTGGTTGTAATAAGGATTACACCGTTTGCTGCCTGGGCACCGTATATGGCTGCAGATGCATCTTTTAATATGATGACACTTTCAATATCTGCTGCATCCAGACGTGACATACTTCTGTTTGCAATACCGTCAACCACAATAAGAGGGTTATTATTGTTAAGAGTATTATTACCCCTTATCCTTAGTGTGGCATCATCCCCACCGGGAAGTCCGGAGCGCTGAACTGCCACCAGCCCCGGTAATCGCCCGACAAGAGTGTTTGTGAAGTTTGTTGAATTTGCTACCTGAAGCTTATCGCCGTCTACTGAGGCAACTGACCCGGTTATTGTTGCCCTTCGAGCAGTACCATAACCTATAACTACCACTTCATCAAGGTTCATGACATCAGGTGCCATAACAACATCAATTGTATTCTTTCCATCAACAGGTATTCTCTGGGTAGTATATCCAACAAATGTAAATATGAGAACAATATTTTTGTCAGGCACGTCCATTGAATACTTCCCATTTATATCAGATATCGCTCCAATAGTGGTCTCTTCGACCGTAATATTGACCCCGGGAAATGGACTTCCCTTTTCGTCAGTGATGGTTCCAGTAATTCTGCTTTGTTGTAACGGGTCGGAAGTTTCTGATGCCTTATTCACCAGCATAATCTGCCTGTCCTTAACAGTATATTCTATATCTGTTCTTAACAGAAGCTCATCCAGAACCTCAAAAATATTCTTGCTTTGAGCATGGATGTCAACTTTTTGAGCAACATCAATCATCTTTGAACTGTACAGGAAAAAGAATTCACTCTGTCCCTCAATTGAAGTCAGGACTGTCTGAATTGGAACATCATTCATGTCGAGACTCAACCTTGCATACTGTGAATATGTTTCACTACCGAATGCATTGAAGATTGTAACCAGAAGAAGAAGATTTGTAAGTTTCATGATTCTTAAGGTTTTTGGCGGACATATCTTAAATAAAGCCGTCCGTTTTAAATTGAAGATTTTTTTCATAAATTTGAATGATTTAGAGAATTATTAAACTAAATCGCATTATACCGGCTTAAACATTGGTATTAATGCTTTAAAATCAGGCAGGGAGGCCGGGAAGGGTTTCCCTGCTTTTTAGGTTAAATGAGATTGTTTTTCATAGGCTATTCATTTCAGGTTAGGTCTTATTTATTTTATAAAGTATCATTATGACCGGGGCGCTTTTTTCTTATCCACAACAATTTTTGGCTTTATATACTTTTTATCATTTATTGTTGCGCGGTTATAAATTTTATATTTTATGGGACTGACAGTCTTTAACATCTGCATAACCTCCTCAATGGATTCATCAATAAATGTGGCAGTGTACGTCAGTTCCAGAAGGTCACGGTTTCGTACCTCGAATGTAACATTATATCTCCGGCCGATCTTTCTTAGTACTTCTTCAAAAGGTGTGTCAATAAACCTTAATTTATTCTCTTTCCAGGATGTATAGGTTTCAGTGACAACTTCCCTGACCAGCGCTTTATTGGATTTAGTAAAATAAACAACCTGCTGACCCGATTTAACATCAATGATCTCCTGTTCCGGAATCGAAATCCTGATCTTACCCTCTTCAAGGGTGGTCTCTATACGTGTTCTCATTACCGTATGACAAGACATTAAACCTGGTGCCCGTTGCAGTAACCTCATTTTCCCCAATGAACAACAAATGGTTTTTCAGGATTAGTGGTTACATCAAAAAAGGCCTCACCATTGAGCCTTACAGTGCGTTCATTACTATTATAGTCTGTTTTATAAGTAAGGGTACTTCCCGAATTCAGATATACTTTTGTTGAATCTGCAAGAAAAACCATGGCCTTCTCGCCCTCTTTAGTACATACAATTGTTGATGCTGCAACTATTTGTTTATCAGATAACCTTCCGGCAATAAAGAAAGTTAATCCGCCTATACAAATCAGGAAGGCAATTGACGCTGCCACTATAAATATTCTGAAATTATTCCTGCTCAGGATCACCACTTTCTTATTTCCCCCACCGCCTAAACCGACATGGGAAGATAACTTATGCCAGGCTTTGTCGGTATTGAAATCTTCAAGTTTCGACTTGATTGCAGATTCCTGCCATAGCTCATTTTCTTCATCAAAAATCCGCCGGTTCACGAGACTTTCCTCAAGCCATTCCTTTAAAATATTAATATCACTATCTGTGATCTCACCTGCTAAAAACTTAATTATTAATTCCCTGTAGTTCACGTCTTACTAAATAAGATTATTTTAATTATATGTTAATACAACTAAAAAAGGTTTTACCCTTATTTGAAGCTTAAAATAAAAAGATGTTTGGAAGGTTCACCTATTATGTTGTGTTCCTGCGATCCTGCAGTCTTCGGTCCTTCAGTCCTGCAGATCTGGAATTAGAAGATGGATTTAGCTGTTTTTGAAGATTTTCGACATTAAGGACTTATACTCCCGGAATTAATACAGCAACATATCAGGTCTGTTAAATTAATACAGAAGCGCCGGACTTAATGTCCGGCGCCTGCTCCGATTAACCTAAATCTACTAACATAGAATCTCCTGACCTATTATTAGTTTCTTATAAATACTTCAAGAGATAATACAATTAAGTTATACTTTACCCTTATGCTTTTAATAGTATTTTCAAAACTTGTGCCATATAAAAAATTAAATTAATGTCAAAATTGATATTTATTATACCCTATCAGGGACTACATATGGCTTACGGTAATCTCTTGTCAGTAGTTTATCTGCTTCGGGATCGTTAACAAACTTTTCTTTATCCCCGTTGAATGTAAGACTACGGCCCCCGAGACGGTAGGAGATATTTGCAAGGTGGATAAGTGCTGCGGTATAATGTCCTCCGATAATCGGATTGACAAGGTCCTGGTCCCTTCCGGAACGGATCACATCACAAAGGTTGGCAGCATGGCTTAGTCTTTCACCGCCTCTGCCTCCCGAATCTTTACTATCGCCGATACCTGCCCCGGCAAAGGGCTGCTTCTCCCTTCCCCGGAAAGCTTTCCATCTGCCCGTATATTCCATATATCCTTCTTTACCGTAAAACAGGTTACCATCTGTAATATTGTTGGTCCCTTCGGCATTGGTGTACCGGTTGCGGGTTTCTATCTCAAGTATTGTCCCGTCCTTGTATTTGAATACACATGTCTGGGTGTTGGGGGTTTCCTGGAAGTTGCGGTCGCTGCCATAAGTTTCAACTCCTCCGTACCCCATTTTACCCGGGGTATTATTTTCATTCGTAAAACCATAAATCCCTCCATACGAGCATACTGAAACAGGATGCTCTTCTTTTTGAATACCCACACGGCCATGCTGAATTGCATGCGGACCTGTATTTCCCGTATCACCGTTACCCGTATCCCAGAACCAGTGCCAGCAATAATGACTTCTTTTTACGTTGTAGGGTTTGTAGGGAGCAGGGCCGAGCCACTGATCATAGTGGAAACCTGCCGGAGGCTCACTGTCGGGCCCCATGCCGTATGAATCACGGGGATGAAGTATAAGCACTCTTGCCATGTATATATCTCCTATACCTCCGCTGTGAAGGAAATCCTGAGCTTCACCCCTGGCAATTGCTGATCCCTGCTGAATGTGAACCTTGTATTTCTGTCCGGCCTCAACCATTTTACGTCCTTCAAAAATATTATGACTTACAGGCTTTTCAACATAAATATGCTTCCCTGCCTGGGCAGCCCAGATTGTAGCAAGAGCATGCCAGTGATTGGGGGTGACAATGGAAACGGCATGTATGTCTTTGTCATCATATACTTTCCTTAGATCCCACTCGGTTTTTGGCTTAATTCCCGTCTTGTCCTCGACAATTTTTGCCTTCTGTGCCCAAAGGTTTTCATCGGTATCGCACAGCGTTTTGATCTGCACGTTATGGCTGTCCTTAATGTTGCACCAGTTATTGATGTGGACCGTGCCCTGGTTCCTGCATCCGATAACAGCTACATTGATCCGTTCATTGGAGCCAATAATTGAATTGTAGCTCTTTGAGCTGAAGCCCATACCACCAATGGCTATACCTGCTGTTCCCAGAGCACTTTTCTTAATAAATTCTCTTCTTTTTGTCATTGTTCTGTATTTTGAAAATATTTCATTTTTATCATATCGCATCCTGTAATGCCAGAAATAATGCACGATAATATTTCAGGGACCGGATCACATCACCCTCAAATGCCGGAATTTCGGCATCAAGGTATCCCTTATAACCTGAATTACTTAACAAAGTGAAAAACAGGCGCCAGGGATATTCATTGTAAAGATCGCGCAGGTGAACATTCCCGATCCTGCCCTTTACAGAATTGAAATTAGCTTCAAAACCATCACCCTCCATATCAGACATGGGACAATTCCAGTTCACATAGACATACGGGCTTTTTGAGGCATCAATATTTTTTTTGATCATGCTTAGAGGAGGACCATCATCGCATACTCTTATCTGTACTCCATTCTGATGGCCAAACTCCCCTACTTCAGCAAGAGCCTCACCTATCTGTCTTAGCATGGCGTCGTCCTTTGCATTGTCTCCAAATACCCTTATGCCCAGGGCTCCTACATCATGGCCAAGCAATATGTATTCTTTTGTTCCCTCGATGTTCTTTTTCAGCACGGCAGGATCGGGAGAGTTATAACGGAAGCCGCTTGCAAGGCTGATAGCAAGCCCGGCATCCTGGAACCGTTTTTTTACTGCCGCCCGCTCAGCAGCCGACAATGTTACCTCCACGCCATGGGCATGGGTTGTGCGCAGCTCGACATGTTCATACTTGGCTTCAGTAAGATTTTTGATAATGGTATCAATATCCCACTTCATAGCAACACGGTAGGTCATAAGCCCGAGTTTGAGAGGATTTTTGTTCAGGGTAATGACCGTGTTTTTCTTTTGCTTTGCCTCAGCCAGGACAAATGAAGGAACCATAACTGCCGATGCTGAAACGGCAGCAGTTTTAACAAAGGTTCTTCTTGAAAAATGTTTATTCATAATATTTTTTCTTATTTAAGTTGGTAAAGTAAATCTATGTATTAAATATCAGGATTCTATAGAATAATCTGATATTGATTATCAGTTAATACCGGGCCCACTAGTCTTTTAATACTTCTCTAACCGGCATTAACCGTTCAGACAAATTACTTCGCAGGAACATTAATCCCATGAAGACGGGCCATAGTGAGGCCGTAACATTTTGCCCTGATCGAATCAGGCACATTGTTAGCATCAAGTACCTTGTTGAACCGTCTTATGTTCTCTTCAAACTGATCGGGACCCTCGTCGGAGCCAAATACAATTTTTTCCCATGCAGGAACTGCATTTTTGGGCATATGGGCTTTCCCGATGGCATCTGTCCACCAGAGCCACTGACCCCAGTAACCCGGATCATTCTCCTTTTTGACCAGAGATGATCCGGACAGGTCGAAATACATGTTCACGTTCCTGCGGGCACACTCTGCTGCCTCTTCATACCATGGGTTTCCGAAATGAGCAGCATGGATCTTCAGCCGGGGATGTCTGGCACAAATGTCAGCCAGCTCAGCCGGACGCAAATGGTGCATCTCTCCGGTAGCAAGATTACCGGTATGCGGTGCAATGGGCATGTCAAGTTTTTCAGCCAATGTCCAGAGTGGTTCATATTTGGGATCACAATAATCCCAGTTGCCTTTGGCAAACAACTCACCTAATCCTTTGAAACCCATGTCATAAACCTTCTGAACATCCGCAAGAACAGTCGGGCTGTCAATGTCTATCGCTGCGTAAGGGATCACCCTGTCAGGATGGGCTTTGGCAAAGGCTATGCCGCGCTCAAGGCTGTTCATAGACATAAGAAGGCAGGCCATTGCATTATGCTTTGTATACATTTCAATAAAGGCTTTCTCAAAATCATCGGTTGGCCGGTAATGAACATGGTCATCGATGATAAACGGCGGCGTTTTGTAGTTAGGTTCATAAGTAGTTGCGCCCGGCTTAGAACTTTTTTGATTACATCCTGCAAGGAGAATGAATGCAAAAAATAAAAAAATGTAATGGTTAGTTTTCATAAATAAAAATTTAATTGTTCATACATGAATAATAAAATATCAGGTTAAACCACATCGGGAATAACATAGGGTTTACGGTAAACGTTCCGTTTCAGGTAACTGTCTGCTTCTTTATCACTGACAAACTTTTCGGTAGCCGGATTAAAAGTTAAACTTCGACCTGTTCGGTAGGAGATAATCCCAAGATGTCCCAAAGCAGCTGACATATGCCCTTTTAAAATATCATTATCAAGTTCCTCATGACTCCGGCTTCTGACGCATTTTATAAGGTTTGAAAAGCCATCGCTTCTCTGATCCTCAGGAATGTCATCTTCTGACAGGGCCGGACCCGGCTCATATTTCTGGCCAAAATAAGTTTTGAAACCCTTCGTAGTGATCGTCATATAACCCTGATCACTGTAGATAAACACATCTCCTGCATCAGGCAGGCCTTCAGGGTTAGAATAGAGGCTTCTTACCTCATCCTGTATAATAACTCCGTCATCGTACTGCAAAGTGGATATCATAGTATTAGGTACCTCCTGGTCATCATCCCGTCCGAATTTTCCTCCGGTACAGCTTACTTTTACAGGATGAGTCTCTTTACCCAGAGCCCACCGACACGCGTCCATTCTGTAAATGCCATTGTTCCCGAATTCTGTTGTACCTGTATCCCACATCCAGTGCCAGTTATATATATACCGGTTCTCATTGAAGGGCCGGTATGGGGCCGGACCCAGAAACATATCCCAGTGAACACCATCAGGTACGGGACTGTCGGGTGTGTGTTCTATAGTAGAGCGTAAAGAATAAACAATTCCTTTAGCCATATAAACCTTACCCAGTTTCCCGTCAGCAATAAATTTTACGCCTTCCCGTACTGCCCTGCTGCTCCTGTAGCATATCCCGGCCTGAACGATCCGGTTATATTTTCCCGCAGCCTCAACCATCTTCCGACCCTCCCAGATATTATAAGACACAGGCTTCTCCACATAGACATCCTTTCCTGCCTGGCATGCCCATATCGTTGCCAGTGCATGCCAGTGATCGGGTATTGCCAATGAAACAACATCTATATCCTTATCATCAAGTAATTTGCGGATATCAACTTCTGTTGACGGCCTGGAACCATATAATTTTTCAATATTTGACACTACCGATGGAAATAACCTTTCATCAACGTCACATATTTTTGTGATTACGGCATTAGGAACTTTGGCATAAGCATTAATATGTGCAATCCCCCTGCCCGATATCATTCCTCTTCTTCCATATTTGAAAATACTGGGATTCAGCCGGACTCCACTTATCCCGACAAGCCCGATATTCACCCGTTCATTTGGACTGTCAGAGATCATACTCCTGAGGTAGGCCGGAGCAAGCATAATTCCACCTGCCGTACCGGCTGTTTCTTTAATGAATTTCCGGCGATGTATTGTTTTCATAATATTCAAGTGTAAAAAATTTGACTTTAAAGGTCACAAGGAACTCATATGTTTAAAGAAGTATTTTCATCATTTTTATTTTTAAATAGCATGGAGATTCCATCCGCGGTTAAGAATAAATTTATATCCGGATGAAAAATTTAAGATAAAACTATTTAATGTATCACCTTTTTCCTTGATTTTCTTATAAACTTAGTAAAAATCCGGATTCACAATAAGTAAAAATATTTTTTATCAGAAATTTTAACAATATTTAATAACTGACACCGGATTATCCTGTGAACTATTTTGAAAAATAATTCTAAACTTTCAAATAACAGATCAAAATATTATCAATTATTGACTGCATTTATTTTACTTAAATATATTTTTTTAATGGTCACACAGCCTGTCCTGCTCAGACCGGGGAACCCACATGGCCGGAATCAGAATGACATTGATTCCGAGAGCCTTCTGAAATTTTCATAAATTTTCTCACCCTTACCGATTCTTTCGTCATTTCTCTTTAATTGCATGTTCAGGCTTTCCTTATCCGGTTCCGGACCTTCATATTTGAAATTTCCTGCACCATACTGACTTACATACCAGGCATGGGCGCGGATCTTTTTATCACTTATATCAGTAATATCCACTTTATAATTTGTTTCTCCTGAGCTATAAAAGAAAAAGTCGGTAACAGTAAATGGTTGAAGCCCTTCATAGATTCTGTGTTCAGGAAAGTATAAATGATAAGCTGCTGCCCTCGCAGCATCGATAGTCATCAAAGCTGAAGCACGGTGGTCAGTTTTATGCCACTTCACCCATTGGGTACCGGGATCCATGGTAAATAATGCGTCAGGACGATACATTCTTATCAGTCTGCAAACTTTTTCAGTCAGTTCCAGTGCCGGTACATATTCTAACATGCCATCATCATATCCAAGCCAGATGAAAGTATCTGTTGCTGGTGTTATTCCCATTTCACCCATTGCTTTTTCAGACTCAACTTTCCTTATCCCGGCAAGTCTCTCACTGGTCATTTCAAGGTCTCTTGATCCTTTGTTACCTGATGTGTACCATACCATAATAATTTTGTTGCCATTTGCTTTCAGCATCGACAATGTCCCCATGCTTCCGGCCTCATCATCCTGATGTGGTCCAACCCACATTATTGTTTTATTTGTCCATTTGGTTATATCATCCGGGGCTTTTTGACCCTTCCGGGCTGTTTGGACTGCAGACTTTGTCTGCCCGGATATACTATACGGGAGTATTGTCACCAGCAGACATATCAGAATAAAGGTTACTTTTTTTGTTTCCATTACAAATTCCTCCTAATGTTTTTCTAATTAATAACTGAATATATATCCGGAAATATTTGATACGTAATAATAAGCAATTTTTCCCGGATGGAAACTAATCCGG
Organism: uncultured Bacteroidales bacterium; assembly: GCA_963739685.1. Lineage (GTDB taxonomy): Bacteria > Bacteroidota > Bacteroidia > Bacteroidales > VadinHA17 > LD21. The sequence continues at coordinate 1,223,236 of CAVUAX010000002.1, forward strand.
GAGTTAATCAATTATGAAAAATAATTCATTTTCGCAGGGGTACCTGCTCAAGTATAACCGGATAGATTATAAACTCCGGTCTTTTCTGTCCTCTTAATACAGTAAATTAATTGCTTCCGGCAAATTAGGAAAAATGAAGCGCCGGACTTAATATCCGGCGCTTGCTCCGATTAACCTAAATCTACTAAAATAGAGTCTCCTAACCTATTATTAGTTTTTTACAAGTGTTAATACAATTAAACAAAGCTTTACCCTTATGCTTTTAGTATTTTTTTTAATTTTTTAACATTTTCCCCTGAATTATTTATCGGTCAATTGTAAATATGATACTTTTAAGATCACAGGAAGATGCTTATTACCGGAATAATAAGCATCTAAAGATAATCTTTCAGCTCTAACCTCAGTATCTGAAGTGCCTTTGACATCTGGGTCTCTACCGTTTTAACCGAAATCCGGAGTTCTGATGCTATTTCATTGTATTTTAGACCTTCCCCCCTGCTTAATTCAAATATCCGCCTGCATTTAGCCGGTATCTTCCCAACAGCAGTATTTATACTTTCATTTAATTCATGTGCAAGAAGAGATTCATGAGGGGAGATATCTCTGTGTTCAACATAAACAAGTTTGTAAACCTCAATGTATTTGGATTCTACCTGCTTTCTCCTAAGCCTGTTGATGCTGATATTCTGTGTTATCTTAAACAGGTAGGCATTGAGCGATACTTCAGTGTCAATATCTTCTCTGGTTTCCCATATTTTTGTAAATACTTCCTGAACTACCTCCTTTGCCTCTTCAGGTTGACTGAGAAATTTATTGGAAAACCCACACAACCGTACATAATACTTTCTGAAGAGCAGCTCAAAAGCCTGTTCATCTCCAAGGCTAATTCTCAGAGAAAGCTGATCAGTCATGACAGCCAGGTTAGGTTTACGAAATCAGGTTAGTTATTGCAAAAATCTCAATCAAAATAACCTTATCAAGTTAGAAATAATATTTCAGAAAAAAAAATATTTTATGAGTATCTGGAATCAATAACAAATGGAAAAAATATATTACCTGTTCTACTGTACTTTCAACAAAAACATAAAATAAAGAGGAAGATACCCAATGTTTTTAATTCAATTTGCGATCTTTATTTTTTATATCATATATCATCAGGACATCACCATGGCGTACAAGCAATTTCCCATCGTAAATAGTCGGGTGTGAAAAATAAGGCCCGGTTCCTTCTTTTATACTAAATGTACTTTTGACTTTAAAGCCGGAGGGATCAGGTATAACAAGAGCTATATTACCCTTCTGCTCATCAATACAATATAAATGGCCATCAGCATATAATATGGCTCCTTTATTAAACCATTCCTGCTCATACATAACTTTCCCGGTATTCCAATCAAGGCAAACCCATTTTCCCTTGCTGTTTGAGATCCAGTTAGATCCGTAAATGAATCCGTTTACTTCAACAACTCCCCCGGTATGAGTGTCTAAAACCGGATTTTTCCATTTTAAGCTTACTTTTCTTCCATCATCTGATAGAGAAAGCATTAAAGCATCCATATCATACCCACGTGTAATAAATATCTCACCGTTTTTATAAAGCGGCGCATTGGTATGATTCAGCCAGGTTAATCTGTCAGCTGCTTCAGGTCTGAGATCAAAGGTCCAGAGTATTTTACCATTCACAGGATTAATACCAAGGAGATCTCTTTCTAATTCAACAAGCAAAATTTTATTTCCGTTTCTGTTAATTAATATCGGGGAACAATAAGCTTCAGCAACACCTGTCGAAGGACTTTTCCAGATTAATCCGCCATTATTTTTATTCAGCGCAACCACTGAAGCATCCTCGCCTCCGACAGTGGAAATTACGGCATTTTCAGTAAGCAGCAACGACTCAGCCGGTCCCCAGACAGAAAATTTGCCCCTGAATTCTGCATGAGGATTTCTTTTCCAGATAATCTTGCCGGAACGTGCATCCATGCACACCACATCCCCGGTACCTGACTTAATAAAAATCCTGTTACCTTGTATTGTTGGGGTATTTCTTGTTTCCGGATGAGCTTTCAGATAGGCTTTTCCAAAAGGTTTTTCCCATAATAACTTACCTTTCATGTCAAAAGCAGAAACAACATCCATTGTATCTTTTAAACCTGCAGTGTAAATAATATCATTATGTATGACACCTGAAGAAAACCCTTCTCCAATTCCTACTATTTTTAACACGACAGCAGGCCCGCCTGCCGGCCACTCTGTTAAAAGATTTACATCAGGATAAGAACCATTACGGAAGGGGCCCCTGAACTGAGTAGTTTTCTCCTGTCCAATTCCCTCGGCAGAAATGATCAACAAAAGAGAAATGATAATGAAACGTTGAATATACCTTTGATTAACAGTCATACTAATATGGTTTAACATCGATAATTAATTGAAGATTTGAAATTGTCAGGCTATATAAAAATAAGGAAAATTAAATTCACCCGTCAAGGGTGCTATATACTGATAAAAACAGCAAATATAAGCTACATAAAAACTTCTGTGCTGATCTGACTTTTATTTTATCCATTCTTTTAATAATTCAAATGGCATTTCAGCCGGTTCATAAGATACAATATCCAGCTTGCCGGCAGCATTCCTGTATTTATAAGCATTTTCAATAACGGTAAGGTCCTCACTGATTCCTTCGGGATCTGTTTTCTCTCCATTCCCGTCAGTAGTACCTGCCATTAAAAGCTTCCTTGGCGCCAGGCTGGCTGCAAGATCAGGAAGATCATAGGCTCTGAGGGCTCCAGGAACTGTACTGTATAAAAAGCCCGGATTATAATAACGATTCTTCACTATGGAAAAGTAGGAGGAATAAGGCTCTATAAGTGCTATCCGGGTAATAGAAGGATCGAAAGCTGCCGCATATAACAATACCGGAGCCATTTCTTTCCTGGCAACGCCATATACCTCATTTATCTCACTGTTTCTCTTTAACAAACCTGTGAGCCGTACCACATCACCGGCTCTTATCCCCACAATGCTTCTTCCGATAAGCATGGAAGAAAACCACAGATTATAAGAAACGCCCCCTATATATGAATCTCCGCGAAAATCACCCGGCCCCATTTCACCAACTCCTATCATATCCGGGGCCATTACCATAAATCCATTCTTTACGAACCACTCCATCTCACCGCCAACAGAAGCTTCAGCTGATTTGCCGGAAGGGTGAATATAGAGGAGAGCCTTATTATTTGACTTATCCGGTATCATTAACAGGTAGGGAATAATATAATCACCATCACCTTTTACAAAATATTTCTCAATCAAATAACCTTCCCTCTGTATGCGACCTGTAAACACAGGTTCACCAAATACCAAAGGCTCCTTATAACCTGAGAGCTTTTTGGCTGAATTTAATGCCACGGGAAGGTACCTGGGAAGATCCTCCCGGGAAGATTGCAATTTGATGGCCAGTCTTTCTGACTCTTTTAAGTTCAGACTAAATACAGTTTCCCCCCCATAAGTTGTATAAACCTGCCCCGTCCTGGTTACCTGCAGCTCTTCAGCGCTTAAAGGTTCGATCTTCTCCTCTTTTGGATTACCAGGACAATTCAATGCTTTCTGAAAAAAACCATACATTGCTTCCCTGTTTTTAAGGGTTGCTCCATGGCGGGGTAAAATATCTTCAGCTCTTCCAAAATCAGCTTCCCTATTATAGGCTTTGTATATTTCCGTCGCTTCCTTTGCGCTTTCCCTGAATCCCTGTATGCCAAAATAATCACCGGTGGTAGCTATTATCAATGTTGGTTTTGGCGCTCTTACCAACAAGAGATCAGCAAGATCTATTCCCCGTATGATGCCATTTATTGGTTCCTGTTCAGCATCCTGTGGCCCGGGACCCCATAATAGCTCTGTGAAATTCGTAATATAACTTTCCGGAGCAGCAGCAAATATCCGCTCATCCAGTGCAGCTATCCAGGCAGATTGTGTTCCCCCACCTGAACGTCCGGTTATTCCTATTCGGGAAGGATCAACCTCTTTTCTGGTTATAATATAATCAACCGCTCTTATTCCATCCCACATCATATACATAATCTGGGAGTTTCCTGTTATCAAAGCCTGTGCGCCGCTATAAGAATGCCACGAATCAGAGCCACCAGACCTGGGCTTATTGGATTGCGGATCAAAATACTCAAGTCGTTCCCCCTGGTCAACCGGGTCAAAAGCGAACACAATGAAGCCTTTCTTTACCAGGTTGAGGATCTGGGTCTGGTATCCCCGGTAACCGTTAGCCGTATGCCCACTGCAATAGATCACAACCGGAGCCTTTCCTTTCAAACCATCAGGTATAAACATTGAGGAAGTAACGTAAAATCCTGGCTGGGACTCATAAACAATATGTTCAACCCTGAAACCCTCCTTTTTGATCGTTCGGATGATCTTTGCATTTAGTGGGTTTTTTGGCGGAAATGTCCCTGCGACATCCTCCAGAGTTTTGCGAAGCCATGCCTGTCTTTTTTTCCAATCGTTCAAAGAGCTGATTCCGTTCACTTCCCTGGCACGCTTCTCAAGCAAAGGATATGCTTGCCCCGCGAGATAATGATATAGTGAGTTTGAAGCATCGCTGAAGTGTATCCATATATTATCTTTCCCTCCTGCTCCCTGTGAATGAATCACATCAAGTTCATTTAAAGCAGCAGGTCTGTTCTGGGCTGTAATCCTGTTATTATTCAGCGATATGACCAAAGCTAAAATGAAAATGATCCTGAAGTAATTCGAATAATTTAAAATTATTCTGATATATTTCTGTTTATGCTTCATTTAAGTAGATTTTGATACATTATTTGCAAATAATAAACATTATCCTCCTTCATTAAGAAAATAATAAAAGAATTTCAACATTCCCATTTTGGTCAAACTTATGTGACGTAACGGCAGGAATATAACTTAATTAAAAAGGTATATACTATTTCGTAATGCTTTTCCTTATAATTAACATTTACTAAAATGACCAGTTAAATGCTCTTCAATAATAATATCTTTTTATACAAGTTTAATCAATAGTCCGGATTTTGTATTAAAAGATCATTTTTATTCATTTCTGTTCTGAGAATGGGTAAAAAATATGCTTTATTGATCCATGCCCTTTTCTCAATAATATATGGAGTAATTTCCGGCACAGTAGCTGTAGTATGATCCGGATTAAGTTTATACAGAACCTTCACTCCATAAGTATCACCATATACATCCGGACCTATTACCCATCTGCGAACATCAAAGAAACGATGTTCCTCAAGAGCTAATTCAATTTTTCTTTCATTTCTGTATCGGGTGCGCAAGGCATCACCTGATTCGGTAACATCCGGCATACCGGCCCTTTTTCTTATCATGTTAATATAAGTCCGGGCTTCTTCATCCTGACCAAGTTCAATACAGGCTTCTGCATAATTAAGCAATATCTCGCCATACCTGAAAAAGCGGGTGGGCACATCTGATCCGAAAAACTGTCCATCTATTTTCGGGTCAATAAATTTACGATCATAATAACCGGTATAGCACGCGTTCCAATTATCGGAAGGACTCTGCCGGGTATCCAACCCAAATACTTCAACCATTTTATTGGTTGCATCATCCCATTTTTGCCATGTTCCTACCTGAATAACCCCTACAGGATCTAAAGCTGTTAAATCAGACGGACGTGGTTTCCAATAATTCCCTTCGTAAAGCACAGTAGAATAAAAACGCGGGTCACGGTTCTTGTAAGGTGCTGCTGCCTGGGCAGGATTGTTCCAGCTGAACCGGGTTCCATCAGACATTTCAAAATCATCTACGAGGTTACCGCTCGGTGTGTTGTGACCATAACAATGCCACCCGCTTACACCACAAAGAAGCGCCGAGTTATTATATTTTGACAGTGCCGTGTAAAACTTTACATATATATCTTCTTCGGTTATGTCTCTCGAAAGAAAATAATCAACAATATTCTGTGCCACAGAATCTGAAGGACTTGGGTTTGCCCTGAACAAACTGTATATCCCCATATCTATCACAGCTTTGGCAGCATCTTTAGCAGCCTGCCACCTGGCAGTTCTGTTTCCATCTGTATAACCAATTAACTCAGGATTTGAGTACCCGGGGAATACGGTTGTATTATGCAGATCGCTGGCCGCATAAAGAAGAACTCTTGACTTAAGCGCCAGTGCCGCACCTTTTGTTGCACGACCTTTATTTTCATCGCTCTGAACTAATGGTAATAAATCTGCAGCTGCATCACATTCATCTGCAATAAACTTGATACAGTCGGCATAAGTACTACGTGCCACCTTAAAATCGTCTGTTAAGGTATATGATTTTGTAATTAATGGTACCCCTCCGAAATAATTTGTCAGGTTATAATAAAAGTAAGCCCTTAAAAAATGAACTTCTCCCGTCAGCCTCTCTTTTAGGGTCTTTCCATCGGTCACAGTATTGTCGAACGCAACCTGGTCCACCTTGTCCAAAAACAAATTACAACTTCTGACATTCTGATAAAGGCCATTCCATGTTAATAAACCGCCCCAGTTCGGAATCACGTCGGAAGTTATCAAACATTTATTAAAATCACAATCGAAGTAAGACCATACCATTACCTCATCAACAAGGTTGGAATATCTTTCACGAACACGCATGTTCTCAACCTGATAGTAAATATTATTTACATAGCTTTCGGCCAGGGCAGGGTCTGACCACACGTCTTTCTCGCTGATCTGGTCCAGGGGCTTAAGTTCAAGAAAATCTTTACTACACGATGTAATCAGCAGAACACACCCTAGTAATAATAATGTAGAAATATTTTTTAAATTTTTCATATCCGGTAATTTTAAAAAGTTAAGGTTAAGCCTACATTATATATTTTGTTTGGAGGATAGGCTGTGGTGGAAGTGACTTCGGGGTCAAAACTTTTTCTCTTATCCCAGGTGACAAGATTAATTCCGCTTAAATATACTCTAAGCCCGTTTATCCCAAGCTTTTTATAGATTCTTTCAGACATGTTGTATCCGATTTCGACATTTTTAAGCCTCATGTAATCATTGTCTCTGAGCCAGTAAGTGTTATTAGGAGAGCTTCCTCCCTGAGTCCAGTATTGATCAATGCGTTCCCACGTTCTTGGCTTCGTTGCATCCGGGTTATCTTCGGTCCATCGTCCGTTGGCATCTTCAGCAAGAAAGTCACCCCATTCACCAGAATCGGTTGTTTGAATAACCTGAGCCCCTGTGGCCCATTGGAGGAGAATAACAGAATAGAAATTTTTATATCCCAGATTGATATTCAAACCTCCGGTAAAGGTCGGCAAATCAGTTTTATAATTCCTCACCCTGTCTAATCCATCTATTTTCCCGTCTGCGTTAACATCTTCAAATATGATATCGCCCGGCCTTGCACCTGCCCAATGAGGATAAGCATCTACTGCTGCCTGATCCCTGAAAATTCCTATTGCATTATAATACAATTCTGAATTCATCGGATGTCCTGTGGATCGCTGATAATCCGGCACCCCTGGTGTTTCATCCCAGAATTTTATAGTGTTCTGAGCATATGAGCCATTAACAGAGACCCCATAACTAAATGACCTGATCGTAGAATTTGTGCCAAGCTCAAATTCAAAACCCTGGTTAGAGACTTTTCCAATATTCTCTCTTGGAAGAGTTAATCCGGTGGAACCAGGCACAGAGGCATTTCTTGTCCATAAAATATTAGTACGAAGGTTATAAAAATAGTCCAATGAAAAATTAATCCTCCCGTCAAGCAATTGAGCATCAATACCAATATTTGATTGATTTGCCACTTCCCATGTAACCTCCGGATTTGGAATACGAAGTTCGCGTAACATCTTATTTTCAATATTCATGTCAAAAACGTATGTACTACTGCTAAAGCCATAAGTTGAAAGGAATTGGTATGGAGATATACGATCGTTCCCTGTTTGCCCCCACGATCCTCTGACTTTAAAAAAATTGATGACAGAGAGGTTATCTTTCCAGAAGCTTTCTTCAGAAGCTGTCCAGCCTAATGATACTCCAGGGAAAAAGCCGAATCTTTTATCCGCCGGAAATATATAAGAACCATCATACCTGAAAACAAATTCAGCCATATATTTTCCAAGATAATTATAGTTTAAACGACCAAAATAATTTAACCGGGCTTCCTTGGAAGCTGATCCGTCATTCGTTTTTTCCAGATCTCCCCCTGCAAAAAGCTGGTCAACGGCTGTGGAAATATAATATCTGCGAAACGCGGAAAAGTATTTTGATTCTCCTGTAATCTTTTCCGATCCAACCAATACTTTAAAGTTATGTTTATCAGATATTGTTCTTTCATAATTAATCAGGGCATTAAGTGTCACATTTTGACCATTCTCCATGGATTGAGTCAACCGTGGCTCAGAAAATCCCTTGGTTCCTGATTTTACAACAACTGGTTCATTGTTTGAATCGTATGTTGAATAGTCCCAGAAATAAAGATACCACGGTTTTTGCCAGAGTTTATCATCACGGAAATTTTTATCAACAGAAGCGTTACCGCTTATTGACAACCCCTTTACCCAGGGAATAGTAATATCCAGTCTCAAATTACTTTCAAGATAATATCTAATGTCCTTGTCATAGCCGGTCTGATCAGTAACCATTACAACCGGATTAAAACCGTATTCGATATCAGGAGCAGGCAGCCCATTCGGCCAGTAAGCCGGTTGTGTAGGTTTGCCCTTTACAAGAAAGGAGAATATATTACTTGCGGAAGGGGTTGGATAGTTCCTGTTTTCCTGACGTCCTGCCAGATCAAAACTCATACGTATATTATCAGAAATTTTTCCATCTATATTACTTCGGAAATTAGCCTGTTTATAGTTCGTTGCACTTTTTTTATAAATAGCATCCTGATAATTTGATCCGATTGATACAAAGTATCTCAGAACATCTGATCCTCCGCTTGCTGAAATATTAGCAGAACGCTGTGCTGAAAAAGGTTTAATCGTTTCTGCAAACCAGTCGGTGTTGGGATGTCCCCATGGATCAGAACCATCCTTATATTTTTGAATATCATCCTGGGAATATCTGGGCGTTCTTCCTTTGTACACATCAGTTTCGTTCAACATTTGTGCATAAGTTGCTGCGTCTGCCATTTTAGGAAGGATCGTAGGCATTGCCCATCCCTGGTTAACGGTAACATCAACCTTTAGTTTTCCTGCTGACCCGCGTTTTGTTGTAATTAAAATTACACCGTTGGCTGCCTCAGATCCATAAATTGCGGCAGATGCATCTTTTAAGACGGTGACACTTTCAATATCCAGCGATGCCAGCCCCTCAATACTACGGTTTGCAATGCCGTCAACCACAATAAGAGGAGAATTATCACCCAGTGTATTTGAGCCCCTGATCCTCAATGTGGCAGCATCTCTTCCGGGTTCCCCGGACCTGTTTATGGATACCAGACCAGGTAAACGGCCTGTCAGCGTGTTTGTAAAACTAATGGAAGGCGAAGCCTGCAGGTTTTCTCCTGTAACTGTACTTATAGAACCCGTAATTGTTGCTTTCTTGGCAGTACCATAACCAATGACCACTACTTCATCAAGAGACTTTGATTCGCTTTTTAAGGCAACATCTATTACAGATCTGCCATCATAAGGGATTTCTAATGTCCCATACCCGATAAATGAAAATACAAGTACTGCATTTTTGTCAGGGATGGAAATCAGGTACCTTCCATTCACGTCGGAAATAACTCCGGCAGTTGTTCCCTTGATAAGAACATTTACACCGGGCATAGCTTCCCCGGTTTCTTTGTCAGTAATCGTGCCCGTTACAGGCTGCTGCTGCAGACCAGGGCTTCCGGATGCGTTGAAAATTATAACCAGAAGCAGAAGGTTTATAATTTTCACTATCCTGAATGTTTTTTCGGAACATACTTTTAATAAAGCTGTCCGTTGTAAATGGTAGAATTTTTTCATAATCTGAAAGAGTTTGGCAATTAAAAACTATAACACATATTATTATGTAGCATGCTTTTAAATACAGGTATAGGTTGGGTTGGTAATGGACATTTTTTAATCAGGCTGTTACATGTTTCATATGCAATGGGTTAGTCAGGTTCAGGCAACTTTAATATTCCTGGAAAAATTAAAATAAAACTATTTTATTATCTATTTATGCCTTGATCAGGTTATAAATTTAATAAAAAGATGTCAATTGCAAAATACTTTTCTCCATTTTAATATGTTTTACGGTCGTCATATTTGGATAAATAATTAATTTATCCATTCTTTTAATAATTCAAATTGCATTTCAACCGGTTCATAAGATAAAATATCCAGCTTTCCGGCACCATCAGAAGGCAGGGCACAACATAATCACCTTCACCTTTAATAAAATATTTTTCAATTACATAGCCTGCCCCGCTCAGACGGGGCATTAAGTTTTTTTATTTAATTACATTTGGCCGTTATCAATCGCCCCTGGAGAATATATTGGGATAGCCATTACTCATTTTCAGTCCCTTCAGCTTTATTTAAAGCTGCAGTTTCTGAAACACTGAGCGCTAAAAGAATTATTGCATTTTCACCCTTTGTCTTATTGACAGATTTCAGATTTATCTCTTTAATCTTTTTCCCAAACCTGGGGTTTTGCCATTCGTAAGAGAAAAAGGTCACGGGAGCTGAGTTCTCTCCGGAACATCTCACAGCTGTGGCATCATAAGCATATTTCTGACTACCTGTACCCCTTCCCCTTTCAGGAATACTAATTCTCTGCTGCCACTTCCAGTCCAAAATATTGACACCGTATCTTACAGGGACAGACTCAACAAAACCATCCTCATAGATAACCTCGTACCAGCCTAAAAGGTCCGCCGTTTCATCAAAATTATGGATCATACTGTATGCCCTGGCATTACGGGCGGGTCTGGCACAGGCATGTAGAAATATTATACTATTGACATCTTTGTTTATCTCAATACCCCCAACATGATCTGAATTTGTTGCTGCATGGAGAGAAGTCACAACAATTGCCCTTTTCCCATTACTGACAGGCGAACTAATATTAAAAACAATGTTTTTTGCTCCGACAGGGCCTGTTAACAGGTCAGAGTTATTTAAACTGTCAATTCCTTTTGCCAGGGAAGAATTAAAATGAGAGGAAATATTAACAGGGTTGACCTTGCTACCAAGATCAGAAGGTAATAATTTCCCGCTTAAATTGGTTTTAATAGCCCCGATCATTGATTCAGTATTTAATGCAAGCTGATCAACCGGGATATAGTGTCTGGACCAAAGGAGATTTGCAGTACCAAGAAACTCGTAGATAAGATCTTTCCCTAAATTCTTTTCCGTAGTTGCGGCCCATGAAGATGGGGCACCGCCCAGCAAACCTTTTGTTTGGACCCTTTCATTCCAGTTGGTTATCTCCGGAGTAAAATTTCCATAGACCTGATTAAACCCAAAATCAGATACCTGCTTATCATTGTTAATATTACTCCAGAACCAGTTAAATACTATAATGTCTTTTGGAATTAAATTCTCTACCTGTCCGGGAGTTAAGGCCCCCGGGATATTGTACTTATAACCGGTTGAAGATTTCCACTCCTGGTGATCTTTTTTGGTAACCGATTCCAGAAGATGGTCACCCCATAATGCAGTTCTTATTCCTTTTTTGGCAAGGTAATCATGTATTTTTATCACATCATCGGCGTATAATTGTCCATAATCCTTGCCTCGACACAAATCACACAGATTTTTCTCTATTCTCCACTCATCATGGCCAATATGGATAACTGAAGGATGAATTACATCGATATATTCATCGAGAACATCGAAATATATATTATAAATTTCTGGTTTTAAAGGACAATATGTATCAGGATATGGCTGAGCCAAATTCTCTGCCAGTTCTTTATGACCGGCAAGAAGATAATATGCATGAGTCAAAGATGGCAACTCCGGGATAACCTCAATATTAAATCTTCTCATATAATCAACAAGATCGGCTACCTCTTCCTTTTCCAGTATTCCGCCGTCGGCATTATCCTGATGCGAAGAGTTCTGAAATTCCATATGTATGCCAGGGGGCCTGTCTAACCTGCTGAAATTAAGATGCCGGTAAAATTCAACAGCTCCGATATTTAGTTCGGGATGCCTTTCCAGGCGCATATTTGCATTCAATTCGAGTATTACTTTGTTAAACTTGTAGAGTGCAGCAAAATCTTTAATAAATCTTTTGAAAAATGTAATATTTTCCCTGCCGGGCAGATAAAGTTTTATACCCCTGAACGCAAACCGGGGTGAATCTTTTACCACCATCTGAGGAATCAAAAGACTCCCGTCCTTAATTTCAATTATCTGCCGGAGTGATTCCAGCCCATACAGTGCTCCTTTTTTACTATTAGCAGCAACAACAACATTATTTTCGGAAACGGTTAAAAGATATCCTTCATCTCCCAACTCTTTTAAAGCGGGGAGCATCCCTTTCTGATCACACCAGCTTTTTATCAGAGGATTTGTAAGGTCACCGATCAATATGAATTTATCATTATCCTTAATTGTAGTTCTCTTACGTATGATTACTGGTTTCTCAAACTTATCAGAGAATTCATTATAAAGTAGTCCTGCCAGGAAGCTATCGGTCTTACTTTCTTTTTCAGGTACCATTATGAAGGCTGACTTATCAATATTGAATATCCCTGCACCAACCATTATCTCAGACGGGATTGGGAATATCAGGGATTTTTCGTTGCCTTCCGGGTAACTATTGAAAAATTGAGGATTAAATAGAAAAGCTAAAATAGCAATCCGGTAAATAAATTTCTTCTTCATAAGGTATTCTGTTTTGTTAATCCTGAATCAGAGTCTAAGATTTTGCATCATTATCAGGTTCATCGGTTTCAATTGTGACAAACTGGAGAGGTCTGCGAAACCAGGATGTCCGGTAAGCACCGTAAAGTACGCCGGCAGTAAGCCAGCACATTCCTACGATTTTTGCTTTATAACCCAGGCTGAGCCACAGATACAAACAGACAATAAAACCCAGTACCGGCACCAGAAAATAGGTCAGCTTTTTCCGGTCACCATGTAAAAAGTAATGAACAAAGGAGGAGGCATTGACACCCATAAAGGCAATCAGAGCACCAAAGTTCAGCAACTGGGCACCAATCGGAAAGGTAAGCAGAAATGCACCAGCCATTGTCACCAAACCCACGAGAATGATGTTGTTGCTGGGGACCCTGGTGCGTGGATTCACGGCAGCAAAAAATTTCCGGGGAATGGCGTTATCGCGGCCCATGCCGTACAGAAGACGACCAGCTCCCAGATGAGCACCTGCACCCGAACCTATTGTTGCTATCAGCAAGGCGATATTGACAGTATGGAAGAGCCATTGGCCTCCAGCTCTCCCTGCAATATAACAAAAAGCGGTATCCTGATCAGGAAAACTTGTCCCGGGCCAAACCAGCTGAGCGGTATAAACCTGGATAGAAGCCAGCAATCCGGTTATAAGGCAAACTATCACTGATGCTCTGAGTATATTACGCCGAGGATTGTGTACCTCTTCTGACAAGGTTGAAATACCATCAAAACCGATATAAGTAAGGACAGCCAGGGAAGCTCCGGTAGAAATTGCCGAAAAAGAGAATGTTTTCGGATCATAAAATGGTCTGGTCCATCCGGCCAGTCCCTCCGGCGGCTGAAACCAAAGATAACGGATAGCGGCACCAAGAAAGAGTACAATCACCACTCCAAGTCCTGTGGCAATAATAGTATTGGTACGCGCACTTGCCTCAATACCACGCAGGTTCATAACAGTGAACAGGATTGTGAAAGCCACGGCGTATACGGCAAAGGGAATTTCCGGTATGAAGTTCATCGCAGCTTTACTGGTCCAGATCACACAGATAATGGGGTTCATAACATAGTCGAATATCATCCCCCAGCCGATAAAGTAGCCCAGTGAAGGATGAATTTCCCGGCTGACATAAGTATATGCTGAACCGGAACTGGGATATATGTTGGCCATACGCCCGTAACTGATGGCAGTGAACAGCATGGCCACCATACCGATCAGGATAGTTGTGACCACGTGGCCCCGTGCCAGATTTGCTGCAGCACCATACAGTGGCATCGGAGCTGTAGGCTGGATCAGGATTATGCCGTAAAGTACCAGTGCAGGGAGCCTGAGAACGCGTTTCAGGCCAGGAACTGAAACTGATGAAGTTTTGTTTTCACTCATTTGTGGAAATCGGTTTTATGGGTTGTAATAATAATACTGGCTAAGATATTAAAAATAAAATAACAGCCGTTCTTCTTAATTTTAAAATGACATTTTGACTTCTAAAAAAAAAGATTGTTTATAATTCCCGATTCTTATATATATTTATAATTACAAAAATGTTGTGTCATTTAGTTACTTTAAGATATAAATACTATGTTAAAACAGGGTCTTTTTATTCTTCTTTCAGGATTATCTTTATTGCTTAATGCACAGGGTAATCTACCTGAAGAAAATGGAAAAATAAAATATTATGGTCAGAATTTTTTCATTATTGAAGGTACCACTTTTACTGATTCGGTAAAAGAAAATCTCTTTGACAGGTTTCCCCTTTCTTATAAGAACAAAGTCAGAAAACCTGTATGGGAATTATCAAAATCATCAGCAGGTATATCAGTGAGATTTTTGTCAAACTCCACAACAATTAAAGTAAAATGGTTACTGCTTAATGATACAAAGATGAATCATATGGCAGAAACAGGCATAAAAGGAATAGACCTTTATTTCAAAACTGATTATGGCTGGCAATATGTAAATACTGCAAGACCGACAGGAAAATCAAATGATTTTTTACTAATAAGTAATATGCCCTCAAAAGACCGGGAATACAAACTGTATTTGCCTCTATATGATGGCATTACATCACTTGAAGTAGGAATTGACAGTTTAAGTAAAATAGAAAAGCCGGCAAAAAGTAATCTGAAAACTATTGTTTTTTATGGTACAAGCATAACCCAGGGAGGATGTGCTTCCCGTCCGGGAATGGTACATACCAGTATTATCTCACGAAAACTTAACCTTGACTGTATTAATTTCGGGTTCAGCGGAAACGGTAAAATGGAGAAACCAGTTGCTGAACTGATCTCAGGTATTAACCCGTTGTTCTATGTCATGGATGGTACAGGAAATATGTCACCAGAGGAAATCCATGAAAATGCAATTCCGCTAGTAGAAATTATCCGAAGTAAACATCCTGCCACTCCAATAGTTTTTGTAGAATGTCTGATGTTCGAAAAGTCAGTCCTTGATGAGAAAACCAGGAATGAGATAAATGCGAAAAATGATATGATGAAGAACGAATACCGGAAGATGATTAACAGTGGATTTTCTAATATATATTACATTGAAAATGATGGTGCTGTAGGAACTGACCATGAAGCAACAGTGGATGGGGTTCACTTTACCGACCTTGGTTTTATGAGATATGCTGATTTTTTAATTTCAAAATTTGAACAATTCCATTTACCACTGAAATGAGGATATCTGCCATCATTAAATTTCTGAGCATTTATCTCTTTTAAGTTTTTATTGTGTAATCTTTACAACAGAATATATTAAAGTAACCAAATACGTTCCAAAAATAGATAACCATGATCGAAGAAGGAAATAAAATTCGCTGGCATATCCTGATTATTTGTCTGATATTCTTAACCCAGGCGGTTTCAAACAATGTTGCATTTTCAGGGAATTTATCTGCCGAAATACAGGTGATCCCTTTTCCCCGGCAAGTAATAACCAATAATGCAAACTTTATCTTCGCTAATGATTTAACGATCATCCTTGATCAAAATGCTACTGTTTCGGATCGGTTTACGGCAGATGAATTAATAAAAGATCTTAAAAATGAATGGAATATAAACGCTGCGCTGGGGGACAAAAAGGGGACCAGTACAATAGTATTGACCCGCCGGAAAGCACCAAAATCATTGAACAGTCAGGGATATCAACTGGTGACAGGAGCCAAAGAGCTTGTGATAAGGGCTAATGGAGAGGAGGGATTATTTTATGGTACCCAGACATTGCTCCAGCTTATTCAAAATGAAGGTTCAGGGTATAAGATTCCCGGGCTGGAAATAACGGATTGGCCTGAAATTCAGCAACGGGCCATACATTATGACACCAAACACCACCAGGATAAATCATCATATGTGAAGAGTTTCATCAAAGACCTCTCGAGGTATAAAGTTAATATGCTGATCTGGGAATGGGAGGACAAATTTGCTTATCCCAGCCATCCGGAGATAGGGGCACCAGGGGCTTTTACCATGGAGGAGATGCAGGAATTTACCCGCTATGCCCGAAAATATCACATTCAGCTGGTCCCGCTTGTTCAGGGACTTGGTCATGTCAGCTTTATTTTAAAATGGCCGCAATATAAACACCTTAGGGAAATAGAGGCTTCCAACTGGCAATTTTGTCCGTTAAAACAAGGAAGCTATGATCTGCTTTTCGATCTTTGGAGGGATGCTGTTGAAGCTACACCAGGCTCTGAATTTTTCCATGTTGGGTCTGATGAAACATATGAACTGGGTGCATGTGAGAACTGTCAGGTTAAATCAAAAGAAACAGGGAAAAGCGGCCTCTATCTTTTATTCATTAATAAGGCAGCAGACTACCTGAAAACAAAAGGCAGAAAAGTGATGGTCTGGGAAAGGCCCATGGGATGGAAATCAGGTAAATCTCCCGCGAAAGGTATTGAACCTTTAAAAGGTTTGATCTTAACTGAAAGCTATAATTATGAGACTCCCGACTTTAAATACAGTAAGGAAGCCAAAGCTTCAGGATTTGAATCATATGCTTATGACCCAAACCCGGGAGTGGTACCCCTGATGGTCCCATATTCGTTTGAGAAAGGGGGAAAAGGAGAATTGAGGATCGGAAGTCTTGAAAAATCGTATCGTTTTTTAACCTCTGCATCTGCTTCTGGTACGTTTGATGGGATGATATGCACTTCATGGGATGATGATGACCTGCATAATCAAATGTGGATGATGCATTTTATTAATGCCGCAACCTGGTCATGGAATAGCAGTAATCCTGACCTTTCAGCTTTCAGGGATGCATTTTTTAAAACCTATTATGGCAAAAAGGCAGTTGATATGGATCTGCTTTTTAGGCTCTTAAACCAGGGCGCCTATTACTTTGCCGGAACCCTGGAAAGAAATGTCTGGCATTATGGAGCAATAGGAAAGACACATTTACCTGACCTTCCACGTGGAGATGCCATCGAATACGATCCTTACTGGAATATACTATATAAGGAAAAAATTGCCCAATCGAAGGATATCCTCTCCAGTATGGACAGCGTCTTACAAATTATTGAAAAGAACAAAATGGCAGGTGTCAGGCATGCGTACGATTTTGAGATTTTTCGAACCAGTGCGGAACTTATCAAACATACCTGCCTTACTTATCTTGACCTTTCAAACCTTGAATTTGCAGTAAGAAATGCCCATGTGAACCGGTTTGTAGACTTAAACGAATCGCTTAACAGTTTACTGAAGGCACAGCAAATAATTGAATCTAGTCTGAAGAGAAGAGAGGAGGTTTTTAACGACCTTGTAAAAACTTACGAAGTATCCAGACTGCCTAAAGGGTTAAATGCCATTGATAAAACTTTTTTCTGGCAACAGGACAGAGCCAGGCATTTTGCTTTCCGAAGACCCGATATGTCTTTTCTTATCTATGATGAAGAGTTACTGGATATGGAGGGCTATCTCCAAAAATTAAAAGATTATATTGAATATTTCAAAAGTCTCACCTTATAAATGCAAAATACTTTAATTTGTATTTAAGTTGTTAACAGACATTTTTAATTTTGCATTTCTGATATGATTTAATAAAAACTACATGTCATTGAAATTATTATTAGCCGGGGGGATTATATGCTTTGTCATTATGGTTGGTGCTCCCGGTTGTAAAAAAACTGTGTACTCAATCTAAAATAATCTTTATCCGGAAAAACATGAGAAAAGTATATACAAATGCATTGTTTTTTGCACTGGTTATCGTTGCATGCAAATCTTCAACAGACAGGAACTCATTTGAAAGCAACTGGAATTCGAATGATGTAAGGACATGGATCGGACCTGAATACTGGTCCAATCCAATGCAGGACTGGCAGGTGGAGAAAGGACGCCTGATATGCAATTTTGCTGGTCCTGACCGGTCCGTTCATCTGCTGCCATATTCTATAGAAAATAGCACCGGCAATCTGGAAACAAGCTTAATTGTGGGAATTCCTTCAGCGACAATGGAGACCGGTGCCACCGGCTGGGCCGGATTTTTAATAGGAGCCAGGGGTGAATTCAACGATTACCGTGATAATGCTGTCTATGGGAAAGGGCTCCTTGCAGGAATAACTACCAATGGCAATTTATTTATTGAAAATATTAAAGCCCTAAATGATGATGCTGACGTCCCGGAATTTCAGCAATTACTGTCATCGGAGGGTATAACGCTTCACTTATCGGCAAAACCTCAGGATAAGGACAATTCAAAAATTATCCTTACAGCCTATAAGAACGGGACAAAAATAGTACTTAAGGAGATTACTTATACTGTACCGGGAGAAGACCTTCATGGTAATCTGGCCATAAAGAGTCATTTAACCGGAGATAAGGAAAAATTAAGGTCAGAAGCAGGTTTCTGGTTTGAAAAGTGGAATGCATCGGGCACAAAATTAGCTTATCATCCCGATCGTAATTTTGGCCCTGTTCTTTTTACTTTGTTCACCCTGAGTAAAAATGTAATGAAGCTTACTGCCCAGATGCCTCCACTGGCCATGTCAGATGCAAAATCGGTTTCATTAGAAATTCGCTCCGGAGATAAAGGCTGGAAGAAAATTGCTGAAGCTCCCATAGACCCTATGGCAAGAACTGCAACCTTCCGTCTTGAAAACTGGGAATCAGGATCAGATATTCCTTACAGGGTAACTTATAACTGGGGTCCTGATGGAAAAATAACCAGAGACTGGTATTATGAAGGAGTTATTAAAAAGGATCCTGTCGAAAAGAATGAGATAGTGGTCGCTGCATTTACCGGCAACAACGACCTTGGATTTCCGAATACAGAAGTAACTGAACATGTTCTACAACATAAACCTGATCTTCTGGTTTACACCGGTGATCAGATTTACGAACCCAGGGGCGGTTTTGGCAATACAATTGAACCTCTGGATAAAGCCACACTTGATTATCTCCGCAAATGGTACATGTTCGGTTGGGAATATGGATCCATGCTAAAGGATATTCCTTCAGTATGCTTTCCCGATGACCACGACATGTACCATGGTAATGTGTGGGGATGCGGCGGAAAAGCAGCTAAGAGGTCTGATGATGTGAAAGCATGGCAGGACGACGGAGGTTATAAAATGCCCCCTGAATGGGTAAATATGGTACAACGTACCCAGACTTCCCATATGCCTGACCCTTATGATCCCACTCCAGTTCTGCAGAACATTTCAGTATATTATGCTGATATGCACCTGGGGGGCATAAGTTTTGCATTAATTGAAGATCGTAAATGGAAGTCTGCCCCTAAAGCTCTCCTTCCTGTGAAACTTAAAGTAGTAAATGGCTGGGCTGAAAGCAGCCGGTTTATTGATCCGGTAATTCTGGATGTACCGGCGGAACTGCTTGGAACACGACAACTAAATTTTCTGGATAAATGGGCAGGTGACTGGAGCGATAAAACCATAATAAAATCAGTCATTTCGCAAACACTCTTCTGTACTGTGGCCACACTGCCCGATTCTGCGCAAAGTGATGTTGTGGTCAGTGCGCTTCGTATTACTAAAAAAGATGAATATCCCCCAAACGACATTCCGACCCAGGATATGGACAGCGATGGCTGGCCAAAAAAAGGGAGAGATGAAGCTGTACGTGTAATCCGTAAGGCTTTTGCCCTTCATATATGCGGCGATCAGCATCTTGCCAGTTCAGTCAGGTATGGGGTGGATGACTGGGGTGATGGTTCGTACGCTATATGCGTTCCATCCATTTCAAATTATTTTCCCCGAAGATGGTTCCCCGAAAGTCCGGGAAAAAATCAGAAACCGGGTGATCAAAAGAATATTGGTGATTTTACAGATGGCTTTGGTAATAAAATGACAGTACTGGCAGTTGCAAATCCTGTTATAAGCGGTCTCAAACCTTCAAAGTTATACGACAGGTCAGCAGGATATGGAATAATCAGATTTAATAAGAAGACTCGTGAAACGGAGATTGCTAACTGGCCGCGACAGACAGACCCTTCACAACAGGGTGCAAAACCCTATGATGGCTGGCCGATACGGTTTTCCCAGTACGATAATTATGCTCGAAAAGCGGAAGCCTGGTTACCCGAATTCAAAATCACGGGTACTGACCTCCCGCCTGTAATTAAAATTACAAATGAGGCCACGGGAGAACTTGTTTATGCTGTTAGAATAAAAGATTATTCATTCAGGCCAAAAGTATTTGCAAAAGGGAAGTATACAGTTGAAACTGGAGAACCTGGTACATCACAATGGAAGACGATAAAGGGAATACCATCGGTTACAGAGGCCGACACAGCAACAATCAGGGTAAAACTATAAAGTAAGTAAACTTCGGTGGTAAGAAAAACTTTTCGATATTACTAAAGTCATTATATTTCTGAATATAAGGTTTCTAGTCAGCAGGAACCAATTTAAGGTCATATTATTATCCGGCCACCTTAAAGGGCTGATGCCACCGGCTCCAAAGCGACCATTGTCCATTGGTACTTTTCTGGCAGATCCGGCAGAAATAAGTTGCGCCGGAAACAAGCCTTGTATTACCCTCAAGAGTTCCTGTAAAATCCCCTGTGGATCCATTTATTAATATTTTTTCTGCCCTCCCCTGGTTTGCCGATCTGAATACTATATCCCTGCCGTCGTAATCCTTCGCTATTTCAATTTTCCAGACTTCAAGGTCACCGGGACCATGGTAAGGAGTCCGGTATAAAACAGGGTTTACAGGGCAGGTGACAGGGCCGACGGGTTTTGTGGAAACCACAAAATTATCGAACCATCTTTCCTCGCTCTTAACAGCTCCTCCATTCCAATATGATTCAAGAAATACTGCATTAATTCCATGTGCGGTATAACCACCAATAAAATTCAGATTCCTGCGCTCAGCTTCCAGCCTGCCATCTATCCAGAGCCGGCATGAACCATCATTCCTGCCTGGAGTATTCAACTTTACACTTGCTTCAACAAGAACCCAATATCCTGATTCCCCAGTTGATGAAATCTGAAATGCTGAACCAGGATTATTACCCAGCCATCTGAGATTTGCAAAATCGTTATACCGGTTTGTCTGAACAGAGTCGGTCTGATCTTTGATCCCACTTGCGGGATCCAGGGTCAGAGAATTCATATCCCCGCTCCATACGTGAACAATCATAGCCTGTTGCCATTTATCCGAGACAATGCTTGTTGCCCTCGACATTTTAGCCGGGGCTCCCTCCCATCCATATTCATGTTTGACATAAATACGCCAGTAAATCTCATCAAAATATTTGCCCCTGTCAATAACAGGCGAACCGGCCGGGAAATCTCCGAATGCCACTTTCCGGTTGCCTTCACCGCCTACCTCGCCTTTTTTAAATCCGGCTTTCATTGAACCACCATGATTACAAAAAGATTCAACATAGTCAATCGCCCCGGATGACTCCAGGTATCTCTTCTCTTCATCAAAATCATCATACCAGATAACAGTCGTATCTTTTTCCTGGGGCTGTAAAACATTCATGCCGATGCAATTTATGTGAGGTACATCAGGTATTTCAATATCTGATTTTATATACTCACTTGTATTGGCAGAACCTAATATAAATACAATCCCGGTAACCCGGAAAATTTTAAATATCTTCCTCTGCATATTCATTATTTTTATAACAGTGATGCATAAATTTAAAGTCTGTATTTATCCGTCAAAAATATTCGTTTAAAAATAAATCATTTAATGTCCCTTTATCTTTTTCCTTATATTTGTGAAGATGTTATATTAAGAATAAAATTCCAGCCGTTCATAATTTGTTTTTATTACTAATTTTCTTGTTCTGACACATTGAGCGATAAGACCGTTAAATTATAATTTCATTTAAGAAAGCAATCGCAGTCCGGTTACCTTAAAGTATTTTTAAATTGATTAAAAAAATGATAAATCAATGAGCATTGATCCGGGAAAATATGGGTTAATTTAAGTTAATTAAAAAAATGAAAATAAATTCTTATATCCTGATTCTGGCATTTTTATCTGTTGCAGGTTGCAAACAACAGGGAGCCACAAAACAATTTAAGGCTGATGTCATAGTTTACGGTGGTACATCATCTGCAGTTTCAGCCGCAGTCCAGGTAGCCAGAATGGGTAATTCAGTCATCGTAGTTGCACCTGAAAAACATCCGGGAGGACTTACATCTTCAGGGTTAGGTTTTACAGATACAGGAAATAAGGCAGTAATCGGTGGCATTGCAAGGGAGTTCTATCAACTTATTTATCAGCACTATAAAAAGCCGGATTCATGGGAATGGCAGAAACAATCCGAATATGGGAACAAAGGACAGGGTAGTCCGGCAATTGACGGTGAGAATCGTACAATGTGGATTTTTGAACCTCACGTGGCAGAAGAGGCTTTTAAGGAGTTAATCAAAAATAATAATATCCCGGTTTACTTTGACGAATGGTTAGATAGAGACCATGGAATTATCAAAAAAAACGGAACAATAATATCACTCAAAACTCTGAGCGGTAAGATTTTCAATGGGAAAATTTTTATTGATGCCACATATGAAGGTGATCTTATGGCAGCTGCAGGTGTAAGTTATACTGTTGGCAGGGAAGCTAACAGTGTTTATGGTGAGGAGTGGAATGGCATACAAAATATTGACAATCCCTATAAGCATCATGATTTTGGTGATTTGAAAATCAGCCCTTACATTAAGCCGGGCGATCCTTCCAGTGGCCTGTTACCAAGAATATCAAAAGATGTTGCGGGCACAAGAGGAGAGGGAGATAAAAGAATACAGGCTTATTGCTACAGGCTGTGTCTGACTAAAAATGAAAATAACAGAGTGGCTATTGCACCTCCCGACAAGTATGATCCCACACAATATGAACTTCTTGTCCGGATTTACAATGCAGGCTGGAGGGGAACTTTCAACAAATTTGACCCTATACCAAATTCTAAAACTGACGTCAATAATTATGGTCCATTCAGTTTTGACAACATAGGAATGAATTATGATTATCCTGAGTCAGGTTATGAAAGGCGGAAGGAAATTATTGAAGAGCACATTTCCTATCAAAAGGGATTGCTTTACTTTATTGCAAACGACAGCAGGGTTCCGCCAGAGGTCAGAAATGAAATGAGCAAATGGGGTTACTCAAATGATGAGTTCAGTGATAACGGTAACTGGCCCTATAATATATATGTCCGGGAAGCCCGACGGATGAAAGGAGAATATATCATGACGGAAAATGACGTTCTTGGAAAAAGAAAAGTTCCTCATCCTGTGGGTTATGGTTCTTATAATCTGGATTCCCATAATACACAGCGTTATGTCAGAGAAGATGGTTTCACGGAAAATGAAGGAGATGTTGAGTTGCCGCCCGGAAAGCCCTACCAGATTGATCTGGGATCAATCATGCCTAAACGTGAAGAATGCCTTAACCTGCTTGTTTCAGTATGTGTATCAAGCTCTCACATAGCTTATGGTTCGATAAGGATGGAACCTGTGTTCATGATACTTGGACAAACAGCCGGAACGGTGGCCTCAATGGCTATTGAAAAAAAGAAAAGTATCTATGATCTGCCATATGAAGATATAAAATCGCAACTTGAAGCTGACGGACAAATTTTAAACTATTAATTGTTTTCATCTATGAGTACTGAATTACAAAAAGAATATGTATTTTGTAATAAACTGAAATATAGTTTTGTTAATTAATAAGTAATGTCAGGATGCTCATTGATATAATTCATTTAAATACCATGATTCGATTAAATAAAAAAAACAAATTATAAACTACATTAAGATGAAAAAATCAGTTTTATTTTCAGTTTTACCCTCCATTTTGATTTTTTTAATATTCAGCGGGTCCGCTTCCGGCGACCAACAGGCCTCAACAAAGGGATGGAAAGCAGGTGTTGCACGTGTGATAATAACTCCGCAAGAACCTCTCTGGATGGCAGGTTACGGTTCACGTGACCATGTTTCAGAAGGTACTCTGGTTGACCTGTGGGCAAAAGCTCTGGCTCTTGAAGATGCAAATGGTAAAAAGGTTGTTCTCATTACAACAGATATCCTTGGGTATCCAAAAGGTGTCTCTGATCGTATCAGGAACCAGCTTGCCATAAAATATGGACTGACACGGTCCCAGATAATACTGAGCGCTTCACATACACATTCAGGACCGGTTCTGGGCGATGCACTATCTGATGTCTACCCCACTGACGCAAAACAGAAAGAAGACATAAAAAAGTATTCAGCAAATTTTGAAAAACAAATAATTGCAGTTGCCGGGGAAGCAATACGGTCGCTGGCTCCGGCCCAGATCTATTCTCAAAATGGTGTCACCCGGTTCCAGGTGAACAGGAGGAATAATAAAGAAGCAACATTAAGCAGGCAAACCGACCTGAACGGGCCAAACGACTATGCAGTTCCTGTGCTTAAAGTGACTGATGCCTCCGGAAACCTGATCGCTGTGGCATTCGGATATGCCTGTCATGCAACAGTTTTAAGCATTTATCAGTTTTCGGGGGATTATCCGGGATTTGCCCAGATTGAGCTGGAAAAGTTACATCCCGGAATTACGGCAATGTTTTTTCAGGGTGCAGGTGCCGATCAGAATCCTTTGCCCCGGAGAACAATTCCGCTTGCCCAGCAATACGGACGTGAACTTGCAGCTGCAGTCGACAGAGTACTTAAAGAAGATATGCGTAAACTTTCTCCTTCAATTACAACAGCATATTCTGAGGTAAGTCTGACATTTGACAAACTTCCTACAAGAGAGGAATTGACAAAAATGGAAAAAGAATCTAAAGGTTCAGATCAACGCTGGGCATCACATCAGCTTCAGACGCTTAGGAATAATGGGCACTTAATGACTTCTTATCCTTATCCGGTTCAGATATGGAGACTTGGTGAACAACCTCTCATGATCCTTGGAGGTGAATTGGTAGTGCAATACGCAATTGATCTCAAAAAACTTTTTGGACCCGATATATTTGTCATGGGTTATGCCAACGATGATATGGCTTATATTCCTTCCGAGACAATCCTTAAGGAGGGGGGGTATGAAGGGGACACATCTCAAAAAGTCTATGGAATGCCAGCCAAATGGAATTCAAATACGCCCTCAGTGATACTTGATGGATTTGAAAAACTGTCAGTAAAAGCCGGCCTGCAAAAAGCGACAAAATAGAAAAATCACTTTTTAACAATCAGATATATTTTATCAGTCTGTTCTTTAACTGAATAAAAATGGTAACATGCAAAGATTCATAAAAAGTTATGAGCCGGCTGAAAGTATATCAACTTATCTCAACTTTCCGAAAGTGAATTGATTTTAAGCGGTATCCCGGATACTAACATAAATTAAAAATGTCAGCAGTTATTAACCGAAGGAAGTTCTTCTCAGATGCAGCTATAACAACTGCAGGAATGATGCTGGGGGCCGGGATAGACTATCCCGTAGTAAGAAACAGCCGGTATTCCTCTCCGTATAATATTATGGAAAAGACAATGAAATTCCGGAAAATAGATTCGCATACTCATATATACCTTGCTCCGGCCGCAACTCCCGAATTGCAGCTGGATTTTGCTGACAGGCTTGGAATTGAAAAGCTTGTTATATCGCGTCCTGTTACCAGCCTTGATTGTACACCTCAGTCATTCAGAGAATCCAACGATATGGTAATTCATGCAGTGAAGCAGTATCCTTACAGGTTTTTGGGACAATTTACTGTAAATCCAAAATTTCGTAAAGAATCCATGGAAGAAATAAACCGGTGTGCAGGTAATGGAATGGTTGGTTTAAAGGTTTATTACCAGGTAAAAATTAATGACCCCATATTTTACCCGGTAATTGAAAAAATGATCGACCTGAAAATGATCATCCTGATGCATTCCTTTACCGGACTTGGCCGTGGAGGTTACAGGACAAAATACGGAAATCTTTACCCAAATGAGTCGACACCCGAAGACTTTGCTGAAGTTGCCCGAAGATATCCGGAAGCTCTTCTCCATTTTGCACACATTGGAGGTGGAGGAGACTGGGAGTATGAATGCAGGGTTCTTAAAGATTATCCAAACATTTATGTTGATGTCGCCGGAAGCAATAATGAAGCTGATATAATAAACTATGCAATAGAATTTCTGGGAGAAGACAGATTATTCTTTGGATCCGATAATTCTTATTACCAGAGTGTAAGCAAAATACTTGCTGCTGACATCACTGATACTCAGAGAAAAAAAATTTTCTTTGAAAACTATAATAACATTTTAAAAAAAGGAGGTTATAATGTTGCTTGACATAAATGCTCATATTGGTCACTGGCCATTTAAACAGGTTAAATATAATACTTGCGGGACACTGCTGGAGAGGATGAATAAGTTTGGTGTTGATATGTCCGTAGTTAGTAACCTTAATGGAGTTTTTTATAAAAATACACAGGCAGCTAACGAAGAATTGTTTGAAGAGATCAGATCAAACAAACAATTTACCAGGCGCTTTCTTCCTTTTGCCGTGATTAATCCTATTTATGCCGGATGGCGGGATGACCTTAAAATATGCAGCAATAAAATGGGAATGAAAGGCATTTGTCTCTACCCTCTTTACCACGATTATGAAATTACTGATCCTGCATGTCTTGAAATTGTAAGCCTTGCACGTGACATGGGATTGATTGTCACTTTTACACACAGGATCGTTGATGCGCGTCAACGCTCATGGATGGATATCGAGAAAGAATGGTCCCTGAAGGACATCATGCCAATTATTAAGGCTGTACCGGAAGCAAAGTATTTTATTGTGAATGCTGCTAACAGTATGGTTGTCAGTAATGAAGACACAGAGCTTCTTAGAAAAACCAATATTTTATTTGATACCTCCGGCAGATCAATCTCCAACCTTGGCGAGATGATAATAAAATATGGCAGCGATAAGTTCGCTTTTGGCACACATTCCCCCATCCTCGACTATCTTTCAGGTATGTTGAGGATAGAGTCTCTCAGAAAAAACGAAGCAGATGAGGCAACAAAACAACTGTTAAGGTATGGAAATGCAAAAAGAATACTTCAGTTATAATTTAAATACTAATTCTTTTCATCCGTCAATCAGAATAATTATAAACAATCACTTAATATAAATAATTATGACATATTATCATAAAGCCAGGTTTGTATTACTATTCAGTATCCTTGGGCTAATTGTATCAGTAAATACATCCTTTGCCGGGGTTGGAAATCTACCAAAAGGACCCGTAACGGAGAGTCTGCGTATTTCGACATTTGATGTTGATGCAACGCCACCTGTTGGAAGCTATCTTGCATATGATCTTATGGTTAATTCCTGGGACCTGGGACTAAGAGCAAAAGGTATTGTTCTTATGGGTTCCGGTCAACCGGTTGTTTTATGTTCGGTTGACTGGATCGGTATTTCCAATGATAGCCAGGATGCATTCAAAGATGCACTTGCTGAAGCTGCAGGTACAATCCCGGAACGTGTTGCAGTCCATACAATTCATCAACACGATGCCCCCATAAGTGATTTTGGCGCTGAACGTCTTCTGAAAGAAGCCGGAATGAACCCTCTTAGCTATGAAAGTTCTTTCCAGCGGGAGGTGATACGCCGTCTTGGTGTTGCAGTGAAAAATTCCCTGGAAAACGCACAACCTCTGACACACATTGGTCTGGGTCAGGCAGAGGTATATGAGGTTGCTTCAAACAGACGGATTATCGGTACTGACGGTAAGGTAAAGGCCACAAGGTCATCTTCAACCAAAGATCCTTCAGTAAGAGCAGAGCCTGAAGGTCTTATCGATCCAATGGTGTCTCTGGTCAGTTTTTGGAATGGTGATCAGCCTGTTGCGGTATTGAGTTATTACGCAAATCATCCTCAGAGTTATTACCGCCTGGGTATTGCTAATCCTGACTATCCCGGAGTTGCCCGCTTTATGCGACAGCTCGCCGTACCTCAGGCTTTACATATTCATTTTAACGGAGCAGGAGGAAACCTGACAGCCGGGAAATATAACGACGGATCAAAAGAAAACAGGGAAATTTTGGCAGAGAGGCTGGCTGATGGAATGAAAAGAGCATGGGAGACCACTGAAAAGCAAGCCGTTAATGCTGATAATGTTGCCTGGAACTATATACCGGTTGCACTACCTCCGGCTTCATTTATAGATGGCCTTCAGACGGAGATGAAAACGAAAGATATGGTGTTTCTGACAAACAACCTTTTTAAACTGGTTTGGCTGAGGCGTCTTCGAACCGGAAAAAAGATTAATTTGAATTGTCTTAGTATGGGAAGCGCCCGCATTCTTTTTATGCCAGGCGAGCTTTTCGTGGAATATCAGCTGGCAGCAAAGAAAATGCGTCCCGATTTATTCGTGGCAATGGCAGCATATGGTGACTATGCTACTGGATATATATGCACTGCCAAAGCTTACCAGGAGGGTGGATATGAGGCTGGCATTGCTTCTGCTGTTACTCCTGAAGCAGAAGGAATAATTCTGGAGACAATAAGAAAGTTGCTTAAAGCAAGAAAAAAAGATATCCCTGCGCTTTGATATACTTTTAAATGATAACCGGTCAGCAGATAACATTTACCCCCAGGGAAAATTCAATAATTAATATGTAAATGTTATCTGATTATTATTAATTGAAAGGTTTAAAAATCATGGAAGTTCAATCTGATGCTAATTTAAAAAATAATTGAAATGGCAAAGAAAAAGTATTCAAGACGAGAATTTTTAAAACAAAATTCATTAAAAGGTCTGGGTGCAGTTGTTGTAATGGGTGTAACCCCTACTATTTTTACCGGTGAAGTTAAGAGTTCCCGGACTCCTGCTTTACTCGGAGGATCGCCTGTCAGGACAAAAGGATGGCCTGGCTGGCCGGTTTGGGATTCATCAACGGATGAAGGCCAGGTTCTGAAAGTCCTTAGGAGCGGATCATGGACACGTGCAAATGTTGTTACAGAATTTGAAAAAAACTGGGCTGAAACTGTTGGCGCAAAACGTTGTCTGGCTGTTGTCAACGGAACCAATGCACTTATTGCATCTCTTAACCAGTTTGATATTGGAGCAGGTGATGAAGTAATAATCGGACCATATTCCTTTATCTCAACATTCATTTGTATTTTGCAAAATGGCGCTATGCCGGTGTTTGTTGATACAGACCCTGAGACATTTCAGATTGATGCCGATAAAATTGAAGCGAAGATCACTCCCCGCACACGGGCCATCCTTCCTGCTCATACACTCGGGATGCCGGCTGATATGGAAAAGATAATGCAGATAGCTGCAAAACACAACCTTCTGGTAATTGAAAATGCCTGCCTTTCATGGCTGGCAGAAATAAATCACAAAAAAGCAGGAACATTTGGAAATGCCGGCTGCTTTAGTTTTCAGACTTCAAAAAATATTCCTATTGGTGAAGGTGGAGCTATCGTTAGCGATGACGATAAATTTATGGACAGGTGTTAT
Source organism: uncultured Bacteroidales bacterium (assembly GCA_963739685.1). GTDB lineage: Bacteria > Bacteroidota > Bacteroidia > Bacteroidales > VadinHA17 > LD21. The sequence goes on from CAVUAX010000002.1 coordinate 1,253,007, forward strand.
TCATACCATAACTATGGAAATCCTTATGGCTCAGTTGTTCTGCCAGAGGGCATAAATGGAGGGACAGTGATGACCGGAACCAAACTGAGAATAACGGAATATCAGGCTGCAATAGGACTTGCCCAGTTAAACCGGCTGGCAAAGCAGACTGAAACACGTAACGATAATGCACAGTATCTGAAATCAAGATTACAGGAAATACCGGGTATTATCCCCTATAAGCTCGGCAGTAACGTTACAAAGATTTCTGCATGGCAGTTCCCGTTAAGGTATAAAAGAGAAGCTTTTCAGGATTTATCCCGGGCTGATTTTCTTAAAGCTTTGCGCACTGAAGGAATCCCGGGATCATCAGGATATGTCACACAGAATGATAAACCTTATTTAAAAAGTTATTTTGAATCCAAGAACTTCCGGAAGATGTATCCGAAAAAGATGTTGGACTTTGCAAAATATGTTGAAAGGAATCATTGTCCTGAGAATAACCTGCTTTGCGAAGAGGCAGTATGGTTTTCCCAGAATATGCTTCTCGGTTCAAAAGCCGACATGGATGATATAGTAATGGCAATTGAGAAAGTTCAGAAGAATGCAGAGAATATAAAAAAGGTGGGTAACAAATGAAAAGCCTCGGTACTTGAAGATCTGAAAGGTAAAAAGGCTCTGCTGTTGACCACCGACCAGGAATCATTCCCCAGATATATGTCGGATTGTATCACGAACAGGATCAGAACCGCTTTTGGTTTAACAAAAGCTCAGATAATACTAAAGAAGGCGGATATGAAGGCGCTACATCGCAGATTGCATTCGGATTACCTGCACCATGGAAAGATAATATTGAAACAATAATTATCAGAGAGGTGGAGAGATTGGCAAAAGAGGCGGTTATGACTCAGTTAAATTAATTTGAATCTAAACGATACTCAAATTTTAGATAAATGACAAAAGGCACAAAAATTGACCGGCGAAGATTCCTGAACAAAGCAGCCTCCGGTATCATAGGCATACCTCTTATTTATAACAGATTACGGAGTATTGCTCCAGGTGAAAGGGTTAGAGTTGCACACATAGGACTCTGAGGATAGGGAAATAGCCATTTGAACTGGTTTAATGCTTTAACTGATGTTGAGATTACTACCCTCTTCGATGTTGACAGGATAAGATTCGGGGAAACTATATAACATGAAGAAACTTACGACTGTTATATCAGCTACTCTTTTGCTGGTATTCTCATTAGATGGTCAGGTAAAAACACCTGACTGGGTGAAGGTAACGGACCATGCAGGGTGGAAGGCCAGGGATTCACAGGGAGAAGCAGTATTTAAAGATCAACTTTGGATAATGGGAGGCTGGTTTAATTCGTATGAAGCCCCTCCCCGTGATGTATGGAGTTCAAAGGATGGTAAAAACTGGAAGCCTGTTAATGGATTCTGCGCCATGGATACACAGCGACCTGGCAATGTCAGTTGTCTTCAAAGGGAAAATGTGGATTATGGGTGGCTGGTACAATGGGCGACTTGAAGGGCATTCAGCAGGAAACCAGGTATGGGCATCATCAGATGGTATTAACTGGAAGCTGGTAACCAGACAAGGCAGGGTGGACACCGAGGACCGCTGCAGCTATTGTTGAATTTAAAGGGAAGATCTGGATTCTTGGAGGAACGGAAGATTATTACTTTGGAACAAATCAAAGTCTTAAAAATGATGTCTGGTATTCTTCCGATGGCAAAAAATGGAAGCTGGCAACGGCTGATGCCGGCTGGTCTCCGCGTGCCTATCATCAGGCGGCTGTATTAAACGGTAAAATATATGTTTTTGGGGGAGGTAATTATGTTCCTGAATATCAGGCTAAAAACGATGTGTGGTGTTCTGATGACGGTGTCCATTGGACCCAGATCTGCAATTCCGCTCCCTGGCATGAGAGATTATGGTTCTCATCTGTTGTCTACCGTGACAGGATCTGGCTCATGGGAGGCTGGTCCAATAATCCCTATAAGAACTGGTCTGACGTCTGGTACACAAAAAATGGCAAAGACTGGAAAGAGCTTAAATCAAACATCTGCTGGAAAGAACGTCATGAACTGTCTGCATTTGTCTTCAGGGATAAGATATGGGTTGCAGGTGGTATGACTCCTCCACTCGTAAATGATGTCTGGTATCTCGATTTACCCAAAAACTGGTTTGAGAATGAGAATCAATAAACTCTTTTAATAATTCGATCATTTTTAACACTTTTTTTGTTTTTTTAACATTTAGTTATATCTTCACCTTGTTTTTAATCCTAAACAAAATATTTTCTTATTAACTAACCTAAAACTGGGAATCTATGAAAAAAGAATCTTACCTGATCTTTAACGGAAAGCGCTGTTTAAAACACTTTGCAGGGGCTTTTTTATTCGGAGTTTTTCTTCTTTTTCAGCTAAGTGCTGCGGCACAGCAAAAAACTATCACAGGTACGGTAACCGGAACCGATAATGCTCCCATTGCCGGAGCTACAGTTACTGTAAAAGGAACCACCATTGGAACTCTTACGGATATGGATGGCAAATTTTCATTATCTGTACCTCCATCAGCACAAACACTTGTTATTAGTTTTATAGGCATGGAGACACAGGAAGTTACCCTTGGTGCAGGAACTGTATATAATGCTACACTTGCTCAGAGCATGGTAGGACTTGATGAAATAATAGTAATCGGTTATGGTACTGCAAAGAAGGCGGATCTTACAGGCTCTGTTACACGGGTCCAACCCGAATCATTTCAGAATGCTCCTATTAAGCAGATTACCGAGATGCTGACCGGAACTGTAGCCGGATTCAATGCTAACCAGGGGACCGGAGCTGAAGGCGGCAGTAGCCTTGAAGTGAGGGGGCCTACATCGTTAAGTGCCGGAACAGATCCATTGATTGTACTCGATGGCGTCATTTTCAATGGGAGCCTCAGTGACATTAATCCTAACGACCTGGCCTCAATTGACATACTTAAAGATGCAAGCTCGGCTGCCGTTTTCGGATCAAAGGCAGCGAACGGAGTCCTTCTTGTTACAACCCACAAAGGTACGGTTGGCAAACCAATTGTGAGTTTTACAACCAAAATTGGCGTTTCCGAATTAATAAACAAGAATTTTGAGCCATACCCGGGAAAAGAATACCTGGATTTCCGGAGGGATTTTTTCAGGACCAGGAACCAACCGCAACCCGACTATTACTGGTTCAGCCCTGAAGAACTGCCGGCAGGAGTAACTCTTGACCAGTGGCGCAATGCTGCCAATAATCCACAGGCTGACAATATGCAGGAATGGTTTTCGAGAATGAATCTTTTCCCGATTGAAAAAGAGACGTACCTGTCCGGGCAAACCCTGAATTGGATGGATCTGTGTTTCAGGACAGGCTTAAGCCAGGACTATGACCTGAGCATGAGCGGGGGAACAAAAGATGTACACTATTACTGGTCAATCGGATATCTCGATAACCAGGGAATTATTGTCGGAGATAAATTCAGTGCCATACGTACAAGATTAAATCTTGACGGAGACATTACTGACTGGCTGAAAGTAGGTATCAATGCTCAATACACCTTAAGGGATGAAAGTACGGTTGAGGCTAACCTGGGAAGGCTGGAACAGATGCCTTCTTACAGTAAGTTATGGAATGATGATGGTACTGTTAACTGGTATCCAAACGATTATACTATAGCCTATAACCCCCTTATTGATTATTATGGTCAGGACAGGCTCCGCAAGTTGAATAACCTGTTTGCTTCAATTTATGCCGAGATTAAACTTCCTTTCGGTTTTACCTTCCGGTCATCATTCCAGCCCAGGATAAGTAACACCAAGGACTATAATTTCTGGGATACCCAGACACTTGTGGGGGCAAATGATTACCAGGGCGGATATGGCAGGAGAGATGATAACTCCTCTATGGAATGGATGATAGATAACATCCTGAAATGGAACAAAGAGTTCGGGGTCCATAATTTTGACCTTACCCTTTTACAAAATGCTGAGCAATCACTGGGCTATGCAAGCCGGTCCGAGAACCAGACCTTCCTACCTACAGATGCCCTCATCTATCACGGGATGGGATTTGGAACTTTGCCCGCAGTCTCCAGTACAGATACAAAGTCATCAGGTACAGCACTTATGGCAAGGTTGAATTATACTCTCCTGGGCAGGTATCTGCTGACAGCATCAGTAAGACGTGATGGTTTCTCCGCATTCGGGCAGCAGAATCCTACAGCCACCTTCCCTGCAGTGGCTCTTGCCTGGAAGATCTCTGATGAGAGTTTCTTCAATAACGTTAAAGTGATAGACAGGCTTAAACTCAGGTTATCATGGGGTGTCAACGGGAACCGTGATATTGGTACTTATGCAGCACTTTCTCAGCTGGCTTCAAATCCTTATTATAACGGATCTACAACATTGATAGGTACATATGCCAATACCTTAAGTAATTCAGGTTTGCGCTGGGAAAGGACCCAATCGACGAACATAGGTCTTGATATAGGTTTACTAAAAGATAAGATTGATATTTCTATTGATGCTTATGATATGTCAACGACTGACCTGCTTATGACCCGTCAGCTCCCCAGAATTACAGGATTTACAAGTATTGTGGCCAACCTTGGAGAACTCCAGAACCGCGGAATTGAGCTGACAGTCAATACTTTCAACTTAAGCAAGCCCAATTTAACATGGAAATCGAACTTTGTATTTTCTCTGAACAGAAATAAAATTGCCAGGCTTTTCGGTGATATTAAAACATTTACATTGCTGGGAGTTGAACAGACAGGTGAGGTTCCTGACTTTACAAACAAGTGGTTCCCGGGAAGAGCCATTGATGTCGTATGGGACTATAATATTCTGGGTATATGGCAAAACGAAGAGGCAACAGCAGCTACGGAATACAAACAATTCCCCGGCTGGATTAAGGGTGAGGATGTAAACGGAGATAAAGTATATACGGACGTACAGGATAAGCAGTTTATAGGTTATACACAACCTCGTTACAGACTGGGCCTCAGAAATGATCTCACATTCCTGAAAGACTTCACAGCATCAGTCTTTATTCGTGCCGACCTTGGTCACATTGGTGATGTAACCAGTATGGCTTCGACTGAGACCTCAACATTCGACAGGAGAAATACCTGGAAACGTCCCTACTGGACTCCCACTGATCCGAACAATGAATGGCCCGCACTGGGGCATGTTACTGATGCTTTTGGAGGTGGTATAGCCATTTATAAGCCAAAAGGATTTGTAAGAGTTCAGGATGTCTCACTTGCATATAACCTGCCGAAACAAATAGCCGGTAAGTTAAGAATGAACAATATGAGAATCTTTGTATCAGCCAGGAATTTAATGACGTTTACCAAATGGCCCGCGTGGGATCCTGAAACATCATGGAGAACACCTATGCCCAAGAGTTATACCATGGGATTAAGCTTCTCATTATAATTTTTTACAGTGAATGAAACCCGTTAAAATAATATAAATATGAAACGTACACATATAATAAGTTTGATCTTAACAATATGTCTTCTGTTCCAGTTTTCCTGCACGGAGAATTTTTTAAAACCGGAGCCGCTCTCTTTTATGTCACCTGATAATATATATACCAACAAAGCAGGTTTCGAATCGGCGCTTGTATCTTTAAGAAAGAATCTTATCATGGATTCCCATGGTGCGCAATCCAATGCACATATGCTTTTGGAGACACAGTCATCTGATCTCGGGATCAATACATTTTCGATCGATTTGCGCCAGTTTATGGTACCCACCAACAATAACCTCTGGACGAATGTGTTCCAGGTTATTTACCGTTATATTAAAGAGGCTAATGTGGTAGTCTCCAGGATAGATAATGCTACCTGGACCAGCGATGCTGAAAAAAATGCCATCCTGGCCGAAGCCTTATGGTTTCGTTCCTACTGGTATTACAGGATTGTAAACTCATGGGGTGATGTTCCTTTTATTGACAAAGAAGTTTCCGGAGCAAAACTTGACTTTCAGACTCACAGCCGCTGGGCAATCCTGGCAAAGATACAGGAAGATATGGAATGGGCTGTTCAATGGATGCCGGAAACAAAAAATGCCGGGCAGCCTAATAAATACGCGGGTTACCATCTTCTGGCCAAGATATGTCTGGCAAACCTGGAATTTGACAAGGCGATAGCTGCAAGCAGCGAAGTTATAAACGGGCCTTATGCACTAATGTCAGACCGGTTTGGAATTGACAAAAATATTGCCAACTGCAACGTGATGTGGGATCTTCACCGCAGGGAGAATAAGAATCTGCCAGAGAACACCGAGAACATCCTTTCCGTTGTTGAAAGGTTTGAAGCACCTACCAGTGCAAAAAGATTCGTTGTTCAGAATACTTCGGGAAATGTTACCACAACAACCATATCAGGAAGCAGTACGATGCGGTTTTACAACTGCAGCTGGTGGCATTCTCTCTGCAGGGATAGTGAGGGTAAGAGGCCAACTGTTGATGCCGGCGATATTTACCGTTACCTCGGCAGGGGAAATCCTGACTGCCCGATGGTAGAATGGATGGCATACGATGCATGGAATTACAAAGGCCAGACATGGGATAATACTACCGACCTGAGAAGGGCCGATACCTGCTGGTATGATAAAAGCGAGATAATAAGTAATAACCCGGAATCAGTCGATTTCGGTAAACCAATCAATCCAAAATTTCTTGCAACACTTGTTGACAGCAATACACTTTACTTTGCCAACTGGTGCATGAAAACATGGATGATGCAGGATAACCCGTCAGCAACTCCACTTGGTGGTGACGGTGACTGGTATGTATTCCGCCTGGCAGAAACATATCTCAACAGAGCCGAAGCATACTTCTGGAAAGGAGATCTTGTAAGTGCAGCCGCTGATATTAATATGGTCAGGGAGCGTGCCCAGGCCTTACCGGTCACTCCTGCTGAAGTAAATCTTGATTACATTTTTGACGAACGTGCACGGGAACTCTGGATCGAGGAAAAACGCCATAATGAACTGGTAAGAGCTTCCTTTATTGAAGCTAAACTTAACCTGGATGGTTACACACTTGATAATTTCCACGAAAAGAACTGGGCCCGCGACAGAGTCTACCGGCGCAATCACTGGTTCATGACACCAATCACCCGCTTAGGTTTTACTGCAACTTGGGAGCCAATGCATACCCTGTTCCCGATACCTGACCAGGTGATTACTGCAAACACCGGCAACAGGATAAATCAGAACTGGGGTTATCCCGGTTATGAGAGCAACGTTCCTCCTCTTGAAACAATTGAATAAACCAGGTTAAAAATTCTTTAATAAATGTGCAGTCTGAATATCAGACTGCACATTATTTTTTGGTAATTATCTCTAAAGGGAGCTTATTTTTCAAAGTCAAAAGGTTCAATAACATTTATTACCTTTATTCAATATATTATTAAAATATGCAATGATGAAAAAATACAAACTGATCATTTCAGTGTTATTGTTAGGATTGCTGGTCCCGTCCTGTAATCAGGGAGTAAAAAAGGTTTCCGGCACTCAGTCACCTGACCAGCCGGGAAGGACTTCGGCCGGTATGGACCGTCCAAAAACAGCCATTCCTGATGGCTTGCGATTGTCGACATTTGATGTTGACGCAACTCCTCCTGTCGGCAGTCAGCTGACATACAATACTATGGTCAACTCATGGGATTTAGGTCTTCGGGCTAAAGGTATAGTCCTGTTTGGAGCAGGGCAACCGATAATACTTGTAGCTATCGACTGGCTTGGCATCGACGATGAGAGTCAGGATGAGTTCAAGCGTGCCCTGGCTGATGCGGCCGGAACAATACCCGGGCGGATTGCAGTTCATACTCTACATCAGCATGATGCACCCAGGTGCAATTTTGGCGCTGAGAAAATCCTCAAAGATGCCGGCCTTAAACCTATGGCTTTTGAAGGCAGTTTTGCACGTGAACTGATAAGAAGGCTGCAGGTAGCGGTACGACAGTCTCTCGATCATACCCAGCCGGTGACTCATATAGGTCTTGGACAAGCCGAGGTTTTTAAGGTGGCTTCAAACCGCAGGATACTTGGACCGGACGGCAAAGTCAGGGCCGGACGTATGACGGCAACCGCAGATCCGGCAATACGTGCAGAACCCGAGGGTGTAATCGATCCAAATTTATCAATGGTTAGTTTCTGGAATGAAGAAAAACCTGTTGCGGTTCTAACCTATTATGCCACACATCCGCAAAGTTATTACCGCCTGGGGATTGCTAACCCGGATTATCCCGGCATTGCCAGATTTTACAGGCAGCTTGCCGTACCTGATGCCCTGCATATACATTTCACAGGCGCCGGTGGTAATATCGGAGCAGGTAAATATAATGATGGATCCCATATTAACCGCGGCATTCTTGCAGAACGGCTGGCCGATGGGATGAAAAGAGCATGGGAATCAACAGTACGTGAACCATTAACTGCCGGCGCAGTTAAATGGGCTGTGGAACCTGTGGCACTTTCACCGGCTGATACAATAATTAAATTAAAATCCGTTATGAATATAAAAGACACTGTATTGCTGAGAGCAAATGCAAAGAAGCTTTCATGGCTAAACAGGTATCAGGCAGGTAAGAAGATAGATGTTACATGTCTTTCATTAGGCAGGGCACGTATATTAAATATGCCTGGTGAACTTTTTGTCGAATATCAGCTGGCTGCAAAAGCAATGCGGCCCGATTTGTTTGTTGCAATGGCTGCATATGGTGATGACGGACCTGCATATATTGGGACAGCTATAGCTTACAAACAGGGAGGTTATGAGGCCGGAGCATCTAATGTAACACCAGAAGCAGAAGCTATTTTGATGGGTGCCATCAGCAAACTTCTTGAAGTTAAACAAAAATAAGAATCAGGATTCCGGGAAATTATATGTTGTAAAGATTTCACAGACATTCCGGATGAAAAAGCACTCAATAAAAAAATGACAAAAATGAAAAAAACAGCTTTGCTTACAATTATTCCTTTCTTTTTGTTCTTAATATCGGTTAATGCAACTCCATCCGGTGATATTTCCGAAACCGCTGCCGGATGGAAAGCAGGTGTGGCAAGTGTTATAATTACTCCCGACCAGTCGATGTGGATGGCAGGCTACGGAGCCCGTGACCATCCCTCAGAAGGTACCCTGGTTGATCTCTGGTCCAAAGCCCTGGCAATTGAGGATGCAAATGGTTACAAGGGTGTGCTCATAACCAACGATCTGGTTAAAATTCCCAAGAATATATCCGACCGGATCCGCGACCGTATAGGTGCAAAATATGGGCTGAAAAGATCGCAGATTATATTAAATTGTTCTCATACACATTCGGGCCCTGTATTGTATAATTCACTTGTAAACCAGTATAACCTTGATGAAGATCAGCTTAACAGGGTCAAAACCTATTCCGTTAAGTTCGAGAATCAGATTGTAGATCTGGTGGATAAGGCATTTTCCGGTATGGTTCCGGTGCAACTATATTCACAAAATGGAATTACACGGTTTCAGGTTAACAGAAGAAACAACATTGAGTCTGAACTTACTCCTCTGACTGAATTAAAAGGTCCGAACGATTATGCAGTTCCGGTTATTAAAGTTATTAATTCAGCAGGTGATCTAATGGCTGTTGTATTCGGATATGCCTGTCATAATACCGTATTGAGTATTTATAAATGGTCAGGAGATTATGCCGGTTTTGCACAAATTGACCTGGAAAAATCACATCCGGGAATGATGGCACTGTTTTTTCAGGGAGCCGGGGCAGACCAGAATCCTCTGCCACGCAGGACAATACCACTGGCTAAACAATATGGCAGCGAACTGGCTGCAGCGGTTGAAAGAGTGCTTGAGGAAGATATGAAACCACTCTCCCCTCAACTAACTACAGTATATTCCGAAATAGAATTACCATATACCGATCTGCCTTCGAGGGAGGAATTAATAAAGATTGCAGGTGATAGTTTGTCATTTCCCGTATGGCACAGAAAGTGGGCCTCAACTATGATAGAGAAAATTGACAGGAAAGAAAAAATTGCAACCACATATCCGTATTATCCTTTACAGGCCTGGAAACTTGGAAATCAGGCTATTATGACTTTAGGGGGTGAGCTTGTTGTTGAATATGACATCAAACTGAAACAGCTTTTCGGTCAGGATATAATTGTAATGGGATATACAAATGATATAATGTCATACATACCATCTCCAACAATACTTAAAGAAGGCGGATATGAAGGTATCAGGTCACAGCTTTCATCCGGGTTGCCAGGCACTTATAAGCTGGAAATTGAATCAATTATCCTTAGGGAAATGATCCGGCTGGCAGAAAAAGCTGGCATAAAGCAAATAACACAGAAATAGAGAATTAAATTAACTCTCCGTGCAGCTGTTACAAATACAAATTGATTTTTTCCCCCAAGTCATGGACATTCCATTTAACAATTTAATTATCTGCTAATTACATATGAGAAATAACAGGCATGAATTTTTAAAAGTTACAGGGCTCGCGGGGATATATATTGCGGGAGAATTTCTTTTACCCGCATGCACCACTGTACCTGCTGAGAATAACAAACCAAATATTCTAATAATTACCGTTGACAATCTTGGATATGGAGATCTCCTTTCTTATAACAGGAAATCTCCAATTAAAACACCGAACATAGACCGGCTGGCAACTCAGGGTGCAAGACTTACAAGTTTCTATACAGCTTCTCCTACCTCTTCCGCGTCCCGGGCAACCCTGCTGACCGGTCGTATCCCACAGCGAAATAAACTTGATTATCAACTCCCCGGAATAGAAGGCAATTATGGTATAGGATTACCTCAATCGGAGATCATAATTCCCAGGATTATTAAAAGTAGTCCGGCAAATTACGCCTCGGGAGCTTTTGGAAAATGGAATATCGGGTTTGCTCCCGGATCCCGTCCCACCGAACGGGGTTTTGATGAATTTGTGGGAATTGTTTCGGGTAATATTAACTATTACACCCACTATTATAATGACAAACATGACCTGTATAAAGATACCGTTGAGATAACCCGCGATGGAGAGTACTCTTCAGACCTGTTTGCAGATGCAGCTATTGAATTTATAAAAAGGAATACAAAAGCTGCCAGACCCTGGTTTGCCTATCTGCCTTTTAATGCTCCCCATTACCCCAACGCTTTGAATAATGCTCCGGGAATTCCCAATATCTGGCAGGCCCCCGGCCGGGCTTTTGAAGCTTATGGTCTTTCACCTGATGAACCGGATCCCAAAAAGCGCTACAATGCTGTGGTGACAGCTCTCGATGATGCTATAGGTCGGGTTTTAAAGACTCTGGATTCCCTTGGCATTGCCGACAATACCTTCGTTTTCCTCTATTCGGACAATGGTGCATTCATGATAAAAAATAAAGGATTGGAAGTTGCAACCAATACACCTCTGCGTGATGGTGGCGTTACTTGTTGGGAAGGAGGATTGCGTGTTGCTGCTTTTGCGCGATGGCCAGGAAAAATTAAGGCAAATTCAGTTATAGAAACTCCTCTCTGGTCTCCTGATCTGTTTGTCGCATGCGCAAAGCTTACCGGTGCAACTATCCCCGGAGATCTCGTGCTTGACGGGAAAGATCCGTTGCCGGTTCTTACCGGAAAAGTGAAAAAATCACCCCACGAAACATTATTCTTTAAGTATGAGAAACATGCTGCCCTGCGTTGGAAAGACTGGAAAATAGTCCGCACTGACCCCGGGCAACCCTGGCAGTTATACAACCTTAAAGAAGATATCTCTGAGTTAAAAAATATTTCTTCTGAGAGGCCTGATCTCGTGGAAAAATTAAGTGAGCATTTTAACATGAAGGAACAGGAAATAGAATCCTATCTAAAGACCGAACCGGAAGGGATTAGGTCAAGGTAAAAATGATTGGAGGGAAAATTATTATATCCGGAACTGAGCCATAATTGTAGTTTTTATAGGATTAGCAATATAAAAGTGGTTACATGGGGATCAAAATATTATTTTCTCCTATTAATTTAACATTATAAGTATAATAATTGATTTGATTTATTAAGAAAGATTAAATTTGGGTTCAGATACAGGTATAACAAGGTTTTTGAAAAGTACAGTAAAAAATATTCAAACCATGAAAAACAAAACAAACAAAAAGGAAAATCAGGCATCACGTCGGACATTTATAAAATCGACGGGATTTGCAACTGCAGGTCTTATAGTTGCGCCACCAACATTCTCAGTGGCAGGTGCAATGACCTCGGGATTTCAGGAAGCACTGGCATTGAATGGCGGACCAAAAGCTGTAACAGCATCACATAATGACGGAACAACATGGCCAAGGTATGGCGATGAGGAAGATAAAGCGGTTCTTGAGGTTCTCAGGAATCCAACCTATAAACCTAATGATGATTTTGAAGCTGCCTGGAAGAAACGTTTTAATGTACCTTACTGTAAAACTCATTTCAATGGGACAAGTGCAATTACTGCAATGTTTTTTGCCCTTAATCTCCCCGCAGGAAGTGAAATAATGGTTCCCTGTGCAACCTTTTGGGCAACAATAACACCTATGCGCTTTTTTGGTCTGGTACCCGTCTTTATCGATATTAATCCTGTCAGTTTAAATCTCGATCTCGAAGATGCAAAGAAAAAGCTGACAAAGAATACAAAAGCATTGTTCCCCGTCCATATAGGAGGCATGCCTGCCGACATTGATCTTATGGAACAGTTCTGTAAAGAAAAAGGACTTATCCTCCTTGAAGATGCCTGCCATGCGCATGGTGCTACGCTTAAAGGAAAAGAGATAGGTTCATGGGGGCGTATGGCATGCTACAGCTTCCAGGCAAGTAAACCACTTCCTGCAATTGAAGGAGGCATGGGTAATTATAAAGAAAAAGATGATCACGATCGTGCCACGATGCTGGGCCATTACGAATGGGCATCAAGGCTGGGAGAAGGAAGTAAGTACAGTAAATATAGTTACGGCCTGGGAATGAAACTTCGTATGCACCCACTGGCAGCTGCTCTGGGGATATCCCAGCTTGAAAAACTTGACAAGAGAAATGCGACCCTGAAAGCCCAGGTGCGTAAGCTGAATGATGTTATTACAAAATTCCCGGGAATTTATGAACAGCAGAACAGAAATGACGTCAACAGGGTCTATTATGGCCCAAACCGTCTGTATTTCAATGAAAAAGAGGCCGGTTTTCCGAGAGACATGTTCCTTAAAGCATTGGTTGCCGAAGGAGTATCAGCAAGAGCTTCCAGTGCCCAGTTCCTGGCCAGAAATCCTCTTTATCATGAAGCTGAATGGTGGCATCATATGCCCGTAATAGCCGATAGGTTTCCTGGCATTGAGGACCGTGAGAAAAGAGGAATTCAGGTTCCCTATTTCACAAAGGAAATGCCCGAACTGACTGCACAGTATATTAAAGCATTCCAGAAAGTATGGGCACACAGGAAGGAATTGGCATAAAGGGAAGATTCAGAAAGGTGGATAATCCTGAAATTGTCAACCTTTATTTAAATGGCCGTGTTGTTACGGGTTAACAATATCCATTTACAAACCGTTTATTATTCTCCGTGGGTAATATTTTTATTATATTAATTATTTACCTTAAATTGCTGGTTTCATTCTATGTATTAAGTAGTTTTGGTTTAATGTTAATAACTTAACAAAAAAAAGTATGAAAGCAAAGGATTTCAGCAGACGTCATTTTGTCTCTGTAGTTTCAGCAGGTTCAGTTGCTATGGTTGCCTCAGGCACAGTTCCGGCATTTGGAAAAATAACTGGTATTACACAATCAGCTGTAAAGCTTGCCGCACTTGGAGGTGATCCGGTACGTAAGAATAAGCCATGGCACAAATGGCCATTTATTGACCAGAATGTTATTGATTCAATTATCAAAACTACAAATAGCGGAAGGTGGTGTAGAATGGGTGCTCCAAACAGCACAGTTACAGAATTTGAGAAGAATTTTTCAGGAATGCTGGGTGCACGTTTCTTTGTCGGGGTGGGTTCGGGAACACAGGCACTTAATACATGTGTTGAAGCGCTTGAAATAGGTGCAGGGGATGAAGTAATTACCTCTCCATACAGTGACATGGGGACAATCGCATCAATACTTGTATGCAGGGCCCTTCCTGTTATGGCAGACCTTGATCCTGAATCATACCAGATTGATCCGGCCGATGTTGAAAGAAAGATAACTCCAAATACCAGGGCAATAATGCCGGTCCATATAATGGGAGTGCCCTGTAATATGGAAAAGATAATGGAGATTGCGAAAAAGCATAATCTGAAGGTTATTGAAGATGCCTGCCAGGCACATCTTGCTGAATACCAGGGTAAAAAATTAGGTACTATCGGGGATCTGGGTTCTTTCAGTTTTCAGGAGAGCAAGGTTATCTCCTGCGGCGAAGGAGGCGGGGTGGTAGGTAATGATGATGTAATGATGGAAAGATGCTATACAGTTCAAAACCATGGTACGACCCGCAAGGGTGTTACAGAAAGAATTGGTCCCAAGTACAGAATGACTGAATTTGAAGGTGCCATACTAATGGGTCAGATACCCGGTTTTAAAGATCGGCATGAGTTGCGTAACAAAAATGCTGATTATCTGAAAGCAAAGCTTAAAAATTTCCCCGGACTTGTTCCCCAGAAACAATATGAAGGGACTGCAAGCAGCGCTTATTATAAATTTGCGATGACTTATCATAAAGAACACTTCAATAATGCAGATCCTGATAAATTCCTGAAAGCTATAAGAGCTGAAGGTATTCCTCTAAGTGGATATATTGGCCATGGGCTGCATAAAGAACCATGGACTGACTATATTTTGAACCTGAAAGTATATAAGAAAATGTACTCTCCTTCCAGACTTCAGCAATATAAAGCTGAACTTAATTATCCCAATTGCGACAATGTCTGCAAAGATGTGGTTGTGTTATCAGGTCCGGGTCCGCTGCTTGGTACCCGGGAGGACATGGATGATATAATTAATGCTGTCATGAAAGTATATGATAACAGGGATAAACTGGGTACAGTATAAAAATAATGAATCTAAATATTATCACAAATGAAACCCACATGATTGACCACAATCACAAACACTAATAAATATAATTTACAATCATGTGTGGTTCTCCCGCCGAAGCGGGACTAGCTATCATATATGTTAAATCAAATTATATTATGATGAAAAAGAAAGATTTTACAAGACGGAAATTTATTGCTACTGTATCAGCTGGTTCTGCTGCTGCAGTTGTTTCAAGCGTAATACCTGCATTCGGAAATGTTAACATAACGAATAATAATTCAGGCAGGCTCGCCATTCTTGGTGGCACACCTGTTGCCCCTGCTA
Organism: uncultured Bacteroidales bacterium; assembly: GCA_963739685.1. Taxonomy (GTDB): domain Bacteria; phylum Bacteroidota; class Bacteroidia; order Bacteroidales; family VadinHA17; genus LD21. Next base: position 1,268,378 of record CAVUAX010000002.1, read on the forward strand.
AGGTATGGCCAGATTGGCCATACGTGGATGAGAGGGTTGTTGAGGAGATAGTAAAAACTACCCGTAGCGGTATATGGTGCAGGATACAGTCATCAAACGGAACTGTACCAACATTTGAGAAAGAATTTGCCAAATTAATGGGTACAAATACGAGTGTATGTACAGGTTCGGGAACACAGTCTTTGAATACCGCAGTTGAGGCATTGGGAATAGGCCCCGGTGACGAAATTATAACTTCTCCCTATACTGACCCGGGAACTATACAGTCTATTCTGGTGAGCCGTGCATTACCAGTAATGGCAGACCTGGATACTGAATCGTTCCAGATTGATCCTGATGATGTTGAAAGAAAAATAACAAGCAGAACAAAAGCAATTATGCCGGTACATATTATGGGCCAGCCATGTAATCTGGAACGTATTATGGCTATAGCAAAGAAAAATAATCTCAAGGTGATTGAGGATGCATGTCAGGCTCATCTGGCTGAATATCAGGGTAAGTTGCTCGGGACTATAGGGGATGTGGGCTGCTTCAGCTTTCAGACAAGTAAAGTAATATCATGCGGAGAAGGAGGAGGTATCATCAGCAATAATGACGAGCTAATGGATAAATGCTATACCGTTCAGAACCATGGTACTTCAAAAAGAGGAAAGACTGAAACCATAGGTTCAAAGTACCGTATGAATGAATTTGAGGGAGCCATTCTCCTTGGTCAGCTGCCGGGAGTAAAGGAGCGCCATAATTTACGTAACAGGAATGCCAGATATCTGACAGAAAAGCTTAAAGGCTGCCCCGGACTTGTACCCCAGAAACTATATGAAGGAACCACAGCAGGTTCATTTTATCTTTATACATGGTCATATAAAAAGGAACATTTTAATAATGCCCCCCGTGAAAAATTCCTCAAAGCTATTGCTGCAGAAGGTATTGGTTTAAGCCCATATATTGCCAACGGACTGCATAGAGAACCATGGACTGACCACATCCAGACTTTGGTTGAGTATAAAAAGTTGTTTGGGAAAGCCAGACTTAAGAAGTTCCAGGCTGAACTGAATCTTCCAAAGTGTGACCAGGTATGTGAAGATATGGTTATGTTATGGGCTTCAGGTCCGCTTCTTGGAACTCTTGCTGATATGGATGACGTGATAAATGCTGTAATGAAGGTTTACGATAACAGAAATCAATTAAATTCAATCTAAACATACTTATATAAAAATAAAGAAGGATACTATGTCAAAAAGAAATTTTTCAAGACGGGAATTTGTAAAACAAAATTCTTTAGCAGGTCTGGGAGCAGCAGTAGCCATGGGAGTGGCACCTGCTCTTTTAGCTAACTGTGCAACAGATGCAGGTACTCCTGCAATACTTGGTGGCCAGAAATTAAGAACTAAAGGATGGCCTGAATGGCCGATCTGGATACCGGAAACCGATGAACCTCAACTTTTAAAAGTAATGCGCAGTGGTGTCTGGTCACGGGCCGGGGTGGTAAAAGAATTCGAAAGTAAATGGGCGGAGTTAATAGGGTCCAAACGTTGCCTTGCAGTTGTCAACGGAACTAATGCCCTGATTGCTGCTATGACACAACTGGGAATCGGTGGTGGCGATGAAGTCATTGTTCCCCCTTATACTTTTATTGCAACTGTTGCATCAGTACTTCAGACCGGAGCTATGCCAATATTTGTTGATACCGATCCTGAAACGTTTCAGATCGATGCTTCCAAAATAGAAGAAAAGATAACGCCCCGTACAAAAGCAATTGTGCCGGTTCATATTTTAGGATTACCGGCTGACATGATCAAGATAATGGCAATCGCCAAAAAACATAATTTGCTGGTAGTTGAAGATGCCTGCCAGGGATGGCTGGCTGAAATTGACAAAAAGAAAGTAGGAACTTTTGGTAATGCAGGTTGCTTTAGCTTCCAGAATTCCAAAAACATTCCTATTGGTGAAGGTGGTGCAATTGTGAGCGACGATGATGCCTTAATGGACAGATGCTACTCCTTTCATAACTATGGCAATGCTTATGGCGCAATGGTTGGCGATGTCGGCGCAGGAACAGTTATTGCAGGAACAAAATTACGGATGGCTGAATACCAGGCCGCCATAGGGCTTGCACAGCTTACAAGGCTTGAAGAACAAACTACAAAAAGGAATGAGAATGCTGCTTATCTGAAATCACAAATCAGAAAAATCCCCGGAATAATACCTTTCAAATTAAATCCTAAAGTAACCAGGGCTGCTTATCATCTTTTCCCCTTCACTTATAAAAAGGAAGAGTTTAATGGCTTATCCAGAGGTCAATTCCTTAAAGCCCTTAGTGCTGAAGGTATCCCCTGCTCAAGCGGCTATACTCCCCTTAATAAAATGCCATATCTCGAGAGTGTGCTTAAAACCAAAAATTTTCAGTTAATGTACCCTCCGGAAATGTTGGACTATAAAAAGTATATGGAAAGAAATCAATGTCCTGTTAATGACCAGGTCTGCGAAGAGGCAGTATGGTTCAGCCAAAATATGCTGCTTGCTGAAAAGTCTGACATGGATGATATTGCAACAGCTATCCAGAGAGTGCATAAGAATGCTGACAAAATCAAAAACCAAAAATAAATAACTAAAGAGATACCAATGAAAACAAGCCAACTATTATTTTCTTTTATGTTTGCCGGACTGGTTATTACCGGTTGCTGCAAACAAGGGGCTGAACCAACGGCAGAATCAACTCCTGATGCTAAAATTACTGCCACCATTTATAACTCTGGGTTCGAACATTCGCATGACACGTATAATGGTGTATCCTCGGCCAGTGACGGGAAGATATACTATGTCCTCTGTTCCACACTCCAGGATGTGGCCGGTCAGATGTATTCCTTTGATCCAAAGACAGCTAAGATCGATCATCTTGGTGACCTTACTGAAATTTGCGGGGAAAAGGGGATGAACGTTGTTGCACAGGGAAAAAGTCACGTTAACTTTGTTGAGTCAAAAGGCAAGCTATATTTTGCCACACACCTTGGCTATTACAGTATCATAGACGGAATGGAAAAACCGGGGGTCCCTACGGGAGACTATAAACCATATCGTGGGGGGCACCTGCTCTCCTACGACATGAAAACCAAAAAATTTGAAGATCTGGCTATAGGTCCTAATCATGAAGGTATTATAACAATGAATATGGATACAACCCGGGGTCTTATATACGGTCTGTCATGGCCAACAGGTATCCTCTTCCGCTATGACCTTGCCACGAAAGAGATGAAAGATCTTGGCCCTGTTACAGGTAAAGGAGAAGATGGTAAAGGCGAAGAATTTCGTGTTATATGCCGTTCTTTGGCAATTGATCCCGATAATGGTGATGTTTACTTTACCAATGCTGAAGGACATATCAAGTGCCTTAAACTTGGAAAGGACATGGTTGAAACCGTGGAAGGTGATGATATGAAGAAGGATTATTTTGGGACTTATGATATATTTACATCGGGAAGCATGGCTTATAACTGGCGGCAGGTTTTCTGGTATCCACCCGAGAAAAAAGTGTATGGTGTCCACGGCAACTCTGGTTACCTTTTCAGTTTCGATCCTGTTGTTCCGCGTATTGAAGTTCTCGAAAGACTTACATCTATTCCTTCAAAACGCTCAGGAATGGGAGATCAGTTCAGCTATGGTTACCTTGGCTTCAAACTTGGTCAGGACGGCAGAACTATATATTACCTTACAGGCGCCCCGATATATATAAACGGTAAACGTCTTAAAGGAGCAGAAACAACGGCTAAAGGAGAAGCCAAAGGTCTGGAGGATCTTCACCTGATCACTTATGATATACCTACTGCAAAATACCTTGATCACGGTGCTATATTTTATCCTGATGGTCAGCGTCCGCTTTATGTAAACTCCATAGCAATTGGTGCTGACGGGACGGTGTATAGTATGGGTAGAGTGGAGAGAGATGGCAAAACAGTTACAGATCTATTCAGCATTCCAAACCAAATTAAAAAATAGCAGACAATTTTTAATTTCTAATTTAAAAGAGATGCCAGAAAGTAATCATTCCGGCATCTTTTTTTATGATAACAGATCAAATAAGATTGTTATGCAATTTTGAAATGATAATACCTTTCTTTATCATTTTAAACACTTCCGGCTGAGGTTATTTGTACTTAGTTAATATTTTGTCCGGGGAGGTTTGGATAAGGTCTGTCATATCCCTTTACTGCATGCCATATTATCCTGTTAAAAACATCTTCATCGATGCGGTCAACTTCGTCAATATTCTGCTCTATTGATTTTTGTGCCCAGTAAAGTTGCTTGCCCTTCAATTCGGCTAAAGGTTTGTTAAGCTGCTCAATCGGTACATTATTCTTTAATGCTTTATATGGAGTAAAATCAGGTTTTTCAGTGAAACATTCATCCATTGTTTCTGCGGTAAGATCAAGCTGATTCATTGGTGGAACACCCAGTATATTTTCGATTGTCCTTACCATATTGATTTGTGAGTAATATGTTGAAATTACCTTACCACGTTTTGTATAAGGACTTATTATTAAGCCAACTGTCCGGTGTCCGTCGACATGATCAAGGCCTGCCTGTGGATCATCCTCAGTAACAAAAATGCAGGTCTCCTTCCAGAATTTACTCCGGGATATAGCTTCTACAATTTGCCCGAGAGCAAGATCATTGTCTGCCACAGCAGCTTCAGGAGTAGGCATTCCCGGTTTTGTGCCTGAAGTATGATCATTTGGCAAAAGCAGGATTATGAAATTTGGAAAATTATTGTTTTTTTCAAATTCTTCAAGTTCCCTTATAAATACTGAAGCACGATATTGATCTGATACTCTGTTTATAAACCCCGCATAATCAGGACACAGATAAGGAATAAGTTGTTCAAGATTTGCTTTTACCCTGATCTTTATTTTATCTGTGCCGTTTTTAAAATCCTGATACATTTCAGTAAACGTGGCATTTTCAGGTTCGATGATATTTTTCGCAAACTCTCCGTAATCCCGAAAAGTCATTCCATGATTCAAAACATTGTCCCAGATAAAACCTGAGCTGGCATAAGCAAGAGCGTCATTCCCATCATAGGGATAACTTCGGGCAAAATCGCCGAAAAACTTTTCTATATAATCTGTAGCATAGGCTTCATCTGTCCATTGATGACCATCAGCGCTCAGAACACCGCTGCAATTGAAATTGTCCATCAGAACAAACGATTCAGCAAGCCGGTGATGATTTGGAGTTATATTCCTGCCAAATTCAACCAGGCTGGTATCACCGTCACCCTGCGTCATATCACCAAATACCTGATCATAAGTACGGTTCTCTTTAATTATATATACAACATGTTTGAACAAAGACACCTGGCCTGGTAACCGGGGTACCGGAACTTTCTTTGCGCCAGCTGCCAAAGGGTGTAACTTTTCAAGCATCTGAGAATAGGAATTATTCTGATGCACGATTTTCGTCATCTGATCAAGCTTAGGCCTGTCAGGTACAGGAATTATTGATACTGTTCCCATATGATCATGAGAATTAAATCCTGCCCGGTCAGTCCTTTGATTACGCGATCCCACTCCTTTTACATTTGCCACATAAAGCGTTTTTCCTGATTTATTAATAATGACCGATCCCGGATACCATCCGGCCGGGATATACCCAAGAATCTTAACATAAGGCTCTGTTTCTATTACACAAACGGCATTTTCGGTACCATTTGCCACATACAGATACCTGCCATCCGGAGAAATCGTCAAAGCATTCGGCGCACTGCCAAAAGGTATATCTTTCTGCATATGTACTGATATCTCCCCAATTACTTCGTCGGTAACTGTATTTATGACCGAAATTATATCGCTGTTTGAGCAGGTAACATATAATTTTTCCCGGTTTGGACTCAGTACCATACCCGAAGGATGCAACCCCACTTCAATAATTTTTGTTTCGATGTTCTGATTTAAATCTATTACGGAAATAGTACCGCTATTTGCAATACCTGTTTTGGGATCAACCAGCACCTGGCTTCCGGACGAATTGTAAGAAGATTCACCTGCAGAGGGTTTACGTCCACCCCAGTTACTTACATAAGCTTTCGCAGGAGATACTGTTAAAACATCATAGGGTGCAATACCAACAGGTATTTCAATAACAGAGTTGTCTGTCAGATTAACAACGGCAAGAGTATTACTTCTGCTAAGCGTTACATATATTTTATTACCTGAGTTATTCAGAGCAAGACCTCCCGGGACGGGTGCACCACCAATTACTGGTGAAGGCATAACTATCGGTGCAGTCCAGTGCATAATATTACTCTTATCCAGTTCCGCAATACAGATACGGTCTCTTGCATCGGTAACATACACACGATGACCGTCGGAGGAAAGACACATACCGGTAAATGATCCTCCGCTTCGTTCATAGGGCAGGGTCTGCAAAACAGATCTGTCTATTAGTCTGATAAGATCAATGTCTGATTTATTTTTGACAAATAATAATTTTTCGTTATGTGAAAGAGCCAGATCAACCGGTCGACCGGGCAAATAAATCTGAAAACCTGCAGGCCGTAACAACTGATTTGTAGGTACAAGAATGCTGCTATCTGGCTGGATTCCAACTTTTTGATTGCTTTTACTGTTTTTATCCTGTAAAGCATATCCCGAAATAAAGACCACGAAGACAATCAGGAATGCAATCTGAATCTCTTTTTTCTTTATTACTATATTCATCTTATTTTTTTTTAATACCTGGCTAATTTTGACTTTAAATTTATGTTTTTTGAATATCATTAATCATGAAATGGTTTATCAGGTGTGGTGCCAACGCTTAAGCGGGGCCACTTGTCCCGCGCAGCGGGAGGCTATCCGATCTTTAAAAATAAATTATCTACGGATGAATTTAACTAAAATCCTGAAAAACAGTCCAAAAAATTCTCAAAATATATATTTTTTATACTTTCTTTGACCTTTAAATGGTCATTGTATGAACGTTAAAGTTCTATTAAATGTTTACAGGAAAGATACATTTATATTACTGATGAAATAGGAATTATATGAAATATTTATCTATTAGTCAAAGAATTAATAAAGCGTGCATATCAAATTTATTTGCCTGTTTTATATTAATGTCTATTACCGCTTTAGAAACAAATGCACAGGATAAAGGATCCGGAGATACCTCATTAAAGCTTTTGCCAGGAGAGGGTTGGTGGGGTGGAGTTGTCAACGATGGCGTCAAAATGCCATTCACTAAAACTTCATATTCATTTAATCTTTATGGGAATGATGCCGGGAATCAGAGTGTCCCATTGTTAATTTCGAACATGGGAAGATATATCTGGAGTGAAAAACCGTTCCGGTTTACGTTCCGTAACGACAGCCTTATAATAGATAAAACATACGGCACTATTATTATTGGTAATAGTGGCAAAACACTTAAGGAGGCTTATATGGAGGCCTCCCGGAAGTTTTTTCCTTCATCTGGTTTATGGCCGGATAGTTTACTGGTAAAAGCTCCCCAGTACAATTTATGGATTGAACTTATGTATAATCCAAACCAGAAAGATGTACTTAATTATGCAAAGCAGGTATTGGCAAATGGCATGCCGGCCGGTGTACTGATGATTGATGATAACTGGAGCAATTACTATGGCCACTTTGATTTTGACAGAGCAAAATTTCCCGATCCGGGGGTATTAATTGATGAGCTTCATGCTCTGGGATTTAAAGTAATGGTTTGGATATGTCCGTTTGTAAGTCCCGACAGCCCTGTTTACAGGGAACTATCATCAAAAAAATTATTACTTCTGGATAGCCAGGGAAAGAAAGGCGCAACATGGAATAATACTTCCAAACCGTTAATCTTAAGCTGGTGGAACGGGTACAGCGCTTGTCTGGACCTTTCTAATCCGAACGCACAGACCTGGTTAAAGGAAAAACTTGATTTTTTACAAAATGAATACGGGGTTGACGGTTATAAGCTGGATGCCGGTGATGCTCATTACTACACCAGCCCTGACCTGGTCTCATTTAAAACCGTATTACCGAATGATCATAGCTTTTTTTGGGCAGAAGTCGGTCTGCAATATCCTCTGAATGAATACCGTGCCATGTGGAAGATGGGAGGCCAGCCACTTGTTGAACGCTTGCGGGATAAAAGCCACACCTGGACCGATCTGCAGTCACTTGTACCAAATAGCATTTCCCAGCAACTGGCAGGATACACTTTCACCTGTCCTGATATGATCGGAGGCGGAGAGTTCACCTCCTTTTTGCCAGGTCAGAAAATTGATCAGAAACTAATCGTAAGATCCGCGCAATGCCATGCCATGATGCCTATGATGCAATTTTCCGTTGCTCCCTGGAGAATTTTAGACAGTATCCATTTATCGGCAGTTAAAAAGATTGTGAAATTACGGCAGGAAAATATGCCATACATTATGGAGGTACTACGTAAGGCGGCGCAAACAGGAGAACCGGCTTTAAGACCTCTGGAATATGACTTCCCCGGTCAGGGATTTCTTAATGTGACCGACCAGTTTATGTTAGGTGACAGGATGATGGTTGTCCCGGTAGTAACTGACTCAGATATCAGGATTGTGAAGTTCCCAAAGGGAAAATGGAAATATAATAACATAACGATAACCGGACCTGTCACAAAAACCTTTACTGTACCTTTGGATGAACTACCGGTTTTTATAAAGACCCGATAATCATTTTGATTTTTCAGGAAGAACTACCCTTTATTGTTAATAAATTAACAGCAATATATTTAAAGGAATCCTGAGAAGAGATACAAAATCTAACTTCAATGTAAACTCTTTAAAAGTAAAAGTTTATCTTTTATCAGTCTTGTAACCGATTTAGTTGCAAAGGGAAAAATCTTACGAAGATCTATCTCCTCTGTGGTAAGAAGATGATCCTTTAATGTCGTCATAAACGCATCTTTAATCTCAGTTGCCAGGTTAACCTTACTGATTCCATGTCTGATTGCATCCTTCAGCATATCGTGAGGAATCCCTGAACTTCCGTGTAAAACAAGTACAGCAGGTGTCACCTGCCGGATCCTTTCCAATAAATCAATCTGAAGAAGAGGTGCTTCCTTATAGAATCCATGTGCTGAGCCGATTGCAACAGCTAATGCATCAATCCCGGTCATTTCTACAAAATGCCGGGCTTCCTCAGGTTGTGTAAAAGACATTCCAAACTGATTTTGTCCGAGTTTGGCAACATATCCCAGCTCAGCTTCAACATTTGCACCGGATTTATCAGCCAGTTCAACCACCTGTTTAGTGATTTCCACATTCCTGTCAAAACTGTTTTCGCTTGCATCAATCATTACCGAGTCAAAACCTGCAGCCAGACATCGTTTAACAAGATCTATGCTATCACCATGATCCAGGTGAAGCCAACCTTCAACCCTGAAATCGTCCAGACCTTTCCTTGCCATGGTAACTGCCATTTCAAGACCTATATATTCTACTGAACTTTTTGAGAGCTGCAAAATAACCGGGGCATCGGCTTCTTTTGCAGCCATGAGAATTCCCTGAAGGGTTTCGAGATTGTAGAAGTTTGTTGCAAGTATTGCCCCTCCATTTTCCTTTAACTCATGTAATTTTTCCCGGAGGTTCATTCTTAAATATTAATAGTAGAATTGAATTTTTCTTTTGCTATTTTGCTTATAAGTTCTTTTGAGTTGAATGCTCCGGTCCCGCCTGCTGCAGTTGTACTTATAGCTCCCGCAAGATTACCGAAATCGAGACATTTCTGAATGGGTTCACCCTTCACAAACATATGTACAAAGCCTGCATTAAAACTATCTCCTGCCCCTATTGCATCAACTACTTCAGTATTTAAGTAAGAAGGTTTTTCATGCAACTCCCCTTTCTCTGTTCTTAACAATGCCCCTTTGCTTCCTTGTTTTATTGCAACATTTTTGGCGAATGGAGAAAGCTTTTTAAGGGCATCTTCAGTATTTTTAGTTCCCGTCAGACAGAGTATTTCGGCTTCATTGGGAAGAAAAATGTCGACCCAGGGAAGTATGCTTTTGTAGTCAAAATCCCATTTCTCCGAAGGATCCCATTGTGTATCAAGTGATGTCGTAAGGCCTAAGTTTTTAGCTCTTTTCAAAAGCAATTGAACATCTTTACGCATGCCGGGCTGAATAAAGTATGATGAGAAATGAATATGTTTTGCCTTTAATAATGAATCATCGCTGATATCTTCAATTGTAAGGTGGTCCATTGCACCAGGATACGTTATCATAGCCCTGTCTTCAGAAACATTAAGAACTACCGTGGCTCCCGTAGTAAGTCCATCTTCAGCAATAACCAGCGAAATATCTATCCCTTTTTCGATCAGGCGGTTTTTTACAAGGTCCCCGAATTGATCATTTCCGATTTTCCCGAGAAATCCGACTTTAGTACCCAGGCTCGACAGGTTAGCGGCAAAAATTGCAGTGGAACTCCCTAGTGTTAAAGTCATTGAGCCGGCAAGTATTTCCTTGCCTATCTCTGGAGTACCCTCAATATTATTCATTATCAGGTCAACATTGAGTTCTCCTATTGCCAAAACATCAAATTTGTAATTTTTCATCCAAATTAGTTTATTTAAAAGATGTAATGAAACCTCATCTTACTAAAGAAAGATTCCATTCACCTGTGCTTGTGATTAAACCTGCCAGATTGAATTCATAAGTACCTGTTCAGATCAATCAGGTTGAAGCTTCTGAAATACTTGTCCATCCCCTTTTCAATTTCCATAAGTACTATCTCTTCTGCCTCAATCCCGTTTGTTTTAAGGTTGTCATAAAGCTGATATCTTGACACAACTACCTCAGGATTCTGCCATATATAACGACATCCTGTTGAAATAAGCCAGGTCTTGCGTTCCTGGTCAATATCGTCAAACTTTAAACCCTTCTCCTCCGGAAGTAACCATTTCTTCCAGCGGTTCGAATCAATTACCGCTGTCCATAATAATTTAATAATGTTTGACTTAACAGGAATCCTGTCCTGACTAAATAACTCATCTTCTATTTTTTCCAGCTCCGTGAGAGCTTCATATTCACTAACAGTAAATTCAGGACCAACATTGGCAGCTCCCATTCCTGAACGGGGATATTCCTCCGGATTGGTAACGCCATCGGTGTAGTGACCCTTAATAAGACTTCCCAGGGGTTTGACCTTTGCCGTAAGTGCAGCAGCAACTTCCGGGTCAAATGTAGTTGTATGAAGATCTGTACCAACTTTGCCAACGATGAAGCATGGCCATACATCTTCCAGTCCTTTTTCTGCCAATCCTTGTTTTAATAAGGAAAGAAAATTGTCGAAGGTTTTTTCATCAGCTAATCCACCATGAACCTCTTCGGTTCCTACCTCATATGAAACAGGAGGAAGGTTATTTTTTTTCCTGAAACTTTCAATATGTGTAATTAATTCTACGGTTCGGGAAGCCACAACCCGGATTGAAATCGCTTCTCCAGGTTTAATAAAAATGTCCACAGTTGGATCAACATGGATAAGATCATATCCCGACCTGACTGCTTCTTCAAATGATCTCTTAATTCCATCCATAGCTTTTTCAAGTGGCCATTTTTCAATGGTCTGTAAATCCTTTAACCACGGTCCTCCATGGTCAACCGCAATTATTACCGGACCCTGAAAATTTATTTTTTCACACTCTCTTTTAACGTACCTGACAAATTCAGACTGGGTAAATCTGGTATAACCTCCGTCATAATCAACCTGGTTTAAGGTAGTGGCAAATTTCAGAGGAGCATTATTTCTTTTTGCAGCTCTTAAGGCAGCCTTGATAACTGATATTGAGTTTGGACACACTGCAAAAAGGGTCCGGGGAGGTTGTCCTTCCTTCTGAAGTTCACCGATTCTTTTTAAAATATATTCTGTAACAGGTAATGAAACCTTATTATTATTTTTATTCACCGCCGGGTTCTGAAAAACCATATTTCTTAAAATTTGAGTTTATATATTTTTACCCCTTCTACAACTCTTGATATTGTGCCGGACACAGAAGGATTATCAGGATCCAGCCCAAAATAAATAGACTTATAATATCCGAGTAACTGGGCAAGCATTACTTCAACCACGCATAAATATTCGATTTCAGCATCAGATCCTTCCCCGGGACCGAAACAAACATTCAAATCAAATTTTACTCCCTCGATACTGACAGGTTTATGAGAAATGGCAACCTGTGCTAATCCTTTATTGCTTGAGTTTATCTGCCTTAAAAGATCATACTCATACTTCCTGTCGTTTTCGTTATCGGAAAATAAATAAACAAGCAGAGTTTTACTATTTACAATAGCTCTAGGTCCATGTCTGAAACCCAGAAAAGAATTAAAAGCACAAATTACCTTACCATCTGTAAGCTCCTGTAACTTCAGATGACTTTCTTCGGCAGTGCCACGGAGAGGGCCTGATCCAAGGAATATAGCCCGGTTAAAGTCTTTAGAAGAAATTTCCTCAATGAGGTTCATATATTCATTCAGAATAATTTTACCCCACTCACCTAATTTCTTTACTTTTTCCTTTTCACCATCTAAAATATCTATTTTAGATATCAGAATAAAAGCAAGCATCATTGATGTAAAGCTGCTTGTCATCGCAAGGCTTACATCATTTGTCTCGGGTGGCAATAAAATTTTTAAGGTTCCTGTTGCGTTAGTTTTTTGAAATAAATCACCCGCCTGGTTGCAGGTAATAATAATATGATATGCGGTTTCGCAATAGTTATTAACAATTTCAACTGCGGCCAGACTTTCAGGGCTGTTTCCTGAACGTGCAAAAGATACAAGTACAGTCGGCTTATCTTTAAGGAGAAAATAGTCAGGATGGGTTATCAGTTCCGTAGTTGGAACAACACGCGACGGCAGTTTCTGATCTTTCATCCTGACTCCGTAAACAGCGTTCCCTATAAAAGCAGAACTACCCGCACCTGTCAGGATCATATCAATATTTCCTTCAATCCCCAGGCTGTTTAAAAAATCACCAATCTCATTTCTTTGCGAATAAATAATATCGTAAGTCTTTTCCCACATCTCAGGTTGCTGGAAAACTTCCTTTTTTGTATAAGTACCTGCCTTCATATTAAAGTTTTTTGCTTTATCAATTTTAACTTTTAAATGTTTATCTCTTTTACAACGCAAATTTATAAAGTAATAAAATATCTCCACAGGAATTCCCGGTTTTTACGGGCAATATTTTACCCTCCTCATAGTCTCTCTCTAAATCGGAGGCAGGCTCTTCTTTAAAAAAATAAGGGTCGAAGTTTTCCCCCGCATACACTCCCTGATGATCAGAAAAAGTTAATATTATTCATAAGTTAACCGCAGATCATTCAAGTAAAGATCATTCAGTGTAACTAACGAATATCACAGGTTTAACATCCCTACCCTTAATTTTTAAAAATCTCTTCTTATACTCCTGTAATGCGTGGTCTGGTTTTCCACTTACCTTTTGTGAAGTCGGGGAAGTCAATTGGTTTACCTTTGTCTGCCACTGAAGCTTCAGTAATGGGTGAAATGGCACTGCTGGTTACAGAATCATAAACATCCCAGTCGGGCAACCTGTTTTCGCGAAGCGCCCTCACCAACCTGTCCCATATCATAGGAGTCTGTGTACCCCCACCTCCATGACCCTCAATTTTTCCTCCCTTTCTAGGTGGTGGATTATAATTCTTAACAGCAGGGTGCTCAAATTCTTTTAAATAAGGATCGGCAGGTTCCCAGGCATGTTCCACAGGGCTGAGTCCTTCAATATATATCTTTTTTATATTTGCATCACCCTGGTAGATTCCTTTTGTACCCTGAATGCGATAGTTCTCTCTTGGATGGGGAGTGCTGGTGTCATGAATCAGCGTTATCATTTTCCCATTTACTGTCCTGATAAGCGAGGCATTATAATTACCCAGTGCAAACTTCTGCCTGGTCATTTTATGTTTCGGGTTTTTATAATAAACACCGGCATATTCGGCCAACATTCCGCCGAACGAGCTCATTGAAACCAGATAGTCAATCCTGTCACCATGATTTATATCAAGAGCAGGCAACATTTTTTTCATCGGATGATCGGGATACAGGTTCCCGTTGCGGTCTATTGAATGCTGTAAGCGCCATGGTTCTCTTTCCGGATCATATTTCACCAGCCGAAGGTCATGAATATATCCTGTCTCTGCATGAACAATATCGCCCAGCATTCCTTTTTGAATCATGTTAAGAAGTGCAAGTTCGCCGATACCTTCCAGACCCATTGTTGCCCACTTTCCGGTACTTTCGTAAGTCTCAACTATTTCCCATGCCTGATCCAGTGTAAGAACTATGGGAACTTCGGAGACACAATGTTTATCAGTTCTCATTGCAGCAAGACATACCGGGGTATGCCATTCCCATGACGTACAACAGATAATTGCATCCAGCTTTTCATTATCACATAATCTTTTAAAATCTGTTACTCCTTTTCCGTAAAGCCTGGGTGTGGGAAGACCAGCAGCCTCTACGCGTTTTTTTGCTTCTTCAAGACGTTTTGGCTGGATTTCACAAATAGCAGGTACTTCAATACCTTCCATGCCCAGGGCACAGTTCAGATGATAAGTGCCCCTGCCTCCTATTCCAACAAATCCCAGTCTTAATGTCTTATTATTTGCCTGAGTCTGAGCAAGAGTCTCTTCCGGAAAACCGATGCCGGACAGAACAGCCGCTCCCCCAACAGCACCAGCTGAGGAAAGCTTTACAAATTTTCTGCGGGTATAATATAATTTCTTCATGTTTTTCTCCTTTAACATCCTTAAAATTAATAACTAAACTAATGGCATGATCGGTGGCGTGGTTTTCCACTTTCCTTTTGTAAAATCAGGAAAATCGACAGCCTGAGATTTGCTTGCCACGGAAGCACACGACAATGGAACAATAGCGCCACTTGTTACTGAATCGTAAACATCCCAGTCCGTTATCCTGTTTTCCCGTAATGCTGTTACCAGGCGGTGCCAGTTTACAGGTGTCTCAGAACCGCCTCCTCCATGACCAACTATCTTTCCTCCTTTTCTTGGCGGAACAATCTGGCGGGGAACAGCGTATTCTTTATAATATTTATCGGCCGGTTCCCAGGTATGTTCTACAGGACTCATTCCTTCGATATAAATTCTTCTTCCATCTGACAGATAGATCCCTTTTGTACCCTGAAGGCGAAAATCTTCTCTTGGGTGTGGTGTACTGGTATCATGAATAATGGTCATCATCTTCCCGTTAACAGTCCTGACCAAAGAAGCATTATAATCCCCCAGTGAGAATTTAGTTTTGGCATACAGGGTATCTTTTCCATAGTTTAATTCTGCATAATCTCTAAGCATCACAGAACCAGAGCTCATTGACTGGATATATTCAAATCTGTCCCCATGATTAATATCTAATATGGGCAACATCCTGGCCATAGGATGATCCGGATAAAGGTTTCCGTTACGGAGCACAGAATGCTGAAGTCGCCATGGTTCTTCTGCCGGTGTAAATTTGACCATTCGGAGGTCATGAATATATCCGGTTTCGGTGTGGACAATCTTTCCAAATAAACCTTTCCTAACCATATTTAACAGGGTTCCGTCACCCAGTCCTTCAAGGCCAATGGTTGCCCATTTCCCGGTCTTTTCATAAGTCTCTACAATTTCCCACGCCTCTTCAAGGGTTATGCAAAGCGGGACTTCAGATATTGCATGCTTGTTGTTTCTCATTGCAGAGAGGCAAACAGGTGTATGGTATTCCCATGGCGTACAACATATTACTGCATCCAGGTCCTCCTGTTCGCAAAGCCTTTTATAATCTTCTGTCCCCCGGTCATACATTCTGGGTGTTGGCAGACCTGCTGCTTCTATCCATCTTTTAGCCTGGTACAGGCGGACTGGTTTAAGCTCACAGATGGCCGGTACTTCAACCCCTTCTATACCTAAAGCTGCGTTAAGGTGATAAGAACCACGCCCTCCAATACCAATGAATCCAATGCGCAGCGTTTTATTGCCACCCTGGTTCTGAAGGTTTACTTCCTCTGCTTTGCTGTTCACTGCTGATAATGCACCACCAGTGGAAAGATTCACAAATTTCCTGCGATCATACTTGTTA
This sequence comes from uncultured Bacteroidales bacterium, assembly GCA_963739685.1. Classification (GTDB taxonomy): domain Bacteria; phylum Bacteroidota; class Bacteroidia; order Bacteroidales; family VadinHA17; genus LD21. The sequence goes on from CAVUAX010000002.1 coordinate 1,284,488, forward strand.
CTCATAATTTTATTGTGTTTCTAAATATAATTTTTTTACCGTTTTTAAAATTATTTGTCAAACAATGAATTGTAAATAATAACCATAAAGTAAATGAAAGTGAATGAAAAAAAAAACTTTAATGAAAATTAATTAATAACGATGTATAGCTTAAAAGATTTTAATCTGAAAATGTGTTTGTCAGAAAAAAAATTACTTAGTTGGATAATCAAATCACCGGCTGGTCAACAATTTCTTCATTTTGACGATCCCAGTACAATTTCTTTCCCTGACGATATGCATAGGTGGCCATAATACTTGCTATCCCATTCCAGTACCCGGTATGTATATTTCCATTAGGGCTCAGATTTCTTGACCGCATACAGTCAATCCAGTTATTAAGGTGATAAGGCATGTTATCACTCACGTTTACTGGACCCATCTGGTTATTATATTCAGGGGTTGTTACTATTTCTGCTTTCCCGCTTTCAATTGTTGTTTTCATACCGGCATAAAAATCAAACCCCCCGGGAAGTCTCTGATGCTCCGGGATCAGGAACCAGCGTGAGCTGCCTTCTCCTCCCGCTGCAAATAATGTGGCATCTTTACCTCGAATGCAGGTATAATCACCAAACATACTGGCAAAGTTGGTATTATATGAATACAAAAACTTAGCATCATCGTAGGTTGCAAGAGCCTGAAAGGTGTCAGGGTTCTGACGGATATCCGGCCATCCGAATATACCCCCGTTAGCTACCATTGTATCAGGAATTGCCGTGTCGGTATAAAAATGGACCAGTCCGCTGCCATGGCTCATCCATTGTGAGGTTATTCCTCCCGAATAATCACGGAAGATCCTGAATTCAAAGTATTTCCATGGATCAAAGGGAACATAGGGTTTACCCAGAAGCCACCTGTTCCAGTCAGTATCTTCTTCGCGTATAGCAGCCACATCAGGATCACCCGGAACATGCCAGCGCGGATTATTATCATTCCATACCTGGTCAATTTTTGTGATCTGGCCTAATTTACCAGAACGAACTATATCCCTGACTTTAAGCTGAATCGGATCACTAACCCACTGGGATCCCATCTGTGCTACCTGTTTCGATTCAAGTACTGCCTTTCTCGCCAGTTTGGCGTCAGCAACATCTGTTGCCAGAGGTTTCTCGCAATAACAATCTTTCCCGGCCTTTACAACTTCGGCCAGGAGTTTTGCATGCTGAAAATCGCCTGTCGCGATCATTACTGCATCGAGCTCAGGCATCTTAAGCATCTCCTCGGAATATTTGAACTGTTTTACGTCTGCCCCAAACTTCTTTTTAAGGTTGGCAGCAGCCTTTTCCCTGTTGAGCCTCCATATATCACAAACAGCAACTACTCCAAGGTTTTTATTCTTTTCGGCTGTTTTAACCATACTCTGATGATCGCTGCTCCGGTCTCCACAGCCAAGAAATCCTATATTTATTCTGTCATTTGCTCCTATTATCCTGTTATAGGAAGCAGCACTCTGGGCGGTGCGTATTGTCATTGCCGCTCCGGCGAATCCGACTGCAGCCTTTTTAATAAATTCTCTTCTTTCCGACATTGTAATTAAATTTAAAAGCACAAGTTAACTATTATTTTGAATAGTGCGATGGATTTTCATCCTGCCATTTATTTAAGCCCGAACCGTTCATTCTGCTAAAAGTAAAGATGTCCCTTAAATGGGATGAATCGGCATTTAAACATTTATGTAGGTCAGATGTAGCCAAATGTACCCTGCTAGCACATGAAAAGGTTTGAAATAATCTGTTATGAGACTGATAGTGGATTGTTAAGGCATTAATTCCTTGTGAAGATTGTTACAGAATACAATATTCGTATAGTTAAGCAATATTCCAAAGTTAAAAAACACCCTCAATCATTTGACAGAGAGTGCTTATTAAACTTTTTCCTCATCCGTTAATTTCTCACTGTGAGACAGGAACTATATTCTAATTCAGCTGTTTGGTAATAGATACATTAATCCCAGGCCTAAGTAAATTTAAATAGTTTCCGCGCAGTTCCCCTGTACAATGACTCCAGTACCTGGGGTGGTAATTCCAGACCGTAATAACGCCACCACACCCTGCCAATAATGTACTCATCAGCAGTCTCAAATAACCGCCAGTGGATCTGATACATACTCTTCTCCCTGCTCTGGTCCGTCCCGAAAACAATCCGGTTCTGGTATTTTGTCAGAAACCTGGCTGATGATCTGGGTGTACGCCCTAATTCGTAATCCCGGGCAGAGGTGTCAAGATACAGGTTAGGGTATTTATCCAGGGCAAGACTCAGCTTATCAATGTCGTTACCCATATTGCTCAAATGGCAACAGATAAATGTTGTATTCGGATGTTTTGCAAGAGTTCGGTTTCTGACTTCAATGAGTTCATCATAAGAAAGTACATCCTTACCAAACTGGTTAAAATGCTGATAATCGGGTGATCGTTCCTGGTAAACATCCAGCGGTGTCCAGCATGAAGGATGGTCAGCAATGTGAAGGTTTACCGGCATCTTCAGTTCTCCGCATTTTTCCCAGAATGCATCGAGACGCTTATCGTCCGGGTGCAATCTCTTGTCACGTGGTATGGAGTTACCTCCCGCAATACCTGAACCTTTGTCGCTAATCTCTCCAACACCGCGTGCACCCTTATTATAGCATCTTACCAATTCCGCTACAGCTCTTTCTGAAAAATCAGGCTTGTCAATGTCAGTTCTGATCATCCCGCAGTATAGAAGAAACCTGCCGGGGTATTTTTTGGGTAACAACTCAACAAGGTCATCAAAAGCTTTTCCTGTTGCTCCGGTCAGCACTATTGATGTCTCCATGCCTACTTCATCCATCGTCCTTACCCATTCAGCCACATCTTCAGGCGTTCTTGCCACTACGTGAACATGACAGTCTATTACCGGATATTTGGCCTTCGGTACAAAAGTTTCTTTAGTCACAACTGAAGACCTGGGAGCATAATCCTTAACCAGAATTACATCCATAGGTCCAGGTTTTGAGGAGACTCCCGGTCCTCCCCAGTCACCATACTTAATCTTATTCCATTCCGGATCAGCGTGCCAGTCTTTGGTGGATTGCAGTGCCGCTGCGGGGGATGGAGGTGAAGCAGAAGATGAATTGCTTAATCCTGCAGCCCCAATGGCTACCCCTGCTGATCCGATAACACTTTTCTTTATAAAATCTCTTCTTTTTGTCATTTTATTATCTTTTTGAGACAATTAGTAATTAATAATTTAAGTATAAAGATAACAATTAACAGAACGAGTTAAATAAATATTTAGTACATCCGGGCAAATTCATCTGAATATGCGTTTATTTCACTATCGGTTAAATGAGAACCTGAAGTTATAATGGTCCTGTATCTTAAAATCATTGATTTTCCAGGTGGAATGGTGTAATTCAGCACTTCTTTTCCCTGGGTGAAATCTCTTGCTCCAAAAGGATTCAGACAGAATAAGCCATAGCCCCGTGCATGCCACCATGTAGGGTAACTTACATTTTTTGGATGGTCACAGATTACAACGGATATTTTCTCATCACCGATATTCCCGTAAAGGTCCATCCATTTTGCACGTGTGCTCCAGACTGCATCTCCTGTAACACCCTCGCTGCTTCTGTAATTTCCTGTAACGCCTTCAGTTGTCACTACAGGTTCACGTGAGGGATTACCCTGGGCATCAGTCATTGTGCGCCTGTCTTTGGAGGGCAGTTCAAGCTCGCGTGAAACTCTCATTCCAAACATGCCCTCCTTGGTATCCCTGAATGTCACTGAGTCTTCCCTGGCTGTAAGTGTTGTTATACGGTCAATTATACGCACAGGTCCTTTTGCAATAAAGTGATATTCTGTTTTTTCTGCCATCAGCTCCTTTCCGGTTGCTGTGAGAATCCAGCTTTCATCAGATGTCAGTACCCCTTCACCCCTACCACTTGTCATATTCTCAAATTTGAGATGCTTTATGTATCCCATTGTGGCGTTTCTTCTTCTCGCTCTTGCACTGGTATCTGATGGATCGCCTGGCCCCGTATTACCCCAGAAATTAAACCCGTTAACATCTCCATAATTCAGCCAGCTTCCATTATGATGCGGGTGATCAGTGGTTTCGAAAGGCCTTGTTTTTATAGGATACCCACGGGTAATTGTAGTTCCCGCCGAGGTATTGATGGGAAACAAAATAGGCTTCATAACATTATCAGGCCAGTAATAGGAGGTAAAAAGTTTCCCGTCAACCATTACATCTACTCTTTTATCAGCTTCCTGGTCAACAAGTTTTACATTATTCTGCTGACCACAGGATATGGAAAATATTACCAATAAAAATACACTTGAAATTGATTTAAATTTCATCACAATATACTCTCTGATTTAAATGAATAAGGAAACCCACATATTATTGAAACTAAATTAAACCCTGTTCCGCATCGCTTAACCAGAAAGCCAGGTTACGTTCAGATAATATGTGGGTTTCATAGAATTACAAATTCTAACTCTTATGTAAAATACACAAGATAACAGTCAGCTTTTACTAAACTTTATCCGGTACAACAAATGGTTTGCGGTACTCTTTTGTCAGCAATTTATTTGCTTCAGGATCGGTAACAAACTTTTCAGCAGCCCCGTCAAATTTTAATTTACGTCCCACAAGAAATGAAATATTTGCCAGGTGCGGAAGAACAGTAGAATAATGGCCACCGACGACAGGATTTATAAGATCTTCATCCTTTCCTGAACGAATCACCTCAATAAAGTTGGCAAAAGCATTAACACCACGACTTCTGGGAGCGTCTTTTCTTTCACCAATTCCTGCACCGGCAAAAGGTTCTTTTTCACGTTTACGGTAAGCTTTCCAGCTATTACCATATTCCATGTAACCTTCTGTACCATAAAAAATGTTACCAATTCTGACGTCAGTAATACCTTCACCGTTAGAATATGCACCCCTTGTATCGAATACTATCATTTTACCATCGGCATATTTAAGGACTGTTTCCTGAGTATCAGGTGTTTCCTGGTCGCATTCCCTGGGGTCAATATGATATTTTCCGCCATCGGATGAAACAGAAACCGGATGTTCATTTTTTTGCAGTCCCACTCGTGCCGCATTAAGCTGGTGTGAGCCCTGGTTGCCTGTATCACCGTTACCGGTGGCCCAGAACCAGTTCCAGTTGTAATGGACCCTCTTTTCGTTATAAGGACGCATGGGAGCCGGCCCTAACCACATGTCGTAGTGCAGTGAGGCAGGTGGCTGGCTGTCGTTTGCTTTACCAAATGAGTCTCGTGGTTTAATGCAAAGACCCCGGGCCATGTAAATCTCACCAATCCCTCCGTTATGCAGGAAGTCCATAGCTTCATTAGTTGTCGGTCCAAAGCCTGTCTGGATGTGAACTTTATACTTCTTGCCGGCCTCGATCATTTTCTTTCCTTCGGAAATAACATGATGTATTGGTTTTTCAACATAAACATGTTTGCCTGCCTGGCAGGCCCAGATTGTACCCAGTGCATGCCAGTGATTGGGAACTGCAAATGAGACTGCATGTATGTCTTTGTTATCAAACACCTTACGCATATCCCATTCAAATTTGGGTCTTACACCGATTTTGCTTTCAACTGCCTTACCTCCTTCTCCCCAGAAAGCTTCGTCAACTTCACAAATTGTGGTAAGCATGACGTTATGGCTATCTTTCAGGGCGCTGAAGCCTGAAAGATGTGAAGCCCCCCTGCCGTGGATACCACATACAGCAAGATTTATCCGTTCATTGGCACCGATAATCGACGCATAGGATTTTGAGCTGAAACCCATGCCACCAATTGCAATGCCTGCGGAACCTAAAGCACTTTTCTTAATAAAATCCCTTCTCTTTGTCATATTGATTGATTTTTAAAAGCACAAGTTAACTATTATTTTGAATAGTGCGATGGATTTTCATCCTGCCATTCATTTACCCCATCCCTGATCCTGTTGCGGAAGGTAAGAGTGTCCTGGCAATAGTATGTATTGGCACCTGAAACGTACATATAGTTTAATAATATCTTCCTGTCCTGAAGCAGTTTTGCCCTGTTAAAGGTACTTGCACCGTTTGCCAGGTATGTATTGGATGCATCTGCTGCTGTACTTAACGTAATGTTAGCTCCGTCGAGAGTCAGGATAAGTTCCATATTGGAGGTAGAGGTCTGATCGCTATAACCGTTTGAGGCAACTGCATTTGGCGCAATTGTAGTAAGGGTCCAGATTTTTGTATCCCCCTGTGAACGTACCGTATAGTATGGGATAATCTCTATGGTGGTACCCGCTGCATCTTTTACCGTAGTAATTCCACCATGCAGGTAATTACCAAACAACATATTCTCATACTTCAGTCCTATTATTGCAGTACGGTTCGGTTCAAGAATTGAGTCCACGTCTGCTCCTGTGATCGAAAAGGGAAGCACATACTGTGGATTTATGGTTGCAGCATCGGCAAGGAAAGCTGCCGAATCAGCCATCACGGTAACCGTACCTGTATGCTGGCCGGCTTTGATAACCATTGTATTGTTATCACTTAATGTGTAATAGCCAGAGGGCATGGCCTGAAGGGTACTCAATGGTGCTACTGCACTTTTGATAAAGGAATAACTGCTTGCCTTCATGTCCAACAATACTCCAGGTGTGATGAGACTATTATCAAGGGCAAAACTGACATTACGGTTTATTTTATTCTCCATGACCCCTCCCATAGCCAAACCAATTTTAACTTTCATCCCTTCCCCTACCACGAATGTGCGGACATCAATGGTGTTTGGGAAGTATACAGTGGTGTAGTCGAAGTCTTTTACATAATCTTCGTAACATGAAACCAGCGCTATTGTAAGTACCAGTAAAGCAAATATTTTTTTCATAACTGCGTCTTTTTTAATTATTAATTCCAACCATCCCAGCCTTCGTTCTGTATTAGCTTGCTCATCCTCAACATTTCACTGTATGGTATTGGCAGGTATGCTGATGAATATGAACGCTGACCTGCCACAAAATTTGTCAGATCATATGTAAAGGTAGTATTATCAGCATTTAGAACTATTCCCGCTCCATGAACAGACTTATTCAGGTCCGTTAGGTCGGTGGTCCATCGACGTAAATCAAAAAACCTTAAGCCTTCAAAGCATGTCTCTACTCTCCTTTCATTTTTCACCAGTGCATCAAATGCACCTGCTCCTGCTCCTGCTACTTCAGCCAGGTATGCATCCGTTGCTCCGGGTACCGGCGGCGATATGCCATTGTCACCATCGGGTGTCTGCCGTGCACGAAGATACTGGATAGCCGTTTGGGCGGAAATACCGTATTTGGCTGAATTTGCCGGACCAACTACTTTGTTTGCTGCCTCGGCAAAGACAAGGCACATGTGGGTCCAGCGAACGAAAAACTTCGAGTGTGGCTGCCTGTTTATGGTGGCATCTGACCAGTTCAATGCCATATTAATATATTTTTTGATATGATAGTTGGTCAGACTGTTGCTTGAAGTGACACCGGCTGCATCTTTACCACCATTGGACCAGTTTTCAAATGTGTACATTACCACACCGGTATTATTCTTCTTAGCCTGGGCAGTGTTATAAAAAATAGTGCTGTAAAATCTCGGGTCGCGTCCGGCGTATGGATCTGCAGCATCGTAACCTCCCCTGTTCGACGGATCGTTTATCGGATAGCCGTTTGCCATAGGAAAGGCATCAACAAGTTCCTGTGTTGCTCCGATAGCTCCATTCCCCTGGAACCCGCCGGGATAGAACATCCGTTCCATAGCCTCCATAGAGGAGGTAGATGTGGTCCAGCGTGAACCATAAACAATTCCGGGGAACATGGGATTCAGCCAGTTAACTCTGGTAACAGGATCAAATCCACCGCTTACATTATCCACGTTCAGTTTAAAGTCCATTACCTTCTTGGCGTTTACTGCGGCACTGTCCCACAGGCTTACGTCACTGAAGGCATTGAAACGCGGACTCGCCCATGTTAAATAAAGGTTAGCCTTAATTGCCCGCATGGTAATACCGTCAAGACGACCCCAGTATTTACCGCCGGCATATAGCAAATCACCCGGAACCGTAACCAGAAAGTCGCGATGGGCTATCGGAAGGTACTTATAGGCTGAATCACAATCAGCAATGATTTGAAGGGCACATTCTGCATAAGAATTACGTGCAAAATCTATTTCGCCGGTAGGGTCAACAGGTTCTGTTATAATAGGAAATCCCAGCATCTCCCCATTGGTGCCTTTTCCTCCGAATTTCTGAAGAAGGTCCCACTGGAACCAGGCACGGAGGGCAAATGCCTCTCCCTGCAAACGGGTACGTAAGACATCATTCAGATGTGAATCCAGAAGAAAGCGGGTATTATAGCCTCGTCTGTCTTTCAAAAACAAATTTGCAAGGTAAATGCCCTGATAATCCCTGTTCCAGTAAGTGAGAAAAGGATCCTGTCCCGTTGTTAATGAAGCTGTTGCCAACTTGCGTATTACATTGGTTGAACTGGTTATTTCAGCATCGTCTGTTGCTCCATCAAGGTAAGCTCCCTCATTGTTATCATAGTTAATGGACATATAGTCATAGCAGCGTCCTATCAAACCCTGCACATTTTCCTGGTATTTCCAGATATCATCCCCTGTACGTACCCCCTTTGGATAAGGATCCAGATAATTTTTGCAGGAGACAGTTAACAACAGTATTAACCCTGATAGTAATAATACTTTTGTATTCATAATTTTCATAGATTAAAAGTTTAATTTAATTCCACCGGTGAATGTCCTGTACAAAGGATATGTAGTTACACCTGAATTGATTGACTCTGGATCCACATCCTTAACTTTCGATACTGTTAAAAGATTCGCCCCGCGTACAAACAAACGTATTCCCTGTGAATGGATCAGCTGTAATTTCTCAGCCGGTATGGTATAAGCGAGTTCAACATTCTGAATTTTGAAATAGCCACCTTTTGTAAGCCAGAAATCCGAATTCACGAAGTTGTTGTTGACTTTATAATAGGTTAATTTAGGATAAGCCCCTCCGACATTGTCTCTGACAAAATTGGAATAGTTATCATCTCCCCAGCCATTCCAGTAATAACTATTTGTCAGCGGGATATCATATAAGGCAGCTCCCGCCCCAATTATAGTCACTTCAAAACCATCATACCTTAAATTCAGATTGAGTGCATAAAACAGTCGTGGTGTGGTATGCCCGAGAGCGCTCAGGTCGTTATCATCGACAACACCGTCACCGTTCATGTCCTTATATTTTAAATCACCTTCATGAAGCACATCGTCATATAGCTGAGGAATTGTCAGTGCTTCTTCATCACTGGTAAATTTGCCCAGGTAGGTCTGACCCCAGTAAGTGTCAGTTGCCTTACCTACACGCGTTTGATAACCAAACCGGAAAGCCGGTTCGTCATATTTCTCGATCTTTGAATTCTGAACAGTGGCATTACCTCCAAAAGAATATTCCAGCTGGCCCTGGTGGTTGGTGTATTCTAGTCCTACTTCTGTACCAAAGTACCTGGTCTGATTGTAGTTGAATAACGGTAAGGAAGCTGAATAACCTGTAACAAATGGCATGGCATTCGACAACACGACAATCTGACCATCGCGAAGGATGTTATAATAATTAACCTCCAGCGATAATTTATTGTCAAACAATAGCCCGTCTAAACCTACACTGACCTCTTTCCTCTTTTCCCAGGTGAGATTTGGGTTCCCTATCCTGCTTGGATATGCAATGTATGGTGAAGTTTCAGTATTGGAGCCAAACCATTTTGTGCCGGAGGTATAAGGCCCGAAATTAGCTCCCGTACTGCTTGAAAAGTTATCAAGATTGTAAAATGGTGACAGGAAGCTTTCATATCCAAGTATCCCTGCTTCGGCCCGGAGTTTAAGAAAGTTAACAGACTTAAGTCCCGACATAAAATTTTCTTCCGAGATGACCCAGCTCGCTCCGACTGATGGAAACAGCCCGGCTCTTTTCTCTTTTGAAAAGCTGTAGGTTCCGGCATAATTGAGCACTGCCTGGATGCTGTATTTATCGTTATAGGTATACCTGCCTGTCCATACTCCCAGTTGCTCGCGTTGTGGTTCTACAATTCCGTTCCTTAGCATCCTGTATAAAAAGTATGTTAACGTGGATTGTATATTATGAACTCCGAAACTCTTCTCGTAGTTAAGGCTTTCAAAAAATTGAAACCTCTGGTAATAATAGTCGTGAAGATTGAGAAGTGAAGGATTATCGTTACCATCGTGAGCCTTTGTCAGAAGGATGGTATCATTACCGCCTGCAGTTGTTGATGGTGTTGCAATATAGGCAGCGTAATCCCTGGCTTTACCGATACGGATCAGGTTCAGAATATCAAATCCCAGAAAACTTTCTGACTTAAGACCAGGGATGATATGGGACATGTCGTAATCTATTGCAATCTTTGCGGCCCCTTTTCTGCCCGTTTCGTTATAGTAACCGTTACGCGTGAGTGCACCTATTGGATTAATCGGGAAAACGGATGTAACACCGTACCATGGCGCCTTTAAAGAAGGATCATTGTTTGCATACACAGGGAAAGCTATTGGTGGTGTTGTATTAATATCGGGTAATGCAGAGGTTAATTCCTGCAAATTCGTATATCCGCTGCTTTCACTGGTGGCGTAGCCATAATTGGGAGAACGGCGGTTGGTAAGACCTGCCGACAGATCAAATTTAACTGTTATAACATCATTAATATGCATATCTATGTTCGACCGGGCGTTGATCCGGTTATAGTCTGCCGTCGAACCTATTTTATAGATATCTCCTTCACCATCGTAGCCAAGATAAGTGGAATATTGTACAACATCATTACCTCCACTGGAAGATACATTGGCTCTTCTGAAGAATTTGGTATTTTTCAGCATCATGTCCCTGAAATTAATACTCGGATGATACATGTCATAAGGATTACCCTTGCCATAAGCTGAAATATCAGCATTATCATATAAAGGGTCCAGTCCGTTATTTGACCTGGCAAGGTTATTTAACGTTGCATAATCGGCCCCCGATTGCCCAGCCCGGGAAACGGTCAATAATACTTATGCCATCCTCAATGTTTACGTTCAGAAGACGTTCGTTAGCCTTGCCTCTCTTGGTTTTAATATAAACAATACCATCTGCTCCCATAGGACCAAACATTGCCTTCCCAACTATATCCTTTATTATGGTTACCGATTCGATCTCCTGAGGATCAAGGGTCATCTCTGTTATGTCAGTTGGTATGTCATCAATGATATACATCATCTCTCTTCCCCTGGCAGTTACACCAATTTTTTCAGTGATACCGTAACCATACAGTTTCTCTTCGGCGCTGATCCCGGTGGAACCATCATACTCGGTAACCTGAAGGCCCGGAACAAGACCGGTAAAAGCATTTCGCAGATCAATTGAAGGGTATGTTTCAAGCTGACGACCAGTAATTACATCCTCGCTGCCGGTGATATTTCGCTTTTTTACCGTCATATAGGGCAGGGGAACGTTATCGTCGGATGTCATAAAAAGCTTCGCTCTGACAAGTTCAACCCTATTTTCCTTCAAAAGGTCCTGTACCGTGGCAACTGTCTTTTCATAGCCCGGTGCAGAAATTGTGACAACATCATCCGGATATGCTGTAAAGGTAATAGCACCATTTTCATCAGTCATGGCATGTGTTATCCCTTCGCCAATTACAACCTTTGCCTTTTGAAACCGGGGTTCCGTTTTCATCAACAACCTTCAGACTAGCGCTGATGGTCAGTGTCTTCTTTCCAGGTTTGACCTGTGCACTTAATGCCCCTGTTATGAATATGCAGAGCAGAAAAACACCGAAATACCTGAATATCTTAAATAAAATATGATTGAATCTCATAATTTTCATCTTTATTAATTGTAAATTACCAGACCTGTCCCGGGTCAAATTTTTTCATCTTATAATAATCGGCCGATAGGAAAGGCAGATAATACTTTGCATCGTACCAGCGGGTCTGGCGGTCATCCGATAATGGCAGACGGGTGTATTTATATCCGGTGGGATACTCCGGAGATACTGCTACTTTCTCAGCTAAATTGCCTATAAGCGGTCCGGCCATGGATACCGGTGATGTCTTCCAGCGGCGGATATCATAATAATAATGCCCTTCAAAGCATAACTCAACATTCCGCTCATTTCTGATCCTGGGCCTGAAGGCTTCCGTGCTACCTGTAAACTGTGCCTGTACCGGCGCCAGTTCTGCTGCGCTCCAGCGTCCTCTGATCTTATTAACAGCATCAACGGCTGACATTGTTGCTCCCGGAGCCGGGGTATTGGGTCCGTAGGCTTCGTTGGCAGCCTCGGCATAGTTTAGATAAAGCTCGCCAAGACGGATCATTGCACATGTATAAAGAACTGAAATTGGATTCTTAACACTCTGGCCACCCCAGATTTTTCTCTGGTAATAACCGGTCCTTGTCGTCCCTGCATAATTGCGATCGATAAGTTCCGAATTAGTCTCTACCCCGTCAACCACTTCAGTATAAATCTTTGCTGTGCCATATTGTGGTATCGGAGCTCCGTTATATATAATATCGATATAGAAACGGGGATCCCTGTTTACAAAGGGATCCTGCTCATTATAGTGCCCCAGAGCAGTGGCAGCATCCCTGTCAGCCTGTGTATTAAGCGGGTCGCCCCACCTGGTCTCCCACATATCAACTGTGCCCTGGGTGGGACATAAAGCAGAGGTACTTGTTTTACTGTTTGTAAAAACCGCGCAGGTTGGTTGTTTATTAATACCGGAACCATAACTTACTGATCCGTAATAATCACCCCAGAGCATTTCGTTGGAATATTTTGTTCCAAAGTAATTATCTGTATAATCGGCTGCTGTAAGAAGATCATAACCATTGGCTTCAGCTGTTTGGATGGCCTCCCAGTTAGCTATTGCGGCTGCCTGCCAGTCTTCCGTGCTGGCTGTTCCGTTACCATAACGCTCATTACCAACATTAAGGGGACTTGTTGCATAAAGTAATGCGCGACCCTTATATGCCATGGCAGTACATCCATTGGGAATTTTCTGGTCCGGTGCATTAAGATGTCCCGGCTGACCGGGAAGAGGATCCCTGCGCATCTTGCCTGCTTTTTCAAAATATGTAACCGCAGTATCCATATCAGCTGCAACTTTTCTCAGCATTTCCTGCGCAGGGAGACGCGGAATATCCCATGCATCATCCGGCCCGATAACTTTTGTCACGTATGGCATGGGACCCCATAACCTGAAAACTTCAAAATGACAAAACCCTCTGACAAAATGAGCCTGTGCTATAAGATCATCAATATCTTCCTGCTTTCCGTCAGTCAGCTTTTTTACATTCTGTAAAAACAAATTACATCTCCTTATATTTGCCCAATGTGCAGGCAGCATAGGGCCGAAGTGCACATTATTGTCTCCAAGCGGACCCCATTTATGATATGCCCACCACATTACACGGCCTGCATCACAGAAATCAGTAACACAGTCATAGTCAAGACTTCCCTTGGCAGTGATCCTGAGCTCTGAAGAATAGTAAACACCACCCTGATCATCGGTGTTAGTATTGTAAACAAAATCGAAGAATTTCTTGGCATTATCAAATTTGGTAAACACTCCATCTTCCGTCAGGCCCGATTCAGGTGCTTTGTCCAGGAATTTCTCCAGACAGGAGGTTAATAAAACACTCCCCCCTACGATGGATAAGAATAAAATAATATATTTCTTCATTGTCATAGAATTTTAGAGTTTAAAAAGATAATTTCATACCTAATTTAAGGGTAATCATAAGTGGATAAAATCCACGCTGAAAATCTTTTCTTTCCGGATCACCTTCAATTAACTTTGTAAAAGTCAATAAGTTGTTGCCAGTTGCATAGACCTGGAGGTTAGAAACACCTGCAACTCTCTGAAGGAAAGCTGAATTAAATGTATAACCTACATACAGATCCTTCAGCCGGAGGTAATCAGCATTTCTCCAGAAATGTCCGGGGATCCTCACATTATAACCCTCAAGCGCTGCACCACCGGCCCATACATATTGCGGGATACCACCGCCACCACTATAGTAGTGAAGTGTTGCATGATCAGCATTCGGGTTGTCAGGTCTCCAGTAATTTAATTGTCCCTGGTGAACACTGAAGTCACCCATTAAAAACTCACTCTCAAAATTATCATTGAATACAACATACTTGCCGACATTACCCTGGAACATAAAGTTAAAATCGAATCCTTTATATGACAGGCCACTTGAAAGCGAATAAGTTATCGGGGGATAAGTGTTACCTTTGATCGGATATTTATCTTTGTTGGTTATCTGGGCGTCACCATTGTAATCAAGAAATACATAGTCTCCAACGCTGATAAGGTTCATAGCGATAGGTAAAGCATTCCCGTGAATTTCGTCTACAGTATTAAGGAATCCGTTCCCTGTCAGGACGGTCCCTGCTGCCTGACCATCTTCAGGATACCCGTTACTTGCCATACCTAAAGGTTTTCCTGCTGCTTTGGCATAATCAGGTGCATACGGAAGGTCATCTTTATATATTATACGGTTTTCGTTGAAACCGAAAATTCCCCTGACAAAATAATTTAAATTACTGGCGGTAGTTTTATTGTATTCTGCTTCTATTTCAATTCCATGCTTCTTCAGACTGCCCTTGTTCAGATCCTTGAATGAATTTCCCACCAGGAAGGTTACACTCTGAGGAGTCAGCAGCATCTTGCTACGTTGTTCATCAAACACATCAACACTTAATGTGAACAGGTTTTGAAGCAATCCAATTTCAAGGCCGATATCCCTTTTCCTGGCCTCTTCCCACTGTGCACTCACATTTGCTCCTAAATCTTCGCGGATATAAGGTATTGAAGATATGGTTTGTGTATAATATTCACTTATATATAGCCAGCGACTGTCTGCTTTATCGCTTCCCACAAGTCCATCAGAATAACGAAGCTTTAACTTGTTCATCCAGGGAACTGCATTTTTAAAGAAGGGTTCTTCAGAAATGGTCCATCCGATAGCTCCAGATGGGAAAAATCCGAAACGGTTTCCGGGGGCAAACCTCTCGGAACCGGTATAACCAAGGTTTACTTCCAGTAAATATTTATGGGAATAATCATAGGTTGCCCTCCCTACAAGAGCTTCGTTAAAGAATGGAAATTGCAAAACTGAGTTTTTTTGCTGACGGTTTATCAGCGCAAGTCCTGAAACTGTATGTTTCCCGAAAGTATTGACATAATTCAGGGATGCCTCGTAATAAAGATCCGTGTAATAACCTGGATCACTTCCTCCAAAAGCTCCTGTGAGAATCCTCCTACATTAATGTTCACCGGCGGCAGGTTATATACCTCAGGTGTCTGACCTTCACGCTCCCATGGATTATCTCCGGTACCAATTAGTTCGTAGTGCAAAAAGTAATCAGGTTCAATGTAATCAGCATATCGTGTTTGCATATTATAGTAGGTACTCAATGAGACCTTACCTTTAAAAGATAATCCTTTTGCCAGGAAGTCCAGCTTCTGGTCAAGGATAAGGTCAGTAAACACAGTCGAACCTGTGTAATTATTAAAAGAGCCATCCATAAAATTGGTATAGGGGTTACCGAAACGTTCCCCCCATGCTGCAGAACGTCTCCATCCTGTTGCATCGGGATAGTCAAGGTCAGGAACATCCTGAAGTACCCAATCGGGAAAATATGCCGGGAATCTTGAAGGCCCAGTCATATATAAAGTTTCCCATGTGCTATTGACAGTTTCAGGCTGGTTTTTAATTGACATATCCCCGCCCAGATTCACCGAAAGCTGTGTTGACCCGGTCAGAGAGAAATCAACATTGGCGCGGTAATTAAACCTGTTGTTCTTAAAGCGCGAATCGAGATAACCCTCGTGAAGTCCTTTAAAGAAATCGCCTTCATACTGATACCCGAACGATGCAAAATACTTTACAAAGTTGGTTCCCCCTGTAATATTTAAATTGGCATTTGCTATCGGAGCGAATGGCACGGCAAGTTCTTTGAACCAGTCGACATCAGGGTACTGCAGTGCGTTCAGCCTGGAAGAAGGATTACGGTATTCATTAAGAATATTATCTTCCAGCATCAGTCCGTATTGCATATCATTCATCCTGGCAACATTTAACATCGACATGGTTGTATAAGAATCGATATGCGGAGGGATCCCTGAAGCTTTAGTTGTACCGTAAGAGGCGGTGAAATCAAGTTGCGGTTTGCCCAGTGAACCACGCTTTGTGGTCACGATAATAACCCCGTTCGCCCCTTTGGCACCGAATACTGCAGTAGCGGAAGCATCTTTCAACACAGAAATTGTGTTGATCTCGTTAGGGTCTATATTAGAAAAATCGCGTTCAACACCATCAACCAGAACAAGCGGAGCAGAACCGTTCCAGCTTGATAAACCACGAACTACAATCTCGGAAGAGTTGGCTCCAGGTTCACCGGTATTCTGAATGGTCAATACACCGGAAAGTTTGCCAGCGATGGCATTGGTAACATCTGCTGTACCGGTTTTCATAAGTGAAGCGTTGTTCACCTGGGTGATAGCGCCTACCACACTCTCCTTCTTCTGCACACCGTATCCAACAACAACAACTTCCTGCATCTGAGTAATCTCCAGTTTCAATGCCACTTTTATGGTCGCACCCTGTGTCATCATTATTTCCTGGGTTGTGTATCCGATAAAAGAGATTGAAACCAATGCCTCCCGCTGAGGTAACCTAAGGGAAAACTGGCCGTTGATATCAGTCAGGGTTCCAAGGGTGGTTCCTTTAACAACTACTGTAACACCTATCAATGGTTCTCCTGTTTCAGCATCTGTCACAGTACCTTTAACAACATCCTGCTGCATAGTGCTGGTTCCGTCTGAAGCAGCTGATAAATAAGTTGATCCGGCAGGACCAGAATTTCCCGTACCCGCCATAACCGTTGTCATTGAGCATATTAAAAATAAAATGCACAATTTTGCCATAATCAACAGCCTGAGCCGGGAATTTCTGGCAAAAAACATTTGCTTTTGATTAATTTTTTCCATGCATTTGAAATAATTTAAACATTAATACTTTAGCTGGATTAATACCTGAACTGAAATGGGGAATAGTGTCGACATCCTCCCCGCGTTTTTTGTCATGTTTCATTTTTCATTTATTAATTTAGGTTAGTTAGTATTTAATCAAATAGTCTTAAGTCGAAAGAAATTTTACTCTGCCACTATTGTCCGGAACAATAAAATCCTGCCTCAAAAAGCAACATACCTCTCCTGATGTGGAAATTTATTTATTCCCTGATAAGGTAGCCAGCCAAAACAAAAACCCAAACTTGAAATTATTAGTCTTGCTCAATCGAAAAGGGTTAATCTAAAAATTATAAATGTTCCTTCAGGTTAGGAGTGTGTTGAGATAAAAGAACATTTATCCGTTGCAATGATAAATTAAATAAATGTTATCCGCAATTTTTTTTTCTGTTTTTTTTATTAATACAACTTTTTCTACCATCAGTCTTACTTAATTATCCACGAAACTATTTGTATAAACTCATATATTATCAGGAATCATATATTAAATTCCATTGATTTTCTATCTGTTTGCAATCAGTTATTTATGATCGAAGACAAGCAATTAAACAGGTAAATCACTCTCCTTCAAATGACAGATAGTATTCCTCTTTTAAGCTGGTACTTAACCATCTGAAAAGTTTCAAGAAAAATCATTCCTGTTTTTTTGCTCCTGAATCCCGTCAACTGGACTTATTTTAGAATCATTTTTTCAGATCTGCAACCATTATTTTACCGGAATTGCTTCAACAAGCAGACTTCTTACAAAATTCGTTTCAATAACCGGATTATCGATGCTGACACTTCCGATATCTACATTATTTACATAATCTTTTATTAAATATTTACTACCGGTCAATCCCCGGAATTCAATATTCCCCTTCCATTCTTTGGCATAGAAAGCATAAAATAATGTATCACCTTTATTTATTACATGTGTTTCAGGTTTGTCGTATCCGATATCATACAGTCCTCCTAAATAGGTTCCTTTGGAAAGCATTTTTTTGCGGTTAAGATCAAACCATTTTTTCCATATTACCTCTTTTTCAGGGGTCAGGAAATTTCTGTTTGACCTCGCATTCATTTTATTTTCTGGCCATGTAAATTTTGTTCCCAATACAGCTCCAATACCAACCTGAGAAGCGAAATCGTCACCATTATCAGTTAATTCAACATGATCTGCATAATAGGCAAGTTGAGGATTAATAGCTTTGTAGGTTTTTCCCTTTTGACGGTTCTGAGCACTTGATACAGGATCGGAAGCCACAGCCTGGTTCATAAGCGGTATATTATAAAATGATATAGCGCATCCGCATGGACAAATCTGAAGAACAGCATCTGGTTTGATTGAAGTCGCTTCCTCCCTGATCATCCTGAAAAAATCAGGCAGTTTTTCATATGCCTCTTCCGGGTATTTCGCACCATGCCGCCTGTAGTTATAATCCGGCGCTACTGCATTGAGATGCTGCCCATCCATCTTAAGTCCGTCATAGCCCCATTCGTTAATGAACATATTGACGACTTCCTTAGTATGATCTATGGTACCTTTATAAGTAGGCGCCATATAATAACTATCCCAATAAGTAATATATTCAGGGGACCCGTCTCTACGCCGAAGAAGGATGCCGGGATCTTTTTTTAATAATTCTGTTCCCTGATCAACAGCTAATGGGGCCCACCATAATTTTGCCTTCATTCCCTGAGCATGAATTGCATCAATGAGATGCTTCATATCCGCATTTCCACCCGGATATTTTTTGGTGTTAACATTCCAGTCACCTTCAGCAATCTGGTATCCGTCGTCAACATCTACCCATTTAATACCCATCTCTTTAACTTTTGGAAGGGTACCTAATACATCTTTAAACGTAAACCCCCTGCCGTATCCCCATGCGCACCATACAGGTTCGAAAGCTTCAGGTGGAGAGGGATTAAATTTGATCCCACGCTTTTGCATTAATTTAGAATATTGTTGCATGGAAGTAAAAAAATCACCCTTATGTACACTCACAAAAGTTGTATAGGTTCGAATTGTATCGTTAGGTTTAAAATCAACAGGGTCAGGGTATTCATATTGGACAGCAATCGTTGCATACCCATCATATCTGTCCATTTCAACGGGCAAAGAGACCAGACGCGGTACCAGCTCAGTATGTCCGATCATGATACCTGCATCTTTTCGCCAAAGATCAATGGCCGGAATACCACCACCATAGTCGGTACTGGTCATCCCCATAAAGTTCTGCTTACTATATCCGGAATCAACCGGTAAGATCCAGTCAGGCCGGCGACTGCTGGAACTACCCTGAAATGACCAGAAAGAGGGTTTATCACCCTGAGCCTGAATGTTATAATTATTATTAACCCATCCGGTTATGCTTATGGATTTTTTTCCCGTGTTAACATATATTACATTCATTAGGGCAAGATTTGGAAATTCAGGATCAATAGATATTTCAACAATTTTTCTGACAATCTTCCCTTCTTCCTCCGCGGTACCTGAAAGGGTATAGTTTTTTATACCGTTGCTTTCAGATTCCTCTGAATCAGTCACTTTATATTCCTTTGAGTTAAATTTCTTTCCAACCAGGTATTCAGAAGCCGTGAATCCGTTCATAAGGGCTTTAGCCCCAGGATCCGTACTGGTAATCTTAACCAGCATCTTATTGTTGAATTCCATGACAAGATTGCCACTGGTAATTTGTATATCCTTTTTGCTACAGGAAAAAACTATAAGCAGCAACAAAATACAAAAGCTTGAAAGAATCGGTCTTATAATTGTTTTCATTATGTTTTGTTTACAGGTTTAGTTTTCTGATAATAAATTGGAGTGGAAATTAAATAAAAGATTCCATAATAAAAAACATTTAACAAACTCAAGTTGCTGGTTTCTGGTTTCTGACCTCTTATTAATTACTGATTTTCACACTAATAAATGAGCTTTAAATTTAATACATTTTATCACTACTGACTAACTGAATGTTTGAGATTCTTTGCAACGCTACCAGGATGACAGATGTTTATGGGGTAAAATGGGAGAAGAGGATCAGCTTGTCTGGCTGCTTTTACCCACTATAAATCAACTGTTTTCCCGGTTCTGAATGCCTCGTCAGCGGCAAGAACAATCTTAAGGCTGTTGATGGCGTCATCCTGATGACCTTTCAGATCAAGATCTTTCACAATGGAATCGTAGAAAAATTCCTGCTCCAGATTGCATAAGCCCTGGTGGTCAGGTTCATCCTCTGTATTAATAATTTCGTCCTCCCTGGCAAAATTACCTTTTGCATCCAACTCCGAATGATGAATGAGGAGCCTGTTTGTTTTAGTATGCAAATCGATATCATCTGATCTTTTTCCCTTGCCGTCAGCAGCATCCATTATACTGACTGAACCGCCTGGTCCGATTACATCCTTGACGAAGAATGCAGTCTGACTCATCATTGGTCCCCAGCCGGCTTCATACCAGCCAACAGATCCGTCTTCGAAAGTAACTATCAACTGACCATAATTATACATGTTTTCGCTTATCTGATTTGTGAGCCTGGCCCCTATTGCGCTTACGTGTACAGGTTTTGAACGAGTCATCTGGCACATCACATCCACATAATGGACTCCGCAATCTACAATAGGCGGCATGGATTTCATAAGGTTCATATGCCATGTCCAGGTTTTCCCGCTGCTCTGCTGATTAAGGTTCATACGCATCACCAGCGGTTTGCCCAGATTCCGGGTAATCTCAATGAATTTTTTCCATGAAGGATGTACCCGCAGAATGTATCCCACAACAAGTTTCTTATTCATATCACGGGCCATCTCAACAACTTTCACAGCATCTTCAACCTTTACAGCCAGAGGTTTTTCCACGAAAACATGTGCTCCCATTCCCAGGCTCTTAACCGCTAGTGATGCATGTGTTTCAGGATATGTGCAAATAGCAACAGCATCGGGTTTTATGGATGTAAGCGCTTTATCTAAATCAGCAAATTGAGGAATTCCCCCCAGTTCTGCTGATAATTTTTCCCGGCTTGAGACATTTGTATCTACAAGTCCGGCCAGTTGAAAGCCATTTAGCTTATGGTAAGCCCGCGCGTGTGACGAACCCATATTGCCACAACCTGCTACAATAGTTTTAATCATGTTTGTCATTATAAAATAAGTCTGTTTAAGGGAATTGAAAGGTAAGTATGTTTTTTATTAAATGATTTTAATTATTTAGTGATGCCATAGTTCTCAATAAATCTGCTGCCCATGAATAAATATTGTATTCGGCAATTACCTGCCGCATCTGTTTCATTCTCTGGTATTGTTCTTCTTTCGTCATTTCCAATGCTGTCTTTATCGCATCAGACGATTTTTCGATGTCATAAGGGTTAATAATAATAGCCCCGACAAGCTCCTGTGATGCTCCGGTAAAACAACTCAGGATCAGAGCCCCATCGTTTTGATTTCGTGAAGCAACAAATTCTTTTGCAACAAGGTTCATCCCGTCATGCAGTGACGTAACCATGCACAGGTTTGCCGAAGAATAGAATGGTTCGATTTCCTCGTGGCTGTGATGCCGGCCTAACAGAAGAATTGGTTTCCAGCCCTTGGTTTTGAAACGCAAATTGATCCTGTTCGCTTCGCTTTTAACCAACATAACCAGGTCATTATAACTTTTAAGATGTGTCCGGCTGGGAGCGCCAATTTGTATAAAAGTAAATTCTCCCACATAAGATGGATTCTTTTCCAGAAACCGTTCAATGGCAAGAAACTTCTCTATAATACCCTTTGTATAGTCGAGTCTGTCAACACCAATGCCAATGAATTTTGCATTGATAAAATATTTTTTGAGTAACTGTGCTGGTTTTATTTTGGATGAAACAGTATAATAATCTCTTAATGTGAATGCTATACTAATCGGGAATGCCTTAACAAAAGATGTTTGTCCTTTAATATTAATTGAAAAATTCTCCCATAATACGATTGACTCAACGGTATTATTTACAGTTTCGAGAAAATGGTTGCAATGATATTGGGTGTGAAACCCGATCAGATCAGCTCCAAGCATCCCGTATAAAATTTCTTTCTGCCAGGGACAAATACCAAATGATTCAGGATTAGGCCAGGGTATATGCCAGAATATGGCAATTTTAGCTTTTGGTTTTACCTTTTTTAACATTTCAGGAAGCAGGGCAAAATGAAAATCCTGAATTAAAATAAAAGGCTGTTCATCATCTATAGTCTCCTCCAGTACCGCTTTTGCAAAATATTCATTTACTTTTTTGTAATAATGCCAATCTTCTTTTCTGAATATCGGGCGTGTATGGGCAATATGGCAAAGAGGCCATAGTCCCTCATTCGAAAATCCATAGTAAAAATGTTCCTCATCTTCTTTTGTAATCCATAATCTTCTTAAACTGTATTGTTGTTCATCGGGAGGTACCCTAATTTTGTCATTTTTATCCACAGTTTCTTTATCAGCATCCCCTGTGCCGGAGGCTATCCACAATCCGCCACTTGCTTTCAGGATTGGTTCCATTGCTGTAATCATACCACTTGCGGGAATTATACACTTAATTTTTTTCCCCTCATGTATATGCATATATGGCTCACGATTTGAAACAACAATCATTTTCCTGTTATGCAGAAGATTTTCAATTTCCACCTTCAACCGTTCAGGAGTCCATATGGCTTCAGATCTTTTTCTCAACCGTGCTTCCTCTTCAGCATTGGCTTTTGCTTCATGCATCGCTTTTACAATGTGCCCTACCTCTTGTAGCAGAGGCGAAAAAAAATTTGCAGGATTTCGCAGCTTAAATGGTTCGAATTTACCCTCACGAACTGCTTTTATCCAATTAACAATCTTATTTAAGGGGTCCAAAATTCTCCAGTGAATAATCAATACAGTAACCAGTGAAACCAATAAGGTCTGAAAAAATAACCATATAAAACTTCGGATCCATATGCCGTCGATAGTTTTATCAATATATCCGGCATCAGTATAAAAAACAACTGCCATATTGAATCTACCCTCATTTTTAACTGGCTTTATATACTGGTAAATATATTTTTTACCTGTCCTTATAAAATTCCCGATTGAAGAATCAGCAGCAACGGCTTTAGAAATGTATTTCCTAGAATACCGGATCAAATTGCGGGAATATCCTGCACCAACAGTACTAATTATGCTGTCATCGCTGAAATAAATTGCAGTTCCAAGAAAATTGTAATGACTGTTTATACTGTCTGCAATATTCTCGATATCATTACGATTAATCTTTTCTGAAAAAGATGTATTATACTTAAAAATCTTCTTTACCGTATCAGCGGTCCGGATTTCAAGTTCCATGCCAAGTTCTTTTCTTTCTTTTGCTACCTGAAAAAAGGTAAAGCTAAATGCAATCAGTCCTGCAGCAAGAAAGATTGATAATACAAGTCCCAGGCCGAATCTCATTCTGATAAATTTTGATCCTTTGTCCGCCGGGTACAAAGAATTTATTGTCCATTAGCAAATATACCAAAAATTCAGGTGAATTGAAATTTATTTAATCAGCATTTAATGGCCAAAACACATATTACTTATATAATTTTCATTGTTATCTTAGCTGCAACTTTCCTGAAATAAAACTTTTGAATATTTAAATTATTATGGATAATAACCCAAATTACAAAATATGTTATGAATAATCTCAATTATGGTGTAATTGGCAACTGCCGAAGTGCGGCCCTGGTATCAGAAAAAGGGAGTATTGACTGGTTTTGCATGCCTGACTTCGACTCGCCCTCTGTTTTTGCCAGGCTTCTCGATAAAGAGAATGGGGGTTGTTTCAGTATTTTTGTTGATGATAACTATATAATTTCGCAAAGGTACTTATACCGGTCAAATATACTTTGCACAGAATACCGCTCAGGCAATGACGCGTTCGAGATAATTGACTTTATGCCGCGGTATAAAACCAGTGATAATGACTATTATTCTCCGGCTGAAATTTACCGTTATATCCGGCTGATTTCAGGTGTACCCAGGTTCAGGGTCTTTTATTCCCCCAGGCTTGAGTATGCTATGGACGAAGTTTCACATATAATCCGGGAAGATCATATCCGTACTTACTCCAGAGTTATGACAAGAGAATGTATCTACCTTTATTCAAGTCTGGAATTTAATGATATACTGGATTGTAAAGAAATATCTCTGACCCAGAATCAGTTCCTTTTATTGTCATATAATCAGAAGTTGATAAATATAGATCATAGAAGGGTTTACCTTGAATATCAAAGGACAAAAGTATATTGGCTAAACTGGACAAACCGGTCAAAGAAATATAATAATTTTGCCGAAGAAATTATAAGAAGTCTGCTGGTATTGAAGATAATGTCATATCAGCCCACGGGAGCAGTGCTGGCAGCCTTAACAACAAGTATTCCGGAAACAATAGGTGAAGTACGCAACTGGGATTACCGGTTCTGCTGGTTACGTGATGCATCTATGTCGATCGAAACATTATTAAAACTGGGCCATTACAATTCCGCGCAGCGATTCATGCGTTTTATAAACGGGATACTTAAATCAAAGCAAGATTCATTCCAGACGATGTACGGCATCAGGGGTGAAAGGGAGTTGACCGAAATCACCCTTCCTCACCTTTCGGGATATGAAAACTCAAAACCAGTCAGAATAGGAAATGCAGCATATTCTCAACGTCAGAACGATGTTTTTGGCTACCTGTTAATTGTTATAAGCCAGTATTACCAGTTTTTCCCGGAAACATTGGATGAAATAGAAAATATGTGGGAGATAGTCCGGAACATTTCCTTAACAGTATCTACTCATTGGGAAAAACCTGACGGAGGTATCTGGGAAATCCGCAATGAAGAAAAGCACTTTGTATTCTCAAAGGTAATGAGCTGGGTTGCAATGGACAGGGCATCTAAAATTGCCGCATTGCTGGAGAAACATTCTTATGCTGAATCATGGAGGGATATTGCAAATGATATTAAAGAGGATGTATTAAAAAATGGCTGGAATGAGAAACTGCAAACATTCACTCAAACATACTGCAATTCGGATCTGGATGCCTCTTTACTGCTTATGGCTGAATATGGATTTATCGCTGCCAATGATGTTAAGTACCAGAAAACCGTAATGGCTATAAAAGAGGCTCTTTATTACAATGGATTGGTTTACCGTTATAAAAATTATGATGACTTTGGCAAACCAAGAACATCATTTACAATTTGTACTTTCTGGTTGATCCAGGCTCTGTTTAGAATCGGTGCGCGGGAAGATGCAAAAAAAATCTTTGAAAACCTTCTGACATGCGGAAACCACGTAGGTCTTTTCAGTGAAGATATTGATTTCTCTACAAAAAGACTTTTGGGTAATTTCCCCCAGGCTTATTCACATTTGGCTTTAATTAATACTGCAATTTTATTTTCAGATGAAATTAAAAACTCAAAATTTATTAAGCCCTGATTATATATAATAAGGAGTTTTTATGGTGATATTAAGTGTGGCTTATTCGAAAGGTATAACAATTCAGGGGCCAATGAAAAGATTCCAGCCAGATAATTTATATTTAAAGGCCGGTTAGCCTGCCACCATGTTTTAAAAATTCATGTTAATATTTTTTGTATCTGCATAACATAAAGGTTTCAGAACTTATTTATCATGTTCATCATCAGTACGGTAATTTTTTCTTAACTCTGCAAGTTTTCGTTTGCCATAGGCAAACCGGGTAATAACAACGAACAAAACCGGGACCATAAATATTCCTATAAAGGTTGCTGCAATCATTCCGCCGAAAACAGTCCATCCTATTGTCTGACGTGCAACTGCTCCTGCACCCGACGCAAAGATCAGTGGGGACACCCCGAAAATAAATGCAAACGAAGTCATCAATATTGGCCTTAATCTCAGCCTTATAGCTTCGAATGTTGCTTTAATTAATTCCATTCCGTTATCAACGCGGGTCTTTGCAAATTCTACAATCAATATTGCATTTTTTGCGGCAAGTCCAATCAATGTCACAAGTCCTATCTGAGCATAAACATTGTTACTTAGCTTTGTCACGAATGTTAACGCCAGTATTGCGCCAAAGGCGCCCAGAGGAACTGCAAGAAGAACTGAGAACGGGACTGACCAGCTTTCGTACAATGCCGTCAGAAACAGAAAAACGAACAATATGGAGATGAAAAAAATCATTACCGATTTTGAACCGGCTTCTATCTCTTCACGGCTAAGACCTGAAAATTCGTAACCGTATCCCTGAGGCAGTACTTTGTCTGCAGTTTCCCTGAGTGCTTCAATTGCCTGACCACTGCTGTATCCGCGTGCTGCTTCACCGTTGAAGGTTGTTGAACGATAAAGGTTAAAATGAGTAATGAGTGGCGCACTCTCAATTACCGTATATGACACAAAGGTTTTAAGGGGCAGCATGTTTCCCTGGCTGTTTCGCACATAGTATCTGTCAATGTCTGATATATCCTCCCTGAAGGAAGTATCAGCCTGTGCAACAACCCTGAAATTCCGTCCGTAAATGGTGAAATCGTTAATATAAGAGCTCCCAAGGTAAGTATGGAGCGTACCGAAGAGGTCCGAAAGACTTACTCCCATTCTCTTACACATCTCACGGTCGATTGAAATTTTATAGCCAGGGGTACTTGCGGTGAAAAAAGTAAATGCGCTGGCAATCTCCGGACGTTTATTCGCTTCTATCATAAAGTTCCGGACAACTCCTTCAAAACTCTTCAGATCATCTGTACTTTCGCGTTGCTGCAGAACAAATGTAAAACCTCCCGTGCTGCCCAGGCCGGGTACTGAAGGTGGTGCTATTACAATGATCCGTGCCTGCTTAATAGCTGAAAAACGTTTGTTAAGTTCAGCGATTACCCCCTGCAACTGTTCTGATTTCTTTTTGCGTTCATCCCAGGGTTTTAACTGACAGAAAATGGTGCCTGCGTTCGACTTTGTTGAAAATGTAATTACGTTTAGTCCTGCAATACCTGCAAAGTGACCCACACCAGGAACCTCTTTCAGAATATTCATTACACTGTGCAGCACCTCCACGGTTCGTACAGTTGAACCGGCTTCAGGTAGTTCGAATGTAATATACAGCCTGCCGTTATCTTCGGTCGGAATGAAACTTGATGGTTTGTTTCTGAATAAAACGATGGTACCCAGGATCACCAGGATAAGAATTATAATTACGTACCGGGCATATCTGATAACTTTAAGCACACTTGAAGAATAAGCATCCAGACCTGATTTAAAAACTCTGTTGAAAAGGTTGAAGAATCCGTTCAGACCTCCGCGTCTTCTGACTGATTTTTGTGGCTTTAGCAGAATTGAACTCAATGCCGGAGTAAGTGATAATGCAATAAAAGCTGATAACAAAACAGAAACAGCTATTGTAATTGCAAATTGCTGGTAAAGTTTACCGACGATACCCGGGATAAAGCCTACCGGTACAAAAACAGCTGCAAGTATAAGGGCAATGGCTACAACCGGTGCCGAAATATCCTGCATTGCCCTAAATGCAGCTTCTTTTGGAGAAAGCCCCTTTTCATCTATATAATGCTGTATCGCCTCCACTACTATTATTGCATCATCCACAACAATACCTATTGCAAGAATAAGTGCAAAAAGGGTCAGTGTATTGATTGTGAATCCTAATGGTTTAAAAAAGATAAAGGTCCCAATAATAGAAACGGGAATTGCCAGGATCGGAATTAATGTTGCCCGCCAGCTTTGTAAAAAAATGAAGACTACAATAACTACAAGAGTCAAAGCAATCAACAGCGTTCTAACCACTTCACGGATAGAAACCCGCACCACCGAAACGGTTTCAAACGGTATAATATAATCAATATCGGCCGGAAAGGATTTCTTAAGTTTTTCCATTTGAGCATAAATGCCACTGGCTGTCTCCATGGCATTGCTGCCGGGTAACTGAAAAACTATAAGAAATGAGGAACGTTCTCCGTCAACGTAAGAGTTACCGGAATAGTTAAATTTTCCAAGCTCAATCCGGGCCACGTCTTTCAGATAAACTATTGAACCGTCTGAAGGATTTGTTTTTACCACAATATTCCCGAACTCCTCTTCAGATACTAACCGCCCTTCAACAAAGCAGGTATATTCAAATGCCTGGTAGTTCTGCTGAGGTGGTGATCCTATGGTTCCGGCCGCCACCTGCACATTCTGTTCCCGCACTGCCTGAACTATTTCTGAGGGGGAAAGGTTAAGATGCGCAAGTTTTTCCGGATTCAGCCAGATACGCATTCCGAAAGGGTCAGCACGTGTAAAAACATCACCCACTCCCTCTACACGAAGAATAGCCTCCCTGATGTAAATATTAGTGTAATTGTCAACAAACTTAATATCATGTGTTTTCCCGGGTGAATAAATACCAATTACCATCAGAATATTTGGCGTTCGCTTCCTGACAATTGTTCCGAGGCTTTTTACCTCTTCAGGTATATTCGGTAAGGCAGCATTAAGGCGGTTCTCAACATCCAGCGCGGCAATGTCTATGTTTGTGCCGATCTTAAAAGTGACACTCATACTCATTGTACCTGTGCTGGTGCTGTTTGTTTCGATATATGACATACCGGGCACACCGTTAACCTGTGATTCGATTGGTGTGGCAACAGTCTGTTCAACAACCTGGGCATCAGCTCCTATGTAATTTGCCGAAACCTGCACAACCGGTGGTGTAATATCCGGATACTGGCTCACAGGAAGACTCATTATAGAGATTATTCCGAGAATAACCAATATCAGGGATATTACTATTGCGGTGTTTGGACGTTTTATGAATGTATCGGCAATCATATCACGAATTAATTATTTTATTCTTTTAGCGGACAACATTTGAATCCAATCCCCTGGAATCTGACAAAATGACAGCTACTCCTTCATGTACTTTCTGAATCCCTTCAAGAACGATCTTATCTCCTTGTTTCAGGCCGGTCTTTACAATGACTAATTCACCAAGAACAGGTCCAAGAGTGATTCTTTTCTGTTCTGCTTTACCATTATCAATCAGATAAACCATATATTCACTCATCTGCTCAATAGTTGCCCTTACGGGTATAACTACCTGTGTACCCGAACTCCTGTTTAGCACCTCAATTTTGCAATTCATTCCCGGCCGGAGACCTCTTTCCTTATTCGGAAAGACAACTCTGATTTTTATTGTTCCTGTCTGGGAATCGATCGCCCGGTCAATTATACTCAGTCTTCCAGTGTGATCATATTCAGAGTTATCAGGCAAAATAATCTTAAAAACAGAGTCTTCCTCCGAAGTCTTGTTTTTCTCTAATTTCAGAAAATAAGGCAATGATTTCTGGTCAATACTAAAATCAACACCAATTGGGTCATCAGACGAAATAGTATTTAATAACGTCTGGCCGGCTGTCACAAATGCACCGGGTTTCACTGAAGAAAAGCCAATTATTCCCGGGAAGGGAGCAGTTATGAGTGAATAAATAAAGTCTGTTTCAGCATTCAGTAAATTTGCCTGCGAAAGTTTAACCTGCATCTGCGCATTATCCAGTGCCGTTAAGCCATCATCAAGAGTCTGTTTTGCGATCGCATTTTCCTTATCCAGGGTCTCATATCTTTCAGCATCACGCCTTGCTTTCAGCATATTGCTCAAGGCTATATCAACATTTGCTTTAGCTGCCTCGTAAGCTGCCTGATATTTCCGCCGGTCAATTTCGTAAAGCTTCTCTCCTTTATTAACATGACTTCCCTCCTTGAAATATAGTCCTGTAATATAACCGCTTACCTCACTTCTTAATTGCACTTCATTTAATGCCATAACAGTGGCCGGGTATGAATCATAGTAAACAACATTTTCCTCATTTACCGTGTAAGCAATCACCGGCACTCCCATACCGGGATCACTTTGCCCCGTATTATCCTGATTTTTACAGGAACTGACTGAAGAGATCAGTATAGTAATAAGGTATGCATTAATCAACTTTTTGCTGTTCATAGTCTCCAATGATATATTAATAATCAACAGAAATATTGCCCAAAGCCTTCTCAACATCAATTTTGCTGAACATCAGCTGTATAAGCGAACTCAGATTATTTAGCTGAGCAGTTCTCAGATCAGTTTCTGAGACGATCACTTCCAGGTAAGTTTTAATCCCCTCATTGTACTGGGAAACCACAGTATTATATACATCCCGTGAAATATCAACATTTTCATTTGTCAGATTAAATGCGGCCAGATTACTCTTATATGAGGCAAGTGCATTTGCATATCCTGAATTCATCTGGTTCTTCATGTTGATCGTATCAAGTACCAGCCTGTTGTACTCCAGCCTGGATTTTTTTATATTGTGCATTCTTCTGGTTCCTTCAAAAAGCGGAAAAGATAAAGAGAGCCCTACGGTTGAATTCGGAAAGGCTCTCTTGTAGAGTTTACTGAATTCATCATTCTGGTATATAAAATTGTAGTTTGCATATCCTGAAAGTGAGGGAAGAAAACTCTGCCTGTTATAAACGACAGATAATTCCTGTAAACGGATGTTGGTCTGAAGCAATCTAAATTCAACCCGGTTCATGTATTGTATTTTCCGCAGAGTATCGATCATTATGTCTTTCTTCATTTCATTGAAACTATTCCTTAACATCAAAGGCATCTCATCCGGATACCCCATAAGTTGTTTCAGATAGGCAAGCTTTGCTGTTATTGAATTGGTTACACCTGTTTTTTGTGAAAGGGCGGAATTCAGGGCCATTGTCGCCCTGCTGTAATCAATTCTGTCCCGAACGCCGCTGTTATACATAGCAAGAGCATCTTTCAGGCTTTTAGTTAATCTGTCAATATCCTCATTAATAATATTTAACATTTGCCTTGACAGAAGTACATCATAAAATGCTTTGCTTATATCAACAACCAGTTGTATGGCATCTATCTGACCCTCCTGTTTTACTTTTTGCCGGTAAAACCTTGCACTCCTGCCGGTAAAATAAAGATCATTGTTGAAAATCTTCTGCGTGGCATTAAACTGAATATTCGAATTGTTTTTTACACCTGTTGTTATCTGAACTTTCGGGCCGGTGGGGTCTGAAAAGTTTGGAAAAACAGATACCGGTTGCTTCATGTAGTACTGGTATCCTGCATTTGAGTTCAGCTGAGGTAACCAGTCCGAGAGAGATATTTGTATCCTTTGCTCTGCAATCTCTTCATCAATTTTTAATTGTTTTAGCTGAGGCTGATATTGCAAGGCATAGTTTAGACACTCCTTTATGCTGACACTGTCGCTAAAAAAGTTTTTCTGAACCTGTGCACTAAGGCAAAGTGAGGTAAAAATAAAAAGTATCCCGATAACCTGATATCGGGAAAAAGAAAATACTATTTTCCTCCCCATGGCAATAGTCATTAAATCTTTTTTTGGGGGTTTTTATTCCCAAACAAAACCTGTTAACCTTTCAGACTTAAATTTATTAAGCTAAATTCCGGTTGAACTGCTAAACAGATTAACATATAAATTGACCCGGAATTTAAACGTTTTGAGATATAATAATGTTCAAATATTAAAGGAGAATGTATAACAGGATTTTAAAAAATAATATGATAAACTACAGCTGCACATATATCATGTTCTGAAAAATAAAATTACCATGGATATGCAAAACCATACCCGTGGTAACCTGTCACCTAATGATATGTCATTCTGACTATTGTTAATACGTATTCTGACCTTTGAAAACCATGGTATTATTCAGCGATCTAAGGTGTCCGGTATATATCAGCTGACCATTTGTCAAACCTGTTATTGTTGCCCGGGCATAATTGTCAGCGGTGACAAACAGATTAACGTCATAAAATCCCAGAGTGGTACTAATACTGAAACGAACGTAGTAGCTTAAATTCTTAAAATTCTTTGTAATTTTCCATTGTCTTATAGTGCCTTCTGCGGTAACTCCTCCGACGCCATTATATCCAAGGTAAATGTTTGATCCTGTCTGTATTACAGCTTTAGCTGAATCGACTCTGATAAAATTCAATACCGGTGTAACATTTACCCTGTTACCATACTGATCTTCAAGAAAATCAGCCTCCAGGACAAATTCTTTATTCATTAATAAAGTGTCCAACATCTGGAAGTTTGTATAACTTTCAGCTTTTTTTGCCTCCTTCTGGTCCTGCTTGCTTATATTAATATCTTGAGAATAACCATAAGATGATATAAAACATAATCCCAATACCAGGATCAAATTGCTAATATTAAATCCAAACTTTTTCATAACTCAATAATTTTTGTTTCCATAAGTAACTGTTCAAATTACATGCCACATGGATTAACTTAGACTAAATTAATCCATGCTACTTGCAATATTATAAAATGTGACTATCAGCAATCATGAATAAAACTATTAATTTCTATTATTTATACCCCCATCCCGACCTTCCCCCAGGGGGGAAGGAGCTGAAAGCAAAGCTTTTCCCCCTTGGGGGAAACGGGAAAGGGGGTTATTTGGAATAAAATGTATGTAATTGATTATAAGCATTATAAAATTAATATTATTTTAGTACTAACTTTTTATTATTGATTCCCGATACTCATTTTATAAAATATCTGAACCTGCCTCGTTATTAAAGCGGACCTGGAGTTCCTGTAGTTTGAGGCCTGATCCGGATTTAGCAGAAACACCTTATTCGTATCTGAGTGCATCAATAGGATCAAGACTGGATGCTTTTTTTGCCGGGTACCAGCCAAAGAAAATTCCAATGACAGTGCATACTGCAAATGACAGTAATTCAGAGCCGGGCAAAATAACTATAGGCCATGACATTGCCGATCCGATAATCTTTGATGCTGCTATGCCCGTCAGAATACCGATAACACCTCCAGTTATGCTCAATAACATTGATTCTGCAAGAAATTGCATCAATATATCAATACCTTTCCCACCTATTGCCATTCGCAACCCTATTTCCCTGGTCCGTTCGGTAACAGATACATACATAATATTCATGATACCAATACCACCAACAAGCAGTGAAATACCGGCTATTGCACCAAGCAAAACTGTAAGAATATTACTTACTGAACTGAATGTGGATAATAATTCAGCCTGGTTTCTGATTCTGAAATCATCCTGATCAGATGCTTTTATTTTATGTTGTCTCCGCAATGTCTCCTCGATCTGTTGTGCTGCCAGATCCGTCGATTTTGAATCAACGGCTGAGGTATAGATACTCTGGACCCAGGTGATTGCAAGTATCCTTTTCTGAACTGTTGTATACGGCGCCAGGATTAAATCATCCTGATCCTGCCCAAAAGTATTTAATCCTTTTGTGGCAAGAACTCCTATTACCAGAAACGGTACCTTCTTAAATCTTATAACCTGCCCGACCGGATCCGTACCGGGGCCAAATAAATTATTAATCACTGTCTGTCCCAAAAGACAGACTTTCGCGGCACTGTTAAGCTCTCTTTCAGTAAACATGCGTCCGCTGGATACTGATCTTTCCCTTATCTGAAGGTAACTTTCATTTACTCCGTACAGGGATGTCGGCCAGTTTTGCGGTCCAAATACAGCCTGCCCGTTACCCCGTACTTCAGGTGTGGCTGCAAGTACAGCAGGACAATTTGAAAGTATAGCGTCAACATCGGATTCTTTCAGGCTTTGCATTGTTGAAGCTCCGAACTGTACTCCTCCTCTCTCCTGCGATCCCGGGATGACGGCAACAAGGTTTAATCCCATACCGGAAATTTGCTGTTGTATGCTGACTTTGGATCCTTCGCCGATACCAAGCATAGTAATGACTGAAGCAACCCCGATAATAATACCAAGCATTGTAAGAAAAGCTCTGAATTTATTTCTTAATAAAGCATTAAGCGCTATTTTAAAAAGGTTTTTAATACTCATATATCCTGTATTAACTAATCTTCTTCTACCGGAATGCTTGCAAGCATTTCCAGAGCATTAATTCTATCTTTGACTAAATTCTCCCTCAGAATGAGACCATCTTTGAAAATAACATTCCTGCCGGTGCATCTTGCTATGTCTGGCTCATGGGTCACAAATACTATAGTTTTCCCTTTACTGTTCAGTTCCTGAAAAAGAGCCATAATTTCGTAAGATGTCCTGGTATCCAGATTTCCTGTGGCTTCATCTGCAAGAATAACCACAGGGTCATTTACAAGTGACCTGGCTATTGCGACTCTTTGCTGTTGTCCTCCTGAAAGCTGGTTCGGTTTATGGTACATTCTGTCGCTAAGCCCGACAGACTCAAGAGCTGCCTTTGCCCTCTCTCTCCTCTCTTTTGACTTTACCGCAGAATTGTACAACAGTGGTAGTTCAACATTATCCAGCGCATTTGTCCGGGGGAGAAGATTGTATGTCTGAAACACGAAACCCAGTTTCTTATTCCTGTAGGAAGCCAGTTCATTTTTACTGAGACCCGAAATATTAATACCGTCAAGAATATAGTTTCCTGCAGTAGGTTTATCGAGGCATCCGATAATGTTTAGCATAGTGGATTTTCCTGATCCGCTCGCGCCCATAATTGCAACAAACTCACCTTCACTTACTTTCATATCTATACCTCTAAGAGCATGAACGGTAACTTCTCCCACGTAATAATCTTTTTTGAGATTCACTATTTCAATCAGAGTTTTCATAAAAGTGGTATCAGTTTTATCGTCTTCCTCCTCTTTGAGGCATGAAAGGACTTCGTGCAGTTGCAGGTTCGGCAGATGTTCCCTTCCCGGTAATATTCATTGAAAGAATAACTTCATCTCCCTCTTTAAGCCCTGACTTAATTTCAACATTCATAGGGTCAATGGCCCCTGTCACAACACGAGTCCGATGAATTTTTTCACCTGTTTTTACCCAGACTGCAACCGGTTTCTTACCCGGCTGAATGCCTGACTGGAATCCTCCAGCACCATATTGTCGTTCTGTTCCGTCATTACTCTCACTTTCACTGGCTGCAGGCCGGTCCGTCCTGTTCATTCCCTGTTGGTTAGGATTATTTTTCATGTATTCAGCCAGCCAGAGAGGATCAGGAGAAAACCTAAGTGCTTTTCCCGGTACAATAAGTACACTGTCTATCTTCTGAACCTGCACAGTTATATTTGCGGTCATGCCGGGCATGAGTTTCAATTCAGGGTTGGGGGCATTGACAATTACAATATATGTGACCACATTTGATGTCACAATAGGCTGCAATCTTATCTGTCTTACATCACCCACAAAGGTTTCGTACGGATAAGCATCTACTGTAAAACTTACAGGCTGACCTTTCCGTACCTGGCCAATATCTGCTTCATCAACATTGGCCTGAACCTGCATCTGTCTCAGGTCATTACCGATGGTAAAAAGATTAGGAGTACTGAAACTTGCTGCTACTGTCTGACCCTGGTCTACCGCACGGTTCAGAATAATACCATTTATAGGCGAGTAAATTGAAGCATAGCTCAGGTTAACTCTTGATTTATCATATCCGGCCTGGGCGGTCTTCAGGTTTGCAAGTGCTTTGTCGTAATTATACTTAACCTGATCAAAATCAGCCTGTGCAACAAGGTTCTTTTGCAGCAAAACTTTGTATCTTTCATATGTTGCAGTCTGAAATGCTACTTCGCTTTTTGCATCATCAAGAGAAGCTTCGGCCTGTTGCACCTGGGTTTCCAAAGGGGTCTTGTCAAGTTGGGCAAGCAACTGACCCTTCCTGACGTGTGAGTTGAAATCAACATATATTTTATTTATCACTCCGGAAACCTGGGTACCAATTAATACTGTTGTATCAGCTTCAATGGTACCCGTGGCTGTAATTGTATTTAAGATAGTGCCTTTTTTAGCTGCAGCAGTTTCAAAAGAATATGACTTGCTGCCTTTCCGGCATGAATATGTAAGGAATAAAACTATTGAAAATAATACAACCCCACTGACAAAAATATTTCGTTTTAATCTTTTCATTTATGCTTATTTTGTTTATTATCACTTCCTGAATTATAATGAAAGAGGGATCCCCAGGTAAAAATCAAGTATTTTATAGCTGAAGATTAATTTGTATTTTGACTGGAGCAATGAGCTTTCTGCTGTAATAAAGTTGGTTTTCTGGATAAGAAAATCTACTGAATTCATAATACCCTGATGGTACTTTTCGGATGCAACATCAAATGACTCCTTTGCTGCCTGATATTGTTGCGTGCTTGCTTCAAATTCAACCTGCGAGGAGGCAACATCGAGACATGCCTGTTCAATTTCTTTCCGGAGCACATTTTTGGTATTTATTTCATCCAGTTCTGCATTGGTCGTGTTCATCTTTGCCACTTCAACCCTGGTTTTCACCTGCCGGTTGGAATAAATCGGTATTGCAACCGACAGACCAATAGCGGGGCTGATATTGTTGTTAACCTGATTACCGAAGGAAGAACTGGTATTGTTGCCAGAATATAAAGTTGACAAGCCTGCATTCATAGAAATATCAGGGAAATAATCAGCCTTTGCCAGATCGACGCCAATTTGTGAACTCATTTTATTGAGCTCCGCATTCTTTACCTCGGGTTTAAACTCCAGAGCAGTCTTATATACATCTTTCGAACTTGGATAACGCTTTAATTTCATAATACTGTCCAGATTTGGAGCTGCAATACTAAAGTCTTCTGTAACTGGCAGTTCCATAAGCTGCATCAGGGTAACTCTGTTAATTGCAAGCTGGCTCTGAGCAGTTGCCAGAGTAAGGTTTTCGTTTGCCAGTTGCGATTTTACCAGGAGATAGTCTGAATTAGCTATTGCCCCCAGCTTCATTCTTTCTTCAGCCAGGTTTAACTGTTCAGTAGTAGAACTGATCTGGTTTGCACTGTTTTTGACCTGTTCCTCAGCAAAAAGTACCTGGAGATAAGCGTTAAGAACACTCAGGCTGACGTTTTCTTTAATTACGTCGGTATTATATTTTCCAGCTTCGTAATCGGTTTCGGTTTTCCTGATATTGTTCTGAAGCCTGTTTGCATTGAAAAGAGTAACGTTTGACCCGACAGAAATATTAGTGCCATTGCCGGCTTTAAATACAGTTGCTCCGGTGGTATTATTAACCTGATTACTCCAGTCAAAGTTCTGTCTTGCAGAACCACTTAACGATGGAAATCTCCCTGCTTTCGCAAGCAATAGATTTTGCTGGTCAATATTTGTGCTCACTTTAGCTTTAAGTATCTGAATGTTTTGCTCAAGAGCATACTTAATGCAATCATCTACAGACCAGACTTTACCCTGCGCTGACAGATAATTTTCACTTAAAGTACCAAGGGAGAAAAAAAGCAGCAATTTTATTGTCAGACCTCCTGATAACCGGATCTTATATAAAACTTTTGGATCCGACTGTTTTTGTTTTGAATCTGTAATTGTCATTTATGTCTTACTGAATTCTATTGTTTCTGTTATTGAATAAACAATAAACTATTTCAGAAGTTTAGACAAAAAATGTTTTCCAGGTATTCCTTATGAAATATTAAATATTTGTTAAAAGTAAAATAATCAGGAGACAAATCTGATCCACTCCAGGTTATAGCCCGAAGTATTTACTGAAAGTGAAATAGCACCGGATGATTAATTTAAAATACCCAGGGTTTAAAGGAGGGATTTACCAGACCAATCAGGGAAGAAAATAATAATTAACTGAACAATTAAAGTGAAGTATAAGGTATTACATGAATGGGCATGGAATAGCTTTATGTTTTGATTTCTTCATGGTTCTGTCGCCCAGTGAATAAATCAGATTAGGTGCTTTTAATAAAAAACTTCAATAATAACTTTTCGGGTGGTCAGCATTTATCATTATGACACAAAGATCAGATACTAGGTTGCATGTGGAATTTAAATTTGACAAAATATTTCAAAAAAATTCCACAACAGATATCGTCAGATAATAGCTGATTATGTGCATGTTATAAAATCCATCAACAATTTACCATTTCGAATATTAAGATGAGAAAAAAAATTATTGATCTTTACTGTTTATAATGTACATTAAAGCTAAATGATGAAAATATTTTACATGCCGGAAAATAAATATTTGTTTTAAGTGAAAATTACTATAACTTTCTTTTCAGATAGGCAGAGAAAATCTGTATTTTAAATCCGTGGAGATGGACAGTTATCTGAAAAAGTTAATCTCAAAAGGTGAGAATCAGAAGCTTGATTTTAAGTATTGTATATCTGATAGCAGAAAGATTGCCAGAACGTTATCAGCATTTGCAAACAGTGATGGAGGGAGATTACTCATCGGTGTAAGAGATAACGGAAGTATAGCCGGAATACAATCTGATGAAGAATATTATATGATTGATACAGCTGCCCAGCTTTTTTGCCGGCCTGAAATCCCTGTCACAATAAAACAGCATATTACAGGAGGAAAAACTATCCTTGAGGTTGAAGTTATCAAAGGAAATAAAAGGCCATACCAGGCCAAAGATGAGAATGGAAAATGGCAGTCATATTTCAGACACCATGATCAAAACCTGGCGGCAAACAAAGTTTTACTTCAGGTTTGGAGAAAAAAAGAAAAAGGCTCAGGGGTATTAGTTAAATTCGGGAAAGCTGAAGATTCTCTTTTGAATTATCTTAGGAAAAACGGATCAATTACATTTTCAGGTTTTAAAAAACTTGCACGGATCCCGGCATATCGGGCTGAAAAGATATTAGCTAACCTCATTATCTTCAAAGTTATAATTATGAATGTCTCTGAAAAAGGATTCACCTATGAACTTAATCCAATTGAACCCGTAAATTTGGATCCACTATTAAAAATTGATTCCTCCCCATCTGACAGAAAGACTGCATTATCCAGAAATTAATGCCGTTACACCTTTGTCTTACAGTCAGTGGAACAGCCTGGCCAATTCTGCCCGTAATAGAAAAGGATTATGAAATCCCGTAAAAAGAGATTTAATAATATCAAGTACTGTGCGTTTTGCACTGTAATTATCAATGGTTATAATTTTTGCAATTGATCCGTTAAAGGGATGCATTTTTTTAACTCATTATCTATAACCTTATAACCAGACAACCAGTTCCTATTCTCCAAAGTATCATTAATATATGTATTTACAAATCATTATGACATTTATGTCAACAATCAGATCTTATGTAACCGAAAATTAAATACCTTTAGATTTATTGTGATGATAAACCGTACCATTAATTGTTCAATATTTAAGAGAATATGAAAGCATTTATCAGTAATATGTTGATTAACAGAAATAAGGATACTTCCGGATCACACGTAGGAAAATTTTACATCGTAATTTTTCTCATCCCCGTACTTTTATTTTTTTCAGGCTTTAGTAATAAAACCTATTCCCAGGAGAAACTAAAAGTAGCTATATGCCAGTTTCCGGTATCAGGAGACTTAAAAAGCAATTCTGAATATATTAAAAAGTACATTAAAGAAGCTGCATCCAATAGAGCTGATATTATTCAATTTTCAGAAGCGGCTCTGACAGGTTATCCTCCAAAAGATATCCCTTCATTCCAAAATTATAATTGGGGGGGCCTGCGTGTTGAGACAAAAGAAATAATGTCTCTTGCCAGGGAAAATAACATCTGGGTAGTATTGGGTTCCGCACATTTTATAAGTGAAAATGAAGCACCTCTTAATTGTTTATACATCATTTCCAATGAAGGGAATATTGTGGACCGTTATGACAAGTCAATGTTAACTAAAGGAGATTTAAAATATTATACTCCTGGTAATCATATTGCTATTCTTGAATTAAAGGGATATAAAATTGGTTTTTTAATTTGTTATGACTCCTGTTTTCCGGAAATGTATAATATTTACAG
This sequence comes from uncultured Bacteroidales bacterium, assembly GCA_963739685.1. Classification (GTDB taxonomy): domain Bacteria; phylum Bacteroidota; class Bacteroidia; order Bacteroidales; family VadinHA17; genus LD21. Next base: position 1,324,384 of record CAVUAX010000002.1, read on the forward strand.
ACATAAAGATGTAAAAATTATGATACATTCATTTTATAATGCCCACCATGATGGTAAAACCATTTTAGACGAAATTATACCTGCAGAAATAAGAGTCAGGGCTTCAGATAACCTAATGTGGGTGCTGGCAAGTAATTCCTCAGGTCGTTATTCTTCATGGCCTTCATGCATTGCCAGACCAGACGGATCGTTGGAATCTCTTGAGCGTGGCGTACCCGGAATCCTGTACCGTGAATTCCCTGATAATGACAAGACAACATTATATTCAAGCTGGACCCACAATAATAAGATGATGAAATTACCTGCTGATGAAATCTATCACAACGGAATACCTTCTCAACAAACAAGAGCGCTGGATACCAAATCATTACCTTAAACATTTAAATTAAACACAGCAGATTTGAAAAGCCAGTGTGAAATAAAAACTGGTTTTTTCTACAATAAATATATTCTTTGAATGCTTATATAAATACCAATAGTTATAAGTACCCAACCTGAAATTTTTGGCAGTATTCTTACCCATCCGGTGTCAGCACTCAAAACAGTTCCCTGCGATATTAGCAGACTAACTGCAATAATTGGCAATGAAGCGCCAAATGCATAAATCAAAGGAAAAATAATCATTTGTTCGTACCTTATAGCCAGCGGGATAAGAATACCAAAAAAGATAGCAGCAGTCGCGGGACAAAAACTTAATGCTATTAACACCCCAAATGGGAAAGCCTTCATCCCTGTCCAATTTTTTGTTTCCAGATACTTCAGGATCCTTCCTTTATATAATTTTTGCATATTAAAGATATCTGCCAGAAGCATTCCTGAAAAAATAAGAACCGGGCCCAGAAAAATATTAATTCCTTTTTGAAGTCCCGCGCTAAGCTTTGGAATGGAAAATAATCCGGAACTAACCGCAATTCCAAGTAGTAAATAAGTAATAAGATAGCCGCAAATAAAGTAAATGACAACGGGAACAATTTTCTTCCTGTTAGTTGTAAGTCCGCTTAAAAAAGAGATTGATGCAACATTTGTAGTCAGCGGGCATGGATGAATTGTTGTTAAAAATCCTGCCAGTAAGCAACTGCCACATGCCAGAAAAAAATCACTCATTGTTGTTATTTAAAAATTGGTCCAGTTCTTTCTTAAGCATATTTTTAAATAAAGGGCCATCCTGCGCATATTCCCATGAGTCTTTTAAAACTTTGACCTCTTTTTCTTTCCTGTTTTCAAACTTAACCAAAACAATTGTTGTGGTAAACAGCCCGAAGCGCTCAACCAGATTCAGGTTATTCTTGTTGTCCATTATTATCAGTTTGAGCTGCAGTTTGTTTCCGGCAATCAGTTCAGAATAATCTTCAGCAAGAACCTCATTGGTGTACTTTTCCATTTTCAGACACAGATTGCATCTTTCTGAATAATGGAACAGCAGTACCATCACCTGGCTTCTGCTTTCCGGATCAAGCTGTTCGTAGAGACTTAAATTTCCGGGGGGTGATGTTGATTTAAAAAATCTAAAAAGCGCAAGCATTACAGTAACAGCGATAAATGCCAGAAGTATCCATCTGGTGAAATCCCTGAAATGATAATCCGTCTTACTCTGTAGCTTTTGAAGTATTAACTGACGGAAATCATTGTCAATGTTAAATTGCAGATCATTATCTGAAGTCTTTATCTCGTTCCTGAAAGCATAAATTGTAACCGGACATGACTCGTCTGCCCCTGGTTGCCTGTATGCATCAAGTATTCCGGCGTTCTCAAGCCTGTTTGCTTCTGTAACAACTTCAGAAGGGCAGCAACCAAGCTTGTCCCCTGAATCGCTTCCGGTAAGAATAAAGTACTTTTTATTATTTCGGATCAGATTCAACAGTCGTTCTTTCATTTCACGGGATATCCTGTTTAGCTTCGTGAAATCAGTTTCCCTTTCTCTTTCAGGAAGATCATTTTCAAAGTCATTTTCCAATAAACAACTTGCACCTGAAGAAGAATAAAGCTCCTGAAAAAACAGTGGTTCTGAACATTTTAGATTTTCAATTTTAAATAAGCCGTCTCTTTTTATCAATTGTTCCATAAAAGATTTGGGGACCATTGTAAGCTGACCCCGTTTAACCACTGATCCATCATTCAGTATTAAAAGTCTGAATGGACCCGGATAAAAGAGACTTACACGGTCTTCGTTCTTTTCTGCATCATAAAGTAGTTTGAATAGTCTTTCCTGGTCCTCCTCAAACGTATCGCAGTTGAAAACCTCCGGAACATCATTAAGTTTTTCCAGTAATTCAGGCCTGCCGTCAGTGCATTTAACAAGGTTTACAAAGGCAGGAAGCGAATAAATTCTGGCAGTTTTTTCACAAACAGGAGTCGGGTGATCATTAAAAATTAAATGATGGTCATCGTCAAGTGCAGCCATGGCCGCTCCCTGGTAGACTGCATCCCTGCCTGTGTTATAGCAAGGCCCCTTTTTCCCTTTGTATGCTCTTATGTTCAATTTTCCTGAAGAGTGATTAATATATACAACCTCCATCCCAATGAATCCTGCTGAATCCATTATTCTTAATGTTTCGTTCAGATTTAAAATCAGGGTACTCAGGTTAATTTCACCCACACCCGGAAGACTCCGGTATGCATTGGTTAATGCTGCTTTATCTGGATTTTGTATATTTATAACATTCAGGTTCAACGTGTTATATTTTGATGAAGTTAACAATTGCCTTGCTGAGATCGTTTACTGCGCTGACAGTATTACCGCGCCCCATACTTATCCGAATGGTTCCTTTTGCCTCATTTCTTTTTCGTCCAATTGCTGAAATGATTCTTGAAGGTTCCACAGTATTTTCATGACAGGCAGATCCTGTTGAAATTGAGAATCCTTCAATGGATAAGGCGTTTACAATTTCATTTCCCATAAATCCCGGAAAACTCAGTGAAATTAATCCGGGCTTACCATTTTCAGAACTGTTAATTAAAAAATCCGGGATCTGTTTCTTCAGGTTGCCTATTAAAGTGATTCTTAACTCATTTAACCTCTCTGTTTCATCCTTAAGTGTTAATAATGATTTTTCAAGGGCAACCAAAGAAGCTGACAAACCACCAATGTTTTCCGTTCCTGCCCGCAGACTCCATTCCTGTTTTCCACCTTTCAATAATGGTTCAAATGTATCATCGCGTATAAATAATCCTCCAAAGGAACGGGGCCCTCCGAACTTATGGGCGGAAAAGCTGTAATAATCGCATTGTATTCTGTCCATATCAACCGGTATATGGCCTAAAGCCTGAACACCGTCAACCAGAAGCCTGATGTTACGGTTGGAACAAATAGCTGAAATATGGTTAATATCCTGAATGGCACCGGTCTCGTTGCAAACATGATTTATACAAACCAGGGAAGTTACAGGTTTCAGTTTTTCTTTAAACCGGTTTAAGTTGATCTGACCGGCCTTGTCAATTTCTAAAATATCCACAGAATCTTTATGTATTTTAGTTGCATACCAGACTGAATCATGGACATTTTCAGCCATAAGTATCCTCCCGCCCGGGTTCTTTTTCAGGTGCCCCTCAATAATTGTGTTATTTGCTTCGGTACCGGAACAACAGATTAAAAGCCTTCCATCACTAAAATTAAGAAGATTGCAGAATTGTTCCCTTAAATTTAAGAGAAACCCTTTTGCGTCCCTTCCGCGCTTGTGCAAAGATGAAGGGTTGGCAAAATACTTAACCGATACATCCTTTAATCTTTCCAGTGCAATACTGTCCGGAGGTGCAGAGGCAGAGTAATCAAAATAATATGGATCAGGATAATTCGTTGTCATTTTTTCAGAATGATTAAAAGAAATCCCTATTTATGGAAAACAATTTTCAGACTAAAACCTGATTCCGCAAAAATAGTGATTTGTTTCTTACAATAATAAATAGTAAAAAAGGCCCTCAGATCATTTAAAACCAGAGATTGGATGTTTACAGGTATTCATTTATTATTTCCCCTGTTATGCCAGGCCAGATGATGCCTCCTTACCTGATATCCTGTAAGAATGGTATTTCTCGTATACTTTTTACGGGTTTTTGGTTTTCCTGTTCAAGGGATGCAACTACGGTGAAGGTTCCGGGCGTCTCAGGCGATTTGAGATTAATTGTAACAGAAACCTGGCCAAATGGGGGAATAACAATATCGCCTGACTGTTCAGATACAATCTTCCCATTGTCATATATCCGTAAATATAGTTTTCCATTCCATTCAGGTTCAAGGTCGTTTATTGCAATTATTCTATATCCATGCGATGCACCGGATTCAATCTCTTTTCCCCACTCATCAAGCATCAGGCCGACCGGAGAGAATGCATCGGGCATATACTTAAGAAATTCGGTATCATAAACCAGGTTCTCCACATCAGTGAAGTGATCGCTTGTCTGACCGTCAGCACGGGAATATGCCAGAGCAGTAAAGTGAAGTACGGCTGCACATTTCCTGTGACATCGCCAGAATTCCGATTCGGCTGCCAGGTAGGTTGCATACAGGTGTCTGCGTTGAGCTTCAGTTGAATTCACACCCAGGAGATTATTATAAAGATTTGTGGTGAGAGTTGTCGGACTTCCATCCCTGTTGAGCCACAACCAGCCATACTCATTAACGATCTTCATGAAACTTGTTTCATCCGGGTTACCTCCGGGATTTATATCAGCATCAGCAAGATTCTTCAATTTGTAATTTGAATTACTGAAATGATAAGGGTGCAATTCCATCACGTCACCCGGAGAACGAATTGCTGAGTAACTGTTATCCCACGGGCGGTCAGAAAGATCCAGTGGCCTGACAATATTAATGGCCCTGGCAATCTCCTCTGTCTTTCCGTCATGGCTTACAGTCTCATTGCTTGCATCCCATATAACCACACTTGGATGGTTCCACTGTTCCTGCAACCATTCAGCATATTCCCTGGCCAGTTCTTCAGCTTTAAGCTCTTCAGGCCATACGCACCAGCCTTTTCCTCCATACCATATCGGAAATTCATTCTGTATCATTATTCCCTCCTCATCAGCAATCCTGTACCACTCTTCCGGTGCCAGCCCTATACAATACCGTAATCCGTTCCAGTTGAATTGCTTAAAGCTTCTATGTAGTTTCCGTACCCAGTCAGTGTTCCATGGCAGATCTTTGCACGCTTCATCTTCAAAGAATCGATAGAGGGTCACATTGCTGCCTCTCATGAAATAAGGTTTCCCGTTTAACATGGACATACCGGTGAGGGTATCGAACCGGAACTCACGCATTCCAAACCGGGTCTGGTACTCATCCCCTTCAGTTGTTACCGTAAGATTGTAAAGGAAGGGATCTTCAGGCGACCAGAATCTACAGTTCTTAACAGGAATATTTACATCCACCAAAACTTCACCTCCAGGTTCAGCTGGGAAAAGAACCTCCTTTTCCAGACTTCCGGCTACGCTTTCAGACTTAGCCTCTTTAACAATAAACCTGACTTTGGAAGAGCCACCTTTACCCGGATTGCCAAGTTTAACCTGGACCCGGACCTGCTTTCTCTTTATATCAGGAGCTGTCTGCGCACTAATAACATTTGGCATCCCGGATAGTATCAGGTCAACATTGTCAAATATTCCCGGGATATATCTTTCTTTCTCAAAATCAAACCCGTCAGGAACAGAAAATGGAAGAGAGTTCCTGCAAGAACCAACCCTGATGATCAACCTGTTTTCACCTTTTTTCAAGGCATCCCTGATGTTGAAATAACCTGGGGTAAAGCAGGGCAGGTGATCTCCAATGTCTATGCCGTTAACAAAGACCTTTGTACCGAACATTGCTTTGGATACTTTAAGCAAAGCAACGGATGAAACAGGACCATCAATAAAAAAAGTCCGTAAATACCAGAATGCCTCCCGTAAAGTGTCTTTCTGAATAATACTTCTCCTGTCTTTGACTATGGGACCCACATCCCTGAATGCCGGCGTTGCCAGTGATACCAATCCCGGAACCTTTACCGAATGATCAAACTTCCCGGGAATTTTATCCATAGCTCCTTCTGCTATCTGCCAGACTCCGTTTAAAGAAATAGTATTTCTTTTTTGTGAAGGGTGACAGGCATTAAGTGTAACCATGATTAAAACTGTTCCAAAAAATATTCCTTTCACTTCGATTTATTTTATTGTCCCAAGTTAAACAATGCTTTTTAAATCCTGTTAAATCCTCCCCCTGAAAATCTTAATGATGTAATAAAAAATTATTTGCTGATAATGAAACTTATACTTCCCTATTTCAACCAGGAACCGGTCCGGATATGATAAAATGCATTGTAACCTGAAACATATGATAAGTTCAGCTTCAATGTACCGTCAGTCTTTTTTTCAATGGATAAAATAATTGATTTTAATTCTTCAATTTCTTTAGCAGTTCGCTGTGTGGATTCAACCTCCGGGTAATCTTTTATTGAGATGGATGACAAGTCGGTACCTTGTCCTGAATAATTATGAGGTGAATTACTTTTTGCCTTAAGGCCAAATCTTCAATGATCATGGGAAATGAATAATAAAATGATCTCATTACAGGAAAATATTTGCCATGAATCCAGTCAAATTAATAAAGTCATTTCCGGATGAATCATTATGCAGGAGCAAATTTAAGGAATTTAGAGATGAACAAGGAGTTATCTGTCGAAAATGAAAATGTTAACATTAATGGTAGAATTAACAATGTGTCAGCAGATACTTCTCCTGATAACTCACCAACTATGTCATAGGCAGCGGTTATGACCGATGAAGTCAGAGTGAAACAATGACGACTAAACAAGGTTTTAGACGGGTATCTTATATAAAATTAAAAATTCGCTTTTATATTGTTGATTTTGAAGAAAGTTAAAACTATTTTTACAGGAAGGTCCCGAATTCTGATATTAATCATAACGGTTGAAAAAGAAAAAATGGTAAATATTAAGCTCTTAATTGGTTTTAGTATAATATGGGTTGGTTTATCCGGTTGCAATAAGAAAGATCCTTACAATAAATGGGAAAACTACAGAGGAGATCCGGGGGCAAACTGTTATTCCGCACTTGATCAGATCAACATTGAAAACATTAATGATTTACAACCTGCGTGGATTTTTCGCACAGGTGATGCGAGAGAAGGAAGCCGGTCAACAATTGAATGCAATCCTGTTATTGTTGATAACATGATGTATATCACTTCACCGAAACTAAAGTTGTTTGCCCTGAATGCAACTACCGGCAAAGAGATATGGATGTTCGATCCGTTTAAGGAGGTTGAGGCAAGAGACGTAAACAGGGGAATATCATACTGGGAAGAGGGAAATGATAAAAGGATCCTTTTCCCGGCGTCAAACAGGCTGTATGCAATTGATGCCACTACCGGTATTCCGGTTAAAACATTTGGGAAAAACGGATATATTGACCTCAGAGAAGGCCTTGACAGAAATATTGATGAGATATATGTTGCCTGTACCACCCCCGGTGTTATTTACAAGGATTTAATAATAACCGGACATAATGCATCTGAAGGAGAAGATGCAGCTCCGGGAACTATACGCGCCTATAACGTCAGAACCGGCGCTATGAAATGGATCTTTCATGTGATCCCTCAACCCGGAGAGTTCGGTTATGATTCATGGGAAGATCCCGACGCCTGGAAAAACATTGGTGGAGGTACCGCATGGGCAGGATTGGCTCTGGATAATGAAAGGGGAATTGTTTATTGTCCTACAGGTTCTGCAGCTCCTGACTTCTATGGTGGTTACAGAAAAGGTCAGAATTTATTTGCCGACTGTCTGATAGCTTTGGATGCAGAGACCGGTGAAAGACTCTGGCACTTTCAGGATGTACATCATAATCTGTGGGATTATGATTTACCCTCAACACCTAATCTGATAACCATCAAAAGGGACGGGAAAAGAATTGATGCAGTTGCGCAAATAACCAAGACCGGCTTTGTCTTTGTATTTGATCGGGTAACCGGGGAACCAGTTTTCCCCATTGAAGAGAGGCCTGTCCCCCAGTCAGATGTGGAAGGAGAAAAAACATGGGCTACACAGCCTTTTCCTGTGGCACCACCTGCGTTTGTACGCCAGAAATATACAGAAGCCGATCTGCCAACAATTTCTGAAGACTCACGGGATTATGCCCGGCGAACACTGGCTATGGCAAGGAATGAAGGTATATTTACACCGGTAAGTTACCTGGGTACCATCATATTCCCCGGATTCAGGGGGGGTGGCGAATGGAGCGGAGCTTCCTTTGATTTTAAAACCGGCGTTCTTTATGTAAATGCAAATCAGATTCCAAATCTTGCTTCAATTAGAAAAATAGAGGAAAATGTCTCAGGAAAAGAGTCTCCGGGTGCAGAGGGTGAAAGTCTTTACAAGTTAAATTGTGCTTTATGTCATGGATTGGACAGAAAAGGCCAGGAAACCTTCCCTTCACTTATTGATGTCGGAGACCGAAAAAACAAAACTGAAATAGAAATCCTTCTTAAGAATGGGAAGGGATTAATGCCCGGTTTTCCACAATTAAACAGTGAAGAAAGGAAGCTGATCATAGCTTATATACTAGGTACTGTACCGATATTAAATGCTGAGAAAACAAAGGAAACTGAAATAAATAAACAGCAGGGAAAATTAAGATTTGCTTCTTCAGGATACGCTCAGTTTCGTGATGAAGAAGGCTACCCGGCTGTTAAACCACCCTGGGGAACATTAAGTGCCATCGATTTAAATAAAGGGGAGATCTTGTGGCAGAAAACATTAGGGGAATTTCCCGGACTAACAGCCAAAGGAATTCCGCCAACAGGCACACAAAATTTCGGAGGTTGCCTTGTCACTGCAGGGGGACTTGTGTTTATCGGAGCAACTGCTGATGAAAAATTCAGGGCCTTTGATAAAAATACCGGTGAAATATTGTGGGAATACCAACTTCCTTTCGGAGGTTATGCCACTCCCTCAACATACCAGACAAATAATGTTCAGTATGTTGTGATAGCCGCCGGAGGCGGAGGTAAAGTTGGCACAAAATCAGGTGATGTATATATTGCGTTTAAGTTACGGGACAGAAAATGAGATTAGGTTATTCTGAAGGGACCTATTAAATTTTCAAAAATTATGGATTCCAGTGAGATCATTACCTGTCCTGAAAATTTTTTGCTTAAATATTAACCGGGTTTCAGGAATTATTCCCTGTAATTAAAACATATAATGAATGCCCGCGTATCCATGACGCGGTAGTCCTGGATAATAGTAACGCGGTTCGCTGCCATTAAACCCCAGTGCATTTACGATAAGCATTGAAGCATACCGCTTATCAGTAAGATTATTGATACCTGCATAAATATAAAAGGGTCCTTTCTTACCTGGTTTTAATTGGATTGTTACTTTAATATCAGCTAAAAAGTATCCTGAATACTTCAGCGTATTACTGTCATTTAGATATTGATAGCCCGAATACTGCAGATGTGTGAATAGCTCCAGTTTTTTTATCATGTTCCACTTAAGTTGCAAATGAAAAGATTGATCGGGAATTCCTGGCAGATTCTTGCCATTATAACTATTGCCGTTATCCATGAAATCAATGAACCGGTTCAGTGATCTGCTGTAGCTAAGTGTTGCTGTCAGGTCGCCGGGAAACCTGTCAGACTCAAATAACCGGTTCCGTAACAGAAGTTCGAAACCCTGATGACGTGTTCTTCCAGCGTTAATTCCCGTAAAAATATCTTCGGTTATACGTTTGGTTACAAGCAGGTTGCTGAGTTCAATCCAGTACAGCGTAGCGTCTGTTTCGACAGTTTTACCAAACAGGTTCAACCGTGTTCCGATCTCATATTGAATACCTTGTTCAGGCTTGATACCCTGGTTCACGTCTCCTTCGGGCAACAAAGTCTCCTCCGGAGAAGGCAGGGAGAACCCGTGACCTATAGAACCATAAACCGCGAATAGGTCATTTGGTGCATAATTTATACCAAGTCGGGGTGAAATGATAAGCGGAAATATTCGTCTCCCGGTTTGATCGCCATTGGCCAGATACAAATCTGTCAAACGGTAGCTGACCTGGTTCAAAGCACTTGCTACGGAAATGTTCAGGGAAGTTGTTGGACGGTAGTACAGCATTGCAAAAACATTAATCTGTTTGCGATTTTCACTGTTCTCATTCAGGAGGATATTATCTTTGTCCAGTTTCCATTTGTATTGTTCGTTAATCCATTCCAAACCAACAATCCAGTCGGTTTTTGACGAATGGAAACTAAGTTTGTTACGGAATCCGCCATTCAGTGTCCGGTCATCAAGGCTGTTAAAGGGGCGTTTTTCAAAGTTGTCATTCAGTTTCCCAAACAGGCTAAACTGGTTAGTGATATGCTTCGTAAGATTTTTATCCAGCGAAACGGCCGCCAATCCTTTGAAGTATTTCTTATAACCTCCGATAGCTTTCCAGTTAGAAGCTGCCGCTTTAGGATCATCCATAAATTGTGTTTTACCCAATGAACTTGGAATGCCTCCGTTTACCCCTATTACCAGCAACGTTGTATTTACTGCCCACCCTTGTTTTTTCCACCTTGCTGTTGTAATGATAGTGGTGCGCTTATAATGATTATTATCACGATAACCATCAGAATGAAGGTGACTCAGACTTCCCCAAAGGTTAGTCCTCCCCCTGTTAATATTACCCGAAAGACCAGTCTTTACTGTATTATAACTTTCGTATTGCCCAACGAGAGTTCCCTCATTGGTCGTTTTCTCAGGAGTGTACAAGTTTACACTTCCGCCTAATCCTGATCCGTAAAGTGCGGAAGCCGGACCTTTAATCACTTCAATTCTGCCCAGACTTTGAAGATCTATTTCTTCAGGTGTTGAAATGCCGTCAGCAGTAGTAAGTGGTATATCATTGAGGTATGCTCTGATCCGGTTGGTATTATAAGGTGTCCTGCTGCCCATTCCCCTTATGACGATCCGGTTGGTGGCAATGGTTCCTGTTTGCATGGTTACACCGGGAATGGTGTTGATAGCATTGGCCAGGCTCGTTCCATCTGAAATTTTAAGTCCTTCACCGTATAACACCGATAAACTGCCAGGGAGAGTGTGTAATCGACCGCTCATGCGATAAGCCACAACATTTACTGCATCAAGCAGAATAACAGAATCTGCCGGGGGAAAAGTTGTCACCGATTTTTCAACTTTCTGTGACAGGCTATTTAAAAAGCAGTATGACAATAAAATTATAACCAAAGTACGCTTATCAAAATCAATCATTTCAGAAAAAGTTATTTGTTTTTTGAAGGTCATGTCATAACCCGGAGATATTTACAGTCCGAATGACAGTCACCTGCAAGATTATCTCAGATGTCTGTTTTCCATAGCTCTGTAATAAAGATTAACATATTGCCCTGCACTCTCCTCCCACGAAAAATGCTGCTGCATTGCCCGCTTAATTAGACTTTGAATATGAGGCCTCCTGTTATAATAAGTATCCAGAACCCAATAAACCGTATTATAAATCGCTTTCCCGCTTGCCTCATAGAATTTAAACCCGGTGCCTTCACCTGTATCCTGATTATAGTTTTCAACAGTATCGTTTAACCCCCCTGTTGCCCGTACTATCGGAAGAGTCCCATATTTCAATGAGTAAATCTGCGTTAATCCGCATGGTTCATTTATTGAAGGCATAAGAAAGAAGTCACTGCCTGCTACAATTAAATGCGCCAATTCATCACTGTATCCTATATAAGATCCTGTTTTACCAGGGTATCTCTGGTGCAGGTTGCCATAAAATGTTTCCAATTGATAATCACCTGCACCAAGAATTACAAATTGAACATCCATGTTATTAATTATACCTTCAATGCATTCCATTAATATATAAAAACCCTTTTGTTCTACCAGTCTGCTTATAATTCCTATAACCGGAGTATAAGCATTATGTTCCAGCCTGAAACGGTTCCGTAACACTTTCCTGCATTCTGATTTCCCCTCCAGATGATCTGCAGTGTAATTAAAAGGTATCAAATTATCTTTCTCCGGATCCCATATCGAATAGTCAGCACCATTAAGAATCCCTGTATAGTTCTCCCCCTTTATATTCAGGTAATAATCAAGCCCAGATCCACCCAGCGGAGTTTTAGTTTCCATGGCATACCCCGGGCTGACAGTATTGACCACATCGGCAAAATATATCCCCCCTTTTAAAAGATTAACAGCATTATAACATTCAAACTTTTCCGGAGTAAAGTCTTCCCATCCTAAACCTGTAAAATCGTAATAGTAACGGTCATAAAGCCCCTGATAAGCCAGGTTGTGAATTGTTAGAACGCTTGCAGTATCTTTTAAAACCTGATCATCATTATAAAGTCTTTTCAGATAAGCCGGAATAATTGCAGTATGCCAGTCATTTGCATGAACAACATCAGGTTTGAAGTTTAACAGGTGACATAACTGAAGGGCAGCTTTCGAAAGAAATGTAAACCGTCTGGCATTGTCATGATAATCATTAAAATCATCGTCATGGTAAATATTTGGCCTTCCAAAATAGGGTTCAAAATCAATAAAATAGACAGGTACATCCTCATTCAGGAGAGTCTTCAGGACGTTGCAGGCTAAAGTTTCAAAGCCCATCTGAACTTCCATACCGGTAACAGCGGGGTAAATACTATATTTCTTACTATCTATGGATGAATACATTGGAATTACAACCCTGACATCATGCCCGAGTTTAGTTAAATAGCCCGGTAAAGCAGCTGTAACATCGCCCAGGCCTCCTGTTTTTGCAAAAGGAGTACATTCTGCTGCTACCAGAAGAATCTTGAGTAAACTATTCATTTATAAACCGTTCCACTAATATTTAATAATAAATACAATATCTTAATTCCTGAATTTCCTTATAAAGTCTAAATTTCTAAAGTATAAGTTAAACACATTATTAAATGACCCTGTAAAACATAAGCGGTTCTAATCTTTAAAATGTTCAGGGAGTCTTAGTTCAATCTTTTCTTCTGAGCCAATTAATAATGCCACAACAAGTGTAAGATATTCCCTTAGGTGACGGGTGATGAGAAAATTATCCAATACAAATTGCTTCGCATTATGTCCCATGGTCTTCATTATTTCCGGGTGTTTAAGAAGATAACGTATCCTCAAGGCAGCTCCCTCAGGGGTGTTTACTCTGAATCCGCAAAAATGGTTATTGACCTGAAGTTTAATGCCTCCGGCATCTCCCGCAATTACTGGTTTACCTTTCCACAGACCTTCGGTAACAGTAAGGCCGAAACCTTCTTTAATGGATTTCTGTATAATTATATCAGATCCCCGTTGCAAAGCATTAATGGCCCTGTGGGCATCAGGTGGAAGGACCAGAATATGTATATCCGGATCATCACCCGCAAAAGCCCTCACCTCTTCAAGTACCTGCTCACCTTCAGGGTCATCCGATGCTCCTCCGCCGGCTAATACCAACTGCAACGGAATATATTTTTTAACCATCCGGTAACTTCGAATGACACCGATTGGGTCTTTAAAGCGATCGAAACGGGAAACCTGTGTTATTACTGGAGATTCCCTGTTAACACCCCACGAATCCATAAAATGAGAAATTTCTTTTTCTGACAGTTCGATATTTTTCTCACTCAGAGGATCGATACTGGGAGGAATTAAATAAAGTGGATGCGAGAGAGGCTGCACAAAAGCTGAAAGAGACCAAATACTTGCATTATAATCTTTAACATATTCGCGTAAATATTTCCATACCGGCCTGTAGGGATGAGAGACATCGATATGACAACGCCATACCCATTTACCTCTTCTTCCACTGCAAAAATGAAGTAATGGCGCAGGTTGAGGGTCGTGAATAAATACAACATCTGCTTCTTCGAGTTTTGGTTTTAGTCTTTCATAATTCTGCAGATTGGTATCCTCATAAATTTTCAGAAGAGATGCTGAAATATCGTCACGGTCGCCTTGCAGTGAATTATGCATTTTTTTCGTGCACTGGTAAAATTCATTTTTACCGGTAATAACTTCCCATTCAACATCTATTCCCAGTTCCTTTTTTAACGGAATGAGCCGGTTCAGAATTTCGGCAACTCCTCCCCCTTCCTTTGTGGAATTAATATGAAGAATCTTAATCCCCTTCAAAGGATATGCCAATTGCCTTAAATGGTCAATCACCTCGTTGCCTACTACCTGAGCATATTTTTCAAGTAAATTTTCCATCAGGAACCTCCTTTAATATAGTAATGAAGACTTGAATTGATTTCCTGCCTCAGCTCATTTAAGGTTGAAAAAAACGGATCAATTTTATCCAAAGCGCCGCTAAGCCTCCGGTATCTGTTTCCAAAGCATTTTAACCATATTGAAAAATCGTTTTTATTTTCATTAGTTCTTCTCCTGGAATCAATAAAATGATAAAAAATACTTCCCAGCGACATATTTGGAATAATGTCAAGCAGTTTCCCGGGATCACTGAGACTGATGCCTGTATCGAATATCACAATCTGGGAGCGGATGAAATGAAATTCCTGTCCGGCCTTTACCCACGGAACATATTCTGTCTCGTACAAACGTTGTTCGATAATTTCTATAACTTCTTGCCTAAGATCTTCTATATCTTTGTAAATACCGGGATCTATAGCCGAAAGTTGTTCTGATATTTTGGCATCATGCAGGTTTCTGGATGCCCATACGGCAAAATCATTCTGAAATTCAGGATCATCAAAATTTGGCCGTAACATACCTCCCCAGAAATGATAATAAAAACACCCGGGATGAGTATTCTTAAGAAGATCCCTGAGCTCTTTCAGGTTTTGGGCCTTTTCACCTGTAGCTATTGCTATAAGAGCACAATCCATTACTTTAAACTGTTCATTCGACATGATCTTTAATTCTAATGAAATATTCTGAATACATTCACCATAAGTTTTATCTGAAAATCAGATACTGGCTGATATAAATTATGTTCCTGTTATTTAACATCAGATAACCTGGCAATTTCAGTTATTTGATTCCCTTCCATATTAATATATTCTGTTGTAATACCTGGCAGTTAATATGTATTAATACAACGTTTAAGTCAAAAAAAAGTTAATAAGATCTTCACTATTAATCCGGTTTTAATCAGATTTTTATTGCCTGCAGGAGTCCTATCAACAATTATGATATATGCGATTTTTCAACCGGATTTTAAACAAATCCAATCACGCTAATGTTAAAAATTTAAGAGGGGAAACTATAAGTTTATGGGTTTACTGATTCAAATAATAAAAATTTATGTAAGGAGAAATGCGGGGTATGTCATATTAAGCTTAATATTAGTCCCGGGGATAAATATAAAATTGGCCGCCCAGTATTTTGGAAGAAATAAGCCAACCTATAAAGTAATTGATTATAATGTATTGCAAACACCTCATTTTGAGATATATAATTATCTGGAAAATGATTCTGTTATAACGATTATTTCCGAATGGGCAGAAAAATGGTACAAAGTACATCAGAAAACATTTATAGATACCTTTAAGATTAAAAATCCGATAATATTGTACAACACTCATGCTGATTTCCAACAGACCAACACAATAAACAGTCTTATCGGACCCGGTACCGGAGGAGTAACTGAGGGTTTAAAGAACAGGGTTATAATGCCGGTAGCTTTATCCCTGGCGCAAACCGACCATACACTCGGACATGAGCTCGTTCATGCATTTCAGTATCATATGTTATTGAAAACAGATCCTGCACAGAATTCTTCTGCCAGAAATTTGCCATTGTGGATGGTAGAGGGCATGGCAGAATACTTATCCATTGGGAGTGTTGATCCGCATACTTCAATGTGGATGAGGGATGCAATTGTAAATAATGATTTCCCGACCCTGAAAAAACTGTCAACCGATTCCAGGTATTTTCCTTACCGTTATGGTGAAGCTTTCTGGGCAATGGTTGGAAAGACCTGGGGGGATACCGTAATACTGCCGCTTTTTAAAAGAACAGCTCAATATGGTTTTAATAAGGCTGTGAAGTCAATTTTCGGATTTAATCAGAAAACTCTTTCCGGTTTGTGGAAAAGTTCAATGCAATTACATTTCAACAAGTATATTAAAGATCATAATGACAGCCTGAAGGGGAAACAGGTAATATCTGATAAAAACGGAGGAAGAATGAATATTTCACCGTCAATAAGTCCTGATGGTAAATACATAGCCTTCTTCTCGGAAAAAAATATTTTTACCCTGGACCTGTTTCTTGCAGATGCAAGTAAAGGTAAGATCATTAAGAAACTGTCAAGTGTTGTTAAGAATAATGAAATAGATGATTTCAATTTTATAGAATCATCTGGCACATGGTCTCCTGACGGAAAGAAATTTGCGTTTGTGATTGTGACCAAAGGCATAAATAAGCTTGCTATTCTTGATGTTAAAAAGGGCCGTATAATAAAGGAAATTGAAATTAAAGGAGTACCATCTTTCTATAATCCTGCATGGTCACCTGATGGAAAGACAATTGTTTTCTCAGGACTTGTCAACGGAGTCGGGGATCTTTATCAATTTTATTTAGATTCAGGTAAAGTTGAAAAGTTGACCAGTGACTTTACATCAGACATTCATCCTTCATGGTCATCGGATGGAAGGTTTATCGTTTTCTCCAAAGAATGTATTATTAAAGCAGAAAATGAGAAAAAATTCAGCTTTAACCTGGCCCTCCTGGATCTTAAACACGGAAAGGTAACAAAGATTGATGCTTTTCCTAATGCTTATAATATGAATCCATGTTTTTCCGCTGATGATAAATCAATATTTTTCCTGTCTGATGCTGATGGATTCCGGAATTTATATAAATATGATATTGAATCTCAAAAAGTTTTCAGATTAACGGATTATGTTACCGGGATTAGTGGTTTAACACCCTACTCCCCGGCAATAACTGTAGCCAGGGAAAAAGATTTAATTGCATATACCTATTATTACAATAATGAGTATAAAATATGGGCTGCCATGGAGAGTGACTTCTCTCAATCACTTGTCGACAAAGACCATATCGATCTGGATGCAGGTATCTTGCCGCCTGTTAATCATGTGGCGGCAAATGAAGTTGACACGTTTATTTATAACAGAGACTATTTACCTGAAATTCCGCTGGATTCTCTGAAAGAAGTCCCGTTTCATTCAAATTTCAGGCTTGATTATATCTCAAATACTGCGGATATCGGCGTTTCAACGGGAATGTTCAATAATAATATGGGAGGTAGCATAAATATGATCTTCAGTGATATGGTAGGCAATAACCAATTATTGACATCTCTTTCTCTTAATGGTGAGATATATGATTTCGGTGGACAGTTAGCATACATTAATCAAAAAAGGAAAATCAAATGGGGAGCCTCTTTATCACATATACCGTATCGCTTTGGTAATACATACATAGGTGCGGATACTCTTGATACAGGTGGCAATGAAGTACCTGTCACTAATTTAATTATCGATTATATAAGAATGTTTGAGGACAATATTTCCGGTTTTGCCTCCTACCCTCTGTCCCAAACCAGGAGGTTTGAGGCAGGGATCTCATCATCATGGTATTACTTCCGGATTGATAGGTACAATAATTACTATTCTTTGGATGGAACAACATCACTGGGTACGAAAAGAGAAAAGCTTCCGGCCCCGACCGGGAATAATTTTCAGCAAATTTCCTTGTCCTATGTTGAGGATAATTCACATTTCGGAATGACCGCACCTATGGAGGGACGCCGTGCCAGATATCAGGCAGGTAAATATTTTGGAGCAGTAAATTTTTACACGGCTTTAATTGATTACAGGAACTATTTTTTCATTAAACCATTTGGCCTGGCGTTTCGGTTATATCATTACGGCAGGTATGGTAACGGAGCTGATAACAATATAACCTCACCAATATACCTGGGTTACCCCTGGCTGATAAGAGGATATGAAAATATTTCATTTTACGGGGACGCTTCCCCGGGATCAAACTCATTCAATATCTCCCGCTTAAGCGGAACTAAAATTATTGTGGCTAATGCTGAATTGAGGTTCCCGTTGTCAGGCCCAAAAAGACTTGCATTAATCAAATCAGGATGGTTGTTTACCGATCTTAATCTTTTCTTCGATAGTGGATTAGCATGGAATTCAGGCAATAATATAAAACTTGACTGGCAAACAACTTCGCTCAGTGATACAACAAGAATACCGGTATATTCAACTGGTGTTTCGCTAAGAATAAATCTTCTCGGATATCTTGTTATTGAACCTTATTATGCATTTCCATTCCAGAACGGAGGATTTCATAATGGAGTATTCGGATTGAATTTCCTTCCAGGATGGTAAAGACCTACGGCATTTACTCTGCATGTCATGATAAACCATATATTTATGCGCCCGTGCCCAACAGTGAAAAGATCTGTGACTATAATGAAATTTGAGTACGGGAAAATACTAATACCTGTATTCTGTGTAACATAAAATAACTCACCATAAATCCGGTAGAGTCGGAGGTAGTAAACATGTCAAACCAGGTTAATATGATTATCAGGAAAAAAATTGCATTTCACATAAAAATTCTGTATATTAAAAACATTGTCATTAATATCCTTGTTTTATTATAAAACATTAAAATAAAATCAGATCAAAAGCACAAGGTATAATATTAAAGAAATTAAGTATACTGAACAGGATGAAAAATTATTCTTTAAATCAATCACTATGAAACAAAATGATAAACTAACGGCAAAAAATATAGGGCATAAAGCGAAACTGAAAGCAGAAAAGGTTAAAAATACAACCGCCGGGAAACTTAAAGACACCAGAGAAAAGGCCTCTGAAATAAAATCGGAGATTCAGGATAAAATTGAACATTCGGCTGCAGACATAAGGGAGAAACTAAGAAAAGTCGGTGATACATTATCTGAATCGGAATTCTGGGAGGAAGCAACTGAAAATATTTCAGAGGGAGCTTCTAAAATAGGAGAAGAAGCCAGGGTAATTGGTGAGAAAATTTCATCCTATTCTGAAATTTTATTCGGAAAGATAAAGGATAAATCCTCCGAGGCTTTTAAAACAGGACTCGATCTTACGAGAGATGCTGTTAACAAAGCCCAGAAACGAGCTGAAGACCTGAGGAATAATATTGTTATCAGCAGACTAAACAAACAAAAAAAGGAGATTGCAGCCAGGCTCGGTATGAAATTTTACCTGGAAATTAAAAATAATGATAATAAAGTCCCTGAAAACTTACTTAAAAAGAGAATCTTCATTACGCTTCTTAAAGAACTTGAAAATATTGACAGGGAAATACTCGGATAATCAGATGAATCCATTTCTATTAAGATTCAAAATGTTCAGAAAAGGGTTTTTAATACTTGCCTCAAACTGAATTTCAACATTTTAAAGTATTTGAAAATGAAAAACAAAATATTACAATTCATTCGTTCTGCAGATAATCTTGATAATAGTACAAAAATATCATTCCTCCTGGGGAAGAAGCTTAAGATGAATGTAGAACTGTTCCTTGTGATAGAATCCCAGTACACATTAAACTTTCAGATGGCACAACCATTAAAGACAGGGATCAGTGGGTTTCAGTATGACGCTTTGATGGAAGAACAGAAAATCAGGAAAGCAGAAAAATCAATTCAAAGCTTTCTGACGGATAATAAAGATATAGAAGGATTTGAAGTTAAATTTAACATAACAACCGGAATAGCTGATTTATTATTAATAGATAAATCGAAGGAAGCTGATACGTTTTTAATGGTATTGAATGAAGTACCAGGGCCGGAGAATGACTTTATCTTAAAAACTTACAAAAATGTCCTCGAAACTGCCCATTGCCCGGTTTTAAAATTACCTGCTGATTACCAGAAAGGGACATTTGTGAAAATTCTTTATGCAACTGATTATAAGGATGAGGATATTCCCACTTTAACAAAATTGTCTGAAATTGCAAAACCATTAAATGCTGAAATAACGGCGTTGCATATCACTTATAATAAGGATCTTGAAGAAAAGTTGAAAAGCAATAGCTTTGAAGCAACGATCCATGAGAAAGTCGGTTATTCAAATATTAATCTGAAAATTCAATACAGTGAAAATATTGAGGAAGGGATTAATGATTTTGCAAAGGAAAGCGATACCGATCTGATAGTTTTGCTTAAGGAAAACAAGAATTTTTTTGAGAAACTATTTCAGGATAGTCCTTCAAAAAAAATATTGAGCAAATCGGAACTTCCTGTACTGGTTTTTCATGAAGAAAGATAGTTACTACCTGCCAGGTATTTCCAAATTATGGTTTTCAGGATTTTCTGATGTGGTAAGAGTGAATGAAAATACCTGAAATAAATCCAATAATAAAAATGGCCATTGTGCCGAAAACAATTGACAAGTAACTGTGGAACGGACTGGCATACATCTGCAAACTTTCAGCTTTAAAAAAAATTGGAGACAAGCTCATCCATCCTATAACAATTATACCGGCAGTAACACCAATAACCGCGGCAAGGTTATTAACTTTCCTGGAAAAAAATGCTAAAAGAAACAATCCTAGCATACCTCCACTAAATATAGAAGCCAGTTTCCACCAGGTTTCAAGGGCACTCTGAACATTGATCATGGCAATTGCGGCAAAAATGCTGACAACACTGAAAAGGGAAGAAGATGAATACAAAATATTCATAGATTTCTTTTCAGCATCATAACCTTTTAACTTTTTCCTGAAATAATCATTCAGTATTACTGTTGCTGAACTATTGAGGCTTGTCGAGATAGTACTCATACCTGCTGCAAATATAGAGGCAATGAGTAATCCGGTTAATCCGGCCGGAAGATTATTTACAATGAAAAATGGAAAAACCCTGTCACTGGTGATATCTGCAGGTAAAATACCCGGGCGGGCTGTGTAGTAGCTGAAAAGGGAGGTACCGATAAAAAGGAACAAAAAAGAAACCGGAATATATATCAGCCCTCCATAAAGTGCTGATCTTTTTGCTTCCTTCTCAGAACTTGCTGCCATATAGCGCTGTATGTAGCTCTGATCTATCCCGAAATTCTGCAGATTAATAAATATCCCGTAAAAAAGAACAACCCAGAAGGAGGGAGTGGTTAATCCGGCTTTAAAGTTCCCAAGGCTGAATTTGTGGCTTACTGAAGCAATCTGGAATAACTGGGCCGGCCCTTCAGGCATTGAAAACAGGAGCACTATGACACAAATAAGAGCTCCCGTTATTAAAATAATTCCCTGTATGGCATCCGTCCAGACCACTGCCTGTATTCCTCCCAGCAAAGAGTAGATCAGAACGCTAAAACCTGTTATGATGATTACAATAACCATGCTCCAGCCAAGAATAACATTAAGGGTTAAGGCCAATAAGAAAAGTATTGTCCCTGACCTCATTAACTGAGTAAGGAGGTACATAACTGATGCATATATCCTGGCCCATGGACCAAATCTCAATTCGAGATAGGTGTAAGCTGAAGGACTGTTAACTGACCGGTAAAGTGGCACAAAAAACTTAAATGCCATAAACGAGGCAAAAGGTATTGACAAACTAAATACAAAAGGGTTCCAATTCGTTTGATATGCCTGTCCGGGTAGGGCCAGGTAGCTAATACTGCTGACAAATGTTGCGAAGATAGACATCGAGATTACCCATGTGGGGAGATTTTTATTTCCAAGGGTAAATGCAGATGAGGATTTGTTTTTTTTGTAGAAGGACCCACCAAAAATTACAATTCCTGCCAGGTAAACTAAAAATATAATGAAGTCTATTATCTTCATTTTTATAAATTCCTATTAATGAGTTCCTCAGACAACTTGCGCTCTCTTAATTGTAAATTATTTTTAAATGGCGCATCCCTAAATCTGACAATTAACCAATGTTTACTTTTCAGAAATTTCTAATCGGACATATTTTATTTTTACCCTGTTATATGTGTATGTAATATGGACTGTACCCTCTTTCCCCCTGATAATTGCGGGATAGCTGAATTCACCTTTGGGTTCGTCCTCTAAAGTGATTAGTTCGTTCCAGTTTTTCCCGTCGGCCGAGGCAAGAACAACCAGCCTATTCCTGCCATTCTCAATTGGGTTACACACCAGTAATTGTAAGCCATTAGTGAGAGTTACAGCATCGATACCTGAATTATTGTTAAGAAGCGATGTAGCCTTAATTGGGGACCACGTTTTTCCGTTATTTTCCGACCAGGTCTCCACAATTCTTTTTTCTCTGCTCCGGCAGAGCAATTGAATTTTTCTGCCTTTGTAAAAAAGAATTGTTGGTTGAATTGCGTTAAAACCATTGTTGTTAATTTCTGTTTTTCTCCAATTGTTTAAATCCTGATCCGAAGTTTCTACATAAACATTCCAGTATTGTGCAGTCTCAATACTGGTGGGATAAAGGATTCTCCCGTTCTTTAACCGTTTCGCTTTATTTTTGATGGGCCCCAAAAAGTTGCCGGGTACCGGAACCTCCCCAGTCCATGACTTTCCCCCATCTTTTGAGATTTTGTACATCCCCCGCCATTCACGAGGATTAGGGCCAACTTTATAAAATAAAATTATATCACCGTTATCCCTTTTAAAAAGCACCGGATTCCAGCAGGGATAGCGAAGAGTGTCATTAATAATACCATCTGCAACCAGCCTGGGATCACTCCATTGCCCTCCCTTATTTTCCGAAGTGTAAATGCAGACATCAGGCCGGCCTTCAGCTGTTCCGCCAAACCACGCAGACATTATACCATCATCCGTTTCAAGTACAGTCGAAGCATGACAGCTTGGAAAAGATGCGTTCTCAAAGATAAATTCAGATCTCATAACCTGAGCTTTAAATCTTCCGGGCAGATTCTTTTGGCCATAAGATGAGTAAATAACCATTTGCAAAACCAGAATAACAAATCCCTTAATAAGTATATTCATAACATTAACCCTGATAACTCTTATAATTTTGACTATGTTTAAACTAATCCCTCGTGCAGGCAAATATATTTATTTTAAATGAGTATCCCTCTTTGTTTAACTTAACCATAATCGATTGTTTGTTCATTAGAAAAAGAACAAACAGGCCCTGCCTAATCCATTTATAATTCAACTTTAACCCATTCTTAATCTTCTAATTGTTTTTTGTCTATAAATTTGATAATTGAATGCAAATCACCAGACTATTTTTTGATCATAACAAACAAAACAAGATCATACAAAGTGCCACTGACTATTGGAAATAAAATTAATTGCTCAGGCATATATTTTCATAGAATCAAAGAAAAGAAAATTCCGATCAAAAAATTTAGCAGTGTGATATTATTACTTTTCTACACTACAGGATTAAGTTTTTTCCACAATAGCACAAGCTGCAATTGCAAAAGGGGTCATTCTTATCAGAATTTTAATACCATTTCATTGTTAATATAAACTTTATACTTACCAAGATGATACGATTCTTAATTAACCTAAACCAATTAAAAACAATGAGAACAGAAAAACTTTTTTCAAACCTGCCGGGATTTAAAATTCTTTATATATTAACGCTCCTGGTTTTCATGTTCCTTTTACTGAGGTCACCTGTTGCAATTGCCGTTCCGGGCTTTGCACGTCAGACAGGCATGGCATGTACAGTTTGTCATACTGTATATCCCGAACTGACTTCATTTGGAAGAAATTTTAAATTAACCGGTTATACATTGACAACTGTCAAGACTATTGACGAGGTGGTTGGTAAAAGGAATAGATTAAAACTACTGACATCGTCACCGTTATCAGGAATGGCACAGTTATCAGTAACTGACATTAAGAAGAAAATTCCGGGAACACAGAATTACAATGCAGAATTCCCTCAGCAATTCAGTTTTTTTTATTCCGGCCTGATTGCGTCAAGGATCGGTGCCTTTGTGCAGATTACCTATGATCAGCAAGGGGGAGCATTTGGAATTGATAATGCGGATATCCGTTATGCCCAGCAAACAACACTTGCCTCCAAAGATATTACCTACGGTTTCACGCTGAATAATAATCCGACTGTCCAGGACATATGGAACAGTACTCCTGCCTGGGGATTTCCTTATGCATCATCGGCAGTTGCTCCCACCCCTTCAATGTCTACCATGCTTGAAGGTAGTCTGTCTCAACAAGTCATGGGTATTGGAACATACTGTCTTTTTAATAACCTTATTTATGCAGGATTTAGTGTCTACAGGTCTGCTCAGCAGGGCGCCTCCGATCCTCCGGGATCCGGTGCTGCCCTGATCACTAAAGGAATTGCACCTTATTGGCGTCTTGCAATAGAACACCAATGGTCTGATAATTATCTGGAATTTGGAACTTATGGCATGTCAGCCAATCTTTATCCCACTGGAGTTTCAGGACAAACAGACAGATATACAGATATGGCCCTCGATTTGCAATATGAACACTTAATGACAAACAGTACCATAACATTACACTCTTCGTGGATACATGAAAACCAAATGTTGTATTCATCTTATCAGTCAGGTGACGTACAGAATGAAAAATATAATCTGCAATCCTTCAAGGTAGACGGGAACATTTTCTTTAAAAAAGGCTATGGATTTACTTTAGGCTATTTCCTTACGGAAGGCAATAAGGATGATCTGGCCTTTTTACCCTCTCCTGTTGATGGCAGCAGGGCAGGTAAACCGGATAGTGACGGTATGATCGCACAACTTAGTTTCCTGCCCTGGGATAATACAAAATTTTCAGTGCAGTATATACTTAATAATAAATTCAACGGTTCAGGAAAGAATTATGACGGGTTCAACAGGAATGCATCAGACAACAATTCACTATATCTGTTAATCTGGCTAAACTTCTAGATTATGGATAGATTTATTATGATATTATTATTAGTCTGTTTATTGAGAATTACGGGGTTTGTATAGTCCAAGCCAGGGAGTATTTCTGTTAAACCCCAATTGCAGGATCGGCGAAAAGCTCAATTCCTCTATCGTTACAAGTCTTTCGCCGGTGACGGGACTTGCTACATCTGAAGCAAGTCAGGCAACTTTCAAAGCCGGGACTTCAACTTTACCCGGATGGCCCCAAGGGATTGCCAGACATTTTTTCCTTACTGGATACCGGACGTATCCGGTACTGATGGCAGGGTTCACGGTGTCAGTGCAACTGAAGAAGTTTCCAGGGTAACTGGAAAAATGACCTGTCAGGTGCTCCTTTGAAGTTATGGCATGCTATCCTGTGCCAGAAGCAGCCTGAGTTGATGAGCTGCACTTATAAGGCCGAGATGAGTGAAAGCCTGTGGAAAATTGCCCAGTTGTTCACCATTCAGACTGATTTGTTCTGAAAAAAGTCCTAGATGATTGGCATAGCCCAGCATTTTTTCAAAATAAAGAATTGCTTTGTCAATTTCTCCCGATTTAGCCAGACATTCGATGTACCAGAAAGAACAAACGGAAAAAGTCCCTTCTTCGTCCGGGATCCCATCGCTTGCACCTTTGCTAAGTTTATACCGGTATACGAGGGAATCGGTTACCAGATCCTTTTCAATTGCCTGCATGGTGGATATCCACCGTGGCTCTTTCGGGCTAAGCATCCGGACCAGAGGGATCAGCATCGCTGAGGCATCGAGTGTGTCTGCCCCACGATACTGTACAAATGCTTTTATTTCAGGATTCCAATAATTGTTAAAAATATCATTGAAGATCTCATTTCGTATTTCCCTCCATCCTTCAAGCGGGGCTGGAAAAGAACGGTCTTCGGCAATCAATATCCCACGATCAAGGGCAACCCATGACATGACTTTTGAAGTCAGAAATTCCCTTTTATCATCACGTACCTCCCAGATACCACTATCCTTTTTCTTCCAGTTTTCGCAAACAAAATCGATAAATTTAATCAGGCTCAGCCAGAAATCGTAGCTTATAGGTTCAGCATTCTTGTTATAAATATAAATAGTATCAATCAGTTCACCGTAAATGTCGAGCTGGAACTGATTGGATGCAGCATTCCCGGAACGAACCGGCGAAGACTTTTTGTACCCCTCGAGGTATGTTATTTTAGATTCCCTGAGATCGGTTGACCCGTCAACACGGTACATTAGTTTGAGCTCGTCGGCAGTTTCAATTTCCCGGCTCCGATCCTGTATCCAGGTAATGAATTTCCGGGCCTCATTTGTATAACCAAGCTGCAGAAAACTATACATGGTAAAGGCTGCATCCCGTATCCAGGTAAAACGGTAATCCCAGTTCCTTTCGCCGCCAATACGTTCGGGCAATCCCAATGTAGCAGCTGCAACTGTTGAACCATAAGGGTGAGAAGTTAGCAGCTTAAGGGTGATGGCCGAGCGGTTTACCACATCCTGCCATCGCCCTGTATAGTTGGATTTACTAACCCAGTTACGCCAGAACCGCACTGTCTTATCAAAACATTCTTCTGTATAATAATCCAGGCTTCCATGTGGGTCATATCTTCCGAATTCTTCCGGAGCCACGAGCACAATTTTAAGTTCATCTCTTTTCTTCAACCGGATCTCAGCTGATAAGCTATCATTTGAATGGTCCAGATTAACATTGCTGAATAAATGAAAGCATTCTTCCCGGTCTCCTTTACTTCGGACAACAAGACTCTCTTTTCCTTTTTCAACGGTAAAGCCATACTTACCGTAATTAAACCGTGGTTTCAGTTCAATACGGAAAGTGTGCTTCCCCTTAATTATTTTAAGTTTCCTTACCAGTACAAACTGTTTTTCATTCTCGGTCAGAGGCATGAAGTCAGTCAGTTCCGCAATACCGTCATTGGAAAGATAACGGGTAAGCAATACAGCAGTATCGGGAAGGTACAATTGTTTACGGTTTACCTCACCGTTTTTAACGTCAATGGAAAAATGTCCGCCCTTATTATTGTCCAGCAAAGCTCCGAATATTGTTGGTGCATCAAAACGGGTGAACGGCAGAAAGTCGATTGACCCTTCCTTTGACACCAGTGCTGTTGTATTTAAATTACCAATTATTCCGTAATCTTCGATAGGTGAATATCCTTTTAGAGGTTTCATTATGATCTGGTATTTTATTACTTCTGATGGCTGGTAAATACAATAATTCAAGAATTAAAAAACAACGCAAACAGCGCTTTCGAAAACTGCCTTGAATTAATGCAAAAAAAATCCGGGAAGCCTGAGACCTCCTTGAAAAACTACAAGAATCTCTTTAACAGTGATCTTCTCTTTCCTCCATTAAGTTACCAGCAAGTATTATCCAACTATCAGCTTCCCTTTCATTCCTGCCTGGAAATGTCCGGGGAAGGTACATACATATTCATATGTTCCCTTTTTGGCAGGCACCGTGAAGGTAATAGTATCTTCTTTCCCGCCTCCCAGCAACTTTGTGTATGCAATAATTTCATTCTTCAGATCCGGATCAATATATTCTGTTGATGAGTACTGGAGACCTTTTGTTACGAAATTCATGGCATCTGTACCTAGTTTAAGCAGTACCCAGTTGTGTGCCATCTGACTTTTATCCATTGAACTTATGGTTTTCATGGTTATTGTCAGTTTCTCACCTGGTTTGGCTTTTATTGTTTCCACTGAAAATCGCAATTGGTCCAATCCTTCGATAATAATTTTTCTTGATTGACCATTTGCAACCGGTACTAAAAAAATAAGCAGCATAACATGAATTATTGTTTTCTTTAATGTCATAGCTTTTATTTTTAAATTTAATTTAATTTATATAAACATCAGTAAAAAGACCGGCAAAAGCCATTGAGAAACAACCTGCATGTGCTGCAGCGATTATTACCTCAGGGTTTGTACATTTTCCATCTTCAAACCGGGAGGGAAAACTATAACTACACTCCTCTCCATACAGTATTTAATTTCAGTATCCCGGTGCCTTTTGGTAAGCTCCCTGTCCACTTTGCATATGCTTTTCCAGTTTTCAAAATAATGTTCTATCTATATAACACAAATGCCTGGTTATTGTTCTGATTATATATTTTATTTCGTTAGTGTCCGGTTAAACAACTTTCAATCCTGTGAATACCACACTCAAAAAGACAATGCTAATATTTACGGCCAAATGATTTTATCTGATATAGCTGTTCAGAAAGGTGTATCAGGGATTCTGACTTTGAGCCGTAAGATCGGAGAATCCCCGCATTGGATCTTTCACTTCTGACTAAATTGTACTTATGCCCTTAAACTCCGAATTAAACCTCCAAACCTGTTTTGGTTTACTCATTTTTACCTCTTTTTAATGGCACAATACCTGCCATCTCTCCTATCACGTTTACCAATTCGCTACCGGCCGGCACCACAATTTTCGCATTATTCCCGAGCGACGCTTCAAGTGCTTCCAGCTTCCTCAACAACTGCGCGTTACCAACAAAATATTTATCTGCTGCTTCATTTACCAGTTTTATGGCTTCAGCCTCTCCCTCGGCATGTAGTATTTTTGATTGCTTATAACCTTCTGCTTCCTTAATCTTGGCGCGTTTTATGCCATCAGCAACTGTTTCTGCAGCCGTAGCGGAATCTATGGCGGCAATTTTTTCATTTTCTGCTTTCACTACTTTATTCATGGTCTCCTGAACATCTTTTGGCGGATCAATCTCTTTCAGTTCCGTCCGGACTATTTCAATACCCCACCCCTGCGTCTCGGTATGAAGTGTTTTATAGAGCTCTGCATTAATTTTCCCCCGTTCACTGTTGGCCGATTTAAGAGTAAGTGTGCCAATAATATTACGCAGGGTGGTACGGGCAAGATTAACGATCTGCCATTTATAATTATTAACGTTGTAGATTGACCCTTTAACGCTTTCTTCATCCGATTTGACCCTGAAATATACCTGTGCATCCACACTTGCATTCAGATTATCATTTGTGATTATTTCCTGCGGATCTGCATCAATCATCTGTTCAGTCACATTTACCATGAATATTTTATCGATAATCGGAATAATCCAGTGAAATCCGGAATCGGCCAGTTTATGGTACTTTCCAAGTCTTTCAATTAAACCCCGCTGGGTCGGCCTTACAATTTTTATTCCTGCTAAAAACAGGAGCACAATTGGAATGATTAAATACAAATAGTTCATTTTACATTGTTTTAAATTAATAAAATAATCTTTTATTGTCTAAGATAAGTATTTCTCCGGGATCATTGTGTTTATATCCAATTTATTGTGTATTAATAACAATCCCTCTGCAATATCCTGTATTCTATTCCCTTCCTATCCTGTACAGATATTTCTGAGTTCTCATAATAACCGAATTTCTTAGAAAAGCAGGTGTTGCCCATATCCCTGAATCAAGCTGATTATTTGCGACAACCTCATATTTCCGGCCAGCCTTTATTACCAGAACTTCTCCCTTTACCGAGAAAAACCAGATATTCCCGTTTAAATAGACCGGAGAAGCGTTGTAATTGGAAGTTACACGTTTTGACCAGACTTCATCCCCTGTCTTTGCATCTATACACATCATGATATTCCTGGTATTTACAGTATATATCAAGCCATCTTTTATGACAGGTGATAGCATCTGGTTCTGCAACAGTTCATCACGTTTTTTCCAAATGACATTTGTACCGGTTATATCACCCTTGCCGTCCGGGTTAACAGCCAGTAATTCAGTAAATTTAGTGCCGTCACCGGCAACCATGAATCCGGTGTACCAGAATACTACCCCCCCTTCTGTAAAAGGCATCGCTATTGTTGATTCGGCTCCATCTACCACCCTCCATATCTCTCTGCCGGAGGCGGGGTTATAGGCTATGCAGACAGCGGACCCGTTTGAGATAAGCATATCACGTCCTTTTACATTTATTATTAGAGGGGTTATATATGCTTTCCTTCCAATTTCCGGTAAAGCTACATATGGCTCCGCGGGTCTGTCACTTTTCCAGATAAGTTTCCCGTCTGACTTATCCAGAGCGGTTATATACCTAACGTCGGTACCTTCAAAATGTAGTATGAGCAGATTTTTATAAAGAACAGGCGATGAAGCAGGTCCCTGAACATACTTACATTTAAAATCGGACCGTTTCCATACTATTGTACCATTTGAAGTATTTATGCAGGCTGTTCCGGCGTTTCCGTAATGAACATAAACAAAGCCCTTTTCAATACATGGTGTAGGAGAAGCATAAGTATTTAATGAGTGCTTCCGTTCAACTTCTTCAGTAGTAAAAACCTTAATATCATATATTATTTCACCGGTCAGGAAATCGGTACAAACAGCATAAAGCTCCTTCCCGTCGGATCTTGCTGTTGTAACCCATATCTGATTGTCATAAACAACAGGAGAAGAATAACCCATATCATGAATTTCCGTTTTCCATTTTATTACGGAGTCATCCCATTTCATCGGAACATCATCAGATACCGCTATCCCATTCAGATTACTGCCCCTGAAATGGGTCCAGTTCCTATCCTGAGAGCCGCCTTCTTCAACCTTAAATATGAAGACAATAAAAACGAAACAAAAAAATAACGGAGGTTTAAGTATCATAGATAATTATTTTAACGATTTCAAAACCATCTCCCAAATTAAGGAAAATTTCCAACCACTTCATAATTGCTTAAAATTAACGTTAAAATACTTAAATTTGCTGTAACAAATAAAAAATCTATGAATACAGCAGTCTTGATAATTCAGTGTATCCTGGCTTTAATGTTCTCTATGGCGGGAATAATGAAAACGACTCAACCCATGGATAAATTAGTTAAAAACCTTCCGTGGGTAAATGATTATTCTTTACAAACAGTGAGATTTATTGGCACTTCAGAATTGCTGGGTGGTATTGGAATAATTGTTCCCCAGGTTACCGGAATTTTTCCGGTTTTAACTCCCTCCGCAGCCAGCGGACTTGCAGTCATTATGGTATTGGCAGCTTCTCATCACATCCGTAAAAACGAATACATGGAAGTTCTGCTTAATACTGTACTTTTTATCCTTTCTGTTCTGGTAGCCTTTTACAGGTTTCAGGAATTGAGTATATGATCACGACAGCTTACCCGGTTTGATTACCGGCATCTTTATTTGTTTCTGACATTATTATAAGTTTAATTTAAAACAATTGAAATGAAACTAACTTTTACAATACTTTTACTGGTAATTGCAACGGGTTCGGTAAAAATACTGAATGCCCAGGGTTCAAAAACCGCAACCGCTTCCGACACTTTAGTTGTATTGTGGTCAAGCGGTGATCCTGAAGTAGCGATGAAGTCATGTCTGATGTATGCACAGGCAGCAAAAAATTATAACTGGTTTAAAGAGGTTATATTAGTGGTCTGGGGCCCCTCGGAGAAACTCCTTGCAGAAGATTCAGTTTTAAAAGACAAGGTGGCTTCAATGAAAAAAGATGGGGTAATTGTAGAGGCTTGTGTGGCCTGTTCCAATATGTATGGAGTTACAAATGACCTGAAAGTTTGTCAGATCGACGTAAAAGGAATGGGAGTTCCACTTACACGGTACCTTAAAAGAGGATATAAGGTAGTCTCTTATTGATTAAACCGGAAACTGGCACCCAACAACAATCCGATCATTTACATGGTAAGTGAATGCTGAATTCCCATCAGAATCAGTTTTAATTATCATGCATGTCCTTCTTCAGAAATTTAAAAGTTGAAATAAATTATAACCACATGAAACCAATACTAATTGCAGGCACAATAATTGTTAACCTGGCCCTGATCTCTTACACTCTTTTCATTTTTTCTGAGCGGAAAGCCCGTAAGGCCTCCAAAAAAGTTATTACATTTCTGACAATAGCGGTAATTCTGGACATAACGGCGACTTCATGTATGATAATCGGGTCTTCCCGATCACCTTTTACGGTTCATGGAATACTCGGATATTCCTCTCTTGCCGGCATGCTTGCAGATGCGATTCTTATATGGAACAGCCGAATAAAGAAGGGCAAAGACTATCCGCTGTCAGTATATTTACACAACTATTCCCTCATAGCTTACTGCTGGTGGTTAACAGCCTATATTACAGGCACTTTGATGGTAATGATCAGATAAGAATCGGTAATCATACTAATTAGTAAACAACAGCTTGCCGGATATGTCAGCGAAAACCTAGTACTTTATTACGTACATGTCACCGGCAAGCGGTACTATTTTCTGAATTGATCTCCCCTGAGCCAGAGAGGATTCAGAAGGCTGGCATCCACCGACTGAGATTTCAATTTCACCGGGGACCACTTTCCTGATACCGTTTTCATCAACCACTGACAGATCTTCAGATGTCAGATTAAATTCCACAGTCCTGGATTCACCTGCTTTTAAACTGATCCGTTTAAATCCTTTCAGAGCACGGATTGGTTTTTTAATACCTGTATTTTTATGAGTAAGATAAACCTGAATAACCTCCTCACCATCCTTATTGCCTGCATTGCTTACCTGTAGTTTAAAGGTTATATCGGAACCGGTGGTTGAGGAGTTCGGGATTTCAAGATTCTCATACTTGAATGATGTATAACTTAATCCATATCCAAAAGGAAAGAGCGGCTCTCCAGTAAAATACCTGTAAGTCCTGTTATCCATATTGTAGTTTTCAAAATCAGGAAGGTCATTTATACTCTTATAAAATGTGACAGGTAAACGCCCGGCAGGATTATAGTCGCCAAAAAGAACGTCAGCTATTGCGGTTCCGGCCGCCTCGCCTCCATACCATGCATTAACTATTGCTGGAATATTGGCTGCCTCCCATTCTATTCCCAGAGCACTTCCGGTCATCATCACAAAAACAACCGGTCTCCCTGTTGCCTTAAGTGCTTTCAATAAATCTGTCTGGATCTTTGGCAAAGAAATTGAAGTACGGTCGCCTCCTTTGAAGCCTTCAATATCCACGCGCATTTGTTCACCCTCCAGGGAAGCTGATATCCCTCCTGCAAAAATAATGACATCAGCTTCTTTAACCCGATTAGCAATTGTTCCGGCATCAGCTTCTTCAATAATGCCTTCAGAGAATTCAATTTTTGCGTTATCGGAATTTTGCCAGTACTCAATTACCAGATCATATTTTTCCCCTTTTTTAACTTTAAATGTATAATATGATTGTGACTGATTCGAATCAATACGTTTTTCATTATTTATAAAAAGCCGGCAACCATCATCACCTTTTAGTTTAAAAGCAATTTCTCCGGATTTATCCGGCGTAAAATCCGATTTCCACCTGATGCTCAGATTTCTTGCTATGACATTTTCAGAGATTTTTTCTCCATCACCCCACTCTTTATTAATTGTCTCCTCAATCCTGCTTAAAACCGGTTCTCCCTGAAAATTTCTGTTCTGATAATAATCTGCTTTAAACCCCCTGACACCCCCGAAGGAAAATTGCCGGCCATTGTTTGAAGCCTTGAAAACTTTATTGTCGGTAAGATTTACACCCTTCTCATAAATAATTTTAGTACCTGACGGCAATTTAGCCTTTATGCCTTCCAATACAGTTGTAATTTCCGAGGGTACTCCAAAATAATTAGCCAGCAGCACTGATTCATCATCTGCATTAGGACCCACAACTGCAACAGTTTTTAAATTTTTCGATAATGGCAAAATATTCTTCTCATTTTTCAACAGGACAATTGACTGCCTGGCCATCTTTAAGGCATGTTCCTTGTGTTCAGCGCTTTCCAGGACAGATAAAGGTATATTCGCGTAAGGGACTTTTTCATCAGGGTCAAACATTCCAAGCCGGAAACGGATGGTAAAAAGTCTTTTAAGGGAAATGTCAATCTGGTCTTCAGTAATCAAACCCTCATTAAAAGCTGTTAATAATGCCTTATAACTTGACCCGCACTCCACATCGGTACCATGAATAACTGCCGTTGCAGCTGCTGACTGAGCGTCAGGAGATGTTTTGTGGGTTCTGAAAAAATCATTTATTGCCCCGCAATCTGAAGTAACATAGCCTTTAAATCCCCAGTCTTTTCGAAGTATATCACTCATCAGGATGTCACTGCCACAACAGGGTTGCCCTTCAAAAGCATTATAGGCACACATTACCCCGGATACATTTCCTTCAACGACAAGATCATGGAAAGCAGGGAGATAAGTATCCCATAAATCATATTTACTGACTACTGCATTAAATGTATGACGACTTGATTCCGGGCCACTATGAACTGCATAATGCTTGGCACAGGCTGAAGCTTTAAGATAATTGGGATCATCTCCCTGCAAGCCTTCTACGAAAGCTTTTCCCATTGAAGCGGTCAGATACGGATCTTCACCATAAGTTTCCTGCCCTCTTCCCCATCGCGGATCGCGAAATATATTGATGTTAGGGGTCCAGTATGTCAACCCACAGTAAATAGCTACTTTACCTTTACTTTTTGAATCATGAAAAATTGCTCTTCCTTCCTCTGATGTATAATCAGCCATTTTTTCCAGTGATTCTGTATCCCACGTTGCCGCCATCCCAATTGCCTGTGGATATGAGGTAGTATGATACGGACTGCGCGCAACCCCATGCAATGCTTCGTTCCACCAGTTGTAAGCAGGAACACCTAATCTTTCAATTGCCGGAGCGTTATTCATCATTTGTCCCACTTTCTCTTCTATTGTCATCCGGGAAACAAGGTCGGCCACTCTGTTTTCAACAGAAAGACCAGTGTTCTGGAAATTATATTCATATCTGCCCCCGCACGAGTTGAATATTAAAGCGGTCCAGAAAGCAATTAAAAAAACAGACTTGTTTTGCATAACCACAAATTTTCTGTATAATGTAATATAAAGTAAGTAAAAAATTTGAAATTTTTCTCCATATCTGGCTGGTCACATTCAACTGTCTAATAAATGGCAGCTTATAAAATAGTATTATTTCAGTTTTGAATTTCCTCAGAAATAATATTCTTGTACTTGTTA
This sequence comes from uncultured Bacteroidales bacterium, assembly GCA_963739685.1. Taxonomy (GTDB): domain Bacteria; phylum Bacteroidota; class Bacteroidia; order Bacteroidales; family VadinHA17; genus LD21. The sequence goes on from CAVUAX010000002.1 coordinate 1,359,207, forward strand.
TAAAGGAATGAAATTATTAAAAGGATTATACCCAATGTAACAAAAACAATGGTTTTTGAGATTGTGTCAAGATGTGAAATGTCATAGAAAAATAGTTTTATGAGGGTTACTCCAAATAGCGTTATTGCAAAAATTCTCAGATGCTTTTTATTTTTCCAGATACCATAGACTATCAAAAGCAATGCATATACACCCCAAAGAATACTCAATACAAGCTTATAAGATTGTGAGTATTTAAAGATATCCATCCAGGAAATAAATTCACTGCTTATAATCCAGATAAGGGATATGTTCAAAATTAATTCGAAAGCTATCCGTAAATTATAAGGGGCTGGTTTCAGAAAGTCCTGCCTTACATACATATAAATTGAAGTTAACATCAATCCGACAAAACCAAACGAGATATAACGAATTACTATATTAAAAGGTGTCCTGTTATAGTATTCAGCCAGTGTCTGATTGAGATAACTTTCCCTTAGCTCACTAAGGATGTATAATCCAGGAATGAGAAAAACAAGCAGTATTAAAGTATTTATAATAAGGTTAATGAAGCCCCATTTCCTGTACCTGAGTTTTCGGATATTTACCAGAGACAGAATTGAAAAGAGGAATAGTGAATAGTTGATTAGCCATATTGTTTTAAAATATTGCAGGTCAGAGTTCCGGTATTTTATAGTATTACCATTCTCATCTACTGAAATCAAAGAATCAGCATAGCGCTGGTTCCAGTAATTTGATATTTCCAAACTGAATGAATAATAAAGTGAAATGAGAAAATAAATAGCAACAGAGAATGAAAAGAGCTTCACTAACTCAGTTTGAGAATATAACGGGGAGCGAAATTTTGGATTGCGATTAAGTATGATAATGAAGCCGGATGCGGCAATAAATAATAATGAGGTCAGAAAATAAATATTTAAAAGTGGTGTTATTTTTGTTTCGGGTATCAGAGGATTATACATATTGTATGATGCCGCCCAATCGTTAAGAAGACTTAAAAATGCCAGAAGCATCAGAAAATATGAAAGTACTTCATAGAAGCTTACATTTTTGGTCCTGCCCAACCAGAATAGCAAAGCAGCTTCACCAACCCACAAAAGTGTTACCCAGTTCCCATTTAACTGAACGGGAATTGCAATGGTAATAAAAACCAGTGACAAACCCGAAATAAGGTAAAACAGGTTCCGGTCCGCAAGCTTATTCCTGAAAATAAGCATACTGACAATTAAATGCACGGTTGCGTTACCGAGAGTAAATAAACCGAGGTAACTCTCACCATTGTTCAATCTGTTAATGATATTGTATCCTATGCCGTAAAAGATAAATGAATTTGAAAGCAATAATACAATGTCATAAATATTAAACTTTTCTTTTTGTACCAGTTTGTAGGCAAGTATCATAAGATAGAAAGTCACAAAGAATACAGAAAGAAATGTTGTCGCTATGCCAGTATGTTGCGGACTTTGATACTTTGACGCAAACCACAGCAAATACATTAACCAGGTAAGCAGAAATGATGAATAATAAAGTGGTTTCCAGTACTTTTTAAAAGATATAAAGAGGATCCCGATATTAATAATAGCTGTGTAACTGAAGAGTATTGAGACATTTTCGGATCCTTTGCTTAAAAGGAAGGGGACTGCATAAGCACCCACCAAACCTATGTGAGCTATGACCTGGCTATCATATTTTATTGCCGCTGTAACAGTAAAAACCGTAATCAATACCATCAGGATAAATGATAAATTTTGCGGTAACAGGTAATAAAAACTATATGCCGAATAGGTAATAAAATACATAATTGCCATTGAACCGCTTAACAGAACTGCACTGAAATTTTCATATCTTTTTTTCAGCCGGACTGCAAAAATAAGGAGCCCAAAACCCATTAAATAACCCAAAATAATCCGTGTAACCGGATTTATAAGCTGGTGGTCAATAGCGTATTTTGTACCAATTGCCACACCAACAACTGTTATTCCTATTCCAATTTTGTTAATAAGATTTTCACCTATGAACTTTTCAAGGTCTGTTTTAATCTGAGAGGAGGGTTTGATGTTTTTGAATGAAATCCCGGATGATTTTTCATCAGTCAGCCGTTGATTTTCCACCAGGTTAGTATTTACTCTATCCTTCCTGATTTCATTAATCTTTTCAATTACAGGGGGGCTCTCTTTTATTTTTTCTTTTTCAGCAACAGGACTCTCCGCATTAGCTTTAAATCTGTATATCTCTTCACGTACTTCGTTTACCTCTTCTGAAAACGCTTCCTGTCTTTTCAATAAAGATTCCAGTTTGTCAAGCAGACTATCTATTTTGTCACTATATTCTTTCATACTTTTCAGTTATTGGTATGGAAACCAGCTGTAATTTCAATTAAAGAAACAAATTAATGAGAAAAAATCAAATTGATTTGTAATCAGGCAATATTAAAAGGAAGAACTTCAAGTGTCCTGAGGGGGGTAAAACAAGGCTTTATCAAAGGTCGATCTGATTTCCAAATCATTGCGATACCGGAATTTCAAAATTCTTCCAACAAATTTTGAAAAATATTGTTTTATCAGTAAAAAGCACCCTCATCCTGAACACTGAAATTATGAAAGCTTTGATTCTAAAATCCATAACCGACCTCGGAAAAAACAGTGAGCCACTTGAATTAAAAGATTTACCTAAACCCGAACCAGCTGATAATGAAGTTCTGGTTAAAGTTCTGGCTTGTGGTGTCTGCCATACTGAACTTGATGAAATTGAAGGCAGGACTCCTCCTCCAAATTTGCCGGTAGTGCCTGGCCATCAGGTTGTTGGAATAGTGGAAAGCACTGGTGACAAAGTAGTAAGACTTAAACCCGGAGATCGGGTTGGTGTTGCATGGATATTCTCTTCATGCGGAAAATGCAGTTACTGTCTGTCAGGCAATGAAAATCTATGTTCCGGATTTAAGGCCACCGGCAGGGATGTTAATGGTGGATATGCTGAATATATGGCTGTTTCTGAATCATTTGCGTATCCTGTTCCACAGGTTTTTACCAGTTCGCAGGCAGCTCCCCTGTTATGTGCGGGCGCTGTCGGTTACCGCTCCCTTATGCTTACCGGCCTTAAAAATGGCCAGAATATAGGACTGACAGGATTTGGAGCTTCTGCCCATATTGTCCTGCAGACTGTAAAGTATCTTTTCCCCGGTACTAAAATCTTTGTCTTTGCCAGGAACGAAAATGAAAGATCTTTCGCTATGGAAATGGGGGCAACCTGGACAGGCGACACTTCTGAAGCAGTTCCTGAACAGCTTGATTGCATAATAGATACAACACCTGTATGGAAACCGGTTGTTGAAGCCTTAAAGAATCTTAAACCAGGAGGCAGACTGGTAATAAATGCCATCAGGAAAGAAGAAACTGACAAAGATCAGTTGTTGAGTCTGGACTTTTCAGATCATCTCTGGATGGAAAAAGAAATTAAAAGTGTAGCAAATGTAACACGAAATGATGTTATGGAATTTCTCCGGGTGGCAGCTGAAATTCCGGTTATTCCTGAAATCCAGGAATATAAACTTGAACAAGCCAATATTGCCCTGTCTGAACTGAAGAACAGGAAAATACGTGGGGCAAAGGTTTTAGTTATCGGCTAAATCAATGGAGTAACAATGGGTACCAAAAACAGGTATGAATGCGTCACAGGTTACGCTTGTTACAAAATACGTTACCAGAGGGAACCAGTAATTCTGATCTGTATATATGAATTGGTCGATCCTTCCGGGAGAACAGGCACAATGACTTAAAATATCAATATTGCTCTATCCTCCTCCACTCTTTAAATACATTTTTATTGAACATCTGTTGATAAACAAGACTGTAAACCCCCTGCAGCAGAAGTATAATGTACCCGAATTTTCTATACCGCCGGGGAGATTCAAAAACAACAAGATCTGGAAAAAATGGAGCTTTCCCATATACCATACAATAGAAGGTAATGAATCATGCTTAACTTTTCGCCGGTTATTATAATATGAAATTTAAAAAAAACAGTTTTATGTGTTACATGGCAATTACCATACATTTTGAAAATTCCCAGAATTTATCCGGATCGGTAACAGTAATCACTGTTGAATCAGGAGATACTTCCTTTATTTCGTAACTACCGGCAGGATGGTGTGTAATGAATTCCACTTTTTTCATTTCGGTGTTCAGTGTAAATATTTTCTTTTCCCGGATATCAATTTTTTCCAGCAGGCTCATGTCAAGTTGAGGATTTAAGGTGTTCACACGTCCCAGAAATCCCAGAAAACCGCCTGTTTTTATTATTATATTTTTATTTCTCAAATCATCTGTGGTACCAGTATAATAATAGGCTGTATTCAGTTGCCTGATCATCATGGCCACTGTGTCATTCTTATTACCAATATCATTAGTTAAGTCTAATAATTTAGAAACCTGCTCTTCCACAGTACTGTTGAGTTCTGTGATTTTAAGGTTCAGACTCCCAATCACACTGTCATTCCTTGCAATCTGGGCATTCAGGTCTTTAATTTCTGCTTCCTTCATTAATTCCCTGGAATTTGCATTTGCATAAATGTTTCTCAGTTTTTGATACTTCTGCTGGTTATCACTTATTAAATTATTTATTTCTGTTATAGTTTGGTCAAGCCTCGCTCTCAATTCCTCCCCGCTGGCCAGCTGACCCGGATTTTTACCACCCGACAAAACATCGTCAAGTCTGGTTTCAAAATCTTTAATCAACAACTGATTCACTTTTAATATCGAATCGCTTTTTGCCAGCTTACTGACCAGATCATGGTTTGAAATTTGCAATTGTTCAGTCTCCCTTTTGTATTTACATCCGGCGAGGGAAATAACCGCCAGGGTTAGAATTAATATTTTTAATCTTTTCATTTCCATTGAATTTAAAGGGTAAAACATTATGTTAATTAAATAACAATCTTATAATTGATTTTGTTTCAGTAATAATATTCTAATATACAATTTTTTTATAGATAGGTGTGACCTTTGTCTTAAAAATCAAAATCAACTTAAAATATAAGTTTTAAACAGAGACCTGTTAATTTATCTTTTTAAGGTTCTGAGACTGATATGTTAATAATAATTTTAAAAGATCAGGAAATTTTTCAGATAATTTATTTTCTTTCATCCAATCCTCAATTGTCCGGTAATCTTCTTTTGGAACCCATTCAAGAGTCTTATAAAATTCTTTTCTGAACAAAGGTTCATCATAGCTTACTAATTCAAGTATTTTAAGAAATGCATTTGTCATTCAGCCAGATTATTATTAATATTTTAATTTAATATCACCATTAATTGACCAGATTGTTAAACAATTTAACCCGATATAATCAATAAATTGTTGTTGTTCTGATCATGACACTCTTATTTTCAGTAACTTTTAATTTATTGTTAAATAATACTTTATTGAGTTCATACGAATATAATGAAGATAAATACAGGGGAAATTAAGATTAGATTAATAAAGATTTCAGGAAGGATTAAACTTTATTCAAAACGGCTGGTTTTTACAGAAAGAACCCGGAGCAAAGGACAGGTTTCTCAGAGGTTATTGCCAGAAGCCGGGGATATGCCAGATGCAGAAATAGGTAAAGACTCCGAATGCAAGGAGAAGCATCAGGCCGAATATCCAATGTGGCTTCAATGTTTCTGATACCTCTTTACTAAACAGCCTCTTCTGCACTATAAAGATCCCGGAGAAAACCCAGAATGCCTGCAGTGGAGTGAGCAACAGTCCATCAAGAATGGCTCCGGCTTTTAACAGGGCAACGGGTTTTAATCCGAGAGTAAATACTATTGTCATATTAGTTAGAAAGAAAAACAGAAGAAATCCCCTGAACTGCTTTTTCCATGGCAGAAGGCCGAAACGCGGAAAACATATTCGAAAGGTATCAGCCAGCAACCGCGGCCATCCTGCCTGCTGACCCACCTGTGTTGAGACAAGTGCGGATGTACCACCCAGCATGAACAGAAAGCCGCCGAACTTGCCCCATTTTGAGGCAAAGATTTTTGAAAGATCAACTGCAAGACCGGGGCCTTCAGGTGCTACCTGCATCGGACCCAGCACACCGGTACCGGCAATGACAAAACAGCCTGTAATTACAACGCCTATTATCAAAGCTATACTGGCATCTTTATATACAACATTAAACCAACCTTTGATTTTAAGTGCATCCGTTAAATCCACATTCTTTAACATTTCCGTATCAGCAGATTTTCCGTATGTGTTTTTCCGGGTCATACCGTAACCGGCACCAATGACCCAGTAAGAGTACCAGACCTGGCTTGCAAATCCCCCTGCCCCCCATCCGATTAATGGCAATATCTCACGCCATGGGTTGGGGTCTACACCTTTTCCCAGAGCCCAGGCGGGAACAACTGATCCCCCGGGAATAAAACCTCTCAGAACCTCCTTCCAACCCGGAAAGGCATAGACCGACACATATAAAACACCAAAAATCACTATAAAAATCAATGCACTCATTATTATTTTCAGGATCCTGAATTCTCCCGACCAGGATACAACAAGGGCAAATAAAGCAACTCCCCAGCCACATATCTTCGCATTAAACGGCAACATATTGCTCAGAAAGACACCGGCTGCAGTTGCAAGGGAACCGATGGCAACTGTTGCCCCTAAAAACTGGGCGACCAGCACTATCCATACTCCCCAGTTCCGTGGGCCCGGGACACGTGAGATCATGTCAATCATCCCCTCCCCTGTGGCAACCGTGTAGCGTGCACCGCTCATGCCTATCCAGAATTTCAGAAAGACTGCGGTTACAACGGCCCATAGAACGCTGGATCCAAGGATTGCACCTGCCCGGGTAGCAAGTATCACCTCCCCGGAACCAATAAATTCCGAACACCATACGAGTGATGGCCCCACGACAAGAAGAATAGCAAGGCCTATCGGAGGAGTTTTAAGGCGTTCCATCGTTCCTGAGCATTTATTTTATAAATATATAGCTATCTTTTATTACAATCCAAATTTTCAGGAAAAAATAATCCAAATTGATTACTGAGAATTACTATCTCAAGTCTGGTTAGTTTCCGATCATATATGGATTTGATATATCTTTACATTCTTGCGCACTGACCTTAAACGCAAATTGCACACTATAACTGGAATAAGAGTGGTAAAAATATAATATTATGGAGATTGTAATTATAGATTCCGGATATGAATCTTACACTTTTGAAAAAGAACTTTTTGAAGAAAATGGATTCCGTTTAAAAATACACCCCGCTTATAAAGGGGTTCCGTCCGAAAAAAGAGACTTTGCTAAGAATGCTGACGGGATACTGGTAAGACATACAACAATTGATGATACTTTTCTTTCGGAAATGAAAAACCTGAAAGCAGTTGTCCGTTACGGGGTTGGTTATGACAATATAGATATTGAAGCATGCACTAAACATGGCGTCAAAGTAGCAAATGTACAGGGATATGCAAATCACTCAGTCTCCGATCATGCCATTGCTTTAATGTTTTCATGCGCACGTGCTATATGGAATCCCGAATTACAGCTAAAAGATAACTTTGCTTCACCTCCTGTCTCTGATATTATTGAGCTTCATGATAAAATCCTGGGGATTATCGGTATTGGAAGAATAGGCAGCGAATTCTGTAAAAAAACATCTCCTTTATTTCATCAGGTTCTTGCATACGATCCCTATAAACCTGAAGATCATTTTAATCAATTGCTTGCACAAAGAGTTGATTTGAATGAATTATTAGAAAGATCTGATGTAATCAGTCTTCATTGTACCCTGACAAATGAGACAAAGCATTTGCTCAATAAGGAGAAATTCCTGATGATGAAAAAAAAGCCGATAATTATCAATACATCAAGAGGTGAGGTAATTTTTGAAAAAGAGTTATTATATGCATTAAATTCAGGTAAAATCCATAGTGCCGGATTAGATGTATATGAAAATGAACCAATAACTGAAAAGCAAAGTGAACTTGTTGATCATCCCCGGGTTATTTGTACCGGTCATTATGCATGGTATTCAGACAAAGCTTCTATAGAACTTCAACGAAGGGCAGCACTCAATTTATTTAATTTTCTCACAGGGAAACATGTTGAAGATTGCCTTAACAGATAATATCAGACCTTGCTTTGTATTTTACTTTACGACGTGCCCTCACCGGTATGTACCCTATCAAGTGTAAGCTACAAAATTCAAAATTACCGACCTTAGCCAAACAAAACGTAAACTTGATGTACGTTTTCGGGTATAAAGTTTAGTATATCAAACATATTTGTTTAACAATACATGTTTTAGTGTGTTGTACAAATCAGATATTTTGACACACTAACCTCCGGATTTGTTATGAGAAATATTTTATTTTACATTTAGTCAAAATTTTTCAAGCTGATGAAACTATCCATTAAAACAATAGGGCTCTTTACAGGTCCTCTGTTATTCATTTTAATTGCCCGGTTCATCAAATCGGAATCTCTCAGCCCTCAGGCTTGGAATGTCCTTGGAGTAGCCGCATGGATGATAATATGGTGGGTAACCGAAGCCACGCCTATGGCGGTGGCCGCACTGCTGCCAATTATTACTTTCCCTGCCCTGGGTATTTTTACCCTGTCAGAAGCCACTTCTCCCTACGCTAATCCTGTAATCTTCCTGTTTATGGGAGGATTCTTCATTGCCCTGGGTCTTGAGGAATACGGCCTGCACAGAAGACTGGCACTGAATCTTATACACATTACCGGGACAAGTGCTAACGGGATCATTTTTGGCTTTATGTTAGCCACAGGATTTTTAAGCATGTGGATAAGTAATACAGCTGCAACTATTATGATGCTGCCCATCGCAGTAACTGTTATCAATCTGATCGATAAGACTGTCGACAATAAAAGAGGAATGGCACTCTTTTCTCTTTCACTGATGCTAGGAATTGCCTATTCGGCCAATATAGGGGGTATATCAACAATTATTGGCACCCCTCCGAATGTAGTTTTTGTTGGTTATGCCAGACAATTACTGAACGTAGAAATAGATTTCGCAAAGTGGATGCTCATAGGTATCCCGATCAGCATAATACTATTGATGATAACATTCCTGGTCCTTACCCGAATTTTATACCCTAATAATCTCGGGAGGATGGATTCAGCGTCAGGCATAATAAGCTCCGAACTGAAAAAACTTGGAAGAATGGGGCGCGAAGAGAAGATGGTTGCCATAATATTTGGTCTGACAGCTTTTATGTGGATATTTAAACTTCCGATAAATTCCTTGCTTGGTAATGAAATATTAAATGACACCGCCACTGCCATCATAGGTGGTATTCTTATGTTTGCCGTCCCTGTAAACCTGAAAACCGGCTTTGGACTTGTGCCCTGGGAAGCTACGAAACGTTTGCCGTGGGGAATTCTGTTATTATTCGGCGGAGGAATAAGCCTTGCCAAAGCAATGGAAAACACGGGGCTCATTAATGTAATTGCGGATCTGGTTTCACAGAATCAAATGAGTTCGGTATTTGTTTATGTCATACTTATAGGATCAATGCTGTTTCTTACGGAACTCATGAGTAATGTTGCTCTGGCTACTATGTACCTCCCGGTTGTTATCGGTATTGCAAATGGTCTGGAGATGAACCCGGTTTTACTTACTATTCCCATGGCAATGGCTGCCAGTTGTGCGTTTATGATGCCTATTTCAACACCCCCTAATGCAATTGTTTTTTCCAGCGGACATATTCAGATGAAACAAATGATAAAAACGGGGTTTATATTGAATATTATTTCAGTAATTATACTTTCTGTTGCTGCCTTTTCAATTATCAGATGGGTTTTTGGCTGATTCTTTGAAATTGGTTTCACAAAACATACAATTTAGTAAAAAGAGACGTGGCAATATAACTCACCGCCATAAAATTAAAAGGGCGGATAAAATTTGGGAACTGGCGACAGGGAGAAATTATAAAATATATACCATGAATTCCTGGTGATGGGGATTGTCGTACAGATTGGAAGTCCTGACTTCCTGGATGAACCTTCCATCCTATTCTATCTGCAGCTGTTATGTAACTTTGAACTTACCTCCGGTCCGGTAATTCCTGTCTTCTTCCTGCTATATGATTAGCCGGTATCCAGCTTTATTTTGCTGAAAAGCAATAATAATGTAACTAAAATCGCTGAATTACGTAACAATAAGTAATGTGATTGTCTTAATTTTTTGAAGTCTGGAATAAAAATTACGGAAGTATGGTAAGGTTATTAATCTCCTTTCTGATATTGCTGGTGGTTGCAACTGCCCTCCCCGGATGCTATGCCTCCAAAAAGAGATACAGTGATCTGAGGGGATTGATGCTCCTTGAGAATACGCAACTTGGCAGGAACCGGTCTCATTATTCAAGGCACGATATGAAGAGGATTGAGAAAACCCACAAAAAATTCCATCATAAAATAAAGAACAGGAAATACGTTAAAAAAAGGTAGTCCGATGTTTGGCCAGTCTGTATTTAATTGTGTGCAGATTGCGCAAGTACCGGAGATCGTGAAGGAAATGCTCCTGGTAAATTGACTGTTAGATATTTCTGCTTCCCTGTCATTATTCTATAAGTGATAACATAGTCTCCCGCCTTTGATCCTATCCCGCGTTCTCATCTGAACACTCTTGAACCAGAAATATCACCAACCCCTAGAAAGTTCGGACTGCACGTACACAATAAGTGCCCCCTTTTGGACCATAAAGCTGAGCTCCGTTAGCAAAGTTCTGCAGCCATGCGGAATTGTAACCGTTCTCTACAGAGCTCCAGTAGTATTTACTCTCGAAACCGTCGATAGCACTCTTCTGGGAATAGATCAGATTAAGTTCATATTTTGTTGGCAAACGCCAATCCGTAAATTTTCTACCAACTGTATCATGGTTGGCGGGATTGCTTATAACATCCTGAGCCATATACCACTCAGATAAAGCAGATTGATCCTGCGTGGCTGCCACTAAACCATGATTGCCATCGGGTGTAACATAAAATACATAACCGCCCAAAGATGCGTTAAAACCAATAATTCCGATTCCTTCACTATCTGTATGAATGTCCTTATTATTGTTCAGGTCTGTGCCTGACGCAAAAAATGTTTCAGTATAAACAGAGCTCCCTGCAGGATCACCCGGTACAATACTGATGTTCATTGCCTGTTCAGGATATGTAGCGCCTGTGAAGTTACCTGGAATCGCCTTATAATTAAATGATTCCGGTAATTGTGCATTTGAAAATACACATGCAACTATATAAATAGCTGATAATACTATTTTCTTCATAATACAGGACTTAATTTTTTACTAATTTAAACTATACCGTTAAAGCTACTAATTACGAAAGGGAAATTCAAAAATTCATCTCTTAAAATTAACAAAGGCACATAATCCTGGCAATTATTATTTCAGCTGGGTTTAAAAGTGGCAATCATTTCCATGTTCCTGCCAGTTGATAAAATTGATATTATAAGTAATTACAATTCAGGATTTTCATCATTGATATTAAAAGAATACGTGGTGTCCAATATAAAAAATATTCCTGATTTTAAATAAGGTCCCGAATCTTGCAGATATTTATATTTACATAACCCTGAAGTACTTGTTCCGGGTAAATGGTTATTAATTCAGGTTTCAGGGAGTCTCTGAACAATAGTTTTGCACTTGTTTTGCTGATAACATTTGAAATTAGTGAGTAAAAACCGGCCCTGTCGACCACCTTTAACCGTAATTTAGAGATGATGCTTCCGCCATTGAGAAATTGTACCCCTGCGCGGTCGTCCCTTTTCTTCCCGGCATCTGTGTTGCATTAATAAATTACAATCTCTACCTTTCAGCCTGATTTTTTAGAATTCACCTACGTAAACTAAATCATTATGAAAAAGAGATCCGCTATTTCAATTCTTCTGGTATTGTTTTTAATAACAGGAGCACTAAAAAGTCAGACAGTTGCCAGCGATCCAATCGATGTGATAATAAAAGGATTCGAAACGAAAGCTTTTTCGGCCACTCCTGTATCGGAGATGGATCTGACATTGATCTTAAAATGTGGTTTGCAGGCTTCAAGTGCAAGGAACAGACAATTATGGAAATTTACGGTTGTCAAGGATGCAGCTTTACTAAAAGATGTAATTCCAGATTTCACGCCCGGGAATGTATTAATTCTGGTATCAGGTCAGGAAGATGCACCGGAAGGAACAAATATCGATATCGATTGCAGCATTGCAACTGCAAATATGTTTATCGGAGGTCAGCTTCTGGGACTTGGAGTACATATCTATGGCGGACCTGTGAATAAAATAAATCAGAATATGCGCCCGGATCTTGGGATCCCTGACGGTTACAAAGTTGTATCCCTGCTTAGGGTCGGGAATATTGATAAAACCATTGATGCTGCTTCGGGTGCTTCAACAAGAAAGGATATTAATGAGGTGGTGAATTACAGGTAGGATTTCCTGAAGGTGCAAGATTGAAAAATCATTATATTCCCATCCCGGCTAAATTTCAGAATACGATCATTTCGGTTGGCATATTCCGGTTTAAGACAATTATCTGCTGCTGATCACTCAGCCTAATGCCTCTTTCTGAAAAAGTCATCTTCAATGCCTGAAGTGCCTTGTCAGGAGTATTATTGTTTTTACTGAGATGCGCAAGACAAATATGGCTGAGGTTACTGTTTATAATATCGGCAAGGAAAGCTGATACCTGATGATTACCCAAATGTCCGTGGTCTGACTGAATGCGTTTCCTTAAAAAATGAGGATAACTTCCGCTGACCAGCATCTCTTCATCGTAGTTGGACTCAATGACAAGCAAATTGGCTTCTTTTATGTATGCAGCTGATGTCTGGCAGATATGCCCGAGATCAGTAACCAGTGTAATCTTCTTATTCTCAAAGCCAATCTGAAAGCCTACAGTTTCAGGGGCATCATGAAACACAGGGAATGTTTCAATATCAAACCCGGCCAGATGGAACTTTTGCTGCAAGGGAATCTCACGAATGCAGTCACTTGTGATTTTTGAACGGGGAGAGAGAAGGCTCTTCCGTATTTTAGCTGTTGTAAAAACAGGCAGGTTGTTTTTCCTTACAAGTACTTCCAATCCTTTTATATGGTCTATATGGTTGTGGGTTATCAGAACACCCATAATTGTCTGCATGGAAATATTCATATTATTCAGGAATTTGCGGATGGAGGTGGCTGAAATTCCCGCATCAATTAATATACCCTGTAATTCATTACCTATATAGTAACAATTCCCGCTGCTGCCGCTGCTAAGACTGCAAAAACTCAGTTTCATATGTAATTCTGTAATCGTCATCAAAGGTAAAGGAAAGTTAAAGGGAGACGACATTTTTTAAAACATTCCTTAAGCAATTGATTAATTCTTTATATTGCCTGAATTAAAAATCATGACGAATACTATGAACAACAATTTTATGAAAATATTTTCTGTAATATGTCTTACATCGTTTGTATTAAGTGTCACCAACGGACAACAATCGGGTTTCCGCGGGCCCGGGCGCAGTGGAATATACAATGAAACAGGGCTAATGAAAGCATGGCCATCGTCCGGCCCTCAGCTGCTATGGGAAGCAACAGGCATAGGTATTGGATATTCAGGCGCTACAGTTACTGATGATGCGATCTATATTACCGGGAGGAAAGGTGATAAAGATGTTCTTACATCTTTAAGCCAGAACGGGAAAAAGAATTGGGATGTAGTATATGGAAATTCTTCAGACGCCACCAACTTTCCGGAAGGCCGCTGTACTCCCACTTATTCGGGGAATAAAATCTTTCTGGTAAGCGGCCAGGGAGAAATGGTTTGCGTCGGGAAAGACGGTAAAATTATCTGGTCAGTGAATTATTTCCGGAAATATAGTGCCAAGCCTCCGCTTAACGGAATTTCAGAATCTCCTTTAGTAGTAGATAATAAAGTAATTGGAACTCCGGGTGGCAACATCTCAGCTATGGTTGCATTCAATATTGAAAATGGGAGAACAGAATGGGAAGCACCCCCAATAAATGAATTGACAAATTATGTAAATCCATTGCTCATTGAATCCGGCAACATGAAGATAATTGTTACCTGGACAGCACATCACCTGATTGCTGTTAATGCAGCCAACGGCACTCTTCTCTGGAAAATTAACTGCGAGGCACTGAATGCCGAACAACTGGAAAGGAGGAACCGGGTAAATACTCCGGTTTATCGTGATGGTTTCATCCTTGCAGCCAATGGATACGATCAGATCGCAATAAAGGTCAGGATCAATCCTGATGGTTCGGAACCGGTGATCGTATGGAAGAATGCTGACCTTGATCCGCATGTCGGAGGTATGGTGCTTATCGGAAACTATATCTACAGTTCCACTCACGTAACTAACTCCAAAGGTAAATGGATCTGTGTGGACTGGACAACAGGGAAAACAATGTGGATAACTGACTGGTATAATAAGGGTGCCATAATATCGGCTGATGGAATGCTATATATTATTGAAGAAAAGAGTGGTCATGTAGGTTTATTAAATCCATCAGCCGAAAAGTTTGATCTGGTAAGTTCTTTCCAGATTACAAAAGGGGTTGGCCCCTATTTTGCTCACCCTTCAATAAATAGAGGAAGATTATTTATCAGACATGGGGATTATCTCGCTGTTTATTCAATAAAAGCAAAATAATTGAAAGCAAACAGATTCCAAAATTATCACAGGAAGCAGAAAATCATTGTAATTGATCTCATCCGGACGGAAGAGCTTGAGAATATTTAGCTGTAATCAGGTATTTTAAATTAAGTTGGACATGACAATACTCAGCTCCCTGGTTTGGTTCAGATTGTAAAGTCTATTCTTATAAAGGCTTAATTATCAATCCTGAAAGTCTTACTTTTGAATTTACCCTCATCTGAAGGTCCCCTTCCCCAACTATTAAAACTGTTTTGTTTTCACCAGTTTTAATCGCTCCTGATAAATTCCCGCTTTGCACAAAATTTATTGCAATGCCCTTTTCATGTTCAGGATAAATAACTTCCACAGTATATTTACCAGGTTTAAGCTGGTGGTTACGCATGGTGCGAACCAGAATTTCCGACCTGTTTTCAAAAGTAAGCCATGACCCTGTTACTGCTTTAAACCAGTTCTCTGACTGGCCGGCTTTACCCACTCCCAGTTCTTTATTTCCAAGTGTCACCCACAGGTGTTTCTGGTGGTCGGCGAAAAAAGTATATCTGCCGGCACCCTGGGCTAATGCTTCATGTTTTGTTTCGCCGAAATTAATCATTACAGGTGCTATTCCAACCTGTTGTTCCAGATCAATATAATCAGGCAGCCAGCGTAAGGAAAGAGAAATTAGAATGGCCTTCTCACTGGTGGTCGGATCCAACTGACTGATTGCCTTTTGATAGAGATCAATGGTTTTGTCCGGAATTGCTTGTTCAATTTCTGATTTTGCTTCTTTGTACCGGTGGTCCTGAACCAGTTCGAATGCTTTGTTAAAATGCTGATGATCCATGAAAAAAGAGATATAAAATTCCTCGTTCAGTTTAAAGTAGTTAACCCATTTTTTACCTCCTTCCGGAAGTTTATCCATATCAATTGAATTCAAAAGTGACAATCTTTCCCTGGCCTTTTTGACAGCTGCAGCTGCCTCTTCAGGTTTAATTCCCAGCCTGGCTTTGCCAATATCCATAAAATGGTCGGTGGTTTCACGACCAAAGACCGGGCCTTCTGAGTGCCAGAGATTTAAATACCTGGCAATTGTTTTTGAGTTTGTTTCAAAAACAGCCTGAGCCATTTTATTGATTGATATTCCGGGATCCTCATTCAAAGTATTCCTCCAGACCTGATCCACAGAACTTTTAAAATAAAGGTCCAGCGGCCTGGTAGTCCAGTGAATGATGCCGAAACCCCTGCTGTTGGACTGGTCGAGTTTAGCATTCAAATCTTTAAAGGGATATAGTGGCCGGCCGATGTATCTGTGGTCATCATGCTGGGCCCAGATAATCGGATTCAATTCCCTGTCCTTGCCAACAGACGCTAAGATATTCTGAACCTCAGGTGTATCAAATTTAAGGGACCAGTCGAGCGGAAGGAATGCAATCACTTTATCAAAAAAGAAATTCATGGAATTTATATACGAAAAATCCCAGCTCCCGAAACTCAATTTCAGGTTTGCACCGGTTTCCCTGTTGGCTCTTATAAATGCTTTTGCAACTTTACTCAAGGCAAATGAACCGGGAGATTGCAGGTCTTTAAGTATTGATTCGTTACCGGAAGTCTTTTCATCATACTCACCTTTCCATTCCTCAGGAAAATCATTATACTTTAAATCCTTCCACAGGGTGCCACCTGTCCTGGCCCATAAAGCAATATTTGTAACCTGAGGATAGGTAGAGGTTATTGTTCTGAACAGGGCCAGATAGTATTTATATCCCTCTTCGGAATCGGGATCGACAAGAAAGTAATTACCCGCCTTGAATTTTGCCTCACCGGGAAGCGTTGAAATAATATTCTGAGGATTCGACATCCAGGTGTCAACATCCACAGCATAAATAATCTTCATGCCATATTTCCGGGCATGACTGAAAACATTCTGCATCAAAGATATAGCAGCATTCATCCTCTCCGGACCAGCAACTAAAGACTCTTTACACCCGAAAACAGGTTTGTTAAAGAGATTTCCTCCGATAAGATTGCGGATGTCGTTAACATGTTCTGTACCCCAATCACGTCCGGACCATGTTGAAGAGAGATATCCAACTTCCTTTTGCTGCCCGTTGTATGAAAAAGAATACATCGGGTTGTTCCCATAGGCATGAACCATTATTGAATTGAAGCGCATTTTTGAAGATTGTTCGATCCAGATTTTCCAGTCGGCCAGATCCCAACCCGAGCACCCGCTCATAAAATTATGCCAGTCAAAGACAATTCGATTTTCCTTCAATGGTTTATCGGTTAATTGCCAGTGATGAAAATTAAAGTTGCCTGGTTCTGGTTTTTTGTCGAATGAAAGGTAAAACCCGTATCCAAGTTTTTCAAGCATGCCATACACCCCGTCCAGGATGCCTTTTGATGATCCTCCCGATATGGTAGCCACATTAATCTTATGAGTAATAAGATATTCCTCATTCTCCAGATTCGGGTCAGCTTTTAAAACAATCTTTTTCTTTTCTTCCTGATTATCTGAAATATAAAATATGGTTTGCGGAAAACTTTCCGAAAGATATTTTTGAAGTTCATCTGCTGCCGTTAATAATACAGGATCCATTTTGTTTTCTACAACTATGGCAACTCTGTTATTGTTACACGTAATGAAAATAGCAATGCAGAAAACCGGGATTAAAACCATTAAGAATATTCTTTTAAAATTCTTCATGTGTATGTATTTTTATCTTTAATGATCACAGGGAACCTTCAGGTATAGCGAATTTGCATTTATAACTGTTTATGCAAGTATAACATGGCAGTTCCCCGCGTTAAGAATTCAAATGCAACAAAACTGCCCGGCTGAATAATATGCGTGGCCTGGCAATAATATCAAAACCTGTGTTCCTGATAATATTAACCATATCTTCAAAAGCGCCCTTTGAAACATGAAATTTAGGCTCAATTATATATATTTTCCCCCCGGGTTTTAAGATGGATTTCAGCTCTGCGAGCAGGCTTTCCTTATCGGGTACTTCATGAATCATCCAGAAAACCAGAACAAAATCGACTTTTTCAGTAACACCTATTTTATTCTCCTGACATTTATGTAGGTCAAATATTTTTTCGAATTCTGTTCCTATGATCTTTTTCTTTACCTTCTCAAGCATTATTTCCTGAAGATCAGCTGCGATGACCTTGCCTGTTGGCGCGATCGTTTTTGCAATCTCTATTGAAAAAAAGCCCGGGCCACAACCTAAATCAAGGACTGTCATACCTTTTACAAGATGCGGTTTCAAAATCCTCCCGGGATTATGAAACAATCTTCTGAATGAGTTATCAAGACTGCCGGCTTTCGAAGCAGGGCAAACTCTTGTATGCCTTTCCTTATCCATACCCGTTACTACTTAAAGGTTAATAATTATATCCGTTGGGAGCGTATCGTCATACTTCAAGCCTTCATGCTGCAAGATACCTTTTTCTGATCGCATCCAGCTGTCAGTTGCATAAATACAGAAGTTCCATATTCACTTTTAATGATGATGTGATCTTCACCAGCTCTGAATAAAAAAATCAGCAGGTCAAACTCAGTTTGTTTTGCAAGCGCTCCTGAAGCAGATAGGGTTAAATAAATTAAAATCATGTCCCTATCGCCGTAATCGTACCTGTCTAATCCTCTTCATTTATCTCCAGCTTCTTATATAAATTAAAGGACGTTTTCAAAGAACATAATATTTAAAAACTAATAAATATTGATGTAATTTATTGATGGTTTGGGAATAAATAAGTGCTTATTTGACGATCTTATGCAAGAATTTTATCTGAAGCATAAATCAAAATAGGTTTTTAACTTAATTCTCTTTTCAAGATAATATCCTTTTTATTGGGGTATGTAAAAGACTAACACACACAGGATTTTATAATAACGCAGATACAGAAATATCTTCATCTATACTTTCCCAGTGAATTCCAACACCATTCCCAATTAGTCTCCTGTTTTTAAGTTGCTTTTCACTTGCTTTTCTTAATCCTGGGAACCATAACAAGGGAACTCCAATTTCTCTTCCGTCCTGCAATAGTACATAAAGCATGTCTTTGGTGAACCATACCTTTGAGGCCAGAACATTTACTGATTTATTTGCTAAAGTGCTCATTCCATTTTTCTTTTATGAGTTCTTCATTTCCTTCAATAATCTCACTAATTTCTCTCAATTCTTTACTGGTGAATCCATAATTTACTGCAACAAAAATAGGATCAAGCCAGAACTTTGTATAACTTTCTGCCTTTTCTACATGAAGTATGTACTGGTTCATTTCTTTCATTGCTGAAGAAAAATAATCTATAACCCTTTATATTTAATACCGTTGGCATCTATTAGCAAAGATAATAAAAACCATGAACGCAAGGCGGATTACTAAATTTAAAATAGCCGATCGAAATGAGATGGCAATGATCAATATAGATTTTGTCATCTTTCATTCAAAGATGATTTTAAGATCATTATAGATGTATTTTTTTAATCTTTCATTCTTAACTGAGGCTTCAGTTACCAGATCAACATCTTTCCCTAATATTTGAGAAAGTTCCCGCTGGATTTTTGCCAGGTCCAGCAGGGATAATGTCTCTTTAAATTTCACAAGTATATCAATATCACTTTCTGACGTCTCTTCTTTCCTCGCAAAAGAACCGAAAATCCCAATTCTCACAGGATTATATTGCCTTAAGTAATTTATGATATTGATATTTATTTCACTGCGTTGCATGATAATACAAATATAAGGTTTCTCAGAGAACCTAAAATCTGAGTGTCGGAGTAAAAGATTAAACGATATAGAGGAGATGGCTCCTGTCGTGAAGTGTCATGTACTTTTTACTTTTAACACATGCTTCAAAAAATGAAGTTTAAAAGTGTTACTGCAGAATAAAAACAAAATCCCCGGTCTCCCGGGGTTCTGTTTATCTTGTGATGCAATATTGCAACGGATTTTCATAATTTTACCTTAGACTAGAAGTGCTCAGTCCTCTTGATATACAATTATTATCATCCTATTTTCCTTTTTTATTTCAGCAAAAGGAGAACCTCCTTTTGGGGTATGAACAGTACCGCTTATAATCTATATACTATCATTTATTAGGACTGCTTCAAATGGCAAGTATTCATAAATATTTTTCCATTTATAGGGATTTAAATAATTTATAGTTGTATATACATCTTTATGATTAAAATTTAAGTAATATTCATGGCTATTTTATTTAAAACTTTGACTGTTTTATCTATTTCCGCATCACTTATATCAGCGAGAGCCTTTATATAATATCCGTCAGTTATCTTTACACATCTGTCCTGAAGCTCCTTACCCTTCTTTGTAAGGTATATAAGATTCTTTCTTCTGTCATTACAATCAGGTATTTTCACAAGCAGGTTCTTTTCGAACATATTGCCGGTTACGCGAGCTACTGTAGTTTTATCTCGCCTTATCGAGTCGGCGATTTGCTGTTGGCTATATCCCTCCTTATACCATAATAATGCCAGAATTGAAAACTGTTCAATTGTGATATCAATACCTGCTTCACGGAATGATTTGTTAATATTTTTGGTAAGTGAGTTGATAATCAGCCCCGTAAGAAACATAATGTCATCAGAAATATTATCAGGTGTTTTCATATTTTATAGTTGTATATACAACCATAAAAATAAATAATATTTCAAAAGAAAAAAATATATTGAAAATATTTTAAAAAAAGTATGCCTGCTATAGAGCTACATACCGAAACTGATGATCCTGGCTTTAATATGGAATTCAATCACTTAACATCCTTAAATTAATTTTGCTTCATAAATAATGGATCGTCCGGATAAAGAAAGGTCCGGGAGAGGAGATCCGGATTTCTTATAAGCTGGATAAGATTAATATTGCACATTTTCCAAATTCCATCGGTACTTCCGTCAAAAAAATAAAAAATCCTGCTAATCACTGATCTGCAATGGTCTTATATTTAATATTTTAACAGAACTTTACACGGTCGAATTTCTTTTTGATTTCCGGAAGCTCTGTTAAAATGGCATAAATTCTAATATCAGGCCTGAATTCCATATGCTTATAATAACATCATCAGTTATCTGCCTGATTAATTTAAAGTCAAATTGATTTAATTATTTTGAAGAAGACAGAAGGTTTGTATGTGTATCTGTCTGATCTCGTGTCCGGTACAAATCACATCAACAAGGAATAGAAAAACCCCTGCAATGAGACCAGTGTAAGTGTGAGTGTGAGCGTGAGAACCGAAGGCATAAAAACAAATGTGAAGCTCATCAATACGATCATACCAAATCACCGGTTTCCGGTTTTTTTAATTATTTTAGCAGCTTATTTTTTCAGGATGTTTTACGTTAAACTGTTATTGCTTTTTATATTCATTCTTTTTGGAGAACTTACCCTTTTTGCCCAGGAAAAGGCTGTGAACCGGGATAAATACCGCATTCATATATCACGTACCAGCGAGGCTATGAATATTGATGGAGTGCTTGATGAGAAATCATGGGAGACATCGGAAGTTGCTAAGAATTTTACCCGGGTGACGCCTACGGATACGGGATTTGCAATAGCACAAACCTCCGTCGTTATTACCTACGATGAATCATATTTATACGTTGGGGCTGTGTGTTATGACCCTTCACCCGGGAAGAGGCCCGTGGAATCCCTGCGCAGGGATTTTGAGTTTAACAAAAATGATAACTTCAGGATACACATAGATACATATAATAACCTTACAAACGGATTTGTATTCGGCGTCTCTGCTGCGGGCGCACAATGTGACGGAGTGATAAATAACGGAACCGTATCGAGCTTTACCTGGGATACAAAATGGAAATCTGCAGTGAAGAGCTATGATGACCGGTGGGTTGCTGAAATGGCTATTCCCTTCCGCAGCCTCCGTTACTTCGGAGGAGAGAAAGAATGGGGTGTTAATTTCGGCCGGCTTGATCTTAAAACAAACGAAAAATCAGCATGGGCTCCTGTTCCCCGGCAATTTCCCCATAACTCTCTTCCATATGCAGGAACACTGATGTGGGATACACCTCTGGAGAAAGCCGGGCTGAGGGTGTCCGTGATCCCATACACCACCGGAAAAGTGACCAAAAATAACGAAGCCGGGGAGGATGCTAAATGGAAGGGAAATGCAGGTGCTGATGCTAAAATGATTTTATCTACCTCCATGAACCTCGATCTGACGATCAATCCCGATTATTCCCAGGTTGAGGAAGACAAGCAACAGACTAATCTTGATCGTTTTGAATTGTTTTACCCTGAAAGACGACAGTTTTTCCTTGAGAACAGCGACCTTTTTGCCAATCTCGGTAACAGTCAGGCACAACCTTTCTTTTCAAGGCGCGTCGGACTTAATGTCCCGGTAAACTTCGGGGGAAGGTTGACCGGAAGGGTCGGAGAGAAATGGAGAATCGGGATGATGGACATGCAGACAGGATCAAAAGGAGATGTACCTTCTTCCAATTATGCCGTTGGGGTCCTGCAGAGAGAATTATTCAGTCGCTCAAGCATCGTCGGATTTCTTGTTAATAAGGAGATCACTCAAACTTATAATGATTCTGCATTCACAGGTTATCGCTACAACCGGGTCGCGGGACTTGAATATAATTTTGCAACTGCTGACAATCGGTGGACAGGTAAGACCTTCTATCATCAGTCATTTTACCCCGGTTCCGGTTCTGATGCTGCAGCTGTTTCGGGAAATGTCAACTATTCATCCCGGTATCTGAAAGCAGATATCTCGCAATCATGGATTGGTGCAGATTATGTCGCTGAAGCAGGTTATATAAGGAGAACAGGTTTCTTCCAGGTCTCCCCGGGAATCAGCTACCTGTTTTATCCTTCATCAGCAAAAAGGATCATCAGTCATGGTCCGGGTATGAATTTCAACATCATTTTCGATCCGGATCTTAAGATGACTGACCGTGAGACACAACTATCATATTCAGTTGCGTTCAGTGATAAGAGTCATCTGTCCGTCAGCATGGAAGAGAATTTCGTGAAGCTCGGGAGTGCATTTGATCCTACAAATACCGGCGGAGAAAAACTCGCTGCGGGCGAAAATTTTCAATGGAAAAGCGCAAGGGCAAGCTTTACATCCGACACACGTGAGCTCTTTAATTACAGTCTTAACACCGGATACGGTGGATACTACAACGGAACACGCTGGTACATCAGCGGCGTGGTGAACTATCGCCTGCAACCTTACGGCAGCATCGGCATGACGATGAACTATAACAACATCATTCTCCCTTCTCCGTACAACAGTGCCAGACTGATCCTGGTCGGTCCTACGATGGATATTACATTTACAGATAAGCTGTTTCTCACAACGTTTGTGCAATACAATAATCAAATCGACAACCTTAATATGAATATACGATTCCAGTGGCGTTTCGCACCTGTTTCTGATCTCTTTATTGTTTATACAGCAAATTCCTTTACAGACAATTTCATGAATAAAAACAGGGGACTGGTGGTTAAGTTGTCATATTGGTTTAACTAGCCTGACGGCCGGGCCTTCCCGGACCATAAGTATTCAATAGTTCCGTGATCATGACTTTCTCTCATCATTCAGTATAATATCACAATGGTTATAATTGCTGTTTATTCTTGTTGCCGGTGACTGCAATAAAAAAGCATAGCATATCCATTGAGCTTTTGGTGCGCAGTAATAAATGATTACTTTTGATCATAAGAACACTCAAAGGTGTGCAATGACTACCAAATATGTAAAATATGCTCACCTTTAGGCTATATATAAACGATAGTGCATTCACCACACCGATTTTACTCAGTTAAATTCTCAGGTGAATGGTCAAATAAGGTATATCAGACAGTCGAAAATTGTGACATTTGTTACATTTATTTGACCCTTAGTATAGATTCGGAGCCCGTGACCGACCCCAAATTTGCCCTGACGAACGCACTATAACTCCAATTCATTTTTCAGATCATAATGAAGACAGGCTTGAAAAATGAAGGTGACTCTCAGTCACTTGAACTTAAATTGCTGATTGAAGATCAACGGATAAATTTATCAGCATGTTTAAAGAAAATTAAATCCAGCTTATAATTTTGATGCGCTTTCTTTTCAAACATGAAACACTTTTGCCCCCTGACTGTTACATTTTTGATATTTAAATTTATATGAGTTTACAATACCTTGGAGTATTACTTGTTGGAATATTCGTTGGATTTCTTGGGGGATTGTTTGGTAAGGGTGGAAGTGCAGTCGCCACACCACTGTTGAGTCTGATAGGGATACCAGGATTTGTCGCAATTGCAGCGCCACTGCCAGCAACAATTCCCGGTACGTTTATTGCTTCAGTAGAATACTGGAAATCAAACCTTCTGGATTGGAAAATTATAATCTGGAGTGTTATTATAGGTATACCTGCTTCCATAGGCGGCTCATTTCTTACGGAATATATTGGATCAAAACCATTGCTAATAATCACAGGTATTCTTGTTCTTGGTTTCGGCATAAGCTTCCTGCTTTCACCTAAAGAGAAAGAGCCACCTGCCTCATCAGCAGATCCAAAAATAGCGAATAGAAGATTTTCCTGGTATTTTAAATTAGTACTTGTAGCGACTTTTGTAGGTTTAATATCCGGTTTGCTGGCAAACTCAGGAGGTTTTCTGCTTGCCCCAAGTTATGTCAGAATCATGAAGCAACCAATTAAAAAAGCTTTTGCATGTTCCCTTGCAGTTTCAATGTTTCTCGCAGTACCTGGCACAATAGTTCATGCTTATCTGGGTCATATTGACTGGATAATCACCCTGGTTCTTGCTCTTGGATCAGTGCCGTTTTCTTACCTTGGAGCAGTAGTGGCTGTCAAAACTAAGGCAAACAGGCTGGCACGCTGGTATGGTTTGATACTGACTTTGCTAGGCATATTCTTTCTTTCTAAATTGTAAGTATCTTATAATGTGTGCCTTATAAATCTATATTTAATTTACACCCGGATTTGCCTGGAAGATGCCAATACCCGCGCATATTACATTTGAAGATGTGCATTTCAGGTCCTGCCCTGTTTTCTTCAATATACCTTATCATATCCCGGACCTCTTCAGGCGAGTAACAAAAGAATGATTTGAGCTTACTAACCGGTTAGTCTGAGAAATTGAGATTTTGGTAATTATTTTAGCTGAAAGAAGGAACTTTATCCTGCTATTTTGTTTTAATATGAATATAGTATATTCTGAAAAAAATGAAATATGAATAAAGGAAGACTGGAAGCATTCAGTGACGGTGTCCTCGCAATTATAATAACCATCATGGTATTAGAGATCAGAGTTCCCCATGGCAGCACCTTTGCCGCTTTAAAACCGCTGACGCCTGTTGTTTTAAGCTACTTATTAAGTTTCATTTATATAGGTATTTACTGGAATAATCACCATCATCTGATGCAAACTGTCAAAAGAGTGAGAGGCGACATTCTCTGGGCAAATCTGCACCTGCTTTTCTGGTTGTCGTTGGTCCCGTTTGTTACAGGATGGATGGGAGAAAATAATTTCAAGTCCGAACCAATGGCACTTTACGGGTTCATCCTGTTGATGGCTGCAATCGCATATTACATTCTTCAAAAGCGGATTATAAAAAATCATGGTACTGACTCTATCCTTGCCAGAGCACTGGGCAGGGATTTAAAAGGAAAAATTTCACCGGTCTTATACATCCTGGCTATCGGATCAAGCTGGATAAGCCAATGGATAGCCGGAGGAATTTATGTGCTGGTTGCTTTTATGTGGCTCATTCCTGACAAAAGAATTGAAAGGGTCATTTATGATGAACCAGCTGAAAAATTACCTGGCAATGAAATATAACAAATGTTACAATCTAAAACAATTACATACACCTACATGCCGGATCAAATTTCTCCGGATAAGATAACATGTTATAATTGAATTACTTAATTTTAGAATCAATTAAATTTAAAAACTAATTTAATAATTATGCTTACATACCTGCATTCTTTTGTCCATCTTGTGTTCATAGGTTTTATAGCACTTTTTCCGGTTGTAAACCCAATTGGAACAGCTTTTATGGTTAATCCGTACTTCGTTGAATTGTCACGTCAGGGAAGAATTAAAGCAATTAAGAAGATAGCTTTATATGCATTCGCTATTTGTGCCGTAACTCTGTTTACAGGTCGCTGGATCTTGGAGCTTTTTGGATTATCCGTACCCATAATTCAATTAGCCGGAGGAATAATGATATGCAAAATAGGATGGGAGTTCCTGTCATCTGATAAACCAGACGCTTCATCTGAAACAATATTAAATAAAACAGAGATAAAACAATCTGATACAATCGAAAACCAACTGTTTTATCCTATCACTTTTCCAATTACCACAGGTGCAGGAACCATTGCTGTATTATTTACCCTGGGAGCTCAAAGCAAGGCTGAAAATTTTCAGCAATATCTTGTAAATTCAGGAGCTTTACTGATTTCTATTATTCTGATTTGCATTCTGATATTTGTATTCTATGTAAATGCTAACCGGTTTATTAATTATATCGGTTCGCACAATGAAAAAATCATAAACCGTCTGATGGCTTTTCTGATCTTTTGTGTTGGTCTTCAGATAGCTATAGAAGGAATTACTAAGATAATCAAAGGATAATTTTTAAAATTGAAAAAGGATTTAGCTGTTGATCTAAAGTAAAATCCAAATTAATATTTAAGATTTTCTGATACATCCTTATCGAAGATGTACCTGAACATACTCATGAAGGGAGCGATTCCTGACCTGTATTCTTTTTACCGGGAAACTGCCTTCAGGCATAGGACAAATATTTGTGCTACAGCCAAAAGCTTTTCAAGATTACTTAAACTTTATTGTTCCCATTATTATGCTGGTGAATATGGTTTGCAATATAAGCAGCATCTCTTCCTACTCCTCCTACGAGTCCGGAAGTAAGACCGTACTGAAATAACATTCCAATAAAGTACATACCTTTGATCTCAGTGGAAACTCCCCTGTAAGTTTTGGGCCATCCAGTGTTTTCATCAATTATTTTTAAATCTATCCATGAAAAGTCTGGTTTAAAACCAGTCGCCCATATAATTGAAGAAATAACGAGCTCCCGATTATCTTCCAACTTAGGATAACCATTTGCAACCCCAGCAACACGGGGAACTTGTTCAACACCTGCAGTAACAAGATCTTTAACTGAAACATTTACCAGTGGTCCGCCACCTTTTATAATACTATTTTTTGCTTTACGTCCAATTGGTGTCTTAACTGTAAGAATATTGCTAACTAACCACCAATATAATCTTCCTGCATAACGAAAAACCGGGTCAGGAATATGAAAGGTAGGATGACCTGAAATAAGCGTAGGTCTTATTCTGGCAAGTTCAATAGCTATTTCAACTCCAGATGTTCCAGCTCCTACCACAAGAACATTTCCTGAAGGTAATGAATCCGGATTAAGATACTCAGAGGAATGAATGTGATGAACGTTTTTATCCAGGTCTTTAGCGAATTCAGGTATACGTGGTATTGGATTAGTACCTGTAGCAACGATGACCTTATCACATTTAAAGACAAAATCAGTTGTATTTATATCAAACCCCGACTCAGATCCGGAGAGATGATTAACTTTCATTCCCATCCGAACAGGAAGCTTAAATACTTCAGCATATTTTTCAAGATAGTCAGCCATCTCATCTTTTGAAGGCATAGTGTTCCTTGGTGCAGGAAAAGAGAATCCCGGCAATCCGTCGTATTGTGATGGTGTAAATAAACGGAGAGAATCCCACCGTTTTCGCCATGAATCACCAATATTTTTTGCAGCATCCAATATTAAAAAATCCACACCTGATTTTTGGAGATAATAACCCGCAGCCAAACCTGCCTGACCAGCACCAATAATTATAGTGTCCCATTTCACTTTTCCGCTGACGTCAATTGTATTCATACTCACTGGAATTAATAGATAGAATTCAATTAAGATACTTAACAATTGGATAGCTGTAATGTTCAGCGGAAAATGCCATCGGATATTTTAGATAATTTAAAGATCAGCATCGACGCAGATTCTTTAAAAAATTGTATCCGGTGAGACTATAATACAATCTTATCTGATTAATCAGTTGGTTGGAAATTGTTTATGAAGAAGAGAAAAATTTGGTGGTATTCATTTAAAAAGAATATCATCTTGAATGACAATAAAATAACACAAACGCATAACCAGGACAGAGCTAAAGGTAAGTTGTTACCAGCTTTGAGGGACAACAAGTACCTATACAATGGCAAGGAGCTCCAGGACGAATCTTTAGGTGGTGTGAATCTTGACCTATATGACTATCAAGCTCGCTTCTACGATCCTCAAATTGGGCGATTTACGACAATAGACCCATTATCAGAATCCTCAAGGAGATGGTCTCCTTATAATTATACTCTAAATAATCCAATAAGATTTATTGATCCGGATGGAATGAGTGCAACAAAATTTGAGGATGAAGACAAGAAGCTTCTTTATGAAACAAAGGATGGAAACGATGCAACTGTAACTGTTGCAAAAGATAAGGTAAATGATTTTAAAAATGAAGTTAGTCAGCTAGGAGACAATGTTCTTCACAATCCTCAGGTAGAAGCACAAACAACGATTGATCTAGCTGGGAAATACATGAAAGAAGGTCAGGCGCTTACGTATCGTACAGATGATCTTGGAAATATTAGAGACTTATCTGTAGGTGAAGCAACAAAATATAAAGTAAATCAGATTGGAGTCAGAATAACCGGAGGAGTAGGAACTGCATTCACTGTTGCTGGGGGTGTTACTTGGGATTCTCAAGGAAATTTAGGTCTTTATGGTTCAGCGGGAGGAGGAATAGGATATGATGCGTCTCTTGGTATTGAATATACTGCTAATGAATCCTACAGTGGTAGTTTTAATATTAAAAGTATTAGTGGAGCAAGCGCTGATTATAGTCTATCTGCTGGCGTTCCTATGATTGGGCTGGATTATTCAACTGGTGGAAATGCAATTTCAACCAATAGGTTATTTACTAAGACTGGGAGTGAATATGTTACAAAATCACTTGGAGTTTCTGCTTCTCCCTCCCCAATAGGAGGTGCAAGATTAGTTGAAAACACAGGAGTTGTTCGACTCTTTAAAAGTCAAAGATAATCATGAGTATATCTGGCATTATTTTTATTGTCACATTTGTAGCTTTAATGATTATCCCTTTCATTTTTATGTTTACAAAAGCAAATTATCACTTCGAGTATCTTAAAAAGTTATATCCTGAAAAATTCAATAGGTATAATAACTACCTTGATACCTCAAAAAATTTATTCTTTAATAAATACGTAGGATTAATTTTCCCTTTATTCAAAAGGCGTAAGACACAAGAAACAACGGAAGAATTATCAAAACTGGGAAACAGAATTAAGCTTTTTTGTAAACTTACTTATTATAGTCTTATCGTATTGGCGCTTTATGTTACAATACTGATTGTTTTTTTTGGCGATTTTAGTTAAATGAATGGTTATTTTTCAATGAATTATTGTTAAACAAAAATTACGAAAACTCAACTTAATGCTATTTGAATAATAATAAGCTAAACCCGGTTCTTTCCGGGTTTAGTGTTTTATAACGCAGCCACATTTTTCTGGAAGAAATCCTTAAACTTCTTATTGGTAAGCATTTTATCGATAAGTCTTAAGATAGTTTGCTTATCTTCATCATCAAGCTGCTGAATGAGCTTCATTTGCTCTACGGCCGTTTTATCCTCCAGGACAACCTCCTTAGGGATCTTACCATCAAAGTTTATAATCTGGTCTGTGGTCATATTAAATAAGCCGGCCAGCTATTTCCAGGGTAAAATTGGAATAATATGTTGCCCGTCTGTCTGCGCAGCCGGACAGGCAAAATTGCAACACTGGTAACAAAAAATAATAATATACAGCAAGTTACACAAAACCCGGTACTGTTCCGGGTTTTTATTAATGGCCCTCCCAATCAGCTCAGTTTATACTTTCAACTGAAGATAAAAAGGTTAACTTTGGTTAAGAACCGATTATTTAATAGATACCTTTCCGCAAGTAATGCCTAACGAATTAATATACAGTCAAAAAGAGAGCCTAAGTGAGAACAAATACCTATACAATGGCAAGGAGCTCCAGGACGAATCTTTAGGTGGTGTGAATCTTGACCTATATGACTATCAAGCTCGCTTCTACGATCCTCAAATTGGGCGATTTACGACAATAGACCCATTATCAGAATCCTCAAGGAGATGGTCTCCTTATAATTATACTCTAAATAATCCAATAAGATTTATTGATCCGGATGGAATGAGTGCAACAAAATTTGAGGATGAAGACAAGAAGCTTCTTTATGAAACAAAGGATGGAAACGATGCAACTGTAACTGTTGCAAAAGATAAGGTAAATGATTTTAAAAATGAAGTTAGTCAGCTAGGAGACAATGTTCTTCACAATCCTCAGGTAGAAGCACAAACAACGATTGATCTAGCTGGGAAATACATGAAAGAAGGTCAGGCGCTTACGTATCGTACAGATGATCTTGGAAATATTAGAGACTTATCTGTAGGTGAAGCAACAAAATATAAAGTAAATCAGATTGGAGTCAGAATAACCGGAGGAGTAGGAACTGCATTCACTGTTGCTGGGGGTGTTACTTGGGATTCTCAAGGAAATTTAGGTCTTTATGGTTCAGCGGGAGGAGGAATAGGATATGATGCGTCTCTTGGTATTGAATATACTGCTAATGAATCCTACAGTGGTAGTTTTAATATTAAAAGTATTAGTGGAGCAAGCGCTGATTATAGTCTATCTGCTGGCGTTCCTATGATTGGGCTGGATTATTCAACTGGTGGAAATGCAATTTCAACCAATAGGTTATTTACTAAGACTGGGAGTGAATATGTTACAAAATCACTTGGAGTTTCTGCTTCTCCCTCCCCAATAGGAGGTGCAAGATTAGTTGAAAACACAGGAGTTGTTCGACTCTTTAAAAGTCAAAGATAATCATGAGTATATCTGGCATTATTTTTATTGTCACATTTGTAGCTTTAATGATTATCCCTTTCATTTTTATGTTTACAAAAGCAAATTATCACTTCGAGTATCTTAAAAAGTTATATCCTGAAAAATTCAATAGGTATAATAACTACCTTGATACCTCAAAAAATTTATTCTTTAATAAATACGTAGGATTAATTTTCCCTTTATTCAAAAGGCGTAAGACACAAGAAACAACGGAAGAATTATCAAAACTGGGAAACAGAATTAAGCTTTTTTGTAAACTTACTTATTATAGTCTTATCGTATTGGCGCTTTATGTTACAATACTGATTGTTTTTTTTGGCGATTTTAGTTAAATGAATGGTTATTTTTCAATGAATTATTGTTAAACAAAAATTACGAAAACTCAACTTAATGCTATTTGAATAATAATAAGCTAAACCCGGTTCTTTCCGGGTTTAGTGTTTTATAACGCAGCCACATTTTTCTGGAAGAAATCCTTAAACTTCTTATTGGTAAGCATTTTATCGATAAGTCTTAAGATAGTTTGCTTATCTTCATCATCAAGCTGCTGAATGAGCTTCATTTGCTCTACGGCCGTTTTATCCTCCAGGACAACCTCCTTAGGGATCTTACCATCAAAGTTTATAATCTGGTCTGTGGTCATATTAAATAAGCCGGCCAGCTATTTCCAGGGTAAAATTGGAATAATATGTTGCCCGTCTGTCTGCGCAGCCGGACAGGCAAAATTGCAACACTGGTAACAAAAAATAATAATATACAGCAAGTTACACAAAACCCGGTACTGTTCCGGGTTTTTATTAATGGCCCTCCCAATCAGCTCAGTTTATACTTTCAACTGAAGATAAAAAGGTTAACTTTGGTTAAGAACCGATTATTTAATAGATACCTTTCCGCAAGTAATGCCTAACGAATTAATATACAGTCAAAAAGAGAGCCTAAGTGAGAACAAATACCTGTACAATGGAAAAGAATTGCAAGATGAATCTTTAGGCGGCGTGAATCTTGACTGGTACGATTACGGAAACCGTTTTATGGATCCACAAATAGGACGATGGATTACGATGGACCCGCATGCTGAAAATTATCACTCCTGGACACCATATGGTTATGTCAATGACAATCCAATAAACGCTCTGGATCCTGATGGAAGAGATGGTATCTTAGTTGTATGGAAGGGCTATCCTTCTGGTGGTTATCCGTTGACTGGCCATGCAGGTGTTGTATTAGTTGATAATAAAACAGGGTATACAAAGTATTATGAATATGGTCGATACGATGAAAAAAACTATGGTATTGTAAGAAGCTATGGTATACCTGATGT
Organism: uncultured Bacteroidales bacterium; assembly: GCA_963739685.1. GTDB lineage: Bacteria > Bacteroidota > Bacteroidia > Bacteroidales > VadinHA17 > LD21. The sequence continues at coordinate 1,391,266 of CAVUAX010000002.1, forward strand.
AAAATTAGGTAAAGATGGAAAGCCAACTGCAGAATCAATGAATGAGGTCTTTAAAACTATTACGGAAAAGAGTGGAACAACACATGGCAAAACATATGACATGACAGGGGCATATTTTGAAAGTGATAAGTTTAAGGAAATGAATGATTACGCTAAAGACCAACTAAAAGAAAATAATAACCCCAACAGGGAAAAGTATTCAAGCATGTCCAATAACTGTGGCGATTTTGCTACTGAAGTGTTGAAACAAGACGAAAATCTAAAGACTCCTTAGTAGAAGACCCAAGACCCCAGGGGGTTGATCGAACAATACAAAACAACCAGTGATTACAATGTGACTTATACTCCTGGTTCAGGAACGACAGTTAGTTATTCAGGAAATACAGTTCAATACAATCAAAGTACTCGGCAAACTAGTTCATCACAAAGTTGGTGGCAAAAACTCTGGCATGGTTCACAAGAATAAGATACATCAATGAAAAAACTGGTTATATATTTATTAACAATAGTTTGGCTATT
>CAVUAX010000003.1:0-1476640 GCA_963739685.1 uncultured Bacteroidales bacterium
ACGCTGAGAACATATAAATTTCGGGGTGGTTTTTAGCAAAAAAAAGGGATTGTTCCCCGGCAGACGTTTGTGCGACATAATACACTAAATTCTGCCAAACCAATTATGTACTAAAGTTCTTTAAAGAACTTCTTAGCAGTTAAATTGTGGTAAGCAAGTATTTGCAGTAGGGATAAAAAATTAAAATAGAGCCTTGCCTGTTTCCATATAACGGTATGCATTTCTTGATATGCCAAGCTCTTTTGCTAAACTGGATGAACTTTTACGCCTTTTTTTTCTTAGCTCCTGAAGTCTCTCACCAATCTCTATCATTAACTCTTTATGTTCTGAACTAATTTCCTTGGGTGGTTGGTAGGTCTTCTTGCTCATGACTATAGATTCCGGGGATATTACTTTCCGTGGCATATTAAATAATTTGCGTAAAGTTAATTAAATCGCACATAAAAATGTGCAAATATTTTGTAATGTGCAAGAAAATATAATTATATTTGCACATAATTATGAGCAATAAGAAAAAGAAAAAAATAGTGATACATCAGAAATCTATCTGTCTTGATAGTAAGAAAATGGCGAACTATCTTGTTTTGATTGAAACAGTAGATAGTATTCCAGTCGCTACTTATCTGGTAAAAATCCCGGAATCATATACGTTTTACAACACTTCCTATTCATATTATAACGTAAACCAGAATTAGTATGCAAAAAATAGCCAAAAAATGTGTGTTCAAAAAACCCTCTGAAAACTGCATACCGGAAACGCACATTCTACGGGCATATATTAAATCAATTTTGGCTGTACAAATAACACATGTTTTTCGAACACTAAAAAAATAACGAAATGAGAATTGCAATCTATGCCAGAATCAGCAAAACATCTTCCGATTTAAATAACCAGCTACTTCTACTACGAGAGTATTGTAAAAGCATGGACTATAAAATCTACAATGAATATACTGATGTAATAAGTGGAGCATCTGCAAATCGGACAGAGTTCAACAAGATGATGTCTGATGCATCAAAGCATAAATTCGACATGGTTCTTTTTTATGCCCTCGATAGATTTAGCCGGGAAGGAGCAAGGCGTACAATATATTATCTTCAAATGCTTGATGAATATTCAGTAAAGTATAAATCTTATACTGAGCAGTATATTGATTCATCCGGATTATTCGCAGATGTAATAATCGCTTTGCTTTCAACTCTGGCAAAACAGGAAAGAATCCGTATCTCTGAACGAGTACATGCAGGATTAGCCAGAGCAAAGCAACAGGGGCGGGTTGGTGGTCGACCAACACTTGATTTTGTTAAAATAGAGAGAATCAGAAAAATGGAATCTGCCGGAAGAAGCATTATGTCTATTTCAAAGGAGTTAAAAATAAGCCGGGAACAGTTTATCAATATCTGTGATAAATATTATCAATATTCTTTTTATATTTGATATACCCATAGAAACCAGTGCTGTCCACTTTCGGTTACTATAATCAAATTCGATACAATCACATTAGAAAACAGAAGGCTAATGAAAGTTGACAAAGAAATTATAAAGGCAGTACATGATGATAAACTTGAGCAATTTCTAAAAAGTATCAACGTGTATGATTCAATTATTAATAACAAAGCTAAGTGTAAGTTTTGTTCAGAATTAATCTCAATGGAAAATTTATATACAATTTTCCCGGAAAGTGGGGCAATCAAATTTGCCTGTGATAAACCAGCTTGTATTGCAATGATGAATAGCTATCTAAATGAAAAATAATATAATACTGGCTCTGTTTGACATTAATATTTATGTGACAATTTCAATTGTTGCAGTAATCAGTTTTATAATTGGTGGTTCGGTGGGTACACATTACCTAAAACACCCAGAAAAACTTGAGAAGCTCTTTGCTATTGTAAGTAAGGTGGCAAAGTATATTTTTAAAACGGCTGAATACACTTATGTAAAATATGATATTCAATCACGTGTTAACGGATTTGTTTCGGAACTTGTAAAAAAAGTCCCCCACATTGTTCCTGTGAGAGTTAAACTGGAATGGATAGATGAAAACATTGAAGCAAAACAATTTATTGAATCAGGGCAGTTAGTCATAAGAATGCATAAAAGTGAAAATCATAACAGAAATGTGGTAAATGCGACTTTTACATTTGTTTCTTATTCCTTATTGCGGAAGGCTAAAAACTACATTGCAAAGTATCAAAGAAACGCTATCGATTTGTTTGTTTCATTTAAAATTCTTGAGAATACAAAATATGAATTATTGGATGAATTTGTTCAAGAATATTTAAATGCCGGATTAGATAATGAAAAGGTTGCTGATTTTTACGACAAATTCTTTGATATAAGTAAAGCTGGATTATTTTTTCCGGTATTCATTACAGAAATGACATTCCTTGGAGAAAAAATTTTCGGCAAAAAAAGGGAAGATTCAAAAGTCTTTGAAGAAGTAAAGAAAATGGTGCATTTCCTCTACTATTATGCAAACCGCAGATTGAGTCAAGATACTATTTCAGAGTATAATGGAGAATACTGCAAGTTTGCCATTCGCATTATTGGTAGAAGAATGAAAATTGATACTGAAGGGAAAAAAGTATATATTAATAATATAAAGAAGATACCGAAGACTATTGAGACAATCTATTTGATTGGTGATGAATTAAATTTAGAATTTATTACGGAAGTTGTTGAAAGCTGTAATACAGAATTAGGCTATACAATATTTTCAAAACAGCATTACAATGCATTCGGCAAAGACTAATTGAAGGACAACAAATTGAGTTAAGAAACTGTTTAGTTGTTTTGAGAAATAGGGAAATTTCCATATATCACAAAAATTAAATAGTCCCTTTACATTTATCACATAACAATCTCAATGACCACCTTTTAGGGCAAGTCATGAATAATGCTGTCAGGCAACTAATGGATTGTAATTTTCATTTCGATGCAAGTATGGTTTCTATAAATTTTATGTACCTGACACTTCGTCTCTCTTATCATAACTAATAGCTACCAAAGTATGAGATTACCAACGCAAACCCAGATAAAAAAGGCAAAACAAAAGAATGTATGGGATTTCGGGAATAGGCTACTATATGAAATGTGTAGCAGCACTTTTACTCATACCCAAGATGACCAGATATTGGCAAAAGTTTTATTTATAGGAAGGATTTATGCAGTAGCAATTGAAAGACGAAGAAACAAACAGGAAATGCTTGGGGACGATTTCTACATTGAGACTGTTGCGCCAGCATTCAAAAATTCTGACCTTGATAAGCATTTGGCTGCTTTAAAAAAAATAAGACAGATTGGTTTGAATGAAGTAAAACGAATTCTGAAACTCGCTTTTTACTTGACAAGCTTAATTAATAAGATAACAGACCTGAATAAGCGGTCATTCGGTTCAAAGTATCTACACTTCCATCTACCAGAACTATTTTTTATTTATGATAGTCGTGCAGTAAAAGGCATGCAATACTTCATTAACCGTGTTCCGGGGAATTACTTTTACACAACTAAATACTGTTGACGAAAACTATGCTAAATTCTATTGCAAGTGTTTTGAATTAAAGAAACAAATAGAAGAAAACTATCATATAGTCTTAACTAACAGACAGTTTGATAATTTATTACTCAACAGGCAGGACTGAAAAACTTATATATGGTGAATCAACAAAAGTCAGAAATTTATACTTCCGGAAAAAGCTTTCGTGCAATCGCAGAAGCAAATGCAAGAAGTTATCGATTAAATGAACTTCACTTAACAACCTATGACACTTATGGACATATTCTGACTGATTCTGATGGGGAAAAAGGGATGAACTTCCTTCCTTCATTGCGTACTGAAATTCTTAATGAAGTACACAGTAGAAATGAAAAAGGGAAAGGAGTTGATATTGGTAGAACAACAAAGAATATGTTGGCGTCACAGGCAATGTGTTTTAACTTGTTTGTGCCTTTAAATCTTAATAAACGTCTTGCCACTGCATTTTTTCAGGAGTTATCTGATGACGTTTCTGAAGTATGCCAAGACATTGAATATGAATATACTCCTTCAAAAACAATATTTAATGACCAATCCGGCAAAGGGGGTGTAGACTGTGATGCATTAATAAAGTATAAAAATTGCACAGGGGGTACTTCATTGATTGTTGTAGAAACAAAATTCGTTGAACCTGAATTTAGCATATGCGGTTTCAGAAAAAGTGACCATGATGACCCATGTCCTTCAAAAACAACTGTTACACCAGATTTTTCTAACTGTCGGTATCATTATAAGAAGCATTATAACTATTGGAGAGTTGCGAAAGAAAGCAATTTATTCAACATGGAAATGATTCAGAATCAGCCTTGTCCTTTCGGTGGCACATTATGGCAATTATGGACTAATATGTCTTTGGCGTTTGCACTTTCAAAAGAGTTTTCATGTGATGATTTTTATTATGCCGTTATTTGTCATGAGAAAAACGATAAGCTATCACATAAAGGGAAAACTTTTACGGACTTCGAAAAATTACTAAGAGACCAATAAGCTTAAAATCATTTACCTAAAGCGATATAAGAAAAGCATTTGGAAAAATAAATGATAAATTTCCGGAAAGTGTTTGGACAAAGGAATTTGTTGAAAGATATTGCTTGTAGTTATATTTATTCAAATTCGAACTCCAGTAAATCACTTTGATTATCAACCTCATGCCACAATCTTCTGGATATGATTTCGTCATATTCGTTTATATCTGATAGTTTCCACATACTATATGCATCTCCGGGATATTGATATGGCAAACTGTTACGGTTTCTTCTTTATTTACCAAGTATAGCTGAAAATATACATATTCCTTTTCTAAATGCACATTCAACACCTTTGCTTTATCCAGATATGAACCTTCCCGGTAACAGTAAACAGAATTGACCTAAGAGTTCCGGTTTCGGTACAAATACACTTAACATTGAAGTGGTACTGGTTTGGTGATACCAGACACCAAAGCCGGGATAAAAGTGCTTTAAATCGCTTTCTTTGCCACCAGAAGAAGAAGTGAAGCTCATCAGTTAGTTTCATCGCCTATTGAAATTTTTCTCCAGTAATTCTATTGTTTTCTGCTTTTACCAAATCAACAATATCTTCCCAATTGATAAATAAAAATCTCGGTCTGTGAAAAAGACTCCGTTTTACCAACATTTCCTGACCAGTCGATGTATATCTTATTAAGAATGACACTACTCCATCTTTTTCTGAATAATCTATGTCATTTAGCTCCACACAAGCAAATCCTTCAGAACTAACGCATAAGTACTTTTGTTCTAACGCACAATTCTTTTTCCGTGAAAGAAGAATTTGCCAATGAGAGTATAAGCCATCAACATTCAATCCTTCAAATACATCTTCAATTGAAGGGAATCGCTCATTGTAGAATGCTTCATAAGGGTGTTCATCTTCAGCAATTTTGCTTTCAGTATAACCACTTAAAATGTTTTTATCATCTGCTTTCATACTGGTTTCTTTTACTATAAATACGATAGATAATAAAAACAAATAATAGATGGGGTGGGTATCCAATGCCACCCACTCCCCCCCCGGTGGGGTACGGTTAGATACCGGGGTGCTGCAAAAAGAAGATTGAGAAAAAAATCAGGAAATTAAAAATTGGTTTTGAAAATCGGCTTGGTGAAAATTTTTATAAAAATTTATAAATGAATCTGTTAATTGTTCTTTCTTGGTTTTGCCTTGGGTGCTATAACGCCCGGTCCATTTACTTTTCTTATATTCATCAGGCACTTTGATATATCTTTTTAAGACTGAGTAACTCCCTTGACCTGTTCATGATAAAATGACTTCCAATGGGATTTTCTTTTGTAACACAAATAAATATAAATGTAATCACGACCATTATGGCTTGTCCTCTTCTGCCATTTCAATTCATTAAACATATCTTCAAGATTGTCATTGTATTCTGATTACTGATTAAATGAAGATGTGTCATTAACTGTATATTTTAAGTATTAGCTCGACTAATATTCTGTAAATCAATATAGATCCTATTTTCATCTTTAACTTCTTCTGTCTCTAACAGGATTATTACAATCCGACCCTTTATAATTTTTTCAGGAGTGATCTTTGTCAGTATCCGAGTATCTAAGTCCAGTGCTGCATTGCAAAATAAAACGGTCTTTGGTTTTTTCCAAAACAGGCGTTGAAAATTCCTTTTGCGTTAATTCGATAAACTCACTGTATGATAGTGGATTGGCTTCGTTGGGTTTTTTCTTACCCTTTTTAAAGTCTTCATCCATGAATGAATCATCCAGTTGTATTTTAAGTTCACGTCTTCTTTTATAATAATGCTTTAAAAATGTTTTTAAAACCGTGAATGTTTTTTCAATAGTCGATGTGTTATAAGGGACTCCATTCATCCAAACGCTGAAATTGTCGCTGAATGTTAGAGTCATGTCTGGGAAGAACAATTTCTTTCCAGAATGCTTTTCATACTTAACCAACCTGTTTTTTACGGTAATGAATTCTTTCCAGGTGCCACGGGCAGCACCGTTGGCTTTGCGTAAATCAGAATATTCTTTAAGATATTCCGTAATACCTTTAGCACTGGCTTGTTTCTCAGGCGGGAAAAATTCAAGAAGTTTTTCAAAATCGGTTCGAAACTTTTCAACGTTAGCGGATAAAATGGATGGAGTCCGAAAACTAAGCGGCATTACTTTTCGTTTGTTCAGATAATCCACAATGGCATTATTCTTATCAGTAATGATTACATTCTTTTCATCGCATAGCGTGTCTTTATCTAACACCTTCTGTTTCTTTTGTGACCAGTTTTGAGGGAGAACCCAAATGTCAGTGGAGATACGCAATATTTTTTTCCTGTATTTGCCCGTACCGTGGTAGCGAGTATTTCAGAACCTCAATATAAATCTTCACTTCTCCATCTGCATTCTTTTGCTTGGGAAGTACCATTTTTCTTACTTTCCAATCCGTTTTACCAAAGTAACTTTGGATTATTTCTTGTACATTTACACCATCAATCAGTCATAGTAGTAGAAAAAAATGTGAGCAGTCTATTACGCCAATAAATATAGGCTATTATTACAAATTACCAATAGAAAAATGTAATAATTTATCAAATGTAGTAGAAAAACTATAATTGAATATCAGCGTATTACGGTATAAATAAAATCTTCTCACCCCGACAAAAGAAAAAGCCTTTCCGCTATAGCGGGAGGGCTTTATTTTTATGAAGCGTTGTAAGCTTGCTTATATAAGCTTCAGTAAAAATAAAGACCATAAGGAGTGAAGCGACTAAAGGCTTTTTCTTTTTAGCCACCCCCTGGAAGTCCGCGAGTCGCGTGCAGCGCGACGAGCAATCTTCTCACCTCGACTTTTAGATACAGAAAGTCAATAAGTTACAAATATTTTGTGCTTTTTTGTACCTTTTAAGAATAAACCCTGTCAGAAATGGCAGGGTTTATTTTTTACATATTGGGTGTCTTTATTTATAAGCAACTCTTATTTATTACCTCTCTTAATTTCTCCGCTTAGCCTCTTACCATCCAGTTTTCGTTCCTCTATTCCAACATTTTGAACACTTCCAGTGAATTTTTGAAGAAAACTCTACTCAAAATAAAAAAAATGATGAATAAGGTTGACAATTCAATTGAATATGGTAAATATGTCAACACAATCTGAAAACATTATGGAAAACATTTTTGCGATTATTTACTCTTTTAAACTCCAATGAAAATTACAAAAACGTACTGAATGGAGATTCAAACAAAACAAAAAAGAATAATTAAAATAATGGGCCATATACTAAACTTTAATGAGCGTATTAATTCGGTGCAAAAGCAGTGTATATTGACAAGGTGTCACCGGTCAGATGGCACTTAACATATAATGATTATCAATAACTATTTAATTCTAGGTTTGCAAAATGACAAAAAATTAAATGTTCTTATTATTGTTTGTGAGAAAAAAACTTGTATTTTTGTTTCGTAATTAGACGAAACACTAAATGAAATGGAGTTAAAAGAAAAGTTGAAAGTGTACACTGATAAACAGGAAAAGATTGCCCGGTACTCAAAAGCATTGGGACATCCTGTAAGGGTGTTTATAATGGATTTCCTTGTGAAGAATACTGATAAATGTTGTTATAGTGGTGATATGGCAGAAGAACTTCCCATTGCCCGTTCAACACTCTCCCAGCATCTGAAAGAATTAAAAGAAGCTGGTTTGATACAGGGGGAAATAAATCCTCCTTATATAAAATATTGCATAAACAAGACTGGTTGGTCAGAAGCCAAACAGTTGCTTGGAACTTTTTTTAATAGAAAATAGTAATTCATTGTATTATGGAAATAAAAATATTAGGTACTGGTTGTTCAAAATGCAAAACCCTCGAGGAAGTTACGCGTCGAGTGGTAAAAGATTATGGGATTGAAGCTACCATCACTAAGGTTGAAGACATTGTTGAAATTATGAAATTCAACATCATGACAACTCCTGCCCTTGTCGTAAACGAAAAAGTTGTTTCAAAAGGACGTATACCATCAGTTGATGAGATAAAGCAATTTCTAACCAAATAATAAGCTAACCCCATGAGAAAATTCTTTTTAATAAGTTTCGCATTGATAACTCTGGTTGGTATTTCTTGTAGTGCACAGACAACCCGGAAACCCGCTTCTGCAGTTTCAATGAGTGGCGATGTTGAGGTATATTATTTTCACATGACAATCCGTTGTGTAACCTGTAAAACTGTGGAAGCAGAAGCCAGGAAGAATGTTGAGATGCTTTATGCTGATCAGGTTAAATCAGGTAAGATAAGTTTTACTGCTTTAAATCTTGAAGAGGCAACTGGTAGATCAATGGGTGAAAGACTGGGTGTAAACAGTCAGACACTCCTGATTGTAAAAGGTGACCAGAAGATCAATATTACGAATGAAGGTTTCCTTTATGCTGTTTCTCAGCCACAGAAATTTACTGAGGTTATGAAATCGAGAATAGATCCTCTGATAAAACAGTAATCAGGCTCAAAAAGTCTATCTTTTTCTTGCGTCGCCCATTCAAATATTTCTATTATGGATTTTCTTACAAATCTTCTTGATAGTAGTTCCATGCCATGGGTTACAGCATTTTTACTTGGTCTGATGACAGCTATCAGTCCATGTCCACTGGCAACGAACATAACAGCTGTCGGATTTATAAGTAAAGATCTGGAAAATCGCAACAGAGTTTTCTTCAACGGACTGTTTTATACTTTTGGAAGAGCAGTTACATATACATTAATCCCTCTTATTATTTTTCTTGGAGCAGATCAATTTAAATTCTCGGGATTTTTCCAGCGGTACGGTGAGAAAATCATCGGACCTCTTTTATTGTTAATAGGCATATTCATGCTTGATATCATAAGGATAAATTTCTCTGGGCTGGGCAGACTCTCAGAGCAGATGGAAAGGAGAAAATCATGGAGGTTTATTGATGCAGTATTGCTGGGGATGGTTTTTGCTCTTGCTTTTTGCCCCTACAGCGGAGTATTGTATTTCGGTATGCTTGTTCCCTTAACCGTATCAAGCGCATCAGGACTATATCTGCCTGTTATTTTTGCAATTGCAACTGGGATTCCGGTAATTATTTTTGCATGGGTGCTGGCTTATACTGTATCAGGATTAGGGGGTCTTTACAATAAGATAAAAATATTCGAACTGTGGTTCAGAAGAATCGTTGCTGTAATCTTTATCCTTGTTGGCGTTTATTATATAATCAGGATTTACTTATAAAAAATTTTGCGTATTTATTTCGTAGTATGACGAAACATTAATTCTAATTGAATGAAAAATATCAAAACAAATATCTGGTTACCTGTTGCATTATTACCTGTCTGGTACATTATATATCATTTCCTTCAATCAGGAACCGACTGGTTAATTGATTCGGTTTTCGGAATGCCAAAGGGGGCACATCTGACTGAAGCTGTACGTTTCTTTGTTTTTGAATTTCCCAAGGTCATGATGCTTCTTACACTCATTATCTTCCTTGTTGGGATTATCAGGACGTACTTCACCCCTGAACGAACCCGCAAAGCACTTGAAGGAAAGAAGACTTTCACAGGTAATGTTATGGCATCAGCATTAGGGATCGTAACTCCATTTTGTTCATGTTCGGCTATCCCTTTATTCCTGGGTTTTGTAGAATCCGGCGTTCCGCTTGGAGTCACATTTTCTTTTCTTATTTCCTCACCAATGATTAATGAAGTTGCTGTTGTTCTTTTATATGGAATGTTCGGATGGAAGGTAGCTGCGATATACGTGGGAACAGGTTTGGTCATAGCAATTATTGCCGGCTGGATAATTGGTTTGCTGAAGCTCGAAAAATGGGTGGAACCATGGGTATATGAGACACATCTGGGTAATAATGGGGAGGAAGAAGAGAAAATTACATTTGGTGGCAGAATCAGTCTTGGATATGATGCTATTAAGGATATAGTAGGTAAAGTATGGATTTATGTAGCTTTAGGTATCGCTGTCGGAGCAGGGGCCCATGGTTACGTGCCTGAAGATTTCATGGCAGCACTCATGGGTAACTCTGCATGGTATTCAGTCCCTTTGTCAATTTTGATTGGGATCCCACTATATTCCAATGCTGCTGGTATAGTACCGATAGTATCGGTGCTTATTGAAAAAGGAGCCTCGCTTGGAACTGCATTGGCATTCATGATGGCTGTAATTGGCTTATCACTGCCTGAAATGATTATCCTGCGTAAAGTACTGAAGTTTCCAATGATAATCACATTTATCGGAATTGTAGGAGGAGGAATAATGATTGTGGGATATTTATTTAATATGATTTTTTAACTAACTGATATAATGGAAACAAATAGTTTGACGGTCGTTTCATGTTCGGGCGCAAGTAACACAGGAAACTATTCAGATGTTGTTGCCAGGTAATTAATTTAATCCGGGCATGTTAAAATGCTCTAACCATATAAAAAAAGAAAGATGCTGAAAAAATTTCAATAACAGATCCTTTTAAAAACTGACACTATGGACCAATTCAAACATCTCGATTCTAAAACAATTGAACTTGCCGGGATCGCAGCTTCAATTGCAGGCGGATGCAAACCCTGCCTTGATTTTCATTTCAAAAAGGCACTTGAGGTTGGATGTTCTGCTGGTGAGGCAGAGGAAGCGATAGAACTTGGGAAAATGATAAAACAGCGGCCTATAAAAGATATTTATGAGCAAGCTGAAAAACTGATCGTTAAGAACGCTAAGTCTGGTAAGAATCGCCTATACTCTCTTTGATCTGAGTATACTTATTATTACTATACTCTCAATTATATCCTTTATTGGAGATCAGTTTGAAACACATATAAATAATCTTAATTATGGAAAAGAAAAAATTTGAAATTCCGTCATGGGCATTTGAATTTCACGGGCATAATTGTCCGTTCATGCCTATAGGTTACCGCATGGGTACAGTGGCACTTCAAAAATTAGGTGTTGAACGCTGCAAAGACCATGAAATGCATCTATTTTCCGAAATGGGAATCGGGCATCCCCAAACCTGCATGCAGGACGGGCTTATGGCTTCCACGGGAGCAACTTTTGGTAAAAGTATGATTGACAGGTTGTATTATGGAAAAATAGCTGCAACTTTTTGGTACCCAGAGAAAGTAGCTGTACGAATTGCTCTTAAAAATGAATTTTCAGATGCACTTGCGCCACACGAATTTTTCAGTTTTAGGAAAAAAGGGATCGAACCTTCTCAAATTCCGGCTGAAGTATGCAACAGCATTATTGATATGGTATTATATGCTCGGGAAGAAGATCTGTTTAACATAGGGTTACTTCCGGACTTTCACTTCAAGCCACCTAAAGGTTCATTTAATAAAGGAAAATGTGAAACATGCGGAGAATACGTGTTTGAAAGGTATCTGCATCGTAAAGACGGTAAGAATATATGTATCCCATGTTCTGTATATAATGCCGATGAGAGATCGTTTTATATTCCTCAATCATAAAAGTCCTTTAGAAATATAATGCGAGAATTGGCCAAAAGGATTAATTGTAAAATATGAGTGAAGGTTTACACAAACATGGAACGGCTAATGGGAAAAATCTTTTTATTACCATTATGCTTAACATTGGTATTACTGTAGCACAGGTAATAGGTGGATTGATATCTGGCAGTATGGCGTTACTTTCAGATGCTGCACATAATTTCAGCGATGTTCTTTCACTTATAGTCAGCTTTGTAGCAGAGAAATTATCTGGTCGGGAACGGACCCTTAAACAAACCTATGGTTATAAAAGAGCAGGAATTTTTGCAGCTTTCTTTAATGCCGCAACATTACTAATAATTGCGACCATTTTAGTCTGGGAAGCTGTTTATAGACTTATTCATCCACATCCAATTGCCGGTTTGGTTGTTATTTATCTTGCTGCCTTAAGCATATTACTTAACGGACTAAGTGTAGTGCTTATAAAAAGAGATGCTGAAGGAAGTATGAATTTGCGCTCAGCTTACCTGCATTTGTTTATCGACATGATGACTTCAATTGCTGTTCTTGTTGGCGGCTTTGCAATGAAATATTTAGGATGGTACTGGATTGATGGAGTACTCTCGATAGGTATTGCCATTTACTTAGTGTACAGCAGCTGGGGCATATTCTATGAATCCATAAGGATTTTCATGCAGTTTACACCTACGCATATAAACATTGAAGAGATTGCGCTTCAAATGTCTTCTTTGCAAGGTGTGAAAAACATGCACCATGTCCATGTCTGGCAACTCGATGATCATGAAATGATGCTTGAGGCTCACATAGATTTGGACGAAGATTATTCAATTTCAACCTTCGAAGTGATACTGGAACAAGTCAATAAACTACTTGAAACATATGGCATTCATCATTTTAATATTCAGCCAGAACTCTTTAGGAGCGACCAGAAAGAATTGATAAATATTGGTAAGGCTAAATGATAAATGGTACACGACATTAAAAATTTATTTGGTAACATATTATACGTTTAAAATTAGAAATTATGAGAGAGCACAACATCAAAAACATTTCTGTTATTTTATTTTTCATTACAACTATTTTTGTATCCGCATGTGGTCAGAATCCCAGCCAGGGAGAAAAAGCGAAAACTCCTGGTCAGGTTTCAACGAATACAAAGGATTCAGAAAAAAAGTACAAGGTTACTTTTATTGAATTAGGATCTGTAAGGTGCATCCCGTGCCAGCAAATGCAACCTGTTATGAAATCCATTGAAACGAAATATGGCAAAGATGTAAAAGTTGACTTTCACGATGTTTGGACTGATGCAGGCAAACCTTATGGTGTAAAATATGGCATTGAGGCAATCCCAACCCAGGTGTTTCTTGACGAAAACGGGAAAGAATATTACAGGCATGTTGGATACTTCCCTGAAGAGGAGTTAGTAAAGGTATTGCAACAAAAGGGGGTAAAACTGAAGTAGATGTATAGCCTTTTTGATAATTATGATTTTTTAAGCTGTGGAATCTTACATGTTTCACCCCGTGAAGCATTTGAATTGTGCAGAAAAGGAGCTGTAATAGTAGATGTCAGAGAGGAATACTTAAATAATTTTAAAAATTTTGATGTACCCGAAATCCTGTTTTTTCCAATAAGCAGACTTGTTCAGAAATTATCAGAATTGCTACAGGATAAGTATCTCATATTTGCTGATACTGTCGGCTTAAGGAGTAATGAAGCATTAGTCCTTCTAAAAGATAAAGGATATGTAAAAATAGCTAATATGGCAGGGGGAATTGTGGATTGGGAACGTGACCGGTTGCCACTTAAAACAAATGTTGAAGAAAGATTATCTGGATCTTGCATGTGTCAATTGAAGCCAAGGGAAAGTAAGAAAAACTCAAAATAACTGAAATGAGGAAAATCGAATTGGATTCAATCATCACATGTCCGGAATGCGGACATAGCCAAAAAGAAACTATGCCCACTGATGCATGTCAGTTTTTTTACGAATGCAAAAACTGTGGCACCATTCTAAAACCCAAATCCGGAGGCTGTTACGTTTACTGTTCATACGGAACAGTTCCCTATCCTCCGATTCAGGAAAATAAAAAGTGTAGTTAATGTTTAACCCAAAATCATATTAATATGAAACAGTCAATTGGTTTTATCGGTGGCGGAAGAGTAACAAGAATTCTTCTACAAGCATTTAAAAATAAAAATGCAAAATTCAGTAAAATTGTTGTTACTGATACTAATCCTGATGTCTCAAGTAATCTGAAAAAATCATTTCCTGAGATTCAAGTTGATAATGCATCCGTTGCAGCTTCGCAGGATATTGTTTTTATTTCACTGCATCCTCCCGTTGTTATGGATACCCTTGAGCTTATAAAGAATAGCATCAACAATAACACCATCGTGATATCTCTTGCCCCCAAGATCACTATTGCGAAAATATTATCGAAACTGAATCAAGCTAAAAACATCGCCAGGTTGATTCCAAACGCCACATCCTATATTAATGAAGGATATAATCCAATTTGCTTTTCAAATGATTTTGCGAGCAAAGAAAAACAACAAATTATTGGTTTACTCAAGGTAATGGGAGATACATTCGAAGTAATTGAAGAAAAACTTGAAAGCTACGCCATCATGTCAGCGATGCTACCTACATATTTCTGGTTCCAGTGGAAGGAGTTGGTAGAGCTCGGGCAAGAAATAGGTCTGTC
Organism: uncultured Bacteroidales bacterium; assembly: GCA_963739685.1. GTDB lineage: Bacteria > Bacteroidota > Bacteroidia > Bacteroidales > VadinHA17 > LD21. Next base: position 14,721 of record CAVUAX010000003.1, read on the forward strand.
TGAAAAAGAAAGTAACGATTCGATAAACGATACCCTTGTTGCGTCATTAAAACTGATGTTCAAATCGGGGTTAACTCCACAGGAGGTTATGGATTTAATTCCGGTAAAACCGATTGGAGAGCATGAAACACAAATCGCTGAGATCTACAAGACTAAATTAATCGGGTTGTTTGAAAAGATAAAACCCTGAAAATGTAGCAACTGACATTTCTTTCGGATATTTTATTCCCGGGAATTATCATTAATAAATAATAAACCTGCAAAAGATGGACAAATTGTTGCTTTTGTCGATATAGGCGATGACCATTGCACCACTTGTTATGGTGATGGTTTGCAGGTAATAATGGGAACTACATTTTGCAAGGGCAACCTCAAGAAAACATATAAAGGAAAGTGGGCAGTCACCGTAGTTGACAAAGCTACCAACGGGGCAATAAGGGTAACTCCTAAGGCTGAAACTATGCTGGATAAAAAAACATTTTTTACTGATTATCGTATGCCTGGCAAACCTGCAAGTACTGTTCCAGCAGATATAGTTGATCCACTTGTGACAGGTGTTATGAATGCTCCAGATAATAAACTCCTGCATATTTCACCCGTTTTCGAATACAAACTTGAACCAAAAAAGGAGAGTTTTGATGTTTTTGTGTGCGAAGAATGCGTTGAGATGACTGTTATGGAATATGGCCGGATAAAAGGTGATAAAAAGGTTTGTATGGATTGTGCTGCGGAATAGTAATCCCTATTATACTGAAAAAGCTGAACTACATTGGTTCAGCTTTTTTTTAATCTTACCATTAAAGTTGAATACTGAAATTTCTAATTGAAAAATCTGTTGTAAAGTATTTGAAATTTGCAAATAATGTCGTATGTTTACGTCATTAGATGTAAATGTATGAATAAAGCAGAAAAATTCGAGGATTCATTACAAGAACTTTCCCGTTTTGCGAAGGTTCTATCCCACCCTGCACGTTTGGCAATTCTGAAATATCTTGCTGAAACAAAAACCTGTATTTCAGGCGATATTTCTGATTATCTGCCTCTTGGTCGTACAACTGTCTCTCAACACTTAAAAGAACTCAGAGACATAGGCCTGATACATGGAGAGATAGATGGACTGAAAATAAATTATTGTTTATGCTCAAACGAAATCGGAAGATATCTGGAGATATTTGAAAATTTCTTTGAACCGGTAAAAAACGCAAAAATAACTTGCTGAAAAACACTACAAATGAAGATCCTTATACTTTGCACTGGAAACAGTTGCCGCAGCCAGATGGCACAGGGGTTTTTACAATCGTTCGATAAAAATATTGAAGTTCATTCAGCAGGAACAGAACCTGCAACACAGGTAAATCAAATGGCAGTAAAGGTAATGCACGAAGTTGGTGTAGATATAAGCCAACATATACCCAAATTAGTCGACATATATCTAAAGGATGAATGGGACTATGTTATAACAGTATGCGACAGTGCAAAAGAAACATGTCCGGTTTTCTCTGGAAAAGTAAAACACAGATTACATATGGGGTTTGAAGATCCTTCACATGCTACAGGTTCTAATGAATATATTTTGAGTGAGTTTCGGAGAGTAAGAGACGAGATAAATAATAGTTTTTACACACTATATACAACACAAATAAAATCACAATTATGAAAGCAGAAGATTTAAAGCTTATTGTTAAGGAAAAATATGGAGAAATTGCAAAACAAAACAATCAACAATCTTCTTCATGCTGTGGAACATCATCATGTTGTTCCGGAGTAGATTACACGGCATTCAGTGAAAGTTATGAAAACCAGAAGGGATATAATCCTGATGCTGACCTAAATCTTGGTTGCGGAATTCCAACAGAATATGCCCATATAAAAACTGGTGATACAGTTATTGACCTTGGTTCAGGGGCAGGGAATGATTGTTTTGTTGCCAGGGCATTGGTAGGTGAAACAGGTAAGGTAATCGGTGTGGATATGACAGAAGAAATGATTAACAAGGCCTGGATAAATACTGAGAAACTTGGATTCAATAATGTTGAATTTAGATTGGGAGACATTGAGAATATGCCAGTGTCTGAAAATTTAGCTGATGTTGTTATTAGCAATTGCGTGCTAAATCTTGTTCCAAATAAGGAAAAAGCATTCAATGAGATCTTCAGGATATTAAAACCAGGGGGACATCTTTCTGTTTCAGATGTAGTATTACGTGGCGCATTACATGATAAAATTCAACAGGCTGCTGAAATGTATGCAGGATGCGTTTCAGGAGCGATTGATTTAAACTTATACCTGGCGATGATGAAAGATTCGGGATTGGTCAACATTAAAGTTCAAAAGGATAAAATGATCACAATACCTGATGAGACATTATTAAATTATCTTGACCAGGCCGAATTGCGTGCATTTAAAGAATCCGGTTCCGGTATATTTAGTATCACTGTTTATGCAGAAAAACCATAATCAATTTTAACCTGGCTCAACATGAAACCCAGACTAAAGTTTCTCGACAGATATCTGACTCTCTGGATCTTCCTCGCTATGTTTATTGGAGTCTTTTCAGGATTTTTCTTCCCGGCTATTGCAACATTCTGGGATTCACTAAAATCATCTCCTGAAAGCACCACAAATATTCCTATAGCGATTGGTCTTATTCTGATGATGTATCCACCACTTGCAAAAGTTAAGTATGATGAATTAGGCGGAGTCTTCAGAAACTTTAAAATTCTGGGTCTCTCGCTGGTGCAGAACTGGATAATCGGACCTATACTTATGTTCGCATTAGCAATTGTATTCTTTAAACTTTTTCCGGGGAAAGACAACGCAAATCTTCCATATATGTATGGAATTATTATGATTGGACTGGCCCGCTGCATAGCAATGGTGATTGTCTGGAACGATCTTGCCAAAGGAGATTCAGAATATTGTGCAGGATTAGTCGCATTCAACTCCATCTTTCAGGTATTACTTTTTTCAGTATATGCTTGGGTCTTTATAGCTATTCTCCCCGGATGGTTTGGTGTGCCAACAAATTCGGTTGTTGAGAATATAACAATCGGACAGATTGCCAAGAGTGTCTTTATTTATCTCGGAATACCTTTCATTGCTGGTTTTTTGACAAGGTTTATCCTTATAAGAGTAAAAAGCAAGGAATGGTATCAAACAAAGTTCATTCCCAAGATTAGCCCCATTACGCTTATTGCATTATTATTCACAATTATAGTTATGTTCTCCCTAAAAGGGGAGTACATAGTAAAATTGCCTTTAGATGTTATAACGATCGCCGTACCTCTCATAATTTATTTTGTAATAATGTTTTTGTTCTCCTTTTTTATGAGCAGGAGGGCAGGTGCGACTTATGGACAAACTGCAACACTTTCTTTTACAGCTGCAAGTAATAATTTTGAACTTGCAATAGCTGTTGCAATAGCAGTTTTCGGGATAAACTCAGGCGAGGCATTTACGGCAGTAATCGGGCCATTGGTTGAAGTACCTGTTATGATCGGACTGGTCAACGTTGCGTTAACTTTCAAACGAAAGTATTTTATTTCAGAAGTAAGGTAATGGTCACCAGTAACACTTATACCGTTTAGTCCATACTTTCCCGAAAGGTGTCTGGTTGCTTCAAACATTTTCGCAGAGTTAAAAATAGCTTTGCTTGGTATACAACCGTAATGGGTGCATTCACCTCCGATTTTATTCTTTTCAATCAGTGCTGTTTTGAGTCCCTTCCTGTTCGAGGTGGTAGCTGCAACAAGTCCACCTGAACCTGCGCCAATAACTATTAAGTCGTATTCTTTCATTTCTTATAATCGTAAAATGGAAGGTTAATTTATTTAGAATCCCTGTTTGTGGTCTCTGGATTCTGTTTTGACGGACATTTTTCAGATCCATATGAGCAAAACACACAACAATCTCCTTTTAAAGGTTTTAATAACGTTTTACAATTTACATATTCATAGAAATAATGGCAAGTATCTGAAGGCATTTCTTCAGTTTTTTGAAATCCGCAGACAGGACAAGTAATAGTTGAATATGTTATTATTCCCATGACAATAATTTTAAAAAGAATATGGGGGAATGATATTTTATCATTGGTATATATTAAAGACAACCTACTTTGAAACAGGCAAATTGCTCAGAATTTCCTTAACAGTCGATCTTTTTTTATAGTCCGGATCAAATTGTCGCCATACTATGGTTCCATTTGTATCGACGATAAAAGTTGCCGGTATTGGCAACCGTTGAGATTCATCTGCATGTGATTCCTTTAATTTACCGTTCAGAACAACATTATACATATATAGTTGCTTCGAATCGGGCGTGAATGTTAAATCGTATGCGTCTGAAATTTTATAATCTTCGTCATACAATAGAGAGAACTTCGCACCTGTTTTCTCCACCATTTTTTCAAGATATTCAGGTTTCTCAGGTGATACCGCAATGACTGTTGCTCCTTTGTCTATAATTAGTTTCAGGCTGTCTTGTATCTGTGCCAGGTGTTTATCACAAAATGGACACCAGAAACCACGGTAAAAGATTATTACGACGGGACCGTTTTTGAGTGCCTCTTCAAGTGCGAATTTGTTCCTGTCAGCATCAATAGCGGTAAACAATGGTGCTTTCATACCGACAGATAATCCTTTAGCATCGCTTACGGGTCTTGCATTCTGAGCATTTAAATTTGTCATAATTAATATAAAGCTTATTAACATTATTGTTTTCAATTCCTTTTGATATTGGTTCGGTTAGATCATTTCATCTGTTGTATTGCCTTTTCTGCATCGGTAACGGGGATGAGACAAGTCTTATTAACACAAACATAAATTATAGTCTGTCCTGAAACGAGCTTCCCTTCAGGCAGACTCAATGTCCCCTCATTTCCTTCCCCCAAGAAAAATGGCATCAGGAAGATAATAGTTGTCTATAGTTTTTCTGAGGCGATCCCAATCTGAACCAACAATAGCCATTTCATATACTGGTTTTATAAAATGAATTCCCAGCTGTCCCCAGTTGGAATAGGAGAAGATATTCTGCTGCAAACTCTTTTGAACATTATTTAGCATCTGTTGTGCTTTTTGAATGAATGATTCATTATTGAAATAATTCCCAGGCAAAAAAAGATTCATTGCCATTTCAGAATTCGATGAATGAATTACATTATCTTCAATTTCCATTTTTCTGGCTATCAGTTCAGAATGATTATCAGGCGTATAATAAAACATACCCGATGATGAATCGAAAAAATGCTGTATTGCATAGTCTGTCAGATCCTTTGCTTTGTAAAGCCATTTTTCATCAAATGTTGCCTGATACAGATCAACGAAAGCAGAAATTATGAATGAATAATCATCAAGTAGACCCGGGACAGAAGAATTTCCGTTTTTGAAATTACGTGTTATCTCATCATTCTTCCCATGTTCCCAGTTACCGGATTTAGTTATATCAAAATAATCAAGAAAGAGAGGAGCTTTATTGCCAAGAACGGATTCAACTTCTTCTCTTGTCCATACATAAAGTTTCCCTTCTTCACCTTCACTGTCTGCGTCGAGAGAGGAATAAAACCCACGGTCTGAAGACGTCATTTCCCTTCCAATGAACCCCAGGGTCTGATAAACAACATTTTTATATAACGGATTCTTTGTGAGCTGCCATGCATGAGAGCAGAGGCTGACTAACTGAGCATTGTCATATAGCATCTTTTCGAAATGGGGTATATGCCAGCTTGCATCTGTTGAATAACGTGAAAAGCCACCCCCTATCTGATCGTAAATACCACCATCAGCCATATTATCAAGAATCGATGTGACTGCCTTCACTGCATCAGGGTTTTTCTAAGGGTATGGTAATGCAACATATATTCCCAGAGGGAAGGCATTGGAAATTTAGGAGCATGGTTCATTCCACCTTTATTGAAATCAATATTTGGCTTTAGTTTATTGAATATCTCTTCCAGATCACTTTTTGTCAGGAATGTTTTATCCTTATTGAGGAGAATATTTTAAGTTGACTTTATTTCTTTTGTTATTTTATCAGCCTGTTCAATTAAAGAAGCAGGATTGTTTCTTCGGATATCAATGAAATAATCAAGAACATTTATTAAGTTGTCTTTAGAGAAATAAGTGCCGGCGAAAAAAGATTTTCCATCTGGCATAGCAAATACATTCAGTGGCCATCCACCTGTGCCGCCAACCAGATAAATTGTATTCATGTATAATTGATCAATATCAGGCCTTTCTTCCCTGTCTACTTTGATGCAGACAAAATTTTCGTTCATTATGCGCGCAACTGTTGTGTCTTCGTAGCTTTCGTGTTCCATAACATGTCACCAGTGACATGCTGAATATCCGATGCAAATGATGATCATTTTGTTTTCATCTTTAGCTTTTTTAAGTGCCTTATCACCCCAGGGATACCAATTAACAGGATTATGTGCATGTTGAAGCAAATAAGGACTGCTCTCATTGATAAGCTCATTTGTAAATTTGTACATATTTTTCTGTTGTTCGTTTTTATTTACATACGATTGCCCGCAAGAATAACTTACTATAAGCAATGTAAATATTGTTATTAACAACTTCGTTTTCATGATTCCTCTTTGCTTTTATTCTTAATACCCCAGACATTAACTTCTTATAATGCCCTGTTTCGTGATCTGACCAGAATGTCGGGAATTCCTTTGTTCCACCTCTTTAACAAATATGATAAAACCAAACCAAATGCGGCATGCGCAACAATAACAGTTAAGGCAAACTGATATCCATTTTTAAATTCCACTCCGAAAAGTCCGATACCTAATGATTTTACAACAGGGCTGATCATGAACACTACACCAATTAACAATCCATATATCAGGCCTTGCCAGAGTTTACTCTGACCTAATAGTAAACTAAATATTAAACCAAATGCTGCTCCATTCCAAAAATGATAAGACCATCCTGCCAGATCAGACCATTTATCAGGTCCGGATGCAAACTGGTTTAGCATTAAAACCCCCATTAACCGGGGCAAATCTCCCGGCATTGTTCCAAGCCTGAATCCCGATTCTCTGAAAATCTCAAGAGCAACCGTAGAAATAATACCTGCTAAAATGCCATTGAATGCCAGCCTGGCAATGTCATCGTATTTTATGAATTTAGAAATCCCTATAACTAAAAGAATCAATGCTATTGAAGGCAAAAGGAATCTGATTACCAGCAATGAAAGTGGAGCTATCCCTGCCTGTGCAATCATAAAAAGGTTAGGTGATACTGCTGCGAAACCCAGCAACAACAAGATGATAATGGCTTTTATAATTTGTGTTTTCATGACGGAATGAATTAAAAAATTAAGGATGGACTCAAGTATGTCCATCCTTTAAATCAATAGACGCTTTTTACCTGGCGAACATACCTGTCAGCATCGAGATTTTTTTGTCCAATTGTTCACCAATCATTTTAACCTTATCACCTTTAAAGTTTCCAAGTTCACTGGATGGAGTAAAATAGTTAATGTATGTAACTCCTTTTTCCTCATAGACGTTCAGTCTTACTGGTAAGGCTAAACCTACTGCCAGGTTATCCGAGAATGCATCTTTCCCAACATTCGGGTTACCAATAAAGAGAGATTCTGAATTTATAGTCAATCCTGTCATGGAAAGAATTTTACCGTGATTAATTTCTGCAAGAACCATCATCCCAGCATCTGCAACTCCTTTTTTTATTCCTTCAACAGTGGCTTCGTAGCCTTTGGCTGATTTTACAGTAACCAGCTTACTTTGTGCCTTTGCCTGAAAGCTGAAAAGGAATATTGACATGGAAGTTATCATCAATGTCAATGCGATTTTTTTTAAGTTTAAATTTTTCATCTGTTTAATTTTTAATTGTTTCTTCAGTTCCACTGTCGACCGGCTAATTGATCGTTTATAGCCTTATAGTCAAAGGGGCTATTGAAAACTGCAAACAGATGAAAAAATATTAATTATTCCTTAAATATCAAGAACATACTCCTGTAATCCAAAGGATAATTGAGGATTGAAAAAATCAAGTTAAAAGGTCAAGACCTTGGCACCATTCTTTAAGTATTCAGTCAGTGGTTTGCCCATGCTTTTCACATCATATCCAAGTTTACGTAGATCCTCAGTAAGTCCCTTGCAATTTTTCGTTCACTGTCACTTTCCCCAAAATTCCTTCTCAAGATTTCTTGTTTTGTATCCATCTTAATCACCTGTTTTGTGTTGCTTGTCTTCCACAAAGCAACCTGTTAAACATTTAAAGTGGTATACTTTTCAACGAGAAAGTGGTATACTTTTCAATTAATATATACAGACATGAAAAGCTATTTAATTTTAACTATAATGCGTTCCTGTTTCATACAATTCTATTAATTTGCCGCCATAGCAGTAAAAATCCGACAAATGCTTTGGGGTTTAAATTTAATTGACTATATTTACCGCTACAACAGTAAAAAATGATACGATCTCAGGAATTAGCAGATGTAATCAGGATGCATCGAAAAGCAGCCAAATTAAGTCGTGACAAATTAGCAGAAATGTCTGGCGTTGGTAAAACTGTGATTTACGATATTGAGAAAGGGAAGGAAACAGTTCAAATGAATACCTTACAAAAGGTACTTAGTGTATTGAATATCAAAATAGAATTAACAAGTCCGCTAATGGATAATTTACGAAACATGGAAAAATGAGAAAGGCTAAGATATACGTTAAGGGAGTTGAGACAGGAATTTTGACAGAATTACAGCAAGGGAAAGACTATCTGTTTGAATACCTTGACGGGTATGAAGATCTTGAAGTCTCCAGGACGATGCCAAAAAATGTTAAGGTATATAAGTTCGATAAATTTCCACCATTCTTCGATGGATTACTGCCAGAAGGGATACAATTGGAAGGATTGCTGAAAATTAAAAAAATCGACAGGAACGATTATTTCTCACAATTAATTGCAGTTGGAGAAGACATGGTTGGAGTTGTTACTGTAAAAGAAATAGTAGAATGAACCTATGCCCAATAACATATACCCCCTGCGGTGAAAACCGTTACAGCGAAGCAGGTCTTAAACTCTTAAGCACTGGCCTGAGGACACTAAAAGACCTTGAATATACGGCAGAAGAACAACGGAAAGAGGCTTTCAACCGTGCAACAAAAATGTCAATTCAGGGAGTCCAGCCTAAGTTAAGTGCTGTATTGAGTATCAAAAATGGAAAATTCATTCTTGTAGATAAGGGCGGTAGATATATACTTAAGCCTCAACATCAATTTTATACTCAATTGCCCGAGAATGAAGACCTTACAATGAAGCTGGCAAACGAGATAGGTTTGGAAATACCTGTTCACGGTTTATTATGGTCAAAGGATAATTCATTAACTTATTTCATCAAACGGTTTGACAGGAAGGGACAGAATGATAAAGTTCCAGTTGAAGATTTTGCTCAATTGGCTGGTTTAAGCAGAGATACGAAGTATGATTATAGTATGGAAAAGATCGTTAAACTGATCGATGATTATTGTACATTCCCGGCAATTGAAAAATTAAAATTGTTTAAACTGGTCATATTTAACTATTTAACCGGCAATGAAGATTCACATCTTAAAAACTTTTCCATTATTAACGGTAATAATCAGATAAGGTTATCTCCTTGTTACGATTTGGTTAATTCCACCATTATCTTGAAAGAACAGGATGAAGAAATTGCTTTGCCTTTAAAAGGTAAGAAGAAGTATTTAACCCGTAATGTTCTGGTTAATTACTTTGGGATAGAAAGATGCGGGCTTACTGAAAAGAGCATTGGAAAAGTTCTGGAGACAATCTCTTCAGCAATTCCTAAATGGAAGACTTTGATCGATATTAGTTTTTTATCAAAAGAGATGAAAGGCAAATACCTCGATTTATTGGATGCACGGCTGACTACCCTGAAAATATAATAAGTTAACCACTGGTAGTCCAAACTAAGAGAGCAATAGTAAGTGTGAGCCAGACTTATTAATTTTCAATTTACTATGGTTATTCATTTCTTTGCCTAATTGTCTTCCAGATAATTATATTCCGGTTTTAAATTTAAAAGTTCCACCGCTTCCTGACAGGGTTTTGGTTTAAAATCTTCCGTTATAAAATATTCTGCTTTGTCCCAGATGATCTGTTTCCCAAGAATACGTGGGTCCCTGGTTGTTTCAAGATAATCATTTAGTTTTTTCGACAGGCCTGATTTTATGTTCTGGTAATCAGAATTACCGGCTATATTGTTCAGCTGCCATGGATCTTTTTGAAGATCATATAACTCTTCCGGCGGTCTTTTCATGAACGCATGATCATAAAGAGATTTTACATCGGGTTTGTCTTTGTTGATCATCATATTTACTTTTGTGGGAGAGGGATAATGTAACATATGAGCATCTATATCACCGAACAGGGGTGGATCACCGGCCGGCCACCGGTCAGGCTCATAATTGCGGATATAAAGAAAGTCATAGGTCCGTATCGCCCTGCAGGGATAACCAAGTCCGTTTTGCCTGCAGAAGGCATGCCTTTCACGGGCAGTTATGATATGATCCCTGCTTTTCTCTATCCTACCGGATTTTTCAGAAAATAATATATTTGTCAGGCTATTGGCTGTCATATATTCAGGTATTTCGAGTCCTGCCAGCTCCAGAAATGTAGGCGCCAGATCATTAAGATTTACAAAATCCTCAACTACTCTTCCCTCTGCGATTTTCCCTTTCCAGGAAATAACCAGAGGAACTCTTGTCCCGGCATCATAAAGATTTGCGAGGCCACATGGCATCTGCCATCCATTATCACTGCAAATTATTATTATTGTATTGTCTGATTGCCCTGATTCAGTCAGTTTTTCCAGAATATGACCAACTTCCCGGTCAAACCTCTCAATTTCACTGTAATAATCGCAAATATCACTTCTTACTGTGTCATTATCAGGTAAATATGGAGGTACGAAAACATTGTCAATATTCATTCCTGATGCTTTACCTGAACCGGAACCCAATGTAAAAGAACCCAGATTATCTGCAGACGATGTTGCGAAGAAATAAGATGCCGTATTACCGCCGGCAAAGGGACGATGAGGGTCAGTGGAACTAAACCAGAAACACCATGATTTATCGCTGGAAGCAGCTCCTAAAAATTCTTCAAAGGAGTTATAGGCTGTACCTCCGGGATTCCTTGTACGACCACTGGCTTCATAACTGCCCGGGCCCCATCCTTTACCCTGGAAACCTGTAATATATCCTGATCTTTCCAGTTTCTCAGGATAAACCTCAAATTTTGCAGGCAATATCCCCCATAAGTTGGCCCCCTCTTCAAGCCGCCATATGTCCTGACCTGTTAACATGCCAGCCCTTGCAGGAGCACATGAGGGGGCAGCACAGAACGCATGGGTAAAACGAAGGCCCCGGGCTGCAACCTTATCAATATTTGGAGTTCTGACAACTGGATCTCCGTAACACCCTAAATGGTTCCATGACTGATTGTCTGACATCAGGATCAGGATGTTGGGAGGAGGTGTTTTCTTCTTGTTACATCCTGTTGCCATAATAACAAACGGAAGTAATACCAGGGATAATGTCTGATTTTTCATTTTTTAAATTTCTTTTTGGTAAAGCGCTTTTTTTATATTACTCTGCCAATAAAAATGAGACAAAATCCCTATTGAGAGATCTTACTGGCATTCCAATAGTATAAGCTCCATTTTCTTTTATGGGAGGATCAGCATTTTCAAAATTAGTATCGGGATCTGGTTGAAAGAGCCATTTTGTTTCCTTTCCAGGCTGCCAATCATCACAATCTCTCTTTTTGTGAGCCCAATAATGTCTGTATGAGTCTCCGCATTTAGAAACCATTTCATCACCAAAATACCTGCAAAGACCGCTTAAACCTTTTAATGGTGGAGATGGAACTTCATTTACTAAAGCTTTCCGCATATTATATCAGATATTCATTATTTAAATATACTTCTTTTGCTTTACAATTCTTCTGACTCTAAGCATTCAGGTTTTTTTAATTCCCTGTTATCAACTGCAAAATCCGGAAGCCCTGACCGTATCTGGCCGGTAATAATAATATTTTGATATTTATTTATATATCAAGTTATTAACTTCGGTTTCAGGTGGTCAATCTAATCCGCCACCTGGAGGTTAGGGGCACTGGCTTATCCAGACAAGGAGCAAAGCGACGCAGTTCCGCAAATTGGAAAGAGGAGAGAAAGGGAGAAACTGTCATTCGATGGTCATTCAATGGTCATTCGATGGTCATTCAGTTGTCATTCGATGGTCATTCGATGGTCATTCAATTGTAAGACAATCAATGACACCAAATGACGCGCAGCAAATGACGGCCGAAGGCCAATGACCACCAAATGACGCGCAGCAAATGACAGCCGAAGCACACCCCTTCAACCTTATACATAATTTTTCTTTTCCGGATTTTCTTTCGTAAATTTGATTTGACACGCTCGCGGCGTTAAATAATTTAATAATTGAAATACTTCTGAAAAGGATATCACAGATTGTGATAACCAGTAATCGAATGTCACTATTATGAAAAATGAGATTATAGAAGTTAATTACAATTCCCTGATTTACGAAATATGAGGGTATAAAGTGATGCTTGACTCAGATCTTGCAAATCTGTATGGAGTTGAAACAAAAAGATTGAAAGAAAGTGTACGCAGAAATATTGAAAGATTTCCTAAAGACTTTATGTTTGTACTTACAAATGAGGATGTTAAGATCTTGAGGTCGCATATTGCGTCCTCAAGTTTATAAAAAATCGCAAAGTGAATGATTAATTTCGTTTAAGGTCACAAAATGTTACCATAAAGAACCACACATTACAAGAGTCGGACAATCTGACCAGATTTGGCCGGATCAAATCGACCATCTCAAGCCGATGTTAATTGATTGTTTTTAAGTTTAATGGGATAAAATCAATTTAAATTGGCCAAATGTACCACAATTTGACACGGTACCACCCTGATGGCCGGCTAAGGATAGATAAAAATCTTGCTGAAAATGCTGTCAGTGGAAATATTACCTTGCTGAAAAGCAAGAGATTACTTTTGAAGAATAGGTGAGAAGAAATAATGAGAGGAAAAGCATGGATACCGCAAAATTCCAAATAGAGATTTGGAAGGAAGAAACAAAGAGAATGGCAGAGCCAAACGTAAATGATTCTGAGAAATTGTTGTTATATCAGATTATGAATACCTTTAGAAATTAGTCTGATCTTGCCCCCATTAGTGATTAAGAATTTTACCTTATATTCCACAATTATGAAAGCCCCACTTTTACACACTTTTTATCATCCTTTGATGTCTGTCAAAACCGAGAGTTATACTATGGGTACTGATAAACCAAGGTTATTGATGGAATATCTGGAAAGAAAAGGGCTATCAGATCTCTTTATAATTGATGATAAGTTTATACCCCTGCAGAGGGAAGATTTCTATATAGCCCATACGAAGCAAATGGTTGACAATTTCTTTGACAAGGGGAAAACAAGTAAGATACTTCATATTAAATGGACACCAGAGTATGCTGAATCAGTAAAATATGAGAATTCAAGTCTTTACTCTGCTATGAGATATGCAATTCAGCATCCGGAAGAAGTCTGCTTTAGCCCATCAGGAGCCTTTCATCATGCAAATCCTACAAGAAGTGCTTTATTTTGTGCCTTTTCCGGGCAGGTAATTGCATCTATGAAGGTATATTATGAATTTGGTCTGTGTGGGTCCTATATCGATCTGGATGGCCATCATGGCAATAGTATTGACAACTCAAGAGACTTTGTCCCTGATTTGGATAAAGCTATCTCCCCGGTATGTGGAAACATCAATATTTCTGTCAGACATGAAGCTTACCTAAATGAGCTTAAGAGCCATTTAAGCATTCTCCATGACGAGATCTCGGCTGGCAGAATTCATTATGTTGTGTTTGGCCATGGAGCTGATAGTCATGAATGGGACGAACTTGCCAGTCAACTGACGACAGAGGAATGGATTGAGTGTTCTAAGCTAGTTTACACAATGATCCTGAACCTTGAACAGGAAACAGGTAAGAGTATCCCACTGATTATATTTCTTGAAGGTGGCTACAGGAGGGATGACTATAACTCGGTTCTTTCTCTTCACACAACTGATTTAGTTCAATGTTTAAATATTTTATGTAATAAGTACCCCCGGTATTCAATTGAGGTAAAGCCAAGGTTAATCAATAATGATTGAGAGATTGAACCGGACAATTAATCCTACAATATGCCGTATCAAAGTCAATAGGGCAAACTTAGAGGCTATATTAACAGTACCTTGACCCGTCAAATAGTCCAATTAAACAACCCCCTGCCAAAACACCAGAAATTTTGGCTAACTTGGGTATCGCAATTTTTGACTGTTTAATATTTCGAAATTAGTATGCAAAACAACAATAAAGAGAAGGTTACACTATCTCAGCTCGAACAGTATCTCTCAAAGGCAGCATGGATTCTTAAAGGTCCTGTAGATGCTGCTGACTTTAAAGCTTACATCTTTCCCCTTTTATTCTTTAAACGGATCTCTGATGTTTATGATGAGGAGTGGCAAAATGCTCTGCAAGAATCCGAAGGCGACAAAGAATATGCTTCCCTTCCGGAATTTCATCGTTTTATCATTCCTGAGGATTGCCATTGGAGAAATGTACGCGAAACAACAGTAAATGTAGGACAGGCAATAGAAAAAGCTCTAAGAGGAATTGAGCAGTCAAACCAGGCAATGTTGTATGGGATCTTTGGTGATACTCAATGGGCAAACAAAAATAAATTGTCTGATCATTTGCTAATTAATCTGATTGAACATTTTTCTCAATATAACTTATCCAGGGCTAATGTTGATCCTGACCTCCTTGGACAATCCTATGAATATTTAATAAAGCATTTTGCGGACCTGACTAATAAAAAAGCTGGTGAATTTTATACTCCAAGATCAGTGGTTCACTTAATGGGACTAATAACCGATCCTCACGAAGGGGAGAGCATTTATGATCCGGCATGTGGTACAGGTGGAATGTTGATGGAGTCGATCAATCACCTGAAAGAGAATAACGAGGATTTCAGAACTCTCAAACTTTATGGACAGGAGAAAAATCTCACCTCGAGTTCCATTGCCCGGATGAATATGTTTCTTCATGGCCTGGATGACTTTCAGATTGTTAGGGGTGACACATTACGGCAACCGGCATTTTTTGAAGGAGATGAATTACAAAACTTTGATTGTGTTATAGCCAATCCCCCCTTCTCATTGAGTGATTGGGGTGCAGAATATTGGGCCAATGACCCGTTTGGGAGGAACATTGCAGGTGTGCCACCTCAGGGGAATGGTGATATGGCCTGGATCCAACATATGATTAAATCCATGAAATCTCAAACAGGTAGGATGGCTGTGGTCCTTCCTCATGGTGCGCTGTTCAGAAAAGGGGCTGAAGGGAAGATTCGACAAGCTCTTCTGGAGATGGATTTACTTGAAGCTGTAATAGGATTAGGACCAAATATTTTTTATGGTACACAACTGGCTGCGTCTGTCCTGATATTCCGATCCAATAAAAAGAATGACAGAAAGAATAGAGTGATTTTTATAGACGCCTCAGATCAGATAAGAGTAGGACGTGCGCAGAATTTCCTCGAAACGGAGCACGTAAATCAAATTTATCAATGGTATAAGGATGGGATTGATGTTGAAAACTATGTGAAGATTGCCGGCATTAACAATATAAAGGAGAATGATTTTAATCTCAACATTCCGTTATATGTGGAGAAGATCATTGAAGATAATCTTCCATCTGTAGAAGAAGCACTGGCGGATTTGAAAAAAACCTGGGAGAAAAGTCTCC
Source organism: uncultured Bacteroidales bacterium (assembly GCA_963739685.1). Classification (GTDB taxonomy): domain Bacteria; phylum Bacteroidota; class Bacteroidia; order Bacteroidales; family VadinHA17; genus LD21. The sequence goes on from CAVUAX010000003.1 coordinate 30,580, forward strand.
GCGCAGAGGATAAATTCAAATAGATTTTAGAAAATTTAATGATCACATGACCCAACAACAACTTGAAAAATACCTATGGGGAGCAGCCACTTATTTACGTGGAAATATAGATGCTGGTGATTACAAGCAATATATCTTTCCCTTGCTTTTTTTTAAAGTATCTGCGATGTATATGATGAAGAATTCCAACTGGCACTAAAAGAAAGTGGAGGAGATATTGAATATGCTGAATTTGAAGAGAACCACAGGTTTCAGATAACAGAGGGGACTCACTGGAAAGATGTTCGTGAAGTGACAGTGAATGTTGGAATGACCTTGCAGGAAGCAATGAGGGCAATTGAAAAAGCTAATCCTGATACTTTATATGGTATTTTCGGAGACGCCAGCTGGACAAATAAAGAAAGATTAAGTGATGAGACACTCATTAATCTGATGGAGCATTACTCTCAGCACCAACTGAATCTCAGGAATGTTCCGGATGATCAACTGGGAAATGCTTACGAATATCTCATTAAGCAATTTGCCGACGACAGCGGACATACTGCAGCCGAGTTTTATACAAACAGGACAGTTGTTGAGTTAATGACTCTGATAATGGACCCACAACCCGGTGAGAGTGTTTACGATCCCACTTGCGGTTCGGGAGGATTACTTCTTAATTGTGCCTTGAAATTAAAAAAGGATGGAAAAGAGTATAGGACTTTAAAATTATATGGTCAGGAAATCAATTTGTTAACTTCCGCCATAGCCCGCATGAACATGTTTCTGCATGGTATTGAAGAATTCAGTATTGTAAGAGGTGATACACTGGCAAATCCTGCATTCCTTGAAAATGACGAATTGAGAAAGTTTAATATAGTGCTTGCGAATCCACCATATTCAATAAGGCAATGGGATCGGAAATCTTTTGTGAATGATCCTTATGGAAGGAATATTTGGGGAACGCCTCCGCAAGGAACAGCTGATTATGCATTTCAACAGCATATACAAAAAAGTTTAAATACTGAAAATGGCAGATCTATTACCTTATGGCCTCATGGAATCCTTTTCAGAGATGCCGAAGCTGAAATGCGCAAAAAAATGATTGAGCAGGACTTAGTGGAATGTGTAATTGGTCTGGGGCCAAATCTGTTTTATAACTCCCCCATGGAAGCATGTTTGTTGATTACTAAAACCAACAAAGAAGCGCATAAAAGAGGAAAGATATTATTTATCAATGCAGTTAACGAAGTAAAGCAAGATAAGACAATGAGCTTCCTGGAGCAGAAACACATTGATAAAATATTTGGTGCTTATTCAAAATTCAAAAGTGAAGAAAACTTTGCAGCATTGGTGGATAATGAAGACGTATTTGCCAATAAAGGGAACATGGCAATTAGTCTGTATGTTCAGCCAAAAAAATTAGATAGTATTCAGATTCTGCCATTTGAAGAGGCTTTTGAAGCTTGGGAAGAATCTGGTAGAAATCTTAAGTCATCCATGAGTGAACTATTTAAAATACTAGAGAACTAATGGAGGCAGTACTGAAAGAGCAATTATCGATAGACAAAACCCATTGGACACCAGTGAAATTTGGTGATGTGGTTTTTGAGCCAAAGGAGAATGCCAAGGATATCATAATGAAGGCATTGAGCATGTTGTAGGATTGGAGCATATTGACTCGGAAAATATTCACCTTATACGATCTGGTGTACTTGAGGAGACGACAACTTTTTCAAAAAAGTTTGCTATAGGTGATGTACTATTCGGCAGAAGGCGAGCTTATCTAAAAAAAGTCGCACTAGCCACTTTTGAGGGAATTTGTTCCGGAGATATTACTGTATTCAGAGCAAAGAAGAATTTATTGCCTGAACTTTTACCTTTTATAGTAAACAACGAAAAGTTCTTTGATTATGCAGTAAAACACTCAGCAGGGGGACTATCTCCAAGAGTGAAATTTAAAGACTTGGCCAACTACGAATTCCTCCTCCCACCCAAGGACCAACAAGCCCAACTGGCAGAACTCCTATGGGCGATGGATGAGGTGATTGAGAGTGAAAGAGATGTTTTAGAAAAAATGAAAACAATTTAAACTCGTTTATCTGGCAAGTTTTTACTTCGCATGTCGACAATTTAACTGCTAAAAAACCATTAAAATGCAAATCTTTGTTTCAGACGTTTTGGGAGGAACGGTTTTTCCCAGTTGGATGGAAATCAATTAAACTTGTTGAAGCTATTTCAGATTCACAAGATGGTTTCGCAGAAGGCCAAAGGGATGAAAAAGGGAATTCCTCAGCTAAGGATGAACAATGTAACCAGAGATGGAAGAATTGACTTAGAAAAAGTCGCAATGATACCTTTTCGAAATAATTTAGAACGATATCCTATCTACTAATGACGTTCTTTTTGTAATACAAATAGTGAAGACTTAGTTGGAAAAAGTATTGTCGCAACTAAGATATTGTAGGATTTAGTTTTAAGTAATCACTTCACTCGATTGCAAGCAAATGAAAAATTACTAACCCAAAAATTCCTCTATCTATGGTTAAAGTTTCATTTTGACATTGGCCTTTTTGAAAAATTATGCAGATGGATTGGACAAGCAGCTGTTCAAACTGTAAAGCCTTCTAAGATTGTATATTATCTTGCCAAGCCTATCTGAGCAAAAATAACGCTGGAGAATCTTGCCAAGCAATTGAAAAGACAATATTGATCGGGTAGAAATAAAAAACTTGAGTTCCAAAGCCTTACAAAAGAGTTTAATCAACCAAATCTTTTAATCCTGCGTCAGGGCTCCGGATTAAGAAATATGATGAAAGTTGAAAAGCAAATCAATGATTAATTGTGATGTACATGGCTATAAGTACTTTTTTGTCCCAAAGCTTATATTTTTAGTTTATAAGGTTTGGCCCTTATGTGTAAATTCTAAGTGCCACCACTTATAATTACTGTTTATAAGGTTTGGCGCTAATAATTTTGTATATTTACAAAAATGATTAATATGTTTGCAGCAATAACAGGAGACATTATAGCCTCTAAAGAACTTGAATTATCATCGCGCGATGAAGTGATTTCTATCTTGAACAGAGATTTTATGCATATCAATGCATCGCTTGATTTACATTTTCCCTTTAAATTTCTAAGAGGAGATAGTTTCCAGGGAGTAACTTCAATATCAGTGATGGGTGAAAAACAGCCCTGTTAATTAAATGCATTTTTAAAAAGAATTTCAAACAACCGTTTAGAATCGTTTCCGATGGAGAAAAAAGAAAGAAATTCCTGATAAGAGAAAAAATTGGCGAATCTATAATAACCTCGATGCACGTATCTCAATTGGTCTCGGTCCTATTGAATACTTAAAAAAAGATTTGTCCTTATCGGATGGAACGGCTTTACAGTTTTCCGGAAAAGAGCTTGATAAAATGAAACTGAAAGGACAGAAAACCGCGATCATTACAAGCAACCCGGCTTTTAACAGGGAACTTGAAGTTGAACTGCGTTTATTGGATGCCATCATTGACAAATGGACAGTTATGTCAGCTGAGGTTGTATATTACCTGTTGCAAAACTATAACGAAACAGAAACGGCAAAGCTATTAAGTATTTCACAACCGGCTATCAATCAAAGAAAACGCACGGCTAATTGGGATGCCATAGAATTTATGTTAAAGAATTATCAAAACTTAATAATAAAATTAAAAACTGATTTGGATGAAACCTGAAGATTTAGAGATCATCATGCTCATCAAGCTTTTACTTGCACATTTTATCAGCGACTTTATTATTCAACCTGATTCATGGGTAGCTAACCGGAAAACAAAGGGCTTAAAATCGCCATATCTGTATATTCATAGCATTAGTGCAGGTGTACTCTCCTACATATTTATAGGTCAATGGGAGTGGTGGTATTTACTTATTATTGTCTTTGTTCTGCATCTGCTCATAGACATGTGGAAAGTAAAGCAGAAAAATAATTCTGCCAGATTATTCATTATAGATCAGGCAACTCATATTGTATCTCTGGTGGTCATCTGGCTGCTTTTCAGCAATGGCTGGAGCGCTTTTGGCAGGCTCCTTCTAAGCACTTTTAATTCAACAAATAATTTACTTCTCATTCTTGGCTACGTATTGATACTATGGCCATCGGGAATCTTAATACGCGAATTAACTTCAAAATGGAGAAAGCAGATTGAAGAAGATAAGGGGAAAGAAGAAAGCCTCAACAAGGCCGGCATGTGGATTGGTTTTCTGGAACGGTTCCTGGCATTAACACTAATTCTGATTAATCAGTTCGGTGCAATAGGATTTTTAATTGCTGCAAAATCAATTTTGAGATTAAATCCAAACGATGCAAACAAAACAAGAAAATACACTGAATACGTACTTTTAGGAACCCTGATTAGTTTTTCGATTACTATAATTGTTGGTTTAATACTTAGAGGAACAGTTGATACAATCCCAAATGGTTAATTAAAGAAAATGGCCTACAACGAACTCAATAGCGTAGAACATTACATCATCCACCAATTAAGTGGAGTGAATCTGAATAGTCCACAAAGTGTGGAAGACAAAAAGCAATCTTATAGCCATCATTGGAAATATGTACCGGCAGAGAACCTTGGTCGTGGGGTTAACGAGGTTATTGAGGAAGGTGAACTGATTAATGCCCTTATTCGCCTTAATCCCGAAATTGAAGCGCAACAGGATCGTGCAAATGAGGTAATTTATAAGCTTAGGGCAATCCTGATATCTGTAGGTCAAACAGGATTGGTCAGGGCTAATGAGGAGTTTGCCAAATGGCTTACCGGGGAGAAAACCATGCCTTTTGGAGAGAATAATCGCCATGTACCAGTTAGGCTAATCGATTTTGAAAACATCGAAAACAATTCTTTTGTAATCACAAATCAATACAGGGTTCATCACAGGGAGACGAAGATTCCTGACATTGTACTTCTAATTAATGGTATTCCGGTTGTTGTAGGGGAAGCTAAAACTCCAATCAGACCCTCTGTTTCATGGTTGGATGGTGCTAACGAAATCCATAACATCTATGAGAATTCGGTTCCTCAACTATTTGTTCCTAGCATATTTTCATTTGCCACCGAAGGTAAAGAACTATATATAGGTGCAGTACGTACACCTTTGGAATTCTGGGCTCCGTGGAGGATTGAAGGAGGAGAAGATGACCTGGTTCGTAAACTTGGACTCGAAGAAATTGGCAAGGAATTATCACATCTTCTTCATCCCCGTAGAATACTTGATATACTGCAGAATTTTGCAGTCTATTCCTCCAATAAAATGAAACGAAGGATAAAAATAGTTTGCCGGTTTCAGCAGTATGAAGGGGCTAATAAAATTGTAGAGAGAGTAGCAGAAGGACGAATTAAAAAGGGTTTGATCTGGCATTTCCAGGGATCCGGGAAATCATTATTAATGGTTTTTGCAGCTCAGAAACTTCGCAAGATGCAGAAGTTGAAAAGTCCTACTGTACTTATCCTGGTGGACCGGACTGATTTAGACACACAGATATCAGGAACCTTTAATGCCTCAGATATAGCCAATGTAGAAACTACGGATAGTATTAAGGAATTACATGATATGCTGGCGCATGATACCAGAAAAATTATCATCACAACTATTCATAAGTTCAGGGATGCTCCACCCAACATGAATTTAAGGGAAAATATTATCGTAATGTGCGATGAAGCCCACCGTACCCAGGAAGGGGATCTTGGCAGACAGATGAGGGCGGCCTTACCAAACGCTTTTCTCTTTGGATTAACCGGTACACCTGTCAATCGGGCAGACCATAATACTTTCTGGGCTTTCGGTTCTGATGAAGACAAAGGTGGATACATCTCCCGTTATACTTTTCAGGAATCAATCAGAGATAATGCCACTCTTCCACTACATTTCGAGCCCCGACTGGTTGATGTCCATGTTGATAAGGAAATGATAGATAAAGCTTTTAAGGACTACACTGAAGAAGCAGCTTTAAATGATGAAGAAGCTGATGCACTTAGCAGAAGAGCAGCAAAAATGTCTGTATTTCAGAAATCACCGGAAAGAATTAAAACCATTGTTGAAGATATAGTTCTGCATTTTAAGGAGAAGATTGAACCTCAGGGATTTAAGGCAATGATTGTTACGCCGGATCGTTTTGCCTGCGGAATGTATAAGGAAGAGTTAGATAAACATTTACCAACTGAATCAAGTACTGTAGTAATCTCCACAACTGCAAATGATCCATTTGAATTCAAGCAAAAATGGGGAATGGATAAGAATCAACAGGATAAAGTTGTTGAGTCATTTAACGATGCAAATTCACCTTTGAAATTTTTGATAGTAACTGCCAAACTTCTTACCGGATTTGACTCGCCTATTTTGCAAACAATGTACCTCGATAAATCAATGAAGGACCATACTCTGCTGCAGGCTGTTTGCAGAACTAACCGGTTATATCCGGGAAAGACATTTGGATGTATAGTAGATTATTTTGGGATTTTTGATGATGCGGCTCAGGCTCTTCAGTTTGATGAGGAGATAATGAAGAAGGTGATAACAAACCTGAATGAGCTTAAAGATAAAGTACCTGAAGCAGTTGAGGCATGCTTAGCCCACTTTGAAGGATTAGATCGGTTTGTAGAGGGATTTGAAGGATTAAGTGCAGCTCAGAACTGCATAAATACTGATGAGAAAAAAGATGCCTTTGCAAAAGATTTTAAATACCTGGCTAAACTATGGGAGGCTCTATCTCCGGATCGAGTACTGGATCCATTCTTAAAGGATTATCGATGGTTAGCCCAGATTTATGAATCTGTCCGGCCCCCGATTGATACGATAGGTAAGCTCTTGTGGATTGTGCATGGACCACAAACCACCAAGCTGATTCACGAAAATATTCATGTCGGAGAGATAGATGATCTTGATGAATTCATCTTAGATGCAGATATCATTGATGATATCTTTAACAACCCTGATAAAAATAAAGTAAAAAGATTAGAAAAAATATTAACCGGGCGACTTCATAGGCACAAAGGAGATAAAGTTTTTGAAAAACTCAGTGAGAGGCTTGAAAGATTAAAACAAAGAGCTGAGCAAGGCCTAATCTCCAGTATAGACTTTATAAAAGAGCTATGTCAGATTGCGAGGGACACTGTTAAGGCAGAAAAAGAGTTGGAGCAACTTGTTATGGAGAAAACTCCACAGGCAGCTCTCACAGAGCTCTTTCTCGAGCTCAAAACAGATAAAACGCCAATTGTCGTCGAGCGCATTGTAAATGACATTGACAGCATAGTCAGGCAAGTCCGTTTCCCGGGCTGGCAAACTACATCATCAGGCGAAAGGGAGGTCCAAAAATCGCTTAGGAGAGCCTTAATGAAATATCAGTTGCATAAAGATCAGGAGCTGTTTGAGAGGGCGTATGCATATATTAAAGAATATTATTAAATGATGTAAATGGCCTGGGAAAACTCAATTTAATATCCGAAACCTCTTTTATAATATGTCCCGTATTACCTTTCTCGATACTGAAGCACCAACTAAAACAGAAAAAATTCTTGACATAGGATGTATCAATGAAAATGGCGATATCCTTCATTCTGCTTCTTTGGATGATCTGCAAAAATTCCTCATGGGCTCGGAGTATATATGTGGGCATAACCTGATAAATCATGATCTGAAGTACCTAAAAAAATATTTTGGGAACAATTTTGAAGAAGAATACAAATTATTAGATACACTCTACCTTTCACCTCTCCTGTTTCCTAAAAAACCATACCATAAATTAGTAAAGGATGATAAGCTTCAAACAGATGACCTAAACAATCCGCTTAGTGATGCGAAAAAAGCAAAAGATTTGTTTTATGATGAACAATCTGCTTTTAACAAATTAAATGATAACCTAAAGCAGATCTATTATTTACTCCTTAATGGGGATAATCATTTCAAGTCGTTTTTTGAATATCTAGGTTTTACTGGAAATGGGAACTCTGTTGAAGTACTTATTAGACAAGAATTTGGCTCCTAAGATTTGTAGCAATATTGATCTGGATCCCGTCATCCAGAATGATCCGATAGCTTTGGCATACTGCTTAGCTTTAATAAATAGCGAAAGCAGAGTATCGATTACTCCCTCGTGGGTTTTTTACACGTATCCACGAGTCGAGCAAATAATGTTCCAATTGCGATCTCAACCATGTTTAAAGGGTTGTATATATTGTAATCAGGCATTTGATGCAAAATTAGGACTTAAGAAATATTTCAATTTTGATGAATATAGAACTTTCAAGGGAGAAGCTCTCCAAGAAAAAGCTGTCGAAGCAGCCCTAAATAATAAATCGATTCTGGCAATCTTCCCTACAGGTGGAGGAAAATCTCTTACCTATCAGATACCTGCACTAATGTCAGGCGAGAATGCACACGCTCTCACTATTATTATTTCACCTCTGCAATCTCTAATGAAGGATCAGGTAGACAACCTTGAGAAGAAGGGGATTACTGATGCGGTTACAATTAACGGACTCTTAGACCCAATCGAAAGAGGGAAGGCTGTTGAAAGAGTTGATGACGGTAGAGCCTCAATCTTATATATCTCTCCTGAAGCTTTACGATCAAAAACCATTGAAAAACTCCTTCTTGGAAGAAAGATTGCAAGATTTGTTATTGATGAGGCTCACTGCTTTTCTTCATGGGGACACGACTTCAGGGTTGATTATCTGTATATAGGAGATTTTATTAAAAACTTGCAAGAGAAGAAAAGTCTGGAATCTAATATACCAGATATCATGCTTTACGGCAACAGCTAAGCCCCAGGTAATTGAAGATATCAAAACATATTTTAATAAAAAGCTGAATATTGAACTTGAACTCTTTAAGACAACAGCGACTCGCGAAAACTTACATTTTAATGTTATCAATTGTAAAGATGATAACGATAAATTATCTACACTCAGAGATTTAATAGATGCTAATAATTGTCCAACCATTGTATATGTTTCCCGGACTAAGAGAGCAGAAATGGTAGCTAAAAAACTAGTTGATGATGGTTGTTTGGCATTAGCATATCATGGAAAGATGGATGTAAAAGATAAAACAGCTAATCAAGATGCCTTTATGACTGGGAAGGTAGATATTATGGTTGCAACATCCGCTTTCGGAATGGGAGTTGATAAAGATAATGTTGGTATGGTAGTGCATTATGAAATATCAGATTCACTTGAGAATTATGTTCAGGAATCCGGCAGAGCGGGAAGAGATGAATCTATTAATGCTGATTGCTATATTCTATTCAATGAAGATGATCTGGGCAAACATTTTATAATGTTGAATCAGACGAAGATTGATAAAAATCAAATTCAGGATGTTTGGAAGGCCATTAAAGAATTAACCCGGTTCAGATCAGAATTGTCTAAATCTGCGCTTGAAATTGCCAGAAAAGCCGGATGGAATGAACAAATTCTCGATCTTGAGGTAAGAGTAACTACAGCGATTGCTGCCCTGGAGGAAGCGGGATTTGTAAAGCGGATTCATAATTCTCCAAGAATATTTGCAACGAGTATCCTCTCAAAGAATGCTGAAGAGGCCATACAAAAGATTAATCAATCAAATCGCTTTAATGAGAAGCAGAAGGAGCAATCAATTAGAATTATAAGAAGACTTATCTCAGCTAAGAGTACATCAAGAGCAAATGATGACGAGGCTGAATCAAGAGTGGATTATATCTCTGACCTGCTTGGTATCTCTAATAAGGATGTAATTCGGTCACTAACCTTAATGCGTGAAGAAAAGATACTTGCAGACACTAAAGATATGTCAGCCTATATCAACCATGAAGAATCTCAAAAGAATTCTGAAAAATTGCATAAAAATTATGCAAAATTGGAAAAGCATCTATTTGAAATTATTCAGGAGAATGAGAGTGTGATCAATTTTAAGGAGTTGAATGAGAGTGCGCTGAGCATGGGGATAAATTCCAGTGTATTAAAAATTAAAACTATTATTAATTTCTGGGCGATAAAGAATTGGGTTAAGAAAAATTCCCATAGAAAATCAAATGATAATTTTACTTTAGATTTCAAAAGACAGAAAGATGAATTAACTGCCCACATTGAAAAAAGACATGTACTCTCTCAATTTATAATTGAGTATCTATATGCCAAGCCAGGGAATTCATTATCCGATCAAAAAGAGAATAATAATCGACTCATTGAGTTTTCAGTCCATGAACTGAAGGAGAAATATGATAGCAAGCAGGGGATGTTCGATTTCAAGATCAACATCTACGATGTGGAGGAGTCTCTGTTCTTCTTGTCCAAAATTGAAGCTCTTAGAATCGAGGGAGGATTTCTTGTTATATACAATAAAATGAACATTGACCGCATTAAGAAAAATCCAAGGTTGCAGTATGAACAGGAAAATTACAACACTTTAGATAACCATTATAAGAATAAAACACAACAGATACATATTGTTGGGGAATATGCAATAAAAATGTTGTCTGATTATAAGGCAGCATTAACTTTTGTAGATGACTATTTTCAATTAAACTATAGTTCATTTATCAATAAATACTTTCCCGGTAGTCGAAAAGATGAAATAGTAAAAAGTATTACCCCTGCCCAATATAAAAAACTATTTGGAGAATTGTCTACCAGGCAGAAAGACATTATTAATGACAATAAAACTCAATATTTAGTAGTTGCTGCAGGACCAGGTAGCGGCAAAACCAGATTGCTGGTACATAAGTTGGCTTCTATAATATATTTGGAAGATATAAAATACGAACAGTTAATAATGCTAACGTTTTCCAGGGCAGCTGTAAATGAATTTAAAGAACGCCTCATTAAGCTAATTGGCAATGCTGCTCATTTTGTGGAAATTAAAACATTTCATTCATTTTGTTTTGACCTTCTTGGACGATTAGGGTCAATTGAAAAATCCAAAGAAGTCATAAAAGATGCACTTCAGCTTTTAAAGAACAACGAGGTGGAGCCGGGAAGAATTGCAAAAGCAGTGATGGTAATTGATGAAGCACAAGATATTGATGGAGATGAGTTTGCCTTGATTTCTGAACTAATGAGAAGGAATCCTGAAATGAAAATTATTGCAGTTGGTGATGATGATCAGAATATCTATGAATTCCGGGGATCTGACTCAAAATATTTTCAAAGTTTTCTTGATCTTGAAAATTCAAAAAAATATGAATTGGTTGAGAATTACAGGAGCAAAAATAACCTCGTTGAATTCTCGAATCAATTTGCTGATTGCATAGAGAACAGGATAAAAGAATCTGCAATTAATGCATATGATAAGTCAAATGGGAAGATTAGAATCATAAAGTATTCATCCGATCAACTGGTGGAACCTGTGGTAAATGATATTCTTAATTCTGAACTTTCCGGAACAACATGTATACTTACACAAACTAACGATGAGGCGCTATATATTTCCGGGTTGTTAAATAAAAAAGGAATACAAGCTAAGTTGATACAAAGCAACAGTGGATTTTATTTACACAATTTGAAGGAACTTAGATACGCAATTGACTTCCTGAATTCTGATCCTGGTACCAGAGTTATTTCTGATGACCAAATTGAACTGTGTAAGCGAAAACTGAAAGAGAAATTTGATGGGACCCATGTACTTCCTGTTTGTCTTAAGATACTTGATGACTTTATAAAGTTGCATCCTAAAACCAAGTATAAGACTGATTTGAAGGTATTTATTGAGGAGTCAAACTTTGAGGATTTCGTAAATGAAGGACATGATACGATTCTTGTATCCACAATACATAAAGCTAAAGGAAAGGAGTTTGATAATGTATTTCTTCTTTTAAATAACTATGATATATCAAAAGAGGACAAGCGGCGTCAATTGTATGTTGCAATCACCAGGGCGAAAAGCAATCTTTCAATTCATTATAATGGGTCTTTTTTGGAACACATTAAAGTTGAGAATCTCGGAAAGGTAAAAGACGATACGGAGTATATCTCACCGAAAGATATTTACATACAACTAACCCATAAAGAAATAAATCTGGGATATTTTAGTTTTGTGCAGCACAGAATTAAAAGAATGAGCACTGGCGACCCCCTTAATGTTTTTGAAGAGGGCTGTAATAATAAGAATGGTGACCAGGTTTTAAAATTTTCCAAATCACTGATAAACCGTATTCAGGATTTAAACCAGAAGGGATACACAGTGTCATCGGCAAAGATTAATTTCATCATTTATTGGTATAACGAAGAAAAGAAAGAAGAGCTACAGATTCTACTCCCTGAGATAAGTTTGAAGAAGGAAGAATAGTTATTGATCTGATATATAGATATTAATATGAAATATTTTTTAATTTCAAAAGTATATCATACATTTGTGACCAATAATACCTGCCACGCTTCCCATTTGAACAGCGCACCCGGGCAGGTTTTCGCTTTTTATAGTGTTTATATCGGGCTCAGAAATGCTATTTAAAAGATAATACTTTGAACAGGTTACCATTCATTCCAGAACAAGTCTATAATAGAAGAAATGATATCCATTCTATTTTTGGTGGCAATTGGCGAAGTGGAATAAGCCCTTCATCGAATCATCCATATATTTTCATTTTCTCAGGTAAATCCGGCCATCAACATGGTTATGAAGATGGTTGGGATAATCCAAATGTCTTTTCTTATACAGGAGAGGGTCAATCAGGTGATATGGAGTTCACTAGAGGTAATCTTGCCTTGCGCGATCATATGCAAAATGGTAAGCGGGTTTTTCTTTTTGAGAGCGTATCCAAAGGTTTCGTAAAGTTTAAATGCGAAGTGGAAGTATTTGATGCCGACTATTTTGAAACACGTGACACATCAGGTGCTACCAGAATTGGGATTAAATTCTTTTTCAAAAAGATCGGTGCCTATGTCCCTTTACAGGCAGAATTATTCTCCCAAACCTCAGTTGTTGCAGATCCATTGGAAAAATATGGAATTGTTCCTCCTAATAGTACTGAGAGAAAAGGTTTGGTAACCTCGCGAGTAGGTCAAGGTGCATACAGAAAAAGAATCATTCACCGATGGGAATATAAATGTGCTGTTACCGGTTTTAATAAACTCGAAATACTAATTTCATCCTATATTGTTCCCTGGTCCGATTCAACCGATAATGAGCGTCTCGATGTGGATAATGGCTTGCTACTCTCTCCAACATATGACGCACTGTTCGACAGACACATAATCAGTTTTGAAAACAATGGAAAAATTATTCTCTCTGATACGATTGATAATAATGCATTTAAGAAAATCGGTGTTACAGGTAAGGAGAGGATCAATAATTTAAGCCACAATAACCATAGCTATTTGGAAAGGCACAGGATGCTCATTAACGAAAATCTCTAGTTTATTTTTCTGCAAAATAGTCCTCTATCGAATCTCTTTATTAGTTAAAAGCATAAAGACGGTGGCACATCTTATCGCTGTAATTTCCTGGTGGATAAAGTGATCTGTAAGTGCTAAAAGGGATATGCAAAATGTACTGCCTAATATGTAAATAAATAGAATATGTCTTGCAGTCGTTCATTCGTGCGGTCTTTCGGTCGAAAAACTTATGGATCTGAGCCCTAAGTTTCTATTCCGGTTCTTATGTAAATAGCTGATTCTCCGACATGATATCAGAAATAGTATTTTCCTGACATCATCAATAAACCTTTCGGAAGGTGCCTTGTAGATCAGCATGAGATTATCGGTATGAGGTTTGCAGTATTCAGCATGTGGTCAAACCTTATTTTAATCCTGCATTTTTCTAAGGTTCAGCTCTGGTTCTGCGAACCGGTAATCCGACAACATCTTCATTGCCAGAAAACCAAAAGCCTCCGAAAGGGTTGGATGCGGATGAATGGTTTGTGCTACATCCATCAGCGTCAATCTGTGGGAAACAATCAGTGAAGCTTCACCGCTCAGCGAAGCAGCGCCATTGATAAAAACATGAACTCCCAATATCTCCCCGTTACGCCTGTTGACCACAAATTTAAGGAACCCGAACGTATCGCCGCTGATTTGTGAGGTGGCATCAACTTTATAGTTATAAACGCCGGTAATTACATCAAAACCAGATCTCATTGCTTCAGCTTCAGTGAGGCCGGCTGCTGCTATCTCAGGATCGGAGAACAGCACCCATGAATTTTTTGCAAAACTTGTCCGGATGCTATTCCCTCTTAAAATATTGTTGGCTACTATTTGTGATTCATATGTTGCGGTGTGTGCAAACTTTGGAGCTCCGGAAACAACATCCCCGGTTGCATAAATTCCCGGCACACTTGTCTCTAAAAATTCGTTAACATAAATACCTTTCCGATCATAGAGACTCCGGCAGATTCCAGATTCAAATCTTCAACGGAAGGCACTTTCCCTGTCACAACCAATACTTTCTCGGTGAGAATCGTCTGGATTTTTCCTTCGTTATTCACAAATCTGGTTTGAAACCTGCCATTTACCCTGTTGATCTCTTCCACTTTGGAATCGGTGAATACACCAATTCCGTTTTTCTGCATTTTTTGGGAAAGATCTTTGACAAATTCAGGTTCTGTCACACCTGACAGAAAGCCCGGCATCATTTCTATAATGGTACATTTCACATGAAGCTTTGTCAGCATTTGTGCCAGTTCAATGCCAATGGGACCTCCTCCGATAATCAACATGGATGAAGGCATGGAAGGTTGCTTAAACAAAACTTCACTTGTAAGCACTTCTTTTAAGCCATTACCCCTGAATGGAGGGATAAAGGAATGAGAACCGGTAGCAATAATTGCATTTTCGAACAAGTACCGTTTATTATTAATTTCTGCTTCTTTATTTGTGATAAACCGCACTTTTCCTGTCACAAAAGTAAGTGGCATCTGGTTGATTTGCTTCAGGGCTGCCGAAGACCGGCCATTGAGAATCCGATCCATATTACCTTGAATCGTGTGCCATATTTCCGGCAAATCTCCTGTTGAAGTGGCAGGTGCATGAGTGCCATGCTCCGAATTGAAAAATGCATCAGCACTATGTTTGATTATTTTTGAAGGGATACATCCCACAAACAGGCAGGCGCCTCCGGGCTTTCCTGATTCCTCGGCAAGCAACACTTTTTTTCCGCCGGCTGCCAGTTGCATAGCGGCTGGAGTTCCACCCGGACCTCCCCCGATTATAAGTACATCAAATTTGTCATTCATAGCTATTTATTTTAGTCTACCTTTGTAAGTAAGTGAATACATACAAAGGTAAATCTGATTTTTATAATGACCAAATAAAAATGGAATTATTTTTAAATTTCAGTAAAATTTATTTCCGGGTTGACTGAGGTTTTTTTATACTTACATTGATACAAAGGCTAATTTACATGTGTATCAAGACTAAAATAAAAACTATTGAAGAGCCTCATAATTATTATTTTTCTCAGCTTCCGGGAAAAATTTCAGTATATAGATATGTTATTAAAAATAAAACAATACCTTTGTAAACGATTACTTACATTAAAATGATGCGTAAAACAACTGACATCAGGCAGGAAGAGATAAAGCAGGCTGTACTCGATATTATATATTCCGACGGGTTGAAAAATCTCTCCACACGGAACCTGGCAAAAAGAATCGGAATGAGTGAGGGTTCTATATTTCGCCATTTTGCGACAAAACAGGATATCATCCTTTCCATTATCACTGATGTCCAGAATGACTTTATCGGGCAGCTTCGAAAAGTTGCCACTTCTGATGAGGAACCGGAAACACGTTTGAGAAAATTTATTTGTGCAACTATTGAATATCTTACTGCTAATAAAGGGATTACCATGCTGGTATTTTCTGAAGCCTCTCACAATAATGATGCAACGCTGAAAATACAGCTTCAGCAGATCTTCAACAGTCAGAAAAATTTTGTTAGCAAAATTATCCTTGACGGAATTGCCGCAGGAACCTGGGATGATAAAATACCGGTTGAAAACCTTGCTATGCTATATATGGGTATTCCGGTTTCACTTAATATAGAATTGATTCTCAGCGGAGGGGAGTTTCATGTGGATAATTATTGCAGCAGGATGATGCAACTAATGCTTAAAATCCTGAGAAAGTAGTTTTTTTATTTTAAAACAAAGTAAATACATACTTATTAAATATGAATAGGGCTTTTACAATTATCCTTCTTCTCATTGGTTTTGCAACAGTCAATGGCCAATCTGACAGATCAAAAATTAAATTTGATCTGTCAGCACGTTACAGGTTCGAATTGTGGAATGGAATGAATTCGAAAAATTATGGAGATGAGCAAGATGGTTTTATAAGGTGCCAGGTTCTGAAACACTGGCAACTGTCAGGAGTATTCGGATATTTTATGCATGGAGAATTATCTCCTATAGATAATAAACTGGCAAAGGATGCAGAATGGTTTGCTTTGCAGGTACTTTTTACATTTTAGAAATTGAACAATTAAAAGTTATGGCATACTTTCTGGTATTTCTCATTATTACAATCGCCTCCTTTATATTTGCCATGCTCGGCCTTGGGGGCGGGATGGTGTATGTACCTGTAATAAACTGGTTTGGCTTCGATATGAAAGAGGTGGCAATCCCTCTTGGGCTTCTGCTAAACGGACTAAATACATTGTTTGCTCTTATACCTTTTGCCCGGAAAAAGCTTATTGACTGGAAGGGTGGTGCTGTAATGGCAATTGCTGCTGTAATTGCGTCCCCGGCCGGATCATATTTTTCTCAATATGTCCCCACAGGTACACTGAAAATATTCTTTGCTGCCATGGTTGTGGTTGCTGCAGTCCGAACCATGATGGTATCAGGTAATGCGGAACCGGAAACTATGATGTCTTTGAAAAGACGTGCAATCATTGGTCTTTTTGTCGGGATCTTCGCAGGTTTTATCGGAGGTATGTTGGGTATCGGAGGGGGTTTTATCATTGCTCCGATTTTAATGTGGATGGGATATAAGACAAAAGAAGCGGCTGCAACGACAGCCTTTGTCGTCACGTTCTCCTCTTTCTCAGGTTATTTTGGGCACATGGCACAAGGGCATATGAATTGGTTGCTTACGGTTATTCTGATTGTTTCGGTTATCATTGGCTCCCAGCTGGGGGCAAGATATCTGTCTTCAAAAGCCAAATCAAGGCAGATAAAAATTATATACGCGGTTGTGTTGCTGCTGATAGCAACTAAATTGGTTATTGATGTTCTGGTAAAATAAATTATTATAATATTCATTTAAAAACTTAAATTCATGATTAATCCAAAAGATTGGCTCGAATTCGGGCAAAAGTTTCACGGACATAAATGTCCTGCCATGCCAATGGGCTTACGTGTTGGCGCTGCTGCAATGAATAAACTTGGTGTTGAACGTGCAAAAGATGGACAACTGATGGCGTTTGTTGATCTTGGTGATAACCATTGTGCCACCTGTTATGGTGATGGTTTACAGGTTATCATGGGTACTACTTTTGGTAAAGGCACCCTGAAAAAAGCACACAAGGGCAAGTGGGCAGTTACGGTTGTTGACCGCGCTTCAGGAAGAGCTGTTAGGGTAACACCAAAAGCGGAAGCAATGCTTAACAATAAAAAAACAGCATTTTTTACTGACTACCGTATGCTTGGCAAACCGGCAAGCACAGTTCCGGCAGAGATAGTAGACCCACTTGTGTCGGCTGTTATGAACGCTCCTGAAGATAAGCTCCTGAATATTTCAGATATTTTTGAATACAAACTAGAACCGAAAAAAGACAGCTTTGATAGTTTCGTGTGCGTAGACTGCGGTGAGATGACGGTGATGGAATATGGCAGAATTAATGGAGATAAGAAGGTCTGCATAGACTGTGCTTCAAAACAGGACTTCACTAAATAATGTTAAAGCTGAACTATAATGGTTCAGCTTTTTTCATAAATCTTACCGTTAAAGTCGAATGTTGAAATTTCTGATTTAATAATACCGGCTCCTCTTCACTGACGGGGTGGCAGGATTTGATAAGGGGATTATATAATTGACCGGTTCATTTTTATCCTGTAATAAGATTTCATATCAGGGAACCATGTACACAAAAGCTGAACTGCTTTTAATACTTTTATGCTTTATTAAAAACTGTAGAACATAATATGGAAACGGTCATAAATCAGGATCTGCAGTTAGCTTTTGATTTTGTCAGATATACAAATCGCAATATCTTTCTTACAGGGAAAGCCGGTACTGGTAAAACTACCTTTCTGCACGACCTCAAAAAGTCATCCCCGAAACGGATGATAGTCGTTGCCCCTACAGGAGTGGCTGCAATAAATGCAGCAGGCGTGACGATACATTCATTTTTCCAGTTACCATTTCATCCGTACATTCCATCGCTTTACCTGCAGGAAAATAATCCTGATGACCCGTCTGAACAAAAAGATCCGGCAGGTTTCAAAATGAGCCGTGAAAAGGTCAATATTATCAGGAGCCTCGACCTGCTTGTTATTGATGAGATAAGTATGGTAAGGGCCGATACTCTCGATGCAATTGATTCCGCACTGAGGAGATACAAGAACCGCCGTCTTCCTTTTGGTGGGGTGCAACTGCTGATGATCGGCGACCTCAGGCAGCTGGCCCCGGTCGTAAAGGACGAAGAGAGAGAATTAATTGAGAAATATTATAACACGCCTTTTTTCTTTGGAAGCAGGGCCCTCCGCAGCGCCGATTATGTAACTATTGAGCTGAAACATATTTACAGGCAGAATGACCAGGTTTTTATTGACCTTCTTAATAAAGTCCGTGAAAATCATGTGGATTTTGAGGTGCTGAGCGAACTTAACAAAAGATATGATCCTGGTTTTGACCCTGACTCCAACGGTGGATACATTACCCTCACTACGCACAATTACCAGGCCCGGACGCTGAATGATTTGAAACTTGAGAAATTAAGCAGCAGACCACGTTCCTTTACCGCCACAGTTAAGGATGAATTTCCGGAGCTTAGCTACCCTGTCGCCAGTGAGCTGATAGTGAAAAAAGGAGCCCAGGTAATGTTTGTAAAAAATGATCTGTCGGGCAATAAGCTCTTCTTTAACGGGAAGATAGGGAAAGTAGTAACTTTTGACGAGGATATTATAGTGGTAAAATGTCCCGGCGATGATTTTCCTATCAGGGTGGAGCCGGCGGAATGGCAGAACATGAAATATACTCTCGATGAGGAGACGAAGGAGATCGCGGAGACTGTGATAGGAACATTTACGCAGTACCCTCTCAGGCTGGCCTGGGCCATAACCATTCATAAGAGCCAGGGACTTACTTTTGACAAAGCCGTTATTGATGCGCGTGATGCCTTTGCCCATGGCCAGGTATATGTGGCTCTCAGCAGATGCCGCACCCTGGAAGGACTGGTGCTCAGCAGCAGGATCAAAGAGAGAAGCATTATGGACGATCGCACCATTTCTGACTTTGAAAGTGAATCAGGACGAAATCAACCCGGACAGAATGAGCTGGTGGAGTCGAAAAAAGCTTACCAGCAAATGATGCTGACAGAGCTTTTCGATTTTACTCCTCTTTTAAGAACCCTCAATTACTGTCTTAAGGTTGTAAGTGAGCACCATGAGAGCCTTTTGGGAGATCCGCGGGAAATGCTCGGGAATGCCATTGCCGGCATCAGGACGGACCTCATTGAAGTATCAGAAAAATTCAATCCTCAGTTAATTGGACTTTTGAACGGGCAAACAGATGCTGAATCAAATATTCCGCTGCAGGAACGTGTAAAGAAAGCATGCGGTTACTTTTCCGTTAAGCTTGAAGCGGACCTGAAATGGATCCTTGACGGATACCTGGTGGAATCGGATAATAAAACTGTCCGCAAGTCGGTTTCCGGGGCTTTTGAGCAGATAAGAAAGCAGGGTAATACAAAGTTAGCCTGCCTTAATGCTGTAAGAACCGGTTTTACTACTGGTAAATATCTCGATGCCAGGGCCAAATCGGCCATTGATACCCGTGAAGTCAAACCACAGAAGGAAAAGCTGGCGGATGATAGTTCCGGATTCATTCAGCATCCTGAATTGCTGCACCGGCTGAAGGAGTGGCGTAATATGAAGGCCAGGGAAATGAAGCTTCCGCATTATATGATACTGCCGCAAAAGACAATGTTAAATCTGGCCAGTTTCCTGCCTCAGTCCCTGGCAGCTCTTAGGAGGGTAAAGGGTATGGGTAAAAAGAAACCGGAGAAATTCGGCGAAGAGCTCCTTGATATTATAGTTTCATACTGTAAAAAAGCAGATATTGAACCGTCTGCTGAATCCGGCGCTGAGAAAAAGATTGAAAAGAAGATCAAAGAGGATACAAAGAAGATAAGCTTCGACCTGTTCAGGGAAGGTAAGTCGATTTCTCAGATCGCGGAGGAGAGAAAACTGGGTATAATTACGATCGAAAGTCATCTGGCATATTATATAAGTACAGGTGAAATCCCGGTCAGCAGATTTGTATCACAGGAAATGACAGAACTTATCGCGCCCCATTTCGAAGGAAGCGATGATCTGAAGCTGGGTCCGGTAAAAGTTGTACTGGGAGATCAGGTATCATGGAGCGATATCCGGTTTGTGGCAGGCCATATTAAATTTCTCAGAAGATCGGGGAAAGACACTGAGATTTAGTCCCGGCAGGAATGAAGTCCGACCGGACAGGCAGATGGCAGAAGGGCCCCCGGGGAAAAACTGAGTTATATAAAAGTGATAGCCAGGTATCACTTTTATAAATCAAGTGAATAAAACAATTCCTCTACATCGTCATGGAATAAATAGCCTATACTATTGATCAATCTAAAACCATGTTTCTCATAGAGTTTTCTGGCAGTGGTGTTTCCCTTGCCAACAAAAAGAAATATTTTTCTTGGTTTGATGTTAAATTTAATAAAAGAGGTTCGTATTTCATCAATTGCAAACAAAACAAGCAAAGAGCCTATTCCCTGTCCTCTGTAACTTTCCGAGATAAGGACCTCTTCAATCTCTGCAAGACCGTGGGCCGCATTTTCTTTTACATGCCATTGCAAAACGCCAACGATTTTATCTTTATCTTTTGCAATAACAGTAGAATTATGGACCAAGTAACAATCGACCCTTTTCGCAATAAGTTTCTGAATGCTGTAAAATTTAAACCAGTTTACAAGCTGTTTCCTCTCCTTTATTGTTGCATTGGATATTATTATATCGTTCATATTTATTAATATATTTAATTTTATATGATTCCTTAATGTTCCATCCTCTCCCTGAAATACTTTTCTGTGTGTTTATCAGTGAAATAAACATAGCATCTTTTCAAACCCCTGATAAGAAGTGTGGGGTAACCGGGACGCTGTTATCCTTACCGGGGCTTGTCTTATAATTCTCCGACATGATATCAGAAATAGTTTTTTCCCTGCCATGTGGTGAGGGGGCACTGGCTTTTCCACTCCGGCTCCCTCGCTAAAATGATCCACAGGATCATTTTTTAACGCTCGACCCTGTTTGTTACCAGGCTATTAAAGGATTTTAAGTAAATTGTCTCAAATATTAGCTTCAGGTTTTTGAAGCAATTAAATTTACAAAAATAACAGAATATATGATAGTATTGGATGTTGAAACTACCGGTCTTGATCCCGGCCGTCATTCGATTATAGAAGTTGGAGCTTTTGATTTTGATTGCCCGGGAAATTATTTTAATGAAAGATGTTCGATATGGGATGGAGCTGAAATAGATTTTAAAGCATTAGATATAAATGGATTAACTCTTAATGAAATTCAGGATGAAACAATTTTTACTCAAAAGGAATTAATATCCAGGTTCATGATCTGGACAGATCAGATAGTAGATAAGACAATTGCAGGTCAAAATGTAGAATTTGACATAAACTTCATTAACGAAAGTTCCAGAAGATGCGGATTAAACTTCAGTCTTGGAAAAAGAAAAGTTGATCAGCATTCAATTGTTTACGCTCATTTTCTAAAAAGGAATATTGTACCTCCTTTAAAAGATGGATTCTCAAATTTGAATAGTGATTTAATAATGAATTATGTCGGATTACCAACCGAACCAAAACCGCACAGAGCCATAACCGGAGCAAGATTCGAAGCAGAAGCACTGTCAAGACTCCTTAGGGGAAAGGTGATGTTTGATGAATTCACCAGTTATGCGATACCGGATTACCTGGAAAAGTCAAATCCATAAACCGCAAAGGTACGCAAAGGCATTCGACAAGCTCGGGCTAACGCAAAGATCGCAAAGGGTATGTATTCAGTTCTTTAACTTTGCGGACTTTGCTTATGCTTTGTGTGCTTTGCAGTTAAAAAATTGTTTTGAGAAGCCTTTATTTATATTGGGCTCTTTCAGCGTCAAGTGTCCTGAATGTAAAAATCAAATACTATTTTAGTCCATGTTTCCATTCCTTTATAAAATTCAGCTAAATTGGATTTATCTATCCAATCTGCTGTCATTTTATCCGTTTCATTAATATATACCTCTTTATTTGAAACATGGATGTTGTACAAAAGTCCGATATGAACGCGGCCAACCGGAATTGTATCATCATTTATAAAGCCAATAAATTCAATATTCTCTATCAAACATCCATTTAGTAATTTGACTTCTTCATATAATTCTCTTTTTAATTCATCAATTATATATTGTTCTTTCGATTCTGTAGAGCCGTCAGGGTTCATATGACCTCCGACTCCTAAAGAGAATTTATTGTGTAATCTTTTTTCTTTCTGCCCGGATGTCCTCCTGAATAAATAAAATGATTGGCTTTGCCGAACTCCGCGGAGTTTATCCCGCCAGGTTCGGGGCTCCGGTTCCTTATTAGAGATAATTGCATACGGAATAATTTGTTTAAAAGAAGGGTCTTCTTCTAATTCACCTCTTCTGAGAAATTGACCATTTTGCACAATCCTTTTTAATACCTCACTGTTTCCCACTATAAAACCTTTTTTTTTATAGGGCAATAGTTTCCAAAGCTCGTCTGTTGGAAAAGCAAATACTAACTCCTCCATAATAATTTAAGGTTGTTGGTTACACAGCCATACTTCTTCTGATTGCAGGGTGAGGATCATAATTTTCTACAACAAAATCATCAATAGTCAGTTGATCAAAGGGTTTTTTTGTAATGTGTAGATTAGGCAAAGGTTTGGGTTCTCTCGATAACTGTTCCAGGATTGCGGTTACATGGTCATATTTTTCCTCATTGCCGTCATTTGGAGCATTTTTATTGATCCATTCAGCAACTTCCAGATATTCTTCTCTTGAAGAAACATTTCTTATCCTTTTTTGCACCTCCCTGAAATTTTCTTTGTGCCATTCGGTTCTCTTCCCGATACCGGCATAAAAATGTGAATCTCCAAAAGTATGGATAAATGTTTTTGGAAACATTCCTGCTTCCTGGGCAATAACCTGGGTAAGAGCAGCATAACTGGCTATATTAAAAGGAACACCCAGAAATTGATCACAACTTCTCTGGTACAGTTGCAATTCCATCTCTCCTTCTTCATTAGCAGTTGCCTGGTATAAAACATGACATGGAGGTAAAGACATTCTCGGAGTGTCTCCGGGATTCCATGAATCAACAATATGTTTCTTCCCTGTTGGTTTCTTTCTCAGACCATCTATCAGATTTCTTAACTGATCTATTTCAACAAACTTCCCTTTTTCATGATCAAAATATTCCCATCTTCTCCATTGCTTCCCGTAAATTGGTCCGGCATCGCCCCATCTTTCTGCAAACTCAGCATCTTCTTTAATTCTCTGACCATATTCTTCCATTGCTTTGTCCCAGTCGGGAGAATACTTTGCAATACCTTCAGGAAAAATTCCTTCTTTTTTCATCCCCGGAAGATTGGCCTGAAAAGCATCAGGTCTCCAGATTGGGGCGTTATTGTCTTCAAGATATTTAATATTTGTATCTCCTCTCAGGAACCATATTGTTTCATGAAACATAGATCTTGTAGCCATCTTTTTAGTAGTTAATAATGGATACCCTTCTCTGAGATCATATTCGTTCTGATATCCAAATAACGAGATGATCCCGGATTCTTTGCTTCCTCCTTTAAAATTTGAACGACCAGAAGTTAAAATTGCTTTTGCATGATCTAAATATTGTTGTGCCATTTTATATTGAGTTATAAATTAATACTATTTCGTAATTATAGTCTGTTTATATATTTTTTAAAAATAGCTATTATTCCTATTTTTTATCAGACTCCCTTGGTTACAAAATAGATAAATTATTAACAAAAGAGGTTATTCGTTGTTCTTAAATCACCCCCTGTACGAAATTTCTTTAAAAAGCCAGGCGCAAAGGCGGGAAGATTGATTGGGAGCGTTGGAGAAGGGGAGAAACTGAAAGGGGAGAGGACCGCAAGACCCATCGCTTTTTCTTTTTATTGCATGAGCGGAACCATCGCTCCTCTAACCCCGACAATAAAAATGGCTTTTTTTTGAAAAAGAAACATAAGGTAAGTGAACACAAATTTTTTACACAAGCTCAAAAATCAATTTTAATGTTTAATTTTAAGTTTATGAATTAATCAGTTGAGGTTCTGTTTCAAAATATAATTCATACTCAGGGCCGGGACAAGTGGCAACTTCAGTTGAAAAGAGATCTGAAGTACGAATTTAGATTTATATGAATGTTCCTTTCAGAACATTTTCAGTTTCCCGTTTTAAAAACACAACTTAAAAGCAGCTTCCTTCAACTATGTTGTGGTTATCTGTGTCTATGTAGTTATCTCAATATTTAAATCAGTTGAATCAGGACAGACAGGTAGTTTATCTTCAACTCTGCCCGGGTTATCTCATTGTAAGATATTTGGATAATCTGAAACCGGACAAAAAAAGAGGCGGACAAATTGATTATACGGGAGCAAAAACAATGACAGATATTCGGAACTGCCCATTCATTTAACGGCTTACGAGTTGATTTTCCGGAGGCTGGTTGAAAAAAAGTATTACTGGTTCAGCCAGTTAGATTTTAAACAAGTAAACCAATAGCGACCGATAGTTTTTGAATTGTGTGGATTATGTAACTGATTTTTAGAAATAAATAAGGTATTTCAGTGATATGATTTTAAACTTTACTTTTTAAAAATTGTTTATAGGGTTATGAATAAACAGGAACAAACCAAAGAAGATATAGAGTCGCTTGTAAATATTCTGGCTGGCAAGGATGGCATGGCTCGCAATAAAGCCAGGAAATCGCTTGTAATAATTGGAAAGCCAGCCGTACCTGTTTTGATCTCAACCTTTCGAAATTCAAAGGTGGACCAGGTTCGCTGGGAGGCGATAAAAGCGCTGGGCGAAATTGTTGACACTAAAGCGATACCTGTTATGGTGAAGGCACTCGAAGACCATGATAAAGACATTGCATGGCTGGCAGCAGTCGGATTGGAAAAACTCGGGATGGCTGCATGGCCGGCTCTGTTACGTGCATTGATAGAGAGGGGATCTGATTCTTTCATGCTGCGTCAGGGTGCGCATCATATATTGCATGAACAGAGGGAGAAAAAGTACAAAGAATTGCTGACAATTCTTTTAAACGCCCTGGAATCCGAAACAGAGACAGAAAGTACACCACTGGCCGCATATAATCTCCTTGTGAAAATTGAGTGAACAGAACTTCATATATGCGTATTTGAAAAGGGTCATTAAAAAAGTCTTGCATCATACTTCCTTACCGCTTTTCATCATTCCAACTAAAAAAGGCAGTTAACCAAGGCTGTAACACTGGTCTTGCTACCGAACGATATATAAACCAATATCTTTAGCCTAAGCTGTGGATGACAGCACTGACAGCCTCCTTCACCATAATTCTTTTGAAGGAGCAAAAGAACTGCAGCGAAGCGGAGTTCGGCGAAGCCAAATGAACATAATTCAAAAAAAGAAAGAGGGTGTCCTTTTGAGACACCCTCCGGATTAGTTTTCATAAAACCCCGGATTACCTTTCTCCGATAGCCTCCATTGGATCAATATTTGGCACACCAGCAGGTTGTACTACATGTATTAAAGGTTCCACATTCTTTTCAGAACCGTCGTAGCCGGTCGTCTGGTTCAGAATATTATTAACGTTACCAATAAGATCCGGCTCATAAATAGGCCAAAATATATGCATCGGATCCATGATGTAACTTTGTGCTGTGTAGGTAACCCATGGAGTATGTTCTTTAAAGAAGGAGTTTCTTTCCATCATCCTGTCGTAATAGAAACTGCTTTCAGACAGAGATTTTTCAATATCCGGCCCTGTAGAATAGGTCTTGCCATTATAACATGGTTTACCACTCTTCGCAAATATAACAGAGATCCGGACAAGCTCATCATGACGAAACTCCTCACCATAAAGCTCACGGGCACGCTCATCGAGAATGGCGGCAATCCCGGCTGTCTGGACATCGGCGGCAGTGTACATATGTATCGAATGTGCCCTCTGCCGTATAACGTTAATATCTTCGGCAGCACCGGCATAATTGTTTTGCCAGAACCTTGCTTCTGCCCTGAGCAGATACACTTCTGCTAACCTGTACACATACATATCAGCATGTCCTCCGTTTTGTCTGTAAGTTTGTACATCGTCATAAGCCCACATTTTATACATAGGATATCCATACCAGCAACGTATAGTATCTTTGCACAAAAGAGTTCCATTATACCAAAGCTGAAGAGGTTTCAGGAACCATTCTGTACCTTTTAAATCCGGATGGTCATACAGTAAGTAATTCATTTGAAACCAGTTACCTGGTTTGTGGCGGTAGTCTATCGTATCAGTTTCACCTTTGAAATTCCACACTTCAAACTGTGCATAATCGGTTATTCGGCTAAATCCCTGGCCACGTCCCCACTTCATCATCATCGTACCCGTTCCCTGGCGGACATCCGTTCCTGCCCCACCCAGGGGAGACATTATTCCCTGGTTGGTACTTACAAAGTTAGGACCGAAAGATCGAACCCGCATTGCCCTGCCTTCACTGTTACCTTCGTATCCATATTCATTGGCAAAAACCCAGATACCTTCTTTGTTCCTGACTTTATTTGCCCCGGGTTCCATATGTAAAAAGTTTATGGCATCAGCCGGGACATCACAATTTCTACCTGGAATCAAGGTATCATTATAAACGTGATAATTATTACCAATAGCCACAGTAGCAACATTAACATCAGCATCGGTAACGAGGCTGAAATTACCACTATTGATAATTTCATTCATTTCCGCTTCTGCATCGGCAAACCTTAAATTCATCATGTAATATTTTGCCAGCAACATTCTTACTCCGGCATTTGGAACCTGCCCTTTTAGTAGCTCGCTGGCGGGTTTAACATAAAGTTTTGCCCATTCAAGGTCAGCAATCATCTGATCCCAGACTGACTGCATGGTAAAGGCTCTGAAATTCTGCCTTGCTGTTGTAACCGCATTTAAAGGGAAGGCACAATTCCCAAACTGCATTGTTTGCTGCATATAGTAAAAGGCACGTATAAAATAAGCGCTTCCCAAAAGATGGTTCCGCTCCGGGTCGTTTTCTCCCTCTGCCCAATTAACATGATCAATGTAATCAATCACTGTATTTGCATTCATTAAATTTTGGTAACACAACTCGTAGGATGACCTGGCGTGTCCTGCATTGTCACTCTCCTGTGCATTTTGGGGTGTTGCGTATCTCCTCATGTTAACAAAAGCCTCGGCTTCATCTGTAACACCTATTACAGCGACATCACTCATGTTATGGTTAAACATCATTTCTTTGGTGTCACCGTTATATTGGTCGAAAATTGATTTTAAAGCAGCATCCAATGGTGTTTTTAAACCCACAGCATCTATAAACGTATTTTCAGGGCTGAGGAAAGACAATGGTTCCTTTATCAGGAAGTCTTTATCATCACATGAAAATATGATGGTAAGAAGCAGCACAAGGATTATTCCTTTTATATTCTTTATCTTTTTCATATTTCAATTATTTTTCATTTAAATATTCTTTAATTTCATAAACTGTAGTTATAATGTTTTAAAATGAAAGATCCACACTAAAGGAAAATGATCTGGGTAGTTCACTTTGTGATTCAGGATCGCCAAACTTCCATTTTGTCAATACAGCAACATTGTCAATGTTAAATGCTACACGCGCACTTCCCAAATGAATGGTTTGCAGCAAATCTTGAGGTAAATTGTATCCCAATGATAAGTTCTGGAAACGCACGTATGTTTTAGGTACCCAAATCAACATATCCCCAAGCTGTATGGAATTAACCCGCGCACCATCGTTAATCCTGTTTTCGGGTGTCCAATACGGAATTTTATACCAGTTATGGTTTTTAATGTAATCCTCCTGGTTGTTAAACGGGTAATCTGATCCGCCTTTGTATCCAAGTTTTCCAAAAAGAATAATGCCCATGTCGAAGTTTCTATAATGAAAATCATTCCTGAATGTCATATACCATGGAGCAGATCTTAATCCCTGGAAAACCTTATCCGCAGTGTTCAATTTACCATCACCATTCTGGTCAACGACTTTAAAATCACCGGGGGAACGATCGAAATTGGCTGCCTCGGCTGCCTCATCTACCTGATAAATACCATCCGCCTGATAATCCCATATTACATCTTTGCTTTGGCCTATAAACCATCCATTGTCGGTATCATCAGGTTCTGCCATTACAGGATTTCCATTTTTATCGAATACAGGATTTCCATTCTCATCGATAACCTGGGATTTTTCACCGGTTAATGATAAAATCTCGTTTTTGTTATAAGAAATATTAAAACTACTTGTCCAGGAGAAATCGGTACTTTTAATATTAACGGTGTTTATTGAAAGGTCAAAACCTACATTCTTCAAATTACCTACGTTTGTTGTAATAGAATTAAAACCGGTAACGATAGGCAGTTTTTTGTCAAGAAGTAAGTCAGTGGTTTTTGAAGTATAAACATCTAACGAACCACTTACCCGGGCTCCCCATAATCCGTAATCAATACCAAAGTTCCATGCCTGGTTTTTCTCCCATGAAAGGTCAGCGTTTTGCATCCTGTCAACATAAAGGAAGGGTACCAAAACGTAGCCTGTACCATAGTTGAGATATTTGTTATCGCCCATTCTTGCATAAGCAGCATAAGATCCTATACCACTACTGTTTCCATTAACGCCCCACGACGTCCGAAGCTTCAGGAAAGAGAGCCAGTCCAGTGCTGAGGACATAAAGTTCTCTTCTGTTAATGTCCATCCGGCTGAAATCGATGGGAATGTTGCGTATAAATGGTTTGAACCAAAACGGGAGTAACCGTCGCGACGTATAGATGCCGATAAATAATAACGACTTTTATAAGAGTAGTTCACACGGCCCATAATAGCAGTTCTTGAATTGGCCTCGTCATCAGAATTTGTAGCTGGTTGAAGCCCAAAGCCCATCTGATGAAATCCCAGATTAGCATTGGGTGAAAAATTTGACGTAGTTGCAACAGTTTGCCAATCCTGGTTGGATTCTCTGTTCCACAATCCGGTAACGCTAAACCGGTGCCCACCGAACTCTTTGTTCCAGTTTAATATATTATCCAACTGCCACCCGTACACCTGGTTTAGTGTCCTGTTTGCTAAACCGTTATGTGACCAAAGTGGATTTGAAGGATCGTCAAACTGAAACCTCTTCCCAAATTCCACACGCTGTGTAAAGTTGGAAGTAAGTTCGATTCCAAAAGGAAGGGTCAGCTTCGCAAACATCGTTGGGGATAACCTGTAGCTGTCAAATTTTCTTGTTATATAAGCAGGAGCCAGCAGAGGATTACTCTTGTTTGAACCTGCAGCAGCGAGCTTTAAATTCTCTTTTGTATGGGGCATACCATTTACCCAGGGAGTGTCAAAAGGTGATAAAGATATATATCCGCCAGAACCTATGGCTTGCTGGCCATCATCTTCATAGGCAAGATTGGCATTTAACCCTACGTTCAGAAAGCTGGTCGCAGAAACATCGATATTTAATCGGGAAATAGCAGATTTAAACGTTTCGCCAACCTGAAGTGACTCGTAGTCTTTCCATCCAACCGACCAGTAGTAGTTTACCTTGTCGGTTTGTCCTGATATACTAAAATTATAGTCTTGTCTTTTCCCGGTTTGGAATAACCAATCCTGCCAATCGTAAGATTTCCCGGCCAGGTAATTCTCTTTTTCATTTTGTTCAAAGCCAAAACCGTCTAACCAGACACTGGTAATTTTTGCCATATCTGATTCACCTGGAATACCATTGGCAGTTAACCAATCCGCTTTATATTGCTCCGGGACTTTATCATAAGGTGTCCATTGTGACCATTCATCCCCAAGCTTACTGTTAATGGATTCTTTCATATCCACTAACCAGTTCATTACTTCATCTCCATTGTAAGTCTTCAGTCTCCGTGAGCTGGTCAGGACACTATATTTTGCACTAACCCGGATCGTAGGTGCACTGGATGTCCCCTTTTTAGTTGTAAACACAACCACACCGTTTGATGCACGTGATCCATAAATTGACGCTGCACTCGCATCCTTTAAAACATCAATGGTCGCTATGTCGTTCACATTAATTTCAGTAAGATCCCCATTAAATATTACCCCATCAACCACTATAAGCGGCTTATTGGCAGCTGCTTCTGCATCAGGATTTGCTTTTATGGAATTGTCACCACGTATTGTAAAGTCCGGGGTTCCTTTGGCATCTGTACTATAGCCAACCTTTAAACCAGCTACTGAGGATCTTAGCAGGTCGGATACACTTGCGGGCTCATACTGCATCATATCTTCTGCTTTCACACTTACAACAGCACCCGTAAGGTCTTGCTTTTTTGAGGTACCATAACCAATAACAACTATCTCGTCCAGGCCAAAAGCAGCCTCACTCATTGTTACATCAATTTGACCAAGTGTCCCAATAGTGATTTCCTGAGGTTCCATGCCAATAAAGGTAAATGTCAGTGTTTTTGCCCCCGGGGGAACTACAAGGCTGTACTTCCCGTTTATATCAGTAACAGTCCCGGTTGTTGTTCCGGTTACCACCACATTAACACCAGGGATAGGGCCATTTTTGTCGGTAACAGTACCAGTTATCTGTTTTTGTTGTGGTGGATTGTAAAGGATCCCGGAGGCTTCATTTGGAGTGAGAATAATCTGCCTGTCATAAGCATCAAATTTCACTTTCTCATCAAAAAGACCGGATAAAATATCCTTAATGGTTTTATTCTCCACATCAATATCCACTTTTCGCTCAACATCTATCAGCTTAGGACTGTAGAGGAAAAAGAACTCGCTTTGATTTTCAATCTCTTTTAACGCATCGGAGATTGTAACATCATCAAGTTTAAGAGTCAGATGTGTCACCTGCGAGTAGGTTTCAGTTGCCCGGAGTTGAATAACTGCAACTATCCATAAAATCATGGATAGTTTCAGGATTCTGATTGTTTTTTTGGGAAGGATTCTTAAAAGTATCCTTCCATCATAATTTTGAAATTTTTTCATAGATTTTAATAGATTAAGTTAATTAAGGTTCTTTTAGGTAAATTGCGTACTTATGCTGGTGGGGTCGTGTTTTGCCATTATCCCTCTTATTTTCATAATTTATTGTGCTTCATTGTTCAGGTTGCCAGGTTTAATGACCATATCAGCTTTACAAGCAAAATCAATTTTTCTGCCGGACTTCTGTAGAACCTGGATTGAAACAAAAATATTTTAGTTTATGGTTATCGTTTGGATAAAAAATCCCATAGTTCCATACACGACTGATTTTAAATAAGTCCTGTATTTTAATTATATGGTGATATTTATTTTCTAAATATATAAATTTTCTCACATACTTAAAAATTTCTTTTAGACTATTTTAACAATTACTGATATATATTAATATTATAATATTATATGTAACCGAAATAGGTCATTGTGCAGGGTTCACCGAAGCAGATCCAGTTGAAAATGAATGAATCAAAAACCATTTTATTGTAATAACCCTCTATTTTCTAACTTGTAGTAAGAAGTTGTTGAATTTCTTTTGTTGTTAGAAAACCGTTGGGCGAGCTCCACGCAGCCAAAATCAATTTACTCCCCTTGAGGCTGGGTAAATAAATTGATTCTCAAGCGATTTGAAAATCTTACAATTTAAACATAAGCTACTTCCTTGAAGGCAGGGGTTCTATTTTTTTAACAAAATTACCATGGTTCCATGACCAGGGATATTTTTACCGGTAAAAGAATTTCTGAATTTCCCCAGATCTTTATGTGTCCATAAGTCCCTGATTTTAAGAGTTCCTTTAACTCCTAATTCTTCCCAGCTAACGGAAATGTTAACCGGATCATTACTTTTATTTAAAAGTGCCACCGCCAGCTTATTATCTGACAGCTCCTTTTTCCATACCTCCGGATCACCGTCATCACGGATCCTTTTTCCCTGCTTCCCCAACGGATCCTGATTGATCGCTATTAATTCCTTGTTGGTTAATATATCAATTATATCCGGGGTCATGCTTCTGAGGTCATTTCCTGTAATCAGAGGAGCAGCTACTATGCACCACATACTGAAATGGGTCCTGTATTCGTTCAGGTTCATGTTTTGCAAAGATCTAGATCTCGTACTGTTCTCATTGCTGGTATTTCCAACTTCCAGCATATCAGGGTCATTCCAGTATCCTGGTCCCGCATATTCCCACAAGCCGGATGTTGTTTCAAGATTGGATATCATACTTTCCCAGTTATTCCTTATATCATTGCTCGTACGGTGCATATTTGCCACCGTTTTTATCCATGGCAGGGAAGTCTCATTGTTTACCACAGCACCAACAGTGCATTTGTCGTGAACACTATAAACAATCCGGCGACCTGTATTTTCAAGGCATTTACGCATTAGTTCATATGCCGCCCTGCATGAGTCCAACGGAACTAATTTTGCTTCCGTATTTGTCTTAGGGTAATTGCAGTGGTCATATTTAAGAAAATCGACACCCCAGGAAGCATAATCATTCGCATCTATTTGTTCAGATCCCAGGCTTCCCATTAGTTTGAGACAGGTAAAACAACCGGGTGCTGAATAAATTCCAAACTTAAGTCCGAGACTATGAATATAATCTGCCAATGGTTTAATCCCATCAGGAAATTTTGCAGGATCAACAATTATATGTCCATTTTTGTCCCGGCTTTTGGTCATCCATCCATCATCGATTACGATATATTGATAACCTGCATCTTTCATGCCTGAACTAACCATTGCATCTGCAATGGATCTGACTTTGGACTCGTCAATATCCGACTTGAAACAGTTCCAGCTGTTCCAGCCCATCGGAGGGGTTTTTGCAACTTCTGAAGATTTCTGCGCCTCCAGGGGAATGACGAATGAATATAGACCTGTTATGAGAAATACCATTCTCATAATCAACATTAATAACCGGGCAGAGTAATGATTACTTTTCATTGGATTAAGGAATTATTGAGTATTAATCAGTGGATGACAAATAATAATAACTTACAGATGGTTTATATGAAATGATGTTTTATTAATTTCAATATTTTTTAATCTGGATAATACATTGATATTTAATTAGTTGAAATTATGAATGCCGGTATAATTTTCAACATTGAGTACCGGGGTCTGAAACAAAATTAACATTTTATCGAAATAACCGGTATAATTCTTTTATGACCGGATGAATGATTTTAATATTTTTAACCTCATCTGTTTTGGGGAGCCCGGCAGCTGTATTCAAAATTATTATTATAT
Source organism: uncultured Bacteroidales bacterium (assembly GCA_963739685.1). Classification (GTDB taxonomy): domain Bacteria; phylum Bacteroidota; class Bacteroidia; order Bacteroidales; family VadinHA17; genus LD21. The sequence continues at coordinate 64,250 of CAVUAX010000003.1, forward strand.
TTAGATTGATTTTAATTAATCTTTTACTTTATTTATCAATAAAATGAATTTCAGGCGTTTTGTAAATTTTTATTCTTCATTGCCGATAGTCATTTAAAATAAATTCTTAATGAAAAAGTATTATTCATATTCAGCAGGATTATTTGTCCTGATTTTTACTCTCAGCTGTGCCAGCATAAATAATAATAAAAAGGCAATTCACTATCTGAGCACTAATGGTGAACTATCATCCATAATCAAGATTCCGGACTACACTGACAGTCTTAAATTAATGCAGATCACTGATGTTCACATAAGTATAGCTGATGAGAATGAAGCCGGCATGATGAAATATGGCGAACGGATGCATAAGGCATATATGAACCCCCGTAAGCATTATGCCCTGGATACCAGTGAAACGACATTTCAATATTTCGATGACATCCTGCAGAAAGCAAAAAAAGAGGATGTTAAATTACTGCTTCTTACAGGGGATATTGTTAACTTTCCTTCAGCTGCTTCTGTAAAATATGTGTATGACCGGTTATCCGCTGCAGGTATTCCCTGGTTGTATATTTCCGGTAACCATGACTGGCATTATGAAGGGTTACCAGGCAGACTCGATTCGCTAAGAGATACCTGGACTAAAAAGTCCCTGTTACCTCTGTATACCGGTCTTAATCCTTTATACTATTCCACCATCATTAACGGTATCAATTTTGTTGGTATTGATAATTCAACGGCTGAAGTAAACGAAGATCAGATCAGATTTCTGCAGGATCAGCTGACAAAACCCGAACCAATAATAATTTTAAGTCATATTCCTTACAGCCTGAACAAAAAAAACAATCAACCGGGAATGGCTGCCATGATAGAAGTAATATCTTCAAACACAAACAAAATTATTGCCATATTCACAGGACATCAACACAGGTCATCTTACTACTTCACGGGAAATTTATGTCAGTATACTACGATGGCAGCATTTCAGGGAGCCTCTCTTGCTGTTAATGTCGAAGCTGACTAGCCGGGACGGAATGTTGATTCCTTATTAGCGTGCAGCATAAGGTATAACGGAACCGGACATCTTTTCAAAATTTCTTCCCGATTATCGGTTTTCCCTGATCAATCTCATAAATTAATAAGTAAAATTTGCTTAACTTATGTTCAATTATTTATGAACCAGTTGTTCTGATCTTTTTCATCCAATTACCTAATTCTGAAAGTTAATGGCAAGAGTACTAGTTCTCGGAGCCGGAATATCAGGGCATACTGCGGCTGCCCTACTTAAAAGAAAACTTGGCCGGAAACACCAGATCATCATTGTCAGCCCTTCAGCTTATTACCAGTGGATTCCATCCAATATATGGGTAGGAGTCGGTAAAATGACCGTGGATCAGGTACGCTTCAGGCTTAAATAGGTATATGACCGCTGGGGTATTGACTTCCGGCAGGCAAAAGCCACAGCTATATTCCCGGAGGGCGGAAAGGATTCAGAAAGCCCTTATGTCACCATCGAGTACACTGATGATGAAAACCCCGGCAAAACGGATAATATCGGATACGATTTCCTGGTCAATGCTACCGGACCAAAACTTAACTTCGCTGCCACTGAAGGTCTCGGTCCCGGAAGATTCACACATTCCGTTTGCTCATACGACCATGCAGCCTCAACATGGGAGGCTCTCAATACCTGCTTCACCAGGATGAAAAAGGGTGAAAAGATACGCTTTCTTATCGGTACCGGCCACCCGGCAGCTACATGCCAGGGTGCTGCTTTCGAGTATGCTCTGAATGTAGCCCACCGGATAGGAGAAAATGGACTATCGGATAAAGCTGTTCCTGCACCATATGTTCCTTTGTAAAGCAAAGGGACACCCATTCTGGTGGATGGTACCTGAATAGACTATAAAAAATTAAATGAGTATCGGGAATCAATAATAAAAAGTTAGTACTAAAATAATATTAATTTTATAATGCTTATAATCAATTACATACATTTTATTCCAAATAACCCCCTTTCCCGTTTCCCCCAAGGGGGAAAAGCTTTGCTTTCAGCTCCTTCCCCCCTGGGGGAAGGTCGGGATGGGGGTATAAATAATAGAAATTAATAGTTTTATTCATGATTGCTGATAGTCACAAAAAATTAAATTAATTCTGCTTTGACAGATTAAAAAAATCAACCTGCTTTTGCCCTTAATCCCTAAAGGGAACAGGTTGATTTTTCAGTTTGCTCCCTTTAGGGTCGGGGCAAACAAACTGAAAAATCGTTGTAAGTTGTAATCTGTCAAAGTAGATTTAAAAGGAGAATCAAAATCTGGCAAAGAATATTGTAAGGGCATACTATGATGAGTCATACCCTCCACTTCCGACAAAAGCGACTCTTTTCTGGCGAAGGAACCTGGTATGGCAGGCATTGCAGTTCATTGTCCTCAATATAAGGATAATGCGGATTATTGTAGGTGGTCATTCCTGAATATTCCGGGAATTCTGCCTGATAAGTATTTCATGATTTGTACGAGGCCAATCCCGGTCGATGCCGGCGGACAATTTTGGCCAACGGGCTCCGGTATATCATATCTGGTCAGACGACCTTGAGTCTTCAAAGTCAAACCTTTGAAATCCTCAACTCTCAGCCCGTCGGAGAGGGGAAAACTATGCCAGCTTCAATGAGATAATGTATTGAATGGCACATATGTTTGCAATCCCTTGCATTTTTAAATAGTACAAAAAATGAAACTAAATGTTCCGGATATCGTATGAGTAATGAATGTGAATGTCATTGGATTTAAACTTGTGAATAAAAAGTCAGGAAGTATGGTACAGTTTATAATATACCTGCTGGTGGTGATGGCGCTTTTAACTTCCCTTTCCGGGTGCTCATCTTCAAGAAAGAGCACCTCTGAACTGAGGGGACTTATGCTCCTTGAGAATACACAGCTCGGAAGGAACAGGTCATACTACTCCAGGCATGGAGCAAAGAAGCTTGATAATAAACACCAGAAATTGCACAGGAAGATAAAGAAAAAGTCATTCGGCAACCGGCACTGACTCTTGACGCAGGTTGAGTAACGAACTAGAAATACCGACATCGCGAAGAACGAGGTATCGTGGGGAGCTCAGAACCCAAAGTCCTTTATTCTCTTCGTCTCTTCGTCCCTTCGTCTCTTCGTCCCTTCGTCCCTTCGTCCCTCTTCCCTTGTCTACAGATAATTTACTGTTGCCAAACGGGCGTTTGTCTTAACTGATTCAATACCATTTTCAGATGATTCATTAGCTTTATACATCTGGCTTTTACCAATAACTTTGCTGTTAGCTGCTTTAAGAACAAAGTAGTATGTACCATCTTTGGAGTCTTTCCGCTCGAAATTCTTTTTATTGGTAGAATTCTTTTTAACGCTAAATATACCCGTATTGCAACCGGTTTTAGTTGTATATCCCTGACTCGACAGGATTACCTGACCATTTGCAGCTGTTAAATTAAAGTAGAACTTATCATCTTTACCTGTTGATACCTGAAATTGCGGATTTGCCATCTTATTTGGTTTTAATTTTATACTAATCAAATATTCACAGACCAAAGGTAAGTATGTTCAATACCGGGAATGTTACATTCTTTCTTAAAATAGTTACATTATTCGTTCCCGGCCCCGGAGAATTATCAGTGTTTCGGTCAGAAGTCAGTTATTGACAACGGCATTTCAGAACACAGACGGTAAAATTGCCGTAATTATAATAACCCGGAGAGACAAATCTGTGTCTTATTACCTTTGGATCGTAAATTTCCGGGAAATGTCCAGAAAAAAAAGTTTCCCCCCGGATAAATTTAAATTCTATTCATCGAAAATTTAAAAATAACTTAACTTTAATGTATGAAATTTGAACCTATACTACACTAAAATGTTATGTTATTAATTTTATCCCTAAAATTAATGGCCAGAGTATTTTTCTTTGTTAGTCTTTTTTTATTGATTTCTATAGAGACAACCGGCCAATGTATTAACCCTACTACACTTAAACTAAGCAGTACCGGCAGCAACACATGCGGTATAACATCAGTAACTGTAAGTGGTAATACTTTTGGTGGCAGTGCAACCCGGGTGACCATATCAGAAAACGGAGCAGGTTCAGTCTATCCGGTTACAGCTACAGCATCTCCGTTTGCATTTACGTATACTCCGGCAAGCGGAGACATTGGAAAAAAGATCTCTATAACAGTCACCACCAATAATCCATTGGGCCGACACTGTTCCGCAACAAAAGTTACATACACATTAACGGTAAATGCCATTCCTTCAGCTCCGGAAAGCAGTACAATCACACAACCGACCTGTTTGATACCTACAGGAAGCGTGGAATTGAAAGGTCTGCCCGCTAACGGTACATGGATAATCACCCGTACTCCTGACGGAGCCAAACTCATCGGAAAAGGTACTGCCACTACAGTTTCAGACCTGCAAACAGGGAAATATAACTTCAATGTAACTAATTCAGACGGATGTGTTTCAGCATTTTCGGGAGATGTGGAGATAGTTCCAGGCCCTTCTGTTCCGGCAGTAACGATCACGGATCCTGCCCCTGTGTGTTTCCCTGCAACGGCAGATCTTACAGCCCCTTCAGTGACGGTGGGTTCCAGTGCGGAATTAACTTATACCTACTGGAAAAACCCTGGTGCAACCCTGAATTACAGCACACCATCAACAGCTACAGACGGTACCTATTATATTAAAGGGACTATGGCGGGAACAGGTTGCTATGATATTAAACCGGTAAAAGTTACCGTAAGACAGAAACCAGTAGCCGATGCTGGTTCGGACAAGGTTCTGGACTTTCTGTTCGTAACAAAACTGAAGGCATTAAGTCCTGGTAAATATGAGACAGGAAACTGGTCAGTCCTGTCCGGATCAGGTTCGTTTTCCGATGATACTGATGCCGGCGCCACTGTCAGTAATCTTGCACTCGGAAATAACATTTTTCTATGGACTTTAACAAACGGAGTATGTATACCGTCTTATGATTCAGTATCTGTTACTGTAAATGACCTGTTGATCCCATCATTGATTACACCTAATATGGATGGAAGGAATGATTATTTCGTTATCAGGGAAAAAGAGAAACTGGGGAAAACCGAACTCTTCATATTTAACAGGAGCGGCTTCCAGGTTTATCAGAACTTAAATTATGATAATCGCTGGAATGGAATTGACTATGATGGATATCCGTTGCCAAATGATACGTACTTTTATTTACTAAAAACAGAAAACGGGAGATCTGTCAGGGGTTATATAGTTATCAGACAATAAGATGAGCGGTATGATCCTGATTTATAGTACGAAGACTATCCTTTGTTCTGATAACAAGGTGATACAAAAGTTGATGATAACCTGACATAGTTTAAATATTTTTAACGTGACCAGGTAACCAGGTGATTAAGTGGATAAGAGTTTCAAATTATATCTGATGTATTAAATTGAAAAATTATTTTGCAGCTTCTTTTGCAGCTTCCTGTTTCATTTTTTCGTTTGCAGTAATTAAAAACTCAACTCTGCGATTCTGAGTTCTGCCATCAGCAGTAGTGTTATCATATTTTGGTACTGTTTCGCCAAATCCTTTAGCATTCATACGGCTGGGGACTATCGACTTGTTCGCCAAATAAGTGAAAACTGATCCTGCACGTTTTTCTGAAAGGGTCTGATTAAATGAGTCAGTCCCTGTATTATCTGTATGACCCTGTAATTCAATATTTGTATCGGGATATGTATTCAGAATAGTTACCAGCTTATCAAGATTTGTTTTAGCCCCGGTTGAAAGATCTGCTTTGTTAACAGCAAATAATACATTGCTGTTAAACTCAACAACGATACCTTCACCAACCCGTTCAACTTTTGCATCGGGAACTTTATTCTTGATTTCCTCCGCCTGTTTGTCCATATTACGACCGATTACAGCACCGGTTGCACCACCGACAACAGCACCAATACCTGCACCAACAGCTGTATTCCCGGCAACTTTTCCGATTACTGCTCCGGCTACACCACCTGCAGCTGAACCAATAATAGCCCCTTTACCGGTTTTGCTCATTGAGGCACATCCTGAAAAAAGAATGGCAACACTTAAAATCACGATTAAACTTACATTTACTTTTTTCATATCATTCTTAATCTAAAATATTTTGGTGGCAAGTTAGTCAAAAACTGCACTATTATACGTGATATCTGGCAATTTTGGAATCACTGACATGTAATAATTTGCGATATCTTTACATTTTCAAACCTTGATTCATGGTTATGAATCAGGCGCATTTAATTGAAGAAGAGCAACAAAAAGACAAATTAATATGGAGATTGTAATCCTTGACGACGGGTATAAATCGTATGATTTTGAAAAAGAACTTTTTGAAAAAAACGGATTCCGTTTGAAAATTTATTCTGCTAATAAAGGAGATCCTTCCGAAAAAAAAGATTTTGCAAAAAATGCAGATGGGATACTGGTGAGACATACAAAAATTGATGAGGGTTTCCTTTCGGAAATGAATAACCTGAAAGCAATTGTCCGTTATGGAGTGGGGTATGACAATATAGATATTGAAGCCTGTACTAAATATGGCGTTAAAGTTGCAAATGTACAGGGATATGCAAATCATTCAGTTTCGGATCATGCGATAGCTTTAATGTTTACATGTATACGTGGAATGTGGGATCCTGAATATCAACTAAAACAAGAATTTGGTTCACCTCCTGTTCCGGATATTTTTGAGCTGCATGATAAAACCCTTGGGATTATTGGTATAGGAAGAATAGGCAGCATATTCTGCAAAAAGGTATCCCCTTTTTTTAATCAGGTTCTTGCATGCGATCCTTATAAACCTGAAAATCACTTTAACCAACTCTCTGTCAGGAGAGTTGAACTGGATGAATTATTGGAAAAATCGGATGTGATAAGCCTTCATTGTAACCTGACAAATGAGACGAAGCATTTACTTAACGATGAAAGGTTCTTAATGATGAATAAAAAGCCGGTTATAATTAACACCTCCCGGGGGGAAGTGATTAGTGAAGAAGCATTACTGAAAGCCTTAAATTCAGGTACAATTCATAGCGCAGGATTAGATGTATATGAAAATGAGCCATTAACAGACAAACAGAACAAGCTGGTCAATCATCCGCGGGTTATCTGCACGGGACATTATGCATGGTATTCTGACAAAGCCTCATCAGAACTTCAACGAAGAGCGGCTCTTAACTTATTGAATTTTCTCAAAGGGAACACAGTTGAAGATTGCCTTAACGTATAACAAAAATATACTGTTAAATTTAGTACTTAAATTAATGGAATTTAAAGATCAAATACACTTATTATCTACAGATAAATACATATCCGGAGTATGTAACATCGGTCAGGAAGAAATCAGAAGACGACGAGATTGGGCCCTGGGTTCCCTTGTAATTACTGTAATAGAAATTATATTACTGCTCACGATTGACGTTAGCCATATATGGCGGCTCACCTTATTCATACCTGCTGCATCACTTGGAATTGGATTTGAGCAATGGTATTTTAGATTTTGTGTTGGGTTCGGACTAAAGGGTGTTTTTAATTTTGAGAAAATTGGTAAAACATTTTCCGTTGAACAAAAAGAAAATTCAGATAAAGACCGCAAAAAGGCCACGAAGATGATATTGGCCGGAATCGGGTTAGGTTTGGTCAGCGCGATATTGTTTTACCTTGTTTGAATTCATAATTTCTTCAATTTAATTTAGCAGATTATTCAGGAGAGCTTCAAAAGCCTGATGGTATATATTATGAGACCGATCATTACAGAATATTCGCCGGTTTATGGGAAAACCTATTCCTTATTCGGGAAATCAGATTCGACATCCGGATATTATGAAACGATAAGGATGCTTGCTGATAATATCAATGCTTTAAATCCTGATACCAGGGATATGATTGATAACATACGGAAATTCTCGGCAAAAAAGAGGATCTTAAAAAAGTCCCTGGAAATTAAAGACAGAGGTAACCAAATGGCAGTCATTTTAAACATGATTGATCCTTACCTGAAAAAATACACGGAGAAGGCTGAAGAGCACTTAAGAACACTTCCCTTGTTCAGATTCCGGGACCGAAGGCTTGCTGCAACAAGAGAACAATACCACCTTTACATGCTTGAGATTGAACTGACCAATCGTTTGTTTGCATCTGAATTTATCAGGTCAGATAGAAAAGTTGCATTAATGCCTTACTGCCTGCAGGATTTTACGGTCAGGTGCAAATCAGAAAAAAACGGGTTTGATTATCAGTGCAAACATTGTTCTGCAAAGTGTTTTCAAAATCATGCCAGCGAAATTCTGAAAACTCATCATATTGAACCATATATATGGATGGGAGGTAATATGAAGCAAATGGCAAAATACACAATAAAAGAAAAAAGATCTTTTGGTGTTCTGGGTATTGCCTGCATACCCGAACTGACATGGGGCATGAGGAACTGCCGTAAAAACAATATCCCGGTTGTCGGGATCCCATTGAATGCCAATCGTTGTATGAGATGGTTTGGCGAATTCTTTCCGAATTCCCTTGATCTTACCGAGCTTGAAAGACTTGTGGGATCAGTTGTATAATACAGTTCTCTCACCCTATAAAATATCTTCGTTTTATAAAAAACGTATTATATCATGAACGAACAAATCGAACAAACAGTAACCTATCTTGAAAACAAAGGGATCAAGGATCCTGAGATAGGAATTGTCCTGGGAACAGGACTCGGTAAAATCATAGATCTCATTTCTGTCAATCAACAAATTAATTATGAGGAGATTCCGAATTTTGAAAAATCAACTGTTGAATCTCATTCAGGTAAACTTATTTACGGTACACTCAGCGGAAAAAAAGTAATTGCAATGCAGGGCCGTCTTCATTATTATGAAGGTTATTCCATGAAACAGATCACTTTCCCTGTAAGGGTAATGAAAGCGCTGGGGGTAAAATATCTGTTACTTTCAAATGTGGCAGGTGCTGTTAATCTGAAGTTCAGGAAAGGTTCACTTATGCTTGTCACAGATCATATTAACCTGTTGCCCGAGAATCCGTTAAGAGGGAAAAATTATGATTTGCAGGGTCCTCGTTTCCCGGACATGAGTTGTCCGTATTCTGAGAGTATAAACAACCTGATCATTGATATTGCATTTAAAGAAAACATTGTTTTACACAGGGGTGTATATGCATCAGTTCAGGGACCTAATCTCGAAACACGTGCCGAATATCGGTTTTTGAAAATGGCAGGAGCTGACGCGGTGGGCATGTCCACCGTACCTGAAGTAATAGTGGCCGGCCATATCGGGTTGCCTTGTGCCGCTGTTTCCGTAATAACTGATGAATGCGACCCGGATAACCTTAAGCCTGTTGATATAAACGAGATAATTGCTGTGGCCGGCAAAGCGGAAAATAACCTGATCAGGATTTATACCGGACTTATTGAGATTTTATAGTGTACCAATGTGATGTCAGAAATTACATTTTGGGATCATATCTGCCAGACTTGCATAGCCGGTTGATTTAAACCACTCCAGCAACATGGCCCTTATGCCAGAAGCTGTCTCAAAAGTCCTCTGTGAAACTCTGTGGAACCTCTGTGATCTCTGTGAAAGTTCTTAATTATTTGTTACACAGAGGGCCACAGAGAAGGCACAACTTGTCCCGATCTATCGGGAGAGCGACACAGAGAAAGCATTACCGTAATTTTAGACATTTGAGACAGCCTCCTTAACGCTCGGGCCCCTGTTCGGATAATAGATTTTTCTTTGATACAACCTCTTTAACCCTTCACATTTGCAGTTCCTGAAAAACTGTTACCTTTGAAAACCCAACACCAGAAACTATGAGAAATCCAAGACAAATTCACTCACTTATTCTTATTCTCTCTCTTTCCGCTTTTTTCTCGATCAATATTAATGGACAGACAAAAGAGAAGAACTGTGATCTTGATATTGTTTACATCGGTAACAGCATAACTCAGGGCGCACAACTGGAAAATTCAAAGGAAAATGCCCCTCCTGCAACTGCCTCTGCATATCTACGCCTGCAGAAAGGAATCACAAGTGTACAGTTTATAAACCGGGGCAGGAGTGGGTATACTACAGTTGATTTTTTACCGTCTGCCGATGGCGAACTGTCGAAAGTAATTATTGCAGCCAGAGAGTTACATACTGATAACAGCCGGTTACTTCTTTTTTCAATCTCTCTTGGAACTAACGACAGCGCAGAAGAAGGACCAAGGGGTTCTCCGGTTAGTCCGGATGCATTTCGCCGCAACATTCAATCCATTACCGGGAAGTTGCTGTCTGAATTCCCTGATTGCAAAATAGTTTACCAGCAGCCAATCTGGTACAGTCCGACTACTTATAACCGATCAAGATATCTTGCGGCAGGACTGGCCCGGTTGCAGAGTTATTTTCCGGAACTAAAATCTCTCGCTGCACAATATTCCGGATCCAATCCCGGTCACGTCTTTATGGGTGATCTGAAAGGATTTAAATATTTCAGAAAAAATTATCTTACCGACCTCGTTCCTGAGTCAGGAAATGCCGGCACATTTTATCTCCATCCAAACAAAAAAGGTTCGGCTGTGTTAGGCAGATTATGGGGAGAAGGGATTTATAAATCAGTTTTTACAGATTAATGTCTTTTTATACCGGTAATGCCGGTGCTCGCTTTGTCATGCCGGTTTCACCCCACTGCAGTGATGTTACAGAGAAATCGTTCTGTCACATTCACCAGCTGATTAATTTACATGGTAATTGAGGGGAGTCAAACGATAATGAAAAAGTCATCCACCGGTAAGGAGCTTTTCAATAAGTTAACTTTTTAATACTATCAACAAAAAATAATGCAGCGAATATAAAAAGTGAAACTCCAAGGATCCGCATGATCCAGATATAAACCATATTACTTAGAAATGTTTTTGATTTTTCAACTATTAACACTACAATGATTTTTGAACCTATTAACAATAAATAGAATGAAAGAAAAAATATAATGACAGCAGTTAAATTTACCTGATAAGCTTTTAAGGCAACAGGAGTACCAACAGTAATCCAGAACAGGTATGGATGAGGATTAAGGATATTTACGATTATCCCCTTTATCAGTGATCCGGACTTGCTTTTTTCAGTATCAATGGTTAATCCCTTTGTTCTCAAACATTCATATCCCAGAAAGACCAGGAAAACTCCACCAAGAAATGAAATCAGACTCATTATCAGATTGAATTGTGAGTACCGGGAAATGACAAAGAAGGATATTATAATTATTGGCAAATCAGTTATCAGTGGTGCAACTGCAACTTTTATTCCTTCGGTTTTATTATGTGTTATGGTTTCAGTAATAACAAGAGCTAATAAGGGGCCTGGTGAAATCCCCGCCGTTAACCCGAATAAAACGCCCATTATTATAAAACCTGATGTCTCACCTGTAAACATAAAATATTTCAGATCTGTATTCTGTCTGTTAAAAATATATTTCTCTTCCGGTTATACTCATTCTTCAGCCATGAAGGTGGTTTTTACAAGTACTGATTAAAACCGGCCCATTAAAGGTATTAAAAAGATACTGTTAAACTGCTCCTGCTCTTCAGGCCGCATTGGAATAATTATGGCGTTTTTTTGTTTTAAATGTATCCTGAGTTAGTTCTGCAAGAGGTGGATTATTTTAATGTTGCATGAAGAGTCACCTTCTGAACAACTTTTTGGGATACTGGTTACTTCCTGGTTTTCTGACCTGGTTCAAAATATTCACGGGGTTTAAACAACTTATCAAATATTCCATTTTTAGGTGAAGTAAAATATACGTCAGGATTCAGACTTGAATTCATTACATATTCATTGGCTGCTTCGTTTTTATAACATTTTATTGTAAAACTTAATAAATTATTCCCCTCGACCACTATCTGGTAAACCGGAGATAAGCCAGGTTTAAAATTATTCCCGAAAGTCTTTCCCTCTAATAAGCCGAGGGTATTTAAATAATCCGCAACATTTACTGAATCTGCAACCTGACTGTTGACATGCCATACTAATCCCTCCTTGGCAAGGCTAAAGCTGCTATCGGCAGGATAGATGAACCTGACATTCGTAATGTTGTTTTTATCGGATTTAATAAATGTTTTGTCCCTCCAGTCATCAAATTCCCGGTTAAATGAAAACTGAAGAAATCCGTCTACAGCGTATACTGCATTTTCGTCAAACAGCCTCACGAAAGAAGTTCCTGTGATATTGTTTCCGCCATATCCGCCATTGGGGTTATTGACCTGTTTATAGTTTAATTTGCCAATCATAATATCTGCCAGGACTTTACCCTTTTTACTTAAAAATTTAACCCTTGTGCTGAGGCTGTCAGTCAGTTCATATTCATCCCATTTTGATTTATCTTTTGTGACCAGACTTTGGGGCTTAATATTGAATGCTTCATCAATCATAGTCTTTACCGCTCCTTTCCTGACCGCAGAAATTATGTCTCCCTGCCTCACGGTCCATTTATTATCTTTTCTGTTAAATTCAACCGGGACTCCTTTATTATTCTTCGGGTAGATAATTATTTTGTTTACCTTAAGAGTATCAAGTTCAACCAGCCTGCTTTTTAACGTCGCATTTTCTTCTGGAATCTTCACAACAATAGTCACCAGTAATATTATCAGAAGACCAGACAGCAAGAATATAAGTTTTTTATTGTTGAACCTGTTACTCATAATTCACCTCCATTCTTTTAATACGTTTGTTTCTGTTTATCTGGATTCTTATCAATCCATATAATATTATCAGGATAATTGGCGCAAGAAAATTGAACCATTTCAGGAATGTTTTAGTACTTGTTTCCAGTTCTTTTATCGGGCGAGACGTAATCCCCTTGGTTCTGAGATCTATTAAACCGGTCTCGTCGGACAGCCAGTCTATTGAATTTACCAGCAGACTCACATTGTCCTTTGCCACCTGGTTCCCGCTTCCGGACCCACCAATTGCAAAGTCTCCGTCTGATACGATAATGATCTTTGAGTTTTTGTTTCCTGAAAGTTTACCTTCCAGGATACCGGCCACGACAAGTCCAGACAATGGAAAGTCACTGTTCTGCCACTGTTTCTGAATGTCAAAGTACAGAGGGGTTTTTATACTCCCCGACTTTTCGGATGTAAATGCAACAGGGATGAATTTCACAGTACTATCTCCCGTAAAAGTTATGGGACTTGCGAATTGGAGGCTGACTGATTCAAGTCCCTTTGTAACAGGGTTATCTGCAAATTTATGAATTACAGGTAAATAAGGAAACTGAACCTGTGAGGACATTGTAAAATTACCTTGTTGCTGTTGAAGAGTCACATATCCGCAGTTTGCGTCAACAATGAAACTTGGGGATACATCTAAGCCCTTTTTTGACAGCCAATCCTCCAATCCGGTGCTCACCTGATTCCCGGTTACATTTGTAAAATTTCCTTCAACTCTGTTAATTGCCAGAAAAATGTTTCCTCCCCGTGCCAGGAAGTTATCAAGTATTGATAGCTGAACAGGTGGAATAGTATCTGTTGGCCTTATGATTGCTATGGTCTTATACTTATCGGGAATGATTGTTGTGTCAGTCAGAGTCAAAGTTTGTACATCGTAAAGGACACGCAGCTCCGAGTAAACCTGCATAATATCACTGATATATGGCTCACCATGGCCCTGGATCAAAGCTATTGAGGGCTTTTTGACAACAGAAAGTTTCTTAATCGCTGTCGATAATGCATATTCCATCGCAGAGCCGGGTTGGATAAAAGGAATCGTCTCTTTTTCATCACCCATTGAAACCATCACTCCCAGGTAAGCTTTTTGTTGTTTTACCTGGTCTTTTTCTCTCACATTTATCATTACGGGCTGAATACCGTTTTGAACAGCCTCGCGCTCCAGATCGTCATTCCCTGCAGGATTTACAAATTTGTATACCACCATGCCATTTGACCGGTTCCCATATTCAATAAGCATATCCTTAAGATTGCCTGAAATATTCCCAATGTTTGGGGGAAGATCTTTGGAGAAATAAGCGGTAATGGTTACCGGTTTGTCAAGATTTTTAAGGATGTTAATGGTTGCTTTGCTGAGAGTGTATTCTTTATCTTCTGTCAGGTCGAGCCTGAAATTGTAATTTTCAGAAAGGATATTTATAATCAGTACAATAGCTGCAACCAGAATTACTGTTGTGGATATTTTCGGAGTATTCATAATATTCATCTTTTTACAATATCTCTAGCTGAAGGAGTTTCTTTTTGAAAGAGAGACCTCTGAAAGGAACAGCCCCATGAAAACTATTGATCCGAAGTAAACAAGGTCTTTGGAATCAACTACACCGCGGGCAAGGCTTTCAAAATGCACCGAGACACTTAAAGAATTAATAAATTGTCCGGCAAATCCTTTCATTCCTCCGGCGATCACCTCAAAAATAATATGGAAAAACAGCCCGATGAAAAGAGCCGAAAGAAATGCAACTATCTGGTTATTGGTAATACTGCTGGCAAATAATCCTATACTGGTATACGCAGCGCTCATAAGAAGCAGTGCAAGATAGCCGCACAGAACACCTCCTGCGTCAAGATTGCCTATCTTTGAAAGGGTTATTACATAGGGCAATGTAAAGAGCAGGGCGATTGAAATTAAAATGAGAGTTGCGAAGGTACTTGCCGATTATAACCTGCCTGTCGCTGACAGCTTTTGTCAGTAACATTTCAATAGTTCCTGATTTTTTCTCTTCTGATATAAGGCGCATGGTCAGGGCAGGTATAAAAAAGAACAGTGTCCAGTACGCAATTGAAAAGAATGAACGAAGACTAGCCTGACCGACGAGGAAGATATCTGAACCTGATATCCAGGTAAAAAATCCACTGAAGCCAAGGAAGAGAACTATCATAATATAGGCTATCAGTGAATCGAAAAATGAACTTAGTTCCCGTGTGGTAATAATCCATATTTTATTCATGATCCAATTATTTAATTCATTGTTAAATCCCTGAAAATATCTTCAAGTTTTGTTTCAAAAGGCGTTAATTCAGTAAGCACCCAATTCTTTGCAACACATAACCCGAATATTTCCCGGGATGCATTTTTATCAGTGCAATAAACATCAAACCGGTTTGATTTTCTGTCAGCAAAATCCACCATTCTGACGGAACCCAGGGCCTGTAGTGAAGTGAATATTTGGTTTATCTCCCCGTCTTCAATTTTTACCTTGAGGATATCCGACCCCCTGGCCTGCTTTCTCAAAGATTCGGCAGTACCGTCAGCTACAATTTTTCCTTTATTTATTATGAAGATCCTGTCGCAGGTCGCTTCAACTTCTGGCAGGATATGAGTACTCAGGATAACCGTTTTTTCTCTTCCCAGATCACGTATAAGTTTCCTTATCTCAGCTATCTGATTGGGATCAAGCCCGGAAGTTGGTTCATCAAGTATCAAAATTTCAGGATCATGTATCATTGCCTGTGCAAGGCCCACTCGTTGCTGAAACCCTTTTGACAACTCACCGATTTTCTTATGTTTTTCCCTGTTTAGTCCGGTTATGTGTATCATTTCGGCCAATCTTCCCGGTATTTTTCCTGTTTCAATACCCTGTATTTTTGCGCAAAAATTAAGGAAATCCATAACAGGCATATCTTCGTATAAAGGATTATTCTCAGACAAATAACCGATATGCTTTTTAATTTCCGAATAATTATCACTGAGAGATTTCCCTCCAATGAAGATTTTCCCCTCATCGGCAGAAATAAAATTTGTGATCATTTTCATGGTAGTTGTTTTCCCGGCGCCGTTAGGGCCTAGAAAGCCCAGTATTTCACCTGTAGCTACTTTCAGGGAAATATTATCAACAGCTTTCTGACTGCCGTATTTTTTTGTAAGGTTTTCGATGACAATATCCATAAGAATACATTTTAATGAATATCCGGAGAAAAAATAAGCGTGAAAATATAAACTGAAAGGAAGAAAAAAAAATTGTCTGAGTTAAAAATTAGTTAAAATATCTTATTCAGCTGAAATACGTAAGTATCTTCTCTATACCACATGTATCAGTCATTCTGAGAGAAACGGAGTAAAGAATCTCAATCTCATTTTAAAAGTTAATGAGATTTGTTACCTGAAATAAAATCAGGATTAAAGTAGAATAAATCTAAATATCAAAGCTTTATTCCAATAGATTTATTAAACGGCTAATCTCCTTTTCATTTGTATCCGAATGTATTGATTTAAGAATAATTTGTCTTTCACGTTTTGTCAGATGCCAGCTCAATGAGATTTTTTTATTGGGAGAGCCCAGATTTATGCTTATAAAATAAAATTTCCCCGGAATAACCTTGTTTAAGGAGTATAAAAGCTGAAGATAATTAGTCTTTTGAATAGCTGACAAATTCGATACCAGCGATTTAACCGGCTTTAAAATATCAGATACAATTGACGGGGTATTATAGTAATATTCATTGTAATCATTTGTCTCATCCAGGCTAATAACAACAACCCCGCCGGTATTATTCCTGAGCCATTCCTGGAAATAAACTATAAAATTATAGACCGTCAGATAACCAAAGTCGTCATTAATTCCGGCGTCAAAAACCGTTAAGGTCGGAATTCCAGGCAGGTCAACCTGTGGACTGACATAAGGAAAGCTTGCCGACATGCGTATTGCTGAAATAAACCTGAGACTATCTGCGCCAAAAGAACGGAAATGATAACGAAACTCCAGATTTCGCAGGCTATCGGAATAACCTGAATTGACAAGATATGAAACATTTAAAGGAGAAATTATTAACCGTGCACCCGTATTCATAATAGTGGGATTGAATATCATCATTGGCACCATGGCTTTATTTTCAGGATCACGATATGACAACAAAGGTTTATCCAGAACCGGCCCCAGGTTTTTGTCAACAAACTTTTCAAACATGTAAGCCCTGTCCTTGTAATAGCTGTATCCCCCATAGGAAAATCTTTCCAGCCTTATAAACCAGTCACTCATTGAAAAGCTGTAAAGGATCGGATTCAGCAGATCTTTTGAGAGCCTGTCAATATAAGTGTCGGAAAAATGGCTGTTAATTTCTCCTTCCAGGTGCTCAAGATAAAGCTCTCTAAGGTATGCAGCACCCAGCATTCCTCCTGATGCACCGGTGATTAATTGAGTATGCTTCAAAAGCGAACCGTTGGTAAGGCTGTCAACATATCCCAAAGAATAATATGTCCACAGAGCCATTTTAAGTCCCCCTCCACTGGAGCATACCATCACCATTTTAGGTTTCACAGGGGACCCGGCTAAATTTGTATTTTTATATTTCCATCTTTCCAAAATATCTATTGTTTTCAGAGAATCCTTTTTGTAATCGCCGTGTTTTAAGATATTAATATTCTCGTTTTCAAGCTTATAATTAAGTCCATATGCATTATTATTCCAGCTTGTTTTCGATGAATAAAAGTAATTTATGCCAAATAGAAGTATAATAAGAAATGATAAGGTCCATTTTCTAAAAAAGATATAGATCAGTGTAAACAACAGCATAATAACAGTAAAAATCAATAATAAACTTGCTCCGGCGGGAAGTATAAGAAACACATCATCTTTCATTTGTCCCCGCACAATGATGAACCCCAGAATTACAATAACATAATAGAATACATTAAAATGCTGACGGTAGAGTATGTTTGTAAGTATAGCCTTGTTATAATGCTTATATTCCCTCGCTTTACCAATCTTAAAAAACCTCCGGATATAAAATTCTACATTTACAGGACCATAAGCACCCGAATAAATATTCTGAATTTTTGTGTCACGCTCCTTGATGTACTTTTTAAGAGCACCGTTAAACCATGTTTCTTCAATTTTTTGTGCGCTGAAACTGTAAATTGAAGGCAGTCCCCTGGCAAAAACATAAAAAAGTCCGAAGGAGATATATACAAATAAAAATATTCCTGAAAGAAATGATATGCTGTTCAATATTATGTGACCTAATGGTAAAAATTCCTGCGTACTTTGATTTTTAATACTCTGGAAGAGATATACGCATATATATATAAAAGGAATCACTGAATTATTTATGGAAAACACATAAAAGGGTTTGGAAACTGCAGCTATAAAGGGATAACGGTGAATCATTGTTACATAGGATGAAACATGAAATGCCATAATAAAACTGCCGGTGGCCAACCCCAAAAAAAGAAAGGCAAATATTCCTGAATTGCCATCATGTTCAGGGTTTAGAAAAAGTGAAGGGATACCAAATTCAAGACCGAGGCTGTTTAATGCGATCAAAAATGGCAATAACCAGATCAACAGATAAAGCTGATAGCTTTTCAGATAAGCAAAAAGGAGCTGTACCGGATAAAAGTTGTAGAGGGATCGGAAGAGATAAAATCCTTTGTTCCAATATTCCTTCAAAACCATGATTTAGTTATATCTATTTGTCTGTAAATATATTAAATCCACAATTATTAAAGTAATATCATTTAATGTCCTTTTTGTATTGCAAAGAATTTATTCTCCGGTTAGTGACAAATTTTTAATCAGATATGATACCCTGTACGATGGTGAAAAAACAAGGCATTAATCATTGCACAACGTCCATGTAATACAGCTGACCATTATTTTTTTATTCTGTTATGAAACTGAAAAAGATAAAATATTTAATCAGGAAAAAAATGCATGTTTGATAAAATTAAATTTAAAAGTGTCAGCGTTTGAAAAACATGTAGATTTCATTTTATTGCAGGTGGCACGGTAGCCGAGAACTGCCCTGTGGCACGATCATTTAGCCTTCAGGGAATAGACTGCCAGGTAATCGCCGTGTCTGACAAAAAGTCTTCCTTTATCTATCACAGGATGAGCCCAATACGGGCCATCACCCTTGGTTATTCTGAAAGAACTTATTATATCAAGTTTTTCGCTGTTCGGTCTGACCAGGGCCAGGTTTCCGGTCTTTTCTTCAAAAATATACAGTAATCCTTCTGCCGATATGAGTGATCCTTTATTATGCCAGTCGGTGATCCACATTGTCTTGCCGGTTGTCCAGTCGACACAGATCCATCTGCCCTTAGAGTTACTGTCGTGAGTAGAACTATAGATATAATTACCTATCAGCACCATTCCTCCTACGTGGGGATTGATTTCAGGATTCTTCCAGACGAGTTTAGGATCGCTGCCGTCAAAGTTTATTTTAATTTTTGCGGCAGTTTGTCCGTAACCATTGGCGGCAAATAAGTAACCATCACGATAAATAGGTGTCTGGATGTAATTTTTGCCACCTTTCTTGTCATCGTTTACTTCAGCAAAATTGAATTTCCAAAGAAGCTTCCCATTAGAGGCATTTACACCTATAATATATGTAACAGTATGAGTTACAATTATTTTCATCCCTTTATCCTCAATCAGCAGGGGATTTGTATATTGAGTACCTTCATTTAAGGGAGGAGTCTCCCAGACTACATTTCCGTTGTCAATGTTAAATGCCACCATAGATGCCATATTGCCTCCGGGAGTTGCTATCACTTTATTATCGACGACAAGGGGTGATTCGGAAATTCCAAACCGTTGTATTTTGGCATTATACTTCTGATAGTAATTTACGGTCCATGCTATTTTCCCATCCTTTGTTACGCAAGCCAGATCACCTTGTCCGCTTACAACCAGGATTTTCCCGTTTGAGTAAGTAGGAGTACAACGGCTTTCAGGAGAGTTAACCTCCCTTGTCATATTTCCGAATTCCACTTCCCACTTTTTCTTCCCATCCTGAGTAAAAGCTGAAAGTATGTCTTTTTCACCTTTGGATCCTGTAATGTATATGGCATCACCGGTAACAGTTGCACTTGAATAGCCCCTGCCTATTCCTGTTACTTCCCAAAGAAGGGATGGTCCTTCTGCTGGCCATGACTTCATCAATCCCTTTTCATTATAAATACCGGAACGTCCTGGTCCGCGCCAACCATACTGCTGTCCGGATAAAGTACTCATTACTGATATAATAAGAACTATACCAGTTATTAATTTTTTTTTGTAATTTTTCATATAAGATCCTTTTGAAGTTTTGGTTTTGCAATATAAAAAAATATACTAAGCAAAGCGATAAAGTGCTATATATAGTATACTTATGACAGGAATAAAAACAGTGAAAGTGCAGAAGAATATTAAATAAATATGTTTTTTGAAGGTAATTTTATCTATGTATATCCTTCACATATTTTAATAACTGGCTGGCGGTCTGTGTTTTGCATTTACAGGTTTTTGATACTATATCTGTTTATTTTTTCCTGAGCTTTTTGTGTATTTATTTTCCTTCGCGGACTATTATTTCAATAATTTCCTTAATGTCTTTTCCTGAAGTCCTGGAATTCACTATACAACCTCTCAGATCATGGGCAGACTCTGTCATTGAGTGATTAACGAAAGTAATGTTTGCAGTTATATACGCGTCAGAATTATCTTTGATGAACAAAGTACGGGTCGAAATGGTTAATATCAGAGTAAATCCGGAGCAGAACAAAGATAAATCGAAAATTAACCAGGAGCTTTAAATTTCTATTTCCACTTTTAAAATGCATGAACTCTGTAAATAACCAACTGCATCGACGTGGTCACTTTAGTCAGTCCGAATGTGATAAGCTAAACCTGCTTTTATCGGTACTTAGAGTTATTTAGATTCTTAAGAAACGGGTAATGAATTATTTTATTCAAGCGACTCTGACAGGTTTATTCCTGTCATCAATTTCGGTAAATATGTTTGCTCAAAATGATAGCATTACTAAAACTGATTCTGTTTTGTTAAAGCAGATTGAACAACAAATTAATAATTCGGAACCAGCAACTCCACCTGAGCAAGTCAGAACAACTTCCAAAGCACTCCCCGACATCAGTGTTATTGGTGATTTTCAGGCTTCATACAGAAGTAATGCCAAAAGAAATTTTGACGGAGGAATCAATGAAGCGGAGCTTTCTTTCCAGTCAGTTGTAGATCCTTATGCAAGAGCCGATTTCTTTTTTACAGTCGGAAAAGACCCTGAAACGGGCAAGTTCAGTTTTGATCTGGAGGAAGGTTACATCACCACACTTTCATTACCTGCACATCTGCAGTTAAAAGCAGGCAAGTTTAAAAGCGCCTTGGGAAGGATTAACCCTGTGCATCCGCATGCTTTGCCATTTATAAGCTTGCCGGATTCATATGAAAATTATTTTGGGGAAGGCATAAATGATGAAGGAGTATCCTTAAGCTGGCTGCTTCCTAATTCTCTTTTTTATCAGGAACTGGTGGTACAGTTTACAGACGGACCAATTGATAA
Organism: uncultured Bacteroidales bacterium; assembly: GCA_963739685.1. Lineage (GTDB taxonomy): Bacteria > Bacteroidota > Bacteroidia > Bacteroidales > VadinHA17 > LD21. The sequence goes on from CAVUAX010000003.1 coordinate 85,558, forward strand.
TCCGAGTTTTTCAAGAAGCGTTGGAAACACCTATCTTGAACTGGCACATTTAAAAAACTTTTTTGATCTGTCAGCGAATGCCACCCTGGAGTTAGGATTATCAGGAATTACAGGCGCCAACTATTTTGATTTAAGGACCAACATTGCGGCTATTGATCTTACTTATAAATGGAAACCGGTACAGTTTAATACTTACAAATCTTTTACCTGGCAGTCGGAAGCCTGGCTCAGCAATGCGAACATTTCAAAAGAGGAAGTTGTTAATTCTTTCGGGATGTATTCTTTTATCAATTTTCAATTCTCAAAACGCATGTTTTTTACCGGTATGTATAGTTTTTCGAACACCCCCTATTCAGCTAATACCAGGGGAAACTCCTATTCGACAACCATTGGATGGTATGCAACTGAATTTCAGAAAATGGAAATTGAAGGAAAAACATACACGAGCAATGCCGAAAGAGACCAGTACCAGATTTTGTTCCGGTGGATTTTTGTTATAGGCACACATGGAGCGCATCAATATTAACTATTAAACTGAAAAAAATGAAACTGAAAGTTATATTCATACTTTTCTTATGTTTAGGAGCTATTCCGGTAAATGCAAAGAAGATAAACGTAGTTACCACAACCACTGATTTAAAGAGCATAACTGAATTAATAGGCAACGATAAAGTGGATGTGTTTTCTATAGCAACAGGTTATCAAAATCCCCATTTTGTTGATCCCAAGCCAAGCTTTATCATCAAACTTTCAAAAGCAGATATGTTTGTTACTGTTGGACTGGATCTTGAGACAGGCTGGTCGCCACAGCTTCTTTTAAGTTCACGCAATCCGAAAATTCAAAAAGGAAGTGAAGGCTATGTGGATGCCTCTGCCGGTATTACTTTGATGCAAGTGCCATCCAGCATCAATCGGGGAGAAGGTGATATCCATGTCTATGGGAACCCTCACTATTGGCTGAGTCCGGTTAACGGCAAACAAATTGCAAAAAATATTTGTGATAGGCTTAAAAAAATTTCCCCTGAAAATAAGGACTATTTTGAAGCTAACCTAAAAGCTTTCAATACTAAAATTGATCTGAAGTTGCAGGAGTGGACCAGGAAAATGTCTCAGTTTAAAGGGTCAAAAATTATCGCTTATCACAATGAATGGTGTTATTTTGAACATCAGTTCGGATTAGTGATTTTTGATTTTCTGGAGCCCAAACCAGGCATACCTCCAACTCCCTCTCATCTTGTAAAAGTTATTTCTGAAGTAAAGGACAACAACATTAAAGTAATTATTACTTCACCATATTTTACAACCTCATCGGCGGATGTGGTTTCTAAACAAACAGGGGCTAAAACCATAATACTTGGGACATCTGTCGGAGCATTCGATGATATTAAAGATTATTTTGATTTATTTGATTATGATATTGATAAATTAATACAGGGATTTAAATAAATACTTATTTGGTAACTGCCTAGTCTTTGAAATTTATTTTTCAGAGCACATTCCACTAATATTTACCTTATAACAAAAACAAAGAAAAGTATGTTTGAAATGTTCAGTTTGAATTTTATGGTGCAGGCATTCATAATTTCATTAATAACAGGATTGTTTTTATCCTACCTTGGTGTACATGTGGTAGGACGGGGAATAGTTTTTGTTGATCTGGCACTTGGCCAGATTTCATCGTTTGGGGTTGCCTTTGCGGCTTTTATAGGCTTTGGTTTAACAACTATTCCGGTTATATTCACACTCCTTGGGGCATTATTAATTTCTTTGATTGATATCCGGGATAAACGGCTTAAACTGGAAGCAGTCATTGGAATAATATATGCTTTCGCATCTGCCGCAACAGTAATGCTTATTTCAAAGACACCTCATGGTGATTCGGATATTCAGGAGGTATTGTTCGGAAATATTCTTTCTGTAAATATCAGACAGATTATAATTATTTGTATTGTTTTTGGTGCCTTGACGATTATGCATCTTATTTTCCGGAAAAAGTTCTTTGAACTTACCGAAGGTTTCGAAGTTGGTAAGATTGAAAAAAAAGGTTTCAATATCTGGAATTTCCTGTTTTATATTTCTATCGGTCTGGCCATTGTTTTTGCCGTAAAAATCAGCGGCGTTATCCCTGTATTTTCTTATTTGATTATTCCGTCGGTTTGTGCCATAATCCTTGCCCGTTCAAATAATGCGGTAGTTGTAATAGCAATGGTGGTGAGTTTTTTAGGAAGCTTTGTCGGTTTAAATGTTTCTTTCCATTTTGACTTTCCTGCCGGATCATCAATTGTTGCAACATTGGGAGGTATATTTATTCTGGTATCATTGGTTCCATTAACAAAACATTATTTCTTTAAGAAAGATAAATCTGCCTCCAAGTTTATATTAAGGATAGAGTAAATAGAGGGGTAATGTTTTATATTTAGTTTAATACCAATTGAAAGTTCCTTAGCAGATATCAGGATTAAATTTCTGTTACCATCTCGGGGTATGCAATTTTAAGACTCTGCAAATAGGCTCAGCCAGACGCTCAAAGAAATCAGCGGAATCTATATGTTCCATTTATTCAGCAATTTCATACACTTCTTCTCAGTCAAATCCCATTCTTTCTGTCAGATACATTTCCGATCGGTGCTACTTGCAGAGAATCAGGGCAGCTTCCCTTTTCCCTTTATCTGTAAGTGATGGAAGATTATCTTATAATGGGTGTTCATGGTCATAATGGATTTAAAGACCTTATTTCTGGAACCACTGTCGATTCGATCAGACAAAGAGTCTCTTTCCCAATGTTAGTTATTACCTCCTGACTTCTGATACTTTCTGATTTTAGTGCGGTTGTAATTTTCAAGTAATTGAAAATTAATGATATAAAATTTAAATTTAGATTTTTACCGCACTTACGCCTATTTTTTCCTTATGTGTAGAGTTAGTCAGAAAGGTGTGGACTAAATGGGGGCTAAACGCAATTCAGGTGTTTCTATATATGGGGTATCTGGCAATGATCGATAAACATATTGGGAGTACCAAAGATAATATGGAATCAGATCTTCTCATAAAGGAAGCTCGCATGGTCATAGAGATGACTTTTCAGATCAATATATTTCCTGAACAAAAACAAGAAGTGCTCTCATTAATTGGTGTATTGGCTCTGAAAGAGCCAGATATGAATAACCCCCGGCGCAAGAGGCTGTGCACACAGGCTCGCAAGCCGGGGGTTTGGTGCCCCACATAACATGAGCTCTGAAGGAGCGGGATATAAGTAATCATGGAAAATACTTTTCATCTGGTATTAATCCAGACTCTAACAGGATTTTCTTGTATTCTTCTTCAAATGTCACTTTTTTATGATGTTCAACTTGATTCTTAATATATTCAATAAGTACGTTGAGATCCCTGAAAGAACAGGTAAAAGAACCGTATCCTTCTTCCCAACCCACGAATGCTGGGAACAACATGCTATTTTTCATCCATAATGAAGATGACGCTTTAACTTCTCTCATAAAATCGGCCGGCGCAATCGATGGATGCATATCGGTAAGTATGTGAAGGTGATTTTCTACGCCATTTATTCGATACATATGACTGTTTTTGTTCTTTAATATTCCAGTTATATAAGCGTAGAGTTCATTTACATGATCTTGTTTAATGGTTGGCATGCTATGCTTTGTCCTAAACACAATATGGTACAGATGTTGACGATAACTTGACATGTAGAATATACTTAAGTGAATTCAGCGAGTGAGTGTCAAGATATAAAAAAGTCTGTTCAAATCCAATTATATTGCGCCCTTTCAGGGCTATAAAACAGAGTGTTATCTTACCCCCGGCTTGCAAGGCTGCGCCGGGGGTTATTCATATTTAGCCACTTCGTGGCTTATCGCCTCACAATTAAAAATAAAGTAACAGGGTACTACCTGCTTGATCGTTCATAAACGGATGCCTAATTCTGCTGCACATCATAAACATTTTTCCTGTTTTCCTCAATGCAGCACTTCCACAATGACCGCACTAATCGTCAAAAGTCAGGACCAATTGAATGTTACTTAATAGATATCAGGATTAAATTCCTGTTCACAGCTCCGCGTATGAAATTTTAAGACCCTTTAAATAAGCTCATCCATCCGCTCAAAGAAATCAGCGGAATCTATATGTTCCATTTATTCAGCAATTTCATACACTTCTTCTCAGTCAAATCCCATTCTTTCTGTCAGATACATTTCCGATCGGTGCTACTTGCAGAGAATCAGGGCAGCTTCCCTTTTCCCTTTATCTGTAAGTGATGGAAGATTATCTTATAATGGGTGTTCATGGTCATAATGGATTTAAAGACCTTATTTCTGGAACCACTGTCGATTCGATCAGACAAAGAGTCTCTTTCCCAATGTTAGTTATTACCTCCTGACTTCTGATACTTTCTGATTTTAGTGCGGTTGTAATTTTCAAGTAATTGAAAATTAATGATATAAAATTTAAATTTAGATTTTTACCGCACTTACGCCTATTTTTTCCTTATGTGTAGAGTTAGTCAGAAAGGTGTGGACTAAATGGGGGCTAAACGCAATTCAGGTGTTTCTATATATGGGGTATCTGGCAATGATCGATAAACATATTGGGAGTACCAAAGATAATATGGAATCAGATCTTCTCATAAAGGAAGCTCGCATGGTCATAGAGATGACTTTTCAGATCAATATATTTCCTGAACAAAAACAAGAAGTGCTCTCATTAATTGGTGTATTGGCTCTGAAAGAGCCAGATATGAATAACCCCCGGCGCAAGAGGCTGTGCACACAGGCTCGCAAGCCGGGGGTTTGGTGCCCCACATAACATGAGCTCTGAAGGAGCGGGATATAAGTAATCATGGAAAATACTTTTCATCTGGTATTAATCCAGACTCTAACAGGATTTTCTTGTATTCTTCTTCAAATGTCACTTTTTTATGATGTTCAACTTGATTCTTAATATATTCAATAAGTACGTTGAGATCCCTGAAAGAACAGGTAAAAGAACCGTATCCTTCTTCCCAACCCACGAATGCTGGGAACAACATGCTATTTTTCATCCATAATGAAGATGACGCTTTAACTTCTCTCATAAAATCGGCCGGCGCAATCGATGGATGCATATCGGTAAGTATGTGAAGGTGATTTTCTACGCCATTTATTCGATACATATGACTGTTTTTGTTCTTTAATATTCCAGTTATATAAGCGTAGAGTTCATTTACATGATCTTGTTTAATGGTTGGCATGCTATGCTTTGTCCTAAACACAATATGGTACAGATGTTGACGATAACTTGACATGTAGAATATACTTAAGTGAATTCAGCGAGTGAGTGTCAAGATATAAAAAAGTCTGTTCAAATCCAATTATATTGCGCCCTTTCAGGGCTATAAAACAGAGTGTTATCTTACCCCCGGCTTGCAAGGCTGCGCCGGGGGTTATTCATATTTAGCCACTTCGTGGCTTATCGCCTCACAATTAAAAATAAAGTAACAGGGTACTACCTGCTTGATCGTTCATAAACGGATGCCTAATTCTGCTGCACATCATAAACATTTTTCCTGTTTTCCTCAATGCAGCACTTCCACAATGACCGCACTAATCGTCAAAAGTCAGGACCAATTGAATGTTACTTAATAGATATCAGGATTAAATTCCTGTTCACAGCTCCGCGTATGAAATTTTAAGACTCTGCAAATAGGCTCAGCCAGACGCTCAAAGAAATCAGCGGAATCTATATGTTCCATTTATTCAGCAATTTCATACACTTCTTCTCAGTCAAATCCCATTCTTTCTGTCAGATACATTTCCGATCGGTGCTACTTGCAGAGAATCAGGGCAGCTTCCCTTTTCCCTTTCTCTGTAAGTGATGGAAGATTATCTTATAATGGGTGTTCATGGTCATAATGGATTTAAAGACCTTATTTCTGGAACCACTGTCGATTCGGTCAGACAAAGAGTATTTTTCCCATTGTTAATTATACCCTGACACTTAAGTTTAAATCACTCCCATGCTGCATTGACCTGCCATGATTATTTAAAGCTAAATCTGATTTATTGTCAGCGCGAAATTGATACACAGACAAACAACAGATCAGAAGAAGATGGTTGATTATATCCGGAATGGGGAATCCAGGTGTTTATTAAAAACAATTCTCTCCGGAATCTGTTTAGGATTAAAGTGCGAAATTTTAAAAATGGATTTATTAACTTAAAATGTGGAGGATTTAAAATGGAAAATATTGAAAATAGATCCGATAAGTTAAAAGATGAGAATGCCGATACAAGCACCCAATTGAGAGATGCAAGGAAAAAAGGTATTTCTAAGGGAGTAATGGTAACAGGAATTATTGCCCTGGTGATATTTTTTATATCAGGAGTAATTATAGTTACAGGCAATAAAAAGGAAAATAACCGGCAGGCAGTATTAATGGAAAATCAAAGGACATCTTTTACTAAAGAGCTGGCTGCGCGTGATTCAACGATTAATGTATGGCTGGCTACAGCAGATGAGATTGAAAAAGAACTTAATCTGGTAAAACAAAAAGAAAATTCAATAACATTTGGTTCAACAAAAACCGAATTTTCAGTTAACAGGAAAGAAAAAATCCTGAATGATATTAAGTATATTAATAACTTACTTGAAAATAACAAAAAGAAAATCAACTCCTTAACAGCACAGTTAAAAAGATCCGGGGGAATGATCAAAGGATTGCAGGCCAGGTTGGAAAGCCTCGAAACAAAATTAAGTCAATATGAGTCAGATATGGCTGATCTGAAAGTAACCCTGGCTAAAAAGGACGATGAGATAGGGCAATTAAATTCAAAAATGACAGCATTGGATAATACTATATCACAGCAGGGCAAGGAGTTAACTGATCAGACTGCTATGATAAATCAGGCATACATTGCAAGTGGAACCTTCAAGGATCTGAAAGAAAAAGGTATAATTGAAAAGGAGGGAGGATTTCTCGGCCTGGGAAAGAAAAAGAGTCTGGTACCCAATCCTGACGAAACTGCTTTCACAAAAATTGATATAAGGGATACTAAAACGATCCAGGTAAATTCAAGGGAAGCAAAGCTGATTCCTGAGCATCCTTCAGGCTCATACGAGATGGTACATAATGATGATGGTAACATTTCGTATGTTGAGATAAAAGATCCTGTATTATTCTGGAAAACTTCAAGATTCGCGGTAATTGAATTTGAGAAGTAAGAAGTTAGTCTTTAAGATAATTAAAAATAAGTAATCCCGCAATTCACTGATATTGCGGGATTTATATACAAATTGTTTTAGTGAAAGTTATTTTAACCATAATTAAATTTTTATTGTATCTTTAACATATAACTGTTAATACAATCTGTTAATCAGAAAGGGCAACAAAATGTCTAAAGACTCTCATGACCGGGATTCAGTTCTTGGTGTTGACGTCGGCTCTGTTTCACTTTCTTTGGTACAATTGGATTTGAATGGTAAAATAATGCGTCAGTTTTACCAAATCCATAAAGGTAATATCAGTGATACTTTTTCAGGTGCGGCAAAAAACTTCGATCTATCCCGGGTAAGCCGTGTTGCTTGTACTTCTTCAACCAAATGTCTGGATAATAAACTGGTTCTGAGTTACAACAATCAGGTGGCAATAATGGCTGCTGCAAGAACTTTGTGCAGAAATGCTGCCTCGGTTTTGCATATTGGTGCTGAGAAATTCATGCTAATCAATTTTGATATCAATGGTAATTATCAATCTGCAAAAATTAACACATCCTGTGCAGCCGGAACAGGTAGTTTTCTTGATCAGCAGGCTGACAGGTTAAACCTATCCGGTATTGAGGAACTCTGTGAAAGAGCGTTGAAGAACTCAGGGGAAGTTCCATACATAGCTTCACGCTGTACAGTATTTGCCAATACAGATATTATTCATGCCCAGCAAAGAGGGTTTTCTGTCGATGCAATATGCAACAGCCTGTGCAATGGACTTGCTGAAAACATACTCAACACGGTTTTTAAAAAAGAACCTCCGGTTTTTCCTCTATTAATGACAGGAGGGGTATCTAAGAATCTGATTGTAAGAGGGTATCTGGAAAAAAACTTAAATACCAAATTTTTATATAACGGCTATTCTCATCTTTTTGGAGCAATTGGGTCCGGTCTTATGCTTCTAAAAGAAGAGGCTGACACATATCCCTTACGCTTAAATTCTTTCGAAGACATTCTGATACAGGCAGATACACAAAAACAATATTTTCACAAGCCACTATCATTCAACTCAGGCAAATATCCCTGTTTCTCAGATGAAGAATCGTATCAGTTCACACCTGTTATTTCAGGGCATCCTGCAAAAGTTGAGGTTGATATCTATTCCCAATCAGAGCCAGGTACCAGCTACTTTGTTTACACAGGTATTGATATTGGTTCAACAAGTACTAAGGCCATTTTAATTGATAAAACCAAAAAAACGATCGCCGGCTTTTACACTTACACTGTCGGGAAACCTGTATCTGCTGTTAAATCTATATTTGAAGCAATAGATAATTTTTCCGGGCTAAAGAATGTGAAAATTATAACAATCGGAGTAGGGACAACTGGTTCAGGAAGAAAGTTTATAGGGAAAATTATAAATGCTGACTTAATTATAGATGAAATCACCTCACATGCAAGGGCTGCTTTCGAACTAAATCCACAAACAGATACAATAATTGAAATTGGAGGACAGGATGCAAAGTTTACACTGATCCGGAATGGCAATGTCACATTTTCGCAGATGAACAGTGTATGTGCAGCAGGTACCGGCAGTTTTATTCAGGAACAGGCCAGGAAACTTAATTGTTCATTGTCTGATTATGCTAAAAGGGTTGAAAATGTGAGTGCACCCCTGGCAAGTGATCGATGTGCTGTCTTTATGGGACGTGATATCAACCAGCTTCTGAACAACGGTTATTCAGCGAATGAGATTCTTGCAACTGTATTGCATTCGGTTACCGAGAACTACTTACAAAAAGTTGCAACAGAAGCATCCATCGGTCAAAACATTTGTTTCCAGGGTGCCACAGGCAAAAACAAATCACTGGTTGCTGCTTTTGAACAGCGATTAAAAAAGCCTGTATATGTATCAAAATATTGCCACCTGACAGGCGCACTGGGAACGGCACTAATGCTTCAGGAACAGAATAAGAACATGACAGCTTTCAGAGGTATTGAACTTTACAGGGAGGATATTGCAATAGAAAACGAAATATGCAATTTTTGTACAAACAATTGTTGCATCAGCCTGACAACAGTTTCAGGGGAGAAGGTTGCTTTTGGCTTTTTGTGTGGTCGCGATTATGAAACACAACATTATACCTCCAAACACAAAACAGGTTTTGATCTTCTGAAAAGCAGAGACAGGATCTTTTCATCGGGAACGATCAATAATATTAAACAGGACATTAAAATCGGGATACCTGCCTCGCTTCATCTCTTCGAGGAACTAAGTCTCTGGAAAAGATTCTTTAATAATTTAGGAATCAGAACAATAACAAGTGAGGCTTACCTTGATCCGGTGAAAACTGGCAAATGCCTGGCAGGAGCTGAGTTTTGCTCTCCGGTTAATTCAATATTTGGCCATGTAGTTTATCTTTCTGATAAGGTGGATTATATCTTTTTGCCCGTGCTGCTTCAGACACGGGAAGATTCTAAAGAAGATAAAGGACATTATTGTTATTATACTCAATTCAGTGCATCACTCGTCTACTCTTTAAAAATTAATAATATCCCCGATAAGTGTTTATCCCCGTTGTTAAGTTTCCCGAAAGGAAAATTTCATGTAGCGCAGCAGCTCCTGCAATGCTTAAAACCTTTATTAAAAAACGGGCTGGGTTATTATGCAGTTTATAACGCGTTTAATGAGGCATTATCTTACTATTCAGACCGTAAAGAGCAGTTAACCGCCGTATATAAGAAGCAATTTCAACCTGATAAAGGTATATCTGTTGTGCTATTGGGAAGACCCTATATAGTACTTTCAAAGACTCTTAACAAAGGAATCCCGGATATTTTTAACAGTCTGGGAATTAAATCTTTCTACCAGGATATGATATCTTCGGATGAAATAGATCAGGAAGATATTACAATATTATTAAAGAGGGTGCCCTGGTTTTATGTTACTAAAATACTTGAAGTCTCAAAAATAATAGCTGAGACCAAAAATCTTTATCCGGTATTGATTACTGCGTTCAAATGTGCACCTGATTCCTTCATTATTGAATACTTCAGGAAGATATTCAATAGTTGTCACAAGCCATATCTTATTCTGCAGATTGATGAGCATGATTCGAATCTGGGTTATGAAACCAGAATTGAAGCTGCAGTGAGGTCATTTAAAAATCATGCCTCAATTTGCAATTTAAAGCCGGAATTGGAAGTAAAACAAATTTTACCGCAGATATCAAAAAATATTGACGGCAAGACATTGTTGCTCCCGATGTGGGATTCTATTGTGTCTCCTTTACTGGTTTCCAATCTGAAAAGAATTGGTATTGATGCCCGCCTGATGAAGTCCAGTGATATGATTATTAAAAAGAGCATGGCACATAATTCAGGACAGTGCCTGCCAATTAATATAATTGCCCAGGAATTTATCGAATATACAGAGGAACAAAAACTGAAACCAGAAGATACAATGCTATGGTCTATTGATGCAAAGATAACCTGTAATCTCCGTCTATATCCCGAGTATCTTAAAAGTATTCTTGAGAATTATGGTAAGGGATTTGAGAAAGCACATGTTTACAGTGGTTTGCTCACCCATCTCGAGATATCGTTAAGTGCCTGCTATTATGCATATTTTGCTTACCTGCTCGGGGGCTTAATACGAATGGTGGGGTACAAAATAAGGCCCTATGAGATAAATAAAGGGGACACTGACAGGGTAATAAGGGAAACTACTGGTATTCTGGAAGTGGCGTTCCTGGGCAAAAAGTCAATGGAAAAGGCCGTCTCTGAAGTTATATGCCTGTTTGACAAGATACCCCGGATGGATGGAAATAAACCAAAAGTTGCACTTTTTGGAGATTTCTATGTATGCGATAATGACATTTTTAATCAGAAATTAGACCATTCAATAGAAGAAGCAGGTGGTGAAGTAATAACGACTCCTTATACAGATTTAGTTAAAATGTCTCTTGGTAATGTGATACGCCGCACAATTTACCGTGGTGAATATATTACTGCTGCACAACAGAAAATGATAAGCTCATGTCTGAATCTTCTGGAGGAAAAATATTACCGGTACTTCGTAAAATTTCTGGGTCCGCAAAAAATAATTAATCCTAAAAAGCTGGAAAAACATCTGGAAGGATTTAATATTAATCCCTATCAGTCAGGTGAATCTTATGAAAATATTTTAAAGATATTTTATTTCCTGGAGAACTACCCTGATGTATCGCTGTTTGTGCAGGCAAATCCCGCATTTTGCTGCCCGTCACTAGTTACCGAAGCAATGACAGGTGAAATAAGAAAAATAACGGGGGTTCCCGTTGTTACCATTACCTATGACGGTACGGATGATTATAAAAATGATGTAATAGTTCCATATCTTCATAGTAAGATGCTAATATGATTCCTCATCAGGGTAATGTGCGGTTTTATGCTGTCAAACAAGTTTAAAATGGATTTTATTCAACTACCCTGATTTAGAAGCTTAGGTTTAAATTTTTTGAGCAATCACCTGACTCAAACCTGAATCAAATTCTATCCTTGATATATTTTTGAATCCAGCAGCAGTTAACATTTCTGTAACTTCCAACTCCGTAAAGCAATCACCCGATTCCGTTCCCACCAGCATATTTATTGCAAATACAGCTCCTGAAACAGGTTGTGTCCTGTCATTATTCATTATCCAATCCTGAATTACTATTTTGCCATTCCGGTTTAAAGAGTAAAAACATTTCTTTATCAGATTTTGATTTATTTCTAATGAATTGCTGTGAATTACTGCAGATAAAAATACCAGATCGAATTCTTTTGGCAGATCATCACTGGTGTAATCGCCTTCAAATGTTTTGATCCTGTCCTTGAAACCTTCAATGTCAATAAATTTTTTTGTTATAGGGATTACATTGGGTAAATCAAAAACCGTTGCTTCCATCCCAGGTTTTTGAGAAACAAATTCCATTGAATATGCACCTGAACCGCCACCTATATCTAAAACCGATTTTATTCCTGATAAATCTAATCTGGCCACCTGTTTGGGAGCCTGCTTTTTTGCCCTGTCGTGCATGGCGTTAATAAAAGGGGACAGCCAGTCTTCCCCTCTTTCATTAATTTCTGAAGAGAGGGCTGAATTACCCGTTTTTACAACCTGGGTAAGTTTGCTCCAGGTATTCCAGAGATGGTTAGAATGCATCAGACCGCCCAAATAATCTGAGCTCTTCCTGGACAGAAAAGCAAAACTTTCTGCGGTATTGAAGAACTGATCATTTTGTTTTGTAAGAAATCCTAAAGCTACCAGAGCATTAAGCAATCGTTCGCAGGCATGGTCATCCAGATTCAGTTTTTTTGCGATTTGATTGTTGGGTGTACCGGATTCATCAATATTTGTAAATATATCAAGTTCAAAACCACTTAACAGAATTCTGCTTTTTTGAAAAGAAGCAGCAAATTCCCTGATCTCAATTGGGTTCATTATCTAAGAATTTATATGGTTATTTTATCAGATCTGTATTCCGGTATTTCATATGTTCTTATCAATCTTCTTTATCCGTTTGCTGTTTTTTAGCAATATTATCAGCTTTCATGTATTGATTCTTTTCATAACCAGAGGCTTACTACTAATGTATAGCACCACTGATTATTGTTTAGTATCTGCCATGTTTTGATATTTATTACTCAATTTTATTTGTATTTGAAAAACCGGGAGGCTTAATAACCTATTTGTAGTTTTAACAGTAATTATTGTAAATTGTTTAAAGGACAAATTTAATGTCCGGTTTGATCAACCGGCTTCTGAATATTGCGTAAACAATTATTTTGATTAAATTTATAAAGCATAATACAGGTAGTTTAACATCATTTACACCACTCTTTTAAGTAATTTACCGGTTCAAATGTTGAAATAATCTTTTAAGTTGCGGAATTTAGGTGTAAATCAGCATATTAAACTAAAAATGACTTTTGAAATATAAATCCGGAGAAAAGGGGAAAATATAACCAAAATCCAAAATACCTCAATTTATGAAAGATCATACCTTTTCCGTTTCGCGCAGGGTGTTTTTACAAAAAGCTGCAACTGCTGCAATAGCTGCACCGTTTATTATCAGATGTTCATCAGACAAGCCCTCCTCAAAAAACATACTTAACCATGCCTGCATAGGAGTGGGGGGAATGGGGTGGAACGACCTCCGGAAATTCAGGGAACATCCTAATGTACGGATTGTTGCAATATGTGATGTGGATGCCGATAATTTGAAAAAGGCCTCAGAAGCCGTGCCTGATGCCCGGACTTATGCCGACTGGCGCGAACTTCTTAAAAAGGAGGGCGATAAAATTGATTCTGTCAATGTTGCCGTACCCGATCATAGTCATTTTTCTATTGCCTGGCAGGCTATTAAAAAGAGAAAACATGTTTATTGCCAGAAGCCGCTTTGTCACGATATAGCTGAGGTACGCGCACTTACTCAGGCATCGGTTAAGTTTGGTGTTGTTACACAGCTTGGCACACAGATTGCGGCAAGCATAGGTGACCGGACAGCGGTTAAATGGATAAAAGAGGGTGCGATTGGTAAAGTCAAACACGCATACCTGTGCTCGAACCGGCCGAGTGCCATTGATTACCGGTTAGAAGGACCGCGGCCTCTTCAGGGTCAGGAAGCACCTGCAAATCTGAACTGGGACTTTTGGATTGGCACTGCTCCAATGCGCCCCTATGCACCGGTAATTTATCATCCGATGAAGTGGAGAGCATGGCAGGACTTTGGAACAGGATGGTCAGGAGACATCGGTTGCCATATATTCGACGCAGTATGGAAAGGTCTGGGTCTGCAAGCGCCCAGATCTGTTATAGCAGAGGTTCAGGAGTCATGGAAGGAGTCACCGGAAAGAAGATCTGATAACTGGCCACAGGGTGACCATATTACATGGATGTTTCCCGGCAACAGCTACACGGAGACAGATGAGTTACCCCTGGAATGGTTTGATGGCGAGTTTTATCCGCCACAGGAGGTGCAGGACCTGTATGCCGGCAAAGAGTATCCAGCCGAATCAGCGATGCTGATAGGTACTGAAGGTGCCCTGCTTATCCCGCATCAGGGAACTACGGTGCTTTTACCTGAAAGCAAATTTGAGAGTTACAAAGCGCCGGTTCTGGAACCGGGTAATCATTATACAAACTTTGTAGTTGCTTGTCTTGGGGGGCCAAAAACCGAGTCTCATTTTGCACAGACCGGGCCGATGACAGAGGCTATTCTCCTGGGTACAGTCGCAATCAGGGAGCCGGACAAGTTACTGAAATGGGACTCTGTTAATATGAGGTTCCCTGATTTTCCGGATGCCGATAAATATGTGCATCGCACCTACCGGAAAGGTTGGAATTTAGCAGAATTTTAAAACAGAGTTTGCTACCATAACCGGACATTCCTTCCGCCGGAATTTATAACTAAAGGTATTTACTGACTATGTCTCTTTTTGAGAAAGGGGCAAGCATAAATTTCTTAGTAATTTTCCATGAGGAAAGCCATGAAATCTTTGCTCCGTTTTTTTTGTTTTCAGTCATTTTTTTTACCAGAAAGGGAGTAACTGTATCAGGATCATTAGCAAGAATATTATATACCCTGACAAGTTGTTTGTTCTTCTCTTTATCTCTCCTTAAAGGGGCGAGTGTCAGATCAGTTAAAACCATTCCTGGACTGATTGTGCCTATAATAACCGGACCATCTTTTACCTCCTTTGCAAATGCATCTGTAAAATATCTTACAGCCCGTTTTGATGTTCCGTATGGAGTTAATCCTTTAATAGTTCTCCCGTCGCTTCCAAGACCTTCCATATTGTATATCGCACCAAAACCCTGGTTCAGCATCCGGTTATAAGCTACATGAGTTGCCAGCATAAGCCCCTTGACATTTGTGTCGATTATCCTGATAAATGCTTCAGGAGGGATTTGATAAAACAAAGCCTGTTCAAACCCCACCCCTGCATTATTTACCCATATGTCAATCCTGGCAAAGGTTTTCAAGGTGCTTTCCCAAAGGTTAACCAGATCTTTTTCAATTGTCACATCACATTTCAGGGCAACGTAATTTTCATTACTAAAATTTTCTGAAAGCGACAGTAAAGATTTTTCTACTGAACTTTCTGATGTGCCGGAATATGCAACATTCCATCCTGATCGCAGGAAATCCCTCACAAGTCCGGCGCCTATTCCTCTGGTGCCACCGGTAATAATTGCTGTTTTCATTGGGGGAACATAAAATTTATTGCCAAAGCAAAATTACAAAATATTAATATGACTGGTCATATTAAATTCATACCGGACCCTGCCAGAATAACATCCGGGATCTTCATAAGAGTTATATTAAAATCTGTATATTATGACTCTCTGTTACTGTAACAAACTGAAATACAAATTACCACGAGTAATTTATAAACCGGGATAATTTGCTGATCTATGTTTATCCGGGATTTAAGGCAGTTTAAAAACCAGAGCTGAGAATATAATGATTTGTTGTTCTGCATGATCTTTAAGGTAATTGCAAGCTATACTTTTACAACTTTTTTATCTTTAAATACGGAATGTTTGAGTGGGACACTGTAGAAATTAAATTATTTTTGATTGACAGAATCATCTCTATGTATATTCCAACTACAAGATATTTAAAACTTCTATATTTTGCATAGACCAACAAATAAAAATGTAAATTTTCAAAATATTGAGGCTCAATTTGATCATTAAATTAAAATTAAATTCAGATGAAAAGACCACTTGTTTTTCCGGCGCAGGAGAAAGATGACACGGAATTACAAAACTTAATAGAGTTTTATAATGAGACCCTGGGATTTTGCCCAAACAGTGTAAAAACAATGTATCACCGGCCTGAGATTGCATATGCCTTTATCGGACTGAATAAAGCCGTTATGAACAACCAGGGTAGAGTTACAAGCGCTCTGAAAAGAATGATTGGATTTATAAGCAGTTATACCTCAGGATGTCAATATTGTCAGGCACACACAATAAGAGCGGCCGAAAGATATGGGGCAGACCGTGAAAAAATGGAGAATATCTGGAATTTCAGAACTGATCCGGCTTTTTCAGAGAAAGAAAGAGTCACTCTTGAGTTCGCGTTTCTTTGTTCAACAATTCCCAACTCCGTGGATGATGATATTTCAGATAAACTTAGAAGCTACTGGGATGAAGGAGAAATTGTTGAAATCCTGGGCGTAATAGCGCTCTTTGGGTTTCTGAACAGATGGAATGACTCAATGGGTACAGAGCTGGAAAAAGGTGCAGTTGAGTCGGGGCAGAAATATTTGGAAAAGAAAGGATGGTCACCCGGGAAGCATAGTTACCGTTAGAACAGTTTGTAAAAGGCAGATGTACCAGCTCCTCCCGTAAGTTCAGATTGGATTTGGAACGCTCAGTACCATAATGACCATTTAACTCAGGTTTCATCCGGTTAATGGTACGCTGAACATCATTTGTTACAGATAAGATCTGTAATATTTGTGTCAATGGAATGGAATAAGCATATTTTAATATTATGTTGGATTTGCTTAAGGTGATCTATCGGTAATGTTTGCAAATGAAGTACATCATGCGGATAAAATTTAACCGGGAATTATTGATGAATAGATTCCATCATCCGGAATAAATTTTATATTTTAGTCTTTGAAACTTATAATTTAGAAATCATTATGAATAGATTAAATATTCTTTGGACCACGGATAATAAAGATACTGTTCTTTATATGTTAGTTATGTATGCAATTAATTCAAAAACCAAAAACTGGTGGGATGATGTAAATGTTATTATCTGGGGAGCATCGGCAAAATTAATCGGGACGGACACGCAAATTCAAGCCGAAGTAATTGAAATGATAAATCAGGGTGTTACAATTGAAGCATGTAAAGCCTGCTGTGATAATCTGGGCGTTACGGAAGAATTAACAAGACTTGGGATTAATGTCAGGTTTATGGGAGAGTCATTGACCGGTTATATTAAATCGGGAGAAAAAATGCTGACTATATAGGCATAACATTTTTGTATAAATTAAAACTGCAAAATAGTTTATTCCTGAAAGCCGATGCTTAAAAATTATTATTAGTGGTTAATAATTTTCCAGTGACGGAAGATTATTATTTTCTTCATTGTTCTTATTAAATTCCAGTTTTCCGAATTTATAAGTAAGGCTGATTCCAAAAGATCGGAATGGCCTCAGACTTACATTATTTGCTGTGGAGTTTTCAGTGGTAATGGTGGTTACCTGTCTTATATACTTGCTGAAAAGATTTGTTGTTGTAAATCCAAAACTTGCATTCTTATTCCAAAACAATTTCCTGAAAGCAAAATTGTAAATGAAAAACTGGGGGATCTTTCCCTGGATACTTCTGGTAGGTGAACTATAGAATCCAAACAATTCAAACACCAGATCTTTAGGTAACTGGTAATTTGCGTTCATGCTGAGCCTGGTCCTGAATCCTGTCGAAATATTACCAGTGTTTAAATCGCTAACAATAAAGCGATGATTTATTAATAGATTACCTCGTAGAGTAAATTGGGAAGTTACCGGATACGAACCCGATGCTGTAAAGCCGGAACTATATTCCCGTCCAATGTTCTGCCTGCTGGATACCGATACATTTGAATAAGTTGAATCACCTATTATGTAAGCAGGGTAAAAGGCTGTTACCCGGGTAACGTTTTGAGTGTTTAGGTGTTCGAATAATGAAACATAAATATTACCGCCCTTTTTAAAACCGGTATTGAGTCCCGTCTCAAAATTATTACCAATTTCAGGTTTCAGTAATGGATTCCCTGTAGTAATATTATATGGATCACTTAGATTTATAAAGGGGTTTAATTCACGATATTCCGGACGTTCAATGCGTTTGCTGTATGCCAGTTTAAGGGATTGGTTTTTACTGAAATTATGGGAGAAAACAACGGTAGGTACTATTGTGCCATAGGAGGGAATGGTTGTATTAGGGAAATCAATATTAACATTAGTGTACTCATATCTTACACCTGACTTAATATTCAGGAATTGGAGCAATTTGAAAGTGGCGGAAAGATAACCTGCATAAATTCTCATGTTGTATTTCAGGTGATAGGATTGTAAAGGATCACTGATATACTTATTTACAGAAGGAGACAGATCACTTACATCAGCAATGCTTCTGATATTTTGAAGGGAGGTTTTAGCGCCCGTTTCCACCAAAATATTTTTATTTACCGGATGTGCATAGTCAATGGAGATGTTGGTCTCCTTATCAGTACCCGGGTTAACACTTTCCGAACCGTGGTAGGGAATGGATTGTCCGGAATAGGTTTGCGACTGGGTGTAATCAGTATGGGGTTTCCCGTTGCTTACATTGTATAAAATATCTAATTCCTGGCCCTCTTTTTTGAATTTCCTCTTATAATTCAGGTTATATTCAATCGAATTGTAAATGGAATGACGGGATGAGTTACGAACATTTAAAATATCCGATACCTGGTTACCTGAATAATCCTTTGTCAGTTGTTCCTGGCTGGTCAGCCCCGAGTTCAGGTTTCTGAATTGATTATAACCCAGAGATCCTGTAATTTCATCATTCTTTGATATATTCCAGTCAAACCCGGTTCCTGATCTGAAACCATCCCTTTTAGAATCTGTGATACCATCCTGCGATAATGTAGTAATCTGATTCGTGATTGTGTCAGTGGAAACACGGATCTGAGAACCTGGCTCCTGAGATTTTAAGCGGGCCCGGCCACCAAAAAATGCATTGACCCCGAAATTTTTACGTCTGATATTAAAATTTACAGAGCCATTCTCCAGCCTGGTTCCTGCCGATAAATTAATGTTTCCGTTAACACCCTGCATATTATTGTCCTTAAGAATGATATTGATGATTCCACCTGTCCCCTGTGAATCATACTTTGCACCCGGAATCGTTATAGCCTCAACACTTTTTATCTGACTTGCAGGAATTGATGCAAGTGCGTCAGAGATACTGCTCCCGAACACACTCGAAGGTTTTCCATTGATTAGAAAACGAATATTTGAATTTCCCTGCAATTCAACATTCCCGTCGATGTCAATCGTTACCTCCGGTACTTTTTTGAGTACATCAACAGCCAGACCTCCTTGCGATGTAACGTCATTGGAGGCATTATATATAATTTTATCAATTTTGTTTTCAATAACCGGTTTCTCACCTGATATTGTAACACTCTGAAGGCTAAGCATTGTGGAAGACAGGAATAGTGTTCCCAATGAAATAACAGGTTTATTTGTGTTAATACTGATGCTGTCAATAGTGTTAGGCTTATAGCCGATAAATTCGACATAAATTTTATATATACCTGGGGGAATGCCCGGAATTAAAAATTTTCCCTGTGCGTCTGTAATTGAGCCATTTATGGTCTTACCTGATTTTTTGTTTATTACAGAGACTGTTGCATATTCAAGAGGTTGTTTTGTTGTAGAATCAAAAACTTTGCCGGTAATTGATGTATTTGTCCTGGCCTGAGCATTTATCCGCACAGAAATGGAAGCTAAAACTGTTAAAATAAAAATAAAACGTTTCATTTTATTGTCAGTTAATTTTGACAATAACCTATATGAAATCTTATAACAATTTAAGACTTTAAAAGGTTGAATGAACTGTAAAATAATTGGCAGGAACTTTGGGAGCAGGTATTGTTTCTTAAATATATGAGGCTTTCCTGGATATAACTGCAAATTATCAGTACTTTTGCCGGTTGTATTCTGGTTGACAACGAGTAAAGCTTATTAACCAGACAAATTTTTATTTATTACTTCAAATTCAAATGAAATTTACAGAACTCAAACTTGATGATCAATTATTGGAAGCCATATCATATATGGGCTTTGATACAGCCACACCTGTTCAGGAAAAGGTTATTCCCTTAATTCTCGGGCACAGAGATCTTATTGCTTGTGCACAAACAGGTACAGGGAAAACAGGAGCATTTGTTTTACCCATACTCAATAAAATAATTGGCAAAAAAGATCACCATACAGATACCCTTATAATAGTGCCGACAAGAGAACTGGCTATTCAAATTGAACAGCAAATACAGGGATTCTCCTATTTTATTCCTGTTGAATCAATGGCAGTTTACGGAGGTGGTAACGGAAGTGATTGGGAATCAGAACTACAGGCCTTAAAAAATGGAACTGATGTCATTATAGCAACTCCGGGAAGATTATTATCCCATTTGAAACTTGGGAATGTCAAGTTTTCAAATATCAGGCATTTAATATTAGATGAGGCTGACAGGATGTTAGATATGGGTTTTATTGATGATATCCAGACAATCATATCCTATCTTCCGGAGAAACATCAAACCCTGATGTTTAGCGCAACAATGCCAAAAAGCATTCGCCAGCTGGCGCAGAAAATTCTGCAAAATCCGGTGGAAATTTCATTATCTGTTTCTACTCCTGCCGACGGTATAGATCAAAAGTCTTATCTGGTCTTTAGTGAACAGAAAGAAAAGGTAATTAAACATATTTTAGCCGAGCGAAAACACTATGACAGCATAATTATATTTACATCTACTAAAAGTAAGATAACAGAAATAGTAAGATCGCTTAACAGAAATGGGTTCCCCGCACATGGAATTTCTTCAAACCTGGATCAGGATGACAGGGAAAAAGTTTTAAGGGATTTCAGATCAAAACAAATTCGCATTTTAGTGGCTACAGATGTTATGAGTCGTGGTATAGATGTAAGGGAAATTAACCTTGTGATCAATTATGATGTTCCACATGATGCTGAAGATTATGTTCACCGTATAGGAAGAACGGCCCGTGTCAACGCAAAAGGTGAAGCTATTACCCTGGTTACGCAACGGGAGATCTTTAACCTGAGAAAGATAGAACAATTAATAAAAGCCAGTATTCCGAAGCTGCAACCACCTGCCAACATAGGTCCCGTACCCTCATGGGGAGACGGGGAAATTAAACCGGGTTATAAAAGAAAAATTCATAATAAAAAGAGATTTTTTAAGGTAAATACTAAAAACAATTCCTGATTTGAGGAATGGTTCAATGAGAGTCGGATTTAACTCAGATCCCCTGAATCTGTTCTTACCTCAAAGGATTTCAGGTTACATGAAATTGGCATTCAGCTTATTCCTTATGAATGATAAACCTGTCATATAGAAACAGAAATAGGCTTCCTGAAACTGCGATTCCAGTAAACAGGAACCAGATATTTGAAGGATGATATTTATCCCATAGATACTGGTTAAGCCCGGTAGCGTCCATATTCATGAGTCCCTGTGCCCTGGTAAAGAATTCATTTTGTGTAAGGCCTTCCGGGCTTAGAACTATTCCTTTATCAACCAGGGCTCTTGTAAGCAGGTAATATTTATCAGCAACTACCTCGAAAGGTTTACCCGAAATCCAGCCTGCCGCAAAGTGCCCGAGTGCAATGGGCAGAAATGAGGTTCCCATATACAATGCTTTTTTGTCATGCGGTGCTATTCGACCAACATATTCCGTATATTTGGGTGAAGATGCCATCTCCCCAATTGCAAAAACCAACACGCCCAGGATCACGATCCAGGGATTCTGTGAAATGAACATCAGAATCAACCCTGCTCCCAGTATCATTATTCCGGTGACCATAGAATGAAGTGGCTTCAATTTCATGCTCTGTGAAGAAATGTACATCTGAAGCACAATGATGAAAAATGCATCCATGCTGGTTACTGTCGGAGCTGTAATGGTTCCGGGCACCAGTCCGAAAAAGGCAGAAAGCCTGTCCATATCAACCCATTGATCTATAAATACCGGAAAAGAGTAATAAAGCTGGTTAAAGGCGGTCCAGAAGACTGCCATGATAAGCAGGAAAAGGTCATATCTCCAGTCAGCCAGTGTATCAAAAATGTTTTTGAATGCTATGCGGATATTCTGCAGGAAAGTCTTGCCCGATGGTTCCCTGTCGGGTTCCCTGAAAAAGAAGAAGACGAATATATAATTTATTGCAATAGTGATAACAGACATCAGGAAGACCAGGTTCCAGTGAATTTTATAAAGAAATCCTGCAATAAATGGACCGATAAATCCGCCGATATTTACCATCATATAAAAAATCCCAAAACCGACAGAAGAGGTCTCGTCATTTGTGGTTTTTGCGATCATTCCAGATATAATGGGTTTAAACAGGGCACCTGCCAGTGCAAGAAAAATATAGGCCGCAAATACCATTGAAAAGGATCCGAAGGTTCCTATCATAATGTAACCTGCAATATATGCTGTGAACGACAAAATAAGCACCTTTTTAAAACCTATCCTGTCAGCTATTGCCCCGGTAATGAGAGGGAGAAAGTAAAGAAGCATAGAACCTGTTCCAATTATCACACCCTTTTCCACCTGTGAGAATCCCAGAGCCCCTGTATCTTTTGAAAGCGTAAGGTAGAGTGCAAAAGCGTTATAGAATCCATACCATGCCCACCGTTCAAATAATTCCATTAAATTGGATATCCAGAATACCCTTGGAAATTTTCTCAGAACTTTGGTCAGATTGCTCATCTTAATTCAGGTTAAACCTGAAGTTAAATATAGTTTTTCTTAGTCTTTATTCTATAATACCCCCAGCTCGCTTGCATACTGAGCGTTGGCGCCAATCTCGTTGAAATACCAGGGGAACATCCCCACTATCACGCCATCGGAAGGTTTGATGTTCTCGAAGGCAAATTTAAATGCGGTACGGACACTCTCCTGGCTGGAACAGAGCCGGCCAGCTCCCAGTATCTTGAAGCCCAGACAAGGCTGTTTTACCTGACGGATTACCTGTGTCATTGCCTTAGGATCGTCTTTGTGGAACCCATAAGAACCTACATTCAAAATATCATTTGGTTCCTCCTTTTTAAATGTCTTGCGGGTCAGAAAATAGAAGCATGTCATGAAGAAATCAACATCCCAGCCTTCATCGGCAATCTGCTTAATGACATCTGGATTATGGCTTGAAACACCGGCCAGAAGTCCGCGGTCCCTTACATTTTTTACGAAATCTTTCACTAATTTGGAATTCCCCTGGGCAAACAGCCGGTCAGTAGCACCACCGTGGTGTACTATTGCCATGGGCTTTGCAACTTTGATTACCTCCGGAATGGTTTCGGGTTGAGAGTGAAGACAAATAAACTTCATTTTGGAACCCTTTTCGCGCAACAAGGGCAGATAATCGAATATGCTTGAGAACTGGTGTGCTGTGATGCCGGCTTGCTCACACTTACCGAGGAATTCCACTGTTCGGTCAGTGGTAAAATATTCCTTCATGTGCCGGTCGGTGTGAGGTCCCATGTAGGAATAACCAAGGATAGGATTTGAACCGCAGATCAGCCGGCTGATCCGATGCGGGCCCAGAGCAATGGTGGGCAATACTGTTTTCGTTTGCCCTGCCTCACCGGCCTGATCGGTCAGGGAGACTCCTTTTACACCGGATGAGTTGATAAGTCCCATGGCTGCTGCTGCTGAAAGCATCGAGATGAACTCCCTTCTTCCTTTTGCATGATTCTTATTTTTCAGATCTTTAGTCATAATATTATTTTTATTGTTTAAGGTCTAACGGAAACACATGAATTATATGTTTTGTATTTCTTTAATATTCTGAACCTTAGTTACATACATAATGATATGCTTTCGCTGATCTCTATTCCGGACAGGGTTTGGTTAGAGTTCAGGTCAATATTGTGGTTTTAAAATTAAAACTAAATTTAATTAAATGAGTATCGGGAATCAATAATAAAAAGTTAGTACTAAAATAATATTAATTTTATAATGCTTATAATCAATTACATACATTTTATTCCAAATAACCCCCTTTCCCGTTTCCCCCAAGGGGGAAAAGCTTTGCTTTCAGCTCCTTCCCCCCTGGGGGAAGGTCGGGATGGGGGTATAAATAATAGAAATTAATAGTTTTATTCATGATTGCTGATAGTCACATTTAATTATAATATCACTTGTAAACGGGAAAGGTATAAAATTATCTGGAGATTATAAGTATTGCTGCTAATAATAGTCAGTTGCATTACCGAAGAAGGGGAGGTTAGGGTAATGGAAATGCATGTCTCTCCATAGAAAATTCTTAACAGGAATTTAATCCCTGCAGACTTTTTGTAAAGAACTGCTTCAGGCAATATAATATACACCCCCGGCAGTTCATTTCAATCTGCTTTAAATATTAAAGAAGAAGGATCATGGTTAAAATATTTTAAAGAATATTTTAACCGGCGGAAGGTTGAACCTCTCTTTTGGATTCTTTTGAATTGTTCTTGCTGGTTTCCCTAAAGTCAGAAGCTTCAACTTTTCCTCCGTTAAATTGGCCTGAGATAGCATCAAGAATTGAATTGAATCTTTCTCTGACGGAATTCAAATATTCATCTCCTTTTTTAGTTATTCTGCTCATACTTTCAGATCCTTTGTCGGGAGCAAAAAGGACTCCCATCAATGCACCGGCAGCTAAACCAGCCAGTACTCCTAAAATTACTTTTCCTGAGTTCATAATTTAATTTTTTAAATGTTAATTAATGATGACATCATTCGGGGGAACTGCCCTCTATTTAACTTCCCTTTATTTCAATCCGGCCTTTCCCCGATATGATTCAATTGCCATAAATCAATACTTTCAATACAAATACTCAAGCAATCTCCGATCCATCTTCCGTCTCTTTCAAGGCAATTGTTTAACATATTATTCTGGCAGGGCTAAGGGAATAAAATCACATCTTAACCCTTATATCTCATAAACAATTAAAAACAGGTTTTGTTTTTTAAAAATCATCTTAATGGTTAATCCAACTTATCTTCAAACCACTGACTTTTCAAAATGATTCGTGAACTTTATTTATCCCAATGATGTTTTATACGACTAAGCAATTATAAAAATTATGGCACGGACAAGTACTTATCTTAATTTTTCACGGAATACAGAGGAGGTTTTTAACTTTTACAAATCTGTTTTCGGGGGTGATTTTGTAGACGGGAAAATCAACCGTTTTGGTGATATTCCTCCGCAGGAAGGAATGTCTCCAATTGCAGAAGAGAACAAAAATCTTGTGATGCATGTTGCTTTACCGATTCTTGGAGGACATTTGCTTATGGGAACAGATGCTCCTGAATCTATGGGTTTTAAAGTGATTAAGGGAAACAATGTTTACATTTCATTGCATCCCGATTCCCGTTCGGAAGCAGACAGGCTGTTTGAAAAACTCTCCGCGGGTGGTAAAGCAGAAATGGATATGCAGGATACATTCTGGGGAGATTATTATGGATCTCTTACAGATAAATTTGGAATCCATTGGATGATAGATTTTGCAGCAAAACAACAATAAGAATCCGGGGAGCCTGTTTTTATTTTATCAGGAAATTAATCTTTCGCGGATCTCATTTTAATGTCACTTCATTGCTTTCCTTTTTATCATGATTTACGGCATTTTGAAGCCTGATCAGGGGGATGTTAACTTTTTATTAAGTCTCAGGAAAGCAGTTTCCACCTTCCGATAAAAGTCTCCAGAGGGGGTCATTCAAAATTTACTATAAACATATTAGGAAAATTAACCTGGTTCTGATAATTGAATCTGTTTTTTTTATAGATTTATCTGATATTTATTTTATGAATGGTAAATATCGGGTAATATAAAATGGATATAAAATCTGATTGATAAGGATTTACTATTTAGATTTTAATAACAAACTATACGAAATCCTGATTGGGATGTATAATTACCTTAACGGCTATCTTAAAACTATATACTATTAAAATGAATCATAAACTCAGCAGTTCCTTTAAGGGCAGTTATTGGGTCTCAGCAAGTACTCTGTTTTTATGTGCTTCATCCTGTCATGCGCCGGAAAGAGACAAAACAGAAAATCCACCAAATATTATATTAATTGTATCAGATGACCAGGGATACAACGATCTTGGCGTTTATGGAGCCAGGGATATAAGGACACCTAATCTTGACAAACTGGCTGAAGAAGGAGCAAGATTCACAAGTTTTTATGTTGCAGCATCATTTAGTACACCATCGCGGTGCGGTATGCTGACCGGACGTTACCCGCAGAGAAACGGAACATATGAGTTATTTCGTAACGACCGTGTTGATGATGGTTATTCCTATAGCCCTTATGAATACAGCATTTCTCCTGAGAGGATTCTGGGGACAGATCTGCGGGAAGTTTTATTCCCTGAGCTGCTTCATAAAGCCGGTTATACAAATGGAATATTCGGAAAATGGGACATGGGTCAGCTAAGGAGATATTTGCCTTTACAGCGTGGATTTGATCAGTTTTATGGATTTGTGAATACCGGAATAGATTATTATACTCATGAAAGATATAATGTTCCTTCAATGTACAGGGACAATGAACCTACAACGGAAGATAAAGGAGTATATTCAACATATCTGTTTGAACGCGAAGCATTACGTTTTGTGAGAAAGAACAGCGGTCATCCCTTTTTTCTGTATCTCCCGTTTAATGCGCCACATAGTTCCTCAAGCCTTGACCCGGAAATAAGGGGAACAGTTCAGGCGCCTCCTGAGTACCTTGCCATGTATCCGGAAGTTTCAACAGTCCGGGAGCGCCGTAGAAGAGGTTATATGGCTGCAGTTACATGCATGGATAATGCTATTGGGAATATACTCAGTCTGGTTGACAGCCTGGGCCTTCAGAAAAATACTATAGTGATATTTTTCTCCGATAATGGTGGCGGAACAGGTTCTGACAATTCTCCTCTTTCAGGCGGAAAGGCAACAATGTGGGAAGGAGGACTCCGTGTACCTTGTATTATGAAATGGCCAGGCAGAATAAAAGATAAACAGGTAATAAATAATTTTATCAGTTCACTCGAAATATTTCCTACTCTCCTTTCCGTTGCCGGTTTGGAAAAACCGGATTCACTTTTCCTGGATGGATTTAATATTTTACCTCTTCTGACCGGAGATAAAAACCTTGAAAGAAAAGAAATGTACTGGGATCTGAGAGAGGACTTTGCTGTTCGGGTTGGAGATTTGAAGTGGATAAAGTCAAAAAGAGTGAACGGATTATTTGACTTGTCAGATGATATAGGAGAAAAGAATGACTTGACAAAAACGGAGATTAATGATTTAAAAATGATTAAAGATAAATTTCAAAAGTGGCAGACTGAAATGCATGAATCAGAACCACGAGGGCCTTTCAGGGATTATTAAACAAGATCATTTATGAAATTACTAAAATTATTTATTCTGTACCTAATAAGCCTTTTGTTCACCTGGTGTGACTCCCATAAAGAAGATATTGCGCCTTCCAAAAACATTTATTGGGGTGATCTGCATAATCATTGTGATGTCGGTTATGCAAGGGGATCACTGGATCGTGCTTACGATATTGCACGGAGCCATCTTGATTTTTATTGTTTCACACCTCACTCTCAATGGCATGATCAACCTGAAAACAGTAATGTCAACACATTCAAAGAAGCCTATCTTCGCGTCAACAAAGATTTTGGCAGGGTCAAGAAATTGGCAAATGATTTTTATGAACCGGGGAAATTTGTAAGTTTTATTGGCTATGAATGGCATTCCAGCAGATATGGAGATAACTGCATAATCATGCCCGGAAGTGAAGCCGAACTGGTATATCCTCTTGATATTCTTGAATTGCAGCAATTTGCAAGAGAACAGAATGCTTTGCTGATACCTCATCATCCTGCATATATGAGAGGTTCCAGGGGGCAGGACTGGAATTTTCTGGGAGAAATGGATATCACACCTGTTGTTGAAATTTATTCGGAACATGGTAATGCTGAATCCGACAGGGCCCCTTTTCCCTATATTCGTCATAGTATGGGAGGCCGTTATACCAGGAATACAATACAATACCTTTGGAACCAGGGTAAACAGGCAGGTGTAATAGCATGTTCTGATGACCATCTGGGTTATCCAGGCGGGTATGGTGAAGGTCTTACAGCAATATACTCGGATAAACTCACACGTGAATCAATAATGGAAGCATTGAGAGCGCGAAGGACTTATGCAGTAAGCGCTGACAGACTGGAATTGGATTTTCGGTTGAATGGTCACTTTATGGGAGAAAGCATTCCCTTCACCACCACCAGAAATATATATGTAAAAGTTAAAGGGAAAGATGCAGTTGAAAGGATAGAAGTTCTTAGAAACAATGAAGTAATCTATCGGCATTTTCCGGTTGATGAAAAACCCGGAAACTTCAGCTGGAATTCTCCTGTTCTCTGCCGGATCGAATTTGGATGGGGTCCATGGGGTGGTTTTAATGCAGCCAGGATAGCTGACTGGGACTTCGATGTAAAGGTCAGAAATGGTAAAATTCTTGCGGCAACTCCCTGCTTTCAATCCGGTCCCCTTGATGAAAACCGGAGGAATAGAATTACGTATCAGGATGAGAATAGTTGCCGCTTCCGTTCATATACCTCACGTACCGACGCTTTTGAAGAAAAACCTACAAACAGTGTTATTTTTGAAATTCAGGGTTCTCCTGAAACTGATCTGGTTTTATCTCTCGCTGAACCTTCAGTAATAAATCATGAAATATCCTTGAAGGAGCTTTCAGAATCAAATGATATCTTTTTTACCGGTGATATTACCTCGGAATCTGTAATGGTTCACAGAGTTGTTTTCAAAGAAAATTATTCAGCAGAATTTGACTTTAAAGATAAAAGGGAAACAGATGAAACAGATTTTTATTATATCAGAGTCATCCAGACAAATGGCAGCATGGCCTGGTCAAGTCCTATATGGATAAATAAAAATGCAAAATAAAATTTATTTTCAATCTTTCCTGTCTTAACAGAAACAATAAATCAGGAATGATTTTATCAGTCTAACCTCCGGATCTGTAAAATGTTAGTGGAATAATTATTTAAAAAACGCACTCTGTAAATATGATTTTCAATTAAATGTTTTTGCAAATGAGAACTATATATTTTTTAATTATTAGCCTAATTTATGTAAATGTTTTATCATGTACCGGCAATAAGCAGAACGGAGTAGTTGTTACTTTTCCAAATGTAAACGCCCCGGTTCAGATAACTGATAACAGCAAAGAACATTTGTTTGCGAGTTATTATGGAATAAATTCCTTCAGCAAATCAGAAAGATATGCTACTGTTCTTGAGACGGATTTGAAATTTAAACTTCCTGATGAAAATGACCCTGCCACTCTGGGGTTAATAGATCTTATGACCAACGATTTTATTCCGTTAACAATAACCAGGGCATGGAATTTTCAACAGGGTTGTATGGCTCACTGGTTAGGAACTTCTCCCGATTCTTTAATAATATTTAACGATTTCAGGGAAGGTAAATTTGTTTCGGTAATTATGAATGTCCATACAAAAAGAGAATTGAAGACAATCTCGTATCCGGTAAGTGCCGTTTCTCCTGACGGAAGAGAGGCTTTGAGTATTAATTTTTCCAGGTTAAGAATAACACGTCCTGATTATGGGTATGGAGGTGATGGCCAGGATCCACGAATAGATGTTTCATTTCCAAAGGATGACGGATTGTTCTTAATAAATCTTGAGACAGGTGATTCAAAACTTCTTGTCTCGTATGATCAAATCAGGGATTTAGTACCTGCAATTGAGGAAGGTGGACCAGAGTGGTTTAATCATACTCTTTTCAGCAGGCAGGGTTCAAAAATATTCTGGCTCTCGAGACAATCAGAAAAGAACAACAGAATTACCACATCTTTCACTGTTAACAGGGATGGCACAAACGTTAGGCGATGTTTTCCGGATAATTGGGCAGGTTCTCATTACGATTGGCTGAATGATGATGATTTAATGATTACTGCAAATTATGAGGGAAAACAGTACGCTCATGTTTTATTTACTGTAGGAAAGCAGAATTATAAGAGATTGGGGAATGGTCTGCTGGATTATGACGGACATGGTACATTTTCTCCTGATCAGCATTGGATGGTGACAGACACATATCCTTCGGGTGGATTAATGGAACAGAAAATCTATTTAATGGATATGAAAACTGAAGCAGTGTTATCTCTGGGAAGATTTACCGAGCCACGCGAATTTAATGGATACTGGCGATGCGATATTCATTGCAGATGGAGCCCAAAAGGTGACATTATAGGTTTTAATTCAACAAATTCAGGTAGCCGTCAGGTTTATATCTTCAGATTAACCCCCAAAGGTCAGTGATGGTCAGACATTTTATGGCTTAACCAAAGCTATCATCACCGAACTCATATATAAGGTTAAATATTCCGTAGCAGGACCAGTGACCGTGAAGGCATTTCATAGACAAACTGAACCTTTCTTCCATTCCCGTCAGCTTCCCCGGTTTCAGTGTCGATCAGCACTTCCCATTCCACGTTTACTTCCTCGTATGGTAAAGTAAATGAAATAGGCTCCCAGAAACTATTTACAATAAGAAGCAGGATATCGTCCTTTATGGGTTCTCCGAATTCATTTACCTCGTCTGATAGTTTGCCATTAAGCAGCATACCCATACAACGTATAAAACTTATGTTCCATTCTTCATCTGTCATATCCGTACCATCTGTATTCAGCCACCGGATGTCACGTATTTCTTTACCGTAAATCTTGCGACCGATGAAATATCTTCTTTTATGAGTTACAGGCTGGTTCCTGCGTATCTCAATAACCTTCCGGGTAAACTCAAACAGCTCTCTTTGTCTTTTGTTCCATTCCCAGTCCATCCATGTAAGTTCATTGTCCTGGCAATAGGCATTGTTATTGCCCTGCTGTGTCCGTCCGTATTCATCTCCATGGCTTATCATGGGTACTCCCTGGCTTACCAGTAAGGTGGCCAGAAAATTACGTTTGCGTTTTTCCCGCAGAACAATTATCTTCTCATCATCAGATGGGCCTTCAATTCCTGTGTTCCAGCTCAGGTTATTGTTTTCACCGTCGAGGTTATTTTCATTGTTGGCATCGTTATGCTTTTTATTATAGCTTACCAGATCGTGCAGCGTAAATCCGTCATGGCAGGTATGGAAATTTATACTTGCTGATGGCAGTTTACCATTATCCTGGTAAAGGTCACTGCTACCGCTTAACCTGTAAGCCAATTCCCTGACCTGGCTTTCGTCGCCACGCCAGAATTTACGTACCGAGTCCCGGTACTTGCCATTCCATTCGGCCCATAAAACCGGGAAATTACCAACCTGGTACCCACCCTCCCCGAGATCCCAGGGTTCTGCTATCAATTTGCACTGCGATATTACAGGGTCCTGATGGATTGTGTCAAGGAATGTGGATAATTTTCCTACTTCATACAGTCCCCTTGCAAGGGTCGAGGCAAGATCAAAACGGAAACCATCTACCTGCATTTCGGTAGCCCAGTACCGCAGACTATCCATTACCATTTGCAATATTGGTGCATTGAGCATATTCAGTGTATTTCCGGTACCGGTATAATCCGTATACAAACGTTTATCATTCTCGTAAAGCCTGTAATAATTGGCATTGTTGATACCCTTGAAACAGATTGTCGGTCCCATGTGGTCGCCTTCGCCTGTGTGGTTGTATACCACATCCAGGATTACTTCGATCCCGGCTTTATGAAAAGTTTTGACCATATCCTTAAATTCCCGAACCTGTTCACCGTTCATACCTGAGGCACTGTATTCAGCATGTGGAGCAAAAAAACCTATGGTGTTGTAACCCCAGTAACTGCTCAACCCATGGTCAAGCAAAAATTTGTTGTGTACAAAATGGTGGACAGGCATAAGTTCAACAGCGGTGATACCCAGGTTTTTAAAATAATCGATAATTACCGGTGAAGACAATGCCTTGAAGGTACCCCGTTCATGCTCCGGAATTTGTGGATGACGGGCAGTGAATCCCTTAACATTCAATTCGTAAATAATTGAATTATGCAATTCAGTACTGGGTTTTTCCACTCCTTCCCAGTTGTACGATGTATCGATCACAATGCATTTGTTCATTACATCGGCATCGTTCTGAACATCTTTTTTCAAGTCCCGGTTTATGGCATCCGAATTCAACGGATACCCAAACATTTTACCGGTAATACTGATACGGCCATAAATGGCTTTAGCGTAGGGATCTATAAGCAATTTATGGGGATTGAACCGATGACCCTCCCTGGGAAAGAACCGCCCGAATACCCGGTAACCATAAACCTGACCCGGCTTTAGTCCTGGAAGATATATATGCCAGTTGTACCCGGTTACTTCTGTGAAATTGATTTGTGTGTATTCTTCTTTATCTCCGGGTGTATGGAATAAACACAACCTTACAGCAGTTGCATGTTCACTGAAAATAGCAAAATTTACACCCTTCCCGTCATAATTTGCACCTAAAGGGTAGGGTTTGCCGGGCCATATACGTCCTTTGTATTTTTCCATATGGATTCGCTGTCACTTATTTTAATATTTTTCCAATATAGCATGATTTATTATTCTTTTGAGAATATAGATCACCTTCAAATATAACTACTGGCTTTAATTTTTTCAAAAAGCCGTTCAAAACAGTATTGATTTCCTTTGACCGGGTTTTATGTGATTTGTTATATTTAACAAAATGGTAAGGTCACTAAATGACCCTTTAGAACTCAAATTTTATAAAGGCGATGTAAAAATAGCATATTTTATAATTACCATAACAACAACCCAATTATAATGAATGGGGTATTATTACACACATTGGGTAAAAATACCCTATAAACTCATTTTGGAACAAATATTTTCATAAATACCTATTACGCTTATTTTCTTATTAATACTTTTGTATTTACAATCCGTTGATAGTTAACTGGAATGATTATTGCTTTAATATGCTTTTATCAGCTTCCATCAATATAATTACCAGATAACAGATTGATCTTTAAGTGATCATAATCGGTAATTTTTCGTATTCCAGTCAATGAACGCATAAATATGGGAAAGGTATTTTATCAGAAAATAGGGGCATCCCTTAACAGAGACAATAGTTGTGAGTTTAGGGTATGGGCGCCTTATGCCAGAGAAGTAATGCTTTGTTTTGTGGAAGAAAGCAGGAGCAATATTAAAATGATAAAAATGGAGTATGGATACTGGTATGCCAGAGTTGAAGATTGCATGGAAGCAACAAGATATTTATTTAAACCTGACGGGAAAGGACCTTTTCCTGATCCTGCTTCCCGGTACCAACCAGAAGGAGTTCACGGCCCGTCTGAGGTTAAGGACTTTACTTCATTCAAATGGAGCGACCATTTATGGGAAAATATACCACTGGGGAACATGATATTTTACGAACTTCATACGGGCATATTTTCCGGTGGAGGAGGTTTCAAAGATATTATTTCCAGGCTTGATTATTTCCAGGAATTGGGTATTAACACTATTCAACTGATGCCTGTCGGGCAGTTTCCCGGTAAAAGAAACTGGGGGTATGATGGTGTATATCCTTTTTCCGTTCAGCAATCCTATGGTGGACCCTATGAATTGATGAAACTGGTGGATGCCTGTCATAACAAACGCCTGGCTGTTGTGCTGGATGTTGTCTACAACCATCTTGGGCCTGAAGGAAATTATTTTGGAGAATATGCTCCTTATTTTACCAGCCGGTATAATACCCCATGGGGCAATGCGATCAACTATGATGATAGTTATGCTTATGGAGTTAGGAATTTCGTTGTGCAGAATGTTACCATGTGGCTTGAAGATTTTCATTTAGATGGATTACGCCTTGACGCTGTTCATGCGATTTACGATTTCAGCGCAAGACATATTATGCAGGAATTGAGCGAAACGGTTGAAGAAATAAATCACCGTACCGGCAGGGCCCATTATCTCATAGCTGAATCTGGCCTGAACGACAGCCGGTATATCAATAAAATCCAATCAGGTGGATATGGCCTTGATGCTCAATGGAACGATGATTATCATCATGGAATCCATACTTTAGTAACTGGTGAAAAAAACGGTTATTATGTTGATTTCACCGATCCTGAGATGTTTACAAAGGCTTATTGCAATGGATTTGCTTATGATGGAGAATATTCCGTTTACCGTAAAAGAGTGTTTGGAAATTCTTCAAAGAACAATCAGGGGCAACAGTTTGTGGTATATTCCCAAAACCACGACCAGGTTGGGAACCGCAAATTAGGTGAACGATTAAGTTCTCTGGTCAGTTTTGAAACATTGAAACTAATTGCCGGAACAGTGTTTTTAAGTCCATACTTGCCTATGTTATTTATGGGTGAGGAATATGGGGAGAAAAAACCGTTTCTTTACTTTGTAAACCATAATGACAGGGAACTGAACAGGTTGGTACGTGAAGGCAGAGAGCAGGAATTTGAATCGTTCTTTTCAGGGAATTCAATATCTTCTCCCGACCCCTCAGAGGAAGAGTCCTTCCTGAAATGCAAACTATCCGGCAACCCGTTTTCAGACGGTTTTTCAAAGACACTATTTGAATATTATAAATACCTTATCCAATTAAAAAAGGAGCACCCGGTTATAAGCCGGAACAATAAGAACGACATGCAGGTGAAGTATGACAACAGAATTTTTACTATTGAAAGATGGCATGGCAAAATACGTTTCATTGCCTGGCTGAATTTTGGAAGCCAGCCTGTGACTATGCGCCTTCCCGGTACTTTCGTGGAAAAAGCCAGCCTGCTTTTAAATTCATCGGATAAAAGATGGGGGGGGGCCGGTATTCAGGTACCGGACTCTCTGTCAGCAAATGATGCTGCTATTGTCAGGAACGAAACCATGCTGCTTTATTCAAACCAATAACCAATACACTTATGGAAGGAAGGAGAAGAGTTATCATTGAAAATGTCAAACCCGAAATTAACAATGGCAGGTTCCCGGTCAAACGGGTTGTAAATGACAGCATTACTGTGGAGGCTGATATTTATTGTGACGGACATGACTCAATCAGGGCCGAACTGCTTTATCGGCATACCGGCCAGAACGACTGGAGCATAACCGAAATGAAACACATGGTCAACGACCGGTGGCATGGAACCTTTCAGGTCAAAACAGAGGGGGAACACTATTACACTATCAGGGGATGGGTCGACAGGTCCAAAACCTGGTACAGTGACATCCTTAAAAAAATTGATGCTGCAGTTGAAATTAAAGGCGACATAGCCATGGGCCTGCAGTTGATTGAAAATATCAGATTCACTTATGGATCTTTGAAACCCGAAGATCAGAGATACCTGGATATGGTGACCGGGCTGCTGCTATCCGGTAAAAGCGAGACTGAAAAAATCAAAATAATTGAGGACAGGTCTTTGTATGAAACATTACTTAGATACCCGCTTAGATTATATGTCACCGATTACATACATCAGCTTAAGGTGATATGTGAAAGACCGAAAGCCGCATTCAGCGCCTGGTATGAATTTTTCCCAAGGTCACTGAATAGCGGAAGCAAGGGTCACGGAACACTTAAAGATTGTATCAGTCACCTGAAATATGTCGCCGAAATGGGATTTGACGTTATTTACCTGCCTCCTATCCATCCAATTGGTGAAACAGGAAGAAAGAGTAAAAACAACACCCTGGAATTAAAGTCTGGCGATCCCGGATCACCATGGGCAATAGGTTCAAGGGAAGGCGGGCACAAGTCGATTCATAAACAACTGGGGACACCGGATGATTTCAGGGAATTAGTTAAAAAAGCAAAAGATTACGGTATAGAGGTTGCCCTGGATATTGCATTTCAATGTTCACCCGACCATCCTTATATAAAGGAACATCCACAATGGTTCAGGCACCGTCCTGACGGGACTATACGCTACGCTGAGAATCCGCCCAAAAAATATGAAGACATATTTCCTTTCGATTTTGAAACCGAAGATTGGGAAAACATGTGGGAAGAGTTCAAAAGCATATTTGTTTTCTGGATCGAACAGGGAGTCAAAATATTCCGGGTGGACAACCCTCACACAAAACCACTTCGTTTCTGGGGATGGTTGATTGAAGAGATCCATAAACAGTATCCTGAAGTCATTTTTCTGGCAGAAGCATTCACAAGGCCAAAAGTAATGTACCAGCTTGCTAAGCGCGGTTTTACCCAGTCATATACCTATTTTACCTGGCGAAATACAAAATGGGAATTGACAAAGTATTTTGAGGAACTTGTTCAAAGCGAGGTTGGTGAATTTCTTCGTCCCAACCTTTGGCCCAACACTCCCGATATTCTTCCTGAGTTCCTTCAGATTTCAGGCAGGTCTGGTTTCCTGATCAGAATCATTCTGGCAGCGACATTAAGCTCCTCCTACGGGATCTATGGACCGGCTTTCGAGTTGATGGAGAACCAACCAAAAGAGTCCGGAAGCGAGGAGTACCTTGATTCTGAAAAATATGAAATTAAGAACTGGAATATTAACAATAAGAACAGTCTTAAGACCATACTAAAAATGATTAACAGGATCAGGTTTGAAAATCCGGCATTACACAACAACAGTTCTTTACGCTTTCATGAAACCGAAGACGAAAATCTCATTGCATACAGCAAGTATTCGTATGACCTTTCCAATATTGTTCTGGTGGTTGTAAACCTCGATCCGCACCATACTCATTCAGGGTGGGTACATATTTCGGGTTCAGATTTTGAAATAAAGGACCATGAAATTTACCAGGTACATGATCTTCTGGGAGGAGCACATTACTTATGGAACGGCCAGGTTAACTACATTGAACTGAATCCGGAAATCATGCCGGCACATATATTCAGAGTCAGGCGTAAAGTGCGCACAGAGCAGGACTTCGATTATTTCATGTAAAAAATATTGCATAATGAAAAAAAAGGAAAATAACCTGTGGTATAAGGATGCGATTATTTACCAGCTCCATGTACAGTCTTTTTTCGATAGTAATAACGATGGGATAGGTGATTTTACAGGATTGATACAAAAGCTTGACTATCTGAAGTCGCTAGGTATTAATGCATTGTGGCTGCTCCCCTTTTATCCTTCGCCACTGAAAGACGGAGGATACGATATATCTGACTTTACATCCATCCATCCGTCCTATGGTAAGTTCAGCGAGTTTGAGAAATTTGTACGTGAGGCCCATAACCGGGATATCAGAGTGATAACCGAATTAGTGCTGAACCATACTTCTCACCTTCACAAATGGTTTCAGCGTGCACGAATTTCAAAGCCCGGGAGCACCCATCGAAACTATTATGTCTGGAGTGACAATCCGGATAAATATCAGGATGCACGAATCATATTTCAGGACTTCGAAACATCGAACTGGACGTGGGATACTGAAGCCAAATCATATTTCTGGCACCGTTTTTATTCCCATCAGCCCGACCTGAATTTTGACAACCCGAGTGTGCAGAAAGAAATGTTCAAACTTATCGATTTCTGGTTCAAGGCGGGTGTGGATGGATTACGTCTTGATGCTGTTCCTTATTTATTTGAACGTGAAGGCACCAATTGCGAAAACCTGCCTGAAACACACAATTTCCTTAAGAAACTGAGGGCATATATCGATGAGAATTTTGATGATAAAATGTTACTGGCCGAAGCCAATCAATGGCCGGAGGATGCCCGGCAATATTTTGGAAACGGAGAAGAATGTCACATGGCCTTTCATTTTCCTTTGATGCCCCGACTTTTCATGGCAATGAGAATGGAAGACCGTTTTCCTGTTATTGATATTCTGGAACAGACACCCGGAATACCGGAAAACTGTCAATGGGCCATATTTCTAAGAAACCATGATGAGCTTACTCTGGAAATGGTATCGGACGAAGAACGCGACTATATGTACAAGAGCTTTGTGAAAGAACCCAGTCAACGGATCAACCAGGGTATAAGACGGCGTCTGGCTCCACTGATGGACAATGACAGACGTCGTATAGAAATGATGAATATCCTGTTGTTTTCATTGCCGGGAACCCCTATAGTATATTACGGAGATGAACTGGGTATGGGAGACAACTATTATCTGGGAGACAGGCATGGTGTTCGGACTCCCATGCAATGGTCCTCCGATAAAAATGCAGGTTTTTCGCACTGCAGTCCGCAAAGATTATTTCTACCCGTGATCATAGATCATGAATACCATTTTGAAGCCATAAATGTGGAAAGCCAGGAACAAAATCCATCATCAATGCTATGGTGGATGAGACGTTTGGTTGCAATACGTAAAAAACACAAAGCCTTTAGCAGGGGAACGATCAAATTTGTCAATTCAAACAATCCCAAGATTCTGTCGTTTATCAGAGAATATGAAGATGAAGCCATTCTGGTAATCATAAACCTCTCCAGGTTTTCACAGAATGTTGAGCTGGAACTGGAAGACTACGCCTGGTGCACACCGGTGGAGATATTTAGTCAGAACCATTTCCCTGACATTGGCGAAAATCCTTATAATTTTACAATGCAATACCGTGGTCATTTCTGGTTTGAGCTGATCAGACAGGAGAAAGAGCATGTACATCTTCCGGAAGAATCCCATTATCAGATGACCTTTACAACCAGGGAATGGAATTCTCTCTCACTGAAGCTGAATGGCAGGATTGAAATCTCATTTATTGAATACATGAAACACAGCAGATGGTTCAGAGGAAAAGCAAAAAAAATCAAATCGCTGGAAATCTCTGACAGTTTTATCTACAATAGTGATGTGTTTCATTCATACATTTTCTTCGTTAAGCTCAGCTATATGACACAGGCCCCGGAGAACTATCTGCTCGCCGGTAAATTGATTATAGGAGATGAAGCACTTGAAGTACGGAACCAATATCCCCAGTCTGTAATCGCAGAAGTGGAAGTTCAGGGAAACAAGGGAATATTAATAGATGGAACATTTACTGAAGAATTTCAGAATACCATACTTACTCATATTCTGTCGCGAGGTAAAATAAAAGGCAGGTACGGTGAAATTGTAGGATCCTCAGGCCAGTTCCTGCGTAAAAACCTTAAAAAAAGCGATCTTCCACTGGCATCCCATCTGTTGTCGGTCGAACAATCGAATACATCTGTTCTTTACGATCAAAGATTTTTCCTTAAACTCTACAGAAGTCCGGATGAAGGCCATAACCCGGAACTTGAAATAATCCAGGCACTTTCCGAAAAAACAACATTTAAAAACCTCCCGCCATATGCCGGGAAGCTGACCTATAAACGAGAAAACAA
Source organism: uncultured Bacteroidales bacterium (assembly GCA_963739685.1). Lineage (GTDB taxonomy): Bacteria > Bacteroidota > Bacteroidia > Bacteroidales > VadinHA17 > LD21. The sequence continues at coordinate 124,890 of CAVUAX010000003.1, forward strand.
AGAGGACATTTCACTTGGAATACTGGTAGGCTTCATTGCAAACCAGGGCAATGCCTGGGATCTCACAGAGACCTTTATCAGCCACTATTTTGAAAACGTCCTGTCACACAAGAATGAACTGAACTATAACCCGCAATACATACCTGGTATTTTGCAGGACTACAATTCAGAGGATGCTGGAAAACTGAAAGATATGATTGGTTATTTCTTTCTGGAAATGATGGAAAAGCTTGGGCAAAGAACAGCTGAAATGCATATGAGCCTCGCATCAATAAAAGATGATATATTATTCAGACCTGAAAACTTTTCACTTTTGTATCAAAAGTCCATGAATCAGAGTTTCAGAACATTGATCAGGAAGACTGTTACAGAACTAAGATCACAAAAACAGAGACTCGACGGTTCGGCCAGTGAAATGTGCGAAAAGATTCTGGCCAGTGAAAATGTCTTGCTCAACAACATCAAAGACCTGCTGGAATCGGAAAAGATCAAATCACAAAAAACCCGTGTTCACGGTGATTACCATCTTGGACAGGTATTGTTTACCGGAAAAGACTTCATAATCATCGATTTTGAAGGAGAGCCTGCACGGACTATTAATGCAAGGAATCTGAAATACAGCCCGTTCAAAGATCTGGCCGGAATGTTGCGCTCTTTCCACTATGCCATTTATATAGGTTATTTTAAGCTTAAAGAAAGGGAACCGGAGCATGCCACTGGTATTGAAAGCTGGATCGACCACTGGTACCACGAAGTAAGTTATCATTTTCTAAAGGCATATTTCGAGACGGCACACAATGCTGATTACATCCCCGATAAGGAAAGTCATATAGAAAAATTACTTAACCTCTTTCTGATTGAGAAATCTATTTATGAAGCGAGCTACGAAATAAACAACCGCCCCGATTGGCTCATTGTTCCATTGAGTGGGCTTAATAGAATTGTGGACGATCTGATAAGGGCAGGAATACCAGACCCGGGCATCAATCAGAAACAATGAGACTATCCAAACCAGGAAGGACAATAAAAGAGGAAATGAAGTCTCGGGGATCATTTCTTCAGAAAAGAAAAAAGAAATAAATTTTCTTAAAAAATAACAATTATGAAAACGGAAAAGAAAATGCCGGCAAAAGATTTGAAGGGAACTTCTGGGAAAGAACCGGCAACTAAATCCCCCGTAAAAGTCCTGTATGATTTTGACCTTTTCACAGAATATGATATACATCTGTTCCGCGAAGGAAAACACTTTTCACTTTATGAGAAACTTGGTTCCCATATTGTACTTCACAACGGGGAATGGGGTACTTTTTTTGCCGTTTGGGCACCCAATGCAAAAGAAGTTTCTGTAATCTGTGACTCCAATAACTGGACGCCGGGGAAATATACATTAAAACCAAGGTCAGACGACTCAGGCATCTGGTGCGGTTTTGTACAGGGAGTGGGGAAAAGGGAAAAATATAAATACCATATTGTATCAACTCAGAATGGTTATACCGTCGAAAAAGCGGATCCTTTTGCGCACTATAGTGAGATTCCGCCGAAAACTTCATCCGTTGTATGGGACCACAACTACAAATGGAATGATAACGAATGGATGAGGACGCGAAAAAACCGAAACTCACTGGAAAGTCCGGTTTCGGTATACGAACTTCACATGGGCTCATGGAAAAGCGTACCCGAAGAAGGAGGGAGATCTCTGACATATAACGAGATGGCTTTTCAGCTTGCAGAATACATTTCATATATGGGTTATACTCATATTGAGCTACTGCCGGTAATGGAGCATCCCTTTTCGGGCTCATGGGGATATCAGGTTACAGGGTTTTTCGCTCCGACAAGTCGTTTCGGTACGCCTGATGAATTTATGCATTTTGTTGACGCAATGCACCAGCATGATATTGGAGTAATACTTGACTGGGTACCATCCCATTTCCCTGGCGACCTGCATGGTCTCCATTTTTTTGATGGCACATATCTTTTTGAACATGAAGATCCGCGTCAGGGCTTCCATCCCGACTGGAGCAGTTATATTTTTAATTATGGACGTAACGAAGTGCGCGAATTTCTCATCAGCAATGCTCATTTCTGGCTGGAAAAATACCATATCGACGGATTGCGCGTTGATGCTGTGGCTTCAATCCTCTATCTCGACTACTCCCGCAAAAAGGGTGAGTGGATACCCAACGAATTTGGTGGCAGGGAAAACCTTCATGCCATATCTTTCCTTCGCGATCTTAACCAATCAATCTTTTCAAAATTTCCGGATGTTCAGACTATCGCTGAAGAATCCACCGCCTGGCCAATGGTAACAAGGCCGGTCTATACGGGAGGGCTTGGTTTTAGCATGAAGTGGAATATGGGTTGGATGCATGATACACTGAATTATTTTTCAAAAGATCCTGTATATCGCAGCTATCATCATAATCAACTTACATTTAGCATCTGGTACGCCTTTAATGAAAATTTTATGCTCTCCCTTTCACACGATGAGGTAGTACATGGAAAAGGTTCCCTGATAAACAAGATGCCCGGCGACATCTGGCAAAAGTTTGCAAATCTGCGTCTTCTGTTTGGTTACATGTATGTCCATCCGGGTAAAAAAAATATTTTCATGGGCATGGATATTGGACAGTGGAACGAATGGAATCATCAATCCAGTCTGGATTGGCACATACTTGATTTTCCGTTACACAGGGGGTTGCTACAGTGTGTAAAGGAACTAAACGAAAACTATAGAAATCTTCCGGCTCTTTACGAAATTGATTTTTCAGGTGAAGGATTCAGATGGATCGATGCCAACGATTCCCATAATTCTATATTAAGTTTTGCCAGGTACGACAAAGGAAGGAAGAGTGTCGTGATAGCGATTTGCAATATGACACCTGTAACTCACTATAATTACAGGATAGGTGTGCCGGAAGAAGGGTACTGGAAAGAGGTTTTCAATAGCGATGCAAAAATCTACGGAGGTAGCGGACAGGGAAATTTCGGGGGAGCAGAGGCTCTTCCCATACCATCTCATAATGAAGATTTCTCAATTAATATTACACTGCCGCCGCTTGGTATTGTACTATTTACCAAAGACTTATAAACAAGCAGCAGGCTGTTGGCAATTATGGGTTCAATTTTAACAAATCAAGCCCGGTTACTTAAACCAGTAAAAATCCATTTCGCAAATCCCGGTTTTAACCATCAATTTTAAAACAATGTCTTTCATACCAGGGTCAACATATCGGATTCAGTTTTCGAAAGACTTCACTTTCGCCCATTTTGTTAAAACAATCCCATATCTTCATGAACTTGGGATAAATACAATCTATGCATCGCCCTTTTTTGCAGCTATTCCCGGAAGTGAGCATGGTTATGATGTGACAGATCCTTTAAAAATCAACCCGGAGATTGGTACTTTTGAAGAATTCAAGGAGATCATTAAGAAACTAAAATCATTGGATATGGGATGGATACAGGATATTGTACCAAACCATATGGCTTTTTCGGAGCACAATCCCTGGATAGAGGATCTCCTGGAAAATGGCAGGCAATCAAAATTCGGAGACTTTTTTGATATTGACTGGGACCATCCGGATCAGCGGATAAAGGGAAAGCTTATGTTACCTTTCTTTGACAAATCTGCTGACAAACTCATCGCCAACAGGGAAATATCGGTTACCTGGAACAATAAACGTTTTGTACTGAAATACTTCAATAGTCAATTTCCACTGAATTATGCCTCATATTTTCTGATTTTGGGAAAAATCAATAAAGGTATAGTTCCAGAGGAGCTGCTTAAAATACTCCAAATGTTCGAAAAGGGTGTTGACAATAGCTCCATCGGACAGAAAGGAAAAGCCGTTTTGATTCATTTGTACAATTCCCGTAATAATATCCGGGATTATGTAAATGAAAATTTAAGAAGTGTCAACAATAGTCCAAAACTTTTACATGAATTGATACAACTCCAGCATTATGCACCTTTTTACTGGAAGGAATGTGAAAAGATGCTGAATTACAGAAGATTTTTCACAATAAACGGTATGATCTGTTTAAACATGGAAAAGAAACATGTATTTGATGCCTACCACAAATTTATTGGAAAGATTTGCAGGGATGGACTGATAGGAGGCCTTAGGGTTGACCATATCGACGGATTGTATGATCCTAAGGAATATCTGGATAGATTGAGAGATCTGGTGGGAAATGACAAATATATAATTGTTGAAAAGATACTTCAAAAAGGTGAGAGACTGGAAAAAACCTGGCCAATTCAGGGCGAAACAGGTTATCAGTTTCTTGCTCTTGTCAATAACCTGATTACCAACAGATCAAACAGGGCTTTGATGGAAAAAACCTATCACCACTGGGGTGACAACGATACAGGCAGTTATGAGGATGTCATATACAGAGGTAAAAAATTCATATTGTACAATCGAATGGCTGGCGATCTTGACAACCTGTACAGGTATTTGATAAAATTGGATTTGTTCGGCCACGGGATTTACCAGCCCGAAAAAATAAAAATGGCCATAGGTGAATTTTTGCTTCATTGTCCATTATATAAAATTTACAATGGACCGGATACTTTTACGAAAGTACAAAAAAATACTGTAAATGAGATTTTTGAACATATACTTGAAAAATCGCCCGAGCTGACTGAAGAACTGTTGTTATTGGAAACCATTTTTCTTAATCATCGTGATGTTTATAAGGATAAGCCGGGGAAGCCTGATGCATTCTTTAAACGTTGCATGCAGTTCACAGGTCCGTTGCTTGCCAAGGGAGGGGAAGATACTGCTTTTTATGTCTACAACAGGTTCATTGGCCACAATGAAGTAGGTGATTCTCCTTCTTATTTCGGCATCTCAAATAAAGGGTTTCACAAGGAAATGATCAGGCGATTCAACTATTTCCCTTTTTCGTTAAATACTACATCTACCCACGATACTAAAAGAGGAGAGGATGCCAGGGCAAGGCTGAATGTATTGAGCGATCTCCCTCATCTCTGGATTGAACATATAAATAAATGGAGGATTATTAACCGTCCGTTTAAAAAAATTAATGGTGGGAACGAAATACCCACCGTCAACGACGAATATTTCATCTATCAGACAATCATTTCATCAATTTCCTCCGGTTCCCCTAAACAGCGTGAAGATACTTTCGAAGATCGTCTTGTGGAACATGTTACCAAGGCACTTAGGGAAGGGAAGATAAATACCAGCTGGTCTGATCCGGTCAAAGAATATGAAATTGGCACACGGCAATTCATCCGGTCGATACTCTCCCCCGACTCTCTATTCATTAAAAACATAGGCCCATTTCTTAAAAAGACTTCATTAATGGGTATTGTCAACTCACTTACCCAAACTCTGGTAAAAATGACAGCACCCGGGGTACCTGATATCTACAGGGGAAGTGAAGGCCTGAATTACAACTTTGTGGATCCTGATAACCGCAGGCCAGTGAATTTCAGGCAACTAGCAAACGAGTTGAAGAGACTGAAGAAAACCCCCCCTGAGATAAAAGAGCTGTTCCTTCCGGAGGGTTATCAGAACTGGAAAATGTTCTTTACCCATTTGTTACTTGAACAAAGAAACATCAATCCAACAGTTTTCGAAAAAGGAGAATATATCCCCCTGCCTGTTAAAGGCAGATTGAAAAACAAAGTACTTGCCTTTGCGCGTCATTATACTGAAAAGATATATATTTCTGTGCTGCCTCTTAATCTTGGAACTCTTTTCGACAACGATTCAGAGGTGGACCTTGAGAAAATTGAATGGGCCGATACACACATACTTTTTCCGGAGATCTGGACCGGAAAGTGTAACAATCTATTAGACGGCAGGTCATTTAATCTGGAGAAAAGCCTCTATCTTTCGGAATTATTTTTGAAAATACCGTTTGGATTTATGACTGCAAATTTAGAATTACCCGAAAGAAGGGCCGGCATATTAATGCATGTAACATCATTACCCGGTGATTATGGAATTGGTGATATTGGTCAGGAAGCATTTCGATTTGCCGATTTTCTGAAACGGAACGGGCAGGGATACTGGCAAATACTGCCACTTAACCAGGTTTATAAAGAGGGAGGGTATTCCCCCTATAGTGCATTGTCGGTATTTGCGGGAAACAACATGGTTATCAGTCCCGGTTGGCTGACCAAATATAAGCTACTCGAAACAATTCCCGAATCAATGAGGTTAAAATCATTGACGAAAGTACAATACGCAGAGGCGGAACAGATTAAAGAAGAGCTGATAGATGCAGCCTTTGATCGATTTAAAAGAGGGACTTTCAGAAATTTCAAAAAGGAATTTGCCAGGTTTTGTGAAAAGGAAGAGTACTGGCTGGATGATTATTCAATATTCATTACACTGAAAAAAATCTACCATAATTCCAAATGGAATGCATGGCCGGCAGAATACCGGGATCGAGACAAAAAAGCACTTTCAGAGCTTTCTATTGAAAAGGCTGATAAAATAGAGCGCCAGAAATTTGCCCAGTTTATTTTTATGCAACAGTGGAAATCCCTTAAGACCTATTGTAACAACCTGGGCATAAAAATTTTTGGAGATATTCCCTTGTATGTCAATTATGACAGTGCCGATGTATGGTCGCACCCGGATTTTTTCAAGCTTAAAAAGAACAAGGAAATTGAAGCTGTGGCAGGAGTTCCCCCGGATTATTTCAGTAAGAATGGCCAGCTATGGGGAATGCCGGTATTCAACTGGGATATAATGGAAAAGGATGGTTTTTCCTGGTGGATAAATCGTTTCAAAAGGAATCTGGATCTTTATGACCTTTTAAGGCTTGATCACTTCAGGGGATTTTCGGCACATTACGAAGTTCCGGCCGGTGAAACCACTGCTATTAACGGCAGGTGGGTAAACGCTCCAGGAGATGCGCTTTTCATGGCATTGAAAAAGGAATTTATTAACATGCCGTTTGTAGCAGAAGATCTGGGAGAAATAGATCAGCCTGTTTATGACCTTCGCGATAAATATTGTCTGCCGGGAATGAAAGTAATGCAGTTTGCTTTTGATGATGACTCCGGAAAATCGATCCATGCCCTCCACAATCATACATGGAACAGCATTGTGTACACTGGCACTCACGATAATAATACCACAAAAGGATGGTTCAAAACAGAAACAAAACCTTTGCAGCAGAGAATCATGAAGAAGTACACAGGTAAAGAAATAAATAAAGGGAACTGCCACCTTGAGCTTACCCGACTGGCTTATTCTTCTGTGGCAAAGCTGGTCATAATCCCGATCCAGGATATTATAGGTCTGGGTTCAAAAGCCCGGATGAATACACCATCCGTACCTGCAGGCAACTGGACATGGCGGCTCTCAAGATCAGGAATAAGCACGAAAACCGAAAAAAGGATAAGGGACCTTGCTAAAACTTTTGGAAGGATATAAACCCCATTCGAATATAAAAATGCATCATTAGTGACTTCTTCCTGACACTAAAACCTATTTCAGTGTGTGGAATATTTCCCCTGAAATGTGAAAAACTACCACAATGTCATTCCATCAATTGCCTGCCTCATAGGATCTTAAGTTTTGGCATGGTTTTTCATCAAGAATTAATATTTAACAAACATCAAAGATTAACTAAAAAATATAATCATGAAAGGATCAGCAACAAATATGGCAATAGCTTTCCTGGCAGGTGCAGCAATCTTTGCTGTTGCAGGAATCTTGTTTGCTCCTGACAAAGGATCCAAAACAAGAAGAAAACTGGAACGGAAAGCAAAAAAAATTGGAGCAGAGGTTAAAGGAAGTGTTAATGAAAATGTAAAAGACCTTAAAGAGTACATTACCGACTTTATTGATGATGTTAAAACAAGTTTCAGCGATCTTGAAGAGGAAGTAAAAGAAAGGGTAAGTGCGGTAGAAAAAAAGGTAACATCAGAAACAAAGGTTAAAGTGTAAATGAAAAATAACACAATGAATAACACATCATTGTGTATACAAGTTTATGAACTGAAAAGAATCATTATCAGTATTTCTGCTGAATATTGTAATGCAGGACTGATAATGGTTGTTAAGGAGGCGGAGGAAATTCTCCCGGAGATATTTTATTGAAATTATACTGGTTGTTTGCAGGATGATTTACACAATGACCTTTATTGTTTTATTCCTGTATCTTCAGTGATTTACACAGGATCACTCCCGGAAAGGATTATTAAGTCATATCTATATAACAAAAAAATCTCCTTGAATTTGTGTTTAAAGAATTTACAAATGAGTTGATAAGCCAGTATAATAATGGCAATTGGCAAAGTGCTGTAATAATAAGCGGATTAATCATAATTGTCAGTATTATAGTGCATTCCGTGGTTTTTAAAGTATTGGGGAAGATAAATAAGGAAGATAAATTACTGGTAGAAAATATTAGTAAAAAATTTAAGGTCCCGGCCTTTGTCCTTCTTGTTACCCTGGCCCTGAATATCATTGTTTATTCTTATGCCCCTGAAAATGTTCTGACCAGAGACATTAAACATGTATTACAACTGTTGATTATTTTTGGTGTGGCATGGCTGCTTATAAGATCAATTAAACTGAGTAAGGGTATTATATTAAGAAATTATGATATAGGTGAAAAAGACAACCTTAAAGCAAGAAGGATTTATACGGAATTTACAATTATTGAGCGTATTCTCATTTTTGCAATTATTTTGATTGCTCTTGCAGTAGCGCTTATGACCTTTGGCAGCATAAGAAAAATAGGAGTGAGTATCTTCGCATCTGCCGGCGTGGCAGGCATTATATTGGGTTTTGCAGCGCAGAAAATGATAGGTACCGTACTGGCAGGGTTGCAAATAGCCATTACCCAGCCTGCCAGGCTGGAAGATGTTGTAATAGTTGAAGGCGAATGGGGATGGGTGGAAGAAATCACTCTTACATATGTGGTGATAAGAATTTGGGATAAGCGTCGTTTAATAGTTCCTACCACTTATTTTATCGAGAAACCTTTTCAGAACTGGACTCGTGTTTCTGCAGATATTTTGGGCACGGTTTTTATTTATACGGATTATACTGTTCCTTTTAATGCAATCAGGGAAGAACTGACCCGGATTTTGAATTCAGATAAGAACTGGGACAAGAAAGTTAATGTGGTTCAGGTGACCAACGCAACCGAGAAAACTGTCGAAATACGAGCCCTTATGAGTGCGGCTGATTCACCTTCAGCATGGGACCTTCGGGTTAATGTCCGTGAAAAGTTAATAAGCTTTTTACAGAAGAATTATCCTGATTGTTTACCTAAAACCCGTTTGATGCTGGATAAACGCCCCGAAGGTCCGGATAATACCTCTCTTACACCTGACTACCGGCAATAATGCATAAAACATCAAAAACCACTTAATTAGAAAATGTTGTCATTATTAGCAGAATAAGCAGGCAACCTGTTCAGGCTTCTCCAGGATAACTTACCAACTTTGTCTGAGGCAGCGGATATGATAGTTGAAGGCAAGGAGTAATCTACTTCAATTTATATTATTGAAAACAAATACTCACACAAATATATTATCTGTCATAATTTGTCGCAATATGCCGGAAAACATTTCTTAAAAATGAATCCATGGCAATTAAATTTTTATTAGAAAAGTAGTTTATATATTTAATTAGTTGCGCGTTTTGCTTATTTTTAAAGAGTAAACTAAAAATACAGATAACATATCCAGGTTATAAAGTATAAAGTTTCAAATTGAAGGAAGTAACAATGAACTCAAAAAGGATGATTCAGGTTATTATTATTTTTTTTATATGCCTTTCTTCAAATGGACAAACCGGCAAATCAGAAGATATGACTGGTGTTCTGGACCTTTCATCTGCCCGTGTTGTTGTTTTCGAAAATACCGGTTTAGGGGGATCTTTTAATAATTTATTAAGTGATTCCACTACTGTAATTGTCAGATTAAGTAATTCCTTCCTTTCAGTTGAAAAGGGAGCAAAAGTATTCTCAGGTAACATGGAGTTACTATTGAATAATGTAAATGATTAAAATCCGGTGAAATCAGGGAGGACTAAGAAATTCAAATTAGAAAAATTGTACCTTGATTGCATAGATGACTCTGGGAATTGTTTCATTATTTATTGGGCACAATTTGAATTCTGGTTTATCAGGGTTATTTATTCAGGGCTGATATTTTCAGATACAGATGGTACAACCATTGAAAAGTCATCATTAAAGAGAATCCCCGGTCCGCCTTTAAATGAGCTTCTTTATTTTAATAACCACCTGCTGCAAATCAGGGGTAGCTGGAATGGCACTGACGATCCTCTCTCACTGGTATTGTTAAAAGATGGGATGAATAATGAATTAACATGGGATTGCCATCATCCAAAGGCATTGGTTGAAATTGTATTTCAGGAGCAGACCTTTAAAGGATTTGGATATGCTGAAACTCTTTTTCTTAATAGGAAACCATGGAATCTGCCAATTGAAGAGCTCAGATGGGGGCGGTTTTTATCCGCTGATTATACTATCACCTGGATTCAATGGAAAGGAAATTATCCCGTAAATAAAATATTTTGTAACGGGAAAGAGTACTCTGACTCTATTATTGAAGAAGACAGGATAGTTTTTGGCAAAGGATTATTCCACTTACTGTTTTCGGAATTATCCATAATAAGGAGTGGGAAACTATCAAATCTGTTTTCAATGATGCCATGGATGAAAGTCATTTTTAACAACCGCATATTAAATACCCTTGAAATAAAGTATAAAACAAAGTCAACCCTGAACCAGAATTCGAAAACACTGGCCAATGGCTGGTCGTTGTTTGAAATTGTAATATTTGGAAAATGAAAACATTAATACATAAAATTTTGTATGGTTTATTATTTGTATTGGTAATTCCATTCCTTCTTATTCTATGGGCAAAATACACTGGAAAGGTTGTAAAGTTGCCAGTGCCTGATGATTTATATTTTGGATACGCAATTATTGCAGGTGGAATTTTTTTTGTAATGTCAGGTATTTGGCATCTCTGGACTTTTGGAAGAGGATTGCCCATGAATGCATATCCTCCGGAAAGATTTGTTAAAAGGGGCATTTATGCTATTACAAAACATCCCATATATTCCGGTACTGTGCTAATAAGCTTTGGATTATCGATAGTTGCGAGATCGGCATCGGGATTCTGGCTTGTAAGTCCGATATTCACACTAATGATAGTAGCATATATCGTCGGATTTGAAAATGAAAGAACAAGATCTGTTTTTGGAGATCAGGATTACAGAACATTTCTTTCACTGCCGGTTCCTGAAAATATACCACCTTCTGTAAAAGATAGGATTTCTGCATACCTTTTAGTTTTCATACCCTGGGTGATTGTTTATGAAGCTTTCATTTTTTCAGGTATTCCGAAGGATGCTATCAGCACAAACCTCCCATTTGAAAGCCAATTACCGGTATGGGAATTTACAGAAGTTTTTTATTCTGTTACTTTTCTATATGCATTACTGATACCATTGGTAATAAAATCTAAGAACCAGTTAAGATCTTTCATAATTGATATCTGGTTTGCTACGGTTATTGCAGGTCTTATTTACTTTATATTCCCCTTTATCGTAAAGCAAAGGGTTTTCGTGCCGCAATCATTTCCCGGGCATCTTTTATTATTAAATCGTTCACTGGATGGTGAAACTGCTGCTCTGCCTTCCTTTCATGTAATATGGGCATTTATTGCAGCAAGGTATTTTACCGGAAGCATGATACGGTATAAATTGATATGGTATATTCTTGCAGTTTTAATTTCTCTGAGTTGTATAACTACCGGCAACCATTCAATACCTGATGTTATTGCAGGGTTTTTAATGTTTCTTTTAATTTTATACAGGCAACAAATCTGGAACCATATACGTCTGCTGTCTGAAGGGATTGCTAACAGCTGGAAGGAATGGAGATGGGGCTCCGCACGATTAATAAATCATGGCTTGTATGGCGGAGCTGCCGGATTTGCGGGGACATTACTGGCAGGTTTTTTCCTGGGCCGGCAGTATGCTGTTGCAGGGTTTATTATTATGATCTTTGTAATAATAGGAGCCGGTCTGTGGGCGCAGTTTATTGAGGGATCACCCAGACTGCTGAGGCCATACGGGTATTATGGAGGCGTGATCGGAGCAATATTTGCCTGTTTACTAATATCTTTAATGTTCCCGGTTGGTTTTTATGTTCTGCTTGGTTCTTTTGCTATGGCAGCACCCTGGATTCAATCCATCGGACGTCTTCGTTGCCTGGTACAGGGATGTTGTCATGGAAAACCTTCAAATGAAAATATAGGAATTCGTTTTAGACATCCTGATTCCCGAGTTAATAAGATTTCTGGTTTAATTGGTTTATCATTGCATCCGACACAACTCTATTCAATTTGCAGTAATCTGATTACAGGTTTAATATTAATAAGATTATTCAGTATTGAAATGCCGGCAGTCTTCATTACCGGCATATATTTTATCCTAAACGGGTTGGGTCGTTTTACAGAGGAGTCATTCCGTGGTGAAGCACAGACACCTTACTGGGCAGGTATGAGAATATATCAATGGATTGCGTTATTGAATGTTATCCTTGGCGCATTTTTTACAACATTACCTTATGGTAAAACATTATCTTTCCAATTCAATTTTGAGTCACTATTTTTGGCAATTGCAATCGGATTATTAGTTACAGTCGCATCAGGCGTTGACTTTCCGGAATCAAACCGGCGTTTTGCCCGTTTAACAAGTAATTGATATCAGCTTTAAACAAAGTTGCTTTAAAGCGGTTATTATTGAGGAGACAATGAACTAAAAATGGAATAATGTTATTTGTCCTGATGTTTGTAAAGACACCAAAATAATTTGAGGATATACTTTTACTTAATAAGATAACTTATACTTCAGGTTTGATTCTCAGAGCGTAAAACCTGACAAGTATCAGTAAATATAATTTTGTTCAATCATGATAAACAGGTTCGCCATATTAATAAAAAGTATTGCTTTATTATTCTGCATCAGCACAACAGATTTAAATGCACAATTTCTTAACGACACTTCAGCTGTTAACCTGATTAAAAAGGGTATAGACTATATTTATAACTTTCAGTTCAAAAATGCCAATGAAATCCTGGATAAAGTCCGTCAGGAATATCCTGAACATCCTGTAGGGTATTTATTGAAAGGAATGATTACCTATTGGGAGAACTACCCTCTTCTGGCTAACTCACCCGCCAGTAGTAACTTTGAAGAAAATCTGCACAATTGTATTCAAATAAGTGAAGCTGAACATAATACGACCTATGAGGCGGATTATTTACTTGCCAATTTATGTGCGAGGGGGCTGTTATTGTTATTTTATACTGATAATAACCTTGATATGGAGGTCTTTCCTCTGGCAACGAGTTCTTACAAGTATATAAGGCGTGCTTTTGATTTTGCTCCGGTTTATCCCGATTTCTGTTATTTTACAGGCTTATATGATTATTATCGTGAAGCATATCCTGTAGCCCATCCTGTTTACAAGCCGCTGGCAATTCTTTTTCCGGCTGGTAATAAAGCAAAGGGTTTAAAAGAACTTCAGAAAGCGGCCCAAAGTTCAGTTGTGTTGAGAGCGGAATCACTTTCGTTTCTTTCATATATTTTTCTAAGCTATGAAAACAATTATCAGCAGGCAACTTATTACAATCAGGCTCTCTTTAAGCTATATCCTGACAATATCCAGTATGAAGAAGAATTTATAAAAAACCTGCTCCTGATAAAACAATACGATGAAGCAGAAAAGCTTATTCATTCTTCGGGTTCAAAAACAAAAAACTCCTATTATGCTGCACAACTCACTATTTTTAATGGAATTCTGAAGGAAAAGAAGTATCATGATTATAATCAAGCACGAGAATTATATATAAAAGGAATTAAGGAGATTTCTCTTTTTGGTGACTTTGGTAATGAATTTGCAGCTTATGCTTATTTCGGTTTGAGCCGGATAAGTTATATTAATGGTGATAAGCATTATAAGAAGCTTTACAGAAGGAAGGCCAATGATATTGCTGATTTAAAAAAAGTTAATTTTGATTAGAGGCCTTAAAAGACACAACAAATAAGGGAAAGGAAATAAATTCGTCCCGGCTTATTTAATAAAAGAAAGCTAATTCCGGGCTAACGGAGTCAGATCGATGCGCCTGAACATTACCTCAGCTCCTTCGGATTGTATTTGTATACGTCCTTTTTGAGGGTGAACATCAATGGCTTTATTAACAAGTACTCCGTTAAGATAGACTGAAATCTCCTTCCCTTGCACTATGCATTCAATTCTGTTCCATTTTCCGGTCGGGTTTTCAATATCTTTTGCTCCCCGAAAACCTGTTAAATCCTCCCATCGGGGATCGCGCCCGTACCAGTTTATTCGTCCCCCGGTAATGGTAACTGGTTTGCCGCCTGGTTTGAAAACATATGATCCGTTCTGTTTTTCAGGTTCCACAGGACAGGTAAGAGAAAACTCCGGCGTGCCGTTACCAACGACCAGCAAATCGCCTGTCCCTCCCTCAATAATCTGACATTCAATTGAATGCATCCAGGTATCGGAATAACCGCCATCTTCGCCTGTTGAGTGAAGCAGCACTCCGCTGTCTCTGGCTTTTCCTACTCTGGGAGGAAATGTCCGTTCGCCCCATTTAAATTCAACCACAAGTTTGTAGTTCTCATATTCATTATCGGTAGTGAGACACCCAAATTCCTCTCCTGTGATGTTTATAAGACCATTCTTTACCGTGAAAACTTTGTTGGGATCGGTATTACGGCCCTTTCCTTTTATGTAAGTATACCATCCATCAAGATTTTTACCGTTAAACAATTTGATCCTGGATTTTTGGCGATCTGTTCTTTCAAGTGATGATGTTTCAGGACTTCCGGCATAACCGGTTTGTATGAAATACATCGCAGATATGGATACAATCAATGAGATAATAAGGAGTCTTTTCATTAGTATATATTTATTTTGTTTAAGTTCAGACAGACTGTTCCGCATAAGCGGAGGAACCGCACATGATTAACTTCGCTGAGCTCGCAAGACCGGTTGTGATTGTGTAAATCATGTGAGCTTCATATTGGTTTGTGTTTATAAAATCATGGAGGTCTCATAAATTAAAATCTTTTAAATCATTTAAGTTTTGCAGGTTTTAAATATAATATTTTTAAGAATAATTATCCCAAATTCTTCAACACATTTAAAAGAAAAGGAGATTTACCGTTTTGCAGACTGAAAAATTATTTGTTTAAGTAGATTATGGGTAATGCCTGAAAATTCTGTTTGGGTGAAAACTAAAAGATATCGGGAATTGTTATACTAAAAGTTAATATCAAAATCATTACAACAAATCTGTACCGGAAAAGGAAGTATCACTTTTATACATCAATTTGTCAGAGTAATAATTTTAGATTGAATAATACCATGAAGCCCATATGATTTTAAAACACAAACAAGTATGAAAATACTTCTCCGTACATATGGGTTCCCCAGCTTAAATGGGGCAGGTTATGTAACCTTTAAAATTAAATTATATACACATGAAAACATTTTCTAATCAGGAGATCTCAGAATACTTGGCAAGAGATCTGAAAAGTTGGATTTTTGAAAAAGGTGCGATTAAAAGAAGCTTTGAATTTAAGAATTTTGTAGATGCATTTTCCTTTATGACTGCTATCGCACTGGAAGCTGAAAAATCAGATCA
Source organism: uncultured Bacteroidales bacterium (assembly GCA_963739685.1). GTDB lineage: Bacteria > Bacteroidota > Bacteroidia > Bacteroidales > VadinHA17 > LD21. Next base: position 140,611 of record CAVUAX010000003.1, read on the forward strand.
TCATCCGGAGTGGAGTAATGTCTATAATAAAGTCAGCATCGCTTTAAATACACATTCAGCCAATGGGATAACTCAACTGGATTTTGATCTTGCAGGTAAAATTGACAAATTGTACAAATATAACCTGTAATTATAATCCTGCCAGCAGATTATTTGTAATTGAGTCATCCGTTTCATGATGATAAATATAAGTCGGACTATTGATCTTCATCAAAGTAATGTTGGCATTTTTTGCCCTTTCAAACAGGTCAGCATCAGCGGCATAAAGGATATTTCTGAAGCCATTCAGGGATAGAGCAATATTTCTTTCAATAAAAAATGTTCCCCCAATAACACAATTGTTCAGGTTAACTTTTTTCTCATAATTAAACCTGTCCGGAACAAATTGGTTGCCTAATATTTTAATTCCTCCATACAGGAATTTAACAGAAGGGTTTTTTTTTAACACAACTTTTCTGGATTCCAGGTGCAGGGGATTATATTCGTCATCTGAATCCAGAAAAGTAACAAATTTACCGGAAGCTGACCAAAGCCCGGTATTTTTTGCAGTTGGCTCTCCTTTATGAGATTGCCTTATGTAGAAGATATTACAGTTTGACATTAGATAAGGCAGTATCCGGAAATAAGTATTATCAGTACTCTCATCATCCACAATAATAGCTTCCCAGTCTTTTTCTGTCTGGGATAGAATGGAATTTAAAGCTCTTGATATAAGGTTAGCCCTGTTGTATGTAGTGACCACAACTGAAAAAAAAGGAATGGGAACTAAACCGGTTCTTTGGACCCTATTCTGTTCACGACTATTTTTCATTGCCAGATCACTTTTTCATTCGACTTACTCTTATTTCTATTGCAACTTTTTATTTGTGCAGACTTGGGCGAACTCTTTATTACCATGCAGGGACCTGCCATTCCGTTGAAAACTTTCCGGACCATTTGTTTATTACCTTAGTTCAATTTAAGTGACTGGCCACGTATTAAAACCATTACTAAAAGCACCAGCTGCTATCTTCACGGAAGACTAATTGATGCTTGTATGGTTTTTATAATTAAACAAATTACTTTGCATTATTGTTTAGGCATTGAAATATTGCTTATGATAGTATATTATCAGAGGGGTACAATATGGTTCTGTTATTTCTCGGGATACCGGATTTTGTATCAGGATTCATAAAGCAGTTTTCACCCTGGTGTATGTGATAGTGTAAACAAAAGACCATACAATTTGCATGGCAAATAAATACAAATAACTTATTTTTCTTCGTGCGAAATATTTAGTAATCAAAAATACTCCGACCGGTATTGATAATAACACCGGTGTTAGAATTATAATCCCGGGTAATCCGATTTTATTTTTCAGAAAGATTAAACGTCTGTTCCGTCCGGTAAATATTTTTTTTGTCCGTTTTTTATAAGGCAGGTTTTTTGACCATAAATCATCAACTATTCTGAGCAGAACTTTTGAAAACAGTGTAAAAACAATTATGCCGGCAAGTCCACCTATGTTAGTGTATAAAATAGTTTCAAAAAATGACATTTTAAACAGATAAATTGCTACCGGAAAAGTGGCGGCAAATTTCCAGCTGCTTGAAATAATAATTACCGATGCCTTCATAATATATTCCTGCAGGTTCAGACAAACTTACTCCGTTATAAGTTACTAATTCTTTCAGGACAAAAGCAACGATTTCCCTTTTTTGTTGCAGAAATGAGATCGTATGTTATATAGAACTGGTGGATTTTATTCTTTTCCGGATTCTGCTCACGCGTGAACTTGCTATAATATTTCACTTAACAGATTAAAAATCTTTAAATCCGGAAGGCTCTGCAAAACTTCAGGAATAAGTTGAGTAAATCACCCACAAATGTTATAATTTTTGTATATAGTTTACAATCCGTATAATTTTCTGAAATGGAAACCATAAACAGTATATGTTATGGCATCTACAATTAACCCGGGCCGGTTAAAGAGGGTCCATAATATCAGCTTCCAGTAGTCAGATCTTCCTTTTTTTACTATTCCAATGATAAATACTGATTTAAGGAAACCCAAAAAATGTGAAAAGTTGAGTTTTGACTGTCTTTTATATTGGCGGTTGTAATTAAGTAAGAATTGGCGCAGCCTTTTGTAATAAGGTTTTGAAGCATAAATATTCTGAATAATTTTCGTATACCCTTCAATAAGAAATTTATTGTTCATTTTGGGTATAAAATTCATAGAAAAGTCAGTATTATTGCCGGTTGCTTCAATTGTCAGCCTGTTTTCCGATTCAAGTCGTTCGTACAATCTTGTGTTTTTTGGAGCGTTAAGTAATCCAACCATTGCAGCTACAATTCCGCTTTGCTGTATGAAATTAATCTGGCGTTGAAAAATGGTTGCAGTATCGTCATCGAAACCTACAATAAATCCGGCTGAAACCTGGAACCCCCCTTTTTGCATTTTTTTTACGCTTTGAAGCATATCCCTGTTTTTATTTTGTATTTTATTACAACTTTCCAGAGATATTTCATCAGGAGTTTCGATTCCTATAAACGTGGAATTAATCCCGGTTTCAACCATCAATGCCATTAGTTCATCGTCGTCAGCAAGATTAATGGTCGCCTGTGTCGAAAACTCAAAGGGATACTTATGTATCTTCATCCATTGATTCATCGCAGGAAGCAGGTAATGTTTGATTTCTTTTTTATTCCCTATAAAATTGTCATCAACAATGGAAATAGGACCGCGCCAGTTAAGATTATATAATGTATCAAGCTCGTTAATGACCTGTTGAGTTTCCTTCATCCTTACCTTGTGGCCCAAAAGGGATGTAATTTCACAGAAATCGCATGCAAAGGGACATCCGCGCGAAATCTGTATACTCATATTAGCATATTTCCCCTTGTCTAATAAATAGTAATCGGGTACCGGTGTTATCGTGATATCAGCAAATTCAGTGGTCTTGTAAACTTTTTCAGGTGTTCCGGTACTCAGGTCATTCAGAAACATGGGAAGAGTGATTTCCGCCTCATTCAGGATAAAATGATCAATTCGCGGGTAATTATTATATTCCTGAGTGAAAAGCGGACCGCCTGCAATAATTTTTTTATTAAATTTTTTACATTCTTCAATTACAGCAGCCACCGATTCTTTTTGTATGTACATTGCACTTATGAATACATAATCCGCCCACTTGATATCATCTTCATTAAGATTGGTTATGTTCAGATCAACCAGCTTTTTCTGCCATTTTACAGGCAGCATTGCAGATACTGTTATTAAACCAAGAGGAGGGACAGCTGCTTTTTTCGAAATAAACTTTAAGGCATGTTTGAAGCTCCAAAAGGAATCAGGGTACGTAGGATATATTAATAATATTTTCATTTAACCATACTTGGTAAGAACTATCTTCAAACCTCTATTACATTATTGCAAGAAAAAAAGAAATCTTTCTCTTGAAAGAATTAAATGCGAAATTAAAGAAATACTCAAACATGATTATTACACAATTCTGATAAATATTTATACATTTCACACATCCTGAAAAAATTAAGTTTTAACTGTTTTTGGGTTTTTTAAGGCAGCCATCCTGCAATCCTTTCAATGTTGATCAAACATTATTGAATTGAAGAATAGCCTTTATCTGATAGATTATTTTATAAATAAGGATAGATTTGCCAGGGTACTTTCGGACCACTATCCTCAAAAATTTGTTGGAAATCAGAATGTTTTGTATATTTGATAAGGTTCTGATTCCCTGAAAAGTAAACATTCGCTGAAAATAAAATTCAGGCAGACCAGGGAATCCGGATTAGTTTTAATAGATCATTATGAGCATTTTTGGCCGGATTTGGTCAGGTAGTTCGCAAAAGCGAAATTCAAAATTTGCTTTTTACACTAGGCGTTTTACCGGTACCCTGATAATCACCTCTTTAATTCTATTATTTATTTTCAGTGCAGGATGCAAAAACAGAGTAGGTCCCGGTGTGGAGACGACACTAAAAATATGGGAAACCTTACTTCCGGTTGAGATCTATTATTCATCTCCTGCTCTGAGCTTAGATGAAAAAACCGTTTATACAGGAACATCAGCAGGTCTGAATGGAAACCACCATACAGGACAGGTATTTGTTGCTCTTAATGCTTCCACGGGCAAAGAAACCTGGGAATTGCCCCTGGGGGCAAATGAGGTTCGTTCTACTCCGGCAGTTTCTTCAGACAATTCAATCTATTTTACAGTTGAAGTTCGCGATCCGTCAAACAGTGTTATTCTGGGTGACGAGCTTTGGCATATCTCGGCTAATGGTGATCTGCTCTGGAAGTATGACATCAATCCACGCAGATTAACCATTGATGTAGGTCAATCTGCTCCTGCAATCGGATCAGATGGGACTATTTATGCATCAGGTGATAAATTATATGCAATTAATCCTGACGGATCTCTCCGCTGGTCGGTTTTTGGCAATTCAAATGAAGCACTGAGAAATGCTGCAGTAACAGGTAAAGACGGCACCATATATTTTGTGTATCATAACATTCCATTAACTGCATTGAATCCCGATGATGGTTCTGTAATCTGGAGTTGTCCATTAGGCGTTAATGATCATTGTTTTGCTTCTCCTGCGATAGGCGCTGACGGGACAATTTATGTGGCCACTCAGCCCGGTTTGTTATTTGCAGTTTCCCCTAACGGGCAACCTGTATGGACATTTGATCTGGCTTCGGTTGGATTCAGTGGTATTTTTCGTTCTTCACCCGCAATTGATAGTGACGGGTCCATTTACTTTGGAATTAATACTGGTAATCCGTCATCTGCTTTTTTTGCACTTAACAAGGATGGCTCGTTAAAGTGGAAATTTGAACCTTCAGATCTTCCTGCCGATGTTTCCAATACCCATTTTGACATTTACTCATCCCCGGCTATTGGATCCGATGGTGTTGTTTACTTCGGTCAGGAATTCGGATTTGTCTATTCACTAAAGACATCAGATGGATCCCTGGTCGGGATGACAACCACAAACTCGGGAATCACCTGGTCTTCTCCGGTGATAGACAGTAAAGGTGTACTCTATATTAGCGACATAAGCGGAACCGTTTTTGCCATTCAGACCGGTAGCCAGGGATTAGAGACATCAGCACCATGGCCAAAGTTCCGGAACAACAATCTGAATACAGGCAGAATGAACTAATAGTTCTGTTAAGTTCAATAAGCATTTGAACAGGGGCTTTTTCAGGGACCGGAGATATTACCTCTTTTAATTGCAATTCCTGCCCGGTCAAAGATCCCGGCAATTTTATATCTTAAATGGTGAAAGCCTTTAATCTATTTTAATAATTTTCTTTCTTCGAAACCTTTTATAAATTTGGAGAATATGATCTGAAAAATGATGATACGATCCAAAATTAAACAGAATAAACATCATGAATAATGATAATGAAAGCCATAAGGAAGAACATTTAAGAAGCTCGGATTTCATCACAGATATAGTTATAGGTATGTCTGACGGTTTGACTGTCCCTTTTGCACTGGCGGCAGGCCTGAGCGGGGCGGTTCAAAGCAATACGGTTGTCATCACGGCAGGGATAGCTGAGATCGTTGCAGGAAGCATAGCTATGGGGTTGGGCGGTTATTTAGCCGGCAAGACAGAACAGGAGCACTTTCAGTCGGAACTGATGCGGGAATATGCTGAGGTAGACACATTCCCGGATAAAGAAAAAGCAGAGGTGAAATTTGTTTTTGCACAATACGGGTTAAATGAGCAAACCCAAAACTTCATTGCAGAAGAGTTGGCAAAGGACAAGGATAAATGGGTCGATTTTATGATGAAATATGAATTGGGTCTGGATAAACCTGATGTAAACAGGGCAAGAAACAGCGCGGCCACAATTGGCATCTCTTATATTATAGGCGGTTTAATTCCCCTGTCAGCATATATTTTCACTCATACACCTTATCAGGGATTAATGATTTCTGCCATGTTAACGGTAGTATGCCTGTTCATATTCGGTTATTTTAAAAGCAAGGTAACAGGTCAGCCACCTTTAAAAGGAGCATTGAAAGTTACTCTTATTGGGATAATAGCTGCCGCTGCTGCCTTTATAATTGCAAAATCTGTTAGTAATTTATTTTAAAATGATTTTCATTAAGTTTCAGTTAAATTAACCTTTGAAATTTTTTACGATTGATGCTATTTCTTCTTAATGGCTGAAATATTCTCTCCTGATGATTCCAATGTCATAGAGGCAACTTCATTGTTATCGTTGAATTTGAACTCAACGTTAAATCCTTCTATATATTTAACAGCAAACTTTGTACGGGAAAGAGGCAGCAATTCCATATCAGGCTGACCCTTGAATACAAGATTCAGTGTTTTATTATCTTTCAAGGTCACCTTAAATACTTCCTGTTCATAAACGTATTCCCCGGTATATTTTCGAAGGATTTTTGCCGGTACATCGATAACTTCAGCTGCTTCAGTATAAACCGGGATTTTCGATTTTACATATGCAGCCTGGTCAGCAGGGCCTGTTGATTTCCTGGATTCCGCTACACCGTTTAATATCACGCCATTGAGATAACCCTTAAATTGCCCGGCATACTGATATGGTATCATATCGCGGAATTTCACAATCATATCAATACCCTTCCGGAAGTTATCATTATTCTTTACCCGCTTCAGATAGTCGGCGAAAGGCTGGACCAGCGTAAGTTTGTCATTGCCGAAAGGTAGTCTGTCAAATGTTGAAGAAAGGTAATCAAAATCACCTTCGCCTGCGAACTGATATAATGTATTATAGATTGCAGTGAATAATTTTCCTTTGGCAGGACGGACTGACAATTTTCGGGCTTTTTCAAGAGCAATTGTACTGTCAATCGAACCCAGGGCGAGCAGTGAATTGCCTGCAACAGTATAGGAAGAGTCATTAAGTGAATTAATGAAGAGTTCTTTATATTTGTCTTTTTTATACATTCCAAGTGCCTCAATGGCAGCGGCCCTGATAAGAGAAGATTGATCGTTTTTTGCCATGAATGCAAGTATAGGTTCAACAGACTTTTTAACTGAATCATTCCTGATATTTAATTTCTGAATTGCATATATTCTTAATCCCTGAAACCTGTCCTTAAGGGCTGATTTCATAAATTCCATTGCTTTAGGGTCACTCCCCTGTATCGAAGCAGCGAAGTCAATTGCTTCACGCCGGTCCAGGTATAAGCCTGCATTATTATACTGAAAGATATAATTATCGAGGGTTTTATGGTCAGATTTCTCGCACAGAAGGATCTTGTCCCCGTCGACATTTATAAGGTCAGGTCTTGAGTCCGAATGATAAATAAATGTATCAGCCGGATGGTCGAGCCAAACATTATATCTTTTTTTTTCTCCACCCTGATACAGATCAATTGCGACAGGCAGCTTAAAAATCTTATCTGGTTGGTTCTGGCTGATGAAAACCTTTGCATTACCGGTTTTCTGATCATAATCATAACTTATATCAAGTTTAGGTTGACCACTATGGTAATACCATTGATTCCAGAACCAGTTTAAATCCTGTCCCGTAACCTCTTCGAATGCGAGACGAAGTTCCTGTGCCTCTACAGCTTTGAACCTGTAAGTTGTCAGGAACAGGTTCAATGATTTGTAGAAAGCGCTGTCGCCCACGTAGTTCCGGAGCATGTTCAGAATGCGACCTCCTTTCTGATAGCTAACGGCATCAAACATATCCTCCCGGTCTTTGTAATAAAAGCGAACCAGATCTTTTTTCGAGCTGTTACTGAGGAGATATTTCTGCATTGCGTCGAAATTGTGCTGTCCTGCTGCATCCATTCCATGTTTATATTCTTCCCACAGGATTTCACTGAAGTCGGCAAATGATTCGTTCATTGTGAGATTACTCCAGCTTTCCGTTGTGACATAGTCGCCAAACCAATGATGAAATAGTTCATGGCAAATACCATCCTCCCAGATGTTCCCATCTACAAGCTGCCTGGCATCCTGTTGTGCAAATTCTCCATGTACGGTAGCCGTAGTATTTTCCATTGCACCGCTTACATAATCTCTGACAACAACCTGGGAATATTTTTGCCATGGATAATTCACGCCTGTTATCCGGGAGTAGAAACCAATCATCTCAGGAGTAAGTCCAAATATTTTTCTTGCAACCGGGGCATACTCTTTTTCAACATAATAACTCACTTCCATTCCATTATAGCTGTCTTTAATGACCGAGTATTCTCCAATTGCCATCATAACAAGGTAGGGGGCATGAGGCAGGTCCATCTTCCAGGTGTCGGTACGTGTTCCGTCGCTATTTTTTATTTGTTTTACAAGTAAACCATTTGAAAGCGTTTTGTATTTATCAGGAACGGTCATGGATATTTCTTCAGTCATTTTCTGATTTGGTTTATCAATTGTGGGAAACCATACCGAATTGGACTCGGTTTCTCCCTGGGTCCATATCTGGGTGGGCTTATTTTTATCTTTTCCCAGCGGGTTAATAAAATACAAACCTTTTGCACCTGTTATTGCCATACTGCCTTTTGCTTTGATGTCATCAGGTTTGGCAACATAATCAATAAAGATTGTATAATTATCTTTGGCCAGGTAAGTTTTATCGAGTGTAATGCGAAGGTTTAAACCATCGTATATGTATCTCAGGGGAAAATGTTTGTCATCTTTTATTATTGACACTTCATTGATGACCATCCGTTTTGCATCGAGGGTCAATGAATCTGTCGGATAAAAATGCGGGTGAAGAGTGATCAGCGCTTTACCATACATCCACGATCTTGAATAATTGAAGCTGACCTCCAGTTTGGTATTTACAAGATCATTTATTTTTGTTGCCGTAGCACGGTAACGGGTTTCCCAATCTTCAGACTTTTGATATCCCGGTTTTTGTGAAAAGCAGGTAAGTGAAAAGAGGAGAGAGGCGCCGATAAGTATAGTTCTCATGATTCCTAATATAGATCAGTATTTAAATGTAAATTTAATTACAAATTTTAAATCATGTTATTCAATTATAAATAAATCATTTACGGATAAATCTAAATTTTCAAGACATAAAATTACATTTGACCGTTAAAAATAAATTTAAATAAACATGAAATACTTAAAGTTTGTATTTTTACATAATACTAAACATTTTTCATATGAATTATCGAATATTGGGCAAAACCGGTTTCAGTGTATCTGAGATTTCCCTTGGAACGTGGCAGGTGGGTGGTAAATGGGGTTCATCCTTTAATGACAAAAATGCAGACCGGATATTAAATACTGCTATCGATATGGGTGTAAATTTTATAGATACAGCCGATGTGTACAGCAATGGCCTGAGTGAAACAGCAGTAGGCAGGATTGTTCGCTCACGACCAGGAAAGATTTTCGTTGCTTCTAAATGCGGACGGCAGATAACTCCTCATGTTAACGAGGGATATAAACCTGACGTCCTGAAAAAATTTATTGAGGAGAGCCTGAAAAGGACCGGACTTGAAACACTGGACCTTATTCAACTTCACTGTCCCCCTGCAGAAGTATATTCCCGTCCGGAGATTTTTGAACTTTTTGACCGGCTAAAGCAGCAGGGTAAGATTCAGAACCTGGGTGTGAGTGTGGTTAAAGTTGAGGAGGCCCTGAAAGCGATTGAATATCCTAATGTATGTACGGTTCAGATAATTTTTAACCTTTTCCGGCAACGACCGGCAGAACTTTTTTTCAGGGAAGCTGAAAAGCGTAATATCGGCATTATTGTGAGGGTACCACTGGCCAGTGGTCTTCTGACCGGTTTGTTTCATTCCGAAACCCGTTTCGACGTGAACGACCACCGAAATTTTAACCGAGAAGGCAAGGCATTTGACAGGGGAGAAACCTTTTCAGGGATTGATTATAAACTCGGGTTAAAAGCTGTGGACGAACTAAAGACATTGTTCCCGGATATGAAGAACCTTGCACCCGCAGCCCTTCAATGGATTCTTACATATAGGGAGGTCAGTTGCATTATTCCCGGTGCTTCCAAAACGGATCATGTTCTTTCAAACCTCTCTGTTTATGATCTGCCACCCCTTACCTCTGACAAGATCACATCTATGAATAATATATATAATCAGTATATTAAAAAAGAAGTGCATCATTTGTGGTAGTTGTAAAGAGTAAAAAGGAATAATTCTTTGGTTACTAGGAGCACCTGCCGACATTAACATTCACATTATATGTAACTTATGACTTTCTTTTATCGCTTTATATCCTGATGATAATTTTACCGCGTGGTTTTCCATTTTCTGCCAGCTCAAAGCCTTCGTCAGCCTTGTCGAGACTAAAAAAATTTTCAATTACCGGGTTAAGTTTTTTCTCAAGGTATAATCTTTCTATTTCCATCTTATCTTCAGGCCTCATACGCATATTCGATGATGTCAACCTTATTCCGTGGATTATTTTTGCGAAGAGTGAAGTAAAAAAGAGAAACGGGTTGACCATTGTAGTTGCGTAAATACCATTCCTGTTTAACAATCTGTATATATCAGAATGATTCATCCTGCCATAGGCATCAAGGATAGCATCAAATTTATTCTTACTCATTGCAAGATCTTTTCTGCTGTAACCAATGACTTCATCGGCACCAAGCTTTCGTGCTAATTCTGCATTTCCTTCGCTGCACGTTACGGTTACATGTGCTCCTTTAGCTTTTGCGATCTGAACTGCAAAATGACCCACTCCACCTGTCCCTCCATTAATAAGCACCCGGGTGCCTGCTTCTACTTTACACCGCCTTAAACCGTTCAATGCCGTTAACCCTGCTATTGGCAGAGATGCAGCCACTTCAAAAGGCATCCCAGCGGGAATCATTCCTAAGGATTTTTCGTCTATTGCTAATAGTTGGGCCAGAGCGCCGGGTTTTTTACTGATTGCCGATGTCACTCCATAAACCTTGTCACCCGGTTTGAATTTTGTTACCCTGCTACCGGTTTCTTTAACAATTCCCGCAAAATCTGAACCGAATATCCGGGGGAACTTTGACCCCGTAATGAATTTCAGATCTCCGCGCTTTATCTTAAAATCAACCGGATTTATTGAAACTGCCTTAACCTCTATCAGCAGCTGGTCGATGCCGGGAACAGGGTCTGGAAAATCACCATAGGCAGATGCTTCAGGTCCCCCGTAAGATATGGAATAGAATGCCTTCATAATAATAAAAATTCCATTTTTATAATGTTAATCTGTTAGTTACCGGAACATTTATAAAACAATTAACTTATTAACATTGTTCCTGAATAATTTGATTTTATGAAGCCTGCATGTTTTGAAACCACACAAAAATGCGAACATAAATTTTCATTTCTATGCGGTTCCTCTCTTGGGTGGTTCAGGCTATGTGGCCATGCTGGAAAGAGTGACAGCAGGAGTAGCAGGGAACGGCAGACATAATGAGGAACGAAGCTTTCTTAAGTGCTGCTCTTTTCTATCCTATCTTTTAGGACTTTCATCTTTTTTTCCCGTTCAAATGAAAATGTTTTTCCTTCCCTGTCAAGGAATTCGAAAAGAATCAGCGATTTAACCGAGTATTCAAGGCTTCCGGTCTTGTTACCCTGTGCTAATTCTAGCTCAGCTTCCGCATCAAATAGCCAGGCAAGAATTTCCAGATGTCCCTTTGTATAGTTATGCTGCTCCAGAAGAGTTTCGGTCAGCCTCTCTTGGGGAATAGTCCGGAAAAACGCTGCATCTTCCTTAAGAATGTCATAATAAATCCTTTCCAGATTTTCAGAAGCCTTCCTGAATTCTTTCCTCCTTATAAGTCCCAAAATGGAAGCTATCAGCTCGGCCAGCATCTCAATCATTCTGAGGATATAGTCTTTTTGGTACATAGGACATAATGAGCTTTAAATAAGGGCATGCAAAAAACCTTAAGCTTATCAGGTGCATCTGAACTTTCTGCCGCTATAATGATACCAAAATTAACAATATTCTTAAAATTCATGGTTGGATAGTTTGATAAATATTGTCTTTGCTTACAGTGTCTTAACGGATCTGGTTTTTTCTGCCGGATACATGGGGTTAAGACGTTTAAAAGGGGAGCCCTCCTGTTCAATTCATCAGAAAATATGGAGAATGTTGAGAAAAGAATAGAGAGATATTCAGGAAGGAGCTTTCATATTAATTTAGATTATCTTTGCATGTGTTGAAACTACCTATGAATTTTGGCATTGACATCTTAATATATCAGAGACTTATTGATCCTATATTATCGCGTCTGCATAATGGCATTACTGAATATTTTGAATCAACAGATCGGGTTATTGACGTGGGGTGCGGGACGGGTTCCCTGTCTCTGGCAATTGCTGTAAAGGTTATGTTCATTACCGGGATAGACCTGTCAGAAGAAATGATCGGTGCAGCTGTGAGATCTGCACGGAAGAGAGGTATAAGTAATGCCCGGTTTGAGGTTAGCGATGCCTCAGATCTTGCAGATTTTAAGGATCATGAGTTCGACATTGCCGTAACGTCAATGGCTATTCACCAGTTTGATGCAGAACTTGCCGTTAAAATTCTTTCAGAAATGAAAAGGATATCACAAAAAGTTATCATCATTGATTATAATTACCCTTTGCCAAAGAGGTTTTCAGGATATTTGGCGGCCGGAATTGAAAGAGTTGCAGGAGGTGAACATTATAGGAATTTCAGGGTTTTTATAAAGAACGGAGGCATCCATTATTTTACGAACCATTCAGGACTTTCAATAAAATCGGAGATAGTAAAAGGGAATGGAGTCTTTTTAATCACTGTTTGTGAATAAAAAAATGTATAGAAAATTATTCTTTTTTTCTCTTCTTCTTTTGATGTCAACGTCAGTAATTTTCAGCATCACTGAGGGGGGAAAAAAGAGCAATCGTTTTTACTCTGTTACCAGAGTAGTCGATGGCGATACATTCTGGATTGATAATGGTTCTGAGAAAGGACTAAAGATACGACTGATAGGAGTTGATGCACCTGAATCCAGAAATACAGGCAGGAAAGAAAAAGCATTTTATGGGACAGAGGCATCAGGTTATCTGTCAGGGTTAATAGGAGGAAAGAGAGTCAGGCTTGAATATGATATTGACCGGTTTGACAGGTATGGCCGCACACTTGCTTATGTTTTTTTGGAAAATGGAACCTTTGTGAATGCAGTAATGGTGAAAAATGGTTATGCCATGGTCATGACTGTTCCCCCAAATGTAAAATATGCTGAAACATTTCTGAATCTGATGCGGAAAGCAAGGAGTCAGAAAAAAGGACTCTGGAGTGAAACGAGAAGTGGAAAATGATCCCATTATTGCCAAATATATTTCTCCCGGCTAAGCGGGTCGGTTTTTCAGGTATTAATCGTAAAAATTATCTGGTATGAAAAAAGTAATTATTACTGTAATTATCACGCTGGGTTTTTTAGGAGCAGGAATTACACTTTACATGTATTCAGGCACTTATGATATCAGCCAGCTTAAACATCACAATGCAGTTACAAAATGGATGATCAGAACCACCACGCATTATTCCATAGAGAAAAGATTGAAAGAGATTCAGGTTCCTCCCCTGAATGATACTGCAATGATTGTACAGGGTTTTGTGCATTACAATGAGATGTGTGTTATGTGCCATGGAGCCCCGGGAATTAATCCTGAGGAAATGGTACAGGGGCTTTATCCTGATCCGCCCCTTTTCTATAAGTCAAATGATATGCCGGATCCCAATGAGGCATTCTGGATCATTAAAAATGGTATAAAGATGACCAGTATGCCGGCATTTGGTCCTACCCATCCCGACCAGAAGATATGGGCCATAACAGGGTTTTTGCTTAATAAAATGAACAAGATGTCTCCTGAAGAATATCAGATATGGGTAAAAAGATATTCTGAACCAGCTCCAATGTGACCGCAGCGCTCATGAGTAAATGTCAGTGCAAGATAAAGTTCAGTAAGATGAACCTTTAGTTCTTTTTCATGTTTAAGCTTTTAAATTTCTCCATTTAATTTAATTATTGAAAGTATGAAAAAGATTGTATCAGTTTTCGTAATTTCTGGTATCCTTGGCTTTTCATCCTGTACAAAAGTGATGACAGAACCTGATCTTCAGATACCAGGTTACAAGAGCAGCCAGAATATGTCCGATAATATGAACGGACATGTTATGTTGAATTTCAGGGCTCATCTTACCGGCGACCAGGAAGTGCCTCCGCGTGAATCCTCAGGAGTTGGGGAGGTTATTTTTCAATTAAGCAAAGATGGGATGGAGTTAAGCTACAAACTTATTGTTGCTAACCTCGATAACCTATCAATGTCTCATATCCATGTGGCTCCGGCCGGATCAAACGGACCAGTTGTAGTATGGCTCTATCCACCGGCTCCGCCTGCTGTCCTGATACCCGGAACAACAAACGGGATCCTTCAGGAAGGAATTATTACAAAGGCTAATCTTACCGGTACTCTGGCTGGTAATGAACTTTCGGATCTGGTGGACTTAATGGTTGCCGGGAATACATATGTAAATGTTCATACCAGTCAGTTTCCCGGAGGAGAGATCCGGGGCCAGATTAAAGGAAATAATTAAGTTTCCTGATTTTTTCATAGAAAGAGGATTTCTCTTTTTCCCCTTGAAAATTCCGGTAATCGGGGAAGGCTGAAAGATCTTCACACGGGCCGGTGGAAGTTTATTGACCCCGGCCCGTGAACTGTTACAGGTTAGTTTTATAATTATTAACCTTAAAATATTAATACATTATTAATCTATGTTTAATCTAACCTTAATAAGGTTATTATACTTTTGTGTGAATTAAAACCAAAACATATGAAAAAGATCAGTTATGTAATAATTTTATTAACGCTTGTTGCCTTCCTGAATTCTTGTGCTACAGTTTATAAATGCGGAGATTCAAGACCCATGAAGGAACCGATAACCTGGAGCAAAAGATTGAAAGCAGTTGTGAGTGAAAGAGATAAGCTATGTGCTGATATCAAACTGAAGGAAAGTGAAAATGCAGGATTGAAGAAAGATATACTTGACCTGACAAACAAATACAATGCCCTTAATGAACAATACAACAGCCTTACCACCAGGAACAATATTTTGGAGGAAAAATATAAAGAGTTAATCGATGAGAACTTGTCACAAACCGACAAATTAAGCCAGGCTCTTAAAGCAAAGTCAGAAGAACTGGAAGCCAAGGAAAAATTGCTTTCCGACAGGGAGAGAAAACTGGATGAGATGCAGCGGGTAATATCAAGACAGGATTCCATTACCAGCAGGTTAAATTCTGTTTTAAGAGATGCTTTGCTTGGGTTTAATTCTGATGAGTTATCAGTTGAAATAAGAAATGGCAAAGTTTATGTTTCAATGTCAGATAAACTCTTATTTAAATCGGGAAGCTCTGCTGTGGAGGAAAAAGGAAAAGAAGCCTTAAAACTGCTGGCACAAGTACTGGAAAAAAACCCTGACATTGACATTCTTGTTGAGGGACATACAGATAATGTTCCAATAAAAACATCAATTTATAAAGATAACTGGGATTTAAGTGTAGCCAGAGCTACCACTATAGTACGGATATTAACCAATGACTATAAAATTGCACCGACCCGTCTTACAGCGTCAGGGAAAGGGGAATTTTCTCCTAAAGCTGACAATGGAACTGCCGAAGGAAGAGCCAAGAACCGCAGAACCGAAATAATTCTGTCTCCAAAATTAGATGAGTTAATGAAACTTTTGAATGTCTGAATTTGCAGATAAGGTCAATTATTTAATGTTCTGTGCAGGTCGAAATAAACAGCTACGGTCATGAGACGGACTTTTAATATTTATGGCTAACCCGGGCCATCAGGAAGACATGTGCAAAAACCAGACAACTTGACCACGCGGAATATTTATGTTACATTATTGCCTAATGATAAATAAACTTTAGAAACAATATATGTAAAATTAGTTTTTCAGGTTTATTCATATTATTTTTGGTGAATGAAGGATGATCTGAGAACTATACTTCATAAGGTTAGTGAGTTATACATGAAATATGGGATAAAAAGTATAACTATGGATGACCTGGCAAGGGAGCTTGGTATTTCCAAAAAAACTATTTACAGGTATGTGGCCGATAAGGATGAACTGGTCGGAAAATTTATTGATAATGAAATAGAACTGAACCAGAAGGACATACGCAATTGTTTCAGGATCGGATTAAATGCCATTGAAGAGTTGCTTGAGATCTCTATCTACATTAATAAATTAGCACGGGAACAAAATCCTGCAACTGAATACGACCTGAAAAAGTATTATCCCCATCACTATCAGAAAATTTTTAAGGCCCGCAGAGAAGGGTTATTTACCTATATTCTTTTAAATCTTAAAAAGGGGAAAAAAGAAGCATTGTATCGTGATGATATGAGCGAAGAAATAATAGCAAAATTATATCTGTCGAGGACAGAAAGCATTCATATGAATGACATCTATACCGTAGAGGAGTATACATCAGACAAAGTATTCCTGGAACTTCTGACTTATCATGTTCGTGGTATTGCAACCGAAAAAGGTATCAAAGTATTCGGGAAAAAGATTGAAGGTTTTAAAATGAATAACATTTAATAATATAAAGTATGAATCTGAAAAAAAAGTATCTTTTAACCTTGATTCTCCTGGTATTATTTAGTTATGGATTCAGCCAGGACAATAAAGGAATACTTAAATTATCAATATCTGGGGCCCAGTCATTTGCACTTCAGAACAATCGTACAATTCAGTCATCAAAGATAGATGTCAGGAGTGCGGATAAAAAAGTATGGGAAACACTGGCAACCGGGCTGCCCCATCTTGATCTTGCAGCAAATTACCAACATCAGTTTGTGATTCCTCAGCTGAGTTTAGGTCCGGTGCTGGATATAAATTCCTTACCTGATGGTTTTATTAGTAAAAGTGATCTGGTGACCGCAAATAAAATTTCACCTCCTATATCTTTGGGCGTCAGGAATAATACGACTTTTGATTTTACAGTATCTCAGCTTATTTTCAGCGGGGAATACCTCGTTGGTCTGCAGGCAGTGAAGGTGTTAAAAGATGTTTCAGAAAAAACACTGGTTAAAACTGAGGATCAGATAAAAGAATCAGTTGCAAACACCTACTATCTGGTTTTGGTTCTGGGAGAAAACGCTAAAGTTCTGGAGAAGAGCCTTAATTCTACGGACCAGACTTACAATGATCTGGTTAAAATGCACGAGCAGGGTTTTAATGAGGAAACTGATGTCGATCAGTTAAAAATCACCAGGTCTAACATACAGACTCTGATTTCCTCAATTGAGTCGCAGAAAGAAATTTCGATGAAATTATTAAAATATCAGCTTGGGATAGGATTTGATCAACCCGTTGTATTAACTGACAGCCTTTCAGGAATTATTGAACAGGGAAATATACGGTATCTCTCTTCTCCTGAGTTCAATGTGGAAAACAGTATAGATTATCAACTTATGAGTAATCAGGAAAAGATATCAGCTCTGTTGTTAAAGCGTGAAAAATCGAAGTTTTTGCCGACAATTTCAGGATTTTATCGTCATCAGGAGCAAACCAACACACCGGCATTCAATTTTGCTGTGAAGGATCTTGCCGGAGTTACTCTGAGTCTGCCTATTGTCACAAGTGGTCAGCGAAATGCAACAATAAGGCAGGCAAAGTTTGATCTTGAAAAATCCCGTCTTAATAAAGATAATGTGGAGCAGAATCTTATCATGGAATATGAAACAGCCAAAAGCTCTTTTCACACTGCTTTCAACAACTTCACAACTAATAAAGAGAGTATGATACTGAGTAAGAAAGTTTATGAAAATACAGTTATCAAATACAAGGAGGGTGTGTCATCAAGTTTTGAGCTTACGCAAAACCATGCACAATTCTTAACATCCGAGTCAAATTATTATAATTCCGTTCTTTCTTTGCTTAACGCGAAGGCAAAACTCGATCGTATTTTAGGAAATAATTAGAAGTATAATTTACAAGAGCATATATATTAAGTACAGTAAAATAAATAAGATCAGATATGAAAGCCATTAATTTAGGGATAATAGGTATAATAGTATTGTTTAATATTTTTTCATGCATCCGCTGACAAGAAGGCGCAACTGACAAAATTGAAACAACAACAAACCGCTATAGCTGACAAAATCAAAAATCTTGAAAACATATTAAAAAGCGAAGGAGAGGGTTTCGTTGACTCCACCGAATTTAAATTTGTTGGAATAGCGGATGTTGAACCCAGCTCATTCGACCATTTTATAAAAGTTCAGGGTAAACTTGATGGTGATTTGAACGCAGCTGTTTTTGCGGAGGTTCCGGGGACAATCTCTGCAAAGTATGCTGATGTTGGCCAGAGGGTTACAAAAGGCCAGGTATTGGCTCAGATCGATGATCAGCAATACATTAGTCAGCTGATGGACTTGAAACCCAGTATAAATTTGCTGCTGAAATGTATGATAAGCAGAAAAATTTATGGGATCAGAAGATTGGCAGTGAGGTTCAGTACCTGCAGTCAAAAACAACAAAAGAGTCGCTTGAACAGCAGATTTCATCTTTAAAAGAGCAGATTGGAAAATTCAGGATTAAATCTCCTATTACCGGAGCAATTGAAGAGTGTAACATAAAGGTTGGGGGAGTGGTTTCTCCTGACCCGCGCTCGGCGGTCTACAGAGTTGTTGCATTTAATAATCTGAGGGTGAGCGCAGAGGTGTCAGAAGCATATTCTTCAAGGGTTCAGACTGGCGATAAAGTTGTTTTATTGTTTCCCGATATCAAGAAGCAAATTGAGACAAAAGTTGATTTTGTAAGCAAATACATTAATACCTACAAACCGCACCTTTATAATGGAAACAGAAATACCGGACGGAATAACAGGACTGAAAGCCAATATGATAGCAGTTGTCCAGATAAACGATTACCATTCTGACAATTCTATTCTGGTCCCAATGAATGTGATTCAGACCGATCTTCAGGGAGTTATGTTTATGTCGTAAAATTAAAAGGTAAATTCAAAGCAGCATTTAAACAACAGGTCGATAATCGGGAACAGCTACAACGGAATTGCGGAGATAATTAAAGGTTTAGCAGCTGGCGATAAAGTTGTCTCAACCGGATTTCAGGAGCTGATAAATGGAGAATACATAAGATTTTAAACCTGATCTGATATCGATAATACCGAAGAATAATAAATATTTTTTCATGGAAAAATTGAATAAGGAATTTTTTGCAACCAGTTGGGCCATTGACAATAAGATCAGTGTTTATGTCCTGGTTTTCATAATAGCGGTGTTTGGTATAATCAGTTATAACACTATACCAAAAGAACAAATTCCGGAGATAGTTATCCCAATGATAAATATCAATACCATTTATCCCGGTACTTCACCATCAGATATGGAGAATCTGGTAACAAGGCCGTTGGAGAAAAATCTTAAAATCAATCAGTGGTGTTAAAAAGATAACATCCCGGTCTGTCCAGGATTTTTCTGCAATTATAGTTGAGTTCAATACCGGGATTGAGATAAAAGATGCCAAGCAGAGAGTAAAAGATGCAGTAGACAAAACTAAAAAAGACTTGCCTACCGATCCCTCTTTTATTGAACCATCGATTATGGAGATTGACCTCTCTGAGATCCCAATACAGTATATAAATCTTTCAGGAGACATCCCTCTGGATCGTCTTAAGAAATATGCTGATGAAATGCAGGACAGGATAGAATGCACTTAAGGAAATTACCAGGGTGGAAATAGGAGGAGCTCTTAACCGTGAGATACAGATTGATATTGATATGTATAAAATGAGGGCAGCAAGCCTTACTTTCAGGGATATTGAACAGGCCGTGAGCCTTAACAATATGACTGTTTCCGGAGGAAATATCGATCTGCAGGGAATGAGCAGGTCAATAAGGGTTATTGGAGAAGTAACAAGATATTGATGAGATAAGTAACATTATTATCAACACTTCAAGCGGGGCACTGATAAAACTCAAAGAAATTGCAATTGTCCGTGATGGCTATCAGCAAACCTGAAAATTTTGCACGGTTATAATGGTAAAAACGTAGTTACCCTTAATGTAATAAAAAAGAGTGGCCAGAATCTTCTCGATGCTTCAGACGAGATCAAGGCAATAATAACTGATATGCAGAAGACCATACTCCCTGCCAATCTTAATGTTCAAGGTAACAGGTGACCAGTCACGTTACACACGGAATACACTTGAAGATCTTAATAATACAATTATAATAGGATTCATTTTGGTTACAATAGTTCTGATGTTCTTCATGGGACTTGTAAATGCCATATTCGTTGGATTCTCGGTTCCTTTATCAATGGCTATAGCCTATATATTTCTCCCATGGATAGGATTTACCATGAATATGCTCGTAATGTTCTCTTTCATTTTTGCACTCGGGATTGTCGTAGATGATGCTATTGTAGTGATTGAGAATACTCACAGGATACACAGGAAGACTAAAATGGATATTGCTTCATCAGCCAAATTTGCCGCCGGAGAGGTCTTTGTTCCGATTTTGTCAGGTACACTTACAACACTGGCGCCATTCTTTCCTCTTGCATTCTGGCCCGGAGTGGTTGGGAAATTTATGGTATTTATACCTATTACACTCATAATCACACTTTTTGCATCATTAATTGTAGCATACATTTTCAATCCGGTATTTGCAGTCGACTTCATGAAACATGATGATGAAGATCGTCCCATTGCCCTTCCAAAACTATTCAGGGTCACAGCAGGCATTGCACTTTCATCTGTCCCGTTTTATTTATTCAGACTTCCCGGAATTGGTAATTTCATTTTATTTATCGCAATTTCCTTCTTACTTCATAATTTATACGGATACAAAGTTCTCAGAAAGTTTCAGTCTCATATTATTCCGGCCATGATGAAACGATACGAGAACACACTTGTCTGGGTACTGAAGGGGAAAAGGCCGGTATATATTTTGTGGAGCATGATTGGTTTGTTTATATTTACAATGATTCTGAACAACATCGTAAAACCCAAGGTGGTTTTTTTTCCTGATAATCAGCCAAATACAATAAATACATTTATTAAACTACCTGTTGGGACCCAGATAGATGTAACTGATTCTGTTGCCCGGATCGCTGAGAACAGGATAATGGGTGTTCTTGGTGAAAATAACCCTATTGTGGAGTCAGTAGTTACGAATGTTGCATTTCTTGCATCAGAAAACAGTTTCGATAATTCAACCAAATCGTCAAATCTTGCTAAAATAGCCGTTAATTTTGTTGAGTATAAGTACAGGAAAGGGCAAAATACAAGTGTCTATATGAATGATATTCGTGAGGCATTAAAAAATATTCCCGGTGCTGAGATAGTTGTTGATAAAACAAAGATGGGTCCACCGACCGGGAAGCCTGTTAACATAGAGATTTCCGGACAGGATCTGGATCAGCTTGTCCTTACATCTGAACGTTTTATGAGATATATTGATTCGTTACAGATAGGCGGTATTGAGGAATTGAAATCTGATTTTGCTACAACCAAGCCGGAGATTCTTATAAGTCTCGATCGTGAACGTGCCAATATTGATGGTATAAGTGCAGCAGCTGCCGGTGATGCGATACGTACCGGTAAACTGGGAAAAGAGGTGTCCAAGTTCCGTGAAGGGGAAGACCAGTATCCCATCATGGTACGTTTTAAGGAAGATCAACGGAATGATATTGAACAACTGCTCAATCAGACAATTACTTACAGGGATATGAATTCCGGAATATTACGCCAGATCCCCCTTTCTGTTGTTGCACATATTGAATATGTAAACAGTTACGGTCAGATAAACCGGCTTAATCTTAAACGTGTGATTACAATCTCCTCCAACGTTCTTGACGGGTTTAATGCAAATCAGATAAATGCTCTGATTCGAAAAGCAATTCCCCAGTTTACCAAGCCATCGGGTATTGATTTACGTATTACAGGGGAACAGGAGGATCAAAAGGACTCAATGGTCTTTTTGTCCAAGGCAATGGTTCTCTCACTGTTTCTGATCATGTTTATCCTGATAACACAGTTCAACTCTATGTCAAAGGCGCTTATAATTATATCTGAAGTCGTTTTCAGCCTGATAGGAGTTTTACTTGGGTATATGATCTTCGGCATGACTATTTCAATCATTATGACCGGAATGGGTATTGTTGCCCTGGCAGGTATCGTGGTAAGAAACGGAATACTATTGGTTGAATTTACAGATGTATTAAAAGAACAGGGGCATAAAACCAGGTACTCTATCATTGAAGCTGGCAAGACCAGGATAACGCCGGTCATTCTTACAGCAACTGCTGCTATTTTTGGTCTTATTCCGTTAGCTGTAGGGATGAATATAAACTTTGGAACTTTGCTGAGTCATCTTAACCCCCAGTTGCATTTTGGTGGAGATAATGTAATGTTTTTCGGACCACTCTCATGGACAATAATTTTCGGTTTAAGCTTTGCTACATTTTTAACTCTGGTACTTATCCCTGTTATGTATTTTGTGATTTATACACGAAATATCAGACGGCAACGTCGTAAGTCAAACAGGTTGGCATTAAAGATAAATAAGCAGTAGTTATTTATATCAGGGTTATCTCATGAAGGATAGAGGCTGCCTGACAGACAGCCTCTATTTAATATTTATATGGGTATCTGGAAGAATATACAAATTTTTATTGATCTTGCCTTAGCAGGGCCCCTCTTAAAAACGATTCCTCAATTATCCGTTACCCCCCGTGCCCTGCTCCATCCTGTCGGTTTAGACCAGCCGTAAAAGACTCACTGAGGGTACTCTGCTGAGGTGAAGAATATTCATTAAAAAAATATGGAATATATTCTCTCCGGATAAAATTGGGATCCATCCTGAGGAGTCGTTTTCAGGTAGGACAATAAGTACATTTTGACATATAAGTATGTATTAATCATTTCTTAATTGTTGATTAATCATGATTTAATGAGGCAGGTTGACCCTGCATTTAATTTTGTTGCATATACTAATAAACACTTAATTTTTGTGGAATTGGAGCCAGCTATTTTACATTTTTTTTCACAAAGTTCATATACAGTTATTGGTCCTTAATTCTGATAAACTGATATTGATGATTTCAAAGAGAGTTAATTATATTTTGTAAAACACAAGTTTAAAAATATTCTTGCTTATGAAAAAATTGTTATTGGTTTTAATATCCATGTTGTGTTTTTCACAGGTAAATGCACAGCAAACAATTACCGGGAAAGTTGTGGATAATAATAATAATCCTCTTCCCGGGGTAGCGGTACAGGTTAAGAATACCATTCGTGGTACTTTTGCCGATATAAACGGAAATTACAATATATCTGCTACAGGCACTGATACACTTATTTTTAAGATGGTTGGCATGGCCACCCAGGAGATTGGGGTTGGTAACCGTTCCACTATTAATGTTAAATTACTGGCTTCAGCAACAGAACTGGGTAATGTCGTAGTAGTCGGATACGGCACTCAGAAAAAACTGGAAGTTACAGGTGCCGTGTCTCAGATTAAGGGCGATGAAATAATCAAAGAGCCTTCAATAAATCCGGTAAGTGCTTTACAGGGAAAAGTTGCCGGTGTTCAGATCGTCAATTCCGGTCAACCGGGAGCTTCTCCTGAAATCCGGATCCGGGGTATGGGAACCGTTTATGGGAATGCCAATCCGCTGTATGTTGTTGATGGCGTCTGGTACGATAATATCAGTTTCCTGAATCCTGCGGATATTGCATCAATTAACATATTAAAGGATGCTGCCAGTGAATCTATTTATGGCATCAGGGCAGCAAACGGGGTAGTGCTTATAACTACCAAAAAAGGAACTTTAAACACAAAGCCGGTTCTGAGTTATACAGGTTATGCAGGTAATCAGCTTGTTACAAATCAGATAAAAATGGCAAACGGACCTTCATATGCCACAATGATCAATGAACTGGATGCCATTAACGGAGTTACTCCCAGGTACGCTGATCCGTCTTCTTACGGAACAACAGACTGGTATCGTCAGATACTCAGAAATGCGTTTACCATGAACCATCAGTTATCAGTAAACGGCGGCGGAGATAAAACGACCTATAACTTTTCTCTCGGTTATCTGAAACAGAATGGTATTGTAAAGACAAATACATTCGACAGATATACTGCAAAGTTTCAAAATGATATACAGGTTTTTGAGTCCCTGAATATAGGTTATACCCTTACCGGTTCAGTAAATAATTCAAACGACATCAACGGCAGTATTTTCCATCAGTTATATGCTGCTGCTCCTATTGTTCCGGTATATTATGCAGATAATAAATACGGCGATCCGAACGACTTTTCTGTAGGTAACTCAAACAGCTTTAATCCCCAGGTTACAATTGATTTCTATAATCAGAAATCATTAAACTACCATTTATCAGGAAATATATTTGCCGATCTTAAAATAGGGAAACATTTAACCTTCCATACAAGTGAGGGATCAGATTTTGGACAAAATGAAGTGAAGAATTACCTGCCGCAATATGTTGCAACTCTGTCGCAAAGAAATTCCACCAGTTTACTTACGCTTACAAGAGCCGAAACCAGGAATTGGATTGTTGAGAATACGCTTACCTATGATAATAGATTTGGAGACAACAATATAAAGGTTTTGGTTGGACAGGGTGCACAATCTTATAAGTATTACAATTTTACCGCTACTTCACAGGATGTTCCCAATGGCAGTTCGGGGGATCATTACCTGACACTGGGTAATCCGGCAACCAGATTTGTTAATGATAATGGAACACTTAATACTGTCGCTTCCTATTTTGGCAGGATTAATTATTCATTTAAAAACAAGTATTTGCTTGCATTATCATTAAGGGGTGACGGATCTTCCAAGTTCTCAGGGTCTAACAGGTGGGGAATCTTCCCTTCTGTCGGCGCAGGATGGGTAATCACTTACGAGGACTTTATGAAAAATCAAAAAATATTTGATGTCCTGAAATTACGAGGAAGCTGGGGTAAGATCGGTAACATGTCAGTTCCTGCAAACCTGTCTGTTCTGACTGTAACAAGTAATTATGTTTATGTGGGTGGTAACGGATCCACTGCAGGTGGTGCCAGCATTGCAACTATTGTTCCTCCCACAACCTACTGGGAGCGGGGAGTTGGTACCGATATCGGTCTTGAAACCGCGTTCCTGAAGGACCGTCTGACCGCTGAATTTGATTATTATAACAGGAAAACAGAAAAGGCAATATTCGATATTCCCATTCTCGGTTCCTTAGGGACAACAGGCAGCCAGATTATAGGTAATCAGGCTACCTTTCAAAACGAGGGTTTCGAGGTTCTTATAAGCTGGAAATCTCAGTTTAACAAGAATTTTTCTTATAGTTTAAGTGGCAACCTTGGGATAAATAACAATAAAGTCCTTTCTGTTTCTACTGGCGCAAATCCGATATACCAGGCTATCGGGACAACAGGTTCCAATAATTTTAATACCCGTACAATTGCTGGTGAACCAATTGGTCAGTTTTTTGGTCTTCAGGTTATCGGAATCTTCCAGTCACAGGATGACATAAATGCATATAAATCAGGTAGTAATCAGATAATTCAACCTAATGCTGCACCGGGCGACTTTAAGTTTAAAGACATTAACAATGATGGAGTAATTGATGATAAGGACCGCGTTGTTCTTGGGAATCCAAACCCGAAATATAGTTATGGTTTTAATACAACATGGACTTACAAAACCATTGATCTGACGCTGGATTTCCAGGGGGTTGCAGGTGTGCAGATTTACAATGCAAATTTGGGTCTGCGTTATGGAACAGAAAATTTTAGTCAGGATTTTTATACTCACCGATGGCACGGGTCAGGAACCTCAAACACATATCCTTCAACAAACCTTGGTGGAGGACAAAACTACCGTTCCAACTCATTCTACGTTGAAAATGGCAGCTATTTACGTTTGCGGAACATACAACTCGGCTATACTCTGCCTTCGACAATTGCTCAGAAAATTATGATGAGCAAGTTGAGAGTATTTGGAACCGCCCAGAATGCATTGAACTATTTTACTTACAAAGGGTTCAGTCCTGAAATTGGAGGTAGCCCGACGAAAGCCGGTGTAGACGTCAATGTATATCCGCTTTATGCTACTTATACTTTCGGTGTAAATGTCACTTTTTAAACTGTAAATTATCAGGCTATGAAAATATATAATAAAAAGATGAATAATATAACCATCAAAATTGGTTTGACTATTGTATCAATGGTGATTTTTACAAATTGCAAAGACACTTTTCTGGATGTTCCTCCTCAGGGGCAACAAAAAGCGGGACAATTCTGGCTTTCCGAATCAGATGCAACAAAAGCTGTCAATGCAATTTACGCCAATCTGAGGAGCTGGCCCAATATTTCTTTTGCTCCGATTGCAGTTGAAAGTCTTGGATCAGACAATACTGAAAAAGGGAGCGACCCGTCAGATGCCGCTTATATGAACGATTTCGACGACTTTACTGCTACCTCCACGGAGGGTGAGTTGTCAGATTTCTGGACCGGTCAGTACCAGAATATTAATCTATGCAATCAGGTACTTGACAATATCCCTTCAATCAATATGGACGCTAATCTGATGGCACGTTATCTGGGTGAAGCAAAATTTGTAAGGGCATATTCCTATTTCAGGCTTGTTCGTGCCTTTGGTGATGTGCCGCTTCGATTAGCTCTGCCCAAAGACGCTTCTGAGTATAATATACCCCGCACTCCAAAAGCGGATATTTATAAAGCCATTGAACAGGATCTGACAGATGCCGCAGGTATTTTACCTCAGGCTTATACCGGGGCAGATGTGGGACGGGCAACTAAAGGCGCTGCACTTGCTCTTCATGCAAAGGTTGCGATGTACCAGGCAAAATGGGCGGATGTTAAAGCCTTCACCGACCTGGTTATGGGAATGGGCTACTCATTATTCCCTGACTTCTATCAAATGTTCAGGATTGCAAATGAAAATTGCAGCGAATCTGTTTTCGAGATCCAATGTGCTCTAATTCCTGGAAATCCCGATGCTTCCAATTCACAATACTCCCAGGTTCAGGGAGTAAGAGGTGTCATCGGGGGAGGATGGGGTTTTAATGTACCTACACAGGACCTTGCCGATGCATTTGAACCGGGCGATCCCAGGAGAGCCGCCACAATAATTTTCAGGGGAGTCTCTACGCCATCCGGAGATGCTATTCCAAACAATGTGACCGATCCGAGATACAACATGAAGTCATACGTTCCGTTTAGCCTGTTTGTCTCTGGTTATAACGAAGGATGCCAGCAAAATGTAAGGGTTATCCGCTATGCCGATGTATTACTTATGAATGCTGAGGCCAATAACGAACTGGGTAACACCGCTGATGCTCTTGCCTCGCTTGAAATGGTCAGGGCCCGTGCAAGGGCAGGGAATAATGCTATTCTGCCAGAAGTTACCACAACAGATCAGGCTGCTTTACGAACCGCTATCTGGAAGGAGAGGAGGATAGAACTTGCTATGGAATTCGATCGGTATTTTGATGTTATCCGGCAGGGTCGTGCAGAAACTGTTTTTGGTCCGAAAGGATGGACTGCCAATAAAAATGAGGTCTGGCCTATTCCGCAAAGCGAGATCGATTTAAGTACAGGTGTCCTGACACAAAATCCGGGATATTGATTTATGAAACTTAAATTTTTTTAATTATGAAAAACCGATATTTAATCATGATGTCTGTGCTATTCGTTTCAGGACTCTTACTTACATCATGTTACAAACAATTTGATCCTGCGAGTTATAAACCCAAATTCACGATAAATGGATTTTCCTCGGTTAACCAGATAAAACCCGCGAACCTGGCAGGATACTGGGCTTTTCAGCAAAGCTTGATCGATAGTGTTTCCGGAAGTGCCGGTGTGAATAGCGGTGCTGCTTTTACAAATGGATTTATTGGTGAAGCACTCAGTCTGAATGTTGCTAATTCCTCATATGTTACATTTAATCCTGCAAGCAGTATTACCGGCATGCAGAGTTTTACTGTCTCATTCTGGGTCAATCCGACATTTGTCGATTCCAACGGTGATAACAATATTGATGGAATATTGGGGATGGTTTCCCTTGCAAATGTGAAGAATTTCTGGGGGAACATCGATTCTTTCATTGAAAACGGCAGCAATCCTTCAGGTGCAACTGTCAAATTCCATATAACTAACGGAATTCAGGAGACATGGATAATCAAAGAAAATCTGACAGGATTTTTTGGCGACTGGACTAATCATACCCTTACATATGATGCCGTAACTTCCCAATTCACATATTATATTAATGGATCTGTGGCTGTAGCAGCTACAACGGCTCCCTGGACTGGAGCTTTAGCATTTACCGACAGCGGCCCGCTAATTTTTGGATGTATGCAATTCCAAACCATTCCAAGTTCTACTGCAGCTACAGGAGCACAGCCATGGGCCAGCTATCTTACAGGATCCCTTGATGAGGTAAGGATTTATAATACTGCCCTGACTCCTGGTGAGGTTAACGCTCTGGTAGTTTTGCAAGGCAAGAGTGGAAAATAAATATTATTCTACATGCGTACAGGAATTATCTGTTTGCTTCTATTTTCAATGCTAACAGGGTGTCAAACAAAAAATGCAATCCCTCCATGGGGATTGCCTCCTTCATTTAGCTTAAATTCCCTTAATGTAAATGGGAAGCTTTTAAACAATGATTTCAGGGGAGCAAACACAATGCCTGAAATTCAAATTTCGTTTACCGCTCCCTTGAATCAATCTTCGGTAGCAACAGCATTATCTTTGGTTGATATTAATACATCTGCTGTCCGGGTATCTGTCGGTTACAAAAGTCACGATAGTACAATTATTGTTAAGCCATCATTCCCGCTTGAAAATATTTCGAAGTACATTCTGAATGTTACAACGGCTTTAAAATCAAAAGATGGAGGCTCATTGCTGTCGGCTGTTACTTTTACTTTTACAACTGCCATTGATTCAGGCTATAAGGTCCCTGTGATAACTGATGATTCACTGTTAACCCTGGTCCAGAAACAGACATTCAGTTATTTTTGGAAGTTTGCACACCCGGTTTCAGGAATGGCCCGTGAACGGAATTCTTCGGTCGATGTGGTAACAACCGGGGGAACAGGATTTGGCATAATGGCTATCCCGGTTGCGATTGAGCGTAAGTTTATTACAAGGGAGGAAGGTGTGGCAAGACTCCTGCAAATTGTTGGTTTCCTGAAGAATAATGCAATCCATTTTCACGGGGCTTTTTCACACTGGATGAATGGAGCTACAGGATCTGTAGTTCCTTTCGGACCTTTTGATAACGGAGCTGACATAGTGGAAACATCTTACATAATGATGGGTTTACTTACCGCCCGTCAGTATTTTGACAGAAATAATGCTGAAGAGACTAAATTACGGTCTGAAATAAATGATTTATGGAATAATGTCGAATGGGACTGGTTCAGAAAAAATGGAGAAAATATTCTTTACTGGAACTGGAGTCCTGATTTTGGGTGGGCGGTAAATGTACCGGTCAGGGGATGGAACGAATGCCTGATCACATATGTTCTTGCTGCATCATCAGCCACGCACTCAATTCCCCGGGCCGTATATGACAGCGGATTTGCTGCTGACGGAGGAATAAGGAACAATAACAGCTACTTTGACATTTTACTCCCTCTGGGTCAGCCCTTTGGAGGACCATTGTTTTTCGAGCAGTACTCTTTTCTGGGTATAGATCCAACAAAGTTATCCGATGCTTATGCAGATTACCATACACAAACTGTAGCTCACACAAGGATTAACTATGAATATTGCATTGCCAATCCGAAGAGTTATTACGGGTATAGCAGATTGTGCTGGGGACTTACGGCCAGCGATATCCAGGGAGGTTATACAGCCAGTTCCCCAACTAATGATGTAGGGGTAATAGCACCAACAGCGGCCATTTCATCTCTCCCATACACTCCTTCGGAATCTCTCGATGCATTGAAATTTTTCTACTATATACTGGGCGACAGAATATGGGGAGAATACGGTTTTGTTGATGCCTTTAATCTACACAACATCTGGTTTGACGATTCATACCTGGCTATTGATCAGGGGCCACAAATCGGAATGATAGAAAATTACAGAACCGGCCTTCTTTGGAATCTGTTTATGTCAGCGCCGGAAATTAAAGGTGGTTTAACAAAACTTGGATTTAATTATTAGATTCAATGACAAACCTAAAGCTATATTATATCCTGACTTCGATACTTTTTGGCACTACATTTTGTGCCGGGACCGGAGAGAGGATAAAAAGTCAAAAAAATGTTTCAGATTTTAAAGAAATATCTGATGACTCTCTTATTACTCTTGTTCAGTACAGAACATTTCAATATTTCTGGGATGGTGCAGAACCAGTCTCGGGAATGGCACGGGAAAGGTATCATGTTGATAATATTTATCCCCAGAATGATAAAGATGTAATTACCTCAGGGGGCTCAGGTTTCGGAGTTATGGCAGTATTGACAGGAATTGAAAGAGGTTTTATTTCAAGAGAGGAGGGTTTGGATCATTTCAGAAAAAATGTTACGTTCCTTTATAAAGCGAATCGGTTTCATGGCGCATACCCTCACTGGATGTACGGAGAAACCGGTAAAGTAAAACCATTTTCCCCTGAAGACGATGGAGCCGATATAGTTGAAACAGCTTACCTGATGCAGGGATTGCTGGCTGTTCGACAGTATTTCAGGGATGGTAATGCGGAGGAAAAGGCTCTTTCTGTGGATATTGATAAGTTATGGAGAGAAGTAGAATGGAGCTGGTTCACAAAAGGAGGAGAACACGTAATATACTGGCATTGGTCACCCGATAATAACTGGGCAATGAACCTTCCTGTTAGAGGATATAACGAATGTCTTATACTTTATATTCTTGCAGTATCCTCACCAACTTTCCCTGTATCAGCTGAGACATATAATGAAGGCTGGGCTAGGGGAGGTGCAATAAAAGAGAAGCATGAAAAATATGGACATATTCTTGAACTGAATAATAATTCCCATGAAGAATATGGAGGACCTCTTTTCTGGGCTCAATATTCCTACCTTGGATTGGATCCACACGGACTCAGGGATAAATATGCAGATTACTGGCAATTAAATGTAAATCAAACATTAATTAACCATGAATGGTGTGTATTGAATCCCAAGCACTACAAAGGTTACTCCGCAAGCAGGTGGGGTTTGACAGCCAGCTATTCACCCGGTGGTTATGCCGCACATGCTCCGGGTGAAGAAAATGATCTGGGGGTTATATCGCCAACAGCAGCTCTTTCATCTTTCCCTTATACTCCATCTGAGTCGATGGAAGCTTTAAAGGATTTTTACTATAATCTGGGTAAAAAAATATTCGGGAAGTTTGGTTTTTATGATGCATTCAGCGAACAGTATAACTGGTTTCCCAGGCGTTACCTTGCTATAGACGAAGGACCAATTGTAGTAATGATTGAGAACTACAGAAGTAATCTTTTGTGGGAATTGTTTATGAGTTGTCCGGAGGTTCAGAACGGTTTGGATAAACTGGGTTTTGAATACCAGAAACCAAAGTATAAGTGATGTCTAATGCTTATATGTTGTTAATTGCCGATACTTATAAAGAATATTACGTTTCCGTGCAAATCAGAAAGTTTAGATATTACGGATTAATATATAATTGATATGAAACCAGCCATTAAACTTTTTTTATTCGTTTTAATATTTGGCTATAGCTGTACCCGGGAATCTAATGAACCCGATAATAGCATTAAGAAGGGGGAAGATTTTGTTGGAAAACTGATGAAAAAAATGACAATTGACGAAAAAATCGGACAACTGACGCTGTTTTCAAGTGATTGGGACGTAACGGGAGCCAGCTTGCGAAAGGATTATCTTGAATTGCTGGAACAAGGGAAAGTGGGAGCAATCTTTAATGCATATACTGTTGACTATGTGACCAAGTTACAAAAGACCGCGGTAGAGAAGACCAGGCTTGGAATACCACTCATTTTTGGTTATGACGTGATCCATGGCCATCGCACTATTTTTCCGATCCCACTTGCACAGGCTTCATCATGGGATACCGCAGCAATAAAAAGAGCTGAACGGATTGCGGCTACGGAGGCAACCGCCGAAGGGATTAACTGGACATTTGCACCAATGGTTGATATTTCACGTGATCCGCGATGGGGCAGAGTGATGGAGGGAGCAGGTGAAGATACCTGGCTTGGGAGTTTAATAGCCATAGCACGGGTAAATGGATTCCAGGGGAAGAACCTTGATGCTGATAATACGCTTCTTGCATGTGTAAAACATTTTGCAGCATATGGAGCTCCCAGGGCAGGCCGTGATTATAACACTGTAGATATGTCAAAACGTTCTCTTTATGAGTGGTACCTTCCTCCTTACAAGGCAGCTGTAAGAGCTGGAGTTACAACACTAATGACAGCATTTAATGAGATTTCCGGTGTTCCCTGTTCATCAGATAAATGGCTTCTTAGTGACCTGCTGCGTACTGATTGGGGCTTTAGGGGATTTGTTGTATCCGATTATACTTCTATCAATGAACTTATTCCGCATGGTGTTGCAAAAGACTCAGCTCAGGCAGCTATGCTTGCGATTAATGCAGGACTTGATATGGATATGCAGGGAAGCATTTATCTTAAGAATTTAAAAAACCTTATTAATTCAGGAAAGGTATCCGAAGAAACAGTTAATAAATCGGTAAAGAGGGTCCTGATCGCCAAGTATAAACTTGGATTATTTGACGATCCTTACAGATATTGCAATAAAATGCGTGAATCATCTGAAATAATGACCACTGACGCCCTCGCATTCGCCAGGGAATTTGCTGCAAAATCTGTAGTACTGCTTAAGAATGTCAACAACACACTTCCCGTTAAGAAGAATATCAGGACTATTGCTGTGATTGGTCCCCTTGCAGACTCAAAAAGTGATATGCTTGGCAGCTGGTCGGCTGCCGGAGAGTGGCAGAAAGCTGTGACCTTGCTCGAAGGAGTAAGGAGTAAAGTTAATGATGGAACAAAAGTTATCTTCTCGAAAGGATGTGATACTGATAGTCGCAATAAGGATGGATTCGGCCAGGCAATTACAGCAGCCGGAAATGCTGACTTTGTAATCCTGGCGCTGGGTGAAAGTGCTGATATGAGCGGAGAAGCTGCCAGCAGGACAGATATTAAGTTACCGGGAGTTCAGATGGATCTTGCGCAGAAGGTCATTGCGACAGGCGTTCCTGCTGCTGTAGTACTGTTTAATGGAAGGCCTCTGGTAATAGAAGACCTTAACAATATAGCTCCGGCAATACTTGAAGTATGGTTCGGAGGCACCCAGGCTGGTAATGGAATTGCAGATGTCCTTTTCGGTGATGTAAATCCATCAGGAAAACTAACCATTACATTCCCAAGAAATGTCGGACAAATACCAATATTTTATAATGTTAAAAATACCGGAAGACCTGTTGATCCTGCCCATCCTGATGAAAAGTATAAATCAAGGTATTTAGACTCTCCCAATACTCCTCTTTTTCCGTTTGGTTACGGACTCAGCTATACAACTTACAGGTATTCTGAACTCAAAATGAATAAGAGCTCATTAACCAGAGGTGAGAAAATAGAGGCTTCAGTAAAAGTAACGAACACAGGCAATATTGACGGGGATGAAATTGTGCAGTTATATATACATGACAGGGTAGGAGATGTTACCAGGCCATTAAAAGAACTTAAAGGATACAGAAAAGTCAACATTAAGAAAGGTGAAACTGTCACCGTCTCATTTACTATTAACATGAATGAACTGTCATACTATCATCAGGATATGAGTTATTCATACGATCCGGGGGAGTTTGATCTTTATATCGGACCTGATTCTTCTGAAGGTCTTACCACCAGTTTTTCAATATTATAACTGGACTGTCCCGGGTCATATTTTGACCGGAATCATATTGGTGATTTCAATTTTGAAGTGATTTTCAGAATATCCTTAATCGTATATAAGTAGAGCTTTTAGGGTCCGAGCAATTGTTTTACTTTAGCTGAGATATCTTTGCCATCAGCCTTTCCTGCAAGCTCTTTTGTTGCAACACTCATGACTTTTCCCATATCGGCCGGAGATTTTGCATCTACACGCGAAATAATTTCTTTAAGGATCTTTACCAGTTCTTCATTGCTCATTTTTGCAGGCAGATATTTCTCTAGAACATCAGCTTCAATAATTTCTTTTTCGTACAGATCCGGTCTGTTCTGTTCCTTGTAAATAACGGCAGACTCCCTCCGTTGTTTAACCAGCTTTTGAATTATTTTCAGCTCCTCTTCCAGCGTAAGTACATAACCAGAACCTTTTTCGGTCCGGGCAAGCGTAAAAGCTGTTTTGGCAGCCCTGATTGCCTCAAGAACGACTTTATCCTTTGCTTTCATTGCGGTTAAAAGATCGGCTGAGATTTTCTCCGTAAGTGACATAATAATATTTTTTAATTACACTGCTTGTTTACAGAATCAGGATTTAAAGATATCTTATTTAAATAATACATGTTTCAAAGAGTGTCACATCTTTTTCAATGCTTCCAATATTCTCGCCGGTGTCATAGGTAACTGATAAAGCCTGGCTCCGGTTGCATCAAAGACTGCATTGGCTATAAGGCCTCCCATACATATTACTGCAGGTTCTCCTCCTCCCTGCGGAGCCTGATCTTTCTTCTGAAGGATAACCGTATCAATCTTAGGAACCCATGAAAAACGGGGCAGTTCATAGGTATCAAAGGAGTGGTTCTTTATATCTCCGCCCTGGAATTGTATTTCTTCACTCAGGGCGTACCCGAGGCCCATTGTAATACACCCTTCCATCTGAATAGTTGTTCCCTGCGGATTTACACTTAGACCCATATCCTGTGCACATGCTACCCTGATCACCTGAACATGACCGGTCTTTTTATCGACCTTCACCTCTGCCATATG
Source organism: uncultured Bacteroidales bacterium (assembly GCA_963739685.1). Lineage (GTDB taxonomy): Bacteria > Bacteroidota > Bacteroidia > Bacteroidales > VadinHA17 > LD21. The sequence continues at coordinate 175,622 of CAVUAX010000003.1, forward strand.
AGCCACCCATGTTCCTACATCAGTTCCACAGGCAATGCCATAGCCTCTTCCGCTTGGTGTCTTGCCTGGAGTATATCCGAACTTATCAGCTACTGCTTTCAGAACGCCGATCATCTTCTCATCTTTAAGGTTTTTCAGACGGAACTCAAGAGGATCTATCCCAGCCTTCCAGGCCATTATGTTTATCTGCGACTCACGGGCAAAAGTGTTCGTGTTATTTCCTGGTGCGCGCCATGCTCCCGTTCCAAAGGGATGGACAGGAGGAGCCGATCTGCCCCTGCTGTAATTTGTTGTTTTGTCATTGGTTACATCATATATTGTATCAGATCCTCTGGAACCGGCGTAATAGGTATTATAATCCCAGAGTATGATATTACCTGATTTGTCCACTCCTGATGTGATCTTAACAACAGCTGCCGGACGGAAGGTATCATAAAAGAACTCTTCCTGGCGTGTCCAGGCAACCATAACGGGTTTCCCTGTGATCCGGGCGAGTTTTGCTGCCTCAATTGCCTGCTGGTGCGGTGATTTGCCTCCAAATCCTCCTCCAACGAAAGGAGTTATAACCCTCACTTTTTCCAAAGGGAAATCCAACTCGCGGGCAATTGAGTCCTGCACCCGGAAAGGGGCCTGGGTACTGGCCCAAACCGTAATTTTATCGCCTTCTATCCTGGCAACTGCTGTATGAGGCTCCATGGGAGAATGTGCAACATAGCTGTTAAAAAATTCCGATTCCGTTATTATGCTGGAATGTTGTCGTCCCGATGTAAGATCTCCATTACTGTTTAAAACATTGGCGTCTGACTTTGCCTTAAGGATATAGTCAAAGATGGTTTTATCATCAACCTTCATTTCATCAAATGTATAGTTAGCTTTTACTTTAACTATTGCCTCATCAGCCTTGTCACGGTTTTCGCTCAGTACTGCTATGAAATCACCATCGCGAACAACCTTTATTTCTTTCATCTTTTCAGCTTCGGAAACATCTGCAGATTGCAGCTTTGCCCCGTGCGACGGGGGTCTTAGGATCCTCGCATGCAGCATTCCCTGGAGGTGGATGTCACCTGTGAATTTTGCCTCTCCGGTAACTTTCTCCCGTGAATCCTGTTTCATGTAGGGTTTGCCAATATATTTGAAGCTGGTATAATCCTTTACGACAGGTTTGCCATTTATGTGTCTTTCAATTTTTTTACCATTTGTCAGCTGTGCATATGTCACTTTATTTTTATTGTTCATCTTATCGATGATTACTCCATCATTAACTACCAGCTGCGACAGAGGAACTTTCAGATGTTCAGCACCCATATTCATCAATACCATTCTTGCTTCTGCGGCGGCATCTCTCATGAACGGACCGAACGAACGGGTTGACCTGGATCCACTGGTCCCTCCATCCCACGGGCAGATATCTGTATCACCCATAATCATTTCTACTTTACTGAAAGGGACATCCAGTTCATCGGCCATTTCCTGGGCCAGAGATGTTATGATACCCTGTCCCATTTCAATTTTACCGGTGAAGCATTTCACGGAGCCATCTTCTGTGATCTGAAGGAAGGCGTTGAAATCGTCTGGAAGGGATCTTCGCTGTTGTACCAGGAGATTAAACAGAAACCCGGGATGGGAAAAGATAAATATCCCTCCGCCCAGAAGCTTAAAAAACTTCCTTCTCTTTATCCCGTAGTATTTCTTTAAACGTGATGACTCTAATATTTTTGCAGCTGATTTTTTCATGATTATTTCCCTCCTTTCATTTCTTTGCCTGCTGTCTGAATTGCTTTTATAATGCGTACATGTGCCCCGCACCGGCACAGGTTATCCTCCATTCCCTTGATGATCTCCTCCCGGGAGGGTTCGGGATTTTTAATCAGGAGGCCAACAGCATTCATGATCATGCCAGGAGTGCAGTATCCGCACTGCAAAGCATCGTGTTCAACGAAGGCTTTTTGCACCGGATGCAGATTCCCATTGCGTCCAAGACCCTCGATAGTGGTAAGTTTTTTACCTGCAATATCGCTAACTGCCAACATGCAGGATCTTACCGGTTCATTATCCAGAAGAATAGTGCACGAACCGCAGAATCCCATTCCGCAACCGAATTTGGTGCCTGTTAACCCTAATTGGTTCCGCAAGACCCATAAAAGAGTAAGACTTGGATCCAGAAGTACTTCAGTCTTTTTGCCATTCAGTTCAAAGCGAATTGTCTCTTCCATATTCATTTAATTTAAATCATTTAAAACTATTCATTTCTGTCATAAATATCTCCCGGACAAAACCATCTTAAATAATAAAGTCCTTCAATTTCAAGATAATTTACAGGCAGGATAATGAATGATGATATACCAGTTATAGTGCTTAAATGTTATACCGGAATATTTGCCAAAAATCAGAGTCTTCATTTGCCTTTTGCTTTTATGTAAAAATTTCAGGCATTAAAAACTTTATGTATATATGCAACCTGACTATTGTTATGACACTTCATAAATCCATGAAGTTTGGTCTGGTTGTACAAATTTAAAAAAAAGTGTCCAATAATTATAAAGTATTTTGTGGTTCGATCTTAATTCTAAAATAATAGTGAGCAGGCGGGAATAAGGAATGAAAAATTAAGATTCCATTAATTACTCACTATGAGATTACCATTGGAGAGCTTATTCCTCCATCCGGGACCCGGTTACTCATTACGCCAAACCTTCGCAAGCTCAGACATGGCTTCGCAAAAACAGATCTCGTAAAGAAGCCCGATCTGGCCTGATATAAAATCAAACAAGTGAAAAAAACCAAAAAAAATATAACTTTGGTTAATTTCTTTACAGGGTTATTAAACAAATCTTAAAATTTGATGAATACGTATAAAATTGCAGTAATTCCTGGCGATGGAATAGGAAAAGAAGTAATTCCTGAGGGCATAAAAATTCTTGAAGCATTAAGTAACCGCTTTAATATCTCTTTTATTTGGGATGAGTATAATTGGAGTTGCGAACATTATGCTAAAACTGGAAAAATGATGCCTGACGATGGCTTACAGCAAATTGCGGAGAAAGATGCAATTTATTTAGGAGCAGTTGGTTTTCCCGGTGTTCCTGACCACATATCTTTGTGGGGTTTACTTATTCCAATCCGAAGAACATTCCAGCAATATATTAATCTCCGCCCGGTACGTTTGTTTGAGGGGGTTCGTTGTCCACTGGAGGGCAAAAAACCAGGAGACATAGACCTGATGATTGTCCGTGAAAATAATGAAGGTGAATATTCCGAGATAGGAGGCAGAATTTTCAGTGGAACAGAAAATGAAATGGTTAGCCAGGTAAGTGTTTTCACACGTAAAGGAGTTGACAGGGTATTGCGTTTTGCATTTGAACTTGCCAAAACCCGTCCCGGCAAACATGTTACTTCTGCCACTAAATCAAATGGCATTGTCCACACTATGCCTTTCTGGGACGAACGTTTTGCCGAAATTAAAAAAGAGTACCCTGGCATTCGTGCGGACCAGTACCACATTGACATTTTAACCGCTAATTTTGTGCTGCACCCTGATTGGTTTGATGTGGTTGTCGGCTCAAATCTTTTCGGAGATATCTTGTCCGATTTAGCCCCGGCTGTGGCTGGAAGCATTGGAATTGCCGCTTCTGCCAATATCAATCCCGAACGTAAATATCCATCTATGTTTGAACCTGTCCATGGATCCGCACCCGATATAGCAGGAAAAAATATCGCAAATCCTATTGCCACGATATGGTCCGCCGCTATGATGCTGGAGCATCTGGGTCAGAAAGAGGCATCAGGATATATTATGAAAGCAATTGAAATTGTTCTGGAAAAGAAAACAGCTCATACTCCTGATATGGGTGGTAAAGCAAATACAAAGGAATGCGGTGACGCGGTGGCGGATGTAATAAGAGATCTCATAAAATGATCCTGACCTCTCTCTGGTTACATATATTATAACCAAAACTTTATCCACGGAATACCCACCAATATTAAAACTGTAATGAATATTATTCCGAAGAATGCACCCAGCATCCAGAAGGTCCTGGATGGAATATATCCAAACCCATACCAAATAGGACTCGGACCTGTTGCATAAGGTGTGAGTATGCCCATTAAACCAAGAGAATACAACAAAAGATAGGTCAGAAGCGGAAAGTTTATTCCCTGGATTTTACTACCCGTTACTAAAAATAAAGTTAATAAAGCTGTTACATGGGCTGTTGAGCTGGCAAACAAATAATGGGAAAAATAAAAGGCGAGTAACAGAAATATTGTTATGAACAAGGGTGTATAAGATGCAATTCCTTCCGTAATCTTATTTGCAAACCAATCCAGAAACCCTACATTATTCAGTCCGCCTGCCAGAGTAACAAGTGCTCCAAACCATAAGAATACACTCCATGCAGCTTTATTGGTTAATATGTCGTTCCAGTTAATAATGTTAAATAGTACCATAAGGCAAAGAACAGCAAGGGCAGAAATGGTAGTGTTTATTTCAAGGTATTTCCCGAATATCCACAGAGTAAGGGCCAGACAGGAAAGTATGGCCATAATAATCTCATTTTTACTGGTTTTACCCATTGCTTTAAGTTCGTTTCCAGCCCACTCTGGTATATCCCTGGAAGTTTTTAAGGTTGGCGGGTAAACAAAATATGTAATCAACGGAATAGATGCCAACAGGATTAAGCCAACGGGCAAAAAGAATAAGAACCATTGCATCCATGAGGGACCAGCTATTCCCGTACTCTCCAGCAGGGTATTTGCTAAAACATTTGTTGCAAGAGCAGTACTGAACATAGAACTTGTAACACAGGTACTGGCTAATGCAACCCATGTAATAAACGCACCTATTTTCCGGGGGTCTTTTTCCGGGGTTGAGTCATATAGAAGGGGAATATTTTTAACAATAGGAAAAATTGTTCCGCCGCTTCGTGCAGTATTTGAAGGCATAAATGGTGAGAGTAATAAATCTGCCAGTGAAATAGCGTATCCTAAACCAAGTGTGTTTCTGCCCATCTTATTAACAAGTATCAGCGAAATACGTTTACCTAATCCTGTTTTTTCATATCCCATAGCAAACATAAATGCAACAAAAATCAGCCATACCGTGGTGTTTGAAAAACCAGATAATCCCCATGCCAAAACCTTTCCTGACGTTAAAGCCCCGGCAGAATTTATCGGGGGCCCTATTTTTAATATACAGGCTGTAACTACCCCTAACAGACCTATAAAGGCTGATGGAAATGGTTCAATTATTAAAGCAATGAATACACTTAAAAATAAAGAAAAGAAAATCCAGCCATCTTGAGAAAGTCCCTTCGGCGCTGGTAAACAACTCATTACTAATCCGATAGCTACTATTATTGCAAGCTTTACTATATTCTTCATCTTTTAATTATTCTACTAATCACTTTAAATTCAATTGTAAATAAATAAAATAATATTTATTTGTAATACAAATCTATGCACAAATAAAAATTATCCAGGATGTATTGACAGTCTCCTTTAGTTTCATGAAAAGCAAAACGGCCACAAATCACTCATGGGGGATGTAAAAATCAAGGGTTTTATCCTGAAAAAATTGTTCATGAAATAAACACCACGAAATGGTTGCCTGCCTTATTTAACGGTGTAATGTTTGTAAAACAGAAATTAAAATTTATTAAGTTTTTTTTTAATATTTTAACAATTCTTTAAAATCTTGGTTAATAAATTGATTTTATGTTTAAAAAATTTATTGAGTATCGGAAATCAAGCCTAAGGAATTATTGATTTTGACTTCGTCGAGCTCAGGTTCAAGTGATTTGCAAATCTTAATTCTTCATCGCCGATAGTCATTAAAAATTTTAATGCATCAGTTAATTAAAAGTATGATAACCTTTATTTCTAAAAGATACTTAAATAATTACTCATACAAAAAGTCATTAATAAATTTGGAGGATTGTTATATGTCAAAACGAACAAAATGGTTAGGTCTGTTTTTATTCCCGTTCTTCGGGATAATGTCATTAAGTAGTCACGTTGCTTATGCAACTGATGGAGTGGAATTATTCACCCCCTATGCTAAGATTTCAGTACCGCCGGGTGAATCGATTGATTATATGATCGATGTCATCAATAACAGTAATGGAATCAAGAATGTGGACATTTCACTGACGGGCATGCCACGAGGATGGACTTATATTTTAAAATCCGGAGCCTGGAATATAGGCCGGATATCCATAATGCCGGGGGGAAAGCAAAGCATTTCTCTAAAAGTTGAGGTCCCTTTGAAGGTAAATAAAGGAACTTACAGGTTTAACGTTATAGCAGGAGGATTCTATACTCTGCCTCTTACTGTTATTGTATCGGAGCAGGGTACATTTAAGACAGAATTTACTACCGAACAGCCAAATATGCAGGGGAATGCCACTGCTACTTTTACATTCAATGCCAATTTAAAGAATCGCACAGCAGACAAGCAATTGTATGCATTGATATCTAATGCACCAAGAGGATGGAATGTAACATTCAAGTCAAGTTATCAGCAGGTAACATCGGTAAATGTTGAAGCCAACGCAACCCAGGCAATCACTATAGAAATAAAACCACCGGAAAGAGTCCCAGCCGGTAAATATAAAATTCCGGTGAGTGCCACAACCAGCTCAACATCTGCCAGCCTGGAACTAGAGGTGGTGGTAACCGGTTCATACAGCATGGATCTGACTACACCAACAGGCCTGTTAAGCACAAATATTACAGCGGGTGATGAGAAACGGGTGGAACTCAGAGTGCGTAACACCGGATCATCTGAGCTTACGGATATTAAACTTAGCTTTTCAGCACCTGTAAACTGGGATGTAACATTTGATCCAAAAATTGTGAACAACCTGCAACCGGGTGGGGATGCACCGGTTTTTGCGACAATAAAGGCTGATAAAAAGGCAATAGCCGGGGATTATGTAACAAACATTGATGCTAAAACACCTGAAGCTTCTTCCAAAGCATCTTTCCGTGTCTCAGTGGAAACTCCTATGCTCTGGGGTTGGATTGGTGTGCTGATAATTATAGCTGCATTAGGCAGTGTGTACTATCTGTTCCGCAAATATGGAAGGAGGTAAAAGGTGGAGGGGAATATTATCGAACTGAAGGATCTGACCAAAAATTACGGGTCGTTTACGGCAGTTGACCAACTCAACCTGACGATCAGGAAGGGAGAGATCTTTGGACTGCTGGGACCAAATGGCGCTGGTAAGTCGACATCGATCCTAATGATGCTCGGATTGACAGAACCGACATCCGGTTCAGTTAAGGTATGTAACATTGATCCTACTACAAATCCTATTGAGGTCAAAAGAAGAGTAGGTTATCTGCCTGAAAACGTTGGATTTTACTATAACCGGAGCGGATTTGAGAACCTAATGTTTACGGCACAGTTAAACCGTATCCCGGTAAAAGGCGCAACTCAGAAAATAGAACAGCTTTTGATGCGGGTTGGTCTGGCAGATGCCAAAGAAAAAAGGACAGGGAAATATTCGCGTGGAATGGTGCAGCGTCTCGGTTTAGCTGATGTTTTGATAAAAAATCCGGAAGTAATTATCCTCGATGAACCAACTTTAGGCATCGATCCGGGTGGAGTGCGGGAATTCCTTGAATTAATTGTTGACTTGAGTAAAAAGGAAGGCATTACAGTTCTTTTCTCTTCGCACGATCTGCATCAGGTACAGAAAGTCTGTGACCGTGTGGGGTTATTTGTAAGGGGAAAGCTCCTGGCTGAAGGCAACATTCAAACCCTGTCGGAAAAATTATTTGCAAACAGCCCATATATAATTGAGGCGGGGATCTCCCGGCCTCTATCCGACACTTCAGGTAATGAAGGTAAAAAGTATACAACAGGATGGTTGACAACCCTCCTGCAACATATTGACGGTGTAACAGCCGTTAAGTTGAAAGATAATATATTTCATATTGAATGTTCCAGGGACACAACATCAGAAATTGCCCGTGCAATTGTTGAATCGGGAGCTGGATTATATTCTCTGAATAAGAAAGAATATGGACTTGATGATATATACTACCGGTATTTCGAAGGAGGTGAAAATCATGAATAATACACAAAAACAAAGTAAGTACTTTTATGAATCATGGCTGGCTAAGCTAAACCATTTTTACTTACACTTTAATGATTTGGGATGGTTCAAAAAAGATGATCAGGTATTCCATCCATTCAGGGTGATTTTAGTTAAAGAAATTTCAGATCATGTCAGAAGCTGGCGTTTCATTATTTTGATCATTATAATCGCCTTAACCTGTCTTGGTTCAATGTATACTGCATTAACGAACATTGGCAGCGCAATGAAGGCCAATGACCCGGAGGGATCCTTTTTCTTCCTGAAGCTTTTTACGATATCAGATGGTACACTACCCTCTTTTTTCGTATTTATTAGCTTTCTCGGACCTCTGCTGGGGATCAGTCTTGGATTTGATGCTGTTAATTCAGAACAAAGCCAGGGAACACTCAGCCGTGTTCTATCCCAACCAATTCATCGTGATTATTTGCTTAATGCAAAGTTTCTTGCAGGTCTGATAGTCATTAGCGTAATGTTCTTTGCACTGGGCTTTCTTGTGATGGGCCTCGGACTTATTACAATAGGTATTCCTCCCACCACTGAAGAGTTTTTTCGTATCATCTTATTTATTATGCTGAGCATTCTGTACGTAGCTTTCTGGTTGAATTTGTCAATTCTGTTTTCGGTCCAATTCCGTCAGCCGGCAACCTCTGCTTTATCAGGTATAGCGGTCTGGTTGTTCTTTTCCGTATTTTATGTAATGATAGTTAATTTAATTATTAAGGGTTTTGAACCTTCTGCAGTGGCCTCAGCCAGTCAGATTATTGGTTACGAGGAATTAAAGATAAGCTTGTTACGGATAATGCCTAACCAGTTGTTCAGCGAGGCTACAACAACTTTGCTTATGCCATCTGTACGCAGCCTTGGACCTTTAACCATGGAGCAGGTAATCGGAACCGTACCTGGTCCACTGCCACTGGGCCAAAGTGTTTTGCTGGTCTGGCCCCAGGTAACAGGACTAATTGCAGCCACAATTCTTTGTTTCGTCATTTCTTACATCTCATTTATGCGAAGAGAGATTCGTTCACGATAGCGGGGGGGCTGGAATTTGTTGAAGAATAAGTTTAAGGAAATTATAGTGTGTGGGCGCACAGGCATAAGAACGAATCAATACAGATCATCTGACCATATGTTCTCTCACCTGAGCCGGACAAATTATCATGGGTTTGTATTAAAGGTTGAATTGAAATGATTGAGAATTCTTCGGATACTCCTTGGTGTATTCCCTGCATTTATCCAGGTTCCACATGAATTGTTACTGAAAGATTTTCATAAGCTGAAGCAAGTTCATTCTCAATCATATCACAATATTGATGGGCATTACCGACCGATTCATCTTCAGGTATTTCAATATGGATGTCTATGAAACGGTAGTTGCCTGCCAGACGTGTACGGAGGTCATGAAAATTTACATTCAGCCGGGTTAACTTCATTTTAAGCTCCTCAATTTCCTCCTCCCCCCAGGCTGTATCAAGCAGAGGAACAAAAGCCCTTTTGAGAAGAAAATATGACTCCCTGATAATGAACAATGCAACAAGTATTGCAACAACAGGATCGAGCCAGTAAATTCCGGTAACCATTATCAGAATAAGTCCTGCTGATACCCCGGCGGAAGTATAAACGTCGGTTTTAAGATGTAATGCATCTGCTTCAAGAGCAACAGAGTTGGTTGCCCGGGCCACTTTGTAAAGTTTACGGGATACAAATACATTTACAATTGCTGAGATAGCCATTATTACTGACCCTATCCACAGGGATTCAAGTTGCTTTTCTTCAACCAGAAGCTTTTTCACAGCTTCAAATATTATCCAGATGGCTGCTGCAAAAATCAGTATCGCTTCAATTACACCTGAAATATTTTCCACCTTGCCATGACCGTAAGGGTGACGTGAGTCGGGAGGGGTATCGGAAACCTTTACAGCGAAATAAGCTATTAACGCTGCTAAGAGATCCATTGATGAATGGATGGCCTCCGAAAGAATACTGACTGACCCGCTGATCAAACCAACAATCAGTTTCATTATTATCAAAAGGCTATTTGACACTATTGAAAGGCGGGCAATACTAACTTTTGCATTCATAACTTCTTTCAATAATGTTACTGGAATAGTTCCTATGAGGCTTTTAATTTAATTATTTCACTTTTTTCATCTGAAATATCCCTGCAAAATCAACAATGTTGAGGTAAACATACTTTTGCAGTACCTCTGACGGCCGGAAAGGTAATATTATTTATCCACCCTGCAAAAGCGGAATTCATCTATTTTGCTATGTTTGATATGTGATCCCGTATTGTCTCAATAAGCCATTTCGGGGTTGAGGTTGCTCCACAAATGCCAACAGATCCTTTACCTTCAAACCATGATTTATCGATCTCTTCAATAGAGGATACAAAATGAGTTGCAGGATTGCTTTTCTTACAGACAGAATATAGCATTCTGCCATTTGAACTCTCTCTGCCACTGACAAAAATTATTATGTCGTGCTTTTTCGCAAAAGTCTTCAGATGAGGTTCTCTGTTTGAAACCTGACCACAAATTGTTTTATTAATAATTAAAAATTCATCCGGATCTGCAATCCCTGTTTCCTTCATTTTAGCCCTTACCAGACCGGCAAATATATCATATTCCCTATAACTCATTGTGGTTTGTGCAAAAAGGTAAACCGGACGGGACGTGTCAATCTTGTTCAAATCATCAGGACCTGTAACAAGTATCCCCTCATTATTAGTCTGGCCAAGCAATCCTGCTACTTCAGCATGACCGGGTTTTCCAAATATGACAACCTGTCCGTCGCACTTTTTTGCAAGAAGCCAGATAGCTTTAATTTTAGACTGAAGTCTTTTTACTATAGGACAGGTTGCTTCAATGATGGAAATATTGTTTCTGGATGCCGTCAGATAAGTTTCAGGAGGCTCGCCGTGAGCCCTGACAAGAACTTTGCAATTCTTCAGTCTGTTGAATTCTGCACTGTCGACAGAAACCAGCCCAAGTAAGGAGAGGCGCTCAACTTCTTTATCATTATGGACTATGGGTCCAAGTGAAAATACCTTTTCTCCTTTTAAAAGGGCTTTTTCTGCGATCTCAACGGCATTCCGGACTCCAAAACAGAAACCTGATCTTTTATCAATTTCAACTACCATTTCTTGTCAATGATCTGTTTAACCCAAATCAGCTGTTCATCAACGCTCATATGGGTGTTATCGAGTATAATTGCATCATCAGCTCTTCTTAAAGGACTAATATCCCTGTTTTCATCGGCAATGTCACGGTCTATAATATTCCTTTTAATCTCTTCAAAATCAACTTTCATGCCTTTGGCTGTCAGCTCGTCGTACCTTCTTCTGGCTCTGGTATCCAATGAAGCTGTCATAAAAATTTTAACATCCGCGTCGGGAAAAACAACAGTTCCGATATCCCTGCCATCCATTACTATCCCTTTAAAAATCCCAATCTGACGCTGAAGTTCAACCATCTTTGTCCGGACTTCCTGTATCTGACTGACTCTGCTTACAAATGACGATACTTCAATTCCTCTGATCTCTTTTTCAACGTTTTCTGAATTCAGAAATGTTTCATATTCAAGAATATCAGGATTGTAAATAAATTCAATATTAATTTCGCTGAGTTCCGAAATGATGCTTTCTGCTTTTACGAAGTCTCTGGTAATAAATCCCTTCCTCAGGCAGTACAATGTTACAGCCCTGTACATAGCACCACTGTCAATATAAATATAATTAAGCATTTTCGATATCACTCTCGCAAATGTGCTTTTACCACATGATGAATATCCATCTACTGCTATTATCAGTTTTTTCTGCATACATAGTTTTATTTGTCCTCCATACGTACGGGGATTTGGGGTGAAAATTCAGTTCCGATACTTTCTATAAATTTTATCAGTTTTTAAAATCAATGATAAATTGGTTGAGGATCCTGCAAGATGATATGTAGCTCTTCCGAATTCAATATCCAGCATGGTGGTCCTGATTCCGAAACCCCAGGAAAATCCTACTGCTGATGTATTTGATTCAATCTGCAACTCCCTTCTTCTCTGGTAATTAAAACCTGCACTAAAGTATAGGTTCTTATGAGGTATAATTTCTGCTCCTATAATGACATGCCTCAACAAATTTTCAAAAAATTCAGGTGATGACCTTTTGTTTCCGGAAGTTGAATCATTATAGTTGTAGGTAAGATCAAATTTCTCAAGGTGTCTCATTGTCAGGGAAAACCGGAATGGTGCGTAAGCGAGTTCTTTAGATAAGCCAGCCTGGATCTCAAACGGAAGCTTCTGATGAGATTCACCTGCATACGTGGTAACCTGATAACCGGCATTTTTTATTACCACACCAGCAGAAAAGAGATTGGAAGGACTGTGCCACGATGCTCCAATGTCAAATGCAAATCCTAATGAAGTGTAATTTTCAAGATGCGATAAAACCGGTTTAAAATCTATACCGACAGAAAAAAGCGTATCAATTTCCCGCGACCAGAACAATGAAAATGCATATTCCGATGCTTTAAATGTCCCGGTTATTACACCTGATGCATCGCTTTCGGTAAATGTCCCGTAGTTTAGATAGGTGACACCTGCGGCAAAATTTCCGGTTTTCTGAAAAGTCCTTGAATAGATGGCCTGTCCGTAGTTGATTCCTGCAAAGTAGTTTGCATAATTCATTGCAAGACTTTTGTCCATCCCCTTTGAAAGAAGCGCCGGATTGTAGTAAGCCATATTCAGATTATTTCCGGGTAATGATACATTCGAACCACCAAGTGATGTAACCAGTCCCGAATGAGTAAGGTTTAAAAACTCATATACATTATCGCCACCAGTTTGTGTGAAAACCGGCAACATTATATTGAACAAGAGGGTAATAACTAAAGTTCTTTTGTCCATAACAGCCAATCTGCTTCAAATATAACATGAATTCTTAGAACGTACTGTTCATGTGCTATAGTATTAATGGACAGGATATGAGTTTGTGTGACCATTTATGCAGTTTTTCCAGTAAGGATAAGCGCTTCATCAAGATCTTTTTTCCGGTGGTTTATCTGCGACATAAAAAGACCCGATATAACAATCACCATTCCTAATATATTTTGGATCGTCAGTTTTTCATCCAGAAGAATAAATGAGAAGAGAGCAGTGAAAAGTGGTATACAGTTCGTAAAAACATTTGCTTTAGTGATTCCAATTCTGTTTACCGACCAGGCAAACAGAATAAATGCCCCACACGATGCAAATACTGCAAGCTCAATAATTGGTTTAAACATATTAAAGGTCAGAGGAGTATGGATAAAATATTTGTAATCGAATATCAGAAATACCGGTAAAAAAAGAAACGCACCAATGAAGTTCTGTACATTTACAATATAAACCGGACTATATCTTCCGACAAGACGGCTGAGAGTGAGGTTGTAGCCTACTGCTGAAAGAACGGCGAACATTATAAAACCTAATCCTTTAATATTATAAGATATTGTGCCATTACCGTTAATTATAAATACAAGCACTCCGGCAAAAGATAAAATGATTCCGGCATAATTGATAAATTTCAGTCTCTCTTTAAATATCAGCCATGCGCCCAATGTTGCAATAACAGGTATTGTTGAAATCAACACTGAACAAACCGTTGCTGAGACATAAGTTAATCCGAAACTTTCTCCCAGGAAATATAAAAAAGGTTCGAATGTAGCAAGCATAAGGAAAAGTTTCCGGTCTTCCTTCTTAATCTTCATGAATTTGTTGGTCAGAAGAAGATATGTTGTCAGAAAAATTGTGGAAAAACCAAGTCTTATAAATACTATGGTAATAGGTCTTAAGTTTTCATTTGCTATTTTAAACCAGATAAAAGAAAATGACCAGAAGATCATTGCCAGAACAACCGCACCATATGTTTTAATGTTATTATTCAATGCTTTATCAAAAAAATCCAATAAACTTTTAGTGAGGCGAATTTATGTTTAATATTTATGATTCCTCTATTTGTAACAAAAAAAGAGTATAAGTTCCGAAAATGCAATAAATCCTGAAAGCTCTTTTTATGAAGCAGAAGAACTTTTCGACTTTCGTTGTAAGGATAAATAAAGAGAGAGTATAAAACCCCGCTGTTATGCCTGTTAACCTGCTGTCTGGTTTCGGATACCTGCTGAAAGTGATAAATCCGAGATTTGATTGTGAACCATAAATTATTATATTTGCCGCCGCTGAGGCATATCAGCTTTTTTTATAAATCTGGTAAAATGTTTCAGGTGAATACTTTAACTAATTTATGGTAATAGATGAAGATTCTGGTTTGTATAAGTAATGTCCCCGACACTACAACTAAGATTAAGTTTGCAGAAGGCAATACTTCAATAGACACTACCGGTGTTCAGTGGGTTATAAACCCCTGGGATGAGTTATCACTTACACGGGCGCTTGAACTTAAAGACGATGCGGCAAGTAGCATAAATTCTGTTTCTGTTGCACATGTAGGTACAGTAACCTCCGAACCTACAATCCGTAAAGCGCTTGCTATTGGTGCGGATGAGGCAATACGTGTTAATGCTGATCCCCCTGATGCCTATTTTGTTGCCGCTCAACTTGCTGAAGTAATAAAAAAGGAACAGTTTGATGTAATAATGTGCGGCATTGAATCGAGCGACTATAACGGGTCGATGGTAGGCGGAATGATAGCAGAATTTTTGGCTATCCCTTCTGTATCATCTGTTTCGGGAATTAAAATCGAAAATGGACAGGCTATTCTCACCAGGGAAACAGATGGAGGTAAAGAGTTGGTAAGCGTTCCGTTCCCTTTTGTTGCAATAGTGCAGAAAGGGATTGCCAAAGAACCACGTATTGCTGCTATGCGCGGCATTATGATGGCCAGGACAAAACCCGTCCGGATAGTTGAGCCGGTTCCTGTTGAACCTCTCACCGGAATAACTGCTTTTGAAAAACCTGCGCCACGGGCTGCCTGTAAGTTCATAGATGCAGATAATCCTGCGCAGCTTATCGAACTACTTCAGAACGAAGCAAAAGTTATTTAAAATAATTAATAAAACAGGAAACATGTCAGTTTTAGTATATACCCAGAATTGGGACGGAAAATTTAAGAAATCATCTTTTGAACTGGTCTCCTATGCTTCTGAAGTCGCCAAAATGATTAGCTCATCAGTTACAGCAGTGTCAATAGGAACTGTCGGGGAAACTGAATTGAAAAGTCTCGGGAGATATGGTGCAAACAAAGTATTAAATATTACGAACGACCAGCTAAAGACATTTGACAGCCAGGCTTATACAAGCGTTATTGCAGAGCTTGTTCAGAAAGAGAATGCAGAAATTGTTATTCTTTCGAACAATAACACGGGAAAAACTCTCGCTCCGCGTTTATCAGTGAGGCTTAAAGCTGGTGTTGGTTCAGGTGTAAACAGGTTGCCGGTGACCATAAATCCTTTTACTGTTTATAAAA
The DNA here is from genome assembly GCA_963739685.1 of uncultured Bacteroidales bacterium. Lineage (GTDB taxonomy): Bacteria > Bacteroidota > Bacteroidia > Bacteroidales > VadinHA17 > LD21. The sequence continues at coordinate 191,177 of CAVUAX010000003.1, forward strand.
GAGCATATTCCGGAAATGCTTATGCACATGTTGTAATTAAATCAGATATCAGGATTTTAACTCTTTCGCAAAACTCATTCGAACTTATTGAAAAAGATGGTATTGCATTAATTGAAGACTATGCAATACAGGTAGACGGATCTCTGATTAAAACGGTAATCAAAGATATTCAGAAACTTACAGGTAGAGTACTCCTCGTTGATGCTGACATTGTAGTTTCAGGAGGAAGAGGAATGAAATCGCCTGATAACTGGGCTCCACTGGTTGAACTGGCTGAACTTCTTGGCGGCGCTACTGCATGTTCGAGACCTGTATCAGATGAAGGATGGAGGCCTCATGAGGAACATACCGGACAAACGGGAAAGATCATCGCTCCTAATCTCTATATTGCTGCAGGTATTTCAGGAGCAACCCAGCATCTTGCAGGTATCAGTTCCTCCAAGTATATCGTTGCTCTAAATATTGATAAAGATGCTCCAATATTTGAGGTAGCACAATATGGCATCGTAGGTGATGCGATGAAAGTTCTGCCTAAGCTTGTTGCCGCGGTAAAAGAGATTAAAAAATGACAAAGCAGATTATATTCATCATAACCCTTCTGGTCGCCCTGGGAGTTTTCTTTTATACAGTCAGAAGAATTGTAAGCTTTTTCAGGTTTACCAGACCTTCATTTCCTGTAAAAGAATTCGGGAAGAGATTTGGTGTCATGATGAAGGTGGCTTTTGGGCAGACCAAAATTTTCCGCAAGCCGGTAATAGGATTCTTTCATGCCCTGGTTTTCTGGGGATTCTGCGTAATCCTTTTCGGAAGCATTGAGATGGTTATAGATGGCCTCTCGGGGACAGAACGTTTTTTGAAAATTCTTGGGCCCGTTTATGCTTTTATAATGGCTTCCGGAGATATTTTTGCTCTTCTTGTCGCCATTTCAATTATTATTTTTCTGGCCCGCCGTCTATTCTTCCACATAAAAAGGTTTGAGGGTATAGAAATGAATAAAATCACCCACATTGATGCCAATATTGCACTGTCAATCATTCTCCTGCTCATGATTTCCCTTCTTGGGATGAATATAGGATATGTTGAATATAAGAGACTTATGGGTGAAACAATCATAGGTGTTTATCCTGTCAGCAATATTGTTTCGGGTATGTTCAGCGGGATGTCTCCCGGATACCTAAATCTTCAGTATGAAATATCCTGGTGGATACATATCCTCCTGATCTTTCTATTTGCAAACATTCTTCCTTATTCTAAGCATTTCCACGTCTTTATGTCGGTTCCGAATGTTTTCCTTTCACGGCTGGAGCCATTAGGCAAGCTTCCAAATATGGATAATATTACCAGGGAAGTAAAACTGATGCTCGACCCGAATGCAGCATTTTCTGAGACCCCGTCGGACGAGCAACCTGAGCGCTTTGGGGTGAAAGATGCCGAGGATGCTTCCTGGAAAAACTATTTTGACTCACTGGCATGTACACAATGCGGACGTTGTACATCCGTCTGTCCGGCAAATATTACCGGGAAAAAATTATCACCACGCAAAATAATGATGGATCTCCGTGCGCGAATGAAAGAGAAAGGTCCTCTTATGGTAAAAAACGGAAGAGATTTTAATGATAACAGGTCACTATTGCGCGACTATATTTCAGAGGAAGAACTCTGGGCATGTACTACATGCAACGCCTGTGCGAAAGAGTGTCCTATAAACATCAATCATCCTACACTGATTGTCGATATGCGCAGATACCTGGTAATGGAAGAAGCATCAGCACCGGGTGAACTGAAATCTGTTTTCAATAATATAGAAAATAACGGTGCCCCATGGCAGTATTCTGCCGAAGATCGTCTTAACTGGGCAAAAGATCTGGAGATGCATATTAATTAAGACTTAATTAAGAATATGGAAATCCGCATAATAGAAGTCCCTGTGATGGCAGACCTTTTTTCTAAAGGAGAAAAACCTGAATATTTATTCTGGGTTGGCTGTGCCGGCGCTTTTGACGACAGATACAAAAAGGTTGTAAGAGCATTTGCGAAGATTCTCACACATCTGGATGTAAGTTATGCAGTGCTGGGCAAAGAGGAAACGTGTACAGGCGACCCTGCACGACGAGCCGGGAATGAAATGCTTTATCAGATGCAGGCTCTTCAGTTAATAGAGATCTTTAAAGCATATGAGGTAAAGAAAATAATCACTATTTGTCCCCATTGCTTCAATATTTTCAAAAATGAATACCCCGACCTTGGTGGTAATTATGAGGTGATAAATTACCTGCAGTTTCTCGATCAGCAGATTAATAATGGTAATCTGAAAATCAGCCAGGAGTCTCTTAAAAATGTGATAGTTACATACCATGACCCCTGCTACCTTGGACGTGCAAACGATATATACACCGAACCTCGTTCGATACTTAAAAGCCTGACTCCCAATTTTATCGAAATGGACCGTAATAAAAGCTTTGCGCTCTGTTGCGGTGCAGGGGGAGCACAAATGTTCAAGGAGGCAGAAAAGGGAGATAAGGAGGTCTTTATTGAGAGAACCGAAGAAGCTTTGAAAACTGAAGCTGAGGTGATAGCTACTGCATGTCCGTTTTGCATGACAATGATTACTGACGGACTGAAATATAAGAACAAAGAGGAAGATATCAAAAACATGGATATAGCGGAGCTTATTGCTCAATCGCTTAAATTATAAATTAATCCGAATAATAAACTGACGAAAAAATGGGAAAAAGTAAACTCCTGAAAAGCGGTGAATTTCTTGTACATGAAGTTGAATCAAAAGATATATTTATTCCTGAAGAATTCAACGAGGAACAGCAAATGATAGCCCAGACGTGCCGGGACTTTCTTGAAACAGAGATATATCCAAACCTTGAACAGGTTGAAAAGAGCGACAGGGAACTTATGAAAAGTATGCTAAAGAAGTCGGGTGAGCTTGGATTGATGGGCGTATCAATACCGGAAGAATTCGGTGGCTTTGGACAGTCATTTGTAACCCAGATGCTGGTAGCTGAGACAACAGGAGCAGGATATTCATTTTCAGTGGCTTATATGGCTCATTGCGGTATAGGTACCTTACCTGTATTGTACTATGGGAACAAGGATCAGCGGATGAGATATGTCACTAAACTGGCAACAGGGGAATTGCTCGGAGCATACTGTCTCACAGAGCCAGGTGCTGGCAGCGATGCCAACTCTGGAAAAACAAATGCAAAACTATCTGAAGATGGGAAACATTATATCCTTAATGGTCAGAAGATGTGGATTACAAATGCCGGTTTCGCCGATACTCTTGTTGTATTTGCTAAGATTGAAAATGACAGGGTACTCAGTGCCTTTATTGTCGAAAGCAAATTTCCGGGCGTTGTAATAGGACAGGATGAGCACAAAATGGGAATAAAAGGTTCATCTACGGCTCAGATTTACTTTAATGATGTTAAAGTTCCTGTTGAAAACCTGCTTGGAAAAAGGGGTGAGGGATTCAGAATTGCTCTAAGCATACTTCATATGGGAAGATTGAAACTGGGAGCCAATGTTATCGGCGCAGCCAAAAAAGCTATAAACGATTCGGTCAAATATGCCAATGAACGTAAACAATTCGGAGCTTTCATCTCATCATTCGGAGCAATCAAACATAAGCTTGCCGAACAGGTTATCCGTCTTTTTGCTTCAGAATCAGCTGTTTACAGGGTAAGTGATGATGTTGATTCTCTGATGCAAAACCTGAAAGTGGATTGTGGCGATGAAGGTCGTGCTTCAATTACCGCAATAAGCCATTATGCAGTTGAGGCAGCTATCCTGAAGGTAGTAGGTTCGGAAATGCTTGATTTTATTTCTGATGAAGCTGTTCAGATACATGGAGGAATGGGCTATTCGGCAGAGATGGCAGTTGAGAGGGGGTATCGCGATTCACGGATTAACAGGATATTTGAGGGAACAAATGAAATAAACCGGCTGCTGGTAGTCGATACAGCTATGAAACGGGCCATGAAAGGTGATTTTAATCTGTTTGGTGAGGCCGAAGCTATCTATGACAATCTTGACAAAGTTGCAGACGGAAAAACAGAGGGAGAATCCCATCACCAGGAAAAAATGAGATATGTCAGAAATTTCAAAAAGGCAATACTTATATGTATTCATGGAGCATCAAAAAAGTTTGAAAAGACCATTGTGAACGAACAGGAGGTTCTTAACAATATTGCCGAGATGATGATCGAGACATATCTGTCTGAATCACTTGCCCTGAGAGTTGATAAGATTGAATCTTTGAAAGGCAACTCTCCAATCTACCGGGATATAGTTGATGTTAATGTTTATGATGCCGCTTCCAAAATAAGAAAGTCAGCCTATGACGCGGTGAATTCTTTCTCATCTCCTGCAGATGGAACTTCTTTGATTAAAGCTGTTGATGAACTTACAAAAGTTGCAGGAGTAAATGTGAAAGAGTCAAGGAGAAGAATAGCCGATAAACTTATAGAAAATAATGCCTATAGGTTTTAGCAGTAATTCATTGATTTTTGCTTAACTTTGATTAATAAGTCATAAAAACTTCATGTTTAGCAATTTCATACAAACATAAAACCCATATGATTTATACACTCACAACCGAGCTTGCAAGCTCAGCCAGGCTAAACAAGAATGGGAATGATCCATTATCAGTCATGTGTTGTTCCCCCGCATATGCAGGTCAGGCTACCCGGCATTTCAAAATAAATTATATACGGATGAAAAAGTTAACTATGATTTTTCTGCTGGGATTCCTGTCTGTTATACTTTTTCAGTCATGTTCCGTTGTTCCGCTTACAGGTCGGAGGCAACTTAACCTTTTACCGGAATCAGATATGATTTCTCTGGGACTCACCAATTATTCTGATTTTATGAAAGATAACAATCTTTCTACCGACAGGGCAAATACGGCGATGGTTAAGAAGGTCGGAAGTGACATTTCACAGGCTGTTATAAAATACTTTTCTGAAAATGGATTACAGGACCGGCTTAAAGGGTACCAATGGGAATTCAATCTTGTAAAAAATGATTCAACACCAAATGCATGGTGTATGCCGGGCGGTAAAGTTGTGGTTTACAGTGGGATACTTCCCTATACTGTAGATCAAAACGGTCTGGCTGTAGTCATAAGTCACGAGATTGCACATGCTGTTGCACGGCATGGCAACGAAAGGATGAGTCAGCAGCTTTTAATCCAGATGGGAGGAGTAGCTTTAAATGAAGCAGTTAAGCAGAAACCGGAGGAGACAAAAAATATTTTTAATACAATTTATGGAATCGGCAGCCAGGTTGGGGTTATGCTGCCATACTCCCGCGACCATGAACTGGAAGCAGATAAGCTTGGTCTGATCTTTATGGCTATGGCAGGATATAACCCTCAGAGCGCAATAGCATTCTGGGAACGTATGGCCTCAGCTGCAGGGGGTAAGCCACCCGAGTTTTTAAGTACCCATCCTTCTGATGAATCAAGGATCAGAAAAATAAAGGCTTCAATGCCGGAAGTCATGAAATACTACAAAAACTAGTTTAGTAATTTTAAGTAATACTTATCAGAATCGGATTATATATATCAATAATCCGGATGAGATAAATCAATTATAAATATGATAAAAAGCATTTAGTGTAGTCTAAATTTGTCAACTATAAAAAACTATTAATGAGGATAATATTTATATTTGTGAATTCATTAACAATTAACTTAACATGAACTATAAAGAAAACAAGATTAGTTACATTTTGGCTGTGGTGTTTCTCATTGCAGGCATTGCCGGAATCTCTTCATGTGAAAAGTATTCATTTGTTATACCGAAAATTAATCCGGTAGATACAGTACACTTTGGGGCTGATATCCAGCCAATATTCAGTGCAAATTGCCTAACCTGTCATGGCGCTATCAGAGCTCCTGATCTCAGGCCCGGAAAGTCTTACGAGGCTCTTACAACCGGAGGGTTTGTTACAATTCCCGGAGAGACAAGTAAGCTGTATTCGACAATGACTGGTACTGCTCATAGCTCAAGATCAAGTGATACAGACAAACAAAAAGTCCTCATCTGGATAAACCAGGGAGCCCATAATAATTAAAATAACCAAATCAGATAAAACCCATAAAACATGAAAAAGATTCTTATACTTTTGACTTTATCATTCCTCATCTATCCTTTATTTGCACAGGATGATACACAGGCTCAGGACAAATCCACTCCGGTCCGGTTTACTTTTGGAACAGGACTTCTAATTGAAAATCCCACAATAGCCACCCCGTATAAAGGTGGATTGGAACTGGAGATCAAACACAGATTCAGCCTTATAGAAAATATTCATAATCTTTATGGCATTTATGGTTCTGCCAATACCCGCCTTGCTCTTAATTATGGTGTCACCGACAGATTAATGATTGGAGTCGGAACAGAAAAAGATTATAAAAGTCAGGATCTTCAATGGAAGTATCTTATCCTTCAGCAAACCGAAGACAACAGTATGCCGGTTTCTCTTTCATATTTTGGCAATCTTGTTTTAGACTTACGGAAGGAAGACGCATTCGGTCCGGCTGCGAGTTATAAGGATATTCACAGGGTATCCTATTTCACACAAGTTATTCTTGCACGTAAGTTAAGTGAAAAGATATCACTTCAGGTTGCACCATCGCTGGCTTACTTTAATTCTGTACCAAGGACTTCAGATTCAACAGGTTATAAGAATCTGAATCTGGGATTATCCGTGGGAGGCAGGGCCAATTTATTCGGAGGCCATTCGCTGATTCTTGAATATGATCAGCTGCTGACAAAACAGGATCTTGATGTTCAGCCAAAACCGAATCTATCACTGGGTTGGGAAATTGGAACGGCAACCCACACTTTCCAGATTTTTGTAACAAACTATTCCCAGCTCAATTACCAGAGAAATCTGGTGTTTAATACTGCTGATTTCGCCAAGGGGGATTATATGGTAGGTTTTAATATTACTGTCAGGTTTTAATCTTTATCAGTAATACTTTATGAAATTATCTATAGTGCGAATAGTTTTTCTTTTAAATATTTTATTACTAAGTACCACACTTTATGCAGGTGGTTCCAGGTTTAAAAAGGCTGAAACAAATACCCAGGATACCGTAAGCTATGTGTCTCCTTTTCAGGAAGATAATGAGAGATGCTTTAAATGTCACGGGCAATCGACTTATGAGTATACAAATGAAAACCTGGGGCGCCACGTAAAAGAAATGATGTTTTCAGAAAGGATAATTCACAGGTCGGATTTCTACAGGTCAAATCACAAAAGCTTTAGTTGTACCGACTGCCATTCGGAAGATTATTTAAATTTCCCTCATAGTGGAGAATTAAGGATGGAACAAATGTATAACTGCATTGATTGTCATGGCGGTGACGAGAAATTTGCACAATATCATTTTGAGGAGATTGAGGCCGGGTATGAGCGGAGCGTGCATTTCAAGCTGGAAGAAGAAGGCTTTACCTGTTGGAAATGCCACAATCCCCATACTTACAAAATAAGCGTCAGAAATAGTGAAAACCTCAAAGAGACAATTCTTTATGACAATAATATATGTCTTAACTGTCATTCCGACTATGAACGTTTTCAATTATTATCCGACCGTGAAGAGATAAATATAGTTAAGAAACATGACTGGCTCCCAAATCAGATTTTGCATTTTAAAAATGTAAGATGCATAGAATGTCATACAAAGATCAATAATGATATCCTTATCTCACATGAGATCCTTCCTGAAACAGAAGCAGTGCGTCGTTGTAATGAATGTCATTCTCAGAATTCAATGCTTATGGCATCTCTTTATAAATTTAAATCGAAAGAACAGAGGCGTGATGGATTCTTTAACGGAATTATTTTGAACGAATCGTATGTTATAGGAGCTAACAGAAACGAATACCTCAATTATGTAAGTCTTGTTATATTTTTCATTGTGTTGGGGATTATTGGCATTCATTTGATTTTCAGAATTACCAGATAGTTTATTTATAATTAAGATTTAAAAATGTATCTATATCCAAAGTGGCTCAGGTTATGGCATTTAATGAACGCATTGATGTTCATTATTCTAATTATAACCGGACTGAGTATGCAATATACCGATAAAGAAAATGCTTATTATATGGTAGGTTTTGCAAAAGCAGTGAAATGGCACAATTTTGCAGCACTGGTACTTACTGTAAGTTATATTATTTTTGTTACCGGGAATATTTTTACGCATAATGGTAAATATTATAAAATAAGAAAGGCGAATTTCTGGTCCGACCTGCTTAAACAGCTGAAATATTATTCTTTTGGTATGTTTAAAGGCGAAAAACATCCGTTCCCGGTAACGGAAGAACGCAAATTCAACCCTTTGCAGAAAGTGACTTATGTGCTGGCCATGTATCTGGCTATTCCACTGCTGATAATTTCAGGTGTGGGACTACTTTTCCCGGAAGTAACGATAAACACTATTTTTGGAGTGAGTGGTTTTATCCTGACAGACATTTTACACATTACCATGGGCTTTTTCCTCTCCCTATTTATGATTATCCATATTTATACTTGTACGCTGGGAGCAAAACCGACATCTCTTTTCAGAGGAATAATTACAGGTTATCACGAACCTGAAGAGCATGCAAATATTTATTAGCTTATGATAAAAGAGGCGGATGATGATGTTTCAGGAAAATCGTCACGCAGAAATTTCCTGAAAAAAGTTGGAGTTAGTGTAGGAGCAGCATCTATTGCAGGTGTGGCAGGAACTTCAATTATCGCTGCAAGCAGCAAAGGTTCAAAATCAGGGAATAAAGTCAAACTTCTTACAACCGACGGAAAACTTGTGGAAGTTGATACTGATGATATAAAACCTGTAAAAGAACTGGTAGCTGAAGCAAAAGAGGAAGCCAGGATTGGACTTCCAAACCGGAAATTTGTTATGGTTATTGATCTTTCTAAATGCACTAATGCCAGGAAATGTGTTGAAGCGTGTCAGGAAGGACATTTGCTTCCGAAAGATCATGAATGGATGAAAATTTACCTGCTCCAGGATACCAGTGAAACCGCACGTTATTGGTTTCCAAGGCCATGTTTCCATTGTGATAAACCAATGTGTGTAAGTGTATGTCCGGTAGGAGCCACTTATAAGCGTGCCGATGGTATCGTTTTAATTGATAATCAACGTTGTATAGGTTGCAAGTTCTGTATGACAGGATGTCCGTATTCAGTAAGAGTATTTAACTGGAAAGATCCGGAAATAAAACTTCCTCCTGACCATGTCTACGATCCCGAAACAAACATTCCAGCTGTTGAAGGTACGGTGGGGAAATGTGTCTTTTGTGCCGATTTACTCAGGAAAAAACAACTTCCCCGCTGTGTAAGTGCCTGCCCCATGGGCGTGATTTATTTCGGCGATCTGGAGGAAGATGTGGTTACAAACGGTGACGAAACACTAAGGTTAAGGAAGCTTCTGGAAGACCGGGCGGGATACCGGTATCGTGAAGAGCTGGGAACACAACCCAGCGTGTACTACCTTCCTCCCGTGCACAGGTTGTTCCCCGTGGAAAGGGGACTGGAGGGCGCTGATAAATCAATAAGAGACAGATATAAAGATGTTGGACCACGTTAAGAAATAAAATTTAAAGAAATGATACAGGCAGATAAGAAGCTTCTTAAGGACTTGACACCTGAACTGGAAAGAACAAGCCTGGCATGGTATATTACATTTTTTGTGTTTTTGGTTTGTTTCGCAGTAGGTATTTATGGCCTTATTTTACAAATTGATAAAGGACATATTGTAACTGGGATGAGGGATAATGTTGTTTGGGGTTTTTATATCGTGAACTTTATTTTCTTCATGGGGTTAAGTTATTCCGGAGCTCTTATTTCAGGAGTACTTCATCTTTTTAAAACCGGATGGAGAAAACCGGTTGTCAGAATGGCTGAGCTTATTACTGTAATATCACTCGTAATTGGCCCATTTTTCATCTTCTTCTGTATAGGTCGTCTCGATCGCCTCTATTTCCTTTTTACACACCCACGAATTCAATCACCAATTACCTGGGACGTTATCGCTATCTCCACCGACCTTGTTGGCTGTTTCGTTTATCTTTACCTTTCTTTCGTTGAAGATTTCGCGATACTGCGTGATTATTCGGATCTGAATGTTCCTTTGTGGAAGAAAAAGCTTTATAAGACTCTGGCACTTGGCTTTACAGGTTCGGAAATACAGATGAAGATATTGTCAAGGGCCAGAAATATCATGGCTACAATGATTATTGCCATTGCAATCATTGTTTATTCAGTATTGGCCTGGATCTTCGGCGTAACCCTTCAGCCCGGTTGGCATTCAACTATTTTCGGACCATACTTTGTAATTGCTGCTGTTTTTTCGGGAACAGGACTTTTAATAATCCTTATGTGGATTTTCAGAAAAGTTTACCATCTGGAGGAGTATATAACCAAACGTCATTTTGTAAATGTGGGTGTACTGCTGATGATAATTGCTGCATTCTACGGCTATTTTACTTTCTCCGACTACCTTACAAAATGGTATGGTTCAATTAAAATGGACACGATCCTTATCGATAAGCTTTTTAACGATTATTATGCAATGTTCATTTTTGCCAATTATATAGGAATTCTTTTACCCATTATTATTATAGGATTTCCAAAATTACGGACAATACCTAACATAACTATTGCAGCAGTAATAGCTATGCTGGCTCTTTGGGTAAACAGGTACATAATTGTTATTCCCACTCTCGAAACTCCCTTCCTGCCTATACAGGATACCCGGCCTGACTGGATACATTACTCACCAACGTGGGTTGAATGGGCTCTGACTTTTGCAGGAATATCTGTTTTTGCAATGCTTTTTATGCTTGTCTCGAAAATTGCTCCGATTATCTCAATTTCAGAGATGCAGGGAAAAGATAAATACGAAGTTTTGAAATAGAGATCTTTAGATTAAAATGTATGAAAACCACTTGTTTTTAAAACACAAACAAGTATGAAAAATACTTCTCCAAACATGTGGGTTCCCCTGTTTAAGCGGGGCAGGCTATGTGACCTTTAAAATCAAATTATTTGGACATGAAAATCAAAGGAATTAAAATATTGTCTCTTTTATCGCTGGTGTTTATCAACCTTATAACTGTATCCGGCCAGGATAAGATCAGCCCCTATATTCAGATTAAATATCTTAAGGACTCTGATAATAAGTGTTCTTTGCAAACGGCATTGACTTATTCAAAAAACCGGATGGAGCTGCCGATCCCCGGAATGAAAATATCTTTTTTTGCGGGATCGGATAAACATACAGTCCTTCAGACTGCATTAACTAATGAAAAAGGCATTGCAGAGATCCAGTTAGGTGAAGTGAACACATTACCTGTTGAGAAAGATGGTTCATGGACCTTCTCCTCTGAATTTGATGGAAATGACACAATTGAAGCTGGCACATCGGAAATTTCTATATCTGATGTCTTACTCGGAATGGATCTTAAGGAGGTTGACACTATTAAGACAATTTTTCTTACCGCAATGAAGATTTCAAAAGGTATTGAATCTCCGGCCAGTGGAGAAACAGTAATTGTTTATGTTCCGAGAATGTTCAGCCTTTTGTCGTTAGGAGAAGTAACTCTTGATGATTCAGGTTCGGGCAGCCTTCAGTTTCCCACTGATCTTCCGGGCGATAAGGAAGGCAATGTGACCATAATTGCAAGATTTGATGATAATCCTACCTTTGGTAATGTAGAAAAGCGTGAATCAATTAAATGGGCAATACCTTCTGACTATTTTGTTCCTTCATCTCACAGGGCTCTGTGGACCAAAGGGGCCCCGAAATGGATGATCTATACACTTTCAGTTCTCCTGACCGGGGTCTGGGCACATTACCTCTTCGCCATAATCAGCCTTATAAGGATTAAAATGGAGGCAGGAAAAGCAGAGGGTAAAGAAAAATATAAATTATAAAAATATATTTGCACGATAATTGTACTACAACTTTTAAATAAATTAAACTATTATGAAAACTTTAAAACTTTTACTTACAGGCTCAGCACTATTTGCACTGAGCGTTACATTAGCTGCCCAACCTAAACCATGGGTCGTTCCGGCCAACTTCAAGACGATGAAAAATCCGATTGCTTTAAACGACGCAAGCAAAAACACCGGGAAGGCGCTTTATACAAAGAATTGTGCTTCATGCCATGGAAAAGCCGGCCTTGGTGATGGCGTTAAAGCCAGAGCACTTAAGGAATTCCCTGGTGACTTTTCAAAAGCAGATTACCAGAGTCAGTCCGACGGAGATCACTTCTATAAAACAAAATTTGGAAGAGGTGAAATGCCAAAGTATGAGGGTAAACTGTCAGATAATGATATCTGGAATATAGTTAACTACATGAGGACATTTAAGAAATAATAGTTACTTAGATTCATATTGATATTTTATTGCAGAGTCGCTTGTTCTGGGCGACTCTGTTTTTTTAAACACACTGAGGTTTTGGTAATGAAAGAAAAAAGGCTGGGAAGCATTATTTGTCATTTGACTTTATAGCTCCCTTAATACAAAAAATATCCTTCAAATTAATTTGAAGGATATTTTTTGTATGCTTAATTTTAAAACCTGTCAGTCTGCCAGAATCTCAAATCTGTATTCTGATCACTTAACCGGTACAGGGTAACCCAGGGTAGTCATCTCAGCAATTGAGTTATCCAGCAGAGCAGTAATGTATCCCGGATTATGAACACCCATGCTTTTATCCTGTAAAACTGCATCGTAATTGAGATATGCCAGAACTGCATTGGCATTGAAAGTTCCTTTATTGGCAAGTTCTGAGGCAGGGTCATAAATTCCCGCAGCAGTAAGCTGAGCTTTAAGTGATTCAAGTTTGGCTGCCACTGCTGTCTGAAGATCCTCGAAGTCGGTAACAAGAGTTTCAGCACTGGGGTGGCAAGTCATGCAACCGGTATTATTAAGCTCTTCAGGCTCACCGTGAGCGCTGTAAGTCATGTTCCAGGTATGGCCTCCTGCCTTGTATCCATATGGAGTTGCCATGTGACAGGTAACACAACCTTCACCAACTCCATGAGGATTAGATGTAGGGTAAGCTGTGCCGGCAATCTCAAATGGAATTTTCCCGAGTAAAAAGGTTGACTGGGGACCATGATGCACGCCAATACGTGTATTGGTAATTTCAAAATCAGGTCCGTCAATAACAGGAGCCGGGTTTACGTCGCGGGCCTGATGACATGCAACACACTGGTTACTGTTCCCCAGATTATAAGTAACAGTTTCACCGGCATACTTAAGAATCAGAGGTTCTGCTGCAGGTTTTGTAAGAGCCCAGTCTTCATCGGTCCAGGTCTTGTGAATCTGATGGCACGTATAACAATTGATCTGCTGCGGTTCAGTCGGAACGGAAATGCTGGCAGCCGAACCTTCAGCTACAAACTCCAGAAATCCCTGGCTGGTATGACATTGAACGCAACCTGCCCTGTTTGCATAAGCAGCATTTTCTCCTGTGGCGTGGATTGAGTTACTCCACTGTGCATATTTTGTTTCAATAAGTGCGGAGTTGTCGTGGCAGAGAGTGCAACTTGCATTTGCATCAATTCCATTAGTTCCATTAGTTCCATCGGCTCCGGCAGGCCCGGCAGGTCCGGCAGGGCCTTCACATGATACGAACATAAATCCTGCTGATACAATTAACAAGAGTAAATAAGTTAGATTTTTCATAATATGGGTTTTAGTTTTAATTTTCTGATGCAATTTAATAATAGATACTGTTATACTGTTAACAGAGTTTATGCTATTTATAACATTAATAGTTGATAGATAGATCAAATATATAAGATATATATCAATTAAACAAGTGATATTTATTATTTTTATCATTAGCTTTATTATTTAAAAACTACATTTACCCCCCTTGAAATTACCCGGTATGCCAGGCGAAAATGTAATTGAAAGTTGCGAAAATTGTGGATTAAAATGGAAATATTTTATTCACCTGACAAAAAGTGAGTTGCAGTTAATTAATGAAAACCGGTATGAAGCAACATTCAAACCGGGGGAGATCATGTTAAAACAGGGTTCTCCTACATCCAATGCCCTGTTTCTTGCATCAGGAATTGCAAAAACTTATATTGAGGGTTTTATGGGTAAGAACCTGATTATGGCTATTGTTATGCCAGGCAGATTGATTCTGGGTCCGGGAGCTTACGTAAATTCAAGGCATTCTTATACTGTTGCAGCATTGACAAAAGTTAATGCCTGTTTTATAAGCTCCGATGTATTTAAACATCTTGTAAGAGTAAACGGACTTTTTGCTGAAGGTCTTCTTGAAGATATCAGTGTAAAAGCTTTTACATCTCACACCAGAATGGTTAGTCTGACGCAAAAGAAAATGCCCGGAAGACTTGCCGAAACACTCTTATACTTATCCGATACTATATTTAAATCAGATGAATATGAAATGATTCTTTCGCGCCAGGAACTGGGAGAAATGACTAATATGGCAAAGGAATCCGTTGTGAGAATATTAAAAGAGTTGGAGGTATCGGGGGTTATTCTTTCCGATGGGTCAAAAATTAAAATAATCGACAAAGATAAACTCCGTATCATTTCAGAGAGGGGTTGATAATAAACAATAATCAATTGGCTAACTATATAATATTATAAAATCCACATGTCACCTAACGTAAGCACTTTATTATTATAACTTTATAGACATGTGCGGTTAAATCATGCTTTTAAAATGAAGATTATATTATGATGAAATTTATAAAATTTCTGTTTTCCCCGGTTTTTATGGGGATGTTGTTCATCTTATTCGCTGTTGCAATGGCTGTTGCCACATTTCTTGGAAATGACTTTGGCTCAGCTGCCGCGTATAGTATGGTTTACAATACCGGGTGGTTCGAATTAATTTTACTGCTATTGGCTGTTAACCTGGTTGGACGGATAATAATTACGAAGCTTTATAAGAAGGATAAACTTCCGGTCTTTTTGTTCCATCTGTCATTTGTAGTGATGATCATCGGAGCCGGTATCACAAGGTATTTCGGGTGGGAGGGTACAATGCACATCCGGGAAGGTGAGGAGCAGAATGTTTGCCTTTCGGATGATAAATATATCGGTTATTCCGTTAAAGATAAAAACGGAACTCTTGTTACCGGTTATTCGCAGAAGTATTCGCTGACATCAGTAACAGCAGATAATTTTAAAAAGAAGATTAAGGTTAATGGCAGGGATTATGAGCTTATTCTTTCAAGTATTCTTCCTAATGCTGTTGAGACAATTACCGATACTCCCGAAGGAGAACCTGTAATTTCGTTGATTGTTACCAGAGATATGGTGACTACAGAAACTGTCGTATTAAAGAAGGGTGATAAAAAGAGCGCAATGGGTATATCAATAGGGTTTGATTCGGATGAACCGGCAGATCTGGCAGTTAAGAGTGATTCCACCTCTTTTTATATCTTTTCGGAACAGCCAATAAGTGAAATCAATATGACGACCGGGAAGCCTGAATCAATTGAAACTGGGAATAAGATCAGGCTGAAAACAAAGCAGGTCCTTGCGTTTAATAATATTAAAATTTTACCGAAGGTGTTGACGTTTGCAGGTATCGTAAATAGTGTTTCACTAGATCCGGCTGAACAAAATACAGGACAAAATGCTTTTATCTTTAATGTTGTAAGCGGAAATGAATCAGAAACTGTTCTTTTGTGGGATAAGGACTCCGAAAAAACTGCCGGCGGATCATGCACAGTTAATGGCATTACATTTAAAATAACTTACGGCTCAAAATTAAGGACCCTTCCATTTAGCTTGAAACTGAATGATTTTATCCTTGAAAGGTATCCCGGATCAAACAGTCCGTCTGGTTATAAGAGTGATGTTTTGCTGATCGATAAAGCAGATAATGTTGAAAAACCATTTATGATCTTTATGAATAATATCCTGAAATATAAAGGTTACCGGTTTTATCAATCTTCATACGACCAGGATGAAAAAGGTACCATCCTTTCGGTTAATCACGATTTTTCAGGAATGCTTGTCACTTATTCCGGCTACGGACTACTCTTTATTTTTATAATCTTATCGCTAATTATTAAAAATTCTGTTTTCAGGAGAGTCACTCCGTCACACTGGTCATCCCACATTAGGAAATTAGTACCATTAGTAATTACTATTCTGTTCTTATCGGGACTTAATAACACAAATGCACAGAAGCTGATTCCGGACAAATCAGCATCGGAAGAATTTGGCAAAGTGCTGGTACAGGATCAGAAGGGAAGGACAAAGCCTCTGTTTACCTTAAGCAATGACATACTTCGCAAAGTTACCAGAGAGAATGAATTTAATGGAATGACCTCAATGCAGGTTTTTCTTGGGATTTATCTCGATTTTGATCACTGGAAGGATGTTCCTTTGATTAAGGTCTCAAATGGCGATCTCCAAAAATCAATAGGTATAAAAGGGAATATGGCTTCATTTTCTGATCTGGTTAATATTGATGGCAATGGAAGCTATAAGTTGTCAGAGAAGGTAAATAGTGCATATGGCAAAGCTCCGGGGGAAAGAAACAAAATGGACAAGGAAGTTATGAAGGTTGACGAAAGAGTCAATATTGTCTACATGATATATAAGGGCGATTTCCTTAAGTTGTTTCCGCTGAAAGATGGAACCCATAACTGGGGATCATCTGAGGAGGCTCTTAAAACTGCAGAAAGTAAAGAAGATTCCCTTTATCTTAGTAACATTATACCTTTATTCTCCGAAGCTGTTCGGTCGGATAATATCGCAAATGCCAGACAGATTTCCGGTTCACTCAGCGATTACCAGGCAAAGTTTGCCAGGTACGATCTCCCTTCAAAATCAAAAACCAATGCCGAACTTCTTTATTATAAACTGAAGATCTTTGAACGTCTCTTTCCGTTTTATGCTACTACAGGGCTGATAATGCTTATCGGACTTATAGTTATGGTGATCAAAGGAAGAAAAGAAAAATCTTTATTCGTAAAGGTTCTGGGATGGTTACTCTTTGCCGGATTTCTGTTTCACACATTTGGATTGGGCCTCAGGTGGTACATTGCAGGTCACTCTCCAATGAGTAACGGATATGAATCTATGATTTTCATCTCATGGGTCACACTTTTAGCCGGATTCATCTTCAGCCGCAAATCGGCCTTCGCACTTTCCGCAACTGCAATCCTGGCTTCAATGACCCTTATGGTAGCTCATCTTAGTTTTATGGATCCTGAAATAACAAACCTCGTGCCCGTACTTAAATCATACTGGCTTACCCTTCATGTCTCGGTTATTACCGGCAGTTATGGATTTCTTGGCCTTGGAGCTATCCTGGGGCTTATAGCCATGATATTGCTTGCTTTATCCAATGATAAAAACCGTGATAGAATTTCTGCAACAATAGATGAACTTACTGTAATAAACTTTAAGACACTTACTCTTGGTCTTTATTTTCTGACAATCGGGACTTTCCTTGGTGCAGTATGGGCCAACGAGTCATGGGGAAGATACTGGGGGTGGGATCCGAAGGAGACATGGTCACTTATTTCAATTGTTATTTACAGTTTTGTGGTACACTCCCGTTCTATACCGGGATTGAAGGATATTTATACTTTTAACCTTTTATCCCTCTTCGCCTTCTCAACCGTTCTGATGACCTATTTTGGAGTAAATTACTACTTGTCGGGGCTTCATTCATATGCTTCAGGTGATCCGGTTCCGGTGCCCGCTTTTGTTTATGTCACTATTATTGTACTTTCAGGATTATCTTTACTGGCATATTTAAAATATAACATTCGGAAGAACGCCTAGAAGAAAGCAGATAGGGCTGCTGAAATCAGGCAGCTTTATTCCTTATGGTGGGAGATGGGTTGTAAAATGCTCATTTTAACCTCACCATCTCTCTGATATGAGATCTTAATCAAATTTTATTTGCATAACCAGAAGAAAACAGGAAAATGCTTGCTTCATGTCTCCATTTCAATAATCCCGATATATAATGCAATGATGGAATTGATATTTTTTTAATTGATGAATATTTAGTTATATATTTGGTAAAAGAAGATAAAAAAATGAATATTAAAATAATCACAAACACCAGAAATACTATCTTTCTTCTGGTACTTCTGGAAAGTATATCTGTTCCCCTGTTAAACGCCCGGGAGGGAGATCTCTTTGTAGGATGGGCAGTTGCGGACATAACTCCTGAACAGCCTGTAGCACTTGTGGGACAGTTGCAAAAGCGGATATCTGTTTCAGTCCAGGATCACTTAAATGCAACCGTACTGGCATTGGAAACCAGAGGGGATAATGGGAATGAACAGGTAATAATGGTCTCATGTGATCTATTGTTCATACGTGCGCAGACACAAAAAAAGCTTCAGAGTATAATAGCAAAGAAACTGACTGACTTTGACGCTTCAAAATTATTTCTTAACGCTACTCATTCGCACACTTCTCCGGGTTTGATTGACGGTGAGTTTTTCGGATTGTACGATGCAGGCAAAGATAAGGGAGTAATGAAGCCATCTGAATTTGAAGCCTTCTTTATTGAAAAGGTAACAGGTGCAGTAGTTAAAGCATGGAGGGACAGAAAACCCGGTGGTTTCAGCTGGGGTCTTGGTAATGCAGTTCTGGGCCATAACCGGAGAACAGTAAAATTTGACGGAACTGCAAGGATGTATGGGGTTAATGATCCCGACTTCTCTCACTATGAAGGCGTTGATGACAATAAGGTAGAAATGTTGTTTTTCTGGGATAATAACAGGTCACTGACAGGGATGATAATAAACACGGTTGCAACTGCTCAGGTAACCGACGGAACTAATTTTATTTCCGCAGACTTTTATAATGAAGCCAGGCAAAATATTAAGAATAAATATGGAAAAGACATTTTTGTTTTTTTCCAGGTTGGAAGTGCAGGTGATATTACACCCGCCAATCATGAATATATATACCACCGTGCCGAAGATATAATGTTAAAAAGGAAAGGGATAACAGCACGTCAGGAACTGGCCGACAGGATGCTTCAGGCGGTGGATGGTGCAATTCCATTTGTAAAAAATGATATTGCTTATAATACTATCTTTAAACACACTGTTGTAAAAGTGGTCCTTCCTGTTAAAGAGCCTCCAGATACGCCTTTCTACCTGACAGATAATGTAAAACCTGCTGAATTTCACGTTATTCGTCTTGGCGACATAGCGATGGCTACAAATCCCTTCGAACTTTTTATGGATTATGGGTTGCTTATTAAATCACGAAGCAAGGCTCTGCTTACTTTTCTGGTCCAGTTGTCATGCCAGCACAGTGGCTATCTGCCAACTGAAAGAGCTGTAGAGGGTGGTGGATATAGTGCTGATCAATACCTTGTCGGACCTGAAGGTGGATATATGCTGGTTGATGAAACAGTAAAACAGATTAATAATATGTGGGATGAATGATCTTTTTTATTAATTTTAGATATTGATTCCCGATTATTTCATTGACGTTAAAGATCTAAACCATCATTTATTTACTTATGACACACAGGAGGAAATTTGTAAAGCAACTTGCAGCGGCAGGAATTCTTAGTACTTTCCCAAAAGTAATGTTCCCTCAGGAGAAACCTTCCGGTGATAAAATATGGGCAATTCTTCTTCATTTGAGCGTAAATATGTGGAAAGAGCATCATCCTGATCTTCAGTTGAGTGAATCACTATGGAACGATGCTTTGGCTAAAATGGCTGATGTTGGTTTGAATACGGTTGTGATAGATTTAGGCGACGGCATAAAATATGACAGCCACCCTGAAATTGCGGTCAATAATGCATGGTCGACAAACCGGCTCCGCAATGAGTTGGCTAAGATCCGTAAAATGGGATTAGATCCAATTCCAAAGTTAAATTTTTCCACCTGTCATGATTCATGGTTAGGGAAATATGACAGGATGGTTTCTACACAGGAATATTATATTGTATGTCGTGACCTTATATCTGAAATAATTGATCTGTTTGATAAACCACCCCTTTTTCATTTGGGAATGGATGAGGAGAATGAATCCAATCAGAGAACTTATGACTATTTGGTTATCCGCCAAAATCAGTTGTATTGGGGGGATATGTATTTCCTTTTAGGAGAAGTTGAAAAGAGAGGATCACGCCCCTGGGTATGGCAGGATTATGTCAGATATCATCCTGAGGAAGTTGCCAGAATGATGCCAAAATCGGTTCTTCAGAGCAACTGGTACAATTTAACTGATTTTGATAAACCTGCCACAAATAAATCTGTAAAAGCTTATGTTGATCTTGAAAAATTCGGGTATGATCAGGTTCCTGGCGGGAGCAATTATTATGAGGGCTCGGAGAAATGCTTTTTCAACAATGTCAAATTTTGTACTGAGAATATTGCCGACCAGCGATTGCTTGGATTTATTCAGTCTCCCTGGAAATATACAATTGAAGAAAACAGAAACCACATTTTAACAAGCATAGAACTTGCCGGAGAGGCAAAAAAATGGTTTGACAAAAACCGCAGGTAGCGTTGGATTTCCTTTCAGTAAGTGAATTTAATAGCATAAAAATTAATGTGATAAAAAAAATATCCATAACCTGAGAATACTCTTATGACAAACCGAAGAAAATTTATTAAGCAGGCAGCAGCAACAGGAATATTGGCAAGTATTCCGAATATCCTTTTACCACAGGTGAAACCTTCCGATAAAATGATCTGGGCTAATCTTTTGCATTTAAGTTATAACATGTGGGAAGACACTGTTCCTCTTAAATACAGGGATAATGCTTTTAAGTGTACTACCTGCCAGGAAGAAAGGGAGTGGGCTCACGGTTACAGACAAAACCTTACTTTCGCCGAAGATGTTTGGGATGACCTGTTGAAAGAAATGGCAGCTGCCGGCATGAATATGGTTATAATAGACCTTGGCGATGCTGTTCAATATGAAAGCCATCCCGAAATCGCTGTAAAAAATGCGTGGACACCGGCAAAGTTAAAATCTGAACTGGTAAAAGTGCGTAAGCTGGGTTTGGAACCTATACCAAAATTAAATTTTGCAACAACTCACGATGTATGGTTGAAAGAGTATTCGCGTATGGTATCAACAGATACCTATTATGGTGTATGCAAAGACCTCATTGAAGAGGTGTCATTGCTTTTTGACAAGCCACGCTTTTTCCATCTTGGAATGGATGAGGAGCTGGCATCCTATCAGGTAAGGCAGGATTTTGCTGTGGTTCGTCAGAATGACCTTTGGTGGGGGGATTTATACTATTTTGTAGGAGAGGTTGAGAAAAATGGTATCCGTCCATGGGTGTGGTCCGATTATGCCTGGCATAAACCGGATGTGTTCTTCAGGAAAATGCCTAAATCAGTTCTGCAGAGCAACTGGTATTACGGGTCGGATTTTGATCTGAATAACCTTAAAGAGCCGAATAAAACCTACGTTAAATTGTATAACGATCTGGAAGCTTACGGTTATGACCAGGTTCCGACAGGAAGCAACCATTCTGTAGCCGACAACTTCGGATCAACTGTTGCATACTGTAAAAAAGTGATAGATCCTTCAAGACTTTCAGGATTTATGATGGCTCCATGGAGACCAACACTTCCACTATGTCTTGAAAGGCATAAAGAAGCAATAGGTCAGGTTGCCAGGGCCATGAAGAAATTCAGGAGCTGAAAATAGCTGGCCTTTTGAGACAGCTATTTTAGAGTAAACCTAACTATGGATCTTTCAAGTATCTGATAGTTAATTATTTGAATTACATTAGGGTGGAAGATGGGGTTCGAACCCACGACCTTCGGAACCACAATCCGACGTTCTAACCAACTGAACTACATCCACCGTATCGGTGTGCAAAAATAAATCCAAAATTTCGATTCACAAAATTTAATTTTGTTTTCTCAACCTTCCATGCAATTACTATCTTTGACCAGTTCAATAATAGTGAAGGTTCCGGCACGTTATAAACTCATAAGGTTGTTATCGGTAAAATACAATTAGACATCATCCCGGCTTGAGAAAATTAAACCTGATAGACAATATATCCGGACTGCAACTTTTCCAGTTGATGAAGCCCGTTGTCTTCCTGATCATCAGCATAGTTTTCACCAAGAGCCATCTTACCCGCGCCGACATAGGTCAGTGGGAAATGTTTATGTTTATATCAGGGCTGATGACATTTTACTGGGTAACAGGAATTATTCAGTCCTTGCTACCCCTTTACCACAGGAATAAGACCTACCGGAAAATTGGCGATAACGGAACTGAGAAATCGCCTGAGATTTTCAATGCTTTCCTTTTATTGTGCTTTTTCAGTATACTGTTTTTTATCCTTGGGCATTCGTTAAAGTACAGTTTTTCGGTTTTTCACATCACAGGTAATGTACCATTCATTAACCTGCTGTTACTTTACATACTTCTCAGCAGCCCGGTATGCCTCATTGAATATATATATCTGCTGAACAACAGGTCGTACAGGATTTTTCAATACGGACTGGTAACATTCACGGCACAGATGATTCTAATTATTACCCCTATACTTCTGGGGAAAGATATTATATGGTCAATCTGGGGTCTGATGGTAATCACGGGGATAAGATGGATATGGCTATTGATCCTTCTCAGGAGATATACCGAAATAAAGATTTCGGGTGAGTTCATGAAGGAACATCTGTACCTGGGAACACCTTTAATTCTTACTACATTAATCAGTGGCTCTGCGCAATATACTGATGGTGTAATTATTTCGGCTGTTTACCGGGATCCTGCAATATTTGCATGGTTTCGCTATGGGGCTAAAGAATTTCCACTTGTGCTGATGCTGGCTAACGGCCTCAGCAGTGCAATGTTGCCTGAATTCTCAACCCGTGAGAGGATGAAAGAATCAATGGCAAAAATCAGGGTTAAGTCAAAGCGCCTTATGCACATCCTGTTCCCGTCTGCTATGGTTATTATGATTTTTTCCAAATGGATCTATCCGCGTATGTTCAATTCGGAATTTCAAAAAAGTGCCGACATATTCCTTATCTATTCGTTGCTTATAATTCCCCGGCTTATTTTTCCGCAAACATTGATTGTTGGCAGGAAAAAAACCCACATTACCCTGTTTGCTGCAATTATGGAACTAGCATTGAACATACCTTTAAGCCTTTTAATGATTAAATGGGGTTATGGACTTGTTGGAGTGGCTCTTTCAACATTTATAGTATATTTTGTTGGCAAGAGCCTGCTGGTAGCATATTTATGGATTAAGATGAATATCAGGCCAGGTGAATATATTCCTGTTAAAGTATATGCTCTCTATTGCCTCCTCATTTCAGTTATTTTTATTTTGATCGATCACAGGATAATAGATATCAGGTAACCCGGCTTTTGGCAGCAGGTTTAAAAAATCTACATATATTTGCAACTGTCTAATTTTTGACCAAAGAATTGGATTATTTGTTATTTATTAGTTAATCAGGGGTTAGTAAGAATGGAATTAATTGAAGTCATAACAACTGCCGACAAAAAGGATTTTATTGATTTCCCAAAAAGGTTATATAAAAATGATCCCTTCTGGGTATGTCCGCTCGATTCAATGGTTGAGGCTGTTTTTGATCCTGCCGTAAATCATGCATTTGAACACGGGGATGCGAAACGGTGGCTGCTTAAAGAAAGCGACGGGAAAATCCTCGGACGGATAGCTTCATTTATCGATAATATAAGGTCTTCTGCAAACAGCCAGCCTACAGGTGGGATTGGTTTTTTTGAGGTAGTTGATAACAGGGATGCTGCTTTTATGCTTTTCGATGCAGCCAGGTCGTGGCTGGCATCAAAAGGAATGGAAGCAATGGATGGGCCTATAAATTTTGGGGAGAATGATAACAACTGGGGATTGCTTGTAGAAGGATTTATGCAACAGGGATATGGTATGCCATATAACAAAAAATATTACCGGGATTATTTTGAAGAGTATGGATTCAGAAACTATTTCGAACAATACTCCTATCACCGGGTAGTGCGTGATGAGGAAAATGTTATAGTTAAATTTCCGGTGAGGATAATGAAAATTGCTGAGTGGATATCAAAAAGACCAGGTTATTCATTCCGTCATTTTGAATTCAGGGAGAAGGAAAAATATATCAGCAATATCGTTGAGGTTTATAATTCAACATGGTCAATTTTCAAAGAAGATTTTACTCCTCTCGATCCTGCTTTTCTTGAAGAAACTTTGGGAAAAGCTAAAATATTTTTGGATGAGGATCTTATCTGGTTTGCTTACTACAACGACCATCCGATTGCCTTTTTTATACTTTATCCCGATCTCAACCAGATATTAAAATATTTTAACGGCCGGCTGACCCTATGGAATATTGTACGCTTTTTCTACTTTAAAATAACTCATAAAATGACAAGGATGAGAGCTGTAGTCGGTGGTGTCAACCCTTCATATCAGAATAGTGGCGTGGAATCGGCTATATTTCTTCGTCTTTATGAAGCATTGAAAAAGAAACCATGGTTTAAAGAGCTTGAACTCTCATGGGTAGGCGATTTTAATTCCAAGATGATTGCAATATATGAAGCCATTGGAGCACATAAAGCCAAAACACATATCACATACAGATTTCTTATAAATGATAAATTGAACTTTATAAGGTATAAGGATGAATCCCATTTGGCTAAAATAAATAAAACTGAATAAAAATAATTATTAGGACATGTTGGTTATCCATTCTCAGTGTGACAAGCTGTCATTACTTATAAATCAAAATTATATCAGGACGAAATGACTGAAATACATAGCATTAAGCCTGGATATCCCTCGCCGGACCGATAATTTTAAAAATCATTTTGTATTTTAAATAATGTTGAGTAATTTTGTCATCCCAAATGGGGAAATATTAAGACAATATAGGCAATAAAAAGTTAACGATGAAAAAGGGAATACATCCAGACGGTTACAGGTTAGTGGTTTTTCAGGATATGTCAAATGGTATAGGCTTCCTTGGCAAATCAACTGCCCAGTCAAAAGAGAACGTTAAATGGGAAGACGGAAATGAATACCCGCTGATCAAGCTCGAGATTTCCAATACATCTCATCCTTTTTATACAGGTAAAATGAAACTCGTTGACACTGCCGGAAGAGTTGATAAATTCATGAACCGGTATAAAGATCATGTCGGTAAAAAGAAATAGTACAAGAATTATTATTTAATGAGGCTCTCCTTCAGGGGAGCTTTTTTTATTAATTAATTTGGCACAATCATTGCTTAATCTCATTTTCGTGAATGTTTTAAAATATTAAGTAATTTTGCAAATTATTAAATATACAAGTGGTAAGCAGTGAAGAAAAGAAAAATTTCCTTAGCCTGAGAAGCAGGGAGTAATCCTGTTTGAGGGCTATGGTATGAATCAGGGAAGAATAGTAAAAGAGGAAAGATTAAGATGGAAAAAAAATATTTAAGACAGGTCAGTCAGATAATGTTTCCTGAAATGCTTGATGGAGAGGGAGATATAATTCCTATTATTGCTGATGGTGATGATGGTGATCTTGAAGATGTTGAGGTTCCGGATAGTATTCCAATACTCTCGCTGAGAAATACTGTACTCTTTCCCGGTGTGGTACTGCCCATCTCGATCGGGAGGCCCAGATCAATTCAATTAATTAAAGATGCATACAGGAATGACAGAATAGTGGGTACGGTTGCCCAGAAAGATCCTGATACGGAAAACCCAAACTTTGAAGATCTTCATAAGATCGGAACTATCGGCCAGATTGTAAAACTCCTCGAAATGCCCGATGGCTCTACAACTGCCATTATTCAGGGAAGAAAACGAATGGTCCTTAAGGATCTGGTATCCGATGACCCTTATTTTGTAGCTCATGTTATGCCAATGCCTGAAATAAAGCCAGGAAAGCAAAGCAAAGATTTTGATGCTATCGTAGGTTCTCTTAAAGATCTGTCTCTGAAGATAATAAAGATAAATCCCAACATTAGTCCTGAAGCCTCTTTTGCAATTAAAAATATTGAAAATAACACCTACCTGATTAATTTTATCTGTTCAAACACTGACATAAAAGTACAGGACAAACAAAAACTACTGGAAATAAACAGATTGCGCGACAGGGGTTTCATGTTGCTCGAATTTCTGGTACAGGAGATACAGGTACTCGAACTTAAGAATGAGTTACAGTCAAAAGTTAAAAGTGACCTCGATCAGCAACAACGTGAATTTCTTCTTCATCAGCAGATGAAGACTATTCAGAATGAGCTGGGAGGCAATCCCTCCGAAAAAGAGATTGAAGAGTACCGGAAAAAAGCAGAAACAAAAAAATGGTCCCTGGATGTTAAAAAAGTTTTCAACAAAGAACTTGACAAGCTTAATCGTCTGAATCCTGCAGCAGCAGAATATTCAGTCCAGGTTAACTATATTCAGACACTTCTTGATCTTCCCTGGGGAGAATTTACCCAGGATAACCTCGATCTGAACCACGCAAGAATGGTCCTTGACGATGATCATTTCGGGCTGGAAGAGGTTAAAGAGAGAATACTAGAACACCTCGCAGTTCTTAAACTTAAAGGTGATCTTAAATCGCCAATTCTTTGCCTCTACGGCCCTCCCGGTGTTGGAAAAACATCACTTGGAAAGTCTGTTGCCAAAGCCCTTGACAGAAAGTATGTCAGGATGTCATTGGGTGGATTACATGATGAGGCTGAAATCAGAGGACACAGGAAAACTTACATTGGAGCAATGCCCGGTCGTATAATACAGAATATTAAGAGGGCAGGGTCATCAAATCCTGTTTTTATTCTCGATGAAATAGATAAAGTAGGGCAGGATTTCAGAGGCGATCCCTCCTCGGCATTGCTGGAAGTTCTTGATCCGGAACAGAACGGCACATTTTTCGACAACTTTCTTGAGATGGAATATGATCTTTCAAAAGTTTTGTTTATTGCTACCGCTAATACTCTTTCAACAATAAGTCCTGCTCTGCGCGACAGAATGGAACTGATAGAGATAACAGGATACCTTGTTGAGGAAAAACTTGAAATAGCCAGACAGCACCTGCTTCCCAAACAGCTGGAAAATCATGGTGTTAAGCAAGATCAGTTACTGATAAATAAAAAAGTAATGGAGATGGTTATCGAAAAGTATTCCCGGGAGTCCGGTGTGAGGGAACTTGATAAAAACCTTGCAAAAATTGTAAGAGTAACCGCAAAGAATATTGCCTCAGAAACGGATTATTCCCCGTCGCTTTCCCCGGAAACCCTGCGTGAAACTCTTGGACCTCCGAAATTTATTAGGGATCTCTATTCCGGAAATGATCAGGCAGGTGTTGTTACTGGTTTAGCCTGGACAGCTGCTGGTGGAGAGATACTCTTTGTGGAGACAAGTCTAAGCAAAGGTTCAGGTAAACTGACCCTTACAGGAAATCTGGGAGAAGTAATGAAAGAATCTGCAATTATAGCACTTGAATACCTGAAATCAAATGCGGCTCTGCTGAATCTTCCGGATAATTTCTCTGAGAAATGGAATGTTCATATTCATGTTCCCGAAGGAGCTATTCCGAAAGACGGACCTTCTGCAGGAGCTACCATGGCTACATCAATTGCATCAGCATTCACTCAGCGGAAAGTGAAGAAATATCTTGCAATGACAGGTGAAATTACATTGAGAGGAAAGGTATTACCTGTTGGAGGGATAAAAGAAAAAATTCTTGCTGCAAAACGGGCTAGTATAAAAGAGATTATCTTATCGGCGGATAACAGAAATGATGTTGAAAATATAAAAGAAGTGTACATAAGGGGCTTAAAATTCCACTATGTTGAAACTATTATGGAGGTGCTTGAGATCGCTCTCCTCAGACAAAAAGTCAGGAATCCCAAAAAAATATCCTTTGAATGAAGAAAATTGCAGTTTTCCCCGGGTCCTTCGATCCTTTGACTATTGGTCATGAATCAATAGTACGGAGAGCTTTGGACCTCTTCGATGAGATACTCATATCTGTAGGTGTCAATGCATTGAAAAAAAGTTTTTTCCCGCTGGAGATCAGGAAAGAGATCATATCAAAAGTATTTCATGATGAGCCAAGGGTTAGTATATCTCATTATGAAGGGCTTACAGTTGATTACTGCAAAAAAAACGGAGCAGGTTACATCCTGAGGGGACTAAGGACATCTGCCGACTTTGAGTTTGAAAGGGCTATAGCGCAGGTCAATAAAGTACTGGCAGCAGGAATCGAAACTGTTTTTCTACTTACTGTGCCTGAACATTCTCACATAAATTCTTCAATAGTAAGGGATATTATCCGCAGTGGTGGAGATGCCTCAATGTTTGTTCCCTCTTCAATAAATCTGGTTGATTACACCAGCGATGAAACCTGATATAATCAGGGGCAGAGCAGGCATGTATTTATCAGGTCAACCAGCGATAGCCAGGAATTATCTTTTATCTTGCATATTTCATCAGGAAGAAGCCATTCTACCTTTGTAATCCCTTCTTTTATCTGAGGCTCATTTATCATGGCTCCATCGTAATCCATCAAAAACCAGTAAGTCTTCTTCAGGTAAGGTATATTTTGTAAAGTATATGTGTGGTAGCTAGGACAGAGTGGTTTGACAATTGAATGTCCTGTAATACCGCTCTCCTCACTTACCTCTCTTATTGCACAAGTTTCAGGTTCTTCTCCCTTGTCGATATGGCCCTTGGGCAGATCAAACTTATTGTTCTTTTCAATGAAGAGGTACCTTCCCGAGTTATGCTTTACCAGTCCTCCTGCTGCTCCTACTTCGGTAAAATTTATTCTGAATAATTTCCATATAAATGTAATATCAGTACCATAGACATTGACAGATTTAATACTCTTATCAGCCTGGAAGTCATTTATTAATTTATAAAATTCATCCGTATCATAGAATTTATGGAATAACCCGTATTTTTGTAACCGGTCAGGTTCAGAGCTTATTGTTATGAACCTGTTTTCAAAATGAACCTTATACATATTCATATGGAGAACATTGCAAAAACTATAGCTGAATATCTTTTACAAATTAAAGCAATTAAATTGCAATCATCAAATCCTTTTGTGTGGGCCTCAGGATGGAAGTCTCCAATTTATTGCGATAACCGGAAAACTCTGTCATTTCCCGAAGTAAGATCATATATCCGCGATTCATTTATATTTACTATAAACCAGTTTTATCCTGACATTGAACTTGTTGCAGGTGTGGCAACGGGGGCTATAGCTCACGGCGCACTTGTGGCGGATAAACTTGAATTACCTTTTGTATATGTCAGGTCAGGGGCAAAGGAGCATGGACTGGGTAACCAGATTGAGGGATATTTTGAACCCGGTCAAAAAGTGGTTGTTATAGAAGATCTCATTTCTACAGGAGGCAGCAGCCTGAATGCAGTAAAAGCTCTAAGGGAAGCAGGTTGTGAGGTACTTGGGATGGTGGCTATATTTTCATATGAGTTTCAAAAGGCCTCCGAAGGTTTTGAGACTGAAAGATGTGACGTTCACGCTTTAAGCAGTTATTCCATACTTCTGGAAAGTGCTCTCGCCCGCGGTTATATAGGAGAAGCTGAGGTTGAAACACTGAAGGAATGGAGAACAGCTCCATCAGAGTGGGGTACAAAAAATAATAATTTATGAGTAATATTTCAGATTATAAAAGCAGGGTCGGAAATTTATCGTGTAGTCCTGAGGAGTTATTTTATTTCATAACTGATATCAGGAACTTCGAACGATTTATACCGGGAGACTCTATAAGTAACCTGACGATCGGAAAGGATTCATGCAGCTTCCAGGTAACCATGCTTGGAACTGTTACTATAGCCATTACAGAAAAAATTCTGCATAGAAAAGTCATTTTTACGGGTAACGCCCTTCATTTAAACGACTTCTCGATAATAATGAATATCTCAGGTATGGAAAACAATCAGACAAAGGCAAATATTATGCTTCTGGCTGAAATGAACCCCCTATTAAAAGTGGTAGCAGAAAAGCCTGTTAAAAACTTCCTTGAAACACTTATCAGTGGCATGGAAAAGTTCGAAGGATGGAAAGATATCAAAGTATGAATTCAACTTCCTTAAAAGAGTATTCATAAACTTCCCCTTCACGGTTTTCGATCTGTAACCTGCCTTCCCTGGTGACAGAAATTATGCGACCCCAGAACTGGCCACCTGAATCTGAATAATTGCTCCATTCATTAAAACGGTAAAGTTGCAGTTTATATTCGTTTCTTATTTTGGAGTACTCACCTTTAATAAGCTGCGCATATCTTTTATCAAGGTCAGATAACAGTTCCTCAAGAGATAAGTTAAGATCATGTTCCAGACCTGTTATCATTTTAAGCGAAACCGGATTTTGAGCATCACTTAAAAAACTGAACTGGTTAAGATTTAAGCCTATTCCGGCAATTGTACTTTTGATCTTATTGCTCATTAAGGAGTGTTCAATCAAAATACCTGCAATTTTGTCATTGTTTATATAGATATCATTTGGCCATTTGATTTTACATTTATCAGTAAATCTGTTCAGAAAATCCCGGATGCCGAGGGAAATAGTCATAGAAATCAGAAATTCTTCTGAAGGAAGGATCATTGATGGATAGAGTATTATGCTGAATATTAAATTCTTACCTTTTTCGCTTTCCCATTTGCTGCCAATCTGTCCCTTTCCTGTTGTTTGAAAGCCAGCCTGGACAATTGTCCCTTCCTGAAGGTCTTTTGAGGTAAGGAGTTGTGCCGCGTAAGAATTTGTTGATGTCAGTTTTTCAACGAAGATTCGTTTTGACCCTATAATCATGATTATTAAAAAGATAATTGATTTATACTTATTTTTTATTTTGGTAATAATTCAACTTTTGAGATTGGCATTTAAATTGCATTAAGAGGTTCTGATAACAAAAATACAGATAAAAGTTTGTACTTTTGCAAATTGACATATAACTGATAATTATTAATGAAGAAAAAATCCGGGGAAGCAGGGGTTTTGTTGGAAAACATCGTTAAGGGAATTTTTGAGAAGAAGGGACAGAATATTCTTAAAATTGATTTGAGAAAACTTGAGACCAGAATTACCGATTATTTTATCATCTGCCATGGAACTTCCACCACACAGGTGGATTCAATCTGCGACTCCGTTGAGGATTGTGTCAGACGGGGAACCGGTGAAAAACCATTTCATATCGAGGGCCTCGAAAATTGTTTCTGGGTACTGGTTGATTATGGAAATGTCATTGTACATATTTTTCTTGAAGAACACCGTAATTTTTACAACCTTGAATCACTTTGGGCAGATGCGAATATTGAGGTAATGGAAGATATTATTCAGTAAGTTAAATATTTATGATTGAAGACAAAAATAAACCTCAGAATTCAGATAAGAAATCTGATAAGAGTATAAAACCTAAGTTTAATTCCAACTGGATTTTTGCGATACTGGCAGTATCCGTCATTCTGTTTAATATAATGTTTTCAGGAAAAACAATACCGAAAGCATCCACAAACAAAATTAAAGAGATGATTGCCCACCACGATATTGAAAAAATTACAGTTGTAAATAAAGAGGTGGCAAGGATTTACCTTACACCAGAGGCGATTGAATCAGGCAGGTATCCGGAGGTTCAAAAACCGGGCGGCGGATTTGGTTTGTCGGTTCCCAAACCAAATTTTACATATAATATTGGTGACATAAGTGATTTTGCAACATTTATCAATAACGAACAAAAAAGCATAGGGATTCCGGAAAAAGATTTTATATATCCCGATTATGTTACTGAGAAAAACTATTTCATGGACATACTTGGCTGGATTCTGCCATTTGCCTTTTTAATTGTCTTATGGATCTTTCTTATGAGGCGCATGTCGGGTGGAGGCGCTGGAGGAGCGGGTGGAATTTTCAGTGTGGGTAAATCAAGGGCTCAGATATTTGATAAAGATACCAATGTTAAACTTAATTTTAACGATGTTGCTGGTCTTGAAGAGGCCAAAACAGAGGTGATGGAGATTGTTGATTTTTTGAAAAATCCGAAAAAATATACACAGCTGGGAGGAAAAATACCAAAAGGAGCCCTGTTAATCGGTCCTCCCGGGACAGGAAAAACCCTTCTCGCAAAGGCTGTTGCAGGAGAAGCCAACGTGCCATTTTTTTCAATATCAGGATCTGACTTTGTTGAAATGTTTGTAGGAGTCGGAGCCTCAAGAGTGCGGGACCTTTTCAAACAGGCTAAAGAAAAGGCACCTTGTATTGTATTTATTGATGAAATTGATGCCGTGGGAAGAGCCAGGGGAAAGAATGCCAATTTCGGATCAAATGACGAGAGAGAAAATACACTGAACCAACTTCTTACTGAGATGGACGGCTTCGGAACAAATATGGGTGTTATCATTCTGGCAGCAACAAACAGGGCCGATATTCTTGACAGAGCTCTTCTCAGGGCAGGCCGATTTGATCGGCAGATACATGTTGAACTTCCTGATCTTAATGAACGCGAGGCAATATTCAAGGTGCATCTGCGCCCCATAAAACTTGAAAAGAATTTTGATGTCGGATTTATGGCAAAACAGACTCCGGGTTTTTCGGGTGCGGACATTGCCAATGTATGTAACGAATCAGCCCTTATTGCGGCAAGAAAAAATAAAAACGTGGTAGAAAGGCAGGACTTTCTGGATGCAGTTGACCGGATAGTAGGCGGACTGGAGAAGAAGAGCAAGATCATTTCCCTGGTTGAAAAGAAAACCATTGCATACCATGAAGCTGGTCATGCAACTGTCAGCTGGCATCTTGAACATGCAAGCCCCCTTTTCAAGGTAACAATTATACCAAGAGGGAGAGCTCTGGGAGCAGCATGGTATCTACCTGAAGAACGTCAGATTACAACCCGTGAACAGATACTGGATGAGATGGCTTATGCCCTTGGCGGAAGAGCCGCCGAAAAGCTTGTCTTTGGCAAAATTTCCACAGGTGCACTGAGCGACCTTGAGAAAATAACAAAACAGGCGTATGCAATGGTCGCATTCTTCGGAATGAGTGACGAAGTAGGGAATGTAAGCTTTTATGATTCCTCAGGACAGTCCGATTTTGGTTTTACAAAACCCTATAGTGAAAAAACAGCAGAGGTTATTGACTATGAAGTTAAACAGATCATTGAAGAATCGTATTTAAGAGCGCTTGATGTACTCAGTAAAAATATGAAGGGATTGACTGAACTGGCAGAGCTTCTTCTTGAAAAAGAGGTAATATTCACCGAAGATCTTGAAAGGATCTTTGGCAAGAGGAAAGCTGATCTGATAAAGGAGGCAAATGAATCTGACAATAAGGTTTTAGATAAGGCTATTGGTAAAGCTAAAGCTAAGGTGCAGGCAGAAGCGAAAGAAAACCAGGAAAATGAACAGAAGAGTTCCGGAGACCAGGAACATAACGGAAATGAAAAGGCCAGATCAAAACAGAAAAAGAATAACAGCAAGGATGATCATGCTGAAAAGCCGGCAATAAAGACTCAAGCAAAAGGTAACGCCTAAAAAGATTTAAATTTGAATAACTTTTCCAGACGTACCATTACCGGGACAGGGATTGTGATATTCTTGCTGGGTGGTTTTTGGCTCCATCCTGTCTCATTTTTTATAACAGGCCTTATATTACTTGTCGGAACTCAGTATGAGTATTATGCTGTGATCCGAAACACCGGTGTTAAGCCCCAGATGATCCCTGGCATTATAACAGGTGTTACAGCTTATGTCATTTCTACCCTTATTGCTTCAGGATTAGTACCAATGAACTCTTTCTTTATTCTGATACCAATGATGTCTTTAATAATGGTATCTGAACTTTACCGGAAGCAGGATAACCCATTTGATTCAGTAGCGCACACTTTATTTTCCGTACTGTATACCGCACTTCCATTTTCAATGTTTCCCTTTGCCGCATTCTCGCGGACAGGACTTGCATCACTGGCCCCTCATGAACAGGTAATTTTCTCTCCTGGTATAGTAATCGGCTTCTTCATTCTGTTATGGGCAAATGACACTGGTGCATACCTGGCCGGAATATCATTCGGTCATCATCGTTTAATGGAAAGGATATCTCCCAAAAAAACCTGGGAAGGTTTTTTTGGAGGGGCCCTGATTGCCTTAATAATTGCATGGTTACTTTCGGGATGGTTGGGAGTGGTTGATAAAACCCATTGGATTATAATATCTTTAATTGTTTCTATTGCAGGAACATATGGTGACCTTATTGAATCAATGCTTAAAAGGAGCAGCGGTGTCAAGGATTCCGGAACAATATTACCAGGTCACGGTGGATTTCTGGATAGGTTCGACAGCACAATTGTTTCATTTCCCCTGGTGTATTTGTTAATCACACTTTTTGGATGATTGGATTGACTTGATTAGTTTTGTGAAAATATTAAAAAATGAGTATTCATAAAGAGGGATATAAAATTCTGGCCTTTGGATTCATTACACTGCTTATCCTTAATGTTATAGTTAATATAATATGGTCACATAACGGGCTGCTGAAGTGGTCATTTCTTATATGTTCACTGATGTTCTATGTATTTATTCTCTTTTTCTTCAGGCTTCCGACAAGATATCTTGAACCTGATCCTGATCTGGTTTATGCACCGGCCGATGGTAAAGTTGTAGTAATAGAAGAGACGGAAGAAAAAGAATACTTTAAAGATTTAAGGCTTCAGATCTCTATTTTCATGTCACCTTTCAATGTCCACAGTAACAGGTATCCGGTGTCGGGCCGTATCAAATATGTGGGATATCATCCTGGTAATTACATGGTTGCCTGGCATCCGAAATCTTCAGAACTTAATGAAAGAAGTACAATAGTCATCGAAACAAAAGGAGGGACAGAAATACTGATAAGACAGATTGCAGGAGCAGTTGCCCGCAGAATTGTTACTTACGCAAAAGAAAACCAGGATGTTCTCCAGGGTGATGAGCTTGGATTTATAAAGTTTGGATCGAGGGTCGATATTTTTTTACCTCTTGGCACCGGGGTCGAGATACCAATCCTGCAACAGGTAAGGGCCAACAAGAGTATCCTGGCCAAAATCTGAATAATATTTCTGCAATGAGAAAGAAAGATGACATGACAATAGCCATCACACCGGATGTTAAATGGATAGGGGTGCTTGATTACGATATCAGAACTTTTGATATTGTAATGAAAACAGATTTTGGAACAACGTATAATTCCTATTTTATTAATGCTGATAAAAAAGCTATTGTAGAGGTTGCAAAGGAAAAATTCTGGGAAATATTCATTAGTAAATTGCATTCGGTTACTAAACCGGAAGAGATAGAGTATATAATCCTTGACCATACTGAGCCTGATCACTCAGGAAGTCTTGGTAATTTACTGCGTTTGTCACCTTCAGCCACGGTTGTCGGAAGCGGTAACGCAATCAGATATCTGGAAGATATTATTAATGAGCCTTTCAAATCACTGGTGGTAAAAGATGGGGATGAACTTGACCTGGGGAACAAAACATTAAAATTCATTTCTGCTCCTAACCTGCATTGGCCTGATTCTATCTTTACCTACCTTATTGAGGATAAGGTCCTGTTCTCCTGCGATTCCTTCGGGGCTCATTATTGCAGTAATGAGTTATTCAGTACCACGTCAGATGATTATCTGGAAGCGTTTAAGTATTATTTCGATGTAATTCTGAAGCCATTCAGCAGGTTTATGGTAAAAGCAATTGAGAAGACAAGACCTCTCGAAGTTGACTTTATCTGCACGGGTCATGGTCCGGTGCATCATGAATATTCCCGTAAGTTTATTGATATTACCGAAATCTATGCACGTGAATATCTGAAACAGACAGGTGATTTGTCAAAAAGAAAAATTTTGATTGCCTACATTTCAGCGTATGGATATACGAAAAAAGCCGCCGGCCTTATAGCGTCGGGAATTATTGAGACAGACGGATTGGATGTAGATGTTATTGATATTGAGAATATTGATTATGGCGTGCTTGAAAGTAAACTGGCTGCTTCAAACGGGATTTTAATAGGTTCCCCTACAATCAATCAAAATACATTACTGCCGGTTTACAGATTGCTTGCATTAATAAATCCTTTGAGGGATAAAGGTAAGCTGGGCGGCGCCTTTGGATCATATGGATGGAGTGGTGAGGCACCTAAAATTATTCTGGAGAATCTTAAAAATCTTAAATTATTTGTTTTTGAAGAGCCGGCTTATTTTAAATTTTCACCGGCCGGCCCCAAGGAAGAATCTCTTATCGAGTTCGGCAGAAGGTTTGCAAAAAGATTTATAAACGAATGTGGCTGAATAAAAAGAGGGTGTCCTTTTGAGACACCCTCTTTTGTATACCTTTATTACGATATTTTAACCTGCCTTGTAATCTTATTCTTTTCTTCTTTAAGCTTCGGAAGTTCAATCCTAAGAACACCATCTTTGTAAGATGCTCCTATTTTATCCGTGTTTACGTTCTCAGGAATGTAAAAGTTTCTGCAGAAAGATGAATAACTGAACTCTTTTCTTTTGTATCCGTCATTTTCCTCTTCGCTCTCACTTTTTGTTTCGGATGAAATGGTT
Organism: uncultured Bacteroidales bacterium; assembly: GCA_963739685.1. Taxonomy (GTDB): domain Bacteria; phylum Bacteroidota; class Bacteroidia; order Bacteroidales; family VadinHA17; genus LD21. Next base: position 227,774 of record CAVUAX010000003.1, read on the forward strand.
AATATATCATCTTTCATGTCTATTTTAAGATCGTTCTTGTTAATTCCCGGTATTGCCAGTTCAAGAGAATAATTCTTTTCATCTTCCCTGATATTTACAGCGGGCACTGAATTGTTCCGGTTTGATACTACAGGGAAAAAATCATCATCAAAAAAATCTGGCATGTAGAACGGGCTGAATGTACTTCTTGAAATTGTTGGTAACATGACTAGGTCCTCCATAATTTTTAGTTTAAATCAATTGTAAATTTTTTCATGATAATATTTCAACTATTGTACCAATTTATAATAGCAGACAATATGGCACTATACTCTTATACAAACCGGACATAATGGCAGTAGTTGTAAAATTCAGAATACCGGTGTTGACCATTTAATTAAGGCAGGAGTTCAGATGCAGGGCGAAAAAGATTACCCCTACAATATGACAGAGAATTGAATAATATTTTGGTTAATTCGGAAATTTTGAATTAGGTTTGTAAAAAGAACCCTGTTGAAATGACCACAACCCTGAGGAACATCTTTATTTTCTTTGGCATTATTCTGTTACTTGCTCTTGCATGGTTTTTCCGGAACATTGTTGTTTACATACTGGTATCTGGTGTTCTGTCAATAATGGGACGGCCACTTGTGGACCTTTTTTCCAGGATAAAAATAAAAAATTGGAGATTTCCCCGTGCGCTCGGTGCCCTGATGACAGTGGTACTGATGTGGGGAGTGATTGTTCTGTTTTTTGTTATTTTCGTTCCTCTGGTTTCAAAGCAGATCAACTTTTTATCTAAAATCGACAGTGAAAGAATTGTCCAACTCATTGAAGGTCCGATAACAAAAGTTGAAAGTATTTTCAGAACATTCAACAGTGATATCACCAAAGACCTATCTATTAAAGCCTATATTGCTTCAAAAATATCAGGAGTACTCAATATTAATATGATACAAAATTTTCTGGGTTCCCTGATAAATATATTAGGAAATATCCTGGTAGCAGTATTCTCGATTACTTTCATTACATTTTTCTTTTTGAAAGACCAAAGACTCTTTTTTGAGTCGATTTTGATTTGGGCACCGGATAAGTATACGGAAAATGTCACACGTGCATTATTTTCGGTGAAAAAGCTTCTCACCAGGTATTTCATCGGGATCGTTATTCAAAGCACCTGTATAATGATACTTATTGATATAGGGATGACCATCGCCGGTATCGATTTTCAGCAGGCGCTGGTAATGGGACTGATACTGGGGATTCTGAATGTAATTCCCTATGTTGGTCCATGGCTTGGTTTATTTATTGCGATTATTATGGGGGTAGGCTCGCATATAAATATGGATTTTAATACTGTGGTGGTACCGCTTGTATATTACATGATTATAGTTGAGGCAATCACCCATTTAATTGATAATATAGTATTCCAGCCTTTTATTTTTTCCAATAGTGTCAGGGCACACCCTCTCGAAATTTTTGTTGTTGTACTTGCTGCCGGATTTTCATTTGGAATACCCGGAATGATATTAGGTATTCCTGCCTACACAGTTATAAGAGTTTTTGCCAGGGAGTTTTTCTATAATTTTAAAGCTGTACAGAAAATAACATCCAGCCTTTCCCTTGACAATGAAGATAAAAAAATGACAACATGGGAAATTCCAGGAGAGATTAAGAAAAATGATCAGGAACAGAATTAGTTTAATATTGCCTGGTCAGGGACTCATTTTTCATACAACCAGGTTGAATTGATGAATTTGTTTATTAAACAATCAAAACTTTTTTTTCGTTTTTATTACGATGGATTCAGGAACATGTCATCCTGGGGTAAAAAAGTGTGGATAATACTCTTCATAAAGCTTTTTATTATGTTTGCCATACTAAAACTATTTTTTTTTCCGGATATACTGAAGAAGAAATTTGACAATGACAGTCAGAGAAGCGAATATGTTATGGATCAATTAATTAAACCATCAGGTAATAATGATTGACAATGTTGATATGAATCTGGTAGACTGGTCGAGGGCACAATTTGCCCTGACAGCAATTTATCACTGGTTATTTGTACCCCTGACCCTTGGTTTATCATTTATTGTAGCTATAATGGAGACAATTTATGTACAAACAGGCAAGGAGGAATGGAAAAGTTTGACAAAGTTCTGGATGACTCTTTTTGGAATCAACTTCGCAATTGGTATTGCCACAGGGATAATTCTGGAATTTGAATTTGGTACTAACTGGTCAAATTATTCCTGGTTCGTAGGGGATATTTTTGGAGCTCCGCTTGCGGTAGAGGGCATCCTTGCTTTCTTTCTCGAATCAACCTTTGTGGCGGTAATGTTTTTCGGATGGGATAAGGTGAGCAGGAGATTTCATATGGTTTCAACCTGGCTCGTTGCTGTGGGTGCAAGCCTCTCTGCCCTCTGGATACTTGTTGCAAATGCCTGGATGCAAAACCCTGTGGGTATGGTATTTAATCCTGATACAGCCCGAAACGAAATGGTTGATTTCTTTGCAGTCCTGTTTAATCCGGTTGCTGTTGATAAATTCCTGCATACAATTTCATCCGGTTTTCTGCTTGCATCAATGTTTATCCTCGGAATCAGTTCCTGGTTCCTGATAAAAAAAAGAGAGAAACTGTTTGCGACTCGAAGCATACTCGTTGCTTCAATATTTGGTCTATTTTCATCGCTGCTGGTAGCATATACCGGCGACTCATCTGCCCGGACTATCTCAAAGGCCCAACCGGTCAAATTTGCTGCATTTGAATCCCTTTACCAGGGTCAAGAGAATGCCGGTCTGGTTGTTGCGGGCTTGCTTAAAAACTCCAACGAAAAGATTGGCGAAAGAAAGATTAAGAATTTTATTTTCAGATTTCAGGTGCCAGGGCTTCTTTCAATAATGACCACGGGGGACAGGGATGGCTTTGTGCCTGGCTTACTGGACCTGGTAAATGGTAATGCCGGAAAGAATATTTTATCATTTAATGAAAAGAGAGAAAGAGGCAGGATTGCCAGGAAATTTCTTTTAGATTATAAAAAGGCACGCCACGACAATGATAAAAGTCAGGTTGAAATTCTCCGTCTTAAATTCGGGGATAAACAGTTTCTGGATAACTACTTCAGTTATTTCGGATATGCATTTATCAGATCACCGGAAGATATCATCCCAAACGAGTCAGTCGCCTTTTATTCCTTTCATCTGATGGTCTATCTGGGTTTTTTGTTCATTCTGATTTTTAGCGTTGCAGTAATCTTCCTTTTCAAAGGTATTCTGCTAAAACACAGATGGTTTCTGTGGCTTTCTCTCTGCTCTGTGCCACTTTCTTATGTTGCCAGTGAAGCTGGCTGGATCCTTGCTGAAATGGGACGTCAGCCCTGGATAATCCAGGACCTTATGCCGGTTTCTTCAGGAGTATCACAAATAAGCTCAGGATCTGTGATGGTTACATTCATATTATTTGCTGTACTTTTTACAGTATTGCTGATTGCAGAGATATCAATAATGATCAGACAAATCAAAACAGGTCCTAAAATCAATGAGGAAAGAAATATATGACAACAATGATATCTCATATCTTTTTGCAGCATTACTGGTGGATTATTATTTCACTTCTTGCAGCATTTCTTGTTTTCCTTATGTTTGTTCAGGGAGGACAATCCCTGATTTTTTCCCTTCCGAAAACAGACCTGCATAAGACTATGATAATTAATGCAATGGGACGAAAATGGGAGTTTACTTTCACCACACTTGTCACCTTTGGAGGTGCTTTTTTCGCTTCATTTCCGCTTTTTTATGCCACCAGCTTCGGCGGGGCTTACTGGGTTTGGATTACCATACTTTTCAGCTTCATCATCCAGGCAATAGCTTATGAGTACAGATCCAAACCGGCTAATATTTACGGCCGGAAGACATTTGATATCTTCCTTTTTCTGAATGGTTCTTTGGGTCCATTCCTTATAGGTGTTGCAGTTGCTACATTTTTCACAGGCTCCCAGTTCAAACTTAATGATATGAATCAGGTTAAGTGGGCAACACCATGGCTTGGACTCGAGGCTTTATCGGGTATCAGGAACTTAGCTCTGGGATTTGCAGTATTATTCATAGCCAGGGTAAATGGTCTGTTATATCTGATAAATACGGTTGACGATGATGAACTCTGCAGAAGGGCTTCAGAAAGATTGATTGTTAATTCCCTTATATTTATTATCACTTTTCTGTTCTTTGTGATAGCTATTCTTTTTTCCGAAGGTCTTTCAGTTGATATAGGTTCAGGAGAGATTTTTGTTGAGAAGTATAAGTATCTGCATAATTTTATTGCAATGCCGCTGGTTCTGACTTTATTCCTTGCTGGAGTGGTATCAGTCCTGTATGGCATCTGGAGCACAATATTTACCAGGAGTAAGAGGGGAATATGGTTCTCGGGTACCGGGACGATCTTTGCAGTTTTTTCACTATTTCTCACAGCCGGTTTTAACGGTACCCCATTTTATCCTTCTGCTTATGATAACCAGAGCTCACTTACAATTTATAATTCATCTTCAAGCCTTTTTACTCTTAAAACAATGATGTTTGTTTCTTTTATTCTTCCCTTTGTTTTTGCATATATCTGGGTTGCATGGAAGGCGATAAATAAGAAAAAAATATCGGAGGATGAGATGACTGGGAGCGGACATCTTTATTAAGACTGCTTCCGGAAGATTTGGGGCCGAGGGGAAGGGGGAGAGCAGAGGAGAAAATATCGGTTGTTAACACATTGAAGAAGAATTGATTTTGTATATCTGTACTATTTGTAATATAAAGGCAGGCGGTACCTGATAAAATAAAAAATATGTATAAAGCTGAGATAATTCAATACCTGATATGGCCGGTTTTTATAGTTATCAGCTGGTATGCTATAAAATATGCTCTGTCGGTTTATGAAAAGAACCTCCCTGAAAAGGAAAATAAGGAGGAAAATGTAGAATAATAACATGATTATAGATCCGGGACTTACTGTTACTATCGGGTTGTTACTCCTGTGATGCTATCTGATCAGGATTTCCCTTTGAAAATAAGAGAGAATAAAGAAGCAATGATATAAACAGGTATTATTAACGGAGCAGCTGCAAATCCAAGAATAACAAAAGATATTACAACCATAATAATCATCAGATACCTTCCTTCATTACCCTTTAACTTCAGGTGAGTGGTCTTTAATGAGAATAATGGAATACGGCTCACCATGAGAAGAGACAGAATCAGGGTAAGGATTAAAACTACTGTTGCAGAACCGGTAATATTAGTAAGAATTTCAGAATCAGAATATTTTTCTGCTATTACTATCGAGATAACCACGAGGGCATTTGCAGGTGTAGGCAGTCCTTTAAAAGAGGTCGATTGTGTTGTGTCGATATTGAATTTTGCAAGCCGGAGCGCGGCACATACCGGCATCGCTGAAGGTATAATAAAGATAAGTAAAGGCCCTATATTACTGGTATTAAACAACGCTGGCGAATAAATGGCCAGAGAATTATAAAGAAGCTGGTAAATGATTATTCCGGGTGCAACTCCAAAGCTTACAACATCTGCAAGAGAGTCGAGTTCCCTTCCGATGTCCGAATAGGATTTAAGCAGCCGTGCTGATAGTCCGTCAAAATAATCGAAGATCATAGCAGCCATTATCAGCCAGGCAGAAGTACTAATGTCACCATTAGCAGCAAATATTATTGCAATAAATCCTAATGCCAGATTAAGGGAGGTAATAAAATTTGGAATATGTTTTTTCATCTGATTATAGATTTTCTCAGGAGGAGCACAAATTTAAGATAAATTTCACAAAAATTAGAATTAGTAATAATGCGATTAGTTTCTCTGCTTCAGCCGGAGTCATCTTCTGAATCTGACTTTGTTACATTCTGCCGCTTCTGTCGGTATCTGAATATTTGTTATATTCGATAATATAATCTTTTAAGTGTTTATTATTAGATTTGTATTTTAAATTTCCTTTGATGATTGATTTAAGTAACATAAAAATTGCAGTCGATTTTGATGGAACAATTGTAGAGCATCAATATCCTGAAATTGGAAAAGAGAAACTGTTTGCCTTTCAGACTCTTAAAGAACTTGAAAAGAAGGGAGCAAGGCTCATCCTGTGGACTTTCAGGACAGGAAAAGAACTTGAAGATGCTGTTGAATTGTGCAGGCAGAACGGGATTGAATTCTATGCAGTTAATAAAAGCTATCCGGAGGAAATTTTTGATGAGTCAGTAAGCCGGAAAATTGATGCCGATATATATATTGATGATAAGAATATAGGAGGGTTTCCGGGCTGGAGTGAAATATGGCAAATGTTAAATCCCTTTGAGCTTCAGCAGAGAGATGCTGAAAGACGAATAATATCAGGAAGAAATATTTTTAAAAGGCTATTTGGAAGAAAAGATGAAACAAATGCAAATTAATTATTCAAGGTACATCGTTTTCCTTTCATTCTTACTCCTTATTACATGGACCATTTCATGTTCAGGCCGTACCGGGAAACCATCTGAAGTCAATAATGAAAAAACCAATCCTGCAATCAGAGAAGAGGCTGTTAAGTTAATTAAGTTGGTTGAACCGGAGGAGAATGCGGAGTTCAGGCTAAATGATCCGATAAGGGTTGTTATTGGTAAAACAGACTTAAGCAGAACACCGGATTCGGTGTCGATAAGTTTTAACGGTAAAATTGTTTCTGTACTCCGATCAGATCCGTGGGAGTTTTTATTACCCAAATCCTTAACAACCACCACCGGGCGAAAATCATTAAAAGTAACTCCATTTAAAGGGGGAAAACCCAGGAATTCAATTACAAGGTTCGTGATCATCTATTCGGATGTTGTTCCGAAGAGGTATGGTTACAAGGTTCTTCATACCTATTTTCATGACAAGGAGGCATTTACACAAGGGCTGTTTTATAATAACGGTTTCCTGTACGAAGGCACAGGGCAGGAAGCAGGTTCGAGTCTGAGAGAAGTTGAACTTGAAACCGGAAAAGTCCTGCGCCAGCATAATCTGGAATCGCCGCTTTTTGGAGAGGGCATTACACTTTACAATGACCTGGTTTACCAGGTTACCTGGGAAAACAAAGTAGGATTTGTTTACGAAATATCAACTTTTAACCTTATACGAAAGATTTTCTATCCTATGCAGGGTTGGGGTCTTACAACCTTCAACAATAAAATTATTATGAGCGATGGCTCAAATATTCTCTATTTTTTCGACCCTGAAATGTTTACGGTTACTTCAAGTATAGAGGTTTATGATTATGAGAAGAAGGTCGACCAGTTAAATGAACTTGAATATATTAATGGAGAAATATGGGCAAATATCTGGCAGACCGACCTTATTGCAAGGATTGATCCGGTAAGTGGAAAGTTAATAGCCTATGTTGATCTTAAAGGAATATTGCCTGAATCAGATAGAACACCCGATACAGATGTTTTAAATGGTATAGCTTATGATAAAAAAGGGAATAGAATCTTTGTCACTGGCAAAAGGTGGCCAAAGCTATTTGAGATCAGGACCACGGAATAATCTTTGTTCCATAAATTATATTTATACCTGAAGGTATAATTGTGAATTCCGCAGGTGTATGTCCGAGTGATTCGCCGTCAGCTTCGGCATAGAGTATCGAATCTGAATATACCTGGAGGTTATTGCTCCTGTAACCGTCAACTTTTGGATGACTCAGAATTGTTCCGTCGTATAGTATTTTAAGGTTTTTTATTATTTCAAGCCTGCCCATACTTTTTATTACGGTGATATCAAAGAGCCCGTCATCGGGTATGGCATCCGGTGTTTGCCTCATTCCTCCTCCACAGAATCTTCCGTTACCTACGTTAATTGAGAAAACATTACTGGTGGTTTTCTTTCCGTCTATGACTAAATCTGCCCTGGTGTTTTTGTATGAAATCAGGCTTGATAGCAGATTAATAAAATATATAGCTTTATTGCTTCTTCCCTTATCTTTCTGGGCATTGGACTTTTTAACCACTACTGCCTCAAAACCGAGTCCGGCGATATTTATGAAATATCTTTTTTCTTTTTCCCCGTTGTTAAAATAGCTGATCAGGCCTATATCATGAGGCATTACCTTATATTCTTTAATAACCTTAACGCTGCCTTCGTAAACAAGGGGAATGCCAAACATTCTTCCCCAGTCGTTTCCTGTACCAACAGGTATCATCCCAATTACAATTTCCAAAGGAGGACAATGATCCTGTTTAAAAACACCATTTACAACCTCATTCAGTGTTCCGTCGCCACCTACAGAAATTATTTTTCTGAAACCTGCTGCAATTCCGTCTCTGGCCAGTGCTGTTGCATGTCCTTTACCCCCGGTAAACTCAGGAATAATGGGGATATTATTTTTTTCAAAGATACCGGAAATTCTCTCCCAATCCTTTTTACCCTTTCCCTCACCCGCATTGGGATTTATTATTACGAGCCATTCTTTATCACTCTTATTACTATGCATTTGTGATCAGGTTACTTGGCTGCAAATATGGAAATAAAACGTGGAATTACTAAAAAAGCTCACATAAAGCACATTTTTATTGTTAATAAGATGTTGAAAACCCCAAATAAAATGTTTACAATTACATCTTTTACCTCCGGTGGCACTGTATCTTAAATTGTAAATTTGAAGGTCAAAAAAACCTAAGAAATAATTAATACATAAAAGATGGGAAGGATTATTGCAATTGCGAATCAGAAGGGTGGAGTTGGAAAGACGACAACGGCGATAAATCTTGCTGCCAGTCTTGCTGCTCTCGAAAAGACAGTACTGATTGTTGACGCAGATCCGCAGGCAAATGCAACGTCTGGGATAGGTATCGATACCCGCCAGATAAGAAGTACAATCTATGATTGCCTGATAGACGGGAAAGATGCCAGTGAGGCAGTGCTTGCTTGTGAGATTGAGAATCTCTGGATAATACCTTCCAATATCGACCTGGTCGGTGCTGAAATTGAGATGCTTGAACGGCCAGAGAGAGAAAAAATTCTCAAGGGAGTGATAACCAGAATAGCGCCGGATTATGACTATATTCTCATTGATTGTTCCCCGTCCCTTGGACTGCTGACAGTCAACGCTCTCTCCGCTTCACACTCGGTAATAATACCTGTGCAATGCGAATATTTTGCTCTTGAGGGTCTTGGTAAACTACTCAATACAATAAAAATCATTCAGACCAACCTGAATAAAGAACTTGAGATAGAAGGTTTTCTTCTCACAATGTATGATGCCAGGCTGAGGTTGTCAAATCAGGTAGCTGATGAAGTAAATAAGCATTTTCAGCAAATGGTCTTTAAAACAATTATTCAAAGAAATGTTAAGCTTTCGGAAGCTCCCAGTTTTGGACAACCTGCAATTCTTTATGATGCAGATTCGCGAGGAACTGTAAATTACCTTAATCTGGCAAAAGAAGTTTTAGAGAAACAGGAGGCAAGAGTAAAACAATAAAATTAAGAAATTATCTCATTATCAGAATAATTATTCATTATGATAAAGAAAAATGCTTTGGGCAGAGGACTTGGCGCTTTGATTGATGGTGTGGAAAAGGAAGTCCTTGAACGAAAAGTTGAGGCTAACCTCGATATTTCTGTTGACTCCATAGAGGCAAATCCTTTTCAGCCAAGGACTTCATTTGATGAACAGTCACTTGACGAACTGGCAAATTCTATTAAAAAGCTGGGTATAGTCCAGCCACTTACCGTCAGGGAAACTGAAGACGGAAAATATCAGCTGATTGCCGGAGAAAGACGTCTTCGAGCGGCGCGTATTGCAGGACTGACTCATGTCCCGGCATATGTAAGAACAGCTGATGACCAGGCCATGCTTGAGCTTGCCCTTGTTGAAAATATTCAGCGGGAAGATCTTGATGCTGTTGAGGTTGCAATAAGTTTTCAACGGCTTATTGAGGAATGCAGACTGACCCAGGAACAGTTGAGCGACAGGGTAGGTAAGCAGCGATCAACTGTTGCCAATTACCTCCGGCTGCTTAAACTCCCCGCAGAAATTCAACTGGGAATTAAAAATAAACAACTGATGATGGGGCATGCCCGGACACTGATAAGTATAGAAGATCCGAAAAAGCAGATTAATGTTTATTATAAAATAATTGACGGTGAACTGTCAGTGCGGCAAGCTGAGGAAGTGGTTCGCCAACTCCAGTCAGTGAATATAAAAGATACCGCAAAGGTAGAAAAGAAAAAGAAACTGAACGAAGAATTCGCCCAGCTCTCTAATCATTTGAATAAAATCTTTGCCACTAAAGTTAACTTCAGAATTAATGATCTTGGAAAAGGTAAAATAGTGATCCAGTTTGATACTCCTGAAGAAATGGAACACATTTTAGGGGTCTTTGACCGGCTTAACGCCTGAAAATAATTATCTTTATCGCTCAGTTTAAGTAATCTGGTGATAATTACCGTTTTAGGTGTATTTTGAAGAACTTTAAGAAAATAGTAATAATTCTTATCCTGCAATTTTTTTGCTACCAGCAAAACCTGATTGCACAGCAGGATACCGTAAGTGTTTCAGGATCTGAAAAACATAAATTCTCAGCTGCTCCGCTTAAAGCAACAATGCTTGCCATGGCCTTTCCCGGTCTGGGTCAGATTTATAACCGAAAGTACTGGAAGATACCACTTGTGTATGCCGGATTTGGTGGAATGATTTATGCCATAGGATTCAATTCAACCCGTTATAACCAATATATGAAGGCCTATCAGGATTTTACTGATAAGATACCCGAGACAAACAGCTATGTCAAATTTGTCCGGGGAATTGATCAGTCAGAGTATGATCCTGTAGTGTATCCCCATACATTTACTCAATCAAATGCTTCCTGGGTTCAGGATGGGTTATTAAAAAATGTCGATTACTTTAAAAGATATCGTGATCTTTCGTATATTGGCGTCGCTGCATGGTATCTTATTTCGATACTTGATGCAAATGTGGACGCAAGTCTTTTTAACTATGATATAGGTGACAATCTTGGTATGAGCATTGCTCCGTTGCAGCTGGATATGCCGGTTGATAGGGGAGCAGGGTTGTATATAAGTCTTAGAGTCAAATTTTAATCTGGTAACTAATTATGAGAAATAAACCTTTATTACTGTCACTCGTTTTATTTTTTTTGAGTTTAAATGCATTTTCTGTATCTGATACAATTATTATAAATAATGATGATTCAGGTGAAAGAATTTCCAGGGATCTTGACAGTCTTGTCAGTAGCTGGTATGTAAAACTGGCGATGAAAGAAAACCCTGAAATGCTGACAGATGATACTGTGACATTGCAATATCCTGATACAGTTTATAATAAAAGGATAGCCAGGATAAATTCCGTTATTAGGTTACCATATAATAATGTAATAAAAAACCATATTCATGTATATACAATCCGCCAGAGAGAGAAATTCTGTGCTGTACTGGGATTAAAAGACTATTATTTCCCGATGATCGAAGATATTTTCGATTCTTTCGGAATTCCTGCCGAGCTTAAATATATGGCTGTTATAGAATCGGCTCTTAATGTAAACGCAGTATCGAGGATGGGAGCTACAGGATTATGGCAATTTATGTACAGTACCGGCAGAATGTACGGATTGACCATAAATTCAGTCATTGATGAAAGGAGAGATCCGGTAAAAGCCACTTATGCGGCTGCCAGATATATTAAGGACCTTTATAATATATATAATGACTGGATACTCGTAATCGCAGCCTATAACTGTGGTCCGGGGAATGTGAATAAAGCAATCCGAAGATCGGGTAATATAAAAGATTACTGGGAGATATTTTACAAATTACCCAGGGAGACAAGAGGTTATATTCCACAATATGTTGCTGCTGTTTATGCTGTGACCTACAGTTCCGAACATGGCCTGCACCCATTACCTCTGAATATCCCGGTGTCAACTGATACTATTATGGTCCATAAGGATATTCATCTTTCGCAGATTTCTGAAGTTTTGGGAATTCCTTTGGGTGAACTCAGGGCTTTGAATCCGCAGTACCGCACAGGTCTGATTCCTGGTTCCACAAAACCATTCTCACTGACCCTTCCAATGAACCACCTGGGCGATTTTATCGATTTAAATGATACGATAAGGCGCTATAAATCAGATGTATATCTTAAAAGGCCAACTCTTATTGCTGACCCATCTCATTCAACCTATTCCCCTGTCGATATTAAAGGTAAAACAAAACTTCTTTATACGGTTAAAGAGGGGGATAACCTTGGTTTTATTTCAGAATGGTTCAGGGTTGGTCTTTCCGAGTTAAGATCCTGGAACAACATTTACCGCAGTACTATAAGGGTAGGACAAAAGCTCGTTGTATATGTCGATCCTCGCAGATCTGAACAATATTCATTGATTAATTCTATGTCGTTTGCAGAAAAACAGGCTATGATAGGGAAAACAGTTCCCCAAGATCAGAAAACTTCAATTGCAGACACCGGCAGCGAATCGGATGGTGATTATATCACACATATAGTACGTTACGGAGACACTATCTGGGATATTGTGAAAATGTACAATGATGTATCTGCCAGTGATGTGCTGGGACTAAATAATATTTCAGATCCACAGAAAATACAGGTCGGGCAGAAGCTTAAGATAAAGAAGAAGATCTGATTCCGTCTGAAATATGCGCCCTTTTAGGTCATTCTTATTTTTTCTGATCTTTCTGACCTCTCTTGCCGGACTTTATTATCTTTCTTCCGGAAGAATAGTATCTCCTTCAGTTGAAGAATTACTCCATGTAAAATTGCCAGGAACTCTAGCAGGAGATTCGCTTAATACCAATCCTAAACCAACATTTGTTCCTGATTCCCTGGCTGCACCGTTGACCAGCACATTTCCTTTCAACGGTACTCATAGTTCTTCCCCTGTTAACCCATTAAGCCTGTTTCTTGATTCTCTTAATTCTTCAAAGGGACAAGTGAGAGTAATGTATTATGGTGACTCACAGATCGAAGGAGATCGTATCACATATTCTTTACGTAAATTTTTAAGGGTAGGACGCTCAGGTACAGGACCAGGCCTTTTTCTTCCGGTTATGCCTGTAATGTACACCAAGTCAGTATGGGTGCGTTCTTCTTCAAACTGGAAAAGGTATAATTATCTTTCCTCCAGAAGAGGTACAATCAACCATAATAAATTGGGACCTTTTATGTCTGTCTGCAGGTTTCTGGGTGAAGGAGAGATTACCTCTGTACCTCAAAAAGCTTTTGTTAATATCCGGTCTTCAGAGGCAGCCGATCCTGCTTCGTCTGCGGATGAAATACTAAGAATCTTTTATGGGAACATACCGGCAAGTGTCAGCATAAGGGTAAAGGGGGATGATAAAACGGTTTTTGAAGGTCTGCTCACGCCGGGTAGCGATATAAAGGAGTTGGTTTGTACGTTAAAAAACGCAAAAGAAATTGTAATAGAATTTGAGGGTCGGGTAAGTCCCGATATTTATGGTATAAGCCTCGAAAGCAAAAGCGGAGTGATTGTTGATAATATTCCGCAAAGGGGAAGTGCGGGACTGGAATTCACTATGGTTGACAGGGCTAATCTTAAAGAGTCATTTAAACTTCTTGCTCCTGATCTTATCATTTTGCATTACGGGTTAAATGTAGTGAAGAATCTGAGTGACAATTATTCTTATTACCGTAGGGGGCTGGTAAGACAGTTGAATCTTTTGAGGGAGATTGCCCCTGCAGCAGCAATTCTGGTGGTAAGTGTTACCGACATGGCTAAAAATGAAGGTGACACACTTAAATCATACCCGAATATTCCTTATATCATTGAGGCTCAGAAAAAAGCAGCCGACGATGCCGGTGCGGCATTCTGGGACTCATACAAAGCCATGGGAGGAAAGTCCTCAATAATTGCATGGGCAAGGAATCAGACTCCGCTTGCACAGAGAGACTTGGTACACTTTACTTATGCCGGGGCAGATTCCCTGTCTAAGTTGCTTTTCAAAGCATTGTTCGCACCCGAGAGTAATGATCATCCGGATGTTTCAAATTCCGGTCTGCAGACCGAACCCAGGGCCCCGGACAGACCAGAAACGTTAACTGACAAAACTGTTGAATCAGGAGAAAATGGAATACTAAATTCAGTTATCGAAGAAATATTCACGTTTAACCCCGGTAAACCATTAATCTTTTCGGCCCCGGCATTCTGGCTGTTCTTCCTTTTTGTACTTGCCGGGTACAGTCTGATTTATAAGAAACTGTTCATAAGGAATTTTTATCTTTTTATTGTAAGCTTATTCTTTTATTACAAATCCGGAGGTGTATTTTTAATTCTCCTGATATTAGTGACTATAATTGATTTTTCATGTGGATTACTAATTCATCAATTTGAAAGGAAGTTTTTCAGGAAGCTTTTTATCATTGTCAGTATTATATCAAACCTGGCCATTCTGGCCTATTTCAAGTACACCAGCTTTTTTGTTGCAACCGCAAATGATCTGCTTGGAACCGATTTCAAAGTTTACGATTTTCTTGCAGCATTTTCAAATCAGAGTCTGGGTACTTCATTTAATATCAGTAATATAATACTTCCGGTTGGGATTTCATTTTTTACATTTCAGTCCTTAAGCTATACAATTGATGTATTCCGAAAAAAAATTGAACCTGTAAGAAACATAATCAACTTTGGCTTTTACGTTTCGTTTTTTCCCCAGCTCGTTGCAGGACCTATAGTAAGAGCTTCTGAGTTTGTTCCACAGTTAAATACCAGGTATCATCTTGGGAAAAGAGAATTTAGCCATGCCCTGTTTCTGATATCAAAAGGACTGATAAAAAAAATTGTTATATCTGATTTTATTGCTGTAACCTTTATTGACAGGGTTTTTGACATGCCTTCAGTTTATTCGGGTTTTGAGAACCTTATGGCTGTTTATGGATATGGGCTTCAGATTTATTGCGATTTCTCGGGTTATACCGATATAGCAATAGGTGTTGCCCTTATACTCGGATTCAGGTTGCCAGTCAATTTTAACTCGCCATATAAGGCGGCAAGTCTGACTGAGTTCTGGAAAAGATGGCACATTTCACTGTCACGATGGCTAAAAGATTACCTGTATATTCCATTGGGAGGTAACAAAAAAGGCAAATTCAGGACAGGTGTTAACCTGCTTATTACAATGCTGCTAGGAGGGTTATGGCATGGCGCATCTCTGCGGTTTTTAATGTGGGGGGGGCTGCATGGTATAGGTTTGATTATAAATAAGATATGGCGCTACATTTTTAGGGACCGGCGTAAGCCGGGAAATATCAGAAAAGGAGTTGCAGTTTTTATCACCTTTCAGTTCGTCAGCTTCTGCTGGATATTTTTCAGATCAACTGATATGGATAATGTGCATATAATGCTGAGCCAGATATTCAGAAATTTCTCTCCCGTATCTTACCTGGCTGTCATTACGGTTTACAGTAATGTATTTTTATTGATGGTGACAGGCTATTTAATACATTTTCTTCCGGAAAAGACCAAAGAATCATACAGAGGACTGTTTATAAGAATTCCGGTGTTTGCTCAAATGGCAATTATAATCCTGATAGCTGTTCTGTTGTATCAAATGAGGCCTCCTGAAATAGTCCCCTTTATTTACTTCAGATTTTAGAATTATCCTGATCATTTAATTCATATTCCAAGTTTAAATTTTCTCTTTATGTTTCCCTTCCAGGTTTTCTTGCCCCCTTTTAACCCAATTTCCCGGGATCACCTTTTTGTCTTGCTACATCTTATCCCCTTCCCAATAGGGTGAGAGGGAATTAAATTCTGATATATTATTTTTAATTATTTCCATAACAGGGTCCTGGTTGTTAAAGATAGCTTCTGTCACCATTGTTCCCGGTGAAAGGTGCAATCGCCCTGTTATAAATACCCTGTACATATGCTATGGCCATACCGTAGTTTGTGACCGGAATGCCGGCTCTGATGGCAGGCTGTAACCTGTTATAAAGTTGTTTCCTTGTTATCATACAACCGCCACACTGTATCAGAAGAGAATAGTCTGTAATTGGATGCGGCAAGGTATCAAGTCCTGCAACCACATCATATTCTATTTTCTTACCCGTAAAGTTTGTGATCCATCTTGGGATTTTTGTCCTTCCGATATCATCACATGCAACATGATGAGTACAGGATTCCAGTAGCAGTACTCTGTCGCCGTTTTTTAGGGATGAAATCTCAGGTGTACCCTTGAGATAGCTTTCAAAATCGCCTTTAAACCTGGCAAGCAAAATGCTGAAGCTGGTGAGTGGTATATCAGCTGGTACCGAGGCATCGGCTTTTGCAAATACCTGTGAATCGGTTATTGCCAGTGCAGGCTTAATTTGTGTCTTCTTTAGGAAGGCATCAACCTCTCTCTCTTTCAGGACAATTGCAACAGCATCATTATCAATGATATCTCTGATCGTCTGAACCTGAGGCAGTATCAGCCTGCCTGCAGGCGCTTCAACATCAATTGGAGTGATCAGAATAACAATATCTCCATAGCTGATAAGATCGCCCAGGAGAGTCTGAGTTTTATAGGAGCGTTCTGGAATTGTATTGACAATTAACCTGATCAGATCCTCGTAATTACTCCTGTCAACTGCTGAAAATTCGAAAAGGGTTGTTCCTGTAATGTCATAAATATCAGTTATGAAACCAGGTGTTGGCTCTTCAATATCTGATTTATTGTGGATTATAATAAACGGTACATTTTTTTCACGGAATTTAATAATCATCTCATCTTCATATTCTCCCCAGGAATTACCGGTTACTGCCAGGATAGCAAGATCAATAAGATCGAGGGTTCTGAGAGTTCGATCAACTCTTTTCTGGCCAAGTTCGCCGGAATCATCAATTCCTGCTGTATCAATCAGGACCACAGGTCCGAAACCGGTAATTTCGAACGATTTTTTAACAGGGTCGGTTGTGGTGCCGGCATGATCGGAAACTATCGCAATATCCTGGCCTGCCAGACAATTAATAAGACTGCTCTTACCATTATTGCGCCGGCCATATATTCCTATATGTGGTTTTGAATCTTTTCCTTTTGACATATCCCTGTGTAATAAAGTTCAAAATTAACAATAATATGAAGAAGAAACGACCTGGCAGGATATATTGGATCTTAACCACAGATGACTTCGGGGATCTTTCGGGAACTTAATAAGACCCACATCACCTTTTTGCGCGATTCGTATGGTGAAACCAGTAACTGAATCTTTGAATCTGGAGATTTGAATCTATTTCTTAAAAAGCCTTTCGTTAAATGAGGAGGTTAAAGAATTTATAATTAATTTTGGGTTAATCACCGGGATAAAATAAACCGGTTATGTAAGGTGCTTTAAACGGGCAACGCGAGCTCAACGAAGTTAGTAATAAGTATTCCAAAGGTCTTTAAAATCAAATTAATTACCTGTGAAACCCACCTGATTTGCAAAAAGCAAAAACACAAAATGAATATAATCTCAAATCATATGTGGTCCCCCCGCTGGAGCGGGGCAGGCTATCCGACCTTAAACCTAAAAATTATTTAAGTGTGAAAAACAATGGTACATTGATTTATTACTTGTCTGCATTGTTCCTGTTCATGACATGCAATGTCCAGGGATATTCTCAGACAACCTGGAAAAATGGGCCTTTAAGGGTAAGTGAAGAAAATCCCCGGTATTTTACTGATAATACCGGGAAAGCTGTCTATCTCACAGGTTCCCATACCTGGAATAACCTTGTGGAAATGACACTCCCCGGTTCGACTGATAAATTTGATTTTGCGGGATATCTCAAATGGATGAAGAGCCTTAACCACAATTTTATTCGTTTATGGACGTGGGAGCTGCTCAACTGGGAGGCTAAAATGGCAAATGGCGAAACAAAAAATTTAAGGATCTCACCCCATCCCTGGATGCGTACAGGGCCGGGGAAAGCTACTGACGGTGGATTAAAATTCGATCTGAACCGCTTCGACCCGGAATATTTTGGCAGGCTTGAGGAGAGGGTAAAGATGGCGGATAAAGAAGGGATTTACGTATCTGTAATGCTGTTCGAAGGCTATGGCCTGCAGTTTTATCGTACCGGCTTTGAGAATCATCCATTTTATCCAGGCAATAACATCAATGGCATAAATGGTGATGTCAACGGAGACAGTTCGGGTGTAGAGATTCATACCCTCTCAAATGATAAGGTTCTTTCAATCCAGGAGGCTTATGTCATGCATGTTATTGACATTGTTAATAAATATGACAATGTGCTGTACGAAATATCCAACGAAAATCATCCGGCTTCAACTGAATGGCAGTATCATATAATTAATTTTATAAAGAGTTACGAAAAAAAGATGCCGGAACAGCATCCTGTTGGTATGACCTTTCAATACAAAGGTGGAAGCAACCAAACATTGTTTGACAGTCCTGCTGATTGGGTCTCTCCTAATCAGGAAGGTGGATACAGGGATAACCCTCCGCCGGCTACGGGATCAAAAGTTATTTTTTCAGACACGGATCATCTGTGGGGTATAGGCGGAAATCAGAAATGGGTATGGAAAAGTTTCCTTCGTGGGCTCAATCCTCTGTTTATGGATCCATATGATTGTAAGGTATTGAACAGATCGTGTGATTCTTCCTTTGTAGAGACTGTACGAAAAAGTCTGGGATATACGCATTTGATCGCTGAACGTTTAAATCTTATTTCAATGCTTCCTCTTCCGGAACTGGCATCCTCATCCTACTGTCTGGCCGACAGGGGATTGGAATATCTTGTTTATATGCCGGATGCCGGCTCAGTTACAGTGGATCTGACGGATGTAAGGGGGAAACTGCTGATTGAATGGTTTAATCCGGTTGCCGGGGTTTATTCCGGAACCGGCAATATAAAGGGTGGCAAAAAGGTAAATTTTATATCGCCGTATGGATCATCGGATGCTGTTCTTTACCTGAGGAAACTTAAATAGTATTTTATAAAGTCCGGTACTGCTGCTAAAAAAATCTGACGGATTGTCTGAAAAGTCTGTTAAATATAATAACTAAAAAATCAATTATGACTGAAGGTATTTCAACGATAAAAGGCCGGATTGTCAGCGTTGATGTATTACGTGGTCTTGCAATGTTCTTAATATTGTCCACACAAATAGGCGGTGCTCCGATATGGAAAACATTAAATAATGTGATCTGGGGTGAAAATAACTGGCCTGAATTTGTTACTAATCAGATGAGCTGGGATAATGAGCACGTAAGTTTTATGAATATTGCGCAATCAATTTTCCTTTTTGTTGTAGGTGTTGTAATACCATTTTCGCTTAAAAGCAGGCAACAAAAACTTGACAATTCAAGGATCTATTTGCAGATACTAAAACGTTCCGCAATACTTTTCCTCTTTGGATTGATAGCGGGAGGGAAACTGTTGAACCTGCCTCAGTATAACAGAACACTGGCAGATATACCTGTTTATAATAATGTACTTGAGTACATCGCAATAAGTTATCTTGTTGTTTCTGTTATAGTATTGAATACAAAAATAAGAACTCAGTATTTTATCATCGGAGTATTGTTGATACTCTATTGGTTGGTCTGGTTTATTCCTGCTCCAGGCGGGACCGGCGAGATATTCTCAAAAGAAACGAATATCGGAATTTATGTGGAAAAGCTGGTTTTGGGGAACCATGGCAGCAACTTTGGTGCATGGACAGGGGTTTTTAATACGGTAAGCCATATAATGCTTGCCATGATCGGAGCTCTTTGCGGCCATCTGATCCTGGGAACAAGAGAAAAAAAGAAAACCTTCAGGAAATTACTGATCTCAGGAGTGGCAATGATTGTTGCCGGAGAATTATGGGGCCTTGTTTACCCTGTAATGAGATGCTTTATGACAAGTACCTTTGTTCTTGTAAGCGGAGGAGTGGGAGTGGTTCTGCTGGCAATTTTTTATTACCTGAATGATATCAGAGGGTACACCAAATGGTCATTCTTCTTCTATGTTTTTGGCTTAAATTCTATTACCATTTATATGATGGCACATCTGTTCGACTTCAGGTTGATAGGAAATATTCTTGTGGGGGGGATAAGCAGCCTGTTTTTACCTGA
The DNA here is from genome assembly GCA_963739685.1 of uncultured Bacteroidales bacterium. Taxonomy (GTDB): domain Bacteria; phylum Bacteroidota; class Bacteroidia; order Bacteroidales; family VadinHA17; genus LD21. Next base: position 247,851 of record CAVUAX010000003.1, read on the forward strand.
CACACAGGCATTTATTCAGGCAGTTACTGCAATGGTTATTATGTGGCTGATCATGCTATACATGTATATGAAAAAAACATTTATTAAGATCTGACTTAATAATCCGGAATGGAGCATTTGTCAGTTTTACACACCAATTCGCCGAAAAGTTGTCAGCGTACAAACATTACCTGACGGTACTTTTCAGAATCACGTCAGCATTTACCTCAGGAGCCCTGTCGGATAGCAGATTATCTGTTGGAGAAGCAGCGCCTCCTGTCGTCTTTTTAAATTTCATCCAGTGAAAATCCGAGTTTCAGGAGATTGGAAGGCTGCATAATAGCCGTAAGTTTAGAGTTGTCGATAACTTTAGCCAGGGCATTGGCTTCAAAGATGTCAATTTTTTCCTTCTTCATCAGTAGTGCAAGTTCAGCAGCTTTGTGATATCCTACATGGGGATTGAGTGCTGTGGTTACCGAAGGCGAGTGGATAAGAGCTTTATAACCTTCTGATTCATTGATTACAAGTCCTGAGAATAAATTATTTTTGAGAGTTATATTGCATGATATAAGAAGTTTAATACTTTCGATTATTGCACACCCTATAACAGGAAGGTAGGCATTCAGATCGAGAGCACCCTGGGCGCATAATGAAGTTACAAGCATGTCATTAGAATATACCTTATGAGCAACCGAGATAACAAATTCGGGTATAACAGGATTTACCTTGCCCGGCATTATTGAGCTGCCAACCTGCATTTCAGGTATCGAAATGGTTTTGTAACCTGCAATATCTGATGCAAGTAATCTCAGATCACCTGATATTTTTTCGAGGTTAACTGCGTGAGCTTTGAGGACCGCATGTATTTCAACCCATCTGTCAAGATTTGATGTTACATCAACAAGATTTTCGCTATGAGAAAGTTGCAGACCTGTAACAGACCGCAATTCGGGCACTATTCCCATTATGAAAAAGCGGGGGATTGAAATTCCGGTACCGATAGCACCCCCACCGAGATTAACCTGTTTGATTCTTTCAAAACATTTGGAAACTCTCCACCAGTCGCGTGAAAGGGCTTCGTTATATGCACCGAAAAGAAGTCCGAAAGAAGATGGGACCGCCTCCTGTAATTGTGTGTAGCCCGGTCTTAGTTTATCTCTGTTTTCTCTTTCATGTGTTTCAACTTTTTGCCTCAGGTCATTAATATTCTCTTCAAGTAACTGAAGCAGTTTCATTACAGTTACTGTAAGAGCTGTTGGAATAACATCATTTGTTGACTGATAAATATTTGAGTGTTCAACAGGATCAATGAAACTATATTCACCAGGTTTATGTCCGGACCTCTGTAGAGCAAGGTTTGTAATTATCTCATTTATATTCATGTTAATACTTGTACCTGCTCCCCCCTGTATTGCAGGTATAATGAAGTGGTCAAAGTGCTTCCCCTCCGAAACTTCTACAGCTGCTTCGGAGATGGCATTTAAAATATCATCATCAATGATTCTGACAGGCGGATTAAACCCGAATTTTTCTGTTGCTGCTGTTCTGAATTTCCTGTAAGTATTGTAGCATGCAAGCTTTATTATACCTATGGCTTTATACCATTCAAGTGGAAATGGGGAGTTTGACGGAAAATTCTCTGATGCCCTCAGGGAATGGATTCCATATAGGGCTTCCTCAGGAATCTGTTTCACTCCAATCGTGTCTTTTTCAAACCGGAACATAATATTTTATTTATTCTTTGAAACAATATATCTAATTCTTCTCAGTATCTCATTTGTGTAAGAAAGTCAGGATTTAATGCAAAGTTTTACCCAGGAGATGCAGCGGTTTTCAGGGGATCAGGTATCGCTGGCAGAAACTGGTCGTGCATAGGCTAAAACATCGGCACCGGTAATTTCGACCGGACAAAGGATAATAAGCCGTTCAAGAACATTTCTGAACTCGCGGATATTGCCAGTCCATTCTATTTTTTGCAACTCTTTGATGGCTTCTTTCTTAATTACCTTTTTACTCATGCCGTATTCACTGCATATCAACGAGTTAAAATGTTCCGCAAGGAGCGGGATATCATCCTTCCTGTCATTAAGTGAAGGGACGTGTATCAGTATAACACTTAACCTGTGATAAAGATCTTCTCTGAACCTGTTGGTTTCAATCTCCTTTTTGATATTCTTGTTAGTTGCAGTTATTACCCTGACATTCACATGAACATCCTTATCTGAACCAACCCTTGAAATTTTGTTCTCCTGGAGAGCCCGCAGAACCTTCGCCTGTGCAGAGAGGCTCATATCACCTATCTCATCGAGAAAAAGCGTTCCTCCGTTAGCCTGTTCAAATTTGCCAATGCGTTGCTTTATTGCCGAGGTAAATGAACCTTTTTCATGTCCAAATAGCTCACTTTCAATAAGTTCGGAAGGAATCGCAGCACAGTTCACTTCAATAAAAGGGCCATTTGCCCTGGGGCTTTTTTCATGAATCTGGTGAGCTACAAGCTCTTTTCCTGTTCCGTTGGATCCTGTAATAAGTACCCGGGCTTCAGTGGGAGCAATCTTTTCGATCATATCCTTTACCTGTCTGATAGGTTCCGATTCACCTACAATCTCATACAATTTACTGACTTTATTCCTGAGTACCTGTGTCTGAGTGACCAGAGTAGATTTATCCATAGCATTACGGATAGTTATGAGCAACCGGTTTAGATCAAGTGGTTTTTCAAGAAAGTCATAGGCTCCTTTTTTTATAGCATCAACCGCTGTATCAATGTTGCCATGCCCCGATATCATTATAACGGGAGTATGAGCTGACATGCCAGATATGTTCTGAAGGACTTCAATCCCATCCATTTTTGCCATTTTGATATCGCAAAGAACTATATCATAAGTGTTGGCAGAAAATAATTCAATACCTGCCCGGCCATCTTCAGCAAGATCGACCTCATGTTTTTCATATTCCAGAACGTCTTTCAAGGTGTTCCTGATTGCCTTTTCATCGTCTATAACAAGTATTTTTGACATTATATTAACTTTTACATGTTAAACCCATCCCTGCAGTCCGCCGCTTTTTACCTATCCGCTATACCGCAGCCACTTCCATATCTCTTTCCATGAAGACCTCTTTCCATACATCAAAATTCCAGTACGGTAAACCTTTGCTGCCATCCAGACAAATGCGATGAATGTTATGATCATCAGGAACATTGAAATTGCAATCTGCCAGTATGGTACTCCAAACGGGATCCTTGCCATCATTACTATAGGCGAGGTAAGCGGGATCATTGAAAACCAGAAGGAGATTGAACTTTCAGGATTTTGCATTGTCCCCAAAGCAACAAAAAGTCCGAGAATGATGGGTATTGTAACAGGAAGCATGAATTGCTGTGTTTCAGTTTCATTATCTACCGCTGACCCTATGGCAGCAAAAATTGAGGCATAAAGAAGAAATCCGGTAATGAAATAAAAAATGAAAGAAGCTATTATCAGAAGCCAATCCTGGTTCATTGCATTATCAAACAACTTTGAAAATTGAGCCATCTCAGGCGACATGGAAGTTGTTCCTGTTGTTTCAACAGCTTCCTGTTTGGGTGACATAATGTTTTGTGGAATTGACTGGGCTATTATGTCAGTTTTCTCATTACCATTCAGAATGGTTGATTTTACAACCGTAACTATTGCTAATGTAAGGAATATCCAGATCATGAACTGTGTCAAACCAACCAGGGCAATACCTATTATTTTACCCATCATCAGTTGCACGGGTTTTACTGAAGAAATAATGACTTCGACAACGCGGCTTGTTTTTTCCTCGATTACACCTCTCATTACCTGGGCGCCAAACATAAAAACCAGCATATACATAAGAAACCCGCCTATATAGGCAACTGCCATAGCTATTCCTGTGCTGGTTTCAGTAGTTGCTCCTGTTTCATCAATCTTAATTGTCTTGATCGAGACTTTTGTGTTTATATTCTTTAATATTTCATCCAGATTCTTTATATTATATGATTCAAGCTTCTGTCTTTCAATCTCTTTTTCGAGTGAACCGGATATGTGATCAAGAAGACCAATAGGGGGTTGTTTTCTTGAAATCAGCTGAATAGCATTCGGAGTGTTTATAATCTCTTTGGAAATGTAAAGTATTCCATAATAACCTGACTGTTCAAAATGCTTTTTAAGTTCGTTGACATTTGTGTTTTTAAGATACACATACTCGGCATCCCTGGTATCAGGAATAGCGTTCTTAAAAAGATCAGATCCATCTTCAATAACAGCAATCTTCTTAAAATCTTTGTCATCGTTCATCATCAGCATTGCAGGGAGAATAACCAATGCGGCCATAAGGAGAGGAGCAAGCAATGTCATGATAATAAAAGACTTTTTTCTTACCCTGGTAACATATTCTCTTTTGATTATTACTGATATTTTATTCATGATTTAGGATTAACATGTTCATATCCTGCTACTTAATTCCGGGCTTCAACCACTCTGATGAATATCTCATTCATTGACGGAAGTGCCGGGTTAAAAGATAGTACTTTACCTGACCGTATCGCATTCTGAAGAATTTCATTGGTTGTTACATCATCTTTTGTTTTTAACCTGATTGTGGTTTTGTTATTATCAACATGGCGGTTCAGAATGTTATAATGTCCGTTAACCTCAAGACTAACATCCCCTTCATAAACGATGTTATATTCATTGGCTGCCCATTTGCTGCGAATTTCATTTACACTTCCCTCAAGGATGGTTTTAGCCCTGTCGATAAGGGTTATATTATCGCATAGTTCTTCAACAGACTCCATGTTATGTGTGGAAAAAATGATTGTAGCTCCCCTTTCTCTGAGGAAGAGGATTTCTTTCTTTATAATATTGGTATTCACCGGGTCAAAACCTGTGAAAGGTTCATCGAAAATAATAAGTTCAGGTTCGTGAAGTACGGTTGTTATAAATTGAACTTTCTGTTGCATTCCTTTTGATAGTTCTTCGACTTTTTTGCCCCACCATTCGATAATATCAAATTTCTTAAACCAGTATTTAAGTCTTTTCATTGCTTCAGCTTTTGATAGTCCTTTCAGCTGAGCAAAATACAAGGCCTGTTCCCCAACCTTCATTTTTTTATACAATCCTCTCTCTTCAGGAAGGTAGCCGATGGCTATAACATCATCGGGCATAAGCTTTTTGCCGTTAAGAAAAAGTTCACCGGAGTCAGGTCCGGTTATCTGGTTTATAATCCTGATAAGAGTTGTTTTTCCGGCTCCATTCGGACCAAGCAGTCCGTAGATACATTGTTCGGGTACCTTTATGCTGACGTTATCGAGAGCAAGCTGATTGCCGTACTGTTTGGTGACATTTTTTGCTTCGAAAAGAGCCATAAGTTTTATCTATATTTAAAAAGAAATGTAAATATAAAAAAAACTCAATGAAAGTCATCCGATAAACAGAAACAACTTGCGGACTGTTTGTGATTCTCTGTCAGATTAAAGAAGCAGAGTATACACCGGGAACACTGAAACAGGCAGAAAATTATTTCCAGAATTTCATGTTATTCAAAATAGCCTCTCATTTTTTCGAAGAAGCCTTTGTCGCCTTTGCTGGGTTTTGGGGTAAATGATTCTGAATCCCTGAATTTTTCAAACAGTTTTGATTCCTCTTTTGTAGTGATTTTTGGTATCCAGACATTGACATTTACAAGCAGGTCTCCTCTGCCATATCCGTTCACTTCAGGCAATCCTTTACCTCTGAGACGAAGTATCCTGCCAGGTTGAGTACCTGGTTCAATATTTATTTTTACATTATTGTCGACTGCAGGAATCTCGGCCTGAGTGCCGAGAATAGCGTCAGGTATGCTTATAAATAAATTATATATCAGATCATTACCTTCCCTGATAAGGTCAGGATGTTCCTCCTCATCAATTACAACCAGAAGATCGCCGTTGACACCACCTCTCCTTGGAGCATTTCCCTTGCCCCCAACTGTCATCTGCATGCCTTTTCCTACTCCCGCAGGAATGTTGATCTTTATGACTTCTTCTTTCTGAACTATTCCTTCACCATAACAGATATGGCATTTTTTAGTTATTGTTTTGCCGTCTCCACCACATGACGGACAAACTGATGTAGTCTGCATCTGGCCAAGCATGGTATTTGTCAGCCTGGTAATCTGGCCTGTCCCATGACAGGTTTGACAGGTTGAAAGACTGCTTGAATCGGCTGCACCTGTTCCGTTGCAATGGTCACAGGTGTCGTATTTTGTTACTTTTATTTTTTTCTCGGTACCTGAGGCAATTTCCTTAAGAGTAAGTTTAACTTTCACTCTAAGATTACTTCCTTTATTGATTCTTCTTCCTCTGCTTCGGCTTCCTCCAAATGCTCCGAATCCGCCGAAAGCATCTCCAAAAATATCACCGAAGGAGGAGAAGATATCTTCCATTGTCATTCCGGCGCCTCCGAATCCGGCACCTGCGTTACCTAATCCGGCATGCCCGTAGCGGTCGTATCGTGCCTTTTTTTCTTCACTGCTCAATACCTCGTATGCTTCCGCTGCTTCTTTGAAGTTTTCTTCGGCCTTTTTATCCCCCGGATTCTTGTCGGGATGATACTTAAGGGCGTTTTTCCTGTAAGCTTTTTTTATCTCCTCTTTTGTGGCTTCTCTGGATACTCCCAAAATTTCATAATAATCTCTTTTTCCCATCCTTCTTGAATATTAGTTGACAGCCACTATTTTAATTAACCTGATAAATAAATTATTCTCCAACAACAACTTTGGCGAACCTTAAAACCTTGTCCTGAATATAATATCCTTTTGAGATGACTTCCACAACCTTGCCCTTTTTTTCTTCTTCCTGTACCGGTACTTTTGCGACTGCCTCATGAAGGTCGACATTAAAGGGAAGGTTGATTGATTCAATCTCATTAATTCCATTCTGGCTTAGAAACTCCGAAAACTTACCATGAATAAGTTCTATTCCGTTTTTCACTGAAACACAGTCATTAGCGTCTTCAATATGTTTTAGAGCTCTTTCAAAATCATCCATAAAAGGAATGATTTTCAACAGTATTGTTTCACTGGCATATTTTGATAAATCCATCTTCTCTCTCAGTGTCCTTTTCCTGTAGTTATCAAATTCTGCGGATAGCCGGATATATTTATCCTGCATCTCTGCCAGTTTTACTTTAAAATATACATCATCGATAGCAGGTATGTCAGTTGATCCCGCTTCGGATGATTTTGATTCTTCTTCGGTATTGAACGGACTATCTTCCGGAGGAGTTACAGTATTATTGTTATTTTCCTTATAATCAGTTATTTTGTTTATATTTTCATTATTATATTCTTCCTGGGTCTGTCTCTTTTTCTTTACCATTACTCACAGTTTTTCAGTTTATCTCATTTACATATCAAATAGCCTGCCATGCGATTATTATTGACAATTTGACAGGAAGAAAGGCGAAATATTGTAACGATACAATGGCAATACAGCTAAGCGCCATAACAGCATACAAATTCATCAATGTTTTTAAAACTTTTCCCCGATTTCCTGTTGGATACTTACGACCCTCTGCCGTTATAAAGTTGCGCCTTTTCGCCTTTAAACCATAACGTATTTTTGTCTATACTCTCTTAATATCAGCTCCCAGGGCATTAAGACGGTTATCTATATTCTGATAACCTCTGTCGATTTGTTCAATATTGTGTATTATACTTTCTCCTTCGGCTGAAAGGGCTGCTATAAGAAGTGCTACTCCTGCTCTGATGTCAGGTGACGACATTACTGTTCCTCTCAGGCGTATTACCTTATCAAGTCCGATTACGGTTGCCCGGTGTGGATCGCAAAGAATTATCTGTGCCCCCATATCAATAAGTTTATCAACAAAAAAGAGTCTGCTTTCAAACATCTTCTGGTGAATCAATACCGCACCTTTTGCCTGGGTTGCCGTTACAAGAAGGACACTCAGGAGGTCAGGAGTCAGTCCGGGCCAGATTGCATCAGCAATGGTCATTATAGAACCATCAATAAAAGGCTCAATTTCATAATGTACCTGGTGTGGGATAAAAATATCATCTCCTTTTCTTTCAAGTTCAATACCAAGTCTTCTGAATGAATCTGGTATTAATCCGAGGTTTTCGTACGATACATCTTTTATAGTCAGCTCCGATTCCGTCATAGCAGCCATCCCTATAAACGATCCTATTTCGATCATGTCAGGAAGTATTGTATGTGTACAACCTGAAAGTTCTTTAACTCCATCAATATAGAGCAGATTTGAGCCTGCCCCTTCTATTTTTGCACCCATCGAAACGAGCATCCTGCAAAGTTGCTGAATATAAGGTTCACAGGCAGCATTATATATTGTAGTTCGTCCCTGGGCAAGCGAAGCAGCCATTATAATATTTGCAGTTCCAGTCACTGAAGCCTCATCCAGGTGCATATAGGCACCTGTCAGAGCAGGAGCCTCAACTGTAAAAAAGGTATCTGAAGCATCAAATTCAAATTTTGCTCCAAGCTTTTGGAATCCAATAAAATGTGTATCAACCCGGCGCCGGCCGATCTTATCGCCACCCGGTTTGGGTATAAATGCTTTTCCAAACCTTGCAAGCAAAGGTCCGACTATCATTATTGATCCCCGTAGGCTGATGCTCTGAGACCTGAATTCGGTGGTTTGAAGATAATCGAAATCAATTCCGGTTGCCTGGAATGTGGCCGAAGAATCTGATTCCCAGGTAACCTTGACACCGAGACAAATAAGCAGTTCAATTAGCTTTTCGACGTCACTTATCGCGGGAATGTTTTTGATTGTAACTTTTTCGGAGGAAAGAAGGACTGCACATATAACCTCGAGAGCTTCATTTTTGGCACCCTGAGGCGTTATTTCACCATGAAGAGATTTACCTCCCTGAATAACAAAAGTCCCCATTAATGTCTGCTATAACCTTTTTTCTTGTTATACTGCTTGTTTGGTTGTTTTCCGTGAGGTTTCCCGGATGGTTTCTTTTTGACCGGTGGCATAAGTTCTCTTACTTCAAGTATCCTCACTCCTTCAGTCATTTTTAATCTGCCCCGGGACAATCTCTTCATGTCACCAATTATTACTTCGTCAGCTACCTGGCTTCGGTTCCAGGTGATGTACGATTTCTTCATCTGGTTCACGATCAGTGTAGTAAGGTGCTCTTTTTCTTCTCCCTCTTCCATATCGGAAGCAGCCTCAATCAATAATTCAATTATCCGGCCATAGTGGAGAAACTTGATATCACCCTGTTTATAGGGTACCCGGTTTGGTTTTTCAACAAACTTGGCACGTTCCGGAACAGGATATGGCGAATCAATATCAAGTTCAAAATCAGCTATCAGCGCCAGATGGTCCCATAACTTGTGTTTAAAGTCACCGACATCCCTTAAATGGGTATTGAGATTGCCCATGATCTGAATGATTGTCTTTGCCCCGCGGTTTCTTTCTTCCCTGTCTTCAATTGTTTTAATATGATCAATCATTTTCTGAACATTCCTGCCATATTCAGGTAAGGCCATCCTCTTTCTCTGAGTGTTGTAATCGTAAGTCATTCTTTTTAATTATTTAATGCAAAGCTAATAATTAAACATTGAAACACGAACCATTACTTTCCGTTATTGGATAAAAGACTCCGGTTTTATAAGAAAGCAATATATTTTTATTCAAAATAATTCCTTAAATACGGGAACAATTTTCATAATCGTTGCAATAGTCAGCATTAATTTATTTACTCATAATCCAGTTATTACCAGTAAAAATATACTCATAGACATTTCTGTTCTGGTTGTAAAGGAGAGTCCGTGATTCGTTGATAAATCTTTTCATCCTTGTATAGGAGGCTACCTGCGTGTCAAAGAATTCAGGCTTATTTTCATATATTGAACAGGGAAGTATAAAAAACTTTTTCCTGTCTGTCTCAACTGGGGTATATACCCATGAGAGGTAATAACCTGCATTTTTGATCTCAGTTTGCCCGTTTTCATTTTTTATAAGGTCAACCCTGACCATTGAACCGCCGTCGGTTTTTGGTTTTTGCTGGTTTGAAACGAAATTACCAAGCGAGAATATTACAATTGCGTCTTTTCTATCCGGAGTTTTTTTTGTCCATTCCATTTTCTGGAGAACGTGCGGATGTGAGCCAATAATGATGTCAGCTCCCTTTGAAAAAAAGTACCCTACAAGATCTGCCTGGGTTTCCGATGGGAGAGTATCATATTCAGTGCCCCAGTGAAGAAAGAGAATAATAATATCAGGAGAGAGACTTTTTGCTTTTTCAATATCGGTTGAAACCTGATTTGGATCTAGCATGTTAATAATAACAGGTCCGGGAACATTTATACCGTTGGTACCGTATGTATAATTCAGCAGGGCAATGGAAATTTCTTTTCTTTTGATAATTAACGGATTCAGAGTGTCTTTGTTATTTGAATTCAGGAAAGTACCCGTATGGGGAATTTCTAGACTGTCAAGGTTATATATGGTTTTTACAATTCCCCTTTTTCCTCTGTCAGCTGCGTGATTATTTGCAGTAACCAGGCAATCAATGCCTGCATTATGGCAGGCAGCAGCCAGAGCGGAGGGAGAACTGAAATGAGGATAACCTTTATATGGTGGTCCGGCAAGAGTTACTTCAAAATTGGCAATAGCAATATCGGCTTCATATATTATGGGTTTGATATAACTGAATACGTCATCAAAATTATATGTATGTGTTTCCGTGTTCTCAGCCGCCGATATCTGTTCATCATGACCCATTATATCACCGATAAACAGAAGGGTTAAACTGTTTGTATCTGAATGAGTTATTTGCCCTGTTGTTACCAGTGATCCCCAGAAAATAATAACAGCAGCATATGATATCCTTAACATTATTTTGAATGTTAATTTACACTGATTTAAATTTTTAATGACTATCAGTAATGAATAATCATAACCTGATAAATTTTCATATAGATTTTAAGCAGTATCATAACCTTTTAAAGATAATAATATTATTAACTAATTATTAACTTTGCGCGTTTTGACTTTCAAAAGTCAAATTATCGATAAAGGTATAACCATGAAAGAACCGGGACAGCATTTTGATATTAAGAAGCTCTCATTAGCCGGCGCACTTGTAACACTAGGAATTGTTTTTGGTGATCTGGGAACCAGCCCACTGTATACCATGCGTGCAATTTTAAACGGGGGGAAAGATAATATTAATGATTTGCTAATTTATGGTTCCATATCCTGTGTTTTCTGGACCCTAACACTTTCGACTACAATAAAATATGTAATAATAATGCTGAGAGCCGATAATAACGGTGAGGGTGGAATTTTTGCACTTTTTGCTTCAATAAAAGGGAACTCGAAATGGGCAGTAATAATGACAATGATTGGCGGAAGTGCTTTATTGGCAGATGGTGTTTTATCACCCTCAATTACTGTTACATCGGCAATAGAGGGCTTAAAGCTTTTTAATCCTGAAATACATGTTGTTCCGATAGTACTTTTAATAATCGGGGCTCTCTTCTTCATTCAGCAATTCGGTACTAATTTTGTTGGCAGTTCATTTGGACCAATTATGGTAGCATGGTTTCTGATGCTGGGAATTCTTGGATTTTCCCAGCTTGTTTTATACCCTTCGATATTAAGTGCAATCAGTCCGGTGTTTGCCTATCAGTTTTTACAGGAGTACCCCGGAGGGTTCATACTTCTTGGAGCAGTATTCCTTTGTACTACAGGAGCCGAAGCACTTTATGCCGATCTGGGTCATTGCGGGAGAACCAATATTCGGATAACATGGATCTTTGTAAAAATAACACTTTTACTGAATTACTTCGGACAGGGTGCATGGCTTTTAAGAAAGGGAATTTCAGGTACAGATATAAATCCATTTTTTGAGATTATGCCCGACTGGTTATTAATACCCGGTGTGGTTCTTGCCACAGCAGCTGCGATTATTGCAAGCCAGGCTATTATAAGTGGATCATTTACTCTTATCGGAGAGGCAGTGTCACTAAACTTCTGGCCCAAAGTACGGATATTGCATCCTACTTATGTCAGGGGACAGGTATACCTGCCATTTGTTAACTGGTTCATGTGGATTGCCTGCAGTATGGTGGTTTTCTCCTTCAGGGAGTCATCAAATATGAATGCAGCTTATGGTCTGGCAATAACCATTACAGAAATCATGACCACATTCCTTTTATCATATTTTTTGTTCCAGAAAGGAATAAACCACAGATTGGTACTGCTGATGCTTATGTTTTATCTTACAATAGAAGGAAGCTTTCTTATAGCTAACCTTTACAAATTCAGATCAGGTGGATGGTTTACAGTTTTGCTTGCCTTTTTATATTTTACGGTAATGTTTGGCTTGTTTTTTGGCAGAAAGATAAAAAACCGGTATATTACATTTGTGGATCTTGACAAGTATCTTGAATTGTTCAGCGATCTGAGCAAAGATGAGTCTGTTCCAAGGTTTGCCACGAATCTTGTTTATATTATCCGTGCAAACAGATATGACCAGGTAGAATCAAAAGTGATCTATTCAATATTTCAGAAACAACCCAAACGGGCTGATATTTACTGGTTACTTCATGTAAACAGAGTAAATGACCCTAACAGTTTTAATTATCAGGTGACTCAGATTATCCCGGGGACTCTGATAAGGGTGGACTTTCATATCGGATTCAAGGTTGAACCAAAGGTGAACCTCTATTTTAAGGAGGTACTGGAGGACCTTACGGCTTCCGGTGAACTTAAACTGGAGAGCAGTTATGACTCATTGAAGAAGCATGAATTTTCCGGAGATTTTAAATTTGTTCTTATTGACAGGGTAATGCTGCGTGACTATGCTCTCTCAAGTTGGGAAAATTTCATTCTTTCAATTAACAGTCTTGTACGCAGGCTTAGTATAAGCGAAATAAGAAATCTGAACCTCGATTCAACAAATACCATTGTTGAACAAGTACCTATTATAATTGATCAGCCGGTTGAAAACAGGATTACCAGGATTCAATAAATAGATTCTTAAAGTGATATCACTGCTGTTTAGTGCCAAAGTTATGGATGTGACTAATTGGTGAAACAAAATGTTGATTATCTTTGGTCATTAACCTGAAAACACACAATTATGGAGTTGTTTCATTCTCTCTTTGACTGGTACATGGCCAACCTTAACTATTTCACAATTACTTTGCTGATGGTTATAGAAAGTTCATTCGTCCCTTTCCCCTCCGAGGCTGTAATACCTTTTGCGGCTTATAAGGCGGCTCAGGGGAGCCTTAATTTTTTTGGAGTTATTTTAGCGGGGACGATTGGCGCTCTTCTTGGAGCTTTTATCAACTATTACCTGGCAAAATATCTTGGCCGACCAGTAATTTACAGGTTTGCCAATTCAACTATAGGGAAAATGTTACTCCTGTCAAAGGAAAAAATTGTACACGCAGAGGATTATTTTCTAAAAAACGGAAAATCTTCCACCTTTGTTGGCCGGCTTGTTCCGGCAGTACGCCAGCTGATATCAATTCCTGCCGGACTTGCTAATATGAATTTCCGCGATTTTACACTTTTTACCATTGCCGGCGCCGGAATCTGGAATATTATACTTGCGATTATCGGCTACTACCTTTACGAGATTCGTGAACAAATTTTCCCCTATTTGGGGTATATTCTCCTGGCTTTGGGAGCCGGTTTTGTTCTTTACCTGGTTATTAAAGGGAAAAAAGGAACGACCGTTTAGAATTTGCCCGGTATGCAATCGTTAGGAATAGTTGTATGAATTTTAAAATCTTAATGACAAACAACTTAATCCACCATCAACCTTTCTGAATTCTGAAACATCAAGGGCAATTGTCTCATAACCTGCTCTTTCGATTCTTTTTCTGGTTTCAGGAAACCCTGCCGGAACTATTACTTTATCATTTATCCATAGGGAGTTAGCTGCATAAAGCTCATCGGGCTTAACCAGTATCCGGTTGAATTTCCTGAATTCTTTATTATTGACAAATTCTCCTGCCATAAGCATGTTGTTATTTTCAAGATATGAAACGCCCGATTTCAGGTGAAGCATCCCTTTAAGAGGAATTGAAATACCTTGCATTCCATGTTTATACAGTATCTTAATAAGTTGTTCAGCACCGGCAGAATTAGTTCTGGATGAAATGCCAATAAAATACAGGTCACCCGCTTTCATAACATCACCGGCTTCCAGAGTACCAGGGGAAGTGATCTCCTCAATTATTCCATAATATTCATTCAATATCTGCCTTATGGCTTCTGTTTCACCCTTTCTTGACGATGCTCCGGGATTTGTCACAATAGCGCATACGGGGGTGCATAATGCCACATCCTCAATAAAAGTTGAGTCAGGATACTTATCGTTTTTCTCTATAATTTTCACCCTCAATCCCAGCTGTTCAAGAGCTTCAATATATTTCAAATGCTGTTTCATGGCCCTTTCATAATCAGGTTTCCCAAGTTTTGAAGTGGTTAGTCCGTCTTTAATAGAGGGAGATGGGACAAGGACAATAGCATTTGTAAACATTATATTGTACTTTATATTGAAACCAAAAAAGTCTGATCATTTATTTAGGCTCCCTATGACTTCTTATCATTCTTTTAGGTAACTGAATTTCTCGTTTTTGAAATCTTCATGAACTTTAAGGTATAGTTCTATGCCTGGAACTAACAATCAGAATAGCTTAAAGTTGAATTGAATATACTATCTCTTTTACCCTTTGTGCCCATTGGAAATGAGTAAACTCTTTTGTAAAGGTTTGATATGGAATTACTTTACCTATGGAAAAGGTAATGGACTTATTCTTTTGTTTATGCATCTCGTGGGGAAGAAGTAATATCTCAATTGACATCTTAATTCTGAAAAGGTTTCTCAGTCTGGCCACAAGATAAAAGAGGCTGGAATTTCTACCGCTGATATGTACGGGTATGATATCACGCTTACACTGAACTGCTTTTGTGACAAAAGTCTTTTGCCAGTTAAGATCAGAAATTACTCCTTTTGCCCTGCGTGAGACCAACCCTGCAGGAAAGATCATTATCTGTGAATCTGATTCGAATAACTGATTAAATTTTTCTACGGTGTTCTTGGTATTGATCCCGAATACATTTACTCCGAGAATAACCGGCCGAAGATTAGGGATATAGTTAAATAGTTCATTTGACGGGGAAACCACATCCGGAAAGAAACGGTGGATAATACTTAGAAAAGCAAGTGCATCTATTCCGCCAACAGGGTGGTTTGCAACAAATACAAATCTGCCCGAACCGGGAACATTCTCTTCACCCTTTAATATAACATTTACATTCCATTCATTTAAAACATCATTTACAAAGGGGACGCCTGAATTATTTTTACATTTATATAAGGTGGAGTTCAAATCATCCTGATGAATGAGTTTCCTGATTAACCATACCATAAAATGAGGAAGCGATTTTACAAATCTGGATTTACTGCTCCTTATTGCTTTCTCGACATCAATTACTTTTATTGTATCATCCATAAATCATTTTTGGCAGCTGTTGTCAGGTACTATTGAGACTTGGATTGACCTCTGTATATTCTTTACGGAGTAATATTCAACAAGGTCCGGTTGAGCCATTTTTCAGCAAGCAATGGCCATGTTTCAGGTGCTGTATTTCCTGGTCTTAAACCATAACCATGTCCGCCTGTAGGGAGAATATGCAACTCAACTGATAATTTTGCATCCCTGAGGGCAGTAGTCATTACCAGTGCACTGTTCCCATAGGGGTCATCAGCAGTCTGAAAAATAAAAAAAGGAGGCGTAGCTCTGGTTATCTGGAGCTCCGGAGTAAGATTTCTTCCCTCCCCCTGATCAAGGTAAGCAGGATATATTAACATGGCAAAAGACGGACGGCATGACAGGCTGTCAGCTATATCAACAGGTGAATAAGATCTACTGTTGAAGAGGATCGCCGCACGTGCACTGAGACTTCCACCTGCAGAGAAGCCCATTATACCTGTCATATCAGGATTAAGATTCCATTTTCCTGCATTTTTCCTGACTACCCTTATAGCTCTTTGTGCATCCTGAAGAGCGCCCTCTTTTTTGCCTGGCACCCTGTATTGCAGGACAAATGCAGTATAACCCAGTTTATTTAGCCATGCTGCTATCTCTGTTCCTTCTTTATCATAAGCCAGAATGTTGTAACCGCCACCGGGACAAACTATTATGCTTACACCATTGCTTTTTTCACGCTCAGGCAACCAGACTTCTATGGCCGGATCAGTAACTTCGGTGTACCTTAAAACATTATCATTATTTTGAACAACGATCACAGGAGCCAGCTTTTCCTTTATCTCGCCAGGTACTTTTCCCGGCCATAGATGAATTATTTCCTTTTTCTGAGAAAATGAAATTAAACTCAATAATAAAATTGCCGAAGATGCAAGAAGATGCTTCATATTACTGGTACTTAAATTAAGATTATTCTATAATCTCAGCCTTGTCAAATCTGTCAGGCTGAACATTAACCCTTGTATATCTTACCCTTTTTACTCCTTTTCCACCAAAGAAACCCCATCCTCCGCTTCCGATAAGGAATCCCAGTGCATATAATCCACCGTTATTATTCTGGGCATACATCGTAATCTTATCATTAAAGAGCATGCCGATAAAGTCAAAGGGAGCAATAAATCCATGCCACAAACCACCCGGAAACCCGTAGGTATGTCCTGTCAGACACTGCTCAACTGCTTCGTTATTAGCACAACCGGTTAAAACAAGCAGGATCAGAGATGAGTAAATCAATAAATTTTTTCCTGAGATAAGTGTTTTCATATTAAGCCTGTTATGATTAAACTAAAAATTTTTTCGTGGTCAGGAAGCAATTTTTCTAATCAATCCGCTCCAGTAACCTGTCAGACTTCCGTTGGATCCAATATTCCTGTGGCAAGATATTATTAATGAGATCCTGTTCATGCCATTTCTATTGGCTACAACTCTTACCGGATTTGGCTTTTTATCTGCCTTCAGATGGTCCTGACCTGAAAAATCCCTAACCTATGTTATCAATCTTTAATATGATTCACCGGTATATCAGGATCAATGAACACCTACCGGATTATTTCAAAGGAGAACCATTTATTCCAGGTTATTAAGGTATTTATACAATTCACTTTTTGTGGAAAGGACAACAGTTGTTGTTGTATCAAACGTCTGTTCCAGTGTTTCCATTGATTTTACGAAACTGTATAAATTTCTTGAAGCCGCTGATTGGTTGTATGCACCAGCATAAATAGCGGTAGCCCGGGCATCGGCCTTTCCCATTATTTCTTCTGCTTTCCTGAATGCCACAGACTGAATGGTTTTCAGATCCTTTTCTTTTTCACCATTGATCTTTGAAGCTTCACCCTGTCCTTCTGACCTGAACTTATCCGCAATCCGGAATCGTTCACTTTTCATTCGCTCATATACCTGAGTGCGGACTTCTTCCACATAGTTGATACGTTTAATCCGGAAATCCAATATTGCAATTCCCAGATCACTGACTTTATTGTTAGCCGACTCCAGGATCATTTTCTGTATTTTTTCCCTGCCCACCATTATATCAGCCAGTGTATCTCCCACCTCTTCCCCGATAGAACCGGATGCCAATGGCACCCTGTTGCTTGTCCTCACGACCTCCTCAAGATTGTTATTTGCAATATAATCACGTGTTTCTCCATCAAGAATATCGTCAATTCTGGATTGCGCCCCTCTTTCATTTGTAAGACGCTTAAAAAACTGAAGCGGATCAATAATCTGCCAGCGGGCGTAGGAATCGACAAAAATGAACTTTTTGTCCTTGGTTGGCACCTGGTTTGGATCTCCGTCCCATTCCATATACCTCTTTTCAAAATAGTTGGTTTTTTGTATAAATGGAATTATAAAATTTAAACCAGGTGTGGTCTTGGCTTCCCCTATTGGTTTTCCAAATTGAGTAATGACTACCTGTTCAGTTTCTTTTATTATATAAGTACTCTTTGTTATCAGAAGTAAGATTATACCCAGGATAACCAGCTGTAATATTAATTTTTGATTTCCCATAAAAATGTTAATTAAAATTATTTCCCGTTTAACTGCATCTGAAGGAGAGGCAGTACATTATTTCCTTTCTCATCAGTAATGATTTTATGCCCCAGTTTAGGTATTGCAGTATTCATTGTTTCAAGATAGATTCTTCGCTTTGTTACTTCCGGCGCTTTTACATACTCTTCATACAAGGCAACAAACCTTGCAGCTTCACCGAGAGCATTATTCACCCTTTCAGTGGCATAACCCTCAGCTTTCTGTATGGTTTCCTCTGCCTGTCCGCTGGCCTTGGGAATGACCTTGTTGTATTCCGATTTGGCCTGGTTGATCAATGTCTCTTTCTCCTGCTGTGCCTGGTTTACGGCATTAAATGCATCTTTTACCGGGTCAGGAGGATTTACATCCTGCAATACCACCTGCTCTATTTTGATCCCCAGTGAATAATCATTGCATATACTTTGAATCTCTTCAAGGACCTGGGCAGATATTTCAGTTCGTCCTACCGTTAACACTTCATTCACAGTACGATTTCCAACTACTTGTCGCATAGAGGCTTCGGATATATCACGCAAAGAATTTATCGGATCCCTGACTTTAAAAAGATAACTGTATGGATCGTCAATCCGGTATTGAACAACCCACTCCACATCCGCCAGGTTAAGATCACCCGTAAGCATTAAGGATTCATCCGAGGTACCCGATTTGGTAAATTTGGATTGAATACCTGCGCTGAGGGTGCGAAAGCCGAATTCCTCCTTTTGTTGTCTTTCAACTGGTACCTTAACTATTATTTCAGCGAAGGGAAGCTTAAAGTTGAGTCCGGGTTCCACCTGACGCACATATTTTCCAAAGCGAGTAATAACGCCAACCTCTTCAGGTCCGACCTGGAAAAATGATGTCCAGAAAACAATTATCAATATTACTCCAATAAGGATTTTCCTTACTATTGGTTGATGTTTTTTCCATTCAGGTGGTAAATCGAGTAAATCAAACAGATTGTTAGCCATTAATATATGTTTTATAATTTTTTTTCAAAGATAGGCATTATGCTTAAGGAAAACCAGTATATAATGATTTAACCCAATCAGGATGCATACCCTTTTACGCACCTTATGCAATCCGGGTAGCAGGAGATTTTATTTTGTATTTCGTAAATCTTTATTTCGTAAATCTGCCGGTGGATAATTTGATCGACCTTATATATTTAACGTTCCTGAACCTGATGGCTGACCAGTCTTCATCAATAGTAACCATTCTAATTCCATTAAGCCCAAATTTATTCAATGCCTTCCAGACGTAGTCACGATCGAGATCAGTACTATACCTTCCTGAGGATTTCTTCGGGTAGCAGAGCCATAAAACGCCATCAGCAAGAAGATTATGAAGAGCAATTGGGGAATAGAACTCAACTTCAGAAACCGATTTCACAAATAAGATCATGAATTCATATGGATATCGTTGATCGATCTCTTTATCTATCTGTATATCTTTAAGTTCCTTTGAAAGTGCATGAAAAAAAGTTTCTTCAGCATTTAGTAAGGAAATTCTCTTCTGACCCTTATAATTAAGTTTGTCAAGAAGGTTTTTCATTTTGGAAGGTAATTTGGATGCTAATTTAATAAAAAATTGAAATATCTGATAAAAGAATATACCTTTGCATTATCAAAAAATGGGGTGCCTTAATATTGCGGGCTGAGATCATACCCTTAAACCTGATCCGGATAATGCCGGCGGAGGGAAAAAAGAGTATAATTTAAATCAGCTTTACATAACAACCTCATTTTCTTCATATCGATTGTTAAATTAATTATGAGAAAATGGCAAAATATTCTTATCTAATGTTACTGGCCCTGTTGCCGGGAATACTGCAGGTACTTGCATTCGGAGAGGTTGGGTCAGTAATAAAGGGGAAAGTAACTGATATAAACGGAATTCCATTAACAGGAGCAAGCATAACAATTGAAAACACCACACTTGGGGTGCATTCAGATTCAGAAGGAAATTATTACCTGGCAGTTCCGGAAGAGGGAGATTACAAACTCCGGTTCTCTTTCATCGGATATGAAACAGAGACACGGGAGGTGAGAATAAAAGGTGAGATAATCTTAAATATTACTTTGTCAGAGAAATCTTTTATGACCGAGGATGTTTTTGTAAATGCCACAAGAGCGGGAAAGCATACTTCCCAGGCATATTACACGGTTTCAAAAGAAGATATTACAAAAAACAATCTTGCGCAGGATATTCCATATATCCTGAACTATACACCCTCACTTATTGTATCATCTGATGCAGGTACCGGGGTGGGTTATACCAACATCAATATTAGAGGGACTGATGTAAAAAGGATTAATGTTACTATCGATGGAATACCTGTTAATGATGCCGAATCACATGGAGTCTGGTGGGTCGATTTGCCTGATCTGGCATCGTCAGCTGATAATATTCAGATTCAAAGAGGGGTAGGAACATCAACCAACGGATCAGGTGCATTTGGTGCCACGATAAATTTTCAGACTACAACACTGAATCGGGAACCTTATGCGGAATTCAACTCATCATACGGATCGTTTAACACTTCCAGAAACACCATAAATTTCGGTACCGGTTTAATAAATAGAAAGTTTGCCATGGACGTGAGGTTATCTAAGATCTGGTCCGACGGATATATCGACAGGGCTTTCAGCGATTTAAAATCATTTTATGTCTCCGGAACAATATATGGGAAAAAAAGTATTTTAAAACTGGTGATTTTTTCCGGAGTAGAACACACTTACCAGGCATGGGAAGGAGTTCCGAAGGATTCTCTAAAAACACACAGAACCTTCAATCCATATAATTATGAAAATGAAACAGATAATTACTGGCAGGATAATTATCAGCTTCATTATTCAAAGGATATTAATGGTAATCTCAATGCGAATGTAGCCTTGCATTACACAAGGGGTAAAGGATACTATGAAAATATGGTTCAAAACTCAAACTACGGATCATTTAGTTTGCCGGACGCGATTTTTAGTACTGACACTATTACCAAATCGGATTTTATAACACAAAAATGGCTGAAAAATGATTTTTATGGTTTTACATATTCATTAAATTACAATAAGAATAAGATTAACGCTGTTTTTGGTGGCGCGGCAAATCAATATTCAGGTAATCATTTTGGAGATATAGTCTGGGCGAAAATTGTAACTTTTAATGGTGATAGATATCGATGGTATCAGGGTACCGGCAACAAAAAGGATCTGAATACATTTTTAAAAATTAATTATGTATTAAATTACAAATTCAACCTGTTTGCCGATTTGCAGTTCAGAAAAATTAATTACTCAATCGGGGGATTTGATGATGATCTAAAGAATATAACACAGAACCATAAATTTAATTTCTTTAATCCCAAAGCCGGATTTGTATTTAATTACACTGAGAAACAAAAGATATACGCGTCATTTGGAATTGCACAAAGAGAGCCGGACCGGGGGAATTATACTGATGCTGACCCCGGGAAAACACCAGTACCTGAAAAATTATTTGATTATGAGGCAGGTTATGAATTTCACTCTTCAAAACTGATGCTTAAGG
Organism: uncultured Bacteroidales bacterium; assembly: GCA_963739685.1. GTDB lineage: Bacteria > Bacteroidota > Bacteroidia > Bacteroidales > VadinHA17 > LD21. The sequence continues at coordinate 269,464 of CAVUAX010000003.1, forward strand.
GAAATTTTTATTATATGAATTACATTGACCAGTTAATTTTAACAGGTGAAATAAATAATGTTGGCGCCCCGATCCTTACAAATGTATCAAAGAGTTACAGACAGGGTATTGAGATTGAAACCGGGATCAGGATTATTACTAATTTGAACTGGTACGGAAATTTTACTGTAAGCAGGAATATTATACCTGCATTTGTTGATTTTACAGATAATTGGGATACTTCGGGCCAGGATGCAAAATCATTGAAAGATAAAACAATATCTTTTTCACCATCTGTAATTGCAGCTTCAGTTTTAGACTATAGCCCCTTTAAAAATGGTCACTTAAGATTTAATTCCAAATATGTTGGAAAACAATACATTGATAACACCCAAAGTCAGGAAAGGATGTTAAATGCCTATTCTGTTCAAAATTTATCATTTATGTATACAATAGAAAATAAGACATTTAAAGAATTAACATGCCAGTTTGCGCTAAATAATTTACTTGATAGAAAATACGAGACTAATGGATGGGTTTATAAATACATTGAAGGGGGGGCCCTGCATGTAATGGATGGATATTTTCCACAGGCCGGAATAAGTTACATGTTCAGGATTGGTTTGAAATTCTGATAATCAGTTAATTGTAATGCTAATAAGTAGCTGGTTATCAGATAATTACATTGAGCTTTTCGGAGCAATAACAGGGATAATTTATGTATTCCTTGAGATACGTCAGACTATCTGGTTATGGCCTGTAGGAATAATTACATCAGCTGTTTATATCTGGGTGTTTTTTACCAGTAAATTTTATGCTGACATGAGTCTTCAGGGTTATTATCTGATTATCAGCATTTTGGGATGGTACTGGTGGACAGGGGACGCAGGGAAGGGAGCAGAGGATCCGGAACTTATAGTGAAAGACCCGGGGGAAGGAGTGATGATGGAAGGAGAGAACCAAAGAAAGGATGAAGAGGGAAATAAGGCATTGCAGGTGACAAGATTAAAACTCCGTACAGGAATAGTCCTGGCAATAGTTATTGTATTTTTATATGCTCCTATATGGCTTGTTCTTTCCCGGCTGACTGATTCGCCGGTCCCGGTGTGGGATGCATTCATAACATCATTATCAATTGTAGCAACATGGATGCTGGCCCGAAAGATTTATGAACACTGGTTTCTCTGGATTGTTGTTAATTTTGTATCGGCTGTTCTTTTTTTTGTAAAAGGACTATATCCGACACTTATTCTTTATCTTGTATATGGAATAATGTCGGTGGGAGGGCTTGAAACATGGAAAAAAACAATCAGGGATGATCCGGCAGATAATGAAAAATGAAAAAAGATAACCAGATTTCCAGGGACGTAATAGTAGCCGATGGCACCTTCCCGGTGCATGCCATACCTCTCAGTTATATAAGTAATGCAGAGAGAATTTTCTGTTGTGATGGCAGTGTGAAAAACCTGGTAAACGCAGGTTTTATACCTGAAGCAATAATAGGAGATATGGACTCATTAAGCGATGATATGGCTTACAGATTCAGGGATCGGTTATTTCGGGACAGCAATCAGGATACAAATGACCTGACAAAAACAGTCATGTGGTGCAAAGAAAGAGGATATAAAGATTTAATCATAGTGGGAGCAACCGGGAAACGTGAGGACCATACAATTGGAAATATTTCGCTTCTGGTGGATTATGTTAAAGATGTGAATGTTACGATGGTGACAGATACAGGATTCCTGCTTCCTTTCCTGAAAAGATCTGAAATTTCAACATTTCCCGGTCAGCAGGTTTCGATTTTTTCAATCAACCCTGATACCGAAGTCACCTCACAGGGATTACGATACCCTCTTGATGGCACAAAAATAAGAAACTGGTGGGTAGCCACTCTTAATGAGGCAACAGGTGATCACTTTGAACTTGATTTTACAGGTGGCCCGCTGATAATATTCCTTAAGTTCAGGGAATGAAGATTGGAGAGATATCGCGGGAGCCTGTTATTGAAATAATGAAAGGACATTTTTATTTTCCAATGACATCCTTTACCAGGGTTATCAGTTGTACCCGGCTTTTTACATTGGTCTTTGTATATATCCGGTGTGTATGATCTTTAACAGTCTGCAGACTGATAAAGAGTTTGTCCGATATTTCCTGGTTACTCAATCCGTTATAAACCTCCCTGATAATATCCGTTTCACGCGGGGAGATCTCGTATCTCCGGCAGAACTCTTCAAAGGATAAATCCCTGACAGGTTCAACGGTGCTTGATGAAAGATTTGTTCCATATTTTAAATAGAGTGGGAGGAAGGTATTCCCAGCAAAAAACAGAAAGATAAATAAAATGCCTATGTAAGGACTGGACGAGAATAATAACAGAAGTGTGCACTGACCTGCCATAACAAGAAAAAGTACAGGGGCGATGACTCTTCGGTCAGAATTGTTAATCGCAGTGTGCCCTTTTAGCGGAAAATATATTAGCAATGAAGCAAGCAGTGTATATACCAGGTTCATTATAATGTAATAGTTCCTTATAAGTGAGACAGACTTAATCTCATAAGTTTTTGTTAAAAAATATCCAACAATAATTAGTATAGAAATGTTAAGAAACAGAAACCAGAAAATGAACCAGTGATTGCTTTTTCTTCCTGATATTTCAAATGAAAACTGAATAAGCATTAACCAGGCGAATACAAGGAATGGTAACCCGAGAAGCAAGGCTATATCCGAGAATATCATCATGATTTCGTGAGAAATATATGGTGACAGATATGTTCTAATCAGAACCTGACCCCAAATTCCATAAAAACCGAACGTGAATATAAAGACCTCAAAGTATAGAAGTGTTGAAAAGATAACAGATTTAAACATGGTTCGCAGCCTGGATGAGAGCAAAACACTACCAGCAGCCAGTGCAATTGAAATGATGAAGATTAACCATATTAAATACCGAAACATTACTTAAAGATATTAAAAAGCTTAAACAGCCGGATTAAAAATAAACAATACCAAAGTATTGGCATCATACTAAAGTAGGAAAATTTAAAATCACTACTATAGTATTACGCTTGTGAAAAGAATGCGGTTTACATTTGCTGAACAGAATAATAAGAGTTTTTAACTTTAAAAACAAAAAATAATGGAGACGACTGGTGAATATAAATTAGTACCTGGTTTAAGAAATAGTTTTGGGACCGGATGGAAAGTGATGACTGACAATTTTCTGAGGTTGTTTCTTGTCGTCATTATAATAAGTATATTGGTTGCTCCTTTCAAATTCCTGAATTTTAAATTTGATCTTCCGGAACTGCCGGGGATTCCATTTAACTATAAGGGTAGCTGGGAACATTTTTTCGGAATGGCTTCATTAGGAATTTTTGCAGCTTTTCTGGGGTTAATAGCTTTTGTTTATGCATTTCTTGTGGCACCAGTGTTTGAATACGGGTATAATCTGATATTTGTTCATGCTGTAAGACGTATAAAACCCGATTTTGAATTGCTGATCAGGGGATTCATGGATAACTATCTGCACATCATTCTTGCGAACCTTCTGGTTTTTGCCCTGGTCATTCTGGGATTTATTGCCCTGATAGTCCCGGGAATTATAATCGCCTGCAGGCTTGCATTTGTTTCATATATAGTGATGGATAAAAAGCTGGATCCGATAGAAGCTGTTGAACTTAGCTGGAAGCTTACAAGAGGATATGGCTGGAAAATATTCTTTATGGGATTGGTTTCATTTTTTGTAATAATTTTTGGCTTAATCCTCTTAATAGTAGGGGTGTTCCCTGCAATAATGTGGGTTTCGTGTGCTTTTGCTACACTTTATCAGTCAGTACTTAACGAGAAAGAAAAAACTGTTGAAGAGGTGGTTGCATAAATAATTTCATACACAATCATTGATAAAGTTCTGAAAAGTTGCATAAATGCTGCCTTTTTTGCATCATTTCTCCCCGTAAACATTGTTAAGTATAAATTGTTATTAGGATTGGAAGTGAACTGAAATATTCTTGAAGTTTATAACGTGGATCATTTAAAAATCTCCATAATGAAAGCCAAAACTCTGTTACTTTTTCTTGCTCTTAACATTATTTTTCCTTCTGTATCAAACTCTCAGGGATATATTTTAAGAAGGGCTCTTAACAGGCAGGTCGAAAATGCATTAGATACTGTACTTGATAAAAAGGTACAGGAAGCGAGAAATAAAGCCAGAGAAAAGGAAAAAAAGGACCGGGCACAGTCTGAACAGGCCAGACAAAATACCGGTGACAAACCATCAGATCAGGATAATCAATCCGGAGGAGGGACTATGTTTGGCGGGTTATTCGGTAATAAGGTTAATCTTAAATATAATGAGGTATATAGTTTCAATTCCAGGATATACAACCAGATGGAGATTTATAACAAAAATGATGTTACTAAAATAGATTATTATATTTATTTCAGTAAAAACAGCCCATCGGCGGGAATAGAGACTAAAACCATAAATACCAAAGATGGAGACATGCCTGTGACTACCCAAATGATAATGGATGGGGAGCATAAGTGCTTTTTGATTTTGACTGATATTAATGGAATGAAGATGGGAATGATTTCAGAAGTCCCTGATTCTTTATCTGGAGAATCAATGGGGAAAGATGGGGAAAACGTTAACCCTCCCGGGGTGACAAAAACCGGAAATACAAAAGTTATTTCCGGATACAGATGTGATGAATATATTTATAAAGAACCGGACTCTCATGAATACTCTAAGATGTGGTTTACAAAAGATGCTGTTTTTAATTTTGACAAACGAGCATGGACACAGTCAGGCATGCCGTCATACTATGGGTATTCCGGTTTCGGCAATGGAGTTATAATGGCTTGGGAATCATATGATAAAGATAATAAATTGACTGCCAAATCGGAGGTTAAAGAGATAGATAATAATTTCAGCCATTCAATTTCGGTAGATGGATACACTATCAGACAGATAGATTCCAAGCTGAATCAGAAGAATAAATAATATCGCCCAACTCAGTTTTATAAAAACGGATGTAAGGAGATCAAAAAAGATAAAGCCCCGAATAAAGGATGCGGGGATTATAGTTTTTTTAACCTTGCAAATCTTAATAAGAGTTTCTTCCTGCCGTCTTTTTCAAACTCGACTGTTGCCGTAGTGTTCGGTTGCTGGCCTTCAATCGAAATAATTTCACCCTTTCCAAACCTCTCGTGCTGAACCATATCACCTTCCGACAGAATTTCGGGGTTACTGCCTGTAAAAGGAATGACAGTGGTTGTTTCTGTCCTTCTTATTCTAGTCAGTTTATTTTCAGAAGGGTAAGTAAGAGACTCTTCACGAAACGAACTTGTCTTGTTTTCAATAATACTCCTTTTTGCAAATGGTTTACCTCCTGTCTGAGGGAAATAAAGGAATTGCTGATCAACCTCCTTTAAGAACCTGCTGGGATTACAGCTCTCGAGGTTTCCCCACTTGTATCTGTTCAGAGCATAGCTCAGCGTGGCCTGCTTTTCAGCCCTGGTAAGAGCAACATAGAACAATCTTCTCTCTTCTTCCAGCGCTCGGGCGCTCCCGTTTGACATTGGTGACGGAAACAGGGTGTCTTCCATTCCGACAATATATACATGTTTGAATTCCAGTCCTTTAGCCGAATGCATAGTCATTAGGGTTACCTTATTGCGGTCTTCTTCATTTTCATTATCCTGATCAGTAAGTAAAGCAACATTTGCCATATATGCCTCAAGGGTTGATGGTTCTCCGTTTGTTTCAGATGATTCGGTAAATACTTTAATAGCATTAAGCAACTCTTCGAAGTTTTCATAACGGCTCACTTCCTCGGGCGATTTCCCATCTCTTAATTCCTTTATTATCCCTGATGCCTGTGCAATCTCCCTGGCTTTAATAAAAGCGTCGGAGGTTCCCGAGTCAATACTGAGAGTGGTAATTATATCAACATACATTGTAAGCTTTTTGATGGTGCCTTTATTAAAATGTTCACCATATTTTGATATTTCCGTAAGGAGATACCATGGCGTAACATTCAGATCTGAGGCCAGAGAAAAGACTTTTAAAATTGTGGTATCACCTATACCTCTCTTCGGATAATTAACCGATCTCTTAAGAGCTTCCTCATCCTCATGGTTAATCACCATTCTGAAGTAGGCAAGAATATCCTTTATTTCCTTACGTTCATAAAAAGAAAGTCCTCCATAAATTTTATAGGGTATGTTTTTTCTTCGCAATGTCTCTTCAAATATTCTGCTCTGGGCATTTGTCCGATACAGAATAGCAAAATCGGACCAGTTAAGCTGGTTTGAAAACCTCTTGTTAAAAATGTCAGATGCAACATTGAATCCCTCTTCCGAATCAGTAATTGCCTGGAAAACCTGTATTTTATCCCCGTTTTCATTCATTGAAAAAACCTTTTTTTCAATCTGACCTTCGTTATTTGCTATTATTGCATTGGCGGCATTTACTATTGTCTGGGTTGAACGGTAGTTCTGCTCCAGCTTGAACAATTGATAATCTACATAATCATTTTTAAATTCAAGTATATTTTCAATTCGCGCACCCCTGAATGAATATATACTCTGTGCATCATCTCCCACAACACAAATATTATGATGAATAGCCGCAAGTTTTTTTACAATAAGATATTGGGAATAATTGGTGTCCTGATATTCATCAACAAGTATGTATATAAACTTTTTCTGGTAAGACGAAAGCACATCCGGGAAATCCCGGAAAAGGATATTAGTATTTAACAGCAGATCGTCAAAATCCATGGCATTGGCTTTGAAGCACCTTGTGGCATAGGTTTTATACACATCGGCAAGCTGAGGCATTTTACTGCTTTTGTCATAATCGTTCATTGCCGGATCAGCGGCATACATGCTTGCGGTTACAAGGTTGTTTTTTGCTGAAGAGATTCTGGAAGCTATGACTCCGGGTTTATAAATATTGTCGTCAAGGTTAAATTCCTTTATAATAGACCTGATCAGACTTTTTGCGTCGGAGGAATCATAGATTGTATAATTTGATTTGTAGCCAAGTTTATCGCCTTCCATCCTCAGGATCCTGGCAAAAGTAGAGTGGAATGTTCCCATCCATAGGTGCCTTGCTATTTCAGGGTTTACTATTTTTGCTATCCTCTCCTTCATTTCCCTTGCAGCCTTATTGGTAAAAGTGAGCGCAAGAATTTTATTGGCCGGAACACCCTTATTGAGTATGTGTGCAATACGGTATGTAAGTACCCTGGTTTTACCGGCTCCGGCACCTGCAATTACAAGAGATGGGCCTTCAGTATTAACAACTGCTTGTTGCTGAGCCTCATTCAGATCGTTCAGATAGTTTTTAATCATTCAGGTTTTAGAATAACAGCGTTCCGGACGCGACAAATTTAACAATATCGTATCTATTGATTCATAAACTCCTGAAGTAAAATAGGATTATTTATTAACAAATTCAGATAGCTTACAACAATGTCAAAATAGTAAAGATTTTACTATACTTGTATTATATTATGCTTTTGGTTAACCGGGCAACTACCGTAAAGTGAATTTTTAAAAACATGACCAACTCTGACCTGAATGAAATCGAGTGAAATAATCATTACAGCAATCTTATACATGCAACCCGGCAAGTTGCCCATTGACATTGGAGCAAAACCAGGTTCGGGTATTTCCACAATGGACTACAACATCCTGGTTTCCCATTTCGTAAGAGATGATCTTCCGGTAAATATTTATGATGTTATTCAGCCGCTGGCTAAACCCGATAATGCTATTTGTGTTACAATCCTGCAACCAGGCAGATGTTTTTTTAACTTACGATGCCGATGGAAAAAGAGTGCTCTCAAAAACTGATAGTATCCATAGTTTTACTGGCATTATTTGCCGGGCTTTCGGGCCAGCCATTTTCATCAAAGGAAGAGCGTCTTGAATGGTGGAAAGATGCGAGGTTCGGGATGTTTATTCATTGGGGTCCGGTGAGTTTAAAGGGTACCGAAATCAGTTGGTCGAGGGGAAGGGAAATCCCGGTTGCGGAGTATGATGCCCTCTATAAACAATTTAATCCGTTAAAGTTCAATGCATATGAGTGGGTGAAAATTGCAAAAGATGCTGGAATGAAATATATAGTATTCACCTCAAAACACCATGATGGTTTTTGTATGTGGGATACCAAATTTACTGATTTCAATATTATGAACTCTCCTTTTAAGAGAGATGTTTTGAAGGAACTGGCTGAAGCCTGCAAAAAAGAAGGGATTGCCCTGGGATTCTACCATTCAACATGTGACTGGCACAATCCTGACTTTCCGTTAACAAGTCCGGGAGGCAGCGTTAAACGTGAAACTTCAAACCTTGACAGGTACACAGAGTATCTTAAAAATCAATCTGTTGAGATAATTAAAAACTATGGTCCACTGCTTGTTATGTGGTATGATGTTCCGCAACAATTTGATTCCATTCGCGGTCAGGGAGTAATCGATTACATCCGGAAGATCCAGCCTGATATTCTTGTGAACAATCGTACAGGAGCCAAAGGAGACTTTGATACCCCGGAACAAAGAGTGGGAAGTTTTCAGAATTCCCGTCCCTGGGAAACATGTATGACAATAGCAACTCAGTGGGCCTGGAAACCGGATGATGAGGTAAAATCTATTGAGCAATGTTTGCATAGCCTTATCAGGTCGGCTGGAGGGGATGGGAATCTGCTTTTAAATGTCGGCCCTAAACCTGATGGTACTATAGAACCACTTCAGGTTGAAAGGTTAAAAGAGATTGGGAAATGGCTGGGAAAATACGGATATACTATATACGGAACCAGAGGAGGACCCTTCAGACCATCGGACTGGGGAGTAAGTACCAGAAAAGATAATAAAATATACCTGCATATTCTGAACTGGTGTGGTAATTCGCCCAGAATAGTCTTACCTGATTTCGGCATGGAAATAAAGAAATGTTCTCTTGCAGGCGGCGGTAAAGTAACTTTCAGCAAACAAAAAGATGGGTATGTAATTAAGTTTGATGGTTCCCTTCTCAGGCCTGTTAATACTATTATTGAAATTGATGTTTCAGGCAATGTCATGAATATCAAGCCAATGGATGTAAATCCCCAATCCCTTTCTTATCATAAAAAAGTGACGGCTTCAAGTAATCCGGATCCCGGCTGGAGGGATGTTAAATCAATCAACAATGGCGACTGGGTTGGAACTTACTGGCAGCCTTCAAATGACGATAAAATACCATGGGTGGAGATCGACCTGGGGAAACCCGAAAGAATAACAAAAGCTGTTATTTATGAAAGCGGAAAGAAAATTAGATCATTTGAACTTCAGTTTAAATCAGAGAACGGGTGGAAAAACTTTTGTCATGGAAGTACCATAGGACAAAAAGCGGAAATAAACTTTCCGGTAATATATGCACAGGAAATAAGACTGGTAATTTCTTCATTTTCAGCAACTCCCGGCATTTATGAAGTAATGTTGCTAAATAAATAATTTATTTACTTTTTAAATTTGTACTGAGTTAGATTGTTGAATTTAATAAATTGAACATAATGAAAAGATTTGGTCAGATAATAGGCGTGAAGCCTGATGATTTTGAGCGATATAAAAAATATCACAAAGAGGTATGGCCTGAAGTCCTGGAAATGATAAATAAGTCCAATATCAGGAATTATTCGATCTTTCATAAAGACGGGATGCTATATTCATATTTCGAATACATTGGTGTTGACTTTGAGTCTGATATGGCAAAAATGGCACTTCATCCCAGGACTCAGGAATGGTGGTCAATAATGGAACCAATGCAGCTACCGGTAGCTACCCGTTCCAAAGGTGAATGGTGGGCGAATATGGAAGAAGTATTTCACTTTGATTAATTGCCCCTGTAAAATTTGGTTTCGAAGCTATATCAGGATTAAAACAAAAAGGATAATAATTGCATATCCCGTTGTGTTAGCTTGCTCTTAATTATTTGCTAAATTTGCATCTTATTCAGTGCAACCTGCAAAATGTTGGGAACAGAGATGCAAAAGATATTTGAACAGGGAGGGCCGATGCCACAACTCCTTATGAGAGGTGATACAGGTGGAGTACTTTTGTCAAAATCTGCCGTTGGAGCATCTGAAATAGCAATAGAAAATTTATTAAAGCGTAACAAAGAAATTAGATGCGGTTTATTATACTCATAACTGTGTTTATTCTGATCCCTGTGACAGCAGTTGCACAGCTCTCAGCTCCGGGAAACAGTGCAGTCAGATACACTTCTTATCCTCCACCATCAGGTGCAAAAGATCCTATTTTTATTTTCTGCAATCAGACCGGAACTCTTCAGGTATCCCTTGAAGCCATACGTCCATCGGGATCAGGTGTTTACGATTTTAGCTGGTATGGATGGGATGGCGTAACGAAAAGTTTCAGTATGATCCTTAAATCCGAAACAGGGGTAACTGTATCGTCTTTAGCAGGATTGGATGAGGGAGGATATAAAGTTGATATAATGCAGGGCGGTGTGTATGATACTAGTCTGGTCGGCTGGATTGTATTTGATAAACCACCTTTAGCAGAAGCAAAGCTTGTTAATCCGTTGAAAAACTGCAATTACGTTGCACTTGATGGAACCGCGGCCGCTACAGTAGGAGTTTTCCATTATTATGACCCGGGAACAGGAATTCAGCTTAATCTCCGGAACGATCTGACATACATGTGGTCATCAAATCCTGTTTCAGTAATTCCTTTTCCGGAACTTTTGGATCCTGTCACATATGTTCCGCCTCTTGAAGATGTCACATATTCTTTTAAAGTAAATAGTCTGGGCTGCAGTAGCGAGGCATCATTTTTCTACGAGTCAATTCATGTAAAGGCAGACTTTACTGCTGATCCGATGCAGGGTGAAGCTCCTCTGGTGGTCACTTTTACTGACAAGTCGATAAGAGCCACAAAGAGGTATACCTGGGAGTTTGGGGATAAAACCCCGGACGGCAAGAAATCGCCGGATTGGGTAATAAACAAAGACTCACTCTGGTTAATGAGTGATCCCTTTACTCATACTTATTATATTCCAGGGGAATTCTCTGTGAAGCTTACCATTGAGAGTGAACTGGGTTGTATAGATTCTTTAAGGCTTAACCCTAAAATAGTGGTTGATGATTCCAGGCTTGAAATACCCAACGTATTTACTCCAAACGGTGATGGAATGAATGACTTTTTTACTGTTAATGCAAGATCACTCAGGTTTATCAGTGTTGAGGTTTATAGCAGGAGTGGAGTTAAAGTTTACTCCTTCAAAGGTGATGGAGAAAGACTTAAAGATTGGCATGGATGGGATGGAAACCTGAATAATACATCAATCAAAACCGGCCCCGGAGTATATTTTTATATCATCAGGGCATTAGGCTGGGATAATGTCAAATATGACAGCAAGGAATACAGGGGAGCTGTATATTTATACCGGTAAAAACTTAATGGCCCAATCAATTAAAAACTAATTGTACTAACACCTTTTAGCCACGGAGTACTTTTGCCCCCGGGTCTTTGTGCCAATGATTATTATTGAGATGGAAGGTTCTTCTTAAGGAAGCGGATCCAGTTGTCAGACATAATATTACCAATATCAGAATTGCTGTATCCGATTTCAGAAAGCATGGATGGAATTTTCTGGAGATCCGCTATTGTATCAAGATCGTAAGGGCATTGCTCTTTTCCATATGCACCATCAAGATCGGATCCTATACCACAGTGAAGTGAGTTTCCTGCCAGCTGGCATATATGGTCAATATTATTTATCATAAGTTTTAAAGAAACCCCCATTGTTTTTGGTTCTGATTTTCCCCTTACCCATTCCGGTACCATCATCCATGCATCGAGTGCAACACCTATAACTGCTTCTCTATTAGTAAGTTCTTTGATTTGCTCATCGGAAAACTGCCTGTTATGAGGAACGAAAGTTCTGCAGTTATTATGGCTCGCCCATACCGGCCCATGGTACAGATCCATGGTCTCCCAGAAACTATCGTCACATAAATGTGTAGCATCCAGAATAATACCTAATCTTTCTATTTCCCTGAGAAGTTCCCTTCCTTTAGTGCCAACCCCTCCTGTTGCATCCGTTCCCTGAGCGTATGTACCAGGTCCGTAATGTGCCGGACCGATTGCCCTTAACCCATAATTATATGCTCTTTCCAGATGGGTAAGTGAAATAATTGAGTCTGCTCCTTCAAGACTCAGGATGTAGCCGACAGGCCTTTTTGCCAGATCAGATCCGAGTAAACCAAGGTGTTTTTCCAGATCGCTGAAATTTCTTATTTGAAACATTTCCCCGGCCTCTTCCATCGTTTTGTACCATGCCAGTTGACCCTGGGTCTGAGCCCATGCCTGTTCGGGCGATCTCCAGCCCGGTAATTTACTGCCCTGTTTGACATATCTTCCGATTTGAGTGGCCACACAAAGGTAAACATTCCCCTTACGCATCTCCTGTAAACTCACTGTTCCATTTCCCCTGTCAGGCTTATCAGTCATTCCCCTTTCGCTTTTACGAATCTTTTCCACTGGCCATCTGAGATCCCTGTTCCATTCCAATGCGTTCATGGCCAGGTCTAGGTGGCCGTCGAAAATTAAAGGTTTATTATCCATTCCTGTAACTTGGTTAATATGTAATTTTTCTTTTTCTTGCTTCAATATACCAATGCTCCGACGCTTCCCTGTCTCTTATAACTGTAACGGAATCATAACGAGCCACTGTGGGACAGATGTGATGAGGAATTCCAAATAGAACATCTCCGATTTTCATTTTAGACGCGTCAGGTGTTTGAACCACCATATGTTCTTCATTATGACCAACAATAGTATAGTTCTCAAGATCCATTATTTTAATTCTTGGCTGTGGCATTTCCGAAGCAATGGATTTATATCCAAGGTCAAGACAAATCAAATCATCTCCGGGCTTACTTATGACTCTGGTCAGCAAAACCGCAGCATATTGAAAATCCAAATCACTGAATGAACTGCTGTATCCGTAGTCCCATAAAAGAAGTGTACCAGGGCTTGTTTCAACTCCTTGTCGTCCGGCATGAATCGGAAAGGTTGGTGTTCCTCCAGCAACGATTGCCGATGGTGCGTTACCCTTTTTCTTAAGATTTTCAACCATATTTGATACGGGTGAAAATGCATTATTGCATGTTTTTTGGCGGACTTTAATTTCCTTATCACGGATATGACCATCATAAACGTGAAGTCCTTTTGCTTTCAGCATTGGCAAATCACCAATCATTTGAAAAAGTTTCTCTGCAGCTTTCCCGGGAGCTACTCCGGTGCGGTTCATCCCGTTATTTATATCGAGCCAGATATTTGTTACCATCCCGGTCCTTTTTGCTGCATCGGACAATTGCCGTATAATATCTCCGGAATCTGTAATGCATGAAATGTCAACCTCAGGGAATGCTTGTTTAAGCCGGAAAAACCTGTCAATATTCGGACCAACCGGCTGGTAAGCCAGGAGGATATCATCTGCCCCGCATCCGGCAACCATCTCAGCTTCTGCTATTGTTGAACACTTAAACTTGTGAATGCCATAATTCATTTGTAGCCTGACTACCTCTGACATTTTATATGTTTTTACATGTGGCCTTAACAGGTTGGCATTACCGGCAATATCTATCATTTTCCGGATATTATACACGATCCTTTCCGGAAAGATTAAAAGTGCAGGAGAGGTAACCTCTTGCGCGTTGTTAAATAAATACCAGTTGTCTTTCGGATAATTCTTATTTTCCATACTGTCAGTCATAAAGTTCAAACATTGCTTCAATTTCAACAGCAATATTATTAGGGAGGATCATTCCCACAGCACTTCTTACCCCAATACCGTTGTCCTGGCCAAAAACATCAGCCATCAACTCACTAAAACCATTAATAACCGCAGGATGCTGCCCAAAATCAGGTGTACTGTTAACCATTCCAATGACTTTAACCAGGCGTTTTATCTTTTTCAAATCACCATAATGTGTTTTTATTGTTGACAACATTGTGAGGCCAACCTGTCTTGCGGCCAGCTTACCTTCTTCAGTTTTAAGGTCTTTACCCAGTTTCCCTGTAATCAGGGTCCCATCAGATCTGACCGGTCCCTGCCCGGAAATATATAAAAGGTTATTGATGGCCAGAACAGGTTTATAAACTCCGGCAGGTTTTGGAGCTGGTGGCAATTCCAGTCCAAGTTCAGCTATTCGTAAATCCGGATCGTTTTTCATAATTAGAATTTTAAATTTATTAATATCGGAATAATTCTGTCTTTATATCTGGGTTACTTAAAACGAAACAAAATTTCCAAAGGGGTGAAGTAAAAATGTTAAATAAAATAATTTATCAGTAAAACACCCATGAGGCCAATAATACTAATCATAGTCTCCATAACAGTCCAGGTTGCAAATGTATCTTTTACACTTAAATTAAAGTATTCCTTAAACATCCAGAATGCTCCGTCATTAACATGTGATAGCATAAGACTGCCAGCACCAATTACCAGAACCATTAATTCCTTATTAACCATACCATTGGTTACTAAAGGAAGCACGATCCCCGCTGTAGTCAGGCCGGCAACTGTTGCTGATCCGACACAAATTCGCAATACCGCCGAAATGATCCAGGCGAGGATCAATGGAGACAATGATGACTTACTAAGCAATCCTGCAATATGATCGCTAACGCCACTATCGACAAGAACCTGCTTAAAAGCCCCTGCCCCTGCAATGATCAGAAGCACCATGGTAATACTGGTTACGGAATGGCCAAGTGTATCCATTATTTCGCCAATTTTTCTGCCCCTGGCAATGCCCAGAAAATAAACCGCAGCCAAAAGAGCAATCAGAAGTGCAATTACCGGATCACCAACAAAAGCGAGAATTGTCCTGATTTTATTTCCCACGGGATAAACCATGGCCGAGATTAAAGCAATCCCAATCAGTAAAACCGGCAGCAGAGTAATTAATATACTGCTCAGGATCCCGGGCATTTCTTCATCATGAAGTATTTTCTGATTAACAAATTCTTCAATAGGACTTGCTTTAATCCTTTTCAATGTTCTTGAAAACAGAGGACCGGCAATCACGATAGCAGGAATTGCAATTATTATTCCGTACGCCAGAGTTTTTCCCATATCAGCACCGAACATTGCTGCAATTGCTGTTGGAGATGGGTGAGGAGGAAGGAATCCATGGTTAACTGAAAGTGATGCAAGCATAGGAATTCCAACATACAGTAAGGGGAGTCCTGTGGAAGCTGCAATTGTAAATACAATGGGAATAAGGACCACAAAGCCCACCGCATAAAACATCGGTATGCCAACTAAAAAACCGGTTAATACGAGCGCCCATTGAATATTTTTAAGTCCGAAAAGGCTTGTGAGTTTGGAGGTTATCCTTTGTGCAGCTCCGCTGTCAGCAACCAGTTTACCTAACATTGCTCCAAAACCGAGTATCATAACAAGTGATCCCAACGTATCGCCTATCCCCTGCTGAATTGAAATCACTATCTTAACAACCGGCATCCCCTCAGCAATGCCAAGGAGAATGGATACTATAATAAATGCAAGAAATGCATTGACTTTGAAAACTATAATTAAAAAAAGAAGAAGAATTATTCCCAGTGCGACCAGTAAAATGGGCATAACAGAAAAATATAATTATTAACTTTCATGATTTAGCGAAGTTATTTGCCGGTTATAACTCCACAATAAAAGTAATTGATACTTTTCATATAAACAACAATTTAAAAATACAGATACATGACAATACCTGGCCATCATACTGCCTTATAAGTATTTAAACCGTAGTATTTTATTTCCCTGAATGAATTGAAATCCGGTTTGAACCTATTCTCCCTCCCGGTTCTGCCAAAATCTGACCAGGGTCACTTCTCCCATTTTAATTAATTGATGATTCTGCTTAGAAAAACCAGGTCTGGTAAAATGAAATTTCTGATGCATCATTTAAATCTTTTATTCGTCATTCACCGGTAAATCCCACCTTTTACAGGAATTAACCGCAGCTAAACTAATAAAACTTTGTAAACTATATAAGTTTTTATATTTTTGCAAAATATTAAAAAGAAAATGGATAACAGAAACAAAATAATTGAGGGAGCAGCCGAACTTTTCAGGAGATACGGTATAAAAGCGGTAACGATGAATTCTCTGGCGGGCCATCTTGGAATATCGAAGAGAACCATTTATGAGGTTTTTTCTGATAAGGATGAGCTGTTTACCGGGGTACTGAACTGGATGGGAGAAAGGCAGAAGGAATTAGTGAAAAAAGTTCTTGACGAGTCAGAAAATACTATTGTTGCAATTTTCCGGCTGCTTGAGATCAACAGAGATCATTTCCAGAATATGAGTCCTGCTTTTCAGGAAGATTTGAAGAAATTTCATAAGGATGTTTTGATAAAGAAATCCGATAAATGTGAAATGCCTGATTTTAAGAATAACCAGCTGGTGATTGAACGTGGAATCAAAGAAAAATATTTCCGTAAGGATGTAAATCCTGATCTTGTTAACAGGTGTATGGATTTTATGGCCAGATCAATAATGAATGATGATCTGTATCCTTATGAGCAGTTTACCCGGAGGGATGTTATCAGCAATGTTTTAATCAATTATCTGAGAGGGATATCTACTCCGGAAGGACTTGAACTCATAAACGAACTGGAACGAAAATTTTAAGAGGCTGAAAAAATAATCACCGGATAATTTAAACTAATTATAAAAATGAAAAACAAACAATTACAGGCAATCTTACTATTTTTCTTTATAGCAGGGAAGGTCGTTTTCTCTCAGCCTGACAGCAGTGAATTAAAGCTTACAGTAAAGGAGGCACAGGAATATGCTTTGCAGTATAATAAAATGGTTATTTCGGCAAAGATGGGTGTAGAAGAATCAAAAAGAGCGCTATGGGAAACTATTTCTGCTGCATTGCCTCAGGTGAACTCTTCCGCATCCTTTAATGATAACCTTAAACTTATGACTACCCTAATAGATGGTACTTTTTTTGGAAGACCGGGAGAAATGGTACCGTTAAAGTTTGGAACAAAGTATAATTCGAGTGCGAGTGTCCAGGCAAGCATGCTTCTTTTCAATGCGCCTCTATATCTGGGTATTGAAACTTCGAAGCTCGCTAAAAAAATCAGTGAAGAAAGTCTTGAGAAATCAGAACTCGATACCAAAGAGTCGGTTAGTTCCAGCTACTACCTGATACTTATTTCTGAAAAATCCCTTCATATACTGGATAGTAATGTTGCAAATCTTAATAAGACACTCAAATCAACAAAAGCAATGTTTTCTGCCGGAATGGCTGAATCGACAGATGTGGATCAAATGATTTCAAATGTCACAATGGTTGAGAATTCCCGCAGTGCGCTGGAAAGGACTATCGAGTTAAACTATAACATGCTGAGATTTCAGCTTGGCGTTTCAGGTGATACAAAAATAATCCTTACAGAAACACTTGAAAGTATGACATCAGAAATAAATATTGAGGCACTTCTCTCACAGGAGTTCGATCATACAAAGAATGTAGATTACAGGCTTATTGAAGGACAGGAACAGATTTCGTCACTGCAGCTCAGGTCTCAGAAAGCATCTGTGCTACCTACTCTTTCGGGTTTTTATAACTATGGGACAAATGGGATGGGCGACAGGGTATCGGATCTCCGGTGGTTTCAAAACTCTATGGCAGGGGTGCAGATGACAATCCCTATTTTTGCCAGTGGTGAGAGATATTCAAAGATCAGGAAGGCACAGATAAGCCTGAATAAAGCAAGAAATACAAAAGATATGGTTGAAGAACAGCTTCTTCTGCAGGAGAAACAACTCCGTTACAATCTCGTGAATGCAAATCTTCAGTATAAAAGTCAAAAGGATAATATCGAAGTATCAAAAAGGGTTTATGCCAGTACTGAAAATAAATTCAAACAGGGAATGGCCTCGAGCCTCGAACTCACTCAGGCAAACACACTTTATCTTCAGGCTGAAAACAATTATGTTTCATCATTAATGAATCTGCTTCAGACGAAACTGGCATTGGATAAACTTTTGAATAATATGTAATTTAAGTAAACCGAAATAATAAAAATTATTAATAATGAACTATTTAAGAACAATTCAGGTAATTCTGGTAATCGGACTTGTGGTGTCAGCCTGTTCATCCAAAGCAGATAAAGCTGCAACAACGGAAGATAACTCAGTCGCAAATGAAAAAGCAGTAATTCCGGTTAAAGTTGTTGAACTGGGAAAAACCAAAATCGCAAGGACAATTGATTATACTGCATCAATTCTTCCTTTTGAAGAGGTCAATATGGCTCCCTCCACCCCCGGAAGAATTGACAGGATTTACGTGGAGGTCGGGGATAAGGTCAAAAAAGGGGATGATCTTTTTCTTATGGACCGGACTCAGTTGTATCAGATGAAGCTGCAATTCAGCAATCTTGAAAAAGATCTTTCCAGGCTTGATACACTGTTGAAAACGGGTAGTGTAAAGCAGCAGCAATACGATCAGATGAAAACTCAGCGTGATGTTACAAAAACAAATGTGGATTTTATGGAGGAGAATACACTTTTAAGAGCGCCTTTTTATGGTGTCATAACAGGAAAATACTTTGAGAACGGTGAAATGTATTCAGGGACCCCAACTACTACGACAGGCAGATCTGCTGTTGTAACCATAATGCAGGTCAATCCTTTGAAGGTTAATGTCAATATCTCGGAGCAGTATTATCCTTTAATAAAAAAGGGAATGAAAGCTGAGGTCACGGCAGATGTTTACAAAGATGAGACATTCACAGGTACCGTCTATAGAATTTCACCTACTATCAATTCAGGAACAAGATCATTTGCTGTTGAACTTGAACTTCCTAACAGGAATGATCTTCTTAAGCCCGGGATGTTTGTCAGGGTGTCAATGGACCTGGGCGAAGTTGAAACTTTTGTTGTGCCGGCCTATACAGTACTTGTTCAGGAAGGTACCAATATCCGATTTGTGTTCGTCGATAGAAATAATCTGGCCGAAAGAGTCGAAGTGACTCTCGGTAAAAGATTTGATGACCAGCTTGAGATTATTTCCGAGAACATTAAGGAAGGCGACTTGCTTGTGGCTGAAGGACAGGCAAGACTGATCAATGGTGACAGGATTGAAATTGTCAGGTAAATATAAGTATCTCAATTATAATTAAGCAAAATGAGTATATATAGTGCTTCCGTTAAGCGACCTGTAACAACCATATTGATCTTTATAGGTCTGATGGTAATGGGTCTCTACTCACTTACGCAATTGCCCGTGGATCTTTATCCGGAGATGGAATTGCCTTTTGTTGTGGTTTTAACAAATTATCCGGGAGCGAGTGCTTCAGACATTGAATCTAATGTTACCCGGCCTCTTGAAAATTCACTTAACTCAGTAAGTAAACTAAAAGAGATCACTTCCACTTCCAGCGATGCAACTTCTGTTATATTCATGAACTTTGAATACGGGACAAACCTTGATGAGGCATCTAACGATATCAGAAGTGCCCTCAGCTTTACGGAGAGGCTGCTTCCTGAAGATTGTGACAAACCTACAATAATTAAGTTCAGTACCAGTATGATGCCCATAATCTTCTACGCCATAACGGCAAAGGAAAGTTATGCAGGTCTTGAAAAGATCCTTGATGAAAAGATTGTCAACCCGTTAAACAGGATTGAAGGTGTCGGATCAGTTGCCCTGTCAGGGGTTCCCGGCCGTAAAGTTTATATTGATGTTGACCCGCGTAAGATGGAGGCATATAAACTTACAATTGAACAAATTGGCAATGTGTTACGATCTGAAAACCTTAATATGCCGGCCGGATATATTGAAATGGGTCAGACAGACTATCCATTACGTATTCAGGGTGAATTTCCTGAAAGCGACGTTGTCAAGAATTTAGTTATCAGCAGTTACAATGGGAATGCAGTTTATCTGAAAGATGTTGCCGAGGTTCGCGACACCATACGGGAAACGAAGCTCGACACAAAGATCAATGGAGCCAGGGGTATGAGTATGTATGTACAGAAGCAGTCAGGAGGTAATACTGTTAAGGTTACCAAAGAGGTTGAAAAAGCTCTCATGACACTTGAAAAGGATCTGCCGCAGGATGTAAAGATTGAAAAGCTATTCGACAGCGCTTCATTCATCAAAGGCTCAATCAGCAACCTTTCAGAAACCTTAATGTATGCTGCAATCTTTGTAATACTGGTGGTGTTGTTTTTCCTTGGACGGTGGAGAGCAACATTTATTGTAATACTTACAATTCCGATTTCTTTGATAGTGGCATTCATATATCTTTTTGTAACAGGAGCCTCGATAAATATTATCTCGCTCACATCGCTGTCAATTGCGATAGGGATGGTGGTTGATGATGCCATTGTTGTTCTGGAGAATATCACAAAACATATAGAAAGGGGGAGTCGTCCCAGGGAGGCAGCCATATATGCCACCAATGAAGTCTGGCTAGCAGTTATTGTAACCACTCTTACGGTTGTTGCGGTGTTCTTCCCTCTTACATTTGTTAAAGGTCTTACAGGTGTTCTCTTCAAGCAGCTTGGTATGATTGTTACAATCACAATAGTAACATCAGTATTTGCTGCCATTACGCTCACTCCAACACTGAGCTCCCTTCTTCTGAAATGGCATCCTATTAAGAAGGATGCCAGGTTCTGGACTTATGACGGAAGCATCAGGAAGTGGCTTGACTGGCTGGACAAATACTATGAAAAAACTTTACGCTGGGCTCTTCATCATAAAACTTTTGTATCAATTCTTTCAGTAGCTGTATTTATTGGATCCATGAGTCTTTTCGGGGTCATTAAAACTGAATTTTTCCCTCAGGCTGATGAGTCAAGAATATCTGCAACAATTGAGCTGCAGACAGGAACAAGGGTAGATCAGACTGTGCTGACAGCGGATAAAATTGATGAACTCATCAAAAACAGGTATCCAGAGATTAAGATTATTGCCACTTCAACCGGATCTGACGACCAGGGAGGTTTTGCCTCAATATTTAATTCAGGAGGTACGCATACTATCCGTTATAGTTTAAGCCTGAAACCCATAGGGGAGAGGAAAAAATCGGTATTTGATATTGTTGAGGAGATGAGGGCCGAACTTGTTAAAATGCCTGAAATAGTAGATTTTACATTAAGTACTTCAGATAATATGGGAAGTTTTGGAGGAAATACTGTTGATGTAGAGATCTATGGATACAATATTTCGGAAACCAATATGGTTGCTGAAGAACTGGCCGGTAAAATTAAAAAGATGGAGGGTGCCAAGGATGTTAAAATAAGCCGTGCCAAGTCCAAACCTGAATTACAGATTATATTTGATCAGGATAAGATGATTGCAAACGGTCTGAATACCGCGATGGTATCGGCGCAGGTAAAAAACAGGGTGGATGGCCTCACAGCCACACGCCTTCGTCAGTTTGGAGATGAGTATGATGTTGTGGTCAGATTCAGGAAAGATTCAAGAAGCACCATTACGGATATCGAAAACATAGGCTTAACTAATCCGACGGGACAGTTGATCAGGCTCGGTGAAATTGCTCAGATAAAAGAATACTGGTCACCTCCGAATATAGAACGCAAACGTAAAGAACGAATTGTAAGGGTTTCATTCACTCCCTATAAAAGATCACTTACTGATTTGCAGGTTGAGGTTCAGAAAGCGATAGATGAATCTGTGTTACCTGCAGGAGTAATGGTTCAGATATCCGGCGCTATCAAAGAGCAAATGGATGCTTTTTTGGATATTGCCATGCTGATGGCGATAAGTCTTATACTTGTATATCTTATTATGGCGTCGCAATTCGAATCATTGAAAATGCCTTTCATAATTATGTTCTCTATTCCATTTGCATTTTCCGGTGTGGCTATTGCCCTGTTTGTAACCAATACGACTTTAAGTGTAATATCCGGGATTGGAGCGGTGATGCTTATAGGGATTGTTGTCAAAAATGCAATTGTTCTTGTCGATTTTATAAACCTGATGCGGGAACGAGGCAATGAACTTTATGAAGCGATTGCAATTTCAGGGCGGTCACGCCTCAGGCCGGTTGTTATGACCTCAACAACAACTGTCCTTGGCATGCTGCCACTCGCAATGAGCAAAGGTTCAGGATCAGAACTCTGGAGTCCGATGGGAATAGCCGTGATCGGAGGACTTGTTTTCTCAACGATTGTAACGCTGATCCTCGTACCTGTCGTTTATGCAGTTTTTTCAAAGCATGGTGAACGCAACAGGAATATAGCTGCCTATTCTGAATTTGATTTTATGAATGGAAACGGTGGTGGTAATGATAAATAAGGAGTTTAATTTAAATTATGAATTATGAATTATAAATACAGCTTGTTATTCAAACGCAATGCGAATGAATATAAATTCATTGACAAATGGGTACTACCCTCTAAGCGGGACGAGCTTTCCTTACTTAAAAATAAAATCAGATACTCATGAAAGCAATAATGATAATATATAATCAGGCTCATACCGAGAAGATTGAATACATGCTCGATAAACTGGGGATAAAGGGTTATTCACTGTGGGAAAATGTGCAGGGGAGGGGTAGCGTGACAGGTGTACCTCATCTGGGAACGCATACCTGGCCGGAGATAAATAAAAGCGTTCTTACAGTTGTTGAAGATGAAATAGTTGATACAGTACTGGAAAAAGTGAGGAAAATTGACGCCATTAATGAGGAAGTTGGCATAAAGGCGTTTGTGTGGGATATATTAAAGGCAGTTTAACGCAGGCTTCATTGTAAAAAAAGTAAGCTGTCTGCAGATATAGCAGACAGCTTCTTATACTTTAAATTTATCTTTTACTTTATTCCGGTTTTGTAATAGCGTTACCATCAAGAGTTACAGCAGTTTGTGCCAGAGCCCTTCCCTTGAAGGATGCACCTGTCTGGAAAGTAATACCTGTTTTAGATAATATATTACCTTCAAAATGTGCAGTTGTCCCGATGGTTACCGTACCGGCAACCTGCCAGAAAATGTGATTAGCGCTGGCTTCTCCTGTAAGGGTAAGATTTACAGCATTGCTCACGGTTAAATCACCGGCAATCTGGAATATCCAGACATCATTCGCACTCCCTGAAATGGTTACATCTGATGGCATTGTAACGGTGTTTGTCCAATTATATAGTCCGGGAGTAAGCGTTTTTCCACCAATATTTCCTGTGCCCAATTCTGCGAAATCAGGTGAGGGGCGACCTGCAGCATCGTTATAAGCAGTAATCATATTTTCAACAGCTGTTGTAAGGTTAACCGGTGTAGGTGTTGCCATATCGGCTGCATAAATGTTACCGGTTACCTGTTCAGACGTTGCATGCCCGGTAGCATTTGTCAGTGATAATCCTGTTATATAAGATGTTGCGGCCGGGCTAAGGCCAAGATCACCAGTGACAGCAGAAGTGGATTTGTTAGTGATAGCTGTTTTACCGAGTATAACGTAACCGGCTGTTGCTCCAAGATCGACAACTGCCAGTGCTTCTGATGATCCTCCGGTTGTAAAACTCCATATCTTATTATTTTCAAGTGACGACCCGGCTAAATTTTTTGCTGCGGTAGTGATAGTCGCTGTGTATTTGGTGTTCTGCGAAAGATATTCAGTTGGTGTAAATGAAGCAACTAGTTCTGAATAAGTTACAGCGCCCGGAACGGGTGATGTACCATTCATTAAGGTAAAGGTTGCTGTGTTTATTGTTAACGGGTCCATTGCCTCGCTGAAAGTTGCAGTAGGAATGGTATTGATCACTACACCTGTTGCATCATCGACAGATGTTGTCGAAGTTACAGTTGGCTTATTAAGATTCTGAGGATCATCTTTTTTACATTGCCACATAACTATTGACAGAAACAGAAGCATCAACCAGGTTGTTTTGGAGATCCCTGAATACCATTTACCCCTGATGACAGGAGAGTTTGTTTGAATTATTAAATCAGTTTTGTTTTTCATTTTATTTATTTAAATTAATGATAATATGTTTGTTATAATTCTTTGTATCCGGTGAATTTTTACTTTTTGACAATGGTATTACCTGCCATGGTTATGGCGCCTGTCCTTGCGAAACCTCTGCCATCTAGTGTTGCACCTGTATTAAAAGTGATTGATTCCATTGCCATTATGGTACCTTTAAATACAGAAGTCGTTCCAAAAGTTGCTGAAGTACCTACCTGCCAGAAAATATTTGATGCCGAAGCTTGTCCGCTGAGAATAACCTGTCGTCCCGATGTTGTGGTAAGAGTTGATGCTATCTGAATAATAAATACAGCATTAGCATCCCCCAATGCATCAAATGTGAGGTCTCCCGATGATATAGACAGTGAGGAAGTTGACTTGTAGAGCCCGGGAGTAAGAGTAAGACCTCCGATATTTCCCGACAGGGTCACTATATCTGTGGAAGTACGTCCTGCGGCATCATTATATGCTGTTGTTAAATCAAGTTTTGCCTGGGTTGCTATGTCATCATTAATATGTTGAGTCCCCACCAGGATTCCTGGAGGAAAACCACCCACTGAAGTGCCCGGATTTAGGCCAAGGTCCCCGGTAATGTTAGTCTCACCGGTATTGGTAATACCTGACCCGGCAAGAATTGCCAGGTTTGATGCACCTGCCAGAGGCACCAATGCCTGAATTGTTACCTGAACGGGTATAACAATAGGATTGTTCTCTGCCGGGGCTTCATCTTTTTTACAGCCGCCCATAAAAACAATTGATGCAACTGCAATTCCCGATAATAAGTTTTTCATTTTAATAATTTTTAATTTTTCCGCTGCTGGCGGTCAGACTTGTATAATTTTTCACCATGCAAAGTTGCTTATCTTTAAACATACTGGTGTTACATTAATTGGGTAAAAAGTTACATTATTTAGATACTCCCGGGAATAGGTGGGCACTGGTGTCAGGAATACGATATGGGCGTAAGTGTGTAAGTGTGCAGGCAGTTGGGAGATACCGGCATGAGGAAATGACAATAAGTGAGGATTACATCCTCTCCATATACCAGGTCAGTTCTTTTTCTATTTTTTTGAACCTGAATATGGTGGAGATAATTTTTTGTAACCTTACAAATGCCGTTTCGCTTTTGACGATATAGTCAAAAGCTTTGTGATGCATGCAGTTTACTGCAACTTCAATTTTATCCTGCGCCGACAGGATAACAACAGGAATTTCGGGATCGAATTCTCTGATTTTATCAAGGGTCTCAATTCCGTTCATGGCGCTTTTCTCGGTCCCGTCAAGGAGATAATCCAGAATAACCAGGTCGGGTTTATGTGATAAATTCTCAATGCAAAGTTCCCCTGTAATAAATGTTTCGATTTCAAAATCAGCATGCTGAAGGAATTCTATTTCAAGTAATTTCAAAAACACCTCATCATCATCTACCAGGAATAGTTTTATTTTATTGTCATTATTCATTGGTTCCTCTTTTTTATCAGATTATACTCTTCCTTCAATTCTGTACAAGCCTGATTACAAACATCCTCAAGCTTTATGACAAGGTCGTGTATATCATCAGTCTGAATCCTGGTACCTGCACATTCCTGAACCCGTTTTGCCATATTTTCAAAATCAGGACTGATTCCCATTATTAAAAAGGAGGGGATCATTTTATGAACTGCCGAGTATAAAGAATTCCAGTTTTTATCATGCAGGCTGCTTTTCATTTCACTGACTAAAGGAGGAGTCTGTTCCAGATAAAGCGAAATCATCTGCATCATTAATACCGGATTAGCCTTTGTACGACGTGTCAGATAATCCATATCAGTACATCTTTGTTTTTTGCCATAGACTTCTCCTGTTTCTTCAACAATGGCAGTGCGAAACGGTTTCTGCACCAATTGAACTATTTTATTGTACAGTAAACGTTCATCAACCGGTTTCGCGATGTAATCATTCATTCCCACTGCTCTGCATTTTTCCAGGTCAACTGTGGTTACATCAGCAGTTAAAGCAATAATGGGAATAGCGGAGTTCATTTTTTCCCGGATATATTCAGTAGCTTCGAACCCGTTCATTTCAGGCATCTGAAGGTCCATTAAAATTATGTCGAAGGGATCCTTCTGCAGTTTTTCTATTGCAATTTTACCATTATTGGCAATATTACATTCAAAACCGAAATCATCCAGGATTGTATTCATAAGTAATTGATTAAGAGGAATATCCTCAACCACTAGTACTTTAATACCTTTAGTTTCAGGATCAAGTTCCATTAGTTCAGGTTCTGTTTCAGCTTCATCATTTGTTTTTAGAAAGCTTAATATAAAACTAAAAGTTGATCCCTCATTAACCTTACTTTCAACCCTGATTGTTCCTCCCTGGGGCTCAACCAGTTGTTTAACAATTGCAAGTCCTAAACCGGTACCTCCGAAAAGTCTTGAGGTTTCGCTTGTAGCCTGCTGAAAATTTTCAAATATTTTGCCAATTTGATTTTCAGGTATTCCAATACCGGTATCCGAAACAGCAAATTCGATAGTTACTTTTTCATCATCTTCTTCAAGTAAATTAACGCTTATCGTAATTTCGCCCTTTGTGGTGAACTTTACAGCATTGCTCACAAGGTTTAAAATTATCTGGTGCAGACGCACCGGATCACCGACCAGTACCTTAGGAATTTTGTTATCGTACTCTTTTATCAGTCTTAAATTTTTTTCCTGGATTTTAGTTTCAAACAGATGGAGCATGGCTGAGATGGACAGGGCCATTTTGAATGGCACTTGTTCGAATGTCATTTTCCCTGAATCGACTTTTGCAAGATCCAGGATATCATTAATGAGCACTATTAATGAATCACCGCTCAACTTTATGGCTATTAAATATTCTTTTTGTTTGGAGGTAAGTTCAGTTTTCAGGACCACCTTTGTAAATCCTATAATGGCGTTCATCGGTGTGCGGATTTCATGACTCATGTTTGATAAAAATTGCTGTTTTGATTTAACAGCAGCCTCTGCCACTATTGTGGCGCTTTCGGCTTTTCTCTTTGCTTCTTCAGCCAGGCGTGATGCAAGTTCGGCTGATACTTTAGCTTCAGTCAGTTCTGTGGCAATTCTTTTTTGTTCAACAACATCGCGCGCTACAATAACAACTCCAAGTACATTGCCCCTGTCATCCTTATAAACTGACCCGTTAAATAATACATCAGTAAGTTTGCCGTTTTTATGACGCAGTGTAAGTGGAGAATCGGCGACAGAACCTTTGGCGAATACCTCCTGGTAGACTTCACGTGCCTTCTGAGGCTCAGTGAAATAATCAAAGAAGTCAGTTCCGGTGAGTTTTTCACGTGTAATACCGGTGATATTTACGGTTGCCTGATTCATGTCAGTAATTTTACCTTCTGTATTTATGGTAACAAGGGGGTCGAGGCTGGCTTCAATAAGGCTGAGAGAATACCTTGAAAGAAGCTTCTGGGCTGTAACATCACGTGCAACGATAACCACTCCAAGCACATTTCCCTTATCATCCTTATAAACTGAGCCATTGAAAAGCACATCGGTAAGCTTCCCGTTTTTATGGCATATAGTAAGAGGGGAATCAGCAACAGAACCCTTTGCGAATACCTCCTGGTAAACTTCACGTGCCTTTTGAGGCTCAGTAAAATAATCAAAGAAGTCGGCACCGGTCAGTTTTTCGCGTGAAATACCAGTAATGTTTGGCAAAGCCTCATTCATATCCATTATTTTACCTTCGGTGCTTATTGTAATAAGAGGATCGAGGCTGGCTTCGATAAGACTTCTGGTGTATTTGGATTTCTGGCTATTAGTTTTGTCCATATTATTCTATCAATAAAGTTGGATTCCCAATTTCTTCTATAGGATTTCGTTTCCTGTCTTTCATGTTTTTAAACTGGGAAGGTGAAAGGCCGGTAATTTTCCTGAACTGGTTCGATAAATGTGACACGCTGCTGTAATTAAGTTTATAGGAGATTTCTGTAAGGTTTAGTTCGTCATAAAACAATAATTCTTTTATCTTTTCAATTTTATGGATTATGATAAATTGCTGAATAGTAATACCCTTTACCTCCGAAAATATTTTTGACATATAATTGTAATCGTGATTTAATTTTTCACTTAAGAAGTCAGAAAAGTTTACTTTAATCATTTCATCTTCATGGTGAACCATCTGAATAATTACATTCTTTATTTTTTCAATCAAAATAGCCTTTGTACTGTCCATCAGTTCGAAACCGGAATTTAGTAAAGAGCTTTTCAGAACTTCTCTTTGATCGTCTGAAAGGGTTTCCATTATTTCGACTTCTCCCAAATCAACAAAAATAAAGTGCAATCCCAGTTTTTTCAGCTCTTCTTTTACCGCTATCTTGCAGCGGTTGCTTACCATGTATTTGATGTATAATTTCAAATGATTTCTCCTTTTCTTAAAAAATCCATGCAAAGATCGACAGGTTAAAGCAGGAAATTATTACATAACTATGGAGGAAAGTTGTATAATTCATACTTTTTCAGGTTTCAGGCAACAAAAAAAAACCGTTCTGATCCAGAACGGTTTTTATAATCTTGAAATATTTTCTTACTCTTCTTCTTCTTCTTCAGTATAAGCTTTTATAACAGAATCCTGAACGTCACCAGGTACCTGGGCATATTCTGCAAATTTCATAGTATACATTGCCCGGCCACCTGTGATAGAACTCAGGGCCGTTGAATATTTATTCATTTCGGCAAGAGGCACTTTGGCTTTGATAATCTCAAAACGTTTATCGCTTGACATACCAAGCACCATACCGCGCCTGCCCTGGAGATCGCTTATAACATCGCCCATCCGGTCAGCAGGAACGTAAATTTCAACATCATAAACCGGTTCAAGAATTTTAGGGCCAGCGATTTTGAACGCCTGACTGAACGCATTACGTCCTGCAAGTCTGAAGGAAATTTCATTGGAATCAACAGGATGCATCTTACCATCGTAAACATAAACCCGGATATCACGGGCATATGATCCTGTCAACGGTCCCGTCTCCATTTTTTCCATTATGCCTTTAAGGATTGCCGGCATAAACCGCGCATCTATTGAGCCACCCACAATACTGTTTACATAAACCAGTTTCCCTCCCCAGGGAAGGTCAATCTCTTCCTTATCGCGAACTGATATTTTTACATCCTTTCCATTGATTTTCTGCATGGTTAATTCTGTTGAGCCTTCCTCGTACGGTTCAATTATCATATGCACCTCTCCAAACTGACCGGCGCCACCGGATTGTTTCTTATGTCGGTAATCCGCATGTGCTGATTTTGTAATTGTCTCACGGTATGGTATTTTCGGTGGGTTGAAGATGGTTGGTATTTTGTAAATGTTATCAAGATGCCATTTCATAATATTAAGATGGTATTCACCCTGGCCATGAACAATGATCTGCTTTAATTCTTTGGAATATTCAATAACAATTGTGGGATCTTCCAGGTGGATTTTATTCAGTGCTTCACCTAGTTTCTCATCATCACTTTCACTCTGTGCTTTTATTGCAACCCGATACTTTGGATCGGGGAATTTGATTCCCCTGTATGTCCAGTCGTTACCAGGAGCATTAAGTGTATGCATTGTCTTGGTATATTTCAGTTTTACGAGAGCTCCTATATCCCCTGTATTAATCTCCGGCACCCTGGTTCTGTTCTTTCCGGCGCAAATGTATAACTGCGACAAACGTTCTTTTGTATTATTATTGGTATTAATAACATCCAGATTCTCAGTTATTTTTCCGGAATATACCCTGAAGTAATGAATTTCACCTATATGCTCCTCTATTGATGATTTGAATATATAAACTGAAGCCGGTCCTGCAGGTTCAGATTTAACTTCTTTCCCTTTACTGTTTACCTGGGCAGGCATATCTGTTACAGATGGAGCTTCACTGACGATAAATTCCATAAGCTGATCAACTCCGATATTGTTTTTTGCAGAAGTGCAGAAAACAGGGAACATACCCCTTGTAAGGATCCCCCTGGCGATCCCTTTTCTAATCTCTTCTTCGGTAAGCGAGTCTTTGGAAAAGAAAAGCTCCATCAGCGATTCGTCCATTTCGGCAGCTTTTTCAACAAGGGCACTGTGCAATTCTGCTGCTTTTGCTGCATGCTCAGCAGGAATATCTGCTATTTCAGCCTTACCTTCATCTTTTGAGTACCTGAGTAGTTTCATCTTCAGCACATCAATAATGGAGTTAAATCCTACCCCTTCATTAACGGGATACTGAATAAGAATTATATCACCTGATAACCTCTCTTTCAACATTTCAACAGATTTCTCAAAGTTGGTTTTTTCATGGTCAAGACCGTTAATAACCAGAATTAAAGGTTTATTAAGATTTTCGGCATGTCTGAACTGCAGTCTCGGTACCGACTTCTACACCATTCTGAACATTTATTACCATCACTGCACAATCGACAGCAAAAAGTGAAGATATAACTCCACCACTGAAATCATCCAGACCAGGGGTGTCGAGAATATTGATCTTTTTATTCTGAAATTCAGTGTAAAGGACTGTTGAGAATATTGAGTTTCCGTTCTCATGCTCAATAGGCCGATAGTCGGATGACTGTATTCTTCCCTTCAATTGTACCTCTTCGTTCAATAATACCGCCATTAAAAAGCATTGTTTCTCCTAAGGTAGTCTTACCCGAACCTGAATTACCCAGAAGGGCAATATTTTTAATCTGGTCAGTCTGGTATGTTTTCATAATTTTATGGAATTATATATAATATATTTTATTTATGTAATCTGTTGAAATGGCAGGGCAAAAATAATATATTTTTAAAAACTGGTTCAGAAAGAGTGCAGAATTACAAAATTTTTATTTTCTTTGCAACAGTTTTTTGAAATACAGGAGTACCGGTTTTTCTTTCTCAAGTAAGTTTACAAAATAATTTTCCAGGGAAAAGTCGGGAAGGAACCTGTTTATAACTTACATTTTTAAGTAAGAGATATAGTTTTCGGACATGCTTTGAGGCCTGATTATTGGTAATTTCAGGCGTTTATAACATGTATAGTTATATAGTTTTGAATAATTAATGAGATTCTTGTTTGTGAATTAAGAAATAAAAATCAATACCTTTGCAAACCATTTTTTTGAGTAAAAATTTAATGCTAAAATAATTGGAAATATGCCGACAATTCAGCAATTAGTAAGAAAAGGCAGGAAGAAACTGATAGATAAAAGTAAAGCTCCTGCTTTGGATTCATGTCCTCAGAGAAGAGGTGTTTGCGTTCGTGTTTACACCACAACGCCAAAAAAGCCTAATTCAGCAATGAGGAAGGTGGCCAGAGTAAGACTTACAAATCAGAAAGAAGTAAATGCTTATATTCCGGGAGAGGGTCATAATCTCCAGGAACACTCCATAGTTCTTATAAGGGGTGGCAGGGTAAAAGATCTTCCGGGTGTCCGTTACCACCTTATTCGTGGTGCACTTGATACTTCCGGAGTTGATGGTCGTACCCAGAGAAGATCAAAATATGGCGCTAAAAGACCTAAGAAGTAATACTTAAAGGAATAAGATAATGAGAAAGACAAAACCAAAGAAGAGGATTCTGTTACCGGATCCGAAATATAACGATCCATATGTAACACAGGTTTGTAAACAATCTTATGTATAGTGGCAAAAAGAACCTTGCATTATAAGATTTTCTATGACTCGCTTGAGATTGTCGGTGATAAATTTAAAAGCGAAGGTAAGACTCCGCTTGAGATTTTCAAGCAGGCACTTGATAATGTAACTCCTCAGGTCGAAGTTAAAGCCCGGCGGGTTGGTGGTGCTACTTTCCAGGTTCCTATGGAGATACGATCCGACCGAAAAGTAAGTATAAGCATGAAAAACATGATCTCTTTTGCAAGAAAAAGAACTGGTCATTCGATGGCCGAGAGCCTTGCAGCTGAGCTTATGGCTGCTTATAAACTTGAAGGCGGTGCATATAAAAAGAAAGAAGATACTCACAGAATGGCTGAAGCGAATAAAGCTTTTGCTCATTTTCGTTTTTAATTGATTCTCTATTAAAATAAAAGAGGCAGAGGGATATAAACAGAATGGATAAAAACCTGAAGTATACCAGAAACATCGGAATCATGGCCCACATCGATGCCGGTAAGACCACTACAACAGAGCGTATTCTGTTTTATACAGGTCGTACCCATCGCATGGGAGAGGTGCATGATGGCAATGCCCAGATGGACTGGATGATTCAGGAGCAGGAAAGAGGCATTACAATAACTTCTGCCGCCACAACAACATTACTGGAAATTTACAGGGGAAGATTACAAGATTAATATTATTGATACTCCGGGTCATGTCGATTTTACTGTTGAGGTTGAAAGATCTCTTAGAGTGCTCGATGGGGCGGTTGCTGTCTTTTGTGCCGTAGGTGGGGTTGAACCACAGTCAGAAACTGTATGGAGGCAGGCAAACAAGTATGTTGTACCCAGGATAGCATTCATCAATAAGATGGACAGAGCAGGAGCGGACTTTTTCAGTGTAGTTCAGCAGCTCAAAGATAAGCTGGGAGCAAATCCTGTCCCGATACAGATTCCTATAGGTGCCGAGGAGAACTTCAGAGGCCTGGTCGACCTGATAGCCATGAAGGCCGTAATCTTTTACAACGACGAAGCTTCTGTAACAAGGTTTGAGATCGAAGAGATACCTGCTGACCTGAAGGAAGAAGCTGAGGAGTGGAGAGGAAAACTGGTTGACGCGGTTGCCGAAGTAGATGATACCCTGCTGCAAAGATATATCGATGATCATGATTCGATAACTCCTGAAGAGATTGTCTATTGCTTTAAGAAAAGCCACTGTAACTGGATTGGCAGTGCCTGTTATTTGCGGATCAGCATTTAAAAACAAGGGAGTACAGAGACTTCTCGATGCAGTTATAGCATATCTTCCTTCACCCGTTGATAAAGGTGCTGTAACAGGAACAGACCCAAGAAATGACGAAGAAGTAAAACGTGAGCCTGATGATGAAGAACCATTGGCGGCTCTTGCTTTTAAAATTGCTACAGATCCGTTTGTGGGTCGTCTGGCCTTCCTTCGTATATATTCAGGAATACTTCATGCAGGAGACACCGTATTGAATGTACGTACCGGTAAAAGAGAACGTATTAACCGTCTCTTCCAGATGCATGCCAACAAACAGATTCCAAAGGAAAGCATCTCAGCTGGCGATATATGTGCAGGAGTAGGATTTAAAGATCTTAAGACCGGCGATACTTTATGTGCTATCAATAAGCCTGTATTGCTTGAGTCGATGGATTTTCCGGAACCGGTAATTGGCGTCGCAATAGAGCCTAAGACACAGGCAGATGTTGATAAATTATCAATAGCACTCAATAAACTTGCTGAAGAAGATCCGACCTTCCAGGTCAGGACAGATCCCGACAGTGGACAGACAATTATCCACGGTATGGGTGAACTCCATCTGGAAATCCTGATAGACCGCCTTAAGAGAGAGTTTAAAGTTGAATGTAACCAGGGTGCTCCCCAGGTTGCCTATAAGGAGGCCATTACAACCACAACCGAGTTCCGTGAAGTGTTTCAAGAAACAGTCAGGAGGAAGAGGAAAATTTGCTGATATGACTGTTGCATTAATGCCCGTCTGATGATAAAGTAAGAGGCCTTCAGTTTGTAAATGAGGTAAAAGGAGGGAATATTCCTAAAGAATACATTCCATCAGTCGAAAAAGGATTCAGGGAAGCAATGGCTAACGGGCCTCTTGCCGGGTTTCCGCTCGATAGCCTTAAAGTAGTTCTCAAGGACGGTTCGTATCATCCGGTTGACTCCGATGCTCTCTCATTTGAAATTGCTGCAAAACAGGCTTTCAGAAAATTTGCAGGCAGATGTAATCCCGGTAATTCTTGAACCGATAATGTCAACAGAAGTTGTTACCCCTGAAGAGTATGTAGGAGATGTTATCAGCGATTTTAACAGAAGAAGAGGTAAGAGTGGAAGGTATGGAATCGAAAGCAGGTTCAAGGGTTGTTAAAGCAAAAGTACCTCTGGCAGAGAAATTCGGTTATGTTACTGTACTAAGGACAATTACTTCAGGAAGAGCAACTTCAACAATGGAATTCTCGCATTATGAAGAGGTGCCCGCAGAAATAGCCAGCAGAATTGTAGAAACTACTAAAGGAAAAATTTTTTAAATAGATGAGTCAGAAAATTCGTATCAAACTGAAATCTTACGATCATAATCTGGTGGATAAGTCTGCCGAGAAGATCGTAAAAACAGTAAAATCTACCGGTGCAGTGGTCAGCGGTCCAATTCCACTTCCGACACACAAAAAGATTTATACAGTTCTTCGGTCACCGTTTGTAAACAAAAAAGCAAGGGAACAATTTGAGCTTTCATCCTATAAAAGGCTGCTTGATATTTACAGCTCGACGCCAAAAACCATCGATGCTCTGATGAAACTTGAGCTTCCGAGCGGAGTTGAAGTAGAAATTAAAGTGTGAAACCAGTAAAGTTAAAAAGAGATGCAGGGATTAATTGGAAAAAAGGTAGGAATGACTTCCATTTTTGATGAAAATGGGAAGAATGTTCCTTGTACGGTTCTGCAGGCAGGTCCATGTGTTGTTACTCAGATTAAGACAGTTGGAAAAGGACGGCTACTTTGCTGTACAGCTTGGGTTCGATGATAAAAAGGAAAAACATACTACAAAAGCGGAAATGGGTCATTTTAAAAAATCCAATACCACTCCGAAAAGGAAAGTGATGGAGTTTACTGGCTTTAAGGAAGGGCAGGTTAAGGAGGGTGAAGTTATCACAGCTGAATTTTTCAGACCGGATAACTGGATTGATGTAAGAGGCTGGTCAAAAGGGAAAGGATTCCAGGGTGTTGTTAAACGCCATGGGTTCAGCGGTGTTGGAGGACAAACTCACGGACAGCATAACAGGGGCAGGGCACCCGGTTCCCTCGGTGCATCGTCATTCCCATCAAGGGTATCTGCCAGGCATGAGAATGGCTGGCCGTACCGGTGGAAATAAAGTGATGTCAATGGACGTGAAGGTAATGAAGATTATAGCCGAAAATAATATTTTAATTGTCAGAGGATCAGTCCCGGGTCCAAAAGGTGGTTACGTAATAATAACAAGATAATGGAATTAACAATTCTGAATATAGAAGGTAAGGAAACCGGAAGAAAAGTTATGCTTAACGATTCAATTTTCGGTATTGAGCCAAACGATCATGCCATTTATCTGGATACTAAACAGTTCCTTGCAAATCAGAGGCAGGGCACACATAAATCCAAAGAACGGGGTGAGATTTCCGGAAGTACCCGTAAGATAAAAAGGCAGAAAGGAACAGGTACTGCCCGTGCTGGAAGCATTAAGAACCCTCTTTTCCGTGGGGGTGGCCGGATGTTCGGTCCAAAGCCAAGATATTACGGATTCAAGCTTAATAAGAAAGTCAAACAACTGGCCAGAAAATCGGCGCTTTCCTACAAAGCCTCCACAAATAATATTATAGTTCTGGAGAGACTTCTCTTTGGAAGCTCCTAAAACGAAGGAGATGATCAAAATGGGCAATTTACCTAAACATTGCGAATAAAAAATCGGTATTTGTTTTACCGGAACAAAATAATAATATATATTTGTCATCCCGAAATGTACAAGGGGTTGAAGTTATAATAGCCAGTGAATTAAATACATACAAGATAATGAGGGCTTCAACATTGGTACTTGTCGAGGGCGCAGTTGACGTTTTGCAGGCAACATTTGATAACTAGTAAAATTTGAGTGATGGATATTTTGCTTAAACCGATTGTAACGGAAAAAATGACAAGCCAGGGTGATAAATTTAATCGCTACGGCTTCATTGTTGCTAAAAATGCAAATAAGTTACAAATAAGAAAAGCCGTTGAAGAACTGTACGAGGTTACAGTTGACTCGGTTAATACGATGCGCTATGGCGGTAAAATAAAAACCCGCAATACAAAGTCGGGACTTCTTAAGGGAAGAACTTCAGCATTGAAAAAAGCTGTTGTGACCCTTGCCGAAGGAAACAAAATTGATTTCTACAGCAATATTTAATAACCTATATGGCAGTCAGAAAAATCAAACCTGTTACACCAGGTCAGCGACACAAAATCGCCAGCACTTTTGAAACTATTACAAGTGCTGTGCCGGAGAAATCCTTACTTCGACCGCTCCGAAAATCAGGAGGAAGGAACGTTAACGGTAAAAGGACTATGAGATACATCGGAGGCGGTCACAAACAGATGTACAGAGTTATCGATTTCCAGAGGGAAAAAGATGGAATACCTGCGACAGTTAAAACTATCGAATACGATCCTAATCGTTCTTCGAGAATTGCACTCGTTGTATACACAGATGGAGAGAAAAGATACATTGTGGCACCAAATGGGCTACAGATCGGGCAGGTTGTTATGTCAGGAAAAGATGCAGCTCCTGAAATTGGCAATACATTGTTTCTCAGCGATATTCCTCTTGGAACTATCATTCATAATATTGAACTTAAACCTGGTAAAGGAGGAGCAATTGCACGTAGTGCCGGAACTTATGCCAGCTGTCAGCCCGTGAGGGAAAATATGCTACAATAAAGCTACCTTCCGGTGAAACCCGTCTGATACTTACTACATGCCGTGCAACTATTGGTACAGTATCCAATCCTGATCATAACCTTGAGAGATCAGGTAAAGCAGGCCGTTCACGATGGCAGGGACGTCGTCCGAGAGTAAGAGGTGTGGTTATGAACCCGGTTGATCACCCGATGGGTGGTGGTGAAGGAAGAGCTTCAGGCGGACATCCAAGATCACGCAAAGGTATTCCTGCAAAAGGATTCAAAACCCGTGACAGGAAGAAATATTCCGCATAAACATATTATTGAAAGAAGGAAAAAATAACTGATATATTATGAGCAGATCAATTAAAAAAGGGCCCTTTCATTGAATTCAAACTAGGAGAAGAGAGTTTTGGAAATGAATGAAGGACAGAAAAAATCAGTGCTCAAGACATGGTCGAGAAGATCAGTGATTTCACCTGATTTTGTCGGACATACTATAGCAGTTCATAACGGGAACAAATTTATCCCCGTTTACATTACCGAGAACATGGTGGGACATAAATTGGGAGAATTTTCACCTACCCGTACTTTCAGGGGTCACTCTGGTAATAAATAATCAGTAATGTAAACATTGAAAAACATTTAGAAATGGGTGCAAGAAAAAGAAATACAGCTGAACAGAAAAAAGAGGCTGCCAAGAACAGATACCAGGCGATACTCAGAAACTGTCCGACCTCACCGCGGAAGATGAGACTGGTAACCGACCTTATTAGCGGAATAGAAGTGAATAAAGCACTTGATATTCTCAAGTTCAGTTCACAGGAGGCATCACGCAGGACTGGAGAAACTTCTGCTTTCAGCAATTGCCAACTGGCAGGCAAAGAATGAAGGAGTCAAGAGTAGAGGAAAGCAATCTGTATGTAAAGAATATTCATGTTGACGGCGGCCGGTCACTGAAAAGATTGCAGACAGCTCCTCAGGGAAGAGCTTACAGGTTGAGAAAAAGATCAAACCATGTAACTCTTGTGCTCGACAGTATGAATAATGAAGTTGAAAAGACATCAAATTAGAACAGATGGGACAAAAAGTAAATCCGATAGGTAACAGATTAGGCATTATAAAAGGATGGGATTCAAACTGGTTCGGCGGGAAAGATTTTTCCGGCAAGCTTGTTGAAGATACAAGGATCAGGGAATACCTGAATGCCAGGATTGCAAAAGCCAGTATCTCCAAGATAATAATTGAAAGAACGCTTAAACTTATTACAGTTACTGTCAATACTGCACGTCCGGGAATAATTATTGGTAAAGGCGGACAGGAAGTGGACAAACTGAAAGAGGAGCTCAAGAAGATCACTAAAAAAGAGGTTCAGATAAACATCTTTGAGGTTAAACGTCCCGAACTGGATGCAAACATCGTCGGTAATAATATTGCCCGTCAGCTTGAAGGTAAAATTTCTTACCGCCGTGCAATCAAGATGTCAATAGCTTCAACTATGAGAATGGGAGCGGAAGGAATAAAAGTAATGATATCCGGTCGTCTTGGCGGAGCTGAAATGGCACGAACCGAAACGTATAAGGAAGGGCGTATTCCGCTTCATACTTTTCGTGCAGATATTGATTATGCATTGGC
Organism: uncultured Bacteroidales bacterium; assembly: GCA_963739685.1. Taxonomy (GTDB): domain Bacteria; phylum Bacteroidota; class Bacteroidia; order Bacteroidales; family VadinHA17; genus LD21. Next base: position 307,660 of record CAVUAX010000003.1, read on the forward strand.
TGAGGCACATACAAAGGTCGGACTTCTTGGAGTTAAGGTATGGATTTGTAATGGTGAAGTTTATGGAAAAAGAGATCTGAGCCCGAATATAGGAGCCAGGAATGCTAAAAACAAAAGCCTGAAAAGGAAAGCGAAGAAATAAGAGACTAAGGTAGAAAATAATTATTTAACAATATTTGAGCAATGTTACAACCGAAAAGGACCAAATTCAGGAGAGCCCAGAAGGGAAGGATGAAAGGCAATGCACAAAGAGGCAACCAGCTGGCATTCGGGTCATTTGGTATCAAGGCACTTGAGGAGAAGCTGGATCACCGGAAGGCAGATTGAAGCAGCCCGTCAGGCCGTTACACGTCATATGAAACGTGAAGGTCAGTTATGGATAAGGATTTTCCCGGATAAACCAATTACCAAGAAACCAGCAGAGGTTCGTATGGGTAAAGGAAAAGGAGCTCCTGAAGGTTTTGTTGTTCCTGTTACTCCGGGAAGGATATTGCTTGAGGCTGAAGGAGTCCCTTATGAGGTTGCGAAAGAAGCCCTCCGCCTTGGGAGCCCAGAAACTGCCGATCACAACAAAATTTATTGTGAGACGCGATTACGTAAAGTGATAATATTTTGACATAGATGAAAACTTCAGAAATAAAAGAATTAAGCACCCCTGATCTTCTCGAACGAATAGATACCGAGAAGACAATGCTCGTTCGTATGAAACTTAACCATGCAATCACTCCACTCGATAACCCGCAAAAGGTAAGAGAGGTGAAACTGACGATTGCACGTCTGCTAACTGAATTGCGTACAAGAGAATTGAATCAGAAATCTAATAGCTAGATCAGCAATGGAAAGGAATCTTAGAAAAGAACGTATAGGTGTGGTTGTCAGTACTAAAATGGACAAATCCATCGTAGTTGCCGTTAAAAGGAAAGTAAAACATCCTATTTATGGCAAGTTTATTAATAAAACAAAAAAGCTGATGGCGCACGATGAAGAAAATTCATGCAATATTGGCGACACTGTACGTATATCGGAGACCAGGCCTCTGAGCAAAAATAAAACCTGGAGATTAATTGAAATAATCGAAAGAGCGAAGTAATCATGATACAACAGGAAAGCAGATTAACCGTAGCCGATAACTCAGGGGCCAAAGAGGTATTGTGCATCAGAGTTCTAGGTGGCAGCAAGAAAAGATATGCTTCGGTGGGTGATAAAATAGTTGTAAGTGTGAAATCCGCACTTCCTTCAGGTGAAGCAAAAAAAGGAACCGTAAGCAAAGCAGTTGTGGTAAGAACTAAGAAAAGAAATACGCCGTGCGGATGGTTCCTATATCAGATTCGACGATAATGCCGTAGTTCTTCTTAATAACGTAAATGAGGTTCGGGGAACACGTATTTTCGGGCCCGTGGCAAGAGAACTCCGTGAAAAGTACATGAAGATCGTTTCACTGGCACCTGAAGTGTTGTAATATATTTAAATCAGACAACGATGCAGAAGAAATTACATATAAAAAAGGGAGATACGGTTATGGTAATAACCGGTGAATCAAAAGGTCAGAAAGGACGTGTTCTGGAGGTCGACAGAGACAAAAACAGAGCTATTGTTGAAGGTGTTAATTTGGTATCAAAACATACTAAACCTAATACAAAAGCGCCTCAGGGTGGAATTATTAAAAAAGAGGCTCCTGTTCATATCTCGAATCTGATGATTGTTGACCCGGCTTCAGGAAATCCAACCCGAATAGGGAAGAAACTTAATGAAAAAAATAAATTAGTGCGTTATTCAAAAAAATCAGGAGAGGAGATCAAGTAATGTACATACCTGCGTTAAAAACCAAGTATAGTGACGAGATAGTCCCTGCATTAATGAAGGAGTTCGGTTATAAAACCGTTATGCAGGTTCCCAGGTTGAAAAAAATAGTTATTAACCAGGGCGTTGGACAGGCTATTGCCGACAAGAAACTACTTGAATTCGGAGTTAAAGAATTAAGTGACATAGCAGGACAGAAAGCTGTTCAGACATTCTCTACAAAGGATATTTCTAATTTCAAGCTGAGAAAGAATATGCCAATCGGTATTATGGTAACTCTGCGCAGAGAGAGAATGTATGAGTTTCTGGAGAGACTTGATATCTGTTGCCCTGCCGCGTATCCGCGACTTTAAAGGCATCAATTCCAAGCTGGATGGCAGGGGCAATTACACCCTGGGAATTACAGAGCAGATCATTTTTCCCGAAATTGACCTCGATAAAATTGCAAAGATAATGGGTCTGCAGATTACATTTGTTACCTCAGCCAATACCGACGAGGAAGCTTATGCTCTGCTTAAGGATTTTGGATTACCCTTTAAAAACGTAAAAAACTAATAATATGGCTAAAGAATCAATGATGGCCCGTGAGGTTAAACGCGCAAGACTGACCAAAAATATGCTGCTAAAAGGGCTCAGCTGAAAGCTGATGGCGATTATATTGGCTTAAGCCGTTTGCCAAGGAATTCAAACCCAAACAGAATGAGATAACCGTTGCAAAATTAACCGGACGTTCAAGGGGTTATATGAGGCAATTCGGGGTTAGCAGGATCACCTTCAGGGAAATGGCATCATTTGGCTTAATTCCGGGAGTTAAAAAAGCCAGCTGGTAATATTAGAATGAACTATAAACTATATTAAATAATAAGAAGATGACTGATCCAATTGCAGATTTACTGACCAGAATAAGAAATGCCATCATGGCTGGTCATAAGGTTGTGGAGGCACCAGCATCCAATCTTAAAAAAGAGATTGCCCGGATACTTTTCGAAAAGGGTTATATCCTCAGCTATAAGATTGTTGAAGGTGAAGGACGTGCAGGGTGTATTAAAAATTGCCCTTAAATATAATTCCAAGAGCAAGAAACCTGCAATTAAAGAAATTCAAAGAGTAAGCCGTCCTGGTCTCCGTCAGTACAAGGGTGTTGATGAAATACCAAGGGTTCTTAACGGACTCGGTATTGCAATTATTTCAACATCAAGAGGATTGATGACCGACAAAGAGGCAAAGAAAGAAAAGATCGGCGGTGAAGTATTGTGTTATGTTTACTAATTAGGAGGATAGCTTAATGTCACGAATAGGAAAATTACCTGTAAACCTGCCCAAGGGAGTCACTGTAAATATAAGTGATGCCAATGTGGTTAGTGTGAAAGGACCCCTGGGAGAATTAACCCAGGCGGTTGACAAAGACCTTAAGGTGGAAGTGGTGGATAACGAGATTATATTATCAAGGCCATCTGAATCAAAAAATCATAAGTCGTTGCATGGTCTTTACCGGGCACTCATTGCAAATATGGTGGCCGGGGTATCCGAAGGATTCAAAAAAGAACTTGAACTGGTCGGAGTTGGATACCGGGCAGAAGCTAAAGGCCAGCAACTGGAATTGAGCCTTGGGTTATTCACATGAAATAATTATTCAGCTTCCCGATAGAGGTAAAGGTTGAAACCAAAACTGAAAGAAGAGCTAATCCGGTTATTACCCTGACATGTATTGATAAGCAACTAATAGGGCATGTTGCTGCAAAGATCAGATCCCTTCGTCCACCAGAACCTTACAAAGGGAAAGGAATTAAGTTTGTCGGAGAACAGCTCAGAAGAAAGGCCGGAAAATCTGCCAGTGTTTAAATGGCATGATAATACACGGATAATTTTAAAGGTAAAATAAATAGTATAAAACAGGAAGAAATATTGAAGGTGAAAATATAGATGATCCTATAACCGCCCTTAATCTGGTAAAAGTAAAAAAATCATGGCCTTAACTAAGTTGGAAAGAAGAACAAGGATCAAAATGAGGATCCGGAAAAAAATAAGCGGTACTGCTGATGCTCCAAGTCTGGCAGTTTATCGTAGCAATAAACAGATATATGTTCAGGTTGTTGATGACCTGAATAGGGATCACCCTTCTGTCAGCCTGCTCAAAAGAGAAGGAGATTGCGGCTAAAACAGGTATTAAGAAAATCGGAACAGGCTAAACTTGTTGGAAAGCTCCTGGCTGACTAAATGCAAGGAGAAAGGTATTGAAAATGTAGTTTTCGACAGAAGCGGATATAAATATCATGGCAGAGTAAAATCATTGGCTGATGCAGCCCGCGAAGGCGGTTTAAAATTCTAATGAATTATGGCAAACGGTATAAGAAAAGTAAAAACCAGCGATCTCGAACTTAAAGACAGGCTGGTAAGTATCCAGAGGGTTACCAAAGTAACCAAAGGAGGACGTACATTCAGTTTTTCAGCCATTGTTGTGGTTGGAAATGAGGATGGTATTGTCGGACACGGTCTTGGTAAAGCCAGTGAGGTAACAACAGCTATTGCTAAAGGTATCGAAGATGCCAAGAAGAACCTGATTAAAGTTCCTGTCATTAACGGTACAATTCCTCACGAACAGGTTGCTAAATTTGGTGGCGCAAAAGTTTTTATCAAACCTGCATCAGATGGTACCGGTGTAAAGGCAGGAGGTGCTATGCGTGCTGTTCTGGAAAGTGTTGGAGTAAAAAATGTTCTGGCAAAGTCAAAAGGGTCATCAAACCCTCATAACCTGGTAAAAGCAACATTTGCTGCACTGCTCGAAATGCGGGACGCATTCACAATTGCTGAGCACAGAGGCGTATCAATGGAAAAAGTTTTTAACGGTTAAGTACATTATAATGGCAAAAATTCGTATCACCCAGGTGAAAAGCAAAAACGGAAAACCTGAAAGACAGAAAAGAACACTCGAAGCTCTGGGAATCCGTAAATTAAACCATAGTGTTGAACATGAAGCTACACCCCAGATATTGGGAATGGTAGAGAAAGTACGACACCTGGTTAAAGTTGAAAATATTTAAATAAAAAACGATATTTATAATATAAAGTTATGGATTTGAGTAACTTAAAACCTGCTAAAGGATCGGTTAAAAAAGGCAAGCGTTTGGGTCGCGGACAAGGTTCCGGCAGAGGTGGTACGTCAACCAGAGGGCATAAAGGTGCTAAATCCAGATCAGGTTACAGCAAGAAAATCGGATTCGAAGGTGGTCAGATGCCTCTTCAGAGACGTGTTCCAAAATTTGGGTTTAAAAACATTAACCGCGAGGAATATAAAGGGATAAATATAAGTACCCTTCAGGATCTTGCTGAACGGATGAATATTGAAAAGATCGATCATGAAGTGCTTGTAATGGCCGGATTGGTTTCAAAAAATGCTTTGGTAAAAATTCTGGGAAAAGGAACTCTTGAAAGGAAACTTGAAGTTCATGCCCATGCATTCAGCAAATCAGCTATTGAAGCAATTGAAGCCAAAAAGGGAACCGTTGTAATACTGTAATTTCATGAAACTGATTCAGACAATAAAGAACATATTTAAGATAGAAGATCTTCGTGCAAGGCTAATCTATACTTTAGTATCATTTTACTTTACAGACTTGGAAAATATATTACATTACCGGGTATTGATCCTTCGCAGCTGGCAGGACTGAAAAGCCAGACGTCATCAGGTATAATGGGTCTGCTCGATATGTTTTCAGGAGGGGCATTTTCTCAGGCCTCAATATTTGCCCTTGGGATTATGCCTTATATCTCGGCTTCAATTGTTGTGCAGTTCCTCGGCATTGTATTTCCATATTTCCAGAAATTGCAGAAGGAGGGTGAAAGTGGACGACGTAAAATGAATCAGTATACAAGATATCTTACCGTGGCAATTCTTGTTCTGCAGGCACCGACTTACCTTATAAACCTTCAGCGCAGTTGCCGGCAACGGCTTTTATTCTGTCGGGATTTTTCTTTAAATTTTCATCGGTCGTTATACTTACCGCCGGTACAATGTTTGTAATGTGGCTTGGGGAAAAGATTACCGATAAAGGTATAGGAAACGGTATATCCCTTATAATTATGATAGGTATTGTCGCCCGACTGCCTTCCAGCTTCATTTTTGAATCCGGAACACGTATGAATGGAGCCGGTGGTGCAATAGCACTTATTGTTGAAATACTTATTTTTATTCGTTGTTGTTCTTGGTACAATACTGCTGGTACAGGGTACACGCCGGGTGCCTGTTCAGTATGCAAGAAGGATAGTCGGTAATAAACAATATGGAGGAGTACGCCAGTATATACCTCTAAAGGTAAATGCTGCAGGTGTGATGCCTATTATTTTTGCCCAGGCAATAATGATGCTTGCCTATTATAATAGCCGGATATTCTTCTAATTCGGGCTCAGGCTTTGTTGTTGCCTTTTCGAACATGTACGGATTCTGGTATAATCTTGTAACGGCAATTTTGATAATTGTATTTACATATTTTTATACTGCCATTACAATTAATCCTGTTCAGATGGCAGAAGATATGAAGAAGAACGGGGGCTTTATTCCCGGTATAAAACCAGGCAGAAAAACTGTTGAATTTTTCGATACAATAATGTCGAGAATTACATTTCCAGGATCAATTTTTCTGGCATTGGTTGCTATTCTTCCATCGTTTGCTGTTAAGGCCGGGGTTACACCCAGGTTTGCGCAATTTTACGGAGGAACGTCACTTCTCATTCTTGTAGGAGTAATTCTGGATACACTTCAGCAGATTGAGAGTCATTTGCTTATGCGTCATTATGACGGGCTTATGAAAACAGGTCGAATTAAAGGCAGATCCGGTTCTGTTACATCGATATAAATTTAGTTTAGCGTTCTTTGATGTTGTATTTGAAGACAGATGAAGAGGTTGGTTTGTTAAGAGAAAGCAATATGCTGGTGTCCAGGACACTTGCAGAGATTGCTGCTCTTATAAAACCCGGTATAACGACTCTTTATCTCGATCGTATTGCCGAAACATATATTCGCGACAATGGTGCGACACCGGCATTTAAGGGATATGGTGGTTTTCCAAATACCCTCTGTACCTCTGTCAACGAGGAAGTGGTTCATGGTATCCCATCTGTTTATGCACTTAAGGAGGGTGATATAATTTCAGTAGATTGCGGAGTGATACTGAACGGATGGTATGGGGATGGAGCTTATACGTTTCCGGTAGGGGAGGTTAATGAAGAGATCAGGCGGCTTCTTGATTTCACGAAGGCATCACTTGAAGAAGGGGTAACCGAAGCAGTAGCAGGAAACAGGATTGGAGATATTTCGTATGCGGTACAGATCAAAAGCTGAAAGCGGTGGTTATTCAGTGGTGAGGGAACTTGTCGGACATGGCCTGGGAACAAAATTGCATGAACCACCTGAAGTTCCGAATTACGGAAGGCAGGGTACCGGCACGAAAATGGAGAAAGGACTCGTAATTTGTATCGAGCCTATGATCAATCTGGGAAAAAAGGAGACTATGCAGATGAGAGATGGCTGGACAATTAAGACAGCTGACGGAAAACCTTCGGCACATTTTGAATATGCGGTTGCAGTGAATAAGAGGAAAGGCAGATGTTTTAACTACTTTTGAATTTATGGAAAAAGTTTTAAATAAAATATAATAGTATGGCTAAACAAGCATCAATTGAGCAGGACGGTACTATCATCGAAGCCCTTTCAAATGCAATGTTCAGGGTGGAACTCGAAAATGGACATGTTATAACTGCACATATTTCCGGAAAGATGAGGATGCATTATATTAAAATCCTGCCTGGAGATAAAGTTAAGGTGGAAATGTCACCATATGATTTAACAAAAGGAAGAATAACATTCAGGTATAAATAAGAAATATTAAAGATAATGAAAGTAAGAGCATCAGTAAAAAAGCGCAGCGCGGACTGTAAGATAGTCAAGCGAAAAGGTCGCATTTACGTTATAAATAAGAAAAATCCCAAGTTCAAACAGCGACAGGGATAATTTTAATTAATTTTGCAACTCATTTAAGAAAAGTTTTATATGGCACGTATTGTTGGTGTGGATTTACCAAGAAATAAAAGAGGCGAAGTTGGCCTGACTTACATCTACGGAGTGGGCAGAAGCACTGCACAGAAAGTACTCGATGAAGCTGGTGTTGACAGAAATGCGAAGGTTCAGGATTGGAACGATGATCAGATCAATACAATCCGGAGAATTCTGAACGATAATTATAAGCTCGAGGGTGAACTCCGTTCGGAGACGCAAATGAACATAAAAAGGTTAATGGATATTGGATGCTATCGTGGTGTACGTCATAGAATTGGTCTTCCTTTAAGAGGACAAAGTACCAAGAATAACGCCAGGACCCGAAAAGGCAGAAAGAAAACAGTTGCAAACAAGAAAAAAGCTACTAAATAAATAGATTATGGCAAAGAAGACTGGAGCATTAAAGAAGAGGGTCGTTAAGGTTGAACCATCAGGCCAGGCACATGTTCATTCATCATTTAATAATATCATTATTACACTGACAAATAATTCAGGTCAGGTTATCTCATGGGCGTCTGCAGGCAAAATGGGATTCAGGGGTTCCAAGAAAAATACCCCTTATGCTGCACAGATGGCATCGGAAGAATGTGGGAAAGTGGCTTATGATCTTGGATTAAGAAAAGTGAAAGTATATGTTAAGGGACCTGGATCAGGCCGTGAATCGGCTATCAGAGCAATTAGCAATATCGGAATAGAGGTCACTGAAATCGTTGATGTAACTCCAATGCCGCATAATGGTTGCCGTGCTCCCGGAAGAAGAAGAGTTTAAGAAGTTATAAAATTGATATATTTGTAAGTTATAAATTAAAAGCACGATGGCAAGATATACTGGCCCAAGAACAAGAATAGCAAGGAAATTCGGAGAACCGATTTTCGGTCCCGATAAACATCTGGAAAGAAAAAATTTTCCTCCCGGGCAGCATGGGATGAATAAAAAGAGAAAGAAGACATCAGAATATGGTGTTCAGCTGAAAGAAAAGCAAAAAGCCAAGTATACTTATGGTGTCCTGGAACGTCAGTTCAGAAATACTTTTGAAAAGGCATCAAGAAGTAAAGGTGTTACCGGTGAGGTGCTCCTTCAGCTTCTGGAAGCACGTCTCGATAATGTTGTGTACCGTCTTGGTATCGCTCCAACAAGAGCAGCTGCCCGCCAGCTTGTTTCGCACCGGCATATTACCGTTAATGGTAAGGTGTCTAAATATACCTTCCTGTCAGCTTAAACCCGGTGATATTATCGGTGTAAGAGAAAAATCAAAATCTCTTGAGACGATCGTTGATTCACTTACAACCAGAGAATATACCAAACTTTCATGGCTTGAGTGGGATGACACTCAAATGGCAGGTAAATTTATGAATATGCCAGAACGTACTGATATTCCTGAAAACATTAAGGAACAATTAATTGTTGAATTGTATTCAAAATAATAATATAAGATAAATTTTATGGCCATTTTATCATTCCAGAAGCCTGATAAAGTAATAATGCTGGAAGCGGACGAAAAACACGGAAAATTCGAATTCCGTCCGCTTGAACCTGGCTATGGTATTACTGTCGGCAATGCATTGAGAAGAATTCTTCTCTCTTCCCTTGAGGGTTTTGCAATAACAACTGTTAAGATCGAAGGCATAGACCATGAGTTCTCTACCATAACCGGTGTAATGGAGGACGTAACAGAAATAATACTGAACCTGAAGCAGGTACGCTTTAAAAGGACAGTTGAGGATGTTGATCATGAAAAGGTAACTATTAAAGTCAGCGGTCAGGATGTATTTAAAGCAGGTAATCTGAATAATGCCTTAAGCAGCTTTGAGGTTCTGAATCCTGAACTTGTTATCTTCAGAATGGAATCTGATGTTAAGATGCAGATCGAACTGACAATCAATAAAGGCAGAGGTTATGTTCCCGCTGAAGAAAATGAACCAGTTGATGCTGAATTCGGACTGATAGCTATTGATGCTATATTTACTCCAATACGAAATGTAAAATATTCGGTTGAAAATTACCGTGTTGAGCAGAAAACTGACTATGAGAAACTTCTTTTTGAGATTGAAACTGATGGATCTATTCATCCTAAGGATGCTCTTAAAGAAGCTGCAAAAATTCTCATATATCACTTTATGCTCTTCTCCGATGAGAAAATTACTCTCGATTCGGATGATAAAATGGCAAATGAAGAGTTTGATGAGGAAGTATTGCATATGAGACAACTGCTTAAAGACAAAACTGGTTGATCTTGACCTTTCAGTCAGAGCTCTTAATTGTCTGAAAGCTGCTGAAGTTGAAACTCTTGGTGATCTTGTCAGGTTTAATAAGAATGACCTTCTGAAGTTCAGAAACTTTGGAAAAAAATCACTTACTGAGATTGGATGAGTTGCTCGAGAATATGAGCCTTTCATTTGGAATGGAAGTGAGCAAATATAAGTTAGAGAAAGATTAATTTGAAAACTGGTTAAGGAAATACAGAAATGCGACATTCAAAAGTTATTAACCATTTAGGAAGAACAAGTTCACACAGGAAGGCGATGCTTGCAAATATGGCTACATCACTTATCCTTCATAAAAGGATTGCCACAACAACAGCCAAAGCAAAAGCACTGCGTACCTTTGTTGAACCTCTTATTACTAAATCGAAGGAAGATTCAACGCACTCAAGGAGAGTGGTATTCAGTTATCTGAAAGATAAAAGTGCAGTAGCTGAACTATTCAGGGAAGTATCACCAAAAATTGCTGAACGCCCGGGTGGCTACACACGAATATTAAAAACCGGAACAGAATCGGAGACAATGCTGACATGTGTATCCTCGAGCTTGTTGATTACAATGAAGCTATGCTTGGTAGGTAGAAGCAGGAAAAACAAAAACAACCAGGAGAAGAAGAACATCCAAGAAAAAGGAGGATACCGACTATTGATGCAAAAGCTCGCTAAAGCAGCTAAAAGTTCAAAAGTCGAGGAAGTAGAACAAACCTGATAGAAAAGCTGAAGAACCGGAATCTCAAGGCTGAGGAATCTCAGGATGAATCAATTCCTGAAGAAGTAAGATAATGTTGTAAGAAATAATTTATAGTAAAGGGATAAGTCATAAAGACTTAGTCCCTTTTTTTTGTATATTGCAGTATTGTTTAATTATAAATATAAAAATCTATGAGTCAGATAGTTAGTGTTCATGCTCGTGAGATTCTTGATTCTCGTGGCAATCCGACAATTGAAGTTGATGTAATGACAGCCAGTGGTTATTTTGGAAGAGCAGCAGTGCCATCAGGTGCATCAACAGGAGAAAATGAAGCCCTTGAACTCAGGGATGGTGACAAAAGCCGTTATCTGGGAAAAGGAGTTCTTAAAGCAGTTCATAATGTAAATAATGTTATTGCGGAAGAAGTAATGGGTATGGATGTTACTGATCAGGCTGGGATTGATAAAAAAATGATCGACCTCGATGGTACTAAAACAAAAAGTAACCTCGGTGCAAATGCAGTTTTGGGTGTTTCTCTTGCAGTTGCCAAAGCTGCAGCATGCATTATCACGGATTACCTTTGTTCCGTTATATTGGCGGTTCGAATGCTGTTACTCTTCCTGTTCCCATGATGAATATTATCAACGGTGGGTCACATTCTGATGCTCCGATAGCTTTTCAGGAATTCATGATCAGACCTGTTGGGGCAACCTCTTTCAGAGAAGGCTTGCGGATGGGAACTGAAGTATTCCATTCATTGAAAAAAGTTCTTAAAGAGTCGTGGATTAAGTACAGCTGTAGGTGATGAGGGTGGATTTGCGCCTAAACTTGAAGGAACTGAAGATGCTCTTGAAACAATAATAAAGGCAATTTCAGGCTGCAGGATATAAACCTGGTGTCTGATATTACAATTGCACTTGATTGTGCTGCTTCTGAGTTTTATAAGATGGAATGTACAATTATCTAAAGTTTGAAGGACCTAAAGGTGCAAGAAAAACCTCTAAAGAGCAGGTTGATTATTATTGAAAGCTTATAAATAAATATCCAATCGATTCAATTGAGGATGGTATGGCTGAAGGTGACTGGGACGGCTGGAAAATGCTTACTGACAGAATTGGCAAAACGTTGCCAGATCGTTGGTGATGATGTCTTCGTTACCAATGTTGACTATCTGAAAAAAGGCATTGAGATGGGATGTGCAAATTCTATCCTGATCAAAGTCAACCAGATCGGTACTCTTACCGAAACTCTCAATGCTATTGAGATGGCTCACAGGGCTGGTTACACAACAGTTACTTCCCACCGCTCAGGTGAAACTGAAGATACAACAATTGCTGATATTGCGGTTGCCACAAATTCAGGTCAGATCAAAACAGGGTCGGCAAGCAGGACAGACAGGATTGCTAAATATAACCAGTTACTCCGAATCGAAGAGAAGCTTGGTGACCTTGCTGTTTACGGATATAAGAAATAAATTTAAGAGCCTTATAATCAGAGACACACAGAAATAATAACCTCTGATTATTTTACCTGTTCAATGACTTTTTTCGCTGGCAAAACCTGTAAACAGATGTGGAATATAAAGTGGCTTTTGAAATATTAAAATCATTTTTGATGTGAGCATCTAATGTCAAATTACGACGTTATTAACAATTGTTGATAACATCTGTTTATATCGGGTTTACAACAACGTCTTAATTTTCATTGTTTTTTATATTTCTATGTAAATTTGGTTCTTCAGGTGAGCGATAAAAGACTGCTCAAAAGATGTGGAAGCAGAAAAAGGTTACTTAAATGAAACACTAATCTGTTTCGGTCAGACCTCCGGGTCTGCGCATCAGAAGAGCCGAAGCCTGAACTAAAAGGACCTGGTCCCCGATGTTCAGAAGTCAACGAAAACCGGAAACGTTCTTTCAACGATTGAGTCACAGGGCTTCAGAAAAGAAAGGACTTCGGTCCTGCATAATTTGAAACTGATGCAAAATCCTCCGGGAAATGTGCAACAGTGCCTGAATGACGTTTCTCCCGGAAATCCGCCTCAAAACGGACAAAAGGAAAGCCGGAAGGTCTTGCTGTAACAGGCAAGACCGGAAAGCCATGGGCTGCAGAAACAGAGTCTAGTACTCAGCGAATGCAGCCGGTCAGAATAACAGTAATCTGACATCGTTAGCAGCTTCGGTTGTAAATGGTGAATGGGAACTAATCTTAGTGAATAGTTCCCATTATTGTTTTATATAGCCTTAATTTTAATCTTTATTTCTCCTTGCCATCCAGAACCACTAGCTTTAGCGGGGCAGGCTCCCGTATTGCAGGACAAGTCATCAATGGTGCGGATTTATCATATAACACAATCATTACTAGGAATGGCGAAGCAATGGAGCATTCTCTTTCTTATTTTACCATTTATCTTATATCTTTGATCTTTAATTTTTCAATATGCCTTATTCAGGATTATCCGATTTTATTAAACATCTCGAACAAAGAAATGAGATCATACGGATCAAAACATATGTTGATCCTGTACTTGAAATAACGGAAGTAACCGACAGGGTGACCAAAAAATCCGGCAAAGCGTTACTTTTTGAAAATACCGGAACAGATTTCCCTATTCTTATAAATGCTTTCGGTTCAGACAGAAGGATATCAATGGCCATAGGTAGAGAGGATATAAATGAGGTCGGAAAGGAGATCGAGAAAATACTTTAATATCTGTTTCAGACACCCGTGGTTCATTATTTAAGAGAATTTCAGCATTTCCTTTCCTGTTTAAACTGGCAGGAATTTTACCTGTCAGGCTAAAAAGAAAAGGAACCTGCCAGCAGGTGATACTCCGCAACCCCGATCTCTCAATACTACCGGTACTTAAGTGCTGGCCACACGATGGCGGTCAGGTTTATTACTTTGCCTATGGTTCATACCATACATCCTGAAACAGGAAGTACAAATGTGGGGATGTACAGGATGCAGATCCTCGATAATAATACAACAGCTATGCACTGGCAACGCCATAAAACAGGAGCAAATCATTTTGAAGCCTGGAGGAAGGTAAAAAAGAAAATGCCAGTATCTGTTGCTTTGGGAGGCGATCCAGTTTATACCTATGCTGCAACTGCTCCGCTGCCTGAAAACATTAAATGAATATATTCTCGCGGGATTTCTGAGAAATAAAAAGGTAAGGATGGTAAAATGCATTACAAATGATCTTTATGTCCCTTTGATGCTGATATTATTATCGAAGGATATGTTGATCCCTCTGAAGAACTGGTTTGGGAAGGGCCTTTTGGTGATCATACCGGGTTTTATTCACTTGCCGATTGGTATCCTAGGTTTCATGTTACCTGTATAACACATTCAAAAAATGCAGTTTATCCGGCAACAATAGTCGGTATACCTCCTCAGGAAGATGCCTGGCTTGCAAAAGCTACCGAAAGAATTTTTCTATCTCCTGTCAAACTGACGTTATTGCCTGAAGTTGAAGATTTTCATATGCCTGAAGCGGGAGTAGCACATAACCTCGTAATTGTCAAGATTAATAAAACTTATCCCGGGACAGGGAATGAAGGTTATAAATTCCCTGTTCGGTGCAGGTCAGATGATGTTTACAAAATATCTGGTAGTTGTCAGCGGAGATATAGATATCAGGAGACTATAAGGAATTACTGAACATGTTTTTTCAAATATCGATCTGGAAAAGGACCTGGTATTCAGCCGCGGTCCTCTTGATGTACTTGATCACTCTTCAGACGCCTTCTCTTTTGGAGGGAAAGCAGGGGTGGATGCAACTGTGAAAATTACCTGAAGAACAAGCTGCCGGAACTGAACATAATGAAATACATTACCACTCAAATTGGAGACTGAGTTAATCAGAATATCTGGAAAGGGAGGTTAGAATAATTACAACATCAATCTTGTATAAGGAAAACATTCCGGTTTTGTTACTTGCTATAAACTGACAGGGGAGATTCAGGCGTAGTTGAACGGGTTAGGGAAACGCTTCGATCCTGTGGAGCAGGAAAATATTTCCGATCTTATATTGGCAGTTGATCATACAGTTGATCCATTTGATTACTATATAAATGCCTGGCAGATTCTGGGAAATACAGATCCTCAGCGCGATCATGCATATATTTCACCATTTTCACTCTTTCTTGACGGAACAATAAAAGCCTTCCGTAAAGGACGGCTTCCCCAGAAAATGGCCAAATATAGTATGTTCTGATGATGAAACAATTAAATCAACTGATCTGAAATGGGAATCACTCGGAGTAGGTGATTTTATCTCTTCCCCCTCATCTGGTGAATAAAAGGCTATTGACGGGAGGGGACTGATGAGATCATTGTTAAAACTGTCTGATGACAATATAAGAATATCGGGAAGTAAAAGGTACCGATAATTACCCTATTTTTGCAGTATCTGATGGGACTTCTATTTATCTCATATAGTAACAGTTTTTTTAATATAAGCTGGTCATTGCCCGTTATGCTCTTTGATGAAAGCATCAGGTTGCTGCTGCAATCACCCTATAGGTTTATTCTTTACGGCATTCTTTTTATTGCATTTGTCTTTTTCATTGTTCTGATGCAAACCAGAATACTTATTAGGACAAGGAGACACCTTAAGGAAAAAGAACAGGCTCTTGATCAGATTGAAAGACAAAAAATTGAGCTGGAAATAAGAGATAAAGATATAACCGATAGTCTTAATTATGCACAAAGAATACAGGAAGCTCTTTTACCATCTGAAGAATATTTCAGAAAATATTTCAAAGAATCTTTTATTTTCTTAAAGCCTAAAGATATCGTGAGTGGGGATTTCTACTGGATTGGTGATAAGGGAGATAAGGTTTTTATTGTCGCTGCCGACTGTACCGGTCACGGGGTCCCTGGTGCCCTGATGTCGATGATAGGCATTGAGATTATTGAAAAGACCATTAATGTTGACAATATCGAAAACCCATCACAAATACTTGGGGTTCTGAACAAGGGACTTGAAAAGACATTCAGCCGGGAAAAAAATATCGGCACCATCATTAGAGACGGAATGGATATTGGTCTTTGTGTTATCGACAGAAAAAGAAATAAGATTGAGTTTTCGGGTGCTTTTTTCCCCTTGTATCTGATTCGTGATAATACCCTGGTTGAATTGAAGGATGATAAATTGATAATTGGAATGAACCCTGCAAACATTCCTTATACAAACCATGAACTGGATATCATGGAAAATGATATGTTTTATATTTTCTCTGACGGTTATGTTGACCAGTTTGGAGGTTCACAGAATAAAAAGTTCATGTACCGGAGGTTCAGATATCTTTTAATGACCATTCATAATTTTCCGATAACTGATCAAAAGGCTATTCTTGAAGATAATATCAGAACCTGGATGAATGGAAATGTACAGGTTGATGATATTATGGTTATCGGCTTCAGGCCTTTCAGGAAAATGGATTAGAAATATTTTCTAATCTTTTCAATGAGTGCAGAAGGCTGGAAGGGTTTGCTGATATAATCGTCAATACCCGCGGAGATACATTTTTCTTTATCGCCCAGCATAGCATTTGCTGTTATTGCTATAATAGGTACATGAGAATTGGTACTTGCCTCGAGAGCCCTAATCTTTTCAGAAGCAATGAGTCCACTCATAACAGGCATCTGGATATCCATGAGAATAATATCATAGCTTGCTGACCCGAACTTGTCAAGAGCCTCTTTACCATTCGAAGCAGTGTCAATACTGTGGACAAGAGGTTCCAGGGTAAGAAGTGTTATCTTCTGGTTAATCAGATTATCTTCCACAAGTAGTAACTTTATATCCTTCAGCTCTTTGTGAACCTTATCTTTCTGGATAAGAGCTCCTATTCTGGGAGAAGCGATCTGATGTTTTGGTCCATGCACCTGTGAGGTAAAAGGAAGAATAATGTTCAGGACGGTAATGTTTTTCCCCAGCTCCTGGTGCCATGTGCCTTTACCCGCTGATATCAGCTTTGCAGCAAGACTGCTCCTGATATTCTTATCATCTATCAGGATTATATTTTTATCAGTCTGAATTCTCAATCCGATAAAATTCTCATTCCCAGTCTCTTTTTCTTTTTTCAGATTTATAGTGACTTTTGTAGGCAGCTCCGAATTTTGATTTTCAATGGTATTAAAAAGGTCCAGAAATATCTGTTTAATCATTATGGGGTCGCCAAAACATTCAAAGTCACTGAACTCTTTTTTGTTTAAAATGAAATCCAAATTGGCTTTATCTTTCAGATTATAGAGTTCAATAGTATTCTGAATAGTTGAAAGGAGATTAAACCTGAGGCGTTTTCTGGTTTCAAAACTAAGATTCCCGGCCGAATGCATTGTCAGATCATTTACAGTTGTGACCATATTATTTGTGGAAGCTACAAATGTCTCCAGAAGTTCTTTTTGCTTTTTCTGAAGCCCTGACTCCATTAGCATGTCGGTTATAATTATAATATTGTTCAGCGGTTCTCTTATCTTATGTGAAAAGTCAGTAATCACATCGTCTTTTTTCACATTTAAGAATGAGAAATCTTTAAGTGATTCTATTGATTTCTTAATAATTTCAGAGCTTTTCTTTATCAGAAGTATACCAGAGCATGCCGAGGCTACAATAAATATTCCTGATATTAGTCTCAAATTAAAAGAAAGTAAAAGGATTGAAATTATCAGGCCTGATAATGCCAAATAGGAGTATATTTCGATTATCTTTCTGTTTTTATCCAATAACTCTTCGGGAGAAAGATTTTTTATATCAATATTATTATCAGTTCTGGTTTCTTTAACCATAAAATGTTTTTTTGAGATTATGTAAAATTAAATAAAATAAGTAATAAATATACATTAACTGAAATTAACAACCTTCGAAGTAAAAAGCTATTTTTGTCCCAACGGTACGATTTTTGAAGCAAGAAATTAAATAAGATACTGTTATGAGGCTATGTGACCATTAAATGTAAAATTATATAGACATGAAAAGATTAATGAGGGTAGTTTTTTTGTCGCTTGCCGTATTAGATGGGGGATCCTTCATTTTTTTAAATGCTCAACAAAAGGAAGGGATGGTAAAATACACCCCTGATTTCAGATTCAAAGACGGAATTTATCTTAATTTTGATCAGGTTCGTTTGGATAGTCCAATCCCTAAAGCAAAATTGCTTACATCAACTGATTATAATGACAGGGAGTTTTTTGATAAGTTATTCCAAACTGATAAAATCTATTTCTATGACGAAATGGGTGTCAGAAAGGAAATTCCTAAAAATACAATATGGGGTTATGCACGAAATGGCATATTATATATACAAGTACAGGAAAATTTCAACAGGGTGACTTTTATTGGAAGTATCTGTCATTTTGTTGCAGATATTACAACGTACGATTCGCGCTATTATAACTCTCCCTATGGTTATGGGTACTACGATCCATATTCCTATTATTCTCCCTATGGTTATGGGAATTACTATAGTCCTTACGGCTCGTATTATTCTCCTTACAGGCAATCAAATATGTCGCGCAATGAAATGAAGCAATATATAATTGACTTTGAAAGCGGTAAAATTCTTGAATTCAATGTTCAGAACACGGAACTGTTACTTATGAAAGATGATAAGCTTTATGAAGAATATGTTAAACTTTCGCGAAAGAAAAAAAGAGACCTTATGTTTGTCTATATCCGCAAATTCAACGAAGATAATCCCTTGTATTTACCAGAAAAATAATCCTATAAGTATGAAAAAATATTTTTTGGCTGTTACACTTGTATTGTTCCCGGTTCTGCTCCCGGCACAAGGACCCTTTCCCACTGCAGATGAAATCAAGCAATTTTCGGCTTCAAAGACTTGTGTGGTACTTGAAATTGATCAGCTTTCTTCCTATAATGCTTACATTGAGGAAGCAATTAAAAAGTTTTGGACAGTTACCCCATTTGAATTTATTAGTTATTCCGAATTTAATATCCGACGGGTAAAGCCTGAGTATTCATTTATTGTTCTTACCGAAACATCATTCGATAGGGATAAATCCAGATCTCAGTATAATTTTATAAATCTTCTGCAGGGAAAGAATGTTAAAAATCTGGCTGAAATGCCTGAAATTTGTGCAATTCCTCTCTCTTTTGCAGGTGAGGATGCCCTGGAATACGGATATAAGCTTGGGGCAATAATTTCATTTATACAGAAACATGCCCTTATGATAGCTGAAGATCCCTCTCTAACAGGGATGAAATATCTGAAGTATTATAATAAATATGTTCCGGATATAATGGATAAAACTATTCTGATCAGACAGAAGGATCTGGTTCCCGAAATCAACACGATAGAAAAAGTTAAAGCTATATATTCACACAAAATAGAGATAGTTAATGAAGAGGATATTGTGAAGGCAATTGAAAACAAAACTCCAAATACATTGATCTTGCATATAGTCGGCCCCCCGGCGGAAGAAGGAAATTCGGGTGGTTATTGTTTTAAGATGCTTATAGGCACTGATGATTCTAAAATGTATTATTACAATCAGCATTTGATTAACAATAAAAATCCCAACGGATTTCTGCCTTCCGATTTAAAGCGGCTTGCCCGGTTTAATTGATGCAGCATCCGGGTATGGAATCCGTCTTTGTATAAAAGAATGAAGGTCATGAAAGAGATCAGAGTATTATCGGAGACAGAAAGGAACTGGTCTATGTTATGCCATCTTTCAGCGTTTTCAGGATTCTTCTTTCCTTTTGGAGGAATAATAGGTCCGCTCATCTGCTGGCTTTCCAGGAAGGATGAATCAATGTGGATTGATGAAAACGGGAAGGCATCAATTAATTTCCAACTTTCAATACTTCTTTATATGGTACTTGCGTTTCCTTTATGTTTCATTATTATTGGATTTCCTATTATTGGCATGTTAGTGGTGCTCAAAGTCACCTGTATCATTATTGCGAGCGTAAAAGCCTCAAAAGGAGAAGAATTCAGATATCCTATCTCAATACCTTTTATTCAGTAATAGTTTTCTCCAATTTCCTGTCGCTTTGTTCCGTCTCAACCCTGCGCTGTCCATGCGTTTGACTCTATTTATCCTTAATTCAGGACAGCCCGAAGAGAGTTAAGACAAAAAGATTTTAATACTTTTGTCTTTTATCTTTTTACTTTTGTCTTTTATCTTTTACTTATTTCAATGTCATCCAAACCATCCATACCTAAAGGAACACGTGACTTCTCAACTGAAGAGATGCTGCAACGTGATTTTATTTTTGACACTATTAAAAAAGTATTCCGATTATATGGTTATCAGCCGATTGAAACCCCGGCGATGGAAAACCTTACTACCCTTCTGGGAAAGTATGGCGATGAGGGTGATAAGCTGCTCTTCAGGATATTGAATTCCGGTGATTTTCTTTCCGGAATAAGCGATGAAGATGTTTTGAAACGTGATACAGGACGACTCTCATCAAAAATATGTGAAAAAGGTTTAAGGTATGACCTTACTGTTCCGTTCGCCCGATATGTCGTTCAACACCGTAATGAAATTGTGTTTCCCTTTAAACGGTACCAGATTCAGCCTGTATGGAGGGCTGACAGGCCCCAGAAGGGCAGATACAGGGAATTTTTTCAGTGTGATGTGGATGTTATTGGAAGTGATTCTTTATTAAATGAATACGAGTTAATAAGAATTATTGATGAAGTTTTTACACAGTTAAAAATTGATTCTGTAATCAAGATCAACAACAGGAAGATACTTTCCGGAATAGTTGAATTTATTGGTGAAACAAGCAGATTAACAGATATTACTGTTGCCGTGGATAAGCTTGATAAAATTAGCATTGAGGCAGTTAATGAGGAACTTTGTGAAAAGGGTCTGTCACCTGAAGCAATTAATAAACTCAGGCCCTTTCTGAAGCTTGAGGGTAACACACATGAAAAATTGTCAAAACTGGAAGAATTGCTTTCTGAATCTGAAGCAGGAATGAGTGGCATTGAAGAAGTCAGGACGCTATTTTCTTTTATCGAAAACAGCACTCTGAATTGTGAAGTTGAATTAGATCTTACTCTTGCACGTGGTCTTAACTATTATACCGGTGCAATAATTGAAGTTAAAGCGAAGGAGGTAAATATAGGAAGCATCTGCGGTGGCGGGCGGTATGATAACCTTGCCGGAGTGTTTGGAATGGATGGAGTATCTGGTGTAGGAGTCTCGTTTGGAGCCGACAGAATCTATGATGTGCTAAAACATTTAAACCTTTTTTATGGACAAAAAGTCCCGGTAACTGAAGTTCTGATACTTAACTTCGGCGCTGATGAAACAAAATACGGGCTTAAAATCCTTGATACTTTAAGGCGTATGAATATAAGCGCAGAGTTGTACCCCGACCCTGTTAAATTAAAAAAACAACTGACATATGCTGACCTTAAGAAGATTCCATTTATTATTATAGCAGGCGACGAAGAGATTGAAAAAAACGAAGTAAAGATTAAGAAGATGGCTACAGGCATACAGAGTGCAGTTTTACTTAAAGAGCTGGAAAGTTTTTTAAAATCAGAGTTAAAGAACATGGATTAAGGTAGTTAAGGTCGGGTTTATAAAAACATCCTTACCTCCCCTGCGATGGCCTCCTTCCCCTTAACTCGTTCAGAAGCTGCAATTTATATTGATTTTCCGCCTGGTAAAGCCTGAGCACCTTTATAGGTGGAAGTATCTCCTTGAATTTTTTATGATATTCAAGGGCAAGACCTGCCTCATCTGCCTGCAAGGATATCAGTTTATCACCTGCTTCAGTCAACTCCTTGTTAGTCATGTTGACAGGGTTCTGATTGAAGTTCCTTATTATTGAAATCCTCTTTTGCTGGATATCATTTTTCTTATCCTGAAATTCATTATAAACGGGCCAGAATCTCTCCGCCTCCTCTGAAGTCAGGTTTAGTTTTTTTGTGAAGAATGCTATTTTGTATGCATTAAGTCTTTCAATATCGGGATTCTGTGCCCCTGTTCTTAAAACAGGAATCACTAACAGAACAAGCAAAGCTAATATTACTCTTTTTATCATGATATCAAATTTATAATTGTTCATATATCTCATCAATATTAATATTATCCCTTATAAGATAATCAATTATATCTGATTTGCTTACATCCGGAATTTCATCAGTAATTATAAAAGTGGAACTGATCTCTTCAAGTGTATTTATTTCAATATCATTTAAATAAACATCAGAAAACTCCTGCAGACTGATCTGAGGTACCACAATTTTCATGTCATCCGGGCGGAATAACTTCAAAGCGGTATAACCTATCAATATAAAGCCTGAAATGAAAGCAGCAACAGCAAGGTAAGGTTTAATCCTTTCATAAAGGCTTGATTTTTTTTCTTCGGGCTCTGATCCGGAAGTGGCGGCAATTATTTTCCCGGTTACTTTGTCAAAGTAGTTTTCCGGAACTTTGAAAGGACTTTTTTCCCGTGTTTCTTTTACCTTTTCCATCTTTCCTTTAGATAATTCAGAATCAATAAGGTTTAATCTTCTCTGATTGTTTTTTCAATTTTTTTCACTGCATGATGGTATGATGCTTTAAGTGCACCCACAGAAGTATTAAGAATCTGGCTCATTTCTTCATAGGCCATATCATCGAAGTACTTAAGATTAAATACAATGCGCTGTTTCTCAGGCAGCAGTAAAATGGCGTTCTGAAGTTTTATCTGAGCCTCATCTCCGTCGAACCAGCTATTCCCTTCTATTGAATTGGCAAAGTAGCTCTCCAGGTCATCAAGGGACTCCGTGTTATTTTTTTTTCTCTTGTTTATAATTGACAGGGCTTCATTAGTAGCAATTGCATAAAGCCATGTGTAAAGTGTACTGTCACTCCTGAACTCCTTAATCCCACGCCATGCATTTATGAATGTATTCTGCAGTGCATCATCAGCATCTTCATGCAATATCACAAGGCGTCGTATGTGCCAGTAAAGCTTTGTACTGTATCTCTCAACCGCGAGTCTGAATCCTTTATTCAGGTCGGTCCTGATAAGTTCAAAAATGTCTTTATCTCTCCTGTCTGAATTCAAGCGTAATTCGATGTTTTTCTTTTGATGGTAAAAATATTCATAGGTTTAAAGATAGATACTAAAAAAGTACTTAGAGTGCCTAAAGTGCCTGGAGTATTTAGAGTGCCTTAACCTGATTCTTGTAAAAGCTGTAAAGATTGAATAATCTCCGGAATTATAATAAATTTGCATGCAAATGATATAATCCGTAAAACTGATGGCTCTTCAATGTGGTATAATAGGAATAACCAATGTAGGTAAAACCACAATTTTCAATTGCATCTCAAACAGCAGAGGCGAAACAAACGAATTTGCATTCAGTGCAACAAAATCTAACCTGGGTGTGGTCCAGGTTCCTGACCAGAGGTTGTATGAGCTCGAAAAACATCAGATCACTGAAAGAATAGTTCATACTTCTGTTGAGATAGTTGATATTCCCGGTCTGGCAAAGGGTTCAAACAAAGGAGAAGGAGTAGGGAACAAATTTCTGGGAGATATAAGGAACACCGATGCTCTTATCCATGTGCTGAGGTGTTTCGATGACGACTTGCTCCCTCATATTGAAGGCTCGGTGGACCCTGTAAGAGATATTGAAACAGTTGACCTTGAATTACAGGTGAAGGACCTGGAGTCAGTTGAAAAAAAAATTCAGCGTTTGGAACGGGCCGCAAAAAACGGAGATAAAGATGCAAAACATGGGATTGAAGTGTTGGGAAAGTTTAAGGATCATTTTGAGAATTTCAGTAATGCCCGTACCCTTGAATTAAAAGAAGAGGAAAAGAAACATGTGGATGACCTGTTCCTGCTCACAATGAAACCGGTAATGTATGTTTGTAACGTTGATGAAAAATCAGCTGTTTCCGGAAATAGACATGTTGAACAAGTGAGCGAATTTTTAAAGGATAAAAATGCCGAAATACTTGTAATTGCAGGAGCTGTTGAATCAGAGATAGCTGAACTCGATAATCCTTCAGACCGAATTGAATTCCTTAAAGATGTCGGACTGGAAGAACCTGGAGTTGATAAACTGGTAAGAGCTGCGTATAAAATGCTAAACCTTCAGACATTTTTTACAGTCGGCCCGATGGAAATAAAGGCATGGACCATTAAAACAGGGATGACAGCTCCGCAAGCTGCCGGTGTTATTCACAGTGATCTGGAAAGAGGATTCATAAGGGCTGAAGTGATGAAATATAAGGATTTCGTCTTCCTGGGTTCAGAGCATGCATGCAAAGAGGCGGGTAAATTTTATATCGAAGGGAAAAATTATGTTGTAGAAGATGGAGATATCCTGCATATCAGGTTTAATGTATAAAGTTTTGCATGACAAAGCGCTTACTGGCCATATTAATTTCTGTTTCATTTTCTACCTTAATATCCTTTTCTCAAAAATCAGTTAGCGATAGCCTTTTAAGAGAAATTGTCAGAAAGAATAGCCAGGCTGAGATCACAATTCCTGATCCCGGCGTCAGGGAATTAGACAGGCTCGCCAGGAATATCTCAATTAGTTCAGTCATGGACAAAACAGTTCATATTGTTCTTTCTACCCGTACCCTTGAGTGGTTTATCTCACAAAATTTTGATTATAAGATCGCTGAACAGACTGGCAGTAAGGGAATTATTAATTCAGTGTCAGTAAAGCAGGCTATGGAATGGGAAACCTATCCGTCCTATACCCAGTATATTTCCATAATGCAAAGCTTCGTATCCCTGTATCCTTCGCTTTGTCATCTCGATACTATCGGCACAAGCATTAACGGGAAGTTGGTACTTGCCCTCAAAATTTCAGATAATGCCTCAACTGATGAAAATAAACCTGAAGTGTTTTATTCATCAACTATTCATGGTGATGAGACAGGAGGATTTATTCTGATGCTCCGGCTGGCTGATTATCTGCTCCGGAACTATTCACTAAACACAAGGGTTAAACAACTTGTTGATAATCTGGAAATATGGATCAACCCTCTCGCCAATCCCGATGGTACATATAACTCAGGAGATATAATAACATCCCCGGTACGATTTAATGCTAATGGATATGATCTTAACAGGAATTTCCCTGATCCTGATCCGGATGCCCCTCATTATCCGATACAGAAAGAGACCATCGATATGATGAAATTTATGCGCAATCATTGTTCTGTTCTATCAACCAATTTTCATTCCGGCGCCGAAGTGGTGAATTATCCATGGGATAGATGGCCAAGATTACATGCTGATAATGAGTGGTTTATTAGTATAAGCAGAAAATATGCAGATACAGCGCATTTTTACTCCGTCCCCGGTTATATGACAGACCTGAATGACGGTATTACAAACGGCTATCAATGGTATTCGGTAAATGGGGGCCGTCAGGACTTTGTAACCTACGAACTCAAGGGGCGTGAGGTAACCATTGAACTTGATACAAATTATGTTACACCGGCAACACAACTTGCTTCACTCTGGCAATATAACTGGCATTCTTTGATCGGCTATCTCGAAAATGCAATGTACGGGATACATGGGAGTGTCAGTGATATTAATACTTCCGGGCCGGTTGCAGCAAGGATTTTTATTAACGGGCATGATAAAGATAATTCACAGGTATATTCTGACACTCTTACAGGCCTCTTTGTAAGACTCCTTGCTCCGGGTTCATGGGATTTGCAATTTACTGCCAATGGTTACCGTGATACTGTTATAAGTAATATTGTTGTCTCTGAGGGTCAAAAAACCCTCCTTGAAGTTGAAATGAAACCTGTTTCTGTTGATGTTCCACTGCTTTACCCGAATCCGGTAACTTTAACTTTAAAAATTTTACTGCCGGAAAATATTTCAGGGAAAGTTAATGTATTTATATTCAATCAATCAGGGGTTAAAATATCAGATTACAACACTGTTGTAACAAAGGGTATTCCGTTGATGCACGATGTCAGTCATCTGGCTTCCGGACTGTATAATATGATTATTTCAAACACTCAGACAAAAAATTCCGTCAGCTCCCGGTTCATTGTTATCAGGAAGTAAAAGCATGAACCTTAAATACTCCCACGCCATTGCTTCTAAGTATAAAAAAATTACTTTTGGAGCTTTATAATTTATGCGGAAAAGTAACGTTTCAATATTCAAAATTCGGGGGTCAGGTATGGAGAATGAGAAAAATGTATTAAGGAGAGCTGCAACAATCTTTTTGATGGTAATAATCTACACCAGGATATCAGGGCAGGGAGCTTATCTTCCCCCTGAGAAACCACGACTGGTAATAGGCATTGTGGTGGAGCAGCTGAGATATGATCAGGTTGAAAAGTTTCGCAGCCGGTTATCTGACAATGGGATAAAAAAACTTTTAAATGAAGGAACATATTTTCAGAATGCATCGTTTCAGTATATGTTAACACAGTCTGCCCCGGGTTATGCAACGATATCAACCGGAACAGAACCGGCACTTCACGGGATTACATCAGATAACTGGTATCTTCCCCTTAAAAATGAGCTTATTTTTTGCACAAAAGATATATCCGTTAATCCGGTTGGTGGAAGTTATGAAGCAGGTCTTCATTCGCCGGTAAATCTCCAGGCATCAACATTTTCTGATGAGCTAAAGATGGCAACAAACCGGAAAGCACGGGTTTATTCTGTTGGTATGAGAGAGTATGCAGCAATATTGTCTGCAGGCCATTCTGCTGATGGGGTTTTCTGGTACGATAATAAATCAGGTACATGGATGACCAGCACATATTATGGTAATTATCTTCCAGACTGGGTTACCGACTTCAATGCTCTTGATCTTCCGGCTTCATTTCTGAACAGCACATGGAGTCTCATGAGACCTTCAGAGGATTATTCGGATTGTCTTCCGGATTCAAACATATTTGAATCCGGCTTTGGCGGGCGCAATTTTTTCCCTTACAATCTGAAGAAGTTAAGTGCAAAAGGATCGAATAATCAGCGCCGTGATTTTTCACTTTTGAGAGAGACTCCCTTTGCCGACTCATTTACTACCAGATTTGCCATCAGACTGATGGAAAAGGAAAAACTGGGTAAAGATGATATAACAGATTATTTGTCAATATGTTATTCTTCAACAGATTATATCGGCCACAGGTTTGGGCCCTCTTCGGTGGAGATGGGTGACGCGATCTTCATGCTCGACCGTGATATCGCGGATCTGCTTACTTTTGTGGATGATTCTCTGGGAAAGAAGAATGTCCTGATATATTTCACTTCCTCGCATGGAGTATCTGAAATTCCATCTGTTCTGGAAAATAACAGGATTCCTGCAGGATATTTTAAACAGAACCAGGCATTACAATTATTAAGGAGTTATCTTAATGTTGTTTACGGAGAGGGTGATTGGGTAAAGGGGTACTCTGAAAAACAGATATTCCTGAACAGGACTCTTATTGAAGATGCCCGGATACCCCTGGAAGAAATACAAAAAAAAGTATCAAGATTTCTCGTTCAGTTTACAGGAGTGGCATCTGCTTATCCTTATTCAGCTTTTGAAGCAAACGATTTTGGGAATGGAAACCTGAAAAGGATAATTAATAACTTCAGCCCGCAAAGATCAGGAGATGTGATTGTTACTTTGAATCCGGGATGGGTTGAAAAAGAAGGAGACTATGTTACTAACCATAATTCTCCGTATGAATATGATTCTCATGTCCCTCTTATCTGGTACGGATGGGCAGCTAACAGGTCAACAGTATCACGGAAAGTTAATATGACTGATATTGCGGTTACACTCTCCGCGTTGTGTAAGGTGCCATTTCCAAACGCCTCAGTCGGAGAACCACTATTTGAATTATTCAGGTAGCTTATTTTTTCTGAATGTGTCCCGTATCTTGCAGGCATCAGCAAGCAGATCAGGATTTTTTTCGCATGCGTTACCCAGGATTATCAGGTTGGCACCTGCCTTAAATGCATTTTCAATCTCCTTTTTGTTCCCTATTCCTCCTCCAACAGCAAGGGGAATGGAAATACTCTCACGAACTGCTTTAACTATACTGACAGGTACCGGATTGCTGGCCCCGCTCCCGGCTTCCAGATAAATCATTCCCATTCCAAGCAATTCACCTGCGAGTGCTGTGGCTACTGCAATTTCCGGTTTATCTGAGGGTATAGCATTGGTCTGGCTGATATACTCAACTGACGTTTTCGTTCCGCAACTTATAAGGATATATCCTACGGATAGGATTTTATCTTTTGCATCTTTCAGAAAGGGAGCTGCAATGACATGATTTCCGATAAGCAATTCAGGATTTCTTCCCGAAATAAGGGAAAGAAGTAATATTTTATCTGCTTTAAGAGTAAGCTGTAACAGGTTTCCGGGAAACAGAACCACTGGAAGGGAACATTTTTGTCTGACTGAATCTATAAGAGTGTCAATATTATTAAAAGTAATGCTTCCTCCAGCAAGAATATAATCGGTATTATATTCTTCAGCAATTTTCAGCAAATGCCCGAACTGATCACCATTGTTTTTATCAGGGTCAAGGAGTAGTCCGATACTCTTTTCTCCCGGAAATTTAGCTTCTTTCATAGTTTTTCTTTGTCCACACTATTGCGTAATTATTATATTTTGAATAGTGAAGGTCGAATATATCGTTTATCTTATCAGTCTGAACTTTTCCTCGTATTTGTCCGGAATCATTCACCTCAAATGGTTCAATTGTAATATTATTTCGAATACTTATTCCCTCTTTGTCGCAGATTTTGTAAAGGGATTCTTTGGCGCACCAGTGGAGATAAAGATGATATCTCCTGTTAATTTGATCTACGGTTATTTCCTCCTCTTCATTTATAAATTTAAAGGCAATAGCACCAATATTGGAGCTCATGTACTCAAGATCGATCCCAACCTTTTCATTGGAGCTTAACAATATTGCTGTAAGTTTATTGGAATGAGAGATGCTGATGAACCTGGACCCATCTTTAAGGAAAGGTTTATTATTCTTGTTATAAACTATCCTGGCCTCTTTGCCGAGAAGTTCCGAAAGTAATGCCCTTACGCTTAAGAATTCAAGTTTTCTTGAGTTGCTGGCGAATCCACGGTATTTTTTTTTATCATCTTTATCCAGGACAACTGCCTCAAGGAGTGTATTAAGATCCTCTTCTATTTTCCATACGCCGAGGACAGAAAACTCATTTAGATAATGTTTTGTTATACATCCCATCAGTAAGCAATAAGTTCTATTCTGTTTTCCATTTCAGAGTTTCGATAAGATGAATGATATCTTTCCTGAAAAATTCTATTACCGGAGCAAGTGAATCAGCATTCGGTTCAGTGTTAAAATACAATGATCCCCTAAGATAATTATTTATACTGTCTGTCACATAAAACTGGACAGCTGAGGCTGTATTTCCTTTAAGGTCATAAAGGATTCCATAAACTTTGTTTTTTGGGTTGTTTATAATTTCTTCATTTATGGCTTCGGCTTTGACTATATGATTTTTGACATTTATCTGATAAGTTTGTTCCAAAAGACTGTCAAGGTCATTTTTTATCTTTTTGTATGTCAGGTATATTTTAGCATGATAATCCGGGAATTCAATATTAAACCAACCCCGTTCCGAAACCTTATCAGGCACAAATGATAAATGTCCGTAAGCCGGGTATTCAAAAGAGAAGGGCCTGTCTTTAACAACAGTCCGGGGATTATACAAAATGTATTTCTTTTGTGGCAGGTCGATCCTGAAATAGCCTTTTGGTTTCGGGACCGCCACCTCTTTGCAGCCAAAAGCAACAATAGTAAATACTGCCAGTATAAAAAGATTAGTCTTTTTTAATTTCACCCTCATTTTCTTTAATGTCAACACGTATCTCTTTAATCCTTCTCCTGTCAGCTGATTCTATCCTGAATATAAAATTTTTGTAATTTATTGTCTGATCTTTCTTAGGAATTTCTCCGGTCATTTCCAGAATCAGCCCTGCAAGGGTTTCCGATTCGCCTCTGACATCTTCAAATATATCTTCTTCGAAATTCAACCACCTTACAAAAATCATTAAGTAAGATTTTACCTTCAAAAATATAAGTCTTATCATCAAGTTTCCTGTATAAGATCTGATCATCATCACTTTCGTCGGTTATTTCACCTACAATTTCCTCAAGTATATCTTCAAGGGTAACTATTCCTGAGGTTCCCCCATATTCATCAATCACAACTGCCAGATGTATTTTTTTGATTTGAAATTCCTTAAGAAGATCATTAATTTTTTTTGTTTCAGGAACAAAATATGGAGGACGAAGAAGGGATTGCCACTTAAAACCGGCAGGATTATTAATATAAGGAAGCACATCTTTTGCATACAAGATACCTTTTACATTATCGAATGAATCCAGAATATACAGGTATTCTTGAAAATCCCGAAGTTATAATAACAGGGATGATCTTTCTCAAATCCTGATTTTATATCAATTGCCGTAACATCAATCCTGGGGCACATAATAGCACTGACATTAATATTTCCAAAATTTACAATTCCTTTCAGAATTTTTTCATCTTCATTGAATTCGTCAGACGTAAGTTCCAGGGCATCCGAAAGGTCATTCATACTTATATTGGATTTGTCTTGTATCCGTTCTTTTTTTTACAAATGAGGAAGAAAATATAAGAAGGAGGTTACCGGGCGGAATATCTTTTCGAGGAATATTATGGGATATGCCATAAGAGTGCTATAAGCAATATGATTTCTGGATGCATATACTTTTGGCATCACTTCACCAAAAAAGAAAAGCAGGAAAGTAATAACAACTGCATTGAACCAGAAACCCCATAACCGGATCATCACTGAAATCAAATACTCTGGAGCTTAGAAGGGCAGCAAAAAGAACAACCGCTATGTTAATTGTATTATTTGCCACAAGAATAGTACTTAAGAGCTTTTCAGGGTTGCTATAAAGTTTCAGAACAGCGCTGGCTTTTTTGCTTTTCTTATTTTTAAATTTCTCTAAATCTTCAGGACGCAGTGAAAAAAAAGCAACTTCCGAACCTGACATGAGCGCTGATCCAAAAAGAAGCAGGATAAGTACAAAAAAGCCGGTAATTATTTTAAAATCAGGACTATTTATTATGATTCCCGACAGAAGGGTCATGTTTGATAAGTAGATATCCAGATTCCAATTGCTCTCTTTTTTATTAAAAAGAAGCTAGAAGGGCAGATCATCTTCATCCACACCGGTAATCTGACCGTTGCCTGATGAACCCTCATTTGAGAATTCATCTGTCCCGTTACCTGTTTTTTCAGGTGATGTTATATTTTTATCGTTTCCAGCCTGATAGGTTACCCCGGGTTCATCAACTCCTGTGTATGAATTACCTTTCCCGGGAGTGCTGCTTCCACTGCTGCCTGACTGTGACGAAACAGTGACCGGTCCCTGTTTTTTATCAAGCACTAATAATGTATCTGCCAGTATTTCAGTTATATATTTATTAATACCCTCTTTATCAACATATGACCGGGTCTTAATTTTTCCAACAATATATACCTGCGAACCTTTTTTAATGGTTTTTTCGGCTACTTCTGCGAGGGCGCGCCATAAAACTATATTATGCCACTCAGTTGTAGTAATTGTTTCTCCTTGCTGGTTCGTGTAGCTTTCACTCGTGGCAAGAGGAAAAGTAGCCTTAGCCACACCCTTGTCAAAATACCGCACAACCGGATCTTTTCCTGCATTGCCTACTAGAATAACTTTATTGATTGACATATAGTTATACGTATTATATTATTATTTGCGATACATAATGTAAAGTTAAAAAAAAATCCACTTTAAACAACCTTCATGATTACTTAATGACTAAAAATCAGACAATCAGTATTTTAATGTTTTGATTCATTTTGTTAATGCTTTATTACCTATAACAGGTCTGCATCATGCACGATATATCTATTTCATTGTAATTAAGGCATTAATAAAAGTAAAAAAAAAAAATTATTAACGGTAGTTCCATTTTAAACAAATAATATTTTTATATTTGCAGGGTTGAAAAAATGAATACTCAAAATAATTTGTTGAATTTTAAACTTCACGAAAAATGACTAAAGCAGACATTGTTAATGAAATTGCCAAAAACACTGGTATTGAAAAGGTAACGGTTCAGAAGACTGTTGAAGCCTTAATGGAAACTGTTAAAGATTCGATGGTAAAAGGGAATAACGTTTATCTCAGAGGTTTTGGAAGCTTTATAGTTAAGAAAAGAGCAAAAAAAACTGCAAGGAATATCTCAAAAAACACTACCATTATTATTCCTGCTCATAACATTCCTGCATTTAAGCCGGCTAAAACTTTCATTACAAAAGTTAAATCACACGTAAAGAAATAATCATCCATGCCAAGCGGTAAAAAAAGGAAAAGACATAAGATGGCTACTCACAAACGCAAAAAACGTTTGAGGAAGAACAGACATAAGAAGAAGTAGCAGATCAGCAAATGGTCATCATACTAGTATATTAAACCTAAAGATCTGATGATCTTTAGGTTTGTTTTATAGGTATATCTGATATTGCTGAATACATATTAACTCAGAGCATATTGTGAAGTGGTAAACAAGGATTTAATCATTGATGTTGGTGATTCCGATGTTTCTTTAGCGTTGTTGGAAGACAAGCAGTTAATTGAATTAAACAAGGAAAAGCAAAATGTTAAGTTTTCAGTAGGGGATATTTACCTGGGCAAGGTTAAGAAAATAATGCCCGGTCTTAATGCAGCATTTGTTAATGTTGGTTATGAACGAGACGCATTCCTTCATTATCTTGATCTTGGTGCCCAGTTCAGATCTCAGCAAAAGTATTATTTAACTGCAGTTCAGAAACAGGGTAAGATTCCTCCTGTTCATAAATTTAAACCTGAACCTGATATTGATAAGGATGGGAAGATTGTTGATATCCTTACAACAGGTCAGACTGTTATTGTCCAGGTAACGAAGGAACCAATTTCAACAAAGGGACCAAGGCTAGCATCTGAAATTTCTCTTGCAGGACGAAATCTGGTCCTTATTCCCTATTCAGATAAAGTTTCCGTTTCTTCAAAAATCGAAAGTGCTGAGGAAAAAAGCCGTTTAAAATCGTTGGTGCAAAGTATAAAACCGAGAAATTATGGTGTTATTGTACGAACTGTAGCGGAAGGGAAAAAAGTTGCCGTTCTTGATGCTGAGCTTCGGGAGCTTGTGAAAAAATGGGAATCAGCTTTTACTTCAGTAAGAAAAGAGATAAAATCGCCCAGGTTATTTATAGGTGAGATGAACAGGACATCAACAATCCTTCGTGATATACTGAATGTTACATTTAACAGTATTCATATCAATGACGAGAACCTGGCAGATGAAATCCGTAAGTATATTAAAGAAATAGCTCCTGAAAAGGTAAAAATTGTTAAGCAATATAAAAGTACCTTACCCATTTTCGATTATTTCGGAGTCAATAAACAAATAAAAGCTCTTTTCGGAAAGACTGTTTCTTTTAAACACGGGGCTTATCTGATACTGGAACATACAGAAGCATTGCATGTTATTGATGTAAACAGCGGAAACAGGTCAAGGTCAGGCAACGACCAGGAAGCTAATGCAATGGAAGTTAATATGGAAGCGGCAACAGAGATTGCCAGACAGCTGAGACTCCGGGATATGGGCGGAATTATTGTTGTGGATTTTATCGATATGCAATCGAATGAACATAAACAGCTTCTTTACGAAAAGATGAAAGAAGCAATGGCCAATGACAGAACCAAGCATAATATTCTTCCTCTTTCAAAGTTTGGATTGATGCAGATAACGCGTCAGCGATACAGACCCGAAATGAATATTGTCACTAACGAAAAATGTCCCTCATGTCAGGGAACAGGTGAGACTAAGCCAACAATACTTTTTACCGACGAACTCGAAAGAGGCCTGGCATTTATTGTTGATAAAATCAAAACAAAAAAAATACTTCTGAATGTCCATCCGTTTGTAGCTTCTCACCTGACAAAAGGACTCCTGCCTCTATTCAGGAAATGGAATTTTAAATATAAAATCAGCCTTAAGGTTCAGCCTGTAACTTCATACTATATGCTGGAATACCATTTTTTTGACCGTGAAGGAAATGAGATTGACCTGACATAATACTTTATCTTACTTCTAATTACATTTTTATACATATTATTAACCTATTTGTTATTTTTGCAGTGAATTTTAAGACCTTGTCATGCAGAGAAATCTGATATCATATTTGCTGTTCCTGATTTTGAGTGTTAACGTATCTGCTCAGATATATGATCCGGTAACATGGAATTTTAATTTTGTAAAGACGGGAGAGAATCAATTTGAATTGACATTCACTGCTTCAATAGATAAAGGATCTCATATTTACGCACTGGATGTTCCTAAAGGTGGCCCGATCCCCACATCTTTCAGTATCGATACAGTACCGGGATTTATTCTGGTCGGGAAACCATTCGAGGTGACAAAACCTGAAGAGACTTTTGACAGCGCTTTCGGATTTAAGATTAAAACTTTTGAAACAAAAGCTGAATTCCGGCAGAAAATAAAGGCCTTGGAGCCCTTTTTCAAGGTAACCGGATCAGCTAATTATATGGCATGTAACAATACAACATGTTCTCCGCCTAAAGAGGTTGGATTTGAAATTGACATTTCAGATAAGTCACTACAACAACTTTCCTCCGGAAAAGGAGAGACTCCGGCGATTCCGGCAGATTCAAAAAAAGGATTTCTTAAATTCTTCCTTATTTCATTGCTTGCAGGGTTTGCAGGGGTTCTGACCCCCTGTGTATTTCCAATGATCCCGATGACTGTCGCTTTTTTCTCTCAGGGTACAGAAAATAGAAGAAAGGCAATTTACAAGGCATTTATTTTTGGACTTTCTATAATTCTGATTTATTCATCATTGGGGATACTGGTTTCTCTGACCAGTGCAGGTGCGGGATTTGCAAATACATTAAGCACTCACTGGATACCAAATAGTTTGTTCTTTGTGTTATTCATACTATTTTCAGTTTCCTTTTTTGGGGCATTTGAAATTATTCTTCCAAACAAATGGGTTTCCGTTGCTGATTCGGGAGTTGATAAAGGTGGCATTCTTGGTGCCTTCTTTTTGGGACTTACAACAGTAATAGTATCATTCTCCTGTACGGGACCTATTGTCGGCGCTCTTTTGGTAGAGGCTGCAAGCGGTGATGTTTTAAGGCCAACAATTGGGATGCTTGGATTTGGTATCGCATTTGCCCTGCCATTTACTATATTTGCCCTGTTCCCGTCAGTTATCAGCAAAATCCCCAGGTCGGGAGGCTGGCTGAATTCAATAAAGGTTGTACTAGGATTTATTATGCTTGCCTTCAGTCTGAAATTTCTGATGACAATTGATAGCGTTTACTCACTGAAGTTATTATCACGCGATCTCTTTCTTGCCATTTGGATAGTTATTTTCTCTCTGCTGGGATTATATCTTATGGGCAAGATAAAATTTGCACACGACAATGACCTTCCATATATTGGTGTATTCAGGTTATTCTTAATAATTGCAGTATTTTCATTTGTTATTTATCTTATTCCCGGCCTCTTTGGAGCACCCCTTACAGGATTATCATCTTTTTTACCGTCACGAGCTACTTCCGGACTTAATCTCCCTGAACTGATATCCGAGAACAGAAGTGTTTCAGGATCGTCACCCAGTGTAATTAATACAAGCAGCTTCTGTTCCGAACCACGGTTCGGCAACATTTTCAACATGCCCTACGGACTTAAGGGATATTATGAATATAATCAGGGAATTGAATGTGCTAAGGAGCAGAAGAAACCTGTGCTTATCGATTTTAAAGGTCATGCATGTGCAAATTGTAAAATTATGGAAGCAAAAGTGTGGTCCGATCCGGATATCCTCCGGCGTTTGAGAGATAATTTTGTGATCATAGCTCTTTATGTTGACGACAGAACTCAATTGCCTGAAAACGAATGGATAATTTCTTCCATAGATGGAAAACAGAAAAAAACTATTGGTAAAATAAATGAAGATATTGAGATTTCCAGGTTTAAGACAAATGCACTCCCCCTTAATGTGATAACTGATTATGAGGGTAATCCGCTGAATAAACTGATGCCTACCAACTTAAATGTTGAGGAATATAAGAAATGGCTAGACGAAGGGATAAAAATATTCAAGGCAAAATACTCTGAATAGCCTTCGGGTGTGGTACAGCAGGGGTAGTGCAGTTTTTCTCAATCCATTCCACCTCATAGATCCGATTCTTAATGCAGGAGATAAAAACCCCGATCCACTAAACTTACTATTGTCAGAGAGAAATTTATTCTATTCATGAGTTTTTAATTTTTCCCGGATGGGAATTGCTATGAATACCAATATGCTGATGAATAAACTTATAATTGATGCAATTTTCATTATATAATCGCCATATTTTACATAGGGAGTTATTTTTATTTCAGGAAAAATTTCACCGGTGATGATTGCGGGTGTCCACCATTCGGATTCTTTTAGTCGTTTTCCTCTTATATCGAGTATACATGAGATACCGGTATTGGCGGCTCTGGCTACAGGCCGTCGTGTCTCAATGGCCCTTAATGATGCATAGGTAAGATGTTGAAGGTAACCTGAAGTGTTTTTCCACCAGCCATCGTTGGTTATAATAAATATTGCTTCAGCTCCTTTCCTTACATAGTCTGCTACAAAATTCCCAAATACTGATTCAAAGCAGATTACCGGAGCTATCTTTAGCGAGTCACCCGGATGTTCAAAGCATATTCTCTCTTTTTGAACTCCATAACCCCAATTTGTACCACCAAAAGAGGGCAGAAGCTTACTTAATATTTTCAGGGGACCTGTGGAAAACTGCATTTCAACGCCAGGTACCAGCTTCGATTTATGGTAGATTTTCACAGATCTGCCTGTATCAATTTTGAATGCTGAATTAAAATGATCGTAGTATAATCCTGATTCATCTATCTTATTTGCGCTGCTGGTAGGAGCTTTGTCTGAGGCTGGATATAATTTATAACTGACAATTCCTGCCACGATAGAAATCCCCGGGTATTCAAATGCCAGTTTTTTTGCTTCTTTAATATAATTGTTACCGTCAGGGTAGTCCTCATTAACCGGGTCATCAATAGTTGTTTCGGGTGTTATGATCCAGGAAGTCTTTTCTGAAATTGCAGATTTTGCCATTGCCAGTGTCTTATCCCATTGCTGAGGAAAAGGAATATTGAATTTTTGAGTATAGGGATCTATATCAGGCTGGATTATCACAACCTCTTTACCATTGCGGTCATTCTGACGGATAGAAAAATACCGTTTTATTGAAATAGAAGAGGGGACGAAAATTATTATTAACCATAACCAAAAGAGGGAACGGTTAACCTTTTTATTCATGACAATGTTATACAGATAAACTGAAATAACCAGATTTGAGCACAATATCCAGAGGGTGCCTCCTGCCACTCCTGTTACTTCATACCATTGAATAAACATAATATCTTTTGCAAGTCCATTTCCCAGGTTAAGCCAGGGGCTAAGCAGGTCACTATTTAAATTCAGGAACTCTAATGTAAGCCAGAACGAAACAAGAGAAACAAATCCGGCAAAATTTCCAGCCTTAAGTCGGATCATATGTGCGAGCCACATAGTTAATGCCATCAGAAAAGATAACCCCGAAACAATAAAAAGTGCCCCTGTCATGGTAGCAACTTTAACCCATCCTATAGCCAGGATATTAAAAATAACGAAACCCGGGAGGATATATAGAAAGAATACATTTTTACTATATTTCTTTGCATCATTATAAAGTACAGACTCAATAAGGAAAAATGGCACAAATGCAATTAGTAAAATCAGGCCTGAGCACCAGTTGGTCCAGGCTAATCCTGACATTATTCCACCAAAAACAGACAATGATACAAGGGTATATTTATTCATCTGGATATAACAGTATCTTTTTTGAAAGGTCACCTCTGTTTATTGAAAACATGCCTGCAAAAATATAAATTCCAAACCTTCTTTCATTAATAAATGACTGGTTCCTCACCAATGACAAGCTTAAATGAACAATCAAATGAAAGGTTATACATTTTGCTGGCATATTGATCCAACTGCAAAAAATAGCAGAAGAATTGCGAATAGAGATTTATTCTAAGATACCCTGCAGGGATATTGTACTTTTTATAGGTTAATAAACTTCTTATATTTGTCAGATTATCATATTTTAATGATTCCGGCAGTTGAAATACTTTTGAAGGGCATTTTACTGGGACTTTTGGTTTCAATGCCATTTGGCCCAATTGGCATAATTCTGGTTAACCGAACACTTAAAAGAGGTTTCCTGTCCGGGTTCTTCTCCGGAATCGGTTTAGCTTTTGCCGATACCATGCTTGCCTTGTTGTCAGGATTCGGATTTGCCTTTATTTTAAGCTTTATTGAAGAAAGAAGGTTTATTATCAGCCTGATAGCAAGCGGCCTTATTCTGGGTGCAGGAATAAAAGTATTCTTTTCAAACCCTATTAAAGAATTCAGGAGAAAGGACAAGGTTAATAAATCTCTCTGGCGC
Source organism: uncultured Bacteroidales bacterium (assembly GCA_963739685.1). Lineage (GTDB taxonomy): Bacteria > Bacteroidota > Bacteroidia > Bacteroidales > VadinHA17 > LD21. The sequence goes on from CAVUAX010000003.1 coordinate 346,022, forward strand.
GATTTTTATTCAGTCTTTATTCTTGCAATTACAAATCCCTTTACCATCTTTGTTTTTGTGGCTTTATTTTCAGGACTTAATCTTAAAAGCTCTTTGCAACCAAGTTTAATTCCGGTCTTTCTGATACCGGGAGTATTTATCGGGGCGCTTACCTGGTGGCTGTTTTTAAGCTATTTCGTAAACAAGTTTAAGAAGAGAATCAGACTCAGAACAATAATTAAAATAAACAAAGTAGCAGGAGCAGTTATTGCATCAACTGGTATTTTAATACTTTTAAGTGTGATTACAAAGCTATTTTAATACACCTCTTTTATCTGAAACCGGGAAAATGAATTGTGCATTTTTATACAGGGTATTAATTATTTTTTATAGTGATTGCAAAAATTAAAAATCCATTTATTGTATTAAAATTTCATAAGATTAACGTGTAAATGTATCTAAATCTCAAATGAAATAAGACGAAGCTCTTATTTCTCAAAAGCAATTATTACTTTCTTTTCATGGCTGCCGCGTCCTAAGCGTCGGGGCTTTTGTAGTGTTAAATAGTGTTAAATAACTGATTTTGATTATTTCAGCTTCCTGTTTTAATTACCTTGCAGTTGCAAACAAATTACTTAACATTATGAAATCCAAATGTAATACTAGCTCAAACACTATATTACTATAACTTTATAAAGATGTGTGGTTTGCCTTCGGCGAGCCTTTGGGGTTCATCTTACTGTCAAATATAAAATTATATACATATGAAACCATTAAAAAATTTCTTAATTGTTCTTTTTCTAATTTATGGTTGCAGTAATAGTGAAGATCAATTAATTAAAAGAGCTGATAAGATACATGAATCAATAATTACAGTTGATACACATTGTGATACCCCAATGGAATTCATCCGTTCTGATTTCGACATCAGGGAAAAAAATACCTTTGGATGCGTTGATTTTCCAAGAATGGTGGAAGGCGGCCTTCATTCTGAGTTTCTGGTTGTTTTTATAGGACAAGGCCCGAGAGATGATTCTTCGTGTACCATTGCGCACAAAAAAGCGCTGGATATTTTTAAAGCGATTCATGAAAATGTTGAAAGAAGTTCCACTATGGCTGAGATGGCCTACTCACCAGAGGATGCTTACAGGATATTTAAGGATGGAAAAATTGCAGTATTTACAGGACTGGAAAATGGTTACCCCATCGGAAAAGATATTTCAAGAATTAAGCAATATTATGATTTGGGTGCCAGGTATATAACTCTTTGTCATTCAAAAAACAATGATATTTGTGATTCTTCAACCGACAGTAAGGGAAGTGAAAACAATGGACTCTCTCCTTTTGGATTAGAGGTCATAAAAGAAATGAACCGACTGGGAATTATGGTTGATGTTTCCCACATTTCAGATAAATCATTTTTTGATGTTCTGAAAGCATCCAGGGCTCCCGTAATTGCTTCTCATTCATCATGCAGGGCGCTATGTGAAAATCCAAGAAACCTTAATGATGATATGTTACTGGCACTAAAGGAAAAGGGAGGCGTTATCCAGATTTGTTTCTTAAGCAACTACCTGAAGGTGCCTGATCCAAACCCTGAACTGGAAGTTAAACTTAGGGAAGTCCGGCAGAAATATGGTGATTATAAGGCTCTGTCGGGGGAAGAACAACAGAAGATGCGTGATGAGTACAGGGCCATTCAGCGGAAATATCAGAAACTGGCGACCGTTACCGATGTTGTTGACCATATTGACCATGTAGTTCAGGTAATTGGTGTTGATTATGTAGGTATAGGAACTGATTTTGATGGCGGGGGAGGGGTCGATGGTTGCAGGACGGTTTCCGAAATGAAAAATATTACAATTGAACTATTGAGAAGAGGCTACAAAAAAGCTGATATTGAAAAGATATGGGGTGGAAATGTCATGAGAGTCTTTCGTGAAGTGGAGAACCTTAAACAAAAGAACATATAAAATTTTTACATGTCCAACCACCTGACACATTCCTGTCACTGCTCCGATGAGATCATGTAAATGGTAGGCGATGGAGTGCCAAGATAGCTACCTTTTAACCCTGGAATATTTAAGTGTTTTGACTATCCATGTCGGAAGTGGTTTTTGAGGATCTCTTTTCCTGAGGTCAAGATACCAGCCGATTTTTTTCAGAATAGGGACCTTATGTGTTTCCACAAATTCGATAAGTGTTCCGTCCGGATCCTCTATGTAAGAAAAATGACCTGCTGCTTCGCCCATATCAAAACTATTTCCCTCATGGCTTTCTTTACTGTCAACTTTGAAGGGAAACCCCAGATTTTTACAAAATTTTCTCAGTTCATCCATACCCTGCATATCGTAACATAAATGAATGAATCCCGGATCGCCCCAGTACCTGTTTTCGTAGATTTTCTTCCCCGGCTCCCCTGTAGCGCTGATAAGTTCGATAAAACTCTGGCCGAAAAGTCTGCTGAAGGGTCCACTAAAGGGTACAGAACATTTAAGGAGAACTCTGCGGCACTCTTTATCTCCTCCCGGAAGATTTGAAAGATCCGGAAAAACTCCTGTAAAATCATAAACCACTTCATCATAACCCAGGATATCGGAATAAACCGCCCTTGACGATTCAATATCAGAGACTCCTATTATTGCTCCGTATGAGCCCCCCGATATTTTATTCTCATCCATAAACCAGTTATCACCTTCGACCATCTGAAAAATATTACTGTAAGGATCTTTAAGGAAGAGTGTTTTTTTACCTGAAGGATCGTGAGAAATTTCTCCTGACATGGAGATACCATTATTTATAAAGAATTTCCAGGCTTGATCGATATCTTTCACTTTCATTTTGCAAGCTAAAATGCCAAGATCGCCAACCGAAACCTCTTCTTTGATCCGGAGTGGTTCCCTTCCTTTATATTGCCAAATCTCAAATCCCCCTCCGCTCTGAAGATTCAAAGCCAGAACAGCGTGCCGGCTTTGAGGCTTTCCACCGGTATAGGGAAGCATTAACCTGGCTTCTGCCTCATCTTCAAATATTCTGCAGTCCATACCAAACTGCTGAATATACCAATTCCATGCCTCTTCAAGGTTTGTTACACCAATCCCTATCTGCTGAATACCACAAATAATATATTTCTTCATATAAATTTAATAATTATTAAATATAGCTATGCGGGATCGAATTTATCTGCAATCCTGAAGAAAAGCCATGGGCATAATCTCCTGATGTATAACAGAATTAGTTCACTCCGGCCAACAAGAATTTCTCTTTTATTTTTTTTAATTCCCCTTATTATTATCTGGGCAGCTTTTTCAGGTGAAATACCTTTTGCCTGTCCCGCATCCATTATTCCATGCTCCTTTCCTTCTCCGTCAAGGGCGTGTAATGAAATGCTGGTCCTGACTCTGCCTGGGATGATAACAGATGATCTGATATTAAACTGTTTATTTTCAAGAAATAGTGTTTCGAAAAATCCATGCAACGCCTGCTTTGAAGCTGAATACGCAGACCGTAGAGGAAAACCAAATCTTCCTGATATACTGCTTGTTGCGAGTATATGACCCGATTTTTGTTTTATCATATATGGTAATACAGCCTTTGTGAGGGCGATTGTTCCGAAATAATTAATTTCAAATATTTTTCTGTCGAGCCATAAAGGAGTTTCGGTAATTTTTGCTCTCTGACTTATTCCTCCTAAATTGAGGAGGAAGTCGATCTTCCCAAGCGAATTTATTTGCTTTTCTGCAAGAGTACCAATATCGGAAGTATCAGAAAGGTCGAATGGAGCGCTTATTACATTTCCAGATCTATCCCTGCACCCTGACTTGACCCTTTCAAGTCCTGCAGGATCATTTGAAGATGCAATTACAATAGCTCCTCTTTTTATGAACTCATAAACAAGCGATTCTCCTATTCCGGAAGATGCTCCGGTAATCCATGCCACCTTACCACTAAACATTTTATTACGATTCATTCTTCAGATTCGCTATAAGATTGACCAAATTTGAATGATTTTTCTTAAGTAATGAGTATTTTTTATTACCATGTTTTAAATATTTTCTTACCCTGAAGCCTCCTCTTATCCTTCCGAACTGCAGGAAATAATTCCACGCAAAAAGTCCTGAAAGAGGCAGACTGAGAAAGATGGGAATGGCAACCCACAAATTAGGAAATATAATAAATGAAATTAACAGATAGACAGGTAAAAATATTATTGCCAATGTAAATGAAATTCCGTATTTCATGGTTGAATGGAACTGAATATCGTGGATTTTACGAATCTGAAGATTGGGTATCTCCAGAAAAGTTAAATTAAAAATATTGCCGTAAAGGAAGATAGGTAAAGTTATTATAATTCCAATCATCCCCGCAATCAGCCATCCCAGGGGATGTTTCTTTTTATTGAGTAACCTGTAACTGAGATTTAGCTCAACGGTATTCCTTTTTACAAGGAGACTTAGCTTGCATATATTACGGTAAAGTGATGGATCGGATATCCTAAGGTGGTTCATTTTTTCAATCAGGATCCTGTCCCGGAAAAGCTTAGGAAACCTGATATCATCGCTGAACCTTCCGTTTATTATACTCCTGAGTTCATCTATAGCTTCATAATCCTCTTCTGGTTCTATATGAACCATTATTTTCTTCATCTCAGACGAGAGCCTGTTTCTCAGCTCGTTCAGGGCTCTTTCAGGATTCTCCCTGTAATGCCCGTAATATTCTGATACCTCAATTGGTTTTCCATAAACCACAGTAAGTACCTGTCTGTACCTGCTGTAGTTGGTGAACTCAAGCCCGACAGGTATTATCTTGACATTGAGATTAAAATCTGTCGATTCATCAGCCTGAAATGCGACGCGGCATATTCCTTTTTTTAATTGTCTTAACCTTCTGAAACCAGCATGATCGCCTTCGGGCAGTATAACAAGGCCATTATTATTCTTTAAAACATCGATAGTCTTGTTGAATATCTCATCATTTCCTTTCAGGCTGCTGAAACCATCCCTGATCCTGTATACAGGAAGTATTTTAAGAAAATACAATACAGATGCAATAAACTTCTTCTTAAAGATATCTGCCCTGGCCAGAAATACAGGTTGACCCTTATGAGTAAAAAGTACTGCCAGAGCATCCATCAGTGCATTCTGATGGTTTGGCGCAAAAATCAGATGATCATCAGGATTTATATTTTCAAGGCCAAGAACGATGACTTTTCTATAAAAAACATTATTATGCCAGAATCCTGCAATACTCTTTAAAAGTGCGTATCCACCTGAATATTCTTCGATGTTTTCCTTCCCCATATGATAGTTAAAAAAAGATATATACCGGCTCCAGATCAATCAAAAAATGAAGTAGGCTGACGTGATGCAAGTTAAATAAAATGGATTTCTATTGTTAAATTTCAAATAACAATAATAAGTACTTTAGTAATAATAAGTCTTTATACCACCTGACTCATAAATCACTTTTGTCCTCCTGCCACTTGTCAATTAACCTTCTCTCTTTTTTTGTAGGCCGTCCTGTACCTTTATCTCTGTAACCAACAATACCCGACTGACGAATAATAAGTTTTACTTTTTCTTCTTCAGGTGTCATATCAGTTATATATTTTTCAACAAGTTTAGCTGACACTCGGTTTTCAATGGGTTCAATTACCCTGTAGATATAGTTTACCGGAGGTTTCTTTACAGTTATAATTTCGTCATTTGTAACTAACCTGGAGGGTTTTACATGAATTTCGTTAATAATTATACGTCCCTTGCTGCAGGCATCGGCTGCAATGCCCCTTGTCTTAAAAATCCTTACTGCCCATAGGAATTTATCAATTCTGATATGTTTTTTATCAGGCATTTATATTAATCCGCAGATAGTTATTCATTTACTTTATCCTTCCCTGAAATATTCTCAGGTCCGGGTATTTTACCAACTTTGTTAAAAGTGGTCATTGTAAGCTCCAGCCCTATGGTGCCGAACGATTTTATCATACTGGCCACAATTGAGATCCTCTCTTTGAGGATATTCATTTCTTCAGGGGTCCATTCACCAAGGACAAAGTCAATCTGTGAACCTTTCCTGAATCCATTTCCTATACCAATTCTTACTCTTGCATATTCGTTTGTTGAGAGTATTTCGTTAATATGGGCAAGTCCGTTATGTCCTCCATCATTTCCTTTGGGTCTTAATCGTAAAGTGCCAAGGGGAAGTGCTATATCATCCACGATGACTAGCAGATTTCCTATGGGGACATTTTCTTTTTTAAGCCAGTAATTTACAGCGTTCCCGCTGAGATTCATAAATGTTGAGGGTTTAAGCAGAATAAAGGTGGTCCCTTTGTATTTTATTGTACAAACTGCGCCGTATCGTTTGTCTGTAAAAGAAACATTGGATTCTTTTACCAATGCATCCAATACTGTAAATCCTATATTATGCCGGGTATTTTTATACCCATCTCCGATATTTCCCAGGCCAACTATAAGATATTTCATTGTGCCTGAATTATATTAATAATTTGGATCAGGCTTTTTTCTCTCCTTCAGGAGTTTCTGTTGCCTCTACGGGAGCTGCTTCAGCCAGAACTTCTTCCTCAGTTTTCTGTACCACACGGGATGTGGCCACTGACAAAACTGCTGACATTTTCGGATCGAGCAATTCTATCTTGTCATATGCTAATTCACCGACCCTTACAGACTGATGTATTTTCAAATTAGTTATGTCTATTGGCAAGAATTCCGGAAGATCGGCTGCAAATCCCTTAACTTTAAGAGTTCTTCTTCTGATACTTAATTTTCCGCCTGCCATCACACCTGCTGAATCACCTTGTACCTGGATTGGAATACTTATTATAACAGGTTTTTTATCAAAAATCTCAATAAAGTCGGCATGAAGGATCTTGTCACTTACCGGGTGAAATTGCATGTCTTTCAGCACCGCTTTGTATTCCTTCCCATCAAGGTCAAATTGTACCAGATGTGCTTTATGGGTGTATACAAGATTCTTAAAACTATTTTCATGAGCATGGAAATGGATATTCTCTTCTTTTCCATAAATAACACATGGGACATTATTTTCTTTCCGGAGTATTCTGGAACTTTTTTTCCCTAATTCCTTCCTTAGTGAACCTTTGATTTCTATTGTCTTCATCTGAACTAAAGTTATTGTGCTACTAAAAGTTATCATCATGATAACTTCCCATTACACGTGCGACATTTTTAAAATTTGGCCTGCAAATATATAACAAAGGAATCAGAATACAAAATTTGTGCTTATTGACTGATTTGAAGTGACAGCCTGGATAGTCTTTGAAAAAATATCTGAAATTGAGAGTACCTTTATTTTTTTTGAAGTATTTACAAACGGGACAGAGTCGGTGACAACAAGTTCTTCTATAGCTGAATCATCAATTCTCTCAATAGCATTTCCTGATAGTATTGGGTGGGTTGCGAATGCCCTTATACTTCTGGCACCTCTTTCTTTCATCATGTTGGCAGCAAGAACAAGTGTACCTGCAGTATCTACCATATCATCGATAATAACCACATTCCTGCCATCTACCTCACCTATAACTGACATTTCTTCAATTACATTTGGTTTTTTGCGTAGTTTGTAACATAGTACCATTTCTGAGTGAAGGTGCCTCGAATAGGCATTGGCTCTTTTGGAGCCTCCCATATCTGGCGCTGAAACAGTGAGTTTGTCAAGATTCAGATTTTCTATATACGGGGCGAAGATTGCCGAGCCAAACAGGTGGTCAACCGGAACGTTAAAAAATCCCTGTATCTGGTCAGCATGAAGATCCATTGTAATAACTCTGTCTACTCCGGCAGTACTAAGAAGGTCAGCTGATAATTTTGAACCTATTGATACCCTGGGCCTGTCCTTTCTGTCCTGACGGGCAAACCCATAATAGGGGATTACCGCTATTACTTTATAGGCTGAGGCTCGCTTGGCAGCATCTATCATAAGAAGAAGTTCAAAAATATTATCGGCGGGAGGATTTGTTGACTGAACGATAAAAACCAGGCAACCTCTTACTGATTCATCAAAACAGGGCTGAAATTCACCATCGCTGAATTCCGTTACTGAACTTTTTCCGAGCTCAATGCCCAGCTGATCTGCAATCCTTTGAGCCAGATGCTGCGAAGCCCTGCAGGAAAAAAGTTTCATTGGCGCTTTTCCAAACATTTTAATATTATTTAGCTGTTAAAAATTCGATTATTAAGGCTACAAAATTATAAATTCCCGATAAAATCAGGTACCATTTGAAAAATTGTTGATAGATTCTTCGATATAATTCAATATCTCATCTCTGCCAGTACCTTTTACAGATGAGGAAACAAAGGTTTCCGGTACGGACTCCCAGGTATTAAGCATTTCAGTGTCAAAACATGATATTGTTTTTTCAAGTGCCGTTTTACTTAATTTGTCGGTTTTTGTAAATACCCTTGAAAAAGGGATCTGATTTCTTCCTATGAAATTCATGAATTCAAGATCCGATTTTTGTGGTTTAAGCCTCGAATCTAACAATACAAAAAGAGAAACCAGGTTTTCCCTTTTAAGAATATATTCCTCTACAGCCCTGATCCAGGCGTCACGCATTTTCAGAGGAACTTTAGCATAGCCATATCCCGGAAGGTCAACAAGATACCAGTTCTCATTAACAACGAAATGATTTATTGTTCTGGTCTTTCCTGGCTGACCTGATGTTTTTGCAAGTTTTGACCAACCGGTAAGCATATTAATGAGCGATGATTTGCCGACATTTGATCTGCCAATAAATCCAAATTCAGGTTTTATGGGAGCAGGACATTCTTTTAAATCAGGACTGCTCTTTATGAAAGACGCTGAATGAATTATCATGGAAGTCAATTATTTGAGGTCATTATAAGGTAGCTTTATATTCTTAGGGACGAGGTATTTGTTTCCAAATGATGTTAATATTTCGGCTATAACGCCAACTTCACCGGAGGTTGCAGTCCCTGTCTTTTTAAGGATAAGCGTTCCCTTGCCCGCTGTCGTTTTTATTATTTTGTAGCCTGCAGTGTCAAAACGGTTGTCTGTAAATTCACCCCGATAGAACTTTACTTTTGTTGATTTATCAGATAATTCAAGTCCGATCCTGTAAGTTCCTTTTGATTTGTACTCATCCGTGATGTTTACAACTATACCGGGATATCCACTTACCAGCTTTCCAGCCGGCGTATATTCCTCAAAAAACGTGTTGCGCAGTCCTTTTGTATATCCTAATTTCGCCTTGATTTTTCCATTTTTGTAATACTGTATCTGAATTCCATCCACGGTGTCATGTTTGAATGGAGTGGACCGGAATACTTTCCCGTCGGGGTAATACCATTTTGCGGAATCCTCTCTCAGTCCATTCTCAAACCAGAATGTCTGGTATGTTTGTCCGCCAGGGTAGAATGTTTTCATTAAACCATTGCGGACGCTGTTTTTAAAAGTGACTTCTTTTACCAGATGGCTGCCGCTTGTGTACTTTTTAATACCCGTAAAACCGGTATCAGGAACAGTAATGTTATCATTTGCATTTTCAGAGCCTTTCTTCCCGGAACTGTTTCCGGCACACCCTGATATTAAAGCAAGAATTAGTATAATAACTAACGAACCAGAAATAATTTTCATAGTAAAAAGCTATCTTATAATAAGTTGTTTATGCCTTCATTGACAAAGATTTCAAGGAGTTTTGTTTCACCTAAAGGTTCAAGTATAATCTTTTTAATCATGGCAGGAAGAAGAACAGTTTCTCCTTTCGATACTTTTTCCGTATTACCATCCCACCTTATTAAAAATTCACCTTCTGTACAAAGGTAAATAATAAATGAATCTGTTAAAGTATAATCTTTGTTTATCTGGTCGTTGAACCAGATAATATTAGTGTTAAAAAATTCACAGCTGACAAGGTTCTCTGTCTGGTTTATTGTAAGTTCTTTACTGATCTTATTCTTTCCTGCTGCGTTAAAATCGATTGCTTCCAATGCGAGTTCCATATGTAACTCTCTCGTGTTTCCCATGGCGTCTTTTCTGTTCCAGTCAAAAACCCGGTAAGTGATATCGGAGGTTTGCTGGATTTCAGCAAGGACTATTCCTGCACCAATAGCATGAATCCTTCCTGCAGGTGTGAATAAGACATCTCCTGCAACCGGTGTTTCAATGTTCAGTAGTTCGGCAATTTTTCCATCCTCAATCGCCTTCTGGTATCTTTCTTTTGTTACCACCTCTTTAAAACCAGTGAAGATTTTTGCCCCTTTTTCACTTTCAAGAATATACCACATTTCTGTTTTGCCATAGGCTTTATGTTTTTCTTTAGCCATAACATTTCCGGGATGGACCTGGATAGACAAATCTTCCCGCGCTTCAATAAATTTTATAAGGAGTGGAAATTCATTTCCGAACTTTTCAAAAACTGCGTCCCCTGTTATATCCCCCATATAAACCTCAATGAGTTCCTCTATGTTGTTCCCTGCCAGATATCCATTACTTACAATTGATAGATTACCTGATAAAGCTGATATCTCCCAGCTTTCGCCGATATTTTGTGATCCGGTTGGTTTTTTATGAAATCGGCTTGAGAGGGCATTTCCACCCCATACCTTTTCTTTTAAAATTGGATCAAACTTAAGGGGATAAAGTTCTGACATTTCCTGAAATTTGTTATTTTTGATGATTAAAAGTAATTGCAAAAGTATAAATTTATGCTGATTGTAGGAACAGCAGGTGGCAACGGTTCGGTTCTGACAATTTTCAAAAGGTATCCTGATACCATAAAACCTTCTCATCTGCAGTTTATTCGCCGTACAATACGATTGGCTGATATTGTATTAACGGGAGGCGATAATAATCATGTGGGTATAAAAAACGGATCTTAATTATTGAAAAACACCTGTTAAGAAATAACTTATAAGGTTATGCTTGAAAATGTAAAACCGGAAGATATAATCTTTCTTGATATTGAAACTGTACCGGCAATTGAGGATTACAGCCAGCTCGACCCTTCAGTACAGAAACTCTGGGAAAAAAAGTCAAGACAATTCAGAAATGCTGATCAGTCTGCTGCCGAAGTCTATGAAAGAGCCGGGATTTATGCTGAATTTGGGAAGATTATTTGCATTTCGGCTGGAGTTATTAAGGAACAGAATCCTTTAAGTTTAAGATTAAAATCATTTTACGGAGATGATGAGAAAGCTATCCTTTCTGAATTTTCTGCCATGATTGAAAGGTTTTCAAAGAGTAAAAGAGAGGCACTGTTATGTGGTCATAACGGCAAGGAGTTTGACTTTCCTTACATTGCACGACGGATGATCATAAACGGAATCATTATACCTGAGATACTTGATAATGCAGGGAAAAAGCCCTGGGAAATAAAATTACTTGATACCATGGATCTCTGGAAATTCGGTGATTATAAAAGCTACACTTCACTTGACCTTCTTACTACGATACTTGGGATTCCTACACCAAAGGATGATATTGATGGCAGCATGGTGGCCAGTATATACCGGGAGGAGAAGGATATTGTCAGGATAGTGCACTATTGCGAAAAAGACGTCGTTGCCGTAACCCAGGTTTTATTACGTTTCATGAACCGCCATCCTGTTGGGGAGGAAAAGATCGAATCTGTAACATTTATGTAATCAGCTGTCACTCAGCAATTTTTTCAGATATTTAATAACTTCATCAGGTCTGTCGGATTGGATCCAGTGTCCTGCATTTGCGACTTCTACTAATTCTGCTGCTGGAAAAACTTTCTTAATGAAACTGAAATCTCCTGCAGGTATATAGTCAGAATCAGCACCTTTCATAAAAATTACCGGGAAGCCTGTAACCTGTTGTGTAAAAGCTGTCTTCCGGTCAATACCCTCCGTTATTCTGTCAAAATTGTTAAGGAGCGACAGTGCATTTATTTTCCATGAAAACCTTTTTTGTGCATTTCGCTGAAGATTCTTCAATATTAATGCTCTTATTTTTTCAGACATGATCTCTTTTGATAGAAGTGAATCCACTTCATTGCGGGAGGTAACCGTTGAAATGTCAATGGAAAGGATTGCATTAAGTATTAATAAATGTTGATTATAAGTTGATTGCCGGTTATTATTGTTTTCAAAAGGTGAAATATCGGCAATAAGTAATCCGTTTATCATTTCGGGCCATTTCAATGCGAAACTGATGGCAACTTTTCCCCCCATGCTATGTCCTGCCAGAAAAATTTTCTTAAGATTTAATTCCTTAATGAGTTCATAAAGGTCATCTCTCATAGAATTATAATCGTGGGTATTACTATGCGGGGAGTGACCATGATTTCTGAGATCAGGGAGGTAAACCGTAAAACTGTCCTCTATTTTCTTTGCTATTGAAAACCAGTTTTCGGATGAACCAAATAAACCATGTAATATTATCAGAGGAGGCCCCTCTCCATATTTCCTGAAAAAAAGTCTCATAAGCTGTTTTCACCGGATATTTGGCGCTTGTACATTTGTATCGTATTTTCCAAACCCAGATACAGAGCATCCGAAATAAGAGCATGTCCTATGGAAACTTCCTTAAGCCAGGGAATATTCTTATGGAAATATAGCAGGTTATCCAGATTAAGATCATGACCGGCGTTTAGTCCGAGCCCGGCATTACGGGCTATTTCTGCGGCTCTGATAAACGGTTTGACAGCATCAGGAGCGTTTAGGGGAAAGGCAGAGGCATAGGGTTCCGTATAGAGTTCAACCCTGTCGGTACCTGTCAGCGCTGCATTTTCGATATTAACGGCTTCAGTACCAACAAAGAGGGATGTTCTTATACCTTCTTTATGGAAAGCAGATACCACTTCAGTAAGAAAAGTCCTGTTTTTAACCGTATCCCATCCTGAGTTTGAGGTTATCGCGTCATGCCGGTCAGGTACCAGTGTTACCTGGTCGGGCTTAACAGCCAGGACAAGGGTAATAAACTTTTCTGACGGATATCCTTCTATATTGAATTCAGTAGTAATTACAGGCCTGATTTCCAGAACGTCTTTATATCTTATGTGTCGTTCATCAGGACGCGGGTGAACTGTAATCCCGTCAGCTCCAAAAAGCTGACAATTAATGGCAGCTGCTTTAATATTAGGGATATCTCCTCCGCGCGCATTTCTGATTGTTGCAATTTTATTGATATTAACACTTAACTTTGTCATGATAATAATAAAAGTGATTGTATTTCGTATTTTAATAATGTTGCAAAATTACAATAACTGGCTTTTTTTTTGTTAATTTAGATGAAAAATAAACCGCATTTTAGTTTTTATGTTCGCAAAAGACCTTATATCAGAAATAATTCCTTCTCTGAAGCCATCGGATACGGGACAAATTGCCCTTAACTGGATGGAGATATTCCGGGTTTCCCATTTACCGGTTGTTAACAATCAGGATTTCCTTGGTTTAATTTCAGATAATGATGTTTATGACATGAACCGGCCTGAAGAACCAATAGGTAATTACACCCTTCCCCTGCTGAAAACATTTGTAACAACAGAGCAGCATCTGTTTGAGGTTATTGGGCTGGCATCGAGGTTAAAGTTATCCATAGTGCCTGTTCTGGATGACAATGATCATTATAAAGGGGTCATCACAACTAATGATCTGGTAAGGTATATGGCCGGAATATCTTCAATGGATCAGGCCGGAGGGATAATTGTTCTTGAGCTTACCGAAAGAGATTATTCACTTTCTCAGATAGCACAGATCATTGAGAGTAATAATATTAAAGTCCTGAGCATGTATATTACTTCACCACCCGATTCAACGAGAATGGAGGTAACACTTAAAGTCAATACAGGAGAACTTGCGTCAGTTATAAGAACTTTCGAACGTTACAGTTATGATGTAAAAACATGGGTAACTTCAACCGATTCGATGAACAGGTTCTATTCCGAGCGTTTTGATCTGCTCATGAAATACCTTAATATCTGAGAAACATGCTCACAAGGGTGGCTATCTACAGCAAGGATAATAAATCAAAGACAAGGGAAGGGGTCATCCTACTTGTAAATGAGTTATGTAAAAGAGGCATTAAAATTCAGATTTACCAGAGGGTTGAAGATACTGATATATGTCCCGGGGCTGAATTAATTGAACAATTCAATAATCTGGGGACTTTATCCGATATGCCTGATATGATAATAAGTGTTGGCGGTGATGGCACATTCCTTGAAACTGTAATGAAGGTGAAAGATTCTGGAATCCCTGTGGCCGGTGTGAATACCGGCAGGATGGGTTTTCTTGCCAATATCCCTAATGAGGAGATTGTCGCCTCGGTAGATATGTTATGCAGGGGAGAATATGAAATTATTGAAAGAACCCTTTTGGAAATATCCCGGCCTGCAGACATTTTTGACGGCGAATCAACATCTGCCCTGAATGAGATCACCATTCAAAAGGCTAATCCAAGCATGATAACAATCAATGTTTTTGTGGATGGTGTTTATCTTAATACATATTGGGCAGACGGTCTGATAGTGTCAACAGCGACAGGATCTACAGCATATAATCTAAGTGCGGGTGGACCTATATTATCACCTGAAGATGAATCTATTATCATTTCCCCAATATCACCTCATAATCTGACAATCCGGCCTATTATTATTTCAGGCGAAAGCAAGCTAAGGATGATAATTGAAGGCAGGAGTGATGAGTATCTGGCAACATGCGACTTCAGATCAAAAAGATTACCATTCGGGGAAGAGATTCATATTGTCAGAGCACAGGGAAAACTGAAGACAGTTATGCTTAGTGGCCGCGACTTTTACAGCACTTTGAGAAGCAAACTCATGTGGGGTGCTGATACAAGAAATTAAGAGACTCAAAAACTTAAAAATCATAATTTGAGGGACATGTAACCGGATTTAGTTGAGGTTATCATTAAATTTTCTTTAATATTAATGTAACTCTAATTATTAGATTATTATATTTGTATCAGCAACAACCAGTTAATTTTAGATGAAAAGGACCCTCTTGATCATTTTGACTCTTTGCCTGGCAGTTCCATATTCTGAAGCTCAATTATGGAAAATGAGAAAGTGGGAAGCTTCAGCAGGGTTAGGCATGTCTCAGTTTTTTGGAGATATCGGAGGGTATTCAATTTATAAAAATTTACTCGGAATAAAGGATATAAGTTACCTTCAAACGAGATTTGACGTTACCGGAAGTATAAAGTACCGGATTTCGCAGGAAATAAATGCAAGAATCAGCTTTACGGGTGGTATGCTTCATGCTACCGATTTCAGGGGCTCAAATGAGGCCAGGGGTTTTGAATCTACAATATCAATATTTGAGCCGGCACTTTTAGGGGAATACTATTTCGTTAAAAACGAATCAGAAAACAGTTATAGGTTTCTTACAGGAAAAAGTAAGTTTCCGGATCAGCTGCTTGCCTCTCTCGATTTATACGTTTTTACAGGTATTGGTGGATTAAGCTACAGTGTAAACGGGAATCCTGCGTTAGTAATCCGCGGGTTGAAAACAGGAGGATTTTCGGTTGTGATACCGGTCGGACTCGGTGCAACACTAATATATTCCCCGGATCTCAACTTCGGTGTTGAGTTAGGCGGCAGATATGCTTTTACAGATTACCTGGACGGCTACACTTCACAATATTCCAAAGCAAATGACGTTTATTATTTGTTTAATTTTACCGTTACTTACAAAATGAAGACAGGGAAAAGTGGATTCCCTGCCTTCAGATAAAATTACCCGAACCACTTTTAATGAAGAGACTGCATTTGCTTTTATTGTGTTTTTGTTTGGCCAACTCTGCAATCGGACAGCGAAGTTCCGATTTTGGAGTGTTTGCGGGGGTCTCATCTTATATTGGCGACATTAATCCCGGAAGGCTTATGTATTCACCTCTTCCTGCGGGAGGTGTTTTTTACAGGTATAATTTTAATCCCAGACAATCGGTCAGGGCAAATCTTCTTCTTGGAGGATTAAGGGCCGATGATCTTGATTTTAACAATAGCTTTCAGATTGCAAGGGCAGCCTCGTTTTCAGGTTCTGTTGGTGAAGTTTCACTTCAGTTTGAATTCAATTTCCTTCCATATTCCACAGAGGGTAAAAAATGGGATTTTACCCCTTATATAGCTGCCGGAGCCGGTTTAGCATTCATTAATTCAACCGAATTTGCTTATAAACCTGTAATCCCATTTTCTCTGGGTTTCAAAGTTAATGTTTATAAAAATGTTGGGTTGGAAGCTGAATATGGTTTTCGTAAAACATTTTATGATAACTTTGACGGCTTAAAAGATTTGGTTGCTCCGTCAGATGTTGCGTGGATACACAATAATGACTGGTATTCGTTTGCCGGATTAGCCCTTACATGGAAAATCTTCAGCAAGCTGGCAGCATGCCCGGCTTACGGTGAAATGGATTTTAAAAGAAAAAGATAGGGAATGCCGTTAAAGGATCAGATAAATACCCATAAACTGCCTCTTCATGTTGCAATTATAATGGATGGTAATGGAAGATGGGCCCAACAGCGTGGCCTTGACCGGGTTTTCGGCCATCAGCAGGGCGTCAGAGCATTAAGGGAAGTCATAGAAACAGCTGCAGAACTGGGAATAAAATATCTTACACTTTATGCATTTTCAACTGAAAACTGGGGAAGACCTGACGATGAAGTGTCAGCACTGATGGGGATAATGGTTCAGTCGCTAAATGATGAGACAGATACTCTTTTGAAAAATAATATCCGGCTCAGAGCTATAGGCGATATTGAAAGACTGACAAAAGATGTCAGGGAGAGATTATTCGATACAATTAAAACGACATCCCCGGCATCGGGTCTAAATCTTATCATAGCACTGAGTTACAGTTCACGGTGGGAAATAACTGAGGCTGCAAGGAAACTTCTGGCCGATGTGAAGAAGGGAAAAATAGAAGTTGATTCTATAAAGGAGGAAGACTTTGAAAAATATCTTTCCACTTTTGGAATACCTGACCCCGAATTAATGATACGAACCAGTGGTGAATTAAGAATAAGCAACTTTCTTCTATGGCAGATGGCGTATACTGAATTATTTTTTACTGAAAAACTTTGGCCTGATTTTGGTAAGGATGATTTTTGTAATGCCATAATTGATTTCCAGAAAAGAGAAAGAAGATTTGGAAAAACAAGTGAACAGGTCTTTGAAAAATAAAAAAAATGACGGTGATCAGTAGATTTAGAAAGATTTTTGTAGCACTATTCATGATTCTGGTAAGTCTTTCCCTGAAAGCGCAGGAAAAAGAGTCAATTGTTGATTTTATGACTTCAAACGATTATATTATAGGAGGAGTGACAGTTACAGGAATAAGATTTCTCGATACAAATGCACTGATTGGAATTTCAGGATTCAGACTCGGTCAGGAGATTACAATCCCCGGAGAGGCTGTTACGAATGCAGTCCGGAAATTATGGCAACAGGGACTCTTTTCCGACGTGAGACTAACAATTTCAAAAATACAATCAGATACAGTATTCCTTGATATTTACCTGCAGGAAAGACCCAGGATCTCATCTGTTAAACTAAATGGGCTGAAGAAATCAGAGACCCAGGATATGATGGAAAAAATAAATCTTCCTGTCGGCTCTCAGCTGACTTCCTATGTAATGAATAATGCACAAAAGACTATTAAAGACTTTTTTGTTGAAAAGGGTTTCCTTAATACTGAGGTTAATTTTATCCAGAAAGACGACCCGGATCAGCCTAATAACATAATACTCAGCATTAATGTTGATAAAAAGCAGAAGGTAAAGATCGGGAAGATCACTTTCGTGGGAAATGAAAATTTTGACTCAAAAAGACTTCGACGCACATTAAAGAATACAAAGGTAAAGAATATTAATTTTTTCAGAGCCTCTAAATACATTGGAGAAAAATACGACGAAGACAAAGATAAACTAACTACATTTTATAACGATAACGGATTTAAAGACTTTACAATCCTTTCCGATTCGCTCTATCCGATATCAGAAGACCGTGTAGGACTTCTGATTAAGATTGATGAGGGGAATCAGTATTTTCTCAGGAATGTGGATTGGGTAGGAAACAGTGTATACAAAAAAGAGACTCTGGAAAAAGTCTTTAATGTTAAAAAGGGGTCAGTTTATAATCAGTCCTTGATCAGTGACAGGTTAAATGCAACTGCCGGCGCCCAGGATGCAGTGAACTCCCTTTACATGGATTATGGCTATCTGTTTTCAAGGTTAACACCTGTCGAGTCTAAAGTCGTAGGTGATTCAATAGATCTTGAAGTGAGGATATTTGAAGGGGATCAGGCCTACATAAATAATGTATTCATTACGGGGAATACCCGGACAAATGAGCATGTTGCACGACGTGAATTATATACCCTGCCTGGTGATCTGTTCAGTAAAGATAAGATTTTAAGATCAATCCGCCAGCTTGGGGTGCTGGGACATTTTGATCCTGAAAAAATAAATCCCACACCAATATCTGATCCGATTAACGGAACTGTGGATCTGCTTTATAAACTTGAAGAGAAAGCAAATGACCAGTTTGAAGTCTCGGGAGGCTGGGGTGCAGGTATGCTTGTCGGTACGGTTGGAGTGAGGTTTAATAATTTTGCCATGCGCAATTTTTTTAATCTGAAGGATTGGCGGCCTTACCCATCAGGTGACGGACAATCGCTGAGCATTAGAGCTCAGTCAAATGGCCGCATTTATCAGTCGTACAATATTTCATTTGTAGAACCATGGCTCGGCGGAAAAAATCCAAATTCTTTTTCAGTTTCATTATTCAGGTCTATGATGACCGATGGTAAGAAGAAAGGTGAGGAGGGTCGTCAGTCTATGTTAATTGACGGGGCCTCAATAGGTTTAGGGAAAAGGCTTTCCTGGCCCGATGACTACTTTTCAATATATGGAGAGATAAATTATCAGAAATATATTCTCGATAATTATAGTCAATACAGTTTCCTTTTTGCAAATGGATCCTCAAACCTGATAAGCCTTACCGGAAAGCTTACAAGATTCTCAACAAGCCCGAACCTTATATATCCCCGTAGTGGATCGCAGTTTATACTTTCGCTCCAGGTTACTCCGCCATATTCTTTTTTAAGCGGCAGAAATATGAAAAATGCACCGGATGAAATTAAATACAGATGGATAGAATTTCACAAATGGACTTTTAAATCGGATTATTACTTCCCCCTTACTCCAAATGATAAACTGGTTCTTAATGCCCGGTTTGCTTTCGGATACCTCGGTTTCTATAATAAGGATATAGGTCCCTCTCCCTTTGAGGCATACTCAATAGGTGGTGACGGGATGACCGGATACAGCTTATATGGCCGTGAAGTTATAGCACTCAGAGGTTACACAAATAATTCGCTTACTCCAACCGATCCGGTAAGACATGTATCTTCGGGGAATGTCTATTCAAAAATCACATTTGAATTAAGGTACCCTATTTCCCTGAATCCCCAGGCTACCATTTATGGCCTTGCATTCCTTGAGTCAGGCAGGGCTTGGTATCAGCTTAGCGAGTATAATCCTTTCAGAATGCCACGTTCGGCAGGAATAGGACTTCGGGCTAACCTCCCAATGTTCGGGTTACTTGGCGTAGACTGGGGTTACGGGTTTGATCAGGTTCCGGAACCTGCCAACTTCCCAAGCGCAAATAAATCACAATTCCATTTTGTAATAGGCCAGCAATTTTAATTATGAATAAAAATTTGAGATTATGAGAAAAATAGGCGTTTTAACACTTTTTATTCTTCTGACATCAGCCATGGCTATGGGTCAGAAATATGCATTTGTTGATTCCGAATATATCAGGAAAAATATACCTGCTTTTAATACTGCCCAGGATCAACTCGATAAACTCTCGCAACAATGGGAAAAAGAGGTAGCTGATGGCTATGCTGTTGTTGAAAAGATGTACAAATCCTATCAGACTGAATCTGCCCTTCTTTCACCTGATATGAAAACAAAGAGAGAAGAAGCAATCGTTACAAAAGAAAAGGAGATGAAAGATCTTCAGAACAAGTACTTTGGAATGGAAGGCGAACTCTTCAAGAAAAGGGAAGAACTGGTAAAACCTATTCAGGATGAGATCCTGAAAGCAATCAAAGAAATTGCAGTTGACGGCAGTTATGCAGTCATATTTGATACCGCCTCCGGGGGAAATATCCTCTTTGCAAACCCCAAATTTGATATAAGTGATCAGGTTCTTGAAAAATTAGGTTATAATAATTAAATAATTACTTTTACAAAAATTAAAACAAAATTATTTGAGATGAAAAGATTTATAGGAATCGCAGCAGTCATAATTTTAATGGCATTTGTCGGTATGGATGCGATGTCGCAAAACTTAAAGTTTGCACATATCAACAGAAACGAACTTATCCAGGCTCTTCCCGAATTTGATTCTGCCAATGCCAAGTTGCAGAGTTTCCAGAAGGAGCTCGTTAATGCCCTTGAACTTATGAGCGTTGAGTTGAATAATAAAAATGATAAGTATACCAAGGAGAGTAAAACCTATACAGACATTGTAAGGCAGACCAAAGAGCAGGAGCTGGTGGACATGAACAGGAGGATACAGGAATTCCAGAACAGCGCCCAGGAGCAATTGCAGAATAAACAGGCAGAACTTTTTCAGCCAATAACTGCTAAAGCCGATAAAGCAATTAAAGATGTGGGGAAGGAGAACGGATTCATTTATGTTTTTGATTTGTCTGGTGGTCAGCTTATCTATTATGATGAGACCAAAAGCACAAATATTATGTCTCTTGCAAAAGCTAAACTTGGATTAAAATAATTCATAAACTTTTTGTTAATCAGGTTGTTTCAGGTTTTGAGACAGCCTTTTTCTTTAAATACCTTCAAATTGAAAGAACGACCAATCGGAATTTTCGACTCTGGTGTGGGGGGGCTGACTGTTGCTCATGCAATTAAACAACTGCTTCCAGGGGAGAACCTGATCTATTTTGGTGATACGGCACATCTTCCCTATGGTGACAAATCAGCTGAATCAATTAAATTCTATTCGCGACGCATAACAGAGTTCCTTCTGGAACATAACTCAAAAGTCGTTTTAATTGCCTGTAACTCCGCCTCTGCCTCTGCCTTCGATACCCTGAAAGAAGAGTTCAAAGGAAAAACCATTCTTATAGATGTAATTGATCCTGTTGTTGATTATCTGAGTTCCAGGAGCTTAAGTAAGATAGGTGTAATAGGCACTAAAAGGACAATAAGTTCCGGAACATATGATAAGAAGCTGAAGGAAAAAAGTCCGGGGACTGAAGTAGTATCACTGGCAACACCTTTGCTTGTCCCAATGATAGAAGAGGGATTTATATTTGATGATATAAGCAACGCCATACTAAGGGCATACCTTTCAAACGATTCACTGGCCGGAATAAAGGCAATGGTGCTTGGATGCACACATTACCCGATAATAAAAAACCAGATTAGCAAAATTTTCAATTTCAATATAGAGGTGATTGATTCGGCAAGAATTGTTTCCCTTAAACTCAGGGAGACTCTGGAAAAAGAAAAACTTCTGAATGATTCCGGAAAAGTTAACGACCAGTTTTTCGTTTCCGACTTTACACATTATTTTGAGAAGATAGCAAGAATGTTTTTTGAAGGAGATATAAATCTTAAAAAAGCTGATATATGGAGTTAGAGTGCGATACAAAACATGCTCAATATCATGCATGAAATTACACTGGATCATGATATTTAGATATTAATTTAAGTTAATTTTGTGCCCTAGAGGATGTTAAAAGTTTTGAAACCCTTTGTTATGTCCTTTGTACACATTAGCGGTTATCTAATGATTCTATTCAAAAGTTGTACACAGACCAAACAAAGTAAGCCAGCACTTATCCAAAATAGAAGTTATATTAAATATATATTGCTGTTTTAAAGAATTGTATGTAAAATATTAAGATACTATGCAAAACAAATCAAAGGTAATAGAGAGAGAAGAGGTTGTAATCCGATTTTCAGGCGATTCAGGTGACGGAATGCAACTTACAGGAATGCTCTTTTCCGATACTGCAGCTCTCTTTGGAAATGATTTATCAACTTTTCCTGATTACCCTGCTGAAATACGTGCACCACAGGGAACTGTGGGTGGTGTCTCTGGTTTTCAGGTCCGTCTTGGGAGATCTGAAATAAATACACCGGGTGATTTTGCCGATGTACTTGTTGCAATGAATCCTGCAGCTGTCAAAGCAAATGCTAAATGGATTAAGCCGGGAGGAACAATTATTTTTGACAAGGATAACTTTACCGTGAAAAATCTTGAAAAAGCCGGATATAAGGAAGATGCTATCATTGAAGAGAAGCTTGAGACATATAATATTATTGCAGCACCAATCACCTCTATGGTCAAAGAAGCACTTAAAGATTCCGGACTCGATCAGAAGTCGGTTCTGAAAACAAAGAATATGTTTGCTCTTGGTATGGTCTACTGGCTCTTTAGCAGAAATCTTGAATATACAGAGCAATATTTTATTAAAAAATTTGCTAAAAACCCGCAGATAGCCGAAGCAAATAAAATTGTTTTAAGGGCTGGTTACTATTATGCTGAAACGACTGAAGCCCTGTCGCCTGTTTACCAGGTCAGCCCTGCAAAAATTGCAAAAGGTGTATACAGGAATATCCATGGTAATGCAGCAACGGCCTGGGGTTTTATTGCTGCAGCTGAAAAGGCGGGACTGAAACTTTTTATCGGATCCTATCCGATCACTCCTGCAACAGGTATTCTTGAAGAACTTGCCGCCAGGAAGGATCTTGGAGTAAAGAGTTTTCAGGCTGAAGATGAAATTGCAGGAATTTGTGCAGCTCTTGGAGCCAGTTTTGCAGGGAATCTTGCAGTTACATCAACTTCAGGTCCCGGACTTGCTCTTAAGTCGGAAGCTATTGGACTGGCGGTTATGGCAGAGCTTCCTGTAGTTATTGTAGATGTTCAAAGGGGAGGTCCTTCTACTGGTTTACCAACAAAAACAGAACAGGCTGACCTTTTGCAGGCTCTTTATGGCCGCAACGGCGAATGCCCTGTGGTTGTAATTGCTGCCAGTACTCCTTCAAACTGTTTCCATTTTGCATTCGAAGCAGCACGCATTGCTCTGGAACATATGACACCGGTGTTGCTCCTTTCTGACAGTTATCTGGCTAATGGATCGGAACCGTGGAAAATACCGGCAATGAAAGATCTTCCAAAAATAGAACCTCCTTTTGCCAATTTAGAAGAAAAGCCATTCTTACCATATAAGCGTAGTAGCGAGACTCTATCAAGATATTGGGCAGCGGTTGGCACAGAAGGACTTGAACACAGGATCGGCGGCCTTGAGAAAACTATTAAAGGAACAGTCTCATACACCCCTGAAAACCATGATATGATGGTTAAGTTAAGAGCTGAAAAAGTTGAACGTGTGGCCGACAAAATACCTGATCTCAAAGTATATGGAGATAAAGCAGGAGATATACTGCTTGTTGGCTGGGGTGGATCCTTCGGTTATCTTATTACTGCTGTGCGTGAATTACAATGTGAGGGACACAGGGTAAGTATGGTTAACTTTAACTATATCAATCCTATGCCACGAAACGTAAAGGATATTTTCAGCAAATTTAAAAAGATTGTGGTATGTGAGCTGAATATGGGACAACTTGCTGACTATCTGAGAAGTAAATACCAGGAATTTAAATATGACCAGTTAAATAAAGTTCAGGGAGTTCCTTTTACTGTCAGTGAAATAAAAGAAAAATGCATAAAAATGCTGGAGGAAAACTAATATGCAAGAGCTAATGATAAAACAATACAGTCCAAAAGATTTTAAAAGTGACCAGGAAGTAAGGTGGTGCCCGGGTTGTGGTAATCATGCAGTGTTAAGTGCTGTTCAGAAAGCTGTTGCAGAACTCGGTATCCCAAAAGAAAAATTTGCATTTATATCCGGTATCGGATGTTCCTCGAGATTTCCTTATTATATGAATACCTATGGGTTCCATGGTATTCATGGACGCGCATCGGCTATTTCATCGGGAGTAAAGATCTCAAACCCTGAATTATCCGTTTGGCAAATCACTGGTGATGGCGATGCCCTGGCAATTGGGGGTAACCATTTTATCCATGTTATCCGCAGGAATATAGATGTCAATATAATATTGTTTAACAATGAGATATATGGTCTCACAAAGGGACAGTATTCTCCAACCTCTGCAAAAGGGTTGATAACCAAGACCTCTCCGTTCGGTTCTGTGGAAGAACCATTTTCAGTGGGAGAACTTGTTATCGGGGCAAAAGGCAGATTCTTTGCCCGGACAATCGACACCAATGTAGCTCTCTCAACTCAGATATATATTGAGGCAGGCAAACATAAAGGAACTTCAGTTATTGAAGTACTGCAGAACTGCGTAATCTTTAATGACAGAATTCATGATACCATCGCCGATAAGGAAGTAAGAGATGACAGAACACTTATCCTGCATCACGGAAAACCAATGATCTTCGGGAAAGATAATGACAAGGGTCTTGTTCTCGATTGTAGAGACCTTAGGGTTGTCAGACTTGGTGAGAACGGAATTACTGAAAAAGATCTTCTGGTACATGATGCCTATGAAGAAAATCCCTGCATTCATTATATGCTTGCAAACATGAAATATCCCAAATATCCTGTTGCACTGGGAGTACTTAGGGCAGTTCCCGCGCCGACATATGAAGTTGCCCTGGAAGAACAGATTAACATGGTGAAAGAAAGTTCAAAAATTAAATGCATGGACGATCTTCTCAATAGCGGTAATGTTTGGGAAATATAGTCACCACTCCACAGATAACTGAATACCAGATTTTACTTTTATAATTAACTGTTGCCGGTGCTGGTAATAAATCAGCACCGGCATTTAGCTTATCGTTTATATGGAAGTAATTTAGTAATTTTAAATCCTGATCTTTCAGACCGGTTGCTTGATGGATAAGAAAGTTAATATCAATCCTGAATACAAAAAGCTTCTTCATGAACAGCAGGAGAGGGTAAAGGAACTTTCATGCATTAATCAGACTACATATATCCTGAAAGAAGGCAAGCCGATAGAAGAGACTTTACAGCAAATTGTCCTTCTTCTGCCTGCAGCATGGCAATATCCCGAATATACAGTAGCCCGTATCAGGTTCATGGAAAAGGTATTTGAATCTGCTGATTTTCATGAGACTGAATGGAGAATGGCCCAGGAATTCAGTACTATCGACGGAGAAAACGGGTCCATCGAAATTTTCTACAAAATGGAGTTCAATGTAGAAAATGAAGGACCATTTCTAAAAGAGGAGCGGGATCTGATCCAGAATATAGCCCACCTGATTACAGGATATATCAATAGCTACAAAGCAAGGGATATCATTCGTCTGTCCCAGCTACCCAGAGAGGAAGAGGACCCTACGAACGTGTCAAGCAGGAAACTGCTTCAAAGATTCCTGGAACGTCATAATGCTGAACGCGATGTGTTTCACGACCTGCAGCCGTTTAAAGTAAAAGAGATACTGCTTGTGGCAAACCTTTATGATGCCTATTCAATCGAAGGAGAAGGCCGGTTCTCCGATCATCTGTTGGGCGAATATTATCAGTTGAGTCTAACTTCTCTTCCAAGGGTAACCGGAGTATCGGGAGAGGAAGAAGCTTTAAACAGGCTTAAAGCCAGACATTATGATATGATCATAATTATGATAGGCGTTCATAAAGAGAGCCCTCTTGTTCTGTGTAAGAAAATCAAGGTCAAATACCCTTACCTGCCTGCTTTTCTTCTATTGAACAACCCGAAAGATGTTTCATATGTAAAAAAACAGAGACTGGCAGGAGTTCCATTTGATAACTATTTTGTGTGGACGGGCGAATCGAAAGTATTTTTTGCTATGGTTAAACTTCTGGAAGATAAGGTTAATGTTGACAATGATACTAAAAAAGGGCTGACCAGAGTTATACTGCTTGTTGAAGATTCAGCCAGATACTACTCCAGGTACCTGCCCATGCTTTATAATCTGGTGCTTGAACAAACCAGGAGCCTTATTGAAGATGTTTCTACTGATGAACTTTATAAAGTTCTTAAGCTAAGAGCCAGACCTAAAATCATGCTTGCTATAAACTGGGAAGAATCAATAACAATTTATAACAAGTACAAGGAAAGCCTTTTATGCGTCATATCCGACATGCGTTTCCCAAAAAACGGTATTCTGAATGAAACAGCCGGATTTGAGCTTCTGCAGTATTTCAAAAGTGATCTGCCCAACCTTCCCACTGTTTTGCAGTCGTCCGATCCTGAAAATGCAAAATATGCTTATATCCTGAAATCTAATTTTATAAATAAAAATTCTGAGAGCCTTCTGCAGGATCTGAAATCTTTTATCAACTATTACCTTGGTTTCGGCCATTTTGTTTACAGGGATAATAAAGGCCGCCAGATAGCAGTGGCAAAATCGATGAAAGAGTTTGAGGCTTACCTCGAAACTATACCTGAAGACTCTCTGGCTTATCATGCAATGAAAAACCATTTTTCTCTCTGGCTGATGGCAAGAGGTGAAGTGAAAATTGCAAAAATGATCAACCCGATCCAGGTCTCCGATTTTAATAGTCTTAAAGAGTTAAGAGAGTTTCTCCTCGATGTGATCCGTAAACGACGCAGGGAGATGAACAAGGGGAGAGTGGTAAATTTTGAGGAGTCAGCTGTTATTGATGAGACAAATGTGGTAAGTCTTATAGGAGGATCACTGGGAGGCAAAGGGAGAGGATTGGCTTTTATAAACTCTCTGATTTATAGCTTTGAACTTGGAAGACTTTTACCCGGGATAAATATTAGAACACCGGTTACTGCTATAATTGGTACAGATGAGTTTGATATGTTTATGGAACGAAATCATCTGTGGGATAAGGTCAGAGATGAGAAAGTCTTTGATACTCTTCAGGAATTATTTATTGCAGGAAGCCTGAGTTATTCTCTTGAAAAAGAACTCAGAATATTCTTAAAACATATAACAAAGCCTCTGGCAGTAAGGTCCTCAAGTCTTTTTGAAGATTCAATGAGCCAGCCCTTTTCAGGCATTTTCGGAACTTATCTCCTTCCCAATAATCACCATCAGTTTGAAATTAGACTGAAACATCTGACCGATGCTATAAAGCTTGTCTTTTATTCAATCTATTCAAAGAATTCCCGTACATGGTTCGAAGCTATAAACTTTAAGATTGAACAGGAAAAGATGGCTGTCGTAATCCAGGGGGTAGTAGGAAACAGGTTTGAAGATACCTTCTATCCACATATAAGCGGTACTGCACAATCATTCAATTTTTATCCGGTGGCACATATGAAACCTCAGGATGGATTTGCCGTAATAGCTGTTGGACTTGGACAATATGTTGTAGAGGGAGGCAGAGCCTACAGATTTTCACCTGCTTATCCTACCCTTGATATCATTTCCCAAAGCGATCTCTATAAGACTTCACAAGTATCCTTTTATGCAGTGGATATGGCTAAAAAAGACCTGAATCTGCTGGAGGGTGAAAATGCAGGCCTGATAACTCTTGATATAAGTACTGCAGAATACCACGGTTCTTTGGATCATTCAGCTTCAGTATTGAATACAGATAATGATACAATAATCCCCGGCCTTGATTCTCCTGGTCCGCGTGTAATTAATTTTGCAGATATTCTCAAGTACGATTGTGTCCCTCTTGCATCAACCCTCAGGGTCATACTGGATGTTTTAAAGGAGGCTTTTGGAGCTCCTGTTGAAATAGAGTTTGCAGTTGATCTGGCAAAAGATAAAGAGGGTAATGCATCTTTTTATCTTCTTCAGGTTAAACCCCTTGTTGGCAGCTTTGCAGGTTATAATATTGATCCTGAAAGCATAGACCCTGACAATCTTATACTTGAAACCAATAAAAGTATGGGCAACGGACTGATCAATGATATATCTGATCTGATTTATGTGGACCCTGAGGAGTTTAATAATCTGCTCACGGACCTTGTAGCTGACGAAATTGCCAGGTTAAATGAAAAGATGATGAAGGAAAACCGCAAATATGTTCTTATTGGTCCCGGGCGCTGGGGAACCCGCGACAAATTTCTTGGTATTCCGGTGGTATGGCCTCAGATTTCCAATGCAAAGATAATTGTTGAGACAAGTCTTCCCGGTTTTCACCTCGATGCATCGCTTGGGTCTCACTTCTTTCATAATGTAACCTCCATGAACGTAGGATATTTTTCTGTTAATCAAGAGGATCCTGAGGCCTCTATTTCATGGGAGAAAATTAAAATGCAAAATATAATAGAAAAAGGCAGATTCCTCAGGCATATAAGATTTGATAAACCTCTGACTATAAGGATGGATGGTAAAAAAGGAATGGCTGTAATAACAATGAATCAATAATAAAGGAATTCTATGACAATTATTGAGGGAATACTGGATCTTCAGAAATTTGATTTCACAGATACTTCATTCGATCTTTTGATGCAGAAACGAATTCATCGCGTTCTTGTAATATGCAGTAATTATGATAATTATATGCTTGAGGAAGACGGAAGAATAGACGAGCAGATCTTCAACGAATATTCCTCCCTTAATCTCCGGTACCCTCCAACATTTGTGCAGACCGATAATGAAGAGAACGCTATTAAGATACTTGAGGATGGCAATATTGACCTGGTTATTTCAATGTTAAGCCTTAAGGGTGCTGATGTTTTTGCCCTCGCAAAAAAGATAAAAGCTAAATATAAAAATATACCTATAGTTGTACTTACATATTTTTCAAGAGAAGTTTCTTTGCGGCTTGAGCGCGAGGACCTCAGCGCAACTGATTATGTTTTTTGCTGGCTTGGTGAAGCATCACTGATCCTGGCGATAATCAAATTGATTGAGGATAAGATGAATGCAGAGCATGACATAGAACATATCGGTGTTCAGGCAATCATCCTGGTTGAAAATTCAATAAGATATATTTCTACATATCTTCCCAATATTTACAGGATTGTTCTGTTGCAGTCAAAGGATTTTCAACGCGAAGCTCTGAATGAGCATCAGAAGATGCTTAAAATGAGAGGGAGACCGAAGATCCTTCTGGCAAACAATTTTAATGATGCCCTGGCACTTTATCAAAAGTATAAATATAATGTGTTGGGTGTTATTTCGGATATAAGTTATAAAAGAGATAATTTGCAGGATGAAAATGCAGGATTGGAATTGTGCAAAATTGTAATGGCCGATGATGATAAGGTCCCTTTTCTTTTGCAGTCATCCAATATGGCACATAAAAAAGCGGCTGAGGAACTGGGAGCAGGTTTTATACATAAATATTCCAAATCTCTCTCCCTTGAACTTCGCAACTTTATTATCCAGTATCTCTCCTTCGGTCCCTTTGTTTTCAAAAACCCCAGAACCTTTGAACCTGTCGCCATAGCCACAGATCTCCAGAGTCTTCAGCAGAAACTCCTTACAATACCGGATGAAATAATAGAGTACCATGCAACCCGGAACCATTTCTCTAAATGGTTAAATGCCAGAGCTCTGTTCCCTGTTGCACAGATGTTTAAGTATATCAACAGAGAGGATTTTGAGACTATGGACGAAATGCGGCGCTTCCTTTATGTAGCAATATCCAGCTTCAGACTTGGCAAGGGAAGGGGGGTAATAGCTAAATTTGACAAAACAAGCTTTGATGAGTATCAGGTATTTTCACGCATAGGGGAAGGATCCATTGGAGGAAAGGCAAGGGGGCTGGCATTTATTAACTGGATAATCAAGAAAAATAAGCTGTATAGCCGTTTTCCTGATGTCCTGATAACTGTTCCAAGAACGATAGTGTTAAGCACCGATATCTTTGATGAGTATATGGACCATAATAACCTTTACTCGCTTGCTCTTTCGGAACTTTCAGATGATGAGATACTGAACAGGTTTATAAATGCCGAACTTCCGGGACGTGTTTATCAGGATTTTTATGCTTTTTTATCCGTATCAAGGAATCACCCTATTGCGGTAAGATCATCTAGCAAATTGGAAGATTCCAATTATCAGCCTTTTGCGGGAATATATTCAACCTATATGATCCCCCGCATACCTGATAACAAAGAAATGATAAAGGTATTGTCAGATGCCATCAAGGAAGTTTATGCTTCAGTTTTTTATAAGGCAAGCAAAGCATACATGACTGCAACAGCAAATGTGATTGATGAAGAAAAGATGGGAATAATAATCCAGGAAGTTTGTGGCAACAGGCATGGCAATATATTCTATCCCACTATGTCGGGTGTAGCCAGATCAATAAACTATTATCCGCTTGGTTCTGAAAAAGCTGAAGATGGTATTGTTAATATTGCTTTGGGTCTGGGTAAACTAATAGTGGAGGGAGGAATGTCTTTAAGATTTTGTCCTAAACATCCTAAAAAAATACTACAGCTTTCCTCTCCGGAAGCTGCACTAAGAGATACCCAGAAATTTTTCAGAGCTCTTGACCTTAATATTGAAAGTTTTATTCCATCAACGGATGACGGTGTAAACATCCCAAAAATTGACATTAACGAGCTGAATAATGACAATGCACTTAAATATGCTGCATCAACTTATGACAGAAATAATAATGTGCTTCGTGATGGGATAAATTATCCGGGTAAAAGGATAATCACTTTCGCCAATGTGTTACAGTATAACCTATTTCCGCTGGCCAATATTTTAAATACAATTCTGGAAATCGGACAGAGGGAAATGAATAACCCTGTTGAAATTGAATTTGCCGCAAATCTCGAAACTCCTGCCGGCACATCTAAGATATTCAATTTATTGCAAATAAGACCTATAGTACAGTCTGATGAGACTTATAACGCCAATCTTGAACATATTAAACCAGAGGAAACAATAATATTTTCTGAGTCTGCTCTTGGAAATGGACTTTTTAAGGGAATTAAGGACCTTGTTTATGTTAAACCTGAATCATTCAATGTGACTCAGAACAAAAATGTCGCGGCAATAATTGATAATTTAAACTCCTCATTTGTGAAGAAGTCGGTCGGGTATATTCTCATTGGTCCGGGAAGATGGGGGTCAGTTGATCCCTGGCTTGGTATTCCGGTAAAGTGGCAAAATATCTCTGCCGCCAGGATAATAATTGAATCGGGTCTTGATAACTACCGGATTGACCCCAGCCAGGGAACTCATTTCTTCCAGAATCTGACATCTTTCAGGGTAGGTTATTTTACAATAAACCCCTTTATAAACGAAGGATATTATGATGTTGAATTTCTTAATAACCTGGAAGCGGTTTATGAAGACAACTTTATCAGGCATGTCAGGTTTGAGAGATCACTTGAGATAATGATTGACGGGAAAAAACATAAAGGGCTTATAATGAAACCTTAACTCAATATGTAAAATACCTCTACACCTAAAAGCGACCTTATTTCAGAATGTTGCCATGTTATTTATTTAACACTGCCATTCTCAGAAACTCGCTGACCCGGTTATAATATCTTTGTTTATTTTCTTTATTAAACCCTGAAGGACAGATCCGGGGCCAACTTCCGTGAAAGATGTGGCTCCTGCGGAAATCATGTTTATAATGCTCTGGGTCCATAGGACGGGCGAGGTTAACTGTGAAACCAGATTAGCTTTAATAACTCCGGGGTCCAGTGAAGGATTGGCGCTAACATTCTGATATATGGGGCAAATTGGATTGCTGAATTTAACTGATCTTATTGCATTACCAAGTTCTTCTCTGGCAGGTTCCATCAGGGGAGAATGGAAAGCTCCTCCAACAGCAAGCTTGATAGCTCTTTTCGCTCCTTGCTCCTTAAGAGCTTCAATGGCTTTATCTATACCTTCGTTTGAACCCGAAATCACAATCTGACCCGGACTGTTATAATTTGCCGGTACAACTACTTCATTAATATCTGAACAGACCGCTTCAACTATTTTATCATCAACTCCCAGGATAGCGGCCATTGTTGAGGGATTTTTCTCACAGGCTTTCTGCATAGCGATTGCCCGTTTTGAAACCAGAACAAGACCATCTTCAAATGAGAGACTATTGCTGGCAACCAGGGCTGAGAACTCACCCAGCGAATGACCGGCCACCATATCAGGTTTGAAGGAATTCCCTAAAAGGGCAGCAAGAATAGTTGAATGAAGGAAGATAGCGGGCTGGGTAACCTGCGTCTGTCTAAGTTCCTCTTCATTCCCTGAAAACATGATCTCTGTTATACTGAATTTCAGGATTTTGTCAGCTTTCCCGAACATCTCTTTTGCCAGAGGTGATTTATCATAAAGATTCCTTCCCATACCTGTAAACTGCGCTCCCTGACCCGGGAAAACGTACGCTTTCATATCCAAATATTTAAGTTAAATAATCATAAGGCAAATGGAAAATCTAATGGAGCCTTGATCCGATTAGATGAATAAACTCTTCACGGGTATTAAGCTCACTAAGAAATATTCCGGTGAAAGCGGAGGTAGTTGTTACAGAGTTTTGCTTCTGAATACCCCTCATCTGCATGCACATATGTTGTGCCTCAATCACAACTGCAACTCCCAGAGGATTAAGGCACTCCTGCAGGCAGTTTCTTATCTGGGTCGTCAGCCTTTCCTGAACCTGAAGCCTTCTGCTGAACGCCTCTACAACCCTTGCTACCTTACTAAGTCCGGTGATGTAACCATTTGGAATATACGCAACATGTGCTTTGCCAAAAAAAGGAAGCATATGATGCTCACACAATGAATAGAGATCGATATCTTTTACAAGTACCATTTGTTTGTACTCCTCTTTAAACTTAGCAGAGTTGATTATCTCACATGGATTCTGGTTATACCCCAGTGTCATGAAGTTAAGTGCTTTGGCTACTCTCACAGGAGTGCGTAAAAGGCCCTCTCTTTTGGGATCTTCACCAATCAATTCAAGTATCCTGTAATACATTGAGGCCATCTCCTCAATGGTCCCTGCATCCCAGGTTTCTATTTTATTATATCCGTTCAGGATCTCGCCTGAACCATCATTTATTTTCTCTATTGTTTTAGCCATAATACTCTATTGAATTATTTTCTGTCTCTTCAATCTTGACACAATGAAGTTTTGCTCCTTCCTTCTCAATGGCAGGTTTCAGTTCATTCCATATTGAGGCAGCCAGGATTTCGGTAGTAGCAATCTTTCCTCTCATGAAATCAACATCCAGATTCATGTTCCTATGATCTAACTTCTCAATAATTTTCTCATGGATAATCTTTTTCAATATGTTCAGATTCATAACATAGCCATATTTATCTGACAATTCACCCTTAACTGTAACAAACAGAACATAATTATGACCATGCCAGTTTGGGTTTGAGCACTTACCGAAAGCCTCCGAATTCTCTTTTTCTGACCATTCCTGCCTGTACATTCTGTGTGCAGTGCTGAATCGCTCTCTACGGGTTAGATATATCATGCAAGGGGCATTTATGGTACAATATTACCAATATTAATTGATCTTTTAAATCCATAAAAGCGATATATTTACCCTGGACTAACGATTTAATGATTCAAGTTATATTATGCCAGTTAGAATATTGTTTGTATCTGCTACCCAGGTCGAATCTGATGTTCTGAAACAAATCCGGGGTATAATAACTATTGCAGGAGGTTACAGGTTTAACAACCTTGAAATAACTCCTGTTATTACCGGTGTCGGGTCAGTTGCTACAGCATGGGCCATGAAACAATGGTTTTCCTCTAATGATACACCTGATCTTGTTTTAAACGCAGGTATAGCAGGAAGTTTCAGAGAAGATTTATTACCTGGGGAAGTCGTGATTCCTGTTTCAGATTGTTTTGCCGATGCCGGGATTGAGGATGGAAATGGGTTCCTGACTCTTGCCGAAGCAGGACTTTCAGATCCTGACAGTTATCCTTTCTCTTCAGGAAATATTATTTGTGAAAACAGATTTTATGACCTGGCTGCAATAAATCTCAGATCAGTGAGAGCCATTACTGTTAATACCGCTACCGGATCAGAATTAACCATGGAAAAGTTGAAGAAAAAATTTAATCCGGATATAGAGACTATGGAGGGGGCTACTTTTTTCTATATTTGTGCAAGGGAAAAAGTACCTTTTCTGGCAATGAGAGCAATATCAAACAGAGTTGAGCCTCGCGATAAGAGCAAATGGGAAATTCCACTGGCTTTGAATAGCCTTTCAGAAAAACTTGGAGACTTTTTATTAACACTTGATTAATGATATGAAATTGACATTGGGTTTCTCGCCATGCCCGAATGATACATTTATTTTTGACGCAATGGTGCATGGGAGAATTGATACCGAGGGGATTAAATTTGATTATTTTCTTGCTGATATTGAGGACCTGAACAGAAGGGCATTCGCATCAGAAGTTGATATTACGAAGATAAGCTATCACGCATATGCTTATGTTGCTGAAAATTATCTTATACTGAACTCCGGCAGTGCTCTCGGATATGGTAATGGTCCTTTGCTTATAAGCAAAAAGAACCTTAAGACGAGGGAACTGAAAGATTCGAAGATTGCAATTCCGGGTTTATACACAACTGCCAACCTGCTGTTCAGCATTGAATGGCCTGAAGCAGTTGGCAAAACTGAATACCTGTTTTCTGAAATAGAAGATGCCTTGCTGAATGAGGAGGTGGATGCAGGTCTTATTATTCACGAAACGCGGTTCACATATCATAAAAAGGGACTTATTAAGATAGCAGATATGGGTGAAGACTGGGAAGGACTTACCGGACTGCCTATACCTCTGGGAGCCATTGTTATTAGCCGTAGAGTACCTGAAGAAATTGCTTTGAAAGTAAACAGGGTGATACGGAGAAGTCTTGAGTATGCTTACAGGGACTCTCTTGCATCTTATGATTTTGTTAAAAAAAATGCGCAGGAAATGAATAGCAATGCTATGAATAAACATATTAAACTTTACGTTAATAAATACACCTTAGATCTTGGCATAGAAGGTAAAAATGCCATAAAAGAACTATTCCGGATTGCAAATGAGAAGAAAGTTATTCCCGGTCTTCCGGAAAAGATATTTCTTATTAACTGATTTAAAATTCATCGCAGTTACAGGGTAGTAGTGTCTGTTTCTTTTCTTAATTTTACATCAATAAAACATTATTTTGATGAAACTTAAAGAACTAGTTTTTAAAACCAGGTCATATCGCCGGTTTAACGAAACCAAAAGGGTCGGCACGCAAACTCTTGAGGATCTGGTTGATCTTGCACGTTTATCAGCTTCAGGATCTAACAGGCAACCCTTGAAATACCTTATTTATAATTCTCCGGATGACTGCAGGAGAATATTTCCTTCCCTGTTATGGGCTGCATCTCTTAAAGACTGGGACGGGCCTGAACCGGGAGAAAGACCATCAGCATACATCTTAATTCTGGGAGATAAATCAATTAGCGAAGTATTCGGCGTTGACCACGGAATTGCAGCTCAGAGTATTATGCTCGGAGCCTCCGAAAGCGGGCTGGGAGGTTGCATAATTGCTTCAATAAAACGTGATGAACTTCGTCAGGAATTGAATTTGCCTGAAAAATATGACATTCTTTTAGCTCTTGCACTGGGAAAACCTGTTGAGAATGTGATCATTGATGAGATTAAAGATGATGATGTGAAGTACTGGAGAGACAGTGATAAGAACCATCATGTTCCCAAAAGGACTTTGTCCGAACTTATTGTTAAATTGAAATGAATAAATCATGTATGGATGAATTTAAATATTCCAGCCATGGAGATTTCTTTTGACCGTGAAAAATAATAAATGACTTTCGGCATTGAAGAATAAAGATTTACAAATTGTTTGAACCGGAGCGGAGCTCGAGGAATTCAGAATCAAGAATTTCTTATGCTTGATTTCCGATATTCAATTAATAAAAAAACAGGCACATGAAAAGGTACTTTTATTTTATTATTATTACAGCTATTTTTCAATGTTCCGGTTTCTGTCAGCAGGTTACCAATGAAAAATACCTTATATTATTCCATGGTCTTGTTGCTGATGCTGTTACCATGGAACCTTTAGCCGGTTCACATATAAGAACTAATAGCGAATATTCTGTAAGTAAAAGTGATGGAACATTTTCTTTTTATGTTAACAGAAATGATACCGTCGTTTTCAGCAGAATTGGATATAAAACAGCACAACTTATTATAAGCGACACTCTTTCCGGCAAAGAGTATCTTGCAGGTGTTTATTTGAATCCCGATACAATATCAATAGGTGAGGTGATAATATTTCCGCGGCTCACAAACCTTAAAAGCGAACTTTTTAATAAAAGAGAGGAAACAAAAACTGAGATGGAAAACGCGAAATTCAATGTTGCAGTATCGGCTTATGCCGGCAGAAACTTTTCCGGCTCTCTTGGTGATCCTACGGCTAATTATGAATTGTTACGGCAGAAACAAAGAATCAATGCGTATGAGAAAGGTGGAATCCAATCAGATAAAATGTTAGAATTGAATCCTTTTACACTATTGCCGGCAGCTTACATGCTTATACATGGATCATCCGAAAAACCTGATCCCTTTAAACCTGAGCTTACAGATAGTGAAGTAAATCAAATAAATGCACGATACATGGAAATTATGAAAAAAAAGAAATAATAAGGTGTAATGATGCAACGGAATTTCGGTATTGAATACTCCCAACTCCTAACCTTTATAGAATATTGCTTTAATTATATGGCTGGCCATCTTAGGATTCTCTTTCAGTCTTCGGGTAGAATAATTAAACCATTCTTTACCGAAAGGGACATAAACTCTCATTGTATGGCCCTCGTTTACAATATTTTCCCTTAAACGCGGAGCTACCCCGTAAAGCATCTGGAACTCGTAGAGATTTTCGGGAACATTGTATTTTTCAATCAGTTTGAAAGCACCCTCCACCAATCGTATGTCGTGAGTGGCAATTCCTACATGGATTTTATTTTTAAACATGAACTCAAGATCTTCAAGGAAGTGGCGGTTTATCTCTTCATATTTTTTAAATGCGATTGCTTCGGATTCAACATATATTCCTTTACAGAGTCTGAAGCTTAAGGGATTGTCCACTGAGTTAAGATCAACTAAACTTTTTACATCATCTAATGTCCTTTTAAGATAGGCCTGAACAGCAAGGCCCACATTTCCGGTGAATTCAGACTTAAGTTTACGGAAAAGTCTGATCTCCATGTCAGTGCAATAAGAATCTTCCATATCAATTCTGATGAATCCATTATATGAAGCTGCTTTTGCAACTATTTCACGGACATGATTATAACAGAGCTTTTCATCCAAAAGCATGCCGAAACTCGTAGGTTTAAGTGAAAAATTGCCATCAATCCCATTTTTGTACTTAACATCAATAAGGTTCAGGTATTCCTTTTTATTCAATTCAGTTTCCCCTGGATTTTTGATGAGTTCGCCGAGGATGTCGAGTGTTACCTTAATATTATTGTCGTTAAGATCCTTTGATACCCGCATAGCATCTTCGAGGGTTTCCCCTGAAATATATGCCCTCGAAAATAACCAGATGAATTTTTTTGGCAAATGCGGTAGCAGAGAGGCAATAATATTGTTCAGCATTATTTAAGTTTAAGAAATAAGTTTGTCTGAAAAAATATTTTTTCGTTTAATAGTGCTAATATAGCTGATGTTAATTCCTTTTTTAATGACCTTTGTCATTGAAAAAGGATGAATAAACCTGTGAATTTATTTATTTTGGATAAATTTTTCAGAAAATGCAACCATTTATTTTATACGGATGTCTTAAAAATGTCCTCAGTTTATGATGAGTGACCAGGAAATAATAGACGGCTGTGCACGACATGAGAGAAAGGCACAGCAGGTATTGTACGATAAGTATTCGCGTCTGTTGCTTGGAGTATGTTTGCGTTATGCCAACGACAAAGCGGAAGCAGAGGACATTTTGCAGGATAGTTTTTTGAAAATATTTTTTGGCATAAAGGATTTTTCGGGAACAGGTTCTTTTATAGGCTGGTTAAGAAAAGTTGCTGTCAATACAGCGATTACTCATTATCATAAAAACCTGAAATTCAGGTATCATATTGAAATTGAGGAGTATGCATCAGTAGAAACAGGTGTGTCAAGTTTTGAGGAAGACTTTTTTACTTCTGACGAACTGTACAGGGTGCTAAATGAATTGCCGACAGGTTATAGAATGGTTTTTAACCTGTATGCTGTTGAAGGGTATAAACATAAAGAGATTGCTGAAATGCTTGGAATTGATACAAATACGTCAAAATCACAATATAGCAGGGCAAAAGCTTCGATCAGGGAAAAACTTGAAAAGGTTGGGAGATTAAAAAGCAACTATTCAGGCAATAATTTATGAGTTACTGATTGGTTTTTGAAATGAAGAGGAAAAAGGAAAATATTAGTATAAGAGAGCTGTTCAGGGAGAAACTTGGAAACGCGGAGATTATTCCGGATCTGTCGGTAAGGAGTGATCTTATGAGGAAGGTTACGAGAAAGGAGTTCCTGCGCTTTAACCCGGCCAGGATTAACATTTATTATATTGGTGGCATTCTGCTTGCAGGTATGTTTGCTGCATACATTTTAATTTCAGATCGATCAGAAAATAAAGATAGTAAGTCGCCGTTTCCATCAAAAGAATTAAACCAGATTACCGACACTGATAAATTATCTTTTCCAGTAGAACCACATCCCTTCCTGACGGAAAAAGACTCCGGAACTATCCCGGCAAAACAATATCCGGAAAAAAAAGTTAATAAGGATACTGTGAAACCATCGGGTATTACTGTGGAAAAGCCGCTTGCTAAAAATAAAAATGTAATTAAACCACCCGATGTTGGAGACTCTTTTTCAGAGAAGGGTTTTTTCTCAGCTGAAGAACAGGTAAAGAATAAACTTCAGGGAATGACCAGGAAGGTTGAAGGCCTGATATTAGCATCAGTAACAGAAGGGTGTCCTCCTTTGAAGGTTAAGTTTACAAGTAAACTGGCAGCAAATGATTCGTGCCGTTGGACATTCGGAGATGGTGGATATTCAAATGCTAGGGACCCTGAATGGATTTTTGATGTTGAGGGAGAATATAAAGTCACCCTTACTGTTTTTAAAACCAATGGTTCTCTTATTACATCATCAGTTGGAATCATTGTTCATACCAGACCCACAGTCCGTTTTGAAATTTCCCAGCCTGGTGCCGGCCAAACTGAAAAAGTAATCAGGTTTATGAATTATTCCTCAAACGGGGTCAGATTTAAATGGTATTTTGGTGATGGTAACTCTTCTGAATTATTTGAGCCTAAATACAATTATGCAAAGTCAGGGAATTATAACGTGAAACTGGTTGTGACCTCTGATTTTGGCTGTAAAGATTCTCTTGTAGTACTGAATGCAATTACTGGTTATCAGTTCTTTATAACCTTTCCAAATGCTTTTATACCTAATCCGGGTGGGCCTACAGGTGGTTATTATTCATCAAAGAGCGATGAATCGGAACAGGTTTTTCACCCGGTATTCTCAGGGGTCTCTGATTACCAGTTGAAAATATTCAGTAAACTCGGCATCCTGATATTTGAAACCAATGATATCAGTGTTGGCTGGGATGGGTATTTAAAGGGGCAATTAAGTGAACCGGGGGTTTATATCTGGAAAGTAAGGGGCAGCTTTCTGAACGGAGAACCGTTCATAAAAATGGGTGATGTTACTCTCCTGAAAAACTGACCCATAGTATTCTTTGCCCTCTCAAATTCTGCAATTCCAAAGCATCCGTGAATTTTGGGAATTAATCTTATTGTGCCAACTATTTAATAAATTTATTAAATATGTCGTAACTTTAGCAGTTAATATACGTTAAACATTGTTGTATTTTGATTTCAACAAACTATATTCGTCATAATTAAAATAACGGGATTGGCTTTGTTTAAGAGGATTAAATATATACTCATATTGTCATTCATCCTGGTTATGGATAGTTTTGGACAGGATCCTACATTCTCCCAGTTTTATGCGAATCCCCTTTATCTTTCGCCCTCATTTGCAGGAGCAACCCAGGATTACAGGTTTTCTATTAACTACAGGAACCAATGGCCTGCTGTACCGGGTGTCTTTAATACCTATAATATAACATTCGACAAGGCCATGCCAAGTTTCAACTCCGGGATCGGCATTATGGTTACCTATGATGTGGCAGGATCCGGTGATCTGAGCACTACAAACATAGGATTACTTTATTCCTATGATTTTAAAATTAATAAAGAGTGGCATATCAGACCAGGTGTTAACTTTAAGTTTTACTACCTTGGGCTTAATATAAGTAAGCTTATCTTTAACAGCCAGATCACCGGAAGCGGAGTTACTCCTTCTGTTTCTCCCCCGCCGTTCGATAATGTTGCTGACGTTGATTTTGCAACTTCCGCACTTGTCTATAATCAAAGGATATGGGCAGGATTCACACTTGATCACCTGCTTGTTCCAAAAACTTCTTTCTATGGCGACTGGGGAAATGCTTATGTCCCTATCAAGTTTAATATGTATGGCGGGGTTCAGATATTGAAGAAAACCAGGTTGAGAACAAAAATTCAGGAGGTTCTTTCTCTGGCACTGAATTTTCAGAAGCAGGAAAAATTTTATCAATCAGATATTGGATTATACTATTATAAAGATCCTCTGATTTTCGGAGTATGGTACAGGGGCATACCATTTATCACTTCACAGGCAGGTGATGCGGTAATAGGTCTTATCGGAATAAAAACCGATCAGCTTCATATTGGATACAGCTACGACTTCACAATATCAAACCTGATAAGCTCAACAGGTGGAGCACATGAAATCTCGCTTATCTACGAATTCAGCTCATTTTCAGGTACTTCTCAGAGAAGAAAATTAAGGGCAATACCTTGTCCCGAATTTTAGATCCCATAGTGAAATCCTCTTAATCCAATGCTCCGTTATACTTTTATGATGTTTATGCGTTGGGCTTTTTCTTTAAACATCTAACAATTACAATTTAAAAATAAAATAGTAAGCCCCCTGATTTATTAATTTGCTTATATTTGCCCCTTACTATTGTTTAACACATAATTAATATCCATGAAGAAACTATCTGTAGCCTTGATTGCCATTCTGTTTATTGCCGTGGGAATTCTCTATTTCCTTCACTTTTCAGGTAATTCAAAGCCTGAGGAGGAAATTCAGAGTGGCAGCGCTGTTGAATCCACAGCTCAGGGTATTGCTTTTGTAAATATTGACACTGTAATTTTTAAGTTTGACATGTTCCATGACAGGAGAGAGGAGCTTCTGGGAAAGCAAAAAAAAGCCGAAACTGAACTTAACTCAAAGGGCAGCCAGTATGAAAAGAATGCCAGAGACTATCAGGATAAAGTAAATAAAGGACTTGTTACACGCGCCACAGCTGCTGAGATGGAACAAGCTCTGCTAAAGCAACAACAGGAACTGGTGTCCCTTAGGGATAACCTGCAGTCGAACCTAATGGAAGAAGAACAGGTGATGAACCGTCAGATCATTGAATACATAACAACTTTTCTTGAAAATAATAAGTCGCAGTATAATTACCAGTATATACTGGGAAAAAGCTTTGGAAGTGTTGTTCTGTATGGCGACGAAGGTTTGGATATAACTTCTAAGGTTCTTGACGCTATTAACAAGAAATATAAGACAGAGAAAAAATAAATACAGATGGGTTTTGCCTCATCCTGGCTTGAAGAAAGGGCACTTTTCCCTGAATTTATCAAAGAGGCACCTGATGAAAATACCGGTATAATAGTGGTGGTACCGGCGTATAATGAACCCGCAATAACCGAAGTGCTTAATTCACTTGCGTCCTGTGATGAACCCGAATGTAATGTTGAAGTAATTATTGTCGTCAATGCTCCGGCAAATGCAAGCGCGGAGAGTATCCGGAATAATGAGGATTGCATCAAAAATATAAATACCTGGAAAAACAAATATTATGGATGTTTCTTTCGGCTTTTTGTGTTTAATATCGTCCGTGCATCTGCGGAGGGTTGGGGCGTAGGCCTGGCGAGAAAAACCGGAATGGATGAAGCAGTACGCAGGTTCGATCTCATCAGCAAACCGGAAGGTGTCATAGTTAATCTTGATGCTGATTGCCTTGTTGCCAGAAATTACTTTATTGCTCTTAATGATGAATTGCTGAAAAAGCCGGAGCGGTCAGCCTGCTCAATATATTTTGAGCATCCTCTTGCCGGAAGTGGTTACCATGAGAATACTTACAATTTTATTACCTGGTATGAACTACACCTGAGGTTTTACCTTCAGGGAATAAAATATGCCGGTTTTCCATATTCATTTCATACTGTTGGTTCTGCTTTAGCTATAAAAGCCCTTCCATATATTAAGTCAGGAGGAATGAATCGCCGCCAGGCAGGAGAAGATTTTTATTTCATCCAAAAACTTGTTCCCGCAGGAGGCTATTTTGCACTCAATTCAACAACAGTCTATCCTTCACCAAGGGAATCATTCCGGGTTCCTTTCGGGACAGGAGCCACTATTTCAAAACTTACCAAAGAGAACAGCAGAGTGCTTATGACTTATAATGTACAGGCGTTTAATGAATTACATGTATTTTTTAATGCGCTTGACAAGCTTTATTATTATTCTGACAATGAATTTGAACTTCATTACAATTCTCTTCCGGCTGGTCTGAGATCTTTTATTGATTCACAAAAAATGAGAGCGAAGATTCAGGAGATAAGACTAAATACAACAGGGCTGCAATCATTTAAAAAACGATTTTTTGTATGGTTTAATATGTTCAAAATAGTAAAATACCTGAACAGGGTTCATGAAGAAATATTCCCGAGGGTTCCCGTTAACGAGTCCGCATTTGAATTGTTAAAAGTTCTCGGATTTAATTTTACTTCAGAAGATGCATCTGATCTTCTTGAATTTTACAGATTAATAGAGAAGGACACCTGATTATTTTTTTGATTTCCGGATCACACTGCCGGGAGGTCCCCCGACCTTCAGGAACTGATTATAAGAACGATGGAATATCTTCGTTTGGCGGAAGGCAGATGTCGGAGAAAATGAAATATATTTAATTGTTTTTTCTGGTAATTTTACGGTCTTCCTGCGGAGTGAGGACAATATATAGATCTTCATCAGGTCCTTTCATACGATATTGTTCTCTGGCAAACTTCTCCAGGTTGTGATTATCTGTCTTCAGTTCATAGAGTTTCCTTTTGTCAGCTTCAATCTTTTTAATATAATACAGCCTGTCATTCTTAAGATCATTAAGTTCCCTGACTTCCCTGAAGCGGGCAATCAGATTATTGGAATCCAAGAGCAGTAGCCAGACAATAAAAATAATGGCAGTAAGAATATATTTATTCTTGAATAAAGGAGGGATTTTATCTGTGAATTTAAACCTGACCATAATAGTGCAAACCTACAAATTTTTTTTAAACTGACACTCAAAAGATAAATCATCTTAATATAGGCTCCAACTGAATAATAACCCCCTCCGCCTGAGAAATGGGCTGAGGTGATTTTTTTCAGCCTCCGGTAGTAATTGGTGCGTGACAAATGATCTGTTAGCGGTACCGGGGTTTGGTGTGGAATCATATACCGGGTTCTGACAAGTTCATTTTATATTGATAATTATCCTGGTAAAACCAGGGATTTTCTCATAAATTTACCGGATATTTAGCCCTCAGGGCTGTTTATTAAATTGTCACAGCCATGGATAAATTATCAATAAATGATAGTGGATGGAGTTATAATGGTTTCTTCAGTCATCCGGGAAAAAATTGTGATGGATATGGTTTACGTAACATATGTTATTCAAAATTTCCGATAATGGGTTAATTCAGACAGATAATAACCATGAAAGTTTATATATCATTGCTCCGGGGTGTTAATATGTCAGGACATAATTCAATCAGGATGACTGATCTTGCAGCTTTATTTCTGCAACTGGGTTTTGACGATGCTGAGACTTACATTCAAAGCGGAAACGTCATCTTCGGATGCCTGGATGAAATAACGGTTAATGACGTTTCCTCGAAAATTGAAAAGGCAATTCACGGGATTTTTAATTACGAGATTCCGGTTATGGTCAGAACTGTTGAGGAAATGAAAAAATTACTGGTCATTAACCCTTTTGTGAACGAAACAACTTTTGATCCGTCTAAAATGGCAGTTATTTTTCTTCAAAATGAACCTCTGGAAATACAAATACGAAATGTATTAAATATTGACTTTCCTCCTGATAAGTTTAAGATTATCGGAAGGGAGATATTCATTTATTGCCCAAACGGTTTTGGTAAAACCAAGTTGTATACAAACTTTTTCGAAATGAAAATGGGAGTAATTGGTACAGCAAGAAACTGGAAGACAATCAATAAGCTTTTGGAACTTGCTGAGAAAAAGAGTTAAGGTTAGCTGCTTTATTTCCCATTTAACTGTTAGCTTTGCACTTTCTAATTATACCGATTTGCAATATATTTACGTATTATGAAACGGTTTTTGCTTTTACCGGCTATTTCTTTAATGTTTTTTACCGGATGCCATAATAATGCAGCCAGTCAGAAAGAGATAATTATATTTCATGCCGGAAGTCTGTCAGTCCCTTTTAAACAGATTGCAGGTGAGTATCAGAAAAAAAAATCAGGAGTTAAGATATTACTTGAACCAGCGGGTAGTATAGTTTGTGCACGCAAGATCTCAGAACTTAAAAAACCATGTGACATTATGGCTTCAGCTGATTACTTTGTTATTAATGAGCTTCTTATGCCAAAATATGCATCCTGGGGTATACGCTTTGCAACCAATGAAATTGTAATTGCTTTTCAGGGAAAATCAAAATATTCATCTGAGATTAACGACACCAACTGGACAGACATTCTTTTACGTGATGATGTTATATACTCGAGGTCCGATCCTGATTCTGATCCATGTGGTTACAGAAGCCTCTTTACATTA
Source organism: uncultured Bacteroidales bacterium (assembly GCA_963739685.1). Classification (GTDB taxonomy): domain Bacteria; phylum Bacteroidota; class Bacteroidia; order Bacteroidales; family VadinHA17; genus LD21. The sequence goes on from CAVUAX010000003.1 coordinate 390,952, forward strand.
ATGCTGGCAGAGAAATACTATAACAAACCTGGTCTGACTGATAAAATGATCCACAAAAACAGGGAATTCATACGGCCCAATGAGGTCGACCTTGTGGCTCTTATTGAAGCGAATGCTGCTGATTACATGTTTCAGTACAAGTCGGTTGCAGTTCAGCATAATCTAAAATATATAGAGTTGCCTGATGAGATCAACCTTTCCGATCCTGAGATGAATGATCTGTACAGAACCGTTTCATTGGATGTAGCGGGAAGCACTCCTTCAGATAAAATGAAAGTGACAGGTGAATTCATTAATTACAGTGTTACTATTCCGGCTAATACCACTCATAAAAATGCAGCTATTGATTTTCTTGACTTTTTATTGAGTCCTGAAGGCATGCAAATCATGCGGAAATGCGGACAGGATCCTTTAATACCATTTATCACTGAACAACCTGAATTGATTCCGGAGAAGCTTTTAAAATATTTTTAATATGAAAAAATCAGGAGGTGTTTTAAAATGACAAGATATAGCACATTTAACCTTATAATTCTGATTCTGTCATCGTTGATACTTCTTTTCATCATTGCCCCGCTTGCCGGTCTCTTTATAAACACCGGGAAAGCAGAAATTTTTGAAACGGTTTCGGACAGAGAGGTTCAGCAAAGTATCTGGCTCACCTTGTGGGTGTCATTTGCCGCTACGCTTATTTTTGCATTTGGAGCGATCCCTCTGGCCTGGTTAATGGCACGCAAAGAATTTCCGATGAAAAATGTAGTCCAGGGAATTATTGATATACCCGTTGTATTGCCTCATACTGCTGCAGGAATTGCGATTCTGGGGTTCATTTCCAGGGATGGTGCATTGGGTAAAATTGCAGGATCTGTTGGCCTGACCCTTGTCAATAATCCTGCTGGTATAGCTCTGGCCATGGCTTTTGTCAGTGTCCCTTTCCTTATAAATTCAGCACGTGATGGTTTTGCTGCAGTTCCCGAGCGACTTGAAAAGGCAGCACTCAGTTTAGGCGCCAGCCGTAAAAGAGTTTTCTTCACCGTTTCCTTTCCGCTTGCTACCAGTAGCATTTTGACAGGATTTATCATGATGTTTGCAAGGGGGATGAGTGAATTTGGTGCTGTGGTAATAGTTGCTTACCATCCGATGATCGCACCTGTTTTAATTTATGAAAGATTCAGCTCGTATGGATTAAACTATGCACGTCCGGCATCTGTACTTTTCATACTTGTTACCCTGGTAATCTTCATTGCCTTGAGGCTCATCTCATTTAAAAAGAAAGATATTCATATTCCGGCTGATGCTGAAACTTAAAGAAATAAGTAAAAGACTCGGGCAGTTTGCTCTGACAGATATAAACCTCGAAATAACTGAGGGGGAGTATTATGTGCTGCTGGGTCGTTCAGGTTCCGGAAAAACTCAGCTGCTTGAGGTGATAACCGGACTTAAAGAGCCGGATAGTGGTGAAATATGGCTTAATGGAGAGAATATCACAAAAAAGAAAATTCAAAAACGCAGGATAGGTCTTGTCTTCCAGGATTATGCAATATTCCCAAATATGACAGTATTCGGAAATATTGCTTACCCCCTGCATTCACCTGAATTTAACAGGAAAATAGTTGAAGAAAAGGTCAATAAAATTGCCGGAGAGATGAATATAAGTCATCTTCTTAAACGTTATACTCATAATCTCTCGGGAGGTGAGATGCAGAGAGTAGCAATTGCACGTACTCTGGTAACCTCACCGGAATTGTTGCTGTTGGATGAACCGATGTCATCAATTGATGCCAGCCTCAAAGACGACATAAAAAGATTGCTCCGCCATTTAAATAAAAGTGGTCTGACTATTATTCATGTTACACACGATTACAGGGAGGCAGTGAGTCTTGCAAACAGGGTAGGGGTTATACATAACGGACGTATAATCCAGGAAGGAAAACCTGATGAGGTTTTCCGGAAGCCGGTCAACAAATTTGTTGCCCGCTATGGAGGAATCAGAAACTTCTTCAGGGCAAAGTTTATTCAAAAGAATGGATCATGGAAAGCCTTATGCGGAAATAATATTGAATTCAATATTCCTGAAAATATTTATCCTTCCGAAGGTCTTGTAATTCTTAGAAGTGATGATATACAAATATTCAGGGAAGAACCGGTAAATGCGAACGGAAATATTTTAAAAGGCCTTGTCAGGGAGGTAATTCCTTCAGATTATGGTATGGAAATAATTGTAGATGCCGGTGAATTGTTCTATATTGATATAACAAACAGCAATTTCAACAGGCAGAGGTTAGGAGAACAATCAGAAGTATGGATAACTTTTTCGTCCGAAGCTCCTGTTGCCCTTCCAGGGTCAAAATAACTTAAAATATGGAAATGATACAACTCGATAAAGCATTTGAAACGGTAATAAATTCTGCAATTCTTACGAAAAGTGAGATAGTTTCATTTAGGGATTCCTTGAACAGGATTCTGGCAGAAGATATTGTAAGTGATACGGATTTACCCCCTTTTAATAAATCGTCAGTGGATGGATTTGCATGCAGGAAGGAAGATATTAGCCATGAGCTTGAGTTAATTGAAACCATACCAGCCGGAAAAGTTCCGTTAAAAAGAATTCTGGTCGACCAGTGTTCAAAGATAATGACAGGAGCATCTGTCCCATATGGAGCTGACTATGTCTTTATGGTTGAAGATTCAAAAATAATGGCATCGGGCATGATAAAGTGTTTTGGAACTGTAACAAAAGACAATATCTCCAGAATGGGGGAGGATGTTAAAAAAGGAAAGATTGTATTAAGATCTGATAAACAGGTCAGACCCCAGGATATTGCGGTAATGGCCTCTGTGGGTCATACTTCGGTTGTTGTCAGAAAAGCACCGGTCGTTGCAGTAATAAGTTCAGGCGATGAGCTTGTAGAACCTTATGAAAAACCAGGTCCGGCACTAATACGAAATACCAATGCTTACCAGTTGCTGGCCCAGGTTCAGCGTGCGGGGGGAATCGGAAAATATTTTGGTATTGCCAGGGATGATGAAGATGAGAGTCTCACAATAATCAGTAAAGCCATTTATGATTGCGATCTGGTTCTTGTTTCGGGGGGAGTGTCAATGGGAGATTTTGATTTTATCCCATCTGTTCTGGAAAGGGCCGGGGTTACAATCATATTTTCAAAAGTAGCAGTTCAACCCGGGAAACCTTTAATTTTTGGCACTCACCCGGAAGCTCTGGTTTTTGGTTTACCCGGAAACCCTGTTTCGTCATTTATGCAGTTTGAACTGCTTGTAAGGCCTTTGATATCAAGGATGATGGGGTTTCAATGGCAACCTATAGATGTAATCTTTCCCATGAAAGAACGTTATACAAGGGGTTCATCTGACCGAATGGCCCTTTTACCTGTCGTTATTACTGATGATGGATTCGTTGTCCCTGTTGACTATCATGGTTCGGCACATATATCAGCTTTACCCGATGCAGACGGAATAATTGCCATCCCGGTCGGAATGAAAACAATAAAGAAAGGAGAACAGGTAAGTGTACGACAGATTTGAAAGAGAGATTAATTATCTCCGTATATCGGTGACCGACAGGTGTAACCTGAGATGCAGATATTGCATGCCGGCAGAGGGCATAAAACTTCTGTCTCATGATAAGATTCTGACCTTTGATGAGATTGCGGGTTTTACAGGAACTGCAGTGGCACATGGAATAACAAAAGTAAGAATTACCGGTGGAGAACCTCTTGTGAGAAGAGGTATTGTAAATCTTGTGGGGATGATAGCTGAAATTAAGGGTATAAAGGATCTCTCAATGACTACAAACGGAGTTCTGCTTAAACAATTTGCAATGGACCTTCATTCTGCAGGACTTCAGAGAGTTAACATTAGTCTCGACACTATTGATCCTGTAAAATATGAATATATTACAGGGTCAGGTAATCTGAATGATGTTCTCAAAGGTATTGAAGCAGCAAAAGAGGCTGGCCTTCTGCCTGTAAAAATCAACTGTGTCATTAAAGAATCAAAAGAAGAAGAGGATGCTGTTGCAGTGAGCAGGTTTTGCCAGGACAATAATCTTGAAATAAGGTATATTCATCAGATGGACCTTGTAAAAGGACATTTTTCTACTGTAATTGGAGGTATCGGCGGCGCCTGCTCATTATGCAACAGGCTGAGACTTACGGCCAATGGGAAACTGAAACCATGTCTGTTTAACGATATTGAGCTGGATGTAAGGAACCTTGGTTTTGAAGAAGCAATTCGGACAGCAATAAGGCTCAAACCTGAATGCGGATCATTTAATCATACCGGTAAGTTTTATAACATTGGAGGATAGATAATTATGAATAAACTGACCCATACTGACACTAAAGGGAAAGCTGTAATGGTCGATATTGGAGATAAGGAGATTCAGCACCGGATTGCCAAAGCATCGGGTCATATTTCTCTTTCACCAGAGACCATCAGGCTTATAAGCAATAACCTTATTAAAAAAGGAGATGTGCTTTCCATTGCACGGCTTGCAGGTATTAATGCTGCAAAGCAGACGGCTTACCTCATTCCACTGTGCCACAATATTATACTTGAAAATGTAAAAGTAGATGCTGTACCGGGCCACAGAGGTGTAACGGTTGAAAGTGAGGTGAGATGTACGGGAAAAACAGGGGTGGAAATGGAAGCGCTTACCGCAGTTTCAGTTGCCTTGCTTACCGTTTATGATATGTGCAAGGCGGTAGATAAAATTATGGTTATTGATGAAATAAGACTTATTGAGAAGATTAAACAATGAAGCTGCCCGATAAATATAATGTTCTGGTGATAACCCTCAGCGACCGGGCTCACAGCGGTGAATATAAGGACCTTAGCGGACCCAGGGTAAAAGAGCTGGTATCTGAGTATTTTATTGCTGCCGGATGGAACCATAATGTTAATATATCACTGATCCCCGATGATGCCTTAATATTAAAAGAGTTGTTAAAAAGCTCTTCAGAAATTTATGATATTATTATAACAACCGGTGGTACCGGGATCGGACCCAGGGATATTACTGTTGAGACTGTTTCCCCGCTTCTTTCTAAAGCGATTCCCGGTATTATGGAATTTATACGGGTTAAGTACGGTATGGATAAACCAAATGCATTGTTAAGCAGGGGTGTCGCGGGAATTATAGGAAAATCTCTTATTTATACCCTGCCTGGTTCTGTCAGCGCTGTTGAAGAGTATATGACAGAGATTTTAAAAACATTGAAACATACGATCTATATGATGTATGGGATTGACAGCCATACAAAACATTAATTTGACATACGGTTCAGTGTATTAGTCACAACCGATCCGACAACCCTGTCATAACGGTTCGTTGGATTCCTGTAGTAAATAAGTATAAGATAATCATTTTCTGTTTCATAGTGGCTTCCTTCAAACTTTGTTGGAACAATGCCTGAGTCACCATCCTTCTGAAAAATATATTCATAGTTATACCACCCCTGTTTCAGCAGCATTGTACATTCATATTGAGCTTTTTCGTAATTGTAAAACATTAAGTTATCCTTATTTAATTTCCAATCGGATAAAGCGCCGTAAACATACATTTTTCCTCCTTCGGCAATAGTTTGTGAAGGCAATGTAAAATAGACATATACATAATCAGCATCCGTATCAGGATCTTTACCTTCCTGTACGGCAATGTAATACTTACCGTTAAAATCCTGCCAGTAGAAATAAGGTTTAAACTCCCTGTTTTCAGATGGGAAGAGATAAACATTGTAGTGAGACTCTGCAAAATCTATTTTCCTGACGAATTCCGAATTGTACCTGATACTTTTGATGTCAAAATAGCGAAATTCATCACCTCCCGGAAAAATGTTCTTATCGGATAACGAATTATATTTCAATTCGTTAATTCCATAAAAGTCGGGTTTCATGTTTTTTCGTGAGATGTCCCATACTCCGTTCTGAAGTATAAATGCATAGATATTCCGGTATGGATCATTTAATGAAAGGCCGGAATAATTTATGGTAAAATCAATCTGCTGACTTGTATTATTTTCAGCGGTCATCAATGGCCGGTGAGCATCCGCAGTTATCAGCACGGCATCTTCGGTAATGACAAAACGTCTGGTGAGAACAGGTTTATCGGGTGTATTCACAGGATAAACAATAAGTAAGTAGTTGCCTGAAATTTTAAACTTAATCCTGTTATTGGGAAATGTCAGTTTATAATGTATATAATTCACAGTGGTATTGAAGGAAGGGTTATAATCTTCAATTTGGTTTTCGGAAAAACCATCAAGAAAATCAGTTGGAAAGATATCCGATTTCTCCCAGTCTTTAGTGCAATGAATAAAAGTATAATAGTATGTTTCAATCTGATTTCCAAGAAAATCGAAATGAAGAACCAGCTTTTCATCACTTTTATTTTTGATAATGGGATAGGAAAGGTTCCATCCCTCTTTATAGAGCTGGACGGTTTTTATGTTTTTATCAAAAATGTTGTCAGAATATATTAAAGAATTAGGTTGCCCTGAACAGAGACTGGTAAAAAGAGATAAAAGTATGATAAAAGAGAATATATGCCTGTTCATAAAAATCATTTTATAAAATTAACAAAAAAAATGCGGCATTGATTAGTTATATTAATCATTTTTCTTTTGAAGCGTGTTGCGTATTTACACTTTTGCAATTTCTTGTTAATTTATTAACAGTAAATATTGACTTTAAATTAATTGAATTATACTAGTTACAAATGTCATTATCAGTTAAATGCCCCTGTTTATTGAAAAGTTTTGACCGGAAATAAGATTTACTTCTCCCGTTTCAGGAACAGTAGTCTCTGTTAACTTTGAAGACAGGGGCAAGCTCATGGTGGTAGTTGTTGAGAGATCAGGTGTATAAAATTAAGCCAAGTGTGGAAAGCAATCACCTGTCATTCTTATAAATACAGGGAGGTAGCTGTCGTAATCAGGAACGGTATGTATTTTATTGGCCCCTTTTATTTTTCTGTAATATGTCCGATCGAACAGACTTAAATCCAGTGGTATCAGAGTAGAATCAAGGATAAAGAGCTTCCTGTTGAGCCTTAATCTATTAACCTTTACCTTAAACTCTTTAAAAAGAATGAAGTAAACATCACGGAAAATGGATAAATTTGTTTTCATGAGCGGTAGGTTTTGAAGGTTAATAAGCTTAACAGTAAATGCTAAGTTTTCCAACCACTCTTTTTTTTATTCGATTTTACTTGTTTTGGAACGACCTTACAAAACCCTTAAATAATAAGGGTAAAAATACTGCTGTATCGTTACTATATTTTTAGGACGATACAGTATCTTATTCTTCTAAAAACAGAGAAATTATAAATTAATAATTAACGAATTTAACTATCATGAAAATTACCAGAAAAGATTTTTTGATTAAAACCAGTATCGTTTCTGCCGGAGTATCATTAGGGTTACCTGGAGTCACTAATGTGAGGTTTTTCCCTTTGCATAGGGGCCCTAAGGAATTTTTGATCGCTATGGGGCATTATGATATATGGGAATTCAATGCTCGTTTTCGTACAAAAGATAAGTCACAAAACTCACCTTTAAGAGATTTTCTTTTGCCACGCCTTCTGGAAGGTGGGGTAAATGTTGTTGTAATGCCGGCTTCAGGTGACTCGACTGATGAAAGGATGGGAAGTGACCAGATACTTGAAGGAGGTATGCGGACTATAGATATGCTTTTATTGGAAATTGAAAAAACAAATGGTAAAGCCTCGCTCATATTAACAAAAAAAGATGTTCCCGATACGCCCGATCCCAACCATGTAAAATTCTTCTTTGATATGGAAGGTGCTGAAACCATACAGCCCAATGCAGAGCCAATTCAGTATTATCCAGGATGTGATATGGCTACTTTAAGAAATTTTTTCAGATTAGGAGTTCGTGGCCTGCAGTTAACACATAATGGTCGTAACCAGGCAGCTGAAGGAGCTTCTGAAGGTGCACTGGGAGGTAGGCTGTCCAGAACATTTGGTGTCCCTTTAGTTCAGGAAATGAATCGTCTTGGTATGATGATAGGCGTTTCACACTGTGGTGCCAACGCAATTTTTGACGCTGCAGAAATATCAACAAAACCAATTGTTTCAACACATCAGAATCCTAAAGCATTCTTTAATAATGAAGATTTGCAGCATTCAGATGAGGAGATTAAAGCGATCGCTTCTACCGGAGGAATTGTGGGTATGAGGTATCACTCAAACAGAGCAACTCCTTATACTGTTTGTGCTGATATGATAGATTATGTGGCTAATCTGGTTGGAATTGAACATATAAATATTGCATGGTTAGGCCATGATGTCGGTAATCCAAGCCCGGATTATGTCCCGGGAATTTCTAAAGAACCGTTTCCTGGTGGTGAAATTGAAAAATTGACGAAGTATGAACAGAACAGCAGGTTTATTGATATACTCTATCAGCGTAAATACACTGATGACCATATTGCAATGGTGATGGGCGGTAATTTACTGAGAGTTATGAAGGAAACATTACCTGATTGAATTGTTGTGAAGTCGGCTTAATTCACCTTAAAAAGCCTTATGATTTACCTTAGAAAACTTATGAAAGTAATGTATAATGCATGCATTTAAGTTACATTTTAAAAAATAACAAAATGAAGAAGCTGATTAATTATTTATTGTTTGTCATTACAGTTACAATGCTTAGTTTTTGCAAAAAAGCTCCAACTGAACAATATTCCATAAATGGTTGGGATGTGGGGATTGACCTTAATAATGAAAGAATATCAGTGTCAAACAAAGAGCTTGACAAAGTTCTGGATACGATTCAACTCCATGTAATTTCCGACGGTGTTATAACAAGGCTTACGGACTGGCAACTGAAAAATGGTAAAGAGGTTATTGTAATCAGTACCCATAATCCTGTAAATAGTACCTGGGAATTTAAGTTATTGGAAAACAGGATTGTTGTCAACTCTTCTGCAAAAGGATCCTTAATATCAGCAATTGCACCTGCCCCATTAAATAGATTCCCTGCAAGGATTGCTGATTCTGCAAATATGTTGGACAGTGAAACCAGTGGGGGAAGTGATTATACAGGTGTTACTCAAATTGAGAAATATTATATACCTAAGGAAAATCCCCATGTAATGTATCTTTCGTTAGGAGAAATAGAATCATCCAATTTGCATTCATTATTTGATAAACAAACGAATACTGTGATTCAGTTCTCTTCTGAAACCAATCTTGCAAGGCTGCCTGAAGATCAATCCTTTGTTCGTGCTACAATTCCTGTTGATAAAGAGATAGATCTTCTAAAACTGATTCCTGAATATTATACAAATGTCTTAGGTATGCCCAATTATGTGCCTTATGATGATACATATCATAAAACTGCTCCTGCTGGATGGAACCATTGGCTGGCATTTTTTCGGGAGGTGACTGAAAAGGATATAGTTGACCACGCTGATTATGTTGCGAAAAATTTGAAACAATTTGGAATGGAACACCTTCAGCTGGATGATGGTTATGATCACGAGGACCGTCGTTTGTGGGTTAAAAATTGGGATCCTGTAACATTTCCTCATGGACCTGAGTGGCTCGCAAAATATATTAAATCTAAAGGATTAATTCCTGGGCTTTGGACAGTACCGTATTGTTATTCTGTAAAAGATGCTAACCCTGACTGGTTCATACGCGACGATGATGGCAATATTCTCATGGATTACCAGGGTGGAGGTGAATTGGATTTCACACGTCAGGATGTTATTGATGAGTATTGGATTCCACTCTGGAAAGAGTTTAAAAGACAGGGATGGGGATATTACAAGTTTGATATGGGCAATACTTCATATATGTGGTATAAATATCAACATAATTTCTACGACACTACAATTAGCAGTTATAAGGCAGCCAGAAAAACAATGTCAATCTGGCGTGAAATCATGGGTCCGGAAGTTTGGCATGTCAATCATCCTGATGTCTATGGAGGGCGTATGGGCTTTCTTGATCTGGCAGGTTGTGGAAGAGATCCGGGCGTAGGGTGGGAGAAAATGAATAATATGTTAGAGGTGATCAGCAATAATGCCTATCAAAATCATATTGTATGGTTTACCGATCCTGATTGCATAGTTCTGAGAGGAAAACCAGACAGAGCCGATGGTGGCAGACGGCCAGGTAATGTAAAGACTGATTTCTTAACCCTTGAAGAAGCAAGAACATGTGCCAGTCTGCTTGGGATCTCAGGCATGCAGTATCTGAGTGGTGATGATTTGTTGAACCTTGAGGAAGAGCGACTTGATCTAATAAAGAAAACGATACCCGTGTTGCCGATTTTTCCCATTGATTTGTTTGGAAGAAGCCGCGATCGTAATCGTTATCCGGAAATAATAGATTTAAAGGTTAACCAGAAGTCAGGTGTTTATGACGTTATTGCAGTTACTAACTGGCAGAATCAACCTGTATCCCGTTCAATTAACTTTAAAAAGGAATTATCGCTGGATACCGGGGGAAATTATATAGTTTTTGATTTTTGGAACGAGCAAATGACAGGTGAGTTTAATGAGAATTTTGACATTGATCTGCCAGCACATGGAACCCGGATATTTCTTATCCACAAACAGAAAATCCAGCCCCAGCTATTGGCAACAAATCGTCATTTCAGCGGAGCTTACAGTATTATTAAAAATCTCTGGAATGATTCTCAAATGACATTAGAAGGGATTTCTGAGAGCGTACCCGGAGTAAAGTATTCATTATACTTTTATATACCAAAAAATGTAACCATTGATAAAATTGATGTTGATGTTCAGGATTTTACCCAGATGTTGCAGGATAATGGATTACTTGAGCTTAGTTTTAAAGGACAAGAAGAACCTGTTACCTGGAATCTGAATTTCAAAAGGAAATAGATTAAAATCACTTTATTTATATTTAATTATCACAAGTTTTTAGAACTTATTATTTTTATCATAATGCCAAACTATTAGAAATACAAAGAATTATTACTTCTGATAGCTTGAATATTAATAGTATATACAAAATTTGTAACTGATATGAGAAAAACAATTCAAGAAATATTATTTCAACCAAAAGCCTGGGAAAAAACCATTATAGCTTTTTCCGAACGGAAAACAGAGTTAATGAACTATTTAAAAGATTATCAATCTGAAGAAATTATTCTGACTGGTTGCGGAACTTCTTATTATCTGCCACTGACTGGATCAGCATTGTATACAAAATTTACCGGCGAGAAAGCGAGAGGAGTACCGGCATCGGAAATAATGTTCTTTCCCGAGACTATTTTTGCCAGAGACAAGAAATATTTGCTTATACCCATTTCGCGGTCAGGGAAAACACCTGAGACACTTTCAGCAACCCGCTATATGAAAGAAATTGTTAAGGGAGGGACTCTATTGATCTCATGTACTGAAGGAAGCGAAATAGCTCAATATACTGACTTGTCTATCGTATGCCCGGAAGCTTGCGAAGAAACTAAGTACATGACAAAATCTTTTACAAGCATGCTTCTCGGGTTTCAGCTACTGATTGCTATTAAAACCGGCAATAAATTATATGATAAAGAGCTAATGCAATTACCTGAATACGGAGAAATCCTTATCAATAAATATCAATTAACATTGGAACAATTGGCAAGCAATAGAGCTTCTAATTTATATATATATCTTGGACATGGTCCTCTTTATGGTATTGCAGCTGAATCAATGCTTAAGATTAAGGAAATGGCATGCACTCCTGCTGAGGCCTATCATGGGATGGAGTTTATGCATGGTCCAAAATATGCAGTGGATGATAAGACCATGATAATTTATCTAATTTCAGATAGCGTCCAGAAGCAAGAAATTGAATTGCTACAAAGAATAAAGGGCCTGGGTGGATATGTTGTGGTTATTTGCGAGAAATCTACTCCTGAACTTGTAAAAATAGCCGATGATATTTTTGAACTTAGAAGTGGATTGTCAGAATATTCAACACCCATACTCAAAATGTTACTTACGCAATTATATGGCTATTATCGGGCGCTTGAAGTTGGTAAAGACCTGGAGTAAGAAAATAATCAGAAACACATTTGAATGATTTGTTTGAACATGATAATGTATTTGTAATGAATTTGGCCTGAACCATATATCTGAAGAATGAATAATAAAATAAAAAAAAAATTAGATGTTGTAGTAGTAGGTGAGCTTAATGTTGATTTGATACTTACAGGATTATCATCTCTTCCGGAGATGGGACAGGTCAGACTTTCAAAAGACATGAATTTTACCCTTGGGAGTGCGTCTGCAATTTTTGCCAGCAATATTGCCAGATTAGGCTTGAATGTTGGTTTTGTCGGGAAAATTGGTAATGATTATTTTGGAGATTTCATATTGCAAAGTCTCAAAAGCAGGAATGTAGATACTTCACAAGTTATTAGAGATGATCATGCAAAGACCGGCATATGTGTTTCATTATCCTTTCCTGAGAATTATGCAATGGCCAGTTATCCGGGTGTGCGGGAGACGTTTCGCTTATCTGATGTTGATTTTGACTATGTTTCAACAGCCAGGCACTTGCATATGTCAAGTTATTACTTGCAGCCCGCTATGCAGGAAGGCTCTTCTGAGTTGTTCAGACGTGCAAAAGAACTGGGATTGACCACTTCGTTTGATCCGGATAGTGATCCTTTAGGTTTATGGGATAATTCAATCTTTGAAACTCTGAAGTATGTTGATGTTTTTCTTCCTAATAAAACTGAGGCACTCAAAATTTCCAAATGCAATGATATAGGATCTGCTCTCGATCTTCTGAGTAAAACAGTAAATACAGTTGTTATTAAAAATGGCAACCATGGTGTATGGGCAAAAACACATGATAAAACAATCCATGCAAAGGGATTTCGGGTAAATGCTATTGACACAACCGGTGCAGGAGATAGTTTTAACAGTGGTTATATTTATAAGTATTTGAAGAAGGCTGATATTGAGATTTGTTCCCTTTGGGGAAATGCTGCAGCAGCAATTTCTACAACACAACCCGGTGGGACCACTGCGTTTCCAAACATCTTTGAAATAGAGCAGTTTTTTGCCGGGAGAGAAAAAGAAATTAAACAAATAACAGAAATACGAAGGTAAGTTAGGATGATTTTTAAGCAAATTAAAATACGCAATTAACCCCGATACTCTTAATATCAAAATACCTGAATTCATTGCCTCCTGCAAAAATGTTGTCAGAAAATATTAAAGAATCAGATTACCCTGGATAAAGAAGGACAAAAAGGTCAATTGAAAGGGAAAAGTGGTACTGATCCTTTGAATAAAGATCATTTTATATCAAATAACCAAAAAAATAGTGTGCGGGTTAATCATATTAATCATTTTTCTTTTGTAGTGTGTAGGGTATTTATACTTTTGCAAATTGCTGTTAAATTATTAACAGTAAATATTGACTTAGAAATAATTGAATTATACGAATAACAAATGTCAGTATCAGTTAAATTGAAAAAAGGTTTTGATCTGAAGATTAAGGGTATTGCCGACAAGAGACTTGAAAAAGAAATTAACGCGGCCCGGTATGCAGTCAAACCTGTTGACTTTCCGGGCCTGGTACCCAAACTGACTGTTAAACCGGGTGATAAGGTCAAGGCAGGTACAACTCTGTTTATTGATAAGTTGTTCCCTGAAATAAGATTCACCTCTCCTGTATCCGGCACCATAGTAGCTGTGGACCGGGGGAACCGTCGCAAACTTCTTGAGGTCGTAATTGAAAGAGACGGAAATGAATATGTTGATTTTGGAAAAACTGACACTTCAACAAATTCCCGGGAAAAGATAATAGAGAGTTTACTTGTCTCCGGGTTATGGCCGTCAATAAGGCAGCGGCCATATCATATTATTGCCCGCCCTGATGTTGTTCCCAAGTCAATATTTATTTCAGGTTTTGACACAGCGCCTCTTTCCCCTGACTCGGATTTTATAATGAATAATTCATCATTTGCCCTTTTTCAAGCTGGCATTTCAGCCTTGAAAAAGCTGACCGAAGGCAAAATAAATCTTGTACTTAACGGAAAAGGTGAAGTGCCGGCAATGTTGAAAAATAGTGCCGGAGTTGAGATATCATATTTTTCAGGGCCTCATCCTGCCGGGAATGTTGGAATACATATCCATCATCTTGACCCGCTTAATAAAGCGGAAGTAATCTGGTTTGTAAACCTTCAGGACGTTATAACCATAGGAAGGTTATTTGATGAAGGTTTGTACCGGCCTGAAAAAATAGTGGCGCTGACAGGTTCGGAAGTCCTTAATCCACAGTACTATAGAATGTTATCAGGAGCCTCCGTTGAGGGTATGGTAAAAGATAATGTAAAGGAAGGTCACTTAAGGTATATTAGTGGGAATGTTCTGACAGGAACAAAGATTCAGTCCGATGGATATCTTGGTTATTATGATTCACAGGTTACTGTTATACCTGAGGGGGATTATTATGAGTTTTTCGGCTGGGCCATGCCCGGATTAAATAAGCTAAGCTTTTCAAAAACATTTGCATCAACTCTCCTGCCAAAGAAACATTACAGACTTGATACAAATATGCATGGTGAAGAACGTGCTTTTGTGATGACAGGGAAATACGAAAAAGTTGTCCCTATGGATATTTATCCCATGCAACTGCTGAAAGCCATACTGGCAAATGATATTGATATGATGGAGAATCTGGGTATTTATGAGATTGCAGAAGAGGATTTTGCTCTCTGTGAATTTATCTGTCCCTCTAAAGTTGAGATACAATCAATAGTCCGGCAGGGTATTGATCTTATGATAAAGGAAATGAGTTAGTAAAAAAGTTAATTGAATACAATGAATTCCTTAAGAAAAAAGTTGGATGAGCTTAAACCCCAATTTACTGAAGGGGGTAGGCTCAGTAAGTTCCGGTCTGTATTTCAAGGATTCGAGTCTTTTATGTTTGTCCCCAACAAGGTTACATACAAAGGCTCTCATGTGCGTGACAGTCTTGACCTTAAACGGACAATGACAGTTGTGATCATAGCACTTATTCCTGCATTTCTATTTGGCTCTTATAATACCGGATTGCAGCATTTCAGATCTCTGGGTATTGAATCAGATATTCTGCATAATTTCTGGTTCGGGTTCCTTAAGATTCTACCACTGGTTATTGTAAGTTACGGTGTTGGACTGGGTATTGAGTTTATAGCCGCCCAGATTAGGGGACATGAGATAAATGAGGGGTTTCTGGTAAGTGGATTGCTTATCCCTCTTATTATGCCTGTTGATGTGCCACTCTGGATGCTTGCACTTGCGACTGCCTTTGCTGTTATTCTCGGAAAAGAGATATTTGGCGGGACAGGGATGAATATTTTCAATCCCGCACTGATTGCAAGAGCATTTCTTTTCTTCAGCTACCCGGGATGGATGACGGGTGACAAGGTCTGGACAGCTGGTCTGACAAACGGACAAAATGTAATTGACGGATTCTCAGGAGCCACTCCGCTTGCTCTTTGTGCTGCCGGTGACACGGCAAAATTGCCGTCATTCATGCACATGTTTATTGGAACAATCCCCGGATCAGTCGGAGAAACTTCCACTATAGCAATTCTTATTGGAGCTGTAATACTTATCGTTACAGGTATCGGTAGCTGGAAAATTATTGTAAGTGTTTTTGCGGGAGGTCTCGGGATAGGACTTCTTCTCAATGCTTTTGCTGTAAACCCCTATATGTCTTTGCCGTTTTATTATCATTTTATAATGGGTGGTTTTGCTTTCGGAGCAGTATTTATGGCAACTGATCCGGTATCCGGAGCACAGACAGAGAGGGGGAAATGGATCTACGGATTCCTGATCGGAGTGCTATCTGTCCTTATCCGGATTGTGAATCCTGCTTACCCTGAGGGTGTAATGCTGGCGATACTATTGATGAACCTGTTTGCTCCTCTTATCGACTATTTTGTGATACAGTCAAGTATTAAAAGAAGACTGATGAGAGCTAAAATTGCAATAAATAATTAGAGATATGAGGCAATTCAGTAACAGATATATTTTCATTTTTTCTTCGGTGATGGTGATAATTGTGGCAATATTTTTATCGCTGGCCGCAACACTACTTCAACCCCGACAGGCAAAAAATCTTGAACTAGAGAAAAAGAAAAGTATTCTCGAGTCAATAAATATTCCGGCTGAACGTAATGAAACAGAACCCCTTTTCAATAAGTACATCACAAATAGTTTTGTGCTTAATTCAAAAGATGAAAAGGTTGCAGGAGTTGATGCTTTTAATGTTGTCCTTAAAAATGAACAGAAGAAACCGCTTGACCAGCAATATTTTCCAGTATTTGAAGCAACATCTGATACTGGGGAGAAAGTAATAATACTCCCGGTTCAGGGGAAAGGCCTCTGGGGTCCGATTTTTGGTTATGTATCTCTTAATTCAGACCTGAACACAATTTATGGTGTCACCTTTGACCATACAAACGAGACTCCTGGTCTGGGTGCTGAAATAAATACAACTCCTTTTGAGAGTATGTTCCGGGGGAAGAAAATATTTGACAATAATAAGTTTGTTTCAATCAAGGTTATTAAGGGAGGAGCCAAACCCGACGATATTCATGGTGTAGATGCAATTTCGGGAGGGACCATAACCAGTAAAGGTCTGGAAAAGATGCTCTTCGATTGTTTAAGTAAGTATAATGAGTTTCTACTGAAAAACAGAAATAAAATATGAGTAACCAGGAAAGGGGATCGATTTTTTCGGTCCGGAATCTTAAACTATTTACTGCACCGTTAGGAGCAAATAACCCCATCACTGTTCAGGTTCTTGGAATATGCTCAGCCCTGGCGGTCACAGCTAAACTGAAACCGGCTTTGGTAATGGCTTTGTCAGTTACCGTTGTTGTCGCAGTTTCGAATACAGTTATTGCAGTCATGAGGAAGTATATTCCGGACAGGATCAGAATAATTGTTCAGCTTGTTGTTATTGCAACACTGGTAATTCTTGTTGACCAGCTGCTCAAAGCTTATGCTTTTGATGTGAGTAAACAATTATCTGTTTTTGTTGGGCTAATAATTACCAACTGTATTATTATGGGACGTCTTGAGGCTTTTGCAATGGCTAATAAACCCTGGCCTTCATTCATTGACGGATTGGGTAATGGTGCAGGTTACGGAATTATACTTGTCATCGTAGCTTTTTTCAGGGAGTTGCTGGGGTCAGGTTCCATCTTTGGTTATCCTTTATTCAAGAATCTGGGACTCTATTCAATAGGTTATGAGAATAACGGCATGATGATACTTCCTCCTATGGCTCTGATCGTTGTAGGCCTGATAATTTGGTTCCAGAGAAGCAAAGACAGAACGCTGATAGAAAATAAATAGGTTACAGACAATGGAAAATCTTATTAATATTTTTGTAAAGTCAATCTTTGTTGATAATATGGTTTTTGCGTTTTTTCTGGGTATGTGCTCATACCTGGCCGTGTCAAAAACCGTAAAGACATCGATAGGTCTGGGTGTTGCTGTTGTTTTTGTGTTAATTATTACCGTTCCTGTCAATTTTCTGATTCAACAATATCTCCTAAGGAAAGGCGCATTAGTTTGGCTTGGAGAAGGATTTGCAGATGTTGACCTGAGCTTTCTCTCATTTATGGTTTTTATTGCCGTGATTGCTGCAATTGTTCAGCTTGTTGAAATGATAATTGAAAAATACAGTTCTTCATTATATAACTCCCTTGGAATATTTCTTCCTCTTATTGCAGTAAATTGTGCTATTCTCGGGGCTTCTCTTTTTATGCAGGAGCGTGAATATGAGAATCTGGCGGAAGCAACGGCATTCGGGGCCGGATCAGGAATAGGCTGGATGTTAGCGATAGTAGGTATTGCCGCGATCAGGGAAAAAATGAAATACAGTAATGTGCCTGATCCGCTTAAAGGACTGGGCATTACTTTTATTCTGACCGGACTTATGGCCATAGCATTTATGGGACTTATGGGATTTAAACTCTAACCGAAAAAAGTGAATCATGATTTTGGCTATTTCAACTATCGCAACAATATTATATAGTACAATTGTATTTCTTTCAATAATTTTGGTTCTTATAAGTATTCTGCTTTTTGCAAGGAACAAACTTGCACCACAGGGAACCGTGAACCTGAAAATAAATGACCGTGAGTTGGTTGTATCTCCCGGCACAAATCTTTTATCAACTTTGTCGGGTAATAATATATTTCTTCCTTCTGCATGTGGAGGGGGTGGTACCTGCGGAATGTGCAAATGTCAGATTCTTGAGGGAGGAGGATCTATTCTCCCGACCGAAACAGGCTTTTTTACAAGAAAAGAGCAACAGAACCAGTGGAGACTCGGATGCCAGGTTAAAATAAGGGAAAACATGGCCATTAGACTTCCGGAATCGGTACTGGGTATAAAAAAATGGGAATGTGAGGTTATATCAAACAGAAATGTAGCAACTTTTATTAAAGAGTTTGTTGTTAAACTTCCCGAAGGAGAGTCAATGGATTTTGAACCTGGAGGATATGTACAGATAGATGTTCCGAAATACCAGACCAGCTTCGCACAGTTTGAAATAGAAAATGAGTTCAGAAGTGATTGGGATTGCCTGAAGATGTGGGACCTTCGTATTAATAATACAGAAGAGACATTCAGGGCATATTCAATGGCTAATTATCCGGCTGAAAAAGATCTTATAAAGTTGAATATCAGAATAGCCCCACCACCATGGGATAAAATGAAGAATGATTTTCAGAAGGTACCTCCAGGGATATGCTCCTCTTATATATTTTCAAGAAAACCTGGTGATAAAGTGGTATTATCAGGGCCTTATGGAGAATTTCATATTAAAAATACAAATAATGAAATGGTCTATATAGGTGGTGGTGCCGGAATGGCTCCTCTCAGATCTCATATTTTTCATCTCTTCCATACTTTACAATCCTCAAGGAAAGTATCATTCTGGTATGGAGCCAGATCATTGAGAGAAGTATTTTATGAAGACCAGTTCAGAGCAATTGAAAAGCAATTTCCGAACTTCACTTTCAACCTTGCATTATCGGAACCTGTCAAAAAGGATAAATGGACTGGTTATACCGGGTTCATTCACCAGGTCCTGTTCGATAACTACTTAAGTAAACATGATGAACCTGAGGATATTGAATACTATTTCTGTGGGCCACCGGTAATGAATGATGCTGTTGTTAAAATGCTTGATAACCTGGGTGTCCCTGAAGAAAATATAGCCTTTGATGATTTCGGCATATAATTTTTACTTCAATTTACTGGTAATTATGCATCAAAATAAAAATGAAAATTAAGATACTTACACTAATACTGTTAATAATTATAATTTTTACGGGGTGTAAGAAAACAAAACCTGTTTACAGTAGTTTCACCGGGTTTATACAGGGTACTACATACAGCATAGTTTACGAGAATAGTGGTAAACTTGATCCTGTTACTATGCAAAAGAATACTGAAAATATTTTACATCACTTTGATCTTTCATTATCTCTTTATAATGATTCTTCAATACTCTCGAAGGTAAACCATAATCAATCAGTTGTACTTGATTCTTTTTTTATTGATGTTTTCAACCAGTCCAGAAAAATATCAGAACTGACAGGTGGGGCGTTTGATGTAACTGTCGGACCACTGGTTAAAGCCTGGGGTTTTGGCCCGGATGAACATAAAAACATTTCAGATTCTAAAAGAGACAGCCTGTTAAAACTGGTGGGTATGGATAAAGTATGGGTGAAAAACGGAAGGCTGGTTAAATCAGATCCACGCGTCACCCTGGATTTCAATGCTATAGCCCAGGGTTATTCGGTAGATGTTATTTGTGGATATTTTGACAGTTTGAAAATCCGAAGCTACCTTATCGAGATTGGGGGCGAGGTAAGGGTAAAAGGAGACCGAGCAGGAAATCCCTGGAGAATAGGCATTGACAAGCCTGAAGATTATAATTTTACACCAGGTAATGACCTTCAGGCAATTATTACAGTTGAGGACGAAGCAGTTGCAACCTCAGGAAACTACAGGGCTTTCTATGTGGAAAACGGGATAAAGTATTCTCATACAATTGACCCCCGAACAGGTTCCCCGGCCAGGAATAAGCTTCTCAGTGCTACCATAGTGGCAGATAAATGTGCTTTTGCTGATGGCATAGCAACCGCATGTATGGTCATGGGAAAGGAGAAATCCATCCAATTCATTATTCAAAATAAACTGGACGGATACCTTATTTATTCCGATGATAATGGTAATTATCAGACCTGGATTTCAGAAAATCTGGAAAAGAATATCTCGGAAACTAACTACCAGTAGCACCTCTCTGGCAGATCTGCCGATCTGTATAAAGAATCACTTTCTTCTTTAGAGAAATTAATAAATTACTAACATATATCAGGTAAAGAATAATAAATTGTATCTTCATATTCAAAAAATGGAGGTTCCCCCGCTTAAACGGGACAGGCTATGTGACTATTAAATATAAAATTATAAATCATGAAAACTACTAGGATTCTTCTTCCTTTTCTTGTTGTTGCTCTTTATGTTGTTTCTTGTAAGGTCACTCCAAAAGAGGAAGCTTTACCAAAAACTGATATCTCAGAATTTCTGGGACAATGGACTATTGATATTCAGGGAGGATCTGTGGGCTGGCTTGAAGTAAGACAGGAAAAAAACTATCTCGACGCTGATCTTCTCTGGGGTGGTGGGAGTGTGTTACCTGTTTCAGATGTTTTTCTTGCTAAAAATTATGTCCTGATAATTCAGAGGTCAAATGACATTGTTCGCACAAGAGATGAGAATAATAATCCGGTTCGCACAGGTATCATAACAAACTGGTTAGAGATCACAAAAAAAAATGCTGATAAAATGGCAGGTTGGCTTTTAACTCCCAGAAGGAACGGAATGGGAGTTGATTCAACTTCCTGGATTGGAACAAAACTTCCACCGGTTCCTCCGGCACCTGATATGGCAAGTCTTAAGTTTGGTACACCGATATCCCTGTTTAATGGTAAAGACCTTACAGGCTGGAAACTTATAAACCCGAAACAGATTAACGGTTTCAAGGTGGTTAAAGGAATTCTCGTTACTGATCCTGTTCAAAAAGAGGGTTCCCCCCATATATCTTACGGAAACCTGAGAACTGACCAGGTATTTGAAGATTTCAATCTGAAGCTTGATGTCAACGTTCCGGAAGGGAGCAATAGTGGCGTTTATCTTCGTGGTATGTATGAGATTCAGGTTTTTGATTCGTATAAAAAACCACTTGATTCACACAACATGGGTGCACTTTACAGCCGTATAACCCCAACAGTAGGTGCGGAAAAACCTGCTGGCACATGGCAATCACTTGATATGACATTGTGCAACCGGCACCTCACAGTTCTTCTTAACGGAATCAAGATCATTGACAATCAACCAATATATGGACCAACGGGAGGTGCAATGCAATCTGATGTTTTTGCCCCCGGGCCCATATACCTGCAGGGTGATCACGGGAAAGTCTCTTACAGAAATATTGTTTTGACACCAATTATAAAATAGATAATCAGTCAGATTATTCCACAGTCAAATATATGAGTTGCAGATAAACCCGCAACGATTTACTGTATTTCCCATGCATCTGTCCGGAATGAAGATGCCGGTATCCCTTCAGTATTGAACAAATCGCCAACGATAAAATCTTTAAAGGCATATCTTACTGAAACAGGTTCATTTACCAAGGGTGAAAATAATGTGATACCAGTGTTGGTAATAAACGCCTCAGCCGGGTAGAACCGTTTATTGGAACCGGCCATTTCAAAGCATGAAAGTGATTTACCGAATGAAGTAAGCCCGTTTGGTGCATTGTCGAACGTGAGTTTAACCTGGCTACCCTCGGTTTTCATCTCTTTTAGAACCGGACCATCACAGGCAAACCCTTTCTTCCCATAGGTGTTTACAAGAGCAAGGAATGCAAGTCTGTTGCCTGCTGAAGCTTTATCAGCGGGGTGGATAACATCTTTTTCCCCGCAATCCATTATGCATGCCATCCCGAAATTAGGCACAGCTTTTGACGCTTTAAGCTGCGCTTCGCGAAGATATGCAGAATTCAAACCGGCCGAGCCGTAATCGAACGGAGCAATTTGTACGTAATAGAATGGAAATTCACCAATATTCCAGAGAGATCTCCAATTTTCTGCCAGGCCGGGAAGCAGTTGCTGATACTTCTCCGGTTCATTGCGGTTTGATTCCCCCTGATACCAGATAACCCCACGTATACCGAAGCCTGCCAGCGGGTTTATCATAGCATTGAACAAAACAGTTGGAGTCTGCGGCGAAAGATTGCCCTGTTGCAGAGTTTGGTCAGGCAGCTTTACCCAATCGAAATTTTTAAAGCCTGCTTCACTTATCCATGGTTCTATTCTTGTTCCTCCCCAGCTTGTATTGATTAATCCGACAGGTATATTTAATGCTTTGCAGAGCATAAGCCCGTAAAAGTAAGCTGTGGCACTGAATTCACTTACATTCCCAGGTTCACAGGTTTTCCAGACACCGCTTAAAGTATCAAGAGGTTCTATACTTGTTGCCCTGCTTACTGTAAATAGCCTTATTTTCTCATTATATGAAGTAGCTATGAGCTCATTTGAACCATTAACAGGCTGATTTCTGAAACCCTTCATCGGCATTTCCATATTTGACTGACCGGAACAGACCCATACTTCACCTATCATGATGTTCCTAAGAGTCAGGGTTTTTCCGTCACTGATCGTAACATTGAATGGTCCTCCTGCAACTGGTGTCGGTACTTTTAATTTCCATCTGCCATCTTTATCAGCACGTGTTGTGTAACTTTTTTTATTCCAGGAGGTTTTCAGCTTAACAGTTGAACCGGTAGATGCCTTGCCCCAGAAGGAGACATCCGTCTGTTGCTGCAGTACCATATTATCGCCAAAAATAGCAGGAAGCTTTACTTCAGCAAAAATAGCAGAAGATGTGAAAGCCCAAATTATTAAAAAGGCTGCCAGAGATGTAAGAGTTTTTTTCATGGTTTATTAAATTATGAAGTTTGATGATTCAACGACAGTCAGTATTGGTTAACATTTGGTTCGCCTTACATGACAAGTACCTCATACATACCGGTGAGACCTTGTGGGTGATTTGAACGAAATCAGAAAAAATTGATCTGCATAAGTTTTTCCGGTAATGCATAATTTCTGAAGTTGTTCTGATAAATAGGGCAATGTAAATAAGATACTATTTAGTCAATGTTAGTAATTCTTCATAAATTTAATGACAATATCAATACTTATATTATGAAAATAAAAATTGTTTCCATTTTAATGGTTTTCTTATTCCTTCTCGCTTCCATAAAAGTCTGCTCCCAGAGAATATATATTTCTCCTTCAGGAAGTGATTCAAATGATGGGACAATAGATAACCCGTTTGCTTCGCTGACCAGGGCACGCGACCGGGCGAGGGAAATTCGCAAAAACATATTTTAAATTATAACAGGAAAGAATCTGCCATTTATACTGCCGTGGAGGGTATGAAACCCTGGAACCCGATAAATAATAAGACACGCTGGTTTACGGATAACTTCAGGCAGGCACTTGATGCCCCGGGTGAGTGGTTTCTGGAACGTTCAGGGACATTATATTATATTCCCTGTGAAGGAGAAACTATTGAAAACACTTCATTTACCGCTCCACTTTTAAATAAATTTATTACAATTAATGGTGATGAAGCTGCAGGGAAAATGGTAGAAAATATCAGCTTTGAGAATATAGTATTTGAATTTTCAGGTTCCCGGATGCCTTACAATGGAAATGAACCCGCTCAGGCAGCTTTTTCGGTTGGTGCAGTTATGACTCTTGATTTTGCAAAAAATATCACATTCAGCAATTGCGAATTAGCTCATACCGGGACATATGGTTTCTTGTTCAGAAGGGCCTGCAGCAATTGCAGTGTTACCGGTTGTTATCTGCACGATCTTGGTGCTGGAGGTATAAAAATAGGAGAGACAACAATAGACCAGGATGCCAAAAATATAACACGGAAGATCATAATAGATAAAATGAGTATCGGGAATCAATAATAAAAAGTTAGTACTAAAATAATATTAATTTTATAATGCTTATAATCAATTACATACATTTTATTCCAAATAACCCCCTTTCCCGTTTCCCCCAAGAGGGAAAAGCTTTGCTTTCAGCTCCTTCCCCCCTGGGGGAAGGTCGGGATGGGGGTATAAATAATAGAAATTAATAGTTTTATTCATGATTGCTGATAGTCACAATAGATAATATTATTATCAGTGGAGGAGGAAATGTTTTTCCCTGCGCAGTAGGAATAATTATCTTTAATGCGAGTGATAATCAGCTTACTCATAACGAAATAGCAAACCTTCGTTATTCAGGAATTTCTGCCGGATGGGTATGGGGTTATGCTTACAGTCCATCAAAACGGAATATTATTCAATTCAACAATATCCATCATCTTGGCTGGGGTGAACTAAGTGATATGGGCGGAGTTTATACACTAGGAGCGTCTGAAGGAACTATAGTTTCAAATAATGTGATCCATCATATTTATTCATATGATTATGGCGGGTGGGGTCTCTATACTGATGAGGGTTCATTTGGGATCGAGATGGAGAACAACCTTGTTTATGCCTGTAAGAATTCCGGGTTCCACCAGCATTACGGCAAGGAAAATATTATAAGGAACAATATTTTCGCCCTGAATTTAAAGGCTCAGCTTCAGGCGACAAGAATAGAAGAACACAGGTCAATTGTTTTTACTAATAACATTATTTATTTTGATAAGGGAACTCTTTTTACCAGTAACTGGAATAAATTTAACCTGCTATCTGACTATAATTGTTATTGGGATACCCGTTCAAAAGATATTAAATTTGCTGACAAGTCATTTTACGAATGGCAAAAATCCGGGAAGGATATTCATTCGGTCATTGCTGACCCCGGGTTTGTTAACCCGGCCGGTTTTGATTTTCATTTTAAGAATCTTACTGTGGTTAAGAAGATTAAGTTTGTACCATTCAATTATTCGCAGGCCGGAGTTTATGGGTCGCAGGAATGGAAAAAACTGGCTGAGTTTGATCCTGCACTGGCGATGAGCTTTGATGAGAAAGTAAATATTTTAGAAAACAGATAAAATTTTAAAATAATACAAGTCCCGTACCTTATAAGTGCTTATCTACAACCTGATTCATCCACTTATTGTAACTATTTTACGCAAATTTTACTATATTTGAGTATAATCTCAATATATTTAAGCTGAATGAACACTCCTGAACTAAAATCTTTTATCCGACACCATAGCAATTTTTTCTGGTATATTCCGGAAGATAAGAAGGAGGATATACACCCCGAATTATTGCTTGAAACAATCCTTAATTACGGTTCACTGGATGATATAAAATTGCTTTTTCAGGACATGGGAAAAAAGAATCCGCAAAAGTATTTTTTAATGCTGAAGGCAGAAAAAAACTGAATTATTACCCGGAGATCTACAACTTTTTTTCGCTTTATTTTAAAAAATATGCATAAAGAAATCCTGACAGAAACTCAGGTTAATCTTTTGCCGCTTGTCAGACAATTTAAGCGAGAATTCTACCTGGTCGAAGGAACAGCTGTTGCATTATATGTCGGACATCGAAGGTCAATAGATTTCGACCTGTTTAAATTTACTGCAATTCATCCCAAATCCATAATTGCAAAAGTATCATCAGCCGGTCTCCCGTATTTGGTAACAAGAAGGGTTTCTGAGCAGATGAATATGACAATCAATGATGTTAAATTTACTTTTTTTGAATACCCATTTAAGATTGAAGCACCGGTTTACTTCGAAGACTTTTTAAGAATTCCGGCATTGATCTTGCAGCAATGAAAGCAAATGCCCTTGGACGCATATCAAAATGGAAAGATTATGTGGATTTCTATTTTCTTCTCAGGGATTATTTAACAATTGAGCAGATTTCAATACGGGCAATTGAAATTTTTGACCAGTTATTTTCACCTAAGTTATTCCGTGCCCAGCTTAGCTATTATCAGGACATTAACTTCTCCGAACCTGTCGAATTAATGGTTTCCGCGCCCTCAGAAAATGTTATCAAACAGTTTTTGATCGAAAAAGCTCTCGATATTGATATTTAGATTGAGATGCCTGAAAATTCTCCTGTAAGGCCGGAAATCAAAACAAACATTAGTTTTAAGCCCCGGCATAAACCAGCAATGTCAATCCTGCCAGATAGGCAATGAACATTAATAAAATAAGGGTATTAACTGATTTTGATGCTCCTCTGAACTCCTTCCAGATAAACACACCCCATAATGCAGCTACCAGTGTTGCACCCTGTCCCAAACCATAAGAGATAGCAAATCCTGCTTTACCTGATGCAATTATGCTCATCGACATGCCAATGTTCCAGATTATTCCACCCAGTATACCGGTCAGATGCACTCCAGGGCTTCCTTTGGCATAATCTTTAAATGATAATGGCGCACCTTCGAACGGTCTTTTCATTATAATGTAGTTGAAGAGAAAGTTACTCACCAGCACCCCGACTGCAAAAAAGAATACCGCTGAATAGGGGGTAAGCTTTCCGGCTTCGGGTGAGACAAAATCAGTGGCCATTGAACTTGCCACAAAACGATAAAACAAGGCCATCAGAACTCCAGCCGATACTGATAACATAATTCCCTTGCCGGACACCTTCTGCATTGAAGCACTGTGTTTTTTATATGCAAACGCATCTGTAATAATGGCTGCTACGATAAGTGCCACACCGCTGAAAAGCACTATTGCGTTTCCCTGTGGTACAAAAACATAATTAATTATTACACCCAGCGCCAGTGCTATCCCAACACCCACAGGAAATGCCACGGCCATTCCCGCTATTGCCATTGCTGCTACGAGGAGAATATTGGATGCATTGAAAATTACTCCACCCAGAAATGAGTTAAGGATGTTTTTTGCATCAGCCTGTGCAATGTCAGTTATAAAGCTGCGGCCATTCCCTCCGGAACTTCCAAGTGTAAAACCAAGAAGGAGAGAGAGGATCAGAATACCTGTCACATAGTCCCAGTAAAAAAGTTCAAAGCGCCAGGATTTTCCTGCCAGTTTCTGGGTGTTGCCCCATGAGCCCCAGCAGAGCATTGTTACTACGCAAAGGATGATTGCCAGAGGATAACTTTGTGGAATAAACATAGTGAAGAAGTTTAGGTATGGAGATCAGAGTCTGGAGTTGTAAGTATATTTCTGGTTATTTTTTTTCCGGGATATGCATCATGCGATCCTCTATGAATCTTGTCATTTCAGGAACAGGCATTTTTTGAATAACATAATATTGTTTCCCCACAGGATCATTTTCCCATTTATTGCTGCCATCATCATTCACGATCATCTTTCCTCTTTCGGTGTCAAAGAATCCCTCTGTTCCGTAAACAGCGATCAGAACTGCTGTTTCATCCCAGCTCATACGGCCAAACCTGTCACCGGGAGACAAAGGTATGCTTATCCTGAAAACATCTTTTACCGGACTGTTTTTAATGTCCGATTTAATTAAGCGTAAACCGGTAAATATTTTACTTCCAATCTCAAATCCTGTAAAAATGACCTCCCCGGGCCAGTTCTCAAAAACATATTTTGATGCCGCAGGATCCTTGAAGACGTTAAATTCTCTTCCCTCAGGAAACTTTCCTGCCATGGAAACAAGCTTTCTGACTTTCTTATTTACCAGGTCTGTTCCTGTTAATGGTGATATATTATCTGGTTGTGAATGTAGCAGGTTATTAAGGTTGGTCAGAAAACCAACTGTAACAATTGTTACACTTTTGTCAGGCTGATCATGGAGTATTTTTCTGTAAACTGCAACTGCATCTGGTACTTCGGATGTTGACCTTATCCGGTGTGGGTATTTTGCCACTATTGAATCGGCCCAGTGTTGTGATGAGCCAAGATTTACTCCTGGTGATTTTGGAGCTCCGATTGGCAATTTATCGCGGCCAAAATATGTATTGATCACATCAATAGATGGCGCTACCAGTTCATGTTTGTTCGATGAAACGGTTGCCAGTATTTCAGCTCTGCCGCTGTCGGCCATAGCATGAAGGAATGCCAGGGCTCCCACATCATCATAATCGGGACCAAGATCGGTATCGAAGATGATCCTGACACGATCATTTTTATGGTTGACACAACCTGAAATTACAAAAATGGTGATTGAAATAAAAATGAGAATTTGTTTCATGAAAAGGAGTTTAATTGTTTATTATGCAAATAATCAATTCCATTTCCCTGAAATATGCAAAATTACAATCAGGGTAGCTGGGTACCACCGGCATCTCAAAGCCAGGGATCATTTGAACCTGCCAGAATCCTTATGCTATTCAATCTGAACATCTGTATCTATAATAATTCATTTCTGTAAGGTGCAGAAGCCTGTGCTCCCAGACGTGTTACTGAAATGGAAGCCGCCTTGTTTGCAAAAGCTACTGCATCCCTGAAATCAGTCCCCTCTGCCAGTGCTACTGCAAGCGCACCATTAAAAACATCCCCTGCAGAAGTAGTGTCGACAGTTTTTACTTTTATCCCCGGCACCAATCCGGTAAATCTTTCAGTTCTCAGGTAGGCTCCCTCTGCTCCAAGTGTTATTATTACGTTGCTGACCCCTTTTTTCTGAAGGGATAAAGATGCTTTATCTGCCGAAACAATATCAGTTATATTTACTCCTGTAAGTATTTCAGCTTCAGTTTCATTAGGGGTTATTAACCATACATGCTTCAGAAGATTATCAGACAGATCCTGAGCGGGTGCAGGATTAAGGATCACTTTAATATTCTTCTCCGATGCTGTTAATGCTGCATATTCAACTGTCTTAAGCGGGATTTCCAGTTGGAGCAGCAATATTTCAAATTCATTCTCTTCAAATATATGGGGAGGAAGATCTTCCTGAAAGAGATTGCTGTTTGAACCAGGGGCAACCACTATGCTGTTTTCCCCCCTTTCATCCACGGTAATAAGAGCCACACCTGATGGCAGTACATGATCCTTAACAACATAACCGGTATCAATACCTTCTCTCATAAACAGACCCACAGCCTGGTTTCCGAATAGATCATTTCCTCTTTTAGTTATAAATGTGACCTTTCCACCAAGCCTGGCAGCAGCAACAGCCTGGTTGGCTCCCTTTCCACCGGGGTTCATAAGAAAAGTGCCTCCCAGAATTGTTTCACCAGGGGCCGGGAGTTTCGTGGTCTTTATAACCATATCGGTATTGGAACTGCCGATTACTAAGATCTTACTCATGAATTTTTAGAGTTAAATTTTCTGCCACTCATTAGTGCTAATTCAAAACTAAGAATTTTATCATTGAAATCATCATGTAATCAAATGCAAAAACAAAAAATATAATGTGACTATCAGCAATCATGAATAAAACTATTAATTTCTATTATTTATACCCCCATCCCGACCTTCCCCCAGGGGGGAAGGAGCTGAAAGCAAAGCTTTTCCCCCTTGGGGGAAACGGGAAAGGGGGTTATTTGGAATAAAATGTATGTAATTGATTATAAGCATTATAAAATTAATATTATTTTAGTATTAACTTTTTATTATTGATTGCCGACACTCATAAAATAAAATATTATTAATATGTGGGTTTCTTTTCGGATAGCCCTTCCGGAGTTTCTTCCTGGCGTTTAAACGAGGAACATTCTAAAAATCAATGATGCTGATCTCATCAGTGTAATTCTTAGTTATTTTGAACTTCATTATCAGAAACAGTGTCAGTATCATCAATATCTTCTTTCGGAGGTTTACTTCGCCACCAGCTGGCCAGAGCTGAGCCGGTAACATTCATCAAGGGACCAAATATTGCCGGTGCAAGTCCTACAGTTGCAACTTTGCCCATTTGAAGAGCCAGGCCTGATGCTAAACCCCCATTTTGCATACCTACTTCAAAAGCTACGGTCCGACGGTCTTTTTCAGGCATTCCAAAGAGCCATGAAACGCTATATCCCAACGAATAACCGGTAATATTATGTAAAAGACTTGTCAGCATAAGCAAGGCTCCGACTTTTAAAAGACTATCCCTGCCTGTGGCGGTAATTATGGTAATTATTACGGCAATGCCTGCCATCGATAAAAAGGAAAGAATTTTCCCCATTAAAAGTTTGTCTCCCTTTAGAAAATGCCGGAGAATTATAGCACCTGCTATGGGCAGGAGATAGAACCAACCCATTGATCTGACAAATGCAACCAGGAAACCTGTAAAATCGGATTGTTTAGCTTTTAAGTAAACCAGGTTTGTAAGCAGGATGATAATAAAAAACCCGGTCATCTGGATGGCTTTTAGTTTAAGTCTTTCTTTTCCCATATTGAAAAGATTAAAAATAAATCCTGCTACAATGGGAAGAATAATCATATTCAGGATATCAAGCATCATGCTCCAGAAATTGACCTCAATAAACTGACCGCCAAGTAATTTCATAAGCAAAGGTGTAACAAACGGTGATAAAAGTGTTGAAATAGCACCGATAGTTACTGCCAAAGCAAGGTTTGCATGAGCAATATATGACATCACATTGGAAGCTAACCCACTCGGAACACATCCGATTAAAATTATACCAGCAGCAATTTCCGGGGGGAAATTGAAAATATAAGATATGGACAAGGCAACCAGTGGCATTATAAGATAGTGAGACGCAACACCGATAACTACTCCCTTAGGCATTTTTATCACCCCCGTAAAATCGTTCAGACTCATTTGTGATCCCATGCCAAACATTATTATCTGCAAAAGAGGAACGATCAATAATTTAAGCTGAAAATTTCCAATTGATGTAAAGAATTGGGGATAAAACATGGAGGCGGTTACAGCAGTAAATATCCAGATAGTATAGGTGAATCCTTTAACTGACTGGAATCCCCTGAACGCTGTAGAAAGCAAAATAAAAAATATAATGAGTACAGGTCCTGCCTCTGTAATATTTCCACTCAAAGTCATGACTGCAAAAATTATCAGGAATATACCAGCTAAACCAAGAGCTATCTTGTAGGGATTGAATTTTTTCATGCTATAGAGAATTTTAAAACTGAAAAGGGTATATTTAATTTACTGAAATCATGAATTCCCTGATTGTCATTATATCTTTTAACTGAAAAAATGTATCCTGAAAATTTGTTTACCTGTTAATGATTGTTATTGCGCAAAAGGCATCTATAGCAGGGAGTTTTTTAATTTTATTCTGTCACATTTTGTTTTTTAAGGTTTTACCGGATAGGTATCGCATTCTTCCTTATGTATTGTTCCACAGGAGAATCAGGATTCGGTACGTTATTATCAAAGGGGATTTCAGCCATATAATGATAACCCTCAGCCCATTTAATTCCATACTTTTCACCCAGCCTTTTATTACCATTGAAGACAAATTCCTTGATAAAATTGAAATTGGCAGTATGGTCATCACCTTCAAGAAGGGTCAGCTTTTTTCCCTCTCTGGCAAGTCTTTCTCTAAGCTTTACACCATTATTTCCTGCAGGCCCTTTAGCTTTATTAAGCAGGTTGACTTCAATTTTCTTATCAATGTAGTCACTTATATCCACTATCAGGTTATTCGTCTCTCCCTGTCTTGAATAATAATACCTCTCCCTTGGCGTATATGGACCAAATCCTGCAGCAAAATGCTCTGGGTAGTCATAAGATCCTGCAATCCAACGTGCTGCCTCCACTGCCCGTCCGGTAACATAATGATCGGGATTCTCTTCATAGTGTCCCCACGGGTCCATGCAAACAATAGTGTCGACTTTCAGAAATCTTATAAGAAAAATGAATCTTTGCTTAAGATCCTGAATGCCAATACTGTCCATCTGATGGTGAGGCATTAGCAATTCGAATGAATCCTTCATGCCGTAAAATTTTGCAATATTTAAATTGTCAATCCGGTGCTGCGCATAATCACCTGCACCCCTTGCATCGTCGGAAACAGAACATAAATATCCTGTATACCCTTCATCCATCAGTTTTGCCACTAATCCGCCGGCTGAGAGAGGGATATCATCTGAGTGAGGCTGAATTGCAAGAAGTACCTTACCTTTGTGCGGCTTCCCTTTAACGGGTCTTTCTATTTTAACTTCTTCATAATCTACATCATATCCCCCTGGAGCTAATTTGCTCTGATCATTCTGGCTGGCAACGCCTGATGCTGATACCATGGCAGATGATCCAATCACTGCGCCTGTTACTAACCCTTTTTTCAAAAATTCTTTTCGTTTCATAATTATGATTTTTATAATTATTTAAAATGAGTATCGGGAATCAATAATAAAAAGTTAGTACTAAAATAATATTAATTTTATAATGCTTATAATCAATTACATACATTTTATTCCAAATAACCCCCTTTCCCGTTTCCCCCAAGGGGGAAAAGCTTTGCTTTCAGCTCCTTCCCCCCTGGGGGAAGGTCGGGATGGGGGTATAAATAATAGAAATTAATAGTTTTATTCATGATTGCTGATAGTCACATTATTTAATAAAAATTTCTCATTTAGGGACGATACCGGTTTTTTGTCCTATTGTGAACCGACCGCTCCACAGATGATCAGCTGAACGCTTATCGTTCCACTCCGGTGTGGGAGCAAAAAAGCTCTTGTCGGTAGGAAAGAGATGTTTTTTAACTTCATCATCGTTTAATTCAACTCCTAATCCGGGTGCAGTAAGCGGAACATTAGCATATCCTTTATCAACTAATTTTCTGCCATCGGTAGTTCTGACAAGATTTGTCCACCATGGGTTATCTACAGCCTGGGTTGTCATCTCCAAGGCAAGGAAATTTTGTGTGGCAGCAGCACAATGAACATTGGCCATAAATAAAACAGGGGAACCGGAAGAGTGCATTGCCATAGCCAGTCCCTTCTCTTCTGCATAATCACCAATTTTTTTCGTTTCCAGAATGCCGCCTGCAGTTGCCAGATCAGGATGGATAAGATCAACTGCGTGAGCATTGCACAGTTTAATGAACTCCTCCTTCAAATAAATATCTTCACCGGTAATGGTAGGTGTCTCAAGAGCTTCTGTAAGAACCTTTAACTGATCAGTCATCTCCCAGGACAGCATATCTTCAAACCATGCCAGTCTGTAGGGATCAAGTGCTTTACCGACACGAATACAATTATTTATATCATAATTGCCATAACCATCAGATGACAGCGGAGTCTCATAGCCTATTACATTTCGTATTGTATCTACATATCTTGCAAGTTCCTCCAGACCTTTTTCAGTAATTTGCACCTGGGTGAAAGGTTGTTTGGTCCGGCTAAAAGAGGTTAGATCAGTATACTTAGGTTCGGACCAGAACTTTGAATTGACGAGTGTGCCTGGAATTTTGTTGATTATATCCAGGCTTGGATAAAATTTCAACCATGTATACCCTTGTACTTCAAGTCGTTGCTTTATATCTGCCCTGAACTTTTCTAAATCCATATTGGCCCAGTCATGCACAGGCAGATAAGAATATAATCTCACTTTGTCCCGGTATCTTCCTCCCAGCAACTGCCATACCGGAACGCCATAAGCTTTACCCGTTAAATCCCAGAGAGCCATTTCAACGCCACTTACACCGCCACCCTGACGCCCGTGATTGCCGAACTGTTTGATTATCTTGAACAACATTTCGACATTACAGGGATTCTCGCCGAGAATACGGCTTTTAAGAAAGAGAGCATAACGCTCATCGGCTGCGTCCCTGACTTCACCTAATCCATATATACCCTGATTTGTGTCAATCCTTATAATGGGATTACGGGACCCATCTGTATCCAGCTGGAGCACGCAATAACGCATATCGGTAATTTTCAGCTCAGAGGGACTTGATGAACGGTTGACTTTAGATGTGGTTTGAGCAATGGCATCTTCCGTGGAAGAAAACATAAAGGCGCCAAGGGAAATTCCCCCGTATAATGCACCTGTCTTCTTAAGAAATTCCCTTCGGGTAGGGTTAGTTTCAGGATTAGAGATTTCTGCCTGGCGACCAGCTGATTCTTCTTTCTCTTTCTCACTGTTTTTTTGAACAATACTCTGCAGAATGCTTTTCATATTTTAAAATTTTAGAGAATGATATATTAATGATTTCAAAGCAGAATCTGTAAAAACTTCATTCGATAGAGTTTCATTGACATCATATTGATATTTAGATATTAAGATAAGAAACCAGCACCCAGTTTCAAAAATCAATCATTGCTTTCATCACTCCGTCCTTGTAATCTGCAACAAGATCAAAAGCTTCTTTTGTGTGGTCGAAAGGGAACCGATGGGTGACCATGTTTTCAACTTTTATTGTTCCGTTTTTCATCATCATGAGGGTGGGTTCAACACAATTTACCTGTCTGCGGATGAATTGAAGAGAAATTTCCTTGTGTCGTGTAGTTTCAACATTCATCGACCACCGGTCGAATTCGGGAATGCCAACAACTACAAGTTTGCCTCCGGGCTTCAGAACATCAATTGCCTGGTCAAAAGCATCCTGCTGACCACAACATTCAAACACAACATCCAAACCCAGGGGAGATGACTTGTATATCCGATCAACTACATTGTCATTTAGTGGATTAAAGGTAATATAAGCACCTTCCTTTGCCGCAATTTCAAGACGTGCATTAATTTTATCAGTCGCGGTAAAATTATTTGCACCCTGAGCTTTTGCTGCCAGCATAACGCTCATACCAATAGGTCCGAAACCAAAGATACCAACAGCGGCATCTTTAATATCAATTGACTTTTTGACTGCATAAACACCAATAGCGAGAGGTTCGGATAAAGCCCCGTGATCAGGTGTTAATCTGCCAGTTAATGGAAAACAACTTGTCTCAGGCATAACAATATACTCCGACAAACAACCCTCTGCCTGCCCAGGGCAACCCAGGAACCTGAGTTTGCGACAGGTATGATGCCTTCCGGAAAGGCACTGGTCACATTCCCAACATGGCATAGCTGGTTCTATGGCAATGGCGTCACCTGGTTTTACTCTTTTTACATTTTTACCTGCCTCAACTACAATACCGGCTCCCTCGTGGCCCACTGTGAACGGGTATTGCACTTTCTGGGAACCAATCTGGCCCTGGGTATAATAGTGAATATCTGATCCGCAAATGCCCAGAACAGACATTTTTATTTTAACATCATCGGGATTAATAATTACAGGTTCAGGAATATTTTTCATTTCCATCTGCTTTATACCAGTGAGCATCATTGCTTTCATAGTTCTGTTTACTTATTGGTTAGGACAAATATAATTAATACAAACTGAAATCTTTGTGCTTTCATCTCGTTATGTAGTTAAGCCGGTAAACAGTTATGGCATTAATAAATTATTTATTAAATTCACCGGCAACAGGTATTGCAAAATATTCATTTATGAGAAAGATATATGCAATAGGAGAGTCCCTTTTAGACATTATTTTCAAGAATAACCTGCCTCAGACCGCAAAGCCTGGTGGTGCCATGCTCAACAGCGTCATTTCCGTAGGAAGAATGGGTCTTCCGGTATATTTTATAAGTGAATACGGGATTGACGATGCCGGGGATCTTATTGATTCATTTCTTTCCGCCAATGGTGTAAATACTTCATATGTAGGTCGCTACAATGATGGAAATACTGCCCTTGCTCTGGCTTTCCTTGATCATAAAAATGATGCGAATTATACATTCTATAAGAACCGCTCCTCAAGGCAACTGAATACCGGCTTCCCGTTAATTGAAAAAAATGATATAATCCTTTGCGGATCATTCTATTCTATATGGTCGGAAATAAGAGAGTCGTTTAAGGCATTTATATCAGAATCAAGGGAGAAGGGAGCAATGATCATTTACGATCCGAATTTCAGAAAATCGCACATTTCAGAATTATCTGACCTTAAACCGATGATAATCGAAAACATGAAAATGGCAGATATTGTCAGAGGATCAGATGAGGATTTCGAAACTATTTTCGCTGCTGAAAGCGCAGATGATGCTTATGAAGCCCTGAGAGATTATTGTCCGCTTATGGTTTATACTGCAAACACCAGGGGTATTTACGTAAAAACTCCGTCATTCTCAGGCATGTTTCCTGTGAAAAAGATAACTCCCGTGAGTACGATAGGAGCGGGAGATAACTTTAATGCAGGGATGATAACTTCAATATATCAAAATGACATCCGGGCTGATCAGTTAGGGAACCTTACTGAAAAGGAATGGGAAAAAGTAATTTCAACCGCTGTAGAATTTGCAACGAATGTATGTCTCAGCTATGAAAACTATATCTCCGAGAAATTTGCAAATGAATTGAAAAACAGAAAAGTCATTTAAGATTATCGTTTAGATCGGTTTAGCATTGGCAAGCAAATATTTCTCAGCCTCCAGGCACCATATATTTTCGTTATTAGAAACTATTTCATGTAAGCCTGCGTATAATTTATTGTCCTTTCCCAGTTCCCCGAGTTTATATAACGATACCAGTGGCATTGAAATGTTCGTATAAATAAGCTTTTTCCCACCCGGTATATCAGGAAGGTTCAGGGTTGTATTCACAACCGCATCAAGTCCTCCGATATGAGTGACCATTATAGCGGGATTAATCTTTCCTTCGCTCATCAGCTTCAGCGATTCTATCATGTCATCGGTATTTCCTCCTGAAGTTCCCACAATATGAGTGAAGGCATAATGTACATTGTAAAAATTGAATTCTGCCTTAAATTCGGGATTTGTAGGACCGGCAAAGAAATTGAGACAACCATCAAAGCCCAGTATGGCATCACCCTGTTCAACCACCTGCTTAACCCCGGCAAATACAAAAACATCATCGAATCCTGTTCCCCCGGTTAGCTCACGTAAATGTTTTACCGGATCGTTCATCATCCCGGTATTTACATATAACAGTTTAATGCCTTCTTTTTCAGCCTGTTCCGGGGTAAAGAGGCACGCTGCCCTTGAGAGGCGGTTATCATCGATATCGGTAACAACTATTAATCCTGGTTTCCGTTCATTGTGCAATGCATAATCAATAGCCCCAAGCCCCATAGGACCTACACCAGCAAGAATAGCCATTTTGCCACCGCGGCGGATTCCCATCTCATGAACATATGTGCCGCGCGGAACATGATAGCTTGCATGAAAGGCACCGACAATACATGACATTGGTTCAGAAAGTGATGCAGGGAAAAAAGCTTCCCCGTCATAGGGGAGAAGGCAATTCGCTTCCATTACTATGTTTGGTATGATAATGTTGATTGCGTCTCCTCCGATATACCTGTAGGAATAACCCGGAGCATCTAGGGTTCCCATATGGCTCATGGCAGGTTGAATGGAAAATTTTTGTCCGACCTTGAACTTATGCTGCCATTTTTTCCCAACCTCAAGAATAACTCCTGAAAATTCATGACCAATTATTGTAGGGTTTATATGGATGTCCGCAGGAATACGTTTATGGTCAGTTCCCTGTATCGCTGCTTTATATGAGGACATGCAGATGCTGTCGCTTATTACATGCGCGGTAATCTCATCATCTTTCATTTCCGGTAAGTCAAACTCCTCAAGACGGAGATCCTTTTTTCCATAAATTCTGACTGCCTTAGTTTTCATTTTTCATTTTTTATCTTTTATCTTTTAATACCCCAACTCCTTTCCCCCTTTCGAAGCGGGGTAAACTCTGCCAGGAGGGGATAATACCTAATAAACCCACCCCTGTACACTGCGCCCTGCTCCATCAACCAAGCATCACCTGACCTCCTGTTACCGGTACAGCCTGTCCTGTTTCATACTCCTGCCCGATAATATACAAAAGCGCCTTCATGACATCTTCCAGCTTACAGCCTCTTTTCATGGGAACCTGTTCCTCATAATATCTTCTTACATCCTCAATGGTTTTTGCCCCTGGTACCTTCCCTGTCTTCAGATACTGAACAAAAAGGCCGTTTTGAGGATCGGACCATAGAGGACCTTCATAGAAATTTCCGGGGCATATTGAGTTTACTTTGATCCTGAATGGAGCAAGCTCCAGAGCAAAAGATTGTGTGAGCCCTATTCCTCCAAATTTGGTTCCTGCATACGCAAAATTCCTGTTACTGCCACGTAAACCAGATTTGGAGTTTATCTGAATTATGTCTGAGAAATAACCCTGGTTCTCGTTGTTCTGGAGTTTCATCACCTCTGCTGAATATTTGGCGCAATAAAAATATCCGCTATAATTAATTTCTGTTGTTTTACCGAAGCGGTCAGGATCCATCTCATCAAGACCACCTGCCTGCAGGATACCCGCGTTGCTTACCATAAGATCGAGTCCTCCGAACTCATGTACACATTTTATAATCAGCTCTTTAACTGATACAGGGTCAGCTACATCCGTCTTAACAAATATTGCCATATTTCTTGATTTAGATGACAATAAGGCTTTTGTGAAATTATTTCCGGCTTCTTCATTGATGTCGGCAATTACTAAATTCACACTAAGCCTGAACAGTTCCTCAGCGATACCTGCACCAAAACCCTGTGCTCCACCTGTAATAATGGCAACTTTGTTGCTGAGACTGCTTTTTTCGCCTGAGGATTTGTTTACTTTTCTCCTGTAGTTTTCGACTTCCCATTGATCTATAAATGCAACCTGTTCAGGTGTAAGGAATTTGGTCCCTCCGCAAAAAGAGGAATAATGACTTATCTTTATCAGATCCTCATAGACATCAAGCACTGTTTCAGCTGAGGCATAGGTTTCATCAACAGCAATTACTCCAATATCCTTGATTACAATTATCTTGGGGGAATAGCCGTATTCATGTATGAAACGTGGCAGCTGACTACGGAAGGAATCAACTATATTCGCAGCTGTTGAAGATTGTTCAATAAAAAGGTATCTGGCTTTACAATAGACTATAATATCGGGAATTACCGGCAGAGATATTTTATGAAACTCCTGCTGGTTCTTATAATACTTGGCAATAAGGGTGTTATGACGAAATCTTATAACCCCCGGCTTTGCTCCCGGGAAAATCATCCGGATAGCCGGAAGAACTTTGTGAAGTACAGGATTATATGGTAAATCGGATATATCTGAAACAGCCGGGATCGTTTCACTGATCTTCTGAATAATTTCAGAATAGATCTTTTTTATCTCCCCGGTGCTGTCAGCACTGGCAAACACTCCATGGTTCTCAAGAAGTATAATTTGCGGATCAACTGAAAATCTCTCCCGGTAAAGTTTTAAATCCGATTCAAGCTTCTTAAAAAGGATATACCCTGGATCTGTATATGGAACAAAAAGAACTCTGTCTCCAAATAATTGAAAACAGAGTTTCTTTGCATTTCTACTGCATAAAATACCATTTATCAGGGTGGGATGAAGGTGTACGACAAATCTGTACCTGATTATCTCATGCAAAGATGTTTCAACTGATGGCCGTTTGTTCTTTTCCAGGTCAGTAATACTCCTGAACATATCAGTTTTTACCTGGTCCTCCCTGATAACCGGATCATCAGAATATTGTTTATGCGAGATCTCCTGAAGCTTCTCCCTGTTCAAAAATACAAGGTCATCCTCAGTCAGCTCAGCAAGAGGCTGGCCACTTGCTTTTATCCAGATAGTATTTTCATCTTTGAAGGATGTATTTCCTCCCCCGGCAATAACATATTCTTTGTTGTTTCCGTAGTATCTTGATATACTGATCAGTTCTTCAATTTCCGGCCTCATAATTACTTTCGTTTAAAAAATATTCAATTACCATCTTACCAAGGTTTGCAAAATATTTTTTAGAAATAATTTTAGGAGTTCCATCCTGGTTTAAATATCCCTCACTTTTCTGTGCCCTGAGATACTGATGTGCTGCAATTATACATCCACTTTCCCATCCGACACGTTTTAAAGACTCATCCAGTGGCTTTAAACTTCTTGCCATGACAGTTAATGGGATTAGTTCAGGAGTATTGTGCTCTGTACCAAATAGTACAATAAATCCTTTATCGTGAAAAAAATCAACAAAACTTTTCATAATGCCTTGATTGTTTCTTCCGGGTATGAGCTCTATACATCCTACATTAAGAGCTGTCAGTGAAGAATATAGTTTTTCAGGGTCAGATTCAAATTCTGTAAAATTCCCGTCAGGATCATCCAGTAACACCGGGTAGCAGGGTATTCCGCCCGATTTAATGATGATATTGATAATTTTTTTCAGGTCAAGGAATGAGCTTTCCTCTTCTTCAACAAAAGCAGGTCCTCCCGCCTTTAAAAGGTTTGACCTGATCTCATTTTCAAGCGCTGCATGATTTGACATTCCTGTTTTTGATTTTTTATCACCATAAAGAGCCTCAATGAAGTGAAGCTGAGCTTCAGTTGTTGGATAATTTTCGATGGCCAGGAATCTTATAGCTTTTGCCAGATGACGTTCACGAACCAGGTCGTGGGCAAATCTTTCTTTTATTCCCTCATAAGTAAAAAGGTGGGATGGATCTATGGGATGGATCAGCTTATTGAGCCTTGCGATCATTTTGATAATCTGATTTTGACTCTCCCTGATAACCTCATCAAGTTGTTTTTTGACAGAATGAGGTGCATTAAAAGGATAATCGAGTCCCTTCCCACAGAAATATATTCTGCCCGGATTGTTAGGATCATTAATTCTAATACCACTTTTCTGTTCTCCTTTCATCAAACCAATGAACTCAATATTGAACAGGGGAAAGACTTTGTGAAAGACCGATTCTTTGTAAAATGCTTCATATCCGTCCGTTACAAAAAAATCGTTGATGCCTAACACTGAAATTCCTTCATTATTAGCCATTCTGAATACTGTTTCCAGATTGTCAAATGCACTGAATGAGTAGGGCGTATGAATATGCCCGTTCACTTCACGATATTCCGGAAAGGTTTTTTCCAGCATTCTTTTACTGAGTTCTTCAGGTGACGGCATTGTAGAAAGAAAATTCTTCTTCACAATATTAAATTTTAGTAATTATTTTAAGCTCAGATGAAAGTGTGTTAATTGTTTTGATATCGTCATCTGCGAGAATAAAATTCACTGCACCGATATTCTCAAGTACCTGCAGTGAATTACGGGCACCTGCCAGAGCACATGTTATTCCTGGCTGTCTGATGGTCCAGTTCAGGACCAGCTGTGTAAGTGTGGCATTATGTTTTTCTGCTATCGGTCTTATTTTTTCGAGGAAATTAAGAATATTCGAAAGATTTGGCTCTTTGTAGTAGGGAGTGGCAGGGCGGGTGTCTCCTTCATTAAATTTATGTCCGGGTTTGATTTTACCTGTTAATAATCCTCTCTGCATGGGACTATATGCCAGTATACCAATATTATTACTGATACAGTATGGCACAATATTTTTTTCAATATCACGGTTAACCATACTGTACGGCACCTGGTTGGAGGCAAGAAGGAATGAGTTCCCGGCTTCAGACATCAGGTCTGCAGAATAATTACAGACACCCCCTGCTCTGATCTTACCTTTATCAATAAGCATATCAAGAGCTTCCATTGTTTCAGAAACAGGAGTGGTTGGGTCCGGCCAGTGAATCTGGAAAAGATCAATACAGTCAATATTGAGACGCCTGAGACTCTCCTCACAATCGCTGAACACCTTTTCTTTTGAAGCATATTTATAAATATCAATATCCTTTCCGGAATTATCTTTGGTGGCAAAGTGGAAACTCCCTTTTTTATTATTCCACGACATCCCAAACTTAGTGAGGATTTGTACTTTGCTTCTTTTTCCCTTTATTGCTTTAGCTACGAGTTCTTCGCTGAGTCCGAATCCATAAATTGATGCGGTATCAATAGTTGTCATCCCGTTGTCAATTGCAGTTTCAATTGCTTTTACTGCTTCATCCGAATCGGCGCCACCCCACATCCATCCGCCAATAGCCCAGGCTCCGAAGGCAAGTACTGTTGCATTTATGTCCGATTGTCCAATTTTTCTGGTTTCCATAATTTAAGTTATTAAGATGTTACCAATTAAGGGCTTCATCAGGTGCATTTAAAAGCGAATCGCAAATCCAGTCAGCTTCGTTCAAAGCGGCCCTGTCAAAGGAGGATGAAACAGCAAGACACCTGCAGCCTGCAGATTTTGCTGCTGTTACACCGCTTACCGCATCTTCAACTACCAGACATTCCTCAGGTTTAAGACCTGTCATCTCGCTGGCTTTTAAATATATATCAGGAAATGGTTTCTTCCTTTCAACATCAAGACCATTTACAGTTGCCTGGAACAGATCCAGTGGAATCCCCGTCTCTGTCATATTGATTTCCATCTTAACCCTGTCGGCACTTGTCGCCAGGGCAATCCTGAGTTTTAAGTTCAGGCATTTGTCAATAAAGTCCTTAGCTCCCGGAAGAAGTGAAAGTTTACCGTGGGTTATTGATTTATAAATTGCATATGTGCGGGCTTTAATGATTTCAATATCTGCATTTAAACCATATTTCTTTGCCACCCCACCTACATATTTGTCTTCTCCCATCCCCACAAAAGGATGAAAATCGTCTGGTGATGCTTCTATTCCATATTCTCTTAACATCAAAATTGCCGCTTTGCTGATATATTCTTCCGAATCAACAAGAACGCCATCCATATCAAACAAGACTCCCTTTATCATCTGAATAACTTTTCAATTTCAAGTATTCTGGCTCTGTTCAGTTCACTCTTTTTACCTGTAAATTCGACCAGCAGAGTCATTCTCGCGGCATTCTCCAGGACCTCAATCTTGTCGAATGCCTCAAGCAAAGAATTCCCCGCTGTCAGAATTCCATGATTTTCAAGAAGCAGAATGTGTGATTTAACTATGCTTTCTGCAGCCAATTCTGCAAGTTCCGGAGTTCCCATCAGCGCATAGTGTACAAAAAGAGGGTCGCCGCATATCGCCCTGGCTTCTGCTGTAAGATTAGTGTTAATTGTACTCTTCATTGCAGTAAAGGAAGTTGCAAATAACGGGTGGGCATGAATAATTGCTTTAATGTCACTCTTTCTTTTGTAAATGGAAAGGTGCATTACTGATTCAATTGATGGCTTAAGACCGGGCGTCAGATTTTTACCGGCAATTGTCATCAGCCCCACCTCTTTCCATTTCATCTTTCCTTTGTCGGTCGCAGAAGGAGTGATTGCAATTATGTCATGAGTTATACGACGACTTATATTTCCGCCTGAAGTTGTTGTCAGTCCTTTCCGGTAAAGACGTCGCATAAAGCACGCAACCTCTTTTCGTTCCCTTTTATATTTCAAACCCGTGCTCATGATATTTTATTCTACCAGGTCTATAACACCATTGAGTACAAACCGTGGACGATAAGGAAAATTATCAATCTCGTTCTCGCTGGTAATACCGCTTAAAACAAGCAGTGTATCAATTTCTGACTCAAGCCCCGACCTTATATCGGTGTCCATCCTGTCGCCTATAACTATTGTATCTTCTCTTTTAACACCAAGCCTTTTGAGGGCAATACGCATCATCAGAGGATTGGGTTTACCGATAAAATAAGCTTTTTTCCCTGTGGCGATCTCTATTGGTGCAATCAGAGCCCGTGTTGAAGGAGCAATTCCGTTTTCTATCGGTCCTGATGCATCAGAATTTGTGCCTATAAGCCTGGCTCCCCTGATAACAAGATTTATTGCAAGTTCTATGTTTTCAAAGTTGTATCCATGAGTATCTCCAACAACCACATAATCGGGATTAACATTATTGATTGTATAACCCGCACTATATAGTGCATGTATAAGTCCGGCGTCTCCAATAATAAATGCGCTTCCGTCTGGTTTTTGATTTGCAAGGAAACTGGCAGTGGCAAGTGCACTTGTGTAAAAATGGTCCTCTTCTGCAACTATGCCGAGCCTTTTCAGTTTCTCCTGGAGTTCCCTGGGTGTTCTTTCGCTGGAATTGGTAAGAAAAAGGTATTTTTTACCCGAGCTCTCAAGCCAGGTAAGAAATTTATTAACCCCCGGAAGCAATTTGTTGCCATGGTATATTACACCATCCATGTCAATTATGAATCCTGTTTTCTCTTTAATCCTTTGTAAGGTCTGCTCCATATTAACTATATTTGAAAGCAAAGGTATTAAAACGACAAAGAAAAGCCCAATGCAAATGTTAAACGCCCTCTTTATTTAATTGAATCGCTTTTTCATCCGAGAAATCAATATTGCTGTGGTGTCCTTTGAGTGGTATTATTTTCTCATTAATGGCATCAATTATCCATTCGGGCTGGGGGAAGAAATAGGGTTCCATTTCATGAGCGGGGATTATCCAGTTACGTGAACCAACAACTACCGGTGGAGCGTCAAGATAGTCAAATGCAAGTTCGGTAATAGTCTGGGCCATCTCTTTCAGGAATGAACCACGCGAGGATGCATCACTTGCAAGAATTATCCGGCCCGTCTTTTTAACTGACTCGATAACAGGTTCGTAGTTGAAAGGAACCAGTGAACGGGCATCAATTATTTCTGC
This sequence comes from uncultured Bacteroidales bacterium, assembly GCA_963739685.1. Taxonomy (GTDB): domain Bacteria; phylum Bacteroidota; class Bacteroidia; order Bacteroidales; family VadinHA17; genus LD21. Next base: position 435,427 of record CAVUAX010000003.1, read on the forward strand.
ACTTAAACCGTAAGTTGCCTGAAGGATATCAGCTGCTTTCAATACGGGATATAATGTGGCTCCGATAGAAAGAATTGTAATATCTTTTCCTTCTCTTTTTATGTCAGGTTCACCCAGAGGGATCTCATAATATCCCTCCGGGACACCCTCTGCATGAAACATTTCACCAATATCATATATTCTCTGACTTTCGAAGAAGATCACCGGATCGGTGCCCTGTAAGGCTGAGTTCATCAATCCTTTGGCATCGTAAGGTGTTGCCGGAAATACAACTTTTAACCCCGGTATATGAGCAGTAAGAGATGACCAGTCCTGTGAATGTTGCGCTCCGTATTTTGATCCTACCGAAACCCTTATAACAACAGGCATCCTGATAATATTCCCGCTCATTGCCTGCCATTTTGGTAACTGGTTGAAGACCTCATCACCCGACCTGCCAAGGAAATCACAATACATTATTTCTGCTATAACACGACCTCCGCACATGCCATATCCAATTGCAGTTCCGACAATTGCACCTTCAGATATCGGAGAATTGAAAAGCCTGTGATAAGGTAAAGCTTCTGTAAGGCCACGGTATACGGCAAAAGCCCCTCCCCAGTCACGGTTCTCTTCTCCCCATGCTGCAAGAGTGGGGTCTTTATAAAACCTGTCAATGATTGCCTCGAAAATGCCATCACGAAGCTGATAGAGTCTGGCTTTTGATACAGGTTTTCCTTCTCTGTCTTTATAAAATCTCTCTTTATTCCTCAGTGATTTTACTCTCGGATTCTCCTCAATTGGGATAAGTACCTGAGGATTACCCTCTTCCATTTTGTCAGCGGAATTGTTTGAAAACATCATTCCTCCTATGAGATCAGGATATTTTATGAGATCAAGCCGTGGTGATATTTCATCATCGGTACTTAGTTTCAGAATATGAGTCAGTAACCTGATAGTATCACTTTTTATAAGATCAAGGTTTTCCCGGCTGGTAATACCTGCATTTACTATTGAGTTTCCAAATGATATTATTGAATCTTCATTCTGCCATGCTTCAATTTCTTCCTTTGATCTGTAAGACGATGCATCTGATGGTGAATGACCGCTTATCCGGTAGGTAAGGGTATCGATAAGAACAGGACCATTTTTATCCCTCAAAATCTTCATCTTGCGATCAAAAGCATCTATAACAGCCATTGGATTATATCCATCCACGCGTTCTGCATGCATCATTTCAGGATTAACTCCGGCTCCAATCCTTGCGAGAATGTCAAATCCCATCGTTTCTCCTGTAGTCTGACCACCCATACCATACAAATTATCCATAAAGTTAAATATCAGTGGTAATCCGCCTTTGTATTCACCATCCCACAGAGTTTTGAACTGATCCATTGTTGCAAAGGTTATTCCCTCCCATACCGGTCCGCAACCCATGGATGCATCTCCAATGTTACAAACAATGATTCCTGGTTTCCTGTTTATTTTCTTAAACAATGCAGCCCCTACCGAGATATCTCCTGATCCGCCTACAATGGCATTATTAGGGTATATGCCAAACGGCGTGAAAAAAGCATGCATCGATCCACCCAATCCCTTGTTGAACCCGTTTTCACGTGCAAATATTTCAGCAAGAGCGCCATAAAGTAAGAAATTAATGGCCAGTTCTTTAATATTACCCTGGAAATTCTTTTCTACAACTTTGAGGGCTGAACCACCAAAATAATTCCTCATGATTTCATATAGCTTATCTTCACTAAGCTTGTTAATTGCCGATAACCCTTTTGCAAGAATCTCACCATGGCTGCGGTGAGATCCGAAAATGAAATCTTCAATATTCAGGTTATAAGCCATGCCGACAGCTGAAGCTTCCTGCCCGATCGAAAGATGGGCCGGACCCGGATGGTTATAAGGTATTCCATTATATTCATTGGTGGTCTTGATAAAGTTAAGCATGGTCTCAAATTCCCTTATAACCACCATATCATGATATATCCTGATAAAATCATCCGTACTGAAATTCTTCTTCTCTTCTTCTATCGATTTATGATATTGATTTACAGGTATTTTCCCAAATTCAATAAATTTTGGTTTGCGTACAACCTTCGGATTGATTATTTGACTCTTTGGCATATTGTTATTTTTATATTTTAACTTTTGTATTTAGTCTTGAAGAAACCTGCCCCCCGCCAAAGCGGGGCAGGTTAGTACCTGAAATTCTCAATCTGTTCTTTGATTTCCTTCAGGAATAAAGTTGCAGGACCTCCATCAATGGCCCTGTGATCATAAGTCAGGGATAATCCCATATATGGCACGAAGCCATAAGTATGATTCCACAGATCAACCGGTCTGTTGATAATAGTGCAGACTCCCAGGATCCCCACTTGTGGAAGATTTATTACCGGAGTAAACATTTCAACACCATAGTTTCCGAGATTTGTTACTGTGAATGAGGCTGATGTGCTTTGGATCAGTTCAGGATCTATATTTCCCTTCTTGCAGGAATCAGCAACAGATTTCAATTCCTTTGATAACGTTATAAGGTCCATATTACCTGCATTTTTTACTGTAGGAACCATAAGCCCGCGAGGAGTATCCACAGCAATTCCGAGATGCACAAGTTTAAATGTTTTGATCCTGTCATCCAGAAAATGGCTGTTTGCCTCAGGAAATTTCTCAAGTGCCCTGATCACACACCAGCATATCATGTCGTTAAGAGTAATATCTTGTTTGTCAGCCCCTTTTAAAAAATCTTCCTTGATTTTTCGTCTGGCCTCAATTAACTTTCTCACATCAGCACTCATATGATGGGTAAGCTGTGCGGAGTTCTGCAATGAAGCATACATCGCTCTCCCGATAAGTTTCCTGACATTGCTCAAAGGTTTTTCAGTAAACTCAGGACCTGTCGGGTAGGTAATTTCAGCTTCGGGCAAACCTCCTGTCATTAATTTCTCAATGTCGCTTAATATTATCCTTTCATTTGGTCCTGTACCCTTGATTTTATCATACCTGATACCATTTTTTTCAGCCAGGAGTTTTGCCCTTGGAGATATTCTTATCCTGGTATTTCCTGTTTTTTGGGAAGTGACCTTTTTTATTTCGGGTTTAACAGTATCTGTTTCTGGTGAAGAGGAGAGGGAAGATTCAGTCACGGAGGCTGAGGGAAGCGCTCCTGTGTGAAAAGCTTCCGTTATTTCACCCTTTTCGCCTATTACTGCAACAGTCTCCAGAACAGGTACTTCTGCTCCATCAGCGAAAAAAACATCTAAAAGTGTTCCATCGGCAGGCGATTCCAGATCAAATGCTGCTTTATCGGTTTCATAAGAGAAAAGGATGTCACCGGTAGAGACAGCGTCGCCTTTTTTCCTGAACCACTGTGTTATGATACATGTCTCAACCGATTGGCCCTGCTTTGGCATAATTACGGGTGTTGCCATTTTTTAGTTATTGAGTTATTATATTTTGATTTAAACTTGTTAAAATAAGTAGGATGAATATATATATTATAATTACCGGTAATATGAATAGTAGTACAGTTACAAAAATAGACCATTTAACTTGTATTTACAAGTAAATATTATTAATTTTACATTAAATTTTGGTTCAGTTATGGTTTTTACCAAATCCATTCCCAGGTACAGGAGGTTATACGAGATACTTCGGAAACATATAAGAGATGGAGTATATAAAGAGGGTGATCTTTTGCCCTCTGAAAATGAACTTTGCCAGATATATTCCATTACAAGGCCAACGGTTCGTCAATCGTTAAGTGCTCTGGCAAATGACGGATATATAAGTAAACATCAGGGTAAGGGAAGCATTGTTCACAGCCTGCCGCTGGATATAGGGATACTTTCAGTATCGGGAACGACATCTGCTGTAGGGGATCGCAATCTGAAAACGAGGATAATCACTAAACCTGTACTTATACCCTGGCCCGGTGATTTTATGTTCCCCCTTTCTGAATTGGAGATGGAGTCTGGTTGTATATATATGGAACGGCTCCGTTTACTTGATGGTGTTGCCATATTCTATGATATCAGCTTCATTGCCAATATTAATCTTCCCAGGATTACTTCCAGACAGTTTGAGAACAGGTCACTTTTTCAGGTTCTCAGAGAGAAATACGATATCGAGATAAAGGGGGGCGAGCAAAGGATAAAAGCAACACCTGCTTCTACAAAGATCAGCCGGTTTCTTCATCTGAAAAATGGTCAACCTGTGCTTCATCTTGAAAGAAAGATGGAAACCAATCACCCCGGGTTATTCCTTTATTCATCAATTTTCTGCAATACAGAAAAATATTCTATCTTCGGGAGATTCTGACCGGATCTGATTTTATTATTAGTAATCGGAAACAAATGATAATGAAAAGAAGGGAGATGATCAAAGCTGCCTCAGGTATAATGGTAACACCATTAATTACACGGGGTTCAATGGAGAATTTCAGTTTTCTGTTTGATTCAGGAACGGCTCCAGTTAATATTAAAAGATTTGGTGATGACCGTGACTGGTTTTTTGAGAAAAGATATGGCCTGTTTATACACTGGGGTTTATATTCAATTCCAGGCTGGCATGAGCAGCACCAGTGGCGGGCACGTGTACCTAGAGCAGAATATGTAAAACTTAAGGACCGGTGGAACCCCGTAAAATTTAACCCTGAGGAGTGGCTGGATATGATGGAGGGAGCAGGAATGAAATACATTACCATAACAACCAAACATCATGATGGTTTCTGTTTGTGGGGAACCAAAGAAACGAGATTCAATACTCTAAATACTCCTTATGGTCAGGATATTATCGGTAAATTGTCAGATGCCTGTCATAAACGTGGTGTACCATTGTGTTTTTATTACTCAATTGCTGACTGGAACCATCCCAATTATCCAAACCAGGGACGGCATCATGAACTGTCAGGACCAGAGAAAGGAGATCATCCTGACTGGGACAAGTATATGGATTTCTTAAAGGCCCAGGTTCGGGAACTTTGCACAAATTATGGTGAGATTCACGGATTCTGGTGGGATATGAATGTACCATTGTACAAAGATCCTTCAATTAATACCATGATCAGGAGTCTCCAGCCAAAAGCCATCATAAATAATCGCGGCTTTGATGAGGGCGATTTCGGTACACCTGAACGCGATTATGAAGCAGCATCTTCCGAAGCAAAGGGATTTGACCGGCCGGTGGAAGCCTGTCAGTCAGTAGGAATGGAAAGCTGGGGCTATAAGAAAGATGAGGATTACTATACCGATTCTCACCTGGCCAGGAGTATCGATCGTTACCTTGCACGAGATGCAAATTATCTTCTTAACGTGGGACCTACCGGCGAAGGAGTCATACCTGAAGAATCAGCCGGGATACTTAACAGGCTGGGTAAATGGTATTCCTCTGTAAAGGAGTCGTTTGAGAACGTTGAGCCTGTATCAGATCTTATTTCCAGCCGTGATGTATTGGTAACAAAAAGGGATAATACTTACTATATACATTTTTATAAGGGGCTCATGGGAAATGGTTTCAAACTCAAACCAATAAATATTCTGCCTGAAAAATCTATACTGCTTAATAACGGAAGTCATATTGAATGTGTTGTAAACATGAGCCCCAGTGATCATCTCGAACAGAAATCCTTTCTTCGTTTGCGGAACCTGCCCGCAAATGAGATGGCGAATGACGTAATGGTAGTTAAGCTTGAATTTAAGGATAAATTGATCTGAAAAAGCCTTAATTTTATGCTCTTCAATCTGAGAACCTGGTATTAATTTTTAAACCTGATATGAATTTTCACTATTAAAAAATCTTCAACTCTATGAAATCTCAAAAAAATGTATGGTCAAGGCGCAAGTTCATTAACTCTGCGGTGGCTGGAATGGCTGGTATTGCAATAATTCCGGGCCTCGCCGGCTGTTCTTCTAAACCAGATGATGGCACCATCAGGCTTGGATTTATCGGAATGGGTCAGCAGTCAATGTTTCTTCTTAACGGCTTTATGCGCATCCCCGGGGTACAGGTACTGGCAGGCTGTGATGTTTATGGCATTAAGCGTCAGCGTTTTGAGAAACGCGTGAATGCTTTTTACAAAAACGCAGGCAAAGAAGTAAAAATTAATACTTACGAAAAGTATACTGATCTTTTAAAAAGGAAAGATATTGATGCGGTGGTAATAGCAGTTCCTGATCATTCACATGCAATGATTGCTATTGCTGCATGCAAAGCCGGCAAAGATGTATATCTTGAGAAACCTATGACCTTCACAATAAAAGAGGGGCAGGAACTAAGAAAAGTGGTTCGTGAGACTGGCAGGATACTGGCTATCGGAAGTCAGCAACGCTCAGATCCAAACTTTCAGCATGCTGTTAAGCTGGTACAGGATGGAGCGCTTGGTAAGATAAGCTTTGTAAATGCTTATGTTGGTGCTCCCCCCAAACCTTACGATCTTCCCGAAGAGCCAATACCTGCTGATCTTAACTGGGATCTGTGGTTAGGACCTCTGCCTTCAACAATTCATTTTAATAATCAGTTAGATCCCCCAATCTCTCTCGATCCCGAAGTAAAGGAAAAATTCTGGGGCGCATGGAGATGGTATAAAGAGATGGGAGGTGGTTTTACGACTGACTGGGGGGCACATATGTTTGATATTGCACAGTGGGGTCTGGGAATGGACAGGAATGGGCCGGTTGAGATTTCACCGATCGGTGACGGAACTGAATATATGACTTTTAAATATGCCAGCGGTACTATAATGACTTCCGAACCATTTGATGAGAAAAAGACAAAGGGCGTAAAATTTACAGGTGAGAATGGCTGGATTGAAGTTGCACGCGGCTATTTCAATGCATCCGATCCGAAATTCAATGCTCCGGCAAAACCCTCAACTGATCCAAATGTGCCATACGAAACAAAAATTCCTCACCAGACGAATTTCATTGAATCTGTCCGTTCAAGGAAAGATCCTGTTGTGCCGGTTGAAATAGGCCATAGCAGCTGCACTGTCTGTAATTTGGGGAATATTGCATGTGACCTTAAACGTACAATTCAATGGAATCCTTCTACTGAAACATTTAAAGACGATACCGACGGTGCAGCTACAAAGTTGCTGCATTACACATATCGTAGCGGCTGGAAGCTGGTTTGATGCAGAATATCAAAACCCGGATCTGATTAATGTATTGATTATACGTTACATGGTTAAAAAATAAGAGGCTGTACTTTTTAAGTAACAGCCTCTCTGGTATTGATTCGAGTAAGATTAATCTACTCTTTTTACTTTGATAGCAACAGGTCCCTTTTCTCTTTGTTCTATTTCAAATTCAACAGCCTGACCTGCTTCAAGTTCGGTATGTGAAACCTCTAAACCAGAACGGTGGATAAAGATATCCTTATTATCTTCTGTCTGAAGGAATCCGAACCCTTTTACCCTGTCATACCATTTAACAGTACCTTTCATAGTTTTGAATTTTTGCTTCCTACCTGTAGTTGTCTCTTCTGTTTCCCCCACCGCCACCTCTGCGGTCGTTATCTCCTCCTCTGAAATTACTTCTCTTGTCAGTTCTTTCAATGGACTCGTTCACGATAATATTCCTACCCTGAACTTCAGCACCATTAAGCTCTTTAATAGCTTTTTTTGCTTCTTCATCATTCGGCATCTCTACGAAACCAAATCCTTTGCTTTTACCGGAGTATTTGTCAATAATGATTTTAGCGGACGTTACTTCGCCATACTCTTCAAACAATTCTTTTAATTCTGCTTCATTCATTTTGAAATGAAGGCTTCCTACGTAAATGTTCATAATTCAAATATTAATATATTAATAATACAGTGTCAAAGGTCATATAATTTTTTTAAAACAAAAAATAAACATGCATAATATATTGAATTTTAGTAACTTTTTAACATTGTTGTCTGATTTTTTTTCAGGTCATTAGGCAGTGAAAAAACTAACTTAAATTCTTATTTAACATTAACATGAATACTTGAAGTTTGTTCAGTATATTAATTAAATTATTACTAATTTATTAATTAGAAGCTAACAACATAATTAAGGATTTGGAGGTTTAGAAGGCTGAAGGAGAAGTCAGCAGTAAGCAGGTTAAATTTGAACCTTGAATATTTAATTATTTTCTGTCCCTGATATAAATATGCTTAATATTATTCTGTCCGGAATCCCTTTCATCAATCTCAAAATCAAATGATCTTATCAAAGGAGTAAGTTTGGCAAATCCAAAATTACGGGGATCAAAGTCAGGTTGCTTTTTCAGGATCAGGTTGCCAACGTCTCCAAGATATGCCCAACCATTCTCATCAGCAAGATCAGATATTGAACTTGCAATAAGCCTTTTGGCTTTTCGTAACTGTGTCTGGGTATCATTATCTTCACTTTTTGGTTTTGCATGAACAGGTTTCCCTCTTCTCTTTTTTACCGGCACAGATTCTGAAACAACGGGTGATGCATTAATTATCTCCAGGTAAATAAATTTATCACAAGCTACTATAAAAGGGGAAGGTGTTTTGCGTTCACCGATTCCAATCACTTTCATTCCGGCTTCTCTTAATCTTGTGGCGAGCCGGGTAAAATCACTGTCGCTTGATACCAGGCAAAAACCATCAACTTTTCCTGAATATAAAATATCCATAGCGTCAATGATCATAGCTGAATCGGTAGAGTTCTTCCCCCTGGTGTAACTGTACTGCTGAACAGGAGTTATGGCATTTTCAAGAAGCACTGATTTCCACCCCGCAATAGTGGGCCTCGTCCAGTCACCATAAATCCTCTTGAAGGTAGGGGTTCCATATTTGGCGATCTCTTCCAGCATTCCTTTTACATTGCTGTATGGGATATTATCAGCATCTATGAGTACAGCTAATCTTAAATCATCTAATGTCTGCATTAAGAGAGATTAATTTATAACTGCAAGTTACTAATTTTCCCTTATTAACCTCTTTTTCCGGTAATTTCCTGTATTTCAAGGCGCAATATGGTCGTTCTTTCTACACTTTTTTCATCATAATCAAAACCTTGACTTATAGTATAATGCGACATGATACTATTGAATCCTGCTATCTTTTCTCCGGGATCTTTCACTATTGAAATATATCCGTAACCAACCACGCTGATATATTTCATGGTAAAATCACATGCCCTGTTCCCTTCAATCAACATGTGGCTGTTATCCATTTCAAAACATACATAATTATTTTTACTGATCATATCCAGTTTCTTCCCATCATTCGCGCAATGGAAATACAATCTTTTTTCCTTTCCTCCAACATAACCGAAATTCATAGCCACTATATAGGGTATGTTACCATATGCCATTGCTATCCTGCAAACATCAGATTTTGAAATTATATACTCAATTCCTTCAATGTCAGAAACCTCTTTTTCTTTTTTTCTCATAATTATGGATGGTTTAAAAATAATTCAGCCAGCTTATGATATTTCTCAAAATTATCATCGTGACATTAATTTTGTTTAAGTGGTCATAAAAAATTTTCAATAAAAATAAAGAATATTATTAACTTTGTCCGCACCCTTGGAAGGGTTAGTCAAACTTATCAAAATCAACTGTTATGGGAAAAGGAGATAAAAAAACAAGAAGAGGCAAAATAATTCTGGGAACTTATGGTGTCAGACGTCGCAGAAAAAATTCTGAGAAATTAGAAACGAAACCAGGTCTGATTAAGCAAAAAGAGTTGAAAGATAAGAAACCTCCAAAAGAGAAGAAAGAAGTGCCGGAAATCAGAGACACCAAACCGGTAAATGAGGTAGCAGAAGTTAAAGAGGTTAAATCTGAAAAACCAGAAAAGATAGAAAAAGTTGTTAAACCAGTCCGGAAGACAAAGGAGACAAAACCGGCTAAAGATAAAATTACCCCCAAAAAACCGAAACCTGAAAAAGTTGATAAACCTGCCAGAGAGAAAAAGGTCTGAAGCTTTTAACAGATTAATATTAAGGGAGCAAATTTCGTGGCATCAGGTGCAGGTAACAGACTATTTTTTTACAATCAGCCATTTATAATCTTCAGGATCAATTATGGCATTTATGATCACAGGTTCATCTAAAAAGAGTGCTTCATGTACAGCCCTTTTCATGCTGTCTTCCGAACCAGCTGTTAATACTCTGATACCCAGAAATATATCAGATCCGAAAAAATCTCCCTGATATAGCTGGGTTCCATATGGAGCCAGATCTTTCCATGATTGTTTCAGTTTTATAAGATTCAGTTCACCATCAGAAAGAACAACAACTATAACCGGAAGGTTATGTCTTCTGGCTGTAATAATCTCTCCTGCCATCATGAGGAACCCCCCGTCTCCGGTGATGCAAACAACAGTAGCTTCCCTATCGGTTATTTGAGCTGCAAGAGCTGCAGGTAAACCAAAACCCATACCTGACCAGCCGTTTGAAATAATTGTTTCCCCATTGCCGTTCGTTTTCCAGAACTGCCCGAAGAGATGCAGGTGGGATCCAACATCCGCAGTCATAATTGCATTCCTGGGCAATTCATCCTGTAAAATTTTCAGTACCGAAACCGGCCCGAAATGATTAGTAAATCCATCGAAAACAGCAGCCATTTCATTACGGATACCTTCTATCAGTGATTTTTCGAACAGTAAGGAGCTGACATTCAGAAATCTGAGGGTGTCAAACCACATTTCAGGGGACCCTGTAAACTGGGCGATAGTTCCTGATGACGGCATATCAGTTACGGTTAAATCAAAATGTACAAGAGGTACTTCCGGAATCCATGATTCATAATTATATTCTACCGGATCGTATCCGATACCAATAATAAGATCGGTATTTTCATAAATATCTTCCAGATAGTCGCTTAATGAATGGAAAAGAACACCGGCATAACACGGGTGATCCTCGGGAATTAATCCCTTAGCCATTGGTGTTATTACAACCGGCATCTTATATTTTTCAAGGAATGTAAGCAGTTCTGATTGAATACCGATACGTTTTGCCGTAAGTCCCAGCGCCATTAAAGGCCTGCGGGATTTCTCAAGCAATAATTTAATTTTTGGAATATCATTGTTGCAGATACCGGCTTCCATGTTAAAATCAGGAAATATATCATCATCCAGCTCATTATCAGCAATATTAGCAGGAAGACCAATATGTACGGGTCCTGGTTTATCAGCTAAACTTATTTTCAGGGCCTTATCAATGACCTCCTTTACATTTGCTGCATTAATTCTGAATGTGGCTTTAGTTATCGGGACAAAGAGTTTCTGATGATCCACATTCATCTGGGTTGTTCTGTTGATCATGTTATCATCCATCTCACTCGTAAATACCAGTACGGGTGATCGGTCAAGAAACGCACCGCCGACACCGGTTGAGATGTTTGTAGCACCTGGACCGAAGGTGGCATGGCAGACTCCCGGAACCCTGGTTAGTCGTGCTGAAACATCTGCCATTATAGCAGATGAAGATTCGTTGGAAGTCAGTATGAATTCAATCCCCGAGGCTTTGAATGCCTCCATATATGGAATTGAAGGTCCTCCGGGAATACCAAATACAAATCTTACTCCAATGCTAAACAACTTATTTGCAATATATTCTGCTATTGTCATATTTATTTTGCTGAACTAAAGACAAAACTATTAAATATTATGGTGTCATTATTATCAAATATGAATTCAATTACCATTAAATTTATCCATTGATTCTTCAGGATTATTAATTAATATTCTGCAACATTAAAAGGTTTTCAGATATATCGCAAAATGAAAAAGAAAATACTGATAATGAAATTCCTTCTGGTTATGATATTACCGGAAGGTATTTCCTATTCACAAGTTACTGCCAGTGATTATATCAGAGCTGATGGTCTCGTTAATATCACCTCAGGCAAAGTTTTTTATGATAATGTTAAACCCACATGGGTAGGAAGATCGGGGATTTTTTTTTATGAGAGTTCAACACCCGGGGGTATTGAATATATTCTGGTTGATCCGGTAAACCGGACCAAAAAGCAGGCATTTGACCAGAAGAGGTTTGCTGCCGCTTTTATGAAACGCACAGGGGAAAAGACAGAACCGGGCAAGTTGCCGATAAGCAATCTCATTTTTTCAGAAAGGTTTAACAGTTTCGCATTTATTTATGATAATTATAACTGGTTATGTTACCTGAAAAACTACACTATAATAAAAAGAGAGAGAGTGAGTGAGAGACGAAGTGGAAATACATGGTTATGGGGTTTCAGGGATGAACTTTCAAATAAACCGGTTGATTCACCCGATAAAAAATGGACAGCTTTTATCAGGAATTTCAATGTTTTTGTAAGATCAAATGAGGACAAAAAGGAATACCAGTTAAGTTATGATGGGGGAACCGGTGAGTACTATTCATCATTTATTAAATGGGCAGATGATTCAAAAAAGCTGGTATCATGCAGGGTGAAGCCTGCTGAAGAGTACGTTATCCATTATATCGAATCTTCACCTTCCGATCAGCTGGAACCCAAGTTTTACTCTTTTAACTATCCGAAACCGGGAGATGCTGTCCCTCAGTTTTATCCCCAACTTTTTGATGTTGTGGCCGGAAAGCAGATAGAGATTGATGATTCCATGATCCCGGAACAATATGCAGTTAATAACATAAAATGGAGCAAGGATAACAGCTTCTTCACCTTTGAATACAATAAAAGAGGACATCAGGTTTATCAGGTAATAAAAGTGGATGCTGAAACAGGTGTTTTTAAGGTTTTAATCAATGAAACCTCACCCACATTCATTGATTACAGTGGTAAAAGGTACAGGTATGATGCTGAGGAAACCAACGATATAATATGGGCTTCAGAAAGAGACGGGTGGAACCACCTTTATTTGTACAATAGCATTACTGGAACTGTAAGGAACCAGATTACCAGAGGGAAATGGGTAGTTAGGGATGTTACATTTGTTGACGAAGACAGAAAACAAATTGTCTTCCAGGCAAGTGGGATGGAACCCGGTGATCCTTATTTCATTAATTATTACATGATTAATTTTGACGGGACAGGTCTTACCCGTCTGACTGAAGGAGATGGAAATCACGAAGTGAATTTTTCTCCTGATAAAAAATTCTTTACTGACAGCTGGTCAAGAGTAGATTCCCCACCTGTGTCAGTTGTCAGGAAAGGAGCGGATGGAAGTCAGGTAATGGTAATTGAAATGGCCGATATCTCTAAACTTCTCGAAACAGGCATACGGTTACCTGAGCCATTTGTTGCCAAAGGAAGGGATGGGACCACTGATATATGGGGTATAATCATCCGCCCTGTAAACTTCGATCCTGTCAAAGAAATACCCTGTTATAGAGTATATTTATGCCGGTCCTCACAGCAGTTTTGTTCCGAAAAGCTTCAGTGCCATTTATGGTGAAATGCATCAGCTGGCAGAACTGGGATTCATAGTGGTGCAGATCGATGGTATGGGAACATCGAACAGGTCAAAAGTATTTCATGACGTTTGCTGGAAAAACCTTAAGGATGCCGGTTTCCCTGACAGAATATTATGGATACGGAGCTGCAGCTGAAAAATATCCTTATATGGATATTGAAAAGGTTGGGATATACGGAGGTTCCGCGGGAGGACAAAATGCAGCCGGTGCTGTTCTTTTTCACCCTGAATTCTATAAAGTTGCGGTTGCTTCATGTGGATGTCATGACAACCGGATGGATAAAATATGGTGGAATGAACAATGGATGGGATGGCCTGTAGGAAAAGAATATTCCTGGTCGTCAAATGTTGATAATGCCTGGCGTTTGAAAGGCAAGCTGATGCTTATTAACGGAGAGTTGGACGATAATGTTGATCCGTCATCCACTGCACAATTTGTAAATGCGCTTATAAAAGCAAATAAGGAATTCGAATATATTTTTGTTCCCGGTGCCAGGCATATAAGCAATGGTGGTAGTTACGGCGCAAGGAAACGTCGGGATTTTTTTGTGAAAAATCTTCTGGGGACAGATCCTCCTGACTGGAATATGGAAGAAAAATAAAATATTTTCGGATATTTGCCGTCAAATAATTTCCAGTTGGAGAGGAAAATCAATACCATTTTATGGGCAATAGTAGCCTGCCTGCTCTGGTCCACTGCCTATCCGGGTATTAAACTTGGATTGCTTTATGATAAACCACTTCATTTTGCAGGACTAAGGTTTATTATTTCGGGTTTGATGATATTACCTTTTACAATAAAACCTTTGCTCTACTATAATATGATCAGGGAGCACTGGCGTCTGGTTTTGTGGGTTATAATTCTCCAGGCTCTGATAAATTATATCCTGTTTTATACAGGTATGGATATGGTGCCGGGAGCTCTAGGGGCAGTAATTGTTGGTTCACAACCTCTGGTAACGGCAGTGGTTGCATCTATAATGACTAAAAAAGATAAGCTTACCGGTAAAAAAATAATCACGATTATTTTCGGAATTACTGGTGTTATACTCATAAGTGCGGGGCGCCAGGCTTTAAAACTCGGAACATTAGCTGAGCTTCTGGGCGTCATACTGATACTTCTGGCAAATATCGCAACCGCTACAAGTAATGTACTCGTTTCTATTAGAAGTAAAGGGATTAATCCATTTGTTCTCAGTTCATCATCCCTTTTTACGGGAGGTGTTATTATCTATCTTATTTCAATACCCGTTGAGGGCCGTTCACAGCTTCCCTTTCCTTTAAAATACTGGATCATCCTCCTGTGGCTTAGCTTTATGGCGGCATTTGCATTCTCTCTCTGGTTTAAACTTCTCCAGCGGCCAGGCGTCAAAGTATCTGAGCTTAACCTCTGGAAATTTATTATTCCCGTTGTCGGAGCTATCCTAAGCTGGATACTTGTCCCGGGGGAGAATCCGGAATGGCTTACGGTTACAGGAATGATTATTATTATGTCATCCCTGATATTGTTTCATAAAAGTAACGGAAACATCCGTTTAAGGTTAAATGATATAAATTAAGACATGCAAAAAAGATTTCTTGCTTTCACTGGTTATGCATTATTCTGGTTGCTTTTCTTTTTTGTGGCGAGGCTTTTTTTTATTTTTACTCACTTTGGAGAAGCTTTTCAGTTTGGCTTTGGAACACTTGCCGCTACCTTTACACATGGAATTAAGCTTGATATTTCCGCTACAGGTTATATTTTTTTGATCCCGGTTCTGGCTGCAATCCCCGGCCTCTATTTTAACGGCAACTGGTACAGTAATTTTGTCAGATTATACACCTTTACTCTCATCATTATTTCTTCCGCTATTATAGCAGGAGATACAGTTCTATATAAATACTGGGGTTTCAGGATGGATTATACTGCCCTTGCCTATTTAAATACACCAAAAGAAGCAGTTGCCTCTGCAAGCACAATTGAGTCAATAATGGTTCCACTTACTGTCGTCCTGATCTCTGTATTTTTTATCTATTTGTACAACAGATTCATTAATAACCTTTTCAGAGATTTTGCCAGAGCACGTTACCTGGTTCCCGCTACCTTGTTTCTTATTATATTATTGACAGCACTTATTATCCCTATCAGAGGAGGGTTTGGGATTGCACCTATAAATGCAGGGACTGTATATTTTAGTGAAAACATGTTTGTCAATCATACAGCAATTAATGTCGTCTGGAATACCGGTAGTTCAGTTATTAACCGGAAACCCACACGCAATCCCTATAATTATGGCGATCTTTCTGCAGCTAAGGCATTGACAGACAGCCTGACAGTAACGAGAGGTCTTCCTGTTAAAATTCTGAACACAAACAGACCAAATATTCTTATTATTGTACTTGAAAGTTTCGGAAGTTCATTGATTGGTCCTCTTGGAGGAGATTCTCTTACAACTCCGTGTTTCAACAGTTACATTGATAAAGGGATTCTTTTTACGCACTTCTATGCGTCCGGTAACCGTACTGATAAGGCAATGCCTGCAATACTGAATGGTTATCCTGCACAACCGGTTGCTTCAATAATGAAAGAACCAAAGAAGACTCAGACACTGCCGGGTATTATTAAGGTATTATGTGAGGCAGGGTATTCAAGTTCATTCTGGTACGGAGGAGAGATTAATTTTGCCAATTTTAACTCTTTTGTAATAAACGCCGGTTTCGAAAATATAATTTCCATGAAGAATTTTGACCCGAAGTATTATAATTCAAAATGGGGAGTGCATGACAATGTACTTTTTGAAGCTCTTGCTGATTCGATGCAAACGGTAAAGGAACCGTTTGTAAAAGTAGTTCTGACATTATCAAGTCATGAACCTTTTGAAGTTCCGATGGCTCCTGTTTTTGAAGGGAGAGATGACCTGACAAAATTCAGGAATTCAATTTTTTATGCCGATAAATCACTGGGGTACTTCCTTGATCGGGCCAGCGAAAGCTTCTGGTGGAAAAACACCGTTGTTATTCTTGTAGCAGATCATTGCCGGCGCAATTCGTCTGAAGTATTGGCATATTCCGAGGAGATCTTCAAGATCCCGATGCTCTGGCTGGGAGGTGCCCTGGCAAAAAAGGGAATAAAGGTTGAAAAATACGGATGTCAGACCGATATACCAGTTACTCTGCTGAACCAGATTGGGAAAGATGCAAATTTCCCTTTTGGGAAGGACCTTCTGTCAGACGGATCAAATTCATTTGCTTTTTATACTTTTAACGAAGGGTTTGGTTTTATTACCGACAGCTCAAAATATATCTTTGATCATAAGCTCGGGAAGCCTGTTGAAGAGGAAGGAAAGGATCCATATCTGGCAGGTACTTATGGCAAAGCTTTTTTGCAGGTCCTTTATGATGATTTTCTTAAACGCTGACACTATTGCATCAACATTTTAGTCCATGGTCGTGACAATGGAAAAAAGCACAAAGGAAATTCCACGGGTGGTAATTATGCTCGGTTTGGTAAGTCTCTTCACCGATACCGCAACGGAAATGATCTACCCTCTTATCCCGGTCTATGTTGCAGCGTTGGGGTCGGGTGCCATTCTTCTTGGGATAATCGAAGGTGTTGCTGAATCAACATCAGCTTTGCTAAAGCTTCTGAGTGGTATATTATCAGATAAGATAGGAAGGAGGAAAGTCCTTGTTTTCACAGGGTATGCAATTTCATCGCTGGTTCGTCCATTAACCGGGATTGTCTCATCAGCCTGGCAGATAATTGTCGTAAGAATGTTCGACAGGGTAGGAAAGGGCATCAGGAGCGCACCCAGGGATGCTCTTTTGGCATCAGCAACAGATGAAAATAACCGGGGTAAGTCATTCGGCTTCGAAAGGGCTATGGATCATACCGGCGCTGTATTAGGACCGGTACTCGCAATAATTACTTTACTTGTTTTATTTATTGGGTTTGGATTCAGGGACTCAATGCATGCTTTACGCTGGACATTTCTTCTTGCAATTATCCCCGGAATACTTGCTGTGCTTACAATTTCCTTTTTTGTAAAAGAATCAGCCCCGGTTATAAACAGATCGCAGAATTTTGTCTTCTCGCTTAAGAAATTTGATGCCAATTTCAAAACATACCTGTTGATAATGATCATTTTTACACTGGGCAATTCTTCAGATGCTTTCCTCCTTTTCAGGGTTGAAGAATCTATTCAGAAAAGCGGAGCCGTAGCTCAGATTGTAAAAGACATAGGTCCGTTAAATGAAATGGTCTCTAATTTTGGAGATAAAGCTGCGCAGGCAAATGTGATCAACATCCTTTTTTTGCCGCTCATCTGGGCCTTTTTTCATATTATAAAGGTTATCTTTTCAACTCCGCTCGGGTCTCTGTCTGACCGCGTGGGAAGAAAGAAAGTAATCAGTATTGGCTGGGCAATTTATGTGTTTGTCTATTTTTCCTTTGCCTTTCTGGCTTTTCTTCCTTCAGAAATTCAGGTAATTGCAACTTTCTTTCTCTTTGCCATATATGCACTTTTCTACGCCTTTACAGAAGGTGCAGAAAAAGCTTTTGTTGCAGATCTTGTAAAACACGACCAGCGAGGTTCCGCCTATGGTATGTTTAATTTTTCGATAGGACTTGGGGCTTTGCCGGCAAGTGTAATTTTCGGATTTCTTTACAGCTTTTTCGATTTGCGTTTTCCAGGTTTTGGAGGAACCTTTGCGTTTGGCTTTGGAGGTGCTGTTGCGTTAATTTCAATGTTGCTCCTTATTGTAAAAGTCAGGGAACCTTCCAGAATCAAAGAATAAGGATCACAGTATTAGTCTGCTGCGATTTTTTTAACTGGCAGGTACGCCATGGTCATCTCTCATAAGCTGCCGCAGGTTTACCGGCTGTATTTTTTCTTATCCTTAGAACCCTGCTTTCTGTCTTTTCTGAAATCTCTCCTGAAGCTTTCAGATTTACCACCGCTTCTCCTTTCAGGTCTTCTGTCAGACCATTTTGCAGGTCTCTTACCCGACCGGTCAGCTTCTCTTTGACCTTCAGGTTTTTCCTGTGCTAGTTCCACAGCCACTCTTCTTTCATTGAATTTTGAATTATTCAGAGCTCCGATCAGATAATCAGCATGTTCGGCTTCAACCTCAAAGAATGAAAAGGTTTTCAGGAGATCAATTTTACCAAGAGGGATTTTTCTTGATGTATTCTTATTTACCAGATCAATCAGCTGTTCAGGATAAAAACCGTCGGTCTTTCCCAGGTTAATGAATAATCTTTTATAATTGCCTGAATATTCCCTCTGAGAGCCCTTTTTACCCGACCCTCTGAAATTGTCATCTTTGTCAAGTGGTGAAATTATCTCTTCTCCTGACCGGTAATCATCAAGAAATTTACCGAATTGAAGAGATACGACTCTTCTGACAAGTTCTTCCCTGTCAAGTCCGGCCAGCTTTTGTGTTATTTCAGGGAGAAATTTTTCAATTTCCTGATGTTCCGTAACAACAGTTTCAAGCTTTTTTATCCAGTGGAACAACTGTTTTCCACATATCTCGGTGCCAGTAGGTATCGGAATTGCACTGAAAGGCTTCTTTACCAGTCTTTCTACCTGTCTGAGATTGTGTTTCTCCCTGACATGTATTAACGAGATGGATATTCCTTTTTTTCCTGCCCGGCCTGTACGGCCACTCCGATGGGTATAAACCTCAGTGTCGTCGGGCAGGCTGTAATTTATTATGTGAGTAAGATCATCTACATCAAGACCGCGTGCGGCAACATCAGTTGCTACAAGCAGTTGAAGGTTTCTTACCCTGAATTTCTGCATAACCGTATCACGCTGAACTTGCGAAAGATCGCCATGAAGAGCGTCAGCATTATAGCCGTCGTTAATAAGTTTTGATGCTATCTCCTGTGTCTCTTTGCGTGTGCGGCAGAACACAATTCCATAGATATCAGGTTCCGAATCGGCAATCCTCTTAAGTACTTTATATTTGTCTTTTGCCTGTACAAGGTAATAACCATGGGTCACATTTTCAGCAGAAGCATTCTTGGTACCTATTGTAATCTCTTTTGGATTCTCCATGTACCGTCTTGCAATTCCCGCTATTTCTGTTGACATAGTAGCTGAAAAAAGAAGAGTCCTCCTTCCTTCAGGAACCTCTTCAAGTATCTCATTGATACTGTCCAGAAATCCCATATTAAGCATCTCATCAGCCTCATCAAGGATAACGGTTGTTACAGATGATAATTTAGCTGCTCTTCGCCCTATTAGATCAATAAGTCTTCCCGGGGTTGCAACAATTATATTTACACCTTTCCTGAGCTCCCTGATCTGATTATCAATACTGGCTCCTCCATAAACAGCCAATATTGATAATTTACCTGTGAATCTGGCGTAATCATTAAGATCACCGGTAATCTGCATACATAGTTCCCGGGTAGGGCATAGTATAAGAGACTGAGTCGCATTTGACTCAGCATCAGTCATTTGTATCAGCGGAAGGCCAAAAGCAGCTGTCTTCCCTGTTCCTGTCTGGGCAAGCGCAATAATATCACCCTCCTCTTCCAGCATTAGCGGTATCACTTTTTCCTGTACCGGCATAGGCTGTTCAAAACCCAATTCCTGAATAGCCTTCAGGATTCCGGGAGTAAATCCCAATTCTTCAAATTTTGTCATTAATATTGTTTGTGATGTGGTTTCGGTTGCGATACCTTTTTAATCCCCGGCGAAATGAACTCATTTACCGAACCGGAATGATACATGAAACCGCTTACTGAAAATCACTCTGTTAATAAAAGTGCAAAGATAATCAAATAATTACATAAATATGTAACTATAAATACAAGACCTGTTAAAATATACTCTGCCAATTGGTTAACCCGAATGTGATATGTTTTCTGACAGGTCTCTGTAATAAAAACAGGGACGGAATGGGATTTTGTTAAAGGTTATCCAACTCAAAAGGTTCATCTTCAGGAACCTCTGTTAATTTCCCATCTTCACACCTGAATGTTCTTGCCGGGAATTTTTTAAGGATGGTATAGTTATGTGTGGCAACAATAACCGCTCTTCCAGTTTTACTGATATCCTGTAAAAGTCTTATAATTCCTTCAGAAGTTTCCGGATCAAGATTTCCTGTTGGTTCATCTGCCAGGATAATATCAGGATCATTGAGAAGTGCTCTGCCAATTACAACACGTTGTTGTTCACCTCCTGACAGCTGATGTGGCATCTTATAACCCTTTAAACCAAGTCCTGTTTTATCAAGAACCTCTTCAATCCGTGCACCTATTTCACTCTTGCTTCTCCAGCCTGTTGCCCGCAAAACAAATTCAAGATTTTCATTTACAGTTCTGTCAGTGAGTAACTGGAAATCCTGAAACACAATGCCGATTCTTCTTCTCAAAAAAGGAATTTCTCTGTTCTTTAAACTTGACAGATTGTATCCTGCAACAATGCCGGAACCATTTTTTAAAGGGATCTGTGCATTTAAGGTTTTTATAAGACTTGATTTTCCGCTTCCCACTCTGCCTACCAGATACATATACTCTCCCTTCCCGACCCTGAGATTCACATCGGAAAGTACAAGATGATCCTGCTGCCAGATAGTACAGTCTGTCAGCTCAATAATTATATCAAGTGGAAGGTTTTCCTGCATTTGCCGCCTAATTTGGGTGCAAAATAATGAAAGAATTGATAATTAACATTTATATGTTGATAAAATCAGTAATAAAGGCCGGTTGCCGGCGTTTAATAGTTGTAATTTTACATTTTGTTGAAAAAATAACCTTTTGTTTTATGTGGCTTTCAATTAGCATGTTATGTGACATATTTAACTTTTAGACACAAACATGATTTTAAAAATCTGAGCCAAAATAAATAATTTATGAACAGAAAATTAAATATCTCACCCGTTTTCCTTATAGACTTTGTGTATATTAATGTATTAAAATATACGCAATCGGGGATTAAATATTTTTACCGGAGTTGCCGGCAAAATACTTCAAAGCTTGCCACAAGGACCAGACGTGCACAAAAGTTATTTGTCTTACAATCCTTTTTTTTAATATTATTTCTTAATATAACTATTTCAGATATTATATCTCAGGTACCTTTTACTGGAAAGGAATTGAGGTCGGAGTATTACAGAGGTATGGAGTTATTTAAAAAGGAAAAATATCCTGCAGCAATCAGGCTTTTTGATTCATATATTGCAGGGGAGGTTGAAAATGAACGTATTGAAGTTTCAGAGGCTGAATATTTCAGCGCAATTTCAGCCTTAAATCTGTTTAATCCTGATGCTGAGTACAGGATGGTAATGTATATTTCAAATCACCCGGAGAGCCCCAGGATTAACATGGCGAGATTAGCACTTGGAGATTATTTCTATCAGAGTAAAAACTACAGGAAAGCTGCCCTCTATTACGAGATGGTCAACAGGCAGGAGCTGGAGGGTAAAGATCTGGCCCAGTATTTTTTCAGGCTTGGTTATTCACTTTATATCAAAGGTGATAAACCCAGGGCTCTGCTTATGTTCTCAGAGATAAAGGATATTGACACGGACTTTACACCTCCTGCCATTTATTATTTTTCTCAGATTGCATATGAACAGAAGATGTATCTTACTGCCATGGATGGTTTCATGCGTTTAAAAGATGATGAAACTTTCGGGGGTATTGTCCCGTTTTACATTGTTCAGATTCTATACCTGCAGAAAGATTACGACGGAATATTATCAACAGCCCCCGCACTCCTTAAGTCAGCAGGCAAAGAGAGAGCTGTTGAGCTATACAGATTTATCGGTGATGCATATTATAATAAAGAAGACTACGGCGAAGCTTTGCCCTATCTTGAAAAGTATTCAGCGGGCGCCAAAGCAAGCGCAAGGGAGGATAAATATCAGCTTGCGTACTGTTATTATAAAACTGGTGATATCGATAAAGCTATAAAGCTATTTCTTGAAATAGGAGTCAGGAATGACCTGCTCACCCAGAATATATGGAACATGCTTGGCGATTGTTACCTTCAGAAGGGAGATAAGCAGCGTTCTAAATTAGGATTCGGGGAAGCATCTAAAATGGATTTTGATAAAAAGATTAAGGAGGAAGCACTTTTAAATTATGCAAAACTTACTTATGAGACATCATATTCACCTTTCGGAGAGGTTATTGCAGCCTTTCAGGAATATATTGACCTGTACCCGGGGTCAGACAAAATTCAGGAAGCTTATGATTACCTGGTTGCTACCTTCTTACAGGTAAAAAACTATAAAGCCGCCCTCGCTGCACTGGATAAGATCCGTAATAAAGACAGCCGACTGGAGGAAGCATACCAGAAAGTGGCATTTTTCAGAGGACTTGAACTCTTTAAAAACATTGAGATAGAGGCTTCAATCGATATGTTTGATAAATCTTTAGAATATCAGAAGTACAATAAGTCGATAAGAGCACGGACGATTTATTGGAGGGGTGAAGCATGGTACCGCCTTGGACAGTATGAAAAAGCAAAAAGCGATTATGAAGAGTTTATGGGAATTCCGGGTTCTATGCTCCTCAGCGAATATGGCCTTGTCAGGTATAACCTGGGATATACCCTCTTTAATCTGAAGGATTATCCCAATGCTATAAACCATTTTAAAGCATTCGAATCGGGAGTAACAATGGTAAGTCCTGAAGTGATTGTTGATGCCAGGGAAAGAATAGCTGATTGTTATTATATATCCACAAATTACCCTATGGCAATTAGTTATTATGATAAAGTTATTGATTATGGAAAGGTGGATGCTGACTATGCAATGTTCCAGAAAGGATTTTGCCTGGGACTAATGAAGGATCAGAGAGGAAAAGTTGAAGTACTTTCATCTCTGGTTACAAAGTTTCCCTCATCGTCTTTTGTTCCTGATGCCATTTTTGAAAGGGGAAGAACCTGGCTTGTACTGGAGGACTATGTAAAAGGTGAAGCTGACTTTAAAACCATCATCTCGATATACTCTTCCAGCCCGTTTGTTCCCCGTGCCATGGTTCAGCTGGGACTTCTTTACAATAATCTTGGAGAAAATGACAAGGCTATTGCACAATATAAGAAAGTTATCGAGACCTACCGATCGACTCCTGAAGCAAGAGATGCGATGACCGGCCTTAAAAACACATATGTGGAGACTAATGATGTTGAAGCTTATTTTGCCTATGTAAAAACCCTTGGTGGTTACGGAGATATAAACCAGGCTGAACGGGATTCATTGCTCTATTCATCAGGTGAGAACCTTTATATTACAAGAAAGTATGATAAAGCAATGGAGATATTCAGGAATTACCTTACTGAATTCCCCAATGGCATTTTCAAACAAAATGCCCAATTCTATCTTGCACAGACCCTGAGTTCGGCAGGCAAAAATGATGAAGCTCTACAGCTTTATATAGCTGTTTCAGAAGAGCCGAATAATCAGTTTATGGAACCTTCATTGATTGCCGCCGCGGAAATTCAGTTTAATAAAGAGAATTACAGTTCTGCTTTTGATTTTTACGAAAGACTTGAGAAAATTGCGACCGGCCATGAAAATATGGTAATTGCACTTAAGGGGCAATTAAGGTCTTCTTACCAGGAAGGTGACGCCAGAAAAACAATTATTGCAGCCTCAAAATTAATTTCTGCTCCTAAGATCCCGGAAGAGATGGTCAGGGAAGCAACTTTTATGAGGGCAAAAGCAAATTACAGTCTGAATAATTTCGAGGATGCACTAAGTGATTTCAAAAAAGTTGCAGTTGAGATCGCAAGCGTTGAAGGTGCCGAGTCGAAATACAGAGTAGCCGAATTACTTTATAAGGATGGAAAGGTAGCTGAATCTGAAAAGATAATCTCTGAATTTATAAATCAGAATACACCGCATCAATATTGGATGGCTCGTATGTTTTTGCTTCTGACAGATATAAGTATAAAGAAGGGTGATTTATTACAGGCAAGAGCAACTCTTCAAAGCCTGACGGATTATTATTCCATTGATAATGACGGGATACTTGATGAAGCTAAAGCAAAGCTGGATTCACTTAATACTACACCGGTTAATCCTTTATAAACAATAGTTTCCCAATGAGTAACTGACAAGACTCAAATGATTAAAAAGAATAAATTAATTGATATGATAAATAAAAACCTGGTCAGCACCCTGCTTTTTTCACTGTTGTTAGTTCCTTTGAAAGCTCAGACAAAGCAGGATACAGGCCTCAAGAGAGAGGTCACACTTTATAACCCTTACAAGCCATCGCTCCCGGAGGTCAGAAAAAGGAGCTTCCTGCCCGTAATGAACGACACCGCCAAAGTCAACCCTGATTTTAAATATGATATCAGGACGACCCCCTTTATGCCGGAGTATAACATCAGTCCTATCAAAGCAGCATCCTTGCTTCCTGACCCTTTGCCGAAGCTATATAAAAGTTTTGTTAATTTCGGACTGGGAAATTACACTACCCCACTGGCGGAGATAAGCATAACCAATGAACGTTCAAAGAAAGGAGCCATCGGACTTTATGTCCGTCATTTTTCATCAAATGGAAGGATTCAGTTACAGAACAATAAAAGAGTCTTACCGGGTTATATGGATAACGATGCATCTCTTTTTGGTAAGAAATTTTTTAGAAAAAGTTTGCTTGAGGGATCACTGGATTTCAGTCAGAAAATAAGGCACGCCTATGGATATGACCCGGCTGTCTTTGATTATAATCCTTCAAAAAGGGACACAAGAGTGGGGTACAATAATATCGGAGCAAAAGCAACATTTGCCTCCTCCACACTCGATTCTTCCAGCTTGTCCTACAAGTTTGATGTAAACTACAATTTCTTTTATCAGAGTAAATCTTTGTTCAGTAATAATGCCGGAGTCAAAGGATTTATGGCGAAATCTTACAAGGGTTTCTATGTAGGATCAGGTATTGAGTATGATTATTATCGCATTTCTGATAAAGTATGGAATAATCCTAAATACATTGCTTCAATTAATCCTTTCATTAAAAAAAGCACGGATCAATGGAACTTTAAACTAGGGTTCCAGGCACTGCTTGACAGGAACCTTACACAAAATGCAAAATTTCATATTTATCCTGATCTTAAATTCGGATTCAGTATAGTTCCATCCTATATCAGCTTTTTTACCGGTTTAGGGGGTGGCCTTGAGAAGAATACCCCGGAAACCATAATTGAGGTGAATCCATTTATCTATCCTGACGGGAGATTGTTCAATATTCCGAATACCGATAATGCCCTTGTTGTTTTTGCCGGATTAAAAGGGAATACAGGCATGAACGGGAACTATATCCTCTCTGCCTCATATTCAATTATAAACGATATGATCTTCTACTCAAACCTGGTTTATTCCGATTCAATGTTAGTCTTCGAAAGAGGAAATCATTTTATTCTCTTGCCTGACAATGGAGAGCTGCTTACTTTACATGGCGAATTATCAGGTAAAATAACTGACAAGCTATCCTTTCTGACGCTGGGAAATTATTACGGGTATACACTTTCAGAACAGGATTATGCCTGGAATAGACCGGCATGGGATATCAAATTGGGTCTCAAATATAACCTCAGGGACAAAATACTGGCTGGAGCAGAGATTGTTACTTTAGGTCCAAGAAAACAGATTGTTACCAGAGATATTACATCTCCCGTACCACTTGTTCCTCCTGCCGTTTTAGAAATGCCGGCTCATTTCAACCTGAACCTGAGTGCAGAATACCGTTATACAAAAATTCTTTCATTCTGGATGAAATTCAACAATATCTCGTATAACAGATATTATGAGTGGGCTTATTACCCTTCACAGAGATTCCTTTTTATGCTTGGTTTTACCTATAGTTTATAGTCATATCCACTGTACAGGTATTGGAGAAAAATAAATGGGAATGCCAAAAACAGGATTAAAATTTTCTGGCTCATTTCGCATAAATTTTCGCGGATTTTCCGGTTAAATATTTTTAATAATAATTGAGGTTTTAAAGCTGAAAATCATTAAAAAACTGTATCTTTGCACGATGAATTAATATGCATAAAATCAGTAATTTATATGTCAAAAGCAAAGTTGATTTTAATTGTCTATTTGCATATGATTTTCTGTTGATTATTTTTAAAAAGTGAAGTAAATAAATTGTTGGATAATGACTGAAAAAGAAAAAAAGTTACAGGAAAGTTTTGAATATTCTGCAGATAGTATACAGGTGTTGGAGGGTCTTGAAGCTGTCAGGAAAAGACCTGCAATGTACATTGGTGATATTGGTGTGAAAGGATTGCATCATCTTGTATATGAGGTTATTGATAACTCAATAGATGAGGCTCTTGCCGGATATTGTTCAAAAATTGAAGTAATAATATATGAAGATGGGACAGTTTCGATAATTGATGATGGACGTGGGATTCCCACCGGAACTATGGAAAAAGAACAGAAGTCAGCTCTCGAGGTTGTTATGACAGTTCTGCATGCCGGAGGTAAATTCGATAAGGATTCATATAAAGTATCAGGTGGATTGCATGGTGTGGGTGTTTCTTGTGTAAACGCACTTTCAGCCAGACTGACAGCAATTGTCAGCCGGGAGGGAAAAATTTTCAGACAGATATACGAAAAAGGAAAACCGGTTACTCCGGTAGAGGTTATAGACAAGTCTGATATATCGGGAACAACTATTACTTTCAAACCTGACGATACAATTTTTCAAACTCTTGACTTTAATTTTGAGATACTTGCCGCCCGTCTCCGGGAACTTGCATTTCTTAACAAAGGCATACTCCTTACGATCAAGGATTTAAGAGAAATGGTAGAAAATGGAGAGGCCAATAAACCACGGTATAACGAGTTTAAATCTGAACTGGGACTGAAGGAATTTGTTGGATATCTTGACTCTAACAGGGAAAGCATAATAGAGAAGCCCATTGATATCACCTTCGATAAGACTGATATACCTGTTGAGATTGCACTTCAATATAATAGCTCCTTCTCTGAGAATGTTCATTCCTACGTAAATAATATCAATACAATTGAAGGAGGAACCCATCTTGCAGGTTTCAGGAGGGGATTGACCCGGACTTTGAAAAAGTATGCCGAAGATTCAGGGGCTACCTCGAAGCTGAAATTTGACATTAACGGGGATGATTTTCGTGAAGGATTGACTGCCATTATTTCGGTAAAAGTCCAGGAACCTCAGTTCGAAGGTCAGACCAAGACAAAACTTGGAAATTCGGAAGTTATGGGTGCCGTTGATCAGGCAGTAAGCACAATGCTGACTAATTATCTGGAAGAAAACCCCAAAGATGCAAAAATCATCGTTCAGAAAGTAATTCTGGCTGCAACGGCACGCCATGCAGCCCGCAAAGCAAGGGAACTTGTGCAGAGAAAGAATGTATTTTCAGGTTCAGGGCTTCCCGGCAAACTTGCTGACTGTGCCAACCGTGACCCCTCTAAATGTGAGATATACCTGGTAGAGGGTGACTCGGCAGGTGGCACGGCAAAGCAGGGACGTGACCGTGCTTTTCAGGCAATACTGCCACTCCGTGGTAAAATTCTGAATGTTGAGAAAGCAATGCAACACCGGATTTATGAGAGTGAAGAGATTAAGAATATCTTCACCGCACTTGGCGTAAATATTGGCACTGATGAGGATAGTAAAGCTCTTAACCTGTCCGGACTTCGATATCACAAAATAATTATAATGACTGATGCCGACGTTGATGGTTCGCATATAACCACTCTTATCATGACATTCTTTTTCAGATATATGCAGGATCTCATACGTATGGGTAACATATATATTGCTACTCCTCCGCTATATCTTGTTAAAAAAGGGAAAGCAGAACGTTACTGCTGGAGTGAAGAGGAGCGCGAAGCAGCAGTTACTGAGATGGGACTTGGAAAAGAATCAACTGTGGGTATTCAGAGATATAAAGGCCTGGGTGAGATGAACGCTGAACAGCTCTGGTCGACAACAATGAATCCTGAAACACGAACCCTCCGCCAGGTTACGATTGAAAGTGCAGCTGAAGCAGATCATATATTCTCAATGCTAATGGGCGATGAAGTACCCCCGAGAAGAGAATTTATAGAGACACATGCTAAATATGCCAAAATTGATGTATAAAAGATAACAGGAGATTCCTGTAGTTATACTCCGAATATTTTTATTCTGATTTCAACTGCATTATCATTACAGACTTCACTGCAACAGAAACATCTGATGCATTTTCTGTCTGTAAGTACAATATGGGTACTTCTGGCAGGCAAAGGCTGAATCGCCTGAACAGGACAGATAGTAACACATTTCTGACAGCCTGTGCAGTTTTCATGGATAAATACTGGTCTCCGCTCAAGCTTTTTCATAAACCTGATCCGTTTCTTAATAAACTGCAGAGAGATATTTTGACTCCGTGGAACTGCTATTCTTTTAAAGTCTTTCTTTATAATAGTAGTCATTTCAGGTCCGTCATAAACAATATCTTCTTCGGACTGAAGCCAGCTTTTCCTGAGCAGGGCCGTGCTTGTAGTTGGTACCATATCAGGTTCATATCCTGCAATCCTGCTGGCTATTATATCAATGGCAACCGGATTTGTAGATCCCAGTAATACTCCGGTTGGTGAAGGAAATCCTCTCCCGGGACCGGGACCATCCATGCCCATAATACCATCTATGAGAAAGAAGTCAGGTGTTACTGCTTCATTCAGATCGACCAGAAACTCACCAAATCTTTTTCTGTCCTGATAAATAGCATGTTGCTTTCCTTTACTGAAGCCGGGAACCAGGCCCAGAGTATTTTTTATTGCTCCTGTGAAAAAAACAAGTTCATGATTTTTGAACTTTGGCAGAGAGATAATCAGATCAACTTCATTTATAATTGATGCCATTCTGACCCTCCTGTTCCTGATTTTTTTTTCAATGGGAGATTTCATAAAATCAACCCATGTCGCACCTGTTTCTTCACACACCCTCCTTATTCCGGATTTTTCGGCCCGAAATCCTCTTAAATGCACTGCGGGTGAGTCGCCGACAAAAACCGTTGCCCCAACCGACTGAAGATATATCACCATTGCTTTTACAACTACCGGATGAGTGCAGATACATTTGTCAGGTTCGCTGTCAGTAAGAATATTGGGTTTTACCAGGACTCTTTTATTCCCTGCAAAAGGACCTTCACACGATTCATAAATTCCGGAAATGAGACTTAAAACTTTCTGAATATCATATTCTGAACACCTCCTTACTGCAACCTTATTATTCATTGTCTATTTATACAATATTGTTTCTCTGATTATCTCCTCAATTCCTGAAATTATTTTTTGAGGCGGACCTGAATAATGATTTACAATAATACATATTATCAATTCCTTTTCTGATATCGTTTTCAGGTAACCTGCAAAACTCCTTACACGAGTCATTGACCCTCCCTTCGCCTTAAATCTTGATTGAAATACAGGATCCTTAAAGTAATTTTTAAGAGTTCCCACTTTTCCGGCATCCGCAAGTGATTCATTGTAGTCGTCAAAATATTTCCCGTTTTTCTTCATAAGCAGCAGCAGGTTTGCCATTTCTTTTGAATTAACAGCATCCATGGGGGACAGGCCACTGCCATCTTCAATGAACATGCCATCCATGTTGATCCCTATACCTGAAAGGTATTCTTTAATCACTTCAATACCTGATTCTGTTGTTGCTGATTTTCTGAAAACCCTGCCCAGTTCTTTTGTAAGATGTTCAGCATATAGGTTTATGCTGAATTGATTCAACACGCGGATTATATCTTTGAGTGGAGGTGATGTTGTTTCTGAAGTCAGGGTTACCTGTTCTGTTATTAATCTCTGCTGAAGCCTTGCAGTTGTAGGTTTTCCTGAAATTTTTATTCCGGCCTCATTAAGTTTTTGATCGACTATTTTTGCAATCAGCAGCGGAGGGTCGGTAATTGATGCCTTCAGTACAAAATCATCTTTGTTGACCGGGATTGTACCTGCCAGCCATCCGTTTGTGCTGTATGGAGCAGCAAAAACATATCCCTCGTCAGCACTGCCAGCAGCAACCAGCCAGTTGGTAAATTCAAACCTGCATTCCTCAGGGACAATACCGGTAATTACCTGGTTTAAACTATCTGAGGTGGTCCTGAAATGTATTTCATATGTATTATCATAAACTGATAATCCATAAGCTCCTGCTCCGTAATAATTCCCGGCATCCTCCCACAACCAGGTTGCAGGAACGGGAAGATAATCAAAATACGAGTCATCGGTTATAACCCTTCCATCAATTTTCTTTATCCCGGCTTTTTTAAGATCCTCAATCCATTTTTCAGGGAAATTTCCGTAATGGTCTGAAAAGTAGTTGGAACCAAGAGCCGGGTCACCGCCTCCCTTAATAATTATATCACCTGAGAGCCGCCCTGTATTTTTATTCAGTGTCCCGGAATATCCGACAATGGTTTCGAAGGTATGATCAGGACCAAGTAACTCCAATGCGGCAGCTGATGTGATAAGTTTAAGGATTGAAGCAGGTGTCAGACTTTTTCCGGAATTGTAGTCCAGCACCTGTTTTCCATCAGCTGCATCAATAATGCAAAGTGACAGTGAAGCAGGTGACATGCAAGAGTCTGCCAGAAAGCTCTCAAGGGCTTTTTCCTGTGAAAACAGATAATAAGGATAAAAGGCGAATAATAAAATAAGGAGCCTTCTCAACATACTTTTAAGCTTTGTTTTGTTCAAGAGTAGATAACAGACCGCAAGCTGCCTGGATATCAATGCCTCTGCTGGTCCTGACTGTTGTAAGAATTCCTTTGGCATTCAGCGCTTCCTTGAAATTGTTGATTTCACCAGTATCGGGACTTTGAAAATCTGATCCAGGTATTTTATGGAAGCGAATTATATTGATCCTGCATTTTATTCCATTCAGTATCCTGGCAAGTTCCTTAACATGCCTGGAGGTATCATTCAACCCTTTGAAGAGGATATATTCAAACGAGACTCTTCTCTGATTGTTAAAATCGAAATTTCTTATTATATCAAGTATCTCCTTAATAGTATTTGTCCTTTGGACCGGCATCAGCTTTCTTCTTTCAGCATCAAAAGGTGAGTGAAGACTTACAGCAAGATGGCAGCGGCTCTTTTCAAGAAACTCCTTTATACCTTCTTTCAGTCCAATTGTACTGACTGTTATTCTTGTCGGGCTCCAGGCGTATCCCCATTCGCTTGTAAGAATCTCAAGGCTTTTAAGAACTTCATGAATATTGTCAAGGGGCTCACCCATACCCATATAAACCATATTGGTCAAATTCTTGAATTCCGGCATGCTTCTGAACTGGTTGAGAATTTCATTCGACGAGAGGTTCCCCTGAAATCCCTGCATTCCTGTCATGCAGAATATACAACCCATTTTGCAGCCTGCCTGTGATGATAAGCATATTGTGGCGCGATCATTACCGGGAATGTAGGCGGTTTCTATGTACTTGTCATCCAGTACTTTGTATAGATATTTCTTGGTTCCGTCACTGCTTACAGCGACATTATCCGGTGGGATTAATCCAATTTCATAATCTCTTTTTAAAAGATCTCTCATTTTTTTTGAGAGGTTCGTCATATCTTCGATTGAGTCAGTCTCTTTCTTGTATAACCAGTCTGCAATCTGTCTGGCAGCAAAACCAGGTAATCCGATACTTTTTGTGACAGCGATCAGTTCATTTAATGTCTTTCCATATAGTATTTCTTTTTGCATTATTAATTTAAAGTTTTTCCTGGTTCTGTATAGAATAAAGTCCCGTATTGTCCTGTGCTACTGTTGCTTCGTTGTACCCGCTATCAACTGATCAAACCTCTATTTCACCCTTAAACACAAAAGTTGCCGGACCTGATAACCATATATCAGATATTTTATCTTTTATAATTTTCATCTTCACGCTAAGATTGCCTCCTTTTGTCCGGATATTAATTGAATTTGTGTCAAAGTGTCCTTTCAGAACTGAAGCAATGGCAGAAGCTGTGACACCTGTACCGCAAGACAATGTTTCGTCTTCAACTCCCCTTTCGAATGTTCTCACGTAAATACCATCAGCTGAGGGTTCAACAAAGTTTACATTTGTACCTCCGGGGGCAAATCTGGAAGAGTGTCTGATTTTTTTTCCTTCTGCATTTACATCAATCTTGTCGATATCTTTTGTGAATATCACAACATGAGGGGAGCCGGTGTTTAGAGAATAGTTTCCGTCAATTAGTGTTGGTTTAGCCACATCGCCCATACGAAGACGGACAATCCCGTTTTCGATTATTGCTTCATGAATTCCGTCGAAAGCCATAAATCTCTGATTTCTGCCTGCAATGCCTGACATGAAAGCAAATTGAGCAGTACACCGGCCTCCATTTCCACACATGGAACCAAGGTTTCCGTCTGAATTGAAATACTTCATTTCAAAATCTAACTCCTTGTGGTCTGAAATAAGAATAAGCCCGTCAGCACCAATACCAAAACGGCGGTCACATAATTTGTTAATAAGATTATTATCTGTTGGATCGAGTTGTGAACCCCGATTGTCTATCATAATGAAATCATTACCTGTGCCCTGAAATTTGTTAAATGTTAATGTCGTCATTGTTAAAGTGTTGTTAAATGTGCCTAATCTACTGAAGATCATTTGAAAAATGCATGATCTTTGTTAAACAATTACATGTTAAAAAGGTTATAAAGATAAACATCTTTTATCAAGGCATTATAATTATTCAATTGTGCCAGGATATAATAATAAAAATTAAAAATTTTACAGCTATGAAAGCAAAGTATTTTTTCGGTGGTTTAAGTATGGCTCTGTTGGGTGCAGTTATTGCATTGTTTGTTTTTACAAATTTTATTGACAGACCATCTGTAGCAGAATCGAACGATGGTTCAGATTCTGCGATTTCAAATATTGCAGCAATGCATACATCATATCAGACACAGCCTGAAGCTCAGGTAGATCTGACTTTTGCTGCAGAGCAGACCGTTCACGCGGTTGTTAATGTTCACACTATGTCAGTAGTGGCTTCTCAGCCTGACAACCCCATTTTGCAATGGTTTTACGGTAACCAGTACAACAAGCCGCAGAAAGTAAGCGGAGTGGGATCTGGAGTGATAGTTTCCCCTGACGGCTATATAATTACATGTAATCATGTGGTTGAAAATGCGGAATCTGTCGAGGTTAAGTTGAATGATAACAGGGTTTTCACTGCAAAGGTGGTTGGCCGGGATCCAAGCACAGATCTTGCTCTTATAAAAATTAAGGCCGACAATCTGGCATATATAAAATATGGTGATTCAGACCAGTTAAAACTTGGTCAATGGGTCCTTGCAGTTGGAAATCCTTTTAATCTGACTTCTACTGTAACCGCCGGTATTGTAAGTGCTACCGGAAGGGAACTTGGAATTAATGAAGGTGCTACCAGAATTGAATCATTTATTCAGACGGATGCTGCATTGAATCCCGGAAACAGTGGGGGTGCACTGGTTGATACGAAAGGGATGCTTCTCGGAATAACATCCGCTATTCTTTCTCCCAGCGGGGCGTATGCAGGTGCCTCTTTTGCAATCCCGGTAAATATTGTGAAAAAAGTTGTTTCCGACCTCAAAGAATATGGAGAAGTCCAGAGAGCATTTATCGGGGTTGAAATAAGACCGGTGAATTCGGATGATGCCAGTAAACTGAATCTTAAAAAGATTGATGGTGTGGTAATAACAAAAGTTATGGATAATGGCTCAGCTAAGGAAGCAGGACTAAAAGAAAACGATGTCATAATCAGTATAAACGGAATTACTGTTGATACTCCCTCACAACTTCAGGAACAGGTGGCACAATTTCGTCCCGGAGATAAAACACAGATTACAATTTTGAGGAAAGGTAATGAAAAAACAATCCCAATTGTAATGAAAAATATTGCGGGCAACACAAATATTGTTACTGCAGCCATGAGTACATCAGAGAGTGTGTATGGAGCTAAACTTGAACCGCTTGGATCCTCAGATAAGAAAACTTTTAATGTTGATTCAGGTGTGAAAATTACAGAGCTTGGCCAGGGCAAATTCAGAGATATAGGACTGCGTAAAGGTACCATAATATTAAGCATTAACGGAAAGGCAGTAAAAAGTCCTTCGGATGTCCGTGATGCTGTAAATGCAGAAGGTACATTGAACTCAATTGAAGGTATCCAGTCAGATGGAACAATGTTTAATTATCAGTTTAAATATTAGTCATCTGTTTAGATATCAATTATTAATATATACTATTTTATTTTTAAATTTTAAGTAATTGTTGTTCAGGAGATTTGTAAAACCAGGTCTCCTGAACACAACAATTATCAATTTATTTTGTTATTGTACAATAAAGATTTATCTTTGCAAAAATTTTAAAAAGGCGAATGAGACAGCTAAAGATTACCAAATCCATCACCAACAGGGAAAGTGCTTCATTAGACAAATACCTGCAGGAGATTGGTAAAGAGGAGTTGATATCAGTAGAGGAGGAAGTTGAACTGGCGCAGAGAATAAAGAAGGGAGACAGAGCTGCTCTTGAAAAACTGACAAAAGCAAATCTTCGTTTTGTGGTTTCTGTTGCAAAACAATACCAAAACCAGGGACTTAGCCTTCCTGATCTTATCAATGAAGGCAACCTTGGACTTATAAAAGCTGCTGAAAAGTTTGACGAAACCAGGGGATTTAAATTTATTTCCTACGCGGTATGGTGGATTCGACAATCCATTCTTCAGGCACTTGCAGAACAATCCAGGATAGTAAGGTTGCCCTTGAACCAGGTTGGTTCCCTTAACAAAATAAACAAAGCTTTCTCAAAATTTGAGCAGGAGAATGAACGTACTCCTTCTCCTGAAGAGCTGGCTGATGTTCTCGAGTTACCAAAAGAAAAGGTAACAGATACTCTGAAAGTATCAGGCAGGCATGTTTCTGTTGATGCTCCGTTTATTGAAGGGGAAGATAACAGTCTCCTCGATGTTCTTACAAATAATGATTCTCCCGTAGCTGATAAGCTCCTTATGGATGAATCACTTTCAAGGGAGATTTACAGGGCGCTTGCTACACTCACTGAAAGAGAGAGAGATATTATAAGATTCTTTTTCGGTATTGGAACCCAGGAGATGACCCTTGAAGAGATTGGTGAAAAATTTGGTCTTACCCGTGAAAGAGTACGCCAGATAAAAGAAAAGGCTATACGCAGGCTAAGGCATACCTCGCGAAGCAGATTGTTAAAGGGTTATTTAGGCTAGATATTCCGATTTTTCCGGAAGACAAAGGCGCTCTGTTTGTAGCGCCTTTTATATTTTATCAATACCCCGGCTTACAGCTAAACAAAGTCAAAAGACTTAGCCCCGCTCATCTCCATAGCTTTAAAAAAAATTATGTAGGTTTGTAAAATTATCACAGGAGCTCATTCAATGGACTTTAAACTTATATCAGATTTTCAGCCGACCGGTGATCAGCCTGAAGCAATTAAACAGCTTGTTGCAGGACTTAATAATGAGGTTCCTTACCAGACCCTTCTTGGTGTTACAGGCTCCGGCAAAACTTTTACAATTGCAAATGTCATTGAAAAGGTTCAGCGACCTGTACTTGTTTTAAGTCATAACAAAACCCTGGCAGCACAGCTTTATGGAGAATTCAGGCAGTTTTTTCCTGAAAACAGGGTTGAGTATTTTGTTTCATATTATGATTACTATCAACCTGAAGCATATCTTCCTGTTTCAGATACTTATATTGAAAAAGATCTTTCAATAAATGAAGAAATTGAAAAACTCCGCCTGAGTGCCACTTCATCACTGCTGTCGGGAAGAAAAGATGTAATTGTAGTCTCTTCTGTTTCATGTATTTATGGTATCGGAAATCCTGATGATTTTCATTCCAATACTATTCAGGTTAAGCAGGACCAGACTATAGGAAGGAACCTGTTTCTCAGGAAACTTGTTGACAGCCTTTATTCAAGAAATGAGCTGGAATTTAAGCACGGAACATTCAGGGTAAGAGGTGACACCGTTGACATTTTTCCGGCTTACGCAGATATAGCTGTCAGGATTATATTCTTTGGAGACCAGATCGAAGAAATCTACTCATTCGACCCTCTCAATGGGCACAAAATTGATATTCTGAGTGAATACATCATTTATCCGGCAAATATTTTTGTTACAACCCGCGACAGGATTAACCAGGCAATCAGCCAGATTCAGGACGATCTTTTTCTGCAGGTTGCCCATTATAATGATTTAGGCAAAAAAGAGGAAGCTAAAAGACTTGAACAGAGAGTATTATATGATCTTGAAATGATAAAGGAACTTGGTTACTGCAGTGGGATTGAGAACTACTCGCGCTATTTTGATGGAAGGAAAGCAGGAACCCGTCCATTCTGTCTCCTTGATTATTTTCCCGATGATTTTATAACTGTAATTGATGAAAGTCATGTCAGTGTTCCCCAGATAAGAGCAATGTTTGGTGGGGATCGTTCGCGCAAGCAAACATTGGTTGAGTATGGTTTCAGACTCCCCGCAGCCCTCGATAACAGGCCAATGCGGATTGAAGAATTTGAATCACTTACCGGACAGACAATATTTGTAAGTGCAACACCGGCTGATTATGAACTGGAGAAAAGCGAAGGGGTATTTGTGGACCAGGTGATAAGACCGACAGGACTTCTTGATCCGCCAATTGAAGTAAGGCCGAGCCTTAATCAGATTGATGACCTGATGACCGAGATCCGAAACAGGGCAAAAGAGGGTGAACGAACATTAGTTACGACAATTACAAAAAGGATGGCCGAGGAACTGACAAATTATCTGACACGTTATGATATAAGGTGCAGATATATACATTCTGATATTGAAACACTTGAGAGAATAGATATTATGGAGGGTCTCAGGGCAGGAGAATTCGATGTACTTGTCGGAGTTAACCTTCTAAGGGAAGGTCTTGATCTCCCGGAAGTATCCCTTGTGGCAATTCTTGATGCTGACAAAGAGGGTTTCCTGAGATCTTCCCGGTCTCTTACTCAGACAGCAGGCAGAGCAGCACGGAACCTGAATGGAAAAGTGATAATGTATGCCGATAAGATAACGGGCAGTATGCAAATGACAATAAATGAAACCAACAGACGAAGAGAGAAACAGTTGAAATATAACCAGGAAATGGGTATCACTCCTACACAAATTGTCAGAAAAAGCGGATCAATACTCACCGGATTAAGCAAAAAAGGAGTACAGGTTAAAGCTTATATTGAGCAGGAACGGCCAGACATTGCCGCAGATCCTGTTGTAAAATATATGAACAGCAGTGCCCTTGAAAAAGCCATTGAAAAATCAAGGAAAAACATGGAAAAAGCTGCCTCTGAACTAGACTTTATTGAGGCAGCCAGGTTCCGGGATGAGATGTCAGATTTACAAAAGCTTCTCAGGAGCAAGTCTCAGCAAAGGTAAATCAAAAAATTTATTTACCTTCCCTGGTTGCCGACCAGTCATATTTGGAACCTGAACTATTATTAGTAAATGTCCCCATTATAGTTTTGCCGTTTACTTGTCCTGAAAATTGTTCACCATTATATGTAAAAGTGATCCCATCACCATGCAATCTTCCATCCCTTATTGGTGATGTTTTATTACCATTTTTTATTGTTCCGCTGACCATCTGGAAGTTCTGAGTCAGTTTGAGTTCACCCTGTCCCGTTTTCCATACTCCCTCAACCTTGGCAGGTATAATCCATAACAGGGCGGTGTTCCAGCTATTCGAGGTATTCTCGGCAGTAACTTCATAATCAGGCTCCCAGTCACCCATTGTGAAAGTGTTTGATACGATACGTGTGCCAGGTTTTAAATCGAGCAGGCGCGGACGCAGTTTCAGGTTAATCTCAGGAAGAAGAAACATTGAAATAACGGTTGCTTTTGACAGATCATATTCATAAAGATCCATGTTAAGAAACTCCGTTTTATCACTTACTCCTTCCTTTTTTGCATTATCTACCGAGAGTTTAACCATTTTGGGATTGAACTCGATACCAACGGCATGAGCTCCCCTTTTAGCGGCTGCAATGACTGTTCGTCCATCACCTGAACCAAGGTCAACCAAAAAATCTGCAGAGGAGACCTTGGCAATGTCCAGCATTGTGTTAACCAACTCCATTGGGGTTGGTACCCATACAACATCTTTTCCCTGCTGACCTACCTCTGGTTCAAATTCAGAACTACCCTTGCTGTTCTGAGCAGACAACCCTGTTGCCTGTACAGATAACAAGAGGATTAAAGCATAACGGATTAGAAATCGTGAAGAATTCATAATATTACTCCTTTCTGGTTAAAACAACATATGGAAGAAAATCAAATTTAATAAATTAATCTTGAATTTTTTATCATGTTCTTTACGTAATTTGCTATTGCTATTGACGATGTGAGTCCCGGGGATTCCATTCCAATAAGATTTATGAACCCGGGGCATCCTCTGCCGGTCTCCTCCATAATATAAAAATCCCTTATAGGTTCACCCTGCTTCTGTATTTTTGGCCGGATACCTGCCATTTCAGGAGCTATATCATCGAATTCAAGAAAAGGCAGGAATTTCTTTGCCGAAGTAAAGAAAATATCCTGTTTGGATGGGGTTACTTTATAATCAAATATATTGGGATCAAGGTATTTTACGTCCGGCCCCAGTTTTACTCCTCCTCCCATATCTATTGTAACATGTATTCCGATACCCTCCATGTTGGGGTGAGGTACAGGATAAATAAGCCTGCTAATCAGCCTGTTCTTGGGTGGATTAATTCTGAAATACTCCCCCTTGCAGAATTTAATGGTAAGGTTCTCATCCTTCATGCCTGCCATTTCAGAGATCTTGTCTGAAGTCAGTCCGGCTGAATTAATAACAACCCTTGTTGTAAAACTGAAATTTGAAGTCTGGTTATCATTCAGGATAATTTTATACCCATGGTCTATCTTCTTAATATTTGTTACTTCACTTCCATAAACAATCTGACCACCATTATTAATTGTGTTTATCTCAAATCGTTTCATAAGGGAATGAGTATCAATAATTCCTGTAGTGGGAGAGAAAAGAGCTTTTAAGGCAAAGATTTCAGGTTCCAGTTCAGCAATCTGACCTTTTTCCATAACCTCCAGATACACACCGTTTTGCATTGCTGTCTGACGGATTCCTTCAATGACAGGTATCTCTTCTTCTGTAGTAGCAACAATAAGCTTACCGCACTTATTATAAGGTATATCGTACTTGTTGCAATAGTTGTAAAGAAGCTCTTTCCCTTCTACACACAGAAGGGATTTCAGGCTTTTTTCCGGGTAATAGATACCTGCGTGTATTACTTCACTGTTGCGGCTGCTGGTCTCCTGTCCGAAGGTCTGATGTTTTTCGATCAGAAAAACATTTTTAAATTCCTCACTAAGCTTTTCTGCAATGGCAAGCCCGATAACCCCGGCGCCAATTATGGTAATTTCTGCATCCATATATTAAATAAATTAAAGGAGCTACTTTTTTCTGTAATCAGGTTTTCAAGAGTGTGACTTACCGCGACATTCCAAATATAACCTAAAAAAATCCCAATCAGGTTCAACTTAAACTAATTTTTCTGAACATAGGATTATGCCTTCAATTAAAAATAAATTTTATTAGACCTTGAAGGTTTTATATCTTTAACTTTTATTAAGTGCTAACTTTTAATGTTTTTGGGAATCTGTAATTAAAAAGGATTTTGCCGGGATCTTTAAGTAATAAAAGACAAAATGAAAAATAATAGTAATAAAATTATATTCATCAGGATCTTTTTCCTGAATATTTTTTCGGGGATTACCATGCTGCTGGCAGCACAATCAAATTCTGATGGTTCAAATCCTCAATATCTTTTCCCTGAATTTAATAACTCCACAGTTTTAATGAAAAATGGTACAAGCCAGAATGCCAGAATGAATTATAATATAGTGACTGAAAAAATGGTTTATGAAAAGGATGGTAAATTGTACGATCTTATCAATCCGGAAACTATAGATACCATTTATATCCTTAACAGAAAATTTATTCCTCGTGGGAAAATATTTTATGAAGTAATATTAAAGGGAACTCCACTGACGCTTTTTATCCAGCAAAAAGGCACACTGTTATCTGCGGGTACACCGGCCGGTTATGGTGGCACATCTCAGGTTTCAGCGACAAAGTCCCTTTCGAGTGTTGAACTTTCAGGAGGCCGATATAATCTGGCATTGCCATCGGATTTTATAGTTAACCCATCACCGGTTTACTGGATCCGCAAAGAGAATGAGATGTCAAGTTTTCTTACCGAAAAACAATTTCTTAAAATATTTCCTGATAAAGATAAAGAGTTAAAATCGTTTATTAAGGAGAATCGTCTTAAGATCAGCAATCCTGATCAATTGGCAAAACTTGTGAGTTACTGTAATGATATAATGAAATAATCAGGGTGGTATGGACAATTATCCCCTCCCGGGTATTCAGTAAAATGGCAGAGCGAATTTATTCAGGTTTTAAAACTAATTGACATTCGAGAAAGCTCTAATAAGCTCTGTCAGCAAAGATGGGAGTATCCCGATAAAGAGGATCCCTGTTGCAATTATTATCAGAACAAGTTTGGCAATTAATGACAAGTATATTTCCCTACCTGTTTCTGCTGATGCAAACATGGTTTTTATTACCCTTAAATAGTAGTATAAACTTATTACACTGTTAATTACCAGAATGAAAGCAAGTAGCCATAAGCCTGACTTAACACCAGCAAGGACAAGATAAAACTTGGCCATGAAGCCAGCTGTAAGGGGTAATCCTGCCAGGGAGAGTAAGGCTAAAGAAAGAACACTTGCGATCCATGGGTTTCTCCAGAAGAGCCCTTTCATATCTTCGATATCGTCAGCATCACGCTCACAAACCGAAAGAACTGAAATTACTCCAAATGCGCCAAGGGTAGTAATTATGTAAGCAATAATATAAAAAATTGCTGCTTCAATGCCTTCAGTTGTCCCTGTCAGCAGCATGATCATCAGGTAACCCAGATGAGCAATAGAGGAATATGCTAAAAGTCTTTTTATATTTGTCTGCATCAAGGCAAGAAGGTTTCCTGTAAACATCGACAGAATTGAAATGACAGATATAATTACAACCAGGGTGCTGTTATCAAATCCACGTATATCAATAAACAATCTTAACCCAAGGGCCAGAACTGCCCCTTTTGAAATGGTGGCAATAAATGCAGTAACAGGAACCGGAGCACCCTGGTAAATATCAGGTGTCCACATATGAAATGGAACCAGAGCAAGTTTGAAACCAATACCTGTTAGAATCAAACCGGAGCCTGCAAGCAAAAGTGGAGACATTACATTTAATTTATTTACTCCCGGAGCTATTTCCTGAAAGCTCATTGTGCCGGTTTCAGCATAAATAAGTCCCATACCAAATAATAGAAATGCTGTTGCAACTGAGGCAATTACAAGAAATTTCACCCCTGCTTCAATGCAATTGTCACGCGATTTCAGGTAGGCAATAAGTACATACAGAGAAATACTTAAAGTCTCCAGTCCAAGAAAGAATGAAATAAAGTGGTTGGCCACAACCAGTATTGAAGCCCCGAAAACAGCAACAAAAAATATAATAAAATACTCTTCCCTTTCACCGCCGTGTTTATTGAAATATTCATACGACAGGATTGTAATCAGTATACTGGCAATGTATATGATTCCAAGTAGCAGGATGCCATAACTGTCAATAACCAGCAAAGGTTTAATGTTATGCGTAGTATGTGGCATTATGAAGAAAAGAGAGAGAAATGCCAAAAGAAACATCAAAAGAGTGAAGCCATAAATAACCTTAAAATTTCTGGAAATAGTAATTGTGAGCATAATGATGACAGGCGCACCAGCTATTATCAGGAATGGGGTCAGACACAGGAAATCAAGTTTTGTCATAAACCGGTTTTTTATCTGTTATCTGTATTTGGATCAGGGATCGTGACCAGATTTATAGTTAAATTATTTTGTTTGCCAATATCAATACTATTGGAATGTTCCTGTGAATTGATGGTTTTAAAAATTGCGGGTCTGGCAGTGTCAATTACCGGTTGCGGAAACAACCCGGTAAATACTATGGCAATGACCAAAGCGCCAAGAACAATAGATTCACGAACGGAAAG
This sequence comes from uncultured Bacteroidales bacterium, assembly GCA_963739685.1. GTDB lineage: Bacteria > Bacteroidota > Bacteroidia > Bacteroidales > VadinHA17 > LD21. The sequence continues at coordinate 477,931 of CAVUAX010000003.1, forward strand.
GTCTTTAATAGTACGTTCAGAGTTATTCTTTCCAAAGAAAACTTTCTGGACAATCCTCAGGGAATAAATAGTTGCGGCGATTAGACCTATGCTTGCCAGAGATGCAAAAAGGATACTTTCCCTGAAAGTTCCCATAAGTGTCAGGAACTCAGCTACAAAATTACCCAGCCCGGGGAGCCCGAGTGATGCCATCGAAAACAGAAGACCTGTTGCACCAATAGCAGGAACTTGTTCCCATAATCCACCCATTTTATTAAGATCGCGGGTATGTAATCTTTCATAAAGCTGACCGGATATAATGAATAATGCTCCGGTACTTATCCCATGAGCGATCATTTGCATTACAACTCCCTGGTAAGCCAGTTCATTAAAGGCATATACCCCGAGTATCACAAAACCCATATGACTAACGCTTGTGTAGGCTACAAGGCGTTTAAGGTCGGTTTGTGCAAATGCAAGTTTTGCACCATATAATATACCGGCCACCCCGAGAACCATTCCAACCGGGGCAAAGGCTGCAGATGCATGCGGAAATAAAGGAATAGCGAAGCGTATAAGTCCGTATGCTCCTGTTTTGAGCATAAGTGAAGCAAGAATAAGACTTCCCGCTGTCGGGGCTTCTGTGTGGGCATCGGGTAACCAGTTATGGAATGGGAAAGCTGGTAGTTTTACAAGAAAAGCCGCCAGAAACCCTGACATAAGTACCAGTTCCATGGACGGTTGCATAGCAGTGCCCAGGAGACTCTTATATTCAAAGCTATATGTTCCTGTATTACTGCCATGGGTCAGGTATAGACCAAGAATTGCAAGAAACATGAGTAACCCGCTTGCCTGGGTAAAAATGAAAAATTTATAAGAAGCATATATACGGTTTTCATGACCCCAGATACCAATGAGAAAATACATTGGTATCAGCATCACTTCCCAGAAAAAATAAAACAGGAAAAGATCCATGGAAAGAAATACTCCTGTAATTCCCGCTAATATCCACAATATATTGAAATGAAAAAATCCGGTATTTTTTGTAATTTCTTTCCATGAGACCAGAACTGCCAGTATTCCAATAAAAAAGGTGAGAAATAACAATAACAGGCTCAAACCATCCAGAGCAAGATGAACATTTATTCCATACTGTGGTATCCATCCTGCTATGAATTCAACCATCCATTCCTCTTCACCATACGTTCTGTTCTGACAAAAAAGCATTGTTATAAGCGCGAAGTCTATTGTAATTGTAACAAGCGATATTATCCGGGTAATATGCGGATTCCTTTTACCGGTAATCCATGCAAATATTCCGCCAGCCATTAAAATCAATATCAGGAGCAATAGAATCATAGGCTAATCATAATAGTTAACAAAATGACTATTCCAATAGTGAGGACTAAGACATACAATCTTAATCTCCCGTTTTGAGTTCTGCCAAGCAGAAAATTCATATACCTTGTTGCTTTAGCAATGTTGGTGTAAATCAAATCAATAAAATCTCTTTTGTCTGTCTCGGAAAACCATTTGACAGGCTTTACAAATAAAATATCGTAAACCTTATCAAACCTCCATCCTGAATAGAAAAAGCTGCTTAACCGGCTCTCCTTAAACCAGAGAGCAAAAGAGGACTTTTTATAAAAGAGCAGATATGCAAAATAGACCCCGGCAAGTGATATGACTGCCGATAGGATCTGGAAGATTAGTTCTGTATTTCCTGCTTCATTCAATTTGACGGATGGAAGGACCCGGCTGAATAACTTTGAAATTAGATGTACAGGTCCCATGTTTTCAGGCATTTCTATAAAACCTCCTGCCAGCGATAGAAAGGCAAGTGCAATTAAGGGAACATTCATAAGCAACCCGGGTTTATGATCAGGTTCAGTTTTAACTTCCCCAAAAAATGTAATAAAGATCATACGGAAAGTGTACAAGGATGTAAGCAAGGCTCCTGTAATTCCTGCCAGCCACAGCCAGTGATTACTGGTGACAGAGGACCAGCCAAACCATAATATCTGATCTTTGCTGTAAAATCCGGCAGTGATCAGTGGGAGCGCTGAGAGTGATGCGCCACCTATAAGAAACGTAATGAAGATAACCGGTAATTTTTTACGTAACCCCCCCATTTTAAACATATCATGTTCGTGATGCAGGAGATGTATTACAGCGCCCGCAGAAAGAAATAAAAGCGCTTTGAAAAAGGCATGTATCATAAAATGGAAGACAGCTGCAGACCATGCCCCGATACCCATTGCCAGGAACATATAACCGATCTGACTGATTGTTGAATATGCCAGCACCCGTTTCAGATCGTTCTGAGCCAGGGCACTGAAGCCTGCAACCAGTAATGTGACCGCCCCGATAATTGCCACCACAGCCATTACTGCCGGAGCAAGTGTAAAAAGTACATTTGTTCTGGTTATTAAGTAAACACCTGCTGTAACCATGGTTGCGGCATGTATCAGCGCACTTACCGGTGACGGGCCTGCCATTGCATCAGGCAACCATGTCTGTAATGGCAGCTGCGCTGATTTTCCAAGGGCTCCTCCCAGTAATAAGGCAGCAGAAATTACAGCCAGGGGTGATCCGCTAACCCATTTTAATGTTGCATCCTGCATCAGATCCCGGATATTTAGTGTTCCGAAACTTACAAATAACAAAAAAAGACCCAGGATCATAGCAGTGTCGCCAATACGTGTGACTATGAATGCTTTTCTGGCAGCATAACCATTTTCAGGTTCTTTATACCAGAAACCAATTAGAAGATAACTGCATAAGCCCACACCTTCCCATCCAAGATAAAGAAGTATTAAATTGTCAGCAAGAACAAGGATAAGCATTGACCCTACAAACAGGTTCATATAAGCGAAAAAGCGTGCAAATCCATCGTCATTTTTCATAAATTCAACGGAATAGAGATGGATAAGGGCGCCAACAAAAGTAATTACGAAACAAAATATCAGGGAGAGTGGATCCAGCAGGAAGGAAACATTGGCGGTGAATCCTCCAGCATTAATCCATGTATAAACAGTTGAGGTAAAGGCTTCTTTTCCGGAAGGCAATGACAGTAAAAGAAATCCTGCAATAATTGTAATAATAGCAGATATAGAGACAGAACCCACTCCAATAAATGCCACTGCCTTTTTTGGAAGAATTCTCCCTGAGAGCGCTATGATCAAAAAGCTCAAAAGGGGAAGAAGAGGTATAACCCAGATAATTGTTGTCATCCTGATCAATTTTCTTTCATTATATTATCACGCAGTTTTCTGATAGCATCTGAATCCAGGGTTTTGTAATGATGGTACATCTGAAGTATCAGAGCAAGACCGACAGATACTTCAGCAGCCGATACAGTGAGAATAAAAATAAACATCACCTGCCCGTCAGCCTGCATCCACCGGGAACCTGCAATTACAAATACCAGTGCTGCACTGTTTAACATAATCTCGATTGATAAAAGCATGAAAATAATATTCCGGCGTACAAGGAAACCAACTAGTCCGATAAGGAAAAGAAGTGCAGCAAATAAAATTTGTATTTCCATAGATACTGTTACCATAATTCTATATTCCTTTAATTCTGCTGAATCAATAACTTCATAATTTATCAGGGTTTTTATGAGACTTTTTATTTGAAGGGAGCTTAACAAGAAACCGGTGTATTACCTTTTTCTTCTGTTTCCCAAGGTGATATGCCCCGACAATTCCTGCAAGTAAAAGTATGGCAGCTATTTCCACAGCAATAAGATATGTTGTAAAGAGTGATTTCCCAACCTGTGCCGGCTCTATAATGCCGGAAGAAGTATTTTCAAAATGAAAAACCCTTGCCACGTAAATGAAAATTACCAGAAGAATTGCGGCCAGGGTAGTAGGTATTATCCACATTTTTGGAGTAAGCCATTTCTTCTCAGTTTCTTCCTCAAGCCCGATATTCAGCATCATTACAACAAAAATGAACAAAACCATAATAGCTCCGGCATAAACAATTACTTCAAGAGCAGCAATAAGCGGAGCTCCGAGTATATAGAAAACCACCGATATGGAGAGCAACGAAAGAATCAGGTAAAGTAGCGCATGTATGGCATTACGGTTTGTAATTGCCATAACTGAGGAGATTATTGCAAATACTGCTGCTATATAGAAAATAGTATTCATTAATAGTCCATTTCTAATGTATTAAATTCTTAAAGTCAACGGGGATGTCTTCATCCTCCCCTTCACCGGTATTTTTTACGCCCATATTTACCCCGGCAATTTTATAAAAATTATATCCATGATATTTCCCTTCTCCACTTATAAGCAGATTTTCTTTTTCATAAACCATATTCTGCCTGTCGTATTCTCCCATTTCAAAATCCGGAACCAGCTGTATCGCATACGTAGGGCAGGCCTCTTCACAAAAACCACAAAAAATACATCTTGAAAAATTTATTCTGAAATATTCCGGGTATCGTCTTCCATCGCTGTCATTAGTTGCCTGCAGGGAAATGCAGTCAACCGGGCAGGCAGCAGCACACAGGTAGCATGCAACACATCTTTCTTTCCCGTCAGGATCGCGTGATAAAATAATTCTTCCGCGGTAACGTGGTGGCAGATAAGGTTTATTCTCCGGATAACCCTCCGTTTCACGTCTGTGGAAGGCATGAAGGAATGTGAGCCATATACTTTTTAAGATGCTGATCATTATTGTTTTATTTTTATTTCTTTCAGGTCACTGTATTAAAAACGTTTTTAACAGGACTAATGTAAATAAAGAAGTATCCCTCCGGTAATTAATATATTCATAAGAACAAGCGGCAGCAAAACCTTCCACCCAACCTCCATAAGCTGATCATAGCGTGGCCGGGGCAGCGAGGCCCGGATCAGTATAAAGAGAAAGATAAAAAATGCAGTTTTGAAGAAAAACCAGAAAGCTGGGGGAAGAAATGCAGGACCGAGCCAGCCTCCGAAAAATAATGTAACAATAAGCGCCGAAATAAGTGTAACACCCAGGTATTCTCCAACGAAGAACATTCCGAATTTCATTCCGGAATATTCGGAATGATACCCGGCAATAAGCTCTCCCTCAGCCTCGGGAATATCGAAAGGGGTCCTGTGTGTTTCTGCAATACCGGCAATAAAAAATATAACAAATGCTACAAATTGAGGAATGAAGAACCATCCGTTCCGTTGAGCTTCAACAATTTCACGAAGACTGAAACTATTGGCCATCATAACAACACCGACAAGCGACAGCCCCATAAATACCTCATAAGTAAGCATCTGTGCTGATGCTCTTATCGACCCAAGAAGTGAATATTTATTGTTTGATGCCCATCCACCGAGTACAATACTATATACGCCAAGAGAGGAGTTACCAAGAAAGAATAGTATTCCTATGTTTGAATCGAGAACAAGAAAACTGCTGGTAAAGGGTATAACTCCGAAAGTAAGAAGGATTGTGGCTATTAATATTCCGGGAGCCATAATAAAAACCGATTTGTCAGCAAAAGGCGGGATCCAGTCCTCCTTGAAGAAAATCTTTATAACATCTGCCATAACCTGCAACAGCCCGAAAGGTCCTACACGGTTCGGTCCGTACCTGTCCTGGAAGAGGGCAAGCAGCCTGCGCTCCGCCCATATTAATCCGGCAGCGATAGTAAGCGGAATAAGCAAAACCCCTATAATTATGAAAAGGTATTTCATGTGTTTATAATTATATTTTTAATGGTCCCATGGAGGTTTCATCAGAATATTTATTTTTTAGTATGTTTCAGCTTTTCCCCATTCCGGCAGGTACAGAAACGGGATACCTGTAACCCCAATGAAAAGACCTGCAATCCCATCCGGAAGAGCATCGTCCGTTTTAATACTTGCTTTTATAACTACCTGATTGACAGTGAGTTTAATAAATTCACTGTCAGTTACTTTCAGCCTTTTTGTTTCTCTGGCATTCAGAATTATAAAGGGTTCAGGAATACGTTCTGAGACTGACCTGCTTTTTGAACTAAGTTCTTCCGAACCGAAAATCAAATTAACCGGAACCACAAAAAGCTCCTCCGGCCTGTATTTAAAAGGTTCAGGTAGATTTTTATAGAAATCCGGCTCCAACCCATCTTTTCCGCTGAAAAGGAGCACTCCCGGATTACCACCGGGATTTGAACCAGCAGGCTCATCCATGTATTTATTCATTGCCTGAACAGAGTTCCAGCCAGGAGACCAGTAGTAGGGAGTAAGGTAAGGGGGTGGTTCCCCCTTGTACCCTTCCATACTGAAAGCAAGAGGGGAATCTTTGTCCTCCGGAGGTTTAGGTTCGCTGACATCAATATTGGCATCCATAGCGGTCCTTCCACTGAACCTTAGTGTTTGTCTTGCTATTTTTTCATTGAAGAATCTGAATCCGGAATCAGGTATGATCTTTTTTAAATTTGAAAAGAAGGGGTATGACTCAGTAAAAGAGGTAACAATATCATCAAAACTTTGCCATGACAATGCATTTCCTGTCTCTTTGATTTTAATCATTTCCGACAGATATCTCCAGCTATCCTTTACCTGCCCGCTGGCTGGCAAAGCCTTGTAATATCGCTGTGCACGGCCTTCATTATTTACAATGGTTCCAGTTGATTCTGCAAATGTTCCTGAAGGTAATAATATATCAGCCTGTTTTGCTGTTTCATTCATCAGTTGATCCAGAACAATGACCTTCCTGCACTTGTTCAGAATTATATCAACTTTATCAGACCTGTTTATAAGATCGTTCTCCAAAATGATTACAGTTTCAATGGCTCCTTTTATTATATCTTCTGTTAAATCATCCAGGGGCTTCCCATCCGTAAGTCCAAGTCCCAGGCTGTTGCATTCAGGAAAAACAATTGACAGGGATGGTTTTTTACCTTTATGAGAAAGTGCCAGGGCAATGTTTGCAGCCGCATGAAGCAATAGTTTGTTATTGTTCTGCAAACCGGTTATAATCAAAGGATTAGCGGCATTCATCAGAACGTCTGCAATTTTTTGAGCATCATCAGCAAGAGATTTCTCAATATCTTTTGGTCCCGGTGCATTTTTATCCATCATAGAGGCCACCGCGAATCCAAGTCTGGCAATATCATTTGATGAAGCTCTGAATGTACCCTGAGCAAGAGTGTCAAGTTTTGTACTAAATGTTGATCCGATAAAGAGAGGGCTTTTAATATCCTGGGCCAGCTCCCTGACAGGATTATCATTCCATAAAGGTATCCCGGATTCCCGCGCTTTTTCAAATGCCTTGTTCCTGGAAGCCTGCCTGACAGCCAGGGCAAGCATTGGTGCGGTATTTGTGAGGTCTTCTCCCAGAATAAAAATAGCATCTGATTTCTCAACATCTTTAAGGGATGGAGTTTGTGCCGGATAACTTTTAATTATTTGAACAGCTGTTTTTACCAGTTCATATGTTTCACTTGAAATGCCATGGTAGAAATTTTCTTTCCCGACAAGTGTTTCCAGTGCAAAATTTGCTTCCAGCGATGCTCTTGGAGAACCTACTCCGGCCAATTTTCCGGCTTTTAATACCGGACCTACTGCTGAAAGATAATCTGTATCTGAGACCTCCTGGTATTTTTCTTTCCTGGATGACCGGACCATAATTTTTTTTATCCTTCCGGGATCATTCAGAAACTCATATCCGAATCTCCCCCTGTCGCATAGAAAGTATCCATTGACCGCACCGTTATAACGGCTTAAAATACGCCTTACTGACCCGTATCTTTCACTTACGGTGGTATTGCACCCGAGGCTGCAATGAATACATACTGATGGCGCATTTGTCATGTCCCACTTACGGTTGTAATGGCCTTTAAGAGTTTTATCCGTGAATACTCCGGTAGGGCAAACCTCAACCAGGTTTCCGCTGAATTCATTCTCAAGAATACCTTCCTTATGACGGCCAAAGTAAATATGATTAGCCGATCCCAAGACATTCAGGTCCTTTCCGCCAGCATAATCCCTATAGAATCTAATGCATCTGTAGCACTGAATACATCGGTTCATCTCGTGATGAATGAATGGTCCCAGATACTGATTAGTATAAGTCCGCTTTTTGAAATGAAATTTCCTGTAGTTATGCCCTGTCATTACGGTCATATCCTGCAAATGACATTCACCTCCTTCGTCACAAATTGGACAGTCATGCGGGTGATTGGTCATAAGACTCTCAATCACTGCAGCTCTGAAAGTCTTGACATCAGGATCTGTTGTTGAAATTATAAGCCCGTCCATTACCGGTTCCATGCATGACATTACAATCTTTCCCTTTTTATCATCATGTCCGGCATATTTTTTTACAGCACATTGCCTGCATGCACCAACTGAACCAAGTGCAGGGTGAAAGCAAAAATATGGAATGTCAAAACCAAGTCCAATACATGTATGGAGCAGGTTTTTTCCAGGCTCTACTTCATAATCGGTTCCGTCTATATGGATCTTTACCATAGTTACCTCCAGGGACAATGTTTATCGTTAATGTGTCTAATAAAATCCTCACGGAAATACCTGAGGCCACTTTGCAAAGGTTCCATTGCGCCGGGGGCATGAGCGCAAAATGTGTTTCCCGGCCCCATGTATTTAGTTTGAAATTCAAGAATTTCAATATCGTTCATTTTTGCGGTGCCTGTTTCAAAGGAACCAAGAATCTTTTCAACCCATGGTAAACCTTCCCTGCATGGGGTACACCATCCGCAACTTTCCTGTGCAAAAAATTTTATCATGTTATGAATGAATGCAACCGGGCAGGTTTTGTCATCGAGGATGATCATTGTTCCTGTACCTAATCTGCTGCCTGCTGCTTCAACAGAAGCGAAATCCATTTTTGTATCAAGATGCATTTCGGTCAGGAAGTCTGTTGAAGCGCCACCGGGGATGACTCCTTTCAATTTAAAGCCATCTTTCATCCCCCCTGAATGTTCGTTAATGATTTCCCGTAAAGTAGTTCCCATGGGCAACTCCCAAATACCTGGTTTTTTAACCTGTCCGCTTACTCCATATAATTTTGTTCCCCCTTCATTTGTATTACTCAGTTTCAGGAACCAGTCGTTTCCCTTTTCCACAAGATGAGGTATCCAGCAGAGTGTTTCGACATTATTTACCACTGTTGGCTGACCGAATAATCCGCTTGCAGCAGGGAAGGGAGGTTTTGTACGGGGTATGCCTCTTTTTCCTTCGAGAGAATTTAACAGAGCTGTTTCTTCGCCGCAGATGTACCGTCCTGCACTGCTATGTATGTATATGTCAAGATTATAGCCTGTTCCCATGATATTTTTCCCAAGGTATCCTTCGTTGTAGGCCTCTTTAATAGCCTGACGAAGAAATGCTTCAGCTTTTTTATATGCCCATCGGATAAATATATATCCTATCTGGGCCTGAATAGCATAGGAAGCAATTATAATACCAGCGATAAGCTGATGCGGATTACCTTCGAGCAGATACCTGTCTTTAAAAGTCCCGGGTTCCATTTCATCAGCATTGGCAATCAGGTATTTTAATCCTGTGTGGTTTGTATCTTTTGGTACGAAACTCCATTTCAGACCAGTCGGAAATCCGGCTCCGCCTCTGCCTTTTAACCCGGACGATTTTACCAAAGCTATAATATCGTCAGGTGTCATTTTCCTGAGAGCCTTTTCGACACCGGCATATCCGCCCGCCTTTTGATAATCTTTTATCCCGGGCGGAAGCTTATCAGGGTTAATGTATTCGGTAAGGGGAGTTTCCATATTCACCTAATGATATTTTCCAAGTATTTCATCAATTGTATCAAAAGTTAAATTATTATAATGGTCATCATTTATCATTAAAACAGGTGCATGGTGGCAATCACCGAGACATGAAACAGGCAGCAGAGTGAATCGCCCGTCTTCAGTAGTCTCTCCGAATTTCAGGTTCAGCTTTTTCGAAATATACTCATATAATGACGCGTAACCCATTATCATACAGCTTACCCCTTCACATATCAGGATGACATTCTTCCCTATTGGCTTACGGTATAATCTTGTATAGAAGGTAGCGACACCATCAACCTCGTCAACTGACAAACCGAGTTCAGATGCAACGTCATTAACAGCATCGTCAGAGATCCATCCGCGGTGACTCTGCACGATTTTTAAAGCATCAATGCAGGCAGCTCCGGGATAAGGATAGAGCTTTATCTCTTCGTGAATTTCCTTTTTTTCTTTGTCGCTCAGCATTTGCAATTATCTGATGATATGTTTGTTAACTCTGAAATAATAAATATAACAATCCCATTGATTTTCAGGTGTTTTAAAACTTTGTTTTTATGGTTTAGTCTATTCATTTTAATCTAAATTTATCTGTCAAGATCTGCAAGCACAAAATCCATTGCGCCAAGGATGGATAACAGGTCGGGAATTGTATAACCTCTGGTAATAAGCGGGATCATCTGAATATGAGGGAATGAAGGTGTCCTGATCCTCGAACGGTAAGATGATGTTCCTCCGTCACTTATCAGATAATAACCATTACTGCCTTTCGAAGCTTCAACAGGAATCATCGCTTCTCCCCTGGGAATCACCGGCCCCCATGTCACTCCCAGGAAATGTGTTATCAGGGTTTCAATGTCCTGCATGGTTCTCTCTTTCAGCGGTGGGGTTGTTAAATGGTGGCTTGACTTATACGAACCTTCAGGCATATTTTTTATACATTGATCTACTATTCTGAGACTTTGTCGCATTTCCTCCATTCGTATAAGTGACCTGTCAAAACAGTCTCCGTTTTTCCCCACAGGGATATCAAACTCAAAGTTTTCATACCCTGAATAGGGCCTTTTTTTACGGTAGTCCCATCCGACTCCGGTTGAACGAAGTCCTGGGCCTGTAACTCCCCATTCTATGGCTTCTTCCGATGTATATGCACCTATTCCGATAGTTCTTGCCTTAAAAATCCTGTTCCTGAGAATTATTTTTTCTAATTCGTTAATTCTTTTCGGAAAATAATCCACGAAGGTTTGAATCAGTTTGTCCCATCCTGCAGGCAGGTTATGTGCAACACCACCAATCCTGAACCATGAAGGATGCATCCTTCCACCGGTAATAGCCTCGGTTATGTCAAATATCTTTTCCCTGTCGTTGAATGCAAAAAATACAGGCGACATCTGGCCCAGGTCCTGGGCATAGGTTCCCAGCCAGACAAGATGACTTGCAATACGGAACAGTTCAGTCAGCATTATACGGATAACATTTGCCCTGTCAGGTACAACAATGCCTGCTATTTTTTCAACTGAAAGTACATATGCCAGGTTGTTAATAACACCGCCGAGATAATCAATGCGATCGGTATATGGAATAAATGTATGCCACGATTGTCTTTCCCCCATTTTTTCAGCTCCCCGGTGGTGAAAACCGATATCGGGTACAACATCCACTATATCCTCGCCATCAAGTTGAAGTACCAGCCTCAGCAGACCGTGAGTCCCCGGATGTTGTGGGCCAATATTAAGAAACATAAAATCGGTATCCTCATGATGCCTTTTCATGCCCCATTCTTCAGGATGGAATTTAAGATCGCTATCTGCAATTTCCCTTATCTGATTATCAAGAACATAAGGTCCCATTTCAGTTGCCCTGGCAGGATATTCTTTCCTCAGAGGATGACCTTTCCATGATTTTGGTAACAGAATGCGACGTAAATCAGGATGTCCGTTAAATGTGATTCCGAACATATCAAAGATTTCCCGTTCGTACCAATCTGCCGCCGGCCATATATCTGTAATACTCTGTATTGAAGGAAAATCTCCTGTCAGAGAGATCTTGACACGTATATCCTCATTCCTTTCGAATGAGGTAAGATGGTAAACAATTGTAAAATCACTTCCCTGCTGATACTCCTTATCCGATCTTCTTCTTTCGTCAATGGCAGTAAGATCATATAGCATTTTGAAAGGACTTGAGATCTCGTTTTTAAGGAACCTTAAAAGACCTGTAAAATTGTCTCTGCTGGCCCATATAGTGAGAATATTATCTGCTGTATCCTGGTTTGCAATAATTACCTTTTCATCAAACTTTTTTTTCAAAGCAGAAAATAGAGACAGACCTTCAGTCATAAAACAAAATGTTAGCTTATACGGGTTAAGATATTGTTAATTATATTTCATCCATTGTCCTGATGTTTCCCATCTTCATCCTTTCATCATTTTTCAGATCCCTGACAGAAATCTTTTCCGGTCGTGAAACGCTCTGTGATCCGATCATCCAGCTCAGAGGTCTCTTTTCCCTGCCTATTGAATCGCGCAGAAGTAATAGGCCCTCAAGGAAAGCATCGGGTCGGGGAGGGCACCCTGAAACATAAACATCAACCGGTAAAAATTTATCAACTCCCTGAACAACACTGTAAATGTCATACATCCCTCCCGAATTGGCGCATGATCCCATGGAAATCACCCACCTGGGTTCCATCATTTGCTCATGGAGTCTTTTAATTATTGGGGCCATCTTAATAAATACAGTCCCTGCAATGATCATCATATCCGCTTCACGGGGAGTACCTCGTATCACTTCACCACCGAATCTTGCAATATCATAACGGCTTGTTATTGATGTGGCCATCTCTACAAAACAGCATGAAAGGCCGAAATTAAATGGCCAGATTGAGTTCTTTCTTCCCCATGCAATAAGATCTTCAAGCCGGGTTAATATGACAGATTTCTGAATAGCTTTATCCGTTATACCGTAATCAGACATGTCTGACTTTACCGAAGCATTATTTATAGACCAATTCATTTTGAAAGTCTGTTTTTATTTTTGATAATTAACTTCCCTCTGGGTCCGAAATCCAGAGCTTTAATTCCTATTTCATATATCAGAACTGCAACAAGAATTCCAATGAATGCAATAATTCCTATATACCCCGCTAATCCAAGCTCGCGAAATGATATGGCCCATACCATAATAAAGACTGAGTCGAGATCGAAGATTACAAAAAAGATAGCAATAAGATAAAAATGTGATGAAAACCTTAAACGGGCGTCGCCTGTTGGAGGTATCCCGGATTCGAACGGATCGTCGGTTAACTTTTCCTTATGCCTTTCACCCAGAATATAGGAAAGTCCAATCATTAAAACCACAACCAGTATAACTACTAATGAATAAATAAGAAAAGGCCAGAATATGATTGTATGAAATGTCAGCATGCCTGTATTCAGATTATTGCCTTAAATTTTCAAAAGAAATATTTGTCAGGGTATCTTGTTTAATAATCTTATAAAACAAAGTTAACAAAACTATTATTTAATGTAAATGAATCTCAGACCTAAATAATCTTTTTTAATTGACCTCACTTTTTAGTTGACTCTTTATCATCTCACCCCAAACTTTATATCATTTTTTATGATAACCTGTTTTATAACTTTTAACAATTACAGGAGGGAAATGTTTGGAAAGATTATTATCATATTCCGCCTGAGGCTCGCTGGCGACACTGCTTCCGATCTTTTATTGCTTATTACCTGAAATCATTATAAATAAAACGTTAAGAAGTGTAAAAACTATACCACACGTTAAACACTATCATATATGTATTGTTATACTTCTAAGCATTAATCATTTATTAAACAACTAATAATGTCGCGCAGGCAGATAAGACAAGAAAGAATATAATTTGTAGAGAAATGATATCTGTATTTTATCAAAATTTACACCTGTTCCATAACATAAAAGTTTAGTTACCGGAACACGTTTTATGAAATGGATGTAAAATTGAAAATAAGTCCTTTTGCAGGAAAACCTGCTGAACCTGAGATGCTGGTAAATATCCCGAAGCTGTTAACGTATTATTATTCTGATATACCCGACATAACAGTAAAAGAACAGCGGGTATTGTTTGGAACATCCGGTCATCGAGGCTCTTCATTAAATCTTTCATTTAATGAATGGCATATTCTGGCTATCACTCAGGCAATCTGTTTATACCGGATCCGGAATAAAATAAATGGACCTTTATTTCTTGGCAGGGATACCCATGCTCTTTCTGAACCTGCATTGGTATCTGCTCTGGAAGTATTAGCCGCTAATGATATAGACGTTATGCTTGCTGAAAATGATGAGTATGTTCCCACACCAGTTATTTCGCATGCTATTTTAAAATACAATAAAGATAGAAAAGCCGGTTTTGCAGACGGTATTGTAATTACACCTTCCCATAATCCTCCCCATGATGGTGGTTTTAAATATAATCCGCCAAACGGAGGCCCTGCCGGAGATACTGTCACCATGTGGATAGAGAATAAGGCGAATGAGATTCTTGATAATAAACTGCAGGGTGTAAAAAGGACTCCATACAGGAAGGCTCTTCATTCTTCAACAACTCACCGTTATGATTTTCTCAATACCTATATAAACGATCTTGCCTCGGTGATTGATATGGATGTTATCCGGGATGCAAAGGTTAAAATCGGCGTTGATCCCCTCGGAGGAGCCGGGGTTCATTACTGGAAGCTGGTAGCAGACCATTACGGGTTAAACCTGACCGTTGTCAATGAAGCAGTTGATCCTACTTTCCGTTTCATGACAGTTGACTGGGATGGGCAGATAAGAATGGACCCATCTTCCCCGTTCGCAATGATGAGACTAATAGGATTAAAAGATAAGTTCGACATAGCACTAGCCTGTGACACTGACCATGACAGGCACGGTATTGTTACAGGAAGTTCGGGATTACTTCCGCCTAACCATTACCTTTCCGTAGCCATTGATTATCTTTTCAGGCACCGGCCTTTATGGTCAAAGAATGCCGCAATAGGTAAAACAGTAGTGAGCACTCAGATGATAGACCGGGTTACATCTGAACTTGGCAGGAAGCTTTATGAAGTGCCGGTTGGTTTTAAGTGGTTTGTTGATGGCCTGTTAGATGGTTCCCTTGGCTTTGGCGGTGAAGAGAGTGCCGGTGCATCATTTGTCCGTAAAAATGGAAGTGTCTGGACCACAGACAAGGATGGAATCGTTCCTGCTCTGCTGGCTGCTGAGATTACAGCCCGGATAGGCCATGATCCGGGCGAAATATATCATAAACTGACTCACCGGTTCGGTGAGCCGGTTTACGACCGTGTAGAAGCACCAGCAACCCCTGATCAAAAGAAAAAATTGACAAAACTTTCTCCTGAACTGGTTAAGATCTCTGAGCTGGCAGGCGAGAAAATAGAGTCTGTACTTACACGCACCCCTGGCAACGGTGCCCCTATAGGTGGTTTAAAAGTGGTTGCAAAAAACGGATGGTTTGCCGCGCGTCCTTCAGGAACAGAAAATATCTATAAGATCTATGCAGAAAGCTTTAATGGAGAAGATCATTTACAACGTATCCTTGATGCGGCTCAGATAATTGTTGACGACGCGTTGAAGTAATCTAAACTGCTGGCAGGTGAATATAGTTATATAATGAAAGTAGAAACCTCAGGGATTATAATTTTCAGAGAGGTAATATTTAGAAAGACAGATAATTAATTAAATGGTTTTGTGGAAGGCGGTACTAATTCTTGTTATGATTTTATATTACTCAGTAACAATTTGTCTGGTTAGACAGAAATTAAGATTACCGGGATATGTGAAAATAAATTGTATAAGAGATGATTAAATATAAGGACACTAATAACAATGATTTCAGTTTTTTGCCTGTTGAGCTTAAGGGTTTTAATTCACTTGCCCAGCTTGCACTTGATATGCGCTGGTCATGGAATCATTCATCAGACAAGTTGTGGCAGGAGCTTGATCCGTCGCTTTGGAAACTAACCCATAATCCATGGCTGGTACTTCAGACTGTATCGAGAGGCCAGCTTGAGCATAAACTTGCAGATTCATCTTTTCGGAGTAAACTAGATGATCTTTTGCAGTCAAAGAAACATGCTGCAGAGACTCCTGCATGGTTTCAGAAAAGCCATCCCCGGGTTCCTTTATCATGTGTCGCTTATTTCAGTATGGAATTCATGCTAAGCGAAACGCTTCCGATATATTCAGGCGGGTTAGGTAATGTAGCCGGTGATCAGCTTAAGGCCGCCAGTGATCTTGGCGTTCCTGTAATTGGAATAGGATTGCTTTACCAGCAGGGGTATTTCCGTCAGATGATTGACAAAGATGGAGGACAGATTGCCCTTTTCCCGTATAATGATCCCGGAGAGTTGCCTGTCAGGCCACTTCGTCAGAGTAATGGAGAGTGGTTACGGGTAAAAATTGAATTGTCAGGTCACTCCATATGGTTGCGCACCTGGCAGGTACAGGTGGGACGGGTTAAACTTTACCTCCTTGATAGTAATGACACCGCAAATTTACCCGTTCACCGCGGCATTACAAGCGAACTTTATGGAGGTGGACCGGAATTGCGTCTTCAGCAGGAAATGCTTCTTGGTATAGGAGGGTGGCGGCTACTCAGTGCTCTGGGAATAAAACCCCAGGTATGCCATCTCAATGAAGGTCATGCTGCGTTTGTAGTTCTTGAACGGGCCTTTGACTTTATGCAGGAAACCAGCCAGCCATTCGAAATAGCACTAGCAACTACGAGGACCGGGAACATTTTTACCACGCATACAGCGGTTGAGGCTGGTTTTGATCGTTTCTCTCCTTCTCTTATCGAACAATATCTTGGTGAATATGCCCGGAAGAAATTAGGAATATCACCTGCCGATTTTCTGGCCATGGGTCGTCTGAACCCCGGCGATCCATCCGAAAGTTTCAATATGGCATATCTGGCTTTAAGGGGCTGCGGGTCAGTTAACGGAGTAAGCCGTCTTCACGGAGAGGTTAGTCGTCGCATTATTTCACCTCTTTTTCCACGTTGGCCGGAAATTGAAGTACCCGTTGGGTATATAACTAATGGTGTCCATATTCCAAGCTGGGATTCCGAATCAGCAGACAATCTCTGGACCAATGCCTGTAAAAAAGACAGGTGGCTTGGAATGACAAAGCACCTTGAAAGAGATATTCGTTGTGTTTCGGACGATAAGTTATGGCAAATGAGAACTACCGCCCGGAAATCACTCATTGAATACGCCCGCGAGAGGTTATTACAGCAGCTACCTGTTTCAGACGCAACATTGAAATCAACAGATGAAGCAAGAGGCTTGTTTGATCCAAACGTATTAACACTGGGTTTTGCACGTCGTTTTGCTACCTATAAAAGACCGAACCTGCTGTTACACAACAGGCAAAGGTTATTACGTATATTAAGTAATCCGGTTTTACCTGTACAACTCATCATTGCAGGCAAAGCCCACCCTGCTGACTTTGCCGGCCAGTCCCTGATCAGGGACTGGATACAATTTATCCGGCAGCCGGAGGTAAGGCCTCATGTTATCTTTCTCAGCGATTATGATATGCTTTTAACCGAACATCTGGTGCAGGGAGTCGATGTGTGGATTAATACACCGCGGAGACCATGGGAAGCTTGTGGTACTAGCGGTATGAAAGTTCTTGTCAATGGCGGAATAAATCTTTCGGTACTTGACGGTTGGTGGGCTGAGGCATTTACACCTGAAGTTGGTTGGGCTTTAGGAGATGGGAAGGAACATGGAAACGACCCTGACCATGATGCCCTGGAAGCGGATGCGCTTTACAACCTGCTTGAACAGGATATTATTCCATTGTTTTATGACCGTAATAAAAATAATGTTCCCGTTGCCTGGGTAGCTATGATGAGAGAAAGTATGGCCCGGCTTACACCACAATTCAGTGCTGCAAGGACAGTCATTGAATACACGGAACAACACTATATTCCGGCAGCGGCATCCTACATAAAGCGTGCTGCAAATAAGGGTTCAGAAGGCCGGAGATTAGTAGAATGGCAGCATACACTGGAACAAAAGTGGCCACATCTGCGATTCGTCAGAGCAGATGTAAAAACTGAAGGTGGTAAGCATTATTTTGAAGTTCAGCTAGTTCTTAATGGTCTCGATCCGGATTTTATAAGAGTTGAACTTTATGCTGATGAGATAAGTGGGGAAGCTCCTGCAATTCAGGAGATGAAATACATCAGGTCATCGGATGGTGCAGGAGGCGTGCAGGTCTATAGTGCACAGGTCTCTTCAGCACGCCCTGCAACAGACTACTCAGCCAGGATGATACCTTATCATGACGGTGCTTCCGTTCCTTTGGAAGCATCTCATATTTTATGGCAACGATAAATTTAAGGGAAAATAATTATGAGAAATGCAGATCAATCACAACAAGCTGAAATCGGTATGATAGGACTAGGCGTCATGGGACGTAATTTTTTACTTAACCTGGCCGATCATGATTTTCAGGTAGCAGGTTATGATAATGATATTAACAAGGTAAAAGCTCTGAATGTTGAATCTAAGGATAAGAAAATCCATGCAGCAAAGAATATCAGGGAGTTTCTTGCCTTGCTTCGCCGGCCAAGGGCCATAATGATGCTTGTTCCTGCCGGAGCTGTTGTTGATTCGGTAATCAGGGATTTGCAGGAAAATCTTGAACCGGGCGATCTTATCATCGATGCGGGGAACTCTTATTTTAAGGATACTGATCTTCGGGCAAGGAAGCTTGCTGAGAAAGGAATCCTGTTCATGGGTGTAGGAGTCTCCGGGGGGGAGGAAGGAGCACGGCACGGTCCCAGTATTATGCCGGGAGGACCTGAAGATTCATGGGAAAGAGTACGTCAGCTATTCGAAGCTGCTGCTGCCAGGGTGAACGACACTCCATGTGTTGCATGGCTGGGTCCCGGGTCAGCAGGACATTTTGTAAAGATGGTGCATAATGGAATAGAATATGCTATGATGCAGCTTATATCAGAATCTTACGACTTAATGAAACGTGGCCTTAACTTCAGCGATGAACAGCTGCATAATATATTCACCGGCTGGAATAAAGGAGTTCTGAATAGTTACCTGATTGAAATAACAGGTGAGATCTTTGGCAAGGTTGATGAAAAGACCGGTAAGAAGCTGATCGATATAATTTTGGATGTGGCCAGGCAAAAAGGTACAGGAATGTGGACATCCCAGAGCGCAATGGAGCTTCAGGTTCCTATACCGACAATTGATATTGCGGTAGGTATGAGGGACCTGTCTGTCTTTGAGAATCAGCGGGAAATAGCCAGCAAAGTGTTACACAGACCTGTACAACCTTTTAAAGGTGACCAGAATTTATTTCTTAGGCAAATACATAATGCGTTATATACAGGGATCATTATCAGTTATGCTCAGGGAATGTCCTTATTGGCAGTCGCATCTGAAAAATATAATTATCACCTTGACCTTGAAGCGATATCACGCATATGGAGGGGGGGGTGTATCATCAGGTCTGCTTTGCTGGATGATATCAGAGATGCATTTTGTACAAGACCCGAATTGCCGAATTTGCAGCTTGATCTTAATTTGTCGAAGAAAGTGATGGAAAATCAGGAGGATTTACGCCAGATGGTTTGTCATGCAACAACATTGGGAATTCCTGTTCCCGCACTTATGGCATCTCTAAGTTACCTTGACTCTTACCGAAGTTACTGGCTTCCTGCAAATCTCATCCAGGCTCAGCGCGATTTTTTCGGTGCCCATACTTATGAACGGTTAGATACCAAAGGCACATTTCACACCGAATGGATAAAGTAATAAGGCTTATGAAAGAAAATGAAAAATTAGAACCCACTGTGCTCACAATTTTTGGCGGAGCTGGAGATCTTACATGGCGTAAACTGGTACCTGCATTATTTGATCTGTCTCACGACCGAAGTATCCCTGACCATTTGTCAATTATTGTTATTGATAGGGTCAAAATGAATGATGAAAAACTGAGGAATCATCTTCGTGACGGGGTAAATAAATTCTCCCGTCATGAAAATGTCACCGATAAAATATGGGATCAGTTTGCAAAGAATATTTTTTATCAGAATGGTGATTTCACGAAAATGGAAACTTATTCTGCATTAAAGGAGCAGTGTGAGAAACTGGAAAAAAAGTGGAAAACCAAAGTACAAAAGATATTTTATATGGCAACACCGCCGGCCATGTTTGGCGAGATCCCTAAATACCTGGGCGAGAGCGGACTGTCGAAGGACAGGAAACGGTCACGGATTGTTATTGAAAAGCCTATCGGTTATAGCCTGGAATCAGCCCGTGAGTTAAACAAAATCTTTACGGAGAGTTTCCTTGAATCACAAATATTCAGGATTGATCATTATCTTGGTAAGGAAACAGTTCAGAATATCCTTGCATTCCGGTTTGCCAATCCTCTCTTTGAACCAATCTGGAACCGCAGGTATGTGGAGTTTGTAGCAATTACAGTAGCAGAAAATATTGGCATTGGACACCGCGGCGGGTATTATGACAATGCAGGGGCATTACGTGATATGGTGCAAAATCATCTTATGCAGTTACTCTGCCTTGTTGCTATGGAACCTATGGTCTCTTTTGATGCCGACGAGATACGGAACAAGAAGGTAGATGTACTGCATGCCATCCGTCCAATTCCTTATGAGGAAGTAAAAAGAGATGTTGTACGTGGGCAATATGGTAAGGGCTTGTCAGGAACTCAAAAAGTTTGTGGTTATCGTGAAGAAGAGGGAGTTGCTCCTGATTCCCAGACAGAAACATATGTTGCAATTAAACTTCATGTGGATAACTGGCGATGGCAGGATGTTCCGTTCTATCTTCGCACCGGGAAACGGCTTGCCCAACAGTCATCCGAGATTGTCATCCAGTTCCGGGCTGTTCCGCACAGATCATTTCCCAAAGAGGCTTCTTTCGATTGGCAACCTTCACAAATAATTATATCAATTCATCCTGACGAAGGGATTATACTCAGGTTTCAGGCAAAGCAGCCAGGTCCAAAAGTAATACTAAAACCAGTGGATATGCGGTTTAATTATTGTAAAAGTTTTTCCGGACCTTTTCCGGAGGCTTATGAAACATTACTATCGGACCTGATACAAAACGATGCCACTGAGTTTATGCGGGCAGATCAGGTTGAAGCTGCCTGGCGAATTCTGATGCCTATACTGGAAGAATGGGAAAGAAGTAAACCTGATGATTTTCCAAACTACTCTGCTGGCTCATGGGGACCTGATGCTGCAGAGGAATTACCTGCCATGCAGGGACATTACTGGTTACCGCCGGACTCTCCTGTACGTAAATAATGACCGGAAAAAGGAGGCAGCTATTTTCAGTCTTATGAGTCCGTGTTCTTTATCTTAGTCTGTAATATTTTGCAAATTAACTAAATAACAAGAATTGAATTATGAAGAATAACACAACACTAACCCCTGAACTATTAAATAGGATGGACGGCTATTGGCGTGCTGCGAACTATTTGTCTGTTGGTCAGATCTATTTATACGACAATCCTTTACTGAGGCACCCATTGGAGCAATCTCATGTAAAACCGACCCTTCTTGGGCACTGGGGAACGACTCCCGGTCAGAACTTCATTTATGTGCATTTAAACAGGATCATTAATAAGTATGATCTGGATATGATCTACATTTCCGGGCCAGGTCATGGCGGTCCTGCTCTGGTTGGCAACACATATCTCGAAGGTACTTATTCCGAAATTTATCCGGATATTACTCAGGATGAACCGGGCCTTAAAAAACTGTTCACCCAGTTTTCATTTCCCGGTGGTATTCCCAGCCATGTTTCCCCTGAATGTCCGGGTTCAATTCACGAGGGGGGAGAGCTGGGGTACTCACTTAGCCATGCTTTCGGGGCTGCATTTGACAACCCTGAACTGGTGGTGGCATGTATCATCGGTGATGGTGAAGCGGAAACAGGGCCATTGGCAACGGCCTGGCACTCTAATAAATTTCTAAATCCGGTCACAGATGGGGCCGTTTTGCCAATATTGCACCTAAACGGCTACAAAATAGCCAACCCGACGATACCTGCCAGAATAGAAGCCGAAGAACTTGACCAGTTTCTGAAAGGATGCGGGTGGACACCTTATTATGTGGAAGGTGATGATCCGGAAAAAATGCACCAACTCATGGCATCTGTTCTTGAAAAGGTCATTGAAGATATCCGGGGAATCCAGGGCAATGCAAGAAACAATAACGATGTAACTCGTCCCCGCTGGCCGATGATTGTTCTAAATTCGCCCAAGGGCTGGACAGGACCAAAAGTGGTGGATGGCCAGCAGATTGAGGGTACATTTCGTGCACACCAGGTCCCGCTCCAGATTGATTCAGATCACCCCGGTCATCTGAAACTCCTTGAAAGCTGGATGAAAAGCTATAAACCTGAGGAACTCTTTGATAAAAATGGCCGTCTCATATCCGAACTCTCAGAACTCGCACCAAAGGGTGATCGGCGTATGGGCGCTAATCCCCATGCAAACGGCGGCTTGTTGTTGCATGACCTCATAATGCCTGACTTCAGGAACTATGCCGTAAAAGTGCCATCACCTGGGTCTGTAATAGCTGCTGATACACACGAACTTGGAGAATTCCTCCGTGAAGTGATCAGTCTCAACAGGACACAACGAAATTTTCGGATCTTTGGCCCCGATGAAACACTTTCAAACCGGTTGAATGCCGTTTTTGAGGTCACCAGCAGGCAGTGGGAAGCAAGAACTAAGAAAAATGACGAGTTTCTGGCATCTGATGGCCGGGTAATGGAAATGCTGAGCGAACACCAATGTGAGGGATGGCTCGAAGGGTATCTGCTCACCGGAAGACACGGGTTGTTCAATTGTTATGAGGCTTTTATTCATATCATAGATTCGATGTTCAATCAGCATGCCAAATGGTTGAAAGTGACTTTGCAATTGCCATGGAGGCGAAAAATTGCATCTCTGAATTACCTTCTCGCTTCTCATGTCTGGCAGCAGGCCCATAACGGCTTTACACATCAGGACCCGGGTTTCATAGATCATGTGGTAAATAAGAAAGCTTCTGTTGTCCGCGTATATCTTCCACCAGATGCAAATTGTCTTTTATCGGTATGGGATCACTGCCTGAGAAGCCGGCATTATGTAAATGTTGTTATTGCAGGCAAATACCAGGCGCCTCAATGGCTGACAATGGATGAGGCAATAGAGCATTGTACGAAAGGGATAGGTGTCTGGAACTGGGCCAGCAGCGATCAGGGCGGGGAACCGGATGTGGTGATGGCATGCTGTGGTGATGTGCCCACACTCGAGACACTGGCAGCGGTTTCAATCCTGCGTAAAAATATGCCTGATCTCAAAATCAGGGTGATCAACGTTGTCGATCTAATGGTACTTGAACCCGTAAAGGAGCATCCTCACGGGCTGAGCGACTATGAATTCGATGCTTTATTCACCAAAGACAAACCAATAGTCTTTGCATTTCATGGCTACCCCTGGCTGATACACAGATTAACTTACCGCCGCACTAATCACGATAATATGCATGTCCGCGGCTATAAAGAGGAAGGTACCATAACAACCTACTTCGATATGACCGTTTTAAACGATCTCGACAGATTCCATCTGGTTCAGGATGTAATAAGTCGTCTGCCGCAGCCGGGCGACAGCGGTGCCAAACTGAAACAGATGGTCCGGAAAAAGCTCATCGAACACAAAAAGTATATTGACAAATACGGAGTAGATATGCCGGAAATCAGAAACTGGAAATGGAGCAGCTCAGGATGAAAACAAGGGAACTTGTTGAATACAACTATAATAAAAGGTTAACACAATGAAAGGGAAAATATTATGAATGTAAAACTGAATGAAAAAAATGGAGGCAAGTTGCTGGAAGTTCAACTTACCGGAAAACTCGAAAAAGCGGACTATACTCATTTTATTCCAACTGTGGAAAAACTGGTCAGGGAGCATGGCAAAATCAGGATGTTGGTAATACTGCTTGATTTTCACGGCTGGACAGCAGGTGCCCTCTGGGAAGATATCAAGTTTGATGCAAAACACTTTAACGACATCGAACGTCTGGCACTGGTCGGCGACAAGAGATGGGAAAAGGATATGGCCATATTTTGCAAACCTTTTACAACAGCTAAAATACGATACTTTGATATCCTGGAGGAAGGTGAAGCACGAACCTGGCTCGAAGGTGATTAATGCACCGGAAGCCGGTTCTTCAGGAATTGAACTGGCGAATTATGATTAAAGGGGAATACATACCCGGAATGATATTAAATTGAATATAAAAAACTTGAATATGGTCACAAAAAACCCAAATGATATAAACGACCTTAAATCCATTCCTCTTGAGGAATTGGAAAAAAAGTTGGGATCATCACTCAATGGTCTTACCCAGGCCGAAGCTCAGAAGCGGTTGACACAATATGGACCAAATGAACTTGAAGAAAAAAAAGTTAATCCATTTCTGAAATTTCTGACATATTTTTGGGGACCTATACCCTGGATGATAGAAGCTGCTGTTATTCTTTCAGCCATAGCCCGGCATTGGCCTGACTTTGGAATCATCCTGGTCCTTCTTTTTGCTAATGCGTTAGTAGGGTTCTGGGAGGAACACGAGGCAGGCAATGCAATAGAAGCATTGAAGGCCAAACTGGCGGTCAAAGCAAGAGTTAAACGTGATGGAAAATGGATAACTCCATCAGCAAGGGATTTAGTACCGGGAGATGTCATACGCCTGCGCCTTGGCGACATTGTTCCCGCTGATGCCCGGCTGCTGGACGGCGACCCTGTTGAGGTGGATCAGTCTGCTTTGACTGGTGAATCTTTGCCTGCATCCCGTAAACCTGGTGATGCAGTGTTTTCAGGATCGATTATCCGGCAGGGTGAAATCGGCGCCTTGGTATATGCCACAGGCGCTAATACATACTTTGGCAAGACTGCCAAACTCGTTCAGACAGCACATACTGTAAGTCATTTTCAAAAAGCGGTCCTGAAAATAGGTAATTACCTTATCGTCCTTGCTATAATCCTGGTTGCTGTCATTATTACCGTCGCTATTTTCCGTGGCGATCCGATACTTACCACGTTGCAATTCGCATTAGTTCTTACTGTTGCCGCGATTCCCGTGGCAATGCCCACAGTGTTATCGGTGACAATGGCCGTTGGGGCACGCCTTCTGGCCAAAAAAGAGGCGATTGTAAGCCGGTTGGTGGCCATTGAGGAGTTGGCAGGAGTAGATGTGCTGTGCGCTGACAAGACCGGTACTCTGACCCAGAATAAACTATCTCTGGGAGATCCCTTCAGCATAGACAATAACTCAACTGAACAGCTGATCCTTTATGGCGCATTAGCTTCCAGGGCTGACAATAACGACACCATTGACCTTGCAGTCCTGGGCGGTCTGAAAAATCAGGATTTGTTAAAGGAATATGAGATTATTCATTTCCAGCCATTCGACCCGGTACATAAGCGAACTGAAGCCATTGTCAAAAAGAAAGATGGAAAACAATTCAAGGTAACGAAGGGTGCACCACAGGTAATAATGAAATTGTCAGCCAATGCAGACCAGGTAAAGTCTGCTGTAGACAAGGCAGTTAACGAGTTTGCGGTACGAGGTTTCCGCTCCCTGGGAGTAGCACATACAATGGGCGAAGCCAATTGGCTGTTTGCCGGCGTTTTGCCACTGTTTGACCCGCCCCGCGAAGATGCTAAAGAAACCATTGCGACCGCACTCGAAATGGGAGTAAAGATAAAGATGGTGACTGGTGATGCACTGGCCATTGCCAGGGAAACAGCCAAAAAGCTGGATATGGGCACTAATATTCTCGATGCTGCAAGCCTGGGTGATTCGAAAAAGGATGAGACAACAGAAGTAACCAGATCTATAGAGGAGGCTGACGGTTTTGCGCAGGTTTTCCCCGAACATAAGTTTCACATTGTTGATGCTTTGCAGAAAATGGGTCATATTGTCGGTATGACAGGTGATGGTGTAAACGACGCCCCTGCTCTTAAGAAAGCTGACTGCGGTATCGCTGTTTCCGATGCCACAGATGCGGCACGCGCCGCAGCAGCAATTGTGCTGATGAAATCGGGTTTGTCTGTGATCATAGATGCAATTAAGGAGAGCAGGAAGATTTTCCAGAGGATGAACAGCTATGCCATTTACCGCATTGCAGAAACGCTGCGTGTGTTGTTATTTATGACATTATCTATCCTGGTATTTAATTTTTATCCGGTCACAGCAGTTATGATCGTGATGCTGGCATTACTGAATGACGGGGCCATTCTGTCCATTGCTTATGACAATGTTCATTACAAAGATCAGCCGGAAGCATGGAATATGCGGATGGTGTTGGGAATTTCCACAGTGCTTGGTGTAATAGGGGTGATAGCCGCTTTTGGTCTGTTTTATCTTGGTGAGAAGGTGTTTCATATTGATCGCTCTCATATCCAGACACTGATGTATTTGAAACTATCAGTGGCGGGACATCTGACGATTTTTCTGACAAGAACCAGAGGTCCCTTCTGGTCTATGCGTCCTGCAAGGATATTATGGGTGGCCGTCCTGGGCACCCAGATAATTGCAACATTAATCGCTGTTTATGGGCTGTTTATGACCCCCATCGGCTGGGGATGGGCCCTGTTTGTTTGGGGTTATGCACTGGTATGGTTCCTTTTTAATGATCGTCTGAAACTTCTTGCTTACCGGATTGTCGATCCTGTCAGGACCATGAAGCAAGGGAACCCAAAACATTGAAAAAATAGTTCACAGGTAAAATAAAGAACAGGAAATATGAACTACCGTGAGAAATTTCTGGTAAAACCGGAAGAGAATGTCCGGCTTAAGGATTACGATCCTGGATTTACAGATAAGAATGAAAATAAAAAATCTGCACTATTGAAAATTGAGAAACTCCGGAAACAGATGGACGAGTTGCAGTTTAAACTTTATGCAGAACAGAAGCGGTCCCTGCTGATTTGCCTTCAGGCTCCCGATGCAGGAGGTAAAGATGGTGTCATCAGGCATGTCATATGGTCGATGAATCCGCAGGGCTGCCGTGTCGTCGGCTTTAAGCAACCTTCTTCTGAGGAACTGGCCCACGATTACCTGTGGAGGATTGAACATCAGACCCCCAAACGGGGAGAGATCGTGATTTTTAACCGGTCACAATATGAGGATGTTCTCATTGTAAGGGTTCATGATCTTGTTCCAAAAAACATCTGGTCAGAGCGCTACAAACAGATCAATGATTTTGAGCAGGTACTCATTGCAAATGGTACTCATATTTTGAAATTTTTCCTGAACATTAGCAAGAAAGAACAGTTGGACCGCTTCAAAGAGCGCCTTGATGACCCCACCCGGCGATGGAAAATAAGCGAAGCGGATTATTCCGAAAGAAACTTCTGGAATGACTACCAGGAGGCTTATGAGGAAGTTTTAAGCAAATGCAGCACCAGTAATGCTCCCTGGTTCATTGTACCATCCGATCATAAATGGTTCAGGAATCTTGCAATTACAGAGATCATCGTCGAAACATTGGAAAAAATGGATATCCAGATTCCCGAACCGACTGTCAATATTGATGACATTAAGAAGAAATACCATGAAGCAGCCAATGAGGAAAAAGGAAAAAAACAGGGACATAAATAAATTTGTTAAAGGAATAACTCGATATTATGGGAAAATCAGAATCTGTAACAACACTATTCCTTGATATAGGGGGTGTTTTGCTTACCAACGGATGGGACAGGAACTCACGCAGGCTCGCTGCAGAAAACTTCAAACTCGATCATGGTGAAATGGATGAAAGGCACCATTTGACTTTTGCAGCCTATGAGCTGGGGAAACTTACTTTGGAAGAATATCTTAAACTTGTGGTTTTTTATGAAGAAAGACCATTCACGATTGATCAGTTCCGTCACTATATGTTTGAATGTTCAAAACCTTTTCCCGACATGTTAAAATTTATCTGGCATCTGAAGAGAAAATACGGATTAAAAATTGCCGCTGTAAGCAATGAAGGCAGGGAACTTACACAGCACAGAATAAAGAAGTTTAATCTGGATAACTTTATTGACTTTTTTATTTCTTCGTGTTTTGTTCACTTCCGTAAACCGGATTCGGATATATTCAGTATAGCACTTGATATAGCACAGGTAAGGCCTGATCAGGTTATTTACATCGAAGACAGGTTAATGTTCATTCAGATTGCCAGAAGTTTAGGGATCAGAGGTATCCGTCATGCAGGTTATAAATCCACAGTTGCACAAATGGAACTTTTAGGATTGCAGGTTGATCCGGACGGATAAGGCCGGAGTAATTGGTTTATTTTAAAGTGATTTTGGTTGTAAAACATAGAGGAACAGGTAGTAATAGCTAATAAATAAAAAATTATGAATTCTAATCGTATAGGTATAGCTGCAGACCATGGAGGATTCGAATTAAAGGAATTCCTGAAAATTGAGCTTAAAGAAAGTGGCTATGAAGTAGTTGACTTTGGTAATGACCATCTTGCAGATGATGATGATTATCCAGATTATGTTGTCCCAATGGCCAGGGCAGTTGTTAGTGGGGAACTATACCGCGGAATAGCAGTCTGCGGGAGTGGTGTCGGGGCTTGTGTGGCAGTCAACAAATTGAAAGGTATAAGGGCTTGTTTGATTAACGATACATTTTCGGCACATCAGGGAGTGGAGGATGATAACATGAATGTGATCTGTCTGGGGGGCCGTGTACTTGGTAATCGTATTGCCGGGGAGATAGTAAAAACATTCCTCACCGCGTTATTCATTGGCGCAGAACGTCATCTTCGCCGCCTTGCCAAAGTAGAGGAACTGGAATCATAATTTCTTTGCTTTGCAGAACTATATATACAGAAATATGAAAACACTTAATGACATTATTTGTTTAACTATTAAAATCCTTTACAAATGGAAGAGCATATAGTCAGGATACTAAATATAGAACAAGTGACCCACGATGTTAAAAGGTTCCAGGTTGAAAAACCAGCAGGTTATTCATTTATTCCCGGTCAGGCTACAGAGGTATCGGTAAACACTCCTGAGCTGAAGAATGAAAAAAGACCCTTCACCTTCACATGCCTCAATAAAGAACCTTACCTTGAATTTACCATTAAAATTTATACATCACATAATGGAGTTACCAATGAACTTGGAAAGCTGAAAACTGGTGATGAACTGATCTTGAGAGATGTATGGGGTGCTATTAATTACAAAGGCAATGGCGTTTTTATTGCAGGGGGTGCCGGTATTACTCCTTTTATTTCCATACTAAGGGATCTTAAGTACAAAAATGAAGTTACAGGGAACCTCCTTGTATTTGCGAATAAAACCAAAGCTGATATTATACTCGAAAACGAACTTGAAAATATTCTGGGCAAATCGTTTATAAATATACTATCCGAAGAGAAAGCAGAGGGTTATTATTTTGGATTCATCAATGAGACATTTCTGAAAGCCCGTATCAGTGATTTCAGAAGAAAGTTTTATGTGTGTGGCCCGCCTCCAATGATAGATGCTGTTTTGAAACAATTATCCAATCTCGGGGTTGGGGAGGATTCAATTACGATCGAATTGTAGCATGAGTGATAAAATTGTCTGGACTATTGGTCACTCCACCCATACTTCTGATGAATTCGTGGCTATGCTG
Organism: uncultured Bacteroidales bacterium; assembly: GCA_963739685.1. Lineage (GTDB taxonomy): Bacteria > Bacteroidota > Bacteroidia > Bacteroidales > VadinHA17 > LD21. The sequence goes on from CAVUAX010000003.1 coordinate 507,378, forward strand.
TTATCTTTTAAGATTGAGTTGGTTGCTGACATCAGAAGTATTCCCGGATCCACGCTCTTTCCACATTTCAATAAAGAATCCCTTGAAGTTTTATTACCTGAAAACAATATCAGGTATATCCATTTGAAAGAACTCGGAGGACGAAGAAGATTAAGACCTGATTCAAAAAATATCGGATGGCGTCTGCCTGCATTCAGAGGATATGCAGATTATATGGAGACTGAAGATTTTAGTAAGGCTGTGAAAGAACTTGAACACATGGCCGCTGCTAACCGGACAGCGTATATGTGTGCAGAGGGATTGTGGTGGCGTTGTCACCGGGCTCTTGTTTCCGATTATCTAAAATTCATGGGATGGAGGGTGATTCATATTACCGGGGTGGGAAAAAGTACGGACCATTCATTTACAAAACCGGCCAGAATTTCGGACGGCAATTTATTATACAATAAGGAGGAGTAGTACATTTAAATTCCGGAGAAAACTTGTGGGTATCATAATAACAAAAAAATGAAAATTGTACTTGTTTTTGTTTCTACCCTGGATGGAAAAGTAACAAAATGGGGCAATCCATTAGTCAGGGCATGGTCTTCAAAGGAAGATCAGGATTATTTCACGAAAATATGGAAGGACTCAGGGCTCATAGTTATGGGAAGTAATACTTTTAAGGCTGACCCTCCAAAATCTGCACCCCGGCATCTTCTTGTTATTATGACCCATAATCCGGCTGATTATAAAAGCTTTGAGGTGGCAGGTAGTATTGAATTTACAGAGGAATCCCCTTTTCAGCTGGCTTCACGATTTGAAAAAGAAGGGTTTAAACAAATGCTTGTAGTTGGGGGTCCCCATATAGCAACTTCGTTTTTCAAAGAAAACCTGGTAGATGAATTATGGCTGACGATCGAGCCAAAATTATTTGGGACCGGAGATAATTTTGTTACAGGGGAGGAGCTCGGAATCGATTTACAGCTTATCAGTTGCGATAGGGTGAATAAACAAGGTACCCTGATAACAAAATATAAAGTTTTGAAAAACTAAAATAGAAACTCACTGATTTAAAGAAGACACTTCTGAAACTTTTTGTATTCCAAACCTTTTTTAATCATACCTTCAATATTGTTTTTGGTTTATTATTTATTCTTTTTAGTTGGAATAACAAATAACGGAATAGAAGTATGGTGAAAAATTTTCTCAGCAACACTGCCCATTAATATTTTTTCCAGCCCTCTTCTGCTGTGAGTTCCCACGACAATAACGTCAGCATGTAATTTTTTGGCAGTTTGTAATATTACATCAGCAGTATCGCCCTCCTCAACTAATGTTTGAATAGTTGGATCTCCAAGATGTTGTTTCGATTTATCAAGAAAATTTTTTGAAGATTCTTTTATATTATCAATTGCAATTAAATTTGGTGTTTCAGGAATTGCAAAACCGGTGTATCCCATTATCGGGGAATATCCAAGAGTTGAATAATAAGCCAGCTCACCACCAACAACATGTAATAATACAACTTCAGCATTCATTGACCTGGCCATTGCATACCCTGATTCTGCTACTTTTTGTGCCGAGGATTCAATATCCAGTGCTATCAGGACCTTTTTCATAGGTATCGGCACAAAATGTTTTGCTGGCTGTTTTTTGGTACTTGTCTTCATAATTATGACGTTTTAAGAGTATATATTATTCATATTTAATAACTTCAACAAGACAGCTTTCTGCCGCTTCTTTGATTTGTTCCTCATAATTACTGTAATCTGAACCTTCGGTTACGGTAGCTTCATCTTCCATCTTGGATACTTTCGGGTATATGTCAGTACAAAGTCCGCAAGCTGTGCATCCTGGTTCGATCCAAACTTTTTTTTATTGTCAGTTTTTTATAATTTAATTTTTACAGGAACAATATTAAATCCCTATTGATTGTTATTCATGTTCAGTTTTCATGTGTTACCCAAACAATAATTAACGATCTCGCTGACATGTATCCTGGTTGTATTCAGTACAGGGATCCCTGCATAAGCAGTTTTTTTGAGGATAAGCGGTAATTCCGTGCATCCCAGAATTATTGAGTCTATTTTTTGTTGCTTTACCATTTTTGCGATTATGCCTGTAAGCAGCTCTCTTGTGTCATTTTTAAAAATCCCCAGTTCTATTTCGGTAAATAATTTATAATTTATCAGTTCTCTGTCTCCCTTGTCCGGCATTACCACATCTATGCCATGTTTGATAAACAGATCAGGAAAAAATGATGAATCCATTGTAAATCCAGTACCAAATAAACCTGCACGCTTTAATCCTCTTTTTAAAGTTTCAGCACAGGTTGCTTCAACAATACTGATAAGAGGTATTCCTGACTTTTCTTTTAGCTGGTCAAACAAAAAATGAGGTGTATTGCTGCTTAAAGCGGCAAAATCTGCTCCTGCACGTTTTAATTTATCTATTTTTTCTGACAGGAAGAGGACAATTTGGCCATATTTTTTTGCTCCCATCATCTCAATGAAATCAGACATGTTCACGCTGTATATGATAATCTCGGGGTAGTTTAAATCTCCAGTTGTATTCCTAAAAGAGTTTATTAATTCATTGTAATAATAAATGGTTGCTTCAGGACCCAGGCCTCCGATCAATCCGATTCGTTTCATGACATCATTATATTATTTATAACAGCATATTACTTGAATTGTTTACAGTGGATCGGGGAAAGATCAAATTGACTATATTAAAGCGCGTTACATTTCAGACCAAATAAAAGATGAGATCATCAGAGAGGGAAAGTCTGTATTTATAAAATACAAACCAGTAGTTCAGGTGTCCATGGTATTATGGTGGTTCAGAAGGATAAATTCAATTACCTATTATTTTCAGGCGACATTTAACGTACCCGAAACATAAAAGTGCATTTTGCATTATTTTACCTGTTATCTTCCACTGAAATGGTTACCGATGGCCAGGAGTTGGTTCCATCCAATGATTCTTTATCTGACCTGGGTTGAATCCTGCCGTCTAGTGAGGTTGCCATAGAATATATGGTTATCTCACCCGCAGAAGTAGGTTTGTATTCGATTTCCCAGAAAACCCACACATAATCCTCGTTCATATCCTGCTTTATAATTGCAGGGACCCATGAGATGCCACCATCAAAAGTAACATCAACCGAAGATATCCGTTTCCTTCCATAAGCACACCCTCCGATCCTTATGCTTTCACCAATCGGAAATATGGCATTTTCTTCAGGGAAGAATATCCTGCTGTCAATATCCATGGGAGAATCAGTTTTCCAGCCATAATTGCTCCAGTAATCAACGACTGGTGTTTCCATCACCTCCATCTCAACTACCCAGCCAGGCTGACGTACACCAAAGTACCCGGGGAAGATAACTCTGAGGGGGTATCCGTATTTTTCCGGGATGGGTTCACTGTTCATAAAGAGCGCTCCTATTACTTCTCTGTTTTTCAGTTCCTCCAATGAGTTGTAAGTATAATATCCGTCAGAACAAATATATTTCACTGTGGTTGCTCCTTCCTTGATCCCCAGGTCTGCCAGCAGACCGTAAACACTAAAACCCTTCCACATGGCCGTACTCAGAAGATTACCGTTTGGAGGATTCTCTATGCATTCAATTGTAACTGGTTTTTCGATCATTTCAAGTTGACTTAACTCTTCAAGCGACAATGATGCAGTTTTATTAACTGCACCTGAAATCTTAAGACGGTAGGAATAACCATCAATGGAATGATTACCGGCGATCCTGATCTCATAATATTTTGCAACAGGTGTGATAAATTCAGGAAAGTAAATTGGACGGTCCGGATTTGCAGATCCATGAGTTTCCTTGTTCCCGAAAGAACAACTGCTGGCCACAAACACCATTAACGCGATCACCGGGCAGGTTATTAACAGTTTGAACTTTTCTGCAGGTTTCATAGCCTCGATTCTTAAGAATATTTTATAATCCGTAAGTTAATTCTCCTGCAATCAGGTCCAAATTACTCTTTTCAAACCAACTGCACTGATAAATATATTCCCGGGAACTATTTTAGCTTAAAAGTGATAAAAATTATAATTCATTCCTTTTAACTAAACCAATTTAATTCGAATCCTCATCGACTTTTAATAAAGACTGACTTATCAAAGGTATAAGGTTTTGACCCGCCAGCTTAAATTTATCAGGATTTTCCGGTGTATAAAGGTAAATTGTTCTGCCGGATTTTAATCCCTGGTTAATAACTACATATTTTCCATTCGATTCACCGGCAATCACAACCTGTTTTTTCCTGTTCTTGGTATAGACAAATGATATTCCGTCTGATTCTGTATGGACACATTCCAGAGGTATATAGACAACATTTTCAAATGATTTAATTATTATCTCATTTCCTGTCGTCATTGAAGGTCTGAGCCTGGAATCATTTTCATTAATTCTGCATTGTACTTCAAACATTTTTGAGTTTGAATTTGGCAAAACTTCACCTATTTTAGCGACATTGATCACAATACCTGTTAATTTTTTATCAGGCAAAGCATCAACTTTAATGTTAACTTTCTGACCGGTCTTGACTTTACTTATTTCTATTTCACTGACATATGTCTTGGAAATCATCGCTGAAAGATCAGGCAGTGTCGCAACTACATTATCCCAGGGACTGATCATTGTTTCGGCCTTTCTTTTGGTCCCGTTACGGTTTTTCTTATAGATGACCATTCCAAATGAGGGTGATGTTATGGTAAAACCCTCCAGGTAATCTTCAAGATCACTTACGGTCCTGGTCTGTATGGAAATATTTAGTTCCAGATAGCTTACCTCTCTCTGCTTCTGGGCAATTCTTAGTTTATAGAGCTTCTTTAGCTGGGTGAGTTTGCGTTTTTCTTTGTCAAGTTCGATTTCAGCCTGACGTATGGTTGCAGGTGGTTCAAAGGCTGATTTCTGATAGGTGATTAAAGCCTCTTCAACAGCAAAAACCTGATTCTTGATTTCATCTCTGTAATTTGTCAGTACTACAGCCGTATCAAGTAACTTCATTTGAAGATCCCGTTGCAGTGTTTGAAGTCTTTCAGCTTCATCCTTTAGAGTGTTGTCATAATTTGTTCTGTCAAGCTGGGCAATATAATCGCCTTTATAAACGATAGTGCCTTCCGGAACAATATCGAGGATCTTAAGACTCGTAGCTCTTATCCTGCTGTGTCTTCCCCGGCCCCTGTTGTTAATAACCGGGAAAGAGGGACCTTTTATATCAATTGATTTTTCAGGGATTAACTCCCCCATGGTATTAACAGTAATCTCAAAACTACCTTTTTCAGCCTCGGTATAAATATTTGTAGTATGACCTTTAGGTGATAATTTGCTAATAAATATCAATGCACCTATCGAAGCAACAATACCAGTTAAAATAAATGTATTTTTTAATTTTCTATTCATCTATATTTTTTAAAAAAAATTCAAAAAATCCTGAATGCAAAGATAACCTAAATAGAAAAAAAATGCAAATTTCATGGGTTATTCAGTATGGGAATGATGACTCAACCGGTCTGAAATCTTATCAATCGAAACAGTTTTAAATGTCTTAACTTCTTTTCCGGGCAACAAAGAATTATACTATTTTGTATTAGGAGTACCGGTATTCAATAGTATACCATTTTAATCGCTTAAATATCAGCCATATAGTCACATTAACCCAGCCTTCTCCACTTTAAAACCATAAACACATTTCATTCTGATCATACCGGAGAATCTCAAGCATTTAGCCGGTCAGGAGTAATTCCTGAACGTCATTTTTTGTATTTTTATAGCCTATCTCAATATCTCATGACAATAAACTAATATTTGAATGAATGGCGGTAGGAGTAATGATGTCATCGCCGGAAAAAGAATTAGCTCCTGGCATAGAGTTGAACTATCTTTTAAGTAAAATAAAAAAGGCCCCATACGGAGCCTTTTATCTACCCATTTTGCATTATCAACCTACTTCTTATCATACACCATAGTGGCTTTTACCTCCCCATTCTGACCTTGTCTTGTGGAAACAATTGAAAGAGTTGCAGGATTAACCAGACTCCAGACTGCGGTTGAGGTCCTTTCGTTTCCATTGTAATTTGATTTGGTAACGATAGTAAGTGACTTCCCATCGGCTGACCATTTTGCAGTAGACTTGCTGTCACCACCCCTGCCTGGGTTTACACTCTCTTTTCCGTCAAGAGTATATTTGGTGGCTCTGGCTGTACCATCCTGGCTGGTTCGTGTCTGGGTGAGAGTATTAGCGTTCTGGGTTACAGTGAAATTGCCACCACCCGCTCTCTGACCACCACCTCCACCACCTTGTGGCAAAGTACTTTTATCTGCATTCATGGCCCAGGTTCCGGCGAAATTAGCTTTGCCAGCCTGCGCGTGTATCATTGCCGGCGTAACAAAGGCCAGCATAACAGTTAATGACATTAACTTCATTAAATTCGATACGTTTCTTTTCATTTTCTTTAAATTTTGTAAGTTGATAATATGTTAAGCTTAGACAACCAATATGAGTACTTTATTCCAGACCTTTTATAAAAAGAGAGACCATTTGGTTAGAAAGAGAAATTAATGGCAGAATACCAGCCAACTCCAAAAAACAGTGATAAACGGTCACCGGAGCAGACTGCAAACCAAAAATTGTTAAACTTGCATAATGAAAGACGCCTATTTCTATAGTAGAATCCCCAGGTCAAGAATTGCAACTTTTGACACATTTTCAATTGGATTGCAAAAACATCACGTAAGTGCTCTACTGGAATTCGACGTTACGGAAAGCAGAAAAAAGCTTCAGGAGTTAAGAAGAAATGGAATTAACATTTCATTCAATGCATGGATTATTAAAGTTATAAGCGGTGTTTTACAAAAACACCCGGAAGCGGCTGCATTCATTTATAACAAAAAGAAACTCATTATCTTCCATGACATAAACATTTCAATTATCGTAGAAAAAAGGATTGATGGTACCAGAGTACCGATTCCTGTTGTAATTGAGAAGACAAATAATAAAAGTGCTTCCGATATTACGAACGAAATAGAAAATGCCAAAAATCAAGACCTTTCTGCTAACGATATTGTCATTAATAAACGACCGGGCTTTTATGAAAGACTCTATTACCATTTACCCGGATTCATTAGAAGGTCTGTCTGGAGAATGATACTTCGATATCCAAAGAGCGCATACCCCAAAATGGGAAATGCTGTAATTACCTCAATTGGCATGATGGGAAAGATAAATGGATGGTTTATTCATAAATCAGTGCATCCTATTTCATTTGGCATCGGTTCTATATTAAAAAAAGCTGTCGTTGTTGACAACGATATAAGAATAAGAGAGATCCTTAATATGACAATTCTGGTTGATCATGATGTAATTGATGGTGCTCCTATGGTGAGATTCCTAAATGATCTGACAAAGTTTATCGAAACTGGAAAGTTAATAAACAGCACAAAGACATAGAAACAAGTTAAGCATTATGCGGTAATAATGCCATGACACCATACTTCAAACAAACCTGTAATCAGTATTTTACCTCTTAAAAATTCCAGATATGAGAAAGACCTATAAAAAAGCTGTTTTGGAAGCCTTGGATCGCATAAGGTTCCAAAAAATTGAAATTCTAACCGAAACAGACATTCAGCACTTACCTGCCATAGTTCAAAAATATCTTTATTACTCAGGTTCAATCGGGAAAGAAAAAGTGCTTAATTTCAGAGCAGAATTTAATGGTGGAATCAGATCAAAATCCACCGAAGACTTTATGCCTCTTAAATCCGTACAATATAATTTCACTGACAATCCTACCCGGCTTTTTTACATAGAAGCAAGGAAAAAAGGAATTCCGGCCAAAGGTATTCACTTGTACAGAGACCAGACAGCGATAATGTTGATAAAAATATTCGGTATATATACGGTTGTTGATGCGAAAGGCAAAGAAATGGATCAAGGCGAGACTGTGACACTATTTAACGATATGTGTTTTATGGCACCTGCATCACTCATAGATCGAAATATTGAGTGGAAAGAGACAGACGGTGAAATTGTAGATGCAAAATTTACCAATGGCAAAATAACTATCGGTGCAACATTGTTTTTCAACGAAGAAGGTAAACTTGTTAATTTCAGTAGTAACGACAGATTTGAAACTACTGATGGGGATATTTATAAAAATTATCCATGGAGTACTCCTGTGACAGGTTATACAAATGTGAATGGCTATCGACTTCCTTCAGGTGCAAAACTAATATATAAACACCCTGATGAAGATTTTTGTTATGGAGAGTTCAACCTGATTAACATAGAATACAACTGCAGGGATTTTAAATAGACCACGAACGCATAGCACGGCTGCTTCATCACCTGCTTCTACTACGTAGATTAGACCGTAGTTTAATACGGTGGCCGGATTGCTGTACCAGGTAACTCAACCCCTGCAACCTGTCTCCTTCGCTAAAATAGCCCCCAGAGCTATTTTAAACGCCTGACCATGTTCATATTTTGATAGGTTATAATGTAAATCAGCTGATACCAGATCTTGTGGAAGAAATTAAAACATCATCTAATACATTCATTAAAGGAAAAAGGTTATCAAAATTTAAGTTTGAATGGCAGAAAGGTTATGGCGCTTTCACACATTCTCATTCCCAAATAGACCTTGTGGCAAAATATATCTTGTCTCAGGAAGAGCATCATGAAAAAAGAGCCATTCAGGGAAGAGTATTTTGAAATCCTGGAGAAGAATAACGTGCAATTTAAAGATGAATATGTTTTTGAATTCTTTGATGACGTTCATGGTTGGAATTAAATATTGCGGTGCTCTGCACCTTCTGTAATGTGTTATAAAATGCATTTCTACAAATATTATGCGGCTCTGCCGCTTTTAATATTACCAATAATGTTCACAATGCCTGATTAATTGAATGTAAATGAATGCCATTGATATATAAAGGTACAAAACGAATAACCGGATTGACTCTGACTGAAGGTTAATATATTATGGTGCAGAGCACCGAAATAATAAAGCTTAAAAATATATTAACAATAACCGTTTTAGCTTAAATTAACCGCGATAGTTTTAAAATCATAATTCAGGTGTTGCAACGCTGAAAACAGGAAGAGGGCTGAGCTTTAGGTCCCGGCATGTTATGTCGGGATAGCGAAGTGACAGGTTGCAGGGGTGGTGTGTTACCCGGAGCAAGCACCGGGCAGATGCTAGTGTCCGGGTGCAAAGGCCATTACGTATCTGTCTTGGGTGCAGGATCTGAAGCAAAAAATGTAACAACTTATCCCGCGCAGCGGGAAACAACTTACCCATCTTGTTAGCAGGTCGTGGTTTATTTAATTTCAAATTTAGCAATCACTGTTTTTGAAAGATGTAATTTTTCAAGATTGATAGTACTGCTGTTTCTCTGTGAATTATACCGTGTTGAACCATACCCGGTAACAACAACATCTTCCATATTAAATGGTCTATCATAATATAGATCGCTTCGGTCTCCTACTATTTTGTAGGATTCATTTACCATGGTAACGTTACCCAAACTTACTCCCATATTATTTGCTATGATTTCTGCCTTGGTTTTTGCTGAAATAATTGCTTTTGAAAGTAAATCATTTTTGAGGCTGTCAATCTTTGAATGATCTATTTTGGAAACATAAACATTTTCTAACCCAAGTTCGAAACATTTTGTAACAATTGTATCCAGAAATGAAGCACTAGGAATTATCAGTTTGTACACTTTGCTTTGTTTAAATTTCGAAGATCCAGTTAACGTTATCTGTTCTCTGGCACTGAATCGATCTATAGTGAATTTGTCCTTTGTAATTCCTAAAGAAGATAGGAACATAATAAACTTGTTTTCCAGGGTGACGATATCGCTTTCCTTCTTGACATTTTCTGTTTGATTCAGTGACATGGATAGCGTTATCAAATCTGGCTCAATTTCCAATTCGGAGATTCCGATCACTGTAATGGAATTGTCTATCACGCTAGTTTGAGCGAGGGCACAAATCGGTAAAAGCGTTAATAAAAGAAGATACTTTTTCATAGTAGATATTATAAGGTTTAGTGTTGAGCGTCTTGCGTACCATGACTGCTAACTCGTTTATATAAAAATTAAGAATAAAAATAAACAAAATCCTCAACCTGATATCCGATGTGATTAATCCAGAGGCCTTTTGTATCCTGCTTTTCTTAATTTGCCTTCCCAGGTTCCCTTTTATTCCCGGATTATCAGAGTACTGCCCCGTCAGTCACATAAGCACAATATCAACAATCAGGTATAACATGCAGATATAATGCCTGTTGCTAACTTTTCACAGTTAGTGGTCAATTTACAAATAATCCGGGGATTTGGGGTCTGAGATTTCATTAAATGTTTTATAGATGGGATACAATTCCTTGGTCAGTCATACTGTTTTACCTGTACATTTATGTATTATTGAATAAAAACCTTTTGACAGGTAAACCACAGTCACTATGCAATGGTTTAGTGCGACATCCTCATCTGATAACGTAGTTGTTATGATGAACTCTCTTATCTGCTTCTCTACCTTCTCATCACAATGATGCCTGTGGGTTGTCCTGCCGGATTTATCGCCATCATCAACAGGAGCCAGTATCTTAAGATAAAATTTCATTCGGGATTTCTGGTCATTCCAGGCTATCTGATACTCTGAAAGGTTAAATGAAAATAGATTTGTTTCGCATAGAATAACTTAATAAATTTGAAATAACATACTGGCATCTAGAGGAATGTTATTCCGGTAGATGCAAGAATACCCGACAATTAAATAACTAATTTGTACAATTATGGACAGTTCACAAGGCTTTGCAACCAAGACCTTTGCGGAGTCCGCTCAAAAGGCGGATACATCTAAAAGTACATATCAGCAAAAGCTCGAGACATCTGAGGGCACTGACATCTACAAATACGTTTTATTAATAAATATTGCTGCTCTTGAAGGATACGTTGCTCAAGCTCGCCTGCAGGCACAACAGAGCTTTAATCTAAGCAAAGTTATTGCTATAACAGGCTTTATTATCGTTGGAGTCGCAATTATCTTGAGTGTTGCCCTCACGATGCTTGGAAACCAGAACCTTAATGCTGCATATTTGGCAGGTATCTCAGGAGTATTGACCGAATTCATTTCCGGCGTATTCTTCTTGCTTTATAGCAAGACCCTGGGTCAAATCAATGTATTCCATGACAAGCTCGTTGATATGCAAAAGACAGCGCTAAGCCACATTACTGAATACAATGCCAGGAAGACACCAATCCTTAAAGCCAAACCCGTGAATGATGAGGCAGATTTGGAATTACATCAGTAGGGGAGGTGAAAATTGTATTTGAGATATTCTAATAAACAAGGAGCAGCATAAAGCACTTGACAAGAGTGTGATTTTCTGCACAAAGGAGTTGAATGGGTGGGTAAAGTAAACTGCATTCCGGGTTAAAACAAAGGAAGAAACAGAAAGGGATGCAGTTGAATATATGAGTAATACGGCAAAAAAGAAGTTATATCGGAGGCAGCAATGAATTCTGATCTGCTTTTGGTGAGATTGGAAAACTGATATGCCTCCGCCGAATTATAGTGAATCAGGGAATATTTTCTTTGAAGCATACTGTTTTAATCTCTAATTGGTAAAATTACAGCGTTTTAAATATTGACTTGCTCATAATTAAAATTAGCAAAAGTAAATTAGGACAAAGGTCTTAATTCCAAATATATAGCATAGTACAGCTATAATTCATTACAATACACATCTAAACATGTGATTTATGTAACGTATTTACTTAATTATGTAAGGTTTAACATAATTAATAAATTAAACTTTAATCTTCAAAAATCTCAACGTAATTGAAAACTATTGGTATTCATCTAAAGATAATTGATTTTCAATAAAACAGCACTTAGTTGAAACATGATATGAATAAAAAAGTTATGCCGGATAGCTTAGTTATTACCGAAACAGAGAAAGCAAAACTTGAGGCAGAATTAGTTATTGCTAACAGAGAGAAAGCAGACCGTGCAGATGAATTAATCATTGCAAATAAAGAAAAAGAAAAGCGTGCAGATGAATTAATCATTGCTAATGCAGAGAAAGCAGACCGTGCAGCAGAGTTAGTAATTGCTGATGAAGAGAAAGCAAACCGTGCAGATGAATTAGTTTTAGCTAATAAAGAAAAAGCAAAACGAGAAGCGGAATTAGTCATTGCAAATAAAGAAAAAGCAGACCGTGCTGCTGAGTTAGCCATTGCAACTGAAGAGAAAGAAAAACGTGCTGCAGAATTAGTTATTGCTAACGCTGAAAGGGCAAAAAGTGCTGCAGAATTGGTTATCGAAAAATCAGAGAAAGCAAAACGTGCAGCAGTTTTGGTTATTGCGAACTTAGAGAAATCAAAACTTGCAGATGAATTAATAATCGCTGACAAGGAACTTACTTATCAAAAAGAAGAAAAGGTAAAACGTGCGGCAGAGTTAGTCATTGCTGAAGTGAATAAAACAAAACTTGAAGCAGAGTTGGTCATTGCCAATATTGAGAAAGCTAAACTGATAACAAAATCATTAATTGCTGATAAAAAACTCTCTTTTCAGTCTGAAGAAAAATCAAAACGTTCAGCAGAATTAGTCATTGCTGACGCTGAGAAATCAAAACATGCAGCAGAATTAGTCATTTCTAACATAAAAAAAGCAAAACGCTCTGCAGAGTTAGTTATTGCAAATATAGGAAAAGCGAGACATTCTGCAGAGTTGGTTATTGCGAACAAAGAACTTATTTACCAGAAAAGCGAAAAATCAAAACGTGAAGCTGAGTTTTTCATTGCAAACGTAGAGAAAGCAAAACGTGCAGCAGAGTTAGTCATTGCGAACATAGAAAAATCAAAACGTGCAGCAGAGTTTATATGTATGAACCAAGAAATTGTGCTGGCGAAAGAAAAGGAAAAACTTTTAGTTGAATTATCTATTGTAAACAAGGAACTTACCATTCAAATAGAAAAACGCGAACAAACAGAATTGGCATTGAAGGAAAGCAATGAGAAGTATTTAAAGGCTTTCCAGTCATCCCCAAATTTAATCATAATTACAAGGATGAAAGATGGGAAAATCATTGAAGTCAATGATACTTTTGTTTTGCTTTCAGGTTACACCAGAGAAGAAGCACTTTCTAATTCAACAATTGGACTGAATCTGTGGGAAAATATAGAAGAGCGAAATTCGGTAATATCTGCCCTTCGTTCAGGTAAGGTTGTAGAAGGTAAAAAATTTGCATTCAGGAAAAAGAACGGAGAAATCAGGACAGGTTTGTTTTCTACTAAAACCATTGATGTCAATAAAGAACCCTACATAATATCCAGTATTGACGACATAACAGAACGAATCCAGGCTGAGATTTTATTGAAAGAAAGCGAAAACAAGTATCGTGGGTTAGTGGAAAACTCTCCCGATGCAATAATAATTCATCAGGACAGGAAAATTGTTTTTGCAAACAAAGCATGTTTTGGGTTGATAGGTGCAGAGAAGATAGGAGATTTGATAGAGAAATCGCTGATAGAATTTGTACATCCTGATTTACGTGGTTTTGTCGTTGAGCGAATGGAAAAATTGCAAAACGAAGGTACTATCTTGCCTACTGCAGAAGAAAGATTTGTACGGCTCGATGGTGAAGAAATTGATGTCGATGTTATTGGAATGTCAATTATTTATCAGCATAAGCCAGCAATACAACTAATTATCCGCAATATAACTGAGCGCAAACAAGCTGAATTAGAATTAATTAAAGCCATTGAAAAGACTGAAGAAAACGAGACTAAATTTCGCAATCTTTTTGAGCAGTCACCTATTGGGAAATCCATGACAGAAATTGATGGTTCACTGCATGTAAACAAATCATTTTGCAAAATTCTGGGATATTCCGAAGAAGAGTTGCAAGGGAAGAACTTGACTGATATCACCCATCCTGAAGATAAACAGAAAACAACAGATATTATTCAATCATTACTAAATGGAGAAACAGAACAGGCTTTCTTCGAGAAAAGGTATATTCATAAAAACGGAAACATTGTATGGGTTGATGTATCAACTTACTTACAAAGGGATAAGAAAAATGAACTACAATTTTTCATAACAACAATAGCTGATATTACTGCACGAAAGCAGTACGAAAATGAATTAATTACAGCCAAAGAACATGCAGAAGAAAGCGACCGACTCAAATCTGCCTTTCTTACTAATATGAGCCACGAGATACGTACTCCAATGAATGGCATTCTTGGTTTTGCTGAACTACTGAAAGAACCAAACATATCGAGTGATGACCAACAGGATTTTATTCATACCATACAGAATAGTGGAGCACGTATGCTCAATACAATCAACAGTATTGTTGATATGGCTAAAATTGAATCAGGACTTGTTGCGGTTGATATTAAGGAAACAGATATTAATGAGAAAATGGAATTCACTCATAAGTTCTTTAAACCTGAAGCTGAAATAAAAGGGCTACAGTTAGTACTTAAAAACGGTTTACAATTAAAAGAAGCTATCATTAAAACAGACAATGAGAAAATCTATGGAATACTGACTAACCTTGTTAGAAACGCCATTAAGTTCACCTTCGAAGGTTCAATTGAATTCGGATATGAGAAAAAAGGGGAATACCTTGAATTCTTTGTAAAAGATTCTGGTGTTGGTATTTCCCAAAGACAACACCAGATGATTTTTGAGAGATTCAGGCAGGGTAGTGAAGAGCATAACCGAGGTTATGAAGGAAGTGGCTTGGGTTTATCAATATCGAAATCTTATATAGAAATGCTTGGTGGTAGGATATGGGTGGAAAGTGAAGAAGGGAGAGGGTCAACATTTTATTTTACAATTCCTTACAATGCTGTACTGGAAGAAAAAACAGAAGCAATAAATTCGGATTCTTTAGAGAATAAAGAAGTTCAGATAAAAAACCTGAAAATATTGATAGTCGAAGACGATGAAATATCGTATTCACTTCTCTCAAGAACGCTACAGAAAATCAGTAAAGAATTCTTACATGCAATAACAGGTGTTGAAGCTGTTGAGGCTTGTCGTAATAACCCAGACCTTGATTTGGTATTAATGGACATCAGAATGCCCAAAATGAACGGATTGGAAGCCACACAACAAATCCGTCAATTTAACAAAGATGTAATCATCATTGCTCAGACAGCCTATGCATTTTCTGGGGATAGTGAAAAGGCAATAGAAGCGGGATGCAATGACTATATCTCTAAACCAATTAACAGGACTCTGCTTTATGATTTAATGAAAAAGCATTTTAAGAACTAAAAATTAATACTTTACCTGATAGTTATATGTATTATTTTTTTTGATTTTACTCCGGCTATAATTTTAAAGAAATAATTGAATCTTAATTTGATGACAAACACCAGTTGGCAACAAAAGTTACGAATATTAGGGTATTGAGTGAAATAAAATATATTTAAGAATGAATAAGAATGAACTTGAGAATAAAATAAAAGAATTTGACCCCGAATTGCGTAATCTAAAATCAGACCCAACTGCAGGCGAGCAGGCAGAGACGAATCTGGCAGAATCAAGTCTGTTCAATTCACAAATTATTAATAGTGTGGAAGAAGGTGTCATAGTGTATGACCATAATTTGAAATATATAGTATGGAATCGTTTTATGGAAGAGTTGTCAGGGATTTCTGAAACACAAGTTTTAGGTAAATATCCCTCGGAGGTATTTCCTTTCTTGGAAGAGGTTGGTGTAATTAAAAACCTGAAAATGGTATTAAATGGTGAGGATATTGATGCTGTTGATTTTCCTTTTCATATGCCACTATCTGGAAAATCTGGTTGGACTTCAGATAAAAATATGCCTTTTCGAAATATGAATGGAGAAATTATTGGAGTCATTGGGACTGTTCATGATATCACAGAGCGTAAGAATTCGGAAGAAAACCTGAGAAGTATTAATGAACGATTCGTCCTCGCAACTACTGCTGCTTCCATCAGTGTTTGGGAGCATGATTTTATTACTGATATAATTCATATAGATGATAATTTTAATATGATATATGGTATTACTCAGGGTAATTCTCAAATCGATTTTAACGAATTTGTCAAATTTATTTACCCTGAGGATGTTGATATTATTAAAATTAATATTGAAGAAGCAATAAAATCGGATAAAAACGTGAATTTTGAATTCAGAATTATCAGACCTGATGGCACTATCAGATATATCAGTGCTTATGGTAAAGTTACAAAAGATAACACCGGTAAACCCGTAAAGTATACTGGTGTAAATAGTGATATAACAGATTTTAGGAGTACCGAAAATGCACTTAAAGAAAATGAAATAAAATTGCGACAACTAAATGCCGACAAAGACCGTTTCATATCAATTCTCGGACACGATTTGAAAAATCCTTTCAATAACATTCTTGGGTTTTCTGAAATACTAACAGACGAGATTGAGAGTCTCAATAAAGACGAAATTACCGATATTGCAAAGAACATTAATAAATTGGCACAAATCACAAATAAGTTACTGGAAGATATATTGATGTGGGCAAGAACTCAGCAAGGCAAATTTATTTTTAAACCACAAAAAATGAAGTTTAAAGATATTTGTAAGAATAATCTTGATGTTTTTATACCAAATGCCAATTCAAAAAACATTACAATCAATTGTAATCCATCAGACGAGATAAATATTTATGCTGATATTGATATGTTGAAAACGGTAATGAGAAATCTTGT
Source organism: uncultured Bacteroidales bacterium (assembly GCA_963739685.1). Classification (GTDB taxonomy): domain Bacteria; phylum Bacteroidota; class Bacteroidia; order Bacteroidales; family VadinHA17; genus LD21. The sequence continues at coordinate 524,139 of CAVUAX010000003.1, forward strand.
TTCGAACGCAATTAAATTTACAAATAATGGTGGCATAATAAATATTAATGCAGAGCAGGATTCTGAAAACGTAACAATTTCAGTTACAGACAATGGAATTGGAATAGCACCTGATGAATTAAAGAAACTGTTCGACATATCAGAAGTTATTTCAACAAAAGGCACAACAGGAGAAACAGGCACGGGGTTAGGCTTATTACTCTGCAAAGAATTTGTAGAAAAGCATGGTGGTAAAATTTGGGTTGAGAGTGAGCTGGGAAAGGGGAGTGATTTTAGAGTTACTTTACCAAAAATATAGGGAATAGGAAATGGCAAGATTGTCAGGATTACATTTAATTAAGAAAAAAAACATGCCCGTAGAGAAATCTGACCTTGAATGGAAAAGCCATTGCCCTTGACCACAATCGGCCAGAGAAAAATGACAATTTAGAGCAGGATTTAAGTGCTTGTCATTAAATTTTTTATGTAAATGCCATCTTGTCCGGCTAAATGTGGTCAAGACGTACGGCCTTTGCACTAAGTTTAAACCAATTAGATTAAAGAAGGCTTTCAGTTAATCTGAAAGCCTCTTCTTTTCTTGAGTCGGGGTGATCTGACTCGAACAGACGACCCCTTGCACCCCATGCAAGTGCGCTAGCCAACTGCGCCACACCCCGAAAATAATTCAAACTTATCAAGTATACCGGCCCCCGCATTGCCATAGTGTGCCCTGGCAGAAGCGGTAAAACCTCCGCAAAAGTAGTCAACAATTTCGATATTCCAAATTGATGAAAGTGATCGTCAATAACTGTTATGGTTTTATTCACTGAATATTTTTGTATTTTTGCAATTCATTTCAGCACTTATAAAATTATGGAATTATTTAAGCCTCTGGACATTCAGAACAAAAAGGAAGAGACAGAAAAAACAGATATTCAGAATATTGAAAAAATCAGGTGCCTTGTTTTAGGTTCCGGCCCTGCAGGTTACACTGCGGCTATTTATGCCGCAAGGGCTAATTTAAATCCGGTTATATATACCGGAATGCAAATGGGGGGCCAGTTGACAACTACTACTGAGGTTGAAAACTATCCGGGTTATCCTGACGGAATAACTGGCCCGGAAATGATGGAGGATTTTAAGAAACAGGCTGAACGATTTGGTGCTGATGTACGTTTTGGTGTTGCAACTGATGTTGATTTTACAGGGCAGGACCATAAGGTTACTATAGACGGGGAAAAATTAATTGAAGCTGATGCAGTAATAATCTCAACAGGGGCAACAGCAAAATATCTGGGAATTGAGGCTGAAACGAAATTTGCCGGAATGGGAGTATCTGCATGCGCCACCTGCGACGGTTTCTTTTACAGGGGAAAAGATGTTGCTGTGGTGGGAGGGGGTGATACTGCTGCAGAGGAGTCAACGTATCTTGCAGGATTATGCCGTAAAGTATACCTGATTGTCAGGAGGAATGAACTCAGAGCTTCAAAAGCCATGCAGGGAAAAGTTCTTGGCACTTCCAATATTGAAATTCTCTGGGAACATCAGGCAATTGATCTGTTCGGAGAGAAAGGTGTGGAGGGAGTGACCCTGATAAAGAAAAAGGGGACACCTGATGAAGAAATTGTAAAGATTAATGTAAGCGGTTTCTTCCTGGCGATTGGGCATACTCCAAATTCGGAAATTTTTAAAAAGTATCTTGACACTGATCCGGTTGGGTATATCAAAACTATTCCGGGATCAACAAGAACGAATGTAGCGGGGGTTTTTGCTGCAGGGGATGTTCAGGACTCTCATTACAGGCAGGCAGTTACAGCAGCTGGTACTGGATGTATGGCCGCAATCGATGCCGAACGTTATCTGTCTGAATTAAAACAGGGGACAACTGAGAAAAAATAAAATCCAGTTTTTTCAGAATGCTATATTACTAATACATGAGCTAATAATCTTCTAAATGAAGACATTTAAAGAGACATTCAGGATAAAAGCAGAACCATCAGACGTTTATTCGGCTCTGACTAATCCATACACCCTTGAATTGTGGACTGGCTATCCGGCTGTAATGTCAACAGATCCGGATTCTGAATTCTCCCTTTGGGAAGGAGATATTACGGGAAAAAATATCGGGTTTATTCAGGATAAAAAAGTTATCCAGGAGTGGTACTTTGGCAACCAGACAGAAAAATCAGTTGTAACAATCACAATACAAAAGGAGAGGGAAGAATCTCTGGTTTCAGTTGAACATACAAATATTCCTGATGATGACTTTGCTGATATTGCCGAGGGTTGGAGGGAATACTATTTCGGTGCAATTAATACCTTCTTTAATCCTAATTTTTGAAATTAAGGAATAAGCATAATTCCGGTAACTTAATTATATTTTTCTCAGTCTGTGTCAGGCATGGCTAATACGTTGTCTATATCCTCAATGCATGCATGAATAAGTGTCCCGATTCCTTTGTAACACAGTGTATTTGCATGTTCCTGAATTTTCTCATTCCAAAATGGTATCCATGTTAGTAAGTGCTGACCAATGAACCGCCTGATCTCATTCCTCATTTCATTTCTGCAGGGAATATCTTCATATGACATGTAATTTTCAATAAGGCGGGTAAGGAAAAGAATCTCAATTCCCAGGTGATCGTCAGCCATTTGTACGCGAGACCTTGATACCCAACCGTATGAATTATAAAACTCACTTACATTTTTAGTATTTGTTTGCATATGTGCATAAGAGGTCTCTTTATAACCTGATTCCTTAACAGGAACAAGAGTTCCCTCTCCAGACAGGAAAAGCCTTTTGTAATCATCCTGCAGATCATTAATAGAAAGTGATCTATCCTCAACAGATTCTTTTAGTTGTGAAGCGGCGTTCACAAATCTCGGATTCATGCTTTTTACAGGCAATTGTTTAAGTAATCCGTTTTTCCAAAAATCGATAACACACTCCCTCGTAGGCTCATACATCAACATACTACCTGCAAACAGCAGGAGCATATTATATCCTTTCAGAATACTCAGGTTATCTTTTTTATTCTCCATAATCTTTCGAATTATATAACCTGATTCAAAAGAAAATGTTCGAAATGGATTAAGATTTTGTAATTGAAGCTCTTTTAACCGCAATCAGGGGGCTAAAAATCGATTACGTCAATAAAGATATTTTTTATTACATTAAATAAGTAAAGGGTATTATTCGTCTTAATTCATTGATTTCTCACCGGATTATGAATCCATTATCCATAATCACTGATAGTCATAACTTGCTATATTCTTACACCTTTGAGAAATCCACTATTTCATGCGGATAAAGATCATTATCAATTTTCCTTTTTATCTCTTTAAACGTTTTTACGGTATATTCAACATCCTCCAATGAGTGGACTGCTGTGGGAATTAGGCGAAGCATCACAACATCTTTCGGAACCACCGGATAAATAACCACGGAGCAGAAAAGACCATAGTTTTCCCTAAGATCGTAAACCATTTGTGTTACCTGTGTAACTCCACCTTTCATAAAGACAGGTGTAACAGGAGATTCAGTTTTGCCAAGATCCAGCCCTATTTCTTTTAAACCATTTTGGAGGGCCTTTACAATGGTCCATAATTTATACCTTAATTCGGGATGAGCCTGAATCAGTTCAAGCCTTTTGATGGCACCAATTGTCATTGCCATAGGAAGTGACTTTGCATAAATCTGGGAACGCAGATTATAACGCAAATAATTAATGACCTCTTTTTTACTTGCAACAAAACCGCCTATCCCAGCCATTGACTTAGCAAAAGTTGCAAAGTAGACATCGATAGCATCCTGTACTCCGAAATGCTCACCGGTTCCGCCACCATTGACACCCATAGTACCGAAGCCATGAGCGTCATCAACGAGAAAACGAAATTGATATTTCTTTTTAAGGGCAGCAATCTGGTCAAGCTTGCCAAGATCTCCGGCCATTCCGAAAACACCTTCAGTAATTAAAAGAATTCCTCCTCCTGTCTCCTGTGAGATTTTTTCAGCGCGCTGAAGTTGTTTTTCACAGCTTTCGATATCGTTATGGGGAAAAACAAACCTTTTTCCCATATGAAGTCTTAAGCCATCCATAATACATGCATGAGACTCACAATCATATACAATTACATCATGCCTGTCAACCAATGCATCAATTATAGATACCATACCCTGGTAACCGTAGTTGAGCAGAAAAGCGTCCTCTTTCCCGGTAAACTCAGCTGCCATCTTCTCAAATTTCTCATGCATAGATGTCTGTCCCGACATCATTCTTGCTCCCATTGGATAAGCCAGACCATACTGAGCAGCTGCTTCAGCATCATACGTCCTTACCTCGGGATGATTTGCAAGTCCGAGGTAATTGTTCAGACTCCACGTTAATACCTCCTTGCCTCTGAATTTCATTCTTGGGGCTATCTCTCCCTCGAGTTTTGGAAACGTAAAATATCCGTGAGCAAAACTGGAATATTGACCCAGTGCACCTTTATTGGATTTTATTTTTTCGAAAATATCCATTATGAATTGTGTTTGTGAAATTTTTCACAAAATTAACTAAAAGAGGAATACCGGAATACCTATTTATACCTATTTATAACTGATTTGTCCCCACCCATCAAAATAGGAAATAAAAGTATTATAATTGCGTTTCTATCTCTGAAATGAAAATTTATTAGTAATTTTGCACAACAATTTTTTTTATGAGGTTAAAAATATTTATAGGCCTGATAATTTTGATGTTAGCGAGTTCGTGCGGTGAGTACGGGAAACTCCTGAAGAGTACAGATTACGAACTTAAGAAAACAAAAGCAAAGGAGTTTTATGATGGCAGTCAGTATGTTAAAGTTACAGAACTTCTTGCACAGATACTGCCCAGATACAGGGCTACTGAAGAATCTGAGGAGCTGAACTGGATGAATGCAAAAAGTTATTACGGGATGAAAGATTATATCATGGCAGGCAGCTCTTTTAAATCATTTATAGATCAGTTCCCTTATGGCAAGCATGCTGAAGAAGCTAATTTTATGGTTGCTATGTGTGACTATAAAATGGCCCCCAGAGCTGAACTTGATCAGGAAAACACAAAAAATGCCCTTGAAGAATTTAATATTTTTATAACCAGATTCCCTGCCAGTCCAAAAATAGAAGAGAGCAAGCTTCATATTAAAGAACTGGAAGAGAAACTGGTGAAGAAATCTTATCTGAGCGCAAGACTTTATTATGATATGAAGCATTATAAAGCCGCGGTAGTTGCACTTAACAACAGTCTGAAAGAATATGCCGAAACCAAATACAGGGAGGAAATGATGTTCCTTAAACTTAATTCGCTGTTCCTGTATGCTGAAAACAGTTATGCTCTCAGACAAAAGGAGAGATATCAGGCTACTCTTGACGATTACTATTCTTTTATGGAAGAGTTTCCAAAAAGCCAGTATTCGAAAGAGGTTAAGAGGATTTTTCAAACCACAACCAGCTACCTTAAAATGGGAAATGCTGAAATAGTAGGAAATAAGTAATAATTAAATATGGATTACAGAAAATCAAAGCACCGGTAACAACCGTAACACGAAACCTGGACCTGATGACACAGGTTACGGGTAATATCTATGAAACAGTTATCGTGGTTTCACAGAAGATCAAATCAGATTTCTGTTGAAATGAAACAGGAGCTGAATAAAAAGCTTGAGGAATTTGCCTCATACAGCGATAATCTTGAAGAGGTATTTGAAAATCGCGAACAAATAGAAATTTCCAAATTTTACGAGCGGCTTCCTAAACCAACACTTATTGCATTACAGGAACTTGAGGACAATAAAATTTTCTACAGAAATCCTGATAAAGCAGTCAGACCAAAGTAAATTTTAGCCACCAGATGCTTAAAGGCAAAAATATACTTGTCGGTGTAACCGGAGGTATTGCAGCCTATAAAACTGCAACTATCGTCCGGTTGCTTATTAAAGGGGGTGCTGCTGTCAGGGTCATTATGACACCTCATGCAAAGGAGTTTATTACTCCCCTGACAATGGCTACTTTATCAAAAAACCCTGTCTGTACCGACTTCTTCAATCCGGAAAACGGAGAGTGGAACAGCCATGTTGACCTGGGTTTATGGGCTGATCTTTTCCTGATTGCTCCTGCAACTGCCAACACAATAGGAAAAATGGCTAACGGGATTGCAGATAATCTTCTTCTTACAACTTATTTATCGGCACGGTGCCCTGTTTTTCTCGCTCCTTCAATGGATGCTGGACATGTTAACACATCCTTCCATCACAATAAACATTGAAACCCTGAAAGCTTACGGCAATACTGTACTGGAACCTGCAAGCGGGGAACTTGCCAGCGGACTGACAGGCAAAGGACGGATGAGTGAACCGGAAGAAATATTAAAGGAGATCCTTAACTTCTTTAAAAAAAAAACTTTAAACCTCTGACAGGGAAACGTGTTCTGGTAAATGCTGGACCTACCCGTGAACCTGTCGATCCGGTTCGTTTTATAAGCAACTATTCTTCCGGTAAAATGGGGATCGCAATTGCTGAAGCTGCATCTGATTATGGCGCCATAGTAGAGCTTATTCTCGGACCGGTAAATCAGGTGCCTTCTGATAGCAGGGTGAAAATTACAAATGTTGTCACAGCCGGTTCAATGGCTTCTGAGTGTATATCGCGTTTCCCGGACTGTGATATTGCAATTCTTTCTGCTGCTGTAGCAGATTTCACCCCTGAAAAAACTGAACTTAAAAAAATTAAGAAAGTCGGAGATGATTTGGTATTAAGGTTAAAACCGACAACAGATATTGCCGAAACACTTGGAAAAATGAAGCAACTTTCACAAATTCTTGTCGGATTTGCCCTTGAGACTAATGATGAGATTCAGAATGCAACAGCAAAACTTAACCGTAAAAATATGGATTTCATAGTTTTAAATTCCCTGAATGAAGAGGGAGCCGGCTTTGAGTATGATACAAACAAGATCACTATAATTGACAGATACAATAATATTGATAAATTTGAGTTGAAATCTAAAGAGGAAGCTGCACAGGATATTCTTAATAAAATTGTTTCAATAATTAAATAATTTAAATGTCTTCATTTCGTTTCCCAAAATACTGGTTTCTGCCATTCTGGTACTCATTCCTGAAGTAGTTCATACACAGGAGCTTAATTGTAATGTTCAGATATCAGCTCAAAGGATTCAGGGATCTAACAGGCAGGTATTTGAAACAATGCAGCGTGATATATATGAGTTTATGAATAATACAGTCTGGACCAATCATGTTTACAGTTATGCAGAAAGAATTGACTGTAATATCCTCATTAATCTGAGTGACCAATTGTCGGCCGATGAATTTAAAGGTACAATACAAATACAGTCCCGCCGGCCCGTCTTCAGTACATCATATAATACTACAATACTTAATTTCATTGATAACAGCTTTCAGTTCAGGTATGTTGAGTTTCAACCCCTGGAATTTGACCCTGGAACACACCGGTCAAACCTCGTTTCCGTACTTGCCTATTATTCTTACTTAATACTTGGTTTTGATTATGATTCTTTTTCACCTGAAGGGGGTACTGAGTTTTTTCAGATGGCTGAAAAAATTGTTAACAATGCGCAGAATGCACCTGAGCAGGGATGGAAACCATACGACGGATCAAGGAACAGAAACCGTTACTGGCTGATTAAAAATATTCTGGATAAAGGGTATGAAGGAGTTCGGAAATTCATTTATGATTATGATATTAATGGGCTCGACAAGATGGAGTCAAGGTTATCTGAAGCCAGGACAAATATTGTTGAAAGCCTGAAACTAATTCAGGAGGTTTACAGAAGAAAGCCTGATCCGTTTATGTATCTTGTCCAGATTGTAATGGAATCGAAATCTGACGAATTAATTAATATATTCTCGGAATCATTTCCGGAAGAGAAGAGCCGTGTAATACAGATACTTACCGAGATAGACCCTGCTAACAAAGCAAAATATGAAAAAATTGCTTCAGCCAATACTCTATAAATACCGGGCATGCTTGTAAAACTTTTTGTGCAAAACTATGCACTGATAAAAGAACTGGACATTGAACTGGAAGAGGGTCTGACTATTATTACAGGCGAAACCGGGGCAGGTAAAACAATTCTTCTCGGAGCTCTTTCCCTGATTTTGGGTGCCAGGGCTGACAGTTCCGTTCTCCTTGATAAAAATGAGAAATGCATCGTTGAAGGAACATTCCACATTGAAAATTATGATCTGACCGAATTCTTTGCAATAAATGAGCTTGATTATGAGGTAGTTACTACTCTCAGGAGAGAAATAAACCCAGCCGGTAAATCAAGGGCATTTATAAATGATACACCTGTAACTATTAATTTGCTTAAGGAATTGGGCGAAAATCTTATTGACATCCATTCCCAGCACCAGACACTTATGCTGAATGATACTTCGTTCCAGCTTAGTGTGATCGATTCTTTCGCCGGAAATGCAGGATTATTAAATGATTACAGGAAATCTTACAGCAATTACCGTAAGCTGAAGAAAGAGTTTGATGAAGTAAAGGAAACTGCAAGCCGGAACGCATCTGATCTTGAGTATTACCGGTTTCAACTCAATCAGCTCGAAGAAGCAAAGCTTATACCCGGAGAACAGGATGAACTTGAGACAGAACAGGAATTACTTGCACATTCTGAAGAGATAAAGCTTGCCCTGAGTAATTCTTCAAATCTCCTTTCATCAGAGGAGTCTTCAATTATCTCCTTGCTGAAAGAGGTTAAGCTGAATATTGGGAGGATCAGGGAATTTTTACCGGGTGGTGAGGCTTTGTTTAACCGGACCGTATCATCGTACATTGAACTGGATGATCTGGCCGGAGAGTTGGACAAGTTCGCCACATCCATTGAAGCTGACCCTAAACGCCTTGCACAAGTTAATGAAAGACTTGACCAAATTTACTCGCTCATTCAGAAACACAGGGTTACTGACCTTAATAACCTTATAATCAAAAAGGAAGAGATCGGGAGCCTGATTAAATCAATTGTTACAACCGATGAAAGAGTCAGCGAAATGGAAAAGCTTCTGAAAGATGAAATGAATAGGTTGAAGCTCATCTCTGAAAAGATGTCAGGTAACAGATCAAGGATTTTAAATGAAATAGAAATTAAAATTACTGATTTACTGAAACAACTGGGAATGCCAAATGCCAGATTCAGGATATCCCTTTCTCCGTTGAAGGAATTTACCCCTACAGGTACTGATCAGGCTGACTTTTTATTCTCGGCAAACAAGCAAGTGCTCCCTGAAAATCTGGCAAAAATTGCCTCCGGGGGAGAATTGTCAAGAGTTATGCTAAGTCTGAAATCACTGCTCACAAAAAACAATAATCTTCCTACTATAATATTTGATGAGATCGATTCGGGTGTTTCCGGTGAAGTTGCAGATAAGGTAGGACAGATACTTGCAGGGATGGGAAAATATATGCAGGTTGTCAATATTACTCATCTGCCACAGGTAGCTTCCCGTGGAGCAAGGCACTATCATGTGTTTAAGGATGATACCGGTGATTCAACAATTACCAGGGTAAAATTGTTATCAATGGATGAAAGGATCCTTGAAGTCGCAAGATTATTAAGCGGCAGCGAGGTAACGGAAACAGCAATAAAGAATGCAAAGGAGTTATTGCAGTCTGCATTTAACTGAAATATCTAAAAATCTTTACAATGGATGGAACTCTTCTGAAAGGTAAAAAGGGAATAATATTTGGAGCCCTTAATGAAAAATCGATTGCCTGGCATGTTGCCCTGAAGGCATGGGAACAGGGGGCAGAAATGGTTCTTACCAATTCGCCTGTTGCTCTAAGGTTGGGAACAATCAGCGAACTTGCCCGAAATACAGGCAGTAAAATTATTCCTGCAGACGCGACCAAAATGGAAGATATTGAAAATCTTCTGTCGGAAAGTATGAAGATACTGGGTGGAAAGTTTGATTTCATTCTGCATTCGATTGGGATGTCTCCAAACGTCAGAAAAGGGATACCCTATGAACAGACCAGTTATGAAAATATGCTTAAAACATTCGACATTTCTGCTCTGAGTTTCCACCGGGTTCTTCAGACAGCATACAAACTTGATGCAATAAAGGAATGGGGTTCGGTAGTTGCTCTTTCATATGTTGCAGCTCAGCGAACTCTCTCAGGGTATAATGATATGGGTGATGCAAAAGCTCTTCTCGAATCAATTGCACGCAGTTTTGGATATATATATGGCAGAGATCGAAAGGTAAGAATAAACACGGTATCGCAATCACCAACAGCCACTACGGCTGGCAGTGGAATACATGGTTTTGAGTCTTTGATTGATTTCTCGGAAAGAATGTCGCCACTTGGCAATGCGACAGCCGAAGAGTGTGCGGATTATTGTGTGGCATTGTTTTCAGATCTTACCCGGAAAGTCACAATGCAAAATCTCTTCCACGATGGAGGATTTTCTAGTATGGGTATGAGCCTGAAAGCCATTGAACAGTATAAGAAAAGTTTTGAAGAATGTGATTAAGATAAGAATGCACCGGTCTGTAAGTATAAACACCTATTTTGACAACTGTATGCAATCAGGATGAGCTGTTATTTCTATATTTGATCCTACCGATAAAGCTGATGCATGCTGAAAATTATACTTCTCATCTTATTCTATTTCACTTTCCCCCTGGTGATAATATATATGTGCAGAAGATGGTCGGTGCTAATGAAGCTTGGGTCTATTGTTCTTGCTTACGGTTTTGGTCTCATATTCGGCAGCACTGGTATTCTGCCAAAGGGGAGTGATGCCTTTAATATGGAGTTACAGGGACGCGCCTCTTTACCAAAAGCTGAAATAGAATCACTCTTAAATAACGGTAAAATCAGCCAGGGTGATATTTATGTTAATTCAATTGCAATTGCTCAGGACATGCTTATTTCTTTAGTTGTCCCTCTTGCTTTTCCCCTTCTTCTTTTTTCTCTTAATGTCAGGAGATGGTTACGATTTGCCAGAGACGGATTAATTTCCATGATTCTTGCATTTGTTTCAGTTATAATCATTGTCTCCACAGGATATTTTATTTTTAAAAGTGTAGTACCCGACAGTTGGAAAGTTGCAGGTATGCTTGTTGGTGTATATACAGGGGGAACTCCCAACCTTGTATCCCTTAAAGTTGCGCTGGGTATCGATCCAAACCTGTTTGTAATGACAAGCACTTATGATATGATAGTTGGCGCAATAACATTAATCTTTTTTATTACGGCGGGACCAAAAGTATTCAGGGCAATTCTTCCTCCTTTTTTGCACAATGATGACAATATTATGGCTGAATCAGAGATCGCACAGTCAGAAAATTTTGAGGATTTTTCCGGCATGTTAAGCAAAAAAAGAATTATTCCTCTTACCGTAGCATTGGGTTTTGCTATACTGATCTTTTTGATATCCTTCGTTTTAAGTCTTTTACTCCCCTTAATCTCACAAATGGTGGTAGTTATCCTTTCAATAACCACACTTGCAATTATTGCATCACTGATTCCCCGTATCAACAAAATAGAAAAGACTTTTCAGCTGGGAATGTATCTTATTCTGGTTTTCTCTATTACTGTCGCTTCAATGGCTGACCTTGGAACTATATTCAGTATACGGTTTCTTGGGTTGTTTGCCTATATATCCTACACTTACTTTGGCTCGCTTTTCCTTCATCTGATTCTTTCAAAGATATTCAGGGTTAATGCCGATGATTTCATGATAACCACCACAGCATTTGTATTTTCTCCTCCTTTTGTACCTGTCGTCGCAGGTGCACTTAAAAATAAAGATGTAATTATTACAGGGATTACAGTAGGCATACTGGGTTATATTATTGGAAACTACCTTGGAGTTGGGTTGGGTTATTTTCTGAAGGGATTCTAAGATACAAACCTTTCTCCGGACAAATTCTCGGTTTTTATGCAAACCTGCCTTCTAATGCCATATTTACCAGGCATATAGCGTCAGGACTGAGCTGGCAGATGACTCAGAACAAATAATTCAAACCTATGGTGACACCCATATTCCCATCCTGCTTGTTAAGCGCTTTACCTATGTCAATTGCAATTACAAAGTTCTGGTTCATTGCAACCATAATACTTACACCCACGCTTTGATGCATCTTTTCTGTTCCGGGTCTGAAATAATCGGAATATGCCTCCTGCGGGTAAACTTCGGTGAAAGTTGTTTTCAGATCAGATGGCAGTTTTATGTTTTTAGTCACCCTTCCGAAATCATAAAATCCGTCAATGCCAAGGTAACAATCCTGCTTAAAAAATGTAAAGTATAATGGTTTCCAGCGAATCTCTATGTTTCCCATTATGAAAGCATCACCTACAACCCTGTTTCTGAGTACCCCTCTTATTGTACTTGCGCCACCAAGTCCTTCACTTGTTGCCCCGGTAAGCATTGAAGTAATAACCTGCGACTGATAGAAGAAAGGTACATTTCCGGAAACTGTTCCCTGATATCCCAGGCGGTAAACAAAGGAAAGATCATTCTTAATTAAGGTAAAATACTGACGATGGGTTATGAATAGTTTAGTGAAACCCCAGTTGTTGCCGAGAAACTTTGGAGCCATTTCAATGCCAATCTCTGTCCATAGACCTTTCATAGGGTTAGGTCTGTTATCGCGGCTGTCCCACATCAGACCTGCTTTTAATGTATTAATCCATCCTCCATTAGCTTCGTTAGCTGAAATCAGACCCAGCGCCTGATATTGTTCAAAAAGACCCGGTTGAACATCGACCGCAGGTAATTTCACATCTTTCCCTTTGTTAAGTTTGTCGATGTTGACAGAACTGTTTTTAAAATCCTGGAATGCAAATCCTGCACTCCATTTTATATGTTCACCTGAAAGTATGCCCTGAAAATCGTTCTTAAACCTGAACTGGTTCCTCTGAAAACGGTAGAACATTCTGCTCTTGTAAGGCGGACTGGGTAAATCATCATCCATCCAATCCTTATTATAAACGGATTCATAGCCGTTAAATCCGTAAAATTGACTAGCCTGGTCGGGGAGATAGCTCAGGTCATTCGTCATATGTACTCCGGGTATGAGGTGATTCGATTCGTACATAAATCTGTAAATTCCGCTTCCCTTTGTGTAATGAGATATCTCAGTATACGTGTGGTCAATAAAATCAGGGTATCTGCTGCCATCTCCATAATTGAAAAACTCAACAAGGGCACCATACTGAAATCCAAGATCGGAGTCAAAGCTTATAGCAGGCAGGGCACCACCGAACCTCCATCCGGTTTTTACTGTTTTTTCCTGTGCAGAAACTGATACCAGAAACAGTGATATGATAAGAACAGAAACAACTCTTTGCATAGGTTATGGTTTTGAATCATAGCGCTAAAGATATAGAAAAATCGAAACAATAGCCTCTGTATTTTATATTTGCTACCTTAGGCTCCTGTTTTTTTATGAACTTAACGGTGCCTCTCATTGTTTTGGCTGAAAAGTACACAGGAAATCAAACTTTCTATGTGAATATGGAGAAGAAAATAATAGAATGTGTCCCGAATTTCAGTGAGGGGCGGAATATGTCAATTATAAAGCAGATAACAGATGTTATTGAATCTGTCGTGGGTGTTAAACTGCTTGATGTTGATCCGGGAAGGGACACGAACAGAACAGTAGTAACTTTTATTGGTGACCCCAGGGGTGTAACCCAGGCAGCATTCCTTGCTGTAAAGAAAGCGTCGGAGGTCATTGATATGACGAAGCACCACGGAACCCATCCCCGCATGGGAGCCACCGACGTTTGTCCCTTTATCCCGGTTTCGGGTATCTCAATGCAGGAGGTAGCTCTTTATGCAAGAATGGTAGCCGGAAGAATAGGGAAAGAATTGAAAATCCCTGTTTATTGTTATGAGAATGCTTCCTTTGATGAGAAACGGAGAAATCTGGCAAATTGCAGAGAAGGAGAATATGAAGGACTGAAGAAAAAACTTGCTGACCGCGCGTGGAAACCTGATTTCGGCCCTGCAGTTTTTAATGAAAGAGCCGGTGCAACAGCAGTAGGGGCAAGGGATTTTCTGGTTGCGTTTAACATCAATCTTAATACCACATCAAAAAGGCTTGCAAATGATATTGCCTCCGATGTCAGGGAAAAGGGAAGATTTATAACCAATGATAAGGGTGAAAAGATAAATGTACCTGGTACACTTAAAAAGGTAAAAGCAATAGGATGGTATATAGAAGAATATGGCCAGGCTCAAATATCTTTGAACCTTACAAATATTTCTGTAACCCCGGTTCATCTTGCTTTTGACGAGGTTTGCCGTAGGGCAGAAGCCCGTGGGGCCAGGGTAACAGGATCGGAACTTGTTGGGCTCATTCCTCTTAAGGCTATTCTGGAGGCTGGAAGATATTTTCTCGAAAAACAACATAGATCTGCAGGTGTGTCTGACAATGAACTTATTAATATAGCCATCATGTCCATGGGGCTGAATGATATTCATCAGTTTGATCCTGAGGAAAAAATAATTGAATTTGTTATGGCAGAAAAAGGGAATAAAAAGCTTGTTGATATGAATCTAAGGGAGTTTTCAGAAGAGATAGCATCTGAATCGATTGTCCCCGGAGGAGGTTCCGTATCATCATATATCGGGTCGCTTGGAGTCGCCCTTGGTACAATGGCTGCTAATCTGTCGGCCAATAAAAGGGGCTGGGAGGACAGGTGGAAAGAATTCTCCGACTGGGCGGTAAAGGGTAAAGAGATTCAGAACAGGCTTCTGGGTCTTGTTGATAAAGATACTGAAGCATTTAAACAAACAATTGAAGCAAACAGGCTTCCCGGAAATACTGAAGAGGACATAAGGGTTAGAAATGAGGCCGTTCAGACTGCTGCGCGAAATAATGTAATGGTACCATTCAGAATGATGGAAACTGCCTTCTCAGGATTTGAACTGATAAGAAAAATGATTGAAATTGGTAATCCTGGTTCTGTAACTGATGCAGGTGTCGGAGCTTTGGCGCTCCTTCTGTGCATACGGGGAGCATACCTGAATATAAAGGTCAATGCCCTGGGACTTGAAGACAGGGTATTTGCAGAAGAGATAATTTCAAAGGGAAGTGAAATTGAAACAAAAGCCATGGTGGAAGAGGAGAAGATCTTAAATATTGTAAGAAAATCAATTAAAAAAAGTTAGAAGGAGTCACGAAACAAAAACAGATGATTCCATATTCATAAATATATAATGCACCTCTTTAAATGACAATTCTTTTTATTATTCTCAAATGATGTGAATAATCTTCAATTTCTTGCTTAAATATCCCCTGATGATCGATGGCATCTATCCTGACTCTTCCTGACGCATGAATAACCAGCCCGTGTGAGAGGATCATCCCGACATGTGATATACGTCCCCTCTCATCATCGAAGAATACAAGATCGCCCGGGACTGTTTCATCAATAAATGTTACATCTTTTCCAATCACTGCTTGCTCACGGCTGTCATGAGGAATGGCTCTGCCATGTATTTTGTAAACAAGTTGTGTAAAACCCGAGCAATCAATACCGGAAGGGATACGGCCACCCCAGATATAAGGACTGTTTATGAATTTCATTGCTGTATCAGTAAGGGTTCCGTTGTTTGTTATAAATGAGGTATTGAATTCTTTACCTGTGGAGTATATATTCTTTCCAATTGTAAAGACTTTTTCATCAAAGTCGGGATTATAAATTTCACACCCTGCTTCAAGCACAATTTTTGACCCGTCATTTTTAAAACAATGTAGAGTCTTGTTAAGAACATAACCGCAATCAGATCCCTGCCCGGCAGAATATTGCATATGATCAACGTCGGTCCATCCCCTGTAGCTGTTGAATTGATTTTCGACCTTCATCCAGTGTCCCAGCTTTTCAATTACAAAATATTTTTCACCAAAAAGAAGTTGGCTGAGCATTTCCGATTTATGTGAAGGACCCGCGCGCAAAGGGACAAAGACATTCTCACAGATGTAGCGTTCCATATTTAACTATTTTATACCAAAATTAATAATTTATGCAGAATTCCTTATTCTTACTGGAATTATGTCTCCTGTGTGCTACTTTGTGTAACAGTTGGGAAACCTAATGCTGTGACAAAACCTCCCTGTTTACCCGAGGTAGATCACAGAAATTACAGAGGTTCGTGTCGGGAGTTTAACAAAAACTGGTATTAAGCCGGCTAAAAGAAAAATATACTATAATTTTGCCGTGTAAACATGTTGAGGGGTTAGTATGTTTATATAAAAACAACTCTGATCCGGATCTGAATAAGTATGAATATAAAAAAGAAATATCTTTATCATCTAATTTTCTTCCTGCTTAGCATTGCTGCAGTTACTGCAACATTATATAATAAAGAGCGGGTAAATCTCGCAATACTTACCGGAAATATTATAATGGTCTCATCATGCTACCTGGTACTTTACCTTTATTTGCTTCATTTCCGCCAGGAGGTACTGGGAGTTATCCGGAAAACACTTTTTATTATTCTGATTATTTTATTCTTTATTATAGTTACAAGATATGTTTCCGCTAACCCTGAAGTGGATATATATATCATCCCCTTTGCCATAATTCCTATGGTCATAAAAACATTCTATGATGCCCGTCTTGCACTACTGACCCTGGTAGTAACAATCATTCTTGCAGGTTTTATTGTACCGGATCCTTTCGATTTTATCCTCTTAACTTTTATTTCTGGTATTGTTGCAATATTCTCTCTTACAAATATTTACAGAAGAGCTAAATTCCTGTTTGCATCAATTATGATCATTATTACCTATTCTGTTCTTTATTTCGGAATTTACCTTTCGAAGGGAGGCAGTTTTGAAAGTATAGACTGGTCACAGTTTAAATGGTTTGCCGGGAATGGTATCCTTATTATGATCAGTTATCCGGTGATTTTCTTATTTGAAAAGAAATTTTATTTTCTTTCTGATGAAACTCTGATGGAATTATCAGATACCAGTAATCCACTTTTAAGAAGACTTAGTGAAGAAGCTCCAGGTTCATTTCAACATTCACTGCAGGTAGCTAACCTGGCTGAAGAGGCTGCCAGGAAAGTGGGCGCAAATTACCATCTGGTAAGGACCGGCTCGTTATACCACGATATTGGCAAAGTTGTAAATCCTGATTATTTTATCGAAAACCAGGAAGGGTCGAGTCCTCATGATAAAATTGACCCGTTAACCAGTGCAAGAGTGATAATAAGTCATGTTCCCAAAGGAGTGGAACTCGGACTAAAATACAAACTTCCTGTACAGATAATTGATTTTATCAGAACTCACCACGGAACAACAACAGCATTTTACTTTTATAAAAAGTTCATTGACGAGAAACCTGAAGGGAATGAAAGGAAAAGCGAGTTTGCTTATCCGGGACCTAAACCTTTTTCAAAGGAGACAGCAATTGTTATGATGTCAGATGCGGTTGAAGCCTCTTCCAGAACTTTGGGGAGCTATTCAGAAGAAAATATTCGGGAGCTTGTTGAAAGAATTATTTATTTGCAGGAAGCAGATGATCAATTCTCCGGGACGCCACTTACCTTTAAAGATATTGCTTATATAAAGGATACTTTTATCAAACGTTTGTTAAACATCTATCATGCAAGGATTGCATATCCCGAAAGAGATTCCTGACAGGTAAAATGTAATCATAGTTAAAATGTGTCAGGATTTTACTACCGCTTTAACGCATATCATTAATTTCAACATCTTTAAATTTTTCGGGAGAGAAAGTGAAAAATGAAGGTTCGGGTTTTGTTCTCAGATAGTAATCTTTGATAAAAAGTGTCAGAATCAATCCATCTTTTTGCTTATACTCAATTTTATCAAGGCTCATTGATTGTTTACCTATTGAAAGCCGTACCCGGATAAGATCGCTTTTTATGTCCTCCGGATAAAGATCAATAACGTATAAATCTTTATCTTCTTCAATCAGTCTGCACTTATATCCCTTTTTGTACATTGAGAAAATTGCTGATGGGCGGTTCTGAAATGAATCATCATTTTTATCAGGTTTCGTAATCGTTACCTCTTTTTCAGCTATTAGATAGCTCCACGATATTTCTCCATTAAACCATATAATGTTATCAGGCAATTCGAGTTTATATTTATCCTTACTGAGGATTATTGAACCTGACAGTGTGTCGGTCTTATCCCCGGCCTGGTCATTTGAGATAAGTTTAAATTTCATTGAGACAGAAGGAGCCTTGAGAGCAGCTGCTGAAAATTTATCAAGGATCATTTCAGCAGCGGGATCATTTTGTCCTGAAGCGTTTAAGGTCAGCAGGATAGTTACTGAAAAAACTAGTATTTTGATTCTCATAGGTATTCTTTTATTCAATACGCTTCAAAATCTGTTCCAAAGCGATTATGTCGGTGCATAGAACGTCCCTGGCCTTGCTCCCTTCAAAGGGTCCCACAATGCCTGCTGCTTCCAGCTGGTCAATGATTCTGCCCGCTCTGTTGTATCCAATTGACAGTTTTCTCTGGATCAGAGAGGTGGAACCCTGCTGATGCTGAACAACCAGCCGTGCAGCCTCATCGAACATCGAATCTCTCTTTCTGAGATCTACATCTGAAACGCTGTTATCACTATCATCAATATATTCAGGCAGATGCATGGCATCAGGATAGCCCTGCTGTGATCCGATAAAATCTGTGAGCTCTTCAATTTCAGGGGTATCAATGAAGGCACATTGTACCCTTACCGGCTCATTACCAGAAGAAACAAGCATGTCGCCGCGTCCTACAAGCCTGTCAGCACCAGTGGCATCGAGAATTGTCCGGGAATCAATCGATGAGAACACCCGGAATGCAATACGCGTAGGGAAATTAGCCTTAATAAAACCTGTAATTATATTGGCTGATGGACGCTGGGTAGATATGATGAGATGTATCCCTATTGCTCTTGCAAGCTGTGCAAGCCTGCCAATCGGCCCCTCTATTTCCCTTCCTGCAGTCATTATAAGATCCGCAAATTCGTCAATAATCAACACGATATACGGAAGATATTTATGGCCTTTCTCAGGATTGAGCTTTCGTGAGATAAACTTATCATTGTACTCTTTGATGTTCCGGGACTGAGCAGCTTTAAGAAGCTCAAGCCTGTTATCCATCTCAATGCACAGGGAGTTAAGAGTGTTAATAACTTTTTGAGTATCAGTGATTATTGCATCCTCCTCTCCTGGAAGTTTAGCCAGGAAATGCCTTTCAATCTTCATATAAAGAGGAAGTTCCACCCTTTTCGGATCTATCAGGACAAACTTGACCTCTGAAGGATGTTTTTTGTAAAGGATTGAGGTAATTATTGCATTTATCCCCACAGATTTTCCCTGGCCGGTTGCTCCTGCAACAAGGAGGTGAGGCATTTTTGTAAGATCGACAATATATGGATCATTGGTGATAGTCCTGCCTAATGCCAGGGCAATATCAAATTTAGTCTCCTGAAAAGCCTTGGAAGTAATAAGCGACCTCATGGAAACCATCTCGGGCTTTTTGTTCGGAACTTCAATACCTACTGTTCCCCTTCCCGGAATCGGGGCAATAATCCTTATCCCGAGTGCTGAAAGGTTAAGGGCTATATCATCTTCAAGCGATTTGATCCGGGCAAGCCTCACGCCACGTTCAGGAACAATTTCATATAAAGTTACAGTGGGACCTACCGTGGCTGAAATGCTTTTTATTGCAATTTTATGGTCGCCCAGAGTCTTTATAATGTTTTCTTTATTCTCAAAAACTTCACTGTTATCAAAGGCTGCTTCTGATTTATGTTCTTTAAGAATGGACAGGGGTGGAAATTTGTAATGTGATAAATCCAGGCGGGGATCATAAACCCCCATTATCTTCTCCACTTCTTCTTCCGAAAGTCCATCATCAGCCTCAGGCCGTGTAATATTTATAGGAACCTCGTCTCCTTTGGGAATTATCAGGGTGTCATTATCAAAGTCGCGGATTATTGAACCTTTGGAACTGTCTGACCGATCTCCCTGGTAATCACCCGGATGATGGTCAAGCCTGGTATTTCTTACGACAAAGTCGACAGACGAATGTTTGTGGTTCAATTCCGTCCCGGTATTTTCAGGATGGTGTAGTCTTGTTATAATATCCTCATAATCACCGGCCTCCTCTGTTTCACTATTTTGCAATAAATCTCCTTTTTCAGTCTTTAAGGATCTGTTTAACTTGATTCCAAATGATTTAGGTTTAAATTTTAATGCAAATATGAGATAAGAGACCGTTATAAAAACCAGGAGCACACCTGTGCCTATCATTCCAATAAAGGCATTCAGCCATCTGGTAATCAAATAACCCTGGGCTCCTCCAGGTCCGCTCTTCAGGTAACCTCCGGCATCCCCAAAAATATACCCTAAAATAAGTGATAGAATAATAGCTGCAAATGTGAATTTTACGATAAGGTTCCAAAGTCTGATCTTAGGAAAATTGAGAAGGTAGAGCCCTGTGGAACCGAAAATAAGAGGCAGGAAAAAGGCACCATATCCAAACCCGTAGGCTATTATCAGATCAGAGAGCCAGAATCCGCTTTTGCCCGCCCAGTTCTTTACTTCTATTTCAGGTCCGGAAATTACATCTTTACCCGGGAGACTTAAATCTGTTTTCCACCAGAACAGGTACGAAACACATGCAAGCAGAAGATATAATGCAAAACCTGTGAAAAGGATCCCAAATACAAATTTTATTCTTTCATCATAGAAAAATGACTTTGATTTACCGGACTTATTAACGGTTTTAGAAGTTTTCCTGCCTTTTTCTTCTTTCTCTTTAGCCATTTTTACAGAAGTTTCACCAATTAAATAGTAGGGTTCTTACCGGAATATCCCTTTTCAAAAAGCATTCCAAAGGTAATAATTTTGAGTTACCCTGTAAAAATGATTTTATTTTGTAATTATGATTATTTACTTATTGACTTTTGTCGCGCAAACTTTTTCACACCATATCTCATGCCCCATACTCCATACCTCTCACCAAACTACTCACATCGCTCTAAATGCTTATCAGCCTGTTAATAAAATCTTTGATACTATCTTTAGATACCTTTATATACTTATCCCTTCTTTCAAACAGCTCATCTGGTTCCTCTTTACTGTACACCGTTTCAGCCCTGAAAT
The DNA here is from genome assembly GCA_963739685.1 of uncultured Bacteroidales bacterium. GTDB lineage: Bacteria > Bacteroidota > Bacteroidia > Bacteroidales > VadinHA17 > LD21. Next base: position 545,285 of record CAVUAX010000003.1, read on the forward strand.
CAAGTTCTGAAGTGCCAATTAAGAAAAAAAAGCTCATAAGAACACCATCTATCTGACTGAAGGGTGTAGAGACATTAGGATCCTTCACTTTGATCTCCGTTGTATACCAGATATCACGAACTTTCTTCCTGTCAGAAGGAAAAGTAACTTCTGCATTCAAACAGTTGTAGCCGCAGATAACAGATTTCCTGGATGTTTTTTTTAATATTAGTCCCTTCATCGCTTCAAAGCCCGGATATAACTCATCCCGTTCACCTGCATAATAGTATTTTTTGGCAAAGAAACTGAAGTAAGTGTCATAAATACCCTTTTCCGGATTGGTTAGGTTCATAATACCTGACTTCCCGATTCCTGTCATTTCAAAAAGGATTTTGTTCCTTTTGAATGCGAAAATAAGGTCCTGAGGTAAAGCCTCTTTTGGAACAATAAAACTACCTGTATAATCTATCTTATAATGAATTTCACCCTCATTTATAAACTTACCTCCCTTCTCTCTGCAAGAATATAAAATCAGCGCAATAATTGCGGTTATAAATAATACTACTTTGAATCTCACTTATCGGGGGTATTATGTATTTCGTAAATGTAATATTTTTTTTTAATTTCATTTCTTTACCCTGTGTTTTATGAGTTTTAATGGGATAGGTATTTTATAAAACATATTGGTTTGTAAGGCTGTTTTCAAAAAAGTCGAGGCATGCCTTAAGTTCATAAAACAGGGGGGCAAAAATCCGCGTTATAACCGGGGCTTTTAAACTGGCAGACAAAAAATAGGGTTCAAAGATCACAAGGGAATATGAAGATAACCGCAGATAAATGAAAGATACCGGGCATCAGGAAATGACCAATATCCAGTTACCAGCCGCAGGCAACCAGTTGCCTGTATAACATCAGTTTTGCAAATAATTCTTGCTTTTTAATTTCACGATCAATCTTTTTCACTTTTATCTTTTTACTTTTGTCTTTTATCATTTAAAATTATGACAATAGATCTTCACAACCGACATTTCCTAAAGCTCCTCGATTTCACACCGGCTGAAATACAGTATCTTCTTGATCTGGCTGCTGAGCTTAAAAAAGAAAAAAAGACTAAAACCGAACATCAAAAACTTAAAGGGAAAAATATTGCTCTGATTTTTGAGAAATCTTCCACAAGAACCCGTTGCGCCTTTGAAGTAGCTGCCTTTGACCAGGGCGCTCATGTCACATATCTTGGGCCTACTGGGTCGCAGATAGGTCAGAAGGAATCCATGAAGGACACTGCCCGTGTTCTTGGCGGGATGTATGATGGGATAGAATATCGTGGATATGGGCAGGAAATTGTTGAGGAGCTTGCGAAATTTGCGGGAGTGCCGGTATGGAACGGACTCACTAATGAGTTTCATCCTACTCAGATTCTTGCTGATTTTTTAACAATGCTGGAACATTCGGCAAAACCTCTTAACAAAATTTCATTTTGTTATCTGGGAGATGCACGTTACAATATGGGTAACTCGTTAATGGTAGGTGCTGCCAAAATGGGAATGGATTTCAGGATAGCAGCCCCTGCTGCCTGTCAGCCAGCCGGTGAACTTATTGCCAAATGCCGGGTTATTGCAAAAGAAACAGGAGCTGAGATATTGATTACAGAGAATGTTGAAGATGCAGTCAAAGGAGTCGATTTCCTTTATACTGATGTCTGGGTTTCAATGGGTGAGCCTGATTCAGTATGGGAAGAGAGGATTGAACTTCTGAAGTCATATCAGGTCAACACATCAGTAGTGGAGATGACCGCTAATCCAAATGTAAAATTCCTGCACTGTCTTCCTGCCTTCCATAACAGGGATACAAAAGTGGGAGAGGAGATATACCGGAAATATGGTCTTGACGGTATGGAAGTAACAGAAGATGTATTTGAGTCGGATAAATCAATTGTATTCGATGAAGCTGAAAACAGGTTACATACAATCAAAGCTGTTATGGTTGCAACACTTGGCAGTGGGGAACAGGGGAGAGTATAGTGTAAAGACTCCCCGGGCACTTGCCCTACGCACCTCACCCGGTGCGGGATTTCATGCTATCCATCCTTTAAAAAAATAGAATGTCATAATAAGAGATGCTGCAAGTTTTAATCCGATCCCGGTGAGAAAACCTATAAGACTTCCGAAACCTGCTTTGACAGCATAGTTAATATCATCCTTAAATATCATCTCACCTATAAATGCACCGATAAGTGTCCCGACAACAATACCTATTGGTCCGAGGAAAATCCCAATAATGAGTCCCACTGTAGCACCTCTGATACCATATTTTGAACCACCGAATTTCTTTGTTCCCCATATCGGAACAAAATAATCCAGAATCGTTACTGCAACTGCAATTGCACCAAGTGTTACAAGAGTGGCTCTTGGAAAATCACCGAACCGTGTAATATGCAGTGAGATGAGACCAAGGAAACTTAGCGGCGGACCGGGAAGTACAGGAACCAGGCACCCTATAATTCCAAATATCATAAGAAGTATTCCTAATACAAGAAAAATATAGTCAGACATTAGAAGTTATAATTCAAAATCAAACCCGAAAAAGGCCCTACTTTTCACCCAGATCATCAAACTCAATGTTTGAAAATTCTTTGGTTGTCAGATCCTTGTCTTCCCGGCCGACTTCGATTTCGGATAAAGTTTCCGGTGAATTTAAATCATCCCTGCCGGTTCCAATAAATGAAACAGCATCAATCAATCCCCCGGTAAATTTTTCAAAGTCCTCCTTATACAGGAAGATTTTGTGTTTTTCATAGAATATCTTACCTTCTTTACCTAAACGTTTCTTGCTTTCAGTAATAGTAAGGTAGTAATCATCTTTTCGTGTAGCCTTAACATCGAAAAAATAAGTTCTTTTTCCGGCGCGCACAACCCTGGTAAAAATCTCCTCCTTAATAGACTTTTCATCATTCCCGTTAATGACTTCCTTGATTACTTCTTCTTCTTCCATATCTAAGTCAGTTAATGTTAGGGTTTTAATTTATATTGTCAAATATAATAAATATTTTACCAAATCAAAGTTTGACCTGATAATTGTCCTTAAATTTGTTTCCATGTTTTGAGGGTACGGGAAAAATAGTATTTTTGCACCTGAAATATGAGGTTCTTTATTAATGATTAGCAGAAGATTATTACGTATTAAAGCTTTGCTGGCCCTTTATGCTTTTAACCGCAGAGATGATGACGATCTTGCAAATGCCGAAACAGAACTTATGTTCAGTATTGCGAAGACTTATGATCTGTATCATTATCTTATGTTGCTTGTTCTTGAAGTCGCAGATATAGCTGGAGAAAAAATTGATCAGGCTCTTCAAAAGAGGATTCCAGCCGAGGAAGATCTGAATCCAAGAAGACGCTTCATAAATAATATGGTTATAGCCCAGCTAAGAAAGAACCTGGCATTTAATAAGTATATCTCATCCAATAAACTTTCCTGGGTAAATTATTCTCATATTCCGCGTATCCTGTATAATAAAATGATAACATGGGATGTATACAGGGAATATATGGACTCAGAAGATAATAACTACACTTCCGATAAGAAATTTATTATCAGGTTAATTACACTGTTATTTGCAAATTCTGAAGATCTCAATTCAAATATTGAAGAACAAAGTATCTATTGGAATGATGATATTGAATATGTAACCTCCATGATTGAAAAAACTCTGAAAAAGTTTAAGGCAGATTCATTGGAGAATGCCAGTCTGATGCCATTATTTAAGAATGAGGAAGATGAAGAGTTTGTTAAGATTTTATTCCGGAAGAGCGGTCCTTAATGCCCGAAAATGTTCCGAACTGATCGATAAAAACACAACAAACTGGGAGGTTGAGAGGATTGCACTTATGGATATCCTTGTGATGCAACTTGCTATAACAGAAATACTTGAATTTCCTGAGATACCTGTTAAAGTTACACTGAATGAATACATTGAAATTGCCAAATACTATTGTACATCAAAAAGCAGTACCTTTGTCAACGGAATTCTGGATAATATAGTAAAGGAGATCAGGAAACAGGGACTTATTAATAAATTTGGACGAGGACTGGTCGAAGAATCATTAACCGGAAAAAAGATAATTTATTAATCTTTATGAAAAAGATTAGGATACTGTTCATTTTTCATTAACTGTTTTAATATTAACACGTTGTGGAAATGCATCTCACGGAAATTCCGGAATGAGTAGAGGGAAGTTCGTCCGACACAGGAAGTGCCGAACTTATTTTTAAAGAATATGAACATGATTTTGGGAAAGTTCAGTGAAGGTTAAAAAGTAGGTTATATTTTTACTTTTGAAAATAAAGGATCAGACTGACCTGGTAATTAACTCAGCAACAACAACCTGCGGATGTACTGTCCCCAAATATGAGTACGAAGCCAGTCTCCTCCGGTGAAAGTGGAAATCTTGAAGTAATTTTTGATACATCCGGAAGGAATGGAATGCAGACAAAAACTATTACTGTTAAATCAAATGCTAAAACTCCGGTAGTACTTTTAAAAATAACTGCAGAGGTAATAGCAACAGTAATAATAATTAAAATAATTTAAACAATGATCAATTTTGCTTATTTATTTTTAATGGGTCAACCTGCCGGAGCAACCGGCCAGAGTAATCCACTTGTGACTTTTCTTCCTCTTATTCTAGTATTTGTGGTCTTTTATTTCTTTATGATCAGACCTCAGATGAAAAAGCAGAAAGAGATGACCAACTACAGAAGCTCTCTAAAAAGGGGTGATAAAGTTATTACTACCGGTGGAATATATGGTAAAGTGTATGAAGTAAAAGATAACTATGTTATGATGGATGTAGGCGGTGATATAAAACTGAAAGTAGACAAAAGTGCCCTGCTTAAAGATCCAACTACTGATACAGAATAGCTTTACATCAATCCATTGACCCGGTGTGAAGGGACAGAATGAAATAAGATCGAAGGGAATTCCGAAGAAAGATACAAGCGGAACCAAAAGTAATCTTGCGGTTTTTGCTTTCTTTCTTTTTCTTTCTTTTGTTTTCTGGTATCTGAATTCTCTTGGAAAAGAACTGGAAGCCGATATAAATTACCCGGTTAGATATATTGGCCTGCCTAAAGAGATGGAATTTGTTGACAGGCTTCCTGAAAAGCTGAATATATATCTTAAAGGACCAGGTTATTCTTTATTCAAACTTAAGATATTCAGGAAACAGGACACCGGCAATAATTGATTTTTCTAAAATCAGTTACAGGAGAGTCCAGGGAAGAATAAATTCTGATTATTACCTTATTACATCGAGTCTTATACATAATTTTACAACGCAATTGAGAACAGAATGTAAAATAACTTCTATTAAACCTGATACCCTTTTTTTTTCATTCAAAAGGGTAGGTCAAAAATAAATTTCCGGATTTAGGTGTCCTAAAATATAATCTTTCAAAAAATTTAACTTAGGACCGAATTTTCAAAGAATGACAAGGCAGGGAAATCATGGAATGAAGATCGGAGTAACAGGTGGTATTGGAAGTGGTAAAACTTCTGTATGCATGGTTTTTAATGTACTTGGCATCCCTGTTTTTTCAGCGGATTCTGAAGCAAGGAAAATAATGGATACAAACACTGACATAATCCGAAGCATAAATTCTATTGCAGGGAGAGACCTGTACATTGAGGGAAAACTTGATCGTTCGGACCTCGCCTCACTTATTTTTAATGATCAGCTACTCCTTGAAAAATTAAATTTCCTGATACATCCTTTAGTTTTTGACCACTTTAAAAGATGGGCTGTGAAGCAGACTGCGCCTTATGTGATAATGGAGGCAGCAATTCTCTTTGAAAGCGGAGCTTCAAAACTGGTCGACAGGATAGCACAGTGGTTGCACCTGTTGAAGAAAGAGTGGAAAGAGTCATTAAAAGGAATAATATGTCAAGGGAACAAGTAATGGAACGGATACAAAACCAGATGAATGATGACACAAGGACACAATTATCAGATTATGTAATACGTAATTCAGAAAATGATATGATAATTCCAGTAATTTTAAAATTCATGAAAATATTCTGGAATACTTAAATAGAACTAATTAATATGGGAAATTTTGGAAAATGGATCGGCGGTGGACTTGGATGGGTAGTGGGTGGCCCTATAGGAGGACTTCTTGGATTCCTTGTTGGTTCAATGGTTGACAGTACAACTGATCAGGGATCCGGCTATGCTTCGATAGATCAGCATACCTCACCCGGCGCTTTTGGATGAGCCTTGCTCGTACTTGTGGCTGCTGTGATGAAAGCCGACGGGAAAGTTGTAAAATCAGAGCTTGACTATGTAAAGCAGTTTTTTACCAGACAATTCGGGCAGGAAACAGCAAGAGAGGCACTTTTGATGCTTAAGGATTTATTAAAGCAGGATATTCCTGTAAGAGATGTATGTCTAGCAGATCGCAAGAAACATGGACTATTCTTCAAGACTTCAGTTATTCATCTTTTATTTAATATTTCAATAGCAGACGCATGATTCATCCTTCAGAAATTGAAATTATGGAAAAAATTTCAGGTTATCTTGGTGTAGCATCTACTGATTATATGTCAATAAAGAACATGTTTATTCCTGAAACAGACTCTTCTTATAAAATTCTTGAGATAGAACCCTCTGTCTTCAAACGATGATGTAAAAAAGGCTTACCGGAAGATGGCTATGAAATATCATCCTGATAAAGTGAGTCATCTCGGCGACAACTATAGAAAAACAGCTGATGAAAAATTTAAAAAGGTAAATGAAGCTATATGAGAAATAAAAAGAGAAAGAAATATACTCTGAATGTGATTCAGTATAAAATATTGTCACGTATTAGTGCCGACATTACAATACAAGAATTAAATTTGCATAAAAAAGTGTTAAAAGATGAATCTAAAAGATATATCTGCAATTTCAGGTGAACCAGGTTTGTTTAAATTTATTGCCCAGGGGAAAAATGCAATAATCGTTGAACACCTTCGAGACAAAAAAAAGAAGCAGTGCTTATGGCTCAGCAAAAGTAAGTTCTCTGGAAGATATTGCAATATTTACGGAGAAAGAGGATATGCCTCTGGGTAAAGTTTTTGATCTTATTTCCGAAAAGGAAAATGGGGGACCTGCAATAGATTCCAAGTAGCGATGTCAATAAGCTGAAAAGCATGGTTTGATGAAGTGCTGCCTGAATATTCAAAAGATAAAGTTTATCCCAGCGATATTAAAAAGGTCGTTACACTGGTATAATATTCTGCATAAGCTTAACCTCCTTGTTCAGGATGAACCTGAAAAGATTGCCGGGCCACCTGATGCCGTTCCGGAATCTGAAAAAAATCCACCTGTTGAAACGAAAAAGAAGAAAGCTCCCACAAAACCAAAGGGTTAATAATAGTGTTAATAATCAATTATTTATGAATTTTGGCGGCAATGAGGTCGTGTACGATTATACTGATTCAGGAATAATAATTGTTCCTGTTCCATATGATGAAACCAGTACATGGATAAAGGGTGCAGATAAGGGACCTGATGCAATTCTGGAAGCCTCAGTTAACCTTGAATTTTATGATATTGAAACAGCTTCTGAAGCTACATAAAAGAGGTATAAATACAATTGATCCTATTACTTGAAAAATCAACTCCCGAAAAACTCTAGTTAATGCCGTACATAATAGGACTTTATTCTCTACTGACCGATAAAAAATTTCCTGTAATAGTAGGAGGAAACCATACAGTATCAGTATTGGATCGATAAAAGCATTTTCAGAGTATTTTGAAAACCTGACTGTACTTCAGCTTGATGCCCATGCAGACCTCAGACAGAAGTATGAAGGATCGGAGTTTAATCATGCATGTGTAATGGCCCGGGCAAGGGAATTTGCTCCGATTGTACAGGTAGGTATCAGAAGTATGTCAGCAGAGGAACTACCTTATAGCTGACAAAGGACAGAATATTCTTTTCCCATGAACTGTATTACGATAAAGAATTATATTCAAAAGCAATTAGAAATGCTTACGGAAAATGTATATATAACAATTGATCTCGATGTTTTCGACCCTTCAATTATGCCATCGACAGGAACTCCGGAGCCCGGAGGTCCTGAATATATAGAACTGATGCATTTCCTGAGAGATGTTATAAAAAACAGAAATGTTGTTGGTTTTGATATTGTTGAACTTTGTCCCTCTCCGATACAAATAAAGCACCAGATTTCATTGCTGCAAAAATTATATATCAGCTTCTAGTTACAGGTTTGCCAGCACGTAGCTGACGGGAGACTGGTAACATGCTGATTATCAATAAACCTCTTCAGTGGGGTGCGTCAATCCTCTTTTTTTGCCTCTTCCCAGATAACATTCATTTCATCAAGACTCATATCATGAAGTGAAATTCCTTTTTTAAGGTCTCATTTTCAAGGTAATTGAACCTTTTAATAAATTTTCTGTTTGTCTTTTCAAGTGCTGCCTCAGGATCAATATCATACAACCTTGAAGCATTTATAATTGAGAAAAGGACATCACCCAGTTCTGATTCAATTTTACTTTATCGCTATTGTTTATTTCTTCCTTTAGTTCATGTATCTCCTCAAGAACCTTATCCCAGATCTGTTCTCTTTTTTCCCAGTCAAATCCAACACCTCTTACTTTTTCCTGTATCCTGTTTGCTTTAATAATAGCTGGTAATGAGGAAGGAACTCCGGAAAGAACAGGTTTATAGCCATTATTTTCCTTAATCTTAAGTTGTTCCCAGTTTTCTTCAACCTCTGATGCATCCTGACACATCAACATCACCAAATACATGAGGATGCCTGTAAATGAGTTTATTGTTAATACCTTCCAGAACATCGGCCATCGTAAATGTTCCTTTTTCCTCAGCCAATTTTGGCATAAAAAACTATATGGAGCATAAGATCACCTAATTCATTTCTTGATACCTTCATCATTTCTGAGAAAATATTGCTTCAGCCAGCTCATAAGTTTCTTCAATGGTAAGCTTCCGCAGACTTTCATTGGTCTGTTTCATATCCCAGGGGCATTTTACTCTGAGTTCATCTAATAATATCGAGCAGTCTTTTAAACTCTTCAAGACTTTTATTTTTATCATTCATAAGTAAAATTATTTAAAACAGACGATTAGGTGATGTTGCCATTTGAAGAGATCAATCCGGACAACAGATCCTATGTCAATACTTAATAATTCAGATACATTTGCTCCATTGATTGAAATTTCCAGCAGATCGAGAGATTAAACCTTGCAAGCATTTCTCCTACAGGCACATCACTGTATTTTCAGAGATATCTGATCAGTATAATTTTTATTGCTCTGGATAAGAATTCTGAAATCTTTGTTCTCAAATACCCTGTAAAATACTTCTCTTGTAATATTGGATATAGCATTCCCGTACGAGTCAATGAAAATAATACTCCCTATAATTACATCTTTATCAATTGTTGCTCTGAGAGGTACTTTTTCACTTATTGTTTTTACTGATTTTCCCAGTTCGCCAGGGTTCTTTCCTGACAAAAGATCGGAAGCTGCATTTGCAAATATTTCAAGTTCATCTGAGACTCCGTATATGATCAATCTTAATGACTTCATCCGGATCAGAATTAAGAATCAGGTTGAAGATTCCATTATCAGTTCCGATAAAGAAATGATCTCTTGCTTTAACTATCAGATGGTCCTGATCTTTATTGTGCTTCGGAATGCACACAAATAATATGTATTGAACCTTTTGGGTAGTTATTGAAGGTATTCCTGATTATAAAGGAGGCATGAGAGATATTAAAGGAGGAATGCTTCCGGCATTGTCAATAATAGTGATGTCCCGGGACACAATGCTGCTGAGCTTTCCTTTAATGATTCCATAATAGATATCATCAGGCTTCCATTCTGTTGTTAAAGTAACTACCGGCATATGAAAAAACTTATAACAAAGATAATCTTCTAAGGAAAAAATAAGCTTACTTTGTACTGTTCAATGATATATTTTTATAAACTATTTTACCTGATACCGGTTAATAATGATAATGGCAAGAGTGAATACTCAATTTTTGTGAGGTTTAATGACAGAGATAACAATATTTCTTGAGGATATTGACCCTGTAGTCTTCTTCGGCTCTAATAATTCTTTGCTTGATAAAATTCGTAGTTTCTTTCCTAAAATAAAGATTCTTGCAAGAGGCAATGAGATTAAATGTATGGGAGAGGAGACTGAGATTACTGTATTTGCAGAAAAATTTAATGACTTAATCGAGTATTACCAGAAATATCATCGCCTTGATGAAGCAGGATATTGAAAAATATTTTTTTGATGCTGAACATATGAAATCGGCATCAGATGGTGATTTTGAACATGTTATTGTTTTTGGAACAAGCGGAAAGCCAGTCAGGGCCACGGACAGTGAACCAGTTACTACTGGTAAATGAATATAAGAACAAGTGATCTTATAATTGCTGAAGGACCGGCAGGAACGGGTAAGACATATACTTCTATTGCCTTGGCAGTAAGGGCATTGAAGGAAAGAGAGGTAAAAAAGATAATTCTTACCCGGCCGGCTGTGGAAGCCGGAGAAAGACTGGGTTTTTGCCTGGGGATATGAAAGAGAAACTTGATCCTTATCTGCAACCTTTATATGATGCTCTCCATGATATGCTTCCTTATAAAAAACTTGAAACATGGATTGAGGATGGAACTGTTCAGATAGCACCACTGGCATTTATGAGAGGAAGAACCCTTGAAAATGCTTTTGTAATTCTTGATGAAGCACAGAATGCAACAATAAGCCAGCTTAAAATGTTTCTTACCAGAATGGGGGTAAGTTCAAAATTTATTATGACCGGGGACACCACCCAGATAGATCTTCCCCGGAAAAATGAATCAGGTCTCATTCAGGCTATGAGAATTCTTAGTGGAATATTGAAGGTATCTCAATAATCAAATTTGATGAAGGCGATATTGTCAGACATAAACTTGTGAAGAGAATTGTCAGAGCTTATGAGCAGGAAGAAAATGAGTTCGTAAGGTAAACAGACGTAATCATGTGAATAATATTAAAGACTTAAAATAAACTTGTGATTCTCAGCGATTTATGCGTCTCCTGAAGGTAATTCTTTTCGCTTAGCGTAGGTTCATCTAGAGGGCAGTTTCAAAACGTAAAGAACAGTTATAAACAATTAATTATTTGTGCAATATGGCAAAGACAATTTTAAGCTCCAATTACAATTTCCCCGGACAGAAAAGTATTTATAAGGGAAAGGTAAGAGATGTATATAATATTAATGATAATTATCTTCTGATGATAGTATCAGACAGGATTTCTGCTTTTGATGTTGTCCTTCCAAAGGGAATCCCATATAAAGGACAGGTACTTAATCAGATAGCTTCAAAATTTCTTGATGCAACAAGCGATATTGTTCCGAACTGGAAAATTGCAACTCCTGATCCAACTGTAACCTTTGGTCATAAATGTGAACCATATCCGGTTGAAATGATTGTAAGAGCATATCTGACAGGTAGTTCATGGAGGACATATAAAGCAGGTGCCAGGGAAATATGTGGTGTTACAATTCCGGATGGAATGAAAGAACATCAGAGGTTTGAGAAACCAATTATTACTCCAACAACAAAAGCTGAACAGGGAAAACATGATGAAGATATTTCACGTGAAGAGATTATAAGAAGCGGCCTTATTCCTGAAAAGGAATATGACCTTATCGAGAAATATACCATGGAGGTATTTCTACGAGGATCAGAAATTGCCGCGAGAGCATGGACTGATTCTTGTTGATACAAAATATGAGTTTGGAAAAAAGAATGGAAAAATTTATCTTATTGATGAAATTAATACTCCCGATTCTTCCCGATACTTTTATGCTGATGAATACCAGGAAAGATTTGAAAAGGGACTCCCTCAAAAGCAGCTTTCAAAAGAGTTTGTCAGAGAATGGCTTATGGAAAACGGATTTCAGGGAAAAGAGGGACAGAAAGTACCTGAAATGACTGATGAATTTGTCAATGAGGTATCAGAAAGATATATAGAACTTTATGAAAAGATTACCGGTGAGAAATTTATAAGAGAAGATATTTCGAATGTTCCTGAAAGAATAGAAAAGAATTGCAGGGCATTTCTTAAAACGTTTTAATTTAGATTGGGAAAATGATTAATAACTACCGGAGCAGGTTACTACTGACAGCAATTATTCTTATAATTCTTACCTTTAATCTCCATTCACAGGTTGTTGTTGAACGATCAAAAGAGAAAGTAATTATTTCGGGAGTCCCCTATTATATTCACCTGGTTAAAAAGGGGGAGACAGCTTATTCAATTTCAAGAGCTTACGGGATTACGGTTGATGAGCTTACAAAAGAAAATCCTCCGGCACTCTATGGTGTAAGGAGGGGCAGACACTCAGAATACCTATTAGAGAAGTTCAGGAAGCTGATAAATCGGCTTTACCTCAGAATCGCCCGATACGCGATGACAGCAAATACATTTATCACAAACTTGATCCTGGGGAAACTGTCTATTCTCTGTCAAAATTGTATGGAGTTTCTGAAAATGAAATAATTTCAAGCAATCCGCAGATAGATATAAACAAAATGTCTGTTGGTGCTGAAATAGCAATACCACGAAGGGATTTTATGACTGACAGACAAAAATTCAATGATCAGCCTCCAAAGTATATTTACCACAAAGTTACAGAAGGAGAATCCCTTTCATCAATTGCCTCAAAGTATGGACTTACACTCAGGGAATTGAGAAGGGAAAACAGGAATTTACGGTTCCCGCAGGTCGGTGATTACATCCGTGTTCCAACAAGTAAAATGACTGAAAAAGAGGAAATCGAAATACCCATGCAGGATAGTGTGAAGGTGGCTGTTGAGGAACCTGTTGTCTTCCCGCGTCCTGTAGGTTATACCCCGGTTAAAAGCCTGAGCGGGTCATTGAATGTCGCTGTTCTCCTTCCGTTTTACCTTAGGGAAAATTCACGGCGTTCGTATATTGATTCTTCAAGGTCGGTCAGAGGCAAAAAGATAATGAAGGTGGTAAAAAGGCCGGAAGAATGGATATATGACTGGAGCCGGGATTTTATTGAGATGTATGATGGAATATTGCTGGCAGCTGACACCTTGCGTTCATTGGGTTTAAACATTACTCTGAAGGTTTTCGATATTAAAAGTGATACGGTTGAACTGACAAATCTTATTAATCAGGGAAAACTGGATGGGATGGACCTCATAATCGGACCTGTATGGCCCCATAACCTTTCAATAGTAGCCGCATATGCAGGTCCACGCGGTATACCTGTAGTTTCTCCCGTTCAACTGTTTAATAATCAGGTGTTGGTTAACAATCCTAATCTCTTTCTTGCGAACTCAACCCTTGAAGTAGCACAAAAAGCTCTCGCAGAAAAGGTAAGCGAGTATTATGATCATAATTTTATTTTTATAAATACCGATACTGCGGGAACTGATCAGGAGGTGAAGAATTTTAAAAATTTGATATTAAGTGACCTTATTGTTAAAATGCCATTTGAAGAAATTAAGTTCAAGGAATTTCTTTTCTACAGCAGATCGGCATTTGGTAATGATTCCATTAACAGACTCGGGCATGCGCTTTCAGAAAATTCAAAGAATCTTATTATAGTTGCCTCTGAGGATCCTCCTGTAATAAGCGAGACTCTTCAGGAAATCTATGCCTTAATGAAAAAATATGACATCAAGGTTTTCGGATATCCGGCTCTGAGAGATCAGACTAATCTTAATCCTGAATACTATTTTGATCTGGGATTAATGCTTTATTCATCTTATTGGATTGACTATAAGAAAAAGGATGTGATGGAGTTTAATTCTGATTACAGAAAAAAATTCCTTACCGAACCTTCAGAGCTGAGCTATGCCTGGCAGGGATATGATATTGCCTATTATTTTATTAGCGGTTTGGCATTGAATGGACAGGAATTTATTTCACACCCCGAAATTCACAACCCCGATCTGTTGCAAACTGTGTATGACTTAAGAAGGAGCCAAATAACTAATGGTTTTGAAAATCAGAAACTCTATCTTATAAAGTATGGAAAAGATTATAAGATCGAGCTGGTTAATGAGAATACAAAGCTGCCGGAGAATTAAAACATTTACAAAAGAATTTTCTCCGTTTCAGGTTTTATGTTAACAAGAATTAACATTCGGGAATAATGGCAGCTTTCTAATTGTCTATATACTGAACTAATGGTTAAGGTACCATATAACCAGATTGAAGAAGATGAGCTGGTAAAGGCGTCAATTGAAGGTGATAAACTGGCATTCAGCGAAATTGTTAACCGTTACCAGAAAATGGTTGCCAGAACGGTTAAAGGAATGCTTGGGGATTCGGTTTTTGCTGAAGACATTGGACAGGAAGTGTTTATTAAACTCTTCTATTCATTGTCGGAGTTCAGAGGTGAAGCAAAACTGTCAACGTATATTCAGAAGATTGCAGTTAACCTGACCCTCAATGAGATAAAACGGAGAAAAAGATTTTTTTCAATGTTTTCACTGAAAGGAAATAATGAGATGTATGAATTTGAAGTTGCTGACCATGAAACTGAAGAGAGAAAAGAAGCATCAGAAATAGTCGGTAAAGCATTAAAGAGTTTGGATGCAAAGTTCAGGGTAATTGTGATGATGAGGATGCTGCAGGGATATTCAACTAAAGAAACTGCTGAAATTCTTGGTCTTCCCCTTGGAACAGTTCTTTCAAGGCTCTCAAGAGCACAGGAACAATTAAAAAATATTTTGCAAAAAATAGGTTAGTATGAAATATTCAGAACTTAAAAAGCTGTTTTTCAGAGCTGTGGATGCCGAAGCATCAACAACTGACATTCCTGAAAAGCTTGAAGAAGAAGGTGTGGTATTTAATTTCAACCCCGGCTTCAGCGATAAAGTGATTGGTAAAATATTTTCTTCTGTAGATGCAATATATGAGGAGATAGAATTTGTGAAAACCCTGAATTACGTTTTCTATCGCATTGCACTTACAGGAGTTGCCGCAATCGTTATCTTATTAATTTCAATTTTTCTGATGGAAGGATCCCTCTCCTTTAATTCCTTTTTAGGATTAAATGACATTCATGGAGAGAGTATCGTTTGCTTACTGACTGGTAATTAAAGATTTGATCATGAAAGCTAAACCCATAATATTATTTATTATTACACTATTAATTGGCTTTGTTATCGGAATGTTAACCTCCGCACAAATAAGACTCAATAAATTGAAACCGGTTCGGGTTTATTTTTCGGAACAAAGATTCAGGGATGGCTTTTATAATGCTATCCAGCCTGATGAACAACAAAAAGCAAAGATAGACCAGATCCTTGATAAATACGCTAAAATTAACAGCGATTTCCAGGATGAGTTCAGGGAAAACCTTGACTCAACAATGAAAGCTTTCCGTAAAGAGCTCGATTCAAATTTGACAAAAGAACAACTTGCCAGGCTCAAAGAAATGGATGACCGGAGGAAAGAAATGATCAGGGAATACAGAAGAAATAACCAGTATAATGATTCTTTAAGAAACCGGGATGGTTATCGTGGTGAACATAACAGGAGAAGTTCTCATGATGGAAATCAATACCCCGACAGACTTCGTCCTCCGGTTAAGCATGACACAAACATAGTTACCCGATAGCAAATAACAGATAGTCGAGTACAATAGGAAGGTCATCCTCCTTCATTCCGAGAGAAATGAGCAACGGTTTATCTTCTGAGAAAATTGCCATAAACTCTTCTTTTGACAACTCTCCTCCTACAATGCTCTTCCTGTAGAGATCAATTGCCTCCTTTTTATCTCCTCTGCACAGGTTAAGATGTCCCTTGTTAATAAGATCATGTGCATTTAGTTTTCCGGCTGAAAGACGTTCATAATACTTTTCTGAATCATCAAAACGGCCAAGTGCAAAATAGCAATATGCTATCGGCCTTAATATCTTAAGGTTGCCAGGGTCCTGATATTCGACCTTGAAATAGTACTTCAATGCTTCCTCATATTCTTTAAGATCAAGATAACAATGTGCCGTCATAATAGCAGTGTGAATATTTTCAGGTTCCATGTCGCTGGCTTGCAGATAGTATTCAAGTGCCTCCTGATTTTTTCCGAGCCTGCGCAGGCAAAACCCAATCTTTTTGACTGTCCAGGGCTTCCTGTCAATCAACTCGGCCCTCCTGTAATATTTCATAGCCTCCTCAAAATTACCACTCTCCTGGTAACAATAACCGGTCTTTTCGTATAATTGTGCCTCTGCAGGTTTTTCACTTATCTGTTTCAGAAAAAGTTGAAGAGCATTATCATAAAAATTTTTACTGAAGAAATAATCAGCAAGACCAGCCTCCGCATCAGTAGACTGGAATGTTAACCGGAAAAATCCGGAGTTATAAATATCCATCTTTCCTGTAAACAGATCCTCAAACTCTTTCTTATAGGGAGAAAGTTTAAAAAATCTATACATATCCTGAAGATATTGAGTAATATATGTGCGGAAATTTTTGAAGGGATCGGCAACCAGAGATTCCTCATTAAGTTGTTGTAAACCTTCAAGCTCCATACGAAATACTTTCAACATCATTGATTTTTGAGATGATGGGAGATATTTAAGATTTAGAAGAAGGGAATATTTATCAGAATTGCAGATAAAAGGAGTTTTATAGAGGGCTTCTGCCAGCTCATTGGTTCCCGGGCCAAGGATCTCGTCTCTGAATATCTCATCCACGGCCTCATTTTCAGGATAAAATGGAACAAACCAATTTTGAAATTCCCTGAAGAAGTCAAAATGCTTCAGGTTGGCAAATGCCGACATATATACATCAGCCCCTTCCATCTGAAGTTTTGTCAGTTCTTCCATTGTTTTAAAAATTTCCTCTGACTCATTGAACATATCTGACCAGTCAGGATTTTTCTCCTCATTTTTATCTTTGGGGAGAATGTTATCAAGATCAAGTTTCTCCTCTATCCTGGGCCTAAGCTTTGCAACCTTCGGCAGTATTTCCTCCTGCAGCTTTCTGCTGAGCTTTTCAGTCTCCAGCGATCTGATCGTCTGCAGAACAATTATCCTGCAATGCTCTCTGAATACGCTTTCCTGACTCATTTTTTTTATTTTTCCGGTTATTTCGGGATAAAGCATGACCCTGCAGTCATAATATTGGAGGTTTAATATAAGTCCGGCCAGGGCTCTCTCCATCACCTGTTCCTGTCCTGCCTTATATATATCGATCAGATACAACATTTTCTCAGTCTGCCATGTTCTTAAAGAACTTAATGTGATGGCTGTTGTAAAAATACTTGCTTCGTACCATCTGAATTTACCTGATTTAAGTAAGAGGTCCACGAGACTCTTCTCAGCTTCTCCGTAATAATCTGTCAGCCATAAATGATTGAAAATTTTCTTCATCAGCTGTTTATGATTCCTTGATATTTCAGATTCAGGATCATGATTTATTTCATTGCTAAGCTTAAGCCATTCGTCAAGTTCGGATTTAAACAACAGATCATCAACGGTATCCACAATACTCTTCCCGCTAAGGTCCTGTTCTTTTTCAGCCTGTTGTTTTATCCAGTAGGTGTGCCATCCGGAATAGCGTGACAATATGTCCTGTTTTGCCTTATCGGCAAGCAGTAGTATTGACTGTATCAGCTTCAGATAAACATTATCCCGTTCAGGATCATTTATGCCTTCAATAGTATAATTAAGCATTGTCCTGTAGGTTGTTACTACGTTCTCATAATCATTCTTAAATTCACCCGAAGTGGTTCCAGTAATTATATTAGCCAGAATATCAAGACTTTGCTTTACCTTTTTTTGAGAAATCAGGTTGCAAATATTTTTGTGTTGCTGTGTCACTTTTACAATATCCATCTCTCATTTTATTAGAAATCTTTATGGTGGAAAGATTAACTTTTTTACAACTTTTACTCAGCAACAATCAGGCCATTAAGCTTCCTTTACCCTTATCTGTTTCATAAATATTAATCACCAGGCCTTTAAGCATTTATGTCTGAAGAATTATCAGAATTTGTAACCCAGACTGATATAGCCTTTGATTCCTCTGAAGAATTTTTCACGGTTATATATTCCATGCATCAACCCGGCTCTCAGCGGACCAGCCAGTGACATATACCCTACCCCTAATCCATACCCTGCCAGAATTGAATATCCGCTATGCCTGTCAGCTTCCTGGGCGGCAAAGATGTTAGTACTGAAATTTAAGTGAAAATTATCAGATAACTCCATATCAACTTCAGTTCCAACACCGGCAAGCTTTTTGACCGGGATTTCATTGGCGTGAAAGCCAATCATGGGAACAGATCTTTTGTTAAGTGATTCAAAGCCTCCGAGGAGAAAAAAATTGTTTTGTTCAGTTATATCATAACTGTCAGTAATAAAAAGCACGTCTCCGCTTATTGCATAAGTAAACCTGTCACCCCGGCTGAAATATTGCTTAAAATTTCCATAAAATGTAAAAAATCTGCTGAACGCGAAATTACCCGGATCGCTTTCTTCGTAAATAGTTTTTGAAGAATCTGTTTTTATAATTCCCGAAAGTAATTTTGATGTTCCGGTAGAAATGTTGAGTATCGTCCCTTTGTCAGGGAAGTTTTTAGTATTAAGTGTATTTACCTGGTAATCAAATGTATTGGTAAGGTAATTATATGCGAGGTATTTTAAATTTTCGTCATTGGGAAAGTGGGGTTTCAGGTAAAGATTTTCAAAATTTGAGGAAAGACTCATCATATAATTTAATCCTAATCTCTTGCTAATTGTTATCCCAGGGGAGAAATTTCTGCTTATTACTCCCATATTTTCATTTTGTATCTGCAGAATAGGGATGAGTGTATTATCTGCATAAAAATTGGCTGATAATCCAAACTTCTGGCTTCTGTCAATAAATTGTATCATATTAACCCTGAACCTGAAATACTGGCTTAAATATGAATCAACATCGATAACAGATCTCCTTGTCAGAAGATTTTTAAATGAAAAAGAAAGTAAAACTCCCGAAAGCAGGGAGTTGTCATAATGTGCAGAACCGTATAACATGGCTTTTGGTTTTTCTATGCAGTCTATCACCAGGATAAGTGAATCATTACGCGGCAGAACTCTGTATTTAACTTTCTCAAACCACGCTTTCCCATAGAGCAACTCAATTCTGTCACTGATCATATACTTGTCAGTTTTATCGCCGGGTTTAATATCAAGAACACCCATAATCTGAGCATCAGAATTTAATTTATTACCAATGATTTCAATCTTGTCAAATTTGTAGAATTGTTTATCCAGTATATTCTCAATTGGCTTTTGAGCGCCAAACTTATTCAGTGAATCAGCCAGTTTAATAAAATAGTTTTTGTAAGGAAGTGCAGCTTTATACCCTCTTTGGATAATTGTATCCGGATTGCTGAAATCTGAAGATGATATACTACTGAGGTCCGGTATAATAAGCAGGTTAACAAGTTTTTTCTGTTCTTCAAAATCTTCAATACTTCTTGAAAAACCGAACTGCTTTATTATTCCGGGCAGAGATTGCAGCTCTTCTTCATTATAACGATGGAATCCCACATAAGATCCTATTATAATATCGGCACCCATATCTATTGCCTCGCTTGCCGCAAAGTTCCTAACCATTCCTCCGTCTAATAATAAGGCGGTGTCAATTTTTATGGGTGTAAGAATCGAAGGAATGGCTATGCTTGCCCTGATGGCATCAGGCAGATAACCTGTTTTCAGGTCTGCTTTTTTAAATGTCAGGATATCTGTTGCAACACACATGAAGGGGATAGGGAGCTTAGAGAAATCGTTTATATCTGCAGTGGGCCAGGCATAGAAACTAAGCGCATTTTCAATCATTTGTCCGTTGATCAGACCGGAAGGGAGTGTAACTTTTTTTAGTGAAACCGGCAATGACATTAAGCTGTTATAAAAGTGTTTTTTTTCAAGGAATATTATCTTATTCTCCGGAATTTTATTAGACAGGGCAACTTCCCAGTTCACAGTATTAAGAAGTTTCTGCAGGCTGTCAGAACTGTATCCTATTGAATACATTGCTCCTATGATACTGCCCATACTTACACCGGTAATATAATCTGGCCTCAGACCCGCTTCCTCCATTACTTTCAGTACCCCCAGGTGTGCGATCCCATGAGAACCCCCTCCGCTCAGCACAAGACCTATAGTCGGTCTCTTATCAGAGGACTGGGCTATGGCTTCTGAATGAGAAAGTAACAGAATAAATACAATAAATAGTCCTGTTTCAGCAGCTTTAAATAAGATGTTCAGATAAGAATATTTTGCGAGGGGCATAGATGATGACTTAATAAAATGTTGACATTTAGCACAATTGATAGCAAGATAGTTATTTTAAGTATTTTTATGGAGTGAAAACCGGGTCAAATTTACCAAATAAATGGCTTCCCGCAACTAAAAAGGAGGTTGAGTCTCTGGGATGGGATCAACCCGATGTGATAATTTTCAGCGGAGACGCGTATGCCGATCACCCATCTTTCGGCACAGCAGTTATAGGAAGAGTCATTGAGAAGGAGGGATTAAAAGTTGCAATAGTTCCCCAGCCAAACTGGAAAGATGATCTGCGGGATTTTATCAAGTTGGGAATACCAAAATACTTTTTCGGAGTTACAGCAGGAAACATGGATTCGATGGTCAATCATTATACTGCAGCCCGGAGATTGCGGTCAGATGATGCCTATACACCAGGAGGCAAAGCCGGATTCAGGCCTGATTACCCTACTATTGTTTATACGCAGATTCTTAAAAAGCTTTTCCCTGATGTCCCTGTTGTTATAGGCGGTATTGAAGCATCAATGCGCAGGCTCACACATTACGACTACTGGAAGGATAAGCTTGAACCTTCAATTCTTAAGAGCAGCGGGGCCGATATGCTTATATATGGTATGGGTGAACAACCTGTCAGAGAGCTTGTCAGGCTTCTGTTAAAAGGAATCCCGTTTTCATCGCTTAAAACAATTCCCCAGACATCTGTTTTGATAAACAGAAAAGAGAAATGGCCTGTGCAAAAAACATGGAAAGATATTTCACTCCATTCATTTGAGAAATGCCTCTCTGACAAGAAATATTTTGCCGAAAATTTTCTGATTTTTGAAAGGGAATCAAATAAAATTGAATCAGCCCGTCTGATTGAATTGTCGGGTGATTCACAGGTAATAGTCAATCCACCTTTCAGACCGATGGAGGAGGAAGAAGCTGACCTGTCATTTGACCTTCCTTATACTTATTTGCCTCATCCCCGCTATGCAAAGAAGGGTCCTATTCCTGCTTATGAAATGATAAAATTCTCGGTGAACATACATCGTGGTTGCTTCGGAGGTTGCAGTTTCTGCGCAATAGCTGCCCACCAGGGTAAACAGATTGTCAGCAGATCAGAAAGTTCTATATTTACAGAAATAGAGAAAATATCGCAATTGCCTGATTTTAAGGGATATCTTTCGGATCTCGGAGGGCCATCGGCCAATATGTACCGTATGAAGGGAAAAGATTCTGAAATGTGTCGAAGATGTGCCCGACCTTCCTGTATCTGGCCAAATGTTTGTATAAACCTGGATACAAATCATAAAAAGCTCACTGAACTTTACAAAAGAGTAAACGGTACCAGTGGCATAAAAAAAGCTTTTATCGGCAGCGGAATAAGATATGATCTCCTCTTTCCCGGGTGGAATAAAAACGCAGGAAGGGATGAATATGAATACCTTGACGAACTTATAACAAATCATGTATCAGGTCGGTTGAAGGTAGCACCGGAGCATACTGCTCCTGAAGTTCTTAAGCTTATGAGGAAGCCTCCCTTTGAACTGTTCAGGAAACTGATGAACAGGTTTAAGGCTGTGACAGCCCGGGAAAGTACAAAATATGAGATAATACCTTACTTCATTTCCTCACACCCAGGATCAGGTGAAAATGAGATGCGCGATCTGGCCAGGGAGGTAAGAAGCCTCGGAATAAAGCCTGAGCAGGTGCAGGATTTTACTCCCACACCAATGACGCTCTCCACACTTATATATTATACCGGTAAAGACCCATATACAGGAAAGAAAATATATGTGGCAAGGAATATCGAAGAGAAGAGGCGGCAAAAAGGATTTTTCTTTTGGTATAAAAGAGAAAGACCTTGAGCAAAATAGTGGTAAGCTGATTGTTTTTTACGGTAAGGTGCTGCTTCCCAGGGAATCTCCAGCTTTATTTAAGGTTATGATTTAAAATGAGCAATAATTTAATATTTGAATTTATTAATTAACCGGATAATATGTCAAAATTTGCACACAGGTTTTATTTGAGCGTATTAGCAATAATTGTGATCACTACTTTATTCTTCCTTATTTACAGGGGAATGCCATATTACAGTTTAAGTCTGGATGACAGGGTTTATGATCCGGACCATGCTTTCCTCAAGCCAAGCGGGATAATAGGTCATGGGATCGGTATAGCTGGTTCTTTATTTATGATCATTGGAATGTCTTCTTATATGGCACGTAAGCGGTTTCGCTTCCTGTCAAGGCTGGGCAGTTTAAAGTACTGGCTTGAATTTCATATCTTTCTTTGTACCCTGGGGCCTTTACTTGTTCTTTTTCATACTGCCTGGAAATTCGGAGGATTGGTGGCAATAAGTTTCTGGAGTATGGTTGCAGTATTTTTGAGCGGAATTATAGGGCGGTTTATATATATACAGATTCCGCATACGATCGAAGGACGAGAGCTCAGTCTGAGGGAAGTGAAGGAAATGAAAGGTGATGTTGCCGGCCTGATAAGAAGTTCTTATAACCTGGATACTGAAAGCTATGGCATTTTAATTGATTCGATAGAAAATAGAAGTGGATTATACCACAGGAACCCGGTAATACGTTATATACAAAAATATGTTGACGACAGAAAATCGGTAAAGTCAGTTAAGGCAGTACTGAAAAGGAATAAACTGCCTGCAAATGAGCATACTAAGATACTCAGTCTTGTAATAAATGATATTAAGTTAAACCGGAGGATTGAACGACTCGATACAATGCAGAACTTATTTAAATACTGGCATGTAGCTCATTTACCGTTTGCCATGGTTATGTTAATCATAATGCTTATTCATGTAGGAGTAACACTGCTTTTCGGATACAGGTGGGTTTTTTAAGTATGGAGCAACTCATTGAAAGTATATCGATTTACTCTCTGACTGCCATTATTTGTATAGTGGTTGTTGGTATTTACCTTCGAAAAAAGAGTAAAGAATCGAAATCGGTAGAAGAAAAAATAAGAAAAGCTAAAGAATCCGGCCTTCACGAGCCGGTTTCTTTACATCCCTATATTGATGTAAACAGCTGTATTCAGACCGGGGCTTGTATCTCAGCCTGCCCTGAACATGATATCCTCGGCATCCGTAACGGAAAAGCTACAATCATAAACGCCTCGCTGTGTATTGGTCATGGCGCCTGCTTCCATGCCTGCCCGACAGGAGCTATAAGTTTGCGTATTGGTACCGAGAAAAGAGGAGTGGAGCTTCCGCATGTTAACCAGAATTTCGAAACCAATGTACCCGGTATATTTATTGGGGGTGAACTTGGTGGAATGGGACTTATAAAGAATGCCGTGGAACAGGGGAGACAGGCGGTTGATAATATTGCCAGGTCATTGAGAAAAAATCACAAGAGTGAATACGATCTTATTATAATCGGAGCAGGACCAGCAGGTATTTCAGGGTCTCTTGCCGCAAAAAAACATGGATTAAATTTTCTGCTTTTGGAACAGGATACGCTTGGAGGGACTGTCTTTACTTTTCCCAGGAAAAAAATAGTAATGACCTCCCCGATGGACCTTCCTCTTTTCGGTAAAATCAAGTTGTATGAAACCAGCAAAACAGAACTTCTTAACCTATGGAAAACAGTGCTTAAAAAGAATCATATCACAGTCACAGAAAGCTCCAAAGTAGAATCAATTACCGACTATGATGGGGGGTTTAATGTGACAACTTTGAGCGGGGAGCGGTATACGACGGCCACTATATTACTGGCAATCGGCAGGCGGGGAACACCCCGCAAATTGAATGTGCAGGGTGAAATGAAAGAGAAGGTTGCTTATCGTCTCCTGGAACCCGAAGATATCTTGGGGAAAGATATAATTGTGATCGGCGGAGGTGATTCTGCTGTAGAATCAGCATTGCTACTTGCAGACAGCAATCATGTTATTCTATCTTACCGGAATGAGGTCTTTAACCGGATCAAACCCATGAATAGTGTTGCTTTGAATAAAGCTGTTTCAGAAGGAAAGCTTGAGGTACTATTAAAATCGAACGTTACCGCCATCGATGATGAAAGCATCACAGTCTCTTTCGAAGAAACCGGGAAAAGCCTGATACTTAAAAACGATCTGGTCTATATTTTTGCAGGTGGTGAATTGCCTTCGGAGTTCCTGAAAAAAGCAGGAATACAAATAACAAAGAAGTTTGGTGAAACTGTTATGAAGCATTAAGCCAAAGGATAAAGGAAGAAAGAAAAAAGATAAATTATATTGTCAGTATGAAGTTTCCTGGAGGAAAAACAGCTTTAATTATTCTTATTGCAATGTTGCCGGTTTCTTACCTGACCGCACAACTTTCTCCGGGTGATTTATCCACCCCGCATTCCAATCTTGAGGGTATATCAAATTGTACAAAATGCCATGTCCTGGGGAATAAAATTTCGGATGAAAAATGTCTTGACTGTCATTCTGAGATAAAAGACCGGATAACTTTACAAAAAGGATATCATTCATCCATTGATGTAAAGGGAAAACAGTGTATTAATTGCCACAGTGAACACAATGGCAAAAATTTCCAACTGATACGTATCGACATTACCAAATTTGACCATAATCTCACCGGTTACCCATTATCCGTTCCCCATGCAAAGAATGATTGCAGAAATTGTCATGCTCCTAAATTCATAACATATCAGATACTTAAGAATAAAAAGGGCACTTATCTTGGTTTAGGAAGGGAGTGTTTAAACTGCCATGACGATTACCATATGAAAACCCTTTCCAGTTCCTGTCTTAGCTGTCATAACCCTGATTCATTCGCACCTGCTTCAAAATTTAATCATAATACCGCTAAATTTCGTCTTGAAGGGAAACATAAAAATGTGGAATGCGTAAAGTGCCATAAAATTCAACTTGTTAATGACAAAAAATTCCAGCAGTTCCGGGGAATTCAATATAACAATTGTACAAGTTGTCATAAGGATCCGCATCAGAATCAGTTTGGACAGAATTGCCGTCAATGCCATAGTGAAGAATCGTTTCAGATTATAAGCGGGCTAAAGAAATTTGATCATAATAAAACTAACTACAAACTGGAAGGTAAACATCTGATAGTAAATTGCAAAGAATGTCATAAAGCAAAATTTACCGATCCTTTGAAACATAACAGGTGTACCGACTGTCATGCAGACTATCACAATAATCAGTTTGTCAGGAAGGGAGTAACCCCTGATTGTATACTTTGTCACAGTGTTAAAGGATTTACTCAGTTTTCGTTTACAATTGATCAGCACAATCAGGGTCGTTTCCCGCTGAAGGGTGCTCATATTGCAATTCCCTGTTATGATTGCCATAAGAAGCAGGAAAAGTGGAATTTCAGAATAGAGGGCATTGATTGCAAGGATTGTCATGCTGATATTCATCAGCCCTTCATTCAGGTAAAATATTACCCGGGTGCAAATTGTAAAAGCTGTCATACTGAGAGCCGGTGGAGCGAAATCTCCTTTGATCATGCAGTAACAGCATTTAAACTTACAGGGACGCATACATTGCAGGAGTGCAAGGCCTGTCACTTTGTTAAAAACAGCGAGGGGACCGTCATTCAGAAATTTTCAGGATTATCAACAGATTGTTCAGAATGCCATAAAGACAACCATTTTGGACAATTTGAGAGGAACGGAAGAACTGAATGCGGAGCGTGTCATGATACAGACAACTGGAAGGCATCAAAGTTTAACCATAATAATACAGCTTTTAAGCTTGATGGTAAACATGTTGATGTCCCATGTGGAAAATGTCATATGCCCCTGCAGGAAGGTTCAATTATTTATGTTCAGTATAAACTAAAAGAATACAAATGCGAATCCTGTCACTTATAATCTTTTTTGCAATACTTTTCCTTTCAAGGCAAAAAACCGAATCTCCTCACGGTGATGCTTTCAAGATTAGTTGCAGTGCATGCCACAGTTCAAAAGGATGGCAACTTGATAAAGAAATCTATTCTTTTAATCATAACCAGACCAGGTTGCCACTGGTTGGACAACATGCCGAAATTGACTGTAGATTATGTCATCAGACCCTGGTATTTTCTGAGGCAAAAACCGAATGTAACCAATGCCATAATGATATACACCAGCAAACTACCGGACTTGATTGTTCACGGTGCCATACACCAGCTTCCTGGCTTGTTAATAATATTAATGAAATTCACCGGAGTAGCCGTTTCCCTTTGCTCGGAGCACACAGGTTAACCGATTGTTATCAGTGTCATAAGTCAGAGACTCTTGTCCGTTTCGATGTTACAGGTATTAATTGTATAGATTGCCACCGGCAGGATTACATAGCTACATCGAATCCCAACCATCCTGAAGCTGGATTCTCGGAGGATTGTTCAACTTGTCATCCTGTAAACTCATTTCAATGGACAGGTACCGGCTTTAACCATAATTTTTTTCCGCTTGTACAGGGACATTCAATGCCCACGTGTGCTGATTGTCACGCGACAGGGCATTATTCCGATGCAAGCCCTGATTGCAACAGTTGTCATAATAAGGATTATATTGCTACAAATAATCCTAATCATACATCCTCGAATTTTCCTGTAACCTGCCAGAATTGCCATACTCTTAACCCTGGCTGGAAACCCGCAAGCTTTGATCACAACAGGTTTCCTCTTACACTCGGGCATGCAAATATTTCTTGTGCCGATTGCCATAAGGGTGGAAATTACTCATTAACATCGGCTGATTGTAACTCCTGCCATAATACCGATTATAATAATTCGGCCAATCCTAACCATCAGACCTTAGGTTTTTCTCTTAATTGCACCCAGTGTCATAATACCAATCCGGGCTGGAAACCGGCAGCATATACTCAGCATGACAGCCAGTTTTTCCCTATTTATTCCGGCAGGCACAGGGGGCAATGGTCTCAATGCTCAGACTGCCATTCAAATCCGGCTAATTATGCCCTGTTTAATTGCATTTCGTGCCATAGAGATGCCCACAGGGAGCGAAATTACACTGATGCGCAATGTTATAGCTGCCATCCAAGAGGAACCGGTGATTAAACCCAATTTATGAAAAGTATATTTTTTATATTTTTAATTATTGTTATAAATTTTGAGCTGACAGGACAAACAGGTGGGGTCAGTTTACCGGGTCAGGTAACCTTTATCAGTCCGCAGAATATTTATGTGAAGTTTAAATCAACTGATGGCATTTCATCCGGGGATACCCTCTTTATTAAGTCAGATGGAAAACTGATTCCCGCTTTGCTCGTAAAGAATCTTTCATCCACCTCATGTATGTGCGCGCCTGTGTCAACTACCTTGTTTTCGGTGGCAGATCCTGTAATTGCAAAGGTTGTGCCTCCTGAGAATGACAGAGGGGAGGAAACTGTGAAAAACAGGTCTGACAGGCTCTCTGAACCAAATGTTGAAATAGATAGCACAGTTAAAGAATCTATACCTGCGGAGCGAAAACAAATTATTAAAGGAAGCATTTCTTTAAATTCATATTCTGATATCTCCAGCACCGTGATGAACAATTCCCAGTGGTATCGCTATACGTTTTCCGGAAGTGCAAAAAACATTGCAAATTCAAACTTTTCACTTGAAAGTTATGTGTCATTTAAATATAAGGCGGGAGATTGGGCGGAAGTGAAACAAGATATCTTTAGCGCCCTTAAGATTTTCAACCTTTTTGTAGGGTACAATACCGGAAAGAGCACACACATAAGCTTAGGCCGTAAAATTAATCCGCGAATATCAAGTATTGGAGCAATTGATGGCCTTCAGTTTGAGAAATCCATCAACGGACTTTCTGTGGGAGCATTAATTGGTACCAGGCCAGATTACCGGAATTATGGTTTTGACAGTAAACTTCTTCAGTATGGAGCATACCTTGCATATAACTCTGAAACCAGTGGGCAATACAGCGAAACATCCCTGGCTTTTATGCAACAGATGAATAATTTTAAGACTGACCGGAGATTCCTTTACTTTCAACATTCCAATTCTATTGCAAGGAATCTTTATTTTTTCAGCACTTTAGAGGTCGACCTTTACAGACTTAAGATTGATACACTTAATAATGAAAAGGCTCAGAATACATTTAATCTGACAGGTCTCTATTTATCCGTTAATTTTAAGCCATTTAAGGCTGTCTCTGTTTCGGGTTCATATGATGCAAGAAAAAATGTAATGTATTATGAGTCCTACAAAACATTTATTGACCGTGTGCTTGAAAACGAACTTCGCCAGGGATTCAGGGTTCAGGCCAGTTACCGGATTACGGGGGACCTGACTCTGGGAATGCAATCCGGATACCGTTATTTAAAATCCGATCCGCATCCTTCAAGAAACCTTTACAGTTATGTTACATATAACCGTATTCCGGGAGCTAACATATCAGCTACACTTTCAGCCACAGTGATTGAATCAGCTTATATGAGTGGTAAAGTTTATGGGTTGAACTTCTATCGTGATTTTTTCAAAAATAAAATTCAGGCAGGATTGGGATACAGGTACGTTGACTATACCCTTCCCGAAAATACACTTAATATTCTTCAGAATATTGGCGAAATAAGTTTCTCCTGGTTGCTCTTTAAGAAAACAGCTTTTTCATTCAATTATGAGGGAACTTATGAACAGCAGAAAAGGTATGACAGAATATTTCTTCAGCTCAGAAAAAGATTCTGACTAATCAAAATCTGTCTCCTGCCAGAGCTATTGCATCATCAAGAGCAGGGGACATACTGTCCTCTTAAATTAACAGCAGCTAAGGCAAAAATTTCAGTTGATGACAACTATTTAATCTGACTGATGTGTAGTATCAGAATCTTTTAATAATATTCTTTTAAAATATTTTTAACATCATCCGGAGCTACCCTTCCGTAGGTTTTATCACCGACCAGGACTACGGGTGCAAGTCCGCAGGCACCAACACACCGGAGACTGGAGAGAGAGAACTTATTATCTTTTGTTACCTGGCCCACTTGTATCCCCAGTTCTTTTTTAAATTCATCCAGTACTTTTTCACCACCTCTTACATAACATGCTGTTCCCATGCAGATGCTGATCGGATGCTTCCCTTTGGGAGTCATTGAGAAAAAGGAATAGAAAGTGACTACTCCGTAAATCCTGGCAACCGGTACATTAAGATGATCGGAGACAACCTCCTGCACTTCGGCAGGGAGATAGCCAAAATGTTCCTGGCAACCATGCAGAACGTTTATAAGTTCCTGCGGGTCATTATTAAACGAAGCACATACCTGTTTAATAAACTCTTCATCCTCTCTTTTAAGTTCTATTTTTATACTTGACATATTTCTGAATTTTATGGTCTGCCAAATGACACAACACTATTGTTTAACTATGATCTTTTTCTTTTTATCGAAATAACTGGTATGAAGTAAATGGTGAGCCTTCTCGCTGTTTGGCTCATCCAGAAACTCCTTATAAAGCTTTATAATGAAAGGATTTTCATGCGACTTTCTGAGAGGTTTACTTCTGTCTTCAGCATAGATAGCCGCTGCTCTGGCCTTTATTATATCGGAGTTTCCGTGGTGAAGGGGTTGACCTCCGCCACCAATACAACCACCGGGGCAGGCCATAACCTCAATTGCATGGAACTCAGATTTTCCTGATCTGACATCATCAAGAAGCTTTCGGGCATTACCCAGACCATGGGCAATTCCAATCCTTATCGGGGTGCCGTCAAAGTCAAGTGTAGCTTCACGCACACCTTCCATTCCCCGGAGCTCAGTGAATTCAAGCCTTTCTAGTTTCTTTCCTGTATAAATCTCATAGGCTGTTCGTGATGCGGCTTCTATTACACCCCCTGTTGCTCCAAATATCACACCGGCCCCTGTAGATTCGCCGAGAGGGTTGTCAAATTCATCCTCAGGAAGTGTTTTAATATCAATATTAGCCTGCTTTATGAATGAAGCCAGCTCCCTTGTTGAAATTGAATAATCAACATCCGGACTATTTTCAACTGAAAATTCATCTCTCTGGCACTCATATTTTTTTGCGAGGCACGGCATTATTGATACCACAACCATGTCTTTCCGGTTAATGCCAATTTTATCCGCAAAATATGTCTTTGCAATTGCACCGAACATCTGCTGAGGTGATTTGGCTGTTGACGGGACATCTTTAAGATCAGGGAAATAATACTCAAAAAAATTAACCCAACCCGGACAGCAGGATGTAAGAATAGGAATCCTTGCTGTTTTATCCCCGTTAAGGTGACGTTTCAGTCTGCCCAGTAACTCTGTTCCCTCTTCCATAATTGTAAGGTCGGCAGCAAAGTCTGTGTCAAAAACATAATCAAAACCAAGCGCCCGGAGTGCTGCAGCCATTTTGCCGGTAACCGAAGTTCCCGGTTCAAGTCCGAACTCTTCACCCAGTGCGACACGCACAGCAGGAGCAGTCTGAACGATAACAGTTTTTGAAGGATCAACAAGAGCTCTCAGGACACTTGGAACATGATTAACTTCAGTAAGGGCGCCTGTCGGACATACAGCTACACACTGACCACAATAGGTGCATGCTGAATGTTCAAGGTTTTGTTCAAATGCCGGGGCTACAGTGGACATAAAACCACGGTTAACCGCCGACAATGCACCTACAGTCTGAACTTCATTGCACATAGTTTCGCACCTCCGGCACATTATACATTTATCAAGATCCCTTATAATTGAAGGAGATGTATCTTTCCGGTAGGTAGATACCTCTGCATAATCTGCACCGGGTATCTCTTTTATCCCAAGCCGGTGAGCCATGTTCTGAAGTTCACAGGAGCCAGATTTTGAGCAAACAAGACAATCCTTCGGATGGTCGGAAAGAATGAATTCCATGACTGTACGACGTGCATTCAACACCCTTGTGGTATGAGTTTTAACGACCATCCCGGGCTCGCAATTTGTCGAACATGATGGGGCAAGGTTACGCCGGCCCTCAACTTCTGTTACACAGATCCTGCAACCAGCGGGTTTATTTTCAATGTTAAGATCGTGTAAATGCATATAGCATAAGGTCGGAATATCAATTCCCAGCGTTTTTGCGGCTTTCAATATTGTCGTACCCTTAGGTACTTCAACCTCTTTATTATCAATAGTAAGCTTTATGTTATCCATCATATTGTTGATTATCTGATATATATTGCATCAAACTTGCATTTATCCAAACAAGCGCCACATTTAATACAAATGGCCGGGTTGATACGATGTATCTCTTTTCTTTCCCCGGAAATAGCATTTACCGGGCATACCCTGGCACACGCGGTGCACCCCACGCAGTTTTCTTCATTAATAACGTATTCCATAAGGTTCCGGCATTGTCCTGCAGGACACTTCCTGTCGGTAACATGGGTCACATACTCCTCCCTGAAGTTTTCCATCATTGAAAGAATCGGATTAGGTGAAGTCTGGCCCAGACCGCAAAGGGCAGTATCTTTTATTACCAGGCTCATGTTTTTCAGCCTTTCAAGATCATCGGGGGTCCCTTTTCCATCGCAAATATGACCAAGAAGTTCATGAAGGCGTTTATTGCCAATACGGCATGGAGCGCATTTCCCGCATGATTCTTCCACAGTAAATTCAAGAAAATATTTTGCCATTGAAACCATACAGTCATCTTCATCAAGAACTATCATTGCTCCTGAACCCATCATGGATCCTGCTGCAATAAGATTGTCGAAATCAATAGGCGTGTCAAGGTGTTTTTCAGTCAGACAACCACCCGAGGGGCCTCCTGTCTGGACTCCCTTGAATTTTTTACCGTACCTTATCCCACCGCCGATTTCAAATATTACCTCCCGTAAAGTAGTTCCCATCGGAACTTCAATCAACCCTACATTGTTTATTTTCCCTGCAAGTGCAAAAACTTTTGTTCCTTTTGACTTTCCGGTTCCGATGTTGCTGAACCATCTGGCACCTTTAAGTATTATAACAGGTATTGAAGCAAATGTCTCAACGTTATTTACATTTGTCGGCTTGTTTCGATAGCCTGATTCAGCAGGGAAGGGTGGTTTTACCGTTGGTTCACCGCGAAGACCTTCCATCGAATGTATCAGGGCTGTCTCTTCACCGCATACAAATGCTCCCGCACCATACCGCAGAGTAATATCAAAATTAAAACCTGTTCCAAGAATATCTTTTCCAAGCAAACCTGTCTCATGAGCCTGTCTGATTGCGATTTTCAACCGTTCAATTGCAAGAGGGTATTCAGCACGTATATAAATAAGACCATCCCCGGCTCCGATACTGTACCCGCAAATAGCCATTGCTTCAATTACGGAGTGAGGATCACCCTCAAGCACAGAACGGTCCATAAATGCTCCGGGGTCCCCTTCATCTGCATTGCAAACCACGTATTTTTCTTCAGACTTGTTGTTCCGGGCAAGTTCCCACTTAAGTCCGGTTGAGAATCCTCCGCCACCGCGGCCTCTTTGGCCTGATTCCTTAATCTCCCGAATCACATCTTCCGGTGACATTTCAGTAAGTACCTTACCCATAGCCTGATATCCGTCACGCGCAATATAATCGTCAATGTTTTCCGGATTGATGATGCCGCAATTCCTGAGGACAATTCTGAGCTGCTTTTTATAAAATCCCATATTTCTGGAATCCTCAACGGGAATTTTATTAACAGGATCATGATATAACAGTCTGGTAACTTTCCTTCCCTTTATAATATGCTCCTCAACAATTGCCTGGGCATCTTCGGGTTTTACCTGCACATAAAATGTATTGTCAGGTATTACTTTGATAACAGGTCCCTTATCGCAAAAACCAAAACAACCGGTAATTATCACCTGAACATTGTCCTGCAGACCTTTTGCTTCCAGTTCATCCCTTAAATTGCAGACAATAGTATCACTTTCAGAATTGTGACAGCCTGTGCCGCCACAAACCATAAGATGCATACTGTATTTTGACATTTTAATCCTCCTTATTCGTTTAAATCAATGGTCTCATAATTAACCGGAATGATACCATCGATCAGTTCACCCGTTTTAATGTATTTCTCAATTACCTGGTCGGCCCTTTTCAGATCGACAAAGCCAAAAACGACAGGATCCTGTCCGGGAAGCCTTACCTCAATCGTGGGCTCTGCATAGCAATAACCCATACAACCTGTCTGTGTGACAACTGCTTCAATATTTCTTCTCTGAAGCTGTTCCGTGAAGAACTCCATAACTTCTTTTGCTCCTGACGCAATCCCGCATGTTGCCATAGCAACTTTGACCTCCACAGGATTCTCATGATCAACATCTTTATTTTGACCGGGGGAACCAATCTTTAATTCGTCGCGTCTCTTTTTAAGCTCTGCAAATGACTTGATTTTTGACATCCTATTATTCCTTTAATTTTTTCCAAGAATTCTCTTTAATGTTTTATATTTTTATGTTATTGCGATTACACCTTTGATAATCAGCTATTTAAATATGTAAAAGAAATGACAATTCTTTAAAATTACCGTTTCTGACAAGATTTTGTGCAAAGGTAATTATTTAGTGTTAATAAAATAACAATGTTATTAAAATAACAGATATTTAAATTATTTCTAAATAAGCTATCGGGTATCAGAGTATTTAGCCTGACTGTTATTATAGAAACGGTAAATAGGTGTGATATTTAATTGTCAATTATTCAGAGATATAGGCAACTGAAGGGGTTTAGGTCATCCAAATAGCTTCTTTACCCGCTGGGACACACATTGGGGGAAAGTATGTATAAATATTTTAAAATGTTTATTTTTGTTAATCCAAAATAAACATTTTAACTAAAAAGTAATTTGATGAAGAGAATAAGTTTGCTTAAAACATCATCTTGTCTTCTTATTTCAGTATTGTTAATATGTACTGCTTCAGCACAGCTGATGGTATATGACGGAAAGGTGCCGCATATTATTGGCTGGGCTGATGATTCCCATTATCTGGTTCAGAATTATGATTCAGACTCAAAACTTGTTATCCAAAAGGTTGATATCAGGACTGGCAAAAGTAGTGTTATTTCCAGACTGAAGACCGTACATGAGCTTTTATCAGAGGCATTGTCTGCTAATAAAATATTGGGGTTAAATAATATAGAGAGCCCTGATCACAAAAGTATAATTGTGGAAGAGGATAATGACCTGTTCCTTTTTAAGATTGGTGACACTGAATTTAAAAGGCTGACCAGTGATACGGTGCCGGAAGTAAACGCCCGTTATTCTCCTGGCGGCGAAAAGATTGCCTATACAAAAAATAAAGATTTATACGTCTATGACCTTGTCACTAATAAAGAAACAAGGCTTACATTTGATGCTTCTGACAAGGTTTACAATGGCTATTCTTCATGGGTTTATATGGAAGAGATTCTTGAAAGGACAAGCCATTATGCTGCATTCTGGTGGTCTCCTGATGGCAATATGATTGCCTATCTCAGGACTGATGAAACTGATGTGCCTGTTTTTACCCTTAACAGGCTTGATGAAAAAGATGGTATTCATGGCACACTGGAAGTTGTTCCATATCCTTATACTGGTGATCCGACCCCTAAAGTAAAAATGGGAATTGCCAACGTTTCCACAGCCAAAACTGTTTGGGTGAAAACTGATTACACAGTTGATCAGTACATCGCCTGGCCATTCTGGACTCCTGATAGTAAAAGGCTTGCAGTTCAGGTTCTTAACCGTGACCAGAATGACCTGAAGATTATTCTGGCTGATCCCTTAACAGGTGATTTTTCGCAGATTTATAATGAAACAAGGCCGACATGGGTTGAGTTTTATGAGGATATTCATGTAATGGAAAACGGTACCGGGTTTATTGTAAGAAGTTACAGAAGTGACTGGGAGAATCTTTATTATTATGGTTGGGATGGAAGTCTTATTGCCCAACTCACCAATCTGGATTTCCGTGTTACTTCAATCGACAGGGTTGATGAAAAGCTGCAGGCTGTTTATTTCTCAGCTACAGGGCCCGATCCGACAGATAGTCATTGTTTCAGGGTAGGGCTCGACGGTAAAAATCTGCTGCAGCTGACAACCGGGCAGGGAACTCATAGTGTCAGCATATCTCCAAAAGGAAATTATTTAATCGATACTTGGAACAGTATATCCAGTCCCGGCTCAATTATTGCGCTTACAAGGAATGCAAAAGTTATCAGGGAGATACAAAGACTTGAACAGCCTGAATATGATTCTTCCAGAGACTCAAAATCAGAGATGGTTAAGATCACCACAGCTGATGAACTGTTTAATATGCCTGCTATTATAACTTATCCGGTAAATTTTGACCCTTCGAAAAAGTATCCTGTGATCTTTAGAATTTACGGAGGGCCTGACTTTAAGAATGTAAGTAACAAATGGCAGGGAACTGCTCCTTCATGGTATGCCAGGAATGGTATTATTACATTTACTGTTGACCACCGGGGATCGGGTCAGTTTGGTAAGCGGGGTCTCGATTTCATGTACCGCTCTCTTGGCAAATGGGAGATCCTCGATTATGAGGATGCAGTTAAATGGCTGCTGACCAAACCTTATGTTGATGGTACCATGATTGGTATCACCGGAAGCTCATACGGGGGATATTTAACCTGCCTTGCACTTACCAAGGGTGCTGATTACTGGACACATGGCTTTGCAGGCTCACCTGTTACGGATTTTCGTCTTTATGACAACGTTTATACAGAACGTTATATGGACAAACCTCAGGAGAACCCGGATGGTTACCGGGAGGGCTCCTCACTTACTTACTCAAGAAATCTTAAAGGGAAACTTTACATTAACCATGGCGACATTGACGACAACGTCCATATGCAGAATTCGATTTATCTCATTTCCAGGTTAGAGGATGAAGGCAAATCATTCCGGTTTATGCTTTATCCTGATTGCCGCCATGGTTGGGGAGGTGCAAAAGCTAATCATTCCCGCAACGAAGCTAATAACTTCTGGCTTGAAAATTTTTTTGGCAAGTAATTATTTAAAAATTATCACCTTTGTAAATTATTTTACAAAATACTTTTCAGTGTAGCCGAATGAACCTTTTCAGTATTTAGTATCTTTTATAAGTTGAGGAAATACGTTGTTCTATTAATAAATTATTCAAACTTTCCGGGTAAGAAGATATTTCTGTCCGGCAACTTCCACCTCTAACTCCACAGGATCCATACCAGCCGGAAGTGATGACGGATCAGTAAGAAGACGGCACTGTGGAGTTGTTTTTCCTTTATAGGGTAAAAGTATGGAAACGAATGTAAAAGGACCCTGCCCTTTGTAAATTGCAGATACCGAAGTGCGGGCTTCCCTCTTTCCATACTCCCAGGCATGCCAGCCCTCTTCTTCTTTAAGAGTCACCGGATGCTTCCCTGAGATTTGAATCAGAAGATTTGCATCATCAAAATCTGTAATAATGCGGGAATTCCTGGTATCTACTCTTACAGGTCCGGGAGCCATTGGAAAATGGATTTCAAGGTTGCCTCTGGCATCACTATTTGCCTCATCAAGTATTACAAAAAATGGCATATTGGTCATTTTGTTGGCAAACCAGACAGTGCGGCGGTGCAGGAAGACCTGGTATGATTGATTTTCAACTAACAATACATCCTGATCCTCTCCTGATTTCCAAAGTAGCTGACGACCAATGACATTTGTATCTTTGCCATCAAGTGTCATGGTTGCATGCACTCTGGTCTGCCGGTGCCAGGCCCTTGCCACTTTGTCTCCTCCGTAAGTATAAAAGCCGGAGTCGGGCATTAACCAGCGTCCGTAGGCATACAGTTCAAAAGTGCCATTGTCGGGCGAATCATGCCATGGATTTATTGATGGAGGAGAACAATGCAAAGACATATAAACCTGGTCGGGAGTCCAATTATTTCGCATTGCATAAAGACCGGCATCAGGGAAGGCAAAGCTTCCATTATATGGGAGATGCCCCTGATCAAGATCAGCTAATGCCCTGAATTTAGGATCTTCAAATTTCTCGCCGGCATCTACCAGAAGATCATACAACTGCCATGATTTCCGGTTATCTGACCGGCGTTTATTACGGCTGGTATCACCGAACATGGGGAATCCGAGTTCCGGGGTGGAGATACAAAAGATATAGTCAGCCATTGCCCTTACCCGGTCATGGTAGTAATCAGGCATTTTAAGGCCCATATCCCGCACACGGCCTTCAATTTCAAGCGCATCCCTGTAGACTCCGGAATGATAGCCACCACACCATTCACGCTGAACCCCGTCGGTAGTGGTTTGAGCAAGCAGGTTTTCAGTGGTAATACCAATGGCAAGGTCAAGCCACCTTTTCTTATCCCTGAACTCGGGAAAGGTATGGATTACATTAAAAAAACCACGTTGTTCAAAGATTGCTTTGTTATGTATTTTTCCCATAGGCATTTTCTCTGTTTTCACCTGGTGGTCGTACAGACTTGCCAGCAAAACACCAAGAAAATGAGGAGTAAATGACTTTGCATGGACAAATAACGGAAAATTGCTGCACAAATTGGTGGCCCGTATCCCTGTCTGGAGGTCAAGCCACGGGTATCCTTTCCATCCATAAACAGGATGTATTACGTTAACTGTATTTTCCAGAGGATGTTTATTGATCCAGTCGGTTGTCAGATCAATAAATGTTTGTGCATATCGCTCATCTCCGGTTGCCTTATACGCATTGGCCAGGTCATTAACCCAGTAGAATCGGTAAACAGCAGCCACCCACTCAATGTCACCTGCCGGATCAGCCGCCCAGTCAATGTCAGTTCCATAACCGGCCGCAGGGTACGGACCCCATTGAAAAATATGTTTACACAGATCATCTGCCCTTGAGGTTGATGAGACTGATCTTCCTGAGGATGATTTACCGGGTAAACCTTCTGGTATTGGGTAACGGTTACGGTAATATTTTAACAAAGCGGACAAAGCAGCATTATTTCCTTTCTTTTCAAGGGCTTTGCGGACCTCTGCCAATTCCCCGGGTTCAAGATCAAGAACTGAAAACAAGGCTGAAGGTAACAAAGAAACCAATTTGTTATCTTGTTCAGGGATCATTGTTTCCGATGAAAGTCCAACGGAACCTGCAGGGAGCAAACTACCGGCACCTGCTGCCAGTGAAACCAAACCTAATTTCTGAAGAAACTGTCTGCGGTTTTCATTCTTTTTCATCATAATATAATTTTGATTGTAATGGTATGATGAACCCCGAAGGGCTCGCCGACGTCGTCGGACGAAGCCGGCTATGTCGGCCGGAGTCCGAAGGCAAACCGCACATGTTGATAAAATTATAGTTATTATGTGTTTGTGTCAGCATAGCATTTGGGTTTCATCTTTATATGATTTTATTTTTAATAGTCACATGGGAACTTCATAAACGCCTTTATCCATATAGGTTTTTTTACAATAAATAAATCAACAGGTGTTGATTTTAGCCGGTCAACGCTTCTTTTAGGTATCAAATATAACCAGAGAAATCCAAATGGCATACGGATGCTGCAAAGTATTATTTTTACCTCAGGTGTCTATGCCTTATTGTGAAATGATTTACAGTTACTCGCCTTGGATCACTTAGAGTACATATAAATTGTACTTTATATTATCTGAATGGCGGTCTATTTATTTTTGTTTAGTATATTCGGGCAAAATTTAAACCTGAGTTTATGATAACAGGAATTCTCAGAGAATATGACAATGAAAACAGGGTTGCTTTGCTGCCCGGTGAAGTGGCTATACTGAAAAAAATGGGCATTGAGGTATACGTGGAGTTTCATGCCGGAGAGAGGGCATTTGCTTCTGACAATGATTTTCAGTCTTCCGGGGCAGTTATGGCTGAACGAAAAGAGGTTATTTCCAAATCAGCTGTTTTACTGTCGGTTAATCCCCCGGTTGCAGATGATTTAGATTCTTTCAGGGAGGGGCAGGTATTATGTTCAGTTCTTAACCCTGTGGAAAACAGCGGCTGGCTCGAAAAGGCAAGGCTTAAGGGATTAACATTTCTTGCACTCGATATGGTTCCAAGGATAACCAGGGCTCAGTCAATGGATGTTCTCTCTTCAATGGCTACAGTGGCTGGTTACAAAGCAGTTCTTGCAGCAGCTTCGTTATTGCCGAGATTCTTCCCGATGTTCATGTCAGCTGCCGGAACAATTAAACCATCAAGAGTACTTATCCTGGGTGCCGGAGTAGCCGGATTACAGGCAATAGCCATTGCCCGTAAACTTGGAGCTATTGTTGAAGTATTCGACGTAAGGTCTGCTGCCAGGGATGAAGTTAACAGTCTTGGAGGGAAATTTATAGAAGTTGAAGGAGCAAGAGAAGATGCTGCTGCAGGGGGATATGCAGTCGAGCAAACAGAAGAGTTTAAAAAGAAACAACAGGACCTGATACAACAACGTGCAATTGCATCAGATGTTGTTATTGCGACAGCCCAGATCCCGGGGAGAAAAGCTCCTGTCCTTCTCCTTAAGGAAACCGTGGATTCAATGAAACCGGGTTCAGTGATTGTTGATCTTGCTGCTTCTTCAGGAGGTAACTGTGAACTGACGGAAGATGGTAAGACAAAAGTTGTTAATGGGGTAAGTATAATTGGCAAGTCTGACTATCCTTCTGATACCCCATCTGATGCCAGCAAAATGTTTGGATCTAATATTGCAAGCCTTATAAAAATCATGGTTGATAAAGAGGGGAACCTGGCGCTTAATATGGAGGATGAAATAATTAATGGTACTACAGCTATTCATGCCAGAGAATATGTCAGTTCAAGAGTTAAACAAATGCTTAATATCAAATAGATTATATCATGGAAAATATCCTTGGTTTTTTAACATTGCACAGAGAAGCAATTTTTATAGTTGTTCTTTCCATTTTTCTCGGACTCGAGGTAATAAGTCATGTGCCGTCAATACTTCATACACCTTTAATGTCGGGCGCAAATGCAATAAGCGGAGTTATAATTATCGGAGGAATTATTCTTGTCGGACATGCCAGTACCACATTTGAATGGGTACTGGGTATAGTTGCGCTGTTCTTTGCAATGCTTAACGTTGCAGGTGGATTTGTAGTGACTGACCGCATGCTTGAGATGTTTAAAAAGAAGAAAAAATAGGTGAATTGCAATGGATACGATAAATACTATTATAGAGTCAAATGTACTGCTGGAATACAGTTACCTTCTTTCAGCAATAATGTTTGTTTATGGTTTGAAGCTTCAGAGCCATCCTGACAATGCCCGAAGAGGTAATTTATGGGCGGCAGCCGGGATGCTGCTTCCGATGATTTCCACTCTATTTCTTCACAGAAGCCCTGAAGGTGAGGGTATATCGATGTTTAACGGAATGATAGTTGTTGTTACCATTATGGTCGGTGGTGTTGTTGGAACAATTATGGCCAGAAAAGTAAAAATGACTGCGATGCCTCAGATGGTCTCTTTTTTCAATGCTACTGGTGGTGCTGCATCTGCTATAGTCGCTTTGATAGAGTTTAACAAAAATCCTGACCAGGCTGTTCTTGTTGGTCTTCTCGGGATAATTATCGGGAGTATTGCTTTTAGCGGGAGTATGATAGCATATGGTAAACTTGATGGTAAAGTCGGTGATATCTATGCTTCTGTTATGACATATATAAACTTACTTTTTATGATAGCTATTGTGGCTATCACTGTAATTATTCTGGTGGGTGGCATGAATCTTGAGACCCGGACTTACCTTGTATATTCATTACTGGCTTTGAGTTTAATATATGGAATAAGTTTTGTATTGCCCATTGGTGGAGCTGACATGCCTGTAGTCATCTCCCTGCTCAACTCACTGAGTGGGATAGCTGCTTCAATGGCAGGCTTTATATATAAGAATGAGGCAATGATACTTGGTGGTATTCTGGTGGGTTCAGCAGGAACCATTCTTACAATACAGATGTGTAAAGCCATGAACCGCTCCCTTCTGAATGTTATTATTGGTTCCTTCGGTGGTGGCGGTAAAGCATTAAGTAATGAAGTTGGGACAATTAAAGAGGTAACCCTGAGCGATGCTGCAATACTCCTTAGTTATTCATCAAAGGTAGTTATTGTTCCGGGCTATGGACTTGCCGTTGCCAAAGCTCAGCATCTATGTAACGAACTTGAAAAACTCCTCGAGGAAAAAGGGGCTGAAGTAAAATATGCAATTCATCCCGTTGCAGGGAGGATGCCCGGCCATATGAATGTACTCCTGGCGGAAGCAGATGTTCCCTACAGTAAACTTGTGGAAATGGATGATATTAATCCTGACCTGCCTAATACTGACGTTGTATTAATTATAGGAGCTAATGATGTTGTTAACCCTGCTGCAGAGGACGATCCCTCAAGTCCGATATATGGAATGCCAATTATCAGGGCCCGCGAAGCAAAAAATATAATTGTTATGAAACGTGGTATGGGAAAAGGTTATGCCGCTATTGAAAATATGCTTTTCTATAATGACAAGACCAGAATGCTTTTCGGTGATGCGAAAGCAACTTTACAGAATCTTGTCAATGAGGTAAAGACCTTATAAATTTGATTTTTAATAATTGTACCCGGTACCGGAGGCTGATTAAGTTAAGATCATCCTCCTCTTTTTTTCAACATGCCAAAGCTGATCAGGCAGTTTTCTAAAGGATGAATTTTTACATTATCTCACTGAAATATTTCATAAACTGCAACCTTTCATAGATATCAGGGCTTGAGTTGTTTTCCTGGCTTAATTTACCTTTGAACTGGTCAATATAGTTAAAGCCCTTACTGTCCATCCATGACTCAAGATATTTCAACATTCCGTTTATATGACTGATCCCGTTTAAGTACAACGACGAAGCAACCTGCACTGCGCCGGCGCCGGCAAGGATCTGTTTTATAACAGCTTCCCCGTCATGAATTCCGGTAGAAGCGGCAATATCAATTTTTATACGGTTTGCAAGGATAGCAACCCAACGTAAAGTGTTATTCATATCAGGAGGTTTGCTGAATCTGTCAGCGGTGGTAACACTAATATTTTCAATGTTAATGTCAGGGTTTGCAAAACGGTTAAACAGTACTAATCCATTTGCTCCTTCAGCTTCCAGATTTAAGATCACTTTTCCCAGGTTGCTGAAATATGGACTTATCTTCACAGCTAAAGGTATTCTGATTTCCTGTTTTACCTTTCTCAGTATTTTATAGTATTTATTTTCTATTTCATCGCAATTACTGTCAAAACCGAAAGGAGTGATAAAAATATTCAATTCCA
Source organism: uncultured Bacteroidales bacterium (assembly GCA_963739685.1). Classification (GTDB taxonomy): domain Bacteria; phylum Bacteroidota; class Bacteroidia; order Bacteroidales; family VadinHA17; genus LD21. The sequence goes on from CAVUAX010000003.1 coordinate 587,793, forward strand.
GAGCATCGGCACCTGCTTTTTCTATCTGTTTTGCAAAGCCAGTCCATCCGGTATCTGAAACGCAATTAACACTTGCAATCACAGGAATTATAAGATTTTTTTTTACCTGTTTTATTATGTCCAGATATTTGCCAAGCTCCTTATCTCTGATATGGAGGTCGATGTAATCAAGGGTCTCCGAGAACTCGGCATATATAAGATTGTTTTTTCTGGCTTCTTTAAGATTCCTGTCAGCTTCAAGTATTATCTGTTCTTCAAAAAGAGATTTTAAAACAACGGCTCCGGCACCATTTCTTTCAAGGTCTGCAATTTTTTCATAAGAATCAGTCAGTCCTGAACTTGCTATAATGATCGGATTCCTTAGTTGTAATCCCATGTATTTTGTGGTTAGATCAGCCATATCCTTTCATTTTTTAATTAATAGCTTATGAGTTAAAAACCTTAACCTGCTCTGAAATGTATTTATGCATACCTGCTGCAGCTTTTCTTCCATCGCCCATTGCAAGAATTACCGTTGCACCTCCTCTTACAATATCGCCACCTGCAAATATGTCTTCAATTGAAGATTGCATTGTTTCGGGATCTACTTCAATTGTGCCCCATCTGGTTATTTTTAAATCGGGCAATACACTAGGAATAAGTGGGTTTGGGGAGACACCCACACTTACAATAACAGTATCAATTCCGATATCAAATTCTGAATTCTCTATTGGTATTGGTCTGCGGCGTCCTGAGGAATCAGGTTCACCTAATTCCATCTTCTGTATCCTGATTTTATTAACCCTCCCTTTTTCGTCGGCAAAATATTCAACCGGGTTATGAAGATTCATGAATTCAATTTCCTCTTCTATAGCATGTTTAACCTCTTCAACTCTGGCAGGCATTTCATCTTTCGATCTTCTGTAGATTATTACTGATCTTTCTGCTCCGAGTCTTTTTGCAGTTCTCACTGAATCCATTGCTGTATTTCCACCTCCGATTACCGCAACATTTTTACCACTGATAACAGGTGTGTCAAATTCCTTTTTTGCGGCATTCATAAGGTTTACCCTGGTCAGATATTCATTCGAAGAAAAAATGTTATTATAGTTTTCTCCCGGAATATTCATAAATGAAGGATTTCCCGCACCACTGCCGATAAAGAATGCTTTAAACCCCTTGTCTCTAAGATCATCAAATGTCAGAGTCTTCCCGATGATAAAATTCTTTTTGAATTTTACTCCCATCTTTTTCATTATATCGATCTCAACATCTACAATTTCATTAGGGAGCCGGAATTCAGGAATACCATATTTCAGCACACCTCCCAACTCGTGCAATGCCTCGAAGACTGTTACATCATAACCTGATTTTGCCATGTCGCTGGCACATGCAAGCCCGGCAGGTCCCGATCCTACAACTGCGATTTTTATTCCATTTGATTTATCAATGGACGGAACTGACATATTACCGTTGTTCCTTTCAAAGTCCGCAGCAAACCGTTCAAGGTGACCTATGGCAACAGGATCTTTTTTTAGTGAAACCGAATAGAAACAACTGGCTTCACATTGTTTCTCCTGTGGACAAACCCTTCCGCAAACTGCCGGAAGTGCATTAGTTTCCTTTAGTGTTGCAGCAGCTCCATTGAATTCACGGGCCTCAATCTGCTTTATAAATTTAGGAATATTAATGCCGACAGGACATCCGGTTATGCATGTTGGATTGACACAATCAAGACATCTGGCAGCTTCAAAAATTGCCTGTTCTTCAAGTAACCCCTTATTTACCTCTTCAGAATTTTTATTTCTGATTTTTGGATCGGCTTCAGGCATATGAACACGCGGCCTGTCAGTCCTCTCCCTGGCCTTCATTGATTTTCTCAGTTCAGCCCTCCATTCCCGGTTACGTTCCTCTTTAAGATATTCCTTTATATCATTCATATTATGATATGGTTTTTAAATATTCCTGATAAGCTTCCAGTTCTTTCTCCTTATAAGCGCCAAGACGTTGAAGCATTTCATCAAAATCAACTGAATGTGCATCAAATTCAGGTCCGTCAACACAGACAAACTTTGTTTTTCCATCCACTGAACACCGACATGCACCGCACATGCCGGTGCCGTCAACCATAATTGTATTTAAACTGGCAACAGTAGGTATATTATATTTTTTTGTTAACTGGCTGGCAAATTTCATCATAATAGCTGGTCCTATAACAACTGACATGTCTACCTTTTCTCTTTTTATTACTTCTTCCATACCGTGAGTGACGAGTCCTTTATTTCCATATGAACCATCATCCGTCATAATTATAACTTCATCCGAATATTGCCTCATTTGCTCCTCAAGTATCACAAGGTCTTTTGAACGTGCAGCCAGAACTGTAATAATGCGGTTTCCCGCCTTTTTAAAACCTTCAACTATTGGAAGCAGCGGAGCAACTCCAACACCTCCTCCGGCACATAAAACAGTACCCACCTTTTCAATATGAGTTGCTTTACCTAATGGACCGGCCACATCTAAAATAAAATCTCCGGTATTTAAATCGGTCAATTTACAGGAAGTGACCCCTACTCTCTGGATTATCAGGGTAATAGTTCCTTGTTTTTCATCAGACCCGGAGATGGTGAGAGGTATTCTTTCTCCTTTTTCATCAATCCTTACAATCACAAAATGACCAGGTTTCCTTGACCGTGATATTTCAGGAGCTTCAACTACTAATTTTATAACATTCTCTGAGAATATCTCTTTATTAATAATTTTATACATCAGTTAAATGCTTATTTGATTTTTTGAGGGGGTAAAAATAGTAATTTATTAATAAACTCTGATTTTGGGAATCGGTAAACTTTGTTAAAACCTTTAAATTTTGTAAATGATTGTAATTTAAGTGTATAAAAAGTTATTAGCTTACCATACCGGCTCCGGAGAGTCCGGGTTAAAGAAAAAACAGAATACCTTTTAATAATAAACTATCTCGTATCTAAGAACGAAAATATCTTGCAAAGATGATTTTTACCATCCCATTGCTATTTGAAAAGGCATTTTGATTATTAATCTTCTGGCTGATTTAACTGGATCAGAGCTAAATATGATTTATTTTTCTCCTTTCATCATATCATCCATGAGAATGATATCCATTACAGGGAATTCAGTAATCCTGAGCTTTGCACATCCGTAGGGTACAAGTTTTATTATTTCGGGATCATTTTCGGTTTTTACAGGACTAAAGGGGGGGATATCAGCTGAGTTATTCTTCATCGTCCATTCCGGGATTTTTATACCCCGGGCAGTGATTACAACAGGCGCTTCCTGATCTGTCCGGATATATTTTCCTGAATCAGGAGACCAGATCATATCTCCTTTATCTGAAAATGGATATTTGCTGACCGGGTTTTCTTCCAGGGTAATGCTGTTCAATATGTTACTTCTGTCTGTCAGCAGTCCATAATTCCAAGCGCTTCGGGGAGAGATCTCCCAGTCGACGCTCCCTTTATAGCCAAAATTGTCATAGTTGATCTTTACACTTTTATATTCTTTCTCAATTCTTAAGGAGAAATAGAGTGGGCCGCGGAGGATTGCCACTGAATTATTAAATCTCTTTTCAGTTCTCAGGTTCATTGGTATTTCCAGAGTTATAAGATCCCCATCTCTCCATTTCTCGTTTATTCTTACAGTTGAACCGGCTATACCCTGAATCATTTTGTTTTTAAAACTGATTGAAACCGTATCTGACCATACCGGGATCCTTAAATACAGAGGAAACCTGACCGGCTTTATTGTGTTGATTTTAAGTCTTATATTACCATTGAACGGGTAGTTGGTCACTTCATTTATTTTCACCTCTGATCCTTTACCCACTAAAGCAGTAATGATTGAGGGACTGTAGGCTACTGCGATCAATCCATTATCGTTCGTGGCCATCCATAAGCTTTCTGTGAATTTCGGCCATCCCTGGTGCATATTAGCCAGACAACAGGCAAAATTTGGCATTAAGCCGTAAATGTTGGAGTAATTATTATTTGTACTCCATTCTCTTTTATCACTGTTGACAATAACCTGGTTCGATTGCTGATCATACTGATGAGCCCACATATCAGGTGTGGTTGTTCCTGGTAGTGCATTAAAAGCCAGCAGTTCAAGCCGGTCAGCCAACTTATTATCACCGAATATTTCATAAAGTTCTTCAAGTGAAAACATATACTCAACTACCGAACATAGCTCCGTACCACGGTCGGGACTTTTCCCCGACAGATGTTCATCACCTGAAAATCTGCCTCCAACCTGTCCATGGTAGAGATCGTACTTACTGATCCCTGAGAATACGGAATTTTTAAATCTTTCATCTTTGGATTGCTGATACCATAGCCCGGGGTATTTTATAGCCATTGCATTATTTACGACATGAGCTGTCATTCCATCAGCATTCCAGTTCAATGGAATTTTTTTATCGGCAATAGCTGCAGAATCCCAGGGGAACTTTTCATAATAGGAGGTCCAGTCGAAACTGTTTTTCTGTATCGATTTAATAGTTTCAAGAATCCATGGTTCTTTTGTCTGCCGGTACAACCAATAACCTGTTACTGCATTCTCCATGGCTCTTACACCACGCCAATCTTTGTCGGGCCAGTCGGGTGGAGAATCATGCAGGTATCTGAAATAATTAACAAGGAGCTGCAATGCATTGGTGTCGCCGGTTGCTTCATAATACTGCATCATCACTTTATTGGCAATTGCTAGCGGCCACCTGTCTTTGTTCTTAGCCGGGCCATACCATCCTGTGTCCGATTGGCTTGCCATAATAGCCCGGACCCATTTGTTTGACTTATCAATAAGCATCTTATTGTCCAGGAGATAGGCGAGCGGTATCAGGCCGTCAAGATAATATGGAGCCCTTTCCCATGCTTCCCCCTCTCCCCCGCGCCATGAAGAATTTACCAGGTCGGGCCAGAATTCATCAAGGTTGCCGGTTAGCCCTTCAGCCTGGGCCTCAAGCTGCGATTTTAGCCAACCTGCCGGTTTTACCGAACCCAGGGGAAGTCTGATATAGGCATTCCGGAGTAGTGGTGCAGAGTTATTTTTGTAATTGATATTCACACTCTCTCTTCTGCATCCATAAAAAATAAGCGAAAAGTAAAAAAGAAATGGGATGAAGTATTTTTTCATAATTTATATTGTTACCCGGAATAATGAATAATACCTGAAATATTAAAAGGTTAACTACGGTTTTTCTTCAAAAACCTTAATATTGTCAAACCACGCAACTCCTTGTCCCGGCATCTTCAGGATGAGGTTGGTCTTAAATACAGGTAATGTATCAACGGGAATTGTAACAAATGTTACATATCTCTTCCAGTCCTTGTCCGGAATAAATCTTGCACGGCCAAATTCTCCTAAAATTATTTCAACATATTGTGGCATCTGGTTTCTCCAAATCAGAGACACATCTTCTTTTTCAGGCATCATAATAAATCTCTGTTCCGGATCTGACTTAGCCCATATTGATATTGCATAAGATGCTCCGGCCTTAACAGAGAATGGGAAAAATCTCAGTGCAGCACTTTTATCCTCCTCAGGAGTTCTAAGTCTTACAGAGTGTTTCCCGTCAAAATGTTCCCCGGTGTCAAGAAAATATGTTGCACCTCTGTCTCCTCCGGGACGGGCATAGCAAGCCGATGGGATTCCCGGACTGGAAAGATCTTCAAAACCCGGATCTTTAATCAGGTTAATGTTTGAAGTAGTTATACCTTTTTTTTCAGGTTTAATATTAATAAGATAAACCTGAGATCCTAAAGGAGCCATATAATCTGTTATAAGCCCTCCGTTTACCTGAACACTACGGTTTTCGAACATCACCCTTGCTCTGCCGTTATTTATGCCATTTACCCTTATTACAACTCCCTGAGGTACATTTATTTTGTTGGCTGCCATTATAATTAGCTGATTATCATGAAGTCTTGATGATATAACTATGTTAGACGTATATGATTCAACAGGATATGTCCTTTCTTCTGAAAGCAACCAGGGTGTAAGTTCAGCAATTTCCATAGCCAGTCTGCCACATTCGTTCCATGTTGATGTTGATTTAGGGAAATAATTAGGCCCCTGACGCACAAAATACTGAATGCCGGTTGCTCCCTTAATAACAGCCTGCCATGTCATAGATCTGATTTCCTGGAAAGTTGGTTCCCTGCCCCACAATTCTCCTCCTCCGAAGACCTGTGGAACAATCCATACCGGTAACTTTCCATTGAAAAGGCTCTTAAGCTGACTTATAACATTTCCTGCCAGGGTAACGGGAAGATCAGGAATGGGGTAGGGGTCGGCCATTGCAATGTCCATACCACCGGAATATTTCTCAGCGGATTTGAATGGAGCCATAAATACTATTGAGACCGGATGCCATGGATCATGCTCTTTTACCGTCCTGTAAATCTCTTCTATTATTTCCGGGTCAATTTTGTATCCGTTAGGTTCATCTGCAATATACCAGCTTAATAATGCAGGGTGATCCCTGAAAGCTTCTATTTCGGTTATCAGACGCTTTCTTTTTTCTTCATCACTGAGTCCGTCAATCTTTGATCCTACCCCACCTCCTCCAGAAACTGACAGAAGGTTATAATGAACTTTCATTCCAATTTGAGCGCAACGATCCATATAGGCTTTTCTCTCTAAAAATGTTTCCGGCAGGATCTTTTGATAAGGTGAGATCATGTTGAATCCATTTACAACTTCTTCCTCGGGTAAAGTTGTGGATACAGGTGAATAACAATAAAATCCAACCGGGAAAAACGGACGCTTGTTTACAATTAATCCCCCTGTGAGCCTGTCAGTTTTTACTTCATTTGGTTTATAAGGAAGAATAACAAGGCCGGTTGTTGCAACGTATATTATTCCGGTCCTCCATTTTATTTTGATATTTGCAACAATTTTATATTCAGATGGCATTAAATTCAAAGAAAAAGGGATTCTGATAATTTTGCCGGTCGTATATCCATTCCAGGAGGCAATGGAATCCTTTCCGGCATTAATTTCAACTGATAAACTGGTACCTGACAACCCTTGTGGTACATGCAGAAGAAACTCCCCGCTTTTTTCAAAAGAATAAAAACTCTGCCTGGAGTATACTTTAAAAGAAGAAGAATCAACAGTTTGAGAATATGTTTTATTGTGAATGGTAATTATTGATAATAGTATCAGCAGAAATAATAATTTTTTTGGCATTTTGAATTTATAAATAATAGCCCCGGGTCACAGTCTTTCAATAACTTACTGACCTTTTCGCCTTTAACCTTCCTTAATATAAGAATCCTGCTAAAATAACAAAACCCATCTTTTAATCAAGAAATTATTTTCACATAAAGAATGTTAAATGTACTGACTTTTAAGGTAAGTGAAAAGGGAATCCGCTTATGAAACGTGAGATATCAGAGATATTTTCCTTAAATGGTTAATTTCCGATAAAGGCAGGAACCTTTTTGCAAATATCAATATGGGAATACAATACTTACTCTGACTTCATCCTCAACAGATTTACCATTTTCTTCAGCAGGTATCCATGAAGGGCCTGATCTGATTAATCTGATGGCTTCATCGGAGAATTTTTTCCCCGGACTTCTGATTATTTTAATACTGTCTATTTGCCCGTTAGTGTGAACCAGGATACTAACAACTACCACAAGTCTCTGGCCTTCGGTTGCACTATCTGGGCGCTGTAAATTATCCAGAATATATTTATCAAAATTTTGTTTTCCAATTAAAGGTCTGGGAGGGAGGTAGTTTTCAGACAACTCATTTTTATTTAATCGGGATCTTTTCGAGCCATAACCTATTTTACCCATTTTACTGGGTGTAGATGGTACCGGATTTAGCTTTGCCTCAACCTGCGAATCTGCCATCGCCTTAATTTCCCTGCTTTCCATTCCGGCAGGTTTTCTGGTTTTAACAGTCTGAATTTCAGCCGACACCGCTGTTTTTTCAGCTTTTTCAAATGGTACACCTTGAGCAGCCGGCCGCGTTTTTGACATCTCTGAAATGTTTTTTTCATTACCAGGCATGACCTGATTTTTATTTACGGGAACCGTTTTCGATACCGATTTCTGCTTAGTTACCGGTGGTTCTCTGAATGATGGGGATTTCAATATCTCTACTGTTTGCTTTTCAGGGAAATTATCATTTGGTAATTGTTCGGGTCCGTATCTGTTAATAATAATAAACACCGAGGATATAATCATAATAACAGCAACAGATGCTGCAATCCTGTAATAGATAAATTTTTTATTTCCTGTTATCCTCCTGTTAAGTTTTTTATAAAGCACATCAATGTCCTCTGCGGCGTCTTCAGGAGAAATTAAACCTAAGCCGTCCAAAGCCTCTTCTGAAAAGGAGTCCCTCTGAAGTTCTTTTTCAAAGGCATTCCTCTTTTTTCCTGTCATCTGATTCCGCCGGTAGTTCAGGAAATCATTAATTCCTCTTTTTTTATTTTTTTTCTCTGACATTTTTTTCTTCCAGACAAAGTTTCAGATTTCTTTTTCCGTTCTGAAGATAACTCTTCACCTTTCTCTCATCCATACTCAGATTAGCTGCGATCTCGCTGTAACTCCTGTTTCCATAGTAGAACTGTTTTATACATTCTTTCTGTTCATTTTTCAACTGTTCAATACAAATATTCATCGCCTCTTCCATGTCTGGCTCCTCTTTGTCAATAGGATGCAGGCCGGTGTTATTTTCCATAAAAATAATACTGTCATTTATCCAGTCTTTGATTTTTTCATCTTTTGATTTTTGTGATCTTATCTGCATTAAACAATAATTCTTTGTAACAACATGAAGCCAGCTTCTGAAATTCTCAATTTTCTGTTTAGGTATCTCAGTTATCAGTTTTTCAAATATGAACATCACCGCATCCTTTGAATCTTCCCTGTCCTTCAGATATTTAAGGCAAACGCCATACACCATATGCATATATCCGCCATAAAGTTCCCCGAGAATCTCGAGGCTACCTGTGGAGATGAATTCAGATATTAATTCTTCATCCGTTTTCTGAAGAGACATTTTCCCCGGAATCCTGATTAACATTTTGACTATCGCATTGATCTTAAGTTACGCAACTTTTTTAACCCCATCTTCCCTGCTTTAATCCGCAGTCTTTCTGACAGAAGGTCAACTTAGATGACCGAAGGCGCAGAAGGGAGGCTCACTCTGGGAGGTTGGGACAAACGAATCTGTGGCACTCTGTGAAACTGTTTTTAACATTTTATTATTATAAAATCCTCTGGTTTAATTCTCAATAAAGATAGAATAAATGCAAAAAATCTGAAATGATTTATGGAAATAGCAAAGCTTCTGCATCCTATGATAAATGTTTAACCAATAATTAGCTTTATGAAAAACAGTTTATCAATTTTCGCAATACTGGTTCTTTCGGCTGGGTTTTTCTCATTCATTGAATCAGTGATGATCTCCGGCAAGGTGACAAATGAACAGGGTTTGCCTGTGCAGGGTGTAAGAATAACCCTGAAAGGTACAAAAACGGTTGTTCTAAGTGATCTGAATGGCAATTACAGAATTACGTTCAGCCAGCCGGAAGGGATTCTTGTCTTCTCCCTTCCCGGATACGTTTCCGCAGAAGAAATTATCGGCAACAGAAAAATCATAAATGTTAAGATGAAGAAGGAGGAGAGCGTATTTAAGGAGCATATAATCAAACCCGGATACCCCGGAAAAACGGAGAGGGCACCAGAGGCAAATGTATCGCTGTCACCAACAGTAATAACATATGGTTCACGGAAAGTTTTCAGCCAGTATAACAGTAACTTTAACACTGAAGGATATGCGTCTGTAAATGAGAGTGGATTTAAAAATGTACTAATAAATCCTTTATCTACATTTTCGATAGATGTTGACAATGCATCCTATTCAAACATCCGCAGGTTTATCAACATGGGCCAGCTTCCGCCAGCTGATGCGGTCAGGATTGAAGAGATGATCAATTATTTCAAATATGATTATCCCGGGCCGGCAGGAGAGAATCCATTTTCAGTTTACACCGAACTTTCACTTTGCCCATGGAATAAAAAACATCAGCTTCTCATGGTTGGTTTAAAGGGAAGGAGCATAAACAAATCTTCTCTGCCTCCTTCAAACCTGGTCTTTCTTATTGATGTATCAGGTTCAATGAACACTCCTAATAAGCTCCCCTTGCTCAAATCAGCATTTGGACTTCTGGTAAGTGAGCTTCGTCCACAGGACCGGGTTGCGATTGTTGTTTATGCCGGTTCAGCAGGACTGGTACTTCAGTCCACCCCCGGAAACCGGAAAGAAGCAATCATGGAAGCAATTAATAATCTTGAACCAGGTGGTTCAACAGCAGGAGGTGCTGGTCTGAAACTAGCATACAGGGAAGCAGAAAAAAATTTTGTGAAGGGTGGAAACAACCGGATTATACTTGCCACAGATGGTGATTTTAATGTTGGCGAATCAAGTAATGGCAGTATGGAAAGGCTGGTTGAAGAAAATCGTGATCTAGGGGTTTTCATTACTGTTCTTGGTTTCGGTATGGGTAATATTAAAGATGATAAGATGGAATTAATTGCTGATAAGGGTAATGGCAACTATTCTTATGTTGACAACCTCCAGGAAGCAAGAAAAGTGCTGGTCCGTGAATTCGGAGGAACAATTTTTACAATCGCGAAAGATGTTAAATTCCAGATTGAATTTAACCCGTCAAGAGTTCAGTCTTACCGGCTTATTGGATATGAGAACAGACTTTTAAATGCTGAAGATTTCAATGACGACAGAAAAGATGCCGGTGAAATGGGGGCAGGTCATAATGTAACTGCTTTATATGAGCTTATTCCGAGCCTTTCGGATGAAGTGATCCCTTCTGTTGATCCTCTTAAATACCAGAAATCTTCCGTAAAAGCGAAAAGTGAAAATGATTTTTCTACAGAATATCTGACAATTAAAATACGGTATAAAAAGCCAGATGGAAAGACAAGCCTGTTGCTTGAAAAGCCTGTCAGAGATTATATAAATGATTTAGAGGATGCATCCGATAATCTGAAGTTTGCTGCTGCTGTTTCTGAATTCGGGATGATACTCAGAAATTCGGATTTCAAAGGGAATGCAACTCTTGAAAGTGCGGCAAAACTTGCAAGATCGGCCAGGGGTGTTGATGAAGATGGTTACAGATCAGAGCTTATCAGATTAATAAATACAGTTAAGGATATGAGAGTTATGTCAGATAAGGAATAAAAAAAACTTTTCACGATAGTTTAAGAAATCTGTCAATCTCTTTAGCTGCCTTTCTTCCTGAAGCAATGGCATTTACAACCAGAGTTGCTCCTGTTACCGCATCACCGGCTGCAAACACTTTTGATCTGTTTGTCAGCTGGTTCTGGTTAATCCTGATATTCCTCCGGTTGTCAAGCTCAAGGTCAAGTTCTGAAATTAATCCATCGAGTGCAGGATGGACGAATCCCATTGCGAGTAAAACAAGATCAGTATCAAATATCCTTCTTGTTCCCGGAACAGTTTTCATTGTATAGTGACCTTCAAGGTTATGCCATTCAACCTCTTCAAGTTCAACGCCGGTTACATGATTATCAGACCCAAGGAATCTAACAGTGGAGAGGTTCCAGAACCTTTCGCAACCCTCCTCGTGGGAAGTGGATGTTTTTAATACTTTACCATAGTATGGCCATGGATTATTTTCAGTGCGGGAGAGTGGTGGCTTGGGCATTATTTCAATCTGTGTTACAGATAACGCTTTTTGACGGACGGAGGTGCCGACGCAGTCAGAGCCAGTGTCGCCGCCTCCGATCACCAGAACCCTTTTACTATCGGCATTCATGGAATTACTCCGAACAGGGGTTTGTCCGGCATTTATTCTGTTTTGAAGGGACAGGAAATCCATAGCAAAGTGGATCCCCTCAAGATCACGGCCTTCAACAATAAGGTCGCGGGGATGTGTGGAGCCTATGGCGATGCATATCGCATCATATTGTTGAAGAAGATCTTTCCCTGAAATATCTTCGCCGACAGTTATTCCGGTCTTAATAACAAGACCTTCCTTTATCATCAGGTTAAGTCGTCTGTCAATTGTAGTTTTACTGAGCTTAAAGTCGGGGATCCCATATCTCAGCAAGCCGCCTGCTTTCTCGTCTTTTTCAAAGAGGGTTACCAGGTGCCCGGCTTTATTTAACAGATCGGCAGCAGCCAAACCTGCAGGGCCACTACCAATTACGGCAACATTTTTCCCGGTACGGACTTTAGGTGGTTCAGCCCTTATGTAACCTTCAGAAAATGCTTTTTCAACAATGGCTACTTCATTCTCCCGGATTGTAACGGGTTCCTGATTAATATTAAGAACACATGCATGTTCGCAGGAGGCAGGACAGATCCTTCCGGTAAACTCAGGGAAATTATTTGTTGCAGCTAACCTCAAATAGGCTGCTTTCCAGTCACCCTTATAGAGAAGATCATTCCACTCAGGTATTAAATTATCAACCGGGCAGCTCCAGTGACAAAAGGGGATGCCACAGTCCATGCATCTTGATGCCTGGAGCATCCTGTCTTCGCTGTTCAGAACCTGCTCAACCTCGCTATGATCGCAGATTCTTTCATGCAGTGGCCTGTTTCCGGCTTCCTTCCGTTTTATTTTTAAGAATCCGTTTATATCAGCCATAATATTTATATATAAAATGTTATTAACCAATTTGTTTTATCAACTTGCACCTATCTCAAGATCAATTTCAACATCGGCAATTTTTTTCCTTATCTCCTCCAGCTTTTGTTCCTGCAGCACCTTCTTATAATCATATGGAATTACCTTGATGAACATTGGGAGGTATTTGGCAGGATTATAAAGGATCATCTTTGCCTTTTTGCTGTTTGTAAACAGAAAATGACGTTCAATGAGACGTGTAAGTTCAGTTGCATCATCATAATTTTCAACCAGGGACAACTCAACCATTCCCATATTACAGTAGTAATCAAAATCACCGTTTTCATTAAATACATATGCTATTCCACCACTCATACCTGCTGCGAAATTGCTGCCGGTTGAACCGAGTACTACTACACGCCCCCCTGTCATATATTCACAACAATGGTTTCCCACGCCTTCCACAACAGCATTGGCACCACTGTTTCTCACTCCGAAACGTTCACCGGCAACGCCGGAAATATATATTTCTCCTCTTGTTGCTCCGTATAGCACTGTATTACCTATGATTATGTTCTTATCGGGTTCAAACAGAGAACCCTGAGGAGGGACAACAATTATCCTTCCTCCTGATAATCCTTTCCCAAGATAATCGTTTGAGTCACCTTCAAGATAAAGTTCAATTCCAGGAGAAAGAAATGCACCAAAGCTCTGGCCGGCTGATCCATTAAACCGGCATTTGATTGTTCCGTCAGGAAGGCCTTCAGAACCATACTTCAATGCAATCTTACCTGAAAGCATAGTGCCTATTGTACGGTCAGTGTTATGGACAGACTTTTGTATCAGCACCGATTGTTTATCTGAAATGGCTTTTTCAGCCTCGGCTATCAATTCATGGTCAAGTACATTTTCAATCTTATGATCCTGTTTGTCAATGCAATGCATTGCATTGACAGATGATTCCACTGGTAAAGTAAGCAGACCGGAAAGATCCAGATTTCTGATTTTCCAGTGATCGACATCGGGGTTTCTTTCCAGCAGGTCAACTCTTCCTATTATTTCATCCATATTTCTGAACCCAAGTTCTGCAAGGTGTTCGCGCACTTCCTCCGCCAGGAATCTGAAAAAAGTCACCAGGTTATCGGCCTTTCCCAGAAAACGTTTTCTGAGTTCAGGATTTTGTGTTGCAACCCCTACCGGGCATGTATTAAGGTGACATTTGCGCATCATTACACAACCCAGTACTACGAGCGCTGAAGTTGAAAAGCCAAACTCTTCAGCACCAAGCAATGCAGCAATGACAATATCCTTACCGCTTTTCAGTTGTCCGTCTGCCTGAAGTGTAACCTTCCTGCGCAGGTTATTCATCACAAGAGTTTGCTGTGATTCAGCCAGCCCCAGTTCAAGGGGCAAACCGGCATGCTTTATTGATGATGAAGGACTGGCACCTGTTCCGCCCTCATAACCGCTGATTGTTATAAGGTCAGCGCCAGCTTTTGTAACACCGGCAGCTATTGTACCGACACCACTCTCTGAAACAAGTTTCACACTTATCTTTGCCTTTGGATTGACATTCTTAAGGTCGAAAATAAGTTGTGAAAGATCCTCAATTGAATAGATATCATGGTGGGGAGGGGGTGAGATAAGCGTAATACCGGGTATTGAGTATCTTGTTTTTGCTATGATCTTATCAACCTTATGACCGGGGAGTTGTCCTCCTTCGCCTGGCTTTGCTCCCTGGGCAATTTTGATCTGAAGTCTCATCTGCATTAACAAGGTACTCAGTGGTTACACCAAAACGACCGCTTGCCACCTGTTTGATGGCACTCCTTACACTGTCACCGTTTTCCAGAGGAAGAAACCTGACCGGATCTTCACCTCCTTCACCTGTATTACTTCGTCCTCCGATACGGTTCATGGCAATGGCCAGCGTCTCGTGCGCCTCACGGCTTATTGAGCCATACGACATTGCACCCGTAACGAATCTTTTCATTATCTGCTCAACGGGTTCAACCTCCCCAACCGGAACAGGATTTTTTTTCATCCTTAGCAGACCCCTTAAGAATGCCGGTTTTGCGGTATCTGCATTTACCCTGCTTGTATATTCTTTGAACCTGGTGTAATCAGCTGTCCTGGTACTCCATTGAAGCAGTGAGATGGTTTCGGGGTTCCAGGCATGATGTTCCCCGTGTTTCCTGTAGGAATAAACTCCTTCGGTAAGTATTTCAGGTTGTTGTTCCTCAATGAATGCTTTTAGGTGGGGGATAAGAACCTCTTTGGCAATCTCACTCATACCGATGCCCCCGATTCTCGAGACAGTTCCTTCAAAGTATCTGTTGATTACATCAGGGTGAATCCCGACAGCCTCAAATATCTGAGCTGACCTGTAGCTTCTTAAAGTACTGATACCCATCTTTGACATAATCTTAAGGATCCCTTTATTGACAGCATTGATATAGTTTTCTTCTGCCTTCTGATAATCAAGTTGAATAGACTTTGCTTTAACCAGTTTATCGATAACTGCAAAGCTCATATAAGGATTGATTATACTTGCCCCATAACCAAATAGCAGGGCAAAATGCATCACCTCACGCGGTTCAGCCGACTCAACAACGATATCGATCTGCATCCTCTTCCGTTTTTTAATAAGGTGATGGTGCACTGCTGATACCGCAAGCAAAGAAGGAACAGGAGCAAAGTCTTCATTTATTCCCCTATCGGAAAGTATTATATAATTCTTGCCCTGATCGACAGCTTTTTCAGCATCAGTACATAATTGTTCCACTGCGGTTTGCAATCCAAGAGCTCCTTCCTTTGCATCAAAATGCATTAAAAGGTTTCCGGCTGAGAATCCTTTATATCTTAAGTTCTTAACCACCTGAAAGTAAGTATTGGAAATGACCGGATTCCTGAAACGGACCATCTTTACATGATCGGGTGATGTTTCAAGAAGATTTTGCTGTAAGGAACCAAGAAAGCCGGTCAGTGTCATCACAAGTTCTTCCCTTATCGGATCGATTGGAGGGTTAGTTACCTGAGCAAACAGCTGTTTAAAATAGTTGAATAATCTGTAAGGTTTTCCCGAGAGAACAGCAACAGGAATATCGTTACCCATCGATCCTAAAGGTTCCTTTCCTGTTGCTGCCATCTCTTTGATAATCTTGTCTGTATCCTCGAGGGAATAGTTAAAAGAAGTTATATATTTATTGTACTGGTCTCCCATTTCTGGTGTTTCGAGGTGACCGGTTTGAATTTTTTCAAGTTTGACCATGTTCTTCCGGATCCATTCACCATAAGGATATTCATCTGCCAGTTTGGCTTTTAATTCTTTATCGGGAAATATCTTACCTGTTCTGGTATCAACCAGGAGCATTTTCCCTGCTTTCAACCGCCCTTTCTCACTTATCTCTTCCGGTGGAAATGTCTGTACACCGGCTTCTGATCCGAGAACTATCAGGTCATTTGTTGTTATAACATATCTTGATGGACGCAGCCCGTTCCTGTCGAGCATACCGCCTATAAAACGTCCGTCAGAAAAAATAAGAGAAGCAGGCCCGTCCCATGGTTCCAGAAAAGTTGAGTGATACTGGAAAAAAGCTTTTAACTGAGGAGAGATTGGATTCTTTTCATTAGTTGATTCGGGTATAAGAACCGACATTGCATAAGGAAGAGATTTCCCGCTCATAACTAAAAATTCCAGGACATTATCCAGAGAAGCTGAATCGCTTTTGTCCGGTTCAATTATCGGATACAACCTGGAAAGATCGCCCAGCTTGTCGGATTTCAGAATTGATTCACGTGCTTCCATCCAGGTCCGGTTACCCTTTATGGTGTTTATCTCACCGTTATGACTAAGCATCCTGAATGGTTGGGCAAGATCCCAGCTCGGAAACGTGTTTGTACTGAAACGTGAATGGACCAGTGCAATCGCACTTTGCAAACGTTCATCGTTAAGATCGGTAAAGTACTCCCCAAGCTGAACAGAGGTAAGCATCCCTTTATATATAAGAACTTTTGTGGATAGGCTGGGTATATAGAAAAAGCTTTTTTGTTTCAGATCCGATTTACGTATAGCATTTTCAGTCAGCTTCCTTATTATATATAATTTACGTTCCAGATCCTCCTGGGGAATATCAGCTCCAAGAAGAACCTGCAGAATCTCGGGTTCAGCAGCCCTGGAAATTTCACCAATTACGGTATTGTTACGAGGTACTTCACGAAATCCTATAAAATCTACTTCCTCTTCCTTAATAAAATTGAGCAATATCTCCTTGCATCTCTCAGAATCAAAACTATCCTGGGGAAGAAATATAAGACCTGTACCAAACTGTCCTTCAGGTGGAAGGGAATATCCCTGTATGAGGTAAAAATCACGCGGAACCTGTATTAAAACACCAGCCCCGTCACCAGTTTTTTTATCAGCTCCCTCAGCACCCCTGTGGGTCATATTACATAGAATGTCCAGACCCTGCTTTATAATTGAGTGAGATTTTTTTCCTTTAATATTTGCGACGAACCCGATTCCGCAATTCTCATGTTCAAACTCCTGTCTGTACAAACCGTGCCGACCGGGTCTTTCTTTTCTCATTTTATTTTTTTTAATTAAATATAAACCAATAAAAAACCGTTCTCAGGTTTTTATGAGAACGGTCGCTTCAGGTCCGAAGATAGATACCTTTCTCAATAAGTTCCTGTAAGCCTTTTAGTGAGATGTAATAAAAGTATCTCTATTAAAAATATCATCCTTTTTATATTTGTTTGTAAAAATACTGCTTTTCGTACAAATTGTTTTAAAGATATTTAAATTAATTAATAATATATGATATATATAATCATTAGCGAACGGTAAATTTTCAGATGGGATGGAGGCTTCACTTCGTTTCGCTGCTAATGAGGCAAAGCGCAATGAGGGATCTCACAGGATCAGCAGGAATGCTTACAAATATATTGATACCCGGGGCTCCATCTTAGGGATCCGTATACGAACAAGCAGGTGTTGTTTTTGTTTAAATAATAATGTAATCATGAAGATATCCTGGTTGTTTTGGCATCATCTGAATTGTCGAAGTATCTGTTCTTCGTATACCCGGCAACAGGTGGGAGAGAAGTACCGTGCCAGACTCAGGTGTGGGAAGCATGGCTGGAATATCAGCCCAACGCTGAAGGGATATTTGAAAAAATGTTAACTTTAAAAAATGAAAACTTCTGAACAGTATAAGTATGGAAAATCCTAAGAATCTGATTCTGGTCATTTTTGGTGCATCGGGCGACCTGACTTCCCGTAAACTGCTTCCTGCTATTTATTCCTTAAAAATACAGAAGCTGCTTCCTGTGAACTTTGTTATTATTGGTGCAGGAAGAAAGGAATTATCAAATCAGGAATTCAGGCTTAAAATAAAGCGTAGCATTATCTCTTTTTCTGAGGAAAAGGATTTGAACGAAAATCAGATTGAAACATTTATGGAACAGGTTTATTATTATTCCATGGATTATGCCCCCGTGGAAGGATATGATATGCTTAGAAATTTCCTTTCTGAAACCGCATTGAAGTATAATATTGCAGGTAATTACATTTTTTATATGGCAACACCGCCAAATATGTACGAGCTGATTGCTGTAAATCTGTCAAAAGCAGGACTTGCTGATCAATCATCAGGTTTCAAACGTTTTATTATTGAAAAACCTTTCGGTTATGATCTTGAGTCAGCAAGGAAGTTAAATCGTATTCTCCATGAAATTATAGAGGAAGACCAGATTTACAGAATAGATCATTACCTGGGTAAAGAGACAGTTCAGAACCTGCTGGTTATGCGATTTGCCAATGGAATATTTGAACCTCTCTGGAACAGAAATTACGTTGATCGTATTGAGATCACTTCTGCTGAAAGCATCGGTGTGGAAGACAGGGGTAATTACTACGACTCATCAGGAGCGCTCCGGGATATGGTCCAGAATCACCTGTTGCAGATGGTTGGACTTACTGCAATGGAACCACCCTCGTCGATGGATCCCGATGCAATAAAAAATGAAGTTCTTAAAGTATTCCAGTCACTCCAGCTTATAAGGGAGGAAGATGTCGACAAACAGGTAATTCGAGGTCAGTATACTCCTTCAACGATAAGAGGGGAGTGTGTCACCGGGTACAGGTATGAAAAAGGAGTGGATGTACATTCACGCACCGAAACTTACCTGGCCATGAAGTTTTATATTAACAACTGGCGATGGGGTGGAGTCCCCTTCTATATCCGGACAGGAAAACGTATGCCCACGAGGGTAACCGAAATTGTCATTCATTTCAAATCAACTCCTCACCATCTATTCCTGAGAGAAATAGGTAAAGCATCAGGAAATCAGCTTATTGTGCGGATTCAACCTGATGAAGGGATATTGCTCAAATTCGATATGAAGGAACCGGGAGCAGGATTTAATGTAAAAAATGTTAATATGGATTTTCATTATAAAGATATGGCAGATGTCAGGCTACCTTCGGCATATGAGCGATTACTTTTTGACGTTATGATTGGTGATTCAACTCTGTTTTCGCGCGATGATGAAGTTGAGACGGCGTGGAAATTTATTGAACCTATTCAGAAGGTCTGGGCTAAGAATCCGGATAAAAAGATATCCGGTTACCCGGCAGGTACATGGGGACCGGAACATGCAAATGATCTTATTGAAGAAGAAGGTCTTACATGGCGGTATCCATGTAAGAATCTGGCAGATGATGAGTTATATTGTGAGCTGTAATCAGGTGAAAGCAATTGATAAATCGATTAAAATTTTTAAAACGCCACAATTGCTTGCGGAAGCAATGGCGTTAATTCTGATCAATCAGATTAAGGAGGGCGAAATAAATAAATCACCTGTTAATATTGCTATTTCGGGGGGAAATACACCAAAACTTTTTTTCTCAGTTCTGGCTGAAAAGCATACCACTTCAGTCGACTGGGCTTTGTTAATATTTTTTGGGTAGATGAGAGGTGCGTATCTCCTGATGATCCTGAAAGCAATTATGGTATGGCCCGCCGGATTCTTCTGGATAATATAGATATTCCTGAATCGTGTATTCACAGGATAATGGGCGAGAATGATCCTGAATCAGAGGCAGTAAGGTATTCCAGTGAGATTTTAAGGTGTGTCAGATCCTCTGATGATTTACCTGTATTTGATCATATTATTCTAGGAATGGGCAATGACGGACATACAGCCTCAATATTCCCGGGTAATGCAGGTCTGTTACACTCTGAGAAAATATGTGGTGTTGCGATCCAACCTGAGACAGGGCAGAAGAGAGTAACACTAACCGGTGGTGTCATTAATAATGCTGATTTCATAACATTCCTTGTGACAGGTAAGAGCAAGTCGGTCCTTGTTGACGATATTTTCAACAGACGTCCGGCTACAGATAAATATCCGGCTGCTCATATCGCTCCGTTTCACGGAAAACTGAATTGGATGGTAGATGTAAAGCTGGCAGCTCATTATAAAAGCAGGGAGTGTTAAATACCTGAAAATTTTGTTTAATTTTTTTTATATTTGAATTCTTATAAACATAAATCTTATAGCCATGTCACACGAAAAAGCTAAAGAACAGGTTAAAAACAAAAAAGAGCCCTCCAAAACTCTTAAAGAAAAGCGAGCTGCAAAGAAAGCGAAGAAAGCCGATAAAAGTAGGTAGGTAGATAATTGTTAAAAATAAATTATACCCGGCTTTTAATAGAATTTTATCTACAGGTTAACTTCGTCCTGCTGACTTTTGAAAAATAAAAAGGCCGCCATTCAATGGCGGCCTTAATAATAAATCCTGAGTATGGTTAATTAAGCCAGTCTGACATCGACAGCATTAATTCCTTTTTTACCTTCTGCAAGTTCAAATGTGACTTCATCATTCTCTTTGATCTGATCTTTCAACCAGATACGTGTACAAAATATTCATTATCCGAATCTGCATCTTTAATGAATCCGAATCCTTTTGATACATTAAAAAATTTTACTGTTCCTTTGTTCATGTTATTCTGTTTTTAAAAAATTTAGGTCGCAAGGTAGGTATTAATATTCATATTATATAATTTTCAGGAAATTATTAGATATTAATAATACACTGAGATCCGAAAATTGGTTTTATATTCAACATCAGAGAACTGCACCCAAAACCCCTTATCTGATCCGGTTACCTGGTCATGTGTTTATCATTTTCCTGTAACTAAGATCATTAGTAAAAATGTTCATGAAAAATGTTCATTCTTTAAAATCTTTTGTTCTATTATTCCTCCAATATTATCCCTATTTCACGTTATTTTAATAACATTGCAAAAAGTTTAGTTTTTTCAGGACTTTATAAAAACTGAAACAAGAAATTTACTGATAATGAGAAAATGGCGTGTTGAAGATTCTGCGGAACTTTATAACATCAATGGCTGGGGAGTTGACTATTTTTCTATAAATGAAAAGGGGCATATAAATGTAACACCTCAAAAGGATGGGGTATCTGTAGATCTGAAAGAGCTTCTTGATGAATTGATGCTTTCTGATGTATCGACCCCTGTGCTGATAAGATTCCCTGATATTCTGGATGACCGTATTAAAAGCATATCCAAATGCTTTAAGGCTGCAGCTGAAGAGTATGATTATAAAGCACAGAATTTCATTATTTATCCGATAAAGGTTAACCAGATGAGACCTGTTGTTGAAGAGATAGTAAGTCATGGAAAAAAATTTAACATTGGTCTGGAGGCCGGATCAAAGCCCGAATTGCACGCTGTTATAGCCATAAACACAGATCCTGAATCACTTATTATTTGTAACGGGTATAAGGATGAAGATTATATTGAACTGGCCCTTCTGGCGCAGAAGATGGGAAAACGTATTTTCCTCGTGGTGGAAAAATTAAATGAACTCAAATTAATTACTTCTATAGCAAAACGGTTGAAAGTTCAGCCAAACCTTGGCATCCGGATTAAACTCGCAAGTGTGGGGAGTGGCAAATGGGAAGATTCAGGAGGAGATATCAGCAAATTTGGTCTTACATCGAGTGAACTGCTTGAAGCAATAGATTTTATCGAGAAAAATAAGATGAGGGATTGTGTTCGTCTGATCCATTTTCATATAGGCAGTCAGGTTACTAAAATACGCCGGATTAAAATCGCATTGCGTGAAGCCTCTCAGTTCTATGTGCAGTTGCGAAAGCTGGGTTTCAATGTTGAATTTGTCGATATAGGTGGCGGGCTTGGTGTTGATTATGATGGAACAGGTTCTTCAAACAGCGAGAGCAGCGTTAATTATACGCTCCAGGAGTATGTTAATGATTCAGTCAGTACTTTTGTTGATGCCAGCAATAAGAACAATATTCCCCACCCTAATGTTATAACCGAATCAGGCAGATCACTTACAGCCCATCATTCAGTTCTGGTTTTTGAGGTTCTGGAGACAACAACACTTCCATCATGGGACCCGGAAGATTTGATTTCTGAGAGTGACCATGAGCTGGTCAGAGAACTCTTTGTTTTATGGGATAACTTTAATCAGACCAGAATGCTTGAAACATGGCACGATGCACAACAGATACGGGAAGAAGCTCTTGACAGATTCAGTTTTGGTCTCATCGATCTGAAAACCAGGGCGCAGACCGAAAGGCTATTCTGGTCAATAGCACGGAAAGTTTACCAGATGGCAAATGTTACAAAACATGTTCCGGAGGAGATCAGACAAATTTCAAGGATACTTTCCGATAAATATTTCTGCAATTTTTCACTTTTCCAATCATTGCCCGATTCATGGGCTATTGATCAGATATTTCCCATAATGCCTATTCACAGGCTTAATGAGGAACCATTACGATCGGCTACCATCCAGGATATGACATGTGATTCCGATGGCAAGATCGATAATTTTATTTCAACCCGCAATTCATCACACTATTTACCTCTGCATTCTTTGAAGGGCAAAGAACCATATTATTTGGGAGTATTTCTTGTTGGCGCTTACCAGGAGATACTCGGAGATCTTCATAACCTTTTTGGCGATACCAATGCTGTTCATGTATCTGTGGATGAAGCCGGGTATAAAATTGACCAGATTATTGATGGCGAGACTGTAGCGGAAGTACTGGACTATGTGCAGTATAATTCTAAAAAAATGGTTCGTACAGTTGAATTCTGGGTTACTTCATCAGTTAAAGCAGGAATTATTACACCTGAAGAGGGGAAGGAATTCCTTTCGAACTACCGGTCGGGCCTTTACGGTTATACATATCTTGAATAAAAGATTTACAGGTTTTGTATGGTTATTGACGGTTTGCCCAATAAGAAGTTTTACATCTCTTTCCTGATCTTCAGAATCGGGACAAAATTTTTAATACAGTGCTTCGGGAATGGGAAAAAAAATCTAACTTGGTATTCTTAATTAGTTTTGAATACCAGCTGGTAGCAGACAGCTTATCTTTTAATTAAATTATAATGAGTAACTCTACATTCGATTTAAATGTTTTTATCAGGGAATCAAAAGATGTTCTGGTAAATCCGAAGTCCTACTTTTCAACAATGAAGAGCTCAGGAGGCATAGGAGAGCCATTAATAAAAGCCGTTATTTACGGAGTCATAGCAGGAATTTTCGTATTGCTATGGAGTTTTCTGCACCTTGGATATTCTTCAACCGGAAACTATACCGGAGCAGTGGGCGTTATGGCTTTTGTCTGGTATATTATAGCTGCTGTAATAGGGTTATTTATTGGTGCGGTTCTGGTTCTTGCCATATCATCGGTTTGCAAAGGGAGAACTGATTTTGAAGCATGTGCACGCGTTACTGCATCAATTATGGTGGTGATGCCAATTATAGCATTCCTTGGCATTTTATCCGGTTTGAATTTTTATTTGCGGGTATTCATTGGGTTAGCTGTTAACCTTTTCGCCCTATGGCTTCTCTATAATGCACTTGTTGAAGCTCTGAAGGCAAAAAAGGAAACATCTAAAATTGTTATGTATGTGCTGGTCGGAATATGGGTTCTCTTTATGTTGGTCGGTCTGAATGCAAGAAAAAGAACAAACCAGTTGATGAAGGAATATAGAAACAGCGATCTTAAAGAGCTTTTTAAGGATTATGAGCCTGAATAATGGTCTCCCTGGAATTTTTTTAGCGCCAGCATCGGAGAGATAAAAAATTATCCGGATCTGGCGTTTATTTTTTTTAATTTTGTCAATCAAAAATCGGAAAAGGTAAGTTCAATTCGGAAATGTAAAATTTATTGGCGGAAATATAACTTTATGAGAAACTGGTTGCTTTCCAGAAATATTTTTGTTGTCCTGTTCTACAGGATTTTTCTTGTGCTAATTCTCTTCTCTCTTTGCCGGGTCGGTTTTTATGTTTTTAATTATAAAATGTTCCCGGATATAACAGTTGTTCAGTTTATTAACATCATGAAGGGGGGCCTCTTATTCGACATCTCAGCGGTTGTTTACATAAATATTCTTTTAATTTTACTGCATATTATCCCGTTTGAAATAAGGTATAATAATTTATATCAAAAGGGTTTGAAATATATTTTCTTAATAACAAACGGAATAGCCCTTGCAGCAAACTGCGCTGATTTTGTTTACTATAAGTTTGTTTTTAAAAGAGCTACTTCAGATGTGTTCGCCACTTTTGAGAATGAATCGAAACTGGGGAAAATGTTTTTCAGGTTCATTTTTGACTACTGGCCTGCAACAATCTTTTGTCTCCTTATTTTGTTTCTGATGTTCTTCCTTTATAATAAGGTCAGGGTAAAGAAACCTGAACCTTCCGGCAAGATAAGCTATTATATTTTAAATGTATTGATGATACCTCTGGTGGTTGCACTGGTAATTGGCGGAGCACGTGGCGGTTACAAACATTCAACACGACCGATAACTATAAGCAATGCTGCCCGGTTTGTTGATAATCCCCGTGATGTGGCAATTGTGCTGAATACTCCTTTCAGTTTGTTCAGAACTTATGGAAAAAAGGTGTTGGTCAGATACAAATTTTATGATAATGAAAGACTTAAAGAACTTTATAATCCGCTATACATCCCCTCTTTAAATAAACCTTTTATACATGATAACATTGTGATCATAATTCTTGAAAGCTTTGCAAGAGAATATATAGGTGCTTTTAATAAAGATCTTGAGGGAGGAACATATAAAGGGTATACACCTTTCATTGATTCATTGATAAGTGTCAGTCTTACATTTAATGTTTCAGTTGCGAACGGTAAGAAATCTATTGATGCAATGCCTTCAATTCTTGCATCAGTGCCATCACTCGAGACACCCTATATAATTTCACATTATGCTAATAACAGGGTAGATGGACTTCCTGCATTACTGAAAAAGAAAGGATACTATTCAGCTTTTTTTCATGGAGCTCCAAACGGTTCCATGGGCTTTGATTCATTTGCAAAAATGGCTGGTTTTGATGATTATTTTGGTCTTGACCAGTACCCCGATAAAAATGACTTTGATGGTATGTGGGGT
This sequence comes from uncultured Bacteroidales bacterium, assembly GCA_963739685.1. Classification (GTDB taxonomy): domain Bacteria; phylum Bacteroidota; class Bacteroidia; order Bacteroidales; family VadinHA17; genus LD21. The sequence goes on from CAVUAX010000003.1 coordinate 612,927, forward strand.
GTTTGGGATGAACCATTTTTTAAGTTCTTTGAATCAAAGCTGAATAGTTTTCAACAACCATTTATGGCATCTATTTTTTCAGTTTCATCTCATCATCCCTTCAAGGTACCTGAAAAATATACAGGGTAAATTTAAAAAAGGCCCGGCTCCAATTCTTGAAGTTATCGGATATACCGATTTTGCCCTTAAAGAGTTTTTTAACGGCATTTCTTCAGCTCCCTGGTTTAAAAATACACTTTTCGTTATTACGGCTGATCATACAAACGAATCGGTACATAAAGAATTCCAGAATGATCTGGGATCTTATAGCATACCAATAATATTTTATAAGCCTGATGGGGAATTTAAAGGTATTAAGAACAGGATTGCCCAACAGATAGACATAATGCCGACTATTTTAAGCTATCTGAATTACGATGAAGAGTATATCGCTTTTGGTAATAACCTTCTTGATGATTCTTATGAATCTTTTGCATATAATACGAACGGCAGTACCTATCATCTGTACATGAAAGACCATATTCTGGAGATGATTGATAATAAACCTGTTGGATTATTCAATTATAAGAAAGACAGGTATCTTGAGGTTAATCTGCTTGGCAAGGAGCCTGTGATTAAAGCACAGATGGAAGATAAACTGAAAGCTGTGATTCAGACTTATAACAGCAGACTTCTGGATAACAACATGGTTGTCAGAAAAGAGAAATAAATCCCGGCATATGAACAAACATTCACTATCTTTGAATCAGTTCAGGCTTATACCAGAAATTAAAGCAAAAGATTATTTGCCTGAAAATCTGGTTTTTAAAATTAGCGTTATAATTAAAATCAATAAATTATGGAATCACGTCGTCGGTTTTTAAAGTTATCAGGTACCGGGATACTTGCGGCAGGAGTCACTTCTGTGTACGGTTCATCGAAATACATGGTTCACGCTGAAAGGGAAGCCCCTGTCTCCGGTAAGGTTCAGGATGCTTTTACTGTTGGCATGGCTGGTTATACTTTCCTCAAGTTTAATGTGGAACAAACTATTGCCATGATGAAAAGAGTTGCTGTGAGAACACTTTCGATAAAGGATTTTCAGATGCCGCTTAATAGTACACAGGAACAGATAAATGCCGTTCTCGATAAGTTTAAAGCTGCCGGTATAAAGGTCTATACGGTAGGGGTAATTTATATGAAAACAGAATCAGCAGTTGACCAGGCATTTGAGTATGCAAAGATGGCCGGAGTAAATATGATAGTGGGTGCTCCCGATTACAACCTGCTTCCTTATGTTGAAAAAAAGGTAAAAGCTTACGATTTTAAACTGGCTATTCATAACCATGGTCCCGACAACCCTTTATATCCCAATGCTACAGATATCTGGAATCATATTAAGGACCTTGACCCGAGGATGGGGATATGTATTGACATAGGGCATACTACCCGCGATGGACAGGATCCGTCGGTTGATATCGAAAGATACGCTAAGCGTATTTATGACATGCATATTAAAGATGTTGACAAACCTACAAAGGAGGGGAAAACTGTTGAGATGGGCCGTGGGATTATTGATATTCCCAGGGTTGTGGCGACTCTTCGTAAGATAAAGTATGCCGGGTCATGCAGCCTGGAATTCGAAAAAGACATGAATGATCCTCTTCCGGGTATTGCTGAATCATTAGGCTATTTTAGAGGTGTAATGGCCTGTAAATAATATAATTCATGAGTGTTCTGAAAATAATTCCTGACAGAATTCTTCCCATAGCAAGTCTTTTTTTAATCGTTAAACTGATTTTCGAATTCACAAATAAGTATATCCTTAGAACCTCCAGGAAATAAGAAATTTTTCTGTAATATTCATTTGATGAAGAGTTGGCATGGATCCGAAAAGTATTTAACGGGATTGAAGAGTAGGCAATATCAGAAATGAGCATAATTCTGATATAAAGGTACCAGTCCCCGCAATATTTCATCGAATGATCTGCATATCCGGCTTCAATATATTTGCTCTTCCGGAATAATACTCCGCTGACATTATTTATCGTGTTACCAAGATACAAATATTCCGATACCTCATTTATCCCTTTATTTAAATAATCCTGAGACCACTTTTTATTATCAAGGGTTTTCCTCAGGTCAGAGACAAAATATCGGGTACCAGTTTGTTCGTCTATAACTCCTGAGTTGCAATAAACTAAACCGATATTCTCATTTCCGGAAAGTATAATGAAAGCTTTTTCTAAAAAACCGGGTTCGGCAAAGTCATCGGATTCTGCAATCCAAATAAACTTCCCTTTTGCTTTTTTGACTCCATAATCCCATTGTTTAAATGCACTTCCGCTATTGAAGCTGTTATAATAATATGAGATGTCCGGAAATCTTGTCACATATTCATTAATTATACCCCGGCTTTCATCGGTTGAGCAGTCATCCAGTATTATAAGCTCAAAATCCTGCCAGGTCTGATCAAGAATGCTTTCAATCCTTTGTCTGAGATATTGTGCATGATTATAATTGGGTATGATTACTGATACTTCCATAGTAAGAGATGATTATCGCCTGAAAATAAAAGTGTTGCCTTCGCAGAAGTCAACAAAAAAATTATGAATTTTCATTTCAGCTATTACCTGTTCCCATCCTTTTTCAAGCACATGTGAAGAATGATCCCCCTTCCAGTTGATATTATCAGCCGATTCCGGCAGGGGTGCTTCAAATAAAACAGTGCTGATACCGTCAGGTATCCAGTTAATCAGTTCAATTAGTTCCCTCCACCTGATATGTTCAATCATGTGTGTAGCTATAAGTGCATTATATTCAACTTGCAGTGACATATGCCATAGATATGCATTCAGCGAAATAAGTTTATATCTCTTATCATTGCACTTCTGGGTGTTGTGATTTGCTAATAAATCATAATTGTGCCAGAGGTAAATGTGTTCAAAAGAAGAAAGAGCTTTTGCAGCCAGATCACCTCTCCATCCACCTATTTCAAGTATGCTAGCCTGCTTTGGTACTATATTCTTTAACCAATGATCAATTGGAACATAATTGAAATGAGCCTGTTCAGGATACTGGTTTAGCCATTTGGTGGCTAATTTTATTTTATACCCCATTGAAAAAGAGTCATATAACCTCCGGTATTTGTTAAACTGATATATTTCATATTTTAATAAATATAACCGGTATCTATCTATAAGGGCTCCTTTTAAATATCTGATACTGAATTTTGTCATTTAATTACTTTCGCAACAAAATTTTAAATAGTTTATTTTTCAGGTTCTTCCAGATTTCATTTATATGAAATAATATTTCTCCAATGTGATACCTGATATCTGTTCTTTTCCACATCAGCTTTTCATTAAATATATGAAAATAAGGAGTTAATACTCCGCCAAACCCTCTGACATGTTCTTCTATCTGTTTTATGTCAGAGCCTCCAAAATTAAAGTATTCTACTTTGTCCCTGAAGAATTTCAGGGCTTCCCATAATACCAGTGTATGCCCACCCATTTTACGGAATTGTGCATCACTTCCGCTTAGTAAATTGTATGCTGATCTCGAGTTAAAAGCAACATATACAAGAGCATGAACCTGGTTTGAACTATCAATAGCTTTCAATATTAAACGGTTACCATTTTTTTTGATTGCATTATCCAATTTTTTTAAGTCATCATATGGTATCCTGAACTTTAAATCTTGCCGTTCATAAGAGAGAGACACGAACTTATATAACTGATCAAAATCATCGCTATGCTCAGTTCGGATACCATTCCTGACTGCCCTGTTTATACTACCCTTTCTACCCATGCTCAGGCTTTTCCAGAGATCATTTATTGTTTTGTCCTGATAATGAAAAATATAGGTATATTTTGTAGTTTGCTTATAGCCGTTCCATTTGAAAGGCAGCCAGTCAGTAAAATTGTGGTGTGTACAAAATTGAACAAAATCATCCATGGGTAATTGTTCCAGCAAAGAGCATAACCATTTCCGTTGGTTAGAAACCTGCTTATGAAGGGATAAATGATTTTGGGATTTATATAGTACCCCAAGTGTGCGTGTCAGAGGGGGCTCATTTATCCTGTTTTCTGCATCAAATGCAATTGGGATGCCGGCAACTATTTCATTTCGTTCAGTTATCGCAAGTATTTTGAAATGAGAACTGGTTATGGCCTCCAGCCACCACGAGTAGCAAAAAACATCTCCCTGGGGTGATTTATCTACAAAGGCATTCCATTCCCTGTACTGTGATGGGTCAAGTGTTTTTATACCAAGACTGCTCATTGACTTAAATTCATTCTAAGTAACGATTTTATTCTCAGTGGTTTTGCATTGACTCACTGGCTGCATTTTGCTTCTCATAAACCTGACAATCTTCAATAAAATACTCTTACTATAATAATCTTTGGTGTTTATCCCGAATAATTCATAAAAAAACAGATCTGTAAAATTTAATGCTTTAACCGGAGTTTTATTAATGATCGAACAAATAGCTTTTCTGCCTTTTTGTTTCAATTTCAATTTGTAGCTTGAATCAACCACTACCATGTAATGAGTATAATATAGTTTTGGAAACTTCAGGAGCAAATCTAAATTTTTCAGAAGGATTCTCTCACGAAGTTCCAACCTTATTCTATCATTACTTTTATCTGTTAGTTGAGACCAGTCATGCTGGTGAATCTTAACCAAAACTTCCGGAATTGTTCCAAATTCAAAATTTCTTGCCAGCCGGAACATGTAGTCAGTATCTTGCCCAAATATTATTGATTCATCGTAAAGTCCTACCTTATCAATGCAATTTCGTTTCACACATAAGCCAAATCCGTTCCCTATCGAAGTAGCAGCTACCAATCCTTCTTCTTTAGTTGAAAAGGATGATGGCCAGACCAGAGAAAACAAAAATGTTTCTCCGGATTCAGTATCCCTGACTCTTGAAATACCTGTCCATAAAAAACCTAAATCAGGTCCCGAATTTAAAAAACGTTCGTGTGTCTTTTTAAGCAAACATGGTAGAAATTCATCGTCATCATCAAGGAATAAAAGGAACCGGCCACGTGCAAGTTTTATCCCCGTATTATAACTGCCGGCAGCTCCTTTGGATGTTTTATGCTGATGAAAAATTATTCTTACGTCCTCAAATTCATTTACAAGGCTGGATGTATCCGGGTCATTGGCATCATCAATTATTATATGTTCGTAGTTCTCAAATGTCTGATTTTTAACACTCAGGATATTTCGTTTTAACAACAAGGGTCTTCTGTATGTTGGTGTTATTATTGAAAATACAGGTGTACTCATACTTATTTAATTTTTTCTGAAATGGTTAAAGTACCAGTTCTTTATCTGTCTTAAGAAAAAATTTTCGTTTTGTAATTTCCTCTCGAGTAAGGAAAAATGTTGCCATATCCCGGGGTAATAAAAATAGAGGTTTTTATGGCGGTGGAAAATGGTGACAAGGGATTTAAGGGTTTTCATGCGGTCCTTTTTTCTTCGTCCGGAGCGGCATTCATCAGGATCCCGGTATGTTCTGTAATAAACCAGATTTTCCGGAATTTTAATCACTTTCCGTCCCAGTTCAATGATCAGTAACCAGAAGTCCCAGTCTTCAAGCCCATAAATAAGTTCTTCCGAATAGCCTCCGACAATACTCCAGTCTTCTTTTCTGAAAAACGCCTGTGATATGATTCTGTTGTCAGACAACATTGATTCCAGGGTATATTCCCCAATCTCAAAATTCCCAGTTTTTGCCCCAAAACATTCGGCATCACTGTAAACAATTCCCACGCCGGGACTGGAGCAGAAAACATTATAAGCTTTTTCCAGCAAATCAGGAGCAATTTTATCATCTGCATCAAGATTCATAATTATTGAAGCTTTGGCATTTTCTATCGCCAGATTTCTGGCAAAGGCCGGACCATGTTTGCCGGTATGAATGATTTTTACCTTCCCGTGGGTAATTTTTTGAAGTATTTCCGCAGTATCATCCGTAGATCCATCGTTTACAATTATGATTTCAAAATCCTGAAATGTTTGCAGCAGTACAGAGGCCAGCATTTCATTAATGAATTTTCCATGATTATAACATGCTGAAATAACTGATATTTTAGGTTCTTTGTCCAATTATTTGTAATACTTAAACAATAATACTTTATGACCTGCAACATTGGTTTAATCACAATAACCCTTATAACGAACCGGAGCTATAGAACAAGAGTTAAATTAGTCAAATTTAGCATATGGGTTTTTAAGAAGTCCTCTCTTTCTGAGAAATCTTACTGACTGATTCAGGTTAATATTTACCCATATACGAAAGGTCTGAAGAAACGGACACCATTTATAAGTTTTTCTGATTTGGCGCCTGAAGGATTCGATAAATGATTTATTGTATATATTATCTGTTTTTTGTGAAATTGTTGAGTTGAAGAGATAATTATGATTTACACACGGAGGTGAAATCAAAAAGGTATTTATACCTAAGGCAGGTGCATTGCCGATATAGTGATCCAGAGACTTTCTTATCGGGTAACCATGCTTTAAAATTTTAATTGCCGCATCCTTTTTAATGATATATCCATAACTACCTCCCGGCAGCTCAATTGGTTCACTAACATAGTAGTTGCCAATTTTAAGTTTTTTTTTATTTTTGCCCCATGCTTCTTTTTTTGAATACTGAGAATGATGGCCGAGGTATAATAGATCCCAATCAACTGTGTTCAGATTTTCGTAGTTAAGAAATTCTTTGAATCCCTCCTTTAACTCTGTGTCATCTTCCAGGATACAGGCTACATTAATATTCCCTTCGATCATTTTTTGATAAATTTTAAAATGACTCGATACACATCCTATTTCTCCTTTAAAAAGAGGGCGGGTTCGCGATCCCATATTCCACACTCCAAAGTCCTTATTTTTAAGAATTTCCTGATCAGATAATTGCTCCCCGTCTACAGCTTCAATGATCTGGAAAGGTACATCTGCCTGGTTCAACTGACCGATTATGTGATTTTTCCTGGATGCAGAACGCTTTAAATTGATTACATAAACAGGTATTTCCATATAATTTCATGCAGAATTGCAAATATAAACAACTTTCAATGAATAAGATCAAAGGCCTCTTTAACGGACTACTGATCTTACTTAAATGGGTCTGGTGTTGTTTGGGAGCGCCTGTCTGGTTTTAAACTGTTTTGTCGGCTAGCTTCATACATCATTGTCTAAGCGGAAGCCACCATAATGTGAAATATCATTTTTCAAAGTCAGTGGGTTCTATCCAGCCTGCATCTTTCCATGATAATTCACCTTTCATATATCTGTTATAAAAATCCCTTGTAGCTTCTGAAGCATATGGATATTTATCAAAAATGTCACCGGTTCCAAGGATTCTGGGATCATCCTGTTCCCTTAACTCACTTAAAAGTTGCTGACGTAACTTTTGTTTCATGTTGTTTAATCCCGGGTCACCTGCGAGATTATTAATACATTCGGGATCTGAAGTGATATTATAAAGTTCTTCCTCACCTCTGATTCCAAAGCTAAGGTTCCAGAATATGTCTGGTCCTCCGCTTCTTTTTAAGTTGAGGATCAATGTTTTGGTCGGACTGGCGTCGCAGTTCATGTACCCTGTTTCGGGATTCCCTGCCGGCCATCGTTGAGGTTTGAAGTTAATCAGATACAGAAAGCCATCTTTCACGATGCCCCTTATAGGATAACCAACATCATCAGGGCGACCTACATCGTGACGCTCTTTACCTATCAGTACGTGGTCCCGCGACTTATCAACACCCCATTTTTTTCTGGAATTAAATATATTTGTAAAACTTTTTCCCTCAACAGGTTGCATACCACTTTCAGACTGACTGACTCCGGCTACCTCAAGAATTGTTGGAGCAAGATCAATAAAGCTTATAAAATCAGTAACTATGCGGCCGGGATTTTTAATTTTTTTACCCCACATGACAGCCAGAGGCATATGGTTTGAATACTCATATTCCTGTCCCTTTAAGCGGGGGAATGGCATTCCGTTATCGGAAGTCACTATGACTAATGTATTTTCCAGCTGACCTCTTTGTTCCAAAAGGTTAAGCATTTTAACCAGGTGATTGTCAAAGTGCTCTATCTCAAATGCATAATCCAGTATATCGTTTCTGACAATATCATTATCGGGCCAGAATTTAAAAATTTTGTCGATATCAGAGAGTTTTTTCCCTCCTATCCCAACACCTGATCCATACTGATACCTTCTGTGTGGTTCATGTGAACCATACCAGAAGCAAAAAGGTTTTCCTGGTTTGGATGAATTAAGAAAATCTTCGAAATTAGCCGCATAGTCAGAACTGGATATACCTGTGGCAGGTGGCTGGCTTGTTCTGGCATCAAAAGCTTTTCCTGTCAATTGTCTCGGAATTCCAGTGCTGTCGAGTGCCACCCCGGGAGCCCAGCCTTTTGCGGTATAGCCAACCTCATAACCATGTTTACCAAGAGATTCCATAAAAGTGGTATACTTTGGTGGAAAGAACGGAACATGATTTGCTGCTTCTTCAAGTTGCCAGCTGTTTCTGCCTGTAAGCATGCAGGCTCTTGACGGGGAAGATTTTGCGTTGGGTGTATAGGCATTATTGAAGAGGATCCCGTCTTTAGCAACCCTGTCAAAGCCTGGTGTTTTTATCCATGAGCAGCCATAGGCACTCATATGTGGAAAAGAGATATCATCCGCCACAGCTATCAGAATATTGGGTCTGTCCTCCGTCGTATCCTTTTTATTTCCCGCATGGCATTGATTTAAAATACAGGGAGAGAGGATAATTGCACTTTTAATCAAAGCTAACTTCATGATAATTATATTTTTGTATTTGTTAGGTGTATAAAGTTAGACTTATATTTAGTCATTTTAACAAAATTATAATAATATAATCATGTTTTGTTCTTTCCAATAATACATATCTGAACCTGCAGGAAGAAAAATTGTCAGATTACCGGAAATGTGTGAATCCTGTAATTTATTCCCAAAGTTGTGTAATACTATCCATTTTAAAGAATTTAACCTTTACGGTGTAATTTAAATTATAAATTAAAATCATTATTATGCCAATTTTAACTGTATTAATCGTTCTGGTTGTAGCCGGTGTGCTTCTCTGGCTCGTGAATACATATGTACCAATGCAACGTACTATCAAAGGCATTCTTAATGCTGTTATTGTGATAATCCTTGTGATCTGGTTACTTAAAGTATTCGGGGTTCTTGGCAGTTTGCAGCACCTGACAATTTAATTCCGGGTTTTTCTGTATGTTATACTTATCATGTTGTAAAAGAGGAACTTTTCATCCGGGGTAAGCTATTTTTTACCAGGGGATTTCGGATTTATCCCTTAAAAATTTTCCGGTTAAACTTTGCGAAGCTTCTGTAGCTAACCACATAGGGGTTTCAGCTCCCTGTTCAACAGACTTTGGGGCTGATCGTCCTCCCATATCTGTTTTTACCCAGCCTGGACAAACTGCATTTACCGAAATTCTGTTTCCCGAGAGTTCATAGGCTAAATGCCTGGTGATTGCATTTAACAAAGTTTTCGAAGCACAGTAAGCGGGTGACCATCCTCCAACCGGGTCTGACATAGAGCCTCCTCTGCTTGAAATGTTGATAATTCTGGAGGGTTTGTTCATCAATGGGAGGAAGGCTCTTACTACTCTTAGCGGACCGTAACTGTTTGTATTAATAATCTTTTCTAATATTTCAAAATTCCCGTCCTTTAATGACCTGTCTTCCTGGGGTGAAATACCTGCATTATTGATGAGTACATCAATCCATATTTTTTTCTCTCCAAGTATTTCTGCTGCTTTAAGCACACTATCTTCCTTACTGACATCCATTAATATCATTTCCACTGAAGTAGATTCACTCTTTAGTTTACCAAGGGCTTCTGTTAATTTTAATTCATTTCTTCCGGCAATTATTACATGAAATCCTTTCTTCCCGGCCTGGCGGGCGATTTCATAGCCGATTCCTTTATTGGCTCCTGTAATAAGTATATTTTTCTTTTCCATTTTTGCCTGAGTTTAAGATGTTGAATTAACTTTCTGATATTATTAAGTAATTAGAACTCTGAAGGTGATTTTCAATGTTAAGATATTATTTTAATTCACTTTTTTCTGATTATCAATGCTATATCTTCTGTAAATGGAGGAGTGTCCAAAATTATGGGTCCGCCCTGATGAAGCCCGATATTCAGTCCTTTACGTTCACCAGTTTTGGTGTTTATCCAGTCGCCCTGATAATTGCCTTTTGGAATTTCAACTGAAAAATTAAGGATTTCAGCATTTTGATCGCTGTTTTTATTATAATTATTAAGATATACCAGGTATGTGTCACCATCCCGTGCCAGTACCCTGATTGTTGCAGATCCCCTGAAATTACTTTTTATGATTGAGTCTGAAGGTTTCATATAAATGAAATCAAGCTCATCAAATACCTGTTTAAGAATTTTTAACTGTGCCCGGAACTGCGCACCTCCTCCTCCAGGCTGGCCCTTCGCTACCTGAAAACTCCCATTCTCATGTCCTACAGTAAAGGAATAATCAAGGTTGTCAAATAAACCTCCTCCCGCAACCATAAAATCCCATCCTTCTGTTCTGTAATTAACATCCTCAATACCGTTAAATCCGGTTTCGTTATCGCCTATTACCTTATCCAAACCGAAATTCATTTCAACAGTTACAGGAGGTTTTGCATAATGGAAATTAAATATTGAGACGAGAGGATTGGGATGTTCAATTTTTTGCGAGCGGTTTGCTATATTCTGTGATATCAAATGTTTAAACCGGAAATCTTTTTCCGCATCAGCTATTACTGATGTCATGTGTTGTTCCCAGGCCTCAAGCGCTTCGAGATCTCCAAAATAGGGTTCGTTACAAACTTCATAGTAAAGATTATCACAATCTTCCAATGAAGTTACAATCTTCCTTACCATTTTTTCCTGAACGTCTATTATTCCAGGGTGTTTTAATGACAGGATCTCTTTATGATCGATGATATTACCGGTTTGATTTATATTATTTTTTATATAAAGAGGACTTAATTTCCATTGAACCGTATCATAAAAATTAGAGAAGAGGTCGAGTTCCACAACGATTTTCCGTTTCCCGGCTTCCGAAATAAAATCCTTCAATCGCTTAAAATATTCTTCATCCCACTTGTTAAGATCAAATTTGTTACCTCCATTGGAGTACCCTGGTTTGTTGCTGCGGGCCCAGGGACAAATTAGTTTTCCTTCTGCAGGCGCCAGTGTGTTTTTTGTAATTCCGAAGGCTCCCTGTGGTTCAAGGTAAATTCCTGAAAACGTGCGTGTAATATTAAGGTTGCTGGCTGCAAGCTCATTCAGATAAGTGATATAATCAAAGTCACGGTTCAGTACCGCACCGTAGTGCTCAGTCGACCCGATCAAAACGGTTGGTTTTCCCCGGAAGAGAAAATAATGAGGGTTATCAGGATGGAGACTTATCGGTTGTCTGCCTTCAATGCATGAGTTTACCAGTATTACAGCAAGTATAAGCATTAGATATGAACAGACTTTTTTAAGCAAATAACTAATTTTCATATTATTGATACTTTAGGAGTGGTTATTTCAACGAATTTAATAAATAAACCGCATAGGCACAATTGATATTCTTTTATATTCATCTTTTGACATCTTCGAGTCTGTTGTTATTTATTACGGAGTGGTTTATAAATCTGATAATCGAACCAGGAAGCTGACGAAGTTAATAGGATCATCGACTGGGAGTAAATAGCAGACAGGGCATCCAGCTTAACAACAAAAAGTTTGCAACATATTGTAACTTATTTAATGTGTAAATGGTATTATTTTAAAGATACTAATCAATTTTTAAGGCAGCACTGATTCAATATTGATAATTTTCCTACCCGAAATCCCCTATGTAGTTATAATTTACCGTGGAACCATGCTGAAGATTATTTAATTGACCTGACTATTTCTATTCTCCATTTATCAAGCAAAGGATTGTCATCTGCTGCGTGCAAAAGGGTCAGCAGGAAACCCATCCTGCTGATGCGCCAGTCATTATATATCTTACCTGATTCAACACTTGTGACAAAACAGTGTTTAAAGTGTTGCTTTGGCACCAATCCCGCGCGTTTGATTAACTGAATGCTTTTTAAAATAGCAATTCTCATCTCAGGTTCACTGTCTATACCGGCAACTAATAAATCGTGACAATTATATGTAAGTTCCGTATCGTATAATGCTTCCCTGAACTGGTCGAAAAAATCTTTCTCATCAACCGGATATTTTATCAGTTTATTCATAGCCGGGGTAATTAGCTGTTAAAACTTTTCTTAAGCTGTTCAAATAATTCTTTCTGTTCTGATGTAAGCGTTTGAGGAATGATCACATTAAGCCGGACCAGCAGATCTCCGAATTTATTTTTAGTCTCAAAAACCGGCATTCCTTTTCCTTTTATCCTCAGTGTTTTTCCATTTTGAGTTCCCGGACTGATTTTAACTTTAACTTTCCCGTGGAGGGTATTTATCAAGGTTTCACCGCCCAGAACGGCGGTGAAGAAATCAACCGTATGTTCCATTTTTAAATCGTTTCTACTTCTCTTGTAAATAATGTGAGGTTTAACCCGAATCCGGACAATCAGGTTTCCCTGAGCAGACCTGCTGCTACCTCTTCCTCCTTTTCCCTTAATGCGAAGTAACTGGCCATCGTAAATTCCCGGCCTTGTTGAAATGCGGATTTTTTCGTTTTCGAGTTGAATGATCCGGCTGGTACCACTGAATGCCTCTTCAAGAGATACTTCCATCTCTGCCTCATAATCCTGTCCCTTCTGAAATTCAAATTCTCCTGAATTATACCCTCCGGGAGATTTATTACCGAAACTGCCAAAAAAGGTTTCAAAAAAGTCCGAAAAGTCTCCGGACCCTTTTGTATTTCCAAATAAATCATTTATGTCACCCCCGTAGTGAAAAGTATGTCCCTGCCCGGTACCAAAACCTCCCGGCCTGTAAGATTTACCTGAAGAATATGCTTCACCTGGCTGAAAGTGACTCCAATTTTCACCGAGTTCATCGTATTTTTTACGCTTCTCAGGGTCACTTAATACCTCATTTGCCTCATTAATGAGTTTAAATTTGCTTTCGGCTTCCTTATTTTCCGGGTTTTTATCCGGATGGTATTTCAATGCTAACTTCCTGAACGCCTTTTTAATTTCGTCCTGGGAAGCTTTTTTATCAACTCCGAGTGTTTTATAATAATCTTTGTACTCCATATAAAGCGTTAGTGTTAGGAGGGATCCATATTTTGGAAAGCAGATAAATGTAAATTCTTCTTTTTCATAAGTAATCTTACAGGAGTAATAAATCTGTTTTTAAAAACATAGCTGGTTTTCAAAAAACCAGCTATGTTCACAACTATGCAATTGCAATCTGCTTAGTTGGTTTTGGTTTTGCTTCTTCCTTTTTTGGGATTGTTACTCTGAGGATTCCATTTTCGTATTTTGCTTTAATTTTATCAGAGTCAGCTGAATTTGGAAGTGTGAATGATCTGCTGAATGACTGATAGCTGAATTCTCTCCTTGCAAATTGTTCCCCTTCATTGGTTTCATCTTCCATTTTCTTTTCCGAAGAAATGGTCATCTGGTCATTGTTCAATTCAATGTTGAAGTCTGTTTTTATAAAACCAGGTGCAGCTACTTCCACTTCAAACCTATCATCGTCTTCCTTAATATTCACTGATGGGACAGTTGTGTTTGTAGCTGAAAAGTTGCGGTTCGACCAATCAAACAAATCATTCTCAAAGAAACGATCGAACAAAGTTGGAAATTGATTTGAAAGTCTTAATAGTGCCATAGTACGTTCCTCCATTTTTTGGTTAAACATAATTTATTTGATATTAACTCCTTCTCAAAATAAAGACCATTTCGAAAAAACACAAATTAAAAATTTTATAAATATTAGATACAGAGGAGTTTATAATAAATTGTCCTAAAAGAACGAATGTCAATATGGCATTTAACAAGATTGGATAAATGCCAACATGGCGTATCGGTTTTTATTTACATAAAGAATATAATTCCTCAATAAGATAACATATAGACCATAAGCATGGTTTAACCCAATCGGAAAATTACGATAGTAATTGCCATACTGTATTGCTTGTCAGGGTACTGCTGGCAACTATGTCAATTACATAATTTAAAATAGAAAGCTTCGAAGCCGGCAAACAATGAGAATTATGCAACTGTTACCCGGAGGTTATTCAATTCACGGACTGATCTTTCTGTCTCAGTTATGTACTTTGTGACGGAAAAATATGAAAATGACAGGACAGATCAAAAGATAAATGATTAAGCCAACGACGTTCAGTTTTAGACCTCAAATGGTTTACGGCCGGACTCCTTTTCAGTCGAAACTTTTGCTACTTTTACGTTAATTCTTTAATTTTAACATCTGTATAAAAATTTTATTATTTTTTTATCTTCGGTAATAATCTAGAGTTTAAAGGCTTTATATAATGAAACTAAAGAACCAGTAAATGAGTATTGGAAAAATAATTGAAAAACTCCGGAAGTCAATAACTTACTCAATAGAGAAAGGTGAAAAATATCTTATTTTGTTGGTTGATTACCTCCGTACTTCTGAAACCGTGTTTCTTTTGCTTTTTGCCAATATCATTGGTGTTGGTTCCGGATTTGGGGCAATATTTTTTCGTTGGTTAATCAGTTTCTTCCAGAATTTTTTCTTCCATGACGGTCAACATTTACTTTCATTTATGGGATCATATTATGTGATTCTTATACCTGCGATAGGTGGTATTATTGTGGGATTGCTTATTTATTTCTTCGCCAGTGAGACAAAGGGCCATGGAGTACCGGAGGTGATGCTGGCGGTTGCTCAATCGGGAAGTAGGATCAGGCCCCGGGTTGCAGCCATGAAGGCACTGGTTTCCTCCATCTGTATAGGTTCAGGTGGCTCTGTAGGAAGAGAAGGGCCGATAGTACAAATCAGTTCTGCTCTTGGATCATCACTTGGACAATTGTTCAGACTTTCGGAAGACAAGACCAGGATCCTGGTTGCCTGTGGAGCTGCGGGTGGTATTGCAGCCACATTTAATGCACCGCTGGCAGGAATTTTCTTTGCACTCGAGGTCATTCTGCGGGAATATGGCTCGCGGTATATTTCATCGGTTGTTCTCTCGGCTGTAACGGCTACAGTTATTTCCAGGACGTTCCTTGGTTCACGTCCTGCTTTTAATGTCACCACGTATGAGCTTGCCAATACCTGGGAGATACTTAATTATTTCATATTTGGATTTATTGCAGCTTTAATAGGATGGGTTTTCATCAAGGTACTTTATAAATCCGAAGATATTTTTGATTCTATCAGGTTGCCCTCTTATATAAAACCTGCTATTGGAGGTTTATTGCTGGGAGTGTTGGGTTTATATTTTCCACAGATTTTTGGCGTAGGCTACCCGTCAATTGAGCAGGCATTAAATGGTAATATGGCTCCTTTTTTAATCCTCGGGCTGGTAGGACTGAAGATACTGGCTACTTCTCTTTCTCTTGGTTCAGGAGGTTCGGGAGGTGTTTTTGCTCCCTCACTGTTTATAGGGGCGATGCTGGGAAGTTCATTCGGCTTTCTTCTTCAATATTTGTTTCCTTCTGCAAATATATCGACGGGGGCCTATGCTATGGTCGGGATGGGAGCAGTATTTGCCGGAGCTGCCCAGGCCCCAATCACGGCGATAATGATTTTATTCGAGATGACAGGAGATTATAAAATCATTCTTCCTCTTATGATCGCATGCGTGATTGCAACCCTTGTAATAAAGAAGATTTCCAGAGATTCCATTTACACCCTTAAACTGAGCAGAAGAGGCATAAATATTCTGAATTTGAAAAGGGATGATCTTATAGATACGATACCAGTTTCTGAGGCTATGTACAAAAGAGTAATTACAGTCACTGAGACAACAGCGGTTAAAAATGCCGGACTGTTAATAAAAAGTACCACACACAGGGGATTTCCGGTTCTTGACGAGAATGGACGGCTCACGGGTATGGTTGCACAACAGGACATTAATAAAGCATTGAACAGCGGGAGAGGGGAGAAACAGGTAAAGGAGATCATGGTACGCGACCTGGTTGTCTGTTATCCGGAGGAAACTCTGAAGACCGCTCTGGAACGGTTGGGAGAGAGGAACATCGGACGGATTCCGGTTGTAGAACAAAATGATCATACAAATCTTGTTGGTCTTATCACACGGAAGGGGATCATCACTGCTTATAACCGTGAACTGCATAGAAGAATTGAAGAACAAAGGGAATAGTCCTGAAATTTCTATTTAATCACCGATACTGCAACTATTCATGATTTCTATTGAATGAATATGAGATGCCTGAGTTATTTTTTTGGGCTTATTGGGATCCATATTTCTTCTTCGGAATCAGGTTCCTCATTTTTATATTTCTCTCCTAATAATTCAAAGTGTGGCCTGTTGTCAACCAAGTATTCAGAATTTGGCACCCAGGTTCCAAAAATGTATTGAAACGTTTCAGATCCTTTACCTGAAGCTCCTTTATAATAAAACACGGCGTAGAGTCCGCCGGTTAATATAAAGGTTTCCATTTCTGAAGGTACTCCGGTAAAATCATTAACTTCAACGGCAGCCCATTTCTCAAAAGGTATGTCCTGTTTGAAATCTACAAAATCAAATGATTTGTCATATACCTGCAATGAGTACAACACAGAAGAGAGGTTATTTTTAATATCTTTTCGCCTAAGCATAAAATTTCTCCATAATTCTCCTGTCCTGTTGTCAGATAATGTCATTTTCATATGTAGTCCCACTAATTTCTTTTCTGTTAATGTTTTAATCACCGGTTCCATAATTAATAGATTTTTAATTTTTGAGATCTGTTTCAATATCATGTTTTTCCGGAAGTCTTGCAATTACGGAAACGAAGTTAGGAAAATTGCACACTAATAGTATTTAAGTGTAACAATTTTCCATAGAGGGAAATAAGGCTCTCTCCCCGATTCCATCACTGTATTCCTCCTGCCGGAAACCTCTCTCATATTTCAGGCTTGTTCAGGTCAAAAAAAAAGTATTATACTTGCAGAAATTTATATGATATTGAAATCCCTGAGATATTTTAAAACCGGGAGGTAAAGCTGAAAAACCTGATAGTAGGCATAACTTAAAATGAATATTTTTATGAAAACAGCAAGGATTCTTTTAATTACTTTATTTTCATTTTATTATATCAGTTCAAATGCCCAGATCTTTGTAGGAGGGAATATTGGTATAAATACTTCAGGGGGGAGTATTACCAATGGAAATACTACAACAGATAAGCAATCATCATATGGCTTTGATATTTCGCCAAAAGCCGGAAAATTTTTATCTGAGAAACTGGCAGCAGGTGTTGAACTGAATATTTCCTTTTCCGGCACCAAAACACCTGGCAATGTTATCGCTACTTATAAATCTTCGACCATTGGATTAATTCCGTTTTTGCGTTACTACGCAATAACATTGGATAAGTTTTCTTTATTCGGCCAGGGAGACATAGGTTTGCTATTTTCCAATTCTACAACAAAAATAGGCGGAACATCAACGGAGGGACCCAAAACTACCAGTTTATACCTGAATATTAAGCCTGGTCTGGCATATGATCTGACTGAAAGATTATCACTGGAGACATCCCTTAATTTCGCAAGCTTTGGGTATTATCATACAACTATTAAAGATGGCGCATCCAAAAATAAAACTACAAGTCTTAATATAGGTGCCGGACTTGATAATATAATTACAGTGGGTGGTATAACCATCGGAGCCATATATAAATTTTAAAAATGGTGAAATTAGTTTATTAAAAACTTTCCTTCAGGCAATTATAATCCCGGAAACTTGTGGGTCTTCTTATTATTTTTTCCCACAGGTTTAAACCAGGAATAATAAAATATTAATTACATTTCTCAAATATCAATTCTATTGACTATGCCTGTTCCAGTGTCAGTTTTGTCAGTTCCATGCAGCTCTTCCATTCAATCCTGTCGTTAAGATGGGTATTGACTCTTTTTCCAACCTCATTCAGAGCTTTAAGACCCGTTTCAAGGCCATTTGAAAACAAAGACTGCCAGTGAGTGACAAACACAGGCCATCCTCCCGCATTTAAAACATTTAAGATACTGCCTTCTTTACCATCTTCAGTTATATATTTATTTGCAATACTCATTACATATTCATTATCAGTAACCGGAGAGTCAATTGTATTCCAGAAATGATCAGGCATATTTGAAGCAATGGAGACCAGAGTGCAGTCTCCCTTTTTTAATGCTATCCATGGTTTTTTTCCCGGCGGCTCATCGTATGTATGTAGAAAATACCAGGAAATTTTATGGTCATAGACCTCTTTCTGAGCC
Source organism: uncultured Bacteroidales bacterium (assembly GCA_963739685.1). GTDB lineage: Bacteria > Bacteroidota > Bacteroidia > Bacteroidales > VadinHA17 > LD21. The sequence continues at coordinate 631,348 of CAVUAX010000003.1, forward strand.
TCCAGAATAGCTTCTGTATATTCACCTTCGACTGAATTCCCAAAGTTCCACGGTGAAGTTACACCCGATGCATCGATCCCTGCACTTTTTAATAAATTAAGGCAATGAATAATATAAGGAGTCAGAACAGTTCTGTCTTGCTTTGCTGACCATACCGCTTCATTTTCAACGGAATATTTACCCGTCTTCAAATCCAGGGCATGATTATGAGTTAACATTTCAGGACTAAAATCAAACCTTTCTGATAATCTCTTCCTTGCTGTATTCAACCATTGTGTAATTAAAGATTGATTATATCCTGGAAAACCGGTTACAATGTCACCAACTCCACCTGGTGCAGGCACAATTGAAATCTTTCCTGCTATATTATGTCTTTGAACAACATCGCAGAACTTATCCAGGAAACTGTTAGGAACATCTTTTACTAATAAACGCCCGTCTTGCGTAAAGGGACCTTTTCCGTCAACCGGTTTTTTATGAAACCAGTATACATGTATTAATGGGGAACTGTCGTCCACTAATAAACAGATAGGCACTTTTTTCCCCGGTTTTGAAAAACGGTATCCAATATCTCCGGTTAAGTGATCCTGATTTTTATTACCGGGTGTTGCGTTTACCAATGAAGAACCTCCTGCAAGTAACGCTCCTGATAAACTTAATTTTTTTATGAATGATCTTCTTGAATTTTTCACTTGTTATTGCTATTTACAGTTAATCTGAAATTAGTTTTTATTTATATCGTCCGGTCAATTCATAATTAGCCCCAATATTTACCATTAACAACAAATTACTTTTATTTATTCAGATCGTCCGGTAAAATTATAAAAAATACTCTCATTTTAGTCGGTTACCGGTCATTGAATTTGTCTTCAGCCCATCATTTCGCCAAAGGTGCAAGTATTGATACTTATCCCAGGCTATACTGACGATATCCATTGCTCCGTCTTCATTAAGGTCAGCCACCCTTGCACCAAGATGACTTTCTTTTCCATGATCAACCAGTGTTACTTCAAAATTTCCTTTACCGTCATTTTTCCATATCTGAATCCTGGGATCGGGCCCTTTATGTTCAGCCGTAATTATGTCATTATAAGTATCACCATTCATATCAGCTACATCCAGATTGTTTAAGGAGTATTGAGTCACCACCATATGCCTGTTCCAGTTTTTCTGTTCAGGGGATGAAGGTTGCTCAAACCAGTAAAGGCTTGCATCCGGATCCGGACCGGGTGATCTTTCCTCGGTGACCACAACATCTGGTTTACCATTACAATTTATATCTGCTATTACAATCCTGTCAGCATCAAATCCAGTATTCCCCAAAGAAAAATATTTCCAGTTACCTTTAACGGTCCCCGGGTTTTTCCACCACAAAATTTCCATTCCTTCTCCTTCTTTGTCCCCTTCCCTTCGTCCGGCTACAATGTCATTCAGTCCGTCACCATCGATATCACCCACACCAAATCCTTCGTCGGAAGCTTCGAATGCAGGCCGGACCACCTGCCATTGCTCCAGATGAGGATTCTTCTCAGGTATCTCAAAATAATAAATACCTTTACCGGTAGCCAACAAAATTTCCTGCTTTCCCCCTGGAATAATTTGGGCTTTTGCATATCCCTGACCATTTATATGAGTAGTAGGGGGAACCTCGCCTATTTTTACACAATCCCATGATTTACCCAGTTTATCTTTTGCTTCAAGCCAGAATACGTCGGGTAGGGCCGTTGCAATAATATCACCAAAAGCGTCATTATCTACATCAACAAGCAGCATGCCATCAACATTCATCCCCAGATCTGATCTCCTCCAGGTTCCTGTCATATCCCCGCCGGGGTTCCGGTAAAAATATCTTCCTGCAACGATGTCCTGGAAGCCATCTCCGGTGATGTCCATCATATCCAGGCCAAAAAATTTCAGCCAGTCCGGCTCACCCCAGTCGCCCCATTTCCCTCTCTGGCTGTCTACCTGAATATAATGCCACCTGTCAAGCGGAATTCCAGTAAGTGTAGTATGGCCTTTCTTATTAACATTGCAGGTAACACTTAAAGCAATGATACAAGTCAACATTAATGTTTTTCTCATAGATTCAAATTATTTTCTTCGTAACTAATGAGACCTTTATTTCTTTAATGACTGAAATGTCTGAAGAACCCATCTTTCTGCGTAAATAACTTCATTTTTTATAACTTATCTGTGTTTAATTTCGTTCACCCACATTTTCAGGGTGTGCTCAGCGAAGTTCGCTCCTAAAACATCTATATCTCCATCTCCGTCAAAATCATACAGGCGCATACTGTGAGAGCCGCCGGTACTTATCACCTGTTTTATCCAGGTATTTCCTCCCTGGTTATAAAATACTGCTACTTCATCCGGGTCGTCACCCTGCTGCATTTCCGCTACAATGATATCCATTTTCCCATCTGAATTAAAATCAGCAGCCCCTATTGAATGCAACACTGTTTCAACCGAATCAGCGACGATGTGTTCTTTCCAGACTGATGACAGATCCTTTGGAGCTTCAAACCATGAAATACGATAATAATTTCCCTTAAGTTCAGATGGAGAATGCAAAATATCCGGCCGCCCATCGTTGTTAATATCTGCAACATCAATTGCAGCATTGGGCCATATCCATGTATCAGTGAACTTATGTTCAATCCACTCTGACATTTCTCCTGTGTTTTCAAACCAATAGCCGTTGGTTACTATATCCATTTTTTTATCATTATTAATGTCTGCCATCTTTAATCCTTCACCATCTTTAATCTCTTTCTGATATTTTGTCCAGGTTCCCGGAGTTTTCTGGTCATAAAAGAACAGCGTATGCCCCCCACTGTTACCAAATGCACCCTGATTCCGGGCAATCACGTCAGTTAAACCATCATTATCAAAGTCAGATACTTCCACATCATGTCCTGTAACGGAATCAATAAGATGTAAGTTCCAATCCGGACCTGAGAACCAAACTATTGCTTTATCCACAACAGCAACCACATCGGGGATTTTATTATTGTCGACATCGCATACTTCAGCATCAGTTGATATTTTTAATGAATCATTGATGACTATTTTACTCCAGTCGGGAGCCATATAAGCAACCAAACCACCTTTCATCCAACCTCCGGCCAGAAAATCTGTTTTACCGTCTCCGTTTATATCACCGGTAGATTTCATCCAGAGATTTGAGGGAGCCTGATCATCGATAATTACTTCAGTAAACTGAGGTATTTCATCGCTGCAACTAATCAGAATACCAATTGCAATTACTATTAAAATGTTACAAAATCCTTTCATATTATTTCTGTATTAATTATTCCTTTCAAATAGTATGTAATATTAAGAAGGACCAAACAATCAATGTCAATATAATGTACACATCTGTTATATGATGTGTAATTTTTATTTTTAGTATTGTCAATAAATAATATATTAGACACTTTCTGATAAAAGTAATTGAGGAGCCTCTGCTGAATCTTATAATGCCACCTTAACTTTGGTGGAGGAGAAAACTACCGGAGAGCGGGAATATCAAATGTTTGTTAAAATCAATACTTACAGGGTTACATTTTACATATCATAGATATAAATACCCTGTGTCCTCAGATCCTCAAGTATAACACCTATATGGTATGTAGGAGTTGATAAAACAGGAATTATAGCTTTATTTATCATCTGGTGGGCATAATTACCTAAAAGAAGATTTGAAAGACTTTTTTCCTGTTCAGTCATTATAGAGATCAGGTCCGCATCTATTGACCGTGCATATTCAATTGTGATGTCAGTCAGGTTACTTCCACACAAATGGTCGGTCTTAAACGGAATTGCATGTTTTGTCAAAAAAGTCCCAACCTGTTCTGAATAATTATTAAGTTTTTTCTCTATACTCTTTGCTTTTGTTGATGCCAGAGTTACTATGTGGATTTCTGAATTAAACATTTTTGCAATTTTGGCCGTATAGGGAACTTTTTCTCTTGTCTGGAAGGTTATATCCAGAGGCAGTACTATTTTATTGAAGTTTGTAATTTTCCTGCTATGTCTGACTGAAATAACAGGTTTACTTGATGTGGAAACTATTTTATAAGCATTACTTCCAATAAACAGCTCTTCAAATCCTGATTTTCCATGTGTTGAAAGCACTATTACAGAGTCCTCATACGATTCTGCCTGATTAACCACTTCCTGATAAACTTTACCCTCTTTTATTATATTACCCAGAGTAATATTATTATATTTTTTATTTATTTCTTCAAAACGGATGTTTGCTTCCTCATGTTTCTTTTCCAGGACCCCAAGCGGAATATCTTTTACCTCTGAAAGTACGTGCACCATCTGAATCTTAGCTCCGGTTTTACCTGCAAGTACAAGTGCCAGGTCAAGACCTGTAAGACTTTCATTTGAAAAATCTATCGGGACAATAATTGTTTTCATTGATAATAGTTTACAGGTTAACTTAAATTTAAAAACGAATTGATTTTAAAGGTACGATGTTTAGAAGATTGTGCGCTTTTTTAAAACAATAAATATAATAAATTAATAAGTATTTAAGTTAATTGCAGTCAGGAACAATAAACTTGTCAAATCCTGTTCTTAATAATACGGATACTCTTTTCTTAAAAGAAATATTGGATTAATTTTAATGATTATTTGACTGATGTGATTTGGTTAAGAAGCACCGGTAATTTAGTTAATCATATTGTTCCTTTAAATTTTTTACCTTTTTCGGGCTTTAATTATTTCAGATGGAAAGGTATTTTGACTTATTTTCAGATCTTTTTCAATCACAAAACCTGCCTTAATCAAATATTCTTTATAGGAAACCGGGCGGCATCCGGTTAAAAGGTCAGGGAAACTTTTGGCTACCCAATACCAGAATCTGTGTACCTTCTTATAGCCAAAGGAAAATGTCGAAATTACAACAACTCCGCCTGGTCTTAACACTCTGCAAAATTCTTCTGATATTTTATCAAACGTCTCAACTGGCATTAGATCAACCATAAAGTTATTTACCAGGACATCAAACTCATTGTCTTTAAAAGGGAGATTTAAAACATCCCCTTCTATTAATTCATAGTTAGCATTTTTAACATTATGTAACCTCTTTTTTGCTTTTTCAAGCATTGAGGGTGATAGGTCGATGCCAATATTCCGGCCGCCAGGATTCCTTTTAACAATTGTCTCAAATACAATACCAGTTCCGCAAGCAATTTCAATAAAAGCTTCATTCCCTTTAATATCTGCGAGGTTTATAACTATTTTTGCTGCTTTACTCTCGGTAAGCCAACTCCAGAAATTATAAAACCATACAACTTTTTTGAAATTCTTTTTGGTTTCAGCTATGTCAAATTCTCTTTCTAGTACTTTCATTTTCTTTTGTTTTAATTAAGAAAGAATTGATAGTATTTCATTTTCAGTTTTTCCCAGGTTTATCTTTAAAGATATGTATAAAAAAACAAGAGAAAGGGAATTGACAGGTAATTTATTTTTGTTTATGGAACTGATTTTAGATGTGCTGTATGTTTCTCCATACATACTGCCCGACAAGTTGTTACCCGGTTATTTCTTCCCGACATTTTTAAGTATATCCGACATCATTTCTACCTGGACTTTTTGTATCTCTAAAAGTTCCTGCTGCTGATGTATTATAAAATGGTCAATTTTTTCTTGTAACGTTCTGATTTCCAATTCTGATTTCAGGTTAATCATATAGTCATTTTTAGCCCTGTCTCTGTCTTTATCTTCCTGCCGGTTTTGACTCATCATAATTACCGGTGCCTGAATTGCTGCAAGGCACGATAAGATTAAATTCAGAAGAATAAAAGGATAGGGGTCAAAACTTTTATTTACAAGCAAAAACACATTAATGCTGATCCACAAAAAAATAAATACCCCGAAGGAGATTATAAATGTCCAACTGCCACCAAATGAAGCTACTTTGTCTGCAATTTTCTGTCCCGGAGTCAAGGTTTGCTGATCTTCCGCCTCTATTTTGCCTGCCAGGGTTGAATTGTTTGTCATAGAAGCCAGCACGGTTTTCTCAAGGTCTGAAAGTTCCCCGATTTCTTTAATCAGGTATTGAGTCATGTATTTTTCTCTGTAATGGCCTAACTCACTAAGAGATAAAAAACTATCATGAGAAAAACCGGGGTTTTCTTTTTGGATCAGTTTCAGGATTGAATGTCTGATAGTTTTAGCTGATATTCTATCAGAGACGGGAAATTCAAGGTTTGAAATGTCACTTTTAAAGGTTTCCATCTTAAATTTATTTTTTGGTTTTAGAGAGTTTAACATCAAATTTAGCAGGAATTTATTTATGAATATAATAAGGTAGCTCCTCAAATGAATAAATTCAACCAATGATGGATAGGTTTTGCATTAATTCCAGGAATAAAAGATTGCACCGGGATTTGGCTCCCCTACCGGAATTCTAAAGAAAGATATACTGGAGGATCTGTTATATTGCTTTTCTGTTGAAATATGTTGAATGGGTTTTCAGGATATAGTTTATTTATAAAGTTCAGATATTTTGTTTATATATTTTATCCGTTGGATATTATTTTGTTATTATTTTCAGATATTTTAAACATTAAGTTGATTGAAAAGTTTAATAAAAAAGTGAAACAATACCAGCCGGTCCCCTGATAATGTTATTTTTACAAAAAAATGAGATTATTAAACCTCAAGTTACATTACAATGGCAGGAATAGTTATCGTAATCTTCATACTGGGCTACATTGCAATAGCTTTTGAGCATAAGTTAAAGATTGATAAAGCAGCCTCGGCACTTGTTACCGGAGTACTTTGCTGGCTCTTTTTCTTTTTTTATGAGCCCTCAGCCAAACTATCTGAAAGAGAACTCATGGATCACCTCGGGGAAATTTCAGCAATATTGTTTTTTCTCATGGGGGCTATGACCATTGTAGAGGTAGTAGACTCTCACAAGGGGTTTAATATAATAACTGATGCAATTCATACTAAATCAAAATCAAAGTTATTAGTACTGGTTACGGCATTAACTTTTATCCTGTCGGCCATTTTGGATAACCTGACCACTGCCATAGTTATGACATCGTTTTGCGGTAAATTGTTGTCAGATAAGGAAGAAAGGTTATGGTTTGTTTCAATGGTTATATTGGCTGCAAATGCAGGTGGTGCCTGGTCTCCGTTAGGAGACGTTACCACAACAATGCTTTGGATAGGAGGACAAATAACAGCTTTAAATATTGTAGTTAAAACTTTGTTGCCGAGTATTGTAGTTGCTTTAGTACCTTTACTTATACTTCTTTATAAGTTTAAAAATCAAAAGATAGAAAGTATCGAAACAAATAAAGGTAACCATCGGGCAGAAAGTAGGATTATATTATTTACCGGAATAGGATTACTGGTATTTGTACCGATATTTAAAACATTGACCCATATGCCCCCATTTATGGGCATGTTGTTTGCATTGGGTATCATCTGGATTGTCAGCAGTATAATTCACCTTGGAAAACATTCTGAAGAAAGGCATAAATATTCCGTAACCCATGCTTTGAGGGAAATTGACACCTCAAGCATATTGTTTTTCCTCGGAATTTTACTGGCGGTATCTTCACTTCAATCATTTGGTATATTGGGCCGTCTTTCGCAGTACACTGTTGATCATATAGAAAATTATTATGTTACTGGTACAATTCTGGGGATTTTTTCCGCCATAATAGATAATGTTCCACTCGTAGCGGCTGCACAGGGAATGTTTAGTCTGGAACTCTACCCGACAGATCATGTTTTTTGGGAATTTCTCGCATTGTCCGCAGGTACCGGAGGAAGTGCAATTATTATTGGCTCTGCAGCCGGAGTAGCTGTTATGGGCATAGAGAAAGTAAACTTTTTCTGGTATTTAAAAAACATAAGCTGGTTGGCACTCGCAGGTTTTTTTGCAGGATTATTTACATATATTCTGCAACAGGCCGTTCTTGGTTAGCATAAATTATTTATTGGCCGGTAGAAATTAGCGGATCCTCAATGTCTTGTCAATTGCAGGGACAGGTCATCCTGAGTTTAGAGGCCAGCCGGTAATTAAAGCTAAAGATCATGTTCAGATCAGCCAGGGTGCTTTATACGATGACAATAGGGAGATTGTTCGCCAGGAAACATTCTTAAGTTAAAACTGAATAATCTTAAAAAGTTATTATATTGCATTTGCTCAAAAATGATTTTTGAATAATATGGCTCCGTTCCTCGGTATTTCCCTGAATTTTGACTATCTCCCTTTGCTTGTTGTAATGGGACTGGCATGGATCATTCCCATGGGATTATCGGTTCTCAGGATTAAAAGGGTGCCAGCTGTAATTGTCGAGATTTTACTGGGATATTTTGTCGCCAGATTTGTCCTTGCAGGTACAAATCCTGACAGTATTCATATACTTGAATTTCTGGCCCTGACCGGATTCATCTTTCTGATGTTCCTCAGTGGCCTGGAGATAGACATGGACAATGTAATATTTTCTGTTTCCCGAAAAGAGATTAATTATTCCAGGTTGTTAAACAGTCCACCTGTTTTAGCGGTAGTTTATTTCTGCATTACATTAATTCTCGCATATGCCGGAGCAAATGGTCTTTCAAACCTGGTTGAAATTAATAATAAGTGGTATTTTTCTCTGATAATGGTAACTACTTCAGTTGGTATTGTCCTTCCAGTCCTGAAAAACAGGGGAGAAGCAAACGGAGTTTATGGACAGATGCTGATAATTTCTTCAGCTGTAGCGGATATCCTGAGTATCATTCTGTTTACTTTCACAGCTTATATTCTAAAGAACGGTTTCAGGATAGAGATTACCCTAATCTTTCTGTTGTTCCTGGTATTTTATGTGTTATACCGGCTGGGGATCCGCCTCAAAAATTTGCCAGTCCTGAAAAAAATTTCCTTCCAGCTGGCTCATGCTGCCTCGCAACTGAATATAAGGGGAACAATTTTATTATTATTGATATTTGTCGTAATAAGCCAATATATTAGCACCGAGGTGATATTGCTTGGTGCATTTTTAAGCGGAGTACTTCTGTCACTTTTTCTTCATAAAGGAAGATCGCTTCTGATCGTAAAACTTGATGGCTTGGGCTATGGATTTTTCATACCCATTTTCTTTGTAATGGTAGGCGTAAAATTTGATCCCTCTGACCTGAAGGAGTTTGAATTAACCCTGTTCCCTTTTCTTATTATCCTGCTACTGTTGTTGTTTGCTGTAAAAATAATTCCTTCTTTTCTTCTGATTAAGCGGTTTGGACCAAGGAGGGCCTTGTCTGCCGGTTTTTTGCTTTCCTCCCGGTTAAGTCTTATTATAGCTGCGGCAGCAATCGGGCTGGAAATGGGAGTTATTTCTCCCGGAATAAATGCGAGTTTTATAATAATGGCTGTCGCTACCTGTTTTCTTGGACCGGTCCTTTATAATCTGACCAACCGGCAGGATACTCAACCCGAAGGCACTACAATTATTGTAGGAGGGAGCAGCAAAGGGGTATTGCTTGCCAGAAGACTGAAAATCCATGGCAAAGCTTCCGTAATTGTTGAAAACGACAGTAAAAGGTACAAAGATTTAAGTTCTAAAGGACTAAACGCCTTCTTCTCTGATGGTCTTGATCCCTCCACTTATAAGAAATTAAATATGACAGGATACAGTTATGTCGTTGTTGATACAGGGTCGGTGGATGTAAATATCCGGATTTGCGAGATATTAAGAAAAGAGTTCAGTCATGAAAAAATCATTTCCATGGCTAATGAATCGGTCATTGAACAACAGCTAAAAAACCTTGACGTCGAAACAATTGATGTCAGGAGAGTGATGGCAACTACCATTGAAACACTTATAATAAGGCCCACAACATACCATGCCCTGATCGAAACATTTGAAAATTTTAGTGTGGAGGAGATTCAAATTATAAATCAAGGTATTGATGGACGAAAAGTAAAGGAAATTGCCTTTCACAAGGATGCTATACTGATGATGGCCAAAGGAGAATCCAGCCTGTTTATTCCTCATGGCGAAACCTATCTTAAGACCGGTGACACACTTTATGTATTTGGAACAAATTCAGCTCTTGAAGATACACGAGAGAAACTCGGTTAAATCCTTATGATTATTGAATTTGAACAATGATAAAGATTTCCCCGCATTTTCTAAAAACCTTACAAATAGGTTCAATAATATCCATATTCATTGCTGGTCTTTTTCTTCCTCAAATGATTCTTCCAATAATTTAATTAAATTCTTGCCACCAACTGCAGCAATTACTACCGTAATAGCCCCAAGTGTAATAAAAATGGTACCAAAACCTATAATAACAATTTCGCGTGCAACGTCAAGTTCAACAAGTGAAATAGCTGAGAAGAAGATTACAAGTATACTTTTGATAAATCTTGCTATCAGTGAGGCCCTGGGAATTCTTTCACGGCTTAACGACTTCAGAACAGAAATCTGAACCCATGATGCCAGCAACCACCCTATACTAAATGTAATAGCCGCAATAATTATTTTTGGCAAAAAGGTGATCCCTTTACTTAACAAATCTGACAGGATATTTAACTTCCAGGTTAATAGTGCATTGTCAAGAAAAATTAAGAATATTATCACAAAACCTATATTTCCGATAAAATTATAAAAACTGTAACGGACATCAGCTTTGGAAAAATCGGCATTGTAACGTGAACGCTTCAAAAGCCTGTCAATATGTAAAATTATTGAAAGCTGAACCAATATTCTTTTGATAATCCAACCTGTCAACCAGCCTAAGAGTACAAGTATTACTCCTCCGATTAAATTAGGTAAATAAGCCAGCAAACTGCCAGCAAAACTGCTGAACTGATCCTGAATTTTTGTTTCCATATTTATATTTTATTTTTTTGGGGATTTAAAAAGAGACAGCAGGAAAGGCTCCGTTTCCACATATTCTTTCAGCCAGAGTACCGGGCAATTTACTCTTTCGGTAATTTCCCTGGCCAATGACCTTGCAAAAAGCAACTCTATGAAATCACCGGATTGGCCTCCCATAACAAATAAATCTGCATCCCTTGACAATTTCAAAATGCCGTGCAAAATATCTGAATTGGTGACAGATTCAATTTGTGCTGAGAGTCCATTCTCTTCCAGAATCATGTTAATATTGTTTATAATATTTTGTCTTTCAATAGCGCTATTCTCAGGCCTGAAAACAGTGGCAATTGTAACTTTTGCATTAAAATACTCCTTCAATGCCGGTGAAATTTCAACTGCCAGCCTTGTATGAACATCTCCACTATATGGAATGACTATTTTACGAACCTTCCCGGGCTTTATATCTCCATGCATAATAGCTACTTCATTTGTTGTTTTCTGTAAAATATTATCAATTACTGAAGAAAAGAACCGCGACGAAAAATTGCCGGTTTTCTTACGTCCAGTCACAATAAAGTTGCAGTCCAGTTCTAAAGCTGCATCTACAATTCCACCAGATATCCGGTGTGAAATCTTGATAATCGATCTTGAAGGGATAGCGGCTTCCTCAGCCAGGGTTTGAGCTTTTTCAAGTATCTCTTTTACACTTGCAGTATCAGGTAATTCTGTATGTAATTTTTCTTTTTCACTGAGCTCAATTACATGCAGAAATATTACCCTGGCATGGTGATGCCTTGCTATTGCAAACGCAATATCGGATAAACTTTTAATGTTATCGGATAGTGATAAACAAACAAGTATAGTATAATCTTTTTTAGAGATTCTGTCCAGAGTGGAGACCTTCCTTACATGTTCAATTTCACGGCCGCTGGCATAAAATCTGTAAACCAGTAACCCTATTGTAACCCAGATAATAGTAACAATCCATGCTGTTATACTGTAATTTAACATGTAAATTGCTAAAAACAGAAGCATCAAAATTCCAGCTATTGTAAGGTAAGGGAAAAGTGGCACTATAAAACCCCGGTCCAGATCTTTACGGTTTTTTCTTAACCTGATCATAGCCAGGTTAACCTGCAAAAAGAGCAGGAGGAACATAATGTCTGCAGCACTGGCAACATCTTCAATGGGTAAAGAGACAGCCATAATTACAATTATTACCAGGGATATCAGTATACTCCAGTGAGGCGTGTGATTATCGGGGTGTACTTTACTGAAAAAGCCCGGAAAATTGCGGTCGCGACCCATAGCGAAAGCAACACGTGAAGATGAATAAATAGTTGCATTCAATGCTGAGATTGTGGAGATAAGCCCTCCTACCAGTAGCATAATACCACCGCCGATAAAAAAGTTACGGGCTACATCTATCAGAGCTGTTTCTTTTTGCTGTGCAAGATAATCCCACGGTGTCATTCCCTCAGGCTTTACAGTTCCTATGGATACAAATGCCACTAAAATATAAATAGGTACCACAATTATCAGGGAAAGAAAAACTGCCCTGGGTATATTTTTTTTTGGATTTTTTATCTCTTCCGAACTTTGAGCAATCACTTCGAAGCCTTGAAAAGCAATGAAGGTAAGCCCCATTGCTTTAAAAACCCCTCCGAAACCATGAGGTAAGAAAGGGCTGAAGGTTGTCTGCCAGTCACCCTGGCGAATGATGAGTTCAAGGCCAAAACCTATAAATATCAATAAAATAATAATTTTGGTAAGTGTAACCAGATTCCCCACTTTACTGGTTTCTGATGCCCCGCGGAAATTGACATATGCGAATAGAAGTGCTACGGAAGCAGCAAGTATTTTTTGAGGGGACAAAAATCCCCAATGTGGCATAACTAAAGAAAATTCACCGAGAAGATGCTGGAAATAAGCGCCAAAGCCAAGTGCATATAAACTGCAGGCTACAGCATGGGCAAACCAGCTCATCCATCCTGAAAGAAACCCATTCCATTTTGGCAATCCTTCTTTAACCCAGAGATACCCTCCGCCGGCATCGTGATAGCATGATCCCAACTCGGCATACGACATAGCCGTCAGCAATGCAATAAACCCGTTCAAAATAAATGTAAGAATAAGACCTGAGCCGGCAACACCTGCGGCAAAACCGATAAGAACAAACATACCTGCCCCGATCATTGCTCCCACACCAATGAGTGTTGCATCGAGAGTACTCATTTCCCGGGCAAGCCTTACTTCTGTTTCAAATTTATTCACTTGAAATACGTTTTATTTAACTCAGGATTAAATACAAATTGAACACTAACTGCCTGAAACTGGGTAGTGATGAGGTTTCCGGTAATAACCACACTGGCCCGTAAATTGTTGGCTTGTTTCATGAAGGTCCAATATCTGTAACCCGATACTATTAAACAACTTTGGATGGTGTTGTGTTGAGAAAATGGTTAGATTTTGTTGTTTTCAGGCTTAAAATGTACATCCATTTGAGGAAATGGTATAGTAATCTTATTTTCACTGAATTTACGGTTTATGATTTTTCTGATATCACTTTTCACTTTTTCAATTCGAAATGCGTTATCACTGTAGAATAATAACTGAAAATCCAGTGAAGAGTTGCCAAAATCTATCATCCGTGCTTCAATCGAATTCTTATCATATATATCAGGATGCTCCAATGCGCTATCTTCCAGAATTTTTAAAACCATATCAACATTACTTCCATAAGCTACACCCACATTAATCCTGAAACGGGTTTTTTTTGACTGATGACTCCAATTTATTACCTTATTGGTTGTAATTAACGAATTTGGAATTATGACAACTATATCATCCCTGTTTAACCCAAGGGATGTTCTTAATCCTATTTTCTGAATTATTACTACGTCTCCGTCAATTTCAAGGACATCACCAATTCTGGTCGTTCCCTCAATAAGTAAAATTATTCCGGATATAAAATCGTTAAAAGTCTGTTGCAATCCCAGACCTATTCCAACAAGCACTGCAGCAGATCCTCCGATCAGTACTGTTATGCTGAATCCAAGTGTGTCGAGGATTAAAGCTATTGATGTTAACCAGATAAAATATCTTATTATCTGGAATAATGAATAAGAATTGCTGCGGTCGATTTTTTTAAACCTGCGTTTTCTGAAGAGTCCTACTTTAATTATTCGTAATAACAGCTTGGTAGCCAAAAAAATAATAAGGGCAGATAATAGGGTATAAGCCTTTAAGTCATGGTTCCCTATCCTAAAAATATCAAATTCCAGGATCTTGTTTATTACTTCCATCTTGAAGATTAATTCTTTTTGCTCTGCGGTGTGCCTGTAATTGTCAGGAATTACTTATGGAATCACATTGTTAAGTTACATAAAAATTTAATAATAGCAAGCAGGTTATAGATTCAAATTTAAGTCAGTTGATCCTGCCCGGCACTTTAAAAGCTCCTTAAAGATTCATCTCCATGGGAATCTCAGCAGCGTTGCTAGAACCACCTCCGTTTAATAAATATAAAGACACCAAATGAAGAAATGGCAAATGAAATTATTAATACGATCCAGAAACCGAAAGGATTATTTTCAAATAAATTAGGGACATTCATTCCATAAAGACTTGCTATAAGAGTAGGAATCATCAGGATAATAGAAATTGAGGTCAATTGCTTCATTATCATATTTATGTTATTCGAGATAACTGACGCATAAGCATCCATCATACCACTTAGGATGTCACTGTAAATATTGGTTGTATCCAGAGCCTGCTTTAATTCGATATCGACATCTTCTGTCAGTTCCTGGTCGTATGTTTCTTTGTTTTCTTTTATGTTCTTAATTCTGTTGACTAGAATATCATTGCCTTTAAGAGATGTTGTAAAATATACCAGGCACTTCTCAATTTGGAGCAATCTATGGAGGTCTTCATTCCGAATGGATCTTTCAAGTTTATTTTCAGCAACTTTTATACTTTGATTAATTTGTTTAAGATACTTTAAATACCAAACGCTTGATGACAGGAATAATCGTAAAGTCAGGTCAAAATTATTTTGTTTGCTGATTCCTTTTCGTTTGGTGTATAAAATGAAGTCGGCTATTAATTCAGTTTTATAAAAGCAGACTGACACATAAACATCATTTTTAAAAATGATTCCAAGAGGGACAGTGGAAAAAGGAACTTTTATATCATTGCTTTTATAAGGGATTCTCATTAAAACGAGATACCACCCCTCGTCAAGTTCAATACGAGGACGTTCATCAACATCCTCTATGTCATTAAAATAAGCTTCAGGGATTTTAAGATCATTGAGAAGATAATTTTTTTCATCGGCATTCGGTTCCTCAACATTAACCCAGCAATTTGGCTGCCATGCATTAGTAGTTTCTAAGCCTTTTTCGTTTTTAAGAAATCTGATCATACATAATCCTCCATTAATTTAAAGAACAGAGGATTTTTTGACTAGCCTCTATTCATGGTTACATTCAGAATGATAATCGTCCATAATCAGGATTTTTGATGGTGCAAAAGTAATCTTTTTTTTAGAATCACCTTCTTCCTTTTAAATATTCACAGAACGTTTCTGACGCGATGATTGTATTTAAACTTTTGCAGGTACTCCTTTTTGAAAGAAGAGAAATTTTTAACAGTACCTGGAAAGATGAAAATGGCAGGTAAGGTGAGGCACGGATTACTGTTTCAAAGCTGCCTTTGTAAAGATATAATCAGGGATATCCTGATCAAATTTAACACTTGTTATCCTGAAATCAGTGCCACCACCCTCTTTCAGTGCGTCTTTAAAAACCATGCTCATAGGAAACCAGCGTCCATAAACATTTTTGATATCTGAAAGGATAATACGCTTAAGAAGCTGGCCACTCCTGGCAATCAGTTCCTGTTTCAACGGAACGTAACGTTCAGTATCCACCCAGATCTTCTGTGAATAGTAAGCCACATCCTCAACTTTGGCTGTCAATTCAAGCACAAAAGTATTTCTTCCTTCTATAGTCTCCTTACCAGTGACTTTTGCCGTATATATGTCGGTTAATTTTCTGTCATCCATCATATCTTCATATGAAAGGTCGGAACCCATAACGGATTGCCGCAACATATTTCCCGATATCTGTATAATCCGGTCTGTTGAAGGTGAATAAATCCACAATTGTTTTTCGAGCTTCAGCATTTTTATTCCCTCTTCACGCGGAGGAGACAAATATTCGGTAAAGGACTTTATGGTGCCAACCGAGTATGATATAGAGGTTATAGTCCGGCTGTTCCGGCGCCCGTGAATTATCATTTCTGACTCAATAACCCTGTTCTTTGAAGACATGTTTTTATCAACCTTTTCCAGTATTTCATTTGCATCAGGGTCTGGGAAACTCGTTAATAATATGGCTGGTATAAAAAGCAAGAAGATATTTTTCATCACAATATTATTTTCATTTTAAGAGTTTTGAATAGATTTTTTATTAATGATTAATTTAAATCTGAACCATTTACACTTCCAGTTCATGAAACAATTGTGAAGTTTTTCTTTTGTAAATAGCCAGACCTGCGAGAGAACTTCCCAGCACAGTGGCAACCACGCCGGGGAAAAAGCCTATGTAGAACAAATCAGGTGTCACTTTTGCCCTGTAAACGGAAGGAAGCATCATACCAATATTTTTTAAAAGGGATGAGACATCCAGACCATGGACCTGCATGTAATATGAAGCGCCTAAACCTAATAGAGTGCCAATTACAGAACCTATAATGCCTATCAGAACTGCCTCATAAATTGTGGTTTTATAAATATGTTTTTTTTCTTCACCCAGGGCAAGCCGGACTCCAAATTCACGGTACCTTCTCAATCCTCCCAGCAGCCCTGTGTTCCACAATACAATTGACATAGCGATCACAAAAATGAAGACCATAATTTCACTCATACTATTGGCCAGTTTCAGATAATCCCCCAACCCTTCCTGTTCCTCCAGCCTTGACATCTGAGGCGAGAACTCATCGTCTTTCCGGCTATATTTGGCATTGAATGATTTTTCCAACTGCTGTGCTTCGGTGTCATTGTAGATTCCGTCTTTAAAATATCCCAGTATTTCACTTGCCCCATCATCCATATCAAGAGCACGCCGGGCATCATTTATGTCGATAAAGATAGCGCCTCTGTCCAGAAGTGCATTTCCAAATCTGAGAGTACCACTGACAGTGAAAGTAGAAAACATCATGCTGCCATTCATGGTCGAACCAAACAAGGTTACTTTATCACCTGTGGATACCCCAAATCTCTCTGCAAAATCATCGCTTATAAGTGCCTCTCCAGGTTTAACCGGTAATGTGCCTTTAACAATTGATTTTTTTATATTCATTCGTTCCACTTCCTGAGTACCGGGGGATAAAAGATCAACTGCCGTCACAACAGCCTGCCCTTGTCCTCTGGTTTCACCCGATGCATCTGGTACATCCAACAGCCCTCCGGTGTGGATTCTTTCAACCCATTCCATACCGGGGTAATCAGTCTGTAACTCACCTAAAAGTTTTTTCACACCAAGCAATGCCAGATCATTGGGCATCTGATCTTCATTTTCGGCATAGGCGCGGGTTAATATTTTAACATGACCTGTATTAAAATTTGCATTAATTTCTATCAGATCGTTGAAAACACCTCTTAAGAAGCCACTCATAAATACGGTCAGAAAAACTCCCAGTGCAACTACAATTACCGGCAACAGGCTTCTGCTTTTATCTCTTAAAATTCCTTTAATTAAAAATTTTATCATTGTATTTTTCCTTTAAGTGCATCAGTAGGTTCCATTTTAGAAATTTTACGGGCAGGTAGATAACTGACAATTGTAGCTGAAATAACTACAAGGATAATTGTTATAGTGATCAGCTGCAGGCTGATATAAGGGTAGATTACTTCTCTTACGGGGAAATCAATGTCCATCCCCTGAGCAAAACTCATTGATAAACCAACTTTATTGAGCCATAAAAAGAGAGGTATACCATATACTGCTCCAAACAGGGCGGCTAAAATACTGTGTGCTCCACCCTCAACGGTAAATATACCAACTACCTGTGTACGAGTCATCCCTAAGGCAATATAGGTGCCAATCTCTTTCTGCCGTCTGAAAATAGATAATACCTGTGTGTCGAAAATTGCTATCAGGGCAATGATAAGTAATAGCGCCTGTATTATAGATCCACTTGCTTTTTTTGCCTGAATGATTTTATCTAAATCTGCAAGGAGAAAGTCATTGTCTTTGAACTCCCATGGATAAAGGTCTTTATTAACGAAATCTTTTCCGGCCACTATCAATGTGGCTTCATTTTCCATACCCATCATTTTTTGAAGTACATCGAGCCTAAGGTAGATCTGTCCTTTGTCAACACCGGGAACGTCACACCTAAAAACCGAAGCTATCTCAATTTCCCGGGCATCAAAAGTTCCGTTTTTATCGCGCCACCTGATCATAAGCTTGTCACCGGCTTTGAGTTTGGCTGACGCAGCCATTCTTCTGCCAATGATCGCATAATCAGTATCATCGGATTTAACCAGTGAGGCGGTTGGCAATTCAAGTACAGTCTGATCCGGATCAATACCTCTGAGAATAACGCCTTGCATCCGTCCCTGCGGAAAAGCAGTTGCCTGGGCTATCAGTACTGGTACAAGTTTTTTCATTTTTACATAGCCCTGAATTTCTTCCGACATAGGTGAGTGTGCGTCTGCGATTGTATATACGTCATAAGGATCGTACCCCGGGGTCCAGTATTCTCCTGCCCCGGTTTCCCATTCTTCAGTATCAATGCGGCTCTCCCTGTTCCATCCGTCTATAATCCCGTTATAGAACAGAATAATTACATATGCTAAAGAAAGGACAGAGACGTTAAGCCAGGTTCTTAACCCGGCACCAATCAGGTTTCTAAAAGCTAATTTAAATGCTAACATATTCCTGGTTTTTTGAATCTGTTATAAACTCATCCTTAACAATTTTACCATCTTCGAGTGAGATAATGCGGTTAAGATACTTCATTACCTTCTCATCATGTGTGGCAAATATGAAGGTAGTCTTAAGCTCCCTGTTAAGATTTTTCATAGTATGAAGAATATGATGGGAGTTTTTTGAATCGAGATTTGCAGTTGGTTCATCTGCAAGAACAATCTCCGGCCTTTTCACCATTGACCGTGCAATGGCAACACGCTGGCATTCTCCTCCTGAAAGCATTGACGGTTTTGACTTTAACTTATCGGTTAGTCCAACCCATTCCAGGGCGTCCATTACTGCTTTTTTTCTTTCCGTACCTGAAAGTTTTTGCAGTAAAAGGGCAAACTCAACATTTTCATAAACCGTATAGACCGGCAGGAGATTATATGTCTGAAATATGAAACCGATATGAAGGTTCCTGAGTTTTGCGGATTGTTTTGGTGACAGGGAGGAAACTGATTTTCCCAGTACCTTTACCTCTCCCTCAGAAGGAGAATCGAGTGAACCGATAATATTAAGAAGTGTAGTTTTACCAGATCCGCTGGGACCCACAATCCCTGTAAACTCACCCCTTCCAAAATTTACATCAAGATTACTGAGAGCAGTAAAATACGTTTTTCCTACCGGGAATCGTTTAAAAAGTTTTTCAATAGTGATGATAGACGGATTTTCCATTTTAATTCATTTTAATGATTCAATACAAGCATAACCTGAATGCCCTTACCGGCAAACAGGTTTTGATCATTTCCCTGGGCAGGTATGTTGTAATGCTCAGGATTCCAGTATCCCATAATATATAACGTTATATTGTTGAACTGCCTCTGCCAGTTCAAGAAATTGTAAGAATTCATTTTTTCCCAGTCATAGAATACAATACCGCTGATATTGTCAAAGAGACCAACCGGATATGAAAAAGACAACATGGAAAATAATGCCGGGTTCTGAAATTTAAATGCTTTTTCGTCGTAGGCTGCAAATAACTGTTCATAAACCACATATAATCCGTTACCAATTCCAAACGTGTAGTCCAGACCTGCATTCATGATCTCCTGGTTTGTAAACATACCAAGCTCCCTGTTTTTTGTACTCCAGGAACCTTCGAACCATATTCCGGTAACCAGATCCAGTTTAATATCAAAACCTATCCTGTTTTCGTTAATTTCACTAAAATGAGGAACAATCCCACCCTGTTTCTCTGAATCGGCAACCCGGTGATGATATGACAATGCGGCTTCACCTGTTGATACCGGCAATTGTATCCTTCCTCCAAGTTCAGGATAATTGGGTTTTGTACTTATAATCTCCCAACCCTTTGGGGCTCTATTACCATAAAGACACCATAACCATATATTTGCATTATTCAGGAAGTAATACCTTCCCAGCAATCCCCAGACACCATCGGTAAGCCTTAACGGATCCCGCGGGTCAACCTGGTCGAACCACATTAGCGGCCTAAGGATCGATGCAGATCCGAAATTTATTTTTTGAAGTCCCAGGCGAACCTCGTACTGACGGGCAGAATACCTGGCCCATACCCTGTAAGGTTTAATTCGCCCGTAGGTTTCAATAGAGTCAAACGGATGAATTCCTGCACTGCCGTTTATGTTTACCGACACCTCAAAATCTATTTTATGATCATTTTTTAACGGCAAACCATAATTCAATTGCGGAATATATCTGATGCCAGGTTGCAATGGCAGACCATTGTTCCCATTGTAATGCAGCCAGGCAGAAACCTGACCTTTCAAACTCAGACTGTCCTGTGCAAAAGAGTATGCAGGAAGGGTGATGATAAAGCAAATCAATAATAAGTAATTTATCCTTTGCATTTATTAACTTTTGGGTACAATGCCGTAAACCAATAAATTTGCCAGTTCCATAATCAGATTCTGAGGGGAGTTGCAATTCATCAACAACTCTTTGTCTCCTATAATGGTTGCCGTTTTCTGCAGGAAAACGAGCAGGAATTCGACATTCAAATCATTTCTTATCCATCCTTCATCCTGTCCATCCTTAAAAAGCTTTATAACCTCAACCAGAACTGCCCTGGTTTTTTCCTCAATATGATGGGTAAGGCCAAGCCCGGGATTATTATAGAAATCGTTTATAAATTCATTACTGATATCGTTGGTACCCTCAAGTTTCATCTGAAGCATTTTCTTCATTTTCTCAGAAGGTGAAGAATCTTCTTTCACTATTTTCCTGAAATTCAGCAGCCCCTCTTCCACAACATTGTCATAAACTTCCCTGGCCAGTTCAAGCTTATTTGGAAAGAACCGGTAAAATGTCATTTTACTGGCTTTGGCTTCCCGGCAGATCTCTTCTATGGTTACCCTGCGGTATCCATGCTTCCAGAAAAGTTCCTTTGATTTATTAAGTATTGCTGTCTTTTTTTTATTATTTTTTAAATCTTTCATCCAAAATGAAGTTACAAAACATGTATAAAAGTACGAAATAAATATAATATTACAAATAACGTATAATAAATATTTTTATATAATATTTTCTGGCAACCGGTCATCAATATTGATTCGACCCGGGAAATGCAAGGGTAGAAACATTTTGGATTATTACCCGGCAATAAAAATTTTCCGGGGATATGTGTGATTTTACATATCGGGCTTATAGCGGATTAAGGGTCGGGGGTAGCTGTTTTAATAGATAAATGGAATAAAATTCTTTGTCTTCCTGTTGAATTCCTCAAATTGCTCTCCATATTCAGATGCCAGGTGTTTGTCCAGTTTAGGGATATTATAAAAGGCAAAAAAGAGAAACAGGAATAATGGAATTAAAGCGGAAAACCAGTTTTTTGTCAGGAGGGAATAGGCAGTAACCCATAGAATATCACCAAAATAATTAATATGTATTGAATATTTAAAGAGGCCGGTTGTGTATAATCGTTTCTTGTTTTCAGGATTTTTTTTCCACTTATTTCTCGAGAATTCCGACCCTGTATTTAAATATGAACCAAAGATAAATAATATGATACCAAAAATATCAAGGAGATCAATACCATTTTGATATTTATAACCAAGTAATGCAAACCCTATATAGTAAATCGCAAAAGCAAACGGGATACTAAATGCTTCTTCCCAGGGGATCCTTCTTTTAATGAAATAAAACATGGTAATGCATATCCGGAAAAAAACGGTGATATTGAAAACAAATAAAATAACATGTCTTGATTCATTTCCTTTTATTAACCCTGTGGCAGGAAACAACTTATTAAAGCCACCTTTAAACAATATCCAGTAGCTTACTCCAAGAACCAGAATTTCAAGAATTATAATAATAGTTTTTTGGGGAATACTTTTATCCTTTTTACCATACAGGTCCATAGTATTTAAATGTACTGGTGTTTTAATCTAGGTTTTTTTAAGAACGAGGCATATCTTAAGAGCTTCATCCACGTGACGTTGCGTTTCAAGTTGAGAATCGAAAATAAAGACCACTTTACCCGATTTGTCAGCAACATATGTAACACGTCCCGGCAGTAATCCGAAAACTCTGGCGGGTACGCCGAATAATTTTCGTACAACATTCTTACTATCACTTAACAGAGTATAAGTAAGCTTGTTACTTTCAGCGAATTCTTTATGACTTTCAACCGACTGTCCGCTGATTCCTATGATAACCGCATCGGCTTCAATAAAGACTTCGGAAAGATCGCGGAAATAGCAGGCCTCCCTGGTACAGGTAAGACTGCCATCTTTAGGGTAGAAAAATATTACCAGCTTTTTACTTCCCCGATAGGTTGCGATATCAAACAATTTTCCATCCTGGTCGCGAAGTGTAAAATCAGGTATCATATCACCTACCTGTAATGGTTTCATATAAATTTTAATCTATAGTGTAATAAAAGTCAACAAAAAATACTATTTATGGTTCATTTATTACCCGGTTGTTTGCTTATGTATCAATTACTGCAAAGATTAAACGCGGATTGTTCCATTCAGTATATTTTGCTTTAATATTTAAATTGAGACTTCTGGTTTATGCCTGGCTATTACCGGGAATGGACCATGAAGTACTGCAACCTCGTCAGTTAAAAACAATCAATGCCCTGGTCTGATGAGTTTTAACCTTTTTCAGAATTTAACAGGTCATTTTTCCACTTCTTTCAGAACAATTGTCATAACCAATTGTTGGTTAGTAACGATTATATTGGTATTAAGAAAGACATTTATCCCTGATAAAAATTTTAAGACCGTTATTTAACACCCCCAGATCTGACAGGTATTATTAAAACCTTATTATATAATAAATGTAACCTTCATATTTTTCATAGTCAATAATTATGGTTATTAATATTCATAAAATGCGGACTCTGATTATGCTATTAAGATTTAAATTATAAAACATGGAACTTACATGATTGATACAATCATAAAGAAGTATTAAAATATTTCATTATCAACCGGGCAAAGTACGCTCAACAAAGTTAATCATATGTGGTTCTTCCGCTTAAGCGGGGCAGGCTATACGATCTTTAAAAATAAATTATATATGTATGAAAATAGTTTTAATTACGGGAGGCACCTCCGGAATAGGAAAAGCTACCGCAATTCAACTTGCGGCAAAAGGCTGCCAGGTCACATTAATCGCAAGGAACCGGGATAAAGCTGAGACAGTTAAAAATGAGATAATTGCAATTACCCAAAATGATGAGATTGACTATCTCATTGCCGACATGACTTCTATTAACCAGGTGAATAAATGCATCGATTCTTTTAAGATGCGTTATCCGAAACTCGATGTTTTGATCAATAATGCCGGTGTTTGCCTGCCCGAAAAAAGAATTACAGAAGATGGTCTTGAGGAGTCATTCCAGATTAATCACCTTTCACACTTCATGCTTAGCATCCTGCTGCTTGATAAGCTTAAGAAAAGTGATGATCCCAGGATCATTAATGTAAGTTCAGCAGGATATGTTTACGGAAAATTTGACCCGGAAAACCTTCAGAGTGAAAAAAAATTCGGATCTTTCAGTACCTACTGCAATACAAAACTCCTGAATCTGCTTTTTACATTTGAACTGGCTGAAAGATTGAAAGATACCGGTATAACTGTTAATTCTCTCCACCCCGGGGTGGTAGATTCTGGTTTTGGGCACGAATTAAAAGGGATATTCAATCTCCTCAACAAAATAGCAAAACCATTTTATCTCTCACCTGCGAACGGAGCTGCTACTTCAGTCTATCTTGCCTCTTCAGAGGAAGTAATACATGTAACCGGAAAATATTTTGTCAAATGCAGGCAGGTTGAAACAAAAAATAAATTTCTTACACCGGAGAACCGGAATGTACTCTGGAACGAGAGTCTTAAGTTATCAGGATTATTAAGTACTATATAACCTGATCTTTAGTGTACTCTTCATAAAATCCCTTCATAAAAGAACGTGCATTGATACCAAGAACCCTGTTATTATAGCCTCCCTCCTGAATAAATAAAGTTGGGAGTTTAAGTTCCGCTATCATTTTCCCGTTTAACAGGAAATCTTTTGCAATCAAACTCCATGTTCCAGTGGGATCGCCTTTAGCTGTGTCAAGTCCAAAAGCGACAATCAGAAAATCGGGTTTGAATTTTTTAATAATCAATAATGCTTTTTGCAGTGTTTTGCGATATTCTTCCCCATTCAGTTCTTCCTTTAAAGGGAAATTGTAATTGTGTCCCAAACCTGCATCATCTCCTTTTTCTTCCCTGAAGCCTGAAAAATAGGGATATGCAAATGACGGGTGTCCATGAATAGAGACAGTTAACACCTCAGCCCGGGTGTAAAAAATTTGTTGTTGTCCGTTGCCATGATGATAATCCACATCCAGGATGGCTACAGTGCCATATTTACTAAGGTAATTGGCTGCAATTGCTGCATTGTTGAAATAACAGAATCCTCCAAACACAAAGCGTTCGGCATGATGGCCCGGGGGTCGTGTAAGTACGTATGCTATTCTGTTTCCTGCAAGCATTGAGTCTGCAGCTGTTAGGGAGCAATTGACACCCCATTTTGCAGCCAGATATGCATTCATATTAAGAGGGGTGAAGGTGTCAATACAATAATAACCGGCTCTTACAGAGAGGTCCTTTGGTGGTCTCGTTGCATTACGGATTGGGAATATATAAGGGTAGACTGACTTTCCAGGGGTTAAACCTGCACAAACAGTCTTAAAATATTTTACATAACCACGGTCATGTATTTCCAGAATGTACTTTTCAGGATATTCCAGAACTTTCGCTTCCGACATAATACCCAATTTATTAATCTCATTCAGAATGCTTTTTACCCGCACAGGGGATTCAACATAACCGATCTCTTTAACCTGGTGAATCATATGCCTTTCATTTACGAAAAGTTGAATTTTTAGTTTGTGATTACTGGTTAACACAATCTTTTCTACCTTTTCTTTCATCAGATAGCGTGGTGACCGCAGTTGAACAGGATCCTTTTTCACACTGTTCACAACCATATTGACATACTCGACCGGACAATAGTCAGAGTATTTCCGCTCGAGTATTGCTCTGTAAATTTTTTTTAATTCTCCAGCCCTGAGCGGCCTGTTGGTACCAAGATCATCATAAACAAGATAGGGAGCACAATCATCATCTTTTTTCACAGGCTGTTCGTAAAGTGTATTAATAATCGGATATGCCCCGTAATGTTCATAAAAGGCCAGTCTTTTTTGATTTTGGACGATAAGTGTTTTGTCATGACATAATTCCGGGTCATCCGGAAGACATTCGAAGAATATCCCTATAGTCTTTAAGGAAGCAGCCTCTTCCCGGAGTTTCTCATAAATTGATCCTCCCACTCCGGAAGTGGGTCTGTCGGGAGTTACTGCAAGAAAATCAAGATAAAAGAACTTCAGGTCAGACAAATAAAGCAATATTGCAAATCCCCTGATATTTCCACGAAAATCATCAGCAATGACCAGCAAAGTATGATATTTTGTTTTAACAGGGTTGGCCATCTGTCTGAATATTTCATCAATTGACTCATATGTGATGGGAGAAAACTGTTCTCTGATAATTCTTTTTACTTTTGTAATTGACTGTTTGTTACCTTCAAGATAAGGATTTGTTATTTTACGTATCCGGAACATATATTTCTTAATTATTTTTTTGCATGTATAATTTACATATATTCCCGGGACCAATTATAACAGCCATTTGTTATCTTACCGCCAGGAGATATTTTATTAAAAGTGTGATTGTCACGAGAATAGTCCGGGATTAAGACAAGCACCAGGTTTAAATACCGGAGGACTTAAATTCCAAATTGTTTTGAATCAACCCACTCCATGCCAAGAAGAGACCAGAAATCCATTGCCAGGTTGTTCAGGACGTAATCGTATGGTAACCAGCCATAACCCTGATCTCCCCATTCTTTTCCCCAGGAGTTTCTGATCAGTAGTGCACCGGTAGTTGTTTTATTGCAGTTAAGATTTTTAATCTTCTTTGTGTCATCAAAGCCGACTGCAACCACTGCGTGACCCCATTCGGCTGATTCGCCATCGCAGGGGTAGGGAATACCACCTTTTATATCGGCTTTGTCGAATGAAGGGAAACCCCATAAACCAAACATTGAGGGAATTCCTCCTTCAAGGTATTTCTTAACTGAATCAAGAACGGTTGGGTAGGGGATTTTGGCTCCCAGGGGATCATGACAGAAATATTTTATTGCTTCATAATTATTGGCAACGGAATAAATGAAAGAGGAGGGTTCTTCATCAAATTTATCAACATCATATGGCCAGTACTTCTCATCAGGTATCCCACAGAGTACAAGAGCTCCCATTGTACTTCTGAGCCATCCACCTGTATCTCCTGTCACCTGCATAAGATTGCGGGTCGTTTTATAAAGAAATAACCGGGAACCCTCAATATGTTTTTCAAAAGCTCTTTTTTCATAGTATTCCACCATTCCTGTTCCGGCGTTAGCTGTGCAGGAACCCAGATTCCCCTGATCTTCCACAGGTGAACACCACTTCCTCAGATCAACCGATGTTGAAACTTTCATCTTTCCTGTTCCAATACCCAGTTTTTCACTTATAACTTTGATCTCCTTCTGATATTCAGTATAATCTCTCAGATCAGGCATTGGGGGAAGCCAACCGGTTCCTACAATCTCAGTCGTACCCGGCAGGGTTAATTTACCAAATAGTTTTTCCATTTTTATTCCTCCTGATTTTAATATTAAGACTTTTAGTTCAACAGACAGAACGAAAATATGTGATATTTACCTGTGCAATGGTTTGACGGATTTAAGCACTTATCATTTAATTTCAATTTTTTTTACTGTCGTAATACCATCGGACATTAAAACTTCGTAAAGTTCAGTCAGGTTAGATGGGGCAGCTGCATGTGGAACATTTTTAAGCGCCGATAAATCTGCAAGTGTTGACGCTCCCCCCGATATCAGACCTGTCAGTGCTTCAATAGATTCAGCGAAATTTGAATCAGTTGTCAAACCGAATGTACTTATAGAACCATCAGAGAGCTTAAGATCTGCTTTTTTGGAACCCAATCCGTCTTTTATTACCATATATTGAGGTTTTTCAAGATCAGGTAAATAAAGAACCGTCACTTTAACTATGCTGTTATTTACGGGATCCTTTTCCACCAGCAGATACGGTTTTACAGTATAATACTTTATTCCCGTAGGTTCAGTTAACTCTGAATTTGAATAGAACTTCACAGACGTACAGCCGGTAAGGTAAAGAATGATCGCACCAATGATTGATGATATGAATACTCTCTTCATTTTAATGTTACATTTGAGGTTTAGGTCAATAATTATCTTCAAATAATTCTGAATGAAAACTTACCTTAAAACAATATTAAACACTGAAAAGAACCAAATAGTAATATCATTTCCATTGTGAAACAGATCTTTACAATGATAATCAGATAAAACGAACAGACATAGTTTCATTCTGACCAAACCATACCAGCCTGCCATAATGTTTCATTAAATTTATTAAATTATTTTTAACCATGAAAGCATAAGGTGTTATTTCAGCTGGTTTATGATAATTTGACTATTCTCTTTGCATAATGTGCTGCCCTGTTCGTTCAGAGAAATGATCATTAAAGGCATTATGCAAACTGACTACAAAATTTCCAAAATTTTATGCCTGCTTTAATTTTTCAATGTCAAACTTTTTCATTTTCAAATATGCCCGGGTAACTGCTGGTGCCTTTTCAGGGTCACTTAAAAGTTTGGTTAAAATAGCCGGGACAATTTGCCATGAAACTCCATACTTATCTTTTAACCAGCCACATTGTTCAGCCTCCGGCACCGCGGAAAGTTTTTTCCAGTAATGATCAATTTCTTCCTGGGTATCGCAAAAAACCTGGAATGAAATCGCCTCATTGAATTTGAAAAAGGGTCCGCCATTCAGGGCAATAAATGACTGTCCGTTAATCTGAAATGCAACAGTAAGAACCGTCCCTTCTTTCTGTCCATGAATTTCAAACCCTTCTTTCCCATAGTGCGAAACATTTTCAATTATTGAGTTCCTAAGAACTGAAGTGTAAAATTTTGCTGCCTCTTCAGCCTGATTGTCAAACCAAAGGCAGGGTATGATTTTATCTTTCATTTTTCATTACATTTAGTATAAATGAATACATTCAATCAGTTTTACCGCCTGTCAGGGCTTTAAAAAAACAACCGGGTAGTATTAACCAACTCCGGCCAGGGAAGCTGCCGCTATTGAAAATATGGTTACCAGAATAATAAGTGTAATATTTACATTTATATTTCCAAGGTCATAGTTTTTAAAAAATTGCTCTTTAAATTATTAGCTGACCAGTTTAGCCGTTAATGTTATTTTTGTGTTAAGGAGTTTAGATATGGGGCATATCTCCTTGGCTTTAGTAGCTATTTCCTGAAACCTTTTTTCTTCTATTCCTTCTACCTGAGCAGTCAGTTCCAAATGGCTGCTGGTTACACTTCCATCCTCCAAAGTAACTTTGGCATCTGTATCAAGATTTTTAGGTATAAATCCTGCTTCAGTCAATAAGAAGCTTAGCTGCATGGTAAAACAGCCCGAATGAGCTGCTGCTATAAGTTCTTCCGGATTAGTACCGGGTTCATCTTCAAATCTGGTTTTATAAGAATACTGGGATTTATTTAAAACATTACTGTCAGTGGTTAAAGTCCCTTTACCATCTTTCCCTGATCCTTTCCAATTGGCGTTTGCTTTTCTTGTAAATTTCATAATTGATTATTTAAGTTATTAATA
Organism: uncultured Bacteroidales bacterium; assembly: GCA_963739685.1. Taxonomy (GTDB): domain Bacteria; phylum Bacteroidota; class Bacteroidia; order Bacteroidales; family VadinHA17; genus LD21. The sequence goes on from CAVUAX010000003.1 coordinate 660,415, forward strand.
ATTATTATTAAAGATTCTCTTACTGATGTATACCTGAAGAGTAAATTCCCGGGAGTTAAATTATGCCAGGATCAGAACAGCCAGGAATGTAATCATATCGATTTGAACTCATTGTTCATTCATGCTTTGGTTCAATCCCCTTATAATATTTAAAATATGAGTATCGCCAATCAATAATAAAAATGTAAAAGTATTTTAAATCAACATTTTGCTTTATCTTAACACTTACGAACTCACCTCACCTTCCGGTAGTCATTATATTTAATACATTGCATATCCATTAATATATTTTTTAATATATATCAGGATTGATACAAGAAACTATTTTAATCTTCTGTCATAGAAATAAAAACACTTATGACTGAGTAATGTTTGAATTTTGCTGCTATTTATTTTTCCTGGAAAAGTTGCCTCCCAAATAGTTCATGTAAAATGAGAGATAATCTGATTATTGGTGAAAGGGGATTTTTCTGTAACCTGATATAATACAAAGCTAAAAACATCACTGCTGACCGACTAATTGTATGAGGTTTCTCGCTGCGGTCAGGATCTGCATCTGCATCTCATTTTAAAAGTTTTTCGTGCAGTAATGTAAAAATATTATTTTCCTGGTTTATTATACATTACTGTCTTTAATGATCGTATTTCAGTATCCTTACCATTGCACAGTAATATAACATTTTGTTTCATTTTTAACTTTTAAATACAGCAAAAACCGCTTTGGTAAGTTTTCTGTTAAAACTGGCTTGTAAACTCTATCACAGACATTTCCTTACTAAACTTATTACCTCCAGAGTTGTTTACATTTTGTAGGTTAAAAATATAAAAATGGTTTTATGGAAGGTCAGGAACAAAATCAGGTATACGAATATGAAAATCGGGAATGGCTTGAATCCCTGGAATTCATTATTAAAAATGAACCACGGAGAAGAGTTACGGAAATACTTAATCTTCTAGGTAAGAAAGCACAGGAAAACGGGATTGCCTCCAGGTGTAATTTTAACACACCTTATGTGAATACCATACCAGTTGAAGAGGAGGAGGATTATCCGGGTGACAGGGTACTTGAAAGAAAAATAAAAAGTATAATACGGTGGAATGCTATGGCTATGGTTGTCCGCGCTAACAGGAATTTTTCAGGTATTGGAGGACATATTTCAACCTATGCATCCACGGCCACTTTATTTGAGGTTGGTTTCAATCACTTTTTCCGCGGTTATTCCAATAAGCAGGAGGGTGACCTGATCTTTTTTCAGGGGCATGCGTCGCCGGGGGTTTATGCCCGGTCGTTTGTGGAGGGGCGTTTTACCAGAGAGCATCTGGAATTCTTTCGCAGGGAGATATCGTCTGAAAAAGGGCTTTCCTCATACCCCCACCCACGTCTGATGCCGGATTACTGGAGCTTTCCAACAGTTTCAATGGGATTGTCGCCGATCCAGGCCATATACCAGGCCAGGTTCATCAGGTATCTGGAGGACCGCGGTTTGAAAGAGCCTGCAGACCAGAGGGTATGGGCACTGGTAGGAGACGGCGAGATGGACGAACCGGAATCGATGGGTGCTTTAACGGTGGCAGCAAGAGAAGAGCTTGATAACCTGATATTCGTTATCAACTGCAATCTCCAGAGACTGGATGGACCTGTAAGAGGAAATGGAAAAATCATACAGGAACTTGAAGCAGCATACCGTGGTGCAGGGTGGAATGTAATAAAGGTTGTATGGGGCGGTGACTGGGATCCGCTCCTGAAAAAAGACAAAAATGGTATTTTGTTAAAACGTATGGAGGAAATTGTAGACGGTGATTCACAAAAATACAGTGTGGAAAACGGTGAGTACATCCGGAAACATTTTTTTAACAGATATCCTGAGCTGGAGGCAATGGTTGCAGATTATTCCAACGAAGAATTAAAAAAGATGAAAAGAGGCGGGCATGATCCGGTGAAAGTTTATAATGCTTACAGAAGGGCAGTGCAGCACAAAGGATCACCGACTGTAATCCTGGCCCAGACAATAAAAGGTTACGGACTGGGTGAAGCAGGGGAGGGAAGGAATATAACTCATCAGCAAAAGAAAATGAATGAAGATGAACTTAAACATTTCAAGGAGAGATTCGACATACCTGTTCCCGATGAAGATCTGGCAGAAGCCCCTTTTTATATTCCTGACAAGGATAGTGCGGAAATGAAATATCTTAAAATGCAAAGAAATAAGCTGGGAGGACTTGTACCCGAAAGAAAGATACATACCAAGCCTATCACGGAACCTGAAGAAGAATCCTTCAGAGAATTTTACGGATCATCCGGTGAACGTGAATCAGCTACAACCATGGTTATTGTACATATGATGGGGAAATTGTTAAAGGATAAAAATGTCGGAAAGCTTATCGTTCCCATAGTTCCCGATGAGTCGCGTACTTTCGGGATGGATGCCCTCTTTCGCCAGGTTGGGATATACTCCCATGTTGGACAGAAATACGAACCTGTTGACAAAGAAAGTCTGCTTTATTATAAGGAAGCAAGAAACGGGGCCATTCTTGAAGAGGGAATTACAGAAGCAGGGTCAATGGCCTCATTTATTGCAGCAGGAACTGCCCACGCAAACCACAGGATAAATACCATTCCCTTTTTTATCTTTTATTCCATGTTTGGATTCCAGCGCGTGGGTGATCTGATATGGGCCGCCGCAGATGCAAGGGCACGAGGATTTATGATAGGAGGTACTTCGGGAAGAACCACCCTGCCAGGTGAAGGGCTCCAGCACCAGGACGGGCAAAGTCATCTGAACGCACTGGGTATTCCGTCGTTAAAAGCATATGATCCGGCTTACGCTTATGAGGTGGCGGTGATAGTCCGGGATGGCATTAAAAGAATGTATGTTAATCAGGAAGATATTTTTTATTACATCACTGTTATGAATGAAAAATATATTATGCCAGCCATGCCTGAAAATGTTGCTCAGGGTATTATCAATGGAATGTACAGGTTTAAAAGCTTTAAAGGAAATAGCAAACAGGAAAAGGTTAATTTATTGGGAAGCGGAGCTATTCTTAATGAGTCAGTTAAAGCCGGAGATCTGCTTGAAAAGCTCTTTAAAATACCTTCTGATATCTGGAGTGTAACCAGTTATAAGGCATTGTATGACGATGCCAATGATATTGAACGAAAAAACCTGCTCAATCCTGCCAGGGAACCACAAAAGACATACATTATGCAGTGTTTTAAAGAGGGATCAAACCAGATATTTGTGGCAGCAACAGATTATGTCAAAGCAATTCCTCTGTCAGTCAGCAAGTGGTTTCCGGGTGATTTTAATGTATTGGGTACAGACGGTTTCGGCCGGAGTGATACCCGTGAGCAACTTAGAAATTTTTTCGAAGTGGATGCAAATCATATTGCTTATTCGGCTGTGGCAGCTTTATTCCGAAAAGGTAAAGTGGATAAGAATACATTGGATAAGGCAAGGAAGGCCTTAAAAATAAATGGTCAGAAGAAAAATCCTGTATTTACTGATTTATAAAAAAATGAAATTATGTTAAAGGAAGTGACTTTACCCGAAATCTCTGAAAATGTTAATTATGGGACAGTGGTGAGCATACTGGTATCAGAAGGTGACAGAATTGAAGTAGAACAACCCATTGCAGAACTGGAGACCGACAAGGCTACTTTTGAAGTACCCTCGCCGGAAAATGGTATTGTAAAAGAAATTAAAATTAAAGCTAATGAAGAAGTAAAGGTAGGTTCAGTACTTATAACAGTAGAAACGGAATCTGAACAGGGAAAAGGAAAAAACATAATAAAAGAACCGGAACGTGAAGAAAAAGGAGTGCATTATAATCAGGAAAATTATACTGAAGCGAATCTTGCTGAGGGGAAGAATAAAGAAGTAATGTCAAAAAGACAAGAACCGGGAGAAGAAAATGATAAGGTTAATGGCGGGTACAAAGATGAAAAGCAAACTGAAGCGGAGCGGGTAAAAATGATTGCAGATCTGCCGGCTTCGCCATCTGTCAGGCGTCTTGCAAGGGAACTTGATGTACCCGTTAATGAGATAAGGGGTACAGGCCCGGGTAAACGAATTACAGCTGATGATGTTAAAAAGGCCGCCAATAAAATGGAAGATCATGCAGGAATTCCTGAAGGAGGGCCGGAACTGCCAGACTTTACCAGATGGGGAATTGTGGAAAGAAGGCAAATGTCTGGGGTAAGAAAGACAACTGCCGCCAGGGTGATGCAGGCATGGCAGACAATACCTCAGGTCACGCAATTTGACGAGGCAGATATTTCCGGAGTGGAAAAGTTTATTGATAAATACAGGGGGAAAGCTGAAAAAGCTGGAGACAAGCTTACCATAACATCTATTATGATTAAAATTAGTGCCATGGCGCTTCAGCACTTTCCGCAATTTAATGCCAGTATTGACATGAGGAACAAAGAGATCATATTTAAAAGTTATTATCATATCGGGATAGCGGTGGACACTCCCCAGGGACTTCTGGTACCTGTTATCAGGGACGTGAATAAAAAATCGATCCTGAAACTTTCAGCGGAAGTATCTGAACTGGCAGAAAAAGCCAGGACCAGGAAAATATCGCTGGAAGAGCTTCAGGGAGGGTGCTTTTCTATTTCCAACCTCGGCGGTATCGGAGGTACCGGTTTCACACCTATAATTTATCCGCCTCAGGTAGCCCTCCTGGGTATTTCACGGTCATTTGTGAAACCCGTATTTCGCGATAACCGGTTTGTTCCCGTAAAAATGCTGCCATTAACTTTAACGTATGATCACCGGGCCATTGACGGCGCTCAGGGAGCCCGGTTCCTGAGATGGATCTGCAGCGCTATGGAAGATCCTTTTATTGCAATGATGGAAGGAGGTGAAGCATGACTAAAGATAAGCAATACAAGGTAGCTGTGATTGGCGGAGGACCCGGAGGATATGCCGCTGCATTCCGTGCAGCAGATCTGGGGCTGAAAGTTGCATTAATTGATCCTGATGAGAACCCGGGCGGTGTATGTCTTTACCGGGGTTGTATTCCTTCCAAAGCTTTACTTCATCTGGTGAACCTGAAAAAGGAAGCCGGTGAAGCATTCAGGTTCGGGATCACCTTTGGGAAACCGGATATCGACCTTAAGAGGATCAGGGAGTGGAAAGATGAAGTGGTAAGGGAATTAACCTCGGGGCTAGGCCAGCTGACGAGGCAACGAAAAATAGATTATATCAGAGGTTTTGCTAAATTTATGGACTACCATACTTTGCAAATCGGGGAAAATGGATCAATTAACTTTGAAAATGCCATAATTGCCACAGGCTCCAGTGCCTTATCCCTGAAGGGCTTGGATTTAAAATCACCGAGGGTCATGTTTGCAGAAGATGCTCTGAAACTGAACGAAATTCCCCGGACGCTTCTTGTCGTAGGGGGTGGCTACATTGGGTTAGAAATCGGATCTGTATATAAACATCTTGGATCAAAAGTGACTGTGATAGAAATGACTTCAGGTTATATGCCCGGAGCTGACAGAGACCTGGTAAAGGTATTTGAAAAGGACAATGAGAATCTATTTGATGCGGTAAAATTTAATACAACAGTGTCAGAAATTAAAGAGGTGAAGGAGGGCTTGAAAGTTAAGCTTGAGAGTAAAGACGGAAAAAATGAAACCTCCACCTTCAGCAAAATCTTAATTGCTGTTGGCAGGAAACCCAATACAGATAATATAAACCTGGGGAAGATCGATCTTAAACCGGATAAAAAAGGCTTTATTGAGGTAAATGACCTGCGTCAATCGGCCATACAACATATTTATGCTATCGGAGATATTACAGGCAGCCCTATGCTGGCACATAAAGCGACCCATGAAGGTATTGTGGCAGCCGAAGTAATTGGCGGTATTAAAACGGGTTATAATCCTAAAGCCATTCCCGCGGTAATATTCACTGATCCTGAAATTGCCTGGTGCGGTCTTACGGAGACCGAAGCCGGAGAAAAAGGGATAAAAATAAAAGTGGCAAAATTCCCATGGTCGGCTTCAGGAAGAGCAAAAACGCTTGGAAGAAATAACGGGGTAACGAAACTTATTATTGATCCGGATACAGAAAGAATTCTTGGCGTCGGTATTGCAGGCCCCCAGGCCGGGGAGCTTATTTCCGAAGGTGTTCTGGCAGTTGAAATGGCTGCCCTGGCTTCAGACCTTTCACTGACCATTCACCCTCACCCGACACTTTCTGAGACCATGATGGAAGCTGCTGAATTATTTTATGGAAGCAGCACACATGTGTTCAGGAAGAGAAAATCCTGAAGTATTCCCGGATCAGAATCAATGTTAAAAAGTATCGTCTTGCTCATACCTTATCGGGTTTCCTCCTGCCCATCTGCATACTTTGCAAATCTTCCTTTTTCCCGGGAATGCACATTATCATATCTTGGCCAGGGCCAGCCACCAAATTGAGTTTTACGATAATCGTTAAATGCCTGTTGTATTTCGGCAGCATTATTCATTACAAAAGGTCCGTGCTGCATCACAGGCTCATTAATTGGCTGGCCCTGCAATAGCAGGAGGAATGCATCTTTATTCCCGTTTTCTATAATTACAGGCTGGTCTGCCATTAAATCAACGGAATAATCAGGAATTATATTAATTCCGGCAATAGTTATGTCAGAACCCCTGTAAAAGTAAAGAGACCGGTTTACCTCAGGTGACGCAACAGGTATTTCCCATTTGGCTCTTGCTTCTATCTTAATTAACCAGATCCCTACCTCATTGGCAGGGTTAGATGCCCATGAATCAGGTGCTGATGGAAGTGCAGAAACATTATCAATTTTGCCGGCAATAACAGTTGCTTCTGTTAATCTTCCATTTTTATCTTTGTCAGCGTACACGGGAATATCTTCTGCCCATAGCATTGTGTAATAAGGCTTGGAAAATTTCCGTGCCTTAGGAAGGTTAAGCCATATCTGGAAAAGTTCCAACGGATTGGGATTTATTTTATCAAGCAGGGGGAACATTTCGGAATGTTGTAATCCGGCTCCGGCTGTCATCCACTGTACATCTCCCTGACCATACCTTCCGGCAGCTCCATGGGAATCGGAATGGTCGACAAAACCTTTTAATACAACCGTTATGGTTTCAAATCCCCTGTGAGGGTGGGTGGGAAAGCCGGGAATTGTTTCACCATGGTACATTCGCCAACCTTCTTTTGTGGTAAAATCTTGTCCAAGATTTCTGCCTTCCAATGATGCGGCAGGTCCCAACTGATCATTTCCGGCAGGATAATTATCAAGATGATGCACGCAAAATAAAAACGGATCGTTGGTCGCCCAGTTAAATCCTAAAGGTTTAATGTTAGTAATTAATTTATTATACATTCCGGATGTTTATTAAATTAAAAATTATAATAAATAATGCTGACGTTTGCCTTTTTACATTCAAAATCCTGGTTAACATGAAGCCTAAGTCTTAATTACATATATTTCAGGTATTATCAAATATATCAGTTTTTACTCAATTTTTCAACACAATTAAGAATTTATCAGGAGAAATTATTCTTCATAATGTGGTGCAAGAATGACGGTTTTGCAATATGGAGCTGATTACACAAGCAAAAGTCAGAAGGTATCTGTTACGTGTTTACAGTATGCCCGGACTAAATGATCAGAGAATGCTGAGTTTAAAATAATACTGATTGGTTTATTGCAAGCCAGTAGCTTATAAATAAGTTTTGATAAATTATCAGACTTTGATATTACCACGGGAGATACAGTTTTAAGGATGAACCAGAACTAAAAGAGAATACTGAAAGTGTATTACCTGTAAATATACTGGAAAGTCCCATTTGATCTTATCGGATATCCCTTATCATTGTAATCATAGGTGTTTGCTGTAATTTGTACTTTTTCAACAGATTTGGCAACTTCATAATCTATTGTATATGTTTCTTTTACAATATTGTTCTGGCTAGTATTTATCCATGGGTTCATTACCATATCGAATGATCTGTACGGATTTTGCATATTATCATATTCATAAAATGTGGTTGTCATCAATTCATCATTTCCGGAGGCCAGAACATATTTAACCTGTTTGATTAAATTTCCCTTTCCATCATATAAATAGTCAATGTGCCCTGATATTTTATTTTCTAAATACATTGTTTGTCGGCTTATTCTGCCATTCGCATAGGTGAATTCAGAAAATTCTGAATTATTACCCAATGGACGGTTGAATATTATTCTGCTTATCTGATCATTATTGTTATATTCAAATGTTTTGGACAGACTTAAAGCAGTGTTTCCAGGATTTACCCATACTTTGCGTTTGAGACTATCCATTGAAAAATCGAAATAATAGTCAGATGATAACAAACGATTCCTGTTATCGTAATTGTATTTGATATAATAAAAATTATTCTTTTCTGCACTTATCAAATTTGCATCATTATATGAATACTCATAATAGGGAGAACCATTTAACAATACTTTACTTAGTAACGGAGTATTCGTATTTGGGATAGTAACCTGGTTATCTTTTTCACAGGAGGATAATATCGTACAGGAAATCAGTATAATATAAAATATATTCAGTTTCATTGAATTGCAATTTAAGTTCTTAAAGGTAAAATAACATTGACAGTAAATAAACGGACAGTTCATATATATATTGTTCCTGAAATATTTATTATTTATACCTGTACTGGATGACTTTCCGAAATGGCACTTAATTTCTTAGGTTCACTTAATATTCAAATTTTTGGTTGTATTAATCCGGTGCACCTGATTCCTGATATTCATTTTAATTAATTGTGGGATCGCTGACTCTTCCCATAAACAAAATTGTGCCGGTAGAGATCTCCCTGATGAAATAAAGAAAAGGATGATCAAGGGTTACTTTAAAAACCGGATTTGGTCCTGCACTTGTAAATGTTATTTCAACAACTGTGGCAGCAGCGGCTTCAGTACCCTCCTCGTCCGTTTCAATGAATGCCTGATGTAATACCCTGTTTATCATAAGGCCCTGATCGCTGATGTTACTGAAGTCGGCATCAGGGGTGAAGGCTATACCCATACCGAGGTCAGAAAGATCATTATTAAGTAGCCTTTTAAACTTATATTTGAAACGCGGCATACTAAGTTCTGTTTTATGCGTATTATCATCCAGAAGGCTTACCCACTCACGCCATAGTGATGGGGACAGGGCATTGACCACCTCCTGTGCAGTTATATTTACATCGGGCAAAACTACTACCATTGTGAAGTTACCCTGACCATAGGGGATCTCAGCAATAGTCAGATTATTACTCCTGGCCACTTTCAGGTTCTCTGTCTGATGCATAATCGGTACTGTTTTTGAATCCTGGGGTGTAACATAAAATGGTTCTTCCTTTGTATCACTCTTGTCATACCTGTACCGCCACTTTCCATTGAAATAAACTGCATTGATCAGAAGCATGGCAAGGTCATTATCCAAATTATCCAGCATATCAGTGACCTTGTCATGAGTTTTTTCCCCGATCCAGCTGTTTACAATATCAACTGCATCAGGATTTGTAACATCAATATCACGGGCATCGGCTTTATAGTATTTCTGAAGTTCCGTAATGAAGGGTTGTTTAACAATGAGTCTCTTTTCCACCCATACTGAATTGGCTATTTCCAGAACGACTCGTTTATCAACAGGTACCATCTCAGTCATCAGTTTCAGATATGTGTTATTTATCTGAGCAAGGGTTTTTTCCTTGAGCCCGAGTGTTTTTCTCATAGCGTCCAAAGTCCAGCCTGATGCGCCGTTAAGAGTCATCGAAAGGGCACTGGTAATGCTGAACGGAGAGATGATCAGGTTTTCTGTCTCATTGGAATTGGCAATGACAGGTCTGAAAAGATCAAAAGCGAATTTGTTAGCAGAGTCTATTACCTCTCTCTGATAAAGCTCTGTAGTTATATTTACCGGCTCACCAGGCTGATCATTTGTATTTGATTTTTCACACGACACCATAATTACTGATGAGCTTATCAGGGCAACTAATAAACTCTTCCTGATATTATTTTTCATGATTTAGGTAAGTTAGTTTACAATTACAATGCACAAAAATTATACCATCGCCAGGTTTGATTTATTATAATTATGATACCCAGGTAATTGTCGTATATTTTCAAATTGGGGATCTCTAAAACCGGATAGTTTTGTTCGAATATGGGATCTAAAATATTTCCACTCAATCAGGATTTCTTTTATGTATCCATAATAAGTCTGATCTATGATATGATTCCTGAAATGGGCTAAAAGTCCTGTGATAATTAATATCAGGCTGTCTGGACGTAAAATAATATTAAGATATGACAGCATGTGCTGACCATTACTTCTGAAGCTTTAATTTGGTTATGACCGGGTTGTGGTCAGAGTTCTCAAAATTAAGTTGAATACCATGGACCGATATTTTCATAATGTTGGGTGAAATGAGGAAAAAGTCAAAAATATTGGTTGTGGTTGATGAGGGATCATATGCGGTCACCACATTACGTTCCGAAGGTGTTTTGTTATCATATACCCATTTCCAGTCAGAGGGCAGATAATCGTCAGGAATCACCATCTGGGTTGTATCCGTTTTATTAGTATTGAAGTCAGATACAAAATGCGGAGGAGTCTGGTTCCAGTCCCCCCCGGTTATAACATAATTTCCTTTTCTGAATTCATTGAGCAGGAAGTTTTTAAGATAATCCATTTGTGCCCTGCGGATCTTTCCGGTGTCAAATGCTTCATTATGCGTATTTATAACTAACAGTTCCTTCCCGTTAGATACGGGATACCTGTTAACAAGAAAACATCTGTCCAGCATGAAAAGCTGTTTTGGGAATCCATATTCACCCGGGAAGGAATATCGCACCGAAGAAACCGGTTTGTATTTACTAAATGTTGTTAACCCCGACAATACCTTCCCCATAGGTGTCAAAGGAGGAACCGGGACAAAAAATACATCATAATTCTTTGCGAAATAAGGAAAATAATCGTTTAATATTTTTGTCAAAGAATCATACTCATTAATATGATAGCTCCTTTTACTGTCCCTATCAACTTCCTGGATAAAAATAAAATCTGCTGAATCATTTTGTTTCAGAAATGTTTCTACCTCAAGCAGGTTGTTAATACATTTTGGCTTGGGTGTAAATACCCTGGTACCTCCATCATAGAAAAAATCCATATCCTTATCAAGTCCGCAGTAACCAATATTCCATGTAAGAAGCGTGACCTCAATTGAGTCATTCAGTATCTCAGTTTTTTCAGCTGTTGAAACAATTTCCTTCTCCTTTGGTTTATAATCGGAAATTACTGCATACACTATTATAGCAACCAAACCTGCGACAACCAGTATTATAGCAAACAGAAGAGCTTTGAGAATTTTTTTAATTACTTTCATAGAGGATTTAAGTTAGAAATTTTTTTAATATTAATCTGAGGTTAATTCCTTCAAATTTATCATTTTATTTTGCACAATTACTACCTTTTTTCCAGGTTATAATTATAGAAAATAGGAATGAAGTCTTACAATAACCTTCCTTAGGATAAATTTCGTTTTCTTCCATGCATAGAGTTAGATACAAAAATAACAGAACAGGTAAAATTTTTACTTTTTAACTCTAATTTGCAATGTTTTAAAACTGGTGTTTGTAAAAATATTAAATTGTATTTTTTATTTTGATTTTAAAACGACTAGTAAAATACTTTATCTGATTGTTGATAATCATTAAATTTTGGTGAAAACGGCTAATAAAAGAAATATGTTACTGGTTGCGGGATTAATGATATCCTTGTTATCCTGTTATGCTCAAATAAAAGATGATCCCGGAATTGTTTTTAAAGAGAGAGTATGTCAGTTGGGACAAGTTTTGGAAGGATCAAACACCTTGTGTATTTTTTCATTTGTCAACAATAGCGAGGCCCCTTTAGTGATTACTAATATTAAAACATTTTGTGGCTGTGTTGACCTGACCTGGACAAAAGAACCTGTAAAACCTGGGGGAAAAGGAAAAGTTAAGGTGAAGTTTAATGCAGATTATGCGGGCACATTCAGTAAAACAATAAAAGTTTTTACAAATAAAAATGAAAAATCAATTGATTTAACCATTAAAGGATCAGTTTTAGCAAAGCCTCGGTAAGAATAATTCAATTTCTACTTGTACATAAATCAGAATTCACTTAAAATTAAAACCTGCTCCAGATTAATTACACCCTTCAAATGAATTCAGTTGCCCATTCATTAAGCAAATTCACGAGCATTTTTTGTTGCCGGAATATTGAAAATTTTCTGGTTACAATACTGACCTCCATTATTTCATTTTCAACCATAATAGGACAAACCGATTCAACCAGGAACGGAATTAATTATTATCCGAAACGATACTATTCTGCTACAAGGGTCTCAATCATACCTAAGATTGATGGAGACCTAAATGACGAATGCTGGAAGAAGGGATCCTGGAGCGGAGGTTTCAGGCAGTGGATTCCGGTTGAAGGAGCTTCTCCGTCTAATATCACTGAGATTAAAATATTGTACGATTATGAGAATATTTATGCCGGGTTTAAATGCTACGATTCCGAGCCGGAAAAAATGCGCAGGATTTTTGATTCACGTGACCGGAAATCGGGTGATGTTATTGGGATAGCATTTGACAGTTACAATGATGATAAAACTGCTTTTGAGTTTAATTTAACGAGTGCAGGGCAAAAGATCGATGTTAAACATATTGGGGATAATGCATATGATATGACATGGGATGCAAACTGGAATGGCGCATCGGCAGTTTTTGATTCCGGCTGGTCTGCTGAAATGAAGATTCCGTTAAGCCAGTTACGTTATATTAATCAGAAAGATCAGACCTGGGGGTTGTATGTTTACAGGTTAATTGACCGGTTTCAGGAGGAAGACCACTGGCAACTTCTCCCCAGGAACGCATCTTCACTGGTTCATCTTTTTGGAGAATTGGATGGAATAGCAGATATTAAACCTTCAAGACAGATTGAAATCTCTCCATATCTTTCATTAAAGCATATTCCCGGGAATGTACTGACAAAGTTGCCGAATGAAACTTATAATTCATTAAAATACGGAGGAGGGCTGGACAGCAAAATCGGAGTCTCCAGTAATCTAGTCCTTGATTTAACAATAAACCCGGATTTTGGTCAGGTAGAGTCAGATCCATCTGAGCTTAACCTCACCTCTTATGAAACTTTTTTTAACGAAAAACGTCCCTTTTTCCTTGAAGGAAAAGAAATTTTTGACTTTAGCCTGGGTGGGTCACAACTTTTTTATTCAAGGAGAATTGGACAGGCCCCCCGATATAACTATTCAATTCAAAGTTTTGAAGAGATAAACTATCCGATACAGACAACAATCCTGGGAGCAGCAAAGTTAACCGGAAAAACAAGTGACGGTTTATCCGTTGGAGTAATAGAAAGTCTTTCAGGGTTAGAAAGGGCTACAATTAGTTCTGAGGATACCATATTTAAAAAAACTGTCAGTCCTTACACTAATTACTTTGTCGGAAGAATTAGAAAGGAATATAATAAAGCCAATACAGTAATTGGGGGAATGGTTACTTCCTCAAATAAAATAATTCATGATAGCTACCTTAAAGATCAACTCTATACAAATTCATATACCGGAGGGGTGGACTTCAGTCATTATTTAAAAAACCGGACATACTTTATTGTTGCAAAAACATTGTTTAGCAATATAAATGGTTCAAGAGATGCTATGTCGACACTGGAAATGGAGAATGTCCACCGCTTTCAGCGCCCGGATGCAACCTATCTGTCACTTGATACATCCATCACAAATATGACCGGTTCAGCAGGCATGCTTAGTTTTGCAAAAAGGGCAGGTAAATTCAGATTTGAGGTTAATTCTTCATGGATGTCTCCAAACCTTGATCTGAATGATATAGGCTATTTAAGGCAGGCAGATCTCATTAATGAAGGAACTTCTCTATCCTATGTATCGACTGTTCCCAAAGGAATATTCAGGAATTTTACTCTGGGAATGGATCAAAATTCTTCATGGTCATTTGGGCATGAATTAGTGGATTCAAGAATTAGATTATTTTTTAATTCACTGCTTTCAAATATGTGGAACTTCAACAGTTATATAAGACGCAATTTCTTATACTATGACCCGAGAATTTTACGTGGAGGTGATGCACTCCTGATTAATCCCTATTGGACTTTTTACTTTAGTTCCAGGACAAATAATTCGAAGGATCTGCAATTCCAATTATCATACCTGGGGAATTATAATGAGGACAACTTACAGTATTTAAATAATTTATCAGCCACCATCAGATGGCTGCCCATCAGAAAAATAAGACTTAATGGATCGGTATCCTATTCGGATTTATTGCAAAAACAGCAATATGTACTTAGAAAAAATCTCCCTGTTGATGTAATCTCATTGTTTGGGGATCTTAGAAATAAGATTGTCGAATTTACGCTCAGGACTAGTATCTTTTTTACAAATGAATTGTCATTTGAATACTACGGAAGTATATTTTTGTCAACAGGTGATTATTCACATTTTAAGAAGGTACTTAATCCACATTCAAAACAATATGACCAAAGGTTTTACACCTACTCCGGTTCAGAAATGGTACTCAATTCCTCTGACAACAATTATACTGTGACTGATTTGCAGGTTGGTCAATATAACTTTAAAGATCCTGATTTTAATTTCGGCCAATTTCGTTCTAATATGGTTTTAAAATGGGAGTATAAGCTGGGCTCGATATTATATGTAGTGTGGACACATGACCAGACTAGCCAGCTATTAACCAGTCAAATGTCGCAGTATGAAAATTTTTCCAATCTTTTTGATACTATATCCAGGAATATATTTATGGTAAAGTTTAATTATTGGTTCACGTTATAATTGGGTTTACAGATGATACCATTAACTTGAAAATAGATGGAAAGGTCTAAGCATTCAAGTATATCATTATCAAGAAGAATGTCAGACCCTGGTAACTTTGAGGGTAGCGTTTCTAATTACAGGAATTGTTAATTATTGAAAAATGGTTGGTTGAAAAAAAACGTCAATATGTATAATCTATATGCTTATCTTTTTTTATCTTCCCTTAAGAAAAATGGACCCTTTATATTAATGATTGCATTCTTTTCATTTTTACACTAACTTAACATTAGAAAAACTATGAAAAACTCTAGACTGACAATTCGGGGGAAACACACCTCTGTTAAAAAATGGATCCTGGCAATGAAGCTAAGCATCTTTATTTGCTTTATAGGTATCTTACAGGTTTCGGGCTCGGGTAACTCCAAAAACTCTCAGCAGAATAATGTAACCGGGAAAATTACTGATATAAGTACCGGAGAACCACTTATTGGAGTTAATGTTGTTGTTGAAGGCACTACTATCGGGGTAATTTCTGATATTTCAGGGAGTTATTCGCTTCCGGTGCCAGACAAAAATGCAGTTCTGATATTTACATTCATTGGCTATGTTTCTGAGAAAGTACCTGTTAACGGACGATCAGTTATTAATGTAAGCCTGTCTGCAGATGTCCAGTCACTTGAAGAGGTTGTGGTTGTGGGGTATGGTACCCAAAGGAAAAAGGACATTACAGGAGCAATTTCTGTAGTAGCCACTGACGCCTTAAAATCAATTCCAACCGGAAATGCAACAATAGCCCTGCAGGGATTAGCATCCGGTGTAACCATCCTAAGTTCAGGAGTTCCCGGCGGTCGGACTGATGTTTTCATCAGGGGAGTTACTTCACTTGGAAATTCTTCTCCTCTGGTTATTGTTGATGGTATGCCGGGCAGTCTTACCAATCTTAATGTGAATGATATAGAGTCCATGCAGGTACTTAAAGATGCAGGTGCTGCATCAATATATGGAGTAAGAGGCTCGAATGGTGTAATTGTTATCAACACTAAAAAGGGAAAAGCAGGAAAGGCAACGATTACTTACGAATCATATTATGGTGTAGAATACCCTAAAAAGGGAAACGTGTATAACCTTGTTAACTCTGAGGAATATGCAAAGCTCGTTAAAACAGTGAATCCGGGAACTATTCTATTTGCGGACGGACTTCCGGATTATGTTTATACAGGCGGCGGTGTTCAGGGTACTGCCATGGCAGGGGATCCGGCTGTTGATCCTGCAAAATATAATCTTGATATAAATAACTGGAGAAATAATTACCTGATTCAGAAGGTGAACAAAACAGGAACGGACTGGTTCCATGAGCTTTGTAAGCCGGCTCCAAGACAGAGTCATACTCTTACAGCCAGTGGAGGAGGAGATAACTCCAATTTTCTCTTTTCATTGGGGTATTTAGATCAACAGGGCACTGTAATGCAAACCTATTTAAAAAAGGTATTCGGCCAGACTTAATTCCAACTTTAATGTTGGGAAAAATATCCGGTTTGGGGAAAACGTTTATGCGTACTACAGGCTTGCCCCGGGATTCAGTAATTCAAGCGAGGGTAATCCGCTTTCACTTTGTTTCAGACTGATGCCAGTTATACCGGTCTACGATATAATGGGGAATTTCGGAGGCACAGGTGTAGGACCTGAAGGAGGAACTACACCACAACCTGTTGCTACCCAGCAAAGAAGTAAAGATAACCGGTCCCATAGCTGGGATTTTACAGGAAATGTATTTGCCGAAGTTGATTTCCTCAGAAGATTTACTGCCAGAACTAGTTTTGGAGGGAGTGTAGGAAATAATTATGGTTATACTTTAGGCATTGTAGGGTACAATGACCGGGAAGGGTTTGACGGGTACAATACTTATAGCGTATCCTCATCCTATAACAGTTCTTACACCTGGACAAATACTTTAACTTATATTAATGTTCTCGGCAAAAACAATATTAAGGTATTAATTGGTTCTGAGGCTATAAAAGGAGGGGGACGAAGTTTATCAGGGTCTGCCGGAACTTTTTTCTCTATGGACCCAAATTATCTGGTTTTAGGCAATGGTACTACAAACATATCAACTGGAAGCGGCATTTCATCAAATGCCCTGTTTTCAATCTTCAGTCGCCTGGATTACTCTTATAATGAAAAGTATTTGCTGGGAGCTACAGTCCGTAGAGATGGTTCCTCTGTTTTTGGCGCTGACAAAAGGTACGGAATATTCCCATCTTTTTCTTTGGGATGGAGATTATCCAATGAGCCATTTATGAAGAATATAACTGCATTAAATGATTTAAAGTTAAGGGGAAGTTATGGTATCCTGGGTTCCCAGGCTAATATTAATCCAGCCAATGCTTTTACTTTGTTTGGTTCATCTTTTGGAGCGTCATATTATCTGATGTCGGGTACAGGCAATAATACCACTCAGGGTTTCTATGCATCTCAAAATGGTAACCCCAGCACAGGATGGGAGCAAAACGTAATTACAAACCTTGGAGTAGATGCTTCAATACTGGGAAATAAACTCATGTTCTCCGGAGAGTGGTATAAGAAATCAATTAATGGGTTATTATTTCCACAGCCTTTGCCGGCTACTACCGGAGGGGCTTCTGCTCCCACAATTAACATTGGGGATATTCAAAATACCGGCTGGGATTTCTCTCTGACCTACAGGGGAAGTATCAAAACTGAATTCAATTATAATGTTACTGCAACCTTTTCCACCTATAAAAATGAAGTAGTCAATATACCCGGTGGATATTTTGATGTTAAGAGTTCCCGGATCGGTAACCTGGTTCGTATACAACAAGGGCAGCCTGTTGGAACCTTCTTTGGATATGAGGTTATAGGAATATTTAAAGATGATGCAGAGGTGTCATCTTCTCCAGCGCAAACAGCTGCAGCTCCCGGGCGTTTCAGGTACAGGGATGTTAATGGTGATAATGAAATCACGTCAGCGGACCGTACATTTTATGGCAATCCTAATCCTGATTTTACTTACGGGCTGAATATTAGCGCAACTTACAAGAATTTTGATTTTTCCAGCGTTTTTTATGGATCTCAGGGTAATGATGATATGAACTTTGTTCGTTATTATACTGATTTTATGAGTACTTCGGAAGGCAAGGGAAGAAGTAATGTGCTACTTAATGCATGGACACCAACTAACACAAATACAACTGTTGCACAACTTGATTATGCTCCTAACTTCAGCACTAACTCAGTCCCTAATTCATATTATCTGGAAGATGGTTCATTCTTTAAATGCAGATCCATGGTTTTGGGTTATAGCCTTGATCAATCTTTACTTCAAAAATTTGGTATTAATAAATTAAGGGTATATGTGCAGGGTGCAAATTTATTTACATTAACCAAGTATACCGGATTGGATCCTGAACTTGGTGGTACAATCGGCGGCACACAGTCGAGCACTTCTTTTGGTATTGATCTGGGAAATTATCCCGGTAACCAGAGAGAATGGTTATTTGGTATTAGCCTGACATTTTAGTCTTATTTAAAAATCTGTAAACTGGAGTATTATGAAAAAATTAATTAATAAAATTATAATAGCGGGCAGTATCACAACTTTTGTATTGATATATGCCTGTAAGAAAGATTTTCTGGAAATACAGCCACTGGGATTATTGGGTGAATCCACACTTGCAAATAAGGCCGGGGTTAATGGATTATTAGTTGGTGCTTATTCCCTTTTGGATGGACATCCGGGAGGAAATAGTATGGCTCAGTCAATGAGTAACTGGCAATATGGAGGAGTAGCATCGGATGATGCTCATAAAGGATCAGAATATGGAGATCAGACAGATCTGGAATTTATAGAAAACTATTCGGCTCTTCCGGTTAACTCCTACTTCACTGCTAAATGGACTTCTCTTTATAATGGCATACAGCGTTCCAATGATGTTCTTCGTGTGCTTGCCAAGGTAACTTCCGGTATATCAGACGGTGAAAAAACACAGATTATGGCTGAAGCAATTTTCTTACGTGCACTTTATCATTTTGAAACCGTAAAACTATGGAGGAATGTACCTTACATAGATGAAAATATCAGTTTCGCAGCAGGAAATTATTCGGTACCAAATACGGAACCTATCTGGTCAAAAATTGAGGCTGATTTTCAGTATGCAATTGATAATCTAACTCCCACAAAGTCAGAAGCTGCAAGGGCGAACAGCTGGGCTGCCAAGGCATTTATGGCCAAAGTATATATGTTTCAGCATAAGTATACAGAGGCAAAAGTTTTGCTGGATGATATTATTGCCAATGGTGTAACTGCCAAAGGAGAAAGATATGACCTGTTACCCAATTTCGCTGACAACTTTAACCCTCTTACAAAGAATGGACCTGAAAGTGTGTTTGCCGCCCAGATGTCAGTGCGAGATAATTCAAATGGACAAAATGGAAACTCAGGAGAACTTTACAGCTGGAATGGAGGTCCAACCCTGTGCTGTGGATTTTATGTGCCATCTTTCAGTCTTGTAAATTCCTATAAAACAGATGCTGTTACCGGATTACCGTTACTTGATACATGGAATGATTCGGATTTAAAAAATGACATGGGGATAGCTTCCGCTGAACCATTTACACCATCTACAGATCCATTGGATCCACGTTTGGATTTTACGGGAGGCAGAAGAGGTATCCCATACAATGACTGGGGTATTATGCCGGGTGCCTCATGGCTTGTGGCACAATTTGCTCAGGGTCCTTATAACAATAAGAAAAACCTTGTATGGCAAAAAGATTTGGCCACTACTTACGAAAACAGACGTTCCTCCATAAACTACAACTTCATACGTTTTGCTGATGTTTTACTGTGGGCAGCTGAGGTTGAGGTGGAAATCGGCAGTCTTGAACTTGCAAGGGATTATGTAAACAGGGTCAGGACAAGGGCGGCAAACCCTGATTATTGGATCACGACTTACATTGATCCGGATAAACCTATGGGAGGCTTTACAGATACCCCGGCGGCAAATTATGTGATTGGTTTATACAACATTCCCTGGACAGACAAGGACTTTGCCAGGAAGGCCGTACATTTTGAAAGAAAGCTCGAATTAGCAATGGAGGGACATCGTTTCTTTGATCTTCAAAGATATGATAATGGCACCGGTTACATGGCAGATGTTTTGAATGCTTACATAGCTCATGAGAACAACAGTTTTGATTATCTGATTCTGAAGGGAGCCTCATTTACCAAGGGTAAAAATGAACTTTATCCTATCCCTCAGCAGCAGATAGATTTAAGCCTTATTGATGGCAAACCTACATTGACACAAAATCCTGGTTATAATTAAGAGAAACCTGATTAACAGATTATTAAGAGCTAAGATCCGGATTAAGGTTTCAATGTCCCGGATGAGGTCTGCCATCTTAGGAGGTTTTTCTTAAAATATATATATCTGATCTGATTTGAATATAATGAACTTTCGGTATGGAAAAACAAATTTATTTTCTTTAATTGCCATTTACAGTTTGTTCTGTCATATTCTATATAATTTTAAGCTGAATCATTAACATATTTATTTATCCGGCAGAAAGAATAATTAAAACTTTACCTTTTAAATGATAAAACTAAAAATGACAAAAACATGAAAGCAAAAAAATTTACACGCCGACAGGTTATAGCTACAACCTCGGCTGGCATTTTGGGAACAATGATCAACTGGCCATTGGTATCCTGCGCAGGAAACAGTGCAATTGCAACACTTGCCATAAAGGGTGGAGAGAAAGTCCATAAAGGGACATGGCCAACATGGCCTTACTGGGATCAGGCTGCTGAACCCGGCATAATTGAAATGTTGCGTTCAGGCAGATGGTGGAGAGGCAGGGGTGAGCATGTAGCTGAATTTGAGCAAAAATATGCTGAAGTTATGGGAGCTAAAAGATGCCTTGCAACAGCAAGTGGAACAACAGCACTCTTAACAGCATTATATGCCGTTGGAGTTGATGCAGGCGATGAAGTTCTTGTTTCCCCGTACACCTTTATAGCTTCCTATAATGTTATATTTCTGAGTAAAGCTCTTCCGGTATTTGTTGATTCAGACCCGGAAACATTTTTAATTGATCCTAAAAAAATAGAAGAAAGAATCACTGATCGCACTACGGCTATCATTCCGGTTCATATATATGGGTTACCGGTTGATATGGACAGTGTTAATAGTATTGCAAAGAAACATGATCTTAAGGTGGTTGAGGATGCCTGTCAGGCATGGCTTGGAGAATACAGAGGTAAAAAGCTTGGTACGCTGGGAGACCTTGGATGTCAGAGTTTCCAGAATTCGAAGAATATCCCTGCCGGTGAAGGTGGCTGTGTTCTGGGGAATAATGAAGAATTAATGGACATCAGCACTTCATACCATAACTGTGGCAGACCTGTTGGAACCGTTACAGCAAAAAATGGCAGTGCAATAAACGGGAGCAATTACAGAATGACCCAAACGCAGGCACTTATCCTTCTGTCGCAAATGCAGCGTTTCCAGAAAGATAACGATATCCGCCTGGATAATGCACTTTACCTGAATAAAAAGTTAAGTAAAATACCTGGTATTATTCCGTACAAGCTGGCTGATGGTGGTACCAGATCGGCTTATCATTTATATCCGTTCAGATATATTAAGGAGAAGTTTAACAATGTTCCAAAAGAAAAATTCATCGAAGCTCTCCGTGCTGAAGGAATTCCCGGGAACGGTGGATATACTCAACAGAACAAGTGGGACTTTATTGAAACAGTATTAAACTCAAGAGGTTATAAAAGACTTTATTCTGAAGCCAGACTTAAACAGTGGCGTGAAGAGAATGTATTACCCGGTAATGATAAACTTTGCGACCAGGCAATGGCCTTTTCCCAGAGTGTTTTACTGGGGAGCAAAGCTGATATGGATGATATTGTAAATGCAATCACCAAAATTTACGAAAACAAGGATCAGTTGGCCTGATAATAATCGGAATTTTAGATTATCATAAAGCATTTTAGTTACCGTTCTATCAATTAAAGAAGATGTTATAATGAAAGAAAATTCATTGAATCGCAGAACGTTTGTAAAGAAGACCTCGGCCGGGGCAGCTGGTCTTGCTTTTACCGCAGGCGGAATGTCATCTGTTTATGGTATAATTCAGGATGCAGATAAGCCTGCAATACTTGGAGGTAATCCGGTTCGGCCCAGAGGTTCAAATCTGGGTGCATCATGGCCGATTTATGATGATACAGATGTACAGTTGTATGTTGATGCTTACAAAAGTAACAGATGGTCGGAATACAGTAATAATGACAAGGAAAGGGTTGTGCAGTTTGAAAAAAAGTATGCAGAACTGATGGGTGTCGGGTACTGCGCAACGACAAATTCAGGGACAGATGCACTGGAGGCAGCCCAGCGTGCCTTCGATATTGGCCCTGGTGATGAGGTCATTACCCAGACTAATACTTTTATAGCAACAGCGCAAACTACCTTTAACTTATTTGCGCTGCCAGTATTAGTTGATTCGGATCCTGAAACTTTTATGATAAATGCGGATTTGATAGAAGAACGTATTACACCGAAAACAAGAGCTATTCTTCCTGTCCACATCGGAGGAGCGGCAGCTGATATGGATAAAATATTGGCGATTGCCAAAAAACATAACCTGCTGGTCATTGAGGATACATGCCAGGCACATATGGGTGAGTGGAGGAATAAAAAGCTTGGTTCAATAGGAGATCTGGGCTGTTTCAGTTTTCAGGCAGGTAAAAGCTTATGCGGAGGTGAAGGTGGTGCAGTTATCGGGAACGATGAATCCGTGATGGCCCGGGTTGACGGATACACAAACAATGGAAGAGATCCCCGGGGAATGAAAAGAAGTTTCCCCGGGTCTAATTTTCGTATGACACCATTTGTCGCCAGTATATTGTTAGGACAGATTAGACGCCTGGAAGCGCAGAGTACACTGCGTGACGAGAATTCAGCTTACCTCGAAAAATTACTTTCAGAGATTAAGGGAGTTCGTCCTACTAAAAAATATCCGGGACAAACACGGCGGGCATATTATAATTATCAGTTAATATACGAAAGTAAATATTTTAACGGTTTACCTAAAAGCAAATTCCAGGAAGCAATACGTGCCGAAGGTATAGGATTTGGAAATGGAATAGATTCCTCTCTTCATCTAAATCCTTTTATAGAAACATATCTGAATATGAAGTCATTCAAAAGGATATTTCCTAAAGAACGGCTGGAAAAATACAGAAAAGAAAATCTATGTCCTGTCAATGAAAGAATTGGGAAAGAGACTGGTTTATCACTGGGACAGCGGGTTTTCCTGGGTACGAAAAAGGATATGGAGGATATTGTTGCTGCAATTGTAAAAATACAGAAGAACAGCTCTAAATTACTCTAAATAAGATTTTAATTCAGGCGGGATTTGCATTGCCAGGAACAAGTTTTAATAGTGAGTAAGATTCTGTCAGAAGGATTTTACTCACTTTTTATTTTACGGGCTAATTAAGGCTTTCAGAGGAGGGTCTGTATAAACCATTGCCAATTGAACCAACGAAACAAATTGTCCCACGCTTGTTGCTTTCTCTTATAAAATCCCTGAAACTACTGCTCTTATATCCCGAAAAATCTCCGATTATTGCAAGTCTCATCCTGTAGTTGGAAAATTTTTGCAGTATCTCACCGGCAAGGCCGGATTGAAATATCTGAATCATAAAAGAAATACGCAGATATTTTTTTACTTAAATCCAGTTATAGTCTGATTTTAAATCATTCCGGCTGTTATTGAAATTAGCCTGGCAGCCGGGATAAGAATTAGTTGGGCCAGCATTGTTCCTAAAACCCTGGCAAAAACCATATAGACAATATATTTTCTGAACAGACTCTCCTTAGTTTTACCTAACACAACATCGTCAGTCATAACGGAGAGAAATGGGTCAATAAAAACAAACATTAAAATAGTTGCAAAGCCATTAATAATTGCAGATAAGCTGCTTGCAGTCGTCCTGAACTCAGGATTAAAGTATCCGGCATAAAGGGCTGACAGAACCCCTATAGTTATAATTGCTACAGCTATTATATTCATGATGAAGACTTTCCATGGAAAATCCAGAGTAAAGTCAAGTTTATTAATGTTTTTGGAGCTTGGTATTACAATGTTTTCTTTGATTGAGGTCAACCCGGTTTTGGTAAATCCATATAAAAGTACTTTGGGAACTGATTTGTATATGCTGAACTTATCTACGGCAATTGATAATATTCTTTGAAATGTAGGAATTAGCAGACCCCCAAATAAAGTAGCAACAGTACATGAAAGAATGATAAGTCTGAAGTCGGATATATTAGCTCCCAATCCTGAATTAATATTCTTTTCTATAGTGCTGGCCAGTAATGGAGCCTGAAATCCATTTGCGGTGCGTGAGATCAATACCAAAATATTGAAAAGTGCAAATGAGACAGCTATTCTTCCTGTCCGGATTCCGACAATCCGTACCGCGTAGGAAAGGGTGGTAATCAGGTTTATCAGGAAAGTTAATCCTATGACGAATGCAATTTGAGTAGTCATGTTATTCTTGTTTATTCGTAAAGTCTGTTACTGCAGAGGCGGAAGGAGAGTACTGACATTATTTAAAATATTATTTGTTCACAAAATTTAATGGTAAATTGTTGTAAACCCGCGCTAACGCACCAATGTTCCGTTCGTCACCTTTTAAACTATCAATTGATTTTGAAAGGTAGTATTCAACTGGTGGCATAACAGAACCTGAAACAGGTTTTGTAAATCCATATAATCCAATATTTTTCTTTCTTGCTTGCGGAATAATTTTAGCAGGATCTTGTTTATTCCAACCAGCCAGACAGGTTATTAACCGGGTCTGCTTACCGAGCATGCCTCGAACAGCCACGGAGTTTGAAATATCACCGGCTTCATCCAGCACCCAGTCGGCTTCCTTTAACATCTCTGACCCTTCTATGTCTTTGCTTGTTAGCTGACAAGATGTCAACCAGATGATACAACCGGGTTTTGTTTTCTTAACAGTTTCCCTGATCCTATTCCAGCATCTGTCAATAGCTTTCCGGCGAAACTGCAACTCAATTTCAGAAGTAATTTTGTCTTTTCCCGGGAATTTTTGATTCATCAGTTCATTATACATTAATTGTTCACAATACATCCATTTTAAAGGAGGATACGGTTCCATTGTTGTTCCCGGGTTCCAAAGCCAATCAACAAATATACCGTCCATATTGGTCTTTGTTATAGCATCTTCAATAGAAGCACAGAGATAATCGAGATATTGTGTTGTATATGGTATATGAGGACTTGAAGGAATTCCATAACTCAAATCCGGATGTTCCATCCCCCATTTGGTGTTAGAACCTGCACAAAAATATCCAAATACCTTAATGTTCTTCATATGAGCTAATCTTACCTCTTCCGTAAGAAAGTCATATTTCAATCCGGGCTGCTCGGGGACAAAACCATTTTTATACCAGGCATATCCATTGCAGGAAACGGCAAATGACTGGATTACATTGCATCCTAAAGCTGCATACCAGTTGACATGATCCAAAGGATTTGCATCAGCCCACAAACCAGGTCTGGCAAAACCGTTAGGTCCGCCTTCACCCCAATTAAAATCAATATTATAAGCTCTTATTGAATCATCCGTCGGATTTTGATTATCATTGTTACAACCGCCAGAAAGGAGACTGAATATTAGTATTATCAAAAAAAAATGTTTATTCAATGTTACTGGTATGAATTATTTTTATGAAATGTTGTGATTGTTTTTCAGCATATTTGACATTTCTTTTTATCTGACGGTAATCATAAGGTTCAATGTTTCCTGATCACCTATTTTTGGTACCAGGGCATGATACACAACAGTGTCAGGTTGAATCTGAGATGACTGAATTATATCTACTGACAGAGTTAGTTCCATATCAGGACAAGCCCTCTTGTAATCATAAGTAATTGTATCGTTTAAATAAGCTGATGATTGTTTTCCTATTATTAAGTCATACGATGAAAAATCAATTTCAGGATGACAGGTCCCGGAAACCTGGCTGTCATAAGCATCTGTAGATCTTATGACTGTGAAATTATTAACAAGATCAATATTAAGGCCGTGCTTTGTATTAACACATCCATATTCAGCCTCAAAGTGTTTAGCGATTATCGGTTCTTCTTTACAGCTATCTTTTTTACAGGATAATATGCAGGTAAAGACTACACAAATTATTATTACGTTTTTCATATTATTATAGTTTCTGAGTTTTTCCTTTTCTGTCAGATTGGAACGTTAGACTTGCCTTAATGACCATTGTGAACAGTTCCGGATCATCGGTGAGTATTTCTTTACTTTGTTTTCCAAATCTCCTGCTGTAACCGGTATCGTTCATATTGTTATTGGCGTTCATGTCTCAAAGATACTGTTTTTCTAAATCTGGAATATCAAATATTTACCATGCAGGAAGAAGTAATTTGTTCTTTAATTATTAACTTTAAGCCCCCAGCCTCAACGGACTGATACGCTATTTTAGATTTAATATCAAATATAATAAACCGGATATAATTCAACAGAAAATGGCTTTTTTAAAATCAAAATCCTTCTCCCGTCGAAAATTTATTGGTGGTATAACCACGGCCGGTGTTGGTTTATACCTAGGTATACCAACTGTTCTCCCAGGGAAAAATGGATTGATACACACTTCTCTGAACGAGCCGCTTCTGGACTGGTCTTTATGGGAACAATTCCGGGGTAAAGTTAAACATCCATGTCTGACCGTCAAACCGGAGAATCTTGGTTTCGTTAATGAAAATATAAGGCAATATGGTTGGGCCAGAGATTATGCAACAAAAGTTGATAAAAATTCAAAACGCCATATCCATCTGATAACTCCGGAATTTCTGGAGAAGATGATAGAAGAGACTACTCCGGGTGACCCGTTATGGACTCCCTGTCCGGCATGCCGCGATCAGGGAAAGCCTGTTCATCCTCATGGTTTATGGACCTGGAAAATTGAAAACCCGGACCAGCTTACCTGCAATATGTGTGGTACTGTTTTTCCTGACTCCAGGTATCCTGAAGATATCATTTTCAAAACTAAGTGGGGAAAACCTCAGACAATAACTTATTGTGGAGGAGATCCTTTTGTAATTTTCGGGTACAAAACGGGAAGGCCTGGTTTTAGTGCCAATATCCGTTCAAGGAAGGTCCAGTGGATGGCAAACTATTGCCATACACTGGCAGAGGGATACCTTCTTACAGGTAATCTGAAATATGCTGATGCATGCAGGAGCATACTGCTAAGGTTTGCTTATTGTTATCCGGCCTGGTTGGTTCATGTGGGCTATGGTGAATATGCCGACATGGACCCAAGGATCGCTTCTATGAATATAAATGATCTTCCTGAGCCTGAGATTTGTCCTCCACCTAATAATCCTGATAAAAAGTTATGGACTGGATTCTGGTCTGCCGGCAGGGCAAGCGGAGTCGGGTTAGAATCCGATTTCATCAGGAAAGTTGTTGCAGCTTATGACTTAACATATAATGCTGCTAACAAAGGAGATAACCCGCTTTATACAGAAAATGAAAAATTCACAATAGAACGCGACCTTTTGCTTGAAAGCACAATTCTCCTGGTATGCGATAAACAGATAAATAACAAATCTGTTAGCAACAGGACTGCTGCAGCACTCGTTGGAATGTGTGTCGGTCATCCGGAGTTAGTCCGTTTTGGCCTTGAGGGATTTACAAAAACAGTTGATGGATGGTATTTATCTGATGGAACATCAAGTGAGTCACCTTTTTATGGATTGATGACACTTGGAGGAATTTGGGATATGGCGCAGGCAGCAGATGGTTATTGTGATCCCCCGGGCTACAAAGACCGATCAGCAAAACGATTTGACTCTCTCGACCTCTACCATGATACCAGTTATTCCCGGGTATTGGAGGCTTTTTTCAAAGGATTGCAGGGAGATCTGTTTTACCCTCCGTATGCTGATTCATTTCGTAACACACGGCTCGATGTCTCCTATGTTGAGCTTATGGTCGCAAACTATCCTGAACAGATTGAGTATCTTTCATTACTTAAGGCTTTGTGCGGTAATGACCTCGCTCTGCATAGTGGTTCGCCGGAATTTAAAAATAATGTATCTGATAATGAAGTTGATGATGAACCCGTTCTGACACTTCCTTATGATCTCACGAAACCAGACGGATCATTTTCTTTTTCATTTTATTATCGCAGACCTGGCCTTGAAAAGATAGTTTCGCCCGTTTTAAAGTTGTCTGACTGGTGCCCGGAGCAGTTGAGAATAGCTAACATGCACACAGGAGCAGACGGACGTGAAAGCCTTCTGTTATTAAGCGCCAGTCATTGGGGTACGCATCATGAAAGTGACAGTCTGAACCTGTATTACTGGAAAAATGGTTGTGAGGTTTTATCAGATCCGGGATACCTTTGGGATCATCCCCTCAAACCTCAAAACATGAGAACGGTAGCTCATAATACTGTTCTCATCAATGAAAAGGACCAGATAACGAAGGAACGCGGTGGAGAAGTATTGCTCTTTAAATCATTCCAAAGAGTCAAGGTGGCGGAGATGACTTCATCTGCTTATGCCGAAGCATCTCTCTACAGACGCACATCAGCAATTATTGACCACGGCAATGGCCAAAATTATGTAGTAGACTTTTTCAGGGTAAAGGGAGGTGAGAAACAGGATTATGTCTTTCATGGCGTTGAAAGTACTTGCAAAACATCAGATATTGAATTTGAGCCCTTTACAACAGGTAAGCTTTATGATTTTCATAATATCCGTGTTGCTTCCGGTAATTGTGTCTGGCGCACCTACTGGAAAAGTGGAAAGAATATGACTTGTGTTGCATGGTCAGTAGGACAGATGGGTGAGCAGGCAATATTAGCTGACGGATGGGGTCAGCGCGACTGGAAGAATTCTGATATTGGTTCCACAATTCCATACATTGTCCGGAGAAATAAAGGAGAAAGCTTAAAAACATTTATCTCAGTATTTGAAGGTTGCCAAGGCACCACTCCCTTTGTGCTTAATGTTAAGCTGATTGATCCATCGGGCATAATACTTGTAGAAACAAAACTCGGTCAGGACTATATTATGTCAATGCAGGATAAGGGTAATCTAAAGATAAATGAAGGATCAGAAATTCAAAATATTGAGGCACATTTTGCAGTATGTTCTGTCAGAAACAAAAAGAGAGTATGGAATGTTAGTATTCCTGACAAATAATAATAAATTGATATACCGGATACAATGCGATACTTAATTTCAGGTCAGTAAAAATTATACAATACTAATAATGAGAATTAAACATAAAATATTTTCGTTAATTATTTTACTGCCATGTATCTCCTATGCGCAATCTTCTTATCTTGTAGGAACATCGCAGGAAAGTATTGAACCTGATCAATCATTGATCTCTCTTCATCTGGGTGGTTACGGAAGTCCTATAGAGGGCCGCTTTTCTCTCCAATGGATCAATAAGGGAGCATTGCCGGATGTCACTGCAATTGGCAGTTTAACAGATAAATTATATTTTATCAGCAAATCTGATCTTTGCAGTATAGTGATAAAAGAAAACAGCTCAATATGGGAAAAAGAGGGAGAGGCATTGAACATCAGATCTATAGCCGGCTTCAATAATAAACTTTATGCCGTTAACAGGAATGGTGAATTGCTTGAGACAAAAGTGAAGGGGAAAATTAAATGGAAAAAGACAGGGTTTACAGATAATACTGTTACATCATTGGCAGCTGCAAATAATAAATTATATATAGCCAGAGAAAACGGAACGTTATTGTTTGCTGATATTTCAAAACCTAACCTTGTGTGGCTAAAGCTTAAATCAATCAAAAACATTGTTAGTATTGCAGCAAATGACAAAAAGCTTTATGCTCTTACTGACGAGGGATATATTTATGTATGTGAGCCGGCAAGAAAAGATTATAAATGGTTAAAGATATCTAACAGGAATGGCCAGACTATTAAAGAAGACATCAGACATATTGCGATAGTAAATGACAGGTTATCAGGCATAAGTAAAGAGAATGTTCTTTATATGGGAGAACATCGCAGCGAGGGAAATCTGACTGCAAGGGCGATGGCTGTAAAGAGCGGTGAAAAGACTTTAGTAATTGTTAATGTTGATGTTTGCGGACTTAATGACACTTTTACCGGTATGGTAAAACGTGAGATCTATCAGAAAAACCATCTTCCTTCATCTGCAATTTTTATTAATTCTTCCCATACGCATTTTGCACCTGTATCTCAGAATTGGTTTACATGGCAGGAACCGAATCAACGTCCGGATAGTATTTATCTCTATTCGGTTATCAGAAAAGGAATACTTAATGCTGTAAACGGTGCTTTAAGTGACATGGCTCCTGCGGACCTATATTTTGGCAGAGGAAGTACAGATATTGGATATAACAGGAGTCTGAAAGATCACCAGGAGTTATATGATAGTGCGGTTGACGTAATAAAAGCAGTTTATATTAGTAAGTATAGCGATAATAATACAGAAAGCTGTTTGTTTTTAACAGCCTGTCACCCTGTTTTCAGTACTACCGGTAAACTGCATTACACATTAAGCGCTAATTATCCGGGTGTTGCACGTAAATTAGTGGAAGAAAGAACCGGAACATCCAATTCTTTATTTTTACAAGGCACCGCAGGAGATATAAATCCGGTTGACAATGGTGAATATATAACCGGTGAAAAGTTGGCAAATGAGGTTGTTGCTGTTTTAAATCGCCCGATGACAAAAATAGCCGGACCTGTTTCTTATTATCTGGATACGATAAACTTTCCAATTTCTCCGTGGACAAGAGAAGAAATACTTGCATTCAGGCAAAAAAATATAGATAAACCGGGTAATGCTGATGCTGAAAAAAATGTTAAGTGGTGCGACCTGATGTTAAAATATTATAACGAAGGTACAATGCCTGAATCTTTACCGGTTTATGTAAATACTTTTAATATAGGGAATTGGAAACTGGTGGGATTGTCAAGAGAAGTAACAACTGGTTACAGTTTCGGGATAAAGAATTTATGGCGAGATAAGCTTGTCTCTGTTGCAGGCTATACAAATGATGTTTCAAGTTATTTACCAACATATATGCATCTTGAGAAGGGGGGATACGAAGGGCTAAATTCATTTTTCTGGTATGGAATGCCAAATGTATTTCCCATGAACGTTGATGAGAAAATTATTACAACAATTAAAACTCTCAACCGGTAAGGATGTATAGATGACGGATTATTGCCAGATTAAGTGTTGACTTTCCTTCTTTTTCCCATTTAGGGATTTAAATAAGGTCAGTGGATAAAACTCATTTTTTCAATTCAAAAGCAATCATGTATCTTGGAACCTGCAAGATGTCAAATCCTATTATTATAAGTTTACCGTTCGTTTGAAACATCTGTTCAATAGTTTCAAAAGGGAGGCTGTTTTCATAGATTGGTACTTCCTCAGTTTTTAAAGGTTCCATATCCTGAACTACCGATTCTTTTGAGGTCCAGTTTCCCATTGACAGGGAGGTTTTTCTGATCCAGCGATTCATTTTTAGCGTTAAATCAATAATATCAGGGACAGATGTCTTTTTCGGATAAATAATTGCTGAAACACCGCTTCTTAAACTGTCATAATAGGGGCCCGACCGATATATGCGCAGAGAATTAATATCTTTGGAATTTGCAATCAGCTCAAAATCACTTTCTTTCAAACCGGATATTTCATGAATTCCCAGGTTCTTGACAGTTTCATCCGGTCCTCCCCATAACTGGCTTTGTCTTTCGGCCGAAAACGCGCCAATATTCCTGAAAATTGAAAAATTTCCTGCTCCGTCCAATGTGGCATGATTACCATTTGGATAATAACTGAATGCTCCTTCTCCAGGGATATAATATTTTTCAAAGATGATTCTGACAAAATTTTCAATTATTTTTTTAGCCTCAGTCCTGTCTTCGCGGGATGATTCTTTCCATAAATATCTTGTCATCATAAATGTGCCTTTCCCCATTTTTAATGCCCATTCATGCCACTCCATCAGGTCATCATCGGAAGGCTGGGATTCAGACATGACTTCAAGGGCTGTTTTGAACATCTCGTTTTTATACCGCAAAGGGAATGATTCGTAAATGTCATTACCGTTTTTATCAACGAACGTTTTGATAATTGAAGCCGTATTGGTTAAATCCTTTTTGAGCAATTTGCCACTGGTTCTTGATCTTGGTCCCCAAAAACCTGTTTGAGGGTCCTGGTTTTCATAAAACCATTGAAGGAGGGCTTGTTTCCATTCAGCGGAAAAATCATAAAAATGGTTATCCCCTAAAACACCTTCTCCGTTGGAATAATTGAGTATACTTCTTGCGCTTACAAAAGTGGTTTGAGGAAGCTTTGAGGCAAGCCATCCTACGTAGGATACATCATCAAGAAATGCTTTCAACTTTTCAGGGGTGTTAATTTCGTCAAGATATGTCAACGGATATTTAAGATGGAAAGGCTGTCTGGTTTCTTTTGTTAGTGCTTCAAGATGGTTCACGACATTTTCTGTTACTTCATTATACATGCAGTAAGGATAACTATCGTCCATAAAAGCTCCTGTTTTGGGATTCTGAAGATTCAGGTAGAATTCCATTTCATCCTCTTTGCTTATGAAGTTTGGCACTTTAACCAGATCTTCTTTCATCTGAAATTGTCTATGTAAATTATTGATCCGCGACAAAGCCTTGACGTAGTGACCTTTATCAAGCCAGTATGCCATTCCCAGCATCTTGAACTCAAAATCACCCATGTAATAGCCTTGTTCCTGAAGCTGCTTATTCATGCGGAACAGTTCTCTGATTTGTTTTTTAGTATGATTCATCATTAAGAATCCTGATGCTGCCAGAAGGATCAGAATAGCCGGAATTGCAAGTAATAATTTTTTAAGTTTCATGGTTAAGATTATTTACGATTTTTTATTCTTATTAATAATTAAAAGTGTTAATATCGATTTTAGATGACTTCCTTCAGAAATGCAGATCTTCACAGGAGCTGATCTTTTAGATTTACATGAACAACTTCCTGAATTTTAAAAGTAATTTCCAGGGTTTATACTAATTTTAATCATTCTTATATTTTTATTACTAAAGACATTTTAGCATACCATACATGCCAATACAAAGATAATAAAAATATAATATACTATGCAATACATAGTACTAAAATTTAGTACTATGTATTGTCTCTTCTTTTAATAACATTAAGTAAAAATGCCTGGGATATAGATGTAAATTAACCAATTGAAGAGCTTCCTTTTCTTCTTTACAGAAATGGAACAAATGGCAGATGTAATCTATCAAACATTACTGATAATTATAAGACTAATGTCACGAAAGTACTTATGATAACTCGAATTTCAAAAGTACAGATCCAGCAGCTTTTATCAACCCGGTGATTTGTTATGACAAGCGTACCTGTTGCTTTCAGCGGGTAGCAATAAAGCAATTGAATGTTAATCAGTAATCAATTGTGCCAGTCTTGTCCGAATTGAAGGCAGGGGCTTTAACACGTTTAAATATCTGATCTGCCCGTCGATTGTTTTTATATTTCAAGTTTTAGAATCTATATCCTAATCGTAATCCTAAAGTCAAACCAGGTGTATTACTTAGTCCTGACCTGACATCAATATTATTCCTTATTCCCTGAACAGTGACATCTGCTGATTTGATCAGGCTATCTTTATAAGGATCGAATTCCAGATGTGAATCATGGATAATTCTAAACCTATAACCAAATCCGGCATATATGTCAAACAAAAAATGTCTGGTCAATTTCTTTTGTAATCCAAGAATCAGATTTAATCCGATTACATTTTTTTTAACAGCGAAATCGTCCAATGATATATTTGAACTGTCATTATTTGGGGAATAAGCGATTTCAGAATTATGATAATCTCTGATATAGAATATGTTGCCACCAATATAGAATCCATTAAGAACGGTTCTTATCTCTTCTAAACCAATTGAATTAGGTAAATAGTAACGGATCTCAGATTTGGCTTTAAATCCGGAGGTCTTTATAAATGAAGTATCGGTTTGCTCAAAATATCCCTTCCGGTATTTTACTCCAATTTCATTGTACCATGTTATTCTCCGGGATAGTTTTATTTCAATTCCACCCTGGATGGTTGGAAATGAAAAATCATCAATTAAAGAGAAGGGGCAGATCTGAATGTTATGGTTTTTGTCTTGCGAAAAACCAATTAATGAAATCATAAACAAGAAAATTGACAATAAAAATTTCATTTTTCAGGAATTTGCAATACGTCAAAGGATGATCTCAAAAGTCTCTCCAGTGGTAAAATTAAAATATGTTATATGAGTATCGCCTTTCAATAACAAACCTTATTAAGAGATTAAATATTAATCATTTAAGCTCACCCTTCTGTCCCGATTACATTCATATATAAAATACCCGCAACTGATTTGCATTTCGGTAACCGGGTCTGATTAATAAAGTCTTGTCAATAACTGTACTTAGTTATTCTGGGGGCCTCTCTGACAACTCTTACTGACCAGTAAGTATATTATATTTAATCATCCAGCGTACTTAAATCACCTTCAGGCAGTCCAAGTGCCCTGGCTTTAAGCACCCTGCGCATGATCTTACCACTACGCGTTTTAGGTAACATATCGGCAAATAAAATTGCTTCCGGACGGGCAATTGGCCCAAGATGCTCAACCATATGCTCAATCAACTCATGTTCAAGCTCCTTACTGGCGGTATATCCTGACCGTAAAACAACAGTTACATGTATGGCATTCCCTTTTAGCTGATGTGGCAATGCAATTGCTGCCGATTCTGCAATTGCAGGATGCCTGGCCATAACACTCTCTATTTCAGCACTTCCTAATCGATAACCACTTACTTTAATTACGTCGTCGGTGCGTCCGATAATCCAGAAATAGCCATCTTTGTCCCTTTTAGCGGAATCACCGGTATGATACCAGCCTTGTTTCTTATATTTCTTCCAGTATGTGTCGATAAATCGCTGTGGGTCATTGAATACTCCTGCAGTCAATCCAGGCCAGGGAGTTTTTATTACCAGGTTTCCTTCCTCTCCGTTTTTAACCTCATTTCCCTGTTCATCTACAATTCCGACTATACTGCCAAAAAAGGGTTTGGTGGCTGATCCGGGCTTTAAAGGTGTTATAGGTAATGGCGTTATCATAAATCCTCCTGTTTCGGTCTGCCACCAGGTATCCATAACCGGGCAGTTTCCTTTACCGATTACATTATAAAACCATAACCAGGCCTCAGGATTTATGGGTTCCCCCACCGACCCTAACAAACGCAGTGAACTGATATTGTTCCTGTTTGGCCAGGAATCTCCATAACGCATTAATCCCCTGATGGCGGTTGGAGAGGTGTACAAGATATTCACTCCATATCTTTCAATCATCTTCCACCATCTGTCAGGATATGGATAGTTGGGGGCACCTTCATAAAGCATAATTGTGGAACCATTGATAAGCGGTCCATAAACTATATAACTATGACCGGTAACCCATCCCGGATCTGCCGCACACCAGAAACGATCCTCAGGTTTAATATCGAATACCATCCTATGGGTGGTTGAAGTATAAACACTGTATCCTCCATGTGTATGAATAAGCGCTTTGGGCTTACCTGTTGAGCCTGAGGTATACAGTAAAAACAGCATATCCGAAGAATTCATTGGTTCAGTATCACATTTATTGAATGCAACAGGTAAAGCTTTTAAATCATGATACCAGTAATCACGACCATTTTCCATGTGAACGTCAACGCCGGTCCGTTTAACGGTTATACATATCTCCATCGTGGGTGATAATGCCATAGCTTTGTTAACCACGCTTTTCATCTCAACAACCTTACCTCGGCGATACCCTCCGTCAGCCGTAATAACAACCCTGCTGTTGGCATCATTGATACGGTCGGCAAGAGCTTCATGGCTGAATCCACCATAAACAACACTATGTGCAGCTCCTATCTTTGCGCAGGCTAACATTGCAAATATCTGTTCAGGAATCTGGGGCATATAAATAGTCACTACGTCCCCTTTCATCACACCCATGCTTTTTAAAATTGTTGAAAAATGACAAACCTCCCGGTTTAATGCATGGTAGGAAAAAGTCCGTGTTTCACCAGGCTCTCCTTCCCATAT
The DNA here is from genome assembly GCA_963739685.1 of uncultured Bacteroidales bacterium. Classification (GTDB taxonomy): domain Bacteria; phylum Bacteroidota; class Bacteroidia; order Bacteroidales; family VadinHA17; genus LD21. The sequence goes on from CAVUAX010000003.1 coordinate 696,557, forward strand.
TAATGCAAGCTTATTCCTGTTTGGGGTAGTTAAATGCCTGTCAATGGCATTTAAAATGATGTTTGTTTTACCTCCCTCGAACCATTTAAAAAACGGGGGATTGCTTTTATCCAGAACTTTGTCCCATTTTTTATACCAGTCAAGATATCCTGCCTGTTCTTCCCAAAACTTTTCTGGATTTTCAATGGAATACTTATATAAATTATCGTATTCCTGGATATTTGCATTGTCTTTAACCTGTTTTGAGGGATAATAGACCATTTCATCATTATTGGTTTCCATCGGCATAGAAATATAAATTAATAAAAAATTTCAATTGTTAATTGTAAAATTCAACCTACGATAAAGAAATCTTACACAAATCATAAAGCTGTTAGTGAGATAAAATCCGGCTGAATGATTTTTTATCATGTTTTCAGAGTATATACCTAATATGAACTTTAAACAAATTTAATATGAAAAGGTTTAAATGAAGGTGAAAGTGATATACACGCTAATAAAATCCTAAAACCTGAATACAAAATGTTTTCCATTTTTGATCTGAAATGTTACTTAACATCAAGATCATAAATGGGACTCCTGACCAAATCCAGATTGTATATGCTAAAATGCAGGTAATATCAGTCAATATTTTTTAAAACAAATGGATCTAATTTAAATGACCGGCTCCTGCTTTCACATAGGGTATTATTGGCAAACAAATTATTATAGGCTTGATCAGGTTGTGAAAAAATAAGGTTACCTTAGTCCCTGGGATGAAAAGAATTGCAGCTATAATACTTGAAAATGACAAAAGGGAAATCCTGTTATATCTTCGGGACAATAAGACTGGCATTCCTTTTCCCCAACACTGGGATCTTATCGGAGGTCATGTTGAGGAAGGGGAGACCCCCGACGAGGCGCTGGTGCGGGAAGTTAAAGAAGAGTTGGATATAGAATTGAAGGAATACCGGTTCTTTAAAGAATACGAGTGTCTTGAAGGAGATGCTTATCCAAACATAAAATATATTTATTCAGGAAAAATCAACATCCCGATTGAAGAAATTACACTTCTTGAAGGAGATCGTCCACAGTTTTTCAGATATGAAGAGATACCGGGAGTAAAATTTGCCAATATGCTCAAACGAATCGTAATCGATTATATTGAGACCAGGAAACATTAAATTCTACCTGGGAGATTGACATCTTTTCAGCCGGTATTAGGATTTTCTCAGCTTTGGATCAGGTTACAACTAAAATTAACAACTTAACAACAAGCTATTAACACGGGTACCGGATGGTCAGTATACTCCGTCCGGTAGTTATGGTCAGGAACAACTGCTTTTCCGGTATTAAAATTCCCTGAACGTAGTACCAATTGCAAGTAATACAAAACCGGCAATCAGAAACAAATAATTATACTCAGTAAGAATATCTACGTTAGCATAATGACCTATGATACCCAGTATTCCAAGTATCAGACCAAAGATCCAAACATATTTTGAAGGTGCAGATGGTTTCAGGTTCATATTTTTTCCTTTTATGTTATTAATCAAAAAATTCAAAAATCCGGGTTGTCTCCTTTTACATTAATGAATGATCAGGATATTCTGTTCCTCTCTGTATCTATGGCCGCTACGGTTATTTCTTTTATTACCATTCCTGAAAAGTCCTCTTTTCCGATGATAATTATTTTCCTTTTTTAAATAACGGGGGTTGTCATCATACTGATAATTAGGGTCATAACGCTGATTATAATTATACCTGCTATTATTATCACGTCTTAACCCTGCCACACATGATGATATAAATAAGGTGAATAACACAAATATTAATAATAGAATTATTACTCTTTTCATATTTGAAATTTGAATTATTTAATTCGTTTGTATCCAAATACTTTTATGCAAAGATGATATCATCTTTTGGTTTCAGTATTACACTATTCCTGAAAATATTTACATGATTCACATATCCTGGCATTTCCTGAATTTAATGTTTCTGAAACGACAGCAATTGGAAAGTTTAAAGTATCAGATACACCCTGCTGGCAGAAATCTGCCCAAAAATTGTGCATGTAAATTGCTATAATCCGGCAACTTTTTCAGCGGAGCCTGCAACTGTTTTCCGCAACTTCATGTCGGCAAACCGTGAGGCAGGGAAATACCATTACCGATTATATTAATATGCCTTATCACAATATTTTTATAAGTTTTGTATAAATTCTTATCAGGTTATTTTCAGCTTCCCCTGCAACTGCAATTATTTCATTTATGTTTACCGGTTTAAGATGCTCAGGGTCACATTCGTCTGTTATTACTGAAATTGCTGCACAGGATAATCCAATATGGTTGGCTACTATCACTTCAGGAACGGTAGACATGCCGACTGCATCAGCGCCAACGATTTTCAACAGACGATATTCCGCACGGGTTTCCAGATTTGGTCCCTGAACAGAAGCATATACTCCTGTATGGAGAATGATGGCTTCATCTGATGCGATATTAATAAGTTTTTTATTCAAATCCTCCGAATATGGACAACTCATGTCCGGGAAACGAGGTCCCTGACTGTCATCATTTTTTCCCCGTAACGGGTTTTCGGGCAGCAAATTAATATGATCGGAGATTAGCATTAAGGAACCTTTCTTAAAATCAAGGTTGATAGCACCCGCTGCATTTGAAAGCAGGAGGTATTTAATACCAAGTGCCTTCATCACCCTTATGGGGAATGTGATCTGATGCATGGAATATCCTTCGTAATAATGTAGCCGACCCTGCATTGCCACTACTTTTCTTCCGTTTATAGTTCCTGAGATAAGTTTTCCGGGATGAAATTCAACAGTTGATCTTTCAAAATTAGGAATCTCCTCATAACTTATTTGCTGATCAGCAGATATGAGATCGATCATTTTACCAAGACCTGTTCCAAGAACAATCCCAATTTCAATATCTTTGATTCCTTTGGCATCAAGATAGTTTACAGTTTGTTTTATTTGTTCATCCATTATATGATAATTTGTAACGTGACTAATAAGTGCCTGGAATGGTTAAAGTTAATATTTATAGATTAAATCATTTTGTTTTATCAAAGGCAATGACATTTAAAGCTTGTAACAATACTCCAGGTATTCCAACCTTAAGTTCACTTTAAGCAATTTTTAGTTACAAAATTTATTGTTAAATTACACGTTTATAAAAGATAGGAACTTTATCACAACACAAATTCTATTTCAACTACTATGACCCGGGTCCTTAATGATATGAAGGTAATATTAAATTTCTGTCTATTAGTGACAGGGCCAGGTACCTATTATGATATTAATTGATTGTGTTATAATTATTTAGTTAGGAGTCTAAACTTAAATTTTAGTATATGAAAACAAATAAAAAACAATTGACCGATAAAACAGTCAGGATTTTTCAATTTTTTCTCCTGGCGCTGATGTTTGCACGGTGTACCGGGCCTGTAGGACCTATGGGAAATGATGGATTAAATGGGAGAGACGGGATGGATGGGATTAATTACACCCAATCTGCCATCTATGATATCAATGCTTCCGATTGGGGTGGAGATATGAATGGATACTATGTGTCTATGGATGTCCCCGAAATAACAGAAGATATATATTACAATGGGGCTGTACTGGTCTACAGGTTATTTGAGATTGATCCCAAGAGTTTTAATATGTTGCCTTATAGCTATGTGGATAATACTTTAACCGTTTACATGGACTTTGATGCTTATGTTGGAAGTATTGATTTGACATATAAAGAAGTACTGGACGGAGTAAATAATACCCCTGCTCCCAGTGGTATGATGTCATTTAAGGTGGTGATCATCGAAGGGATTCCTCTGGCTAAACTGAAAAACATGGTAGATGTAAGTGATTATAGTGCAGTCGCTAAAATGTTGAATATTGATAAAACCCTTAATATTGTTAAATGATTTTGATTATAATAAAGCAAATCTGGTGAAAGGCAGACATGAATATTAATGGAATTCACGGATACAGCTTATTGGAGGAGAGACCATAACCTGCCTGCAATGTAATTAAACTTTTCAGGTTATGTTTGGTTTTCATATTACCCTGACATTCTTTTAATGTAACAATTGTTACAAATAGTAACGGTGGAAAAACGCTTCTTCATCAGATTAGTTCTTAAGTTCTTTTAAAACTGCTATAAGAAGTCCTGATCCGATACGCGTTTTATAATCAGGATTAATATATTCAAAAAGTATTTTACCCGTGCTATTAACCACAAATAGCGATGGTACAGGAAGGAATCCTTCATTTAAACCACCAGAATTCTTCTTTAACATATCGGTATACCTTTCCGGAGCTTTAAATGCAAGTCCCAGTGACTTTATCAGAGCACCATTGCCATCAGAGTATAATCTGTAATCCAGTTTGTCTTTATTGCCGGTATTTTGAAGGTTATCGGGCGAATCGGGGCTGATTGCGACGATTTGATACCCAAGCCTGGCCACCTCGCTTTGCACACCCTGTATTTCTGAAAGATGGGCATTGCAGAAAGGACACCAGCCACCACGGTAGATTAACATAACGGTAGGTTTTTCGCCAATTATTGTCAAAATTTTATGACTGACTCCATCCGGAGATATCAGTTCTGCTTCAGGAATTGTCTCTCCAATCAGCAGTGGAGAAATATCTTCAGCTTTTTCAGGCAGTTGTCCAAATAACGAAAAACTGGTAAAACCCGCTAATAGCAAATTAATGATTGATTTTTTCATTATATTCAAATTTGATTAATATTTGTTTTCGGGATTCATTACCAACATTTTTTAATCCAAGCATATGCTCCTGAGTTATTAAAACAAATAAACTACGAAAATGTTAAACAACATCAGATTACTTTATTTTGAGGGATGTCCAAACTATGATGATGCGCTCAGGATCATAAAAGAAGTTTGTCATGAACTCAACATACCAGAAGATAAAATAGAGATCATTGAAGTAAATTCTTTAGAGGAGGCAGTTAAATACCGGTTTTTGGGATCCCCAACTGTACAGGTAAACGGATTAGATGTTGAAGAGACAAGAATAAAAGATTTACCAGTTTTCAGCTGCAGAATATACCCGGACAATCCAAATTCAGGGTACCCATCGAAGGCGATGATTAAAAGGGCAATAATGAACAAATTATAGGGAAATCTGTCAGGGTAATTACTTTCCGATTATTGGAACAATAAATATTGATAAATGCAGGGATGGAAAAATGAGACTTTTGAACTGTATGATATTATTAATTTCAGTTTTCCCAAATGCTATCTTTACCTGCTCAAAGGAAAGGAAGGAGAACGAGCGAATGAAAGTATTTTCCTGTTCCATTTTAAAAGATGGGTTTATTCAGCTTAAACCGCAGAAACAAACTTCCTGACCCATTCATCAGCAGGCTGTTTCAGGATAACTTCAGCTTTGTCTTTCTGCAGTATCTTTCCATTATTCATTATGACAGTTTCAGTACCCAGAGAAAATGCCTCCGACAGGTCGTGTGTTACCATACACATGGTTGTTCCTGAGTCTGTTTGAATCTGTTTCAGTTCTGACTGAAGTTTTTTTCGTGTAATATTATCGAGAGCGCCAAGAGGTTCATCCATAAGGACAATCTCCGGTTCCATGGCAAGAGCACGTGCAACCCCAACCCTCTGTTGTTGACCTCCGCTAAGGTTTTCAGGGTACTCTGCAAGTTGTGTTAATTTAAAGCCCATCATTGTTGCCAGCTCAAGCGTTCTGATCTCACGCAAATCTTTATCCATTCCAGAGATACTCATTACAAATTGTATATTCTCTCTTACAGTCATATGCGGAAACAGTCCTGCATTCTGAATGACATAACCTATTTTGCGTCTTAGCAGTGATTTGTCCCACGACTCTATATCCCTGTTCATAATCTTCAAATTACCGGAATCAAAATCGGTCATTCCGTTAATAATACGGAGCAGGGTTGTTTTTCCACAACCGCTTGGACCTATGATTGTAATGAATCCACCGTGCGATACTGATAAGGATACTTTATCAAGAGCCAGTTTATCCTCTGGAAAGGTTTTTGTTACATCTGATATTTGTATTAAGGGATCATTCATGGCATTTTTATCATACCTTTTGATTTCAGAAAATCTTCGGCCACATCTTCAGGTGATTTGTTCAATATCTCTACCTGGTAATTCAGCATTGTCATTATACTGTCATTTATTGAATTCTCAACCCTCCCCAGAATCTTCCCCAGTTCCGGGTGTTTCTCAAGAGTTTTTTGTCTTACAACTATTCCGGCCTGATAAGCAGGGAAGTATTTTTTATCATCCCTTAATATTCTTAGATTCAACTGTCTGATACGTGGATCTGTTGAAAATGCGTCAATTACATTAACAGTTTTGTTTTCGAGGGCCATAAATTTCAGATTGATATCAAGTTCGACCAGCTTCTTAAACTTTAAGGAGTAAAGTTCAGATAATCCCTGAAAACCATCCTCTCTTTCAAAAAAATCGAATTCTGCTCCAAAAGTAAACTGGTTGCTTTTGGGTGAGAGATCCGATATTGATTTAACATTCTCACTCATCGCTTTTTTTTCCGACAGCGCAATGGTATATGTATTGTTAAAACCAAATCGTGCTACCCAGATAAGGCCATATTTGTCGGTGTACATTCTTTGTAGCGAGGTGAAGAGGCTGTCGGGGTCACTGATCTTCTTATTCTTCAGGACAAACAGCCACGCCGTTCCTGTATACTCAGGATAAATATCAATTTCGCCTGAGAGTATCGCCGGTTGTATATTTGAGGTGCCACCACCTATTCCGAACACACGTTTAACTGGTATGTTGGTGTTGGATTCTATCAGCCTTGAAATAATTTCACCCAGAATGTATTGTTCCGAAGTTGGTTTAGTGGCTACAACTATCTCATCTGACCTTGAAGTTTTTACTCTTTGCCGGTTAGATGCTATCAGCAGTAAAGGTGCAATAATAAAAAATAATGCACTGACTATGATCATTCTCCTGTATCGTAAAGCACGGAGCTTTCTGTTTCTGATTAGTTTTTCGAAGAACCCGATGACAATATCTGTAACAAGTGCAAGCAATGCCACTGATATTGACCCGGCCAGGATAAGAGCTGAATTATTGGTATTAATGCCTCTGTAAATAGCCTGGCCCAATCCGCCGGCTCCAATAAAAGAAGCCAGTCCGGCTAACGCAATTGTCATGACAACCATTGTACGAAAACCACTGAGAATTGTCGGGAAACCAAGGGGCCATCGTACCCTGAAGAATACCTGCGAAGGTGTTGCTCCCATACCTTTTGCGGCATCTATCAGGAGTGGATCTACTTCATTCAGACCTGTGTAGGTATTTCTGATCATCGGAAGGAGCCCATAGATAACTAGTACAACAATAGCGTTTACAAAACCAATACCGATGAGTGGGATAAACAGGCCGAACATAGCAATTGATGGTATGGTAAATAGAAAATTCACAATGCCCAAAACCAGGGTCCTGATTTTTTTATACTTAAGGATTGCAATACCGGTGCCAATACCGATAATTACTATAATAATTATAGCTGTGAGCGACAATATTATGTGCTGAAGAAGCAGTTCATATAAATATTCTTTCCGCTGATTTAATAATGACAACATTCAGAAAACGTTAGTAATTGAAAATCTATTTGCCATGACAGGCACTAATTCAAATTAGTATTAAGGAGCACTCCTGACGAAGCTGAAATTATAAAAAATTATCCATCATACATGTTGCTGTTATGAAATGTTACTTCACTTTTACCCATAATGAATCGGCGAACCAGCCTTTTTTATCCGTGAAATGTCTCACAACACTAAATCCGTGACAGGCAGCGTAATTCTCAATTGCCTGGAAGTCGAACTTTCTGGACAGCTCCATAAACACTGCTTCCCATTTATTAAAACAGAAATTTTCTTCAAGTGCTTCAATATAAACTTCCTGGTCCTTTTTTGAAACCAGAAAGCTCTTAACCTCTCCTGATTGCGGGTTGTATTCTGTATGTTGTTCAAAGTTTGCCGGGTCAAAGTCTGCGCCAAGTTCCCTGTTCAGACGGGACAGATGGTTCAGGTTAAACTTCCGGGTAAGACCATGAGGATCATTATATGCCTGCAATATTACCTCAGGCGATTTTTTCAGGTCAAAACCAATTATTACTTTGTCCCCGGAATATGCAAATTCTGAAAGATGTTCCAGAAAAAGGTTTATTTCACAGTCTGTAAAATTACCTATGTTTGAACCCAGAAAAAGGATCACTTTACTCAAGCCGGAATGACCGTTCATCTTTTTCATTACCCTGAAAAAATCTCCGGTCTGAGCTTTTACTTTTAGTGAGGGTATTTCAAATGCAAGGCTTTTCTCCAGATCATTGTTGGCTTTCCGGCTTATATCTATCGGAATGTAGTTAATATTTAAAGAACGATCAATCATAGAATTCAACAGCACTTTTGTTTTCAATCCATCACCGGAACCCAGTTCTACCAGATCTAAATGTGTGTTATCCTTAATGAGTTCGTCTATAATCTGATTTTTAAATGTATCAAATATTTCGTACTCACAATCGGTTAAGTAATACTCCGGCATATTCATAATATCCTGGAAAATACTGCTTCCGATATCATCATAAAAATATTTGGATAAAAGATATTTAGGCTTTGAAATAAGCCCATGTAAAGTATCATTTGCCAATTCTGAGAGAAGAGTCTGTTTTTCCATAACTTTATACAATGTTTCTTAAACCTTCAGACATAGTACTAATTAATTCAGGCACAGTGTAATTGATCTGCACCGGATCAAGGATTACCTGATATGTTGTATCAGCATTCATTAAATTAAGTATGCTGAAATTATTTCGTTGCCTCCGGCTGCCATCCTGAAAACAAGTGGTATCCCTGCCTGGCCGGATCCTGTAATTATTGCATTAAATTTTGTCATGACAAATAGTTTATCACATAATTTATTATGCAGTTTCAGGGATCCCTGTTTCAAAAGGATTATCAGGGTCGGCGCTCCATTCGAACCAGCCTCCGTCGTAAACCGAAACCTTTGGCCACCCCATAAGCCATGCATTAAACCATGCCTCACTTCCGCGCCAGCCTGTTCCGCAATAAAATGCCAGATGCTTGTCGGGAGTAATACCATTTTTAATCCAGTTTTCAGCTATTTCCTGATACTCACGTGTAGTATGATCAACATTACGGTAATTCTCCATGTGATAAGCATCGCTGCCACAATCAGCAAATACTGCCCCAGGAATCCTGCCTTTGGGCTTAATGTAATTATATCCGCTCACTTCGCCAATATATTCGGGCCAGCTTCTTACACATACAAGTTCTGAACTGGAAGATGCAAGTAATTGTTTCGCCTCAGGTGTATCTACTGCCAGCAGGGGCAGAGCTGGTATGGTAGCACCGAAATCTCCTATTGCCTTTTTTGGTACATCTTCCATGCTTACTTCAAACCCGGCATCCTGCCACGACTGAAAACCACCGTTAAGAACACGAACATCTTTAACTCCTGCATACATCATAATAAATGCATTACGTATGGCGCCAATGTCACCTGCAGCACTCCCGGGAAACTCATCCGCATTGTCGGGAAACATGAATTTTCCATATAAAACAACAGTGGTATCGGATGCAATGCCGTGCTGTTCAAGTGCGGATTTTAATTCATCCGGAGAACGCCGGTTCCAGGTCTCAGGAGCTTCAAGCGCCAGTGTGTCCATATCGACAGCTCCCGGTAAATGGCCTGTTAAATAAGCTTGGCGATTGCGGTAATGTGAGTGTACTACAACATAATTGTTATTATCATATTCACCTGGTTTGACTCCTGATATCAGTTCTTTCACCCATTCTGCCGATACAAGATGCCTGTAATTGGCCAGATGCTCCATTGGCATGTCAGGATTCTTTGTCCATTCGTCAATAAATTGGTTATAAACAAAAACTTTTGAATATCCTGACCTTAGAAATCTGCCGGCAACATTAGCTGCTCCTTCAGGTGTATAACCATAGATAACAATTACATTATCCGGCAAGATCTTTTTGTGTCTCACAATTTCTATCCAGTCGATGTATTTCAACCATTTTTCAGGAAGACTTTTAGCACCTTTTATGTGTCCACCCCTTGGTTCATTCTGAAGAACCCAGCCATTATAGGCCTCTACAGGACGTACATCTAAAACTTTTGAGGATGGTTTTCCCAGCAGATCCACCAGCTGTCGGGTTGAGATATTTTCAGGCGATTTTGACATATTGATCTTTTCAGTACTTATCACTAATCAGTCATTTACAACCCGAACACCCTTCCAGAAGGCGACCCTGTTTTTAATACCCTTAGCCGCTTCACTTGGCCATGGATAGTACCATACTGCATCTTTATTCAGTATACCATCTACTTCAAGATCAAAATATGAGGCAGTACCCTTCCATGGACAAACAGTATGTGTGTTGCTTATTTTTATGTAATCTTTATTTAAGGCTTCTTCAGGGAAATAGGAATTCCCCTCCAGTTTAACAATGTCATTGCTTTCTGCTATAACTTTTCCATTCCATATTGCTTTCATACTTATTAATCTTAATTATTTGTAAGTTACTAATTTACGTCTCTTTAGAGAAGTGAAAAAAAAATGGTATTATTATCATATAACTAACAATACCGCATATGCTCCAAATCAGAAACTCTCAGTTTGAAAGAATCTCAGAGTTGAAATAGCATATATCCTCTATATTGGTATTAACAACTGCTGATGTTATAAGTTGATATATATTTTTTTCTTATTCATTTCTATATAAAGATTAACATTATACTTCCACTGGTCTACAACGTTTTTTACTTAGTTGATCAATGGTTTGGTTTTTACATAACTAAATATTTAATCAACCACCATTATATTGAATTTGTTCAGAGCTTCATTTTGTTTTTCATTTTATTGCTGTATTTAAGTTATAGACTAATTGTCGGATAAATCTTAAAACCTGACAATAAGTTCTTTCATTATCGGATATTTAAATAATATGAGTATCTGGAATGAATAATAATTGAATTGGAATTAAATCAAAAAGTCAAAATAGGTGAGGGAGATTACCTTCGGTGAGCTCGTCCCGATTTAGCGGGACTCGGTTCCTCGCTGGCACTGCTAATGACAACATTTTATAACTCATGGATTATAAGGTATTTGTCTTGTTTTTAAGAATCTGCGTCCTGTTTTTGTTTGAATATGAATATCTATATTAACAGTGCCTTTGAGGTGAACTCAAGTGAAAGGGGGAGATCCTTCGCTAGCGCTCTGGATGACAGGGATTCCCGGGAGTCACAGGGTTAGAGTTGGAGATTCGCCCTGGCGAATCTCCAACTCTAACCCTGTCAACAAAGATGAGCTGTCATCCCGAACAAAGTGAGGGATCCCATTCATCAATGAACCAATTAATTAGAAAATGCTGTCATAATACTTGGTGTGCAAAAATGTATGGGCACTCGGAATGACATGGCGAGGTTGTTGAATAAAATACTGTCATTCCTAGCGTTAGCGAGGAATCTCATAATCAATTGTATTGAAATTATTATTGATAACCGATACTCATTTTAAATAATAAAATGTTGTCAGGTTCTCATTATTCTGCGACTATTATGTTAAATCATTATGATGTTTCAGAAATAATCTTTATTAAACTAAAGTAAAAGAAAGATTTAATCAGTAAAGTTCTTACTCACAAAATATGTCAACAAAAGAGTTAAACAGACAAAATGAAACTTTTAAATTATATAATTCTTTTCCTGTTAATTTTACTAAATACTTCCTGTACTGAATCGCGGGAAACAAAAATGAACAAACAGATGAAAGTATTTCCAAATACAAATGAGTTAATTAATGAAAGCAGCCCGTACCTGCTTGAGCATGCTCACAATCCTGTAAACTGGTATCCATGGGGCCGGCAGGCGCTCGACAAGGCAAGAAAAGAGAACAAACTTGTAATTATCAGTATAGGATATTCGGCATGCCACTGGTGTCATGTAATGATGCGTGAGGATTTTGAGGACACTACTGTTGCCACGTATATGAACGACAACTTTGTATCCATTAAAGTGGACAGGGAAGAACGTCCTGATATTGATCAGGTATATATGAATGCTGTGCAGCTTCTTACAGGAAGAGGTGGTTGGCCGCTCAATGTTATTGCTTTGCCAGATGGAAGGCCGATATATGGAGGAACCTATTTCACGAAAGATAAATGGCTTGAAATACTGAAACTGGTTTCAGAGTATGTAAAAAAGAATCCAGGTAAAGCAGAGGAACATGCTGAAGCATTGACCAATGGGATTAAATCCAACGAATTGGTAACAACTCCTGATGACAAAACTCCATTAACTGAAAACGATTTGAAATCTGTTTTTAATAATTGGAAAGGAGGTTTTGACTTTATTAATGGAGGCTATAAGGGCGCTCCTAAATTTCCGTTACCTGTGGGTCATCAATTTTTATTATATTATTTTTACCTGACTGACGATAGGAGCGCTCTGAAAGAAGTAGTCACGACATTGGATAAAATGGCTGAGGGAGGCATATTTGATCATATTGGAGGAGGCTTTGCCAGATATTCCACAGATGCTTTATGGAGAGTACCTCATTTTGAAAAAATGTTATACGACAATGCTCAATTGGTAAGTCTTTATTCAATTGCCTATCAACTTACAAAGGACCCCTTGTATAAAAATATCGTATACTGGACCCTTGATTTTGTTCATAGGGAAATGACTTCAAAAGATGGTGGTTTCTATTCATCTCTTGATGCAGACAGTGAAGGGGAGGAAGGGAAATATTACATATGGACAGAAGAAGAGCTGAGACATATCCTTGGCAAAGATGCAACCCTGGTGATTGATTACTATAATGTCACTCACAAAGGTAATTGGGAAAATGGAAATAATATTCTTTATAGAACTGAACCCGACAAAAAGATAGCAGCAAAGTACAATATAACAGAAAATGAACTGTGTACCAGGATTACTGTTGCAAAAAGAAAATTGTTCGATGTGCGGTCAAAAAGGGTGCATCCTTTAAAGGATGATAAAATTCTTACAACATGGAACGCATTGATGTTAAAAGGTTATACTGATGCTTACAGGGTGTTCGGTGAAAAGAAATATTTAGACTCAGCTTTAAAGAATGCAGATTTTATTTTACAAAAAATGAAGTCAAATGATGGTAAGCTGGAGAGAAACTACAGTAATGGAAAAGCATCTGTCAATGCTTTTCTGGACGATTATGCATTTACTATTGATGCCTTTATTTCGCTTTACCAGACAACCTTTAACGACAAATGGCTTCAGGAGGCTCAAAATCTGGCAGAATATGTCTTAAAGCATTTTTATGATCCAGATACGGGGATGTTTTATTACACTTCCGACCTTGATCCGGCCTTAATAGTCAGGAAAATCGATATTGCAGATAATGTTCTTCCCTCAGGAAACTCTGTAATCGCAAAAGACCTGTATGAACTTGGCATGTATTTCAGCAATGATAATTTCATAAAGATGTCCGAGCGGATGGTTCTTGCAATAAAGAAAGACGCATTATCCGGAGGGGCAAATTATGCAAACTGGGATATTCTCATGGCATGGTTAATAAAGCAACCTTATGAAGTGGCAATAGTCGGAGATAATTATTCAACTATTCAAAAGGAATTTAATAATTATTATTTGCCAAATGTTCTCCTTTACGGAGGGAAAGACGAAAACATGTCATCGCTTCTTGAGAACAAACTAATACCGGGACAAACTACAATCTATGTATGTCAGAATAAAACCTGTGAGCTACCGGTAACTGAGGTTGAAAAAGCATTGCTTCAGATCATCAACATTTATTTGAATATTTGATATCTGAACAGAAAAAAAGACTGCAATGGAAGAAATAATGATAAGCGCAATCAGCATCACACTCAATATGGCTATTATTCGGTGTACCCCATATCGTTCGATCCTCCAGACCAGGGGATATAGTAAATAGGCAAATAAGAAACTAATTGCAAGTGGTATAAGTATATTCTTTGCGATTATTATCCCTGCCAGTAAAACTGAAACAATAAAAATAATCAGAGCTATTTTCTGTAAAGACTGGTTCTTCATTAATTGATTGACATAATCATTCTAACCAACATGATATTATGAAAATAGCATGCCATATTCTTCCTCCGGTGTGTATTCCGGTCCATTATCAAATTGCAAAAAATACTTCTGACCAAGTCGTGAATCCGGTTACAGATTATTTGAAGAACCGGTTCACGGATTTATTACCAATAACTTAAACAGAATTATTCCTGTCAGATTAAAAACAAGTCTGTGGAATTTAAAGGTCAGTTTGAGGAATTTTATCCACACTATTCCACAAACTGGTTCAACAGTTAAAAAGAAATATCCTCTGGATATCAGTAAGATAGAAGCTATTTATCAATTAATTGGATTTTTGGCAAGATTTTATTACTATAATGAACAAATCGTATTGCAAAATAACATCGAACTTTATGATAAAGGTTGAACAACCTTAGTTTGATTGAATTGTTGTCAGGTCAAAATTATCTTAACTATAGATAAATATAATAGTTAATCAAAAGGATATAGAATAATATAACAATCATTTATTAACAATTAAAATTTATAATTATGAGTGCTATAACAGACAAATTGAAAGGAAACTGGAATTTAGTAAAAGGAAAATTAAAACAGGAGTATGGTGAACTTACCGATGATGATTTAACACTTGTCGAAGGACAAGAAGATGAGCTCATCGGCCGCATACAGAAAAAAACCGGAAAAACAAAGGAGGAGGTTAAAAAATTTATTGACAATATTTAAAAGGATCAGGCCGGACAATTATTTGTCTGGCCTGATTTTTATAACTGAAATTCAGGGGGACAATATTTAGAACCCAAAGGCAAAGCCTTGGGTAATTATTTGATAAAAAATATTTGCAAAATACACGTGCAAACTGGATAGGTAACACGATTGGACTAATATTTCTACACGAAGCCATTGGGGGTCTTTTACCTGAGTTTGCGGTATTAATCAGGATTGCTGCCGGCACCTACGTGCACTATGTTGGCACTCCCGTCCCTGGAACCGTTAAAGATGCTTCCGGAACGGTAATCTTTACCGGCGATGATATAATTTCAGGTCTGTTATATTTATTTATGAACCACTCCTGTTAATGATCCATCAAGTTATGCAGAGCCATTTAAGGAGATAGAAAAGATAAACTGACTATTATCCCGGAAATGGTTGGCCATAATTCCAGAACAGCTTTTAATAATGCATTCACAAAACTTTCCTGTAAAACCACCTTTGGTGTCCGTAGAATTGTAAATATGTGATAATATAGTACTTACATCTCTGGATTCATAATTGACAATGGGTCTGTACCTTATTAATTGTATGCTGCGGAGCGAATACCCAATGGTTCATCGCTTATGCTTTGCCTTCCCTTATCATCGACAGATACCACCGTATAGAAATATACGGTATCAGCTGTTACTGAGCTGTCAAGCCACTCATCGCTATTCATACCGATCTCTTTAATAATCTTTAGCGTTTCGCCCTTACCTGCACGCATAATGCGAATTTTTTTTACATTGGGGTCAAGTGGATTTGTCCACTGTAACAAGATACCTCCCTTACTGTTAAATGCTCGTAATTGTCCGGGTGGTAAAGGAAGTTGCTCAGCTATCATAGCTCCTGCCTCCAGTCCCGGGCTACTTACATCTGAACTGTCAAGACCCAATCGACTCGAATGCTATAGTAATAATGGATCCCGGCAACTGCGGTGGTATCGACAAATGAATTGATTCCATATGTGGTAGGGTTTACATTTAACCTTATTTTTGGTGTCTCAGCCTCTCCCCGGTTATTTGCTATCCTGCGACTTACCAGTATCCGGTTACATAGGGATATGTACTTCTCACATCATCCCAGAATAGCTGGATAGAATTATCACCTGCAACAGCCCTGAGGTCCTGTGGGTATTGGCATTCTATCGGGCATATTGGTAACTGAAACCCTTGAAGAAAGCGGACTGATATTTTCAGAGCTGTTTACTGAAGCAACAGCATAAATAAGAACAGGTGAGTCAGTAACCTGGGCCAGGGTATCAACATACCTTACAATAGAATCAGAATTGACGATTATTCCCGTTACCACTTGCATTTGTCCGGTAAAACTGCCCGAGCGGTAGAGATAGTATCCACGGATATCTTTTCCTGCCTGTTCCCAGCTTAAAGATACAGTATTCCCTTCGCGAATGGCTTTGAGATTCGCGGGAGGAAAATCGTTTGACTTGCCCGCTTTGTTTATTACAGGTATTCTTACTGAAGGATAAGTACGTCCATAAGCTGTATTAAGTACCAGCGAATAATAATAGCTTGTTACGGGAAGAACATTACGGTCAATAAAATCAGTATCACCCGGAGCTACACTTGCTATGTGCGTATAATATCCATCATAAACGAGTGCTTTATATATATCTATGGAGACAATATCCTCAGTGTTATCAAGCTGCCATGAGAGCCTGATATCTTTTCCCTTCTCCCGGCTTATGCGTCGAAAACGAGTGACCAGGGAAGGAATCATGCCTGCATTGCCATTATAAACATTCACCGTATCGGTTGATTTCGCATCATTTCCATAATAATCAAACGGAATAAGGTAATAACTGTACTGAGCTTTATCCACAACCGATTCATCAGCTATTATAAGATGTTGTTCCCTGTTTGCCGATTGGTACATTAGCAAAGGGTGTATTTGCTCATAATTATTCCGAAGATAATAGCTTCGGTAAACCCTGAAGCCTGCCAGATTTGAGAAGGATAATAGTTTAAAATCAAGCATTACTGATATTCCATTTCCGGCGATGGAATCAGGTTTAATATTATATTCGGGAATCGCAGGAACAGAGGATACAGCCTCAATAGTTTTCAGGAGATTTAGGTTACCCTTAACTTCCTTCTCAATTTTATAATCATATAGTTTTTGGGCATCAACTGATGAGTCCCACCAGCCAGTACCACAGGCAGATAGAATAAATGGGATACTTTCCCCATGAATACAGTGAATCTGTAACAGATGATCTCTTTAACATCCTCCAGAGCATGTCGGTAGTTGTACTGTCGGGCAGGCTGATTTCCCTGTTATTCATTGTCTCGCTGAATATTCGTCCTTCCCATGTCTCTTTGTTCTGGGGAAAGGAAAGTGTTTTTACCACCTGCCAGTCATTCTGACCTGTTTCCCTGCGGCTGATGCGGTAATTAAATGATACTGGTAACTGGTCCCCGGTGATTATAAAGATCCCTTTACTTCCCGGATGCACCGCTATTGTGTTTTGTGCCATGATTCCGGCAGAGGTAATCGTAAGACTTGCGAAAATGAATATGAATCTTATCATATAATTCATGTAATAATTTTTATTAGTGACATGATGACCCGGGAAGAGCTCATCGAAACTAAAATCATATATTCCTGATCTTTTTACCATGGTGTTTTGTTTTATAAAACTTAGTTTCCACAAGTATTTGTCGCGTCACAGGCAGGTGCAGGTGCAGTACCAAAATAGAAATCTGTATCTAATACCATTTACACTTGAGAAATCAGTTTAACTACAGCATGTTCGGAGAAATCGAAGGTGATATCCTTAATGGTAAACTCAACAGTACCTGATCCCTCAATATTTGCTCCTATATTGCCTCCCACACAGATTTCATTAACACCAACCACACCGGTTATTGAGCCATCGAGTGATGCAGATCCATTAACAGAAATATTAAGGGCTGATGCTCCTAGCTTCTACCTTACCATATAAACCTGCCGACAATTGAAATGCTCCAGTCGTCAAAGTTGGTATAAAGGCTGGCTTCCGCTCCTGCAATGGCTCTAAGATATATCGATGCAACCCCAAGGTTTACACCCAGTTTGGTATCGATAATACTTTTACCGGCTGTAATAAAGAAGCCATGAATGGCTGTTGCCCCATCACCCTTTAGCCAGCAAAGGCTTTTTTTGCTATAGGAAAACTGTGATACCTTGTCAATTACTACTGTGGCTTCAGAGCCTGTATAACTCGGTTACCTAACAGGAAGCCCATGTTAATTGAACTGAATACCGGTAAGCCGGTATTCACCTTACATGCTCCCAGAAAATACCATCCCTTTGGATCAATGAGCATATCAACACTACCTGCTAGCCGTGAACGGACCCAATTCCTGATCCTTTACTTCCAGAGAGCCATGCAGGGCTTTTTCGGAGAAATCATATTCTAACTGCATTGCGCCAAAAGGGCTGTCAATGTTCGAAACCTTTATCGCAGATCCATTGACTTCAACCTTACCATGTACAATAAAAGTCATTACATTATTCTGTTTACCTCCATCTGCATTCATGGTATTATCAGTGGTCAACAGGTTACCCGTAAAGCTGAGAAGATCCCAGTCATTGGCTCCTGGTTGAACTTTCATCCCACCATGATCAATTTTAAGGTTGTAGGCACCTGTTGATGAGGTTGAGGAAGACTTTGGATGTAAGATTCAATACAAAATCTTTTTCAATGTCAACATGATATAAAGCATTGGAGGGATTACTTCCATCCGCATAAAAAGTAGCTAGTAATAGGATTAAACCCGTTTTCTTCTTCAACCTGCCCTTTGATAGTTATCTGGTTGCTGTTTATGATCTGGTAATATTGACTTATCTGCCATGAAATTCACATGGCCCTGCCCTTCAAAACTCATTTGCAAGGACTCAATATCCATATTAAGTGGTGCAGGAGATCCGGTAAACTTCAGGCTGGTCGTAATCGGTATAAATTTGGGTGCCGGAATCTTTAAGCTTCCGGTAACAGTGAAATAGTCAGTTCCGCTGCTTATAGTCAGTGGACTAAATTGTGCAACCCCATTACCATTTATTTTTAAGGGAGAACCTCCCTGCTGGATAGAAAATATATCCTCACCGTTACTGAGCAACTGTATATACTGGATATTAATATCGTCGTTAAGGAATGGATTAAGACCCTTTATCCTGGCGGCTGGATTATTTCCCGGACCGGCAACTGCCAGTTTCCAGTGACCGCTCATATCACTGCCGCATTTAGGATCAAACACCATGATAGAATTTTTGGCATCGATGTCTGACAACTTTTTCACGCCTCCTCCAAGTTCTATATTGCTAACCTGGAAGCCCAGCATCACGAATAAATCGGAACGTAAATTGAATTCGGTAAAAGGTACATCCACCTTGCCTGTCTTAATCAATCCCTTAGTGGAATAAATACCGCCTTTTTCAGGATCTATAGTCCAGTCGCTGATTTCGAGGTTCCATTTTTCCATTGAAACAATCAGGGGTTCAGCTCCGGATGCAGGATATACCTTACTCTCATCAAGAACGATATCACCTGCATGAACGCTTAAGTATTCAGGCTTTGCGTTGGGGATATGGCATTCCATGCTTACATCCAGGTGAATTTTTCCTTGCTGATCGATATATGAATTTGCCGGATCTGCAGTAGCATCAAACTGGATAAAATTGAATTGAATAGCTGTTCCCTGCTTATTGCTCAGATGGAATGACGGTTGTAATATCGCCTGGCTCAACTGTACCTGTATTGCAGCAGGGCTCATCTGTGCCTGAAGAACTAAATATACTTAACTGATTATTGATCGTTATTATTATTGACAAGGCCAAGGTAGAACTGATCTTTGTCTTTAAAATTAAGGTAACTACTGGGATAGTTAAATGAATTGTCGACGATGTGGGCATATCCTGACAATACACCCCTATTATTCTGATCTTTTTTTATAGTCAGCTCATTACCTGTTGATTTATTGACGCTACCATTATTGCTGATAAGAACATTATACTTGTTTTTATACTGCATTTTCAGGTTACTGACAGCATCAAGACTGGCATTGTTGTTTACAGGAAGACCCACGGCCTTCCCATTAACCATTTTTTTACTGAAAGGTACATTATGTATTCGAAGCACCTGTTCATTTGAAATCCAGGAGAAGGGTGAACTGTTTTCCTGAAAACTTACAATTCCAGACACATTGACCACGTTTTTATCGTTGGTTTCTGTAATGCTTTCAACCGAAAGAGGGAAACCATAAATCGACTTGATCACCATATTACCGTAAGATTTTAGTGCAAGGTCCTTTGTTGCCTGCCCTCCTGAAATTGACACGTTTTCCTGGTCACCGATAACAGTAAAGGATGTATCCAGGGTGGCAATAAGGGTAATCTGCCCGTTATTTACCGGAAGCCCTTCTAGCTGATAGTGGCCGATTTTATCAGAGTAGGTGATGAGCTGTGGCAAGCTCCCGTTTGGCAGAGATTCCGCATTCGGAGGCGGACTTGTCTTGTTTCCTGTCTGAATAAGAATAACTGAGTTACTTTGATAATAACCGGAAGACTGCGATGAACTTTGTTCCTTGTAATCGAGATAAACCTTTGCTCCTGCTACAGTGTTCCCATCAAGTGTTACCACACCACTTATACTCCCTCCCTTTTTCAGCCTGATCCAGTAATTCTGCGCGGTTTTTGATTCTTCATTTTTGAGGTTGATAACCTGAGAAACATATCCTGCCCCCTGCGGGCCGGCAATATTCAATGTGTAATTATTGACCGAAACATTTTCAAAGCTAAATTCAGCCTCTCCATTGGTATTGGTGGTGATGGTTTGTTCTTTATTAATTGTTAATTTGGCACCGGCAATCTTAAGCCCGGTATTATTATTATCAGTAACATATATATGAATACGATGCTTTCTGCGATAAACAGTGTGAACGCCTATGTCATTATTACCATCCTTTATATTTTTCACAACAACGGTATCAGCAAAATAACCCGGATCTTTGGGTATTACATAAAATTGGGCAGTCTCACCAGCTTTAACCGGGACCGGAAGTCCAAATTTCCCAACATTACCAATGAGTGTCAAATATCCTGATTTAAATCCTGCTGTTTCCACAACCAGTCCATCAGGGCGCTTAATATATGCATCAACAGGTTCACCCTTTTCATTCTTTATAGTACCGGTAATGGTGGCAGAGGGGACCATAAGGATTTCGACAATCATCTGACTTCCGCTTCTGTTCACATTCAATTCCTTATAGTCATGGTTATTTTGTTCTTTCTGTTGTGTATAACCACCAGAATAAGCCCTTACCCTTGCACTCAGGTTCATAACATTATCCGGTAGTTTGGCCAGATCAAAAACATTCAGGAATTCAAAATACCCGACAGAATCTGTCAACCGGTAACCAATAATTTTCTCATTAAGATCTGTCAGTGCCACAAATGCATATTTCAAACCAAGTCCACTGGATTTATCGATTACCCTTCCCCCCATCCTGGAAGGTTGAGGTATCATATTAACCTCGACTACTGCATGCGGAATATTCGTCTTTCTTGTATCCCAGTAATTACCATAATCGCAATTATTTATTGCTGTAATCTCTTTTCCATCATTATCCTTCTCCTTATAGTGAACACTATATAGGTTGGCATCCATAGATAAAAATTTCGGCTCGTAAAAAATCTCCGCACCTGCAGGGTTTGATGCCATCTCAAGGTAATAGTCTTTATATCCGCTTATGAGCCGGTCAAACGTTACTGCTCCTGAACTACTTGTCTCGCTATTCTCAAGCCATTCGTAACTTCCTTCCGGCCACGATTGTGAACCAGTCAATATCTGGGAAGTGTTCAGGTTGCCATAGGTATAATTTTCAAGGTTCACCTGCCAGCCAGATACCTGGCCTGTACCCGTACCCTGGTTTGCACCCTGATTCTGTCCCTGATTGCTTTGTGACGGTTTCTGTGCGGTATTGGTCACTTCACCTGAAAACTGAGGATTGATTAGCTTTTTCATCTGGTACAGGCCATCTCCTTCACCCTGTGGAAGATTCATAACTTTATCGGATGGATCACGAAATACTACAGCTTTCAATCCTTCCAAAGTTGATTTGGTATCTTTGTCTTTTGCCGTAAATTCCCACTTAACCTCTTTAACCATCACTGTTATCGGCCCTACATCCGTAGCTTCCAATGGGTCCACTATAATATTTTTTTCAGGGTTATAGTAGAAATCCTGGTCTTTTACCCGTATCCGGTATACTCGTTGTATAAGACCACCCTCAGGCGGAGTCAGATAATTACTTTCTTCCATGCTATTATGTGGTCCATGAACATTGGTAACATTCGAAACATATGGCTGACCTGGTAGTCCGTAGTCCTGAAGGCTGTTGTTGTGTAACATAACAAAACCCTGTTGCTGCTTATTCGCACCAATCCCCAATCCACTATTTATAACACCATTAAGCTGGTTCATTTGCTGCTGAGTTCCAAATGTGGCACTCATATCATTAAAATTAAAGATACTGGTAGCTTCAAGCCCTGTAAGCTGACTGCCAACACTTATTAATGACTGGTCAAAAGGGTCGATAATTTTCTCTTTAGGATTGGGAATTCCGCCAGGAACAGGAGTTGGAAATGGATTAGTCCCCCCTGATGTTGTAGAAGTACCGGTTCCCAGAATCCCTTTATTGTTTAAGTTCACGGCCTGTATTGTAAACCTTCCATTACTGTCTGTTGTACCTGTTGCCATTACCTGCCCGTAATCACCTGTATTTAAGCCGGAAGGATCACTATCGAGTTGTAATTCGGTTTTATATGCCCCGTTAGGGATGATCTGCAAGAACTTAACAGGCTTATTATTATACAGGTATTCAACAACAACAGTAAAATCTTCATTTGCAAGTGGCCGCAAAACATGGGTGTTATCCCCGGGCCAGCTATAAACTAATTGCCCGGAAATAGTTGATTTTGGCGGATCTTTAGAAATTATTTTATAGGTACGTTCAATATCAAAATGGGTACTGTCGCCTGAAGAGGGTGATTTAATAAATCTCAACTCCTCTTCAGGTGCCTCAAAAGGTCCGCTTTTATAAGCAGAGTTTCCTGATGTTCCAGGTTGCAATGCTTTTATATAATATATGTCATTATTATATATATTACAAAGCAATCTGTCAAAGCTTATGTACGAAACCTGTTTTCCGTCGGAACCCATTTCAAGAGCTGTTGTTCCTTCAGCGATCTTAATAATTCCGTTGACAGTGGTGTTTTTACTGTACTGCCCTTCGACAGGAGGCAGGTAGGATGGTTTTTGCTTTCTATAAAGAATTACCGGAATACCTGCGGGTATTTCCTGGATGGTAGTGTCGGGAGTACCGATAGTTACTGTATCGATTTGTTCAATAAGCTTTCCTTTCATATCATAATATGAATGATCCTGAATGGTTTTGTAGCTGCCAAAAGTTTTTTTCACAAATAGCTTCAGGGAATAATTGTATGCTGTTGTGATAATCTGACCCATCTGGATTGTTTTAGTTGAATCAGTAATACTAATGACACTGTCAACCGGCTGATAATAGGGACTTACAATTTCCATCCGGTAAGAGTCATTATTACCCTGACCTGAAGGTAAAGGAATGTCTAATTCAAAATTTCCATCTACATCTGTTTTGGTGTAATATTCAGGACCCTGAAACTGCACACCGGATACAGCGTTTGACACTGCCACAGGCTGTTTTATTAAGAGTCCTTTTGATAAGTAAAATCTTAAGGATGTATTGGGGATAGGGTAGTCTCCGGGACTATTATCAAATTTGTAATGTAACTGGCCGGAAATATGGGCAGTGGGAATGGTATCTATATCACTAATTATAAGATGAATATCTTTTGTATTTGCTGTGGCCACTATAGCATTATTACCATTAAGTGCCTCTACTTCAAAGTTATACCAGTAGTCATTCTTTAATCCGATTTGTTTAATTTCATCAACAGAACGCTGATAATACGCTACAGCCATTTGAGGAACGGTATCCTGAGTTGGTACAACAAATTGGTAAGCAAAGCTCTGGTCGGTTAGTATTCCTGCTTTTTGTTTTCCCGGATGAATGGATAATCGATAGCTCTGTATATCCTTCTGCATAAACAAGGGGAGTGAATCTGCCTTGAAAAGGTTGCCATTATTCAGCCATCCCCAGGCTAAATAAAGATCCTGTTGCTGACTTACTTTAACTTCGTTGGTATTTACTGAAGGAGACAGGATATCAAAACTAAGATCATTAGTTTCAGCAACCGGAATGAGACTTAATGGCTCCCATACAAACCAGCACACTTCGCTTCTCCCTTCATTCTTAAACTTCGTGTGGGTTTCACCGTCACTGGCAATAACCTGCCATGCATATTTTCGTCCGACCTCCAGAATAGGTTGATTTGGACCGTAGAAGAATGAGAGGGCACCTGAATTTGTGCTTTCAAAAAATACAGGTTCAGTTGAGGAAAGCATGGCATCATCGGGATTCTGGTCAGGATTGAGCATCTCCACAATACGCAGGGTGTAATCGGTGAAAGGAGGAGCCCCTGTTGCCGGAGACCAACTAAATACAATATTCTGGGAAGGAATTTTTAATGTGTCGCCGCATAAAGGATTTATCGGAATAGGTGGCTCATTGAAGATAACATTAAACATATTGCTGCAGCCCATTGGTTCTTCAGCAGAGATTAAACCGAAATCAGGAGAACGAACTGCAAAACATATCTGGTATGTTCCTTCGGGCAATCCCTCTGTCATTAATTGATCTATTGGCATTCCTGCCGATACCAGGTGGGCAGGATCAAAATATCCTGCAAGGTCTATCGGAGAGACAGGGTTGGCATTGGTAAGGCTTATATCATTGGGATAATAATCCTCCCTGGTTTTAATGTCTACCCCATTGTCGCCTTTAATGTGCAGGGAAAGGGAAACATTTCCATTGAAGCCCGGGGAGGTTAAAAATAACTTTGTATTATTACTGTAATCCATCAGGTTAGTGCCAAAGGGCGGGACTACCTGTGTCACTACGTTTACATTAGTCGGTCCCTGAATGTTAAACATTGTGCAACCCTGGGGCATGCCAGGCGATGCTGGATTATCAATACCCTGCCAATATTGAAAGCATATCTGATAGCCACCAACTGGCAGCCCATTGTTAAAAACATTCGCTGCTGTGGTGCCAAAAAAATTCAATGCAGCCTGGCTGAAAACTATATCCAGGTCGCCGTTTTTTCCATCCAGAATAATTGTTTGTCCGGGTTCAATGGACACAGTAGGATCAAGTATTTCGAAATTTGATTGTATCTCAACACCATTATCACCTTGTATTAACATTGATATATATCCATTCGTAATGCTTACCCTGCCCGCGGTCAGAGAGAGTCTAACATGCTCTTTCAACTGGTCGAACGGAACATTATATGGCGGGGTAATTGTAGTTACAAGAGTCACCTGGCCAAATAAAGAGCCTGACGTAATTACCAGGTATAGCCAGAAGAGGGCTATTTTTCCATGTAGTCTTATTTTTTGACCCATATTGTTCAAAATTTCGGGTTAAACTCAGAATGTATAAACATAGCTCAGGTCGATTTTTTTTTCATTATAAGATATGGCATTCACATCGGCGGCTTGACTATTTGTGAGATAGAAACGGGTTCTGAACCGGTTATGCTTATTAGGGCGAAAGCCGGCCTGCAATGAGAGGTTTGAGATATTGGATGACAAAACATTATCTACTTTATTTTTATATGCAGTAAAGCTAATTGAAATATTAAGCTTATTCTTGAGCAAGGACTTGCTCAGGTTGACCATGGGTCCTGACATTAATGTTTCTTTACTGGCCAGTTGGAAGTCAGTACGTGTATAACCGATCCCCCCTGACAAACTCCATGGAGTGAAACTAATCATATAATTAGCCATCAATATCTTTGAATTATATTCACTGTATCCGGAAGTATTCTGGTTGGCATCCTGTAGTTTCTGGTAGTTATAGGTTGCCAGAATATTGTGTATGATATTTTCACCCCGGAAATTCACATTTTGTGTAATGCCAATCTGCTTTGTAGTTTGTGATAACTCAGTGAGTGTATCAATCTGTACTATCCCTGATTTCTGACCAATGCCATAATTGGAATAGTTGATATTGAGATTGTACTGTTGAACAGGCATGAAATTTATAAGTAGTGAGCCTATGCTTCGCTCAGTGCGGGCACTTTTCTCATTATTGAGATTGTCAATCTGATTTCCATAGCTCCCCCCTACAACCAATTTCCTTTTCCATAGTTTGAAAGTGGGCTCAATAGTGATCTTTCTCAGGTCGGTAAGGAAATAATAGGCTCCCATAGATTTGAATCCCGGGTCCACCCTTTCATATTTCAATTTAAGATCAAAAAACGTGGATGTATAACCAGCAGCCCCACGAAAAGCAGTAGTAACCCTGGTTCCTTCATGCTCTTTGATCAGAAATGAAAAAGCATTTACAAATGGGTTGTTGAGGCTGTCCTGTTCCCCTAATCTGATATCCGGGGTAAAAATACTTTTTGCCAGTTCGGCATCTAAAAAGAACTTTTTTGCAATAGTCTGATGAGTTACCGCTGAGATTACCAGGTTTTCTCCAGGTAAGATACTGCTGCCGGCGGGTGTTGTAGCTATTGAATTAGGATCGTCCTTCGCTTTCAGCATTACAAGATCCACAAAGTTCTTATTATCGCCATAACCCACCTTAACGCTGGTACCTATGCGGCGAAATGCCGGTGTCTGGTATTTTATCGCCTCACCATTTATGACCTGCTTATCCTCGATGGCTTTTAGCAGTTGACCTGTCATTAAGCCTATCCTGAATTTTCCCGGAGTCAGTTCAAAACCAACACCATTTATTGTGTGTCCGGCAAGGGCATAAGAAGACCAGTTCAGGTTGCGGTAACCAAGATGGATCTTTGCCCACTTATAATAGGGACTTACACCAAACCTGTTAAAAGGCTGACGAAAATCGCGCTGTTGCTCGCTAAGGACAAACGAAAATGGGAGAGTAATTCCATATAATGTAACTACCGGACTACCTTGTATATACCACATGAATGGCTGCCGGTTTGCTTCTCGTCCCTGTACATTATAAAATTGAAGCTGAGTACTTACAGAACCGCTGAGAGTGAAAGGTTTCTGACCTGCCAGGCCTTCAAGGTTTTGCGCTACAAGCTTTGTCCCAGGCAATAGCAGAACTGTAAAAATAAGACATAACCTACAGGTTAACAGAATACTAAAACGGTATTTGTTATACCATTTTCTTAATATATCACCATAAAGTTTCATCAATAAATATAATCAATATAGACAGATTGTATTGCAGTTATGCAAGCAAATTTTTAAAGATCCTTTATAACCTTTGACGCCACTGATTTTTGCATCTTTAAAATGTTATCATTCTCCGTACCATACACACTTATTATCATAAGGTAATTTCCTTTCCAGAAAACCATTAAGTTATGACCAAACATCTCATAAGTGAAAGCCACATCTCCCAGTCCTGACACATCCTGACCCTGCTTTATTGCATTAAAAATGTCAGTGCCCGTACCCATTGCATCCGCTGTTTTTTCTTGTTCAGCATACTCCATTTTAGAGCTGGGATTACTGGCAGAAGAATTGCGCTTAACCATTAAACTGACAGATTTAGACTGGTTCGGTTCACTGTAATATGCCACCTGAGAGGTAGCATTTTTATTGCCATCACTGGTATAACTAATGATTGTTTTGCATTCTCCAACTTTCGACCCTAGAAGCATTTCAGCATCTGTCGCAGTTAACCATTTACACGCATCAATCGGATTTAAAATAGACCCTGACTCCTTAATGTTTTTTGGCTGACCATTACTGCATGCTACCATAAAGGTAAAAAGAAAAAATGAAATTGCCAGAAAATTGATGTTCATTAATTTATTTTTACCGGCTGATGAATAGCAGTTCTGTGTTGTCCTCATACTCATTAAACCGGGAATATTCCACCTCTTGATCCAACGCTCCGAAACATATTGATCGTTATGGGACTTTCCTGATGTACTGCAGGATAAATTTAGAAAAGTTCTTAATCTTAACATGATAGATATTTTTTGGTTCATATATCATTAGGGGCACTGAATAACCTGATTCCAGGAGTTACATCTCTTAATAGTTAAATCAATTGTAATGACTTATATATTTACCATTAAAAGTACTGAAGGAAAGTGTCTGTTAATTTAACCCAGTCTTGCAGAGTCATTTAATGTGACTGTTTCCGAACAAATTAATATTCGTATTTTCCAAGTCGACTTAATTAAATAGTAACAAAGAAATCCCTAAACTGTTTTGAAAGTGGCCAAAATATTATGTATTACACTTATTATGTGTTTGTTGTGAAGTTTGCCGCAAATCCGTACTCTTTAAAAACAAAACCGGCAAGTCGCTGATATTACAGTAAGATGACACTTAGTAATTGACATACAGATTATACCGTAATACTTTCTTAATGATTCAAATCATTTTTATTGCTGAATGTTAAACAAAAATTTTGTGGCAGCAAACAGAAGGGTCAGAAGAAAAAACTTTATATGTGCCAGGATTATATACAGTCTAATGACTACAAATACAATTCATATTTAAACAGCTACCACCCGGATTGGCCACTGCTTAAGATAAGTCAGATTATTCCTGATGACCCACTCAAAATCAAACAATATCTTAATAGTTTTACAGCTTTACAAATTCTGTTCTTCATATACCTGGCATTTTCCCTTCTTGTTAAGAAGTCAGGAAAAAAGTGGGTAAATCTCTTCAAGACAGATGACAATGTACTAAGATCCATGAGGAACCTGGTGCTTCATGTCCTGACCATTACAATTATATTCATTATTGTAAAGCTAAATTTCCAGGCTGATCTGGGTGATTATTTCATTGGCATATATGTGTCAATTCTGGCCTTCATAACGACTTTCCGGGTGATGAATGATTCAACATATTTTGACAGGAATGAATCATTCATGGACATTTCAATTGGGAAATACCGTAAGTCATCTTTTACAGAACCCTGGAAAGTGAGAATACTGGAAAGCGTTATTAATGAGTTTGAAAAGAAACAATATTTTTCCGAAAATCTAGCCTCCCTGTCCGACCTGGCTAAAAAGATTGGTGAGAGTCCTCATCATGTTTCACAGGTAATTAATGTGAAGCCTGGCAAGAATTTTTTTGAGCTACTGGCATATTACAGGATAGAAAAGGCGAAAAGCATATTGATAGGTGACAAGACCGGAAAACTTACCATTGAGGAACTATCAGAAATAGTTGGATACAACTCCAAAACAGCTTTCAACAAAGCTTTCAGGAAGCTGACAGGTAAAACTCCTTCTGAATTCAGAAAATTGTCAAAATCCTGATAATAAAGTATTTACTAATGCCCTGAAATACATCCCTAAAAGGATGTACATCATCCTTATAGGGATGTTCGTTATCGGGGAAAATGCTGTCATATTTTTGCTTCATCAAATCTGAAAAGTATGAAAGCAGAGTTTACGAACCAGCACTCAATCCACCCCGATTATCAGAATGAAATTTTAGAAGCCTGTAAGAAAGGAGATCACAAGGCACAACTCCAGGTTTATAAATTTTATAACAAACCCATTTACCATGTTTGCCTGCAGATCACTAACGATCCTTCCAAAGCAGAGAATCTGATGCAAGAGTCTTTTCTGCTTGCTTCTGAGAACATTAGCACATTCTCATTTAACATCAGTTTTTTCAATTGGCTAAATACTTATATAAAAGATGCATATAAGAGTGAAAACTTCTGAAAAATCCTTCCGGATCAACAGTTACTGGCTGGTAACGATCCTATTAATTATTTTGAAATTATCCCTTCACTTTTTTACAAATACCAGATATGAGCTTCTCCGTGATGAAATGCTTTTTTTTAACATGGGAGAACATCTTAGCGCTGGTCAGGTAACAGTACCACCCATTACCGGGTTTTTAGCATTTTTGATGAATAAAATATTCGGATTCTCAGTTTTTGGAATAAGGTTCTTTCCTGCTATTAGGGGAGCTATTTCCATCTATCTGATATCTGGTATTGTCAGGGCACTTGGAGGAGGAATCCCAGCACAGGTTATTGCAGTTTCATCTTATCTATTCGCTCCAGGGTTTCTTCTAATGGGTACTCTGTTTACACCCAATTCATTTGAGGAACTGATCTGGCTCCTTTCCACATGGAGTATCTTCATGATGGTGAAGACCGGAAATCGTAAATTATGGCTTCTGATTGGAGTCTGTATAGGAATTGGCTTCCTGAATAAATACTCAATATTATTTTTTGTTGTGGGATTCTTTATCGCCTTACTCTTTAGCAAGAATAAATCACTGATGACATCAAAGTACTTCTGGCTATCTGTAATACTTGGCCTTATAATTATTGCTCCT
This sequence comes from uncultured Bacteroidales bacterium, assembly GCA_963739685.1. Classification (GTDB taxonomy): domain Bacteria; phylum Bacteroidota; class Bacteroidia; order Bacteroidales; family VadinHA17; genus LD21. The sequence continues at coordinate 726,927 of CAVUAX010000003.1, forward strand.
AACATTGTATGGCAATACGAGCATGGCTGGCCAGTTAAAATCCATATGCGGGAGCTTAAAAGCAGTCAGCTTGACCCGATGGGTTATGCTGGATTCCCGGCTTCGCTTTATACATTCAGCCAGGGTTCGGCAATAATCTGGGTCACTGGTTTGATTGCATTGCTCTTTTTTAAGGAAGAAAAAGAATATAGATATTTGGGAGTAGCAACTATGGCCATACTTCTGTTCTTTTTGATCCTAAAGGGAAAAGGATATTATGCGCTTGTTGTGCTGCCACTCATGTTTGCATTCGGGGGATATGTCCTTGAGAAGTATCTTACAGGTTCTCTTTTATGGGTGCGATATGCACTTTTCTCTGTTTCTCTTATGGTTTCTCTGGCAGCATTACCTTCTGGACTACCAGTGTTGTCCTATGATAACTACGGAACTTATGTTCAGAAGACACATCATTTCATACTTCATCCCTTACTTAAATGGGAAAATGGCACTCAGCACGATTTCTCCCAGGCTTATGCTGATATGACAGGTTGGAAAGAGCTCACAGGATTTGTATCAAAAGCATATACTATGCTTACCGAAGAGGATAAAAAGAGCTGTACTATCTTTGGCGAAAGGGATAATGGTTATGCTGGTGCCGTTTATTTCTACGGCAGATATTTTAATCTGCCTGAGGCAATAACATTTCATGAAAGTTATGTTTTCTGGGCACCAGATTCAATCCCTGAAGGAGCGTTAATTTACATTTACAGAAATATCAACAATATGGATGAATTGTTTTCAGATATAATTAAGATCGGAAGTGTTGATGATAAATATTTCAGAGAAAAGGGACTTAAAGTATTTCTCTGCAAATCACCCAAAGAGGACATAACGCTTATATATAAAACCCTTTCACTGCAAGAGAAAATCCGTTATCGCCGGAACAAAATTATTCCTTAACAACTCTTTTTTAGTTTATGAAGGCAACTTATTTGCCTGGTCATTCTGTTATGGTAACAATTCTATCAACCCAATTAAAAGCCTCTTTCCCAAACTGAAAATTACCCTGGGTATTTACTTCAGCTGTCATAGCTATAATAAGGTTTTTTGACGGTATTATACAGACATATTGCCCACCATGACCACTCATGAATGTCATTCCTCTATTTTCATCCTTCCACCATAGATAGCCAAACTGGTAACCATAAATATCCTGTATCCTCACAGTTGTCATCTGTTTAATCCATTCTTTACTTACAATGGAAGTGCCTTTCCACATGCCACTATCAAGAACACACTGACCAAATTTTGCCATTTCTCGTGATGTGGTGAGGATTCCAAAACCCCCTAATGTAACTCCATCTTTATAGTCATCCCAGAATAGATTTTTTATTTCCAGTTTATCAAATAAAACCTCAGATGCCCATTGACCAGTTGAACTTCCACACTTCGCCTGAATTATTGAAGATACCAGTTGCGGATCGCAATCCTTATATTGAGCTTTCTCTCCCGGATTATTTGCCAATGGCCTGTTAAGGATAAAATCAGTAATTCTACCGGGAAGCTTTCTTAAAATATCATCTGTTTGTCCTCCCAATCCATCGTTACTATATGAAATCCCGGATTTCATGGTCAGCAAATTTTCAATCTGAATATCCTTTTTGTCAGGATATTTTGATGTCTCAGTCAGATAGTCTGAAATAGGATCATTTATGGTTGCTATCAGACCCTTTTCAAGGGCTATCCCGGTTAATAAACCAACAACCTGTTTTGTTGCACTCCAGATTGCTCTTGGAGTACTTATATCTGTTTCATCCTTTGTATAGCTTTCTGCAACCAGTTTTCCATTCCTGATAACCAGTAAGCTTCTTGCCTGCCAGATATCTTCATCAGCATGAAAATCTCTATAAATTTCAGTAAGCAAGGAAGAATTTATATTTTCAGCATCTGGAGTTGATATCTGCCAGCCATCATTTATTTGACGGGGGATGAATGACACAAAAGGATTCTTTAATTCATCTTCCTTTAAACAAGATGGAAGCAGGGATATAATAAACACACAAAGAGTTATTTGTCTCATATTATTTTTGCTTTTTATTAATTACCAGTTTAATGTTTTGATTGATAATTGCTATATCAGGATCTTTAAAATATCCTGAGTATTCAAAAACATATCCAAATGCCAGTCGTGAATCCTTTTTTAGTTTCCATAATATCTCCAGTTCTGTAGAATGAAATTTACTGAATGATCCAAATACCATATCCTGATGAAGGTGTTTTACCGCATACTTAAATCCAAGATCATAATAATAGGGATCACGATATTCAGGCTGACGTGTAACAAATCCTGCAAAAGAAGAATTTACAGTTATTCTGAATATTGATTTGTTGTAGCTGAAATTATATGATGCATTAAGCCCTAAGGATAAATCGGTGAACCAGTAATCGAAACCTGCCTGTAGGTCGGGATATAGTTCATAATTATACTCCAGTTTCAATGATGGACCAATATACAAATTTCCTGTTCCTGAGTATACCTTAAAAAGATATCCCAGATCTACGGGTTTGAGATAAAATGCGAGGGAAGGAATCCTCCGGGAAAACAAGATACCAAGTCCAAACTTATTTTTATATGTAATCAACCTATTGTCTTTAAAAAATTCTCTATTCAGACCATAGTTTGCAGCCGGACCTATAAAAACCAAACCGAAGTTTGCACTTTCCTTAATCTGAAGAACACCAGCAGTTAAAAATGATGAACGATTGAATAGATTTTCTTGTGCGTGACTTATTTTGATTATCATTAGAAAAAAGAGTGATAGTCTTAATGCTTTCATGAATTGCTTTATCAGGGTTATTTTAATAAGTATTTTTTCAATACTTCTATGTTTACAATTATAAGTTACACTGACTTAATAAATAAAAGGGATCAGCTTCCTGGTCTTTTCAGAATACTTTGCATAATCCTTATAATGTTGGTTTAGAAAGATTTCTTCCTTGTCTATCCTGTTGATTATTGCAGACAGGGTGAAAATGACCAGAATCCATGAAAACAGACATGAAAATATGATACTCCCTGCCACAGATATCATAAATGCAGCAAGGTATAAAGGGTGCCGGATATATCTATATAAGCCGGTAGTCACCAGGGTATTGTCTTCACCAGTTTCAATTGCGGTGGAAAAATTATATTTCATCTGATATAAACCAATGAAACGAATCAGTATTCCAACAGTAAGTATAATGAAACCTGAAAGTATCATTCCAGGCATCAGTTTTTGCTGTAGAATTACATATTCCAATGGTGTCAGATATATGGCCATATAAAATGAGAGAAGCAAAAAAATAAAACCTTTATCTGTCTTCTTTGATTTCCGTTTGAAATATTTTCTTTGAACGATTATTTCAAAAAAGCCATATACAGCTAACGAAAGAAAATAAATCATTATGATTAATTTTGACTCTTCCATATTATATACAATTAAGTTCTATATTAAGTCTCTGATTCTTATTAAATGACTGTCATATGTAGAATTATTAACCAGTTCTTGTCCTTCCTCTCAAGTACCAGCAGATTTCTGCCTGATACAGTTGTACCGCTATTGGTTGCCACATATTTGCAGTACAGGGTTGCCATATTACCTGAGATGGATATGGAGATTATTTCAACTTTATTTATAAATCCGCCAATATCCACACCATGCTGAAAATTGGCAATAAGTTCTTTCCTGCCAAAAGCTTCAAGTCCCGAAACATGTGAGGAAACATACCTGGCATCCTCTGAATAAAAAGGGATAAGATTATCCGCATTTTTACTGTCATAAGCTTTCACCCAGCCATCTGTAAGTCTGGTAAACTCAGGAAGGTATTTTTTTGCAAGTTTAGTATCTCCACTGACAGAAGGATTTGATTCATTTCCAGGTATCTGTTGAGAATAGATCACTGGAACGATAATAATCATAATAAGAAGGAAAAATATTTTATTTTTCATTTGAAAAATTTTGTGAATTAGATTCTGGCATTAAAATTTCTATCATGAGAAATTACATTTATAAAAGAATAAGAAATAAAATTAATTAATATTTTTCGTTAGTAAAGGGCGGAAAGTGAGAAAATTTGTTGCATATCAATCACATGAATCTCATAAACAAGGAAGTCTGAACACTGGTTCCCATTGGGAAATACTATGCTGACATAAAGTCTATATTTCTTTGAGTCCTCTGATGATTTTATGTTTTGCCCTTGAGAGCTGTGACCTAGATGTACTGGTTGAAATTGACAATATTTCACTTATCTCCTCATGATCGTACCCTTCGAGGAAATAAAGCGAAAAAATATTCCTGCATTTTTTCGAGAGAAGCTTAATCGCTTCAATTATCCTGGTAATTCTGCCATCAGTTTCTTCAGGAGATTTTGGACTTTGACAGTAATTATTTAAATTTTCACGCAATAACTCAACATCTTCAAAAATCATCTTTCTATTTTTTCTCCAGCTGTCAATTGACCTGTTTTGAACTATCCTTTTTAACCAGGACCCAAAACTTACATTACCTGAATATGTGCCGATCTGATTAAAGGCAGCAAGAAATGATTCCTGCATTATATCTTCCGCCTCCATTGGGTCTTTTACAATTCTCAGGCTTGTGTTGTACATTGCTTTATAATATAATTTGTAAATCTGGAATTGTGCCCTTTGGTCACCTCTTTTACAATCTTCAATTAAATCGTGATGAATGTTACCTGAGAATGTTTTTGGATTTGTCACATTTGTTGTCATGATTCATAGTTTTGATTTTATTTGTCAAAACTACTATCTGAAACAAGCAACTAAAGAACATCCCTATAAGGATGGTGTACATCCCCATAGGCAAGTATGAATCCAAACACACAAGTAAATTATTATCAGGAGTTTACTGATTTTCTGAATTCTGAGGGTGTTTTTCCGGAAAGTTTTTTAAATGCGTTATTGAAAGCAGTTTTGGAATTGTAGCCGACCATTTCAGAGACCTCCTCAACAGTTAGCTTGTTTGATTTGTCAGTAGAAAATATATTTTTTGCCTCCTCAACCCGGTAGGAGGCAAGCAATTCAAAAAAGCTTTGATTGAGTTTTTCGTTTATTACCTGTGAAACATGATGGGGACTCTCTCCAATTTTCTTTGCCAGTTCTGAAAGTGTGGCCAGATTATTTGAAAAGTATTTTTTATTTTCAAATTCGCAGATAATATTATTCAGGATTCCAATTTTAACAGTTTCGGTTAATGTTGATTTACGATATTTCCCAATAGGAATATCAAGGAATGAAGTTGTTCTGTCAAAGTAGGTTGAGTCATTTATAACCCTTAAAGTGGTTATGATAATAAAAATTGTGATATAGATGCTGATAAAATGATCACCAAAAGTTCCCTGGAAAAATGCTTTTACGAAAATAAAGGTCAGAACGATCACCAGAAAATGGAATAGTATTGTTCTAAGCGATAGCAGCACTTCATCTTTCAGCCTGAAGATCGATTCTCCTGAGTCCCTTGATTTTTTAACCAGTAAGCTTGTTGACAGGAAAAAATAAAATAAGATCTGAACCCCGGTCACAAGGTCCAGATATTGATTGAAATGAAGAGGATCATTTGAAATTGCACTGTGAACTTCAAGTCGCGGCCAGTCGGGATGAAAGTTATTCAGATAAATATTATACTTGAATTCATTTGGCTGGATTATACTAAAAACTAAATAAATAAGGTAGAGCAGCGGCAGAATGAAATGTATCAATTCTTTAGTTGAACCCTGTTTATATATCCTTCTTTTTACAAAAAGATACAGAAACGGGCCAATTAAAAAATTCAATGTTGCAGTAGAGTAGGTTAAGGGAAGTACCCTTACTATATACCCTGTCTGGTTAAGGATACCTTCCAGCATGATCAACGAAAGCGATAGAAGCATGAGTCCCTGGAAACGGTTTGATTCCCTGTTTTTTGAAGGTTTAAAAATAAAGAAGAGTGAAAAAATTAAACCCAGGATGACTCCGGGAAAAGTAAATACTGCCAGGAGATCAATATGAATTGTTGTGTTCATAAATCAAAATGAAATTACTTAACTAATCCTTATTTTAGTTCTTTACAATTGTACTCAATTTCCTTCAAATTTAATCCTCACATTTACGACTATTTCGCTCCCAATAGCCCCTGTATAAACAAGTTATTTCTTCAAAACCGGGGCAGATGTTGCAGATCGATTTTCTTTATATAATCTGTTTTATTGATCTTATTATGTTCAGTCCCTAAATTATTTCCTGAATGTAGACTTTTTTCATCCATTGGTTATTTGCAATTTTTATTCCTGAAGTGTAGTGATTATTTTTTACTTAAATATTTTAAAAGAAAGATATCAATTACAAACACAAGCAGATTCCAGACAACAAGAGCAGTAAGACCAGCATTACTAAAGAGCCATTTCATATTAATTGACGTCATTAAGGCAGAACAACAACTGGTAATCCCATTTACAAGGAACAGTGCTTTTAGAATTCTTTCTGTATTCCCTTCACCAAAAATAAATGCCATAAAAACAAATGAAAGACCTATGCCACCCCAGCCATACATTTCCAGCGCCCAGGCAAATGATCCGGGATTTGCCATTGAAAATACCGGCAAAACTAGGGAAGTTTCAGGTGGATTATTGACGGCCAGATATGGGATATATGTTGTCTGGATAATATAATTCAAAATTACCAAAGTTGTGAAAACCACATTTATTATTAAACCCGACAATGCCCATATCATATGTTCACTGTCAGCAGTAAGATATAGTACAATAAAGGTTAGCAATGAGCCGATAACCAGAAAGTATCCGCAAAAGAAAGTAGCTGTTTGTAGTGGATGAAATGATTTTACAAACAAAGCTGCATCCTGCCAGGGCGGCTGAGGAGTAAAAATCATTGATAAGACAGGAAAAACAAGACCTGAAAACAGTATGCCGAACATATTCAGGTATACTGCAATCACGCCAAATTTATTCTGTTTTCTGGCGAATTTATCCATAGAATTGGTCGTTAGTATTTGTCATTTTTTATTGAACTTTTTGACTGGAAATGGAAAGAACTCAGGCGTTTTATCCCTGTATTCCAGGTAGTACTTACCAAAAAAAAGTTCTAATTCCTCATATTCACTCTTTATGTATACTTTAAAAAGGATATAACCGATAGGGGTGGTTGCAAGCATAAGCCATGAGTTTAAAAGAATGGCCAACCCAGGAATAATAAATAATATAAGTGATGAATAAAGAGGATTCTGGCACATAAAATAACCGCCTGTTATGACCAATTTTGTTTCTTTAAGACCTCTCAGAAGACCCTTAACTGTAATCGCGTAAAATATCAGCCCTGTAACCATAAATATTATTCCGACTATCATAAGTATTGAAAGTTTTGCAGTTGCAATTCTGAACATATCATTGCATACCACTCTTATAACTAAAGTGGCTGCCAGCCAGGGTATGAGTATTCTGGCAATTTTGGGTCCGGCACCAAGAAAATTTAGTTTATTCATAATTAAGAGAATTATTGGGTGAGATTAATAAATTAAAAGTCATAAGATGTCTTTCTTTCCCAACAAATCAAAGAACCAGACGCTAATTGATAGAATACTAATTATCGTTCCAATTCCAAAATAGAACATCTGAAGATTTCTGGCTATTCCTTCAGGTGATCCTATCACCAGAACTTCAACAAATTCAAAAGACATTAAAATAATACCTGTTAAAATCGAAAATAAAAGTGCAAACATGTTTTTTCTGATAAGCAATATTGCAGATAACAGGGAACTGCCTCCAACAAAAAGAATTAAAGCAATTCCCGGAATAGTAAAATCTTTGAAGATCGATCCACTCAATTGTTCCACAGGAGGAGCGTTAAATCCCGCAACAAGGGCAATCCCTCCCAGCAAACCTGTTAATGAAAGAAAAAAGGTAAGGATAACAAGAATAGGGATGATAATTCTTTTGATATTGTTCATCCAATGATTTTTATGGTTATATTTCTTCATTTTCAAATAATTAATATTCAGAAAATAATCCAGCCAAACTCTGATAGATCATTGTAATTAATCTGCACGTGGTTATTTATTAGTTATAAAATTCTTTAAGATCTAAGTTGTTCTGGTCATTGCCTCAGGGTATTTAGGTTACTTCTAATATTTCTTTCGTTAAATAGCTAAACCAAAATAATTCTGTTTTTGAACAGGTTCTTATTTCTGTACTGAATACTTACACCGGTTCCTTTCCAGTAATCGCTGGTAGCGCTTTCTACTAATTGCATATGCAAATGAGGTCTTTCTGAATAACCGGAATTTCCTGCTTCAGCAATTAAGTCAGTTGATTTAACAATATCCCCAACGGTTACTTTTATACTGTCTTTTCTTAAATGTCCCATAAGCAGAAATTTATTTTCTTTTTGAATTACTACCGTATTACCTGTGTTATAAGGATAGTTGCCACAATAGGGCTCATTATCATCAATATTGTTTACGATCTTTACAACTACTCCATCTACCGGGCTTAAAACTTTTTCCCTGAAAACAGGATAATCTTCATTCAATTGTGGCAAAAACTTTTTCCCTGAGTCTGCTATTTTTACAATATCAGTCGCAAACAACATTGAGTTATTGGTTTTATTTTTTTTATGTATCCTGGAATAATAATGATAATTCATTAACCGGCTTATCCTTGAATTTCCACCGTCAGTTATCAGGTATTTTCCATTTTTAAACGGAAACTCAATTTCTTCAACTTTGGAATCAGTTTTCCGAATAGTAATTATAATTTTAACAAACGTCATAAGTAAATAGATCTCTATCAGTAAAAGAGTTAGAATTAAATAGATGTTGTTTACCTGTGCCGTTTGATCAATCATTCTTAAGATCAGTATGAGCAGCAACCCTGCCTCAATTATGATGAAATAAATATTCCTGAACAGGAAACCAAAGAACTCCCAATACCCTGAAAAATAAAGAATTATCAGAATTGTTTGTATTATGAAAATCAAAAGGAATATTTCTCTGTTCAAAAGAAATGAAACCGAGATGAGTACCGGTAATAACAATATATGAGTCAGTACCAGTTTTAGTGCTATCAGGATTCTTTCCGGCATAACTGTTTCTTTTTATTGCTTAGTATAGAAAATGGATAATTAAAATTATATAAAAAAGAAATATAATATTCAATGTGATTTAACAAAAAATCAGTCTGTGTATTAGAATTAAGCTGTTGTTGAATCAGGCACAATAAGTGTTACAAAAAATAATGTGAATTTCAGTTTCATCTTAAGTCAGGTTTTATCATTGCACCTTTTGTTTGAATAAATCCAAATGAAAAACATTTCCTTTTTGAGTAAATACCCTGGTGGGCTATTTTGGCAAGGAGAATCCTGTTGCGAAAATGTTGCTGCATATGTTGAAGATAGGTGCGGAGATTGAGAACAGTCAGCGAAAAATTCGGCAATTTGAGAGGATTAAACTTGCTAAGATTAAAGGAGTGTACAATGGCCGGGTTAATGGAGCAAAGTCCAATCCGTCAGATTTGATTGACAAATATCATAATATTTCGGATCTCCTGTATAAAAGCGAATTATCTGTAAGACGGATTACCGGCATTACAGGACATTCTGTTAATACTATCCGGAAAATCAAACAGTTAACAGAGATTTGAGTTTAGTAAATTTTTTATCAAATATCACTAATGATACTTTTATGAAATTTTTATTATGGTGTAAAGGTCATTGATTTTATCCATCAAAAAACCACCATTCCTATCTTTATATATATGTTTTTATGCAATACGTCCAGAATATAACTATATTTATGCAATAAAATATGGTTTTATGCAAAACGTTTTAAGTTTTAAATATTTAACATATGTCAGAAAAACCAATAGGAAGCACTTGGCTGAAACAGAATTATCAGCTTTTAAGTATTAAGTTGTCTCATGAATCTTATCTTGGAACAAGGTCGAAAGTTGAAGTACTGCAAGATGGGACAACATTAGAAACCTATCAGAAGGCGCAATATACTCTCAAAGCAGATAATCCTTTAAACCATTTTGAGTTTGCCCTGAAATATGATGATGTTCAAATGAGCTTTTATCAGGCTGTTTTAAAATGTATTCCTGAAAAAGATATTGTTGAATATATTAAATCTTCTCCAAACTCTAAATATTCCAGAAAGATTGGATTTTGGCACGAATTCTTAACCGGGGAACACCTTTCAATTGAAGACAGACCAAGCATTAATTATATAGATTTAATAGATTCAAAACATTATTTTACAGGTATCATTGTCAGGAATACCAGGTGGCGCATAAACAATAATTTATTAGGGGATGTGGCTTTTTGTCCTGTCATTAAGAGAACGAATTCTATTATTAAAGCACTTGAGGTTGATTATCCTGAGATGCTCAGGGAACTCTCAAAAAACTATTCCGCAGAGATATTAAACCGTGCCAATAATTATTTATATAAGAATGAAACACGTTCGTCTTACCAGATCGAAAAAGAAGAACCAACACCAGAACGCATTGAAAGATTTGTAAGTTTATTGAGTAATGCTGGTAAGAAAGATATTAGAGACCTGCTTAGTGAGGAATCATTGGTAATGTTACAGAATCTGATTGTTGATCCACGTTTTGCAGCTACAGGCTTCCGGGATTTTCAAAATTATATTGGCCAGACAACAAGGAATTATGATGAGATCATTCATTACATTTGTCCACCGCCGGAATTTCTTTCAGATTTAGTGAAAGATCTTTTAAATACTGCCATTAGAATGGAAGGTGTCAATCCCATTGTCCGGGCAACTGCTATTGCTTTTGGATTTGTTTTTATTCACCCGTTTGAAGATGGGAATGGAAGAATACATAGATTTTTAATTCACGATTTTTTATCAAGAGATAATTTCTTACCAACAGGAATGATAATACCGGTTTCTGCTCATATGGTAAATAATTTGAAACAATACGATGATGCTCTTGAAGCCTATTCCAAACCAATTATGCTGATAATTAAATACACAAAAGATAAAAAACAAAAATTAATCGTTTTAAATCCCTCTGAAGTTGAAGGATATTATAGGTTCCCAGATCTCACAGCACAGACTGAATATTTATGTAAAGTAATTGAGACAGCTATATCCCAGGATCTTCCAAACGAATTAAATTTCTTGCAAAACTATGATGAGGCCAAAGAATTAATGAAGCAGAGGATCGATATGCCAGATAAGCTAATAGATTCATTTATCCGATTTACTCATCAGAATAACGGAGTCTTTCCAAAAAGGAGAAGAAACACCTTCCATATGCTAAAGGATGATGAAATTGAAGCACTTCAGTCTATTATTAAGGATGTCTTTTCTTTAGGTAAATAGTCAGCGAACATTATAGGTATATATCTAATTTTATGCTGCGACCTCTTACAATATCTAAATTTATGCATTAATATTTGTTTTTATGCAAAACCTATATTCCTTAATTTTATAGTGGTCATCTAGTTCTTTATAATATATAACATTAGTTTAAACCATACTAAATCATAAAGTTCTCTGAGTGTTAATAGTAATTGTTCCATATCCATTCATTAAAAATGTATCAAAAAAGGTAGTATTACTACCGGAATCATAAAATATTTAATGAAATATGACTGCCAATTGGGTACATCAGAAAAGCTATATAGATTAATGTTTTTGCAACGAAGAACCGAGGAAATAGACCAAAATGTGATGAGCGATCGAAATGAATCCAAGTAACAAACCGAGAAAATGTTCTCCCGAAGTATATAACAATATAGCAACCAATCCACTGATAATCAGTTCCTGGATTAGTCGGAGTGGTTCAGCAGCACAACCAGATCTATGAAAATCTACCAGTCCCCAAAACCCAAAACCAACCAACGGCACGCAAATACCTAATATGATTTTTGATATTGTACCTTCACCTTTTTGAAATCCCCAGAATCCAAATCCCAGAATAATGCCAGCCTCCATAATGCCTCTCAAAGCTAAATTTACCCACTTAAGTTTTTCCATCAGTTTATTATATTTACAACTTCTTTAAATAAATTTCTGTAATTTTTATGGGAATTGCTTTCTTCCAGCCCAGTGCAGTAACTATTAGTTTTCCAAATTTTCTTAATGTGCCAGTTTTGGATTATTTCTTAATGCACGATTCTTATCTACCCAATAGGCCCAAATAACAAATAACCACTGCAATTCACCTGCCCAGGCAATAGCCTTCATGTTTGGTGGGGGAGGCCCAATTAAGTTACTGATATAGATAAATATAAGGAATATAATTAAAACCCAGAAACCATACCTGCCTACTTTGTTTTTGGCGGTTGTTGACTGGAGATAAAACACTAATCCGATGATGAAAATTAATCCTTCCAATATGACTGCAATAGTTTTACTATTCCAAAGGCCGAAACCAACTAATTGAGTACTTCCGGGATAAAGTGGCAAATCGGGGATGTGAACAAATAAATCAAGTATCCAATGGCTTACCACGCATAATGTCAGTATTATTGCTCCAGTAAATTTTCGTTTAATCAGAAAGTAGATAATCCCAAAAAGAATGCCCCAAATGCATGCCATCATCAGACTATGGGTTAGTGGATAATCAGTGAAGTTAAGTGGTACCATTTTTGTAATGCCTGGCTGGATTTTAACATGTTCCCAACCAAGAAGTAAAAATGTTGGCCAGAGTAAATCAAGGAATTGAGATGCAAGAAAAAAAGTTCCAAGTGATATTTCAGGAGCAGTTTTTTTTGCTCCTAATCCTACGCCAAAATGACCTATAAACATATCTCTTAATTTTAAAAGTTATTAAATTTGTTATATTCGTTATATTCGTAAATCAGATATCTTTATATCCGGTGAGTACGTTACTCCACTAATTTATGGATCAGTGGATAAAACTATAATAGACAAACCCTAAAAGCATAATAATGAACGAATAAATCACTGTATAAATGGTTTTATGCTGTGGAAGTATTGGTTTTTTAAAAGATAGTACTGAACTGAATCCTGATATATTAAATACAAGAACATTTGTGAAATTACGGCTGAAGTGGATCAATGCTGCTACCCAAATTGACCCACTCAACCAAAAAAGATAAAACAACATAGTACCACCTAAGAGCCAATCAATTGTTTGAAACAAGTTCACCTTATTCGTTAGAAAATGCCAGATGGTAAATATTATCGTAGAAATCGTTATAGCATAAAAGAAACCATAGGGGAGTAATATATAGGCAAAATACCCCCGAAATAAAATTTCTTCCTGGAGAGCAGCAATAAATAAAACGATAAGTCCCAATAATAAATTTAGTATTACTTTAAAATTAGCAGGCAGAAGATTTTTCTCCCATTCGATCGTGATTATCCTTCTATTATGAAGAAATAAAAGATATGATAGTGCCATACCAACTGATAAAAGCAATACTAAAATGGCAAAAATAAAGTCTGATAATTTGAAGAAAAATCCGAGTATAGCAATCGATTGGTTGTCCCAAAACTTCAATATTAAAACAACAGCTACAATGAAAAGCAAATTGAATATTCCTGCAATTGATAAAACTAAAGGATTATTTCTTTGTGTTGGATCTTTTATATCAACTCCGGTCCATTTTACCGTCAGCATTGCCAGGGTTGACAATACTATTGCCAAGATGCTTATAGCAGCCAAATGAATTATTGTCCCTGTAATTGTCATATTATTAAATTTTACCTCTTGTTACAATTACTTCACTTTTACTGATTTAGTAGCCAAGCCATTGGCTTTTTGAAGATGTTTCTTTTTAATTTTTACTTTCCCGGTTTCTATTCTATATATTTTCATAATTAACTTGTTTTTAATTAATACTATAATTCATCATTTTCTAATCATAGCTCCTTCAAGGAATACTCTCGATATATCGTCGTATAATTCCTGATTATTTGTATGAACTTTCTGAAATTGCCCATTATTAAAAGGAATTTTGGTTAATTGCATATATACAGTTAGTAATATCTCAATATTGATGTCCCTTCTGATTATTCCTTCATCAATCCCATTTGTTAATAATTGTCTGTAATATTTATTTATTCTGCTTAATCTCAGTTGTTCATAATATTCCCATATCTCAGGATAATAGAATTGCAGATCTTTGAGAAACTCATCATTTATACTGCTTAATATATCTTTATTTAACTCAATTATGGCTCCCAGTTTACTGCAAAAAGATTTTGCCTGGTCAAGTATAATTTGTTCAATGTTTTTTGTGATTTCCTTTTCCATCTGGTCAATTACACACTTAATGAGATCTTCCTTACTATTGAAGTACTTGTAGACAGTACTTTTGCTTGTTCTCAATTCTTTAACAATACTTCCTATTGAAACCTGGTTAAATCCATAAGTCAAAAATCTTTTTTTTGCTATGGCAACTACTCTTTCTCTTTGTTCCAATTTTGTCAGCATTCTTTCAACTATTAAATATTTACAGATCTACCATCCTGCAAAATTGTTGTTCCATTTTCGAGCAACTCCTTAAGTTTATTGAGATTTTCCAGAACCGCATTCTTGATCCGACCTTTCGACAGGCTTGTAACCATGGTTGGAAATTTTGTTTCCAGTTCAAAATGGTCCTCGATAATGATTTGTTCCCCGGTTCTCGTCAGAATAAACCTTCTCTTAAATGGAGGTTTTGAATCTTCTGTTGTTTCAATTTCTATTAACTCAGGTGGTCTACAAATCGTAACTCTGAATGTCTGTTTATCATTTCTTCTAATTTGATGATAAATTGAACCGTTGCATGTATCTCCTGCCGATTTTTTAGATACACTTAAAACATAGTAATTCCAAAGAGGAAGATTTTCAAATCTGGTTGAAAAACTGAAGACTTTGTTCCTCGACTTGTCAATGACTATTTTATTACTGAATTGAATCATAGTACTTCAATTTACAATAGGTAACATTAGTACCTAAAAAGTATTAACAGTACTAATATAAACGTGATTGTGTTAAATGTCAAGTGATTAATTAGACCTTATTTAGATCGAAGTTAATAGGGAATTGAAAGTCATATTATAAAGCATGATTTAATTTATATAAAAGTCAGATTTTTAGCCTATTATCCAATGGATTAACATCAGGTACCGTCTGTGTATAGAGAACAACTGACCTGACTTCATTTTTCGAAATCAAAACATCATAGTATACACTGTTTTCTTTCCAGATATCTGATTTTAATTCACTATTCTCTTCTTCTCCATTTTCGTATTCCACCTTTAACTTAAGAGGCAGCGGTAACCCTCCCTCATTATAAACTCTGATATAATTATTATCATTAAGTTTTGTCCTTGTTCCATTTGCAATTGCTGCATTAATTTCTCCTGGCACATACAAATCATCTGCCTCTTGTCCGGAAGCAATTAATATTGTTAAGAAGAAATCGGTTGTTAGTAGTTTGTTTTTCATGATATGTATATTAAGATATCTAACAGACTGCATATTCCGGGAACAAAAATCGCAAGGAGAGAGAAGCTGTTTTTGAAATTATTCCTGGGATGATTTGTGAATGCAATATGCAGGCCTGTGTGGAAAATAAAAAACAGGTTCAATATCAGAATCCATTCCATCTTTATAGCTTCATTGATTATCAGCAAATAAAACAGCAATCCGTAAAAAGGAATGTGAACAGATGTAAAAAGCAGATAAGCCGTTCTGTTGTCCAATCTCGATATAACAGGAAGCATGGACCATTCTTTATGCCTGATTGCGTCCATTTCATGAATCAGGAATAGTGACAATGAGATATAAAATAAATAATGCAAATTCATTTTCTTAAACAGTGAATAACTTTCCTGCTATTTAATCTTTAGCTTTTTCATTAAAATAATCCTCCAGTTTATTTATCCCATATTCCGGAGCTACCATATTCATGACCATAGTTGTTAAAAAGAATTCCATGGGTCCATATATTTTTTGAGTAGTAAAAGTTCTTATAAACCAGAGTGTTAATTTTCTTATCCAGTCAGGAAGATGGACTATTTTGATTTTTTTTGAATGTGCTATCAGGGCCAATTCCGCAATTTCGTTTTGAGATAAAATATCAGGCCCCCCAACATTTATTTCTTTTTCTGAAGATTCAATGGCCTCAACACACACTTTTGCAAGGTCGGCTCCATGTATAGGATTTAGTTTTAATGTGCCATCGCCAAAAAGGTACACTTTTCCTCCCTGAGCCATTTTAAGAAAGTCCCCCATATCTGAGAAAAATCCATTAGGTCGGATAATGCAATAATCCATTCCCGAGGACTTCAAATAATCAACAAACCTTTCTTTTGCATCGCAAATCTTCAGGTTACGTAATTTATCACCATTAAGTACAGATATATAGATGAACTTCCTTACCCCGTTTGCTTTTGCTTCGTCCAGCAGATTAACATTTCCCTGGTAATCAACGTCCATATAAGTTAAACCGTCTTTTTGTCTTGTAATTCCGATCGTACTTATAACAGTATCAACATCCTGGAATAACCCTTTGAGCGTTTCCGGTTTTGTAGCCTCAGCCCTGGCTAGTTCGACAGATCGAATATCAAAATCTAACCTTTTCAGATTTCTGACTATCAGGCGGGCATCGATGCCATCACTGATCAACTGCTTTGCGATGTATTGACCCAGATAACCTGTTGAACCTGCCAATAATACTTTTTTACCTGTTTCCATTTTGGCTTATTTTATAATTTAATTGAATGTCAACATAAATGGGAATATGTCCGAACATCATAGCATCGAATAAGCCGGTATATTTAGAAAGATAATCTCTTAACCCGAAGTCGTAATACATATTGAACCTGCCAGATAGTTTACACATTCCTTCCAGACCAAAAGATAAATGACTTCCAGTAAATGCATAGAAACCGTTTTTTGGTTTTATGTCCAATAGTTGATTATTAACATCATAAATATCTCTAAACCTTTCCATTACATATTCCGAATGACGGATATACGTGAACAACACCTGGTTATAACAGGCCTGAAATCCAATATATCCGTTTCTTGTACGGTAAGCCGGTGTTACTTTCAGGTTAAATCCAAACGGCACAAAAGTCCCGAGCGATTGAGTGTGCTTTATTGAAAAAAGGTTAAAGTCTGTAAGGACTATGAGTCTATTTTGACTGATAAGTTCCTGTGCTGTGCCCACTTTTATTTCCCAGGTATCAAGATTTTTTTGTTTGATTGAACTTAAAAATGGCACATTCAGTTTGACATAATAACATGAAGGAACAGAGTATAAGGTCATAGGATGATTGTATCCGAATTCCATCCCCATGAAAGCATCCGAATTCATTCCGAAGGAAATACTATTTGGAAAAAGGGAGTTAGTCTCCTGCGCATGACTTTCCTGATTGAGTATTAATGATGCTGAAATAATTAACAACAGTATTAGCTTTTTCATAACAGTTTTATTTATATTCTGACAGATATTGTTTCAATCCGTTAACTAAAGCATCGAATTGTTCTGTAAGCAGCCGATGACCGGAGTTTTCAATTCTAAGAACATCGGCATCCCTGAACAAAGGTTTATGATATTTTTCCTGAAAATTGTAGCCTATAGGACTGCATTCAGTTCCCACAATAAGTACTTTATTTGGGAACAAATCCAGACCGTCAGTATAATCAAACTTATATTTCCCGTTTACCAGGATACTGCTTTCCCATACCATCAGTGCATAAGCGCCCACCCTCCATACAGGCCAGTCAGGTCTGTTATTTTCGTCGCAATAAAAATTTCTTACCCCGCTGTTTAACATGGCTAATGCCTGGTAATCAAGCATCTCATGGTCCTTTGCAGTGAGGTATTTTGTTGTATACATCATATCCATGTATCCCTCTGTAAACAGGTTTAAGGCCATGCCAACATCCTTCATAAATTCATCTTTCAAGCCGTTGGGTTCAATCAATATAGCCTGATTAACATGTTCGGGATACCGGGCCAGGTATTTGGCTGTAAAAAATGCTGACCATGAATGTCCCATTATCGTGATAGGTTTATCGGGTGAAAAAATCATCTTCATGGCCTCAATTTCGTTTGCCATTTCGTCAATACTGAGCTCCTCTTTTGTACAGCGTTCTGACAATCCGTTACCACGCATATCCCACATCACAACGTAATATTTGTCGGAAAATATTTTTAAGGGGAGGTAAGCCCGCATATCCGATGCCGATCCATGCAAAATAAAGAATGCAGGATTCTGGGGATTGCCAAATGTTTTATAATGCACCAGCCTGTCATGCCCGGCAACATGAATTGAAACAGATGGCAAATCGGGGTTCTCTGCCACTGTAGCCGGTACAATGGTGTTAAAATCAGTAGTCTTTTTGCATGATATCATCAATGTGATGAAAAATGTAATTTTTATTATTGTTTTCATGTTGATATTGTATAACCTATACCAATATTGAATGATAGTCTCCCAACCAAAGGATAACCCTGTGTATATCCCGGAGATTTCATGGAAAAGCCGGTAGTAAATATTAAGTTATTTTCCTTCATGACAGGGAATGATGATTTCAGATAAAGTTTAGCACTTAACAATGTCCCGTTGCTTTTGACAGATTGAATATTGCCTTTATTGTTATGATAGCTTAGGGGCTCACTATGCCAGTATCGCCCGTCAAGGTCTAAACTCAGGATATCCCTTATCACTGAAAATCTGTACATGGCAACCTGCAATCCATAAGAATGAAGAATATTAAAGGCTGCTTTGTGCAGGGAAAAGCTGAATAATTGTTTTTCTGTACTTATATATCCGTTCAGACAATGCTGAGGGCCATAAACAGAGGGTTCAAAGCAATAATAAGGTGTTAATCCTAAATTGCCTATTTGGAACATGGGTGGAGAAGCAAATGATGAATGGTTATTTATCACATACTTTCCAATCAGACTGTAAGCTGCCTGAATAGTGTATGGATCAAGTAATGTTGAAAGGATGGCTGGCAGTACAAGGTCATTTCTTTCTATAAATTTTTCCTGTCCATCGATATTATTTAAAGTATTCAGATATTGTCTGATATCATCAAAAGAGCCATTATTTTCAAGCAAAACGTAGGTACTGAAGTCTGTTCGTGCACCAAGGTAAAGCATTACATCCTGAAATGACATTGTTCCATACTGTAATGAATTCACACGAATTTTTTCAGCCATAATTGAGTTGGCTTCCATGCCACCAATATATTCAGAGATTTGCTCCATTTCGGTAAGTGGATTATATCTGTGATTTCCGAAGAAAGCCCGTCCGCCTGATGGAGGGAAGAGATATATCTCAAACCTGGTATTTGCTGCATGAAGCTGTCTGGCCCTTGACAGATGACCAAAATATTCATGCTGGATAATTACGGGTATATACGACATATAAAAATTATAAGTACTCATCCTGATAAGCCTGTAAAGAATGTTCCCTGTACTGGACCATGCATTTTCATTTATGAATACTCTTGATGGGATAAGCTTGATATCGAGACTGCTTAGTTCATGGTTTATAAGGATGTTGATATCAGCCCCCGCGTATGCTGATGTAGAAAGTGGATATTGAACCTGATAAATAGCCTGAGACAGCAGTACCTCCTCATGGCTGGTTACAAAAAGGAGTATGATAGATATGTATATACTTACTTTGAAATACATTTGAATATCTGCTATTTTAAATCTTTTAAAAATCTTAAGGATTCAAAGCATGGACTAACACCCTGATGTTCCTGGTTTCTGGTTCATTTTCTGAAGACCCGGGTCTCCAGTATACGAACTTAAGCGTATCTTCCCCTGCCGATTTTGCTTCAAAGGTCCATATCTCTGTTCCGGGAGATCCTTCCAAATCAGGGTTATCAATTATATACTCCAGATTCGTTGAATCTGCAACTGTTATATCATCCCTGTTAATCCATGACCAGTGATAACCGGTCGACTTGTTAGCTCTTAAATTAATGTTAAAACTCTCCCCAACGACTGTTTCTATAAAATCCGGGTCTGCTTTTTCACACGAAACCAAAAGAGCAAGTAAAAACGGTATTATTACAGATACATTTTTCATATTTTATTAATTTTTATCAGTTAATTTCAACACAACAATTCTTCATTTATCTTATATTTTGTTAACCACAATCTTCTGTTTGATTATTTTTAAAATTGAATCTTCCTTCTCTCCAAATGCTGCAATTTTACACCCAATACTGAGTATCTGGCATAATTTTCGAGGACCAGGCTGAGAACAAAACATATACATAAATACACAAAGCCGTCTCCTATGAATGAGTATAGGGTCCATCTTCCATGTGAAGGTAAATTGGAGAGCATTATTTTATTATTGCTGTCATAACTGCTCATTTGCGAATTTAGTTCTCCCAATGGAGTTATCCCGGCTGATAGACCAAAACGGGTTGATCTGATTATTGAATATCCCTGTTCAATTGCTCTGAAAGCTGCCATTTTGGTATGGAGCGGATCTATGCCTCTCCAATCAGATGAAGGTAGAGCAACAATACCGGCACCGGCTTTTTTATTCTTCCTGGCCAGGTATGGAAAATCATAATCATAACAAATTGCACCACCGATTTTGCTTCCTGATATTTGAATAACTTTCATTGGAGATAATCCTTTAATTGCTGGTTCTCCTGGTACAGGTTCATGCTTTAAATACCGATTAAGTATCGAACCATCAGAGTCGAAAAACACAAATTTATTTTCATACCTGAATGGCCTTTCGGAAATCGGAACAACATATGAAGCAACTATGGCAATATTATTTCTAAGTGCCAGTTTTGCTATTGAATCGTTCCATCCTTTTTCATTTTCCGGAGTCAGAAAAAACGAAGCTTCGTTCCAGACAGCAAGTTTTGCACCTGCCTCTGATGCAATCTTCGTTCTTTTGAATATAGATTGGATTACTTCCAGATTGGATTTTTCAGAAGGCAAGGGGAGTCCGGAAATTTCAGAATCTGTTCCTATTGATGCTGCCAAAATTGTGTTTTCACCTTTTATTTTAGACAGATCAAATCTTAAATATCCGAATACCAGAAGTATGGAAAGAATTGTTAAAGGAAAAGTGAAATTGGTTCTGGTTGTCTCTTTGGTGATAAATAAATCAGTTATTGCAGTATTGAACCAGTAAATCAGGAAACTGAGACCTGCCATTCCAAATAATGAAATAGTCTGAGAAATGTAAATACTATCTGCCTGAGTATAAGCTGCGACTCCCCAGCTTGCCATTGGCGTGAATGTGTACTGAATCCATTCCATTATTACCATTATTGCCGGAAATGCTAAAACTGACCATCTGTTTTTTCTAAATCTTCCGTAGATAAGATAGCCGGGTAAATGGAATAAAGAAATTGGAATAGAATATAATGGTATCAGATAATATGGAATTGGATGACTTATTATTTTTAATACTATAAGTGACCAGGTTATAATCAAAACAATTGTGAATAATACCCGAGACTTCCACCCATCAGTCAGTTTCAGGTAAATTAAGAAGGGGACCATTGAGATCCATGCAAGAATATCTATGTTCCATGACAGATGGGACAATACCATTAATATTACACCTGATAGTAAGAACCATATTGGATTTATTGTTCTTACATCAAAATGAATGAATGAGAGTTGTTTAATTTTCGTTTCCATGACCTTTTGTATTTTTTTATACAAAGATCGAATGACCAAATTCCATTTCCATTAACAAATGTTAATAAGTGCTTTTAATCAGTCATTTCTCTTCTGAGTCTTTTTCATTTCCTGGAGAATGTATTTTATAGGATATCCTCTTGCCCCTTTTGAATCCATTGTTAATTTTAATTTCTTTTTCAAGCATCTTTAATTAATTTTTAAATTGATATATATACAGACAAATCAGTATTGCTCCAGCCAAATGCTGTGATTTACTATCCCGAATTCTTTCAAGACCTCTTTAAACCGTAATGCAATATCACTGCCTCTTGGATTAGCCTGTTTGGAATTATGCAGCAGATGAATGCTCCAATCCGTTTCTAATCGAACATTTACATAAATCTTCACGGATTCGTTTGAATGAGTATCATCCTGAAGAAGGGCAACTTTCTGGTTCAATATTTTTTTATCAATTTGAACTGCTCTCACTTCTATAATTTCCAACCATTTCATTTCTTTAATTTCATTTTTGCCAATCTATTTTAACTGGCTGCTGAATTGAAAGCAGAAATCGTACCGGATTTTCAATTGATTAAATATCAATATGATATAGTTTGCCCATCTCGGAGAATTACTAAATAAAGCAATTTGATTTGCGAAATATCATAAAAGCGATTAATTTTGCGAAATATGGTAAACCAGGTAGGCAGGACACAAACTTATTAATCCATCAAACATGGAAAAATCTGAATTTTTCAAGGAAGCTACACTGAGGATATGCAGCGACCTCGAGATTGAAAAGGCCTTGTTTTCGACATTGCTCTATTTAAAAGAGATTATGCCCGTCGACAGGATATATATTGAATATTATGATTCGGATTTCAATTCAATGCGAACAATAGCTATTGTTACAGAAGAAGGAGGGCAAAAGGTAGATCTTCTCACACCTCTTTCCCAACTAGCCATTGAAGAAGCGGAAGAGAAATATCATTCCACCTCACCCAAAGTATATTTTTTCGAAGATCCTCAAAAGGAGAAGGTGGCAGAGGAAATGCTGAAATTCCATAACATTCAAGCCTCATCACTTATGGTATTGCCATTGAAATCTGCTGGGCAGGCAATCGGAACAGTGGTCCTTTGTTCTAAAGGAGACGAGCGTTTTTCTCATGAACATGCTGACTTGCTTTTAATGTTAAGAGAGCCCTTTTTTATTGCTATGTCAAATGCCCTCAGGCACCGGGAAGTTGTAAAATTTAAAGATCTCCTGGCGGATGATAACCAATATCTGCACCATGAACTACGGCTACTCACCGAAAATGAAATCATTGGGGCAAATTTTGGATTGAAAGAGGTAATGGAAAAAGCTCGTCTGGTTTCAGCTTTGGATAGTCCTGTTCTATTACTGGGTGAAACCGGTGTAGGCAAGGATGTGATAGCCAGCGCGATACACTTTTCATCTCTAAGAAATAAAGGTCCTTTTATCAAGGTAAATTGCGGAGCGATTCCTGAATCTCTGATCGACAGCGAATTGTTTGGACATGAAAAGGGTGCCTTTACCGGAGCTATGTCTCAACTTCGGGGAAGATTTGAACGGGCGCAATCCGGTACAGTATATCTGGATGAAATTGGCGAGTTGCCTTTCCATGCACAAGTACGCTTATTGCGTGTATTGCAGGATAAGGTAATAGAGAGGGTTGGTGGCAACAAATCCATTTCGCTGGATATTCGTATTATTGCTGCCACTAACAGGAATCTGGAAGAAATGGTTAAACAAGGGCAGTTTCGTGAAGATCTGTGGTTCCGCTTAAATGTATTTCAGATATGGATTCCGCCTTTGCGGCATCGTAAAACCGATATTCCCGCACTGCTGGATCACTTCATTCTGCAAAAATCGAAAGAATTTAAATTACCCCATATCCCTGGTGTTGCTCCAGGACAGATTGAGGTTCTGATGAAATATGACTGGCCGGGGAATATAAGGGAACTACAAAATTTAGTAGAGAGGGCTATGATTCTCATTCCACATGGGCCCTTAATATTTGAAAGTCCAATTATCAAATACACTGAAGCTGTTCAATTGAATACATCACAATCTTGCGATATTGAAAAACTGGATACTGTTATGCGTAAGCATATTCGTTTTGTCTTAAATAAAACCAAAGGAAAAATTCATGGCCAAGGTGGGGCTGCGGATTTACTTGGCATTAATCCAAACACTTTAAGAAGCCGGATGAAGAAATTGGGTATTCCATTTTCATTCACAAATGTTAAAAAGTAATTTCAGTCAGTCATATCTCTTCTGAGCCTGCTTAATGAAACATTTGTTATCCCCAGAAATGTAGCTATAGCAGAGTGTGGAACAAGATTCTCTAAATTCCGGTATTGATTCCTGAATATTACCAGTCTCTCCTTCGCAGTCAGAGATGCCAGTTGGATCTCTTTTTCCACTTTCTTTTGTAATTCCATTTTTAAAACCCTATTGCCAAACTCCCTGATTTCCAAATCAGATACCATTAGATCTTCAAAAATTGAAGAATCGATAATGCCGACTTTTAAATTTGTTAGTGCCTGAAAATTTAAAGTTGAAATACCATTTATTGTACGTGTAACGAAGGGGGTTAACACTGTATTTGAATTAAAGAATGAAATAGTAATCTCCTCTCCTTCAGGATTTAATAAATAACTTCTGCAGATACCTTCAATAATAAAGTACTCGTGGTGATTTCGTTTGCCTTTTTCAATAAAACATTCACCACTAATGTATTCCCTGAGTTCTGTCAAATCATCTATTATTTTCAATGACTCATCGCTGAGGGAATGATATTTGCTTATAATTTCTTTAAGTTCGCTCAACGTAATCATTTTACAAATGCAAACGAAATTTACTAATATTAGTTTTATGAATCAAGACAAAACAGCAATGAACTTAATTATAGCATCTCTGTTTTTAGAAATTTTAGTCCAATTATAACCATCCCGAACAAGCCCTCCATATTGAGACTCTGCCTGAAATACAATTTTACGTGATTCCTTTATTGATTGGAAAGAACCGTCCGGATTTTCTAGACGTGATTATTTTATATAAAATAAGTATTATCTATAAAATAGCATCTGAGATCAACTTAGTTCAAACGGTTTCTCTGTTTAACTGAAAAGAATAATCCATTTCTTTAGGTCTCAGCCTCCTCATAAGACATACATTGAGATGGGTTTCAAAACAATTTTAGAGGTAATTATTTGTGGCAGATTTTGGCGGAATTTGTGGCAGAATTTGTGGCGGAAAGCAAAAATACCCTTGAAAAACAAGGGGTTATAGGGTTTTATGGGCGGTGCGGACGGGATTGGCTTCGCCGGACCCTTTCCTCCACTGGTTACCCTGCAAAAGAAAACAAAAAATGCTGCCATGGCAGCATTTTGCGTGTTTTAATCTTTCAGCTTTTGCCAGCAAGCTGTCAACGCTGCCATCTTAAAACACTAAGCCATCCGCTTTTCAGCGAATGGCTTAGTGTTTTCGTTTGCGGTGCGGACGGGACTAAAAAGAAGTCTAAATATCACATAAACAGCTATTTGAATATATTTAATGATGTATTCAAATACTGACTATTCAATAAATAGTAACTGTTACTTGTCTCAGGAGTATGAACGGCAGTTAATCAATCTAAAAAATGTTAAAAAGGAAAAGGGATAGCAAGTCAGAAGTACCTTCCAGGAGAAAATTTCCGGAACCATTAAATCCGGATCCAGTTGTGAGTTTAAATCGCATATGGATTATATTGATAAAACTCCTGGTCAAGTTGTAATGGTCTCGGAAATCAGCCGTCTTGGCAGGCGAGTAGTCGATGTCCTCAACTTTCTGGAATTGTTACATGAGAAGGGTATCGCTTTATATATTCAACAATTCAACATGCTTACCATGGAGAATGGTAAAGAGAATCCTGTTGCGAAAATGTTGCTGCAGATGTTGAGTATCGGTGCCGAGATGGAGAACAGTCAAAGGAAAATTCGTCAACTCGAAGGGATTCAGCTTGCCAAGATTAAAGGAGTGTACAATGGCCGAGTTAATGGGGCAAGGTCCAATCCTTCAGTTTTGATGAACAAATATCAGAATATCTCAGATCTCATTGATAAAAGTAACCTTTCTGTCAGACGGATTGCAGAAATAACCGGACATTCAATTAACACCGTCAGGAAAATTAAGCAGTTAAAGGTGAATTGAAAGGTTAATGTTGCTTATCGACATCCGGTATTAAACAAAAAATAATTGATAATGTTAAATACATTTTACAATAATATGTATATTTGTAAAATATAGTTTACATTATGAAAAAGAGAAACACCATATTATTACCCAGAGCACAGAAAACTATTTCAGTTCTGGGAGAGAATATTAAGCTTGCAAGACTGCGAAGGAAATTTAGTGCAGAACAGGTAGCACAGAGGGCAGATATCAGCAGACCAACATTAGTCTCCATAGAAAAAGGAAATCCTAACGTTACAATCGGGGCATATGTTAAGGTACTATCAGTTCTTGGACTTGAGAATGATATAATGGAGGTTGCCAAAGATGATAATTTGGGCAGAAGACTGCAGGATGCAAAATTAATAGTCAGGGAACGTGCACCCAAAATTTTTAAAAGTGATAAATTAAGGAGTAATCCACAGGCTTCAAAAATAATTATCAAGGGACAAGCTTCAAAGGGAGACTATTAAAGAAAACAGATGGAAACCAGAAGTAATAATAAGGATATTTATGTTTACGCTCATTGGACAGGAATGAAAGATCCAATATTGATGGGTGTGTTGAAATCCGAATTTACAAGGGGAAAAGAAATATTCTCGTTTAGTTACCAGGAGAATTGGCTTAAATCTCGTTATTCTCAGATACTTGATCCGGAGTTGCAATTATATTCAGGATCACAGTATGCAAAAGAGGAGAAGCAAAACTTTGGCGTTTTTCTTGATTCTTCACCGGACAGATGGGGACGCATCCTGATGAAGAGACGAGAAGCAGCAATAGCAAGATCAGAGAAGCGGCCGGAAAAGACATTGCGAGAATCTGATTATCTGCTTGGAGTATTTGATGGTCACCGTATGGGTGCCTTAAGGTTTAAGGAAGATCCTGATGGTCCATTTCTTAATAACAATGAAAAACATGCTTCACCACCCTGGACTTCAATAAGTGAATTGGAACAAATCAGTCTCAGATTCGAAGATGATAATGCTATTGAGGATCCTGAGTACCTGAATTGGTTGACTATATTAATCAATCCGGGTTCATCGCTTGGAGGGGCAAGACCAAAAGCAAGTGTAGTTGACGATAAAAAAAATCTTTGGATAGCGAAATTTCCAAGTAAATCTGATATTAAGGATATTGGCGGATGGGAAATGGTTACAAATGAACTTGCACGAAATGCAGGTCTGAATGTGGCGGTGTCAAAAATCCAAAAATTTTCAGGCAAATATTATACATTCCTCACAAAAAGATTTGACAGAACTAATACAGGCGAGCGAATCCATTATGCCTCTGCTATGACCATGTTAGGTTATGTTGATGGAAACAATTTCCAGGATGGTGTCAGCTATCTTGAGATTGTCGATTTTCTAACCAAATACGGTGCTAATATAGAAAGTGATCTGACGGAATTATGGCAAAGGATAGTTTTCAATCTATTTGTTTCAAACACCGATGATCATCTGAGGAACCATGGTTTTATATTAACAGAAAAGGGATGGATACTTTCCCCCGCTTTTGATATTAACCCAAATGAAGACGGGGCAGGATTATCACTCAATATCTCCCTTGATGATAATTCTCTGGATTTAGAACTGGCTATGGAAGTTGCTGACTATTTCCGGGTGAAAAAGGATGAAGCTCTTTTGAAGATAGAAAATATTAAAAGTTCTGTTAAAAACTGGCGAAAGGTTGCCAATAAGTACCAACTCCCTAAATCAGAGCAGGAACTTATGGCAAAAGTATTCGAGCGATTTTTATAGTCCGTATAAAGTATGATACTTTTATATTATGAGTAACCTGTTAAAACAGCATTTTCTATTTAGAAATATATGTTTTTATGCAAAATATTCAAAATATGACTGTTTTTATGCAACTGAATTTGATTTTATGCAATTAGGTCAGAAATCAATAATATACCCGAAGGGGTATAATTTATACATATAAGGACATTATTATACCCGATAGGGGCCATCTTCCAAAATGTAAATATCTTCCAATAAAAGCCAATATCTTTCCCGGATTAACAAATATTTTCCAGTTTGAAGCGATATAAGGTAAATATTTTCCAGAGAGATATTTTATTCTTGCGATAAAATTAACACTACTGCCATTCCTTCAGGAACTCTTTAAACAGATGGGATTTATGATGATCATTTAATAGCGGATAAGGCCCGTTGACCAGAGGATCATACCAAGAAACTTTCTGCTCTGCCCAGGTCAGTCTTGAATAAACTCTTCCGATATATTTCTACCAATATTGGAACATTTTTAATGAAATGTAGAATTGTACATATAGGTATAAATCAGAAATCAAACTCAAGAAGTTCTTCCTCCTTGTTAACTTCATTCCACAATCTGATGGACATTATCTCATCAAACTCCCTGTTATCAGAGAGACTCCATAAAACAGGAGCATTTTTCAGCATTGTCTGACGGACAGTGATTATTTTATTCTCTGAGAAGAAAAACAGACTGCAGTACAGGTATCTTTTTTCTGTGTGGACATTCGTAAGTCTTACAATTTCAACATTATTTCCTTCCTTATAGGTATAGATTCTATCTAACTTTAACACTTTACCTGTTGTACAAATGCAATCGTTGTCAATGCAATACCAGGTCGAAATGAAACGACAACCAAGCCTGAGGAGACTACCTTTTATCTGTTCCTTTAAATAAAAGATATAGAGTCGTACTTTGTAGTTAATTTTCATCATAATAATCAGTTCAAGGGTATCCCCCGGTATCTCTACTCCTGGTCCCCACCCCTGGATTAATCATGAGGGTGCTTCAGAAAGAATTACTCGGAGAGATTACTTTTCTTAATAATAAATACCTGACTGATCTCAATTATCACCAAGATTTGAAGAAAAAAAATTCCTGGAAAATAAAAGAATTTGGCTAAAATTGACTCTTGCAAATATTTTATAAAAATTTATAAAAAATTGAAAAATCAGTTTTTTACCAGACCTAAAAATGTGAATATAAAATTATTAAATAACGATATTTATCAATACTTCCAGGCTATTCAGTTGAAGGTTTATTTGAAAAACTTACTGTTTCTCTTATGTGCTCATTATTCTCAATAATAGTTAAGAAAAACTCAGCTGCTGAGTTTCTGCTCAGGAATTTATTGGCAGGCGTTTCTCCTTCTGGTACTGCTATTGCACCGGTGTTATTTATCTCAGAGGAAAGCATTGGCGCCCGGCAGATTGTGTAGTCGAGTGAAGAACCTTCAAGAATCTCCTCCTGTTTCCCATGATCCTGAAAAGCATATCTTAGATTACTGATAGAAACAATAAGCTTTAATATTCCGGGGATTGTTTTCCAGGAACGTCCTGCCCCAATGGTACTTAAAGCAACAAATCTCTTAATCCCATTTGCCTCCATTGCTTTAACAGCATTCGATGCAGATTTTGAAATCATATCTTTTGGAGATCTTAGGGAAGCCCAGGGACCATCTGATGTTCTTGATACATTAAGGGTATTAATTACAGCATCACATCCCTTTATGGCTTTTTCTAAGGTTTCATAGTCATATGGTGTTCCCTGCGTAATTTCTATCTCATAATTTTTCAATTTCTCAGGATCACGGGCAATTGCCGAGATTTTATGTCCTCTTTTTATTGCTTCTTCGATTATTTGTTTTCCTGTTCTTCCTGTTGCTCCAAGTAATAATATTTTCATCGTTTCTTTATTTAATTTTTAAAAATACCTTCAATGACCATGTTTGCTGTTTGAAAAGATAAATATCTGATATCACATTTAATTCTTTTTATCGGGAGCTGGTCCTAATTTTAAACATTGTTATTGCACCAGCTATAATCCATAGAGCCAAACTCCAGACAATAAGCCAGATTAAAAGGTTCTTTCCTGTTAATGTCATGGGGACAAGAACTGTTGTTGTGAAAACCAGGCTAGCATGTGTCAGGATCACAATAAGCAGACTTCCTGTACGATCTAAAATCCATACCATTAACACCCTGAAAGGTGGTAACCATCCAAAAAGACGTGCCAATAAAGTAAAGAGTAGGAGCGTTTTTGAGAAACTGTTGACTTCCCAGAATAATATGAAGTGCCATGCCCCCCAAAGGAATCCAACGATAAGACCAGTAACGATAATGCTGTATCTTAATCTAAGCTTCGGAACAATGAAACCTGACCACCCAATCTCTTCAAAAAATCCTACCATTATCCCGGTCATTAACCCAGTCAGAATAATTGTTGTCTTATCTTCCGAATAGAGGATGGCAATATTGAATTCCGGAGATATCCGTGAAAGAATAAGCAATATAAAAGATGATAAGAAAGGAGTACCTAAGAGTGCAATAAAATACCAATGAATGCCAACCTGCCACCTGAAAAGGCGGGTCTTAAAATTCCTGAAACCTTCCTTACCATAGACCAGACTTATTAGTAAGACCCCTGCCGCACTTGGACCGACGAGCATCATTACATACAACAATGGTAAAAGACTTTTTGACTGTTCTTGTTCCAAAGGTATATTCCCAGGTCCTGCAAGAATCAGTATAAGGCCCCATGAGATACCAAAAACCAAAATAAAGTAAGTTATTACAGGATATCGCTTTGCAAAAGCTGAAACATTTCATATTCATTTTGTTATCAATTTATATTATCTCCTCTTTAAAAATAGGCTATATGCTGCTAATATCAAACAGTTTAATTAAGAGTTGAAGGGGAAGTATCGATTTGTTTAAAAAAAGCGCTCTCTAAGAATTAATAAACGTCGTTTACTAATAAATAGACGATGAGTGTCAATTTGAGGATTATGATTGTCACATATACTGAATTATTATTTTAAAATGTACAGGCAAAGCTTAAAACGACTAGGGACAAACTTTTTTTTTTTTTCTCTCCCCCCCCCCTTTTTTTTTTTTTTTTTTTTTTTTTTTTTTTTTTTTTTTTTTTTTTTTTTTTTTTTTTTTTTTTTTTTTTTTTTTTTTTTTTTTTTTTTTTTTTTTTTTTTTTTTTTTTTTTTTTTTTTTTTTTTTTTTTTTTTTTTTTTTTTTTTTTTTTTTTTTTTTTTTTTTTTTTTTTTTTTTTTTTTTTTTTTTTTTTTTTTTAAAAAAAAAAAAAAAAAAAAAAAAAAAAAAAAAAAAAAAAAAAAAAAAAAAAAAAAAAAAAAAAAAAAAAAAAAAAAAAAAAAAAAAAAAAAAAAAAAAAAAAAAAAAAAAAAAAAAAAAAAAAAAAAAAAAAAAAAAAAAAAAAAAAAAAAAAAAAAAAAAAAAAAAAAAAAAAAAAAAAAAAAAAAAAAAAAAAAAAAAAAAAAAATATGATATCAGTTTAAAGCCGGCAGGATAAAACGTTGCAGGATTTCAAAAAGTGAAGATTTTGTAACATAATTACCACCTGTAAAAACTACCACCATCTCTTTTTCGGGCAGTACCATGATCACCTGGCCTCCCCATCCATTAGCTCTGAACATATTTCACCATATTAACCGTTCTGCCTACTACACTTGTCCACCAGGTATATCCATAGCCATTTTTACCTGAGTCCTCGATAGGTATACTTATGCCTGCATTATTGTTATACACAACTGAACTTTTCTTCACCCAGTCTTCAGGCAGGATCCTTTCACCATTCCAGACACCACCGTTCAGGTAGGTAACTCCTAACTTAAGCATATCACGTGGTTTTAGGTGCAGTCCGCCGGCTGCTTCAATCTCACCATTTGGATAAGCATCCCATTGCAGGGTGTCGACGCCCATCGGACCAAAGAGATATTTTTTCGAAAAGTCAACAATATTCATTCCTGTAGCATTTCTCAGGATCTCACCAAGCGTTATCAGACCTCCTCCATTGTAGGTAAACGATTCACCGGGAGTGCTCACCAGGGGACGTTCCAATACACAATAAACAGGGTCGTTATAACATTCAAAATATAAACGGTCGACATCATTCAGCGATGTACCATGCGGGGCACTCCACTCGTTCCATTGCAATCCTTAGGTCATGGTCTAACAGGTGTTCGATTGTAATAGTCGATTTTTCTCCTGTGTTGAATTGTTGGTGCTTTGGCAGGTAATCGGCAACGGATTGGTGCACACTTTGAATAAAACCTTTTTCAATGGCGATACCGATACATGCAGATGTCACACTCTTTGTGCACGACATTATCTGGTGAAGACTATCTCTGGTCCACTTTATCCTGTCTCCGTAATAATACTGCCCATCCCAGGCATACCTGTTGCCTTCCATATATTCCTCAAATACCAGTGGACCATCCTTATAAATTAATATTGAATGTATCTGGTCATACTTGTTCGCCCAGATCCTGCCTGATAGCTTTTGCCAGCATATTGGAGTCCATTCCTACTGATTCCAGACTACCTGTATCTAAACCATCGTTAACAAATTCAGGTACAGAGTAAGAATAATATTCCGATAAATCTTTCTGACAGCTTGCAAGAAGTGATGAAAGAAATAAACCTAATAGTATTAGTGTTTTCATATTAATAGATTTTAATTGATTTCAAGTAACATTTCAAACTGTTTCCCCTGAGAGTTCACACCCAGACTCTCCAGAAAACCATTTATAGAGTCACAAGCAGATTCTGTATTTATTATTTTAACAGAATCAGTTGTTATTTGAGTTAATGCTTCTTTTATAAGTGAGGAAGCCAGTCCTTTTCTTCTGTGGTTTTTATGAATGGCAATCTGTGCAATATCACCACTCCCGGGCTCAAACACAATGTACCCCACTATAGTATTATTGAGTGCTAAACACCCAGGAAATTAAAGTTATCCAGACTCCTGTTAATTGCGTCAGTGCTATTTTGCCATGAGGGTTGAAAATCCCAAAAAATCTTCAAATCCATTGTCCAGTCCTATACTATGTTTGAGCTCATAATCTTTTGAAAGTGTTATGGCTGATAACTGTAAATCATCAACATTTTGAATTGAATATGAAAATATTTTCTGTGCGACTTCAAATCCTAAACCTTTATAGAGCTTATACGCACCTGTATTGTGCTGTAACACTTCCAATAAATATTGTTTTATTCCGGCTTCTTTTTAGTAAAGGCAGGGAATGAGTGAATATTTTTTTTGCCAGACCTTTTCCACGGTATTCTTTTGTTGTACCGGTTCCTGTGTCATAAGCAGTTAATTTACCCTTAAACTGACCAATTCCATTAAAAGAAAAAGCAATCAGATTTTCGTTATCAAATGCTCCGAAAGACAGTTCAGGTCTGAAGCCTCTCCTTATCAACATAGCATCTAGCTGATCTTTGTTTATTTGCATTTCATAATCCTCGAATGCATTGGCAAAAGCCATATACAACTCATCCCTGCTAATTCCTTCCAATGATTTAATAATTATGCTATTCATAATATTTATATATGATTATTTATAAAATTACTATTTGATATCCACGCCTTTTATCATCAGCCATAATCCGACTGCTATTTCAAAAATAATAGCTAAGGCACCCGGAAAAATCCATGCCTGCATAGGGTGAAGTTGCAGAATGAGACTTTCAAGAAGAACGAAGGAAAATGCTGTAAGACCAAAAATTGATAACCAGCGGGGAATATAACCTGATTTGTAAAAAAGATATAAGAAAATAATGGAACCTGCTCCAATAAAGACCATAAGAGCAGACATAAGTGCATCTTTTCATTCCTGAAATATTATTTCAATTGATTTTTGTACCTCACCGGCTTCAAAATCACCATTGATAAGATACAGGCTTATTACACTTCCTATAACTGTTAAAAATCCCATTATTGCCTCGCCAAATCTGCATAAAAGAGCAGCCAGAGCTTTTCCATGGCCAAATGGGTTAAGCAATTTAAAAAGGGTAACCGACAGGAACATTACTCCTGTGTACATTAATAGCTCGTAAACAATTCCTGCCCTGAACAGAAACTGATTTGATGCGATGTTTTCTATAGTTTTTGCAATATCACCTTCAATCATCAGTTTGTAGGGGCCAATGATCATTGAAAGCACAGACGTAATAATTATCAGAAAGTATGCCCAGCCTGCAAACCTTGCTGTTTTCTGAACAGCAAGGACCTCATCCGGAAGTAATTGAATTAGTTGTCTTCATTGATTAATATGTTTAGTGATTTATTAGAAAATTAAACTGATTCTAAAGAGCCTTTTATCGCTCTTTTATTTATCATTTTATAAATAAATGATTTTTTATAAGCTTCAAGATGTTTCGCTCACTTCCACTGATACATTCCCTGCCAGTATCCGTTATCAGTATTAACTGCATAAATCTTTTCCATAAATCCCGGGAAACCTGCAAAGATGATCATGGGAATTACTGAAGCCAGCCTGTTAGAACGCTGCGAGAGATGAGCAAACCTAAAACGGACGACGAATACACAGTTACCGGGCTCCTCCCCGACAGGATTTTTCCTGATATCACGGAATATCCTGAAAGTCTTGCCATCGATTCCTTGTATTTCCGAATTAAGGTAGTTTCCCGGTAAGCGAAGTCTTCCGCATAATAAATTTGTAAGTGAGATTATCAGGCATACAGGTGGCGTTATTCTTATTCCTTTCATAGTTAATCCTGGTTATACATGGTCAATAGTTATGATTATCTGTGGTTTATCAATTTTTACTTCCCCCAAATGAGTAGCCGATAGACAAACCGAAATCTAATCCGGAGGAATTTTTGTAGGTCTTTGCCCAGGTATCTCCATCTGCCAGCACCGTACACTTCTATGAGTATTCAGCACCTATTGGGGGACCGTAACCCAGCCAGCAACTGATTGTACTTCTTAATTCCAGACATAGGTTTGACCGATGCCTGCAACGAGATAAAAGGATTCAAACAGCCATTCTGCGTCATCATGGATCCCGTCAAGGTTCATATACCTGCCATTGAGATCCAAAAAAGTATTCCTGTAAGCTGATTTGAATAACCAGAGAAACTTGGGATCACTGACAGGCTGCAGGAAATATTTATAATGCAGTCCAAATCCATATTCCTTCTCATCACAGATGACAGGAATTGAACCACCTCCCTGCACAAAAATGGCGTGTCGTGGTGTGAGGTGC
Source organism: uncultured Bacteroidales bacterium (assembly GCA_963739685.1). GTDB lineage: Bacteria > Bacteroidota > Bacteroidia > Bacteroidales > VadinHA17 > LD21. Next base: position 761,856 of record CAVUAX010000003.1, read on the forward strand.
AATTCATAAGCTATCCCATATCTCTCGAAACCCAGTCCGGCAATATTAAATTGTACTGAATGAAGGTGAAACATTGTTTCAGTTGACTGGCTAAAACTGTAAGACGGAATATTACGGATACTACTAATAATACTAGTGATTGATTTTTTCATGATTTTACGTTTTTAAAATGATTTGTTTAGGCCAATCTGAGCATAATAGGGAAGCAAGGCGTTCACATTATTCCCCTGTGCGTTTGTCATACCTGCCTTGAAACAGATATCCACAACTTTATTAAATGAAACACCGGTACTTAAGCCATAGTAATACTGACCACCGGTAGGCACGTACCAACCGTCCTGTACTCTCATGGTAGATATCTTTATAGATATATGTATGCATTAAAGATTCGTAGGTAATGGCTTTATCAAACCCAAACTCTCCTGCGATATACCAATTGGTTTTGTATAATCCCGCTGTCAGGCCAAAATCACTTCCATAGTTCAGAATACTCAAATAATCGTCTTCATACCTCCTGATAACTCCCTTTACTTTTGCAGAAATATAAAAGTCATTTTTATGAAGCAAGTCCACCTCTACGCCAATTCTTATCTTATAGTCATCGAATAAATTCTCACCCATTGGCATAGAATAATCCAGGCCCAACAAAACAGTTTGGGCTAAGACATTCATTGAATAATTGTAACCTGCATTCAGACTCAGGCTATAGTCGTAGCCAAGATTTATATAAACAGCGTTCCTGTTTACAGTGCTATCTGAATTCCAGTTATTGTACTGAGCGAAGCATATGTTGCTCATAATTATCAATACTGTCAAAGAAAGGATTATCTTTTTCATGATTAATGTAATTTATTATAGGTTTTTATTTAGTTATTTGATTTAAATAGGCAAGTGCAACCGGATAGTAACTGGCCCAGCCATAATATGGGATCTCATGACCACATTGCTTTATTTCAACAACTTCAGCATTTGGAAATGCCCCTGCTACTTTTTCTGCGCGTTCTTTCCCGTAACGAGGATTCAGTTCACTATAAAGAAAAAAATACCTTATTTGTATATTGATCGAGGTTTGTTGTAAAATCAATAGGATTTTCCATGGCATAATTCATCAAGGCTTAATTACAAACTGCTCCCATTCTCCAAAAAGGAGTATGACCAGGATTTCCTACATTTTCATCTAAATGTGGCTGTATAGCCATTTTATAATCCAGTATTTCATGCGTATTTCCTGTAATAAACTGATCTTTGTATACAATATCATTTACACCTTCACTGAAAAGATCATATTTCATCCATGTATTTACATATTCCATCATATCATCCATAATCAGGCCGCCTGCTTCCATAATTACCAGGCCATCAATTTCTGCAGGATACCGATTTACATACTCTGCGGCGAGCATGCCACCCCAGTCAATGCCCCATTAAAATTACTTGCTGATCAGGTGATTGCTTATAATATTTGATAACTGCCTCCAGGTTGTCCACAAATTTCTGAACTGTAAAAACGCCTTCATCTTCATCATGTCTTTTAGACAAACCGGAACCACGCTGGTCATAAAATATTACGTAGTAGCCATCATCAGCAAATTTTTTGCAATTGAGAATTGAGCGATAATCACCTCCGGGGCCTCCGTGGACTGATACAATCATAGGATCCATTGGATTTCCAAAAGCTTCAGAATGAAGCATTGTTCCGTTTACTGTAATTGAAGGCAGCGAAGGATCTTCATCAACTGTATTTGGAACCAGGTAACCAGGTTGACCCATGTCGTTAGTTTTTTCACAGGATAACGCTGTAAAAGCTGCCAGCAGCAGTAAAGTCATTTTGTGTATTAATTTCAATTTTTTCATAGCTTCCGTTTTGGTTTGATAATGAATAATTGAGGTATAATTTAACTATAGTACTTTTTAAGAGAGGGGAACAGATTCAGGCAGTTGCTGTAAGACAATTTGTTGTATTCCTCTTCGTAAAACTCATTGTCTTTAGACAGGTTTTTAGTAATAATAGAAGCTAATTTTGAAATACAAAGGTCGGTGCCGAAAAGACTATATGATCAGGTCCTGCAAAAGATTGTAAGGCTTTAAGAGCATAATCACCTGATACATTAGCTGTATCGTAATACATGTTTCTTAAGTGGTTTAATCCTTTTGTTGGTTCCCTGTTTACAAGAAAATCATACAAAGTTTTTAAAACTGGTGTACGTTTACCTTTCTGTTGATATTCAATGGCAGCTAGACGCCAGGCAATATAAGGGATGGCGCCACCACCGTGCGACAAGATGTACCTGATATCAGGGATATTTGTCTAAAATACCATTATACATCATATTGGTAACGGCCCTTGTGGTGTCAAAAGTTACCTCTATTAAAGCGTTTGGTATTCCTAATTCAAAATCATAATCATCTCCGGGATCAGTTGGATGGATATATACTACAGCATTTCTTTTGTTCAGCTCTGCAAAGAATTGTTCAAAATCGCTGTGTCCCAGGTATTTCCCATTGTAATTGGTTAATAAACAGACTCCATCAAGCTTTAAAATATCCAAAGCATATTTAAGTTCTTCTATTGCTGCCTGCTGGTTAAGCATAGGGATCGTTGCAAACCCGCCAAAACTTTCAGGATATTTGTATTTGGTTTCAGCAATGATTTCGTTGGTCTGGTACGGGCCAAATTTTCAGAAAAACCTTCAGGGAATGTATGTCCTTTAAAATATACCCCTGGAGAAGAAATGGACAGCATTGCTATTTTAGTCTCGTTTTCTTTCATTTTTTTTAATGAGGTATCAACAGTCCATTCAGGAAAGGCAACACCTGATGCGTTTCCTACACCTTCTTCTTTTAAAGCTTCTACATATTCCTTTGGGAAAATGTGATGATGTACATCGATTTTGTTAATTGTTTTCATAAGGTTTTATTAGTTAAGTTTTGGTTTTCATCTGATCTGGCAGTCCCGGATTCTGAATTCATTCCATTTACTGTAATTCACCATTCCGTAGTCTTTTAACCCCTCAGTAAGCCGGATTCCCAACTGGCTTTCTCCATCCTTGACACTACCTGATGAATTCATGATGAGTACTACAAAATCCGTATCCACTTCTATCCTGCTGTAAATCTTTAATTCCGAAAATCCCACTTCCTTATTAGAATCAGTTAAGATCCTTTGCAACTCAATTTTGAGTTAATCTCTTGATTTGTGCATTACTCAGATTTCTATAATTTCTATACAATTCATTGTTTATGATTTTTCCTTATTATTAATATAAAATCATGCCAAAGCTTATATATGTCTCGTATACAGTTATATAGCAAATCAGTATGATCTCGAAATTGCCGAATAGGGCAATATTGTTTGCCATATTTGGTAATTATGAATATCTTTACCATATATGCCAATTTGAATCAGACAGAAAAGCAAATGACATATAATGAGTACTTTATACAGGCTACCTTAAGAAATTGCGGTAAACAGGTAGATTTGCTGACCAGGGAAAAGGATTCCTCTCCACAAATCTGTAAATAATAAGATCTCAGGCTATGGATGAAACAAGTCACGCGTATGTAGAATTAAAGAAAAGAATAATTGAGCTGGAAATAGAGCTAGATAAGAGAAAAGAGATCGAACGAACACTGGAAAAGGAACGTTATTACCTCGACCAGGCACAGGAAATAGGAGGTATGGGTACATGGGAGGTTGATCTTAAGATCTACTATTTGCACTGGACCCCACAGATGTTTAAGATGTTTGATGTCCAGATGGAGGAAGGTATAAAACTGGATGAGGTACTGACAGACCTGCTCCATCACGATGATCAGGAAAAGTTAAATAAAGCCTGGGCAGGTGCTCTTGAAAGGAAACCCTATGATTTTGAGCACCGCGCCATGATAAAAGGGGAGATGCGGTGGTTCAGGGAAAAATCTAAACTTATATATGATGAAGAAGGGAACATGGTTACTGCCATAGGAATAACACAGGATATTACCTACAGGAAGAATACTGAAAAAAAACTTGAGGAAGCCTTGCTGAAGGGAGGACGACAACCGCTATTTCCAACGTGAGTTATATAAACTTACAGGGGATATTATTATTGGTGCAAATTTTGGTTTAAAGGACATTATGGATAAAGTCCAGGCAGCTTCAATGGTCGATAGTCCCATCCTTCTTTTGGGTGAGACAGGAGTTGGTAAGGATGTAATAGCAAATGCAATACATTTTTCATCTGAACGAAAAGACGGACCCTTTATAAAAATAAATTGTGGTGCCATACCTGAGACCCTAATTGACAGTGAACTTTTTGGACATGAAAAAGGGGCTTTTACAGGGGCTATAAACCAGAAGCGGGGATGTTTTGAGCGTGCATTGAACGGAACTTTGTTTTTAGATGAAATTGGTGAACTTCCATTACAGGCTCAGGTCCGATTTCTTAGAGTTCTCCAGGATAAGGTAATTGAAAGAGTAGGGGGCGATAATGAAATTAAACTGAATATACGTGTAATTGCTGCTACAAACAAAGACCTTCAGGAAATGGTTACAGAACGTAATTTCAGAGAGGATCTGTGGTTCAGACTCAATGTGTTTCCGATCATTATTCCCCCACTGAGGGAAAGAAAAAATGGACATTTCAGCCTTGCTACAGTACATAATAGAGAAAAAATCGAAGGAACTGAAGTTGCATACCATTCCGGAAGTATCGCAAGGTGCAGTTGAATCCTTACTTGAATATGACTGGCCCGGGAATGTGAGGGAGCTCCAGAATATAGTTGAAAGAGAACTGATCTTGAATCCAAACGGTCCTTTAAGGTTCGAATGTATCAATACTGCGCTTCCTCATAAAGCGAATACCGTGTTTTCCACAGATAATCCGGGATCGAAGAAGCTGGATGAAATCATTGCGAGTCATATTCAAAATGTCCTGGCGCAGACAGAGGGTAGAATACATGGTAAAGATGGAGCGGCATACCAATTAGGTGTGAATGCCAGTACTCTACGCAACAGGATGAATAAACTTGGAATTAGATACAAAAAAGAATAAAAACTGAATTCTTTTAACTAATTGCATAAGCTATAGGAGTTGACCACATTTGGCCAGTCAGATGGTTAAACATTCATATTATTTGATGACAAGCACTTACACCCGGCTAACGATAGTCAATTCTATCTGGCGAAATGTAGTCAAGGATAACGGTTTTTCCATCCAACAATAAAATCATCAATTTTGCCAATCATCTTTATTATCATGAGATGATAAAATGTTGAAACTATAAAACGAAAAAAGTTTGTGGCAGATTTTGGCGGAATTTGTGGCAGAATTTGTGGCGGAAAGCAAAAATACCCTTGAAAATCAAGGGGTTATAGGGTTTTATGGGCGGTGCGGACGGGATTGGCTTCGCCGGACCCTTTCCTCCACTGGTTACCCTGCAAAAGAAAACAAAAAATGCTGCCATGGCAGCATTTTGCGTGTTTTAATCTTTCAGCTTTTGCCAGCAAGCTGTCAACGCTGCCATCTTAAAACACTAAGCCATCCGCTTTTCAGCGAATGGCTTTTTGTTTTTGTTTGCGGTGCGGACGGGACTCGAACCCGCGACCCACGGCGTGACAGGCCGTTATTCTAACCAACTGAACTACCGCACCATTATTCAATCGCGGTGCAAAAATAAGCTATTTTTTAATTATGGCAAATAATTAAACAAAATAATATTGAATATACCTTTTGACTGACATTATCAGAAAACCGTAAACAAGTATATTTTATGGCATCAGCAACCGGCAATTTTTATTTATTATTATATTTGAAGGGCTTAATTAAAAAGCCAGGTTTATATCTGCCTCATTAATTATATTGAAATTAATTTAAAAACAAGTGTGATGAAACCTTATATCTTAGCCGAAACAAACTGGAAAACCATAAAAGATTCGCAGCCTGAACTGGCGGTACTTCCATGGGGAGCAACAGAGGCTCATAATTTACATCTTCCATTCAATACAGATAATATCCAGATTGAAAAGATTGCCGCCGAAGCAGCCGGAAAAGCATGGGAGAGGGGAGCTAAAATAATAATATTGCCGGTAGTCCCATTCGGAGTACATACCGGACAGCTCGATATTAAGTTTAACCTTAACATAAATCCCAGCACCCAGTTTATAATTCTGAAAGATCTGACCGATGTTTTATACAGGCATAAAATTTTCAGGCTGCTTATTCTTAACGGACATGGAGGAAACAATTTTAACCAGATGATCAGGGAATTAGGTGGAAAATATCCTGAAATGTTCTTTTGTACCTGCAACTGGTATCAATTGTTTGATGCGTCAGATATCTTTGAGAACAGTGGCGGGCATGCCGATGAGATGGAAACAAGCCTTATGCAGTTCCTTGCCCCGGAACTGGTTCTTCCATTGAGCGAAGCAGGAGAGGGAAAGGGTAAAAAATTCAGGATAAAGGCTCTGAATGAAAACTGGGCATGGGCGGAACGTAAATGGTCAAAGGTGACGGACGATACAGGAATCGGTAACCCTTACAAAGCTACTCCTGAAAAAGGAGAAAGGTTCTTTAAAGAGGTGGTCAGTAAAATAAGCAATCTGATGATTGAATTATCAGAAACAGCTATTGATGACATGTATGAGTAAGACTATGATACCCTGAAGAAACTGAAATTAACACCACCATAATTGCGGTGTTCAAAGAATAGTTTATGCGTCTCAAAACTCATACTCTTAGGATGTTCAACAATTATGAATCCTTCCTCTTTTAATACATTTGCTTCACTTATCAGTGTGGGTAATTCTTTTAACCATTTAAGCTGGTAAGGGGGATCGGCAAAAACTATATCATATATGAATTTACAGGTCTTAAGATAGGCCCTGACATCAATATGTATTGGTTTGATATTTGTCATACCCATATCTTTTATTATACGTCTTATACCTGCGACATGATTAATATCTCTCTCAACCAGATGAACTTCTGCAGCTCCCCGCGAGGCAAACTCATAACTTATACTGCCTGTTCCGGAAAAAAGATCTAAAACCGACAGACCTTCAAAATCAATGCGATTATTAAGGATGTTAAATAGACTCTCACGAGCAAAGTCAGTTGTGGGCCTTGCCTTAAAAGATCCCGATGGAACGATCCTTCTGCCCTTATATTTGCCGCCAATTATTCGCAATTTACCAGTGTCACAAGATTTAGATAACGCTGAAGTTCCAGATCATTAAAGACATAACTGAAGGTAAAATTACCTCTTGGAATTGCAAACTGTATTTGCCGTACATAGATTGCGAAATTTGAAGTAAGATCATCATACTTTACAGCCTGACCACTGAAATGGATCGTCTCTTCCTGTTTGATATCCAGATTCTTAAAAACATTTAGAACATAATAAAGAATATCAGAGATATTCCTGTAACTGAATGTATTACAAAGTTTTAGCGAGCTTTGGTCAAATATAATAAGATTAAAGAAATCTCTTTCGACATGAATATGGATATAATAACCGGTTACATTTTTCCTGGTATAAGAGATATGAAGAAGCAATGGTTTGATATGATGAACAGGATGTGCATCAAAAGAATCTTTAATCAGATCACTAAATGAAGTTAATTCTGTAAAAAGAAGATAGGCATCAGGATCAGTTATCTTATTGGAACTTATCACCTCATTATCTTCTTTTGAATGGTTAAAAGTGAAATAATCATCTTTTTTGCCAGGATCATAGAGTGGAGCTGGTACAAGTGTAAACTTTGAAGATGGCATCACAACTCTTACCTTTTTATACTGCTTATTAAGAAAGTCATCTTTTTTGATAAAATCGCTTACCATCCCTGCACTGTAATACTTGTTTTCATCGGGCTCGAACGAGCGGATCAGAACATACTTATTGCGGATTGTATCAAGAACACAAAACGATAATCCATCAGGACTCACCTGTACTGATAACTCATAAATTTCAGTCGAGTTTATATCAAGTGTCTCATCAAAGAGTTCCAGAAAGGGCATAGTAATTATATATGATTTCAGTTTGTTCTTTGGGTAGCTCCATGAACATTCTGTGGTTCTTTTTTAAGCTTTGCATTATTTCTGTCACCGGGGTTCTCAGATTTTCACCAGCCTGTATTTATGTCCATATTACACTTTTTAATTAAGAACAGGTTGTTTTTATAATGTTGGCAAGATTAATTAAGTTTACAAACAAAATTATAAAAATAATCGGAGCTTCAAACCTCCCTTTACCATTTATAAATGCGCGAAACAATTATATTTAAAAGTTTATGCTCTAACCTGGGTTACACTCCGACCGATGATCAGACAGTTGCACTGAAGATGATCGCTTCGTACATATGTGGAAACAATAACGATATTATCTTTCTTCTTACCGGATATGCAGGAACCGGGAAAACAAGCATTATAAGTATAGTAGTAAAAACACTTGATCTTTTAAGGATGAGGTCGGTTCTTCTGGCTCCCACAGGGAGGGCAGCAAAAGTTCTTGCATCATACGCCGGAAAACAGGCTCTTACAGTCCATAAAAAAATTTACAGGCAGAAATCGTCTAAAGATGGAATGGGTAACTTTGTTCTTGACCGGAACCTCCATAAGGATACTTTTTTCATTGTTGACGAGGCTTCCATGATCTCGAACAGCTCAGGTGATAAATCTTTATTCGGAAGTGGAAAACTGCTTGATGATCTTGTTGAATTTGTATATTCCGGAACCAATTGTAAGCTTATAATTGTTGGAGATATGGCCCAGCTTCCGCCTGTGGGTTCTGCTGTAAGCCCCGCTCTTGATATCAATGTTCTCATGGAATACGGATTTAAACTGGTATCGGCAGAATTGAAGCAGGTCGTCAGACAGAGTGAAACATCGGGTGTCCTTATGAATGCAACAAAAGTAAGACTTCAGATAGCTACAAATAATCTTTTTCATCCCTCCCTTGATTGTGTGAATTTTGCAGACACAAAAAGGATTACCGGCGAAGAACTAATTGATGAGATATCTGTGGCTTATGGTACATGCGGGATGGAGGGTACAATCATAGTTGTTAACTCGAATAAGCAGGCAAATCGTTATAATCAGGGAATTCGTAACAGGATTTTATTCAGGGAAGAAGAGATAAGTACCGGTGACATGGTTATGGTGGTGAAAAATAACTATTTTCTTACTAATGAGGAAAATGGCGTGGAATTCATAGCAAACGGTGATATTGCTGAGGTGAGGAAAATAAAAAAATATGAGGAAAGGTACGGTTTCAGATTTGCAGATATGGTACTGAAGTTTGCTGATTACGACCTTGAGATCGAATCAAAGGTAATGATGGATGTTTTGCATCTCGACACCCCGGCATTACCACCGGAAAAGAACCGGGAACTTTTTCAGAATGTGCTTTCAGATTATCTTCATATCAGGTCAAGGAGGAAACAATATGAGGCAGTGCGGAACGATCATTTCTTCAATGCGCTGCAAATCAAATTTGCTTACGCCGTTACATGTCATAAAGCACAGGGTGGACAGTGGGAGAGAGTCTTTATAGACCAGGGTATGTTTAACAGGAACGATATCACTATTGATTATCTGAGGTGGTTTTATACGGCACTTACCCGGTCAACAGATAAGGTGTACCTTGTCAATTTCGGGGAAGACTGGTTTAAAGAGTAGTTGATCTTAAAACCCACCTTACCCCTCATTCACCAATTATCTTAACTAGTACCCGCTTCCGCCGTTTACCATCAAACTCGCCATAAAAGATCTGCTCCCAGGGGCCAAAGTCCAAATGTCCGTTTGTGATTGCAACTATCACTTCCCTACCCATTAATGTACGCTTGATATGTGCATCAGCATTGTCCTCAAATCCATTATGCTTATATTGTGAATAGGGTTTCTCCGGAGCAAGTTTTTCCAGCCATATTTCAAAGTCGTGATGCAATCCGGATTCATCATCATTTATGAATACCGATGCAGTAATGTGCATCGCATTTACCAGGCATAATCCCTCTGCAATACCGCTCTCAGCAAGACATTTTTCAACCTGGGGAGTGATATTCAGAAATGCCCTCCGTGTAGTGGTTTCGAACCAGAGTTCTTTTCTAAATGCTTTCATAATAATATGATTGATAGGTTTATAAATTATTCTGAGGTTATAAAGTTTTAACTATTTTGCCTGGATATCCCCCTGAATGGGGTAAAATCAGCAGGGTTTTCAATCTCCGGGGGGAGGGTGCAAAAAAAGCTTCAGATAAGCTTCATATCTTTAATTATGTCATCAATCCTTTTATGAAGTAGTATATCTGTCTCTTCAAATTTATCTGGAGACAAAAGCCTGGTATTTACACTGAAATAGAATTTTATCTTTGGCTCAGTTCCTGAAGGACGAACAGTGATCTTAGATCCATCTTCAAGTAAGAACTGAAGGACATCCGACCCAGGCAGGTCAATCTGAGTTTTCTTCCCTGTAAGAAGATCAAGAGAGGTATGGCTATGAAAATCACTGATCTTTCTGACCCTGCTGTTATTTATGGATTCAGGCGGATTATTCCTGTATCCTGTCATCATAGCCCTCATCTCACCAGCACCCTCTTTGCCCTTTCTCATTATATTAATAAGTCTTTCCTTATAAAAGCCATACTTAACATATATGTCGATCAGAAGCTCATAGAGCGACATTCCCCGGCTTTTGGCCCATGCTGTTGTTTCAGCAACAAGAGCACATGATGCGACAGCATCTTTATCCCTTACGTAATCGCCAGGAAGAAATCCATAACTCTCTTCACACCCCCCGATATATTTTTTACTCTCTTCATTTTTTCTTATAAGCTCGGCAAAAAACTTAAAGCCTGTTAACACATTGAAACATTCTACCTTATGTACTTCTGCAATCCTTTCAATAAGGTCGGATGTGACAATAGTCTTAATAATATACTCGTTACCTCTGTATTTATTTTTTTCTTTATACTGCGACAGGATATACCAGATAAGAATCACACCAGTCTGGTTGCCATTGAGAAGAACAAATTCTCCTTTATTGTTCTTAACTGCAATACCCAGACGGTCAGCATCAGGATCGGTCGCCATAACCAAATCTGCACCTGTTTCAACTGCTTTTTCAATGGCCATCTTCAGGGCACCGGGTTCTTCAGGATTGGGTGATGTAACTGTAGGGAAGTTGCCGTCAACAATATCCTGTTCCGGTACACTGATTATGTTATTAAACCCAAATAGCTTTAATGCAGGTGGAATCAGCTTTACCCCTGTGCCGTGAATGGGAGTGTAAACAATACCGGTGTCGCTGTATTTGTTGATGGATTCTGGATTCAGCCTCATCTTTAACACCTCCTGAAGAAAGAGGTCATCAGTCTCTTTACCGATGATTTTTATTTTCTCGCTATTGCCATTGAACTTGATTTCATTTATTGATGTGATTTTACGCACTTCTTTTGTGATTCCGGCATCATGGGGAGCAACAACCTGGCCACCATCATCCCAGTAAACTTTATACCCGTTATATTCTGCAGGATTATGCGATGCTGTTATTACAACACCACTGTGGCACTTATAATGACGTATCGCGAAGGAGAGCTCCGGAGTGGGACGAAGGGATTCGAACAGGTACACTTCAAAACCGTTTGCCGAGAAAATATCGGCAGTGGTTCCGGCAAAATTTCTGCTGTTATTGCGGCAATCATAGGCAATTGCAACCCTTATTCCTTTACTGCCAAATTGGTTGATTATATAATTTGCCAGACCCTGTGTTGCCATTCCAAGTGTATAAATATTCATCCTGTTTGTACCGGCTCCCATTATACCTCTCAATCCACCGGTACCGAAATCAAGGTCCTGGTAGAAAGCATCAATAAGTTTCTTTTCGTCATTATCAAGCATCTCCCTGACTTCTTTGCGGGTCTCTTCATTGAATTCTATCCCAAGCCATGAAATGGCTTTTTTTCTGATATCATTTGATTGAAGCATGGAAACAGGTTTTATTTTAACAAATTTAGACAAATTTTCAGACTGCTTCTCCAGTAAGGTATTGTAAGATCATAATTCTCCTTTATCTTATTTTTGACAAGAACTGAATAAAACGGTCTTTGTGCGACCACAGGATAATCTTTTGAAAGAACAGGATTTATTTTGCATTTCAGTCCGGTCTGGCTGACTATCTCTGTAGCAAAATCATACCAGCTGCAAACTCCTTCGTTTGAATAATGATAAGTACCTGCATTAAATGCTACCTGATTTCTGATCACTCCTGAAATGATATGCATGATGGCTCCTGCCAGGTCGGCAGCATAGGTTGGCGTCCCGGTCTGGTCATATACCACATTCAGAGTCTCTTTCTCAAGGGCATGTTTCAGGATTGTTTTAACAAAATTGGAACCGAATGTTGAATAGAGCCAGGAAGTACGTATAATCATTGAATTGTTATGAAGCATTGCAGCTTTCTCTCCTGCAAGCTTTGACCTTCCATATGCCGATACAGGGTTTACAGCCGCACTTTCAACATAAGGGACATTTGATTTTCCATCAAATACATAGTCGGTGGAGATATGTATCAGTTTGCATTCTGTACCACTTATCACTTCTGCAATATTTTTAACAGCAGTTCCATTTACCAGAAGTGCAAAATCAGGTTCGCTTTCAGCTTTGTCAACCAGGTTATAAGCTGCACAGTTCACTATCCAGTCCGGTTTTGAGTTCAGGATATAATCTGAAGTTTTTTCCTTGTCTGTAATGTCAAGTGTATCTGTATCAGTAAAAAGGAAATCGTAACCATAGAATTTTTTGGAAGCAACCTTAATTTCATTTCCAAGTTGTCCGTTAGCACCGGTTACTAATACTGTTGCCATAGCCTAATGGATTTAAAAGTTGTATTCAGCATCTTTCATATCGGGGTTTTTCATATCTTTCTCGCTGATGATCATTTCAGGAGGATTTATTTTCCAGTTAATATCAAGTTCAGCATCCTTTAATGATATTCCTCTTTCATACTGTGGATTATAAACATTATCGCATTTGTATTGGATAATGGCAATATCGCTGAGTACAGAAAAACCATGGGCAAACCCACGGGGAATAAAAAGTTGATTTTTCGTTTCCGAATCGAGTTCAATACAGTACCACTTTCCAAAGGTCAGTGAAGTTTTACGGAGGTCAAGTGCAACATCAAGAATCTTACCCTCTATTACTCTGATAAGTTTCGCCTGGTCGTATGGCTTTAACTGGTAATGAAGGCCTCTTACAACCCCTTTTGAGGATTTTGACTCATTATCCTGCACAGGCAGGAAAGATATTCCGGTCTTTAAAAATGTTTCACTATTGAAGCTTTCAAAAAAATACCCACGGTTGTCAGCGTATATTACAGGTATTATTTCCAGCAGCCCGTTAAATCCTGTTTCTATAATTTTCATCAGAGTAGATTATTAATTAGTCCTTCAAAAACATTAATTTCTTCTTTGGCAATCCTGAGCAGATATTGCCCATACTGGCTGTTTTTTACCGGTTCGGCCAGTGCAACCAGTTGATCTTTATCAATAAACCCTCTTTTAAATGCTATCTCTTCGATACACGATGCTTTTAGCCCCTGCCTCTGCTCAAGGGTAGCAATGAAATTGGATGCCTGCAGGAGACTTTCGTAGGTACCGGTGTCGAGCCATGCCATTCCCCTTCCCATCAGTTTAACCTCAAGAGTTCCCTCTTCAAGATAAATCCTGTTAAGATCAGTTATTTCAAGCTCACCCCTTGGAGACAGTTTTAATGATTTTGCTTTTCTTACGACAGTCTGGTCATAAAAATAAAGACCCGTTACGGCATAATTTGATCGTGGTTTAGTAGGTTTCTCTTCAATACTTATTGCTTTTCTGTTATTATCAAATTCTACTACACCATACCGCTCAGGATCATTGACATAATAACCAAAAACGCATGCTCCATGTTTCAGTTCAGCTGTTTTCATGAGGGCCCCTCCAAAGCCTTGTCCGTAGAAGATATTATCTCCGAGTATCATACATACCGGGTGATTGTCAATGAACTTTTCACCAAGGATAAATGCCTGAGCAAGTCCATCCGGTGTGGGTTGTTCTATATATCAGAACTTCATTCCCAGAGACTTTCCGTCTCCAAGAAGACTCCTGAATCCCGGAAGGTCACGTGGTGTGGATATAACAAGGATATCTTTTATCCCTGCCAGCATCAATACTGACAAGGGATAATATATCATTGGTTTATCATAAACAGGAAGCATCTGTTTTGATATCGAGTTTGTAATAGGATAAAGTCTAGAACCTGACCCTCCTGCAAGAATTATTCCTTTCATAGCATGTTATAATATATTAATTTCCAGCATTTGTTTCTTGACTTAAATATGGTTTAACTAACCCATTACCCTTTTATGGCGGGGAGCTGTTTGGGTTTCCATTTTCTTTTCACTGTTTTTTTATCTGTTATTTTTTCCAGTTTACCTTCTTCCGATTCCAAAATACTCAAATCCATTCATTCTTAGTTCTTCAGGATCATAAATGTTTCTTCCGTCAAACACAACTTTTCCTTTCATCAGTTCTGCCATCCTGGTGAAATCGGGAAGGTGAAATTCTGACCACTCTGTCATCAGGGCCATAGCATCAGCTCCCTTAAGAGCTTCATAGGGATCCCAGGCATATTCAATTCTGCTGCCTAAAAGTTTTCTTGTTTCATTCATTGCAGCAGGATCATATGCTTTAATCTTTGCACCCTCCTTAAGAAGCTTCTCGATAAGGATAATGGATGATGATTCTCTGATGTCGTCTGTTTTGGGCTTAAATGATAATCCCCATATTGCGATGACCTTATCACTGAGGTTATTGCTGAAAAATCTGGCCATCTTTTTAAATATTACATTCTTCTGATATTCATTTGCTTTTTCAACAGCATTTATTACATTAAGTTCATAACCGTTGTCCTTTGCTGTTTTAATTATGGCCTTCACATCCTTGGGAAAACACGAGCCGCCATAACCTGTTCCGGGATAGATGAACTTACTCCCAATTCTTGAATCACTGCCGATTCCCTTTCTTACATTATTTATATCAGCCCCGAGTATATCGCAGAGATTTGCTATTTCATTAATGAAGCTGATACGTGTAGCGAGCATTGCATTGGCAGCGTATTTGGTTATTTCAGCTGAAGCAATATCCATAAACAGGATCGGATGATTATTGAGAACAAATGGTTTGTAGAGTCTTTTCATTACTTCTTCTGTCTCCACATTATCTATACCTATAACGATCCTTTCCGGTTTCAGAAAATCCTCCACGGCAGCGCCTTCCTTGAGAAATTCAGGATTAGAAGCAATATCGAATGTGATCTTTACCCCGCGCTTGCCGAGTTCCATATTAATGGTTTTACGAATTTTATCTGAAGTACCTACCGGCACAGTACTTTTTGTTACAACCACAATATAGTTGTTAATTACTTCACCGATCTCTTTTGCAACCTGCAGAACATGTTTCAGATCAGCGCTTCCATCCTCACCAGGAGGTGTTCCTACAGCAATAAATATTGCCTCCGATCCATCAATCCCTTCTTTTATTTTCGTTGAAAATGAGAGCCTTTTCTTCTCAACATTTCTGAGGATCAATGCCTCAAGTCCTGGTTCATAGATTTTAACTGAACCATCCTTTAGTTGATTAACCTTTTCCGCATTATTATCAACACATGTAACGGTTACTCCGCTTTCGGCAAAACAGGCTCCGGTAACCAATCCAACGTACCCGGATCCCACAACAGTAATTTTCATTGTTATATAATTTCATTTTAAATGATCACATGGAGTTTCCATACATATACAATAAGATATTTCCTGTAAAACAATATCCCATATGCAAAGATAATATAACATGTGTATATTTAAAATGTAAACACCGTTCGTCCCACATCACCCACTGAACAATGCCTGCCGCACGTCTCACACACCCATAATTAACGCCGGGAAAATCCACAATTTATTATGGCAAATCATAAAATAATTAATATCTTTGCAACCAATTTTTACATAAAATAATGTCTAACTTATTAATTAGGAGTATTTTTTAAATTAAAATTATGACTGAAAGCAAGAAAAAAGCAACAAAAAAGGACGTTGTTGAACAAGAGGAAGCCCAGGTACAAACGGCAAAAAATGAACAAGCATCTAATAAGGCTGAAGAGCCTGTTAAAGAAGAAGTTGAAGTAGTTGAAGAAACAGAAGAAGCTAATTTTACTGAGACAAATGCGGTGTTTGAATCAGTTGAGGAAGTAGAAGAAATAGCTGCAGAAGAAATAGTTGCAGAGGAAATAGCAGCAGAGGAAATAGCAGCAGAAGAAATAGCAGCTGAAGAAACAGCTGAAACAGAAGTAAAAGAAGAAACAACGGAGGAAGCAGAACCAATTGTAACAGCAGAAAGTACAGTTGCAGGAAAAGAAGCAGAAGATGTGGCAGCTAAAACATCGGAAATGGTTTCGGATACTACGCCGGACAAACCTGATGCAGAGTCTGTAGACGAGGTTAAAACAAAAACCGGGAATCAGCATCCGGCATCTCCGGAAGATTTTGACTGGGAAGCCTTTGAGAGTGAAGAATTACATAACTCACCAAAACATAAGCAGTATGAAGCACTTTATGATGAGACTCTTTCAACTGTTGCGGTTGATGAGCTTGTAATAGGAACTGTCATACAGATGACATCCCGTGAAGTCGTAATTAACATCGGGTACAAATCAGAAGGTGTTGTCAGTTTAAATGAATTCCGTTATAATCCCAATCTGAAACCCGGGGATAAAGTTGAAGTATATGTAGAAAGCCAGGAAGATAAAAAAGGTCAGCTCTTGCTTTCTCACAAAAAGGCCCGTGCAATAAATTCATGGAACAGGGTAAATACTGCACTCGAAAAAGACGAGATAATAACCGGATATATAAAGTGTCGTACAAAAGGGGGGATGATAGTTGATGTATTCGGTATTGAAGCTTTTCTGCCTGGTTCTCAGATCGATGTCAAACCAATTCGCGATTACGATGTTTTTGTTGGTAAAACAATGGAATTCAAGGTGGTAAAAATTAACCAGGAGTTCAAAAATGTTGTTGTTTCACACAAGGCTCTTATCGAAGCTGAACTCGAACAACAGAAAAAAGAGATCATTGCAAAACTTGAAAAAGGACAGGTTCTTGAAGGAACCGTTAAAAATATTACATCTTATGGTGTTTTCATCGACCTCGGTGGCGTTGATGGGCTTATTCATATTACTGACCTTTCATGGGGAAGAGTTAATCATCCGGAAGAGATTGTTCAGCTCGATCAGAAACTCAATGTGGTGATCCTTGATTTTGATGATGATAAGAAGAGAATAGCTCTCGGGCTTAAGCAACTTACATCGCATCCATGGGATTCTGTTGATCCTAACCTTGAATATCGGTGACAAAGTAAAAGGGAAAGTAGTGGTTATGGCTGATTATGGTGCATTTGTTGAGATCGCACCTGGTGTTGAAGGCTTGATACATGTTTCCGAAATGTCATGGTCACAGCATCTTCGAAGTGCACAGGAATTCCTTAAAGTAGGTGATGAGATTGAAGCAGTAATTCTTACTCTTGACAGGAATGAGAGAAAAATGTCACTTGGTATTAAGCAACTGAAACCAGACCCATGGCAGAATATTGATGAAAAATATACAGTTGGATCAAAGCATACTGCAAAAGTCAGAAACTTTACCAATTTCGGAGTATTTGTCGAAATTGAAGAAGGTGTTGACGGTCTGATCCATATTTCAGATTTTTCATGGACCAAAAAGATCAAACATCCGGCTGAATTTACTGCTATTGATGCTAGAGATAGAGGTGGTTGTTCTTGAAATAGATAAGGAGAACAGACGACTCAGCCTTGGTCATAAACAGCTTGAAGAGAATCCATGGGATGTATTTGAAAATCTCTTTACAGTTGATTCTGTTCATGAGGGAACAGTGGTTGAGGTTTTCGATAAAGGCGCTGTAATTGCTCTTCCATATGGTGTTGAAGGATTTGCCACACCGAAACATCTTGTTAAAGAAGATGGAACGATGGCAAAAGTAGAAGAAAAATGTATTGTTCAAAGTGATTGAATTTAATAAGTCAGCCAAAAAGATAATTGTTTCACACAGCAGGGTATATGAAGATGAGAAGAAGGTATCAGAAGCTACCTGTAAAGAAATCAGAATCAGGACTCGCAAAAAAAATCAGCGAGAAAAGCCAAACCAAATTCTGAAAAAACAACTCTCGGTGATATTTCGGAACTTGCAGCTCTGAAAGAAGAAATGGAAGAAAAAGCGAATAAAGCTTCCAGGAAATAGAAAAATTAGTTAAATTTAGGTCAATCAAAAATTATAGCTATGGATTTCAATATTGAGAGCCGCAATAACAGCACTCTGATTCAGATACAGTCAGAAAAGCTTGATACACATATAGCTCCGGCACTTAAATCGGAACTTGTGCTTGTTTCAGGAAAGGGTGAGAAAAATATCATCCTTGATCTTGAAAAATGTCAGTACTGCGATTCATCTGGTCTTAGCGCAATTCTGGTAGCCAACAGGTTATGTAAAAATGCAGGTGGAATTTTCGTTCTGTGCGGACTTAATGAGGCTGTCGAACGATTGATAACCATATCTCAGCTTGATACTGTTCTTACTATTACGGATTCGGTTGCTGATGCTGAAAAAATGATATCTTAAAGCTGAATAGCTTTGCAGGGTGATTATGAAACTAACCATACTTGGTAGTAGTTCTGCTTTGCCGACATCAGAAAGATATCCATCCGCTCATGTGCTTAATGCTCATGAGCGTTTGTTTTTAATTGACTGCGGGGAAGGAACACAGATGCAACTGAGAAAAAACCGGATAAGATTCGCAAAAATCAACCATATCTTTATAAGCCATCTTCATGGCGATCATGTATTTGGCTTATACGGATTATTGTCAACATTCAGCCTGATGGGAAGAAAAACCCCTATACATCTTTATGCTCCCGAAAATTATCAGCCATTTTCTTTATTCTCACCTGAATGATTTTGATATCCACCTTAATTTTGATATAGATTTCGTACCTCTTAAAGGGAATGATCCCCTTCAGATACTTGATGACAAATATATTACAGTGACATCTTTTCCCCTTCAGCATCGGGTACCGTCATTTGGATTTATTTTCAGGGAAAAACCAGGACTGACGGAACATAGTTAAAGAGTTAATTGAATTCTATCATATCCCAATAGTCAGAATACCTGCCATTAAGAAAGGAGAGGATTTTATTACAGCGGAAGGTAATACAATAAAAAATGAAGAGGTAACTAGTCCCCCTGCCAAACCCCTATCCTATGCTTATGTCAGCGATACAAAGTATTTCCGACGTATTGGATCGTTTGTAAAGGATGTTGATCTGCTTTACCATGAGGCTACTTTCGACAACGATCTTGCCGCCCTGGCCCGGACAACAGGTCATTCAACAACACTTGATGCTGCACGTACCGCACTTGATGCCAATGCGAAAGACCTTATTATCGGTCATTTTTCTTCAAGGTACAAAAATTTCACCCCCCTTGTTGAAGAAGCAAGATCTTTATTCCCAAATACATATCCGGCAATTGACGGAAAGAGCTATGAGATTGGTAATATTAGCTAACCATAAAAAAAGATTATCTATCTTTGATCCGGTTTAAAAATACAAAATAAAGCGTGCAGGAAAAAATTCTGATACTTGATTTCGGATCTCAATATACTCAATTGATAGCCAGGCGTATAAGAGAGATAAACGTTTATTGTGAAATCTACCCGTACAATCATTTTCCTACTCCTGATGAGAGTGTTAAAGGAGTTATTCTATCTGGAAGTCCCTCGTCGGTGCGAGATAAAAATGCCCCGTTGCCTGATCTTTCAGGAATAAAGGGTATTAAACCCTTGCTGGGAGTTTGTTATGGGGCCCAGTATCTTGTTCATAATATGGAGGGGAAGTTCTTCCTTCAAACAACCGCGAATACGGCAGAGCAAACCTGGTGTTTATCGATACCAGCGATCCTTTGTTTTATGCTATAAACCCAGGTACACAGGTATGGATGTCTCATGCTGACACCATTGCCGGCTTACCTCATAACTATGCGATTACCGGATCAACGGTTGATGTTAAAGCAGGCGCATTTCACATAAGGGGAGAGAAGACCTGGGGTATACAGTTTCATCCCGAGGTGTATCATACAACGCAGGGAACGCAGATGCTTAAGAATTTTGTGGTTAATATCTGTGGTTGTTCACAGAACTGGACTCCTGATTCATTTGCAGAGGCAGCAATAGTGGAGCTTAAAAACCGGATTGGTAACGATAAGATAATCCTGGGGCTCTCTGGCGGAGTTGATTCAACTGTGGCAGCTTCATTATTGAATAAAGCTGTTGGAAATAATCTTACCTGTATTTTCGTTGATAACGGACTTCTGCGGAAAAATGAATACAGTAAAGTACTTGAATCTTATATTGGCCTTGGTTTTAATGTGATAGGAGTGGATGCAGGAGCCAGATTCCTCGATCAGCTTGAAGGAGTAAGTGATCCTGAAACAAAACGCAAAATCATTGGCAGGGTCTTTATAGAAGTTTTTGAAGAGGAAGCGGGAAAGGTTAAGGAGGTCAGATGGCTTGCACAGGGGACAATTTACCCCGATGTAATTGAATCTGTTTCAGTAAACGGACCTTCCGCTACAATTAAATCGCATCATAACGTTGGAGGTCTTCCTGAGAAAATGAATCTTAATGTTGTTGAACCACTCCGACTTCTTTTTAAAGATGAGGTAAGAAGGGTGGGAAAAGCTCTCGGTTTTCCCGATGAGATACTTAAGCGTCATCCTTTTCCCGGCCCTGGTCTTGCAATCAGGATTCTGGGTAAAATGACAAGAGAGAAACTCGATATCCTGAAAGAAGCGGATGAAATATTTATCGAGGGACTTCTTAAAAACGGATTTTACGATTCCGTATGGCAGGCAGGAGTTATTTTGTTACCGGTTCAGTCGGTAGGAGTGATGGGAGATGAACGTACATATGAAAATGCAGTTGTTCTTAGAGCTGTCGGTTCAACCGATGGTATGACAGCTGACTGGTCACATCTTCCGTACGAATTTCTGGGTGCTGTTTCAAATGAAATAATTAACAAAGTAAGAGGGATCAACAGGGTGGTATATGATATAAGTTCAAAACCTCCCTCAACAATTGAATGGGAATAGTTCAGGTTAATTATAATCTCTTCCCGGCTTTGCTTCGCTGAAGCTAAGCATATGCAAATCAGGGGTCAGGGAGTGGGTCAGTTCAGCTTACATACAAAAGTCAAAGAATACTTAGATCCCTCGTTCCTGGAATACGATTAAGAACCTTCAGGGATCTTAATTGTTGAAGTATAAAATAGAATTTAAAAATAAGTCATGAAACGAAAAATTGCTTACTTAGCGGGTGTTATTATTACCCTGTCTTTTTTATCTTTTTCAGCATCAGCACAGATTCTTACTGAAGAAACTTTCAAGTTCAGCAGGACCCTGAGTCTTATTGAATCAAAGTATGTTGATACTGTTGATCTTGAGAAGCTTACCGAAAAAGCTATTATTGAAGTTCTTAAAAACCTTGATCCTCATTCAACATATATTTCTGCAAAGGATGTTAAAGAGATGAATGAACCCCTTAATGGTAATTTTGAAGGTATTGGGATTCAGTTCAATCTGTTGCGTGATACAATAATCGTTATTGAGCCTATCGGAGGCGGACCTTCAGAAAAAATAGGACTTCGGGCCGGGGACAGTATCATAAGGATTGACGGAGAGAAGGTGACCGGAATTGGGATTTCAACTGCAGGTGTGCGTAAGAGACTTATGGGACCGAAAGGAACAAAAGTGGATATCAGTGTTATCCGCAGAGGAGTGAAGGACATACTCGAATTTACAATTATTCGTGACAAGATTCCTATTAACAGTCTTGATGCATCTTATATGCTTGATAAGGCCACCGGCTATATTAAACTTAATAAATTTGCCGCTACTACCCTGAAAGAATTTTCTGACGCCATTGCAAAGCTTAAAAAGAGTAAAATGGAAAACCTGGTACTTGATTTGAGAGGAAACGGCGGGGGATATATGCTTGCAGCAACAGGACTGGCCGATTATTTCTTTTCGGGTCAGAAACTTCTTGTTTACCTTATTGGAAGAAAAACTCCCCGCCAGGAATATAAGTCGTCCGGAAAAGATGGCCTTTCAAGTGACAGATTAGTTGTTCTAACTGATGAGGGTTCTGCATCAGCCAGTGAAATATTTTCGGGCGCCATACAGGATTGGGACAGGGGAGTAATTATGGGACGCCGTACCTTCGGTAAGGGACTGGTACAGAAGGGTTACTCTCTCACTGATGGTTCAATGATACGACTTACAATTGCAAGATACTTTACTCCTACCGGAAGATCAATACAAAGTCCTTATAATGAAGGATATGACAAGTATATGGAAATTTTTATAAAAGATTCTACTGATGGAGAAATGGTATCAGCTGATAGTGTTCATTTTCCCGATTCCCTGAAATATAAAACCTTGATAAACAAACGTACTGTTTATGGCGGAGGGGGGATAATGCCTGATGTTTTTATTCCAGCTGATACAACACATAATTCTGATTATTACCGCAGACTTGTAAAAAAAGGTATACTTAATACATTTACCCTTGAGTATTTTGATAAGAACAGGACCAAACTCAATATCAATATAAAACGTTCGACGACTTTAAAAAACAAGTTTGAGTTTTAGCCCTGATGAAATTAAGGCATTCATTGCAATAGGGAGAAACAGAAGGAGTCAATTTCAATGAAGAACAGTTTAATAAATCTCAAAGATGAGATTCTGTCTGGTACTTAAAGGCTCTGATTGCAACCAATATGTGGAAGACAAATGAATATTATCAGATCATAAATGAGAATGATAAGGTTATTGAGAAAGCATAAAAGTAATTATCAGATAAGAACACCTATAATACAATACTTGGTTACCAGTAATCAGTGTTAAAATTACATGATGAAGTTTATCGCAAAGACTCTTTACGGACTTGAAAATGTTCTTGCTGAGGAGCTGAATGAGTCTTGGAGCCACTGAAGTCAGAAATTGCAAACAGGGCTGTATTGTTTAAAGGCGACAAAAGTCTTCTTATACAGAGCCAATTACTGCTCCAGAACAGCATTGTCGGTACTTGATGCAATTGCTGATTTCAGAATAAGATCAAAAGATGATCTTTATAATGGAGGTTTGCAAATTGAATGGGACAGGTATTATGGATCCTGATGATACATTTTCGATTGTTCCCGTAGTAAATTCACCACTTTTCGGACATACAGGTTATGCAGGACTAATTCTTAAAGATGCTGTTGCCGATTACTTCAGAAAGAAAAATGGCAGGCGTCCTTCAGTAGACCATTGATCCCCGGATTCTTATCAATCTCCATATCAGTAATGACAGTGTAACAATATCAATTGATTCATCAGTGGTTCCATTGTTTAAACGTGGTTACAGGCAGGAACAGTCTGTTGCTCCTCTTGAATGAGGTTCTTGCAGCTGGTATTCTTCTTTTATCAGGATGGGAGGCAATAACCTCCCTGACTGATCCTATGTGTGGTTCAGGTACAATACCAATTGAAGCAGGATTGATTGCCTGCAATATCCCGCCGGAAAGTTTCGCAAATTCTTCGGATTTCAGAAATGGAAAGATTATGATGAGAATTTGTTTAATGAAATAGGGTCGGAAGCTGAAAGTCAGATTATGATCCTCGGCTGTGAAAATATTTGGGAGTGATATTTCAGGCAGGCTATAAAACAGGCCAGAGCAAATATTGCAAGATGCGGGTCTGAGCAGATGCTATCTCTGTTAAAGAGTATGATTTTAAGGATACTTAAGAAAATTGAGAGGATAATGGTTTTGTATTTTTAAATCCTCCTTATGGTCAGAGACTTCAGCCAGCAGAGAATTGACCAACTTTACAGTATGATAGGAACTACTCTCAAACATAATTTTCCAGGAACATACAGCATGGCTAATCACATCGAATAAGGAATCATTAAAAAATGTAGGGTTAAAACCTAAAGAAAAGCATATCCTTTTTAATGGTGCTCTTGAGTGCATCCTGGTAAAATATGAGATGTATCAGGGATCAGAAAACAAAAAACCTACCTGAAATCATCATAATTCTAATGTTCATCATCCTTTAGATACACTTTATCAAAAAATTAGGTCTAACGTTAAAAATCCTGAAAGTGAGCAAGTAATAATTTGGTAACTTCATATTTTTATTATATTTGTTATTGGAAATACTTGACCTTATCTAAAATGAAGCTTAATGAGCTTTAATATAGAGAATTATTTTTCAGACCAGTCGAACGGAGATATTATCCTTTATCTATAAGGGTAATGTTGATTCGGATGTAATCAATCATGTTCTTGATACGGTTGAGGATAAGATGGTGGAGGTAAATGAACAATCCAAACTCAGAAAGAAGGTATATAATGTGCTTGTTGAAAGTCTTCAGAATCTTTATCATCATGTTGACAGAGTTCCTGAAGATTTTGAAGATCAGACATCTGAAAGATATGGATTACTTGTTGTCAAAAAGGTTGATGGAGGGTATAAAATTATAACCGGAAATTTTGTTCATGCCGAAAATATCGAAAAGCTGGAAGAAAAATCAAGAGGATTAACAGATCAACTCATGAGGAGATAAAGGAGTTATATAAATTTATCCTGAATCATCAGCGGATATCCGCAAAAGGAGGTGGTGGCCTGGGGCTTGTTGATATAGCAAGAAAGACAGGTAATAAGCTTGAATATGCATTTAAGGAATATAATGAAAACTACTCTTTTTTCTATCTTGATATATTAGTGAACGAAGAAATTTAAATAAACTATTAAACCTTATAAATATGGAACCGATCATCATCGAAGGAACCCCAAAAACTCCAACAGTTAAATTTGATTCTGCAGAAGGTGTATTTGAAATTAAAGGACGTTCAATTCCTGAAAACTCAGTGGAATTTTATAAACCTCTTGGTTGACTGGCTTGACAGTTATAAAGATGCCCCTCTTTCAAAAACAGTAGTAAATATTCGTCTTGAATATTTTAATACCAGTTCATCAAAATGTATACTCGATGTTTTTAAAAAACTTGAAGCAATACATAAAGCGAAAAATGAAGTTGAAGTGAACTGGTATTATGAGGAGGATGACGAGGATATGCTGGAAGCAGGTGAAGATTATGAATCTATAATCAGGGTGCCTTTTAAAATGATTGAAATTGTAGAATAACTGTCTTATTTGAACATTATCATTAAAGATCGGTTGTTCCAAAATAGAGAGGCTGTCTCTTCTGAGGCAGCCTCTTACGTTCTTTAATTAGCAATAAAATGCATTTAATTCATACTCTTTCCAATAACGACTTCCCCTGAATCAAGAATTTTCTTGAGAAATCTGAAATAAAGAACAAGATATAATAATAATGTCATAACCCAGAGTACCACTACATTAACTAATAAATGTATCAATCTTATATCCCGAAAACCTGCTTGGTGGGAGAATAAAAGTGTGCTTTAACGAAATGGGAACTCTGGATCCATAAAAATTGGTTCAACTTTTGAATTATTTCTCCTTTATAATCCAATGTCTTAATTGTTTCATTTTTGTTAGTCACAAATTCTTCAAGCGATTCATTAGTATATGTATCCCTTAGTTTGAGACAATAGCCACTTTCCATCTTCATTCCTGAAGCTTAGTAATTATTGCATCTTTTCTGTCTTTAGCATTATTGGAATATAAAATATAATATTTCCTTAATGATCTCAAGATAGTTTAAGAGCAGAATTTACTATTTCACCTGTTGACTTTATCAGGAGTAAGTAAACGTATAATCGAATTTTATATCAGGAGTATTTACCATGTTCCTTTCTTAATCTCATTATAAACAAGTAAGAAGCTTTTCGTTAAAATCATGCACTTCTGATACCTTTATTAAGATCATTAAGTATATTATCGAGTTTTCCTTTAATTTCAACATTCCAGTAATCTTTCTTTAACTTTGCCTTTACTCATCGCCTTGTCATAAATATAGAACTGAGCGTTCATATTTATTATCTATAAACTGTTTTACCGCCAGGGCTTCATAACCCCATCGTGCAGTTATGAACTCTCCATAAACAGGAATAGCTACAGGCGATGAAATATCTGGATTAAGCTTTTCGAATTTTACCATGACTACCACTCAATATGATCTGGGGAATAACAAGGAAAGGAATCAGAATATAGATAGTAACAACAGCTTTAAAGCTGTCGGAAATAACCAGACCCAAGCATATTTGCCGCTGCCCAGCATGAGAACAGCACCAGCCAGTACTGGAACATCATACCTCGGATACCGGTAATGCCAGTTACCAACAATGACAAAAGTCAAGCCTGTATTGCAGAAATGCAAACTGAACGAATAACTTTTGACATCAGATAGCTGTTCCAGCTAAGATTAAGAAATGCCTCCCGCTTGAGTATTTTTCTGTCCTTTATTATCTCTTCGGCACTTACTGTAAGTCCCATGAATATGGCTACAATTACCGACATGAAAATATAAACAGGAAGATTACTGTTATCATAGCAGAGTATAATGGGATTTTTGACACTCTCGTCAAAATATCTGATTAGAAATGCGAGAAAAAATGCAAGTAACAGGAGCCTCAAGCAAGTGTGATGAGAAGATATTGGGTATCAGCGATCTTTGAAAGAATATCCCGTTTGGTAAATACAATAAACTGTTTAAGTTTATTTGGCGTTTTGAAATTTATTTCAGGAATTGAATCCCCCGGTCTCAAGCTTTTCCTCCTTTTTTCCTGCTTTGTAATGATTGCTCCAGTCAGCAGGAGAGATCCTTCTTGTTTCCGTAGGATGACCGCTTTCAGTAAATACTTTTGTCTCAACTATATTGAATATCTGTTCGGGATTCACATTACCGCAGACATAACATTCACTTTCATTATAATTGGCCTGTTCAATTTTTCTTTTGAAATATTCGATAGATTCAATAGGATTGCCATTATATATCAGGTATCCGCCCGGTATCAAGTATTATAAGCTTGTCAAACATCTTAAATATCTCTGATGATGGCTGATGGATCACAATAAAAAGAAGCTTTCCTTTTCGCGCAAGTTCCTTTAAAAGGTCAAGTATGTTTTCAGAGTCACGCGATGACGAGCCCGAAGTAGGTTCATCGAGGAACATGATAGCCGGTTCACGTATCAGTTCAAGTGAAATATTGAGTCTTTTTCTTTGTCCCCCACTTATCTTTTTATTTAAGGGGACTTCCAACTTTCATATCCCTTATTTCATAAAGACCCAGATTTTTCAGAGACTAGTCGACTCTGTCAATTATTTCTTCTTCTGATAAGATTATCAAAGCAAATTTAGCATTATAATACAGGTTCTCAAATACCGTAAGTTCTTCAATCAGCAGATCATCCTGTGAAACATATCCGATCAGACCTTTTATTTTGTCTTTCTCAGTATGAATACTTGTCCCATTGATAAGCACTTCTCCGTCATATGGAGCATTGGTGCCGTTTAAGAACACCCAGCAAGTGTGGATTTACCTGCACCGCTGGCACCCATTATACCAACCATTCTTCCCGACTCCTCCTTGAAACTCATATGGTGAATTCCAACTTTCCCGCTTCTGAACCTGTATTCAAGGTTATTGACTTCATAAACGACCCTCGATGCCTTAAACTCCTCCTTAAGGAACTGCATCGTTACATCCCAGTAATAGACCGGTGTGATCTTATATCCTTTTATTGATGAACCCTGGCTGAAGGGATATACTTTGTCTTCCTGCAACAACTGACCATTCATCGAAAGTTCACCCGATCCGGTAAATCTTACAAAATACACCTTAACCGAAGGAACAAAAAGGATCCAGATCTGTCCTTTTAGTAAATCCTTGAATACATGTTTGGTTTCTTTATAATCAAAATTCCTGCTATTATTAATGATAAGAAGATTTGGAGAATCGAAATAATCTATGAATCGATTAAGCACGAACCTTTCAATGAATTCATACTCATCCTCCGTGATATTAAGACCTTCAGCCAGTGTACTCATGAATCCCAGTTCAATTTGGCTTACTTCCTGTCCGCCAGCTCTTGCAGAATTCAAGTGCCTGGATAACAACAAATATTCGTTGTTCCTGGTCCAGCTGGCCCTGTTCATTAATCTCATTGCATAACTTCCTTATCCTTATTGCAATGGCTCCCTCCCGTCTTTCTTCGCTGCTCTTTTCCAGTTTTTTTCTGGCTTCATCAAACGCTTCATCATATTTTGAGAGGTATTTATTTACAAGTTCCTGATTGAGCAGACGCTTAAGAAAAGCTTCAACCACCCCTCTTCTTTCCTTGTCATTACTCTGAGGTTTAGCTATTATAGCAAACAACTGCATCAGGGTTTCCAAAATCTTCTCACTCATTTCAAGTTACTTTTTTTGGAAGTTTGAAGGTATGCATTTATTCATCTGATACGAAGAATTCTGATTATTGTTTCAACTTAATTTAACTGAAGGTTATTTCTTCTTAACCTTTCTTTTTTCCACCGAAAAGCCAAATTTACCAATGAATTTCCCTGTCTCATAATACTTTCCGTGCAAATAACAGATCGGACCCGCATCATCCAACCTGAACAAACCTCCCTTTTTGTCAATATACTCCTCGTCAGCATTCACAGCAACCACCTCAGAGATAAACATATGGTGAGTCCCCAGTTCTTTAATCTCTTTAACTGTACATTCAATGTTAACAGGCGACTCTTTGATAAGCGGAGCCTTTATTATTGTGGCAGGAACTGGAGTTAAACCCATCTCTTTGAATTTATTATAGTCACTTCCCGACTTAACGCCGCACCAGTCAGTAGCAAATGCCAGTGCTTTAGTTGTCAGGTTAATCACAAAATCACCATTTCTTTTGATTATGTCGTAGGAATGGCGGCCTGGTCTTACCGAGATATAACACATCGCAGGATCGGTGCAAATTGTTCCGGTCCATGAAACTGTAAGTATATTGTATTCCTTCGGATCGGATCCGCAACTTACCATAACAGCAGGTAAGGGATAGATCATCGTACCGGGTTTCCAGGTTATTTTACTCATAGCAGAATGTTTTTTGACCAAATATAATGGATAATATCAGTAATTGAAATTTGTGTCATAATGACATTATAAATTTATATTAAAATGTCAAAAAGTCAATGAAGATCAATTGCAAGGTTATGGCAGGTAATTTGCAATTTATAATTATCATAAATTTAGAAAATGAATCTGAATAATTTTACATTAAAAGCCCAGGAATCTGTGCAGCAGGCTTTCACCATAGCCGAATCTAAAGGGCATCAGGCTGTGGAATGCACACATCTTATGAAAGGATTAATGACTCAGGCAGAAAATATAACAGATTTTCTGTTTGGGAAACTAGGAGTTAATCTTCCTGTATTATCACAGGCGGTGGATAAGATTATTGAATCGTTTCCAAAAGTTACTGGTTCTGAATCATATTTATCTTCTTCATCTTCTGAGGCTCTGAGGAAAGCTTCGGACCTTGCCTCTAAAATGAAAGATAAATTTGTTTCGGTTGAACATATTCTTATGGGTATCCTTGATTCAGATAATATTATTTCGAAACTCCTTAAGGATCAGGGTGTTACCATGAAGACGCTTCAGGCGGCAGTGGCTGAATTAAGGAAAGGAGCAAAAGTTGAAAGCCAGACATCGGAAGATACTTATAACTCGCTGAACAGGTATGCAATTAACCTGAATGAGTGGGCACGTTCAGGAAAGCTTGATCCTGTTATAGGCAGAGATGACGAGATAAGAAGGATACTGCAGATACTGACAAGACGCTCGAAAAACAATCCTATACTTATTGGAGAACCGGGTGTGGGTAAAACCGCAATTGCAGAGGGACTTGCGCACAGAATCGTAAGGGGTGATGTACCTGAGGATCTGAAATCGAAAATTATTTACTCACTCGATATGGGTGCGCTGATTGCAGGTGCAAAATATAAAGGTGAGTTTGAAGAGAGACTTAAATCAGTTGTGAATGAGGTCATTGCATCAGACGGTGATATGGTCTTGTTTATAGATGAGATACATACACTGATTGGAGCCGGTAAATCTGAGGGTGCTATGGATGCGGCTAATATCCTCAAGCCGGCCCTGGCCAGAGGCGAACTTCGTGCCATAGGAGCTACCACGCTTAACGAGTATCAGAAATATTTCGAGAAGGATAAGGCCCTTGAAAGACGATTTCAGATCGTGATGGTGGATGAACCGGATAGAGCTGATACAATCTCAATACTCCGTGGATATGCGCGAACGGTACGAAACCCATCATAAAGTTATTATCAGGGATGAAGCCATAATTACAGCCGTTGACCTTTCCATCAGATATATTACAGACCGTTTTTTACCAGATAAAGCAATTGACCTGATTGATGAGGCAGCATCAAAATTAAGACTTGAAATGAATTCAGTCCCCGAAGAACTTGACGAAGTGGAAAGGATCATTGCCAGGCTCGAGATAGAACGGGAAGCCATAAGACGTGATAAGGATAAGATTAAAGAGGCAGATACTCTCCAGGGAACTCTCGGATATGATGGAAAAAAGGGACGATCTTAAAGCTGCATGGAGTTCAGAAAAGGGAATGATCGAAAAAATGCAGGAAATGAAAGAGAAGTCAGAGTCTTTACGTACGGAGGCTGACTCGGCTGAACGGGCAGGAGATTACGGGAGAGTGGCAGAGCTCAGGTATGGCAAAATTGTGGAAATTGAAAAAGAGATTGCTGAGCTCAAGCAGGAAATTGATGCTAAAAGATTGAAAGGATCTTTGATCAGGGAGGATGTAAGATCTGAGGATATTGCTGATGTGGTGGCCAAGTGGACCGGAATACCTGTGTCAAGAATGCTGGAGAGCGAAAAGGAGAAACTTCTGAGACTCGAGGATGAGTTGCATAAAAGGGTCGTGGGACAGGACGAAGCAATCGCAGCTGTATCAGATGCAGTAAGGAGGTCAAGAGCCGGTCTGCAGGATGAAAAGCGGCCTGTGGGATCATTCATTTTTCTTGGAACAACAGGTGTTGGTAAGACTGAACTGGCCAGGGCTCTTGCTGAATTTCTGTTTAATAATGAGAACCTGATGACCCGTATCGATATGTCGGAATATCAGGAACGGCACTCAGTGTCGAGGCTCATTGGTGCACCTCCAGGGTATATCGGATATGATGAAGGTGGACAGCTTACCGAATCTGTGAGACATAAACCATACTCCGTGGTACTTCTTGATGAGATAGAAAAAGCTCATCCTGATGTTTTTAATCTGCTCCTCCAGGTACTGGATGAAGGAAGACTTACCGATAACAAGGGACGTACAATTAATTTCCGGAATGTTATCATCATAATGACTTCGAACCTTGGTTCTGAGGTAATACGTGACAGGATGGAACAGTGGAATAATGAAATGCCTGATAATGAAAAGGAGATCCTCAGAAAAGATATTTTCATGTTGCTTAAAAGGTCACTTCGTCCTGAGTTCCTTAACCGTATTGATGAAATAGTAATATTTGAACCGCTTACCATTACCCAGATAAAAGAAATTGCAGCAATCCAGATTAATAAAATAATATCAATGCTTGAGAGTCATGGTTTCAGACTTGTGGTCGATGAGTCAGCTGTTAATTTGCTGGCTGAAAAGGGATATGATCCTCAGTCAGGTGCCAGACCAATTAAGAGGCTGATACAAAAGGAGATAGTTAATGAATTATCAAAGGAGGTGATCTCAGGAAAATTGTCTAAGGATTCTACAATTACAATTACAGCTGAAAAGGGCCGGATAAATTTTAAAGTTTAGGGTTCATGTTTCCTGGTTCTCTCATCCGAAAGATTTTATACAATCATCAAGGTCGTCATAAATACTGAAAACGGTATGAAGGTGAAGACTATTAAAGAGATCCTTTATCCGGGGCTCAGGATTGGCAAATTTCAGAGTGCCATAGTTATTTCTGGCAATCCTCATAATTGAAAGGAAACTTGCAAAACCTGAACTGTCAATATATTCCACACCTTTAAGATCAATGATCAACATGGTGGTGGACTTTATAAAGACATTATTGATCTCATCTTTGATTTCTTCAGTGATAAACGCATTTATTTTATTAAACGGGAACGTAACTATGTCAATTTTGCCTCTTTTTTCAATATTGACCATCAGGAGCTTTTTGTCATATTTTTAACTAAATCGTCGAGCTCAGTTACGGCTATTTTAGTCTCCTTGAAGAATCTCTCAATGTATGTTTTATACCGGTCAGGATATTTGCCCTCTTTTGCCTCCAGTTCAAAATTTTTGAGCATATCAGCCAGATCTTTCATTCCCATAATAGATACAGATGATTTAGCCTTGTGTGCAAGCATTCCCAACGAATGATAATTTTTTTCTTTCAGAAGGGATCTCATTTCATTATGCATTTCAATAATCTGATCCCTGAATAAATCAACTATTTCGCGGATTATTTCAGGGTCTCCACCTGAGACAGAATCAAGATACTCGGTACTAATGAATTTGTAATTCATATTTGAGTGATATTGAGGTATATATTTTTATTATCCGGGATAATTAGACAAATATAATAATATTATAAAGGCGGAGAATTTATGTAAAGGTATTTATTAAAAGGGTTTCCGATAAAGGGAAAATAATGCTATTTTTATAGTGAGAAAAAATGTTGATATGAAGACTTGTGCGAGTTGTATCTTTTTGATATTCATGTTATTTACGTCCTCTCTTGAAGCACAGACAGATATTGAAATACACAAAAAGGAGTTTAAAAATGATAAAACCGGGTTAAAAGAGGCATGGAAACATGTCAGAGATGGAGATACTTACTTTTCGGCAAAAGGAATATGGTACGGTAGCGCTTATGATGAATACCTGAAAGCAATTGTATACAATAATTCAATTCCAGAATTGAATTACAAAACAGGTGTTGCTGCACTGTTTTCAGATAATAAAGAGGATGCTGCCGGGTTTTTGCTGAATGCTATTGAGAAGAAAAATAATGTTACCGGTGATATTCTTTTGTTAACTGGCAGGGCCCTGCAGTTTAACGGACTATATTCTGAAGCAATTACAAAGCTTGAGGAATTTCTTAATTTAAAAGGGAAAAAGACCGGAGAAAACAGGGCACTTGCACAGAAATGGATAGGGGAGTGCAGATCTGCTCTTATCATAACCAAAGATACAATCAGAGTTGATATAAAAAATATTGGACCGGATATAAATTCAGGTGCAGATGACTATTCGGAGATACTTACAAATGATGGCAATAGCCTCTTTTTTGCATCCCGCCGGGAGATGCCAAAATCCAGAAACCTGTACGGCGACTCAAAGTTTGATGAAAACATTTTATTGTCAGTAAAGAATTCAGGTGGATGGGAACCTGCAGCAACAGCTGGAGCAGAAATTACAACAAAATACTGTGAAACGCCTCTGTTTATTAATGACACAAATGACAATCTGTATATATATTCCGGCTATAAGAATGGAGGTGATATAATGATGTCAGGAAAAAATAAAAAAGGGGAATGGAAAACGCCCGAAGAAGTGCCATTTGGAATAAACAGCAGCGGATCAGAAACATCATTCGCATTCACTCCTTCAGGAAATGAAATATACTTTGTCAGCGACAACGATAAAACCGGCATCGGGGGTAAGGATATTTATTATATAAGCAAATTAAACGGGAAGAAATGGTCAAGACCGATGAATGCCGGAAGCATAATTAACACTGAATATGATGAGGAATCCATAAGGTTTTCGAAAAGCGGAGATACATTATGGTTCAGCTCTCAGGGGCATAATTCCATTGGGGGCTTTGATGTTTTTTACAGCATTAAAGATAAGTCTGGAGCATGGGATTCAGTCAGAAATTACGGTTACCCGGTAAATACCCCATGGGACGAATTATTCTATTTTCCCTCCCCCGTTGATGACAGTTTATTTTATTTTGCCTCAAACCGTAGCGGGGGACTCGGGGGACTCGATATTTATGAGGGAAGAATACTTTCACCCGAACCTGTTCGGTTGACTGAGCCTGTTGTTCAGCCAAAGCCTGATACTGTAATAATCAGGGACACAGTAATGGTAGTAAAAGAGATCAAAGAGGTTGCAGTGTCCGTTCCACAAACTCCACAACCTGAAGAATTTATATTATACCTGACAGGTAATGTTAAAGATTCTGAAACAGATGCCCCGGTTCTGGCAAAAATTGACCTCATTGATCCGGGCACCGGTTTAACAGTTGTCACAACTGCAAGTTCTGATATCGACGGAAGTTACAGAACCAGAATTCCTGCTAAGAAATCCTATATTGTAGATCTCCATGGAACAGGATTTTTACCTGAAACTAAGCGTCTCGACATACCGGAAGCTTATTCAGGGGAGGCTTATAATCTTGACTTTTCAATGATAAAAGTAAAGGTAGGTAAAAGAGTTGTTCTTAATAATATCCTATTTGAAAGCGGTAAGTCGATACTTACTAAAGGCTCCTACACAGAACTTGACCGGCTGGTTAATATACTAAGGGATAATCCTTTGATGAAGATAGAGATATCGGGACATACCGATAAAACAGGAAGTGAACCTTTAAATTTTAAGTTATCCGGGGAGAGAGCAAATGCAGTTGTGGAGTATCTCGTTCAGAAAGGAATTGTACGTTCTCGTCTTGAATCTAAAGGGTATGGTTCGCTCCAGCCTGTTGATGTCAATACAACACCTGCAGGCAGAGCAAAAAACCGAAGAGTTGAGTTTAAAATTCTTGAATTCTGACGGTGGGCACCTTTTTTCTTAAGAAATGTTACGTTCTTTACGAAGCAATTTTAAATGCTTTTCAATTTACCGGATTTTTAAAATCTGACATACATGAAAAATACTGCTTTTACAATATTTCACAAGGAAATGGGAGCCAGAATGGTGCCATTTGCAGGTTACAACATGCCTGTTGAATATGTCGGGATAAATGAAGAACATATAACGGTACGAGAACGGGTTGGGGTATTCGATGTCTCCCACATGGGAGAATTCTGGGTTTACGGCCCTTCTGCATTAAAATTTCTTCAATATATAACATCCAATGATGTGTCAGCACTTAAAGATGGAAAAATACAGTATTCATGTTTCCCCAATGGCAGGGGTGGTATAGTGGATGACCTGCTTGTATACAGGTACCATAAAGAAAAGTACCTTTTGGTTGTAAATGCGGCAAATACCGAAAAAGACTGGAACTGGTGCCTGAAGAATGCGTCAGGGTTCGGGTTGATTTCAGGAAAAGACATCATAAACGGTTCGGATGACATTGCACAGCTTGCCGTTCAGGGGCCGCTTGCAATGAAAGCTATGCAGAAACTGACAATGGTCCCTATTGAGGATATGGAGTATTATACATTTAAGGTGATTGATTTTGCGGGAATAAGTAATGTAATCTTTTCAACAACAGGTTATACCGGTGCAGGAGGGTGTGAGATTTATGTAAAAAATGAAGATGGACCCAGGCTCTGGAAAGCGGTATTTGATGCAGGTAAAGAGTTTGATATCAAACCTGCAGGGCTTGGGGCAAGGGATACATTGAGACTTGAGATGGGCTATTGCCTTTACGGTAATGACATTAACGATCAAACCTCACCCATAGAAGCAGGCCTGGGATGGATAACAAAGTTTATAGCTGAAAAGGATTTTATTGACAAAGCATTATTGCTTAAACAGAAAAATGAAGGTGTTGATAAACGTCTTAAAGGTTTTGTGATGCTTGAACGAGGTATTCCGCGGCAGCATTATGAAGTGGTCAATGCAAACGGAAATGGTATCGGGGAAGTGACTTCCGGTACCATGTCGCCAATGATGAAGCAGGGTATCGGGATGGCTTATCTGGAAAAAGACTACTGGCAACCTGATACTGAAATATTCATCAGGATCAGAAATAAGGATCTGAGAGCAAAGGTTGTCACACTTCCTATTTATAACAGGTAGCTTAATAACATTTTTGGAGAATATTCCGTACATCTTTGTACCCGGGTCTTCCGGTGGCAATAATAAGAATGTTTCAAAGATACGGAAGACTAAGTAATACTGAGACGGATATTTTTGATATGTGTAAACGAAAACTGCAGACTTGTTTTTCTCCTGCTATGTATGATTCTGAAGACCATGCAGGTTCAATCGTGGTTATTATCGATATATTTCGTGCTACTTCAGCTATATGTACAGCCTTTGAGAATGGGGCGTCTTCAATAATTCCGGTAGCAGACATAATGGATGCAAAGGCTTACAAGAGCCGGGGTTACCTGGTTGCTGCCGAACGCGATGGTTATGTACTTGATTTCGCTGATTTTGGTAATTCTCCGTTCAATTTCACACGGGAAAAAGTAGAAGGAAAAACTATAGTTTACAGTACAACCAACGGTACAGGTATTATAAATAAAGCTTCATCGGCAGGAACAATAGTTATTGGTTCATTTTTAAATATAAGTGCTCTTACCGGGTGGATTGAAGGTCAGGAAAAAAATGTTGTTTTGTTTTGTGCAGGTTGGAAAAACAGGTTTAATTTAGAGGATACTGTCTTTTCGGGCGCAATTGCTGAAAGACTTATGGATAATCCATTATATTCAACTATTTGTGATTCAACCCTGGCAGCAATTGACTTGTGGAAACTTGCAAAAAACGACTTGCCGGGTTATATCGGGAAAGCAGCCCAGCGAACACGACTTCGAGAAAAAGGTCTTGATGAATGTATAAATTTTTGCCTTACCTCTGATTTTACAGAAAAGATACCTGTAATAAAAGATGGGATTCTTGTTGATAATATTTTATAAATAACAGGATTTTAGTGTTATTTAATTAACAGAAAGATGGCGCTTTTATTATTTTTGTGGTACTTGTTATTCGATGGATTTATCAGTAATTAATTGAAATATACTCATCATGAAAAAACACAACTTTTATGCAGGTCCTTCAATTTTATCTCAGTACACAATCGAGAAAACAATTGAAGGTATTAAAGATTTTGCAGGAACAGGCTTGTCCGTATTAGAGATATCTCATCGCAGTAAGGAATTTGTTGCATGTATGAACGATACCATTTCGCTTTTTAAAGAATTGCTGGAAATTCCTTCGGGTTATCAGGTGATATTGCTGGGCGGTGGCGCAAGCATGCAATTTGCCATGGTACCAATGAACATGATGAACAGCAAGTCAGCATACCTGAATACCGGTGAATGGGCAAATAAAGCGTTCAAAGAGGCTAAGTTGTATGGTGAAGCAGTTGAAGTGGCATCATCAAAAGAAAGTAAATACAATTTTATACCAAAGAACTATACTGTACCCTCTGATGCCGATTATTTTCACGTAACATCAAACAACACTATATTCGGTACTCAGCTGAAAAAAGACCCGGACGTTAATATCCCGCTTATTGCTGACATGTCCTCTGATATATTCAGCCGCCCTGTGGATGTTTCAAAATATGCTATCATTTACGGAGGGGCCCAGAAAAACCTGGCTCCGGCTGGCGTCACTTTTGTAATTATTAAGGAAGAAGTTTTAGGTAAGGTAACCCGTCCCATACCCACCATACTTGATTACAGAACGCATATTAAAGCGGAATCAATGTTCAATACCCCACCAGTGTTTGCTGTATTTGCTGCACAGCAAACACTTACATGGCTCAAAAATCTCGGTGGCGTTAAAGCTATTCAGAAGAAGAACATTGAAAAAGCCAAATTACTTTATGATGAAATTGACAGGAATAAGTTGTTTATTCCTACTATAAAAGATCCTGAAGATCGCTCTTTAATGAATATTTGTTTCGTGATGGATCCGGAATATACAGAACTCGAAAAACCGTTTGGTGAGTTTGCCAAGTCAAAAGGACTGCTTGGTATTGAAGGGCACCGGTCAACGGGTGGATTCCGGGCTTCAACTTACAATGCACTTCCGAAGGAAAGCGTTCAGGCTCTGGTTGATGCAATGAAAGAATTTGAATCAAAAACCTAAGAAGAATATTAAATAATTGAACCTCCAGGTTACCGTTAATAATAAAATTAGACAGACATGAAAATACTTATTGCCACAGACAAGCCATTTGCTCCGGTTGCTGTAACTCAGATACGCGAAGTAATTGAGGCTGCAGGTCATAATACCGAATTACTTGAGAATTATAAAAGTGTACAGGAATTGCTAACAGCAGTTGCTGATGCCGACGCCATGATAGTAAGAAGTGACCAGGTTACTTCCGAGGTACTGAAAGCAGCAAAGAAGTTGAAAATTGTTGTACGGGCCGGAGCCGGTTATGATAATCTTGATCTGGCAGCGTGCACAGAACATAAGGTGGTTGCAATGAATACACCCGGACAAAATTCAAATGCCGTTGCTGAACTTGTTTTCGAAATGATGCTTTATCAGGCCCGCAACGGTTTTGCAGGAAAATCAGGCACTGAACTCAGGGGGAAAACAATTGGTATACATGCATTTGGTAATGTCGGAAAATATGTCGCTGAAATAGCCATGGGGTTTGGAATGAAAATATTTGCTTTTGATCCTTATGTAAATGATGACCTATTAAATTCCGCCGGTGCAGGAGTATGTAAGTCGGCTGAGGAATTATATGCAAAATGCCAGTATGTCTCATTGCATATACCAGCTAATGATAAAACAAAAAAATCAATCAACTACGCTCTTTTGAAAAATATGCCTAAAGGAGCCGTTCTTGTAAATACTGCCAGGAAAGAGGTAATTGACGAAGATGGGCTTCTCAAGATGTTTGAAGAGCGTCCGGACTTCAGTTATCTGTCTGATATGGAGCCTGATAGTAAGACCCTGATTGAAGAGAGATATAAAGGGAGATTCATTTTCACTACCAAAAAAATGGGTGCCCAGACAGAGGAAGCAAACATTAATGCAGGTGTTGCAGCCGCAAGGCAGATAGTTGATTACTTCAAAACAGGTAACCAAACATTTAAAGTAAATAAGTAGAAACAGGAAAGATATAATGGCAATTGTGAAACCATTCAGGGGATTACGACCTCCCCGAAAGATAGTCAAAGATCTGGTCTGCCTTCCTTATGATGTTATGAACACTTCAGAGGCTCTTAAAATGGCCAAAAGTAAGAAGTGCTCATTACTTCATATAACACGCGCCGAGATTGACATGCCTCCTGATGCAGATAATCATTCAGCCGCGGTCTATAGTAAATCAGTTGAAAACTTCAGGAAATGGCAGAGAAAAGGATGGCTCGTTCAGGATGATGAACCGCATTACTACGTCTATGCGCAGACTATGGAAGGACGAACACAATATGGTATAGTAGGCTGTGCATCTGTTGGCGACTACCTTAACGGGATAATTAAAAAACATGAACTTACACGTCCCGATAAGGAACATGACCGTATGATACATGTAAAGACGAATAATGCCAATATGGAGCCGGTGTTTTTCGCTTACCCTGCTGTTAAAGAAATAGACGATATTGTTGGAGAGATTGTAAAAACTGAAAAACCGGAATATGATTTTACGACTGAGGATGGCTTTGGTCACCATTTCTGGGTAGTTAAGGACAACGATAAAATAAAATCTATAGAACATCTGTTTGCAACGAGGGTACCGTTTACTTATGTAGCCGACGGACACCATCGCACCGCTGCAGCTGCCCTAGTCGGAAAAGAAAAGCAAGAAAGCAATCCTTCTCATACCGGAAACGAAGAATATAATTATTTCCTTGCCGTTCATTTTCCCGCTGACCAATTGAGGATAATTGATTACAACAGGACCGTAAAAGATCTTAACGGACTTACATCGGCCGCTTTTGTTTCCAGGTTAAGTGCCGGTTTTAGCATTGAAGTGAAAGGGAAAAAGATCTATAAACCAGATAAACTCCATAATTTTTCAATGTATCTTGAAGGAAAATGGTATAGTCTTACAGCTAAGGAGGATACTTATGATGACAATGATCCTATAGGTATTCTTGATGTGACTATACTTACAAACCAGATTCTGGCTCCTATCCTTGATATTCAGGACCTCAGAAGATCAAAGAGAATTGATTTTATCGGTGGTATACGAGGCCTGAAAGAACTTAAGAATAGGGTGGATAGTGACGAGATGAAAGTTGCATTCGCCCTTTACCCTGTATCAATGGAACAGCTTATAACTATTGCAGATTCAGGAAATATAATGCCTCCGAAATCAACCTGGTTCGAACCAAAACTCAGAAGCGGCCTGGTAATTCATCTTCTTGAATAGATACTTACAGCATAAAACTTTAAACCGGATCGTTATATTAAGTCATTTTAGCCCAGGAAACCCAAAACCCGTCTCATATTAATAAATATTATATATTTATTTGTGATCGTGGCATAAAATCTTTGCAGCCTATGCGGTTAAATATTGGCATTTTCCAAAACCCTTTTATATTTTTGTATTAATTAACCCCGGC
The DNA here is from genome assembly GCA_963739685.1 of uncultured Bacteroidales bacterium. GTDB lineage: Bacteria > Bacteroidota > Bacteroidia > Bacteroidales > VadinHA17 > LD21. The sequence continues at coordinate 802,433 of CAVUAX010000003.1, forward strand.
AATTGTCTGATATTAATTATAATATTGTTGCAATAAAAAAGCAGATACCGTCTTCTGTTAAGCTTGTTGTTGTCTCTAAAACCAGGACGGTTGAGGATATACTTGTTGCATTCAGGTCGGGGCAAAAAATTTTTGGAGAGAACAGGGTACAGGAGCTTATTTCCAAAAAAGACAAGCTTCCGGGTAATATTGAATGGCATCTGATCGGTCATCTTCAAACTAACAAAGTGAAACTTATTGTACCTTTTATAAGTATGATAGAATCGACAGACTCGTTTAAGCTATTATCGGTTATTGACAATGAAGCTTCTAAAATCGGGAGGACCATTGATTGTTTGTTTCAGATACATATTGCAGAGGAGGAGACCAAATTCGGGTTTAACATAAATGAACTTAAGGAAATAATTGTGTCTGACGATTACACCAAACTTAAATCGGTCAGAATGCGCGGTGTGATGGGGATGGCAACTTTTACCAATGACCAATCTCAGGTGAGGAAGGAATTCAGATATCTTTCAGAATGTTTTAATGACTTGAAAATCAATTATTACAATGAGATAAGTTATTTCAATGAAATCTCAATGGGTATGTCAGGTGATTATAAGATTGCAATCCAGGAAGGAAGTACGATAATAAGGATTGGAAGTAATATATTCGGAAACAGAAAATAATCCTGCATCATGTGGTCCTTGATAGAATGCGGATTATGATGTATTTATCACCGTTCGTTTAAGAATTATTATTTTTCAAGTATTGATATTAACTCCGGCATGAGAACAGATTTCTCATCTGCAACCGTGATCGGGTTATCTTTCAGCATGCTGATTATTTTTCTTTTATCAGTCCTGCCTATTTTATAGGCTGATTCTGAAATAACCGTGAGACATTCAATCGCTGTTACATAATCACTTTTAAGAAATGTTTTAACAAAATCATCTGAATAACCAGAGTAGTCGAGGCCTGATTGCCAGCAAGAGGATACCAGCATACTGGTGGTGCTGCTTTTCCATGACTTATTTATTTCAGCAATTACTTCAGTTCTTACCGAAGGATCCTTAAGATCATTCATAAATAACTCAATTGCTTTTCTTACCTGGATGTCGTCACATTTATCATAGAGCGTAGTCAGCAGGCTGACAGCACCCTCAAAAGGTTGTTCATCACGCAGGGAGTCAATTACACCTGATATGTGGGTGTTATTTTCCCGGGTAAGAGCCATGGCAAGTTTTTTGAGTTTCTTTTCCGATTTTTGCATCCCGGTTATTTTTTCAACAAAGTTAGAAATACCATCAATTACCTGAACCATTTTTGAAAAATAAAAATAAAACACTAAATTGGTCAGGAATTATATTTGACAATTAAATATTTAGACCATGAATAAGGTTTTTAAAATTAGTTTGGGTATTATAGTGGTTTTGGTACCGGGTTTAATTTTAGTCTCCGGTTGCAGGGGAGGCAATAAAGCGCCAAAACAGGAGACCTCCGTAGACATGCCAACAGATAATTCTGCTATTTTACAGGATATTGAACAGGCAGAAAAAATATTTCAGTCGTTGCCTTCTCCACTTGAGTCTGCTATGCTTATTAAGTCAGCAGGTGCACGGTTTGAGGAATCTCTATTAAACCCTGTGAGCAATGTAAATAATTATGTCACTAATAAAAGCATGGCTCTGAATCTGGGCATTTATACATGCGACCTGAGTTTCGCCAGCTTATATGAGCAAACGCAACTGATTGTTAATTACATGAATGCAGCTAAAAAGATGGCTGATGGTCTGGGAATACTGAAAGCAATTGAGCAATCTCAGATTGACCGTCTTGAAGAGAACATTAATAATAGGGATGTAATAATGGAGATTGTTTCTGAGACATTCATGAATTCAAATTCATATCTTGAAGAAAACGGACAGTCTGCTATTGCTGCTATGGTTCTTGTGGGGGGATGGATCGAAGGTTTATATATTTCTACTCAACTTGTTGATATGAATAATTTTAATGGGAATAAGCTTGTAGGAAGAATTATTGATCAGAAATTGTCTATAGATATTCTTTTTAATCTGCTTAATAGCAATAAAGAAAATCCTTCTGTTAAAGAATTGATGACACAGGTTAATAAACTGAAGACAGTGTTTGATAAAATTAAACTGACAACTTCACGGATAAGGCCTGAATTTGACAAAACTTCAAACTCAACTGTTTTGAAATCAGAAGTTAAAACTGACATGACACCTGAGACTTTTAAAGAACTTGCAGCAACAGTAGCAGAGATTAGAGCTACATTCGTAAAATAACAAAAGCTATGAGAATTTATAAAATAACTCCGGTCCTTGCTTTATTAATTTTTATTAGTGCTCAAAATGTTAATGCTCAATGTAAAGCATTTGCAAAAAAGGAATGTATTCCGGAACTTGGTTCATATATCCATGATGGGAACTATCATGCGGCAGTTCTGGTTGAGGGTGAAGAAGCCGAACTATATAAAACATTTTACTCTGACATGGAATACAGGGTAGCGATAGTTGGAGAAGAAAAACTGCCTCCTGTAGAGTTCCAGGTTGTTGATGCAAACAAGAATGTCCTCTATTCGAACAAGAGCGCCAACTATGCCCGGACATGGGATTTCAAACTTCAGGCAAGCCAGCTGCTTAAACTGGTGGTTAAAGTAACATCATCTAATAAGTCAGGTGAACTTCCTGCAAGCGGTTGCGTTGCAATAATGTTCGGATTTAAACTGAATAAATAAAAATACTGAATATATCGTTTCTCTGCACTTAAATTAGACTTACCTTTAATCAGGCAGCTATTAAGATTCCATCAGGGATTTTGTGGCACAATATTCAGTTTTGGTGCAAGATATCTGCCAGTAAATGAATCTTTACATTTTGCAAGTTCTTCAGGTTTCCCCTCAAAAACGACATAACCGCCCTCCTCGCCACCTTCGGGTCCAAGATCAATTATCCAGTCTGCACTCTTTATCACTTCCTGGTTATGTTCTATAAGTATCACGGAATGACCATGATCAACCAGGGCATTTAATGATTTAAGTAGTTTATTGATGTCATGAAAATGCAATCCTGTTGTTGGCTCATCAAAGATAAATAGTATATGGCCATTTTCACGATCCTGGCCAAGGAAAAAGGCAAGTTTAACTCTCTGGCTTTCACCACCAGAAAGGGTACTTGATGACTGCCCCATTTTTATGTAGCCAAGTCCCACATCCGATAGGGGTTTAAGCTTTTCGACAATCCTCTTTTCGCTTCTGCCCGGATGAGCGTTGAAAAACTCAATTGCTTCATCTATGGTCATTTCAAGCATATCAAAAATATTCTTGCCATGATATTTCACTTCAAGGATATCTTTTTTGAACCTCTTACCTTTGCATGCTTCACAGGTAAGTTCCACATCGGCCATAAACTGCATCTCAACCCTTATGACACCTTCTCCCTGGCACTCCTCGCACCGGCCACCCTCAACGTTAAATGAAAAATGAGCAGGTTTATAATTACTTTGAACCGATGCCTGCAATTCAGAATAAAGCTTTCTTATTTCATCATATGCCTTCAGATAAGTTACCGGATTTGACCTGCTTGATTTGCCGATCGGATTCTGATCAACCAGCTCAATACCAGTAAGACCGGTAAAGTCACCTTTTAACTCCCTGAATTGCCCTGGTTTGAGGTAATTCCCATTTATCCTGTTCGAGAGAACCCTGTAAAGAATGTCGGATACCAGACTCGATTTGCCTGACCCACTGACCCCTGTCACAGCTGTAATTATGTGAAGCGGAAATTTAACATCAATTCCCTTCAGGTTATTCTCCCTGGCTCCTGTTATCTCAATGAAACTGTTCCACTTCCTCCTTACCGCAGGTACAGGCAACTTTAATCTGCCGCTAAGGTAACTGGCTGTTAGAGATTTGTTTGCATCAGTAAGATCAAGAGGTCCCTGGAAAGTCACATTTCCACCAAGTCTGCCTGCCTCGGGTCCCATGTCAATGATTTCGTCAGCAGCCCTTATTATCTCTTCCTCATGTTCTACGACAATGACTGAATTTCCAAGTTCACGGAGTTCCTTAAGAACCCTGATAAGAAGATTGGTGTCGCGCGGATGTAGTCCGATGCTGGGCTCATCAAGAATATACATAGAGCCTACAAGATTGCTTCCAAGAGAAGCTGACAGGTTAATCCGTTGCGATTCACCGCCTGATAAAGTAGACGAAAGCCTGTCAAGGGTCAGGTAGGATAACCCTACATCAATCAGAAACTTAAGCCTGGTTCTTATCTCAGTGAGCAACCTTTCTGCAATTACCAGGTCAACCTGATCGAGATTTATCTCCCTGAAAAAAGTATATAATTTACCTGAAGGGACTGAAACTATTTCCTGGATAGATTTACCCGATATCTTCACATATCCTGCTTCCTTTCTCAATCTTGTCCCTTTGCATTCCGGGCAGGTCGTTTTTCCCCTGTACCGGCTTAGTAACACCCTGTACTGGATCTTGTATTTTTTTTCCTCAAGATGGTCGAAAAACCTGTTTATCCCGTAAAAATATTTATTACCTTTCCATAGAAGCTCCTTTTGACCCTCAGAAAGCTGATAATATGGTTTATGCATCGGAAAATCAAACTGGTCAGCATTTGTGATCAGCCTCTCTTTCCATTGCCTCATGGTTTCTCCCTTCCAGCATGCAATTGCATCTTCATAAACAGAAAGGTTCTGATCGGGTATTACAAGGTTTTCATCAATACCTATTATTTTGCCATATCCTTCGCAAACAGGACAAGCGCCTATTGGATTATTAAAACTGAAAAGGTGTTCTGAGGGTTCTTCAAATTTAATCCCATCCTCTTCAAATTTATTTGAGAAGTTTCTTCTGATTATTCCCTGGTCATTTAAAACTGCTATCTGGCAATAACCTTTTCCTGTCTGGAATGCCGTCTGTGCAGAATCTGCAGCCCGGCTGAGGTTGTCATTAGTATGATCAATAACGAGCCTGTCGATTACAATATTTACTTGTTTAGCTTTTCTCAGATCAGGAGGAGGATTCAAATCATCGGTTTTAATCTGTTCACCATCCATTTCAATACGGTTAAATCCTTGCTTTACAAGAAATGCAAAGTATTCAGGTAGCCCTGTATTTTCCGGAATGTCAGCCGGTGATGTTAATAGTACTTTACTTCCTTCAGGCAGCGAAGCAAGATATGTGACAAGATCATCAACACTTTGTTTTTTTACTTCTTTACCTGAGACGGGGGAATATGTCCGGCCAATTCTGGCAAAAAAAAGACGCAGATAATCATATATTTCTGTTGAGGTGCCGACGGTGGAACGGGGGTTACGAGAATTGACTTTTTGTTCAATGGCAATAGCTGGGGGTATGCCATTTATGAAGTCAACTTCAGGCTTATTCATTCTTCCAAGAAATTGCCTTGCATATGAAGAGAGGCTTTCAACATACCTTCTCTGACCTTCGGCATAGATTGTATCAAACGCAAGAGATGATTTACCTGAACCTGATACTCCGGTAATTACAACAAGCTTGTTTCTTGGAATTTTAAGAGAGACATTATTCAGATTATGGACTCTCGCTCCCCTGATTTCAATCATCCCATCCATGTCTGGACTTATTTTTGTTAAAATTCAGTTAAAATTCAAAAGTAATACTTTCAAATTAAAAAAAAATTGCTTTCTTTGTCTTAATACATAATCTAACATATGGAGGACTGCCTATAAAATAACTCTACTCTAACTAATTTAAAAGAGTGAGCTATGAATAAAATCATATCCGATTTTGAACTGATAATGAAGGTTCATAGAAGGTGAGCAGTCATGTTTCAATCAATTAATCCATCGGCATAAAAATAAAGTTTTCGCTTATATAAGTCTTTATATACGCGATCAGGCTCTGGCCGAGGATATGTTTCAGGATACATTTCTGAAGGTAATACAATCTGTAAGAGCGGGGAAATATTCCGATAACGGGAAATTTATTTCATGGGTGATGCGTATTGCCCATAACCTTATAATTGACCATTTCCGCAGGATAAAACAGATGAATACCGTATCTAATGATGATTACGAATCTGATCTTTTCAATCAAAAAAATTTGCTGAAGAAACTGTTGAAGATGATATGATAAAAAAGCAGATTCATAAAGATATCAGAAAAATGATAAGCCATCTGCCTGATGATCAGCGTGAAGTCGTAATACTGCGACATTATGCCGGACTGAGTTTTAAGGAGATAGCTGATATTACTGAAGTAAGTATAAATACGGCACTTGGCCGAATGAGATATGCACTTATTAATATAAGGAAAATAATGGCAGAGAATAGGATAAGCCTTACTTCAAACTAGCAGGGTAAACAAAAAATGGAGAAATAGTTAGGAACAAAACAAAATGCCATGCATAGCCAACTTTGGGCATTTGAATTTTAATCAGACTCCTTTTTTTAATGCTCGGACAATAATACTTCTCACAGGTCGTTTTAAAATAAAATTAAAACATGAAGCCTATGGGAATTATTTCTACTCAATTTATTTTATATCACGAAATCAACGTTGAAGGTATAGACCTTTTTGAAGATGCTTTTGGGTTTTACCCTGAATACACTGATGTTTGTGAACTCCTTCGCAATTGCGTAGTCGTACCGAATGAAAGCCTGATAAAAAACCTGATCATTAAAATCAGAAAAAATGGCTTAAAAGAAAAATAACACAGAACAAATTCCAGTGTTATTTTTGTGATAATAATTCAAAATGATATCCCCGTGATGTTAAAATAAAATGACTTTCGGAAGGGGTGTGTTCATGTGCTTATAAAATTGATATTTCAGCACATAATAATTTATTATTGAACGCCGATTCGCCTTTTAAATAATATCTATTTACAAAAAACGGGATATTTCTCTTAAAGCGGTATCAGGCTAATTTACTCTGCCGACGGGATTTTTATTTATAAGTTGTGAAAGTAGAGAATTCGCCTTCGGGATTATCTTTACTGGTTGATAAAATAAACGGAATAGCACGCTCCAACACCTGCCGTTTCAGTTCTCAGTCTGCTTTGTCCAAGGTGTACAGGATTGAAACCACTGGTAAATGCCAGGGCAAGTTCATCATCAGTAAAGTCCCCTTCAGGTCCTATAAGTATTACAGCATTTTCACCTTTTGAACATACATCCGATATACTGTTTCTCTTTAATGAATTGTTGCAGTGTGCAATCATTCGGGATCCTTTATTTTTCCTGGCTATAAACTCATTGAAAAGGCATGGATCGTTCAGGATTGTTTTATTCGCTTTGATTGATTGCTTCATTGCTGATATAATAAGGTTATTGATCCTTTCTGCCCTTATCCCGGGCTTTTCGGTATTTCTGCATATTAAAGGAGTAATCTCATCAACACCTATCTCAACGCTCTTCTCAATAAACCATTCAAACCGTTCCGGATTTTTTAAAGGAGAGATTGCAATGTGCAGTGAGTAATTCCGCTTTTCAAAGTCCTTTATAATGCCTGTTATTGAAATACTGCATTTTTTCTGGTCAGCATTGTCAATAATTCCTTCATAAAGATTGCCTTTTCCGTCAATTAATCTGATCCTGCTCCCCCTTGTCATCCTTAAAACCCTTATGAGATGCTTCGACTCTTTTTCGTCTAACGTATAAAAATCACCGGTTATATCCGGTGCATAAAATATCTGCATAACATTCAGTTTATGCAAATTTAACAAATTAGATTTCACGTTAAAGTAACTTTATAAAACCATTTTTGTTATTTAGCAGATCATTTTTTTACCTTAGTATGATGCTAATTGACCCCAATATAAATCAGTTTAAAAAAATATGTTGTAAAACATAAAAAATCCTGAACTCAAATGAAGATAGGTCTTCTTTCAGACACACATGGCTGGATTCATCCACGGCTTTTTCACTATTTTGACGCGTGCGATGAGATATGGCATGCTGGAGATATTGGTAATATTGAGACTGCTGAAAAACTTGCTGCATTTAAACCATTCAGGGCAGTTTATGGAAATATTGACAATGCTGATATAAGAAAGATTTACAATGAACACCTGATGTTTCAGGCGGAAGAGTTAAAGGTCTGGATTACACATATTGGCGGCACTCCCGGTCATTATGACCACAGAGTAAAACCTATGATATATGAAGACCCGCCTGATATTTTTATATGTGGACATTCACATATTGCAAAGGTAATGCATGATAAAACGACAGGATTATTATATGTGAATCCGGGTGCAGCAGGTTATAACGGGTTTCATAAATTTATGACTGCAATAAGGTTTCAGATTGATGGGAAGGATATCCATGATATGGAATTGATTGAGATGGGTGAGAGGGGTAAGGCAGCTACCTTGTAACGGGTTCCGCTTCTGCATTATCACTGGTCATTCTTCTGAGGAACTTGCCAAGTCTGTCTTCCGAAGCTATCATGTAAGTATATGGATCTTTCCTGTTGAATCGGGGTGTTTCCTGTCTTTAAGTTTTGTTTTGGCAATGATTGTATTAAAGTTGTTATTGCCTGCCTGTGCCATCAAAACTCCTGTAAAATAGGAGAAGTAATACCATGTTGATCCATCCGGCTTCAGATAAATATCAATCAAATCGCCGGAACTTCTTCTTTGAATTTCAATATATCCGTCAACATATACATTAACAGGTTGTTGTCCGATGAATCCTAATCCGATTTTACCCTTCGATCTGAAGGATGAAGTAGATTCATTCCAGTAAAGATTTACTTCGTTAAGCAAAAGTGTATAGTTAAATTCTTTTGGAAGATTTTTAGAAATCCCGAAAAGGTTAACCTCGGCTTTAATCTGATTTGCTGCATCAATGCCCATCAGATCTTTCATCCCTTTATTGTTTAGATCTGAATTTATATTTACCGGTTTAAGCGATGGCATCATTCTGATTTCATCAGCCATTAACTTAAGCGCTTCTGCCGAGAAAAAAAAGTTGAAACCAAGTATAGCCTGAAAGGTAACTTTTCCGGAATCGATATTATGTACCATATTCCCAGCAGCTGACATTTTGAGAAGGTTGAAATTTGCTCCGAAATTGATATTACCTTCACCCGACAGAACACAGAAATTTTTATCGAAAGCAATCATGTCTCCGTTAAGGGTGTGATCAGCGAGCTTTTCAAGAGAAGTTATTAGATACCTTCCTTTCGCCTTTTCAAAATAGAGGTACCCTTTTGGCTACGAATCCGACATCGGCCCATGATTTTTGCGCGGAAAGAAATGCAGGGTATATATGAATTGAATCTATATTAATATATGATCCTGAAAATACAAGATTATCGTTAATGTCCCTTGGCTTTTCGCTGACAGGAATCATAACATTTTCAGGATCTATTGGTGCTTTGAATTTGATGTTATAGCTTTTTATAACACTGCAATTGTGAACAATTCCTGCGGCGCCGGTAAATGAAAGAAGTTCCGGTCTTGCTGACAGGTTAACATCGCCTGAAAAGGAGAATGCCGGACTAAGCATAAAATTTTGAGTTGCGGAAATAAAACCTTTTGCTGTTGTTGTAAGGGTGTCAACAATCAGTTCCGGAAAACTAATTTGTTGTATTACGTTATTCTCATCTGCATAATCATATATGGCACTGCCGGTATATCTTTTTGTAGATTCAATGTCAATCTTTGCTGAATGAAGTATATGTCTGTTGTTCAGGGCTAATTACTGCATTTTGCATCTGTTTTATTTTGGCTCTTCTGTTGATTATTATTTTGCCGTTTTCAGGTTGAATCAAGGCATCAGCAATATGAATGTAATTGATGTTATCAGCTTCAATATATTCTTCATCAAGGTGATAGCTGCCTTTCCATGAGGAGAAAGCTACAGTATCTCTGAGATTGTTTGTTGCAAAGAAAGTTGGTTTGTCAAGACTTGTGAATTCGAGTTTCAGAAGTTTGATCGGCGGATAGCAGGTCTGTATTCAGATTTTCCTTTTTGCTCCATATTAATATTCTGTGTTGTCATGTTGTATTTAAAATCAGTCATGGTGCATATATACTGAATTTCAGGGAATTTGACCACAGAAGAATCTGTATTAAGCCTGGAATTTCGTCATAGTTTAAGATCGAAATTAATATCAGTATTTGCATTTTCAGCAATAAATGAATATCCGTTTGTTGTTGGCGATTTTAGATTATAATCGGCCGTGTCTGCCTTTATAGCATTCGATGAAAAGCTAAAAAGATTTGAATGTTAATCTTGAATCAGTTGTATTAATAACACCTGAACCACTCAGATAGTGAGGTGTAAGATTAAGTGATTCCATCCATCATTGTTCCATTATCAAACATATCAAATGCCTTTCCTGTGGCATTTCTGGCGAGCCATTCATCGTTCTTTTGAATCATCCATTTAATATCGTACATCCTTGACTTTTAAGTTCCGGAAATAATCCATTCACCATCTTTTACAATTACTAAATGATGAAGCATTAGTTATCATAGAATCGGGAAGAACTGAATTCCTCAGAAGTGGTAGTTGAAGAAAGGTGCTTTAATGTTCCTTGATCCTATTAAGCCCATTATTACTCATATTGATAAAATCATAACAACCTTCCTTTGTTTCCATATACTTCAATCCCCTCCTCAGGAATGACCATATTAAACCCAAGCGAGTTATTTTCCTGAATGGTCAGTATTGCTGACGCATGGGTTTAAAAATATTTCCCCCAACAAACTCTCCTGACAGATTCATATCCTTCATTAGTATAATGATCAATATTCTCATATGTAAAAGGATCAACTCTTAAAATAGAAATTATTGTTTATAGATTCCTTCAAGACCGGGTATTTTATCATAAAAAATATAGGTGTCAGTCAGTTGCATTTATTATAGGGTATTGTTTAAGGCTTTTTAATCCTGACTTATTATTTGGATTATCAATGAAAAGTTCTGCTGTACCAAGTTGTAAAAGGTTATCTACTGCTCTATTATCAGGATTACCATAATTATCTCTTTGATCAGTCTCTACAGAGATTCTTATTGAATCTATTTTATGAAGGCTTATTTTAAAAGTGTCATAGCTGAATGAAAAATTATGTCCAAAAACCGTAAAAAGCCCGGCTTCTAACTACACCATCAAAATCAATCTTCTGTTTTTCCCGATTATAAGTTGTTTGTTATAAGGGTAAGATTGCAACTCTTTGAGAATCACTCAGTTACGACACCAGTGACTCCATTTACCGTTAGTCTGTGTTTTTAAGGTCAAGAGTGGCATTATCGTGTGGAGCTTTTGTTTCACTTATGATATTTAAAACATCATAATCTTTTTTTCTGGCAAAGAATCGAGGAAAGTCATTTGTTTTTTGTCTTGATTGTTACTCTCATTGTTTGACCCGATCGTAAAAATCAAACCCTTTGTTAGCCATATCAATACACAGATCCTGTTACAGCTTCAACAGGACTGTTAAGCCATTTAGCAAATTCTTCAACAGGAAATGTTTCTGAATAATACCATTCTGCAAACTTTATAAGCCGGTTGAGAGGGATGATATTCATCAAGCCCCATTAGTCGTATAAAATAGTTGGCATTAAAATATGATGTGGATTCAAATTGTGCATGTCCCAGAGCTGCTCCTCTTGCACGTGACAGATATAATTTTTGACTCATTCATATTCCACGAGAGATATTCAAAATACATATCAATATTGTGAATGAGTCAAAATATGGACTCTTGATATAGGATTATTTGTCCTGAAAAGATTCACTTGCCTGGTATCGGCGAAGTATGAGAATCCAAGGTTAGAATGGTAAATAGAATCTTGACCAAGATATAATGAGATGGCTGTTTCCGGACTATTGAGACCTGTCTTTGAAAAGAGGAATTCTATTGGATATGATTTTAAGACACAGTGTGTCATTTCTGAATAATGTAATACTGGCAGGGTAATAATTTGATCCTGTTCCTTTTACATTTGCTCCTTCAAATGCAAGTCCTCCCTTGTAGTCTAACGCCCTGGTATATATATTTTAATTCAAACTGTTTTGCATAAGTCTGAAACCTGGGATAATTTGCCTTTCCATATTGGTAAAGCTGCCAGTCTGGTCCGACAGAACTCCTGCAACTGGTTCTTTGAAATATGTGGAATGATTCAGCCTCACAGAATCAATTGTAAAACTGATTTTTGTAGATTAAGGGAATAATCATTGAGTTCAGCAAATACATCCGTTCCTGGGATAACCTGCTTTTTCCCAGGTAACAATTCCTTTAGATCCTTTGAATAACTGTAATTCAGGATAGTATTTACCCGTGGCATTATAAATCTCAGTACTGTCGTTCTGAGCATAGCAGGTTAGTGTTGCATCAGTAACAGCGACATAAAAGAGTGTGTCGTGAAGAAAATTAACAGTCGAATTATCTTTACCTTCCATTTAACACTACCCGATTCATAAATTACATTGTCCTTAATCATTGAAGCCGTATTCTTTAAGAACAGATCAATATTATTATTTGTGAACCGGGGACTGAACACTATGCTCACTCAGCCCCTTTAACCAGTTTTTTAATAATTCTGCTTCCCCTTATAACCAATAAAATAATTCAGAGTTATCAGGAAGTCATTAAAGTGTGGCTGTAGCCTCATTAATTTTTTGAGGAAGCTGACTTGGAGGTCTACTATCCTTGTCATATTTCGTTATTAAAGGCAGCACTATCCCATCTTGCAAGAAATGCATTCAGATTTGCTGACTGTTCCACATTAAGGTTCGGTCCCATAAGAGTAGTTAGTTCTGTCATGGAATTTTAATGGTCACCGGTAAAGGCAGATTTGGTCTGATATACCATGCCATCAGCGTTAACACACACAGAATAATCAGAAATACCAGCTTTTTTCGACATAAGATTAAAATTTCGCCAATTTTTTTCAAACTGACTGTTTCCATCAATTCCTGCGATTTATATCAGATCTTATTCTTTTAAATGTTTGCAATCGATATAAGATCGGAAAGAAACAGTTCAGTTCTGCCCACAATGTGTAAATATAACATTTTGGTTCTTTAAGAAGTGTATTGAATGTTTCTGTCGGAATATAATTATCCCCCCACTGATCAGCTTGAAAGTGGGGGCTGGATATTATTTAAATGCTTCCACAATAGCAGCAAAATCCTCTTTTTTGAGAGCTGCTCCACCAATCAATCCCCCGTCTACATCCGGATTAGAGAAGAGCTCAGCAGCATTTGATGGTTTACAGCTCCCTCCATACAGAACAGGTAATTTTTTTGAACAATCGGTTCCATATTTTTCAGTTACAAGATCACGTATATATTTATGCATTTCCTGAGCCTGTTCAGGGATGCGGTCAGTCCTGTTCCAATAGCCCATACTGGTTCATAAGCAATGACAACTGAATCCATCTGTTCTCCATAAGAGTAAATAAACCTTCTTCAAGCTGTCTTTTTACAATAAGAAAATGTTTGCCTGCTTCTCTTTCACTCTGTACTTCCCCAATGCAAAATATCACTTTTAATCCGCTGTTAAGTGCAAGTAGTGTTTTCTTATTCAGGATCTTATCATCTTCATGATAATAGCTTCTTCTTTCCGAATGGCCGATGATAACATATTCAGCGCCGGTACTTTTTACCATCCAGGCAGAGACTTCACCCGGTATATGCTCCTGAAGCTTCCGAGGCACAGTTTTGCGCACCAAGAGAAACCTTGCCATGTTTCAGTATTTCAGCTGACACCTGCCAGATGAATAAACGGGTGTACATAGAATAACTTGTGTTTTACCAGAAGGATTCTCCCTTAAAGTACTTATCAATTGATCCTGCAAATTTCAGGCCCTCAGCAAGCATCCATATTCATTTTCCAGTTTCCGGCAACAATCTTCTTTCTCATATAAATCAGTGTTTAAAAATAATTATTTAAAGGTCAAATCATTTGAAAACTATAAAAATGGATGTTATAATATGTTTAAAAACGAAATATTAAGGTAAATATAAAATGATAATTCAATCAAATAATAGATTAACAGATAGGAATAAAAATTAGTTTTGATGAACAAAACATTTCGCAAAGCACTTCTTATCAGGAACATTAGCCCATGACCATTTTCCTATTATGGTTCCGTTTTTAATAAGCATATATCCTGGATTGGCTCTTACCATTGTTTTAAGAGTTGTTTCATCCAGCAGAACAAAAAGCAATTCGTTATCATATGTTATTTGCTTCATCCGATCACTGTTGCAGTAAGAACATAGAAGTCAATCGTAGACATTATGAGGTATTTTCCCAGTTCAAATCCCTTCTGCAGATTACTTTGCTTGCTTCCGAGATTTTTTTTACAACCATCAAAAGTGTATAGCCAGGATTTGATAGAATTCTTGTGTAATATCTTCATCATTCGATGTTGTAATCATGAAATCATGAATAGGAGGTTCATAACCCTTTCTTAACAAGCACTGATTTCTGATCTATGAAATGCCATGTGGTATCATCAGCCGGATAATTGTCAAGTGTAAATTCCTTACTTCTCACCATTTTTTTCATAGATAAATGTTGTCTGATATTCATCAGGAGCTTGACTCCTTCAGGAATAATCATACTTGTCGGCAATTCTGACACCAATTTTATATGGGCAGGAAATCAATAACCGGCAGAAATCTAAGATTATAGAATGCAAACCATGGACAAAAAGTATCATGCAATGGAAATTATAGTCCAATCCTTCGTCGGGCTGAATGCTTATTTCGTCTATATTTTCGGTTGATGAACAAGAATAATTGCAAACGAAAGCAAAATTATGATTTTTCCAAATGTCTGCCAGTTGGAAAGATGAATTGCATCGCCAAACAACCGCAATCCGAAACCGGGTTTGTAAGTGCAAGAATAAATGTAAGAGGGGTAAATATAACCATCAGTATACAAGACACCCCAGATTCCGGTTCTCTGTTTGAGTCCAGTAAGAACTGAGAATCCTGCAATAAATTCAGCAGTAAATAATAAAATTGAAAGAGGAAGACTATAAACCAGTCAAGAAAACCCAGATGAAATGCATGAAAATAGTCATGGAATTTATAAGCTGAACCCAAGCGGATCAATTGCTTTCACCGTACCCTGAGAACATAAACACTAGTCCAATGAGTAATCTGACTTATAAAACTTAATAATTTTCATTTCAGATTAGATTTCGTTCCGTTATGATCAATTCTATTATTAAGATAAAAAATTCTCTCCGGGCGGCAAGCATCTTCAGCACTTTATCATCGCTGCAATTAATTACAGCAAGCCTGTCGTCGTGATATTGCTACTCTGAGTGTACATTTCTCTGACTTTTTTCTGAAAATCCAGACTCTCTTCATGAATATCGTTTGTTCCGTTGAGATATAACCTGTCATCACCTGTACTGGAGATCCTGATAATTTTTTCTCAGTAAAGGCAAACGGGACATCAAGAAAAATATTCAGATCGGGTTTCGGAATTGCAAAATGTTCAAATTCCAGAGAAAGGATCCAATTCATCAGATCATCCTGTAATTTTCGCCGATGAATTTTTGCACACTGGTATGCAATATTGGAGTAAGTATATCTGTCAAGAAGTACAATTTGTCCGCTTGTCCAAGCCATACCCTTATTATGATAGCAGCATCTTTTCTGTCTCCTGCGTAGAGCATCGCGACAAGATAAGGATCTACATCATTTAAGTTCCGAATTCTCCCCTCAGAAATCTGGCAATCAGCTCCCCAAAATATGGTGCCTCGGTTCTTGGAAAGTGCATATATTCACAATGTAAATCCTTTCCTCCGGAAAAGAATTCCTTTAAAAGTTTTATTTGCGTTGATTTTCCCGCTCCATCTACAGCCCTCAATAACAAACAGCTTCATCTCATTCTGATTTCTTTCAGCACAAATGTAATAAGCCATCGGGAAAGATAAAAATGTAAACGAGTTTAATTGGCTTAGGGCCATATTTAGTGCAATTGATTATAAATGTAATTGATGGCATTTAATAGAACAGGATTGCCGGTTTATATAAAAATCGTTAATTTAGAATGATTAAAAATTGGGTGTTGCTTGAATAAACCAAGATATATAAATGTATGGGCAGTTGCTTATCCCTGGAATTCCAGAGGTTATGGGAATCATAAATGTAACAACTGACTCTTTCTATTCCGGGAAGCAGATTCTATTGATCGAAATACTGCATAGCTGCAACGTAAAATGATGGAAGAAGGTGCTGCCATGATTGATATAGGTGGGTATTCATCTCGGCCGGAGCCAGTGGAAATAACGGAATCTGATGAAAAAGAACGGGTACTGAATGCCGTGAAGCTGATAACCAGAGAATTGCCTGAAGCTATAATCTCGGTAGATACCTACAGATCCGCTGTGGCTATACGAAGCTGTAACTGAGTGCGGAGCTCATATCGTAAATGACATTTCTGGAGGAGAAGCAGATGGCAGCATGTTTGAGATAGTTTCGAAACTTAATGTTCCTTACATAATGATGCATATGCAGGGTGACCCCAGAACAATGCAGGAAAATCCGGTTTATGAGGATGTTGTGGCTGATATCCTCCAATGGTTGGGGACAAGGATATATCAGACTCCACGATCTGGGTGTGAAAGATTTGATTATTGATCCGGGTTTTGGATTCGGAAAAACAAGATTCCTCATAATTTTGAACTTCTTGACGATTAGGAGATTTTTCTATAGCCGGGTTACCACTAATGGCAGGGTTTTCAAGGAAATCAATGATATGGAAAACATTTGGGATAATGCTGATGAATCACTTAACGGAACAACAGTGCTAAATACAGTAGCCTCTTAAACGGTGCTGATATTTTGCGTGTTCATGATGTTAAAGAAGCTGTTCAGACTGTCGGGCTAATTATAAGAAAAAAGATAAAAGTCCATTAAAAAAGTTCAAGAATAATTTCAGACTATGTTAATTCCAATAAATCCTTGATGTACTGGATATATTTCTTGTAGCGTTTATACTCTTTCAGCTTTACAGGCTTATAAGAGGTACTGCAGCATTCAGTATCTTTCCTTGGAATATTCTTTATTTACATGTTCATGGCTAATGGTAAAGGCGCTTAAAATGGAGCTTATAAGTGCATTACTGGGTCAGGTGATCGGAGTTGGTGTGATGGCATTATTATAGTTTTTCAGCAGGAAGTGAGGAGATTTTTGCTTGTGATTGGTAACAGATATATTAAAGGCAGCCAATACTCGATCGATAAGTTGTTTTCAAAAGTAAAGCAGGAACCAGGGGAGTCCCAAGGAAGTTGAGCAGATTGTAAGGGCGTGCGATACAATGGCATTAAAAAATATCGGAGCAATAATTGTAATTGGACGTCACAGCAGCCTTAATTTATATACTCAAGGAGGCGAAATTCTTAAAGCAGTTATAAGTGCTGAGTTGCTTGAAACTATCTTTTTCAAGAATACTCCCTTGCATGACGGGGCAGTACTTATTGAGGAAGGAAAAATTCTGGCAGCAAGATGTCCCCTGCCGATAACCGAACAGGTTATAATGCCTTCAAGTTATGGTATGAGACACAGGGCGGCAATCGGAATGTCAGAGCAGACTGATGCACTTGTGGTGGTTGTTTCAGAAGAATCGGGAGAGATATCGGTTGCTGAGAACGGTAAAGTCCTGGATGATATAAATATGAATGAGTTGAGGAATATCCTATTGAGAGAAAAGATATGAACAGGAGACCTTATTCTATTTTATACATCATCAGCGTCTCCGCATCCTTCACATAGATCAAGTTTCCTGCAACTATAGGATATGTGTATACAGGAGTTTCAGAAAGCTTGTATTTTGCAATTTCCGAATATGCCCTGGAGTCAGGTTTGAAAACTAGCAGGTAGCCGGTACTTGGGAATCCTATTATAACTGACCCGCAATCGACAATAGTTGCAAAATCGCTGTTTACTGCATCATCGATCCATGCTTTTAGTCCGGTTGATGCATTGAGGCAGTAAATTCTTCTCTGATCCGTAAACCCGTAAAGAAAACCGTTAATTAATACCGGGGTGTTCCATTTTGCACCAATTTCAGGATTACTCCAAAGCTCTTTCGTAATGTATTGATTACCCTGGATGGAGACCTGAACAGCTTTTGTGCCGGTACCCTGACCGGTATAATATATTATGCGGCCATTGATATAGGGACTCGAGGCATTATAAAACCTTTGCTGCGGAGGTGTTGCAATTTGCCATTCAAGTTTGCCATCCGTAAAATTTAATGCTATAAGATTTTTTTCAGTCTGAGCAATTATATGTTTTTTACCGTCAATTATCATAACAGAAGGTGAAGCATAAGCAGGTCCGTCACCACTCCACTTCCATTTTTCGTTGCCTGTATTAAGATCCAGGGCTATAACATCACCGTTATCCTTTGTACCAACAAGTGCAATGCAAACATTTTCAAGGATGAGAGGGGACATTCCTGTAAAAAACTGAGGAACATTGTTCATAGGATTTTCTTTACGCCATAGCACCTTACCTGTTGATGCATCGAGACAAGATAAAATACCGGTTGCCCCAAAGGTGACTATTTTCCCTGCTGCAACAGCCGGAGAACTTCTGGGACCGGGATGAGATCCTGAAGGACCGGTTACGGCAGGCGCAGGATAGGAATCTTTCCAGAGCTCTTTGCCTGTAGCTGCGTCAAGGCACCTTATAACTTCATCATCTCCCTGACGTGTATGAAGATAAATCATTTTACCAACCAGGGCTGGGGTAGCATCACCAAAGCCAACTATTACTTTCCATTGTGGTACAAGTTCAGCAGGCCAGGAGACCGGAGGTTTGAAACCTGTTACTTTTCCATCGCGACCGGTACCTCGGAACTGTGGCCAGTCCTGTGAAAAACAGATACCTTTGGTGATCAGGCCAAGAATAAAACAGGTCAGACTGATAAGGATAAATCTTTTTTTCATGGGTTTCTTTTTATATTATTAATGAAAATATAAGTAAAGTTACTGGTTTCCATTTAAATAATAAATGACTTTCAGAATTGAATAATAATAACATGAAAAAATCTTTTTGTATACACGTACTCGCCCCCGGCCCCGTTGACTTCGTTGATCCCGCAAGCGGTGTTATCTTGCAGGCAAACGAAGGGGAAAGTTCCTTTTTAGCCCCTCTTTGCGGATGCATTCATTTGGCTATATGATTTATGCATAAACAGTTAAAGTAGCTCGATATTCAAAACCATTAATCCTAAAATAAAAAATGAACATATGTAAAAAATAATAAACCTGGTTCCGGATGCCAGGTTTTAATGAATGGTTTTTAAGTATTTTTTTGTTATTTTTGGCTTCTTTTAATTAGGGAAAAATTAATTAACAATTATACCTGTGAAGTAGATGAGTAAATCTCAAATTAAATTATATCTTGCTTAATAAATTATTTTTTTCAATTATGGTACTGACCAGTATTTCAGGATTTTCCGGACATGGCAGCCAGACCGATCCGTCGCAATGGAATGTCAGACAAATAGATGAGTGGTTTGATAAAGGAGAGTGGCTTAATGGTTGGCAGGTTAAACCTGACAAGTCAATTAACAGAAAGTTATTTTTAGTTTCGTATTTTAAAAATAAGGAGCTATGGGATAAAGCTTTTACTTTTCTTAAAGATGTAAGGTTTTCAGATATTGAAATTAAAAGATATGATATTGAGGGCGAAAAGGTTTATGCTGTTGTGAACGATTATCTTTCAAAGAATGAAGAGGATGCGCAATACGAATCACATCGTAAATACATAGATATCCAGTATGTTATCAAAGGAAGTGAATTGATTGGTATAGCTCCGATAACCAGTAAAAAAGATATCCTGGTACCTTATGATACTACTAAAGATATTGAATTTATGACAGTTACACAGGGAAAAAATTACAGGGCAACGCCGGATAATTTTTTTATTTTCTTCCCTGATGATGCCCACCGGCCGGGTCTGAAGGATGGTGAAAACTCACCTGTAAGAAAGATTGTTGTAAAGGTGATGATAAAATAGGAAATTATCATTCCCAGGCTCCTGGGTCGTGGTTTCATATTTCTTGCAAAACCCTGAATATTAAAATTCGTTTGGTGAACATTTTAGGTTATCTGTGGGTTTAGTTATACACTGATATTAATAGATGGTAACATTATATGATCTGCATGAAGGCGAAGAGGGGATAATTCTGAAGATCAAGGGTAGAGGTCAGTTCAGGCAACGTCTTATGGAGATGGGCTTTGTTATCGGGAAACGTATATTCGTTATAAAGAAAGCTCCACTCCGTGACCCGGTCGAATATAAGATTATGGGTTACCATGTTTCCCTGAGGAACAGCGAGGCTCTGCTTATAGAAGTTGCCCCCGGTCACAGTGCAGAGGCTTTTAATGCTTCAAATGGTATACTTCACATTGATGAGGACAACCGATTGTTGATTGCCAGAACCAGGCAAATTCATGTTGCGCTTGTGGGTAACCCCAATTCCGGAAAAACTACACTCTTTAACTATGCATCAGGCTCAAAAGAAAAAGTGGGCAATTATGCTGGGGTTACAATTGATTCCAAAGAAGCACGCTATAAACAATCGGGGTATACCTTTTCAATTATTGATCTGCCAGGGACTTATTCACTGAAAAGTTATTCACCTGAAGAGATCTATCTCAGAAATTACATTTTTGATAATAAACCGGATATTATTGTCAATATAGTTGATGCCTCAAATCTGGAGAGAAATCTTTACCTGACAACCCAGCTTATTGACATGGGAGTACAGGTTGTTATTGCCCTCAATATGTATGATGAGCTTCTAAGAAAGGGAGATCTGCTTGACTATAATTCCCTTGGGAGCCTTCTTGGAGTTCCTGTTGTACCGACAGTGAGCTCAAGGGGAAAAGGTATTAAAAAGCTTTTTGACAGATTAATTGAAGTATATGAGGGCAGGGAACCTACGGTCCGGCATATTCATATCAATTATGGGACTGAAATAGAAAATTCAATTTGTGCCATACAGTCAAAGATAAAGACCGAAGAGAATCTCTCATTCACAAATATTGTTTCTTCACGTTATCTGGCAATTGAGCTTCTCGGGAACGACCGGGAGTACTCCAAAAGTATAACAAGGTGTTCTAATTCCGCTGAAATTATTCAGGCTGCCAGCAAAGAAATTGAAAAACTGGAGAAGCTTTATGCAGAACCCGTTGAATCTGTGATAACTGATTTAAGATATGGTTTTATTTCGGGTGCTCTGAAGGAAACGATTAAATTAAACAAAACGGAGCGTCTCAGAAAAACTAAGATAATTGATAACTATCTGACAAATAAATTTCTGGGTATTCCAATATTCATATTGTTTATGTGGTTTACCTTTTACAGCACTTTTAAGCTGGGGAGCTATCCCAAACACTGGATGGAAATGGGTACCGGCAAATTATCTGAGTTAACGTCAATGATTATTCCCTCAGGTATTGTCAGGGATTTTCTGACCGATGGGATCATAAATGGAGTAGGTGGGGTAATTGTTTTTCTTCCGAATATTATTATACTTTTTTTGTTCATTTCATTCATGGAAGATACAGGATACATGGCCAGAGCTGTCTTCATAATGGATAAAGTGATGCACACGATTGGCCTGCATGGAAAGTCGTTTATCCCTCTTTTTATGGGCTTTGGCTGCAATGTCCCGGCTATTATGGCAACAAGGATAATTGAGAGTCGCCGCGACCGGATGATAACAATGCTGATTACTCCGTTTATGTCATGCAGCGCCAGACTACCCGTTTATATATTATTTATAAGTGCATTTTTTGCAAAGAACCAGGGTACGGTACTATTTCTTCTTTACATGCTTGGCGCTCTCTTTGCCATTATTACAGCTCTTTTACTTAAAAAAGTCTTTTTTAAAAGAGAGGATATTCCTTTTGTTATGGAATTACCACCATATCGTTTCCCGACAATAAGAAGTATCATTAAACATGTCTGGTTCAGGACAGGATTATATCTTAAGAAAATTGGAGGTATTATCTTACTGGCATCAATAGTTGTGTGGATTTTGACAAACTTTCCCATAAAAGTTAATTATTCAAAGGATTACGGTGAAGAGATGTCCAAAATAGAAAACCATTTTGAAGATCAGAAAAACAGGCAGAATAACCTGTCCGTTGAAAAGATTAATCAGCTTGATAATCAGAAAGAGGAATCTCTGAACAGGCTGCTCCTTGAGGAAAAAAGCGAAAAACAGAGTCACTCTTTTATGGGCATGATAGGACATGCCATTGAACCTGTAATGAAACCTCTGGGTTTTGACTGGCGCCTTAGTGTAAGTATACTGTCAGGTCTGGCTGCCAAGGAAGTTGTCGTAAGTACACTGGCAATAATATACCAGGCTGATAACAGAGAGGGTGAAACTTCCCTGGTAAAAAAAATCCAAAGGCAGAAGGGTCCATCGGGAAATGTAGTATTCACACCCCTGATCGCATTTTCATTTATGTTATTCATTCTTACGTATTTTCCATGTATCGGGGTTGTGACAGCTATAAAGAAAGAATCCGGCAGCTGGAAATGGGCCGGATTTGTTATAATCTATACTACAGCAGTTGCCTGGTTGTTATCTTTTTCAGTATATCAGATTGGAAGTTTATTCTGAATACTATGACCAGGGCAACTGTTTCATTAACTCAATTGATGCTTTTGTATTTTTTTAATATTTCGGTTGTATTCATCATAAAATCAAGGTATTGTGCACGATGGTATGGAAGTTTGTTTTCGGAATTTTTTCTTGAAAGCTTACCCCTGAAGCTATCAATTGTTTTATAACCTTTGGAATCCATCCATTTTTCAATGTCATTAATAATTGAACGGATGATTTCGATCTGATTCAGGTAAAGTGTGCTTACAATTTCTACACTGTTGGCACCTGCCAGGATCATTTTAATCACATCCTGACCGCTGAATATACCTGTATTAGCACATATTGAACCTTTCGTGTTACCGTATAGCAAACCTGCAAAACGCAGAGGTAATCTGTGGTCTTCAACATGGCTCAGATTATAAGGATATTGAAGCTGTTCAGCGTGGATATCTATATCAGGCTGAAAGAGGCGGTTAAATAAAACAAATCCGTTTGCTCCTGCATTATCCAGATCGGTTATTAACTTCACCGGATTAGTATAGAATGGGCTGAGTTTGATTGAAACCGGAATACCAACAGCTGATTTAACCTTGCTTAAAATTTCTATCTGTTTTTCCTCGATTCCAATCTCATCCCCTTCAGATTTTTCAGGAGCTGTATAAAAATTAAGCTCCAACCCGTCAACTCCGGTCTCTTCAATTTTCCGGGCATATTCAATCCATGTTTCAATGTTTATTGCATTTAGGCTTGCAAATACTGGTATTGAAACTGATTCTTTTGCTTTACGGAGGTTCAATAAATGTTCCATTGAATAGGACGACTCCGGATTTACATCAGGAAAAATTGTGACCATCTCTGCATTACGCTCTTCATATTCAGTTCGGCGTTCAGAGAACTCAAGGTTTTCAAGTTGAATCTGTTCTTCAAATAGCGATTTATATACAACTGCTGCTGCTCCTGCGTCTTCCATCCTTTTCAGGTTGTCTGAATTTGTTACCAGATTATTTGCTCCCACAATAATGGGATTTTTTAACTCCAATCCCATGTACATTGTTTTTAAGTTTGCCATTGTATATTTGTTTTTAGAAATTGAAAAAATATTGTCGTTTGGTTATCACATTCTTTACCCTATTATCTCTCAGGTTTGTAGTTGATTGTATAAAAAGTTCGTTTCAAAGGTAATATTTTAATTATTTAACAATGCAGGTTTAATAAAGTTCCATGCATACATGCGGAAAGTAAATTATTCAGGGGTCTTATTTTTTCCATGCATCCGGATCACTTGAAAATTTATGCATGAAATAAAATCATTAGTCACTTTTTAAGGTACCTGTCATTTTAAATGGTGAAACCCATAGATCGAACTCTTCATCCGTGACTAAGCCAAGACTCAGGGCAGCTTTACGTAATGTGGAATCTTCAGAAAAAGCTTTTTTTGCTATTAAGGCGCAGTTGTCATAGCCAATATGGGGGGCCAGGGCAGTAACGAGCATCAATGAGTTATCAATATGAGTTTTAATGGTTTTGTGATTGGGTTTGATCCCTGCAATACAGTTTTTGCTGAATGAGAGGCATGCATCTCCCAGTAAACGTGCGCTTTGCAATATGTTGACAGCTATAAGTGGTTTGAATACATTTAATTCAAAGTGTCCGCTGGATCCCCCTATTGTAATTGCAACATCATTACCAATTACCTGTGCACAAACCATATTTAGAGCTTCGGCCTGGGTCGGATTTACCTTGCCAGGCATAATGGATGAACCGGGTTCATTTATGGGTATAATGATTTCACCTATTCCACAACGTGGCCCGGAGCAAAGCATGATAATGTCATTTGCAATCTTCATCAGAGAGACTGCTGAACGTTTTAAGGCTGCGCTTAGCTCAACAAGGGCGTCATGAGCGGCCAGAGACTCGAATTTATTGGAAGCTGAAACAAAGGGAAACCCGGTGAGCTCAGTAATTTTTTCTGCAACGAGCTCCTGGTAGCCGTTTGGGGTATTAAGGCCAGTACCAACAGCAGATCCACCAAGAGCCAACTCACTTATCATCCTCAGGGCATTGTTTATTGCTCTCATTCCATTGTCAATCTGCTGAACATATCCGGAGATTTCCTGTCCTAGAGTGAGAGGTACCGCATCCATAAAATGAGTGCGGCCAATTTTCACAACACTATTGAATTCAACTGCTTTATTTGCCAGTTTATCACGCAGATTCTGCATGCCCGGAAGGGTAATATCCGCAACGGTAATGTATGCAGCAATATGCATTGCAGCAGGGAATGCGTCGTTTGAGGATTGAGATCTGTTTACATCATCGTTTGGGTGCAGAATTTTATGTTCATCAGTAAGAGAACCTCCGTTTTTAATATGCGCCCGGTTCACAATCACCTCATTTACATTCATGTTGGTATGCGTACCGGAACCTGTCTGCCAGATAACGAGAGGGAACTGGTCACTGAGTTTTCCCTCTGTGATTTCATCACAAACGTCTACGATCATTTCTTTTTTTTCTGAAGTCAGAACTCCCAGTTCACAATTGACAATAGCTGCTGCTTTTTTTACTAATGCGAGCGCCTTTATTATCTCCTCCGGCATGCTTGCTTCAGCACCAATTTTAAAATTATTACGGGATCTTTCAGTTTGGGCACCCCAGTATCCAGATTCGGGAACAGGGACTTCTCCCATTGAATCATGTTCAATTCTATATCCCATAGGATGTGGCTGATAAATTTATTTTATTCTGTAAACAAACAAGTTGCCTGTTTTGTTTAAGTGAGATAATAACAGATTAAATGTTTAAAAGGATTACGAAATGATTGGTTTTCGTAATCTGTATTTTGTATCTTAGTGCATTATATCAGAAAAAATGGTTCAACACTTTGCCTGACGTAGAAGCGATCTAATTTATCTGTACACGCTATGCAGGACTCTGGACAATCAAAGAAAAACTTAACTCTTAGTCATGAAAACCCGAAAAAATCTCAGAAACTTCATTTTAAAAAGTGTTAATGACAACAGGGTAATATTGATCAGACTGATCGTAGGTTTGATTTTCTTATCCGAGGGCATACAAAAATTTCTGTTCCCTGAAACAGTCGGAGCAGCGCGCTTTGCCAAAATCGGATTCAGCGACCCGGAATTCTGGGCAGCTTTCACTGCTATTTTTGAAATTATATGCGGTGCTTCTGTACTAATAGGTCTGGTAACACGGATTGCTGCCATTCCTCTTCTGATCATAATGATAACGGCATTTATAACAACAAAATGGCCATTGCTGGTCAATAAGGGATTCTGGACATTTGCTCATGAATACCGTACTGATTTTGCCATGACAATGCTGCTCATTTATTTAATAATATATGGTGCCGGAAAATGGTCAGTAGATTCAATATTCTACAAACACTGAAATACATGCTTAAAAACCGGTGTATCATTGCACTGCTTTTCTATTTAACAGGAGCAGAGCTCTCTTCTTTTGCACAGGATAACAGACTGGAATTTTTTATCAGCCAGGGACTCATGCACAGTCCTGTATTAAAGGATATTATCAATCAGACCAGTTCAAATTCGGTTGACAGTCTGCTGATAAAGGCCGGACAAAAACCACAGGTCAGTTACAATGGGTTGCTGTATTATGCGCCTGTAATTAATGGCATCGGCTATAGCGATGTCATAACAAACATCAGTAATATAACCTCTGTGGTTTATGTTTCACAACATATTTTCAACCAGAGAACCATCGATGCTCAATATTCCAAGTTTGGTATTCAAAATCAAAACCTCCGGATTTCATCAAAAATTATGAAATATGATTTGATAAAAGCGATTACACTTCAATACCTGTCAGCATTTTCGGTTTCGAATGATATAAAATTTCATACAGAATTACTGGCTTCTTCAAAAAATGAAGAAATTATTCTTAAGCAACTGGTTGAAAAAGGAATGTATAAACTGGTAGATTATAATTCGTTTATGATTGAATACAAAGCCCAGGAACTATTGCTCAAAGACCTGCTGATGGAATACAAGAAAGAAATCTCGTCATTAAATGTCATTTGCGGATTGCCTGATGAAGTTTATGAAAACCTGGAATTGCCTGATATCAAGCTTAATTCTCCGGTAAAACCGGATAACTCTCCCTACTTTGAAAGGTTTGTCGTAGATAGCCTTAATATCCAAAATGAAAAAATACTGATTGACCGTAACTACAAACCTTCAGTCAGTTGGTTTTCAGATGCGGGTTTGCTAAACAACCTTCCCCGCGAAATAAACAAAAATTTTGGGTTCAGTGTTGGATTGAACCTCACGGTACCCATTTACGATGGTCAACAGAGGAAACTAAATTACGAAAAATTAAAAATTGCCGAAAATACAAGATTAAATTATGCCGGTTATTTCAAACAGCAGTTCAGTCAGCAGCTGAGACAGCTATTGTCAGAGCTGAAACAGACACAGGAACTCATTTCACAGGTGGAACAACAGCTTGGTTTTGCTGAGTCAGTTATTATGCAGGATAAACATTTATTAAATAGCGGGAACATTTCAATTACAGATTATATTGCAGCTTTGAAAAACTATATTTCAGTTAGGAAGAATTTAAATCTATACCAGGTTAAAATACTTCAGATAATGACAGAAATAAATTACTGGAATCAATAAACATTTTATGAACAAATTAATTTCAGGATGTATAATAGCCGGAATTACCGGTTTAATTGTCATAACAGGTTGCAGACATGAAACGGTCAGCAACTGGAAATCAAACCATCAGGGCATCCCTGTTTCAGTATCACCGGTTAGTACTGGTCAGATGGTTACATATATGGAATTAAGTGCTACATCGTCATTTCTGTTTAAAGCCGCTATAAAAGCACCGGTCACCGGTTATATTGACAACATACTTATCAACATTGGTGATGCTGTAGAAAAAGACCAGGTATTGTTTTCGATCAGAACAAAAGAAGCCACAGCGCTCATGGGCGATTCATTGAATAACCTTAAATTCAGCGGCGTTAATGATGTGAAAGCCGCCACTGCGGGCCTGATATCATCCATCGAACACTCTGAAGGCGATTATGTGGCTGAAGGTGACCAGTTATGCATGATAGCTATTAAGGAAAGCTATGTTTTTATACTCGATGTGCCTTTCGAATTATCAGGTTATGTAAAACCTGGTTTGCGATGTGAGATTGAACTGCCAGACAGCCAGGTGATTAAAGGGATTATCAGATCCCGGCTGCCCTCAATGGCTGGCAATTCTCAGACAGAACGTTATATTGTCCGTTTAACCTTACCAAAGAGTCTGCCTGAGAACCTGACGGGTAAAATCAGGATCTTAAAAGAATCGGTTAAAGAAGCCGTAAGCCTGCCCAAATCATCTGTTCTTACTGATGAGACTATGCAGAGTTTCTGGGTAATGAAGGTTATTAACGATTCCATGGCAGTTAAAGTTCCGGTTACGACAGGTATCAGTGCAGATGAGTTTGTGCAGATAATCAGACCTGTATTTAAAGCCTCCGATTTGTTTTTGACTTCCGGCAATTATGGCCTGGGTGATACGGTATTCATTAAGGTTCTGAAAACAGCAGGCTATGGACAATAATGGCTATTACAGGCTTTTCTTTAAGCCTATATTGTTTGTATTGCTGGCTTTTCTGCTGTGGG
This sequence comes from uncultured Bacteroidales bacterium, assembly GCA_963739685.1. Taxonomy (GTDB): domain Bacteria; phylum Bacteroidota; class Bacteroidia; order Bacteroidales; family VadinHA17; genus LD21. The sequence goes on from CAVUAX010000003.1 coordinate 830,723, forward strand.
GAATCTATTCCTACAGCCATATGCAGACTTCCCTTTTCCCTGATGTGACATTCCCCAAAATAACCATTATTGCAGACAATGGTGAACAGCCGGTAGACAAGATGATGATAACTGTTACAAAGCCCCTTGAAATAGCAATTAAAAGGGTAAATGGCATTACTACGGTAAGGAGTACCACTAACAGGGGAAGTTGCACGATTGACGCTTTTTTTAACTGGAATTCAGATATTAATCTGGCAAAAACACAGTTGAATGAAAGGATTAACGAAATTAAGAATCTTCTCCCATCAACAGTAAATATTGTGGTTGAAGCAATGAGCCAGACCATTTACCCTGTTATCGGTTATACTATTGAGAGTGAAAAGTACGGCCAGATAGAACTTAAGAACACTGCTCTTTTTACAGTACGACCTCAATTTTCTCAGATACCGGGCATCTCTAATGTGATTATAAGGGGAGGTAAAACCAAAGAATTTGTAATATCCCCGATACCGCAGAAACTGATTTCACTCGGGTTGACTCCCGAAGATATTATTAATGCATTGGGAAATACAAATTTCATTGAATCCAGTGGCTTGCTCGCAAATTACCGGAGATTGTACCTTTCACTCACAGACACTCGTATTAAGAATATTGAGGAGTTGAAGAAAACAGCCATAAAGAATGACGGACACAGGATACTCCGTCTTGGGGATATTGCAACGATTGATCTGCAGGAACGGCCGGAATTTATAAGAATTAATGCTAACGGCCACGATGCAGTGCTTATAGACCTGGTAAAACAGAAAGGTATAAACCTGGTTGAGTTTGCAAATAATGTGAATCAAAGGGCTATCGAAATACAAAAGCTGTTACCGGCGGGAATGGTGTTGAAGCCTTATTACAACCAGTCATCTTTTGTCACAAGCTCTATCGACAGCGTTCTGAAAAGCATTTATGAAGGATTATTCCTTGCCATTATTGTTGTTATCCTATTTTTGCGCTCTTTCAGGGCAAGCCTGAACATAATCATCATTATTCCTCTTACACTGGCGTTTACATTCATTGTGCTTAATTTTGCGCATGTCACACTTAATATCATGTCGCTGGGGGCTATTGCTGCATCTATCGGACTGATTATAGATGATGCAATTGTCATCATAGAACAACTGCACCGGATGCATGAGGAAAACCCCGGCAAGGATAAATATACTGTTGTACGCGAAACAATTAAAATGTTCCTTCCAGCAATGATAGGGTCCTCACTTAGTACCATTGTTATTTTTCTTCCCTTTGTTATGATGAGCGGAGTAGCAGGCAGCTTTTTCAAAGAACTTACTCTTACAATGGAAATAACCCTGATTTGTTCTTTCATCACCACCTGGATAGGATTACCTGTTCTTCATATGTTATTCGGATATAAACCCAATAAAAGGTTTCTTAAATCGCACAATACCGGGGATATATCCAAAAGGCAGAATTTATGGTGGCTTGTCTGGTTTTTCAACAAACCATGGTTTGCTGCAGGTTTTATTATTCTCCTTGTCCTTTCTTCCGTACTTTTGATTAATAAACTGGAAACCGGATTTTTGCCTGAACTTGACGAAGGTTCTATTGTGCTAGACTATATTGCACCGTCCGGTACTACTCTTGACGCTTCCGATGCGATTCTGAAAGAAGTGGATAAAGTTGTGCTGGAACATCCCGATGTTGAAACTTATATGAGACGCACCGGGACTAACATGATTTCGGGTATCAGCATGGCTTCGGGAATAATACCACCTAATTACGGCGACTACCTCATCCAGCTTAAGCAAGGAATAAACAGGAAAACTGATGATGTCATTTCCGAACTGCGTGAAGAGGCGACTGCAGTTGCCCCAGCCCTGGAGATTGAATTTGGCCAGCGGATTGCCGATTTGCTTGGTGATTTAATTGGACGTCCCCAACCGGTTGTGGTTAAAATATTTGGTGATGACCGTGCACAACTTCAGGATTTGGCACTTAATGTGCAGGATAACCTAAACAAAATTGAAGGGGTTGCGGATGTAATGAACGGTATTATTTATGATGGTCCCTCTGTAACTGTAATTCCCGACCAGGATAAGCTTGCGCAATACAAAATTACCCCTGTTGGTTTCCAGATCCAGCTTGCAGTTTATAATGAAGGCTTTCCGGTAGGTGAGGTACAGGAAGGAGAACAGATGCTGAAAATTATGTTGCGAAATACAAAGTTTAAAAACAATAACATTGAATTAATAAAAAACCAGCCCATATATTCATCCGATGGCTCTTATAAGCCTTTACAATATTTTGCAAAAGTGTTGCTGTCGTCAGGTGATCCAGAGCTCACACGTGAAGACCTTAAATCAAATATCGAAGTAACTGCCCGACTGGATAACCGCGATCTTGGAAGCGCAATTAGCGAAATAAAAGCAGTCATTGCTAAAAATGTCTTATTGCCGCCAGGTTTTTATATCGAGTATGGTGGCACCTTTGAGCAACAGCAGGCATCATTCAGAGAACTTTTGCTGATTCTTTTAACAGCTATCATACTGGTATTTACGGTTCTTCTTTTCCTTTTCAGAAACCTTCGGATTGCGTTTCTTATAATTTTTATTTCTATTCTTGGTATAGGTGGTTGTATTTGGGCGTTGTACCTGACAGGCATTCCGCTGAATGTGGGCAGTTACACAGGTATTATTATGATTGTGGGCATTATAGCCGAGAATGCAATTTTTACCGTCAACCAGTTCCTCACCACTTTAAAGACTACTTCTGACATTGATAAATCAATAAATTATGCAATATCGCTGAGAATAAGGCCTAAACTTATGACTGCGATCGGAGCAATTCTTGCATTGACTCCTTTAGCTCTTGGAGAAGGTGTAGGAGCTCAAATGCAGCAACCGCTTGCTGTAGCAGTTATTGGAGGTTTTATTTTTGCAATGCCATTGTTGCTGTTCGTTTTCCCTTCACTTCTGAGATTAGTATACGGACAACCGGGAAAAGAAAATTAAGTAAAGAGAAGATTCAGGAATACGCAGTCAGGTGACTTCGCTTAGCTATACAGTTTAACTGTTACAGGTTTAAAATTTTCTTACATAATTCTATCTCATCTTTGTCCCCAGTATTTTTTGTGGGGTCGTCAGATAATTTGATGGCAGGGTGATAATTTTCGCTGATATTTTGTTTGGTGTATATTAGTTTTATGACAATGTTGAGAGGCTGTGCACCGACATCATTGGTAAGATAGGTACCTATGCCGTATGCGTCATGAATTCTTCCCCTGATATTCTTTTTAATTCTCCCGATCCGTTCTGTGTTAAGTGCATCACTGAAAACAATTGTCTTCGTGCAGGGATCAGTACGGTTATTCTTATAGAATTCGACCGCTTTATCAGTGAAAACCAACGGATCACCGCTATCCTGACGAATACCCTCAAAAAGCTTTGCATGTAACTTAGAAAAGCTGGAAAAAAAATTTTCTGATGTAAAAGTATCACTTAACGCAATTCCAAGATCTCCTTTATAAACATCTACCCATGCATCAAGAGCCCTGGTATTAGCCGACCTGTATCCGTAATGTGATGCGTGGTACATAAACCATTCGTGAGGATGGGTCCCAATAGGCGTGAGTTTATGTTTCATAGCCAGGTATACATTGCTAGTCCCCCGGAAGAACCCTCCCGAGTTTTCCTTTAATGTATTAATTACCATGTCGTGTACATCAAAAGAGAAACGTCGCCGGGTACCGAAATCAGAATAATCCGCTTTTATTTCACTCAGTTTTACCGCTTTTGTAACAGCTCTCCCTTCAACATCCTGTGGTTTTTCACCTTTCATTATATAATAAAGCTCCGATATCAAAGCCAGAAGCGGTACCTCCCATAAAACCGTCCGGTACCATAATCCTTCAATTTCAATATTCAGGCTCCGGTCTTTCTGCTCTATTTTAACTTCTCCAGGGTCATAACGATAGCCTTTTAACAGATCAATAAATACCGGGTCAAAATAATAGCAACCCGAAACCATGAACTTTTCTTCCTCCCTGCTCATGGCAAGTTCTTTAAAACAATTAACTTCTTTTTGCAGCGCATCACCAAATCCTTGGGGAAAGAGGGTATTACCCCTGTTAATAAAACTGTATTTTACCATCGCCTTCGGATATAATTTCTGAATAGCATTCATTGTTGTAAACTTGTACAGATCATTGTCGGTAAAATATTTGATTATCATGATATAAGAACTTATTTAATTATTTGGGGAATACCTGTTAAACCAACTCTGTAACCGAAATAAATTTAGCCCCATTTTCTTTTGCTTTCTTGTAAATTGGTAAAGCAATGGTTTCATATCCGGTCACATCCGACATGCAATCCTCTAATATAACAAGTTTTTGCGCAATACCTTCAATGTCAAGCATTTGCTTTATTGTGGTTGCAACACAGTGGCTTTTTGCTTCTCCTGCCACCATGATTTTGTCTGAATGAATAAATTTATTAACAAGTTCCTGGTTTAATTGGGTTTCAGGACTTCCCTGAATGGGAATGTTTGCCTTCAATGCTCCAAAATGTTCTGTAAGCGGGTTGGTCCCTTTACTTACAACATCAAAATAGTTACCCCTTCTTGCCCATGATTTAACAGGTTCCATAATTTTATTTACTATAGCAGCCCCCTGGGATCCTGTTATGCAGTGTTCAGGCCAGATGACATGTGGAAATTGGCCCTGTCTTTCAAGGTTAGAGATATATTCAGTTGCCCTTTCTTTTTCATACCTCGGCCTCCAGATGCCTTTTTTAATACTGTCTGAATCAATTTCTGTAAAAGCCGGAGGTGGGTTGCCTTCCTGATCTTCCCAAAATCCCGGATGTGAAATATCAATTACATTATGATTATCCTGGGTAAGAATAATAAGATCTATCTTCGATTCAAAGGTTAAAATGAATTTAGCCAACCGCGTGACGTCTTCTTCAGCTCCCCTGACATACAAAGCCCCTTCCGGATTGCAGAAGTCATTCTGCATGTCTATTATCAATAAAAGTATTTCTTCCTTCATGACAACTAAATCAAGGTCAATTATTCAACAAAAATGATTCACTATTGTTGAATGACCCTGATTTTCATTTTTATGACCATGTTTGTTTAAATACCCTTAATGGACGATACCTCAGTTTTTACAAAAATTGTATAACTGTAATCCGGTCCGGAATTATGGAAAAATCGGTGAAAAAAAAGACCATGTAGTTAAATTACTTCAACACATGGTCCTCTTCAGTTCTCAAAAAAAATTAAAGCAGAAATATTTTAAGTATTAATTAAGTAAATGTTAATTGCAATATAATCCAATATATTTTTGGCGATATACATGTTACCAAGTGAGTTTACCATAGTCCTTAATGTAGCAAGAGCTGGATCAATAAGGGTACTTAAATTGGTGGTTGTTCCATCGTCAAATGTAAGCTTTATGTCTCTTTTATTACAGATTGTACCTGTTGTGTCACTGCTGTCGGTAATTTTGACACCGGCTGTTTTCTGAAGGACGCCGTCAAGATATACCTGAATGGAATCAATCCCTGCACCTCTTTTAATATCCACATTTCCAATTGACAAAATATACTGTCTTTCATGTTTTTTATAACCTGTACCTGTAAAAACAACCTTTTCTTTCAAAAGAGTCTGGTCATTGTCAGACAGGGCAAATTCCGAGATGCTGGTATCACCAGACTGACTGTTTACATTAATCTTGTAACCTCCCGTAAATGTATAATCAGCTGAGAAACTTCGTCCCGTTGAACCGGATGAGTTCATCATATTAAGGCTTCCGATATCAGTAGAATCAAGAACAAAACCGGCGGAGAGTTTATAATCATAGCCATTAAACGGAGAATAATACAGATGATAATCTGTAGCTGTAATAGTAAAGTTATTTTTAAGAACGGAATCTGCAGGACTAAAGTTGTGCAGGTACCCGGGATGGAAAACCAATTTCTGCGGAAGTTTGACAATCATATTGTCACTTGTCTCCGTTTTTTTAAATAACCTGTAGGGGATAAGAATATAATGATTGTGCATGAAAGGGACAGGTTGATATTCATATATCCCTGAAACCTGGTTAAGTGTGATGCTGTCACTGAAACTGTAATCCGATTTTGCTACTTCACCACTGTTAAGAAGCTGATAACCTTTTGTCTCCGCTATCCTGTCAAGTGCCGTATTAATCCTGTCGACATTTGATTCAACCGACTGCTTAAGAGTAAATTTTTGGTTACTGGTTTCAATTTTGGAGCAGCTCCATGCCATGAAACCTAATACAATAGTAATTACCAAAACATTCTTTTTCATATGACAAATATTTAAATTTAACTTTCTTCCCTGGAAACGGTAAAATTCCTCAAAAAATATGCCATAATGCATTTAATTTATAAATTAACACTTAAAATTCAGAATTGTTTTGACCATCATATTAAGTCAATTTTGAAACAGAAATTCTGTTATATTATTGTATTAAAAGTCAGGCCGGTATGACCACGCTATGATTTTAGCGTGTTTATTCAGCATCGCAGGAATGGATGACAACGGCTTTATTAATTGAAAGATGTAATGATTTAACAGTTCAGGAGCCTGGCGGTTCACGAATAGGCTGCCAGGCTTCTGAAACTTATCATTCGCTGTTTGGCTTCATCCCAGAGGCCAAGATTTAGCGCCCTGAATGTTGAAAACAGTATTATTGGTTTAATGTCTTTGAATAGTTCATTCTCATAATGACATCTGGCAAGGTTATAGTTAGGAATCCTGGAGCTTAGGTGATGGATATGGTGAAATCCGATATTTCCCGTGAACCATTGAAGTACAGATGGTAATTTCAGAAATGAACTCCCGTTAACAGCTGAAGTTTTATAATCCCACCTGTTGTTACGTTCCCAGGTAACATCATCATACTGGTGTTGAATATAGAATAGCCAGATCCCAATTGAATGTGCAATAATAATTACGGGCAGCTGGATCAGGAGGTATGCTTTTACCCCTATAACCAGGCTGACTGAGACTGCCATCATCAAGATCATTATATTTGTGAAATATACATTAAGTTTTTCCTGACGGGTTAATTTTCTTTTTGCCAGCCTGTTTTGAACCAGAACTACGTAGAAAGGTCCAAGGCCGAACATTACGAAAGGATTACGAAATGCCCGGTAAATAAACCTGTTCCACCGGGTAGAATTCTGGTATTCTTCAACGGTCATTGTCCACACATCCCCGATCCCGCGTTTGTCCAGATTACCTGAAGTTGCATGATGGATCCGATGTTGAAAATGCCATTTATGAAATGGTGTAAAGGCAAGTATTCCCATTAACCTGCCTACTATATAATTGGCTCTCTTTGATTTGAAAAATGATTGGTGCCCGCAATCATGAAAAATTATGAATATCCTGATCAGGAACCCCGAAGCAATAAGGGCAAGTAAAAGTGTGACCCAATAAGGATAAACAAGACTCCTGTACATAATATACAACATAATTATATAAGGGACAACCGAATCAAATATCTGCCATAAACTTTTGCGCAGAACGGGAATGGTATATTTTATAACTATTTCCTGCCAGGATCTGCTGTCAGTGGGATTTTTATCAATTATTGTTTCCATAATATTAATTTAAGAATTTTTTCACGGTTTCTCCGGAATAATACCCGACAAAGGTAATACCACATTATATCCCCGGCAAAAGGAAGGGATAAATCAAAATCAAAACAGGGTTAACAGGGTAATTAAGTGATAAATATCAAAATGCCGGGACGAATAATATTCACCCCTAAACGGTCATAATAGATCTTTGATTTTAAGAAGGTACTGCCGTGAAACCGGCAGCTGTTCCTTTAATCCTTTGATTGTCAGCCAGTGATTACCGGAATTTCTATTTAGTTTTTCCACGAAGTATATATTTACTATGCAAATCCTGTGACACCGTGCAAAATTGGAAAATTGCTTTAGTTGAAACTCAATATTTTTAAGGGTATTGCGGATGAGCTTCTTTTTAAAATTATCATCTTCCCTGTATACAATCTCCACGTAGTTATCTGCCGATTTGATAAAGGCGACTTCTCCAACTGGCAGGCTAAAGGTTTCCGAATTATTTTCTGAAATAAATTCCACGGATTTGTTCAGGATATCCTCTTCAAATTTTATAACCTGTTTTTGTATTATTTTCTTCTCAACGATAAGCAACTCATTATGAAGCTTTAATTCCCTGAAGGAATCATATAGCCCAATTATTACAGGTGGTACAAGGCAAATTATTATTATCTTAAAAGAGATGTAAAAGGTGATGTCCACAGAGCCAACATAACGGATATAGAATGCAAATGCAAGTGTACTTAATACAAAGATCATAAAACCATGAAAGTAAGAAAGGAAAAGAGGTTTTTTATTTTCCTGGTCATCACTAACCAACAGCCATGGCAAGATGATCCTGACAATGACAATAAAAAGAAAAATAATAGCCCCTAACCCTGCTATTATGAGGAGACTGTTGTTAAAATCTGAACTGACCAGAGGAAATGGCTGAAAGAACAGAACAAACAGAAAAACACCAAAACCAATAGAGAGGAAGAATCCCAGTTCTTCTTTTAATTTTTGTATTAATTGATTAAAATTTTTATTCACCCCGAAAATTAATTCTTCTTAGATAATAATGATTTATTTAATGAAATGTTCAATTTTACTGTTGATAATTATTTTAACCCTGCTTATTTATTACCGGTCAATTAAAAAATGGGATGAGCAGATAATTATCGCATGTTAACCAGATAATTTAACTGCATGTCAGCCGGATATACTTAGCATGAAAATAAATTATCAATAATTCAGGAGTTAAATATAAAAATTTATTGTTAAGTAGGGCAGTTGGTTATGATTTCTTCTTTCTAAGTACAAATATTGTCACCTCCTGCTGCTGCAATTATTAGTTGTAATAATATTAAGTACTTTTAACCCGTATAGATTATCATAATTTGGATCAATAAATTTCTGAATGAAGATTTATCAATTAATAGAGAGATATTTCTGGGTGATTCTGCTGACAGGTCTCCTGGCCGGTTTACTTTATCCGGTATACAATAAAATATTGATGTCGTTATTGAAACCAATATTAATGGTAATGTTATTTTTTGTTTTCTTAAAAACTGACCTTATCGATATCCTTGAAAAAATAAAAGATGTCAAATTGATGATTTATATTTCCTCTGTATACATGTTCATTATTCCCATTACATTATTCCTTGTCGTAAATTTATTTAATACGAAACTGGCAATTGGTGTCCTTCTTCTTACAGCCATGCCGGCCGGAGTGTCGTCACCAACATTAACCGATATTGTTAAAGGTAATATTGCGCTTTCAATGAGCATTGTAATTATTACTTCACTCATTGCCCCTTTTACTGTTCCTTTATTATTTGATTTAATAAAATTTAATAGTATTGGGATCAATCCTTTGGCAATATTTAAGGATCTGGCAATCTTTGTTTTTATGCCCATGTTAATCTCTCAAATAATAAAAAAATATTTCCATGTTGCAATCAAAAAAGGACAGTATCTGTTTACATCAGTAAATATCATTTTGCTCTTTTTTATGGTATATGCAGTTATGGGGTCACAGCGTGATTTGATAATAGGGGATCCCATAAACATAATCTGGCAGATTCTGTTTTTATACCTGATATTCATTTTATTGCATGTTATCGGGTATCTTATATGTTACAAGCAAAATAAAGGAAACAAAGTTGCCATTACCATTGGAGCAGCGTATATGAATAATGGCATGGCCATCGTATTGGCAGCTACTCACTTTGACCCCTCCATCCTTATTTTAATGGTCCTTTCAGAAATTCCATGGAATACCCTGATTGCCCCCTTCAGGAGAATAATTAAATACATCTAACGGACATTTTCATCAATTATATAATTTTGAATTTAATGGAATGATAACCTGCCCCGCTCCGGCTATGAAACTACACATGCTTGATAAAAATATATTTAAAAGTGTTTGACTTCGTTGAGTTCGCAAGCTCGGTGTATTTAAAAAACATGCGGGTTTCATGGCTATTTTAAAAAAACAGGGGGAGTTTTAAATTGCCAGACAGAATAAATATCCCGAAGTTGTTTTTAACGCTGATTTCTGCAATTATTCAAATTTCTCTTTTTTTACTACTTTTGTACCATTATGTAAAAAGAGATTTTAAATTGTAGCGGTATCATTCCACAATCATGGTTCAGTCCGCGTGGCCTCTTGCAGTTGGCCATCTTAAAAAATAATTACTGCTATTCCGGATACTATAAGGTTAATCTTAAGGACTATACAGGAAGTCAGGTAAATAATTGTATATGGATTTAAAAAGTGAGATAATAAGAAGAAGGACGTTTGCAATCATAAGCCATCCTGATGCGGGTAAGACAACCCTTACTGAAAAGTTGCTTCTATTTGGAGGTGCAATCCAGACTGCCGGCGCAGTAAGGAGTAATAAGATAAGGAAAACAACAACATCGGATTTCATGGAGATAGAGAAACAACGGGGAATCTCAGTTTCTACATCGGTAATGGCTTTCGATTATAATAACATTAGGGTAAATATTCTTGATACTCCCGGTCATAAGGACTTTGCAGAGGACACCTATCGTACTCTTTCAGCTGTCGACAGTGTTATACTGGTTGTAGATTCCGTGAAAGGAGTGGAGGAGCAGACCCGTAAGCTGATGGAAGTGTGCAGGATGCGTAATACCCCGGTAATGATTTTTGTTAATAAAATGGACAGGGAAGGCATCTATCCATACGATTTACTTGATGAACTGGAGCGCGAACTGAAAATTGCAGTATGTCCGTATACCTGGCCCGTTGGTAATGGAAAGCAGTTTAAAGGAGTATATAACCTGCATAAGGAAGAGATCCAGATTTATACTCCCGAAAAGAGCAGCATTTCGGAAAATCTTATCAGCACCAGCGATATACAGGACTCCAGGCTAAGAGAATATGTAGGTATTGAAACTATGACCAGACTGTGGGAAGAAATAGATTTTGTTCATAATATGTTTGAGACCTTTAATCTTTCACTATACCGGGAAGGATATCTTGCTCCCCTGTTTTTCGGTAGTGCGCTAAACAATTTTGGCGTTCTGGAATTATTGGAAACCTTTCTGGAAATAGCCCCCTGTCCTGGTATTATCCAGGCTTCGGAGCGGAGTGTGGAACCATCTGAAAATCAATTAACTGGGTTTATTTTTAAAATTCACGCCAATCTTGATCCCAATCACCGCGACAGAATTGCATTTATGCGTATTTGTTCCGGGAAATTTGAAAGAAATAAATTCTATTATAATACAAGGTCAGAAAAAAAGATCAGGTTTTCTTCACCTACAAGCTTTATGGCAAATAATAAAAGCATTGTGGAGGAAGCCTTCCCTGGAGATGTGGTGGGTTTGTATGATAGTGGTAATTTCAAGATAGGAGATACACTTACTGAAGGTGCATCATTGCATTTTAAAGGCGTTCCCAGCTTTTCTCCTGAAATACTCCGTGAAGTTGTTAACCTTGATCCCTTAAAAACCAAACAACTTGATAAAGGTGTCCGCCAGATGACTGATGAAGGTGTTGCTCAGCTATTTATGCAGCAACCCGGCAACAGGAAAATAATAGGGACTGTCGGAGAACTTCAGTATGAGGTTATTAAATTCAGATTGGAGCATGAGTACGGAGCTAAATGCAGTTTCTCCAGTCTCCCTTTTGTTAAGGCATGCTGGATCACAACGGAAAATAAAAAAGAGCTGGACCTGTTTCTAATAAGAAAATCAGGCGCTATTGCTTACGATAAAGAAGATAACCTGGTGTTTTTTGCAGAAAGTGAATGGATGCTTAAATTAGCGAGGGAGAATTTTCCTTCCATAACTTTTCATGAAACATCCGACTTTAAAATAAAAAAGAATATAAAGAGTTTAACACCAGTTAAAAGCTAGATAACACAGGACTTTTTGTTTCAAAAGTCTCCTGAGTCAGAGGTTACACAAGCAGATAAAGTAAGCCGGAGAAGGTTGAATTTTTCACGTTTTATTTCGTGAAAATACTTTTAAGAAACAATTTCATCTCATTCCAGGAATTTCTGTCTGCATCAGCATTATATTCAATGGGCAGATTAAATTCTTTGCCGAGTTTTGTGGCCTCTGGATTAGTAAATGCATGGGTAGCGTCGGCATAAAATTTAAAAGTATTGTTAACCCCGATTGAATCGAGCTGGTGTTTAAAAAGTTCAACATCTTTTTGTTGCACAAACTTATCTTTTCCACCATAACATACCAATACACTGGCTTTTAATAATTTCTTATCGACCGGTGCGCCACCCATCCCGCCATGGAAACTTACAACTCCCTTTAAATCGGCCCCAAGCTTTGCTGCATTCAGTACTACAAACCCTCCGAAACAGTAACCTATTGAGGCTATGTTGGCCGGATCAGTCTGTGGGAATTCCTTTAACTTTCTGATAGCAGCATTCAGCCGTATTTCGGATAGTTTGGGATCTTTATAAAATGGCATAGTAAGATTCTGTGCTTCAGTTGGATTGGAGGCCGTTTTGCCGTTACCGAACATATCGGCTGCCATTGCTATGTAACCGAGTTCTGCAAGTTGACGGGCACGCATTTTTGGATAATCGTTCAGCCCCCACCATTCATGAACTACAATCACAGCTGGTCTTTTACCCTTGATATTTTGATCGTAAACCACAAACCCTTTCATTGTGACGCCGTTAACTGTATAGGTAACTGTCTCTTCCTTTATTGAGGGAGAAAGGCTTTTTGCCATGGCAGCCGATGAGATTGTAAGCATTGCCAGGTAAACAATGAGATTTTCAAGTCTTATCAAAGTTTTCATAATTCAACTTGTATTTATGTGAGAAATATTTTTCTCATTAACAAAAGGGGACTAAAAAGGTTCATGCAGACCTCTTTTGGACATTTCCCTGTGAATTAATCTCTTTGGGAACAGGCACATTAACACTTTGAATAAGTTGAATTCATCATATTTTTTACCATATGCGAACAAGAAGCAGTAGAAGCTTGTTTCATTTCAGAACATAATTCCTATATAATCAGGGTTGTCTGATGAATATGTTGGTTGAACTTAACTTAAAAACTTATAACAATGGACTTAACAACAAAAAAATGCAAACCTTGCGAAGGAGGGGTGCCTGCATTAAAACCGGATGAAACTGCTGAATTTAAAAAACATATTGGCAGGGATTGGAAGGTAACAGGTAACAATAAGATCTCTAAAGAGTTTTCATTTGTTAGTTACCGCCACACAATGGATTTTGTGAATAAAGTTGCAGATCTGGCTGAGGAAGAGGGTCATCATCCTGTGATGCACGTTTATTATGGTCGCCTTGAGATTGAATTATGGACACACGCAATTAGTGGATTATCGGAGAATGATTTTATTATGGCTGCAAAAATTGATAAATTATAATACCTAAATACAGGTTATTCATTTTCAAATTAATTCTACTTTGACAGATTAGAAAAATCAACCTGTTTTTGCCCTTAATCCCTAAAGGGAACAGGTTGATTTTTCAGTTTGCTCCCTTTAGGGTCGGGGCAAACAAACTGAAAAATCGTTGTAAGATGTAATCTGTCAAAGTAGAATTAATTGAATTGAGAGTTAAATTTACCCGACGGATTTTGGTCATAACTCAGGTTTGAAGTCTTATCCTGTTGTTCCTGCAAATTATTGATTACTTTTGCAGCCCTTCTGGCAGACAGAACCGGGTTAGTCGATTATTTTAACAGATATTCTATTTCATGATTACAGCTTCAAATCTTAGTATCCAGTTTGGGAAACGTATTTTATTTCAGGATGTTAATCTTGTTTTTACTCCCGGAAACTGTTATGGAATAATAGGAGCTAACGGAGCAGGAAAATCGACCTTTCTGAAGATGCTTTACGGAGGCGTGGAAGCACGTACAGGGTCAGTGTCATTCGGACAGGGTGAGAGATTGTCTGTCCTTAAACAGGATCATTCTGAATTTGATGAATGCATCGTCCTTGATACTGTAATGATGGGCCATGCCACATTATGGAGTATCATGATGGAAAAAGACACACTCTATGCAAAAAGCAATTTCTCAGATAAAGATGGTATAAGGGTTTCGGAACTGGAAGAGAAGTTTACCGGCATGGACGGATGGAATGCTGAGAGCAATGCTGGCAGCTTGCTGAGCGGACTGGGAATTAAAGAAGAATCCCACCATAAACTTTTAAGGGAACTCTCAGGAAAGGATAAAGTAAAAGTACTGCTTGCACAGGCCCTTTTTGGAAAACCTGATAACCTGTTACTTGATGAACCCACAAATGATCTCGATCTTGAAACCGTAAACTGGCTTGAAAATTACCTTTCGGAATTTGAGAATACTGTCCTGGTGGTATCTCATGACCGGCATTTCCTTGACTCGATATGTACACATATAATAGATATTGATTTCAGCAGGGTGCAACAATTTTCAGGCAATTACAGTTTCTGGTATGAGTCAAGTCAGCTGGCACTAAGACAGCAGCTTACCCAGAATAAGAAAGCAGAAGAAAAGAAAAAAGAACTGCTGGAATTCATTGCCCGTTTCCGGGCTAATGTGAAGAAGTCGAAACAAACTACCAGCAGAAAAAAAATGATCGAGAAGCTTAATATTGAAGAGATAAAACCCTCCACCCGCAAATATCCGGGGATTATTTTCACCCCGGGACGTGAACCGGGAAATAACATCCTGGAAGTAAAGGGTCTGTCAAAAAGCCTGGAAGGTAAAATTTTATTAAGGGATCTTAACTTTAAGATAAATAAAAATGACAAAATAGTATTTCTTTCAAGGAATACCCGCACTCTGACCACTCTGTTTGAAATTCTGAAAGGTCATGAAAAGCCGGATCATGGTACATTCGAGTGGGGTCAGACTATCGTAAAGGCCTATCTTCCGCTTGTAAATGACCAGTTCTTTGAAAAGGATATTATTCTGGTAGACTGGCTGGCTCAATATTCAGAGGATACGAGTGAGTTATATCTGAGAGGCTTTCTTGGAAAAATGCTTTTTTCAGGAGATGAAATTTATAAAAAAGTCAATGTACTTTCGGGTGGAGAGAGGGTCCGTTGTATGATAGCACGTATGATGATCCGCAATGCCAATGTTATGTTATTGGACAGCCCCACGAACCATCTCGATCTCGAGTCGATCCAGGCATTTAATAATACTCTTATCAGGTTTAAAGGAAATATTCTAATGTCCTCACATGATCATGAATTTATTCAGACCGTCTGTAACCGGGTTATCGAAATTGGACCAAAAGGAATGATTGATAAGCAGATGCAGTATGATGACTACATGTCGGATGAAAGACTAACGGAAAAGAGAAATAGTATTTATTAGTCATTTTTAAATTGCCGGCCAAATATTAAAATCTTTAATTTTTCCGCTCTTCAACCCTGATGGTAAAAAAGGTAGAGTCATCAGTATCAAATGCCCGCAGGGCTGGGATGATTCATCGCATTTTAAATTGGTTCACTATATTTTGCATAATGTATTAAATATCAATGGTTTAGTTTTATTATCGGAAATAATTTCAAATAACGCCTGATAATTTATGAAATTTAAAAAACTAATAATACTTTTGCGCTGCCTTATTTTCGGGGTGTAGCGCAGCCCGGTTAGCGCATCTGGTTTGGGACCAGAGGGTCGCAGGTTCGAATCCTGCCACCCCGACAAATGATAATCAAGGAGTTAGGTTCATTCTGGCTCCTTTTTTATTTGCTCATTTGCACCCCATTTGAACATAAATTATACAAAACTCTGGATACTGAATATTGAATATTGATAAAAATAATTCTGGATATCTCATGTTTGAAATACAATTAACCCGGTTCAACTCCGGTTTAACTATTTGCTTAGCCGGCCAGCAATTTGATGAGAAAAAAAATTCAATTAATCCGGGTAACAAATTACGACCCATTTATATTAAACAAATAATTAGTTCATCTTGGGATTTTCTTTGAGGGTATAGGGTTTTTAAGGCGGTACATAGCACAACAGATTGATTTAGATTAATAATAGTTTGATTTAGCTTGCAATAAGATATTTCGATTTATTTGTACCGCCTTCTTTTTAAATTCTTTGTTGTTAAGATTTTTAATTATTTGTCTGTATAGAATTGCTTTTATAACTATTTATATGATCCATACAGGTCGGTATAAATATGAGTCGGACTATATTGGAAAAATCCGTGAAATGGTTGTCGTTCTTAAAACGGACTAGGGTGAATCAAAAAATATGATTGATTGTCCCGGATATATAAATGCCATTGATTCTCCTGGATCAGAATTGATCCCGGGCCTGACTAACAGAGACATACCTGTCAAGCTAACTGTGGCAAATTAAAAACTACCCGGATCTGGAGTTAAAAGTTTAGAAAGAAGTTACATAAAAGAGGTACCCATACAAATGGTTTACACTGATGTGATTATTTTATCCTGTTTGTTTTAATATAGTCAGGTCAGTATTTCATTTTTTTGCTGTTTTAAAGAAATCCATTTTAAAGAAACCTAAGAGAAATAATTTCAATATCTTTAATTGGTAAAATAATATTATTTAAAAGAGTGATGAAAAACATTGATCGCAGAAACTTCATCCGTCAGGCAGGTTTAGGTAGTCTGGCTATTGGAATTCCCGTTCCAGCTATAGAGAAGGTTCCCGGCACCTATAGCGATGTGACTGAAGAACGGAATATTGCCAAAAGCAATGGAGCTTCCAATCGCCCCAATATTCTATACCTTCATTCGCACGATACCGGTCGTTATATTCAACCTTACGGATATCCTGTTCCAACTCCTAATCTTCAGAAACTGGCAGAAGAGGGTGTGCTTTTTAAAAAGTATTTTACTACTCACCCGACTTCATCTGCAAGTCGTGCCAGTCTTCTCACCGGAATGTATCCACATAATAATGGGATGATTGGTCTTGCTCACCGTGGATTTGTTTTGAAGGATCCGCATACGCATATCAACTTTACCCTGAAAAAACATGGATATCATTCTGTATTATCCGGAGTTCAGCATGTAGTTGCCATGAAAAACAGCAATTTTTATAAGGAAATAGGGTACGATGAATTTTTAGGCAATCCAAATGTGGCTCATCTGAAAGCTGCAGAATGGCTCGATAAAGCACCTGCTAATCCATTTTTCCTGTCGGTCGGTTTTACTGAGACTCACAGGAAATATCCCAAACACAAAAATGAAATCAATCCTGATCACCTGATTCCGCCAAAACCATTACCTGATGTCCCTGAGGTGCGGGAGGATATGGCTGATTTTATGGAATCTGCCGGCATACTGGATGAAAAAATTGGAACTGTGCTTTCAGCTTTACGACGTAACGGCCTTGAAGGTAATACTCTTGTAATATGCACCACCGATCATGGTATTGCATTTCCTGCTATGAAATGTAACCTGTATGATGAAGGTACCGGAATTTTCATGATAATGCGGGGACCTGGTGGCTTTTCAGGTGGTAAAACCATCAACAGCATGGTAAGTGTAATTGATATTTTCCCAACAATTTGCGAGCTGCTTGAGATTGAAAAACCAGCCTGGCTGGATGGGACATCTGTCATGCCTTTAATCAGGGAGGAAAATAAGGAAATCAGGGAAGATATCTTCAGTCAGGTTAATTACCATGCAGCTTATGAGCCTATTAGAGCTGTCCGGACAAAACAGTATAAATATATCCGTCGTTTTGGTGACAAAAAAACCCCGGTTCTTCCCAACTGCGATGATGGTCCTAGTAAACAGTACTGGCTTGACTTATGGGTGGAAGGATATACAGTTACCACAGGAAGAACTTTATGACCTGGTTTTTGATCCAAATGAGCGGAATAATCTTGCCAGTAATCCATTTAAACAGGAAGTCCTTAATAAAATGCGCACAAGACTTGATCAGATGATGAAAAAGACAGGCGATCCATTAATCAATGGATTTATTGTTGCACCACCGGATGCTGTCCTTAATGATCCGAACGACATCTCCCCAAATGACAAAACTTTTAAGGCCTCTGAACTCTACAAATTCAATCAGAAAAAATAACTTCCTGATATAATAAACACTTACTTCAATATCGGATTTGCCATGTACTATCTGGCTTTTCAGCAGTGTTAAAGGCATTATCCGACTGTAAGCTGCCCATCTTTATGCTGGTGTACCTTTACACCATTAGGCCTTATAAAGCAGCTTTCCCGCACAACAGTTCTTGAATTTCTTACCGCTGCCACACGGACAGGGATCATTCCTTTCGGGTGTAACAGGCTTTACAACCTGGTTATCTTTATTCCGGATCCATGTCATCACATTGGCAGGCGCGCGTTTATTTTTCAGCTCTTTTGCCATGTAATCCATATATGGCTCCACATGATGAAAAAACATCTTGTAACCTTCACACAAATAGTTTAACCCTGGTTTACCGTCTGGTGTATTAATGATCCGGTGTTTTGGACATTCTCCATGACAGGCATACCTGACATCGCATTGCAGACAATAGCGCGGTAACTTATTACGCTTATCTATTCCAAAGTCAAACTGACGCTGAGTCTTAACAATGTCAAGTAAAGGGGTCTCAGTTATATTGCCAAGCAAATATTCAGGAAAAACGTAATGATCGCATGAAAAAACATCCCCGTTATGCTCCATTACAAGAGCATCTCCGCATGTCTCTGAAAATACACATAAGCCGGGCATCTCACCAACATAATTAGCAAGTGTTGCATCAAAAATCTGTACGTAATACTTTGCAACATCATTCCGGACCCATTCATTAAATATGGTAATCAGGAACTTGCCAAAATCTCTGCCATTAACCGACCAGTCACTAACTGAAGCATCATCACTATATACCGGAGCAACAAGATTTAATTTTTTATCATCGTGTTGACTGGCAATCCTCTCAACCACCGGCAGGAACTGAATAAACCCGCTGCCAATCCGTTTCAGAAACCTGTATGTCTCAGAAGCAAAATGCACATTATAGCTGTTTACACAGCTCAGTGTATTAAACTCAACCTTATTTTTGTGAAGCAGTTCAACTCCTTTCATTGCTCTTTTAAAGGATGGTCCTCCCGAATTTGTCTTCCTGTAATGGTCATGGTTGTGTTCTTCACCATCTATCGAGATACCTACAAGTATGTTGTTATCTGTAAAGAATTTACACCAGTCATCGTTCAGCCTTGTTCCATTTGTCTGAAATGCGTTTTCAATGGTTTTACCGGCAGAATATTTCTTCTCAAGCTCAATAACCTTTTTAAAATAATCGATTCCCAGAAGTGTTGGTTCTCCTCCCTGCCATGTAAATGTTACTACTGGTACCTGCTGAGTTTCAATATACTGCTTAATAAAGTCTTCCAGGAGATCTTCCTTTAACCTAAAAATACTCTTCCCGGGAAAAAGCTTCTTCTTTTCCAGGTAGTAACAATAGGTACAGTTTAAGTTACATATCGGCCCGGTGGGTTTTACCATCACATTGAAAGCATTTGGCCTTCTGAGTTTAAGAGCATCTGTAAAAAGGATATCCATTTGCTGGTATCTGTTATAGGGTCTAAAATTACTACTTTAATTAAAAAGAACAAGCCAAAGAAGTCTGCTATATAGCATTCTTTGAGTTGGAATTTGCATTGCGTAACCCGGTCATCTCTATTATTATAAAAATTTAAAAAAGTGGAGGGTATTGCTTATATTTAAAGTGTTAAAGGAATAACACAAATAAACCCATTTTATTTAGTATAATAAATACAATTGAAAGATTCAGAGAATTGAGAACCAATAATATAATTCATACCTCAGGCATGTTTTATTCCCCCGCCTAAGCGGGGCAGTCTATCTGGCCATTAAAAATAAAGTATAAAATGATGAAAAATACCTTTCTGAACAGCATGATGCTTCCACTGGCCCTCACGGTTACCGTGGGTACAATTCAAGCCCAGGGTAAGAGAATGAACGTTCTCTTCATCGCCGTTGACGACATGAACAATGACCTTGGTTGCTACGGTCATCCATTGGTGAAATCTCCGAATATTGACCGTCTGGCATCTAAAGGTGTCGCATTTGCAAACTCTTATTGCCAGTTTCCACTTAGCAGCCCCAGTCGCAGCTCCCTGTTAACCGGCTTACGGCCTGACAAAACACGTGTTTTTGATTTGAAATATCATTTCAGGCAGGATTTGCCTGATGTAGTAACTCTTCCTCAAATGTTTATTAAAAACCGCTACTTTGTTGCCCGTGTAGGGAAGATGTACCATTATGGAAACCCGGGTGATATAGGGACAAATGGCTTGGACGACAAAGTATCCTGGATGCAGCGCATAAATCCCTCGGGTCTTGATAAAACGTCCCTTGAACTTGACGTCATAAATTATACGCCCGGTAGAGGTTTGGGTTCAGCAATGGCCTATCTTTCAGATATTAAGGGAAGAGACGTGGAACATACTGACGGACAGGTTGCCACTGAAGCCATTAAACTATTGGAAAAGCATAAAAATGAACCGTTTTTTATTGCTGCCGGTTTCTATAAGCCTCATACCCCCTGGATAACACCCAAAAAGTATTTCGACATGTATAAACAGGACCAGATGAGTCTTCCCAAAATATCTTCAGGAACGCCGGATGATTACCCCGGGCTGGCTTTAGCCTCCACTAAACCTTGGCCTTATTTTGGCATAACCACCGACCAGGCCAGGGAGTGCAAACTGGCTTATTTTGCGGCTATTTCATTTGTAGATGCCCAAATCGGACGATTACTCGACGCCCTTGATTCTTTGGGATTAAGTGAAAATACCATCATTGTCTTTTGGAGCGATCACGGATACCATCTTGGAGA
Organism: uncultured Bacteroidales bacterium; assembly: GCA_963739685.1. Lineage (GTDB taxonomy): Bacteria > Bacteroidota > Bacteroidia > Bacteroidales > VadinHA17 > LD21. The sequence goes on from CAVUAX010000003.1 coordinate 851,636, forward strand.
ACATGGCTTATGGTTTAAGCAAAGTTGTTTTGAGGAATCAGCTAAAAGTCCTTTAATCATTTCTTTCCCGGGAACTAAATCAGCCGGAAAGATTTGCAGGCGAACAGTTGAATTGATCGACATTTATCCAACGCTTGCCGAACTTACAGGTTTAACGCCTCCTTCAAATATACAAGGTTACAGTTTGCTTCCTCTTCTTAAAAATCCTGAAGCAGTCATGGGATCATCCGGCCTTTACCCAGGTTCAGAGAGGAAATACACCAGGTCATAGTGTTCGCACCGAATTATGGCGATATACTGAATGGGGATTTGGAAATATAGCGGAAGAATTGTACAATGAAGAAGCCGATCCGCAGGAATTGGAGAATCTTGCCGGCAATTCAAAATATGCCGATGTAGTAAGACAAATGAAAGTTCTGCTTCATGACGATCATCCCAAACCTGTTACTGGTGGCATTGCAGTTCCGGATACGAAAGAAAGATATTGCAATTAGAAAAAAGTATGTTAATTATAACAGTACTAATTACTAAACAGACGAACAAATTCATGAAATTATAAGTGATCTGGTATTATTCCATTCTTGATATTAAAGAATTATTATTATCTCCCGGTTCAGGAGGATGGAGCTAATGATAAAGTACGTAAAAGATGGGCGAAGCACACCTGTTCCAACTCAAAAAAATGATGGTGAGAAAATCTTATTATAGCAGCATGAATCAGATTAAGGTAACACGCACATGAAATACATTAAATTTGGATCAATTGGAATGTTTTTAACTCCAATAGTTTTGTCTGTTGGATGTCACGCCCAACCTGGCAGGAAACAATACAAACCAAATGTTATTTTTATCCTGACCGATGATCAGGGATACGGAGACATGGGATGCCATGGTAATTCTTTGATAAAGACTCCTAACATTGACAAGCTGCATTCGCAGAGTATCCGCTTTACTAATTTCCATGTCGGGACAACCTGTGCCCCAACCCGGTCGGGATTAATGACCGGAAATTATTGTAACAAAGTTGGTGTTTGGCATACAATAAAGGGACGGGAAATTCTGGATGCGAAACAGACAACTATTGCAAAAGCATTTAAAGAGGGTGGTTATACCACGGGTATTTTTGGAAAATGGCACCTGGGAGATAATTATCCGTACCGCACTCAGGACAGAGGGTTTGACGAATCGCTGGTACTGAAAGGTGGAGGGGTTGGTCAGGCTCCCGATTATTGGAACAACGATTATTTCGATGATACTTACTTTCACAATGGGGCAACTGAGAAATTCGATGGTTATTGTACCGACATTTGGTTCGACAATGCCATGAAATTCATCAAAGAGAATAAAGATAAACCGTTTTTCTGTTACCTGCCAACCAATGCACCTCATAGTCCTTACCGTGTCGCGGAAAAGTATTTTAAGCCGTATCTGGGTAATGATTCAATTCCAAATCCTGTCTTTTACGGGATGATAGTTAATATCGATGAAAATATAGAAAGACTTCGTGATTTTTTGGAAAAAGAGGGTCTTGCAAAGAATACAATTCTTGTTTTTATGACTGATAATGGAACGGCGGCCGGGGTTAACGTGGATAAAAATGAGCGGGTAATTCTGGGTTATAATTCAGGGATGAGTGGAAAGAAGGGCTCTGCTTTTGAGGGAGGTCACCGGGTTCCATTCTTTATTTATTGGGAGAATGGCGGACTGACGGGGGGAAGAGATATTGATAAACTTACATCGTATATAGATTTTATGCCAACACTCCTTGATCTGTGTCATATCAAAGTTCCTGATGGGGTCGGATTTGATGGGACCAGCCTGGTTCCTTTACTGTACCATTCGGAAAAGGTATGGCCATCCCGTATCCTTTTTACAGATACTCAGCGGGAAGAATTCCTTAAAAAGTATAAAGATTATTGTATCATGACAGACAAATGGAGGCTTCTCAACGGTCGCTTGTATGATATACAGAATGATCCGGGAGAATTCAATGACGTATCGGCGACTTATCCTGAAGTCGTTACAAAACTTAACGCAGCTTATGAAGTGTGGTGGAATAAGATAAGTATAAATGAAAATAAGGTCAACACGATCTTTTTAGGTTCTGAAAAAGCTATGGAAGTTACGTTGTCTACCCACGATTGTCATGTTGTTAAAGGTAATCCTGCCTGGTCGCAGCAGATGGTTCGGCTGGGGGAAGGGGCCAGCGGGCATTGGGTCGTTGAAGTGGTAAAGGACGGCAAGTACCAATTTGATCTTCGCCGCTGGCCGGCAGAATCAGATTTGAAACTAAGAGATCCGGCCCCGGAAGGTAATCCTGTTCCCGGAGATAACCCATATTCTGAAGGAAAGGGATTGAAAATTATTGAAGCCGGTATTAAAATCGGAAAACAGCAATTCCATAAAAAAGTTAATGATTCAGATTTTTATTCAAGGTTTAACATTGAACTGCAAAAAGGAACCTATGAATTGGAATGCCGTTTTACGGATGCAGAAAATATTGAGCGTGACTCATATTATGTTTATATAAGTTACTTAGGGATATAAGGTTGCTTTTGGTGTTAAGCCAGGTCCTCCAAATGGTATGCCTTCCATGGGAGGAGGTAGCGGTGGGAGGTCAGGTGGAGGCGGGGGGCTCTATTGGAGCTTCAGGCGGAATGGGGGGAGGCATTGGAGGAAATGCTTCATCAACACAGGTCGACCCTCCTGTTCTCATTTTGCCACCCTAATGGATGCTTCCATTTTGATGAATCCATTGTAATTGATCCTTCATGTACCCCTTTTTAATATCATCCTTTCATCATTTGATATGATTGAAGAATTTTGTAAATTTATGAGACAGTATCACCATTATTGTGGTTTACCGTTTGTCGTACGTCATGCCTAGTCATCGTACCTGAACCTGAGATTATAATTACAGATAAAATGAGAGAATTTGGAAAATTATTTTGAAAAACAATTTGAGCTGAGATATTTCGAAATGAATAAATTCGGAGAGGCTTCACCGACTACAATCTTAACCTTACTTGAAGAAACAGCTGCAGACCATTGCTACTCTATAAATCATAGTTTGTATGACCTTGAAAAACAAAATATCGGATGGGTTTTACTTTCAGGGGTAATGAAAATGGATAGTTATCCTGCCTATAAAGAAAAGATTACAATCAGAACATGGCTGTCAGGTTATTCCATGATTAAAGGGATCAGGGAAAATCTTATCTATAACGGACAGGGGAATATTATCGGAAGAGCCAAAGGACTGTGGGTATTCTTTGATATTAAAAGGAGAAGACCTGTTCAGATTTATGATGCCATTAAAGTGAAATGGTCTTATGATTCTGAAGAATGTATAAATCATGATATTACCAGAAGGATTGAAGCAATTGACTCTTCGAAACATATTAAGGATTTTAAAGTCAACCGGTTTGATGTCGATTCTAATCAGCACCTAAACAATATCAGATATTTACAATGGTTAATGGAGTCTGTTTCAGAAGAGATTATGGATAAATTTAATTTACATTTTATTGATGGCCGTTTTATTGCAGAAGCTCAATATGGCGACACAATTATATCTTTTACAGAGAGGGATTCGGGTGACAATTCTTTTACCCATGCACTGAAAACTCAAAATACCAATAAGGTTTGCGCCACTGCAAAAACAATATGGAAAGAGAGGGTAAAATAACACATAAACGCAACATGAAATACAACATGGAGTGGTTTTGTCAGACATGAATAATCTTTATAATAATTTAATACATTAATTTATGAACTGGATTGAATTCCACGGCCTTGCTTTCGGGTTGGTCCCGGGGTAAGAAAAAATATTAACCGGGAGAGTGTGGAATTGCTGCTTCATAATAATGTGTATAATAATGTTACAATAGATGTTTTGGAAACACCTTACCAAGGCTGGGATTTTTTAAGCCATTATAAAGAATATTCCATATAATTATGAAATTATCGACCAATAATATTTGAGCTATGGCAACAGAAAACAAGAAACTGGTAGATCCCGTAATTATTATTCCGGGTATCACTGCAACCTACCTGCAGGACGAATACCCCGTAGATCATGAGCCTGTATGGAACCTGATTCGCAAAAAGTTCGAACAGGTCGCATTGCACCCCAACAATATCAGGTATGAGGCCCAGGAGCCTTCCCGGATCAGACCGGGCCAGATATTTGAGATCGCCTACAGGGAGCTTATCGAAGAACTTAGATATAACCTGAAAGAAAAAGAAGATCTTGTGGTACCTGTATTCCCGTTTGGTTATGACTGGAGAATGCCGCTGGAGATGGCGGAAACGGACCTCGATTCTTTTATAAATGAGGTAACAGAGCGTACAAAATTATTACGACATTACCATGAACAGGGTTATGCAGACGATCCTAAAGTCAATTTAATTGGTCACTCCATGGGAGGGCTGGTTATTACCGGATACCTGGCAAACAAGGGGAAAGATGCACGTGTAAATAAAGTTGTCACTCTTGCAACACCCTTCAGGGGATCTTTTGAAGCCGTAATGAAGATTGCAACTGGCACGGCGGACCTTGGAATATCAAATCCAAGTTCAAGAGAGAGAGAAACCGCAAGACTAACACCGGCATTATATCACCTGTTGCCAATGTTCAAAAATGGTATTACTTATGCTCCGGGCATACCAGAATCCCTTTTCGATCCCGGGGCATGGCAGCCAACAGTCACCGAATCAATTGAGGAGTTCATACGCTTGAAAGGCTTACCAACTGAGGATATTGAAAAGGAAGCGAATGAACTCTTCAGGAAACTCCTTTCTCAGGCAGAATCACATGGCAGGAAAATAAATGACTTTACACTGGATCAGGCAGGGTTGGATGCAAAAAAATGGATGGCAATTGTCGGTGTAAATTCAAAGACACGCTTAAAACTCAATGTCATCAAAAGAGATGATAAGGTAGATTTTGATATTCTTGAAGGTGACAGGCTTAATGAATGGGGCAACAGTGATCAGACCCTGCGCAGGCTTACCGGAGACGGTACAGTTCCTTATGAGGGAGCCATTCCCTCGTTTCTGAAAGAGGAGAATCTTATTTGTGTTACACCTGAAGATTACGGATACTGGGAACTGGGCGACAAGGTAATCTCGGGATTGGCAGGCTTTCATGGTATCTTGCCGAATATGAACATGCTCCACCGGCTGATAGTCAGATTCTTGAAAGGCAAGGAAGATAGTCGTATTATTACCTGGGGACTTAAAGGACCAGGAGTCGACTCGTGGGATCCTCCGTTGACACTTGCATCGGGATCAATGTAAAGATAACTGGCTTATATGCAGCATAGTCCCGTGATGCTAATAGCTATTCAGTGGAAAAACCAACAAACTGGCAATCTCAATCCTGGTTAATAGTTTGTCAGGAAATAATTTTTACCAAATGTAATCTTACAAGCCTGATGCGGGAAGTGCAACGGTTTATTTGACTACATCAATCCTTAAGGGGTCTTGCCCGATGAGGTATCTTTTAAAACTTTCGATTGCTGCTCCTGAAGCTTCAAGTTAACCCCAGGCACCTGATTCCCCAAGGCCAGTAATACCCGCATCAGTGATAACCTTTGCGAAAAGGTAATTATCAACAGGCAGTACCTGGATATCGGTAATTTTAAGCCTGCTCCGGGTTGTGTGACTCAGTACATAAGACCAAGTCAGAGAAAATGCTCCGTATGATAAAATATTTTCTTAACGGCAAAATATTTAAATGCCAGTGCATGTTTCTGAAAATCTGGCAGAACCTCAGAACAATATCAGTTATGGTAGTTTATTTTAAATAACGGAGGTTAATTCATTACCATAACAAAACAGAGGACCCGGCAAGCGGATCCTCTGTACTACATGTGGTTCAATTCTATTGATTTTTAAACTGATAACTAAAAATTGTCCCATCAGGTTGTATACCTTGAATTCCGGAAAGAGTTTCCCCGTCCGAAGTGACATCCCTGATTTCAGAAGCACTATTTACATCTTTCCCATTGACCGAAGTAATTATTGTACCTTTATTAATACCTATATCTTTTAATTTCCCAGCACCTGCATCAGTTACTTTTACTCCTGCAGCAATATTGTATTTAGCCTTCTCCTTTGATGTGAGAGGTATTACTTTAGAACCCAATACTACTTCACCGGTACTTGCAAGAACTACCCCTGTGGTATTATCAATATTTTTCAGCACAACCGTCACCGTATTTTCCTTACCATTCCTTATATATGTTACTTTTATTTTATCACCGGGGCGATGCAGGCTGACTTTTTCCTGAAGTTCAGAAGAAGTTGCGATATTTTCATCGTCAATTTTCACTATAACATCTTTTCCCCTAAGACCTGCTTCCTGAGCTGCACCGCCCTGACTGACAGAGGCAACGTAAACACCACTTACATTTTTAAGATTTTCCTGTTCAGCAATATCAGAAGTTACGTCTCTTATTCTTACGCCAAGAATTCCTCTCTGTACCTTTCCGTACTGACGCAGATCAGCCACAACCTTTTGAACTATGTTAACGGGAATCGCAAATGAATTTCCGGAATAAGCTCCGGTAGGGGAAATTATTGCACATGTAATTCCTACAAGTTCAGCTTTTGTATTTACAAGCGCTCCTCCGCTATTTCCCATATTAAGAGCTGCATCTGTCTGGAGAAATGCCTGAATTTTATAAGTACCGTCCACATCATCAATGCTCCTGCCTTTTGCACTTATAATGCCTGCAGTTACCGTTGTACCAAGGTTAAAAGGATTTCCCACGGCCAGTACCCACTGACCCAGTTTTAGCTGGTCGGAATTACCAAATTTAATTATTGGCAGGTTTTCTGCTTTGATCTTCAATAATGCGATATCAGAATCAGGGTCTGTTCCAACAAGTGTCGCAAAATATGTTTTGTTATTGTTAAGTGTTACCTGGATTGAATCAGCATTTTCGATGACATGGTTATTGGTTATAATATATCCATCGGGAGATATTATAACACCGGAGCCAAAACCTGTAACTCTTCTTGGCTGAGGTCTGGCATTTCTTCCATAGAAATACTGAAATAATGGATTATCAGATTCATTATCGCTCATAACTGTGGTTCTGATCCTGACATGTACAACCGCATGTACTGTTTGGTCTGCAGCATATGTAAAGTCAACCAAACCTTCCTGAACCTGCATTGAAGTCATTTCTGCCGGGCCATTCCTTTCAACTTTCCCGGAGAAATTGTTGCCTGAAGTTTGTCGCGACCTGTCAGTCAGACGGGTATAGGCAAATAAGCTGGTATGCAAAGTAAAAAAGGCAGCCAGAACCACAGTAAAAATTCTTATTCTTTTCATAATTTCCCATTTTAATTAATAATCTTCTTTATTTTAAATTTTAATGCTTTTCATTTCTGTATCAGTGGGAGTTTTGATTCCGGTTCTTCCCCAGGCTCAGTCTTATATTTGATCATGAAATGTACTCTCCTGACTGATAGCTAGTTCTCTCCTTTAGGGTAGGTTTTGATTTTGTGTCAGTTAAAGATTTTTTCGCATACTTGCTTTAGGTTTATATTGAACCATATGGCTCTTACTTCATCAAAATCCTGTAAAACGCAAGCCATTTTGTACATAAAAGGTCTTTAAGAAATTTTTCTGCACTTACATATCACTTATTAGGGTATTTGAAAATATTGTTGTTACGGAAATGATTGAAATTGTGACAATTAATACTGCTCCTGCATAAAGTGCTATCCCTTCTTTCATGGTCTGGTTATTTATCTGATAATCTGAAATTCGAAATTAAGAAGATGATTTTTATCCACTATTAAAAAGAAATTAATAAAAGATAAAAAATCAATTAATTATCAATCTGAACTTCCAGAGTAACTAGCGGCGTTCCGAAACTCCATTTAATGGAAAAGACAACCAGTACGGAACAATAAAAACCTGTTGCCGGCCCCAGAAAAACATAACCATTCATAATCGAACCGGATTTTCCCGGCCTACAGCTTAATTAGTTTAGCCAGCTATTTTGTAAAAAAGGTTTTATCAATCTTACAGGTAACTGTTTCCTTAATATTTATTAGAGCTGTTATAAGTCACATATTATCAAATCTTCCGGTATTTTCAGAAGACTATTTTAACCGATAATCAGATTTCCTGTTACTTTATCTATCTTAGCGGGGTATTCCCAATAAAAAAGCTGATCTATGATGGCATTTCTTTCTCTTTCCGGTATACCATATTTCAGAACTGTCCCGGTAAAGTAATAAGTTACAAAATTATTCTTTCCATTGTTGGCATTTCTTAATACGCTTTCTACGAGATAAACCTTTTTAAAATTCCAGGCATCAATATCTTCATCATTTATTTTTAATGCTCTGTAATGAGCTAAAGTTCTTTTCATGAACGACAGATATCTATTCTTATCATATCCTCTGGTTTTGTGTAAAAAACTATAAAGGTCTTTATTTTCAATTATTGCACGTCCTTTATACGATGGAGACTTTATATTAAGGGAAATAAAGTAGCTGGTGGAATCGAAGTCATTCAGCACTTTGTTGTAAAATGGTTTATCCACGTTGGTACATGATGTAAACAGGTTTCCCAGTAACAAAATGACTATTAAAACAATTCCGGAAGTTTTATAGAATTGTAGGCCCTGACGTTCTTTGAGATCTATTGTTTTCAGATATTCAGGCTCATTATTAATTCCGGCATTATGAATTGTCCGGGTTTTTTCCGGGTTATATATATTTACATTCCGGTAATGGGAATAATTAACTTTTTGGCCTGATAACCATTGAAGAATACTCTTTTTGTCTTTAATATCTGTACTCATACAAATACCTTAACTAAAAAGTTTACTCGTCCGGTTTTAACGATATGCCCGGGATCATACTATAATAACAATTTAAAATGAAATTTTCCTTCTTCTTCTTCGAATTTATTATCAATAATTTAATCCCTTGTACCCTACAGGCTGCACACTGTCATGACTTTAATATTTCAAATCATGACCTGTGGCGCTGATCAGAGTAAATATTTTCAGGCATACCATTTTCTTTCACGTTTCAGATCGGAGTTAAGGATATCGTAAACGATATTTGCATTTTCAACTACCTGGAAATCAAACATTCCAACAACCACAAAGTCGGCTCCATTTTCAAATGCCTCCCGGTAGCCAACAGCCGGTTTGATAGCTCCGGCAGCAAGTACCTTATAGGCAAGCCATGGAGTGGTATTATTCTTAAAGAAGTCAGAGACGGCCTCTGCCGAGGCACACCACATATTATCATGGCTCTTTTTTGGAAGTTCCGGATCAGCCGGGTCAATTGGCGATGCAGTCCAATATGAATTATTATGATAGGTTTTCATGAAAAAGTCGGGTTTTATCCCGTTTTCAACACAGGTTATGGGAACCTTTATTGTGTGTCCTGCTGTTCCCGCAATAACTCCCTGACTTTTAATATATTCAATCGATTTCTCAAGGTAATCTATCCTGCCGTCATCAAGATATTTCTCGGCATTACCCCCCATTACAAAAGCACCTATGGCACCATTGTCAATAGCTTTTTTAATATTTGTAAAGTCTGAACCTACAGGATAGGTTTGTGCCAGCCATTGGATTTTTCCTCCCTGTTTCCTGTATTTCTTTAACACACCAATGATATGTTCATCGCATCTCAAGACTGCTGTATTTATTCCGGAGGCTTCACACAGATTTAAAGTTTCAATTATTTTTTCATCGGTAAAATAGTTTGTAAGTAATTTGGAAACATAAATAAGATCTCGCGCATGGGCAAATCCGCTGACAAGATTGCCGCCTGCCATAATACGGCTTAATACCACATCTTTAATCTTTCCTGTGGGTACCTCTCCTTTCAATTCTGAAGTTTTTGCATCGGATTTAGCAACCAGGTTCTTTTCTTCAAAACTTAATTCCCCTGTTTTGCCTGCCTCATTTGCAGAAGATATTTTAATTGGCACCATGGCTGCGGTCGTTGCAAGAGCAGCATTTTTAAGAAAATTTCTTCTTTCCATGATCGTGTTAATTAAATTAATATTGTTGTACCAAATAATTCATTCTTATACCTCAGTTTATAAATTCAGGTCATTTTAATTTATATAAAGATAATAGTAGATTGACAAGAATTGATAAAAGATTCATTTTTTTTAATAAAAATAATCCTGATATTATTCTGGTTATGGTTCCGGGTCTGATTTTAAAATGCAGCAACTGGTTGAAGTGTCAGCTATCCTTTCAGACCTGCTGGCCATAACCGGTTTTTGCATAATACTGTTTGCCAGTCAGTATTTTTTCCTACTTTTGACCGGATTCATTATTTCTTATAAATTATAAAGTGCAAAACCAATGACCAATGTAAGATTATTAAGTTTTATTTTCATGTTTTTATCTTCTAATACCATCTCTTTTGCACAGGTCCAAAACTGGCCTTGCTGGCGTGGTCCAAAAGGAGATGGGACCAGTATGGAGACCAACTTGCCGGTAAAGTGGGATTCAGTAACTAATGTTTTATGGAAAAGCCCGGTTCCTGGTGTTGGCTACGCTTCCCCAATTATCTGGAAAGATAAGCTTTTCACGGTTACAGCTCTGCCTGAGACACAAGAGAAAGTGTTGCTTTGTTATAATTGTAAAAACGGAGAATTATTGTGGCAAAGAACTGTGCTTAAAACCGGTTTTGAAAAAAAACACAATAACAACAGCTACGCATCAGGTACACCTGCCACCGACGGTACCCGGATTTTTGTATCGTTTCTGGATGGTAAGGATGTTGTAGTGGCAGCTTACGACTTTTCAGGAAAACAGATATGGATTAAACGACCGGGAACATTTTCCAGCCCTCATGGTTATAGTTGTTCTCCAGTTATCTATGAGGACAAAGTTATTATTAACGGAGATAGCCAGGGTGATTCGTTTGTTGCTGCTTTAAGCCGGTCAGATGGGCATATAGTTTGGAAAATACCCCATGAAAGGCCGGCCCACAGCTTTAGTACTCCTATTTTCAGGAATATAGCCGGGAAAATGCAGATGATTTTTTGTGGTAACAGGGAAATTGCTTCATATAATCCCACCGACGGATCGAAGTATTGGTTTGTAAGTGGTCCCTCGGAGGATTTCTGTTCCAGCCCGGTTTATAATGAAAAGTGTGGATTAGTGTTTGTCAGCAGTGCCTGGCCTCTGATTAATCTTGTTGCAGTAAAACCCGATGGTCAGGGCGATGTTACAAAAACCAACATTGTCTGGCAATCGAGAAAAGGCGGCTTTTACGTACCATCGCCCGTATGTACGGATGATTATCTGTTTACTACAATGACCAATGGTAAAGTGCACTGCATGGAAGCAGCAACGGGTAAGGTTCTGTGGATTGAAGATCTTGGTATGCAATATTCTTCCGGTGTTCTTGCCAACGGTTTGGTTTACATGCCAAATGATAATGGTGTGATAACAGTGATAAAACCTGGTCCCACATTCAGCTTAATAGCAAGAAATTCTATCGGGGAGAAAATGTATGCATCACCAGCCATAAGCAATGGGAAAATATATCTTCGGGGTTATAAGCACCTTTTTTGCATCAGTACAAAAGGTTTAAAGTAGATCCTCTCAAATTCGGGTCAAAGAACAGAAAATTTTGGTTTTTGCAGAAGGAAGAATGTTTAGATATGCTTTCTTCTGATGTTTATGAAAAATTTATTCCCCTGTTTTAATAATTCCCCGGAATTTCCTAACTTTCCTTATTAACCATTTTAAGATTTCAATGGAACAGGATCTGGTAAATCTTTTAAATACAAAATAATGATTATTAATTTTTTGAAAGCAGTATTGTTGTCAGTGCTGGTTTTTACCATGGCTGAAAGCTGTGTTAATAAATCCACTCCAGGTATTGATTCTGAAAGACCGGTGACTGAATTACAACCTGTGGAGCTTTCCCGGCCATCCTGGTGCGCAAAAGAACCCGTGATAATGGTTGGTAACTGGGATGCAGCTCCCATTTACCGTATCCGAAAGGGTGGAAATCCGGAATGGAACAGTAATGAATATGATAAAGAACATTCCGAGGAGGCTGTGAAAAAACTAAAAGAGATGGGGGTAACTATGGCCATAATCCATTTCTATAAGGGATTCGGGCTTGAAGCAGAGAAAGAGCAGATGGAAGATTCCAAAAAGCTGGCTTCCCTTCTTAAAAAATATGGCATCAGAGTAGGAGTATATGTAGGAAGTACGATATTTTACGAAACATTTTTTCTTGAGAGGCCGGATGCCGCTGACTGGTGTGTTCCAGATTATCTTGGAAGACCTGTAAGGTACAGCGGGACACAGACATTCAGGAAAGTGGCATATTTTATGCATCCCGGATATATTGAATATCTGAAAAACGTTGTACAGATAGCAATTCAGGAGTTGCATGCTGATTTGATTCATTTTGATAATGCCAGCCTGTCAGGAACAGAACCCGTTTTTTTTCATCCTCTTGCTATCAGGGATTTCAGAACCTTCCTCAGATATAAATACACTCCTGAAATGTTGAAAAAAAGATTGGGTTTCAGTGATGTCAGATATGTTGATCCCCCGATGTATGACAAACCTCTCAGCACAATTGATGATCCTCTGTTCCAGGAGTGGGCTGATTTCAGATGTCAGCAGCTTGCTAACTATTATGAAGAAATGAGAAAATTCATCCATAGCCTGAACCCGGAAGTGGCTGTGGACAATAACCCGGCTCCCGGCCTGGATGGTACAAATACCATATGGAAAAACAGTATCGACTTTCCCAGACTCTTGTCAAGTACTGATTATGTCTGGAATGAATCCGGGGACGAGGCAGGCTATTCTGATAATGGAGTATTGATTTCCAGGATCAGATCATATAAAGCGGCATCCGGTTTAAATAACAGTATCTTCACCTATACCGGCGACAGTAAACTTCAAATGGCAGAAGCTATGGCTTATAATCCTCAATGCATGGGAATGGTCGGGGGCCTTCTTGCAGGTTATGAACTTACGGAGAGACGCGATAAAACAGGGTTTGATAACCCTTACACATGGGGTGCCTACAATGAAAATTACGGGCTTATGAAAGATAAAGCTCATTATATCAGCTTCTACCGCAATAATTTCTCTCTTTACCGTGACATAAAAAATATTGCCGATGTAGCTGTTCTCCGTTCCTTTGCAACATTAGCCTACAATAACAATCGTCCATACCAGAGCACATTTCTGTTTGAACAGACCCTGATCCAGGAAAAGATCCCATTTGATATTATATATGATAACCGGTTGAAAGACCTTTCAAAATACAAAGTGCTTGTTCTGGCTGATCAGGAATGTCTAACCGATAATAATATGGAACTTATACGCCAATTTGTCAGAAATGGCGGCGGTGTGGTAGCCACAGAACATACTTCACTTTACTCGGAATGGAGGCAGAGGAAGGTTGATTTTGGACTGAAGGATCTTTTTAAAACGCATGCACCAGAATGGATTGGTGGCAGGGTCCCGGCAGAAAAGGTACTGAATATTCCTGTTTTAAGGAACCAGATCGGTACTGGCAGGGTAGTGTATATTCCTGAGGTAAAACCTGCAATTGAAAAGCCTCCTGCCGGTCCTATGTATAACCGTTACTGGAAACTTCCACTGAACTGGAAAGAATTGGCCGCGTCTGTAAAATGGGCTGCGGGAAATGATCTTTCTGCTGATATAAATGCTCCGCAAACGGTTACTATGGAATTGTATAAACAGGAAACCACCGGTTACCTGTTACTTCATTTAATTAATTATAATTTTGAAAAACAGTCTGAAATCAAAGGCATTGAAGTTGCTCTTACGGTACCTGAAGCTAATCCGGTTAAAGAGGTACAACTATTATCCCCGGATCTGACCTCAGTGGAGAGTATTTCATTTGTAAGAAAGGGAGATAAAATAAATTTCAGAGTACCTTCGCTGTATACTTATGATCTGTTGGTGATTAAATAAATCCTGGTATCATGCACAGGCTTTTTGAACCACAATATTATTTTAAAACCAGCCGTTTCACCAGGGATGCGGCGATAGATTTATGACTGTAATACATATATTGCAACTATAAGAACCACTTAAGTAAAACCAAACAAAATGAACAGACTCTTTACCATTTTATGCGGAGCTATTTTATTCTCTGCAAGTACTGCTAATTCACAATCAACACGGATATTTAATAAGGGTGACAGGTTTGACTGGCTTCAAAGTGGCAGAATCTTCCTGATGGATGCCTATCAACCTCCATTTGCACCCGTTCTTGAATTTGACGCAAAATCACTGGTCGAAACAGCTGTTGAGATGAACGCAAATGTTATCAGACTAGGAACAATGGGAAAATACGCAACAATCCAGGGAGTGAGATTTTCAGTGCATCCTGATCAGGGGAGCAGAGACCTGCTGCAGGAGACTATTGACGCCTGTAAACCAAAGGGAATAAAAGTCATCCCATATATATCAACCGGTCATAAACTGGCATGGTCGATGGTCACCAGGGATTACCCTGAATATGGTCAGAAATCGACTCCGAACGGCCTTCCCTGCCGCTCTCATATGTATGTGGGAGAAGATCATGGCACTGTATGCTGGATGACTCCCTACCGGGAGGCTTACCTCGATCTTGTGGAGCATGTTGTCCGTGATTACGATATCGATGGTATATATTTTGATGCCTGGACGCCTTTCTATTTTTGGGAAGGCAAAAGACTGTGCTATTGCGATGGCTGCCGCTCAGGCTTTCGCAAGGCAACAGGTCTTGAAATACCATACCATGAGAATGATAAAGATTATACTGTACAGGAACTTACGACTATTGACAAATACCATAAATGGTACCGGGAAGAATTTATCAGAACCGTTCTCCTTAAAGTGAAGGACCTGGTTAAGAAATATAAAGATATTCCTTTAATTTCGAACATTAACAACCCGGAAAGAATGGCCACTCTTGATCCGGCTATAATAAACAGCATGGATGCATTTCTGTACGAACGTGGTCATTCTATTCTTGAACGCGCCGAAGGTGTTAGTGT
This sequence comes from uncultured Bacteroidales bacterium, assembly GCA_963739685.1. Lineage (GTDB taxonomy): Bacteria > Bacteroidota > Bacteroidia > Bacteroidales > VadinHA17 > LD21. The sequence goes on from CAVUAX010000003.1 coordinate 866,691, forward strand.
GGCGAGGTCCCTTGGCATGCATGTTTTACCATATATAGGAACTTATCATAACTGGCCGAGGCTGGCTTTTCAGGGTTCGAATTACCAACAGGAGATATTCACAAATCTCATGTTTGGGGGCGGCTCCATTATTGCGCAGCCAACAGGGTATATTTATCAGGCCGATAACAGAAAATATGTCAGTTATCCCTTTGGTGTAATTAAAAAGTATGAAAAAGAACTTCAAGGGTTGGAAAATTTTCCATATGTAGGTGTCATGTTTGCATACGAAAGCCCCAGGAAATATGTAGAAAGCAGTTGGCTTTATGGTCCAACGAATGCCCGAACCTCCACCCTGGGGGCATTTTCTGCCTGCCTTTATAACCATATTCAGGTAAGCTCAATAAGTGAATTTGTTCTGGATAACCCCACTTTGCTTAAAAAATACCCTGTCCTTTATCTTGCCAATGTCCCATATCTGTCAGATGAAAGGGTTAAAAATATCATTGACTACGTGAACAATGGCGGTTGTTTAATAAGCAGCTTTGCTACCACACTTTTTGATAATAACGGAAATAAACAAACCAGATTCGGACTGGAAGACCTGCTAAGAGTACGACCCCTTAATCCGACAGGAGAACTGGCTGACATTATTGCCAGCTATAAAGCAATGGTTGGCGGACCTAATGATCTTTATCTCAAAGCAACTGATGAAAGCAGTGAATTATTCAACGGGAAAAGTCAGAACAGGCTTTTTCCAATGTATTTTTATGAACCGGTAGAGGTGCTGGATGGAGGCAGGGTTTTAATGAACATTGTTACCGGTCCTGACCAGAAAACAATTCTTCCGGGAGTGGTCATGTCAAACTTCGGGAAGGGCCGGGTCATTTATTGTGCATCCGGTCTGGAATCTTTTTATAATTTTGAAGCTCCCGGGATCGTGGGAGAGTTAATACAGAGATTTGTAAAAATCGTTTCCCCGGAACCTCTGCCATATACCCTGGATGCACCAGCTTCTTTGCTGGCGAACTTAACGGTTAAAGAAAATACAATGATTTTTCATCTTACAAACTGGACCGGAGACAAGTTTGAATATCCCTTAAAAAATGAATATTATCTGGCTCCTGTTGAAAACGTGCGTTTGCAGATCCGCATACCTGACAATAAAAGAGTAAAAAAGGTTTCAACGCTTGTTAAGACTGACTTTAAAAAGAAAATTTCAGGACAAAGCCTTGAGATATTTTTCCCGAGAGTTGAAGCTTACCAGGGTGTGCTGATTGAATTAGAATAATTTATGTAAATATTCGAAATACAAATTTAATAAAAGAGATAATGGGTATACTTAAGGGAAAAACAGCTCTTGTGACAGGCACTTCACAGGGGATAGGCGCTGCTATTTCAAAAGCGCTGATTGAAGGGGGTTGCAATGTTTGCATGCACTATTTCCGGTCATCCGACGAACCGGAAAAACTAAAGAAACTGGCCGTAAGCAGAGGTCAGAAAGCTTTAACCTTAAAAGCAGACCTCACAATTGAACAGGAAGTTACTGGTTGTATAAAGGAGGCAGCCGGATATTTCGGTTCGTTTGATATTCTGGTTAATAACGCAGGGGCATTGGTTGAGCGTCGTTTTCTTTCGCAGCTTGATATGGATTACTGGCACAGGGTTATTGCGATAAATATGACAACTATGATGCTGGTAACCCGGGAATTATTGCCTTATATGAATAAAACAGAAGGGGCAAGCATTGTGAATATTGCTTCACTTGCAGGACGTAAAGGAGGGCATCCGGGCTCTCTTGTGTATTCGATGACCAAAGGGGCTGTCCTGACCTGGACCCGCTCACTGTCGGCTGAGCTTGCACCGGAGGGGATCAGGGTAAACAGTGTAGCTCCCGGATTCATTGAAGGTACTCTTTTCCATAAAGTGCATACTTCCCCTGAGTCGGCTTTAAAAACCATAAGTGCAATCCCTCTTGGACGTTCCGGCAACCCTGATGATGTAGCCCGTGCGGTAGTTTTCCTGGCCTCGGAGTTTGATGGATTTATTACGGGCGAAACAATTGATATAAACGGCGGGGTCTATTGCGCCTGAACCAGATTGCATATACCTGAATTTAAGGATAAAAACGATAAATATGAATAAACTCTTAAAAAAATTCTGGTTATTATTACTTTCTGTAGGACCTGGGATCTTTTGCATAGGCTTTACAATTGGCACCGGAAGTATTACATCGATGACAAAAGCAGGAAGCATGTATGGGATGCAATTGTTGTGGGTGCTCTTTTTGAGCGCTTTTTTTTCATGGGTCCTGATGGAAGCCTACGGAAGATACGCTCTTGTAACAGGAGACACGGCAATGCATGCATTCCGTATGAACTTTCGTTTCGGAAGTTCAATTGCTTTAATTACGATAATTGGCATTTCTATTGGTCAAATGGGATCACTGACAGGAATTCTGGGAATTTCAGCCAATGCGATCTATGAAGTCATCCACCTGTTCTTTGGTAGTCCCGGACGTAATGAAAATGAGTACTGGTACGTCCTTGGTCTGGCTGTAATAATCATAGCTGCAATGTATTGGCTTCTTTCAATAGGTCGATACTCTTTTTTCGAAAAAGTCCTGGTTGTATTTGTTACCATCATGGGGATCTCATTCTTCATTTCAATGTTTATCACATTTCCGTCAGTGGAAGAAATTGCCAGAGGCTTTAAATTCCAGATACCTGAAGGAAAAGATGGAAACCTCATGGCTGCCGCCTTTGTTGGAACAACAATGGCTGCAGCTACTTTTGTTGCACGTCCGCTGGTAGTTCTCGGTAAAGGCTGGACAAAAAATGATATGACTCAACAATCAAAAGACGCACTTGTCTCCGGGATACTTATTTTCCTGATAAGCGGTTCTGTTATGGTATGTGCCGCAGGGGCAATTTATGGCACTGGTAAAACGGTGACTAAAGTTCTTGATATGGTAACCAGTCTGGAGCCGCTGGCTGGTAAATTTGCAGTCGCTCTGTTTATGACTGGTGCGCTGAGTGCCGGACTTTCTTCAATATTTCCAATATTAATGATTGCACCTATACTTTACAGCGATTATAAGGGTGATAAGCTGGATTTAAAATCCAGGCATTTTAAAGTGATGACTGCAATTGCCAGTTTCATTGGTTTGCTTGTTCCCGTTTTGGGTAGCAACCCCATTGCTGCACAAATTGCCACCCAGGTGGTAAATGTATTTATACTTCCTGTTGTTGTGGGCGGTATTATAGTTCTGCTCAACAACAAAAAGATAATGGGTCAGCATAAAGCAGGGATTCTGATGAATGTAAGTCTGATAACAGCCTTTGCTTTTTCCTGCCTGATCTCTTATACGGGAGTATTGGGTCTGATCAACCTATTCCGCTAATGTTAAACGGTTACCGGAAAACCTGTGCTGAGTAAGCAACTGAAACAAAAATAAGATTTCTTATGTATGAAGCCTGGAGTGACCTTACCTTTTTGCAGATACCCTTAAAGGATCATAAAATAAACATGTTTAATTAGCTTCAACCGAATCTTGTAATTGTTTATTAACTTTACATTTTAACAACTTAAAAACACAAACAATGGGGAATTTAAAATTGACAAGGCCATTTTATAAACTGACAGTTTTTATCGCCTTAATTATCAATACAGCAGCAACTTCGCAGTCAGGACCCTCGGTAAACCAGAATGGAGACCCGGTTAAACTTTCTTATCACTATCCCACTGATAAGCCTGTTAAGTATGTGTATATCACAAAAGTAATTCAAAACATGGAGGTTAATGGAAACCCGGTGCATGTTAATGTTGCTACTTATCTTGAGTGCAGTGTCAGATCATCTGATTATTCGGGCACAAATGTAAGGCTTGAGATCAGTCTCGACTCAATGGCGCATACCCTTGAAACTCCCCAGGGTGAAACCGGGGGTGTAATTACCGAAGCGAAAGATAAAGTTTTTAAAATTTTAATTAGTCCTTCTGGTAAGGCAATTGATCTCTCCGAAGCTGCCAAAATTTTACTTAATCCTCCCGGAAGGAGGGAAACTGATGTCTCGGAAACCTTTCTTAACTATTTTCCTTTACTTCCTCCAATGGAAGTTTCCAAAGGCGATTCATGGATAATAAACGATACCATTGATACCAAAAATGAGAACATGTCCAGATGGATGCCTGTTGAATCAAAGTGTAAATTTGAAGGGATCGAAAAATTAAATGACTTTGATTGTGCAAAGATATTTTCCAGATTTTCGGGGACCATGAAAACTGTCACTCAGTCGCAGGGTATGGATGTAAATACAACAGGAAGGCTATCAGGGACAAAAACACTTTATTTTGCTATTAAAGAGGGTTTTTTTGTAAGAGAAATTATTTCATCCACAATGAGGGGAACAGTTGAAATACCTGATCAGAATATGTCTATTCCTGTTGTTATGGATATAAACTCAACGAATGAATTTGTAAAACCATAAAAATAATTCATCAATATAAATTTTCGTGAAAAAATTGAGATAATGACTTATTAACAGAAAGAAAACTGATTCTATATGAAGTTTAAAGCAATTTTAGCGGAAACCATTGCCAGAAACACTGATCACAATACCGCTTGCAATGGTCTTTCCCTTAGTATTGAGTTTTCCGGGTTTATTTATCTCATTTTTATCAGTAATAATTTGAATATAGTATAAACCTTCTTTGTCAAATTTCAAGGGAATCTTGTACTTATTTCCACTTTTATACCGACCAATTTCCCATGCCGGCATATTTAGAAATACTTCATCAGAGAAGTCTTCGTATCCGCTTTTCCTTTGGAGCTGCTCAGGTTTTAATGGTTTGGGAATATTTTCTCTGTAAATTATGATAAAATAAGGGAAGTTATTTCCATCAATTTTGAAAGTTATACTTCCCTGTTCATTGATATTCAGATGTGCAGGAATATTTTCAAATTCGAAATACCTGTCAATAAATTCCTCATAATACCTGAACTGGTTATCCGAAAGGTAAAATCCAATACCGACATAGTTATGTGTTTTATTTATAATATTCATTTTATGACCGTCGGCAGGGGGCTTCTCCGACATAAATGAGTTATGTCCCTGATGCATCATATCTGATATTGTTGCTGATGAATTTATATAGCTGGAGGTTGTCCATTCTCCGAAGGCATTTTCCGAAACATGATCATATCCCCCTGCAAAAGCATACCTGTGGTAAGGTTTTTCCCCCCGAAGATTCCAATGTGAAATATATTTATTATCTGCAGCTTCTTTACACATTTTATTAGCCACTCTGGAGGCAAGAATATCAAGTTTAACTTCACCGGCATTATTTTTCTTCCGGCTTTTGTTAATGATCTCAAGTTGTATCAGCTTAAGTTTCAGTGATTCTTCGTTATCCTTGAATTCGATTAGTCTGGATTCGCTTTCGTTAAGCCTTGCATAGTAATCCATATCGCTTTTTTTAACGTCAAGGGTCTTATGTGGAAGAATTGAACGTGGGAAAAAAGCAATGGCAATTATTATTATAGCCAATATCTTTATCTGTTTCAGCGTTTTTTTGAACATTAAATTTAGGTGATTGTTTAATGTTGTAAAAGTATATTATAATAATGAAATATAAAATCAACAGGATAATAGAAACAACATTTTTATACATAAAGTAACGTAAATATGTGGGTTCCATGTTATATTTTAAGTTAATAATAAATAATAAATTATAATGAAAGCAAATAAACTTAAACTTATGGTCCTTATTTCTTTCTTATCTTTTTCTCTGGCAGCTCTGTCCCAGGCACAAGGTTTTTATGACTTTAAAGTAAAAACCCTCGAGGGAAAGGAATTTGATTTTTCTTCCCTTAAAGGTAAAAAGGTGATGATAGTAAATACAGCGTCAAAATGTGGATTTACCCCTCAATATAAGGACCTTGAAGATCTGTATAAAGAATATGAAGGTAAACTGGTTATTATCGGATTTCCTGCTAATAATTTTGCCAACCAGGAACCTGGTTCCGCATCGGATATCCGGAAATTCTGTACTGAAAACTATGGCGTCACATTTCCTATGATGGAAAAGATTTCAGTTAAGGGCAAAGATATGCATCCTTTGTATAAATGGCTAACCTCAAAATCTGAGAATGGAGTAATGGATTCAGAAGTAAAATGGAATTTCCAGAAGTATCTTATTGATGAGAACGGCAGGCTTGTGGATGTTCTTTACTCTAAGGAAAAACCAGATTCAGAAAAAGTCCTTACCTGGCTTGCTGCTAATTAGAGCAGGAAGAAGAAGGAAATTTATTTGGTGATTGTTAGTGTGTTTCCATTTTTTGTAACATTATGTGATTTTTCAGCTCTTGATGCAGGTCCATTAATGACGGCACCGGTGGTAGAAAACGTTGATCCATGACACAGACAGGGAAAGGTATTTGAAGTGAGGTCATAATCTATTGTGCATCCCTGATGTGTGCACGTGCTATCGAGTGATACAAAGATATCGTTCCCGGTATTGGCGATAATAATACCATGAATGACAACACTTCCCCCTGCAGAATTTAGTGAAGAATATGCTGGTGTGGAAAGGTCAATGATTAAAGGAAATGAAATACCATTTGAATCAGTGCCGGAGTTATCACCTGCAGGTTTGGTACATTGAGTAAAAAATGAAGGTACCACAATGAAAGTTGTCCCCCCGATTGAAATCTTCCGGATCAAGTCTCTTCTTGTCATGTCTGTTTGATTTATGTTTAAATAAACACAATCCGGGTATTATTGTTCAATAATCATTCTTCACCATATAAATCAGGAGTTAATGTGTGGGAGGAAGAAGAAAATAAGCTTATGCTGCCTGAAGATCAAATAATAAACGGGATAAACATTTTTGTTTCCCGCATATATGATAAATAGTCATCCCCGAACCTGGAGATCATCTCCTTTTCTTCGGTAAGAGCAGTAAATAAAATTGCTGCCAGATTAATCACCCCAAGCACAACCTGCCATGTCCCTGGATTTTTAAACATTACACCTGTTCCAAACAGGAATAATGAGCAGTAAAGCGGGTGTCTGATATATTTATACAGTCCTGTCTTTACAAGCCTGGTTGTGTTTTCGAAACTCTTTTGCGAACTGCCTTTCATTTTTAAAAGCAGGTAGCCAGCTATTCCCGGATAGATTGAAGAAACCAGAAATAACCATGAGACAATCTGGTGAAACGAGAAGGCCTTTAAGAACCATACTTTATAATTCATCAATAACAGGATGAAGATGCTCTCGAATGAAAAAAACCTTGCAATTCCATGATACCTTTTATATTTGATCGAAAAAAACCATGAAAAGGTGATTATTACAATTGTTCCGGCCAAAAGGGTTAGAATATTCATATTACTTTAATCATATGGTCAGATACTCTATATTCAACAAATAAGAGCCTGATACTACTGTTGCTTTTATTGTTCCAACATTACAGCAACCCTGCAAAACTACAAAACTGCCGGCAAACTATTTCTCGATGGTTTTTTCATTAGCTTTTTTGAGGAAATTATATACCTCAACCTGCGAACGGACAATATTTTTCCCCGGTTTCACAAACTTGTTTGATAATGCAGAATCCAGTTTCCGTGCTTTTACATTATCGCTCCACTGAATCTCAAATATCTGCTTCAGTTCATTCTTTATGTTTTTATCAAATACGGGGCAGGTAACCTCAATCCGGTGTTCAATATTCCTTGTCATCAGGTCTGCAGAAGATATATAACATTCCTCATTTCCTCCGTTACAGAATATCATAAACCTTGTATGTTCAAGGAAACGGTCAACAATTCCAACAGCTTTAATATTCTCACTTAAATCTTTTACCCCGGTTACGATAGAAATCATTCCCCTTACAATCAGCCTCACAATCACTCCTGCTTTGCTCGCTTCATAAAGGTAATTGATGATCTCGCTGTCGGTTATATTATTCAATTTAAGGTATATAAAAGCTTTTTTCCCGTTTAACGCGTTTTTTATCTCGGTTTCAATGAGCTGTACCATTTTGTTTCGGAGAAAGAATGGAGAAAGAACCAGGTGGTAAAAATTATCTTTTTTATAATTTATATTGAAGAAATTGAAAGCCTTGAAAACTTCATTTGTTATTTTCTTATTAGTTGTTAACAGCAGATGATCAGTATAGACCTTTGCAGTATCTTCATTAAAGTTCCCGGTACCAATTGCAGCATATCGCTGGGTGACTTCATTTTTAATCCTTGTAATGAGACACATCTTGGAATGTACTTTTAACCCCGGAACGCCGTAAATAACTTTAACCCCTTCTTCCATCAGCTTGCTGCCCCACAAAATGTTTGCTTCCTCATCAAACCTTGCCTGCAGTTCAACAACCGTAGTAACACTTTTCCCGTTTCTCAGGGCATTAAGCAATGCATTTACTACACTTGAATTTCTTGCGAGCCTGTAAAGAGTGATCTGGATTGAAGTGACTAATGGATCAATAGATGCTTCTCTTAACAGATCAATGAAATAATCAAAAGAATGGTAAGGAAAAAATAGCATAATATCCTTCTTCTTGATCGCGGATAATATACTTTTGCCCGGTGGTATATCCCTGTGAGGAATAGGGGCAACCTGTTCGTAATAAAATTTCTTTCTTCCGAGATCAGGGAAATTCATGAAGTCTTTGAAGTTGTGATATCTGTCGGCTGGAATAACAACATCATTGGGTCCGAATTTGAGTTTTTTAGTCAGTATTTTAAGAAGGTCTTCCGGCATCTCCCTGTCATATATAAATCGCACCGGTGAGCCCCATTTTCGTTGTTGCAGGCTTCTCGAAATTTTATCTATATAACTCTCCGAAATATCATCAACTATTTCGAATTCAGCATCTTTTGTAAGTTTTATTGTGTAAGCTGAAAACTCATCAAAATCAAAAATGAAAAATATTTCCCTGAGTCCGAAGCGTATTATATCATCAAGGAATATCACATATTTATCCTCTCCTTTGTCAGGAAGAGGGAGAAATCGGGAAAGTACATTGGTTGGGATTTCCAGAAGCGCATATCTTTTTTTCCGTGTATCCTTTTTATGAAGCAGAATGGCAAAATAAATTGCATCATCTATAAGATTAGGTAAATCAGAGTTCTTTTCAATAAGGAATGGCATTAGCCTGGTTCTCACTTCTTTATGGAAGTAACTCTTTACAAAGTCAGTTTGCTCGGGATTGAGCTGTTTTTCATTTATAATATGTATTTTATGCTTATCGAGATCCTGAATAAGATTTGAATAGATCTTCTCAAACTTTGTGTTTTGCGACAGTACGATTTCATGAATCTTTTTCAGGGTAGCGGCAGGACTATATCCAAGGATGGTTTTTGATTTGGAGCCAAATAAAGAGAGTCTTTTCAGAGTGGCTACCCTCACTCTGAAGTATTCATCAAGATTGTTTGAATAGATCCCAAGAAACTTGAATCTTTCAATTAACGGCACTTCCTTATTCTCAGCCTCCTGCAATACCCGTTCGTTGAACGATAACCAGCTTATCTCCTTTGGAATATAGGTCTTGTTCATTTGTTTTTTTCAGGTTTTAGAAAATATTCCAGTTTCCCTTTGCCAGGTTTTATTTCTGTCCATTTACTGGTCAAAAAAGAAATGCAGACAACACTGGTTTTTGTGAGGAATTCACATCCACCCCTGCATAGTCTGTCGGCAATTTGAGTGAAAGCCGGATTGTGTCCGAATAAAATGATATTGTTTGTCTTTTCGCTGATTGTATTTAATATTTTAAACAGAACATTTAAATCCGCTTTATCATAAAGATCGCTCACCAATATCATATTTTCAGGTTTTACTTCAAGCTCTGAGGCGAAAATCATTGCTGTCTCAAGCGACCTGAAGGCAGGACTTGTTATTATAAGTCCGGGTTCACGCTCCGTTTCCCTGAGTTTTTTTGCCATCATCCTTGAGATAGTTTTTCCTTTCAAGGTAAGTGAGCGTTCAAAATCGGTTATTTCAGATTCCGGATCTTCAGCTCTTCCATGGCGAACAAAAACTATCTTCTTCATTTGTAATGAATTTGAATCAGGGAAATGAAAATCTGATCTTACCTCAAATTGTCAGTCACCAAAACTTGTTCCCATATTCTTAGCTTGCATTACCAACGGGTTATCTGGCTCGACAAGTTTTAGTTTTCCCGAAACATCTGACAGGGAAACTGACACTATTTCATTGTTTTTAAGGGCAACCATTTTACCATAGTCCTTTGACGCAATCATATCAGCAGCTGCAGCACCATATCGTGTTGCCAGTACCCTGTCCATAGGAGAGGGAGAGCCACCTCTCTGGATATACCCCAGGACGGTCTCCCTTGTTTCAAGTCCGGTTAATTCATTTATCCGGGTACCTAAATAATGAGCAACTGATCTCTCTTTCCCGGGATTCTTTATACCCTCAGCCACAACAACAATAGAATATGGTTTGCTTTCCTCAACACGATGCAAAAGGTAGTCTGCAATTTTATCCACGCTGTAGGGTATTTCCGGAATAAGAATTACATCCCCGCCACCTGCCATACCGGAGTATAGTGCTATCCACCCTGCATTGTGACCCATTAATTCAATAAGCATGATCCTTTTATGAGAGTTTGCTGTAGAGTGAAGTCTGTCGATAGCCTCTGTTGCAATATTCACGGCAGAATCGAAACCGAAGGATATATCGGTACCCCAAACATCATTATCAATGGTTTTTGGTATGCCGACAACATTCAAACCTTCAAGTGAAAGAAGATTGGCGGTTTTTAGAGTGCCGTTACCACCGATGCATACCAGGCAGTCAAGGCCCATCTGTTCATAATGCTCTTTAATAAGATCGGGTTTTTTGATCTCGTTTTTCTTCTTCCCGTTGCTTTTAAAAGGTTTTTCTCTTGATGTCCCGAGAATAGTGCCGCCGAGGGTAAGTAACCCTGACAGATCCTTTTCAGTAAGCTCGGTGTATTCCTTATTTATCATCCCGGTATAACCGTCACTGATCCCAACAAGAGTCATCCCATATTTTACAATTGCTGTTTTACCGACGCCACGGATAGCTGCATTTATTCCCGGGCAGTCACCACCCGCTGTAAGTATGCCGATCCTCTGCCCTTTGGTTATTTTTGACATTTTTCCAAATTCTTAAGTTTATTGACAGCAAATTTAGCTTTTTAAAAGGTATAACGGAAAAATTAAAAGGCAACTTCTTCGGGTTTATATATGGATTTGTCAGGGAATATACCGGGACAGATTATTTAAGGTTCATAATTTGCCGTTATATTTAATTTTTGCGGATGTTCCACGTGCAGAGCAGGAAGGCATTGATGCGATAACTATGCCTCGCCTTGCCGGACTTATTATAATTGTGTAACTTTAACAAAACTGACTTGTTGACTTCAAATATGATCATGGAACAGGATTATATAAAACTTAAGCAGATTAAGCCTGCTCTGTCGGGGTATATCAGGGAATCTCAGGCTTTACTAAAAACGGATCCTTTCCCGGCTGAAAAGAGTGTCCATGATGTTCGGGTTCTCATGAAGAAGGCAAGGGCGGTATTACGGCTTATCTCTCCGCAACTGGATGTAAAAATTTCCGAAAAGGGAAAAGTTGAACTGCGTGAGGTAGGAAGAATTATGCGTTCCTGGCGCGATGATTCGGTAGTAAGAAGGACACTTAAACATCTTAAAAAAGATCATCCCGGGATATTCGCCGGCCTTGAGGATAATGAAAAGCTCCTCAGCCTGATGATAAAAACAGAACCCGTGACAAAAGTTGCTGAGGATTTGCAGAAAGACCTGCGCAGAATTATGGAAATTTTAATTAAAACTGGGTACATGATACGTTTTGAACCAATGAACAACCTGGATCCGCAACTTCTTATTAAAACACTGGAATTATCCTACAACCGTGTTGTCCATAATTATCTTTCTTCCAGGAACAAGCTAAACCAGTCAAGTATCCATGAATTCCGGAAGCGGTCAAAAGATTTTCTTTACCAGCTCTGGTTTTTCCGTCCTCTTAATTCATCTGTTATAAAGAATCTTGAAAAAAAACTTGACACGTTGACCCGGAACCTGGGGCAGTATAATGATCTTGCACTTTTACTGGAAAGGTTAGGTTATAATTACGACGCCACATCAAATCAGCCTGCTCTGGATGAGCTGGCAATAATTATCCGTGGTGAGCAGGACCACTGTCTTTCTAAAGTCTGGCCTGTGGCGTATAAGATCTTTTGTCCGGGCCAGAAGCTGGTTAATGTTCTGGGGTTTAAATTGCTGGTAATATGACTTCATCCGGTAATAAGATTCTATTCATAGAAAAATAGTGGCAAAAGAGATCTGAATGATTTACCTTTGATAAAAGAATTTACTTTCCCCGAAAAGAGTGGAAAGTTTTACAATCTTAAGGTCAAAATTATATTATTATGGGAAACAATGATTTTATTATTGAACAACCGGGCAAATTTACATTTAACAAAACAGTTGACCTAATCGTGGCTGAAGCAGAAAAGAGAGGCTGGAAGATACCCGCAGTACATGATCTGCAACAGTCATTGGCAAAATCCGGACAGGCTGTAAAACCGGTAAAAGTCATTGAGATTTGTAAACCCGCGTATTCGGGTAAGATGCTCGAACTAAATCATGAACGGATTGTGTCGGTAATGATGCCATGCAGGATATCAATTTATGAAAAGGATGATGGTAAAACATATATCTCTCTTATTAATTCGGGTGTTATATCTTCCGGCTTAAAGGAAAATATAGCTTCTGTAATGAAAGCTGCCTCAGATGAAACTCTCGAAATTGTAAAATCAGTTACCTGACGACCTGTTAATAACAATTTGTGTATCATCCTGAGCAGGATCAGCTGGTCAGAATTTTATTTATGGATGATTTTTCACGGTTGGTGAGAGAATCCATTTCCTGGAGAGCATGCTGGATTTTTGTTTTAAAATTCCAGCAGGTCATTTGTCGTAACGATAATCTGCGTGCAAACTCATAAGTCGACAAATCTTCTTTGCCCTTGCAGACATTGTAAGCTATGTAAAATGCCTTACTGACCGGAAATTTACAATTATGAAATATAGTGCCTGTAGTAGCAGATTCCTCTGTCTTGCATCTGGTGCACCTTCTTGAGTATGCTGTTTTTCCCGCACAATAGTTGGTATTGCCACATTTACGACATACAAAACCCTCACTCCATTTCAAATCTGCAAGAAATTCAAAGCACTTTTCATCATTCTGAAACAACTCATCCAGTTTTTCTTTACTTAATTCATTATTAAAAATGGCACTCATTATCAAGATGTTTATGGGGCAAAGGTAAAAAAAATTATAGTGTTATCAAAAAGATTCAGGTGATATTATTATGATTTAAAAATTTTATATTTATATTTGCATCGACATATATAAATATATACATATAAATGGAAAACGAAAATAATTGTAATGTCGCCCCAAAGCCAAAAAGTATCAGGGAGTTCTTCAGATCATCATTTTTCTGGAAACCTTTCATCGCCATATTAATCGGAGGGGGTGCAGGATTCCTTTATTATTATTTTATAGGATGCAGTTCAGGTTCATGTTCAATAACAAGTAATCCTTACAGTTCAATTTTTACCGGAAGTCTGCTGGGATTTTTTATAACATCCGGACCCTGCACCAGATGTTAATATATGTTTAATGAGATATTTTTTAATAACTTTGACTTATAAAATTAAACATGAATTTTACTGAAATAACAGAAAGATACAATGTCCTTGCAGAATCGACATGCTGTCTTTCTTGTGGAGGCGCCATAAACTATGCTGATGCTCATCAGGGTGAGGTATGTGTTGATCTGGGAAGCGGACGTGGAACAGATGCGATTAGGCTTGCGGAAGCTGTCGGTAATGGTGGATCAGTTTTTGGAATAGATATTTCTGAAGGCATGATAAAGAAGTCGAAAGATACGGCCAGCCGGTTGGGCATTACGAATGTAAAATTTGTTAAAAGTCCTCTTGAAAAGATAAGTATTGAAAGTGAAATAGTGGATCTGGTAATCTCAAACTGCACTATAAATCATTCAGCTGAAAAACAGGAGGTATGGAACGAAGTATTTCGTATTCTAAAAACAGGAGGACGGTTTGTTGTCAGTGATATTTATGCCATTGAAACAATTCCTGATGAGTATAGAAACGACCCGGTGGCAATATCGGAATGCTGGGCAGGATCGGTAACACGTGACGAGTATTTTCAGCAACTTGAGAATGCAGGATTTAATACGGTCAGGATTCTTGAAGAATCAGAACCATATGAAAAGGGTAAAGTAATGGTTGCAAGCTGGACCCTTTACGGGGAAAAATCTTAAATTCTTTAAAAGACTGTGTTCCGGATTATCGCTTATAAAAGCAAGGAATGAGATATTATAAACTACAAAATTTACAAATTATCATGAAAAGTTTAGTTAAAAAGAAAGAAAACCATGTTCAGGCCAAGACAGCACAGTGTTGTGCAAAAACATCAAAAACTATCGTTGGCTGCCACGATTAAATTCCTGGATATTCATTGGATAATTCTTCAGTCCAAAAATATGAACAAACTGAATGATTAAATATTCAAAGTATAATATTTTTTCAAAGATCAGAGATTCCCGAAACTATTTTTTAGTTAATCTTCTTACTGGAAATGCAGACCTTCTTTCTCCATTAGATGCAGCAAAGGTAAGACTAATTAAGGAAGGAAAACCCTTATCCGACAATGGGTTTTTTAAGGAATTTCTGGAAAAAGGCTACCTGCTGGATGAGCTGGAAGAAACAAAACTTTATCGAAATAAATACCTTGACTTTATTGATTCACGTGATAAGGATGAAGTACAGCTTTTCTTTGTAACAAATTACAGTTGCAACTTTGCATGTACTTATTGTTATCAGGATCAGTATGATAATCCTCATCAGGAGCTCAGTAATGAGGTGATCGATGCTTTTTTCAGATATATTGATTCTGATTTTGCCGGGCGGAAAAAGTATATCACAGTATTTGGTGGCGAACCTCTTTTAAACAGTCCAAAACATAAACAGATTGTTAAATATCTTCTTGCAAAGGCCACAGGTATAAACCTGGATGTTTGCTTTGTAACCAATGGTTATACTCTTGAAGAGTATATTCCTCTGCTTCAGGAAGGAAATATCCGCGAGATCCAGGTTACACTTGACGGTACAGCTGAAATCCATAATAAACGTCGCTTCCTTAAAGACGGAAACGGTACGTTCGACAAAATTGAAAAAGGAATCGATGCATGTCTGCAGAACAACCTGAATGTAAATCTTCGTATGGTTATTGATAAGGAAAATATTGAAAATCTTACTGACCTGGCTCAATATGCAATTGATAAAGGCTGGACAAAAAGTCCCTTCTTTAAGACACAGGTAGGACGAAATTATGAATTGCACCATTGCCAGTCAATGCCGGAAAACCTTTTCAGCAGAATATCCTTGTTCGAAAAAATATTTGAACTTACCAGGAAATATCCCCATATACTTCAGTTTTATAAACCGGCTTATTCAATAAGTAAGTTTCTCGCTGAAAACGGTGACCTGCCCGAACCCCTTTTCGATTCCTGCCCGGCCTGTAAAACCGAATGGGCTTTTGACTATACAGGACAAATTTATCCCTGTACGGCTACAGTAGGGAAAATTGATGAATCGCTGGGAACGTTTTATCCCGGTGTATCCCGCAATCTTGATCAGATCGATTTGTGGGAATCCAGGGATATTACTGTAATTCCGGAATGCAAGGATTGCACTGTTCAGTTAGGGTGCGGAGGAGGATGCGGATCAGTAGCTAAAAACAGAACAGGTTCTATCTGTTCAACCGATTGCCGTCCGGTGAAAGAACTGCTGGAGCTGGGTTTCTCTTCATACATCGATAAAAACGAAAAATAAGAATGATGAATTTACTATGATTTAATAATTAGTGATATTATTGCGATTTAAAAATATTATGTGTACATTTGCGGCTTAACTAGAACTTAATTATTTAAACATTTAATCGTAGTAATCACTTTTATAATGAAAGAAATTAATTCATCTGAATTTGAAAATAATGTTTTAAATGGGGGTAAAATTGTTCTGGACTTTTATTCTTCCGAATGCCCTCCCTGCGAAGCCCTCGCATCTAAATTTGAAGATTTGTCACGTCTTTATGGTGCTGATGTTAAATTTATAAAGATTTTTCGTCAGCAGAATCGTGATTTAGCTGAAAAGCTTGTTGTTAAATCGTCACCTACCTTATTGTTTTTTGATAACGGAAAAGAGGTGGCCGAAAGGTTAACCGGCGGAATTAAAAGAAGTGATATTATTAAAAACCTTAATACCATGATCCCTGCTGAAAAGGTAGAGGAAATCAGGAAAAAGATTAAACCTTCTGTTTCAGAATTTGATGTTATTATCCTCGGAGCTGGTCCTGGCGGACTTACCGCGGGATTGTATCTATGCCAGTCTAAAGTAAACACTGTACTTATTGATATTGCATTGCCTGGCGGTCAGGTATCCACAACTCATGAAGTTTCCAATTATCCGGGCTTTATCGAGCCACAGGCAGGTTATTTACTGTCTCATAATATGAGTGAACAGACGAAACTTTGCGGGACGGTTTATAAGGTTGCAGTTGATATAACAAACGTTGATCTGGTTAATAAGGAAGTTGTGATTGATGAATTTGAAACGATCAAGGCAAAGAAAATTGTTATTGCAACCGGAACCAAACCTAATTTAACCGGTGCTGCCGGTGAAAAAGAGCTGAAAGGAAAAGGTATATCTTATTGTGCCACATGTGATGCCAAATATTTTGATAATAAGGAGGTGGTTATAATAGGTGGCGGCAATTCCGCCGTTGAAGAGTCTGATTATATAAGCCGTTTTGCCAGTAAGATTACCATGGTTCATCAGTTCGATAAGTTTACTGCTAATCAAAAAGCCCAGGAAAAAGTATTTGCCAATAAAAAGATAAATACCATCTTCATGCATGAACCACGATCTTTCAGCAGAGAAGGCGATAAGATCATTACTGAAATTGAAAACCTGGTTACAAAAGAGCGCCATAAACTTGTGAGCGACGGTGTCTTTATTTTTATCGGCATGAAACCAAATGTTGGGCTATTCGGAGGGAAGCTTAAATTTGATCAATGGGGGTACATTATTACCGATGAAAACATGGCGACAAGCATGCCGGATATTTTTGCAGTAGGTGATGTTACAAGCAAGAAATACAGACAAATAACCACTGCAGTTGCAGATGGAACAATTGCCGCGATGGCTATCGCAAAGGAATTGAATTAATATTAAGGTATTTTTAAAATTAAAATCATTGCAAATGAAAAAGAACATGGGAACAATAGACAAAGTGATCAGGGTACTGGTTGCAGTCGTAATTGCTGTACTCTATTTTACAAAAGCTATCCCCGGTACGCTAGGGATTATTCTTTTAATTCTGGCAGTAATTTTTGTTGTAACAAGCATTCTTGGATTTTGTCCGCTTTATCTGCCCTTCGGACTGAGTACCAGGAAAAAGGAGTAGAAAAGAAGTGGTTAAAAAGGTTTATCTTTCGTCAGGTTATGATCCACATGGGTTATTATGACCATTATTGAACGGAAAGTGTTAAATTCCGGCATGCAGTGAATTAACTTTTATTCTTTTTAGAAGTGGTTACGTTGTGGCCTTTTAGTGGAAGGTGGTGTTTTATGATACCACCTTTTTTCTTTGTTGAACTATATGGTTCCCCTGCTTGGATTGGGCAGACTATCCGGCCGGGTATTAAAAAGGAGAGTAAAAAACTGTATAGAAAGTAATATCTAAACTTTCCGTATATAATTTATATAAATTCTAAATAATAGTAATTATCAGACTGTTAATTTATTAACAGTACTTACTTGCAGCTTCATCAAATCTATATATATATTTATGTAAATATGTAGATAGAATAATGTTTAGTTTTTCATAGATTTGTCCTGTTATCATAACCAATTGTATGACTACCAGGAGAGAATTTATTAAAATATCGGTCATTGGAGCTGGTGTTTTGGCTACAGGTGGAGGAGCTTACCAAACCCTTAAAGCGATTTCTTCACCGGGTGCGTTAAAGAATCTTACTCCTGATCTGAAACGGACTCCCACCTATTGTGAAATATGTTTCTGGAAATGTGCCGGTTGGGTTTATAAAACTTCCCAGGGAAAAATATGGAAGATTGTAGGGAATGATGAGGATCAGCATTGCAATGGCAGATTTTGTCCCAGAGGTACCGGTGGGGTAGGAATGTATTATGATGAAGACAGACTTAAGACACCTCTGATCAGAGTTAAGGAACGGGGTAATCAGATATTCCGTGAGGCATCATGGGATGAAGCTCTTGGAATCATAGCCGGAAAGATGAAGGATATTTCCCTGCAATATGGTCCGGAAAGTATGGCATTATTTACTCATGGTTCGGGAAGCAGCTATTTAGCAACTCTTTTCAAAGCATATGGTTCCGGAAATATTACCGAACCTTCATATGCACAGTGTCGTGGACCCAGAGATGAAGCCTTTCTGGCTACTTTCGGTGAAGAGGTTTATTCACCCGAGATTACTGATATCCGGGATACCAGGTGCCTTGTTCTTATCGGTTCGCATATTGGTGAGAACATGCATAATGGTCAGGTTCAGGAGATGTCAGATGCAATCGATAAGGGAGCAACAATAATAACTGTTGATCCGAGGTTCTCAACTGCTGCCGGAAAATCTAAATACTGGCTTCCCATAAAACCCGCAACCGACATGGCACTGCTTCTTGCCTGGATCCATGAGATCATTTACAATGAATATTATGATAAGAAATATGTGGATAATTATTGTTCCGGGTTTGATAAGCTAAAAGAACATGTAAAAGATTTTACGCCTGCCTGGGCGTATGGAATTACCACAATCAAACCTGATCTGATAAGGAGTACAGCCAAAGAGATGGCGGATGCTTCTCCTTCTGTAATTGTTCATCCTGGCCGGCATGTTACCTGGTATGGTGATGATACTCAGAGGATCCGCGCAGTTGCTATTCTAAATGCATTACTTGGATCATGGGGAAGAAGAGGAGGCTTTTACCGGCCGGCAAAGTATGAGTTACCCGCATTGGCAATTCCTAAATTCAATGATCCGGCAAAGACCTGGGAGGATCTCTTTCCCGGGAAATTTCCCATTGCGAGTACTCCGGTTTCAAACGTCCTGATTGATGCGTCAATACCTGAAAACGGTTCTGCATATCCTATTAAAGGATGGATTGTAAACGGAACAAACCTGATATTTACAGTACCTGACCAGGCGAATACCCTGAAAGCAATTCATAATCTGGATCTTATTGTTGCAATAGATACCATGCCAATGGAGATTACGGGATGGGCCGATATTGTTCTTCCTGAATGTACTTATCTTGAACGATACGATGGTTTAAGGGTTAGTCCGCACCGTAAACCGGCTATCGCATTACGGATGCCTGCCACAGAACCTCTTAATAACACAAAACCCGGATATTGGATAGCCCGTGAACTCTCTAAAAAACTTGGCCTTGATGGTTATTTCCCTTTCGAGAAGCAGGAGGATCTGCTTGACTGGCAACTGAAAAAGGCAGGATCCTCACTTGAAGAGATGCAACATTTAGGTGTAAAAACTTTTGAACGGGATGCAGATGATCTCTATTTTGAAGAGGGTGAGAAGGTTGA
Organism: uncultured Bacteroidales bacterium; assembly: GCA_963739685.1. Classification (GTDB taxonomy): domain Bacteria; phylum Bacteroidota; class Bacteroidia; order Bacteroidales; family VadinHA17; genus LD21. The sequence goes on from CAVUAX010000003.1 coordinate 886,422, forward strand.
ATTTTCAACCGATTCAGGTAAAATTGAATTGTATTCACCCTATTTTGAGCAGGCCGGATTTGATCCCCTTCCGGTTTATTTTGCTCATGAAGAGCCTGAAGATGGTTTTTACCGGCTTATTTACGGCAGGGCTCCCATGCATACCTTTAGCCGTACTTCCAATAATCCCAACCTCACTGACCTTATGGACGAGAACACTCTCTGGATCAACCCCAAAGTGGCAGTGGAGTGGGGATTAAAGACTGATCAGTATATATGGTTAAAAAATCAGGATAAAGTTGTATCAGATTTTCCAGTCAGGATCAGAATTACAGAAAGGATCAGGTGGGACTCGGTATATATGGTCCATGGATTTGGCCATAAACAGGACCAGATGAAACGTTGTTTCGGCCGTGGGGTAAGTGATACACAAATGATCACCAGAGTTCTTGTTGATCCGGTCATGGGAGGTACAGGTATGAGAAGCAATTTTGTCACATTTTTAATTGAAAAAGAAGGAGCGGAGGTTGCATCATGAGATATGCCATGGCTGTTGATACTAGGAAGTGCGTGGGATGCAGTGACTGCGTTGTAGCCTGTCAGACTGAAAATAATGTCCCCATTGGATATTGCCGCGACTGGGTAGTCGAAGCTATGGATGGGACCTATCCACAATTGGAGATGGAGATCAGATCAGAAAGGTGTAACCATTGTATTAATGCTCCGTGTGTGCGTTGTTGCCCGACAGGAGCAAGCCATATCGTGGAAGGAGGAATTGTTCTTGTAGCTAAGAATAAATGTATCGGGTGCGGGGCATGTATTGCTTCCTGCCCTTATGATGCAAGGTATCCTCATCCAGGCGGGTATGTAGACAAGTGTACTTTCTGCGAACACAGGATAAAGCATGGATTATCGCCTGCCTGCGTATCGGTATGTCCTACAAAATGTCTCTATTTTGGTGATCTGGATGATCCAAACAGTAATGTATCTGTTGTACTTAAAAGGAGAAAATATAAATCTCTGATCCCTGAAGCCGGAACAAATCCTCAATTGTATTTCTTAATCTGATATGAAAATTTTTATACAGCTATGAAAGAAGAATTATTTGTCAGTGGCAGGTTGAACCATCTTGTCGATCCACACCTCAATATATGGCACTGGCAGATCCCGCTTTATCTTTTTCTGGGTGGGATGGCAGCAGGTATCCTCGCCATTGCTGCCCTCTATTTTCTCAGGGGGCGTGAAAAAGATTACAGAACTGCTGTAAGACTGACACCTTTCCTGGCTCCAATCCTCCTCATTTTAGGATTAATTGCTCTCTTTATTGATATCAGGCATAAATTGTTTTTCTGGCAACTCTATACCAATATCAAACTGCAGTCACCTATGTCATGGGGAGCCTGGACTTTGATGGTTATAACTCCGGTTTCTTTCATATGGTGTGCTCTTCATATAAGAGATATATTTCCGGAATGGGACTGGAAATTCAAATGGTTATACACTCTGGAGTCTTTTTTTAATAAATACAAGAGAACACTGGCCTGGGTCATGCTTGTATATGCCGGGATCCTTGGAATATATACCGGAATTTTGCTATCGGCATTTAATGCACGTCCGCTGTGGAATACATCAATACTGGGCCCGTTATTCCTTGCCTCAGGTCTCTCAGCTGGAGCCGCAGCTACTCTTATTCTGTCAAAAAACAAGGCTGAAAGAAAACAATTTGCACGGATCGACCTGGTAATTATAGGAATAGAACTCTTTCTTATAATCCATATGTTTATGGGATTTCTGGCGAGCACACAGGTTCAGATTGAAGCCGCAAAATTGTTTCTTGGGGGGCCCTACACAATGTCATTCTGGATATTTGTAGTAATAATTGGAATGGTTCTGCCATCAATACTTGAGATCATGGAATTGAATAATTTTCATATCCCTGCTATCGTTCCTCCCATTATGGTCATCTTTGGAAGCATGATGCTGAGGTTTATAATCGTTTATGCCGGACAGGTAAGCAGGTGGCTTTATTAAAATCAGCAAGCCCGGGCAATATAAGGTCCGGTTCGCAAGCCAAACACCGCATGCCTTAAAAAAAATGATATTGAAATTGAATTAGAATATGAGTAAACAGGAAGAAATTAAAAAGAGCAGATACCTCAACCCTTATGTTGGAGGAGTATTATTAGGCATTGTACTTCTGGCAGCGAATTTTGTTTCAGGGCGCGGATTGGGAGCCAGTGGAGCAATAAAGAGCACCGTTGTCACAGCAATGACTACCATTGCTCCTGCACCAAGTGATAATTCTGCATTTGTTAAGGAGTTCAGGGGATCTCATCCAGGGAATCCAATGAAGACCTGGTTGGTTTTTGAAATGATGGGAGTAGTTGTTGGCGGTTTCCTTTCCGGGGCACTGGCTGGAAGGCTGGAGTTCAAGGTGGAGCATTCTCCGAAGATTACTTCGCGTAAAAGACTCATTCTGGCCCTTTCCGGAGGAGTTTTGTTTGGTTTTGGTTCCCAGCTTGGCAGGGGATGTACAAGCGGGTCGGCTTTAAGCGGAATGGCTGTTTTATCCCTGGGAGGATTTATCACTATGATGGCAATATTCGGAACAGCATATGCACTTGCATATTTTTTCAGGAGGAACTGGATATGAGAAAAGCGGAGCGTAAAGCGTAAAGCGTAAAGCGTAGAGCGTAGAGCAGCAAAGGCAATTGAAGATTCAGGCACTAAGACTTCCTGACGTCAAGACAGTTGGAAAATAAAAACAAAATAACAAAATAACAAAATAACAAAATAACAAAATAACATGGGACCATTAGCAATCAATGAGTTAATTTCTGAGAATACCAACCTGTTCCTGGCTTTTATTATTGGGATTGGATTTGGCTTTGTCCTTGAGCAAAGCGGATTTTCATCAAGCAGAAAACTTGCGGGAGTATTTTACGGCTACGATGCGGTAGTATTAAAAGTCTTCTTCACAGCTGCAATAACAGCTATGCTGGGGTTGCTTTTTTTCAGCCTGTTCGGCTGGATTGATTTAAACCTGGTATATGTAAATCCTACTTACCTTACGTCAGCAATTGTTGGAGGAATAATTATGGGTGCAGGATTTATCATCGGCGGATATTGTCCCGGAACAAGTTTCTGTGGTGCTTCAATCGGAAAACTTGACGCCTTTGTTTTTATAGGAGGTCTTTTTATTGGAATACTTATTTTTGGACTGGGATATAACTTATGGGATGAATTGTATTTGGCCAAATTTCTTGGCACGCCAAAAATAAGTGAAGCACTGGGACTGAAAGATGGTTTTTTCGGACTTCTTCTTATTATTGTTGCCCTGACAATGTTTTGGGCAGCTGAATGGGCAGAGAAGAAATTTCCCAGAGAGGTATATTAAATGCTGGCTTATTTGAAACACTGAAACACTGAAACACTGAAACACTGAAACACTGAAACACTAAACTCAAAAAATATGAACCCACGTAATTTATTAGCTTTATTTGTTATTCCTATGGGACTAATTATTGCTGCTGTCCCTCAGAATAAGACAAAACCTTATAAGCTTTCTGCCGAGGAATTGCTGGCTGAGGCTAACACAAGGACTCAATACGTTACCCCGGATGCTGTGGCAGATATGATTATAAAAAAAGATCCTGTTCTCAACCTGATAGATGTCAGAAGCCAGGATGATTTCGAAAAATTCAGTCTGCCGGGTGCGATCAATATTCCGGCAAATGACCTTCTTTCGGAAAAATATACTGACATTCTAAATCAGGATGTTAAAATGAATGTTTTCTATTCAAATGGTACTCTTATTGCAAATGAAGCCTGGATGGTTTTAAGGCAACTGGGTTATGAAAACAATTATGTCCTTGAAGGTGGACTGAATTACTGGTTCGATGCAATTCTCAACCCGCAGAAGCCGGTATCCACCAGCTCCGACGAAGAGTTTGCCAAATATGATTTCAGGAAAAGTGCAGGTATGGCTTTTGGAGGAGGAGGTGTGGTAGAGTCTGCACGGGACAAGAGCATTTCTTCACCTAAACCGGTTGTGAAAGGTGTTCCAAAGAAGAAGAAAGTTGCCGGTGGTTGTTGAATCAATTACCTGAATACATTATCTTTTTTTATTTTGGGATTGTGAAAATGAACAATTCCGTCCATGTGTCATCGTGCAGAATAAATAATTAATTGTAAGCATCCGCTTTTGTCATAATTGATTTATATATTTGATTAACTAAAATAATCAATCATGAAGAAGAGTATTATTACACTTATCCTGAATTTACTGTTTATTCTAACAGCTTTTGCACAACAGGGGCAGGTACCCAAAAATGACCCGATAGGCAGATGGAAATTCGAATTACCTGATGCTCCGGAAGGATATAAACTTGGGAGAATTGATGTGGGGTTTGTTGAGAAGAAATATTCGGCCACAATGATTTTCACCGACAATGGGTATATAATTCCGGGAGAAAAGGTATCATTTTTAAATGACTCGCTCCTTTTTTTGATGTATGCTGATGGACAGGAAGTTAATGTTTTTTTGAAGCAAACAGAGCCTCTGAAAATGGAAGGTAAAGTTACTTATAACGAGGGTGAGTTTCCCCTTTTACTGATAAAAGACATTACGCCCGAATAGTAGCATTATTCTTTAATTATTTCTGAAGAACTTTTAGAAAAATCTTTGTAGACGAAAGATGACCAGGGTCTTATACCTTTAGTCTTAAATATCATGTCTTTATGAAAAAGCATCCGGTTGCTTTGATACTATTCTACTTTATTTTCTACCCCCTTCAATCACAGATTGTTAATAAAAAGCCACTAAGCGAACGAATTACAGGTTATAAGATTGATGCAAGCCTGAACATAGTGTCAAAAACGGTTTCCGGCACTATGGAAGCATTCTGGGTAAATAAGTCGGGTGATATTGTACCTGATATACGTCTTCATCTTTATTTAAATGCCTTTAAAAGCAGTAATACAACGTTTTATAAAGAGTCAGGCGGATCGCCCGGAAATAAAGAATCGGATTACGGATGGATCGGGATCAGATCCCTAAAGGACAGAGATGGAATGGATCTTATTCCTTTTATGCAGTATATCAGTCCTGATGATGGTAATCCTGATGATTTCACTGTTCTTAAAGTAAATCTTCCGGAACCGGTGACTCCTGGAGACACTGTTTTTCTGAAAATTAAATTTGAATCAAAACTTCCCTCACAAATAATAAGAACGGGTTACAATGAAGATTTTTACTTTGTGGCACAGTGGTTCCCGAAGTTTGGAGTCTATGAACCTGAGGGAATGCGGTATGCTACAAAAGGAGGCTGGAATTGCCACCAGTTCCATGAAAACTCTGAGTTCTATTCGAACCATAGCGTTTATGATGTAAAGATCACTCTGCCAAAAGAATATGTGGTAGGCTCAGGTGGGATGCTTATAAGTACTTCAGCACCTGAAGAGGGGATGAAAACCCTTACTTACCGGGCTGAGGACATTGTTGATTTTGCATGGACAGCCTGGCCGGGGTATGCTGTATATAATGATACATGGAGAAATGTTAAACTTACTCTTCTTATTCCGGCAGACAGGATTCATCAGGTTGACAGACAGTTTATTGCAGTGAAACATGCGCTTGAATATTTTTCAGAAAACGTTGGTCCCTATCCATGGCCCTACCTGACACTGGTGGATCCCCCTGGTAAGGGTGCAGGGGCAGGAGGTATGGAATATACAACACTATTTACGTCAGTTTCATCTTACAAAATGCCGGAATTTCTCCATTTGCCTGAAATGGCCACTATCCATGAGTTCGGACACGCTTATTTTATGGGAATACTGGCAAGCAACGAATTTGAAGAACCATGGCTTGACGAGGGTGTAAATACATTCTGGGAAGAAAGAATTGTTGACCATTACTATGGCAAAAACTCCGGGCTTCTGGATCTTCCATTCTTTAAAATCTCAGATAAATCGGTTTCAAGGATATCCTATTTATTGTCGGACAGCAGGCAGGTGGTCAATAACACCCAGTTTTCCTGGCGATACCCACATAGCACCTATAATATGATGTCCTACAACAAAACAGCAACCTGGCTTTTTACTTTAATGGGTCTGGTAGGCGAGGAGACAACAAATGAGATTTTCAGGGAATATTATAGAAAATGGGCATTTAGTTATCCTTCGGGAAAGGATTTTATAAGTGTTGTAAATGATGTGGTAACAAAACTGCACGGAAATAAATATGGCAGGGATATGAACTGGTTTTTTGACCAGACGCTTTACGGAACCGGATTATGTGATTATAAGGTTGCAGGAATTTATAATGAAAAGCCTGAAAAATCAGCAGGAAAAATTAAGGTTGTGGATGAAACGGATAGCATTCCCGTCCGGAGCTATCTGCTTTACAGTTCTGTGGTGCAGATTGAGAGAGCAGGTACGGTAATGCTCCCTGAGGAAATACTCATTCATTTTGACAACGGGGAAGAAGTTGTGGAATCATGGGACGGAAAAAGCAGGTACAAGGATTATACATATTATGGTAAAAGGAAAGTAAAATGGGTAAAAATAGATCCTGATTATAAGATAACAATGGATGTAAACTATATTAACAATTCAATGACTTTAGAACCTGACCGGGTCCCTTTGCGAAGAATTACCAATAAACTGATATCCTTCACGCAGTTCTTCATCTATTTTTTTTCACTATAATTAAGCCTGTTATGAAGATTAAAAATTCTGTGGTAAATGGTACAATCCGCGCCATAAAATGCTGGAAAGGGGTGTTGCTAATATGGTTTTTCTATCTATTATCAGTCTCTCTCCTGGCGATATCAGTTAAAGGGTCATTAATTTCCGGTTATGGTAAAAGTATGATTGTTGAAAGATTTTCAAATGGTCTGAATATAGAAGTTCTTGCTGACCTGGGTTCCGGATTAAGGAGCCTATTTTCATCATTTACATATGGGTTCTTCTTTCTGATTTTAACCGGGTTTATTTTGAATGCATTTCTTACGGGCGGATTATTCAGTAATCTCAAAGGATCTTCCGCAAGGTTTTCATCTTCGGAATTTTTCAGGGCAGCCGCGTTAAATTTCTGGTCTTTTTTGATAATAATAACTGTAGCTATATTCATTATTATTTTTTTAATAATATTTATTTTAGTCATACCTCTAATGATTGCAGTGCGGGCAGAACCTTACTCAGAAAAAATATTATTTAATACTGCAGTTATTTGCGGATCGCTGTTGGTGTTTCTGATCCTGATGATACTGCTTGTTACTGATTATGCCAGGGCATGGCAGGCTGTTTATATAAACCCGGCGTGCTTCAGGGCAATCGGTTTTGGTTTCAGACAGACCTTTATAACTTTTAAATCATCTTATCCCATGGTGCTTATTATTACAATAATAACAGGTTTATTCTGGTGGCTGGTATTAAAAATCGTCCCTGCATGGAGACCTTCAACCGGGGGTGGCATATTAATATTGTTTCTTGTTTCACAATTTCTCTTCTTTGTAAAGATAATGCTGAAGACCTGGCGATATGCTTGTGTCACCTCGCTATTGGAACAGACCTTTAATTATCCTATTCCTGATCTTGTTAATTCACATTAATCTTAAACCCTGAAAATATGAAAAAACTGGTTTTTGTTTTGGTATTATTGTCAGTGATACAAGTGGTGTCACCATCCCAGGGCATTGATAATGATAACTTCGTTTTTACCCATGGACCCTGGCTCCAGAATATGAGCCCTACGGGAGTCACAATTATATGGACAACCAATAAACCTGCTGTTCCCGCAATTACCCTAACTTTACCTGATGGCAGAGTACGTTTTGTGCGTAACAGCCATGATGGTATAGTTGACGGGGGAAGTACACTTCATAAGGTTCGTATTGATGGATTAACTCCGGGCACTGAATATAAATACACCATTAATTCTGTCCAGATCTTAAAATACCAGGCATACAAGATCTATTATGGCGATACTATTTCGGGGCGACGTGTAAATTTTTTAACACCTGCTCTTAAATCGGATAAGGTTGTTTTTACAGTTATTAATGATGTTCATGAGCTTTCCGGCAAAATGGCATCTTATCTCAGACACAATCAGATAACAGACCAGGATTTTTATTTTTTCAATGGTGATATGGTAGATTTTCTGGAAAGGACCAGTCAGCTTTACCCGGGCTTCATTGATACCGCAACTTTCTATTTTGCAACCAGAAAACCATTTTATTACGTTCGCGGAAATCATGAATCAAGGGGTTTTGCTGCCCGCGACCTTAAAAAATGGTTTGATTACAAGGATGACAGGTTCTATTATAGTTTTGACCAGGGGCCTGTTCATTTCACTATTCTGGATACAGGAGAAGATAAACCTGATAATAACAGGTACTATTACGGCCTTGCTGATTATGATTCGTACCGCTTAAAAGAGCTGGACTGGCTGCAGACTGAAATTAAAAGTGATGCTTTCAGAAATGCAAAGAACAGGATAGTCATGATCCACATGCCGGTAATAAAGGAAGAAAGGCAGAATTATACTATGAAATTTCTTGCTGATAATTTTGGTCCGGTACTTCGGACTGCCGGTATTGATCTTATGATCAGTGCTCATACTCATAGGAATGCATTCTATGAAAAAGGGAAATCTGGATTTAACTATCCGGTCCTGGTAAATTCAAATAATTCCTTTGTTGAAGTTGTAGTAGATAATCAGGGCATTAAGGCTGTTGTAAAGGATGTAAACGGTAAAATAATTGCGGATTATACTATAAAATAGTACCTGAAAGGCTGAGATGCGGGTCCTCTCCTGAATCTGTTTGTGAAACTTAATGGTTATTATATAATTTAAACAATAATGAAACCTTATATATTTTTTGCATTACTGATCTTCTTTTTAATGAAGACAACCAGTACTTTGACAGCCCAAAATCCTGTTTGGCAGGGAAAGGGACGAATCGCACTCAGTTCAGACGGTAATGAACATGATCATGACGACTGGGCTGCAACACCGCTTTCCCTTGCACTGTTATCTGCTGCAGGCCTGCAGGATAACCTGGTTCTCTATACTTACAGTGATCACGTGTGGGGAAGTAATCATAGCCATCCGACTTCGGAGTCGGGACTCAATTCATATGAACATATGCGTGAAAGTGCACTGGGAGGAAAGAAATGGTTCGGCTTTGCAAATACTGATTTTATCTGTGCAGTCGATAATCCGGAACTTGCTTATAATGCTTTGCGTGATAAAATCAACGAATCAACCCGGGATAATCCTTTGATTATTATTGCAGCCGGTCCCATGCAGGTGGTTGGTGAAGCAATTAATCGTGCTGAAATTTCAAAAAGGCAATTCGTGACCCTTATATCACATTCAGAATGGAATAACAGGCACAGCGACAAACCGGAAAATACTTTCTGGGATGTTCATACCGGATGGACATTTAAGGAGATCAGTGATTCTTTCTCGGATAACCCGGGAGGGAATTTAAAATGTATTATGATTGCTGATCAGAATGGGGGTAATGATTATGCCGGCCTTCAGGCAGAAATTGAGAAGTTTGATTGGATCAGAACTTCCAAAGCCCGTAATAATCCTGCGTACAAACCCGGAGCCTGGGATTGGCTCTATTCACGTTTAGAGACCTGCGTGAAGGGAAATGGTAAAAACTTTGACGCCTCTGATGCCGGAATGATAGTTTATATCCTTACAGGCATTGAAAAAACAGATCCGGAAATGGCCCGGGAAATTATGGAAAATCCGGTCGTCATAAAAAAGACACGTAAACCCTGAATGCCATATGCTACCTTCATCCTGATAGCCCGGTTACTTCTTTCCGCGTTTAGTTATTCTGTGCTTTGAGGAACTTTACCTGTATTCCCGCAAAAATCATCCTTCCAAAATCGGGGTATCCGATCACAGTTGAGTACTTTTTATTAGTCAGGTTTTGTGTCCTTACGTATATTCTGACCGGTATTCTTCCTTTGGTGGTGTATCCTTCCGAAATATCTATTGTAATAAAGTCCCCAAGAGGTTGCGGTCCGTCAGCTATGACTGCAAAACGGTTATTTTCAAAAGGTGAGACATACTTGCAGAAGAGATTGAAATCAAAAGACTTTCTGTTAATATATAAACCTCCGCTTGCTATCATTACCGGATTCTCCCTGTTTGTCATCATCCTGTCACCACTCTTCATAACAGATTTCATAAGTGTAAAATTGAAAAATGGCTGTAACATACCATAGAGTTTTGAAGAGACCAGTTCGAACTCCATTCCCGACTGATTCTGATCACGATTTAAGTATAATGCCCTTCTGATATTTGTAAGGGAATCGAGATAGGTATCTCCGCTAAGTACGATGGCATTTTTCTGGATAACCCCGAAAAGAGTAAAAGTTACCTTTCCGGAACCCCGAAGTTGTTTTATAGCTCCAAGGTCAAATTTAAAACGTGTCTCATTCCCCGGTACTGAAAGATCTGTATTCAGAGAGCCGGTTGCTGGCTTAATCTGTCCTGCAGCCGTATTAAGATATAGTGAGAAAAAATTATTGATACGGTATGAAGCTCCCAGACTGGTCTGTAAAATCGATGGCTCCCATTGATCTTTGACCGGTGTGACATTTTTGAAATGGGAACCGTCTCCCTCTATATTAAAAGCTCCATAGTCATTCAGATATGTTCTGGTCCATCTTACCCCTGCATCAAGTGTAACCGGTCCGATCCGCTGCTCATCGACCAGTACACCTGAAAAGGTTTCAGTATCACAACGTTTGCCTGTATAGAACCTTTTCCCGTTTGGGGCCACCCAGTGGTTATATAAACCACCAAATCGTAAAATGTTAAGCCTGGTTACAGAAACCGACTGAATGAAATTTAATCCCCACTCAGAATCCTTCTCGTTTGAGGATGTCATTTTGACTTCATCATTAAAAGTGGGATTACGGTTTGAATAAAAAAGCTGCAACTCGGATGATAAATTTTCCGATGGCCTGTAAACCATTTTAAGATTTGAAAGTAATGCTCTGACCGGATCAAAATTCTGGATCATATCACGGTACTTCCCGTCAGCTGGCAATTCGGCAATTCTTAGTTCCCTTTTTCCATCAAGATAAAATAAGTTTGCCTTAATAATTAACTTATCAGATGGTTGCCATTTTACCTGTGAAAACAGATCTGACATATTTTCTTTAGAGTGTTTTCCTGAAGGGCCGTCATTTTTATCATAACCGGCACCGATTGCATATGAGAAATTTCCAATTCTGTTGCCATTCGAAAGGTGAGTGTGCAGATCATTAAATGATCCAAATTCAAGCTCAATATTTGTTTCAGGACTTGAATATTCCCTTGTCTTTATATTGATAAGTCCGGCCATACCGGAAAGACCTGTAAGCAAAGCGGCACTTGACCTTACGATCTCAATATCCTGAATATCTGAGGTTGAAAAAAAATATGGGAGTTCCTCAAACTCTTTCTGCCAGACACCGTCAATAGCATAATCAGGGTAAGGATATTTTTGTCCTCTTACAGAAAAAAACTGTTTAACCTGTCTCCCACGTGTTTCTATAAGACCTCCGGGAATATATTTCATTGCCTCTACTACATTGGTTGCTCCCTGTCTGACAATATTGGTATGACTTATAATACTGATAGATGGAGTAAGGGAATTTGGTTCAGTGTATGGTTTCTCCATCAGGTTATGGGACTCTTTTCTTGCCCTGATAACCACTGAATCAATTTCGTAAGTCGTCTGAGGGAGAGAGGATTTGTCTCTAATCTGTGCATTGAGCCCGGAAAAACCTGTAAAAAATATAATAATAAGGGATGTATAACACACTGCAGAAAAGGAGAATGTAATCTTCATAAAAGGAATAACATTTTTATATAAAGTCAACTGACAATACTGCTTTTAGATTTAAAAAAGGCTAAATTAGTTTTCTTTATAAAATATCAGGTTAATTAAAGTTAAATATCATATATGACTTATTAATAATTTATAAGCCTGAATAGCTTTATTAAAAGATTATTTACATGTAAATTGAATGACTTTCAGAAGTTATATCTTATCAGTAAATATTTTTGATACCTTAGTGTCAGCTTATTTAAAGAAACTAAAAATAACCGGACAAAAGAAATCATTATGAAGACAACAAGAAGGGGTTTTGTTAAACTGACAGGTAAAGCTTGTACAGGATTAATTGTATCTGGTATTGATTCATCCACTCCTTTTGAAGGAGAAATAAAATTTGCCGGACTGGTAGATGGTGATATGCTCACCGAATATGATGGAATAGTAAGTGACGGAATTTTATATACAGTGGTAAAAGTAGCAGCGCCGGCCGGGTTACAATTAAAGATCAACGGGATAAAGACAAAATTCACCGGTGGTTTTTACATTTCTGAAATACCACTTAATGGATACAGGAACGTGATTGAGCTTACCGGCGGGGGATCATTCAGTAATCAAAGCATTGTAGTTTACTGGCTTAGAAATTACACAAATAAATACCGGTTTTCTCTTGATGATAACATTTTATTTTTGAAAGACATTTCAATAAATTCCTCAAAATACAGATCTATTTTTGAAAATCCTTATTTGGGTTTGTTAAAAGAGGTGCATGATACTTATGGCACTAAAATACATCTCAATATTTATTACCAGACGGAAGGATTTAACCTTTCAGACATGCCAGATAAATATAAAGGTGAGTGGAAGGGGAATTCCGACTGGCTCAGACTGAGTTTTCATGCATTACAAAACGATCCTGACAAACCATACCTGGATGCCGGTTATGATCAGGTAAAGAAAGATTGTGAGTTGGTAAAGAAGGAGATAAGTAGGTTTGCAGGAGATGAGCTTCTTGGTCCGGTAACCACTCTCCATTGGGGAGAGGCCAAAGTAGAAGGATGCAGAGCTCTGAGGGATTGCGGATACAAAGCGCTGACTGGTTACTATGATCTTGAAAATGGAAAACCAGTCGTTTCCTACTACCTTGATGCCGAAATGGCAAACCACGTAACTGAAAGGACAATCTGGGCTGATAATAAAGAGGGGATTATTCATAAGAAGATTCATCTGGTAATAAATAGTCACCCCCTGGATGCGATTGTTCCGCTACTTGATGAGATTAAGAAAGTTAAGCGCAGGTCTTCATTTATTGACCTGATGATACATGAACAATATTTTTACCCTTCTTATACAGCTTATCAACCCGATTACAGGGAAAAAGTAATGACCGCCATAAAATGGGCATCAGATAACGGTTATAAGCCCTCGTTTCTCAGTGATTGTATTTTTAGCTGATTGTCTTATGCAAAGAAATCCTTATCTGTTTATTGTTTTATTCTTTCTCCTTATGTCAGGTTGCGGAGGTAAAAATATTAAAAGCAAGCTGGTTATTCTCCCGGAAGGTTGGCCTGAAAAATTCTTATACAGGTTTATGATCAGTAGTAAGATTATATTTAAATTGACGGGATTAAATAATTTATAAACATTTTAATATTAAAAAATTATGAAAAATTCAGGAGATACCCTAAACCAGTTCATCTGCCTGATGGTTCTGGTTTTTACCATTTTAATATCACCTGTAAAAGCAACTGCCACAGATAAAACTCTGATATTTCCTCTTCCCCAGCAGGTCCAGCTTACTGATGATGTTTTTCCCCTTGATGAGACCATGTCAATCATAATACCTCAGGATGTTAGTAAAAATGATATTTTCCTTGCCAGATTTCTTGTCAGGGAACTAAGTGACAAATATGGGATTGCAGTAAGAATCGAACAGGTTTCGGGGATACCGGCTGGCAAAAGGGTAGTGATTATGGGAAAATTCGATAATCCTCTGGTAAAAAAGTACCTCGATGGGAACAAATTAAAAATAAATGAAAAGGACCCCGGTGCTGAGGGTTACCTGCTGAATGTGACTCCAGACAAAATCATTATTGCGGGGAGTGATGACCAGGGAGCATTTTACGGACTTCAGTCATTGCGACAGCTTATAGATGCCGGTAAAGGAAAAACCGTACAGGGACTTAAAGTTAAAGACTGGCCAGAGTTCCCATTCAGGGCTATAAGGCTATATGTGCCGGGACCGGAAAATATTGCATTCTTTAAACGGTTCATGAGAGATTTCATGGCGTTATATAAATACAATAAGGTTGTAATAGAACTGAACTGCATGAGACTTGACAGGCATCCTGAGGTTAATGCAGGCTGGATTGAGTTCTCAAAATCATTGCAGTATTCCAGGTCAAATTCAACGGTAGGAGTGCACGGAGAAGAAAAAAACTCCAGCCATTTTGATGCCGGCGACGGTTTCATAATTGAAAAAAGCGATGTAAAGGATATTGTGGATTATGCTGCTGAGAATTTTCTGGAAGTGATTCCGGAAATACCCTCTCTTACCCATGGATACTGGTTACTGACACGTCACCCTGAACTGGCTGAATACCCCGGTGACAGGTGGCCGGATACATATTGCCCGTCAAACCCTGATTCATACAAGCTTATGTTCGACGTTTATGATGAATATATTGACGTTATCAAACCGAAAATGATCCATATCGGCCATGATGAGTGGTGGGGAGCCCCATTGGGTGTTTGCCCTCTTTGCAAAGGAAAGGATTTCTCAGAGTTGTTTGCCGGAGATATAAATAAAATTCACGATTATATGTCGGCCAGGGGTATAAAAATTGCAATGTGGGGCGATTACCTGCTGGAAAGTGTACGCCGAAAGGGTCCTCAGCATCGCACTTCGTCAACCGGTGTGAAGTATATGACACCAGGCGGTACCCGTCCCGAAGTAGTAAAAGAATCTATTCCTAAGGACATATTAATATTCAACTGGTTTTGGGACACTCCGGATAAGGAAATGGAATTGCAGAATTTTGGATTTAAACAGGTTTATGGAAATTTTACCCCAACTATTAGCAACTGGACAGAAAGAGTAAAAAAGTTTGACCTGGTTGGAGGTGCTCCCTCCTCATGGGCTTCAACTAATGAATTTAACTTTGGCAAGGATTTAATTCAGGATTTTCTTGGGTGTGAGAACTTTCTCTGGTCAAGCCACATAATTAATCAAAAAGAACTTGTCAGCGTTGTTACAGAATTACTACCCTCTGTCAGATCAAATTTAAATATCAGTAGAATCCCGAGTAAAGACTGTGATGGTATCCAACCTGTTGATATTTCTGCTCAGTTTAACTTTTCAAAAAGCTCAAAGGCATTCAATATTAATTTAGGTTCATTGATGACGGGCAAAATATATAGCGGCAATAAGGTCTTTAACCTGGTCAGCTCAACGGGTAAGCCGGGTAACTGTGCCATTGCTGTCGGAACAGTGGGAAAGGGAGAAAATACGCTCCCTTCCAGGGTGAATGGTATTAAGATTAATGAGGATGTAAGCAGCCTGATATTTCTTCATGCCTGCGCCCTCCCGTCAGAAAATCAAAAGGCTTATTTTAATATTCCGGATTTTTTTGACACTGCAGATCTTTTAGGTTGGTATGAAATTGTATACGAAGATGGATTCAGAACAATTGTACCAGTTCAGTATGGTGTAAATATTCTGGAATGGAATCCGGGAAGTGAAGACAGATTGGATAAAAAAGAAGGAGATACCGGGTCAGCCCAGAATGTATATTGTTACCTGGCTGACCCGGTAAAATGCTCCGGGAATTCAGCAGGGAACCAGGTAACATTCTATGCATATGAATGGATAAATCCGCGATTCGGCAAGGTAATAAAAGAGGTAAATATATGTGGCACGGTAAATTACCAGGCCACACAGACTAACTACGGGAAACCGGAATATGCTCCCATGAAGAGCAATGGAATCCTTTTAGTGGGGTTAACAAAAGTGAAAAAAACAATGCCGTTTATTCCAAAGGCTGAGTAGACCGGGTTTAAAGCCCTGGCATCTGAAAAGAGTTTTTATTTATAACCATTTTATTTTTTTACATTATGAGCAAAAAAGAATTGATGTTTACAGGCTCTGATACCGAAGGCGGAATTACTTCAGGATATCAAATGAATGACGGGGTAAAACTTAAAGTCCCTTATTCGTTCTTTGGTTCCATTTACGACGAAATGGAAGAAAAAGCAATACTTGCGGTATTGAAGCAGGAATCCCAGACAATGGGACCGCAGGTAGCATTGTTCCAGAAAGAATTTGGAGATAGGTTTGAGGTTAAGCATGCATTTGCAACTTCAAACTGCACTACGGCTATGCATACTGCAACCCAGGCATTGGGGATTAAGGAAGGTGACGAAGTAATTGTTACACCAATAACATTTATTGCCACATCCCTTGTAATTCTGAAAGAGGGCGCAAAGCCAGTATATGCCGATATTGACCCTAGAACATTCAATATAGATCCGAAACAGATTGAAAGCAAGATAACATCCAAAACTAAAGCGATCTATGTTGTTCATTATGGTGGCCAGATGTGTGACATGGATCCAATTATGGAAATAGCAAGAAAACACAAACTTTATGTACTGGAAGATTGTGCCCATGCACATGGGGCAACTTACAAGGGCAGGCAGGCGGGAAGCATAGGGGACATAGGCTGTTTCAGCTTCCATTCTCTTAAAAATATGGTTACTCTTGGTGAAGGCGGAATGCTTACTACCAATAACGACTCTCTGGTTGATAAAATTCAGAGAATGAGAGTTATGAGTATCACCCACTGGGATCCGGATCAGACAGTCTGGGAGTTTGGCGGACACAGACTTGAAAAGAAAAGCGCTACAGACTACTGGATACCTTCCCATTTTGATGTAATTGATGATGATGGCAAATGGGGTAATAACTACCGTATGAATGAAGCTCAGGCTGCAGTAGGAAGGGCTCAGTTGATGAAGCTCGATATGATGATTGACAAACGCAGGTTTAACGGTCATTATCTTAATGAAGGACTTAAGGGAATAAAAGGAGTAACTCCCGTATATGAAGATCCGAATGTTTTCCATGCATTTCACCTGTATACGCTGTGTGTTGAGCCTGAAATTATAGGTGCCTCAAGGGATGAATTCTTAAGGGTTTTATATCAGGAAGAGGGCATACAGGGAATATTACATTATCAGCCTACATACCATTTTACCGGGTTAAAGAAAAAGTATAATTATCCGGATAAATTATGCCATAACGCTGAAAATTTTTTCTATGGCCGGCAGTTTAACCTTCCAATGAATCCAAGGCTGACTAAGAATGACCTGGATATGATTATTGAAGGAGTAAGGAATACAGCCAGAAAGGTTCGGAAGTAATTACGATACGGTCTTTAGCAGACTGTATTATAATATGTATGATTAGCTGTTTATGAGGAAAATTATTATTTCCTGGGTGTTGCTTTTTACATGTAATCTGATGTGGTCGCTTCAGTTTACCTGTATTAAGCTTGCCCAGGATCAGGTAGGGCCTTATTTTACTGTCTGGGGGCCAATGCTTTTTGCGGTTCTCCTGTTAGCTCCGTTTATCAGGAGAGATTTTAAAAGGGGAGGCAGGAAGTTAACGGATTTTCTCATATTCGGGCAGTTGGCGCTGCTGGGTGCTTTCCCTGCACAGGTACTTATGACCTGGGGTACCCAATATTCACTTGCTAGCAATTCCGCAATTCTGACTCTCTGTCTGCCTGTGATTACTGCATTATTTGCTTTTCTTATATTAAAGGAAAAGATGAACAGGGTGCGATGGTTGAGTTTTATTATTGCTATAGCAGGGGTTATCCTTATTTCCACCGGCGATATTAAGCAGGTGAATTTCGGCTCAAAGTATGCAATAGGAAACATCCTTATATTTATGGCTATTGTAGGAAATTCTTATTTCAACGTCGGGTGCAAAAAAGTTGCAAGCAGGTATAGTGAAATTGAAATGGTGTTTTATACCTATGTTGTGATAGTTGTCCTGCTCACACCTCTTGTTTTATTGTATGAACCTGATGTATTTGCAAGGATACCTTTATTTACATTGCAGACCTGGACTGGAATGGTTCTGCTTACCGTTTTTCATAATTTTCTTTCAATGGTTCTGTTTTTTAAAGCTTTGAAAATACTCGACGCAATGCAGGTAGCTTTATCCAATTACCTCATAACGTTTTTTGGGCTTCCTATTGCAGCAGTATGGCTTGGGGAAAGGCTTAACAATCAGGCTATTGCAGGAGGGGTGCTGGTGCTGGCATCCACCTTAATGATCACCATTGCTGATTATAAAATGAACCAGTCTCAATATGTTAAGCAAAACCTGAATAATTAAAAAGAGTAACGATTTGAGCATCTTAAAAATTTAAAACTATTTAATTATGTCATCAAAACAACATAACCCGATCATAAGCTTTATTGCCTTTTTCCTGTTCTTTTATCAGGTTGTTAATGCACAGAATTTCAGCCTTTTCGCTGTAAGCGATATGGTGCGCGTTTTTGAAGATGGATATAAAATGCCACAGATGTCTGACTCTGTGAAGGTATTCGGACTTCGTGGTGAAATAATCTCAGGTCAGTTCGTTATAAGCGCCAAAAAAGATATTACAAATATTACAGTTGAAATTGGAGAACTTAAAAACAGAAATACCGGGAGCTCTTTAGCTGCAGCTGCAACAGAATGGAACTTTGTAGGAACAGTTCCCCTGGTAAAAAATACACCTAATCAACCATTGTCAATCCTGTCACGTAAGGCGCCAGCAAAATTTCCCGATTATCTGATGTCTGAGAGAAAAATTGATGTAAAGGGTAAGACATGGAAATCAGTCTGGCTTACTATAAAAATACCTGAAACGGCACCTGAAGGTACATATTCCGGTGTACTTACAGTAAGGAGTGGGGAGGAGGCTCAGTCGCTGCCGGTAAGCATCATGGTTTATCCCCTGACAATACCGGCAGAAAGACACCTTAATGTGGTGGAGTGGTACAGCACAAACGGATTTTCACGGTTCCATGGAATACAGGAAGAGTATTCACCTGCATGGTTTGATATGCTCCGGAAATATGCTGACAATATGGTTGTTCATAGACAGAATATTTTTCAGGTACCCATGGAAGCTATTGAAATCAGTAATTCAAAGACGGGGAACCTGGAATTTGATTTCACCAGATTTGATCAGATTGCACAGGTATTCTGGAATACGGGGAGGATGGATTTTCTCGAAACTGGTGAATTGACCCGCTTTGGAGAAAAGAGATGGAGTGACAATAAAATTTTTCTGCGCGATTTTTCCGTGAAAAATTCTGATGGAGGAGAAATAATAACTATGCCAGGAAAAGATGTTATTCCTTCCTTGCTTCCGGCTTTTGAGAGTCATCTCAGGCAGAAGGGGTGGCTTCATAAAACTCATTTTGGAATTAAGGATGAACCTTCAATGCACAATGCCTCAGCCTGGAATGAGATATCTTCTTATATTCATGATTATGCTCCGGATCTTATCCGGATGGATGCCATTGAAACAACGAAGGTTCTCGATGAGATTGAAATCGCAGTTCCAAAACTCGATCATTTTTGTAACTGGTATGATTCTTTCAGGGAATGGCAAAAGGAGGGACATGAATTATGGTTTTATACCGTGGGTATTTTCCAGGGAAGCAGGTTTCCTGACAAGACGATTGACATGCCATTAATTGACTGCAGAACAATGCACTGGCTGAATTACAGATATGATGCGACCGGGTACCTTCACTGGGGCTGGAACCAGTGGAATGAAGATCCATTCCAGGATGTAGGTATGCATATAGGTGATGGATGGCATGTTTATCCTGTCAGGGATGGTGTGCTTAACTCTCTTAGATGGGAGGAGATGCGGAACGGGATCCAGGATTATGAGTATTTCTGGCTCCTGGAAAGTAAAATAAAGCATTTAAAAGATTCTGTCGGGTCCCGTTTCTTTTGGATTAATCCTGAACAAAGAGGCCATGAGATAGCCAGCCGGGTTATACAGGGATTTTCTGACCGTACATTTGATCCACAGGTGGTTAATAGCGCAAAATTGCTGTTGGTAGGTGAGTTGCTGGATATCAATACTTCACCACGGTTATATATTCAGACAGATCCCCCGGAAGGATCAACGTTAACACGTGGTTCAACCGTTGAAGTATTTGGCTGGACAGAACAGGGAACGGCTATTGATGTTAATGGCAGGAAAATACCCGTCAGTTATGAGGGCCTGTTTCTTGAGCAATTAAGCCTTACACCTGAAAATAACAGTATTGTCATAAAAGCCGGCAATGGAGGAAGATCAAAAACAATTGAACGTGAATTTACTGTAAGATAAAAAACCGGGATTACTCTGATTTTTGAAATAACCGATATTTTATTTTACTGGCGTTTACTACCAGTAAATGTTTTTGAGATATGATTGTTTTGAAAAGGGGAAAACCGGGTAAATACAAAAATATTTTAATTGCCTGATAACTATGAAGAATACATTAATTTCAGCTCTGCGAACTTCGGGAAAAACGCTCCTCGGGTATTTTGAAAAGCCAATTGAGGCAAAGATTAAAGAGTCACAGAGCAGTATTGTTACCGAAGCAGACTTTGCAAGCGATGCAGTTATTAATAAAATAATAAAAGCAAATTTTCCGGAACATAATATTATTTCGGAAGAAACAGGATTTACAGACAATAATTCTGAATATACCTGGATAGTTGATCCTCTGGACGGAACATCAAATTTTGCTTCAGGTATACCCTGGTTCGGTGTGTTGATTACAGTCTTAAATAAGAATGTTCCGGTAATGGCGGGAGCATTCCTGCCTGTTCAGGATATAATTTATTTTGCAGAGAAAGGAACAGGAACATTCAGAAATGGTAAACTGCTTCCAAAAATTAACAATAAGAACTTAAAGGACTCCCTGTTTGCTTTTTGTGTTGATTATTCTGATGATCCTGAACTTTTGAATAAAGGACTTGAAATCTACAGGTATATTGTTAAGAGTTCTCGAAATATAAGGTCTACAAATTCTTTAATGGACTTTATCTTTGTAGCCGAAGGAAAATTTGGTGGTGTATTAAACTTATATACAAAAGTATGGGATATTTCAGGTCTCGGTTTAATAATCAATGAAGCCGGAGGAATTATTAAAAACATAGATGGAAATGATTTGCAATTTTCTGTCGGGAACGATCTTATTGAAGAAAACTTTTCTGTACTTGCAGGAACAGGAAATATAGTAGAATCAATGAAAGAAGTATTACTTTAAAACGGAATGAGAATATTTTTTCAGATAAGTCCAGAGTATATTTAGTTAATGTGCTTATCAGAAAATCAAAATTTGTAACTTTCACTTAATTTCTGAATGGTTTATCTTTGAATAATTATTATCATCTTTGTGAGTATACATAACCCATTAATTATATTAACCAGAATGGGTTTAGCTTAACTTATAGGAACACTTACAATTTGAGATACCAAACCAGTTAAAACATCGTAACCTGTAATACTGACCGGAACTAATGAAAAAACTTGCATTAATATTTATGTTCTGCTTCTTACTGCTGGCAACAAAGGCGCAGTTTTATGACTGGCCAATGTGGCGGTACGATTACGCCAGATCAGCCTCAACCCCTGAACAGCTTGCCGATAAGTTATACCTGCAATGGCAGATCCACTTTCCTTCCAGGACACCCGTATGGGACGATCCTCTTAATCAGAATCTGATGCAGTTTGACAGGATATTTGAACCGATTGTAGCTGATAATAAGATTTTTATGGGGTTCAACGACCAGGATAAGGTTATAGCTCTTGATATTAACTCGGGAAAAGAGTTGTGGCATTTCTATGCTGACGGACCGGTCAGACTTCCTTTAGCTTCAAATAATGGTAAAATATATTTTACAGGAGATGATGGGTACTGTTACTGTCTTGATGCCGGTACCGGGTCAGTTGTCTGGAAAAAACTTCTCGCGCCGGCTTCAAACAAATTGCTGGGAAACAAACGGTTGATTTCCATGTGGCCCGCCAGGGGTGGGATAGTGATCAAGGATAATATCATTTATACTGCAGCAAGTATTTTCCCAATGATGGGGACTTTCATTTACGCTCTTAATGCAGATACTGGTGATGTAATCTGGAAAAACGACGGAACAGGCAGCAACTATATACTCCAACCTCACAATTCTCCGGCATTTGCTGATATTGCTCCCCAGGGTGCCTTTACCATTACGGGCGATAAGTTGCTTGTAGCGGGGGGACGTACTGTTCCCGCTGCCTTTGACCTGAAAACAGGCGAGGAGCTCTATTATAAGCTTGCAGCCAGCGGCAAAACGGGTGGCGCCTTTACATGCAGTAACAACAGGGTGTACTTCAATCATAACCGGGGACGAATGACCTATATGTTTGATTCAAAAACCGGAGATAAACTGAAATCAGATGCCGGGGAGTACCCCGTTGTTGAAGGTAATATAATTTATTTTTCAGGAAAGAAAATTAACGCATCACTGCTTAATGACCAGAATAAACTTGAACCTCTCTGGACATCAGATATATCTGCAACACGGGATCTGATAAAAGCCGGAGATTGCCTCTATGCCGCCGATAGCACTGATATCACAGCTATAAAAATTAAAGGTAACACCCCGCAGAAGATATGGTCACTCAAAACAGAAAAACCTGTTGACCGTCTCCTGGCATCAAACGGAAAACTCATTGCCGTTACTACCGATGGGACGGTTATGGTATATGGTGATATTCCGGTTAAAAATGTTGTTTCAATAAAAGCCAAGGATAGCCCGCTTAAAGCAAGATCAGGATTAGCAGATGAGATTATTAGAAATACGAAAGTAGCAGAGGGTTATGCTGCTGTTATGGGAACAAATGACATTAACCTCCTTAAAGTCCTTGTAACAAAAACTTCTCTGAATATAATAGCTTTCGATAAAGACTCTGCAAGAGTTGATTTTCTGAGAAATTATTTTAGTAAGTACGGAATAACAGCCGACAGAATATCTTTTCTCAGGTACAATCAGGGTTTTTCTCCATTACCAAAATACTTTTCATCACTGACAATAATCAGTGATCCTTCATATCTTAATAGTTTTGATAAGACTATGATGGAGGACATATATGAGTCAACCCGTCCGTATGGTGGAAAAATATGGATAAGTGTAAAAGGTGAAGATCGGAAAACCGCAATTCAAACAGTTGATGAACTGAATCCATTTGGAGCGGAGATTGTGACAGGAAAGGGATTTGCCATGATTACCAGAACTGGTTCTCTGAAAGGATCGGCCAATTGGACCCATAACTATGGAGATATAGCCAATACAGTGAAGTCTGATGATGAGATTGTTAAAGCTCCTCTTGGAATATTGTGGTTTGGAGGTAACTCAAATATGGATGTATTGCCAAGACATGGACATGGTCCTTCCGAACAGGTTATTGATGGTCGCCTGATAATCCAGGGTATTAACAGTCTGACAGCAAGGGACGTTTATACAGGAAGATTGCTCTGGAAAAAAGAGTTTGATAATCTCAAAGACGACTCGTGGCTGGTTTATTATGATGAAACATATGACGGAGAGAGTCCTCTTGATACCAAATACAACCAGGTACATCTTCCGGGTGCAAATGCCCGCGGAACTAATTTTATTGCAACAAAGGAATTTGTATATGCAATAGAAGGAAATAAATGCCATCTGATTGATATAAATACAGGAGAAGAGATTAAGACATTTACTACAGGCAATGCCAGTACTGAAAAATTTGCATATATAGGAGTGTATAAAAATTACCTTATTCTGGGTAATAATTTTACAGAGTATCCAAAAATCCCGGTTTCCGAAGGAGAAACGATTAAACCAAAATTTGACGGTTATGATGTAACCGCCAGCAGGGAGTTACTGATCCTTGACAGATTCACGGGGAATAAAATATGGAGTATTAAATCAAATCATGGGTTTATTCACAACTCGGTAATCGTCGGTGATGATATTCTTTTCTGTCTCGATAAATTACCTCAAGCCCTTGAGACAAGGCTAAGACGAAGAGGTGAACCTGTTCCTCCGGGTTCACGTCTGTTGTACCTGGACATAAATACAGGTAAAAAGATATTTGAAGAGACAAAGGATATTTTTGGTACATGGCTTGGTTACTCATCAGAGCATAAGCTGTTATTGCAGGCAACAAGGCCATCGAGAGATATGCTTAACGGAGAAGATGGTAAAAGAATGATTGTTTATAAAACGGAATCCCATGATGTTTTATGGGACAAGCCGGTTAAATATTCAAATCCGCCAATTATTGCCAATGATAAGATTTATAGTGAAGGAGAGGGCTTTTACCTGCTTACAGGCGATCCGATTATTGAAAAGGATCCCATAACCGGCGAGGATCTGAAATGGAATTTTAAAAGGGAGTATGGTTGCGGATATGTGGTAGCAAGCGAGCACCTGCTTACATTTCGCTCAGCATCAGCAGGGTTTGTGAACCTGGATTTTTTTGAGGGTACCGGGAGCCTTGGAGGCTTTAAAGCCGGATGCTCGGCAAATCTAATAGTTGCCGACGGAGTCCTTAATTCCCCTGATTATACCAGAACATGTCAGTGTCCATACCAGAACCAGACCTCTCTGGCATTTATAAATATGCCATGGATGAGTTACTGGACAAACAGTAATTATGGCTGGAGTGGAAAGCAGATTAAAAATCTCGGACTCAATCTGAATGCACCGGGAGACAGAGCCTCACATGAAAATATACTGTGGCTCGATTTCCCAAATGCGGGAGGAGCTGCCCCGGGAATAAGTGTAAAAATAGATTCTGTTGATTACTATAAAATCAGAAAAGATCCTGTTTCAATTCAGTCCGCTTCTACCCCATGGATCAGCGCAAGTGCAATAGGAGGTATACGGTCAATGGAAATTACCCTTTCAAAGGAAGAAAAGGTTAATGAAACAACTTACAGAGTTAATCTGTATTTTTCTGAACTTGAAAACAATAAACCCGGAGAACGTGTGTTTGATGTAAAGATACAGGATTCTAAAGTGCTGGAAGGCTTCGATATTATAAGGGAAGCCGGCCAGAAAGATAAAGAAGTAATTAAGTCATTTTCAGGCATTAAGGCTGGAAATCTGTTAAAGATAGAAATGACTCCTGTCAGGGGAAATACCATTTTGTCAGGTGTTGAGTTGATACAGGAACCGGTAAATCTCAGTTATACAAATAAATAATGAAGCCCATCTATATAAAGATAATTATTGTTGCCGGGATGATAAGTCTTGCCTGTACCACAAAAGTGTCGGAATGGGTTCTTCTTAATGCTATTCCCAACCAGTACACACTTGTATATTTTCACAAGACTCCGGTCAATGAAAAAACCAGGACGCAAAATACAATTCTTGACAAGAATATCTCAGAGGCTAATATTCAATTTAAAAATGTCCTGAAGGAAGATGTTGAACAACCTTACTATGCACTGTATTATGAGAACAGGCTATTTTCAAAATATAATGATCCTGAAAAACTCAAAAACCTGATTTCATCCCCATTGAGAGACAAGATTGCCGGTGAACTTAAAGCAGGTAAACTTTGTGTTCTTTTATACCTTAAATCGGATGTTAAAGAAAAGGATGACAGAGGGATTGAAACAGTGAAAAATGCACTAACAAATTCTCCTTTCGGAGAGATTATTCCACTGATTGAATTAAGCAGGAATAACCCGGGAGAAAATCATTTTATTTCAATGCTATTGAATGTGGAGGATGACCTGAAAGGAATAAAAGAACCAATGCTCTTTGGCATTTTCGGAAGGTTTAAAGCACTTGAACCGTTGCTCGCCCGCGGGATTACAGAAGAGAATATTAACCTGATGATTGACTTCCTTACCGCTGATTGCAGTTGCCTGATAAAAGATAATTTACCCGGAACAGATATTCTCTACATTAATAAATGGGATTCTCCCTCTACTGCCCTGGTTAACTCAATTCTGGATAGTAATCCTTTCCTGATGCACCCTTAAATGGACCAGGATAGTATAATATATGATAGTCTGAATAACAGGCCATTACCACAATGGCTGATAAATCAGAGGGAGGGACTTAATACAATTCAGCCACAAAAGATTAATATTAAAACGGATAAATCTCTATACATTTCTTTTGCTGTAACAGGTATCTTTGTTGTTTTTTTAGTTGTAGTTTTGACTATGTTTATACTTCGAAAGAATAAGAACCAGTATTAATGAATCCATTAAGTTTAGTAGTAAAGGAACTATTCTACAGGAAAATCAGTTCGGCAGTAATTTTATTGACGGTTATTATTGCCAGCTCAGTATCTGTTGCGATTTATACCTTGAGCAAGGCAAGTGAAGATGAAACCAGGAAGATAATGCGTGAGCAGGGACTCAATCTTTATCTCTTCCCCAAAGGGACCAATCTGATTGATTTCTATTCTGTTAACAACACAGCAACCTTTCCTGAAAATTATGTGGACGTTCTTTCAGAATCAAAAACTTTCGATGCTGTAAGGCACCTTACAGGCATACTTCAGGTAAAATATCCCGACTGGAAAGATGCAAATGGATCTTCACATAAAATTCTGTTACTCGGTTATAAAGACGAAGCGATGCAGCGGTTCCTCCCCAAACAGGAAACCATGGGTTTTGATGTTGCTAAAGGTTCTGTTCATGTAGGGTCCGAGGTAGCAAGAAATATTCCACAGGGCACACCTTTCACTATCACCGGGTATGATGGAAAGCAATATAGCTTTGAGATTGCAGGAAGACTTGAGGAGGGAAAAGGAATGATCGACCAGGGAGTATCTTTTAACCTGGCAGATTTGCAGGAGGTTCTTGGTATGCAGGGGAAGATCAATAAGATAGAGGCATTGGGGTGTGTCTGCAAGGATGGGAGGATTAAAAATGCAAGAAACCAGGTTCAGGCAATTTTTACAGATCTTGAAGTTACCGAAATAAGCAGTATTGCAGATGCCCGTGAGAATCAACGGTTAATGATGAACAAGTATGGGGCTTTTATTATTCCTTTTATCATTCTATCATGTCTATTGATTACAGGACTACTGTTTTATCAGAATATAACCGTGCGAACCCATGAAATAGGTATCCTGAAAGCCATGGGAACCAGCACTCAAAGCATATTGTTCATAATAATCGCTAAAGCATTCATTCTTGGGTTGACAGGTGGCATTATCGGATTCTTTTCCGGTAGTTATGTTGCCGGATATTTTGGAAGGGAAATTTTCCGGTTCACAGCATTTAATATCAGACCGGTATGGGCACTTTTTTATTTTTCAATAATAATATTCCCTCTTCTGTGGATGTTGAGCAGCTGGATTCCGGCCCTGGTTGCATCGAGGATAGATGCGGCAAAAACACTTAGTAAGGAATAGGATGGACAACAGGCAACAGAATTACTTCATGAAACTCAGACTAAACCCCTGAACCAGAAAATACCAAAGAATGCTAGTGATTAAAAACATAACCAAAAAATTCAGAAAGGGAAATAATGTTTTCACAGCCCTCAATAATGTAAGTCTTGACATTGAAAAGGGTGATTTTTATGCTGTCATAGGAGCCAGTGGTTCAGGCAAATCAACCCTTCTGAACACACTGGGTGGATTAATACATCCGGATAGTGGCAGAGTTTTGTATTACGGCAATGAGATATATAACATGAACCGGAAAGTATTGGACCTTTACCGGAAAAAGAATGTCGGATTTGTATTTCAGCAGTTTCACCTGTTGCCTTATCTGACAGTTCTGGAAAATATCAAACTTGCCTGTTACAAGAAAATACAATCCGATAATATTGAGAAGTATCTTGCCAGATGTTCCCTTGTTGAACAAAAAAACAAATACCCTTCTGAACTCAGTGTGGGAGAAAAACAGAGAACAGCTTTTATCAGAGCAATTATTTCAGACCCGGAATTGTTACTTGCCGATGAACCAACAGGAAACCTGGATCCGGTGAACAGCACAATTCTGTTAAACCTTATTGAAGAGTACCATAAAAGCGGAGGAACAATTGTAGTGGTTTCTCATGATCCGCTGGCTTCACAATATGCTGACCGCACTGTTATACTTGATAAAGGAAAATTATCAATTTAATTGCCAGGAGTGCCTGAAATAGCTGAAGATATAAGTTTTATGCCGAATCTCATAGCCTGATCTCAGATATTACAAACTCAGGCTCACTCAAAGCTTTCCTTCAACTTTAAGTATATCAAACTTAAGACAATCCAAACTTCTTATGGGTATAAATACCCTGCATAAATAGGTTTTAAGCCTCTTTCAACCTTTTTGCATAAGAGCTACATTTGTGTTAATATTTTAACACATCTCACACTTATCAGCTTGATGGAGAAGCTTTACAATTTACTTTTAAAGGATATCAGGTTTGAAGAGGGACTGAATGCCTGTATGAATTGCGGTGTTTGTACAGCTATCTGCCCTGCTGCAGAGTTTTATGATTATGATCCGAGAAAAGTTGTCAATGCAGTTCAATCGCGCGATGACGAGGAGATAACCGGACTACTGAAATCGGAAACCATCTGGTATTGTGGGGAATGCATGTCATGCAAAACCCGTTGCCCGCGTGGAAACACGCCGGGATTTATTATCATGGCTCTTCGGACACTTTCTCAGAAACTTGGATATTTTACAGAATCCGAGAAGGGCCGTCAACAGCTGGCAATCAAACGTACAGTTGGTGAAAACATTTTTAAGTACGGATATTGTGCCGCAACCTATGCTGTTAATCCAGAAATGCATCCGGAACAGGGGCCAATATGGAAATATATTCTTGAAAACAGTGATGATGTTTTTGAACGACTAGGTGGCCAAATCAATGGTATCGGTACAGGTCCTTTAAGAAAGATTCCTCAGGAAGCGCTTGATGAACTTAAAAAAATATTTGATGTTACCGGAGGAACCAGGTTTTTCGAATTAATTGAAGACCATTCAAAAAGAAAAGCATCCGAGATGGGTTTGCAATTTAGCAGTGAAGGTACTGACAACGATTATTTTGTTGAAGTTTACACAGCAAATAATGGCACCCATAATACCCCGAAAACCTAATTCCTGCAGATATGAATATAGAAGGAAAAAGAAGAATCTGGAATGATTACCAGAAAGAAATAGCAGATGATCACTTTTTCTATGTCAGGTCATGTATCCGCCAGAGTTTTTTTCCCGGTTCAGAACAGTTCTTTCTGCACCTTATGAGGAATATTCTTGGTAAAGATGTTTACGAGAACCCGGCCCATACTACATGCACCGGGATAGGCTACCACAGCGATATTGTTCCATCGGCAACAATAATGACTGTTATCGCCCGGCATTTTGCCCTGATGAAGGAGTCAGGTTATAAAAATATCGCAGTTTCCTGTGTCACCTCATTCGGACTCTATACCGAGATCCTCGAAACCTGGAAGCATTTTCCGGAAGAACTTGAGAAGACACGTGAATATCTGTTCAGGGCAACAGGCCGGGAATTTGATATTCCTGAAAATGTTGCCCATTCAAGTGATATTATTTACAAGTTCAGAAATGAAATAGCCCATAAAGCAAAACACCTTCTTGTAAATAAAAATAACGGAGAACCTCTTAAAATAGTAGAACATATTGGCTGCCATTATGCTAAAATGTTTCCTAAATCCGGATTGGGAGGAGCTGAATTCCCAAATGTACTAAGCGGTATGGTGGAGGCCTGGGGAGGAAAAGTTATAGATTACCCTGAAAGAAGACATTGCTGTGGGTTTGGATTCAGGCAATATCTGGTCCAGGCTAACCGGGGATATTCTGTTTCAAACACTGCCAAGAAATTTTCATCCATGAAACCTTTTAAACCCGATATGGTACTTACCAATTGTCCGGGCTGCAACATGTTCATGGATAAATGGCAGTACACTATAAAAGAAATGGAAGGTGAATCATATGGAGATAATGAAGAATCTATCCCGGTCCTGACTTATGAGGAGCTGGCCGGACTGGTTCTGGGTTATAATCCATGGGATCTTGGCCTGCAATACCATATGGTCCAGTCTGAACCGTTGCTCAGAAAACTGGGAATTAAATTTGAAAGTTCCAATAAATTTAAAACCAAAGATGGCAGGCAGATGCCGATTCCAAGAAATCTTATAAATGCCTGATAATGAATGGTGATGTAGTAGTTGTTGGAGGTGGCACAGCAGGAATGGAAGCAGCAGGAATGCTTGCCAGGGCAGGTTATCAGGTTACACTTCTTGAAAAGGAGGAAGAGCCGGGGGGTCATCTGAAAAACTGGTATCATCTTTTCCCCGACAGAAGGAGTGGAGCAGATGTGATGAAATACCTTAATGCTAAAATCAATAACGATAATATTACATTCCTGAAGGGGATCAGAATTGACTATGTAGATAGAATTAAACGGAAATTTGTTATTAAAACCACCTGGGGGAATGAGATTATAGCTGATGCAATAATTGTGGCAACCGGTTTTGATCTTTTCAGAAGTGAACGAAAAGAAGAATATGGTTATGGGATTTATGATAATGTAATTACTTCCGCCGACCTTGAAAATAAATTCCATTGTAATGACCTCAAAATGAGTAATGGAAATTTACCTCGAAGAATTGGAATTGTCCATTGCGTGGGTTCACGTGATGAAAAGGTGGGAAATCTGTATTGTTCCAAATTATGCTGTGTCACTGCAGTTAAACAAGCCATTGAAATAAGGGAATTTCTTCCTGAATCAAAAGTTTTCTGCTTTTACATGGATATCAGGATGGGTGGGGCTCATTATGAAGAACTCTATATGGAATCACAGGAAAAGTATGGGGTTAATTATATAAGAGGAAAAGTTTCCGAGGTTAGCGAAACAATTAATAACACCCTGGTGGTTAAAGTAGAAGATACACTTGCCGGCCGGCCGCTGAAAATGGAACTTGATATGGTTATACTTATGGCCGGAATGGAAGCATCGGAAGGAAGTAAAATGCTGGGGGTAAATCTTGGGCTGAAAACAGGAGAAAACCGGTTTTTCCGGAGCAGGGATAATCATTTCGAGAGTAACATCAGTAATATCGATGGTGTCTTTTATGCTGGTACCTGTACTGCCCCTATGAATATCAGTGAAACTATCTCGCATGCAAGGGCGGCCGTCTCTGAGGTGATGGATTATCTGAAATCTGACGGGGAATAATATGAATAAATTCGGATTTACAATATCAAAAGGACGTCAGATAGATTATGAAACTAATGACAGAAGGATAGCTGAATATATCATTGAAAAAGAACCAAGTTTCAGATTATGTATTGAGTGTGGCGGTTGCTCTGCAACATGTACTTCCGGTAACTTCACAAGATTCAGCCTGCGAGAGATAAATATCCTTATCAGGCGGGGTGAGAACGATCAGGTAAGGCAGAGCATAAGAAAATGCATGCTTTGCGGAAAATGTATTCTGGTTTGTCCGCGCGGAGTCAACACACGTAATGTTGTTCTTATGGCAAAACAAGCTTTTCAAAAATTTGAAAACAATGCAGTTTGATCCATTTGTAATTCCTTTCAACATAGGACTTTACTTCATATTAATATATGTGGTAACGAGGAGTATTTACTGGTTCAGGAATCTTTCACGACCTGATAAACTGAGACTTCAGCGTGGTTTTTTCGGCAAAGCATTCGGACAAAGCCTGAAGGAGATATTCCTTGAAAGCCTGATACACAGAAAAATTCTTAAGGCTAACCTTCGTCTCGGGTACATGCATTTGAGTCTGGCTTTCGGGTGGTTTCTACTGATTTTATTGGGAACCATTGAAGCTGACGTCTTTGGCGCTAAACATCTGAATGCTCCGTATAAAGCCATCTTCTTTAAATTTTTTAATCCGGAGCATGGCAGATCGGGGTTTGAAGCATTCTATTCCTTCCTGATGGACCTCACACTGGCATTTATTCTTTCAGGTTTGTTTCTTGCCGTGATAAAGAGATTTTCATCAAAAGTCGTTGGGATGAAAAGGACAACAAAACTAAATATACCCGATAAAATTGCACTTACATCCCTGTGGTTGATATTCCCGAGCAGGCTTATTGCTGAAAGCCTGACAAGCGGTGCTTATGGATCCGGAAGTTTTCTTACAGGGTCATTAGGTTCCTGGCTGGCTGCATTTCTTCCTGCACAACAATTGGCATATCCATTCTGGTGGTTATATTCTCTTTCTCTTGGCACCTTTTTTATTTTATTGCCTCTAACCAGGTATATGCATATACCAACAGAATTGTTCCTGATCTTTATGAGAAACTCAGGGATCAGAACCGGGGATAAAGCTGGAACATATTCGGAAGTTCAGACATATTCCTGTTCTTCCTGTGGTATCTGTATCGATGCCTGCCAGCTTAATTTTTCAGCCGGAATAACTGATATCCAGTCAGCATATCTGTTAAAAGGTATCAGGAATAACCTTGATGTTTCAGAAATTGCTAACAATTGCCTTATGTGTGGCAGATGCGATCAGAAGTGTCCTGTAGGTATTGAGTTATCACCAATAAGGATGTTAGCACGGAGAGGTGAAATCAAGTTGAATGAAAATAAAAGCATACTTGGACATTATTTTCCTGAACCTCATTATATTGACACAAATTCACAGGATGCTAAACCTGTATTTGACTGGCTGCCTGAAAATAAAACTAAAAATGCAGATGTTTTATTCTTTGCAGGCTGCATGACTCATCTGACCCCTTCTATTAAACTTTCAATGACCAGGATCCTTAACGCGTCTGGTGTGAACTGGTCCTTTATTGATGAGCAGGGCGGGGTGTGTTGCGGACGACCTCTCATGCTTGCAGGCCAGGATAAAGAAGCACGGGAGCTCATAAGTTATAATTCTCAGATAATCTGGAAATCAGGAGCGCACACTCTGGTAACCTCATGCCCTATTTGCTATAAAGTTTTTAAGGAGAGTTATTATCTTGATGTTGAGGTGTTACATCATACTCAATACATTAAAAGGCTCATTGATGATGGCTCCCTGAGATTGAATTTTCTGCGTAAGAAAGTCGTATATCATACACCATGTGAATTGGGAAGAGGTTCCGGTGTTTATGAAGAGCCAAAGGAGGTTCTTAAACATGTAGTGCGGCTTCAAAAGACTAATTTTGAAGATGAAAATTCATTATGTTGCGGTGGAAGTCTTGGCAATACAAAGTTAAGTCACAGGAAGAAAAGCCTGATAGCATGCGATACGGTCACAGAACTTACAAAGTGTAATCCCGATATTCTGGCTACTGCATGCCCTCTTTGTAAGAAAACATTTTCCTGTGTTACAAACGCAAAAGTATCTGATATTGCCGAAATTGTTGCTGAGGCAATTGGTGGGATCTCGGCAAAAAGAAGTATAAGTAAAAAAGTCAGTTCAATAAAAGAATTGGCAAATATCTGAAATTCTTATTCCGACATTACATTTAACTTTTTCTGCACCTTTTGAGTCATACCTGCAGGACTACTCTCAATAAAAGTAAATAATTAACGGAATTATTAACTGACATTGGACAGTTAGAATACCGATTATAAAATTTCCAGCGGGTGTTGAAAACATTCCTGGATTTCTGATTTTATAACTTTTATTTTAAAGATAACAAGAAATGAAATACTGAATTTTATTTTCAACCGTTATATATACGAATAATTTATTGGGAGAAAAATGATATGGGACAAAAAATAATTGTGCTGATTGCATTTGCTGCTATCGCTTTATTTTATTCATGCAGCAACCAGGGAAATGATTCTAAGCTGGAAAGCAATAATTTGACTGATAAGATATTACAAAGAGAAGACGGTACAATTTCACTCGATGTAATAAAAGCAGCTTGTTACAGCGACATGGCAAACCCGTCGTTCAATACTGCGGAATGGAATGTTTTGATTTATAAATCAGGACGTTATAATGTGTGGTTGTCGAGCTCTACAAAAGACACTACAAATCTCAGATATAATAATTCAGTGAGATTCAGCATTAAGGAGAAAAGGCTGGTGGCACGACCGGCATGTGATAAAATAATCCGGAATTCATCAGACGTTTCCCTTCCGTATTACAGAGCTGATTCATACATTGGTTCAATGTTTATTCAGGATACCGGTATATTAAATATCCAGTTAATAAGCGAAAAGATAGTTCCAAAGGATTATAAAGCGGATGGTTCATCAGGAATTGGGGATTCAAAACTTATTTCAGTTTTTCTTACACCTGAAAAAAAGTGATAATGATACTGAATCCGATAATCATTTTAAAAAAATCATACCTGTAATAATTACCCCTTTAATCGTTATGTGACAGTTAACGGTTTTTGGCTTCAACCCATTTTCTTGCATTTACAAATGCTTTCATCCATGGTGTTACATCGTCTTTTCTTCTTTCAGGAGGATAATATCCGCACTGCCAGGGAAAGTATGCACGTTCAAGGTGCGGCATCATTACAAGGTGACGGCCATCTTCTGAACACAAACCGGCAACATCATAATCCGACCCGTTAGGATTGGCCGGATAAGTATCCCGGCTATATATTAGCGGGATCTGATACCTGTCAGCGGAATATGGCAGACTGAATTGCCCCTCCCCATGTGCCACCCATATCCCCAGTTCCATTCCCGACATATTGCCCAGCATCACGGAATAATTCTTCAAAATTTTAACTCCTATATAGCCGGATTCAAATTTATGTGATCTATTATGAAGAAGTAGCGGCATCTCCTTATGTTCAGGATAAATAAGACCAAGTTCAGCCATCAGCTGGCACCCGTTGCAGACTCCGAGAGATAGAGTGTCGGTTCTATTATAGAAATTTTCAAGTGCCACTCTTGCTTTTTCATTATATTTGAAAGCACCAGCCCATCCTTTGGCTGAACCCAGAACATCCGAATTAGAAAATCCCCCGACAAAAACTATCATGCTAATATCTTCAAGATTTTCTCTTCCTGCTATAAGGTCAGTCATATGGACATCCTTAACATCAAAACCAGCAAGGTAAAGTGCATATGCCATCTCCCTGTCGCCGTTTACTCCCTTTTCCCTGATAATTGCAGCCCTGGTGCCTGAAGCGTTCCTCCGGTCAGGGGATATTCCAAGAGACTTAAAAGTTCCGTTGAAACCATTCAGTTTGAATTCAAGTTTATGTTTTTTGTAGTTTCTGAACCGTTCAAGCGCAAGCTCAGTCCCCGCTTTGTTTGCGATCGAGCAGATATGAAGTTCTGAACCATTTATCTCTCAGCGGGTCAATGTCGAATTCAATAATTATCGGAACCGTTAGTGACAAAAAGTTTTCTATCGTTTACAGGATGGCCAATTGAAAAGTATGAGATATTCCATTTTCAAGAAGAATTTCGGCCATCATCATCTTCTTCTTTTACCTGGATTATAATACCGGGATTCTGGCTGAAGAGTATTTTAATTGTATCCTCTTCACCGATCGCAGAAAGATTTACTGTTAACCCGCCGGATGAATTCGAAAAGCACATCTCAAGAAGTGTTGTCAGCATACCACCGGCAGAAATATCATGCCCTGAAAGGATTTTCTCATCCATGATCAGGTCCTGAATTGTATTGAATACTTCCCCGAAATATGAAGGATCTTTTACTGTCGGTACATTCATCTCCCAAGTCTGTTCAAGTATCTGTGCAAAGCTGCTGCCGCCCGGTTTGAAAGTGTCACTGCTCATATCAATATAAAGGAGACTTGTATCAGGGATCATTGACTATAACAGGTTCAACTATCTTTCTGATCATCACTTAACTTCTCCTGTTGCTGAAATAATAACAGTACCAGGGGAATAAACAACCTGATCATCATATTTCTGAGTCATTGACAGACTATCTTTTCCGGTTGGTATATTGATACCCAACTCAATAGCAAAATCACTCGCAGCTTTAACGGCTGAATAGAGCCTGGTATCTTCACCGGGATTTTTACACGGCCACATCCAGTTTGCAGAGAGAGATACACTTTTTAGCTTGTCGGTGAGCGGGGCCCAGATAATATTTGTCAGAGCCTCGGCGATTGAGAGTACGGAACCTGCTGCAGGATCGACCAGCCCGGCTGCCGGTGCATGGCCTATTGAAGTTGCCATACCATTTCTCCCACGGTAGTCGAGTGTAATAACTCCAGGTATTATTAAGCGGCAGCTGCAGCACTCCTGCACATTGTTGCTTTGCAATCCGGCCAGTTACTGATCTGTCAACTTTGTTGGTTAGCCAGTCTTTACAGGCTACCTCCTCAATTTGTAAAACCTGTTCGATATATTCATAGATCTTTTCCGGTGTATACTCAATTTCTTAATATTTAAACTCCTGAATCTTGTCGTTCATAACGTCCTGGGTGGATTGCCAAAGAGTGAAGCAATAGCTATGATCAATAGGTTTTTCTCCCGTTAACAGGATTTATCAAATGTGAACATATGATCACCTGTGACTTCTCCTATTAATATAAATAGGGGCTCTTTCTCTTTCAGCAATTTTTTGCAGGGTATTGAATCGTTTTTTTTCATTACCAGCCCCATACGTTCCTGTGATTCATTTCCAATTATTTCGCGGGCGGAGAGGGTCGGATCGCCCACCGGTAATTTGCTGATATCAATTTTCCCACCGTGTACTTCAACCAGCTCCGATAAACAATTCAGATGCCCTCCTGCACCATGATCATGAATGAAACTACCGGATTATTTTCTGATTCAGCTTAAAGCCCTTATAGCGTTGTAAACCCTTTTCTGCATCTCAGGGTTCGCTCTTTGTACTGCATTAAGTTCTATTGAAGCTGTCAAAATTCCCGGTATCCACTGATGACACTGCACCGCCACCCATTCCTATACTGTAGTTATCGCCTCCAAGTAATATTACTAAGATCTCCTTTTTCAGGAATATCTTTTTCACTGTCAGTTTTCTTTCCTAATCCTATTCCTCCGGCAAGCATTATTACTTTGTCGTATCCGTACTTCTTTAGATTTTCAAAATGTTCGAAAGTGAACACTGATCCGCAGATCAGTGGCTGACCAAATTTATTCCCAAAATC
Source organism: uncultured Bacteroidales bacterium (assembly GCA_963739685.1). Lineage (GTDB taxonomy): Bacteria > Bacteroidota > Bacteroidia > Bacteroidales > VadinHA17 > LD21. The sequence goes on from CAVUAX010000003.1 coordinate 923,379, forward strand.
ACTTGCTCCGTTTGAAGCTTTTATAAGTAATATCTTCGGGTGTCTGATAAAGCCATGGTCGCTCTTTTGTGGCACTTTCCCAGATATGAGCCTTTCTCAGGCCGGGGATATGATGTCATGTATACTGCAGTACCTGCAACCGGAAGAGCACCTTTTCCTCCGGCAATCCTGTCCCTTATTTCCCCTCCGGTTCCTGTTGAAGCTCCATTAAAGGGCTCTACCGTGGTCGGAAAATTATGAGTTTCAGCTTTTAGTGAAAGAACAGACTCAAAATCCTTAATTTCAAAAAAATCAGGTTTGTCCTGTGTTGCCGGAGCAAACTGTTCCACCACTGGTCCCTGAACAAATGCACAATTATCCTTGTAAGCTGACACAACTTTATTCGGATTTGTTTTTGTAGTCGCTTTTATCATCTGAAAAAGAGTTGACCTCTTTTCCTCTCCGTCAAGAATAAAAGTGCCGTTAAAAATTTTATGCCGGCAATGTTCCGAATTAACCTGCGAAAAACCGAATACCTCACTGTCGGTAAGTTTACGTCCAATTGATAAGCTGAGGTTTTCCAGGTAAGTAATTTCTTCATCATTAAGTGCGAGTCCTTCCTGCAGATTGTATTCACTTATGTTATTAATACTTAATACAGGTTCAGGTTGTTTGTTGATTGTAAAAAGATCCTGGCCAAGGTGGCTATATAAAGATTGCAGCATAGGGTCCCAGGAAGGCTTATCTGCCTTAACATAATGAAACTCTTCTATTCTTGTTATTCCATTAATTGCCATATTTTGAGTGATCTCAACAGCATTGGTGCTCCAGGGAGTTATCATCTCTTTCCGGGGACCAATGAATCTGTCCTCAAGAACATCCTTTTCTGACAAAACGGCACCACTGAAAAGCCATATCAGCTTGTCGATATCTTTTTGTGCAAATCTTTCAGTAGTCCCGACTGCAAAAATATTCTTGTTGGAGCCTTTGAAAAATAGAATCATGTTAAGTTGGTTAATATGTTGAATAATAATATTTTATATTTGAAAACACCTTATTGAAAAACATGTCGTAAATATAATTCAAGTTTAAAGAATTTCCTACCAGGATTTTCCTGAGGTCCTGTGTCTTTTCCTTGTTATCTCTTTGTTTTGCCAATCCCACCGGGGAGGGCTAAGAAAACAATTAGTTTTTAGTCAATAGGGGGTTAAAATACAGAGGATTTATTTTAGTCCGCTTCTTTCCAGGAGAGCATCGATTGTTGGTTCCTGACCCCTGAAACTAATATAAAGGTTGAGAGGTTTATCTGTTCCTCCTCTTTCAAGGATGTTTTTCCGGAATGCTCTTGCTGTCTTATTATTAAATATACCGCTTTCCCTGAAATGCTTAAAAGCATCAGCATCAAGAAGCTTCTGCCCATTTATAACCATAATAACCGGCTGCATAACCACCACTGAATATATGCCCGAATGAAGCGCTCATGTTTGTTGCCTCAACCTTGGGAAAAAGTTCTGTTTTTGACATAACGGCTGATTCAAATTCATCAATATCTGTTTCAAAAGGTTCAGTTAAAGTATGCCAGGCCATATCAAGAAATCCGAAACTTAACTGACGATAACATGAATATCCTTCATTATAGGTGGAAGCCTCTTTAATCTTATTGATAATCTCAAAAGGTATATTTTCTCCTGTTATATAATGAGTTGCCCAACTCTCAAGCCATTCCTTTTCAAAAGCGAAGTTTTCCATGAACTGTGATGGAAGTTCAACAAAATCTCGGGCTACATTTGTTCCGGAGAGACTCTCATAAGTGCATTTTGACAGTATTCCGTGAAGCGAATGCCCAAATTCATGAAGGAAGGTCGTAAATTCATTAAACGAAAGGAGTGAAGGTCTCGTTTCGGTTGGTCTGGAGAAATTTGCCACGATAGAGATCAAAGGCCTTATGTCTTTATCATTTTCTGTTTTCTGATCACGATAACTTGTCATCCATGCTCCACCGTTTTTTCCGGGTCGGGGATAAAAATCAAGATAAAGAATTCCCAGATGACCTCCATCTTCATCAAGAACCTCCATGGTCTCAACTTCCTGGTTATACAAAGGTATTGAGTCATTCTTAATGAATTTCAGGCCATAGAGCTTACCGGCCAGACTGAAAATTGCGTTTTTCACTTTCTCAAGACTGAAATATGGCTTAAGAAGTTCATCATCAATATTATACTTTTCCAGCTTAAGCTTTTCGGAATAGTAAGCCCAGTCCCATCTTTCAAGAGCACCGGAATGCCCCAGGCTTTTTGCGAAGGTTAAAACGGCATCGAAATCCTTCTTTGCAGCAGGTTTTGATGCGGAATAAAGCTCGTCAAGGAACTTATTCACTTTAAAAGGAGATTCCAACATGCGATCGCCCAGAATCATTTCCGCATAATTGCTGTATCCCAGTATTTTAGCAATATCCATACGAAGCCTGACGATTCTTTTCACATTATTCCTGTTATCAAAATTATTGTTCCGGTAGGCACGTGAGGAGTAAGCTTTAAGCATTAATTCACGCAGATCCCTTCGTTCAGAATATTGCATGAAAGGAATATAACTCGGATAATGAAGAGTAAATATCCAACCCTTTTTTCCCCGTTTTCCGGCTTCCATCCCTGCCATCTCAATCAGACCGGCAGGAAGACCTTTAAGATCATCTTTACTGATTAAGTGCAACTCAAATGAATTTGTTTCCTTAAGAATATTTTCATCAAATTTCAACGATAGTGTTGAAAGTTCTTCAGAGATATCCCTGAAGCGTCTTTTATCATCCTCTTTCAAACCTGCTCCTCCAAGCATAAAGTTCCTGTATTTTCTTTCGGTCAGCATCATTTGTTCAAGAGTGAGTCCGGATGTTTTCCTCTTTTCGAATATATTGGCAATACGTTCGAAAAGTTTGTCATTCAGGGTTATGTCATTAGAAAAGCGGGTAAGCACCGGCGATACTTCCTGTGTAACCGCCTGCAGGGATTCACTGGTCTCAGCACTGTTCAGGTTGAAGAGGACAGAGGTGATTCTTCCAAGAGTTTCACCAGACCTCTCAAGTGCTTCAATTGTATTGTTAAAAGTCGGAGGATCAGGGTTCTCAGCGATTAAGTTTATTTCTTCTTTTGCAGATTTAACAGCCTCTTCAATTGCAGGTTTAAAATGGCTTGTTTTAATATAAACAAAAGGAGGAGTCTCAAACGGGGTTTTCCATTCCCTGAGAAGGGGATTAGTCAGAGGATCAACTTTTGTTACAGGAGGATTATTCTTCATCATTATCGGTTTCCACGCCTGAAAATTTTGCAGGGTAGGGTATATTCCCTTTTGCTGCAAACCATAATATTCTGTTCAGCAGATTATCATTACCCGCATCAACACCATCGAATTCAGGAAGCATGCTCTTTTTTGCATAATGAAGGGCTTTACCGGTCAGGGATGCAAGCGGAGGATTCAATTCATCAACAGGAATATTATTGGGAATTGCCTTGTAAGGTGTATTGTCAGGTTCACTTGTAAAACAGTCAGTCATCGGGTTTGCTATTGCGTCCTCGATATTCATGGGTGGCAATCCAAGGATCTGCTCAATTGTTCTGACCATTGAAGGTTGGGTATAGAAGGTGTTGTTTACAGATTTTAATCTTGAGTAGGGGCTAATAACCAGACTTACAGTACGATATGCAGATACGTGATCCCACCCGCTCTGGGAGTCATCTTCCACAACAAAAATAACTGTATTTTTCCAGAACCTGCTTTTTGAAAATGCCTCAACAATCCGTCCCAAGGCATAATCATTATCGGCAATAAATGCCCTTGGAGTGGGAAAACCGGGACGGGTTCCGTTTGTATGGTCGTTAGGCAGGGCAACAACCATCAGTTCAGGAAGATGGTCTCCGTCCATTGCATCATATTTATTCAATTCTTTTATTAAGATATCGGACCTCATCACATCTGAAAACTTATGGTTCCCAAACGAAGGATATGTCGGGCTGAGGATTTTACTTACAGGTTCAAGAGTAGTGTGATTAGTAAATTCAATCTTTTCACTGTTAATATATTTTCTGTACACATCAGTCCAGCTCAGTTTCTCATCCATAACAGGAACAGAGGCTTCTCCATAGATTCTGACAGATTTCCCATTACGTGTTGCATTGTCCCATATGAAACCTGTAGGTGCATATACCAGGGCATCGGTTTGTACATGGGCATAACTCCTGAACCAGGCTCTCATATTTTTCTCAATGTAATCAGTAACTATAGATGCATCGGTCCACTGGTGTCCTTCGGCGGAGCATTTTCCCGACACATAAAAATTATCCAGAAGGAGGAATTCCTCACTAAGTTTATGGGTATTTGGAGTGATGTCTTTTCCATAAATACAAAGCCCCGGGTCCCCGTTACCCTGTTTCATGTCACCAAGTATCTGGTCATATGTTCTGTTCTCCTTGATAATGTAAACAACATGTTTGAATACCGATGGTTCTCCGATTCTGTCAGGAACGGGTTTGGGTTGAGCCTGTTCCCTCGGTTTTAGTCTTGCAGCGGTAGCTCTTGAGAGGTCATTTAGAGCAATCACGGTATCGGTATATGCTTTAAGGCTTCTTTCATCCGGTACCGGGATCACAGAAACTGATGCAAGCATATGATGCGAATTAAATACTTTGTTAATTGTATTTTGATCGGTCAGACCTAACCTTGCTCCGGCTGCCTCAATATTGCAGACGTACAGGTATCCCCGATTAAGCAGGCTGACAGATGAAGGGTAAGCGCCGGTGGGTATAAATCCTGATACGGTGCTTGTTTTTTTTGAAGCCCGTATAGTTGAACTTTTTCCAAGTTTAATAACTGCTAGTGCATTATCCATTCCATTAGCCACATACAGGAATTTTCCATCCGGAGAAAGACACAGACCGTCAGGCGAATCACCGAAATAAGGATTTATTCCGGGCTGAAGTCTGACACTTATTGTCTCAGATACCTCATCTTTTGAAGTATTTATTACAGTTATGTTATCGCTGTTGGAATTTGTAACATATACAAATTTACCACTCTTATCACTCGTTATTTCATTCGGATGCAGGCCAACAACAACCTCTTTGATTATATTGCCACTGGCCGGATCAATTACCGTAACACTTCCTTCCCTTGTGGCGCCACCTGCACTGTTATCAACCCTTGCAAGTCCCCATGGAACTCCTGCAACTTCTTTATCATTTACCTCAGGATGTCTTCCAGCCCAGTTGGTCACGTAGAGCTTACCTGAAGCCAGGGTAAGGCCATAAGGTGCAACACCAGGATCAGTTTCCCATATTTTATCCCCGGAGTTAAGATCCTGTTTTATAACTTTGTTGTTTCCATTTAATACAACATACAGGAAATACCGGGAAGATTCATTAGTAATCAGGATTTCATTAGGCAGAGCCATTGCGGTGTTTGGTGCGGCTTTGTATTCAAACATCCGTCCGAAATCCGCTTTTATGCCGTCCCATCTGGCAGAAGCTACAAAAGATCTTTTGTTTACCCCAATTGTACTCCAGTATACTTCAGTGGTTCCATTTAAGGTAAGCCAGGTAATTCCCGAATATGTATTTAATCCTCCCCGAAGGTCAGGATGAAGATTATTTGGAAGTGTAAACTTCACTTTATTGTCAGTAGTGCTTATAAAAACTATGCTGTATCTTTCTTCAACAGCAAGCCATTTTCCATCGGGCGATAAAGCGGCATCGAGAGAATGATTTTCGAGCGCTTCATTACCAAAGTAAATCTGTAAGCCTGCAGGCTGGATAAGTCTGTTATAAGGTAACTTAACCTGGTGTTGTCTTACCGGAACGTTGACCTGTGTCTGAAGAGGGTTTTCCTTAACATTTACCTGTGTCTGTGCAAATGTATTTAAAGTTAAAGTAACTATAAGGAGTATAAATATATTTTTCATCCTGGTATCTTTCAGATTATAACAATTCTAAATTATTATTGTTTCAGAAAAAGAGATAATCAAAATAATATATAAAAAAGGCCGGATTTAGTTATCCGGCCAGATTCTTTTTCAGAAAGGTAAGTCGCTCAGCTCATCATTTTCAGGTGGTATGTCCTCCAGGGTACTGATGGGGGCTATGTCCTGATCTCTTCCGGAGGAAGAAGTCTTTTCAATCCTCCATGCATCAAGATTTGTAAAATAGTTTATTTTACCATCCCTTTCCCATTTGTTACCCTTGAGGTTAAACCATATTTTAACATCCTCGTTAAGATACGATTCATTAATCAGGTCACACTTATCCTGGATAAGCTGAAACTTGATATAGTCCACAAATACAGCAGCTCCTCCAGTCTCTTTTTTCTCAATGACAAACTCACGTTTTTTAAATTTATCACTTACCTGGTTAACTGGTGAGATATCAATAATTTTTCCTGTTATTTCAAAAGCCATATCATTCTATTCTTCGTGGATTATGATCTTTTCAATTTTGTCACCTTGTATTATGGAATCAATAATATCGAGCCCCTCATAAACTTTCCCAAAACATGTATGCTGCTTGTCAAGATGTTTTGTGTTGGTTCTGCTGTGGCAGATAAAAAATTGTGATCCACCTGTATCTCTTCCTGCATGGGCCATTGAGAGAACACCTTTATCATGATACTGGTTATTGCCGTTGAGTTCACATTTGATCTTATATCCCGGACCTCCTGTCCCAACCCTTGGGTCACTCATATCTTTTGAATGTGGGCAGCCTCCCTGGATAACAAAGTTTGGTATAACCCTATGGAATGCTAGGCCATTATAGAAACCTTCCTTTGCAAGAGTGACAAAGTTTTCCACAGTACCCGGAGCATCCTCTTCATAAAAGTTGACCTTCATAGTACCTTTCGGAGTTTGTATCTCAGCAGTTCTCATGTTATTTTACAATTTCAAGAAGATCAACTTCAAAAATAAGAGTTGAATATGGTTTAATAATTTCACCAGCGCCATTTGCTCCGTAAGCTATTGATTCAGGAAGAAAGAGCTTGAATTTCGAACCAACTGGCATAAGTTGCAATGCTTCTGTCCAGCCGGGAATAACACCTGAAACAGGAAAAGTAGCAGGTTCATTTCTCTTTACAGAAGAGTCGAATTCAGTACCGTCAATCAAAGTGCCAACATAGTCTACTTTAACTGTACTCTCGGCAGTTGGTTTCGGACCGGTTCCCATTTTAATTACCTCATACTGCAATCCGCTTGGAGTAACAATAACCCCTGGTTTTTCCTTATTTTTTGCAAGGAAATCCTCATTCTGGGCAATATAATCCTTATAGGTCACTTTATTCTGCTCAGCAGTCTGGGCTGCTTTTGCCGTTTCACGATCATTAATGAAAGCCATGATAAAGCTCCTGGCTTTTTCATCAGTCATAGCTGGTTTCCCTGCTTTTCCGTCAAGCATAGCTTTTGCTACCAGAGTTGGATTGAGAATCAGACTGTCTGCACTTAGTGCATTATAATTGACGATTCCAAAAGCATAGGAAAGTGAATCCTCATTACTTTTTATTTTTGCATTTTGAATAGAACTTTTAGCACAAGAGCCAAGCATTATGACAATTATACCCGTCAAACAAAATAATCCCTTCATTTTCATACTTTCTTTTTTTAAATTTTAAATTTCCGCTAAGATAACACTTTGGTTAAAGCAAAATTAAATGATAAAAATAATTTTTACATTTTTTCCGCTCTTATTATCTCTCTTTTTCCCGGAGGACCAGGTATAAGAGTAACATGAAAACCACATGCTTTCAGGATTCTTTTTACTGCACCTTTTGAGGAATATGTTACCAGGATTCCATTCCTTGCAGTGATTGCGGAAATCATTTCAAAAATATCCCTGCTCCACATTTCAGGTTGCTTATCCGGACCAAATGCATCAAAATAAATTAGATCATAACTACCGTAAAATATGGTTTTTGTGATATCTGCATTAATTTTTTGAAGATTGAAATGTTTACAGATATTTTTTGTGGTATTCCATTTTGCAGAATGAATTGATTCAAATATTTTCTTTCCTTTTTTATCGGTAAACTCATGATAATTAAGCGATTTCCAGGTATTACCTGACAATGGATATTTCTCTACTGTGGTATATTGGACTTCCCTGTCACCGGCTACACACTCCATTGCTGTAAGCAAGGCATTGAGACCTGTACCGAAACCAACTTCAAAAATGTTAACAGGGTCGGCTTTGCAAAACCTGAACCCGGAATTGACAAAAATATGAGTTGACTCCTGTATGGCTCCATGCATGGAGTGATAATGTTCGTTTAATTCAGGAACATAAATTGTATGGGAACCGTCAGATGTTGTTACTAATTGATTCAATCTTATGGAAGTAAGGTATTAACTTTTCAGGGATGTTGCCGGGCCAGATAGATTTCTGACTTAAAAATATTTCATAAATTTAAATGACAGATTAAAAGGTCATATTTTTTAGCGGATTAATATATTAATTATATTTGTCTGCATTATTAAAAGTACATCTCTTTCTGCATGATGGGCAAAATTATCCGAGTAATCCGGTTACTATTTCTGCTTTTTGCTGTTCTGGCATTAAATATTCATATGATAATCCCTCATGATCATCATACTTTTGAATCGTTAACCAATCAGGATGAAAGATGTCCGTTAAACCATAGCAAATCCAGTCATCATCCGGTTTTTCCTGTTCATTGTCATGCATGTAATGATCTCACCACTGAAAAAGCTTTATCCCTCGACATTGTCAGGAATATCCAGGACACAAATTTTATTACCACCGGTATTTTTGATTTAACTGTTATTAAGAATAATACAGCCGGAATCGGGATCTATTTACCAAACCTGCCTTTTATTTCGCCAACTTCTGATCTTTCACTGCTCAGGGCGCCTCCCTCTTTGGGTTAATTTTTATGCTGTTTCACTGCAAATTATGGATATTCCAATATCCACACCATTCTATTTCGAGTTTCCCTCTAAACTGCATAAATTAATTTCATAGTAATAAGTAATAAACATTAATTCATTTCCTGGTAATGATAAAACGAATTATCACATTTTCAATAAAAAACAAATTCATAATCGGCTTGTTCGTTCTTGCTTTGATAGGGTGGGGAACCTACTCATTAACCAGGCTGCCGGTCGATGCTATTCCGGATATTACCAATAACCAGGTGCAGGTTATTTCTCTGGCACCATCTCTGGCTGTTCAGGAAGTCGAGAGCTTTATAACTGCACCTATTGAAGTTGCAGTTGCCAATATTCCGGATATTATTGAACTCAGATCCATATCGCGTTTAGGTTTATCAGTCGTAACTGTGGTATTTGAAGACGGTGTGGATGTCTATTGGGCAAGGCAGCAATTAACTGAACGTCTTAAAGAAGCTGAAGAGACCATCCCGGCAGGGCTCGCTCAGATATCTCTCGCTCCGATCTCAACCGGACTGGGAGAAATCTTTCAATATCGTCTTTCTGTGGAAAAAGGATTTGATAAAAAGTTTAATCCTATGGAACTGAGGACTATTCAGGATTGGGTTGTACGACGCGAAATGCTTGGAACACCAGGAGTGGCTGATATAAACAGTTATGGAGGGTTTGTCAAACAATACGAAATAGCCGTAAATCCTGAAAGACTCAGGGGTATGAAGCTTACTCTGACTGATATTTTTAACGCTCTTGAGAAAAACAACGAAAACACCGGAAGCGCTTATATTGATAAAAAACCCAATGCTTATTTTATCCGCGGAATCGGACTTGTTAAAACTCTGGATGATATTGGCAAGATTGTTGTAAAAACCAACAGTTCAGGTATTCCGATATTAATCAGAGATATAGCAACAGTTCAGTTTGGCAGTGCAACCAGATATGGAGCATTCGTTGTTGATACAAGTGAAGCGGTCGGAGGTGTTGTAATGATGTTAAAGGGTGCAAATGCCCATGAGGTTATCCATAATGTTGAAACAAGGATTGCATCTATACAGAAATCCCTGCCAAGAGAGGTGAAAATTGAACCTTACCTGAATCGTTCTGATCTGGTTGGCAGGTCCATTAATACGGTTTCAAGAAACCTTATTGAGGGAGCTTTGATCGTTATCTTTATTCTGGTTCTTTTACTTGGAAATATACGAGCAGGACTTATTGTGGCATCTGTCATTCCTCTTTCCATGCTGTTTGCAGTTTCAATGATGAACCTGTTCGGAGTATCGGGTAACCTGATGAGTCTGGGGGCAATTGACTTCGGACTGATAGTTGATGGCGCCGTAATTATTGTTGAAAGCGTTGTACACAGAATTACGATGAGTAAACATCAGCATAAGGGTATGAAAAAACTTTCGCAATATCAGATGGATGAAAATGTACTTGAATCGGCTGATCGAATGATGAGCTCTGCAACATTCGGACAGATAATTATTCTGATTGTATATATTCCTATTATGGCTCTGGTGGGAATAGAAGGTAAGATGTTTCGTCCCATGGCACAGGTTGTAACTTTTGCACTCATAGGGGCTGCCATTCTTTCGCTCACCTATGTTCCCATGGCTTCGGCATTATTGCTTAGCAAAAAAACAGATCATAAACCCGATTTTTCTGACCGGTTTATGAAATTTGCCCGGAGAGGTTTTGATCCATCTATCGCATTTGCTCTAAAGAGGAAATTGCTTGTTTCAATTTCAGCTGTTGCACTTTTCATCTTCAGTTTAATAATATTCAGCCGGTTAGGAGGTGAGTTCATTCCACAGCTTGAAGAAGGAGACCTTGCTTCCGGTGTGATGACTCTTCAGGGAGGTTCCCTGTCTAATACTGTTGACAAAGTGATAATGGCAAATAAAATATTGCTGGAAAATTTTCCTGAGATCAAACACACTGTTTGTAAGATTGGTGCAGGAGAAATACCTACTGATCCGACTCCGATGGAGACAGGCGATTATATAATTACCCTGAAAGATAAGAGTGAATGGGTGTCTGCATCAACCAGGGAAGAACTTGTAGGGAAGATGGAAGAAAAACTGGTGGCTCTGGCAGGTGTTAAATTTGAATTTCAGCAACCTATCCAGATGAGGTTCAATGAACTGATGACAGGTTCTAAGCAGGATATTGCCATAAAAATTTTTGGAGATGACCTGACGATTCTTGCAGAGAAAGCTTCTGAAGTAGAGAAGATTATCCAGACTATTACAGGAGTTCAGGATATAAATGTAGAGAAGGTAACTGGTCTCGCTCAGATACAGGTTACATATAACCGTGACCGGCTGGCTCAATACGGACTTTCAGTTGAGGATGTTAACAGTGTATTAAGGGCAGCATTTGCCGGTAGTCAGGCAGGGGTGGTATTTGATGAGGAAAAACGGTTCGGACTGGTTGTACGTCTGGATAAAGATTACAGGCAAAGCCTTGATGATATTAAGAATCTTAGTGTTGCCATGCCTGACGGGAATCAGATACCATTTGAACAGGTTGCTGATATTTCAGTCAGATCAGGTCCTGCCCAGGTCTCGCGCGAGGACACCAAACGAAGGATCACAGTAGGCTTCAATGTTCGTAACCGTGACATTAAAGGTGTTATAAGCGATGTTACCAGACAGGTTGATGAGAAAATCAAGCTGCCCACTGGTTATTATGTAACATACGGAGGTCAGTTTAAGAACCTGGAAGCAGCCCAAAAGAGGCTGTTAATAACAGTACCCATTGCCCTTCTTTTAATATTTATATTGTTATACTTTACTTTTAATTCCGTGAAGCAGTCACTTTTAATATTTACAGCTGTACCTATGTCAGCCATTGGAGGAATTTTAGCTTTATGGTTAAGGGGAATGAATTTTTCTATTTCGGCAGGAGTTGGCTTTATTGCCTTATTTGGTGTGGCAGTACTTAATGGAATTGTGCTGATTGCAGAGTTTAACCGCCTCGAAAAGGAGGGAATTACCAATATATCTGAAAGGGTCTTAAAGGGACTGCATACCCGTCTCCGTCCTGTAATTATGACAACTGCCGTTGCTTCACTCGGGTTTCTGCCCATGGCTTTATCCACCTCTGCAGGAGCTGAAGTCCAGAAACCTTTGGCAACCGTTGTTATAGGAGGTCTCATAAGTGCACACATTCTTACGTTGATTATATTGCCTGTATTCTATGTAATATTATCATCAGGAGGATTATTGCCACGATTGAGGAAAAAAAAGGTGCTGAATCCTTTACTGATTCTTCTACTGCTTGTTACATCATCTTTTTTTAATACAATAATTGGCCAGGTAGCCAGGCCAATTAGTTTACATGATGCAATCCAGACAGCACTGGACAATAATCTGACAGTTAAATCTGCTGCCTATTCAATTGATGCAGAAAAAGCTCTTAGGGGAGCCTCAATTGATCTTCCAAAAACCTCTATAGATGGTCAATACGGCCAATTTAACTCTTATACAAATGATAACAGTTTTACAGTATCACAATCGTTTGGATTTCCTTCTGTTTATATTAACAGGTCAAGGTTGGCGGAAGCCAATATAAAAAGCAGTGAATTTCAGTATAATATTTCACGTCTTGAATTAGCAACCCGGGTGAAACAGGTTTACTGGCAATATGTTTATCTTACTGCGAAGAAAAAATTACTTGCATATCAGGATACTCTTTATTCAGGATTTTTAAGAGCTGCTGAATTGAGAGCAAATTCGGGAGAAACAAACAGACTGGAAATGATCACAGCCCGTTCACAAAGCCTTGAAATCAAAAATCAGTTGTTTCAGATAACAGCTGATGTAGGCATTTATAATCGTAAACTGATGCTTCTGATGAATAACACCGAACTTACTGTCCCTGCTGAAAACAATCTTCACAGAATTAGTTTTTCTTTTATTACAGACAGTGCGTCCGTTAAGCATAATCCGTCATTGGCTTATGCTAATCAGCAGGTTGAAGTTGCAAAAATCGAAAAAAGACTTGAACGCAGTCAGATGCTTCCCGACCTGAATATCGGATATTTCAGCCAGACCATAGCCGGAACGCAGGATGTTAATGGCATAGCCAGAAACTTTGGTCAGGGCTTCAGGTTTACCGGTGTTCAGGCCGGCCTTTCTGTTCCGATATGGTTCAGACCTTATTCGGCCAGGTCAAAAGCTGCAAGAATTAACGAAAATATTGCCAGGGCTGATGCTGAGAATTTCAGCAGATCACTTACAGGCAGTTATCTTTCATTAATTGACGAATTCAGCAAGTTCTCTTCAAGCGTGGATTATTATGAGAAGCAGGCAGTACCGGAATCTGAACTTATAATTAATCAGGCAACCCTGAGCTACAAGGCTGGTGCCATGGATTATCTCGATTATGTACTGACCCTGAACAGGGCACTCGGAATAAAACAAAACTATCTCGATGCTCTGAATAATTGCAATCAGACAATAATTTCGATAGAATATGTTACTGGTAAAATATTTTAAACATTAAACATTATGATATCCGGGATAAGAGCAGTTGCCCTATGTATAATTAATGCAAGTTACTTTGGTTTTGCTGACCTCACTTCGCCGGAGCTCTCTCTTTTTCTTTCAGCCCTTTCAGGTAAGGGGTATACAAACCAGATCAGGTAAAAATAATTATAGTTACAGAATATCATTAATTAAAAATGTCATGACAAGTTTAAGCTTTAACAAATCATTAATATGTTTAGGAATAGTTGTCTCCTTATTCTCATGTAAAAGAGGTAATGAACTGGCTGTTGAAACCATGATCACTGAAATCCTTCCGGATGATATTGTGGAGTTGCGTGAAGACCAGATCAGGCTGGCAGAGGTTGAACTGGGAGCGGTGGAGAGACGGTCGCTTGGCAATCTTCTAAAAGTTAACGGTATTATATCCGTAGCACCCCGGAACCAGGCAACGGTATGTATGCCTCTGGGTGGATTCATTAAAAACACAAACCTGCTTCCGGGGAACAACGTGAAAAAAGGCCAGATCCTTGCAGTCATTGAAAACCTGGATTTCGTTGATATTCAACAGAACTATCTTGAAGCTAAAAACAGGCTGGCCTTTGCTGAGGCAGATTTTAACCGTCACTCGGAATTATATAAAAGTGACGTCTATTCTGAACAAAACCTGCAACAGGTTACAGTGGAATTTAAGAATCTTAAAGCCCTGGTGCGATCGCTGGAACAAAAACTCCTCCTTATTGGGATCAATCCTGATAATCTGAGGGAAGACAATATCAGCAGCACTGTAAACCTGATATCTCCTATTACAGGATTCCTAAAGTCAGTTAATGTCAATATTGGTAAATATGTATCACCTACAGACGTGCTCTTCGAAGTTGTGAACAGCGATAAGTTATTTCTCGAATTAACCCTTTTTGAAAAGGATGCAGATAAGGTGGCTGCCGGACAGAAAATAAGGTTCTATATTAACAATGAAACAGAAGAGCATGGGGCGGTTATTACCCAGACGGGGAAATCGGTCAGCGATGATAAAACCTATCGTGTCTATGCAAGTGTTATAAGTTCTTGTAAAAACCTTTTACCTGGAATGTATGTAAACGCATTAATAGAGGAGTCAAAGGATGACGTTACGGTCCTTCCTTCAGCGGCCGTGGTAAGTTTCGACGATAAGGATTATATATTTATTTACGAAAGGGAGAAGGAAGAAGCAGGATTTCCGTTTACGGAATATAAGATGATCGAGGTCAAAAAGGGAGTTTCATCATCTGGTTATACGGGTATAACCGTACCTGACGGAATTGACATTAACAGTGCAAAAGTGGTTGTGAAAGGCGCTTATAATCTTCTCTCCGCGATGAAAAACGCTGGTGAAATGGCCTGCTGATTATGTTTAAACTATCAGTTGCACACCCTGTGCTATCTGATCTGTGCTTATCACCAGTTCGAATTATACCATGATCTTACATCTGTGGGGATCATTCCGGCATTGTTTGCAGCATCTATACCAAGATCTGAGTCTTCAAATACCTCTATATCTGCAGGTAAGATCTTCATCTTTTCAGCACATTTGAGAAATGTCTCAGGGTGAGGTTTGAAATTATCAACATCATTTGCTGTAATAATAATATCAAATAATTCTTTTAATCCTGTTATTTCCAAAGTTCGATCCACTGCCTCTCTGTGACCTCCGGTGCCAACAGCCATCGGGAGTTTTCCGTAATATTTCCGTGCTAACTGAACAACCGGGTCTATGGGTTTTACCAGGTGCTGAATTATAAAAAACTGTTCAATTTTTTCATTCATTATCTGTTCAACAGATACTCTTCCCTGAAGACCACACTTTTCGATGATCTCAGAAGCGATTATCCAGCCAGGACTACCGGTATGTTTTCTGAGAAAAGATGTATCCAGATCTGCACCATATTTATGGCAGGCTTTTTTCCATCCGATAAAATGATAAGGCATTGTATCGGCTAAGGTTCCATCCAGATCGAAGATTAGTCCCTTTATACCGGGTTTTATGTCGTGAAGCATTTTAATAATTGTTGCGCAAAGGTAAAACTTTATCAAAATCATATATACTATTCTTATAGATATTTGTGATATTTGGACCATGAAAAAATCCACAATTGGATTGGAGTGAAGCCGGAAAGGAAAAAAGTAATGCAAAAAAACAGTCCTGATCAGAATGTTTACATCAATATTGTCGAGAACAGTCCTGATTTTATCATGCGATACGACAGGGAATTCAGATTTCTTTATATGAATCTGGCCGGATTTAGGATTTCAGGAAAAACAAAAAAACATATTATTGGAAAAACCCTTCGTGAATCAGGAATATATAATACCACACAATGTGATTTTTGGGAACAGGAGATAAACAGGGTATTTGAAACGGGTAATACATATCAACAAAAATTAGAATGGCAGATTGCCATGGAATTATTGTGGATCAATTGGCGTTTGTCTCCGGAATACGATGATACCGGCAATATAATATCGGTCTTATCCGTGTCACGCGATATTACAAAAGAAATTCAGGCTGAGAAATCGCTTGCTGAGAGTGAAGAAAGTCTCAGGCTTTTTAATGAACATGATGATACAGCTGTAAATGGCATGAACAGAAATTTCAATCGTGCCAACTATATCACTGATAATGTCACAGAACATCAAAAAGCTGTTGAGACTCTCCGGGAAAACGAAGAAATATTCAGTCATTTCATGGAGCACAGCCCCATATATGTCTTTTTTAAGGATTCTGAGATTCGTTCATTAAGGTTAAGTAAAAATTATGAAAAGATGCTTGGAAGACCACTGGAGGAATTGCTTGGAAAATCAAATGATGACCTTTTTCCATCAGCGCTCGCTAAGAAAATGGTTGAAGATGATAAGAGAATCCTTAGAAAAGGAAAACTTGAGGTAATTGAAGAGGAATTTAACGGAAGATATTATACAACACTGAAATTTCCAATAATCATTGATGGAGTACCAAAGTATCTTTCAGGCTATACTATTGACATTACCGATCATAAAAATGCCGATAAAGCACTTAAAGAAAGTGAAGAAAAATTCCGTTCTATTGCGGATAATCTGTCAGATGTTATTTTCATCATAGATGCAGAGGGAGTAATAAACTACATTTCAGCATCTTACGGAACATTTGGTTATACCCCGGAAGAGTGTGCCGGGAGGTTTTTCGGTGATTTGTTGGAAGTGGGAGAGGAAGATAAAGCAATGCTTGTTTTTAAAGATGCATTGAATTCCATCAGGAAAAACAATAGTGTCACGTTGTCATTTAAACGTAAAGATGGATCCGGCTTCTATGGTGAGCTTACATGTTCAGTATTTAAGGTTGGAATAGATAATCAAGGAGTTTTGGGACTGATCCGCGATTGTTCCGATAGGATGAACAGGGAGATTGAACTAAGAAAATTATCCCGGGCGGTTGAACAGAATCCGGCCTCTATTGTCATTACCAATACTGAGGGATTAATAGAATATACAAATCCAAAACTATCTGAGATTACAGGTTACTCAAAGAAGGAACTGATTGGAAAAAACCCGGAGATATGGAGTTCCCACGAAAAATCAAAAGCTGAGTACAAAAAATTCTGGAATATGATTAAGTCAGGGAAGGACTGGAAAGGTGAATTCCACAACAGGAAAAAAAACGGGGAGTTATACTGGGAAAGTGCTATTGTTTCTTCAATTAAGAATGAAAATAATGAAATAACACATTTCCTTGGTATTAAAGAGGACATTACACTAAGGAAGACCCTGGAAGAAAAAACTATCGCAAGTGAACAGCGATACCGGGAACTTTTTCTTGACAATCCGATACCATCCTATATTTTTGATGAAGGCACACTTGAATTCATTGAAGTAAATGAGGCAACAGTTATTACTTATGGCTATTCCAGGGGAGAGTTCTTATCAATGACTCTTAAGGATATTCGTCTGCCTGAAGATATTCCTGATCTTCTGGAAGCGATTAATAAGCTTGGCAAAGATGCTTATCACTCAAGCTATATGCGTCACAGAAGAAAAGATGGGACAATATTCCCGGTTGAGATTACTTCTCATTCCCTGCCTGAGAAAAATGATCGTAAAACCCGGCTGGTTATGGCGATAAATATTTCGGAAAGAGTTAAAGCTGCAGAACAGATGATTCTTGCCAGGGAGAAAGCTGAAGCAAGTGACAGGCTTAAAACAACGTTTCTGAATAATATCTCACATGAAGTACGTACCCCCCTCAATGGTATCCTGGGTTTCGCTGATATAATTTCTCAATCCGATCTTTCAGAAAAGGAAAAACAGGATTCAATTATAATGCTTTTTGAAAGCAGTGACCGCCTGTTGCATACAATTACAAACTATATGGATATTTCACTGTTGACCTCTGGCAGTATGTCGTCAATCAGTAAGACCTTTTTTCCGGTTCAGATTTTAAGAAAAATATTTGATAATTTTGAGTTGGCATGCTCTAAGAAGAAGCTGGTATTGTTCCTGGACATTCCGAAACAGTCGGATAATTTAGCAGTTTCTTCAGATCAGGAAATTATCCAGAAAGTAATGTCTCATTTTCTTGATAATGCTGTTAAGTTTACAGAAAGGGGCAGCATTCATTTTGGTTTTAAGTACGGGGAAAACCAGCTTGAATTTTTTGTAAAGGACACTGGTATAGGTATTGAAAAAGACTCCCTTACCGAAATGTTTGACATGTTCAGAAAGGAGGATCGTGGACCTTACAGACTCTTTGAAGGCAGCGGACTTGGTTTATCTATAGCAAAAGGGATGATCGGCATTATTGGTGGATCAATTCTGGCAGAATCAGTGCCGGGGGTTGGTTCAACTTTTGGCTTTAGTATTCCATTTCCCGGATCACACCTGGGATCTGGTTACAATACTATAGAAATTGAAAGAAAAGTTGTCACAGAAAGGTCTGCAATACTTGTTGCTGAGGATGATGAAACAAACTTCTTTTATCTGAATGCTATTCTTAAACGAGAAACAGACATAAAGGTACTTCATGCTTCTAATGGGAGAGAGGCAATTGAATTATTCAAAGCCAATCCGGATATTATTTTGGTTCTTATGGATATGAAAATGCCGGTAATTGACGGATTTGAGGCCACACGGCAAATAAAACTTATTAAGCAGGATGTGCCCGTGATAGCAGTAACCGCGTATGCTATGTCAGGCGACGAGGAAAGAGTTCTTGCTGCCGGATGCGATGGTTATCTGAGTAAGCCAATAAATCAGAAGGATCTTCTTAAAAAAATCGCCGAGTTCAGAACATAAGCCAAGTTTAACACAGGGGTTAAGTTCAGGAGAAATGAAAATTACCTTATCATTGTTGCAAGATATAGATTTACCTGTTTGTAAACATTCTCAGCCGTAAATCCAAATTTCTCATCCAGAACCTTATATGGAGCTGAATACCCAAAATGGTCCATGCCAAATACCATACCTGCCGGACCCACTAAGCCACGCAAAGTTATTGGTAGCCCGGCGGTTAACCCGAATACAGGAACATTTTCAGGTATTAACAAATTGCGATACTCTTCAGTCTGATTCCGGAATAGACCTTCAGATGGGGCGGAAATAATCCTCACCTTAAGATTGTCTTTTCTTATAAGGAGTGCTCCTTCAACAAGTGTAGACACCTCTGACCCACTCGCTATCAGTATAACATCAGGTTCTCCCGCACAATCCTGCACAATATATGCGCCTTTTTCTGATTTCAGGGCGTCAGCATACCTGTTGTTGTTATCCGAAGGCAGATCTTTAATATTTTGCCTGGAAAGAATTAATGCTGAAGGACTCTTTTTATTCTCAAGCGCTATTTTCCATGCAACAGTTGTTTCTGTTGCATCAGCAGGTCTCAGAACTACCATACTATTATCCCCATGATGGTTTTTAAGGTGTTCCAAAAGGCGTAACTGAGCTTCCTGTTCAACGGGCTGATGAGTAGGACCGTCCTCACCAACACGGAATGCATCGTGGGTCCAGATATATTTTACATTTAATCCCATCAGGCAGGCAAGTCTTACAGCTGGTTTCATATAGTCAGAGAAAACAAAGAAAGTTGCGCAGGCCGGGATAACACCACCATGAAGGGCCATGCCATTTATTACGGTTGCCATTGTCAGTTCTGAAACACCTGCCTGCAAGAATGCCCCTGAAAAATCTCCCTTGCTAAAAGGATGTGTGTTTTTCAAAAAGCCATCTGTTTTGTCGGAGTTTGACAGGTCAGCAGATGCAACAATCATATTTTCAATCTTTTTCGCATAGATACTAAGCACAGCAGAAGAGGCTGCCCTTGTAGCTGAACCCTCTTTTTGATTTATTTCGCTGTAATCTATTTCCGGAACATTACCGGCATAAAAGTCATTAAGCTTTTTATTAAGCTCACTGTTCTTTGAAGCCCAATCCATCTTTCTTTTTTTCCAGTCGGCAGCTATTCTGCTTTTTTCTGTGAGTGCGTTACTGTAGAGTTCTTTTACTTCATCAAAAATACGGAAGGGATCCTCCAAATTACCGCCCAGATTAACCAAAGACTTTTCAAATGATCCTCCTGCTTCACTTACCGGCATACCATGAGTTGAAGTTTTTCGTTCAAAATTATTGCCTTCGTTATCAACAAGTCCTTTACCCATTATTGTTTTACCTATAATAATTGTAGGTCTCTCTTTTTCGTTTACAGCAGTGGTAAGGGCGCTTCTGATCTGGGTCTGATCATTACCGTCAATTTTTATTACATTCCATCCCCATGCTGTATATTTCATGGCAGTATCTTCACGGGTTACAATTTTTGTTTCGGATGATAGTTGTATATCATTGGAATCATAAAACATAATCAGGTTGCTGAGCCCAAGGAAACCTGCCATACGTCCTGCTCCCTGTGATATCTCTTCCTGTACGCCACCATCAGAGATGAATGTAAATATTTTATGAGCAAACAGTTCTCCAAACCGGGCAGTAAGAAATCTCTCGGCGATTGCTGCTCCTACAGCATTTGTATGACCCTGACCCAATGGTCCGGAGGTATTTTCAATACCCCTCATTACATCAAGTTCGGGATGTCCGGGTGTTGGACTGCCCCACTGCCTGAAATTTTTCAGTTCCTCAATTTTAAAATGGCCGGTAAGGGTAAGTACCGAATAGAGCATAGGCGACATATGACCAGGATCGAGAAAAAACCTGTCACGATTAATCCATGCTGGATCTTTTGGGTCAAACTTAAGGAATTCAGAAAAGAGGATATGTATGAAATCGGCTCCACCCATTGCACCCCCGGGATGCCCTGATTTTGCCTTTTCCACCATGGCCATCGACAGAATGCGGATATTATCAGCTGCTAGATTGTTTATTTCTTTGTTCATAAATTAATTGTTAGCCGTTAGATTTTTTAACAAAAGGCAAAAGTAAAATTATTTGTTGACAGAAAAAAGCAAGAAATGGTAATGTTTAATAAAAGTGCTGGTGTTGATTTGGCTTAACCTGATTCCTAAACGCACTGAATAATATGTTTCAGATCTGGCTTCACCGGGTTCCGGGAAGTCAGTACCAGTTTCCCTTTTGAGCTGGCTTCAGGGCTTTATTGCAATTAGGCTTTCCTGACCATTTGGCATCTTTGATTTGTGGCCAACCGGTTTGCAACTTGTGATATTTGCATCAACTATAAGTATTTTCTGTCTTCCTCAGGTACCTCAAAATACTTATCATATAATTTTACGTCAGGGCCCTTCTTTTCCATTGAGGCTCCCCTTATCTTATACGTACATTCTTCACCTGCAATCCCTGAGAAGTAGATATCAAATTCCTTCCCATTTTCATCAATCATTATTATTCTTACCAGGTGATTGTACTTGGCACTGTTTAGCTGCGAATGACAGATAGGACAGGTATAGATGTATTCTGAACCTTCCTCAATCTTGAAAGAGGGATGAGTTTGAGTTGTATAGTTCCCGAGTTCAGGATTCAAGAATATCAGTCCTCTTTTAGAACTGTTGATTTTTGCTGCAGCAAGGACAATTGCACTTTTAACTTTAAGATGTCCCCTGCAAATTTTACATAAATATTCGATGGCCATGTTACACCTCCTGTTATTTTATGGGATAAGTAATTCTGTTATTTAACTTCTTTACAAGGTAAGAAAAAAAACACTATAGTCAAAACAAAAAATTCTGTTACGGATGATTAACGATGTCAATGAATTCATGTAAAATTCAGAGAGAAAACCCCGGATGATTTTCAGGGTATTTTATCAGGAAGTGATTTTCTGAACTCTTTAAGAAGTGACTCCTCGAAAGCACCAGCGAAATGTCCGGTTAAAAACCTTTCAATACCAGTCTTAAGAAGTTTTTCCCATGAAAGATCCTCTTTACCAGGGATAACAGGATAAAACAGGATTCCGTTATTTATTGCAGCATCAAGGTCTCCTTTGGCATCACCTATCATAAGAATTTTATTGTCGGGATATTTTCCCAATGCTGCAGAGGCTATCTGTTCGGATTTTGTTCCATGCTCCTGCCCGGCAATACCCTTTATATATTTGATTAGACCATGCTCTTTCCATTCCCGCTCAAGAGCTTCAAGAGGTGTTTGTGAAACAATAATAATGTCTGCTGATAAAGATATGGTTTTTATTGCTTCCAGTGCGTGCGGAAATGGTGGAATATTGCGAAGCCACCTGCTGATTTCCTTATTTACAGCTTCTGACCATTTTACTACTTTTTCAAGATCCGGGTCATAATTTGATTCAAAGTACCTCCTGAGTGATACGTTGCCAGGTTTCGTTTCGGTTTTTACCCAGTTTTTAAGAGAGGTCATGTCGGGTAATTTTGTGTCAGAATCCCTTAATTCTTTCTTTTCGCTTAACAGTTCAAAAACCTTAATTAATGATGTAAACCGGTTTCCTCCTCTGTAAATTGAATAAAGGTTTACAAATTCCCAGGTTTCACGCAGAATCTTTGAAATAGAAAAAAGATCAAAGTATTTTAATGCATTTGGTATAAAAAACTCTTTTTGTTTTACCTCCATCGAATCAAATACACATCCGTCGGAATCAATACCTATAAAAAATTCATGTTCAGGTTGAAGTTTCTTTAAAACAGACTGATAAGCCATTTTGGAAATTTAGAATTTAAACATTGTTCATAATACAAAATAATTTGTTCCCCGGAAATATCACAGGTAAAATAATATATTATATTAAAGATCCACAGTACCTTTACAGAAAATCAACCTGTAACTAACTACGCAACCGTGATCCTGATGTAGTTGGTGATGCTCTGACTTATATAACGCTTAGGTCCGGCACAAATTGCGTTGGAACGCTTAACGGACCTGATGTAATTAATGTCAAAAATATTTCACAACCAGGCTCTCAGGGGAGGAGATTTTTTATTTTCAACCCCGTCAGCCTTCTTTATTTTCATTCTAAATTACGGACAATGACTTAATATGTTTTTTTTAAAAAGTATTGTTATTAATTTAACAGCACTTTTTAAAATGCTATTTTATCAAATTAAACATTAGTTAATTATCTAAAAATCAATTAGAAATGTATAACGTAGAAAATCTGGTTAAAGAATTATCTGACCGACATGGGCGCCAAAGGGAGAGCCTGATGCCAATTCTTCAGGGAATTGTTGAGAAACACAATTACCTGACTGAGGAGGCTATGGTTGAAGTTGCGAAGGAACTTGACATCTCAGCGGCTGAGGTTTATGGGACAGCTTCATTTTATACCTTTCTCGATACAAGTGTTAAAGGTAAATATGTTATACGTGTTTGTAAGACAATAACATGTTCGATGAAAGGGAAGATCGAAATTATCCAAACTATCGAGGATATGCTTAAGATCAAGGCAGGAGAGACAACTTCAGATAAACTTTTCAGCCTTATAGAAACTAACTGCATCGGGTGGTGCCATAAAGCACCTGCAATGCTCATCAATGAGGTCCCCTATACTGAACTTACAACTGAGAAGGTATCAGAAATACTTAAAAGCTACATGCATCAATAAATAATATCAGGTTAAATCATGAAAAATACAGGTTTAAATAAGGTTGACCTTATCTTTGAAAAGGTCGATGCTCACGAAGTTCTGACAAAAGCATTTATGATGACAAGTGATGAAATTATCCAGGAAATGCTCGATTCAGGATTGAAAGGACGAGGAGGTGCCGGATTCCCAACCGGACTTAAATGGAAATATGCGGCAGCAGAGAATAACCCCGATAAATATGTTGTATGTAATGCTGATGAAGGTGAACCGGGAACATTTAAAGACCGTGAGATCCTCGACAAAGTATCCTATAAGGTTTACGGAGGAATGGCAATAGCAGGAAAAGCGATTAATGCAAAGAACGGGATTGTTTATCTGAGAGGAGAATACAGGTTTCTTCTTCCTCATCTTATGAAGGAGCTTGAATCATTTCACAAATTGATAAATGATATAGGTTACGATTTCAGGATCAGATATTGCCTTGGAAGCGGCGCTTACATCTGCGGTGAAGAGAGTGCTCTGTTTGAATCTATCGAAGGGCAGCGTGGTGAACCACGTAATAAACCACCCTATCCCACGGTTTACGGAGTTTTTGGGAAACCAACATCAATTAACAATGTTGAAACCCTTGTGACAACCATGATGATCATTAAGCATGGTGCTGAAAAATTTACCCAACTTGGAACAAAAGACTCCAGGGGTTCAAAAGTATTTTCAGTTTCGGGAGATACACCCACTCCGGGGATATTTGAACTTGAACTGGGTATGTCGGTTCTTCAGTTCGTAAATGAATTTGGCGACGGCGATACAAAAGCAGTTCAGGTTGGTGGCGCTTCAGGTTTCTGTGTCCCAAGGAAGAAGTTTGATACTACAATAATCGGTTTTGAAGGCGTACCTACAGGTGGATCAATGAAACTTTTCAACAGTTCCAGGTCAATGTATAATGTCCTTCATAATTACCTCGATTTCTTTGCTGAAGAGTCATGCGGGCAGTGCACCCCATGTCGTGTTGGTTGTCAGCAATTGCTGAAAGGTGTTGAAAAAGTAAAAAAAGGTGAAGCCAAATCAATTTATCTTAATGAACTTGTCAAGCTTGCTGAAACAATGAAAATAGCTTCAAAATGTGGCCTTGGTCAGTCGGTCGGAAATGCATTCCGTACTATTGTTGAAAACTTCAGGGAAGAGGTCATCTACTAATTCACTAAAAATAAACAGAAATATATGATTAATCTGACAATAAATAACCAATCAGTATCTGTCCCAGTCGGGACCACTGTTCTGGCAGCTGCTAAAAAACTGAATTTAAATATACCAACATTATGTAACCATCCCGACCTTTGCGTTGCGGGCAACTGCCGTGTATGTGTTGTTGAGCAGGCAGGAGCAAGAACCCTTATCGCATCCTGTGCGACACCTGTTGCTGAAGGCATGGATATTCATACTAATACATTAAAGGTCAGAAACGCCCGTAAGCATATTGTTGAACTGCTTCTTTCAGAGCACCGGTCTGATTGTACAAAATGCTACAAGAACCAGAAGTGTGAATTACAGGCTCTGGCTAATGAGTTTGCCTTTGGTGACACTGTATTCCTCAGTCTGGTTGAAGATCATAAATACAACATTGACCGTTCTTCACCCTCATTTATAAAGGATGACAGTAAATGTATACGCTGTCAGCGATGTGTGAGAACATGTTCCGAGTTGCAGTATATATCAGCAATTGCTGTCTCAAATAAAGGATCTCATCAGAAGATCTCTACATTTCACGAACGTCCGGTGAGCCATGTAGTATGTACCAATTGCGGGCAGTGTGTTAACCGCTGTCCTACCGGTGCACTTGTTGAAAAAACCTATATAGACCAGGTCTGGGATGCAATTTATGATCCTGACAAACATGTTGTTGTACAAACTGCTCCTGCTGTGAGAGTAGCATTGGGAGAAGATCTCGGGTATGATCCCGGTGAAAGGGTAACCGGAAAAATGGTTAATGCTCTGAGACAGTTGGGATTCAGTTCGGTTCTGGACACTGATTTCAGCGCTGACCTGACAATCATGGAAGAGGGTACAGAACTCCTCACCAGGCTAAAAAAGGCTCTTGTTGAAGGTGATAAGAAAATACAACTTCCCATGTTCACATCATGTTCTCCGGGGTGGATAAAATTCATTGAACATAAGTATCCTGAATTTCTTCCAAATCTCTCCACCTGTAAATCACCCCAACAAATGTTTGGAGCGCTTTCAAAGACCTACTATGCTCAAAAGCGTAAACTTGATCCTTCCAAAATTGTTTCAGTTTCAATTATGCCGTGCACGGCAAAAAAATATGAAGCTGACAGGCCGGAGATGTGGGCAAGCGGATATAAAGATGTTGATTATGTTCTCACTACCAGAGAACTTGCAGTTATGATAAAACAGGCAGGAATTGATTTCAGAAGCCTGGAACCCGCTAACTATGATTCAGTTATGGGTGACTCCACTGGGGCAGCAGTAATATTCGGAGCTACAGGTGGTGTAATGGAGGCTGCTCTCCGTACCGCGCATGAGATTGTAACCGGACGCGAAGTTCCTTTCAACAACCTTAATATCACTCCTGTGAGAGGAATGGAAGGTGTGAAGGAGGCAACGGTCAAATTCGAAGGATGTGTTGATGACTGGAAGTTCCTGGAAGGAGTGGAGCTAAAGGTAGCAATTGCTCACGGGCTTGTTAATGCAAATAAGATAATGAAGATGGAAAGAGAAGGGAAGTCGCCTTATCACTTTGTTGAGATAATGGCTTGTCCTGGAGGTTGTATAGGTGGCGGTGGTCAGCCTATACCTACAAGCATCGAGATCAGGAAAAAACGTATTAAAGCAATCTATTCCGAGGATGAACACATGGTTCTTCGCAAGTCACATGAAAACCCCGAAGTAATAGCCATTTATGAGGATTTCCTGGGCAAACCAAATAGTCATCTTTCTCACGAGTTACTTCATACTCAATACGTGGAACGCGCTAAATATTAGAAATTACAGGGTATTCAAAAAGGCAGGAATTAACCTCCTGCCTTTTTGTTTTTTATCTTCCCTAACAGCCACGCCATATTTTCCCCCAGCACATTCATTGTTTTCATTCCCTCTTCATCATTTGCAACTTCTCCCTTTTGCCTTCCATATGCAATGTTCCAGTATGACGATCCGGGAATGATCATTTCATTTATGAGAAAGAAATGATTTATACTGTCAAATGCATGTATACCACCGGCACGTCTGACTGCTATTACCGCTGCTCCAACCTTTCGCCTTAACGGATTTCCGGCTCCGCGCAAGGCGTATCCTGCTACATCAATAAGAGCCTTCGCTTCTGTTGAAAGATCAGCAAAATAGGTTGGTGACCCTATTATTATCCCATCAGCTTTTATCATTTTTGGCATACACTTATTTATTATGTCATTATCCTGGTGACACCTGCCATCCGCCTTCTTTCTGCACTTCATACAAGCTATGCAGCCATTTACTTTCTTACCGCCAAGCTGAAAAAACTCAGTTTTTATTCCTTTGCTCTCAAGCACCTTAAATACTTCTCTTATTAAAAGCTCAGTATTACCATTTTTTCTTGGACTGCAGTTGATTCCTAATACATTCATGCTTATTTAATTATTTATTAATCCCGGTAATTCCAATTGTGAATGATAGAATAGCCCATAGACCATTCAGCTTATTGATATGCTTTATTATCCTATTAATTCCAGAATCTGTTGTATGTTGATATCTTTCATAGGGTTATTGCTTTTTACAAATGACTCTGCAAGCTTTGATTTTCTATCCTGGAGTCGGACTATCTTTTCTTCAAGCGTCCCTGTTGATATGTACCTGTAAACAAAAACATTTTTATCCTGACCAATCCTGTGGGCCCTGCTCAGCGCCTGCATCTCCGATGCAGGATTCCACCATGGATCAAGTATGAAAACATAGTCGGCGGCTGTGAGATTCAATCCTACACCACCTGCCTTAAGTGATATGAGGAAGACTTTATTGGATCTGTCATTCTGAAAGCTGGATACAATTTCCTCCCTGTTTATGCTGGCACCAGTAAGCAGTGAAAACCGGATATCTTTCTTCTCGAGAGCTTCTGCAAATATTTTGAGATGCATAACAAATGATGAAAAAACCAGAATTTTATGCCCCTCAGTGACAACATTCCCTATATCCCTGAGGACAGTCTCAAATTTACCCGACCCTGCGAGGTAGTCATCATAAGCCATTAGGGGATGATTTGAGATCTGACGTAATTTCATTAGACCCTGAAGTACTGCAATTGCTGATTTTTCTACTCCCGCTAGTTCAATATTTTTCAGGAGACTATTTCTAACTGCGGATTTTTCTTCATCATATAGTTTCTCCTGTTCCTCTGTCATATCACAGTAAACTGTCTGTTCAGTAATAGGAGGCAGGTCTCTGGCTACCATTTCCTTTGTTCGCCTTAGGATAAAGGGTTTTATCAGTTTTTTAAGTTTTACCTCCTTATTATCGTCTTTATCTTTTTCTATAGGTTTTGCATACTCTCTCCGGAAAAAGTTAAGGTTCCCCAGGAGTCCGGGATTTACAAAATTCAGCTGTGTCCAGAGATCAGTGAGTGAGTTTTCAATAGGGGTTCCTGTCAGTACAAGCTTAAAATCTGATTTTAATTGTATTATACTCTTATATACCAAGGATGAAGGATTCTTAATAACCTGGCTTTCATCCAGTACTATATAATGGAAATTATAAGAACTTATAATGTCAATGTCTTGTCGCACCGTATGGTAGCTTGAAATTATAATATCGAAGCTGTTAAAATATGAGGTGGTTTTTTTTCTCTGTATCCCTTTGTAAGTATGGACCTTCATCTCAGGAACAAATTTTTTGATTTCATTTTCCCAATTATAGATTAATGAAGCAGGGACTATTATCAGTGATGTAAATTTCTGAACAGGATCACTGAAAAGGGTATTGGACTCAATCTTATCAGATCGTACCTGAGGTTCCAGGTTTTCATTATTATATTCCAGCAGAGCAAGGGTCTGAATAGTTTTTCCGAGTCCCATGTCATCAGCCAGGCACCCACCCAGGCCGGATGTCTGGAGCCAGTATAACCAGTTCAATCCCTCGCACTGATACTCTCTCATAGAACATTTCAATCCAACAGGAATCGGCAATGCAGGAAGCTTTTCGGGGATCAGAAGTTTTTCAAGCTGCCCATATCCCTTTAATTCCTTATCATCCATGATTTCGGAAAGCAAAGAGAAATGTTGTTTGTGAATCTTCAGTGAATCATCTGAGCTAATTCCGAATTCGAAAATATTACGGTATTTTGAAAACCACGATTCAGGAAGTACGGCAATGGATCCATCAGGCAATTCATATTCCCTTATTCCTTTAAGTATATTAGTCTTAAGCCGGATAAACGGGATTTCCCATTCACCTATTTTAATAACTGCTTTCAGATCAAACCAGTCATCCACAAGTATGTTACTGATCTCAACATTTACAGGTTTAAGGTTAAAATTTCTTTCAAGTTTTACTGTCTCTATTCTGTAGCCGGATTCTATTATCTCGTTATAGTTCCTGTTGATAGCTTCGAGAAGTGTATAGAGTTCTTCATAGTTGTTTTTCTCCTCGTATTCAGGAGCAAAGTGAATATTATCCTCAGTATAGAAACCAAGATCTTCAAGTGTATCCCTGCATTTCTTTTCCCAGATAAGGTCACGGAAATATTTCATGAAAATAAAATTTCCATGACTTTTATCAAATTTTGTAAACGAAAGAAAGGGTTCATCATGTGTAATATTGTTTCCTGAGTATTTGTAGGTGAGAATCATTAGAGGGGAACCTTTCAGACCAATCTCAAGGCTCAGCAGAGCTTCTTTTTCAGCAGGAGGTTTGATGATTTCGAATCCGGTACCTTCTACTTTAAAGTTATTTACGGCATTTAAAACAAATCCTTCGAAATATTTTATTTCTGACTTTTTGGGGATTGCAACGGTTTCTTTTGTAAGGAATGGTTTCAGTTTCTGACCATCAATTTCAGAGATAAAGTATATTTTTTCCAAAGACCTTATAAGACAGGGTCTGGTGCAAAGAATATCTATCGGATTCTTTAATAACTCGATGGCATTCCCTTCAGCTTCTATTTTTAGTTTATAGGTTATTCCTTCCGGAGTCCTGTCAAACCTGAATACAGGTTTTACAGTTTCCCCGCTTAAAATCAGATGATCCTCAGTATGGAGAGTGTTGAGTTTTGTTCTCTGAAAATAAGCAGGTATTTTTTCATCTCTTGCTATGGAGAAACACTTGAATAACCTCGACTCAATATACGGTCTGATAAACCTGTCAATTTTTTCAGTCGTAACATTTTGAAGGAACTCTTTAACCGACTTATCTTTAGAGAATAGCTTAAAAAGACGCCTGTCCGAATACTCATTTATGATCCTTACAAGTTCTATTTCATCATGTGAAAGAGAGCTGATGGTTTCTTCCGATTGATAGGGAGAAAGGCACTCTGAAAGTGTATAATAATTCTTATTACCTTCATTAACAATTATATAAGGTTGAAATACATAGCCCCATATCCTGTGATTGATAAGAATAAGGGCAAACACGCTTTCTTTATTATCTGAAAATACTTCCAAAATATTTGTCATGATTTAACCTGCAATATTGGTTATTGTTGGCCAATTATCAAAGGATATTCTTATTAGATTTGTAATAATTTTAATATAAGTATCATTACAGTTACTCCAGGTATCTAAGGTACTTTTCATTGAGGAAGATTATACATATAGACATGGATGCATTTTTTGCATCAGTAGAGCAGCTTGATAATCCGGAACTTCGTGGTAAACCTGTTGCTGTTGGAGGAAGCAGCGACAGGAGTGTTGTGGCAGCAGCTAGTTATGAAGCAAGAAAATTC
Source organism: uncultured Bacteroidales bacterium (assembly GCA_963739685.1). GTDB lineage: Bacteria > Bacteroidota > Bacteroidia > Bacteroidales > VadinHA17 > LD21. The sequence goes on from CAVUAX010000003.1 coordinate 953,726, forward strand.
GGAGTCAGGTCAGCAATGTCGTCCGTTATCGCCAAACGTTTATGCCCCGGTCTTGTTTTTGTCAAACACAACTTTGAAAGGTATAAAGAAGTTTCAGCCATCGTGATGGATATTTTTAAGGAGTATACCGATATTATTGAACCACTTTCCATCGATGAAGCTTTTCTAGATGTCACGGATGATAAGCAAAATATAGGTTCTGCTACCCTTATTGCAAAAAGAATACGATGTGAAATAAGGAGAAAAACCGGCCTTACAGCTTCTGCCGGTATTTCAGTAAATAAATTTCTTGCTAAAATAGCCTCTGATGTCAATAAACCTGACGGACTTTTCCTCATCCGACCGGAAGAGGCTGAGAAATTCATTGAGGAACTGCCAGTAGAAAAATTTTACGGCATAGGCAAAGTGACTGCCGAAAAAATGCATAAACTTGGTATACATAAAGGGGCTGATCTTAAGGTGTGGGATTTAGTCTCCCTGGTTAGAAATTTTGGCAAAGCAGGACTCTTCTTTTATGATATTGCCAGAGGTATTGATGACCGCCCGGTTGAACCGGACCAGGAACGCAAATCAATCGGCACCGAACTTACTTATGAAAAGGATCTTACCACCAGGTTTGAGATAATCGCAGAGCTCTATAAGCTTGAGAAAGAGCTTATGGAAAGACTGGATCATGCCGGCACCACAGGCAGAACAATCACATTGAAAGTAAAGTTTGCTGATTTCAGACAGTTGACCAGAAGTAAAACTCTTCAACATTATATCCGTGATTTCGGAACACTCCACAGTGCGGTATCTTCTCTCAGGAATTCCCTTATACTTGAAGGTGTCCGTATCAGACTTCTGGGAGTAAGCATTTCCAACCTGGAAACCGAAGATTGTCTGGAACGGCAACTCTATTTGTTTGACGAGAATGAATAAAATAAAGTGTGGATGAGGGTGAGAAAACTAAACCCAGTCATAGGGTGTTTCCTGATAAACATAATAATTCAACCAGTTTACAAAAAACAAATTGGCATTTGCACGCCATTTTACAATGGGCATTCCTTTTGGGTCATCTCCGGAAAAGTAATTTTCAGGGAGATCAATGGGTAAACCTTTTGCTGTGTCACGTTCATATTCATCCCTGAGGGTATTTGAATTATACTCAAAATGACCCGTAACAAAAATATGCCGGTTATTTTTCGAAATAACAACGTGAACTCCTGCTTTTTCTGACCAGGCTGCCAGAACTAATTCAGGATGTTGTTGGATATCCGTTAACCTGTTTTCTGTGTATCGTGAGTGAGGTGTGTAGAATGTGTCATCAAAACCCCTGAATAAAGGTGATTTTTTATCAGCAATATTGTGTTCAAATACTCCGAAGAGCTTTTTCTGTAAAGGGTATTTCTGAATCCCGTAATGATGATACAAACCGGCCTGGGCTCCCCAGCATATATGTAATGTGTTGGTAACATTTGTTTTGCTCCATTCCAGTACCTTTGAAATATCTTCCCAATAGTCGACCTCTTCAAATTCAAGGTGTTCCACGGGAGCTCCGGTTATTATTAAACCGTCATACCGGTTTTGTTTTATTTGCCGGAAGGTTTTGTAGAATATATTTAAATGTTCTTTGGATGTGTTCTTGGAATCATGCTTATCCATATAAAAAAAGTCAAGTTCTAACTGTAATGGAGTATTTGAGAGTATTCTTATAAAGTCTGTTTCCGTTACTATTTTAAGAGGCATTAAATTACAGAAAGCAATGCGCAAAGGGCGTATATCCTGATGCGATGCACGCTGTTCATCCATTATAAAAATGTTTTCATCCTTAAGTATATTTATAGCAGGTAAATTATTCGGAATATTTATTGGCATGATATTCTACTCTTGTTTTTAATGGCGCAAAATTAAACTTTTCATACGTTTTAAGAAACTATTTTAATAAGGTGTTAATAATTGAAGTCAGAATAAACCGGAGACCGAAAGGTATCTCTCACCGGTATCATAACAGAATGTCATTATTGTTGACCCTTCAGGAAATTCGTCCACCTTCTGGTTTACAGCCGCTAATGAGGCTCCGGAGGATATCCCTATAAATAACCCCTCTTCCTTTGCAGCTCTTCTTGCAAAAGTATATGCATCTTCTTTACTTACTTTTATTATACCATCAATGATCTCAGTATTTAAAATGGATGGTATGAAACCGGCGCCAAGGCCCTGTAAAGCATGGGGGCCGGGTGGTCCACCGCTTAAAACCGGAGATAAATCAGGCTCAACTGCATAGACTTTAAGTTTTGGAAATTCCTTCTTCAATATCTCGGCACAACCAGTTACATGCCCTCCGGTACCTACTCCTGCGATCAGATAATCCAGACCCCCGGGAAAGTCTTTGAGAATCTCCACTGCAGTTGATTTTCTGTGTATCTCTGTGTTTGAAGGATTATCAAACTGCATCGGAATCCATGAACCAGGGATTTCTGAATGTAACTGATTGGCACGCTCTATTGCACCTTTCATCCCTTTTTCCCTTGGCGTCAGGTCAAACCCGGCACCAAAAGCGCTCATTATTTTTCTTCTTTCAGGTGACATAGATTCAGGCATTACGAGAATTATTTTATAGCCTTTAACAGCTGCTACCATTGCCAGTCCGATACCTGTATTCCCTGATGTGGGTTCAATTATTACGCTATCAGGTTTTAAAAACCCTTTTTGCTCAGCATCATTAATCATCGATAATGCTATTCGGTCCTTAATGCTTGCACCAGGATTGAATTTTTCGAGCTTTATCCATACTGAAATTCCCGGATGAAAAAGTCTGTTTATTCTTACATGAGGTGTATTTCCAATCGTTTCCAGAATTGAATTTGCTTTCATAATTGTGGATACAATATTGTATTAGATGATAAAGTTTAAAGGCTCCTGAAATTTGTTCTGGTCTCTTACAATTATTTCACTTTTGTGATAAACAACCGAAAAAGGAGCAATACTTTCAGTGAGCCAGACGTTACCCCCGATAATACTGTTTCTGCCAACCACAGTCGCCCCTCCAAGAATAGTGCACCCTGAATACAGAATTACATTGTCTTCAATTGTCGGATGTCTTTTCTTGGACGCTTTACTTTTGTCGACACTTAATGCTCCCAGTGTTACACCCTGGTAAAGCTTTACATTATTACCTATTATTGTGGTTTCACCGATAACAATACCGGTTCCATGATCAATTGAAAAAGGACTTCCTATTTTTGCTCCTGGATGGATATCAATACCGGTTATCTTGTGAGCATATTCCGTAATCATTCTGGGCAGCAATGGAATAGAGAGCTGATCAACCGAATGGGCAATCCGGTAACAATAAATTGCAAAAAAACCAGGATAAATCGCTATTACTTCAGCAATATGCTTTGCTGCAGGGTCAGATTCCAGAATAAACTCAGCATCTTTTAACAGAGTCTTTTTGGTTTCAGGAAAAGTGTCAAGGAACATCTGAGTTTTATTTTCATTCTCAGTAGTCAATCCATTAAAAATAGCAGACAACTGTTCCTTGAACAGATTTCCGCCGAGGTCAATTTCCAGACTGGTTAATTTCTCATTATACGGGAATAAAAGTCTGAAAAGCTTCTTAACAGCTATTTCGACACCTTTTTTATTTGGAATTGTCACTTTGCATCTTAAATTAATATACGGATTACAAATTTAAACATTTGTCTTTCAACTTATGTTCAAACTGCGAACTAAAGTTATTTAAGTTCCCCTGCATTAAATAATTGATGGCTGAATATTGGAAACAGCAGGAGCACAGGACCTCCGGACTTCCGGATTCTATACCCCGGTTATCATTCCTGCTGCCATTGTCTCGTTTGTTCCTTCGTCAATGAAAATCATACTCCCGGTGATATTGTTTGTCTTATAGTTATCGAAGAAGACTGGTTTTGAGGTTCTTATGGTGATATTTGCTATATCGTTCATGCTGACCGCAGTATTTGTATGATCATATTTCATAGTTTCAATATTCAACCGGTAATTTACGGATCTGACCAGGCAACCGGCTTCATTGCTATTAATGCGGATCAGGTATCTGCCTCCGACCTTTAGCGGGTGTTCATTGAACCAGCAAATCATCAGGTTAATTTTCTGGCTTACAGCGGGTAAATCTTCTGATGATACCAGCATATCACCACGACTGATGTCAATATGGTCCTCGAGGGAAATTGCAACCGAATCTCCTGCAATACTCTCAGAGAGTGTTTTTCCCAGTGTATCAATGCTTTTAATCTTTGATTTAAGCATTGATGGCAAAACAGTCACTTCATCGCCAGGTCTGAATACCCCTCCTGCAATACGTCCGGCATAGCCCCTGTAGTCATGAAATTCTTTTGTGTGGGGACGAATAATTGTTTGAACCGGAAACCGGGGGGTCATGGAATTTTTATCCTTCCTTATTTCTATTGTCTCTATAAGTCTCAAAAATGTTTCCTCTCCATACCAGTTCATATTTTCTGACCTGTCCACCACGTTATCTCCATATTTGGCACTTATAGGTATATAATGCGCATCTTTAATATTAAGGGTATCCATGAGTGTGGAGAGCTCAGCTTTTATTCCGGCAAATACCGGTTCCGACCAGTTTACCATATCCATCTTGTTAATACAGAATATTATATGTCTGATATCAAGCAGATTGGCAATATACGAATGTCGTATGGTCTGTTCAAGAACACCTTTTCGTGCGTCGACCAGAATTACAGCAAGGTCAGCAGTGCTTGCACCGGTGATCATATTACGTGTGTACTGGATATGTCCTGGAGTATCAGCAATAATAAATTTTCTGGCCGGTGTTGCGAAATAACGATAGGCTACATCTATAGTTATACCCTGTTCACGCTCTGCTTTCAGTCCATCAGTCAGCAGGGATAAATCAAGCTCTTCTCTTCCTAATCGTTTTCCCGATTGGACAATATGTTCCATCTGGTCCTCGAAAATTGATTTACTGTCATAAAGAAGACGTCCGATAAGCGTACTTTTCCCATCGTCCACACTTCCTGCTGTTGTAAACCTTAAAAGACTTTTATATTGTTTCTTCCCGTTGATTCCCATTTTGGTAATTCTGTTTTTGATAAAATAATTCTTTTGTTGTTATTTATTATTCCTTGAATGATCCAGGGGGCATATTTATATTTCCATGAACCATGAACCTTGAACCTGGCATGCCGCACCATGCATTAAAAATATCCCTCCCTCTTCCTGTCCTCCATAGCAGCTTCAGACCTTTTATCATCGTACCTGCCACCTCTTTCTGTAATCCTGGTAGCTGCAATCTCAGAGATTATGTCTTCAAGAGATTTTGCACTGGAAAGTGTTACTCCGGTGCAGGTAATGTCTCCGATTGTACGGCAGCGTACATCAGTTTCGAAAACCTTTTCATCAGGTTTGAGTTGCATGAAGGGAGCCCATGCCAGATAAACTCCATTACGTTTGAATATCCTGCGCCTGTGCGTATAGTAAAGTTCGGGCAGTTTAATATTTTCATTCATAATATACTGCCATACATCGAGTTCTGTCCAGTTACTTATGGGAAATACCCTGAAATGTTCACCTGAATGTTTCCTGCCGTTAAAAATGTTCCATAACTCTGGTCGTTGGTTTTTTGGATCCCACTGGCCGAATACATTTCTGTGAGAGAAAAACCTTTCTTTGGCTCTGGCTTTTTCCTCATCGCGGCGCCCTCCACCTATCGCCACATCGATCTTGAGTTCTTCGATGGCATCAAGCAGGGTAATTGACTGGGCTTTGTTGCGGCTTGCATTTACACCTATCTCTTCAACCACTCGTCCATTGTCAATTGAATCCTGTACTTTCCTGACAATAAGTTCTGTACCGAATTCGGCAGCAAGTTCATCCCGGAATTTTAATGTTTCAGTAAAGTTATGGCCGGTATCGATGTGCATCAGTCTGAAAGGTATTCCTGCCGGCCAGAAGGCTTTCCTGGCAAGGTGGACCAGCACAATTGAATCCTTACCACCCGAAAACAACAGTATTTTGTTTTCGAACTGCGCTGCAACCTCCCTCATTACGAAGATTGCTTCATTTTCAAGTTCCCTGAGGTGCTCGTCATTAATGCTAATCCGGTTTTTCATCTTCCTTTATCTTTTTCTATTGTTTTTTCCTTTTCTATCCGGCACCGGATTTCACTTAATATGGCACCCGCATTCCTTTGGACCATCGTTTTCCCACCACCATCTGCCGGAGCGAAAATCCTGGCCTGGTATAATTGCCCTGGTACATGGCTCACAACCTATGCTGACAAAACCTTTGTCATGCAATGAGTTGTAGGGTATGCTATTCTCCTTGATGAAATTTTCCACTTCATTAAATTTCCAATAGAAGAGAGGATGGAACTTAAAAAGCTTTTTATCTTCATCCCATTCTAATGGACTCATATTATGTCTATTATCTGACTGATCTGCCCTAATACCAGATATCCAGCAACCTTTTCCCTTCAGTGCCCTGTTAAGAGGAATGACTTTTCTTATCTTGCAGCATTCAAGCCTGTTTTCTTTTGATTCATAGAAACTGAATGGACCTTTCTCTGTAACCATTTTTTCTACAGACAGATTATCGGGAAAGCAGACCTTTATTTTTTTTCTGTAATTAATGATTGTCCGTGAGAATACCTCATACGTCTCAGGGAATAATCTTCCTGTATCCAGTGTAACAACCTCAATTGGTAAATTACTCTCAAAGATTATATGGGTTAATACCTGATCCTCAATTCCAAAGCTGGTAGTGAATATCACATTACCCGGAAATTGTGAAACAAGGATATCTAGTGATTCAGACAGTGATTTATTGCGTAAAAGACTATTTAACTCGCTTAATTTCAAAGTTTTTTCCATTTGCTTTATTCAAAATATTTAACCTTATTCTGTGTATATGTGCCCATAATCGTTCGTGGAAATAGTACAGGATAGTCTTGGTGAGTACTTCCACACTTCCTATTGATAAGGCAATTGTTATTTTCCCGGTAATAAAATAACTTATCACCATCGTGTCAATTGTTCCCACTATTCGCCAGGAGATGGACTTAAGAACACTTTTAATAGGCTTATCGGTCAGATCGCTGACTTTGATTATTCCAATCGGCGGATTATTCTCCACTGGCCTTTTTAAGAGTACATCAAGCATAACGGTTGGGTTTCTGTTTCAGTAAATATAAATCTTTGATCGTGATGACTTATTGGCAATTATGCGGTAAACACATTGGTATTTATGCATATACGCCAGTATGCTTATAGCACTATTTCCGATGGTTGCTCACACACTAAACTTCTCGGTAATTTCTTATTAAAAATTCAGGGGTAGGGTTTTAACATGGTATTAGATGCTGTTATGCAGAGTATTAGCTTAACAATTTGGAAATTATTTGCTAAGTCGGACTTTTTTTCACGTACAAAGCAGATGGATTTTCCAGTAATTTATTGTTATTCATATAACAGTGACTGTTAATTAAATAACACTGAAATTGTAAGCTAAAATGAAGAATTGAAGCAGATGGTATTTGCGTCATATCCGGCTACAGTTTCCATATCACATACAGCTGGTCTGTTGTTAATCCGAATGGAACAGAACTGAGCCCGAACATCCACCGGACGGGGTGTTTCTGCTAACGGGCAATATTTTTGTTTAAAATGATAAATCTGATTTCAAACCGTTAAAAAACCATTGCATTAATGGATCATCCTGATATATATATAATTCCCTGTATAACTCCTTTAGTCCATTTTTGTCTTTTATCATTTTAATAAACAATTCCACTACTCCGCAGTATCCCTCAGGTTTTTGTTCTCCAAATTTATAAAAGATAAGTTGTTTATTATACTCGGTAAAAAAATTCACTAGGATCTCATATTTTGACTTATGTTTCTGAACAAGTTCATCATTGAATCCGAAGTTCCTGATAAAATGTTCATATCTTACTGCGGCATTCTCTTTTATCAAATAACCAATCGCTCCGGGATTATTATTTCTAATCAGGTTAATTTCAATGTACCTGTATATCCCGGTGAATCCGAATGCATCCAGATCGTCTGCAACGGAAAGAATAGTAAGAAGCTGACAGACATCCGGATTATCAGGATAATCTTTAATGTCGTGATTTTCAATAGCTTCGAGAACACCGGGATATTCGTCTTTATCCAGAAGATTTTTTGAAAAAAATTTCATACAAAAATCCCTGCTGTGTTTTCCATGTCTTGTTCCCGTTTCAACCGACAATCCTATATCATGAAGATAACAGGCAATTATCAGTTTTGAAGGAATTTGTGAGAGCGATTGGGATTTGTGAACGGGGAGTAAGCTTATAAGCTCTTTAGAATAATTCCAGACTCTCCTGTGGTGGTCAATTCCATGAGAGAGGAGAGTTTTTTCATTGCAGACTGAGATAAAAAACTCTTCAAGAATCTGTTTAAACTGAAGTTCTGCAGATACTATTGCACCGGTCAGATTCATATTTGATTAAAAAAAAGCAAAAGAACGAGCCTTTTGCTTTTGAACAGGCTCTCAGAAAATAATTAGTAGTTGATCATTTTCTTTGCCAGATTGAGTATAGTTGTATCGTCGAATGTAACTATACCTCCATCCGGACCCTGTTCAAAATGAATTCCAACGCTTTGCCCCTTATCAAAATTTCTCCCTCCGAAGTAGTTTCTTACTGTTTCCTCATTCAAATCCAGTTTATCTGCAATCTGTCTCATACTACCGGAGGGTAACTGGTCTTTTATTTTCCGGAGTTCATTAAATGTGATTGTTTTATCCATGGTATTTTAATTTTATCCAGTTAATAATTTATAGTCAACTTTAATTTCAAAGTTAAACATTTAAATATTAACTAAAAAATTTAGAAGGTTGTTGTGAATCATTAATTCTGAAAGAATTTTGAACAAAATATTTACAATTTAACTTTTGAAATATCTCTTATTATATATACATCATAATCACCCAGATAGGTGAATCCTGCTTTTTTATATATTTCAATTGCTTTTTTATTCCCCCTGTGCACTTCCAGTTTTACCTGATAACCCTTCTTATTTACAAACTCAAGAGACTCTTTAAGAAGCACCTTGGACAGTCCATGTCCCTGGTATTCAGGTAGTATCCCGAAATGATGCAGATGAATCCTTCGACCGTCATATGTCATCCATGACGTTCCGCAAATCGTTCCTGAAGATTTTACTGCAAGCACCAGCAGAGTGCCTCCTATTCTTATGCTGTCCTCCACGGCCTTTTCAGTGTCTCCTCTTGAGGGGCTGCCAAGATTAGTTAATTTCCACAGGTGGTTGATCCCATCAAAATCACCTTTGTGATATTCCCGGATTATGATGTCTTTAATATTGGCATCCCTGGTCATTATTGCAATATTTTTTACATTTTTCTAATTGTCTGCAGCACAATCATTGCATTTGTTCCGATGGAAGTGATTAAAGTATCATAAATTGCTCATCATTTCAAGAAATATTTCAAGAGCTTTCTTCTTTTCATCATTGAAATCAAAATCAATGTTTTCAGTAAGGTAATTCTTTAAGGTCATTGCCCCTGATTATCCCTTTTTGCCCTAATTGCTCCACTACTGCATCGATATTTTTTATCCCCAGCAACAGTGCACCGTTAAATTCTTCAATGAAACCTTCATCCAGCTTTTTATTTGCTGTCCAGCACGCGAAAACAAATGGAAGGCCCGAGAATTTTTTCCATGCCATGGCAAGATCAGTCTGGTATCTGAAACTTTTTTCAAATTCAAAACACTGATCTCCGATAAGGACAACTGCTTCATTACGTCCAATATTTTTGAAATCGAATCCCACCGCAGTATTAATCCATGTAAATTTCCTGTTCCAGCTGTTTTTGGCCAGCACTTTTGTCAGATTCACCGATGACCGTGAACGGTAATCGAGATAGATGGTTTCAATATCTTCAAACGGGTAATTACTAAGAAGCATAACCGTCCTGACATTCCCATTAGCTCCAATACAATAATCACTTATTATATGATACTCCTTCAAAAACGGAAGCACTGCCACAGGTATCAGTCCGATATCCACCCTTCCGCTTATAAGCTTTTCAGCACATTCTGCCGGATGATCAGTTTCGAGTATAACTTTCTTATCAAAACCGCTTTCGGTCAATCCGTATATAAACGGATAAGTATTTGCATATTTAACTGCAGAAATTCTGATTTTATCCATACCCTTTTTTTTCAACTTCTAAAGTACTACTTTTGTATATATAGTTATAACTATCTAAAACTACAAACTGATAAAAATGGAACTAAATCTTCTTACAGCCATTTCTGCTTTGGACGGAAGATACAGACAGAAGGTTGATGACCTTGATATCTATTTTTCCGAATTTGGTCTCTTCAGATACCGACTGATGGTGGAAATTGAATATTTTATAGCGCTTTGCGATATCCCTCTTCCTCAGCTGATTGATTTTAAGAAAGATAACTTCAAGGTGCTTCGATCAATTTATGAGGATTTTACTGTTGAAGATGCTCTGCAAAATTAAGGAAAAAGAGAAGATCACAAATCATGATGTTAAGGCTGTTGAATATTTCATGAAGGAAATATTTTTACGTTCAGGATGGGGCAAATGGAGTGAATTCATTCATTTTGGCCTTACATCCCAGGATATCAATAATACTGCTATCCCTTTATCAATTAAGGATGCTCTGATCAATCTGTATTTTCCTATTCTTTTTGAATTAAGGGAGACACTTGCAACTTATGCCCATGAGTGGAAAGACATTCCAATGCTTGCCAGGACACATGGTCAACCAGCTTCTCCAACAAGGCTGGGTAAGGAAATTGAGGTATTTATTTCCAGGATTGACGGTCAGATGAAATATTTTGGCCAGATACCATATTCGGCAAAATTCGGAGGAGCAACAGGAAATTTCAATGCCCATAAGGTTGCTTACCCGGATATTGACTGGATATCATTTGCCAATAATTTTGTAAACGAGGAACTTGGATTGCAACGGTCACATCCCACGACCCAGATCGAACATTATGATAACCTTGCTGCATTGTTTGATAATATGCGAAGAATCAATGTCATTCTTATTGACATGGCACGTGATATCTGGTCATATATTTCAATGGATTATTTTCAGCAGAAAATAAAAAAAGGAGAGATAGGTTCCTCAGCCATGCCTCATAAAGTTAACCCGATCGATTTTGAAAACGGTGAAGGAAACCTGGGTTATGCAAATGCTATATTTGAACATTTTTCAATGAAATTGCCTGTTTCAAGCCTCCAGAGGGACCTTACCGATTCAACAGTTTCAAGAAATATTGGAGTTCCGGTGGGACATTCAATTATTGCATTTAACTCTCTTCTTAAAGGCCTGAATAAGCTTATTGTAAACATTGATAAGATTAACAGTGACCTTGAGAATAACTGGGCAGTTGTTGCAGAAGCAATTCAGACAATTTTCGTAGGGAAGGTTATCCAAACCCATATGAAGCACTCCTCGAACTTACCAGAACCAATCAGAAGATAACAAGGGAATCGATAGTTACTTTTATTGAAAACCTTGATGTTAGATGATGAAGTAAAAGAAGAGCTAAAGGCAATTACCCCATTCAATTATACAGGGTTATTAATCCAGTTAAATTTCATATGAAAAATATAAAATTACTGCTTAAGTATTTTCTACCATATAGTTGGTCGGCAGTAAGAAATATCATATATAATATTTTCAGCGCTGTTTTTGCACTTGTCTCCTATACTCTGGTAATGCCTTTCTTAATATTCTTCTTTGGCAGGGTAGAACAAATTCCGGATCCGGTCCATTTAAGTATCGACCAAATACATTGATGCTTTAGCAAGTATTATATCTTCGCATTTGTTGATAAAAATGGAAAAGCCGGTGCTCTCTTGTTGGTTGTAATTGTATTGTAATAGGTGCAAGTCTTTTTAAAAACGGCTTTATATTTCTGGCAAACAACAGCATGGCATTTATCAGGGCAAGTACAGTCAGAGACCTGAGACGAAAACTATATCATAAATACTGAAACTTCCTCTGTCATTCTTCACCGATGCCAGGAAAGGTGATGTAATGACCAGGATTTCGAATGATGTTCAGGAGAGTTGAGATTTCTGTAATGTCTTCACTTACAATGATGTTCAGAGATCCGATGTATAATCATTATTTTTGTTATTTACCTTTTTATCGAGCTCCAGTTAACTCTTTTTGCTATGGCACTGTTACCTCGTCAGCGGGTGGCTGATCGGTCGGGCAAGCCGTACATTAAGATCTTCCTCATTAGTCGGACAACAGCACCTTGGACGACTTCTTTCTGTAGTAGAGGAGACCCTCACAGGACTCAGAATAATCAAAGGGTTTAATGCGGAGGAAAAGATGAAGGCCCAATTTGCAGAATCAAATGAGAAATATGCAAAAGTTTTCAGAAGAGTTATCCGAAAAGCATACCTGGCATCTCCTATAAGTGAATTTCTGTCTACTATTGTTGTTATGATTCTGATGTATGTAGGAGGTACACTGGCTCTCAATGGATCAGGGACATGAGCCCGATCAGCTTATTGCTATCTGGTAGTCTTTTCTCAGATTATTCAACCTGCAAAGAATATTACAACTGCCTATTTTGCTATTCAGAAAGGAATGGCTTCTATTGACAGAATTGACCAGATGCTCAATGCAGAAGAAAATATTATAGAAAAGGAGAATGCACTTGATATAGGCGGATTCAACGATTCAATTGAATTTAAAGGAGTATGGTATGCATATAACAATGAGCCTGTTCTCAGGGATATAAATCTTAAAATAAAAAAAGGTCAGACTGTCGCCATTGTTGGGAAGTCAGGCGCCGGAAAATCAACTCTTGCGGATATGCTTCCAAGGTTCATGGATCGTGATAAGGGGAGCATTCTTATTGATGGTGTAGATATCACGGGACCTCAGGATACAAGATCTTAGATACCTTATGGGTATTGTCAGCCAGCAACCTATACTGTTTAATACTTCGTTCAGGGAAAATATTGCATTCGGTGTTGAAAAAGCTGAAATGGAAAAAGTCGAAAATGCGGCAAGGATTGCAAATGCACATGACTTTATACTGGAAACAGAACAGGGATACGAAAACCTGGTTGGAGAATCAGGCAATAAACTAAGCGGTGGGCAGCGGCAAAGGATAAGCATTGCAAGAGCAATTATGGCAAATCCCCCGATATTGATTCTCGATGAAGCGACATCAGCCCTCGACACTGAATCGGAAAGACTTGTTCAGGATGCCATACTAAACTTAATGAAAAACAGAACATCGCTTATAATAGCTCATCGTCTTTCAACGATTCAGCATGCAGATATGATAGTGGTGATCGATGAAGGGAGGATTGTTGAGAGCGGAACTCATACCGACCTTATGCATAAAAAAGATGGAATTTACAGTAAACTTCATAACTTTCAGGCTATCTGAGTTTACGGGCAATAAGAGTGGAATATCCAGAATATCCCGTTCCGGAGGGAGTAGATGTGCATTAATTAATTGTATAATAGCTTTTTAGATTTATGAATTAAGTTTAGATGTTAAAATAATGATTAAGAGAAATATTATTTTGTCGATGATGCTGAGTTTTCTTATTGCAGTTTCATCAGTTCAGGCTCAGAAATCAAAGCATACTTTTACTCTTGGGGAAACAGAGTTTATGCTTGATGGCCAGCCTTTTCAGATAATCAGCGGGGAAATACATCCTGCAAGGATACCGGCTGAGTACTGGCGTCACAGGATAAAAATGGCAAAAGCAATGGGCTGTAACACAATATCAGCTTATATTTTCTGGAATTACCACGAAGAAAAGGAGGGGGAATATGATTTTGAAACAGGAAATCACAACCTGGCTGAGTTTTTCAAAATTGTCAAGGAAGAAGAGATGTGGCTGCTATTAAGACCAGGTCCATATGTGTGTGCCGAATGGGAGTTTGGAGGGATTCCTCCATACCTGCTTCGGATTCCCGATATCAAAGTAAGGTGTATGGATCCGCGATATATGACTGCTGCCGAACGATATATTGCCAGATTAGCAGAAGAAATAAAACCGTTTCTTATAACCAGGGGCGGTCCTATACTAATGTTACAGATTGAAAATGAGTACGGTAGTTTCGGGAATGACAGAAATTATTTGAATCGGCTTAAAGAAGTATGGGCAGCCAACGGAATAGATGTTCCGACATTTACAGCGGATGGTCCTACTGTATACATGCTTGAAGCAGGAACCCTCCCGGGAAGTGCAGTCGGTCTTGATTCAGGAGCATCTCAGGCTGACTTTGATCTTGGCAGCAAAATTGAATCCGGGAGTGCCTGTGTTCAGCAGTGAAACATATACCGGCTGGCTTACCCATTGGGGTGAAAAATGGGCTGAACCTGACACTGCAAAACTCATGAAACAGGTTAAATTTCTAATGGATAGCAAGAAATCATTTAACTTCTATGTAATACACGGAGGCACTAATTTTGGTTTTACATCAGGAGCCAATTCAGGAGGAAAAGGATATGAACCTGATGTGACCAGCTATGATTATGATGCACCCGTAAGTGAACAGGGTGTTGCTACCCCGAAATATATGGCACTTCGTAAATTATTGGGTTCTTATCTGCCTAAAGGAAAGAGGCTTCCTGATATTCCTGATTCCATTCCTGCTTTTGAAATGCCAGCTCTGGGCATGCAGCCATTTACTTCTGTATGGGATAACCTGCCTCAGCCTGTACTCTCTGTTAAACCCAAACCATTCGAAGCTTACGGGCAGGATTATGGGTTTATTCTCTATAAAACCAAACTGTCAGGTCAAAAGAAAGGTAAACTTACGGTAACAGATTTACACGATTATGCCACTGTTTTTCTTAACGGGGAGTATATCGGCAATCTTGACCGTAGAGAGGGGATAAACACAATTGATATACCTTCAAGTAACGTTGATTTTCCGGTGCTTGAAATATTTGTGGAAGGTATGGGGAGACTAAACTATGGGAAGTATATGATTGACAGGAAAGGAATTACAGACAGTGTCACGCTCAATGGTATGACATTAGTGAACTGGGAAGTCTATAATCTTCCGATGGATTGGAAATTTGTTTACGATCTCAGATCTTCGGGTAGAAACATTAAAAAACCAGGGATATTCTTTAAGGGAAACTTTTCGCTTATATCAACGGCAGATACATACTTTGATGTTTCGGAATATACTAAAGGAATTGTATGGATAAATGGACATAACATCGGACGTTTCTGGAATATAGGTCCTCAGAGGCGGCTCTATTGTCCCGCATCATGGATAAAACTCGGGATGAATGAGATAATTATTTTTGATTTACTGCAGACCGAAGCCAAACCTTTCAGTGCTTTCAAGACATTAGAATAACACCGATGGCCCGCAGATGCCGTTATTTTTCAAATGCGTTTTTAATTTCTTTTATCGACACATTTAACATTGATATTGCCAATGCGTTTAGGTCCTTTTCTCTTCCCTGAAAATGATATATTCGCTGAGTATGTACCATTTGTTCTCCCGGTTTCAAAAATGCTGCAGGAGAAGAATCTTCCAGTTCGTAATACTGACCCATCTGGGTCCCGTCTTTTTTGGGTCCGTCATTATATGAATTAATTACATCACCGGAGAATGGATGTTCCTGAATTTCAAGAGCTGAATTAACATATTCTTTGTTATCAGGTGGCAATTGATATTCCACTATGCTCAGGATGTTATTTTTTTCATCATAACTGCCCATAAACGGAAGGGCCCTTTGAGGAGACATTCCTATTTTGCTTCTGAACTTTGCATCTGTAAGGAAAAAGACGGCACTTTCCCCGATATTTAACCTGTTCCCCGGAATCTCTCCCAGGTAATTGTCCTTTACAATTTTTCCATAATCGCCCTTCTTATATGGGAACACAACCGTAACATAGGGGGAGGCATTAAGCATAGTCAGCATCCATATGGATAATGCGCCTTTTTCCCTGTTCCAGGAGTTATCCCCAATATTTTCCAACTTGTTATCTGATTGATATGCAACTGCTTTTATTGATTTATTGTATTTTATCTTTATTATATCATTAATCTGGCTCCTGTTGAGTAATGTTACTTTTCGCGTAATTTTTATATCAAAAACTGTTCCCGAGTAATTCTTCAATTCAGCTTTTCTACTCAGGATGACACTTACCGGGTTTAAGCTGTCGACTTTAAATGGTTCTCTGTCAAATGCTGCGGGAACTATCCATTTTCCACTTTTAAATGAGGCTCCACTCTCAAAATAAAGAGAATACTGTCCTCCTTCAGGGCCCAGCCATATACGTTCCTCCCCGCCGACAGGATTGAAGTCATCCAATACTTTTAAAGACGCAATCAGATTATGATTAATCCATCCGTTTGAGTATCCATTCATCCCTGATGAAGAACTGGTCATTACCCTGCCCTGGTATTCAGGAATTACAATTAACCGTGAGCTTTCATTGACCAGCTCAACAACTTTCAAATATTTCTTAAGGAATTCAAGATCATATCCATATTCACCATTTCGGAACCTGGCATTATATTCTGTAATACCTTGATTCTCTGAAGATTTTTCCTTGGGGGAACTCTGACATGAAATCAGGCACAGGAAAGTCACAAGTAATAATATAAATTTTGTTCTCATTTTTTCATGTGGATTTCAGGTTTAGAACTTCAGGATATAATTGAATTTACGAATGGGTTTAAACATAAATGATAAATTCCTGAGTAAAATGTTATTTGCTATTCCCGGTTCTTTTGCGGCCTTATGCTCTGCATTTCTCCTTTAAGATAACTAACCACAAATTCTGTAAGGTCTTTTGCAGCGGAAGGTGTGAAAGGGGATACGTCCGGTTCGTATCCTCCATGTTTGAATTCTGACTCCGGAAGCAGATATCCCAGCCAGCCGTTGGTTAAGCCAAAATAGAATGTATAGGTGAACGGGGAGCGGTCACGGATCTCATTGGAAATTTCACAAAACAGTTCGAGGGGAGCACTCCATATGGCCACGTCATCATTGATCTTCAAAAAACGGACAGGAAGCTTAACTAAATTTTCACCGGCCCTTGTAGCACGAGTATATTCTTTAAGATCTGAAGTCCAGCCCATTCCGCTTTTTCTGGGAGTTTCCACTACCAGTGAACCTGTACTCAAAGTTACCTTATCTGTAGTGGACAATATTTTCTGGTTTGCATCAAGTATTTTGTCGCCAAGCAACACACGGAATTGACTAAGATGGCCTGATCTGGGATTTGGGTAAACACTGTAGATCGGAGCAAGGTTACCCATTGCACCGTTAATGAAAATCAGAGGGATTCCTGTTTCCTGCTCGACATACTCTGCAACAACTCCGGGAGCATCACCACTGATTTCCAGGTTAGCTCCGCTTAAAACAGTTCCGTGAATGGGGTAATTGGCTATAAGAGCTATTGGTGTTCCATCCTCCCTGTCAAAACGCAGTAACCCAATCCTGTGGTCAACAGGCCCGTCCGGGTTCAGGCCAAGAGTAGCTTTTCCATCAACATCAATGGCCCGGCGATTGATGTTTGCCTGTGAAAATCCCCATCCCATACCAAGTCGGGCAGGAGCGAGTTTTTGAATACCTTCTTTTATTGCTTCAATTATAGTTTGTTCCACAAGAGACTGATAATTAATATCAAATTCATGCTTGTACCGGTCGCCCAGAAAAGCGGCTCCCAAACCCGGAGGACCTACCTCCGGTGCTGAGTGGGTATGTGTAACCGTCCACCAGAAGTTTATTGGTTTGATACCCAGTTGTTGTCTGACCATTTTTGCAAGGCGGTCATATTGTGAAGGTGAGAACTCACAGATTTCAGATGAAACCAGGCAGAACTGAGTTGTTCCATCATCCATGACAAGTATTCTGTTAAAAATATGGTCATGAACACCAATTGACTTTCGCGCTGCATAACCTAAAAGCATTTGAGAATCTTGTGGCGTTATGTCAATTTTAACAAATGCTGCACGAAATTGTGAAGATATTTCTTTCTTTCCGGATTTCTGACCTGAAAGGAGATAACCGGATAAAATAAAAAAGGTAAATAATAGTAATTTTTTCATAGCATTTGGTTCTAATGGCAATTTATCTGAAGAAATACTAAATTCAACAATTGTTTATTAAATTGCCTGATTCAGGTAATAAAATTAGATTTAAAATCTTTATAACAAAATTAATAATTGGAGGCATCAGTTTTTTTATAAGCTTACGACACGAAAAAGAAGAAGATAGTCTCAATAAATAGGGTCTGATTTTTTTTGGTTTAACATTTTATAAAATAAAGGTGAAAAAGATATTAGAAAGAATCAAAGAGCTTGAAAATATTTCAAAGGAGCTTGAACCCTCAGAGTCGGTTAGAGCAGAGTATTACCGGGAAATTCAGAATTACACTAACGGATTTATAAATGAAATTGAAGAACTCAAAGCCTATTCGGATGAAAAAGTGAATCGTAAAGATCTGTTATTAGGAGGCAATAAAAGGGAACTAAGATCATTATTAGAAACATTTAAAAATGAAGTGGCAAGCAAAGGTATTACAGCTGGCTCGGGTGGGCATATAGGATATATTCCCGGTGGAGGAATATTTACAGCAGCAATTGCAGATTTCTTGGCAGCAGTTACTAATGAGTATGCCGGATTGTATTATGCTTCACCCGGGGCTGTGGTTATCGAAGACGAAATAATAAACTGGTTGAAATCTATTTTCGGATTTCCGGTAAGTGCAGTGGGAACTTTAACATCAGGAGGGTCAATAGCTAACCTGATCGCAATGACAGCGGCACGGGACAAACACAGTATTAAATCAGACAGAATCACACGCAGCATTATTTACTTAAGTCCCCAGGCACATCATAGCATAAATAAAGCACTGAAAATAATTGGACTGGAAGATATTATAATCCGTTACCTGGATCTTGATGAATATTCAAGAATAGATATTAAAAACCTGACAAGACAAATCATAAAGGACAGAAATGCGGGATTGAATCCCTTTATGGTAGTAGCTTCTGCCGGAACAACTGATACGGGTGCAGTTGATCCACTGGCGGTTATTGGGAAAATTGCTCTGGAAAACAAGATCTGGTACCATATAGATGCAGCATACGGAGGCTTTTTTATTCTTACAAAGCTCAAAAAAAAGTTATTGCGGGGAATAGAGATGGCGGATTCTTTAGTCACTGATCCTCATAAAGGTTTATTTTTGCCCTATGGAACCGGTGCTGTTCTGTTAAAGGATAAAGAAGCTGTTTTACATTCTCATCAATATACTGCAAACTATATGCAGGATTCTGCCCGAAATGTACCAACGATCCTTAACCCGGCTGACATATCTCCGGAATTAACAAGGCATTTTCGTGCACTCCGGGTATGGTTGCCTTTGCAAATACATGGTATAGAGCCATTTATAGCTTGTCTGGAAGAAAAGCTATTGCTCACCCAATATTTCAGGAGAGGGTTATTGGAACTTGGATTCAAAACCGGACCTGTTCCTGACTTATCTGTAAGCTATTTCTGGTACCCTTCAAGGGTTATTGACGAAAATATTTATAATCAAAAACTTTTAGAGTTAATTCTTAAAGATGGCAATGTCTTCTTCAGCTCAACAAAAATCAATAATAAATTTGTAATCCGGATAGCTGTTCTTTCATTCAGGACCAGGCTAAAAACAATAGACAAAGCTCTGGACCTTATTAACAAAGCTAAATTTAAACTGGAAAGTCAATTTAACTTTATCTGATATTATTCTGATTTTTAATACAGTCTTATCAGCATATTTTCAACACCTGTTACAAATATTTTTTCTGTAGGAGGGGCAAAATGTGTGGACCATGGTTCATACCCACCTTCGCTGTATGCCTGCTGTGTGGGCATATATCCAACAGATCCATTGGCATATCCCATCAGAAAAGGATATCTTGCATGTGTGCTGGCCTTAATTGACTGGCCTATTTCATGAAATAACTCACCCGGGAAAGTTACCATTATGAATTCGTCAATTTTTATTGCTGTAACAGGCACATCAATTGTTGTATGCGTAAAGTCCATTACCACATCCCCGTATTTCCTGGGACATGTAATATCTTTCCTTACAATTTTAATTTCCGGATTGACAGGGATATCAGTTTTTATTGTGGGAAATACATCAACAACCTCTTTTCCTATTTCAATCCCCAACCGTGCAGTATTCTCAGGGTTGTCTTTATAACCGTCAAGTCCTCCGACAATTCTCGGATTAATATCTCCCGCAGCACCCTGGACAAATATACCGGTGACTCCGGGAATCTGCTTTTCAACATACTCAAGCATCCGACCATTCCATTCAGGACTGATCTTGTTATTCCTGGCTCCCAGAGATGTACCGTGACAGGCATAATTTATCAGTACTGCTTTCGGACCTCCGGAAATTCTGTCTACCCTGAGTATTCCAACCTCATCATCTATTGAACCTTTAGGATTGGCTCCCAAGCGGTAAACCCCTGCCATTTCCCTTATTTTGACAGGATTGTCAGTTTTGTATTTTCCATAGGATTGACTGGAATTATTCTCGTCGAATGTCAGATAAGATATTGTATCATTCATTTTTTTTCTTCTGTTCATGGCGATATAAGAATTTCCGATACCTCCTCCCATTTTTACTGGTTCCAGGTCGGAAATGGCATCATTTACAACTTTGACAAAATTGTCATTCAGACTTTTGTACCATGTTGAATTCCTGTTCATTTCAGATACATCTGGTGCTGCGTGATTGTGGACACAGCCCAGTATTATGTTATCCACGGGAATTCCTGTCCTGTCAGCTATCATCTTCCTTATTGGTAAATAATTACGGTTGGGAAGACTTACAATATCAGCCTCAATAAGAGCTAACCGGTTTACATTATCATCAAATACAAGTGCTCTTATAAAGATCCGGCCATCAATTCCATTAGAAGGTCCGGGTCGGCCTGATTCATCATAGCCGCCCATATAAAGACTCTCTGATGGAGTTATGTCAACTTTTGAAATACCTGCTCTGAGTGTTGTTTTTTGCGAGAAGCACTCTGAATTAAGTGATATTAATGAAAATAAACATAAAATGCACAGGATAAAATTTACTTTTTTCATTTGTAATCAATTTTAGTTAAACCATTCAACGCTCTACTTCCATTATAATAAAAATTATGATTTTTTTAATTCATAAAACCAACTCCCCGGGTCCTTTTTCAAGGTCGAAACATAATATAGAGCCCGTTTTATCTGCATACCATGTATTAGCCTTTATCGCTCTCTTATCATTTACCCTTACGAATGGTTTTATTTCTCCTCCATTTCTTCTCAAACCCGGATGCCGGAGAGTGGAATTTACTTTCAGGGTGAAACCGCTTGTGGCAAATGGTGCGGAAATTGCAATACTATTGCCTTTTAAGGTGATGGAAGTCAATTTTTTGGCAGCCCAATACCTTGCAATTTCACTTAATTTCATCCAGATAAGATGGTCATATTTTTGATTGAGCCTTTTCACAACCTGTTTCAGAATGTTAAAACCAACCTTTTCGCCATTGAAATAAATACCTGGCCAGTGGCAGACCATAATAGCAGGTTCAGCGCTGTCAATAACGTCAACCATACGTCCGGACTGAAGGTCTTCGGTTATGAACAAATCTGCGTTGCCCGGATGCAGTCCATCCCAGTCGCCAAACCAATCCGAAGTGCAACCTAAAACAGAAACAACACATTTCGCATCAGGATTGTTCAGGTTGGAAGGATAAAGTACCTGAGGAGCAACACTTTTGCCCTTTTCAGTAAATAGATCGCGAAAATAATGTGGTATTTCGGATCCGTAAACATCCTGTACAGACTGAAGAGTACTTAGTGCAAGGTTATCCTGATTTTGTCCACCGTAGCCTCCGGGTGTTGTTAACCCTTCACATTGCAACCCGGCTTCCTTTAAGATTGTTAGTGCATATACCTGGTATGCAGCCAGTTCATCTGAGCTTTTTTTCTGGCTCCATTCCCAGTTTTCCATGAAGGAAGGTGTGGCATCAGGATAGGGCCTTCCTGTTTTTATATCTATTACCCGGGTATGACTTACCATTTCGGGGTGGATATCCCAGTCAGGAACGATAACCTCACGGATCAGATTCAGGCTATCCTCCAGTTCCCGCTTTGTCCAGCCCGGTATGAACCGGTTAACCCAGCCGGTGCAGGCCGGGTAAGGTACAATGCTGTATTTTCCTTTAACGTTGTTTTCGTGGCACCATTCCCCAAACTCTCTTACAAATGAGTTTGGGATTTCACGTGGAAGTTTTCTCCAATCCTGCTTGTACCTGTCAGGAAATACCTCTGCAAATTGAGGAATTCCGTAATGTGCCATATTTACCAGACAGGTGGAATCGTCTATAATAAGACTCACCGGCACTCGGTTGAAGGGATTAAGTACCTCAACTTTCTGTTGGATGTTGTCTAAAAGATTTATCAGGGGAGAAGTGGTTATGGCCACCCCGCCTAAACCGGCAGTTTTAACAAATGTACGTCTGTTTAATTTCATATTTTTCAGTTTAATAATTTTACCCTCCAGGCTCTCCGGGAGTAATATTCATCATCACTACTTTGCTCCGGTCATTTATATTGCAGTCAATTCAGGTCCGTAAAGATATAAGTGTATATTTAAGGACCATCACCTTACATTTGCTAAGAATAAATCAGCTATTTTTTTGGCGACAACAAAATAGTTGTTATTTCCTAACTGGGTTTCAAATAGTTTACTGGTGCTGGTATCATTATTATACACTGCAGTAATCCATCTTGGTATCGGCCTGTTTGAATTACCTGAAGAATTGATTTTTTGCAAAAGCACGTCGGCCGCATCTGACTCACCCCTTTCTTTATAAATAAGTAATGCCAGCAGGTTATTGATTGAAGATCCTGAAAATTTTCTCAGAGTGAAATCGATAACTGCATTTTGCATTAAGGTTGCCTCCTTTGTCCGGTTTAATTTCTTCAGACAATATCCTGAAAGGTAATCCTGTATTCTTGTATCGGGACTATAAGGTTTTCCTACTCCAAGATTTTCGGGCCATTCCCTGGCTTTTTCAAGCTTCTTTAATGCTTCGCCGTACTTTTTGCTTTGAATAAGGTCTAAAGCATATAACAGATATGCCTGTTCATAAATAACTCTTCCCTGGCTTGATCCTTCGTTGGGTAGAATATGCATTTCGCTTAATGCTTTGGTGCAGGCAGCATACTTACCGTTGTTTAGAAGGGCTGTTGCATATTGCAGACCAATTATAAAATTATCTTTGAACTTATTATAGGCTGACGATGAAATTGTCAGTGCCATGAGGTCATTCTGGTTGCTTTCGTAATATTTGATCAGTTTATTTACAGAACGCCAGTCATCGGGCGCAAGTCTCTGCGCTGTCTCAAGATCCTTGAGTTCCTGCTTTTCATCTTTCGTTATGTGAAAGGAAGCACGGGTCAGGTAGAACGGAGCAAAATCAGGTTCCTGCCCACATTCCCGGAATAATTGTTTAGCATCCTCCTCGCGTTGGATAGCCCAGTAATTTAAAGCCAGATAATATTTAATTTTCCAATTGCTGTTTTCTGACATGGCCCAGTTTAAGGCTGAAACAGTTTCAGTGCGATATGGAAAAACAAAATCCGCTGACTCTCTGGTCATTTGATCAAGTAGTGAAGGATCATTTTTGAGATATGCTTTCCAAAGAGTGACCAATGGATTTCCGGGTGCTTTTTCCAATACCATCAGCGCATCATCTGTCAGTCCCAACCCATAATAATCCAAACATAACTCAAGATATGTCTGATATTGTAATTCATTTTTAATGGCCGTTGTGAAAAGCGAATAATTTTCTTCAGAAGGGTGAAGAAGATACCGTTCAAAGTCAGCAAAGTGGTTCAAAGGATCTATAAGTGTGAGGGCTTCAATAATGTCATCAGCCAATGCAGTCTTCCCGGATTTTCTATGAAGAATTGCAAGTACCTGTAAAGCATTGAAATTGTAACGGTTGTAATCCAATGCCTGGTTCGCATAATGTTCGGCAAGTTCAGCATTTTCAAGTTGTAATTGAATCCCCGCCATTTGAGCATAGGCTGTAGAACGAAATTCAAATGACCGTGCTGCCCAACCAAGGCTTTCAAGTGCATTGATAAGATCGCCCCTGGCAATGTATGTAACGCCTGCATAATAATTGGCACCGGGATTGTAAGTATCCAGCTGCAAAGCTTCATTGGCGAAGAACAAGGCTGAGTCATACTGCATTCTCCGGTAATATAATTCTGTCATTGACACCATTGCGTCAATGTATAGCGGATCTTTCTTCAGACAATTCTCAAAAAATACTTTTGCGGGTTTATAGCTTCTGTTTTCTTTTTTCTGCATGCCCTCCTGATATAGTGATGCAGCAGTGGAAATATTTGTTGGCATCGTGTTAACAAATGGACGATCTATTAGATTTCTTTTGTCCGGGCTGAAACGGAGATCCATTCCCTCGACAGTCACTTCATAACCCGCTCCCTGATTCAATGAAACGGAGGTTTGAAAAACTTCCATCGGTTTAAAGCTTTTATCCACATTATAGATAACCTTACCTTCTGATTTAACCTTCAGCTTTGCCTCTGCAAAGGCCAGGGCATTGATCCCGATATTAAGTTTGCCGTTTTCATTTGAAACATTTAAGACACCTGTGGGAGATACATCAACAAACCCCCCAATTGTCTTTACAGGGAACCATATTTCTTTCCATCTGTCTGTAAGGCCTGCAGCAAAGGGAACCTTGGTTATCGGGCTTTTTACAGCTGGTGAGGGCGAATACTGATTGAACATCCTTCCGGCCTGGAATTCCATGTACTGCCCATCAGTATCTGTGAGAAGATCTTCCCATATTGCACCACTTCTCGCCTGTGACCATAACCACAGTTTCTGGCCGGGCATATCATCATATAAAGCCCAATGCCCAAAACCAAATTCTGACTTATGATAATATCCGCCCATAAAATCATTATATGCACCCACAACATGGTAAGATTTATCAGGTCCGAAAGCATTGTTTGAGTAAAAGGATAAGTCACGTCCCTCCTTATCGGTTGGCCAGGGACCGGCAGAACCATCATGCCCGAGTTCCCGGTTCCCGGGATAAAAAAATTCCAGATCATTTGAAACAGCTGCTGCTCCGGTCATCCATACATAATAGGATTGAGGAATTGGTGTAGGATTATTCCATAAAGCCCTTGTTTCAAAATAAGCTTTGTCTTTTGGTAACCTGATTTCAACCCGCCATTGTGTACGGGAGGGAAGGTCCAGATTTCCTACAATGCAGCTGACGCTTCCGTCGGCATTTTCAAATGTTTTATAATCAACCGGTACACATGTTGACGGATTATGTCCGATAAAGCCGAAGTTTAATTCAATACCACCAGAGGTCCAGGGTCCCCGCTGGGATATGTTCCTGTATTTCATCACTTCGTTTCGGTAGATAAATTCCTTACCGGTACTTTTTTCTATCGCACCCCATACTTTACCACCATCCGACGGAAGAACATAAAGTACGATATAGTCATTTTCAAGTTTTATAACATTCCATTTTTGCATTTTTCCTTTCAGGCTGTAGCCATTAAATGTAAAATAGGGATAGATTGCATCTTTTCCTTCGGTTATTACGGGTACAGGATCCGGATCACTGTAAGGATAAGTCAGTATCTCTCTCGTTTCTACATTTATGGTTGCATTCTGAGCCATAACCACTTGAGAAATAATTGAAAATGCGATAATTAAATTCCTTTTTAACATGGCAGTAAGAACTAGATTGAAAGCAGAATATGTTAACTTGTAAATGTTATTATTTTAGCCGGATAGAAAGTTTTGATCCAAAATTAATCAAGATAATGAAAGTGTAAAGTGTTTTGTAATATTTTATTTTGGCAGTTTATTGTTCGGATACAGTCCATTGAATGAATCTGGCAGAGTTTAACCACAACCAGCAGATTATTGTGAATATATTGGAATGACTGAATTATGTATACTAAAGATTTTTTTTGTTAATTTACCCGTTTATATAAACTTCACATTGTCTTCCATATAAAGTTTTTTAAGACACGGGATTCTAACAGGCGTAAAAGTTAAATTCAGATAATATGCAACGTAACGAATTCATCAGACTTGCTGCCATGACAGGTGGCTATTTTGCGACGACGGGAATGGCCGCGAATAAAAACTTATCTTCTATGACTGAAGCCGGTGAAATATCTGCTTCTGAGCTTCAGCAATTTTTAGTTTCACTCACCACCCTTAAACCGGTAACAGTTGACAGGATCATTATTGGGGATCCGGAAACAAAAACAGGAAAGATCGGAACCTGCTGGATGCCGGATTGGAAAACCTGCAGGAAAGCTGTTGATTCCGGTGTGAATATACTGGTTACCCATGAACCGACATTTTATACGCATTGGGACCTGGATGAGAAGAATGCCGATTATTTCCGGGCTAATGAATTTTCAAAACAGATGTATCTGCAGCAGGTTGATAAGAAGAAGAAATGGATACTGGAAAATGGTCTGGTAATAATACGGAACCATGATACAATGGATAAGCTGAAAGATGTAGGGATACCATTTGCCCTGGGCAATTTTTTAGGACTTCACAATTCTGATATTATTGCTGCACGTACTTATTATAATGTTTATAAGATCAATCAGCAGCCGGCTGCCACCTTTGCAGGAAAGGTAGCCCGGAAATTATCTGAAATCGGCCAGCCCGGTGTAGCATTTTATGGTGATCCCAATTATCGTGTTTCAAGTGTGGGAGTCGGAACTGGCTGTATTTGTGATCCGATGGAATTTGCTGATCTTAAGCCCGATATATTTATCGCTATTGATGATGTGGTAAGAACCTGGACACAAACTGCCTTTGCTTCCGATACCGGACAGCCATTGATAGTCATCAATCACGGAACTTCAGAAGAGATGGGAATGAGGATGCTGAACCGGTTGATTAAACAAAAGTTTCCGAACCTTGAGACTATTCATTTTAACCAGGGATGTTCTTATCAATGGATCACCGGTTAGTATCAGGTTTTTAAATACATTGCACTTTATCTAATTAAAAAATAAAATGAAGAAATCAATAACATTTTTAAATCTTATTTTTTTGGTTACATGCATGTTATTATCCAAAACCACTGAGGCAGCCAACCTGATAAAAAACCCCGGCTTCGAGGCTTCGGCAGTAATGCCACTGGATTGGACCATTACAGGGCCGGTAAAAAGCATGATACCATTTACCGTTATTGACAGCCACAGACACTTCAAGGGTCTCTACGGACTCAGAATGGAAAGCAATAACCCGAATTGTCATGGTAGAGCAGTTCAAACCATTGAAATAACAGGAGGTGAAACATACCTTTTCACCGGTATGTTAAGAACAGAGAATGTCAGGTCGGTAGATAAATCTGTTCTGATTAAGATAAAATGGTTTAATGATAAAAAACAACAGCTTGGTTACAATTATATTTACAAA
Organism: uncultured Bacteroidales bacterium; assembly: GCA_963739685.1. GTDB lineage: Bacteria > Bacteroidota > Bacteroidia > Bacteroidales > VadinHA17 > LD21. Next base: position 981,299 of record CAVUAX010000003.1, read on the forward strand.
ATAAGCGGGGAATCAAACGGCTGGTATTTGACCTCAGATAAAATTATGGCCATCAGGGGTGCTACCAGCGCAGAGTTATCCCTGGAATTCCGCTGGGGTACAGGAACTGTCTGGTGGGACGATATTTCCCTTGAAAAATGCGCTGCAGAGCCGGCCCGTAATGTTAAGGTTGGCACTATCTATTTCCGGCCTCCCGGTAAAACAGTGGAAGATAATATCAGTTTGATGGGTGAACTTTTGGACCAGGCCGGGAAATCAGGGTGTCAGATCATCTGCCTTCCGGAAGGATGGGCAACATGTAATACCGGTCTGGGGATGACAAAAGTGGAGGCCAACACTCTTGATGGCAGTGCCTCAGTTATGATGGCCCAAAAAGCAAAACAGTATGGTATGTATATTGTATCAGGACTATATAACTGGACTGGAGATACATTATATAATGTGGCTGTACTTTATGACCGTAAGGGTAAAATTCAGGGGATTTATAAAAAAGTACAATTGCCCGATTCAGAAGCTGAGCAGGGTGCGGTTCCGGGAAACTCATTGCCGGTCTTTACTACTGATTTCGGAAGGATCGGGATCCTTATATGCTGGGACAGCTTCTTTCCCGAAGTGTCCAGACTGCTTGCACTGAACGGAGCTGAAATATTATTCTGTCCTATTTGGGGTGATGTACGAAGTACCGATTCATGGAAAATTACAGCCAGAAGCCGTGCGATGGATAATGGTGTTTATTTTGTAACCTCAATATTTGACGGAAACAGCCTGATTGTAAATCCGGCCGGAGATGTTCTTCAGGAAAGTGGTACTCAGGGCACACTACTCACGGCTACAATTGACCTGAATTATAATCCTCCCTGGGACTGGCTCGGCGGAGCAGGGCGTGGTGTGTGGAAAGTAATATGGCGTAAGGATCGCAGATCAGACATCTTTGGCAGTCTGGGGAATTACTCTGCTTCCCCGGTGTCAGAATCTGATCAGGCCAGCGGTGAGGTTAAAAAGTAGTATGATAATCTGGAAGTATGATAACAACTGGGATGAGAATACAGTTTTTACATTATATAAAACAATAATTATTATGATTGACAGGAGGAAATTTATAAAACAGACAGGTATGGGAGCAGCAGCGATTTCAATAGCCGGTTTAACAGGATGCGGATCAGACAAGTCAGGATCAGGCAGGATGACAGGAGGACGTGTAATAGACGCTCATATACATCTTACACCGGGTAAGGTGAAGAATGCACTTCAGGTTATGGATGATAACAGTATCCGCTATGCGGTGTTAATTGCTTCCATTTCGGGAAGTGACCCGGATCTTTATGTAGGTGATAAAGCTTTTTACGAAATTATCGATGCGATCAAACCCTATAAAAACCGGTTGGGTCTTCATTATACATATGACTGGTCATTGGCGGAAACTGATCCTGACTTTTTTACCAAAGCCCCGGATATGCTTGAAAAAGCAGTTAATGCAGGTGCCATTGCATTAAAAAATCTAAAACAACTGGGACTTGTTGCCCGGGACCATGAAGGAAAGCTTATAGCAATAGATGATCCCCGTTTATTTCCGATCTGGGAGAGGGCAGAAAAACTCGATATTCCTGTAGCATTCCACGTCGGAGATCCGGTAGCCTTTTTTAAACCCTGGGACCCGGATAACGAACGCTGGGATGAGTTAAAACTTCATCCGGAATGGTCATTCGCCGACCGTAGCAAATACCCGCCTCTTGAAACACTTTTTGGACAGGTAAACAATGTGTACAAAAAGTTCACAAATATTAAGTTTGTCGGCGTTCATGTCGCAGGGTACTCTGAGAACCTTAAGGAAGTTGGGAGATGGCTCGACGAAATACCAAACCTTTCGGTTGACACTGCAGCACGCATAGGTGAACTGGGAAGGCATCCTGCTGATGAAGGACATGACTTTTTCACCAAATACCAGGACCGGATAATGTTTGGGACTGATATGGCATACTGGGAAGGATGTGATGTACAGGGTGCGGGACCATGCAAAAATTTTACACCGGAAGAAGACAGGAATTTTTATAATGTCCACTGGCGTTATTTTCAGACACGTGATAAGCAATTTGATCATCCGACACCTATGCAGGGGAACTGGAAAATTGACGGGATAGGTTTGGAGAAAGAGGCTCTTAATAAAATTTATTGGGACAATGCTTACAGGTTTTATAAACTTGAGCGGTTTGGTGTGGCTTAACTGTTAAAACCATTCAGAGTTAGCCTGTTTTTAACTCAGTAAAGCCTTGTGTTGGAAATCAGACCTCTTTTTTCAGGTTCTTCATGAATTGCAAGACAGTTCCTCATTTCATAATCGGGTTCAATATGATAAGCAATCTGAAGAGGCCCATCCTGGTTTTCAGACAATGTTTTACCTAGCCAGCCAACTATTTATGTGCGGGGTACGCCATCAATCAGAAGTTCCATGGGAGGTGACAGGTTTATTTCAAAATGGGACCCCATTAAGTCACATATTTTCCTGACAGATGTTTATGAGCCTGAATCAATTATTTTTAAGTTGTGAATGTGTGTTATGGAAGTTAACATTCACTTCGATCGCTATCATAATGCTTTAAATTAACAGATTTAAATCCTGGTCAGGTTTTATCCAGTGCAAAGCAGGGCTTATTGGTAAGCCATTTCCCTTTAGTAAAGTCAGGAAAGGCAACCGGTGCATTTTTTTCGATTGACATTCCTGAAAGCTCTACAATTGCTGTCATAACAGCTGAATCATATACATCAACAGGTGTCGGACCTTTTATTTTTACAGCATCAATGAACTTGCCCATCATTACAGCATCAGTTCCCCCGTGAGACTGTGAAGAAAGGTCGGTCTGCCACCATTTATGATTATATCTCTCTTCGTAAGGTTTCCATGGTTCCCAGATATGATATTCAGGGCTCTTATCTATCAGGTAGATGGAACTTTTTTCCTCATAATAAACTCCTTTTGTCCCCTGCAGCATCCATCGGTTGGAATAAGGTCGTGGTAACTGCATATCATAATTGATGACGAGTGTTTTTCCCGATTTTGTTTTCAGGGTGGATGTTACAATATCACCCTGACGATATTTCAGATTGGCGTTGGGATGATTTTCACCAAACCTTCTTTTAAAGTAGGTATTTATTCCTTTTGAAGCTGAAGCTGAAGAATATATCTCCGTAAAAATATCTCCGCGGTTAATATCCATCCAGCTGATTATTGGTCCGACACTGTGAGTGGGATACTGATCCCTGTTATATTTAAGCAGATATTGCGCCGGCCACCTTTGCTCTCCTGTTTCGCTGTCGAAAAACCAATGGTCAATACAATCATGTGAGTGTGCGCAATGACAATGAACAATGTCTCCAAAAATTCCAAGTCGTTTCATATTGAGAAGAGCCAGATTGTCCTGACGGAAACTCCAGTTTTCAAGCATCATACAAGGAATACCGGTTTTCTCGGATGTTTCAACCAGACGCCATGTGTCATCAACAGTTAAGGCAGCAGGAACCTCAATTCCGGGATAAGTTCCGCAGTTCATGGCATGCAGGGCAATAGGAGTGTGTGATTCCCAGTATGTTGCAATAATAACAGCGTCAAGCTTCTCTTTATCAAGCATTTCCTTATAAGTGGTTTTATCCAGGCAATATATTCCGGGCTTCTTCCTCCCGGCTTTCTCGCATAAACCGGCGGCATTAACAGCTTTGCTTTCCACGAGGTCACATAAAGCAGCAATCTCTAATCCGTCAATTGCCAGCAAGGTGCTTACGTGACTTGTTCCCCTGTTTCCGGTACCGATTACTCCGACTCTTAGCGGTTTACCAGCTTCCGGTGCGGCAATAGCAGAATTTGACAAAACACTCAATCCTACGGTGCCAAGTGTGCCCGTTCTTATGAAACTTCTTCTGGATAAATTTTTCATTTCAGATATAATATTAAATTGGATCAGGTTTGATAAAATTACGGAATATTTTAGTCTGATGATAATATAAGCCAGGAAGGTCATGCAATTACTTTCAGACGCCCGTATAACAAATGCACAAGAGACCCACCCGCCATGATTAGTATTCCAGGCATCATACCCAATTTTAACCCCGTCCTTTTCAGCAGCCAGGATGATAGTATTGCCATTATGACATACGCAACATAAAATGAGAATGCAACAAGGTATGATTCAAAATGGTTTAGTTCACACGAGATCTTATGGCAAGGTATCAGTATCTGGTTTAACCAGATAACAAAACCAAAAATAAAAAATAGTAAGCCGATCGTTCCAACTGTCACCCAGTCTGCCTGGACAGCTCTTTTAGCAGGATTATTTTTACCGGGCATCTTAGAAATTTAAAGGATTTTTCAGGATTACAATATAATAAAAAAATGAGCCTGGAGTTTTATTTCACTTTTCATTAGACTTATCAGGTTTTTCCTAAATTTGGACTGATTATAAATGAGATATTAATTAGGTTTCTTTAACTATCAAAGGAGGTATCAAACATGAAAAAAAAATCAAGTGGCATAATAAGCCTGATCTTATTTGGTCTGGCAGTAAGTTCAAGTATTTATTGTCAGGACATCGGACTGGTGGACGTAAAACGTGCTGAAGAGATAATCACTGTGGGTGGTCCCGAGGCCGATGTTTCAGGATTTACATCAGGAGCAATCCAGATTGCCCTTGATGCCGTTAAAACTAGAGGTGGTGGTGTTGTAAAGCTTAATCCGGGTGTATATGATATCATAGGACCTGTACGTCTTTCTGACAATATTTCATTGATCGGATCGGGCAAATCAACAATATTAAAGAAATGTGACGGATTTAAGACCAGTTTTATTATTGATGCAGACTGGGGAATGCTTAAAGCCACTGTAAAGGATGCAAGTGGTTTCAAAAAGGGAATGGGCATCCAGCTATTTGATGATAAGCATGACCAGGGATGGGATGTTACCACAGCCATTATAACTGATATTAAGGACAATGTTATCTATTTTGACAATAATACCAATTATGATTATCTCGCTTCACTGAACGGGACTGTAACTAACGGCTGTTCAGTCATTGAAGCCGTTGGTGTTGATAATGTTAAAATTGCTGATCTCGTTATTGAGGGCAACAAAAGCAAAAACGATTATATAAACGGATGCAGGGGAGGTGGGGTATATATTCACAAATCGAAAAACTGCCTCGTGGAAAATGTTCTTATAAATGAGTTCAACGGAGATACATTCAGCTGGCAGATAACCGAAAATATTACTGTACGAAACTGCGAGGCTGCGAACGGTAATGGTCTCGGGTTTCACCCGGGGACCGGTTCAGACCATTCAATCGTTGAGAACTGTGTCAGTCATAATAACAAGGGGGATGGTATCTTTTTATGCTGGAGAGTGCAAAACGGAATATTCAAAAATAATACAATATTTGCCAATGGCGATAACGGGATTTCTATAGGCCATAAGGATACTGATAATATTTTTGAAAACAATCGTGTTTACGAAAATGCAAACCAGGGAGTTCTTTTCCGTAATGAAAATGAACAAAACAGTGGTCACCGCAATACTTTTACTGGTAATGTGATTGAAAACAACGGAGTCAAAAAGGAATCAAGCGGTTTTTACATCGGTGGCGAAACCCATGATATTATTATTACAAATAATACTATAAGATCCACAGGTAAGGGGAACCAATCAACCGCAATATTTGTAGGAAAGAAATCATCAAAGGTAACTGCCAAAAGCAATAATATCTCAGGGTCCAAAGAGATAGTTTATGACAAATAACCAGCTTGTTCTCTTTAATTGGCGGGCTTCATTATTCACTAAAGTTTCTTAAGCCGATAAGTTATTATAATTACCGGATTGAACCCACATGTTTGCGTTATGGAAACATGTGGGTTCTATTTTTAAATAGGATGAAACCCGCATGATTGAGCCAAAACACAACCGGGCTTGCGAGCTGGCGAAGCTAAACACGAATGAAAATAATCTTAATCAATAATTGGTGGTTTCCCCGCTTTGGCGGGGAAGGCTATCCGACCTTAAACATAAAAATTATTTACGTGTGAAAAGAAATATTGACCATTTTGCATGAGAAATGAAACAGTCTTGTCTCTTAATAAGTGAGGCAAGACAAAAAATAAATTAATTCACATTTCAGCCTCCTGATTTTAAAGGATAAGTTCGACCTGGTGAGAAGTAAAGAAATCAGCTGAAACCGGCCCGGCGGGCTATGGGGCAATGTTTTATCCGGCGGAAAATTTTTGCAGAGAAAATAGATCAAAAGAATATTATTGGAATAAATGACACGAAATGATGAGAAATATAATCGGAAAGTCTCTTAATAAATGTAAGCATCATAGTGAAAGCGACACAGGGCAAACCAGGAGTAATGTTTATACCGGCCAGGTTGCAGATTCTATTATTAAAAGAGACTTTGATGAAGTTTGGTACAACATTGAAGAAAGCATAAGGACATTTGAACTAACCCATGGAACAAAAAAGGATATAAAAATCTGCTAAGATTGCTTATAACCTAAACTTAGAATTATGATAAAACTACTTAAAACAATGTGCAAAGCTTCTCTTTTGATTATGCTTTGTGTAATCTTGTTCAGTGTTCGCAGTTATGCTGTAACAACATTGGAAGAAGATAAAAACAATGAATGGAAAAATATTTCCGTTCAGAAAACTGTTTCAGGAAGAGTGACTGATGAAAATGGTGAAGCCGTGGCTGGAGCAAATATCTCAGTTCAGGGCACCACTTCAGGTACTATAACTGATGCTGATGGCAGGTTCAGGCTGACTGTCCCGAACAATGCCAAAACTCTCTTAATATCTTTTATAGGTTATTTATCGCAGGAAGTTATTATTGGGAATCAATCGGTCATTAATGTTGTGCTCAAGGCCGATATTCAGACACTTTCCGAGATAGTGGTCGTGGGGTATGGCCAACAAAGAAAAAGCGATATCACAGGGGCAATAAGCTCAGTTAAAGGAGCTGAACTGGTACAGTTACCTATGCAGCGGGTTGACCAGGCTTTGCAAGGCCGGGCAGCCGGCGTACTGGTTTTAAATACCGCTGGCGCTCCCGGCGCTGCCACAACTATCCGTGTACGTGGAATGAACTCTATAAACGGAGGAAACAATGCTCTGATAGTTGTTGATGGATTGCAGGGTGCTAATCTTAATGCTCTGAACCCTAATGATATTGAATCGATCGAGGTTCTGAAAGATGCTTCTGCAACCGCTATTTACGGATCAAGGGGAGCAAACGGAGTTATATTAATCACAACCAAAAGCGGAAAAAAGGGCAAGCCAACTATAGATTACAGTTATAGTTATGGTTCTCAAACCATTCGTCACAAGCTTGAATTGATGAGCGCTGCTGATTATGCAATAACCAGAAATGCCAACAGAGCAACGCAAAATGCCTCTGGCGTTCCCGTTCCGATCTTTAGTGATGAACGGATCGCGGAGTTAAAAAGGACAGGCGGAACAGACTGGCAGGATGTGATTTACAGAACTGCACCTATTTCCAATCACCAACTGACAGTTGGAGGAGGAACTGATAATATGAAGTATATGATATCCGGTGGATATCTCGATCAACAAGGTATTCTTATTAATTCAGCATATAAGCGGTTTTCCTTACGGGCTAATGTAAGTGCTGACATAAATAAGGTTGTAAGTTTTGGTTTAAACTGGTCAGGTTCGAAAGAAGCTGGCAACTCACCTCCATATGGGGGTGGTACGGCACTTAGTTTTCTGGGACAGGCAGTAAATATTGCACCCCGTTGGGATCCGACTACTCCACCTTATGATGCAGAGGGCAATTATAACAGGCATCCCGCAGGATATGGAGCATATGATACATGGAATCCACTGGCAGCAGCCAAAGAGCCGGACATAAAGAATAATACAATCAGAAATAATATTAATACTTTCCTGGAATTTAAAATTATTGAGGGCCTGAAGTTGAAAATTACCGGTGGAGCAACAATCGGAAACGAAAATAACAAGAGTTATTTCAACAGTAAAACATGGGAAGGTAAACCCATCGGTGGTAAAGTTGGTTATGCAACAGTTGATGACGCATTAACTACTTTTTATCAGAATTCAAATATCCTTACTTATGATAAGAATATTGGAAGTAGTCATCATATTACCCTGATGGCTGTTGCTGAACAGCAGTATTCCAAATCCGAATCTTCTGGTCTGGTAGCATCCAAATTTACTGTTGATCAAACCGGAGTTAATGATCTGGGAGGAGCTGAACAAATAAACTCAAAATATTCAAGTGTAAATGAAAGGGTTATGAATTCTTATCTGGGGCGTTTAAATTATGCTTTTGCCGACAAGTATCTTGTAACTCTAAGTTATCGTGCAGATGGCTCTTCAGTTTTTGGGGCGAATAACAAGTGGGGGTTTTTTCCATCAGGCTCATTAGCCTGGAAGATGACTGATGAAACCTTTATTAAAGATTTGAATATTTTTTCGGAATTAAAACTGCGTGGAAGCTGGGGAGTTATCGGTAATCAAGCCATCAGTACCTATCAGACAATTCCTTCAATGAGCTCCGGGTCCAATTATCCATATAACGGGAACAGTAACACCGATCTGGGATTTACAATTGCGAATCCCCCAAATCCAAACCTTAAATGGGAGAGTACAACCCAGAAAAATATCGGTTTGGATGCCTCGGTATTCAAGGGGAGATTAAACGGAACCATCGATCTGTATATGAAAACCACAAAAAACCTGCTTTTAAAACGTACTCTTCCGGGTTATTCAGGTTTCTCAAGTATCATGGATAACGTAGGGTCAGTACAGAATAAAGGACTTGAGCTGTCGATTACCGGAGATCCGCTGGTCGGAATAATAAGATGGAATACCGGATTTAATATTTCATGGAACAGGAATGAAGTTTTGGATCTGGGAGAAGTCAGCAGATTAGAGTTTAAAACAACTTATGGCGGGTATAGTCTTCAAAACGGATTTATGCAGTTACGCGTTGGCGAACCATTCGGCCAGATGTACGGATACGGATATGAAGGTACGTGGAAGACAAGCGAAGCTGCAGAAGCAGCTGCTTTCGGACAATTACCTGGTGACCCTAAGTACACCGATTTTAATAAAGATGGTAAAATTAATTCCTTGGATATAATGATGATTGGCAACGCGATCCCAAAATTTATATTTGGATGGTCTAACCGTGTCTCCTACAATAATTTTGAATTGACATTATTGATCCAGGGCTCAAAGGGGAATGATATTTTTAACGAGGCAAGAATACGTCTTGAAAATCCGAATGAGGGAACCAGTATTCGTTTACTGGACCGCTGGACAGTGGATAATCAGAATACAGACGTGCCTGCCTTTATTGATGCTGTTACGCGTCAGAATGCCGGTCTCGTAAGTAAAGTCAGTCTAGGCAGCGATGGTGGCCGGCTTCAGAGGTATGTTGAGGATGGCTCTTATGCCAGATTGAAGAATGTTACCCTGGGTTATTCACTTCCATCCTATGTTATTGACAGACTTGGAATTTCAAAAATAAGAGTCTATTTGAGCGGAACCAACCTTATTACTCTCACGAAATATACAGGATATGATCCTGAAGTGAGTGCCTATAACAGTAATGATGCAATGATAGGCGTAGATTTAAGCAACTACCCGACAGCCAAAACGATAACTTTCGGTATAGATGTAACATTTTAAACAGTATACAGATATGAAAAGAAATATATTTTATTCACTTAATTGTTCCCTGCTCCTTGCTTTTCTAATATTGGCCTCTGCATGTAAAAAGCTTGATGAGCAACCAATTAGCTCGGTATCCCCTGCAAATTTCGGGAACTCGGTACTCCAGATAGAAGCTTCCTATGCTGGTTCTATGAACTTTTTATGGGATTACTGGTCAGGTTATGGTTATGCATATGGTCCTTTTATTAATGATGACCAGCTTAATAACGGTAATTTAAATATTCCTCCTGATAATGGCGATGACCTTTGGAACAGCCATTATAAAGCTCTGCTGAACGTAAATGCCGCTCTGGGATCAATTAAAAAAGGTAACATAAAAGGGGAAACTCAGGAGACAATAGATGCACTTGAAGCTGAGGGAAAATTTCTGCGGGCTCATAACTATTTCATGCTTGTAAGAATGTTTGGCGGTGTTCCATTAATAACCGAAGATACCCCTGATCCAATTTTGAACCCAATGCCAAAAGCTTCAATAGCTGCCGTCTATGACCTGATTGTAAGCGACCTGAACTTTGCTGCGGATAAACTTCCGGAAATTTGGGGTGATGCTCCCGGAAAACCAACCAGCGGAGCTGCAAAAAGTATGCTGGCCAAAGTATATCTTACTATGGCAACATACCCGCTTAATGATCCAACAAACTATAAAAAGGCTGCAGATATGGCTTTACAGGTGATGCAATCTGGTGCTTATGCGCTTGTTGATTCTGTTGTCGATGTTTTCAGCCTGGCAAAGAAATATGGACCTGAAATGATCTGGAGTTATAATTCAACCTATGATGATATTGCAACTGATCCGGAGATATGGACTACTGAAATTTACTATGATGGGGGATGGGGTGACGCAGCTGTTGACACAGCATTTGAGCGCAGCTGGCCTGATCAGAGAAGGAAACAAGCTTACCTGTTCACCGACTGGGATGGTGTTCATTATACTAATTTCCCCGAACATACTCCCTTCTGTAAAAAGTTTTTCTTTTATATTTCGGAAGACGACTTTAATGGCTATTCTTCAACCATGAACTGGCCTATACTACGATATGCAGATGTCCTCCTTATTTATGCCGAAGCTGCAAATATGGCAAGTGCAGGTGGTACGGCTCCACAGGAAGCTGTGGATGCAATTAATCTTGTTATTGACCGTGCCAATGGTTATAAACCAAATGCAGAACATCCATTGTTAAATACAACTATGACAAAAGCTGCATTCGATGCTGCAGTTATCCAGGAAAGGAACTGGGAGCTGGTTTTTGAGAGTTGCGACCGGTGGTTTGATATCTGCCGAAAGAGAATATTGGACGATCCTAAAGTAACAGTCCGGGCCCAGGACAGATTAAACTTCTCTATGGATGATTACCTGTTCCCAATCCCGGAAACTGATCTCAGATTAAATAAATTACTGGAGCAAAACCCTGGCTATCCAACACCGGAAAGGTAGTATGCCTGTAATATTATTGAGTTGATATCTAAAAGTCCCGGGTATGCGTCCGGGACTTTTAAATATTAACGAAACTATTAATAAATTTGAGAAAGTATTATCATTATGAAAAAGTTGCACAATTCAGTTAATGTTTTAAGCAGTACCTTATTCAGGTCTGTTTTTGATCTGCCTTCAAAGCAACTGGCAGGCATCATTGAGTGCACCAGGAAATATTAAGGAACCAGGAGCGAAGGTAATGGTTTCCAACACGGGATGGACAATAACGGTTGATTCTGCTAAAGGAATATTAAACATTAAGCACGACAGTTTAGGCATCCTGATCAGAGATGTACGGCTAAATATCAAAAGATCCGGTGAGTTAGTCTTTCTTAAGGACTGGTCAGCGGAAAAAACAGGGACGGGGCAGGTTGCAATACCTACGGTCAGCCCTTTTACATACTGGATTTTCTCACCGGATCAGAATAGTTTAACAATATCCTGTACTTCGTCTGAAGTGATACTTACAGCCGAAGCTCCGGCACCAAATGATCGTATAGTCGCCCGCCTGATTGACTCCCGCGGAGTGCCGGTCAACTGGACAGGAACCAATGAGATTACTGGTTCATGGAAAGGAAAGAATACGCGGAATCAATCTTACCTCCCCGTTAAAAATCCGGAAGTCATGACCTTTGGTATGGGACAGGTATCCGCTTCCAACATGCATTGTCTCTTCGACCGTAAAAATGATATTGCTATCATTTTTTCTGACAATACTTTGATGCAACGCAATCCTCTGGATCAGGATCTGCTGGATATCACTATCACGGTACCAGGAAATATGATAATAAGGCTGATCCCCGATTACTACACCCGGATATTAGGCCTTCCTTCTTATACCGTCTTAAATGATAAGGTCTTTCCTTCAGCGCCAGTTATATGGGGCAGCTGGACTGCTTACTATTATGAAGCAAGAGAATCGGACATAGTCAGCAATACTGACTGGCTGGCAGCTAACCTCAAGCCTTATGGTTTTCAATATGTGCAGATTGACGATGGTTACGACAGGGGTAAACCGGATGGACATTACTGGATTGAAAACTGGAACAAAACCCTTTTCCCCAACGGGCCTGAATGGCTTGCTAAGTATATCAAGTCAGAAGGTTTACGACCGGGAATATGGCTTGTTCCCAATTCTTACGCAGGTGCTTTCCGACAACACCCCGTCTGGTACCTGTACGATAAGTCAGGAAATCCCATTAAAGATTGCGGTACTCCTGCACTTGATTATTAACAGATCAATGCAATGACCGTGAAAAATCATGAAGTGCAGGTGCAAAGTGAGGAGACAGAAAATTTGTTAAAGCTCAGTTTTGAGGGGCAGACCGAACCAGTGAGATGGCAAGTGCAATTCAGACCGGTGGTCAGATAATCATTTTAAGTAACAACGACTTTTCTGGCTGACAGAAGAGAAGATGCCATGCTGTTAAGTTTGACTATAATAGTTTATTAGCCGTATCTTTTATATTAAATAATTATTTTTTATATTAGAAAAATATTAACTTGTATTCGAAAATTATATGAATAAATGAATTTTTTTTAATGGGAGTGAATCTAATCAAAATAAGCTGTAAGCTTTTAAACAATTAACGTATCTGCAAAGTTTAATGACTGCAAAGGAAATAGAAAGGCAATTAATCGGAAAAAGAAATGGATCCGGAATTCGTTGCAAAATCAACATATCACCACGAGAGTGATGATGTTATCTGGACTTCCTTAAAGAATAATGACAAGAAGGCTTTTGCTGTAATTTATTACCGGTACTTTAATATTCTGATTCAAAGAGGCCTTCACATATCAGGTGATAGGGAACTGGTGAAAGATTGTATTCACGACTTATTTCTTGAAATATGGATTAACAAAATGAATCTTACTACTCCGACATCAGTAAAAGCTTACCTGGTTGTCTCCCTGCAGAGGAAAATTGTCCGCAAGCTCAGAAAGTTACGTTCACACCAGAACGAAATGGAAATGCTGCCCGTGGTGGCTGTCAGATCCAAAGAGGATCAAATCATAAACTTACAACAGATACATGATCAGAAACGTATTATTGTCAAAGCTGTTAATTCACTTTCCAGGAGACAAAGGGAAGCTATTCAACTGAAATTTTATTCAGATCTTAGCTATAAAGAAATAGCAGATATGATGAAAATCAGTACCGATTCAATTTATAATCTCGTTTCAAAAGCAATTATTAATCTGCAAAAGGGATTGATCAGAAAAGCGGAACTTTTCCGGTATTAGTCAGCAGCTATCTTTAAACAAGGAAACCCATTAGACAGAAGAGGGACAAAAAGCTGATTATTCTTTAAAAAGCATACTCGCAGAACAATCAATCATTCTGACCCCCTTTGTCCCTTTTCTTTACTCAATATTGAATAACCTGCAGATGTGTCTGTTATAAACATTCTCATATACACACTCTGCAACAATATTCTCATGTTTCTCAAGAAGTCCGAAGTATGCTTCCATCTTTAACGCTGCAAGCTTATATGCTACATGGATTAGCTGCCTCATATTAGGATTATAATCTTTATTACCCGGAACATGCCTTAATGAGCCTGCAAATTTTTTGCCATCCCAATTTGAAACCTCCTCTTTTGAAGGAAGTAACGAGACATTTATATCAATAACGTCAGCATAAGGTGCACATAACTCTTCAATTTTTTCAAGAGATTTTATATAAATATCTTTTACAAAGACAAGAGCTTCACCGCCTGATTCAGCGAGCCCGATAACTTCTTCAAGCCAGGTGGTGCCTGCGGTTTTCAGATGGATACCCTTATTATGTTTCTTAATTATTGATCCGATATACGGGTAGATAGCAAATTTATCTGATCCTGAATGTATGCTCATCTTCAGGTTTTGTGGCAGGTTAAATTCTTTAATGGCAAAATCAATTACCATAAGGTCCGATTCAAATTCTTCAGCAAACTTAAGCGGATCTCCTACATAATCAACTCCTTTATTGAATCGCCCGGAGAATTTAGGAGCTATTGTCTGAACCGGTATTTTTTCAGATGCAAGCATCTTAAGAATAAAAAAGAGTTCGACAGGAGTTTGAGGATCAGGAACTTCATCCATCGATACTTCAGTTACAAAGTTTTCCTTGCCCTTTGTATTTTCGATTTTACTGTATATATCATGTGCTTTTATTGCTGCAAACAGGTATTTCTCGGCTATTTGTTCAACCTGTTTTTTTGTGGTTTTAATTGACAGTCCAGTCCCGGGGATATTCAGTTCCCCGATGTACTTTTTTGCCCCCTCCACGAAATTCTCCAACTGCTTCTTATCAGCTTTTTTTCCGATATATGAGGCAACATCAATTGTGAAAAAATCAGAGCTGGCGATAAATCTGTCAACCGTATCAAGATTAATATGATCAGCATCAACGAAATATGGTTTCATAAAGCCAATTTTCTTTGTGACTGTATCAGCCTCAATCCTCACGTCATCCGGTTGAGTTCCTATCGTAATATGTTCCCTGTTTGATTTGTTCCATACAGGAGTAATTTCGACACCTTTTTCCCCGGCTTCAATAATTGCCTTAAGCTGTGCGCCCCCCTGGTGACCAAATCTGTCACCAAGGCCAATAGAATATTTTCCAATAGGTTTCATGTTAATATAGTTTTATTTATTATTATTAATTTTGTTTTAATTCTGTTTAAGAAAGAAATTTACATTTTCGGAAGTGATAACATCAATTGGCAGATATTCAATTTTTTCCGGTATCCTGCTTAGGGATAAAAACTCAAAGAGTTTTTTTATCCCTTTATAGGTTTGCTCCTCCGGACGTTGCCCTATCAAAAACTTAATGATTCCCGATTTAAGATAGATGACATTTTTATCCAGGAGATCGTAACCGATAAGATTAACAGATTTAATCCCTTCTGATTCAAGGTATTCAGCTATTCTGAACGATTTTGATCCGGTAATAAAGATTGAACCCGTATCAGGGTATTTAAAGAAAGCTTTATCAATCTCTTGTCTTATTCTTTCAAAGTCCATATCGGGAACATTCAGAATGATTTTTTCACAGCTGTTTCTGCCCGGTGCAGGAAAGTAGCTTAGAAATCCCCTGGTTCTTTTATCGAGGTGGTGGATATTCTGCAGGTTTCCGGCAATGTTGATAATAAGGATATCTTTTCCTTTGGGTGTGACCATATCGGCTAACTGACCGGCTACTCTTCCACTCTGAAATATATCTTCCCCGGTATAGGACAGAAAATCAGTTTCTTTAATAAAACCGTCAATAAAAACAAATGGTATATGTTCTCTTTTAAGTTGATTGCAGAAGGTTATTGATTCTATTTTAAATATCGGAGCCAGAATTACTCCATCAGGATGAAATCGCAGCACCTCCAATGTCTTTTTCTGAAAATCCGCTTCACGTTGTATGTCATAGGTAAACTGGTCAAGTGTCACAGGAAAAGGATCAAGTTCATCCATTGCCCGCATAACTCCCAGAGGATGCTTGCACCAGAACGCATTCTCCTCGTTGGGCTCCGGCAGTAACGACAAGAGTCTGAAACTTTTCATCGTCTTAAGAGCCTTAGCCATGTAATTGGGAGAATAATCGAGTTCCTTTGTGATTTGAAGGACCCTGGTTTTAGTTTCTTCAGCAACTTCTCCTCTCTTGTGTAATACCCTGTCGACAGTACCAATGGATACACCAGCCAATAAGGCAATATCTTTTATTCTTGCTTTTTTTGGAGGCATATGAAATCCTGGTATGAAATTAGTCAATAACTACCTTTTTTACCTTTGGTGCAAATATGTTCATAATTATCCAGGCAAGAATATATGCGCTTCCCGCAATTATAAACATAATTGTATATCCGGTTTCAATATGGCCGGCTTTTTTAAAGAATTCCAGAAGATTTCCTGCAAGAATTGAGATAAAAACGCCGCCAAGAGCGCCAGCCATTCCTCCGATACCTGTAACCGAGCTGACAGCCCGTTTAGGGAAAGCATCTGATACCGTGGTGAAAATATTTGCTGACCACGCCTGATGTGATGAAGCAGCCAGGCTAATAAGGCCGACGGCACCCCAGGTACTTACCCCGGCTGATTGAGCGAAGAATACGGGTATAACAAGAATTGCAAAAATTAACATTGTATATTTTCTTGCATTAAACGGGGAGATTCCTTTTTTTATCATATATGATGAAAGCCATCCGCCAAAGATACTTCCGACGGTAGTTGATGTATAAATTACTACAAGCGGAATTCCGAATGATTTAATATTAAGTCCGGTACCTCTAACCTCCGAAAGCCAGCCAGGTATCCAGAAAAGATAGAACCACCATATAGGATCTGTCATTGCTTTACCGATAAAGAATATCCATGTCTGACGGAATTTTAAAAGTTTAACCCAGGGAATCGGTTGAGGATTCTCCTCGGCCTCATCAATATCGCTTTTTATATATTCCAGTTCCTTTACCGAAAGTTTTCTCTGTTTTTCAGGTATCTCATAATAGATAAACCATAGGACCATCCATAGGAATCCTATTGCACCGGTAATTATAAATGCAGCCTGCCATCCCCACGCAAGTGCTATTGCCGGAACCGCAATTGGTGCAACAATTGCCCCCACATTTGTTCCGGAATTAAAAATACCCGTAGCCAAAGCCCTTTCTTTTTTGGGGAACCATTCGGCAACTGTCTTTATTGCTGCCGGGAAGTTGCCTGATTCACTCATACCTAAGAGGGCTCTCCAGAAGGCGAATCCAATTCCACCTTTTGCAAATGCGTGGCCCATTGCCGCTAAGCTCCAGAATAATACCGATACTCCATAACCGATTTTAGTTCCGAATTTGTCAATCAAACGACCGGCGATTACCATTCCAAAGGCATAGAACAGCTGAAAAGCAGTAATAATATATCCGTATTCTGCTTCTCCGATATTCAGATCAGTTTCAAGTAATGGCTTGAGTATTCCGATTACCTGCCTGTCGAGATAGTTTACAGTCGTTGCAAAGAATATTAAAGCACATACTGTCCATCTGTAATTACCAATTTTTTTAATTTCCGGCATAATCTTAGGGTTAATTAAGGGTTAAACATTGTAAGTTGAAGATGCAGTTGTTCCTCCACGTCCGGTCCAGTTGGTATGGAAAAATTCTCCGCGTGGCTTATCTGTGCGTTCATATGTATGAGCTCCAAAATAATCGCGTTGTGCCTGAAGCAGGTTTGCAGGCAGCTTTTCGCAACGGTATCCGTCAAAATATCCCAGGGCAGTGGAGATAGCCGGAACGGGAATTCCATTGGTTGCTGCTGCCGCCACTACGTTTCTCCATCCTTTTTGTGAATTATCAACTTTCTCTTTAAAGAAAGGGTCAAGAAGCAGATTGGTGATAGCGGGGTTGTTATCAAAGGCTTCTTTTATTTTACTCAGGAACGCTGATCTTATAATACAGCCGCCCCGCCACATAAGGGCAATACCACCGTAATTAAGTTTCCATTTGTATTCTTCTGCAGCAGCTCTCATAAGAGAGTAACCCTGTGCATAAGATACTATTTTTGAAGCATAAAGAGCTTCTTTAAGGTCATTAATAAAACTCTTTTTATCTTCGGTGAAGGATTGAGTTGGTCCCCGGAGAATTTTTGAAGCATTAACACGTTCATCTTTTACGGCAGACAGACACCTTGAAAAGACCGCTTCACCAATCAGGGTTAGAGGAATTCCCATATCCAGAGCAGTAACAGCTGTCCATTTGCCTGTACCTTTCTGTCCGGCAGTGTCAAGTATCTTATCTACAAGAGGTTTACCATCAGTATCTTTGTAGTTAAGGATATCCCTTGTAATCTCAATAAGGTAACTGTCGAGATCTCCTTTGTTCCATTCTTTGAAGACAAGATGGATTTCATCAGCGCTCATATGAAGAAGATCACGCATTATCTGATATGCCTCACAAATCAACTGCATATCACCATATTCAATTCCATTATGAACCATTTTCACAAAATGGCCGGCTCCGTTTTCTCCTACCCAGTCACAGCATGGGGTCCCATCCTCTACCTTTGCTGCAATCGACTGGAATATAGGTTTTATAATTGGCCATGCAGCTTTCGATCCTCCGGGCATAATTGATGGTCCCAGCAGAGCCCCTTCTTCACCACCCGATACTCCTGTGCCGATATAGAGAAGCCCTTTACTTTCCACTAATGCTGTTCTCCGGTTGGTATCAGGATAATGTGTATTTCCGCCATCGATAATAATATCACCAGGTTCTAAATGAGGAATAAGAGTATTAATCATCTCATCAATGGCATTGCCAGCTTTGACCATAATCATTACTTTTCTGGGTCTGGCAAGCGAACTTACCAGCTCTTCAATAGTATGAGCACCCTTAATATTCTTTCCTTTTGCCCTTCCGGCTAAAAAGTTATCAACCTTCTGAGTTGTCCTGTTGTAAACAGTTACCTGAAATCCTTTGCTCTCCATATTAAGAACCAGATTCTCACCCATAACTGCAAGTCCTATTAATCCAATGTCCGATAATTTATTCATAATTAAATATTTGTAATTGATTTATGTTTCGTGTTTTGTGTTTTGAGTTCCATGTTCCTCTCTTAACTTTAAACTTTAAGCTTTAAACTTCCCTTATAGTACTCCGCAACTATTTCATCCATAACCTTGCTTGTTCTTGCACCTGTAATTGCCGTACTGACCGGGGTTCCCTTTCCCAGAAGTGAATTAACGACCTGTTCAATCATATTATACTGAATATTTTCTGGTGTCTCATTTGCAAATTTTTGAATACCCTGGTTATTTCTTAACACAATTGGGTCAAAAACAAAGCAGGAGAAGCTTATGGTTCCTTTTTCTCCTATTATTTCAATTGAGTCTCTTTTGCTTTCAGGTGAAGCATTAAAACACCAGGTACCTGTTCCCAAAATATTATTGTCGAATAGAAAATCAGCAGTAACAAAATCTTCAGCTTTATAAAGACCTGCCTGGTTACTCACTGTTGATTTAACATTGATGACAGGACCAAACACAAAGTCAAGAAAATCCAGCTGATGACATGCCAGGTCAAAAAAGTGACCCGCCCCGGCTATTTCCGGGTTGATATACCAGGATAGCTTGCCCGCTTTCTCGTCATCAGTGGGTGGATAAAATAATTGTATTTGAATAAACCTTACCTTACCTATACTTCCGGTTTCAACAAGTTCTTTAACCTTTAGAAAACCGGGAAGGGTCCTCCGGTAGTATGCAACATAAAGAGGAATTTTACATTTCTCCGAAGCTTCAATCATCCTTACACATTCAGGATAATGCGCTGCCATTGGTTTTTCGACATAAACCGGTTTGCCTGCTTCAATTGCCATTATTGCATATTCAGCATGACTTCCGGGAGGTGTTGCAACATAGATTGCATTTATATCCTTGTCGTTTATCAGATCTTTTGCATCTGCATACCATTTAGGAACATGGTGCCTTTTAGCATAGTCCTCAGCCAATGCAGCATTTCTTCTCATTACTGCAACAAGCTCAGAACCCTTTACCTTATTAAATGCAGGACCGCTTTTCCGTTCTGTAACGTCACCGCAGCCTATCATACCCCATTTTATCATTTATTGAGCCTTTCCTTTGAAGTCCATAATCCTAATGCCGGGTTGGAGATATAGAATATTTCCTCGCCGTCCGACAGTTTATTAAAACCATCTTTCAGCTTTTCAGGATCATATTTTTTCAGCATGGTATTCAGGTCAGCATATTTGAAATTGACAGATTCTATTTCCTGACGTGTCAGATTTCCCGGGCAATATGTTATTGAGAACCGTCCCTCTGAACTGCCATGAATGAGATGCGCAGCAGCACTGAGATTTTGGTTAAGCTCTTCATTCTCCTTAAGTGATTTCAGGGTCGCAGGCGTTCCTTTGTATCCGTATTTTCTGATAAGCCTGTCTATTTCTTTATCCTCTCCAAACTCCTTAAGGCCAGGGGCAAGCACAATCAGTTCCCCGTTATCGGCCATGGCCATGCGTGTCCTGTAAATACTCTTGTTGCCAAGCCATGTACTTTTAAACTCCGATGGGTCGAGATAGACTACAACTTTTTTCAGTGGCTTGTCGAGCACCGTAAAATTTACCTTTAACGAAAGCTGTGAGGCAAGCGTGAATACCTCCTCATCGTCTCCTATATAAAGCCCTCTTATTACCAGGTTGTCTGCCTCATCTTTTCCAATTACTGTAAGTGCATATATTACCGGAAGATTTGTAATGAATTTATCGGAAGCGTAATTAAGAAGACTTCGTACCGGATTTTTAGCTTTCCCCATAATCTTTTCCATCCCGTAAACGGCACCGAGAAAATGGCTTTTATTTATGCCTTCAGGTCCACCTGTACCTACAAACAGGTTCTTGTTATAATTGGCCATCCCTATAACTTCATGCGGAACAACCTGGCCGACTGAAAGAATCAGGTCATGGCCTCCATTATAAACAAGTTTATTCAGCTGAACTGGCCAGGGATAATCAAGGGCGCCGCCGGTAATTTCTGAAACAAATTCTCCAGGGACAGTACCGACAGTTACCACATCATTTCTCCAGTCATGGACTCTGAAAAGCTCTTTTGGAACATCTTTGAACATTTCAGTTAACTGTTGTTCCGTCATTGGCGCATGAGTGCCCAGGGCGGGAAGGATATCCTTAAGGTTCTTCTTATAGTATTTATAAGCAAGAGAGGTGATTTCACCGGCTCTGGAGTGGAAACGCGTAAAGTCGGGAGGAACGATAAGAACTTTATTCTTGGTTCCCATTTTTACGAATGCCGAATAGAGACCGTATTCAAGCTCATGCGGTCCTATAACTGTACTTTCTGAACCAGATTTATAATAAATCATAATTTATTTTAATTCATTAATGCATTAGTATCTTAAGAATTTATTTAACAAGGTGACAGGAATTAGTGAACATATTGCCAGAATGATTATTACGTCGCTGGTAAACTACTTTTTCCTTTTATTTTATTATTCCAACCTGTCGCATGTTACCATCTCTACACACCGCTATATGCGCTGAATCCTCCGTCAACCGGGATAACTACTCCTGTAACAAATTTAGAAAGATCCGAACACAGGTATAATAGAGTCCCAGTGAGCTCTTCCGGCAAACAATAACGTTCCATGGGAGTGCCGTTGATTATTTTTTTACCCCTTGGCGTGAATCCTCCTGTTTTTTCATCTATAAGCAGGAACCTGTTCTGGTTTGTCAGGAGGAACCCTGGTGCAATTGCATTTACCCTCACACCTGTTTTTGAAAAATGTACGGCAAGCCATTGTGTGAAATTATTAACAGCAGCTTTTGCCGCCGAGTAGGCCGGTATTTTGGTAAGAGGTCTGTATGAGTTCATGGAAGACATATTAACGATGACCCCTGATTTTTTATTTACCATATCCTTGCAAAATACCATTGACGGGATAAGGGTACCTTTAAAATTTAGGTCGAATACCTTATCAAATCCTTCAATCTGAAGTCCGAAAAATGTGTCATCAGGCTTTTCCGATTCAGATCCATCCATCTTTTCAACCTTTGTTGTTGCTGCAGGAGAATTTCCACCTGCACCATTTACAAGAATATCAATAGCTCCGAATTTATTGTGAATCTCATTCATTGCTGCTTCAAGTGAAGCTTTGTCAAGAACGCTTGCAGAAAGACCAATAGATGGTGTATTAATCTCCTTTTCGATTTCCGTGGCTACTTTAACAGCAGCATCTTTATCAAGGTCAAGAATTACTGTTTTTACACCCTGGGCAGCCAGGGATTTTGCCATAGTTGAACAGATTACACCTGCACCACCGGTAATAACTGCTACTTTATTTTTCAGATTTAAATCATTCATTTATAGTGTTTTTAGTTAATTGTTAAAAGTATTTCAAGACATTATGAAAGGTTATATGTTAAAACCAAAATATTCCCTGGCATTTTTATAAGATATACCTTCTATCATTGGCTTCAGTATTTCCTCTTCATCAGGGATCAGTCCTTTTTCGACCTCATCACCGACAAAATTGCATACCAGACGCCTGAAATATTCATGACGGGGGTAGGAGAGGAAGCTTCTTGAGTCAGTTACCATACCTATGAAACGTCTGAGCAGACCTAATGCAGCAAGATCCTTCAAATGTTTTTCCATTCCGCACTTTTGATCGAGGAACCACCATGCTGCACCATACTGAACTTTTACTGCTGATGAGCCATCATTAAAATTACCGGCCATTGTGATCATCATTTCATTATCGGCAGGATTAAGATTATATAGAATTGTTTTTGCCAGCTGGTCAGTATTATCAAGAGAATCGAGGAACCGTGACATTTTCAGCGCATCCTGCGGTATACCTATTGAATCCCATCCTGTGTCAGGTCCCATCTTGCGGAACATCCTGGCATTATTATTTCTCATTGCACCTACATGAAACTGTTGTGTCCATCCTCTTTTATGATTTATCCTGCAAAGCTCTGTCATTACTGCACACTTGTATTTCTCAGTTTCTTCCGGTAAAAGAGGATCCCCTCCAAGTAATTTCTTAATTATCTTTTCAATCTCTGATGAAGTGTAATCTGTGTAAAAGAAACGGTCAAGCCCGTGATCGGACAAACGGCCACCCATTTCATGAAAGAATTTATGCCTGTTGTCGAGGGCTTCAATAAGAGTGGCAAAATTTTTTATCTCAGTACCGCTTGAATTCTCCAGTTTGTGTATATAGGCAATGAACTTGACAGGGTCTTCTGTTTTAATAACATTGTCAGGACGCCAGGTTGGCAAAACGGGTATTTCAAAACTTTTTTTAAGGGTCTGGTGATGTTCAAGATTATCAGTCGGATCATCGGTGGTGCAAACCACCTTTGTATTCATTTTCCTTATTATTGATCTTGTACTGAATTCCTGGGTCTGAAGCATGGCTGAAGCTTTTTCATAAATAGCTGTAGCCGTTGAGGGAGACAGAAGATCGTAAATATTAAAGTACCTTGCCAGTTCAAGATGTGTCCAGTGGTATAAGGGATTACCCGCTGTTTCAGGAACTGTAATAGCCCATTTTTTAAATTTTTCAATATCGGCAGCATCTCCTGTACAGTATTTTTCTTCAATCCCATTAGTCCTCATTGCACGCCATTTATAATGATCTCCCTCAAGCCATGCCTCAGTCAGATTTGAAAATTTTCGATCCTCGGCAATCATAGCAGGTGAAAGGTGACAATGGAAATCAATAATTGGCAGATTTACAGCGTACTGGTGGTACAGTCGTTGAGCTGTTTTATTGTTCAGAAGAAACTCATCGTGAATAAATTGTTTCATAAAATCAGGAGGTTAGAGAGTTCAATGATTTGAATAGTTGCTGAGTTCAGTCGTTAACGATCACGAAAATATAAATAATTAATGAAAAATATATTAAATGTTAACAATTTTATGTTTATTGTCATAGCAGATACGTTTCGCATGACTTGATTTATTTATCAGGATTTCCTGGATTATTCTCCGGCAAAGGCTTTGAATAAAGATCCTCTACTCTTACTTTTTTTTCAATATCATCTTCCGGTTCCCCCTGGATTGTGGTTTGAATATCTTCTTCAGTTGCTTTCCCGTTAAAATAAAGTATGGTTGCAAAAATAGGTAATAATGGAAATGTAAGTGAATTTCCCATAGCTGACAGAATCATATACAAAGGATTTTTCCCAAGTTCAATCATGTTTTCTGCATTGCCGGGGTTTGTGAGAACCTTTAAAAAACTGCCTGAAAATGGAAGGAGAATAATGCTGGAAAGTATCACGGAGATTACAAGTAAAAAGATAAAAAACAGACTTACCCATCCCAAATTTGACCAGAACCCACGGTGGACAAGCCTGATAGTATTTTTAATTGTGCTACCTATATCAGGACCTTCGATCATCATTGTAGGAAGAATGATCAAATAAAGGGTCATTACATATATTAACGCAAAAAATGCTCCAATGATAAACAGAAAAATTCCCAATGCTATAGCTATTGAACCTGCAAACGCCAGAAGTATGATAGTTATCAGATACGGAAAAAAATACCTCATCGACCTTATAGCCGAAACAATAATATTGTTTTTATTGTCAACAGGATTATAAATAACATAATAATGAATAAATACAGAGAATACAAGACTGATCAATGATAAGTATATCATGGGCAATATGAATTCTTTTACCTTTTCAATTATCTCCTTCGGATCGGTAACATTCTGCAGGTCGTTAATATTTAACAGTGATGAAATATATTGTGTTATAAGTGACATCACAAACGATGTTAAGAAAAGAACAAGAAAATTATCTTTATAAAACCCCCATAATGAATTCACGGCGCTGTCAATATTGTATTTTTGATTTAGCGGATGGTTTCTGAATTGATCCATGATTTTACTTTTACAGTTAGTTGGCAAATTAAGTGAAAATATTTTGTTAAAGAGACTTCTGATTTTTTTATCTGCACAGGTAAATGCCAGGGATGATTTAAATTATACCGGTTATAAAATATGTGGTTTGAAGGAAATGGTTCAAGCCCACTGAATATTCCTGTATCGAATTACATATTACCACACCTTTACCAGGTCCAAAACCCACCCGGGTCAACTCTGTAACGGGCAGACTCCGGAATTGCAGGACAAGTACTCATTGGTGGTGATCACTATGGTTCGTTTTTATATACGAAAAACCTGACTCCCGTTATTTTAGGTGCCCTGGTCTCTACAATCCTCACTTACCTTTCCTCCATTGTCTTACAACATTACTGATTGGAAACACACTTTGGTACCTCTGAATTGGGAAAATCCCTTCATTAACTGCCTTGACATCTTCAATTGTATAAAAAGCTTTCGGATTAAAATGGTTGATAATATTAAGAACCTTTTCCAGATCGTTTCGCTGGACTATTGTATAAATAAGCTGCACTTTTTCCTTTGCCCCCTGCGCTTCAACGACTGTTGCTCCAAAGCCTTTCATGTTCAGATCCTGTAACAACTCCGTTCCTCTATGATAGGTGAAGATTCTTATCATCTGTACTCCCACGGCCAGCTTTTCTTCAATAATCATCCCGACAAAATTGCCAGTTGCGAATCCGGCTGCATATGCTATGTAATTAACATAATTATCGAGATTTTGCATGATCTTGCTTATGACAATTATCCATATAAGAACTTCAAAAAAACCAAGGATGGGTGCAATTTTTTTCTTCGCTTTTGAAACGAAGATAATTCTCATAGTACCTATTGACACATCGCAGATACGGGCCAGAAATATCAGCAATGGTAATATGAAATAGCTGAAAAGGTTTGAATCAAAGAATGATGTTTCCATGGATACTGAAATTTTAAAAGACAAATATATGAATAACGGCGCTATGGCGCAACGGTACAATGGTGTAAAGGGTTTTAGTTTTATGATATTTTGGATTTATTTTATGGGCGATAATGTGGAGTAAACATTTTGGAATATCATTTGTTAGGTTGATATTTGAATGTATCTTATTTTATTTGATAGTCTGTTTACCCTGAAAAAGAATTTAGAATAATCATATATACAAGGTTCTGAATGATTTATTCAATTTTTTGTGATCTTTGCGGATTAATTGGCTTGAGCGTAAGATAATTGTTATAATATATTTATTAAATTTTTTAAACCAGAATATTTATGAGAATGAAAATGTATAAACTTACTAGCATGGTAATCATAACTCTGTTTGCCATCATTATTGTTTCATGTACCGGCACAACAAGCATGAAGAATATTCACAAAGGTGTGGAATATTACCGAAATCTTCAGTTCAGCGAAACGCCTTATGATATAGAAAAAGGTACACATCCGCTGACAAAAGATGAGGCAAAATCTGTTAACAGTTATAAATTCACTTACGATGACTCCGGACGGCTTTTATCAGTGGAATTCGTCAGAAACGACGTAATGTTAGGTTATTCATCAATGGGGGGTGCTGCAAAAATTACTTATGATTATACAAATCATAAACAGACTAAACATTTTTATAATAAAGACAATGAACCGATAGAGTCAAATGGTGTTTTTGCATATGAATATACTCTCGATGCGGATGGGAACCGTGTGGGACTTATGTTTTTGGATAAGGAGGGAAAAATGATCGAAAACAGGAATAAAATACATTCCTGGATATGGAGTATTCTTCCGGATGGGATGGTAAAAGAGAACAGGTTTAACCTGGCGGGAGAGGAGGTTGTCATGAATCCTAATTGTCCGTTCTATGAACTCAGGTTTTCCTACAACGACAAAGGTTATATGACAAGGATGGCAAACTATATGGGTGATACTCTTTATAACTGCACTGCTGAGAATTGTGGTGACATAGGAGTTTCATATTTTTTATTTGCGCCGAATGAGAACGGGGATGTCGAGAGTTTTTCAGTATTCAACGTATTCGGGCAGATGTCAAATCTTTATTCCGGCTGGTCAAAGCGGATAAGCAAATATGATAAATACGGGTATCCGTTAGAAATCGTGTATTATGATCAGGATGACGAGTTTGTTGGAGGCAAAAATGTTCCGGTTACACAGTATATTTACGATAATCATGGTGCTGTGGCTGAGGTAAGAAGTATGGACAAAGACAGGAATATTATTGATAATCCTCAGACGGGAGTCGCTTTCACGGAATATAAATATGATGAACAGGGAAATCGCATTGAGACTTTAAGATTTAACAAGGAGAAGGTTCCGGTAAAAGATTAAACAAATTTTAAAGACCGATTCTATGAAGGAATTTATAAATTCACTTTTTTTGATTTTAATAATTGTAATGCTCCCTTCTGCCGGATGTACAGGGAATAAAACGCGCAATGATCAAAAGATTATCAGCGAGGCAAGTAAAAATCCGGTAGTTATTCCTGATGAATCATCAAAATTATTAAAGTACCTGCAGGAGAATGGGGATTATGTTACCAGCAGGGAGTTTCCATCACTGATCAAAGCCTCTGCAGTTAATGAAGAACTGGGTAAGAATATTCTGGTGATTGACCTCAGGTCGCCGGAACAATTTTCTGAAGGGCATATCAAAGGTGCTGTCAATAAGAAATTTGAGGAATTGCCGTCTTATCTCGAAACAGGTATCAGACCATTTGAGTATGATAAGATAATTCTTGTCAGTAATGATGGACAGGTTTCAAGCTATACTGCTTCACTTCTCAGGCTTATGGGCTATGGTAATGTGTATTCAATGAGATGGGGAATGAGTGCATGGAATATAAGCTATGCCAATCAGGGTTGGCTGAAAGGAGTATCAGGTAAATATGAAACCGGACTTGAAGTAAAGGATAATGAAAAACCGGTTTCGCAAGGTATGCCTGAACTTAAAACGGGTTTGACAAACGGTGAAGATATCGCTGATGCAAGGTTCAGAAAAGTGTTTTCTGAAGGAACAGCCAATATCCTTATCTCGGCTGATGAAGTCTTTAAAAATCCACAAAACTATTTTATGGTCAATCTTGAAAGAAAGGATAAATTTGATGACGGGCATATACCCGGTGCAGTCAGATATAAACCTGGTGCCACTCTTGGATTTCCTGATGAACTGGCTTCTATTCCATCCGGTAAAACTGTTGTTGTTTATTGTGGAACCGGGCATAACTCGGGATTCGCAACAGCATATTTACGGCTATTTGGATATGATGCCAGAACCTTAAAATATGGGAATAACGGTTTTATGTACGATAAAATGGTAAAACAAAAAACCGCTTTATCCTGGTTACCCTTTACAACGGCAGAGGTAAACGATTTTAAAGTAGTGAAATAAATTTTAGTAGTGATTTATCATTAAAATTCCGGTCTGGTTATTGTATCTGACCGGAATTTATATTTTAATTTTTCATTATCTGCATTCCTGGACAGGATAAAGATATTCCTGTAACCCATCTGGCTGAGAAGCATCCAAACCCTTGCTGAAACAGCTGGTTCCGATGAGTATAGCAGAACCGGACCATCGTGATTCTTTATAGTATTAAGATTATCTTTACTTAAAAGAGAGTCAGGAGAAATACTAATTGTATTTACTTCAGCCATTCCGGGAGTGCCATTTTCTAAACTTATATTGATAATCAGTTTTTCGCCTGGAAGGCTGCCTGCCTGATCAACAGTAATTAGATTTGACCTTAAAACTGATGGTTCAGCCCGTCTTTTTGCATCAATTTTAAAGTGTCCGGGACTTAACAATCTGATGACTATCAGCACCAATACCGTAAAAACAACTGCAATAACCGACTTATATTTATTTATCAAATTCATCTCTCATAATATCTGCCTTCTTTGTCCTTTTACCTCCGCTCTCCGATCTCCGCTCCCCGCTCCCTGCTCTCCGCTTTCATCTCCCCGCTCTACTATTCGCAGCCGCCATCAAGCTTTTTTGCAGCGATATGTTTCGCTTCAATATACTTAACCTTCAGACTGTCGGGCAGACTGTTTATTTCAGTAAACATTTTTCCGGCTCTTAATCTTGTCTCATACAATGAATTTTCTCTGGCCGAGATCTTTTCTCCCTTAAAGTTGCTGTTCATTATAGTTTTGAACCATTCATTCAGCCCGCCTTTCATCACATAAGTATTATTATAGTTCAGACCGTGTGCAATGGTTAAAGCATAGTTTGAATCAAAATCTCCGTTTGAATAGAAAATATTTTTAACATTTCCATTATTAAGGAACCTTCCGGGATCGTTGTTAAGGAGCTCATCATAAGGAACATTTATTGACCCGGGGATATTCACTGACCTGTATTCTTCAGGCGACCTCAGATCGATCATCTGAACTGTACTGTCTTCCGTAACAAGAAATCTTGCTACCTGATCAACCGAGTAATAGGTTTTTCCGTCAAGTAACTCCGACATTAACCTTCCCGGTCTGACATTAAAGGAGATACTTGAGGAAAGGGGTAAGAGTGCTAGAATAAGCCCCAGACATAAAAGAATAACTGAAATTTTTTCTCTTGTGTTCATCATATTATAATTTTATTTTTTAAGGTATTATATCCAGTCCTGCAAAACGGGAGAACCTAAATGTTATTAATTACTTCATCATCGTATGCCTATTCAGATGGCTAAGTGCGTTTCATCCTGTCAATTATTAAGTTTCGTCAGTAATATCTGGTCTGGCAAATTTCTTTTCCGCAACCTCGGCGATCCAGAACATTGCCACCGCTGCTATTATAAGAAGAAATGCGAACAGTCCTGGAGATATGCCCAGGACCTCATTAATTTTTAATGGTCCTTTATAGGTGCCATTTGCCAGATTATCTATAAGAGGATATGACTCCGCAAAGAGAAATGCTCCTGTCAGTCCGCCAGCAAAAAATACCATGGCATCAATCTTCCCTATAGAAAGGGCGCTTAATCCTGTTCCCGGACAAAATCCACCCATTACAAATCCCGCACCCATTATGATTCCACCCACAATTGAAGCATTAACGTAATATTCGTTAACGAAAACCATATTCAGATTCAGCAGGCCCAGAAAACTCAATAGCTGGGACCCTACCAGGGCAACAATGGATGCTGTAAAGAATACCTTAATGACTGTTGTATCGTACCCGTAAAACATCCCTGCGAGCTTGCGGCTCGAAGAAAATCCGGCCTGTTCAAGTGAGAACCCGAACCCGATACCAATCAGCAGGGCAATCAGTAAATCGAGCCATTCCGGAATTGATATTATTGATGATAATGGTCCCATATTCCTTGTCAGTTTGCTTTAATGTCTTAATGTATTTATCCCCTGGGGCAGTCATAACACCTGGCTGTTTCTTTGCTCTACGCTCTACGCTTTACGCTCTACACTCTACGCTCTACACTTTCCTCATATCCAGTTTTTTCTGAAAAACCATGCAAAAATATAAGCTGACCCAAAAATTGCCATCATTGTAACAAATCCTGCAACTGACAGAACTGCCATACCGGAGAGAGCGGCTCCACTGGTGCAACCTCTGGCAAGCTGAGCTCCATAAACAAAGAACACACCTCCAAGAAAAGCAAAGATCAATCGTCTTGTATTTGATATCCGGGGTGACTTTTCAATTTTGAATTTCAGTCTCTTCGAAACAGCTCCTGATATGAATCCCCCGGCAATTACTCCGAATATCTCAAAAGTCAGCCAGTTTTTTAAAGGCTTTTTCCCCTCTTCAAAATATTTACTGTAATAGGTCGATTCTTCTGCATGCGGATGGTCAACTGCTCCAACAATCGAAACTGCACAGTATTTAATGCCACCGCTTGCACCCAGCCCCCTTCCTGCCAGAAACATTGCCAGAAGCAATACAGCTCCCAGCATGGTGCCCGCAATGTATGGATTCATATATCTGGTCTTCATTTTATTAGATTTCTGCAAATAACGAGATTCAATTTTTACAAAATTAACAAATGTGATTTATTAGCCAAACAAGCAAACATCATATAAGTTCAAGGATCTTTAAAATGATTGGAATGAGAGTGGAGGCTAAAGACCGGCCTGACCATTGATATTTTATTAGAAAGGGGCCCTTAAAATCCATAAATTTTTATAATTTTAGTTCCCGCTGGTGACCTGAATTATAAGAAATGAGTATCAGAGATTATGCATATACCCTCATTGATTTTCAAGCGTTTTTGGATTTTGTATGTATCATTACCGAAAGTCATAGTATAAAATATCAAAAAAATGAAAAAAACGATCCTATGTAGTTTATGTCAATTTGCCGGATATATTTTAGTTTTAAGTTCTCTGGTAGTTAATGTTCAATGCCAGAGATCCAAAGGTCCTGACATTACTGTTTATTCCTCATCAAATTCCGGAGACAGGTTAACCAGACAGTCAGATTTACAGTTTACTGAAAACCTAAAGTCTGAACTTCCTGTAATTATGATTAATGAAGATAGCATCTTTCAGAAAATTGATGGTTTTGGAGCATCATTTAATGAAGCAGGCATGATTTGTCTCAACTCTCTTGACACTGAGGCGAAAGAAAAAGTTCTGCAAGCTCTTTTTTCACCTGATGCCGGTGCCGGTTTTACCTTAATGAAGTCACCCATTGCTGCCTGTGATTTTGCGTCAGCCGGCCCCTGGTATAGCTATAATGATATATCGGGAGATACATCAATGAAACATTTTACAATCGAAAGGGATTTAGGGCCCAATGGTCTTATAACTTTTATTAAAAATGCATCCGGATATGGTAAATTTGAAATTCAATCACCAATGGATTATGCACCTGACTGGATGTATTATGGAATGAAAAAGAAGCCGGAAATGAATATAAAACCTGAATTTTATAATGCCTTGGCCAACTATTATCTAAAATATTTGCAGGCATATGCTGCTAACGGAGTTATTATCAACTATCTGGTTATGTTTAATGAATCAGATTGTTCCGGAGGCGGGTATTCATCTGTTACCTATAAAGAAATGGGAGATATATTAAAAAGTCACCTCATTCCTCGTTTACAGGTTAGCGGATTACCTGCAAAAATTATGTTGGGAGAACCTTGTTCACGCGACGAAGCGCTAATAAAATTTCCTGCAGTGTTAGATGATCCGGAAGTTTCAAAACATATTAGCAAACTTGCATTTCATGGTTACGATTGGAATGATTTTTCCAGTCTTACAGACCTTCATAACCAGTACCCTGATATTCCTATGTGGATGACAGAAGTTTGCTATGCAACGTTCTGTTGTGTTCCCCCGGGTGGTCCCGAAAAATGTCCTGTTTATGAGTTTTCGGATGGGGAGTTCTGGGGGAATATGATCATGAATGATCTGAAAAACTGGGTTTCGGGTTGGATTTACTGGAACATGATACTTGACCAGAATGGTGGCCCATGGCTTATTTCACCTGAGCATGGAGATCCGGATAACAACCGGCAGCATCCGGTTGTCATTGTCGACAGGCAAACAAAAAAAGTCACATACACTGGTTTGTACTATTATCTGGCTCATTTTAGCAAATTTGTAAAACCGGGAGCCTACCGTATTTATTGTTCTGGTGGTTCATCATCACTTAATTTTGTCGGTTTTCTGAATACTGACGGCAGTATCATTCTTAATGTAATAAATAATGGTGATGAAGCTGACTGCAAAATATCCTGGAACAATAAAATGGCAATACAAAGATTTGAAGCACATTCTGTAACAACACTAAAGTGGAACTAATATGTCACTAAAAACAGAAAAAATATAAAATGAAACCCACATGATTGACCACAATCACAACCGAGCGAAGCGAGCTCGACGAAGTCAATCATGTGTGGTTCCCCCGCATAGGCGGGGCAAGCTATCATACCTTTAAAATCAAAATTATATTATGATGAAAACTCCAAAGCAAAGCTCAGTCTTTTTGATAACAATAGCTTTAGGTTTTGTTACGAATATTTGCCTTGCACAGGCTTACGACAGTAATGCACAACAGGCTAAATCAGATTTCAGATGGCCGGAGGGAAAGAAAATGGCTCTGAGCCTTACGTTTGACGATGCACGTCTGAGCCAGGTAGATAAAGGGATCCCATTACTTGATAAATATGGAGTTAAAGCCACTTTTTATGTTTCACCGGAAAGTATGCTGAAGCGACTCGATGGCTGGAAAAAAGCTGTCAGCAATGGTCATGATATCGGGAATCATTCTCTCCTGCATCCTTGTACCGGCAATTTTCCATGGTCAAGAAACACAGCATTAGAAGATTACACTCTTCAGTCAATGAGAATAGAACTTGATTCTGCCAGTAAGCTCATTGAAAGTAAATTAGGTATCCATCCTGTATCCTTTGCATATCCCTGCGGAATGACCTTTGTTGGAAAGGGACTAAATACAAGAAGCTATGTTCCGGTTGTTGCATCCCTGTTTGAAACCGGACGCGGATGGCTCGATGAGGGTCCAAATGACCCTGCATTTTGTGATATGGCTCAGCTCACCGGTATGGAACTGGATGGTAAATCATTTGATCAAATAGTTAAATTGATAGATGCGGCAAAAAGTAATGGAGAATGGTTGGTTCTTGCAGGTCACGAGATGAATGATGAGGGAACACAGACATCACAGCTTAAAACGATTGAAGCTATCTGTAAATATGCCACAGATCCTGCTAATGGTATATGGATTGATAATGTTCACAACATTGCTTTATATGTAAGAGAGAATAGAGAAGAAATGCCATTTGTTGAAATACCTGTTTATAAAAATCCTCTCTTCCCGATCGATGAAAGAGTTGAAGACCTCCTTTCCCGCATGACACTGGAAGAAAAGTTAGGACAACTTAACTCACCTGTCCCCGGGAATATGGCAAAAGATTTACCCGGCAGGCTTCAAGCCTGCCGGAAATTTGCAGAGGGGAAATTAGTACCGGATATCGGACCAGCTGGAGGTTTTTGGGCAGCAGCAAATATGTTAAAAGAGGGTCCCCGGCCCCAGGCGGAGTTTCTAAATGAACTACAAAAGATTGCGGTAGAAAAAACACGTCTGAACATTCCACTTCTTTTCTTTGAAGAGGGTACCCATGGATTACTAACTCCCGGAGCAACAGTATTTCCCGAGGGTCTGGCAATAGGAAGCACCTGGAATACAGAACTGGTCAAACAGATATATGGTGTTGCAGCCAAAGAAGGAAGGTCAAGAGGAGTACATTTTTTAGGTACCCTGGTTGTTGAACCAAATCGGGATCCCCGGCTTGGAAGAAACGAAGAGGGATACAGTGAAGATCCATATTTATGCTCACAAATAGTGTCAGCTATTGTTTACGGCATGCAGGGAGAAGATATATCAGCAAATGATAAGGCAATATCTTTGCTTTGTCATTTCCCTGGTCAAAGCCAGCCGGTGAGTGGCCTTGAGAGAGGTGCCATGGAGATTTCGGAAAGAACTTTAAGAGAAGTTTTTCTTCCTCCATGGGTTGCCGGAATAAAAAAAGGAGGCGCATTGGGGGTGATGGCCACATATCCTGCCATTGATGGGGAACCTGCTCATGTATCAGAGAAATTGTTAACAAAAATTCTGAGGGAGGAACTTAATTTTAATGGTTTGGTTATGTGTGAAGGAGCAGGGCTAGGTATTCCAATATATGAGAAAATAGTATCAACCATGAAAGAAGCCGGGGAATTGTGTATTAAAGCCGGAGTGGATGTCAGTATATGGTACGAAACTGGATACTTAAATGATATGCGGGAAAATGTAAATGAAGGAAAGGTCTCTGTTGAGACCATTGACAGATCGGTCAGACGTATTTTAAGAGTCAAATATCTGTTGGGCTTATTTGATAATCCGTACGTTGATGTTGACAGGGCTGTAAGGGAAGCCAATACAAAAGAGAGTCGTGAACTGGCTCTGCAGACAGCCCGTGAAGGAATTGTTCTGTTAAAGAATGAAAAGAATCTTCTGCCTCTTAACAGAAATATTAAATCTATTGCCGTAATAGGTCCGAATGCAGATGATGACAGAAACCAGCTTGGAGATTATACTGCCAACCCTTTATTACAGGATGTGGTGACGGTATTGGAAGGTATCAGAAATAAAGTTTCTTCCGGGACAAAAATTAGTTATGTTAAAGGTTGTGAAATTATTGGCAATGAACTAAATGAAACCTCCAGAGCCCGTAAAATTGCAAAAAATGCTGATATTGCCATTGTTGTGCTGGGTGAATCTTCCGATCGTCCCGGTACTGACGGTGAAGGATATGACGTAGCAAGTCTCGATCTGACAGGTCTTCAGGAAGATCTGCTCAAAGCTGTTTATGAAACCGGGACCCCAACCATAGCTGTATTAATAAATGGCAGACCATTATCAGTACGCTGGACAGCAGAGAATATACCAGCAATCCTGGAAGCATGGAACTGTGGCGAACAGGGTGGAAATGCCATTGCGGATATCATCTTTGGCGATTACAATCCGGGAGGTCATCTGCCAATCACTTTTCCGCGCCACTCCGGGCAACTCCCTGTATACTATAATTATAAGCCTTCGAAGGACTACTGGATAAACAAGGGATGGGGAAAAGCATATGCAGATATGCCGGCAACTCCGCTTTGGGAATTCGGGTTTGGACTCAGTTATACATCATTCGGATATAGTAATCTTCAGATCACTCCCAGAGAGACCGGGCCGGCCGGCGAAGTATTTGTCAGCCTGGATGTGAAAAATACAGGTAATAGGGAAGGGGCTGAGGTTGTCCAGTTATATATTAATGATGAAATCAGTTCCATGTCAACGCCCGTCAAGGAACTCAAAGGATTTGAAAAAATAAACCTGGCTGCAGGGGAGCAAAAGACAGTGACATTTAAGCTTACACCGGAGCATTTGTCATTTCTTAACAGGAACCTTGAACCGGTTGTTGAGCCTGGAATGTTTAAAGTGATGGTCGGCAGTTCGTCTGTGGACATAAAACTTACCGGGGAATTTGAAGTGAGGTAATAACAATTGAGAATAGTATAAGAAAGCATCCAAAATATTTAACAACTTAATAATTAAAATCATGGCAGGAAAATTTAAATTCACATTTGGTCCCTGGAACATCCATGAGGGAGCTGATCCTTTTGGTCCTACAGTGCGGCAATCTCTCAAATTCACCGGCAAACTGGCATTATATAAAAAACTGGGATTTGATGGTGTCCAGTTTCATGATGACGATGCCGTGCCTGGTATGAATGATCTTACCTCTCAGCAAATCATAAATAAGGCAAAAAACCTTAAGAAAGTACTTGATGATCATGGACTGGCTGCTGAATTTGTGGCACCCAGGCTATGGGAAGATGAACGGACAATTGACGGAGGATATACTTCAAATGAACCGGAATTCAGGAAGTATGCAATTGACCGCAGTAAACGTGCAATAGATATTGCGAACTCCCTCGGAACTGATTTGCTGGTCTTATGGCTTGCGCGTGAAGGCAGTTATATACGGGAGTCAAAAGACAGCAAGATATCTACCGAAAGAATTGTGAGTGCAATCAACCAGATGCTTGAATATGATTCCAAAATCAGGATATGCATTGAACCCAAACCCAATGAACCAATGGATCATGCATATATTCCCACAACCGGGCATGCAATCGCGTTATCTCTCTTGTGCATTGATCCGAAACGTATTGGTGTCAATATTGAAAGTGCACATGCAATACTGGCCGGTCTGGATCCCTCTGATGAGATGGGCTATGCATTGTCTTTTAATAAATTATGGACTGTTCATCTGAATGATCAGAACGGACTGAAATTTGACCAGGATAAAACATTCGGATCGGTCGATATACGCAGGGCATTTAACCAGGTCCGGATACTTGATAAGTATGACTATGGAAAGAATGGTGAATGGGTTGGTCTTGATGTAAAGGCTATGAGGACTCAGAAAGATGATACGGCTACAAAGCATTTAAGTAACAGTAAAGAAATATTCTTAAGACTTCTTGAGATATCCAGAAGTCTGAATGAAGAGTTTATCGCGAAGTGCGTTCAGGAACGTGACTATGAAGAATTGGACCTGTATATTATCAAATCATTATTACGGGAATAATATATGAAACGCACTAAATTTTCAGTATTAAATATTTTTATTCCTGCAGTACTTATTATTCTAAGCAGTAATGTCACATCTGCTCAGAAAAAGAGTGCTGCTGGTAACATGGCTTCAGAGGGTTTTCGTGCCGCTGTGGTTAAAATTAATATTACACCTCAAACACAACAATGGCTTAGGGGGTACAATCCGCGTCAGTCTACAGGGGTTCTGGACAGCCTCTATCTTCGTATAGTTGCTCTTGATGATGGTAAGACTCAATTCTTCCTGGTTTCAACTGATATAGTTGGTATGCCTCCACCCGAATATGACCGGGTTGCTTCACTGCTGAAGAGCAGGTATGGTATAAGTCCTCTGAATGTGTGGTGGTCGTCAACCCATACACATTCAGCCCCGGAAATAGCTGCTCAATTCAGAGGTGTCCCTTTTCCTTCAATGGCCAATCGCGCTAAACTTGCTGATGGACATGCAACTGATACCGTTTATACTGCAATGCTGGAACGAAAGATAATTGGAGGAATTATTGAAGCCCGTGGCAAACTGGCACCAGCCCGTATTGGAATGGGCTGGGGATTTTCCCTGGCTAATATAAACCGGCGAGCTATAGATATTGACGGGAAGGCATCTCTTGGTTTGAATCCGGATGGTGCAGTAGATCGGCGTATTGGCCTTTTACGCATTGATAAAGAAGATGGGAATCCACTTGCACTTATTGCAAACTATCCAATGCATGGGACGGTAATGAGTGGAGAAAACACAAAGATTAGCGGAGATGCACCCGGGGTTGTTTCAGAATATGTTGAAAAGAACATCGGAGCTCCGGTTCTGTATATTAACGGAGCTGCAGGAAACCTTGCCCCTATATACAGCGTTTACCCTAATGCAAGATCCGGCCATCTTGGACAATTCCGTGTCCTTTTGGGAGATAGAATTCTGGAAGCTAACAGTAAAATTACTTCTACAACGGGAAGTGTCAGATTGGTGGTTGGTTCGCTTATGGTTGAAACTCCCCGAAGGTCAGACCTGGGTTGGTCTCCCGATCTGGGTAACTACACCCGCACAACAGCTTCAGGGGTAAATATGGTGCGACTTCCCATCAGGTTTTTAAAAATCAATGATGATATAGCAATATGGAGTGCTCCTGTGGAGTTGTTTTGTGAGATTTCCAATGAGATACGTCAGCGGTCCCCTTTCCCTTATACTTTCTATTTTGGCTATACCAACGGATCACTTGGTTATCTGACAACCGCCGCCGCATGGGATCATGATGGTTACGAACCATCTGTTTCACCATTTACCCCTGCCGCCGAAAAGGATCTTATTGAAGCAGTTCTGGGTTATCTTCAGGGAGAAATGAGAAGCCAGCCGGTATTATCGGTAAATAGGAAATAGTCCATTGTTCTGTAAAATAATCCGGAACAACCATGTGACAATTTATAATAGCGTTGTATCAGCATGAGCCACAGGTTTTTTTTCCCGAAACCTGTTTTGAACCGGGAGCTAATTTTCAGGCAATATTAACCCTGCGCCTCGAAAGAAATTAGACCGAGAACTTTCCGGGATCAAACCAGGGATCAGAATCATAATTATTGTATTTTTCGTTGATTAATTTTACCCGGGAAAATGATTAAAAGACTATGAGTGCCGTTCAATTTTAAAAAGTATATTGTTTATAATATTATACTTCTAAAAATTGTTTATCATTATAAATGATTTTAAAAATACTTACACTTGAAAATAGAGTCTTATCGGCTTTATATTTTATCAATTAATTGCTAATAGGACTTCCATTTTTTGCATGCATAATCATATATGAACGGCAATTTTGCAGACCTGGAGGTGCCTTACGACCATTAATAATAAAAGTAAACAGACATGAATATTACCATAATTAAAACGTCACTCCTGATAGCCCTGATTTGCGGCCAGGTTTATTATACCTGTTCTGCACAGGGTTACTACACTCCTGAGAATTCCGTTCAGGAAAAAAGAACTTTTATATGGCCTGAAGGTAAAACTATGGCCCTGAGTCTTACTTTTGACGATGCCAGACTTTCGCAGGCAGATAAAGGAATTCCTCTGCTTGATAAATATAATGTGAAGGGAACTTTTTATGTATCGCTGCGAAGTCTTGTAAAACGCTCCGATGAATGGAAGAAAGCAGCGGCTAATGGTCACGATATAGGCAACCATTCCCTTTTACATGTATGTTCTGTTAATCTTGGATCGGCAGGTGGCGGACTGGAAAGTTACAGTATGACACGAATGAAAATGGAAATCGATTCGGCAAGCAGGATCATCAAGGATTTACTGGGTGTTGATCCAGTTTCTTTTGCCTACCCCTGTGGACAAACTTTTATTGGTAGAGGGCTGGATACCAGGAGCTTTGTGCCATTAATTGCCATGATGTTCGAATCAGGAAGAGGCTGGCTCGATGAGGCACCGAACGATCCCTTAAATTGTGATATGGCCCAGCTTACCGGGATGAAACTGGATGGCCTGACCTTCGATCAGGTAAAACCACTGATAGAATCAGCAAAAAAAACCGGAAAATGGCTGATACTTGCAGGTCATGAAATGAATGAAAGCGGTACAGGTCTTACTACATTCCTTAAAACAGTTGAGGAGTTATGTCAGTATGCTTCAGATCCTGCAAATGGAATATGGATAGATAATGTCCATAATATTGCATCATATGTTAAAGAAAAACGAAGTGAAAAATCTGACAGATCCTATTAATTCCAGGGTCATGAAACCTTCAGCTTTTGTTAACACAACAAAATTTGAATATAATTTTTCAACACATGAAGTCAGGCTATTTGAACACTAAAAATAAAATTATACGCACATGAGAAGATTCCAATATTTAATCGCTTTCATAGTTAGTATACAATATTATTCTGGACCTGTTTTAGCGCAGACTAATCAGACTTTAACATCGCACAAAGAAAAAAATTATGAGTCCCTTTACTCATCTCTTTCAGCAAAAACTGACCTAAACCGGGTGAGGGCAGCCGTTTATTATCTTTCAAAAGATCCTCTGCCCAGACGGGTCCTTAATTATACTTTACCGGGCCATGACCATTCAACTCTGGAGGAAGCTGATGCCTGGATAATTCAACAACTGAAAAAAAATGGTTATAAACCTGTAACCGACAGTACCAGGGTCAGGGCATTTGGAAGAGATTTTTCAAAACATCTGCCCAGACAATATGCACCGCCTCCTGAGAACGCTCCATGGTTTACAGCCCGTAATATAATTGCAGAGAGACGTGGAAGCAGGTACCCTGATGATCTTATAATCATTATAGCTCATAAAGATTCACAGAGCTGGATCCCATCTCCCGGAGCAAATGATGATGCTATTGGGGCAAGTGGTGCACTAGAACTGGCTGTTCTTCTAAGAAATTATAAACCGGATCACACTTTAAGGTTTATCTTCTGCAATGAAGAACACACCCCATGGACAAGCATAACGGCAGCAAAGGAGATAAAAGCGGCAGGATTGAATGTTCTGGCATTAATAAATATTGATGGCATTGGGGTCAAAGCTTCCCGTACTGACGGAAAGTTTTTAAATGTAACACGTTATGCCACGAATGAAGGAGAAAAGCTCGCAGATCTGATGACCATGTTGAATGAGCAACTTGCCCTGGGACTGCTTCAGTCGAAGTTACGCAGTGAGCAGCCGGGTGATGATGACGGTTCATTTATTAAAGCAGGATTTCCCTGGTCTGTTCGTAATGCCGGATCAATACCCAATTCACATCCTGGTTACCATACAGAAGCAGATACCGCTGAAACAGTGGATTTTGAAAATGCAATGGTCACAATTAAGCTTACACTTGCAGCAATTATTCATTTAGATATTTTCGGAAGACCTTAAGAACAACCAGTAATTATTCAAAGAAAATGAAAACCTTTAAGAATCTCCTGGCAGTATTAATAGCAACAATATTAATACCGGTAACCGGTTCAGCCGAGACTTCCAATAACGGTAAAGAAAAGGAATATGAACCTGTTTATGCATCGCTGTCTAAAAAAGTCAGCGAAAAAAGAATCATGAAAGGCGTATATTATTTGTCAAAAGATCCTTTGCCACGACGTGTCCTGAACTGGACGCTGCCTGGTCATACACTTTCAACACTTGAAGAAGCAGATGCCTGGATAATCCGGCAACTTACCAGAGGTGGTTACACACCTGAAACTGACGATACTAAAGTCCGGGCATTCGGGCGTGATTTTTCAAAGCCGCCATCGCAGCAATATTCGCGACCAGCAGAGGATGCTCCATATTACACAGCCCATAACATTATTGCAGAAAGACGCGGGGAAAAACACCCTGACGATCTGATCATCATAGTAGCTCACAAAGATTCTCAGAGTTGGATAGCGTCTCCCGGCGCCAACGATAACGCTATTGGGACATGTGGAGCACTCGAATTGGCAATTATCTTGCAAAAGTATAAACCCGACCATACGATCCGGTTTATTTTTTGCAACGAGGAACACACACCATGGACAAGTGTTACTGCCGCAAATGACCTTAAGGCTTCAGGACTAAACGTATTGGCAGTCATAAATATGGATGGAATAGGAGTAAAAGCTCCACAGCAGGCAGGGCACCTCACGAACGTTACACGTTATACAACCGACGAAGGAGAAAGACTTGCAGATATGATGGAAAATCTCAATATAAAACATGGTATTGGGCTTGAGCAAACAAAGTTTCGGAGTGATCGTCCCGGTGATGATGATGGTTCATTTATCAAGGCCGGATTCCCATGGTCAGTATTGAATATAGGTTCAATGCCTTATGGAGATCCGAACTATCATCTAGAAGGTGACACAGCTGAAAAGGTTGATTATGGAAATGCAAAACTGGTAGTTCAACTGACACTGGCAGCTATACTTAACCTGGATGTTAATGGCAGACCTTAGAAATTAAAACTGACCAATTAATCAACAGGCAGGGGCTATGTTTTTTCAGCTGGAAGACTCATTAGTCTTTGCAATTGTTTATTGTACTTTATAATATTTCAATTATTAAATTTATGTCACGATTTAAGCTTACTATCGAATATGAAGGTACCCGCTACTCGGGATGGCAGATGCAGAAAGGCGGAAAATCAATTCAGGGCGAAATATTGGATGCCTGCAGAGACCTGGTGAAAAACGATAATATTGATGTTTATGGAGCCGGGAGAACCGACGCCGGAGTTCATAGCACAGGACAGGTGGCCCATGTTGACCTGGTGACTGATCTGGTCCCGCTGAAAATAAAATATGGAATCAATGACCGGTTACCACCTGATATTTCCATCCTTAGTGTAGAACTGGTTGATAATAAATTTCATGCCAGGCATGATGCTGTTGCCCGCAGCTATATCTACCAGATAAGCCGCAGACGTACTGCATTTGGAAAGAAATTTGTCTGGTGGATAAAGGATCAACTGGATATCGACCTTATGAATAAGGCAGCTGCCCATTTTGTTGGATTAAAGGACTTCCGGTCATTCACAGATGATGAACAGGAGTCCGGATCGACAAAGGTTGAGATAAAGCATGCCAGCGTGGATAATTTTGGTGATATTCTTGTTTTTCATGTAATAGGATCTCATTTTTTATGGAAGCAGGTAAGAAGGATGACCGGTGTTATTGTGGAGGCTGGCCGGGGGAAATTGTCAGATGAAGATGTTGCCGCTTTTTTCAGAAGTAAAACAGATATTCCTGCAAAGCTTACTGCTCCACCCAGCGGATTGTTCCTTGAAAAAGTTTATTATAAGAAAGAAGATATTATTTTTGAAACAAGACCTGTTTTTAATATCTGAAATATGAATGTATTTCAAACACAACAAATATGAAACCCGCATGAATGATTCAATCATGACCTGGCATGCAAGCTCAGTGAAGTTAATTCGGTGTGGTTTACCCGCTTAAGAGGGGCAGGCAGTCCGGTCTTTTGAAATAAATTAAACCTATGAGTTATATTTTATGGAAACGGCATCCAAAAGGCAGCGTTAATATTAACGCAATTTTTGTTAAATATCAAAGTGGATTATCGGAACCAGATGGTTTAGAAAACATA
Organism: uncultured Bacteroidales bacterium; assembly: GCA_963739685.1. Taxonomy (GTDB): domain Bacteria; phylum Bacteroidota; class Bacteroidia; order Bacteroidales; family VadinHA17; genus LD21. The sequence continues at coordinate 1,024,111 of CAVUAX010000003.1, forward strand.
AATGCAACTACCATTCCGGGTTAAATGATTTGTTTTTTGCTGAAATAATTCCGATCTTTTATGAATATTTTATGTCAAATTTAATATTAAGGACATGAAGCGACGCGACTTTATTAAAACTACAGCTATGGTTACACCTGTAATGAACCTTTTTCCTTCAGATCTTTCTGCTATTACGAGGGTAAAAACCAAAGGAAAGATCGAGAAGCGATCGTTGGGAAAGACCGGCGAAATGCTTTCTGTAATCGGATTTGGCGGTATTGTTGTTATGAATGCTTCTCCTGAAGAATCTTCAAAGGTGGTCAAACTGGCTATTGATACCGGAATAAATTATTTCGATGTTGCCCCCTCTTATGGTGATGCAGAATTAAAACTTGGTCCCGCTCTGGAACCTTACCGGAAAAATGTTTTCCTTGCATGCAAAACAACTGAACGTACAAAAGATAAAGCAAGGGCAGAACTTGAGCAGTCATTGAAGAATCTGCGCACTGACCATGTTGATCTTTATCAGTTACATGCTGTTACCACGTTAAAGGATGTTGAAACCATCTTTAGCCCTGGCGGTGCGTTAGAGACTTTTATTGAAGCAAAAAAAGAGGGTAAAACACGTTTTATCGGCTTTTCTGCACACTCCGTTGAAGCTGCCATGGCACTGATGAACCGGTTTGATTTTGATACAATATTATTCCCTGTGAATTTTACCACATGGAATGCAGGAAATTTTGGTCCACAGGTACTTGCCCGGGCACAGGAGAAGAAAATGGGAATACTTGCACTGAAATCTATGGCAAAAGGACCCTGGCCAGAGGGTGCTGATCGTTCAAAATATCCCAAATGCTGGTATGAACCTCTTAAAACACCAGAAGATATAAGGATGGGTCTTCGGTTCACATTATCCCACCCTGTAACTGCAGCAGTACCTCCGGGAGATGCCGGGCTTTTTAAAATTGCCCTGAGTTTATCTGATAAGCTTGATCCTCTGAAAAATGCAGAAATAAAAAAGATCAGGGAGAGAGGAGAAGGCGGGGTACCCCTGTTCAAATACGAGGGGGCTTAAGAAAACCAGCCATTATTTATTTGGTATAATTTAACCTGAGATTAATTACTTTATCATAAACAAAGTAACAGGGATCCTGGCAGCTTGCCTTATCATATTTTACCCGTGGAAAAGCTGAATCCACTGCAATATATTTTTTCCCGGGTGTGTTGTATGTAGCTGTTAATGTAAACTTTTTGTTTAAAGGAACCTGATAAGTTGTGCTTGTGCTTCCTGACCTGATTGTGGCATAAAGAATGCTGTCTTCCAGATTGCCTTCATATATCCTGATGTCTGTAAGACTATCATACACATCAAGTCTGATGTCTAGTTCTGCATTTGTTGGCTCATTAGCAGTACAATCTGAACAAATAACAAAGTAGGGCAATATTTTTTCACATGAAAAAAAGAGTACCAGCAATATAAATATCAGGGATTTTATAAGTGTTTTCATAAAATTCAATACCATTTAATAGTTTTTTCAGGAGCTCTTACCTTATCAAAAAAGTAATTATATGACAATCCTATCCTGAACCAAACGGGTCCGATGTTATAAAAATCACTTTTCATATATTCAGCACTTCCTGATAATGTGAAATATTTTATTGTCCATTTGAAGCCTGCCGAAGGTATCACCATAAATTTGTTTCTGGGTGTTAAATCCGTGCCTTTAATCATATTCCCGAAAGAATAGGCTGCAGACAATGATGTTGAAAATGCGAAGTTATCTCTCAGACGTTTATCAGTCATAGAAAACTCCTTAAATAATCCTGCATAAACAACAGAATTTTTATCCATATACTGATAATAGAGGTTTTCACTTTGCCTGACAAGCACTCTGGTGTACCAGGCTTTTGTATCGATACCAGTAATAAATCCACCGTTAAAAAGAGGTTCTTTAAATGTTAAACTTAATCCTGAATAAATATCCTTCCGGGTGAACTTCGAGGATACTGATATTCCGATCTGGTCAAATTCTTTTATTATCTTACCGTGATAATTTTCCCTTAATAGAATTTCAATAATATCTTTCCTTCTGTATTTTGATGCTACAACATATGGATCTAAAGCATTTCTCTCCGGAGATGTCCATTTATTCCCCCCTTTCTTAAGGAGCAATTCAAAAGCCGGCACCTGGTCCGATTTAATGGTAAGCGCCAGTGCATCCCAGTTAAAATTGTTTTTTTCATAAATATCAACTCCATATTTAATGAGCAGATTCATTATTACAGTATCTCCATTCTGTGATGCGATAAGAAAAGGAGTGAACCCTGAATTATCCCTTGCTTCCATATTGGCACCGTTCTGAATCAAAAGATCGGCTATATCTGCATATTCTGCCCAAATTGCAGACATAAGCGGCGTTGTTCCATCATTGGCTTTCTTATCAATATCTGCATGATAATATAGCAGAAGATCAGTAACATAGAAATAGCCTGATATTGATGCATAATTGAGTGAAGTTACCCCTCTGTTGTCTGCAAAATCAATATCAGCCCCTGCCCGTATCAGGAGTTCAGTAATTTCAACGTTTTGATTTTTAACTGCTATCACCAGTGGTGTTTCAAAGTGCGAAGTAATGATATTTATATCCGCATTATATGATATCAGGGTCTCTACTGTGCTTAACCTATTGTTTGCAACGGCAATAACAAGTGGGGTAGCACCATCATTTGTTTCTGCAGAAATATCGGCACCTTTCAGCAAGAGCCGTGTAATTTCACTGTCATATCCCTTTGATGCGGCCACCATCAGGTTATAATCAAGTGCTCCGTCAATGGACAATGGGAGGTACCCTGATGTGTCAATCTTCGTAGTCTGGGCTCCAATAAAGACTGGAAATAAAAACAGCAGTGCAAATAAAAGGAAACCGTTATATGCCTTATTGTTATGCATTATGGCTATAAAGTTATATCTTTGGTTCTTTTTTCTAAATTAGTTTAAAATAGTGAATTATTATTAATCAGTTTAGGGAATATCCATTTTTATTTTAATTTTTTCGATTGGTTGTAGAATTGCAAAGAAATACTTTTTATTTTTGTAAAAAAAAGAATTTATCTTGTTCAGAAAACGCAGAATTTTATTATTCATTTTATTGATCTCGCTTGTTAGTTATAAACAAGGAGCAGTTGAAGTTGTTAATGTTCCTTTTGAAAAGCTTGTGCCGGGGAATATAAGGCTTACTAACAGTACATCCTCAGGAGAAGAGTATGCCGTAGTCGAAAAGAATGTCAATGCTTTTCTTCGGAAGTGGAAAATTGCCGGCGCCTCAGTTGCAATAGCCAAAGATGGTAAATTGATTTTTGCAAGAGGCTTTGGTTTTGCAGATACGGCAGCAGGGACTGAAACTCAGCCATATAACAAATTCCGGATTGCAAGTATTTCCAAACTTGTTACTGCAGCAGCAATCATGAAACTTCAGGAGGAGGGTAGATTATCACTTAATGACAGGGTATTTGGACCTGAGGGTATCCTTAACGATCCATATTTCAGTAACCCGAAAGACCCACGTGTTTATAATATAACTGTGGCCCATCTCCTTAGCCATGAAGCAGGATGGACCCAAAGATATGGAGACCAGATGTTTATGCCAATTAAAATTGCTGACAATATGGGTGTAAAGCCTCCTGTCGATACAAAAACCATCATTCGTTTTGCGCTAAATAAGCGACTTCATTTTACGCCAGGTTCAGGAAAAGCTTATTCCAACCTTGGTTACAGCATATTGGGACTTGTAATTGAGAAGGTTTCGGGACTTTCGTATGAGGATTATTGCAAGAAAGCAATTTTTGAACCTATCGGGATTTATGATATGACACTTGCTGGGAACCTTCCTTCGGAAAGGGCGCCTTTTGAGGTTACATATTACGAACCCAGCGATGTGGCTCTAAAACCATCAATATATGGAACAGGAGAACTGGTTTCTCCAACTTATGGAGGTAATGATATTGAAGCGCTTGGGGCCGCAGGGGCCTGGCTTGCTACTGCTCCTGACCTGGTGCGGCTTCTTCTGTCCCTCGATGGCCTAAATACACGTAAAGATATATTGTCTGCTGAAAGTATAAAGTTCATGACTGACAGGGGGAACGGTTTTGCGCCAATTGGCTGGAAAACTACATTTTTTAACGGAACATGGTGGCGAACCGGCTCATTCCCTGGCACGGCGGGAATGATCAAAAAACAATCAGATGGTATCGCATGGGCGGTTCTGCTTAACTCCAGCGCCTGGAATGGACCGGAAATTTATTCTTATATTAATAACATGATGTATAAGGTCCTGTCAAAAGCCGGGGATTGGCCCGAATATGATCTGTTTTATAATTCATTACCTCTCCCGCTAAATATAAATCTGACAAAGCTTTCATACAGATAATCATGTGCTTTTCTGTAAATGTGAATCTTGTTAAAGAGGAACTGGAGAAAAGATATGGGGCAACATTCCTTGACCCTGACAGCTACAGACCGAGTTATTATTATCACGCTTTCAGCATTCCTGAGATTCCTGCTATCTGTTCAGAAAGACCGGATAAAATACAACTTCTGAAATGGGGTCTGATACCATCGTGGACACGAACAGCAGCTGATGCCAATAAGATCAGGTTTAAAACATTTAATGCCCGTTCGGAGACTATTACCGTTAAGCCATCTTTCTCCGGATCATTCAGATCAAAAAGATGCCTGATACCTGTGAAAGGTTTTTTTGAATGGCAACACATTGGTAATGAAAAAATTCCATGGTATATTTATCATGCTGATGATGAAACAATGACCCTGGCAGGTTTATATGATGAATGGGTTGAAAATAATTCAGGTGAACGGTTTTGCACTTTTTCTGTTTTAACTACCGATGCCAATTATCTGCTTGAGGTGATACATAATTCCAAAAAGAGGATGCCTGTGATCCTTGATAAAGTATCAGAAAGAAAGTGGATTGATCTGTCTTCTTCACGGTCTGATGCCCTGTCTCTTCTTAAACCATACCCTTCGGATTTTCTTAAGGCGCACACTATAAGCCCTCTTGTAAACAACAGGACGGCAAACAGGAACATACCTGAAGTAATACAGCCATTTAATTATAGTTCCGGTAATCAGATCTTTTAGGCAGGCCTTTGCCCGGTTGAGCCGCAGATACTTTTTGCCTTCCAGTCCTGCACACTTTTACTCCTTTGCGCCATCGTATCTTTCCTTATTGTGCAACGAATAGATATGTAAGAGTTCCGGTCTCTGTTTTAGGAGAATTAATATCGGGATTAAACCGTGATTCTGTTGCTGCCTGAATTGCTGCCTCAAAAAGGCATTTGTCAGAGGTTGTACTTTCCCCTGAAACAACACTGGCATTCTCAACGATGCCATTCTGGTTGACCTCAATTATTAAAACGACTTTTCCACCTCCCTGACATTTATATATGGGTAAAGGCAGGTACATATGATTTCGCCCCTCCAGGCTATAATAGATTCTGGTAGGACCATTATAATTGGCGGCCATCTCCTGGGATTCCTTTGGTTTATCAGCCTCCGTGTTTTCTTCAGTACGGTTTTCAAAAGTCATCCTCTCGTCTGCAGTAGCTTCTTCAAGTCTTTTCTGCTCATCAATAAAATTGTCAGCGCCCAGTTTTCCGCTTTTAATGAGTTCCTCCTTAACTTTATTAATATAATCTGCCGGATCTATTTTTTCCTCACTTTTGTTTGCCAGGTTTCGGGCTATATTAAGCATCTCCTGATCACCCTGTAAAATTTTTTCAATTGATGAAGCCGGTAGTTCTATGGGTTTTTCATTAACTTTGGGTTCTTCAGCAGCAGCTAATTCTATCTCAAATTCGTTGGTAAAATTCTTCTTAATTGAGTCGATCTTAAATGACATGAAAATAATTCCGGCAATAAGATGAATTATTACAGTGCCAAGAATTCCAACAAATCTTCCTTCATTAGAAATCTTCATAAAATAAAATATGTAGCTTGATTCATGCTATGTGAACTAATCATTTTTTTTAGACTTACTTTTTTTCTTTCTGACTTTAGCTTTAACCGGCTTGTCAAATTTCTGGTTTTTAAATAAACCATTCTTAACTCCGCTGATGAATTTTGCCCATGCGAAGGGATTCATAAGATTATTTACAGGATATTGGTTTCTTGTTGCCATTGCATTGAAATTTTGCTCCATGGCATACCTGAAGCCTGCTTCCGGAGTGACTTTTGTTCCTGCATTTTTTGTGATGGCAACATAAATTGAAGCCAGGTTATCATTCATATTTTCAATTATAGGATCTTTAGGACGCTCTTTTGTCATGTCTTTAATGAAATCAGAATATGTTTTCCATGGTAAAATGGTTACTTCTGCTATTTCAATGGTATCTGGTTCAAGAACAACATCAACAGTACAACTCCTGTCTTTGAATGTTGAAGGAATTATAGTATGGTATTTCTTAAAACCAAGGGCCCTGAATAGAATTGTATCTCCCGGAATACTTGTAATTGAATAGATACCAGACGTTTCACTGAGTGTTCCTCTGTGTAGTTTCAAGGATATTATAGCTACACCCGGGACAGCTCTGTTGGAATCATCAGTAATGAACCCGCTTACCTGAACAAATTTTTCCATGTCAGCTATCTGGCATTTAATGGCAGATAGCGCGAGTGTTAAGAAAAATATGGTACAAATAAGCTTGTTCAACGGGAATTAAAGTTAAAGTTTCTTCTGATCATTATGAATAGGAATAAGCATATGCAAAATAAACATTATTGAGGGTAACTCTAAAACATTTAACGAAATTTTAATAAATTTCACCTTTTTAAATCTGCCTGATACTTATTTATCTGAATAACCCAATTTATCAATAAAATGTTTATGACAATATTAACTCCAATTTATGAATAAACTTCTTCTATTAGGAGATGAAGCGATAGCACAGGGTGCAATTGATGCCGGATTATCCGGGATGTATGCATACCCGGGCACACCTTCAACAGAGATAATGGAATATGTTCAGTCATCAAAAGAGGCTGTCGAACGTAATATCCACAGAGAATGGTCCTCTAATGAAAAAACAGCAATAGAAGCGGCCCTGGGAATGTCTTATGCAGGCAAAAGATCGATGGTGGCAATGAAACATGTCGGGCTTAACGTTGCCGCAGACGGCTTTATTAATGCTGCCATAACAGGAGTCAATGGAGGTATGATAGTTGTATCTGCAGATGATCCCTCAATGCATTCGTCACAGAATGAGCAGGATTCACGATTCTATGGCAGATTTGCATTTGTCCCGTGTTATGAGCCATCAGACCAGCAGGAGGCTTATGATATGATTTTCGATGCTTTTGAATTATCTGAAAAATACAGTATTCCTGTTCTTCTCCGGATAACTACACGTTTGGCACATTCAAGAGCCACTGTTCAGAGGAAGAGGATTCTCCCTGAAAAGAAACTCCATCTGCCTCCCGATCCCCGGCAATTTGTTCTCTTGCCAGCTATTGCCAGAAAAAGGTATAAGGCATTATTAAAAAAATATGACTCAATAAGATATGATGTCAGATTATCAAAATACAATTTGTTACAGGATGGCAGGAACAGGGAAATGGGGATCATTACCTGTGGAATAGCATTTAATTATCTTATTGAGAATCTACCCGGTACAAATAAGGAATACCCCATCTTAAAGCTATCGGCCTATCCTTTTTCAATAGATATTATTAAAGATATTACCAGCAGATGCAAGGAGATTCTTGTTCTCGAGGAAGGGTATCCGCTGATTGAAGAATCATTAAGGGGATTACTGGATAATGGCATAAGTATCTTTGGCAGGCTCGATGATACCATCCCCCGCGATGGGGAACTCAACCCAGCTATTGTCGCAAAAGCTCTTGGAATACCTGTCACCTATGGCAAAGATGTTCCCGGAGTGGTAAAAATGAGGCCTCCTTCCTTTTGTAAGGGTTGCGGACATGCTGATATGTACAATGCTTTAAATGAAGCTGTAAAAGAGTATGGACCCGGACATGTTTTTTCTGATATAGGATGCTATACACTTGGAGCCCTTGCTCCCTATAATTCGATAAATTCATGCGTGGATATGGGGGCATCCGTTACCATGGCCATCGGTGCCGGCGATGCCGGACTTTTGCCAGCCATAGCTGTAATTGGTGATTCTACCTTTACCCATTCAGGAATGACAGGACTGTTGGACGCAGTTGTTAAAAATTCGTTCGTCACAATAATTATATCAGATAATTCAACAACAGGCATGACAGGAGGCCAGAAATCTCAGGCCACAGGCAGGATTGAAAAAATATGTGCTGGCATAGGCGTTGCCCCTGCCCATATTAAAACCATAGTTCCTTTACGTAAGAATAAGGAGGAAAATATACGTATAATGAAAGAAGAAATAAAATATAATGGTGTTTCGGTAATAGTTGCCTCACGCGAATGCATCCAGACTGCAACAAAAGGAAGAGGCTCATCAACCCATAGTGACTAACAATAAAATTTGGTTTAATGAAGAATGATATAATCTTATCAGGCGTAGGAGGGCAGGGAATATTATCCATTGCAGCAGTGATAGGATTGGCTGCAGTTGATAATAGCCTCTTTCTTAAGCAATCGGAAGTTCATGGTATGAGCCAGAGGGGAGGAGATGTCCAATCCCATTTCAGACTGGCTGATAAGCCCGTAGCTTCCGATCTGATACCTTATGGAAAAGCCGACCTTATTATTTCAGCCGAGCCTATGGAATCGTTAAGATATCTTCCATGGTTGTCAAAAAATGGGTGGCTCGTGACAAATTCCAATCCTTTTAATAATATTCCAGATTATCCGGAGTTGGAAGAGATAATGAAAGAAATAAAAAAAATAAAAAACCATATAATTCTCAATGCTGATGCAATTGCACGGGAAGCAGGATCAGTCAGGTCCGGAAATATGGTGATTCTTGGGGCAGCATCTCCTTTTATTGAAGTACCTTACAATAGTCTTGAAGAGGCTGTCAGAAAACTTTTTAGCCGCAAAGGTGATGAGGTTGTGGATATTAATCTTAAAGCGTTAAGGGCGGGAAGAAACTTTACCGGCAATTAACTGGTGATTAAAAGAATTTTATGATCTGAAAAATGGCCGGACCAGACTCCTGGATTTTATACCAAGATTAAAAAGGTACTCATTGGTGGCGAAATTTCTATGACTGTTTGGTGGTAAATTTATTATATCCCTGAATTCCTCCGGTGTCCAGTCAAGTTTTTTTGCGACATACTCCATATCATCTTTAATCCCGTATCCGGAACAGGAATCTTCTTTTATTTCCTCCAATGCCTTATCCCGTGTTATTTGTCCTGAAACTATCAGGCTTGACAAATGTGCTCTTCTTTTATCAAAATTAAATTTGTATGGAAGGTAATAGCTCTGGAAGAATTTGGTAAACCTTGATTCATGATGTTTCCCTCCATAATATTGCCATCCAGTTTCTCTCTTCAGAATCTCAATAGCATCATTTTTCATATAATTAAGATAGTTCAGAGGGCTTAAGATTTTCATATTCTTAATCAGGTTGAAATAGATATATCTCTGAAAAAAGTTTACAGTGGGGTAATCTTTCAGTTCTCTTTCCCCGAAATGTTTATGAACAGATTGAATATGCTTTAAATCCATAGCCTGGTATCCCCATGAAACAGGCAGAATACATTCTGTAGCAAAATTGATCCCGTTAAAAGCATATTTAATATTGTTTTTATCAGCAAATTTGTAGAGGGCAGAAAATATTGCGTGATCCTGTGGTATATCCTGGTCGGGAAGGCTTGCTTTGAAGAAAGATCGTTGCAGATCTTTCATTTCCTCCCAGTTAACCACAAAAGTATGTAATTCGAGGTCGAGTGATTTAATTATATTTTCGATATTCTTTACCGCCAGTTCCGAATTCCATCCGCAGTCAACATGAACGACAAGAGGGCGCAACCCCAGTTTTACTTTTGCAATATAAACAAGGTATGAACTATCAACGCCACCACTTAAACCAATAATACAATCAAACTCTTTTTTCTTCTCCTCTTTTTTGATTTTTTCAGCATTAGCCCTGAGTATTCTCTCTCCTTCCTCATCAGGATACCATATTTTGGGTGCAAGAATGAGGGCCGAATTACAATGGTTGCAATGCCCTTTTTCATCAAAGCTGATGTCAGGATCTGAAGTATCCATAATACACCGGTTACAAATCCTGTAAGGTTTATTGTTCATAAGACAATCAGTCAAATAGTTTTGTAATATCAGAATATGAAGGATATGTTATTAAAACTGCTCGTCTTTTTCCCTGAAAAACGAAGAAGCTTCCGGCAGCAACAGCTGAAGCTCCTCCCTCCTTGACCGCTTTTGAGAAATCACTTAATTTTCCTGCTCCACCGCATGCTATTACTGGAACTTTTACTGACTGAGACACTGTTTTTATTAATTCAATATCATATCCTTCCATAGTACCGTCACGGTCAATCGAATTTAAAAAAATTTCACCCGCTCCCTGATCTTCCATATCCTTAGCGTATTCAACAGGCTTTTTACCTGTGTTAAGAGATCCTCCGTTTGTAAATACTGTATAGCCTTCCAAAAACCTTTTTTTTACATCAATGGAAACTACAATGGTTGAACTTCCAAAGTGGGTAACTGCTTTCCTGATAAAGTTTTTCTGTAAAAAGGCATTTGAATTTACAATGATTTTCTCGGCTCCCGATTTTATGATCTTTTCCATTTGTTGTAATGAATCAATACCTCCTCCGTAAGAAAAGGGCATGAAACATTCACTGGCAATCTTCTGAATTAATCCGAATGATGGTTCTCTTTTATTTTTTGTGGCATCAATATCAAGAAAAACAATTTCATCAACTTCCTTCTCATTAAAAATTTTTACCGCGTTAATAGGATCCCCCACATATACTGAATCTTTAAACTTTATGGTTTTTACCAATCCATTGTTTCTCAGAAGTAAACAGGGAATAACTCGTTTTATCCTCATTTTAATAGAATTCAGCGAAGTTCTTTAAGATTTTCATCCCAAATTTATGGCTTTTTTCGGGATGAAACTGTACTCCCAATATGTTTCCCTTTTCAAAAGAAGAAGTAAATTCCGTTTCATAGGTTGTGGTTGTTAAAATGTCAGAAGGCTCATTGGGACTTACAAAAAAGGAGTGTACAAAATAAAATCTTGCGTTGGGATACATATCTGTTAATAACCTGCTCTTTTTATGCTGGTTAATAAAATTCCAGCCCATATGTGGTGTTTTATATTCTACTGTGTCAGAAAAACAAAACCTGATAGTATTGGCATCTATCCAGCATAATCCGGGAATTTTGCCTTCTTCACTTCTTTTGGTCATCAACTGCATCCCCAGGCAAATTCCCAAAACCGGAATTTTTTCCTCAATTGCCCTTCTGTTTAGAATTTCAGTCAACCCTAGTTCGTGCAGGTTATTCATTCCCTGATCAAAAGAACCAACCCCTGGGATTATCAGCTTTGTTGCCTTTGCAATCTCTTCAGCTGAGGAGGTAATTACAGATTCTACCCTGATTTTTTTTAACATGTTTTGAATAGAACCCAGATTCCCGGTTTTATAGTCTATAATAGCAATCATATCTATATCAAAACTTATAAAGAGCATTCAGGTATAAAGTCTCTGTAACATTGCTTTCAGGGAGATATTGATAAGTTCCCTGGTAATCAAGAGCTATCCTGATATTCTCACTGAAAGCGTATTGCAATCCGGCTATCACAAAATTGTAATCATTAAGATAATGCCATTGTATTCTTTCAGCAACAGGTTTTGTTGATAAAAAATGATCAAACCGGCCGAAAAATTGAGTTTTCTCTGAAACCTTTATTGCACCTGTCCCTGAAATACCCAATGCATTATGACCTCCGATAAGATCAAAATTAGATTTGTAGCTTATGTCCGCACCTAAAGTTATCAGATCATTTTTTATACCTGCAAAACATATCATAGTTGACTGTAATAACCCCTCTCTTTTTGTAATGTCTCCGAAAACCCTGAATACCAACTCTCTGGCAGGAGTAATATAAAGCCCTGCAGATAATTTTAAATTGTTATCGAATTGAATATTTGAATAACCTTTACCATTCATAATATTTAAGTCGGCTTTTATGAAATCATTGAATTTATAATTCAGCCCAATTCCAATATCTGATACATACCCAAATTCATTTAATGATTGTAATGTATTAGCTATATATCTTTTCTCCAAAAATTTTTGCTGATATTCATTCATATGTGTTTTAATGATCCCCATATCAAGAGTCAGTTTATCTTTTGTATAGCTCAGAAATGCTTCCCGAAAATAGGCATACCTTCGTGGTTCTGATCCCTCAGCCAGATCTTCGGGAGATCCAATGTTAACTATTATTGTGGCTGAAAAATTATTTACCGGGAGGAAATTATAACCTAATAATGCTCTTTTAATCCCAAAACCTGTTGTATTTGAAGTATCCCTGAAAACATAATGGAAATCGGTAAAAATTTCTGTGACTGGTTTGCCGGAGGGTTCAATATTTTGGGAACGAAGCATGGTGAATCCAGGCAGAACCAAAAGTAATGCAATAAGGATCTTTTTCATCTGGGTTTTTATTCTGTTTAAATAGTAACTTTTTTTTATGAGGTTCTATTGTTTTTGATATTTTCTTACAGGATTTTATAATCTTTCATGGCATTTAACCAAAATCAGCGGCAAATATATTTTGTTTATTTGAATAAGATTACAACTCTAGTTAAAACTTTGTGGTGAGTATATTTATAGATTGTTTACCGGAGGTAATCCTGCCTCTTTACTGGCACAGAAAGCTGATTTTCAGAAACCGATAATTTATAATATATGCAAGAGGCTGATTCTTTGCAGAAACAGCCTCTTTTCAGCGGAAATGCAGCGATTGATTTTCCACCGGTTGTACTATTATTCATCCTTACCTTGATCCCTTGGTGACTTGAGCATCATCATCTCATTCAACACAATTTCCGTTATGTACTTTGTAACTCCTTTTTTGTCTTCATAATTCCGATAGACAATGCGTCCTTCTACTGCAACCTGGTGTCCTTTTTTCAGATATTTACCTGCAATATCTGCCAGACCGTTCCAGGCTACAATATTATGCCAGGTAGTTTCACTTACCTTCTGACCATCTCCATTCTTGTAATCATCTTTGGTTGCCAGAGTGAATTTTGTTACTTTTTTTCCGCTTTCAAGTGTTTTCATCTCAGGGTCCTGACCAAGATTTCCGATCAGCTGTACTCTGTTTCTTAATGAATTCATAACTTTAAATTTTAGTTTTACAATTAATTACTTCACAAACTTAGGCTTCCGGGTTTACATGTGTCGGTAGTTAATTATTTATAGTCATTTGTATCCGTTTGAAAACGTTTATTAATATCTTTATCAAAACTATAGTGAAGTGGAAAAGAAATGTCTCGATTGCGGCGATACTATTCGCGGCCGTACAGATAAAAAATTCTGTTCCGACCAGTGCCGTAACAATTATAATAACAGGCTTAACCGTGATACAAATAATTTTGTAAGGAATGTTCATGGTTTGTTAAGAAAAAACAGGAGAATTTTGTCTGATTTGTACGGAGAAAAGAAGTTCCGGGTTCATAAAGACGCCTTATTTGCCCTTGGGTATAACTTCAGCTTTTTTACACATATCACAGAAACATCAGGAGGAAGAAAAATTCACTATTGTTTCGAGTATGGATACAGAGATTTAGGAGATGATTTCCTTGAATTAAAACAAAACAGTCAATATCTTGATTACCAGTAAGCTGAAATAGGAATGACAGGAATCGATTTTTGTCTTTAAAGCTTCAGATCCCTGTATTTTCTTCATAAGACTTGGTGTTTCCCTCTTTTAAAGGTACGATGTGCCCTGAATACCTTACATTATCAATTCGGATATTCGACATCGAGACGTTGCACGATCCGTCCAGTCCTATTGTCAGAAAAACATCAAATGAGTCGGATCTGTTGTTGACCTTCATATTTAATTTGTATTTTCCTCTTGAGGAGTCATCTTCCAGATTGTACTCAGTGGTTCTTCCCCTCATGTTGATTCCTGAAATTGGTCTGATATCATACTGTCTTCCAAGATAAGCAGTGTTGATTATTGCTTTTTCCCCGTCCACAATCATATAATTGGCCCTTGGTACGAGATCTACCAATCCCCCGTGGGAAAAATAAATGCGGTCAAATCTTATAATGAATTTCCTTGTCTCAACAGCTTTCCTGATAATTGTCTGTTTGGCAAGGTTTGCCTCTTTTCTCAATTCATGCCTGGATGAGTTCGTCTCCCTGGTTGCAGCACAGGACGATATGACCAAAAGAGTTGTTACTATAAACAATATTTTTTTCATCCGTATATAATTTTTTAAAGGTCGGATAGCCTATCCCGCTTAAGCGGGTGAAACACTCATGATTACATTCGTTAAGCTTACTTTACCTGGTGGATAATGAATTATTCCCATGTATGAATAGCTTCGCTGAGCTCGCGAGCCCGGTTGTGATGGCAACAATCATGTGGGTCTCATGGCACAATAATTTATGATTGTAAATCAAATATCATGCCATATAACTGAAAGTATAATTTTATTTATTGTTTAAAAAAGGGAAGTAATAATTAATGTTTTCTTTGGTTAGCCGTGTACCATATCCTGAATCCTGATATGCTTCACAATACCTTATTTTTGAACCTTTATCTCTTCCATATTCCTCTATGAGCTTATCGCGGTAAGGTGTTGCATCTGATCCTCCTTTTCTGGTTTTTCCAAGCCATTCCCTTCTCTCAGCGTCTGTAGCCGGAACCTGATCCAGGCGTCCCTGGTTGTATGGCAGCCATTCATACATCTGTGACTTATGCTGATGATACATGTCCATTTTCTTTTCAATAACATCATCAATATCAATGCAAATGTCAGCTTTAAATGGCTCGGGATGGATAAATCCGTCACTAAGATATAAAAATACAGGGTTCTTTTGTAAATGAGGCACCCTGGGCAGAATGGCAGGTACGGTAACCATATAAGCGGCATCAAGGACCAATTGGCCTGTATATCTGTGATCGGGATGATAATCGTATGGACGGGGAAAAATAACAATATCAGCCTTTTGTTCACGGATAAGTCTTATCACCTCCAGCCTGTTCTTGTAAGTTGGCATTAGCTGGCCATCATGATTATTAAGGGTTATATATCTGACACCTATAACTTCTCCGGCCTTACGTGCTTCTTCTCTGCGTATCTTTGCCAGTTGTTTGGCTTTAATTGATTGGTGCCCCGCATCACCATTGGTCAGTGAAACCATTAATACATCATGACCCGCCTGAGCCCATTTATAGGCAGTTCCACCTGCTTTATCAGGATCGTCGGGATGTGCACCGATAATAATAATATGGAGTTTACCATCTTCTCTGTTCTGGGCATTTCCTTCGCTTGAAACAATTGTAAGAAATGCGATCTGGATTAATAAAAGAATTTTTTTCATACACATATAATTTATTTGTAAAGGACAAATAGCCTGCCCCGCTTTAACGTGGGAACCACACATGACTAGGTTTTGAGCTCGCATTGCCCGGGTGTTAATGAATTACTTTCATGCTGGTTTGTATTTTAAAACATGTTGGTTTCATTTTATCGATATCATGTAATTAACTGGTTCTCAGAAATCCAATTTTAGTTTACTCAAAACCATCGTTCACTTCAGACACTTAATCCCGTTTTCACCAGTCATTATTTGCTAATTCCCATATATTGGCAAAACTGATTCTGATTATCTTTTCCATTATATCCCAGTCGACTGTGCTGATTTCATCTCCTGGTGTATGATATTCTTCCCGATGTCCTGGTTTGAATCGCATCACCGGAACTCCTGCAGCAATAAATGACTGATGGTCGCTTCCTCCCGGAGGATTAGCTGATGGCTGATAATCCACATTAAGATCTAAATTATATTTTTTTAAATTTTCTTCGGTAATTTCCCTGAAACCAGGACAGGTGGATGAATAAGTCATGATGACTTTATCGGGCTCATTACCTGAAATGTAACGCGAAATCATATCAAAGTTAACATTGAGCCTCAGGTTTTTCAGAGGATAAGTCAGGTTATTAACATAAAACCTTGATCCCAGAAGTCCCTTTTCTTCAGCTGTCCATAATGCAATAACAATACTTTTTTCCGGTTTTTTCCCGGTCTCCATTATTGCTTTAGCCAGAGTCATTACACCAACAGTTCCAGATGCATTATCATCAGCCCCGTTAAATATGTATCCATTTCTTATTCCAAGATGATCGTAATGCGCTCCAATAACGATAACCTGATCCGGATTATTACCCTCAATAACACCGATAACATTTCTCACAGCAACTGACGTGTTTTTTGAACCTGATTTAAGATAAATCGTTTTTCCTGTCATTAATGGAAAGTTGTATATACTGTTTTTATCAGCCTTTTTAATGTAATCTTCAATTGAATTACCAGTTCCCTTCAATATCTCATTGGCTGTTTTTACAGAAACAGTAATTCTTATCAGATTGTCAGGATTCTTTTTACCCGGGATGGTGAATTTTGCATTGGACTGTGATAAATACGGATTACTCTCCGCCGGTGCCATATTATTAAAATTTCTCCTCATGGGGCTGCCAACTACAGCTGAATTTGGATCAAATTCAATAATTCCAACTGCTCCGAGATTTCTGGCAATTATTGCAAGTTCCGACGAATATGTACTTATCCGGGCAGGGGTAAGTTTTTCCTTTGCAAATCCCGGGACCCCGGAAATCTTAAGGATAAATTTATCCTTAATGTCAAGATTACTGAAGTCGTTATACCTGAGGTTGTCATCTTTAAAACCATAACCGGCAAAAACAACAGGTGCCTCAATCTCAAGATCGTATGCAAAAGGTTGCAATGTAAAATCGATATTATAAGTTAGGCTGACTGTTTTGATTTCTTCTCTGTTAACGGATTTAACTTTAAGTACCTGATCAGTACCAGGTTCTGTTCTGATTAAAATGAAATTCTGGAAGAATGATCTCCTGGTTCTGTCGGGATTGTCAGATAATTCCCCTTGCTGAAAATAGTCACCCCCTGGTTTTATTCCATATAACCGCAGGATGCTGGCTATATAATCTGAAGATATAAACTCCCCCTTTTCCCCCGTTTCCCTACCTTCAGTCCAGTCGGAAGCCAGAAACCCCAGCTGTGCTTTGATTGCCTCTGATGTTATAGCCTGCAACCCTCTTTCTACGGGCGTTTCCTGACCCCAGTTAAACGATGTTGTTATGAAACTTAGAGTGAAAATTAAAAATATTATTTTCTTCATTTATTTATAAGATTTTAGCTTTCTGCTGATTTTACTAAGATAATTATTTATTACAATATGGTTTACTATTCAGTCTTTGTAAAATATTATCAGCATTTTAACGTTTTAAAATAGTTTACTTTTAATTATAATCTGCATAAGCAACCTTCTTTATTAGATTTTTGTCTTTGTATTGTTACAGTTTAAAATTTTTACACTTTTCAGTTCAATTAGTTGAAACTTAAAAATGAAGATGATGAGAAAACTTTCAGTTATTATTTTTGCACTATTTTTAGCATTACCGGCATTTTCCCAAATTAAATTTGGAATAAAAGCGGGCGCAAATACAACTACTGTTCCAACTTATGATATTTCGAGCGGAACAACGACTATCAGTGCACTTAAAGATGCAGCATGGGGATTTCAGGCCGGGGCATTTCTGCGTCTTTCTTTATTGGGAATATATCTTCAGCCTGAAGTAGTATTTGCTACTAATACCTATGAATATAATGTTCATACAGCCACTGCTACATCAGTTTTAAAACAGAGCTTTAACAGGTTGGAAATACCTGTATTGCTCGGATTGAAATTTGGCCCTTTAAGACTTAATGCCGGCCCCTCTGCAACTGTTCAGATTGGCACGCCCAAAGCACTTGTAAGTGACCCTAATTTTGATAATATGTACAAAAATGCAACTTTCGGGTACCAGGCAGGGATAGGATTGGATCTTCTCAAGACAATTACTCTGGATGCCAGATACGGTGGGAGCCTGAGTGGAAAATTCGGGGATGCTGTTTCAATTGGAAACCAGACTTTTAATCTTGACAGCCGTCAGCCTTCTTTCATTTTAAGTGTCGGTATAATGTTTTAAACATGATATTAACTAAAGAAAAACTCTCACTGCAGTGAGAGTTTTTCTTTAGCCCTTTCTGACCGGTGAGTGCTTATTATTTTGACAAAAGCATCTTTGCGGCTACAAGAATCAGAAGCAGACCGAATATTTTCTTTAATAATGGTTGCGGAATTGTGAGGGCAAGTTTTGAACCAAAATATGAACCGATAATAAAAGCTGCAGCAAGTATCAGAGCAAATTTGATGTTAGCCTGACCTGCTTTGTAATAATTGTAGGCTGCAAAAATACCAATAGGGGGTAACATCACGGCTAAACTCGTTCCCTGGGCCATCTGCTGGCTGAAGCCCATGAGAAATACCAGCGACGGGATCATAATTACTGCACCACCAATTCCAAGCATTCCAGCCATTATACCGGTGGCAAGTCCGATTAGCAGAAGTATAACAAGCATTGAGGCTGACATATTCATAAATATTTTTAATTAATCAATGATCGCAAATTTATAAATATTTTATTAAACTTTGAGAAAATGTGATGAAGTGAGGGCCAGGAAAGAGCTAATATTTTGATGCTGTAAACGATATCTCTAAATTTGCATTTTTTCAGAAAGATTATGAAGAGAAGAGGAATTTTATATCTCATAGGTGCATTCATTTTAGTTGCTGTTATTATCGTCTTAATAGTTTTTAAATCAATATTTGGTATAAGGATTCAGACAGAGAAAAAAAATGTTGTTCTCTTTATACCTACAGGTGCAACATACAGCCAGGTAATGGACTCCTTAAACAAAAAGGTTTTAATAAAAGATCCGAAATTATTCGACTGGATAGCCCGGAAAAAGCATTATCCCTCACACATTAAACCCGGCAAATATGTGATTGAAAGGGATCTAAAGTACATAAGCCTGGTAAATCTTCTTCGTTCGGGCAGGCAGGCAATTGTTAAAGTCACATTTAGTTATGCCAGAACCCTGAATGATCTTGCCTTTAAAGTAGGAGGACAGATTGAAGCAGATTCGGCAAAACTGATGTCATTTTTTTTGGACCCGGAAAACTACCGGAAAGAGGGTTTTACAAAGGAAAATATTATTTCGGTCTTTATTCCAAATACATACCAGTTTTTCTGGAATACTGATGCTGAGGGATTTTACCTTCGAATGTTAAAAGAATATAAAGATTTCTGGAACGACCAGAGAATGGACAAAGCAAAAGAAATAGGATTAAATCCGACAGAAGTTTCCATTTTGGCCTCAATTATTGATGATGAAGTTGCAAAGCCTGACGAGAAGGCACGTATAGCAGGTGTCTATCTTAACAGGTTGAAAAGAGGTATTCCTCTCCAGGCTTGCCCGACAATAAAATTTGCCCTTAATGATTTTACGATTACCAGGATACTTTATAAGTATCTTCAGGTTGAATCACCATATAATACATATAAGTATAAAGGATTTCCACCCGGACCGATTGGATGCCCTTCAGTCGAAAGTATTGATGCTGTATTGAACGCGGAAAAACACGATTATATTTTTTTTGCTGCAAAACCTGACTTTTCCGGGTATCATAATTTTTCCCGGACACTTAAGGAGCATAACCGTAATGCAGCAATCTATCAGAAAGAATTAAATAAGAGAAAGATATTCAGATAGGTCTTATGACTTCTGTTTTACGTTCAGTTTTAATCCCGGATTATTAACCTGCCGGTATATAGTCTATTATCCGTGAAATTGTAATATAAACTCCTGCAATTACCTTTTGCTGTTTCGGAAAGAATTTTTCTGCACTCCCGTAGTCTGTTTGTTCTATCCCATAATATTCACTTGTTTGAATTAAATCTTAATTAATGCTTAATATCCGCTTCTACCCGGACTGCACCGGTACAAACGGAAAATTCTTATGAGAGAACTTTCAAAAATTAAAAGGAATCTTTTTTTTACTTAATATAACATTCTGAATAATATTATAGATAATTGAAAATTAATCTTCCACACATGGGTTTTTAAAAAAAAATGATATATTTGTTATTAACAGCAAAATCAATTAAAGTTGATCGCAATATGCCCTTACAGTTTCCCACGGATTAAACCAGCCCTTAACATATTATTTACATAAGTCAATCAAATTTCTAATGAACATGCTATCGAAAACACAGGTTTATTCACCGGAAGGTAGGATTACGTCAGTAGATTTCTTTCGTGGATTTACCATGTTTGTTCTGATTATTGAAAATACACGGCTTATAAGTCAGATCCGTTCCGTTAAAGAAAGTGGTATTCTGCAATTTATTGCAACGCAGTTCAGCCATATACGATGGGAAGGGATGCACTTCTGGGATAATATACAGCCGGCATTTATGTTTATTGTAGGTGTGGCTATCCCATTTGCTGTTGCGAACAGAATAAAAAAAGGAGATAGCAATAGTAAAATAATGCTCCATGCCCTTAAACGTTCATTTATATTATTGTTTTTAGGCTGGGGATTAGCTTGTGTAAGTACCGGTCACATTGTCTTCAGATTTCAGAACGTACTTGCACAATTATCGGTTACCTATCTTGTTGCTTTTCTGATAATGAAAAAAAGCTTCAGATTTCAATTGATTTTCACGTTGGTCCTTCTTTTATTAATAGATCTAGCATACCGGTTTTTTCCGGTTGAGGGCTTTAATCATCCCTGGGTAAATTATGAAAACCTTGGAGCATGGGTTAATAATAAGATTGAAGGCGTTGATAAAGCCAGTACATGGGCAACGTTAAATTGTGTTTCGACTACGGCTCATACAGTATGGGGTGTAATGTGCGGTAAACTTCTGATGAGTGATCAACCGGTGAAAAAGAAAATTGAGATTCTTCTCATTGCAGGTGCTGCGGGTTTAATAATAGGTTATTCTCTTCATTATTTAGATATTACCCCGATTATTAAGAAGATTGCTACATCATCATTTGTATTTGCGAGCGGAGGATGGGTCATTCTGGCACTTTGCTTAAGTTATTGGGTTATTGATGTTAAAAAGTCATTTATTAAAGGCTCAAAAATCTTCATAATTGTTGGAATGAATTGCATTTTTATTTATCTTTTTGATCAATTAGGTGGAGCAGCTTTAATAACTAAAATTTTCACCCCTTTCACCAATGCTTTATTTTCATGGGGGGGAGATATGACTGTTGGAATTATTCAGGGTTTAGCAGTTTACACAGCATTATGGTACATATGTTATTGGTTATATAAGAACAGGCTTTTCATTAAAATATGAATTCCGGGAATCTTTTATAAGAATCAGGATTATAAAACAGTTCAAGACCGAATTAACAGTTTAAAAAAAAATTAAGTAATTATCTACTCATGTTCAACCAATTTTTTGCCTATGATTTGTTAATTTATCAATGAACCGGGATTAAATCAAACCCAATTTAGTCCCCGTTTTAAGATATCCTCAACCAGGGATATAAAATTATTTAAACCCAAAAACAACTTTAACTATGAAAAAATTTTGTTTGAAATGCAATTTCGCTCTGAATAAAAATGTGTTCAAATACATTTTTATTCTTAACTTATTGATTCTTACTAATATTCTTACAGGATTAAATTTATCTGCTCTGAGTGTTGGTTCAGAATTGCAGCAGCTAAAAATCACCGGAACCATTACCGATGAATCCGGAAACCCGATGGTGGGTGTTAATGTGCAGGTTGAAGGGAGTACAATTGGTGTAATTTCTGATATTAATGGTAAATACTCAATTGGCCTGCCTGATCGCAATGCTGTACTTATTTTTTCTTTTATAGGATATGCAAACCAGAGAATATCTCCTGAAGGAAGGTCTGTTATTGATTTAGCAATGGTTCCTGACACCAGATCATTGGAAGAAGTGGTGGTAATTGGTTACGGTACACAGAAAAAGGTCAATGTGATCGGATCCGTGACAACTGTAACCAGTGAAGAGATTAATTCAGCCCCTGTTTCAATGGTCTCTAACGCCTTGGCAGGAGTTATGCCCGGAGCAATAGTCCAGCAGGGCACCGGTGAACCGGGTAATAATTCTTCAGTTATTCTGATCAGAGGAAAAGCAACTCTTGGCAATAACTCTCCGCTTATTGTTGTTGATGGTATCCCGGGAAGAGACATGAATTCACTTCAGTCTACTGATATAGAAAGTATTACTGTTCTTAAAGATGCTTCTGCTGCCATCTATGGAGCAAGAGCAGCTAATGGTGTTATACTTATAACAACCAAGCATGGAACGGCAGGTACACCTGCAACATTTACTTATGGATTTTACCAGGGACGGCTCTCTCCGACAAAAATACCAGAAATGGCTGATGCCGGGACTTATTCAGAGATGATCCGTGAAATGCAGTCATACAGGAATGTTTCTGAAAGTAATATGATGTATTCATTGGACGATATTGCTAAATATAAATCAGGAAAATTCCCATGGACACATCCAAATACTGATTGGTTTGCTGAGGGATTGAGAGACTACAGTACAACCCGCAATAATAATTTATCGGTAAGTGGTGGCTCTCAGGCCGTAACTTATTACGGTTCTTTTGGGTCGCAGTACGATGATGGAATCTACACCAATTCTGCCTCTTATTATAAAAGATATAATATGAAAGCAAGTGTCGACGCCAACGTAAATAAATACTTTAATGTAGGAGTCGATATGACCGGTTCCCAGGAAAATAGTATGTTCCCGACAAGGGGACAGGATGTGGTATTTCAGATGCTTAGAAGAAGCAAACCAACCGATCCGGCATTTTATCCGAATGGATTGCCCGGGCCGGATATTGAATATGGTGACAATCCGGTTATAATATCGGGGTTTGATCCGGGATATGATAATATCAAAACCTACAGACTTAATACCCAGATAACAGCAACTCTTAAAATCCCGGGGATTTCAGGTTTATCCCTTACAGGCTATTATGCTTTCGACAAATATTTCAGAGTAAGAAAATTATGGGAAAAACCTTTTACACTTTATGCCCTGGATACCCAGGCATATCTTAATGCCGGCAATACCGGGGCTGAGGATGGATCAGCTTTTGTTGTTGCAGATTTCCCAAAAGGAATGGCATCGGAACCCAGAGTGAATGATTATTACAGCGATTCTGATACAAAAGTCTTTAACCTGAAGGCAAATTATGATAAAACTATAGGTGGCGTTCACAACATAAGCGCCTTTATTTCGATGGAGAGCTCAGATTATCTGGCAAAAGGAATAGAAGCATTTCGCAGATATTTCATTTCGGATCAGTTACCTTATATATTCGCAGGAGGTACAGCTGAATGGACCAATGGAGGTTCCGTTAGTCTGGATGCACGCCTGAATTATTTTGGAAGAGTGATGTACAACTATAAAGAGACTTATCTGGTGCAGTTTTCTTTACGCAGAGATGGCTCCTTACGATTTTCAAAAGATAGTGGCCGTTGGGGAACCTTCCCCAGTGTTCTGGCCGGATGGAGAATTTCGAATGAGAATTTCTGGAAAAATAATATTTCATTCATTGACTATTTTAAGCTCAAAGCCTCTTTCGGCCAGATGGGTAATGACCAGGTTTCCGCCTTCCAGTATCTGACAAGTTATGCTTTTGGTACTGGTATGGTATTTGGATCAAACCTTTATTCAGCAGGTCTGATTCAAAGTGGTAATCCTAATCCGTTTATTACCTGGGAACGTGCCAATGTCCTGAATGGAGGATTTGAATCAACAATGTTGAATAGTAAATTGACTTTCAATGCTGACTTTTTCTACCAGCGACGCAGCGACATTCTTGTAAAGAGGAATGCATCGGTACCTTCTTATACCGGTATTGCATTGCCCGACGAAAACTTTGGTATTGTTGATAACAGAGGCTTCGAAATAGAATTGGGATACACTGACCGTAAAGGAGATTTTACATACTCTATCAACCCTAATATCTCTTTCGCCAGAAATAAAATTATTGAATTTGATGAACCTGCACGTAATGTAGAATGGCAGGTATTAACTGGCCATCCACAGGGCGTTTTGTTGCTTTATAAATCGGCGGGAATTTTCAGAGATGAGGAACAGGTGAACGCTCTGCCACATGTTTCAGGAGCACGGCCGGGAGATATTATAATTGAAGACGTTTCCGGTGATGGAAAAATTACAAGTGACGACAGGATAATTTTTGATAAGACTGCTGATCCTGAATTAACCTATGGCATAGTTTTCAATTTAGGTTACAAAAACTGGACACTTAGAGGTGTTATCCAGGGAGCAGGTTCAACTATGAGAAGTATTGCAAGCGATTTACAAACCGGCAGTGTGGGAAATTATTTTGCCTATGAAGCAATAGACCGATGGACTGTGGATAATATTGATGCCACAAAACCAAGAGCCTATGAAAGAGAAGAAGAGTACTGGAGGTCAAACTATGAAACTGACTATAATTATCAGTTAGGGGGGTATGGGCGCCTGAAGAATATTCAGTTATCTTATAACTTCCCTAAAAAACTCCTAAATGTAATAATGGTGAAGGATGCTCTGGTATATTTTTCAGCGGAGAACTTATTCCTGCTCTATTCCCAGAACAAGATAATGGACCCGGAAGCAATTGATATGCAAAGTTATCCGATAATGAAGGTTATGACTTTAGGTGCAAGAGTTACATTTTAAATAATATCAAAAATTATTATTATGAAAAATATTAAGTTAATCATCCAAATCTTTGCATTTATGGTAATATTATTACCTTCCTGCAACGAAGATATATTAAATAAAACCCCTTTAGACAGATATTCCAGTGCTACGGTCTGGTCAGATATCAATCTGGCAGATGCTTACCTGAAAACTGCTTATCGTAATTTGCGTCATGGGTTTAACAGTAACGCAATGATCAATTCAGTGTCAGATGAGACTTTCTTTATCCATATCTATGCAACTGATGTGTATTTGCAAGGTAACATAACCGCAGATAACCTGGGCATTTTCAGCAATAACAGGTACAGGACTATTAACTGGACCCTATTTCAAAATATTCAGATTATCAACACTTTTCTTGAAAATATAGAAAAAGTACCTGATTCTTATCCTGAAACACAGAAGGCAGCTATTCAGGAAAAGATAAATGTCATGAAAGGTGAAGCGCTGTTTCTGAGAGCATATAGCTATGCGCAGATGACCCGCACATACGGTGGACTTCCACTAATGGCGCATTCCTGGAAAGTGGGCGATGATTATTTAGCAGTACCCAGAGGTACTTTTGAAGAAACCATCGATTTTATAGTTAAAGATATTGATGAAGCCGTTCCACTTCTGAAAAGTAAAGCTGAAATGGAATTAGGGAGAGCTACAGATGCAGCCGCATTGGCCCTTAAATCAAGAATTTTATTATTTGCTGCAAGTGACCTCACTGCTGATGGAACAGCGGAAAGCAAATATGTTGGTTACGAAAATCCAAACAGGACTGAGCTCTGGACTGCTGCAAAAAATGCTGCCAAAGCGGTCATGGATCTGAATACCTACAAGCTGGCAGACTTCGGGGCACCTGATAAAGATGCTGTTGCAAAAAATTATTTTGAGTTCTTTAAACAAAGTACCCTCGCTAATGATGAACTGATATGGGGTAAGATGTTTGTACTGGATGTTGGAGACAGACACAGCTGGAATGTTCAGCAGGGACCAAATGGCTTAGGCTGCTATGGAAGTAATAACCCGACCCAGGCTCTTGTTGATGCTTATCAGATGGCTGACGGTTCAGACTTTTTTGACCATTATATGGTAGATCCTGATGGATACTATAAAAATACCGGCACCACAAATTACCGTCATGAAAGTCCTTACTATGACCGCGAACCAAGGTTTTATGCCTCAATTTTATGCGATAGTGCTATCTGGCAAAAACGATTTGAAGATCTTGCTGCACGAGATCCACTTGGAATATATGAAAGACGAACCCGCAGGGTAGTTCAGGCGGGAGTAGAAATAAGCAAAACATACGGAATTGATACCCGTAACGGCCCCTTCGGAAACTGGAATGGTGGATATACCGGTTATCTGACAAAAAAGGAGATGGATGATAAAGTTATCACAGTTAATGAGGATGTTAGAAATACTAATATATGGATTGTTTTCAGGTACGCCGAAATATTAATGAATTATGCTGAAGCTTGCTTGGAACTGGGAGAAGTTACCACTGCAGCAGATTATATTAATATGATAAGGAATCGTGCAGGGTTACCTGATTTTACGGGGGATATTGAAACTGCCCTTCGTCATGAGAGACAGATAGAATTTACTTTTGAGGACCTGAGATGGTACGATATAAGAAGGTGGAAAATTCTTCTGGATGTACTTACAAACGCAAAAGGAATGGATATTGTGGAAACTAATAATTTAGATGATGGAACTATTACAACTACATGGCAACTAATTAATTGTCAGGATCGTCATGCAGTTAAAAAAATGTACTGGATTCCTATTCCGAATGTTGAAATTAAAAAAGCACCTCAGCTGGAACAAAACCCTGGTTACTAAAAGTGGGATTTAAGATGCAGATTCTCAAATTTTAATAAGAGGATCTGCATCTGTTTTTTTGAAAATGTAAATAAACCAAATTATCAATAAACAAATGAAAAGCAATCGTAGAAAGTTTTTGAAAATCAGTGGATTAGCTGGTGCCGGTATTGTAGGCGCCAACATTTTGCCGGCTTGCGCACCGGCATCGGAAAATAAACAAGTCTCCAATCTTGATCATATCAGGGTACAGGCTCTCAGACAACATAACCAGAAATTCAATATGAGTGGTTATGCTGCACCTAAAATTGATACTGTGCGAATCGGATTCATAGGACTCGGTAGCAGAGGTCCGGGACATGTTATGAATATGAGCCTTCTTGAAGGTGTTGATATAAAAGGGTTGTGTGATCTCAGGCCGGAACAGGTAGAGAAAGTCAATACCAGAATTGTGGCTATGGGATTTAAACCAGACATATATACAGGCGATCCTGAAGCATGGAAAAAAATGTGCGACAGGGATGATATTGATCTTATTTATATATGTACACCCTGGAACTTACATACCCCTATGGCAGTATATGCCATGGAACACGGAAAGCATGTCTGTATAGAGGTCCCTGCAACAGTTAACCTTGAAGAAAGCTGGCAACTTGTTGAAACATCGGAAAAAAACCGGAAACATTGTATGATGGTTGAAAACTGCTGCTATGACTTTTTTGAACTTCTCACTCTGAATATGGCACGCCAGGGATTCTTCGGAGAGATAGTTCATGGTGAGGGAGCTTATATACATAATCTTCTCGGACTTAACTTCAGTAAAACGGACTACTGGAATATGTGGAGGTTAAGGGAAAATGACAGCAGACAGGGAAATATTTACCCGACACACGGATTAGGTCCTGTTTGCCAGGTAATGGGTATCAACAGGGGCGATAAGATGGATTTTATGACATCGGTCATGAGCAAGGATTTTCTGATGAATGAAACTGCAAAAAAGCTGGCAGCCACTGATGACTTTTACAAAGAGTTTGTTGACAAACCATACAGGGGTAATATGACTACTTCTGCAATACGTACGACATTGGGCCGTACTATTATGGTGCAACATGACGTAACATCACCGAATGTATATTCCAGAATACATAAGATAAGCGGAACTATCGGGGCTGCCTTAAAGTACCCGTTACCGCCCAAGATATCGATTGGAGATAGTTGGGTTTCTCCTGAAGAATACAAAGCTATTGAGGAAAAATATACTCCGGAAATTATTAAAAGGATTGGCGAAATGGCCAAACAGGTTGGCGGTCATGGTGGAATGGATTTCTTAATGGATTGGCGTACAATTGATTGTCTGCGAAACGGATTGCCTTTCGATCAGGATGTTTACGATGCAGCTCTCTGGAGTGCTATCGGACCGTTAAGCGAATGGTCGGTAGCTAACCGCTCAAACTCTATTGATATACCTGATTTTACTGGCGGCTCCTGGAAGACCAACAAACCGGTTGATTTGTTGCTGGAGCAGGGTGGAAATACAAAAGTAGTAAGGGAAGCCCCACGCAGAGCACCAAGACGGCCCGCTCCTGAAGGTGTCCAAAGCTAATGACAGATTTCCGTCACTGAAAAGGGCAAAACAAAAAATGTTGCCATTCAGACTGAAATTTGGCAGGTATAAAATCAGAAGGCGAACCACGAAATACAGGTTTGTCTTCTGATTTTTATTTTTTTATTTTTTTAACTCCAACTCAGTAGTTATTCTGATATTTATAAAAGTCCTTTGCATTCCATACACTAATGATGATTCTGAAGGAAAAGCCCCCGGCTGTGGAGCTTATGAAGCAGGGCAGGTGCTTCAGCATTTTGAACAGCTTTCATTAACTACAAAACTATAGTTGGCTTCCAAAGTAGTAAAATATGTATATGGAATAATTCATTTTCTGCCTTATTTAATATTGTCGTTATTTCCCGCAAGTTACGCTTAGGTGCGACGGTAATGTTTTTAATGATTTCAAAAAGAATTTTAAATTAACGTGATCATAATATATTTTTCTACATTTGCCGGTCGAAAATTATTATTAATATGAGTAATAATTTGTACAGGTATTTATTTTCAAACGAGTTGCAATTCTTGATTTGTTGCCAGGTAAAAAATCCGGTAATGACAACATAACCAACTAAATCGACTTTGTATATTTATCAATTGTGATGGATTCAATATTATTTCTAATTATTTTATCTCTTACATTTCTGGTTTTTTTTATACCTAAAAAATTTAAGTATTACTATTCCTTAATACTGATTATAAGTACCATTGTATTAAGTTCCTTATGGAGTTTTAAAGCACTATCGGTTAGCGGCCAAATACTTAATATTCATTTAGAATTACCTGCAATACAAAAAGAAATGGTACTGACGGTTGACAGGTTGTCGGCATTTTTTATAGTAGTAGTTAACATTACCGTTTTAATTGGTTTCCTTTATGCAAGGGGATATCTCAGACCTTATTATCAGAGTAAAAATTCATTACGCTTTTCTATACACTACTTTTCATATCTCTGGCTATATCTCTCAATGATAATGGTAGTGATAATTCGTGATGGTCTGTCATTTCTAATTGTTTGGGAAATAATGGCTCTGTCATCATTCTTTTTGGTGATTTTTAATGCTGAAGATGTTACCATTATGAAAACAGGCATAAACTATCTGATACAGATGCATGTAGGTATGGTTTTCATATTAATTGCTTTTTTAATTACAGACAAGGCCACCGGGAATATGAGTTTTGATTCTCTTGGAGACTATTTCTCAAACCATTCGAATTTATTGCTATTCATTTTATTTTTTATTGGATTTGGCATAAAGGCCGGAATAATTCCCATGCATACCTGGCTTCCCCAGGCTCATCCGGCGGCGCCATCGCATGTATCAGGTGTAATGTCGGGTGTAATGATAAAAATGGGTATTTATGGTATTCTTAGAGTTCTTATGTCTGTACAAAACAATTTGTTGTTAATAGGTATAATTATTCTTGTCATTTCAGCTATTTCAGGTATTCTTGGTATCATGATGGCTATAGTACAGGACGATCTTAAAAGGTTGCTTGCATACTCAAGTATTGAGAATATTGGTATCATCGGCCTTGGAATCGGGCTGGGAATGATAGGCCTTGCAACAAATAATTCAGCCCTGAGCCTGCTTGGCTTTAGCGGCGGCTTGCTTCATGTCTTTAATCATTCGCTTTTCAAATCGCTCCTTTTTTTCAATGCCGGTTCGGTATATCAGGCTACACACACACGAAATATTGATAAAATGGGGGGCTTGATGAAGAAAATGCCATACACCTCAGTTCTCTTTCTGATTGGCTCGCTGGCTATCTGTGGGTTACCTCCTTTTAACGGGTTTATTTCAGAATATCTCATCTATCTTGGCATGTTTAAAAGCTTGTCTGTAGCCAATCTTTACCAATCTATCCTTATTCTGGGAACTATTGTCGGGCTTGCTCTTATTGGAGGGCTGGCAATTTTTTGTT
This sequence comes from uncultured Bacteroidales bacterium, assembly GCA_963739685.1. Classification (GTDB taxonomy): domain Bacteria; phylum Bacteroidota; class Bacteroidia; order Bacteroidales; family VadinHA17; genus LD21. The sequence continues at coordinate 1,054,327 of CAVUAX010000003.1, forward strand.
TTACCAAAGCTTTTGGAATAGTATTTCTGGGAAATCCGCGTACAGAAAAAGCCTTAATGGCAAAAGAGGTTGGGAAAGATATGATCTATCCTCAGTACATCTCAATAGCTTTAATTGTTATTGTCGGACTGGCATCGGTCTATTTTGTAAGACCTGTTTTTAAAATAATATCTCAGGCATTCAATATTACTGATCTTTCGCCATTTACTGGTACTGCTATCCATAACCTTATTCAAATAAGTTTTATTAGCGGTATATTTGTTATGGTTATTGTTTTTTTGCTGGTTTACAGGCATTTTCATTTAAGATCAAAGCATATAAATTATGGGCCTACATGGAGTTGCGGATATACTGGCGGCTCAGGTAAACAGCAATATACTGCTACTTCGTATGCTTATAATTACAATCATATTGCAAAGCCGATTCTCCAGACAGAAAAAATTATGAGAGATATTGGTGAAGATGAGATATTCCCCGGCAAAAGAACTTTTGAGTCTCATAGTGACGACATTTTTAAGAAGCTTTTAATTGACAAACCTATTGATTTTGTTTCAGACCTTCTGAAAAAGATTGCAGTAATGCAGACCGGACTGATTCAACATTACATATTATATGCATTTGTATATATGCTGCTGGTGTTTTTACTAACCTATTTTAACCTGATCTGATTATGACAGGATTTATTTTGATCTTAATTGCAGCTTTCTTTTTCCCTGGGATAATATTAAGGACAAAAAGCATTGCCTCAGGACGCAAAGGTCCTGGTATATTTCAACCTGTTAAAGATATAGGAGTGCTTATGAGGAAAGGAAGTGTTTTCAGCAAATCCACCGGATTAATATTTCAGGTTGCTCCGGTTGTTACATTATCAAGCATTCTTTGCGTTATATTGATTATCCCTTTTGCAAATCAACAGGCAATAATTTCATTCGAAGGTGATTTCGTTTTTTTCTCCTACCTGTTGGCGTTCGGAAAGTTTTTTTCAATAATTGCCGCACTTGATACCGGAAGCAGTTTTGAGGGAATGGGTGCAAATCGCGAAGCCTTTTTTTCTATGCTTGTGGAACCGGCGTTTTTTATTCTGCTGGCTACTTTTGTCATGGTTACAGGTTTTACTTCATTTTCAGATATCTTTAGTCACTTTTTTTTCACGGGGAGTCATTACGTATTGATATACAGCATTATAGGGTTTTACTTATTTATTCAGATTGCAATGGTCGAAAACAACAGGTTTCCTGTTGATGATCCAAAAACACATCTTGAACTCACAATGGTCCATGAGGTGATGATCCTGGATAACAGTGGTTTTGATAAAGCATTGATTCAAATCGGATCATACCTGAAGTTTGCAATTTACGGTTCTTTGATGTACAACGTAATTGTACCTGCGGGGGGGAATATATTTCTGCAAACAGCTTTGTTTCTGGTAGTTCAGGTGGCATTTGCACTAATTATTGGTCTGATAGAATCATTCAGGGCCAGGAACAAAATGAATAAAAATCCTAAATTTATTCTTACCATCTCGGCAGTAGCCTGGATAGCTTTTGTGATAATCTTAATACTGACCGATAAATTTATTTGATTACGAAATATGGTAAACTATCTGATAGTTTTGTTTGCTGTAAACCTTGTTTATTTATCCTCTGCAGAGCGATTAATAATTTATATAAGAATGATTGGATTGCAGGGGTTATTACTGTGTGGGATAGCTTTATTTGAACTAAATGAGGTCAATACTGCCAATTTGATTTTTATTGTTTCGGAGACGTTGATCTTTAAGGCTATACTGATACCGTATCTTCTCGTCAGGATTATTAACCGGTCCGGCGTACTTAAAGTTCACCATCAGGCAATGCCAGGATTTTATTCACTCGTTTTTTCAATTTTTGCATTATTGATCAGTGTAATATTGGCAAATTCATTAATAAATCCTTTTATCAATACTATATATATGGTCATAGCGCTGTATTCTTTATTTACAGGTTTGTTGCTAATCGTAACCCACAGACTCATAATCTCTCACTTAATAGGATTCCTGATTATTGAGAACTCGGTTTTTCTCTTTTCTATTGCTGTTGGAAACAAAATGCCTATGTTAATCAATATTGGAATTTTGCTTGACATATTTGTGGGAGTGTTAATTCTTGGATTTTTTGGGTTGCGACTCAAATCACATACAAACGAATTAACCATGTTAAAAGATTAATCGATGATACTATTATTATTTTTTATTATTTCAGCATTAATAAGTATCTCGATCGTTTTACTTAAAAACAAGACGATTACTAAAATCCTGGCCATAGGTTTTGTTTTACTTCACATCGGTTTTACTGTTTATTGCTGGGTTAATTTGGGCAAAACAGAGCTTGTCTATTTTACTTATGATAGTCTGGGTGTTTTATTTCTTTCCGTTTTATCATTTTTAACAATCCCTACTTTTTATCACGGATTTATTTATACTTCAGGGGACTATAATAGAAAATATAATATATATCATTCAGCATTGATAGCCCTGATAACTTTTATGTCAGGTGCCTACCTGGCAAATGGGATGACCGTTTTATGGATTTTTGTTGAAGCTACAACATTATCTGTTGCAGCTCTCATATATCATGATCGGACTGAAATGGCTCTTGAGGCTACATGGAAATATGTTTTTATCTGTTCGGTCGGTATTGCTTTAGCTTATTTGGGGATATTGTTTTTAGGATTTATTTATGGCCGTGCCGATGCCTCAAATCTTTCATTCACCACATTTGCCAATGTTATTGACCAGGCTAATACACTATATCTGAAAATAGCTTTTGTGTTTGTTTTGATTGGTTTTAGTACCAAGATGGGTCTTTTCCCGATGCACACTGTAACAATTGATGCTCATTCTGTTGCGCCTCCTCCAATAAGCGCTTTAATCTCAACCTCATTGATGAACCTTGGTTTTCTGGCTATCTTCCGGGTTTATACATTATTCTCCTTATCTTCAATTCTACCTTTTATGAATAGTGTTCTAATCCTTTCCGGAATATTGTCTTTGTTAATTGCTGCAGGATATATGCTTAAGGCAAAACATCTTAAGCGCATGCTTGCATATTCAAGCCTGGAAAATATGGGACTGGTAGCCATTGCTGTTGGTGTAGGAGGAATGGGTTATTACGCAGCGTTGCTTCTTCTTGTCCTTCATTCATTAACGAAATCAAGCCTTTTTTATCAAATGGGTCAATTGTCTCGTGTCCTTCATACTTTTAAATTAGATGAATGTGGAAGATATATGAAACTTTACCCGGCTGGCGCTTTAGTTCTGATTATTGGAATGATTTGTATTCTTGCCATTCCGCCTTCAGGATTGTTCATAACTGAGTTTATGATCTTTAAGGGATTGGTTTTTAATGATCAATGGTTTGTCCTGATTAGTGTCATTATACTGCTGTGCTTTGTGATCTACGCAATGAGCACCAGGATAATGCATATCATTTTCTCAAACCCCCGCAATGAAGATATTCTAAGGCTACCTGATAAAGTAAGCCCTGCTGAGACCATAAGTCAGTTTGCATTTCTTGGCATAGTGATTATAATGTGCTTTTATCAACCACCCTATTTGGTTGAACTTATAAATAAAAGTTTTGCCTTTTTGCCTAAGTAGAATTTATGATGAGTCAAAGTCTATATTTAGAAATAAGGAACAATTCATTTCCGCCTGGTATTGATGAAATACCGGTGTTAAAATATAACACATTTTATGATCAGGTATGTGATTTTCTGAAAGATGAGGCAAAACATTGCGTAGCTTATTATTGCACTGAATCAAGTGGTAAGCTGAAATTTTATTGCTGCATAGCTGATGACTCCAAAAGTAATATTCTGTTATTCGCCCACGAGTTGGATGAAGATAAGCCTGTGTTGAAATCAATAACCCCGGTTTGTTCACAGCTTCATATTTTTGAACGAGAGATTCATGAAAATTACGGTGTGGAATTCGAAGGCCACCCCTGGTTGAAGCCGGTAAGATATTCGAATGATCGTTCAGACAAATCAAAGATTATTGATAACTATCCTTTCTTTGCGATTGAGAGCGATGAGCTGCATGAGGTAGGAGTGGGCCCTATTCACGCGGGAGTGATCGAACCGGGCCATTTCAGGTTTATCTGCAATGGCGAAAAGGTTTTACACCTTGAAATACAACTTGGTTATCAGCATCGTGGAATAGAAAAGTTGTTTATTGAAAAAAACAATCCCTTACAAAGATGTGTCCTTTCAGAAAGTATAGCAGGTGATACAACTGTTGGACATGCATTGGCTCATTCACAGCTTATTGAGTCATTAGCTGGCATTGAAGTCAGCGATAAACTTCAGATTGAGCGGTGTATCGCCCTGGAACTGGAGAGAATTGCTGTTCATATTGGCGACACTGCTGCTCTCTGCGGTGATGTTGGTTATCAGCTTGGACAAATTGTATGCGAAGCACTAAGAACCACAATAATAAATACTACCCAGCTATGGTGTGGTAATCGCTTTGGAAAGGGTTTAGTACGCCCCGGAGGCAGCAATTATCCACTGAGTCTTATTGTAGGGAACGAAATTTTACGGGTGGCTATGGACACCGCCAGCAGGTTCAGTGAAATAACCGATCTTATATATACATTACCGAGTGTTCTTAGCCGTTTTGATGATATCGGGATACTCTCCAGACAACAAGCCTTAAAAACAGGTGCTGTAGGGATGATCGCCCGCTCGTGCGGCATTTCGCGTGATATTCGCAAAACACATCCCTCTCAGTACTACAGGAACTATCCGGCTCAATCTGTGACCCTCGGGAACGGTGACGTTCTGGCACGAGGTATGTTACGTAATCTTGAAGTTCGTCAATCGTTGAAAATCGTTCATGAATTAATTGAGATATGGTCCGAAAAAAATAACAATCTTAAGAAACCTGTTTATGATTATTCATTAATGCCACACAGTTATGCCATTTCAATGGTGGAAGGATGGAGAGGAGAAATTTGCCACATGGCGATTACAGATAATAATGGAAAAATTTCACATTACAAAGTAAAGGATCCTTCATTTCAAAACTGGATGGCTTTGGCATTAACAGTGCGCAACCAGGAGATATCTGATTTCCCGGTATGCAATAAGAGCTTTAACCTTTCATATTGTGGAAACGATTTATAAACTGCATCAATATTTTTAAAATATGCTGAAGGAATTGAAGGTTCTGAAAAGTCATGGCACACAATATGTTAAAAATCTGAGGACACAGCCTGTCTCTGATCTTTTCAGGGGTCGCCCGGTTATTTCAGCTGATATTTCTGAGAAAGAGATAAAGAGAGTTGCTGCCATTTGTCCTGTTAGTGCAATAAATGAAAAGTCTGGCTCAATTAATCTGGGAAGATGTGTTTTTTGCAAAGAGTGCTCATTTCTCTTTCCTGAAAAGATCAGGTTTGAGAATGATTATCGTATTGCTGCAAGCAGAAGAGAAGACCTGATTATTAACCCGGGCAGTCTGAACCCGGTCAGGCTGGATGAAAAGAATATCAGGAAAGAGATAAGAAAGATCTTCAGAAATGGTTTAAAACTGAGAGAAGTGTCTTCAGGTGGTGATAACTCATGTGAAATGGAACTTGCTGCCACCGGTAATGTAAATTTCGATTTCGGACGTTACGGAATTGAGTTTGTTGCGTCACCCCGGCATGCGGACGGAATTGTTATAACCGGCCCTTTAACTGTAAACATGGCCGAAGCGCTCGATATTTGCTATGCTGCAATACCAGAACCCAAAATAATAATACTAGCCGGCACCGATGCTATCAGCGGTGGTATTTTTGAAGGAAGCCCTGCTTTGAACAGAAGGTTCATCGACGAACATCATATTGATCTGTATGTTCCGGGTAATCCAATTCACCCGCTGACATTCATCAACGGGGTAATGGATATGCTGGGGATCCGTTCTTAAATTTAAATCCCAGCTTCGGTATCCGCTCTCTTCTCCCTATGTTTAATGTCTCTAAATCTCAACCCCTTCAATTTTTAAGACCCAGACATACCTGCATGGTAATCCGGAAGGCTCGGTCAGCTCTTCAGGCCATTCAATTGTCAGTCCGTTAGTATCATCGTAGGTCCATTTCAGATCTGTATCCAGACCGTACATCCTTATTACCGAACCCTCAACAGGCTTGATCTGCTTAATATTTAACTGTCCGTCAGGAAGATTAAAAACAAATGCATTAATATATTTCCCGTCAGGTGAAAGAGTGTATCTTATATCATTTCCCTCCTTAAAATTCCTGAGTTGTCTGACTGCATAAATTGCCTCCCCGTTTACTTTAATCCAGTCACCTATCTCTTTAAGTCTCTCTACACTTGCAGCAGGAAAAAGCCCCTCTGAAGTGGGTCCCACATTAAGAAGATAATTACCTCCTTTTGAAACTATATCTGTAAGGTTTTTGACGAGTGTTTCTGCTGATTTCCAGTTAGTATCTTTTATTTTAAAACCCCATGTATCGTTCATTGTCATGCATGATTCCCAGGGGAGTGCGGCCGAGGTTGAAAGTATCTCCTGCTCGGGAGTACCGAAATCGCCGGCAAAGGTGTTTTCCTTGTTCATGCCCTGCATTCCCTGGCGACCTTTCCCTACCCTGTTGTTTATTATTATATCAGGCTGAAGATTCCGGACAAAATTATAAAGGTCCTTGCCCTGCTCTTCGGTCCATTCCTTTGTCCATTCCCCATCGAACCATAAAACCCCTATTTTACCGTAGCCTGTAAGTAGTTCTCTTAGTTGTGGTTTCAGATACTCTTCGCGATATTTATCCCAGTTTGAGGAATTGGCATCAGGATGGTGCCAGTCCATAATTGAGTAATAAAAACAAAGAGTAAGACCTTGTTTTCTGCATTCTTCAGAAAGAGCTTTAATGACGTCCTTTCCATAAGGGGAAAAGTCAACAATATCATATTTTGACACCTTTGAATTCCACATGCTGAACCCATCGTGATGCTTTGAGGTAAAGACAATATATTTCATGCCGGCATCCTTTGCAATTTTAACCCATTCTGCAGCATTGAATTGTACCGGATTAAATGCTTTCCCAAACGGTTCATATTCCGCAATCGGGATTTTTGCAGTGGACATTATCCATTCCCCGATTCCCGGTATATCCTGTCCCTTATATTGCCCGGCAGGAACTGAATAGATACCCCAGTGGATGAACATTCCGAAACGGGCATCATGCCACCACTGCATTCGGGCATCAATTTGTTCCTTCGTCTCGTGAAGATAATCTTTGGGTGGTTTGGGTTTACAGGCAAATGTTGTGATCAGCATAAAAATAATCATTGTGATTGTTATAGACTTGCTGCAGCATAGCTCTAATTGAAGATTTCTTTTCATAAGTTGATTTTTAATGCGGTTATTATATAATATAAATAAATAGTCCATACACACCCCTGCCTCACTCTTTAGAGGGGCAGGCTCCCGTATTTCGAGGCAAATACCTTCTGTAGGGGATCTTTGTTCTCTGCTCCCTGCTCCCTGCTCCCTGCTCCTTAGTATCTAGTATCCTGCGGCCTGCCCGTCTTTTCTCGATTCGGATGCACCAAACCAAACTTTATTTTTTTCGTCCCACATAATTGCCTGGTATCCCCCATAGCCACCAAGATCCCATTGTACTTTATGCCCCCTTGATAAAAGTTCCTGAATCACTTCCCATCGAAAACCACTTTCAAGCAGCAGGGTGCCACCGTTTGTCATTTGCTGACCTGTTGGTTCAGAAGAGCCTACATGATGCATTCTGGGAGCATCGCCAGCTTCCTGAAGATTCATTTTAAAATCGATAAGATTTACGACAATCTGTACGTGTCCCTGTGGTTGCATATCACCCCCCATCACTCCAAAACTTATCCATGGCTTACCACTTTTTGTTATGAATGATGGTATTATTGTTTGAAATGGTCTTTTCCCCGGCGCAAAAATATTAGCATGGCCTTTTTCCAGACTGAACATTTCTCCCCTGTCCTGAAGAATAAAGCCAAGTCCTGTCGGGCACATACCGGAACCCATCCCGTGGTAATTACTCTGTATAAGTGAAACCATGTTGCCGTATTTATCAGCAACTGTGAGGTATATTGTATTACCTGCTTCAATTTTTCCCGCGTCATAAACATTGGCTGCCTTCTGTAGGTTAATAAGTTTTCGGCGCTCTGTTGCGTATTTTTTTGAAATCAACTGATCTACGGGAATATTGCTAAATAGAGGGTCAGTGTAATACTTTGCCCGGTCCTCAAACGCCAGTTTCTTTGCCTCGGTGAAAACATGTATGTAATCAGCAGATCCAAAACCCATTGCAGCAATGTCATAACCCTCAAGGATATTCAGAATCTGAAGAGCTGCAATTCCCTGACTGTTTGGAGGAAGCTCCCAGACTTCATAACCCCGGTAAGTTGTACTGACAGGCTCAACCCATTCCGAATGGTGACGTGCAAGATCATCATATGAAAGGAAACCGCCCTGATTTTTCATAAAGGCATCTATAGCTCTTGCTATACTCCCTCTGTAGAATTCATTACGACCTCCATTTGCAATTTTCTCCAGGGTATTGGCCAGAAGTGGATTCCTGAAGACCTCTCCTTTGGCTGGAGATCTTCCACCGGGCATATAGACCTTTTTGATATTTGGATAATCTTTCAGTAACTGAGTGCCTCTGTCAAGGTAAAATGCAATTAACTCAGTCACCGGAAACCCGTCTCTGGCATAGTTTATTGCAGGCTGCAGGATATCTTTCATCTGCAAACGACCAAACATTTCATGCAATTCAAACCAGCCATCGACACAACCGGGTACAGAAACTGGTAATGGGCCATATGAAGGGATAAAATCAATTCCATTTTCCTTAAAATACTCCAGCTTTAATGAACGGGGTGATCTTCCGCTTGCGTTTAGTCCATATAATTTTTGTTTATCTGCGCTCCAGACAATTGCAAAGAGGTCGCCTCCGATGCCGCTGCCTGTTGGTTCAACTACACCAAGAACAGCATCGGCAGCAATTGCGGCATCGATTGCATTGCCACCTTTCTTAAGGATGTCAAGGGCGACCTGCGTGGCAAGCGGCTGACTGGTAGCTGCCATGCCGTTTTTAGCAATCACCTCCGACCGTGTTGCAAAGTCATGACCTGTTATCCTGTCCTGGGCGTTTACTGAAATTGCAAAAAGAAAAATAAATATTACAGATAGAGCGGCTTTCATCAGTCAGTTAAATTAACCGGTAAAGTTACTAATATGATTGCAGAAATTCATTAGTTCACTATTGTTTTCCGAAAAGATCAATGATTGTCTTGGTCATCGCTGCAACCCCGGTCCTGAACGTAGGATCAAAATCAGGTGCAAATGAGGAATTATGAAGAGGAGGTAAATTAATTCCTTTCGTAATATGCTCTTCATACTTTTTGGCATTTACTCCTCCAAGCCAGAAAAGTGCAATAGGAATCTTTTCATCCGTTAAACCATATTTGCCAAAATCTTCTGCTACTGTAGCCGGATCGACAAGAATAACCTTATTTTCTCCGAGTATATCCTTCATTGATTTCACACCGTTCATAACCAGGTCGGGATTATTTGTTACCGGTGGATTTACAGCATCATCAAAAATCACAAGTGGCATTTTGTTTTCCGGAAGCCCTGCAGAAATAGCTGCTCCCCGGGTTATATTGATCAATGATTCCTTAATTGTTTTATAAACATCTTCTTCAAAGAATCTTATTGTCAGAAGCATTTTTACTTCATCCGGTATTATATTATTTTTTGTACCCCCATGGATCGCTCCCACAGTAACTACAGCAGGTTTGACCGGATTAATTCTACGGCTGACAATAGTCTGGATATCAAGTATTATTCTCGCTGCTATGACAATCGGATCGACTGTCGTATGTGGCATTGCCCCGTGTCCTCCTGAACCGTAAACGGTTATCTCAGCCGATTTTACCCCGGCAAAAATTGGTCCCGGGAAATACCCTATAGTACCTGATGGGAGTTCAGCACTTACATGATAACACAAAGCATAATCAGGTACCGGGAATTTTTTAAAAAGACCATCATTGATCATTGCAATTGCCCCAAGCGATCCCTCCTCGCCAGGTTGGGCAATTGCCATTATGGTTCCCTTCCATTCATTTTTTAAATTTACCAGCGTATTCAGAATACCTAACCATGTCGTCATGTGAAGATCATGACCGCAGGCATGCATAACAGGGTTCTCTTTTCCTGATGCATCTTTCATAACTATATTGCTTGCGTAGGGGAGTCCCGTATTTTCTTTTACAGGTAAAGCATCCATATCGGTGCGAAGCATAATCACCTTACCTCTCCCGTTCCTGAAAATACCGACAACGCCATTACCTCCGACACCGGCAGTCACTTCAAAACCAAGTTTCTGCAGTTCATTTGCCATCTTTCTCGAAGTATTGAACTCCATCAGAGAGAGTTCCGGATTCTTATGAAGATCCTTATAAACATTACGGTAAGAATCATCAGCCTCTTTAGCTGATTCTAATATCTTGTCGTTTAGTTGATTCTTCTGGCAATTAGCATCAGTAATAACAACAAGACTGAATATCAGAATAAGTAAATATTTCATGCTACTATAATTTTATTTGGTTAAATATTGGTGACATCATTATCACTTTTCCATTGCTTTTGATCTTAGTTCATCCGGCATTTTTTCTATTGCATATCTGAAAGCCGTTCTTGGCATGACTGCTTTGTTCCTGATAACAAAATCATAAACTTCTTTCTGATGAGCCTGGCTGGCTACCTTGAGCATCCAGCCATAACCCTTCCGGACCATGTCGTCCTGATCAGTCAGAATGTTTGATGCGATATCAAAAATGTCATCCAGGAATTTTCCTTTTTTTGCAGGAACAATGAGCGAGACTGCAGCAGCCCGGCGCATCCACCGGTTTTCTGATCTTGTCCATCTTTTTAAATGGTCAATAGTTTCCGGATACAATTCAATCAAAGAACCTACAGAATGATTGCATAAGGTGTCGCATGATGCCCAGTTGCTGACATATCTGTTAATCCATCGCTCAAACATCTCAAAATCAATTATCTTATACTGTTTGTGAACATAATATGACCAGTTGCATGCAATAAAAGATTCCTCCAGGATGCCCGATTTCCACAATTCCTCACAAAAATAGAAAATATTTTCTTTGCTTTGATCCGCCAATGCTTTGTAATGATCTTTACCTATCCGGTTCACAACACCTGATCTTATTCCATAGAGTTTAACCTCTTCTCTGAAGAACCGTTCGCCCGATAGTTTTATCTTATCATCGGCTTTGAGGATCAGTTCTGATCTTAAATCTTGAATTACTTTGTTCATGGTGGTTTTCTCCAACTTAAATTTTGAATTTGTACTTAAGTTTTATCAGCGGTTGCCCTTTTACTATTATTTCTGAAATTTAATGAAGATTAATTAGCTTTTTAATAATTTTGTACCATATTTCAATACAAATTCTTATTGCTATGAAAGTCGGCCCAAAACATATTACACTTATTTTTATGATGATTATGAGTTTTAGTTCCTGCAAAAATTCAACACAGCCAGCTGTTGAGGTGAAAGATGATTTCAAATATTTCGTTGAGCAATTTGATGATATCCGGGTTCTTAGATACAGGCTCCCTGATTTTGAAAAACTTACCCCCCGTCAAAAAGCGTATGCTTATTATCTGAGCCAGGCAGCACTTGCAGGCAGAGATATTTTATGGGATCAAAACTTCAGGTATAATCTGAAGATCAGAAAAACAATTGAAGCCATCATACTAAGCTATTCAGGTGATAAAGATAGTGATGAGTATAAAAACTTTCTTATTTACGCAAAAAAAGTTTTTTTTGCCAACGGAATTCATCACCATTATTCCAGCGATAAATTTAGGCCCGCCTTTTCTTCAGATTATTTTGCAACTCTTGTTGAAAATTCTGATAATAGAAAGCTTCCATTGTTAAAGGGAGAGACCACCAGGCACTTGATTGATATGCTTACACCTGTAATGTTTGACGAAAGATTGTTTGCCCGTAAAGTAGAACTGGGAACCGGAACAGACATTGTTGCCAGTTCAGCATCCAACTTCTACGAAGGTGTGACCCAGGCAGAAGTTGAAGAATTCTATAAAGGGAAAATTGATCAGGATGATCCACACCCGGTTTCTATTGGTTTAAATTCAAAAGTTGCAATGATTAACGGGAAAATTACAGAGGAGGTCTACAAATCAGTTGGATTGTACGGAGAAGCCATTGACAAAATTATCTTCTGGCTCGAAAAGGCAATTAATGTGGCTGAAACGGATACTCAGAGAAAGGAGTTGTCATATCTGGTTGAGTATTATAAAACAGGTGACCTGAAAACGTGGGATGAATATAATGTGGTATGGGCAAAGGACACTGATCCTATGGTTGATTATATCAATGGTTTTATTGAGACATATGAAGATCCACTTGGTATGAAAGCAACATGGGAGGCAATTGTTGATTATACAGATATGGAAGCCACAAAGCGTACAAAGATTATAACCGAAAACGCCCAGTGGTTTGAGGATAATTCTCCAATTCAGCCTCAATACAAAAAGAAAAGTGTTACAGGTGTTGCAGCAAAAGTTGTAAATATTGCAATGCTGGGTGGCGATTGCTACCCTTCTTCCCCGATTGGTATTAATCTTCCAAATGCAGACTGGATAAGGAAAGAGGTTGGTTCTAAATCAGTTACTCTTGGAAATATCACTGCTGCATACGACATATCTTCACAGGGTAATGGTTTCCTTGAGGAGTTTGCTGCTGATCAGTCTGAAATAGACAGGATAAAAAAATATGGGGTAATAGCTGACGCATTGCATACCGATCTTCATGAGTGTGTAGGTCATGCAAGTGGAAAACTTGCAGAAGGTACTGACCCTAATGCACTTAAAAACTATGCGTCCTCACTGGAAGAAGCACGTGCAGACCTTTTTGCACTTTATTATATAATGGATAAAAAGATTCTTGAGCTTGGATTGCTACCTGATGAAGATGCTGCTAAAGCCGCCTACGATGCATACATTCGAAACGGATTACTTACACAGATTGTCAGAATTAAGCCGGGGAAAGATATAGAGGAGGCACATATGCGTAACAGGGCAGCCATTTGCCATTGGGTTTATGAAAAGGGAAAAGCTGAAAATGTCATTGAGTTTTTCAGGAGGGATGGAAAAACATACGTTAAGATTAATGACTATCAGAAGCTGAGGAACCTCTTTGGGGAAATGCTCAGGGAGATACAAAGAATTAAATCAGAAGGCGATTTTGAAGCAGGGAAGAGGCTCATTGAGGAGTATGGAGTTAAGGTTGATCCCCGGTTGCATACCGAGATTCTTGAAAGATATGAAAAACTAAAACTGGCTCCATATTCGGGTTTTATTAATCCCATATTGTCACCAGTTTATGGTAAGGATAGCACTATAACCGATGTAAATATCGAGTATACCAATGATTACCTCGGACAGATGTTATATTACGGATTAAATTATTCATACCTGAAAGTAAAAAATTAATATGAGCACCAGAATCATACATTAAGATTAATTCAATATGCGTAAGACAATTTTATTTTCGTGCCTGCTTATAATGACTCCGCTGTTGATAATTGCTCAGTTACCGGATGCGTTTAAATGGAAGAAATATGAACTTGTATTCACCAGTAGTCTTGTCTATGAAAACCCGGTCCAGGATTTAAAAATGATGGAGGTGACTTTCGTATCCCCTTCAGGTGTGATTAAAACAATAAACACATTCTGGGACGGAGATAATGTCTGGAAAGCCCGTTTTATGCCGGATGAAACTGGTACATGGACATTTGAAACCAGGTGTTCCGATGTTAAAAACCAGGGACTTCACGGACAAAAAGGGTCATTTATTTGCAGGCCTCATGAAAGCGGGAAAGATATTTACCGGCATGGTCCGGTAATAAATCCTCCTGGTACTTATTACCTCACTCATTCAGATGGAACACCCTTCTTTTATATGGCATGCACTGCCTGGAACGGAGCATTGAAATCAACAAAAGAAGAGTGGGATCAGTATCTTCAGCAACGGGCTTCGAATAATTATAATGTCATACAACTTGTTACCACCCAATGGAGGGGCTGTGAAAAGAGCAGCGAAGGACTGGTCGCTTTTGAGGGCTGTGGCAGAATCCGGGTCAATCCCCGTTTCTTCAGACTTATTGATGAAAAAATTGACAGGGTTAACGAATTCGGATTGGTTGCGGCCCCTGTTATTCTGTGGGCACTTCAGAACGGAAAGGGAAGGGAAATAAGCCCCGGCTACTACCTTCCTGATGACCAGGCTATTCTGCTTGCGAAGTATATAGTTGCCCGTTACGGAGGAAATCATGTAGTATGGTTATTGGGAGGAGATGGAATATATACAGGGTCCTATGAACAAAGATGGAAAACCATAGGGAGAGCTGTTTTTGACGGAAAACAACAGGGTATAGTAGCCCAGCATCCATGTGGTCGTTCGTGGATAGGGGAGGTATATAAGGATGAACCATGGCTAAATATTATTGGTTACCAGAGTAGTCACAGCAACGCGGAGAATACCGTAAACTGGATTACAAAAGGACCAATGAGTCAGATGTGGCAACATCTTCCTGCCCGGCCGCTTATCAATCTGGAACCAAATTATGAACAGATAGGTTTTAGGATTAATGACAGGGATGTCAGAAATGCCAGTTACTGGAGTCTTTGTGCTACACCCATAGCTGGTATCTCATATGGTGCAAACGGAATTTGGCCCTGGTTACGTGAAGGGGAGAAAATACTTAATCATACGGATGCTCCGGGTACTTCCACCTGGGATAAAAGTATCAATTTCCCGGGATCAATACAGATGGGTTTCCTTGCTCAATTCTTCAGGAAACTGGAGTGGTGGAAGCTATATCCTGCCCCTGAAATACTTATTGATCAACCCGGGGATAAAATATTCAATCACTTTGTATCTGCTATGAAGTCTCCTGATAATAAAACTATCCTTGCTTACATTCCGGTAAAACTTACAATTAGAATAAGAAAGCCTTCAGGTGATGATTATAAGGTACAATGGTTTGATCCGGTTAAGAATAATTATTCGGATGGCGTTGCTCAGGATGATGGTTCCGTTCTTACAGTTACATCTCCGTCAGAGTCTGATATGTTGCTGATTCTGAAGAAGAAACAATTGCCGGTCACTGAAAGACCGGTAAAGAGGAAGAATTGATATGCGACGGCTACCAATACCGGAACAGATGGCTGACATCTGACGTCTGAATTGTGACAACTGAAATATGACCACTGATATCTGGCAGCTGATATAAGCTGTGATACTTTTATTTCAAATTATTCCAGAATTTTTCCTCCGATTGGTGCATCTCTCTTCTTTTCTTTCTTTGAAGAAGGAAGTAATAGGATGCTCCAACAATACTAAAGATAAGGAATCCAAGGATAAAATACCTGATGATGCCAGAAATATCAGATTCTCCGTACATCGATATAGTGTCTGTCTGCAGGGCAGAAAAGACAGAATTACTTCCTTTTGATCCTACATTGATATTAAAAATATTCTTGATAAAGAAAAGTGACAGGAATGTAAGAAGGCCTGATGCAACAGGTGTTGCAATCCACCCAATCCCTATCTCACCCAGTATCCTGAAATTAATATTTCCGGCACCCTTGTATAAACCCATACCAAGCAATCCCCCGATAACTACCTGCGAGCTGGATACTGGTACCATTGGGATAGGAGGTAACCCAATCATCACAAACAGATTTGATAATCCGGTGGAAGAAAAAATAAATAGTACAAGCGCCTGAGCAAGAACTACTACCAGAGCTGCTTCTGAGGATAACTCAATTATACCGCTGCCAATTGTCTCCATTACCTTTCTTGAATAAGTTATTATGCCAATGGCAATTGCAATCCCTCCCAGCAGAAATAGTTGCTGGGAGGAGTTAAGCGTGATGATGCCGAGATCAAGATGGTGAAGGTTAAAAGCGGGCAGGAAGACTCCCATTACATTGGCAATATTATTCGCTCCAAGACTGTATGCCCCAAATGCTCCCACAACAATCAATCCCTTTTTGATGTATGATTCAAATATTACAAGGTGTACCTGTACCGATCTCTTGAATTTCTTAAGTAAAATATAGAGCAATATTGTGAATATTGCTCCCAAAAACGGACCTGTAATCCATGTTGCAACAATCTGAATCAGGGTTTTACTGTCAGTCTGATTTCCCGTAAAGAAGTTCCATCCTATTATTGCACCAACAATAGCCTGAGTAGTTGAAACAGGCATTGAAAACCTGGTCATCATGAAGATTGTAACGGCTGCAGAAAGGGCAACTGTGAATGACCCACCGACAGCATTTACTGACCCAAGTTTGCCGAGAGTGTCCGATGTTCCCGACCCTTGCAAAACAGCACCGACAATTACAAAAACAGACGCTATTATTGCTGCCCTTCTGAATGTAATCATTCTCGAACCTATTGCTGAGCCGAAAATGTTGGAGGCATCATTTGCTCCGAGTGACCAGCCAAGAAAAAGACCACTCGTCAGAAAGAAAAGTATCATAGTGATTTAATATATCCGGAACATTTATTGAAATCTTTTATTATTTAATGTTGAAGGGAAAACATGGCATGCCTGTTAACCCACCCTTTCACATAACAATCTTTATCGCCATTGCCGAAAGCAGGTCTGCTGCCTTTTGTGCAAGATCAGAAATGTTCTCCACATGATGGATAATATATCTTAAATGTGCTTTATGTGCAAGATCTAAATCCTTCATTTCCTGAAAAATGATCTTCTTGATACCTAAAGATATTTTATCAGTTTCACTCTCATAGTAATATACTTTAAGTAATTTTTCCCTGACAGTAAATGGTGCCTTGAAGAAAGTTCTTGCAGCCGGAATAAGCTCTTCAGCAGCACTGACTGATGTTTCAGTAAGATCCATGAAGTTTCTGTTAAGGGATTCCGGGATATCGGGCATTTCTATATTAATTTCATTCAGGGAACTCTTCAGGGCATCAATAATCTCATCAATTTCATCAATAAGAGCACTGACGTCTGCCCTGTGCTGTGGCAATATGGAATGAGTTATCATCTCATTTTCTATCGAACGTTGCAGTTTGTCAGCGTTGCTTTCAAGTGAGTCAACTTTCTCCAGATGTCTCCGGAATGACTCCATATCTTTATTAAGAAAAGCTTTTATTGCTTCCCTGAAAACAAGCAGTCCCAGTTCAATATTATCAAAAAATTCATCAATCCTGATTATAAGATTTTTTGTAGTTCTGGTAAAAAAAGCCATCTTTCATTGATAATTAGGTGATTATAACAAATATATAAACATTTATCAGGTAATTAATATCATGTTTAACATAATACCAAATATTATTGAATAGTATGTTTAGCATGATACTATATATTATTAAATAGTATATTTAACATAATACCTGATCAAATATAGTAGTAAAATATTCAAAGATGTCAGAACTCAATTATTTTCTCAACCCTGTTATGTTTAAGATATGTCTTAAGAATAACCTGTATATCACGGTTATCGGCAGATGGTTTAATACATTCGTGCACAGCACTTAAGCCAAATCCCATCTCATTTATATTAAAATATCCGTAACCTGTATATTTCCCATTTACTATTTTCACTGCGCATCGTTCATCATCATTTCTGCCCTTGTCAATAACAAAAAAATTCCGTCTTGAAAAGATAAATTCTTCTGCTACCTTTTCCGCTCTTTGGTTATATTCCTCCGGTGATTCTTTACCGCAACATGCCCCTCTGCATATCCCGACATGGAACTGGAAGCATGCGCCGGATGTAACATAAAGTCCTGTAAGCTTCTGACACAGATTGTAAGTATCAACAATTGATGCCAGTTTCGATTTGGCTTTTTCCCTTGATGCAAATACGGAAATTGGGGACTCATCACTGGTGAGTTGTCCGTATCCGTAATTCAGATACCCCTTGCTATCAGTAAAGCTATAGATACCCCATTGGAATCCGGTCCTTCTCTGAGCCCTGTTATAAATAGGTTTATTATCTTTAATTTCAAATGACTCACGAAGAAGTGCAATAAGCTCACTGCCTGTAACATCCCAGTCAATGTCGGCAATCATATCACGCATCTTCATTGCCCTGTTTGTTGTATTGTTTGATAAATGTGTGGATATTCTTTGTTGCAGGTCACAACTTTTTCCTATATAAATCAGGTCGCCCTTTTCATTATAAAAGTAGTAAATACCAGGTTCATCGGGAATTTTTTCAATTTTTGAAATATCCAGTTTAGGATTCAGTTTGGATATTCTGGTGTTAAGTATAAGGTTTGATCTGATGCCGTTAACCTCTTTGTCTTTTTCCAGCAGCACTTCAAAGAGCCTGGTAGTCGCAAATGCATCACCTGCGGCCCTGTGCCTGCCATTAATGGTAATATTCAGATCCTTACATATATTGCCAAGGCTGTATGATCTATGCCCCGGTAAGAGTTTTCTGCTAAGGGCAACTGTGTCCAGAATACTTCTTTTGTAACTAAAGCCAAGTTCCTTAAACTCCTGTCTGATAAAAGAGTAATCAAATCTTGCATTATGAGCTACAAAAGTTCTTCCTTCGGTAAGTTTCACAATGGTTTTAGCTATTTCATAAAAAGGTGGAGCATCTTCCACCATTTCGTTCGTTATGCCAGTCAGGCTGGTGATAAAATAGGGGATATTCCGTTCCGGGTTGATCAGTGAAACAAATTCTCCTGTAATTTTTTCCCCATCGTGCAGGTATATTGCAATTTCAGTGATCTTTTCTGTCCTCGCGCTCCCCCCTGTGGTCTCAATATCGACTATTGCATACATCTATCGTAATCCCGGGTAAAATCAACCACTAATATAATCAAGATTTGCAGGCATTATAGTTAATAGTTAGTATTTTTGTTATACTAGGAATTGCCTGCTATGAACGAATGTTTCGGGAAAAAGTTTATTCTTAACGGTACACTGCAACCATCGGATATATTTGATAATTCTCTTGTATATGAAGGGGAATCAATTTATGAGGTGATCAGAATGGTAAAGGGTTACCCTGTGTTTTTTAATGATCACATGGAACGTCTTGAAATAAGTTTAAAACTGCTTCAAAAAGAGCAACTTGCTGATTATTCAACAATAAGGGAGGCTGTTATTAATCTGACAAAATCCGACAAAAAGAAGGAGGCAAGCCTTAAAATTGTTTTCAATTATAATAAAGGTTCAGATAATTATCTTATCTATTTTATTGAACCTATGTATCCAACTAAAGAACAGTATTTGACGGGAGTCAGAGGTACCCTTTATTATGGTGAGCGGAATAACCCTGAATCAAAGGTAATTAATCATAAATTTCGTTCATCAATTTATCATAAACTGATCCTTGAAGGTGGATATGAAGCATTGCTTGTGAATAAAAAAAACTTCATAACTGAAGGAAGCAGGTCTAATATTTTCTTTGTAAAGGGTGATATCCTTTTTACAGCGCCTGATAATCTTATTCTTAACGGTATAACACGGAAGCATATTCTCGACATCTGCAGTGAAAATAAGATTGGGGTTATACATAAACCCGTAAAAGTTAAAGATATTCCTGAGTTTGATACAGTTTTTATGACCGGCACTTCCCCAATAGTGATTCCATTCTATTGTATTGATAATTACTTTTTTAATGTCGCTCATCCTTATATAAAGAGGATACGGAATCTTTATTTTAAAAAAGCGGAGGAGAGTGTAAAGTTATTCCGTTCAGAATAATTGTTCAGGCTGATAAGTTAAACACATAATTTGCTATCTTTGAGGCATTAATATATTTACATTTTATTATGGCAAGTATCAGAGAATTTAAAAAGGATATTGATTACCTGATTTTTGAAGTGATCTCCGATTGTTTTGTATATGCGGGACTTCATCCGGATAATAAAACTGATGAAGTGTCAGGTATAATTGCAAATGCAGTCAGTCTCAGAAAAGAGCTTATTGCCAGGGTAAATAATCCTGAAGGTAAAAATGAACCCAAAGTCATTAAGGCTCATTTTAAGGCAATAAAAAATGATTTGTTGGCAGGGGTAGATAAACTTTTTGATCAGCTCAGCTCTGTGTCAAAGGAGAAGAAATAAAGTGACGGTAAATACTGGTCCCGCATTTCAGGCAATTTCCTTTTTCATCCAGGTTTTGAAGTTTGATTTTATATCCGGATCTCTCTGTAACCTTTGTACCGCATAGAGGACAAGATGTATCCTGACCGCTTTGTGAAATAGTATTTCCCAGATAAACATTGTTAAGTTTCCCGGATGCAATATTAAATAACCTTTCAAGACTATCCTGGGATGTAGCCATATTATCTCTTTTAAACATTGGATAGTATCTGCTCAGGTGGAGAGGAACATCTTTTCCCAGTTCATTTGCTATCCATTCCGATTGCATTGTTATCTCTTTTTCATCATCATTCTGCCCGGGTATTATTAAGGTTGTTATTTCCAGATGCCTTCCTGACCTGACTATTTGCTTCAAACAGTTCTTAACCGGTTCTATAACAGCTCCTGTAAGTCTCCGGTAGAAGTTATTATTAAAAGCTTTAAGATCAATGTTAAAGGCATCAATAAAACCAATGATTTCATCCAGCGGTTTCCTGTTTACAAAACCATTGCTTACCATGACAGTTTTTAGTCCTTCATTTTTGGCATCCCTGGCGACGTCCCTCATATACTCATACCATATAACCGGTTCATTATAAGTAAATGCAACACCTATGTTCTTTTGAACCGACAGAGCATCTTTAATAATATTTTCAGGGCTGACTAATGATTCGGATATTTTGGGAACATTTTGTGAAATATGATAATTCTGGCAAAAATCACATCGCATATTGCATCCATATGAGCCAATCGAAAGAACATTAAATCCAGGAAAAAAATGGTACAATGGTTTTTTTTCGACCGGATCGAGGGAATATCCTGAAATAACACCATATGTAGTCAGCTCAATCTTATTTCCGGTATTCTTCCTTACCCCGCAAATGCCCGTATTCCCGGCTGCCAGTTTACAAAAGTGCGGACATAAAAGACAGACCAGTTTATTGTCGGCTATTTTACTTAAAGTGATCATTTATTATTTTTAATGACTATCGGCAATGAAGAATTAAGATTTACAATTTGCTTGAACCGGAGCCCGACAAAGTTTAAATCAGTAATTCCTTATGCTTGATTTCCGGGCCAATTTATTTATTACAGGACAAAATTAAAAATTTTATTATTATGATCTCCTCAACTTTATTTTAAGATTTGGATCATAGTTAATAGTTTGTTTTTATATCATTTTTTTTAAGCTTTTTCTTCTATATTTGGTAAATTTACTGAGAGTAAATATAATGTATTCCAAAACACATAATTATGGTTGACCGGCGAAAGTTTATCGGATCAATGGGTTCTGGCATTCTTACCCTTTCTGCAGGTACGTCATTATCTTTTGTAAATGTTCAGGAAAAAAAGCCCTTCATTCTTAAAGAACTCCCTGATCTTTATAAAGATGAATATTCAAGGATAAAAATAGGAATGTGCCAGGTTTATACAGAAGAATGGGCGGTTGAGGCTAATATAAAAAGGACACTTGAAGCAATAGATTTGGCTGCAATACAGGGTGCAGAAATAGCTGTTACTCCTGAATGCGTATTTCACGGTTATTCAATGGATCCCTCAGGTGGAAAATCAGAAGCATTCAGGAAAAAGCTATATGATATTGCCGAATCACCGGACGGAGAACATTTACAATTATTTAAAAACAAAGCTAAAGATAAGGGCATACATATTTTAGTGGGATTTGTGGAAAGGGGAGAAGGCAACCTGATCCATAATTCAGCTGCTCTTATTTCTCCCGATGGTTTTTTTGTGTATATATACAGGAAAGTGCACTGCAGGCATTTTGAAAACATCAACCATTGGGGTTATTTTACCCCGGGCAGCAACTTTTATTCCTCTGAACTGAAATTAAAAGAGGGGAAATACAATGTCGGAACAATTATTTGTTTCGACAGGGAAATCCCCGAAACACTAAGGTGTATGAGGGCAATCGGATCAGAAATAGTTCTTTGCCCTCTTGCAACAAATACCTCCGACATGACCTTATATAAAAACAGGATTGACAATGAAATCATTACAAGGGTCGGTTCGACATCTAATGAACAGTTTATAGTCGTGGTAAATCATGCGGGAAGATTTAACGGAGGCAGCTTTATTGTTGGGCCAATGGGTGAATTGTTCTGTCAGATGACAGGAGAACCTGGTGTATTGACATATGATGTTCCTGCCGGTATCATTTCCGGGAAATTTCATAATGAGCCACTTGGATGGATGGGATGGGGTTACAGAAGACCGGATATCTATTCTAAATACATTTAAAAAGTTGAGGTCAGAGGTCAGTAATCAGAAATCAGCAGTTGAAAGAATTTAAGATGAGCCAGACACCTGAGGTCATAGGACCATTATCAGCGTTTTCGACTTTTTGGATAAGTATATTTAATTTTGTTCAGATCAGAAATATAAATGTCAGATGAAAAAAGATAACTCTTATTTGAAATCCATTTTGTCAGGCTTTTGTATGATAAATATTTTTTTTATTATGACTCCTGCTGTTGCCGGAGTTCAGGTAAAGGAAAGAAATATCCTTGCTGATGAAGCCCGGGAAATTGATCTTAACAAAAACCTTATAACAGACAATTCCTGGAACAAATTACCTGATTATAAAAACAGAAAATTCTGGCAGGAAATACCAGCCAAATTAAAGGATGAGTACATTTCAAAGGCTGAGAAATTTCTTGATTATAACTGGCCTGTTGTTAAAGCAACAGATTATCTTGAATTTATCCGGTCAGGCGACAGGCGACAGGGGGCATACGGTGCACCCAGTAATGCATTAAATTCGCTTGTTATGGCTGAATTAATTGAGGGTAAGGGACGCTTTATTGATCAGATCATTAATGCCGTATGGTATTACTCAGAACAGACCTGGTGGGGATGGTCAGCCCATCTGTCATTTCAGGAGGCCCCCATTGGACTTCCTGATGTCAACGAACCAACAGTTGACCTGGGAGTGGGAGAGATCGCAAATGATCTTTCGTGGACATGGTACCTTTTTAAAGATGAGTTTGATAAAGTGCATCCTTTAATCTCTTCAAGGCTGAAACAGGAAATTATCAGGAAAGCGGTTAATCCCTATTTTGAACGTAATGATTTTGGCTATATGGGTTTTAGGGGAGGCCGACCAAATAACTGGAACCCTTGGGTCAACTACAATATGCTCAACTGCTTTCTTCTTCTTGAAGATGATCCTGAACGAAAAAGGTCCGAAGTACTTAAGATCGTAAATTCGCTTGACAAATTCCTGAACGGTTATCCCAACGATGGCGGATGTGACGAGGGGCCGTCATACTGGGGTGCTGCAGGTGCGTTACTCTACGAAAGCCTTTCAGTTTTGAAAGATGCATCTGGCGGAAAATTTGATGTTTATGACAACCCACTTATTCAGAATATTGGAAAGTATTTTTATAAAGTTAATATCCATGCGCCGTATTTTCTGAATTTTGCCGATGCCGATGCTACCACCGGTGGCCGGCCGGCATCTGTTTATTTATACGGGAAGGCGATCAGCGATACTACGATGCTGAAATTTGGAGCATATCTTGCAAAACTGGGAAAATGGGGAGAACATAGTTTTTCCGGTAAAATTTGTGATCAGATCAAAAGCCTGACCTTACTCAGTGAGATTACCGGCGCAGATGCCAGGGAAGCTCTGGTTTCCGAGTTCTGGCTACCTGATACTGAGGTCGCCGGGGCCCGCGACAAGGAAGGCAGCACTGCTGGATTCTATTTTGGTGCAAAAGGAGGTTTTAATAATGAGAGCCATAACCACAACGACGTAGGTTCATGTATAATGTACTACAATGGAAAACCATGCCTTATTGATCTTGGTCGCGAAGGTTACACTGCCAGGACATTCAGCTCCAGGCGCTACGAGATTTGGACAATGCAGTCGGGTTATCACAATCTTCCGGTAATAAACGGAATTGATCAGATGCAGGGTGCGAAATTCAAGGCAAAAAATTCAGCTTTTACAGCTACTGAAAAAAAGGTATCCTTTTCAACTGATATTGCCGGTGCTTACCCTGAAGAGGCTATGGTTAAATCATGGGTAAGATCTTATACACTTAACCGGGGAAAGAATTTTACAATTACCGATAAATTTGTTCTTGACAGTGCCGGAAAATCCGCAACGAGCTCCAACCTTATTACATATTGCCGGGTCACTGAGGCTAAACCCGGTCTGCTTAAGTTTGAAGGTGATGGCTTTGCTCTTAATATGTCATATGATTCAAAGGTGATAAAACCCGAAATTGAATTTATTGAAATCACAGATGCAACTCTGAATCGATACTGGCCAAAGGGTGTAACCAGGGTTGTCCTTAAGTTTATAAAGCCTTCTTTTAAAGGAGGTCATTCAGTAACTTTTACCAGGAATTAATAATCATTTCTTATAAACTCTATTATTATGAAAAAAAATTCTTCAATATCAATTTGTACTGCAGTTCTGTTCATACTAAATGTATCCGGAGCTTTTGCACAGAATGAAGAAGGATGGAAGGCTTCTCCACAAACTGTTGAAAAATTATCAAAGGCACGGCCGAATATAAACTACTATGAGGAAAAGGTTCCGTCATATACTCTACCTGATCCTCTTACTTTTTCTGATGGAAGGAAAGTCACGACTCCCGCATGTGGACAAATAGCCGGCGGAATCCAGGTTCTGGAACTGTTCCGTGAGAATGTGTATGGCAGGGTACCAAACACGCCATATACCAGAAGTTATAAGGTGATTAATGAAGATAAGAACGCAATGGGAGGAGCGGCCACATTGAAGCAGGTAGATATTACCATAGCTGCTGAAAAAGGTTCTCTGGTAATTCACCTGGAGCTCTTTGTTCCTAACAAAGTGCCTAAACCCGTACCGGTATTCCTTCTTATAGATAACCGCGGCCCGGCAAACACAGATCCTACAAGGAAGGTAAAAAGTGAATTCTGGCCTGCAGAGGATGTCATTGCAAGAGGATATGCAATAGCGGAATTCTATAATGCCGATGTTGATCCCGATAATTTTGATGATTTTAAGAATGGTATTCATGCTCTTCTTGATAAGTTGCCGCGTCCGGCTGATGCATGGGGTACAATTGCTGCATGGGCATGGGGTGCAAGCCGCTGCATGGATTATTTCGAAACGGATAAAGACATAAATAATAAGAAAGTGGCTGTTCTCGGCCATTCAAGAGGAGGGAAAACTGCACTGTGGGCTGGAGCAGAGGATGAAAGATTTTCGCTGGTGATAAGTAATGAATCGGGAAGTACGGGTGCAGCCCTGGCTCGCCGGATGTTTGGTGAAACAGTCGGAGTAATAAACAAGTCATTCCCTCACTGGTTCTGTTCAAATTATAAAAAATATAACAATGATGTGGATGCATTACCGGTTGATCAGCACATGTTACTGGCTCTTATAGCACCGAGAGCACTTTATGTAGCCTGTGCAAGCGACGACCTCTGGGGAGATCCTCGTGGCTCCTACCTGGCTCTTTATAATGCACTGCCGGTATTCAGGCTGTTAGGAACAAAATCCACACTTCCCGAAACAATGCCTCCTCTAAATAAGCAGGTGATAAGCGGAAAAGTGGGGTTTCATGTCAGGGACGGTTCTCATAATATGCTTCTGAAGGACTGGAACTGGTTCATGGATTTCGGTGATGTGGAATGGAAGCAGAAATAATCAGGAAATATGGAAAATATTGTCAGAGTACCTTCGGATGAAATGAAATCCGAATTTTCAAGAATTCTCAAAAAACTGGGTTTTACTGATCATAAGGCTGATAAATGTGCATGGATTTTTACTGTTAACAGCCTTGAAGGAGTTTATTCTCATGGAGTTAACAGGTTTTACATGTTTGTAAAAAATATAAGACAAGGCTTAATAATACCTGATGCAGAACCAACTCTGGTTCATTCAGTCGGTTCCCTGGAACAGTGGAACGGAAACCTTGGACCGGGACCCTTAAATGCGACTTTTGCCACTGATAGGGCTGTAACCCTGGCAGGTAAAAACGGAATAGGTCTTGTTGCACTTGCAAATACCAACCACTGGATGCGAGGTGGTACTTATGGTTGGCAGGCTGCACGCGAAGGATGTGTTTTTATCGGCTGGACGAATACAATTGCCAATATGCCTGCATGGGGGGCAACCGATCCAAGACTTGGAAATAACCCGCTCGTTTTCGGCCTGCCTTTCAAAGACGAGGCAATAGTTCTCGACTTTGCCATGACCCAGTTCTCGTATGGAAAAATGGAAACTTACAAAATTGATGGCAGACAATTACCCTATCCGGGAGGTTTCAATAATAACGGTGAATTAACAACTGACCCGGTAACTATTCTGAAAACATACCGCGCTCTTCCCATAGGATACTGGAAAGGAACCGGTTTGTCTCTTCTTCTTGATATACTGGCAACAATTCTGTCAGGTGGCATATCAACCGCAGAAATAAGCAGAACCGGTGATGAATATGGAGTCTCACAGGTATTTATTGCAATAAGTCTTGCCCGGCTATCAAATTATAAATCCATTGAAAGCTCTGTTAATGAAATAATTAATGATCTTAAACAATCCGTGCCTGAAGATCAGAACACTTTTATCCGTTATCCGGGTGAATCAGTTGTAAAAATCAGGGTTGATAATCTTAAAAATGGGATCCCGGTTAACCGGAAGATCTGGGATAAGATAAGCAGTTTATAAATCTTTTTATCGCCATTGATATGAAAACATGTACCGCAATTTTAACATGTATCTCGGCTATATTTATCCTTAATATGCCAGGTGCTATTGCACAGAATGAAGAGGGATGGAAAGCTTCGCCACAGACAGTTGAAAAATTATCAAAGGCACAACCGAAGACTAACTACTATGAGGAAAAGGTTCCCGCCTACACTTTACCGGATCCATTGACTTTTCGGAATGGAAGGAAAGTCACGACTCCACGCATGTGGACAAATAGCAGGCGGAATGAGGTTCTGGAACTGTTCCGTGAGAATGTGTATGGCAGGGTACCAAACACGCCATATACCAGAAGTTATAAGGTGATTAATGAAGATAAGAACGCAATGGGAGGAGCGGCCACATTGAAGCAGGTAGATATTACCATAGCTGCTGAAAAAGGTTCTCTGGTAATTCACCTGGAGCTCTTTGTTCCTAACAAAGTGCCTAAACCCGTACCGGTATTCCTTCTTATAGATAACCGCGGCCCGGCAAACACAGATCCTGCAAGGAAGGTAAAAAGTGAATTCTGGCCTGCAGAGGATGTCATTGCAAGAGGATATGCAATAGCGGAATTCTATAATGCCGATGTTGATCCCGATAATTTTGATGATTTTAAGAATGGTATTCATGCTCTTCTTGATAAGTTGCCGCGTCCGGCTGATGCATGGGGTACAATTGCTGCATGGGCATGGGGTGCAAGCCGCTGCATGGATTATTTCGAAACGGATAAAGACATAAATAATAAGAAAGTGGCTGTTCTCGGCCATTCAAGAGGAGGGAAAACTGCACTGTGGGCTGGAGCAGAGGATGAAAGATTTTCGCTGGTGATAAGTAATGAATCGGGAAGTACGGGTGCAGCCCTGGCACGTCGCAGGTTTGGTGAAACAGTTGAAAGAATTAATACAGTACTTCCTCACTGGTTCTGCTCCAACTATAAAAAATATAATAATGATGTGGATGCATTGCCTGTTGATCAGCACATGTTACTGGCTCTTGTAGCGCCAAGAGCCCTTTATGTAGCCTGTGCAAGCGACGACCTCTGGGGAGATCCGCGTGGCTCATACCTGGCTCTTTATAATGCACTTCCTGTGTTCAGGCTGTTAGGAACAAAATCCGTACTTCCTGAAACTATGCCTCCTCTAAATAAACAGGTGATAAGCGGTAAAGTGGGATTTCATATCAGAGATGGAGTTCATAATATGCTTCTGAAAGATTGGAACTGGTTTATGGATTTCGGTGATTTGATTTGGAAATAATCCACCGGAGAGGTCTTCCTTTGACCTATGCCGGCGCGGATTTACAACCCGTGCCATTTGATACCTGATTATAACTTTTCCTCTCTGATCTCGAAAGAAATTTTGTTGGATTCAGCAAAACCTGTAATTACATCAACAATCTTATCGTTTGTTTCGTGGTAGGTAGTGCCCAGCCGGAGGATAATTCTCTTTCCGGACTTCAGGAAAAAGATAATACTGAGTGGGAATAGTTCAATCTTTTCGATTTCAGGAACCATCATCTGTACAGCAGGTAATATGGCATTTTTCTTTAAGCGGATATTATCAGATCCTATTTCAATAAACCTGACTGCATAACCAAGTCCTGACCAGATCTGGTAAAGTCCGAACCCTGAAAGGAATACAATAGTTATCCAGAGAGTTTTGTCTGTCTCTAACAATTTAACATTGAAAATCAGCCAGAAGACAGCTACAATCAGGCAAATGACTCCGAATATAATCCGGAATATCTTGGTAAGTCTATTGTTCTCACTTATTTCCAGTGAAAAATATTGGTTTTCCATTTAAATTCATTTCAGGCAATTTATCCTTTTTTGCTGTAAAGGCAAAATAGTAATCATTTGCAATACAAAGTCAGGAACAGAAATTCAGGTATTTATTTCCCAGGCAATGATTTTATTTAAATATTTTCTTAATTTAGCAAGGGTCATGAAAAAAATTACTATCAACAGATAGTGTGATGAAAATGATCTTTGGCAGGGAAGGATTATCAAATAGAGAGTGTATCTGATAATTTTACATATTAATTTAAATATATCCTAATAAGAAAATGAAACAGTTACTGATTTTCAGCTTATTGCTGACAACTTCTGTCTTTAGTTCAGGACAGGCACAGAAAAGAACCACTACTACTGGTCAGAGCCAGGAGTATCCAATGAAAATGAAACCGGAGATGACAGAGATCATGGAACCTGAAGTCAAAATTATTCAACCTGGTTCACAGCCAGGGTCTGCACCGTCAGATGCAATTATCCTTTTTAATGGCAGTGATGTCAATAAAGAGTGGACTGATAGCAGGGGAAATACAACAAAATGGATTGTAAATGATGGCGCTCTTATCTGTGTCAAAGGATCAGGAGTAATAAAGACAAAGCGTCTTTTTAATGATTTTCAGTTACATATTGAATGGAAAACTCCAGGTGAAGTAACAGGAAGTGGGCAGGGCAGAGGAAACAGTGGTGTATTTCTTCAGGAACGTTATGAAGTACAGGTGCTTGACAGTTACGACAATCGTACATACCGTAACGGACAGGCAGGAAGTATTTATAAACAATTTGCTCCCCTGGTAAATGCATGCCTTAAACCGGGAGAATGGCAGACTTACGACATTATTTATACCGCACCCCGTTTCGCCAGTGACAGTACCTCATATTTTACGCATCCGCGTGTTACTGTAATCCAAAATGGGGTTTTGATTCAGAATAATGTTTGCCTCAGGGGACCAACTGAATATATAGGAATTCCTGAGTATTCTATTAAGAAACACGGACCGGCAAGCCTTGTTCTCCAGGATCATGGCAACCCTGTAGCATTCAGAAATATATGGATAAGAGAATTATAGCGAATTATTCCATCAGTAAATTGATTAATTATGATAATCAAATCGTAAAATGATATTGAAATGGGTGGAAGATTCACTTTTAATGTTTTAGGAAACTATAAAATCAAATTGAAATTATTATTTTTATATATTATTTAAAATTTAAAATACCTGAAAATGAAAGAAAATTCAAAAAACATTACACGCCGGTCATTTCTCGGAACAACCGGTGTTGTTGCTGCAGGTTTGACAATACTCCCAAGTTCGGTTATCAGCGGCCTTGGCAAAAGAGCTCCCAGCGATAAGCTTAATATTGCTGTGATTGGCATTGGTGGTATGGGAAATTCAAATCTGAAAGCTGTTTCTCCTACAGAAAATATTGTTGCTCTGTGTGATGTTGACTGGGGTTATGCAAAAAAAGTTTTTGAAGCAAATCCAAACGCAAAAGCTTACTGGGATTGGAGAAAGATGTATGATGAAATGGGGAAATCAATAGATGCAGTCATAGTAGCAACAGCTGACCATTCCCATTGTGTTGCAGCTTCAAATGCCATCACAATGGGCAAACATGCTTATGTTCAGAAACCCTTAACACATACTGTTTATGAATCGAGGTTATTGACAAAACTTGCAGCTAAGTACAAGGTTGCGACACAAATGGGTAACCAGGGTGCTTCCGATGAAGGTGTTAACCTGATTATTGAGTGGCTGAATAATGGTGAAATAGGGGAGGTAAGAAAAGTAGAGGCATTCACTGATCGTCCCATCTGGCCTCAGGGGTTAAACTGTCCCAAAGGTGAATGGGTTCCTGATACCCTTAACTGGGATCTGTTTATTGGCCCGGCCCCAATGCGTCCATATAACAGTATTTATACTCCTTGGAACTGGAGAGGCTGGTGGGATTTTGGTACAGGTGCTTTGGCGATATGGCTTGCCATATTCTCCATCCTGTATTTAAAGGTCTGAAGCTTCAGTATCCGGTAAAAGTACAGGCCAGTTCAACATTTTACTAACTGACTGTGCACCCGTAGCCCAGATGGTAAATCTGGTATATCCCGAGAGAGCTACACCCAAAAAGGCTAAAATGAAATATCCGGAGGTTGATGTTATCTGGTATGATGGTGGTCTGCAGCCTCCGAAGCCTGAAGGATGGCCTGCTGGAAAAAATATGAATGACTCCGGAGGTGGCGTGATCTTCCATGGTACAAAAGACACACTTATTTGCGGATGCTACGGAGTTCGTCCATGGTTATTATCAGGTCGCGTACCTGTAGTTCCCAAGACAGAACGAAGGGTTGACCGTCTATTAAAGGGCATGAAATGGATTGGGTACGTGCATGCAAAGAAAGTCCGGAAAGCAGGGTTATGACAAAATCTGACTTTTCAGAAGCAGGTCCCTTTAACGAAATGGTTGTTATGGGAGTTCTTGCTGTAAGGCTTCAGGGGCTGAATAAAGCACTTGACTGGAACGGAGAGAAGATGGAATTTACGAATATCGGCGATACCGATAATGTACGACTCACTGTTTCGGATAATTTCACAATCATTGATGGTGATCCCAAATTCGACAGACCCAATATCACCCTGAATGCAAAAGAGTTTGCAGCTGAGATGGTTAAGCATAATTACCGTAAGGGCTTTACATTACCCGATATGCCTGTATAAATTGTAAATATTTAAAAGGTATATGAACCGGGTAATTTTTAACTTTTAACTTTTAACTTATTATGAAGCTAGTAAATACACTTTTATCGCTTGCGGTTGTAGCAGTAATTGTTACATCATGCGGATCAAAAGGAAAACCAGTGAAAAGTGGAGCACAAAGTGAGCCGCAGGACGCTGCAAAAGTAATGGAACAAGGCTGGGTCTCCCTGTTTGACGGAAAGACAACCACTGGCTGGAGAGGATATGATAAACCCACTTTTCCTGCGGAAGGGTGGGAAGTTGTTGATGGCACACTTCATTGTAAAGAATCAGGTACCGGTGAAGCGGGCCTCGGTGGAGACATTATTTACGATAAGAAGTTCAGCAATTTTGAGCTGTCGCTTGAATGGAAAATAGGTCCGGGAGGAAACAGCGGTATTTTCATCCTTTCCCAGGAGATACCCAATGAGCCCATATGGAAATCAGGACTGGAGATGCAGATTCTTGATAATGAAAAACATCCCGACGCAAAGCTTGGTGTTAACGGAAACCGCATGGCAGGTTCATTGTACGACCTTATCCCTGCCGTTCCTCAAAATACCAAACCTGCAGGTGAATGGAACCAGGCAGGTATACTCTGCTATCAGGGTACTGTTGTTTTCAAATCAAACGGAGTGAATGTTGTTGAGTTCCATCTGTGGACTGACGACTGGAAGAAGATGGTAGAAAATTCGAAATTCAAAGATTATCCATGGGTTATGAATCCTGCAAAGGAAGGATATATTGGTCTTCAGGATCATGGTAACAGTGTTTGGTTCCGGAATATCAAAATCAAGGAAATGTAGTAATATTCTGAATTTATATTAAGAGGCTGGATTGTGTAATTCAGCCTCTTTCTTTTGAATCAGCCCCTGATCTTCTAATTGGCACATAATGACTATCAAATTGTTATTAATACAATTATACAGGGGGAAGTGGGGAATTAAATTCCCTTTAATCCTATATCTTCAGCTACATTCCGCATTCCCATGATGCAATCAGTTATAAGGTCATCAATATTTACCTCAAGCATTGCAGCGCCCTTCTCAATTACTGAACGGTTGACGCCGGCAGCAAATTTCTTATCGTTCCATTTCTTCTTAACTGATCTGGCCTCCATGTCCAGAACACTTTTTGATGGCCTGACCAGGGCACTCGTTGCTACAAGACCAGTAAGTTCATCCATCGCAAAAATAGTTTTCTCAAGTTTTGTAACAGGTTCCACATCAGTTGCGAGTCCCCATCCATGACTCATTACTGCTCTTATGTATTCATCCGGCCAGTTATTTTCTTCCAGTATCTTTTTTGTCATTGTACAATGCTGTTCCGGATACATCTCGTAATCAAGATCGTGGATCAACCCGATGATACCCCACTTTTCCCTGTCTTCGCCATTTTTATCAGCCATATACCTCATCACTCCTTCAACTGCCAGTGCATGTCTCAAGAGGCTTTCCGATTTGTTGTATTTTTTAAAGAGGGCCAGGGCCTCTTCACGTTTGGGAATAATTTGTGTCATACAGATGTTCAGATTTTAAATCCGTTCTGGAAAAATAAAGATAAAACTTTAATGCCTGATTTTTATCACAGGAATACTTTTATAAAAGGTCTGTCCTTTTATGTTAAGATAATAGGGGGCTGACGATAATCCCAAAGTTTTGGTATTAAGAATGATTGTGTTTTCACCCTCGAAAAGTTCTTTTTCAAGAGAATAAACCCTGATCCCTGAAAGATTGACAAGAGTCACTTGAACATTATCAGGAACCCTGGTATTAATAACAATCCTGAACTGATCAGTGAACGGGTTTGGAAATACAAGCAGTGGTTCGTCTATTACACTGTTTTTAAACACTGCCCTCAAAGTATCATTTCCCTGGTAATCATCATTATTGTCGTAACCATATACGCTTAACTCATACGTGCCATATCTTGACAGGTTCGCTCTGGTGCCAAATGTTACTGTAACGGAATCCTGGTAATGCAGAAGTTTATTATCAAAATATTGTCTTACCGGTGAACTGTAATTATTTATAGTGTAGGCTAAAAAGAAACCAGTTATGGTGTCATGGCCAATGTTACGCACCTTTACTTTCACCAGCTCATTTCCAATATTGTCATTTTGTACCGGGGCAACTAATTCTGACACAGCAATATCTCTTTGAACATACCTGACAGAGCCGGTAACTGAAAAGTCAATCAAATCAACCCACGCACAATCAGACCCCTCGTTTTTGGAATTGTCTTTAAAGTATATCCATTCCATTTTATTTTGTCCGGCAGGGACCGGAAATGACGTACCTGTCCATGGTATTTCCCCTGATTTTTTTAGAATTTCTATGCCATTCAATCTGAATATCAGAAAATCATAGTCGGCTTCAGATGAAACTTTGTAAAGGAATTTAATTGAATCTGCTGTTTCATAAAATGTCCTTATCATCAAGGTAGAAGAACCGCCGCTGGTAGGAAGAATACCCGACCTGGCAGACATAATGCCATCATAAGAGATTGTATTCGTAATCGTCCATGGCCGGGGATTTACATTTATCCACGGAAAAACTTTAAACGATGCTGCCTCAAAATTCTCTCTTATCTTACCCACTCTGAATATGAAGCTTTTATCAATTATGTAAGGTGCGCAATCCAGTGACGATAATATTGTTAAAAAGTTTCCGATTTCTGCATTATCTGATATTTTAACAGGCACAACAATTTCAGTTGTGGTATCAAACTTAAGAACTCCTGATTTGATGGGTTGCTGCAGAATTGTAATATTTTCACTGCCTGAAACATCCAGATTTCCTTCGATGTTACTGCTTCCCCGGTTACGAACCCTGAAAATAAAATTCACAGTTTCTCCGGGATCAGCAATAAAATTTTTGTTCCCTGTCTGGGAATCATCTATTATGCAGCTGATGATATCAAGCTCGGGAGCATGTACTGATATATCCAATGTATAATGTTTTTCTGAAACCTGATCCTTAATCAACAGATCAAATGATAAAATTCCTTTATCGGGAATTGTGTCAGAAAGGGTTATATTAAGACCATCATAAGCAATAGCTTCAGACCCGGCAGTAATTGTTCCTATCGATACCGAGTCGCTGTTTACGGTTACCCATTGGGAAGAGGTGGATAATTTAGCGAAAACCCCTGTAGCTTCTGATAATCCCAGGTTGCTAACAGTAATTGCAATATTGAATGTTTCCCCAAAATCAGCCAGCCCGTTATTATTAGCTGAGCTATCGTTAACAGAAGTTGCGGTCAGATTAAGGAACTTGTCAGTAATTTTCGAAAAATATACTTTTTTGATAATTGGTATTTTATTCTGCCCGGTTATAACGAAAAGACATGAATCGTTTGATAATCCTGGCATATCAAGGACAACAGATCCTGAAGGACTTGCATAAGAGGCATCCCATAGAGTGTCAAAATGAGAAACTGCAATATAGGCAAACGGTTCAATACTCATTGAAAGTGATTTCATTCCGTTAGGCAGGGTATCTGGAAGATGAACATTAAAAGTTTGAGGGGTTCCGATTATTGGGATCATACTTGGATCGCCAACAAGATTATAGGTTTCCCAGTAATATTTTTTCCTTGTTGAAGTACTTGCACTTACGGAAAGATTTCCGGCATAATTTATTTGTCCCATTGTGACGTGCCATGCTGATGGCAACTCATTATGAGTGTGAAAAAACCGGTCATAAGCTCCTAATCCGGAAGCCTCATATGAAGGATTCGAAGATGGCGTTCCTGTACCTACTGACCAGTAAAAATCCTCATCCCAGTAAGAGTCATTTGAACAACCGATAAAGCCAATTGCTCCCTTGTTTTTACCTAGTACCATTCTGTTACCAAAGGAACCTATATTGAATTCTGAGGTGCGGCATGCATTACTTATTATAAATGGATACATATTTACATTTCTGAGTTTTGACGTATCTGGTACTTTTATATTAAGGTGGAGCCAACCAGTTTCGTCACCATGACCTGTATAATTAATGAATGAAGTTCCTTTATTAATAATTTTAATTATTGAATCTTTTCTTGCAGTTAATGCACCAGGCAAGCTTAAGTTCTGAAAATAATAAAAATGTTGCTCATTAATATTGTTTACAGGTGTAAGATAATTTTTAATCGCATACCCTACCTGTCCATTCATAAAATTAGCATAACTGGCGTCATAACCGGCTGTTACCAATGCATTTGAATAAAATTTATTAGTATCGGCAAATTCAAACTTTTCGTACTGGATTATTTTCTTTACTACTGATTTCAGCTCAGTTGTATCGGCAACAGGCAACCTGCCGATAAACATTTCAGGAATATAATCACCATTCCCGTCAAATTCACCATAATACATATCTGTAACATTCCCCGAACCATAATAAGGCACTTTATTTACATCACCGATAATTAAAAGATATTCCGGAGGCGGATCGTTTTCTGATGATTCGTTATAAATCTTTGATAATGTATTTTTTATTTCTGTATAGGTAATACCTGCTGATTTAACACCCCTTGTAAGTACATCAAGTTTAAATCCTTTTTGAGTTTTCCATCTCAGAAATGGTTGCAGATCCTTTAAAAAAGTTGTATCCGTAATTATTACCATCCTGACTGGTTTGTCCGAAAACCCGGTAATAAGCTCTTCCTGACCATAATCAAGCACTCCTTTACCAAGAGATTGTGTAAAAAGCGCTGATTCGGGATAGAGGGATTTTGTAATCGCGGTTCCCTGTTGTGAGAAGAAAATCTCTATCTTCATTGACGTTATGACTTCAAGAAGATTTGAACGGGGATCATATCTTACGGGTGTTATAACTATATTGGCCAGCCTTTTGTTTCTTAATATTCCTAATGGTTCAATACTTACAGTATCAGTTGGAATAAAACCCCGTGATTCATAAAGCGCTTTGTCAATTGCAAAGGGTGGTTTCTTTTTTTGGATCACTTTTGTTTCTCCTTCCTGTGCAGGAAAAAGAACTCCCTCAATTTTCTCACCAGAGGGTTTTAGTTTAGTGGATTTTATTTTTGAGATTTTAATCTTATACGTATAGTTTTCAGGTACTATGATCAGTCGGCTTAAAACAGGTAATTCAGGTTTGCCGGGAACCGAAGTTGGCGTGTGACCAGGAATGAATATCCGGTAAAAGGGTCTATTCTCAGTTACTAAACTCTCAATGTTAAGTTCAGAAATTGAATAGTTTATAGTCAATGAATTCTCACTCTTAACGATATTGGCCTTCTGCAAATCATCGTTAAAACGGTATTTGTACATCTTTCCTGGCTGGCTGCCTGCTGATGCTGATAAAAGCAGAAAAACTACCAGTAGTTTAACCTGTTTATCTTTCCCTAAACGCATCAATGTTAAATAATTAACGCTTTACCCTAAATTCTGACAGCAAGATATAAATAAATAAACAGATTATTGAGTTCACATGAAAAATTAAATATATAGTGCAGTGAACTCATCCATATCAGTACGAATGCTTCTGCAAATTATATAATTACAATGAGCATAATATTCGGTTAATAATTATAGTATGACCGAAACTTTTTATTTTTTTAAAGGTTTGGCTTATAGTATGCTGCAGAAAACAAAGAAAGTAAGGGTTGTTAAAATAAAACAAAAATATGTATATTGCAAACTCAAAGAACTGATAAAATGAGCAACAATTTTATGATCGGAGTTATTAAAGTATTTCTAACCATAATTATTATTGCAATGACGATTCCGGGTTATTCTCAGGAACCTCCGTCTTTTGACAGGGTTGATACAAAAGCAGGCATAGTGGAAATGCATTTTATCGGGCATGGATCGCTGATGTTTAAAATCAACGGTTATGTTATTGACATTGACCCTGTCAGTAGTTCGGGCGACTATGAATTCCTTCCCAAACCTGATCTCATACTTGTGACTCATGAGCATTCGGATCATCTTGACATAAGTCTCATAAATAAAATTAAAAAGGAGGGAACGCTCGTTTTCTGTAACCAGAATGCTGCAAAACTTATACCATGGGCTATGGTTATGAGGGCAGGAGACAGGCAGGAGATAAACAACATTATTATAGAAGCAGTTCCTGCTTATAATATTGTTCATGAACGTGCTCCCGGAGAACCTTTTCATCCCAGGGGAGACGGGTTAGGATATATTCTTACTATCGGGGGAAAAAGATTTTATATTGCCGGGGACACTGAGAATATTGCAGAGATGAAAGCCCTTAAAA
Organism: uncultured Bacteroidales bacterium; assembly: GCA_963739685.1. GTDB lineage: Bacteria > Bacteroidota > Bacteroidia > Bacteroidales > VadinHA17 > LD21. The sequence continues at coordinate 1,092,012 of CAVUAX010000003.1, forward strand.
ATATTGATGTGGCTTTTCTTCCCATGAATCTTCCATATACAATGACTCCTGAGATGGTTGCAGACGCCGCCCGTGCATTCAAACCCAAAATTCTCTACCCATATCATTATGGAAACACCAATACAGATGAACTTGTGAAGCTTCTGAAGGATTCTGGTATTGAAGTAAGAATCAGAAATCTGAAATAAAAGATGTAAATATGACACTCCCATGTTTTGAATAAACCAAACGTGTATAAAATCTATTGTTCAAAACATGAAGGCAGGATATTTAATGTTAAACCAAAAATAATATTCGTATGAAGAACATAAGCAGAAGAGGATTTATTAGAACAGGCATCACCGGTGCAGCCGGTATTGCGACGATTTCACCATATATTATCCCTGCTGCCTCAGCCGATCTGCAACAGGATTTCATTTACAGAACGCTGGGAAAAACCGGAATGAAAATTCCTGTTATCAGCTTCGGTGTTATGAGGGCGGATAATCCAAACCTTTGTAAAGCCGCTTATGAAAAGGGAATAAAACTTTTTGATACAGCAAATGGCTACCAGAATGGAAATAACGAAACAATGCTTGGAAATCTTCTTAAGGACTACCCGAGAAATTCATTTTTTCTGGCTACAAAAGTAAAACCTGCAGGTGTGGACAGAGATGGTAAGCCCTCAGACCAGACTACAGTTGAAGATTTCATGACAAAATTTAATACCAGTCTTTCCAGGTTAAAGATGGATTATGTTGACATCCTATATGTTCACGATATAAGAAATCCGGAATTACTGGAGTATAAACCAATCATAAATGCTGTTAAAAAGCTTAAGAAAGAAGGCAAAATAAAATTCATGGGTTTTTCAACTCACGCTAACGAACCTCTGGTTATTGATGCTGCGGCCGGAACCAATACATGGGACGTAATCCTGACATCCTACAATTTCAAACAGACTTATATAACAGAGTTAAACAGTGCAATAAAGAAGGCTTCTCAGAGTGGTATTGGCATTGTTGCAATGAAGACCATGGCAGGTGGAGGATTTCTTGATAAGGAAAAAACAAAACCGATCAATTCAACCGCTGCACTTAAATGGGCTTTATCAAATCCCGATGTAACAACTGCAATTCCGGGTATGACTGATTTTGACCAGCTTGATCTTAATGTTAAGATACTGGCTGACATTTCGATCACGGATGAAGAAAAGAAGGATCTTTTGATCGCTGAGGCAGAAACCGGTTTATATTGCACAGGATGTTCCAGATGCCTTCCTCTGTGTCCGATGAAGCTTCCTGTTCCTGACCTTATGAGAGCATATATGTATGCTTATGGATATTCAAATCCAGCTATGGCTTACACTCTTCTTAATGAGCTTGGTACAAAAGATGATCCATGTAAGGATTGTAATACATGTCAGATTGATTGTACAAAACGCTTTAATATAAAGGAGAAAATTGCCGATATTTCCCGGCTTGTAAATGTCCCTGCTGATTTTATTGCTTAATGGATTGATTATAAGCCTTAAAGACCATTTTATTCATCTCTATTAACTCTTAAATAATGAGAAACAGGATTCTTGTTGGATTTGTATTCACTGTAATTTTAACATCAGTTTCTGCGCAGGAATTGACATTACCTCAACTGGAAGGTTATAAAAAAACTTCCAACTACCCGGTTTTTGGCCCGGAAAACCTCTGGGATTTTATTAACGGAGCTGCTGACGCTTATCTTGCGATGGGTTTTGTTGATCTGCATGTTGCTGAATATAAAAAGGGTAAAGAAGTAATTAAGCTCGAAGTTTACAGGCACGATAATCATACCGACGCATTTGGTATTTACGCTTCTGAACGTTCTCCCTCTTTTCGTTTTATGAATCTCGGTGCTCAGGGTTATACCACTGGTGGTTCCATAAACTTCTTTACCGGTGATTATTATGTTAAAATACGTACCTATTCCAAAAAGGAAAAAACTCTTCAATCGGCCTCAAAATTGGCTCTTAAGGTATCTGAAATGCTAGGGGGCGATACAAAAATGCCTTCCGCTCTTTCTCAGTTTCCTGACCAGGGTAAGAAGCCAAATGAAGAGGCTTACATAAATGAAAGTGTACTTGGTCATAAATTTTTGAATAAAGCTTTTAAAGCTGAATATGAAATGGGGAGTGATAAATTCTCCATATTTCTCTTTAAATTTAATACCTCTGAAGAAGCTTATAATACGGCTGGAGTTTATCTAAAAAGTGCCGGGATGGAACCATCTGAAGGAGTAGAGGGAAAATATATGATTAATGATGGTTATAACGGACCTGTTTTCATGGCATGGAAAGATAATGATCTGGTCTTAATTTCGGGTCTGTCAAAAGATCAGGCAGATATTGCTGACAGGTACACTACTGAAATACTGAAATAAATTATTAAAATATCAGTCTTGTTCAGCCGGTAAGATGTGTAATTATCTTACCGGCTCTGTTTTAATTGACAACTTACTGAACATCAAAGATTCCCACATCCAGAATATAAACTTCATATCCGGGCAATTCTAAAACCATCTTTTGGTTGAAGTGTTCCGGGTACGGATTGCACAACCTCTCCGGGATGCTAACCTCTCTAGTAGAGATATGTGTGACATTCAGCGCAATTGGCTTCTTTCCATGCAGTTCCAATGTCAATTGGATGTTGAAACTGAAGTGAATCCCTGATATTGGTAAATTTCATCATCCCCGGTTTGCCCTGACCAACAATTATGTGGCATAGATTGCAATCTTTGGTAATTGTCCGGCCTGATTCAGATTTAAATGTACCATTGTGGCACCTGAAACATCCGTTAAACTCAAGATGACCTATGTGGTCAGGATAGACGTCGTATGCAACCTTCATTCCAGGGAAGGTATTCTGACTGTATGCCAGTTGGATAGATGAAACTGCCTGATTAATCAGACTGCTATCCTGCTTATAAAAATCCTTGTGCCCGGTCTTGTAAAAACTAACAATCTGGTCTTTTATGGTAAGCAGGGCTGTGTCCTTGCTGGAGAAAGTTTGCCTTAAAACATCCATCGATATTTTTTTTATAAAAGGTATCTTTTTAGAAATTTCGCCTGTCAGTAAAGCTTTATCAAAATAAACCGGAGGAGAACTGTATTTGTGAGAAGGCCTGTTATGACAATCTATACAGTCCATGGTTCTTGGCTGAACAGAAGCCAGAAGGCTGTCTTCTATCGGATTCTCAGGATCTCTGTAAATTGTGACTTCCCCTGTGGTCCTGTTTGTATACTTAACATATGTGATATTTTCCCTTTTATCATTCTCTGAGATATATTCAATATTTACTTCGGGATTTATATGCCAGTGTATGCCTTCTTTAAAACCAAGTTCTGTATATTCAGGTCCTGTTTTCATCTCAAGCGTTACATCCCATTCAGAATTCAATGAATCTGTGAGAAAGTATTTGTTAGTCTCAAGTGTCCTTGCATAAAATTTTTGCGGCCAGTGACATTTCTCGCATGTTTCCCGTGCAGGACGAAGATCATGAAGCGGCGTTTCAATTGGTTTGGGGTAGGTTTTTGTAAGAACCGCATAAACCTGATGCAAACCTGATAACTTCGATTTTACATACCATGAGGCCCCTGAACCAACATGACATTCAACGCATAAAACATTTGCATGTGGTGAATCCTGGTATGCAGTATATTCCGGATCCATGACTTTATGGCATAAAGTCCCGCAAAATTCCACTGATTCAGTAAGATGGAATGCTTCAAAGCTTCCGTAGGTAGAAAGAAAAAGCACTACTATTGTAACTATTGTAAAAATAACAAAAGCATTTCTGTTACGGGGATCATTAAGGTCAACAACAGGAAGACGGTTCTTTTCACTTTCCGTAGATCTTTTTATTCTCCTTCTTGCAAGGATCATCCCCACGGGAATCATAATTAATCCTAAAAGCAAAAAGCCGGGAAGAATAATATAAATAAAGAGACCAAGATTTGTATTGCTTTTTTCAAAAAGTGTTGAAAAGGCGAACAGTATTAATATCAGTAAAAGGTTTATAGAGGCTATTATTGAGCCAATTATTGTAAGCCAGTTTCTTGTTGTTGCCGGTAATTTCATTAGTTACGGATTTTAGAAATTGAAGTCAGTAAATATAAAAAAAATATCGAATTGGCTAAACCGAATATGATAAGTTCATTTTTGATTTTTCACGCTAAACGATGAATAGTAAACATGGGTATTAAGACCGTCACATTTAAACCAGTCTGTCTGTGTTATTTAGTTGATTTAATATAAGTTGCTTTAGCTCTTCATAAGAATTAACTACCGGCAGATCGGGATGATCATTAATAACATTCCGTGGTGGTCTGAACAATATTCCTGCATCAGCCTTTCTGAGCATTCCAATATCATTATAGGAGTCGCCAATTGCAATTACTTTAAAATTAAGATTTTGCAGGGCTTCGGCAACTTTCTTTTTACCTTCCGGCTGGCGCAGATTATAATCAATAATATTTCCCGAAATGTCAATTGTAAGATGATTGCAGAAAAGAGTAGGTCTTCCCAACTGTTCCATAAGCGGATCAGCAAATTCTGTGAAAGTATCAGAAACAACAATCATCTGCACAATGGTGCGAACCCAGTTTACAAATTCAATTGCACCCGTTAGAGGTCTGATATTTGAGATAACATTTCTGATGTCATTGATTGTGAGTCTGTTTTCTCTGAGTATTTCAAGCCTTCGCTTCATCAGAACATCATAATCGCTTATATCGCGGGTGGTTAGTTTAAGTTCATCTATACCTGTTCGTTCTGATACATTAATCCAGATTTCCGGTACAAACACTCCTTCCAGGTCAGAACATATTATATACATAATAAATAAAATGTGTTTATGGTTATTTATAATGGTTGAGGATAATATTGCTTAGTTCATTATAATTGTTATCAATAGTTTTGAAATCTTCTATTTCAGATTCGATCCCTGAAAGAGAGTAATGCGGGTCGGGGCTTACTTTCAGGATCTGCAACATTTCGTTCCGGAATTTTGAAGGGTGAGCAGTTTCAATTGATATGCAAATACTTTTTATACCGGGATAATGACTGATATATTTTTGTAATCCATTCCAGGCGACTGCACCATGAGGCTCAAGTAAAAGACCGGATTGGTAATAAGAACCAGCGATAGTCTCGCGTGTCTCTTCATCAGTAATGCTTACAGCAAAGAAGTCTTTCCTCATTCTTTCAATGTCCGGTACTTTCAATAATATCCCCGATTCATTCATTATTCCCCCGTAAAGGGCAACAAGACGGGCCAGATTACTTGGATGTCCGACATTCATGGCGCTGGAAATGCAATTAATTGACGGCGAAATAGCCTTGTAGTCGCCGGTAGTCAGATAAACGGGTACCTCATCATTTTCATTGGTGGCAATGATAAATCTTTTAACAGGGAGTCCCATCTCACGGGCAATTACCCCTCCCATCAGATTGCCAAAATTACCGGAGGGTACACTGAAAATAACAGGATTGTCCACCCGGCCGGATACTTTAGCCCAGGCATGGAAGTAATAGACTGATTGAGGGAGCAGTCTTCCAATATTAATGGAATTTGCTGAAGATAGTGGTATATGTGAAAGAAGAGGATCACGAAAAGCAGTTTTAACAAGCCGTTGGCAATCATCAAACTTACCGTTTACTGCCAGCACAGTAATATTTTTTTTCAGGGTTGTCATCTGTTTCCTCTGTATATCAGTGACTTCCCTGAGCGGGAAAAGAATAATTACATCTATATTTTCGAGGCCGAAGAAAGCATTTGCTACTGCACTCCCGGTATCACCCGATGTAGCCGTTAGTATTGTCAGTTTTCTTTTTTCCAAAGACAGAAAATGTTGCATGAGCCTTCCCATCATACGTGCCGCAAAATCCTTAAACGAAGCAGTAGGTCCCTGATCAAGCCTCATAATATAATTTAGGGGATCTACCTGTTGAAGCGGAACATCAAAGTTGTATGATTCACCGCAGATCTTTAAAAGCTTATTTGCATCAATTTCATTTCCAATGATTTTGCTGAGGACGGAATATGCAATTTCGTAATATTTCTTATAAGCGAAACCAGTCATTTCCTCAACGGATAATTTTGGAACTGATGATGGCATATATAAGCCTCCGTCAGGGGCAAGTCCATTGAGAAGTGCTTCACTGAATGTAACCTCCGGAGACTTTAAATTAGTGGAGTAATATTTTACGGGTCTATTTTTCAATTTATGTTATCTATCTCAAATTTCAAATCTCGTTGCTCTCCGTACTCTGCTTATACATTTACCACCCTCATCAGATCGGCAAAGACTCCTGCTGCTGTAACATCAGCGCCTGCTCCGTATCCTTTTATAACCATAGGCAGTTCCCTATACCGGTCAGTTGTTAAAAGTACAATATTATTACTTCCTGCCAGGTCATATGAAGGATGCGACTGATCGACAGTTATTAATTCCACTCTGGCTTTTCCCTGATCAAGAGTTGCAAGAAATCTCCATTTTTTTTTCTCCCTGGCCAGTTGTTTTCTCTTTTGCTCGAATTCGTCATCGTATTTTCTGACCTCTTCAAAAAAGTCATCAAGGTTCCCTTTAAAACACCTCTCGGGCAGGAAGCTTTTTACAACGACATCTTTTTTTTCAATACTGAAACCGGCCTCCCGTGATAATATAAGTATCTTCCTTACTACATCAGTGCCACTTAAATCAATTCTTGGATCGGGTTCGGAGAATCCTTTTTCTTTTGCTTTCCTGATTGCAGCACTTAAAGGAATATCCGGGCTTATCTCATTAAATATGAAATTCAGGGTACCTGATAGTACTGCTTCAATTTTACGTATTTTGTCACCGCTCAGAATAAGGTCGTTTATAGTTTTAATAACAGGCAAACCAGCTCCTACAGTTGTTTCGTACATAAACCGCACACTTCTTTCATTCGCTAAGCTTTTAAGCTCCTGGTAATATGAATAGTCTGATGAACATGCAATTTTATTAGCTGTTACTACTGAGACATAACCTGAAAGTATCTGGTGGTATCTCATTGCAACCTGCTCATCTGCAGTGCAATCAATGAATACAGAATTTCTGAGATTCATCATAATCATCTGCTGGATGAATTTTTCGATATTACCCTTTTCTCCTGATACTTTAAGTGTTTCTCTGTAGGTATCCAGTGGAATACCTTTATTGTTGGTAATCATCTTTCTGGAGTTTGTAACTCCCATAAGATGCACTTTCAACTGATGTTCTTTTAGTAATGGTTCCTGTTGGATTTCAATCTGTTTTAAAAGACTGGTGCCAACAAGTCCTGTGCCGGCGACAAACAGGAACATTTCCTTGTAGCGCGAGAGGAAAAAACCATCGTGGATCACGTTCAATGCCTTCTTAAGGCTTTTGTTCTTTATTACAACAGATATATTAAGCTCTGATGATCCCTGTGCTGTTGCTATGACATTAATACCATTCCTGGCAAGCGACCTGAAAAGAGTTGCTGAAATACCGGGTGTATTTTTCATCCTCTCGCCGACTATGGCAATAATGGAGAGGTTTCTCTCAACCTGAATTTTAAGTTCATTATTAATCTCTATTTCATTTCTGAATTCATCTGTGAGGGCTTTAACTGCTAATCCGGAGGCGGAGGGAATGACGGCAAAAGTTATAGAATATTCGGAGGAGGCCTGTGTTATTAAAATAATGTTTATATTACTTTTGGCAAGTGCCCCAAAGAGCCTCATCGATGTTCCGGTTACCCCTATCAGAGCTGTACCCTGCATTGTGATCAGATCTATCTGGTCTATTGATGATATTCCTTTAATTGGGCTTAGGCATTCCCCGGTAGAAACATTACTTATAATGGTTCCTTTTAACAAGGGATTAAATGAATTTAGAACAGCAACAGGAATATTTTTCTTATAAACCGGACGAAGGGTAGGAGTGAATATCACTTTTGCACCGAAATGAGAAAGCTCAATTGCTTCCGAATATGTCAGATTCTCAATAGCATATGCTTTATCAACCTTTCTGGGATCAGCAGTCATAAAGCCATCAACATCGGTCCAAATCTCCAGTATATCAGCATTAAGTGCAGCAGCTATCAATGCAGCTGTATAGTCTGAACCCCCTCTGCCAAGCGTCGTCGATTCACCACTGTCTGAGCTTGCAATATAACCCGGAACAATAAAGAGCTTTTGCCCCGATATGAAGTTTTCTTTGATCAAAGCTTCAGTAAGGGGCTGGTCAACAGTTGCATTACCAAATTTATTGTCTGTTTTAATGAACTTTCGCGAATCAATATGTATTGCATTATCAAATAAATTACTGATGATAAATGAAGATAATCTCTCGCCGAATCCCAGCACCTGGTCACTTGCATGCGGGCTGACTTCACGCAGAAGAAAAATTCCATTGAGTGTTTCAGTTAGCTCATTAATGAGAGATTCAATAGCTAAAAGAACCTTTTGTTGTATTTTCTGATCCGTTATAAGGCTTTTTACGTAATCGATATGTTGATAATTAACCTTGGCAAGCAAATCCTTATGTTCTTCATTTCTTTGTGAGGCCATTATGCTAATCTGACCAAGTATATCCGTGACGCCTTGAAAAGCGGAAACTACGACAACACATTGAGCAGATTGTGATTCAATGATCTCTTTTACTACCCTGATACGCTCCGGAGTTCCGACAGATGAGCCACCAAATTTAAGGACTTTCATATTCAGATATTGTTGATTAATACATGTATCACAAAAATCTTAACTTAAAGATGCCTTTTCGAGCCTTTTCAGGATAGAGAAAATGAAAGCGGCCGAAACCAGACAGCATAATATAAAGACCAGCCATAAGGTACTTAAAGCTACTTTATCCCACAATAAAGTACCTATAAAGAGAAGTTTATTTCCAACTGCTGTAGCAAGTAACCATCCTCCCTGCATCAGGCCCTGGAATCGGGATGGCGCTACCTTCGATACAAAGGAAAGCCCCATCGGGCTAAGAAACAATTCAGCAATTGTAAGGATCAGGTAACTGCTCATGAGCCAGTAGGGAGAAACTCTCAACGGATCACTGATAGGTATACCTGCCAGTGATTCAGGTGAAGGCAATCCTCTTGATGCAATGAATACAAGAACAAAGCCCAAAGCTGCAATTATCATCCCTATTCCTATTTTCTTAGGTGTTGATGGTTCAATTCCATTTTTATTCAGCCATGCAAATATGCCCATAACAGGGAAAGTGAGAGCAACAATAAAAAGTGGGTTAAATGACTGGAAGATCTCCGGTGAAATAGCATTCTTAGCATCTGCTCTGACAACCATAAAATAAGATGTCAGGAAGGTGGCAGCAAAAAGAAATCCACCAAAAACCTTGGCAATCTTTCCGGTATCCTTTCTTATGAGTAAAACAACTCCTGCAATTGAGCCAATAACCGCCAGAAGTGAAGGAAGAGTGAAAAACAGGTTTGTAAAGGGACCAACCTGCTTTGCGGTATAATCCCGGGCGAACAGTGTCTGTGTCAACCCATTCTGGTGGAATGACATCCAGAAGAAGATCACAACAATAAAAACCAGAATCAGGGCAATAACACGTGATCTTTCCTCTTTATGTGATGTAAGTATGACCCATGTCACAAATCCAGCGAAGAGGCCAAAAGCAAAACCGGCTGCCCAGCCTACTTCCTTAATGAAGTGCAGCCCAATCGCTGTTACTCCCATAGCAAATAGTGCAGCAATAAGAACTGAAGTTTTAAATTCAATCCTGGTTAATGATTCATTTACTTTTATTGATTTTTCTTTATTTGGAATTAACCTGTTAAAGAAAATATATACCAGGAGAGAGATTACCATTGCTCCGGCAGCAATTCCAAAAGCATAATTATAGCCTTTTGAGAATACCTCAAGGTACTTTTCTGCAAATTCCCCGAGATCATTTACAGTACCGTTAAGGCTGACGGAGTCAGCCAGTTTCTGAAGTGTAAAAGTGTCCACAAGGGTTCCGTTAATATATTGATGGCACAGCGCCGGTATGCTGCCATCGTGTAAAAATCCATTTTCCTTCAGCCACCAGTTACGCATTCCGGTAGCTGCAAATGGTGCAAAAAAAGCGCCTATATTTATACCCATATAGAAGATCATAAATGCGGAATCTCTCAGTTTAGAGTACCTGGGATCGTCATACATCTGACCGACAACAGCCTGAAGGTTACCTTTAAACAGACCGTTCCCAAATGCAATTGTAAAGAGACCTATTAGCGTAATTGTCAGAGTCATTCCAGGTACAGCCATTATAACATACCCTGCAAACATGATTATAATCCCGGCAAGTATTACCAGTTTATATTTTTTTGTAGCATCGGCAAGTATCCCGCCCATTAGCGCAAGTGCATAAATACTGAAATAAAACCAGCTGTAAATGCCACCAGCTTTTTCTGCTGACAGGCCAAATTTTGCCTGGAGAAAAAGAACAAGTATTGCCATCATGGTATAAAATCCAAATCGCTCGCCCATATTTGAGAAGAAGGCAACAAGTAGTCCCCTTGGATGGTTCCTGAGCATAATGGTGGTTATTTGCTGGTTAATAAAATGGTCAATTATCAGGGAAAAGGATTTTATTGTTCTTTAGCATATAAAATTGCCACTCTGAACGGGAGCAAATATATAAATCTTTTCGAAAGTAAAGATTCAACTTTCTTTTTAAAAACATATGAAGCAACTAAATTTGCAATATAATATATCAGGTAATGAAGCCTACATGTTAACAGACATAAACAAATATGATCATAGACTTCAATACATGGTTGTTCTATGTGATCATTAAATATTACATATACAGATGAAAATATTTAATTCTTACCAGATCAGAGAGATTGATGAATTTACGATTAAGGATGAACCTGTCTCATCGGTGCATCTTATGGAAAGAGCAGCTTTTCAACTCTATAAATGGTATAGTGAAAAGTTTGAAAGGTCAAGACGAGCTTTAATCTTTGCCGGACCAGGCAATAACGGTGGCGATGGACTTGCTCTTGCACGAATTCTGTCAGTAAACAGATTTGAACCTGTAGTCTATTATGTACAATTCACCGGGAAAACCACAAGCGATTGGCAGGAAAATCAGCAGAGACTTGAAAAGGAGACGACAGTTCCATTTAATATTTTAAGCAGAAAAGATCAGTTTCCTGTGATATCCTCAGGAGATATAATCATAGATGGTATTTTTGGTTCAGGACTGACACGTCCTGCAGAGGGCCTGGCAGCTGAAATAATAACACTAATTAATGAAGCTGGTGCACCAGTAATTTCAATAGATATTCCCTCGGGCCTATCCGTTGAAGAGAATTCGGAAAAATTAACAGATAACATAATTAAAGCACGTCATACTCTTAGCTTTCAGTTTCCAAAACTTTCATTCTTATTCGCTGAAAATGAAATATATACAGGTGAATGGACTGTTTTACCCATTGGTTTAAGCAGCATGGCAATAAGAAATATTGTTACCCCATATTTTTTACTCGAAAAAGGTGATGTGGCTTCGAAGCTTAAAAGCAGAAATAAATTTGACCATAAAGGCATTTTCGGGCATGGATTATTAGCTGCCGGGTCATACGGTAAAATGGGGGCAGCTATACTGGGTGCAAAAGCTGCACTCCGATCAGGCATCGGCCTTCTAACATGTCATATTCCATCAGGAGGGAACATTATTCTTCAAAGCACAGTACCTGAAGCGATGATTGAAACTGATAATTCTGAAAACATAATTTCAGATAATTTAAACACAGATAAATTCAGCGCTGTAGGTATTGGACCGGGTTTGGGAACTCTTGAGGAATCACAGAAAGCTTTGTACAATCTTTTAACAACATGTAAAAAGCCCATGGTCATTGATGCTGATGCACTTAATATTCTTGGTTTGAACAGAGAGTGGTTCTCTCTTTTGCATGAGAATATTATCCTTACACCGCATCCGAAAGAGTTTGAACGCCTCTCAGGTAAGACAGATAGCAGTTTTGCCAGACTACAAAACCAGATGAAGTTTTCACAAGAAAATAATTGTATTGTAGTATTAAAGGGAGCCTATACCTCAATTGCAACACCTGACGGGAAAGTTTATTTTAACAGTACGGGAAACCCGGGGATGGCAACCGGAGGCAGCGGTGATGTACTGACCGGAATATTGCTGTCTCTGCTTGCACAGGGATACGCACCCGGGGATGCAGCAGTGACGGGTGTTTATCTTCATGGCCTGGCCGGTGATCTTGCAGCCGGGAAATCATGTTTTGAATCCATGCTGGCTTCTGATATAATTAATGAAATCGGAGCCTCTTTTACCACACTAAAAACAGAGGAATAACCATTTATGATTATATTTACCAATTATTACTGAAGTTTATTACAAATCTTTCTTTTTATGAGAACTTTTTTAAATCTTTTTATATTATCGGTGGTCATGGTTGGTATGCTTTCCTGTGTTCCCCAGAAAAAACTGGCCGAACCGGAAACAGTTATATCGAAATTGGATGATGATTCCGGATTGAGAGAAGGAAGTCTGGTTTACAGCCTTCCTATGACTGTATTTACCATTAAAATAGAAATGGAAAGGACAATAGATGTTCCCGGACCTTATTCAAGATTTGCAGGAGACCTTTTGGGATTGAATAAAGTAATTTTGACCGAAGCAGAAAACTGGACAATAAAAGGAATATCCCTTAATCTTCATGAAGAAGCTGACCCTTCAGAATGCTATGTTATTGAGACCAATACTCTTTTTAATACAAATGCTCTGACTCTAAAAAAAGAAGGATTAATACTCGACCTTAATCCTGCTTTATATACTTCAGAACTAAGCCTGTCAGGTAATAATAATAAAGAGTCAGATATAAATAATTTTCGTTCTTATGATCTTGGATCTGATGAATATTTTCATGTTCAGAGAGATACTGCCTATAAGAGGGTGAATGTAGATTCCACTTTTATCAGGATCCCTTACCTTGTTGAGAAGAAGAAAAGACTTACAATTGATCAGCTTGCTGAAAATGCTGCAAAGAGATTAATCGAACTGAGAGAGGGAAAGGTACTGATTCTAACCGGTGAAGCTAACGTATTTCCCCAGAATGCGGCTGCATTGAACGAAATAAACCGCATCGAAAGAGAATATACCGAGTTATTTGCAGGAAAGAGCTGGAAAGAGAACAAAACCCTCTCATTTCATCTGGTGCCAAAAAAAGATATGATAGGTAAACCAGTTGTCTTATTCAGGTATTCAGAACAGACGGGACCCATCACCGGCACTGAAAATATCGGGATCCCTGTTGCAGTAGAGCTGGTACCGGAAAAAAAGACCAGGGATATTACAATTATTGACAGGCAACAGCCTGATAAGGCAGTGCAAAAATATGATAAACTCTTCTTCAGGGTCCCTGATGTTGTAAATGTGAAGATCAATAGCGGAACTGAAACCCTCTATAATTCCAGAAGGTTGATATATCAGTTTGGACAGGTGATGCAGCTTCCGGCAAATTATATTATCGGTAAATAATACTGGAAGGTCAAGGTTCAGGGTTTAAGATTTAAGGTTCAAGGATAAAATTGAAACCTGAAACCCTGGGCTATTTCACTTTTCCCTTAAAATTTTTCTGAAAGTCCTCCCATTTCTGGGTTGCAAATGCATTATCAGCAAAGAAGTTCAGAAGTACTTCCATGTCTTTTGGCTCTTTGAAACCAGGGACAGGTGATACCCCTAACTTTTCATTCTGCTGGGTTAAGAAAACCACAGTGGGGTAAGAAAGTTGTCCCTGAAGTAACGTAACTGCAAGTTGATGAGCCTTTCCTGATTTTCCGTCATTTATAAATGTTTGTCCAAGAAATGTTATACTCTCCTTACCCTCTGCATCAAATTTTACGGGATAAAATTTGTTATTTAGAATATCTGCAATCACAGGATTTGTGAATGTTTCGCTATCCATCTTTTTACACCATCCGCACCAGTCAGTGTACGTATCAATAAAAATTGGCCTGGGTGATTGTTTTAATAACTTTTCAGCTTCCTGAATAGTATACCATTTTACATCTGACTTATTAGTATTTTCAGGATTCTGGCAATGAGATGTAATAACCAGAAGACTAAAAAGTGGAATTATAAAATATTTTTTCATATTATTCTTAAATATTTATTAGGAAAACATTTTGCAAATTAAATCAAATTTTTCCTGAAAATGGTCAGGATTCTATGTGCTTTTTATCATATTATACAGTATTAATATTTTAAAGTTCAGTTAATTCTACTTTGACAGATTACATCTTACAACGATTTTTCAGTTTGTTTGCCCCGACCCTGAAGGGAGCAAACTGAAAAATCAACCTGTTCCCTTTAGGGATTAAGGGCAAAAACAGGTTGATTTTTCTAATCTGTCAAAGTAGAATTAAATTGATATTGTCACATATTTCGTACTCATTATTTCTTTACTTTTAAGGGTCTTTTTCAACTTATCCTTTTCAATACTATGGAGACTATTACAAATACTTTGCGTGATTCAAAAGCAGCACGGTGGAGTGCACTAGCGATAGTCTCATTTACAATGCTTTGCGGTTATTATCTGGCCGATGTTATGTCGCCGCTTAAGCCATTGCTTGAAAAGGAATTATTGTGGACCAGTTATGAGTATGGAATTTTTACAGGAGCTTATGGATGGTTTAATGTTCTCCTGCTTATGCTTATTATCGGAGGTATAATACTTGATAAAATGGGTGTCAGGTTTACCGGAATGATGTCAACAACTGTTATGGTGGTTGGTACAGCTATTAAGTACTGGGCTATATCAACCCATGCACTTGACGGTATGATGTTTCTGGGCATAAAAACCCAGGTAGTTATTGCTGCACTTGGATTTGCAATCTTTGGTGTAGGAGTGGAGGTTGCCGGTATTACTGTTTCCAAAATAATAGTAAAGTGGTTTAAAGGTAAGGAAATGGCACTAGCCATGGGTCTGGAAATGGCAACAGCCAGAATCGGAACTACTCTTGCTCTTGCAACATCCATTCCAATCGCCCGGGCTCTTCACGGAGTATCAAAACCGATTCTCGTTTGTCTTATAATGTTATGTATTGGCTTGATAGCATTCTTTATTTACACTTTCCAGGATAAAAAGCTCGATAAATCGATTCTTGCAGAAGCCGGGCGATCCGGAATTACAGAGCATGAAGAGTCTTTCAGTGTAAAGGATATCTGGTTTATTATTAAGAATAAAGGCTGGTGGTATATAGCCATCCTTTGTGTATTGTTCTATTCGGCTGTCTTCCCATTCCTGAAATATGCCACAGACCTTATGGTGAATAAGTTTAATGTTGATCCGGAACTGGCAGGAACAATTCCAGGTCTTTTGCCCTTTGGGACAATGATTCTGACTCCCTTTTTCGGCAATCTGTACGATCGCAAGGGAAGGGGTGCAACTATTATGATTATTGGTTCAATACTTCTGATTTTTGTACATGCAATGTATTCTATTCCGTCATTAAACGCAACTCCGATAGCAATTGGTTTAATTATTATCCTGGGGATAGGCTTTTCTTTAGTACCTTCTGCAATGTGGCCCTCCGTACCTAAAATAATTCCTGAAAAACAACTGGGAACTGCTTATGCAATGATCTTCTGGGTCCAGAATATTGGACTTATGCTTGTACCAATGCTCATCGGATGGGTACTTGATAAATATTGCATATCAGGAACCCGGATGGAGGATGGGGTTCCTGTTCCCCACTATAATTATACCCTGCCAATGATAATTTTTACTTTTTTCGGTATTCTGGCTCTTGGTTTTGCATTATTGCTGAAGGAAGAAGACAGGAAAAAGGGTTATGGTCTTGAGAAGCCAAATATAGAGAACAGGACCTGATAAAAATGTACTCTGTGGGCGGAGTATAATCATTCCGGCTCGCCGCACACTTTTAAGCCATCTTAATAAGTATTGCCTTGATAGTGTCAGTTACATCTTCCTCTTCATCCACGCATCTTTCGAGAATTTCGAGTATTTTATTGTTCTTCATCAATTCTGCAGGATCTTTTTCTTTATCAAACAGCTCAGCTATTGCAACATAGTAATATTCGTCAGCTTTGTGTTCTATCTCGGTTACTCTTTCACATGATTTAGTTATTTTAGCCTTATTTGCTGCTGCATCATTCAGACAATGGACACAGATCTCAATCTCTTTTGCTGCTAGGTATATTATCTCAGCCATCTCCTTGTAAACCGGCATAAGTTTCTTTGGTTTATAAAGACATATCCTGCGGCTTATACCATTTATTGAATCTACAACATCATCTATATGAGATGTAAGCTCATGAATATCTTCCCTGTCGAATGGAGTAATGAAAGACTTGTTCAATTGCAGGTATGCCTTATCTGTTACTTCATCCCCCAGATGCTCAACATCTTTAATCTCTTTGTTTATTTTCTCATGTTCATCCATATCAGTAGTTGACATAAGTTGTATGAGAAGTTCGGAAGCTTTTACCAGATTTCCGGCAGCCTCTTCAAATAGCGGATAGAATGAGTGGTCCTTTGGAACGAAGAATTTGAGGATACTGTCAATATTCATTATTACAATTTTTAATGATAAAATTCAAAATTACTGAAGCCAGTTAAACAGATGATACATAAATGCGCCAACTAAAGCGGAAACAGGAATAGTTAATATCCATGACCAGAATATACTGGTTGTGACCCCCCATTTTACGGCAGAGGCACCTTTTCTTGCACCAACTCCGATAATTGCTCCGGTTATGGTATGGGTGGTACTTACAGGAATTCCGAAGTGTGTTGCACCGAATAATGTAAGAGCTCCGGCAGTTTCAGCACAGAATCCTTCGAAAGGTTTTAGTTTTGTAATCCTTTGCCCCATGGTTTTCACTATCCTCCATCCCCCGAGCAGTGTTCCTAGAGCTATTGCAGCCTGGCATGAAAGAACTATCCATAGATCAATTTTGTCAGTTTTTGCCACAAATCCTGTTACAAAAAGTGCAACCCATATTATTCCCATGGATTTTTGTGCATCATTTCCCCCGTGTCCTAGACTAAATGCAGCTGCAGATAATAATTGCAACCTTCTGAAATGTTTATCTACCTTTGAGGGAGAGTGATTTTTTACGAGATAAATTACAAAGGCAGATATAAGAAAAGACATTACCATACCCAATAAAGGGGCTATAACAATAAAAATTACGATTTTAAGAACTCCCGCAACAATTACTGAGCTAACTCCTGAGCTGGCAACAGCAGCGCCAACCAATCCTCCTACAAGGGTGTGAGAAGAGCTTGAAGGTAAACCCCACCACCAGGTTAAAAGATTCCAAAATATAGCAGCAATGAGTGCAGCTGCAATAACTGACAGGTTGATAACATCCGGATCAATCACTCCTTTTCCCATTGTCGTTGCGACCTTCAGAGGAAATACAAGGAATGCAACGAAATTAAAAACAGCTGCCAGAACTACGGCAGAAAAAGGAGACAATACCTTAGTGGATACCACGGTCGCAATAGAGTTTGCTGAATCATGGAACCCGTTAATAAAGTCAAATATTAATACCAGGGCAATAACAATATAAAGAAAAGTCATCTTGTCACAGTATATATAAGTATTGAAACAGTAGGGGAGAGTAGTTTGGAGTAAGACGATAAGTGATTCATTTCTTTATATTTGACCATATATATACATATAAAAATCAGGCAGCGCAAAATAAGCATATTAGGCCTGAAATCAAAACAATTTATTTGTAAAATTTTTAATATTTTCTAAGATATGTTTATCAGAAAATTCTAAATTATTAAACTTATACCTCTTTTTGTCATTTTATTTGTCCCCAAATTGTTTTAATTTTATTGTTTAATAAAAGTTTAATTAAATATTTCAGTTATGAGTGACATACAAAAACTTGAACCAAAAGCGGTATGGAATTATTTCCACGAAATAACTCAGATACCACGGCCATCGAAAAAGGAGGATAAAATTGTTGAGTTTGTCAAAGAATTCGGAAAAAAACATAATCTGGAAACCGTAGTCGATAAAGTTGGAAATGTCATAATAAGGAAACCTGCCACACGGGGGATGGAAAATAGAAAAGGGGTGATATTACAGACCCACCTCGATATGGTACCGCAAAAGAATAACGATAAGAAGCACGACTTTGAGAAAGATCCGATAGAATCGATTATCGATGGTGACTGGGTAAAAGCAAATGGGACAACTCTCGGATCGGATAACGGAATTGGTGTTGCAGCATCCCTTGCTGTACTGGCATCCAATGAAATTAAACATGGTCCCCTGGAAGCGCTTTTCACAATTGATGAAGAAACAGGAATGACGGGAGCCTTCGCACTTAAAAAAGACCTCCTGAAAGGAGATATTCTGATGAATCTTGATTCTGAAATTGAAGGTGAGATTTGTGTCGGATGTGCCGGCGGGATAGATGTCAGTGCAATAAAGAATTATGCTGAGGAAAAGAGTCCCAAAGGGATGGTATCCTACAGGGTTACTGTAAAGGGACTTAAAGGAGGTCATTCAGGCGTTGATATTGCTTTGGGACGGGCAAATTCAAACAAATTAATGTTCAGGTTTCTTATGCAGGCTGAAGCTGACTTTGGTATCAGACTTGCTGAAGCTGGAGGAGGTGATCTCAGGAATGCCATTCCACGTGAATCATATTCAATTGTCCTTCTTCCCGAAATAAAAGTGAACGAGTTTGAGAAGTTTGTGAACGACTATGATAAAATGTATAAGTCGGAATTTGCAGAAACAGAACCTGATCTTTCTTTTACATTCAAAAAGACGGAACTCCCTGAAAAAGTGATGAACCCGGGGGAACAATTCCGGATTATTCGTGCTCTTTTTGCCTGTCCAAACAATGTGCAGAGAATGAGCCAGACTGTTCCAGGGCTTGTTGAAACATCGAGTAACATGGCAATAGTAAAATGTTCAGGAGGAAAATTTGAATGTCATAATCTTACACGCAGCTCAGTTGATTCGGCTAAAGAATCTACTGCATGGAAGATTGCGGCTGTGTTTCATCTGATAGGTGCGGATGTCACTCTTACCGGTGCATACCCCGGCTGGAAACCTGATATGCAATCACCTATCCTGAAAACAATAAGTGAATTATATAAAAAGATGTATGGAAAAGACCCAGATGTAAAGGCTATTCATGCCGGTCTTGAATGTGCTATAATAGGTGGTGTTTATCCAAATCTGGATATGATATCATTTGGTCCGACGATCAAATATCCTCATTCACCTGAAGAAAAAGTCAATATCAGCTCAGTTAAGAAGTTTTATGATTTTTTGTGTGAGACATTAAAACAGGTTTCTGAGAAATAGGACCATGACCTCTTATAAAGAGGTGATCTGTGTTTATTGTATTTCGGCAGGTCTTGAGATTTACCTTAATCGATCTTAATTTCCAGCAGAATGTCATCTTTCATGACATTGGTACTGGCTTTAGCCATAACTTTTAAAATCTTACCGTTAACAGGCGACAAAATCTCATTCTGCATCTTCATGGCCTCCAGAATAAGTACCGGTTCCCCCCGCAGAACGCTGGATCCTTCTCTAACCAGAACATCAATGATTTTACCAGGCATGGGTGCTTTTATAAACTCCTGTTCTATTTTTCCCTTACTGGAGTCCAATACCTTCATCCTTTGAAGAGAGAAAGGTGTCTCAACTGTAAATGTGTAGCTAATATCGTTAAAAAGTATTTCATATCTGTTCTGACGTGAACGAATTACCTCAACAGGATATTTACGGTTTTTCCATAATATATAGGTACCGAATTTATCGTCAGCTTTAAATTTTACTTCGTATTCCCTTTTGCCAATTTTGATTGCATGTTTCAGGGGAAGAGAAAAACTGAATTTCCTTTTTTCCGATGAGAGTGTATGCAACTTCTTTATTTTAAGTTTGTCATTCCTCATTATTTTTCAGCAGATTTAAAATTGGTTAATCCTTTTGTTTAGCAACCAGGGACTCATTTCTTTAGTGTTTTCTGAATCAACATTGATTCTGGCGTCATTCAGATTTTCTTCAATAAATAATTTTGTTGCAAGCCATGCTGCAAGCATCTCCTCATATTCACTGTTAAAGTAGTACTTTTCGAGATCTTTTTCAATGAATGAGGTAGTGAAAGTGCCATCCTGGAATTTTTGATGCCGCACAAGCATCCTGAAAAAAGGCAGAGTAGTTTTTGTCCCTTTTATCCACACTTTGTCAAGTGCCATTTTACAGTTTTTGATGGCTTCTTTTCTGTTTTTACCACTAACTATAAGTTTGGCTATCATTGAATCATAGCTTGCAACAATTGAAGAACCCGCCTGTATGCCGGTATCAATCCTTACAAAAGGGTCAGAAGGCATGCTGAGACTTTCAATTTTACCAGGATCAGGTGCAAAACCTGCCTGGACATCCTCTGCATTAATCCTGCATTCAATTGCCCAACCTTTAAATTTTATATCTTCCTGTTTAAATCTAAGTTCTTCCCCGTTAGCAATCCGAATCTGTTGTTCAACAAGATCTATACCCGTAACTACTTCGGTAACCGGATGTTCAACCTGGATCCTGGTATTCATCTCCATAAAATAGAAATTTTTATCGGAATCGAGAAGAAACTCAACGGTTCCTGCCGAGTAATAATTGACAGCTTTAGCTATCTGAACAGCCATTGTTCCCATTTCTTCTCTGAGCTTATTATCCAGGGCACATGAAGGAGCTTCCTCCAGAAGCTTCTGATGTTTTCTCTGAATCGAACACTCTCTTTCGCCAAGATGTATTACATTTCCCTTTTTATCGCCAAGTATCTGAAATTCAATATGTTTTGGATTTTCTATATATTTTTCGATAAAAACCGAAGGATCGTTAAATGCTTTTTCTGCCTCTTTGCTGGCGACAATGAACATCTTTTCCATCTCATCAGCTCTTCTTACAATTCTCATTCCTCTTCCGCCACCACCCGAAGCTGCTTTAATGATTACCGGATAACCGATTTTATCAGCAATAACAACCGCCTCCTCTTCATTGGATATATTGCCTTCGCTGCCCGATGGCCATTGGTATACCACCCGCGAGGGCAATTTTTCTGGCAATAGTCTTATTCCCCATTTTATAGATAGCATCAGGAGATGGCCCTATAAAAATGATTTTATTATCAATGCATTTTTGGGCAAAATATGCGTTTTCTGCAAGAAAGCCATATCCCGGATGAATTGCATTTGCGTTTGTTTTAAGCGCAATATCTATCAGTTTTTCTATGTCAAGGAATACGGGTATCTCAGAAATATTATCAGATTATCAAAAATCACATCAGCATATGAAAGGTACATGGCATTTGTTCGACAGCGGTCTTTACCGCAACGGTCTTTAATATTCATCAACCGGGCGGTCTTCATTATTCTGATCGCAATTTCTCCCCTGTTGGCAATTAATATCCTTTTTATCTTCATCTTATTCTTTTTTGTTTAGACAGGTCTCTTATCTGTTTTTATGATAACATTGTCATATCCTGAGACAGTCTGACTTATTCATATTTCAAAATTGTGGACCTTGCCTGCGCCCTGTTCCCTGAGCCCTGTGCCTTACAATGGCATATTTCCGTGTTTTCTTGCAGGTACCTTTAACCCATTTATTATTAAGGGCATTTAAAGCTGATAATATCTTTTTCCTTGTGACTGCCGGATCTATTACTTCATCAATATATCCGCTTTCATCAGCGATGAACGGATTTGCAATTTTATCCCGGTATTTTTTTACCAGTTCTTTTTTAAGTGCTGCAGGATTCTTTGATTCAGCAAGTTCTTTCCGGTAGAGAATTGCAACAGCGCCATCAGGGCCCATCACAGCTATCTCAGCAGAAGGCCATGCAAAATTGAAATCACCCCCAAGGTTTTTGCTGTTCATCACAATAAAGGCTCCTCCGTACGCTTTTCGCAGTATAATGGTTATTTTAGGTACAGTAGCTTCGCTGTAGGCAAATAACATTTTAGCCCCATGCCTGATTATTCCCGCATGTTCCTGGTCCACTCCGGGCAGAAAGCCCGGGACATCTTCCAGAGTAATAATAGGAATATTGAAAGCATCACAAAATCTTATAAACCTTGCTCCTTTTACCGAAGAATCAATATCCAGAACTCCGGCAAGTACTTTTGGCTGGTTTGCCACAATTCCGATCGTTTTTCCCTTTAACCTGGCAAAACCGGTCACAAGATTGGCTGCAAAAAGCTCCGATGTCTCGAAGAAACTGTTTCTATCAAAAATATTTGTTATAATATCTTTAACATCATAAGCTTTATTCGGATCATCGGGAACAATATTCCTTAGTTTTTCATTTATGTCGTTGCAGGTACCGTCATCAGCAACAACAGGCGGGTTTTCAACATTATTGGATGGGAGATAAGAGAGGAATTTTTTTAGGGCAAGAATTGTATTTTCCTCGTCATCATAAATCATTTGAGCAACCCCGCTTTTGCGGGCATGAATTTCAGCCCCTCCAAGCCCCTCCAGAGTAACATCTTCATTTAGAACTTCTTTAACTACATTAGGCCCGGTAACAAACATATAACTGGTGCGGTTAACCATAAATACAAAATCGGTAAGTGCAGGAGAATAGACCGCCCCTCCTGCGGCAGGTCCCATTATAACAGATATCTGTGGAATTATTCCGGATGATTGAATTATATTATGGAAGATCCCCGCATACCCGCTCAGGCTGGCTACTCCTTCCTGGATCCTTGCACCACCCGAATCAATTAAAGCTATTATAGGAGCTCCCATCTTGAGGGCCATTTCCTGGATTTTAGCAATTTTTTTTGCATGGACAATTCCCAGAGAACCTCCCATTATCGTAAAATCCTGGGCATAAGAGAAAACAAGACGACCATTCACTTTTCCATGACCAACAATTACACCATCACCAAATGATCTCTCAACTTTTCCAAATTCCACTGGCAGATCGGCAGGAGTTACGAAAGTGTCAATCTCTTCAAAGGTTTCATGATCGAAAAGAAGGTCTATTCGCTCCTGGGCAGTAAGTTTTCCCTTAATATGTTGTTTCTCGGCCTGCCTGGGACTGTACTGTCTCTTAATTGCATTCTGACGTTCAATAAAGGCCTTGTATTGTTTACCCGATAACTCCATAACCTTCTTTTATTAGTTTAAATATCAGGAATAACAGCCTCTCTGTATTAGTAAGCACAACTTATCCCGTATTTCAACGGGTGCAAAAATAGTCAATATGACGGTAAATCCAAAAAACAATCGTCCGTAAAATCACCCCGGTATTATAAATATCAAATATTGACTTACCCTGTTTCTAACATAATCCTCAAATCCTCACATCCTCATATCTTCTTTAATTCCGGTTTATACAAACCATTTTCATTAGATCCAAGGAGACCGGCTTTCAGCATCGAATCGCTTGCTTTATAAAGTTTATTCAACATTTCTTTATCAGCAACAGGAAAGTGATGCAGTGATTCGATCTTATCTCCGATATATTCAAGGTCTTCATCAGTAGTTGCCCATTTACGGGCTTCAAATACTGAGAGGTTGAATGGGAGGGAATAAGACCTTAATGATTTTTCTCCGTTTATATTAAAATAGAAATCAAAATACGACATAATAAGCTCCCGGAGAGAACGATAAACCGGTTCGCGGAACCTGAGTGAATTGAAATTTGATTTTGCAACCGCTCCCCAATATCTGTTTTCCTTAAATACTGCAATAACATGGTCATCGTCATTTACTGCCAGCATGTCAACAATAAGAGGTTTATAACCAATGAACTGGAGAGCTGCCGCAGCAAAAAGAGCACCCTCGAAGCAATGTGCTGATCTTTTTTTTATGACCCAGCGTGGTGATTTGCATTCGTAATCAGGATTATATTCAATTGAATCGAGGTATCGCTGTATTTTATCCGGATTGTTGAGCGTTTTAAAAAATCTTATTTCATCCTGAGTCCACTCCATACTGGAATTACTTTTGCCTGCTGAATTGTTTTATTCTAAAACCGACCCTTACCCTCTTACAGGTTGAGGCTTTAACCAGCCACACGTGAAACCTGTTTAAGAAATTCATCTTCATTCATACCCCGGCTTCCGGCTCCCTGCACCCCGCTCCAGATAACCTGAAGAATGGGAGATCAAACTATCTTATGGATAATATCCTTCATTGTTTCGTATTGTTCCTCCATACTCCCGACAAGTCTGAGCTGAGCCCTTGCCCTGTCAATGTTGTGATTCTCGTGATGGATTTTGAAATAATGATCTCCATCTATATAATCAGTAAGGAACCTCAGTCCGATGGTAAACGTAATAAGCCTGGGAGCAAATGCCAGGTATTCCTTTTCGACTTTATTGAGTGTTTCCTTTGTTTCTGACAGGTATCCTTTTGCATATGCTTCGAACATTCTTATATCCATACTGACTTTTGACAGCTCCTTTTCATCTTCGGCAGCAGTATTGGCTACAGTCCTGATGGAATCTCCAAAATCATAATGGATATAACCAGGCATTACAGTATCGAGGTCAATGACGCATAAAGCTTTGTCATTTTCATCGAGAAGAATATTATTGAACTTGGTATCGTTGTGGGTGATCCTTAATGGAATCTTACCCTCTCTTCCCAATTTCAGGATAACCTTCATCTCTTCAGCTCTTTTCAGGACAAAATCAATTTCTGTCCCGCTTTTTGCCACTCTCCCTTCGGGATCTTCCTTTATTGTCCTGTTAAATGTTTCAAGTCTTCTTTCTATATCATGAAAAAAGGGAATTGTTTCAAACAATGGTTTACCGGGCAGATCGGCGAGCATCGCCTGAAAACGTCCAATAGCTTTTCCTCCCTCAAAGGCTTTGTCAGGACTGTCAACTATATCATATGACCGGTGGTTTGTTATGAAAATATACATTCTCCAGTAGCTGCCATCTCTGTCAATAATCCAGCTTTTTCCGTCACGGGCAGATATGAGAGTGAGACATTCCCTTTTTATTTGAGACCCGGGAATAGCCTCAAGTTTTTTCCTTAAATGAATTGTTACTCTTTCGATATTATCCTGAAGCTCCGGGATGTTCTTAAAGATTTTATTATTAAGACGTTGCAGAATATAGTCATCCTTATCATGTTCAGCTGTCTGAATGCGGAACGTATCATGAATATGTCCGCTGCCATAGGGCTCACCATTTAAAAATGTTCCTTCACCGGTGAAAAGTGAATATAGTTCTTTCAGATTATTAACCATTAGCTTTTCCCACTTTATGTCCGATAAACGCATAATACATAATAACCAGATATGATGGCACACAAATCCAGTAGGCTGTCTGAGTTGAAAAACTGACAGCAAGCTTACCGTAAAGTAAAGGCAGTAATGCACCACCGGCAATAGCCATTATTAGCAAAGCGGATCCGGTTTTTGTGAATCTTCCCAATCCGTTAAGTGCAAGTGGCCACATTGCGGGCCACACAAGGGCATTTGCCAGACCGAGTAAAGCAACAAATAAAACAGTTAAAGGCAACACCATCTCAATAGACTTAAATGTCATAATGTCAATAAAGGGAAAGGTGAAGATAAGATGAGATGGAGTGAGTATGGCTCCAAGTGAAAAAACAACTCCAAAGATTGTACATAATTTTAAAGCCGTTACCTGGCTGAGATACCTGGGAATAAAAATTATTCCAACCAGATATCCGATGATCATACCTATTAAAGTCAGCGATGTATAATATTTCGCAGATTCCATTGCCATGCCAATTGACTGTCCGTACCTGATTATACTGTCCCCGGCAATTACTTCTACACCTACATAGAAGAACAGGGCAACAACACCAAGGATGAGATGAGGAAACTGCCAGATGCTTGTCTTTTTCGCATTTGATTCACCGGTATTTATATCTTCTGCATCTGTATCTATTTCAGGAAGATGAGCAAATCTTAATAACAGACCAAGCAGGACCAGTATTACAGCCATTACAATATAGGGCATGATAACTCTGCTGGCAAGTTCATCAAGTAAACCAACACGTGTAATTTCGTCGGCTGCCTGGGAAAGCTTATTTTCAAGCTCCAGCGAATCTTTCAGAATAATACTTGCCAGGATAATAGGAGCAATTGCACCCGCAAATTTATTTGCAATCCCCATTATACTTATTCGCTTGGCTGCACTTTCAGGTGGTCCAATAATGGTTATATAAGGGTTGGAGGCTGTTTGAAGAAGCGCAAGTCCTGTACCTTCAACGAATAAACCAACAAGAAAAAGCCCGAATGTTCTGCTCATTGCTGCGGGGATGAAAATCAATGCACCTGCAGCCATTATCCATAACCCCACTGACATACCATTTTTAAATCCGGTTTTCTTAAGTACTGCTGATGATGGTAAAGCCATTACAAGATAAGAAAGGTAGAATGCAAAAGTTACAAAATAAGCTTGAAAATCATTTAATTCACAGGCAGTTCTGAGGAAGGGGATCAGAATACCGTTAAGCCAGGTAACGAATCCAAATATGAAAAAAAACAGACCGATTATAAATATGGAGAAAATATAATCTTTTCTGCTGATAGCGTTTGATGAACTAATTGTTGTCATAAAATCAGAATTAGGTTTGGTTTAGTTTAAACTGGGTTTTTTGGGCTTTTATACTATGGCGGTTTCAAAACTAATCTTTTTATCTGATGGAAACAAAAAAATAAATTTGTTTTATGGTTCAAAGGGTATAAAACAAATACTTAATCATTAAAACTTAATCTTTATCCTTTTCCTGAATTCTCCCTTGATTTAACACCAAGATATCCTCCATGATGTCTTTTGGAATAATCCTCTGATGTGAATCCGATCCTTTCCATCATCATTACCACAAGAGCATCTCCAATTACCGTAAAAACAGTGGTTGAAGTAGTGGGTGTGAGACCGAGCGGACACACCTCCAGAGGAGAACCGGTCAATATGAAACAATCTGCTCCTTCAGCAAGCGGACTCTCCTTATTTCCTGTTATAATGATTACCGGAACGGTATCGTAGAGATTGTTTTTAAGTTCAATAAGTTCGATTATCTCCCTTGTTTTCCCAGAATTTGAAATGACCAGCAAAACATCATTCTTCTGTATGATACCAAGGTCGCCATGCTGTGCTTCACTGGGATGAAGAAACACTGCAGGTGTACCGGTTGAGCTAAATGTTGTCGCTATGTTGTGAGCAATCTGCCCGGCTTTTCCCATCCCGCTTGTGACCAGTTTCCCGTTCTGATTATGGACCCTGTCATGGATTATTTCCACAGCTTTCTCAAAAGCGCCTGTAACAGGAATCCTAATGATTGCAGATGCTTCATCTTCAAAAATTTTTCTGATCTTTTCTTCCATAAATTAGGTTTGTGGTCATAAGGATCAAAGGTATAAAAATAGCCTTGATTTAAACAAGTACCGTTATTTCAATTCAATTATATGCTACTTGAAGCATCTCTTTATTATTAGAATGACATTTAAGGGAATGGGCCATCTGTGATACCTTGTTTTCGGGAAAAGCATGCATCATGAATATTTTAAGCCCCCGTTTGGACAGGTATAAATACTCAGGTTCGACCCGGCACTTTTAGCTACTTTTCCCTGAGGCTATTTGTTAATACGTTTGGCATTTAATAATTAAGGCGGGGATTTCTCCCCGCCTTAATTATTAAATAAATCAGAAAATTAAATCTTTTCTGTCTCTATTACTTTTGCAAATATCTCTGAATATGACAGAATGAGATAATTATTCCCTTCGAACTCCACTTCTGTACCTGTGTACGGTTTATAAAGCACTACATCGCCGGGTTTTACTTCTGCGTTCTCAATAGCGCCCATCCATGCTATAGGCGCAGCTTTAGGCTTTTCTTTCGCACTGTCAGGTATGATGATCCCCGAGGCTGTCCGTTGTTCATTTTTTGGTTCTGTGATGTTTAGTATCACTTGCTGGTTTACCGGCTGTAATTCTTTCATGATTTTAATTTATTTAATTTATAATTAGTGTTATTTAATTTCCAGAAGTTCCTGCAAACGCGGCTGGTTAAACCCAACAACTATCTGACCATTTATATCTGTTTGGGGAACACCCTGCTGCCCGGTACGACGTACAAGAGATTCAGCAGCATTCTGATCGCGGGAAACATCAACATCAGTATAGGTAATATTGTTTTTCTGCAACCACATCTTCAGAGTATTACACCATGAACACGATGGTGTTGAGTATACGGTAACTCTTTTTGCAATTTTAGCTTCCTGTGATTTTTTTATCTGAAACACAACATTTTCAGTCAATGCCTTATAATAGTTGCTTTCGTGGCATCCTTTGATAATATTGGTGAGTTTACTGTTGACGAACACCAGAAATGAAGGGACACTTGTTATACCATACTTTTCGTGGATATCTTTGACAGTTGTAACATCGGCTGTAAGTATCCGTGTTTCCAACTGGTCATCGAAAGCATTAGAAATATTTTGATAAGCACAATTACTTTGTTCACTGCCTGGTTTATACAACAGGAGAAAAGTCTTACCTGATTCTGACCTTTTGGCCAGAAAATCGGAATGAGAAAATACCTTTTCCATAAATTTAATTTGATTATTTTATTTTTTGAATATGATCCAAAAGAAAATCTTTAGACTTAACGCCCACAAAACGGTTTATTTCTTTCCCATCCCTTAATAACAGCATTGTTGGAATCCCACGTATCCCATACCGGGATGCAAGTGACTGGTATTGTTCAACATTTACTTTGCATACCTGAACACCTGAGCCAACCTCATCAGCAAGTTCATTAAGGACCGGAGCCATTATTTTACATGGAATACACCATGAAGCCCAGAAATCAACCAGTGAAATATTGTTCTTTACCTGATGCTGAAAATTTATATCAGTCAGATCTTTAATTTTTTCGCTTTTTGGGACCTCCTTCACATTTTTCATCTTCCTGTAGGATAAATATAAATAACCTACGAAAAGTGTAAAAAGTACACTTATAATAATTTCTGTTGTGTTCATATCAAATAGTTTTCATGTTATGCAATAATGAGGTCCGTTTGCTTTGTTTTTATACTATGCAGATAGTTTGAAGCGGCAAGAGCGGCTACTGTCCCGTCACCCACGGCAGTTGTAACCTGCCGGTAGTGCTTTGCAGTACAGTCGCCGGCTGCATAAACTCCTTCAATACTTGTTGACATGTCGCCTGTTACAATCCCCGGATAGTTTGCCACTTTGTGGGTAAGCACCATTTGGCCGCCGACTGTACCTTCATTTATGATTAGAGTTTTCAGCTTTGCGCGCGACAGGTAAATACCTGCTGTAAGGCCGGCAGGTCCTGCACCAAGTACTATCACATCATAATGATTGTTGGAGTTCATTTTCATGCTTTTACTAAAGAAGAAAATTCTGTGTCTAAGATTTTTATGATCTGCTCTTTGGTCTGGATACTCGAAGTAGCTTTTACAACTTTACCTTTTCTATAATAAATAGTAAATGGAATACCCATAAAACCACGAACTTCCGGTATCGACCTGATAACATTTGACTCGGGATTGTCAAACTCCATATCATAAAATTTTACATGCCTGTATTCATTCTCAAGCTCCTCAGCGATTCCATATACAGGTATACACATGGGGCCCATACGTCCGCAAATGACCATTACATTTTCATTTTCGCTGATTGCTTTTTTATGATCATCAACTGATTCGAGATGTTTTAAATTAGTGTACAACATGACTGTTAATTTTAAAATTTATGATGCAAAATTACTATGAGATATTTCATTAATAAAGGAAATGAGGGTTCAGTGCAATAACTTACCGGTTGAATCCGGGTAACTTTTTTATTGATTTAAATTAACTTTATGGCATAATTGAAATACAAAGAATGAAAACCATACTTGAAACTGACAATGATTTTATTTGTGATATCCAGGCGCCATGCTTTCAGATGTTGTTGCCGGAGGAAGCTGAAATGGTAAGAGCCAGTAAAACGCAGGTGCTTTTCCGGAAAGATGATAATCTTACGAAACAGGGTGCCTTTGCCTCCTATGTATTATTTATTATAGATGGCTTTGTGAAACAATATATTGAAGGTAACGGACTGAAGAATTACAACCTTCGTATTATCAGACCGGGTGAATTTGTAGGACTTTCTGTTGTGTTTTCTCAGAATATATTTAACTATTCCTCTGTCGCCTTAACCGATTGCCATGTTTTTCTGGTTGAAAAAGAAGCTATTGCAAAATTGGCCAAACAAAACGGTAAATTCGGTTTTAATATTATTAAAAGATATTGTGAACAAAACACTAACCTGCTCAATACTGTCCGCAATCTTATGTACAAACAGATGAACGGACGGATGGCAGACACCTTATTATATATAGATAGCTTAAAAACCGAAAGACCGGAAATTTTTCAACTTCTCTCACGAAAAGATCTTGCCGATTTTGCAGGTATCTCAACGGAAAGCGGTGTTAAACTTCTTAAAACTTTTGAAAAAGATGGTTTGATCGAACTGCATGAAAAAGATATCAGATTATTAAGACACGATTCTTTGATTGAGATAAGCAAGGTGGGTTAATTCTGTACCTGCAATGGTAATATGCTGAAATGACTGATAGCGAATTAATCAGGTTAATCCTGCAGGGTGATAAGGATAAATACAGGATGCTGGTGGAGCGGTACCAGCAGATGGTATTCCGTACCTGTATGGGATTCTTACACAACAAAGACGATGCAGATGATCTGACCCAGGATGTTTTTATTCAGGCATACCAATCTCTGGCAGGGTTTAAAAGTGAATCATCTTTTTCAACCTGGATTTACCGGATAGCTGTAAATGCTTCACTTAATATAGTGCGTAAATTGCGGGGCAATTCAATTCTGCAGCGTTTCGAACATTTATCATGGGCCGTTCATGGTAAAGAATTAACCTTACCGGATTCAATTGCAGAAAATCCCGAAAATATTCTGATCCGCCATGAACATGTCGAATGGGTACAGAAAGCACTTGATAGCCTGCCTGAAAAACAGCGGACCGCAATTGTGCTTAGCAAGTACGACGATCTTTCACAAAAAGAAATAGCAGAAATAATGAACACTACCGAAGGGGCAGTTGAGGCTCTTCTGCAGCGTGCCAAAAAGAATCTCCGCGAAAAATTATCTCCCAAAAGAAAAAATAAATAAAAATTACCGTAGGAAAAAATTAAGTTTTGTTTCTAACCATAAAAACAATTAAAATGGATTGTCAATTATGTCAGAAAGAATTGGACGCGTATTGCGAGGGCAGGTTACCACGCGATATGAGAACTCAGGTTGATGCTCATCTTAAGGTATGTAAAGAATGTTCGGAGAGTTACAGGTTACAGTTCTTAGCTGACAATGTAATAAACCAGGAAAAGGAATTACTCTCTAATCAGTTCCTCGTCACCCGGGTAATGGCACAGGTAGAAAACTTTGAATATCAAGGCAGTAAGGCTATTCCTGCTTACATAAGGGTAATTAGAATGGCTGTTATAACAGCTTCACTTGCAGCGGCCATTTTCCTGGGAGTAATGATGGGTAAAATTTACATTCCTGCTTATAGTGAGAAGGTAATACCCGTTGAACTGGCTCTCATGGATGATGCCGCA
Organism: uncultured Bacteroidales bacterium; assembly: GCA_963739685.1. Classification (GTDB taxonomy): domain Bacteria; phylum Bacteroidota; class Bacteroidia; order Bacteroidales; family VadinHA17; genus LD21. The sequence continues at coordinate 1,123,665 of CAVUAX010000003.1, forward strand.
ATTGAATCATTGAATCTGCTTTCAAACGAATAACAATTGCACTATGAGAAACGAAATCAGAAACAGATGGATGGTGTGGGCAATTGTATTTCTTGCTGTTATGAATATAACCACATTTCTGACCATAATTTATGAACGGAATAAGGTTGACAATGAGGAAGTTGTTTCAGAACCTAACCAGGTTCAGTCTGAAAATTCTTCGCTGGCATATAGTGGCCGTTATTTTAGGGATCAGCTTAGCTTAAGCAGGGATCAGATGAACAGGTTCATTGAATTCAATCCTTATTTCAGACAGCAGGTAAGGAGCATCAATCTTAATATGGACAGGCAACGTCATCAGATGCTTATCGAACTGGCAAAACAAAATTGTGATACCAGCAAACTTAATGTACTTTCAGATTCAATTGGCGCTTTACATGCCAATCTGAAAAAAGTGACCTGTAAGTTCTACCTGGATATTAAAAATATCTGCAATCTGCAGCAACAGGAAAAACTCGAACAAATATTTGATGAGATGTTTGCCAGTGATGTCCGTATGGGACAATATGGAATGGGAGGCCGTGAAGGCAGAGGTCGTGGCCGTGGGCGGCAATTTATTAATTAAATTATTAATTTTTAAACATTTAAATTTTATGGAAATGAAAACAAAACTTTTTATCACAGGACTTGCCTTTATGGCTTTAACAACTTTAGCAGGCGCCCAGGATCCGGGAGCAGGACAAAAACAACAAAACGTTACGGGTTATGGCCAGGCTTATGTGGATGCTAACAATAACGGTATTTGCGACAATTTTGAAAACGGTACATCGAATGGCCCAAAAGGTCAACGAAGAGGTAATTTCAGGGGATGTGCCATGGGACAGAAACAGGTATCTGGACCGGGGCAGGGTCAAGGTCAAGGTCAAGGACCGGGGATGGGACAAAGGGGCATGAGACAAGGTCAGGGTCGTGGGAGGAACTTTGTTGATGCTGATAAAAATGGGGTATGCGACTTTTATGAGAAACAGGTAAAAAAATAAATATTCCCTGCAAAAGTCTTTAATCAGATTTTACCTGATTAAAACATATATGAGTAAAACGAGGTTAACTCATTGTTTAACCTCGTTTTTACAGCTTAATCAGAAAAACTTGATTTTTAGTCAATTTTTTAATTCAGGAAAGGTTTTGTTCATCAATTCTTCATCTTGACAGTTTAATTTTGTTCCCTTAACATTAAGATTATATAGTTCAACGCAGAGGCGTTATTGAAAAGTGAAGCTTGAAAAATTATTTATAATGAACAATATTTGATGAGGCCATGAATAAATTGATAAAAATACTTTTTTTTGCTGTCCTGTTTATTTTCATGGGACATGTTTCTTTCAGCCAGGTCGGTTCCCTTAATTCGGATTCGGTCAGGGTGATGCAGAAAAAAACAGAATCTGCCGCAAATGTTAAGAATCAGAAGGCAAATGATCAAAACAAAGGACAGGGGACTAAACAGAATCCCGGCGGGACCAGGCCTATTAAACAGGTAAAGGGAGCACGTCCCGATATGAGTAAAGCGAGAGGAGCGCGGCCACCCGATATTGTAAGACCATCAGGATCTGGTATCCCCAGAGGGATGGGTAAACCGGGAGGTGCAGGAAGACGTGGAGGAAGGTAAATTTAATCATGATTTTATGAATCTGACCAGATCATTATTCAGACTGAAATTCAGCAGCATTTTAATTATTTTGATTGCAGTTAATGCTTTCTCACAGACGGTTACACCAGGTTATTTACCAGAAACAGACACGTCTTTCAGTCAGGGATCAACTGTTTCGCATCATTCCCTTTTTACCGGGATCGGATTTGGAAGTAATATGATCTATATGGGTTCAACTATCTCGGGGAATCAACCTTTCGGTTATGCGGCAGTAACCTATGGATATAATAATGAGTTTTTTGCCACAGTATCAACAGTTCATCTTTCCGGTACTGACCCTTACTTTGCCATGTTCAGCGGTTCTTTAAATTACAGCCACGTTTTTAATTCATGGTTTGATATTTCCGCAGGGATCAGCGGTTATCAATTAGGTCACACATTCGCTGATACTCTCTTCAGCAACTTCATATATGGAGATCTTACTCTGGGTATCGACTGGAGGTTGATCTATACAAAAGTTTCCCTGGGGGGCTTAATTTCGGATGAAAGCAGTGCTTACTTTCAGTTGCGGAACTCAAGGTTTTTTCAGACACCAAAATTTTTTAAGGATAAAGTATATGTTTCATTTGATCCCTATGTAAATCTGTTATTCGGAACTCTTATTAAAGCTGAGACTACATCCGGAACTATGATTTCAAATCCAACCTCCATCGGAAGGTGGGATTCGGGAAGCCAGATCACTCCCGGTACTTCATATACCAGCACCTTTGGTATTTTGGAAATAGATTTAGGACTTCCTGTTTCTTTAAATTTTGACCGTCTTACTGTTGAGGCTGAGTCGGGATATGTTTTCCCGGCTTATAACGATCCGGAATTTCCAGGACCTAAAGGTTTTGTCTTTTTGTTAAGTGCCTATTTCCGGATTTTTTAATAAAACTTTAGTGGTAGTTTTACCAGGATAAGAAAAAAAACAATTTTTTTTCTTATTTCCCCCAAAAATTCATAAATTCTTCATCTTCATCAGGTTATATTTGATTTATAATTTAATTATAACTTAAAATATTACGACAATGAAAAGATCAATCTTCCTTACTGTTATCGCACTTATAATAAGTGCAGGTATTATGGCACAGAACACAAACCAGACTCAGTCGCAGACACAGGACAGAACCCAGTTGCAGACACAGGACAGAACCCAGTTGCAGACACAGGACAGAACCCAGTTGCAGACACAGGACAAAACTCAGTTACAAACCCAGGACAGAACTCAGTCCCAGACAAGGACCAGGATTCAATCCCAGGACCAGACACAGGTGCAGAATCAGGATCAGGCAGGAACAAAGGCACAGAATCAGACAAAAACCAGGAATCAAACTGCAACACAGAACCGCAGGCAATCAAAAGCGCAGGATGGAACAAACCAGGGTCAGATGCAAAGAAGCAGTACTGCAAGAAATCAGTCAGCAAATAAAAACATGGGAGCACGCAGTAATTCAATGCAGCACAGCAACATTAGAATGTCTAATGGTGCAGGCAGAGGCCGTTGATAAGAGCATTGAAAATAGTTGAATTAATAACCCCGCGTTTCCCGCGGGGTTATTGATTTTACCACCAGTCCTGTTTTAAACTTTCTGTTTTTTAAGAATATAATCTATTTTTCCAATCCGTCAAATATAGATTTTTCTTGTTCAGGGACAGGCACAAATGATTTAACCAGGCACAATTTGTCATCCCCTGTATGTACATGGACACCCTGGCTTTGAAAAATCCTGACGACATAATTCCCATATTCTCTGCAGGTCATGTTTGTTCCTTTAAGTGGCTGATCACCAATCCATGACAGGTCAAGAGTGGCAGGATATGACTGGCCTGCAAGATTATACAGCTTCTTAGGCTGCCATGGTTTTAATCCTATCAATGTAAGTTCGGGCCATTGATCAATATCGCCACCGGCTGATTCAAAAGCCATCAAACCCGCCCTCCCTGATTCTTTATGGCCCGGTTTGTCATAATCTCCATACACTCCTTCATGAGTAATTATAATATCCGGTCTGTACGCACGTATTGCTGCAACCATATGTCTGACCACATTTTTTTCACCCTCCCACAGACGCTGATTAAAATGAAAATAATTTGCACCATTGTTTCCGGTTTCAAACTGACTGAAATTAGTTGCTGTTCCAACCCCGGTCAACCAGATATCCCGGTCATGTTCAAGGTTATACGTTTCCTCATATTCACTGCTGTGTACATCGCTCATGACTCCGACATCCACAATTTTCTTGCCTTCATTAATTGCATAATGAGCAAAGAGCGAATTGAAATTTAACGGGGCATCATCACCATGAGACATCATGGTCATAATATCAATTTTTGTATCTCCTCCGTTTAATACATTCCATGTTAGTCCTTTATCGGAAGATCCCAATACTTTTTCTCTTTCACCAACAACAATTAATTTTCCGGAGGGATCAGCCCATATTGCCCTGAGCCATTCTGACTGACCGGTGCTTCGGTATGTCCAGTTCTTGCCCCCGTCTTCTGTCGTCATAATCTTATTGCCTAATTCGCCTACAGCGTATCCCCTCATAGGTGTAACAAACCTGACATATCGCATATCCATTAACTCCCTGATGTCATTATTGTAAAATGTTGCCGAAGGCTCCCAGGTATCACCTCCATCTGAAGAAATAAGAATTGTGCCGTTTTGTCCTACTATACAACCTGTGTTGCCATTAAGGCTTATATCCCTGTAAATAGGGCTGAATCCGTAGAATTTTTTATCGGGAATTGCGTGCAGGTTTATCCAGGTTTTTCCTCCATCAGTTGTTTTAATAACGGTTTCATTTAATCCAACAGCAAAACCAGTGTTTTTATCTGTAAATGTCATACCATACAACCAGTTAAGAGTGCCTGTTGTAGGAAGAATATTCCAATTGGCGCCTCCATCTGTTGTTTTTACCAAAAAGCCTCTTTCCCCGGAGGCATATCCAATATTTGCATCAATAAAATCCAGGGCAAATAAGTGTCTTCCACGTTCGCCAAACTGGCACGTCCAGGTTTTACCTCCATCTTTTGTATGGAAGATATATCCATACCCGCCGCGCTGATCGTGTCTCATTCCCTTATTAGTCTCAGACATTCTGATCCTGCCTCCGGCCGCCCAGCCTTCATTTTCATTTACGAACTTTACCCTGTAAAGATCTGCATCTGTGGCTACTTGGATTCTTTCCCAGCTTTTTCCTCCATCCATTGTCCTGAGAATAGTTCCCATGGAACCTACAGCCCAGCCTTTGTTCCCGATAAATGTAACATCCATTAACGGAAAGCCTCCCCTGAACGAAGGATGCGGCACTGATTTATAATAAGCGGCCGATTGAAGAATACCCAGGGTATTATCTATATTATGTAGTTTCGATTCTGCATCACGCAACTGATCAATTGACGAGCTTCTGATTGAACCAAGTTTCTTCTGAATTTCCTGCAAAATGCTTTTGTCAGCACCAGTATAATTCAGTATCAGTTTTTTCATTTTAGATGTTTTCCTATCAACTGACGACCTGAAGGCAGAAATATTATTAATTGATATCCCCGAAATATTGCCAAATTTTGAGGGGTTAAAAAAATCATAACCGGTGAATTTCCAGACCTGCAATTCAGAATCTTTCTCATTAAGCATCCTGTTTCTGAAAATGTTAATCCCCCATGTTTTACTGTAATCCACCGAAATGTCCAATGAACTCATATCGAGCAGTAATTCTGCACCCCAACCTGATTCTGTATTGTAGATATCAACATTTGCTTTAGGCACCCATTCCCTGTATGGCTCGCCATAACTGTCATAATGTGTACCTTTAATCTCACCATGGTTATTCAGTACAATCAGGTAATAATCCTGATGGATATTATCAGCATTTATATTTCGGGGCTGCAAAACTATCCAGAAGGATTCATTCTGTAATAATGTCTGGTCAATATACACTCCATTAACACCTTCCGTCTGGTTAGCCATTCCGGCACCAAGTTTTCCTGAGGATGTGGTTCCTTTTTGAATTTTTGAGCCATCGGCCTTTAAGTTAAAACAAAGAAAATTTCCTGACATACCAATGCCTGCACTGGCAAGATCAGAAGTCAGGAGTTTTCCCATCTTGTCAGTATGTTTAATTTCCAGTGCTTTAGAGTTTAGCCATAAGCTGGTATCTTCCCTTTTGTTTAATTTCGGAACTGATTTAAGATGGGTAATAACTGCAGATTTTTCACCCTGAAGACTAAGGTCCGGTTTAACCTCCTGCATGAAGTCAGCACGGGGCCAATAATACGAAACAAGCCCGGGATCACGTACCATAATACCCTGCTCAACTGTAATACCCACATTGGAGCTGCTGATATCAGCCATACCTTCATTTTGTGAGCAATGACTAAATTCAAGATCCCATTTCCATCCTTTATCAGAATATACATCAAGACCTGAAAAAGGAATTATCATCTCAACCTGCCAGCTATCTGATTCTGTTGAAGCTGCTACTTTTGCTCCCGAATCCCAGGATGAAAAGTAAAAACCACCCAGGTAAGGATCAAAGTATGAGTCCCATATAATTCCTTTAGGATTTACTGCGATTGAGTAAGAATAGTTACGTCCATGGGTTATGTTATCAGGAAGCCATGGTTTCAGGTCAATCTGAATATAATCATCGGAAGTAATTATGCCATCCTTCTCCTTCATCTGGGCAATTATCCCGTCAGGCTGCTGAACTGACCAGAAGAGATATATATTATCCCTGTCGTAGAGAACTCTTACAGAAGTCTTGTCAATTTTACCATTTTTATTTAGAAAAGGAGTAACATCCAAAGCCTGACCCCATTCAGGTTCATCCATTTTATCATCCAATTTAATTTCCCGCTTGAAAAATGTTCGCTCAGGATGGTATAATTGTTTGCCATTTGCGGATCTTACAGAAATTAATCTGTTACGGTTCCTGCCAGCTATCTCATCACCGTTTGCTATGTATTTCTGTCCAAGTGCCAGTGAGCCATAACTGAAAAACATTATGACTGTTCCGATTAAAATATAAAATCTTTTCATTTAATATCTGTTAATTGTTTTATCATATGAATTCTACATTCAAACTTAATGTAATTGAATAGAGTATGAATCGTCTTAAATTTTAAAATCAACTCTACTTAGGAAACAATCATTTGTATGCACTTGTTTTGTAAATGAAACAAGAATATCCCCAAATATAGTAAATAAATTTGGATACTGATCATATGTTCATTATATTTGTAGTGAACATATGATCATATTTATGTCACCACGACCAATCAGACTGAGAAAAATAAGTAATCTTCCTGTAATTTCAGGATTTAAGCCATATGGAAATAAAAATGACGCAGGCAAAACTGAAAATGTGTTTCTTTATCTGGAAGAATATGAAGCATTGCGTTTATGTGATTTTGAGATGCTTAATCATCAGCAGGCTTCCGTTCTGATGGCCGTGTCAAGGCCAACTTTGACACGAATTTATTCAAGAGCCCGACAAAAAATTGCTGAAGCATTAGTATTTGGGAAGCAGATAATTATTGAGGGTGGTAAGATTTATTTTGATAGTGAATGGTTCCTCTGTACTGAATGCGGCTGCTATTTCAACAATCCGGATAAACAGATAGAGATAAAAGAATGTCCTCTATGCAAAAGCGCTGATTTTACAAATTACAAACAACCATCTGAAGCTAATTCTGACTCACTTACAAAATTTAATAATATTTGTATATGCCCAGAATGCAGTTTTGAGCAAGCACTTCAATTCGGACTTCCTTGTAAAGATGAAACTTGTCCTGAATGTGGCAACCTAATGGACATGAAAGAGATTCCTTATAGTAGAGACCCAAGAAATATTAACTAAATAATTGACATGAAAATAGCTATTACCAGTACTGGAAACAATCTTGAAAGCAAACTGGATCAACGCTTTGGACGATGTGGATTCTTTACAATTTTTGATACTGAGACAAAAGGGATGGAATTCATTCCCAACCCAAATAAAGATGCTCAGGAAGGGGCAGGACCTGCGGCAGTGCAACTCGTTGCATCAAGGAATGTTCAGAAAATAATATCAGGAGAGTTCGGGATCAAAATTAAGTCACTGTTCGACAGTCTTAAAATCCAGATGATTGTATTTAAGGAACCTGAAAAAACTATCGGGGAAATTATTAATATGTTAAACAAATAACCTTATAGATCATGGCACAGATAAATGGAACAGGCCCTGAAGGTAAAGGCCCCAAAACAGGCCGGGGATTAGGAAATTGTAACTCGAATCTCAACGAAGGAGACTTGGGGAAACTTGGAAAAGGCCTTGGAAAACGCAGAAAATCAGGTGGTGGAACCGGGAAAGGAAAACGCCTGAAAAGCGACTTAAAATAGTTTTAACAAATTTTAAAAAAAAATATAATGAAAAAACGTATCGCCATCCCGCTTGAGAACGGGATATTATGCTCACATTTTGGTCATTGTCAGCAATTTGCAATTATCGACAGTGAAAACAAGTCAATCACCGAAGTTTCTTTGGTAACTCCACCGCCACACGAGCCTGGCTTATTACCAGCATGGCTGTCAGAAAAAGGAGTAACTGATGTTATAGCAGGGGGGATGGGTCAAAGAGCAATAGATCTGTTCAATCAGCAAAAGATAAATGTTTTTGTGGGGGCCCAGATTAAAAGTCACAAAGAGTTAGCTAATGATCTGTTAAATGATTCACTGGCAGCAGGAGCTAATTACTGTGACCATTAATTTTATAGGTGAATGATATCAGATTACCGCTGCTTTTATTGTTTCGTCAGGGCATTTGAGAAATTGGTTGAAAAAGAAAATATTTCCAATGAAGCAAAAGCCTCTTTCACTCTTGGAATGATCAGTTTATATCAGAATAACCAGAATGGTTTTTCGGCACCTCTGTTTTCACGGGAACTTCATAAAATACTAAGAAGTTATACTTATAATCCCGACCCTTACAAGAAGGAAAAGAAGAAATACAATGATCTGGCTCTAAGAATGCAACCTGAATTGGAAAATATAATACATAAATCCGAAGATCAATTCACTACTGCATTGAGGCTGGCAATTGCAGGAAATATTATAGATTTCGCTGCAAATGACAATTTCAATTTACAGGCAACTATCGATAAGGCATTGACATCTGAATTTGCCATTGATCATTCCTTACAACTAAAGCAGGCAATCCGAAATGCTGATTCCGTTTTATATCTGGGAGATAATGCCGGAGAAATTGTTTTCGACAAACTTTTTATCAAGACGATTGAACATCCTGGTCTCACTTACGTAGTGAGGGGAGCGCCTGTCATAAATGATGCTACAATGGAAGATGCGAAATATGTTGGTATGAATGAGATTGCCAATATAATATCGAACGGGTACGATGCTCCTTCAACCATTGTTCATAAATCGGGAAAAGTATTTCAGGAATATTTCGAAAATGCCGACCTTATCATTTCAAAAGGCCAGGGTAACCTGGAAGGATTGATTACGTTAAATGATAAAAGGATTTTTTTCCTCTTAATGATTAAATGTAATGTAATGGCAGAATTTCTGAAAATCAAGAAGGGAAGCATGGTAGTTTATAGCACCTCTTCCTGAAAAATCAGTTTTAAGAATTTAATCATGATAAGTTTTGGACCTGTACCATCAAGAAGACTAGGTAAAAGCCTTGGAATAAATAACATCACTTCTCCAAAGACCTGCTCTTATGGCTGTGTTTACTGCCAGGTCGGGAAAACGATGAAAAAAAGTATTAAGAGAGAAACCTTTTTTCAATCTGAAGTAATTCTTGAAAAGGTCAGGCAACATCTTGAACAGCTAAGCAAAGAAAATTATCCCGATTATCTCACGTTTGTCTCTAACGGAGAACCTACTCTTGATCTAAACCTGGGCAAGTCAATTTTATTACTTAAAGAACTCGGTTTCCCTGTGGCCGTTATAACCAATGCTTCATTATTATTTGAGGAATCAGTAAGAGATGACCTTCATCTGGCTGACTGGGTATCGCTTAAAATGGATGCCGGCGATAATGATACATGGCAAGAAGTCAACCGTCCTGCTTCAGGGTTGGATTTCAACAGGATAATAGAGGGAATAAATCTTTTTTCCAATGAGTATAATGGAATATTGTGCACAGAAACAATGCTTATTGACGGAGTAAATGACAATTTAAATAATTTAACAAATCTTTCAGGATTAATAAAAAAGGTAAATCCCGGCAAAGCCTATCTGGCAATCCCAACACGACCTCCATCAGATGAATCGGTCAATCCTCCTGATTCTAATAAACTGAATATAGCATGGCAGATATTTAACAATAATCATATTACTACAGAATTTCTGACAGGTTTTGAAGGTAGCGATACAGGTTTCACAGGTAATATTTATGACGATATACTCAACATAACGGCTGTTCATCCATTGAGACAAGATTCGCTAATTAAATTATTACGGAATGATAATGCTGAATTCCGCGTAGTTAAATCTCTGATCAAACAGCGATTAATCAGGTCAACAATATATAATGGACACAAATATTATTTGAGGGAATATCATATTCATAATTGATTCAGGGTATGCAATAGAATATACTATTCATTTCAAAACATATTATGCTGATTATCTAGCTATTAACATGGAAATTAAACAAAATTAAAAAGACAGGGTGATTTATTAAATCAGATAAGATGGCAGGTTTATATGATCAATTAGAAAAAGATATCCGTTACATTGAAGGTTTGAAGGCCTGCTTCAATTGCGGCATCTGCACGGCAATATGTCCTGCTGCTGAAGTAAGTGACTATGATCCGCGTATGGTAGTTTCAACTGTACAGCAAAAAGATGAAGCTGAACTCGAAAACTTATTGAAAAGCGATACAATCTGGAGATGTGGCGAATGTCTGTCATGTAAAACCCGGTGCCCGAGAGGTAATGTTCCGGGGTATATTATTCAGGCCTTAAGAGCCCTGTCAATAGATACAGGCATGTTTACTGAAAGTGAGCAGGGCAGAAAACAACTCGCTGTAAAACGGACAGTGGGAGATCATATCCTTAAATATGGATATTGCGTATATATTGATGAAGTAGATAATGATATGTATCCCGAACAGGGACCTGTATGGAAGTGGCTTAGAGAGAACAGGGAATCGATGCTGGAAAGACTTGGAACAAGCTATAAAAAGAACAAATCCGGAACACTTCGAAACACATCACAGGAATCGCTTGACGACCTGAAAAAAATATTCGATGAAACCGGGGGAACGCAACGATTCGAAAGGATCGAGAAATACTCCTCTGAAAAAGCAGACGAACTCAACATCAGTTTTAATAATGGTAAAGATGATTACTTCAAATTCCTGTACAATGAATAGAAGGAAAAATGAAATATGGGCAGCATACCAGAAAGAGATAGCTGATGATCATTATTATTTCGCCAGAAGCTGTATAAGGCAGAATTTCTTCCCCGCTGCTGAAAATTTATATATTGATATACTTCGTAATATCCTTGGGAAAGAGATTTACGACGATGCTAGGCAAACTACCTGTACAGGCATTGCCTACCATTCGGGACTTATTCCGCTTGAGACAACCATGACAGTTATTGCCCGTCAGTTTGCACTGATGAATGAAGCCGGGTATGAAAATTTTGTTGTCTCCTGCGTTACCTCCTTTGGCCTCTATGTTGAGACTCTGGAGACATGGAAGCATTTTCCCCAAACAGAACAAAAAACCCGCGAAGCATTAAAACGTGCTACAGGCATGACTTTTTCGATACCGAAAAATCTTGTTCATGCGAGCGATGTTATATATAAATTCCGTAAAGAGATTGCTGAAAAGATAAATCTGAGACTGATAAATCAAAGTACCGGAGAGCCTCTTAAAATTGTTGATCATATTGGCTGCCACTATGCCAAGATATTCCCACAGGAAGGGATAGGAGGAGCTGAATATCCATATGTACTTGCAGGGTTGATTGATGAATGGGGAGGCCAGCAGGTTGATTATCTGGAACGTCGTCATTGCTGTGGATTCGGATTCAGACAGTACCTCCTCAAATCGAACAGAGGTTATTCAGTTACCAATTCAAAAAAGAAATTTGATTCGATGCAGCCTTATATACCCGATCTTATAATTGCCAATTGTCCGGGCTGTACATTTTTTCTCGACCGCTGGCAATATGTGATCGCTGAAATGGAAGGAATAACTTATGGTGAAAATGGTTATGGATCCGGTTTTAACCTATGAAGAACTGGCCGGACTCCTTCTGGGTTATAACCCATGGGACATTGGCTTGCAAACTCACCAGGTGGCAGTTGAGCCCTTACTAGACAAGTTAGGCATAGTTTATGACCCTGAAAAGAAATATAATGGTCGGAATGGAGAAGATATTGGCATACCGGAAAGTCCTCTGGTACTAAGATGCTGCTGACTAATTCACAATTATATTAGTTGTAATTTTTTTTAAAAAGAACCAGTTAATGAATCCATTTCAGACAAAATACAGGGTCTCGTATTCCGATACTGACCAGATGGGATTCATGCACCATTCAAACTATCTTAAATACTATGAAACGTCCCGTTGGGAACTTTTCAGAAGTATCGGAATAGCATACCCTGAAATAGAGAATGAGGGCATCATCTTACCGGTAATAAGCGCTTCGCTGAAGTTTATTAAACCAACTTTTTATGATCATGAGATAATGATCAACACCCGTATAAAATCATTTAAGGGTGCAAGGATATTTTTTGAATATCAGACAATAAATGAGACCGGGGAGATCATTAATGAAGCTCAGATCACTGTCGCCTGCGTTAAAAAGAGCACCGGAAAGGCTTGTTTTCCGTCAAAAAGGATATCAGATACCCTGAAAGAATTGATTGATAAATAACTGAATTATGGAAAAAATTAAAGTAGGGATAATCATTTGCGACAGGTATAAAACATGTGCCGGAGGAAAGTGTTTCAGGGCGGCTGCCAATCAGGGAAGGGGCATTCTCAATCTATAAAGATATGGATCTCGAAATTGCTGCATTCACCACCTGCGGAGGTTGCCCGGGAGGTAATATTGAATATGCTCCTGAAGAGATGATGAAAAACGGAGTAACTCATATCCATTTTGCAACAGGATCTGATTGTTGGTTATCCCCCCTGCCCATATATGGAGCATTTTAAAAAGTTTATTACTGAAAAGTATGGAATGAAGGTAATCTTCGGAACACATCCTATTCCTCAGAAATATTACATTACCCATTCTAAACTTAAAACATGGAATAATAAATTCTTACAGGATTCGGTCAAACCTACTCTTACCAATGAATCAACCCGCCTGAAATATGATTAAAATTGCTGTTGCCAGTGGTAAAGGAGGAACAGGTAAAACTTTTGTTGCTACAAATCTTTTCTATACGCTGTTGAAGAATAATTACAGACCAATGCTCGTTGATTGCGATGCTGAAGCGCCAAATTCCGTTGCATTCTTTGAAACAAAGCTGATAAAAGAATCTGAAGTAACACAACTGGTACCGGTTATTAATACCGATACCTGCACCTTTTGCGGCAAATGCCACGAATACTGTAACTATAACGCAATTTTCATTCTGCCTCCAATGAAAATTATTCAGGTCATTGAAGATCTTTGCCATGGTTGCGGTGCATGCAGTGTTGCCTGTAAGATTGGCGCCATTTCAGAGAAACCTGTTTCGCTTGGACAGGTTGCCTTATATTCGACAAACGGGCTGCCTGCAATCCTTGAAGCAAGAATGAATATTGGTGTTATGTCGCCGGTTCCTGTTATAAAAGAAGCATTAAAACAAATTGATAATAAAGCAGATATTGTAATACTGGATGCTCCTCCGGGGACATCCTGTCCTTTTATACAAACAGTCGCGTCGGCCGATTATGTAATACTTGTGACCGAACCTACACCATTCGGACTCAGCGATCTGAAGCAGAGCATCGAAACATTGCAGAACAATTAAGAAACCTTGTGGTGTAATAATAAACCGTAGTGGACTGGGATATAACAAAGTACTGAAATATCTCCTGGAGAATACAATCCCACTTTTACTTGAAGTTCCATTCAAAAAGGAGATTGCCTCACAGTATTCCAGAGGGGAGCTGGTAGCTGCTAAAGACCCGGTTTTTGAACGGCAACTTATCGCCCTTACTGAAAAAATAATTCAAAACTATGGAAATAGCTGTAATTAGTGGTAAAGGAGGAACCGGCAAATCAAGTATCAGTGCTGCATTTGCCACGTTGAATGGGAAAGTTGTTCTTGCTGACTGTGATGTCGATGCTGCTAATCTCTATTTGATCTTTAATCCCTCACATGAAGAAGAGGTGGTTTACATTTCCGGTTCCAAAGCTGTAATTGACTATTCTCTGTGCACAAATTGTGGAATATGTTTGGACTATTGCCGTTTTGGTGCCATCTCTTTAGTAAATGACAAAGTAACCATATCAGAAATAGCCTGTGATGGTTGTGTTCTTTGTTCACGCATTTGTCCTGAGAATGCGATTGCGATGGTTGCAAACGATAAAAGCCGTATGTATTCAGGATCTTTCCGCAACGGGAAGATGGTATATGGCAGACTTTCCCCCGGTGAAGAAAATTCGGGAAAACTGGTGAATATGGTTCGTGAAAAAGCAAAACAACTTTCAAAAGAAAACGGGATTGAAACCATTATACTCGACGGACCTCCCGGTATTGGCTGTCCTGTTATTTCAACCCTTACCGGTGTGGACAAAGTTGTAATCGTAACTGAACCAACTATCTCCGGCTTACACGATATGAAGAGGCTTGCGGGTATTGTTCAGAAATTTAATCTTAAAGCCTATGTCATCATCAATAAATATGACCTTAACATTACGATCAGCACCCGGATAAAAAAATGGTGTAAAGAAAATGACATAACTATTTCAGGACAGTTACCATTTGATAAAAATATGGTGGAAGCTATGGTTATGGGAGAAAGCATAACAGAATTTAATCCTGATATTAATATCAGTAAAAAAATCAAAATAATATGGAACAAAATAAGAAAACAAAAGAAATGAGCGGACTTTTTGAAAAGATCCCAATGGAAGGGGTTAAAAACATTATTGTGATTGCATCAGGTAAAGGTGGAGTTGGCAAATCAACAGTTGCTGCGAACCTTGCTATTGCCATGGCACGCGACGGCTATAAAACAGCGCTGGTGGATGCGGATATCTATGGTCCATCAATACCAAGGATGTTCGGTATTGAAGATGCCAGACCTGATGTTACCGCATTTGGGGATAAGCAGATGATGTTTCCAATTGAAAAGTTTGGAGTGAAGATCATGTCAATCGGCTTTTTTATTGAGCGTAACCAGTCATTGATTTGGCGGGGACCTATGGCAGCTAATGCAGTCACACAACTTTTCGAAAATACAGAGTGGGGTGATATTGATTATATGATCATTGACTTCCCTCCCGGTACAGGTGATATCCAGTTGACAACTCTTCAGAAACTGAATCTGGCAGGAGCAATTATTGTGACTACTCCTCAGGAAATAGCGCTCAATGATGCCAGGAAAGCTACTTCAATGTTCACCAATCCCGATCTGAATGTTCCTGTACTGGGAATCATTGAAAATATGTCGTGGTTTACTCCGGAGCAGCATCCAAATGAAAAATATTATCTCTTTGGTAAAGGAGGAGGTCATAAGCTGGCAATTGAGTTCGATACCTGGCTGTTGGGGCAAATACCGCTGGTAATGGAGGTCGGGGAAGCTGCAGAACAAGGGAAAAGTATTTTCAATCAGGCTAACAAGCAGGTTGTTGAGTCATTTGAAAAAATTGCTGAGTTACTGTTATCAAAAACGGAAGTTAAACCTGTTTAATTTGTCTTAATTAAAGTCAGTATTTGTGTAAAAAATGTTATTTTTACACAAATTCGTGTTACGATGACGGTTACCCGTTTCAGTATAAGCCTTGAAAAGGAATTGCTGGAAGAACTTGACCTGTATGCTGATGACAATAATTTTGCAAACAGGTCTCAGGCTTTAAGATATCTTATTGAAAAGAATATTGTCGAGAAAAAATGGCATTGCAATAATGTCGTAGCCGGAGCTATCATTATGATCTATGATCACCATAAAAAAGATATCATTGTTAAATCAAATGCAATTCAGCATAATTACTTTGCTGTTATACTTTCCTTCCAACATTATCATCTGAATCAAGATATTAGCCTGGAAATGATAGCAGTTAAAGGATATGCCAATAAACTTACGGACTTATCAGACAAGCTGATAAGTATCAAAAGGATTGAGTATGGTAAACTTATAATGAGCAAAACCGATTAATTTTTTTATCCTGATAGTAACACGTTAAACATATTTCGTAACACTACATAAAAACAGAATCATGGGAAAGAACTTATCCTCAGTAGTAGCAGCAATAATAATATCAATCCCGGCTTTTTCACAGGAAAACATACATTCGATCCTTAAGGATACTATTAACCTCGATGAGGTCGTAGTCACGGGGACAACTATAAAAGTTAATAAGAGAAATGTACCGATGGCTGTTTCAGTTATAAATAATCGTCAGATACAGGAAAGCAATGAGACTTCCCTCCTGCCAGTATTAAACGGGCGGGTTCCTGGCCTTTTCGTAACGGAGCGTGGAGTTATGGGTTTTGGAGTGGCAGGTAACTCAGCAGGGCAAATTTCAATCAGAGGGATTGGTGGCAGCCCTACAACGGGAGTGCTGATGCTGATTGACGGACATCCCCAGTTTATGGGCATTTTTGGTCATCCCTTACCTGATTCTTATGTGGCCTCCGATGTTGAAAGAGTTGAAGTTATTCGCGGTCCGGCCTCCATTTTATACGGCTCAAATGCTATGGGAGGTGTTATTAATATAATTACAAAAAAACAAACGAAAGAAGGTTTCAATGTAAATGCCAATTTAATGTATGGTTCATTTAACACACAGAAATACATGGCCTCGGCAGGCTATAAAAAGAACAAATTAAGCCTTTTTGCATCCGTTAACCACGATCAGACTGACGGACATCGTCCAAATTCCGATTTTGACATTACGAATGGGTACCTGAAATTATCCTACCAATTGAATAGTAACATCTCTGTCAACAGTGATTTCAGCCTGGCACACTTTAAAGCCTCTGATCCCGGACCCGATACTGTTAATGCAATTCCCGGAAGTAAAATAGATATCACAAGAGGCTATTGGTCATTTACAGTTGACAATAATTATGAAAGGTTTTCAGGCTCTGCAAAACTATTCTATAATTTCGGCGAGCATAATATATCCGATGGGTTTCATTCAACAGATGCCAATTATGGAATTAATATATTTGAAGCTTTTAATTTGTTTAAAGGGAATAGTATAACTCTGGGTGCTGATTATCTGGATTATGGAGGGAGAGCTGAAAATGAACTGGCAATGGGTGGACTGGGGATGATCTTTAAGGATACAACTCTGTATGATGCAGGCATTTACGGTTTTGTGCAACAGACTTTATTTGGGAAGCTCACCCTTAATGCCGGTTTACGATTGCAGGATCACCAGGTTTATGGAACGACGTGGATCCCGGCCTGCGGCCTGGCTTATAGGATCACAGGGGAAACTACCTTAAAAGCTTCGATCTCCAAAGGATTCAGAAGCCCGACCATACAGGAACTCTATATATGGAATCATAACGCGAATCTGAGTCCCGAAACAATAATGAGTTATGAGACAGGTTTGCTGCAATCGCTGTTTAACCAGAAGCTTAAACTCGAATTGACAGGGTATATTGTTAAAGGTGATAACATGATCATTACAGTACCAATGCAGGGGTTACAAAATGCTGGTAAAGTAAACAACAAAGGGATAGAGTTTGCAGCAAATGCAAATCCTCTCAATAATCTGGCCCTGAATCTTACTTACTCCTATATCAATATGAAGAGCCCGGTTTATGCAACGCCAAAACATCATCTTTTCCTGAGTTGTGATTACCGGCTCAATAAATGGCTATATACGGCAAGTGTAGAGTATGTGAATCATCTCGACACTGATCCTTCGACAAAAGTAAGCTATCAGACTTACACATTGGTGGATTCTAAAATTTCATATCAGGCGTGGAAATTTGCAGGACTCTTTATCAGCGCCGGGAATATCTTAAATCAGAAATATGAGAATAACCGTTATTACCCAATGCCCGGAGTAACTGTTTTCGGGGGAATCAAAATGACACTTTAATAATGAAATAAAAACCAGGTAACTAACCAATACTTTAAGTGAGCTAAAATTTAGAGCCTGCCTGCTTCAGGCTCCAAACTCCAGGAACTGATCGGCTACAAAGTTTATAATTCTGAAGCTATTCCTCTCTTTCTAATTCTCCTAGTCGTTTTTCAATATCTTCCTGCGAGCGGCTGAGTGCACCTGCCTGGGATTTAAGCAGTTTAATCTCATCTTCTTTACTCATCGAAGGCATACGGGAATAGCCATGAAAGGATCCTGTATAAGCTCCGCCGAAGTTCCGTCCCCGGCCGGAACCCATTCCTCTGCCCATACCCATTCCTCGTCCATGGCTAAATCCCCTGCCCATTCCACCTCCAATTACTTTTGTAAATCCCGGGGAATCAAGTCCCTCACAATATCCTGATGCTCTTCCGGTTCTGGAACCTTGTCCCATTGGTCCGGTACGATCTCCCTGTGGCATAATACTTAATTTTTAATTGTTTAATTACACTTTTTATTAGCTGAATACCAATTTTTATTACAGTGTAAATATAACATTTTAAATGAACATATGTTCACATTGTTCAAAGTATTTTTTGTTTCATAGTCCAAATTATAATGAAACTGTTTTTAGGTGAGCGTTACAAATAAGATTAAATTTATCAGCCCCCGGTGAGTTTGCCGATGCCGGCGGTGTTATGATCATATTAATGATTGATTAAAAATTATAAATATTACCCGTTTTAACCAAAGCCATACCAAAATTTTCATAAAAATCCGACAAAGCAGGAAGATCAATGCAATGTGAAGGCATAACATGTTTCAGTTTATTCTCTTTAATGTACCTTATTGTCTCCTTTGTCTGATTGTTGATCTCCTTCAGGTGAAATCCTCCAATTATTCCATAAAGTTTGTTTATGCCTGTAACTTTCTTTGCATGTTCAAGTGTATTAATAATTCCTGAATGTCCGCAGCCTGTAACAACAAACAAACCTTCAAACAACAACAAAGCTAAAGCACTATCATCTGCTACAAAGTCAGGAGAATCATCTTCATAAATAAAAGAGGTTGTTTTTGATTCAAAGTCCGTCAACCTTGGAATCTCTCCCAGAAAAAATATCTTTTCGGAAATTTGGTAAGGTTTAGTTGAAGTAATAAGTTCAAATTTACCCGCCAGTTCATCTTTTGTATTTTTCAACCCAATATAAGATCTGTCTTTTTTTCTGTACCGCTTAACAAAACAACCCGGGTGACAAAGCAATCTGCCACCGGAGAGGTTCCATAATCCGTCACCATGGTCAAAATGGCCATGACTTAGTATGATCATGTCAATATTTATCATACTTACTTGCATTATCTCCGCATTTGTTAAAAACATGTCGCTTTGCCCCGTATCGAAAAGTAATCTTTTCCTGTCATATTCAATAATGTACGATAGCCCATGCTCTGACGGGGTCCTGCCACCCGGATGATTATCTGTAAGCACTGAAATTCTCATAATTTTTTATTCAAAATTAGTCCAAATAATTTTTATATGAACAATAGTTCATTTAAATTTACAGTATCTTTTAATAAAAAGGAAGAAATGTTACAGCATGTGGTTATTCCTTTATAAGGATTGAAAGAGATTGAAATTTTTTATGAAGATGTGTTACAATTTATTTCTTTGCTCAGATTTAATAAATCAAAGTGCAAAACCCTGAAAAGGAATACGGAATAGGAAGTTTTGTGGTAATTAAAGCAATTAAAAATGAATGAACTTATGTACAGACCGATCGGAGTTATTCATTCACAGTACGATAACACCAACGATATGCCCATACAACCTGCTTCTGCTCAGGGGATCAGGGGAACGGTTGAAATATACACTGATTATGCTGTGGGATTGAAAGATATTGAAGGATTTTCACATCTCATTCTTATTTATCAATTTCACTTGTCAAACGATTATCAGTTAATAGTCAAGCCATTTTTAGATGACAACATGCGCGGGGTATTTGCCACTCGTGCGCCCAAAAGGCCAAACCAGATAGGTTTCTCAGTTGTGAAACTTATTAAACTCGAAAATAATATCATTCACATTGAGAATGTTGACATTGTTAATAATACGCCCTTGCTGGACATTAAACCTTATGTACCTGATTTTGACGCTGCAACAGATGTTAAAATCGGCTGGCTCACTAAATCAAAACATAAGGTTTCAACAATGAAATCAGATAACAGGTTTGAATTTTATTTTTAATAAAATTCCATCATGATAAACTTTAACAAAGATAAATTAATACAGATGTTTGGGCCGAAATGTACCGCCATCAATGTAAATGGCGAATTAACCGAATTTATTAATATCCCTGCCAGACAGATGAAATTTTGTGAAGCGTTGAACCAATCTTGTATAGTTCCCATAAGGCTAAATGCCGCCAATCTGGGTAGTCCGGGAGCCGGACGAAGTATTTGAGGTGCACTGAATCAAGGAAATATGGGGGAACAGGGGAAGATGAAATAGTTGTGGGGTTACCATTCAGTGTTGCCGAAAGCTTATTGCGCTATTATGGTGATTAATTAAATAATCGACGCTCAGTAATTAGAATGCTGATTTTTTTACTTAATATAACCATCAATGCACATTTATAAAAAATCATACCCGCTTTTATTCCGCCTGGGTATAATTCTGATTATCATTAATATATTTATATTATTCATAGCATTCCAGGGTAAGGCTTACCTTATTATACCAACGGTTTCTGTTTGTGTATTTATAATTACAGCACTTTTTTTCAGAGTGCCGGAGCGAAAAATTGCCAAAAACAATAATCTTTTTTATGCGCCTGCCGATGGAACTATTGTGGCTGTTGAGGAACTTTTTGAAGGTGAATATCTGAAAACTTCCTGCATAAAAATATCCATCTTCATGTCGATTTTCAATATTCATCAAAATATAATACCTGTAAGCGGGAAGGTCATATATTTTAAACATCACCAGGGCAAATATCTTGTGGCATATCATCATAAAGCAAGTTCAAGGAACGAACACACATCTATTGTAATTGAAACCAAAGTTGGTTTAAAACTTATGGTTCGTCAAATTGCCGGTTTTGTGGCAAGACGTATCATCTGCAATATAAAAGAAAATGATCATGTTGAGCAGGGTAATGAGCTGGGTTTTATCTTGTTTGGCTCACGGGTTGATATATTTCTTCCGGCCAATACGGCTTTGAAAGTTAAAACAGGAGATAAGGTTAAAGCAACCCTTAACCCAATTGCTGAGATCGCTCATACAAACGTTAACAAAGAGTGTAAATGATACCCGGTATGTCCTTTGAGAATATTCTACGACAATGGTAACCCGGATTAAAGCTGGAATGAATTATATTGTAAAGGGGTATGGCTTAATTGCATAAGATTCCATGTGAAAGAAAATGGAGAATCTCATCCTGATAAGATTATGTCAGACGGTAGTATAGATGATAATTTAACAATATTAAAAAAAATCATGATTATGGAAAAATATTTAGTCGCATCATCAGGTGATACATTAGATTCAAAAGTATCAGGCAGATTTGGTCATTCAGGATATTTCCTGATAATAGATCCGCTGACCATGGAATTTGAAATTGTCATGGGGGTAAGTAAAGATGAAGATCAAAAAATTGGAAAATTTATTACCCCGGCAATAAAAAAGGTTATTGTCGGCAATATCGGCCCGTCATCATACAGCGAGGCATTATCTTACGGCTGTAAAGTTTACCTGTGCCGAAATATGTCTGTTAATGAGGCAGTAAGAAAAGTCAGTAAGGATGAAGTTCCGGAATTGAAAGAACCAACAATAAAAAAGAGTATCCATTCCGCACGCAAAGCAACTGATGGCGATGGCAGACGTGGAGAAGGCTATGGAACAGGGAATGGGTTCGGATCAGGACAAAGGGATGGCAGTGGGAGAGGCACGGGAAGAGTAATGGGTGGTGGAATGGGAAGAGGAATGGGTGGTGGAAGAGGCAGGGGAGGCAGAGGTGTTGTGCGTTAACGAAGGGCCACAAAGCAGAGTCGCAGGCCATGGTCTGTGCCAAATTCTAAAAAGATAAACTCAGTCGCACGTAAATATTACGTCCGGGTTCAATGCTGATGCTTCCTCTATTGGTAGCAAGATGATTGGTATAACTTCGATCAGTGAGGTTATCAATGCCTGCAAATAGCTGCAATCTGGTTTTACCAAGGCTGATATTGGCCGAACTCACAGCCAGATCATAACGGGCATAACCGCTCGTTTCTTTTTCGCCTGCAGCAATCTTATCCTGTTTGGCTGCTCCAACAACTGTTATCTCTGCAGAACCGATTCCTGGAAGTGTATAACGAATGCCCAATCGCCCGTTGAGAGGAGGGATCTGAGGCAGGCTGGTACCAACCTCTGTATCCTTTCCACGAACATAAGCTCCCGATGCAAACAAAACAAAGTCTGAGTAAATGTTGTACTGCATTCCAAAGTCGATACCATATAATAAAGCTTTACTGACGTTTGCTTTGACAAGTGCAGGAACAGTATCCATTGTGCCCTCCAATGATCCTGTATTGAGGGTATAGACAAATTTTCCCGGTGTTTCGACAATCATATTGGAAATCCGGTTGATAAAACCGTCTATCTGAAAGTTAAATTTTTGTTTCCATATTCTTAAACCCAGATCACCGGAATAACCGCTTTCGGGATGAAGATTCGGATCACCCAGACGAACATAATTTCCCAGATCGATGTATTCAAAACGCTCTTCAAGTGATGCGGCTCTGAATGAACGTGCCAGATTAATCGACAGATCTATATCTTTAAATAGTTTATATAGCAAACCGGAATTTGCGCTCCACGAAATGGTGCTCACTTTCCCCTTTTCAAACGTTATTCGCTGGTTTGGAGGAGTATCGTTTCTGACCCCGTTAACAATTAGGTAATCAATATCAAAACCCTCATCGTTTTTAACACGGATACCATCCGCCCGTCCTCCGACAATCATGGTAAGCTTATCATTAATCAAATGGATCTCATCCTGCATGAATATCCCGACGCTGCCAAAAGATGATCCAGGTATCGGAGTCTCGCCGCGTACAAGGTTGTTGGTTTTAACGACTACACCTTCGGTATTTAAGACCTCAGACTTAATAACCTTAGTACGCTCCGTTGTTACTTTACGCGACCATATATCCACACCTGCAATCAGGGTGTTTTTTTCAGTGAAGTTCCAGGTGCTTTGCATCTGTGCCCCGTGAGTCAGGTGATTCCCGATGGGAGATACCAGCTCAGGTGTTACACGCTGTGATCCTCCAGGCATAGGAGTTACCGATACTGTATTGGGAATCAATGCTACATCCCGTTGGATGTATTGGGTAAAATAGCTTAATTTCAACAAGGCAAACTTGTCGGAAATATCACTTATTTCATAGTTTGCAGAAAACAGATGTCTGCTGATATTGGTGTAGGTTGCCTCTGCAGGCCCCGGAAATGCTTCGCCTCCGGGAATACCAACATTGGTGGCCCGGTTGTTTTGGTACTGAACCTTGAAAAGATGATTGCCAAACAGCTTAAATCCAGCCTTTGATGTCACATTGTCTGATGTAAACTGACTATTTGGTAAAATGCCCTCAGGAGTGCGTATATCGTCGGCGTTATTATAAGCACCGCTTAACCTGAAGTACCATTTATCTGAACCCGTATTTAGGTCTGCATGGCCGGTAAAGAGTTTATTTGCGGAGCCATACCCGGAAATGACATTACCCGATAAGTAAGGTTTGCCGGAAAAATGCCCATCTTTGGTAATAATGTTAACAATTCCCCCCATGGCACCCGTACCGTAAAGTGAAGACTGCGCACCCTTAATCACTTCGACACGCTCTATATCGTTCACATCTACCATGCTGAGCGATGCGGTTAAATCGGTGGCGGTTTCTATCCTGTCACCATCAATCAGAGTAACAAGCCGGTTTTCGCTTAACCCACGAATATTGATGCTGGTGGACCACACCCCATCGCTACCCATAGCAATACCTGGCTCAGAGGCCAAAACATTGGAAAGAGTCAATGCTGAAAGCTTTTTGAAACTGTTTGATCCCACAACGGCCAGGGGAACAGGTAGTTCCTTTATCCTCCGGTTAACCCTGAGACTCGATACCTGTACCTCACCCAGCTGTATCACATTCTCAATCGTTTTCCGTTTCACCGAATCGCTGACTGTTGCCTGAACACGAAAAGCCTGTCCATACGAATTGAAGGGAAAAAATAGTGCACATATCGCGGTTAAAAACCAGAATTTATTCATTTTGTATGTTCTTTAATAGTACCGATTTTACCTGAATACCCCTTAATCGTCCCAACTGGCCCGTAAGGGAACTGATCTGATCTGTGGTACCTTCAAGAACAAGAGAAATTATGTTTTGACCATTGCCACGGGGCAGGCCCTGACGCCCAATGATAATTTGCGAATGTTTTGAGATGATATCGTTCAGCAACTGAACATTTTCACGGTTCTCAACCTGAATTAATGCAACTCCTATTCTCTTTTCCATCAGAATACCTCCGGATCAGATTTATTATTGAATCTGTAAAACCCTGATAGAGATTAAATCCACAATCGCAGTTTAAGTACAGATCTATTGTTAATAATTTAACAAAGATAGAAATTTATTTAAAAATATGATTTCTCTCCGGCTAATATGACGTGGAAGTTCCATTAATTAGATAGTTTTGCAGAAAGATTCGGAAACATGCTCAGGAATTCTTTATTGGTGCTGGTATTGGCATTTCTGCTGAATGGATGCAGAAATTCAACTCCAAATGCCGATAATACAAATACTTATACAATTGCCACTCTGAAAGGACCTTCGTCAATGGGTATGATAAAGTTGATTGACAGCCTGAGCCGGGGGAGGAGGCACAGCGTAAAGGTGAAGATTCTGAACGAGCCTCTGCAGGTACGGAAAATGATGATTGACGGCTCCGCCGATTTTGCCATTCTGCCCACTACGATGGCTGCAATAGTATATAATAAGGGCCTTGATTACCAGTTAATTGCCATTCCGGTATGGGGTACGCTTTATGTCGTTGGTAGTGATCCCACCATTAACAGATGGGAGGATCTCAGGGGAAAAAGGGTTTATGTTATGGCTAAGGGGATGACTCCCGATGTTCTCTTTCGCTACCTGCTTCAAAAAAATGACATTGACCCTGATAGAGATATCTCCCTGGATTACAGTTTCCCGACCCATATCGATCTTGCCAACGCTGTTGCTGCCGGGCAGGCTGATCCTGGGGTGATCTCTGAACCTTTGGCCAGCCTGGCAATGCAAAACAATAAGGTTTTAAGGCGCATATTCTCTCTAAACGATGAGTGGCGCAAATACCAGGGTATTCCTCTTGCTGAAACAGCATTTATGGCGAAAAAGTATGTGATTAAAAATAACCGGCAAATAGTAGAAAAGCTGATTTCAGGCTACGAAACATCAACTAAATGGGTAAATCAAAACCCCGACAGTGCGGCTTTGCTGATTGTTAAATACAATATTCTGCCCAATACCGAAGTTGCACTTAATGCCATACCGCGATCAAATCTTAAATTTGTCAGGGCAAAAGGCATTCAAAAACAGATAGAGGATTACCTCAACGTTTTTTACCGGATGAACCACGATATTATTGGAGGAAAAATACCTGATGAAGATTTCTTTTACCAGTAAACAATATGTGAGCCTCGCCTCGGTAATCTTTATGCTGGCCGTTTGGAAAATTCTTGCCATGCATTTCAATTCCGATTTTGTTCTCCCTTCTCCCGAAAAAACACTGGTTACTACCCTGAATCTCTTTGTCGACAGCAAGTTTTTAGCAACAGTCGGAACAACCATATTGCGTGGCCTGGTTGGGTTTGTTCTGTCGGGCATTTTGGGTGTAGGTTTAGGTATTATTTCAGGAATAAATCCACATTTTAACGCTTTTCTGAGACCTATGCTGGTAACCATTCGATCCACACCAATAATTGCACTTATTCTTTTGGCTCTTATCTGGTTAAGTCCGGGTTTAGTGCCTGTTTTCATAGCGACGCTCACTATGTTCCCATTCATTTGCACCAATGTAACAGACGGGATTAAAAGCGTTGATGCTGACCTTGTAGAGATGGCAAGGTTTTACAGGATCAGCAGGAACAGAATTGTCAGGGAGCTATATATCCCTGCCATATTGCCATTCATTATAAGTGGTGCATCAAGTGCTATGGGTATCGGATGGCGGGCCATAATCACAGGCGAGGTACTTAGCCAGCCAAAATACGGGATTGGCACGCTGATGCAGGCAGCGCAGACCTTTTTAAATGTAGATGCTGTAATTGCATGGACCATAGTAGCTGTGATTATTAGTTACGGATTCGAAAAGGTGATCCGGTGGAGTGAACGAAAACTTATTGTCTGGAGATTCTGACTATGAGCCTGGAAATAAAGGGTCTGTACAAAGATTTTGGTGAGATTTCACTTTACAGGGATTTCTGCATAGGTTTTCCTGAAGGAACAATTACCTGTATTCTGGGCCCGTCGGGATGTGGAAAAACAACGTTGCTGAATATTATAGGCAATATCATTAAGCCCGACAGAGGTACCCTTACCGGCTTCGATGAGAAGGTTATTTCGTACATCTTTCAGGATCCCATGCTGCTCCCCTGGAAAACCGTCAAGGGTAATATTGAATTTGTTTTAAGTAAAAATTTGACAAGAGAGGAGCGGGGGAAAATTGTTGACCGGTTTATCCGGCTCGTTGAGCTTGATGGATTTGCCGGCTACTACCCCTCGAAGTTGAGCGGCGGAATGCGCCAGAGGGTTTCTATCGCCCGGGCATTTGCCTTCACTTCTGAAATAATATTGATGGATGAGCCGCTAAAGGGTCTCGATATTAAACTTAAATTAAACCTTATAGAAACCTTTTCACGGATTTGGCAGGCCAATAAAAGAACTGTAATTTTTGTAACCCATGATGTTGACGAGTCTCTTTTACTCGGAAACGAGATAGTCGTCTTAACACAGGCGCCTGTTCGAATTGCTGCATATGAAAAAGTTGAAGCACCCATAACAGATCGTTCACTCGATTCCGATTACCTGAAAGAGTTAAAACAGAGATTGCTGAATGCTTTAGGTAAATAGGCAGAGGAGGCAAAGAAAAAGGAAAATGAAAATAATAACAGATAAAAAAATTGTGCATGGTCTGAAAAACCGGTTCACTCACTACGTTAATACCTTTAAAGATGATAACAATGAATTACAGCGTAACATAGATATTAAAAGAGAACACACAGAAAGGGTAACTTTAATCCACAGATAGGCTTTCTCAGAAAGCACCCCGCAGCCACACCCATAATGAGCGCTATGATAATTATTGTTATTGTTTTACGGCTTTCAATAACCTTACATACTTTTTCAAATAAAGATGCTCATTGAAACTTTCAAAACCATAACCTCTCAGAATCTCCTTCCAGTCGCGTTTAATGTAATCAAAAGCGTATATACACTCTACTTTCTCAAAAATAAAGCGATGAAAACCCGGCATTTTATCCATATCAAATTCGCCAAAGTCGAGTATAAAGAAACTGCCTCCGGGCTTAAGATGGTTAAAAGCATTTTTTATAACGTTATCTCTCACTTCATGAGGAAAACCATGTATTACAAAACTGATAAAAACTTTATCATAACTCTTTTGTAAATTAAGCGGTTGATCGATTCGCCGGTTGATAAAATCAACCCTCTTATCGTTGTTAAATTTCTGACGGAATTGTTTTTCCATGTGTTCCGAAATATCCAACCCGGTTATATGGCCATTGCCGGTTAAATATTTAAGCATAAGGTTTGCGTTTCTGCCTGTCCCGCAGCCTAAATCAAGTATTTGATCATTGGGTTGGATATCCATATTACTGATCGCCTTTTTTATAAAGCTACGGTACATTCCAAAGGAACCAACGTTCATTACCTTATCGTAATTTTTAGCAGTGAAAGGATTCAGTTCGACACCCGAATCAGGATAAATTTTTGTACTCATATCATTTTTTTTTGTTTATATTAAGTTTTAAAGAGGCATTGCCTTTTTTCTGCAAGCCGTGTTCCTGTTTCCCGTCACGATTATTAAAGGTATTGATTTCTTCTTTCAGGAAATGCAATTCATCCATGCTCCATTCAAATATTAAATACTTATCGGCATCACCGAAGTGTTTCACCTCAAAATGACCGGCATGGTTAACCGCCATTGCAAATCGCACAGGTTTCGTATTCATTCATTCACGTTTTAATTTTCAGAAAAGATCTTTCCTAAAATCCATATTTAAAGCGAATTTCATTGTAAACTCTTCAATATCTGACAATTCAATATACTGAGACCTATGTAATATTTTATCAATTTTCTCACTAAACTCATCTGACTTTAAATATTTAAGTGCACCAATAACCGCACTATTACCAACAGGATATATTTTATTTCCGAGTTCATACGGTAATAAGCCGATTTGTATTGCTGAATTAATATTAATATAATTCCCGAATCCACCTGCAAGATATAAAGCATAAATATCGCTGAAAGATAATCCGGCCATATTTATTAATATTTTTATACCCGAATAAATAGCAGATTTGGACAATTGAATTTCACGGATATCCTGCTGGGTTACCTGTATAGCGTTCTCATTATGAATAACAAATGTTTCTTTCAGCAAGCCGGTTTCATCTATATAACCGTTCATTATGAGGTATGCTGCAATATCAACTATGCCTGAACCACAAATACCCCGGGGTTCAGAGTTCCCTATAACCTGATAATCTTTTTGACTCTTAAAACCTGATATCGCGCCATTTATAGCCTCCATTCCACACAATAAATTTGCTCCTTCAAATGCAGGACCCGCTGCTGTGGCACATGTAAATATTTTTTCACCTTTAATGAGGGCTATTTCACCATTTGTCCCGATATCAAGAAAAAGATAATTCTTCGGCGGAACTTTTAATGCAGCCAGCCCTGCAACAATATCAGCACCGACAAAAGCCGGGATAATTTATTCTGTTAAACTACTTTTTTTAAAAACCTTCAAAGTATGATGGTCCAATTTTCTGTCTTTTACAAGCAAAGGAGTAACAGGCGCCTTTGATTTGGCATTAAAGATCATATCATGTCCCAGACAAAGGCCCATCATTATATTAAGTTCAGTCCCTTTATCTTCAAGGTATTTTGCCTGACCTGCGGGGTTGCACGATATCCCTTTGTATCCTGGGATTAATTCACTAAAAGGTACCCTGCCAAATTTACAATGGACTTTTTCTACCTGGAAACCTGCATTCAGTAATATCTCTTCTAACTGGTTTGCTTCTTTAATAAATGTTGTACAATTGGCAATTCCTATTTTTTTAATTTTTGCTTTTTCAGCATATTGAATAATCTCATTTACCCTGTCAATTCCAGGGTTCAGGGAATCTTCGGCCTGTTTTAATATTTGCTTATCGGTATCGCTATAAAGAGCGCTGAAATTATTATTCTCCATAAGTATTTTATTATTCAATTATTTAAATTTCGGATATCATTTAAATTTCAATTATTGACCGCAAAGATTCCGTCACTGGCTGACAAATAAACGGAATAAGCCATTATTCAGGGTTCAACCTTGTAATATTATCCGAATCACATTTCCGGCATTGTTCTGCCGGTTTTGTTGTAACTATTGTTTCATGACAACTTCCACATCGGTACCAATAATCATCAGTAATAAAAGTTCCTCCATGGATAATAATTGCTTTCCCTTCCACAAAAGCTTTTGCAATATTTTTACGGGCTTTGTCGTATAGTCGTGTAAAAGTCGGGCGAGAAATATTCATCTTTTTTGCTGCCTCTTCCTGTGTAAGATTTTCATAATCGGCAAGTCGCAAAGCCTCATACTCTTCCAGCAACATGACAACTGATTCAAGATCACGCATGGGAATGCCGAATGGTTTATAACCTTCCATCTTCGGAGGCATTTTTATCCGTCGTTGTCCTGATGCGGTTTGGCATTTTTAAGATATGGTAATTTAATACTGGTGCAAATTTAGATTATAAATGCACAAATGTTCATATTAATCAGGATATTTTTATTTTTGCAGTATTATCAGGCCCATTTCTCAGCTGGCAGAGCAGATCAAACCATCAAACCGTACCTGGCAAATCCATAGAAAGAATTACAGATCAAAGATTTTCCAATGAGAATGTATGTTGCATATTTTTTTTGAGTTGTAGAGTATATTGGCAAGTATATCCTGCACTTTTTTCGTTTTTTTCAACATATAATAGAATGTATTGGCTACTGTTTCGTTCAGTTCATTTTCGGATGCCAATATGTTATAAAGTTTAATAAGGCAGTCATCAAAATGTAATTCTAATTTTAGTAAATCTTCCATTGTCACTTCAGATCCGGGACCAAAATTATGTTTTAAATATTCAGCTATCTGATTATTAGTTTTGTTTTACACAATGCGGCCAATAATCAATCTTTTTCGCTATTATCCTGATAAGTGATTGATCCCTTCCATTACATTAAATGTCAACCGTTTGCGCTGATCAGTAATAGAGATTTCATATTAACTATTTCAATTTTTTTCCCTGAAATATTAATTATACCATCCCTTTCAAATTCGTTCATTACACGGCTAACACTCTCCCTTGATGAATCCACCAGATTTCCTATATCTTCCTGGTTGACGGGTATAGTAAAGATATTTGAGTTATAAATATTATTTGCAAAATCCAGTAATACATCTGATATTTTCCCCCTGATTTGTTTTTGAGTCCTGTTTGCACATCTGTAAAATACCTCTAATTCATTTCTGCATAATTCTATCATGATCTCATATGAGAAAACGGGATTCTTGCCAAGAAGAAACCTGAATATACTTATATCAATAAAACAAACTTCGGCTTTCTCAATAACAGTTACAGAATATTGATTGGTCTTATCTCCGAATGTTGTTGGCAATCCGAGGTAGCTTGGTGGCTTAACAATACGTACTATTTGTTCATGATAAGGTCCTGCTATATGCACCTTGGCCAATCCACTCCGGAGATATGCAACATTTGTTGAAAATGTTCCCTGCTTAATTACTGAATCTCCTTTGCGGAAATTAACCAGAGCACAATTATATGAGAGTTTTTCTATCTCCTCTTCATTAAGAGTTAATGCTGCCTTAGACTTAATGGTACAAAATTTGCATTCGCTTTTCATGCTGCAAATTTAGTGATTTGTGAGGTATATCACAAATTATAATAATCAATCTCACAACTAAAACAATATATCCAAATGAATCATTCCGTTTCTTTGTGAATTAATTAACAGTAAAAATAATTTGCTATGGAACAGAAAAAAATGTGTTTAGGTTTATTTTCAGGAAGTGTTGATAAACTGACAGCAGCAGGCATTATACTTAGTGGTGCAGTAGCTGACGATATGAAAGTCGATATTTATGTTTTATTGCAGGGCGCCAGGGCCTTCAGAAAAGATATAGGTGATAATCCTGACAAGCTGAATATGGCTGAAAACCCTGAAATGAAAGCTGAATTTTTGCAGTCATTAAAAACCCTGAAGGTAAAGACCTGGGTTGAATTTTTCAAAGAATGCAAAACAATCTCAGATGTAAAAATTCATATTTGCGGCCTTGCAGGAAAAATCTGGGGAGCGGAAAAACTGGATGACTTTATTGACATTGCTGATGATATTTGCGGTATAGGTGCATACATAACAGCAACTCAGGAGGCTGATGTGAATTTATTCATTTAATAACTATCCGCCTTAATGTATAAATTAACATTTAGCTGATTTTCAATTTATTAAAATTAATATTATGACTACTGAAGAATTAAAAACAACACAAGCTACAAAAATTGTCGATGCCAGGGGTACCGCATGCCCCGGCCCACTGCTTGAAGCAAAAAAAGCTATCGGAACAATTAAATCAGGCGATATAATGGAAGTATTATCTGCTGATGAAGGTACAAAGGTCGATATACCAAAATGGTGTACCAAACAAGGTAATGAATACCTTGGAACTATTGAAGAAAATGGATATTTCCGAATCTTTCTCAGGAAAAATTAGAGATCAAAATGGCAGGCATTAATAGTAAAAGTGCCAGGATACTGGTCTTTTCTACTGAAAAAATATCTGATCCCGCCATCGATATGGCGGGATTATTAAAATTACATTACCCGCCAACAGTTTATACAATTTCTATACCTTGTTCCAGCGGGGTCAAATCAAAATGGATTCTTCATGCATTTGAAAAAGGATTCGACGGTGTATTTATTGCTGCCGACGGAAGTGATTGTCCGTATGGTGAATCATGCACTGAAAAAACAGGAAAGATAGTCGCCCATACTCATGAATTGATGAAAGCAAAAGAGATCGAAACTGCCCGGCTCAGAATGGCAGCAATATGCTCGGTATGCAGCGAATCTTTTGTAAAACAGATGAAAAGCTTTAATGAGTATTTACTCAAAAATACAAACAACTGATTATGAGCGGAAAAATAATAAATGCCTCATTTGATGCACTTGTTATTGGTGGAGGGATAGCAGGTGGTGAAGCTGCCTTAAATTTAGCCAATAATGGTTTTAAAGTACTGATTATTGAAAAAGATCTGTCCATTGGCGGTAAAATGATTTTGCTGAGTAAGGTATTTCCTACATTGGATTGTTCTGCCTGCATAACAACGCCAAAAGTATCTGAAATATCAAGACATCCGCAGATTACCATCTTCACCGAAAGTGAAGTAAAAAAAATTGTAAAAAAAAGCGAAAGCAATTTCGATGCCGAGGTTATAAGAAATCCGCGCTATATTATTGCTGAGGATTGTACCGGTTGTCAGTTATGTGAAGAAGCCTGCCCTGTTCTCGTACATGACCAGTACCAGTATAATATGGTTGGCAGGAAAGCAGCCTATATCCCTTTCAGCATTGCAAGCCCCAGGATAGCTGCGATAGATATTGATAACTGCACATTATGTGGTGCATGTGAAAAGGTTTGTCCTGCGAAATGTATTGACTTCACACAGGAGCCAATAGAATACCATATCAAAATAAAAACAGTTTTGATTGCAACAGGCTTTAACCTGTTCGATCCTCTTAAAATTCCACGTTATGGATATGGTAAATACAAAAACATAATCACCTCCATGCAGATGGAAAGACATCTTGCTCCCACCAGGCCGTTTCATACAATACTCAGGCCCGGTGATGGGAAAATGCCTGACAGAATCGCTTATGTTCTTTGCACAGGATCGAGAGACTCCACAGTCGGAAATCCGATCTGTTCACAGATCTGCTGCATGTATTCAATAAAACAGGCACAATTGCTTATGGGAGCTCTTCCGATGGCTGACGTTACTATATATTATCTTAATATCAGGTCGTTCGGAAAAGGCTTTGAAGAATTCTATGAACAGGCAAAAGGTATGGGTGTAAACTTTGTCAAAGGCAAAATCGGTAAGATCGCTGAAAAAGAGAATGGAAACCTTTTATTGCGTTATGAAGATATTAATGAAAGCACAGTTAAAGAAGCTGAGCACGACCTTGTAGTTCTGTCAGTTGGCGTACTTCCAAACACTGAAACAACAACTTTTTTCCCTGAAAAAGAGCTGGAACTGGATCCTTTCAGTTTTGTTTTTCAGGCCGACCCTCTTGCAAGTCCTGCCAAGACAAGTATTGATGGGGTCTTTGTTGCAGGCACAGCTTCGGGACCAATGGATATACCCGATTCAATCCTTTCGGCTGGTTCTGCATCAGCTGAAGCTATAAGTTACTTAATTCAGAAATAATGAACAAGAAGATAGGCGTTTATATATGCCATTGTGGTGGGAATATCTCCGATTATGTCGATGTTGAAAAAGTCAGGCAGTCGGTAGAGAATGATGAAGGAGTTGCCATTGCAAGAACCACAGTTTTTGCATGTAGTGATTCAGGTCAGAAGGAGATGACAGATGATATCAAAAACAGTGAACTTGATGGTATGGTAGTCGCCTCATGCTCCCCGAAATTACACTTACTAACCTTCAGAGCAGTTGCTGAAAGAGCCGGTCTGAACAGGTACAACTATATCCATGCCAATATTCGTGAACAAGCTTCATGGGCTCACTCTGACAATAAAGCCGGGGCAACTGAGAAAGCTATTAAACTTGTAAAATCCGCAATTGCAAAAGTCAGGCTTGCAGAACCACTTTATCCTTTAATCATACCTTCCAAAAAGGCTGTTGCTGTAATAGGTGCCGGCATTGCAGGTATGAGAGCAGCTATTGAACTGTCTGATATGGGCTGCCCCGTAACTCTTATTGAAAGAGAGCATTTTATAGGAGGAAGAGTGGCTCAGTGGGATGTTCTGTTTACTACCAACCAGACTGGTAAAGAACTGGTAACCAAACTGTATGATGACGTAGTAAAGCGCGATAACATTAAATTATTAACAGGAGCTGAAGTGATATCAAATACCGGATGTATAGGTGATTTTAAACTGGAAATAAAAATTACTCCCCGGTATATAATGGAAAAATGCAATACAGGTCATCTTAAAAAGGCCATTGATGCTTGTCCTGTTGAAATTCCGGATGCATTCAATTTTAATATTACTTCAAGAAAAGCAATTTATCATAATTTCCCAAGTGAATACCCGCACTACCCGGTTATTGATATAAAAAACTGCACACGCTGCGGTGAATGCGAAAAAATTTGCGACAGCGTTGATTTCTCACAGGAAGAAAAAACTATCGGGATTAATGTTGGCTCAGTTCTTATGGCTACAGGATTCGACTCCTATTCTCCTTCTGAAGGGGAGTTTGGCTATAACATATTTGAAAATGTAATAACACTGCCTCAATTTAAACGTATTATCGATCTTAACGATAAAAAGTTAGTCTTCAAAGGAAAAGAAATAAAGAATATAGCATATATATATTGTGTAGGAAGTCGTCAGATTGATGGAGATAATAAATATTGCTCAAGATTTTGCTGCACGTCAGTAATACACGCTTCGATTGAGACAAAGAAAAAATTTCAGAATATTAATAACTACCACTTTACACGGGGAATCAGAACTTACGGAAAACAGGAAATATTATATAACGAATCTCTTAAAGAAGGTGATATTTTTATGCAGGCTTATGAAGATGGTCCTCCGGAAGTGTCACTTGAAAATGGCAGGACAATAGTAAAGATTAATGATATACTGACGGGTAAAAGAGAGATATCTGTTGAAGCTGACCTGGTAGTACTTGTTACCGGAATGGTTCCAAGAGCAGATAATTCCGTGGCATCCATATTTAAATTACCAAAAGGACGCGACTCATTTTTTAATGAGATCCATATGAAACTTCGTCCCGTCGAAACTGTTATCGACGGAATAACGATAAGCGGAGCCTGTCAGGGGCCGAAAAACATAACAGAATCTGTCAATTCTGCACTTTCTGCGGCCACTAAATCATTTTCTTATGTCAGCAAAGGAGAACTGGAGCTTGAACCTGTCGTTGCCAGGATTGACAAGAGTGCCTGTACATGGTGTGGTATATGTGTTGAAGCCTGTCCTTTCGATGCCATAAGTATGGTGAAAGAAGAGACTAAAGATATCGCAGCTATTAATAAGTCGGTATGCAAAGGATGCGGGATGTGTTTGCCTGTATGCCCGGTAAATGCTATTGACTTAATTGCTTATTCAGACAATGAAATTGAAAGTATGATTGATGCACTTGCAGGGTAAGCCCCCTGTCCCGCTAACGCGGGACTTCCCCCTAAAGGGAGACTAAACCTGCCTCATTTAGAGTAAGTTCACTTGAAGATTGAGAATTAGCCCCCAGGGGGGATGGGGGGCAAAAAGTAAAGAGAGAAAAATTAATCTAATGAAAACTGAACATGATGGAAATTGAAAAAGGGAAAACATACAAATACCTGAGAGAAAAAAGGGAAGTATCCCAGGGAGCAAAAGATAACATGAAACAGTTCAGTAAAATAAAAAAAGCGATACTGGATGCTCTGAAGGAAACTGATTTAACTATTGATCAGTTAACACAGAAGTTAATATGCCTAAAGATGAGGTAGTTTTTTACCTGATGTCGATGGTTAAATATGGACTGGTAGAAAAAGGTGATGTTGATGATATGGATGAGTATTTCTCTTATAAATTAAAAAATAATGGCGGCAATAAATCCTGAATTTGGCAAAGAGTTAAACAAGTACGGTGCATTCGATTTCAATGCTTGCTATAATTGTGGTAATTGTACTGCCGTATGCTCTTTGTCGACAGAAGAAGATTCATTCCCCAGAGAAATGGTCAGATTCAGTGTTCTGGGGATGAAGGATGAAATAAAATCATCACTTAAGCCATGGCTTTGCTATTATTGTGGCGAATGCTCAACACACTGTCCGCAGGAAGCTAACCCGGGAGAATTAATGATGTCGTTAAGAAGGTGGCTTACTTCAGAATATGACTGGACAAAACTATCCGGATTTTTATATCGCTTTCTTCCACTTACCATAATAGCATTCATTTTAACAGCTATCGGTATACTTGTATACAGCATATCTGAGAATTTTGACCTTGTAAAGATTATGGATGCCGGCCATACATTTGAGATATTAGCCATTGCAACAGTTTTTGGTCTTGTTCTGCTACCCAACCTGGTAAGAATGTGGTGGTTTATTGTATTAAAACCAAAGGTTAAGGTTTCTGTTAAAAAATATTTCACAAGCTCATGGGAGCTTTTTGTACATATGTTCACTCAAAAAAGAGCTCTGGGATGCGATGACAGTAAGCTGAGATGGTTTGAACATTTTATACTTGTATTAGGCTATTTAGGTTTATTGTTTACAACTGTATTTCTCGACTGGTTCTCAAGTACAAGCATGATTGTGATTGTTCTTGGATATGTCATGAGCATTACAATATTTGTCGTTACAATAGATTTTATGTCAGGACGTATCAAGAAAAATAAAGAAATTAATAAGAACTCACAACCCTCTGACTGGATGTTTGTTATCTGGCTGTTTCTGATGGGGTTAACAGCATTTTTTGTCCGGCTTTTTATCGATACCGGTTTGCTTGAAAATAATATCTGGCTCTATCTGGCACATCTTACTATACTGGCACAATGGGCTTTGATTATAGTCCCATTTGGAAAGTGGACTCATTTTCTTTATCGTTCATTTGCAATGTATTTTGCGAAACTGAAACGCTGATCATTTTGTTTATAATGTTTAAGTAATTTCTAATACGGATTTCTTGACTTTACATAAAATTCTTCTTATCTTTATATATTCTTATATAATAAACATTCTTATATGATAATTATTACTGATGGAATAAAGAATACATGATAAAATCCTTAAAAAGTTGTAGTTTAAAGGTTACTCCTCAAAGAATAGCCGTTATGGATGGTGTTATTAATCTGAAGAACGATCCCACTGCAGAAAACCTGATAAATTATATAAAAACAAATTATCCAAATATTGCAAAAAGAACCGTCTT
This sequence comes from uncultured Bacteroidales bacterium, assembly GCA_963739685.1. Classification (GTDB taxonomy): domain Bacteria; phylum Bacteroidota; class Bacteroidia; order Bacteroidales; family VadinHA17; genus LD21. The sequence goes on from CAVUAX010000003.1 coordinate 1,161,082, forward strand.
TAAAACTCTCTATACTTTAGTAAAGAACAATCTTATTAAAAGGGTTAAAACTGATAGCGATATTATGATATATGATGCTGTCATCGAAGGGCATCACCATCTATATTGTATTGAATCGGAACGTCTTGAAGATTTTTACGATTCCGATCTTGATATAATACTCGACAATTATCTGAAAAAGAAGGATATTCCGCATTTTAAAATTGAATATGTTATACTTCAGATTACGGGCAAACTCACTGATAATCAAATAAATTTTAAAACTAAAATCTGATACTTATGGGACAAAAAGGAAGATCAATTGTAAAAATGGATGTTGATGAATTAATCAGCCTTTTAAACAAAGCCTTATCTGACGAATGGCTGGCTTATTATCAATATTGGATAGGGGCAAAAGTAGTAAAAGGTCCGATGAAAGATGCTGTAATTGCTGAACTTACTCTGCATGCAACTGAAGAATTGGGTCATGCTGAACTGTTATCCACCAGGATTATTCAGCTTGAGGGAACTCCGGTGCTATCTCCATCGGAATGGATTAAGCTGACAAATTGCGGCTATGATGTACCATTAGATCCATATGTTGCGGAAATTTTAAACCAGAATATCAAGGGGGAACAATGTGCAATACGTATATACAGTGAATTGTTGGATATTACAAGAGTTGATGATCCTGTAACATACAATATTATACTTACAATCCTATCTCAGGAGGTTGAACATGAAGAGGACCTTTCAGCATTAAAGGAAGATCTGGATTTAATGCTGGAAAGAAGAAGTTAAAAGAGGCTCAGCCGATGGTGCCTGGGGTAAAGAGCAGGATGCCGGACACAATGGAACCATTGACCCACAACAAGAACCTGATAACAAAAAAAGGAACAATTAATTTTAATAACTATAATTTAATATCTAAAAAATGGAAGACAATCAAGTAACACCTATGCCACGCATTGGAGATAAAGCTCCTGAATTTAAGGCTGTAACAACTCAGGGAGATATTAATTTCCCATCTGATTATTCAGGAAGCTGGGTAATACTTTTCAGTCACCCTGCTGATTTTACACCGGTCTGCACTTCAGAATTCATCACATTCGCAAGCATGGAAAGCCGCTTTGAAGAAGCAGGTTGCAAGCTTGTAGGACTCTCTGTTGATGGTCTTTACAGTCATATTGCATGGCTTCGGACTATTAAGGAAAAGATCGAGTATAAGGGGATGAAAAATATTGAGGTCAATTTTCCGCTTATTGAGGATATAACAATGGAGGTAGCACACAAATACGGTATGCTTCAACCCGGCGAGAGCTCAACTAAGGCAGTTAGAGCTGTATTCTTTATCGATCCGAAAGGCATAATCAGAGCAGTAATATATTACCCGCTCAGTATGGGTCGTAATTTTGAAGAGATATACAGAGCGCTGATAGCCATGAAGACAGCTGATGCATTTTCTGTTGCAACTCCGGCCGACTGGCAGCCAGGCGATGATGTAATTGTTCCGACTGCTGGTTCATGCGGAGTAGCCAAAGAACGCATGGAAAGCAAGGATGAAATGCATTGTTATGACTGGTTCTTCTGTACCAAAAAACTTGATAAGGAGAAAGTACTGAAAACAGTTCTGAAGAAATAGACCAAAATTATACTTGTAGAAAGGTGGTTTTAAATGAACCACCTTTTATAAGTGTTAAAACTTTAACAATTAAAAATAAAACCTATATTTGGACTATCAGGAATTTCTATCAGATATCTTATGTTTAAAAAAGCAGGTATAACTGTTTCAAAATACTTTTTTTTACTCCTATTCCTCGGATTCTTAGGGAGTATTACACTTTTCAATCATGCCCATGTTGTAAATGGGGTTACAATTATTCATTCGCATCCTTTCAAGTCGGGTAGCAATGGGAAACCTTTGCACTCTCACACTGACCAGGGATTTTTAACAATACACCTGTTATCGGTTATATCTATAGTCTCAATTATATCATTTTTTACTTTAGAATCATTAGTTCCCTCATCCTACAAAATTGTTCCACAAACACGGCCGTTAGAAGTAAACAATTTATCTTGCCTATTCCGTTCGCTTCGTGCTCCTCCTTCAGACATTCTCACCTGAGTTTCCCTTAATTTACTAATCATCTCTGCTCTTGTGATTCAAGATCAGATACTTACATTTATTCTGAGCATAAATTAATACAGTCCAAATGAAACATATTTTGCTTATATGCAGTATAGTATTTGTTATGGCATGTCATAGAAACAACAAACAAAATACTTCAGATAATATTCAGATGATCGGAGATACAATATTAATTCCTTCAAAGTCCAACATTTCCGATAAAATAAAAACCGAAAAAGTTACTTACGAATTATATAAGAATAAGATAGTTACATCAGGTATAGTAAGAGCTATTCCAAATAATTATGCAGAAATTGCCTCTCCATTTTCAGGAAGAATAATCAGATCATTTATCTCCCTTGGACAGAAAGTAGATATAGGGTCACCGATTTTTGAATTAAGTTCACCATCATTCTTTGAGGCAGGTACAGCTTTCTATCATTCTAATCAGGAGATGCAGCTGGCAGAGAAAAACCTTAAAAGACAACAAGATCTTTTTTATAATGGCGTTGGCACACAGAAAGACCTTGAAGAGGCTGAAGTGAACTACGAACTTACAAAACGTGATTATGAAAATTCCGTAGCAAGCCTGAAGGTTTACCAGGTCAACTCCGATGATTTAGTACTGGGTCAACCTCTTATTGTAAGGTCTCCTATCAAAGGCGAAGTAGTTGAAAATAATATTGTTATCGGTCAATATCTTAAAGAAGACGCAGACCCGGTGGCAATAGTTGCTGAATTAAGCAGTGTATGGGTTATCGGACAACTAAAAGAAAAAGATATATACTTTGTCCATAAGTCTGATGAAGTTGAAATAAAGCTTACAGGGATGCCGGATGTACCACTTAAAGGAAAGGTGTTTCATATAAGCGAAATGCTTGATGAGGAAACCCGTTCGGTGCAGGTTCATGTATTATGCCAAAACAAAGATCGGATCATGAAGCCTGGTATGTTCGTAACCACTCAGTTTTCAGGAGCATCTGATGATGCAATATTGATCCCGGCCAATTCTGTTTTTCAGATGGAAGGTTCAAGTTTTGTCTTTATCTCATTAGGCAATAATAAATTTCTGAAGCGCTCTGTTGAGATATCAGGAACCGACAACGATCATGTAATTCTGAAATCAGGGTTGAAGCCTTCAGATGAAATAGTTGTAGAAGGGGGATTATTCCTTTTAGAAGCTGTATAATGATTATGAAAAAGATTATACTTGTCGCCCTTAGACGACACAAAATATTTGTGGCGCTATTCCTTTTGCTTGCATTTTTTGGCTATTACTCATGGAAACAACTCTCAATTGAAGCATATCCTGATATAGCTGATGTAACCGTTCAGGTAATTACACAGGTTCCGGGGCTGGCTGCTGAAGAGATTGAACAGCAGATCACTATTCCCCTGGAAAGGAATTTAAACGGAGTACCTGGCTTACATGTGATGAGAAGCAAAAGCACCTTTGGTATATCAGCTGTCATCCTGGTATTTGAAGACGGGATTGATGACTATTGGGCACGGCAACGCGTTCAGGAGAGACTCGCTGAGGTTGATCTACCCTATGGAGTGGTCCCCGGGCTGAATCCTCTTACTTCTCCAACAGGTGAAATTTACCGGTACATCGTGGAGAGCAGGAGTCATGACCTTCGAAAACTTACGGAATTAAACAAATGGGTAATTATTCCCAGATTAAAGCAGGTTACAGGAGTAGCTGAAGTTAGTAATTTCGGTGGAATAACTACCCAGTTTCAGATTGAGATTGACCCAAAAAAACTTGAACAGTATAAACTTTCACTTTCTGATGTTACCGATAAAATAGAAAAGAACAACGCAAATGCAGGAGGAAGCATGCTCTCAAGAGGGGAGTTAAGCTATGTGATCAGGGGTATTGGTCTTGTAAAAGACCTAAGTGACCTGGGAAGAGTTGTAGTAAAAACAAAAGATGGAGTTCCTGTTTACTTTCAGGACCTGGGAGAACTTAAATATGGTAATCTCGAACGCAAAGGAGTATTGGGTTTTACCGATCATAAGCGTGATTATTCTGAAAGCGTAGAGGGGATCGTACAGATGTTACGTAAGGAAAATCCTTCAAAAGTACTTGACGGAGTCCATGAAGCTGTTGAAGAACTTAATAATGTCATTCTTCCTGAAGGTGTCTCAATTCATCCTTTCATGGACAGAACGGATCTTGTTAACACTACTCTTTCTACCGTTTCCCATACTTTATCAATGGGAGTAATGCTAGTGATCCTTGTTCTTATTATATTCCTGAGAAGCTGGAGAGGAGCTGTTATTGTTGCAATAACAATACCACTGGCACTTCTCATTGCATTTTTATTAATGTATCTGACAGATATCCCTGCTAATCTTCTCTCTCTCGGGGCTATCGATTTCGGGATAATTGTTGAAGGCTCTATTGTTATGATGGAGACAATATTAAAAAAACGGGAAGATAATCCGCTTTGTGAGTTAGATGAAACTTCAATACTTGAACGGACCATTGAAGTGTCGAAACCTGTATTTTTCTCATCAATTATCATAATAACCGCTTATCTCCCACTTTTCGCATTTCAAAGAATAGAAAAGAAACTATTCACACCAATGGCATTTACTGTTGGGTATGCCCTTATTGGAGGACTGGCGGTTGCACTGTTGTTAATACCGGGGCTGACATATTCAGTTTATAAAAAGCCAAAGAAAACATACCATAACAAATGGTTAGAAAAACTTACTAACATATATAACCGACATATTAACAGTTTATTAGAAAAACCAAAGGTTGTTTTTCTTCCTTTGGCAATAATATTATCAGCGACAATTATATTAACAATAACTGTCGGAAAGGATTTTCTGCCTCAGCTCGATGAAGGCTCAATATGGCTACAGATTCAATTACCGCCGGGCATATCGCTTGAAAAATCAAAAGAGATGAGTGATTCGTTACGGCAAAGAATCATAAAATACAATGAAGTTACTTATGTTATGGTACAGACAGGCAGAGATGATGCCGGGTCAGAACCATTTTCAACATCGCATCTTGAATGTTCTATAGGGCTCAAACCCTATAAGGACTGGAGGTCTGGCAAGAGCAAATATGACCTTATACAGGAGATGTCAGAAGACCTGGGTAAAATGCCGGGGTTTACAATAGGATTTTCACAGCCGATTATTGATATGGTAATGGACCTTCTTGCAGGAACTCACAGTGACCTTGCATTAAATATCTACGGTGAAGATTTGCATGAGAGCCGGCAGCTGGCAGAAGAAATTTTAAAAGAGATAAGAACTGTTCCCGGGGCAGCAGACGTTGCAATTGACCAGGAACCTCCAGTTCCTCAGTTACAGATTCTTGCCGACAGGGACAAGATTGCCCAGTATGGATTAAATGTTTCCGATGTTGCTGAACTGATTGAGGTAGCTATTGGAGGTAAAGCTATTTCACAGATTTTTATTGGTGATAAGGTCTTTGACATCATTTGTCGTTTTAATGAAGAGAGCCGCGATACTCCTGAAAAGATCGGAAACCTGATGCTTACATCTGCATCAGGAGCACAAATACCACTTTCACAAGTTACAAATATTAGCTTAAGTACCGGTGCTAGTCTTATAGCACGTGAAATGAATAAAAGATATATTATTATCAGACTTAATCTGAGAGGAACAGACCTGACTACATTTCTTAAAGAGGCCAATGAAAAAATTGAAAGGAATTTAAAGTACAATCATGAAAGCAATTTTCTTAAATGGAGCGGACAGTTTGAAAACAGAAACCGGGCTTATTCCCGCCTCGCAATGATAATTCCTCTTGCAATGGCAATTATGTTCATACTGCTTTTCTGGACTTTCAATAAATTAAACCAGGCCGGGTTAATCATGAGTGTTATCCCGTTAGCCCTGTTTGGGGGCATGCTTGCACTTAATGTATTTGGTATCACACTTAACGTCTCTTCAGCTGTCGGCTTCATAGCTTTGTTTGGAGTATCAATACAAAACGGAGTAATAATGATTGCCCATATAAATACCCTGAGAAAACAGGGGAAAGGGTTGAAGGAAGCGGTATCCATCGGTACACGCCACCGATTCAGACCCATAGTAATGATTGCTACAGTAGCAGTGCTCGGCTTGCTGCCGGCATCGCTTGCAACCGGAATTGGCTCTGATATTCAGCGTCCCCTGGCAACAGTTATTGTTTATGGCCTCTTCTTCGCAACAATAATAACACTCTACGTACTTCCCCCGCTTTATTATATGATGGAAAAGAAATGGGGAAGTGAAAATTAATACTACGGTACACTAAATGTAGAAATTACGAATGTAATACATATTCAGGTTTTAAAAATTTGACTGATGAAAAATAAAATTTTCTGCTTTTTGGTAACAGGTTGCTTAAATATCCACTTATTAAATGCCCAGATTGAAATTCCATTTAACTATAAAGATATTGGTTTTGACGAGTATCTTAATCTTGTTAAGGCCAATAACCTTGAATATGCTGCCGAAAAACTTAATGTCAACATTTCAGAGTCAGCTATCGAGGCAGCTAAAATTTTCAATGACCCGTATATTTCAGCAGAATGGACTCAGGATCGGGAGAGCAACTCAGTAACAGGACATGAATATTACTCGGAAATCGGGAAAACCATTGAACTAAGCGGTAAGCGCAATGCAAGAATCGATCTTTCACTGCGTGAAAATAAATTATCCGAAGCAATATTATCCGATTATTTCAGAAATCTCCGGGCTGAAGCAACACAAGCCTATCTGGAGGGAATGAAGCAGAAACAACTCTTCATGGTAAGATATAATTCATACCAGACTATGAAAAAGCTGTATGAGGCTGACAGTATCAGACTTAATCTGGGCAGCATAATGCAGATCGATGCAATACAAAGTAACCTCGAGGCTGGGATACTTTACAATGAACTATTACAGGCAATTGCAGAATGGAAAAACTCACTTGCTTATATTTCTTTCATGACTGGCATTTCTGGAAGAGACACTTTATTTCAGCCTGCAAGCCACCTGCATAATGTTTCCCGGGACTTCTCACTCGATACCCTGATAACGACTGCTTTAAATAACCGCTCTGATCTGATAGCTGCACTTCTTAATAAAGAGGTTTCTCAAAGGAGTCTTATACTTGCCAAAAAAGAGAGAAAAACTGATTTGGATCTGAAATTGGGATTATCCAATTCATATTACATAGGATCATCAACTAAAACATCAGGCATAACAGCCGGAATTGCTGTTCCATTAAAGTTCTCAAATATATATAAAGGTGATATACATATGGCGCAATTCAAAATACAGCAGGCAGAAGAGTTATTCAAAGAGGCTGAGCTGCAAATCAAAACAGAAATATCACAGGCATGGGAACTATATCAGGGATACTGTAAACAAGTTGAAAATTTTGATAAGGGATTACTTAAAAATGCAGAAAATGTAAGAAAGGGCAAAATTTACAGTTATCAAAGAGGGGAAACATCTCTGCTTGAAGTTCTAAATGCACAGAGAACATTTAATGAAATTCAGACAACTTATTATGAAACACTTTTTAACCGTGCCGCCGCCCTTGTAGAAATTGAAAAAGCAGCAGGAATATGGGATATCAAATTTTAGTACCTTGTGCCTCTTAAAAAAGTATGAACTATGATTAAAATTTAAATTATCAGAAATATTGTGCAAGCATAAAAAGCAGAAATCCTTCAACCGCAAATAAGTCAACTATAGGTATTGATTAGCGGTTAAAAGGACTTTTGATATAGGCTCTAGTAACCGGACCTGCTAGCCAGGCTTCAGCTCTGAATTCATTATTAATTTATTCCTTCAGACAGTCAGATAAAAAATTATATTTAAACACCGGAATTCGTAACTTTAGTAACTAAATCAGGTATGCTATGAAGAAAATCAGTTTATTACTTTTTATTGGATTACTATTAATTTCATGTAATCAGAATCCTAAACCGGCAAGTTCTTCCAACATGGATGCAAAGGCTGCTGCAGCAAAGCCCTCAGTTAGGGATGGGGTATTTATTCATATAACAGAGAGCTATAGTGATCCTCACCGTGTTTTAATGCCATTAAAAATGGCAACCATTATGGCAAATGATAAAGATGTAATTGTCTATATGGACATTCATGCTGTGGAACTATTGGTAAAAGGTGCTAAAGATCTGAATTTTGACGATTTTGAATCAGCTCATACATATATTAAAATGCTTGCTGATAAAAATATTGGGGTATTTGCATGCCCGACATGTTTGAAAATAGCAGGATTTAAGCCTGAGGACCTTATGGATGGAGTACAGGTTGCCCAGAAAGATAAATTCTTTAATTTTACCAGAGGAAGGATCATAACTCTGGATTATTAAGATATCCATCGGGTACCTCCTGATTTTTGCAAGACTATTGTAATGGAGAAGCTGCCATTTATGAGTTGCGTAACATGCTTTCTTATGTAAAAAGTTTACAATTTTATTGTTTAAAGAAAAGCTGAATTTTTTTGGGATTATGAACGCAGGTTCACTATCTTTATAGGAAAATATCAGCTATGAAAGCTTCTATCCTCATCAAAATCTTTTTTGTTGCGCCATTGATACTATTTGTTGATTATATCTTGATGGCAATATTGGGATGTACTACTTGTCTTTTAGGACTTGGAGAGGAATTTTATTGCGGCTCTTTTTGTCTGGCCGGAAAAATAATTCTAGCTTTGTCGGCGATATTCTTCGGGTATCTTATCTTACCGGATATCAAAGCGATCTTCAAACTTAAAAAACATGGCTCGTCCGCTTAAAAGCAGAAAGATTTCTAACCCACCCAAGATGATGGGCTTTAAGCCCTATGGAATGCCAGTGTGTAAAATTGATCCGGTAATTTTAAAATTCGAGGAGTACGAAAGCATCAGATTAGTAAACTACGATAGACTTTCACAGGATCAGGCGGCTGAACAAATGAATGTTTCGCGTCCTACCTTTACCCGGATTTATAACAAAGCATTAAAGCAAATAGCAAAATCATTTGTAGAGGGGAAAGCAATTGAGATAGAAGGCGGCAATTACCTTATGGAAAAAGAGTGGTTCCGCTGTAAAAAATGCTATAAGCTTATAGAGGGTTTGGAAAACCACTTGAAATGCAAAAATTGTACTGCTTATGGAGAAAATGAATTAATCAAATTGAATTAAAATTAAAATAATCAATAAAAAACAAATTATTTAATCATGAAAATTGCAGTTCCAGTAACTAAAGAAAACCAGATAGACAGCCATTTCGGACATTGTGAATCATATGGTGTATTTACAATATCGGAAAAAAATGAAATTGCCGGGATAGAAAGTGTTGAATCTCCGGAAGGGTGCGGTTGCAAATCAGATATTGCAAGTGTACTGGCTTCTGATGGTGTCACCGTAATGCTTGCAGGCGGTATTGGTGGCGGTGCCATAAACGTATTGAATAATAGCGGAATAGAAGTTATCCGGGGTTGTTCAGGAGACGCAACTGAGGTAGTAAAACTTTATATCTCTGGTTTAGTCAAAGACAGCGGCAGTAGTTGCCACCATCACGAGGCACATCATCAGGATGGCCATCAATGCAGTCACAACTAAAACAGATCATCATAAATTCCTGATATTCTGAAAGACATAACTACATAACTTAGATATATTTTATAATACCAGGCATTTGTCAGTTTATAAATACAGCCTGACAGGAAAGTTGATAATTAACGATATTTATTGAACCAATAATCTATAAACCGCTTAATTCAGCCTGTGTTAAAGCCTCTGTTGTTAGAAATATCTGGGCATAAATACTTATTGTATTATTTATCATCACCTTTGGAAAAAACCTGTTTGGCTATATGACAAGAGGCACTGTTGATGATATGGATGAATATTTTTCTTATTAACTTTAAAAATGATGACGGCGATTAACCTTGAATTTGACAAAGAGTTAAACAGGTACGGTGCATTCGACTTCAATGTATGCTATACCTTTAATAATTGCACTGCCGTATGCTCTTTTATGATAAAAGGAGATTGATTCCCCGGAGAAATGATCAGATTTAGTGTTCTGGGAATAGTGAATGAATAAAATCATAGAATGACTTCGCTGACCGGATATCCCCGGGAAGTCTTTATTTTCAAAAAGGCATATGGATTATGATTCAATTACTTTTATTTCTGATGTTAATTCCATTACTTTCCTGTAAATAGCTGTGACTCCGCAATACTTTTCTTGTGAAAGGTCAACTGCTTTTTTAAGTTTGTCCATCGGCAGGCTTTTGCCTTTAAACTCGTAAATAACATGCATTTTATAAAAATGCTTTGGATGTTCTTCGGTTAATTCCCCTTCAACGCTGACATTGAATTCTTCAACTTCAACCCTCATTTTCGTCAGGATGGAGATTACATCCATTGCCGTACAACCTCCGAGTGCAGCCAGCATTAAAGGTTTTGGCCTGGGACCGCGATTTTCACCGCCTACTTCAGGAGCTGCATCAAGCATTATTTTATGTCCGTTGATTTCCGACTCAAAAACCATTTTCCCGAGCCATTTTGAGTTTACTGTTTCTTTTCTTGACATAGCGGTCTGATTTAATTCCCGGTATTAAAGGTAGTAATTTATCTTAAGGTTGCATATTATCTTTATTTATTCAACCAGAAGTCACTGTTTTTCCTAAATTTGCATCGTTACCCGGCCCGTAGCTCAGCTGGCAGAGCACGTGACTCTTAATCATGGGGTCGAGGGTTCGATTCCCTCCGGGCCGACAAAATACCAGGATAAAACCCTGGTTTTTTTATGCTCAATATAATGGATTATGAAGATTGCCATACCTGGGCTCCATTTATCACATATCACTTACAAATGTAATCCTTAATTGACCGGCAGGAAAGTTGAGATAAGTATTTATTGTGCGATCCGCAGGATTACATTTGAAATGATATGTTTTCTTCTGGAAAAATCTTACAAATTTTGTCAGTCACTAAAGCTGGTCCTACTTTATATAAAATTCTCAAAAAATATCATAAAGATATTGCATAACTAATAAACTCGTTATAAATTTGAATTAGAAAAACAAAATTCAGGAATTTATAAATCATTTTTTCTGGTCAAATGAATATTAAACAAATTGAACCAAATCTTATTCCCATGCTTTAAGGTAAATATCTAAAGAGCCGTATATTGAGACAAATAATCAGGAGACATTCTTTCATAATTAAACTGTTCTTTAAATCCATAATAAATTATTCCACAAATGAAAAATTTATGTTCGTTTTTGGTAATCTTGTCGCTTTCGTTATCGACAGTGGCACAAAATAAGGTCATAACTTACCAGGTTAGTGGTCAGGTTGTTGAAAAAATAACTGGTAATGGGGTCCCTTTTGCAACGGTAATAATTAAAAACGATAGTATCAAGGAGAAAAAGGCGCAGGCCTGCGATGTTTCAGGACATTTTTCATTGAACCTGAATGCACCGGTCAAATATCTGATAACTGTTTCTTCAGTTGGATATAAAGGATTTAGTATGTCTTTTAAAGTTTCTCAATTGAAAACTGATCTCGGGAAGCTTTATATGGAAGAGGGGATAGAATTAAAAGAAGTCACAATAACAGCACAAAAACCTCTGGTAAAGATAGACCCTGATAAGATTGTTTATAGTATGGAGGCTGATCCGGAGGCGCAAACAAACAACGTATTGGAGATGCTCAAAAAGGTTCCTCTGGTAACCGTCGATGCTGAAGAAAACATTACAGTCAACGGGCAGTCTAATTTTAAAGTCCTGATAAACGGTAAAAGCTCCTCAATGTTGTCATCCAACCTTAAAGAAGTACTTAAAAGCCTTCCGGCCAATACTATTAAAGACATAGAAGTAATCACAAATCCTTCATCAAAATACGATGCAGAAGGGGTTGGCGGAATTATAAATATCATCACCCTGAAAAAAACAATAAGCGGGTACAATGGAAGTGTAAGTTCAGGAATAGATGCACGGGGAAGTTTCAACGGGAGTGTTTATCTGGCTGCAAAAATCAAGAAGTTCGGCTTCGCTACCCGTTATTATGGAGGCCAGTTCAAACAACCGGAATCTAACACCACCGGAACTACTGAATATTTAAATAATACCGATTACCATTATTCAAATACAAGTGGAAATAGCTTCTACAAAGGATTATCCAATGGTTTTTCAGGTGAAGCAAGCTATGATATTGATTCCCTTAACCTTATAAGTCTTTCGTTCTGGGGATATCAGGGTTCATATAAGAATAATGGCTTTAATGAAACACAATACCAGAATACTGATGGGGATATTACCCGTATGTACTCCAATACCACAAACAGCATAAACAGCTTTGGCTCGCTTTCTGGAAATATAGATTATCAAAAGACTTACAAAAAGCCCGACAAATCACTTACCTTTTCCTATAAGCTGGACAACAACCCAAGAACCGTTAAAAACAATTCCACGATAAATGGAATAGTAAATTATCCGTCTTATCGTCAACAATCGGATAATGATGCCGTGGGAAGAGAACAAACCTTCCAGGCAGATTATTATGATCCTTTAACCAAGATGCACCAGGTGGAAGGTGGTATAAAATTCATATTAAGACAGAATACAAGTACTTCAGAAATTTTTCGTAATGATACTGTGAAGCTTGACAACAGCAACAACCTGGATTATGATCAGTACATACTTGGAGCCTATGCCGGGTACCTGTTTAAATGGAAAAAGATAAGCACTAAAACAGGATTGCGCCTCGAACGGACATGGAATGATGGTGTGTCGAAAACATCTGGTACCAATACTGATTTTACTAACCGTCTTTTTAACCTGGTGCCTTACATTACGATCTCTTTAATGCCAAAACAGGGTCGCACCATAAAACTATCCTATACCCAGCGACTTTCACGTCCGGGGATATGGTATCTGAATCCTTACGTAAATAATATTGATTCTATGAATATCAGTTATGGAAATCCTGCGTTGAAAGCAGAAGTATCACATTCAATGGAATTAGGTTATACTTTTATAAGTCCCAAATTCAATTTTTCAGCCACTTCCTCTTCTTCTTTTGTGAATAATTCAATTGAAAGAATTGCAAAAGTTGAGACCAGTGGCGCTACTGTAACCACTTATAAAAACATAGGTAAAGATCAGGTATATGGATTAAACCTCTACATTAGTTATCGTCCCTCCAATAAACTTAACATCACTTTTAACGGGGGGGGAAATTACAGCAAGCTGGTAGCCAATAATGGTTATGCCATTACTAATGAAGGTTTTAGCTACAGAGGATCGTTGGGTGGGAGATGGACTCTCTGGAAAGATGGGTCTGTCAATGCCAATGTTGGAGTATATTCTTCAAGCATTATGCTTCAGGGAAGATCTTCATCCTTTTCTTATACCGGTTTTGGAGTGTCGCAGTACATGTTAAAACGTAAATTGATGCTAAGCTGCTCCACCAGTGATCCATTCCTGTACAGGAAAAAATATAATTACGAATCAAATGACATGACATTTTCTTCACATTCTGAGTACTCCTATCGTGCTCAAAACCTGCGCTTCAGTGTGGCATATAATTTCGGAAAGATGGACTTTCAGGTGAAAAAAGCCCGACGTGGTATTAAAAACGATGATCTGAAAGGAGGGGGCGATACTCAGGGAGAAGCAGTACCAAAGTAGACATGGAAATAAATTTGTTTTAGTCAAATCAAACTGTTATCTTTATTAAGTATTATCTAATAATTATTCTTATTAAATAATTAATGAGTATAGGGATTTAATTGAGGTTTGATGCTGTACGCGCAAGACATCATCACCTGCATAGCAATGTTTCAGATCGGATTGAAGATTTCTGCGATGTAAACTTCGGTTATATGATTAATGACCATCTTGAAAAGAAGAAATTACCTGATTTTATCATTTTATTATCCATTTCCGATATGTATAAAATAGTATACTTGTTTACCGGATGTTGAAAGTAAATACTCTTTAATCAATGCCATTTAACTCGAGATTAAATGGTTACAATTTTGATTTTGTATTTATTTCATGTATGTTTTCCCTCAATATCCAGGAGTAATCTGTTTTGCAAATCTGCAAATACAGGAATTAGACAAAATGAGATTGTTCTTATCATCAAAAGATTGTATATTCAACGCTTGTTATAAAAATTCAGACAACCACCCCAAAATTGAATCTTTAACCTCAGCAATATAATACTAAAAACGATGAATAAGTTATCAATTCCAGCAACGGTCATACTACTTTTAATTATGGCAGCATGCAACTCAAATTCAGAACAAAAGAAATCCATGGGAAACGCGAAAGGCCTGGAATCAAATCCATTTAGACATAAGAGCACTTTGCCATTTCAGGCACCTGATTTTACGAAAATACATGACAGTGATTTTGCACCCGCCTTTGATGAGGGCTTAACAGAACATTTAGCAGAAATTGAAAAGATTGCCAACAATCCGGAAGCACCTACATTTGAAAACACGCTGGTGTCTATGGAAAAGAGTGGCGAACTTCTACGCCGGGTCAATGGGGTTTTCAACATGCTTTCGGGAGCCAATACCGATACGGTATTACAGAGGCTGAGTGAAGATATTGCCCCAAAACTGGCAGCGCAGCAAGATGCAATTTATCTGAACAAAAAGCTTTTCGAAAGAATCAAAACGATCTACCAAAAAAAAGATGAACTCAAACTTGATAAGGAATCATCACGATTGCTCGAATACTATTATACTGAATTTATACGTGCGGGTGCAAACCTGTCCATGGATAACAAAACCAGGTTAAAAAAGCTGAATGAAGAAGAAGCTGGTCTCAGCGCCAGATTTACCAACCAATTATTGGCTGCAGCTAAAGCCGGTGCCTTTGTAGCGAGCAGCAAAGAGGCCCTAAAGGGTCTTTCGGAAGGAGCTTTAAACTCGGCTGCACAGGATGCTGAGGCTTCCGGGGAAAAAGGGAAGTGGCAGTTACCATTGCAAAATACTACCCAGCAGCCTGCACTGCAATCGTTGGCGAACAGGGATACCCGTTACCAATTATTTGAAGCGTCATGGAACCGGGCCGAAAAAGGAGACAAAAACGATACCCGTGCAACCATCAAACGATTAGCTGAAATTCGTGCTGAAAAAGCCGGTTTATTAGGATTTCCCAATTATGCCGCATGGAACCTGCAGGATCAAATGGCCAAAACACCGGAAGCAGTTCAAAACTTCTTAAAGAAATTAATACCCCCGGCCACAGCTAACGCACGCAAAGAAGCTGTCGATCTTCAATCGGTAATCAACAAAGAAAAAGGTGGGTTCCAACTGGAACCCTGGGACTGGAATTATTATGCTGAAATAGTTCGTAAAACCCGGTATGACCTGGATGAGAATCAGGTAAAACCATACTTTGAATTGTTCAATGTGCTGGAGAACGGCGTGTTTTATGCTGCCAACCAGTTGTATGGATTGACGTTCAAACGTATGACAAACATCCCAGTTTACCAGGACGACATGCGTGTTTATACCATCTATGAAAAAGACAGCAGCGAACTCGGTTTGTTTTATTGTGACTATTTCAAGCGCGACAACAAATCAGGTGGTGCCTGGATGAGCAATCTGGTAGAGCAATCAAAATTGTTGGGCACAAAACCGGTGATTTACAATGTTTGCAACTTCACCAAACCGGCACCTGGTCAACCTGCATTAATCAGTTTCGATGATGTTACCACCATGTTCCATGAATTTGGGCATGCACTGCATGGTTTCTTTGCAGACCAAACATACCCCAGTTTGTCGGGTACCAACGTAGCAAGGGATTTTGTGGAACTGCCTTCGCAGTTTAATGAGCACTGGGCCCTGGAACCAAAAGTATTGCACCATTATGCCGTTCAATACAGGACTGGGGAACAAATGCCTCAGAAACTGGTTGATAAGATCAAGAACTCGCAGAAATTTAATCAGGGATATGCATTGACAGAATTACTGGCAGCTGCAGAACTTGATATGGAATGGCATACTATTCCACCTGGTGATTCGATAATATCTGTTGACGACTTTGAAACAGCCGCATTGAAACACACTAATCTTGATCTTCCGCAGGTGCCGCCACGCTATCGTTCCAGCTACTTCCTGCACATCTGGGCCAATGGTTATGCTGCCGGTTATTATGCCTATTTGTGGACAGAAATGCTGGATGATGATGCCTACAACTGGTTTAAAGAAAATGGGGGGATGACTCAAGTAAACGGACAGCGCTTCCGTGACATGATCCTGTCACGCGGCAACACAGAAGACTACAACAAAATGTTTTACGATTTCCGAGGACATAAACCTGACATACAACCGATGCTGGAAGATCGCGGATTATTAGAGAAATGAACCACCCCCCAGGCAAGCTGTCATGGGAGATGATATATTACTAACTATATACAGAAATGTTTAATATCCCCAACATCAAACTGTACAAAGTTCCGGTTGTTCCAAAATAATAATTGAATATTATCGAAACAAGCCTGATAAGCTTTTAAAATGACCAATATACTATTGGCAGAACGGGATAATCATAGTTCTCTTCATTTATGTTCACAAGTCCAATCTGAAGGCCATTGAGTGTGCCAACGTAATTCACAATACCAAGTTGGACTCCTCTCATCTTCTTTGCATAGTTGAATATTCCTGACTGGAATCCATCAAAATTGAATTTTGTCAGGTTTGCAAACCCATATTGCCAGCCTAAATAATCACCTTCAACTATATTAACAAAACCCAACTGAACACCTTGAGACAATCCCTTGGTTAAATGGTTTACAAATCCTACATCAAGGCCCGTAATTGATTTATTCCTGCCGTAAATAAAATTAAATCGAAATCCTTCAATAAAATCGGTTTCCGGCAAGATCTGAATTGGAGTGAATATTGCAATCTGAACCGGCCGACTTTTAACATTCACGTAGGTTGAGGTTGTGTCCTGAGCCTGAAGGGTTGCCGAATTTAAAATGAGGATGAATCCGACAAGAATTAATGACATAGAATGGTTGTTTGACATTTTTTCTTTTTTTTAATTATAATTTGGTCAGAATTATATTATGCAAATTCTTCCATTTGCAAAATAAACGTTATAACAGCAAATTTAGTATTTTATTATGATATGAAAAGCAAAACCAAATACAGTAAAACATATTAAGACAAAAGATTGAAAAAAATATTCACTTAAATAGCAGTCCGGGTTGTTCTCTTTATAGACGGGTCCACCTCACAATGGTACCAGAAAAATATTTTCGCTTAGAATTTGGATTAAAACAGGCCCTCTTAATTCGTTTGAACATAGATCAATTTCCGGTGTTAATATGAATATCTGTAAAAAATTAATAAAAATAAAAGTTGATGAATGAATTTGACATAAAAGCCACCGGATGGGATCAGAACCAGATGCATCGGGATCGCTCAGAAGCTATAGCTAACGAAATTAAAAAAATCATCCCGCTTAATAAGGATATGACTGCGCTGGAATTTGGTGCAGGTACCGGAATTACGAGTTTTCTTCTTAAGGATTATCTGAAAAAAATCACAATGATGGATACCTCAGCCGGAATGATAAGTGTAATAAACGAAAAGATTGAAGCAACAAAAGCGAAGAACCTTAAAACTATAAATTTTGATCTCGAGCATAACGAATATGAAAAAGAAACATTTGATCTTATTTTCACCCAGATGGTACTTCATCACGTAGCTGATATCGAAACTATTATAAAACGGTTTTCCCGGTTGGTGAATCCGGGAGGATACCTGGCAATTGCAGACCTTTATAAAGAAGATGGTTCATTTCATGGTGACGGATTTAATGGACATAAGGGATTTGATACATATGAGCTTTCAAAGATAATCCGGAATAATCATTTCGATGATATTTACCAACGGGAATGTTTTGTTATAAATCGTCAAATATCTGAAACTGAAGCAAAGCAATTTCCTGTTTTTATGTTAGTTGCAAAACGGACATATTAGTCAGCTGACAATTCTCTGATTAGTAGTATTGCCTCGTATAAAAAGATCTATTTTATTTGGATTATGAACTCAGGTTCATAACATTTAACTCTGTTTAAATCTCCTGAGATGGCAAGGCCACATAAAATGAGGAAGATATGTACTCCTCCGAGGATGAAAGGGTTTAAGCCTTTCGGGATGTGGATGAGTGAAAATACACCGGTTACTCTGAAATTGGAAGAATATGAAAGCATAAAGCTGGTTAATTATGATATGCTTCAACAGGAAGAAGCAGCAATACATATGAATGTATCACGGCCTACATTCATCCGGATTTATAACATGGCATTAAAACAGATAGCAAAATCATTTGTTGAGGGTAAACAAATAGAGATAGTAGGGGGAAGTTATGAACTTGAAAAGGATTGGTACAGATGTAAAAAATGTTATAATCTGATCGAGGGAATTGAAAACCATGTGAAATGTAAAAATTGTTCAGAATGTGGTGAAAATGAAATAATAAGACTGAATTTCAAAGTATTACAAAATGATAATAATAATATTAATAAAAACAAAAAAGGATGAAAATAGCAGTGCCAGTAACATCTGATAATCAGATAGACGGTCATTTCGGCCATTGTGAGTCCTGACTTCTGACACTTTCTGATTTTAGTGCGGTTGTAATTTTCAAGTAATTGAAAATTAATAATATAAAATTTTAAATTTAGATTTTTACCGCACTAACGCCTATTTTTACCTTATATATAAGGGTTAGTCAGAAAGGTATGGACTAAATGGAGGGTAAATGCAATTCAGGTGTTTCTATATATTGGGTATCTGGCAAAGATTGATAAACATATTGGGAGTGCCAAAGATAATATGGAATCAGATCTTCTCATAAAGAAAGCTCGCATGGTCATAGAGATGACTTTTCAGACCAATATATTTCATGAACAAAAACAAGAAGTGCTGTCATTGAATGGGGTATAGGCTCTGAAAGAGCCAGATATGAATAACCCCCGGCGCAAGAGGCTGTGCACACAGCCTCGCAAGCCGGGGGGTTGGTGCCACATATAACATGAGCTCTGAAGGAGCGGGATATAAGTAATCGATGTTCAACTTGATTCTTAAAATATTCAATAAGTACGTTGAGATCCAATTATATTGCGCCCTTTCAGGGCTATAAAACAGAGTGTTATCTTACCCCCGGCTTGCAAGGCTGCGCCGGGGGTTATTCATATTTAGCCACTTCGTGGCTTATCGCCTCACAATTAAAAATAAAGTAACAGAGTACTACCTGCCTGATCGTTTATAAAAGGATGCCTTATTCTGCTGCACATCAGAACCACTTTTCCTGTTTTCCTCAATGCAGCACTTCTACAATGACCGCACTAATCGTCAGAAGTCAGGACAAAAAAGGATGAAAATAGCAGTGCCAGTAACATCTGATAATCAGATAGACGGTCATTTCGGCCATTGTGAGTCATACAGTGTGTTTACAATATCAGAAAAGAAAGAAATAGCAGATAAAAAAAGTGTTCAATCACTTCAGGGGTGTGGTTGCAAATCAGATATAGCTTCTGTTCTTGCTTCAGACGGTGTTACAGTTATGCTTGCAGGAGGAATAGGCGGGGGTGCAATTAATGTGCTGAATAACAGTGGCATAGAAGTTGTCCGTGGTTGCACGGGAGACGCCACTGAAGTAGTTAAGCTTTATCTTTCGGGATTAATAGAAGACAGTGGAAGCAGTTGTCATCAGCATGAGGCACATCATCAGGATGGCCACAAATGCAGTAATAATTAATTAAAATTATTAAAACAAAAGACCTGATTACTCAGGCCTTTTGTTTTGAATACTTTATCCTCGTGCTCAGACTGTAAAACGGATACTGTATCTTAAGAGGGTTTTAATTTTTTGTTATTATTTAATTTGTAAGCAAAACTTCCTTGATTACTTTTTCAAAGGTCTGCTTTGGTAATGCACCCATTGCAGCCTGTGGCTGACCAACCATTGGGACAAAAAGCAATGTCGGGATGCTCTGAATTCCAAATACAGATGCCAGTTCCTGCTCACTTTCGGTGTCAACCTTATACACCATAATTTTTCCGGCGTATTCACTCGCCAGGTCTTCAAGTACCGGTGCTACCATTTTACAGGGCTGGCACCAGTCAGCATAAAAATCAATGATAGCGGGTAAATTTCCTTCATACTTCCATTCTTTGTCTTTTTCGTAGTTGAATACTTTTTCTTTGAAATCCTGGGTTGTAAGATGTACTACCTGATCAATAATTGTTTCCATATTTTATTTAATTTTGATTAACATTTTGATTTTCAATGATGGGGCAAAGATATTCAAAATTTTATTAAATCGCTATAATATCACTTATAAATCGCAATATTATCACTAAATTATTTAATTAACAACACTTCGTTTACTGCTTTTATTAATGATTCTTTTGGTATAGCGCCCATTGATGTTTGCGGCTTCCCTTTCAATGGGATAAAAAGCAATGTTGGTAAACCCGATATTCCAATGCTTTGCGTCAGTTTTTGTTCTTTATCAGTATCTACTTTGTAAACAACTATTTTACCGGCATATTCCTTTGCAATTTCCTCAACTAATGGTGATAACTGTCGGCACGGAGCACACCAGTTGGCATAAAAATCAACAATGGCGGGTTTGGTTCCCTCATATTTCCATTCAGTATTCTTTTCATAATTAAAAACCAGATTCTTGAAAGAATCATTTGTAAGATTAATAACGGTTGCATTACTGACCGATTCTTTCACAGACTTAACATCATTAACAGATTGTTCCCTTGTCTTGGAGGCACTTATAGCAGCTATACCTGTTATAATCAGTGCAATAAAAGCTATTGTTATAAATACTATCTTTTTCATGGTTCACTCTATTTTTCTGTTTTCAAATTAAAAAACAACATATGTAAATATATCGATACAAAGGTAGATAAAATTATTTTAAATCACAATAATATCACCTGAATCTTTTTGATATCACTGAAAGTATTTTAACTTTTAAATTCTGCCACAAAGGGCTTCCAAGTCCATCATTGATATCATTGCATGAAACAGAACCATAAACCTTTAATATCAGAATGTCTCAATAGAACAGATAAACTAACGTAAAGGTAAATGGAGTTGAGCAGAGCAGTAGTAATTCCTATAAATGGTTAATCATAAATGTAAATGGAAAAATGATGATTGCGTTACAAATTTTCCTGAATGTCATTTATGTAAATGGGTGGCAGGGTAATTGGTCGTAATGAAATCTAAGATCGGGAAAGACTTGTGGATATTTTTGCATGTCAGCAAAAATGATACTATTAAATATATATGGTAGAGATATGGAGGCGTTTTACCGGATAATTCGGGTAGGAATAAAATAAATCATGCAACGCAATGGAATTTTTATTTAATCCTCATCCATTGCTAATGAGATTGCTCTATTTAACTCCCGATCAGGGTGCTTTTTAAGTGATTATCTGTGCTTTTTTCCATTAAGTGACAAACGCAATGAAGGGAGAGGATAAACTTTTATTTAGGCTTAAAAAAACTCGGCTTAATACGAACACTGATGTAAAAACCTGATTTATTTGGAAATATCTCAAAGATTCTTTTATCTTTGATTCTGACATCATAATCAATACTATAATAAATTTCAGGAAGCACCAAAATTTATAAGTCCGGGCTGATGTCTTTAAAATTATTAAATGGAGGCTCTTTTAAACAGCTTTGCAAAGCATCTGGAATCAATCAACGATTATTCGTCCTTAATCACAACCATGCATGATACCATAAATTTGGTATCAGGCGAATACATTGATAAAAGCTTAAGTTCTGATGATTTATCAAAATTCAATGGCTGCTATAATGATATTTTGTTGATTATTGAAATAATACTTCTTAGTGGGAATTTAAAAGCAATTAATAAATTGATGAACGATTGTCCTTTTTCGGGGTACACCACCGAGGATTTTCTCTGGTTCATAAAAAAATTAAGTAATTTATATATGCAAGTTTATTATTTTGCTGATAAACCACCATCCATTAAAAGGCCGTTTGGAGATTTAATACGTGAACTTGAAGATATTATCAAAGAATCTATTGAGACTAAGACTATTGCAGGATAAAGACCACCGATCGTGTAAAAATTGATTATCATCGCTAATTTCTCCTGTTATTGCTGAGTTTTCCTGAGTACTTATAATATTCAGTAATTGAATCCAATGGATAAAACAAATTTATTTCATACTATATTTGTCCGTACAGTCTTTGATTCAATTTCTTCTTTATTTCTCAGGTTAAAATACACCATCATGATTTCATCCGCTGTCTTATCGCACGGGACAGAAATATGTGTTACATTTTTGCCCTTAAATATTTCCGGCAGTTCTGGTTCAGAACCATTTGTAACAAACTCCGCAATATTTGAGCCATCAATGTATTTAGGATTTTGTGGCATAGCGGTCCATATTTTAATATCAGGATTGGCCAGGATCAGATTATTACACTGCTGTGGGGTTATATCCCTGACCTCTCCCAAAGCTGTAAACAACAGACATCTGTCAATAAAATAACATAACTCCATGCTCTCCTCCTTACCCCTGAAGAGCTTTAGTATTTCTTCTTTAATTGTCTTTTTGTTGTTCTCCATATTGTTTAACAGACTATATATATTATATAGTTCAACAAACTAATCATATAAAAGTTTTAACCGGCCTTTAATCA
This sequence comes from uncultured Bacteroidales bacterium, assembly GCA_963739685.1. Lineage (GTDB taxonomy): Bacteria > Bacteroidota > Bacteroidia > Bacteroidales > VadinHA17 > LD21. Next base: position 1,183,917 of record CAVUAX010000003.1, read on the forward strand.
GTTTATCAAAAGGAAAAGATGGGTATGATGTGTTTCAACATAGAGTAGATAAACCTTACCTTTTTGCCTGGTATGAGCAGTATTCATACATAATCTGAATATCGGGCAGGTTGTCAATAACAATGCGTTGAATCATATCCATGATTTGTTCCGGTGTTTTTTCTGTTGTCTCCTTTTTTCTATGAGAATTCTATACCTGAAATGGAATCGTCTTATTTTAATGTCTTAGATTGGAAATTTTAAAATAAATAGCCGGTAAGTTGCTGATATATATCGACTTTAGTTGCATGGCATCACAAAGAATTAGCTATTTAATGGTATATAACTTTATAATATTATCATCAAAAAATTATTAAAAAGGCGATACAACTAAACTGAAATATCTTAAACCAACTAAATCAAATTATTAATTTATGTACCGCCTTAATGTACCCAAAACACTCAAAGAAAACTGCTGGGCTGGCTCTGATGATTGGTTGTTCCCCAAAATCATACTAATTTAGCACCTGATTATTTTAAGAAATATGCACAATATTATTTCGGTAAAAAACCTGGTTCGTAAGTTCAAAGACTTCAAGGCAGTCGATGATATCTCGTTTAATGTCAGCGAGGGAGAGATATTTGCATTTCTTGGCCCAAACGGTGCCGGTAAGAGTACCACAATCAAAATGCTGACTACACTGCTTAAGCCCACAAGCGGCAAGATAATTATAAATGCATTCGATCCGGTCGAACAAAAGAATGAAGTAAGAAAATCATTCGGGATTGTTTTCCAGGATGCCAGTATTGATGACAATCTCACTGCTTATGAAAATATGTATTTTCATGCTGTCTTATTTAAAGTTCCGAAGACTATAAGGAAAAATATGATACTTGAGCTGCTTCGATTTGTTGAGCTTGAAGAGAGAAAAAAAGACCTGGTTAAAACATTTTCCGGTGGCATGAAAAGACGTTTGGAAATTGCAAGAGGATTACTTCATAATCCAAAGATACTTTTCCTTGATGAACCTACGCTTGGCCTCGATCCTCAGACCAGGAACCATATCTGGAACTACATTAAGGAGATCAATAAAAACGACCTGATGACGGTTTTTTTTACAACTCATTACATGGAAGAAGCTGAAAAAGTTGCTGACAGGATAGCAATTATGGATCATGGCAAAATTATTGCAATCGGGACTTCTTTAGAGCTAAGGACTCAGACTAATTCAGGAACTCTGGAAGAGTCATTCCTTTCTCTGACAGGAAAATCAATCAGGGTTGATGAAGCGTCAGGTATTGACAGATTACGAATGATGAGAAAAAGACATGGGAGGCATTAAACTATGAGCACAATATACATTTTATGGTTGCGTCAGGTAAAAAAATACTTTCGGTCAAAATCAAGGATAATCGGATCTCTTGGTCAACCAGCACTCTTCCTGATCGTTTTTGGATTTGGATTCGGCTCCATTTATCAAAGGGCGGGCGAAGGTAATTACATTCATTTTCTGGCTCCCGGCATTATCCTTATGAGTGTCCTTTTCACAGGAATTTTTTCAGGGATTGATCTTATCTGGGATAAACAGTTTGGGATCCTTAAAGAAACTCTTGTTGCACCTGTCCCGAGGCTCCATATAATGATAGGCCGTACCCTTGGAGGAGCTTCTGTGGCGACACTTCAGGGCGTAATAGTCTTCTTTATGACCCTGGTTGTTGGTTTTGTTCCCCAGAATATTTATATGTTGCCGGTTGCATTCCTCTTTGTTTTTCTTGTTGCCCTGCTTTTTACAGCTCTTGGAACAGCCATAGCATCGTTGCTTGAGGATATGCAGGGTTTTCAGCTTATTATGAACTTTCTTGTTATGCCTATCTTTTTCCTTTCGGGTGCCCTCTTTCCTTTAAAGGATGCACCATCTTTTATAATGATGATTGCAAAAGTTGATCCTCTCACTTATGGGATCGATGGCCTGAGAGGCTCGCTTATTTCACAAACACATTTTGGTATTGCTGCTGATTTTACTGTTTTAGTCATAATAACATTTATTTTATTGGGTGTTGGCAGTTATTTATTCGAAAAAGTAAAGGCTTAAGGGGCCATATATTTAATGAGCTTAATACTGTTATCTCAATTTCTGGCAGGAATTTTGATCAGACATTTCATTACTTAAAACATATCTTAAAATGGAAAAAATTTATTTAATTGTTTTTATCGGGCTTTTTTTTGCGCAGAACACAGATGCCCAGCTTCTTAAGAATGCCCAAAAAATGATCAAATCAAACAGTAGCAACATTACAGAAAAGGATGCTGTTAACGGTATAAAAGAAGCTCTGATAAATGGCACAGATGAAAGTGTTAAACTGGTTTCGGTTGTTAATGGATACCTTGGGAATCCTGATATTAAAATTCCCTTCCCTGCCGAGGCAAAAGATATGGAAACTAAACTCAGGGCAATAGGAATGGGTAACAAAATAGACGAGTTTAACGAATCGATGAACCGTGCTGCTGAAAAAGCTGCTTCCGAAGCAAAACCTATTTTTATAGCTGCTATACAAAACATGACTGTCAAAGATGCCATAAACATTGTAAAAGGGAAGGATGATGCTGCCACTATGTACCTTAAAAATACGACATCCCCGGAGCTGATCTCCAAATTTCAACCTGTAATAAAGACATCACTCGACAATGTTAATGCTACAAGATACTGGAGCGGGTTGATAACAGCATATAACAAAATACCGCTGGTAAAAAAGATGAATCCTGACCTTCCTGCATATGTCACAAGCAAAGCCATTGAAGGTCTTTTTATTATGATTGCCAGGGAAGAGCTAAAAATCAGAAAAGACCCTGTCGCCAGAACATCGGAGTTGCTTAAAAAGGTTTTTGGAAATCGTTGAGAAGGCAATAAAAGCTATAAAGGCTAAACAGTACCATGCAAGGTGTCTTATTTGGTATTTAGCTTCTTAAATAGCGTAATTAGATGATATATTAAATGTTATAAAATAATATATCCTTGTAATATATTTATTTACAAAGATTTATTAATATGTATTTTGTGAACCCAACCGGAGAAATGTCGAACTTTTTGGCTAAAGATTTTGATGCCACATTCCAATCTGGTCATCAGCCTCAATGCGTGAGGAGTTGTCAACGCTGAATCCTGTATGCCGCCCAGCTTTTAATAATCATAACCAAAACTTTAGCATCCGAAAGTCGTTATTCAGATTAGAGAAGAAAATTATTAATACGATTCAATAGATTGAAATGAGAAATAGGGGTCGAATCAACCCATGTATTTCTCATTTTTTACTTTTGTGGATCAGACAATTTGTTATATAAAAGTAGTTTTATTTAACATCCTTAATCTGGTCGAAAGCTAAGCCGCTGCTGCCTTCACCCCGGCCAGTCTTCTTCTTCATACCAAGCCAGACAAACACTTCTCCGTTTATCCACCTTGTTCGCTGAAACGACTGTACAACACGTATACCTGCACGTGTAACTTCTTCTTCATGTACATAATAAGGAAATGCATCCGGCCTGGCTTCCAAACCTTCCCTCAAAATACTAGTCTGTGGCTTTATTTTTACCGGGTCATTCGGATCACCATCAATGATTCTCAGCATTGATGCACGTTGCAATTGTGTTTCACGGTTGTTTCCGGGAACATGTACAGGTACAAACGGAATCCAGTTTTCAGGCACATCTGTCTCTGAGAGATAACTGATTGGAGCTGCATAGGGCAGTACAGCTGAAACCGTACCTCCATCTTCAACCAGTTTTTCATGAAATTTCCTTACTCGAAGTGCAACTTCACCACCCTTATCACCAATGCCCATTGGAAGAGGAACAATTTTTTCAATTCCCCAGACCATATTCGACATTTCATCGCGGATTAATAAAATCTCTTCCAGAGGCTCACTTTCATGCACTTTGATAGCTGCCGGCGCTAAAAGGAGTGTGTTATTCTGGACAGAAGAACGAAGTTTGAACATGCTCCAGGGCAGATCAGCTGCATTTTCCTTCTCAGTTGGATTAATCCAGATGGTTTCACCAAAATTGTTTTTTACAGTGAGTCCTTCGATGTTTGCCAGTGACCCGACTGGTAGTCTGAAAGGTATTATAAACCAGTCGTTGGCAAAAATGAGTCCGAATTCCATGAACAATAATTTAGCCAAATCGGTGGTAGAAGGTTTGATGTCGCCCAGACTGGTTTTAGAATCTTCGAACTTCCACCAGCGGGTATCAGGCATTCCTTCAAACTTTACATGAGTCGGGATAAATGTGTCAGTATATATATTTTTATCCGGGCCAGGAGTAGTGGTTCTTCCTTGTACGATATCGAATGCCGGCCAATCCAGATGTCCCTGGTAATACTCCTCTGCCTGAATAGTTTTCAATTCGGAAGCTCCTGTTGCAGAGGCTTCAAACTGGTACTCCAGCTGCTGGGGCAACCAGGCTTCGTCTTTCGTAATAAGAGGTTGATAGTAAAATTTATTGTACCAGTTTTTAAAATCAATTGTGGCTAGGGTATCGACGTTATTTTTTTCGGTAGAAGTGGCTGCAGGAATAATATCCGAAGCACTCTGTCCCGGTTGGTTGATGTATTCGTAAAATTTATATCCATCCATGCATCGCCCACTGATTATAGAGTAAAATTGCCAGGTTTCCCGATGAGCATAGATATAATCCGTATCAGCTGATTTGGGTGGTAATGTAAAGCTAAAAGCTGCAGCTTCCAAAAAGTCTTTTTCAAAGGAGAGGCCGTTTTTATTCAAAAGTTTCAACCAGTATTTGCCCATCTGAAGCCGGATATCCATACTGATTTCTTTTTCAGCCCGGATAAAAGGAATTAATTTTTGCTCTGCTTTAGCTTCTAATGGAACATAATCTTCATAAGTCTCCTCGGTTTTGCCGGCTGCCCTGTATTTCTGGAGGTGTGTGGAGGTAATATGGACTTTTGAAAATACCGGAGTTCCGGCATCATCGCCTTTAAATTCTCCCATTTGCCATTGCTTAGTCAACATCCACAGGGCATCCCTGACTTCCGCTTTTAAAGCTTTGTCGAAATTTTGAGTGCGTGGACGTCCTTCGAGACGGTTCCACATCACAATGGTAGGTAATAGTTCTTCGGTCAGAACCTGTTTAATATTGACAGGGTTGTATTTGACATTCATAGCTTAATTGTTATCAAAATTCAGATATACATTGTTATTTATAGCCAGGTTTGTAGCAATGGTAATCCAGTAAAGTGTTACGGCCATCATGGTTGTAGGCAGGAACTGGGCATAGTCCGATTTTTCTATTTGTGCCGGTTCAATGGCACGTTTCTTTGTCATTTGAAGCGTTTCAGTCAGAGAGTCAATCAGATCATCCCATTTCCAGTTGCCTGTAATATCCGGTGGCACAACAAGAAGTATGGTTTGTGGCGGTTCACTGTTCGGCTGATCATAGTGGAAAGCAATTCCGGTAGTTTCCTCTTTGAGTGGTATTACTTCTGTCCATTCATCAACGATTATTCCACACTGATACTTGGTTTTGTCAAAACTTCCGGCAAAGTGAGCAGTGTAAAGAAGTTTATCTGTATTGATCGAAAAGGTATCTTCATTTACCGTATTGTCATTGCTTTCGTCTCTGAATTTCATTGCCAGCCAGCGGTCATCATCAAGGAATGGAAACTGCATTGGTGTTATATCCAGGGAAACACCAGGTTTTATTGAGCTTGCCAGGAAAGCTGTGTTTTCCCAGTGATGAACCTTATCACGGATTCTTGCAACGCCTCCAAGCCAGTCATCTGTGGGGAATGGTCTGCTTTCAAGGGTTTTTACAAAATCTAACAGGTTTTCACTTGTCTGGTATGAATTGTCAAACTCCATAGCCTGGGTTTCATCCATTTTAAACCTGGGCAGAACCAGTACTTCTTCACCGAACAATTTTTTAGCAGCTGCCAGGTATGCATTTATTTTGTCCGAAATTACAATAGTTGCTGTTGCTTCTCCAATGGCAGTTTGTGTTTCGTCATATTTGTCATGGGCAAAGGATCTGATGTTCTCCAGTAACTGAGCGATATCTTCTTTTAGAAGAAGAAGACTTTGTTTTTCTGTTTTTAAATCATTCCGGTTGTTTTCCTTGTCGAAAGCAAGTACATCATAAGTTCCAATATCTTTTATAATGTTATCGCAATCCGTAATGAACTGCATTGTAGTAGGTTTATTGTTGGTCTTTAACGATTTAAGCTTGTTAAGTAATGTATCAAAATCTGACTTATAGCCATCCAGGTTACTTTTATATGTTGATAAGGCTGGTGAAGGGAAAGTCCCCTCAGCACGAATGATTCTTTCAGCCTTCCTGAGTAACTCTGTCTGAACATCGACATCACCTGAAGGATCATATTCGCCCATAAGAGCTATATAATCAGTGTTTTTTCTTTCCCAACGGTCGATTACCACATTAAGTTTATTAAAAACACTATCATACATATTATTGATGGCTTGTTGCATAAATCCTACACCCGTCTGATTGCTTTCAAACAATGCCATATTCAGGATTGCGCCTGATGCAGTATCTATTAAATGGTCCAGGGTCGCAAAATCAGCGGTATATGAATTTAGCATTGATTCGTATGCCGTTTTATAATTGCTTATTTTAGAAACATCGCCGATAGATACAATTGAGTTTCCATATGCATCGACTAGAGCAGTTTTATTAGCATTGGTAGGGTCAGAAGCATACTCCTTTAAATCAGATCTAAATTGCAAAATCAAAGATTCAAGGGTTGTTGAATCAGTAATATCAGCACTTAACGATGATTTTAATGTGTCGCTTAACGCAATTGCTGATACTATACTACTCTGTAAATTTATAATTCCGGATTGGGCTGAATCGAAATCACTTGTTAATATTGCAGATATTCGGGTGCCCAACTGTTGAGCATCCGGAGCTGCAACCGATTGACCATCAGTTTGGATTGTAACCTCAGTGGGACTGATGTATTTGGCGCCTATAAGTATTTTCCGAAGACTTTTTATCAGAGCTGCCAGTTCAAAAAAAGAAATTTTTGTCTTATCTGATGAATCAATGGGTTCGGTGTATTTTATAGAGACTTCTGTTTTTGGATGATTTGATATTTGGTACCGAACATAATTTGCTATCCGGTCATCAAGTTCGGTCATTGCCTGTTCTGTGTCCAGATTGAAAGTGTATAATAAATCGATGGGTTGCAGGCCAAGCATTTCTTGTGTCACTTTTTCTTCACCGGAAGCAACAGGATTTGTATAGTTCACCTTACATACAACATTTGAAGGCAATGGAAGTATAGAATATAGCCATTCGTTTACTCCCGGTTCAATTTTCATCCTTGGTGTAGGCGAAATAGAACCATTTGGTGAAACAATTGAACTAGCGTCGGCATTGAAATGTATTGCCATTCGCTGAGTCAATGTAACACCACTGCGTGGCGTTGACATAATATCGATATCGGGTGGATAATTTCCCTTGCTGAATGCTTCTGCGTTACCGGCTGAGCGTTCAAAATTTCCCTGAACTACTTGGTAAACCTGTTCCGATAGGACCAAATCGCCAATAGCATCATGAATATCCGTAATTCTGGCAACTTCGTCATTTATCGCTTTTGCCTGGTTGGCATTTGCTGCAGGCAAATTATAGGTTGACGGCAGTCCAAATGGATAGGTTTTAACCGATGAATTCTGAACATACTGAATGAGTTTCAAGCCGTCAATCACATTGTTTGCCTGAATGGTGTCAATGCTGTCGGTATTCTCCGATTTGGTGTCTTTTAGATTGTCTGCAACCAGTGGGAATGCTTTTCGCAAAGGATAGATAAACATATCTACTTCTCCCTGTCCCAGGCTGTATTTATCATGTAGTCCCCTTTCAAATTGATATCCCAATAGGGCAGATAAAGATTGTCCATTTCTTATGCCTTCCAGGAAATTATTGGCTATTCTTACCCTGTTAGATGTCAGATTTATAGCAAATGGATTACCAGAACCGGCCTCTTTATTCGAATCATAGGCATTTCTTAAAATTGCTGCTGTAGCTGCCTGGTTTAAAGATGGCGCATGAACATAGCCCAGATTTGTACTGTCGGTTTGCAGAGGAGTGGATTGCCCTTTGTTGAGAATATCATTTAACTTGGGTGTGAGAGTAACATTAGTCAGGGTCTTCTCCTCAGGTTTTACATCAAGCAACCAGCCATACGCTCCCAGGTAAAGGCCTTTAGAACGCGGACTTTTATCAGTATTTATTTGTCTTTGTTGGGTCAATTTGGCATTCACCAAACCTGTTTTCCAGGCATCAATTCGATAGTTACAGCAATCGAGATGTTCTGCCAGCAGTCGTTCCAGACTTGCTGTGGATGATTTCTGTATTACTTTTAATGCATCCAGCGTGTCTTTCAGATTTTTTAGTTCGGCAAGTTGTAATACTGCAGGCTGAAGGAGATAATCGACCAGCTTAACCGTATCGCTGCCTGTAATATTCGGATAAGTGCTGTATAAATGTTCGAATTTACTCTTTCCCGGATAATCAGATTGAACATGAATATAATCGGGATCGTAATAGATATTTTTGTTTTGAATCACCTGGTTATTTATCAGAACATTACTGCCTGAGTCAGACATGGCTTGCATCAAGGCTAAGCGAAGAAGAAGGTACAGCAAAGCATTTGGTGGTGTATTTCCTCCAAAATCCTGAAGCCTGATTTTTTCTGCTTCAGATACAATCATCCATTCAATATAATTATTTCCCAGGGTATCATAAGCACGTATGGCATTGGTTTCCGAAGCCGGTACATCATCAACAAGTGGTCCGCTCAGTAAATTCGGTTTACTAAGGAAGTATTTCTCCATTATAGGTAAAATAGTGTCGCCCAAATCAATCCCTAACCCAGTCAATATAGATTTGCCCCTGTTTCGGAAAAATGTTGAAATTATATTAGCAAATTGAGAGCCGAACTGAAGTTTCAGATTATCGTACAGACTTTGTATACTTTGCGCGTATCGCTGATGAAACTCGATGGAGTTGGCATGTAGTCCCAATATGTCCAAAAGTATCTGATGTGGATCACCACCTTCCTTGCCAACATAAGCCAAATCAGGTATAAAGCTGTCCCAGCTGGCATCCATTTTCATAATTAGGTTATACAACCTTGCCAGATAGGGTAATTTCGATGCAGAAGGGACACTGGTTCCTGCTTCTAACCTACTTATAAAATTCATTCTGGAATACACTGAAACCGGAAGAATTCCGTAAGGTTGTTTACCGATACGGATTGCTGGTATAGGACCTCGTCCTGATACATAACCAGAAAAAAATGTTCGGGTATTATCAATATCAGCCTCACTAAACAGCGGAGTCATCATTTCCCGCATAAAATATCCAAGTGTTGCAGGAAATAATGCTTTATTGATAGCGTTCGCTTCGATTTGATCTCTACCATTTGCGTTGGGAACTTTTTTCAGAACAGAAGAATCAATTCCTAGACTGTCAGCTAATTTTTGTCCGTCTGATGTTTCTTCAAGGTCGGTGGTTTCTATATAATCTTCGGTATTTTTAAAAATACGATCGTAACTTTCATCCGAATTATCAATCCAGCTGTAACCAGCACTTTCTTCCTCGGTATTATTGGTGGGAGTACCTTGCTTAAGCAAGCCGAAGCCATCTTTACCTTGAAAATGGTCCGTTATTAGTTTTTCAAGCACTTCCTTGCCATCTGTTTCATCCGAGGTTAAACGGATCCCCGTAACATATAGCTTGTCAAACCCCTCTTGTGCTTCAGATACAGAAAGATTTATTTTAACACCCATTCCTGTTTCAATTGCCATATCAAAATCGACCATCCATTGCAAATCTTCATTAATTATGAGATCACCGTTTTCATCCTTTTTAAGTTGTTCATCCTCTGGCAGGGAAGGGTCGGGGCCGACTATAAGACTGTCTTTTACAGGCTTGTCAAAAATTATAGTCCTCTGGGTATCACCGGTAAAAGCAATGGCAACAAACCTGTCAGGCAATCCGATTGTTTTAGGCGCCTGAGTCCAGGATACACTGGTTGTAACTATATCATCGGGATTCGGCAGTTCAAGTCTGGCAAAAAGAACCTGATCATTATTCAAATCTTTAGGTACACTGTCCCGAATATTTTTTGGTTCACAATTTTCGATAATTTCGGTAGCTTTTGCATTCCCAACAGCCGCATTCAGATTATTGAAAGCCGTGTCGATGGTGGATTTAACCCCATCGGCCATCCAGACTGCAACCCAATAGTCTCTTGCAGCAGTGAGTTCATTACTTGTAAGAATGGTATCCGAAATAAAAACAAGTATTTTGTAAGTTGAGTTGGTCTTAACAGGTTTTGTATTCAGAGGTTTAAACTGATTAATAATCCATTCTGCACGTCCTGAACCATGACTGTTTACAAGAGTACGCCAGGCACCACGCTCTTCTTCTTCTATACCACCGGCTTTCCACATTTCTGTCCAAAACGATGTTGCATTGGTTAATTCAGAATCCGAAAGAATTTCTTCTTTATGATTGATGTTGCAATCGTCCGGGTAGACCCGTAACCAAAGTTGCGGTTGATTGTCGACCGTTTTGAAGCGGGTTTCAAGTCTTAGCGGAAACAGTAGGATAGGAAAAGAATCATTAAGCAGACCAATTGTTTTAATTGGATTGAGCAACGCCTGAAATTCGACTGAAAGGTTTTGCAGGTCAGCTATCTGATTTGACTTTGCAGTTCTAAGCCTGGTGATTTTATCCTTTTGTTGGTTAATTAAGTTTTCATATTCGGCTTTTTTTATCTCACGCTCTTTATTATTAAGGCTCCTAAGCTCCTGAGATTCCTTTTCTTTTAATTTTTCCAGGATTGCAATTTCTTTCTGAACTACTGTATGGGATACTGCAATTTGCTGACGTATGTCTTTGAATTGGCTCTGTATTTCGTTTAATTCGCTCATAATTCAAATTATTTTGGTAACATTCTGGAAGCATGAACACCGACAAGTACAGGTACCTGATAAAGGATATATGCCAATTCAGCAGAAGTGGATGAAGGACTCCAGTTTGCCTGTATATCGTCATTGTTTTTTTTGTTCTCCTGATCGTTGTTTTCGTTATAATCATCAAATGTAATGGTTGTGTTCAGTTCGATGCAGGCGCCATCTGCTGTTTCAATATCTTTCCACGAAAGGTTATTCCAATTGATAATTTTTTCCTCGTTTGCTGCATTTTTAGCTTTTTCAATATCCAATCCAAAGCGGGGTTCTCCAGGCCGTTCCTTAATTACAAAGAACCAACCCGGATTATCTATAAGTTGCGTCGGGTTTAACGTTCCACGGGCTTCTTCATCGTCCAGATCAAATCCAAAAAAGTAAATATCCGGTTCCACCTTTGCTTCAAACATTGGTGTTTTTATTTTGCTTGCAGGTGGGTTGTCTTTTTCTGTATCTGTGAGTTCGACGAATACACGTTCTTCATTTACATCTTTTACATTGTCCTTTAATCCCCAATCAGCCTTATGGGCATAAATTACAGCAGTTGGATATTTTTTAAGTAATTCACCTCGTATTATAAGAACAAGTTGTGTCTTTCCGCTAGCAAGAGCGCGCTGGTTATGTTCTCCGAGTTCATTTTTAAGGGGTGAATCCGGATTAGAAGGATCGGTTTTGGTGGTATCGGTTTTCGACCAGGTATGAATGGGTGGAATATCCCGAAGAGTCTCCTTGATATTTTCCGGTTCGGGCTGAGGAGGCAAAAAACTAGAGACATCCCAGAATTGGCGGAAATATGAACCACGCTGGTCGGTAGGGTATTCTCTCCACAACAATTCACGCGACATTTCGTGATTGATACCTACCATATACGATTCGATAAATTTCTGATTGTTTTCGAGCAGGGTAATGCTATTATGTTCGATCAGGTTTATATTGGGTAAGAACAATTCCGAAGACATTTCTGACAGGGGTTTGTACATGGGCACGTCTATCTCGGGATATGCCATTACCGGAACGAATAGCTCGATCATGTTTTGCAGGATTCTATCCGGAATCCATATGGTATCAAATGTCCGTTTAGGTATGGTTAGTTCCGGATTTATACCTTGTATAACTGTACCGGTAATTTCTGCAAAATTAAGTTTTGGTCTATCCGGTTCAGGATAATAAATCTGAACAAGACTGTAGATATCCTTCAAGGCATCTTTAAAATGCACAGCCGTTGCACTGTCTGTATTACCGCTTTTTGGATTAAAATCCGATCCGGGAGTCGACAGTACAAAATCTGGTCTTTTCGGATAATTATCAACCGCTTTTGGAGTCTGGCTATCCTGCGATACGGCATCGGCTTTTTTAATTTCCTTTTCCCATTTGTTCAGCAATATGAAAAACAGGATAAGAATTGTTGCTATACCACCAAAAACAGACGATCCGATAAGGTTGCGGAAGAAAATCAATACAATTATCAAAAGTATCAAAAGGATGGCTAAAAGTATATACTTAATCCACTGATATTTTATAATCCATTTTATCAGAAAAGCTGGTATTTTTTTTGGTTTTGCTTCTTCCGTACCATTTGACAGATTTATAGCTCCGGAAGGATCAACCCGTGGAGGTGCTATGATGACTTTTCCGTCATTGATTCTGGAAACAATATTAAAGGCAGTAGCTTCGGCAGTAAAATTTGTTTTTTTCATGGTAACACCCCGTGGCCTGGTCATGCTGCGAAAGGTGCCGGTGGTAACAGCCGCAGGTACCGCACTTTCCTTAACCTGCTTATAAACTGTAAGGTCTTTATAAATTAACCGTTTTTGCACAGGTGCTGTAAAAACAAATGCTTTGTCAGTGTTTAATGAAGTAACATGTTTCTTGTAAAATTTAGCAGAGACTTCCTTGGCCATTTGGGCAAACCGGATTTTGTTGTTGGCTTCCACTATCTTACCAACCTGTTCCCAGGCTGCCTGCATATATTCTTCCTGTTTTTTCTGAATTACAGAAGTTCCCAACCCGGCAGCAACCCTGAAACGAGGATCAAGATTCAATTCGTGAATCCAGTTTTTATTATTTTGCAGTGAATTTCCTGCTCTATCCCTGAGCAACCTTTTTTGCATGCCATGCCATCTGCCATACAGAGGTGAAGTAATTACCGGGTCAGGGTCTCCGGATGAGCTTTCAAAAGTTATATCGGCATTTTTATTAACATTCTTGATATTCTTCGTCTCATCTACATAGTCATCGGCCAGGTTAACCCTTTTAGCCATAGCCTCAGTGAATTTATGCGGATATGGATGTTCGTCCCATTCATCAAACTTAATCACTTCCTGCTTATCTTCTTCTTTTAACGTATCAAAAGGAACCCGGAGTGCTCCCCCGAGTTTAAGTACACCATTCAGTTGCGCATCATCAATCGGTGGCAAATTCTGCAGGGGATGCAATACATCAATATCTCTTGTGCCGACTCTTTTATCAGCAGATTTTGGTTGAAGGAGATTTACCAGATACTCGAAATCACCTACATTTCCTGTTCTGAAATACCAACGATAATAATATGGAAATTCAATGTTTGCTTCGCTATCCCAGCCACATGTTGTTGCTACCAAATCCGGAGGTAAATCAAGTCCCAGGCCGGAAAGTCGACCACTTTCAAATGTTGGTATTACAAAAGCATAATAGCTGATATTCGTTTCCAGTTTTCTTGGGCAAATAATCCGTGAATATGCCTGATCAGGCGATTGATCAATTAAATTTGTTATTTCGGTGTTTACACTCGAATCATTCGCTGCGTTTGGTTCGGCTCCATTTGATAAATCCTTGTTTACATGAACATGAGCCCAAGCCCATAATTCATCAGGTTTTGGGAAAATATCCGATGGTTTCTTTCCATCTTTCAGTTTAAATGAAGGAAGTGGCTTATCTTTAATATTGTTTATATCTTCAAATTCATCCTCCCTTAAAATAATTAATGTAATCCATGGACGTAACCTGTTTCCATCGGGATGAGCGGGAGTATATCTCCATGGAAAATCCTCCTCGTAAAACTCAATAAATGGCAAGTAGTTGGGCTCAAAATTGCTTATCCAGTTCCTAGGTTCAGTCTTTACAATTGCTTTCGAATCAATGCCTACAATGTCTCCCGGACCATATATTTCAACCACTTTGTCGATAAATTGATCGCCAAAATTTGTTCCATCTGTCTTTGTAGCTGCAACTGTTAATTTTACAGGAATTGAGGCTCTCAGTTTAACGGATGAATCCTTATCGCTGGTAATAATATTATTTGCCAAACCCTGACGGAGCCACGGCAAAAAGGTGTAGGTTGCTAATGTATCACTCATAATTATTGCACTTCGTAGTTTGGAATAATGTGAAGATCTTTTTTCAGGAATGGATTGTTACTAATCTGTTCCTGCATATAGCTATGTGCTTGCATTTCGCTTGTGAATGTCGAAGATTCGTTGTATGCTTTGTTGTTTGACTGGTAAACCAGGGTAAAACCCTCCTGCATAACATCAGTTTTTTCTTTAAAAGGCTGACGTTGTTCCTTATAATTTTGTGATAGCACCGATTTAGAAACACTGTTTCCTTTTAGGAATTTGAGGAATAAAACGGCGATTTGAGTGAAGAACAAACCTAATAATAATGGTTTCTTAGGTTCTTTATCGATAAGTGTAATTTCGTATTCTACATTTTTACGAACCATTTTACCATTTTTAATATTCTCATCGCCAAGAGAAACAATAACTCCACCGGGCATTTTCTCGAAGGAAGGTTTGGAGAGCTTTTCAGCATCGCTTAATTTCAGGTATTGGGCACGGGCAAAATCCTCGTCGACATGAGTAACTTTAAGAGTTACCTGGTTATTCAAACTATCTTTGCTTGAGGCTGCAGTGATATCGACTTTTTTAATATCATTTGTTGTCTGATTTCCAATTTTATCAAATTGAATCGACAATGGCAGCAACTTTTGACGAACAATTAGGGATCCGGCTGGATGTAGTACCAGCTCAGTACCTTCTGTTTCCTTGAATTTGCGCAGCGATACCACCAGACTCTTTGAATTACCTATTTCGGCTGTCCATTGTTCTGGTTTATTGACTTCTTCGATAAACTTAGGCATTACATCGATTTTTGGCAGACTTGTATCTTTCGATTCACCCCACGTTTTATCAAAGTCGGCAGAGATATCCCAGAACAGAATTGAAATACTCCCGGTACCTTTTGCTCTCCAGGGTGTAGGCCCTTCGAGAGACATTTTAATATGCACACTTAGCAGGTCGAATCCGGCAACCTTCAAAGCAAAACCAGCTGCAACCGCCACAATGAAATAGAATGGTGAAAACTGGAACAATGCATCAAAGGCAATATAGCCTTCGATGGAACATACTCTTAAATCAAATTTTATTTCCGCTTTCGCACCAAACTGAACAGTGTTGGAGGTTACTGCCTGATAACATTCTACACGGATAAGAGCAACACTTGTGTTTAAAATATTTATTGCCAGTCTGCGTAATGTAGGCAAGGCCAACGGAGGTGGTGTATATTGAGGATGAAAACCACCAATGGACAGTATGAAATTGGGATTTTCTCCCCATTTAAGACGAACTGCCATATCTCCTTCAAGTGTCATGAATAGAATAAACGAGCCATACAAACTGGCATCGAATGTCAGCATCTTCTTGTCAAAATCAAGCGTACCTACAAATGCCACTTGAATAAGCACAATTGGAACTCTTTCGTCAGGCAGGGCAACCTTTAATACTCCGAGAATGGCTAAATTTCCTGGAATTTCAATAATCAAACCTAATGATAACGATATCAGTGTAGGGGTACCCCATCCCATTTTTCCCATCGGGCCGATAAGAAATTTATCCTCGTAGGGTGGAAAAATAGTTTTCAGATCGCTGATTATTTTCGGGGCATTGGCAACAACATTCTGGGGGAACATGATGCTATTAACTGCTCCTGTTCGTACTCCTTCGCGCAAAGGATCAAGAAGAACCGTACGGTTTAGTCCGAGCAACCCTCCAACACCGATAAGTGTAAACCCATATCCAAGTTGAAAAGGTGGGTTAAACTCAGCGGTAATAATAATAAGCATGGAAAAGCCTTTGCTGCCATCGGGCATCTTTGTAGTAATAAGTCCGATAGCCTTGGCCGAGATGAACCCGGCAATAGTAAGTTCGAGGACACCCGCATATTCTTCTTTATCAAAATCGAAGAATAAATAGCCACCTCCGATAACTGCACCTGCATTGATAGCAAGTCCGAGTCCATTAGGGGGCCTAAATCCCGGTGTTAAATCAAAAGGACCAAGATTACCGCTATTATCCGAGCGTATTTTAATATCCGTTTTTATACCAATATTTTCGACTGAAGCAGCAAGAGGACCAAGTTGAGCATTGAAGCTGGTAGCAATACTTGCTGATAAATCCTTGTTTTGAATTTTTAATCCGAGCAGAAGCGATATAATCTCTATTGGACCGAGTTGAATATGAGTTGGTAATGCAATTTCCAGGCTTCCTCCCGTAATATAGATGCCACCTTTATTGGAAAATCCGATACCCAGATTAAACGTTGAGTTAATGTCCTGTCCGGACATCAGACTGCCAATGAAACTATCGGCACCACCAAGATTTATAACTACCAGACCATCTTTTAGCTGAACTTCAACATAAACCGTTGCATCGGGACCTTTTTTATCTACACCCAATGTAAATGAACCGCTACCTATCTCCATTCTACTCCCACCGGAAGAACCTATCGATACAAACTTTTGGCCAAGCGGATTTTCAACGGCTTCAAATACAGCTTTAAAAGTTATTGAAATGGAGTCTGCCAGATTTTGCGGACTTGTAAAAACATCTCCTTTAAAACTAAAATGGCCGTTTTTGTCGATAATAAATCCCAAACTATTGTTCAAGCTGGCGCTAAAACTAATTTTAAGTTTAAACCGGTCACCAACAGGAATTTCAAGCTCTGAGCCGAAATTTATGCCAACACCAACAGCTTCACATTTCTCATTTGAGGCATTGATGACCGGATAAATCTCAAGGGCAAGTACTGCAAGCGGATCTGAAATAAGTGGAAGACGAAGATATCGCAGATCATCAAATTTTGATAAGCTTGTAAGATTTGTATTGTTAAATGAATTTAACTTATCAATATCAGGCAGGCTTACTTCAGAGAATACACCCAGTGAAACTCCAATATATTCCAACAGATAAATTACTTTTTCGAATTTAATTTCATCCGATTCAATATATATATCCTTAATGCTTTGTACTGGATCGGTAAACAGATCCGGTATTTTATTCCAATTAATTTTACGCTTTTTGTGTGCAGGAACATATGGAGGATTGGCTTCTACATCCGTTTCTTCTATTATGTCCATAAACAGGAGAATAGAATAAGCGTTTGTGAGTTCATTTTCAAGATAAATTATGAACAAATAATCTACCAGTTTAAGCGGAAGCTCAGATAAAATATCCGTGTCTGACAGAAAATCAGATCCTGAAAAGTTTTGTTGTATCTGATTGCTGAAATTCTTAAGGTGCTGAATAGTTTTACCAATTTTAACAAATAATTCCAGCAGAATTTCAGCGATTTTCCCGGTATCAGTACTTTCACTTTCAATAAGTTCATCAACCGATTCGACCAAATCGAACAAATCTTTGACTATATCGCCCAATTCATGAAAGGCAGTAACTTCAGCCGGAGAGTCATAACCTAATTCCATAAGCAATGCATATGCATTGTTTGAATTATCAGAAACCCTGGTTAATGGTTCGAGAAAGTCGATGATAAACTTCGTATATTTTTGTAGATCTGAACTGTCCATAAGTAGTAATGGTTAAGCGATTGCACTATGAGCCCTTAAAAAAGTCTGGTATGCAGATGAGGCATCCGATCTGGGTTGAGTTGTTCTCAGATCGCTGGTGCCTGGATTTACCATAAATGGGTCGGCGAATAAATCCGCGATATTGATTTGTTTTAGCCTGATCCGACCACTAACTCGTTGAAATAAATTATAGAACTCATCCGTAGTGCTGTCGGGTTTACGGTAAACAATCGAATAAAATTCCGGATTATATTCATCGGTTGAAGATGAACCTGGAGCCGGATTTGTCCTTCTTTTCAGTGGTATAGGTTCGGTAGGTTGACCATTTGCAATAAGACCAGCAGTAGTTGTTTCCTTGTCTATCCAGAAAAGATAAGGCAGTCCGTTCCCATGAGCAACGACAAACTGACTTTGCGTTCGGGTTCTGCCACGATTCCCATAATCGGTGTACGATATGGTTTTATGATATTCAAAAATTTTAACGCCTGTAGTTGTAGTATTGATAATAACTGTTCCGCCCGTAATGGTGTGTGTTCCATCTGATACATTCCCCGCTTGTCTGAACTCAAGATGTACCTTTGATATGGCATAGGTACGTTCGATATGTGTTTTAAGTTCCTGCATAAAGGCCGAATAGAACTGGTACAACGTACCTTCTTTTCCATGCCCACCAAATAAAAAACCGTTTCTACTCCGGTAATTTCTGTTATTTATATCATAAACCAAAGCATGCTCGCCTCTCCATGAGCCATTTGGATTAAAGACCTTATAAAGTGGATGATTGTATATATAAACATGATCACCAACCTGGAGGTCAGTAGGAGGTACGTTGGGTTTTGAAAATAATCCTTCGGATGATGTATCAGTTATAAATTGAACAATTGGTTCATCATGTGGGTGACAAATACCAAGGTAGGCAAAATTATATGTAACTGCCGGGCTTGAACCTGGCACAGTATATGCGAAATCGGGTTTTGCGACAAGATATGGAAGCAAAACGGTTCTATCATGACTTTCAAACAAAGAATCCATGAAAATTACAGTCATAACCCTTGCACAATCAAGCAAATTTCCCTCGCAGGGATTTGATTTTCGAATAAATAGTTTTTCTATATTTATTATTGGTAGTAATGGGGCAGGTGGGGATAAGGTTCTAAAATATTGATTGGTATAACGAGTCCAATAAGCCGTAGCACTAATATTAACCTGGTAATTACCACCTGAAGTAGAACAGGTGCCGGGATATCTGAAATACCCCTGATGGTTGGGATTAACGAAATAGTCCATACGCATGACCGATCGGTATCTTCTTTTTACGATAAAATCAAGCAAATTAGCATTTGCAGCTATACTTAAATCCGGGTTGGCCGCCATCGCACCATATAAAATTTCAATTCTGCGTGTTTTCTTTGCCCTTACAATGGCAGCTCCAAAGGGGACCCCAATGGTAAAATTTTGTTTAGAATTAACAATAGTCTTGCAGGTAGTTAAAAAAGTCTGGACTGTGCTTCTGATAGCACTATCAGCAACGCCATGTGCGGAATAATAATCGATCATGTGCCGGATAAACCAGTTTCGGTTGATTGGGGAATAATGCCGGTTAAAATAAACACGGGTACTTAATGCCCTAATGATTGTGACTTTTTGTGTTTCGGTTAATGCCATAAGCTTATATTTTAAAATTTTATAGCCCGAAGAGCTTCCATAGAAAACTAATTTCTGAACATAGAAAAATCAGAATTGCCGTAAATCGGGAATCTGACAATTCGGAAGACTTTCTGTACAGAAAAAAAGATATTATAAGAACGGAGATGATTTTTAAAAAATGCTGGATCTAAACCTTCGATTTCCAGAAAAGTACAAATTGAATTTTTCATAACGGGAAAATATTGATCCACGTAAAAAACATACTGAAGTTGTTTGAAGTTTACGCAGTAAAATGACGCAGAAGTCCCAGCAAAATATATTCAGCGTTAATAATAATTGAAAATAAAACAACTACAAACCATACTATCATAAACCAAGGAAATATGCCAGGTTTAGTTAAACTAAGACTTATACCTTTATTCATTTAATATGAATATAAAGTTCATATTTGCTATTATTATCAAAACTAAAACAAAACTTATTTAAATGCAAAATAAATTTGTTTCTGGTTCCCGAACTTTTTAAATCTGGATTAAAATATTCAGCACGTCGGAACTTCTTCCGGTAAATGCAGCGAGGGTAAGTCCCAGGAAGTACAACGGGGCTTACTGTTTTAAGACTTAAAGCAGGTCAGTTTCACCTTAAGTTGAGGAATTGTCGGGGGAAATAAGTAATTAAAAAACGCAATCAACTGATTATGAGTTTAATTGCGTTCTCTATAAGTGAACCTGGAGGGACTCGAACCCCCAACCTTCTGGTCCGTAGCCAGATGCTCTATCCAATTAAGCTACAGGTCCTTTTTTAATCTCCTGGTCCGTAGCCATCCCTATGAACCGGGACAATATAACTACAGGTCCAGCTTATTTGTTGAGGACTCAAATATAGCATAATTTTTATTTCCGGGGAATATTAATTACTTTTATTTGTCGGGTTTATTAGATTACTTAATTCATATCTGTTTGATAATCAAGCAATAATATAACGTTCATGAAAAAGATATCTGGCATAATCTTCAAAATATTACTCGGGTTTGTCCTGCTTATTCTTATCTTGCTTTTTACAGTTCCTCTTCTTTTCAAAGAAAAGATAAGAACAAAAGTAGAGCAGGCCATAAATAAGTCGGTCAATGCTTCAGTAAAATTTGAAGGTTATAAACTGGGCTTCTTCAGGAATTTTCCAAATCTCTCTTTTTCACTAAAAGGAGTTACCGTTGTGGGAATAGATAAATTTGAGAATGATACCCTTGCCGGATTTAAATCATTTAACCTGGTTTTTAATCTTGCAAGTCTTCTTAAAAATTCAGGTTACGAGGTGAAGTCAATAGTTGTTGACCAGGCAGTTATAAATATAATATATCTGAAAGACGGTTCTGCAAACTAGGATATAATGAAAGATACAACTGAAGCCACAACAGGGGAAGAGTCTTCGTCAGCTATGAAGATTATGCTGAAGAAAGTATCAGTTTTGCACAGTTCGGTATCATATACTGACAAAAGTTATAACATGGAGACATATCTGAACAACCTCAATTTTGATCTTAGCGGTGATATGACCATGAGTGAGACCGACCTGCAAATTTCAGCAACCGCAGATGAGCTTACTTTTATTATGGATGGTATGAAATACCTTAACCGGGTAACTGTTGATTCTAAAATCGATATGCTGGCTAATCTTGATAACTATGAAATTCACATTCCGGGAAAACTTTTGTACGTTAAACGATCTTAAACTGAATTTCTCAGGTACGGTTGCCATGCCTGGCAATGATATCGAAACTGATCTTACGTTCGGGACTGAAAATACATCATTTAAAACACTTCTTTCACTGGTACCGGCTGTTTATACAAAAGATTATCAGAATCTTAAAACAAGTGGTGAATTTACGTTTACCGGATCAGCAAAAGGCATTTACAGCGATGCCGACAGTACATTACCTGATATTACAGCAGCTCTGTCAGTCAGCAACGGATTGATAAGCTATCCCGATTTACCTGAGCAACTTAAGAATATTAATATTAAATCCGATATTTTTGTTGACGGGAAAGATATGGATAGGACGATCGTTAATATCGACCGTTTCCATATGGAACTGGCCGGAAGTCCATTCGATATGACCTTTAATCTTAAAACCCCATTAAGTGATCCGGATTTTAAAGGCTCGATGAAAGGAACGATAGACCTGGGAGCACTCTCAAAAGCTGTTCCTATGGATAGTATCAGCCTGTCAGGTATTATTGATATGTCGGTTGAAATGGCAGGGAAACTCTCAATGGTTGAAGAAAAACAGTTTGGCAGTTTTAAGGCTTCAGGTAAAATGAGTCTCAGCGATATGCTGGTTGCGATGACAGGGTATCCTGATGTAAAAATCAAAAGTGCCGGTTTGGAATTTTCACCTTCATTTGCAACAATGACGAATACGAATCTGATTATTGGTAATAAAAGCGACTTTACCCTTAAAGGCAGGCTGGAGAACTATATCCCTTATGTTTTAAGCGACGGGACAATAAAGGGAAACATTACACTACGTTCAGGTTTTGTTGATGCCTCAGAGATACTATCGGAAATGGTCTCTGATACTAAAGCCGCTGAAGATACTGCTTCCCTTACCCTGATCAGGGTACCTGAAAACATTGATTTTGATTTCGATGCATTTATAGATGAATTCAGTTATGATAATATCAAAGCGAAGAAAGTCAGAGGGCACATAATTGTCCGGGATGGGATGCTTAGTCTGAGTGAAACAGGAATGAACATACTGGGTGGAACTGTCTTGATGAATGCTGAATATGATACACGTGATACCTCTAAACCGGTTATTAAAGCCGATTTCGACATTCAGAATATTGGTGTGAAAGATGCATTTAACTCATTCAATTCTGTTCAGAAATTGGCTCCTGCCGCTAAAGGAATTGATGGACGGGTTAGTGTCCAAATGGATTATGTAAGCCTGCTAGGTCCTAATATGATGCCGGTTATTCAATCAATAAATGGCGGTGGAAAACTTCAGTCCAACGAGATTATCCTTCTTGAGTCAGCCGCATATACTAAAATGAAAGATGTACTGAAGTTAGGGGATAATTACAGTAGTACATTTAAGGATATAAACATAAGTTTCAAAATCAGGGATGGTCGCATATTTGTTAGTCCTTTCGACACAAAAGTAGGAAACATAAAAATGAATGTGAGCGGTGATCAGGGAATTGATCAGACACTCAATTATCTTATTAAAACTGAAATTCCAAGATCTGACCTTGGCAGCTCGGTAAATTCTCTTATTGATAATCTTTCAGCCCAGGCATCTGCTTTTGGTATCTCCATAAAACCGGCTGAGATGCTTAAGGTAAATCTTAAGGTTACCGGCACCTTTAGTAAACCTGTTGTTATGCCTGTTTTCGGAAATGTTTCCGGTGAGGCAGGCAGGGGAGTTAAGGAGACTGCTAAAGAAACAGTTAAGACAACTATTGATAATACAGTTGATAAAGGGAAGGAAAAGCTTAGGCAGGAGGCTGAAATTCAGGGAGATAAACTAATAAGAGAGGCTGAAGCGAGGGGTCAGCAGATCAGGGATGAAGCTGCCATAGCAGCGGATAAAATCAGAAAGGAGGCTGACGTGCAGGGGCAGAAACTTATTGATGGTGCAACATCAAAGGGCGCCATAGCAAAGCTTGCAGCCCAGAAAAGCGCTGATGGAATTAAAAAGGAAGCTGATAAAAGGGCTGTTCAATTGACACAGGAGGCGGAAGTTCAGGCCAATAAACTATTGGAAGAGGCCAAAGCTAAAAAAGAGGAGCTGATTAATAAGATATAGGTTATATCTTATTGACACATTTATAACATGTCTTAAATATGGGAACTAAGAAGAATGTTGACGATATGAAGAATTAGAATTTCTTCTCCTTGATACGTGCTTTTTTACCAGTAAGGTTACGGAGATAAAATATCCTTGCTCTCCTTACTTTCCCATGTTTGTTTACCTCTATTTTATCAATAAAAGGAGAC
This sequence comes from uncultured Bacteroidales bacterium, assembly GCA_963739685.1. Taxonomy (GTDB): domain Bacteria; phylum Bacteroidota; class Bacteroidia; order Bacteroidales; family VadinHA17; genus LD21. The sequence goes on from CAVUAX010000003.1 coordinate 1,207,390, forward strand.
GCAATTGGAAAGATTCTTTCAACTCCAATATTACCAGACATTTTTCTTACAGTAAAAGTTTCAGTGTGACCACTTCCTGATATAACAACACCACGAAACTGCTGAATTCTTTCCTTGTTACCTTCTTTAATCTTGTAATGTACAGTAACTGTGTCTCCTGCTCCGAATTTGGGAAATTCATTTTTTACTGCAAATTCTTTCTCAACAACATTCATTAAATTCATCTCGCAAAGTATTTTATATTATCAAAATAGATTCAAAAATCAGGTCGCAAACTTACAAATAAAATTTTGATTATCCGAATTCTTCCATGAAAAGTTTTTTGTATCAATTCGAACTTTCAGGTTCCATGTTCCAGGTTCAATGGTCTAGAACCTTGAACCTACTTTTCTTTAAACCTGTCTCCAGAACTTTTAACAATGTCCCTGTACCATTCTTCACCGTAACCCGGCTGAGAAAGTTTCGGATTCACCATGTTATAACCCGGAGGCAAAGGTTGCTTTTCCTTCACATTTCCGTCGAGATATTTTGTAAAAAGAAATTTGTAAAGCTCTCTCCATTGAGTAACTGTATTATTACCAGCTTTTACCGAATATTCTGTCAGGTATTTAACAGCCTTTGACGGATTCCTGTTAAAAAGGGCAGTTGCAGTTTTATCTACATCTGCCGTCTCCTTCATATAGCCATCTTCAAGTTCCGATTGTTTATTCTGGAGATCATTGATCAATAAACTGGTTCGTGTATATGCAAAATTAGTCACCTGGTTAAAAATCCAGAAACCTGAAGTCTCGCTGAAGGTCATTATATCTCCATTACCCACAGCATATGATTCAGGTACACGAGTTATTCCGCAATAGATCGGGGAATATACCGTATAGTAAGTATCATCCACACCGAACCATAATATACCTCCAACGGGATCAGGAAGCCATGAACGGCTCTGTGCCACAAATGAAAATCCGGTCTGCTGAGTTGATATAGCTCTTTCAAAGAAGTAAGTCTGGTCGTCAACTTTCCACTCCAGAGGTCTCCAGCGTACTGTGCATCCGAAAGGGCCGGCACCAAGGTCTTTTGTCATATCCATGGGAGTGTTCTGATAATAATTCCGCATCATTCGTATAACTTCCTTGACCCCGATTTTATTATCAGGTTTAATCCAGAGAGGCATTCTGTTAATCAGGTTTTCTCCCATTGCATAATCAAGATACTGACCCATATTACTGTTAACCGTATTAAATCCGGCCCAGACCCTGGCTTCACAAAATCTGGCTCCTCCAAAATCAAGCGGAGCATAAATATCGCTGAAACTAAAATCTTTATCTGATCCTTTGAACCAGCCATAGCTGCGAGCGAGATCAATTACATCATAGGCATATACTGTTTCGATCTCCGGGTTATTTATTTTGCTTAATTCTTTTGATGTTATTGATTTCACCCCATCTGCAAGCGGGAAAGTTGTAATCCTCGGATGATTGGCATGGCCTGAAATATAACCGTCAGGGATTCTACGAGCAACCCAGACAGCTCCTTTTTTACCTGGACCTTTTCCAATGAGTTCAAGTATCCAGGCTTCATTAGCATCGGCAATTGAAAAAGATTCACCAGTGCTTGCATACCCGTATTCTGCTACAAGACGGGAGAATGTCTGAATTGCCTCTCTGGCATCCTTTGCCCTCTGGAGTGTTATATAAATAAGTGATCCGTAATCCATAACTCCTGTTGAATCATATAGTTCCGTACGGCCTCCGTATGTTGTTTCTCCTATCGAAAGCTGGTGCTGGTTCATATTACCTACAACGGAGTAGGTGTGAGGAACCTGGGTAATTTTTCCCATGAACTTTCCCGTATCCCACTCGTAGACATTGACCATGCTCCCCGCGGGCCAGTTTTTTGAAGGCCGGTAATAGAGTTCTCCGTACAGAACATGTGAATCAGCTGCATAAGTAATCATCACAGATCCGTCTTTTGAGGCTCCCTTTGTTATCAGAAAGTTGGTGCAGGCATTTGTTCTCAGTTCAGGAGTCAGGACTGACAACAGTATTATTGATAATAATGCTGAAAGCTTTTTCATAAAATTCACTCTTAAAAAAACAGAAATTTTTCAAATTAAAGAATCACAAAGGTAACAACCAATTGGGAATTAAAAAGGGACATACATCTAAAATTGAGAACAAATCATACTTATAGTCAAGTCAGGTTAGGATTTTGCCTGACTCCTCAAAATTACAGAGCCACAGAGTTGTTATACCTTCGGGCTGGTTGCCATGCAACGCATCAAGGTCATTGTTGTATTCCCGTCATTTTTTGCCTGTTGAACAGTTTTAAACATAATTTTTGCTTATCATTCAAAGTAAGATTATTGCCGGATTAAATCCGGTTAAAAAATCTGCAGGCTCACATTAAAATGGATTGGTAAAATTCAATTTTAATGATAGTGCAATTTTAAAAGTAGTATTTTTTCTGTATAATTGTGGTCAACATAAATCTATTTACTATGAAACCAACTCTTTTAGTATTGGCAGCCGGAATGGGGACCCGCTACGGCGGTAATAAGCAACTTGATGAAGTTGGACCCTCCGGTGAAACAATAATTGATTATTCAATTTATGATGCAATACGGGCCGGATTTGGTAAAATAGTTTTTGTGATCAGACGTGATATAGAGGAACAGGTTAAGGACCGTTTTGTGAAGAAGCTAAAAGGTAAAATAGAGGTTGACTATGTTTTCCAGGAGATTACAAACCTGCCGGAAGGAGTGAAAGTATCACCGGATAGGCAGAAACCATGGGGCACCAGTCATGCAATTTTAGTGACTGAAAAGAAAATAGATGAACCTTTCGGTGTGATAAATGCTGATGATTATTACGGGGTTGAGTCTTTTAAAATACTACACGATTTTCTCATTAGCGATAAGGACCCAAACAGCTATTGCATAGTTGGTTATAAGATGGGAAACACATTGTCGGACCATGGTAGTGTTAACAGGGGTATTTGCTGGGTAGATGAAAAGGGACTTCTTCAAAAAATTGTGGAGACAAAGCAAATTGAAAAGACATCCACCGGTGCACAGGCTCCTGATAATGGTGGAAAAATGCAGATATTTACGGGAAATGAAATTGTTTCAATGAACCTCTGGGGATTTAAACCATCCTGTTACAGGTTTCTGGGTGAAGAATTCAGAAGCTTTATCGATAAAACCGGAATGGATCTGAAATCGGAACTTGACATACCGACATCAGTAGATAAATTTGTAAAAAACGGACAAATAACGATTAAAATCCTGATGAGTAACGAAAGGTGGTTTGGTGTCACTTATCGTGAAGACAAACCTTTTGTGGTTGAAAACCTGAAAAAGATGATCAGGATGGGTATTTACCCGGCAAGAATTTATTAAGATTACCTTTACCAGGTAAAATCACAAATATAATAACTACTGTTACCACAGTTGTCGGTAACAGTTAAGGAGAGATTGTGTTTTTCCCCTTTTGTAATCCTGTGCTCGTCAAATTTATAAACCAGGAGGTTGTTTTTCAGGTCATAATCAAACAGAACCCATTTTCCGTCAATTTTAGGTTCATATGATTTTATTCCTGAAAAATCATCTGTGACCCTGATCCTGACCTCCTTTTTACCTGTAATATCTGCACCGGATACAAGGCCATTAGCTGATATTTCAGGTGGAATGGTATCAATACCAATATAATAATTACCGAATGAATAAGCCTCTGTTTTAAGATATCCCTCTTCCCATGTGCTGATCATAGCACTCTTTTTCCTATCATCACCTATCTGGGCAATCAGCATCTTAGACTCCTTCCCGGTAATTATCCTTTGAGGTTTTAAGGCAAGAGTAACGGGTTTTTGCAGAGGAGTATATTTGTTATGAACAACATAAACGTCTGATAACATCTCATTTTCACCTGTTATTTTTCTAAAATCAAAATAAAGAGTGTCATAAAGTGCTCCGTAAGGGATATTTAATGATATCCCATCAGATATAAACCGGTTGCTTTTATTAAAAGGCATGACTTTCAGATTTTTATTTATGTCCCCTTCTGTTTTCTCCGGATTAGTGACATCGGGTTTTACTTTAAATGTAAGTGTTGATTTATTATTATTAATATCAGTTACAACCACTTCCACACGGTGTGTACGGTTATCATTAAAATCAAATACTCCATGGTTTTTAATGTTGTGGTAAACGCTAAGTTTGTCATTTGGGAGGACGAACATCCTTTCAATATACATATTTTCCCTCATATATGCTTCATAATCAATATGACTATTAATAAATCTCGACTCGTTAAAGGAAAACCCATCCATAACATAATTGAATACAGGGATACTGTCCACGGTTAATTCAATTGAATATACAGCACATTTATTATAACTATCATTCAGTAAATCATATGCTTTAATTCCAAACCCAGTGGGTCCCTTTATCTTAATTTCATTTTCCGCATCAATGTAATAGTTGCCATGACCACCCGATACATTTAATTTTTTGATTCTATGTCTGCCATTAACAGAAGAATTGCTGTTTAGAGGGTAAATTGCAAGCTTTTCAATTATGGGTACAATATTATCACCCGTACCAAATTCAAATAATAAAGGATTCACAGGGATTTCGGTATCTGATTTGCGTACCTCAAAATGCAGGTGGGGTCCACCGGAACTTCCTGAATTACCTGAATATGCAATCAGATCACCCTGTTTCACCGGGAAATCTTCTTTTCGCGGAAAGAGAGTGACCATAAAACTTTTTTTCTCATATTGTCTGTCAGTGACATATTTCTCAATTTCCGGAGTAAACCTGTCAAGATGTCCGTACACTGTTGAATAACCTGATGGATGCCTGAGATATAAAGCTTTACCGAAACCTGCTGGTGAAACACTTATCCTGTATATGTAACCATCAGAAGCTGCCAGAATCTCCTTACCGGTAACACCCTGGGTTTTAATATCGAGTCCCGAATGAAAATGATCAATCCTCAGTTCGCCGAAATTTGAAGAAAGGGCCAGCGGAATTTTTACAGGAGAAATAAAAATTAATTTGTCTTTAGGCGTGTAATTCAGCGAGTTAAAAAACAATATGCTGATTATTAATAACCTGTTTAATAGCATTTCTTAATAAAAAATTATATTACAGAAGTGCAAAGCTATTAATCTGCTCTTCCCATCCAAACAATTTCATCTAAATTTTTGAAAATATCATTAACAATATTATTTTTGTACTAAAGATTTAAATATGTCGGGGCAGGGTTATGAAGAGTTAAAAATTTTAAACAGAAAACTGGATGAATTGTTGAATAGCTATAATGCCCTGAAGAAGGAATGTTTTGAATTGAAAAACGGGAATTCGATACTTAAAAACCAGTTGCAGGAACGTGAATCGAGAATTAAGGAATTAGAAGTTAAATACGATAGAGTTAAGTTGTCAGGAGCTTTATTAGGAGAAGGAGAACATGCCTCGGAGGCGAAAGGGAAGATAACAGAGTTGGTGCGGGAAATTGACAGATGTGTTGCTCTTTTAAACAGATAAAATATAAAAATGGATGATAAACTTTCTATCAGGGTTAATGTAGCGGACAGATATTATCCATTGAAGGTAGAACGGGAAAATGAGGAGAAGATAAGAAAAGCTGCCAGAATGATCAATGAAAAGGTGCTTCAGTACAAGCAACGGTACACTGATAAAGATGTACAGGATTTTTTGGCGATGGCAGCCTTACAGTATGTGATAAAACTCACAGAAGAAGAAGAGAAACTTGAAAATGATTACATCCCGGATGCACTGAAAGAACTGATACAAAAGATTGATTCGGTTCTTGAGATAAAAGAGTAACAGCGTTCTTTAATATAGACAAACTAATTGCCCGCATTGTTTCTTCAATCATTTTTGAAACTCAACAGTTAAAACTTTGGAGCATAACTTAGTTCAGCTAGAACAGGCCTCATCCCGATTCGTCGGGCTTCCTCAGGGAACAGTGGACGTTTGAACTGAAATAGTGGCTCCAGCCATTCAGACATGGGGTTTTATAAAATCTGGAGAAACTTTGCGGGTTTTTTATTAAATATATAATTATAAATTATAAAAAATGACTTTAATCATAGGAACATTAAGTACCGGCCTCACAATAAGTTTTTGCTTTATTGGTCTGGTGGCAGCCTTTACAGGTTCATATTTTTTATGGCAACTTGCACTGAGGAATAAAAATAGGAGAATAATAGAAGAAGCTGAATCAGAAGCTGAGGTAATAAGAAAAGAAAAAATACTTCAGGCAAAAGAGCGATTTCTTCAACTCAAAACAGAACATGAAAAAGTAATAAACGAGAAAAACCTCAGAATGACTCAGGCTGAAGTCAGGATTAAACAGAAGGAGCTGACCCTTTCCCAGAAACTCGAAGAGACACAACGTAAAAAAAATGAAGCTGAAGCAATACGGGAAAACCTCACTATACAATTGGAACTGATTGATAAAAAATCGGAAGAGCTTACACGACTTCATAAACAGCAGGTAGAACAGCTGGAAGCTATTTCAGGTTTTTCAGCAGATGAAGCAAAAAACCATCTTATAGAATCTCTCAAAGAGGAGGCCAAAACCGGTGCTATGTCTTATGTGAACGAGATTCTTGATGAAGCTAAAATGACAGCTAATAAGGAAGCAAAAAGGGTCGTTATACAAACCATTCAGCGCGTTGCAGCTGAAAATGCAATCGAAAACGCTGTTACTGTTTTCCATATTGACTCTGACGAAATGAAGGGTCGTATAATTGGGCGCGAGGGTCGCAATATCCGTGCTCTCGAAGCGGCAACAGGAGTCGAGATTATTGTTGATGATACACCTGAGGCAATAGTACTTTCAGCTTTTGATCCCATAAGGAGAGAGGTCGCCCGACTTTCACTCCATCAGCTGGTTACTGATGGTAGAATCCACCCGGCAAGAATTGAGGAGATGGTAGAGAGAACACGTAAACAGGTTGAAGAAGAAATACTTGAGGTGGGAAAGAGAACGACCATTGACCTCGGTATTCATGGCTTGCATCCTGAATTGATAAGACTTATCGGCAAAATGAAATACCGCTCATCATATGGACAAAATCTGCTTATGCATTCCCGTGAGGTAGCTAATCTTTGTTCGATTATGGCAGCGGAGCTTGGATTGAACCCTAAGCTTGCAAAGCGTGCAGGATTGCTTCATGATATTGGTAAAGTGCCTGATGATGAACCGGAACTTCCACATGCAATCCTTGGTATGAAAATGGCCGAACGATTTAAGGAAAAACCCGAAATTTGTAATGCAATCGGGTCTCACCATGATGAAACTGAAATGACAACCCTGATTGCGCCAATAGTCCAGGTTTGTGATGCTATTTCCGGAGCACGGCCCGGGGCCAGACGTGAGGTTGTGGAGTCATATATTAAGAGGCTTAAAGAACTCGAATCACTGGCATTGCAGTACCCTGGGGTAACAAAAACCTATGCTATTCAGGCAGGCCGTGAGCTACGTGTCATCGTGGGTGCTGAAAAAGTTAATGATAAAGAGGCGGAAAACCTGTCATTTGAAATAGCAAGGAAGATACAGAATGAAATGACTTATCCCGGACAGATAAAAATTACCGTGATACGTGAAACACGCGCTGTAAATTATGCAAAATAGCATTTGAACAATGAAACTGTGGGGCATCTGTAAAATATTTTCAGATGCCCATTTTGTTTAAACCGTGTTTTGTTTACAGTTTTTTTTATCTTTGGACTCCCAAACTTAATGTGGAAATGTCTAAATTAAAACTTCTGAGTGTTGTAGGTGCAAGGCCCCAGATTATTAAAGCTTCAGCTATAGGGAGGGCAATTAGGAACCATTATCAGGATAGAATTACAGAATTACTGATTCATACCGGACAGCATTATGATAAGGAGCTTTCAGAAGTCTTTTTTGATGAACTTGAGATCAATAAGCCTGACTATAATCTTGGAGTCGGATCAGGTACCCATGGCAGGCAGATCTCGTTGATGATCACCGGTATCGAAGAAATTCTTCAAAAAGAGAGACCTGATTGTGTTATCCTTTACGGGGATACCAATTCAACTCTTGCTGGTGCCCTTGCATCCTCCAAACTCCACATTCCGCTGGTTCATATTGAAGCGGGTATGAGATCATTTAATAAAAGAATGCCGGAAGAACTAAACAGGATCATGAGCGACCATTCTTCAACACTTCTCTTCGCACCAACCAATGCTGCATTTAAGAATCTGATGGGTGAAGGTTTCAGACCTGAAAACAGCCCGCCATTTACGATCGATAACCCCAAGATCTACCTCACAGGTGATATAATGTATGATAATACTTTATTTTTTACCGGTCTTGCTGAAAAGAAGAAACCATCCTTTCTCAAACAATTGGGCATTGAAAGAAATAATTTTGTGCTTGTTACAATTCACCGCGAAATAAATACTGATGACGTATTGCGTCTCGAAAATATTCTTAAAACGTTGAAAATATTATCTGAGGAGAATTCAATCACTTTCTTAATGCCCTTTCATCCCAGGACAATTAACATATTAAAATCAAAGCTTATAAACCTCCATCAGGAGCTTTTGAAATCTGAAAGTATAAAGATAATTGCTCCGGTCTCTTTCCTTGAAATGACTCTTCTTGAAAAAAACTGCAGGATGATCATAACAGATTCTGGCGGAGTACAGAAAGAATCTCATTTTTATAAAAAACCGTGTATTGTACTCAGAAATGAGACCGAATGGATAGAACTTTTAAAAAATGGAACCGCTAAGCTTGTTGACGCTGATCCCATTCTGATCAGAACCGAGTTCAAAAAATTCTTTCAAAATAGTTACGGCCTTGAATACCCCGGCTTTTACGGAGACGGAAAAACTGCTGAATTTATTTTGAACGAAATTATCATGACTTTTAAAAAAGAATGAAAACTGGACCATTAAATTGTGTTTAAATGACTAATTTTGTTTTTTTTCAATAAATAATGGAGCAAATGTTGAGTGATAAGAAAGTGCTGGTCACCGGAGGAGCAGGTTTTATCGGTTCAAATCTTATAGGATCACTTTTACATTCAGGTAATTCTGTTGTTTGCCTAGATAATTTCTCAACCGGGAAACGTGAAAATCTGAAAGATTATATATCCGATCCTAAATTTAAGCTTATAGAGGGAGATATTCGTAATTATGACGATTGTCTGAATGCCGTCAGGGGTATAGATTATGTTTATCACCAGGCTGCATTAGGATCAGTTCCACGCTCTATTAAAGACCCTGTAACTGCAACAGATGTTAATATAGGTGGTTTTGTAAAAATGCTTTTTGCTTCCAAAGAGATGGGGATAAAAAGATTCATTTATGCAGCAAGCTCATCCACTTATGGCGATCATACCGGTTTGCCAAAGGTGGAAGATAGGATTGGTAAACCTTTGTCTCCATATGCAATTACCAAATATGTTGATGAACTATATGCCACCAATTTTGCAAATGCCTATGGTATTGAAGTAATCGGATTGCGATACTTTAATGTTTTCGGAAGAAGACAAGATCCTGAAGGTGCATATGCGGCTGTAATTCCCAAATTTTTAAAAATGCTCCGAAACCATGAGTCGCCTGTTATTAATGGAGATGGCTCATATTCGCGCGATTTTACCTATATAGATAATGTTATCCAGGCAAACCACCTTGCTGCTGTTGTTGACAATATAGAGGCCATAAATCAGGTTTATAATATTGCATATGGTGAAAGGACAACACTTACTCACCTATTTGAACAAATGCAACAAATTGCCGGCGGGTATGACAGTGAGATATTAAAGATAAAACTTAATTACGGACCCGAGAGGGAAGGGGATATTCCACATTCCCTTGCCTCGATTGAAAAAGCAAAACGTCTTCTTGGTTATTCTCCGACTCACAATGTCAGGGAAGGGCTTGAAGAGGCTGTCAAATGGTTCTGGAATAATTTGTAACAATTGTTACAAAAATTATCATATAAAACACTTAGTCAGACAGATACGTTTCTGTATCATGTGACTGACGAGGCGAAAGCGTACCATAATGTAATAATTGAGAAGATTAAATGATTGGAAGCTTTGAGGATTAGAAAAAAAAGGTGCTAAATTTAATTCTGACATATGTACCCGGAACCTTTAATTTATCACTTTGGAGTATGTGCCATGCAACCTATAATCCTGTTTTATGTTCTTTATAATTAATGCATATCAAGTAAATTTAAATAACCGGATCTTTGTTTGTGACCTATGATAAGATTAATCCAATTAATAAAAGGCATAATATTTAAAGTATTCAGGGAACACTCCATGCCCCGGTGGTTAGTGTTATTGATAGATATGGCTGCAGTCTATTTTTCATTTCTGATTGCCTATTTGCTAAGGTATAACTTTGATATTTATCCGCTTGTGACTTCCACAGTCTTCAGACAAGCATTCTTTGTCCTGGTTATTTATACATTCTTTATGTTAGTGTTTAAATCCTATTCAGGGATGATAAGGCACACAACAATTAAAGACACATATAATATTATTACTGCAAATTTTTTCTCTCTTGTAGTTTTGTTCATATTTACTTTACTGAGCCGTCAATACGAATGGAATGTTATTTTTAATGTGCCACTTTCAATTCTGCTGATCCATTCTTCCGCCTTAACGATTGTTCTTTTCTTTTTCAGGGTATCGGTTAAATTGTTCTATGAGTTTGCATCTTCAACATCATACGACAAAAAAAATGTGCTTATCTATGGCTCTGGTAATATGGGAAATGTTGTTAAACGTGTAATTGAAGGAGACTCAAAGAGCCGATACAGGCTTAAAGGTTTTATTGATGATGACAGGAAGCTATATGGTAAAAAAGTCGATGGTTTTCCTGTATATTCCCGCAACAAACTGACAAAAGAATTTATAGAAAATGAGGAAATATCGGTGTTCATCATTGCTATCAATAATATTGCACCATCAAAGAAAAAAGAAGTTATAGAATCTGTAATCCAGCTTGGTTGTGAAATCCTTGACACTCCATCGGTAGATAGCTGGCTAAATGGTCATTTAGAGGTAAAACAGCTTAAGAAGGTTAAGTTTGAAGACCTTCTTGGGAGGGAACCTATTTCCCTTGATATCAGGAAAATTGGAGAAGGTTTAAAAGGCAAAACAATACTTGTTACAGGAGCTGCAGGATCAATAGGATCTGAAATTGCAAGGCAGTTGACACGGTTTGATATGAAAAAGCTTATCCTGGTTGACCAGGCCGAAACGCCTTCCTTTTACATGGCTGAGGAACTAAAGAGTAAATATCCGGGTTGCGCGTTTAAGATCATAATTGGCGATGTTACCAGGCAGGATGTTATGGAACATATTTTCCTTAAGTACAAACCGGAAGTTGTATTTCATGCCGCAGCATATAAACATGTGCCAATGATGGAAGTTCACCCTCATGAAGCCTTCAGAGTCAATGTCGGCGGTACCAAGAATATGACAGAACTGGCTATCAAATATGGTGTGGGCAAGTTCGTTATGGTATCATCCGATAAGGCTGTTAATCCAACAAATGTGATGGGAGCAACCAAGAAGATATGTGAACTTCTCGTGCATGCCCAGTCACGGCGGCAAGGTATTAAAACGGAATTCATAACAACCCGTTTTGGGAATGTACTTGGTTCAAACGGGTCTGTAATACCGCTGTTTAATAAGCAGATAGCTGAAGGGGGACCGGTCACATTAACCCATCCGGAAATCACGCGTTTCTTTATGACTATCCCTGAGGCTTGTCAGCTTGTTTTGGAGGCTGGTTTTATGGGCAATGGCGGACAAATATTTGTTTTTGATATGGGCTCCTCCGTAAAGATTCTTGATGTGGCGCTTAACCTCATCCGTCTTTCCGGACTTGAACCTCATAAAGATATTAAGATCACTTTCACAGGATTGCGTCCCGGCGAAAAGCTCTTTGAAGAGCTTTTTGCAGATGACGAACCAATGCTTCCGACACATCATCCTAAAATATCTATAGCACAAATAGCCGAAAATGATTTTGAAAAAATACTTTTTAAAATCGACACTGTGCTCGGATCACTTTATAAAATTTCCGAAACGAAGGTGATCGAGGAAATGCAGGAGATAGTTCCGGGATACAAGAGCAAGTTTGAACTTATTAATCTGTAGTTGTAATCTCATAGTCTAAGGAAAATACGACTATGTTAAAAGTTAAATGTTCAAAATTGCGAACCTTGAACCAATAAAATGGTAAAAAAAGATTCCAAGATCTACATCGCCGGCCACAATGGTCTTGTAGGGTCAGCCATCTGGAAACAGCTCTCCGGGAAGGGTTATACTAACCTGATTGGTGAAGTCTTTTCGGAGCTGGACCTTCGGGATCAATTAGCTGTCAGGCAATTTTTTAGCAGCATCAAACCGGATTATGTGATACTGGCGGCTGCAAAGGTGGGAGGTATAGTTGCAAACAACAGTTACCGGGCTGAATTTATTAATGACAACCTTCAGATTGAAATTAATGTCATTAACGAGTCATACCGGAATGAGGTTAAAAAACTTATATTTTTAGGGAGTACCTGTATTTATCCGCGGGACGCTGCTCAGCCTATGACCGAAGACAGATTATTGACCTCCCCTCTGGAATATACCAATGAACCATATGCTATAGCAAAGATTGCCGGTATTAAACTCTGTGAAAGTTTTAATCTTCAGTACGGAACTGATTATATATCAGTTATGCCAACAAATATTTACGGGCCACATGATAATTTTAACCTTGAGACTTCTCATGTTCTTCCGGCATTGTTGCGCAAGATACATCTTGGGAAATGTCTTGAAAATAATAATTTAGAGGGTTTGAGGGAGGATTTGACACGCCGTCCGATAAATGGTGTGGATGGGTCTGAAGGATTACAACGGATTTTAGATACTCTTTCAGATTTCGGAATAAAACCGAAAACTAAAATTGAGGATAGAGTTAATAATGCTGGTCAGGGAGGTAAGAAGACCAGGGTTGATATTGAAATATGGGGAACCGGAAAACCACGGAGAGAATTTTTATGGTCCGAAGATCTGGCGGATGCAATAATCTTTATAATGAATAATATTTCCTTTAAAGATCTTATCGATGGAAACTCAGGGGAAATAAGAAATACCCATATTAATATTGGAACGGGAAAGGATCTTACAATTAGTGAATTAGCCGAATCAATCAAAAAGATCACCGGTTTTAACGGGGAGTTCATTTATAATTCCAAAAAGCCGGACGGAACCATGAGAAAACTTATTTCAGTGGATAAATTGTCACGCTTTGGATGGAAACATAAGGTTGAGCTGAATGATGGTATTGATATGCTTTATAGCTGGTATTTAAAGGATATGAAATTAAAATGATCAGGCAATTGCTGAACGTTCCTGCTTCAGCCAGAACTGCTGTTGATTCTATTGTTAATGCATCCGGTGAAAATTGGTATGTTGCATCAGATCCGGAAGGAAACAGAGTGGGTTCAGGAGGGGGTGCTGCAAATCTTCTTGTAAATTTTCTCCTGAAAGAAGGCCGGGCGGGATCTTTTAGCCAGTTAGCTGAGGGCAACAGGTATCTTATAATCAACTCGGCAGGAAACAGCAGGCGGGTTCCTGGATATTCACATACCGGAAAAGTTACTATTCCCGTTCCTGTATTCAGGTGGAAAACAGGTCAGGATATAGAACAGATCCTGTTAGACTTTCAACAACAGCTTTATAATAGAATACTTATCAATGCCCCGGATAAATCCAGGGCACTGATTGGCAGCGGAGATGTTCTGGTTTTAAGCGATGACAGGTATGAAAACATTCCGGATGCGGATATTGTGTGTTTCGGCATCTGGACAGATGATGACATCGCAAGCAGGCATGGGGTCTTTTTTAGCAGAAGGGGGGGGGAATAATGATTTATCTTACATGCTGCAGAAACCTGATAAGAAAAAGATGTCTGACTCACTTATCGATTATTACCATCTTATGGATTCAGGAATATGGCTTTTAAGTGACAGGGCTACTGATATAATCCTGCGTCGATCAGGTTTTAATACGGAAAATGAAATTTCGGTTAATGAACCAAATAAATTCTTTGATTTATATTCTGAATTAGGAAAATCTCTGGGTAAAAAACCTGAGCTTTATGACAATGAAATAAGCAACTTAAGTGTTAAAGTCTATCCTTTATCAAAAGGGGAATTCTATCACTTTGGCACTTCCAGAGATATTATAAGTTCCTGTACAAGGATCCAAAACAGGGTTAATGATCAGCGGGAAATATTTCATTTTGATTCAAAGCCTCATCCTTCCATTTTTGTTTTAAATTCAGATATAGGAATTAAATTTTCGGAACATAACGAAAATATATGGATTGAAAATTCCTGTGTAAGTGAAAAGTGGACCATAACAAGAAACAGTTTTATAACAGGAGTACCAAAAAACGACTGGGCCATTGACCTTCCTGAAGGAATGTGCATTGATTTAATTCCAACCGGCATTGACCATTTTTTTCTCAGACCCTATGGGATTGATGATAAGTTTGATCGTTCCCTGAATGATGGTGTAATCTGGATGGGAAAGAAACTTGCTGACTGGCTGAGAGAGAGAAATATTGATAATTCTTATCTGGGAGCACCAACTGATTCAGATATACTTGATTACAAAATTTTTCCGGAGATTGATTCTCTTGATAGAGCAGAATCAATGATAGGATGGATGACCGGGAAAAATCTGAATGATAAAGTCTCTGGAAACCTTTGGATTAATTCAAGGCGGGCATCATTTAATGATATTTGTTCATTATCTAATCTTGAAAGACTTTTTAACCAAAGAGATAATTTTAAGAAAAGTTCACTGGTCAAATTGGCAGAAAATCATAATCGAAGCGTATTTTATCAGCTTGATCTTAAGAAAACTGCATTGCTTTACAGCAGGTTTGGGCTGGAACTTCCTGAGGATCTTAATACCGGATCATCTCTGCAAAAAAGGATTCTCGATCAGATGTTCAGGGCTTTAACATCGGAGTTTAAGGGAGAAGCAGATAAATATCATGAAAACCTTGCTTTTAACCTTTTAAGGGAGGCGATCCTTGACCAGAGCAGGAATGATAAAGTTAAACCGCTGAAAAACATCCTTGATGATCAGATAATATGGGGCAGGAGTCCTGCAAGACTGGATATCGCAGGAGGGTGGACTGATACGCCACCCTATTGTAATTTTTACGGAGGCTCGGTAATAAATGTTGCTGTGGAACTTAATGGTCAGCCTCCTCTACAGGTTTTTATTCGTCCCCTTAAAGATTATAGGATAGTTTTAAGGTCCATTGATCTGGGTTTTAGCGAGTATGTTGATACTTTCAGCCGGTTAAATGATTTTAATGTCGTAGGATCACCGTTTTCAATTCCAAAAGCTGCATTATCCCTTTCTGGTTTCGGGAAAGAATATTCATCAAAAGAATATAATACACTGACTGATCAGCTTGAA
Organism: uncultured Bacteroidales bacterium; assembly: GCA_963739685.1. Lineage (GTDB taxonomy): Bacteria > Bacteroidota > Bacteroidia > Bacteroidales > VadinHA17 > LD21. The sequence goes on from CAVUAX010000003.1 coordinate 1,222,906, forward strand.
GATCTGGGTTGCGGGCTTGAGATATCCATATTATCTGCAATCCCCAAAGGTTCAGGCCTGGGCACAAGTTCATTAATTGCAGCAACTGTGCTCGGAACTTTATCAGAAGCTCTGAATCTGAATTGGGATAAAAACATTGTATGCAGCAGGACCCTTGCTTTGGAACAAATGCTGACAACAGGTGGAGGCTGGCAGGATCAGTACGGAGGTGTTTTTCATGGTTTGAAAGAGATCAGTTCCATTCCCGGTATCAATCAGAAACCTTCAGTAAAATGGCTGCCAAATGATCTTTTCCTGTCAGATGAGCACCGGGGCCTTATACTTCTTTATTACACAGGTGTTACAAGGGTCGCAAAAACTATTCTGGCTGAGATTGTTAAAGGTATGTTTTTAAATTCAAGGGAGCATCTTGACATCCTAAGTGATATGAAACTACATGTTGAAGATACTTTTAATGCTATTCAAAAGAATGATTTTGAGGCTCTTTCAAAGAAAGTGTTAAAATCGTGGGAACTCAATAAGAGGCTTGATAGCGGTACGAATCCTGAATCGATCCAGAATATCATCGATTTAATTGATGATTATGCATTTGGTTATAAATTGCTGGGAGCAGGTGGTGGTGGTTTCCTTTTAATAATGTCGAAAGATTTCAGGGCATCGGTGAAGATCAGAGAATTGCTCGAAAATAACAGACCAAATGAGCGAGCGAGATTTGTTGATATTACCCTTTCAAAAACTGGTTTTATTGTATCTAAATCGTAGTGTAACATATTTGGATCTGATTGGGATTTTTGTAAACCCTTAGTGTTTCAGATCCATTTTGGCAAAATATCAAATTCATATTTTACTGCAACAATGAAAAAAACAGCGCTGATTACTGGAGTAACAGGACAGGATGGAGCATATCTTGCCGGGTTTCTTCTGAAAAAAGGATACATTGTTCATGGCATAAAAAGAAGAAGCTCCCTTATAAATACAGGCAGGATTGATCATCTGTATCAGGATCCGCACATGGAAAAGCTGAATTTTGTTTTGCACTATGGCGATATGACAGATTCCACAAATCTTATCCGCATAATTCAGGAGGTCCAGCCAGACGAGGTTTACAATCTGGCAGCTATGAGTCATGTACATGTCAGTTTTGATACACCTGAATATACAGGTAATGCTGATGGTATTGGGACCTTAAGGTTATTGGAAGCAATCAGGCTGCTTGGGATGACAAAAAAAACCAGAGTTTACCAGGCTTCCACAAGTGAACTTTATGGTTTGGTGCAGGAGGTGCCTCAGACAGAAAAGACACCTTTTTATCCAAGAAGTCCGTATGGGGTTGCAAAGTTATATGCCTACTGGATAACAGTCAATTACAGGGAAGCATATGGGATGTTTGCCTCAAACGGAATTTTATTTAATCATGAATCTCCGATACGAGGTGAAACCTTTGTGACAAGGAAGATAACCAGGGCCGTAGCAAGCATTGCTTTAGGCAAGCAGGATAAACTATTCCTCGGAAATTTATCTTCCAAACGTGACTGGGGTCATGCTAAGGATTATGTAAGGGCAATGTATCTGATACTTCAGCATTCTGAACCTGACGACTTTGTAATAGCCACCGGTGTCACAACTACAGTCAGGGAATTTGTGAGGAAATCATTTGAGAAGCTTGGCATCGAGATAGAGTTTAAAGGTCATGCTGTTAACGAGAAAGGCATCATAGTTAAGAATACCAATAAAGAATTTTCCCTTAAACCGGGTAAAATTGTTCTCGAAATTGACCCGAGGTATTTCAGACCAACAGAAGTTGATTTGCTGGTCGGTGATGCAACCAAAGCAAAGAAGCTTTTAGGATGGATTCCGGAGTATACTCTGGATGAATTAATTGAAGAGATGATTAAATCAGATTTAAAGCTGATGAAATACTGTTAACAATCAGGTCATTCCAGAATCTGATAAGTTGAACCCTAACGATTTATCCTGCGGCTTTGAAAAGGAGATTATTATTAATAACTCCTGTGTTCTATGAGGTTGAAAAATCTATTATACTGACACTTGAGGAACTTGGCTTTGAAGTCGTCTGGTTTGAGAATAAAGACCTGCCCCTTGATTATCATGGGACCAGATCCAGATTAAAAATCCTCAGGAGACTATATTTTTTATTTTTTGCCCCTGAAGAACGTTATATAAAAAGGCAGTTAGAAAAAACAGATAATTTATACTTTGACCTCTTATTTTCAATTAATGGTCACGTTGCTTGTCCCTTCCTGTTTAAAAAGCTGAAGAAGCTGAATCCGGACCTGCATTCAATTCTTTATCTCTGGGATTCATTATCAATGTATTCATGGGAAGAGGAGAGCAGGTTGTTCGATAGAGTATATACTTTTGACCGGAGAGATTCTGAGTCTTATGGTTGGGAATATTTACCCAACTTTTTTATTAATAGAGGGTCTTATGAAGACACTGAAAATAAATATGACCTGTTTTTTGCCGGTAAATTTAGTCCTGACAGGTTAAGGATCCTTGACCTTATAAAAGATCAGCTCTCTGATTCTGATATCAAACACTTTATCAAAATAGTACCTTCTTTTAAAAATACTTTGCACAGTAAATGGGTCTGGGTGTTTTTAAAAATGATCAGGATCAGAACAACCTGGATTAAAAATTATCTGTTAAATTATGAGGTCATCGAAGGCATTGTGAGTCGTGAATGTATAATTTACGGTAACATAAAGTTTGAAGATGTTCAGAAACTGTTATCGGGCTCAAACGTTATATTGGACCTGCCATTTGAGGAGCAATCAGGTTATTCGCACCGGTTAATTGAAGCCCTTGTCCGGGGAAAAAAGTTGATTACCACCAACCAGGGCATAAAAAAAGAGATCTTTTATAATCCCGATCAGATACGTGTTATTGAAAAAGATGATCCGGTTATTGATCTGAAATGGATAAAAGAGAAGGTTGGTTTTAAGAGGAACGGTTATTTTGATAATCTGGAATTGAAGGAATGGTTAAAATCAATATTTAAAGTTGAGATAGCTTAGATTAAAAATCATTATTTTATCACCCGTCACATGAGGGTTGCGATAATTGTCCCCGCCATCAGGCAACTGGGGCCGGTAATAGTAATGAAGACTTTGGTAAATTCTCTTAAAGAGTACCCGGAACTGAATGTTGAAGTATTTTATCTTGATAAGAATATTGATAAAAAGGTTGGGATGGAGGTCCCGGTAAAAAGAATGAAAGTCAGAACCTTCCATTTTGAAGATTACGACATTATTCACACAAACGGGATCAGGCCTGATCTGATAGCCTTCCTGTACAGAAGAAGGATAAAGTATCATATTACTACCATTCATAATTTTGTTTTTGATGATCTGAGATATACCTATAACAGGTTCATCTCTTTTATTTTTGGTTATTTATGGTTGATAGTATGGAGTCGTGCGGATAAGCTCGTATGTATTTCGGAGACAATGAGGAGCTATTATAAGAAATGGTATTCTCCCAATAAGCTGGAGGTTATTCACAATGGGATTTCTCCAGAAAAATCACCAAATGTACTTGATGAAGAAGTTGTTAATATAATTAAGAGCTTCAAATTGAGAGGATTGAAAGTGATAGGTACTGCATCAATTTTAACTGGAAGGAAAGGTGTCGAACAGATATTGCATTCTGATTGCCAGCCAGTTGGAATATGCAGCTGTAATTATAGGTGATGGAAAGGAAAAATCAAACCTTGGGAATCTATCTCGCCGGCTTTTAATCTCTGACCGATGTTTCTTTAGTGGATTTTGCAATAATGCAAAGAACTATTTTCATCTTTTTGACATTTTTATAATGCCATCGAGGTCAGAAGGATTTGGTCTGGCTCTGATTGAAGCAGTTCAGCAGAAAGTTCCGGTTATCTGTTCGGATATAGAAGTGTTTAAAGAGTTATTTAATAATGATGAGGTTACATTCTTTAGACTTGATAATAAAAACTCTATGATCGACGCATTGAAAGAGGTTAGTGAATCCGGCTCAAAGAAAGCCGCTCTAGCATATTCCGGTTTTAAGAATAAATATGCAGACATATTGATGGCAGAACGCTACAACGAATTATACCATTCAGCATTCTAAATGCAATTCAATGAACTTTTATTCCCGCCGAAGCGGGATCTTTGTTGGGTTTCAGCTTATTACTTTTATCATTTATCTTTTATATGATTGATCTGGCTGTAATAATGTCTGTTTATCAGAATGATAAATTAAAGTTTTTAACAGAATCTGTTCAGAGTATTCTCAGTCAGACATTTACTCAATTTGATTATTTTATTGTTTTTGATGGGCCGGTGGCATTGGATATTGACAACTACCTTACTTCAATAGGGGATAGCCGAATTAAACTATTAAGATTGGAAAAGAATGGAGGTTTAGCCAGGGCTCTTAATTTTTTATTGGAAATAGTTCTGAAGAATCCTGAATACAAATTGATTGCCAGGATGGATGCTGATGATATCTCAATGCCGGCAAGATTTGAGAAACAACGAGATTTCCTTATATCTAATCCTGATATTTCCTGTGTGGGATGCTGGTATGAGGAGATTGATGAAGAAGGAAAAAATCATTCTTTTCGCAGGTTGCCGGTTGAACATGAAGCTTTGAGGAGGCTATATTTTACGCGAACTCCATTTGCGCATCCTTCTGTAATGTACAGGAGACAACTCATAGAAAAGTCGGGTTTTTATCCGACCGATACGGTTTTAATGGAGGACAATGTGTTGTGGGGTAAGGCGTTAAATGCAAGGATTAAGGTTTGCAAATATTCCGGAATATTTGTTGAAATTCAGAAAAGACAAAATGTTTTATAAACGGAGATCTGGATTGAAATATGGTTGGAATTTCATTAGAATAAGGTTCAAGATAAACAGATCCTTAAAATTTCCATTTTATTCATATCTGTTTGTATTTATTATAGGGATAATTAAAATTACACCCTCATTTTTTCTCCAATTCATATATTTGGCAGTCAGGAAAAAATGAAAACTGAATCTCAATCATACAATAATATGTAATTTGGTGCTGGTAAAATCAATTCAGGACTTGACTAGAAAAAAAGATCATATGAAAATACTCATTCTTGCGGGTGGCTTAGGTTCACGTCTATCCGAAGAAACTATACTTAAACCTAAGCCAATGGTAGAAATCGGAGGCAAACCAATTTTGTGGCACATAATGAAAATTTACTCATTTTATGGGTATAATGATTTTATTATTCTTTGTGGATATAAGGGATATATGATAAAAGAATATTTTGCTCATTATTTTCTTCACATGGCTGACATGACCATTGATATGGCGACAAATACAATAATTAATCATAATAGTAATGCTGAACCATGGAAGGTGACTTTGATTGATACTGGTTTGGATACTATGACAGGCGGTCGAATAAAAAGGGTACAGAAGTATGTCGGTAATGAACCTTTTATGCTTACTTATGGGGATGGGGTTGCAGATATCAATTTGGATGAGTTAATGGGGTTTCACAAGAGTCATGGGAAACTTATTACAATGACATCTGTACTCCCTGAGGGACGTTTTGGAGCCCTAAGTATTGACAATTCAAATATGGTTAATAGTTTCAGGGAAAAGCCGAAAGGAGATGGTTCATGGGTTAATGGTGGATTTTTTGTTTGTCAGCCGGAAGTTATTAACTATATTACTGATGATAATACAGTTTTTGAGCAGGAACCATTAGAAAATCTTGCACATGAGGGGCAACTTTTTACTTATAAACACAGAGGATTCTGGAAGCCAATGGATACACAACGCGACAAGAGCCAACTGGAATATTTAATCGAAAATAATACAGCACCATGGATCAAATGGTAAAAAAAACTTTGTTGGGAGGTTTCTATAAAGGTCGTAAGGTTCTTATCACCGGGCACACCGGATTTAAAGGTTCTTGGTTAACAATATTACTCACCTGGCTCGGGGCGGATGTGTACGGTTATGCTTTAAAGCCTAATACAAATCCAAGTTTATATGAACTGGCAAAAGTTGACAAACTTGTTTCTTCTACTTTTGGAGATGTAAGGGATTACAATTTATTGTTAAAAACACTCAAAGAAGTCCGGCCAGAGGTTATTATCCATATGGCCGCACAGGCTATCGTTAAGGAATCTTATAAGAATCCACGCGAAACATTTGATGTTAATGTTATGGGAACTGTAAATCTGCTTGATGCAATCCGGCAGGTAGATAGTGTGAAGGCAATTGTCAATGTTACGACAGATAAATGCTACGAAAACAAAGAATGGCATTGGGGCTACCGTGAGAATGAACCAATGGGTGGTTATGACCCTTACTCGAACAGCAAAGGTTGCTCTGAATTAGTAACATCCTCTTTCAGAAGTTCTTTTTTCAATCCTAAAGATTATAAGATACATGGTGTTGCCTTAGCTTCTGCCCGAGCCGGAAATGTTATAGGTGGGGGCGACTGGGCTGAGGACCGGCTGATTCCGGATTTTATGCGTTCAATATTTCAGGGAGAGAAAGTAAAAATCCGGAGTCCTTATGCCATTCGTCCATGGCAACATGTAATGGAACCTTTGACAGGTTATCTCACATTGTGCGAAAAGCTTTATTCTTTCGGTACTGTTTTTGCTGAGGGGTGGAATTTCGGACCAGATGACAGTGATGCTAAAAATGTAGAGTGGATTACCAAAAAAATATGTGAACTTTGGAGTGAAGGTGCTTCATTCGAAATTGATACAAACCCACAACCGCATGAAGCCAGCTACCTTAAACTTGATTGTTCGAAAGCAAAAGCTGAACTGGGATGGACTCCAGAATGGGATATTGAGACCACCCTCAAGTCTATCGTTGACTGGAATAAAGCCTATCTTGCAGCCGGGAACATGCGCACCGTAACAGAAAAACAAATTAAGGAATACTTCTCATAATTTAGGCGATTTGTTTACCTTCCTTTTTTTAGTATAAATTCTTATATATATGCTAACAATTAAAGCCAATTATAAAGACGGGAAAATTACACTCATTGAGCAGATGCCCGTTCAAATCAGGAAAGCAAAACTGACCATCTTGGTTGAGCCTGACGATGAACCTGAAAAAACAACTATTCCGGACAATGAAATTATGGTCATAGAAATTGACAGTGAATCTGAATATAAATTAATTGGACTAAACGCGTTTTTTGATACTGATAACGATAAAAATATTAATTGGGAGGAATATTTTGGACTTAAGTGATAACCGTATAGGGGAAATAGTTTTACTCGATTTTCCTTACACAAATTTGAAAGGCTCAAAACTTAGGCCTGCGCTGATTGTTGGCGTTTCTGATGTTCAAAACGATTTTTTAGTGGCGTTTGTAACTTCTGAAGTAGATAACTATTCATGGAGCGATTATGCTGTTGTTTTTGACCAATCTAACTTACAGGAAGGTTTTATTAAACAAAAAAGCATCATCAGGTGCGATAAGCTTCTTACAATAAGTCCCGATCGGATTGCACGCAGGAAAGTTGCTTTTCTTAAAACCTCAACAATAAGGGAAGTACTCCGAAAGGTTGCACGTATTAGCGTGGACGGCATGTTTAATAAGATCCACAAAACCGCTACTTTTATTCCCGGCAAAACCAGAGTAAATTATGCTGGTCGGGTCTTTGATGAAAAAGAAATGATCAATGCGGTTGAAGCATCACTCGACTTCTGGTTGACTGAAGGCCGTTTCTCGGAAGAATTTTCTGAAAAGATAGCTGAATTTCTTGGTATTGAACACGTTCTTCTCACCAACTCAGGTTCTTCAGCTAATTTGTTAGCATTTTCTGCCCTAACATCAGAAAAACTCGGAGAGAAGCGTTTGAAGCCTGGTGATGAAGTAATTTCTGTAGCTGCAGGATTCCCGGCTACTGTAACACCTATCATTCAGAATGGTTTAGTCCCGGTATTTGTGGATGTTGATATACCAACATACAATATAAAAGTGGAGATGATGCGCAAAGCTATTACTCCAAAAACCCGTTGTATTTTTATTGCTCATACTCTGGGAAACCCGTTCGATATAGGCGCTGTAATGCAATTGGCAAAAGAAAATGACCTATGGGTAATTGAAGATAATTGTGATGCATTTGGAAGTGAGTATAATGGGAAAAAAACAGGTACTTTTGGACATCTTTCAACAATTTCATTTTATCCTGCTCACCACATCACAACCGGTGAGGGTGGAGCAATTTGTACAAATGATCCTCAGCTTGCAAGTTTGGTAAGAGCTTTTCGCGATTGGGGTCGTGATTGTTATTGTGCTGGTGGTGAAAATAATACTTGCGGCAAACGGTTTTCTCAACAGTTTGGTAACTTACCTTTTGGTTTCGACCATAAATACGTATACTCAGAAATAGGATATAATCTGAAGATGACCGATATACAGTCCGCTATAGGCGCAGCCCAGATTGAAAAGCTTCCTGAGTTTTGCAACCGAAGAAAAGAAAATTTCAAAGAATGGACAAGGATATTTTCTAAGCACTCCAACTATTTCATTCTGCCACAAGCAACTGAAGGAGCTGATCCTGCATGGTTTGCATTTATCGTGACCTTAAAAGAGGGTACTCCTTTTACTCGTGATGAAATTACTCAACACCTAAACAGTAACCTTATTGAAACCCGTAATCTGTTTGCTGGTAATATAACAAAACAACCTGGCTTTATTAATCGAAATTGGCGTATTGCTGACCACCTGAATAACACCGATTTGATAATGGAAAACACTTTCTTCCTTGGAACTTATCCTGGACTGAACATGGAGATGCTTAATTATACCGAAAATGTATTAGGAGAATTCATTAAGAAATGGGAATAGGATGGCTATAGTCAAAAAATATCCGGCAAGGGTTGTATCTGTTTCCAACTATAGCGATGGCGTTTATACTGTCAAATTTGAATCGGCTGGGAGACCATTTAAATATGAACCTGGGCAGTTTCTACACCTGGCAATAGATGAATATGATATTTCCGGACAATGGCCTGATTCGCGATGCTTTAGTATGCAATCAGCACCAAATGAAGGCTTTATTATTATTACTTATGCTGTTAAAGGGAAATTCACAAGCCGGATGGAACAGGTTTTAAAACCAGGTAAGCTGGTAGTTTTAAAATTACCCTATGGTGATCTGTTTATACGCCCCCATAATAAAACGAATACTGTATTTATAGCTGGAGGAACAGGAATAACTCCTTTTCTGTCCCTATTTACCCACATATCCTTCACGGAATATATCAATCCACATATCTACTTGGGATTTCGTTCAAAAAAATATAATATTTACAGTGAAGAACTGAACCGTTTTTGCAATTCGCCCGGATTTGTTAAGTTATTTTACGAGGACATTGATGGAAACATTGATATTAACCAAATATTTAAAGATAATGGCGTAGCTACTGATTACTTTATTTCTGGTCCACCAGCTATGATTAAATCCTTTAAGCAAAAATTGATTGATAACGGCGTGTCGAAAGATAACATATTAACCGATGACTGGGAGTAATTCCTCTTAATTCGAGAATTTGCTGCAAAATGAAAACAATTCTTATTACTGGTATAAACGGTTATCTCGGCAGCCGCCTTGCCAAAGCCCTTTCAATAGAAAACAATATTATTGGCCTTGAATATTCATTAGAGAACCTGTTTCGCATTGCAAATTGCAACTATAAAGTTTACGCTGCAAAAGAGGGTATTTCTGATGCCGTATTTACAGAACAAACCATTGATATCGTTCTGCATACAGCAACCTTTTATGGTAAGAACAATGAAGATTCCATCCAGATGTTTAACACCAACCTGTATTTACCGCTCAAATTATTTGATATCGCGATAAAACACAAATGCCAGTTATTTGTGAATACCGATACTGTTCTCGACCGTTTTGTAAGTACCTATGCGCTTACCAAAAGGCAATTTCAGGAATGGCTGTATCTTAGGAAAAACGAAATTAAAGTCATCAATATGCAGTTGGAGCATTTTTATGGTCCCGGGGCAAGTCCTGCTAATTTCCTTACCATCATGATCAATAAGTTAAAAAACGATAATCCACAAATTGACCTGACGCTGGGAGAACAACTACGTGACTTTATTTATATCGATGATGTGGTTAATGCATTCCTGACTGTAATTGCAAAACATGTTCAACTTGCAGACTCTTATTCTTCATTTCAGGTATGTACCAATCAGCCAATTAGTATTAAAGAGTTAATGATTACACTTAAAGACCTGACAAATAGTAATTCAGTTTTAAATTTTGGAGCCATTCCCTACCGCGAAAACGAATTGATGTACTCCGAAACCAGCAATGCTGCCTTACTGAATCTTAGCTGGAAACCCAAATATACCCTAAAAGAAGGTTTACAAAAAACCATATAAACATTTCGTGACATTCGTCTAGATTTGTGCAGTTCGAATTCATGCCATTTGCAATAATACGTGCAATTCGCAATAAAATAAAATTTGCATATTATGAAGTATCTAATTACCGGTGGTTGCGGCTTTGTTGGCTCCAACCTCGCTGCTGAAGTCTTAAAAAAAGGAGAAGAGCTCTTTGTGTTTGATAATTTATTCCGTTTCGGAAGTTCACAAAATCTGGATTGGTTAAAGAAACAAGGTGAATTCAAATATTACCCTCTCGATATCCGCAACAACAACGATGTTGAAACTGTTATAAAAGAAGTTATACCTGATGTTATTTTTCATCTGTCTGGACAAGTGGCAATGACCACATCGATCCAAAACCCAAGGTTAGATTTTGAAACCAATACATTGGGGACTCACAACCTATTGGAAGCTGTTCGCAAGTATTCACCTGCAAGTATGATCCTTTATTCATCTACCAATAAAGTGTATGGAGATCTGGAATACTTAACCTACGAAGAAACAGCATCCCGTTACATTTGCAAAGAATACCCCAACGGATATGATGAATCTTTACAGTTGGATTTCCATTCTCCGTACGGATGTTCAAAAGGGGCTGCCGACCAATATTTACTCGATTATGCCCGTATATTTGGCATCCAAACAGTTGTGTTTCGACACTCATCCATGTATGGAGGTAACCAACATGCAACTTACGACCAGGGATGGGTTGGTTGGTTTATTCAAAAGGCATTGGAAATAAAAAATGGGACCGCAAAAGGACTTTTCACTATCTCAGGAAATGGCAAACAGGTACGCGATGTATTACACGCATCTGATGTAGTGAGCTTATACTTTAAGGCCTCCGAAAATATTAAAAAAACAAAAGGTAAAGCCTTTAACATTGGCGGTGGTATAAAAAACAGTCTTTCCCTTTTAGAACTATTTAATTTACTTGAAGATAATCTCCATATTAAAATGAAATACAAACAACTGCCCTTTCGCGAAAGTGACCAATTGGTATTTGTGGCCAACAACAAGAAAGCGCAGGAATATTTTGGTTGGACTGCTCTTATAACTCCACAAAATGGGGTTCCAGAAAGTATACAATGGGCAGAAACAATAAAGTACTAAAATGAAAAATGTTGTCTTAATGAAATTGTCAATATTAATACCTACCTACAACAGATCAAAATATCTTTCAAAGAATTTAGCGATATTAAATGAATATATTCAAAAAGGAAATTATTTACAGAATATAGAGATTATTGTTTCAAACAATAATTCAGCAGATAATACTCATGATGTTGTTACAAGTTTTCAAAAAGAAAATCCAAATCTGTATTTAAGGTATTTCAGTCAAAAAGAAAATATTGGACTTGAAAAAAATGCATTATATGTTTTAAAAGAGGCGATTGGTGAATATGTAATGTATTTAGGTGACGATGATTATATTGTTTATCCCTATCTAGTGGAGGTTATTAATCTAATCAACCAAAATGTCAACACAAAGACAATTATCCCAAGTATCGTAGCAATAAGTACTAATGGTGTACCTTTGGGTTATGGAAGAGATACAAATTTGACAGATAAAAAATATTATCCGGGATTTAAAAATTGCATCATCAATTCCTGGAGAGGCCATCAATTGAGTGGACTTCTCTTAAAAAGAGAAAATCTCTATAACTCATATTTAAAAAGGAAAGTTGGTAATATTTACTTGTTTATTTATTTTGTCGCTTTTTCATGTCTGAATGGAGATACCTATCATTTAACAAAATATCCAGTAAAAGTTACCCAACCAGGTCAAAATAATAAAGATTGGGGTTATGGCATAGATGGGTTAATGAATGAAGTTTTTGATAATTACATGAAATTGCAAGTGAATTATGTTCAAAAAACAATTTTGCAGTTATATTTTTTTTATAAGCAGCCTTGGAGATTATGGCGTTACAAAGGAAATGGATTCCTTCATTTTTGGAAATCTTTTTTAAAAATCTGGATTTCAAATAACTCCACATATTTATTTAGACTTCTGTTCCCGATCGAAGTTTTGTACTTAATGATAATAAACAGATTTAATAAATTATTTGGTAAATGACTTCTGTTCGCAAAACCATAGGCTCCGGCATTTTTTATACCGCGTTGGCTAAATATAGCAATATTTTAATTTCAATTTTAATATCTGCAATTCTAGCGAGATTACTTTCACCAAAAGAATTTGGAATAATCGCTATTGTAATGGTTTTCATATCATTCTTCATGCTATTAACTGATTTTGGTATAGGGCCGGCGATAGTACAGAATAAAGACCTTGATTCAGGTGATATTGAGTCTATATTCACATTCTCCATTTTGTTAGGCTTTATTATTGCGGCTATTTTTTATTTATTAGCACCAATAATCAGCAACTTTTATCATGAAGAAGCTATTAAAAATGTTGGAAAACTATTATCCTTGACTATTCTGTTTTATGCATTTAACGTTGTTCCCCAATCGTTAAATTATAAGAAAATGTTATTTAAACAGGTAGGACTTATTTCTGTTATTGTTCAAATTGTAACGGGATCCGTGGCAATTATCTTTGCATATAAAGGTTTCAGCTATTATGCCCTAGTTATAAAATCTATTTTCGACGGCTTATTTCTATTACTTGGGAGTTATTACTTATCACCGGTTCCCTTACGCATTAGAATTAAGATATCTTCTGTTTTAAAAATTTCAAAGTTTGCATCTTTTCAATTTCTGTTTAATTTTATAAATTACTTTTCCCGAAATGCCGATAACCTGCTTATCGGGAAATATTTTAGTACTGCTATTTTGGGCTATTATGACAAGGCCTATAAGCTAATGATGTTGCCTGTTTCGAATCTTACGCATGTTATTACACCTGTTCTTCAGCCTGTTATGTCAGAATTTCAGGATGATAAAAAAAAAATTTATTTTTCCTATTTAAAAATAGTCAGAATCCTTGCCACAATTGGTTTTCCTCTTTCAGTTTTCCTCTTCTTTGCCGCACCAGAAATTATTAAAATTCTGTTTGGTTCACAATGGATTGATAGTATCCCCATTTTCAAGATTCTGGCTATTACAGTAGGGATTCAGATCGTACTTTCAAGTTGTGGCGCAATTTTTCAAGCAGCTAATAGGACTGACTTACTTTTCTATTCAGGCATTTTAAGTTCAATCATGATGGTCGGTGGCATAACTTATGGTGTATTTATTGGAAAAAGCTTAGTCGATGTTGGATATGGGCTTGTATTTGCATTCTCGATTAATTTAATTCAAGGGTTTTATATTTTGATTAAACATGCACTTAGATCATCTTTTATCCAATTTCTAAAAGTGTTTCTTTTTCCTTCCGTGATATCAATGGGAGTATTTCTTACATTATACTTAACAGCAAATATTATTAATTCAAGTTTATTCATTTCGCTTTTGCTGAAAATGCTAATTGCTGGTACTACATTTAGTTTAATATTTCTTTCATTAATGGAAAACCGTAAATACATGCGTCAAATTCTGAAAAATACTCTCCTAAATAAATAACATCACCAGTGTCAGGTTAAGAACGATTAAAATTAACGTAAATTATTAGTATGTAGTATCTTAAGTAGGATTAAAAGTTTTTACGATTTGAATTTTTATTTCGCTTATACTATTTTTTGAGCGAACATGCATGCAGTGAAAACAGTTTTTGTACAATTAATGATGTTTATGCCAGACTACGAATTTCAGAAGTGTGTTGATCATAACAATAGTGACTACTGGAAAAGAAGCATTTCCCTGAAGGGAACACTTTCTTGTAATGAGCTTTGCACAACTTCCTGGTAGAGAAAGTCTGCGTGACATCGAAAATTGTTTGACTGCATTTTACAATAAATTTTATCATTCAGGCATTAAACATCCAATATAAAAGTCCACATTGGCAGATGCCAATTAAAAACGCGATTGGCTATTTATGCCGATTTAGCTCAGGTACTTATCAAAAAGGCAAGACCTCTGTATTTCAATAATAAAGAGTTCAGACTTGATCTGGACAATATGGTGTATGCTTTTGACAGCACTACCATTGACCTTTGTTTAGGTCTTTACCCATGGGCTAAGTTCCATCATCAGAAGGGTGCTGTATAAATGCTTAAGATGCTTGATCTGCGTGGATAGATTCTCATTTTCATAGATATTACAGAGGGTGCAGTTCACGATATTAACTCTCTGGATGTGTTGCCTGTAGTACCTGGTTCATAAAATATAATGGATATAGGATATATCGATTTTCATCGTTTGTATACATTGATTCAACAAGGGTGTGCATTATACATTACCCGAGCAAAAGATAATATAAAGGATGAAGTCATTTCTTCTTCAGAAGTCGATAAAACTGCAGGAATAATCAGTAACCAATTAGTCAGATTAACAGGCTATTATTCTATGAAACATTATCCGGAAGAATTTCGCTTGGTCGTTTATGAAGATTACACGACGAATGTTGTTTACACATTTATGACCACCGATTTAGACCTGCCAGCGATTACAATCGCGGAGCTTTATCGTGAAAGATGGAAGATAGAGACTTTCTTCAAGTGGATAAAACAACATCTGCATATCAAAGCTTTTTATGGAACAAGTCCGAATGCAGGTTACTGCCAGATATGGATTGCAATATCCACCTATCTTTTGATCGCCGTTGCAAAAAAGAAACTCGATATGGCAATCAGCCTTTACACTTTTGCTCAAACAATAGGGCTTACTCTATTTGAGAAGACCTCCATCAAAAAACTTTTTACTAATAATAACTTCATAAATTTGTTCGATGATAACCAATTATCATTCTGGAATTCTTAACCGGACTGCGGTGAAATAATATAAATATTAAATATCTATATTATAGTGTTAATAAGCAATTATTTTTTCCTAGATGGTCTTACAATGTTAGGTGCTCCTTATCATTTTTTAAAAGTTAGATAATTAACCAACTGAGAAATTATATATACAAGGCAAAACTTGCTGATATATCCGGATGAAGTAGAATATTTAAAATTTATGAATAAAAATCCTGAAGTAAGCATTATAATACCAACTTTTAATAGAGTTAATTTAATTGAAGGTTCTTTAAGAAGTGTTCTAAATCAGACATTTCAGGACTTTGAAGTAATTATTGTGGATGACGGATCCACAGATAATACTGATAGTCTAATTAATGAGCTCCGCAAAAATGATAATAGAATTAAGTATATAAAGCATAAATTTAACAAAGGAGGCTCTGCTGCAAGGAATACTGGTATAAAAAATGCTTTGGGGAAGTACATTGCATTTCAGGATAGTGATGATGAATGGTTGCCTGAAAAATTAGAACTTCAACTGAGAGCAATAAAAATTGCTGACATAAAAGTTGGTATAATATATTCAGGAATGCTCAGAATTAATAATGACAATACTGAATTTGTACCCCCTGCCTGGGTTATTAAAAAAGAGGGCTATATTTATAACGAATTATTAAAAGGTAGCTTTATAGGAACTCCAACAATTATGTGCCGAGTTGATTGCTTTAATGATGTTGGAGGTTTTGATGAAAGTCTATCCAGACTTCAGGACTGGGATATCGTACTTAGACTATCAAAAAAATATGAGTTTAAATATATTGATAAAGCATTAATATTATCATACTTTACTTCAGATAGTATCGGTACAAATCAAAAAGCTTTTATTGAGGCAATTACAATTATTTTAAATAAACATCATTCAGAATTCAATAAACATAAGGCTATTCTTTCACGGCACTATTTTAATATAGGTAAAATATTATTCCTGGAATCAAATGTATTGAATAGCCGTACATATTTTTTGAAGGCATGGAGATACAATCCTATTGGTTTGAAGATCATTTTAACTTATTTCTTAACCTTCATGAGTTATAAAACTTTTGAGAAGGTAAATTTGGTCTTTCGAAAAATTAATTCAGTTTTTATTAAAAAACTGAATTAATTTGGAAATTACATTCTGAATTTACACATATATCATGCTGCCATATTTATTTTCAGGTGTATTGATATTACTCATCAATATCCATTCTTATAAAAGGGTAGAGTCTTATAAATCCGGATTTATGATATTGGTTAGCCTGCTTTTTTTATTGGCTATTTTTAGAAATGTTACAGTTGGAAGAGATTACTTGTATTATAGGGATATTTTCCAAACCATTGGGAAACATAAACTTTTAGATCCGGTTATACATGAAATATTATTAAAGCAAGAATATGGTTGGTATTTCATGAATAAGGTATTCTCTCTTTATGGGAATTTTTTTATTTATGTACTCTGCTTTTATTTCTTGATGTATTATTTGATATTTAAAACAATATTAATTACCAGCCCCTGGCCTGTATTTTCGATATTCTTGTATTTCTTTTGTGGGTATTATTTTACCTCTTATAATGCAATGAGACAGGTAATGGCGTTTTCATTTTTTTTCTTTTCTTTAAAATATATAGAAAAGGGGAATATTTACAAGTACATTCTTCCTTTATTGATTGGAGGGCTTTTCCATCTTTCAGCTTTATTCCTTATACCATTATATTTTATAAGATATTTTAAATGGTCAATATTATTCTTGGTGATATTATTAATTATTTCCCTATTATTGGGGTATTCAAATTTCTTGTTAACAATCACGCCTTACATACATATTGAAAGATTGAATCATTATATTAATGTATTGCATACTAAAATATCTATTCCTGGGTATCTTATTATTACTCTGAATACAATATTGGCACTGGTATTCTTATATTTTACTAAGGATATTAACTCGAAAAATAATATTTATCTGAAGTTAACTGTGTTTGGTTTGATAATCAGCAATTTTGTTATGCATTTCCAATGGTTATTCAGGTTTTCCGATGGTTACCTTATACCGTTAATGATAATTGGCTATGTTAAAGTGATATCAGAGTGCAAATTATATAACAATAGAGTGATTTTAGTTTCAGCACTTATGATTTATGCCTTTCTTATGTTTTATCTTAATTTATCTCATAATTCAAATGCAATTTTGCCATACAAATTAATTTTTTAATTTTTTCCATCTTCATTATTCCTGAACCATTGAAATTATTTTCGTGCATTCCAATCCTTTAAACCTGGTTTTAAAATAATTGAATTTTAATAGTCAGTTACTTAAATGAAAGATAGGTTAACTAAGAATGATATTTGTTGTTTGATAATATCGTTTAATCCTGATAATATCCTTAAGAGACTTGTTTATATAATGAGAGATCTGGTAGATAAAATAATTATTGTGGACAATAACTCTGATGGAGCGTCACTCGAATTGTTACGAGATATTTCTGAGGATGAAAAGGTGTATCTAATACATAATATAAAAAATTTAGGAATAGCAAAAGCATTGAATCAAGGTGTTCAGATGGCAATTAAAATGCGATTTAAGTCTGTAATCACTTTTGATCAGGACTCTTTACCATGCAGTAATATTATTGATATAATAACTGAAGTGTATAATTTATATCCTGCAAAAGATCGGGTAGGAGTAATTGGGATCAATTATTGTAATGAAAATCTTGAAAGTAGATATACTTCAAATAGTTACAAATTATTCCAAATAAAAGATTATTTAATTACCTCTGGATGTCTGTTGTTTACGGACGCATATTTAAAAACAGGAGGCTTCAGGGAGGATTTTTTTATTGACAATGTCGATCTTGAGTATTCCTTAAGATTGAGACTATATGGTAAAAAGTCTTTAGTTACAAGCAAAATCGGAATGAAGCATAAAGCAGGTAATCCTAAGAAAAGAAAAATCTTTGGACTTACGCTTATTTCCTCAAACCATAGTAGCAATAGACGGTATTATATGGCAAGAAACCATTTAATTCTAACTAGAATATACTTTTTAAAGTTTCCATTTTTCATTACAAAAATGAATTTATTCTTTATTCTTTCGCTAATAAAAATGCTGCTTATAGATGATGATAAAAATGCCAAGGTCAAAGCCACTTTTAAAGGATTAGCAGATGGTTTCCATTATACATTAAAAGACAAAAAAGTAATTTAAAATGTCTATGAATTTTTTACTTAAGTAAAATCTATCATTAGTGTCTACTAAACTTCAAAATTGATTCATATAATAATTTGAATTTATGCAAGATATACTCAAAAATGCATGTCCACGATTTGATAAGAGCCAATGAAAACCGGAATTGAAGAATTTTTGCTGACTTCGGTGAGTACCTGATAAAAACAGTCAGGCCTATGTACTCTGACAGCCCGATTCCTAATTGGGACATTGACAATGATGTTTTTGCCCTTGACTGAACAACAGTCTCATTAAGTCTTAAACTATTTGCCTGGGCCAAGGGTAAATACTCCAGAGGCGCACTTAAGATTTATACAATGCTTGATTTAAGAGGCAGTATTCCCACGTTTATCTTTATCATAGATGGCAAGTATCACGACAGTAATGTACTAGATGAAACACTTATACTTCCTAAACTTATCCTAATATTCTAAAAATTAAAAATGAAAATTGCATTTGTATTTACAAATTTTAATAATTCAACTGTTACCAGAGCTGCTATACAATCAATAGATTTAAATGAATTCGCTTCCGATTCTTTGGTTGTAATTGTGGATAATAAGTCTGAAAATAATGAAATTAAAATACTAGAAGATATCAAATCAGATTACCCTGACACTCACCTAATTTTTAATAATGAAAATATTGGATATTTTCAAGGATTGAATGTTGGTATAAAATATATCAGAGAAAATTATAAGGATATTTGTCTTATTATTGTCGGCAATAATGATCTTATTTTTCCATCAGGGTTTATTAAGTCACTTTATACAAATGGATTAACATTCGAAAAATATCCAGTAGTATCACCAGACATAATTACCTTGGATGGAGTTCATCAGAATCCACATGTAATTGATAGAATCAATAAATTCAGAGAATTGATATACGATTTATATTACACTTCTTACATACTGGCAAAGTTGATCAGTTATGTTGCCAGGATGACAAAAAAAATTACTGATCGGAAAGATGAAGAGGAATTTAATATTGCTCAAGCAATCTGGCAGGGATATGGTGCGTGTTACATTTTAGGTCCTGTCTTTTTTAAGCATTTTGATCAACTTTGGGCTCCAACATTTTTGATGGGAGAGGAATTTTTTCTTAGCAAACAGCTTGAAGATATTAAAATGAAGGTATTCTACGAACCTGCTATCAAGGTTAATCATCAGGAACATGCATCTATTGGCAAGATACAAAGGAAAAAGCTTTGGGAATTTTCCCGGACATCCCACAGGATTTATAGAAAATATGTTAAGCTTTGGATATAGTGGATAGAATAATCAAAAACGATGATATTGACATTTAAACGATTATCAGTGATATCTGAAATTATGAAAAAATAAATATGGATAAGAATGAATGACAGACCCTATCAGATTTGTACAAACTGTGTAATGGATACAATCGATTCACGAATAGTATTTGATGAAAAAGGAGTATGCGATCATTGCAATGATTTTAATAAGAACGTCCTTCCTAACTGGCATACTGATGAAAAAGGATATAGAGAACTTGAAGAAGTAATGCGAAAGATTAAAGCCTCCGGAAAAGGTAAGGAATTTGACTGCTTGCTTGGGATAAGTGGAGGAGTGGATAGTTCATATATGCTTCATCTTGCTGTTAAAGAATTCGGTCTTCGTCCGCTTGTCTTTCACGTTGACGGAGGGTGGAACTCCGAATTGGCAGTACACAACATTCAGATGCTTATAGATAAATTAGGACTTGATTTGTACACTGAAGTAATTAATTGGGAAGAGATGAAAGATTTTCAGTTAGCATTCTTCAAATCGGGTGTTCCACATATTGATATTCCACAGGATCACGCATTTGTTGCTACATTGTATAATTTTGCAGAAAAATACAATATTAAATACATTTTAAATGGGGGAAACATTTCGACAGAATGTGTTCGAAATCCAATGCAATGGCTTTATTATGGCACTGATATGGTCCATTTAGATGACATTATCCATCGTTTTGGAACCATCAAATTGAAAACCTATCCATTTAGCTCAATTTTCAAACATAAAATTTATCTGAGATATATCAGAGGTGTTAAGGTGATCCGGCCTCTTAATTATATGCCATATGTTAAGGCCGATGCATTAAAAATGCTCGAGAAGGAATATGACTGGAAACCCTATCCTCAAAAACATTTTGAATCACGCTTTACGAAATTTTATGAGGGATACTGGTTACCCGAAAGATTTGGTTTTGACACACGTAGGGTTCAGTATTCGAGTTTGATACTGACAGGACAGATGAGGAGGGAAGAAGCAATTGATCGATTGAAAAAACCGGCATATAACCCAGAAACTATTGAAGATGAGTTCAATTATATAGCAACCAAACTAGGTATTTCACCTGAGGAATTAAGAAAATATTTCAAGATGGAGAAAAAATTTTATTGGGACTACAGGAATCTTGAATCGGTTTTTAATTTTGGAGCAAAAATCTTAAAAGCGTTAGGTGTCGAAAGGTCAATAAAAAGATGATTGCAATTATAGATTACGGCCTGGGAAATTTACGGGCTTTTATCAATCTGTACGAACGTTTGAATATTCATGTTAAGGTTGCCCAGGTACCTGACGATCTTAAAGAGGCTTCCAAGATAATTCTCCCTGGTGTGGGAGCCTTCGATCATGCTATGATGCAGCTTAACCAATCGGGTATGAGAGATGAACTTGAAAAGCAGGTACTTCTCAATAAGATTCCTGTTGTTGGAATTTGTGTTGGGATGCAGATTCTGGCAAAATCAAGTGAAGAAGGTAAGTTGCCAGGACTGGGATGGATAGACGGTATCGTTAAATTGTTTGATGCTTCGACTATTCCATATAAGACTAGATTGCCTCATATGGGTTGGAATACTATTAATCCTGTAAATGGAATCCCACTTCTTAATGGATTTAACAAAGAAACGCGTTTCTATTTTCTTCATTCCTATTATTTTGTCTGTAATAATGAACAGGAAGTTATTGCAACAACAGAATATGGAATTGTTTTTGCCAGTGCAATAAGGAAGGATAACATCTTTGGAATTCAGTTTCATCCTGAGAAGAGTCATTTTAACGGGATCCAATTACTTAATAATTTTTCAAAGTTTTAACAATGCTTTATCCAAGAATTATACCCTGTCTTTTAGTTCATAACAAAGGTCTCGTTAAAACAGTAAAATTCAAGGATCCAAAGTACGTTGGGGACCCTATAAACGCTGTTAAGATCTTCAATGAAAAAGAAGTTGATGAACTGATTGTTGTTGATATTGATGCTTCAGCCCGAAATAATGAACCAGACTACAAGATGATAGAAAACCTTGCTGCAGAATGCAGAATGCCATTTTGTTATGGAGGAGGAATTAAGACTGTAGAACAGGCTCAGCGCATTTTTAATCTTGGTGTTGAAAAAATTGCTATTAGTTCTGTTGCAGTAGCCAACCCGGTTATTGTTACAGATATCGCTGAACGTGTTGGTAATCAGAGTGTCGTTGTGGTGATGGATGTTCATAAAAGATCAATAACCGGAAAATATGAGATTATAACTTATAATGGCACGAAAAACACTGGTTTGAATCCTATAGAGTTTGCAGAGGTGATGGAGAAAAGAGGTGCCGGTGAAATTGTTCTGAATTCAATTGATCTTGATGGATCAATGAAAGGCTATGATCTTAACCTGATCCAGAAGATACGAGACGTGATTCATATTCCAATGACAGTACTAGGAGGTGCAGGATCACTTGAAGATATTGGTGCTGTAATTAAACAACACGGAATTATTGGTGCAGGTGCCGGCAGTCTCTTTGTATTTAAAGGTAAATACCGTGCCGTACTTATCAGTTATCCTGACAAAGGTGAGAAGGAAAATATCATTAAAACCTATTTTTTGAGTTAATTGACATTATCGGATTCTAATTCTTTTATTAAACCATTTTGAATGAAACAGATTCTTCAATCTTTCAAGACAGGACAGACCGAACTTGCTGAAGTGCCAGCGCCTGCAGTCTCTAAGGGTAAATTATTAATACGGACAACTAATTCTCTTGTATCACTGGGAACAGAAAGAATGTTAGTTGAATTTGGGAAGTCGAGTCTGGTATCAAAAGCATATCAGTCGCCTGAAAGAGTTAAAATGGTAATTGACAAAATCAAATCAGATGGACTCCTTCCAACTCTGGAGACTGTATTTAATAAGTTGGAACAACCGTTACCTCTTGGTTATTGCAATGTTGGTATCGTACTGCAAATCGGAGAAGGAGTAAGCGGATTTGCAATCGGCGACAGGGTTGCAAGCAACGGACAGCATGCTGAGTATGTGTGCATCCCACAGAACCTGGTGGCAAAGATACCTGGAAACGTAAGCCTGGAGGAAGCAACATTTACTGTTGTGGGTTCAATTGGGTTGCAGGGAATACGGCTTTGCGCACCCACTTTTGGTGAGACGATAGTTATTATAGGTTTAGGTTTAATAGGCTTACTTACAGCCCAATTACTTGCAGCTAATGGTTGCCGGGTTATTGGGATAGATATTGAAAAGAAAAAATGTTCGCTGGCGGAAAAATGGGGCGTAATAACAGTTAATTCCTCAGATGGTACTGATCCAGTAAAAGCGGTATTGGACTCAACGAAGGGTATCGGTGCCGATGGTGTAATTATTACAGCTTCTGCAAAAAATAATGATATTATTTCTCAATCCGCTCAGATGAGCAGGAAACGTGGCCGTATTATACTTATCGGTGTTATTGGACTCGATATTAACCGGGCAGAGTTTTATGACAAGGAACTTCTGTTTCAGGTTTCGTGTTCTTATGGGCCGGGACGATACGATGATAACTACGAACAGAAAGGCATTGATTATCCGCTGGGATATATCCGCTGGACAGAAAAAAGAAATTTTGAAGCTGTCTTGCAGGCTATCAGTTCAGGTAACTTAAATGTAAAAGAACTGATAACAGAAATTGTAGATATCAACGATTTCAATGAAGTCTATGGGAAAATAGGCCACTCAAGATCAATTGCATCAATTTTCAAATATCCACTTTCTGGTGATATCTCAAAAAAAACTACTCCTCAATATACTTTAGAATTGTCAGAGGTTAAATCAGAGGGGACAAAAGGTGTAGTTGGTGTAATTGGAGCAGGTAATTTTACAAAGATGACTATGCTTCCTTCCTTGAAGGGTTCAGGCGTTATTTTAAGATATATTGCATCGTCAGGTGGAGTTACAGGAACATCGCTTGCCAGGAAATTTGGGTTCAATTTTAGTACAACCGATTATAGGCAAATTCTGAATGATAAAGACGTTGATACCGTCATTATTTCTACTAAACATAGTTCTCATGCCAAATTCGTAATCGAAGCTTTAAGGGCTGAAAAACATGTATTTGTCGAAAAACCATTAGCTCTTGATGACGAACAACTTACATCGATAATTAACACATATAATGAAGTTAATGGCCGGAAATCGCTGATGGTCGGTTTTAACAGGCGATTCTCACCACATACCCAGGCGATAAAAAAATCACTGGGATTAAATTCGGGTCCGATTAACATGAATCTTACAATGAATGCAGGATTTATCCCGAAAGAAGTTTGGGTGCATGATATGAGTATCGGCGGAGGAAGGATTATTGGTGAAGCGTGTCATTATCTGGATTTGTGTGTTTTCCTGACAGGTTCAGAGATAGTTTCTGTTTGTATGAATGGCATGGGAGAGAATCCAGCGTCTAATTTAGATAATGCCAGCATATTGCTGAAATTTAAAAATGGCAGCAATGCAGTAGTAAATTACTTTGCCAATGGATCAAAGGCTTATAGCAAGGAAAGACTTGAGATTTATTCCCGCGAAAGGATTTGGATTACTGATAATTTCAGGACAACAAAAGCTTTTGGAGTAAAAGGATTTAATAATATTAAGACTAAAATTGATAAAGGACACAAAGTTCAATTTCATAAATATATAGAAAGAATACAAAACGGAGGAGATTCGTTGATTCCTTTCAATGAGATAGTTAATGTAACAAAAGCATCTTTTGCTGCAATTCAGAGTCTGACAGAGAAACGATGGATTGATATCTTATGATCCGGAAAATTTAATTTCTAAATAACTGATTCCATTTTTTTCGGCAAGGATGGAATAAATAATTATTAAAATAGATCTATTTGCCGGTGCAAAGCCAAATTTTATGAATATTGCTCCTATAATTGACGCAATTTCAAAAGCACAAAAAGGAGGAAAGAATATTACCAGCAGACTTGTCCATACTGGTCAGCACTATGATCGAAACATAAGTAGTAGTTTCTTCGATGAATTTAGTATACCGGACCCAGATATTAATATGAATGCAGGAGGTGGTACCCAGGCATAGCAGACTTCATCTATCATGATCGGTTATTAAAAAGTTTTGCTTGAAATAAGGCCCAATCTCTGCATCGTTGTGGTGATGTTACTTCCACGATGGCATGTGCAATTGCAACTCAGAAACTAAATGTTCATGTGGCCCAGTTGAAGGAGGTATCAGATCGGGCAACTGGACTATGCCGGAGAAGATAAACCGTATGGTTACTGATAGTATTTCAAACTATTTTTTTACAACCTCTGAAAATGCAAATGGAAATTTAAGAAAAGCCGGCATAAAGAACAACAGGATTCTCTTTGTCGGAAATACAATGATTGACACATTGCTTAAAAACCCGTTCCGCTTTAAGAAACCTTTATTTTGGGATGAACTTGATCTGAAAAAAGTTAAATATGTAGTTTTGACACTTCATCGTCCGGCAAATGTTGATGAAGAAGGAAAATTGAAAGAGCTGATTAATCAGATTATTATGCATTCTCAGGATTTACCAGTAATATTTCCTTTCCATCTGCGAACAGGTATGCAACTTAAAAGTCTTGGGATTACACATTCACACTTACTGATAATATAACCAGTGGGGTATCTTGAGTTTAATTATATGGTAGAGAACTGTAGTGTTGTTATTACCGATTCTGGTGAAATTACTGAAGAGACCACAGTCATGGGCATTCCATGTATAACTTTCAGAGATAACTCAGAAAGACCGGAAACAACTGATTTAGGGACCAATGAATTAATTGGAACCAACCCCAGTGCTGTCCTGCGATGGAAAAACTCTTCTCCGGCAATTGGAAGAAAGGCAGCATTCCAAAGCTTTGGGATGGTAGAACAGCCGAGCGCATTGTCGAAGATCTGTTAAAGCTTAATTTATAATAGCCTGACTACTTTGCAACTCAAAATATTCAAAAACCTGTTGACCCATTTATCTCATTTGTTGCTTTTTAACAAGATTTCACTCTTCTATTATACTCTCCGACATCTAAAAGCTATTCAAATCCGGTATCAAGTGTGGTACCGTATTCGTCGCTTTTGGCGCAACTTAACCCGCTTCCAGTATCCACTAACAATTCCTGCCGAATCTATTTCACTTCAGTTAATACCCTGGATTGAAAAACCCATAACTTTTTTTACACCCCATTTTACCTTTCTCAATCAAACTAAAAAATATGGATTTAAGGAGACTGAACCCGCAAAAATAAACTGGAATGAGCCGAACTATGACAAACTATGGGCCTACAACCTTAATTACATGGATTACTTGTTGCAACCAGGTATGGATATTACGACAGCCACTCAATTGATCAGCCATTACATTCACGACTTGCCATACAATAAAACCGGCCTTGATTCCTATCCCATTGCCCTGAGAGGAATTAATTGGATCAAGTTTTTTTCTGCCAATAAAATCAAGAGGACCGATTATGACAATTCGTTATATGCTCAATATTGCATATTAAATGATACGCTTGAATATCATCTATTAGGGAATCACCTACTCGAAAACGGTTTCAGTCTGCTATTCGGTGCATACTATTTCAATGATCAAAAGCTATTCAAAAAAGCCAATAAAATCATCACTAATGAACTGAATGAACAAATATTGAAAGATGGTGGCCATTTTGAACTCAGCCCAATGTATCATCAGATTATCCTGGACCGATTGCTGGATTGTGTTAATATGACCCAAAACAACAATTGTTTTCGAGCACAAAAAGTATTATTATTTCTGATGCAAGACAAAGCCCGACAAATGATTCGATGGATCAATACCATGACTTTTTCTAATGGGCTTATACCTTTATTAAATGACTCAGCCTCTGGCATTGCTCCTATGACTATCAAACTAAATGAATATGCAGTTCGCCTTGCCCTTTTTAACATAGATCAAATTAGTCTTATTCAATCAAAATCTTGTCAAACATGTCTGAACGCATCTGGATACCGAATGTTTAATAACTCAAACTACGAATGCATTATCGACGTAGGGCAAGTCGGCCCTGCTTATCAACCTGGTCATGCCCATGCAGATACGTTTAGTTTCGTGTTGTATTTAAATAATGAACCCTTAATTGTTGATCCGGGCATTTCGACCTATGAAAATAATGCTACACGACTAATGGAACGAAGCACATCAATGCACAATACAGTAACGGTTAAAAACCATAATTCGTCGCAGGTATGGTCGTCATTTAGGGTAGCCCAAAGGGCAGAGGTTACGATCCTACAGGAAAAAGCAAATTGCATTTTTGCAAAACATAATGGATATCGAAATCTAGGTACAACTCATTTCAGAAACTGGAAGTTTAGTGAAAATAGTATTGAAATTAACGATCGTTTAAAAGGAAAAATCGATAAGGGGGTGGCTCATTTCATCCTACAACAGGAAATAAAACCTGATAAAAATGGACATAACATTCAAACAAAATCAGGGAACCTAATATTTGAGAATGTTCAAAACATTCGCCTTATTCAAATTCAACTTCCAACTGGTTATAATAAATTTTCAGATTCATGGAAAATTGAAATTGATTTTATAGGCTGGCTTATAACGACAATTAAGTGGGAAGACCAAGTCATCTCACCTATTCAAATAATTTGACTTTTCTTGAATATATTATACCTAACATTCTATTTTGAACCAGACCTTTGTGCAGGTTCTTTTCGTAACACACCACTTGTCAAAGAACTATCATTGTTGCTCAATCCTGATGATATCATTCATGTGGTCACAACCATGCCGAATCGTTATCAATCTTATACTGAAAAAACAATTGCATTCGAGAAAATAGATAATATTGAAATTAATAGGGTAAATTTGCCTCAGCATAAAAATGGGTTCATTGATCAGTCTTTAGCATTTCTCACATTTTTTTTAAAAGTATTGCACCTAACCAGAAGTAGAAAATATGATTTAGTTTTTGCGTCCAGTTCTCGCTTGTTTACCGCTTTTTTAGGAAGAATCATAAGTAGACAAAAAAACATCCCTATATATCTGGATGTTAGGGATATTTTTGTAGATACCTTGCACGATGTACTAAAAAAGTCTATAATAAGATGGCCCTTATTGCATACTCTTAAGCTATTGGAAAGGTATACTTTTTCTGGTGCAAATCATATTAACTTAATATCTGGCGGATTTAAATCTTATTTTGTACAATACAAGAATGTACATTATAGTTTTTTTTCAAATGGTATTGATACTGAATTTCTGAAAATGCCCCCCTCTTCTAATTGGCCAGTCGACAAATATATAATAACCTATGCAGGCAATATTGGTGAAGGGCAAGGACTTCACAAAATAATTCCTCAGGCAGCAAATATGCTTGGTCCTAAATACCACTTCCGCATAATTGGCGATGGTGGGATGAAAAACACATTAATTGATCATCTACAAGCAATTGGTGTCAACAATGTCGAATTCATTCAGCCAATGTCAAGAGAAAAATTGAAAAATTATTATCTTAATTCCCATTTTTTGTTTTTGCACCTAAATAATTATAAAGCATTTGAAAAAGTACTGCCATCAAAAATTTTCGAATACGGTGCGCTCGATAAACCCATTATAGCAGGAGTAGGTGGATATGCATCTAATTTTATTAATCAAAACCTTAGTAACTATATCTTATTTTTACCTGGTGATGCCGAAAGTATGGTTAATCAGTTAAAGTCTTTTACATTTAAATATGAACAGCGTTTAGGTTTTAGAAAAACCTTTGATAGAGAACAAATTAACAAGCAAATGGCAAAAAGTATTATTGTCTATGTTGGTTTGTAATCTGGAAATATTTTAAAATTATTCAAGTGGTATATGCTGCCTATTGTGGTTATCTCAGGAAAATTATTTTGAGTTTATGAGTTTTAAAGATCAAAAAAATCGCTCCCTTAGGAACAATAACCTCAAGTTGATTGAGATAGATGTTGTTGTTTTAACAATTCTATTATATCTGTTTAGGACCACTGTTCCTTTTTTAAAGTTCCCGTTTATTGTACTTTTCTTTTTTTTATTATTTTATTCATTAATAAAGAATAGAATTCATATTCTGCCGACTCTCAAAGGATTTTTTACTAATTTTTATTTAGCAATTATAATTGCGATAATTCTCATCGTGTCTTTTCTTTTTTCAAATAAACTATATCTGATGGTCTTTAAAGACATTATTAACTCAATAATATTAATCTTGCTTTATTTTTTAATGACCATTTATATTAAATCGAAAAGCGAATTTAACTTGTTTTTAAATAGCTTAATTTGGTTTTTTGTATTTTTTGCATTATTGGTATCTATCTTGCTTATAAATATTTTTTTCAATGTTTTTCCAGATGTGGAAGGTTCTATATCATCTCCTAGTATCATTTATTCATTAATCGGTACATTATCAGAAGATTACAATTTTGCATTAATTCCTGTTTATTTAGGGATGGTTAGTGTTTTATATATCCTTACTGCACCTTGTTCATTCTTTAAGAAAGGAGTTCTTAATTTAATTCTAATTATATTTTCGATTACAATTGTTTTCTCTGGCTCACGAAGAGGTATAATAGTTTTTGCATTTGTTATTATTTCTTTGGTGGTTATACAATTATTTTCATTTTTAAGAAAGGAAAAGATTTTTTTAAAGATGAAATGCAGCTCGAAATGGTTTTTAATATCGATAACAACATTGGGATTATTATTTATAGGATTTGTTTTTATTCTTCCTGTTAATATGAAAAGAGTCACCCTCGATTTTTTGGGGATTAATATTAGATCTTATAAACAAGTGATATCTACAAGATTATTTAAGTATGCCAATTTTCTTTCGAATACTGATTATAATGATTTTAGGACAATAATTTGGCCCGATAAGCTTGATCCAAGATATCCTGATTCCGGATGGGGTTCAAGGTTAAGTACAATGGTATTCCCCCTATTTGGAGAAAATGTGGAAATCGTACCTAAAAATTCAATTGGTTATTTAATGGATAACACGTGTAACGTTTCTAGCTGGAATAATAATGCATATTCATTTACCAATATTTCAAGTTTATTTCAAGGTGATTCAATAAAGGCATTGAATGAGTTTTATTACGCATCGGTTTATTGTTTTGTCTCAAAAGACTTTGATGGAAGCTGGGCTCGAATATCTGCTGAAAGGAGGGGGGGGGCTGGGAAATTTCTTCATCAATATGATTTAAATAATAAAGGTGTGTGGCAGAAACTAAGTATATGTTTTAAAAATGATGGAAACATTTCTCCTGTTTATTTGTATTGGGCTAAAAATGGTGTTACTGACTTTACTACTTTAAAAGGTTATGTAATATTTGCATACCCGGAGTATAGGATAATAAAGACAGATCCTAAAAATCCCGATACTGGTTGGGCCTCAAGAATAAGTACACTTGTATTTCCATTATCTGGAAATAACGTACAAATTGTACCTAAGAACTCAATTGGCTATAAAATGGATAATACTTGCAACGCATCTACTTGGAATAATAATGCTTACTCATATACAAATATTTCAAGTTTATTTCAGGGTGATTCATTAAAAAATAATAATCAGTCTTATCGTGCATCAGTAAATTGTTTTGTTTCAACAGATTTTGATGGAACTTATGCTCGGATTGTTGCTGAAGGTGATGTGTCTGGCAATACTTTTCAGGATTATGATTTAAATAAAAAAGGCACTTGGCAAAAACTACAAATTGATTTTAAAGCTAAATCGGGTGTTCCAGCAGTTTATCTTTACTGGTCAAAAAATGGAATAATAGATTTTTCTTCATTAAAAGGATATGTTATATATGCCTACCCACAATACAGACCAGCGCCTAAAAAAGATAGTATCTCGATATTAAAGGAAATTCCTGATACAAGTAAAATAAGAAATTATTTAAAGCGTCATATTAAAGAATTAAACGAAAAATATTTATCCCCTAAAAATACAGGTCCAATCGATGGTATTAATTTTCCAAAAGAGATAGAAAACATTGTGAACTCAATAAAAATATCTAATGTTAATCTAAAAGTGAATGAAGAAAAATCCAGTTTCAATCAATACGAGGCTAGTCTTTTAATAGACTTATTTCCTTTTATATACATTCGTTATTCAACTGGATTTGATAAGGATCCTGTTCGAACTTGGATAGCAAATTTTGTCTCTGAAGACACAACATATTTTGGTTATAAAAATGTTTTATCAGTAGGTTCAATATCAAATAAAACTATAGGTGAACGAATATTAAGGTGGCGATTTTCATGGCAGATTTATCTAAAAGAGTTTAACTGGCGACAAAAAATTATGGGCGGTGGGTTCAATTTTCTGAATTGGTATGGATTTTATTTTTTAAAAGATAAAACTGCTTCTGATTGGCCTCATAATCCCTTCTTAGCTGTACTATTGTATTCAGGGATAATAGGTCTTGCTTTATATCTTTTATTAGTTTACAAAGCTTTTTATTATTATATAGAATACATTAAAGAATATTATATTCTATTTTCCTTTTTCCTAATCACCTTCTTCTTTTCTTTCTTCAGTGGCAGCAGTCCATTTGATCCGCCCATTATGGGCTTTTTTATAATGCTTCCATTCTTCATCCACAGTATCCACAAAAGGGCTAAGAAATCTCCTGATTGATTAATTTCCAACAAATGGGACGAATAATGATTACTGGCACCAACAGTTTCGTTGGCACTAATTTTATTAAATATTCAAAGTTCAGTGATGTCGATGAAATTTCTCTTTTTGACAAAAGCCCTGAGGATATTAACTTTGAGGGGTATGATGTTGTTATCCACCTTGTTGCAATAGTACATCAGAAAATAACGATTCCCGAAGAAGAGTATTTCAAGGTTAACCGCGACCTTTGTTTAGACGTTGCCAGGCATGCAAAAAATGCGGGGGTAAAGCAGTTTATTTTTTTAAGTACAGTAAAAGTATATGGTAAATTCATAAAGGGTTATTCATTCTGGAATGAGAGATCACCATGCTTCCCCGATGATTCTTACGGAAAGAGTAAATATGCTGCAGAAATTGCTTTACAAAAACTTGGAGACATAGATTATACCGTTTCAATTGTTCGTACACCTCTTGTTTACGGAGAAGGTGTGAGGGCAAATATGCTTAGTATTTTAAGACTTGTAAATAAATCATATTTTCTGCCTTTTAAGGATATTCATAACCGCAGATGTTTCACTTCAGCAGAAAATCTGGTCGCATTTATAGACCGTATTATAGAAAAAAGAGCCCCCGGAGTATTTATAGCCATGGATAAACAAGCAATCTCCACCTCCGAACTATTGAAAATGATATCTGAAAGCCTTGGTGGAAAAGTAATTTTCTTCAAAATACCAGGTTTTATTAGTAAAACGGGCATGTTCCTGTTCCCGGGTATATTTGACCGCCTTTATGGTTCTTATGAAATGGATAACAGCGAAACACTTAAAATCCTTGACTTTGAACCACCCTTATCAACGAGGGAAGGTATAAGAAGAATGGTACAATCTTTTAACCTGAATAATCATTTAAAATAAACGGATATTTATAAATTTTTTAAAGCGGTGAATTTATTTATTTGTCAATGAAATCAATTCTGTTTTTGAGTTTTGCGCTGTTGTTAATCTCGTATGTTCTGACTTGGATTATCAAAAAAATTTCTCACAGGGTTAGTATTTTTGATTTCCCAAACAAAAGAAGCTCACACTCGGATCCTACACCTACAGGTGGTGGATTGGCTATTGTAATAACCTGGTATATTGGAATTACGTCGTTATATTTACTTAAGGAAATAGAGCCAAAACTTTATTTTGCATTGTTAAGCGGAATTTTTCTTGCTATAATTAGTCTTGTTGATGATTTTGTAAATCTGAAACCCCCGGTTCGTTTAGTTTTTCAGCTCATTACATCCATAATTGCATTTGTTATCCTGGGAGATATTGAAAGCATTAAAATCTTCGGATTAAATATTAATATACATATTCATGTTATTACATACCCCCTGGTAATAATAGGGATGATATGGTTTATAAATCTTTTTAATTTTTTGGATGGGATTGACGGATATGCTTCAACTGAAGCTATTTCCATTGCTTTAATACTCCTGTTTTTTACTGGGAATCCTGTTTTACTGGTCTTTATTGCCTGCACTCTCGGATTTTTTGTCTGGAACTGGCCAAAAGCAAGGATCTTTATGGGTGACGTGGGGAGTACCCAATTGGGGTTCATATTAATAGTTCTTGGGATCTATTTCAATAATACTGCCCAATTCTCAATTATATCATGGCTGATTCTGTTATCTCCATTCTGGTTTGATGCTACCTTTACTCTCTTCCGGCGCTGGAGAAATGGGGAAATAATTAGTCAGGCTCACAAAAAACATGTCTATCAAAGATTCACTCAGGCCGGTTTTTCACACCTGCGAACTGACATTAACCTGGTTATTATTAATGCTGTTGCTGTGTTGTTCGTGTTGCTTACCAGACGATTTGAATTTTTAATGGTTCCTCTTTTCCTTTTATACCTGATGTTTCTTTATATCCTCGTGAGATTGGTTGATAAAAAGGTTCCTTTTAAATGAACTTCTGTAAAACAACCTGCAGTTGAAAATCACATTTCGGTTTTTTGTCAGCAGGTTGCTGAAATCAGAATTGTTAAGAAATGCCTCTGTTCTGTTTTCCGGAACTGTAGCAGCTCAATTGATATCCATCCTGCTTCAGCCCTTACTCAGACGTTTGTTTTCACCTGAGGCATTTGGATCTTTTTCAGTCTATATTAGCCTGGTCGGTATTATTGGTGTGATCGGATCATTCAGATATGATGAAGCAATAGTTTTACCAAAAAAGGATAAGGATGCAATCAATATTCTTACACTATCACTCTTTATCAGCGTCTCTTTTAATTTATTGATCTTTATTGTTCTTTTAGTCTGGGGGAAACAGATTATGGGAATACTGAATCTGCCAAAAGAGTTTTCTATTTTAATCCTTTATTTAATTCCACTTGGAGCTTTATTATATAATACATACCAGAGTTTCAATAACTGGTTGATAAGGAAAAAGGGGTTTCTTGATATTACTGTGGCAAAAGTATTCAGAAGGGGATCGGAAGGCCTGGCTCAGGTTGGTTTTGCTTTAATAAAGTATGCTAAAGGATTAATATTAAGTGACATAATCGGGCAGATAATAAATAATATTACCGTTATCCGGAAAGGGATTAAACATGGATTTACTTTCCGTCTGGTAAGTGTTATGAAAATGAGATTTGCTGTAAATAAATATTCTGATTTTCCCAGATATAATCTCATTCCATCCTTCATGAGTACGTGCAGTTATATGTTACCTGCTATATTTATTAATAAATTCTATTCATCAGAATATACAGGCTATTTTGATTTAACAAAACTGTTGTTGTCAATTCCGCTTGCACTTGTTGCTTCATCATTATCAGGGGTTTTACTTCAGCAGATAGCTGAGAAATATAAGTCAAAACAAAGTTTCATAAATGATCTTAAACCGGTATTATTCGTGGTTTGCCTTATATGTGTTCTGGAGGTTATCATTATCTTTTTATTCGGAATCAGTTTATTTAAATTTGTTTTTGGATCCAACTGGGGAATGTCCGGTGAAATATCAAGAATCCTGGTATGGTCGTTTGCTTTCAACTTTCTTGTATCATCCTTCTCAAGCATATTTATCTCAATGAGAAAAATAAAAACTTACGGGTTATGGCAGGCATTCTATTTTGTCGCAATCCTCTCACTTATATTCTTTAAGTATCTCTCTTTTAAAGATTTTCTGAAAGTTTATGTTTTTCTGGAAATATTCTGTTACACAATTATAAGTGTTGTTCTGCTATTCATAGTAAGCAGGTATGAATTATCTTTAAGACGGAAAGAGATCAACACGTAAAATTCTGAAAAATCATTCACTAATACAATTCAGGGTTGCTGATTCTACATTTAACCAGCTAAAATGAGTTTCAGGCTTTTCAATGTTAGTTCAATGTATGAGGGTTATCTTTCATCGTTCTATAAAAGATATCCTGATATAAATACCTTATCGTTTAATGATCATTATAAAACAATTATCAATGATACAACCGAAGTAGTGGGTTCCTATATAAAAGGATTCCGAAACCTGGGAATAGAAGCTGATTTTACTCTCGGTAATGACGAAAACCTGTTGTCAAAATGGAGATTAGAAAATGGGCTTAAGTCTCCCGATACAATGAAAACATTATTTGAACAGGTTAAGCTTTTTAAGCCTGATATTTTATGGATTGATAACCTTAATCAGGTAGATATTAAATGGTTAACAGAAGTGCGAGCTGATATTAAAAGCATCAGACTGATTGTCGGATCACATTGTTCTCCTTATGGATTGAAAATTCTTAATAATTTAAAGTCCCTTGATCTGGTCATAACATGTACCCCGGGATTAAACGATGAAATGCAGAGCAAAGGTATCAGGTCACGTCTTGTATATCATGGATTTGACCATACTTTGATTCAGCGGATAAAGACCGATCATGTTGCAGAAGAGAATTTTATCTTTTCAGGTTCTTTAATTCACGGGGGAGGTTTTCATAACGAAAGAATAAAATTGATAGAGACTATATTGAAAGAGGGAATTAGAAATCTCTCTCTTTACTGATCTGGAGAAGAATTATAAAATCCACATAAAACAAATAATTTATTACCTGAATAAATACCTTAAACCGTTAAATATTGAAAAACTAAATTTATTTTCCTTTTTACGTGGGTACGATACTTCACCGGTTAAAAATTATTCAGACACACTGCGGTCGGCAAGAAAAGATCCGTTATATGGTTTAGACATGTATAACCTCTTTTCCGGTTCAAAAATCGTTTTAAATTATCATGTCGGAGTAGCCGGCAATTATGCGGGGAATATGCGCCTTTTTGAAGTTACAGGAATCGGAAGTTGCCTGTTAACAGATAATAAAAAGAATATGAGCGATCTTTTTGACATTGACAATGAGGTAGTTGTTTATGATAATGCTGAGGATTGCATAAGAAAAGCAAACTGGTTGCTTGAACATGAAGAAAATAGAAAACAGATCTCCGCTGCCGGGCATGCAAGAACACTTAAATCTCATACAATTGAAAACAGGTGCGGTTTAATAGTTGAGATCCTGAATGATGAATTAAGAAAAAAATATGATTCAGCTTAGGCCCTTGTTATCTGAAACTGGTTTATGTGAATGTGGGGGTAAATATATCTTTTCTGAATTAATATGGCAGGGATTGCATGTTTGTAAAAGGTTGACCTGCACCCGTTGTGAAAATGAAGTGATACACTCACTTCCTGTAAACCAGGCATCCCTTGAAGTTTATTCCTATTATCCCAAATCAGGGTTGCTCACAGACCATAATAATGATGTGGTTCCCGAAAATTGGTTCTCGTCCAGGCTTAAAACGATTTCGTTACCTGTATTTGATAAAATTGAAGTGGAAGTTGAAGTTTTTGAAAGATTCGATGATGTTATTATTCTGAATACGCTTGATTATATTTATGGGCATTCATTTTTATTCCTGTTAAATCTTCAGCATATTATTGAGAGAAGTAATGGTCTGGGTATTATTGTAATAGTGCAACCAATGTTAAAATGGCTGCTTTCAAACCAGAATGTTTCAGAGATTTGGACAGTAAAGCTGGAATTTCAGAACTTTAACAACTACTACCCTGATCTTTCTGAAAAAATTAATAATCAGTTAAACCGGTTTGAAAGAGTATTTCTTAGCAAGGGTCATGTGATCCCTACCAATAAAAATATTCAGATCGAAAAATTTACAGGAATCAGGCCATTTGATTTTTCAAATTTACCCTTAAAACCTAAAATTACATTTATATGGAGGGAGGACACCGGGAGATTATGGATAAGAAATATTTACCTGCTTAAGGGATTCAGGAAAATTGGTATGGGGAAAGTTCTGTTGCCTTTTCATTATTTAAGGGTTCTTCTATTTTTCCTTTTACTTCGGAAGAGGCTGGGGAATAAATATACTTATTCTGTTGCAGGCCTGGGAAATTATGCCAGTTGGCCTGGATTTATAAAAGACAACAGAGTCAATTCCTTTAATGAAGAGTCTGAAAAAGGGCTATGCAAATTGTATGCTCAAAGTATTTTAACTATTGGTGTTCACGGATCTTCAATGCTTCTTCCGTCATCTCATTCAGGCATGTCAGTCAGCCTGATGCCATCAAAGCGCTGGGGAAATTATGGTGAAGATATCTTATTTAATGAAAATGACATCCGTTTAGCTTTTTTCCAGAAGAGAATTGTACCTATTAACCTTTGCATATCTGACTTACGCGACATCGTATGTGATATGATCACAGGCCGTGAATATTTTGTTAAAAAATTCATACACACTGACGATTTGTAGTGTTTTTAAGATCTTATTATCAGTAATTGCCGATTCTCCAAAACCGAAGGTTCAGAATGGTTAACTTTTGCACATTATTTGATAAACTTTATCTTACCAGGGGACTGATAATGTATGAATCACTAAAGAAACATACTTCTGATTTCCGGTTGTTCATTTTTGCATTTGATGACCTTACATACACGATACTGGCTAAACTGAAGCTTGAAAGTGTAACTATTATTACCTTATCTGAATTTGAAACATCTGAATTACTTAAAGCTAAAGAAGGCAGAACCAAAGCTGAGTACTGTTGGACCTGTACCTCTTCAGTTATTGCATATGTGCTGGATAAATATAACGTTCCTTCCTGTACCTACGTCGATGCCGACCTATTTTTTTACAGTTCTCCGGAAATACTATTAAATGAACTTAAAGATGAAAAAACAGTATTAATTACTGAACACAGATTTTCAAGATTTGCCCGAATATTTGAACAGAAAAGAGCAGGCCGGTTTTGTGTACAGTTCATTACATTTACAAACTCAAAAGATAGCAGGATCATACTTGATAAATGGATAGGTCAATGTATTGACTGGTGTTATGCCCGTTTTGAAGATGGAAAATTCGGAGATCAGAAGTACCTGGATAAATGGCCGGAGGAATACTACAATGTTCATATCCTTGAACACCAGGGTGGGGGCATTGCTCCCTGGAACGCCGGACAATATAAATTTATTAAAGAAAAGGGAAAAATCAGGGGAAAAGGCTCGGAAAAGGATAATGATTTTGAGGTGGTTTTTTTCCATTTCCATTTTGTAAAGATTTTGCCGGACGGTTATACAGACCTTGGATGGAACAGGCTTCCGGAAAATGTTATTAACTTATTCTATAAACCTTATATTCAGGAAATCATCGTCAGGGAAAAATTTCTGGAAAAAAGATATCCGGAATACAAAATGACCCTTTTATCAGGGAAACCTCATGGAACCAAAGAATTTTTAAAATATTATTATAAAAGAACAACAAAATTTAATTTTATTAAACTCTACCCATATTAATATGGCTTATCTTCTAAATCTTAAAACGTTTACCGATTCCAGAGGCAACCTTACTGTAATAGAGAAAGCCCTCCCATTTGAAATAAAAAGAATATTTTATATATATGGTGTTGACGGGTCAGCCCGTGGCGGGCATAGGCACCATAAAACAATCCAGGCAGCAATTTGCATAAAGGGAAGATGTAAAATACGTAACCAGGATGGCGAGCGTGAAGAGATATTTTCACTTAAAAAGCCATCTCAATGCCTTATACTGGAACAGAAAGACTGGCATGAAATGTTTGAATTTTCAAAGAATGCCATATTAATGGTTCTTGCTTCGGAATATTTTAGTGAAAGCGATTATATTTTTGAAAGATATGATAGTTGAATAAGAATATCTCTTCAGGTTAAACCTTCCCTTTTTGCTAAATTCAAAAAGACATTTGAGGAAGTCCTGAAGTCCGGGTGGATTATTTGCTGAAAAATCTTAATGTCAAAGAAGTTTCTTTTAATATCTCAGGTATTTTATCCTGACCAGGTATCAACCGCTAATTTATTCACTGATCTCTGTTCTGTACTTGCAGAGAAAGGAATAGAGGTAGAAGTATGGGCGGCCCATCCGAGTTATACCGAATCAAAAAGACAACCCCGTGTACTGGAACACCGCGGAATTAAAATTCGTTTTTTACAATCTACTAATTTTCCTAAAAGCAGTCTTCCCGGAAGAATATTAAACATTCTGACTTTCACTTTCAGTGCAGGATTAAAAACGTTATTTTCACGTGATAATTCTCCGGTCTGGACCCATACAACACCTCCATTCCTGGGTATCCTGATTTCATTTATCTGCTATGTCAGGAAACGAAAATTTGTGTACATCCTTCTAGATATATTCCCTGAAGGTTTGGTACGTTTAAAGAAAGTATCAAAAAGAAACCCGTTTATTCATTTGTGGAACCGGCTCTTTCTCAAGTCTCTTATAAAGAGTGAAAAAATTATTGTCATTGGAAGAGATATGTATCATTTGATTGGTTCATTATCCAATGAATGTCAAAGAAAAACAGAGTATATTCCTCTCTGGCAGGATGATAACCTGATTTTTCCGGTAGATTTTCAGGATAACAATTTTATTAACCGCAATGGACTTAATAGTAAATTTGTTGTCCAGTATTCAGGGAATATGGGATTGTGGAATGAATTACGAACAATAGGGAAAGCCGTTAATAAAAATATAGAAAACGTTGAATTTATTATAGTTGGCGGAGGTTTACGAAAAAAAGAATTAATTGATGAATTCTCTGAGAAAGATCTTCATAATGTGATTATTTTGCCATTTCAGTCGAACGAAAACTTTAATACAATACTCTCGGCATCGCAAGTCCATCTTGTTACTTTGAAAGAAAATATGGAGGGCGTAGCTGTACCCAGTAAAATTTATGGAATCCTTGCATCAGGAAGGCCTGTGATTGCGATGGTTCCTGTGAATTCTGAAATTGCATATATAGTAAAAGAAGAGAATTGCGGATTTGTAATCAGTCCTGATAATCTGGATGGGCTTATAAATGCCATCTGCGTGTTAAAATCTGACAAAAGCCTCATGAAACAATTGGGTCTTAATAGCCGGAGGGCCTTTGAAAAGAAGTATACTGTAAGGATAATTGCTGACAGGTATTTAACACTAATGAATCAAATTATTGATTAAAAATCTGTACCTCCGTACAGTTTATTAGATAATCCGGGATATATGCTTAAAACTATTGCTTTCAGTATATAATAATCATATTTAAAAGTCAGAATGGATAAACTTAAATTTGCAATTATCGGATGCGGAAGAATAGCTGACAGACACGCAGAACAGATAAACCGTTTAGCAGTTTTACAGGCGGTATGTGATAATGTGGAATCGCGTGCTGTCCGGCTCGGAGAAAAGTATGGATCGAGAGTTTATAATGATTATGAAGAATTATTACTGAATGAAAAGGAATTGGATGTAATTTCTGTTTGTACTCCAAACGGATTGCATGCTGAACATTCTGTCAGGGCATTTCGTAACGGTTTTCATGTTCTATGCGAAAAACCCATGGCAATAAGCGTATTTGACTGTGGAGAAATGATAAAGGAGGCTGAAAAGGCCAACCGAAGGCTTTTTGTTGTCAAACAGAACCGATATAATCCACCTGTTAAAGCAGTAAAAGAGGCACTTGACGAAAACCGTTTTGGTAAAGTATTAAGTATTCAACTTAATTGTTTCTGGAACCGTAACAATGAATATTATTCCCGGTCAGACTGGAAGGGAACAAAAAAACTGGATGGAGGTACTTTGTATACTCAGTTCAGTCATTTTATAGACCTTTTATATTGGATGTTCGGCGACGTAAAAAGAGTGGGGGCCATTACAAAAAATTCAAATCATGAGAATATAATTGAATTTGAAGACTCAGGTGTTGCAATTGTAGAATTTTATAATGGGATAATTGGAACAATAAATTATACCGTCAATAGTTTTGAAAATAATATGGAAGGATCTCTGACTATATTTGGAGAGCTGGGAACAGTCAAAATTGGTGGGCAGTACCTTAATGAGCTTGAATATCAGAATATAAAGAATTACAAAATAACTGGCCTTCCAACCGGAAATCCTCCAAATAATTATGGCCGGTATGTCGGATCAATGTCAAATCACAATCTGGTTTATGATAATGTGAATGATGTTCTATTAAATCAGGGGATAATTGGAACTAACGGTTTTGAAGGCCTTAAAACTGTCGAAATAATTGACAAAATATATACTTCGGCTGGCAGGTTATGAGTTTGAAGAATGGAACTTTCATCTGAATCAGATTGAAGTTCCGGCAGAAGATATTTTGTAGTCGTGGGATGAGTGATTTATCTGAAAAAGAATAATGATGATACCATTTGTTGATTTAAATGCTCAGTATCAAAGTATTAAAAATGAAATAGATGATGCAATATTTGATTGTATCAAAGATGGGAATTTTGTTAAAGGAAAGGCAGTTGCTGATTTCGAAAAGGCTTTTGGCCATTATCTGGGTTCGGCATATTGTTCAGGATGCGGAAATGGTACCGATGCACTGGAAATAATTCTGGAGGCATTGCATATTGGCCCTGGTGATGAGGTAATAGTTCCTGCACTGACATGGATATCAACCGCGGAGGCTGTTAACAACGTTGGTGCCGAACCCGTGTTTGTTGATGTTAATAATGAGACCTTTACAATAGATACAGGTAAAATTGAGGAGAAAATTACAAACAGGACAAAAGTAATTATTCCTGTCCATTTATATGGATGTCCTGCTGATATGAATGAACTTCTGAGGGTAGCTGAAAAGTATGGTTTATTTATTGTGGAGGACTGTGCTCAGGCTCATGGTGCAGAGTACTTTGGAAGAAAAGTGGGGACATTTGGAATAGCGTCAGCTTTCAGTTTTTTCCCAAGTAAGAATCTTGGAGCATTCGGAGACGGAGGTGCGATTGTTACGAATAATAAAGATTTGTACGAAACCGTCAGGAAAATTTCCAATCACGGACAGCTTAATACCAAGCATAAACATTCTATTATAGGAAGGAATAGCAGGCTTGATACCTTACAGGCCTCAATACTAAAGGTTAAACTTTCACATCTGGACAATTGGAATTTGAAGCGTCTTAAGGCCGCTGAAACCTACAGGTCGAAGTTAGAAAGTAATGGA
Organism: uncultured Bacteroidales bacterium; assembly: GCA_963739685.1. Taxonomy (GTDB): domain Bacteria; phylum Bacteroidota; class Bacteroidia; order Bacteroidales; family VadinHA17; genus LD21. The sequence goes on from CAVUAX010000003.1 coordinate 1,264,868, forward strand.
CACATAATTTTACCCGCGATTTTACCGAACCGGAAGCATGTGTTCCATTTGTTTGTTATCAGGGTTCAGAATAGGGTCCGGATTAAAGATCTTTTTGAAAAAAACAATATTCAGACTGGGATTCATTATCCTAACCCGTTGCCGTTTGTTGAAGCATATAACTATAAAAAACTATTGCCTGAAAATTTTCCAGTCGCATTGAAACTGACCGGTGAAATTCTTTCCCTTCCCATTTACCCTGAAATATCAGGACAACAGATTGATATGGTATGCAACCTGATTCTTGAGAATTCTTAGTGCATGGTAAGCATTAAAACTCAAAATATATTTTTACGCGGTGATCTGACATTTTATGGATGCCTGGCGGTGGTAATCATTTTACCGGTTTATGTTTATTTCGTACCGCCCTTTATGATATTATGGGTTTTAGCCTGGCTTTGGGAGAACAAATTCAGGATAAAGAAGAGCATGTTTCCCGGAAATAAAGCTGCAATCCTTTTCTTTTTATTCCTGGGATTTTATTTATGGCAGATTTGCGGTTTGATATTGACCGGTTCATTAAACTCTGGTGTTGAAAGAATATTTAAAAGGTTATCCTTCATTCTTTTTCCATTAGTACTATTCTTTCCAGGTGGACGGATTATTAAAAACATAAATTTTATAATCAGGCTGTTTGCGATTGGCACTTTTATTTATTTTACCTTTTGTCTTGCAAATGCATTCCATAATTCCCTGGCAATAAAGGATGGAACCTGGATATTCAATCCTCATCCTGTTGATTTTACCTATGAGAATTTTTTTTACAGCGACCGGCTTTCGACACCGCTACATCCTACTTATCTGACTATGTTTATTATTTTATCCGTATTAATCTCCCTGGAATCTTTTTTTGACCAGTCTCTGAGCTTTATTAAAAGAGGCTTATGGCTAGCCTTTTCAATAATATTTCTAATTGCAATTTACCTGTTATCATCAAGAGCAGGATTCCTGGCTGCTGCAGTGGTTCTGCCATTCTTCTTCTTTTATAAGTTCTTCGGGAAAGTTCCCGGATGGATTATGGTGGGTTCACTTATTATTTTGTTAGCAGGTTTTATAAGGATTGCAAAAACTAATGATCGCATAAGCTACTCTCTGGAAGGTATTTCAAAAGAGAGCTTAAATGAAGCTTTTGAGAAGGATCTCAGACATTTCATCTGGAAGTCCGCCCTGGGAGTAATAAAACATAATATTGTTCTGGGAGTAGGAGCAGGTAATGCTTCCCCGAAATTAAAAAAAGAATTTATTGGCCGGGGATACGTTGAAGGCTATTACGATGACCTAAACGCCCATAATGAATTTCTTGAAGTGCTGCTTGAAAACGGATTGATTGGATTTATTATTTTTCTGTGTATCCCCGGCTATATGATATACCTTGCCATTTCAGAGCGAAACCTGTTATATGGTTTGTATATTATTATGATGATAATATTCTTCTTTTTTGAATCTGTTTTAAACAGGCTTGCGGGGGTTACCTTCTTCCCTTTATTTTCATTTCTTCTGATATATACTAAAAATTTTCAGAAAGTTTAGATAGTTTGGTTTTTACTTTTAATTCAATTTACAACATGAAAGGGAGTTTTGTACTCCCTTTTTCAGTATTTATTGAATGTTTCCTTGATCTTATCTCGGTTGGTCAGTAATAATAAAATAAATAATGTAAGTAAGAAGAACAATGGTATAATATATTTCCCGTAATATAGTGTTCCGTTAATTCTGTTGGATGGAAGGGAAAAATCACTTAATACTGTCACAAGATCTTTGTAAAGGTCACGATCACTTTCAAGTGCCTGTTTCCTGGCATAAAGGTTATAGATATCGGTATATACAAGTTGCGTCTTCTGTTCCTGAAGGAAGATCATCTGACCACCGTTCTTAGGTTGCATATTTCGTGTCTCTTCAAAGTACTTGACTTTTTGCAGACTGTCGAGTTGTAATATATCATAATCCAAACGGGTGAGCAACTCATTGTTCTGCCTCAATTTTACGATGTTGTGTTGCTGAAATAAAGAATCAGAGTTTATGAACTTTATAATACCATCCCTTACCTTCGTTAACTCCTGCGGGACTTTAATTCTTACTCTGACATCAAGACGATCCTGCATCCGGACATTTAAAGTGTCATAAATATCTTGTTTATTATCATAATCTACAAGGTCCGGAATTCCATCATTGCCTTTATCAATAATCCAGAAAGCACCTATGTCTAGAATGTTATTACCTTGTTCTTGTGTCAGGAATATTGCCTTATTAAGTTCCGAAGTGTTATTTTCAATACAGTATGTGTGCAGCCTGTTCAAATATGAGATCATGTCTGAAGTCGGGATAGTATTTGTTCGTAATACAAGATCTGAAGTATAGAACGATTCACTTGTAGTTTTTAATAAATATGAGGAGCCAACTCCCAAAGCAATACTAAAACCCAGTGGCAACCAGTTCCGGAGAAGGAAAACAATTGAAATTAAAATTGCCCTTCCAATTGCATTGCCCATCCGTCCTAAAGAACTTCCCATCCTTCTGAGCAGATCTAAAAGATCAATTTCGTCATCCCTTAGATTATTTGTATTATTTGGTTTAGACATTTTAAGAAATATTGACTGTTTGGTTTTGCAAATATAACTAAAATTACATTAAATTAAGGAGTGATCATCTAAGTAACTAAATCATACTGAAAACTTTGATTGCCAGGTCCTTAATTATAGGCTTGTAATCTGAAATAAACTCCCCTGTAACTCTGTTACCGATGACTGTGCATATTGTGATGGCCTTATGTCCCATAAGTCCTGATAATCCGTAAATGGCTGAGCTCTCCATCTCGTAATTGCTGATGGTCCGTCCTCTGAATGAAAATTCAGCCAGTTTGCTATTTATCTCATTATCAAATGTCTCCAATCTGAGTCTTCTTCCCTGTGGTGCATAAAAGCCCGGAGCAGAGATTGTTATACCTTTTATGAAATTTTCGGACCCGAATAATTCAACCAGTTCCTTATTTGCATTTATTGCATAGGGGTAAGCAAGGGTATCCGGCCATTCGAGATACTCTGCAAGCGTATCTGACAGTGCGGTGTCAAGCAGCCAGTCATAACCCTCGTAGAAATGCAAAAGTCCATCAAAACCAATTGCTGTTTCGGTCAGTACACATGAACCTGCTGGCACATCGCTTCTCAAACCTCCGGAAGTTCCCAGCCGTACAAAAGTAAGCGAAACAGGTTCTTCTTTGATTATTCCGGTTTCAAGATCAATGTTTACAAGTGCATCCAGTTCATTAACGAGGATATCTATATTGTCGGTTCCAATTCCTGAAGAGACAACTGTAATCTCGCTGTTTTCGAAAGTTCCTGTTACAGTCCTGAACTCCCTGTTTTCTTTTCTTACCCTGACCTCCTCAAATAACGATGATAGCATTTCAACCCTGCCGGGATCGCCTACTATAACTATCTTATCTGAAATATCACCAGGCAACAGATTAAGGTGGAAAATACTTCCATCCTTATTGGTTATGAGTTCTGTTTGTTTTTGCATAAAAAGAAATTAGCTCCAAATTTACAATATTCTGATGATTACGCGAAACCCGAACGCGAAACCCATGAAACCTACACTTTTTCTACTGATAATATGCCATAATTTTACCAGCTATGAGCTGGAGGGATACCTCCGCAAGTTTTGCCTGGTAATGAGCTGATATTAGTCTTTCCCTGGCATCAAGAAGACTTTTTTGAACCTCGCGCAGATCAATTCCGGAAAGATTTCCAAGCTTATATCTCTCAAGTGCGATATCAAGGTTTTCAGTTGCAGTCTGAAAGTTCTGCTCCTCAAGTGAAATCAGTCTCAGGTAATTCCCATAAGCGCTGTAAATGGTTAGCAGATCAGCTTTTACCCCCTGTTCAACCTCCCGGTACATCAGATCCTTGTTATCTCTGTCGATTGAAGAATTATGAATGAGTCTTCTCTGATTATTTCCATCGAACAGGTTAACTCCGAGGGTCAGTCCGTAATTCATTCCATTGGTAACCTGACTCTTGTTCGGATTTTTTGTATAGGTGTTCAGATTATAACTGTAGCCGCCTGAAAAATTGAGATATGGATAAGACCTCGATACTATTAACCTGTAATCATATTCCGATATAGTTTTATTTTTTGCGGCAATCAGAAGACTTGTATTACCAGCCAGCGTTGCATCGAATAAAATTTCATATATGAGTCCGGGGTTAACATCAATGGAAGTATCCTTTGATGTAAACATATTGCCCAGACTATCAACTGCCATCATTTCATTCAGCCTTATCTGAGCAGATATGATAACTTCATTCTGCCTGGAAAGATTTGAACTGTCGGAATTAACATATACCTGTGACTGCAAAACCTCCAGTTTTGAGCCTGAACCGAGAAGATACCGGTCTTCATCAATTCTGAGCCTCTCCCTGGAGAGAGTTAATGCATATTTAAGATTGTTCATTAGCTGAACCTGCAGTATATAGTTATAATAACCGGAAACAATACCGGCAATAAAATTTTCGATTGTCATCTGGGTGTTCAGCTCCCCAACCTGTTTAAGTTCATTTAATTTTTTATACGTTGTAACTACACTGAAGCCGTTAAAAATTGTCATTCCCAGCGCAATTGAACCATTTGTTGTCGTATTGAAAACATCATTGGTTGAAGTTTGACTGCCATCAGTCAGATTCTGGGTTGTACTATTAAGAGTTCCGCTCTGTCGGCCACTGAGATCAATGGTTGGCAAAAAACCTGCATTGCCCCGAGTGTAATTATTGTTTGCTATTGTTTGACTGTTTCTGGCAATAAGAATTGAAAAATTTCTTTCTAATCCGATTGATATGCAATCCTTAAGTCCGTAAACCACTTGACTATGTGCTGTTGATAATGATGAGAAAGCAAGAAGAAGGATAACAGAGGATCTTATTTTCATTATGGAACAATTTGTTTTAATAATTAATTTAATAACTCTAATAATATAATTGCAATTAAAATTCAAACATATTTACTTAATTAATTCGCGAGGATTTCAGTTTCCGCTTTTTTAGGTTCGCTTGAGATATATGAATATATTGCAGGGACAACAAAGAGTGTTAGAAAAGTTGAAAACACCATACCCCCTACAACTGCAATACCCATTGATACGCGGCTCTGGGCGCCTTCTCCCAAACCAAGTGCCAATGGCATAATACCAAGTATTGTTGCCAGGCTTGTCATCAGAATAGGCCTGAACCGGGCTGAGGCAGCAAATTTAATAGCATCCATTTTTGACATTCCCATTTGTTTTCTCTGGTTGGCGAATTCCACTATCAGAATGCCGTTTTTAGAAACAAGTCCGATTAGCATGATAATTCCGATCTGACTGAAGATGTTCATGGTTATGTCAAAATACCACATAAACAAAAGTGCTCCTGTAAGTGCAAGTGGTACTGTCATCATAACTATAAACGGATCTTTAAAACTTTCAAACTGTGCCGAAAGCACAAGGAAAATCAGAATCAGTGCAAGACCAAAAGCGAACATAAGACTCGATGAACTTTCGCGAAAGTCTTTGGAATCTCCCGCAAGTGCTGTTCTGAATGTGTCATCGAGTACCTCTTTTGATATTTTATCCATTTCATCAAGACCCTGGCTAATTGTTTTTCCCTCGGCGAGACCTGCAGAAATAGTTGCTGCTACGAACCTGTTATACCTGTAAAGTTGCGGGGGTGCTGTCTCTTCTGATAATGTAACAAGATTGTCGAACTGGATCATATTACCATAAGTATTTCTGACATATAACGATTTAAGATCCAATGGTTTGTTACGATCACTTCTGATAAGGTCAGCTAATATCTGATATTGTTTCCCATTCAAGAAAAAAGTATCCGAACCGTTGCCCGCTAAGGGCAAGTTGCAGAGTCTGACCAATATTCTGGGTTGATACTCCGAGTGAGCTGGCTTTTTCTCTGTCAATATGAATTCTTAGTTCCGGTTTAGTGAATTTCAGGTTTACGTCAGCCATCTGGAAGGTTGGATTATCCGATCACTTTAGCCATAAAGACAGGTAGTATCTCTCTAAGTTTATCGATGGTTGTCGCCTGTAAAACATATTGAATAGGCATACCCGCACGTCTGCCCCCGAAAGTTGACTGTTGCATGACCATCGCCCTGGCTTTCGTCTTTTTTCTTAAGGCAGAGCTTAACTGATCAGCAATTTCCTGCTGCGAGCGTTGTCTGTCTTTTGGATTTACCAGGGTAACTCTCACAAATCCACCACCTCCCCGAACCATCGAAATAACCCCATTGCGTTCCGGAACCAGATCATTTATGGATTTGTTAACATCATCAATATAATCAAGTATAAACTCGTATGTTGCTCCTTCCTGTGCTGAGGTATTAACTGAGATCTGGGACCTGTCCTCGAGAGGAGCCATCTCAGCGGGTATAGATTTCCAAAGCAAAAATATCAGACCAAGCGAGGCAGCAAGAATAAGGAATGTAAATCTTCTGTGCTTGAGAAACGATTCAAGCATTCGCTTGTAGCCATCGTTGAGATTATTAAAGAAATTTTCTGTTTTCCTGAAAAACCAGCTATGCCTGGTTTCATGTCGCAGCAATTTTGTCGAAACCATAGGAGTAAGTGATAAGGCAAGAAATGCTGAGATCCCCACTGCACCTGCCATCACTATAGCAAACTCACGGAATAGTCTTCCTGTTATTCCCTGAAGGAAGACTATCGGGAAGAAAACGGAAATAAGGGTAATTGTTGTTGAAATAATTGCAAAATATATTTCCTTGGATCCCTCAAGACCAGCTTGGACAGGTGGCAACCCGTTTTCCACCTTTACATATATATTCTCCATCACAACAATTGCATCATCAACAACAATTCCGATTGCAAGAACAATAGCCAGAAGAGTTAATACATTAATGGAAAAATCTGCCAGGTACATAATGAAAAAAGATCCGATAAGTGACACCGGAATTACAAGGATCGGTATTAGGGTTGCACGCCAGCTTCGCAAAAAGAAGTAAATAATTATGACTACCAGTAAGAATGCAATATATATTGTATTCTTAACTTCTTTTATGGAAGTCCTTATAAATTGAGTATTGTCGAAAGCCGATTTTAATTTAATGTCTTCGGGCAGATCTTTCTTTATATATTCAAGCCTGCGGTATACTTCATCCACGATATCTATCTGGTTTGAGCCCGGCTGAGGTACAATTACATCGCTTACCATGGGTACTCCATCTCTTTTAAGTATTCCTCTGATATCTTCCGGCCCCAGCTCCGCCCTTCCTATATCTTTAAACCGCACGATCTGATTCCCGTTTTGTTTTATTATCAGGTCATCAAACTCTTTAGGTGTTGACATAAGTCCCAGAGTTCTGATCGTTAATTCTGTTGTGTTCCCTTCGATACTTCCGGATGGCAGTTCAACATTCTCCCTTGCAATGGCTTGCCTTACATCAAGCGGGGTCATATGATAACCTGCAAGTTTGACCGGATCAAGCCAAAGACGCATGGCATAGCGTTTCTGACCCCAAATCATTATAGCGCTTACACCTGAAATTGTTTGCAACTGTTCCTTAAATGTAAGTTCTGCAATCTCTGAAAGTTCAAGCAGTGATCTTTTGTCACTTTCAATTGTAAGTTGCAGAATAGGGCTTGCATCTGCATCTGCTTTTGCAACAACAGGGGGATCACAGTCACTGCGGAAGCATCCTCATTGCCTGAGCAACTTTATCCCTGGTATCATTTGCAGCAGTCTCCATGTCAACGGATAAGCTCAAATTCAACAGTAATGTTACTGCTTCCCTGATGGCTTACACTTGTCAAGGAACGGATTCCAGGAATCCCGTTTATTGATTGTTCCAGTGGCTCGGTGATCTGTGTTTCAATAACGTCCGAATTAGCACCGGGATATGATGTTCGTATTGAAATTATTGGAGGGTCGACACTGGGAAATTCGCGGATTCCTAAAAATGTGACCCCTACCACTCCGAAAAGCAGGATTACAATAGCAAATACTGTTGCCAGTACCGGTCTGTTAATACTTACTGACGATAGACTCATATTATTATTTCCGGTTATTTGTTTACTAAAACTGTATCAAGCATAATAGGAAGATTTTCTCTTAACTGCATAATACCCGTAGTAATTAGAGTATCACCCAAAATCAGTCCATCTGTGATCTGAATTTTTGATTCTGTGCGCAGACCTGTGTTTACTTTTTTAGAATGAGCTTTTCCGTTATTATATATAAAAACCCTTTCTCCATCCATTTCGGGGATAAGAGCTTCAGTCGGGATGGCGATTGCATCATCAATTTGTGATAATTGTAATGTGATCCCCGCATAACGGCCCGATTTAAGCTCATCGTTTTTATTCGGATATAAAGCCCTGATCACAATGGTTCTGGTTTCTATATCAATTTTAGGATCAACTGCATATACAGATGCATTAAAAACTTTGTTATTGCCGTCAATTACAAATGTTACAGGATATCCGATTTTAATCTCCTGAGCATATTTTTCCGGTATTGAGAATTCTATTTTAATCGGACTGGTTTTAATCAGCCTGGCAATTTTTGTTGAAGGTGTTGCATAGCTTCCTTCACTCAGATATCTTAAACCAATAATTCCGTCAAACGGCGCCCGGAGTTCTGTTTCGGATATACGTGCCCTGATCAGGTCGATATCAGCTTTAATACTTTGTACGTCCGTTACGATCTGATCATAGCTCTCCTGGCTTATTGCATCCCTGTCAAGCAGACTTCTCTGTCGGAATTCTTTTGCTTCTGACATTTTTAACTGTGCCTGGAGCTTATCAAGTTGTGCCTGAAGAGGCCGGTCATTTATTTTTGCCAGCAGGTCTCCCCTTTTTACTCTCGTTCCTTCAGTAAAATTGATTCCAACTATTTTTCCGGAAGTTTCAAATGCTAGATCAACTTCTTCATCAGGCCTGAGTGTACCTGATGAATTAATTAACTCACTCAAATGAGTAGGAACGATAATATAACCAACTGCATTAAGCTTCTGTTGTTGTTGCCTTAAAAGCGCAGGGGCATTACTCTGCCCTTTCATTTTATTTACTACGAAAGGTTTGTACTTTGGGTACAGAACAATCCCTGCAAGAAAAATGATTATAAGTAATGTTATAGTCAGGCGAAGTTTCTTATTCATATTTTAAAGATAAGGGAAATAATAAAATTTTATAATTGAGCAATAATAACCGCTTCAAATTATTAGTTGAAAAAGTAATTAAAGGATTTGCCATATAATGCCAGCCAAAAACAGGACAAATGTAGATAAATTATAAGTTTCAGGTTCAGTGATTTCTTTTAAAAATTGTTAAATTTCTTTAAAATAAATCAGCATTTTTAGTGGTTCCGTATTTAATTAAAAGATGTAAATTTGGACTTCTAAAAAACTAGTTTCACATGATACAGCGTATTCAATCTATATACCTGTTACTGACAACCCTGTTGTCAGTTTTATTCCTTAAAGTGGATATTATAAGATTCATTGATGTATCCAATAATTTTTTGATCATAAATTTTGGAGGAATTACCAGGACAATAAAAGGGGAGGGAACTGAGCAGATCGAAAAGCTGATTCCTCTTTCGGGCCTATTATTATTGATCCCCATCATATCATTTGTAACAATTTTTCTTTATAAAAACAGGAAACTACAGATCAGATTTGCAGGAGCATTGATTGTAACAATCGCGATTATGATATTTACTGGTGCATACTATGCATTTGATGTCATAAGGAATTTCAATTCCCACATGGTACCAGGGTTAAATTTAGTTTTTCCTGTTCTGATCATGATTTTTACATATATGGCTTACAGGGGAATAAAGAAAGATGAGGATCTTGTCAGGTCGTATGACAGGTTAAGATAGTTAACCTTCTCCTCTAAAGAGTGCTAATTAATTATTCTTTAGAGAATTATAAAAATAAATCAGAAAGTGTGAAAAGTTTCTAAAGCGTAAGCATTTTATTATTAAAATTAGTGTATCAGCCCGCTTTCATGGCTGATGGAGGGCAAAAAAGGATATGGGTAGTAAAATCAGGTTAAATTATATGCAGATTCTCCTGGTTTGTAATCTTTTCACAGTAATGGCATTTTAGTAATACATTTTTTTTTGATACCACCCGGAACCTTGTTTTAACCGGCTCAAAGTTTGTAATACATTTCGGATTCATGCACCTTGCAATACCTATTATATTATCAGGTACAACAACCTCCTTCTTTTCGACCACTTCATAGTCTTTGATTATATTCAGATTTGCATCAGGAGCTACCAGGGCGATCCTGTTAATATCCTCATCTTCGAAGTAGATTCCTGAAATCTTTATTATTGCTTTTCTTCCCAGCTTCTTGCTTTCGAGATTTGTTCCAAATGTTATCTGGTTATCAATACGATCGAGACCAAGTATCTGAATAACTTTAAATAAATTTCTTGCCGGTACATGGTCAATAACAGTTCCGTTCTGAATTGCACTGACACTCATTTGCTTCGGTTCCTTCATTATCCGGTCCTCCTTAATTAAATACCTAATAGTGAACAAAGAATTGCCTGCCGGGTAAAAACCCCGTTAAGAGCCTGCTCAAAATAATATGCCTTAGGATTGGAATCAACGTCGGTATGTATCTCATTTACCCTTGGCAGGGGATGCAGGATACGCATGTTAGGTTTGGTATTCTTCAGCATGGAATTTCTTAATACGTAAACATTCTTCACCTTTTCATATTCCATAGGATCAGAAAACCTTTCCTTTTGCACTCTGGTCATATAAATGATGTCAGCTCTTGAAATGATATCAGTAAAATCTGTATGTTCATAATATTTTAACCCAATATTATCAAGATAGAGTTTAAACTCTTCAGGCATTTTTAGTTCTTCAGGAGAAATAAAGTTAAAAGTAGCATTCCACCTCGACATTGCCATCATAAGGGAATGAACGGTCCGTCCATACTTTAGATCACCTACCATAAATATATTCAGATTATCAAGGGTCCCCTGGGTTTTTCTGATCGAATAAAGATCAAGCAAAGTCTGGGTAGGATGTTGATTGGCACCATCTCCGGCATTAATTACAGGTACAGTTGCTATTTCACTTGCAAACCTGGCGCTGCCTTCAACGGGATGTCTGATAACGATCAGATCGCTGTAGCTGCTTACCATTTTTATTGTGTCATGCAATGTCTCACCCTTTGATACACTTGAGGTTGATGAATCGACAAAGCCGACAATCTTACCACCTAGTTTGTTAATGGCACTTTCAAAACTTAACCTTGTACGGGTTGATGGCTCGAAAAAAAGAGTAGCTATTACTTTTCCTTCCAGAAGTGTTCTGACAGGTTGTTTTTCAAATTCTTCTGCACGATCAAGAATCCTGATGATCTCTTCTGTTGATAAATCATCTATTGAAACTAAACTCCTGTTTTTCATTAACTTGATACATTGGTTGACATATATCGGAACTCCCGGTAAAGTTAATTAAGAATCAAAACACTTGGGATATCTGTTGATAATTAATTTATAACTTTAAATGAGCATCTTCGTACTTCATTTTGTTTCAATATAAACGTCCTTCAGATATTCAATTCTCGACAAACGTTTTAAAATATTTTCCCTTGCAGATACCCTGAAACTGATCTTAATGCAACATTCAAGATCAAAGAGCTGTCCGGAATGGTCAGCGCCTTCTTCCTTAAGAATTTTCATAACATCATTCATGCTGCTGTACGGATACCTGATCTCATGAAATTCCAGCAGTGTTCGCTCAATGATTTCCGCATTGGCTATTGCAGAGGCAGCAGCAGTCCGGTATGCATTTATCAACCCGCTTACCCCAAGTAGCGTTCCACCGAAATAACGTATTACAACTATCAGAATGTTTGTCAGCCCGGATGAGTTTATCTGGCCCAGAATCGGTTTACCAGCTGTACCCGATGGTTCACCGTCATCATTTACTCTCCATGTAAGTCTCTTGTGACCAATCATATAGGCAAAACAAAAATGTCTTGCTTCATGGTGATCTTTTTTGATCTTTTCAATAATTGGTTTAATATCTTCCTGTGTTGAAACAGGATATGCAAAACCAATAAAACGGCTTCCTCTTTCCTTATATATACCCTGTGATAAAACCTTTATTGTCTTGTATTTATCATATTCATCCATGAAGAGACCAATGTTTTTTTGCCCTTAGGGATTAAATGCAATATTAATAAAATCTTTTCCCCGGATTACCGTTTATCATAATAATTGGTAGTTTTGTTTATTATTATGTTTTTTATGAGTGTAAACCTAGACGAGAAAGATCTGCAAAAACTGATTGTAATTGGTGACAGGATCCTGATTAAACCAAAAGTACCACAGTCGAAGACAAAAAGCGGACTTTTCCTGCCCCCGGGGGTGAATGAGAATGAAAAAGTGCAGATAGGCTTTGTACTGAAAGTAGGTCCGGGTTATCCGATTCCTTCAGTAAATGATGCTGATGAGCCATGGAAAACCAGGTCAGATGAACCCATGTATGTACCACTTCAATCTAAGGAGGGTGATCAGGCTGTTTATCTTCAGAACAGCGCCATTGAAATAGAATTCAACAATGAAAAGTATATTGTGGTACCGCAGTCAGCTATTTTACTGCTTCTCAGAGATGATGGACTTTTTGAATAATAAAATTACCAGAGATGGAAAATGAATATTTAAAAGGCAGAAAAATCCTTATCGTGGAAGATGACTTGTCAAGCAGGTTATATCTTAATAAAGTACTTGAAAAAACCGGTGCAATTTTATTAAATGCCGGTGACGGGCAGCAAGCTTTGGATATTGCTTCTGAAAATATTGATCTTGATATCATATTGATGGACATACAGCTACCAATTATGGATGGGTATGCTGCTACTGACAAGATCAGAAAACTTGGAGGAAAGCCAATAATAATAGCGCAAACTGCCTACGGGCTCACCAGCGACAGAGAGAAAATAGTAAAGTCGGGGTTCAATGATTATGTCATAAAACCGATCTTCTCAGATAAGTTAATTGAAAAACTATCAGGCTTTTTTAAAAAGAAGTAACTCAGTCAGAAATTAATCAAACATATATTATTCAGGATAAACAGCAATTTGACTGAATTCTTCAAGAAATACCCCAATTTCATCGTTCCACCTTTCCCTCTCATTTTTTAAAGGCATTCTGTTTAAAAGTGTTGTTCTCATTAACTGGTCCCCTGACAGTATATCAAAAGGTATGTGCGTAAATTCATATTCATATGGAGGAGGGTTAAAATTCAAGGAGCCAGTCGCAGATGTTTCCATTATCCCATCAAAAATCTCCATCGCAGTGTAGACCGGGAAATATTCGCGTGGCTCTGTTACATGAATTTGCAATCCATTGCAGAAACTTCCTGAGAATTTGTTGAATGTTGGTATAAAACCATGAACCCTGAAAGCACACCCGGGTATTTTCCTGGCATCAAGGTTGATTTTTAGTTTATAAGGATCAATAAACGGAGCACCGAATAGTTCAAACGGGGTTGTTGTACCCCTGCCTTCCGACAGATTCAGAGCTTCAGTCAAAACCATACCTGAGTAAACAATTGCACTTTGTAACGTTGGTATATTTGGGGAAGGTAATACCCAGGGAATTCCTGTTTCATCAAAAAAAGAGTCCCTTTTCCAATCTTCCATCCAGACAATATTTAGTTCAGACTTTTGAATATGTTTTTCCTTTATCCATAAAGCCATTTCTCCTATTGTCATTCTGTGACACATTGGAATTGAAGCACCACCGACAAAAGTAAAATACTCCTTCTTCAAAACAGGACCGTCACATGGCAATCCTCCAACCGGGTTTGGCCTGTCAAGCACCCAGACCGGAATACCCGCCTCGGCACAAGCTTCCATGCAAAGCTTTACTGTCCATATATAGGTGTACAATCTTGCTCCAACATCCTGAAGATCGACCAACAAAATATCAATGTTTTTTAACATGCCAGGCGAAGGTTTGCGGGTCTCTCCATATAAACTATACAATGGTACGTTGTAAACAGGATGTTTCTGACTTTCCCACTCAATCATGTTGTCCTGGGTCTGACCAAAAATACCATGCTGTGGACCAAATATTGCTGAAAGCCTGCAATCACTTTTTTGAAAGAATATATCTGTAATATGCCTGAAATCTCTTGTTATACTGGGGGCATGACAAAGGATTCCTATCCTTTTTCCCTTAAGTGGTGAGGGTAGCTTTTCTGTAATAATTTCAAGACCGGTTTTTAACATATGTGCATGTTTGATCGCAAAGATATTATTTACATGACTTAAATAATATTTAACATCAGGTTTTGATGTGAGAAAATAAATAATCTTTCATAAGTTTAACCTTTGATTTATATTTCCAGGAAAATATGAGATCCAAATATATCTTCAGGTCAATTGCCGTATTACTTTTTATTGCAATCCTGGTTTCATGCGAGTTAAATGATAAAAAGAGAATCATTTTACTTGAAACGACTGATCTGCATGGAGTAATTCTTCCTTATGATTTTATCGAAAAAAAAGATCTGAATTCCTCACTTGCTAATTCGGCAACATATTTTAAAAAGGTACGTAACAGCAATGTTCCATTAATTCTGCTTGATAACGGGGATAATCTTCAGGGCCAGCCTGAGGTATACTATTATAACTACATTGATACAACCTCGCCTCATTTCTGCTCAGAGGTAATGAACTATCTTGGTTATGATGCCGGTACTGCCGGAAACCATGATATTGAAGCCGGTCATCCTGTTTACGACAGACTGGTGAAGAAGTATCATTTCCCTTTACTGGCTGCCAATGCTATAGATGTTAAGACCGGAAACCATTATTTCAAGCCTTATGTTGTCATTGAAAAAAATGGAATACGGGTTGCAACATTTGGTCTAATTACTCCGGCTGTTCCTGATTGGTTACCACCTGAACTTTATTCAGGAATCGATTTTAAAGATATGGTTGAAACAGCAAAACACTGGATGCCTGTTCTGCTTAGCCAAAAACCCGATTTAGTTGTGGGCCTTTTCCATTCAGGCTGGAACAAAGATAAATACAAAACCGGTCCAAACAGCTCTTTATATGAAAATGGATCAGCAGCAGTTGCTTATAATGTTCCGGGCTTTGACATTATTTTTACCGGACATGACCACAACCTTGTAAATGAGAAGTTTGTAAACATTAAAGGTGACACCGTATTAATTCTTAATGGTGGCAGCAATTCTCATAATCTGGCAAGGGCTGATGTTAGCTTTATCTCAAAAAAGATAATAGGAAGAAAAACAAAAGTCATTTCAGGCAGGATATTGAATGTCGGTGATTTCAGAGTGGATCCGGAATTTATGACAAAATTTGCCACTCAGAATAAAATTATCCACAATTATGTTGACAAGGTCATTGGTTATTCCACCAAAATGGTCTCATCAAGAGATTCCTATTTTGGATCATCGGCGTTCGTGGATTTGATACATTCTATCCAACTTGAAATTACAGGTGCCGACATTTCCTTTGCAGCTCCCTTGTCTTTTGACGTTAAGATAGAGAAAGGACCTGTTACTGTAGGTGATATGTTTAAACTATACCGATACGAGAATTTACTTTACACAATGACCATGACAGGAGAGGAGATTAAAAAATACCTTGAGTATTCATATGCCGGATGGTTAAATACCATGAAATCGCCCGGAGATATGCTCTTAAAACTAAGAACAGGCAGTAATGGTAAACCATTGATGATTAACGGAAAAGCATGGTTGAAAAACCTGCCTTACAATTTTGATTCTGCAGCAGGAATCGATTATACAATCGATGTGAGAAAACCTGAGGGTGAAAGAATTACTATAAAATCATTTTCTGACGGCCGCCCTTTTAAAATGAATTTGGATTATAAGGTAGCATTAAATTCCTATCGGGGAAATGGAGGCGGCGGGCATTTAACTGAAGGGGCAGGAATAGACAAGATCAAACTCAGGTCCAGACTTATCTCATCTACCCAAAAAGATTTAAGATATTATATTTTAAGGTATATTGAGGAGAAGAAAACGATTGATCCTAAGCCATTGAATAACTGGATTATAATACCCGGAAATTGGGTTAGGACCGCATCTTCAAGGGAATATGTATTGTTATTTGGAACAACTAAATGAATTATTCTTATGTTTTTTTAGTGTTCTTCCTGTGCCTGACATCTATAACAGACTGAATTTTCAAACATAATTCAATAATTCCTTATACCTGATTTCCGATAAACAATTAATATTTTAAGGTTGGAGTAATTCCATGGTATAATAAAAACCTTTATATTTATCCCTTCATTAGGGATCTGTTTTTTAAAGTCAGAAATTGAGTCAGTACAACATAGAATCAGATCCTGTTTTTCAAAAAACAACAAGCTTATGAGAAAGCACACCTTTATATTCATCTTTGTGTTTGTGAATTGTTTTTCAGGCATGAACCTTGTGAAAGCGACAGAAATGCCTAAAAACCTTATTTCTCCATCCGGTTCTGAAACATCTTCATCGATAGTTTTAATCTGGGATAAACCAGATAACTATTCAGATATTACCGGTTATGATATTTTTAAAAATGGTCAACTTTCGGGATCATCAAAAATTACAAATTATACTGTAAGCAAACTTAAGCCAAATACAACTTATACATTTTCAATCAAATCTAAAAATACAAAGGGTGAACTATCTGAAGCTTGCAATGAAATTAAAGTTACAACAAGAAAGCAGGGCAAAATTTTAAACATAAAAAAGTATGGAGCTACCGGAGACGGAGTTACTTTAAATACCAAAGTTATCCAGAAAGCCATTGATGAATGTCCTTTGGGGGGAACAGTTCTTATACCTGCCGGAATTTATCTGAGTGGCGCACTTTTTCTAAAGAGTGATATGACTCTTTTTATTGAAAAGGGAGGAGTGTTAAAGGGAAGCACCAATATAGCAGATTACTATCCTCTTATTCCTACCCGTTTTGAAGGATGGACGGTCGAAAGCTTTTCAAGCCTTATAACCGCAGGAAAACTGGACACTTCAGGTAAAATATTTATAAAAAACCTGGCAATCCGTGGTGAAGGAACTATTTCAGGAGGTGATTCTGAACTGGGGAAAGCCATGACTGCTGCCAAAGGTATCAGATCTAGAGGACGCTTAATATGTCTGATGAATTGCATGAATGTAGATATCCAGGGGCTTAATGTTGAAAAAACGCCATGCTGGTGTATTCATTACACTTATAGCAGAAATGTTACACTTCATGATTTAAATATTTCCAGTACTGCTTCTAATGGAGATGGTATTGATCCTGATTCGTCAGTTGATTCGTATATATTTAACTGTTCATTCTCAACCGGCGATGACTGCATTGCTATTAAGTCAGGAAAAAATCCGGAAGGAAATATTGTTGGAAAACCAACACTTAATGTTTGGATCACTAATTGTAATTTTATAAAAGGTCATAGTCTTGCAATTGGAAGTGAGATGTCGGGAGGAGTAAAAAATGTAATAGTCCGTGATTGTGAACTGGGTAATTTAAATAATGGACTGCAGATCAAAGGGACAAAAGACAGGGGAGGATATGTAGAAGATGTTACTGTAAAAGATTGTGATTTACAGCAAATAAAAATTGTTACTTCAGTTAATTACAACAATGATGGGGCTCCTGCTCCAGAATTACCGGTGTTCAGAAATATGGTGTTTACCAATTTAAATATGACAAAAGCCCTGACAAAGGTGCCTGTTATTTATATAGAAGGGTTTGATGATCCTAAGCATTATACAAGCAACATAGTGTTGAAAAACATCAAACTTCCTGTAAATTCGAAAGTTTATCTGAAAGAGTGTGATAACATTTCCTTTGAGAATGTTGTGGAAATACCAGGCAATAAAAAACCGGTCTTTGATATAGTTTCATCGACGAATATTAAATACTGATGTTTTCATGGGAAAATTTTGAAAAACAACAGGAATAATAATTATTGAGACAAGCATCTGGTTTGTAGTGAGTTGAAATTAAGTTATAAAAAGTTACAGGAACAAAGTTGAATTGCCACAGTTTATAATACCATATATTTACAGGCATTAAATGACAATCTATTCCTAATCGTTTGAAATTCAATATAATTAGATAAATAAATACAATATTTGCCTTTGACTTTTAAATATGACATATTTTCTGTTGTTTAAAGTATTCTCAGGGTAATTATACACAGATTCAGATATATTTTATCTGATATTTAAAAATCTTAAATTTAGAATGATAAATGCTTCGCAGGAAATGGATGATGGATACAAACTTCCTTTGGTGGAAGATTTTTTTTCTTTACAGGGTGAAGGATACCATTCCGGCAAAGCTGCATATTTCATAAGGCTTGGTGGTTGCGATGTTGGATGCAGCTGGTGTGATTCTCGTTTTGCATGGGATCCTGATATACACCCGCTGGTTGAAACGAAGAATATAATCGATAGAGTAGTAAATTCCGGCGCTGATTCTGTTGTAGTAACAGGAGGTGAACCTCTAATGTGGAACCTCAATTATTTATGCTCAGGCTTAAAGAAAAAAAATATCAGTACTTTTATTGAGACCTCAGGGTCACACCCATTAACAGGGAAATGGGATTGGATTTGTCTCTCCCCTAAGAAAAACAGACCGCCTTTTGCCGAAATCTGCGAAAAAGCTAATGAACTTAAAGTAATAAT
Source organism: uncultured Bacteroidales bacterium (assembly GCA_963739685.1). Classification (GTDB taxonomy): domain Bacteria; phylum Bacteroidota; class Bacteroidia; order Bacteroidales; family VadinHA17; genus LD21. Next base: position 1,283,633 of record CAVUAX010000003.1, read on the forward strand.
TGAAGAGGAAAATGATTTCATACAGGCAGAAAAATATCGTCAGACAATTGGCAAAAAATGCCTGTTATTTCTTCAGCCCGAATGGAGCCGGTTTGAAAAAATTGTCCCTGAAATTGTTGAGTATATCAAAAAAAATCCGTCATGGAGAATATCATTGCAGATACACAAATACATGCATATTCCCTGATAACTGTATGAGACCTCTGCTAATAATATTATTTTTAATGCTCTTCGGTTTTATATCCCGGACGGGGTTTTCCCAGGCTTTTCACTCTTCCTCGAATAAAGCTATAAAGGCATATAACGAAGGTGTTTCACTTTACGATTATTTTGATTATAAGAATGCTGAAACAAATTTCAAGATCGCAATTGCAACAGACTCAGGTTTCTACGAAGCTTATATGGTTCTGGGAGAACTTATGCTTAAGCAAATGCGAAATAAAGAGGCTGTGTTATATTATAACCATGCTGTCAGGATTGATTCAATGTACTATCCTCCACTATTTTTTTACCTGGCAGAGGCTGAATTCAGAACAGGGGATTATATCAATGCCCTTATTCATTATCGGATTTATCTTTTGCAAAATAAAATTTCAGAAAAGAACAGAACCTTAGCATTGAAAAAAGTCATTAATTGTGAATATGCCATAAATGCAATGAAAAGCCCTGTTCCATTTAATCCAGTAAGTGTAGGGAGTTCAATAAATTCGCCTGATGATGAGTACTGGCCGTCAATAACTGCTGATGGGCAGACGCTTATGTTTACGCGGCAAAATAAAGCATCAGGAAGTGCAATAGGCTCCAGAATTGAACAGGAAGATTTTTATGTAAGCCATCTTTCCGATAACGGATGGACAATGGCAATCAATGCAGGAGCTCCGCTTAATACTATCAATAACGAAGGTGCCCAGACTATTTCGTCAGGAGGTAATTATATGTACTTTACTGCTTGTGATCGACCCGGTGGATCAGGAAGTTGTGATCTCTATTTTTCAGCTTTTGATAATGGGAAATGGTCAGTTCCGGTTAATGTCGGTTCTCCTGTAAATACTCATTACTGGGAATCTCAGCCTTCCATCTCCGCTGACGGAAGAATGTTATTCTTTTCCAGCAGCCGTCCTGGGGGGATAGGTGGAAAGGATATATGGTATTCTGTTTTGAAAGAAAATAATAAATGGGACGTTCCGGTTAATCTGGGAACTACCGTCAATACTCCTGGCGATGAAATGTCTCCATTTTTTCATTTCGATGGGAAGACGCTCTATTTTTCATCAGATGGCCGGCCGGGTATGGGTGGATTTGATATCTATTTTTCCAGGATGAATGTGGATAGTTCGTGGACAGTTCCAAAAAATCTGGGATATCCTATCAATACATTCAATGATGAGATGGGCCTTGTGATTGAAGCCAACGGACAATATGCTTATTTTTCCTCAAAACATGATAATATTACAGGAAAGGACATTTATTATTTTGCTCTTGATGAATCTCTGCGACCAGATCCTGTTTCATATTTGAAGGGAAAGGTTTATGATAAAGAAACCGGCAGAATGTTAAAAGCAAACTACGAACTGATTAATCTTTCTATCGGTAAAACAACTGTCAAAAGTATATCCGACAGTGAAGGAAACTTTCTTGTGTGTCTTCCTTCGGGTTACAATTACGGCCTGAATGTAAGTAAAACCGGGTACCTGTTTTATTCTGAGAATTTTGTGTTTGAAGGAGTTCATACCGTAATGGAACCGTTTATAAAAAAGATAATTTTAAGTCCGGTAAAGGTAGGAGAGAAGATTCATCTTTCGAATGTCTTTTATGATATTGATTCCTGGGAACTAAAAAAGGAATCTTTTCCGGAGTTGAACAGCCTGGTTGACCTTTTAACAGTAAACAGCGATATAAAAGTTGAGATTGGTGGTTATACCGATTCAACAGGCTCTAAAGAGCACAATCTGATCCTATCTCAAAAAAGGGCACTATCGGTAGTTGAATATCTTATTAAGAAGGGTATAACATCAACCCGCCTTAAATATAAAGGTTATGGAAATCAGTCTCCGGTAGGAGATAATATAACTTTTGAAGGAAGAAAAATAAACCGGAGGACTGAAGTAAAGATTATTGACGGAAAAGAATAAATAAATATCTTTACTTACAGTTTAAATCAATCTCCGGAAATATAAAATGTCTTTTCCCTTTGTAAAACAACCCGATGCAATGGATTGCGGGCCAGCCTGCCTAAAGATGGTAGCAGGGTTTTACAAAAAAAACTATTCTCTGGAACTGTTGCGGAAGAAGTGTTTCATAACACGTGAGGGTGTTTCATTTCTTGGTCTTTCCGAAGCTGCTGACAGCCTGGGATTCAGAACTATTGGTACCAAAATCACATTTAAGGTGCTGAGTGAGAATGTGCCGTTACCTTGCATAGTACACTGGAGACAAAGACATTTCATAGTAGTCTATAAAATAAAAAATGATAAAATATGGGTTGCAGATCCGGCTATTGGGCTGGTAAAATATACTCGTGAAGAATTTTTACGGAACTGGGCTGTAACACTTACAGAGGGTGAACAATCAGGACTTGTCCTGATAATTGAACCAACACCTGCTCTTTTTGATGTTACTGAAGAGCATGAAGAAAAACAAGGCTTCAGGTTTCTTTTGCAATATTTTAGGCTCTATCGTAAATATATCGGTCAACTTGTTCTGGGTTTGCTGCTGGGAAGTTGTATTCAACTCATAATACCATTTCTTACACAATCGATAGTTGACATCGGACTGAATAATAACGACCTGGGCTTCATTTATCTGATCCTTTTCGCTCAGCTGGCTCTGGTTATTGGCAGAATGACGGTTGAATTTATCAGAGGCTGGCTCCTTCTCCATATTGGAGCAAGGGTGAATGTTGCAATTATTTCAGGTTTCCTTCAGAAACTAATGTCATTGCCTGTTGCTTTCTTTGATGCAAAACTGACAGGCGATATTCTTCAGCGTATTGAGGATAATAACCGGATTGAAGAATTTCTTACCTCCGCAAGTCTTGGCATACTTTTCTCCTTTTTTAACTTGTTTGTGTTTGGCATAGTGCTGGCAATATTCAGCACCAAAATTCTTTTATTATTTCTTGCAGGATCCGGCTTCTACATTTTGTGGGTCTCCCTTTTTATGAAATCACGGGCAAGGCTCGATCATCAGCGTTTTAAACAAATGTCTGTATCGGGAACTAAGCTTATTAACATAGTAAACGGAATGCAGGAGATAAAGCTGACCCAAAGTGAATTAAGCATGCGGTGGGATTGGGAGAAGTTGCAGTCTGTTTTGTTCGGCCTGAAAGTAAAGGGACTTGGGATTAATCCAGTATCAGTTTGCAGGCGCCACCTTTATTAATGAAGTTACCAATTTGTCTATTACGGTTGTAGCTGCTACAGCTGTTCTGAAAGGAAATATGACACTTGGTATGATGCTGGCAGTCCAGTTCATAATAGGTCAGCTTAATGTCCCTGTAAGCCAGATAATTGAATTTTTCCGGGTATCACAGGATGCTAAGATGAGTCTCGACAGGCTTGCTGAAGTTCACCAGATGGATAATGAAGAAGCTGCTCCGGAAATGAAAGTCCGTAAACTGCCTGACAAAAAAGATATCTATATCAATAACCTTTCATATCAATATGAAGGCCCCCGGTCACCTTTTGCCCTGAAAGATCTGGATCTCTTTATAGAGGAGAATAATGTTACAGCTATTGTGGGTACAAGCGGCAGTGGTAAAACAACATTGCTCAAAATGCTACTGGGATTCTATCAACCTGTAACAGGTGAAATATTAATTGGTGATACCAGGCTCTCTAACCTTAGTCTGAAATTATGGCGGAAAAAAGTGGGTGCTGTTATGCAGGATGGCTTTTTATTTTCAGATACAATAGCTGCAAATATTGCACCCGGGTCAGAAGATATAGATGAAGAAAAACTGTTAAACGCTGTTGAAGTTGCCAATATAAAAGGTTTCATCGAGTCTCTTCCCCTCGGATATAATACCAGAATTGGTGCTAATGGTCATGGTCTGAGTGAAGGACAGAAACAAAGATTACTAATAGCACGGATCATATATAAAGACCCCGATATTATAATCTTTGATGAAGCTACCAACTCGCTCGATGCAAACAATGAAAAAGTTATTGTGGAAAATCTTTCAGAGTTCTTTAAAGGAAAGACTGTGATTATTGTAGCACACAGGCTTAGCACGGTAAGAAATGCTGACAAGATCGTTGTTCTGGATAGTGGCAGAATTGTTGAAACAGGCACTCATGAGACACTTATTGCAGCCAGAAGGGCTTATTATGAGCTTGTGAAAAACCAGCTTGAACTGGGTAACTGATAACTAAATGAAGGAAAGAAGAATATCTGAAATATTATACTCCGAACCTGTCAGGGAAATTATGGGCAGACCACCCCGAAAAATAATTCAATGGGGAACCGGTTTAATATTCTCGGTATTTTTACTCTTTGTAATGCTGGCCTGGCTGATAAGATATCCTGACACAATTCCGGCACCAATTGAAATAACTACTGAAAATCCTCCGGTAACAATTACTGCTAAAATTTCAGGACGTTTAAAGATCTTATACGTTAGCAACAGCGAAGAAGTTCCAACCGGTAAATTGCTGGCAGTAATAGAAACCGCGGCTTCAATACAGGATATCGATTTGCTTACTAAACTGGTAGATACCATAACCAAACCTGAATATCTTAGGATTTCAATTGTTCCAGGATTTTCTGAACTTGGAGAGATGCAGGGCTCATGGGCATCCTTTCAAAAATGCATTTCAGATTATCAAACATTTATAAAGAATGATTTCTACGGCAATAAAATTATCTCTACGATTGAAGAGATAAACAGTATAAGACAATACATCGAAAGGTTACGGGTAAAGGAAAAGCTTTATAAAGAAAATGTGCTCCTTGAAGCAAAAAAATTTAAGAGAGATTCGCTCCTTTGTGCACAAAAGGTGTTTTCTGAAAGCGAACTTGAAATTTCGCGCCAGGCATTTATTCGGATAAATCTGGAACTTCAGCAGGTACGATTGGACCAATCTGCCAAATTAATTGAAATAGCGGAGAAAAATCAACTCCTGCAGGATTACAGGATACTGCGTTCAGAAGAAAAAGAAAAGCTATTATCTGTTATGAATGAATCTTTTCAAAACCTGAAGGCCCAGTTGAAAATATGGGAAAATAACTATCTCCTCATTTCTCCGATAGGCGGAGTGGTAACATTCACAAAAATATGGCATGAGGATCAGACTGTTACAAAAGACGAGCCGGTAATTAATATTGTACCGGATCATCCTGGAGATTATGTTGGAAGAATAATCCTTAAGATGCAGAGATCAGGGAAAGTTAAGGAAGGTCAACCGGTTAATATTAAACTTAGCGGATTTCCCTATCTGGAATACGGTATGCTAAGAGGTGTGATAAAAACCATATCACTTGTACCTACAGGAGATGCCTATATAATTGAAGTTAATTTACCATATGGGTTCAGAACGCTGTATGGTAAAGAACTTCACTTCACTCAGAATATGCTGGGAACGGCAGAGATCATAACTGAAAATACACGCCTTCTTCAAAAAATTGTCAATCCCTTCCGTCACCTTTTGTCACGTAACAAAAGATAACCTGGCATTATTTTTTTGAATATGGTTCATAATCATCATCTTTTGATGATGGAAATGAAGAACCTGAATTAGTCCCGTTTCCCGGTTTTCCCTGTTTTTTTTGATATCTCTGGTATAGCCTGAATGCTAATAAAGAAAAAGCAGTAAAAATTATTATTACTTCTGTTTTGCCCATAGTCTGATATTTAATGCGCATTATAAAATCCGCATTATTTCAATGCTGAATGTTTTAATCAAATATACAATTTCTACACCGGAATTTAAAAGATGTAAGTGACAAATTCATTTTGCATAATTCTATCATTTCATGTTTATCATTGATTATCATATTTATTTATGCCAAAACTTTGAGTATTATTAAATATTTCAATATTTTCGTACTCTGAAAATTCCATGGATTGCCATGGTGCAGAATACTGAGAATGAGCTGAAATAATAAAGGATTGATTATGATAAAGAAAAATCCGGATGACTCTGTTCGAGATGAACAGTTCGGGGCTGATGAAAAAGCTTCCGTACCTGAGGAACCCACACAAGCTGAAAAACCGCATGAAAACGAATCTCATCCTGAAGATGAAAATACTGAAGCACCTGAACCTGAGATCATTGATGAGAAAGAAGCAAAACCGGTTGAAAAAAGTGATGAGGAACTTATACCCGACGACAATTTAATAGTTGATTCAGATCAGGAACAAAATCAGGAACAAATTCAAAATCTTGTCCATGGCCAGGAGCTTAAACATGAACCAGAACATGAACCAGAGCATGAACATGAACCAGTGAACCAAGATGACCATGAACCAGAACCAGAACATGAACATGAACCAGAACGTGAGCATGAACATGAACCAGAACATGAACATGATAATATTGAACTTCCTCCTGTTGATTATTCAGGTTTTACCAGGAATGAGCTGGTTGAAACGCTTAGCCTGATAATTGAAAACAGACCTCCCGCTGAGATACGAAATGATGTTGACCGTATAAAGGCTTTCTTTTACAGGAAGCTGAAACTCGAAAATGAACAAAGAAAAGCTAAATTTCTAGAAGATGGGGGTAAAATTGAAGACTACAGGGTTTTAGTTGATCCTGATGAGATTAAGGTAAAACATCTTCTTGAAAAGTACAGGGAGAAAAAAACCGATTTCAATAAGATTCAGGAAGCTGAAAAATTTGAAAATATCAAGAAGAAATATGATATAATCGATAAAATAAAAGACCTGGTAAACCGTGAAGAGTCTATAAACAAGACCTTTCACGACTTCAGGCAACTGCAGAATGAATGGCATAAAATTGGAGTGGTTCCACAGAGTGCCCTGAAAGATCTCTGGGAAAATTATCATCACAACGTTGAATTGTTTTATGATTATATCAAGATTAATAAAGAGTTACGGGATCTTGACCTGAAAAAGAACCTTGAAGCTAAAATACATTTATGCGAAAAGGCAGAGGAGCTTCTGTTTGAGCCAAATCCCGTAAATGCATTCAGATCTTTGCAGGAATACCACAACCGATGGCGTGAAATTGGTCCCGTTCCTCCTGAATCTAAAAGTGAAATATGGGAAAGATTTAAAGAAGCTACATCACAGAACAATAAAAGGCATCACGAATATTTTGAAAAACAGAAGGAAGATCAGCGAAAGAATCTCGATGCAAAGATTGCCCTTTGCGAAGAGGTCGAAGAAATCAATCTGCTTGAGATAAATAATTTTAAGGATTTTGAAGAAAAGGCAGATAAAGTTGTTTCTTTGCAAAAAATGTGGAGAACTATTGGTTTTGCACCAAAAAAACAAAACAATAAGATATACCAGAGGTTTCGGGATGCATGTGATACATTTTTTGAAAAGAAACGTGGCTTTTATGCTGAAAATAAAGAGATTCAGTTAAATAACCTTCAGTTAAAAGTTGAATTGTGTATTCAGGCTGAAGCTCTACAGGATAGTACTGATTGGAAAGCTACATCAGATGCTCTGATAAAACTTCAGAAGGATTGGAAGGAGATTGGGCCTGTTCCCCGCAAGCAATCAGAACGAAGATGGAAGAGGTTCCGGAAAGCCTGTGATCACTTTTTTAACCGGAAAGCTGAGTTCTTATCAAAACTTGATACTTCATATGAGGATAATCTCAAAGCTAAACTCGCAATTATCGAAGAGCTTGAGAAATTTGAACCAGGAAATGATGTTCAGGGTGCATTTGACCACCTGAAGAATATTCAGAGAAGTTGGACCGAGATAGGTTTTGTTCCCTTTAACATGAAAGAGGAAATAGCTAACAGGTATAGAAATGCTCTTAATAAAGAATTTGATAAGCTGAAGATCGGTGATGAGGATAAAAGTATTCTAAAATATAAGACTAAACTGGATAATCTTAAATCAAATCCTAAAGCATCCAGGAAAGTCCATAATGAACGTGACAAATTCTATACCAAGATAAAACAACTTGAAAGTGACATTGTACTCTGGGAAAACAATATCGGATTTTTTGCCAAGTCGGCCAAAGCTGATTCTATGATCAGGGAAGTTGAAGAGAAGATTGAAAATGCCAAAAAACTGATTAAGACACTGGAAGAAAAAGTCAAAATGATTGACCAGTCAGGTCTTGACGATTAGGATGAAACGATCATATAATTGTACTAATAAATTTTCATGTGACAGACGTTAAATATGTATTTGTAACAGGAGGAGTTACATCTTCTCTTGGGAAAGGTATTATTTCTTCTTCCCTTGCGAAACTATTGCAGGCGCGGGGTTATTCTGTTACTATTCAGAAACTCGATCCATACATTAATGTTGATCCCGGAACACTAAATCCATATGAGCACGGGGAATGCTATGTGACGCTTGACGGAGCCGAAACTGACCTGGACCTTGGTCATTACGAGAGATTCCTGAATGTTCCGACAAGCCAGGCAAATAATGTTACAACCGGACGTATATATCAGTCAGTTATCAATAAAGAGCGCAAAGGTGATTATCTTGGGAAAACGGTTCAGGTGATACCGCATATTACAGATGAGATTAAAAGAAGGATTAAACTCGTAGGAAAAGGTAATATATTTGATATTGTAATTACAGAGATTGGAGGTACAGTAGGGGATATTGAGTCTTTGCCATATATTGAATCAGTACGTCAGTTAAAATGGGAACTCGGAACACAAAATTGTATTGTTATACATTTAACACTGGTGCCTTATCTTGCTGCTTCTGGTGAATCAAAAACAAAACCTACTCAACACTCTGTTAAAGAGCTGCTTGAGGCAGGTATTCAGCCCGATGTGCTGGTACTTAGGACAGAGCGGCACCTCAATGACGATACTAAAAGAAAAGTTGCATTGTTTTGCAACGTCGAAGAAAGCGCTGTAATTGAGTCAGTAGATGTATCTACAATATATGAGGTCCCTATAATGATGCTGGATCAGAAGCTTGATCAGACCGTGTTAAGGAAACTTACCCTTCCGGTTAATAAAGAACCTCCTCTTACTGAATGGAGAGAATTTCTGATGAAATTAAAGAACCCTAAACATTCAATTAAGGTTGGTCTTGTCGGGAAGTATGTTGAACTTCCTGATGCCTATAAATCAATTTCAGAATCATTTATTCATAGCGGCGCAATGAATGAGTGTTCTGTTAATGTTGAATATATTCATTCCGAAGAAATAAATGAGAAGAATGTTTCTTCAAAACTAAAAGATCTGAATGGAATACTTGTAGCACCCGGATTTGGATCAAGAGGAATTGAGGGCAAAATTTTGACTGCCCAATATGCGCGGGAACATAATATTCCATTCCTGGGTATTTGTCTTGGTATGCAATGTGCCGTTATTGAATTTGCGAGAAATGTGCTTAAACTGGAAGGTGCTCACTCCACGGAAATTGACCACAAAACAAAATACCCGGTAATTGACCTGATGGAGGAGCAAAAAAGCATTATAGATAAGGGAGGCACAATGAGACTTGGAGGGTATAAATGTATAATAAGTAAGAATTCCAGGGCATTTGAAGCATATGGGAAAACAGATATAATTGAAAGGCACCGGCACAGATATGAATTCAATAACAAATATCTGGAAGATTTCAGGAAAGAAGGAATGGTGCCGGTAGGGGTTAATCCCGAATCTAAACTTGTAGAGATTATGGAAATACCTGCGCATAAATGGTTTATCGGAGTCCAGTTTCATCCTGAATACAGCAGTACCGTAGTAAATCCGCATCCCTTATTTGTTGATTTTATAAAGGCTTGTATCAGGGAAGAGAGAAACTGAGTTTTATTAGGTCAAATTTTTATAAATAATTTATCTGAAAGAATGGACAAAAATACAATAACCGGTCTTATTCTGATATTTGCAATCTTTATCGGGTTCAGTATCTATAATAGCAACAGGTTAAATAAATCATATGATAATGCGGTAAAATCTGCGGAATCGTATCTGGCAAAAGGAGAGTTGGAGCAGGCCAGAACAGAATATATTAATGCTTTGAGATTCAAACCGAATCAGGCCGACGTTATTGCAAAAGTAAATGAAATAAATAGTCGTCTTGGAATTTCACCTGAAATCCCGGAAGTTGATACAGTAAATACAGCCAGGGTTAAAAAAGAGGCCCCGGTTGTCATTCCACCACCAGCGATTGCTGATTCAGGCCAATACGGGTTATTTGCTGGTTCTGCAAAAGGTGAAAATGACTTAATTACTCTTGAAAATAATAAAGTTGAACTTAAGATCTCATTAAAAGGAGGGAAGGTTTATTCCGCGAGGTTAAAAGAATACAGAACCTACGACTCTCTTCCGTTAATCTTATTTTCAGGTGATTCAACCGTTTTTGGGTTTAATTTTTTTACGGCCGACAACAAGGCTGTTCAAACAAATAACCTTTATTTTAAACCGGTATCTGATAAAAAAGCTTATTTCGTCACCTCTCAACCTGATAGTGTTATACTAAGGCTAATGGCAGGGGAAGGTCATTATATAGAATATAAATATATTCTTGCTCCCGATAAGTATATAGTCGACTTTAATGTCACTTTTAAATCGATGGAAAAAATCATTGCCTCAAATCAGAACAGTCTTACACTGGACTGGCGGATGTATATTCCGCAACAGGAAAAAGGCAGACAGAATGAAGAGAACTATACGACTATTAAATATAAATATTTCCAGGATGATGTTGCTGGCTTAAAAATGAGATCATCCAAGGATGAAAAAGCCGATATTACCACAAAGCTCAGATGGGTGGCATTCGAAGATCAGTTTTTCTCATCGGTCCTTATAATAAATGATTATTTTATGAACGGATCTGTAACATCAACACGTACTACAACGTCCCCAAAGTATTTAAGATACTTTACCACTGAGCTTGGAGTACCTTTTAATCCGGGAAATTCATCGACCATATCATTGAAAATGTATTACGGCCCAAACCATATCACAACTTTACGAAAGGAGGGTCTGGAACTTGAGAAACTTGTTTTCCTTGGCAAAAATATAATTGGCTGGATAAACAGGTATGCGATCATCCCTATATTTAACTGGCTCGATAATTACATAAGTAACTATGGCATAATTATCCTGATACTAACAATTATTATAAAGGCTGTTCTTTTCCCTCTTACATTCAAGTCATTTCAGTCGCAGGCTAAAATGGCTGTACTCAAACCCATGGTAGAGGAACTTGGTAAAAAATTCCCTAAAAAGGAGGACGCCATGAAAAAACAGCAGGCGACAATGGACCTTTACAAGAGGGCCGGTGTGAATCCGATGGGAGGATGTCTTCCAATGCTCCTTCAGATGCCTATTCTTTTTGCTATGTTCAGGTTCTTCCCTGTCTCAATAGAACTAAGACAAGAGCATTTCCTTTGGGCAACAGACCTTTCAACCTACGATTCAATATTACAGCTTCCATTCACAATACCAATGTATGGGAACCATGTCAGTTTGTTTACCCTGCTCATGACAGGCTCAACATTACTTACAATGAAGTTGTCAGGTACGTCTCCTGGTCAGGATCAGCCGGGAATGAAACTTATGATGTATATGATGCCTGTCATGTTTATGTTAATACTGAATAATTTTTCATCAGGACTCACATATTACTATTTCCTGGCAAATATGCTTACCTATGGACAGAATGTGATCTCAAAGAGATTTATAGATGCAGACAAAGTTTTAGCTACTCTTGAAGAAAATAAGAAAAAGCCCGTTAAAAAATCAAATTGGCAGAAGCGGCTTGAAGAGGCTGCAAAGCAAAGAGGTGTAAAACCTCCGAAAAAATAGTTGTTTCAGCATGGAAAAGTAAAAGACATTGCCTGTCGTGATACCTTTTCTTGTATAAAATGTTAAATTTCATTAATTTATTCACCAGAATTGAAAAAAGAGATTAAATTTATTTCTTCCAAAAACAGGAAGAGATGGGAAAAAAGTTCAAAAATAAAGATTTAGCTACAAGACTTGGAGTATCCGGAACTTTAGTTTCCCTTGTGCTTAACAATAAAGCTGATCAGCAGGGGATCAGGAAAAAAACCCAGGAAAAAGTTCTTTCGCTTGCGAGGCAAATGGGTTACTTTGATTCTCTTAAAGAAAATAATGAAATATCACCTGTAGATGGTAAACCGGGCATTTTTGGAATGATAGTGCCTTCAATTAATAATCCATTCGTTATTGAGATAACCCCATTTCTGCAAAAAGCTTTTTCAAGCATTGGAGTTGGATTCTCAATTGTAACAAAAGATCCTGATGACCAGAGATACGACAGGATGGTTGGAGCTTTTAAAAAATTTTACAGTGGGTTGATCCTCGTTGGGGAAGCCGCTGATGAACACACATTGAGATCGCTGAATTCTTCAGATTATCCTTTCGTCTTGCTCGAGAAAAATGTTAAATCACTACGATTGAATAATGTATGTACAGATATTTCAGCAGGCGCCGGTCTGGTCGCAAATCACATTGGCAAGCTCGGATATAAGAATATTCTGATTTTGGCTGACCGGAACAACTTTAATGAAGACCAACTCCTTATCGGTGAAATTAATTCTGCATTAAACCTTAAACAGGGAATCAATAAACCATTAACTATTGATATTGATATAACTGCATCAAATGATGAACCTGACTTCTCTCAACTTGAAAAATTCCTCCGGCCTCCACATCGCGCTGATATAATAATTGCATTACATTCATATCTTGTGTACCCGGTAATGACATTTTTCAGGAAAAAGAAATTACGCGTACCACAGGATATAGCCCTGATATCTATGGAAGATGGTCAGGGTTTTGATCTTATGTTCTCTCCGGTAACCTGCCTCAGAAAACCATTTTCAGGAATTGCCATTAAAATAGCCAATATGATCTGGTCCGAAGTTAAAAATGATGGTAAAGGGAAATATAAACGACAGGTAAATCTCCTTCCTGAGCTTGTGATCAGAAGCTCCTGTGGAAATATGTAACCCGCTTTTAAAATTAGCAGCTTATTCACAGATATTTTCACTACTTGTTGATATCTCAACAAGATAAATCCCATCACTCCTCAAAAAATTCTTTTATCTTTGCTTTCGTAATGGTGTTGCAATGAAATAAAATCATTGTGATTAAGAGGGAATGCGGTTTAAATCCGCAACAGTACCCGCTGCTGTGAAGCCCAATCGTTCCAGCGATTATGGTTTTATGAAATACCTGCCACTGTCCGGTACTGCCGGATGGGAAGGCTTCTTAAAACCGGGATAAGTCAGAAGACCTGCCATAACAGACCTATATTCAAAGCTTTCGGGAAAAAAAGCGCCGGATCATCAACTGATTTCCACCCTGGTATTCCTGATAGCTTCAAATAACGGTCATTGTATTTAATAGTGAAACTTAATTGCTTACCGAAAGATTTATTATGATCCGGACGGGAATACATGTGAAAATTATCATTTTGAAGTGTTTCATTGCAAATATTGCTCTGCTGTTTTCCTTCCCCGTTTTTAGCCAGCACTTTCTGACTGAAGACACTATAGTCATTAAGGAGGTGGTAATAAGAAGGAAATTTCCACCTTCAGTATTAACAGGATATAATAAAACAATTCTTGCACCGGAACTATTAAATAATTACAGGCAGGTTAATCTGGCAGAAGTGATTTCAGAAAACTCTTTGATTTTTGTAAAGAGCTATGGAATGGGTGGATCTGCAACAACTTCAATAAGAGGTTCCGGTGCAAGCCATACCCAGATTATGTGGAATGAAATAAATTTAAACAATCCCATGACCGGACAATCAGATCTCTCACTGATACCCGCTTGTTTCATTGATAATGTTCAGATCTATTATGGGGGATCATCCATGGGACTTAACAGCGGAGGAATCGGCGGGATAATTAATCTTGAAACTAATACCGGATGGAAAAAGGAGACATCAATGATCTTTAATCCGGGAATTGGCAGTTTTGGGAGGTACACCGGTTCTTTTCAGATTAAGAGTGGGAGCACTAAATTCCAAACAGTTACAAAGATATTCCTTGAATCTGCCGAAAATAATTTCAGGTATCTGAATAATGTAATTAGCGCTGAACCGGTATGGGAAAAAAGGAAAAACAGCCAGCTCCGGCAACAGGGTTACCTGCAGGAACTGTATTTCAGGAATGCAAAAAGCGTAATTTCTGCCAGATTATGGTACCAGACAGCTTCAAGAAACCTTCCTGCTCCCATAGTGGTTCAACTTCTTAATGCAGGAGAAAAACAGTATGATGAATCCCTGAAAACAATGCTGAATTTTAAAACTTATACAGGTAGTTTTAAATATTCAGTAACAGGTGCCCTGATGTTAAACCGACTCAACTACATTAACAGTCTCGCTTCAATAGATTCGAAGAACCTTTCTGAAAAATTGGTTCTTAAAAGTGTAACGGAAACCACATTCAGTGATAATATAGTGTTTAAAACCTCTTTAAATGACGAGTTATCTGTTATCAGATCAAATAACTATGACAAAAGTGCCTCACGGAATGTTATGAATTTAACCGTATCACTGGAGAAAAAGAGGGAAGACTGGTGGGGATCCACATTGCTTGTTCGGGAGATTATTAATAACAGATCTTTCCTGATACCTGATTTTACAGCCGGACTTGAGTTCAAAATTTCAAAAGTAAAAGAGTATACACTGAAAGGAAACATTTCAAGAAATTCAAAAGTTCCTGATATGAATGATATTTTCTGGATTCCGGGCGGTAACCTTAACCTGAAGAATGAGTATGTTACATCCGGTGAACTTATATACGGGATGAATGAGAAAATCTCTTCTGCAGTCAGGTTATACATTGATATTTCTCTGTTCAGAAACTCTATTAAAGATATGATACAATGGCACCCGGGAGAATTTTCATACTGGACTGCAGATAATATTCAGAGAGTTAATTCGATGGGAGTTGAATCATCTGCCGGTTTGAGGTGGACTCATAATAAATTAACTGCAAAAATTGACATAAAATATTCCTATACAGGTGCAAAAGCAGGAGGTACGATATCTTCCGGGGAGGCTTTAAAAGGAAAACAGCTCATATATATTCCTGAGAATAAATCAAATGCAACATTCAGTATTTTGTATAAAAATTTCAATATATTGTGGATGGCAGATTATACGGGGAAAAGATATATTACGGTTGATAATACCGGTTATTTGCCTGGCTTTATCTTAAATAACCTAAAAGCAGGATTCCGGTTTAATATTAATGACGACCCTCTTGAACTGCACCTCAGTGTTAACAATCTGTTCAATGTCGGTTACCAGATAATTGCCTGGCAACCCATGCCAGGCAGATATTATTCATTCGGGATCCTTTTTAACTTGATTAAATTGTCTTTATGAAACCTCCGGTTCCCCCGCTTAAGCGGGACAGGCTATCCGACCTTTAAAAATAAATTATATACAGATGAAAATTATTATTGCAAATATTTCAGTGGTTTTATTACTTCTTTCCTGTACCAGGTTATCTGAGCTTCCTCAGGATAATTTAAATCCATTACTTCCGAATGGTGCTGGTCTTTTTCTTATTAATGAAGGTAATTTCAGATTGGGAAACGGCTCATTATCTTTTTATTCATATGATTCAGCAAAAATTTATAATAATATTTTCAGTAAAGTTAATAACCGGATCTTGGGAGATGTTCCCAATTCAATGAAAACATATGGCGATTTTCTATATATTATAGTAAATAATTCCGGAAAGATCGAGATCGTCAATAAAAATACCATGAAATCTGTAAAAACTATTACCGGTCTTATCTCACCGCGCAATATTGCTTTTGTGGATACCCGTAAAGCATATGTTACCAGCATGTATTCTGATTCAATAGCGATAATTGATCTTAATAGTAATTCAATTTCCGGTTATATTAATATAAGGCGAACATCCGAGGCAATTGAGGTTGCAGGTCAAAAGGCATTTGTTGCAGAGTGGTTCGGAGGAAAAGAGGTAATGGTAATTAATACTGTAAATAATAAGGTTATAGATTCAACAGAAGTTGGTATGGAACCCGAAAGTATGGTACTGGACCAGAATAATACTCTATGGGTTCTTTGTAATGGTGGATGGGAAAGGACCAATTATGCCGAATTAATAGGCCTTAATACTCTTTCGTCTAATGTCCAGAAAAGGTTTATTTTTCCCACCAGGCTTGCCTCACCTTCCTGCCTTCAGATAAATGGCAAAGGTGATACCCTTTACTATCTCGAAAACGGTGTTAAGTATTTTCCTGTTAATGCCCGGGAGCTTCCATCAGTTCCTTTAATTAGTGAGGAGGATCATATCTTTTATAAACTGGGAATTGATCCCGTTAATAGCGATATTTTCATAACTGATGCTGTTGATTATCAGCAGAAAGGGTTTCTGCTGCATTATAAACATGACGGTACATTTATTTCACAATATCAGGCCAGTATTTTACCCGGACTTATGTGTTTTAAGGTGAATGAAAATCTTGCAGATCAATGAAAAGGTATTACAGCATATTATTTAATTTCTTGCTCTCTGTAGTTTGCATTCCCTTGTTTATATTAACATTGTTTGTCTCTTGTACAGAAAACCGGTTTCCGCATAGTGAAAATCAATTAAATCACAATGGCTCAATAGTTACAAAATCCGAACGATTTTCACTGGAAAGGGAAAGCGGTTACACAAAACTTACAATTAGCAATCCATGGCAGGGGGCTAAGGGAATTCGCAATGTCTATTATCTTCTCAAAAGGGGAGCCAAAATTCCCCTAGGAATCGATTCAAACGAAGTCATATTTGTTCCCCTTAAAAAAATAATTTGCATGTCTACAACTCAGCTCGCAATGATTTCTGCCCTTGAGGAGGAGAATACAATTGCCGGGGTTTCCGGAGCCGGATTTATTTACGCGAAAACACTTTCGGATAAATTTAAAAACGGAGTTATTTTGGATATCGGATACGAGGCCAATTTGAATAAGGAATTGATAATCAAAACTTCTCCTGATCTGATAATGATATATGGGATAGGAAGTGAATCACTTGGTTATATTAATAAAATCAGGGAGTTGGGAGTAAAAACAATTTTCAATGCTGATTATCTTGAAATTGATCCCCTTGGAAGAGCTGAATGGATAAAACTTTTCGGGGCACTTTATTGCAAGGAGGATATGGCCGATTCGATATTCAAATCATTGTCTGACGAATATATGAGTATAAAAAGTCTTATTTGCCAGAATTCTGACTCCAGACCAAATGTAATACTTGGACTGCCATTTAAAGACACCTGGTTTATTTCTCCTGGAAATTCCTATATAAATACAATTATAAGCGATGCGGGTGGAAATTACCTTTGGAAAGAGACCAGATCGACAGTCTCCATGCCATACGGAATTGAAAATGTCTATTCCCGGGCATTGAAAGCAGATTATTGGTTAAATATCGGAAATGTAAATTCAAAAGATGAAATAGCTGCTATTGATGAGCGACTGGCTGAACTTCCCTGTTTTAAGAATGGGAATCTGTTTAATAATAATAACAGGATAAATGAAAATGGTGGTAACGACTACTGGGAGAGTGGAAGTCTTAATCCTCATCTGATATTAAAAGATATAGCTTCAATTTTACATCCCGGGCTTTTCGGCAAGGATGGATTGTTTTATTACAGGAAATTAAATTAAAGGTGACAGGTGGTTGCTGAAAAAGTTAATCCCATTGTAAAATCGTGGAGAAAGGATCAAAGGCTGGTTTTTACCGGACTCTTATTGATTTTAATTTTTCTTTTTATTCTTGATATTTTTCTGGGAACAGTAAGAATCAATATTTCTGATGTTCTTACTGCTATCTTTAAGAATCAGGGGAGTAATGTGGAAACCATAATAATGAAATTCAGGTTTCCGAAGGCAATAACCGGTCTTCTTGTTGGAGTTGCTTTGTCGCTGAGCGGGTTACAGATGCAAACTGTTTTCAGAAATCCTATGGCTGGCCCTTATGTACTGGGCATAAGTTCGGGTGCAAGTCTGGGGGTGGCTTTTGTAATAATGGGAACTGCTTCGTCTTTCTATCCTCTCAGTTTTTCAGGTTCAGAAAACTGGATTCTTGTTGGAGCGGCATGGATAGGTGCCGGTGTTGTTATGCTGCTGATTATGATTATTTCTTACAGGGTTAAGGATATTATGACTATTCTTATTCTCGGAATCATGTTATCAAGTGGAATATCAGCGATTGTAAGCATTATGCAGTATTTCAGCAATGATACATTGCTTAAGGCATATGTAATCTGGACTATGGGCAGTCTGGGTAATCTTACCGCATCTCAGATAAAAGTTCTTTTTCTCTCGGTTTCCGCGGGTGTGTTATTGAGTATTTTATCAATCAAAATGCTCAATGCATTGTTACTTGGAGAAAATTATGCAGGCAGCATTGGTCTTAATGTAAGGCTTTCCCGGAGCCTGATATTTGGGTGCACCAGTATTCTTACCGGAAGCGTTACTGCCTTTTGCGGTCCAATCGGATTTATTGGTATTGCAGTACCTCATATCGCAAGGATGCTGTTTAAAACTTCCGATCATAAGATTCTGATTCCCGGTACAATTCTCACAGGCGGGGCAATAATGCTGGCCAGTGATATTATTTCCCAGATGCCGGGTTCAGACAGCGTTCTTCCGGTAAACTCAGTTACCTCATTGATCGGGATACCTGTGGTTATATGGGTAATATTACGAAATCGAAAATATTCTGGCTTATTTTAATGGATACAAACAAAATTCAAATATTATCACTCGATTCTTTAAGTATTGGGTATTTGTCGGGGAAGAATAGAAATGCATTATTGTCTCCTCTAAATGCATCAGCGTCGAAAGGTGAGCTTGTGGCAGTCATAGGAAGGAACGGTATAGGGAAAAGTACCTTATTGCGGACAGTAGCTGGTTTACAACCTCCACTCAGCGGTAATGTCTATATATCTGCAAGAAGCATCAGGGAGTATTCACGCCTGGAACTGGCTCAAAGAGTAGGTTTTATCTCCACTGAGATAGTGAAAATAGCTAATATGACGGTATATGACCTGGTTTCCCTCGGCAGGTTTCCGTATACCAGCTGGCTTGGAAAGACAGACTATCAGGACCATGAAATAATAATGGACTCAATTGAGAAGGCAGGAATGCTGGATCTGTACGACAGAAATATTTCGGAACTTTCCGATGGTGAACGTCAACGGACAATGATTGCAAGGGTACTGGCACAGGATACGGCGATAATGATTATGGATGAACCAACAGCATTTCTTGACATAAAGAGCAAATTCGAAATTGTACATCTTATGCATGAACTGACGGAGAAAAAGAGAAAAACAATCATCTTCTCAACTCATGACCTTAATATTGCAATTGACCAGGCTGATAAAATATGGTTGACCCTGGATGAGGGATTACTTGAGGGGGCTCCGGAAGATTTGATGATACAAGGATCATTTGATAATCTCTTCAATTCATCTGTTCTCGGCTTTAATTCAACCGACGGAAATTTCTCATTCCGGAGAAAGGAGAGGGGGACCATATATGTTGAAGGGACAGGAATTAAGCGACACTGGACCGAAAAAGCAATTGTCCGGGCCGGATTCTCAGTTTCAGCAATGCCTGGCGGCCTGGTTATTAAAGTTCCATCTGCACAAAATACAAAATGGGTACTTGTTTCACCAGGACAAACCCTGGAGTTCACCTCATTATTAGATCTGGTAAACCGGCTGACCCCGGAGAATTTTCATTTACCCTGATATTTTCTGTAATTATCGATAAAGGGTCCAATATCTTCAACTGACAACTTCTTGGCTATTATTTTTTTGTTTCTGTCAAGGATATATATCGTAGGTGTTGATTGAACATTGTAATACAGATCATAATGTGAGTTTCGTTCAGGATCCCATCCGTTTATCCAGGTTAGATTATTATCCTGAATATATTTTGTCCATTTTGATTTATCTGCAGTTGTGCAAACTGCAAACACTTCAACCCCCTGATTTCTGGCCTTTTCATAATAAGCCTTAAGTTTAGGAGTAGCTTCCTTACAATGTCCGCAATCTGGTTCCCAGAAATAGAGAATTGTAAACTCCTTTTCAATATCGTATAGTGAAACAAAGATTCCTTTGTATGAATTCATAATAATATCCCTGCCTTTTTTCCCTATCAGATTAGGTCTGATCAGCTCAATCTCTTTGCGAAGATTATCTAAAAACTCTTTTGAGACCCAGTCGGCTTTTCCTGAAAGATATATGTCATCAGCAATTTTTACCATAACGGCATCATGACCCATTACCTGACTCTCTCTGAAATGGTTGAAAAGATAGACAGAAATGAATTGGAATACCTTATAGTTACTGCTGCACTTTTTAATAATCTTATCAATTTCCTTATTAATTGAATCGGGTGCCTGTATTACTACATTTGAAAAGAATGCATCCAGTCTTGCCTGTAAAATTGGTGTCCGCAGCAATCTTTCATCTTTCAGGTCAATATTATCAAAGAAATGGTCCTTATTGTAGTTGTACCTCATTACCCAGCGTACCGAATCAGGATTAAGGCTTCCGGGAGGAACAGTAAATTCCGGCACTTCTATCGGAAGTAAAGATTTAACCAGGGTTGAAAGTAAATTATCATTATTTGCTGTTACTACACTCTTCAGATAAGTTATCATTTTTTCTTCGGCTGATTTTTGTAAATCTGAAAGCACCCTCAGGGAGTCATTATTTTGTTTATTTGCCTGAATTCTTTTAGCAATTGCAGCTGCCTTTTGCTGCATTTCTCCCCATCTTCTCTGATAGTCCAGGAAGGCTGTATTCTCCTTGGAATCTGAAAATTTCAGAGATTTAAAATAATCAGTATACGAAGTGTGAATTTCAAAATGCTGATCATCCGACATGAGTACTTCAAAATAGGTTTTATTTGGCATTACTATCATATAAATACCATATGGAAGAGACTCACCCCCTTTTATTACCCCTTGCCCTGCTTTATCGAGCTTAATGGTGTCTTTAAGATATTGTTTGTCACCAAGATGATAAGCAAGGTATATAGTCGAATCCCCTAATCCGGAGATATTAACTGCAATTTCATAGCCACTTTTTAGCTGGCCGGCAGATATTGTTGAAAATGTTATAAGTATCGCTGCAAAAATTGTCTTTCTCATTTATTGATTAAATAATTAAAAAAGTACACAAAAATAGTGATTGCAATTTCTTTGCCAAAAGTGTTGGATCATAATGTTAGAAATATATTGTATTTTTGGCTAATTAACATTGGACAGAAATAATATACGATGATTTCATTGCTTATTCCGGTTTTTGATTATGATATTGTAGCCCTTGTTTATTATATGCATAGCGGGATACTGAAAGTACCTGAGTTTTGTGAAATCATTGTTGGTGATGACGGGTCATCAGCCGAATTTAAAAATAAATATCAATCGCTTGAAGGAGAGGGTATCCGAATTATTTATTTTGAAAAAAACATTGGTAGGGCCGCTATAAAAAACAGGCTTGCCATGGAAGCAAAGGGAGACTATCTTCTTTTCATAGATGCGGATACGATGGTGCCAGGTACTGCAGAAGCTTACCTTGAGAAGTGGAAACCATTTCTCCGGCAAGCGAGGGTTGTAAGCGGTGGTATTTTGTATCATGAAAGCAAACCGGGAGATCCCGACAGGCTATTACGGTGGAAATACGGAAGAAAGAGAGAACAAAAGAAAGCTTCGGACCGGAATAAGAGTCCTCATGCTAATTTCACAACGTTTAATGTACTGTTCGAAAAGTCTGTGTTCTCTAAAATCAGGTTTAATGAGGAACTGCGTCAGTATGGTCATGAAGATACACTGATGGGTTATCAACTTAAAAAGGCAGGCATTGAGGTTCTTCATATTGACAATGGACTTGTTCATGAAGGTCTTGAAACAAACAGAGAGTTTCTCAATAAAACGAAACTTGGCATTGAAAACCTCAGCAAACTTTATGATATAGTAACCGATAAGAATACATTTTCTTCCATCGTAAGACTTTTAAGAAATTACAGGCTCCTTGAGCTGGCAAGATTAAACCGTGTTCTTGCAGGTATATTTATAAGATACAGGGACAAGATGGAAATTCATCTCGATTCATCTAAAATCTCTTTGAAACTATTTGGTTTTTATAAAATATGCATGTTTTGCACATTCAGGGAAATTCACAGGAGAAAGAAAGTATTACCTTTCTTTTAATCTGTTTTTTTGATTTCGGAGTTGCGAAGTTATAATTTTACATTTCAATATGTACTATTCGCACAGTAGTTTTAATTATCTTATTACACTTCCCAAAGGATCCACGGCTTCCAAAATGCGTTTACAAATCTATTTTCAAAAGATCAATATGCCCATCAGGTCTTTTTTCAGCTTTGATTACAAAATCAAATCTGTCTGTCATGCTACAGAGAAAGAAATCGGAGGGGGGAGAGAATGCCAGGTTTTCCGGTTTAAAAAAACGACTCCCGGTACTATATCTGAGATCTGAAATTCTCTTTGTAAATTCTTCATTACTGTTATTAAGACGTGCAGATATTAAGCGCGCACACAGGATATCTTCATCAGCAGATTCTTGTGCCCGGTAGCCCATCGCAACAAGAGTAACCTGCTCAGGATTTAATGACCTTATGTATTTTACTATTGCTCCGGCGTTGACTAAACTTCCGGTTATCACCGTACCCGCATTAGTTGCATTCACAAGTCCATTTGTTCCGGCAGTCGTGGTGTGTATAACTATCTTGCCACTCAGATCATTATTGAGAATTTCGGTTGGGCTGTTGCCCATATCAAATCCTTCAATCTTTTTTTCCTCTCTTTCCCCAACCAGGACTGAATTGCTGTATTTTTTCTTAAGTTCAAACGCATCATCCACCATACCGGTTGCAATCAATTTAAATGCTCCTGCATCAAATGCATAACAGGCAACAGAAAAAGCCCTGAATACATCGATTATTACAGTCAATCCTTTTGCCTGTTTTGCTCCTTCTACAAATTCCAGAATTTCAATTTTCATTATTTCAATGGTTAAGGGTGTGAAAATAGCAATTAATTTTATTTTGTATATTTGAACCTGATTGTGTTGCAAAGCACAATATCTTGATTATTAAGAAAACAATGATTATGACGAATCCTGTAACGTGGGTTTTGAACCAGTTAAAGAGATTAAATCATGTCATCTGGCATACTCCGTTGTCAGATTTATCCCGGAGAAAAATTTTCCTTTTCAAGCAAATGAGGATTATCTATCTGGCAGCACGTGGATTCTTAAATGATAAGGTACAACTAAGGGCTTCCGCGTTGACATTTTATTCTCTTCTTGCAATAATTCCGGTTGCTGCAATCGCTTTTGCCATTGCCAAGGGATTTGCGCTGGATCAGAACCTTGAAAAGTTGATTACCAAGGAATTCCATTCACATCCTGAGATTCTGAGCTGGTTGCTTACCAACTCAAGGAATGCTATACAGCAAACCAGGGGCGGTTATATTGCCGGTATAGGAATGATTATACTATTCTGGTCGGTAGTCTCTTTGCTTGAACACATTGAAAGCTCATTTAATCATATCTGGCAGGTAAGTTCATCACGTCCATGGTACCGAAAGTTTACTGATTATCTTACAATCATGCTTATTGCTCCTGTTTTTATTATTGTTTCAAGCAGTATTACCGTTTTTGTGGGTACCGAACTTCATGATTTTATGTTAAGGGCTTCCATTTTTGAATTCTTTAAGCCAGGAGTAAGTTTTCTGTTCCGGCTCACCCCATTTATCCTGAGCTGGATTACTCTTACGGTATTATTCATAGTAATGCCAAATGCCAAGGTGAAATTTGTGCCGGCAATGGTTTCAGGTATTATATCAGGAACAATCCTGCAGATTATCCAATGGTTATATATAGATCTACAGTTTGGAATTACAAAATTGAGTGCAATTTATGGGAGTTTTGCTGCAGTACCACTATTTATAATTTGGCTGCAAAGCAGTTGGATAATGGTATTACTAGGTGCCGAGCTTTCATTTGCAAATCAGAATGTATCGCGTTATGAATTTGAATCAGAGTCTCTTAATATAAGCTATTATCAGAAGAGAGCTTTGGTTCTCATGATATTGAATATGATAATCAAAAATTTTATTGCAGGGGACAAACCTGTAAGTGCTGAGAAGATTTCCAAAACACTGAAAATACCAGTCCGACTTGCCCATGACATACTTCAGGATCTGACCAATGTGAATCTTGTTTCAGTAATTCGTGAGAATGACGATAAAGAAAGGCTGTATCAACCGGCACTGGATATTAATAAAATGACAGTCAGCTTTGTATTTTCGAGACTTGATAAAAAAGGTGCTGAACACAGAATGGTAGTTAAAAACAAGGAGTATGACAGAATCATATCAATGCTTGAAAAGTTTGACAAACTGATTGCCCGGTCAGATTACAATAAATTGATTAAAGATCTTTGAATCTTTTCCTGAGTTTCTTTTTTGAAAAGTTCTCACTCCTTTTGAAGGACTCAATAAAGCTTATGAATTCGGTATATGAAATCCACTCATTAAAAAAATAATGAGGTAATGGTAATACCACATGTTTCGTGTTTCTCCTCTTTTTCCCAGTAATCATTGAGATTTTGAGAAGGGAATACACTGTCACATGTCACTTGTTACCGCATAATCCCATTTGAATCCTGGATCCTTTTGTTCCATTATCCGGTTATATAGCCACCTCAATTCATCCTGTAATGATTTAATAGTTCTGTGGGGTATTCTTTCCTTATAAAGCTGATATGTCTTTTTATCCCCAAACATCCGTAAATAGAATTTCTCCATATTCTTTTCGGTTATATTATTCAGAGTACCTTCAAAAATGTTAAGAGGAATTCCATAATAGTTGTCAACCGGAACAGGGGTACCATTAACAGCAATTGTAAGATCAGGAATTATTCCTGTTTTAGGAGACAGAAATTCGGCAGCCCATACACCAAGTGACCATCCTATCAAGAGTAATCTTTTTGTAAGGTTTTCATCTCCGGCAGCACCAATGCTTCATCAGCAGAGTAATTATAAAAAAGTATAAAATCAAAATCATCATTACAAAGCGGCGTAAAGACATTTTCATCAGTACCCCAGCCACCATAAATAATAACCAGCTGGTCATTTTTTTCCCTCCGTCTGATATATGTCTTCATTGAAATTAGAAAACTTATGAAATATATTTATATTTTATACCCCTTTTAAACCCCTTTGATACCCATAAACTAAACCACAAAGATACTTTAATTATTAATTAATTGTAAATTGATATAGAGCTGACAGTAAAACCATGGAGACTGTAAAAAAGAGGAGAAAGGGTGGTTGCGAAAATCAGGGAGTGGGCTTTATTTATAAGATAATCCCGTGTCTACTGTCTGATAAAAGGATGGAACCATGGTTAGCTGGCGCTATACCTAAAGTCCCTGATGTGAAAGTCAATGTCTGCAATACAATCCTGTTGATCTTCACTCCCAACCCTTGCTCATCTCCTCTTATTTTCTAAGAATGAGCATGGAAACAAATTTACATTAAAAAAATAAAAAATCAAATAATTCGTGAGAATATTATGAATAAAGTATTTGTAACAATTGGTAAAATAAGTGTTAAATTTGATAAGCCCGATTTTATAATTTAATTTATAATGAGTATCGGGAATCAATAATAAAAAGTTAGTACTAAAATAATATTAATTTTATAATGCTTATAATCAATTACATACATTTTATTCCAAATAACCCCCTTTCCCGTTTCCCCCAAGGGGGAAAAGCTTTGCTTTCAGCTCCTTCCCCCCTGGGGGAAGGTCGGGATGGGGGTATAAATAATAGAAATTAATAGTTTTATTCATGATTGCTGATAGTCACATAATTTATTTTTAATGGTTGCCGAACTTGAAAAACTTCTCTTTGATGAAGGCGGTGGCTTTAGAGCAGGTTTTATCAACGAAACAGGGGGATTATGGCATTTTCATCCCGAATTTGAACTTGTTCTCCATATAAAAAGCAATGGAACAAGAATAGTCGGCGACAGCGTTGAATTATTCGACCATTATGATATGGTACTCATCGCCGGTAATATTCCACATAGCTGGAATTACTTTAAACAGGATGCAGCACTTCCTGATAAACATGGAATAATAATGCACTTTAAACCTGGTTCACTGGGGGATAAATTATTATCACAGCATGAAATGCACTCTGTAAAAGAATTATTCACAGAAGCTGACAGAGGAATCAGGTTTCCGATTGAAGTAGCACAACAAGCTGAGAAATACCTTGTGCAAATGATTAACGACAAGGGAATTGACAAAATGATTGATTTTTTCTGGTTGCTTAAATTAATGTGTAATTCGGATGAGAAAGGCTATCTCTGCTCGGAAAACTATAAACAGGTTTTTGATGAAAGAGGAAATAAGAAAATGACATTAGTTTATACATATATCAGAGAAAACTATTTCAAACACATTTCCCTTGAGAAAATATCGAAAGTAGCACATTTGACACCAATTACCTTCAGCCGTTTTTTTAAGAAAAACTGCAGTACGGGATTTGTTGAATACCTTAACAAGGTCAGAACAAATAAAGCATGTTATCTGCTTCGGGAAACAGAATATCATGTGCATGATATTGCAGCAGAGTGCGGATTTGGCAGCATATCAAATTTTAATAAACAATTCAGGAAAATGGAAGGCGTTTCCCCACGGGAATACAGGGCTCAGTTTAAATAGTTTACGAAATAGTAAATAAACCTGTTTATATTTTCGAAATTAAAAGATTGGTAAATTATCAGAAAAGTGATTTGCAGAAATATTAAATGGTTGTTTTATGCATTTTCAGGAGATCAATTCATGATTCAGATTGGAAGAATTGAAAAATAATGTATTTTTGCAGCCGGTAAATGGTTCCGTAGCTCAGTTGGATAGAGCAACAGCCTTCTAAGCTGTGGGTCGAGCGTTCGAGTCGCTCCGGAATCACACTTGAAATTCAATTAGTTAAACTATATTTAATTAGTTAAAAAATTTTTCGACCGGCATCATCAATAACCAAACCTGATTTTTTATTAACCCGGTCAGCTGTCTCCAATCCTTTTGGTGAGGTCACATCAATTATTATTTCTTCATATTATAACCGGTATTAATAACTAGGTTATATCAAAAATGGCATGAATTGGGAATTGGGTTGATGAATTGGAAATAATATGACAAACTTTTATGCTTACTGACCATATTGCAAACTAGCTGATATAAATTCAAATTATTGAAACAAAGCCACGTATGCCGTTTAGGATCAATTGAACGCCTATTGTGGCAACAATTAAGCCAAAGATCCTGATTAATGGATTCATAAGGTTAATTCTGTTTAATAAGCCTCCGATTCTACCGGCGTAGAGCATGAAACCCAGGTTTATTAATAAGGCTGCTACAATAGAGATTATAGTAATCATATACCCATAATGTGAAGGAAAGGTAACTGCTGCTGTTATTGTAGCAGGACCGGCAATCATAGGAATTGCGATAGGAACAGTTGTGATGTCCTTAATTGAAATTTTCTTTTCAAGTCTTATGAACACTCCACTCTGTAAACCCATTATGCCATTATAAAAGAGAACAACACCACACGTAATCTGAAAAGCATATAGTTCAATATGAAATACATAGTTAAAAATGAGCTGCCCAACCATAAGAAAAAACAGCAAAATTATTAATGCTGTTGCTGTCGATTTATAAGAAATAATCTTTGTTGATTTATCGTCTAATTGCTTT
This sequence comes from uncultured Bacteroidales bacterium, assembly GCA_963739685.1. Taxonomy (GTDB): domain Bacteria; phylum Bacteroidota; class Bacteroidia; order Bacteroidales; family VadinHA17; genus LD21. The sequence continues at coordinate 1,311,581 of CAVUAX010000003.1, forward strand.
TGCAGAGTGGTTACCACAAAGACTTTTTGAATTGGATTTACCAGAGCTATGAATGCTACAAAACAACTAAGCAAGAGTTTAAAATTAAATGGTAACATTTTGTTTCTTTTTAAGCAGAGAATTTCTCCTCCAGATAAGAACTCAAAATTATAATTTTCTTAACAGATCCATACTGGACCTAAATAATATAGCTTATTATTTTTTAGGACTACTACTTTTATTACATGAGATACATAAGGCCAGGTAAATTCATAATTTGCCAGCATAACATTCTAATTTTCTCATTATCCCCGGCCCCTGGTGAATTCCAGCTCACGGATATTCATTTACCTGAGTACCAGCATCCCGTAACATCTCCAATTTTAATTCGGTCACCAATTTTAAACGGTCGCATATAGGTAATTACCAATCCTGCCACCATATTGGCAATTGCTGATGAAGAACCTAATGAGAATAAAATGCCTATGAAGACGGAAACGCCTTTAAAAATATTTGACTCTGAACCTGGTAAATACGGAAAAATTAACACGAACATAAAGGCATAAAGTAAAAACCTTATAATGCTGAATGTTGGCATTGCCCAATCAGCATGAAATCCGGAAATTCTTAATTTTTCAGCTTCTATTTCTTTAAAAATGTATTTTATCAAACGAATAAAATACTTCATTACAAAATAGATAACAAGAATGCTAAAAAGATTGGGTAGATATTTCCAGGTAGAAGTTAAGACACCCTTAAATGGATTCCAGATCAGACTGAAAAGAGCATCAGCCCAATTACGGGAAAAGGGGAAGATACTAAAAATTATTGGTAGGGTTATATAAAGCAATATTGCCTATACAAACCAACGTGACACTTTAACCAAAAACATAACAACTTGGATTTCTTGTTCTGCAGTTAGAAAAGTGTAATCCTTATATGATAAATTTTTAAACCAATTCTCCTTTTTAACATTTAAAAAAACTAACAAGCGCTCATATCCTTTACCAATTGTTCAAATAATTAACCAGGCAAAAGCAATTACAAGTATGACTAACCCAATTCTTAGGAATAGCTTTAAAATACTGTTTTCCTTTTTTGCTTCAACGATTGAGTCCTTAATTAAAGAATTTAAATTATCTGCTAAACCGCTCATGCTTTTACCTTACCAGATAGCATCAGTCTCTGAAATACTCATAATGATAGTTTCACCATAAACTATATCAAAGGTGTTTTCCGATTTTTACACAGAAAGGGAGTCCATTTTAAAGAAATCATCTTCATATAAATTTTTGATTTTCTTAGTTATGTTAAAGGCTCTTTCTTTAGGTGTAGAAGCACCGATTTTTGAATAGATCAAAAACAATGTATCATCTCTAGCTTCAATAACAGGATAGCCTTTAGCGGTAATTCTTAAAGAATCTATTCTTGCCTTCTTTTCTGAAATTCGTTGCTTGTCATTGCTTTCAATTGCTTTAAGCTTTCTAAGTAGCTCTTCCTTCTGTAAATTGTCCGTTGTTTTTAGATAAATTAGTTGATTTTCTAAATCGGTTTTTTTTAATTGAATCCTCAATTCTTTGTTTTTCAATCTCGGCTAATTTTCTATTGTATTCCTGCAATACTGAAACATTAATAGAATCATACTTTTTATGCTTCCTATCTGTTTGTGAATAGGCTGTGTAACTAAATAGAAGCAACACCATTATTATGATATGTCTTATAAGTCTATTCATAGGTATGTTAATTAGGGCCCAAATTTTCGTAAAAGGGGGTTAGTAAGATGATACTATCAGGTAATCTTTGTTTTGCAGGAAGATAGAGGGGGCCTGCTTATGTACTATATCCCGGTAAGTGGCTCTTAATCATGAAATAAGAAGGGCAAGCCAATTTACCTTAATTCAGTGAAACACAAGTATTTTATTTAAAATTTCATATCTTATCCCTTTTCTTAATACTTACTAATTCAATTGTACTTATCACAAGTAAAATCAAATCTAAAGTCCATAAAAAGAGTTTTCCTTTAATGGGTAGATCAAGATTTCCTAATACCAACCAAAGCAGTAGAACAAATCCACCACACAGGTTTATGCAAATTGCTCCGGTTAAACCTAATCCGACACTATTATTATTAATTGGATTTCTATAGGCTTCAATAGTTAATGCAATAGTAATTCCCAGTAATACAGCTCCTAAAATATTGGGGTAGAAACTACTATCTGCCAATGGCACTCCCAAGATATCCGCTATTTTTGGAGAAAAAAATAGTAATAAAATAGCTAGAATAAGATTAATCGTAGCATCAATAATCAAAGTGATTTTTTTATTCATGGTAAAATGTCATTAGTGTCCTATCAAAATTAACAGACAACGCCCGTCTGAAATCTGGAGCAAGTGCTCAACTTAATAAATACAAATGTTAGTTCAGGGAGAAACCTTTTTTACCCAATTTGTTTTTTCAGGATTCTTCTATGTATTTCTTTTTTCTTTTCTCATCCATTTCCATTTTCTGTGCAATTGTAAACTCTGCTCCGCATTGTGTACAGGCATAAGTGATCAGAAAGGCTCCGGTATAAAATACTTTTTCTAAATGTGGATGCTGGCATGGCTTTTTACCCCATGTATCCTTTAGGTTTTGTAAAGTGTTGTATTCCATAATTATCTCTTCTTAAAATACATTATAAGTGCTATAGTCTTCTGAATGGAACAAATCTGACAGATGTCAGACGGGTACTTTTGATTTTGCCCTTATTTTTGGTTAAAAGTATTAATTCCTGTACAGAAGTTGGTGGACCCACAGGAATTACCAGCCTTCCATTTTCAGCAAGCTGGTCAATAAGTGGTTCCGGTATTTTCTCTGCAGCAGCAGTAACAATAATTATGTCAAACGGAGCATGCTCCGGCCATCCTTTATACCCGTCCCCATATTTACAGACTATATTTTTATAACCCAGCTTTTTAAATAACTCAGATGCTTCTTTTGCCAGCTCAGGAATTATTTCAATTGTATAAACGGTATCAACAATCTCAGCGAGAACAGCAGCCTGATAACCTGATCCGGTCCCTATTTCAAGCACCTTTTTTCTGGAAGCCGGTTTTAAAACTTCGGTCATATAGGCAACAATATAGGGCTGGGAAATTGTCTGCCCGTATCCAATTGGAAGTGGAGTGTCGCTATAGGCTTCATCAATTAGGTTGTGCGGAATAAACAGATGACGCGGAACTTTTCTAAGGGACTTCAGAGTTGCCCTGTCTGATATTCCCCGGTCCATTATCTGTACCTTTACCATTCTCTCTCTCAAATAAGAGTATTTATCAACCTGTGGTAACATTATACTTCCTGTAATGATACTCAATATGATAAATGCAAATTTCACAACCTGCCTGTTTTATGCAAAATAATAAAATCATGGTCCTTTTCAAAATTTATATGGTCTGCCAGCTGTAGTCAATTAAGCAGATTTAAAGACAACCGGATATTAATGCAATTTAATGATATCCGACAAGCGAAAGAAACCCCTGTCCCAGGATTTGCACCAGTGGCCAGATGGGTAAAAAATTAATTTTAGTAACTGCTGTAGCTATCAGAAGACCAACAAGAAGCAGGGAGCCATATTTGTATAACCCCTCGTAAAGAACAGGAAATCTTTTTAACTGGTTAAACAACACGTGAGATCCGTCAAGAGGAGGAAGGGGAATGAGGTTAAAAATAAAGAGCCCCCAGTTTATATATATTGCGTAAAGAAACACTTCTGACAGATCAGGGATCTCATTATTTTGAATAGCTGGTACCAGCATATTCAGGAATGAAAATATAACCGAGAGGATCATTGCAAGTACGGCATTGGACAAAGGACCTGCGACTGCAATCTTGATTACATCCGTTTTCGGATTCCGCAGCTTTTGTTCAATGAACTGAACAGGTTTTGCCCATCCGAAGCCAGCGACCAGGATCATCATAAAACCAAATACATCAATATGTTTTAAGGGATTTAATGTAACTCTTCCCTGATCTTTCGAAGTAGAATCACCACACATGTGAGCAATAAGTGCATGAGAATATTCATGCACGGTTAAACCAAGAATTATTCCGGGAAGAAACTTTAAAATCCTCGCTAAATCAAAGCTTCCCATCTTGCCTTTTATTAACAGGTTCGAAAAAGTCTTTCCCTGTCAGTTTACATTTTTTAATTGCTTCGAGTGAATATTCCGCTCCTGAAAAATCTTTATTAATGTTATTCGTCCCTACTGTAAATTTGACTCCTGCATTCTTAGCTCTTGCAATGAATTTAAAAGAAGGAATTCTGTACCTGTTGTTTATTTCGATAGCAATATTATTATCTATCGCTGCCTTTATCACTTTGTCCATCCTTTCATCATTCCAGAACTGCTCATACCTGTCAGCCATTTGTGCTGGCAGAAATGTAGGATTTACATAAATATCAATTGGTTCATTATTTAAAATATTAACAATTGTATTTACGAGATAGTCCATGAATTCTTCTTCATTATCGATCCATGTCTCTTCCTTTATCCAAAGTCTGTTTCTCCTGCCTTTTCCGTCAGTGAAGGTCATGCCATCAGTGAATACATAATCAAACTTATTCATAGATTCCTTTGAAAAATTTGTTGTCCATTCCCTTCCTTCAGCTTGCATCCCAAGCAGGAACTGGGGATAATCTTTAAATGTATACAGAACCGAATCAATCTGGTTGTCATTGTGAACAGGAAAACCTATTCCGCAGTTAGTCACAATTCCATATCTGATGTTTTCTTCTTTTGATTTCTGAACCGCATCCTCAATTTTAAAATCACCCTTAAGATGTATATGCAAATCAGTTAAGGGAAAAGAATCATGATTGCTGCAGGATAATACAATGAATGCAATAAGCACCAGGATCGTTTTAAGATTGTTCTTCATATCTGTTAATTTATAGTCCGTTATGCTGACAGCCTTCCAGGACCAGTTTAATGAATCTGATTTTAACAGGGGCAAAGCTAGCTAAAAAGCAATACAGCAACAAAATACTTTCATATTAACTTTGCTCATGCAAATTGTTTCAGCAAGTGGATTGAATAAGTATTTAATGTAGGATCATTTAACCATTGAATTTGAACATTATGATAACCAGTAATAAGGGATTTATCTTTTAATCTTGTCCCACAATAAATGTATTGGTCTTATAACAGCAAACTATTGTAATATTTTTATTCAGAATCAATTTCGAATATTTATGTTAAATATTCGAATAAATTTCATTATTAACCCGTCAATAATGAAATAAATTTAATTACGTTTCATTTCATTTCTTCCCCATATGCTTATCTGCAAAATCACAATATTGCATCCAGTCATATAATTTTATGGCATGCCCGCCGGTCCTGATATGATATCCAATAGTACCGGAAACCGGATGATTGACCGGTGGCATCTCTTTAACAGGCAGGCCCTCAAATCCCAATAAAGAATAGACAGGGGATGCACTCACACATGACAGGAATTCCCCTTTGGGATCAGCCCATTTGTCATCTTCAGCACTTGCAACATAGACAGGACGGGGTGCAATTAGTGCAATTAATTCATGTTGATCAACTGGAAGCGTTTCCTCCTTTTCACTGTATTTATTAAAGTTGTCACAGAACCAGTGAGGAAATGAAGCATTTATCGCGCCTGCTGTTTCACCAAATTTTCTATTAAAAAGTGCCGCTCCTCCGCAACCGGAGTCATTTGAAATAACAATGGCGAATCGTTTATCGGCAGCACCTGCCCAGAGAGCAGTCTTTCCAAGCCTGGAATGACCAATTACGATTACCCTTGCCGGATCAACTGCCGGGTTAGTTTCGAGATAATCCATAACCCGTGACAATCCCCATGCCCATGCTGAAATTGTGCCCCATGAGTTTAGTGCAGGCTTCTGCTCAAATAAACCATGGACACCATTTTTAAATCCGTCATCAAAGTCGGGATCAACATCTCCCGTATAAAGGGTCACAATACCGTAACCCCTGGAAATAATCTCTTTGATGGGCCAGCTGGAAGCACCTGTGCCGCGTCCCGACTCAGATGCTTTATTATCAGTAACCCCTGTAGCAGGATTGTTTCGCATCCATGATGAAGTTATAGCTATGTCAGACTCTCCGGAAACAGTATGGTTTCCTCCAAAATTATACCCCAGAAAAACCGGAACAGGTTTTGATGAATGGGGAAGATAAATAAGAATTAACATATCCAGTGACTTGTCTCCGTTTTCAAGAGTGAGTTTTATCTCTTTACGAACAGCAGTGCCTTCGATTGCATTTTGCTTAACGGATATTTCAGAAGAGATGAGTTTTCCTTTCCACTCCGGACTGATTCCATAAACCTCATTCTCAAATATTTTGAAGATCTCGGAGCGTCTTTTATTCCAATCATTTGCACTCCTGACTTTTGAACCATCATTAAAAAGCAGGGGATCTGGCAGAGTAAATAAAGGCACTTTTGATTCATCGTAATTTACAACTGCCTTCTGGGCTGATACTGGTAATATAAGAATAATTACCAGTGGAACTATTAATAGTTTTCTCATGGCCAACAGATTATTAATGGATTATTAATTTTTTACAGATCTGATTTTATTTCTATGCGGGATAAGGATCAAAAAAATCTATTATCCTGACAAATTTAAAAATTGTTTTCTTTCTTTACTATAATGACACAATACTTATTGGGTAAAATAGTTTGAGTGGAAAGGTGCCGTAATTTATATCCGTCCTTTCGGCCGGGAAATATAAAAAATATTAAATCACTGCAAATCAGAACGACTTATAATGACCATATTTGTTTTGTTATCAACTTTTATCTATTTTGCAACAATTATTTTAATACCATTATCTATTGTTGAAACAGGTATATTATTATTAAAAGTGCTTTAATTTAACTTAATATGAAGAGAAGAAATTTCCTTAAAACAACTGCATTGTCAACCACTGCAGTTATGATGCCCCTTGTTGCACAATCTGAAATTAGTAATAAAAAAAGCAAGCAAGTTGTTCTTAACCCGGATCCTCTTAAAATAGGAGTAATGACCTATACATTGGCCAAAGACTGGGATATTGAAACAATTATTAAGAATCTTACAGAAGCAAATTATCAGACTGTTGAGCTTCGGACAACACATGCTCACAAAGTAGAAGTAAATCTTTCCCCGGCACAAAGGGCTGATGTAAAAAAACGTTTTAAGGATTCACCCCTTGAGGTAATTTCTCTTGCAAGCGGTTTTCAATATCACGCACCTGAACCTGCCGAACTGAAGAAGAATATTGAAGGAACCAAAGAATATATTTTACTTGCCAAAGATGTTGGGGCTGTGGGAATCAGAGTTTTCGGAAATGCGTTGCCTGCAGGTGTTCCTGAAGAAAAAACAGAACAGCAGATAGGAAAAGCACTTGCTGAAGTTGGAGAATTTGGATATAATAATGGTGTGGAAGTCAGGATCTGTGTTCATGGGAATAAGACCAACAGAGCATCCGTTATTAAAAAAATTATAGATTATTCGCAAAGTCCGCATGTATATGTGAACTGGAATTGTAATCCTGAGGACACTGAAGAGGGCGGACTGGAAAGTAACTTTGATTTAGTAAAGGATCGTCTCAGGGGTGTCCATATGCATGAGTTATGGATGCCTGAATACCCATACAGGCAGCTGTTTAAATTACTCTCAGGTATCGGCTACAAAGGATATTGCAATGCAGAAATAGATGGAAATCCTGACCCGATAAGGTTCATGAAATATTACAGGGCTCTTTTTCTGGCCTATCAGGACGCAATCTGATTATAAGACAGTAAAACCAGGAATTTGAATATTATTGAGCAGTGAGCTCCGCTTAGCAGGCGGAGTTCTTTCGTATAAACAACATAATCTCAATTAAAGTTACTTTCTGACTTCAATTACTGTCTGGTGTATTATAGCAGCAATTATGTCTTCAATCTGTCCTGATAACATCGCCAAGTTGGTCGGGCTTATCTGTGCGTTATATATTTTTTTCACTTACAATTCAGTCAGTCATTCCAATCCTTTATTATCCGACTTTTTTATTATCTGACTTTCAAATCTGTAAAAAATCTCCTACGTTTACAGAAACGAATATGCGATGCAAAAAATATTATTCTTATTATCACTGCTATTATTTACCGTATTTCCAAAATTGTTCTCACAGGAGGCTAAAAGTGTTGACGTTTATCTGATAACCTGCAATCCGGGAGAAGAAACTTATTCTCATTACGGACATAGCGCTCTCAGGGTTGTAATACCGGATAAAAACAGTGACCTTGTATATAACTGGGGTGTATTCGATTTCAGTACCCCAAATTTCGCCTGGAAATTTGCAAAGGGTCGACTTGAATATATGCTTGATACAGATTCATTTACTAATTTCCTGAGGGGATACATTTTTGAGAAACGATCTGTATTTCAGCAGAAAATAAATATGACGCCGGCTGAAATTGACAGGATGCTAAGTCTTATCAACGATAACCTTAAACCTGAAAATGTAAAATACCGCTATGATTTTTTTTATGATGATTGTTCAACCAGAATCAGGGATCTGCTTGAAAAATCTATAGGAACGGAACTTCTTTATCCTCCGGTACAGTCAAAAAGGCTGCCCACATTCCGGGACAAGGTGGAAGAATATCAGAAGGATTACCCGTGGCTGCAGTTGGGAATTGATATGATAATGGGAATATCTGCTGACAAAAAAGCCTCTTTAAGAGATCAGATGTTCCTTCCTTTTGATCTACAAAAAGGATTGTCAGAAGCAGTTATTAACAGAGGGAATAAAATGATACCATTGCTTCAGAATCCTGAAAGTATCATTCAATTTGACCTGCCTGAGCACAAGCCGGAAATTTATTCTTCCCCACTCATAGTTCTCGGATTTTTACTTATACTGACAATTATATTTTCAGCAATGTATAATGGAGCAGGTATCAATAGAATAGTTGATATTGTATTTTTCACTGTATTCTCCTTACTTGCAGTACTTATGATTTTCTTTAATTTTTTTTCTGACCATCAGCAGATGAAATGGAATTTTAATATTGTATGGCTGAATCCTTTTCTTATACTTTGTCTTGCAGGTCTTGTTCTTAACAAGAAATGGCAGGTATGGTTTATAATGGTTTTTTATCTGACCCTGCTTTCATTGATACCTCTTTTCTTTATACCACAGGTGTTTAATAATGCGTTAATTCCTCTCGCTTTGATTATTCTTTTGAGAAGTTCCATCAGAGCAGGATTCAGCTGGAATCCTTTTGTAAGGTATTAAAGCATTAATATTTGATTCTTTAACACAACTTTAACACTCCTTAACTCCTTTTTATAGAAAAGCTGGTTTCTTTTGTATAAGATTTCCGGCATATTCCGGGAATGCAGGTTATCACTCAAATTAATATATTTGTGACTTAAATTTTTTAACCATGGAGCAAACAACTGACATAAAAATTCTGAATGAAAAAATTGAAAAGGAGAGTGCATTTGTCGATATCATAAGGAATGAGATGAATAAAGTTATTATCGGACAAAGGCATTTAACCGATAGTCTAATGATAGGGCTCCTTTCAAATGGTCACATACTTCTTGAGGGTGTTCCGGGTCTTGCGAAAACACTTGCCATAAGGTCACTTGCGGCAATAATAGATGCAAAATTCAACAGGATACAATTCACCCCGGACCTTTTGCCAGCAGACCTTATAGGAACAATGATTTACAGTCAGAAAAGAGAGGAGTTCATAGTCAAAAAGGGACCAGTATTCGCAAATTTTATCCTTGCTGATGAAATAAACCGGTCACCGGCAAAAGTGCAAAGTGCTCTTCTTGAGGCAATGCAGGAGCGGCAGATTACAATCGGTGAGTCGACCTTCCTTCTTGATGACCCTTTTCTGGTTCTGGCAACTCAGAATCCAATTGAGCAGGAAGGCACCTATCCTCTGCCTGAAGCCCAGGTTGACAGGTTTATGCTGAAGGTGCTGATAGACTATCCCGCCATGGACGAGGAAAAACTGATTGTAAGGGAGAACCTTGCCATTACTTTTCCAAAAGTAAATACAGTACTTAAAACCGAAGATATTAAAAGAGCCCGGAATGTTGTGAGAGAAGTTTATATGGATGAAAAGATCGAGAACTACATTCTCAATGTAGTCTTTGCAACCCGTAATCCTGAAAAATATGGATTGTCATCACTTAAGAATCTGATTTCTTATGGAGCTTCTCCCAGGGCGTCAATAAATCTTTCACTGGCGGCGAAAGCTTTCGCATTTATTAAGAGAAGGGGTTATGTGATACCTGAGGATATCCGTTCAATATGTCCTGACGTAATGCGTCACAGGATCGGATTGACTTATGAGGCAGAGGCCGAAAATATTAATCAGGACAGGATCATTTCTGAGATACTTAATGTTGTTGAGGTACCTTAATAAAAATTTATGAGAAGTATCACGCTGTTTTTATTAATATTTATAAGCTGCAGGCATGGTCAGGGTCAGAATCTGATTGGATTTGAAGCTAAATCGATAAAAAAATTCATGAAAGAAAACTGCAGGAATATGGTTTTTGAAAAGATTGCTAATATCAGTTTCAGCTATCTTAAGTTTTCTGATAATTCTGATAGTCAGACCATCTTGTTCTTTTTAGGAGCCGACTCTGTATGTATTGGTGAAAGATTGATTATTGATAAAAGTATTAAAGCGGAAAAGATAAAAGAGTTTAACCTGGTATATAAAAAGAATGGTGAAAACAGCTGGATTGATACACGCCATGGGAAAGATTACCTGATTAAGATCAGGGATGAGCCCTGGTACAGCGTTGTAACAATGGTTCCTGATAATTAATTTAATAATGAAGAGTGGACACAATTGAATTAATACAAAAAGTCAGAAGAATTGAGATTAAGACAAGGGGATTAAGCCGGCATATTTTTGCCGGCGAGTATCATAGCGCTTTTAAAGGCCGGGGAATAGCATTCAGTGAGGTACGGGAATATCAATACGGTGATGATATAAGAAGTATAGACTGGAATGTTACCGCACGATTCAATCATCCTTATGTTAAGATTTTTGAAGAGGAGAGAGAGCTGACAGTTATGCTCCTTATAGATGTCAGTGGTTCGGGTAACTTTGGAACGACCATAGGTTTAAAAAGAGATATTATGACCGAAGTGGCAGCTGTCCTTTCATTTTCAGCTATTTTCAACAACGATAAAATAGGAGTAATTTTTTTTACCGATAAGGTCGAGAAATTCATTCCTCCGCAGAAGGGTAAAAAACATATTCTCAGGATAATAAGGGAGCTGTTGGATTTTAAATCCGAAAGTAGAAAGACAAATCTTGATGAGTCACTTCGTTTTCTTACGAATGCAATAAAAAAGAGATGTACGGCTTTTATCATATCCGACTTTATTGTTCCCGAATTTGAAGAAGCATTACGAATTGCATCTAACAAGCACGATATAGTAGCACTGAACGTATTCGACCCGGTTGAGAGATCGATCCCTGATATTGGTCTTGTAAAAGTATCAGATTCAGAAACAGGCGATGAAAAATGGATAGATACCTCGTCGCTTGCTGCCAGAAAATCCTACGAAAAGTGGTGGATTGATCACATTTACCTTATTAAAAATATTTTTAAGAAATGCGGTGTGGATTCTGCTGATTTAAATACGGCAGAAGATTACGTCAATCCGCTTATCAAGCTCTTTAAGAAAAGGTAAAAGTTATGAAACCGTATGTGGTCAGCATATTAATTGTTTTATCAGCATATCTGAGTACGGAAGCTCAGGATGTAAAGGTTACAGCTTCATTTGATACTTCAAAAATTTATATTGGCGATCAGATAGATTTTACAATTTCTGTAGAACAGCCGTCTGACCTTCACCTTAACCTGCCATTATTTAAAGATACCTTATCTGAAAATATTGAAATCATAAGCGGTCCTATTTACGATACAGTGCAATTACCTGAAAACAGGTTGAAGATCAGGGAAAAATATCTTATTACATCTTTTGATTCAGGGTTTTACAGATTGCCACCTCTTTATGCGGAATTTAAAAATGAAAAAGGTCTGAAACGATTTTATTCTGATTATTCACAGCTTGAGGTAATGAGGATAAAAATTGCACCTCCTGATACTACAGCTAAAATTTTTGACATAATCAAACCTTATAACGCCGCTATCACTTTAGGAGAGATACTTCCCTGGATTTTGCTTGCAGCTGTCGCCGGTGCTGCAATATGGCTGTTCATAAAGCTGTATCGTAAATTAAAGAAGGACAAGACCATACCGGGACCGGTTATTAATCCTGATCCGGCACATGTCATTGCTTTAAGGGAACTGGATAAGCTTGGGAAAGAGATGCTCTGGCAGAAAGGTGAAATAAAAAAATACTATACGAGGCTGACTGAAATCCTTCGCCAATATCTGGAAAACAGGTTTGGGGTTTTTTCCCTGGAACTAACAACCTCGGAAACACTAGCGGAACTGGTAAAAACAGGATTTAAAAAAGACGAATCCTATAACCTGCTAAAAACGGTGCTGACAGTTGCTGACCTGGTAAAATTTGCCAGGTACAGGCCATTGGAAGATGAGAACGATTTGTATTTTGAGGATTCATACAAGTTTGTCAGAAATACAAAGATAATTGAGGAAACTTTGGATAAGGTTGGTAGCAATAACAAAGAAGAGGAGGGTGGTGTATGAACGGAATAACATTTGCCGAACCCTATCTTCTATGGTTTCTGGTAATAGTACCGGGCATGATTGCATTTTATGTTATAAAACAGCATAAGAGTACTGCTTCATTAAGGATGCCAGGTCTCCGGCAGTTTGCAGGAGCTGGAACTACCTTCAGACATTATCTGAGACATTTCCTTTTTGCTTTTCGTGCATCAGCTGTAGTATTGCTTATAATAGTGCTGGCACGGCCACAGTCGAGCGAAAGTTTTCAGGATGTTTCAAGTGAGGGGATCAATATAATTCTGACAATAGATATTTCAGGCAGTATGCTGGCCCGCGATTTTAATCCTAACAGGCTGGAAGCCGCAAAAAATGTGGCAACGGAATTTATTTCCGGTAGGCCTTATGATCGTATTGGCCTGGTTGTTTTCAGTGGTGAGAGCTTTACGCAGTGTCCCCTTACAACTGATCATGCTGCTCTTATTAACCTGCTTCGCGAGATTCATAGCGGTATGATTGAAGATGGTACTGCAATTGGAATGGGACTGGCAACATCCATTAGCAGGATTAAAGACTCAGAGGGGAATAGTAAGGTTATTATCCTGCTTACGGATGGAATTAATAATATGGGTGAAATTGCCCCTTCTACTGCAGCTGATATTGCTAAAACATTCGGTATACGGGTCTATACAATAGGAGTCGGTACACAGGGAATGGCCCCTTACCCTGTTCAGACTCCTTTTGGGACACAATACCAGGATATGCCCGTTGAAATAGATGAAGGTATTCTTAAAGATATAGCCACTAAGACGGGTGGCAAATACTTCAGAGCAACTGATAATAATAAGCTTGAAGATGTGTACAGGGAAATTGATAAAATGGAAAAGTCAAAAATTGATGTAAGGCAATTCAGCAGGAAGGAAGAAGAATTCATGCTTCCTGCCCTGATAGCATTTTTTATTCTGGTTTTTGAATTGATAACAAGAATTACTCTCTTTAAAAGCTTAACTTAAATTGATTTGAAATGCAGCTTTTCAGATTTGCAAATCCCGAATATTTATACCTGTTGTTTTTGCTTCCGGTATTGGTAATATTATGGGTTATCAATGAGTTCAGAAAAAGGAGAGCCTTGCAACGTTTTGGTAATAAAGAGCTTGTTCTTAAACTTATTCCTGAAATATCAAATGTAAGACCAACGTTTAAATTTATATTGCAGCTTATCGCAGTTCTGGCTGGCATCCTGATGCTCGCGAGACCACAATTCGGTTCAAAAATTGAGGAAACTAAAAAGCAGGGAGTTGAGATAATAATTGCTCTTGATGTCAGTAATTCAATGCTTGCCGAAGACATTCAGCCAAGCAGACTTGATCGGGCAAAGCAGGCAATTTCGAGGCTGGTTGATAATCTTGACAATGATAATATCGGGCTTATTGTTTTTGCTGGCGATGCTTATACTCAGATTCCTATAACCAGCGACTATGTATCAGCTAAAATGTTCCTATCATCCATCAGCCCTAATGTGGTGTCCAAACAAGGAACAGATATTGGGGCTGCAATAGATCTTGGCATGAGATCATTCAGTCCGGGCGAGGGAAAAAGTAAGGCAATGATTATTATAACCGACGGAGAAAATCATGAAGATGATCCTGTTGCGGGAGCCGGAGAAGCTGCTAAAGCCGGGATAGTTATACATTGTATCGGAATCGGCTCACCAGAGGGAGTCCCTATTCCAGTGCTGGTTAACGGTAAAAAAGACTTTCTGAAGGATGCTCAGGGTAATACCGTTATAACAAAACTTGATGAAGATATTCTTAAGAAAATTGCAGCAAGTACAGGAGGAACCTATGTCAGGGCCAGTAATTCAAATATTGGACTAGAGGAGGTTTTTAGCGAAATAAAGAAAATGAAAAAACAGGAGCTTGAAAGTACGATGTACACCGAATATAATGATCAATTCCAGATTTTTGCTGCTATAATCCTTTTCATGCTGATTGCCGATTTCTTAGTGATGGACAGGAAGAACAGGAAGCTCCTTAATATTAAATTATTTAAATTTAAACTTTAAGATAATATTAAAATTCAAATGAATAAGAACGTGAAACATATTGACAATAATTTCAGGATAGCTGTTCTTACCATAATTTCACTTCTTTCATTTTCATTATCCTTAAATGCCCAGGCTGAAAAGAAGTACATCAGGCAGGGTAACCGGGATTATGAAAATAAGAAATATCCGGAATCTGAGATACTTTACAGGAAGGCATTGGATAAGGATAAAGAAGCTTCTGATGCAATCTTTAATATAGGCGATGCGCTTTATAAGCAGAACAAATTCGAAGAAGCAGGTAAACAGTTCCAGGAAAACATTAACCTGACTGGGGATAAAAAGAAAAAGGCTGAAGGATTCTACAATCTGGGTAATTCTCTTTTAAGGTCTGATAAAATTAAGGAGAGTATTGAAGCTTATAAAAGATCACTAATTATGGATCCTGAAAACAAAGAAGCAAAATACAACCTTGCTTACGCACAGGATATGTTGAAAAAGCAGGAACAGGATCAGCAGAAACAACAAAACGACAAGAATAAGGAGAAAGATAACAAGAAAGATGATCAGAGCAAAGATAAGACGGCAAACAATGATAAACAGCAGAATGATCAGAATAAGAACAGCCAGGATCAAAATGAAAAAAATGATCAGAAACAACAGCAGCAACAACAGAGTATATCAAAGGAGGATGCCGAGCGGTTGTTGAATGCGCTGGCAAATGATGAAAAAAGTGTTCAGGAGAAGGTTAAGCGTGAAGAAGCATCAAAAGCAAATGAGAGAACAGTTAAGAACTGGTAAACGGATAAGCTATTAAAATGAAGAAAGTTCTATTTTATCTTTTATTCATAACGCTATCCATGACAATATCTGGTCAGGAGGTAACTGTCAGGACTCATTACCCTTCTGTGGTAACTGCAGGCCAGCAGTTCAACGTTTCCTGGACAGTTAATGCAGGTGGCGGTGAATTCTCCGCACCTTCATTCGATGGATTTATTAAACTTACGGGTCCACAGACCTCATATAGTTCAAGCACACAAATTATTAACGGTAAAATGTCTCAACAGACTTCTTATACATATGTCTATTTTCTTCAGGCTGTAAAGGAAGGAAAATTTGTAATCGGCCCCGCCAAATTCACATTGAAAAATAAAACATATAGCTCTGATTCTATGAATATTGAAGTTGTCGGGAACAATTCGCCGCAACAAAATCAAAACTATCCGGGGAACAATTCAGCAGGTAGCAGCCAGGTTGAATCAGGAGGAAGAGATATATTTGTAACTCTGACACTTGACCGTAAAGAAGTATTTTTAGGAGAGCATATTCTGGCTACTGTTAAAATATTTTCAAGAGTAAATCTTTCGGGAATTAATGAAATCAAGTACCCTTCATTTAACAGCTTTCTTAAATCTGATATTGAAACGCCACCGCTCACTTCTCTCAGGCAGGAAAATATAAATGGTACAATCTATGGAACTGGTGTAGTTCAGCAATTTCTGCTCTATCCCCAGATGACGGGTGAAATAAATATTGAACCTCTTCAGATGACAGTTTTGGTCCGGAAAAAAACGGGTCAGACTGACCCCTTTTTCGGAGATTTTTTTTCATCCTATGAGACAGTTCCCATAGCAATAACAAGCCAGGCACTTAAAGTAAAAGTCAAACCTTTGCCCGGGGTTCAGCCCGGTGATTTTTCAGGAGTTGTGGGTAAACTCGATCTAAAAGCTTCCATTAATAAAGATTCAGTAAATGTAAATGATGCAATAACTTACCGCATTACTGTATCAGGAAACGGAAACCTGAAAATATCATCAGCCCCTAAACTTAAGTTATCACCGGATATTGAGATATATGATCCGAAGATCAATGATCAATTAAAAAATACTCCAAACGGAACCTCCGGTAGCAGAAGCTTTGAGTATTTGTTAATTCCACGGCATTATGGTGATTTCACAATTCCTCCTGTTACATACTCGTACTTCAATGCAGCAAAGGGTCAATATGAGAAACTCTCAACAAACGAGTTACATTTTTATGCGCGTAAAGGCAATGATCAAAACTCAGGTATTACGGTTTATGGAAGTGTGTCAAAGGAAGATGTTAAATACCTGGGGAAGGATATACGTTTTATTAAATCTGATGCCGGAAAACTCCTCAGATCATCAAATTTAATTCTGACAAAACGCTCATTTTATTCAGCTTATGCTTTTGCATTTTTAGGATTCCTGGTAATCCTCTTTCTAAGGAGGGAACACATCAGGCGCAATTCTGACATCAATATTGTACGAAACAGAAAAGCCGGGAAAATTGTGCGTAAAAGATTAAAAGCGGCTTCACTCTGCCTTAAAAGTAATCAAATTGACAAGTTCTATGAAGAGATTCTGAAAGCAGTATGGGGCTACCTGAGTGACAAGCTCAATATTTCTTTATCAGATCTCACCAGGGATAATACCATTACAGTCCTTAAAGAAAAAGGCATAGACGAAGAGAAAACAGATAAGCTTATTTCCATTCTTGATACCTGCGAATATGCAAGATTTGCACCGTCAAAATCAGAAACAGAAGCTGAGAAAGTCTTCGACGACGCATCTCAGCTTATAAAGTCAGTTGAAAATACAATTTGAGTACGGATGAATTCAATTTTCAGGAACATATTAATTCTTTTACTGGTTTCAACCTTTTCACTTGAAGCAGTTGCCCAGGAAACAAGAGATGAAAATTTCAAAAAAGGCATAGCAGGTTATAATTCAGGTAATTATAATGAGGCACTGAAATTATGGATTGAGATTTACAATACTGGCTACCGATCGGCAGAACTTGAATATAACATCGGAAACGCATATTTTAAACTCAATAATATCCCTGGAGCTATACTTTTCTACGAAAGAGCATACCTTCTTAAACCGGCCGATGATGACATAAATTATAACCTCCAGATTGCACGTTCGCTGGTTACTGATAAATTCGAGGAAATTCCGGAATTGTTTTTTGTAAGATGGTATAATTTTGTTTCACTTGTTTTGAATTCAAATGAATGGGCAAAGATCAGCCTTTTTACATTTATAATCTTTCTCCTGATGGCTTCAATTTATATTTATTCATCCAGGTACAGTTATAAGGTCCTTGGCTTCTGGTTGGCACTATCCTTTCTTTTAATCTCCATATTGTCAGTTTCATTTTCAGCAAGAAATAAATATCTTGTTTACGATAGCAATAAAGCTATAATATTCAGCCCTTTGGTTAGCGGGAAGAGTTCTCCTGATGACAGTGGAACAGACCTTTTTGTCCTTCATGAAGGAACCAAAGTATCTATCGAAGATAAGGTAGGTGACTGGTTTGAAATACGTCTGTCTGATGGAAATAAAGGATGGGTGTCCGCAAAGTCTCTTGAAATTATTTGATAAGGTTGCAACCATCAACCCTGATTTCAGGTCAGGTATTTGTTAGTTTAATTAATTATACCTGGCTATGAAAAAGTTTTTTTTCATTACATTGATTCTTATTTCAGTATTATCCTGCAAAAAGACCAAGTTTTCACCAGAGGGGCCTACAGATATAAGGGTCAGAAATTTGTCAGAAATGATATTCAGCGATGTAATCGTAAACACATCAGATGATATTGATACTCTGGGGAATATTGGTCCGGGTGACATTTCTGATTATTATCGGTTTGTTAAAGCATACCCGAAAGCCGAGATTTCTGCTAAAATAAACGGAGTAAAGTTTTCCACCGGATCGGTCGATGTTACTTATATGCAATTTATCGGGCAGGATAGAATTACCTATGAGGTAAACATATCAAGCCTGGACCAGAAAGAACTAAAAATAAGTAATGTCATTACTGAGGAACCACTTATCCTGAAATAGCAACCACTATTAAAAAAGAGGCTGCGGAGGCCTCTTTCTTCATTTTTGGTTAAGTGGTACATTAGCCTTATAGTTTATATTAAGAACAGGTTTTGGGAGTCCTTGTGCCGAAGTCAGGAGATTAAATATATTTTCTGATTACACACTTTTGTCTTAATATCTATTCCCAGTTTATAGGTTCAATCCCATTCTCTTTCAGATAGTTATTGCAACGGCTGAAATGGTTATTTCCAAAGAATCCCCTGGAAGCAGAAAGCGGTGAGGGGTGGACAGAATTCAGAATGAGATGCCTGGCCCTGTCTATTGATTCTCCCTTCTTCTGGGCATATGCACCCCATAGAAAAAAGACTATATTATTTTTCTCCCTGTTAATAATATTGATAACAGAATCAGTAAAAACCTCCCATCCTTTTTTCTGGTGAGAGCCCGCCATATGAGCCCTTACTGTAAGGGTTGCATTAAGCAACAAAACACCCTGCCGGGCCCAGCGTTCAAGGTTTCCTGATTCGGGTATGGAAATTCCAATGTCAGATTTAATCTCCTTGAAGATATTGACCAGGCTTGGAGGAAAATCAACGCCATTCCTCACTGAAAAGCATAAACCATGAGCTTGGTCAGGACCGTGATAAGGATCCTGGCCGATAATAACGGCTTTTACTTTGTTAAAAGGACAGAGGTTAAATGCATTGAAAATGAGAGAGCCCGGAGGATAAATTGTCTTTGTGGCATACTCTTCCCTGATAAATTCTGTAAGTTTTAAAAAGTACTCCTTACTAAATTCATCGGATAATTTTGCTTTCCAGCTTGATTCTATTCTTACATCCATTAAGTAAATATATAACATTAATAAAGAATTTACTCAGGCTTCGTGAGATTATCAGTTTGTTTGGGAATGCGCTTTATCTAAAAGCGCTAACTTTAAAACAAAAATGGCAACCGAAATTGAACGTAAATTTCTTGTAACAGGTGAATTCATGCACCTGGTGGTAAAAGAAACAATGATAATCCAGAATTACATTACAATTGATTCTACTAAAAGTATCCGATTGAGGATCGCAGGAGATAAAGCATTTCTTACAATTAAGAGCCGGATTGGTGAGCAATCGATTGTCCGGAATGAATGGGAATTCATCATTCCATTGTCTGATGCAGAAGAGATGATTAAAATTTGTTTACCGGGCAGGGTAGTTAAAACAAGGTACCAGGTACTTTCAGGAAGACATACGTTTGAGGTTGATGTATTCCATGAAAAAAATGAGGGCTTGATTATAGCCGAGATCGAACTTTCATCTGAGGATGAGCATTTTGAGAGACCTGCATGGCTGGGTGAAGAGGTAACAGGAAGGTCAGAATACTATAATGCTAATTTAATTAAATAAAGTCTGTTTCTTGAGGATGAATTAAACAGCAGGATCGAATAAATGCCTTTCATATCTTAATAGAACCAAACAAAGATATTTCTATTTTTAATAATATTAATCGGGAACTTCAGTATAAATTTACTTTGGACCACCAGACCCTGCGAAATAATCATTTAACTGATGCATCTCTTCAATTCCTCCATACTCCTGATAAATTATTCCTTTAGCTACAGTTGACATACTGCTAATTATTTAAGTCACTGATGATCCGTTGAACAACGGAGGTGAAAGGGATGCCGGCCTCTGCTACTGCAGCAACCATGCCGCTATCGGGTGACAGACAGGGATTGGCATTAACCTCAATAACAAACGGATTATCCCTATCATCGACTCTCATATCGACCCTGGCATAACCTTTAAGACCAAACACATGCCAGCATTGAAGAGCAGTTGTCACTATTTTTTCCTTTAAAACCAGGTTCATATTACTTCCCGGAAATTCCCTTATGGTATTTTTATACTCAAAACTATCGGGTTCCCATTTAGCTTTAAAATCAACAATATGTGGCTTATCTGCTCCGAAATTGTGAAATATTATTTCTGCCGGAGGCATTACTTCCGGTCCGTTATGGCCTGCAAGCACACTGACATTAAATTCTCTCCCGTCAATAAAATCCTCAATAAGCCAATGGTAATCATCATAAACTTTTAATTTCTTTTCATAGCCAGGTACATAAGTAAATACTGAACCTCCTGTAATTCCCAGGGAACCATCTTCCCATACAGGTTTAATTATATATCGGTTTCCGGGTATAAGTGTATCAGGCTGAGAGGGCAGGTACATGCCAGGATTGTTAATGCCGGCACTCTGTAATGTTTTACTCGTAAGGGTCTTGCTAGTTGTCATGAACATAGCTTCGAGAGGATTTCCTGAATATGGTATAGAATACATATTAAGAAGAGCAGGAACAAAGTAAGAGATCTCACCTTTATTATTAATTGATTCAACAAGGTTAAATACAAAACCGGGTTTCTCATTTGCCAGAGCGCGGATTTCATTCATAAAGTCCAGGGTAATTCCTTTCCTGTATGTCTCTATTCCAAGTTCTGTAAGATTCTTACTAATATACTCAACCTGATCAAGAACATCAAGTTCATCAGGAAGAGCCCCATCCCGAGGCATATTATATAATATACAACATTTTTCCCTGATCATAGAGTCAGATTATGCCTTTTTAGGGTGGCTTTCATTATCATTTCCATCAAAGATTGATACTCAATTCCAGCCATTCCGGCTAAAATTGGCAAATCTGAATGTACAGGATTCAGGCCGGCCAGGGGATTGACTTCCATAAAACAGATTCTGCCCTTCCTGTCAGCCTTCATATCCACCCTTCCTGCATCCGTACAACCAAGTACTTTCCATACGTTTACCGCTAATGTTTTACATTCTTCAATTAAATCTTTACCGATAGGATAATATTTACAAAATTGCTGGTAATTTTCTTTTACTTCAACCGAATAAGGAAGATTATCACTGCATTCAATTTCCATACCTCCTATAGCAGTTGTTTCATCTCCGGTACCAATAATTCCCACTGTGAACTCACGGCCGGGGAGGTACTCCTCAACCAGTGCGGGTTGATTAAATCTTGTAAGTATCCAATCTGCCATCTCTTTAAGTTCAGTAAAAGATCTTACCAGGCTTTTTTCAGTAATGCCTTTACCTGTTCCTTCTGAAACAGGTTTAATAAACAAAGGGTATTCAAGTTTGCATTTTTTAACCTCTCCTTTTTCAGTTATGAGCATACCGGGGCTTACAGGTACTCCTGCCGCAGAAACAATGAGGCGTGTAAGATGTTTGTTAAGCGAAATACCCATTATTACAGGGCCACTGAATGAATACGGAATTTTATATTGGTCAAGGATAGCCGGCACCACAGATTCTCTTCCGTCTCCATAAAGCCCTTCGGTAATATTGAATACAAGATCCCATCGTTTACCCGCTGCAAGAGCCTCTATAAGTTGAAAAGAGTTTCCAACAGGTTCAGTTTCAAACCCTATCTTTTTTAGCGCTGTTTCAAGAGCGTCAATTGTTTCCTGTTTATCAAATTCGGCGGTATCCTCCATAGAATAACCGCGGTCAAGATACCATGACCGCAGGTCAAATGTTAATCCTATTTTCATCTAAAGATTCCTATTTTTCAGGATATTCACATAAAGCACCTTTGTAGTTTCGCATAACAATTTTTTCTTTATTATGCTCGACTACATAATTTGGCAGCAATGGAATTTTTCCACCGCCCCCGGGAGCATCGATAACGAATGTGGGTACTGCATAACCGCTCGTAAAGCCTCTTAATCCTTTTATTATTTCAAGACCTTTTTTGACGGTTGTGCGGAAATGTCCCGAACCCGGGATCAAATCGCATTGATAAAGGTAATATGGTCTTACTCTGATCTTAAGTAACTTATGCATCAGCTCTTTCATTACAGGAACATTATCATTGATCCCTTTAAGAAGAACAGTCTGACTACCCAGCGGAAATCCGCCGTCAGCCAGCTTATTGCATGCTCTCGTACATTCATCGGTAATTTCTGACGGATGGGAGAAATGAAGGCTGATGAAAAGAGGGTGATATTTTTTCAGGATATTTATTAGCCTGTCAGTAATCCTTTGAGGCAAAACAACGGGGATTCTGGTTCCTAAACGGATTATCTCGACATGTTCAATACTCCTGATATTTGAAAGGATATAATCGAGTGTGTCATCAGACAATGTAAGAGGATCTCCTCCACTGATAAGAACATCTCTTACCTCCTTATGCGACGAAATATAATTAAATGCTCTCTCATAATCCTGCCTGCCAAGCTTATCCAGCCTGCCGACCGAATGTGAGCGGGTACAATATCTGCAATAATTTGAACAGATATGTGTTACAGTAAACAAAACCCTGTCGGGATATCTGTGGACAATCCCTTTGACAGGAGAAAAAGATTTCTCATCTAACGGATCAGATTGCTCACTGGTAGCCTGTAACAATTCTTCCACAACAGGAATCACATTCCTTCGCAGAGGGTTTGAATATTTGCTATCATAAATCAGTGATGCAAAATAAGGAGTAATCCTCAGAGGGAGACGGCCTTTAAGGTTACTAATAGCCATAATCTCCTTAGCCGATAATCTCATGATTTTCTTTAGATCATCGATGCTGGTAATTGCATTTCTTAGTTGCCATCTCCAGTCATTCCAGGAGTCGATAGTTGTCAGGGGGAAGTGGCGGCGCTTGAATTCCAAACTTCGGTTGCTAACTGACTGATTTGGGATTTCGTTTTGCGAAAAAAACTTGGTTTTCGCGCCAGGCTCTTCGTCAGAAGAGCAACCCACGAGGCGACTCTCACTATGGAGTGTCGTAGCCTCATTATTGTTAGCGTTCATAACAGATGATGAATATTTTCATCGTTTGTTTTTAATGTTTGTTTTGTTTAAATAATTATTAGTTAATAAATATAATTCGGTGCGAAAGTAAATAAACTATACATACAATGTACCATATGACCACCGGAAATATTAACATCATCAACATTTTATTAACAATCAGTCATAGGAAATGTTGTCATAAACTGTTAATATACTGAATAACAAGGATATAATTTAATAATGATATTATCCGTCATTTTCAACATTCAGTATGTTTTTCATTTATATTTTCCTTTAATATTTTGTTTTATCTTTCACCGGACTAATCGGATACTATTTTTTGTCATGAATTCAAAGAAGAATAACAAGATACTGGCCCTGTTATTTGTGGGAGTACTGATGGGGGCTCTGGATATTTCAATTGTCGGACCTGCAATTCCTGCAATTGAAAAAACAATAGCAACTGATACACAATTTTTATCATGGATTTTTTCAATTTATGTTTTGGCAAATCTGATCGGAATATCTTTAATGGCAAGATTATCAGATCTCTTCGGAAGAAGAAAAATTTACATGCTCGCTCTTTTTATTTTTGCAGCAGGATCACTTATCGTGTCTCTGTCAACTAATTTCAACATACTCCTTATAGGTCGTGCCATCCAGGGATTTGGGGCTTCTGGGATATTCCCGGTAGCATCAGCTGTGGTGGGTGATATATTTCCACCTGAAAAACGGGGACGTGTGCTTGGACTTATAGGGGCAGTATTTGGTCTTGCATTTATTGTGGGTCCCATTATAGCCGGCTTAATTCTCAGATTTTTCGTCTGGAATGACCTCTTCCTTATAAATATACCTATTGCAGCCCTTTTGATTTATGGAAGCAGCAGATTATTATCTGATGAACCTGTTCCAAACATGACTGCTATCGACTGGAAAGGTATTTTACTTATGGGAATATTTCTCGGTTCATTTACTTTAGGACTAAACAAGATAAAAGTTACATCATTTTTCCCAAGTATGATCTCAGCCGATGTTTTTCCTTTCTTAATATTAGCGGTCTTTTCTTTTATATTTCTCATTATTTCAGAAATGAATTTCTCTTCACCGATTGTGAATCCCAGGTTATTTCTTGTTCGTCAGATCCGGCTGACAGGATTTATTGCAATAGGGACAGGTCTTTTTCAGGCATCCTTTGTTTTTTTACCGTCAATGGCAATTGCCATATTCGGAGTAACTCCATCAAATGCCAGCTTTATGCTTCTTCCTGTAGTTATTGCGACAACAATTGGCTCCCCTGTTTCAGGCCGTTTACTTGATAAGTTTGGATCAAGAATTTTGATTATTTGCGGTTTATCACTTGCAACTGCCGGGTTCCTTCTTCTGGCTTTTATGTCGGATGTCAAGACTTATTATTATGCAGGCGGAGCATTTCTGGGTCTGGGTTTTGCTGTACTTTCAGGGTCTGCTTTGAGATACATTATGCTTAATGAAGTGACAGCAGCAGAGAGGGCTGCAACTCAGGGACTAATAACCATCTTTATAAGTATCGGCCAAATTATAGGATCATCATTTATTGGTGTAATAATTGCTTCCTCAGTATTGGCAATAACCGGATACAGGAATGTGTTTATTATCATTTCAATTATCTCACTTCTTCTTACTTTGTCTGCTGTATTTCTTAAAAACAGACATAAGGAGCTTGCAACTGTTAAACGTTACTGAGAATAAAAGGAACCATTGCTATTTTTTTATCACAGTTCCGACATGCTGACTATCTTTAAGTAAAAATAGAAATGTCTGTCCATATATGCAGATATTAAAGAAGAGATTATCTGGTTTAAACTCAGCCCAAAAATCCTTTTTCAGAAGTGTAAGGGAAGCTATATCGGGTACATCACAGGATTTTACCGAGGGAAAACTTGGTCGGGCAATATTCCTTCTTTCAATTCCTGCAGTTCTCGAGATGGTAATGGAATCCATTTTTGTAATTGTTGATATATTTTTTGTATCGAAGCTTGGCGCTGACGCAGTTGCAACTGCAGGTCTTACAGAATCTATTATTACGGTAGTTTATGCATTTTCTTTTGGTCTGGCTACGGCAACAACCTCGATGGTCTCAAGAAGAATCGGGGAAAAGCATCAGGACATTGCATCAGAAACAGCATTTCAGGCAATTCTGACCGGGTTGGTAGTATCAATTCTTATTGGCGTTCCCGGTGCCGTTTTCTCGGGAAAAATTTTGGGATTAATGGGAGCTTCTCCTGTTATTATTAATAATATGTCAGGCTATACCAGGATTATGCTGGGAGGTAACAGCGTGATAATGATGTTGTTCATAATTAATGCAATCTTCAGAAGTGCGGGTGATGCTGCAATTGCAATGAGAGTTTTGTGGATCGGAAACATAATAAATATTGTGCTGGATCCCTGCCTGATTTTCGGATTGGGACCTTTTCCTGAAATGGGAGTGAAGGGAGCAGCTTTTGCCACCATCACAGGAAGGGGACTGGCTGTGCTTTACCAGTTTTATCTGTTATTTTATGGGAAAAAACGTATTCAACTTTCTGTTAAGCATTTAACAGTCAATTTAACAATAATCGCAAGGTTGGTGCGAATTTCAGCAGGGAGTGTAGGGCAGAATCTTATAGGAACAACAAGCTGGATTGCCCTTGTCAGGATAATATCTGTTTTTGGAAGTGAAGTAGTGGCAGGTTACACAATAGCTATCAGAATTATCAGCTTCATTCTCTTGCCATCATGGGGGATCAGCAATGCGGCATCAACCCTGGTAGGACAAAATCTTGGGGCAAATAAACCCGACCGGGCTGAGAGGGCAGTCATGATAACAAGTTGGTTGAATATGGTTTTACTGGGTATGACAGGTCTTGTGCTTGTAATCTTTCCTGTTCATTTCATTAAGGTTTTTATAACTGATCCTGTCGTACTTGATACCGGAGCTGAATGTCTCAGGATCATAAGTACAGGATTCGTTTCCTATGGATTTGGCATGGTGCTTGTTAATTCTTTCAATGGTGCGGGAGATACCACAACTCCATTAAAAGTAAATTTCTTTGCGTTCTGGATGATTGAGATACCTCTTGCATATATTCTGGCAGTACGAATGGAGATGAATGAAACAGGAGTATTTATTGCAATTGTAATTGCCGAGTCGATTATGACTCTTACGGCCTGGCTTGTATTCAGACAAGGAAAATGGAAACTGAAGGAAGTCTGAAAAGCTATTAATCCATTATTTCGTCTGAACTTTTTCTCAGCTTTTTAATTGTTCCCCTTTTTTTCTTGCTTTCAAGTCGTTGCAGTTTTGAACCTAAGGTTGGCCTGGTGGATTTCCGGACAGGAGCTTTTGTCAATGCCTTTGAGATCAGCTCAAAAAACTTTTCAATAACCCTCTTTTTATTCATCAACTGGGTTCTTTCTGACTGACTTGAAATTATAAGTTCTCCTTCATTATTAATTTTGTTTTTTAGCTTTCTCGTAATTATAAGTTTTTCCTCATTCGTCAGTAATTGTGATGAAATTACATCAAATCGTAATTCCACCCTGGTATTGACCTTATTGACGTTCTGCCCCCCCGGTCCCCCGCTCCGGGATGCTGAGAACACAAACTCTCTCTCAAAATTTCTGTATGTCAGATCTTCCGGCTTCATAATGATCATTTAATAAAAAATAGAGCTACACCAATGACACTCACAATTGCGCCAATTAATTCGGGGATTGTAACCTTTTCCCTGTAAAGCACTACAGAAGGAACCAGTATAAATACCGGCACCAGTGCCATAATTGTGGAAGCAATACCTGCCTCAGTATATTTTACTGCCACCAGGGAAAAAGATACGCCGAGAAACGGTCCGAAGAATGCCCCGACAGAAAGTGATTTCATTCCCTCAATGTTTTTTATAGCAGCTTTTACGCCGGTCCATCGTCTCATAATAGTTATTAATATGGCAAATCCGGTAATTCCTGCCAGAATTCTTATTTGGGTAGCGGCAAAAGGGTCATAACTTCTCATACCAAATTTACTCAGTACAAGCCCAAGAGCTTGTCCCACAGCTCCTCCAAAAGCATACAGGATGCCTTTGGGTGAGAGTTTAAGAGAAATTTTTTCTCCTTTCCCGTTACGGCTGAAGATGGCAATTGCAATACCTGAGAAAGTAAGAGTCATTCCAAAGTAATGAAAAAGAGTAAGTTGTTCGTTCATAATAATCCATCCTGTCAGTGCTGTAATGGGAGGGACCAATGTCATTATCAGCATTGAAAACCTGGAGCCGATAATAGTATAGGATTTAAAAAGAAAGAGATCGCCAAAAACAAAACCAACGAATCCCGAGAGCGAAAGCCATATCCAGTTTTCAAAGCTGGCATCGGAAGGAAATATAAATCCTCTGCGGATCAGATTGAAGATGCTTATAAATATAAATCCTGCCACAAGTCTGAGAATATTAACTGCTACAGATCCTACTTTCCGGCTGGCTGATTCAAATGATATTGATGTTACTGTCCAGAATATTGCAGTAAGTAATGCAGCAAATTCACCGAGGTGATTCTCAAAAAAATTCATAAACAGAAATTAAGAAAAGGCCTGAAGAATTCTTCAGGCCCCTAAATATAGCATTTGTTCCTTTCACTCAAGTATCAGATAATAAAACGCCATAAACTACTCCTTAAACTCAAACCGGTATTGGCCCGACCCTGATTCAAGTATAACATTATTATCTGATGTTCTGATAGATGAAAAATCCGGATTCTCTTTAAGTGTTTTTCCATTTCCCGTAACGCTGGCAGCATCAACAACAGGAAGCACGATAGTGGCTTTTGTATTTGCAGGAATTGTTACTGTAACAAGAATTATCCCTTCTTTTCGTTCCCATCCTGAAGCAATTGTACCATAAGGACTCTCAAAGGAGGCTTTTGAATAATCCAGCTTTGAAGTAAGGTGAGGCTGAATGAGAATTTCCTTATAACCCGGACTCTTTGCCTCAATACCGGCAGATACCCTGTACATCCAATCGCCAATAGCTCCGTAGGCATAATGGTTGAAGGAGTTCATACCAGGATCCTGGAACGTACTGTCGGTCTTTTGTCCGTCCCAGCGTTCCCATATTGTTGTTGCACCCATTTTTACGGGATAGAGCCATGATGGATATGATTCCTGTAGAAGAAGATCATACGCAACATCAGTAAACCCGTTTTGAGACAGGATATGACAAATATAAGGTGTTCCGAGGAATCCGGTTGAAAGATGATTATTCCTTTTTTTTATGTCAGCAACAAGAAACCGGGTAGCATTTTCACGCAGGTCATCAGGAAGCAGATTGAACATTAAAGCCAGAATATATGAAGTCTGTGAATTTGTTCCTACTCTTCCAGAAGGAGTAACATACTCATAATTAAACACATTCCTGATATTATTAAAAATATCATTATATAACTTTTCATCATCGGCCCTGCCTAGCTCCTTCGCAGCAGAAGCAACCAGGCTTGCTGAATAGGCATAGAATGCTGTTGCAATGAAGTCAGGGTCTGTGTAGCCATCGGCAGCTGTATGATTGTTTACAGGTGGATGGTAAAACAACCAGTCGCCATATTTACTGCCACCTTTCCATAAATAACTGTCACCTGCTTTCTTTCTTATGTACTCAACCCATGCTTTCATGCTAGGGTATTGCGTCTCAAGTAACTTCTTATCTCCGTAAACCTTATACATGGTCCAGGGAGCAATTACGGCCACATCACCCCAGCCGGCAGAAGGAGAAGCTGTTTCAGCATCCTGTTTGTTCAGAATATCAGGAATGACATCAGGAACTTCACCGCCCGGTTTCTGATCTGCCGCAACATCTTTCAGCCATTTTGTAAAGAAAGATGAAACGTCAAAATTAAAAGCCGCAGTGCGACAGAATGCCTGTGCATCACCAGTCCAGCCGAGACGTTCGTCTCTTTGCGGACAATCAGTTGGTACATCAACAAAATTACCCTTCTGTCCCCATTTAATGTTATGCTGGAGCTGATTAAGAAGTTTACTGGATGATTCATAGGTTCCTGTAACTGCCATATCGGAATGGACAACAATCCCGGTGATGTTATCTGTAGTAAGATCCCCAGGAAAACCTGTCACCTCAACATACCGGAATCCCATAAAAGTAAACCTGGGCTCATAAACCTCTTCTCCGGTTCCGGCAAGCGTATATTTCAATTGACATTTTGCAAGCCTCAGGTTGGTAGTGTAAAACTCTCCATACTTATCGAGAACTTCAGCGTGCCTCAGTGTAACAACAGACCCTTTTGATCCTGACACCTTCATTCTTATCCAGCCTACCATATTCTGTCCCATATCAACTATAAGACTCCCTTTTGGTGTTCTGAAAACCTTTACAGGTTTTATCTCTTCTATCTTGCGGATCGGCGAACCCTCAGAAGCAATAACATTACTAAGATTATAGTTCCCTGTTACGACCGGATACCAGCTTTTATCATTATATCCTGTAAGGTTCCATCCGGTGAGTTTTTTTGTAGCATCATAGGTTTCACCATTATAGATATCATTCATTACTATGGCTCCGTCATTGGAACACTTCCACTTTT
Organism: uncultured Bacteroidales bacterium; assembly: GCA_963739685.1. Lineage (GTDB taxonomy): Bacteria > Bacteroidota > Bacteroidia > Bacteroidales > VadinHA17 > LD21. The sequence continues at coordinate 1,341,560 of CAVUAX010000003.1, forward strand.
CATCGGTAATAACCGATTCTTCGGATCCGTCAGTAAATGTAATCCTTAGCTCCATTAATAATCCAAGAGTTTTCCCGTATACTGCCCAATTATTCCCCCAGGCTAAAGTGCCTCTGTACCAGCCATCACCGAGAACAGCTCCAATGGCATTTTTACCTTTAATCAACTGACTTGTTACATCATATACCTGGTATTGAAGTCTCTTCCCATAATCTGTCCATCCTGGTGTCAGCACCTGGTCCCCTACTTTTTTACCATTCAGATGTAGTTCGTAAAAACCGTGTGACGTTACATAGATCCTGGCTTTTGCTACGTTTTTAGAAAGTGCAAACTCTTTTCTGAAATGAGGTGAGGGAGAATAGCGTAATGTATCACCTTTCATTTCAATCCATTTTGCTTTCCAGTTTTTTGGGGAGAGTAACCCGGTTTCCCAAATGGCAGTTTCACTCCATTTTGATGATTTTCCTTTATTGTCCCACACTTTCACCTGCCAGAAATATTTTTGTCCTGGTTTTAGTTCAGGACCATTGTATTCAATCAGAACAGAGGCATCCGAAGGTACTTTTGAGGATTGCCAGACTATCCTCTTTGATGAAAATCGCGCGTCTGTAGCAACCCTTATGGAATATGCAGTTTGCGTTATATTATAACCTGAACTGCTTATCTTCCATGATAATCTTGGATGCAGCACATCTACTCCAAGTGGATTGGTTTTATGTTCGCAAGTCAGATCCTTCGGTGCAAAATCCTGTGCAAAAATTTGGCCCGCAATAAAAATTAGAAATAAAAATAATTTTAAAGCTTTCATAGTATGATAATTAAGTTGAAGTATTCAGAAAAATTAAATTTATCTATTTTTTCGGGACGACAAGGAGTTAATTTAACTATTTTTAATTTTTAATGGTAACTTAGCTTAAAGAATCTAATATTAAGAAACAGATGGATCCGATTTCAGGTATTATTTTAATAGCATTGGGTAGTATTGGAGCTGCCAGTTTTTATGTTCCATTTAAAAAAGTGAAGTCATGGGCATGGGAATCATACTGGATAACACAGGGAGTAGCAGCCTGGCTGATAGCTCCATGGCTCTTTGCATTTATCTTCATTCCATCCGGCGAATTAATGCCGATTCTTAGAGATTCCCCTTCATCATCAAAATTCATGGCTATGTTTTTTGGAGCTCTCTGGGGCTTTGGAGGACTTACATTTGGATTAAGCATTCGTTATCTTGGAGTCGCCCTGGGACAGAGCATCGCACTTGGACTTTGTGCTGCATTTGGAACACTTATTCCTCCAATTGCAGCCGGAGATAACCTGTTCTCATCAACATCAGGAATCCTCACCATTGCAGGCGTTTCAATAACTGTAGCAGGAATAGCAATTATTGGATATGCAGGATCACTTAAAAGTAAAGAGATGAGCGATCAGGAAAAGAATGCTTCAGTAAAAGAATTTGCTCTTAAAAAGGGTATTTTTATTGCAATCTTTGCAGGAGTGATGAGTGCATGCTTTAATTTTGGCTTTGAATTCGGGAAGCCTATTGAACAGGTTGCACTGGCACACGGAACAAATCCATTATTTCAGAAAAACCCGTCATTGATTTTCATATTATTTGGGGGATTTATTACTAACCTGCTTTATTGCGGTTACCTGAATTTAAAGAATGGTACTTATCGGGATTATTATACTGTTTCAGGTAATGTATTGATAAATAACCTGTTTTTTACATTCCTTGCTGGTTTTCTCTGGTTTCTTCAGTTTCATTTCTTTGGAATGGGTTCAAGTAAACTCCCGGTAGGAATGGCGGTATTCGGGTGGAGCATTCTGATGGCCCTTAATATCGCAATAAGCAATATATGGGGCATCTTTTTGAAAGAATGGAAAGGAGTAAACAGAAAAACAATTATTGTCCTTCTGATAGGAATTTTTATTCTTATATTATCAACTTTTGTTGTGAAATTAGGTTAATCATGGTTATAAGAAACCTCTATGTTTTACAAACACAAAAATATATAAAACCCACATGATTTATACAATCACAACCGGGCTTGCGGGCTCAGCGAAGCTAAACAAGTATGGAAATATTTTATTATCAACAGGGCGAAACAGGCTGAACGGAGTTAATCATGTGAAAATTCCCCGCTAAAACGGGGCAGGCTGTTTGAACTTTAAAAATAAATCATTTACAGATGAAAAGATTTGGTTTTAAAATGAAACTTTATCCAGGTTTCAGTGAGGAATATAAAAAGCGCCACAGTGAGATATGGCCGGAACTGGTTAAACTATTAAAAAATGAAGGTATCGGTAATTATTCTATTTTTCTGGATAGTGAGACAAACACTTTATTTGCTTATCAGGAACAGAACGGTGACAGCACATCACAGGATCTGGGATCAACCGGAATTGTAAAGAAGTGGTGGGACTATATGGCCGATATAATGGAAACAAACCCTGATAATTCACCGGTTACCGTTCCTCTTGAACAAGTATTTTATTTGGAGTAATAATGGGGGAAGAAAGGATTAAAGTAAAAAGATAACAATTGTTGATTGCTTCGTCACGAAAAGCGGAACTCTCAATGATGGTTGAAACAATATAATTCCTCTCCAGAAGAGGGCAAAGGGTGGATTCAAAATTTATATGAAATAAATAGATAATGTAAAATACAAAAAAATCATGGAAATAAAAGAAGTCATAGGGAAGTCATATCAGCTTGTAAAAGAGCAATATGCAGCATTGGGTGTAGATACCGACAAGGCTATTGCCGAATTGGATAAAATCAACATTAGTCTCCATTGCTGGCAGACTGACGATGTGGGTGGTTTCGAAAAGGCCGGGGCAGTTCTCGGAGGGGGAGGTATTCAGGCTACGGGAAACTTCCCCGGAAAAGCGCAAACGATAGAACAAATGAGATCTGACCTTGATAAGGTTATGTCTTTAATTCCCGGAAAACAAAGACTTAACCTGCATGCAATTTATGGAGAGTTCGGCGAAAAATTTGTTGATCGCGATAAGATTGAGGTAAAACACTTCCAGGGATGGATCGACTGGGCAAAGAAAAGAAAAATAGGGATCGACTTCAATTGTACTTGTTTTTCGCATCCTTATGCTGATGATGGTTTCACACTCTCAAGTAAAAACGGGACAATCAGAAAATTCTGGGTTGAGCATGCAAAAAGATGCCGCGCGATTGCTGCTGAAATGGGGAAACAACTCGGTACCCCTTCGATCCACAATATCTGGATACCAGATGGATCAAAAGATACTCCTGTTGACCGGTATACTCTCCGTGAAAATTTGAAAAAATCATTGGATGAAATATTTGCGGAGAAGTACCCTGAAAAGTATCTTAAAGATGCGGTAGAAAGTAAACTTTTTGGAATTGGTTCCGAGTCGATGGTGGTTGGTTCTCATGACTTCTATCTTGGTTATGCAATCCAAAACAATAAGCTTATCACGCTCGACAATGGACATTTCCATCCTACAGAACAGGTAGGCGATAAAATCTCAGCCATTCTTCAGTTTGTGGATGAGCTTCTTTTGCATCTTACCAGGGGGGTTCGCTGGGACAGTGACCATGTTGTCACATTTAACGATGAAATTATTTTGATAGCACAGGAAATAGTCAGGGCTAATGCTCTTAAAAGAGTAAATATCGGGCTTGATTATTTCGATGCCAGCCTTAACCGGATCGGTGCTTATGTAGTTGGTGCCAGGGCTGTTCAACTGGCATTCCTGTTTGCACTTCTTGAGCCCCGTAAAACACTTTTGAAATTTGAGGAAGAGGGCAAAAACTTCGAACGTCTTGCGCTTCTTGAGTTACTTAAAACAAAACCGTTTGGAATAGTTTTTGATTATTACTGCTTAATGAATAAAGTATCGGTTGGTCAGGATTATATTGATGACATAATCAGATATGAAAAAGAGGTTTTGATGAATAGGTAGAAATCATTTTGCTTGTACAAAATATTGAGTTTGCGCAAAAGGTAATAGTTTTTAAAAGTTCCTTTATACCAATTTCCAAAATATGGGGTCTAAACCGAATCCTCTTTAGGGGCAGTGAGCAGGGGTTAAAATTTAAGTGTATGAAAGAGAAAGTTATTGCAATTTTTGATGTTGGGAAAACCAATAAAAAGTTACTACTATTTAATTATGATCTGAATATTATATCAGAGGTTGAGGAGGAGTTTGCACAAATTACAGATGATGATGGATTTGAATGTGACGACATAGAGAAAATTGAAACATGGATTCTTGATTCCATAAGAAATCTGATCCACTCAGATAAATTTGACCTCACAGCAGTCAACTTTTCCACCTATGGAGCTACAGTTGCATATCTTAATAAAGAAGGTAAAAGAGTAACCCCGTTATATAATTACCTTAAACCTGTTGATGATAAAATACCTGAAAAGATTTACAGGAATAATGGCGGCCAGGATGAATTTTGCAGAAGAACTGCTTCTCCTGCTTTGGGGATGTTAAATTCCGGGATGCAGGCTTTCTGGCTTAAATCTGTCAAACCCGGAACATTTAAAAAAGTCAGCCATATTTTGCATTTTCCTCAGTATTTGTCTTTTATCATTACAGGCAAAATTTATTCAGAGCATACTTCAATCGGATGTCATACCGCTTTATGGGATTTCGACAATATGGAGTATCATCCCTGGGTCAGACAGGAGGGATTAACTCTTCCGGAACCGGTTCCTGTTGATACAATGAATGAGGTTATTATTGATGGTAAAAAGCTGATGATTGGAGTTGGCATTCATGACAGCTCATCTTCACTTGCCCCATATTTTGGAGGCAGGAATGGCAAATTTATGCTTATTTCGACCGGAACATGGTGCATAAATATGAATCCCTTTAATAAAGAAAAACTGACTTCAGAGCAGCTTGACCACGATTGCCTGTGTTATATGAGCATCAACCGTCAACCGGTTAAATCATCAAGATTATTCCTGGGGAATATGCACCAAACGGCTTTGAAAATGCTTGAAGAACACTTCAGGACTCCTCCCGCCACATTTAAGAAAGTTATATTTAATCCTGAAATGGGAACACGTCTGAAGGAAAAATTTGGAGAAAGAAATGTATATTTTAAGACAGGTCCTGATTACAGGGCATTCAGAGATAAAATTGACCTTTTTGATTTCACATCCTTTGATGAAGGATACTATAAGTTAATGAATGAATTGGTAATGCTTACAAAGGATGCTTTAAACCTTATCATTCCGGCAAATGATGAGACGGAAAACATATACATAACAGGAGGGTTTTCAAAAAATAATCTCTTTCCGACATTGATTTCAAAAGCGTTCCCCTCAAAGAATATATTTACATCAGTAATAAATAATGCAACAGCTCTCGGTGCAGCTCTTGTTATTTCCGGCAAACTTCATCCTGAAAAGCAGCCTGTATTAAATCTTGGGTTGAAACAATATTAAAGTAAAAATACAACTTGATGGTAAGTCATTTTCAATAAAGTCTTTCACCAATAGCTACCTTGAGTTTATAAACAGATAAGGTATAATCAATTCTGGCTTTTAATAACATTAAACGTGTTTCTGAAACAGACGTATTGGCATCAAGAAGGTCAAGATTTGTAATGGTACCTGCATTAAAACTAATTTTTGCAAGTGAATAAGCCTTTAATGCCTGATCACGCTGTAGTTCAAACTGGCTTATTTTTTTCGCTGCTGCGATCATATATGACTCAGCCTCATATATTTCAGTGGATACATTTCTTTTTGTTGATTCAGATTCAAATGATAGTGATGTAATAGTAGATTTAGCCTGGGCAACATTGTATCTGTTCTTTATTCCGTCGAAAAGAGGGATCCTGATCCCCATTCCTACAACATAATTTGGCAGGAGTTTATTAAGATCTGGTATGTACCCATTCTTCACCCCACCAGATGCCTGAATGCTTATCAAAGGTTTATTATGCAACTGTATAAGGTCATATCTTAACTGAGCCAGTGACGTTTTCTTCTCATCTAAAAGTACTTCGTCCCTGTGGTGAAAAGCAAACGATAATACTGAATCTGCAGGGATTCCCGGAATTTCCACACCGAGTTCATTTTTTACAACGGGCCTGGAGCTCTGATCATTTCCGATCAGGGAGTTCAATGAAGCCTGCTGGGCAGCCAGGGCAGCTACAAGGTCAACTCTCTGACTTTCAATTGTCGATATTTTGACTTTTGTTGAAAGTACATGGTATTCTGTTGCAGAACCGGTAGCCATCATTTTTTTAATGTAATCAAGATGCTCCCTTAAAGTAGCCAGTTGTTGCTCTTTTATTTGAATGGCTGCTTGAAGAAATACCAGAGCATAAAAGTTATTCAATGTCACTAAGGATAGTTTTTGTTTTATCCTGGCAACAGCCTGTAAGTCTATTTCCCTGCCCTCTTTTTCCAGTTCTATGTTCCTGTTAGTACGTCCAAAATCATAAATAAGTTGACGGTAATTTACAGATGCTGAATAGTTGTTTTCCGGAAATAGCTGAAATGTTCCCATTGAGGGTATTGTCAGTTTTGTTACCGGACCTATATTTGAATAATTTGCTGAGATATCAGTTTCGGGATAATAACCTGATTTTGCCAGTCCAATCTTTGCATTTGCATTATTAATTGCCTCTTCAGCTGCCTTTACGGTCGGATGATTAGTAACTACCATTTCGATAATATCCTTTAACTTCAGGGAATCCGAATTTTGTTCTGTTTCAGATTTAAAAGCAATTTGCCCCATAGTGCTGATATTTATAAAAATGGGTAGCATTAAACCTGCCAGGATTGACCTTTTATATTTAAAATTATCCATTTGCCGGTAGTTTTTGAATTTTTGGTTTTTTCGTATGGAGAAAAAAGATCGGGATTCCCCCAATAAGAGTAATTATTCCTGCAAGAAGAAAATCATCATCAATTCCTTGTATATAAGATTGTTTATTTAAGTTTGAAAGAAGTAATACATGACTTTCTCTTGGAATATCTGAAGGTGCGCTGCCTGCTTCATATTGAAGATGAAATTTCATTTTATTAAGTGTCTGCTGATAAATAACTGAACCGGGTTTAATAGCTTCACCATAAACCTGATTATAGTAACTGACTCGTGCAGTTAACATAGTGGCAAGAATGGCGACTCCCAGACTTCCTCCAAGTTGTCTTATCGAATTTGTAATTGCAGATGCCTGCGCCATTTTTTCCCGTGAAATTTCAAGAAGAGATACTGTAGTCAATGCAGTAAACATAAGTCCCATGGCAAGACCTCTGAGATATAAGGATAACATTATATAACTGTTCTCGGTAAGCCATGACAGTTTTGAGTTCAGATAGAAACTAAATGCAAACAGGATAACACCTACGAAAAGGGGGATTTTTGGGTTTAACTTGTCTGAGATCCTGCCTGAAACAGGGGCAGTTATTCCCTGTATTATCCCCACAGGAAGGAATACTGAGCCGGACTGAAGCGCTGTGTAACCCAAGGCATTCTGAAGATACATAGGCAATAAGAATGTACTTCCGAACATTCCGAGACTGAAAATCACCAGAATAATGTTTGCAATACCAAAATTATGGTTCAGTAGAAGCCTGAGATCAAGAAGTGGTTCTTCTACTGTCAGTTCTGCTGTTATAAAAACCGTTAAAGCAATCAGTGCTATTGCCGCACATGCAAGAATGTAGGGTGCATGCCATCCGGCTGAGTTCGAAGCAGCATTACCTTCGGAAAGTGCATAGAGTGTCAGGGGAAGAAATATTGTTACGGAAATGAAACCTGCTATATCGAATTTCCTGGTATTCTTGTTTTTATACTCGCTTTGAATTATAATTGTAAACAGCATTGCTAGTATTCCAACAGGTACATTAACATCAAAAATCAGTTGCCAGTTAAAACTGTCTATAAGAAATCCGCCGATAAGAGGACCGAATGACACTGATGCTGCAGCTGCAATACCCCAGAATCCGAGTGCAATACCTCTCTGGTTAGGTGGAAATTCCCTGGAAATGATCGCCATACCCAAGGGCTGTATTGTTCCTGCACCAAATCCCTGAATAACCCTCGATAATATTAACATATTTTCATCCGAAGATCTGCCGCACAGCATTGACCCTAATGTGAAAAGGAATAAACCCAGGAAATACAACCGCTTGTAACCGAATTTATCTGCAAGCCATCCCGATGTAGGAAGGGCCACAGCCATAGCCAGCATATAAGCTGTTACTACCCATTCAATTTTGTCGAGTCCCACACCAAATGATGCCATAATTTTTGGCAAGCCAACATTTACTATGGTAGCATCCAGAACAGCCATAAAGGTACCCAGCATAACATTGACCAGCAGAAACCATTTATATGACTTGTGTTTTGGATGAAATACTGAATTGTTATTCCTTAAAAAGTTTCTGAGGAGGTGAGATGGTGTTCTCCTTTTTTTCATTATTATTATTTAATGATCTTTACTATCACCGACATTCCCGACAGTATATTTAAAGTAGAAATGTCAGCGTTATTTTCTTCACTATCAATTGAAATCCTTACAGGAATCCGTTGGGTGACCTTTGTGAAATTTCCTGAGGCATTGTTGGCGGGTATCAGTGAAAACACAGATTCTGTGCTGGAACCTACCAGAAATACTTTACCATCAAATTTTGCATCAGGAAAAGCATCAATTGTAAATTTGACGCTTTGGCCGGGATGCACATTGGAAATATCCGTTTCTTGCAGATAGGCAACCACCCACAGGTTATTATTCAAAGTCATTGTAAACACTGCCTGGCTTGGCTGTACGACATCTCCCTGGAGCAGCCACCTTTTTGCAATAATTCCGTCAGCCGGGGCGTAAAGCCTGGTGTCTTCAAGTTGAGTTTCAAGCACATTTACTTGTGCATCGGCAGTTTCCACTGCTGCCGAGGCAGTAGTTATCATCGATTTTGAAACCATTAATTGGGCTTTTGCTGCTTCAAGTTGAGCCAATGCTGTTTCATATGCCTTCTTTATATGGTCAAATTGCTCAGGAGGAATGACACCTCCTGCTGACTGGCTTTTTGCCCTGGACAAATCGTCATTTGCCCGCTCAAGGTTAATCTCAAGTACCTTAAGACTCCTCTGGTCAGAGCTATATTTAATCCTGGACTGTGATAAATTGGCAAGGGCCTGATACCTTACTGCAACAGTATGGTTCCTTTGTGAAATCAAATCAGAACTGTCAAGAACTGCAAGAAGAGTGCCCTTTTTCACAATATCTCCCTCGACAGCATAAAGAGATGAAATTCTGCCCATAATTTTGGACCCTATGCTTACATTGTCAGCATCTATATGTGCATCATCAGTTGTTATGTACCGTTCATAATCCCTATACCAGTAAATTGCCCCGGACACTACCATCAGAATAACTATTGTAATAGGCACGTAAACCTTCAAGGATTTCTTTTTTGAATCTTGTCTCATAAATTTTTTATACAATTATATTTAAGAACTATTTATATTCTTATTAACTAATAATGCTTTAACCCATTAATAAATATCTCCGTAAAATCTATAGTCTTTTTTAATAACAGTTTATATTCATTTTCACTTATGATCAGCGTCTCCTTATCGTTGAGGAATGAACTTCTCAATCCTCTTAAAAGATCAAGAAATAATCCGGAAGTTCCTGCCGGATCACTTACATTGAATTCCCCGGCAGCATTTCCTTTTTCAAATATCTTAACGATCATTTCGGTTTCCTTTTCATGGAAATCCTTTAAAGATTTTAAAATAAGCGGTTTGATATTGGCTAATGACTCCTGTCTGATTCTGCTAAGATTTAATAACGTTTTGAAATATGACAGACGATTGACGGCATAATTTCTCAAATAGCCTTTATTATCAGTAACATTACTTGCGTCTGCTTCAAGTTTCTTAAGAAACTCATTCTGCTCTTTCTCAATAACTGCCTGATAAAGACTCTCTTTACCTGGAAAATAGTAGTAAAGAGCTCCCTTTGTCATCTGAAGATCATTGGCAATTTCCCGCATTGAAGTTTTCTCAACACCGTAAATACCAAACCTTTTTTGCGCTGCAGCAACTATAAGTTTAGCTTTTTCTGATTTAACCTGATAATTATTAATTCTGAGCATAGCAGGAAAGTTGCAAATATAACAATCATTTGAACAAATTGTTTAAATGGTTAAATTAATAGAATTCAACAACAGCTTATATAGAATTGCTGCCTATTCTTTTAATTGTTTTACTTACGATTTTATTTTGATTTTTTTGTAGAGGCAGGTAAATGCTTAGTTATCCTGAGAATGTACAAACTAATTCAATCTTTCCTTAAGCTGGTAATTAACGATTCATTCTTAACTCTTCTTACTGATACCAGTAAAATAATTACACCGGTAAGGAACATTGATACAATCATTATTATCAGGATACTCCATGGCAGGTTGGTGTTTGTCTGAATTGAGGGCAGAGTTGCAATAAAAGCTGAAATAACACCTGTTAAAATGCCGGTAACAAGTATTATAAACAGGTCTGATAAAAGCGATTTTCTGATCTTTCTGATAGGAAATCCTGTTGCAGACAACAAGGCGAACTCTCTTTTTCTCAGATTATAATTCCTTAACAGTATGAATCCTAAACCAAAAATACCCAATATCATTCCAAAGGCTCCGAGCACTGTGAATACCGATAAATATGTATTGGTCACCTGGTAAAATGATGCCAGTCTCTCTTGTGTCTGCTCAATACTAATACCATAATTGTTAAACCTGTCCTTCAAACCACTTTTAATAGCAGCTGATAAATCCTTTTTACCGTCAACCAGGAAAACAGAACTGCCGGATACCGAAGGAAATAATCTTTTAAGATTACCTGCTCCAATAAGCAGGTTGCCCTGAAATACCGATGATTTAAGTCCGGCTGCAATAATTATATTGAACGGCTCTCCTGTCTCAGCTCTTAAAGTAATTGTATCTCCGCACCCGATTTTTAAGCCCCACTCGAGTACTGTTTGATCAGCAATGCCATAAATTGTATTAATACCCGGAACATCATTCAGAAGTTCCCATGGGTTGTTTCCTTTGAATCCGGGAATTACAGATGCAAATGAAAAGGCTCCTTTATCTATGAATTTTACAGGATCGACCCCAAGAAGCGGGGGAGTAGTTACATGATTAAGGTTAAGGCAACTGGCGTCATCTCCCTCTTTCCTGGCTAACTGCACAATTTTCATTCCTTTAAACTGATCTTCATTCAGACCAAAATCACTTTTTCCCTTAATTGTCGACAGATCTTCCGTAACCGGTACACTTGTCTCGCACCATAAAAGATATCCTCCGGTTCCTCCTGAAGGATTAAGAGTATCCTTATCAAAATTCATTCGGTTCAGGCTTGTAATAAAAAGCGCAAAAATACCTGCAGCTATAAAGATCATGGGAGCTATGGCATGTGATGGACTATGACGGTAATATAACCGTGTGAGACCTGAAAAACTGTGCTCTCCCGGATGCAGAAACTCTAAACCACCTATGTAATATTGTCGTAAAAGGAATACGAATGTCAGAAACAAAAGTGAGCCTGCTACAAAAGAGAGTTGAATTGCATACTCTTTAAGAAATAAGGATCCTATAAAATCTGCAATTGCAATAATTGCTGTTAGAAGCAGAAAAAATGAATTTCTATTTAATGATGGGAAAGTAAAAATCCCATCTTTCTTTTTTTTAAGAGATTTTAGAAAATTTCTTGTTTTTAGCTGGAAAAATATCAGCGTAATTACGAATGTGGAGAAGAATCCTGTCAATAATGGGATTAATCCGGCTGATGCTACGAGTGTATCGGTCTGAACAGCTCCTTTCCAGACCGAATTCAATGCGCTGATAATATAATTATTTACCAGTAACCCAAGAAATACACCAACAAATGAACCTGCAAATGAAATAAATCCCGTTTCAAGAAGCAATGATTTCCGGATAACTCTGTTTGTAAAACCAAGAGCGTAAAATGTGGTAATGTTGTCTTTTTTTGAATCAAAATATGCTGAAACAGAAAGTGATAACAGCAATATCGAAGAAAGTATTATGAAAAATCCTAGGCTCAGGAAGAGGGTTCCGAAGTCAACACTCTGGCTTGCGGCTTTAAGGGCAACTTCACGAAGGTTGGTTATGACAAATCCCGAACTCTCAGGGTCAAATGCCCCCGTCAGCTTTTCTTCAATCTCCTCAGCAGTGATGTTCTCAGGAAACCTTAACGCAGTGGCAGGTCCATAATTATTTCCCCACAGTTCCCGTCCTTTTTCATAAGAGATAAATGCTTTAGGGGTTCCTTTAAATTTATTCCAGTAATCTTCATCTTTTTCCCTTATCTTATTCATCTTAACCGGAACACCGGCATCCCAGTCTGAACAGGACTCTTTTCCTGAAATCCCGGGGAATTCAGGCATCAATGTTCTGTCTCCCCATATAGAGTCCATTTCAACTATCTTCCTTACCACAAAAAGATTCGATTCTTCTTTAAGTTGATTTATTGAATCCGGGGCATACCACGACATTTTAATTGTATCGCCTGAAGAAGCACCAAGGTCGGCGGCAAGCCATCTGTTGATGACTATCCCGTCACCATTTACTATTCCGGGATATAATTCTGAAGGCAACGCAGCAATAAAAGAATATGGATTTTCTCTGTTTCTTAATGTTATACTGTTGGATAGGTAAGTAATTATTGGAGCTGCTGTTGGGATCGCTTCTTTTATTTCCTTTACAATACTCTGATCGATAAAGATCCTGTCTGAAATAAGTTCATTTTCACCTGTAACCTCAACTTTCCTGAGTTTAAGGCCAATATCAGATAATTTTATTGTCTTTTTAAGGATTGAGTTGAAAAAGGGTAGCGATTCATTCTTAATATTTTCTGTCAGTAACCTGTTAGCCCTGGTTTTGTTATCCCCGGAATTATTAATGTTATCAAGATTTATGAAAATATTAGAAGGTACTATTTGACTTATTCCAAGTGAAAAATCACCCGTATTTTGTCCGTCAAGTATCTGTCCAACCTTCATTACCAAAGAGTTGCCCTCTCCACGAGCAGTTGAAAAAGGTGCATAAGCCGGTATATCGCTAATAACACCCAACCTGATAATGATATCGTCACCTTTTTTAATATTGATCTGTTGTGCCAGCTTCCTGTTAATGGCAACTTCTCCTGTTTTTATGATAACAGAATCATTTCCAAGAAAACGGAAAAAGTCAGAGCCAATGCCATAAATATTTATCTTTCCTGAAGTGGTTCCCTCTGAAAAATTTTGACAGTAACCCGAAGTTTCCAGTATTGAGGTTGCCCCAGCGCCAATGCTAAGTGAAACTCTTTGTGAGATTGAAGGGTCAAAATACCTTAATCCTGAGCTTATAAGAATTGAAGTATTTCCAAGATGTTCAAATGCGGTGTTCTTCAAACTATTTCTGACAGAGAATCCCGTTAACAGGGAGCCGGTTATTACAGCAGCCAGAATTGCAATAATAATAACCTGGTTGATAACAGACTTTTTATAATATAAAAGTGAGTTGATGGTTATATGCAGTAAACCTTTTCTCATTTTTTCAATTAGCTTTAATTTGAAGGTAAGAGCCTACCATCTTCCAGTTTCATTCTGCGCGACATGATACCTGCAAGTGCATGTGAATGAGTTGCAATTATCAATGCAACACCAATTTCCCTGTTTATTTCCATTAGAAGATTCCCAAGGATCTCGCTATTTTTTGAATCGAGCGCTCCGGTAGGTTCATCGGCCAGTAACAGGGAGGGGTTGTTAACCAAAGCCCTGATTATAGCTGCTCGCTGAGCTTCGCCACCTGAAACCTGGAATGGATACTTATCTGAAAGAGAACTTATGCCAATTCTCTCCATCAATCCTGAGACCCGTTTTTCAATTGCACTGGATTCGTCCGATGTATGCTTAATAGCAAGAGAAGGTAAAATGATATTTTCATAAATTGTAAGATAAGGCAGAAGGTGATGCTCCTGAAAAACAAATCCAATATTTCTGTTCCGGTATGCTGCCGATTCTTCGGAGTTATAATTCTGTACCTTTTCCCCCTTGAAAAAGAGTTCACCGGAGTCCGGTTTATCAAGTAATCCTATGATATTAAGTAAAGTTGTTTTACCTGAACCTGAAGGGCCCATTACCGATACAGATTCCCCCTTACTTAATTCCAGATCAAGACTGTTCAACACTTTACCACGCTGTTGAAAAGATTTTGATATACTCTTTAATGAAAGCATGATTTGTTAATTATTTTAATTTATAAACCTCAGACAATCTAACTGACATCCTTTCAAGTGAAAGGTTTTCAAATACCCCGGATTTCCCTGATTTACCAAGTTGATCTCTTAACCCTTTATCATCAAGTAAAATAGCAATTGTCACAGATAATTCATCAATATTGTCAGGAGAATAGGTTAATCCTCCTTTTGTGGTTTCAATAATTTCAGGAAAAGCTCCTGTTGCAGGTTGAATTACAGGTATTCCGGCCCCATTTGCTTCCAGAATATACAAGCCGTAACCATCATGTTTCCTGACCGGAACACTGATGACATCCACATTGTTAAAAAATTCCATTTTCTTGGTTCCCTGGAATTCAGGGTAAATTCTGACAGAACTTTTGTAGCCATGTTCCCTGATCTTTTTAATCTGTTCCGCTATAAAACGTTTGTCATCGCCGGTATATCCACCGCATACGTGAAGTGTCAGTTCGGGAAATCTTCCCGATTTCAGTTTAATAAACGCATCGACAAGTTTATCGAAGCCGTTATGGTAGCTTACCCTGCAAAAATATCCTAATGAAGGATGTTCTGACTCTTTTAAAACAGGAGAACTCTTCTCCGGTTCAATACCCAGTTGAATCAAATGAATATTATTCCCGTGCAAACCAGTTCTGCTGATAAACAACTCTTTATAATATTTACTGGGTGTAACGAAATTATCCACGTGCTTGGCCTCCAGTGCAATCATCTCCCAGGCATCGCTCTTGTATGGCTCTGCCATCTCATCTATCCAGTCATCTTCATTAAGAAGCGAGCAGACAACTTTAACATTCATTCTTTTCTTAAGCTGACGGGCGAGACCCAGAATAAGGGCATTTGAGAGATGTATTATATCAGGTTTCCCATCTTTCGTCAGGAACCTGACAAGTCTGTCAACCTCTTTTTTTCTGAATGCATTATCTCCTTCGATCATATTGAGTGTCAGTTCTTCAAGACCTTCGGTTCTTGTTGTTCCGGCCTGGCGGGCAGCCAGTTTTAAAAGCGGGGCCGCATCGAATATCTTGTCAAAAAAAGCCGGCATATTTCTGAGAAAAGGGACCTTTTCCCTTATGTACATTGAGATTGCCCCGAAGAAGACATGTTTATCAAGCCCAGTTTCTAAATTGGTCCTGTCAGGTGGAAGATATAGCGGGATTGCAGAAGCATTAATTCCGGGAACCTTCCTGATTGCTTTAAGATAGAGCATATCACGATAACAATTTCCACAATAAAACGAGCCTCCTGAGCCTGTTATAAGATATACGATTTTCATACTTTATTAATAGGTTTTTACCCTCTTCTCTGTGTCCCTCTTTGTCAATTATCTTTGACCCGATGGGTGTTCTTTTATTTACACCGAGGACCACGTAGTTACACAGCGTTTTATTCTAATTACTTTTTTACTCCAAATGAGAGCAATCGCCCATCCTCTGAAAGGATATAAAAATGATCCTTAATTACAGCAGGCGAACTGCTTACAGGGGAACCGGTATTAAAACCCCAAATCTTTTTTCCATCGCTTAATCCCAGGATATATACATATCTATCCATGCTTCCAAAAAGTACCCTTCCTGATATTATTACAGCTGAGCTGGTTATCCTTCCGTTTGTCCTGTATTTCCACATTAAACTACCATCACTGGTATTATAACAATATAGATATTTATCCTCATTTCCTACAACAACAAAATTTCCCGCAACTGCAGGTATTGCCAGTATTGATCCCGATTGATCTCCAGGCGGAACTTTCCAGACGATCTTTTTAGAAACCAGATTCAGGCAATAAAGAGTACCATCATAATCACCAAAATACGCATTGTTACCCGATAATGATGGAGAAGCAGCTATATAGACCCCTATATCGACCGTATCTTTTTCTTTTCCGGTCAAAGGATCGGCAACTCTTATCATCCCGTCGCAACCACCAAATACTATTTTGTTGTTTGCAACTGCCGGAGTCCCGTTAACATAATTTTCAGTCTCGGCTTTCCAGAGTAGCTTACCTGTTTCAGGATCAACGCAATGCAGATTGTAGTCATAACTCCCTACTATTATTCCATGTTTTTTCCCTTCTGTCCATATATTAGCGGATCCTACTATCTGATTATCGGTTTTATATGACCATTTTAGCACCCCTGTTGTTTTGTCAACAGCCCGTAAAACCCCATCGGAGGCACCTATGAATATATTACTTTCAAAAACAAGGGGAGGGGAATCAAAAGCGCTTTCCGCTGTAAATTTCCATTTGATTTTGCCATCAGTAGTGACGGCGAAAAGTGTTCCGTTTTCACTTCCGAAGAAAATAACCCCATCGCTTATCACCGGTGATGATTTGGTTCTCTCACCTGTTGGCAGGCTCCACTGGAGAACAGGAACTGTTGGAAGTACCAGATCCGACTTCCCGGAGAGGTTAGACTGACCACGGAAGAGCGGCCAGTTTAGATCATTCATCTGTGCATTCGAAACAGGAGCAATCAGCAATGAAAATAGTATTGATATAAAATATCTCACCTTATCTGAATCATTTATACTTTGATAACGCACCGGTAGGGCAGATGTTTATACATTCACCGGTTTTTTTCTTTAATACATTTTCAAACTCCTCAGTTAATGGTTCGGAAATGATGCTGACAAACCCCCTGTTTATAAAACATAAAACCGGTTCATCTGCTGTATCTTCACAGATCCTTACACAGAGCCCGCATTTAATGCATTTTGCGTTTTCAAAAACCAGCCCTGAAGTGTGATTTATCTTTTTTGCAATAGGTGCATTTACAACCTTGCCTCTCGGATCTTTTGCGGATAGCTCATTCGCAAGATCTCTTAACCTGCAGTCATCTGCTGCCCGGCAGTCGCAATGCATACAACTTTTCGTTTCATCTGAAGCTGATACGTAACCGGATATTTCCCTGTAACGGTCTCCCTTATCTTCACACTCTTTGAGCCATTCATTGAGTTCCTCTGGTTCAATCCTCCCGATATGGGATGAGAATCGTTTTGGCTCCTTTGCCTTCCTTGTGATGGAAAGGCTTACTGACTCTGCAATAGCAGGATTCCCGGGATTATCTTTAATTACATTATTATTATTTATTGATTTTGAGATAAATAATTTGATATTACGTATGGAAATTGGGTGGTCAATTTTTTTTCTTCTGCAGGCATTTTCGCAATAGCCAGGGCAGCCGGCACATAAAATTTCCGGTGAATTTATTTCTGAAATCGTAAGTTTTGCAGCTTGCTCAAAATCACCTGAGGCAAGGTATCTGTTCATCAGGGGAATATTATACCCGGCAGGACAAACAATTCTGCAGGGCGCTTCACATTCAGCCCTGTGTTCCGAAAGAAGAAGCTCAACAGCCTTTTTGCGTAATAACATTATTTCATCGCCCGAGGCATCTATATCCATACCTTCCTGTGCAAGCGCAGAACATGAAGGAATAAATCTGCCAGATTTTTTTTCCTTAACCATACAAACCATACAGGAGGAATAATGTTCCAATCCGTCTTTATGGCAAAGAGTCGGAACAGCTATTCCGGCTCTTAAGGCTACCTCAAGGATAGTCTCCTTTTCTCCGGCAGAGAACTCAATATTATTTATTTTAAATTTAACCATTAACATTAACAATTTCTACAGCATTTTCCGGGCAAACTATTCGGCAGTTATCACATTTAGTACAAATCTGCTGGTCAATTTCATGTTTTTCATAAGGTTTGAAACGCTATAGCATTTACAGGGCATTCCTGGAAACATTTTGTACAACCTGTGCAATCGTCATTTATTGAATACTTTATGAGATCCTGGCATTTTTTTGCCGGGCATATACCTTTTGTGTGTTCTTCGTACTCTTCCCGGAAATATTTCAATCCTGTTAAAACAGGATTGGGTGCAGTCTTTCCAAGTCCGCATAGGCTGCCTTCCTGCACCGAATGACATAATTTCTCGAGGTCATCAATTTCTGATAAAGAGGCTTTCCCTTCACTTAAACGTGTTATTATATTAAGCATATGCTTTGTACCGATACGGCAGAAAGTACATTTTCCGCATGATTGTTTATGAGTGAATGCAAGAAAATATTTTGCCATATCAACCATACAATCTGTATCGTCAAGAACAACCATCCCGCCGGAACCCATCATAGCTCCCATCCTTGTAAGCTCTTCATAATCAACAGGAGTCTCAGACATAGTTGCAGGAATACAGCCTCCGGAAGGTCCTCCGATCTGGACTGCTTTAAATGTTCTACCCTCTGCGACTCCATTGCCGATATCCTCAACAATTTTTCTTATCGTGATACCCATGGGGACCTCAATCAGACCTCCCTTTGAAATCTTCCCGGCCAGTGCAAAGACCTTTGTTCCTTTGCTTTTTTCAGTTCCTATTGAAGAAAAAGCTTCGTGCCCGTTATTTATTATCCATGGAACAAGAGCTAATGTTTCAACATTATTTACAAGTGTGGGCTTATTTCTGTAGCCCTGCACGGCGGGGTAGGGAGGTCTTAAATGGGGTGTTCCCCGCTTCCCTTCAAGCGATGCTATAAGGGCTGTTTCCTCACCACATACAAATGCTCCTGCTCCTTCAAAAACATGTATATTAAAGGAAAATGTGCTTCCTGCAATGTTCCCGCCAAGGAGACCACTATTATAACACTGACTGATAGCGTTCCTTACCCTCAAAACAGCAAGAGGGTATTCAGCTCTGATATAAAAAATTCCTTCGGTTGCGCCTGTAGCGAAAGCAGCAATCATCATTCCTTCTATTATCCTGAACGGGAAAGATTCGAGCAGCATTCTGTCCATAAACGCACCCGGATCACCCTCATCGCCATTACACACAATATACCTTGGGGATCCAACCGTCTGAGCCGATATAGACCATTTACGTCCGGTTAAAAATCCAGCACCTCCTCTTCCTCTTAATCCGCTTTTTGTAATAATATCAATTAATTTTTCAGGCGAAATAGAATTAAGTGCCTTTTTTAGGGCGTCAAACCCTCCAAGTATGGTATATTCATTTAAAGAATCAGGAGAAAGAATGCCGCTGTTTAATGTTGCAAGATGAATCTGGAGATTTAGAAAATTATAAAGATGCTTTTCACGGATTTCACCCGGGATGTTAGCCGGGTTTGTCACCAGATCATCCGAAAGAAATGTATCGGCAAAATTATTTATTCCATGTTGGATCCGTTTATCCAGGCTTTTGGGTTTTATGTGTTTAAGAAGTATTGCTTCAACCTGATCCTTTAAGACATTAGTATAACGGAAATGTTCATTTTTATTTGAAACTATCTCTAACAGGGGAGTCTGATTGCATACGCCGACGCATCCTACAGTTTTAACCCTTATATTCAGACCATACACCTCTTTTACATCTATCAGCTGCGATAATATTTCTTTACTGCCACCGGCAACACAGCATGATCCCAGACCTATCCTTACTTCGCCATCAATATCTTCATTCGTTTCATTTTCATGAATTACGGGTTCCTTACCCCAAGAGTCAAGAAAATCCTCCAGGATATCATCAACCTGAGTAGGTTTCACATGGCCGTAAGTTTTGCCGTCAATCTGAATTACGGGGGCCAGTGTGCAACATCCCAGACACGCCACTTCTTCAATGGAAAAGAGCTTATCAGGGGATGTATTTACCTTGTCATTTATATTTAATACTCTTTTAAACGCTTCAGAGATAAGAGGTGCACCCTTCACATGGCATGCAGTACCGGCGCATATTTTAATAATATGTTTTCCCGCAGGAATATGCCTGAACTGTGAGTAAAATGTTGACACCCCCGAAATCTGGCCCGGTGTTATATCAGTTACCTGGCAGATATGTTTCAGGGCTTCCGAGGGAAGGTAACCGAGCTTGTCCTGAACTTCCTGCAGTATATGTATAACCTTATCCTTTTCCCTGCCTGACACATCAATAATAGCATCAACCACTGATGTGATTTCATTAACGGAAACCTGCCCGCAATCACATTCTGTTAACGATATGTTTTTTTCTTCCTTCTTCAATTCTTTGTAATGCAATAAAGGTTATTTTTTCCTCTGATATATATACACTTGTCTGAAAAAGCAGGTGTACAATCCGCATTTTCACCAAGCTTTGCCTGGGAAATAAGTTGATATTCACCATTTGCCTTTACAATATGCATGGTTCCCGAACGGTCAAGAAAATAAATCATTCCATCAGCAATCATGGGAGACGCATAAAATGGTTCCTCTAAATACCTGGACCATAAGGTGTCTCCTTTCATTGCATTATAACATGCAATGTCACCATTTCCGGTTGAGAGAAACAAAAACTCATCTGTTGCAACAGGACTTGAAGCATCCGGAGTAAATGTGTTGTCTTCCCAGGTAATTGAGGCACCAGTACCTGATTTTATTGCTGCAAGTTTTGAATAATCAGTTACAGCATAAGTCATTGTGCTGTTAACTGCAACAGAAGGACCAACATCTCCTGTAAGGCATTCCACTGCCCATAATTCAGTTCCGGTTACAGCATCATATGCAGTTACATTTGGATTTCCGTTAACCACAATCTGAGGTTTACCGTTAAAGTATGCCAGTACCGGGGAGGACCAGGAAGGTCGTCCGGTCCTTTTAGTTTCCCACTTGATCTCTCCGGACTCAATATCTATTCCTAACAGCGAAAGTTTTTTAAATGACTCGTACTGAACAATCAAAGTGTTTTCGTATATTATCAGAGAAGAGGCATAACCATAACTGTTTTGAGGTGTGCCCAGATTTTTTGCCCATTTCTGTTTCCCTTTAATATCAAGGCAAACAAGGTTTCCATTGGCAAAAATCGCAGCTACAGCTTTCCCGTTTGTTGCAACTGTAGGAACTGCCATACCACCCTCCTGGTCCATCTCAGGTAGTTCTGAAGGTTCCCCCGGAAGACCTGAAGCAGGAGCTGTCCATAAAATTTCCCCTGAGTTTTTATCAATACAATAGACTTCACAGGAGCTCCCTGAAGCCCCTGTAACAAAGATCCTGTCATCCCATATCACCGGTGAACTTTTACCATTTTTAGGTATTTCTGTTTTCCATTTAATATTTTTCCCGGATTCGCCATCCCATTCTGTCGGATATCCTGATCCGCCAGCAATTCCATGGCTATCCTGCCCCCTGAAGAAGGGGAAATTGGTTTTGTCTGGTTTAAAGGAGTCTTTCTTTGAAAATGCCCATCCCACAGCACTTTTCCCGGCTCCGCTCTTAGAAATGTCAGGGAGATTGCTTCGAAGTATGAATGAAGCAATTACTGCGCCAACTGAAATTAGTGAAGCTGAGATAAGAAGGTAATTTCTGTTCTGGCTCTTTCGCTTCAGAATGTCGGGTTTTGTACCCGGCAAAGCCGGAATCAGTTTTTCATTTCCCGTAATTAGTCTCTGGCATATTATAAATATAATTGCTCCTGCAAGCAGAATATATGAGCCAGTCTCCACCTGTCTTCTTGTAGAAAAATATGCTTTCCTGGCCATCAGATCCATAGCTCTTACCTGTTCAGCATTATCAGCGTTTTCGGGATCCCTGTCATATTGGTCCTTTACAGCAAGGAGGGCCGGATTATCAAGGGGGTTGATTGTTTTTAACTGTACAAGACTGAATATCATTGTTAAAGCAACGATAACAGTGAAGATCCCGGCTATCCGGCTCAATCCCTTTAAAAAGCTGATATCTTTTTCAGAAAGTTTCATTATTAAAATATTTTTTTTGCTACCACCGGACAATATTTAAAGCATCTTCCACAGCTGAAACATCTTCCCTGATGAGGTTTGTACTCAATTCTTATTCTCCGCGTTGATAATGATACAAGACTTATCCCGAGGGAGAGTCCAAGGAAGATGCCAACCCATGGAGAAGCTTTTCTGAATCTGTTTATTACGGAACGCTCCCCATCAAAGAGTTCTTCTTCTGTCTTTCCTGATTCTTTATAGGCAACTGCGGCTTTCGATAACGCTTCAACCCCGGTCTCATTCTCAGCCCTGATCTCCTGCGCAAGGTTCACCTCCGAATTAACTTTTGCAAGATAGGGAGAAAGATTATAAACGATCAGGGCACCGGCCCCTGCAAAAAGAGGAAGCAGAAGCATATAGGTTAAAAATCGCTTCCTTGATTTTACCGTATCTTCCTTTTTCGGATTAGGGTCT
Organism: uncultured Bacteroidales bacterium; assembly: GCA_963739685.1. GTDB lineage: Bacteria > Bacteroidota > Bacteroidia > Bacteroidales > VadinHA17 > LD21. The sequence continues at coordinate 1,363,993 of CAVUAX010000003.1, forward strand.
GAAGGAAGAATAGCATCAAAGGGACATGCATCCTCACAAAGCCTGCAGTTGATACATTCCGCAGGTGTTATGGTAAGATGTCTGGAGGAAAATCTTGAAAACAGGTTTAGTAAAACACCATATGGACACAGATATCTGCAATAAGGTCTGTTTATAAATATTCCGGAAATAAGCAGAAGTATTCCGAACACTATCATGGTATAGGGTGCATTTAACCTGAAAATTCCTATAAAGGGATCATACCTGCAAATAATGAACTGACTGTTTATCGCAGCAAAAAGTATGGCTGTGGCAAGATAAATAAATGGAATGGCCACAAGAACAGATTCAATTGTCTTCGGGAGTTTTACTGGCATGAAGCCGGTCAGTTCCTGAATTGCTCCAAGAGGACAAACTCCGGCACAGAAAACACGACCATAAGCAAGTGCGAAAACCAGGGGTATGATAAAGAACAGTAGAGCTGTAAGAGGAATTGAATAACCCGTATTGAAAAGCGCAAGGGACACATTTTGTACCGATCCTACTGAACAGATACAACCCTCCCGGTAGAAACCGAAGTATGCAAGTGAAAAAACAGAAAGCCATAATAAACCCTGCCGTGATCTCTTCTTTAAGGCTAGCCAGGATGCAACTGAAAGAGCCGCAATAAGAACTGCCACATCAATATATTCCCACGCAATTCCACGCTGCAGCGGCATCTGGTTGGTCGGATATGTGTATCCCGATTCAAATTCGGGTCTCGGAAACCTGTCCTGAGCATAAAGCACAGCATGCCAACATAATAAAATAATGAATACTATATATGGAATTGCCTTTTTCATTTCTGGTGCGTTATCTTTTTTGTGTTTCGTAGTTCTCGTTCCCTGTTCCATGTTTTACCAACTTGCCTCCAAACCTCTTCATCTCCTGCATTATTTAACGGTTACCCGCCATTTACCCCAGCTATAGCGGGGCGGGTTCCCGCATTGCAGGACAATCCCTGCCAGGAGGCGAATTTAACTTTTATCTCTTTCAACCAATTCAACTTTTATCCTCTTACTTTTTGTTTTTTACTTTATCCTTCTCTAAATACTGATGATCCGCCGGCACTCTCGAAATAGCATTTGAAGGGCAGGTGCGGGCTATTGAGCAATCATTACAATTTACACACAGATCTTGTCTTATCTGCATATATAATGAACCATTTCCGAAATCAGCGCAACCCTTTACACATTTTGCACATCCGTCGCATAAATCTTCATTGAAAGTATATTCAAAATAGGGCTCTTCAACAAACTTTCTTGTGATGGCACCGGTCGGACAAAGTTGATTTTCAGCCGCTGTGCTGATAGTCTTGACTCCCTGGCGCAGATAGCCTCCGCAAAGGTCGCAGTAACCGCACATTACAAAAGCGTGGACACATTTTGATGCAGATGGCGTCAATACACAATTCGTTTTACACTGTCCGCATTGTGTACATTTTAAAGGATCAATCTGCCATACATAACCTGTTACAGAAGTTTTTCTGGCAAGCGATAACGGAATCAGTACCAGTGGAGCAGCAATGATCGCCTTACCTGCATTTCTTACGAAATCCCTTCTGGACTGATATTTATTCTTCTCCTTTTTCATAATTTCGACCATTAATATTTATTACAGTCTGTTTCTCCATTGCATATGCCATTTCCAGGGCAAGAGGAACAATCATTTGCTGCAGCAATTTTGTTTCCAAGAGCAATTGCAATAAAAACAATCAACAATAAAAGAAGGTAGCGCATTAGCTTTCTGAAAAATTCAATTCTATTCATATTTCGTTGTTCATAAGATAACTATTTCTTTCTAAACCCATCCCGGACCACCAAAGCGGAGTTCCTCAACTTTAATATTGTATCCTTTGTCCTCTTCCATTTCATATTAAAGATTATTCCGGGTGAAAATATACAATTTCGAATTGGCAGGATTAGCTGCATAAATTAATTTTCCATTCGGTGAAGCTACATCCAGTGGTAGTGAAGGTGTGAAATTGTTTTTTGAAGAGACAAATTCCACAAAATTGCCGGTCTCATTAAAGATCTTTATTCTGTTTATACCCTTCTCAGCAGTAATAAATCCTCCAGGGACAAGTGCAAAATGGCAAGGATTACAGCATCCGCAAAATGATTCGGGGGCAGTACCCGGAGACCCGAAATATCGTATCAGATCTCCGTCAATTGATCTTGTTTCAATTCTCCTTTTACCCGGATTTGTAATAAACAAAGTGTTATTTTCATTAATTGCAACATCAAAATATGCGCTTGGGATAATGAATTTATCAGATGTCTGACCGATCATTGATTTTACCCTGCCATCTTTTGCAAGAACAAATACCATTTTGTTTCCAGCATCTGCAAAAGCGACATATGATCTGTTGGATGCGACAGATGTTATAATGCTGTTATCTTCAAATGGCCCCCATTCATCAATTAATTTTCCACCGGGACCAAATAACATAATTGTCTCTGCGGTTGAACCAAAGATCGTATCTCCAAAAATGGAAAGAGATGTGATCTTCCCGGAAGGCTTAACGCTCCAAACCTTTTTCATCCCTGTATCATAGCAGCTTATATATGAATCTCCTCCAAGATAAATAATGCCACTATCCGAAACACAAAGAGAGGTCAAAGGCCCGTCTGAGGAATTTAATTCCCCGGAGAGTACCCACTGATCAGGAATTGAAGATACTTCTACGGATTCACTAACCTCCATATTATCTGTTTCCGGAGTAATAGTATCGTAAATAATATAGCCTATGAAAGTGAGTATTATCAAAAGAGATAAAATAGCTATGTAATTTTTATTCATCCGTTTATAATTTATTTATAAAGGTTAAATAGTCTGCCGTTTTAGAGGTGGTACCACACCTGATTTACTTCCTTGAGCTTGCTATGCCCGGTTATGATTTTATAATTTAAGTTGGTTTCATATTGATTTGTTGTTGCAAATATGGTTGGTTCATGACTGATCATTTTTACCTATATTAAGGCAGATTAAATTTCTTGAATCTCTCATTATGAGAAAGTTTCCAGCCAGGGCCATGGGGCCCCATGCTTCAATGCCATTGAGTATCCTGTATTTTGAAATCAGGGTTACACTCGATTTCTCAAGTTTAAACAGATACAGGTTAGCATCATCATCAAGCAGGAACATTTTATCACCCCTAATAATATAAGGTCCCAGACCCCGGCCAAATCTGCTCTCTTTTCCACTTGACCACACTGGGTTACGAAGGTCAGATACATTATAGCATACAAGCTGTTTCTTAAGGATTCCTGCATTTTCAGGCATTACTGTCCATATAAAATCGCCGGTTATTATGGGAGTTTGCTGGTCACTTGCAATGCCCTCTGTAGCCTTATGCTGTTCAATTAATTTTGCAGAAAAGTCTGAACCGTCAAAATTAATTTTCAATTTTGCACCCCCGGCACCGTAACTGCCAAATACGGCTATCTCGTTGTTTTTGAGAAGGAGGGCGGAAGCAGCAACTGTGGCAGGACTCCATTCTGTGGTTTTCCATAATAGTTTACCTGTGTCATCCCCCTCTGCAGAAACACCAACCACCCCGCCTATAGCATTATACACATACATTTTTTTACCATTGATAGTCATTGGCATAATGGAAGTATGAGACATACGCAAAGAATCAGGATTAGGTGTTTTCCACTTAACCTTCCCCGTAGAGCATTCAACACCTATCATAAGGGCCTTCCCTCCCGGAGCAAAAACGGCAAGATCATCTTCGATCAGAGGACACTGACCCGCATAAAAGTCAGGTGTTATCCTTCCTTTTTCTTTTCCGGGGATACCATACTCTTTTTCCATATCAATTGTCCAGAATAGATTTCCTGTTACCGGATCAATGCACATTACATGTGACCTGGGACCTATTGTAATAAGATATTTATCCGTTACAGCCGGTATTGTCCGTGAATAACCATGATTCCTTTTAAGGTCGACATAATACCAGCGTCGCCAGAGCTCAATTCCTGATTTGAGAGAGAAACACCTGAGCATATCTGCTTTGCGTCTTTCATTATAATCAAGAACATAAACCCTGCCGTTATGAACTGCAGCTCCTGCATAACCTTCCCCGAGAGTTACTTTCCATACGACGGGAGGGCCGGAGGTGTCCCATTTTTCTGCCACAGGAGAGGTATCTTTACTTATATTGTCAAAATCAATCCCTCTGAAACGTGGCCAGTCTCCGGGAGCCATCTCATCAAATGTGTTCAGTGTATCAAAAAACTCACCAATTATTACCGAATCATTCCTTGGTTCAACCTTTGGTCTGTTATCCATCCCGGGTACCCGCTCATTTATTTCCCATAGCTTATGATCGGCCACCCTCCACCACAGAAAGACCCCTGCAAAAATAAAGGCAACTGTTGCGATTAATATTGTTTTATTGCTTCTCCCTGGTAGTATCATCAACTTCTCCTATATCAACAACTTTAAGTAGAATATTTGAACCCGCAAGATAAAAAAACAAGCTTGATTTTTATCACCCTGATGTAAAAATGCACACAATTTAAACGCTATTTTAGAAATCTTTAACAACTTTCAGGTTACTCAGACACCTGCTAAGGACATTTTTGCCCTTTTGTGACCTCCTGATAGAGTTTGTTTTTACCAACAATTAATAATTAGATAACTTAATTAACGAGCCTTGTATGTTATTTTTATCATTTTAATATTATATACCAATAAAGATATATATATTTATATTTACAATGCAATATGTATGTTTACTTAATAATATTTATTAAAAAATGATTTATATTATAAATTATAATAATAATTGAAAAAACATTATTATTTTTGCAGCTGGAATAAATGAATTAAGTATAAACCATAATTAAAAGCAAATAAGATATGTGTGGAATTATAGGTGTTTTTGATCTGAAAGTAAGTCATATAGATCTAAGGGAAACAGTCCTCAGAATGTCAAAAAAGCTGAGGCACCGCGGTCCCGACTGGTCAGGAATATTTTACTGCGAAAAGGCCATCCTTGCTCATGAGAGGTTATCGATAGTTGATCCCAAATCAGGGAAACAACCATTGTTCAGTAAAGATGGTAACCTTATTCTTACAATCAATGGTGAGATTTATAATCACCAGGAAATACGTAACCGTTATGAAAACTCTTATGAATTTCTGACTCATTCCGATTGTGAAGTGATTCTTCCCCTGTACAGGGATAAAGGCCCATCATTCCTTGAAGAGCTAAATGGGATTTTTGCTTTTGCACTTTATGACAAGGAAAAGGATTGTTATTTCATTGGCCGTGATCATATAGGAATAATACCTTTATATATAGGGTGGGACAAGTACGGGAATTTTTTTGTTGCTTCGGAATTGAAAGCGCTGGAGGGGGTATGTAACAAAATTCAGGAATTTCTTCCCGGACACTATTTATACAGCAAAGAGGGGATTATGAAAAAGTGGTATCAGCGCGACTGGATGGAATATGGGGCAGTTGAAAACAATGAGACATCGATTGAGGATCTGAGATCAGCTCTCGAAAAATCAGTTCACCGGCAACTGATGTCAGATGTACCATATGGTGTCCTTCTTTCAGGGGGACTCGATTCCTCAATAGTATCAGCAGTTGCAAAGAAGTATGCTCCAAAAAGAATTGAATCACAGGATACTAGTGAGGCATGGTGGCCACGGCTGCACTCCTTTGCTGTAGGACTGGAAGGATCGCCCGATCTGGCGGCTGCAAGAAAAGTGGCTGAACATATAAACACTGTGCATCACGAAATAAATTTTACAGTGCAGGAGGGTCTGGATGCAATCCGTGATGTAATATATCACATTGAAACATATGATGTTACAACTATCAGGGCATCTACTCCAATGTATCTGCTTGCGCGTGTTATTAAATCGATGGGAGTAAAGATGGTACTGTCAGGTGAAGGTGCTGATGAAATATTTGGTGGGTATCTTTATTTCCACAAAGCACCGGATCCAAAAGCATTTCATGAGGAAACAGTAAGAAAACTCAGCAAACTTCATCTTTATGATTGTTTGCGTGCAAACAAATCTCTTGCAGCCTGGGGTGTGGAAGGGAGAGTACCCTTTCTCGATAAAGAATTTATGGATGTGGCAATGCGCCTTAATCCCAGGGATAAAATGATAACAAAGGACCGGATGGAAAAATGGGTTCTTCGGAAAGCGTTTGAAGATTATCTCCCTCCGAGTGTTGCATGGCGGCAGAAAGAACAATTCTCCGATGGGGTTGGCTATAGCTGGATAGATACACTGAAAGCGCTTTCATCAAAGGAAATATCTGACGAGCAATTAAAAAATGCAATGTATCGTTTCCCCATTAACCCCCCAATGTCTAAAGAGGAATATTTCTACAGAACTATTTTCACAGAACATTTTCCTTCTGATTCCGCAGCTTTGTGCGTACCTTCTGTTCCTTCAGTTGCCTGCAGCACTCCTGAAGCTATTGCATGGGATGCTTCATTTAAAAATCTGAACGATCCTTCAGGCAGGGCTGTGAAAAATGTTCATAACGAGGCCTATAAATAACAAAAAAATCAATTAACCAGTATTGACTTTATTTTTCCTCAAATTTTCTTATTTTTAGCAAACCTGAATTTCAGCTGAGATTTTAAGCTTGTTAAAATATTTGAAATGAAAAAAGAATTAAAAGCAGCGTTTTGTGCATCCCTTGCGCTTGCCGCTTGTGGTCATGGTAATAAAAATGTGCAATTGCCAAATATAGTCTATATCCTTGCTGATGATCTCGGTTATGGTGATCTTGGATGTTACGGGCAACAAAAGTTTTCAACACCCAACATCGACAATCTGGCAAAACAGGGAATGCTTTTCAGACAGCATTATGCAGGATGCACTGTCAGTGCTCCTTCACGGGCGAGTCTGATGACAGGCTTTCATACCGGTCATACATCCATACGCGGCAATAAACCATGGAAACCGGAAGGTCAGTGGCCTTTGCCTGCATCATCTGTTACTATAGCAGAGATGCTTAAAATAAAAGGATATACCACCGGAGCGTTTGGAAAATGGGGACTTGGTTACATTGATACCGAAGGAGATCCTAATGCCCAGGGATTTGACGAGTTCTTCGGATTTAATTGCCAGGGACTTGCCCATAACTATTATCCAGATCATCTCTGGCACAATCATCAGAAAATTCTTCTTAATGATAATGACAGTGGAAAGACAGGGTCATATGCCCCTGATCTGATCCATAAAGCTGCTCTTGATTTTCTTGTTTCAAATAAGGACAATCCCTTTTTTCTTTACTACCCGACAACAATCCCTCATGCAGAACTTTCTGCAAAAGAGGAATATATGAATATATATCGCGGAAAATTTAATCCTGAAAAATCCTACAAAGGGGTAGATGATGGACCAACCTTCCGGAAAGGACCATATGGTTCACAACCCGAATCACATGCCGCATATGCAGCTATGGTAAATGAGCTTGACGATTATGTTGGTGAACTTCTTGCAAAGCTTACAGAACTTGGTCTGGAGGACAATACCATAGTTCTCTTTGCATCAGATAACGGGCCCCACCTTGAGGGCGGGGCTGATCCTGATTTCTTTAACAGCAATGGTGTACTCAGAGGTTATAAGCGGGATATGTATGAAGGAGGAATCAGGTCTCCCTTGCTGGTCAGATGGCCGGGTAAAGTAAAAGCAGGATCTGTTAGCGACCATATCTCAGCATTCTGGGATGTCTTACCTACATTAGCGGATATTACCGGGGCAGAGAGTCCTGGAAATATTGACGGAATCTCTTTTCTTCCCGAACTTCTTGAAAAGAGGCAGAAACAGCATGATTATCTTTACTGGGAGTTTCACGAGCAGGGTGGGAAGATTGCAATCAGGAAGGGAAACTGGAAAGCTGTTAAACTTAATGTTGACAGGGATCCTCAGGGTATTACGGAGTTGTACGATCTATCAAAAGATATCAGTGAAACCAACAACATTGCTTCATCTAATCCTGAAATTGTCAATAGGTTGGAAGCCCTTATGAAAGAAGCGCATATAGCATCAGAAGTTTTTCCGTTTGCATCAGAATCAGCAAGGAAGTAAATCTCTCACTGAGACAAGGAAAACAGAGCGTTTTTGACGAATGAACAATCATTGTTTTTATTGTCAGATGAGATGGGAAATTAACCCGGGGATAAGTGATGAACGTGGGTCAACTATTGGTTCTGTTTCATTACCTGAGGGTCTTATATAAAAGTTCAATCATGACAGGAGAAGAGGAAATCAGTTTCCAATATTCTGTTTTATTTAATAACGTAGTTCTTATATGAGATACTGATCGACCTAGTGAACGATTTATTTGAATTAAAATTGAAAATATTTCCGTTATGAGTCAGGGTTACTTTTTTGGTTTCAATTTCTATTGAAAGAGACGATAATTTATCTTTGTAGATAATAAAATCTGCTAACAAAAGAGCTTTTTCAACCCCGTCACCTCTTTTAAAATTCCAAACTTCATCAGGCAGGGCAAGCCTTTGCTCATCATATATTGATTCGTCAGGAAGCGCTGTCAGGATTTCATGTACTTCGGAGAGTTTCTTTCCATCCAGATCTGAAAAACAAACGGGGTTTCTCTCTATCGATGCTTTTACAAACGGAAGCCAGTCTATCTTATCCATATGCCGGTAAACATATAAAGTAAGTGTGCAGAGTTCTGATTTTTCTGCCAGCCTCACTATCGAATCAACTATCTTTTCCCTGCTGTGTCCGACTGATATGGAAGGTACAATGTTTCCAATATAGTTTTTATTACTGTCGGGAAGCTGAGGATTAGTAGAGATGAAAACAGAAATCTCAGCAAACATCTCATGAATAATCTTTTTGGATACAATATCTGAAAATATGAGGAACTCCTTTTCAATCTCAGAAATGTTCAGTCCCTGGCATTTTGTTAGTATAGATTCAGCATCATTAAGAAAAATTTTATTCTGAAGGGGACTCAGGTGAAACTCATCTCCCTCGATCTCTTTAACCACCAGGTCTCTTGTTTCTTTGGAAATGCTATACTTGCTTGTGTGTTCGTATTCAAACATTTTTTCAAGAGAAATATACCTTTGTTTGCCTGAACAATCACACTTGTACTGAAACAGTGTTTTGTATTTCGACTTAAATCTGAGAAAGTTGATGAAAATAACACTTGTCAGTTTGGTAACCATAAACTCCCTTAACTTTAAGCAAAAATTATCATATGCACCTCGGTCAATTGTAGCATCATGGTATAAGGTATGTGTGTACCCGGAAATGTGTGATACGATTGTTATTACTTCATTCTCCATTGCCCTGCGCGCCTTTTCAGAAAGAGAGGTGCCATTATACCACATATTCTTAGTTACAATCCTTCGGTTGTTAGTTATCAATCCCTCCTTCTCGATAATAAAGTTCTGTGAATGAAGCGGGGTAGCCATCATAAATATTTTTTCAATCGGGACTTTGCCGACAATAAACATTGCAGCAGCATAAAGCGATGATAATGATACGCACTCACCTGCGCCATTTAAGAAATTGTCTTTGTACCTGAAAGCTGTCATTGCTTCCACCGTTTCAGTCTTCCAATAGGGAATTATATCTGAATCATATTTATCCAGACCAAAATGTTTCCGGATATCAATATCAAAATAATATTTATCACCTTCATAGCCAAATAATGCATTTGATCGTTTCAGCAACTCCATATCGAAAAAATCACTGAACCTTTCAATCTCCCTGGTTTTTGTTGTGAGGCCCCATGTGGAAAGATCAAGGTTAAAAACATAATTCTGCATAATATACTGCTTTATCCGGTTAACCTTGAATGTAAAGCTTTTTTTGTCAATTCCATTAAACCAGGGATCGTCTCTCCATTTCCATATAATCGGGGACATTATGTTAGCCAGAACCAGAGGATAAAGGAGTTCAGGAAAAATGAAGACCTCCATATCTGACAGAGTAAAAGCTGATGAATATTTTTCAAGGGTTTTCTTGTCAAAAAACCTATTTCTGTAATTTGAATCCATGATTGATTTTTAAGAGATACAAACCTAATAACACTTAATTATTATTTAAGTTTTACAGGTTATAAGATAAATCGATGGACCCGTTAAAACCTTTCAACACCCGAAAAGAAAAAATTAGCCTCAGTTATTGCGTTTTCAACACTATCTGATCCATGAACTGCATTCATCTGTACCGATACGGCAAATTTTTTTCTTATTGTTCCCTCTTCTGCCTTTACAGGATCTGTTGCCCCAATAAGTTTTCTGAATTTTTCGACGGCATCTTTATGTTTTAATATCATTACCATGACCGGGCCTGAGATCATAAACTCAATAAGGTCTTTAAAAAATGGTTTCCCCCTATGTACCGAATAGAAAGATTCGGCCTGCTGGGGAGTCATCCTGACCATCCTCATTGCAGCAATGTCAAATCCGTTTTCATTAATCATAGCCAGAATTGGACCTGTTTTGCCCGTTCTGACAGAGTTTGGCTTAATTATTGCAAAAGTAAAATCAGTGTACATGGCAACTTATATGAAATTAAACATTCAAAATGGTCTGAAGATTATTTTCTATCTTTAACCCCTTTATAAAACTGGTGCAAAAGTGTTAGATTTATCCAAATATACCAAAGAATTATCAAAACTTTTTTCAATATCAGAGAAGATACTTCTGGTTTGTCATATTAATCCTGATGGAGATGCTATAGGTTCGCAATTGGCGCTATATCATTATCTTAAATCAAAGGGAAGAAATGTTAATATGATCGCCCCGAACAATCTTCAGGAGTGTCTCAAATGGCTTGACGGAGTTGATCTGATTAATATTTTTATAAACGACAGGCAAAAGTGCAGAAAGCTGATAGGAGAGGCGGACCTTATTATATTGCTCGACTTCAATCAGCCCGGGAGATTGGGAGAAGCAGAAACCTATGTAACTTCATCAGAGGCATCAAAGATAATTATTGATCACCATCTCAACCCTGTTAATTTTGCCACTCTTGTAATTTCTGACCATACAAAGTGTTCAACTGCTGAATTGGTTTATGAGCTGATATTTAATATCGAAGGAGAGTCCTTTGTAAACAAATCTTATGCAGAAGCAATTTATGTGGGAATCGTTACGGATACAGGTAATTTTGAATATGGTACTTACACGGGCAGAACCTTCAGGATTGTTGCTGACTTTTTTGATGCCGGAATTGAAAAAAATAAGATACTGGATCTTATTTATAATAACTTCTCAACCGAACGGATGATGTTGCAGGGATTTGCGCTTAATGAACGGATGGTTGTATTGCCTGAATTCAGGGCAGCGTATATTTATCTTTCAAAAAATGACTTGAACAGATATCACCATTTGAAAGGTGATACTGAAGGGTTTGTCAACCTTCCATTATCAATAAAAGGTATAGAATTTTCAACTCTTTTTATAGAAAAGGATAAATTTGTAAAACTTTCTTTCCGGTCAAAGGGGAATTTCCCTTCAAATGAGTTCGCTGCAAAATATTTTTCGGGAGGTGGTCATTTAAATGCATCCGGTGGCGAATATCAGGCTTCTCTTGATGACACGATATCTTATTTTCGGAAAGCTCTGAAGGAGAATGACTGGCGGTTTGACGATTAAAACTTTTGTTATGATAATTAGGTACGGCACAATAATATTATTTTTTTTCTGTTTGATTTCATGTCAGGTAAATAAAGAAAAAAATACTAACCAGATCAGACCCGGGAGAGATGAACTGGCTGATCTGAACACATATTTTGTGCAAAAAGACAGGGAGAGAATACAAAACTATATCGAAAGAAAAAATCTTAAAATGACCGAATCTCCTACAGGACTCTGGTATTTGATAGAGAAGCAGGGAACAGGTGAATTGCTAAAAGAAAATGATCACGTTATGTTAGATTATGTTTGTTCACTGCTTGACGGGACAATATGTTATACCTCAGAAGTGCTGGGTCCGAAAGAGGTTGTTCTGGGCAGAAGTCAGCTGGAACCAGGCCTGAATGAAGGGCTGAGGATGCTAAAGCCTGGAGCCGAAGCTACATTTATTCTACCCCCTTATTTAGCATATGGTCTTATCGGGGACAGTAAAAAAATTCCATCAAGATCTGTAATTATATATAATGTGAATATCTTACGACCCAATTAAACCTTAAAATAATGTTTGTTAAACTATTAAAACTAAATATTATGATACGAAAATTTGATTCTGCTCTTTTAATTTTAACTGGTATTGTTTTGCTTTTAGCTGTTACATCCTGCAACCCGACGAAAAAAGCTGAACGTGACGAGGAAGCTTTAATCTCCGGCTATCTGGCAGATAATCCAACCCTTGATTTTGTGAAAATGACAAGCGGGTTATATTTCCTTGAAGTTCAGCCTGGTACGGGAACACCTGCTGTCACTCACGATACAGCTTATGTAAAATATACCGGCAAATTCCTTAATGGAACCGTGTTTGATTCAAATGTAGAAAAGACTGATACACTGATCTTCCCTGTGAATGAGGGTTATCTCCTCCCCGGATTTGATGAAGGCATGACTTATATGACAGAAGGCTCCAAAGCAATGTTTCTGATTCCATCATATCTGGCTTACGGAACTTCAGGATACTATATGCCAAGTTATACACCTGTTTTGTTCGATGTTGAATTGGTATTGCTTAAGCGTGGTCCGGGGAAATAGGATCACTGCAGGATAAAGATAACAAGCTTATTTTTTAATATCGGAATGTTTTTTTTCCATTCCGATATTTTTTTTGTAATTATAGATTCGGAAGGAAGAGTAATATCAGCTGCAATACAGAGTTTAGAATCAGCACTGCAGGTTGAAATTATCGATTCCAGCATCTTATCGTTGCGGTAAGGTGTCTCCATGAATATCTGAGTATACCCTTCTTTTGATTTTTTTTCCAGTTCACGGAGCTTTGAAATTCTTCCTTCAGGTTTAACCGGAAGATATCCGTTAAAAGAGAAATTTTGTCCGTTAAAACCAGAAGAAATCAGAGCAAGAATAATTGATGAGGGGCCGGACAGTGGAGAAACAGTAATGTTTTTCCTGTGAGCCAGAGCGACTATCTTTGCACCCGGATCAGCAATGCAGGGAAGTCCTGCTTCACTCATAACGCCCATGTTATGCCCTTTGAATACAGGTTCAAGAAAATATGCAATTTCCGATTCCGGAGTATGCTCATTTAATATATAGAAAACTGTTTCATCAATCGGGAATTCTTTATCAATTTGACGCAGGAACCTTCTTGCACTTCTTATGTCTTCTACAATAAAATACCGCAACTCTTTTGTCTGGCCAACAACTTTTTCAGGAATGACCTTCAGGACATCATCTCCGCCCAGGGTAACAGGAATAAGATATATCTTCCCAATCACGATTTTAAATTAAGTCTCTCAAATATAACAATTAAACTTCTCCTTCCCATTTAAAACTAAATGAACATACCTTTTGGCTTTTAACCATTTTTAATATAGGTTTGTCAGAAAATAATTAATATGTGAAAATAACTTTTCTTGGCACAGGTACCTCCCAGGGAATTCCTGTAATAGCTTGTGAGTGCAATACCTGCTTGTCTGATGACTTTCATGACAAGAGACTCAGAACATCACTTCTGCTTGAAACGGAGGATAAAACCTTGCTTTTTGATGCAGGTCCTGATTTCAGACAACAGATGCTAAGGGAAAAGGTGAAGAAACTTGATTCCATTATTCTTACTCACGAACATAAAGATCACATTTCAGGGATGGATGATGTCAGGGCTTTTAATTATAAAAGTCAGGATGCTGTTGATATTTATGCTGAAGAGAGAGTACAGAACGCCATAAGAAATGAGTATTCATATGTCTTTTCTGAATATCAGTATCCGGGGATTCCTAAAATGAGACTCAATTTAATCTCGGATAATAATTTTAATGTTAAAGGAATCGATATAATTCCTATTAGAGTATTTCACTACCGTCTTCCTGTTTATGGATTCAGAATTGGTAATTTTGCTTATATAACTGATGCTAACTATATTCCGGAAGAGAGCAAGATAAAGTTATATGGCGTTAAATATTTGGTTATTAATGCTTTAAGAAAAGAAAAGCATATTTCTCATTTCAGCCTGAGGGAAGCCATTGATTTTATAAGAGATATATCGCCTAAAAAGGCTTTTATTACTCATATCAGCCACCAGATGGGACTTCATAATGAAGTATCAAAAGAATTACCTTCTGAAATCGTTCTTGCTTATGATGGGTTAAGTATAATGTGTGATGATTAAAAATAAGCTTATTTCTTATTTTTATACATCTTATTGAGCTTTTTCTGATAGTCTTTAGAAAAATAGTATTTGTTTCTACCCAGTTGAGAAGTATTTACACGGGAAGTCTTTTTCCGTTTCTGATAGTAGGTATTTTTCTTTACCGGAACACAAAATGTCATTGAAACAATCATGAAGAATATGCAAATAATTCTAAGTAACCGATTTGCTTTAGACATCGCAGGTAGGTTTTGAAATTCACGCTTAAAAGTAGTAATTTTTTTTATAAAAGAAAATAAGTGAAGATAATCCGAAATGTCTTGCTACAATGTCATACTGATATGTAATATCCTGATACAGAATTAAGGTTGTAGCAATTTATATAACATTTTGTGCGGAATGGAGGAGGTAGCTATTGTTTTCAGTAGTTAGCGCTTTATCCTATTTTTCCGGCAGCGTTACCGATTTCAGGCTGATAAAAATCAGGAACCAGACCAATCATTTTCTGATATACAGATGAAAGTCGGGACATGAAATTTTCAATATTGGAATTTCTGACAATGCTTACTGTACATCCTCCGAAACCAGCCCCTGTCATCCTTGTACCGACAACACCCTGAAGCTTTCTTCCTTCATACACGAGGGTGTCAAGTTCCTTTCCTGTAACCTCATAGTCATCTTTAAGTGAATCATGGGACTGATTCATGAGTTCCCCGAAACGAGCGAGGTTATTTTCTTTTAGAACTTTTACAGCTTCAACAACTCTGCCGTTTTCACTGATTACATGTTTTGCCCTTTTTCTGACAACTGAGTCATGAATATATTTTTCAAGAATAGGAATTTCGCTGGCATTGATTTCACTTAAATTCCTTATAGGTTTATATGACTGCAATAACTCAACAGCCTTATCACATTCACTCCTTCGCTCATTATATTTTGAATCGGTCAAGCCCCTGTTTTTTTTGGTATTTGTAATGATTAAGGAACAGTCATTGAGAATTACCGGCACATTCTCATAATATAGGGTATCGCAATTTAAAAAAATTGCATGATCTTTTTTCCCAAAACCTACAGCAAACTGGTCCATTATTCCACAGTTCATTCCGACAAACTCATTTTCTGCTTTCTGACTCATCTTTACAAGGTCAAGAGTCTTAATTCCAGCATTATATAATTCATTCAGTGCAACTGCGGTTACCATTTCTATGGAAGCCGATGAAGAGAGACCTGCTCCGTTCGGAACATCACCGAAAAAGAGAAACTCAAGTCCCGATATCCTGATATCTTTTCTGAGAAATTCATTTATTACACCTAAAGGATAGTTGATCCAATTTTTACCTCTGTTTACGAACGGACCCTCCAGCTTAACTTCATCATCATTATTAAAGTTAAGGGTAGAGAATTTTAACAGATTATCTTTTATTTTCCTGATAAGCAGATATGTTCCATAGTTCAGCGCACATGGAAAAACAAAGCCGCCATTATAGTCAGTATGCTCACCTATCAGATTTACTCTTCCGGGGGAGAAAAAAAGAACAGGTTTGTTATTCCTGTT
The DNA here is from genome assembly GCA_963739685.1 of uncultured Bacteroidales bacterium. Taxonomy (GTDB): domain Bacteria; phylum Bacteroidota; class Bacteroidia; order Bacteroidales; family VadinHA17; genus LD21. The sequence continues at coordinate 1,379,831 of CAVUAX010000003.1, forward strand.
CCCGTATTTTTCATAAAACGTATCCGTGAAATTCTTTAAATCCATTATTAAACTTTTAACTTCTTTTCTATTTCGTTTATCTGGTTTCTGAAGTGTTTGTCAGTGTCTATCAGGTTGTTAACAGTCTTGCATGCATGTAAAACTGTTGCATGGTCTTTACCTCCTATATGGGAACCAATGCTTGCAAGCGATGCCTTGGTAAGACTCTTCGAAAAATACATCGATACCTGTCTGGCCTGAACTATTTCTCTTTTTCTGGTTTTACCCTGTATGAAATCAATAGGGATCTTATAATAATCACAGACAATCTTCTGGATATATTCGATTGTTATTTCACGTCTTGCAGTACTGATTAGTTTTTCAACCATTTGTCTTGCAAGTTCAAGTGTGATTTCTTTTCTGTTAAGCGTTGATTGTGCGTATAGAGATATAAGGACAGCTTCAAGTTCCCTTATATTATTTGATATATTAACTGCCAGGTGTTCAAATATCTCTTCAGGAAGTTCAATACCATCATTATATGCTTTTTTCTTGAGAATTGCCAGCCTTGTTTCATAATCTGGTCTCTGGAGATCGGCCTGAAGACCCCATTTAAACCTTGACAGTAGTCTTTGCTCCATTCCCTGCAACTCTACAGGCGGTTTGTCACATGTCAGAATCAACTGTTTTCCTGACTGGTGAAGGTGATTAAAGATATGAAAGAATGTATCCTGTGTCTTTTCTTTTCCCCCGAACTCATGTACATCATCAAGGATCAGTACATCAATCATCTGATAAAAATGAAGGAAATCATTCTTGTTATTATTCCTGACCGATTCAACAAACTGGGTTTGAAACTTATTCGCATTTACATATAGCACTATCTTATCAGGATGCTTCTCTTTTACAAGGATTCCGATGGCTTGTGCAAGATGAGTCTTTCCAAGACCAGAATCACCATATATCATCAAAGGATTAAAAGCAGTACCTCCCGGATTATTCCCAACAGCAATACCTGCCGACCTGGCCAGCCTGTTACATTCACCCTCGACATAATTATTGAAATTATAATCCGGATTTAATTTCGGATCAAAATGAACTTTCTTAATTCCAGGTATAACGAAAGGATTTTTTATTGAGGGTTGGGTTGCATCAAATGGTACCTGTACAGGTCTGTTGTTAAGATCAGTTTTATTTCGTGAAGGATATCTCACAGTATATGGTTTACCATCAGAATATTTGGCATTCTCCATCACTACATTGTATTCAAGTTTGGCTTCCGTTCCTATCTCACGCCTTAAAGTCTTTCTGAGTATGTCAATGTATTGTTCCTCCAGATATTCATAAAAAAATGGACTTGGTACCTGAATTGTCAAAATATTTTTCTCCAACTTTAATGGGATGATCGGTTCAAACCAGGTTTTGTAACTAATTGACGGAATAATATCGCGAATAATTTGAAGACAGTTATTCCAAACCTCATTGTATGTCTTGTTCATTTAGGGTGGTCTTTTTGTAATTTTAAGGTTTGCTTTAGGCCGAATCAGTTAGCAATATTTGCAAAAAAAAACTTTAAAAAAAAACTTATTTTTACTTGACTTTTTCAAAATGATTATATGTTTTTAATCATCAATTACTTAGTCAGAAAAAAAATAATAAATAACTTAACATACAGATTATGAATGTATTATTCTTAATTCTGTTGGTTTGTTGGTGTTTTACAATCCATTAGACAACCTTGCTCAATATTCAACTTTGAATGAAAAAAATGAGGACTATTTTGTCATAAGGGGAGATGGAATTTTTAATATGAAGACAATCTGATTTTTATAATAAATTATTTTGAAGATACGCTTTTTTTACCGAAGAGTGAAAAATGGACATATCTTTTTGGATTTGTTTTCAAATCCTCCAAAAGGGCATTTAAACTTAAAAGACTATTACTAAGATTCGAGTACATTGAATCATTTGTCAGAAACTGACCTGCACTACCTTTTCCATCGTTCAGGTTTCCTAATAATACTGATGTCTTTTCAAGACTCGACTTAAGGTTATGCACTGAGTTATAAATATCTGCTGCAGCAAGAGTATCTGTAATCGCCTCAAGATTACTGAAGGTATTTTTCATTTTTTCTGAATTTTCAGACAACATTTGTGTAAACTTTGATATGTTCTCAAGTGAGCCTTTCAACTCTTGCTCTTTTGTACTTATAATATTATCCAGGCTACCTGTTGTGCTGTTAAGATTAGCCAGCGTACTGTTAAGATTTTTATTAAACCCGGGGTTCAGTATATCATTTACCGATCTGATTGTTGTGTCGAGAACATCAATAAGAGTTGACAATTTATTTTTAAAAGGCATAAGTTCTGTTTCAAGTCTGGTAACAATACTCTCTTCCAGTCTTCCCTTAATAGTATCTCCGAAAGAATGAATTCCTGGTCCGTTACCATAGACAAACTGAACCTTCATACCAGCAATAATAGATAAAGGGGTTATTTCAGCAACTGTGTTTAGTGGCAGTCTGAAATTTTTGCTTACAGAAAATACAACCAGAAGTCTTCCGCTTTTGGGATTTACAAACCGAATAGATTGTACCACACCGACTTTATAACCGTTAATCTCAACCGGACTTGATTCAGCCAATCCACCAATTTTATCATAAACAGCATAATAGGTAGCGGTGTTTTTAAAGAAATTCTTCCCCTTTAAAAAATTAAATAACCATAGGAATACCATTATTGTAACTAATGCAACTACGCCTATCTTGACTTCATTTGAAATCTTTTTCATCAGTTTAGGATTTATTTTTTAATATTTTGCTCCAACGCTTCCTGTAAAGGTAATATTTTCCTGTCTTTAACAGCTATAACAAAAGCATCAGGAAAATCTATTTCAATTCTTTTTCTATACTTAACAGCTGCTGAGTAATCAGTGAAGATACCCGTTGCATATTTGAATCGATCCTGGGAATCAATCTCAACAACATCGTCAATTCCTTTGAAATTTTCAGGTTTCAAATCAGTCTTTACAGAGGAAGTTGCGATCTGAACCATAAATATGATATCTGCATTTGATCCCAGTGCAGGATTGTCATGGATTTCTGGATCAGCATTCTGATCATGAAGGGCCGAAATATCACTCTTACTGTCAATTTCGTTTATATAATCCCGGCAAGCGCGGTAAATAGCAGAAGCCAGATAGTCCTGACCAGTCTTTGAATTCAGGTATTTTTCTTCGTTCAGATTGGTAATAAATCCTGTCTCTACCAATACACTTGGCATTTTTGTGGTAAACAATACCCAGAATCCTGCCTGTTTAACTCCTCTGTCGTTCCTGGCAACTCGCTCCCTGAACTGAGTCTGGATTTTTGAAGCAAGATCAGTACTCTGATTCTGGAAAACATTCTGCATAAGGCTGAACATAATATACGACTCAGGCGATTTGGGGTCAAACTTCCCATATCTTGTCGAATAGTCATCCTCAAGAAGGATAACCTCATTTTCTTTCATAGCAACTTCCAGGTTAGCCTGATCTTTTGCATGTCCCATTACATATGTTTCAGCACCGGTAACGCTTTCTACCGGAGCCCAGTTGGCATGTATAGAAATAAATAAATCTGCATTGTCCTTATTGGCTAATCTGGGTCGTTCCTCCAGGTTAACAGTTGAATCATCATTCCTCGTATAAATGACCTTCACATTCTTTACGTTCTGCTGAATATATGCTCCTGCCTTTAAAGCAATTGCCAATGTTATGTCTTTTTCTTTACTGAATGAGCCCAGGGCACCGGGATCCCTTCCTCCATGCCCGGGATCAATTACTATAACCCAGTTTCCATTGTTTTTTAGATCAGGCAGTGAAGCTGATAAGTTTAAAAAAAGCAAAAAAATGAAAAACACTCTTGTAATATTTATCTTAATGGTACTGAGTTCCCTGTTTTTAATTTCTGGACTCATGTTTAGTTCATGTTTTTTTAATAGTTTTGCCGCTGACATCCCGAAGTCATACAAAAACTTTACAAAAATAGTATTTAAGTTGTATTATTTCAATGAAAAGCGGTTCCTTGTAATGTTCCTCGTGATGGTCATGACAATTTCTTTGTTCTCCCAGGGAAATAAGCCTGTCACAGATACTATACTGAAGCAACAAGATACTCTGGTTGTTGACACTTTAATTAAAGGCTTGAGGAAAGTTTCTGTTAACGCCATTGACCAACAGGTTACATATAAAGCCAGCAGTTATATTAAAAATGACCTCGTTAATAAAAAAGCCTTTCTTGTAAGTTCAGCAGAAGTTAACTATGCTGATATTCAAATCAAAGCTGATTCAATTGTCTTTGATATGGCATCGAACCTTGTATTTGCGGTAGGAGTAAAGGATACTGCCGGGAAGGTGGTCGGCAAACCGCTTTTTAAATCGGGATCTCAGGAATTTGAGGCGGACACGATCTGGTACAATTTCAAAACTAAGAAAGCAAGGATCATTAATATTGTGACAAAGCAGGATGAGGGGCTTCTGCACAGCTCTGTCACCAAGTTGCTTGAAGACGGGACTTCCAATATTTACAGAAGTACATATTCAACATGCGATGCAAATCCCCCTCACTTTTATATCAATCTGAAAAAAGCAAAAGTCTACCCTGGGAAAAAAATAATTTCAGGTCCCGCAAACCTGGTATTGGAAGGAATACCTTTGCCTCTTTTTCTTCCGTTCGGTTATTTCCCCATTCAGAGAAAGCGTGCAGTATCAGGGATTCTTGTCCCGAGAATAGGCCAGGAACAGGCCCGCGGATATTCACTTACAGATGGAGGATATTATTTTGCGATCAGTGATTATTTTGATCTTGCTCTGCGCGGTAACCTGTACGCGAATGGAACCTGGATGGGTACAGCACAAACAAACTATAACAAGCTCTACAAGTTTACAGGTAACTTTTCGTTCAGCTATGCAAATAATATTTCAGGTCATAAAGGATTGCCTGATTACAGCAAGTCATCCAATTACAGACTTGGCTGGACATATAATCAGAGCGCAAAAGCATGGCCCGGTTCAAGATTCTCTGCCAATGTAAATATGAGTTCAAATGCATTTGACCGTACAAACAGCTATGATGTTGTTGATCACGTAACTACTCAACGGCAATCCAGTGTTAGTTATTCAAAATCATGGGAAGGCACACCTTTTAATCTTTCTGCCAGCATGAACCACAGCCAGAACGTAAAAAACAAAACGGTGAGTCTGAATCTTCCAAAACTTAATTTCAATATGGGGAGGATTTATCCTTTTAAAGGTAAAAGTACAGGTACATCAAAAAAATGGTACCAGGAGATTCAATTTCAATATACTGCATCACTTGATAATCAGATCAGTACTTATGACAGTATACTTTTTACCAGAGAAGTATGGAAAAATATGAAAAATGGGTTTAAACATGACGCTCCTTTAAGTTTTCAACTCAGGCCTTTCAGAAATTTTTCGATTTCTCCGCAAATAAGTTATTCCGGTGTTCTGTATACTCAGAAAATTGAAAAAGAATGGACTCCGGATTATTTCGATGAGAATCTGAATAAAGTTGTCCCTTCAGTAATAAATGATACTATCAGGGGCTTTTTCTACGGCCAGTCAATCAGACCTTCAATCGGAGCCAGTTTTAATCCCCAGGTATACGGGATGTACACTTTTAAAAATCCCGATTCCAGAATACAGGCTATCCGTCATGTCATTAAACCTTCAGTAAGTTTCTCTTACGTTCCGGCTCTCAACAGTCTCAGTTCTGATATGTACCGAACGGTTCAGTCTGATACATCAGGCAGAATGATGGAATACTCTGTATTCGAAGGTAATATATTTGGAACACCTTCATTATCAAAGAGAAGCGGTAATGTTTCATTCAGTCTGACAAATATTCTTGAGGCGAAGGTATTTGACAAAAATGATACAACAGGAAAACCAAAAAAAATTAAACTGATTGACAACTTTGGAATAACAACCTCTTATAACATCTTTGCAGACTCAATGAGGTGGGCTCCGGTTTCCATGGTTATGAGGACTTCTCTTTTTAACAAATTTAATATATCCGCAAATAGCAGTTTCACTTTATATGGCAAGGATAGTAAAGGAAGACCTATTGCTACCTATGCTTTTACCCAGAGCGGGAAGTTGATGATATTGAATAATTTTTCGGCAAGTATGGATTTCAGTCTTAGCGATCTTTTAAAGGGTAAGGGTGGTAAAAAACAATCGGATGTATCTCAAAATGCCACAGGCCAGCCTGACCAGGAGTCTATTGAACCCGGAGGTACAAATACACAACTGACTGGACCAACTCCGAGTCAGTCTGAAGCACTTACCGATGAATTTGGCTATGTTGTTTTTGATGTACCCTGGTCACTTAATATAAGTTATGGCCTGAGCTATTCGAAATCCGGAATTAAAACTCCTGTAAGGCAATCCCTTTCATTTAACGGGTTTCTTACGCTTACAAAAAAAATGAACATTACATACACCAGTGGCTATGATTTTGTTGGAAAGCAGATCACAATGACCAACATAGGAATAACCCGTGACCTGCACTGTTGGGATATGAGTTTTAACTGGGTTCCTAATGGATCTATGAAGATGTGGAACTTTACCCTCAGGGTCAAAGCTTCAGTTCTTTCAGACCTCAAATATGAGAGAAGGAAGGACTTTCACGATAGTTATTAATGGGTAAAAAATATGTTGGAGTTCTGTAACCCCGGGGTACGACCTCCTAATACATGTATAAACATTATTGCTTTACAGCTACTTATAACAGACCTTTTAAAATTAAATTCTATAATTATGAAAAATGTTATTACAACTTCAAAGGCACCGGCTGCTATAGGTCCTTATAGTCAGGCTATCGAGGTAAACGGGACATTATACATTTCAGGTCAGATACCTATTGTGCCTGAAACAGGAAAAATAATTGAGGGGGATATAACTGCTCAGGTTGAACAGGTCATGAAAAATATCGGTGCAATATTAGAGGAAGCAGGTTATCAGTTCTCAGATGTGGTCAAATCGACATGTCTGCTTAAAGATATTTCTGATTTCAGGGCCATGAATGAAGTATATGGCAGATACTATACAGAGAGTAAGCCTTCAAGGGCAGCATTTTCAGTAAAAGATATACCACTGGGGGCATTGATAGAGATAGAGACAATTGCAGTTAAATAAAAGAGGGATAAGCATGTGCTTGTCCCTCTTCTATCTAATTTGTCAGTAATTATTCTGCTATTATTTCAAACTCAACTTCAACTTTTACATCTCTGTGAAGTTTGATTATAGCTTTGTATTTTCCAACCTCTTTTACCTGGTCCTCAGGAAGTATAATATTCTTGCGGTCAATATCAAACCCTTTTTCCTTAAGCGATTCAGCTAACTGTATTGTGTTAACGGAACCAAATATTTTCCCCGATGTGCTGGCTTTGGCTCCAACAACAATTTTAACACCTTCTAATCTGTTTGCTATTTCCTGAGCTGCAACTTTGATCTTTTCCTCTTTATGTGCTCTTTGTCTGAGGTTTTCAGAATGCATTTTTCTTGCGGATGTTGATGCAGCTACAGCTAAACCACTGGGAATAAGATAATTTCTTCCATATCCATCTTTTACATTGATGATATCGTCTTTTTGACCAAGCTTATTGACATCCTGTATTAATATAATTTCCATAATTATTTCTCCTTATTTTAATAGGTCAGTAACATAAGGAAGAAGAGCAATATGACGGGCTCTTTTAACGGCTTTCGCCACTTTCCTTTGATATTTAAGTGAAGTACCGGTAAGTCTTCGTGGCAGAATCTTTGCCTGATCATTCAGGAATTTCTTTAGAAACTCAGGGTCTTTATAATCAATATATCTTATCCTGTTTTTCTTGAACCTGCAGTATTTTTTCTTTTTGACCTCGACAGTCGGGGGAGTCAAATATCTGATTTCTGATTCGTTTTGTGCCATGTTTTATTCCTCCTTCAATTTACCTGATTCTTTTTGTTTTCTCTTTTTTTCCGCATATTCGACGGCAAATTTTTCCATCCTGAAAGTTAAAAACCTGATTACCCTTTCATCTCTGCGATATTGGATTTCAAGTTTTTCAATCAGTTCACCTGCACCTTTAAATTCAATCAGGTAATAGAAGCCTGTTGACTTCTTCTGAATAGGATAGGCCAGTTTTTTTAGACCCCAGTTCTCTTCATGAACAATCTCACCGGTATTGTCGGTTATGATTTTCTTGAATTTCTGAACCGCTTCCTTCATCTGGTTCTCAGACAAAACGGGAGTTGCAATGAAAACGGTTTCGTAATGATTCAACATAGTAATTAATTGTTTATTAGTGTAATGAATTTGGCTCGCAAAAGTAATACTATTTTATTCTAAACAAAAATATTTTCACGGAAAATTACACGTGATCATTACTGATGTGTTGTCAGATATATAAATATCTTCCTAATTTTCTTCGTTCACCTAAAACGAAGGCTTTTTAGCTATATTTGTATTTAATCATATATACATAAAACGAGAGTTACTTGTTATGGAAAACTTCATAGTTTCAGCAAGAAAATACCGCCCTGCAACTTTCGATATGGTCGTAGGACAGGATTCAATAACAAATACCCTTAAAAGCGCAATCAAAAGAAATCATCTTGCTCACGCTTATCTTTTTTGTGGCCCCAGGGGAGTAGGTAAAACGACCTGTGCAAGGATCTTTGCCAAAACCATTAACTGTAATAACCTCGGAGAAAATCTGGAAGCATGTGATGAATGCGAATCTTGTCTTTCATTCAATACCTTAAGATCATTTAATATTCACGAACTTGATGCAGCTTCAAATAATAAGGTTGAAGATATCAGAAGTCTTAACGACCAGGTAAGAATACCTCCCCAGATAGGCAGATACAGCATTTATATCATCGATGAGGTGCATATGTTGTCATCATCTGCTTTCAATGCTTTCCTGAAGACACTTGAGGAACCTCCTGCCCATGCAATTTTCATTCTTGCCACTACCGAAAAACATAAAATAATTCCTACTATTCTCTCCCGCTGTCAGATATTTGATTTTAACAGGATAAGGATCGAAGATATAGTTGCCAGGTTAATGTATGTTTCAAAAGAGGAATCAATTACAGCAGAGGAGGAAGCCCTTCATATCATAGCACAGAAGGCTGATGGAGCATTAAGGGATGCCTTGTCTATTTTTGACCAGATTGTAAGCCTAAGCGGGAAAACCATCACATATGGAGATGTTATTGAAAACCTTAATGTACTTGACTACGAATATTATTTCAAGACCATAGACAGTGCGATACTGGGTGATGTTTCATCGGCCCTGCTGATTTTTAATGAGATACTTGAAAAAGGGTTTGATGGTCATAATTTTATGTCTGGTCTGAATAGCCACCTGCGTGATTTACTCGTCAGCAAGGATGAATCTACTTTACGTCTCCTTGAAACAACTCAGGTAATAAGGCAAAGATATATGAAGCAGACAGAAAGATGTACGATGGATTTTTTGTTCAAAGCTCTGGATATAGGTTCAGATTGTGATCTTAACTTTAAAGCCAGCAAAAACCAGCGGCTACATGTTGAGCTCGCTCTTCTTCGATTATGTAGTCTGGCAAATGCATCTGCTGACGAATCTGAAAAAAAAAAGCCTGAGTCAAACCTGATGAATAAGACCGAGGATGAACTACCTTTGCCTTCCAAATCAGCAATACTCAGACAGGAATCAGGCCCTGATGAAGAAAAACCTCAAAGTCCTGAAAAACCTTCAGGGGGACATGTTCCTGTTGTAGAGAAACCACCAAAGACATTCTCAATCAAAGATCTTATGACTGAGAATAATTCAATTTCTGATAAAACAGATCAGGCTGCAGAATTACCTGTATCAGATAATGCGTCAATGCCGAAGACTGAGTTTGGCCCTGAATCATTTATAACAGCATGGGCCGACTTCACCGTAACATTGAAAGGAGAGGGCAACCGGGTAATCAGTATGTTTAATTCAATTCACACTGAGGTAGAAAACGGAAACACCATAATAATTCATCTGAGTAATGCGTCCCAGAAAGATCTCTTTGTACAGAATTACAAACAAAGACTTATGAATTTTCTTGAATCAAGGTTCACCCTTCCTGATATTGATATTGAAACTATCGTTGACCTCTCGGAGACTAATAATCTGTTATATTCGGATGACCAGAAATATAATTATCTTGTTACCAAATATCCTGCTCTTAAAGACATAAAACTGACATTTAATCTGGATATTAATTAGCGTATGTCTTAAGTGGAGGAAATAATTATTTACTGTTTATTTGACCAAATTAATTTGTATCTTTATTAAAGAATTGTATAAAATTGAACAACTAGACCGAATTATTCGTTTAATGGAAAACCAATAGAAACTTATACTATGCTTAAGAAAAAAATTGAAGATATCTGCAACAGGCAGATAGAACGTGAAGGATATTCTTCAAACCTGTACCTGGCAATGGCCTCATGGGCTGAAAATAATGGTTTAAACGGAATTGCACAATGGCTCTATACTCAGGCAGATGAAGAAAAGCTCCATATGCTGAAGTTTATCCGGTATGTCAATGAAAGAGGGGGAAAAGCAATTGTACCTGCATTAAAGAAACCTCCGGAAGATTATAAGACTGTTGAAGATCTGTTTAATGATGTGTTACATCATGAGGAGTTTGTAACTGCAAGTATTAATGAAATAGTTGCTCTGACCCTTGAAGAAAAGGATTTCAACACACATAATTTTCTCCAGTGGTTTGTAATGGAACAGGTTGAGGAAGAGACATCGGCAAGAAATATTATTGACAAGTTGCGCCTTGTGGGAAGTAATAATATGTACCAGTTCGACAGGGATATTATGAGTATGAGGGCAACCACAGCTGAGGCTCAACCTAATACATGAAGAAATTTGCTTTATTTTTTTCTGTTCTTTTCCTGTTCCTGTTCCTGTTCAATAATCACTTTAATACCCTGGATGCTCAGGAACTGGTGTTGAACTCCTCTGTTACTGGTGTTTGCTATGCGGGACAAAAAGTAACCCGTATATACATTCCTCCACCGAAAGAATTTTATATGAAAAGGGGGTCAAAAGGCATTGCCTCTGTAACCTTCTATTATACAGGGTTCCCTGCGAATGTAATTCCGGCAATGGAACGTGCGGCATTAATACTTGAAACAATACTGCCAGCTGACACAAAAGTTACTATTCAGGCAAGCTGGGAAAGTATCTCTGATGCTAACATCCTTGGGCAATCAGTTATTACAGGTTATGCTCCGGGATTTTTAATAGATGCACTTAATCCTTTAGTTTATTATCCTGTTTCACTGGCTGAAAAAATAGCAGGTAAAAGCCTTAATTCAGATATTGAAGGAGATGTACAACTAGCTATTAATAGTTCAATTAACTGGTATCTTGGGTTAGATGGCAGACTTACTGATTCACAATATGACCTGATAACTGTTGTTCTCCATGAGATCTGTCACGGTCTTGGCTTTTTTGACAGCATGTATGCAAATGGTACTTCGGGAGGGTATGGATTTTCATCAGCACCAATTATTTATGATACATTTATTGAAGATATTACAGGTAAAAGACTTACAGACACCCTTGTTTTTTCAAATCCCTCTGTAGCCCTTTACAATGAATACACCGGAGGTCAACTCTACTTTAACGGGCCACTTGTTAATAATTATATGGCACCCTCAAAAGTTAAGTTGTATGCTCCCCCTAAATGGGACCCAGGCTCCTCTATTTCACATCTTGATGAACAGCCTGCAACACTCCCGGTTAATTCACTCATGACACCTTTTATCGATCTTGGGGAAGCAATCCATGACCCGGGGAAACTTACCATGTCAATTCTTGGTGATCTGGGTTGGATAAATACAAAGATACTACATCAGAAACCTAAAGACACTGAAGAACACATTACTGAAGTTCAGCTTTCCGTAACAATAAACTCGGATACTACATATAACAGGAATAAAACAGGTCTTGTTTACTCTTATAACAACTTTGATTCAAAAGATACTATTTTCATCATTTCTCCGAACTCTGACAATAATTTTACTGCAACAGTCGCTATTCCTTCCTATGAAACATACCTTGAATACTATTTTTTTACAGAAGACAAATTCCTGCGTCTTTACAGGTCCCCTTCGTTGGCAGAACTTAATCCCTACCATGTTTATGTCGGGACCGATACTGTAAAACCAGTAATATTACATACCCCGGTGGAATATTACTTCCAGAAGATTGATAATATAAAGTTTAGTGCTACGGTAACTGATAATATTGGTATAGATACAGTTTATGTTGAATACAGGAAAAATGAAGATCCGTCAAAATATATTGGATTAAAATCCGGAAAGGTCAATATTTTCAGTACATCATTTAGTGCTATACCTGAATCACTTAAAGGTGGGGATTCCATTCAGTACAGGATATTTGCAGTCGATAAATCCTCCCGCAATAATGTTGCTGTATCGCCCAAATCAGGATATTATTCAATACCAATTGAGGAAATAGCATCAACACTCGAAAACTATTCAACTGATTTTTCAAATGCCTCCGGTGACTTTTTCAATAAAGGATTTAACATAGCAAAATATTCTGGCTTCAGCAGTGAGGCACTTCATTCAGAGCATCCGTATGCAAGCCCTGAAGATAATAGCAAAAGTTTTAATTTCACAGCTATGCTCCGCCATCCGGTAATATTTGATCCTTCGGGAATGATTATAAGCTATAATGAGCTTGTTCTTGTTGAACCGGGAGAGTCGGGGTCACTGTTTGGGTCATCCGGATTTTATGATTATGTTATTCTTGAGGTCTCAAAAGACTATGGGAATACCTGGTTAAACCTGATTGACGGTTACGATAGCAGATTTATACCATCTTGGGAGAGTGCCTATAACAGTTTAATTGACGCTGACGGAAATTCCACATTTGTTGGAGAAGAGTCGATGATGGTTAAGCATACCATCTTTCCCCTCGAATCGGATAGCATTAGACATGGCGATACATTACTTTTCAGATTCAGATTATATTCTGATCCGTTTGCAAATGGATGGGGTTGGGTGATTGATGATCTTAAGATAAACCAGCTTGTCGATAATGTTGAGAAAATCACAACTGATGCCATTAAAGTGTATCCAAATCCCGGGAATGGCATAATAACTATTCAGTCAGAGGATTTAATGAGTAAAAACCGGGTACGGTTTAACGTCTTTAATTCTGCAGGCATTTGTATTTTAGACGATTACATTAACGGGACACCTGAAGCAAAAATAGATATTTCAAAGCTCCCGGCAGGATTTTACATCCTCAAGCTGTACCTTGGAGATGGGATCAGGACTTTCAGATATAGTCTGGTTAAATAACAAAATATGAGGTATGAAACATACATATAATATATAGTCTTAAATATCTGATAATTAGAAAATTATCTGTTTAATTTATATAAATTCTTATCAAATTCTGTTTTCGGCTTCCACTCCCTGAAAGGGGTTAATAATTTTCTGTAAGTAAATAAGTCCTCACTAAGGGATTTTGTGGTAAAAGAAACAGGGAAACAGGTGCCGGATTGTAATGGGACCGGACAATATATTGTTATTTGACTAGCTTAGCTTTATACATAAACTCAAATTATGGAATTTATTTTCCGAAAATTAAGCTACTTTTGCGTTGTATTCTGAAGAATTTGTAAAAAACTTAAAAATGAGTATTATAAATAATATGTTGGGACTATTCCTGGGCAATAAATATGAACGGGATATGAAGGAAATAAGTCCTTATATTGACAAAATCCATATTGAATTCGAAAAACTCAGGGATTTGTCAAATGACGGGTTGAGGGAAAAATCAGAAGAAATCAAAAGAGAAATACTGACTAGTATCGAAAGTGATGCGGCTGAAATTAAATCATTTAAAGAAAGAGCTGAAACAGAAGAGGATGTAAACAAGAAGGAAGAAATATATAATTCTATTGATAAAATTGAAAAGCAGATAAACGAAAACCTTGAAATTACTCTTGACAAGTGTGTACCACGGGCCTTTGCTATAATAAAGGAGACTGCCAGGAGGTTCAAGGAGAACAGCGTGCTGGAAGTCACCGCGAAGCAATATGACAGAGATCTGGCCGCAACAAGGGAAAGCATTACAATTAAAGATGATAAAGCTCTGTGGAGCAACAGATGGATAGCCGGAGGCAATGAGATATTGTGGGATATGGTTCATTATGATGTTCAGCTTATAGGGGGTGTTGCCCTCCATAAAGGTAAAATCGCAGAAATGGGCACTGGTGAAGGTAAAACAGTTGTTGCCACCCTTCCTGTATTTCTGAACGCACTTGCCGGCAGAGGAGTGCATATAGTTACGGTTAATGATTATCTTTCAAAAAGGGATTCCGAATGGATGGGGCCAATCTATGAATTTCATGGTCTGACTATTGATTGTATCGACAAACACCAGCCAAATTCCGCCGAGCGCCGGAAAGCATACAATGCTGATATTACTTTCGGAACTAATAACGAATTCGGTTTTGACTACCTCAGGGATAATATGGCAATTAATCCTGAAGATCTGGTGCAGCGTAAACACCATTATGCAATAGTTGACGAGGTGGATTCGGTTCTTATTGATGATGCACGTACACCACTTATAATTTCAGGTCCTACGGCTAAAAGTGACACGCAACAATTTGATGAACTGAAACCCAAGGTTGAGAAACTGGTAAACGCCCAGAAAAAGCTTGTAACACAGATTCTAGCCGAATCAAAAAAATTAATCGCCGATGGGAAAAATGAAGATGGAGGCTTACTTCTTCTGAGAGCCTATAAAGGTCTGCCTAAAAATAATGCATTGATAAAATTTTTAAGTGAGGAAGGAAATAAATCACTTCTGCTGAAGACGGAAAACTTTTATATGCAGAACAATAACAAGGAGATGCCAAAAGTAACGGATCCGCTTTATTTTATCATTGATGAGAAGGCTAATTCTATAGAACTTACTGAAAAAGGGCTTGATCTGATTTCTGATTCGGTTGAAGATGCCAGTTTTTTCATTCTTCCTGATGTAGGGTCCATGATAGCCGATCTGGAAAAGTCAGGATTAGATGATCATGAAAAACTGAAAAAGAAAGATGAACTTCTCCAGGATTATTCATTAAAATCCGAAAGTGTTCATACCATGACTCAATTGCTGAAAGCATGGACCCTTTTTGACAAGGATACTGAATATGTGGTGATGGATAACAAGGTGAAGATTGTTGATGAGCAAACAGGCAGGATCCTTGAAGGAAGGAGATACTCCGACGGTCTTCACCAGGCAATTGAGGCCAAAGAGAATGTAAAGGTAGAAGCAGCCACCCAGACATATGCAACTATCACCCTCCAGAACTATTTCAGGATGTATCATAAGCTGGCGGGGATGACGGGTACTGCTGAAACAGAAGCCGGTGAATTCTGGAATATTTATAAACTCGATGTGGTTGTAATACCTACAAACCGACCGGTTATAAGGATGGACAGAGAGGATCTTGTATATAAAACAAAAAGGGAAAAATATAATGCGGTAATTGACGAGATAGTTGAACTGAACCGTCAGGGGCGGCCTATACTTGTTGGTACAACCTCTGTTGAGATTTCCGAATTATTAAGCAGGATGCTAAAGATGAAGGGTCTGAAGCATAATGTTCTGAATGCCAAGCTGCACCAGCGGGAAGCTGAAATCGTTGCCGAAGCCGGTAAAACAGGGTCAATAACAATTGCAACCAACATGGCTGGGCGTGGTACTGATATTAAACTTACAGAAGAGGTAAGGAAGGCTGGAGGACTTGCTATTATAGGTACAGAACGACACGAATCTCGCCGGGTCGACCGGCAGTTGCGGGGACGTTCAGGCAGACAGGGGGATCCTGGTTCATCACAGTTTTTTGTTTCTCTTGAAGATGAACTGATGAGGCTTTTCGGATCAGAAAGAATTGCAGGGATTATGGACAAGCTTGGTCTGAAGGACGGTGAGATGATACAACACTCTATGATTACCAAGTCGATTGAGCGTGCACAGAAAAAGGTTGAAGAGAATAACTTCGGTATAAGAAAAAGACTTCTCGAATATGATGATGTAATGAACTCACAGAGAGAGGTAATTTATAAGAAAAGACGTCATGCTTTGCTTGGGGAACGTTTGATTGTCGATATAGCAAATATGATGTATGATGTAACAGAGAACCTCGTGGAAGTATATCATAAGGATGAAGATCTGGAAGGATTTGATTTTGACCTGATACGTTCATTCTCAATGGATTCACCTGTAAGGGAACCTGATTTCGCGAAAAGCACATCAGATGAGGTTACAAGGATTGTTTTTTCAAAAGTACTTGATACCTACCGAAGAAAAGTAGAATCTATTTCACAGCAGGCATACCCGGTTTTAAAAGATGTTTATGACAGGATGTCTAAAGTTTATGAAAACGTTGTAGTTCCTATTTCAGATGGAGTAAGAGTATTTCAGGTAGTTACAAACCTTAAAGCTACTGCTGAATCGGAAGGAAAAGAGCTGGTAAAATCATATGAGAAAACTGTTGTTCTTGCAACAATTGATGATGAATGGAAAGAACATCTGAGAGAGATGGACGAGCTAAAGCAGTCGGTTCAGAATGCAACTTATGAACAGAAAGACCCCTTGCTCATTTATAAGTTTGAGTCTTTTGAGTTGTTTAAAACCATGTTGACCAAAGTGAACAAAGATGTCGTCAGTACATTGATGAAGGGTCATATTCCCACACAGGATCCCGCCCAGGTAAAAGAGGCTCAGCGTCGTCGTCAGGTTGATATGAGTAACCTGAGAACTTCTAAAAGCGACTTTTCACAATATAACAGTACTGGTGGTGGATCTGAAAGAAACCAGAAAACTGAACCGGTAAGAGTCGATAAGAAAATTGGCCGGAATGATCCTTGTCCGTGCGGAAGTGGCAAAAAATACAAGCAATGTCATGGCCTGCAACAGGGATTACAGGAACGGGAAAGAGCTAATGTATGATCACTTCTTATTAATTTCTTCTATTGTCTTTTGAATACGTGTATAGGTTGGTGTGGTTACAGGAACAAGCGGTAGTCTTAGATTGTTAGTGCATAGATTCATTATATTCAGCATCGCCTTAACACCAGAGGGATTACCTTCCAGGAATAAAAGATCGATCATTTCAAGGAAACGGAATTGTATTTCGCGTGCTGATATAAAATTATTTTTAAGAGCGTGATTAACCATCTTGCTCCATTGTTCAGGAAAGGCATTTGCAAGAACTGAAATAACTCCCGATCCGCCGGCTGCAATGATAGGTATAGTCATAAGGTCATCTCCTGAGATAAGGCTAAAATTTTCAGGCTTTCCTTTTATTATCCTCATTATCTGATTCATATCTCCTGAGGCTTCTTTAATTGCAATAATATTCTCACATTCATGAGCGAGCTGAAGACAAGTATCTGACGATATGTTACTGCATGTTCTTCCCGGTACATTATACAAAATAACCGGCAAACCGGTACAGGTTGCAATTGCTTTGAAATGCTGAAGTAATCCTCTCTGGCCGGGTCTGTTATAATATGGTGCTACTGATAATATTCCGTCAACTCCTTTTAGATTTATCTGCTTAATGTAATTAATTATATTCTGGGTATTATTTCCGCCAATTCCAAGAACAAGTGGTACCCTGCCATCAATTGTTTCCAGAACATAAGATGTTAAAGCTTTTTTTTCCTCCCTTGAAAGGGTGACAGACTCACCTGTAGTGCCCATTAAAACAATATAATTAACCCCTCCGTTAATAACATGATTTACTACACGCCCCATCGCAGCAAAATCTATGCTGGAATCATTTTTAAATGGTGTAACAATTGCTACACCTGTTCCTCTGAACCTTTTCATAAGTTTTTTACCTCTTCTTTAAATTAAACTCCTGAATTAATCATTTCAAGATAATAAATAATGTTGCTTAAATAGTTTTCTATACTTACCGGTTTCCTTATATCCATCATGAGTTCAAAAGGGGAGTTTTTATCTTCAGGTGCATATAAACCTACTTTAAAACCTGCTATTGATAATGATGAAATATACTGAAGAGGAAATATTCTGCTGAAATTGATATCTATAAGAATATCAAATTTGTAGTTAATAAATCTATTGGCTTCTTCAGTGACCGGAATATAGAAAAGATTAACTTCGTTCTTCCTGATGCATGTAAGGTATCTGATAGCCGTATACTGATCCGGCATTACCTCCCCGGGGAAATATCCAAGCACCCTTAAATCAATGTTCCGGTCTTGCATTGTATGATAGAATTTTGATAAATGGGGAAATTGATCAACATTTGAAGAATCCCAGACAATACCAATGGTTTTTATCTTGTTTATATCTGAATAAAAAACTTTTCTTTTTACCCTGGAGTTCTTTTTTAACAATATTACTTTTCCAACTTTTAACCGGATACTTTTAAATAATTCCATTTTACAAACCTAATAGTTTTTTATTAAAGTATAAGGTCTCAGAATTTAATCTTCGCTAATTAATTTTAGAAAATCTGATTCGCTTAAAAGAGGCACACCCAGTTCTTCTGCATTTGCTTTTTTTGATGGTCCCATGTTTTCCCCGGCAAGTATAAATGAAGTATTTCCGGAGACAGATGTGGAATTCTTGCCACCCATTTTTTCAATAATTTCTTTATATTCTTCCCTTGAATGGTTTCTAAATACTCCGGAGATTACAATATTTTTACCCTCCAGAATTTTACCCTTACTTTCTGATTCTTCTTCACTGCTGAATCTTATATTATGAGATTTCAACCTTTTAATTATTTCAATATTATCCTTGTCATCAAAATAAGCTTTTATACTTGAAGCAATCCTGGGACCAATCTCATTGATACTTTTCAATTGTTCAGGATCTGCATTCATTAATTCATCTATTGATCTGAATGTTCTTGAAAGTATTTTTGCCGTAGTTTCGCCAACATGCCTTATTCCCAGAGCGTAAAGAACCCTGTAATAAGGTACTGCAACTGAGTTTTTTAAACTCGTTAATATGTTATAAGCAGATTTTTCTCCCAGACGTTCCAGAGGAATAAGTTGTCTTAGCTCCAGATCATAGAGATCTGCAAAATTCTTTATAAGTTTTTTGCTGAACAACAAATCTATTGTTTCTTCTCCAAGTCCATCAATATCCATTGCCCTTCTGCTGATGAAATGTTCAATTCTGCCTTTGATCTGAGGCGGGCAATGCAGATAGTTGGGACAATAATGATTGGCTTCCCCCTCATTTCTTATAAGAGGGGTTCCGCATTCAGGACAACTGGTTATGAATTCTACTTTTTTACTCCTTTCATTCCTGAATGAACGATCCACACCTACAATCTTAGGAATTATCTCTCCACCCTTTTCAATAAATACCATATCATTAATATGAAGATCAAGAAGTGCTATCTGATCAGCATTATGCAACGAAGCACGTTTCACAGTTGTTCCTGCAAGTAAAATAGGTTTCAGGTTTGCCACGGGTGTTACTGTTCCTGTTCTTCCTACCTGAAAAGCTACAGATAACAGGCTGGTTAAAGCCTGTTCCGCTTTATACTTATAAGCAATTGCCCAGCGAGGCGATTTTGCTGTAAAGCCAAGTTCCTTCTGAAGTGAAATTGAATTAACTTTTATTACAACACCGTCAATATCGTAGGGAAGCTTTTTTCGTTCCGACTCCCAGGAATCGATAAATTTCATTACTTCATCAATGTTTTTGCATCTTCTTATACTGTCTGGCACCCGGAAACCCCATCCTGAAGCCTCCATAAGGTTTTCATAATGATTATCATAAGGAAGGTTTTCAGACAGAAGAAAATAAAACAGACAGTCCAGCGACCTTGATGCGACTATTCTTGAATCAAGAAGTTTGATAGTACCAGCTGCTGCATTCCTTGGATTTGCAAATGGAGAAATATTTTCTCTGACTCTCTCATCATTCAACCTGTTAAACACAGACCTGGGCATAAGAATTTCACCCCGCATTACAAACTCACCAGGTACCTTCTTTCCGTTAATCTGGTGAGGAATGGAATTAATGGTTTTAATATTCATGGTAACATCATCTCCCTTGTCCCCATCGCCCCGTGTCAGGGCTCTTTCCATTTTACCATTTTTGTAGGTTATACTGATTGAAGCGCCATCAAATTTCAGTTCACAAACATATTCCACCGATCCGTCAGCAACCTTTCTGACCCTGTTGTCAAAGTCTCTGAGCTCTTCATCGTTATATGTATTTTTGAGTGACAACATAGGGTACCTGTGTTCATGCTGCTCAAATTCTCTTGTTATATCACTTCCGACTCTCCCAGTCGGAGAATTCTCATTGCTGAACTCAGGAAAATTTTTCTCAAGTTCAATCAGCTCATTTAATAGTATATCGTATTCAAAATCAGAAATTAAAGGCTTATTAAGAACATAATATCTGTGGTTATGTTCACTTATTGCCTTACTGAGGCTCTCTATGCGTATTTTTGCTTCAGATCGTTTCATTGAAGATTTCAGTATTCTGTAATGATGAAAAAGTTCCTCAGGAGCTAATTATTTCCATATACCCTCGACAGGTTTCCCGCATGTATTGCAGTTTCCTCCCTTTATATTGTTATTGACAATCCTGTATCCCTGGCGGACCACAACAGTTGAACCGCATGAGGAACACTTTGTATCAGCAATTTCATTACCTGGGACATTTCCGGTATACACATATTTTAAGCCTTCATCAGATGCAATATTTGCTGCATTCTCAAGTACCTCAACAGGTGTCGGAGGTAAGTGTTCAAGTTTATGAAGAGGATAGAACCTGCTAAAATGCAGGGGAGTATATTCGAATCCATTATCGCTCAGCCATCTGCACATCATGCGAATCTCATCCATTTTATCCGTCCAGGTAGGAATAACTAGGTTAGTTATTTCCAGCCATACACCCATCTCTTTGTATATTTTAAGAGAATCGAGGACAGGTTGTAATTTACCACCTGACAGTTTCAGATAAGTACTGTCATTAAATGATTTAAGATCAATATTAGCAGCATCGATAACACTGCATAGCTTCTTAAGTGGTTCTCCGTTTATGTAACCATTTGACTTGATTACATTCCTGATTCCGGACTTTTTTGCCAGAGTTGCTGTTTCAAAAGCATACTCATAAAACGTAACCGGCTCTGAGTATGTATATGCTATTGATTTGCAATTGTTCTGAATTGCCTGCTCAACTACTTTATCAGGCATCAGGTCATAGTTACGTGTTTTGTCCGGGCTTGTCTGTGATATTGTCCAGTTCTGACAGTTAAGGCATACAAGATTGCAGCCTGCTGTTGCAATTGAAAATGCCCGTGAACCGGGAAGGAAATGATAAAGAGGTTTCTTCTCAATCGGATCTACATTGGCAGAACAAGGGTTCCCGTACGCCATTGTATAAAGCTCCGATTTATGTACTATCCGGTTGTTGCATTTGCTGACTTCCCCTTCTTTTAGCACACATTCATTAGGACATATTCTGCACATTATACCGCGGGGTGTCTCCTCCTGGAACATTGCAATCCTCTTGTAGAAATCCTGCTTCTCATACAGCATTTCATTTAACATAAACGGGTATGGCATGCAAATCATCCCTGCTGAAACAGCCATGCATTTTTTAAGGAAATCGCGTTTACTGTTATCGAAGGTTTTTGTTTTCATACTACTGAAAGGAGATATTTCAATTAATTTACTAAAATTACTGATTGTTCCTTACCGAACCAAAAAGAAATCCGGCTAATATAAGCAAGGCTAATAAAAATATAGATACTTTTATTCCAAATGCCGGTACAGCCAACCCGGATATAAAAATGAAGCCGAGAGCAGAACCGGCAAGATCAGCACTATAAGTTTCCGATAATTTGGAATTTCCATTTTTAATCAGAGTTAATTCACGGAAAAGGTGCCCGGTAAGAATTGCAGGAAGAAAGGCTGTAAGAATAATTAAGATGATTGCAGTTAGTTCATTTTTTAATAACGGTATATAGGCAGATGTGAAACCCATTGTGATGTAAAAAATTATAAGAAAAATAACTTTTAATTTCAGTGTAAATTTGTTAAGAAGTTTAATGTCAATTCCTGATCCGATGGCCAGACCTCCCATTAAACCTGCAACAATGAGACCAGTAAGCTGATACATGCTTCCGACTGAAAGTTGAAGTGTCAGCAGTACTATTATTTCAAATCCGGCAAGTGATGAAGCACTGAAATACATTAAAAGATTTCTGCCTCTGAAAGTCAGTACAGGTACGGCAAAAACCAATATCAATATGATTAATGCAATTGTTTTTTCATCCATATTCTTGCTGAAATTGTAAGACTGAAAATGAAAACAGGCTATTGGGTAATCTGATCTGTTCTGCCTGACTTTCGGGTCCATTAGTGCAAGCACTTCTACAGTTTTTTTAAGTATAAGTTCATCATCAAGAAAGTCTGAACAAACATAGTAGTTTTTAATATTTCTCTCTTCAGCAAGATTGCAAAAAGCCACTGACAAGCTGGAGTCTGAAGCAATGAAATACAACTTGTTTCCGTTAACCGGTTTGATATTTTCAAATGAACCTGAAAGGCTGTTGTAAATCGAAGAATAGAGGCTAACAGATTCCTTATTAAAATAATTATCACCCGGACCAGGAGAACACATAAAAATCCCTTCTGGATTAAGCTTTTTCTTTACCTCCATAAAGAATTCTGCTGTATAGTACCTGTTTAAAAGAAGTGTGGACGGAGGTGGAAGCAGAACAATAACTGCGTCAAACTTATCCTTGCTGTTTCTCACGAATCTTAAAGCATCCTCGTTTGCAATAAATAGTTTATCATGACTCTCTTTGGGGAGAGAATTCTTTTCCTCTTCGGCCAGTACAGGATCTCTTTCAACATAAATGATATTTCGTACAGGGTATTTAAGTATTTCAGGAAGATGTGAACTGAGTGAGCCTGATATTAAAAGAATGTTCCCGTGATTAGCCCTTTGGAGCATTGCATAATGGATATCTTCTTCTCTTTCTGTAACATCGTCTTTGTAAGAGAGTAGCCGGTGATTATAATAGAGACTCTTTTCTCCGGCATATTCTCCTTTAGTGATATTTCCGTATGGAGTATCAGTGGAACTGGTAACGTTAATTCCGGGAAGCAACTTTTGTCTGAAAAAATTGTCAGGATTTAAAATTATTATGGCTGTTACCAATGCCGTGATTAATATTTTGATAATGATCTTTCTGATATTTTCAACTGTATAAAAGGTTAGAAGTACATAGGTAAAATTTAAGATAATTATAATCAGAAGTGTCTTATATGTATTCATAAATCCGGATGCCAGTATTGAAATCACTATTCCTGCAACAATACCGCCGGTAGTTTCAATTGAAAAAGATTTTCCCGGAACAAAATTATTGATATCTCTGGCAAAATTTATCAGTTTTACAAAAGCGAATCCTGATGACAGGCAAAATGGTACAAGGATAATGAAAGTGTAAATAATCCCGGATAAAAATGATGGAGTCTCTCCCGGTTTGAAAAATAACCCTGATAATACAATCATAAGTAATAATGAGAAAGCCGGCATTAAAGAAAAAATGAGATTGATTTTTTTAATATCATTCATAACTGACTTTCCTGCCAAAGTGGAGCCTATTGCCGATCCTATTAACCAGGAACCCAGAAAGGTTCCGGCTATAAGTTCATAGCCACCTGAAATATTCATTATTTCTCTTATGAGCAAAAGCTGCACCGATGAGCTTGTAAATCCTACAAGGAAAAGGCTGATGCTTACATCAGTTGCAGAAAGATTTTGAGCATTTTTACTTACTGTAAGCTTTTCTGAAACTTTAAAAATCCGGGTATAGTATGAAAAATGCCAGAGAAAATGAAAAATGCCTACAAATGCCATTCCTGCGCCAAATTCCACATGCCATTTAAGTATTGATTTAATTAATGGAACATTCCACTTATAGTTTATCTGCAGTGCCATAAATACTCCGGCCAAAGCAGTAAAAAGAAATGTAGCCGCAAGAATGAAATTCCATAATTTCCAATGAACCTGTTGAGAAAAAAAACCATTCCGGTAAAAAAAGTAGCTTAAAGTGTATGCTGTAATTATAATTAACCCAGTTCCAAGAACATGATACATAATTATTTTTTGTTTTCTTCCAGTACTATTCCTTCGTAAATGAAAATATCAGCATCCTTCCATCCATCCCATCCAAGACCGGCTTTGTCACGTGAAGTATAGCCAAGAAATTGCTCCAATGTCCAGCCGTTTTCTGTCGCAACCTGTGGAAGCATAGTTCCGGATTTGAAATCCTTTTTTATATAGATCCCATGTTTACCCAGTTTGATTTCATTGATGTTATTTATTTTTTTTAATGGTCCCAGCACTGTAATCTCCATTTTAACTTTATCGAATTCGTCTTTTGTCAGATGACTAAATCGAGGGTCTTCGAAAGCGGAAGAAATTGCTGATGCTCTTACTGCTTCATATAAAGGATCCGATGAGACAAATCTGCCAATACAGCCTCTCAATGATCCGTCTATTTTAAGTGTAACAAATGCACCCATCTGTTTCTTAAGAATTTCAGGAAGTTTCTTTTCGTCAATATTATTACTTTTGGTTCCATTCACTTTGGAAAAAATACTGTTTCGTGCAATTGCGAAAAGCATATCAGCTTCTTCCTTTGTAAATTCAACTTCATCAGATATCCTGTTATTAATCGGTTTGGAATTCTTTTCAAATAATGCTATCGCGTTATAACCAACCACTTCACCTTTGCTTCCATATGGTGAATCACCCGAATTGCAGTAGTCAATCTGTTTAAATTCAAGCCGGCTGTTTCCTTCAGCAAGGTACATAAGGGTCAATCCTGATGTCCAGCCACACATGCTGGTCGCCAGTCCCGGAATTTTCTTCTCGGAGTTATTCTTTAAAGCGTTCAGAAATGTCTGTGGGTTACCTGAAATGATACTCATCGCTGTTAATTTATCTGTCTCATTTGCATCCTTATACGAAGGATAGTGAGAAAAATCGCTGCTTATTACAAAAAGGTTATCATCGGTGAAATAGGGTTTTAGCGCTTCTGCAATTTTTTTGATAATGAGGGTATTATTAGTTCCAATAATTATTGGGACAATCACTGGTTGGTCTGTAAAGTAATACTGAATGAATGGCAGATTAACTTCAATGCTATGTTCTTGAATATGTGCATTATCAGGGAAATTAAATATTTTATTCTCATTAATAAGTTTATTAGCAATTTCCTTATTTACAACCACTTTTCCTAAGGGAGTTATAAAATCACCCTTTTTATAAATGGAAGCTCCATCGAATGCCATTACATGACTTGAACCTATTATGAAAATATTCCTGAAGATCTTGTTTCTGTCTATTGCAGAATAAGCCGCAGCAGCTATTTTCCCTGAAAAAATATAACCTGCATGCGGAGTTATTATTGCCCTCGCTGTCATGTTATTTTGAGTCTTAGTGCAATTATCAAACAGCAGCGATATATCTCTGGTAAGTATTTCTTTATTTGCAGGATAAAATCTTCCGGCTGCAACCGGTTCTCTGTCGGTTACCTTATTCTGTGAATATGTTTCCATGGCAAAGCATATTGATAACAATACATATATTATTGTTTTCATAATATTCCAATAATTTGGAGTATTAAAGTTATGCCAAAAAAATTAAGAGAAGAAAATAAAATTGCAATTGTATCAGGGAGTGCCGGTTTAAACAAATACTATAGATTCTTTAATTATTTCCCCCTTGTCATCAGTGCCGTAAATCTTTATCCCAATGCTCATTATAGCATTACCTACCATGTCTATAAAAGGACTTAGAGCATCTTTCAGATCTTCAGCCTCCATATTATCATATTCTTCAATATCAAAGTAGAGATGGATAAATAATGTGTTTTCTGCATTATTAATTGAGCAGAGTGATTTTACAATTTTAGCCAGCCAGATAGATGATGATGTATTAAAGTATTCAATGTTGAGTCTGAGGTTGGTGGTTTGTCTGGGTTTCTTTATATATTCACTTACCCAGTTAAGCGCTTGGAGGTACAAGCCGGCTGCATTCTCAGGTATTGATCTTCCTGAAAAGATAAGTTCCCCCGTAAGATGATTCAGATCAATCTGGGGCGTCTTGGGTGTAGGTTCTATGAGTATATTTTTCATTTCCGGCTCAGTGATTTTTCGAACTATTTTAATAATAGTATATTTAACTATCAAAAATATAATAACTTTTTTGTAGTAGTTCAATCCTTGATCAAAAAGAACAGCTCAGTTGTCAAAAAAATGACTGGGTTGGTAATAAATTATTATAAAAAAGGTCTTCTTCAGTCAGCTTTTTGACCATGTTTTCTTATTACTCAAACTTTTAATATGTTATCTTTGCAGGCTGAAATTTGAATTTGAAAATGGAGATAACTCTTAGGGGTAAGATTAAAGAAACCATTAAATCTCTCTATAATAGTGAGGTTACAGATGATCTGATACAGATACAGGAGACCAGAAAAGATTTTAAAGGTGACTTTACCCTGGTTGTCTTTTCACTATTACGTTACTCTAAAAACACTCCTGAGAGGACTGCTAAAGACATAGGATCATATCTCCAGGAAAACTTTCCGATAATAACCGGTTTTAATGTAATAAAAGGATTTCTTAACCTTGAAATCTCAGACAGTTGGTGGTTGGAATTCTTTATTAAAATGGCCGATGTAAAGGATCTGTTTGGTGATTGTAAGGTGAAGGATCCCGAAATTATCCTTATCGAGTACTCTTCACCAAATACAAATAAGCCTTTGCATCTCGGACATATCAGGAACAACCTGCTTGGATTTTCACTTTACCGGATATTGTCAGTTTGCGGACATGAAGTAATAAAAACCAATATTGTAAATGACCGTGGAATTCATATCTGTAAGTCAATGCTGGCATGGGTAAAATTTGGTAATGGCGAAACACCTCAATCTTCCGGAATGAAAGGCGATCACCTGGTTGGCAAATATTATGTTCTTTTTGAGAAAGAGTATAAGCTGCAGGTTGAACAGCTGATAAAAGAGGGTCTTACAGAGAAAGATGCAAAGAATCTGGCACCCCTGATGAAGGAGACACGTGAAATGCTTCTTAAATGGGAAGCTGGTGACCGGTATGTTCTTGATCTCTGGAGTATGATGAATTCCTGGGTTTATGAAGGTTTTAATGAAACATACAGGCTGCTGGGTGTGGATTTTGATAAAATTTACTATGAGTCAGAAACCTATAAACTGGGAAAGGATCTTGTATTGTCAGCCCTGAATGATAATATTCTTTACAGAAATAAAGACAGTTCGATTTGGGCCGATCTTGTTCCGGAGGGGTTGGACCAGAAACTGTTGCTTCGTTCCGATGGGACTGCAGTATATATGACCCAGGATTTAGGAACCGCTGTTGCAAGATATAATGAATATGGGTTCAATAAATGTATTTATGTTGTAGGTAACGAACAAAATTACCATTTTCAGGTTCTTAAAGCCATTTTGAAGAAAATGGGATACTCCTGGTCTGATGGGTTGATCCATTTTTCTTATGGTATGGTTGAACTGCCTGAAGGAAGGATGAAGTCACGTGAAGGGACAATTGTTGATGCAGACGACCTGATAAATGAAATGAAGGAAACCGCAAGAGAAGTATCTCTGGAACTTGGAAAACTGGCTGAATTTACAGAAGAGGAAAAGGAGGAGGTCTTCAGTAAAATAGGACTGGGAGCCCTTAAATATTTTATACTTAAAGTGGATCCAAAGAAGAACATGACCTTTAATCCGGTTGAATCTATTGATTTTAATGGAAATACTGGTCCTTTTATTCAATATACCTATGCCAGGATTAAATCAGTATTCAGAAAAGCAGATCAAATGGGAGTAGGTACCTATAATATTGTCAGTCCTGATATTAATGCGGGTGCAAAAGAGATTTCACTTATAAAACTATTAAGGAAATTCACAATAACCGTTTCTGAAGCTGCTAAAGGGCTCAGTCCTGCATTGGTTGCAAACTATTGTTATGAAATTTCAAAAGAGTATAACCAGTTCTATCATGACTATTCAATTCTTGGAGAAGATGATGATACTGTAAGAGATTTTCGACTGGCACTATCAAGAGTTACAAGCAACATCCTAAGCTCGGGTATGTGGCTGTTGGGAATTGAAATGCCTGAAAGAATGTAATAATTCATTAATATACGCTATAAACAAGTTTTATGTTTGAAAATTTAAGTGAAAGGCTTGAGAAATCCTTTAAACTTCTTAAAGGTCAGGGCAGAATAACCGAAATTAATATTTCAGAATCGTTAAAAGAGGTTCGGAGAGCTTTGCTGGATGCGGATGTTAACTTTAAGATTGCCAAGCAGTTTACCGACTCAGTCAAACAAAAAGCACTGGGACAGGAGGTTCTTAAGTCGATTAATCCCTCCCAGCTGATCGTTAAGATCGTGCATGATGAGCTCATTGAACTGATGGGTGGCGAAAAAACTGATATAAATATAAAGATAAACCCTGCGATAATACTTATAGCAGGACTTCAGGGTTCAGGTAAAACTACTTTCAGCGGCAAGCTTGCAAAATGGGTTAAAACCAAAAGAGGGAAGAATCCTTTGCTTGTAGCATGTGATGTTTACAGGCCGGCTGCTATTGAACAGCTCAAAATAATAGGATCACAGGTTGAAGTACCTGTTTATACCGAAGAGGGTAATTTAAATCCTGTCATTATTGCCCGGAACGCTGTCCGGGAAGCAAAAATGAAAGCGTACGATCTTGTCATTATTGATACAGCGGGCCGGCTGGCCATAGATGACGAAATGATGAATGAAATATCATCAGTTAAGGAAGCTGTAAATCCTCATGAAATATTGTTTGTCGTTGACTCAATGACAGGACAGGATGCTGTAAATACTGCAAAGGAATTCAATGAGAGGCTCGATTATAATGGCGTCGTGTTAACTAAACTTGATGGAGACACACGTGGCGGGGCGGCATTGTCGATTAAATCAGTTGTTGACAAGCCAATCAAGTTTGTAAGTTCGGGTGAAAAAATGGATGCGATCGACATTTTCTATCCCGAGCGTATGGCCGACAGGATTCTTGGGATGGGAGATATAGTATCACTTGTTGAAAAAGCCCAGGAGCAATTTAACGTTGAAGAATCACGGAAACTTCAAAAAAGAATTGCTAAAGACCAGTTTGATTTTAATGACTTCATTGCCCAGATCCAGCAGATAAAAAAAATGGGCAATATGAAAGACCTTATGGCAATGATACCCGGAGTTGGGAAAGCTGTAAAGGATCTTGATATAGATGATAATGCTTTCAAAGGTATTGAAGCTATTA
The DNA here is from genome assembly GCA_963739685.1 of uncultured Bacteroidales bacterium. Taxonomy (GTDB): domain Bacteria; phylum Bacteroidota; class Bacteroidia; order Bacteroidales; family VadinHA17; genus LD21. The sequence continues at coordinate 1,409,301 of CAVUAX010000003.1, forward strand.
TAAGGAGCATGACCCCTGATGAAAGAGTAAATCCCTCTGTTCTCAATGGAAGCAGACGCAAAAGGATTGCTCAGGGTAGTGGAACCAGTGTTCAGGAAGTCAATAAACTTATCAGGCAGTTTGATGAAACAAAACGTATGATGAAAATGATGACCAAAGGAGGTAATGTTTCTAAAATGATGAGTAATAGGTAATAAGTAATACGTAATAAAAAGTAACCTGTGATATGTACATGTTAATTGACGGTAAAAAAGTAGCATCAGACATTAAATCTGAGATCGCAGATAAAGTAGCAACTATCAAAAAAGCACGGGGGAAAAATCCCTCATCTTGCTGCGATACTTGTCGGTAATGAGGGATCAAGTGAAACATATGTTGCAAATAAGGTTAAAGATTGCAAAGAAGTTGGCTTTAAATCCACTCTTATAAGGTTAGATGCTGCTGATGATGAAAGTAAATTACTTGAGAAAATTTCAGAACTTAATGCTGATAATGATGTTGATGGTTTTATCGTTCAACTTCCTTTACCGGATCATATATCAGAAAATAAAGTTATCGAAGCAATAGATCCTTCAAAGGATGCTGACGGTTTTCATCCGGTTAATCTGGGAAAGATGATAATAGGGCTTCCTTGTTATCTGCCGGCAACTCCATACGGGATAGTTGAGCTTATTAAAAGATACAGGATAGAGACAACGGGAAAGAATTGCGTGGTAATTGGCCGCAGTAATATAGTTGGCAGACCTGTGAGCATCCTGATGTCTCAGAAGGGTATGGATGCTACCGTGACTGTTATTCACAGTCGTTCAAAGAACCTGCAGAATATTGTCAGACAAGCCGACATAATAATTGCAGCAATCGGATCTCCTTCTTTCGTAAAGGCTGATATGGTGAAAGACGGGGCAGTGGTTATTGATGTTGGAACATCACGGATAATAGCCCCCGGGACTAAATCTGGATACCGGCTCGCAGGTGATGTGGATTTTGAAAATGTAGCGCCTAAATGTTCGTTTATCACCCCTGTTCCGGGAGGAGTAGGTCCGATGACAAGGGTATCGTTATTGCGCAATACACTGGCTGCCGCTAGTGGTAAGTAAATCTGTATTCTGAATCATCTGAAATTCATTCCGGAAATTCAACTCCTGTGAAATAAAGATCAAATCCGCCCATTCCGCCCGGTCTGTTTGAAGAGAATATTAAAAACTGATTTGAAAAATCAGGATGATCTCCAACAACAGGTCTGTACTCATCCGAGGAAGTATTAATACCGGGGCCAAAATTTACAGCAGTACTCCATTTCCCTTTCCTGAATATAGAATAATAAAGATCATAACCACCCATACCTCCCGGGCGATTAGAAGCAAAAACCATTAATCTGTTAACTATTAGGGGGCACTTATCATCACTTGTACTGTTTATACTGTCAACAATGGCAGATGCAGAGTAATCCAGATTAAACCATGTATCGGGATTTGTTCCTGATGGTCTCCCATGGAGATAGATATCGAAGTTACCACCCCTGTTTGAAGAAAAATATACCGTATCCTGTTTTGTGTCAAAACTTATATAAGCATCGTCAGAACTGGTATTAAGGAGCTTAACAGGGAACGGTCCCAGAACGTCAGGAAGAACCGAACCAAAAACAGGACGATTTTTGAGGTAGAAAAAATCAAGGTTACCCTCGGTATTTACCGAGGATAACAACATGTACTCAAATCCATCCAATGAACTGTAAAACGTTATCGGACCAAAATCATTTCCCGGTGTATTGGCTTTGCTTAAAAGTTTTGTCAGAAAAAGATCATTATTAATTCCGGCACCAAGGCCAAACACTCCTGTAGCCTGGCTGAACGAAATTGAAATTATACCCTGAGTCAGGTCAAACTGCCCCCCGGAACTTCCTCTGTTGCTGGAGAAAATCAATGAATAATTCGCACCAATATTATAAATATCCGTATTATAATCATCAAATTCAGTATTAAGATCAAGGAGATTGAAAATAGTGTCTGGAAATGACCCTATTGGAAACTTAACCGGATTTTCTACTTTTTTACAACCGGTAAGGTTGGCAATGATAAGAAAAAAAACTGTTATCAATGCAATAAAAAAATTTACAGATAAATTCTTCATAAAGGTATATTTTTACAGATTATTAGAATGTAAAGATATGATATATTTAAAATGAAAAACCGGGAGGGAACCCGGTTCTTCGAGGGTAGAATTTAGGTTAATCCTAGGGTAATATTTGAAAATCTTTAATATAGTTACGAGGTACATGTAATAGATGATTATTTTGCCCCTAAGGTTGCGTTCAGTGAAAAAAAGTTTACAAAAAAAGTATCTGAATAGTTAATTATGTTAATCTCATGTTTACTAAATTGTTAAAATGTTAATAATTGAAGATTTATGTGAATGGGCTTCTTAAAAATAATATTAATTTTGTTTCAAATATTTAAATTATGGAAGAAGACAGGTTCGGGTTTCCATATGATGATGAGATACAGCATGCTGTACAGAAGTTTGAGAGGATGAAGCGGGACAATGCTAAATACTTCTTTGATGTTTTTGAATTTGAAACCATCATTGACTTTTACATTGAAAGCAATAATTCCTCAAATGCCTTTGAGGCGGCTAATTTAGCCACTCAACAGCATCCTTATTCTGTTTCTATACAATTAAGGAAAGCAAGAGTTTTACTTGACAAAGGAAGAGCTGTTGAAGCACTCCGTATATTGAAGAAGCTGGAAAAGATTGAACCCGGAAACCACGAGGTATATATAGCAAAAGGAACTGCCCTTGGCATGTTGGGGGATATCCAGGGCGCAAAAAAGATGTTTGACTATTCCCTGACCCTTGATTCGGATGACATTGAAAACATTCTTTTTACAATAACTTCAGTATTGCAGAACCTCAATTACTATGAACATCTGGTTCCTTACCTGAAGAAGCTGATAACGATGGAACCTGAATTTTATGCTCATCTGTACGATATGGCTTATGCATATGAAAAGATACAGGACTTTGAAAATAGTGTTATTTATTACAAGAGATACCTGGAAGAAGAACCATTTTCAGACTCTGCCTGGTATAATCTGGGAATAATATACAACAAACTTGAACTCTCGGAAAAGGCAATAGAAGCCTATGATTTTGCACTGGCTATTAACTCACAAAATACTTTTGCACTTTTTAACAAGGGAAATATCTTTCATAATCTGGAACGATATTCGGAAGCTATACCTGTTTATCACGAGTATCTTGAAAATGAATCTGACAACTTTGAGGCAATGACATATCTTGCTGAATGTTATGAAAAGATAGGTGAAGTAACACTCGCAAAAAAATATTTTCAGGAGGCGATTGAACTGGCGCCTGATTTTGCAGATCCATGGTTCGGACTGGGCGTTCTGGCTCTTAATACGGGTAATAATGATGACAGCCTTATTTATTTCAGAAAAGCAGTCCGTCTTGAAGATGAAAATCCGGAAATATGGTATCTCCTGGGTAAAGCACATTATGCCAAAAATGAGAAAAAAGCAGCTTTGCGATGCTTCAGAGAAGCCCTTAAACTTGATTCTTATTATGACGAGGTATGGTCTGATCTTGGAAATATCATTCTGGCTGAGGGTTATTTTTTAAAAGCAATTCCTTATCTTGAGCATGCCTATAAAATTACAGGGGATATCCCTGGTATCAATTATTTGCTTGCTTCATTTTATCTTCACGCAGGAAATCCTCAAAAAGCATTTAGACATCTGTCACTGGCAATTGATATGGATAAAGATTTGTTTACAGAATTTATCAACCTCTTTCCCCAGAGCCTTTGCTCCCGCAAAATCATAAAACTTCTGGGGGAAAATAAACTCATTTAATTAATTGAAATTTTTGCACAATAACATCCCCATGGAAAAAATACTTCCTTATTTACCTGACAGACCGGGAAAACCCAGAAATTCGGGAATTACAATGGTTATGGATAAAGGACTCAGTTTAAGGGAAGCTGAAGATTTTATGTCAGTTGGAAGTGAATATACCGATTTCGTGAAACTGGGTTTTGGAACCTCTCTGTTAACCCCCGGGCTTAATAAGAAAATTCGCCTTTATAAAAAGTCAGGAGTTGTCCCATATTTTGGGGGTACTCTTTTTGAAGCATTTATTATAAGGGATATGTTCAGTGAATTTGTTGATTTTCTTGATAAACACGAAATTGATCTCGTCGAAGTATCTGATGGTTCTTACGACATTGAACATGAAAGAAAACTTGAATACATCAGAAGGCTGGTTGAAAGGAGAACGGTAATTTCTGAAGTGGGATCTAAAAAAAAAGAGATTGTGTATTCTCCTGATGACTGGGTTGCAATGATGAAGTCCGAACTTAAAGCTGGTTCTGTTAAGGTTATTGCAGAAGCAAGGGAATCGGGAACAACAGGTATATATAATGAAGACGGATCTATTAACAATAAGATCATATGCGCTATTTCTGACCATGTCAAGCTGGAAAATGTAATATGGGAAGCCCCGATGAAATCACAACAGGCATGGTTTATCAAGCACTTTGGGGCAAATGTAAATCTGGGAAATATTGCTCCGACCGAAATCATCTCTCTTGAATCCCTTCGTTGCGGCCTTCGCGGAGATACTTTCTTTCAGTTCCTTCCTCAGGAACTTAAACAGTAATCTTTGCTAAATATTCCCCCGGAATCTTCAAACAGATAAGCATTGATGAAATGAGAAAATATGGTCTCATAGGTTATCCTCTAGGGCACTCCTTTTCAAAAAAGTACTTTAACGAGAAATTCAGTAAAGAACAAATATCGGGGTGTTCTTATGAGAATTATCCTCTTCCCGATCTTAATCAATTCCGGAAATTAATTTCTGATATCCCTGACTTATGCGGCCTTAATGTTACTATCCCTTACAAATCAGGGATAATAAATTATGTTGATATAATTGATCCGGAAGCCACCGAAATAGGTGCTGTAAACGTATTAAAAATACTAAGGTCAGGACATGATACAAAGATATTTGGTTTCAACAGCGATGTTACCGGAATAAGAGAAACATTAATCCCCTGTCTGTCAGAAAATATAAAGAATGCCATTGTACTTGGCACCGGTGGAAGTTCACTAGCTGTATGCTTTGTACTGAAGAAGCTCGGCATAAAAGCAATCCAGGTATCAAGAATCCGGAAACACGGAACAATCTGTTACCAGGATATTGATTATGACCTGATTAAAAGTCATCAACTTATAATCAACACCACTCCTTTGGGAATGTTTCCGGATATTGAAAGCAAACCGGATATCAATTATAATCTGCTTTCAGAAAAGCATATTCTTTTCGACCTGGTTTATAATCCGGAGATCACTTCTTTTTTGAAGATGGGGAAGGAGAGGGGATGCAAAACAATAAGCGGTTTAAAGATGCTCTGGTCGCAGGCTGAACGATCATGGGAAATCTGGAACAACGACAAGTATTAATCCTTTTTATGCTTTCCTTCAGATTTTCTTTTCATCCAGTATCGTTTATCACATTCCGTGCACTCCTGTTTCCAGTAAGCAGGTGTTACATAATCCCCTTCCCTGGTTTTTAAAAGGCATTCATAAATTGTAAATACAGGGTTAAAGACAAGATCAGTTACACCAATAGTAAATTTGGTTTCTTCTTCCGGAGATGCAGGCACTTCTTTCATTTCCTGAACTTCAAGATTGTTGAATTCCAGCAGATCACGAAGAAATGCCGTGCGGTCAATTGTAATTCCTGTTTCAATCAGGGTGCATCTTATGCCGTTAATCTCACCAACCAAATGTTTTGCATTATTAATTGCCATTTACTGAAATTTAAAGATTAAACTCCGAAACTCATTCCTCTGATAATATCAAACAGAATACTTGCAAAACCTGTAATAAAGATACCGGCAACACATATTCCCAGACCAAGACGTACGGTGAATTCACTTCTGAATTTTTCAATCGGTGATTCACTATTATTAATGAACATTGCTTTTACGACCAGCAGGTAATAATACAATGATATTATAGTGTTTAAAACAGCTATTATAACGAGAAGATAGAATCCTTTCTCAGCAGCAGCAGTGAAAAGAAAAAATTTCCCGAAGAATCCTGCAACGGGAGGGATTCCGGCAAGTGAAAACAAGGCAAGAGTCATTATCAGGCTCAGGCCCGGATTGGTTTTATAGAGTCCGTTATAATCATTAATATTTTCTTTCCCTGTGGCATTTGAAATCGCAGATACCACTCCAAAAGCACCGAGATTTGAAAAGATATAAACAAGAATATAATATACAACCGACGTCATTCCTAGCTGATTACCCCCGATAACGCCAAGAAGTATATAACCTGCCTGTGATATTGATGAGAATGCCAGGAACCGTTTCAGATTGTTCTGACGGATAGCGAACAGGTTACCCAGAGTCATTGTGAGGATTGCAGTCACATAAATTACCTTCTGCCAGGTTACAATTATAACAGGGAATACCGTGAACAAAACTATAATGAAAATAAAAATAGCAGCTCCTTTGGAAATCACTGAAAGATATGAAGTTACGTTAACGGGTGATCCTTCATAAACATCGGCTGTCCAAAGATGGAAGGGAACAATTGAAATCTTAAAAGCCATCCCGGCAAAGAAGAAAATAAATCCGAGGATCTGAAGATTGTTCCCTTCAAAGAGTCTGGAAACCTCACTAAAGTACAGTGAACCTGTTGTGCCATAGATCATTGACAGGCCATAGAGCAGAATGCCTGACGAGAGGGCCGATATCAGGATAAGCTTGATACCTGCTTCAGCCGATTTATTACTATACCTGTCAAAAGCGGCCAGTGCAGCTAATGGAATTGTAGCGAGTTCAATCCCAATATAAAACATTAGAAAATGTCCTGCGGAAATCATAAAGTTCATACCAGCCAGTGTAGAGACAAGCAGAATAAAATATTCACTTATCTTCCCGATGTTTTCTTCTTTATTAAGCCATGTAGCTGATTGAATAAATACAAGTAATGCCCCGATATTTAGAATATTTTTCATTACCAGCCTTATAGGTGTTACTTCATACATTCCTCCAAAAAGAGTCCCGGAGGGAGAGGGTATGAATCCTGTAATTGTGATTATTATGAACAATATGATGAAAAAAAGGCTAACGGAACTCCTTTTTGACGGATTCCAGAAAATCTCAGCCATCAGAACCACCAGAGCTGCAACCGTTAGCAGGAGTTCATGCCGCATTAATGAAAAGTTTGCTAAATTCATATTTCTTTTTTATCCGGTAATAACTCAGTTTCTATTTAAAATGGATTTATAGTCAGGATCTTATCAATAACCGGCTGCAGACTTACCCCGATCATCGACGAAAGCCAGAAAGGTGCCAGTCCAATCGTAGCAACAGAAAAAATGAGAGTTACAACCGATATCTTCTCAAACCATCTGGCATCAGTCATTTGTCCATAATGCTCATCTGTGGCGGGTCCAAGCAACAAAATTGCAATAACCCTTAAAATGTAAACCGCTGTTATAACAATTGATGTAACAACGACCATGGTAGCGACTCTGTGAAAGGTATCAGGATGCTGGAAGGCTCCGACAAAAATTGTCATTTCGGCTACAAAGCCACTGAGTCCTGGTAATCCAAGAGAAGCTAATCCTGCGATCACATATGCTACTGAAAGAAATGGAATAAACTTCATTAAACCTCCCATTTCGTTTATCATCCTGGTATGTGTGCGCCCGTAAACCATCCCGATAAGGGCAAAGAACAGGGCTGTCATCAATCCATGAGAGATCATTTGAATAACTGCCCCGTTGAGAGCTGTTTTATTCATCATAAGTATAGCAAAGAGCACAAGACCGCAATGACTTACTGAGGAATATGCGTTGATATATTTAAGATCTTTCTGCACTATAGCTCCAAAGGCACCATAAACTACGCTTATTGAAGTAAGAATAATAAATATCCAGGAGAGTTCTTTAGCAGCCTCAGGCATAAGGAATATTGCAACCCTGAAAGCGCCGTATCCTCCCAGTTTCATTAACACTCCTGCATGAAGCATAGATACTGCAGTGGGAGCAGATGAATGACCATCAGGTGACCAGGTATGAAAAGGGAACAGAGCTCCAAGAACACCAAAACCGACAAATGTAAGCGGGAATAGCAAATATTGGGCAGACATAGGGATCTTGACTTTGGATATCTCTAAAATATTGAAAGTTAGTGGACCCCCATCCGGTGCGGAGTTAAAATAGATACCGAGGATGCCGACGAGAAGAAGAGCTGAAGCTCCCATGAGCATAAGAGTCAGTTTCATTGCAGCATATTCTTTCGGACCGCTTCCCCAGATGCCTATAAGCAGATACATAGGAATAACAGCAAGCTCATAAAAGAGGAACATTGTGAAAAGGTCAATCGAAATAAAGAATCCAAAAACACCGGTTGCAAGGAGGATTAAAGAAATAAAAAACTCCTTTGTAAGAGACTCTACTTCCCACGATGCGAAAATACCAGCGAAAACTACCAGAGAGGTTAATGTAATCATTGCAACTGAGATGCCATCTACACCCACAGCATAATGAATATTCAGACTTTTAAACCAGACAATATCTTTTACAAACATCATCTCATCAGTGTTTCCTCCATTTCGTCCGGAAAGGTACAGAAATATCAGAATGCCAGATAAAAGAAGCTGTAAAGCCATTCCTGAAGCTGCTACGAGCCGGACCTGCCTGATGTCTTTTATTGAAACTATTCCGGCTATGGTTAAAACCGGAATTGCAATAAACAGAGTTAAAATATCCATAGTTTTCAACATTATCAGATTAAAAAATCAACGCCACAGGTAAATAAAGGCTATTGCCAGTAATATAACGCCAGATATAAAAACAAAAGCATATTTCTGTAACTGGCCCGATTGAAAATCTCTTATCCTGAAGGAGATAATCTGAGTAACAGAGGCTATGGCATTCATAGTCCCGTCAACGATATGCCGGTCAAACCATGCTACTGGTGCGGCAATATACCTGAAGATTATTTTTTTTGTTACAAACAGGTAGAGTTCGTCAAAATAAAACTTATTATAAGCCCACTTATAGGTGTATTTAAATGTAGCTGCCAGTCTGTCGGGAATAATGGATTCTTTACTGTACATTAAGTAGGCAACTCCGATTCCTGCCAAAGCAACAAGAACCGAAGGTATGGCTACCAGCAGTTCGATCTCCGTTTCAAGAACTTTTCCATCTGATGTTACTAATTTATTAAATGGGATAAATCCTGTAAATGCGGAGCCAATAGCCAGAACAATCAGAGGAATTGTCATTATTGCAGGAGCCTCCTGCGGAGTATGATGGTAATGAGTATCCTTTCCCCAGAAGATACTGAAATATAACCTGAACATATAAAATGCCGTCAGACCGGCCACAATATACTCAACACCAAAGAGGAATTTATGATGCTGAAAAGCTGCGGCCAGTATCTCATCCTTGCTGAAAAATCCGGATAAAGGAGGAATGCCTGAAATGGTAAGGCATGCTATCAGGAAAGTTAAGTGGGTTATTGGCAGATACTTGCGTAGCCCACCCATATCTGTCATATCATTGCTGTGCACAGCGTGGATAATTGCCCCGGCTCCAAGAAAGAGAAGGGATTTAAACATTGCATGAGTTGAAAGATGGAACATTGAAGCCATAAATCCAAGCCCCTCATGCCCACCGTATCCGGAGACACCTAGTGCCAGCATCATGTAGCCGATCTGCGACATAGTTGAGAAGGCGAGAACTCTTTTAATGTCAGTCTGGGTACAGGCTATCACAGCAGCAAAGATCGAAGAAAAGGCACCAACATACGCAACCACTTCAAGTGCAACAGGCGCTGAAAAGACATAAACCGGAAACATTCTTGCCACAAGGTAAACTCCGGCGACAACCATTGTGGCTGCATGAATAAGTGCTGAAACAGGCGTCGGACCTTCCATTGCATCAGGAAGCCATATGTGAAAAGGAAACATTGCAGATTTTCCAATACCTCCCATATATACGAATATCATCGACCAGGTCATAACTGATAGACCCATGAACATGGCACCTCCGCCCTGAGCAATAGCAGGGCCATTAGGATCCGTAAGCGTAATAAAATCAAATGTTTTAGTGTTAAATGAGAGAATCAGTATTCCGATAAGGAACCCAAGATCTGCAAACCGTGTAACGATAAATGCCTTTTTAGCGGCTCTTACTGCAGAAGGTTTCTCATAATAAAAACCGATGAGAAGATAAGATGAAATTCCAACCAGTTCCCAGAAGATATACATCTGAAAAATATTTGTAGCAAGAACAAGGCCCAGCATTGAGAAACTAAAAAGGGAAAGAAATGCAAAGAAACGTTCAAAGCCTTTTTCTCCCTTCATGTAGCCCAGACTGTAGATATGGACCATTAATGAGACAGTGGTGATCACAAGAATCATCATTACTGATATCGGATCAAGAAGTACGCCTATATCAATATGAAGCTTATCTGTAAACTGTAACCAGGTTATATTAAAGGCAGAGATCTTCTGAAAGGCACCGTTGATCTTTTCACTTGAAAAGAAATAGGAGTAGGCAGTTATATAAGAAATTACGGTAATTACTGCCAGACCGGCAGTACCTAATAAACCGGAAAGCTTTGATTTTAATTTATTACCTGCAAGACCGAGCAGGAGGAACATAAGAAAAGGTATCAGAAGGATCAGGATAGTATAACTGAAATTTATCATAATGGCAGTTTCCAAAAGGTTATAATAATCAATATTTCATTTCATCTACATTTTCCACATTTATCGTTATAAACCGCCTGTAGATATTTATTATTATAGCTATGGCTACTGCCGCTTCGGCGGCTGCAACAGCAATAACAAACAGGCTGAAGAACATTCCCTCCAGTTTATTGGGCCAGAGAAATCTGTTAAATGCCAGAAAATTGATATTCACTGAATTTAGGATCAATTCAACAGACATAAGAATGGTTATCAGGTTCCTGCGGGTGAGGAACCCATACACCCCGACAAAAAACATAATTGTTGCCAGAATCAGAAAAAATTGTAATGGGATACCTGCATTCATTTTATTTCTGGTTTAAAGTTTGAGTAGGGGAATTTCCGGGACCACCTTTTTTTGCAACTATGATTGCAGCTATCATGGCAGCGAGAAGTAAAATTGAAATTACTTCAAAGGGAAGTATATAACCATCATGATCAACTGAAAGGAGGCTTTTTCCGATGAAATGCATGTCAACTTCATGAGCAGCCTGGGTAGTAGCAGAAAATTTATAGTCGAGAATGGTAATTATTGAGAGAATAGCACCTGAGAGTGCCGCAATGGCTGAGAAAACTGATTTTCTAATTCCGACAGGATCAAACTTCTGACTTATATGACTTGTCAGCAATATCGAAAAGATGATCAGAACCACAATACCCCCTGCATAAAGAGTTAGCTGTACCGCCGCAAGGAACTGGTAGTTCAGCATGAAATAGAGTCCTGATGTAGAAACCAGTACCAGCAGCAGATATACAGCTGCTCTTAATATTTTGCGACTTGTCACTGTCAGTATCGAAAATATAATGATCATGGCAGAAAACAGGATAAACATAAACTGATTTAGTGTCATCACTCAACTCCTTTCATAATTTGTGAACCAGGCTTATTTGATATTTTTATCAGGGGTTTCCTGGTGAATACAGCATGTTCAAACTCCTGAGAAAAGGCAAGTGCGTTAGAAGGACAGGTTTTTACACATAAGGCACAAAAAGTGCACATACCCAGCCGGTAAATATGCTTATCTATTATTCTTTTCTTTTTTCCCTCTTCAGTAATTATTGTTTTAGAAATCACTTCAATAGTACCATTCGGACAGTTGATCTCACATATTCCGCAACCGGTACATTTATGTTCATTTTTTTCATTATGCGGCATAATTACTTCCCCCTTAAACCTGTCGAACATAACAAGATCCTTTCTGTTGCCGGGATATTTCTGCGTAACAATTGTTCCTGGCCTTACAAAATAGGAACCTGTCACTTTCATGCCCTTCATGAGTGACCAGACCCCCCGTATAATGTCATTAAGATATTTTACTATACTGTTCATTGAGAGATATCCTTTTTATAATTGATTTAATCTGTTAAAAATGCCAACCCATAAGAACTATAAAAGCCATTATCAATACATTAACAAGGTTAATTGGTAATAAATATTTCCATTCAAGGGTAAGAAGCTGGTCAATCCTCAGACGGGGGAAGGTCCATTTAAACCACATCATCATGAAGATCACAAAAGCAGTTTTTCCAATATACCAGACAAAAGGAGGTACAAAGTCCATAATATGATTGAAGCCATTCCAATTTCCTACATGAAAGGGCATCCAACCTCCAAGAAACACAGTTGCAGCAATTGAAGCCACGATAAACATGTTCATATATTCGGCCAGGAAGAAGAATGCAAACTTAATACCTGAATACTCTGTGTGAAAGCCGGCTGTAAGTTCCGATTCGGCTTCAGCCAGATCAAATGGTCCGCGATTTGTTTCAGCAGTACTGGAGATCAGAAACATGATAAAGGCAATAAAAGCAGGTATATGTCCTTTGAAAATGAACCATCCCGTACTTTGTGCTTCAACAATTACCGATAGCTGCATTGAACCTGTAAGGATAACAATTGTAATTAGTGAAAGACCTACCGAGAGTTCATAACTTACAATCTGGGCCCCGCTTCTCATCGCTCCAATAAGAGAATATTTGTTGTTGCTTGACCATCCGGCCAGGAGAATGCCAATAACTCCCATAGATGAGACAGCAATAACATATAAAATACCGATATTGAGGTCTATGGCATGTAGTCCCCTTGCAAATGGAATTGCTGCTATTGCCATAAATGAGGCAATAATAACTATGAAAGGTGCAAGATTAAAAAGGAGTTTATCAGCATTCTTTATTGGAATAAGTTCCACAAGAAGCAGTTTGATCAGGTCAGCAATTGTCTGGAATATTCCGAATGGTCCGACTCTGTTTGGTCCAAGCCTGTTCTGCATGAATGCACAAACTTTTCTTTCAGCATAGACGAGAAATAATCCAACCATGGCATAGAAGAGGAGTATCAATACTCCTATTATCAGCATCTCCGTAACTGTTGTCCAGAATGGAGACATCGCATTATTAAGACTGGTATCAATCCATTTTGTCAGCGACGAAAAATCATAAATGTCAAATGGCATATCCTGGTCTAATTAATTCGGAATAAAAATGTTTAATTTGTTGATAAATGTTTTGTATTTCATATTATAGGGATCGTGTTCCGTAAGTCATCTGTCAATATCCGGTATCACAAGGTCAAGGGAACCACCGATTGCAACAAGATCCGCAATCTTGAATCCCCTGGAAATCAGGTTAAGCACAGACAGATTTGCAAAATTAGGAGAACGTAATTTAAGACGATAAGGATTTTTATTACCATCACTGATAATAAAAACTCCCAACTCACCCCTGGCTGTCTCCACTCTTTGATAATACTCACCTTCCGGTAACCGGATGATTGGTTTCATCTTTACTGCATATGATCCTTCAGGGATATTATCTATCAGCTGTTCAATTATATTCATCGATTCCCACATTTCCTTAATTCTTGCTATATACCTGCGAATAGGTGTCGCCTTCTGTATAAATAATTTCATTGAAATTCACCCTGTCGTATGCACTGTATGGTTCATGCTTCCTGACATCGCAGGAAAATCCTGAAGCACGGGCCGATGGTCCTGTAACACCATAAGAGATAGCGTCTTCAAGGGATAATTTCCCTATCCCTTTGGATCTCTCTTCAAATATTATGTTTCCTGACAGCAACTGATCATATTCAGGTAAAATCTTACGGAAATATTTTATAAATTCTTTTACCCTTCTCTGAAAGTTAGGATGAATATCGTACATTAGTCCGCCGGGACAGTTATAACTTACTATCATACGACCCCCGCAGGTCTCTTCAAAAATGTCGAGTATTTTTTCCCTGTCGCGCAGACCGTAAAAGAAACAGGTCAGTGCCCCGAGGTCCATTCCAAAAGATGCCCACCAGAGCTGATGAGATTGGATACGTGTAAGCTCCGACATAATTGTACGTATAACCTTTATCCTGTCAGGTATATCAATTTCAAGTGCTTTCTCAACATTCAGGCATACAGCTTCATTATTAATATGAGCCGAAAGGTAGTCCAATCTGTCGGTCAGGTGAATTATCTGCGGATAAGTTATACTTTCACACATTTTCTCAATGCCACGGTGGACATACCCTATATGAGGTTGCACATTTTTTACAGTTTCACCCTTAAGTGATAACAACAAGTCTCAGTACTCCGTGTGTTGAAGGATGCTGAGGCCCCATGTTAATTACATATTCCTCCTGATCGTCAGAAATAATATTTTTTACCTGTTCTTCCATAAATTACTTGGTAACAATATTTATATCATCAACATAGTCCTTTCTCAGAGGAAATCCCCAGGAACTATCGAGAAAAAGCCTCCTCAGATCAGGGTGATTTGTGAATTTAATTCCAAGCAGATCATACACCTCCCTCTCATGGAAATCAGCAGTTTTCCATAAATCGGTTAACAGAATCAATCCGGGGATGTTCCCTGTCGGAGGTATGTGTCTTTAATACAACGGTATGCTCATATCTGGTTGAACGAAGATGATAAATAACTCCGAGATCCATCACCGTAATCTACTCCGGTAAGACAGAAGAGAAAATCAAAAGAAGTCTTAACATCCTTTTTCTCAGAGTTCTTGCAATGGAATGTAGTTTTGGACGGGGACAGTTACCTCTGTATATTGTTTACCTTCCTTTACCTCAAGGTCATTATCAAGCGATTTAATAAATTCCGCTAATTGTATATTATCCATTCATGTCAGTTTTCAGAATCAAATAACTTATTTGCTGTTGTGGCTTTCGCTGCGTTTCTTCCTGGATTTGATTGTTTCTGTTTCAATTTTACGCTGAAGCTGAAGCATACCATATAATAATGCCTCGGGCCGGGGAGGACACCCCGGAACATAAACATCAACAGGAATAACATGCTCAACTCCTTTAATCACGCGAATATGAATTAAGAAAAAACGGACCTCCTGAAATTGCACATGCCCCCATAGCCACAACATATTTAGGTTCCGACATCTGATCATAAAGCCGTTTCAGAACAGGAGCCATCTTATTAACAATGGTACCGGCAACAACAATGACATCAGCCTGCCGGGGACTGGCCCTGATAAACTTCCATCCCAAACCGTGCAAAATCATGCCTGGGGGCACCCGCTGCCATCATTTCAATCCCACAACAGCTTGTTGCAAATGTCAGTGGCCATA
The DNA here is from genome assembly GCA_963739685.1 of uncultured Bacteroidales bacterium. Taxonomy (GTDB): domain Bacteria; phylum Bacteroidota; class Bacteroidia; order Bacteroidales; family VadinHA17; genus LD21. The sequence goes on from CAVUAX010000003.1 coordinate 1,424,686, forward strand.
AAGAATTTTTTCTTCCCCAGTTAATTACATCATCAATAGTCGTCAAAAGTATATTTGATGCCGGATTCCTTAAGAAGATCAAGACTTTCATTATCATTGAATTCTTCTTTCTTCATTCCTTTTATTCCCATATCAGTGCATGTTTTTTCCAGGCATATAATAATCCAAGCCCAAGTATAAAAAAGAAAATAACGATTTCAATAAATGCAGCTAATACCAACATCTTTCATAACTACAGCCCATGGAAATACCAGAACTGTTTCAACGTCAAAAACAAGAAAAAGAATTGCAAAAAGATAATATCCTACATTAAACTGCAACCATGTGACACCCGTCAGTCGGTATACCACATTCGTACGGATCAAATTTTTGGGGATTGGTCGATCTGTGGCGCTACAATTCCTGAAAAGATCAGTACTACTCCGACAAAAATTGCACCAACAAGGAAAAACAAAATTAGACCATTCATTACTCATGAAATCATGTTTTTAGATTTATAAGGCCGCACAAAAATATTAAATATATTTAATTTATTGTGAAATAATTAACAGAATTATAAAGTGATAATTATCATATCCGTGATTACCATGATACATTGCTATAAATAAATATTTCATCAGGATATTCAATATTAATCAAGGAACAGTCCTTTTGCAGGAGCTGATTTACCTGCTTTACATCTATCTTTTGCTTCAAATAATCTCTTCAAATTGTTCATGATTAATTTTACCAAAACCAATGTCAATCATGGTACCTACTATGGCCCTGACCATATTACTCAAAAACCGATCAGCTTTAATTGTAAATACAAGCATTTTATTTGTCTCTTCCCAGCCGGCAGAATAAATTTTGCAAAATTTGTTTTATGACCTGAATGTAATTTGCTGAAGCTTGTAAAATCAGTATATTCATCAGCATTTCAGACAACGGTTCATCGAGTCAACATTTAAATTTCCATAAAGAAACCAGCTGGAATTTTCAAGAAAAGGATCTTTAGTTTTGGAGATATAATATTTATAAGTTCGTGAAACAGCGCTAAATCTTGCATTTGATCCGGGAAGTACTTTTCTGATTCACTGTAACTGAAATATCACTGGGAAGATATCTGTTGAGTCTGAATACAAGGTCTTTGTTGGTATGCAAGTTCTCCGGAATGCTGTCAAAATGTGCACAGAAAAATGACTGCATGTACTCCTGTATCCGTTCTTCCTGCGCCAGTTGTATAATATGTTTTCATTGAAAATTGTGCTTAAAGCCTCATCTAGAATCTTCTGAACAGTAACAGAGTTCGGTTGCATTTGCCACCCATGATATGAAGTACCTTTATATGATAAATATATAAAATATCTTGTCTTCACTTTATTATTTCAGCAAATATAATATTTACTCATTAAAGTCGGGTAAATTACCAGTGTGTTGATTTGCCCGGTTTTGTAACTGGACTTCAGGGAATTTCGCGAATGCCCGTTGTGAAAATTGGCCAAATTCATTCTTTTTAGTCATGTCTAGGTTGTTTATCGGTTCTTAAGCTTAAAAAAAGAATCAGGTTTGGTTTGAAAATCGATCTTAAATGTATTTTTACTTTGATCGTAGTTGTTGCAAATATTTGAAATTTAACTACCAGTATTACAGATGAATGAAAACTTAAAATCCTTTAATTATGAAACTTGAACTGAGTTGGATAGATTATTTGATAATGATAATCTACTTTTTATTTGTACTGGGTATAGGCTGGTTCCTGAGAAAATTCATGAAAAATGCCAATGCCTTTCTTGAAGCAGGAAGATCAATGCCTGCATGGGTAGCGGGTCTGGCATTTATATCAACAAACCTTGGAGCACTGGAAGTTATGGGAATGACTGGTTCCGGTATGAAATACGGGATGCTTGACCACTCATTTTTACTGGATAGGCGCTATTCCTGCAATGATCTTTCTTGCGCTCTTTATGATGCCTTTTTATTATGGTTCAAAAGCCAGGTCGGTTCCTGAATTCCTTAAACTAAGATACGACGAGAAGACCACGGGGATTGAATGCAATACTTTTCGCAGTTATGACAATTCTGGCATCAGGAATATCAATGTATGCTCTTGCAATACTAATGGAAAATGTTCTTGGATGGAATTTTAATTTAAGTCTATGGATTTCAGCCCTGATAGTACTTGGGTTATACTTATCTGGGAGGACTTTCTTCAGCTATTTATAATGAGGTACTTCAGTTTTTTATAATTGTTATTAGGATTATTGCCTCTTGCTATTCCTGAGTCTGAAAGATGTGGGAGGGTGGAGTCGGACTTAAAGGCTAAGTCTGGCGCCAATTGCTGCTGCCAAAGGATATGCTCCCGATGCCTTACGACAACATGGAAATATACAGGCGAAGCCACCTCAAATCCATTGGGTGTTGAATGGTATGGTATTTTCTTCGGACTTGGATTTGTGCTTTCATTCGGCTACTGGTGCACTAACTTTCTTATTGTTCAGAGAGCTTTTGCAGCGGAATCAAAGTCAGCTGCCAGAAAAGTGCCCCTTGATCGGTGCCCTGCCTAAAATGTTTATACCTTTTCTCATAATTGTCCCGGGATTATTGCACTGGTCCTTTTCAATGATCCGTCCAAGGGCTTTATGCTGCCTCTGGATGCAGGTGGAAAGCCGATATATGATTATACAATTATTATGTTGCTCAAACAATATCTGCCTGCAGGTGTTCTTGGGCTGGGAATAACTGCTCTTCTGGCTTCTTTTATGTCGGGTATGGCAGGTAATGTTTCTGCTTTTAATACAGTTTGGACATATGATATCTATCAGAGTTATATTCGGAAACGTACAGGAAATGAAGAAGCTGATGGTAAACATTATCTTAACGTGGGACGTTGTGCAACTGTGGTGGGATACTGGCTAAGTATAGCTGCCGCTTATATTGCAAGCAAGTTTGGGAATATCATGGATTTTCTTCAAACCATATTCTCAATGATAAATGCACCACTTTTTGCAGTTATCTTTCTTGGAATGTTCTGGAAACGGACTACAGGGCATGCTGCATTTACTGGGCTGCTGGCAGGGTTCTTAATGGCTCTTTTGCATCATGGACTTACTGTTCCTGCCGGTGCTACAACCCTTGTAAAAGGTGGCTGGATAGCTTCATTGCATACATATCCGGTAGAGATGGCACAGAACTTCTGGACTGCTATAATTGCATTTACTGTCAGTACAACTGTGACAGTCGGATTAACTTTTATGACAAAGCAGCAAAAATCTGATATTGAATTACATGGCCTTGTTTATTCTCTCACTCCCCGGAATTGGATGAGAGTCGGCTCCTGGTATCAGCGTCCGGTTGGTCTGGCAATTATTGTTGGTGTTATTTGCATTAGTATTAACTATAATATTATGGTAGGAGGAAATTAAAATGGTAGATATAAGAATTCCAATAGGCCTGATGTTCTCAATCCTGGGAATATTAATTTCAGTTTTTGGTATTTTAACAGGATCAGATGTACAGATGTATCAAAAATCGCTTGGCATCAATGTTAATATCATTATGGGCATTACCATGCTTGTTTTTGGACTAATAATGCTCTTGTTTTCCAGAAGAAAGAAGAAAGTATAAGTTTATTTATTTGATATTAAAGGCGGGGCTGTCTGATAAGTTGATTTTTGATCGCTGAGAGTATCTTATGTACTCAAGTCTTAAATTATATTTGCTTTTTAAAAGATCCGTATGTAAAAACAACGTAACCTATTTATTATGGGAATATTAGAACAAAAAGAGGATTTGCCAGTGATAATAATGCAGGTGTTCATCCTGATATATTAAAGGAATTAATCGCCTGCCAATTCCGGACATGTAATTAGGTTATGGTTCCGATATATATACTGAACAGGCTAAAGAGCTTTTAAGGGAACAGCTTGGGAGATGACGCATGGATATATTTTGTTTTTACCGGAACTGCGGCAAATGTATTAAGCTTATCAGGAGTAACCAGATCATGGAATTCAGTGATTGTGGCATTTACAGCTCATATGGAGCAGGATGAATGTGGTGCTCCTGAAAAATTTACAGGATGTAAGGTGCTAACTGTTGACACAACTGATGGTAAAATAGATGTTGAATCGATTGCAAAACACATGCATGGATTTGATTTTGAGCATCATTCTCAGCCTAAAGTAATTTCAATTACGCAGTCAACTGAAATGGGTACTGTTTATACGGTATCAGAAATAGAAGATTGCTGATTTTGCTCATTCCGAACGGCATGTTGCTTCATATGGATGGTGCCAGGATCGCAAATGCCGCAGTATCTCTTAGTCTTCCATTTAAGGCCTTTACTACGGATGCCGGAGTAGATGTCCTATCATTTGGAGGAACTAAAAATGGAATGATGTTTGGAGAAGCGATGTGTTTTTTAACGCCGGGCTATTTCAAATGATTTTAAATATATCAGGAAACAGGGAATGCAGCTTGCATCAAAGATGAGATTCATTTCGGCACAGTATATGGCATATTTCAGCAATGATCTATGGAATAAATTGTGCATCTCATTCCAATGCAATGGCCATGATATCTTGCGGAAGATTGCAAGAGATTTGAGGGTAGTTAAAATTACTCAGACGGTCCAGTCGAACGGAGTTTTTGCCATAATTAGCCAGATACGAGCTTGCAAAAAGTCATGAGACATCATTACTTTTTTTATCCATGGGATGAAAGAACATCAGAATACGGTTAATGACCAGCTGGGATACCACTGAAATAGGATATTGATGATTTGGTTGAGCTTTTTAAGAAGGAAATGAGTGAGCAATCATGACTGAACATCAGTTAACTGAATTAATAAGCCCCATTCCTCTGAAAGAGCAGAGGCCTGGAATATGGAGAAGACTAAACTTAACTAAAAAGGAAGGCTGAATCATTTTTTGAGTCAGCCTTCCTTTATATAATCTTAAGTATTAAGATTTACTTAAGAGTAAAGGTAATTGGAACCATGTACCAAACAGGAACAGGTTTCCCACCTTGTTTTCCTGGCTTGAAAGGCAGGAGAGTTCTGAACAACTCTGATTGCTTCTGCATCAAGCTCCGGATCTACTCCTTTCAGGACGCTAACCTGGCTTACACCTCCTTTCGCAGTAACACAGAACCTTACAATAACTCTTCCCTGAATGTTATTTTCCTTTGCAACCTCAGGATAATCTGTATGTTCAGCCTATATACTTCAGAAGAGCAGCATCACCACCCGGATACATTGGCATCTCTTCGACAACAACAAATGGTTCGGGTTCAGCTTCTTCCTCCTGTACCTCTTCCTTTACCTCGGGTGCTACCTCAACCACCTCTTCGTTTTTAACTTCAATCTGAGCCTGATCAGCTGTCATAAGCTGTAGTTATTCTTCAGGTTTAACAGAGTCAACAACTACCGGGGGAACATACTTTGCCTGTTGTACCACTTCTGCCGGAGGAGGAGGAGGAGGAGGAGGAGGAGCAACTGTTTCATTTGGTTGATCCAGATTTTCCAGTTTGATCTCTACCTGTCTTTCTGTTCGCTTTGTTCTGTTTTCCAGGGCTTTTGCATTCAGGTATGGTGTTATTATAGCAGTCCCTATAATTACAATTCCTATCAGCATTGCAACTATCATACAGTTCGATTGTACTTTTTACGCAGTTTATAAGCTCCGTATTCCTTGTTCCTTTCCTCAAACACTATATCATCAAAGGCAGGAGCGTTGATCTTTTCTTTTGCCATTTCTTTGTAGGTTTACGGTTTATTTGGTTGAAGCTGAGCGGTGGGGCTGATACCTGCTGCCTTTTCCACCATCTTATCTTCATACCATGCAATATCAACAAACGTATAACGGGCTATTCCGCAGATATTCATCTCATCGAGGATATCTACAAAATTTCCGTAATTAGCTTTCTTATATGCTTTGATAAGCACAATAGGACCAGTGTCGTCATCGCTCTTAAGCTTGCTTACTTCACTCCGGGCAGAATCCTGGACTTAATTTGATCTTACCATGAAATGACCTCGTTTATTGATAATCATCAATTTTCATCGCCAGGGTTTTGTTTCTTTCCAGGAGCAATTTACGTATACCCTGAAGAGCTAAAATCAGTTTCCGCTGAGAGGAGGCAGATTATTATAATCCTCCGGCTTTACCAATCCAGGGTACCAATAAATTTTGTTATCGGGTCCAAGAATGATATTAAGCGTACGGCTCGCTGAGATCTTTGGGGCTTCCTGCTTGGTTGGATCCTTAATCTTATCGGGAAGTATAATCTCCATAACCTTTGCCTTATTAAAAGCAGTTGTAAGCATAAAGAATATGATGAGAAGACACATAAGGTCAACCATCGGTGTCATGTCGATATGCGGTGCATGCTTTTTAGGCTTTCTTTTTCCGTCACTTCCCTTTTCCTCTTGAATTATTTCTGCCATATCACTGTTGTATTTCTGCAAGGTTTATTTTAGTCGCTTCAAGACTCGTAATCAGATTAAACTTTTTTACATTATAATCCTGCAATATATCCAGAACTTTTTTAACAGCCGGGAAATCAGTTTTTGTGTCACCTTTAATACAAGCCTGAACATTCGGATTTACCTGACGGGTATAGAGTATCCACATTGCCAAGCTGATTATCAGTTGAGTCAATCGGGATTCCCGTCTGAAATACTGCCCTGTCCTTTGAGTCTTTAGCATCCAGGAACTCCTTCATATTTTGCATAGGAACTCCGATAGATGATGGATAACTTTCGAATTCCCTCAACTCTTGAGGGGTAAAGTCAATATTGTAACGTTTCCCCATTTCAGCAAGAATTTTTGGTCTGAATTTAAGTAAAGTGTCAGGTCCGTTATCCAAATTGAGATAAACCTTATCATCGGTGGAAAGTAGAAGAGTCATTATATTAAAATCAGGTGTTGGTTTTTCTGATATTGAAAAAGGCGTATCAACTGGCGCTGGTTCCGGTTGCCTCATTGTCGTGGTCAGCATAAGAAATATTAGAATAACCGAGAAACAGGTCAACCATCGGCGTCATGTCGATATCTGGGGGATTTTGTTGGTAATTTAATCTTTGGCATGTTATATTTGTTTTTAATGATTTAAACCAAAAGATAAATTCATGATTAGGTGGACTTTCAACGAAGCAGCAAAATTTTGTGTCAGACTGAATCCGGCTTCATCAATTTTGAAAGTATAAGCGTCAATCGAAGATGAAAAATAGTTGTATGCAATAATTGATAAAGTTGATCCGGTTATACCAAATGCTGTATTAACAAGAGCTTCAGAAATACCGGTTGCAAGTGCAAGGGCGTCAGGTGCTCCGGACTGTGCAAGAGCAGCGAACGCACGTATCATACCAATACTGTACCAATAAGACCAATCAACACTGAAATTGAAGCGAGTGTTGAGAAAATAACCATATTCCTTGATAACATCGGCAAGTTCAAGAGCTGTGGCTTCTTCAAATGATTTCTGAATCGAAAGGATCTTCTGGTCTTTTTCAAGTTCTTTGTCTTTCTGAAGGTCACGGTAACGTGTACAGATCCAGCTTTCATAACATTTGCAAGTGAACCTTTTTGCTTGTCGCATGCTTCCATTGCTTCTTCAATTTTATCTTCTGCCGAGAAGATTCTGAAGATTACGGACAAAAGTATTTAATCTGCCTCTTCCTTTTGCCCTTGAAAGAGTGATAGCTCTTTCGAAAATGAAAATGAAAAGGGTCAGAACACAGGTCATGAGAATTGGAACAATGTAACCACCTTTGTAAATTATACCAAGATAATTACCCTCAAGCGGGGATCCCTCTGGATTACCACCTTCAAAATTTACAGGATTACCCATAATATTGTATAAACAATAAATAGGCAATATAAATGCTATTAAAATAGCACTTGTTGCAAAAACATTTTGCAACGCATCTTTGAACGAACTTCCTTGTTTACTCATTTTTATCGATTTGTTTAGGTTTAAGATTTTACGATTTGCAAATATATATTATGAATTGTTTTTTTCCAACAAAGTTAAAATTATTTAGAATAATTTTCTTAAAAGAAGGAGCTTAAAGTATATTTTCAATTCTATTTAAAGTTTATCAATTGTTCATTTCTATAGTTTTTACTTCTGTAAAACTACATTATAAATTCTTGACTTTGTTATAGCTATCTCCTTTGTTTGATATCCTTCAGCACTTATTATCAGCACCTCAGAGCCCTGCGGTATTTCAAATTTATACTCACCTTTTGAATTAGTAAGGTTTTCAGCCGCAGTATTTTTAACACGTATTGAAGCATAAGCGATTGGTTGTCCTGCCGGATCTTTTATCACCCCCTTGATTTCATTTGGATTAATGCCTTTTCTAATAGATGCTTCATATTCCCGGACATAAGCTAACTGGCTCTTTGCAGAAGTGTTTGCCGGATCAAGCTCCAGTACTTTATTGTAATCATCTGCTGCCCTTGCTAAATAAGGGAGTCTTCCTTCATTTGTTTTTTCGTCAGATAACGATTGAAGTTCAATCAGACCTAATCCATTATATCCCTTAATCTTATTAACTTTATTATTAGGGTCAAGGTTTATCATCCTGTTATAGTATTCTTTTGCCTTGCCGTAATTACGGTTTATCATATGATAATAACCAAGGTATTGCAAAGCTTCCATTATTTCACTTTCATTCTTAATGGAATCAGCCTTCGCTATATCAGCAACTTTTTCAAATTTTGGTTTTGCGAGGCCAAGTTTGGCGTCAGGATCCATCTTGAAATAAGATCTTGCGATCCAGAGGTACGCTGGCAGGTAATCAGGGGATTTCTTTGTAATCACATTAAAAACAGAGTCTGCTGTTTTATATTTTTCTCCATTATAATAGGCCTTTCCTATCTGCATTAATTCGTTGCTGGTTTCATTCTTGGGATCGAGCATCTTGGTCCAGGTCTTTGCAGCTCCGACATATCGTCTTAATGAATAATAATTATTGGCCATTTCATTGAGAAGATTCTTATTCCCGGGTTTATCTTTCAGAACATCATTATATTCCTTGAAAGCCCTGTCAATTTCAAGATCAGCCTTTGCAATCTCACTTTTTAAATTAGCAACTTTACCGGTCATTTCGTCTACAGAAGTCTTATACTTTTCTTTTGCGGCAGCATTGGTTGAAGTAGATAACCTTGTTTTTTCACGGTCAAGCTGTTGCTCAAGGCGGGAAAGGTCAGCAGCCATTTTTGGATAATCCTGGTTTTTCTTCAGAAGGATCCTGGCCATGTAATAATGGTCTTTCCATAATATCCTTTCAGGTGAAACAGTTTTAAATAGTTGTTCCATATAATAAAGAGCCTTATCATAGTCAGGATTTTTCTTTTCAAAATATGAATAACCTGCAATACGGTTCAGATAGGTACGCGACTTATCAACCTTAAATATCTCTTCTACATTCTTGATTACTTCGTCGTATTCCTTTGCATAGAAAAGTGCATTCACATATCTTGTCTGGGCAGGAATATTTCCTCTGGTAAGTTCAAGATATTTCTTGAAATACTCTTTTGATTGATCAAATCTCCCGGCGAGGGAATATAATTGTCCAAGTTCACGATAAGCAGGTGCGTAGTCCGCATTTAATTTTATTGCCTCTTCAAAATAGGGAATTGCTACCTGCAAATTTCTTCCCTTTACATAAACATAACCAATCTTCATATTAGCTGTAGGTGACTGAGGATCAGCAAATTGAGCAAGATTGTAATTTTTTATGGCATCCGATCCATCATTTACAAGCATGTAAATGTCACCTGCAATTAAATAAATATCTTTATTGTTGTTATCTATTTTAATTGCTTCTCTTATCAAAGGTAAGGCAAGTGATGTATCAACTTCTCCTATGTTTATATAGGATTCTGCTAATTTAGCCAGGGTAAATGCATACTCCGGCGCAGGTGGACTTATCCTCCTCAGGTTTTTGTAAGGCAGAAGGAAACTTTTAGCTTTTGCGCGCATTTCAGAAGCCGTTTTATCGTCGCCAAGGTAAAAAGCAACTTTAGCCAGTCCAATATAGTTGAGGGGATCATTGGGGGATGCCTCAACCCCTTTCTGATATATTTCTTTGGCTGATTTTACAGCAACAGTTAATGAATTTGAAATTGTATCGGAAAAATATTCCTGTAGGTAATTTTCCCCCTGGTAAAAATAATTATCACCGTTGGTCGGATCTTTCTGAATAAGCTGGTCCATCACTGTTCTGGCTTTATCATACTGTTCGCTTCTTGTCAGCTGGATTGCCTCATTCAGATTCTGTCCCTGAATATAATTAATGCTTAAGGTAAACAAACCCGTAAGTAAAATTACCTGTCTTAAATTGGAACGTTTCATAGTTTTCTTATTTGAAATCAATAAAGGTTTAAAAATTTTATTCTAAATTATAAATTGTTAATTCTTAATCTGCACAAGTCTTATTGGCATTGTTGCAGGGACAAGTCCTGATTTAAGCACTATCCTCTGTCCCTGTTCAGCAGTTGCCCACTGAATAAAACCAGCCCCCAAACCTGTAAATGTTTCCCTCGATATAAAATAAATCTCCCGGACAAAAGGATAAGACTTTTCATAAATAGATCCCTGGTAGGGACGATAATAAGTACCGTCATTTACAAATTTCTGGGAAACAGCTACAACCTTAATTTTTTTTATGAAACTCATGCTGAGAGAATCATCTTTGTCGCTTATCCAGTTAACGCTTATAATTCCCAAAGCATCCGGATTTCTTGAAACATAATCGACAACTTCCGGATTATTTTTGACCGCGAAGAAGTTGTCACCCAGGGTATCCTTTATTTCAAACAGCTCTTTGAAATATCTTATGTTACCGGATTTTGTATTATCAAAAATTACATTGATCTTATTAAGTTTAGATTTAGGATTAATTTCCTTCCAGTATTTTATTTTTCCCAGGAAAATATCCTGCAGATTACTATACTTTAAGAGAGTATCATTATTATTATTATTTGTAATTAGGGCCAAAGCGTCGTAAGCAAATGTTGTTGTTCTTGCAATAAAAAGTGAGTCACGTAATGTTTGAATCTGATAATCAGTCAGCTTTTTACTTGTAACCATAACCCTTACTGAATCATTCATAAAATCATTAATAACATCATATTCAGGTTTATATTCAGGCTTAACCTTTGCAGACTTATATAAATGTGTAAAAGTATAAATTTCCGCATCAATAACAGGTTGAAATGATTCATCCACAGCAATAGTTATATTGCCCCGTGTAGGTGTCTCATTCAATTCCTTTTTTCCACCGCTTTTACACGAATACATTAAAATCAATAATATCACTGAAAGATATCGCATACAATAATACAAATTAAACCTAAAATTTTTTTTCATTACAAATACAGAGCTCGAAAACATATTTCGGTAAGCAATATTAGTAAAATTTTTAATATCTGCAACTAATTTCATAGTCAAAAATTTTCGTTAAATCATGATATTTACTAATAGTATTACTGCAAAGTATATGCCAAGGCTATTAAAAAAATTAATAATCCTTTCTTTTCCGGATTAATTTAATCATTCTCTTTGTCTTTAGTAAAGAAAACCTCAACAATTTTGACATATGCTCTGTAAGCTCTGTAAATGCCATAAAAAATAAAGGTAGAACCTAATATAACCCTCAGGGATTTATCAATATAACCAAAATCAGTTAAGAATATAAAATAAAAGCCAACACCCAGATAAAAGAAAACCATGAAAATCGAAAAAATGGCGGTGAATTGCTCTAAGATTCTGTTTTCATTCATAGTGAATAAATTTTGATGTCAAATAAACAAAAAATCAAAATATAAACAAAAAATAATACACATATATAAAAATGGTACTAAAGCTTAAGGTATCTATCTGCATAACAATGAACAATCGCCATAGCTTAAAAACCTGAAATCATTTTCAAGTGCAAACTTGTAGATTTTTTTCCATTCTGCTCCAACCCATGCTGAAACCAGAAGGAGCAGTGTACTTCCGGGCTGATGAAAATTGGTGATCATTCCGTTCGTTATTCTGAATTTATATCCAGGTACGATCATTATCCTTGTAGAAGCATGAATAACATGTTTATTTCTTCTCCTTAACAATTTCAATAATGCTTCCAGGGCCTCTTTTGCGTCTGTTGTTGTTTCAAAATTATAATGTTCCCATTGCCCCAGGGTAAGATCGTGTTCAATTGAATCCTGACATGTTAATATTTTAATTCCAAGCCAGTAAAGGCTTTCAATTGTTCTGACTGAAGTGGTTCCCACTGGAATAATCCTCCCCATGTTTTCAATTAGCATTCTTATGGTTTTTTCAGAAACATAGAAATGCTCGCAGTGCATCTGATGATCAGTAATGTTTTCCGATTTTACCGGCTGGAACGTGCCGGCACCAACATGCAGAGTCAGTTCAGCCGCTTTTATACCCTTTTTATATAACTGACTCAGATTATGTTTTGTAAAATGTAATCCGGCAGTGGGAGCAGCAACGGAACCTTTCACTCTGGAATAAACAGTCTCGTACCTTATAATATCATCCTCTTCGGCATTTCTTTTAAGGTAAGGAGGAAGGGGAATATATCCCACTTTATCAATCACTTCCCCAAAATTTAATTCATCGGTATTCCAATAGAATCTGATCCTCAGTGCTTCACCTTCAGATGTTATTTTTTCAGCAGTAAGTTCAAATTCCTTTCCCTTGTTATTAAAAGTTTTTTTTAATATGCCGGTTTTCCATTTTTTCAGATTACCAATAATGCATTTCCATTCCACAGGGGGACCTGAAATGAATGCTGTCTCATATTCCACCGGCAATAATGGTTCAATGCAGAATACCTCTATTTCAGCGCCAGTCTCTTTCCTGAATAATATGCGGGCTCTTATTACACTTGTATTGTTGAAGACAAGAAGGGAATCAGCGGGTATATAATTGTATATATTCCTGAAAACATCCTGGGAAATTTTTCCACCTTTGTAATATAGCAGTTTGGATCTGTCCCTTTCACTGACGGGATATTGAGCTATCTTTTCATCCGGAAGATCATAATCATACTCAGTAAGATCGATATCTATCATTTGAACAATTGTTTTTCTATTATCCTTTGACTGCTATCTTTTTTACCTGCATTTTAGGTTCCGCCCTGCCGGGGCAGTCTTCTTTTGAGAGATAACGCAATCTTATCCTTTCTTCTCATCAAAAGAAGTGGCAAAAATAACCAAATTCTTACTCTATTTCCGGTTAATTACTTATTTATTATCTTTGTATCGCAGCAGGTTGTTCCATCGTGCTCCGCTTTGTTGGAGTAAGGAAAGTCCGGGCAACACAGAGCACCATGCTTCCTAACGGGAAGATATCCGCAAGGGTATAGTAGTGTAACAGAAAATAACCAGCCTGCTGAGCTTGTCGAGGAAAGAAGGGTGAAAAGGCGAGGTAAGAGCTTACCGGTCCTGATGGCAACATCATGTAGCCGTACACCTTATGGGTTGAAAGACCATGTATACCGGCTTTAAGGGCTGCTCGTCCGATGCCGGGGGGTAGGTCGTATGGATCCGGTCAGTGATGGCCGGACAAGATAAATGATGGAAACCGGTTTTGAATTCTTTCGCAGATACAGAAACCGGGTACAGAATCCGGCTTACAGACCAGCTGCAAACTAATGAGGAAAGTTGTTTGCAATTTTCCTGCAATTTTTCTAATGTCTGATAAATAATATTAAGGCCTGTATTTTAAGAGAAGAGGAAGTTAATTCACTTTAAAGACACTGTCTTCAATCGGTATATTAATTTCTACCTTGTCAAAGGTTATTACAGCGGCTTCCATGCCATTTGCGATAGCTGTTGTTTTCTTAGGTATTACAACGCCGTTGTTATCAGTATAATCAGTCATAAATGAATCGACATTCATTGAGGTGCCCATCTGATCAACAGTAGTACTTGCTTTAACAAGCAGCTGGAACCCTTATCGATATACATGTAGACAGGGGAGCTTCCGGAAACAGTTACCTTTAGTTTATATGCAGGCTTCCCATTGACATTCTCCTCACCTGCAAGTGTGAGTTGTTTTTTATTGAAATAATTCATAACCTCATTATTGAAAACATTATTTTTTTGAAGCTGCTTCAGCTGTTCACCTGTAAATTCAACAGGATTACTTGAACCCGTCATGGGATTTATCATATAGCCTTTTTCACCGTCAAAGACTGAAATAATCTCCTTGCCGTTGAAATTGTAAACAACCTTTATTTTATCAGGATTTTTAACATACAGCTCCATTGGCATTTCCATACCCATTGCCGACATGTTTCCTGTGATCTTTAATTGTTCTGACTTTTGCGAGCTGATCCGATTTCATTGCAATTGAGTGCTTTTTAACAATCTCATCCAGAGATTGGGCGCTGACGGCAGCAAATAAGAGGACTCCGGTTAGGAGTAAAAATAACTTTTTCATGTAGTTGGTATTAAAACTTTATTTAATTAAACGAGTTAATATAAAACGAGTTAATGGTTCTTCTTAATGCAGCAAGTTTGTAAATTAGCTTATCAAGCTCGGATAACTTCAACATATTTGCACCATCAGATTTAGCGGCGGATGGATCCGGATGGGTTTCAATAAATATCCCGTCAACCCCAACGCTAATAGCTGCTTTTCCTATTGTCTCTATCATTTCAGGTCTTCCGCCTGATGTTCCTTTTTCCTGGTTTGGCTGTTGCAGCGAATGGGTGATATCCATTATAACCGGCACTCCCGTATCTCTGCATCTCAGGAATGTTCCTGAAATCAACAACAATATCCTGATAACCAAACATATTACCTCGATCGGTCAGCATAATATTATTGTTGCCGGTTTCCCTTACTTTTTCCAGGGCAAATATCATTGATGCTCCCGACAAAAACTGACCCTTTTTTATGTTAATCCATTTACCTGTTTTCCCTGCAGCAGTCAAAAGATCGGTCTGCCTGCACAAAAATGCCGGTATCTGAAGTACATCAACATATTGTGCAGCAATCTCAGCTTCATCCGGATTATGGATATCGGTAATTACCGGAATGGAAAACTTTGTTCTCACTTCTGAAAGAATTTTCAACGCTTTCAAGTCACCTATTCCGGTAAAAGAACCGATCTTAGAGCGGTTAGCTTTCCTGTATGATGATTTAAAGACAAATGGTAATTTATATTTTTCAGATAATCTCTAAAATGTATTCCGCTGTTTCAAATACAATACTTTCACTTTCCACAACACAAGGACCGGCAATCAAAAGGAAATTTGACAGAATCATCCGTACATTAAGCCCGGGATATTTTTAAAAAATTTCGTGAATTTTTATCACTTTAGAAGTAAATTTAGATCAAAATAAAATAGTTAATTACCGGCGTTACTTATTATCATATTTATAAATATCTTTCCACATTCCTGACAATTTTTTTCTTATATCCTCTTCTTTGGTATTATGTCCGGGATTATAGAATATTGTTCCTTTAATCGCATCAGGGAGAAAACTTTCAATAACAAAATTACCAGGATAGCTGTGAGCATACTTATATTCTTTACCATAACCGATATCTTTCATCAACTGCGTGGGAGCATTCCTTATGTGCAGGGGGACAGGCAGATCACCAGTCGTTTTTTACTGTTTCTATCGCTTCATCGATTGCCATATATGACGAATTGCTTTTTGGTGATGTAGCAAGGTAAACTGCAGTTTCAGAGAGTATGATTCTTGATTCGGGCCACCCTATCACATTGACGGCTTCAAAGCATGCCTGAGCAAGGAGAAGGGCATTCGGATTTGCTATTCCTATATCTTCTGCTGATAGAATTAACATCCTTCTGGCAATAAATTTCGGGTCTTCACCACCTTCCACCATCCGTGCAAGCCAATAAACTGATGCATTAGGATCACTACCTCTTATTGACTTTATAAATGCTGATATGATGTCATAATGTTGTTCCCCGTTTTTGTCATACATAGCCAGGTTTTTCTGAACATGTTTTAGTACCTTTTCATTATTTATTATGATTTTACCGGAAAATCCTTCATCAGCCTCTGAACTGACAACCAGTTCAAGAGCGTTATATAGTTTCCTTGCATCGCCACCCGATACACGTATAAAAGCCTCATATTCTGCAATTTCAATAGAATATGCTGCAAGAAAACTGTCCTTTTGTAATGCTTTATTCAATAAGTCAGTCAAAACATCCTCATCCAGAGACTTCATTATATAAACCTGACATCGCGAGAGGAGGGGAGATATTACTTCAAATGAGGGATTCTCGGTTGTGGCCCCAATCAGGGTTATGACTCCCTGCTCAACAGCACCCAGGAGCGAATCCTGTTGTGATTTATTAAACCGGTGAATCTCATCGATAAAAAGGATGGTATTCGGCTGATTGAAGAACTGTTGTTTTTTTGCTTTATCAATGGTTTCTCTGACATCTTTAACTCCGGAATGAACTGCACTGAGATGAAAAAAAGGTCTCTTAAGTTTATGAGCTATTATCCCAGCAAGTGTTGTTTTACCTACACCAGGCGGGCCCCACAGAATAAAGGACGGGATATTTCCAGATTCTATAATTTTTCTTAATACTCCATTCGGGCCAACAAGATGCTCCTGTCCTCTAAAATCTTCAAGCTCTTTGGGCCTCAACCTTTCGGCCAGGGGTTGATTTGAAAACATTGTCTTAATTTTATGTAAAAGTAATAAAAACAATTTTTTTGACTAATTTGTCTGGTTTTATTAAAATTCCATAAATTCATTTGAACTTCAGGCAATCTTAACTTCAGCCCGTTTTGCAAGTTATTTATCACCATCCTTTAACAGAGTTGGATACATAATTAATACTGGAAAGATTAATAGATATAATTCTTTGATTTATATAACAATTTACTTTTTGTGGGATGGTCCGAGTATAAAACATTAAGGACATTTGCAACTATAAAACTCCTGCAGGCTCAACAATTCCGGCAACAGTTTTTCAGGTTAATACTAATTTATTAGATTACGGGATGGTTATCAATGGGGCAGCAGATTCCGGAATATTTCAACATCATCTTTTCCGTGACAAAAAAAAGCAGGCGGAGCAGATAAAAGAAAATAATTCAGTGTGTGGTTGCTGACACTTATTGCGGTTAAATAATTTTTACTAAATTGCCTCAAAATTATTTTCATTAAAAGAATAAATTATTACATTTATAAGTTATATATATATTTTAGAGTAAAAATTGATTTTTCTATTTGTATTTGAATCCTTTCAGATATATTTTCAGTTATGAAAAAACCTCTTCTGATTATAATTATTATCCTGGTTGTTATCGTCGCACTACCTGTTATTACACTTATCCGTTGGACTTTTCAGACTAAAAGGCCACTTAATATAATAACAGTTGACAAGACAGTTCCAACGCTTGAACGTGAAAAACACAAATCCTTTATATGGATACTGACAAATGAACGGTTTGTTAAAAAAGAAAATAAGAATTCCTATTCGTATATTAAAGATTACTTTGGATTTTCACCTACCCGGCCTCTCAGGGACCACGGGAGTAAGAAAAATGAATACCGGCTAACGGATATTATAAACCTGGCTCAGAATAATGATGCTATTTATTTTACAGATACCTACGGAATCTCTTTTAATGACTGGTATGTGGGCATAAATAAAAGCAGGAAATCCCGGAAAATTTACGGAGGGCTCAATAATAATGATAACCTCCTGATTAAGGAGATGAAAGATCGAAATAAACTGGTAATCCTGGAATATAATACTTTTGATTATCCCACTGCCCAGTTTGAATCCATAAGAGCGCAGGAAAAACTTGGGATTAAATCTTCAGGTTGGACCGGAAAATATTTTCAAACTCTTGATACGACAAATTCGGATTTCCCAATCTGGATGACAGGTATGTACAGAAAACAATATAAAAAGCCATGGACCTTCTCGAAATCCGGCATAGTCCTGCTTAATGATAAAGAGATAATTATTCTCGAGGAAGGAATCCATCTTAAAAATTCTATGCCTCATATAGTTACAGATTCCCTCAAAGCTGAAAAATGGAAATTGCCGTCATCGGTTGCCTTTGACAAATGGTTCGATATCATCAACCCTCTGGCAAGCAATGTTATTTCCAGTTTTAAGTTAGAGACAACACCTGATGGTGATAAACTACTACTTGAGAACCTCCTTTCAAATGAATTTCCTGCTGTTATTCAGGAAAATGCTTCACAAAGAACATACTATTTTTCCGGTGACTTTGCTGATATGGACATTCCTGTATGGACTGCCCGGTTGAAAGGTCTGGATAAACTTAGGGGTATTCTTTATTCGGAAAAAAAGGATGATACCAGGAGGTTTTTCTGGCTCTACTACAAACCCCTTATAAACGGGATTTTTACAGATTACTATAATTCGATAAACGCAAAATAATAAATCTGACCGGTTTATTTAAAAGTGCAGGCTGTTTACCCTGTACTTTTTATTTTATTCCTGCTTTGATCTTAATACATTTAAGGGAGATGAAAATATCAATTGTTCAACCGGATACCGTCTGGGAAGATAAAATGAGTAATTTTATTAAACTTGAGGAGTTGGTATCATCAGTCGACACAGATACAGATATTATTATCCTTCCGGAGATGTTTAATACCGGATTTTCAATGAATCCAGGTAAAGTGGGAGAAAAAAAAGGATCACTTACGTATGATTGGATGATAAATCTCGCTGAAACGACAAATAAAGGTATTTGCGGCAGCTATATTATACAGGAAAACGATAGGTTCTATAACAAATGGATATTTGTTTCACCCGATAAACAATCATGGTCCTACGATAAACGCCATCTTTTCACAATGGGTAATGAAGGAACTTTTTTTTCCCCGGGGAACAAACGGCTGATTTTTGCTTTCAGAGGAGTCAGAATAAGTGCAGTAATCTGTTATGACCTCCGCTTTCCGGTATGGTGCAGGAACAGGGATGAGTATGACCTGCTGATTAATTCTGCCAACTGGCCTGAAGCGAGAAGAGATGTCTGGATCACACTGCTGAAGGCCAGGGCTATTGAAAATCAGTGTTATGTAGCAGGCTCAAACAGAACAGGTGTTGATAATAATGGAATTATTTATTGTGGCGATTCCATGATAGTTGATTCACGCGGCACCATCATTGCTTCTGCAGGTCAGAATAAAGAAAGTGCCGTAACTACCGAAATTTCAATGACTGATTTGTCAGAATTCCGTAAAAAATTCCCTGTTCTTCACGACGCTGATAATTTTACTCTCAGTCCATAATCATTTTATGCTTACCCTCGCGATTTCATCACTGGCTGAGCCTAAAATTCCCCGGCAACCGGCTTCGAATTTTTGCTCTTATCTTTTGCCCATTTTCAATCTTGTCTCACATCCTCACATTTTTTTAATGCATTGTAAAGAACCTCTGCAGGGTGAAGAGCTGTTCTTCCGGTACCATCCTTAATATGATGCCGGCAACTGGTACCGGGTGCAGAAATTATGGTTGCTTTGCCACTGTTTCGGATATCAGGAAATAAAACAAGCTCTCCAATCTTATTTGAAAGATCAAAATGTTCTTTTTCGAATCCGAACGATCCGGCCATTCCACAACAACCTGAAGGGATCTCTTTAACTGAATAGTTAGGAGGAATTGAAAGTATATCAATACTGTACGCTGAAGAAGAGATTGCTTTTTGCTGACAGTGAGCATGAAGCAGAATATCAGCTGGTTCATTCACGAACAGGTTCCTGTCTATCTTTCCCGCGCTGAATTCCTTGGCGATAAACTCATCCAGCAGGAAACAGTTTGCTGCCAGCTTTTTGGCAGTCTCTCTCAACTCTGATCCCGCAAGGTCAGGATATTCATCCCTGAAACCTAGTATGGCCGAAGGTTCAATTCCAATCAATGGGAGGTCTTTACTGATTTTCCCCGATAAGATTTGGACATTCTTTTTAATTATCTTTCTGCTCCTTCTTACCAGACCTTTTGAAAGAAATGTCCTTGCACTGACATCGTGATAAGTAACCTCTACTCTATAGCTTAACGATGTCAGTAGTTTTATTGCAGTAATTCCGATCTCGGTGTCATTGTAGTTGGTGAATTCATCAATAAAAAGGCATACTGAACTCTTCGGATCCCGGGGATTAAATTTGGTAAGATTCTTTTTGATCCAGTTTCTAAGCGTAGTTCTATGCAATAAGGGTATACTCCTGCCGGATGCAAAACCAATGGTTTTCTTAAGTATTCCTGAGGTGATCCTGTTCTTTAGAAAACTGTTATAAACTGCAGGTAATAAAGAACCTATCCTGTTAAAAAATGAGATATTAGCAATTAATCTTGTCCGTAATGGTATGCCGTGAATGTCATGCCAATGCTGAAGGAATTCTGTTTTGATTTTTGCGATATCAACACCTGAAGGACATTCCGATTTGCATCCCTTGCATCCCAGACAGAGATCCAATATCTCATATATTTCTTTATGGTTCCAATGGTCACCATTTCCCCTGCCAAGGAATTCCTGGATAATATTGGCTCTTGCTCTTGTAGTGTCTTTTTCTTCACCGGTAGCCATAAAGGAGGGGCACATTACACCCCCAATTTTACTTGATTTACGACAATCACCCGAACCATTGCATTTTTCAGCGGCTCTCACGATTCCATCAGTTGATTTAAAATCAAAATAGGTTTCAATATCAGGTGTAATCACTCCTGGTTTGTACCGGAGAAAAGTATTCATGGGAAGGGTACCGGTTATTTTTCCCGGATTAAGGATTCCTAAAGGATCCCAGCAATTTTTGACCTCTTTAAGAAGTTGGAAATTATGTTCTCCAAGAACAATTGGAATAAATTCTCCTCTTAATCTTCCATCTCCGTGTTCCCCGCTTAATGATCCTCTGTATTTCCTAACCAGCTTTGCAGCCTCCAGGCCAATAGTTCTGAAAAGCTCTGCATCTGCATGATCCTTAAGATTAAGTACAGGTCTTATATGAAGTTCCCCTGTTCCAATATGAGCATGAAAAACAGAATTTTTATTATAAAACGCCAGCATTTTTTCAATTTCTGAAATATAATCGGATAGCTGATCAACTCTCACAGCTGCGTCTTCTATCAGCGAAACAGGTTTGGCATCACCTTTCATATTTCTCAGCACACCCAGACCGGCTTTTCGTAAAGCCCAGACTTTTGTAATATCTTTTCCCTTTACAACAGGGTAAGAATATCCATAACCTGCTCTTTTAAGTTCACTTATCATCTCATCAGCAACTTTTTCAAGTTCCTGGGCAGTATCCTTTGCAAATTCAACAATGGTTATTGCCCCGGGGTTGTCAACCAGAAAAAATCGGTTGTTTTGCTGACTTAAGTTATCCCTGGTTAATTCCAGTATTCTGTCGTCCATCATCTCTACTGCTGTCGGGAAGTATTTGAGTGCAATAAGGTTAGCTTTGAAGGCTTCATTTCGGTCCCTGTGATGAACACAAACAAGCGCTTTTTGAGGTGGAGGTAAAGGAACCAGATTCAGTTTTATCTGGGTAACAATTGCCAGAGTTCCTTCAGACCCTGCCAGTAATTTGCAGAAATTGAACTTACTTCCAGATTTTTCATTGAAAACATCTGAATCTGAAAGTATGTCCAATGCATATCCTGTGTTTCTTCTAGGTATTTTCGGATCAGGATAATCTTCTGCTATGCGTTGCTTGTTCACAGGTTCATTAAGAAGTCTTTTAATGTTGCAGTAGAGTTTTCCTTCAAGATTATTCTGGGTACATTTGTTTTCAAATGTATCATTATCCACAGGGCCAAAAACAGCTTCACTGCCATCACTTAAAATAGTTTTCAACTCCAGGATGTGTTCCCGTGTCGAACCGTAAATTAATGAATGTGACCCGCAGGAGTTATTACCAACCATACCTCCAATGTTGCATCGGTTTGAGGTTGCTGTTTCAGGACCAAAGAAAAGTCCATGCTCCTTAAGTTTAAGATTAAGTTCATCAAGTACAACACCTGGTTCCACTTTTACCCAATTCTCTCGTTTGTTAATCTCAATGATTTTATTCATAAACCGGGAGATATCTACAATGATCCCGGGGCTTACAACCTGACCTGCAAGCGATGTGCCTGCAGCTCTTATTGTTATTCCAATCATGTTTTTAGCAGCAAATAACACTGTTTTTCTTATGTCAGATTCCCCGCGGGGATATATCACAGCCACAGGTCTTACTTTGTAATCTGACGCATCTGTAGAGTAAATAGCCCGGGTGATTATATCATACTTCAAAATGCCATCCAGACTTTTGGCAAGTTCATCTAACATCGGGTTGCGTAAATCTTTATTCATAGAATTAAATAATTCTGCTAAATTATAAAAATGATTCACTCATATATCTCCAGGTATAATTCAATTCGGCTAAATCATAAAAAAGTAAACTCTGAAAAGAATCATATGCTGCAAAATTGTTTAATAGAACTTTTTTTTCGTACATTTAGAAAAATTTTTCTGACACTATAAATTACTGATACACAATGGAATTATTAGAACAGATTAAGCAAAATTCCAGGAATAATAATAAACGGATTGTACTTCCTGAAGGTTATGAAGAAAGGACAATCAGAGCTGCTGATATTGCAATAGAAGAGGAACTCGCCCAAATCATTTTAATTGGCAATCCCGGACAAATAAAGACTCATGCTGAAGACCTTGGACTAAAGCACATTTCAAAAGCAACAATCATTGATCCGAAATCTCACCAGAAAAAGGAACATTATATTAATATGATGGTTGAGCTCCGGAAAAGCAAGGGAATGACCTGGGAAGAAGCTTCCCGGCTTATAGAAGATCCTCTTTATCTGGGTGTTCTTATGATTAAGAACGGAGATGCAGATGGTGAAGTTTCAGGAGCTGATCATACAACAGGTGATGTTTTACGACCTGTGTTTCATTATATAAAAACGGCACCTGGAATATCTGTTGTTTCAGGTGCATTTATTATGATACTACCAGATAAAAGTTTTGGAGAAGATGGTATATTGATTTTTGCTGACGGAGGAGTTCTTCCAAATCCTTCCGATAAAGAACTGGCGGAGATTGCAGTAGCAACGGCATATACTGCCAGGACACTGGGAGGATTCGAACCAAAGATTGCTCTTCTCAGTTTTTCTACAAAAGGAAGCGCCAAACATGAACTGGTAGATAAAGTAGTTAGCGCTACAAAAATTGCACAACAGATGGCTCCCGGTATTTTGATTGACGGGGAACTTCAGGCCGATGCAGCGCTGGTTGAAGCTATCGGCCAGAAAAAAGCCCCCGGAAGTAAAATCGCAGGAAAAGCAAATGTTCTTATTTTTCCTAACCTTGATTGCGGAAATATTGCTTATAAGCTTGTTCAGAGGCTTGCACATGCTGAAGCATTAGGACCTATCCTTCAGGGTTTGGCCGCACCTGTAAACGATTTGTCTCGCGGTTGTTCAGTCAGTGATATTGTGAGTATGATAGCAATTACAGTTAACCAGGCTGCCGGTATTAAATAATTTACTTAACTATATTACAATCATAAAAATGATTATTCTTGTTTTAAACTGTGGAAGCTCCTCAATAAAATATCAGATTTTTAATTTGGACAAAAATTGTGAAATGCTTGCAAAAGGACTCATGGAGCGTATTGGGCTTAATGACAGCGTTTTAACTCATAAACCAACCTGCGGGGAAACCTTCAGATTAATAGGTGATGTTCCTGATCATACTACAGGCATTAATATGGTAATGGAAGCTCTTACCGATCAGAACCATGGAGTAATTAAGAAAATAACCGATATTGAGGCAGTTGGTCACAGGGTTGTAAACGGAGGAGAAAATTACAGGGATAGTGTTTTTATAGATAGTAATGTAAAGCGGGATATTGAATTATGCATTGACCTGGCACCGCTACATAATCCTGCCAATCTAAAAGGGATATTATCAGTCGAGAAACTGATTCCCGGCATTCCTCAGGTGGCGGTTTTTGATACTTCATTTCATCAGACAATGCCTGATTATGCATATATGTATGCGCTTCCGTATGAATATTATGAAAAATATAAAATAAGAAAATATGGTTACCACGGCACAAGTCATAAATTTGTTGCACAAAAAGCATCAAAAATACTTGGAAAAAATATAAAAGACCTTAAGATTATTACCTGTCACCTTGGAAACGGAGCTTCGGTAACAGCTATTAAAAACGGAAAATCTATCGACACTTCAATGGGATTCACTCCGGTTGACGGACTTATAATGGGAACCCGTACAGGAGAAATCGACCCGGGTGTCCTTATATATATAGCAAATAAAGAACATCTTAATGTAACGGCTGTAAATAATTTAATTAATAAGAAAAGCGGCGTCGCTGGTATTTCTGAATTATCTTCCGATATGCGTGACCTTGAGACAGCAGCCGCAAATGGTAATGAAAAAGCTTCTCTTGCCCTTAAAATGTATGCCTACAGGGCAAAAAAATTCATCGGCGCATATATTGCTGTATTGGATGGACTGGATCTTTTAGTATTTACCGGCGGAGTAGGTGAAAACGACTTTAAAATGAGGAAGATGATCTGTTCTGATATGGAAAACATGGGTATAGTTTTTGATGAAGAAATCAATAATGGGGTAAAAGGGAAAGATTTAATTATATCTAAACCGGAATCAAAGACTACCATTATGTGCATAACTACTGACGAGGAATTTGTTATTGCATATGATGCCCGTTATATTATTGAACATCATGCAATCTGATTACTAACATTAAATAAAAATTTATGGTGCTAAAGTACCTTTCTGACCTGAAACAGATTGTAACCGGTGGTTCCAGAAAAAAACTTGTTCTGGCTGCAGCTCAGGACCAACAATCTTTAGGTGCCGTTATAAGAGCATGGAGAGATGATATTATAGAACCTATTCTTGTAGGAGATAGAGAAGAAATTCAAAATATCTGTGCTTCAAATAATTATGATATCAGTGGTGTCAGAATAATTCATGAACCCATTACGGAAGTGTCAGTTGAAGTTGCGGTTAAAATGGTCAGC
The DNA here is from genome assembly GCA_963739685.1 of uncultured Bacteroidales bacterium. Taxonomy (GTDB): domain Bacteria; phylum Bacteroidota; class Bacteroidia; order Bacteroidales; family VadinHA17; genus LD21. The sequence goes on from CAVUAX010000003.1 coordinate 1,449,750, forward strand.
AGCAAACAGGCTGATGTACTGATGAAAGGTAAGATAGGTACATCTACACTCCTGAAATGTATATTGAATAAAGAGTGGGGATTAAGAACAGGCCACCTGCTTTCACATTTTGCTCTTTTTGAGGTAGAAACATATCATAAACTTATTGCTGTAACTGATGTTGCCATGAATATTTCACCTAACCTGAAAGACAAAATTGCAATTGTAAATAACGCGGTTTCTTGTCTTAACAGGTTAGGGTACATAATGCCCAAAGTTGCAGTTCTGGGAGCCGTTGAAATGGTGAATGAAAACATGGAAGCAACTCTTGATGCTGCATTGCTTTCAAAAATGAATCAGAGGGATCAGATAAAGAATTGTATTATAGATGGTCCGCTTGCTTTCGACAACGCGGTAAGTTTTGAGAGTGCAAAGCATAAAGGAATCAGGAGTGAAGTAGCAGGAGATACTGATTTACTGCTAATGCCTGATATTGAGGTTGGAAATGTGCTTTATAAATCACTTGTTTTCTTTGCAAAAGCTAAAGTTGCTTCAGTTATTCTGGGCGCTATGACTCCCATTGTACTTACTTCAAGGTCTGATTCCGAGCAGGCTAAATATGACAGCATCCTTCTTTCTGCCGCAGCTAGCAAATAGAGAAATATGATCACAACCCTCAACAAAATGGTGGAAAAAGTGCTTTCACTCAAAAGGAAGAAGATTATTGCTGTTGCCTGGGCTCACGATTCACATTCCATTGGAGCTATTCATAAAGCAGTTAAGGATGGTTTCATTGAAGCATTGCTGATCGGAAATCCTGCTGAAATAAAAAGGTTCTGTAGATCAGTTGGCGCGGATGAAAAACTTTTTACGATAATAGATTCTGATAATGAGGCATCCGCATCTGTGGAAGCAGTAAGATTAGCTAAGTCGGGGAAGGCCGATATAGTGATGAAGGGAATCATAAGTACAGATAAATTTCTTAAGGCTGTAATGGATAAAGAGACCGGATTGATGCTTCAAAACGCAGTTCTTAGTTATGTGGGTGTACTGGAGATCCCTGCTTACCATAAGCTTCTCTTCATAACTGATCCGGCTGTAATTCCCTTTCCTGACCTTGATCAGAAAATATCTATGGCAGGTTACGCCATTGAAATGGCTGAAAAATTCGGAATAAAAAAACCCAGGATAGCATTGATAGGTGCATCAGAAAAAATGAGTCATCATTTCAGGAATTCAGTTGATTATGCTATAATGTGTAAAATGGCCGAAAGGGGACAGTTCAAAAGTTGTATTATGGATGGACCACTGGATATTTTTCTTGCCTGCAATAGGGAAAGTGTTGATATAAAAGGAGTTGAAACACCTGTAAAAGGTGATGCAGATATTCTGCTCTTTCCGTCTCTCGAATCATCCAACCCGTTCTATAAAGGACTGATGCTTTTTGCAAACGGTGAACTGGCAGGACTTATAAGGGGAACAGAAAAACCGGTAATTGTTATGTCACGAAGCGAAAGTGAAAAATCCAAGTATTACTGTATTGCACTTGCCTGTCTTATGGCATCCCATTCCTGATATTCTGAAGAACCCGGGTTAACTATATCTATCTTATGACAAAACGACTTATTCTGGCAATTAATCCGGGATCAACTTCAACCAAATTCTCTCTTTTTGAAGAGGAAAAGATGATATTTGAAACTACTCTCAGACACACACTGGAAGAAACATCATCCTTTACAAAGATCACCGATCAGTTACATTTCAGGAAAAATCTTATTATGCAGGAACTCAGGAAACGGAATGTAGATCTAAATCACATTGCTGCAATAGTGGGACGGGGAGGATTGGTAAAGCCAATTGAGTCTGGCATTTATAAGGTGAATGAAATTATGAAGAAAGACCTGAGCATTGGACGTTTGGGGCAGCACGCAAGTAACCTGGGAGGCTTAATTGCTGATGATATTGCATCTTCATTACCCGGGGCCGTTGCATATATTGTTGATCCTGTTGTGGTTGACGAACTTGTTCCTGAGGCCCGTATTTCCGGTCATCCGGAAATAGAGCGCATCTCCATATTTCATGCACTTAACCAAAAAGCTGTTGCCAGGATGTATGCCTCTGCAATCGGGAAAAAATACGAGGATATGAATCTGATAATAGCCCATATGGGAGGAGGAATCAGTGTTGGTGCCCATAAAAATGGAAGGGTAGTGGATGTAAATAATGCACTCGATGGCGATGGCCCCTTTTCACCTGAACGTTCCGGCGGTTTGCCTTCAGGACAACTGGTTGACCTCTGTTTCAGCGGAAGATTTACTAAAGATGAACTTAAGACCATGATTACAGGAAAAGGTGGTCTTGTGGCTTATCTTGGAACAAATAATTTTCAGGAAGTATGCAGAATGGCTGAGGAAGGAGACCATAAAGCTGAACTTATAATAGATGCTTTATCGTGGCAGACCGGAAAAGAAATAGGAGCAATGGCATCCGTATTACATGGGAATGTTGATGCTATTATAATTACAGGGGGTATGGCACATCAGGAGGTACTAGTCAGTAAAATAAAAACAATGGTCGGATATATTGCAAAGGTCATTGTTTATCCCGGCGAAGACGAAATTAAAGCACTTGCATTCAATGGATTGATGGCCCTGGACGGAAAAATTGAAATAAAATCTTACGTCTGATACTGAAGTTTATGGGTTATATACTGCAACAGGTATTATTTTACCGTTAATAAATTTATGACCCTTCATTGAAAAGTCAGAAATAAATGCGGCTATCTCTTTTGCATTGACAGGAGCTTTGTGCCCAGGGAAAGCTTCCTCAAACATTTCTGTCTGTACAGCGCCAAGAGCAAGAGAATTCACAGAGATGCCTGATTCTCTGAATTCCGTTGCCAGACACTCTGAAAGACAGGCCAATGCGGCTTTTGATGCACTGTAATATGATAGTCCTGCAAATTTTGCGCTCCCCTGAAAACCTCCCATGCTTGAGATATTTACAATATGAGACCCAACCGGCATTATAGGTTTTAATGTCCGTATTAAGGAAGCAGGGCCAAAGAAGTTAGTCTCCATCATGTTCCGTGCTTCGCTGGATTCAATGTCCATAAATTTTTTGGAGACCAGGGAGCCTGCCATATTTATAAGAATGTCAACTATCTTAAAATGGCTGTAAACAGCTTTTCTAAAGGATTCCATCTGAGAATCAAAGAGGATAAGGTCAACGGTAAGCGAATGGACATTTTGATACCTGTCTGAAAGACTTGATAAGTCCTTCTTGTTCCTTCCCGTAACAATAATATGATTACCCGGGTCCTGAGCCATATAAATAACGACCTCTTTCCCTATTCCCCTAGTTCCTCCATTAACAATAATATTCATTTTGAAAGTTACTGAGTACAAGTGATAAATGTAGGAACTTTTTATAAATTAATGAATGTTGACTCTAAAAATGTAATATAAGCAACTGTTTATTAATAATTTAATTGCCAGAGTTTAATAACACTCTGATTCATAAAATACTAACAAGTACCAACTTCTGGAACAAACCAGGTATTTCAATTCCGGCTTCCATGATTCGGCTTGGGAATAAGCCGGGCAACTTCTGTTGGTATAACTATAACTAACCGACCCGGATTTTATTTTGCGATTCCAATTACACCGGACGCCACCCTGGCGCCAGCATTACCGGTCGGTTGGGTAACAAAGTCATCTTCACCTGCGTGAACAATTATCGCTCTTCCGATTATATCATGCTTACCTTTAAAAGTAATGAATTTATCAAGTCGTTCATAGTGTGCTTTTCCATCATTATCAGCCAAAAGGTTTCCCAGATCACCTACATGTCGTATGGCACTATCTGGACCTCCGTGCTCCATGTTATCAGGATTAAAATGACCACCTGTGGATGTACCATCGGGGCTTGAAACATCGCCATATTCATGTACATGAAATCCATGCTTCCCTGGTGTTAATCCATTCAGATCAGCAACAACATATATACCGGAGTCTCTCTTTGTAAAAGTTACCAGCCCGGATACTTTATTTCCTTCAGTAGGATACAGAACGCAAACTGCTTTAGTTATAGCAGGTGCTTCGTCAGAAGTATTTATTGCAGGTTCTGCTTTTTTTGCCGTATTGTTACAAGCACTTATTACTAATAGGGTGCTTATTACAGCAAATAATTTTAATGTTAATTGTCTTTTATTCATAATATTTGCTCTTAAAATTTGTAATTTAAATCATATCTTTTTGTCCGGTTTATTTTTTAAATTATCCGGAATAACTTCTGAATATCATTACTAATTTTGGTTAAGTGTAGATTAAATAATTTTTTTTGTTTCATTATATTTGTTCTTCTCTGGATACTATAGTTCCGGCACCAGAGAAGGGAAATTTATTATTAATTTAGAAACAGATTAGTACAGGTGTTTTTATCTTCTCCAGTAATAGTCTTTCCCTGCTTTTGTAAAACAAACTGGTTAAGAAACTTTGTTCTTCGGGAATTAAAACAATTAAATCCGTGTCATTATTTTCAATATGTTTAATCAGTGCTTCTGCATAATCATTACCTGAGACAATATCAACCTTAACTTCAGAGGGATGAAATATTTCAGCTGCAATATTTTGCCATCTTAAGGCTGTTTGTTCATTTTCACCGGGGTTTAGATTTTTATTCTTTAATATATTAATTGCATTTATCTGAGGATTAAAGGGTTTTAGTACAAATAAGACCTCTCTGAATTTATTTAAATTTTCGGATGTAAAATCTGCTGGCAGAGTGGCATTTTTAAATACACTAAATCTATTTCCCGGGGGCACAAAAAGACAAATTGCCCCGGTATTCTTTATTATATCGATCATTTCCTGCTGGTTACTGAAAATGTGACCATCAGGGTGTGTGCTTATCAAAAAAAGAGAGGGATTATTAGTCTCTAAATATCCCCTGATTTTATTTTCAACGCTCCCTTCTTCAACAATACTCTTTATCTTTAAGGGATAACGCAGTTTAGAAGCTTCTGTGCTCAAAATTTTGTCCAGCCCAAGGGAGACAACATTTTTTTCCCTGCTAAGTGTATCCTGATAAGTAAACTTTTCACCTCCAAGAGCAAATGACTTTGAATCTGCATAAGAACTGGGCAGTACTGTTTCTGATCTGGAGTCAATAATATGAATAATGTCAACTTCGGACTCCATGTGTCTGGCAAGCTTCAAACCATAAGGTATAATGCTTTCCGATTTACTCCTTATATCGCTTATTATAATTATTTTCATTTGTTAATAATTTATTTTAAAGGTCGGATAGCCTGTCCTGCTTAATCGGGAGAACACACATTTTGGAAGATCTGTTTTCATACTTGTTTATGTAAAAAAACCTGTGGGTTTCATTTTTCTTATTATACTCTTTTGTTAATGAATTTGATATTTTGCCAATTTATTTATCAGTGCATCTTTTGATTAGTATTCCCTGTTTTATGTAATTTCGATTTAATAGGCACGCGATGCAATAGTTATACCAAGTGAAACAAATTAGTTTAAAATCTAAGGGAAATGCATGGCAGTTAAGCAACTGTGGCCTGTGATAAATAAATTACCTTAGGAGATTCATGAACTTGATTTGTGGATATTTTTAGAAAATATGGGGATTTAATCCACGTTTTTTAAATAACAGATACAGTTATAAAAATAGCCAGAAATATATAATTGAATGTTCTTAATGAGTTTTTATGAAGAAAAAAGTTATCTGAAGCATTTCTTATGTTAAGATGTATTCTTTAGAATCGCTGATATTAAAAAGCCTGTTCTTTCCCTGCACATTTATTTCAACCGGATCAGCCCAGCCTTGCTCGAAATCAATTCTGACTTTTTTATGATTTATTGTCAGTTTTATCCAGTGACTCCGGTATCGAATATGTATTTTAATTTCTCTGATCTCACGTGGAAGTCTTGGATTGATATACAAAACGTCATCCCTTATTTCTAAACCGGTATAACATCTGTGAATGATATCAACTGTACCTGCCATTGCTCCAAGGTGTATGCCTTCAGGAGTGGTTCCTCCCTGCACATCTTTATAATCGCTTAACAGGGCTTTTTTAAAGATGGTCCATGAAAATTCTCTGTCAGAGCGGGAATAAACCCACGAAAAAATGACCTGGCTTAGAGTTGAACCGTGTGATGTTATTTTTTGATAATATTCAATATTTTTAAGAATACTATCTGGTTTAAAATTATAGCCTAAAAGCTTAAAATATTTTACCAGCTGAGAAGATGAAAAGAGATAGAACAGCATTAGCACATCTGCTTGCTTGCTTGCTTTATAATTATTTGGAGAGTCATTTTCTTTTTCAAGTATCCGGTCCAGTCTCATTGATTCGCCGTATTTTGCCCTGTATTTATCCCAGTTAAGTTCTTTTAATTCATCAAATCCTTCAAACTGCATTATAATATCATTGTCCTTAAAAGGAATGTACATCTTTGTTGAGATTTTTTCCCACTTTTCTATATCTTTTGATGATAGTCCTGCTTTTACAGATAGTTCCGTTGCAAACTTCTTATCAAATAACTTCAGTAGATCCAGCGCACATCTTATTACCCACACAGCCATAAAATTTGTGTAAGCATTATTTTTCAGGCCTGGTAAACTGGCACCAGGGTATTTTGTATGGTACTCATCGGGACCCATAACACCATTAATCTCATAACGGCCGCGTCTGGGATTAAATTCTGCAATGCTCGACCAAAACAGAGCTGTACTCAATATCAGTTCAGCCCCATAGCTTCCCATGAATTCCATATCTTTAGTTACCTGGAAATATTGCCATACATTATAAGGAATCGCGGAATTGATATGCCGCTGTAAAAAGGAATTATCATTAATCCAGCGGCCTGATCTGGGATTCAGATGTATAGTCTGACTTTCTTCCCGGCCATTACTTCCGCTTTGCCAGGGAAACATTGCACCTCTGAAACCCTTTTCATTGGCAGCCTGCCGTGCTTCCGGCAGACGCCTGTAACGGTACATTAATAATGAACGGGCTAATTGAGGAATGTGAAAGATAATCACTGGGAATATATATAATTCATCCCAGAATATATGCCCCCTGTATGCTTCACCATGCCACCCCCTTGATGGAACGCCAATATCGCAGTCAATACTGTTTTTCGAAACCGTTTGGTAAATATGGAATATATGTAACCTCAATATTAAAATGTCATTATCATCAGTTACAACCTCTATATTATTATGTTCCCACAGGTGTGCCCATGCTAACCTGTGCTTAATCAAAATATTATGGAATGAGTTTATCTTTTCCAATTTTCCTTTGGCTTCATTTAGAGGGTCACTTATTGCGAAGTCTCTCGAGGTGTACAGCGCCATTAACTTCTCCACTCTTACAGGTTTGAGTATGGAACAATTTATTTTTAAATACTGAAAAATTGATTTTTTATCGTGTTGAACTGTACTGCTGAAAGTTAAATTATTTCCATTTTGAAAAATTTTTGTTGAAACAGCCTGCGCCATTAATATTTTTGACTGAATTGTCTGACTGATTAGAAAAATCCCGGTTTTTTCAATTTCACCGTTTTCAAGAATTTTAATATGATTCCCATTCAGATCTTTATAGCGGTTAACTCCTTTATTAGTAACATCACCATTAATTCCCGAACAAAATGTTACTTCACCTTCCCAGTTTTCAGGTATCAGGGTCCATTCAATTCCTGCAACATGTTTATCATCCATACTGACAATTCTACGGCTTATTATTGTTGTTATCCGATTTTGATTATCACTAAACCTCATTCTCCTCTCCAATAAACCTTCCTTTAAGTTCAGGTTGACTATATGATCAAGAACTTTTACCCTTTTCAAATCAAGCCATTCTGAATTGCCTATTTTGAATGACAGGAATAACCAGTTAGGCCAATTTACCAGATCTTCGTTTTCGATTTTCTTTTTTTTAATGTAAGAAATTGTCCTGTTGTATCCACCGGCTAAATATGTAGCGGGATAATTATTATTATTAAAATTACTTTCCTCATGAGCACCCCTGGTGGCAAAGTAACCGTTGCCTAAAGTGCACAGGGCTTCTCTCAGCGGATGGTCATCCGGAGACCAATCCTTATATTCGACTATCCAGTTTTTCATTATCTGAAGTTAATATCTGTATTAAGCATCTCCATAAAAAGGCCTACCTGATATGTGTTTTTTAATCTGTATCTTGCCTCCGTGGAGTACCCGTGAGTTCCAACCTGTATGCCAATTCCGCTGTATTTCAGTGCTTTAAACGCATCTTCGTCAGTTACATCGTCACCTATATATATTGGCACAACATTCTTACCTTTAACAATATTGAGCTCTTCCAGTATCCAGTTTACAGCCTTCCCTTTGTGCCAGTCAACATTGGGTTTTATCTCTAGTATCTTTTTACCTTTTCCCCCTTTGAAACCGGGATATTTATCAATAGTTTTGTTTACTAAACTTGTAATTTGGGGTATATCATTCGCATCAGCATTCCTGTAATGTATTCCTATTGCATAGCGTTTTCTGTCAATCTGTATTCCATTAATTTTATCAAGACCACTATTATGCAAGGTTTCCTCAATTTGATCAAGTTTTTTCAATATCTCACTTGATTTTTGGTACTCCATGTATAATCCATCTGGTCCTGATATGCGAAATCCATGACTGCCGGCATAAACTAAATTGTCTATGTTTATCTTTTGTTTCAAATCAACCATATCCCTTCCGCTTATTATAGCAATCGTAAATTTTGCCGCACATTCTGTTAATATGTTTTTCATCTCTTTCGATAAAACAGCATTCTCAGGATGATTGACTATGGGGGAGAGTGTCCCGTCATAATCCAGAAATAATGCTGGTAATCTGTTATTTAACAAACTGTTAAAATCTGCTTTGTGTGTAAACAGGGAAGGAATGTCATGCATAAAAAATGATTCCACAATTGAATTATGAAACAGTTCTATCTGTTCAAGCGTTTCAACTACTATATCTGCACCATTTTGATAGTAGGTGATTTTCTCCCCATTACGGCATACACCTATAACTAATCCAAAGTTTCCCTTGCAGCCTGCCTGCATACCTGCAATGGCATCTTCAATAAGGACACAGGATTCCGGCTGAAAACCCATAGTTCTTGCCGCCTCAATAAATATATCTGGTTCCGGTTTACCTCTCAATCCTCTTGCTTCTGAAATCAAACCATCTATCCGTGTGTCAAATAAATCTTCAATGTTGGCTTTCTTAAGAATTTCCTTACAATTTTTACTTGAAGATACCGCTGCTGTATTTAACCCGTGGCGTCGCCATTGTTTTATTTTGATTATAGTATCATCATATGTTTCTACCCCTATATTATCCAATAAACTAAGGAAAATCTCATTTTTTTTATTGCCTAAACCACAAACAGTTTTTTCATTAACTGAATCATTGAGCGACCCATAAGGTATATTTATCTCCCTTGACTGCAAAAAGCTCTTTACTCCGTCATATCTCAATTTGCCGTCTATATATTCTTTATAGTCATCATCAGTCATCTCGGAATATTCTCCCGATTGCCCCATCAGAAAATCATTAAACATTAGTTTCCATGCTTTTCTGTGTATTTTTGCTGTTTGAGTAATTACACCGTCCATATCAAGAATCACAGCCTTAATCTCATCAATTATCTCTTCTTTCATTTTTATTTCGTGAAATGTATATTCTAATTTCAACCAAGCTTCTAAATCTAATTTATGGTGAAAAACCCTGTAACTTGTTTCCTGGCTATATACTATTGAATATCAATGAAACTTCTTCCCAGTTGACTACATTCCAGAAAGCCCTTATATATTCAGGTCGGTTATTTTGATATTTCAGATAATAAGCATGTTCCCAAATATCGAGACACAAAATAGGAGTACCTTTTATAGGTGCTATATCCATTAACGGATTGTCCTGATTAGGACTTGAAGTAACCACAAGTTCACTGTTAGCTTTTTTAATCAGCCAGGCCCATCCTGAGCCAAACTGGCTGGCTGCAACGCCTGAAAATTCATCTTTCAGATTTTCAAGAGTTCCGAAATATTTTACAATCGCGTCTGCAAGATCAATGTTTGTTATATTCAGTGAATGAGACGTTAACATTTTCCAAAACAGAGTATGATTATAAAATCCTCCTCCATTATTTCTTACCGCAACAGGATATTTTGACACATTTGATAATATCTCAGAAATTGTCTTATTCTCAAGTTCAGTACCTTCAATTATATCATTAAACTTTGCCAGATAACCGGCATAGTGTTTTGTATAATGAATCTCTAAGGTTTTAGCATCTATATACGGCTCCAGTGCATCGTATTCATAATCTAAGCTTTCTAATTTAAAAGACATGGCTGCTGGTTTTTAATTTTTATTTAATATCATGCTGATTTTATAAATGTTTTTTTCTTATCAGCTTCATAATTACTTTTTTGCACCAGTGAAAATATGATTGGTGTTCACAAATAAGACCAATTCTTTTTAGTTTTTTGAACCAGTGACCGTTTCTGTCTCTAATATGGGTTGGGGTATATTTTACCCGTCCTGGTTGAATTAAGAAATCAGATAGGGTTTGGCATAGTGACCACGGTATTCTAATAGCCTTGTAAGTTTTCATGAATCGTTAAACCTTGAAGACTGAATAATAAATTGTAACTAATCTCCATTCATAAGTTACTGAAAAACCTGTGCCAGATTTCTACAATGATTTAAAATGTATTGATTTAGATTGCTTTAGGGCACATAAACCTTCACAGCATTATTATTTCAAAATTGTTGCATAAGTCTACAGTTGGGGTACTGTTCTACAATTCTGTAAAAGAAATGAAAATTGACTTAGTAAAAAATCAGGGAAATTGTCTCACCCTGAGTAATTAAATTCAATACTTATTAAATGCAGGGAATTTCATTAATTAATTATCAGTTTTTAACCTCTGTAATATTGTATAACTTGATTTTATTGTAGAGGGTTTTCCTGTCGATATTTAAAATTTGAGCAGCTTTCGACTTATTGTAATTGGTTCTAATGAGAGCATCTGAAATAAGCTCTCTTTCCGTAACATGAGTTGCTTCTTTTAGATCCTGAATAGGTTCATCATGAAATAATAAGGTTGTTCTATTTTCAAAATAGTTGTTTTTATTTGCAGTCCTGATCTCTTCCGGTAAAACATTTAGTGAAATTGAGTCTGTCTGTGTCAGAAGGACAGCCCTGTTTATAACATTCTGCAACTCACGTATGTTGCCATACCATTCGTAGTTGAGAAATAGTTTTTTTACTTCTTCATCAATTTTGTTAACTTGTTTATTAAAAGCAATATTGGCCTTGGTTATGAAAAAATCCGCAAATTCCATAATATCCTCCCCCCGGTCTCTAAGGGAGGGAATGTGTATTTTGAAACCATTAAGACGATGGTATAGGTCTTCCCGGAATTCATTAGATTCCACCTGTGGCAGCAGATCTTCATTTGAAGCCGTAATTATACGTACATCAACCATGATTGTTTTATTATCTCCAACCCTGCTTATGATTTTTTCCTGAAGAGCTCTCAACAGCTTTATCTGATTCTCATATGGCAGATTCCCTACTTCATCAAGAAACAGTGTGCCTCCATTTGCTTGTTCAAAATAACCCAGTTTATCGGAAATGGCACCTGTGAAAGCACCTTTGACATGACCGAAGAGCTCACTGTTGGCCAGTTCCTTTGGCATTGCGCCACAATCAATGCCAATAAAAGGTTTATGGTTCCGGGTACTCGCATTGTGTATAGCCCTGGCAATAAATTCTTTACCTGAACCTGTTTCCCCTTCAATGAGAACTGCTAAATCTGTAGGAGCTACAACTTTCACGTGGTTAAGTACCTCCATGAAATTTTTGCTTCGCCCGGTAATATAATTATCCATAAATGGAGGGAAGGCTTCTGTATCTTTCCGTGTCTCGAAAACTGTGTTGATAAGCCGTAAAATTTCTTCTGGTAATACAGGTTTTGCAATGTAGTCAAATGCTCCAGATTTGATTAACTTAACAGCCATTTTAATCTCTGCATAAGCGGTCATGATAATAACAGGTGTTGCAGGGTTCTTTGACTTACTATGCTGAAGTATTTTAAATCCATCAAAATCAGGCAGGCGGTAATCACTCAAAATAAGATCAAAATCAGTTTTATCAATCTGCTTTATTCCCGACATTCCTGAAAATGCTACACTTACTTCAAATCCATTTCTTTGAAGATAATTTTCTAGCAGATTAAGAATGTATTTGTCATCATCAATTAAGAGTATTTTTTTCATAAACGGGTTCTAAGAAAATTTTAATTTGATCTGCTGAAATTTACTCATTTAAGTTATTTTAATAATATTGAATAATTTAACTCCATCATCCTGGTTTTTAACAGGAGTTTATTCCTTTTGCGGTTGTCATTTGCAACTGCTCCTGCTTGTTTAACATAAATACTTAAATAAAAGTTTATTATGGAGAGAAAAAAATCTTAATATGTTAAGTATTATGCACTGATCTGTAACAGAAATCCGGGATCTATTGATTTCACAACTCCAGGATGAGGAAAATATACTATTCTCTGTAAATTACTTCTCAACTTATCGGCTAGTTAAATATCAATAAAAGATGAATGACATTTCCAGGAGGAGAGTTAAAAGCTAAGAATGAACTTACTCTGATATTGATTGGTAAAGTGATTCAACTTAAAAATATTGTTAGCAGAGTTTTGGTTACTCTTTCCTTTCGGGAGAAAGATCCAATTCCGGAACCAGTATTACTTTCCCGGAAGACATGTTATTAAGGTAGGTATCTACGGCCTCCTGTGCCCTGGATAGTGGATACCTGTTACGGATCTTAATTTTCAGATCAGTACTCATAAGTTGGCTGACCTTCATGATATTCGCCATATTTTTAATTAATCCATTCTCTTTTGCAGTTCTGCCGAGGTAGAATCCTGATATGTTTATATTATTGGAAATCAAACTTTTAGGATCAATTGCAATCTCTTCTTCCCCTGAAAGATTTCCATAAATAATTACAGAGCTATTTTGTGGAAGCACATCAATAATCTTCTTAAGCTCACTGCTGCATACAGAATCAAAAAGAACAGTTGCTTCCAGCTTCTCTGATAAAGCACCAAGATCATTAAAAAATGAGGGGCCTGAGCTATCTAAAACATGAGGGGACCCCATTTTTGTAAGCATAGCAGCCTGTTTCTGATTCCTTACTATATTAATAACAGGTATCTTGTGTTTAGCTCCGAGAAGTTCAATCATCCTGCCTAATGAACTTGCCGCCGGATTATTTATTAATGACTTATGTCTGTGCTGTTTAATAATCTCAAAAAATGCAAGAGCTGTAAGAGGATTTACCAGTGACATACAACCTTGCTCATCCGTTACATTCCTGTTTAACGGGAAACACATTGCTGCGGGTGTAACCATATATTCTGCCCAACTTCCGCTGGTACTGTAGCCTGTAGTACATGCAACTCTTTTCCCCAGCCACAACCGTGGCAATAGCCTTTTCCCCGCCGCTACTACTGTCCCGCTTCCTTCCAGCCCGGGTATATAGGTAGTTAAATCCTTATCTGCTGCAGCATTTCTTATAGCTGAAATATCGGAAGGGTTGACAGGAGCAGCTGCAATCTTTATGAGAACGTCATTGGGCCCGGGATTGGGGACATATGACCCTTTGACAACCAGCTGGCCCCCGTGTTTCTCAATAAAAACAGCCTGCATACTCTTCGGAAATGATCTGTTATCAGACATATTGAAAATTATTTTCATTTTTTACCTAACGTTTGACAATTTAGTGAAATTTTAGTGATTACTGGAACAATATTGAATCTGTTGCGGAGGGACTTTAATAATTTTTCATCTGAAATATTTCGGGTTATTTTTACATTTCAGATTTATATTGAACTAATAACATTATCTTTTCTATAAGTTTCCAGTCTTGATTTTATCCGGAGATTTTTCTATGATTTTTATTTGGATTTTAAAGGATTAGTCGGTTTAACCACCATGTGAGATTTTTCTTAATCATTTGTCATATATTTGTGATTGGTGTTTTTTAACCTTAATGGTTTATCTCATAAAAAAGTTTATCTCATAAAAAAAGTTAATTTCATAAAAAAATAGAAATGATTAATAAAAAATTATCAATTATCGGGTGCGGAAACATCGGGCTATCAATTTTGCAGGGAATCTTAAAAAATGAGTCAATTCCTGGAAAGAATATTATCGTTACAAAAAGAAATATTCAGGAGCTATCTTACCTGAATGAATTTGGAGTCAGTTTAACCACTGATAACATTAAGGCAGTTAAGTACTCTGATATTATAATAATAGCCGTTAAGCCATATAATATTAATAACGTTCTCGAAGAAATTAAGGAATATCTTGATCCCGGGAAACACATCTTAATATCTGTAACTGCTGGTGTTACAATAGGTCAGATTCAGTACAGAGTTCAGAAAACGGTTCCAATATTCAGGGTAATGCCTAATATTTCAGCCAGCGTCGGGAAATCAGTTTCATGCATCTGTCATAATCAGGCAGGTGCAGAAGTGGTCGAACCGGTAAGATACTTATTTGATCTTATTGGAACAACAATGACCATAGATGAAGAATTAATGGAATCCGCGACTGTACTGGGGGCCTGTGGGATTGCTTATGTTTTAAGATTTATCAGAGCAATGGTGCAGGGGGGTATCCAGATCGGATTTGATGCAAAAACAGCAAGTATTATTGTAAATCATATAGTTAAAGGAGCAGCTGAATTATTGATTGAAAGGAATGAGCATCCTGAATTTGAGATAGATAAAGTGACCACCCCGAAAGGTTGTACAATCGTGGGGTTAAATGAAATGGAACATAATGGATTCAGTTCATCTCTGATTAAAGGAATCGTTGCTTCCTTTGAAAAAATTGAAAAATAGACATCGGGATACATGAAACTTTAAGACCCGAAAAAATCTATTAAGAAAGGATATTTAGGGAAAAGATTTTTTTGTTTATTTGTAAAGTCCTTTTAATTACAAAGCTTTTGATATGTTGCTCAAAAATGCAAAAACTTTAATCCGTTGTTTATTATTTAAAACTGTTATAATCCTGGTTGTAATTTTTATTTTTGTTCCGGAGCTATATTCTCAAAGGAACAGGAACGAGCCACCTCCATTAAGGGAAAGGCTATTCTACGGAGGAAGTTTTGGCCTGCAGTTTGGGACCATAACAGATATTCAGGTCTCTCCTGTAGTTGGAATATGGCTTTTACCGCGCCTGGCTGTTGCAGCAGGACCTAACTACAGGTTTTATAAGTATTATTTAGACCGCACTGATATTTATGGTGCAAGAGCCTATACAGAGTTTGTGGTTATTCAGGATATAAGTTCATTAATTCCAATCGGTTCACATACAGGTATATTTCTGCATTGCGAAAACGAATTGCTAAGTCTTCAGTCATCTTTCTGGAAGATTCCTCCCTATACATCAGACCGGTTTTATCTCAACACACTTCTTGCAGGTGCAGGCCTGAGTCAGCAGATAGGCAGGAGAGCATCATTTAACATAATGGTTTTATGGGCTTTAAATGAGTCATTTTATGATATCTACAGTAATCCTGAGATAAGAGTTGCATTTCTTTTTTAAGGTAAATTTTATAACATGTAAGAGTAACGCTGCAAATTGGGATATAACATTCTGAGAAAATCAGAAATGTTTTTAATTACCCGGCAGATTGAATTATATTTGTGGCGAAAAAATAAGTGCAAGTATGAGACCGGCATGGTTTAAAGATTTTAATCAAATTTGTTTGTTTATGCAAAACATGGGAGTTAAATCTGACTTAAAAATAAAATTATATAGGGATGAAAATTGAAAAAGACAAAGTAGTTTCGTTGATTTACGAACTCAGGGAAAGCAATTCCGATGGAAGAATAATTGAAGCTATTGACGATAACAAACCTCTGACTTTTATTTTTGGATCCGGACAATTGTTACCCGGGTTCGAATCAAACATTGACTCTATGGATAAGGGAGATAGTTTCAGTTTTGCTCTGAATTCTGAACTGGCTTATGGAGACAAGAGAGAGGATATGGTTGTTAATGTCCCGCTTTCAGTTTTTGAAGTTGACGGGAAAATTGATGAAGAGATATGCACGGTGGGAAATGAGGTCCCGATGACGGATACAAACGGGAATTCCCTGAGGGGTATTATTAATGAAATTAACGACCAGTATGTGGTAATGGACTTTAACCATCCAATGGCAGGAGTTAATCTTTTCTTTTCCGGACGGATAACAGATGTACGTGACGCAACAGATGAAGACTTCAGTTCTTCATGTTCATCATGCGGAAGCAAAAATGATTCCGGTTGCCAGGGTGGCTGTGGCAACTGATAATTTACCAGGGTCTGATCACTATTGAGAAGCCAATGCCGGCTACCTTGTTTTAGAGTTATACGTTGAGTATTTCTCCTTCCGATTTTGCGATAATGACAGCACAGCACGTATCACCATAAACATTAATTGCTGTTCTGAACATATCTAATACTCTGTCTACGGCAAGGACAAGTCCGATACCTTCCAATGGTAACCCCACAGCTTTAAGCACTACAGCCATCATAACAAGGCCTGCCATTGGTATTCCTGCTGATCCAATTGCAGCCAGAAGTGCTGTAAAAATTACAATTAACTGTTGAGCAAAACTCAGTTCAACTCCATAAGCCTGTGCAACAAACATAACTGCAACGCATTCATATAACGCTGTTCCATTCATGTTTACAGTAGCACCAAGAGGAAGTGTAAAACTGGCAATTTTATTTGAAACGCCGTCATTTACTTCAACAGCCTCCATAGAAAGAGGAAGTGTTGCATTAGATGAAGATGTTGAGAAGGCTGTAAGTAATGGAGTTGCCATGTTTTTAAGATGTTTTAGTGGATTAGCTTTTCCGAGAAGCCTGACCATTAAGGGAAGGGTGATTGCACCGTGGATCAACAAACTGAATAATACGGTAATGAAATAGAGTCCAAGCCTGCTTATTACCTCACTTACCTGGTTACCCATCTCAATCTGTTGTGCAATTACTTTTGCCGTAATACTAAAAATACCTATTGGCGTGAATTTTATTATGAAAAGAGTAATTTGCATAATGACATCAAGCGCTGCATTAAATACATCCATTAAAAGGACTCTTGGTTTGTCACTTATACGGGTAAGAAAGAAGCCAAAAAGAATGGCAAAAAATATAATGGATAGCATCTGACCTTGCATAAGAGCTTCAAAAATATTGGTAGGGACAATCTTTATCAAAGTTCCTCCAAAATTATCAGAGATTCCAGACATATCTTCCACAGGCACCTTAAAACCCATTTCTGCACCGACCCCGGGTTTAATAATAGTTACAAGTAAATAACCAGTTATTATAGCCATCAGGGTTGATATTATATAAAATCCAAATGTTTTCAGTCCAAGTCTTCCAAGACTTTCACCCGAGCCAACGCTTGCAACACCTGTTATTATTGAACAAAGAATAAGCGGAACAATAATCATATTCAGTGCCCTGAGAAATACTTCACCGGCCCAGTTAGTGTAGATTACCTGCGTATGAAAAAAATAGCCGAATAATCCACCGGCAACCAGAGTAACTAAAATTTGATAATGTAGGGGAAATGAAAACCTGGTTCTATCCATCTGATTCTATTTTATTCTGATAAAGAAAAATAATCTTGCTGAGATATCCTTTTAAATTGTGAAGTATTTACGAAAATTTTATGCTGTCCAGGATCGGTTATTTGATACGACCGCAGACTTTGGATTCAAATAGCCTGCTTGTGGAAGATTATATTCAGATTCACATTATATCAGTCAGAATGGAATTATTCCAGATTATTTATGACAACCCTAATGTGAAATTCATTAATTCACATTTGTAACTACAATTATCACATCAATAATTTACACATGTAATTACTTTTGTCATATTTTATAGTTACATAAGTCAATAATTTAAATTAATTTATTATAAAGTTATATATTATTATATATCAGTTATATATATTAATTCACATGATGTCATAATATTGATGAATCAGTAATATTTTATTGTCAGGCGCTGAAATTATTTAGAAATAGACAATAATAAATTAATAATCAGATGAATAATAATCTAATCTAACTGCACACTTTAGATAAAAAATATTTATATGTATCAATAAATCAATTATATAAGAGATTCATTAAAAGATGTAAATAAGGATAATAAACAATAGTTTACAGATGTCACCATGCAGAACTTACAAATGTCACTGAGTTATTGATTACATTTGTAATATTAATGTATTAGGCATGAAAGATCGCATTATTGAATTTTTAAAAGCAGAAAACAAATCATCAGCCCAGTTTGCTGACGAAATTGGAGTTCAGCCGTCTGGTATATCCCATATTCTTTCAGGAAGAAACAATCCAAGCCTCGATTTTGTCATCAAGATGCTTGAAAAATATAAGTATTTGTCAACCGAATGGCTCTTATTTGGTAAAGGGTCAATGTATAAAGAGAATTCTGTCCAGACCCTGTTTGATAACCTGGATACTATAAGAAATAATAAGGACCTTAAAGAAGACCGGGAACCTTTGAATTCGAAGTTTGCGTCTGATATTCAGGAACGGAATGAAACAGGAGCCGATTATGCGAGATTAAAGACCGGTAAGACCTCAGCTGTCAAAAAGATAATTTGGTTTTATGATGATAATGAATTTGAGGAATTTAATCCGGTTAAGGACTGAGTTTGTTTTCTTCTTTCTTTAAAAAACCTTTGGATCTTAAATTTTCAGAATTCAGTCTTTAAAATTATCTTTGAAACAAATCCTGTCACATGGCAAAGCGCATTGAGAATTTAAAAGTTATAGAAAACAGAAGCCTGAATAAGGATTTCTTTGTTATTGAACTTGTTGCTGAAAGTAAATTGACTGCAGTATTACCGGGGCAATTTGTTCAGGTAAAAGTAGAGGGAAGCCCTGAAACATTTCTTCGAAGACCTGTATCTATACATAATGTTGATTATGAACATAATACCATAAAGCTACTGATTCAGGTTGTAGGAAAAGGTACAGAGACTCTGGCAAGCCTGAAGAAAGGTGATTTTCTGAATATTATTTATCCTCTGGGAAATTCATTTAGTCTGCCCGGGGGTGCAGGCAAAACTTTACTTGTAGGAGGTGGTTGTGGGATTGCTCCCTTATTATTTTTGGGAACCTACTTAAAGTCAAATGGATATTCTCCTGATATTCTACTTGGTTTCAGAAGCAGGGAAAGGATAATTGAATATGAGGAGTATTTGAAGATAGGAAGAGTATTTGTTACTACTGAAGATGGATCCGAAGGAGAAAAAGGTTATGCAACTGATCATTCGCAATTCATATCACAAGCTTATGACATGATATATTGCTGCGGGCCTGAATTAATGATGAAGGCCATTGCCTTGCATTGCAAAAAAAACAATATTGCCTGTGAAGTTTCTCTCGAAAATCTTATGGCTTGCGGCTTTGGTGTCTGCCTGTGCTGTGTTATAAATACCAACAATGGCAACCTTTGCACATGCACTGACGGACCTGTATTCAATATAAATGAACTGAAATGGTAAATCTTGGTTTTTCTATCGGTGAACTTTATTTTAAAAACCCTGTTCTCACAGCATCAGGTACTTTCGGTTATGGTACTGAATATGTGGATTTTATTGATGTCTCAAGTTTGGGTGGAATCGTGGTAAAGGGAACAACTCTTGAACCAAGGGAAGGTAATCCATATCCCAGGATGGCAGAAACCCCATCCGGTATGCTAAATGCAGTTGGTTTGCAGAATAAAGGGATAGATTATTTTGAAAAAAACATATATCCTCAGATATCATCGTTTAATACCAATATAGTAGTAAATGTTAACGGAAGTTACATTGAAGACTATGTTGCTCTGGCAGAAAGAATTAACAAGCTTGAAAAGATTTCCGCAATTGAGCTTAACATTTCATGCCCTAACGTTAAGATGGGTGGAATGGCCTTTGGGACTAATCCTGATTCTGCAAGGGAGATAACCAGAGAAGTAAGAAATGTTTATTCCAAAATACTTATAGTAAAATTATCTCCTAATGTAACTGATATAGTTGACTTTGCAAGAATTGTTGAAGAAGAAGGTGCTGATTCGGTATCACTGATAAACACTCTTCTTGGGATGTCCATTGACACAATAAAGATGAAACCTGCCCTTTCTACTATCACAGGAGGTCTTTCGGGGCCTGCGGTTAAACCTGTGGCTCTAAGGATGGTTTGGCAGGTGGCAAAAGCTGTAAAAATACCAGTAATAGGAATGGGAGGAATTATGACACCATCTGATGCCATTGAATTTCTGCTGGCAGGTGCTGCTGCAATTCAAGTGGGTACTGCCTCTTTCATTGACCCTCAGTGTTCTGTTAAAATATTGCATGGCATCACTAAATACCTCACAGACAATGGGTTTTCAGATATAAAAGATATAATAGGATTTATTAACAGATAATTTTATTGTTGGAGATAAATTTTGAAAACTCTATCAGGTATGTAACAAAACAATTTGTTATTATTGATTATTAGTTTTATCTTTTCCTTGTATTTCTTAGTAATCAAAACCATATTGTTTAAATCTGTTAAACAATCATAATTAAAATGATCGAAAATTTGCTAATTGATGATCTCGACAGAAAAATTCTGGATATTATTACCAAAAATGCCAGAATCCCTTATCTTGAAGTCGCCAGGGAGTGTGGTGTTTCTGGTGCCGCAATACATCAGCGTGTCCAGAGACTAATCAGGATAGGTGTCGTCAGAGGATCTGAATTCAAGGTTGATCCGGTGATGGTTGGTTTTAAAACCTGTGCTTATATTGGAATTTTCCTTGACCACCCGGGTCACTACCGGGATGTTATTACGATGTTTCGGGATATCCCTGAGATAATAGAATGCCATTATACCACCGGTAACTATTCATTATTTATAAAGGTTTATACTCGGGATAATGAGCATCTGAGGGAAATATTAACTGATAAGATCCAAAACATTTCAGGTATTACAAGAACAGAAACTCTCATCTCCCTTGAAGAGTCTATAAACAGACAAATACCTGTGCTTTCAAGATAATTAATGCAACTGAAGTAAGTCAGAACAGTTCTGGCCCGGGAACTGAAAAATATCCCGGAAAAAGTAATTTAAATTTTTGCATTAAAATAAATTTGTCATACATTTGCACTCGCAAAAACAAGGAGGATTCAGTAGCTCAGCTGGTAGAGCACATCCCTTTTAAGGATGGGGTCCTGGGTTCGAGCCCCAGCTGGATCACACTAAAAAGGAGAAATTAGAAAAAGTTTCTCCTTTTTTATTCTGCTTAATTATGTTTACCTTGTATATTTTGTACAGTAATTCCCTTGACAGATACTACGTTGGATATACCAACGACCTTGCAAGGAGATTATCTGAGCACAACAGGAAAAAGGGTAAGTACACCGATAGCGGCATACCCTGGGTTGTTGTGCACACTGAATTCTACAGTTCAAAGGGACAGGCAATGGATAGGGAGTCCTACATAAAGAGTAAAAAGTCGAAATCCTATATTATGAAACTGATTAATAGCCGGTAGAGCATTCCGCTTTGCGGAAGGGTCCTGGGTTCGAGCCCCAGCTGGATCACACTAAAAAGGAGAAATTAGAAAAAGTTTCTCCTTATTTATTCTTCTGCATTATGTTTACCTTGTATATTTTGTACAGTAATTCCCTTGACAGATACTACGTTGGATATACCAACGACCTTGCAAGGAGATTATCTGAGCACAACAGGAAAAAGGGTAAGTACACCGATAGCGGCATACCCTGGGTTGTTGTGCACACTGAATTCTACAGTTCAAAGGGACAGGCAATGGATAGGGAGTCCTACATAAAGAGTAAAAAGTCGAAATCCTATATTATGAAACTGATTAATAGCCGGTAGAGCATTCCGCTTTGCGGAAGGGTCCTGGGTTCGAGCCCCAGCTGGATCACACTAAAAAGGAGAAATTAGAAAAAGTTTCTCCTTTTTTATTCTGCTTCATTATGTTTACCTTGTATATTTTGTACAGTAATTCCCTTGACAGATACTACGTTGGATATACCAACGACCTTGCAAGGAGATTATCTGAGCACAACAGGAAAAAGGGTAAGTACACCGATAGCGGCATACCCTGGGTTGTTGTGCACACTGAATTCTACAGTTCAAAGGGACAGGCAATGGATAGGGAGTCCTACATAAAGAGTAAAAAGTCGAAATCCTATATTATGAAACTGATTAATAGCCGGTAGAGCATTCCGCTTTGCGGAAGGGTCCTGGGTTCGAGCCCCAGCTGGATCACACTAAAAAGGAGAAATTAGAAAAAGTTTCTCCTTTTTTATTCTTCTGCATTATGTTTACCTTGTATATTTTGTACAGTAATTCCCTTGACAGATACTACGTTGGATATACCAACGACCTTGCAAGGAGATTATCTGAGCACAACAGGAAAAAGGGTAAGTACACCGATAGCGGCATACCCTGGGTTGTTGTGCACACTGAATTCTACAGTTCAAAGGGACAGGCAATGGATAGGGAGTCCTGCATAAAGAGTAAAAAGTCGAAATCCTATATTATGAAACTGATTAATAGCCGGTAGAGCATTCCGCTTTGCGGAAGGGTCCTGGGTTCGAGCCCCAGCTGGATCACACTAAAAAGGAGAAATTAGAAAAAGTTTCTCCTTTTTTATTCTGCTTCATTATGTTTACCTTGTATATTTTGTACAGTAATTCCCTTGACAGATACTACGTTGGATATACCAACGACCTTGCAAGGAGATTATCTGAGCACAACAGGAAAAAGGGTAAGTACACCGATAGCGGCATACCCTGGGTTGTTGTGCACACTGAATTCTACAGTTCAAAGGGACAGGCAATGGATAGGGAGTCCTACATAAAGAGTAAAAAGTCGAAATCCTATATTATGAAACTGATTAATAGCCGGTAGAGCATTCCGCTTTGCGGAAGGGTCCTGGGTTCGAGCCCCAGCTGGATCACACTAAAAAGGAGAAATTAGAA
The DNA here is from genome assembly GCA_963739685.1 of uncultured Bacteroidales bacterium. Taxonomy (GTDB): domain Bacteria; phylum Bacteroidota; class Bacteroidia; order Bacteroidales; family VadinHA17; genus LD21. The sequence goes on from CAVUAX010000003.1 coordinate 1,472,891, forward strand.
AAAGTTTCTCCTTTTTTATTCTGCTGCATTATGTTTACCTTGTATATTTTGTACAGTAATTCCCTTGACAGATACTACGTTGGATATACCAACGACCTTGCAAGGAGATTATCTGAGCACAACAGGAAAAAGGGTAAGTACACCGATAGCGGCATACCCTGGGTTGTTGTGCACACTGAATTCTACAGTTCAAAGGGACAGGCAATGGATAGGGAGTCCTGCATAAAGAGTAAAAAGTCGAAATCCTATATTATGAAACTGATTAATAGCCGGTAGAGCATTCCGCTTTGCGGAAGGGTCCTGGGTTCGAGCCCCAGCTGGATCACACTAATAAGGAGAAATTAGAAAAAGTTTCTCCTTTTTTATTCTTCTGCATTATGTTTACCTTGTATATTTTGTACAGTAATTCCCTTGACAGATACTACGTTGGATATACCAACGACCTTGCAAGGAGATTATCTGAGCACAACAGGAAAAAGGGTAAATACACCGATAGCGGCATACCCTGGGTTGTTGTGCACACTGAATTCTACAGTTCAAAGGGACAGGCAATGGATAGGGAGTCCTGCATAAAGAGTAAAAAGTCGAAATCCTATATTATGAAACTGATTAATAGCCGGTAGAGCATTCCGCTTTGCGGAAGGGTCCTGGGTTCGAGCCCCAGCTGGATCACACTAATAAGGAGAAATTAGAAAAAGTTTCTCCTTATTTATTCTTCTGCATTATGTTTACCTTGTATATTTTGTACAGTAATTCCCTTGACAGATACTACGTTGGATATACCAACGACCTTGCAAGGAGATTATCTGAGCACAACAGGAAAAAGGGTAAGTACACCGATAGCGGCATACCCTGGGTTGTTGTGCACACTGAATTCTACAGTTCAAAGGGACAGGCAATGGATAGGGAGTCCTGCATAAAGAGTAAAAAGTCGAAATCCTATATTATGAAACTGATTAATAGCCGGTAGAGCATTCCGCTTTGCGGAAGGGTCCTGGGTTCGAGCCCCAGCTGGATCACACTAATAAGGAGAAATTAGAAAAAGTTTCTCCTTATTTATTCTTCTGCATTATGTTTACCTTGTATATTTTGTACAGTAATTCCCTTGACAGATACTACGTTGGATATACCAACGACCTTGCAAGGAGATTATCTGAGCACAACAGGAAAAAGGGTAAGTACACCGATAGCGGCATACCCTGGGTTGTTGTGCACACTGAATTCTACAGTTCAAAGGGACAGGCAATGGATAGGGAGTCCTGCATAAAGAGTAAAAAGTCGAAATCCTATATTATGAAACTGATTAATAGCCGGTAGAGCATTCCGCTTTGCGGAAGGGTCCTGGGTTCGAGCCCCAGCTGGATCACAATAATAAGGAGAAATTAGAAAAAGTTTCTCCTTATTTATTCTGCTTCATTATGTTTACCTTGTATATTTTGTACAGTAATTCCCTTGACAGATACTACGTTGGATATACCAACGACCTTGCAAGGAGATTATCTGAGCACAACAGGAAAAAGGGTAAATACACCGATAGCGGCATACCCTGGGTTGTTGTGCACACTGAATTCTACAGTTCAAAGGGACAGGCAATGGATAGGGAGTCCTGCATAAAGAGTAAAAAGTCGAAATCCTATATTATGAAACTGATTAATAGCCGGTAGAGCATTCCGCTTTGCGGAAGGGTCCTGGGTTCGAGCCCCAGCTGGATCACACTAATAAGGAGAAATTAGAAAAAGTTTCTCCTTATTTATTCTTCTGCATTATGTTTACCTTGTATATTTTGTACAGTAATTCCCTTGACAGATACTACGTTGGATATACCAACGACCTTGCAAGGAGATTATCTGAGCACAACAGGAAAAAGGGTAAGTACACCGATAGCGGCATACCCTGGGTTGTTGTGCACACTGAATTCTACAGTTCAAAGGGACAGGCAATGGATAGGGAGTCCTACATAAAGAGTAAAAAGTCGAAATCCTATATTATGAAACTGATTAATAGCCGGTAGAGCATTCCGCTTTGCGGAAGGGTCCTGGGTTCGAGCCCCAGCTGGATCACACTAATAAGGAGAAATTAGAAAAAGTTTCTCCTTATTTATTCTTCTGCATTATGTTTACCTTGTATATTTTGTACAGTAATTCCCTTGACAGATACTACGTTGGATATACCAACGACCTTGCAAGGAGATTATCTGAGCACAACAGGAAAAAGGGTAAATACACCGATAGCGGCATACCCTGGGTTGTTGTGCACACTGAATTCTACAGTTCAAAGGGACAGGCAATGGATAGGGAGTCCTACATAAAGAGTAAAAAGTCGAAATCCTATATTATGAAACTGATTAATAGCCGGTAGAGCATTCCGCTTTGCGGAAGGGTCCTGGGTTCGAGCCCCAGCTGGATCACACTAATAAGGAGAAATTAGAAAAAGTTTCTCCTTATTTATTCTTCTGCATTATGTTTACCTTGTATATTTTGTACAGTAATTCCCTTGACAGATACTACGTTGGATATACCAACGACCTTGCAAGGAGATTATCTGAGCACAACAGGAAAAAGGGTAAATACACCGATAGCGGCATACCCTGGGTTGTTGTGCACACTGAATTCTACAGTTCAAAGGGACAGGCAATGGATAGGGAGTCCTGCATAAAGAGTAAAAAGTCGAAATCCTATATTATGAAACTGATTAATAGCCGGTAGAGCATTCCGCTTTGCGGAAGGGTCCTGGGTTCGAGCCCCAGCTGGATCACACTAATAAGGAGAAATTAGAAAAAGTTTCTCCTTTTTTATTCTGCTTCATTATGTTTACCTTGTATATTTTGTACAGTAATTCCCTTGACAGATACTACGTTGGATATACCAACGACCTTGCAAGGAGATTATCTGAGCACAACAGGAAAAAGGGTAAATACACCGATAGCGGCATACCCTGGGTTGTTGTGCACACTGAATTCTACAGTTCAAAGGGACAGGCAATGGATAGGGAGTCCTGCATAAAGAGTAAAAAGTCGAAATCCTATATTATGGAACTGATTAATAGCCGGTAGAGCATTCCGCTTTGCGGAAGGGTCCTGGGTTCGAGCCCCAGCTGGATCACACTAAAAAGGAGAAATTAGAAAAAGTTTCTCCTTTTTTATTCTGCTGCATTATGTTTACCTTGTATATTTTGTACAGCAATTCCCTTGACAGATACTACGTTGGATATACCAACGACCTTGCAAGGAGATTATCTGAGCACAACAGGAAAAAGGGTAAATACACCGATAGCGGCATACCCTGGGTTGTTGTGCACACTGAATTCTACAGTTCAAAGGGACAGGCAATGGATAGGGAGTCCTGCATAAAGAGTAAAAAGTCGAAATCCTATATTATGAAACTGATTAATAGCCGGTAGAGCATTCCGCTTTGCGGAAGGGTCCTGGGTTCGAGCCCCAGCTGGATCACACTAATAAGGAGAAATTAGAAAAAGTTTCTCCTTATTTATTCTTCTGCATTATGTTTACCTTGTATATTTTGTACAGTAATTCCCTTGACAGATACTACGTTGGATATACCAACGACCTTGCAAGGAGATTATCTGAGCACAACAGGAAAAAGGGTAAATACACCGATAGCGGCATACCTGGGTTGTTGTGCACACTGAATTCTACAGTTCAAAGGGACAGGCAATGGATAGGGTAGTCCTGCATAAAGAGTAAAAAGTCGAAATCCTATATTATGAAACTGATTAATAGCCGGTAGAGCA
>CAVUAX010000004.1:0-194379 GCA_963739685.1 uncultured Bacteroidales bacterium
TTAGCAATACATTGCTTATATTTATCTACTTGGTTCAGATTTCTCGTATTGCTAATGTTCCTTCGATCTGATTACCAGGAGAGTGGCATCTGCAAGCGAAGCAAGATGGTATGCGTCAGAAATAATCCCTATCGGGGTTGAGTCAATTATTATATATTCGTATTTTTCTTTCAGCATACTTAAGAAGTTCATCCGTTTTTTTCAGCGCAATAAGTTCCGACGGATTTGGTGGAACAGGTCCTGCAGAAATTACCGATAGATTTTCAAAAGAGGTTTCCTGAATTATATCTCATCTAATCTATCTTTACCTATCAGCCAGGTGGAAACACCCTTTTCATTGTTGAGATTAAAATCCTGAAATATCTTCGGTTTTCTCAGATCAAAACCTACCAGGATTGTTTTCTTTCCGAACAGGCTGTAAACCGATGCAAGATTTATTGCTGTAAAGGTTTTTCCATCTTCAGGCATTGATGAGGTCACAAGAATTACAGGATCTGTGGCTTCCTTAGTAAAAAATTGCATCCTTGACCGCAGTAATCGGTATGCTTCAGCAATAGATGAATTGGGATTATTCAAAGACTATAGTATTTGATTTTTCCAAATTGCGAGGTATATTCCCAACAATCGGAATATCTGTCATCTTCCCGATATCTTCATCCTTAAGTTTTTTGTTAAACAGGAAATTTAAAAATACTATTAAAAAGGGATTCCAACACCTGAAAACAAACCTACAAAATAGACTTTTCCGGGATCAGGCGATACAAGAGCACTAAAATGTTCATCTGCCGGATCAATCACATCACAATCTGATACATTGGAAGCCTTTTGCATTTGTTGTTCAGCCCTTGTCTCAAGAAGAAATGTGTACAGCTCTGTCGTTAAGCCTGAATTTTCTCTCAAAGCCCAAAAGTTGTCTTTCGGTGACAGGCAATGCAGAGGCCTGTGCATTTACTTTGTTAATCTGTTCCTGATTCTCCGTCTGTGCCAGACTATTTGCCCTTCTTAGACCGTTAAGTGTTTCAAGAATAGCATCTTTAGTACTGCGGACTCGTCTGTGCCATCAGACTTTGCAGGGGATTCTTTTCCCCTGCCCCACTATTTAATAACTGTGACTGGAGTTCGGAAAGATCTGTTACAAGCCTGGTGAGACCCGGATCATTTATCCCCATAGTGATATGGAACAATGGGTATCTCTCCCGTAGTATCCTTGGCAAGGTAGTCGGCCAGGTAATCATAATAGTTAGCTTCAAGGTTGAGGCGGGCCTTTTCGTTTTCAAGAAGTGTTACCTGGCCAATAATAGCCTGTCCCTGTGCAGAAAGGTCCATTACTCTGTTTGATGACCGGAACTGCTGCAACTTATTCTCAGTCAATAGCCAGAGAATCAGATATCCCCACAAGCTGATCATCTATAAACTGAACTCTCCTTATAGCCTCTGTATTCTTTTTATCGAGACGAAATGTCCTGAAAAACTTCAACAAGTTTATTAAGGAAGTCTACATCCTGGCACTGTTTGTGCCCACCATACTAATCCTTAAAAAAGATCCTCCCTTTGACAATAATTCAACCTGAGAGCCGTTGATTGAAATAGTTTATTAATCTAGTCCGGCTGTATGGATTATAAAATAAATCGCTTCTGATCCTTATTTGAATCAAGCCATTCTTCATTTCTGCGCTCAATACGGAAATTCCCTCCGGAATTTCAATAGTCTCCCCAAATGAAGCCTTGTTTATTAAACATAAAATAATCAGATTCAGATTTAAGGCTGAACCTGTTATTACCCAGATATATAATTGAAAATTCAACATCCAGCAGGAAGCGCGTTTTCATTTTCAGATATAAATTTTATTGGAATATCCGGATAAATCGGAATATTGTTGTTAACCGTTTTCTTGATAGTATTCAATTTCAAATGGTAATTCTTTCAGCGTTTTTTCGGTCAGTCGCCCTGGATTTAAGTATCGTCTATCTGATTATCCAGGTTTCTCATCCCTACCGGGGAGACCAAGCCCCTGAAGAAGTTCATCATTATTTCCAATCTGTCTGTCCTTGTTTCATTTATAAGAATTGTGGTTGATTCACTGTAAACCGGCATAGTATGGCCAATATATAGACGGGCAACAAAAAAAGCTGCTATAAGCGCTATTATAAAGTAGTACCAATTTTTCAATATTAAGGAAAGGATCACCAAAGGATCGAGTACCGACAGCCTGCTGAGGCAGGTTTGTCTGTTTGTTCCTGCTGAAAGGTATTCGGATTGTTTATCATTGTAATTCTTTTCAGATGTTTATATAGCAAAAGATTTTGTAAATATAAACTAGCGGGTTTTGCAGGTATAGATATCATTTCAAAATGATAAAGTCAGGTAATAATCATTTCAATTACCACTTTTTGGAATCAAAAAACTATAAATCACAAAAATAGTAGTAACTGAGCTCAATATAGTCGTATATATTGAAGTAAATACTGAAGAATTCAATTGGAAGGTTCTGCCTCTCATTGGCTGGGCATAAATAATATCGTTAGGCATTACATAGTAAAATTCTGATGTCAGGATACTTCTGTCTCTGAGAGAAAACTCCTTAACTACGGGCCCGTATGGAGAGGGTCTTATTAACTGTACTTTCTGACGGTTGCTGTATTCGCTCATGTCACCAGCCATCGAAAGAGCCTCGAATACATTTACACGGTCCTTGGTTAAGGGGTATCTTCCGGGTGCCCTTACTTCACCGATTATGCTGACGTAATTATTAACCATCCTCACTGTTATCGCTGCATCAGTTACATATTTTTTGAATGTCGAATCGAGTTCAACTTTTATTTCAGAGAGTGTTTTACCTGATACTTCTATTTTACCGACATAAGGAATGTCAATGTTCCCGTTAACATCCACAGGATAACCTGATAAAGAAGCGCTCTCCTCAGTCAGATTACCACTTTGACCTAGTGATGTATTAAATAGTGAGGACCATTGAGGATCCGGGGTAATAACCCTTATATAGAGGTTATCGTAGGGCATTATTTTATACTCAGCCGGTGTAACAGAAATCCTGAGATCTTTTACCGGCATCCCCTGGGTTACAGGCACATCTGAATATTGCAGATATGTTAACCTCTTGCGGGTGACACAAGAACTCAAAATCAGAATAACGGATAATGAGATCAGGAAACTTGTATGAGGGGTTTTCATAAAAACAGTGTTTTACTATAAATAAAGTATAATGAAAAGTACAGGAAAATTAATGAGAATAATTGGAGTTATCTAAAAATGCTTCGGGTTTGTCGTTTCGCGTTTCGCGTTTATCGTTTCGAGTTTATTGTTTCGCGTTTCGGGTTTCGCGTTAAGAGTTAAGCATTAAGAGTACTTAAGGCCTTTTATATCAGAGTTTTTGAGGTGTTGCATCAAATTAAATATCTTTCGGCTCAGGCTGTCTGTACGCTCAAGTAGCTCATTAAATTTTTCTTCCGAAATATACGCAATATCAATAGCACGATAGGATTGAGATCTGACTTCTCCGGTTGAACCTCTGGAAACCGAAAGAAATTGAGAAAATTCTTTATTACCTCCACGGTCAAAACCTTCAGCTATATTATCCATCGCTGACCCTGCTGAAGCTCTCATCTGATCTCTGAATTTATAATCCTTACCGAAAGGGTCCTTTGATGTGATATCATATACAACTTTACACAATTCTCTCGCTTCCTGCCAGATATTCAGGTCTTCGAATCGCTTAATATTCATTTTATAATTCTTTAACTTATTACGCGAAACGTGAAACGCGAAACAAATCGCTTCTGGTCCGGACATGCTTTCGCCCCGTCAGTCCCATTTGATTCGTTTATAACATTTTGATATTGTGATGAATAAATAGCTTTCTGCTTTTTCATCAATATTATCTGTCACAAAAGAACAGGGACCGGTCAGGCTGTAAGACTAAAATATTCCGGGCTAAAACTAATTAAAGAAATGATCCCTTCCAAAAATTTACAATGCTAACAGGCCCGGTAAGTCCTGATCCCAGGGATTTTCGCCTTTCAAAATTGTTCATTTATCACAGGGAACTCTAATTCTATAGTTGATAAACTGTCATTCATCAAAAACAGAAAATTTTGATAAATTCCTGCCTGGCTTAATTTATCACCGTAAAATCAACCCTGCGGTTTTGCTCACGACCTTTTTCGGACAAATTTGAAGCAACCGGTCTTGTGCTGCCATAACCCTTTGCAACCAGTCGTTTGGCGTTTATACCTCTGTTAATAAGGTAGTTAACCATAACATTAGCACGCGTTTGTGAAAGCCTGAGGTTTCTTGAAGTTGATCCTGTATTGTCGGTATAAACCCCGACTTCAAGTCTTATATCCGGATAGCGGTTCATTAAAATAATTATCTGATCGAGCAAAAAATATCCGCTTCCCGTCAGCTTGTTATATGAGTCAATATAGTTATCGGTCAGTGTCCCGAAACTCTTTTCAAGATTAAAGAGTTCTTTATCAACCGGGTCTTTAATTATTTTCAACCTGATCCGTACATCTTTAAATCCCATTTTTATAAGTTCAGAATATGCAGGGTATGTTGCCATAAGGTTTCTTTGCTCATCTGCAAAGTAGCTATACATATCTGTTTTGGGATCAAAAACTTCCCTGATGGTATATTTCCCGGCAATTTCTTCGAAAATATTATTGTCCGGCCCGATACTGGTTTTGGATGTTATAATTTCAATCTCAAAAAGTGCTCCCTGGTCAAATTCTGTTTCGGCGGAGTAAATTGTTTTTATCCTGGCATTGTCGTATTTACTGATATCAGGCAAAAGGGTATCTGCTATGGCTCTTTCAACAAGTAAAGAGACTTTTTCCCGGGGTGTATTAACTGCTGTTATCTTTTTTGATACGCCAGTATTACTAATTATCCCATTTGTGAGAGACTTAATTTTTAATCCAAGGTTTACATTAAACTCTCCCTCCTTTATAAATGTATGTTTTACACTTTTCCCGAGCACCCTGCTCCCGTCACCAAAGTCCCAGGAATAACTTAAAATATCATACCCCGGAAGAAAAGATTTCATTCCGTCAAAATCAACGGGATCACCTGCTTCCACAACATCCGGAGAGCTAATATAAGGTTGTTCATAATCTTTTAGTTCAAGATCATATGCAAGCATAGAAAAAAACAGTTTCCCTGTTGCCCTGTCAATAAGGTCAAGCTTGATTTTGTATGTTCCTGGCCCCGGGAAACAATGTGTCACGACCTGACCGTGGGCTTTCTTTCCATCTCCGAAATCCCATGTATATCTGATATTCAGTGTATCTATTTCTATTTTACCTTCACTGCGAAGCCTGAAACAGTATTGATTTTCTTTTTGAGCATCAGTGTAAAAGATCTGTGGAATAATTGTCTTGAACTGGTAGATATCTATTGTTTTATCTCTCCCAGAAGAAAAATATCCCTCGCTAATCAGGGAGTCGGTAATTATCCCAAAATCATCATATGGTGAGTTAACCGGAGGATCAAGCCTTACGGGAGGTATCCACTTTCCGTCTTTTAATCTGGAAAAGAAAATATCCTTTCCTCCCATCCCTTTATGTCCGTCGGAGGAAAAAAAGAGCTCACCTGCAGAAGTTATAAATGGATAAGATTCATTACCTGTGGTATTTATTTCAGGTCCCATATTCACAGGATCGGTCAGGTAATTATTTTTCCAATCGCAGTAATAAAGGTCAGAGCCTCCGTAACCATCAGGTTTATCAGATGCGAAGTATAATCTTTTACCGTCGCGCGACAGGAATGGGGTTGAGATATTGTACCATTCAGTATTAAATCTCAATTCACGAATCCGGGTCCACTCTTTACCATACAATACTGCACTGAAAATTCCCAGTCTGTTTCTTACTGTGGAGAGTTCATTAAATTTGCCGTTCAATCCTCTGATTCCTTGAATAATAAATAGTATCACCCCTGCTGTTGAAGGTTACAGGACCGTCATTATAATTTGTCTCCAGATCCCTGGAAAATAATCTCGATTTCCTCCATGTAACTTTTTCAGTTGTATCAATGTAATATATATCAACCGGGGCTATACCATTTTCAGATGAATAATCAATAAGTGAACTGGATCTGCGGTTTGTGCAGAAGACTATACCATGCTTATAATATACAGGACAAAATTCATCATATTTATCCGAGCTGAATGAGGCCTTCTTAATGGTGTAGGTTTCCGGCTGCGCCAATGATAGCTGGTGTAAACCAGTAAATAGAAGGATAACTATTGGGAGTTTTATTTTCATGAGGAAGAAGTACTTAGGGTATTTAGAGTACTTAGAGTACTTAGAGTACTTAGAGTACTTAGAGTACTTAGAGTACTTAGAGTATTTAGAGTACTTAGAGTATTTAGAGTATTTAGAGTACTTAGAGTATTTAGAGTATTTAGAGTACTTAGAGTACTTAGAGTACTTAGGGTTTTATGATTTCAATGTTGTGCCGATTGAAGTAAAAATTGCCAGCAATTCATTTGCTTCTTTAATCTGGTGTTCAGTTTTGGAGTTTTCAAGCCATTCTAAATCAACGATTATTTCTAACCAGTAAAGAGTTTCATTGGATTCACTTTCACAGATTTTTATTTTATTTATAAAATCTGCCTTGCTTCTTGACCGGTTTGCTTCACGGTAGTTGGCTCCGATGCTTGTTCCGGATTTCGTAATCTGATTTCTGATCACCTTGCCCTCAGGAGTATCAGGTAATTTAACAGAAAGTTTTATAATGCTTACTGCAAATTTTTTTGTTCTGTCTTCCAGCTGTTTACTGAATTCCTTATTATCCATTTATGTTAACTTTAAGTACTCCAAGTACTTTAGGCACTTTCTTATCCATTTCTTTCAACTCCAAGTGCCCGAAGTACTTTAGTCACTCCAAGTACTCTCTTATAACATCAATGGATTCACAACATCCACTTTATACCTGAATTCATACCTTAGCATAATCTCATGAGACCCGTTGTTATATCTGCCAAGCATGCCAAAATCAAAATTATAGGTATAAGCAACTCTCAACTGGTTATTAACAGCAAGTTGCAGTAATCCGGTAATTGATTGAGTGCTGCGGTAAGTTGCTCCGACCCATAGGATGTTTATAAATCTGAAATGGGCGCTAATATCATACTGTAACTGTTCACCTCTGGAGTAGGTAACCAGAGTTGAAGGAAAAAACTTTGTTCTGGGATTCAGGTTAAAAACATACCCCGTGTTAAACAGATAAATGTATTGATCCGGATTAAATTCAGGAATGTATCTGTTTTTATCAAAATTAAACTCGTTGCCTAATAATTTTGGAACTGAAAAACCGGCAAAGTAATTATGGTTAGAATAATAGATCCCAAAGCTGAAATCCGGAACTACATACACGCGTGAATCGACGAGTGAATTCCTGTCTTCAGGATCAGCAACAACCAGGTCGGACCATGCAGTATTAGTGGTTATTATTCCGGCTCCCAGGCCAAGGGAAAGAGTCCTGTCATTCATACCTATTTTAAACGAATAGTTCGTGTTGAACCGGTTTTCCCTTGTAACTCCTATCCTGTCATTTGAAATATTGATCCCCAGGCCTATTTTACCATCAAGCAGAGGCCCATCAACAGCCAGTGACATGGTTTTAGGTGCGCCTGAAATTCCTACCCATTGGTTCCGGTAAAAGGCCGCAATATTCAGCGCTCCCCTATTCCCGGCATAAGCGGGATTAATTGTGAGAGGATTAAGTATATACTGGTCCGAGACGGGAGCTAGCTGCCCCGGCAAACTTACAGGCATTACCACAATAAGAATGAGAAGTTCAAGTATTCGTCTCATACATAAATCTTAACTTAAGCATAATATATTTTAGTGGTTCCATGTGCATCTTAGTACCATTTATCGTCTTATTACAATATATCCACTCAACGATTTCCCGTTTGCGGCTTTCAGAATATAGAAATAAGTGTCATCAGGCAATGGATCTCCACTCGAATCCAATCCGTTCCAGTCATTTTTATAATTTAAAGCTTTAAATACCTGAACCCCTCTCCTGTCGATAATAATCAGTTCAGTTTTTCCGAGGGTTTCAAGTCCTTGCAGGATAAAAAATTCATTATAGGGATCACCATCAGGTGTTATTAATGTAGGTATACTCAGGTCTTTGACCGTAACAGTCAGGTAATCAATTGCTGCCGGGCATACACCGTTCGTGACTGTCCAACTGACCCGATTTGCGCCCGTTGACAGTCCGCTTACAATAGTTACTGCGCTGGCAGCATTGGAGAATTTACCTGTCCCTGATGATAATGACCAGACTCCTGTTCCTATCTCAACCGGTTCGGCACTGAGTAGTGTTGAGAACTGGTATTCAAGGACCTGGTCCGGTCCTGCGTCTGCCACAGGCATCTGATCTGTGGTCACATTGACGGGCTTTATTGTATAGTATCCTGCTGTTGTGGTTCCCTTAATATAGTAAGTGCCGGCTGTTGCAGCAGCAGGAGTGTCGAAGGCAATTGTTCCCAGTGAATCAGTCCAGTAAGTGAATATAAGTCCGGCATCTGATCCTTCTGTTATCTCCGGTTTTGTAAGGTCTGCGGTTTCAGTTGAACAGACAGTTGCAGGATCAGTAACTACAACTTTCGGAGGCCCGGGTCGTGCATTTATCAATATATTATCTGTTGATACTGAGGTGCAGCCAAACGAGTTTGTCACGGTGAAAGTGTAGTTTCCCGGCTCAAGTCCTGAAACAGTTCTGGTTTCTCCTGTACCATCAATTTTAATTCCTCCCGGATTTTGAGTCAGTGTCCAGTTGCCTGAAGGTAATCCGCTAAGTGCAACACTTCCGGTCGGTACTGCAAAGGTAGGATGGATAATTGTTCCTGGAACCGGTGCTGTGGGTGTGGGAGGCTGAGTGGTTATTGTTATATTCGCCGAAATCACCGAGGTACATCCGTCAGCATTTCTGACAGAATAGTTATAGGTTCCGGCAACCAGACCCACGATTGTGGTGGTGGTCCCGAAACCGTTTGTTGTTGTAGTACCGGGATAACGGGTAAGGGTCCAGAAACCGGTTCCGGGCAAGCCGTTCAGGGTCACACTTCCCGTTGCCACGGAGCACCCCGGTTGACTGATAGCTCCGACAACCGGTGCCACCGGGGTATCTGGTTGTGAGTTAATAACGACCTCAGGGGATGCCACAGAAGTACATCCTGCGGCATTGGTTACAGTAAAAGTGTATCTGCCTGAAGGGACAAATAAAATAGCTGTGTTAGTACCTGTTCCTGTTGTTAAAATTGAACCCGGATTACGGGCCAATGTCCAGATACCGGTCGAAGGTAATCCACTCAAAACTACACTGCCAGTTGATACTGTACATGTCGGCTGGCTGATGTTTCCCGGAACAGGCGCCGATGGCGCTGTCTTTGGGGCAGCGGTGCCACTGCCAGACAAACTTGTGCAGCCGTTTACAGTTGTTCTTACTGTATATGTTCCTGCAGCATAAACAGTTATTGATGGCGTCGTCGCACCCGTATTCCATAATAATGAACCTGTGGCCGCAGTTGAAAGTGTGGAAGTACTATTACAATTATCCACCACTGTCACAACCGGAGTCGCCGGTGTAGTTTTTGGAGCAGCTGTACCGCTGCCCGGCTGACTGGTACAGCCATTTACAGTTGTTCTTACTGTATATGTTCCTGCAGCATTAACTGTTATTGATGGCGTAGTAGCACCCGTATTCCATAATAATGTACCTGTTGCCACGGTTGAGAGTGTGGAAGTACTATTACAATTATTCACCACTGTTATAACCGGCGTAACAGGGGTTGACTTCGGCGCGGCCGTTCCGCTGCCCGGCAGACTGGTACAGCCATTTACTGTTGTTCTTACTGTATATGTTCCTGCAGTATAAACTGTTATTGATGTCGTTGTCGCACCTGTATTCCATAATAATGTACCTGTAGCGGTAGTTGAAAGTGTGGAAGTACTATTACAATTATTCACCACTGTCACAACCGGAGTCGCCGGTGTAGTTTTTGGAGCAGCCGTTCCACTGCCCGGCAGGCTCGTACAGCCGTTTACTGTTGTGGTTACCGTATATGTTCCGGGGGTGGTGACATTTATTGAAGTTGTGGACGCTCCGTTACTCCATAATAATGTGCCTGTTGCTGATGTTGAGAGTGTAGAGGAATTATTACAATTATCCGTTACCGTCACTACCGGCGCAGCAGGTGCCGTCTTCGGCGCTGCCGTTCCGCTGCCCGGCTGACTGGTACAGCCATTTACTGTTGTTCTTACAGTATATGTTCCTGCAGCATAAACTGTTATTGATGGCGTCGTCGCACCCGTATTCCATAATAATGTACCTGTGGCCGCAGTTGAGAGTGTGGAAGTACTATTACAATTATCCACCACTGTCACAACCGGAGTCGCCGGTGCAGTTTTTGGAGCAGCCGTACCACTGCCCGGAAGGCTCGTACAGCCGTTTACTGTTGTGGTTACCGTATATGTTCCGGGGGTGGTGACATTTATTGAAGTTGTGGACGCTCCATTACTCCATAATAATGTACCTGTTGCCACGGTTGAGAGTGTGGAAGTATTATTACAATTATCCACCACTGTTACAACCGGCGTAACAGGGATTGACTTCGGTGCTGCCGTGCCACTTCCCGGCAGGCTCGTACAGCCGTTTATTGTTGTGGTTACTGTATAAACTCCCGGGGTATTGACGATTGTTGATGCAGTTGTTGCTCCTGTACTCCATAATAATGTCCCTGTTGCCACGGTTGAGAGCGTGGAAGTACTATTACAATTATCCACCACTGTCACAACCGGAGTCGCCGGTGTAGTTTTTGGAGCAGCCGTACCACTGCCCGGAAGGCTCGTACAGCCGTTTACTGTTGTGGTTACCGTATATGTTCCGGGGGTGGTGACATTTATTGAAGTTGTGGACGCTCCATTACTCCATAATAATGTCCCTGTTGCCACGGTTGAGAGCGTGGAAGTATTATTACAATTATCCACCACTGTTACAACCGGCGTAACAGGGGTTGACTTCGGTGCTGCCGTGCCACTTCCCGGCAGGCTCGTACAGCCGTTTATTGTTGTGGTTACTGTATAAACTCCCGGTGTATTGACGATTGTTGAGGCAGTAGTTGCACCGTTACTCCATAACAATGTACCTGCAGCGGCAGTTGAGAGTGTAGAAGTACTATTACAATTATCCACAACTGTCACAACCGGAGTCGCCGGTGTAGTTTTTGGAGCAGCCGTACCACTGCCCGGCAGGCTCGTACAGCCGTTTACTGTTGTGGTTACCGTATATGTTCCGGGGGTGTTGACAACTATTGAAGCTGTGGATGCTCCGTTACTCCATAATAATGTGCCTGTTGCTGATGTTGAGAGCGTAGAGGAATTATTACAATTATCCGTTACCGTCACTATCGGAGTCGTTGGTGTAGTCTTTGGTGCGGCCGTTCCGTTTCCCGGCTGACTGGTACAGCCGTTTACTGTTGTGGTTACAGTATATATTCCTGGTGTATTGACGATTGTTGAGGCAGTAGTTGCTCCGTTACTCCATAATAATATCCCGGATGCTGCTGTGGATAATGTAGATGTATTATTACAATTATCCGTTACCGTCACTATCGGAGTCGTTGGTGCCGTCTTCGGAGCTGCCGTTCCGCTTCCCTGCGGACTGGTACAACCGTTTACTGTTGTGGTTACAGTATATATTCCTGGTGTATTGACGATTGTTGAGGCAGTAGTTGCTCCGTTACTCCATAATAATGTACCTGTTGCTGCGGTAGAGAGTGTTGAAGTGCCATCACAATTATCCGTTACCGTCACTACCGGTGCAGCAGGTGTTGTCTTCGGCGCTGCCGTTCCGCTTCCCGGCAGACTGGTACAGCCGTTTACTGTTGTGGTTACCGTATATGCCCCCGGGGCGTTGACAGATATTGATGGAGTTGCCTCTCCAGTGCTCCATAACAATGTCCCGGTTGCTGCGGTAGAGAGTGTAGAGGTGCCATCGCAATTATCTGTTACCGTCACTACCGGTGCAGCAGGTGTTGTCTTCGGCGCTGCCGTTCCGTTTCCCGGCTGACTGGTACACCGTTTACTGTCGTGGTTACAGTATATGGACCTGCAGTGCTTACATTTATAGAAGCGGTTGATTCACCCGTGCTCCATAATAGTGTCCCTGTTGCTGCGGTAGAGAGTGTTGAAGTGCCACAGTTATCTGTTACCGTCACTACCGGTGCAGCAGGTATTGTCTTGGGCGCTGCCGTTCCGCTTCCCGGCTGACTGGTACAGCCGTTTACTGTTGTGGTTACAGTATATATTCCTGGTGTATTGACGATTGTTGAGGCAGTTGTTGCTCCGTTACTCCATAATAATGTCCCGGATGCTGCTGTGGATAATGTAGATGTATTATTGCAATTATCCGTTACCGTCACTACCGGTGCAGGAGGTGGTGTGTTTACAACTATGCTGGTACTAGCGCTGTTAATACAATTATTAACATCGGTAAATGTATAGGTAATTAAATGTGACCCTGCCCCCGCTGTTCCGGGAGTAAATAAGCCGGTGAGGTTAACTCCTGTGCCACTGAATGTGCCACCACCTGGTGAAGCCACCAACTGGACAGCCGGATCACCGGTACAGAATGGACCTGCGGCATCAATGGTAACTACAGGTAATGGGTTAACAGTTATGTAGTCAGGCTTAATCATAGTACTATTAACTGTCCCATCTGTTAAAATAAGGCTAACAGTCCGGGGGCCTGACCCTGTATATGTTACTGTGACCGGACCACTCTGGTCAGAAGTGGCAGGAGTTGCACCTGTACCAAAATCCCAGGCGTAAACTGTAGTGATTGTTGTACCTGTGGAGGCATCGGTAAATATGACACTATTTCCACTGCAAACGCTTGTACTGCTTGCAGAAAAGTCGGCATTCAGCTGGGAAAAAACCCTGCCCGGTATCAACATAAAGAGAATTGCCTGGATTAAAAATCCTGACAAACTCTTTTTGCTGATTTTAATATTTTCCAGAGGCAAAACTTTAGCCATAATAAAAATTTTCTTTCCGGAAAAATTTCAATAATCTGTTTGTTCAAGTGTTATAATGAAAGAAATCTTACATTCTGGTAAGCTTCCGCCTCGTCAGTCACAAACAAAAGACTAACAAAAGTAAAGATACTCCTCCTTTTTTTCATCAATGCAAATAAACCTGGGACATAAAAATAATCTTTATCCCAGGCAGCACTTGGGATAAAGATATAGTTATTGTCAGGTTCTGTGCATGAGTTAAGGTTATGGGCACTAAGATATATAAAATTAGAAAAATCAGAACTATTTTTGACTAACTTCAAGCATAAGTACATAAGCAAATATTTTTCCAACATTAAGTTTTTTACCAAACTCTGAAAATGTTAAACATCTTTTGAAACCCGCAGGAGTCAAAGCAGATTACCGGATCAACTGACACTTTCATACTGTATTTTAAAAGCAAGAGGAGAATTGCCTGGCGACAATCCCCCTCTTTTACTAACCTAAAACTAACCTAACGAAAAAAAAACCTCTTATCCTGATTACTATATATGTTTCACCCATTCTTAACTTACCGGCCTTCAGCCAGATGGTTTTAAATAATCTGTTCACATATAATTCTTATGATTAAGTTTATAATAACTTATATTGTTTTTTACCAGGTTTACCAGTACCCCATTATTCATACATAATGCCTGGCATATATTTTCAACCGTTTCTATATCAATGTCACTTTCCCCATCCGGATTAATCTCCGTATGGGTTTTGACCGTGTTATTAAAAATTTCATCTATTGAGGTGAGTTTATTATACTGCAGAGTGTTTATAATAATCAATTCAAGTATAAAATTTATACAATTAATTAGATAAAATGACTGCTCTGTCAGAATTTTCTCTCTTCCTGCCCAATTGATCTTTTTAGAAGTCCTTGTAATTGTTAATTCGTCCATGTCTCAGTTAATTTCTATAAAATACCCCACTGTATAACAATTTGTCTTATTCTTTAGTAAAATGGTTTTCTTATGGTCTGTTGAAAAGTGTTAAGAGTAATTATCTAAAATTTAATATATCACTGCAAAGATACGGATATGATAGGAGCACCAAATTAAGGTGTGGTTAATAATAGATTAAGATTTCGTAAATATAATACCTGATTTCGTCCGAAGAATCTATTAATTACAATCCGGGTATATGATCCGGGTTGATATGTGCCGGAAGGACGGCCCGGCGATGAATGGCAGGTCAGGAAAAATAGCTCAGATATGCTATGATTGTTCGTTTATGACATATCCGAATCCCTTTTTTGTATGTATAAGTTTTCTTGGGAACTCTTTATCTATCTTTCGTCTGAGTGCATTAATATGAACATCAATCACGTTGGTTCCGGAATTAAAAGAAAATCCCCATATTTTTTCTGCAATATTGAACCTGTCAAAAACTTTTCCCTTTCCACTTAATAAAAGCTCCAGGATTTTATATTCCGTGGCAGTCAAATGTATTTCCTTATCGCCTCTTTTTACAAGCCGTGATACAGAATCAACTTCAAGGTCTGCAATTTTCAATACGGGATTTACCATTATTTCCTTGTTTCTTCTGTTTAATGATTTAATCCGGGCCAGAAGTTCTTTGAAACTGAAAGGTTTTGTCAGGTAATCATCAGCTCCACTATCGAATCCGGTAAGTTTGTCATCTTCCCCATCAAGAGAAGTCAGCATAATTATAGGGGTCAGTATATTTTGGTTCCTGATCTTTTTACATAACTCAAATCCTGAAATTCCCGGGATTACGACATCAAGCACCATCACATCATATTTTCTTGACAAAGCCAATCTCTCCCCTATTGAGCTGTCAAATGCGATGTCTACCAGACAGTCATGACTTTCGAGACCTATTTTTACAAATGTTGATATTTTTTGGTCATCCTCAACCAATAGTATTTTCATTTACCGGAAGTGTTAATTTTTTAATGAAATTTATATTCCATTAATAAGTAAATCTACGAAAAAATTTCTGATAAATATAAATATTTCAAAAAAATACTGTTCAGTAAAATTGGTAAAATGAATATAAGATTCGATACTTTACTTAGTTTCGTTCAGAATGGCAATAACTTGTTATGTCAATGAAGGGAGGAAAATCCTGATTTTAGCCTAACAGTTCTATTTCAATTAAAAACTTATCATTTGTGATTTATGAAGGTGGTTTCTGAGAAAATAACTGAAAAGATTATAGCCGAACTGAGAAGTAATCCGTATAAGATTTTAGGTCAAACCGGGAAAAAATATAACTTTACGGCTTTAGGTACAGAAATGAGGTCCGGGATTTTCAGGAAACTAATGGACATCATTTAACCATGGAATTATGAGAAGAAAGAAAAATATAGTAAAATCTCTGAATCCTTCTCCCCTGCGGCACAAAGCAGAAGAGCATCTGAAAGTTAACAAGATCAAAACAGAAACATCTTTCAATGACTGGGATGAAAATAAACTGCTTCATGAATTGGAGGTGTACCAGCTTGAACTGGAAATGCAGAATGATGAACTAAGGGCAGCACGGGATTTAACTGAAAAAGTGATGGAAAAATATACTTCACTTTTTGATTTTTCTCCTGCCGGATATTTTGTAATTTCCAGGGAGGGTACAATAAGTCAGTTGAATTTTATGGGAGCCAATATTCTCGGTTTGGACCGTTCTCTTTTGATTAACAGAAAATTTAACCAGTTTCTTACAATAGATACCAGGAATGTATTTGATGCCTTTTTGCTGAAAGTATTTGAGACCAAAGGAAAAGAATCATGTGAGGTAACACTCAATAAAATAGACGGGTATCCGATTTATATAAACCTCCAGGGTTCTGTAAATGAGGATGACAAAGAGCTTCTGGTGATAATGTTTGACATAACCCTGCGCAAGAGAATGGAAAGGGATCTTGAAATTTCAAGAGAAAAAATGAATCTCGCATTGGAGAATGGTAATATAGGAGTCTGGGAATGGGATATAGAAACTGACAAAATGATCTGGGATGAAAGGATGGAGAGAATTTTTAACCTTGAGCCGGGAACCTTCGGGCAAACATACAGGGCCTTTGAAAATTGTATAAATGAAGAAGATCTTCCACATTTCAGAAAAGCTGTTAATCAGTCTATGGAACTGGATATTCCTTTTGAAACAATTTTCAGAACAAAGGCAGTTGACGGCAATTCAAAATATATCTCCACAAAAGCACTCCTGAATAAAGACATTAATGGAAAACCCATCAGTCAGTCGGGAGTCTGTTTTGATGTAACCATAATGAAAAAGGGAACTGAGCAGGTACTTATAAAGCTTAATGAGGAATTGTTACGTTCCAATAAAGACCTTGAACAATTTGCATATGTAGCTTCACATGATTTACAGGAGCCTTTACGGATGGTTTCCAGTTATACACAAATGCTGGCCCAGCGCTATGGGAATAAATTAGACTCCGATGCACGGGAATATATAAAATTTGCAGTGGATGGCTCCAAAAGAATGTATGACCTGATAAACGGGTTACTCGCTTATTCCAAAGTCAAGGCCAATATAAAAGAATTTTCAGAAGTGAATATGAACAAGGTAGTGGAAGAAGTGACCAACATCCTGAATATTAAGATCAGGGAAAAAAATGCAATTGTAAAGGCTAAATCATTGCCGACGTTGTTTGCAGATGAAAGTCAGATGGTGCTGCTGGTACAAAATCTTATTACCAATTCATTAAAATTCACCAATGAATCACCGGTTATTATAATTTCTGCCAAAACTGAAAACAATAAATATATCTTTTCCATTAAAGATAATGGTATAGGAATAGAATCCCAGTATTTCAATAGAATCTTCCAGATATTCCAGAGACTTGTCAGACATGAAGAGTATGAAGGTACAGGTATTGGCCTTGCAATCTGCAAACGAATTGTTGAACGTCATAACGGATCTATCTGGGTGGAGTCTGAACCGGAGAAAGGCTCAATTTTCTATTTCACCATCCCGAAAAATGAAAACAATTAATTAAGCAAAGGATGTGTAGATATGAAGATGTGAGGATGCGAGGATGAGGAAATGAAAGGGTAAAATTATTTAATTGCCAGGGAGAGATGCCGGTTGAATGTCAATAAAGTATATTTTTGCAGTTCTGACCAACAGATAGTTATGAAATAATTAAATTTTCAATGTCAGGCAATTTAACTAATAACAGGAAGGGTTTAGACTGGTATACACTGGGTCTGAATCCCGGCCCCCGGACAGTTGTATGGACATCGCTGGCAGTTGTTTATATTATAAGCCTGCTGGATCTGGCCGGCTGGATATTCAACATTACATTGCTTACAAGCATTGAGCCACAATGGACGCAAATGAAGATTGTTACGGCAATATGTTTAATGTTGGCCGGTGCAGCAATCCTGGTAATGCAATCAGGTTCACCTGGACATTTAAAAACAGGGTTGTCAAAAACACTGGCATTGATCATCATTGTTTTAAGTCTGATTACATTAATGGATTACATGTGCATTATGATTACCGGACATGAAGCTCCAATTGCAAATATGACGGGTCTGAACCTTTTTCTGCTTCCGGCAAACAGAATGGCCTTCCTGACAGCTGTTAATTTCCTGTTAATCGGATGTATGCTATTCTTATTTACGGGTAAAAAAAGCAGTACCGACAACATTGCACATTTGTTAATTTTCCCTGCCGTTTTAACAAGTTCCTTTGTCCCTATCTTTTATATTCTAAGGGTTTATCCAATATTTGAAATCGAGAATCTTCCTGTGGCATTAAATACCGGAATAGGCCTGACTGCTCTATGCACTGCACTAGTTATGATTCGACCCGATACGTGGCTTATGAAAGTCTTCACCAGCAAAAATACCGGAGGACTTATGGCCCGAAGACTCCTTCCGGGCCTTATTATTATCACTATAATAATTGCATGGCTAATTACATTTGGTATTCACTCCAATTTTTTTAAATCAGAAGTTGGGGTAGCTCTCATTGCTAATACCTATACAGTATTTTTAATATTGCTGGTGTGGTTTACGGCCAGTTATGTCAACCTGATTGACGAAAAGCGCCGGCTTTACGAGGAAGAACTTATAAAATCGCGGGTAGCTGAATCAGAACGTAAACGTTTCAATGATGTTCTTGATCTCATGCCGGCATTTATTATCCTGCTGACACCAGATTATCATGTCCCTTATGCCAACCGCTACTTCCGGGAGCGTTTCGGCGAATCCAATGGCAGACGTTGCTATGAATTCCTTTTTGATCGTTCGGAACCCTGTGAGGTCTGTGACACCTTTAAGGTTTTGAAAAGTAATCAGCCGCAAATATGGGAATGGCTGGGACCCGATAATCGGAATTATTCCATTCATGACTTCCCTTTCACCGATACCGACGGCTCATCACTCATTATGGAAATGGGTATTGATGTTACTGAATTGAAGCAAGCTGAAACAAAGCTTTTAAACCTTAATGCCGGGCTTGAACTAAGGGTAGCTGAACGTACTGCTGATTTATTAAGTGCGAATGAACTGCTGAAAAAGTCACAGGAGATGGCACATGTGGGGAGTTGGGAGCTTGATCTTATAAACAATAAACTTACCTGGTCAGATGAAGTTTACCGGATTTTTGGTTTAATGCCAGGGGAATTCAGTGCAACTTATGAAGACTTTCTTGAAATCATACACCCGGAGGACAGGAAAAAAGTGGATGAAGCCTATTCCGGGTCTGTCAGGGAAGGGACAGGTAATTATGAAATTTACCACAGAATAGTGCAAAAACATACAGGTGAAATTCGTTATGTGTATGAGAAATGCATCCATTTTAGAGACACCAATGGAAAGATCATCAGGTCTGCAGGAATGATTCACGATATTACTGAAACCAAAAAAGCCCGGGAGGCTTTGATCAGCAGTGAAACTAACCTGAGGGCTGTTCTTGATGCAACACAGGAATCTGTTTATATGTTTGACAGACAGGGAAAATTTGTTGTATCTAATTTAAAAGGTGCACAACGTTTAAAGTTACCGTTCTCCGATTTTATTGGCCATCCTTTTTCTGAATTTGTATCTGAACATGTTACACTGGAACGCTTTAAAAAACTCAATATGGTTTTGGATTCAGGACAACCTGTTCAGTTTGAGGATGAGCGCAACGGGATGGTATTTAACCATAATTTTTACCCTGTTTTTGAAAATGATCAGGTTACCAGAGTTGTTACTTACAGCCAGGAAATCACCGAACACAGAAAAATCGAGAAAGATCTGTTTCAGGTCAACCTGTCACTGAATTCATTGTTTAAAAGCAGTCAGGCAATGATACATGCAAAAAATGAATCAGATTATCTGGACCAGGTTTGCAGGATTATCGTTGAAGAGTGCGGACATGCTATGGTATGGATTGGTTTTGCCAGGGACGACATGGAAAAATCAGTTATTCCTGTGGCTTATTCAGGTTTTGATGAGGGTTATATAAAGCAAATGAAAATAACATGGGCCGATACCGAGAGAGGAAGAGGTCCTACCGGCACTGCCATCAGACAGGGGAAACCTGTATTATGCTCTAATATGCTCACTGATCCTGCTTTTGAACCCTGGAAGAAAGAAGCTGTAAAAAGAGGTTATGCTTCGTCAATTGTGTTACCGTTAGTTTCAGAAGGGAAGTCGTTCGGGGCAATCTCAATATATTCAAATAAGGTTAATTCGTTTTCTGAGAATGAAATAACCCTGCTTTCAAATCTGGCCGACGATCTGGCATATGGAATCGCATATATCAGGTTGCAGGAATCAGAAAAGAAAGCAACAGAAGCTATTAAAGAAAGTGAGGTAAAGTATCGAATGCTGTTCGAAGGAATGACAGAGGGCTTTGCCTTAAATGAAATAATTATTAATGAAAAAGGAGAACCATCTGACTTCAGATTTCTGAGTATAAATCCTGCATTTGAAATACAAACAGGTCTGAAGGCGGAAAATATTACAGGGAGAAAAGCTTCCGAAATCTTACCGGGTCTTGAAAAATATTGGATAGAATCATTTGGCAAAGTGGCGCTTACAGGTAAAAGCATTAAGTTTAAAAACTATTTAACCAATTTAAACAGGTATTTCAGGGTAACTTCATTCAGTCCCGGGAAGGGCTTTTTTGCAGTAATGATTGAGAATATTACCTCAAAGGTTCAGGCAGAAAATGAATTATATCAAACAAAAAATTATCTTGAGAATCTGATTAATTACTCAAATACCCCGATTATAGTATGGAACACTGAAAACCAGATACAGCTTTTTAATCGCGCTTTCGAACATTTGACAGGATATTCATCAGCAGAAGTAGAAGGCAAAAAACTCGATTTTTTGTTTCCCAATTCTTCATTAAAGGAGTCCAGAGAAAAGATCAGACTTGCCATAACAGAAAACCTGGAGACTATAGAAATTCCTATAATGACCAAAAATTCAAATATCAGAACAGTATTATGGAATTCAGCAAAAATTTATGATAATGACAGAAAAGTGATATCGACTATTGCCCAGGGTAGTGATATAACTGAAAGAATAAAAGCAGAGCAGGCAGTTGAAAAGGCGATGGAAAAGCTTGATATGGCACTTGAAAACGGCAATATAGGCATCTGGGAATGGGATATAAGAAAAGATACATTTGAACTGGACAAAAGGATGAAACAAATGTTTGGTCTGGAACCGGGATCTACTGAGAATACATATGATGCTTTCGAAAAACACATATATGAGGATGACCTTCCGCACATGCGAAATGCATTCAGGCAAGCCATTGAAAATGATATTCCTCTTGATACCGTTTACAGAATCAAACTTAATAATGAGAAAATAAATTATATAAGTTCCAAAGCTTTGGTCGAAAAAGATAATAATGGAATGCCAGTCAGAATGTCAGGTGTTTGTTTTGATATAACGGATATGAAGAAGGGTACTGAAAAAGCTTTGTTCATTTTAAATGAAAATTTATTGCGTTCCAACAAAGAGCTTGAACAATTTGCATATATTGCCTCTCATGACCTCCAGGAACCACTGCGCATGGTCTCAAGTTTTACCCAGTTACTGTCACAACGCTATAAAGATAAACTTGATCAGGATGCACAGGAGTTTATTCAGTTTGCTGTTGATGGGGCAAACCGAATGCAGGGCCTGATTAATGATCTTCTTGAATACTCAAGGATTGAAACAAGAGGTAAAAAGTTTTCTCCTATAGATATGCATCATGTTCTGGGCCAGACTTTAAAAAACCTGAGCCTTATTATAAAGGAAAAAAACGCATTGGTTATCACTGATGAACTTCCAAATGTAGTTGCTGACGAGGGACAAATGGTCCAGTTGTTTCAGAACCTGGTCGGGAATGCGCTTAAATTCTGTACTTCGTCCCCAATAATACATATTTCGGGAAAAGAGGAAAATGATGGCTATCTTTTTACAGTACATGATAACGGAATTGGAATTGAACCTCAGTATTTTAATAAAATATTCCAGATTTTTCAGAGACTTCAACCAAAAGATGCCTACGGAGGCACAGGTATCGGGCTTTCAATTTGTAAACGTATTGTCGAACGCCATGGAGGGAAAATATGGGTGGAATCAATACCGGGTAAAGGATCAGATTTCTATTTTACATTAATTAAAACTAAATAATTCAGGAAAATGGGAGACACGATAGTCAAATCAATTGACATTCTGGTTGTCGAGGACAACGCAGGTGATGCCAGACTTATTAAGGAGGTTCTTAACGATAATAAAATATTCAGTACCCTGTACATGGTGACTGATGGCGTTGAAGCGATGGATTTTCTAAAGAACAATGGAAAATATAAAAATTCTCCAAAGCCTGATCTGATTATCCTTGATCTTAATCTGCCCAGAAAAGACGGGCGGGAAGTACTAACCGAAATAAAAACTGATGAAAATCTCAAGTATATTCCCATAGTAATTATGACTATTTCACAGGCCGAGGAGGATATATTAAAATCCTACAACCTTCATGCAAATTGTTATATTACAAAACCAATTGACCTTAATCAATTTATCAAGGTTGTCAAATCAATAGAAGACTTCTGGTTTTCGATTGTAAAGTTGCCACCGAAGGTAAATAAAATGTAATTTTAACAATTAATTAGTAACGCAATGAAACCGGAGCTGAGTAAACTGTTGCCTGTCGCAGATACATCAATAATTCCCGATGCCATAAAGATCCTTCTTGTTGAAGACAATCCCGGAGATGTTGGTATTGTTAAGGAATTACTCAGAGAATCAGGGATCTATTTCACTATAACACATGTTTCAACTCTGAAGGAAACTATATTACAATGTATTGAAAATGTGTTTGATGTGATTCTTTTAGACCTGGGACTTCCTGACAGTGTGGGCCTGGAAACCTTAAAGAAAATTCAGGTTTTTAAGGTAGTGCCGCCTATAGTTGTGATGACTGGGTGGGATGATGAAGATTCCGCACTTTCATCTTTGAGAGAGGGTGCACAGGATTACCTTGTTAAGACCAGAATGACCTCCGACACTATTTTACGGTCAATAAAATACGGGATCGAAAGGAAAAGATTACAAAATTTAAAGGAGAAAAATGCAAATCAGTTTTCAATACTGTCCAGGACAACGGCTGCTTTGAATGAATGTGAGGATATTTCATTGATCTACACTATTCTATGTAAAAGCATAAATCTTCTTCTTGCAAAAACAAATGCAATATCCATTGAATTTGTCCATCGTCTTACTTTTCGTGCTTCAAACTTTGAATGGCTTGAACCATGGATTGAAAAAGTAAACCAACTGTTAGGTTTTGATCTGAATGAACATATTTTTCTTGTTGCAGAACAGGAGAAAAATATATTGGACCTGTTCGGCACCGGAAACCTTTGCGAATTAAAAGGTGGATTACATGAGCTTTTTTCAGGAAAAGTTGATCAGGCTAGTTGCAGAGAATTAGAAGAATCTCTGGATATAAATAATATTTATGTTATTGGGTTTTTAAGGAATATAAATTTTTATGGAGGGGCAATTATTTGCTCCCCCTCAATAATTGGAGAGGATGACATAAAAATTATTGAAACCATTTGCAGTCAGGCATTACTCAGTATTTACAGAAGGTTAATTGAAAAAAATCTCAGGCTAAGTGAGTTCCGTTTTCGAAAATTAAATGAAGAGCTTGAACAAAAAGTAAAGGATCGCACCGAGGATCTTGAATCCGCAAATTTTCATCTAACCCGGGAACTTAAAGAACGAAGACTTGCAGAAGAATCCCTGAAGAGAAGTGAAAACCAGTTAATTGAACTCAATGCTACAAAAGATAAATTCTTTAATATTGTTGCCCATGATCTGAAAAATCCATTTACATGTTTGCTTGGGTCGACCGAATTGCTGCATGAGAATATAAGTAAAATGGATGCCGAAGAAATTAAAATGCTTGCACAAATATTGAATGATTCAGCCAAAAGCGGCTATGCAATACTTCTCAATTTACTCGACTGGTCACGTTCCCAAACAGGATTAATTAAATTCAATCCTGTTAGAATCAATTTAAAAACCCTGATTGATGATAATATTTCCGACCTGCGTTTATATTCAACAAATAAATCGATAGAACTCCATTCTGATGTAAAAGAGAATATTTTTATATTCGCTGATGAAAATATGATAAATACTGTTTTACGTAACCTGTTAAGCAATGCCGTAAAATTTACAAATAGAAATGGAAAAGTTAACGTAAGTACTGTTCTTAACGGAAACAGGGTTACTATTTCAGTTAAAGATACCGGAATCGGTATATCAGGTGAAAATTTAAAAAAATTGTTCAGAATAGATACAAAATATACAAGACCCGGTACTGAAAAAGAACAGGGAACAGGATTGGGACTGAAGCTGAGTAAGGAGTTTGTCGAAAAGATGAGCGGAAAGATCTGGGTCAAAAGCATAGAGAACCAAGGCAGCGAATTTATCTTTTCAATACCTGTTAAAAAGGACTCTTTGTAAAAACCTTGCGACTCCATCTATATTATTTATTTGTTGGCTTCAGTAATGGTTAATACCGGCATTGAGAATCAGTGTTATGAATTCTTAATCTTATCTTAATGTATAATTAATTAGTTCTTAATCTTGCCTCCGGGAATAAGCCTTAAGTTAGCAACATGAAATATATCCAGTTTTTACTGTGATACTCTATATCAGAAATATGGTTTGTATCAGATGCAAAATGGTGGTAAAGTCAGAGTTGGATAAACTTGGTCTCCATTATAAATCCGTAGAATTAGGTGAAGCGACATTAGAAGAGGAAATTTCACTGGAAAATAAGGAACGGTTAAATGCAGCATTAAAAAAATCAGGGCTTGAATTGATTGACGATAAGAAAAGCAAGCTTATTGAAAAAGTAAAACTCATCATTATAGAATTAGTTCACTATTCGGATCAGCCTCTTGAGACAAAACTTTCCGATTACCTGAGTTCAAAATTAAATTACGATTATACATATCTTGCCAACCTTTTTTCAGAAGTGCAGGGAACAACCATTGAAAAATTTTTCATCACTCATAAGATTGAGAGAGTAAAAGAATTAATTATTTACGATGAACTCAACCTTAAGGAGATTGCTTATAAAATGCATTACAGCAGTGTAGCACATCTGTCCACACAATTTAAAAAACTTACCGGTCTTACTCCCTCCCTGTTCAAGCATCTCCGATACAAACGCCGTGTCGCCCTTGAGAGTGTATGAATGAAGTAAGATCAACAGTTTAATAAATTTTCCCCGTAATTATTATTCAAACCCTGGTGGGGATAAAGTTTCTCCTCGCAAATTAAATCACGTCCCGGGCAATGTGTTGTATTCATTCATTGCAAATCATAGCCTGGTATTATGGTGCAGGATCAGCCCTGTGATCCGGTTTTTTAACAAGAATATGTGTGAATAATGTAAATAATTATGATTATTATGTAATCCATAAATTAGTTTGTGATTTTAAATTTGTACCATATTTTACAAAGCTTATTTTATTGAGGGGCGTTTTGGAAATCTTTACCTAATCGCAAATTTGAGAAAAGCAAAGGAGTAGACTATAGATCTGGATTGATAAATTAAGGACGTTATATGCAGAACCATGGAAAATAGGGAGTATGAAAAGTCCAAAGCTTTTATTATTGTTGAGATAATTGAGTATATGCCGAATTCCGTGGTGAGCACTACTATCATTAAAAAGCCTTCGGGAAATATTAATGCTATTGCCTTTGACTCGGGGGAAGGGTTAACTGAAAAAATTTCTCCCTTCGATACTTTTGCCCAGATCATTGATGGCAGGGCCGAAATCATTATTGATGGGAATTCAATAATACTTGAAACGGGCCAATCGATCATAATTCCTGCTCACACAGCAAACCGGATAAAGGCAAATGAAAGGTTTAAAATGATTTCAACCATAATAAAAAGCGGATATGAATCTTTTTAAGTAAATTAACAAGAAGAAAAATACAACTTATAGACACTTACAGATATGAATCTATATATTAAAAACATGTATTGCATACGCTGCAAGATGATTGTCAGATGGGAGATTGAAAAACTGGGACTGAACAGTACATTTACAGGGTTGGGTGAAGTTAAAATCAGTAATGATATTTCCCCGGAACAAAGGGCAAAATTAAAAACTGCTTTAAAAAAATCAGGTTTTGAATTAATTGACGAGGAAAACGCCAGACTGGTTGAAAAAATAAAAAATATAATTGTAGAATTTGTACATTATTCTGATGAACAGGTAAGAAAAAGTCTGCCTGAGGTTTTAAGCAAGAAGCTTAATCAAAATTACTCCTATCTGGCAAATCTTTTTTTTGAAGTAAAAAACGAAACAATCGAAAGTTTCTTTATTTTACACAAACTTGAACGGGCAAAAGAGTTGCTTGTCTATTATAAGCTTAATCTTAACGAAATTGCATTCCAGCTAAATTATAGTAGTGTTTCATCCTTAACAACCCAATTTAAGAAAATTACAGGCTTTCCCCCAAGCCACTTTCAGGAAATCAAGAATATAAGACAGTTAAACCAGGCAAATGTGTGAAAGATATAACTTTTTATAAAAGTTATGTAACAATTTCAGACCTCACTTAATTAATTTTATATCCAGATATATCAGGGATAATTATTATCTTACAGACTAGGGTATTTTTGTAATATAAATTTTTATAATAATTAAAATCATGGGAAATTTACTTTATATCGTCGCAGTAATATTAGTTATTGGATGGCTTATCGGGTTAGTAGGATTTCATGCCGGAGGGATCATTCATGTACTTATTGTCATAGCAATCATCGCAATACTGATAAGAGTTATCTCCGGAAGAAGAATTTGAAATGTGACTGACTTTTAAACTTTTTATACTATAATATGTTTAACTATTAAAAATTAAACTATGAGCTCAGGAAAAATTTTATTAGGTTTAGTGACTGGTGTTGCCATCGGTACATTGTTAGGTGTGCTGTTCGCACCTGAAAAAGGATCTGTTACCCGTGAGAAAATAAGCAAAAGGAGTGATGATTATGCAGATATATTAAAAGATAAATTCAATGATTTTATCGACAGCGTGAATGAAAAATTTGAATACGTAAAAGAAGAAGTTGGAAAAGAAAAGCAAAAGGGACAAGAAACTAATAAAGACACAAAAGCTACCACAAGTTAAATATTCAGTATTAAGACATCATGGAGGAAAATGAAACTTCACTTGATTCCCTTTTAGAAAGAGCTGAAGAATACGGAAAAACAACCCTCGAGCTTGCAAAGCTCAAGGCGCTGGACAAAACATCCGGTGCTGTCTCATCAGTCCTTTCAAGAGTAATTACATGCATATTATTTGGTATGTTCTTTCTTATGGCTTCAATAGGAGTAAGTCTCTGGCTGGGAGAAATTCTGGGAAAGATATGGTACGGATTCTTAGTTGTGGCAGCATTTTACGGTATTATCGGAATTATCATGTATTTCTTTATGCATGCCTGGCTGAAAAGGCTTTTTGGAAACTATATTATAAAAGAGGTCCTTAACTAAAAGCAATATGCAACTTATAACTTCAACCGCAGAATTAAAAGCTTCAATACAACAGTTGGAAGAGATGCAGGCTGTGCAGGGTCAGTTACTGAAAGAACAATTCGGTACAACTTTTGAAAGCCTTAAACCTTCCAACATAATTAAATCTCTAGGCGAAGATATTGCATCAAGTGGGTTAATAGAGAATATGCTTAGCACCTCTTTAGGTTTGACTGTCGGTTATTACTCAAAAAGACTATTGATAGGTTCATCCGGAAATCCCTTTAAAAAACTTCTTGGCAATATACTGCAATTAGGAGTGGTAGGTATTATAAACAAAAACCCATTAGTCATTAAATCAATAGGTCAGACTTTACTGCATAGTATTTTCAACAAAAAGGAAGCTGATTTCTGAAAATGTAGCATTATTTTACCGGTATAATCTAATGGGCAAAGAACTAAAACTTCCATTCTATGCAAAGGCATCATTCTTTTTCATCGGAATGTTTGCCTTTATTTATATGCTTTATATAGCAAAGGGTTTAATTGTTCCGCTCATTTTCTCTATCATTATTGCAATTGTACTCCATCCACTGGTAAATTTTTTAGTTCGGGTAAGAATAAACAGGGTACTTGCTATTGCAATTACTTTAATCCTTTCCGTAGTATTAATCGGGGCTCTGGGAACTTTCATATTTTCACAGGCAAGCCATTTTAGCGAATCATGGCCCAAACTGGTTGAAAAATTTAATGTTTACACCAATGAAACCATTACCTGGGCTTCAGGTTACTTCGATATAAGTCCGCAGAAAATCATTACATGGATTGAAAATGCCAAAAGTGATCTTTTTAATAGCAGCGGCACGGCAATAGGGCAAACACTTGTCAATGTCGGGAATCGATTTGTAGTAATGCTATTAATCCCTGTGTACGTCTTTATGATATTATTCTATCAACCTCTGTTAATAGAATTTATCCGCAGGGTATTTGGTGCAGATAACCGGACTGAAGTGAGCCAGGTAATATCCGAGGTAAAAAAGCTTATTCAAAGCTACCTCTCCGGACTTGTTGTGGAAGCGATAATTGTAGCAATTCTTGACACTTCTGCTTTATTAATACTAGGGATTGATTATGCAATTCTCCTCGGTATTCTTGGCGCATTACTGAACGTCATTCCCTACATTGGCGGTATTATTGCTGTTGCATTACCCATGATGATTGCGTTAGTAACAAAAACATCACTCTGGTATCCATTTTATGTAATGGCCGCTTATTATTTTATCCAATTGATAGACAATAACTTCATCGTACCTAAGATAGTTGCTTCAAAGGTAAAGATAAATGCACTTGTATCAATCATTGTTGTCCTCGCATTTGGAGCATTGTGGGGCATTCCCGGCATGTTTATTTCCATTCCTCTCACCGCCATTATCAAGCTCATTTTTGACCACATTGAACCATTACGGCCATGGGGCTTTTTATTAGGTGATACAATGCCAGACCTTACCTTGTTTAAAATCAAATTAAAAAAGAAATAATATTCCAGGGGAATGGAATGTCACAGCCATGTACCGAAGATCACTATTAATAATTTTATTGTCCTTACTCTTTGGCGGGGCTGCGGTGGCACAGGAACAAAAAGCCATTCACGACTCCCTGAAAACCAGAAGGGATTCGGTAAGGATTGTTCATGATTCTCTCAGAACAAATACCGATTCGCTGCAGAATTTACAGGATTCGTCAAATTATGAAGCATTTGAGAAGTATTCCCGGAAAACGAAATTTACAAGACTTCTGCACAATCTGCTTTTTAAACATATTAACAGAAAAACAGACAGGGAGGCAATAAATAATAAAAAGAGGAAGCCAGAGACTTATATCAGGGCTGAAGGAAAGATTATAAAAGATATTCTAATCACTACGCTTGATCCGTTCGGGTACGAAATCCTGGATACAACAAGACGCCCCAAAGGTGTATTGATGAATGCAGGTAACAGCATGCATTTTAAAACACGTCCTAAAATAATTAAAAACCTGTTGCTTTTCAAAGAGGATGAACCCTATGATTCTTTGCTAGTCAGGGAATCAGAGCGATTAATACGGTCCCAGAAATATGTCAGGAATGTGTCCTTCACTACTTTACCATCTTCCGGGAAAGAAGATTCAGTAAATGTTTACATCCGTGTGCTCGACGTATGGAGCATTGTCCCGGCAATCAGCCTGACAGGCTCCACTATGCGGTTGGGGCTTACAGATATTAATCTTGCCGGCCTTGGGAATAGTTTCGTTGGAGATTCACATTGGAATCGCTCTACAGGTGAAAATATTACACGTATCAGCTACCTGATACCAAATATCCGCAACTCATTCATCAGTTTCAATCTTCAGTACCTGTTTACAAACAATAATGATTTGACTAAAAACGCTGAATTTGCAAGAACTTTTTATTCTCCGGTAAGTTCCAGCCTTCAATACTTGTTTTCTGTCAACAGAAATCTGGTTAAGAGCATCGAAATATCAAGGTCATTTTATTCTCCGGTTACAAAATGGGCAGGGGGCATTTTTCTTGGGCAGATGATAACAACTCAGAGTTTTATCCGTGATGATACTATCCGTTATTTATCGTCGCTGACAAATATCCAGGATATTTGGGCGGCAAGATCATGGCAGCTGTTTAAATGGAGATCGTCGGACGGACTTATCACCAACCTGATATTATCGGCACGGTTCCTGAATTTAAGGAACCCAGGAAGAACTCCTGAGGCTATTGCAGTAAATATTTTCAATACCGATAATATTTATTTTGCCGGAATTGGCATTTCTTCAAGAAAATATTTACAGGACAAATTCATTTTCAATTATGGAAAGATTGAAGACGTGCCCGTAGGGCGCTCACTTGACATGATCGTGGGTATGGACGGTCAGAAGACAAAACGTTTGTATCTGGGATTAAATGCTGCCTGGGGAAATTATTACCACTTTGGATACCTGAGCGCTCATCTTGAATATGGAACTTTCAAAACATCAGCCGGATTCAATCAGGGGGTGATAACAGGCAGAATAAACTGCTTTACCCGGCTGTTAAGCCTTGGCAGCTGGAAGATAAGGCAGTTTATCAGCCCCACTTTAATCTACGGAATAAACAGACTACCCGGTGACAATCTGACCTTCGGCGAAAATATGGAAGGATTTGACAGACTCGATTACTCTGCAACCCGGATGATGGTTTTTAAATTACAGACACAAAGTTATGCCCCATGGAATATTATCGGATTCCACTTTGGCCCTTATCTTTTTTCTTCTTTCGGGATGCTGGGAAATGAGTCAACCGGCTTCAGAAGCAGCAAACTTTATTCTATGTTTGGTCTGGGAGTTCTTATAAAAAATGACTATCTGATGTTCAGCACCTTTCAGATTTCAATGACATTTTACCCGCTTATTCCGGGCCGCGGGTATAATGTTTTCAGGACCAATGCATACAAAGCAGGTGATTATGGGTTCAGGGATTTTGAAATATCGAAACCCGGCGTAGCTGATTACAGATAGATCCCAAAGACAGATAAGAATGTTAACCTCGAAAGAGGGCCTAAAGGTATATCCTCAAATGTGTGAATAATGTAAGTTTTTCTTGAAGTTGTGTAACGGTTATTAGTATAAGTATCAACAACTTTGCAATATAGCTCATAGTTATAACTTAAAACCGGATTATATGAAATCAATAAGATTAAAAACTCAGCCAAAACACATTTTTTTGCCGCTGGTGGCAGCAGTTATCATACTTATTTTTAGCACATGTGCAACAAAAGCACCGTTTTTAACATCCACTGTGGTACCTGCCGCCAGGGGTGCGGTGACTGTAACAAATGACAAGAATAATAACTATGTCATTAAAGTTAAAATATCAAATCTGGCTGAATCTGGCAGGCTTGAGCAATCAAATGAATTATATATAGTCTGGATGCAGACAGAGGACAACACTACAAAAAACATGGGACAGATTATTAGTACATCCGGCTTTATGTCTAAAGAGTTAAAGGCTACATTCGAGACTGTTACATCGGTCCGGCCAACTAAAATATTCATCACAACCGAATCAGACGTGAATAGTCAATATCCGAGCGGCCCGGTTGTGTTAACAACAAATAGTTTTTAGAAATTCCGGAAGTTATTTTTTACCGGTAAAGACTGTACTCTTAAAACAACAGGCACCTGACACCTGATTCAAAGATACAGGAATTGGTATGGCGCTGTTTTACAACAAAATGGCGTTTTGCAATAATCGTTAAAGATATTAACAGAACAGCTGCTTCTATGATTAGCAATGCATACATATCAGACATGCAATTATTTTATTAATATGATTGAATTTAAGCAGGGAGACAACTCTCAGGTTACCAAAAACCTGAAAAAATATGAGAAACGTATAAAAAAATTATATCAGCACTTTAACCATAGCAAGCAACAGATATCCCGATAAAACTTTGCTGTCGGAGATTTCAAAACAGTTATATTTTAAAAATGAAGGTAAGCAGTATTGCAATCAATAAATCACTGCTCCGTATAAAAAGGGATCTGTTTGGAAACGGTTTTCCAAAAATGTATACCGGCGGGGAAGCACCTTTAAGGTCGGAATTATTAAGCGCCGACCAGATGGAAGAACATGGCAAAACGCTTGCAGGCTCACATACCCTTGGGTTGCATCACTCGCCTGATCAATATCTTCTTTCACGGCTTGCTGAGAATGAGGCTATACTGACAGCCGTTCGAACTCTTATAATTGACGCGATTAAGGTAAAGCGTCAGATAAGCCCTGCTGCCGAGTGGCTTATCGACAACTTTTATCTGATCGAAGAAAATATTCAAACCGGTAAAAAAAATCTGCCCAAGGCTTACAGCAAAGAACTGCCTCGTCTTGGTTACGGGTCATCCAAGGGGCTTCCCCGTGTTTATGATATAGCGCTTGAAACAATATCACATGGTGACGGACGAGTTGATCCGGAAAGTCTCAGCCGTTTCGTAACAGCATACCAGAGTATAACAATTTTAAAGTTAGGCGAATTGTGGGCAATCCCAATAATGTTACGCCTTGCACTTATCGAGAATCTCCGCAGGGTTGGAGCCCAGGTAGCCGACGGAAGAATGGACAGAGATCTTGCTGACCTATGGGCAGACAAAATGATGGAGATCACTGAAAAAGATCCGAAAAGCCTGATCCTTGTTATTGCAGACATGGCCAGGTCAAAGCCTCCCATGACGCCATCTTTCGTCTCGGAATTTGTCCGCCGGTTACAGGGTCAGAGTCCGGCCCTTGCCCTACCCCTTACATGGATTGAACAGCAACTATCTGAATCTGGCCTGACAATAGAACGATTGATACATCTTGGAAACCAGCAACAGGCTGCTGACCAGATTTCCATCAGCAACAGCATTGACAGTCTCAGGTTCATTGGAGCTATGGACTGGAAGGAGTTTGTGGAAACATTAAGTATTGTTGACCAGACTTTGCGTCGTGATCCGGACCAAACCTACAACCGGATGGATTTTGCTACACGTGATTATTACCGTCATGCAATTGAAAAGATTGCCCGGAAAAGTAAATTTTCTGAGGCCGAAGTTACACAGCAAGCCATTAGTCTGGCGCAGGAAAGTGAAGATAGTAAAGGGGTAAACGATAGAACAGCGCATGTCGGATATTACCTTATAGATAAAGGACTACCACAGCTTGAAAAGTTGGCTGAGGTGCATTTTTCAGTTTACAGGGCTCTCCAAAAAGTATCTGTCCGCATTAGTTTGTTGCTCTATACCGGTTCCATTTTACTGCTTACAAAAATATTAACCAGCAGTTTAATGGCAAAAGTATATTCCGGAGGTATTCATGGCTGGTTGCTGGGTCTGATGGTAGTAATTCTATTTATAAGTACAGTTCACCTGGCCGTTGCACTTGTAAACTGGCTTGCAACATTGCTGGTGATACCAAAACCTTTGCCGAGAATGGACTTCTCTTCAGGAATACCCCCGGAATCGCGCACTCTTGTTGTGATCCCGACTTTGCTCATCAACATTCCAAATACAGATGAGCTTATGGAAGCGCTTGAGGTAAGGTTCCTGGCAAACCAGGACGAAAATCTGCATTTTGGCCTGTTGACTGATTTTCTCGACGCTGATAATGAGAACATGCCGGAGGATGAACCACTGTTAGAATATGCAAGGAAAAAAATTGAAGAGCTCAGTAAAAAATATATTGACACCGGTAAAGATACCTTCTTCCTCTTCCACCGACCCCGCACATGGAATCCGGGTGAGCGCATATGGATGGGTTATGAGAGAAAGAGAGGCAAGCTTTCAGAATTAAATTCTTTGTTGCAGGGTTCCAGGGAAGAAAACTTCTCAATGGTAATTGGAAACACGGAAGTTTTATCAAATGTGAAATTTATCATTACTCTTGATTCAGATACTCAACTTCCACGAGACTCGGCAAGGCAGTTTGTAGGTACAATGGCACATCCGCTAAATCGTGCATATTACGATGAAAAAAAACAAAGAGTAAGTGTGGGATATGGTATAATGCAACCCCGCGTGGCAGTCAGCCTGCCAGCGACAAAGCTTTCACGGTATTCGAGATTGTATGGCAGTGAGCCTGGTATTGATCCCTACACCCGAGTTGTATCTGATGTTTATCAGGATGTATTCGGAGAGGGATCATTTATTGGAAAAGGGATTTATGACGTTGAAATTTTCGGACGTGTATTCGATAAAAGATTTCCTGAGAACAGGATTCTAAGCCATGACCTTCTTGAAGGATGTTATGCACGCGCAGGTCTGCTGAGCGATGTACAGTTATTTGAAGAATACCCTATGAGTTACTTTGCCGACGTTAACCGAAGGCACCGTTGGATACGCGGGGATTGGCAGATATTGAAATGGCTGTTGCCATTTGTTACCGGCACAAACGGAAAATTACAAAAGAATCCTCTTTCAGCTCTCTCAAAATGGAAAATATTTGACAACATCCGGAGAAGTATTACTCCGCTGGCACTTACTCTGTTGCTGGTCCTTGGCTGGACAACCTTGTCTCAGGCTTTGCTTTGGACTCTGGTAGTGGTCGTAATTATTGTGGGGCCGTCTGTGGTCATTTCAATTGTGGATCTGTTTAATAAGCCAGTCGAAATCCTGTTGAGATCACATCTGATGGCGTCAGTGCAAGCTGCCGGCAGGCACCTTGCACAATCGGCATTTATGTTTATCTGTCTGCCATATGAGGCCTTTTACAGCCTTGACGCCATTTCCCGAACTATCTGGAGAATCATGGTATCGCACAGGCGGCTTCTTGAATGGAATCCAAGCCATTCACATGATCAAAACGATAAAAAGACAATCATCAGTTCATATAAGACAATGTGGATAGCTCCTGTATTTGCAATTGTCACGGTGATATTTCTTTTTGTATGGTGGCCTGTTACCCTGGCATTTGTATGGCCAATACAGTTACTCTGGTTTGTCTCACCCGCAATTGTATGGTGGTTCAGCAATATACCGGCCCCAAATGTTGTAAAGCTTAATGAAGATCAGAAGTTTTTTCTCAGGAATATGGCACGAAAAACATGGACTTTTTTCGAAACATTCGTCGGACCTGAAGATAACTGGCTTCCCCCTGATAACTATCAGGAGACTCCATCCCCTAAGGTAGCCCATCGTACTTCACCAACCAATATAGGACTTTCATTGCTTGCCAATTTATCTGCTTTTGACTTTGGCTATATCCAGGCCGGTCAACTTCTGGAGCGCACAGCTAAATCATTCCACTCCATGAAAATAATGGAGCGATATAAGGGTCATTTTTTCAACTGGTATGATACACAATCTCTTAAACCATTGCAGCCACGTTATATTTCATCGGTTGACAGCGGAAACCTGGCAGGTCATTTGATGATATTACGCAGCGGATTGCTTTCCATTCCTGATCAAAAAATAATGGGTCCGCGACTTTTTGAAGGTATCAGTGATACTCTGAGAATACTAATTTCAGAAATAAGAACCAACCTTCCTTCGCAGGTGGGACAATTTCAAAACAATTTAAACCTTGCACTAAATTCACAACCGGCTACCCTGTCATTGGTCAAGTTGTATCTCGATCAGCTTGTTATATCTGCAGAAGAAATTGTAAAGGATCTTATGACAGATGATGATGACCTGTCCTTGTTTTGGGCAAAAAATATGGCAAGTCAATGCCATAGTGCCGTTGATGAGTTGAAGTTTCTTGCCCCATGGTTATTCCTTGATAAATACCCTGATCTCCACATAAATTTTCCCGGTACTGATGATATCCCTACACTGCGTGAACTGACAAAAATAGACGAAAGGATATTACCGGCTATAGAATACCGGCTCAGCATTGAACCTACATCTGAAATGAGAGAATATGCTCATCAGCTCAGGGTGTCTGTTGCTGAAACCATCAACCGGGCAAATGACCGGTTAGTAACAATTAAAACCCTTTCATTACAACCGGCAGGGTTTGTCAACAATGATTATGACTTCCTGTACGACAAGGGGCGACATTTACAATCCATCGGGTATAATGTTGACGAGCGTCGTCAGGATTCAGGTTATTACGATTTGCTTGCTTCAGAGGCACGTTTCACCACCTTTGTTGCAATTTCACAGGGGCAGGTACCACAGGAGAGCTGGTTTGCTTTGGGCCGGCTGGTCACGGTTTCTGGTGGTAACCCCCTACTCCTTTCATGGAGTGGTTCAATGTTCGAGTACCTGATGCCTCTCCTGGTCATGCCAACTTATGAGAACACTCTTCTTGACCAGACTTATAAATCGGCAGTAAAGAGGCAAATAGCCTATGGAAAACAACGTGGTGTTCCATGGGGAATTTCAGAATCGGGTTATAACATGGTTGATGTTAATCTGAATTACCAGTACAAGGCTTTTGGAGTACCGGGCATGGGCCTTAAAAGAGGCCTTGCGGAAGACCTGGTAGTAGCTCCTTATGCTTCAATGCTTGCATTGATGGTAGAACCTGAAGTGGCCTGCCTGAACCTTCAAAGACTCGCTGATGAAAAAGTGACCGGGAAATTTGGCTTTTATGAAGCAATTGACTACACCAGTTCCCGTCTGAATCGGAGCCAGTCTGGAGCTATTGTTCAATCATACATGGCACATCACCAGGGAATGAGCCTCCTCTCCCTGGCCTACCAGATACTTGACCGTCCAATGCAAAAGCGCTTTGAATCTGATCCTGTTTTCCAGGCAACCCTCCTGCTTTTGCAGGAAAAGATTCCAAAAACAACATCAAAATATTCAACTGCCGGGTTGGACTCAGACATTCGTGTAGCTACAAATGGCTCTGAAATGCCGGTACGTGTAATAAACACACCTGACACTTTGGTCCCGGAAGTACATTTATTATCGAACGGAAGGTACCATGTGGTTATCACCAGTGCAGGTGGTGGTTACAGTAACTGGAACGATATTTCCATTACCCGCTGGCGCGAAGATACTACCCGCGACAACTGGGGTATGTTCTGTTACATACGTGATCTGGATAGTGGTGATTTCTGGTCAACAGCCTACCAGCCAACAATTAAGCAACCGGTAAATTACGAAGCAATATTCTCAAAGGGACGGGCAGAATTTCGCCGGAGAGATAATGATTTAGACACTCATTTAGAGATAGTTGTGTCACCGGAAGATGACATTGAACTCCGAAGGATACGCATTACCAACCGCTCGCGAAGGCGAAGGTCGATTGATGTTACAAGTTATGCTGAGGTAGTCATTGCTTCAGCCGCAGCTGATGCCATACATCCTGCATTCAGTAATCTCTTTGTTCAGACTGAAATTATTGATCAGCGGCAGATGATTCTTTGTACGCGGCGTCAACGCTCGCAGGATGAGAAGGTTCCATGGATGTTCCACCTGATGACCATGCATGGAGCAGAAATTAAGGATATTTCCTATGAGACCGACCGGATGAAATTCATCGGCCGAGGAAACAGTGTTGCGTCGCCTCAGGCAATGACAAATTCCGGTCCTCTTTCAGGAAGCCAGGGCTCAGTTCTGGATCCGATTGTTGCTATCCGTTATAAAATCATCCTTGATCCCGAGGAATCTGCAAAGATCGACATGGTTTCAGGAATAAGTGAAACCCGTAAGGGAGCCTTAAGTCTGGTTGACAAGTACCAGGACAGAAGGCTCGCAAATCGTGTCTTTGAACTTGCATGGACCTATAGCCAGATTATCCTGACACAGATCAATGCCTCCGAAGCCGATGCCCAGCTCTACGGAAAACTTGCCGGTTCCGTAATCTTTGCCAATTCTTCACTGAGAGCTGACCCGGGAATTCTCATTAAAAACCGCAGGGGACAATCAGGACTTTGGGGATATTCTATTTCAGGCGATCTACCAATAGTACTGCTTAAAATAGAAGATCCTGCAAACATCAAACTGGTAAGGCAACTTGTTCAGGCTCATGCCTACTGGCGGTTAAAAGGACTGGTTGTAGATCTTGTTATATGGAATGAAGATCATGCCGGATACCGTCAGTTGCTTAATGACCAGATACTCGGACTAATTGCTGCAGGTTTGGAAACAAATATTATGGATCGGCCGGGTGGAATATTTGTGCGTGCGACGGATCAGATTTCCAATGAGGACAGGATCCTGATCCAGACTGTTGCCCGTGCAATAATCAGTGACAGACTTGGTTCTCTGGCAGAACAGATCAACCGTCACAGCTTAACTGAAGCAACGTTTCCACCCCTGAAATCAACCAGAAACCACCACCCTGCCACTAAATACGAAACAGCGTTGCCGCGGAATGATTTGATCTTTTTTAATGGAATTGGCGGATTTACTCCTGATGGACGCGAATATGTTATTACATCTTCCAGGGAACAGGTAACTCCCGCTCCCTGGGTGAATGTGCTGGCAAACCCTAATTTTGGAACTGTTGTCTCAGAGATGGGTAACTCATATACCTGGAGTGAGAATGCACACGAGATTCGCCTTACCCCCTGGAACAACGATCCTGTAAGTGATGCAGGCGGAGAGGCATTTTACATCCGAGACGAAGAGAGTGGCCACTTCTGGTCACCCACTCCACTGCAAGGTGCAGGTATGACACTTTATGTCATCCGTCACGGATTCGGGTACAGCATATTCGAACATACTGAGGATGGCATACGCTCCGAATTAATGATCTACGTAGCCATTGACGCACCGGTTAAATTTTCAGTATTGAAATTAAAAAATGAATCGGATCGGCCTCGACGTCTCTCTGTTACAGGTTATGTGGAATGGGTACTGGGCGATCTCCGGTCTAAATCAGCCATGCATGTAAGTACAGGAGTTGATCCGGGTACCGGTGCTCTTTTAGCAAGAAATCCTTATAATGCTGCCTTCGGTGACAGGGTCGCCTTCTTTCAGACAGACGATTCTTACCGCAATATTACTTGCGACCGGACTGAATTCATTGGCCGTAACGGTACTCTAAGAAATCCGGCTGCAATGTATCAGTCCAAACTGTCCGGTAAGGTAGGCGCAGGATTGGATCCATGTGCCGCTATACAGGTATCGTTTGAACTGGCAGCAGGTAAAGAATCCGAAACGATATTCAGACTGGGAACAGGATTAAATGCTGATAATGCCGTAAAATTATTACGCCGGTTCTGGGGACCCACAGCTGCACACCATGCCCTTGAAGCAGTATGGAAATTCTGGAAACAGATACTTGGAACTGTCGTTGTGGATACACCTGACAGGTCTCTTAATTTACTTATCAACGGCTGGCTTATGTACCAGGTGCTGGCATGCCGTATATGGGCACGGAGTGGATATTACCAATCGGGTGGAGCTTTCGGTTTCCGCGACCAGTTGCAGGACGTTATGGCTCTCATCCATGTCTCTCCTCACCTTGTTCGTGAACATCTTCTGCTTTGCGCAAGCCGCCAGTTCAGGGAAGGGGATGTTCAACACTGGTGGCACCCGCCAAACGGTCAGGGTGTTCGTACTCACTGCTCAGATGATTACCTGTGGTTACCACTGGCAACATCCCGTTATGTGCTTCACACTGGGGATACCGGAGTTCTTGAGGAACAGGTTCACTTCCTTGAAGGGCGACCTGTAAATTCCGAGGAGGACTCTTATTACGACTTGCCTGGCCGTTCGGACGAGATTTCCAGCTTATACCAACACTGTATAAGGGCTATAATAAATGGTCTTAGTTTTGGCGGACATGGATTACCACTAATGGGTACCGGCGACTGGAATGATGGCATGAACCTGGTAGGTAATAAGGGAAAAGGAGAAAGTGTCTGGCTCGGATTTTTTCTTTATGAAGTACTTATGCAGTTTACCAGGGTGGCGAAACTGCAAAAGGATCTTCCTTTTGCTGAACGATGCCTGAACGAGGCTTCAAAACTCCGTCAGAATATAGAGAGATACAGCTGGGACGGCGGGTGGTATCTCCGTGCCTGGTTCGATAATGGTTTGCCGCTCGGTTCTGCAGAAAATTCCGAATGCCAGATCGATTCCATTCCACAAAGCTGGTCTGTATTATCTTCTGCAGGTGATCCGGATCATGCACGAAAAGCAATGGATTCGGTATACAAAAAACTTGTTCGCAGGGATGACAATTTGATTCAACTGCTTGATCCTCCATTTGACAAATCGATTATGAACCCGGGTTATATCAAAGGATATGTCCCCGGAGTACGTGAAAACGGAGGACAATACACTCATGCTGCAATCTGGGCGGCGATGGCGTTTGCAAGGTCAGGAGAAGGAAAGCGTGCCTGGGAATTAATGAACATTATAAATCCTGTAAATCATGCGGCTTCGAGAGAAGATGTTGAAATCTACAAAGTAGAACCATATGTTGTCGCAGCTGATGTTTATGCCGTATATCCTCATACAGGCCGGGGTGGATGGACATGGTATACGGGTTCTGCCGGATTAATGTACCGTCTTATAACTGAATCTCTCCTGGGACTAAGGCTTGAGGTTAACAAACTGTATATTGAACCGTGTATCCCGGCAGACTGGACGACATTTAAAGTAAATTACCGTTACAGGGAAACGGTGTTTCACATTACCATAACTCAGATACTGGGTGGAGGCACAGGCACTCAGATAACCCTGGATGGAACCAAAATTCCTGAAACGTGTATTACTCTTCTTGATGACAGGAAAGAACATATGGTAATATGGATCATTAACAAAAATTTACCAGCCATTGAGCATAAATAATAGAATGACTCTCAGTAATAAATAATAATAAAATATCATTTTCTGAGAGCTCGTCCCGCCACTAGTGGCAAATAAAATCTTTCTTCAACAGGGTAAATAATGCCCTGAAAAAATTCTGTGAATGATGTAAACCTTTTAAGAAATTATGTAATACTTTCTGAACAAAGCCATATAAATTTACAGGATATTTCAACAGGTTTTATAGTAAGATTTTAAAAGCGGGAACAAATAATATCTTAAACCACATCCGGAAAATTTCTGAAAAAGT
This sequence comes from uncultured Bacteroidales bacterium, assembly GCA_963739685.1. Taxonomy (GTDB): domain Bacteria; phylum Bacteroidota; class Bacteroidia; order Bacteroidales; family VadinHA17; genus LD21. The sequence goes on from CAVUAX010000004.1 coordinate 40,619, forward strand.
TATGAATCCTCGCAGGTTATGGATAAAAGAATTAAATCAGTTACTAATGACCATTTGAAGAAGATGCCCGACCATTTAGCTAATCTTCTCCCTGAATTATTCGATAAAAGAAATTTCAGAAAAAAGATAGAAGCAAGAGTTACCCTGGTAAATTTGGGCAAATCAATTATTCCTCAGAGGGGTAAAAGTTTATCTTCCAGAGATGAGCTTTTAAGACTGGAAATGACCAAAATAGTTGACATGATAGCTGACCGGCAGTCAATGCCTGTATTAATTCACCTGCTCGATGACCCGGAGTTTGACATCAGATGGTTTGCTGCTGAGGGTCTTATTAAATCAGGAAGGAAAAGCATTGTTCCGCTGCTAAAGGTAATCCGTAAAGGGAATGGCTCTTATTTTCTTAATAAAGGAGCCCATCACGTTCTCCAGGGTTTTATTTCTGAAAGAGAGAAAGAAGTTCTGAAGCCTTTATTATTAAGCCTCAATGATTACCGGGAGACTGGTGAGGTACCTTTAAAAGCCTCCGTTGCCCTTATAAAGACTTTCAGATGCAGGAGCAAGATGTAAATTGCCAGTACTTATTTCAAAAAGATTATCTCTGAATGGGTAAATAGTAAACTTACAAGCTGATGGAAAAAATTAAAGCACGACCAAAGAGAAAAAAGCGGGTACGCATGTCAGATTATCCTTGTAATCATATTTATTATGCGGATGAAGATATTTACAGAACAGATAACGAAGAGCCAGCTTTAGAGACTGAGGATATTTTTGAAAAAAAGGATAAACCCCGGAAGAAGTATGCTCATTGAGAGCGATTTCGACAGATTCTGTTCACTCAGTGCTCCGTATGTTCCAGGGTCAGTACCTGACAAAGTTAACGCACCTTAACCAGTCAATACAGATCCTTTCTTCTGAACTAAAAAATGATACCAATCGCATAATATTTTAATTTATTGAAAATAAACATGATATCCCGATAACTTAGTGTATCTTTGCCATATTAATCAATAATTATATTATGAACAACGGAACAGTAAAATTCTATAATGATTCGAAAGGATTCGGATTCATTAAAGACGCAAATTCATCTAAAGAGTACTTTGTACATTCATCAGGATTAACAGAGAGTATCAATGAGGACGATGAAGTAACTTTTGATTTGCAGGAAGGTAAAAAAGGATTAAATGCAGTAAATGTTAAACTAGCTTAGTTTATATATTATAATACATTTAAAATTTTGAATCCCGCCATACAGGCGGGGTTTTTTTTTGCTGATTCATGCCAGATTCTCAAATGAATGAATTATGTAACTTATAACAGAAGTTGTGTAAGTAAATAACGGAGGGATATCCTCACCTTTGGGATACAAAAACCAGGGCTTCACGTTCACCTGAACAATTGCAGGTAAATCACTTAGTTTCCTTATGCCTGGCAAATATATAACTATCAGATAAAAATAAAATTAAATCATAAATTATGAAACTAACTAAAATCATTCTATCGACTTTGCTGTCAATGTCACTATTATTTTCCGGCTGTGCATCGTTAAGTAAAGCGTTTAAGGGAGGGGCTATAGGAACTGCTGCCGGCGGTGCAGCCGGAGCTGTTATCGGACGGGCATCAGGAAACACAGCTATGGGAGCCGTAATAGGCGCTACCGTAGGTGGTGTTACAGGCGCTATTATCGGCAATCAAATGGACAAGCAGGCTGCCGAGATCAAGAATGAGATACCGGGAGTGTCTGTTGAACGGGTTGGTGAAGGAATTGTAATTGAATTCACAAGTGATGTGCTTTTTGGATTTGACATGTATGATCTTAAAACACAGGCAAAAGAAAATCTTGACAAACTGGTTACTATCCTTAATAAGTATCCTGACACCGATATTGAAATCCATGGACACACAGACAGTAAGGGAAGTATCAAATACAACCAGTCGCTTTCCGAGCGAAGGGCCAGGTCGGTTTCAGATTATCTTGTCAGCAGGAAAATATCCTCACAAAGACTTAAAACAATAGGTTTTGGAGAAGAAAAGCCGATAGCTTCAAACGATACAGCTGAAGGAAGAGACAAAAACCGCCGTGTGGAATTTGCCATTACAGCAAATGAAAAAATGATCCGCGATGCAAAATGAGAATTAAAAAAATTATAGTGCTACCTACATGTTACCAATAAAAATAAAATTAAATAGTATGAAAAACAAATTCCTTATTCTTACATCAGCTCTGATATTAACCGTGATCTCAGCTAATTCACAAAGTAACGGTATCTCATTTGGGTTAAGGGGCGGAGTTGATCTTCAGAACTTCAACGGAAAAGATCTTAATGGGGATAACCTCACCCTTGGCATTGTGCCTCGTTTTAATATTGGTGCAGTGGCCGGTATTCCTATAGCGCCTGATTTCTATTTTCAACCGGGTTTATTTTTTACTACAAAAGGGGCAAAGTCAAAAGATCAGTTCCTTGGGATGGAAATGTCTGTTGAGTTTAACCTTACTTATATTGAGATGCCGCTCAACCTGCTTTACAAGCCTGTTCTTGGAAACGGTCATTTTTTCCTGGGATTTGGTCCTTACCTTGCTTATGGGATAGGCGGAAAGGCAAAATTTGATATCAACAACGTTTCAACGGAAGAAAAAATCGAGTTCACCAAAGATTATGAGAGTTTGAATCCTTACGACTGGAAGTATTTCAAACCTTTTGATTTTGGAGGGAACCTGTTCTTCGGTTACGAACTTAAAAGTGGCATTTCTATACAAATAAATACCCGGTTGGGCCTGGCAAAAATCAATGCGGAAAACAAAACGCTTTCAGGGAATAAATCTGAATTCAGAAATACAGGTTATGGCATGTCGCTTGGATTCAACTTTTAATTAAAAATCCTTAAAAATCATTTCCCGTGAAAAGTGTGAATGATATAACTTATTCACAAAATAATGCAAATGTTGACTGAGGAAATTGATTAAACTTTGTATGTCAGAAATTATTTAATAATTATAACTAAAAAAATGAATACCACACAATTAAAGGGAGACTGGAATGAACAAAAAGGAAAACTCATGCAGAAATTTGCCATTTTAACGGATAATGACCTTATGTTTGCAGAGAGTGGCAGTTATTTTAAACTAATGAAATTTAACTGAAAGTGAAAATTTTAATAACAGGTTTTATTATATTTTTAGTGTGGTCAGCACTCTCAACTTATATTTATGTATGTAAGATAAAAGGGTTATGTGATGAGCCACAGTCTTTGCAGACTGTTTCAGTTACCCCGGGAGGTTCAATCTCTCCGGATACAGTAAAAAAGCAAGCACGTCAGGAGCAGGTTTCGGCCCCGGGTAATCTAGTAATATATTTTAAGTTTGACAAATCTGAATGTATTCCCGCTGCAGCTACAGAAAGATACGTTACCGAATCGGGGAAGTATCTGGATAAATATGCAGGGGCACGGCTCATTATCATTGGTCACACTGACGCAATAGGAACAGAACTGTATAACCAGGCGCTTGGGGAACGCAGGGCCCTGAGTGCCAGACGCTATTTTACGGATAAAGGAATACCTCAGGGAAGGATTATAATTGAATCGCGGGGCGAAAAGGAACCTGTAGCACCTAATAATACTCCGGAAGGAAGAGCAAAAAACAGAAGAGCAACAATAACTATTCAAAAATAAAATCATGAATTCGTTACTAATTATTTTAGCTCAAACGAAGAGCGGAGCAAGTATTGAAATACTTTTATTATTATTGGTTGCCGCAATTATAGGTTATATAACTGCATGGATTTTTTACAGGTCTGTCTATGAGAAAAGAATCAAGACACTTGAGGAAGAGAACGGGGAATTAAACGCCAGCCTCGTCAATCTAAATACTGAAAAAAACAATCTGACCAAAAGTCTTAGTGAAAATGCAGGCCTGACAGAACGTCTCAATGCAGAGATCGATGCTCTTAATGCACTTCAGGAAGAGGCGGTTCATTTCTCGGTTGCAGAAAAAAAAGACCTGTTGAATTACAAAAGCTTTGGAAAAGCCAGAGAGGCTGATAAAGATGACCTTAAAATGATCAGCGGCATAGGCCCGGTAATTGAGAAAAGACTTAATTCACTTGATATTTACACTTTTTTACAGATAAGCAAATTTACTCCTGAAGATATTGAAACGATAAACGATGCTATTATTTACTTTTCAGACAGGATAGAAAGGGATGAATGGGTTGCGCAGGCAAAAGAGCTTGTGCAGAATAAAGATAAGAGGGAAGCGCTTCTTAAAGCAATACATGCAAGGAAGGATAAAATTCATTACACAAGGATAGGCACAGCCAAAAAAGAAGAGGAAGATGACTTAACCGTTATAAATGGTATTGGCGGCTGGATCAGCGAGAAGCTCAATGCACTTGACATTTTTACATACCGGCAGATAAGCAATTTTACCGATGAGGATATAGAGGAAGTTACCGAAGCAATTGAATACTTTCCGGGAAGAATTGAAAGGGATGAATGGATCCTCCAGGCAAAGGAACTTGTGGAAATAGAAGGAAAAAAGGCTGACCTTCTAAAGCGCATCAGGGAAAAAAAGGAGAGTATCTATTTCGACAGGCTTGGAATTGCCCACAAACATCAGGCAAATAATCTGACACTTATTAAAGGTATTGGCTTATGGATAGAAGAAAGACTCAATATGCTTGATATTTATACTTTTGAACAGCTCAGTAAGCTTACACCTCAGGATGTGGAAACTATCACTGAGATTTTAAACATCGCCCCTGGACGTATCGATCGTGATGATTGGATAACCCAGGCAGCTCTGTTGTCAAAAAAATAAACCAGGCAATCGCTCCCGGCTCCATTATTCAAAACTTCCCGGACAATCCTTACAATCTTTGTAATAAAACACCGTTATTATGATTATAAGCATACTTTTAAAACATTTGCCGATATTTTTTGTTATATTGTAAAGATTATTGAATTGTTACATTTCAGTAAAGAAATGAACAAAATTTCTGATTAGGATAATTTACATTAATTGAAAGAATAAAAATATGTACGAGAAGAAGTCAAATATTTTCAAATCGCCGGACCTGGCGAAATTGCAGGAAGTTTTAATTGATCACAGGACAAAAATATATATTGCTCTCGGAGCCGATCCGGAGGAAGCTAAAAAGCGCTATCTTGAACGGTTTGGCGTCAGGAAAGCTTAAAAAGTTCTCAAAAAGGTATTCTGAGTCCTGAATACAAACAACTCTTTGTTCATTTGTTCCGGAAGTGTGTTTTTGTGCCCTGAATTTGATTAAAAGAGAGCAGGAATGAATATATTAATGGGAAAACACACTCACAGCCCACAGCTTTCTTAAAACTATTTAGCCTTGGCTGTCAGTCAGCAATGGCAAAGTGAAGATAAACTTGGTTCCTGTCCCTGAAATGCTCTCTGCCCAAATTTTTCCACCATGTTTACTGATAAAGTCATAACAGATTAATAATCCCAGTCCGGTTCCCTGCTTCCCTTCAGTATCAGAGGTTGAAATGCTTTCCTCAATACGAAATAACTTTGAAATGGCGTCCTTTTTAATACCGATTCCGTTATCGGATACTGATACCATTAACTCCTTATCATCCGGGATGGCTGAAATAATAATACTGCCGCCCGGATTTGTGAATTTTACAGCATTTGTGATCAGATTTCTCAATACGGTGCTGATCATTGCCTTATCGGCGACAAAAGGTAAATGTTCGGGTACTTCACTCAAAATGGTAATAGATTTTTGCTTTGCGGAGTCATCTAACAGCTCTGTAACTTCATTAATAAGTTCATCCAGGTAGATATTCTTCGGATTAAACTCTATCCTGCCGGTTTGAGAGCGTGACCATTCCAACAGATTTGTCAAAAGATCCATTGCCCGCCATGAGGAATTCTGGATGATCTCTGCATATTCCTCCACCTCTTTGAAATCTTTTTTGCGAACCTGTTCTGCCAGGAGGTTGCTGAACCCAATTATACTGTTGAATGGGCTTTTCAGGTCGTGGGCTATGATCGAGAAAAACTTATCCTTGGTGGCAATGAGTTTGCGAAGATGAATCTCATTTTCTTTCAAAATAGCTTCTGTCAGCTTACGCTCTTGTATATCGCGGATATTGCATTGTATAACTCTTGCATGATCAACCATATAAACATTGCAGACAACTTCAACATTTATCAACTTTCCGCTTTTGGATTTCAAAGGTAAATCATCATAGCGTAAATAACCGGTGATCTGCAACTCGATTAGCGCGTTTTTAGAATCCTTAATATCCTTAAAAAACCCTATCTCCCAAAGTTCCTTTCCCAGAAATTCTTCATAAGAATATCCTAAAAGCTTAATCAGGAACGGGTTTACATCAATAATTTGTCCCTTTCGGGCATCAAGGATCAGGATTCCTTCCTTGGCATATTCAAAAAGCCCGCGGTAACGCATTTCAGAATTTCTAAGCTTTTCTTCTGCAATCTCACGTTCCGTAATATCAATTGCAGTCAAAAAACATTCCTGCTCCTCTTTTGAAACAATCCCTTCTATAAGAATAAATCTGGAAATATCAGCTTTTGTTATCACCCTCACTTCGCAGGTCTGTTTGGTATATGTTTCAAACACTTTCATAAGAAAGTCATTAAATACTTCCAGCGTCTCCGGAGTTATAAATCTTCTGAAATTTTTGTTAAGAAAACCAGACCGCTCATTACCAAGCATCCTTGCGCCACTCAGGTTCAGGCTTTTAATCATGGAGTCCCGATCGAGAGTAAAGTAACCTGTTGGTGCAAAATCGTAAAGTGCAACAAGCTTTTCAGAAACTTCGCTTGCCTTCAATTCGGCTGCCCGAAGTTGCTCGTTCTGCATTTCCAGTTCTATCTGGTGCACTTCCAGCTCGTGTATAAGTTTCAGTGCATCGGCCTCATTAAGCGAGGCTACCTTTTCCGAACGCTTTTTTATTAATCGTTCTTCAGCTTGATGCCTAAGCGATATGGTTTCATCCATACTATTCTTCTCTTTAATCATGCCTTTGTTTTGTTTACTCCTATGGTAATGGCTCCCAAATTATTTCCATCATCATCAAAGAGGGTATGAGCTGACCATTCTATTAAAACTTTGTTCCCGTTTCCCGCCTTCACCGTGTCTACATATTTATTAGGCAAACTTCCGTTCTGCAACTTTTTAATATCAGCATTTATCTTTTTCCGTGATGATTCCGGTACAAAAAGGTCAAAATAGTTTTTACCAACAACATCATCTTGTTTACGTTCAAAAAGTTTCTCAGCTTCCCGGTTAAACTCAAGGATCTCTCCATCCGGCGACAAACCGATTATAATTCCCGGCACTTCCATAATTAACGAACGCAGCGTTATCTGTGACCGCTTCAGGCTAATCTCCAGGTATTTTTTTTTGGTAATATCAATAAATGTTATCACCAGGCCATCTATTTTATCTTCAGAGGTACGGTAAGGCATAATGCGCGTTTTAAACCAGCGCTTGTCGCTTGTAGCAATTTCTTTCTCGATAATAACAAGGGTCTGTAATACCGAAATGGCATCATCATACAGATCTGAATATTTGAGGATTGAAACCTGATCGGTAAAAAGTCTTCCAAGATCGGTGTTTTTCAGCTTAAATATTTTTGTGGCCTGATTAGAATACTGGCGGATATTTAACTCCCTGTCGAGAAACAATATGGCTATTTCGATACTGTTGAGCAGGTTATTCATATCATTGTTTAACCTTAAGGAGTAATCTATTTTACTCTGAAGTTCAATGTTTAAAGAATGAAGTTCTTCGTTCATGCTCTGCATCTCCTCTTTTGAACTTGTAAGTTCTTCATTGGAAGATTGTAGTTCTTCATTTGTGCTTTGTAGTTCTTCATTGGTCGATTTCTGCTCCTCCTGCGTGGTCTGCATCTCTTCCCGCGTATTCTGAAGTTCCTCTTTTATGCGCTGCAATTCACTCTCTAAAATAGACAAGTCCTGAGTTTTCCCTGCTATTCTCTTTCCTGACTTTGAGGATTTTACTTCCAATTCGGGCACATCTTTAAACAGAAGTATAATCCTGCCTTTTAAGGCTGCCGGCTTTTCTATCTGTTGAATAGTAATATCCGCATGTTGAAGAGGTCCTTCACCTGTACCCACTTTAATGTTTCTGAGGATTATCCTTTCGTAACCCCGTGTTGCCTTCCGGATAGCGATTGGTAATTCATTGCGCAACCCTTCACACGCCATGGCAAACAGGTTCATATTAGCCTTCCCTGCCACCGGTGAGAGATATTTTCCGACATTGCCGGTTATATATAGTATGTCGCCATCAGTTGTTACCAATACACTGGCAGGTGAAAATTGCTGCAAAAGTAACTCCTCGACAAGTACTTGTAAATTATCAGATAGACTTACACTTGCAGGACTATCAATTATTTTCTGTCTGTTTACAGAAAAGGAGCTTGGAAAATCAATCTCGCCCCCTTTGCCGGTCGATTCGGAACGCCGGTAAATTCTCTGTTTTGAATCGAAGTTTATAAATAATTCGTTATTTGCACTAATATTTTCGGAATTACCCAACAGCAATAATCCGTTTATATTAAGGCATTTTTGGAACAGAGACAGTAGCTTCTTCTGTAATTCAGATTCCATGTATATCAGCACATTACGGCACGAAAGTAAATCTAGTTTTGTAAAAGGGGGATCCCTGATTACGTTGTGAGGCGCAAACACAATCATTTCCCTTATCGATGGATTAATCCGGAACTTATCATCTGATCTGATAAAAAACTTTTTAAGACGGGTCGGAGAAACATCAGAACTAATATTTAACGGGTAGATTCCTTTCCTGGCTTTTTCAATAGCGCTGATATCAATATCAGTAGCAAATATCTGAAGGGTCAGGTTCATATTTGATTTTGTTCTTTCAATAAACTCCTTAAATATAATTGCAAATGAATAGGCTTCTTCTCCTGTAGAGCAACCGGGAATCCAAGCACGCAGTGTATGGCCGTATGGCAAATTCTCACTGAGTTTCGGAAATGCATTTTCACTCAACTTCTGCCATACATCCGGATCTCTGAAAAAACTGGTGACTCCAATCAATAACTCATTGAAAAGAATATTAACCTCTGCCGAATTTTCCTGCAAGAAGCGGACATATGTACCTATCTTATCAATATGGTGTATATTAATGCGCCGTTCGATACGCCGGTACATCGTATTTTTTTTATAGAGAGAAAAGTCATGTCCGGTTTGAGAACGCAGTATAAGGATAATTTTTTCAAGAGCGCTGGTGTCTTTGACTGCCGTAATAGCGGGTTCTAAAAACCTTGGATGCTTTGCAATCATTAACAGTTTTTTAGGAAGTTCAGTTGCAGATGCAACAATATCAGGCTGGACCGCATCAATGGCTGAATTAGGCATACTGTCGAACTTAGCTGAAAGAGGATCCTGAACCAGTGCCAAACCTCCTTTCTCTTTTATTGCCCTTAGTCCAGCGCTACCATCGGAACCCATTCCTGAAAGGACAATTCCCACACTGAGTTCACCACAATCTTCGGCAAGGGCTCTAAAGAAAAAATCAATAGGCAGGCGAAGTCCCCTTTGTTCGAAAGGATCAAAAAGATAAAGTGTGCCATGGAGTATTGACATACTCTTGTTTGGAGGGATCACATACACACAGTTTTGGCGTATTATTAATCTGTCGGTAACAGTTATTACCTTCATTTCCGTAATCCGCTGAATGAGCTCTCCCAATAAACCCTTGTGGGTTGGATCCAGATGCTGGATTACAATAAAAGACAATCCGCTGTTGGGGACCATATTGGAAAAAAATTGTTCCAGTGCTTCCAGCCCGCCGGCAGATGCTCCAATACCTACTATAGCAAAATTTTTATCATTAGGATTAACATTTCCACCGGTCAAAGCATCCTTTTTTGCCGGAGTATTAATTTTTTTCTCTCTTTTTATTTCCATTTTAACTTCATTTGAACCTGATCTATCTAACCACAAGTTACAAAATATTTTTTACAATTATTTCCTCCTTATTGTTAAGATATTCCTTCATTCAATTAATTGCATTCAACGTTGCGGAAAAGTTAAACTATGAGTCACTATCAGAACTCCTGATCCTCTGTTCTACATATTGTTTTTAACCACATTTAACAAGTGCCGTTTATCAAAGGGTTTTGATCGAATGTTCAACCTGGTAAAAACGCTCAAAAACTCTTGCATGATGTTCTCCCGGTATTCCTATTCCTGTATCTGATACATAGAATCTTACCCAATTTTTTTTCAGGACATAACCAAATTCTACCTGCCCTTGAGACGTGAATTTTATTGCATTACTTAAAAGGTTTGTAAGAACCTTAACCAGTTTGATGCTATCAGTCTGTACAACTGCATTACTTTCAGATAATGAGGTTTCAAACTTTAATCCTATTCCTTTTTCCTCAGTTTTTTGCCTGAACTTCCCGTACATGTCTTTCATTACAGAATTGAGATCCGTTTCGGTTTTCGTTATTTTGGTAATCCCCGCATCAATATTTGAAATTTCAATAATATCGCTGACAATTGCCAGCAGAAGGTCACTGCTTTGTATTATAATATCAAAATATGAATCAATAACTTCAAAAGGCTGTTCTGGTTCGCGCAGAAGTGTAGAAAATCCGACAATAGCGTTCAGCGGAGTTCTAATTTCATGGGAAATATTATGAAGGAATGCAGTTTTTAGCCTGTCACTCTCTTCTGCCTTTTGTTTTGCATGAAGAAGTTCAATTTCTACCTGTTTACGTTCGGTGATGTCCTGAAAGATCTCCAGCATTGCCTTTCTTCCCTGAAACATCATACCTGTATGACTGATATCAAAGATACGGCCTCCCAGTATTCCGTGTGCTTCACAAGTTTCTGTTTCCCCGATTTTAATACCTTTAAATAAGGGGCAGTCATGACATTGCTTTTTATCATCCCTGTAGAGCTCCCAGCATTTTTTCCCAAGTCCGCCCTGTCCGAATGTTTTCCGGAAGTTGTTGCTCTGGAATAGTATAATACCTTCTTCATCAACAATATCCATCCCGAAAGGTATTGTACGTAAAATGAATTTGTTGAATTCATAGCTTTCTTTCAAAGCATCTTCATTTTTTTTGCGTTGGGTGATATCAATATATGATGAAGAGAAATGATGTATGGAACCATCTTCGTTTCTCTGGCACACAACTGACAGGGTTACATAGACAATCTGTCCGTCCTTGCGGATAAATCGTTTGTCAATTTCATAATTGTTAAGTTTGCCTTCCAGAGTCAGTTGAAATAACTCAAGATTGGAGGGTAGATCATCAGGATGGGACAGTTCGGTCCAGGTACGTCCGATCAACTCTTCCCTGGTATAACCAAACATCCGGCAAAGCCTCTGATTGACCTCAATCCAGGTTTTGTCAGGAGCAGAAACTCCCATTCCTATTGAGCCTGATTCAAAATAGTTCTGAAATTCTCTTTTACTTATTCTCAATTCTTCTTCTGCCCTCTTACGACAGGAGATGTCTCTGACTATTGTCTGGATTGCAGGCTTTCCCATATATTTTATCGGAATTCCAATAACCTCAACATCTAAAACTTCGTTTTTCAGATTTATGAACTTCTCTTCCAGATAATCTGTGGGTTCAGCGGTTCTATAAATTCTCTTTATTCTCTTAGCGGCATTATCTCTGTATTCAGGATGCACGAATGAGATCGCTGAAATATCTTTAATATTATCTAACGAATCAGTACCGAGTAGCCTTAAGGCAGAGGAGTTTGCAAAAAGGATCCCATCAGGGGAGTGAACAAATATAGCATCAGGTGAAAGATCGATCATCAGCCTGTACTTCTTTTCATTTTCTTCAACCAGTTTTTCAGCAGCTTCTTTTTGTCTTATCAGTTCTTTCTTCTGAATGGTTGATATAATTGCAGCACCCAGCCTTGAAAGATTTCTTTTCATAAGATAATCGTCAGCTCCTGATTTCATGCAAAAAACGGCTGACTCTTCACTTACGGAACCTGTAATCAGAATAAAAGATGCTTCAGGAGCAATCTCGTTCCTTATTGTCAAAGCCATCATACCGTTAAACTGCTGAAGTGAATAATCGGAAATAATAAGATCCGGTCTGAATGAACTGAGTTCTTTCAAATAACCTTCTTTTGTATCTACCAGTTTCCAGGTGAACAGAATTTTATCCCTTTTGATCTGATTAAAAATAATTTCCGCATCAAAGGGATTATCTTCGACAAAGAGAATTTTAAGTTTTTTTTTCATTACTAATTTAGTAGAAATAAATATTAACCTGAGAACTTGATTTTTGATGTAAAGATATTGACATTGAATTTTTAAATATTTACATAATAATTTAACTTATTTATAATATTCCCACATTCTGATTTTAAAATAACCGCAGAATAGCAGTGGAAATAACTACTTATAATAATTCAGTCTGACGGAGCTTTAGTAAGTTTGACAAGGCTGAATGAATCCAGTCTTAAAACAATCCGTATTCTGTCTTTGAATGATCCGGTAATTGATCCGATGTTCGCGGAGACAAGCAATGGAACATATATCTCGAAGATCCCCCATATGCCCGTCTTTAAACCTGCTTCACAAAAAAATGGAGAATTATGACCTCTCCCTGAGCCATGATCATTTAGCAAAACGCTGGCAAAGGGTTTGACCGGTAACCGTGCAAGAGGTCCCGGAAGGGTTGATGTCAGAGTAAGAGAAATAAGCCACCGGCTGAATCCCAGACTATCGTTAACAGGTGAGACCAGGCCACCTTCTGATAATGTCATCTGCCTGGACCAGAACGTTTTATGATTAACGCTAAAACGATCAGGATATGTGCCTTGGTAAAGATATTGCTCCCGGCCACTCCTTCCTGAAGGAGAAAGAGAATAAAAAGGAGTACCTGAATTACTTTTCAGCATCATACCTGTAAACAATCTTATTTCCAAACCATTTTTCATTCCGTAATAGTTATATTTATACTTAAACTCCATTGAAACCTTTTGGAATGATTTTTCGGATTCAGATGATGCCAGAAGAGTAAATGGATTAATTAAACTTGTCTTTTCCAGTTTGTATCCAAACTGCAGATAAGATCTCATGACAGCTTTCTCTGGAAGTTCAATCTGCAGAAGATCTGACGCCGCATTATAATAACCAAATACCATCTGATTTATCGGATTATTATAATTTGAGTTTTTGAAATACAGGTCAGATCCGATTTTAGCCATGAGATAATTCCGGGAGCCTGGTGCCCCAAACCGGGATCCTTCAACATTTATTTTGGCCAGTCTGATGAAATTATCCCAGGGGGCTATGGTAAATGAAATCCTTGCATATCCAACAAGGGCAGGATTCTTTAAAGAATAGAAAGGCATTGCAAAATATTCCACGTGCTTGGGTAGAAGAAATCCGTTATGCAGAGTCATACCAACCATAAATCCGTCCTCTCTGTTCCAGTTAATAAGAGGAATGAACATTATGGAACGTTTGTCCGGATCTTCAATGGTGAAGTAGAACTGGAACCGGATGGGATCAGATTTAGGGAAGATGCCTGACTTCCGGATGTTATTATTTAACCTGTATAATTCAGGCATATCGTGCATAGGATCTATCCTGATCCCGGAATAATTGCCGCCGGGAATCTTTATCCATTTATGTCCTTCAAACCCCTCTATCCATTTCTTAAAATATATTGAATCTCCGGTCATCCCGCAAATTAACAAAGGTGATGCCAATTCCCCATTATTTTTTATAAGCAGTTGCTGGTTTCGTAAATGAGCTATTTTATAATCAACACCTTTTGTCGTGCCTAAAAAGTCACTGAAAAACCAGGTTAAATCCTTACCTGAATATGATTCAAATGTACTGCGGATATCATTTGGCTGAGGATGCCTGAACTTCCATTTCAGATAATACTGATGCATTGCCGAATCAAAAACAGAATCTCCCAGGAAGGCTCTAAGATAATTGAATCCCATTCCTGTTTTGTAATAGATCATAACGCCATAATTCGATTCGCTATAATCAGTTGCCGGAAGATTAACAGGTTGATTCAGGTTTCTGCGGGCTTGCACCAGCCATTCGAGTTCATCTATCCGCTGTACCGGCATGTCATAAATATGGAAGAACTTTGCAAGTTTTTCGCTTTTAAAATAAACTTCCCATAACTTTTTTTCAGGATATCTGATGTACATATAGCGCTCTTCATATGCACTGGTAATACCTTCATCCATAAATGGATACCTCCTCTCATCAGATCCAAGCGCAGCGTAAAACCAGTTATGACATACTTCATGAGCAATTACTTCGTCGAGTGAATATGCATCATCTGCAATGCCAATCACTGTAATACCAGGGTATTCCATTCCTGCGCCTGCATTAAGGGCGCTTTGCACGGCTGTGAATGTGTTGTATGGGTAATCGCCAATCAGATTTGAAAAATATAGTATCGAATTATTCACATATTGCAAAGCATTTTTCCATAAGTCAGCCTGTACGTCAGTAAACATCGCAAAGGTGGTTACCTCCTTTCCCGATACAGGAAGCTTTACTTTCCCCTTCAGGACATGGAACCGTTTGTCTGCAAACCAGGCAAAATCGTGAATTTTAACTCCTGTATACTCCAGTGTCTTCTGTTTATTATATGATACAGGAAATCCAGTATCCGTAGCGCTGTTTGTTCTTTTCCATGCTGTATCGGCAGCCAGTTTGTCTAACCATTCCGCTTCCTGTATGTTTTCAAGGTTTCCCGATGCCCCAACAATATAATTAGCAGGCAACCTTATACTTACATCATATTTTCCAAATTCGGAATAGAACTCACCCTGGTCCAGATATTCCATCGGGTGCCAACCCGACCTGTCGTAAACTGCCGGCTTGGGGTACCACTGAGTTATCTGGTATGATTCCCCTATATGACCTAACCGGGAAGTTACCCCTTTAGGGATTTTTACATGAAAAGGTGTGGTTATTATTAAGGTATCACCCGGGTATGCCGGAATATTGAGCAAAATCCTGCATATGTCAGGGGTGTCGGGAATTAAATTCCACCGGACAAAACGGCCCTCAACTTTAAAATCCAATGAATCAATATATCCCCTCAGTTCCGGATCATTGAAAAGCTTTTCCTTTCCCCTGATATTGATTAATTGCCTGGCCAACCCCGTTTTATTATCTGAATAGGCATTCGGCCACAGATGGAAAAATAAAAACCGGAGAGTGTCAGGAGAGTTGTTGATATATTCAACTGTTTCGTGACCACTTAATTCATGAATTTTATCATTAAGAGTAACATGAATTTTGTAATTTACCTCCTGCTGAAAATATTCCTGTGACGAAGCGGGACTAACAGACCAGATTATATTAAGAAATAGAGGAAATAGACGTAGTAAATAGGTTCTGAAGGAGCTGAAGGAGTTGATGACGTCGAAGGAATTTTTGAATTTGATTAGGTTGCAGAGATTCTGATTTTTCACATACTAACGGATTTCTGACTTCTATTACCTCTGATCAGCCTGAACTGAGCCGGGCTTAATCCTGTGACTTTTTTAAACTGATTTGAAAGGTGGGCCACACTGCTGTACAACATTTTATATGCAATCTCATTCATGCTTAATCCATCGTAGACAAGCATTTCTTTAACCCTCTCGATTCTTTGTTTGATAATGTATTTTTCAATGGTTAACTCTTCAGATTCTGAAAATATTTTGCTGACGTAATTATAATCATAGTTTACCTTTTTACTTATGTAATCAGAAAAGTTGGGCCGGGACAGATCTTCCGGAAAGTATACCAGTTGTTTAATTGCATCCTTAATTTTTTCAATCAGAATTTTTTTATTGTTTACCATCAGCTCCAGACCGGATTTTTTAAGTGCAGAGTCAATTAATTGCATTGTCAGAATCGAAATATTATCTTTTAATTCTACTTCGCCCAGTTCAACAGATTTATAATTAAGTCCGAGTTTATGGAGTTCTTCCTTAACAATTGTTTTGCAACGGTCACTTTCCATATTTCTTATACGAAGCATCATGGGCAAAACTCAATTTATTTAATTAAAATTATTAACATTATTTACAAATCTTAACTAAAACTCAATTATCAGGCTCAGCATTTCTTTTGCAGTTTTCCCCAGTTTACTTCCCAGTTTATCTATCATTTCAAATTCCTTACCTAGTTTACAATCCAGGTCTTTTTCTGAAATGGCTGCAAATTTATACCGTAGTTTCTCTTTCTTATTTTTCCAATATACATTCATTATTAAATCTGTTGAGTAAGATTCCCTGACAAAGGGGAACCAGATAGTGTAAATATAAATTATTGACTAAATCTAACGTTATATAATTCTTATTATTAGTTATATAATTCACATATTATCAAAAAAATAAATTTAGATTGCATCCGGATTGAAGGTAAAAACCGTTGAATAAAATCTGTTCCGGGAAGGTAAATAGGGTTCTATAACTTATGATAACCGGCGGATAACCGGTGTTTTTTTTGCCTAAGAAACCTTTTTTCCATTTTGCTTAACATGTTGCCTCAATATTACCTCCTGTCTATTTGTCGTCTCTGTTGCACTTGTTGATCCTGTCTCTTATATTCTGTTTCCTGGCGGGTTTTAGACTTTTGCTCTGTTCTCCTGTTATTTTGAAGGGGAGTTGTACTTTTTCTCTGGTCAGGGTAATTCCTTTCTCCGGCAGGTTTGACATTCTCAGGTCTTGTAATTCTTCGAGGAACCGGTCTCTGATGTTCATTATCAATCCCTTCTACCCGGGGTCTGTAGATCTGCAACTGAGATTTATTCATTATCACCCCGGGCCGGTCATAGTCACGTACAGGCACACTATTGATTCTTCTTCCGGTAGCCCGTTGTACATCATCGGCGCGGGGCCCCGAAATATAAGTTGCGTTACGGCTATTATCAATATATGTATTATTTATTACAGTTGAGTTATTGAAAATCATTTCATTATCTCTCCTGTTTATATAACGGCGCTGTATATCGGATCTGGCTAAATCCTTTTCCCTGACAAAACTCCATCGGTTAATATCCCTGTATCCTCCCGACCTGGCCAGGTTCAAATTTACCCCAGGACTCATTGGAGCCCAGCCGTAAAAACCGTTTGCTCTCCTCCATGTTACCCAGGCAGGTCCCCATTCATTGCCTGGTATCCAGAACCAGCCATAGTAATTATCAAAATCCCACCTGCCATAATGAAACGGCGCCCAACCCCAGGGGTAATCTGATAGCCATGTCCATCCATATTCAGTCATTATCCAATGTCCGTCTGTAGAATACGGGAAAAAATTCCGGCTGGCATTAGGAATCCATACATAACCATAATCATGGTAATCAGACCATTGCCCATAGGGACTTAACTGATCATAAAAAACCTGATAGCTAACATATCCCTGCTGATTATTTCCATATCCCTGCTGATTATTTCCATATCCCTGCTGATTATTTCCATACCCCTGCTGATTATTTCCATACCCCTGCTGATTATTTCCATATCCCTGTTGATTATTTCCATATCCCTGTTGCTTGGTTCCATAACCCTGTTGCCGGGATATCGGCCTCCTTACTGAACAGGAGAAAGTCATGGTAACAAATATTACCAATATTAATTTACATATTATCTTCATCGGATAAAGTTTATATTTACTTTTCTTAAGCAATTCAGGAAATTGTACCGGGTTGTACCCGGAAATTGTGTAAGTGGATAAATCTTCTTACTTTTCAGAATGGATAGTTAAAAGCAGAGCAGTTTCTTTAGCCGAATCAATAACGTAATTAATTTTTTCACGAAGTGTATATTCTTCACCCTCTTTGAGATTGAGCGTCTTTTTCCCGAGATGTAACACTAATTTCCCTTCCAGTATCTGGAAAGTGATTGAATCATTTAACTGAAAAGAAGATATTTCTGTTCCTTCATGCAGCATTATGAGCACAATTCTCTTTACCGGACTTTCGAGCATTATCAACGAATTAATCTCTCCTCTCTGCCAGGACTGATCCTCTTTTAAATTATATATCAATTCCGGGAAATCGAATGGATTAAAAGATGACTTACCTGATAAAACAGACTCATAGGAGGAAGATATTGAATTATTTGTCTGCTTTTTTATATACATATTCGTATTTTTTTATGAAGGTCACCGACAACTTCATCTGCCGGTGTACCTGCATTTTTAACATTTACCGGGCAATAATTATAAATACCTCAGGTTATTAATCTAAGACTTATCACTGATCAGGCCAAAAGGATTACAAGTATAATAATGAGTAAAAGAGTGCCCCCGCCGATATAAATAGTTCCGCCACTCCGGCGAACATTCTCCTTAATCCCTTTCAGTTCTTTTTTCAGTTCACGTTTTTCTTTTACAGTCATGTTTGTTTTGTCCATATCGCGGATTTCTTCAACGCGTTTTGTCAGATGACTCATTTCTTCTTCTGATAATTTGTTTTCAGTCTTCACAGGAACAGCAGGACTATCGGAGGAAGATTTATGATCGGCCCTGGCTGCCCATACTGTCGATGCACTTAAAGAGAAGATTATTAAGAGCACAAAAAAAATTGTCTTTTTCATTGTCTGATTTTTTAATTCTTATTTAATTTTAATAATATAACAAAGGTAGCTGGTAAGACATTTTAACTTATTACACAATTACTTTTATAATTTATACAATTCACACATTTATATTTACCTAAAAACTAAAAGCTTATAACTAAGAATATCATTACAAAGAATTACCCGTATGACATACCCCCCCGATCGGGACGGGAAACGAGACGGTGATAAATCCAATCTGCAACAGGTTTAAATATCAAATTTAATTCATGCCTGGGGGTAATCATTTTTATTCAGATCAAAGCTTTGTAATTAGCTGGTAAAGTTCATGTTTGGTTTTACCAACTTTGTTCTGGAGCCTTGATAACATCTCTTCCATTTTACCCTGCTCAAAATAGAGATCCTGATCTGTGAGTATTGAGAATTTCTCTTTTAGCTTCCTTGCCTTATCATTCCAGCTGATTGTTACTTTTGTTCTTACAATTTGTGTTGGCATATCTATGAGTATTAACAGTTATCAATAAATATATTCACAAAGTTTGTAATGTTTACAGAAATAATTATTGTAAAACTCTGGAAAAAAGTTACATCATTCACACATTGTGATCATATTGTTGGTCGGCGATACCTGATTGTTGTATTCTCAAATGAATCCTCCGATTCACGGTAAGTTGGCAGGATTTAAACCGGTCATCCTGTTTTTTGCTTCAATACACCACATTAATTCTTTAATAAAACCTGCGGCTCTTTTATCGGTCGTCAGTTTGTCTTTTGGATTTCCATCCTCATCAAATGCATCAGTGACTTTCGGAACTGGAAACATAGCCGGGACAGTCCATGCCCTGATTTTCCATAATGTAAACTGTAAAGACATAATCACCTGTGTACCACCAAAATTCCCATTTGAAACAGTTGAAATTGCAACTGGTTTGCGATACCATTCATCATAAAGCAAGTCTATTATATTTTTTAAACTTGCCGGATACCCGCCATTATATTCAGGTGTGACAATTATGACGCCGTCAGAAGCTTTTATTTTTTCTGCAAAGTCCAGCATGCCTGCTGATGGTGATTTTTGAAACCTTAATCTTTCATTAAATAACGGGAAAGTATAAATATTCAAATCAAGCATTTCCACAGTAGCCAGTTTATTGTCAGATAAAAAATTTCTGAAGTACAAAGCTATACGGTGGCTGTTCCTGCCCGAGCGTACACTCGAAGATATTATTGAGATATATGTCATATACGGATCTTTGTAGGTTCAAATTTTAAAGCGTTGCTAACCGTTAACCCTCTCATACGGTAACTTAAAAAAGAATATTGACCCCTCATCTGGTTCTGATGTAAACCAGATATTACCACCTAAAAGTTCTACATAAGCCTTTGAAATTGATAATCCAAGACCGGTACCTTCATATGGGCGGGTATAGCTGCTATCGGTCTGGTAAAACCTGCTGAATATCATATGGTGATGCTCAGCAGAAATACCTATCCCCGTGTCAGAGACATAAAATTCAATAGATTGATCTTTTATGGTATATCCAATTTCAACATTTCCTTCTTTTGTGAACTTTATGGCATTGCTTACCAAATTAGTAAGCACCTTTACCAACTTGAAACAATCAGTTACAATATTTGCCTCGCAATCATCCAGTGGGGTTTTGAAGCATAATGATATATTCTGCTCCGATGCTTTAACCCTGAATCTGTCATATACACACCTGATGGTTGAATTGAGGTTTATCTCTGTTTTATTAACCTTAATTGAAGCTGATTCAATATCGGATATCTCAACTATATTATTTATTATCTCCAGGAGATGATCAGTGCTGCGGGTTATGATATCGATAAAATCCTTCCTGCTTTCAGGATCGCTTTCACATTCATTCAGAAGTGCGGAAAATCCTACAATGGCATTAAGTGGAGTCCTTATCTCATGTGATATATTATGAAGAAATGCTGATTTTAAACGGTCGCTCTCTTCTGCTTTTTCCATAGCTTTCTCAAGATGCCTTAGGGTCCTTTTACCTTCATTGATATCTAAGAGTATCCCAAAAGCACCTATTACTTTGCCGGATTCTTCGTCAACCAATGGAAGTGAGGAGTCGAGAATCCATTTTTTCTCACCTCCGGGTATCCTGACCAGGATTTCTGCTTTAAAATTTTTAAGGTCACCGTTTATAAATTTTTCCCGGGCTATCAGAAGATCAGATGAAATATCATCAGAAAGAGGAATCACTTTTTCAACAAGTTCGTTATAGCGCCTTTCTGTAAATTCTTCAGGCAATATTCCAAGAAGCTGTTTTATTCCTGTTCCTACATTTAAATAATATCCTTCACCCGGCCCGGGGCCAAAAATCAGTTGAAAAGGAACACCATCGACATTCTCAATCGCCTGACAATAAAGCTTCTCCCAATTAATAAAGTGTTCATCATCTTCTTTTCCGAAGCGATATCCCAAATTAGCAGGAGATTTCACAACTCTCATATCAATCGTTTAATTCACTTTAGATTAAACACTCTTATCCTGGTTCTCCAAAATAGACCATGGCTCTGCCAATTCTTTACATTTAAAATTAGCAAAGGCCATAAAATAAACACATTATGATAAATATCATTCCTGTTTTTCAATTCTATTTGCAGTTTAATATAAATAGGTATAAAATTGTTACCTTATTTTTTAATTTTTTTTAAAAAAGTAGGATATTAATAAAAATGTTTTATATTTGAGTTGCAATAAAAGTGTCTGCAAATAATTTTTAATCACGTGAAAGAGTACTCCGATAAGGAAATAATCGATTGTCTCAGGAATCGTCAGAGCTATGTGGTCCGCTATTTATCTGACAGATATATGCCAATGATACGTCTTATGGTTTCACAGAAGGGAGGTTCCGTGGAAGACTCCAAAGATATCTTTCAGGATGGTCTTATGATAATGCTTGAGAAGATAGATAATAAGGATTTTGCTCTTACCTGCAAATTCAAGACTTTTCTTTACTGTGTATGTGAGAACCTCTGGAAAATGGTTCTTTTAAAGAGGCAGGCAGCAACTAATTATCTGTCGCGCAGAGGAGATACCGACCACGAAATAGATTTTACCGAAGGTATAGATAAACGATTGTACGAGTCTATATTCTGGGAAGTTTTTGAGACTCTCGACGATAGCAGCAAGAAGATACTGAAGCTATACTGGCAGGAAATATCTCCACAGGAGATCGCGACAGAACTGGGCTTTACATATGGATATGTAAGGAAGAAAAAATGTGAGGCTCAAAGTGAACTTACAGAGAAAGTTAAGCAACATCCTGGTTATAAACGGATAATGAATTCAGAAAGTGTTTCTAAAAGTGTAATATACTAACCGTCAGATCCAGGGGAATTCTGAAGAGCTGGTAATAAAATTAGAGAGAAATGAACAGGCAATACAGAAACATCAACGGCAAATCCTCAAAAGCAAAGGAGAAACTTGCCAGGAGGAATTTTGAAGATGACATGGAGATTAAAAGTGAGGATTCATTGCTCCTTGGCTCGATAAATGAGTACATGATGGGAAGGCTCGATCTTGAAGAGGTAAGAAATGATCCTGCCCTGCCCGGAATGGAAAGTGTGGTAAAAGAGATGATCTCTGATTACAACATCAACAGGGCAAACAGTAAAAATAATAAAAATTTCATCAGAGATATTTTTGCAGGAGACATTTCAGATGAAAAATTATTGAATGAGATTGGTAATATAAAGTATGAGATAAACACGACCAATGTAAATGATATATCTGCAGAATGGGTTAAGGAGTGGCATTCAAGAAAACAGAAAAATCTGGCTCCGGATCCGAAAGCAGCAGAGATAAAAAGCTTCATTAGCGGTTCCCTGGAGACTGAAATAAAGGAAGTTGGTAAAATCAAAACCGAAGAAAGAAGAAAAGGATTGACCCGGTCTCTTATGGTCCGCTATATATCGGTTGCTGCTGCTGCGGTACTTGGCATTTTCATTCTTGTAAAAACCCTTATCCCCTCTTCTGATACTGATACGCTGTTTAATTCATTTTATGCACCACTGAATACTGTTTCATCTGTTACTCGTGGCGTTAATAACGGTGAATCAAATAGTTACGCATCAGCTATTGAGAGTTATAAACTGGGTTATTACAAGGCAGCAGCTACTGGCCTTTCTTCGGAAATACTAAGTTACCCAAATCTTATTGCGCCCCGTTTCTTTATGGGTATTACACAGTTAGCCCTGGGAAATTATGACCAGGCCATAAATTTTCTTTCAGATGTTAGCGCAAATTCAGTTGAGTATGGAAAAGAGGCAAGATGGTATCTGGGACTTGCATATCTGAAAAAAGGTGAAAAAGAGAAAGCTTCCGCCTGTTTCGGGCCTCTTGCCAAATCGCCTGGATACTACAGCAAACGGTCAGAGAAGATCCTTCGTCGTCTTAAATAGAATATTAACAGACCAGTAAGGGCTAATAATATTATACCAGAGATTAACATAATAATATTCCGGTTATTTTTTGTAACTGGTGCATTATCACCCATTATTTCGTAAGCTGCCCAGAAATATGGGTTTGTCAGAGATGGTGAAGATCCCTTCAGGTATTCA
This sequence comes from uncultured Bacteroidales bacterium, assembly GCA_963739685.1. GTDB lineage: Bacteria > Bacteroidota > Bacteroidia > Bacteroidales > VadinHA17 > LD21. Next base: position 63,813 of record CAVUAX010000004.1, read on the forward strand.
AGTTTTGCAAGACGCATAGCCTCATCCTTAGGCTTTCCTTTCGAGAGATGGTAATAGAAACGTGTTATTATGTCTGCACTTACCTCATCATTAACCTCCCATGCTGTTTTAATCACAGATGAGGCACCTGCCAGAATAAATCCCCGGGACAGACTCATCATACCCTCTCCCTGATATAAAGTTCCTGAACCGGAATTGCATGCACTCAAAACAACCATTGGAGATTTCAGTCTGCTAAGGCTTATTTCATAATTGTAGAGTCTGCCGTCTTCCAGGGGATCTGTCCCGGCACTAAACTGAAAAAAGGAATACCTTGAGTTTGTGCTATCGGTCAAAGCGTGCATTGCGAGGTGAAATATTACAGGGTTTTTTATTGCTTCCCTGAAATTTTTTTCAGTGGCCTGATTTCCAGTGAATTTTTTTCCGTCAAACCATTTGTAAATTGATTCAATCTCTTCCCCTGCTCCCCTTAAGGACTCAAACTCTTTCCCGGAAAAGCTGTTTTCTCCATATTCAGGTAAGAAGGAATAAACTTCACCTCCTTTATTCAATGTTAAATCATTGCTGAAAATAAGGGATGAAGAGTACCCATAGGAAAATGTGTAATCATAAATAAGATAAGGAAGTCCTTCATAATCTGTCTGATATAAACCAGGTTTGCTTTTCAGAAAAGCTTCGAAAGGAAGCCATGAAATCTCTTCATCGGGGATGATAATAAGTTTGTTTCCCGAGAAAAACTCTTCAACTGGTTTTATAAGGTTTTCATACATATAGTAAAGCGCTCCGGTATATATGTTAAAGTTTTTTTTATGGTCACGGGATTCTGTATCAGGATTATCACCTTTTCTAATAATTTGAGCATTTTTAATAAAAAGAGAATCCAGGTTTTTCTCTTTGAACTCAAGACGATCTTTTGTAATTATAAAGATATAGAGTTTCCTCTTCCCATCAATATATTGATTAGAAAGCAGGTAATCAATAACTGACTCATCACTTGCCAACTGTTCCTGAATCCTGTTCAAAGAAATGGGTTCCGTTTTCTGAAGAAGTTCGCTATATTGAGGAAACGCGTTGTTTAGATCGCTGGTAATTTTTTCACTTTTGCGGTTCATTTCAAAAAGAGCATCCTTCAACATAGCAATTTTGTTACTGTCAGAATCTGCCTCGCGCATCTCTGATAAGATCAGGTAATTATATGCTGCAATATTTCCCGTAATAATATTTTGCTGTGTCCGTAATGAATCAGGGATGTTTGCGGACCAGAGCAGTTCGTTACCTGAGATATCATTACGGAGAATAGCCGCTTTGGCCTTTTTAGCGACCCCGTACATTTTTTCTCCCGTAAACTCATCATGAGACAAAGAGTATAAACTAAAAGCAAGGTGAGTTGCGAAAACATAAGTCTCCTTCTCATTTTCAGCCAGATAAATCTGACTTTCCTCGGAAGGATAATTATTTCTTAACCTGTCGATAAGTTGAAGGGCCAGATCAATCGTTTCAAAGCTATTATTCAAAGTTTTGAGTTTCATCTCAGGATCATTTTGCTGATACGCAAGAAGTTCGAGAGCCTGGGACTTGCTTTTAAGATTTTCGAGAAGTCGAATATCAAAAAGGGCAGAATTAATTGAGGGGTTTGAGAAAATATTTGTGTCATTAAAATCGTTCACCACAGCTATCAGTGCTTTCTGATAGTAAGCTAATGAAGAATTGTAATCGGATAGATTTTTATAATGGTCGCCAATAAGTCTGTATGACTTAGAGACTAAAGTATGTTTATCACCATAGTATTTCCGAAAGATTGATAACGCTTTAGTCAACGATACCAATGACTCGTCGTTTTTTTCCACTGATCTGAGAAACAGTCCATAATCACAATATACTTCAGCAAGTCTGTAGTAGTCTTCTCCAAATTTGTTTTTAATGAGGGAAATACTTTTCAGGTAGAAATCTTCAGCTTTTAACGGATTTCCAGTCTTTACATATGTTTTAGCCAGATTCAGGTTAACAAGTGATAAACCTGTCAGGTTAAATTTTAATTTAATTTCAGAACTTTTATTTAAATAGTCCAATGCTGATTTGAAATCTCCGGATTCCAGATATGCTATTCCGATATTAAGATAAGCAGATGATAAACTGGCCATCAGGTCCTCTTCATTACTTTTTTGATTTAAGTAAATCCGTATACTTTTTTCAAGGTATTCAATTGCTAATGAATATGACCTCAGGTAACCATAAATTATTGCCTTATTATTGTAAATTTTTGCAAGCTGATCAGCAAATTCATTATAATTTATTATCAGATTTTCTGCCCTGCTGTAATAATCAAGTGCTTCATCATATTTTCCACTAAATGCACATGTAATTCCAAGATTATTGTAAATAGCAATAAGGTCTTCTTCAGAAAGAGTATTTTTTGAATTCAAAATGAGTAATAAGCAATTTTCAGCGCTTACAAGATCTCCGGAATTGTAGAGTTTTAAAAATCTTTCAACAAGGATATTAAAATCATCATCCTGAGCGTTTAAAGAAGAATCAGGTATGGGCAAAAATACGATGAAAATTATTAAAATTAACTTTCTCAATTCGGACAAATTATTATGGTACCTAATAAGCTTGAAATAATTTTACCAAATTAAGAAAAAAGAGGCTTATAAAAAAAAGAGCATCTCCGGAAAAAGGAGTGCTCTTTAGCCCGATGGAATAAAAGACCGGTTTACGGTCTCTTAGGCGGAATGATAATTATTGGTTCACTTCCATTGCCATCCCCTCCCCGTACACAACTCATTGCTTGCAGGCATAGTATTTCATTTTCTGATAAGATTGAAATTAACTGATCAAGGTTTCTTTTTGCATTTGATAAATCGTTAGATTTTTTCATTTTTATCTGGTTTTAAGTTGATTTTTGATGTTTTATTGCAATGCCAGATGGATTGTTACCCCAGATTCAATATTTTCTTTTAAATTTTCTTTATTATTTTATTAAAGTATTGAATATATGATATTTAATAAAATAAAAACTTTAATTTCCCGTGCAAAATATTTGACAAAAGGCAATATTATATCAGTTATAACGGAAAAAACCTCAATTTCAGGTAACAATTTAAGAAGAAAACCAATAAAACCTTGATTTATGATCAATCAAATTTGACTATTAGGGTTCCGGCCGGAGATTGCAAAAACACTTATTTTAAAAAAATAATCTTTATCAACGTCATGTCAGCAAAGTATTTTATAAGTATCAGACCGCAAACAAATTTGTATCATACGGTACATAAAGATGGTTGTCCGTTTTTACCGGATGACGGAAAAAGAATTTTCCTTGGGGTGTTCAAGTCACCCCGGGATGCTGTCATTGAAGGAAAAAGACACTTTGACAAGTCAACCAGCTGTCTCTTCTGTTCAAAAGAAAATCATTCTTATAAGCGAGAACATGTATTTGCCGGAACGGATGTTTCAGAAAACAAGCTTTCATTTGATTGCCTGCCGGTTACATGGGAGGTCACATTTCAGTGTTGTGTGAATTGAAGTCTTAATTTTTCTCAGTAATCATGACCGGCAAAAAAGTCTTTGCAAGCTCTTCACTGTCTTTATATTTTACCATAATCTTTTCAAGACGGCTGTGCAGATCTTTTTTAATGGCAGCATACCCGGGGTCGTTATATACATTATGCATTTCCTGCGGATCAGTTTTGAAATCAAATAATTCCCATTCATCTATATCATAGTAGTAATGAATAAGTTTATATTGTGCTGTACTTATCCCATAGTGTCTTTTTACCATATGAGAACCGGGATATTCATAATAATGATAATAATGCTCTTTCCTCCAGTCGGAGGGTGTCTTACCCTTTAGTATCGGAACCATGCTGTTACCCTGCATGTCTGACGGGATTTTAACTCCTGCCATATCGAGAAATGTCTCGGCAAGGTCAAGGTTTGATACCATATCGTTGTTTACACTTCCTGGTTTAATAACTCCCGGCCATTCAATAATTAAAGGAGTGCGATATGACTGCTCAAACATCCATCTCTTATCAAACCATCCGTGTTCACCAAGATAAAATCCCTGGTCAGAAGTATATATAATAACAGTGTTTTTATCGAGTCCGTTCTCTTTCAGATAATCAAGCACTTCACCAACACTTTTATCAACAGCGGCAATACAGGCGAGGTAATCCTGCATATAACGCTGGTACTTAAAGCGAACTAAATCATCACCGGAGAAACCCGATTCATAAAATTGTCTGATGATCGGGTCATAAACTGCATTCCATGATGCCATCTGGTCTTCATTCATACGGTCCAGTCCAGCTTTCTTAACCTTTGTTTTGTCTTTGTATAATTTCAGATCCTCTTCGAGCCGCATTGTTTTAGCGATGGTCATGTCCTGTGATTTTTCAGCTGTACCCCTGTTGGAATAATCATCGAAAAGTGTTGCGGGTTCAGGAAATGTTACATTTTTATATAAAGACAATTCATTCGGTCCGGGTTGCCATTCCCGGTGAGGCGCTTTATGATGCATCATCAGCATGAATGGTTTTCCCGACTTTTTCACCTCATTGAGCCATTCTATAGATTTCACTGTAATCAATTCTGTTACATAACCATTTTCTCTGTGTTTTCCCTCCTTATCTATAAAATCAGGGTTGTAATAATTTCCCTGCCCGGGCAGGATATCCCAGTGGTCAAAACCTGTAGGGTTTGAACCAAGGTGCCATTTCCCAATCATTCCTGTTGTGTAACCTGCTGCCTGCAGAAGTTTGGGAAATGTTTGCTGTGAGCCGTCAAATGGCTTTTGTCCTTCGTTTTTAATGAAACCATTAAGATGGCTGTATTTTCCTGTTAGGATGACAGCTCTGCAAGGACCCGAAATTGAATTCGTGACTAGACATCTGTCAAAACGGATTCCATCCCTTGCAATCCGGTCGATATTTGGTGTGGGTGCCAGATCCTTCAAAAGGCCGCCGTAAGCGCTTATAGCCTGAAAAGCATGATCGTCGCTCATTATGTAGATAATGTTGGGCCTTTGGTCACCGGAAGAAGGAGAATTCTCACAGGAAGTAAATACCGACGTAATCCCTAGAATCGTAAAAATTGAGTACCTGGGTTTCATTTTAAATAATGTTGATTTTTATTGTTGCTTAACAAATATGATCTTTCCAGTACCATTCTGCAACCAGATGTCAATCCCTGGGGCACCACCATTATAAGGTTTGCCAAGGATATCCAAATCCCCGTCTCCGTCGAGGTCAGCAATTTCGGATTCGTGAAGGTCAATCCCGCGTGAAATAACAATCTCATTCGGAAAGTTACCCTTTCCATCACCTAAAAGAATATGGTTGATGGCATTTACATTATTGGACAGTGTCATTTCAGCATTCCATATATCCTGGTTCCCATCGTCATTGAAATCAATTATTGCAAGAGAATGCCCATTACTTACTTTTGGTAATATTTCTTTTCTTATCCATGTTTTTTTTTGATATTCATACATATACATTGGGGCCCACCCGTCACCCACAACCATCACTATTTCAGGTCTTCCACCTTTAACCAGCTGCCCGGCTGCAATGCGGCTGAAGGTATAAGCAGCATCAATAATATTAAAAGAGAACCTGTCGTTACCAAGATATTTAAACCATAATCCACCGCCAATAATATCACTAGTCCCATCACCATCAATATCAGCCTTCGCAAGTCCCTCATGTTCATTTACCCCTTTAAAAGAAGGATAGGTTCCATGCTGTTCCATCTGTCCATCAATATAATATTTGTAGACAGGTATCAATTTCCATTCGGATAGTATTTCAGGATTATCAGGAATTCTCGTGAAATATAAGGTATGGTCACCCTGGGCCCAGAATACAAGATCAGGTTTTGAATCACCATCAAAATCACCTGTCATCTGGTCATGCACCTTATTTCCGCCTGAATTTCTTATTAAGTACCTTCGCCAGGAACCGGCATTATCTAAATCAGGGTATGGATTTTTCCACCACCATACCTGATTAGATTTTGAATCGCCGCCTGCAATTATATCCATATCACCATCCTTATCCACATCAAATGCAATAGTGCCGGCTTCTATAGAAAGTTTGTCATCCTCAACAACATACTTTTTCCACCCGTTGGAAATGCGTCTGTACCAGACCATTGCAGGCGCCTGTGTTCTTTCTGAAATACAGAAATCGTTTATGCCATCATTATCGAAGTCTGCTACAGCAGCTGAAGTTTGCTCATTCCCCGCATTTGGCACCTCAATTTTACCTGATTTACTTGAAAGATGAACCCATTGTATCTGTGAAAATCCGGAATTAATCAAGCAAAAAAAGGTAAAAGAGGATATAAGGATAAATTTCATAACTCTTCAATTTTGAAATACAGATATATGGCTGCACATATTATCCCTTAACCCATCCATGGCCGCTGACGCTCCATTGAATTGGACAATGCATTAAGTGCAATGTTAACATCTTCAACTATCTGGAAGTCGTACATACCCATGCATACAAAATCGGCACCACTGGTATAGGCATATTTCAAACCTGCCTCTGGCTTTATGGCACCGGCAGCCAGAACCTTGAAGGCTATCCATGGTTCTTTCAGTGTTCCCATAAATCGTATTGTCTCCTCCGGGTCATAATCGAACATGTTATCTTTCCATTCATTTCCCGTCTGAGCAGACCAGTAATTATGACTATGACAAGTTTTTACCCAGAAATCGGGTTTCAATCCATGGTCAACACATGTTTTTATAGCCTCAATTCTGTGAGCACCGATCCCGCAAGGTTTGCCATGACTCCGTATCTCTTCCAGTCCTTTACCTATCAGCTCCATGCGCTGTGCAACAGTTCTGCCGTCAGGATCATGCCAATTTTCATCAGCCCAGCGGTCAGTGATCTCACCCTGGCAATAAAGTGCATCAGCATCGAACGTCAGCGACATTGCTATCCCCTTCAGAAAATCGAGACCGGTACCGCAATCGGAAATAAACTTCATCCTGCCTTTAAATTCGTGCTTGTATTTCTGAAAGACCCTTCCAATCTGCGGATTAGTAATTATGGCATTTATTCCGCATTTTTCAGCCAGGGCCAGGGTCTGCATCACTTTTTCGTCGGTGTGATATGTCTTTACAAGCTTTGAAACGTAAATAAGGTCGCGGGCATGAGCCCATCCACCGATCAGGTTACCACCCGCTATAAGACGGCTTAGTTCAAATTGTACCGGATTTCCTGACTTATCTGTATGTTTTATAACTCCCTTCGGGACCTCTCCTTTCAGTTCCTTCAAAGAGGTGTAATTGAACTTCAGCAGTGTTGCTCCGGAATTGGCGTCCATCCCTTCAACACTTAATAACCTTTCTTCAAAGCTATCCCATTTTTTTTTCTTATAAAGAGCATAAGCAAAGGCGCCAATAGCAGGAATAGAAATCAGGTTTTTTATAACTTCCCTCCGGTCAGTACCCTTCTCATTTCCAGCCGGAAGGTCAGGCACCGGCTTTCTGGCTTTCTCTTCCTTCCAATTTGCATAAAGCCTGTCAAGGCCAAACAAATATCCCGGAGAAAGAAAAATAAACAAGGTTAAAACAAAAAACTCTATCAGGTTCCTGTTTACCCACAGATAACTTCCTTCAGCAGGAACTCCTACCATATATCCCGGAAATGGAGGATAAGCAACATAATAGAACAAAATCATCAGCGCACCACCAGCACTGGCCCATCTGGTTAAAAAACCAAGCATCAGACCTGCACCTATAAGAATCATTCCCCATATATTAAGAAAATCGACTGCGGCCAGTACTGTATTATTCGCAGCCATCATATGAAAGAGCGGTGCAAAAATCCATTTGGAGGCTGCCAGGTATGGCGCCGAACTCCAGTTGCCGATAATAATCTTTGATACTCCCTCATATAAAAAGTGCCATCCGATTATAATCCGGACAAATGAAAATAACCATTTGAACATCTGGTTAGCAGTAACCTTTTCTTCTGATTTCATGTGTAAATAATTTTAATTATTTTAATATTCTGTTCTAAATTTATGGGACCGGAATATAACGACCATTGCGGAAAGGTTCACATAGTGCCCCGTAGGTTCCCAAATACGCCGGTAATAAAAACAACCTGGATTTTATAAAGATAAAGAAAATTATTTTATTGATCCGGGTTTCCTTCTGTTTGCTCCCGGAGTTTTAGTAAGATCATCTCCCAGATCCTTTCTTGCTTTGTCTGCGAGCAGTTGAAGCTCTCTCATCCTGTCGGGATACATTGCGGCCATATCGTACCATTCGCCAGGGTCGCGGCGCAGGTCATACAATTGCGGCGATTCTACAGTTTCAGTTGCAGTTGGTCCGGGCCACCCGTCAGCTCCAGGCCTCATTCCCCTGTAAGTACGCCCCCTGTGTGGCAAAATCAGTTTCCAGTAGTCGCGCTGTACAGCTTCGAGGGAGTTTTGCTGGTAATAATAATAAAACTCGTGACGCGGAGCAGCGGTATTATCTCCCAGAAGCAAAGGCAAAATGTTTACTCCATCAATTTTTTTACGGGGAAGGGCAGCACCTGTTATTGCTGCCAGAGTAGGGAGAATATCAATGGAGCTTGCAAGTTTATTGCATATAGTACCTTCGGGGATCATGCCCGGCCATCTCATTATGCATGGAACACGCTGACCACCCTCCCAGCTTGTACCCTTTCCCTCACGTAATCCGCCGGTCGTCCCTGCATGGTTGCCAAAATTGAGCCACGGCCCGTTATCACTGGTAAAGATTACAAGAGTGTTCCCTTCCAGTCCGTTACTCTCAAGAGCTTTCATTATTTCACCAATTGACCAGTCTACCTCCATCATCACATCACCAAACATACCCTGTTTGCTTTTTCCCCTGAATTTTTCAGAGACACCAAGAGGAACATGCACCATGCTGTGAGGCAAATACAGGAAGAAAGCCTCGTTTTTATGATCCTCAATAAATTTCACTGCCCTCCCGGTATAGTCAGTTGTCAGCTTATCCTGGCCTGCAAGATCCGGCACCTCTCCTACTTTCTCATTTCCTTCAATCAATGGCAAAACCGGGTATTTCATCTTAGTACTGGTTGTGTCTTTCAGACGAATAGGCACCCCATCAAAATCGACAGGCCACATATCATTGGAATAGGGAATCCCGTAATAATAGTCAAAACCATGCTGGAGTGGAAGAAATTTTTTCTGGTAACCAAGATGCCATTTCCCTATTATGCCTGTATGATACCCCTTTGTTTTCAGGACTTCAGCAATAGTGGTTTCGTCTGAACTTATCCCGATTTGTGACCAGGGCATGAGAGCGCCGGAAATACCTATCCTGTTAGGATAACACCCGGTAAGCAGACCTGCACGCGAAGCGCTGCTCACGGCCTGCGGACAATAATACCAGGTAAACTGCATTCCCTGGTTTGCCAGTTTGTTAAGATTAGGAGTATCATATTGGTTTGCTCCTGTTCTTCCGATATCTCCATATCCCATATCATCCATGAGTATCAGGACGATATTCGGAGCAGCTTTTTTAAGGGCTCCCGGGTTTTGTGCTGTGGACTGGAATGAAACTATTGAGGCCATTCCTATTCCAAATGCAGATTTTAATGTCATCATATCTGGTTAGTCTTGAGTTTGATTATTTAAGCACTATATCCCGTATTACTTCAGCACCGGCTTTTTCATTGAGTTTTTCCTTAAGCGCCTGTCGTAACATAAGCAATTCATTGCGGACAACCGAAGAACTGAGATGAACATAAAGAACTTTATCTTTAATATAAACTTTGGATGTACGCGAAGAAATGGCTTTTCCAACGACCTCTTCCCATGAATTAATGAGCCCTGTTTCATTGAGTTTCCCCTCCAGGTTCATCTCTTTGACATAATCCTTTATTGCTTCAGCAAGAGATATAGTTTTGCTCCTTCTCATTTTTATCCGCTCCCGTTATAATTTACCTGTACTTTTCCATTTTCAAAAATTCTGAAGAGCCGGTAATCAGCCTTATGTGATAATAATATTTCCTCTAACCTGTTCTGATGAGTATCTGTTATAAATATCTGTCCGAATCTGTCATTTCCGACCAACCTGATTATCTGCTCGACCCGTTCAGCATCAAATTTATCAAAAATATCATCAAGAAGCAAAATTGGTGCAAATCCTGCCCTGGTACTTATGTAGTCAAATTTTGCCAGTTTCAGAGCAACCAGGTATGATTTCTGTTGCCCCTGTGAACTAAGCGATTTAATTGAATAGCCATTCATTTCGAACAAAAGCTCATCTTTGTGAATACCCACCGTAGTGTACTCAAGAAACCTGTCTTTATCCCGTGAACTTAAAAGTGCATCCGAAAAGTTTCCTTCAGAAAGATGTGAACTGTATTTCAGCACAACATTTTCTTTTTCAGAAGAGATCATGGAATAGTATTCCCGAAACACAGGGTCCAGTTCATTAATAAGAATATTTCTTTCGCTGAAGACATAATTTCCATATTTAACCAGCTGTGCATCCCATACTGACAGTGCCTCACTGTCAAAACTCCCTGCTGCCCTGAAATCTTTCAGCAGCCTGTTCCTCTGCTGTAACGCTTTTCCATATCTAAGTACTGAATCGAGGTATTCTGAATTATACTGACTGATAATTTTGTTAAGAAATCGCCTTCTCTCCTCACTACCTTCCGATATAAGCGTACTGTCGGCCGGTGACATCATAACCACCGGATACCTGCCCACATGATCTGAAAGCTTTTGATACTCCTTCCCATTTCTTTTCAGCAGTTTTTGTTTCCCTTTCTGAAATGCGCAATAAATCTGATCATCTTCTTTACCTTTTGTAAAGGTGCCCAGGATAATAAAATAGTCTTCACCATGCCTTATACTGATACTATCAATATTATTAAAAAAGCTTTTGGTAAGAGATAAATAATGAATGGCATCAAGGATATTTGTTTTTCCAACCCCGTTATTACCCACAAAACAATTTATTTTCGGTGAAAATTCAAACTCATTAAGTTCATAGTTTTTGAAATTTGTAAGTGAAAGTTTTTTCAGGTACATCAGGGTTTCAGAGTTTCAGGGTTTCAGAGTTTCAGGGTAATTTATAAGAAGGTCATCTGTTACAAAGGTAAAAAAAGATGTGGATGATTTAATTTCAGTATAAATGTATATACAGTAAAAATGAACCGGATTACGAACCGGAAAATGAATTTCAGCCAAATGAAAACTATTTTTGATACTTTCTGATATTCATTTGATTAATTGTTTTATAATTATTCAAAAAAAATTACTTTTGCGTTGTTAAAATTTAGAAGTGTAATATTACTTAATTATATGGCAAAGAAGAAAAAGGAAGAAAGTCCAAAGGGGATTAAAAATGTTGAGCAAACGCTTACAAATACAGAACAATTTCTTGAGGAGAATTATAAACCAGTATTAACCGGACTTGCAATCATTGTTGTTTTAATAGGTATTGGATGGCTTGCCAAATTGTATCTTAACAAAAAAAATGATGAAGCACAATCACAGATGTATCAGGCAGAAAGATATCTTGAAATGGATTCTCTGAAGCTTGCCTTAAATGGGGATGGCAACTACCTGGGGTTTCTAGATATTGTAAGTGATTACAAACATACTCCGGCTGGTAATCTTGCAAGATACTGTGCCGGAATTTGTTACCTTCATCTTGGTGATTATGAGAACGCCATCAGTTTTCTGAACAAATATTCCAGGAAAGACAAGGTTATAGGATCCTTGGCATTGGGTGCCACGGGTGATGCATATGTTGAAACAGGAGATACCAATAAAGGCCTCTCATTATACCTGGAAGCCGCTGATTATGCCGGCAATTCGTTTAACACCCCTATATTTCTAATGAAAGCAGCCGAATTATATGAGTTAAGTGGCAATTTCCAGGATGCATTAAAAATTTATGAGAGAATTCAGAAAGAATATCCCGAAAGCACTGAAGGAACTTCAATGGATAAATATATTGCAAGGGTAAAAATCCTGATCAGGTAATTAACCTCCTGAGAAAATTATGAATCTGATATTCATGAGAATATATTTCAATTAACAAAAAGACAGTTGTGTTTCTTTAATTAATTATTATGAGTACAACCAACTTGTCAGCTTATGATCCGGAAAGTATTCCTGATGCAGTTAAAATGAGATTCGGTATTGTGGTTGCTGACTGGAATAAAGAAGTTACAGGGTCACTTCTGGAGGGAGCCATTAAAACATTGAAAAAGCATGGTGCAACCGATAACAATATCATTGTCAGACATGTTCCGGGAAGTTTTGAGATTACACTGGGAGCTCAGTTTCTGGCTGAATATGAAGATCTGGATGCTATCATCTGTCTCGGAAGCGTAATACAGGGTGAGACCCCTCACTTTACTTATATATGTCAGGGTGTTACATATGGTATCACGCAATTAAACCTTGAATATAACCTGCCTTTCATATTTGGTGTTCTTACTACAAACACACAACAGCAGGCTGTTGAAAGGGCCGGTGGAAAACTTGGTAATAAAGGCGATGAAGCCGCCCTGACAGCAATTAAGATGGCTGCTCTTCAACGCGATATCGAAAAATAACCTTCTCAAAAACCTCTGTAATCTGATTAAGATTCAGATTCAGATTCACATTGGCTTATAATATTTAAGATATTATATGATTATGTTGACTGAACAGGGTATTTTCATTTAAACCACGATTGTATAAAGACCTTATGATCATACTGGTACTCTGTTACCCTATAATATTGTGATGAATCGTTTTCAATATCATACTCCCAGTATCCCGAGACTCCTCCTAAATCGTAAAATGTTCTTTTTAAATATAATCTGTCACCAATGGAAAAATCACACTTTTTACCATATGCAGATATCTTTCCTAATGTTTTGTCCATTGACGTTTTAATCCAGATAAGATTTGGTCCTGAAAAGGTATCGGGACCGGTATGACGATACTCCTCATAAATCCCTGCAAATTTTCTTGTAATAAATAATTCATCTTCTCCCAGAAGGGAGGATGACCGGTTTAATGTGCCACAAGAGATACAACTACACATTAATACCAGAAAACTTAATTTTTTAGCCGGGGCCATATATCCGGTTATTATATTTTTTTACCCTGTATTAACTTAATCTAAAGTTACAACTATTAAGTAAAATATTAACATCCCGGGCCTATAAAAGGTTCACGCAAGAATTAATTAAGTACGGAAAATGAAAAAAATTAAATCCCGAAATATCAGGGTCAACGCAAACATAACATATGGTAGGGACAATACCCGCATTTGCTCCAGATCTCTTCAGTCATAGAAAAAGGCTCCTCATTGCTGAAAATAGTATTGACAAGAGAATGAACACCATTAAGAAATTCTTCCCTTATAAGACTATAGTCATCCACTGTCAGTTCAGTTTTTCTGTCTGTCTTAATTTTCAGTTTTCCGAACATATTATCACCCGTGGACTTCTTTATCTTATAAATCAGAGGGTATAAAGTTACTCCCTGATTCTCTGACAAATATGCTTCACAATATAACAAGGTCTGGAGCCATCCGTCGGGATCTTTTTTTCTGTCTTCATCAAACAATGAACTTACATTCCTTACACTTTCAGCTACAGTACCGGTTTTATAATCCACAATCCTCAGAACCCCATCTTTCATATCGATACGGTCAATCTTCCCACCTGCCCTGACAGTGATTTTATCTCCTTCAAATATAACCGGCATGCTGAAACTGAATGTGTCCTCAATATTAAGTATTTTAAACGGCGCGTAATCCCTGTCTTCATCAAGTATCCTGATCAGATATTTCATTAATACATCTCTTACAATCAACTCGTTCCCGCTTATAACGTCATTGCCCCATCTGCTAAACTTTTCACCGAAAGCATTATCTATTAAGCCGGTAAGCTTTTGTTTGTCTTCAATTAACCTTTTGATATAATCTGAAGATACCATCACACCTTTAAGCGGCAGGTAAAGATCTTTCATAATATCATGCAATAAGCTGCCGAAAACAGCAGGATCGATATCCGCTGAAAAACTTTCAGGTTCCGTTAATCCGTTCACATACCGGTAGTAGAATTTCATCCTGCAATTAAGCCAGGTATTGATGGCCGATGGCGATAAAACCTTTCCATTGTTTTTATTCAGGAACCTTTTATATAAATGGCCGGAATGCTCAGATGTGCGTTCAATTACTTCATTTACAGAGGAATGTGTTTTTATCTCAAAGTTCAGATCCAGAAATTCAGGTTTGAGTAATGGGTCATATTTCATTTGCAGGAGAAACCGGCTCATTTCGCCACTGCGCAATCCCTCAGGATTAGAATTATAAATAAAAGTTACATTCCTTGCCCTTTGCAAAAGACGGTAAAAGTGGTATGCATAAATTGATTCCTGGTGATTAACTGATGGCAGGCCAAAAGCTTCACGTAAACTGAAAGGAATGAATGATGAACCTGCTGATACGGCAGGTAATACCCCTTCATTCACTGATAGTATTATAAGGTTTTCAAAATCAAGGGCCCGGGTTTCAAGTATCCCCATTATCTGAATTCCCGATAAGGGTTCCCCGGAGAATGGTACCGATTGTATCCTTAAAAGCCTGTCAAATATCCTTATCCAGGTATCTGTTGAGAAAGTGATGTCAGAACTTTTTGATATTGTTTCAAGCCGGTTAAGGGAAAGGATAATCCTGTAAATAAATTCATTTCGTATATTTATCCGTGCAGATGAGTCTTCGGATTCCGGTGAATTCTCCTTATCTTTTAAAGCGACTATGGATAGAATGTTTTTAAAATAATCGGAAAGTAAAGCTGGCGTTGATGGTCTGGCAAAGATCACCTGCAGGTTGTGGGACCCAACAATACGGTCAGCGGGCACCCATAGTGAGTTAGATTTAATTATTTCTTTAATTATCTCATTATCTGATTCATCCATAAGATTCCTAATCAACCTGTTCTTTAGCAAAAGCAGTACATCCCGCGAATCAAAAAACAAAGCCTCTTTTCTTATAACACTGTTTCGCTGAAGGTCAAGAAGATCTCTTACGAGGGAATAAACACCGGTTTGCTTCAGGGGAAAACCCATTGTTATATTAACGTCACCAATAGTTTCAGGGATACTTGTAAGTGCCGGTATTAAAAGGTTTTCATCACCAAGAATTACAGCCGTGTGATGAGCATTTTCAGGGGTAAGACCGGTAATATCTTTAATCAGGTTCGGTAATAGTTTTACCTGGGCCACATCGGATGATGCATCAATAACACGGCGTGATAATGAAGAATGATCATCGGACAGATAAGTATCAAAACTCCAGTCAGCGGGCATGTCATTCCTGAAAATCTTAAGGTTTTCTTTCATAAAAAAACCTGCAGAATTCAGTTGGTCCGGCTTTATATAGGAATTATCATAGTCCCAGTAAAATTTTGCCTTACCTTCATTTTTTAACCAGACCATAATTGACTTCTCACACTCATTCAAGGCATTGAATCCGATAAAATGAATTTTTTCCCAACTTATGGTCTCACTGTCACTGCCATGAAATTTTTCAATCACCTCTCTGAAAATCATTCCCTCATACCCCAGATCAATCATTTTAAGGGATCTTCTGAATTCAGTATAGAGTTCCGCCATAATTTCCCAGACACTTTTAAATCCGGATTTTTCAAAAGTCGGTTTTTCAGCATCAAAATTTATCCAGAACCTTTTAATGATTTCAACCTGCTCTGCAGTTAACCCTCCAAATATCTCATCAATTTTTTTTACATCATGAACATTGGTAAGCAGGACCTGAGCATCTACCAGATACTTGTCTATATCATCAAAATCATTCAGCAGCATATCTCCCCAGAAAAAAAAATCGTCAAAGCTCTCAGGTGATTTTTTGATTTTTCTGTAAACTTTATAGAGCTCAAACAGAAGTATCTCGTTGTCAGCGCTATTCAATCCGGAAAATGAATGAAACAATTCATTTATTGTAACAATGGAAGGGGTCCATATCGGATGGGATATCTCAGCTGAAAGGTATTTAAGAAAATATAATCCTGCTCTCCTGTTTGGAAATACAAGACAATGGTTATGTAAATCTTTCCCATTCTCTGTGTAGAGCTTTATTGCAATTTTTTCAAGGAAACTGGTCATATCTTATGTCATAATGTCCGGATGTCTTTCCCCCTGATCCTCCGACCTATTTTCCGGAATGAAAGGAGTGTAATAAAATGCTAATCAAACTTATAAAACTTTCTCACCTGGAAGCAGGATTTAGTGTGAGACATATAATCTCCCCTGCCAGGTATCGAGTTCTTCGAGCCTTTTTTCTATCAGGCCAACGATCTGGTCGGTACGTTTTTTTTCCCATCTTTCGCCTGTCAGATACCGGGGAGGCGCTTCACCAGTAAACCTTTCAACAACAATTGAAGGATTCAGTCTTTCCAGGAGCCTGACGAAAAATCCGAGGTACTCCTCCCATGAAAACAGGTGAAAATCGCCAGGATTTTTCAGAAATTCCTCCTCCATAAGAGTGCCTTTTATTATCTGAAGCTGATGAAATTTAACAGTTTTAACAGGAAGTGAGGAAATGATTTCTGCCTGGGACAGAATCTCATCCCTTGATTCACCGGGTAAACCAAGAATAAAATGGGCCCCGGTATTTATTCCACTTTCTGCTGTTTGCTTCAGAGCTTCTGCTGCCTCCGCAAAAGTATGGCCACGTTTGATCCTTTTAAGTGTTTTATCATAACATGATTCTATCCCATACTCAACAGCAATGTAGTGTCTGCGCGAAAGATTTTTCAGATAGTTCAGCTTTTCCGCATCAATGCAATCAGGACGTGTCCCGATTATAAGACCGATCACCCCCGGATAATTTAATGCCTCACCGTAAAGTTCTTTCAATTTTTCCAGAGGAGCATATGTATTCGAGTATGCCTGAAAATATGCAAGATAAGATGTCGCTTCCTTGTATCGGTTCTTATGAAATGCAATACCCTCTTCAATTTGGAGGGTAACCGATTTTTCAGGCATACAATATGACGGGTTGAAAGCATTGTTATTGCAATAAGTACAACCTCCGGTCCCCTTTGTCCCATCCCGGTTCGGGCATGTGAATCCTGCATCAATGGATACCTTTTGTATCCTTGCTCCATACATGCGTCTGAAATAGTCAGGGTAGGAATTAAACCTACGCTCATGACCCCATGGAAATTTTCTGATATCTTTATTAAGATCTGGCATTTAAACAGATATAATTTTATTTTTATCAACATACCATAAATAGGCATCCACAAACCTGTATCCCATTTCATTTAACAGACTGCGATAATCCGAGATCTGATCAAGGTAATGAGGATTTTCCTCTCCGAATTTAAAATCTATAATAACAGTTTTATTATCTTTTAAAATTATTCTGTCCGGACGACGTGTACTCCCTGAAGGAATCAGTATTTCAGCTTCCGTCAGAATGTTATTTCCGGGGAGAAACCAATCGGACACCGGTGGGGCGCTTATGAGTGAAGTGATCTTTTTTTCAAGGCCGGAAGATTCGTTCTGGGGAATTTTGCCTTCACGGACCAGTTTTCTTACTGCTTGTGTTATGTCTGCATGCGTTTTAATACTTTCAAAAACCTCATGCATAATCTTTCCGTAATTTATTTTATCCCTTATTTCAGAATTATCCGGAGAGAAATAATTTTCGCCATGAAGCTTCAGCTTAAGCGATTTTATTCCGTGTGTTACAGGATATTCCGATAACGTCATATCTTTGACTACAGGCTTTTTACCTGTGCAATTAATTATTTCACCAAATTCAAATACCCTATTTTCCGCGGTAAAATACTCATCAAGAATTAATCTGGAATTATTAGAATGACCTGATTTGGAGGTGATAGCTTTTTTGAGGACATAAGCAATCGCATTGTCACGGGCAGGGTTTTCAGGTGCAAAGCCGTAAATAGCATCTTTTGCCCTTGTCATTGCGACATAAAGCAGGTTTATATTGTCGAGGTATGCCGAGAATTTTTCATTCAGGTAGTTCCCTGCAAAAATAGTTTCTGCCAGACCTGTTTTATATTTCACAGGGACAACTCCAAGTTCGTTAAAAGGTTTTTCCTCTGGTTTTACCCACAGAAATGGCTGCCTGTTGTTTTTATGATCGAGGTTCCACGAGAGGAAAGGCAGAATGACTATCCTGAATTCAAGTCCTTTTGACTTATGTATTGTGTATACACACGCAGCATCCTGATTACCGGGAAGAACAACTGATTTATTTTTACCCCTGGTTGCCCACCAGTCAAGGAATGGCTGAAGACCAGGATTTCTGCTTCCGGTGAAACTAAGGACACAATCCTGAAAAGTATTCAGATATGCCACATTCCATGAATAACTTCCGAGGTCAAAAAAACTGATAATACTTTCTGTTGCCTCAAATAAAGGCAAATGTTTAATGCTTTCAAGAAACTTCTCATACTCCCCGGGAAGATATCCATTCATGTCAATAATAAGCTCATCCCTGTTTAAAGAGGCTTTATCCGCATCTTCAACTCCCCTGGCAAGAAGATAAAATCTCAGCATCTGCGCTCTGCTTATCATATCTTCCGGATTATTGAGCACAGATAGTACTGCTATAATAAAACTTACTGCATGTGAGTTTGAAAGTACCAGCGAATCGTTAGAAATAATGTTATAATTATACTTTGCTTTCCTTTCAGGTTCGCATTTATTGCTGTGGCTGATCATTGTTTTAATAACAGCGGATCCCTCCCGTCCGTCTCTTACAAGGATACCTATATCGGAGGCGCAGTAACCCTTATCCTGGAAAAGCTCTATGATCGCCGGAAGCTTTTCAAGGACTTTGCTGGTCCATTTCTTTAAAACCTTTTTTTTCTTTGCTCCGGTTGGCTCCTCAGCATCATTCCTGTCATCCTCAATAAATTCCAGCCTGACATATCCTCCTTCCTTTTGGTGAGGATCGTCCTGCACAGCTTCTGCAAACAGATGTCTGAAATTTAAGTCACCGGATCCGCCGGTAAATTCTGCATCCAGATGTTCCGGAATTACCGAGAAAAGCTCATTGTTAAATCTGATGATATTTGTTCTGCTCCTCCAGTTTGTTTTCAGAGCTTTGCTGATGTACCTTACATTACCTGCATTTTCAGTCTTAAGGGAACCCAGTATCTTCCAGTCACTGTTCCTCCACCTGTATATTGACTGTTTAACATCACCCACAACCAGGTTGTCGTTTCCTTCAGCCATACTGTTATTAATCAGTGGCTTGAAGTTGTTCCATTGGATTTTTGATGTATCCTGGAATTCATCTATCATAAAATTTTCGAACCGGTTACCAACCTTTTCATATATAAAGGGTGCCTGATCCTCCCTGGTTATAAGGTTAAGGAACTCTCCCGCATCTGAAAGAAGGAAACTGTTTTCTGAGGTCGTTATCTGATGAACCTTATGCAGAACATCCGACAAAATTCCCAGTGCGTAAATATCTGACAGGATGGTAACGGAACTATTATAAATTATCCTGTTGTCAAGGTAAAACCTGATGGCATCTTTAAGGGTACTTCCCAGCCCTTCAGCTATTGCATTCTGAAGTTCCGGTGCCTCTTTACCCGTTGCCCATTTTGGAGGATCATTTTCAATAGCACGCACGTAACTGTTCGGCTCCTTAATCACTCCTGAAGTCAGGTTTCTGATAAATCCGGGAATCCCCTGTCCCTTATGATAAAACATATCGTCCGTGAGCCCGAAATCGTAATAGATATTCTCACACTTCTTACCATAATCAACCAGGAACTTTTCAAATGACAAAGTGATATGTCTGAGGTTTTTAATATATTTTAAAAGGAATTCCTTATCCTCGAGCTTTGATCTTTCAGCGTATGAGAGGATTTTGAATTTCTCGCTGAATAGTTCTTCAGCAAGCTTCATTATTCCCTCTTTCAGGTTCCATGTTTTTTCTTCATCCAGGTTTGCTGTAACATAATCGATAAGCCACTCTTTCAGTTTTTTATCCTCGCTGGCTGAAGCAATCATATTGTCAACTGCAGCGGAAAGAATCAAAGTATGATCAAGTTCAACACTAAATCCTGAATGAAGACCTGCTTCGCGTGTAAAGGCACGGAGAATCTTCTGAAAAAAAGCATCTATTGTGGTGACAGAGAACCTTGAAAAATCATGTAAGAGTGAAAAAAGTATCTCTTTTGCCTCCAGTCTCACAGCTTCCTCTGTTTTACCCGTAGTTTTTATAAGTCCGCCAAGATAAACTGAATTCTTACCTGTTGCCATGTTATACAGATTATCCAGAATCCTTCCTTTCATTTCAGCAGTTGCCTTATTTGTAAAAGTGACCGCAAGAATTTTTCTGTAATTGTATCTCGATCTGAACAAAGATGAAAGATAAATCTCAGTGAGTTTAAAGGTTTTACCCGATCCGGCCGATGCACTGTATATGGTGAAGGTACCCTGACTCATAATGGCTTAAAGTTAGCATTTTTAAATATCTTTGTGGCGTGAAAAGGAAAGTAGTAATTGGCTTGTCCGGAGGAGTAGATTCAAGCGTTGCTGCCTGGGCCCTGAAGGAACAAGGCTATGATGTCACCGGGCTGTTTATGAGGAACTGGCAGGATACAACTGGATTGCTTCAGAGCGGTTGTCACTGGGAAGATGATGTGATGTTTGCCGAGATGGTTTCAAAGAAACTGGATATACCTTTTCATATGGTTGACTTAAGTGAGCCATACCGGAAAAAAGTAGTGGAGTATATGTTTGCTGAATACGAAAAGGGACGTACCCCAAATCCTGATGTACTGTGTAACAGGGAGATAAAGTTCGATGCATTTGTTGATGAAGCTAATAAACTGGGGGCAGATTTTGTTGCAACAGGACATTACTGCAGAAAGGATGTTTTGAAGAAAGGTAATCTGGAAATTTTCCGTCTCCTGTCGGGAAGTGATGATAACAAAGATCAAAGTTATTTCCTCTGTCAGTTAAACCAGGAACAATTGTCTGCTGCCCTGTTTCCTATCGGAGAAATGACAAAACCGGAAGTAAGGGAAATTGCTGAAAAACTGAGACTTGTCACTGCTCACAGGAAAGATTCACAGGGAATATGCTTTGTGGGAAAAGTTGATCTTCCGACATTTCTGCAGCAGAAGCTTAAGACCAGAAGGGGTGATATCATTGAGATTGCCGCTGACACTGAATTCAGATCATGGAAGGAGGGTTATCATGGCGAAAGTGTTACTGACGCAGAGTTGAAAAAAGCTGTTGAACCTCATAATTTTGACCTGAAAAAAGGCAAAATAGCCGGAGCACACAACGGAGCACATTACTTTACTGTTGGACAGAGGAAGGGTATTAATATCGGAGGACATAAAGAACCACTTTTTGTAACCGCGGTTAATACTGAAAAGAATATTATTTATGTTGCTGAAGGTCAGTCACACCCCGGGTTGTACCGTAAGGGACTGTTTATCCGAAGTGATGAAGAACACTGGATAAGGTCCGATCTCAGAATGGAGGAGGGTGAAAACAGGGAATACATGGTAAGAATAAGGTACCGGCAACCTTTGCAAAAAGCGAAGATATACAAAAGAGTAGAGGGTATATATGTTATATTCAATGAATTGCAACGGGGTGTGTCCCCTGGTCAGTTTGCGGTATGGTACAGGGGTGATGAGGTTATAGGGTCGGGAGTGATAGACAAATAATAAAAGTTAAATCCATTCAATGTGAAATAAACTCCGGTCAGACTAGGGTTATGTAGCATGGAAATTCTTATAGTCAGCCTCCGGAAGCTGGTATTTTACCCGATTTTTTATTAAAAAGAGGAAAGTTTAGAGATTGTGGTTTACTCACAAGATAAACTCCCGTGAAGATCAGAATAGCAGAAATAATCTTTACCAGATCTACTTTGTCCTGTCCCATCAGAGATGAAACAAACGCTGCAATAACAGGCTGTGAATAAGTGTAGCTGCTAACAATGGTAGGACTAAGATTTTTCAGACCACTTGAAATAAGGAGATAGCCAATATATGTTGCAGCGACAATAATAAAGGTGACGGATAACCAAATATTCAGTGAAAATTCAGCCCAGTTGGTATTGACAAACTGGGAATACCCGATTGGAATAGTTGTCAGGGTCCCGAATAAAAAGGTCCATTTCATCACTGTTACAGGATGATATTTTACCAGCATTCTTTTGATTACCACAGTAAATAAAGCCCAGTTTACTGTACTCAGCAAAGTAAGAAGGTTACCTGTAAAAGTTGCATTGCCAAATTCAGGTCTCCCTCCCTGAAGAATGAGCAACATGACACCAGAAAGACCCACGGCAAGACCTGCTCCTCGAAGCAGAGATATCTCTTCTTTCAGTATTATTGCCGCAAAAATAAAGGCAGCTACAGGATTCATTGTAAGAATAATCGATGAGTTGATCGGAGTAGTCAGATTTAACCCTGCAAGAAAAAAAGACTGGTTGAAAACAACACCTAAAAATGAGAAGAGAAAAAGGGAAAAGAGATCTTTCCTGCTGACTTTTTCTTTAGGCAGAAAAAGGGATGTTACCCAGAAAAGAATTGCAGTGACAGCTGTTCTGAAGGCAACGAGTGCAAAAGGTTTAATGCTGTCAGGCATAATCCCTTTTGCTACCGAGAAATTAAAGCCATAAATCAAATTTGCGCTTAGCAGAAACAGATGAGACCTGGTATTTGTAAATGATTTTTGCATATTTAAATTTGAGTGGCAAAATTATTAAAAGCTTTTTTACCCGCAAATCCCTCTGATACTTTAATTAGATGTAAATTGCATAAATATATTTGAGAAAAATCCGATGAATAAGATTTCAATTATAAGCGGCGGTGCATCAGGGCTTGGACTTGAAATTGCCAATCTCATGACTTTAGCAGGACAAAATATTCTTATCCTTGGTAGAAATAAAGAGAAACTTACGAAAGCAGTACAAAGGCTTGAAAAATCAACTGATAAGAACATTGTTTACCCGCTGGTCTGTAACATCGGAAACGAACAGGATATTGCACTGGTGATTGATTTTCTGTCAGAGAACAATTACAGTGTCGATTATCTTTTCAATAATGCAGGAACCGGTTTATCCTCCAAAGCCGGAAATTCAACTTCAGCCCTCATTGAACAGGTATTCGAGGCAAACCTTAAAGGGATGATCCTGCTGACCTCGGCTATATTAAGAATCACAAATGAGGAAGATGAACTGACAATAATTAATATCATGTCAACTTCAGCTCTTCTGGGCCGGGCTGAAGAGAGTATATACTGCGCGTCCAAATTTGGAGCAAGGGGCTATACAGAAGCCCTGAGAACTGAACTTAAAGGGAAAAGAAGGAATATCATTGCGGTATATCCGGGAGGGATGAAGACTGATTTCTGGAATGTACCCGGCAATAACCGGAATATTTCAGGATTTATGGATCCGGCTGAAGTTGCCGGAAAGATAATCAATGCAGTTCTTGACTCAAAAGGTTTGATTGTAAGTGATATAACGATAAACAGGAAGAGTTAACAGGCATCTCCCGGCACAAAACTCCACCGGTCTCCAACCAGTTAATTATTATGACAACCTGCTCTTATAATCCTGATAGCCGAATTCCTTAATTAATATGAATTTACCATCTTTTGTCCATATCCCGATTGAAGGGTGATGAACTCCGTTGAAAGTGGTTGTCTTAACCATGGTATAATGGATCATATCAAGAAAAACAATTCTGTCGCCGGGCTTCAGTTCCCTTCCAAATGACCAGTCACCAATAAAATCTCCGGACAAGCACGAATTACCACCTAATCTGTAGGATATTTCACCGATTACAGGATCTGTTGCTCCGATTATTTTTGGTTTATATGGCATTTCAAGGCAGTCAGGCATATGTGCAGTGAAAGAGACATCCAGAATAGCTGTTCTTATTCCCTGATTCTCTGCAATATCTTCAACTGTTGCCACCAGTTCACCAGTCTCCCATGCAAAAGCGCTGCCAGGCTCAAGAATAATATGCAGACCCGTGTTATCCCTGAACCTCTTAAGCAGTCTTATAAGATGTTCAGCATCATAACCCTTCCGGGTAATCAGATGGCCACCACCCATATTGATCCATTTAATCCGGGAAAAATATTTTCCGAATTTTTCTTCCACTATATTTAAAACTTTTTCAAGGACATAAGAATCCGATTCAAAAAGAACATGAAAATGAAGTCCTTCAATTCCATCAGGTAAATCCGGTCCAAGAGCATCGGATGTAATCCCGAGTCTGGAGCCGGGAGAACAGGGATTGTAAATACCATGACTGACAGAAGAAAACTCCGGATTTATCCTTATTCCGGCTGAGATCTTTTTAGAATATTTCTTAATAATATTCGAATATTTTTTATATTGTTCAAGAGAGTTGAAGGTAACGTGTGAACTGTATTCAAGAATTGAATCAAACTCATCTTTTTTGTAAACCGGGGAATAAGTATGTGCAGGAGAACCAATCTCCTCAAAACATAACCTTGATTCATTGACTGAACTGGCCGCTGCGCCTGAAATATATTCTTTCAATATCGGGAATACTCCCCACATGGCAAAGCCCTTGAATGCAAGAATGATCTCAGCACCGGATGCATCTGAAACATGTTTAATGAGGGCAAGGTTCTTTCTGAATCTATCTTCATCAATCACGTAACAGGGAGATGGTATTTTACTGTAATCAATCACTAAATTAATTTATTAAACTTTATCAATTTACCCCCGCCCGGGAGGGTAATGCGTCCAATGAGTAACTCAGAGTTTTGCTCAGGTTACTCTGTACTTCCCTCTGAACTTTGTCTATAATTCCAGGTTTACATCATGAAGCTCCACCCATGGCAGCCCAAGTTTATTGAGTTCAGCCATGAACGGATCGGGATCAAATTCTTCGACATTAAAAACACCTGGTTTTTTCCATATTCCCTGCAGGTACATCATTGCACCTATTGCAGCCGGAACACCGGTTGTATAACTTACTCCCTGTGCTCCTGTTTCCTTATATGCCGCCTCGTGACTGCAGTTGTTATAAATATAAAAGGTTTTCTCTTTCCCGTTCCTGATCCCTTTTATCCGGCACCCTATCGAAGTCCATCCCTTATAGTTCTCTCCCAGTTCACCGGGATCCGGTAAAACTGCTTTCAGGAACTGGATAGGTATTATTTCTCTTCCGTCAAACATTACAGGTTCGATGCCGGCCATCCCTATATTCTGAATTACCCTCAGGTGAGTAAGGTATTCCTGTCCGAAAGTCATCCAGAATCTGGCTCTCTTCAATGTCGGATAATTCTTCACGAGTGACTCAAGTTCTTCATGATAAATAACATATGATTCTTTTGGACCAATTTCGGGGTAAGTCAACGATTTATGAATTGCTTGAGGTTTGGTGGTCACCCATTTACCGTTTTCCCAGTATTTACCCTTCTGTGTCACCTCCCGGATATTAATTTCAGGATTGAAATTTGTGGCAAATGGTTTGCCATGGTCTCCGGCATTACAGTCGACAATATCGAGATACTGAATCTCATCAAAATGATGTTTGGCAGCATGCGCGGTAAAGATTGATGTAACACCCGGATCGAATCCACAACCAAGAATTGCTGTAATACCTGCCTTTTTATACCGATCCTGATAAGCCCATTGCCAGCTATATTCGAATTTTGCCTCCTCAAGAGGTTCGTAGTTTGCAGTATCAAGATATGATACCCCGGTTTCAAGACAGGCGTCCATTATATGAAGATCCTGATAAGGTAATGCAACGTTTACAACCATATCAGGGTTAAAAGACCTGATAAGCTTAACCAGTTGAGGAACATTATCCGCATCAATCTGTGCGGTTATAATATTGTCAGAACCTATCTTTCCGGCAATTGCATCACATTTTGATTTGGTCCTGCTCGCCAACATTATTCCTTCAAAAATATCAGGCAGGGAAGCCATCTTATGAACAACCACTGACCCCACACCCCCGGCCCCAATAACTAATACTCTTCCCATATAATAAAGTTTTAATTTAATCTGTACACTATTGTTTTCGTCTTCACTATAAATCCCATTTCGCCTTGATTACATGATTATTATCTCAAAAGGAGTGATCTTATTTGATTCATCCATAAGAAAAACTTCTCCATCTTCAAGGATTTTATCAAAATTAATACATTATGTGATTATCCCGACAAAACCTGATTGTAAAACAGGTTTTGTTATTAATTACCCGAGCATCAACTGCTTAAAATCCATTATATAATGTTCAACCCCTTTATATAAAATTATGCGAAATGAAAAAATATTATCTTTAACCACTTTTAACCTGATATGAAGCTGATTAATCCACTGATTATTCTGAAGATATTAAGCACGATTCTACTTATCGAGACTGTATCTTTTCTTATTTGTTTGCCGGTAGCTTTTATTTATCACGAATCACCCTGGCCTTTTGTTCTTTCAGCCACATCTACAGCAATACTTTTTATTGCTTTTTATCTGATCGCCCGAAAAGCTGATTATGAAAAAATCAGTAACAGGGACGGTTTTCTTGCTGTTACACTTTCATGGTTGATCTTTTCGCTTCTGGGAGCTCTTCCCTATCTTTATAGCGGTACAATACCTTCATTTATAAATGCGTTTTTTGAATCCACCTCCGGTTTTACCACAACCGGATCCACCATACTGACCGATGTTGAAATACTGCCATATTCCATATTATTCTGGAGGAGTCTTACTCACTGGATTGGAGGTCTTGGCATTATTGTACTTGTAATAATAGTCCTTCCTTCCCTGAAAATCACAGGGTATCAGTTATTCAGTCTGGAGTCCTCCCTGAAAGAAAAGATACATCCAAAAACAAAGGCGGTAGGATTCAGGATATTGTTTATTTACCTGGGGCTGACACTTGCAGAAACATTCCTGTTAAATATCGGGGATATGACCTTGTTCGACAGTATTTGTCATTCGTTTGGTACCGTGGCAACCGGTGGTTTTTCAACAAAAAATAACAGCTTACAGTTCTATTCTTCATACACTCAATATATAGTAATGATCTTCATGTTTTTGTCAGGAACAAGCCAGGTTGTTTATTATTATCTTTTCAAGTTTAATTTCAAGAAAGTAAAACAGAACGAGGAGTTGTGGTTTTACTTTGCCGTTGTGATTGTTTCAGGTGCCATAGCTACCATTATCCTGCTTGTAAATTCTACAAGGACGTTGGAGGAGGCCTTCAGGGAAGGCTTTTTTCAGATCGTATCAATAATAACCTGTACCGGATTTGCAACTGCTGACTATCTCCTCTGGTCTTTAACGGGCGTTTTGCTGATATTCATACTGATGTTTTCAGGAGGTAGTACCGGGTCAACCAGCGGAGGAATAAAAATGGCAAGACATCTTATTGTCCTGAAAAATATTAATGGAGTCTTTAAAAAACTTAAACATCCTGAATCCATTCTTTCAATCAGATTAAACGGTAAGCTTCTTAATGAAAGCACCAATATTTCAATTCTTTCATTTATTATGCTTTACCTGTTTCTTTTCATCGTAGGATCCGTGATAATTGTTGCCATTGGTGTTGACCCGGTGACGGCATCCAGTTCAGTCGCTTCATGTATGGCAGCTATCGGTCCGGGTTTGGGGAAGGTTGGTCCCATGAGTAATTATTTCCAGTTACCTGAATCTGCGAAGGTTGTACTCAGTTTACTTATGATCATAGGGAGGCTTGAGATAATTACTGTATTTGCAATATTCACCCGGTCGTTCTGGAAACTCTGATCAACAGGGTTAAGGGCTGGAAGTAATAATTTTTTGCATTATGATTAACTAAATAACCGACCATATGCTTTACCCGGGATTATTTTTAAACAGGTTCCTTATGTTATTCAGGCTTTCCGGAGTTCCGATGTCGGCCCAAAAACCCTCATCATATTTGTATGTGTATATGTTGTGTTCTTTAGCAAGCTGGAGGTAAAGGGTTGTCATGGAGAAAATACCACCATGCATATAATCAAATATATCAGGGTTAATAATGTGAAGTCCGGAAAATGCAATTTCGGCAAGGTTTTCTGTTGTACCAGAGGTTATTATCTTTTCGCCTGTTGACTTGTTGTACCATCCCCTCAGAAGCCCCATTGAATTGACAAGGAAATATCTGTTACCTGGGCGATTGCGAACAGCAAGGGTTGCAAGTCCACTGTTATGATTGTGGAATGCCAGGAAAGCTGAAATATCCAGGTCTGTAATAATATCTGCATTATACAGGAGAAATGGTTTTTTGTCAAAAAAATTTCTTGCTTTATACAATCCACCACCTGTATCAAGCAGACCTGACCGTTCATCAGAAATTTTAATCCTGAAACCAGTTTTATTAAGTCTGGCCACTTCTTTTTCAACCATATCTGCAAAATGGTGAACGTTTACAATAATATCGTCAAAGCCTGATGAGGTGCATTTTTCCACTGCAAGATTAAGAATGGTCTTACCATTAATTTCAACCAGCACTTTTGGGATGACCTCAGTTATTTTACCAAGACGTTTTCCCATTCCCGCACCAAGAATCATTGCTTTCATTACTGCAGTATATAAGTTATTTTACCCGTGCAGAATCAACCAGTTGTTTAAACTTCGGAGCTTTTGAAATTTCTTTTATTGTAAGTTGTAACTCTGTAAGTGCAATATGTTTTTCAGATAAACTGCTTACTTCCTCCAGGAATCTGACAGCAGGCACAATGCTGTCGGTAAATGTAGGTTTATTTTCATACAAACCCCTGAACCCGAAAGCTCCGAGTGCCTGCATAAGGCGTATCATTGTAAAGCAGGGGTAATAGTTTTTGAAAGTCTCCTCTTTCTCTTCCGATGCTGCACAGAATTTTTCGATATAATAGTTCATTAATCTTTCACGGACATCATGCTGCATTGAAATTTTAGCATCGTAAAGCAATGAAGCAAGGTCATATTGCGGAGCTCCTTTCCTGCCTCCCTGGTAATCAATGAACCAGGGTTCTCCTTCAACTATCATAACATTTGCCGACTGGAAATCACGGTAAAGAAAATAATCCTGACCCGCAGCAAGCAGAAAATCGGCTAATTTTTCAAAATCGTTTTCAAGTTTCTTTTCATTGAACGGAACCGAAATGAGTTTCAGGAACATATATTTAAAATAATTCATGTCCCACATCATTGATTGCCTGTCAAAACTTTTATGGGGATAGCACAGGTCAAGGTTCAGACCTGTTATTCCCTTAGTCTGGAAAATGATCAGTTTATCAATGATCTTACGGAATATAACCTCTGTCTCCTGATCAAAACCATCATCTGAGTTCTTATTCTGGATCCAACTATAGAGGTTTGTATCGCCAAGATCACGGAGAAAGTAAATATGATTTTCTGGCAGAAAGCCGTAAATCTCAGGAACAGGAAGTCCTTTTAAAATGAAATGGTTCGTAAATCCGATGAATGCTTTATTCTCCTCCTCATTAGGATTATAGGCTCCGATTACTGATTTGTCTTCCAAAGAGATCCTGAAATATTTTCTGTCGGAACCCGATGGTGGAAGGGCCGATATTTCTAAGTCAGAATCACCAAACAAATTCCTGTAACCAGATGAGATTATACTTATGTAATCCATTTAGAAAAATTCATGAATTCCCTTTTTTCCTGTCTGTTTTTATCGTTTCCATTAAAGTCTGCCTTTGGTAAGAAATTTTTTGGACATCCGGTCTCCGGGATGTTTTGCAGAAAAATCAACCCAGTAATCGGCGATGATCTGTTTAATTTCTTTTCGTAATATCCATAAGCCTATAAGATTGGGAACAGTCATCAGAGCAATTGTAATGTATGAAAGTGACCAGATAATAGTTGTATCTGTAAATGAGGCAACAAAGAATCCCGCAACAAAAATTATTCTGTAATATATAACATAACCGGGTCCGACAAGATAGGTGATGGCACGATCGCCGTAATAAGACCAGGAAATAGCAGTTGAAAACGCAAAAAGGAGCAGGCCGATTGAGACAATATATTGACCCCAGTCACCCACAATACTACGCTTAAAAGCTTCTGCAGTAAGAGGGGCACTATGCATGAGAGATTTCCCGTATACTGTAATTGAAGATGATGGTGGTTGCCACTTTCCTTCTGAAACATTTATTTTGCCTGAAAATGGTTTATTATTATCAAGAAAGGTAAAATCTTCGGCTACTGAGCGTGATGAAATCAGGGTAATTGGGGTAATCATTTTACCATCAACTATTTCCAACTGCCCATTATATAAAGGGATTGCTTCCTTATTTCTTATGAAATTCATTACAATCTTCTTCTGATCAGGAACATTTTCATCATATTTCCTGTTCAGGAAAATCATATCCGAGCTTTGAAACTGGTTATCTATTTTTTCAGTCCAGACTCCTGAACAAAGAATCACCATACCTGTAAGTGTACAGATAATTATTGTGTCAATAAAAGGTTCAAGTATTGCCACCATTCCTTCAGAAACAGGTTCCGGGGCACGTGCAGCTGCATGAGCAATAGGAGCCGAACCCTGTCCCGATTCATTTGAAAAAAGCCCCCGGTTTACTCCCCTGTTAATGGCAAATGCTATCGTAGCTCCCATAAAGCCCCCAACTGCAGCAGTACCGGTGAATACTGTTGAGAAAAGGGAAATTATTGACGGAATAATATTCTGGTAATTTGTAAAAATCACCAGGAGGGCGCCGATTAAGTAAAAAATTGCCATTCCGGGAACAAGTTTCTCAGTTACTTTGGCAATTCTTTTTATACCTCCTATAATTATCATTCCAAGTAAAACTGAGAGTACTGCACCTGTAATAACATGCCTGATCCCGAATGTTGTGAATATTGAATTGGATATACTGTTAATTTGCGGTAAATTACCTGTTCCGAATGATGAAAGAACAGTTGCGACTGCGAAAAAAGCTCCTAACACGGCTCCTGTCCTGATTACTTTCCCGGACTTTGTTGTTATGTTAAGTTTTTTCTTCATGTAGTACATCGGACCGCCTGAAACAGACCCATCAGGTAAAATATCCCTGTATTTATGAGATATACTTACTTCTACCATTTTGGTACACATGCCTATTGCGGCGGTTACCTGCATCCAGAAAAGCGCAGCCGGGCCTCCGAGGTGAATCGCGAGAGCCACGCCTGCAATATTTCCTGTACCTACAGTACCTGAAAGAGCAGTGGAAAGCGCCTGGAAATGTGAAGTGTCACCAACATCAAGATGGTGATCAAATTTACCTTTGACCACGTCAACTGCATGACGAAAATATCTGATTTGAGGAAATTTAAGGTAAATTGTAAAAAAAATCCCTGTTCCCAGAAGAAGTATAACGAACCAGGGACTTCCTCCGATATAACCGTCGAGCATTATAAGAAAATCATTGATCTTTTGCATAATAAGAGATTAGAAAAGTACAGATATTATCAATACGGGCAAAAGTAATAATTTCCCGATAAGTTAAAAGCTGTTAGAATAAGTTAGTTAATATGAATCAAAAAATATTAATTGAGTATAGTAAATCAATCATAAAAAATTATTGTAAAAACAGAAGGAGAAAAAATAACTACATTTGGAATGATTTAAGACGAAATCAAATAATCTCTCTTATATTAAAATACAATTCATAATGCTTTTAAAAAAACATTTGTTTGCAAGTGTAATAATTTTCTCGGCTCTGATCTCCTCATCTGAGCTAAAATCTCAAACAAAAGATCCTCCTTTTATCAGTTTTATGAACCATCCCTGGGTTGATTCAGTGATGAAAACATTAACAACTGATCAGCAAATCTCACAATGCATCTGGGTCGCAGCATATTCGAACAGGGAGGTTGCCCATGAAGTTGAGGTTGCTGATTTAATAAGAAAATATGGTATAGGAGGTCTAATATTTTTTCAGGGTACTCCTGAAAAACAGGCAGAACTTACCAACTATTACCAGTCCGTCTCAAAAATTCCCCTTCTTATTGCAATGGATGGAGAGTGGGGATTAGGTATGAGACTCAGCGATGTCGAAAAGTTTCCATACCAGATGACACTCGGTGCTATTACGAATGATTCCCTTATTTATATGATGGGAAAAGCTGTGGCGGAGCAGTATAAGCGTCTGGGTGTACATATTAATCTTGCACCTGTTGCCGACATAAATAATAACTCCCTGAATCCGGTAATAAACTACAGATCTTTCGGGGAAAACAGGGAGAATGTTGCATCAAAAGCCTTAGCTTACATGAATGGTATGCAGGATAACGGGATATTAGCCACGGCAAAACATTTCCCCGGGCATGGAGATACCAGTGTTGATTCTCATTATGATCTGCCGGTAATGTACCATACAAAGGAAAGACTGGATACAATGGAGCTCTATCCGTTTAAGAAAATGATAAATGAAGGTGTAGGGTCAATAATGACTGCGCATCTTAATCTCCCTCTTATTGATACAATTTCCCGGCTTCCTTCCACATTGTCAGCGGTAATTATAAAAGATCTGCTGAAAAAAGAGCTTGGATATTCAGGTATCGTTATGACCGATGCAATGAATATGCAGGGTGTTATAAAATATTTCAAACCGGGTGAAGCTGAAGCAATGGCAATGGTGGCAGGTAATGATGTTATTGAATTTGTGACCGATGTAGATGCTGCCATAAGTGAGATTAAGAAGCAGATAGTTTTAAAAAATCTTACAATTGATGAGATAGAACTAAAATGCAGAAAAATAATTGCTCTTAAGTATTGGTCAGGTTTAAACCACTTGCAGACAATTGTAAAAGATAATATTAAGAATGATCTTTCAAAAGGGACAACAAAATTTCTGATCCGGGACCTGTATTCCCATTCGCTCACCGTTCTGAATAATAAGGATCAATTGATTCCTGTTAAACACCTTCAGAAAATAAAAATTGCAACTCTTGCAGTAAATCGTACCGGATTATCAGTGTTTCAGGATAGAATTTCAAATTACACTCATACTGATAATTATTACATTGATCCTACTGACCTGAACAAGTGTGATGCATTATTAAAACGTCTCTCAGATTATGACCTTATAATTACAGGTATCTTTGGAACAGATCAGCGCCCCAACAAAGATTTCGGAATAAAACCGGGCCTGAATGATTTTGTTGAAAAGCTTTTAAAAAATAATACCGCAATCATAACATGGTTCGGTAACCCATATGGAATTGGCCGGCTTGATGCTTTGCAGAACGCCGGTGGACTTATCCTTGCATACCAGGAGAATGACTACACCGAGGACCTTTCAGCACAATTGATCTTTGGAGCGACAGGCGCAGAAGGCTCTCTTCCTGTTACCATAAACAAAAGATGGCCGGCTGGTACCGGACTTATTACACCTGGAAACTTAAGAATGAGGTATGGGATACCTGAAAGTGCAGGAATTCCATCTGAGATACTCGATAGACAGATTGATTCAATAGCCAATTCCGGCTTAATTATGAAAGCATATCCCGGCTGTGAGGTAATGGTGGCAAAAGACGGAATTGTTGTATTCCGGAAAACATACGGGTATCAGACTTATGACAACCGTATCCCGCTAATGAAAGACGATCTGTTTGATCTTGCCTCTGTCACTAAGGTTGCAGCGACTCTCCCCGGATTAATGCTTCTAGATTCAGAGGGAAAATTTTCTCCTGAAAAGAGACTTGGAGACTACCTTCCCGTTTTTAAAAAATCTGACAAAGGTAACCTCATTTTAAAGGAAATGCTGGCCCACCAGGCAGGACTGACGGCATGGATCCCTTTCTGGAAGGAGACAGTGAAAAAGAACGGGAAGTTCAGGCGAAATACATTTGATTATAAAAGTTCTGAGAAATATCCTCTGGAGGTCTCAGGAGGACTCTATATTAACAGAAATTACCGGAAAAAGATCTTTAAAGAAATAAAAAAGAGCCCGCTGGGTGATAAGAAATATGTCTATTCTGATCTCACTTTTATAATTATGCCCGAAATTATTAACAGCTTATCGGGACAGAATTGGGTCGATTATGTCAATAACAATATATATCACAAATTAGGCGCGTTTGATATCGGGTTTAATCCTTACCAGAAGTATCCGTTCAGCAGAATTGTCCCTACGGAATATGATTCCCTCTTCAGGAAGCAGCTCCTTCATGGAACCGTTCATGATGAAGGTGCCGCAATGCTGGGTGGTATTTCCGGGCATGCCGGGTTATTTTCCACAGCAAACGATCTCATGAAACTTATGGAATTATACCGTAGAATGGGAGAATACGGAGGAGAGCAACTTATACAGGAAGAAGTTCTGAAAAGATACACCAGTGTACAATTTCCTGAAAATAATAACAGGCGCGGACTCGGTTTCGACAAACCTTTGCTGAATAATTCAGAATTGTCGCAAAAAGATTCTTATCCGACAAAAAGCGCTTCTCCTTCCAGCTTTGGTCATTCGGGATATACCGGAACTTTTGTCTGGATCGACCCGGTTTACGGGATTAGCTATATCTTCCTCAGTAACAGGGTCTATCCCACACGAAATAACAACCTTTTATCTGACCTGAATATCAGGACCAATATTTTACAGGCGATATATAATTCAATTCTAAAATAGAGCGTAAGGTTTACGACTCAGGCCGTACGGAAAAATAATTTTCAGACTTCGGTTACGTTTTGTGTTTTGTGAAGTAATTTTTGCATTACATATCTAACAGAGAAACATTCTTTTCGAAATCGAAGAAAGTTTTACGCATAATATCTGCCAGGTACAATTTATAGTTGATAAAAGCTGTAAGCCTCGTGAGATACGCGGAATTTAACCGTTCCCGTTCCAGCGCCATTGCCTGACTGTCAATATCCCCATCTGAATAACGCTGGCGTGAAATCTCGAAACTTTTTTCAGCTACCACCACGTTTTTTTCCAACAATTGCAGACGTCTGAGGTTGCTTTGTAAACGGGAAACAGCAGTGCGAACATCACGTTCTATATCAATCTTGTCTCCTGCTAACTGGATTTGGTTCTGGTTTAAAGTAGCCTGAGCAGACTGGACTCTTGCCCTGTTTTCACCCCAATCAATTATAGGAACATTAATTGTAAGACCAAAGCCAAAATTACCTGGACGTTGCTGGAGGTTAAGCCATGTATTATTCATGGAAGTTCCAATAGGTACGATCAAACCGCTTTTATTAACACCCTGGAAATTATAATTTACTACAATATCACCATTTATTCTCCCTGCAGCTTTTTGTCTTTTGATTTCCATATTGGTAAGCTCAATCTGTATTTCGTCTGCTTTAAGTTCAGGCCGGTTTTCTAATGCCAGGCGGATTGCCTTTTCAGGATCAATAGTAACTGATTGGTATACAAGTTCACTCTTAACTATTATACTGTCATTCAGTTCAATACCTAAATTTTCTTTAAAAAGGCTGACTTGAGATACATAATCGAGTTTTGCGATATCAAGTTTATTTATGGCATCGCCCATATCCACTTCCATCTGCAAAGCCTCAACTTCACGGATAAGTCCTGCCTTAAATTTATTCCGGGCAATTTCATATGCTTCTTTTTGTTTGTCGAGCGTGAGCTGGGCAATATTCATTAGCTCGTGATATTGCAACAGTGTAAAAAATGCATAACTTATATCGTATATAAGTTGAAGCTCCGTTCTTTTTAATTGTTTCAGAGAAAGTTCATAATTAAGTTTTGCCTGTTTATAACCCAGAATTAAAGTGTTGTACCCGAAAAAGGCCTCTATAGGCTGTCTTAATCCGATAGATGAATTGATCTGGCCTATCCGGTTCTTGTCATAATAATCAGCAGTATTTTGAACATTTGACCTGATATAAAGGCTGCCGTCTGTAGGCAGAGGCTGGTTAACCGTTAGTATGCCATTTATCAGATTCTGGCGCACCGGAAAAAATGAAATTCCGGAGCTGTCCTCCCACTGTCTTATAGTTTTGGTATACTGAGGTATTACCAGGTCAAGAGCGACATGTGTTTTGAAACTGCTGGTAGCTGCTTTAAGGTCGTATGATGCCCGCTTGAGGCTTTGTTGCAATGAGAGCATCGTTTTACTCTTCTCTTTAGCTAACTGAATACTTGATTCCAGATCGAGATTGTAAATCTGCTGTGCTGAATTTACAGATGATAACAGGAAAGAGAGAAGGAAAATTGAGGTTGATTTTTGAAAGAGATTCATTTGAATATCTTTAAGTGATAGTTAGTTTATTTAAAAGTTCTAAGTGGCCAGGAATTATTCGTGACGAATAGACTCAATAGGTTTAAGATCTGCGGCTTTTTTTGCCGGGAGGTACCCAAACGTGACGCCAACCAGTACTGAAAATCCAAAAGCAATAAATATGGAATAAAGAGTGATAGTTGTCTTAACATCCGTTGCAAATGATATGCCGAGTGACAATGAAACCCCGAGAATTACACCGATTATACCTCCGGAAATGCTTAACACAACAGCTTCTGTAACAAACTGATTCATAATATCCGATCTGCGGCCTCCCACTGCTCTCCTTATACCAATTTCGTTGGTTCGCTCCAGTACGGATGCAAGCATTATGTTCATAATTCCAATTCCACCGACAATTAATGATATAGCGGCAATAGAAGCCAGAAGCAGGTTATAAATTCTTCGTTCTTTTTCCTCCTGTTTTAATAACTCATATGGCACTATAATGCTAAAATCCTCATTATTGAAATGATGCCGGTTCAGGATACTTCTTATTACAGCAGCTGACTCGACAAGACGGTCAGAATTGTTAAGCCTGACTGTCAGCTGTTTTATCTCACTGGAAAAACGATTCTCTTTAGGAATACGTTTATTAAAAGTTGAAAGAGGAATATATACATCATTATTAAGGTCCCGTGCAGCCAGTTCACCTACTGTTTCTGTAAAAAGCGCCTTGTTTTGCATAACTCCAATTACTTCGAACCATTGATCACCCAGTTTTACGTTTTTTCCGACAGGATCGTCATAGCCAAATAAATCACTGGCAATAACGGACCCCAGAATGCAAACTTTCAGCTGCCGGTCATAATGATCATCATTTATAAATACCCCTTTGTCCGTCTGATAATTCAGTATTCTCAATATTGAAGGTGTTATTCCAATTAATGTAGCCTTTGAAGATCTGTCAGCATATTTTGCATCCATTTTTGTTTCTGCCTGGGGTGCAACATCTATAACACCAGGCACAATTTCACGGATTACTTCAGCATCCCTTAGTGACAGTCCCTGGGAAAATTTCATTCTTACCTCCTCAAGTTCGGTATCTGATAAATTTTTGTCCCGGATAATAATATTAGATATACCCAGATCCTGATATTTTGCAATTGCCTGTTTTTTAGCACCTTCTCCTATTGATACCATCGCTATAACCGAGGCAGTACCAAAGATAATTCCAAGCATGGTGAGGAAGGACCTGAATTTATGGTCAATAAGACCCAATTTTGCGATGTTAATATTTTCTGCAAACTGCATATCTTATAGAGTTTTGGTGTTTAGGACATTAACAACGGGTACAAGTTTCTGACCAGCTTTAATTTCACCTGTAACGATAGTATGATTGCTGTTTGCCACTCCTGCCTGAACTTCCATCCTGCGGGTGGAATTGCCCTTTTTGAGAAAAACATATGAGTGGCCATTTTCTTTCAGCAGACAACTGTTAGGAACATACAGAGCATTTTCCGATTCAAAAAGGATATACTCGCAATTAACAGTCATGCCGGGTTTAAGCCTTAAATCAGATTCATCTATTTCAACAGTTACATTAAATACCTTTTCTCGTTCACGGGTCAGGCATATTTTACTGATATCTGTTATTCTTCCATTAAAGGGGACCGCAGGCAGGGCATCAAGTCTTACTATAACTTTCATTCCGTAATGTGCTTTCCGGATTTCCGCTTCATTGATGTAAGTTTTAGCCTGCATTTTAGTTAC
Organism: uncultured Bacteroidales bacterium; assembly: GCA_963739685.1. Classification (GTDB taxonomy): domain Bacteria; phylum Bacteroidota; class Bacteroidia; order Bacteroidales; family VadinHA17; genus LD21. Next base: position 101,788 of record CAVUAX010000004.1, read on the forward strand.
ATCAGGAATGCTGGCAATTATTTGTCCCTGATAGGGCGAATCGCCAACCTTCCATGTTTGAGGATTTTGTGTAAACTTGTTAACACTCACCTGAAAGATACCATCGAGGGGCGTTCTGATTAAAAGCTTTTTCAATGTTTCCTTCGCGTTCTTCAGTTCAGTTTCCCGTTGTATTACTTTTATTCTTTGAATCCGGCGATCATAATTATCCAGACGGGGTTTAAGCTCAAGATTACGTTTGACTTTTTTAAGCTTTATAGTTGCCTGCCGGAATTCAAGTTCTTTAATTCTTTGTTTAACCTCTGTATCAAACTTGCTTTTCTCAACCTCAAGCTTTTTCAGATCGTAAGCAGCCAGTTCACTTTTCAATTGAGCATTCAATTCCTGAATATTATTTTCACTCTGTACAACCAGTTTTTTGGCAGTGGCCAGCTCGTTTTCGAGCATATCTTCTCTTTCGAGAATGAATTTATAAATGGATGAAGGGTCTAATTTAATAATTGAGTCACCTTTGTTGACAGTTTTACCATGTTCTGCCAATCCGATTATCTTAAACTGGTATCCATATTGCCAGCCTATCTGCGGCATCGTTATAAAAGATGCTTTAATTGCTTCCAGTTCACCTGCTTCTACTATGGATTGCCTGAATGATCCGGAAATAGCTGTAATTTCTTCCTGTTGTCCTTTATTGCAGGAAGGAGATGAAAAGATCAGCAGCAGGCATAATATACTAATGCCTTTTGCTTTAAGATACTGAGAAATCTGAAACAACTGTATTCTCTTCTTCATGGTATTCTTTAAAGTATGTTTTGATTACACTAAAGATAAAACTGACTTTATAATACATAACTCAGGGATAAATATGAATCTCTTCAGGAATCCTATTTCGCAGCCGGAACATCTCCTTCTGCTTCTTTATTTTTACCTTCTTCTTTATTCAGATAAGGATCGGTTAATGCCAACTCTTCATTTTCGTCTAATCCTTCTTTAACAACGGCAAAGTCAGTGTTAACTGAGCCGATTTTTATACTTCTTCGCCTGAATCCGGATTTCGTTTTTACATACACATATTCCTCTGCCTGATCCTTAAAAATTGACTCAATTGGAACGTACAATACTTCAGGTATTTCATTGACCAGGATTTTACAACTCACTGTCAAGCCGGGTAACAGACTTTTGGATTTACCATCGATCACTATTTGAACAGGGAAAATTTTTATCTTGGATTTTGAATCCTTATTCTGTGCCAGATTGGCAACTGCTATTATTTTACCCGAAAAAGTTGTATCGGAATATGCATCAGGTTTTATTTCAACCTTCAGTCCAGGAGTGATTTTTGTAATATCAACCTCATTTATTTTGACTTCTGCCATCATTTCATTAAGATCGGGTAGCTCAATAAGTATAGTTCCGGAGTATGGCTGATCGCCAACCTGCCACTTCTGATTAGTCATCCAGTTGTCTTTAAGGATTGCAATACCCGGAGTGGGACTTATCACAAAAAGGCTGTTTACTGAACGGTTTGCATCCTCAAGTGTGGCTGTTAATTGTTTTATACTCAATGTTTTCTGGAAGATATCTTCCTGTTGAATTTTTTTCTTATTTTCAATTTGTTCTTTTGCCCTTGAAAGGGCAATATTTGCTGTTTCGAGCTTTAGATTGATCTCCTTCTTTGTCACCTCCGATTCATAAACAGCCTGTTCAAAATTGATTTTCGAAATTTCCTGAGAGATCCTTGCAATCTCAAGGTCAGATTCAAGATCCTCTATTTCTGACTGTTGGGTTGCTTTTAGTTTCTCAAATTCAGCAGTTGCGATTTCAAGTTGTTGTTGTGAGGATATTATTGCCTTTTTTATTTCGGAAGGATCAAAAATAATAACAGTATCACCTTTTCCAACCTCTTTCCCATCAGTTACCATATTTGTTATTTTCAGTGCTCCATACCTGTAGGAGATAATGGGGGCTGTTATATTAATTGAATTTACTGCCCTTACATTTCCCTCTTCGGTAAGTTCCTCCGTGAAATTGCCCCTCTTAACAAGTGTTGTTTGCACATCCTGAATTACTTTGCTCTGGCATCCTGTAAGCACAAGACATAGTAATAGAAAAACATTTTTATTCATTATCAGTTTTATTTAGTAAAGAATCTTTTCCAAAAAAACTATAATCATCCGCATTGTTTTTTTTGGCAATCGCCTCTTTCCGTATTAATTTGTGAGGAGGTTCCATCAGAGCAATTGTTTCATTTCCTTTAAGTCCTTTAGAGATTATGGTCATGGAACTGTTTGACAATCCGGTTTCTACAGTTGTAGGAATAAATTCATGTCCGGCTGCAACATATACAATTTTGGAACTGTCTTTCACAAATATCGCTGCAGCAGGTACAACAATAGTATCCTTCACATAGTCAATAATTATCCGGCACCTGGCGCTCAATCCGGGTTTCATTTTTAAATGGCAGCTATCGACACTGACTATAACTTCATAAGTCTTGATTAAAGATTTTTCTTCAACATTTTTTCCGGCCAGTGACTTTCTTTTTACTTTTCCGGTTGTCTCAAGGTTGGTTGCAGCATCTACCAGGATAACTACATCCTGCTTTTCTTCGATACGTTTATAATCAGTTTCCGGAACTTCAACTGAAACCTGCATAGTTTTCAGATCAGGGATCTGCAACACGGACATATTACTCCAGACCTTGCTTCCCTTCTCAATTTTACCACCAAGTGTTCCCATCCCGGATGAAGACATAAACATCATCATTGGGGCTACTACATGAACCACTATTCCATCTGCCGGAGAAACCATTGTAAGTGAATTTATCTGTTGCTGTATAACCTGAATACGGTTTTTTTGCATCGTAATACGCGATCCTATCTGCAAGAGTTCCGATTTATCAATTATTTTCTGTGCTGCCAGCTTTTTCTGAAGTTTCATTTTTTCAATACTTACTTTTTCCATTTCAAGAGAAAGTAATTTTTGTTTTACCGGAGGGGCAAATTTCATCTGTATGGAATCAAGCATGGTGATTTCCATCTGAGCATTATTAGTCTCAACCTGCGCTTCAAGCAATGAAAGCTGCATTGCGTTATCAGCTATAAGTGATCTCCGTTCAGCTTCCATTTTTTCAAGATCCCTGGTAAATGATTCAAAATTGTTGTCGAGATCCGGTGCTGAAATAATACAGATTGTATCTCCTTTTTTTACGTATACGCCCTCTTCTGCCAAATGAACTATGGTAAGATTTGAAACATATATTCTGGGTGTAACCAGAAAATTGTTATTTACTGCCTGTATGGTACCAGGGGCATTAATTGCTTCAAGGTAATCTGAACGTTTAAGCCCGAAGGTTACAATACCAGGATCTTTCTCCCTGCATTCCGAAAATGTAATAATGAACAGGACAATATAAATGAATGCGTATTTAATCATATTTAATGAATAAACCTTGATTGTTAATTTTAACTTTAACAAATTATGATATATCGTGAATTTTCGTCAAGATATCAGAATTAAGAACCCGACACATAACGATAAAGATAGTTGAATTTTTGATTAAGAACAATAAAAATAAGATATTTCTTATTATACTTTTTTATATTTTGATACAGAGCCAAAAGGCTATTACATAGTCAGAAAGACTGTGAATAAATTCCAATCAGAAAAGAAATGCAGAATAATTGAAGCGGTGGCATAAAACAAAAACCAGGCTGTAATTAAACAACCTGGTTCAATTTTTAGTGCCCAGAACAAGACTCGAACTTGCACACCGTAACCGGCACCAGCCCCTCAAGCTGGCGTGTCTACCAATTTCACCATCTGGGCGTAATAGCTCAGAGCAAGGGCTCAGAGCTCAGGTTTAACTTCTTGCCCTGTGCTCTGTACTCAACGCACTGCGCCACTATTGTGCCCAGAACAGGACTCGAACCTGCACATCATTGCTGACACTAGTCCCTGAAACTAGCGCGTCTACCAATTTCGCCATCTGGGCGTTGTAGCTCAGGGCCATGGGCTCAGGGCAAAGGGTAATAGAATAAATGATGAAAATCAAATCTTCAATTTGCTCTGTGCTCTGCGCTCTGTGCTCTGTGCTGGTTAACCATTTGGCCAATAAAGGCCTCCGGGTTTTAAAGTTAAAGAACATGTTGTCAGTGAATCGACAGCGGCTGCAAAAATAAGAAAAATAAATTAACAAAAAATTAAAAAATTAAATGGTTATAATTAATAAGTGATGAGCTTTACGCTCTACGCCCTACTTCCGCTTTGCGGAACTTCGGCGTTTCACGCTTCGGCTCTACGCTCAAATCTCAATGTCCGGCTCCCGGCTTCAATTCATTCCATACTGATCAGTTAGATATTCCTTTTTTTTAATATATTTAGTGCCTCAATCAATCCGGAGAATGACCAAAAAAGTAAAACGGCTCCTTCTTATTTCAGGTGTTGTACTTATTATGGTAATAAGTGCAGCTGGCGTAAAAGTCATATCAGACAACAACTACCGAAAAGGATTGCCTGACTATCCTGATTTACAGTCTGTCTCAATTCCTCTTCGTGAACAGATATCCGGTGCCGGGAAAAAAGCACACAGAAACCCTTCAGCTTTTAATCTTGGAATGCTTGGTATGGTATATCATTCAAGCGCTTATTATGATAAAGCAGCCGTCTGCTACAAATTAGCCATCAGGAGAGATAAACACCAATGGATATGGAATTACTACCTTGGATATTTAAATCAGGAACTTGGGGAATCTAAAATTGCTTTGGAAAATTTCCATAAGGTAATTGAGGAAAATCCAGAGAACTATCTGGCCTGGTATTATGAGGGAGGGGCTTATCAGAACCTTGGTCAGAGTGACAGCGCTGAAAAAGCTTTCGATAAAATCATTAATGCGGATAACCAGAACATTTTAATGAATAATACTTCAAGGAATAACTATTTTCCACTGAAAACCTATGCCATGTTCCGGCTGGCCAGGATCTACATGGATACACACCGGCTTGACAGTGCTGAAAAAAATCTTAAGGAACTGATAAAAACCAATATAACTTTTGGTCCGGCTTACCGTATGCTTGGCAATGTTTATTCTTTAAAGGGTGATTCATCATTAAGTAAGAAATACACCATAAGGGCAAATGATATGCCTGTTTATACACCCCCGGTTGATACCCTGATTGACAAATTGACATTGATGTCTAGGTCGGAGCTTTACCTGATGAAACAAATTGATGTTGCAGTTCAAAGTCTTAATCCTAAATTCTCTGTTAATCTGCTAAACAATGCATTAAAATATTTTCCTGACAACAAATTCCTGATCTCCAAAACTATCAGACTCTTTCTGCTACTGGGATATGGGAACCAGACATTACCATATCTTAATAAACATAAATATTATTTCAGGGATGATTATCAGGAATTAATTGATGTAGCTGATCTGTTATTCGACAATGGATTTAAAACAGAAGCCATGGACTATTTCCACCTGGCAAAAAATCTGAAATCAGGAGAAACAGATACCCAGTCACAACTTGCAATATGGCTCTTTAAAAGGGGAATGAAATCGGAAGCTCTGACTCTGATGAATGAACAGCTTGAGAAGGATCCTGCCAATGCAAATGTTCTGGGAGACGGGGTTTATCTTTTACTGTTGCTTGGGGAAAAAGAAAATGCTAAACCACTACTGTTCAGACTTAAGCAACTTAAGCCTTCAGATGCATTGACTATCAAAATGACAGGAATAATGGCTGAACAGGATGGTGATCTTAATGAGGCAATAAAATTATATGAAAAGTCATTTAGGGCCGATCCGCAAGATTTATCCACAATTAAATATCTGGGAATGATTTATCTCAGGGAAAAAATGTGGGACAAGGCCATTCTGTTATTCAGTAAAGCACTTGAGTACCATCCTAATGAACCTTATCTACTGGAGGCGCTTGGCGGCCTGCTGGTGAGCTGTCCTGATCCGGAACTCAGAAATATTGCCATGGGCAGGGAATACTCAGAGAGAGCTTTTTTCCGGTTTACGAGTCCTGTTTTTACCCAGATTTCGGCCGGCGTAAATCTTTCAGTGGCCTATGCAGAACTTGGAGATAAAAAGAATTCTTCTTACTACATTAATAAAACTATTTTTCTTGCCAGGAAAGCCAATGCGCAGAAAGAGTATATCGAATACCTTGAGAACCTTGCAAAAAAATTCAGCTTATTAAACTGACACGGGACATGGTATTGCCAGGTTGATTAACCTCCTGGCTATTTCTCATTCTTAGCGTTCAGCAATCCGTTATTGAGCCATAATGTTATTCTTCCCATCCGGTCAAAAGGCGGGTAAGCATGCATACCACCCGTGACCATATCCATCAGTCCGTCATTATTAAAATCGCCCAGTTCAAGTGAAAGTAAATGTGTCGGAGTGTTGGCAATATTATGCCTTGTAAATTGCATGTTACCGGTATTCTCAAGCCAGATAAAACTTTGAGATTCGGGTTTCTCCCAGAAATTAAATGCACTTACCAGGAAGAGGTCAAGATCCCCGTCATTATCAATATCTGCTGGTCTGGCATTATATGCCCCTGCAAAGTTACAGATCCGGTGAAATTCAAAATTCAGATCGCCTTTATTCTCAAGCCATTGAGCACCGTGCCATGGTCTGGGCTGTGGAGGAATATAGTCAAAAGCATCGCCATTGGTATAAAGAATATCAGAATCACCGTCTTTGTCAAAATCTGAAATAAAGATCCCGCTTGACCCGAAATCTTCATTGCTTGATTTATAAATAAGCCTGGATTTAAAATTTCCCTTTCCATCATTTAAGAAACAATAGATCTCCTCCCACTCCTGACTTACCAGGGAAAAGATATCCAGGTCGTTATCCTTGTCAATATCGACTAATACAACATTTATGGGGCCTGACAGGTTCTGTAAAGTATGGCTTTTGAATTTCCAGTTTCCCAGGTTTTCAATCCATCTTGTCTCACCATCGTCATAGCCAAACTGAGCCACTGCAAGGTCTATATCGCCGTCATTGTCAAGATCTCCTGCCCTTACATCAGAAACCCTTGCAATTTTTTCAGCTGCAATATGTTTTTTAAAATTACATCTTCCATCATTCTCAAGGATTATTGCTGAACCTATTTTGTCGTTATTCGGGAACAACATACCCAGAACGGCAACCATTATATCTTTATCACCGTCACCGTCAAAATCAATAACCTGAACATGTGCAGGTGCTATCAGGTCCTTTGCAAGAACGGTTTCAGTGAAAGTACCTGCAGGGCTCTGACGAATCCAGGAAACAAAATTGTTTCTTGCATCGCAAACTACCACATCCGATAAACCGTCATTATCAAGATCGGCAACTGAGAGATTAGATATCTGAGGCGGCTCAGTAAATGTCTGTCCGATAGGCATCGGATCAAGAAAGCTAATCGTTTCACCGATAGAAGCAGCACCTGCCTGATCTGAAGCAGAACCCAATCTTTTACTGCGGTTGAAAATCCCCCTCAGGACTTCACTCCTGCTTAATCCTGAACGATTAGACTGATAATTAAGCAATAAGAATGGAAGTCCGGTAAGGATAAGGATTATAATCAAAAAAGGTATCAGATTTTTTATCCCTCCTTTATTTTTCTTCCCGTAACTGTTATTTTTAGCCATAATAAATGTTTGTGACTATCAGCAATCATGAATAAAACTATTAATTTCTATTATTTATACCCCCATCCCGACCTTCCCCCAGGGGGGAAGGAGCTGAAAGCAAAGCTTTTCCCCCTTGGGGGAAACGGGAAAGGGGGTTATTTGGAATAAAATGTATGTAATTGATTATAAGCATTATAAAATTAACGTGTTGTACGGTTAAGAAGCCAACGCATATTTTAAATGATTAATTGGTTTATCGTTCTTTGAATTAATGTATTGCAAGAGAGTAACAGCTGTTATCTTTGAGAGAATGCGAACAGACAGCCCCAAAATAGTTTTTGCATAATTGCGTTTAAGCATGAACTGGTCACATAATTGGGCAAATAAGGTTTCAATTCGTTTTCTCATTCTTTTATAGATTGCAGGATATGGTTCTCTTTCCTGATTTGCTCTTTTGGGTGTTTGTAAATTTATCTGACAGGAATTAAACAAATCTAATTGGTAAGCACCTGACAGATAACCCTTATCAGCAATCAACGTACATGAGGATAATTCGGATATTTTAACATTTGACAAATAATGGACATCATGAACGCTGGCTTTGGTTATATCCATACTATGAAAGATACCTCTGACTGAAGTAACAAGATGAAGTTTGTAACCGTAATAATATGATTTACTAACTGCAGAATAACCTTTATCGGGTGATGTTTCGAAGTCCTCTTTACATATTTTGCTCTGTTTTTCTCTCGCAATCTTGCATACTGGAACTGGGATGGAATCAACCAGGTAAACATCTTCGCATTCATTGAGCCTATCTGCCAGATATTGGTTAAGTTTTTCAATAAATGGATAGAGATGTTTCCGACGGCGATTGAAATTACTGCGATCAATTAATCCGGGGAAATCTTCTTTGTGATCAAATTTAAGTTTGCCCCAAAAATAGCTTTCACTGTCAATTCCAAGTGATTCACCAGTTATTGACAATGCAATTATCTCACAATCTGATAGTTTTGGTCTATTAGGATAGAAAAAGAAGTTGTCAGATTGATTTAAGCGATCTTTAAAAACCGATTTGGTAATGTTAAAGAACTTGTCGAAATTTGTTTTTAAGTTATGCATATCAGAAGCAATTTTGTGATGAATATTACTTCTAATATACTGTACATCAGTATTATGCATAACTTTTTTCATTGATAGTTATTAACTTTTTTAATTAATTTTCAACCGCACAACACGTTAATTTCTATTATTTATACCCCCATCCCGACCTTCCCCCAAGGGGGAAGGAGCTGAAAGCAAAGCTTTTCCCCCTTGGGGGAAACGGGAAAGGGGGTTATTTGGAATAAAATGTATGTAATTGATTATAAGCATTATAAAATTAACGTGTTGTACGGTTAAGAAGCCAACGCATATTTTAAATGATTAATTGGTTTATCGTTCTTTGAATTAATGTATTGCAAGAGAGTAACAGCTGTTATCTTTGAGAGAATGCGAACAGACAGCCCCAAAATAGTTTTTGCATAATTGCGTTTAAGCATGAACTGGTCACATAATTGGGCAAATAAGGTTTCAATTCGTTTTCTCATTCTTTTATAGATTGCAGGATATGGTTCTCTTTCCTGATTTGCTCTTTTGGGTGTTTGTAAATTTATCTGACAGGAATTAAACAAATCTAATTGGTAAGCACCTGACAGATAACCCTTATCAGCAATCAACGTACATGAGGATAATTCGGATATTTTAACATTTGACAAATAATGGACATCATGAACGCTGGCTTTGGTTATATCCATACTATGAAAGATACCTCTGACTGAAGTAACAAGATGAAGTTTGTAACCGTAATAATATGATTTACTAACTGCAGAATAACCTTTATCGGGTGATGTTTCGAAGTCCTCTTTACATATTTTGCTCTGTTTTTCTCTCGCAATCTTGCATACTGGAACTGGGATGGAATCAACCAGGTAAACATCTTCGCATTCATTGAGCCTATCTGCCAGATATTGGTTAAGTTTTTCAATAAATGGATAGAGATGTTTCCGACGGCGATTGAAATTACTGCGATCAATTAATCCGGGGAAATCTTCTTTGTGATCAAATTTAAGTTTGCCCCAAAGATAGCTTTCACTGTCAATTCCAAGTGATTCACCAGTTATTGACAATGCAATTATCTCACAATCTGATAGTTTTGGTCTATTAGGATAGAAAAAGAAGTTGTCAGATTGATTTAAGCGATCTTTAAAAACCGATTTGGTAATGTTAAAGAACTTGTCGAAATTTGTTTTTAAGTTATGCATATCAGAAGCAATTTTGTGATGAATATTACTTCTAATATACTGTACATCAGTATTATGCATAACTTTTTTCATTGATAGTTATTAACTTTTTTAATTAATTTTCAACCGCACAACACGTTAATTTCTATTATTTATACCCCCATCCCGACCTTCCCCCAAGGGGGAAGGAGCTGAAAGCAAAGCTTTTCCCCCTTGGGGGAAACGGGAAAGGGGGTTATTTGGAATAAAATGTATGTAATTGATTATAAGCATTATAAAATTAATATTATTTTAGTACTAACTTTTTATTATTGATTCCCGATACTCATTTAAAGGTTAATAGTTAATGTACAAAACTATAAAAATTTTGACCAATTGGCTGACTGTAAAAAAAAATAACTATTATTGGAGTTTCACGAAATAAAGTCATTTCAACGCTTGTGAATTTTAATGAATTAACAGTATTGCTTCTTTTATGAGGAGGTTGGGAAGAGGTTTCTTCAGATATATTATTATAATATGCTTTGGCCTTATTCCAGCCATAGTATGCCAGTTCTTTACCGGGGTACCAACAGCCAGATATATTCATATAAGGAGTTTCCGCTATGGAAAGGATCCCCCGGTTATCCGGTGCAACCGGGGTGACACCCTTCACCTGACATTTTCAACGGATGATACCGGACACTCTTTTTTCCTTCAGGAATTTGATCTGGATGTAAAGGTTAGTCCTGCCAGTGAGGAGGTTGCAGTATTTAAGACAAGTGATCCGACAAGTAAACCTGTGCTGACCAAAGAAGTAACTTTCACTGCGAAACATCCGGGGGTATTAAACTATCTTGTATCAAAGAGCAATTACCGTTGTCATGTCTGGTGTGGTCCCATGCATGCTTTTGAACAGGGAAAAATAATTATCCTTCCCAATACATTATTGATTTTCAGCTTAGGAAGCCTTACCGGCATATTATTTATATTTTTAACAGGGATAACCCTGAAGGCTGATCGGGATAAAAAATCTGATGATCCCAAATACGGTTACAAAGATTTATTTAACAGATCCGGCCTGTTAAGAAATTTTGTAATTTCCAGATGGCCACAGGCTATCATGATTATACTGGCTATGCTGATGATTTATATTGTTATTCTGACATCAGTATTTGGAACAAAGGTTTCCGGCCGGAACCTTGGAGTTTTAATGATGTGGTCAGTATGGCTGTTTCTGCTTGTAGCAATTCTGACTCCTTTAGGCGGAAGAATATGGTGTACAATCTGTCCTCTCCCCTTTTTCGGAGATATGCTGCAGCGAAGATCATTTTTTACCCCCCTGAGGGGTAATACTAACGGATATAATAATAAGTTTTACGGACTTTCATTGAAATGGCCATCCTGGCTAAGCAATAACTGGCTGAGACTTCTTGTATTTTTAATTCTGGCTACTTTTTCGACTACACTGGTAGCTATTCCACGGATTTCAGGGATAACTGTGTTGATGCTATTGTTAGTACCCACCCTGATGTCGTTAGTCTGGGAATTAAGGTCATTCTGCCGTTATGTTTGCCCCGTCAGTGTATTTGTGAGTTCTTATTCCGGGGTGAGCATACTTAGCCTCAGGAATAAATCCCAGAAGGTTTGTGACCAGTGCAAACCGCATTATTGCCAGAACGGAAGCCCGGAGGGATGGGCCTGTCCATATGGTCTGAATGTAGGGGAAATGAAAGAGAATTCAGATTGCGGATTATGCCTGGAATGTACCCGCAGTTGCCTGTACAACAATGTATCAATATATAAAAGACCCTTCGGTTCTGAAACAGGAACCCGCAATCTGAGCGAAGCCTGGTTAGTCATTGCGGTATTTACCATTGCAGTTGTTTATAGTGTTGTATATCTTGGACACTGGCCTGAGGTTAGGGACTATGTGAATATAATTGATAAGAAGAACTGGGGATTGTTCGGAATTTATTCCCTTATAGTCTGGACACTTGCACTGATTATAATGCCGGCCATTCTTTTTTTACTCTCTTTACTTGCAATAAGGCTGTCAAAAATAACCACAAGTGTTAAAGATGTTTTTCTGGCATCTGCCGGTTCGCTTTTACCATTGGGGCTTATGCTGTGGGTAGCTTTTGTTATACCCATGCTGTTTGTTAATAAGACCTTTATTATCCAGTCAGCATCTGATCCGTTTGGTTGGGGCTGGGATTTTTTTGGAACAGCAAATATACCGTGGAAACAATTCCTTCCACAATCAATACCATGGCTTCAGTCCATCATGGTGTTGACCGGTTTATATTTCAGCCTTAAAAATATCAGGAACACCTGGATGAAACTTCAGCTAAGGCCGTCTGAATTATTCCGGATTTCTATTCCTATGATCACCTTTATTACACTTGTTTCTGCTATAATGGTTATGTTTTTTACAAATTAGGAATTATTTTTTTCCGACACATAATAAAAGTAACTACTTAGTCGAAAGGAAAAATTAGGAAGTTTAGATTTAAGCAAGCTTCCTGACTTTAGGGTATATCCCATTATTTTTCAACAATAGTTCCCAGTAAAAATTAATTGTAATTTTTACTGGGATTCTCATTCTGTAATAGTTGCTTAAAGCTTTAAATCAATGTGTTGAAATTATCAGAAAAGACTCTGCAGCATTAAAAAAGATTGTCCGGAAATTAATTATAGCCAATAAAATCTTTTTTCCGAGTATAAAAATGAGCATCTCCCTCTTAGATTTAAACCTGGATAATTAATAATTTAAATAAAAATCCCTGAAAACCTGCCGTCTTAACTTCAAATTAAATCCCTATCAATTTCTTTAGTTGCATTTTGGTATCGGCTTGCGTACCATTTGTTAAATTTTAAAAAAAAAATCATGATTTTAAATAGCATATACTTTTTTCTTTATATTTACCCTGTTAATAATTGTTATTAATTCTTGCTTTTTCAGTTTAATTCATTAAATAATGAAAACATAAATTTAATAAATTGCTGAATTTCATAGATTTAATTAATAATTACAAACTATGATTAATCTTTTTACTAACCTAATTTTTATTAACTATGAAAAATTATTGGACCTTGGGGAAGCTTCTCCTCATTAAGGATCTTTTAAGGTTTAAGTTCCTTATGAGGTTCCTGTTATTGTTTACAATAGTGTCAGGAATCAGTGTATCCCTATTTGCTGACGAACCAGGCCCGCAACAACAGACAATAACCGGTTCCGTTACTGACAGCCAGACAGGCGAGTATATGCCCGGAGTGAATATCGTTGTCAAAGGGTCAACAATAGGAACTATAACTGATGCGAGTGGAAAATATTCAATTTCTGTTCCCGACAGGAATGTTACACTTGTCTTTTCATTCATCGGGTATGTTGCCAAAGAGGCTCCTGCAGGCGGCAAATCTGTCGTTGACGTTGCCCTTGAATCTGAAATGCAAAATCTGCAAGAGGTAGTTGTGGTAGGATATGGTTCACAGCGAAGAGTTACACTAACAGGATCAGTTGCAAGTGTCAGCAACAAGGAAATTTCCAAAACACCGGCTACTAATATCAGGAATTCCATAGCAGGACTATTGCCGGGAGTTGTCACAAAAAACACTTCAGGTGAACCAGGGAGGGACAACGGTATTTTGCTTATTCGAGGACAAAATACGACCGGCAATACAGACCCACTAGTTGTAGTTGACGGAGTACAGGGAGCTACAGGATGGGAAAGAATTAACAGCAATGATATTGAATCAATTTCTGTATTAAAAGATGCTTCTGCATCTATTTACGGTGCCCGGGCTGCAAACGGAGTCATACTTATAACTACAAAGAGAGGATCGGTTGGCAAACCTGTAATAAATTATTCATACAGCCAGGGAATTAGCCAGCCGACAAGATTACCAAAAATGGCAAGTGCCTATGAATTTGCGCAATACGTTAACCAACTGGATGTTGAGGCCGGAAATACTCCAAGGTATAGTGATGAAGCGCTACAGAAATATAAAGATGGCAGCGATCCGAATTATATTAATGAAGACTGGTACGCCGCTTCCTTAAGAAAAAATGTTCTTCAAAGCCAGCAAAACCTGAATGTAAGGGGGGGCAGCGAGACAATCAAATATTCCGTATCCGGATCATATTCAAATGAGAATGGAATATTTAAATACTCTGAATTGAATTATAAAACTTATACCATCCGTTCCAACGTTGATGCCGTAATTAACAAATGGTTAAACGTAGGATTCGATCTTAACGGGGCACTTTTTGATGGTAACTATCCCGGAGGAGGCTCCGATTTTGGTGGTCTGAAGCAAATACCTTTTGTACCTGTTTTCTGGCCAAACGGTCTGCCTTCTGCCGGAATTGAAAACGGTAACAACCCGATTATTGAGGCCAGCCCGGCATCTGGTAACGTGAACAACAAGGAAAACAGGTATCTTGCAAAAGGCTCATTTGACATTACAATTCCATGGGTTAAAGGATTAGGCGCTGACGGGTATTTTGTATACACAAATAATATGACTACCAATAAAAACTGGAAAACACCGTGGGAGGTTTACGATTATGATAAATCGACAGATACATATATCATGAAATTGGGGGGTAGGATCTTATTGCCTGAACTTACACAGTCATATAGTGGTTCATGGAGCACCCTGGTCAACCTTCGGCTGAAATATGAACTTAAAACCGGTCCTCACAACCTGAATACTTTCGTTGCCATGGAGCAATCGGATGGTATTTCCAATAACTTTTCCGCATACCGGAAGGATTTCCTGTCCTCTCAGATAGATGAAATATTTGCCGGCAGCCTTGTCGACCAGGTAACAAACGGAAACAGGTCTGAAAGCGGCCGAAAGAACTTTTTCGGACGTGTAAATTATGGTTTTAATGAGAAATACCTGCTTGATTTCAATTTCAGGTATGATGGCTCCTACGCATTTCCGAAAGGTAAACAATGGGGTTTCTTCCCTGGAGTATCCGTAGCATGGAGGGTATCACAGGAAAGCTTTATGAAGGAAGTAAGTGCCCTGGATAACCTTAAACTGCGCGCATCCATCGGGAAAATCGGGAATGACGCAATCAGTGCTTTCCAGTATCTTCGCTTATATACTCTTGGAAATACTGGTATGGTGTTTGGCCAGACCCAGATAGCTAATCAGGGACTGGTTGCCGGTGTTACTCCTAACCTGGACATTACCTGGGAGGTAGCAACAAGTTATAATGTTGGAATGGATGCAAGTTTCTGGAGAGGCTTGTTAGGTTTTGACCTGGACATATTCAAACAAAGACGGAGTCATATCCTGGCCACGAGAGACCTTGCCGTACCTGCATATACCGGTCTTAAATTACCATCGGAAAATATAGGTATTGTTGATAATTCAGGATTCGAATTCCAGGTATATCATTCAAAAACAATAAGTGAAATTACCTATAGAATAGCCGGAAACATTGCATATGCAAAGAGCAAGATAATTGACATTGATGAAGCACAGAATGTACCGGAGTGGCAAAAAGCTGAAGGCCACATGCTTGGTGCCGAGAAATTTTATAAAGCTCTCGGAATTTTAAGAACACAGGCAGATATGGATAATAATGTGCTTTATACCGGTTCGCAACTTGGTGATCTCTATTATGAAGATGTTGATAAGAACGGTGTAATTGATAATAAAGATATGGTAATGACTGACAAAACAAATATACCTGAAGTTACTTTCGGTTTAAATTTGTCGGCGAATTATAAGGGATTCACATTATGGGCAAACTTTGCCGGGGCAACAAGGTACTGGCAATATTATCATGTTAATGCCAGGATTGCAATAAATCAGCTTGAGGATGTAATAGTTAACCGTTATACCCCAGGCAGCATGGACTCCAAATATCCCAGGCTTCCAACTCTTGAAACACAGGTTGAAGTCAGCGGACTTAACTCAACATTCTGGATGATGGATGCTTCCTATGTTAAGCTTAAAACTCTGGAAGTGTCTTATGATATTCCTCAAAAAATATTGTCAAAGGTCAATGTAAATGCTCTGAGGATATTTGCAAACGGGAATAATCTATTTACAATTGATAAACTGAAGTGGAATGACCCTGAAAATAGCAATAACAGAAATGCTAATTATCCCCAGCAGAAAATTTTCAATTTAGGAATAAACCTCACTTTTTAAATATATGGTCATGACTAGAATAAACATTCAATTAAATAAAACGACAATGTCAGCGTTTTACTATAGCATTTTGCTGCTTTTTATGCTGACTATGGCATCTTCCTGTACTAAAGACGTACTCGACAAGTCCCCTACAGACCGTTTTTCAGATGATGCTGTATGGAAGGATAAAAACCTTATTGAAGCATATGTTAATAATACATACAGGCTTATGCCCACCGGGAATACCTACGGTGCCCAAAAACTGGCTTCAGCAGGTACCGATGAACTTTACGGCAGAGGAGGTTCCCAGACTTTTATAAATATGGGAAATATAACCCCATCTTCATTAGGGAATCTGAATTATTGGACCGGCTCCACTTATTTTAATTTCTGGCTGGTTATTACTAATTGCAATATTTTCCTTGATAATATTGAAACATCTCCTATTACAGATAGTGAAATGAAAGACAGAATGACCGGAGAAATGAAACTATTAAGAGCTTTTGCATATTTTAAACTAGTTGCATTTTACGGAGGAGTTCCATTAATTACCAAACCTTTTGGGTTGACTGACGACTTTATGATCTCAAGGAACACCTATGATGAATGTATGAATTTTGTTATTTCAGAACTAGATGAGGCTGCAGCATTACTCCCAACAACCTATCCTGCAGCGCAACAAGGTCGTTTGACAAAGGGAGCAGCCCTGGCTGCAAAATCCAGAGCATTATTATATATGGCCAGTCCGTTAAATAATCCGTCAAACAGCGCTGCAAAATGGCAGGCAGCTGCGGATGCTGCAAAAGCTGTAATTGATATGAATTTATATTCGCTCTTCCCTGATTATAAAAATTTATTCCTGCTTGCTAACTCTTATAACTCTGAGGCAATATGGTCCAGGCCTTATAATTATACACTTTTAAGAGAAGCAGCATACCTTGAACTCAGTCAATACCCAAATGGGTACAGCGGGTATGGTCAGGTTCACCCTTACCAGGATATGGTGGACAGCTATGAAATGGTGAGCGGTAAACTTCCAAAGGATGATCCTTCGTATGATCCGCAAAATCCTTATGTTGATCGTGACCCACGCTTTTATATGACTATTTTGTATGATGGTGCTCCCTTTAAAGACCGTCCCGTGGAAACGTTTCTACCCGGAGGAAGGGATTCCAGGGAAGGACCTATTTCTTCATGGAATGCTACCGAAACCAGTTACTATTTAAGAAAATTTATTGATGAGTCGGTTACAAACCCGGGGACTCAGGTTCAGGGTAACTCACCATTCATTTTCTTCCGGTATGCAGAAATATTATTAAATTATGCTGAAGCAGAATATTTCCTTGGTGACGAAACAACCTGCAGGGAATATATAAATATGGTAAGAAGCAGGCCTGGAGTGGAAATGCCTGACGTTACCGAGAGCGGGGATGCATTATTAGAGAGGCTTCAGAATGAACGAAAGATTGAATTGTCATTTGAAGAGCATCGCTGGTTTGATATACGTCGCTGGAAAATTGCTCCCATAGTTATGAACACACCTGCAACAAGAATGGATATAAGGAAAGACCTTACCACAGGTGTCAGGACTTTTACCGTACAAACTATGTACCAGAGAGGTTTTACGGATAAGAATTATCTTATACCGATACCACAGGCTGAAATTGAAAAGAATGCCAATTTAGTTCAGAACCCGGGGTACTAGTAAAATAATTAGTAAATTTATCAGGGCAAATGTTCAACTGCAAACAGTTAAACTTTGCCCTGATATTATTTAAGAGACGATCCGAAACGAATTATAATTAACCTAAACATTATATAAAAATGAAACATTCCATATCTATATTAATATGTCTCTTAATACTTTCTCAGTTCAAAGTTTCTGGTATACACCGGGCTGATGGATCCTTTTCTTCTGCCGGAATCTCAGACAGCCTTCCCCTGGTTCCTGACAATAAACCATAAAGATCTTGTTGAAAACAAGTTAAGGAATGAGGCAATGTTAAAATATGCGGAATATGGTCTTCCCGTCAGCCCTGAAGAATGGGAAATATACAGGGTGAAATTAAAAAACGAGATACTTAAAAAAGCCGGGGTCATAATTGATCATACTCTTCCTTTAAATATAAAAGAAACAGGATCAATCCAAATGAAAGGGTACACTGTTAAGAATATATTCTTTCAGACACGTCCCGGTGTTTACGCAACTGCAAACCTTTATGTGCCGGATGGAAAAGGACCTTTTCCCGGAGTTATAAATATGCTTGGTCACTGGCAGAAAGGTAAAATTGATCCCACAGGCCCGCAGGCAGTAGGTCATAGTCTGGCAACCAATGGATATGTCTGTTTAACGATTGACCCTTGGGGTGCCGGAGAAAGATCCACCACGCACGGGGTATTTGAATACCATGGTGCAAACCTGGGAGCTTCGTTAATGAATATCGGGGAATCTTTGCTGGGAATCCAGGTATCTGACAATATGAGAGGTGTGGATCTGTTATGCTCTCTCCCCAATGTTGATCCTGAAAATATAGGTGCTACGGGAGCCAGCGGCGGCGGGAATCAGACGATGTGGTTTGCAGCCCTGGATGATCGTGTCAAAGCAGCGGTCCCGGTTGTAAGTGTCGGGTCTTTTGAATCATATATAATGAGGTCAAACTGTATTTGTGAACTTCTTATCGATGGTTTTACTTTCACTGAAGAGGCCGGGGTACTGGCTTTGGCTAATGCAATTATGCCCTGCAATCACCAGAAAGATTCAAATCCGACATTTTTCCCTTCCGAAATGATACGTACTTATACAAATGCCAGAGAGGTATTCAAAATGATGGGAAAGGAAGATAATATATCATACAGGGTGTTTGACCTGACTCATGGTTATATGCCCCAGGACAGGGAAGCAATGCTAGGCTGGTTTGACCTTCATCTTAAAGGAACCGGTAATGGTCTGCCAAAAAAAGAAACTCCTTTTGAACAGCTTCCTGAAGAAAAACTGATGGTGTTCCCAAAAGGCCAGAGAGACCCAAAGGTTATGAGTACTGAAGAGTATTGCAGAAAGAGAGGGAATGAACTAAGAATTGCGTACCTTAATATGAAATCTTTTAATAACGATAAGAAAAAGAAAGAATTACACGATATTTTAAGGTTAAATGATAAAACAGGGTTGAAAGAGGCTCACCATTATTCCGGAATTAACGGTTGGGAAAGATTAGCACTTGAAACCACTGATAATAAATTGATACCGGTTTTGTTTTTAGCCCCGGCAAATAAATCGCAGGGATACGTTATCTTATGTAATCCCGGAGGAAAACAGGATATATCTCTTTCATCAATTGATGAGTTAAAGAAAAAAGGATCAGGCATTGTAATTGTTGACCTGACAGGAACAGGTGAAGTATCCACCAGTGCCGACCAGACAAAGGATAAGAGCATGGTAAATCACACCTTATCGCGCGCGGAACTTTGGCTCGGGCGAACAATGATCGGAGAATGGGTGCAAGAGCTCGACCTGGTAAACGCATTTCTAAAATCTGAGTATAAAGCAGAGAAAATTACTGTCGACGGAACCAGTGAGGCAGGGCTTGCAGGATTATTTTGCAGTGTTTTGAAAGGCAATATTGATGAGATTGTTCTTCGCGATTCTCCACTTAGTTACTTGTTTGATAACAGAGAATCTGTCGATTATTTCAGTATGGCAATCCACCTTCCTGGTTTTCTTAACTGGGGAGACGTTTCTTTAGCAGCTGCCCTGAGCGGGAAAAAAGTTTCTTTTATCAACCCCGTTACAATGTCAGGTAAGCCAATTAAATCAGACAGGTTAAAAGAATATAAAACAGAATTTGACAATTTAAGAGTCGCATGCAAAGAGCCCGGGGCAACGGTTTTTGATTGACATTTCAGTCTGGAAATTAAGTAATTGCCTATAAAATCAAAAATATATAATAATGAAAAGTAATCGCAGAGGTTTTATTAAATTATCCGGTATGACTGGTATTGGATTGGCTGGAGCAACTATTTTGCCGGACTTTTCCAGAGAATTGGAAGCCAGGTCAGAATCGGCTGTTCAACCACAGTCTTCGTCACAATATGTGCCGTTAAACCGTTTCCCTGAAGTTATGCAGGAGTATTTAGTGAAACAATTACGCCAGATTGAGCAGGTTTCGGCCAGCCGACGTGCCGGATTACGGACTAAAAGTGAAGCGGAAGCTTATATAAATGAAATAAGGGAAAAAGTTCAACAGTGTTTTGGCCCCTGGCCGGAGAAAACAGCGTTAAATTCCCGTGTAACCAAACGAATTAACAGAGCTGCCTACACTATTGAAAACGTCATTTTTGAAAGCCGACCAGGATATCCTGTAACTGCAAATCTTTATATTCCAAAAAAGCGTAAATTCCCGCTTCCGGCAGTTGTTGGTACCTGTGGTCACAATGACTCAGGAAAAGCCGGAAACCAGTCATTTGCCCAGGGTCTTGCAAGGTTGGGCTATGTAGCGCTTGTGTTTGACCCCGCGGGCCAGGGTGAACGTTTGCAATATCCCACCAGCGAAGGTAAATCACGTATTGGAATTGGGGTGTTGGAACATCTCTACGCCGGGAACCCTCTTTTCCTGGTGGGTGATTCACTGAGTGCATGGTCTGCATGGGATGGAATCAGGGCAGTTGACTATCTCCTTACGAGAAAAGAAGTAGATCCCAAACATATCGGGATCACGGGCGTCTCAGGCGGAGGCACTCAGGCCACCTGGATATGTTCAGCTGATCCCCGTATCACTATGGCAGCACCTGCCTGCTTTGTGACAACGTTTCTGACTAACCTTGAGAACGAGGAGGTAGCCGATACTGAACAAATACCCCCGCGTGCTATTGCAATGGGACTTGATCACTCAGATTTTCTTGCAGCAATGGCACCAAAACCGGTTATTATTCTGAGCCAGGAAAATGACTTTTTTGATGTTCGTGGAGCAGAAGAAGCCTTTTCCCGGCTTAAACCTCTTTACAAATTACTGGGTTCGGAACAAAACGTTGAGTTAAATATTGGTCCCGGCGGCCACAGTTATCCGAAAGCAAGCCGGGAAGCAATGTATGCTCTCTTTAACAGGGCAACAAATGTGTCGGACAGGAATACAGAAGATGCACTGACTGTTGAAAAACAGGAAGACCTTTGGTGCACGCCTCATGGCCAGGTTGGTGAGACAGGCGCCCGCAATATTTATTCCTTCAGAAAAGAGGCATCAATCGCACTTAAGTCCAAACGTGCCAATCTTCAGGGGGAAAAATTGAAACAGGCCGTTTTGAAGACTTTAAAGCTTCCATTATCCAATGGTATCCCTCATTTTCGTGTCCTGAGGGCAGGCCGTAACCGCAATTATCCGAAGAAATTTGCTGCAAGCTATGTTGTAGAAACTGAGCCGGGTATATTTACAATTGTATACCGGCTGAACGATACAGTTCTTTATTCACGTCCCCCGAGAGGGTTTAAACGTGCGGTGCTGTACGTTTCTCATAAGTCGTCCGACGATGAATTACGTAATGAACCACTTTTGACGGAGATTATTAAAAACGAACCTGACTCTGCAATATTTACGTGTGACATAAGGGGAATCGGGGAATCTAAACCAAATTCAACATGGAAGACTTTTGAAGAGCCTTATGGAGTTGATTATTTCTACTCAGCTTATAGTATCATGCTTGATTATCCATATGTAGGACAAAAAACGTATGATGTACTGCGTGTTATCGACTGGCTGGAGTCATTTGGTCATCAGGAAGTCCATATTGTTGCAAAGGGCTGGGGATCTGTACCTGCTGCCTTTGCAGCCATTTTATCCGATACTGTATCGCAGGTAACTCTGAAAAATGCTCTTACTAGTTACAGTGATATTGCGGAAAGTGAGTACTATAACTGGCCTTTGGAATCATTTGTACCCGGCGTGTTAAAGTTATTTGATATGCCTGACTGTTATAGAGCCCTTGAAAGGAAAAAGCTCCGCATTATTGATCCATGGGATGAAAAAGCAGGGAAACAGGATTAAACACATAAATATCTTTCTTTTAAAAATAAAAATATGTATCAATGAAAACCAATCGCAGGAATTTTTTGAAAAAATCAGGGATAGCAGGAATGGGACTGGCAGGCGCAAGTATGTTACCCGCATATCCATCAGTTAATGCTAATGACTCCAATGAATTACAGAGCAATGTAAAGAAACAGACATTCAATATGTCCGGCTATGCTGCTCCCAAAATGGATAAGATACGAGGCGGATTTATAGGACTTGGAAACAGAGGCCCTGTACATATGTCAAACTTTACCCTTATTGATGGGGCAAAGGTGGTGGCTCTCTGTGATGTAATTCCGGACCGCGTACAGGCTGCCAATAAGAGAATAGAAAGCTCAGGACACAATCCTGATATCTATACCGGAAGTGAAGATGTATGGAAAAAGGTTTGTGAAAGGGATGATATTGATGTCATTTATATAGCAACTCCATGGAATCTGCATACTCCTATGGCAGTTTATGCCATGGAACATGGCAAACATGTTTTCATTGAAGTACCTGCAGCTATAAGCATGGATCAATGCTGGCAACTGGTGGAGACATCGGAAAAGACCCGCAAACATTGCATGATGCTTGAAAACTGCTGTTATGATTTCTTTGAATTGCTCACACTTAATATGACAAGACAGGGATTTTTTGGAGATATAGTCCACGGAGAGGGAGCATATATTCATATGTTTACTTTCAATCCTGAAAATAAAATTAAAACATGGAGGCAAAAGGAAAACGTAGAACGAAACGGCAACCTCTACCCTACTCACGGACTTGGTCCAATATGTCAGATAATGGACATAAACCGCGGTGATAAAATGGAATATCTGGTTTCGGTATCAAGCAATGATTTCATGATGGGCAAAAATTACCAGAAAGCAGCTGAAAAGGATGAATTCTGGAAACCTTGGGCTGAAAAAGCTGTTAAAGCTCACAGGGGAAACATGAATACCAGCGTAATCCGTACAAACAAAGGCAGAACGATAATGGTTCAGCATGATATCACTTCACCAAATGTATATTCAAGGATACATAAAGTAAGTGGAACAAAAGCTGCAGCTCTTAAATATCCTCTTCCCGAAAGGATATCAATTGGGGATGCCTGGGTTTCACCCGATGAATATAAGGCATTGGAGGAAAAGTATAAGCCTGAAATTGTGAAAAAAATAGGAGAAATGGCAAAACAGGTTGGCGGGCACGGTGGAATGGACTTTACGATGGATTGGCGTATAGTTGATTGCCTGAGGAACGGATTGCCACTTGATATCGATGTCTATGATACAGCCCTCTGGAGCTCAATTGATCCGCTGAGTGAATGGTCAATAGCTCACCGTTCTAATTCTATTGATGTTCCGGATTTCACCCGTGGTTCGTGGAAAATTAACAAACCTCTTGATATTGAATTGAAAACCAGCGGAAATACCAGGGTACTTAAATCATAAATGAACTGACTGTATTCTAATCAAAAAAAGGAGGGTGTCTCAAAAGGGCATCCTCTTTATTTATATTTTTATTTGTACCTTTCTTTTGCTCCTCCAAAAGAAAGGTACCAAAGAAAAGGAGTCCGGAAAAGACAACCTTGCCCTTTTTTTTCTCCCGCTACTCAAGGCCATATTGGCGCCACAAAAAAGGGCGAGGTTCGCACCTTTTCCGGTTTGCCCTCGCACATTCTAAAGCCTTAACTTATTAAAAACAAGAGAAAAAGGCTGTTAATAACTGATGATTATTGTTAAAAAGAAGGGGGATGCCGCCGCTGGCGCGGATTTGCAATCCGTGCCATTTGCCCGGTTGCAATCCATGCCTTTTGCCCGGTTGTAATCCGTGCCCTATCAATCGATCTATACCTGCATAGTTCCGGAAGTTCTATTCGAAACACCACCCTGCAACAGATACAAGATCATTGGTGGCAGGTAATATATTAATGTTTTTTGGTACATTCTTACGGGTATAGACTGATTCAGGAAACGCTAATTCCTCCTCAACTAATTCATTGCCTGCGGTTTGTTTCATCTGATCTTTCAAATCCACCAATGCTATTTTCCGAGGGGCAATACAAGCTATCAGATCAGGAAGGTCATAAGCAGTAAGGGCTCCGGCTACTGCATTTCCTGCAAAACCGGTATTATAAAACTTATTAAGAACTATTGATCTGTAAGAAATTAATGATCCTGAAAGCGAAACAGAACTTATTGAATTATTGAGAACTGCAGCATGCAGCATAACCGGGCCCATCTCACCGAAAGCCATTCCCCCGATCTTCTTCATGTTAACATCGGATCTGCTCTTTAAAAAATTCAATACCCTGACAACGTCACCTGCCTGCATACCTGCTACACTCCGGCCCAGAAGAACTGCTTCAGCATCTCCGTTGGCTGCCGTTTCTCCTGTTCCTATTACATCGGGTGCAGCCACAATATAACCCTGCTTAACCAGTTGTTCAATTTTTCCTCCTGCAGCAGCATCAGCTGCTTTGCCGGCAGGATTTAAATAGATAATGCATGGAAAATTGTTTCCTCCTGGGGGAACAAAAAGCAGAAGCGGTACAATCGTCTTACCTTCTCCATTAAGGGCATACATCTCTACAGCATAACCATTACGCTGATAACGTCCCCTGAAAACCGGTTTCCCTTCGTTACCCGGAGCTATATATCCTGAAATAGCCTTCGCCTTCGTTACAACATTTTTAAGATGCACATCAATATTATTTCTGGAATCATTTATTTTTTTAATTAGTTTCTGTGCCTCCCTTTCACTGATATTAAAAGCCAGATCCCCACCTAATGACGTGGAAAGTTGCCCGGTAGAGGTAACCTGTAAATCTTCAGGTCTAAAACCTTCAAAATCTAGTTCTTCTGAAATACCGGGCATTTCGAAAACCTTCTGGAAAAAAGCATATACTGCCGTAATATTTTTATTAAACCCATGCCCGGCATCATCGAATACCTGACCCGCTTGGTCTTCTTTTCCAAAAGCTTTATATGCTTTTTTCACTTCATCAAATGTTTCAATTGCGCCCTGTATACTAAAAAAATCACGGGTCGTTGAGGATATTAATAACGGCTTAGGTGCTCTCACTTCAAGTAAATCAGCATGCGTAATACCATTTAAAACTCCCCGGTAAAGATTCTGTTCTGCATCCTGAGGACCAATTGACTCAAGAAGTCTTCTGAATCCTGTGATATAGCAGCCCGGAACAGCCGCTTTTATCCTGTCATCAAAAGCAGCTATAAATGTAGTCTGAGTACCACCCCCGGAGCAGCCATATATACCTATACGTTCAGGATCAACTTCCTTCCGCGTTAAAAGATAATCAACTCCTCTTATGCCATCCCAGACAAAATACCTTATTGGAGAAATTCCGGAGACAAACATCTGATTTCCAAAATATGAGTGTTCGCTTGTTGGTGAAGTACCCATCATTGAAGCCTTTTTTTCATTATCCCAGTACTGCAGTCTTTCGCCCTGGCCAAAGGGATCAATCGCAAACACAATGAAACCGCGCTTTACAAGATTATATAATTGTTTCTGGGTACCCGGCGATCTGAATGCCGGAAATCCATGCCCGCTTACCTGAATAATTGCGGGTCTGTTTCTGGCTTTTCCGTCTGGTATAAATATGCAGGCTGTTACATAAAGGCCGGGCATTGATTCATAGACTACCTTCTCAATTCTGAATCCCTCTTTTTTAACAGTGCCGGTGATCCTGGCTTTTAGCGGAGTTTTTTCAGGGAACGGGCCAACAGTATTATAAAGGATTTCCTTCACTTTCTTCTGCCGGCTGACCCAGTCTTCCCGGGTTTTTAAGACCGCAACTTCATTGTCCCGTGTATCAAGATAAGCAAATGCCTGCCTGTTAAGAAGATGTACAAGCATGTTCTTTCCATCGGTCCATTCTATCCATCTGTCAAATACATTCAGATTTTCTGCTTCCTGTCCATTTACAAAAACGGATTTTAATATCAGGAGTAACAGTAATAATACAACTAAGTTATTTTTTAGTACCAGGTTCCTTTTCATTTTTTGTAAATTTTGATTGTTAAGTAAGAATAATTTGTTGGTTCTATTTATTATCAAAACACCAGTCTACAGGTGAAATCAGATCATCAGCAGAATTAATAACACTCAGGTTTCGGGTAACATTTTTTAGCGAATAAACCGTGCGTGGGAATGAAAGCTCCTGATTAATAAGTTCTGCCGAGGCAGTTTGCTTCATCTGGTCCTTTAAATCCAGTAGTGCTACCTTCCTTGGCGCCATACATCCTACAAGGTCGGGCAGATCATACGCAGTTAGTGCCCCTGCAACGGTATAATTGAAATATGGTACCTCATCAGCAGAATTGGCAGAAGGACCCGAATTCTCTGATAATTTAAATTCATAGAACTTATTCATGACAATTGACCTGTATGATACCGGAGACCCGACAAGAGTAATAGAGTTTATCATCCTGTTAAATGCTGCTGCATGAAGAAGTGTCGGGCACATTTCATTGAAGGCTATCCCGCTTATCTTACTGGAATTAACATCCTTACGGGTTTCTAAATAATTTACCACCCTGCTGATATCACCTGCCTGGATGCCAACAATGCTTCTTCCAGTTAGCAGGGCAACATAGTTGGAACCATAAAAATTATCCGCTGTTTCACCTGTGCCCAGTGGATCTGGCGCAGCAACCAGATAACCCTGCCGTACCAATTGTTCAATTTTGCCACCGGGTGAAGCATCTGTGCTTTTTCCGTCGGGGTGAATGTAGATAAGAGCGGGGTAATTAGTTCCTGTTCCCGGAACAAATAACAATAAAGGAATAACATAATTACCATCGCCCTGTAAAGCATACATTTCCACCGAATAACCACTTCTCTGATATCTTCCGCGAAATACGGGTTTTAAATCTGACTGAGGGGCAACATATCCTGAAAGTTCCTTTGCTTTGATTGAAACATCAGCCAGATGTTCATTTACAGTATTTCTGGAAGTATTGAGCCTGTTAATTAATTTCTGCGTTTCTTTTTGATTAATACTGAATGCTGTCTCTCCGGCAAGGGATGTTGCAAGTTGTCCTGTTTTTGTAACCTGCAGGTCCTCAGGCTTAAAACCTTCAAAGCTCTCTTGCTGAGAACTACCGGGTACGCCGAATACCTTTTGGAAAAATGCATATACTGCAGTAATGTTTTTATTGAAGCCATGTCCGGCATCATCAACTACCTGGTTTACATTTTCTTCCTTACCGAAGGCTTTATACGCCTGCTTCACCTCCCGGAAGGATTCAATGGCACCCTGAATGCTGAAATAATCGCGGGTTGTTGATGAAATGAGGAGTGGACCGGGCGCTCTTACCTCAAGTAAGTCCGCGTGAGTTATGCCATTCATTATAGCATGATAGAAATCCTGTTCAGCATCCTGAGGGCCAATAGATTCAAGAAGCCTTCTGAAACCGGTGATATAACAACCAGGGACAGCTGCCTTTATCCTCTCATCAAATGCTGAGATCAGAGTAGCCTGCGTTCCTCCTCCGGAACAGCCATAAATTCCAATTCGTTCGGGATCAACCTCTTTCCTCGAGATAAGATAATCAACAGCCCTTATACCATCCCAGGTAAAATAGCGTATCGGGGATATGCCTGAAATAAACATCTGATTACCAAAATATGAATGTTCACTTACAGGCGATGTTCCGAGAACAGAAGCCTTTTTTTCATCATCCCAATACTGAATACGTTCACCCTGACCAAGCGGATCAAATGCAAATACTATGAAACCTTTTTTTACAAGATTATAAATCTGTGTCTGAGTACCCTTTGACCGGAATGCGGGAAAACCGTGACCGCTCACTTCAATTATTGCAGGTCTGTTCTTAACTTTCCCGTCAGGTATGAACAAACACCCTGTTACATAAAGGTTGGGCATTGATTCATAAATAATCTTCTCAATTCTGTAACCATCTTTCTTAACGATACCCGTTACCCTGGCATTCAGAGGGGTTTTTTCAGGGAAGGGACCAATTATGTTATTAAGTATATCTTTTACCCTCTTCTGTCTGTTAATCCAGTCCTCTTTTGTTTTCAACCCTGCAATCTCGCTATCCCTGGCATCCAGATATCTGTATGCCTGCTCATTAAGGTAATGGATAAGCATATTTTTCCCATCTGACCATTCAATCCAATTGTCAAAAATTTTCAGGTTCTCCTCCTGGCCCATAACGGGATCAGGTTTTGAGAGAAAGAAAACCAGAAATAATCCGGTCGTTATTGCTCTTATAATTTTCAGAATTGTCATGGTTGAGCTTTTTAAATGATTTTTTTCAATAATATATGACTACCGGTAACCATAAATAATGCATTCTAAATAGTCCGGAAATCAATAACTCTGGTTGTAAGCTACCTGATATCCACATAATAAAGCACAGAGACATTTCCTATTTGAAACACCACTCAGCAACAGGAACTATGCCACCTGTTAAAGACATGACTTTAATGTTCCCTGAAACACCTCTCTGGGAGTAGACAGTTTCCGGAAATGAGATTTCCTTCTCAAGAGGACCCTGGTTTACAATCTTTTTCATCTGGTCCTTTAAATCCACGAGTGCTAATTTCCTGGGAGCAATACATCCCTCCAGATCGGCCAAGTCATAGGCGGTGAGTGCTCCTGCAACTGCATTATTTGCAAAACGGGGATCATAAAATTCATTCATAACAAAGGAACTGTAGGACACAGGTGCCCCGATAAGGGTCACTGCGCTGATTGAACTGTTGAAAGCTGCTGCGTGAAGCATTACAGGTCCCATCTCATCAAAAGCCATACCGCCGATCTTATTTATATCAACATCGCTTCTGCTTTTAAGAAATTCAACCACCCTGCTTACATCACCAGCCTGTAATCCTACCGTACTACGGCCAATCAACATTGCCACACCACCGCTGCCTGATGTCTCCCCTGTTCCTATTACATCAGGTGCAGCTACTATGTAACCCTTTTTTACCAGTTCTTCAATTTTCCCTCCCGGAGCTGCATCAGCAATTTTCCCATTTGGATGCAAATAGATAATGCTTGAAAACCTGGTTCCTGTCCCAGGGACAAAAAGTAACAATGGCAATATGCAATTCCCCTCACCATGCAGAGCATACATCTCCACCGCATACCCATCCCTTTGATATCTGCCACGAAATACGGGTTTTAAATCTGACTGAGGGGCAACATATCCTGATAGTACCTTTGCATCCGATTTTACTTTCTCAAGATGCTGATCAACATTTTTTCTTGAAGTCTGTAATTTATCAATAAGGTTTTGTGATTCCTTTTTGTTAATACTGAAAACAGTTTCAACATTATCAAAAGAGGTTGCTACATTACCGGTTGCTGTTACCTTTAATTCACCTGGATCCAGTACCGTAACATTTTCATCAGACGAAGAACCTGGCAGATTAAGGTTCTTTTGGAAGAAAGTATATATCCCTTCTCTTAATTTTTTTGTATAGCCATGTCCGAAATCATCCTCTACAATACCAATATTATCTTCTGTTCCGAATGCCTTTTGAGCAATTTTGACCTCATCAAAGGTTTCACGTGCTCCCTGTATACTGAAGAAATCACGTGTTCCTGCTGAAATAAGTGCAGGATTTGGTGCCCTCAACTCCAGAAAGTCCGCATGGGTTATTCCGTTCGAAACAACATGATAAAAATTCTGTTCTGCATCCTGAGGTCCTATTGATTCCAGCAGACGCCTGTATCCGGTTATATAATTTACAGGTGCTCCGGCTTTAATCCGGTCATCAAATGCAAAAATGTATGCTGATTGTGTTCCGCCACCGGACTGGCCTGTTACCCCGAGTCTTGAAGGATCAACATCTTTCCTGGTCAGCAGGTAATCGATGCCCCTTATTCCATCCCATATGAAGTACCTTGCCAGCGAAACGCCTGAAATTATACACTGAGTCCCAAGATAGCCATGCTCTCTGGTTGTTGGCCCGATAGCTGATGCGTTCTTTTGCGGATCATAAATCTGAACTCTTTCACCCTGACTCACAGGATCGATCGCAAAAACTATAAAGCCTTTTTTAACCAGATTGAGGATCATAACCTGATAGGATGGATACCGGAATGACTCCTGTGTGTGTCCGCTTGTAAAAAGTATGGCAGGTTTTTTTCCTTTGCCATCAGGAACAAACAGGCAACCGGTTACATAAAAAGATGGCATCGATTCGTATATTATTTTTTCTATTTTGTAGCCTTCCTTTTTGACTACACCGGTAACTTTTGCATTAAGTGGTGTTTTATCCGGAAATGGTCCGGCTATTTTATTCATAAGTATATCACGTACCTTATTCTGCCTTTTAATCCAGTCTTCTTTCGTCTTTAAGGCAGCAATCTCTTTGTCTCTCGCATCAAGGTAAGAAAATGCCTGCCTGTTAAGATGATGTGCAAGCATGTTATGTCCATCGGTCCACTCTATCCAATTGTTAAAAACATTAAGATTCTCTGCCTCCTGTGCAATGACAGGGTCAGTTTTTGACATGATAAATACAAGAAACAAACTGACCTGGATTCCTTTAATTAATTGAAATTTCTTCATCTTATTCATTTTAGAGTTAATTGTTTACCACTGCTTTTTGTTATTTATGCCGAATTATGAGTTAATACAGATCAGGCCATTACCGAACTGCTGATTGCCTCTGAAAATCATCGGACAAACAATGATTAAAGATATAAGAAATCGGTTTAAGTTGGTTTTTAGGAAGTGAATATAAAATAAAAATTATGCATTATTTTTTTCATTTCACTTCAAGATTCAGATTCAACCCAGTTACTATGGACATGGAACAGGTATCTTCGAAGATAAAGCATAAAATCAGCAATCAGTATCTGCAAACCGATTAAACACAAATATTAACGCCGGGCATTTACCAACCTTACATCATTGGTCTTTTCAAAATATTTGAAATAGTAGTAAAGTCTATAATTCAGATCAAGACCGTAGTCAACCCTGTCATTATAGTCAATATATGAATCATATAAGATTGATCCATGGTCAGTCAGATACCTTTGATTCCATTCGGTTACACACAAACGGTTCCAGTACTCATAATATTCCTTCGAGTAAAAATTTTCGGGAAGCTGGGTTGCAAGCCACGAATCAAAGCCTGGGTCCAGAATAATTAATTTATATTCAAGGCTGTCAACTGAAACAGTATCAGCCTTTAATCTGCTATTCTCCTTTTGTTTTTGGCTATAACCGTTAATATAAATAAGAGAAAGTAAAAACATTATCATAAAAACCTTTTTCTTCATTTTTCAGATATTTAAAATAAATAGTTCTATATTTAATTATGTGACTATCAGCAATCATGAATAAAACTATTAATTTCTATTATTTATACCCCCATCCCGACCTTCCCCCAGGGGGGAAGGAGCTGAAAGCAAAGCTTTTCCCCCTTGGGGGAAACGGGAAAGGTGGGTTATTTGGAATAAAATGTATGTAATTGATTATAAGCATTATAAAATTAATATTATTTTAGTACTAACTTTTTATTATTGATTCCCGATACTCATTTTTAATTAAATGCAAAAAACATACCAATTGCATCCTCTGTATTATTTAAAATCATATTTTTGCACGCTGATTATTCTCTTATGAACAAACAGTAAAAAAGTTCATTTGGATTATGATTAACCTGTATTAATGGTGTGAATTTTTTTACCCGGAATTAACTGAAAGTGAAAGACAAAAGAGATCTGTTAAAATTAGCAGTTTTTCTAAATAACTAACAAGGATGAGTATAGTTAAGATTATGAAATTCGGAGGTACCTCAGTCGGTAATCCTGACAGGATAAAGGCACTCATACCCCTGATTGCTGACAATGAAAGAAAAATTGTTGTTCTGTCTGCAATGTCAGGTACCACAAACAGTCTGGTTGAAATTTCTGACCTGCTTCATTCTGAAAATATTAATGAAGCATCTTCAAAGAATGATTCATTAAGGTCGAAATATCACATGGTGGTTCAGGATCTGTTTGAAAGCGACAGTTTCATACAGAAAGGTCATGAACTTATAGACTCTCACTTTAATTATGTAAACAGTTTTACATTGAAAGTGTACACCAAGCTGCAGGAAAAAGCGATACTGGCCCAGGGCGAGCTTATCTCCACAGCATTATTTCATATGCTGCTTGAGGAACGAAACATCAGGTCCATTCTTCTGCCTGCACTCAGTTTTATGCGGATTGATAAGGATGGAGAACCCGACATGTTTTATATTGAGGAAAATATTAAGAGAGAGCTTGCTAATTTTAAATCTGAAACGATTATCATAACACAGGGATTTATTTGCCGCAACGCCTATGGTGAAATCGATAATCTTAAGCGTGGAGGAAGTGACTTTACAGCTTCAATCATTGGAGCTGTAGTGGGAGTTTCAGAGATACAGATATGGACAGACATCAATGGCTTTCACAACAATGATCCCAGGTATGTTGAGAATACAAAAGTCATACGTGAGCTTTCTTTTGATGAAGCTGCCGAACTTGCCTATTTCGGAGCCAAGATTCTTCATCCTTCAAGTGTCAACCCTGCAAAACTTAAAAACATTCCTGTAAGGCTTAAGAATACCATGGAACCATCTGATGAGGGGACTCTGATAACCTCAACAAGCAAGATGATGGATTACAAGGCAGTTGCTGCAAAAGATGGAATATCTGTTCTGAGAATTAAATCATACAGGATGCTGATGGCTTTTGGATTTCTCAGGAAAGTATTTGAGATATTTGAGGTCTACAAGACCCCTATTGATATGATCACTACCTCAGAGATATGTGTATCAATTACCATTGACAATTCTGAGTTTATAAAGCAGATATCCAAGGACCTGAAGGAGCTCGGAACCGTTGAGATCGAAGAGAACCAGACCATAATATGTATAGTAGGAGACTTCCGTACTGAACGGACAGGGTCTGCTCCCGAGATATTTGAAGCTTTGGATACTATTCCTCTTAAGATGATATCCTACGGAGGAAGTCCAAACAGTTTGTCTCTTCTTATTGATACCAGAAATAAAATTGAAGCACTTAGATTATTAAATAATCATCTTTTTAATTAGAAATATGTTCAAACAAACAACTATTGATAAGTTCAGGGATCTGGCAACTCCTTTTTATTATTATGATCTCGATATTTTAAATTCAACATGTGAGACTGTAAGAAAAGAATCAGAGAATTCGGGATATAAGGTTCACTATGCCGTAAAAGCAAATTCTAATCCCGTATTATTGAAGGTCATATCTTCGTACGGATTTGGAGCTGACTGTGTAAGCTGGAATGAGATCGAGAGAGCCATTAATACAGGTTTCAAAGCTTCTGATATTGTATTTGCAGGTGTGGGAAAAACTGATAATGATATAGAATCTGCGCTTAAGGCTGAAATACTTTGCTTCAACTGCGAATCGATTCCTGAAATAGAAGTTATAAATCATCTGGCTTCAAAACAGAATAAGACAGCCAGGATTGCATTAAGGATAAACCCTTTAATAGAGGCTCATACACATAAATACATAACCACAGGCATTGAGGAAAGTAAATTCGGTATAAACTCATGGGATCTTGATGAGGTTTTAAGAAGATTAGAATCTATGAACAATGTCAGGCTTTTAGGTTTGCACTTTCACATAGGATCGCAGATAACAAAAATGTCTGTTTTTAAAAGTCTATGCACACATATCAACGAGTTACAGGAATGGTTCACCTCACGTAATATTGATCTTGAAATCATTAATGTAGGCGGAGGGCTGGGAATAGATTATGATGATCCTGAAAAAAATCCTGGGTTTGAAGAATACTTTTCACTCATAAATGAATTTATTGATCTCCGTCATGGGCAGACGCTTCATCTGGAACCGGGCCGTTCAATAATTGGCCAGTGTGGATCTCTTATATCAAAAGTACTTTACATTAAAAACGGCACCAACAAACATTTCGCAATTATTGATGCAGGAATGAATGATCTCATCCGGCCTGCACTCTACCAGGCAGTTCACAAAATCGAAAATCTCACATCAATGGGGAATGTTTACCGTTACGATGTTGTGGGTCCGGTTTGTGAGTCTTCAGATATATTTGGGAAGTTTATCGAACTGCCTGAAACCCAGCGTGGTGACATAATAGCTATCCGTTCTGCAGGTGCTTACGGTGAGGCAATGGCATCAAGATATAATCTTAGAGATCTACCCCGATCGGTGTTTTCCAACGAAATTTAAACGGTAATTGTCTTGCATGTCGGGCTATTGTAAGGTCCGTTATTATCAAATGACTTTTTCATATCCCTTTAACTCTGGCTCTGTTCTTCCTTCGGGTTGTTTTGTCTTACCTTGCTATGTTTAATACTGTAAAAGAAATAAATACAAAAACCTATTGCCATCCAGATTATAAGCCTTAACCAGGTGTCGAGAGGAAGAGCTGCCATCTGAATAAAACAGATCGAGGCACCCAGTATTGGCACTAAAGGAACCCAGGGCGTTTTAAAGGGACGATGTATTTCGGGTCTTGATTTTCTTAACACAAGCACACTGATACAGACAATTATAAATGCGAGAAGCGTTCCTATAGAAACGAGCTCTCCAAGTATGCTTATCGGTAGTATTCCGGAAATTATCATTGCAACTGATCCCGTGATAATAGTACTTATATAGGGGGTCTGAAACCGTGGATGAACCTTTGAAAAAACTTCAGGAAGCAGACCATCCTTAGACATAGAGTAAAATATCCTGGGTTGTCCAAGAAGCATAACGAGAATGACAGAACTTAATCCGGCTATTGCGGCAATCTTCACAATTGGCCTGAGCCAGAACATTCCCTTACCCATGGCATCAACACCAACTGCTACCGGGTCAGGAACATTTAATGTTGTATAACTTACAATGCCTGTAAGTACAATTGCAACAAGAATATAAAGCACTGTTGAAATTCCCAGTGAACCAAGTATCCCTATCGGCATATCCCTTTGCGGGTTCTTTGCTTCCTGAGCTGCAGTTGATACCGCATCAAACCCTATGTAAGCAAAAAAGATAACACCTGCTCCTCTTAGTATTCCACCAATTCCAAAATTGCCAAAATCCCGGGCATAAGCTTTAAGCCATCCTCCTAATGAACCATATGCAGAAATCGGAGTTGTTTCCACCTTATTCGGAGGTATAAATGGGTGCCAGTTCACAACTTTAACAAACATAAAACCCAGGGAAATGAATAGTATAATAACCGCTACTTTTGTAATAACCATTATGTTATTGAAGTTCGCTGACTCCCTGATACCTATCACAAGAAGAGTTGAAAGCAGGGCTACAATAAACATTGCAGGAAGATTTAAAATGCAGGTAACATGAGGAAGAGAATCTACATTTATTCCTGATGCAGCAAGGGTCTGCGCAAAAGCCGCCGAGAACGGTTTCCATCCCATGTCCGGAACATTAACAAGAACAGTACCTGTAGCGCCTGTAAACTGTGTGGGAAGAAATATATTCAGGTCTTTCAGGAAACTCACCACATATCCTGACCAGCCAACCGCAACAGTTGAAGCTGCAAAAAGGTACTCAAGGATAAGATCCCAGCCTATGATCCATGCAAGAAATTCCCCAAGTGTTGCATAGGAGTATGTATAAGCGCTTCCTGCTATCGGAATCA
The DNA here is from genome assembly GCA_963739685.1 of uncultured Bacteroidales bacterium. GTDB lineage: Bacteria > Bacteroidota > Bacteroidia > Bacteroidales > VadinHA17 > LD21. Next base: position 137,555 of record CAVUAX010000004.1, read on the forward strand.
TGGAAGCAAATTCAGCATAACATAACCCTGCAAATCCGCAGGCAAGTCCGGAAACAATAAATGACAACACAATAGCAGGACCAGCATACTGAGCAGCAGCCTGACCGGTAAGAACAAATATTCCGGCACCAATAATAGCGCCGATGCCTAAGGTTGTAAGATTAAGAGCTGTTAAAGATCTTTTTAAACCGCCCGAATCTTTTGATTCGGTAAGAAGCTGCTTAAGCGGTTTTGTAAGGAACAAGCGATTCTTTGCCATTGAGCTGTTCTTGTTTTTTTGAATATAGAATTTAATACTATTGCAAACGTAACTTTTTTTTAATAAAAAACGGATAATCAAAATTTAATATTCCCATATTTTAAACATTTTAACATTAAATTTACAGCTCAAATAATAATGCCATCTTCAATGTTCAAAAAATTACCGGTAATATTAATTGTTCTTATTGTTTCATGCTCCCCAATAAGAAAGTACCAGGATCTGCCCCAGGTAAAAGCCTGGGAGAATGATATAAGCAAATTCGAACAGTCTGACAGAACAGAAACTTATCCTGACAATGCAATACTTTTTGCAGGAAGTTCAAGCATTAAACTATGGACTACACTTGCCAAAGACATGGCTCCTTATCCTGTCATCCAGCGTGGATTCGGTGGTTCACGGTTAAGTGATCTTGCAGTATATGCCGATCGTATTTTCAGACCACACCCCTGCCAGGCAATTGTGCTCTTTGTTGCCAACGATATAGCCGGAACTGATCAGGACAAAAGTCCTGAGGAAGTTGCTGCGCTTTTTAAAAGTGTATTAAAAACTATCCGTAAAAGTCATCCCAGTACTCCCGTATTCTGGATTGAAGTAACACCAACATCTTCACGGTGGAAGGTATGGCCAGAGATTCAAAAATCAACTACACTTATAAGTAAAATATGTGATGCTCATAAAAACACATATTACATTCGCACAGATTTTGCTTTTCTTAATGAAGATGGGAAGCCAAGAGATGAATTGTTTGTCGCGGATAAGCTGCATCTTAATGCGACAGGGTATTCTATATGGACTGATATTATCAAAAATGAGTTAAACAGAGTATTGGCCAAGTAACTTCTGATAAACAGAACCTGAGTAAAAAATATTTTTTCTCAATAGCTTAATTTGTTCTCTTTTGCGATGAGCTGAATCTATCTAAAACCCATCTTCTTTAACCTTCCTGCTTTATTAAAAATAATAATTATCTTTGCAATCCTATAAAAAGAAGCATTAAGGATGATACAAATAACCTTTCCTGACGGATCAGTACGGGAGTATAAAAATGGAATAAGCAGTCTTGAAATTGCAGAACAAATAAGTCCTCGGCTGGCAAAGGAAGTATATTCAGCTACAGTTAATGGTGAACTCCGCGATCTGACAAGACCTATCAAAAGTGATGCAACACTTAAACTTCATAAGTGGGAAGATGATGAAGCGAAACATGCATTCTGGCACTCTTCAGCACATTTAATGGCAGAAGCTCTTGAATCGTTGTATACGGGTATCAAATTCGGAATTGGACCTGCAATTGAAAACGGGTTTTACTATGATGTAGACCCCGGGGAAGGAAAAGTAATTACAGAGGCTGATCTTCAAACTATTGAAAACAGAATGAAGGAACTGGCGGCGAAAAACCTTATTTACAAGAGAAAAGATGTCAGTAAAAAAGAGGCTCTTGAAATTTTCACGAAGAAGGGTGATGAATACAAGACAGAACTTATTGGTGAGCTTGAAGACGGTACAATTTCGTTATATACCCAGGGTAATTTTACCGATCTCTGCCGTGGACCTCACCTTCCGTCGACTGAACCTATTAAAGCCATTAAATTAACAAGTGTAGCCGGAGCATACTGGAGAGGAAATGAAAAGCGTAAAATGCTGACAAGGATCTATGGCATTACCTATCCGAAACAAAAAATGCTGGATGACTATCTTGTATTGCTTGAAGAAGCTAAAAAAAGAGACCACAGGCGTATTGGCAAAGAACTGGAATTGTTCACCTTCTCTCCTAAAGTCGGAATGGGTCTTCCATTATGGCTTCCAAAGGGTTCAGATATCAGACAGAATCTGATTAATTTTCTTACAGGGGTACTTAGAAAAAGGGGTTACAAGATCGTAACCACACCACATATCGGAAATGTAAACCTTTACAAGACATCAGGCCACTTTGAGAAATATGGCGCTGATTCATTTCAGCCAATTTCAACTCCCCAGGAGGGAGAACAGTTCATGCTTAAACCCATGAATTGCCCGCACCATTGTGAAATTTATAATGCCACACCTCACTCATATAAAGAGTTACCGCTCCGTCTGGCGGAATTCGGAACAGTATACAGGTATGAACAAAGCGGTGAACTTCATGGACTTACAAGGGTCAGAAGCTTTACCCAGGATGATGCTCACCATTTTTGCAGACATGATCAGTTAAGGGATGAGTTCAGAGGTATAATAGATTTAATTCTGTATGTTTTTAAAATTCTTAATTTCAATGATTTCACTGCGCAGATATCATTGAGGGATCCCGAAAATAAACAAAAATATATCGGATCGGATGAGAATTGGGTAAAAGCTGAACGCGACATTATTGAAGCTGCAGATGAAAAAAACCTGGAAACAACTGTCGTATTGGGCGAAGCAGCATTCTATGGCCCAAAACTTGACTTTATGGTAAGAGATGCCATCGGACGCAAATGGCAACTGGGTACTATTCAGGTCGACTATAACATGCCTGAAAGGTTTGATCTGACTTACAATGGAAGCGATAATCAGAAGCACCGGCCTGTAATGATACACAGAACCATATTTGGTTCGATGGAGCGTTTTGTCGCGGTACTCATTGAAAATACTGCGGGTAAATTCCCCTTGTGGCTCGCACCGGAAAAAGCAGTTCTCTTACCTATTAGTGAAAAATTCAATGATTATGCCGGAAATGTTTTGGAAATTCTAAATAATTCCGATATTTGCACACTTATTGACGACAGGAGCGAAAAGATAGGTAAGAAGATCAGGGATAACGAATTAAAGAGGATTCCATACCTTCTTATTCTTGGTGAAAAAGAGGCAGAAAGCGGAACAGTAGCCGTCCGTAAGCAGGGAGAAGGTGATAAAGGGAGCATGAAAATTGAGGAATTTGCAGCTTTTATTAACGCTGAGATCAAAAGGGAAACCACATTTTGAAAGAATAATCAAAGAATTACGAGGTATTAATAAAAGATAAGGAGGAAAAAGCTATAGCTGGACCAATCAGGCGAAGCCCCGGCAGGATTACCCAGCCGGCTCACAAAATTAACAACAGGATCACTGCAAAAGTGGTCAGAGTTGTAGGTGAAGAAATAGAAGCAGAAGTCATGAGATCTCAGGATGCACTGAAACTGGCAGATAAACTGGAACTTGACCTTGTTGAAATTTCTCCAAATGCAGATCCACCTGTTTGCAAAATTGTTGATTATCAGAAGTTTCTTTATCAACAGAAAAAGAAACAGAAAGAGATTAAGGCTAAAACAGCTAAAATTGTTGTAAAAGAGATCAGATTTGGCCCGAATACTGATGAACACGATTACAATTTTAAGCTCAAACATGCAATGAGATTCCTTGAAGAGGGAGCTAAGGTAAGGGCTTATGTGTTCTTTAAGGGAAGATCCATTTTATTCAAGGAACAGGGTGAAGTTCTTTTGCTAAGATTTGCCAATGACCTTGAGGAATATGGTAAAGTTGAACAGCTGCCACGACTTGAAGGGAAAAGGATGATCATCTCCTTCTCTCCAAAAAAGAAAAAGTAAATTTAAATATATTTGACAAGAAAGAAATGCCAAAAATGAAAACTAATCCCGGTGCAAAGAAGAGATTTACTCTGACCGGAACAGGAAAAATCAAACGTAAACATGCATTTAAAAGCCACATCCTGACTAAAAAATCAACCAAACGTAAGAGAAACCTCTCATATTTGGTCAGGTTGATAAAACAGACCTTAAAAATGTTAAGCTTCTGCTCGCAAGCAAATAATGTTGTATGAGTTGATTAATTAATTATAGTATTTACAGATTGTTCAGCAAAAAAGAGTCCGGTAACGGAACGCTGACATTCAAAAAAAATGAGTTATGCCAAGATCAGTAAATTCAGTTGCATCAAGAGCCAGAAGGAAAAAGGTTCTCAAGCAGACAAAAGGTAACTTCGGATCAAGAAGAAATGTAATAACAGTCGCAAAAAATACCCTCGACAAAGGTCTGGGTTATGCATACCGCGACAGAAAGAAAAAGAAAGGCCAGTTCAGGGCTTTGTGGATTCAGAGGATAAATGCCGGTGTAAGGCAGTATGATATGAGTTATTCGACTTTTATCGGAAAACTCGACAAAAAGGGTATCACCCTGAACAGAAAAACACTTGCAGACCTTGCAATGAACCACCCGGAAGCTTTTAAAGCTGTCGTTGAAAAAGTTAAATAGAAAATATTTACTTAATTATAAAAAAGCTGCTCGTAATTGAGTCAGCTTTTTTTTGATCGCCTGGGCAGCCGGTGAAGTTTCCATGCTTTGCCAGGGAGTTTGGATAATACCTCTTAATCTTATTTTACCTTCATAAACATTCGATTAAACCTTATCCGCTTAAGACCTTTAGCTTCCTTATCGATCGAAAGCCAGATAAACTTTGGTTTACCGACAATGTGATCTTCAGGTACAAATCCCCAGTAACGTGAATCTGCCGAATTGTGCCTGTTGTCACCCATCATCCAGTAGTAATCCATCTTAAAGGTATAGCTGTCGGTAAGCACATCATTAATATATATGTTACTCCCTTCAACCCTCAGATCATTATTTTCATAAACATCTATAATTCGATTATAAATACAAAGATTCGATGTATCGAGTAAAACAGTAGCACCTTTTGAAGGAATCCAGAGAGGCCCGAAATTGTCTTCATTCCATGCCAGTTCAGGGTTGTAGGGGAAAATATAAGGAGCATACTCTCCTTTCCTGGCAAAAACAGGTGTAACCTTTGTGACATTAGGAAATTTAGAAAGAGCTTCCGCATTTGATTTGGTCAGAGGAAGAAGGTAAGCAGCACCTGAAACCATAATCTGATCAGACTTGTTAATATTTAACCGCTCAAATGCCTTGGGATTTATAGTAGTACCATTAGTTCCCACAACATAATTTGTCTGCTGGGTATTGTTGTCCGGAACAAGTTTCCCGTTTACATAAAGATCGCCTGTTTTTATTGTTAGCGTGTCACCAGGAAGTCCGACACATCTTTTTACGTAGTTGTCTCTTCTGTCGACAGGACGGTAGATCACTTTATATTTGTCCCAGATTTCTTTGCGTGCTTCAGGTATATAATCCTTCAAAGGTTTAGAAACCTGAATACCATAACTATCTCTGCTCTGCAACTCTCTTGCAAGCCTTCTTACAATCTCATAATAGCTGGTAGCCTGATCTTCCAATACAACGGTATCTCCGGCAGGAAAGTTAAAGACGATAGGATCGTTATTTTTTACCCTGCCGCCACCCGCGAGTCGCTTATATTTCCATATGACCAGGTTTGACCAGGATTTGCCTTTTGTAATGGGCAATGTATGCTGCGTAAAAGGGAATGCTATCGGCGTATTTGGCATTCGTGGACCATAAGCTAATTTACTCACAAAAAGATGATCACCTACCAGAAGTGATTTCTCCATGGAGGGTGTTGGAATGCGGTAGTTCTGAAAAAGAAAAATATTTATCAGGGAAACTGCTATCACAGCAAAAATCAATGCATCAAGCCACTCAATGAATGCATTGTTCTTGCCATCTCTCCTCTTCCAGAATGTCCAGTTAACCTTCTCAGTAATATATAAATCATAAACTATCGCCAATCCTAAAAGTAACCAGTAATTTCCAATCCAGATTACTATAAGGATATATAGAATAGCTGCAATTGCAAATCTTATGTGATTATTCTGAAATTTATATGCCATACTGAAAGTAATTTTATGAAACGGTAAAAGTAAAAATAATAATCAGAATCCAAGCACATCATTCATTGTTAAGATTCCTTTCCTTTTGCTTATAAATTCTGCAGCAATAACAGCTCCAATTGCAAATCCGGTCCTGTTCCTGGCAATATGTTTCAGGCTTAGTATATCTATATCTGATTCCCAGGTAACAGTGTGTGTTCCCGGAACAGTGCCTTCACGCACAGAATGTACCGGTATTATATCATTTTCCGGGTCACTTTCAGAAGACCATCCTTTATAACCAGGATGATTCATGCAAATACCGTCCGACAGGCTGATTGCAGTTCCGCTTGGTGCATCCAGTTTTCTGATATGGTGGATCTCTTCTATTGTAACTTTGTATTCACCATATCGGGACATCTGGCGGGCCAGCTCTGAATTTAACCTGAAAAGCAGATTTACTCCGATGCTGAAATTCGATGAGTGAATGAATGAAGTATTATTTTTCAAACATATCTCAGCAGCCTTATCAATAGGCTCCAGCCAACCGGTGGTCCCTGAAACAACCGGGATCTTATTCTCAAAACATTTTACGGTATTGCGGTATGCACTTTCCGGTGAGGAGAACTCTATTGCAACGTCAATGCCTTTAAGATTTTCAGTATTCAGGTCTGTCTCATTATCCTTATCTACAATAAGGTTTATTACATGGCCTCTTTTGACAGCAATAGTTTCTATCTCATGTCCCATACGGCCATATCCAATTAATGCAATATTCATTTTTTTGATTTTTGTTGCGAATTTACTTGTTTTGGAATTTCTTACATACTTAAGCATCAAGAAAATTCTTAATGAGAAGTTAAATTATGTAAAGGAGATGACTGGAAAGTTCTTTGTTTGAGTCCGGGTTGAGCGTAGAGCCGAGGCGTGAAACGCCGAAGTTCCGTAAAGCGGAAGTTGTGAGTTGTGAGTTGTGAGTTGTGAGTTGTGAGTAGAGAGTAGAACCTGATCATTATGCTTAAAAAATCAGACTATTTGTTTTACCAGAATGTCTGGACTTTAATATCATTACGCTTTACGCTTTACGCTTTACGCTTTACGCTTTACGCTTTACGCTTTAAGCTTTACGCTTTACGTTTTACGCTTTACGCTTTAAGCTTTACGCTCTAATCTTATAATCGTTCTTCGTTCTGATCAGCTTCAATATTTTTTTTTATATTTCACGACTGAAATTATACCAACTATGAGAAACTTAAGTACCTTATTATCAGTAATAATTATGATACTGTCCACATCATGCCACAATACGGAAAAAGCTGACCTTGTTATAATAAACGGTAAGATTCTTACTATTGATAAAGAAAACCCTGCAGCAGAAGCAATTGCTGTAAAGGGGGAAAACATCATTGCTGTTGGTACCACAGAGAGAATTTCCAGGATGATTGATGAAAGATCTACAAAGGTTATCGATGCAGGCGGGAGGCTCGTAATTCCAGGGTTCAATGATGCGCATGTTCACTTCGGGCCTTTGGATCCTGACTATGTTGAATTAAGGTATACCACTGATCCTTCAGTCATTACGGAAAAAATAAAAGTCCGGGTTTCAAGGTTAAAACCAAATACACTTATAAGAGGGGGGCATTGGGAGCATGAAATGTTCATTGATAAAAAATGGCCGTCAAAAGAACTTCTGGATAAAGTTGCGCCTGATAATCCGGTTGTATTAAGCAGGGCAGACGGTCATTCCGTATTAGTAAACAGCTATGTACTGAAAAGATCCGGCATTACAAAGAACACTCCCAATCCTTTTGGGGGTGAGATCCAGAAGGATCCTGGAACCGGAGAGCCTACAGGAATACTGAAAGAGAAGGCCCAGGGTCTTATTAAACTTGATGACACAGAGTCTGTACGGACACCGGCTGAAAATGCATCAAGAACCTGGAAGGGCTATCTGCTGGCGTTGAAAGAAGCACGTGAACTCGGGGTAACAAGCATCCAGATTCCTGGCAATGCAGATTTCGAAGCTTATGATAAGCTCAGGAAAGAAGGAGAACTGACTACCAGAATTGATATCGGGAAACCCCTTACCGGAGACACCTCGCTTCTTAAAAAATATCTTGAGATCGAAAAGAGATATCCTAAGGAAGGAAACTGGATCAGGTTCGGTTACCTTAAAGCATTTATTGACGGTACAATAGGCTCGGGTACCGCCCTTATGTTCGAACCGTTTAAGGACAATCCGGGGTCATCCGGCCTTGCTATGATGCCATATGATGAATTTGAAAAGATGGTAGTTCTGGCAGACAAATTCGGATTTCAGATCGGTGTACACGCAATAGGTGACAAAGGAAATAACTGGACATTGAATGCCTATGAGAAAGCCCGGAAGATAAACGGAAGACGCGAAAGCCGGCACCGCGATGAACATGCACAGACATTACAGCTTTCTGATATACCCCGGTTTGCCAGGCTAGGTGTAATACCTTCAATGCAGCCGACTCATTGTATTTCTGACAAGAAGTTTTATGAAAAACGTGTCGGAACAGAAAGGTGCAAAGGAGCCTATGCCTGGAGAAGCCTGATTGATGCCGGATCAATTCTGGCTTTTGGAACAGACTACCAGGTTGAACCGTTAAACCCTATGGAGGGGCTTTATGCTGCCGTGACACGCAAAGAGCGTTTTGGTGAAGAAGGTAACGGATGGTTCCCTGATCAAAAACTTACAATGGAAGAAGCCATTAAATACTACACCTTTGGGTCAGCTTATGCGCAATTCATGGAAAATCGCAAAGGAATCATCAAACCTGGTTATCTTGCAGATATTGTGATTACTGATAAAAACCTCCTGACAATTCCGGAAAATGAAATAATGGGAACAAAAGTAGATTATACTATAACCGGGGGCAAGGTTGTTTATACATCGGGAAGATAAGGAATGATTGCTTCGGCGCTTTGCTCCTCTCAGTGACAGTGAAATGTAAAAACCAGTGAAATAAAGAATGCAGGGAATCCTATGAAGACTCAGGACATTGCGAGGCGAAAAGCCGAAGCAGACTCAATCAATCAGATAGGGAATATAATATTTTCAGTGCCTCTGCTCTGTTCAACCCGCAGAATTCCCGTTCAGCTTTGAAATCATCACAAACTTTAGGTCGGGAAACATTATCGAACAGATCACATTTATCGTCCTCAAGCAGGTGAATACACCTCACTCCTACGGGCTTGCCTTCAGGCATTCCGGGTATCGGTGAGGAAATTGATATCGCAATGCAGCAGGCACCACAGTTTTGACGACATTTCATTGAAAAAAGATAAAATAAAAAGGTAAATGTAAATAGTAAAAAATTAATACAAAAATCAGAAGGATTAAAATCAGAAAACCAGATAGGGAAATAACAGCACTCCTTCAGATTTTGACCTGTAGAGCATTGCGTCCCTGCGCCAATGATTCATTGTGCCTTTCATATATTCTTGCTATTTTTACAAAAATATGTATATATGAGAATAGATATACTCACCGTACTACCTGAATTAATAGAGAGTCCGCTTAATTATTCTATAGTCAAAAGAGCAAAAGATAAGGGTCTGGTTGAAATTAATGTGGTTAATCTTCGTGATTTTACAAATGATAAATATAAAAGTGTTGATGACTACGCTTTTGGTGGAGGTGCAGGGATGATAATGATGATTGAACCTGTCTTTAAAGCAATAAATAAGCTAAAGTGTGAAAGGGATTATGACGAGATAATCTATACTTCGCCTGATGGTGAAAAATTCAACCAGAAATTGGCAAACCGACTTTCCCTGAATAATAATTTAATAATTCTTGCCGGTCATTACAAGGGAGTTGACCAGCGAATACGCGATAACCTGGTTACAATGGAGATATCTGTAGGTGATTATGTTTTGTCGGGAGGGGAGTTACCTGCTGCCGCTATTACAGATGCAATAGTCAGATTGATACCGGGTGTACTTTCAGATGAACAGTCAGCTCTTTCCGATTCATTTCAGGATGGTCTTCTGGCTCCTCCCGTTTATACCCGGCCTGCCGAATTTAATGGATGGAGGGTGCCGGATATACTCCTTTCAGGAAACACTGCCGAAATTGACAAATGGAGACATGAACAGTCGGAACAACGTACTTTAAAACTGAGACCGGATCTTTTCAAAGATCATGAAGAACCTGTATAAAGGAGATATTTGATTTCAGCCACGTAATGATTCAGTTTTATCCCGCCAAAAGCACAGTAATTTAAATTCATCAAACATATCTTAATTAATAAAGTAAAATGACTATCGGCAATGAAGAATAAAGATTTACAAATTGCTTGAACCGGAGTGAAACGGAGCTCAACACAGTCAAAATCAATTAAATTAAATCACATTGTGGGTCATCGTGAGCAAAGTGAAGCCATATTAATGTCAATGTTATTTACCACTTGTAAATTATCAAAACCTTTCTTAAACTTGTAGTCAACATTATCATTTATTATCTAATTAATAATCAACAAAATGAATTCACAGGATTATATTAACCGGGAAGAGAAGTATGGTGCACATAACTATCATCCTTTGCCGGTAGTTCTTGAAAGAGGTGAAGGTCCTTTCGTATGGGATGTTGAAGGGAAAAGGTATTTCGATTTTTTATCGGCCTATTCTGCAGTGAATCAGGGTCATTGCCATCCATCAATTGTTAAAGTTTTAACAGAACAGGCTAAGAGGCTTACACTTACTTCAAGGGCATTTTATAATTCTGCACTGGGGGAATACGAGGAGTATATCACGAAATATTTCGGGTATGATAAGGTTCTTCCAATGAACTCCGGTGCTGAAGCTGATGAAACAGCTCTCAAGCTTGTCCGTAAATGGGCATATAAGAAAAAACGAATAACGCAGGACAATGCCAAGATAATAGCATGCGAGGGCAACTTTCACGGACGTACTATTTCTATAATTTCGATGTCTACTGACCCTGATGCAAGAAATGATTACGGACCGTTCACTCCGGGATTTATTATCATTCCGTACAATAATCTGAGCGCCCTTGAAAATGCCCTGAAGGATCCTGATGTGGCCGGTTTTATTGTTGAACCAATTCAGGGAGAAGCAGGTGTTTTTGTACCTGACGATGGTTACCTGAGGAAAGCCTACGACCTTTGCAAATCAAGAAATGTACTTTTTATAGCTGATGAAGTTCAAACCGGAATTGGGCGCACAGGTAAGCTGCTTGCCTGCGACCATGAAGGTGTAAGACCAGATATTCTAATACTGGGAAAAGCTTTGTCAGGCGGAGTAATGCCTGTATCTGCAGTTCTGGCAGATGATGAGATAATGCTTACAATCAAACCCGGTGAACATGGTTCAACCTTCGGAGGTAACCCTCTTGCTGCCAAAGTAGCTATTGCGGCCCTTGAAGTTGTAAAAAATGAAAAGCTCGCTGAAAATGCCGATCATCTGGGACAAATATTCCGGGAAGAGTTCAGCTTAATTAAATCGGATATGATTGAAGTGGTCCGTGGCAAAGGGTTGCTCAACGCTGTGGTAATTAAGCCCAGAGGTGACAAGACCGCATGGGATGTTTGTCTTGCTATGAAGGATAAAGGTCTTATTGCCAAACCCACACACGATCATATTATACGTTTTGCTCCACCGCTTGTAATAACTGAGAAACAATTAAGGGAGGCCATTTTAGTAATAAAAGAGGCTTTTAAACTGTTTGAATAAAAGATTTTTTAACAACTATGCGACATTTCAGCAGGCTTATTCCTGTTTTCATTACTCTGTTAATATATTCATGTTCAGGAAACCCTGAGGTTACTACAGGTGAGCTCCTTTCCCACATTAAATACCTCTCATCAGACTCTCTGAAAGGACGTCTTACAGGAACACCGGGTGACAGTATGGCGGCTGAGTATATTAAAAATGAGCTGGTTTCATACGGCTTTTTACCTCTTTCGGGTGACGGATTTCAAAGATTTAAGGTAACAAGCAGAATTGTTCCCGGGCCAGGAAACAAACTTTCTGTAAACGGGAAACAATTTGAGGCTGAAAATGAGTTTACTCCAATGGGCTTCACTTCGAATAAAGCTCTGAAATCAGAGGTTTTGTTCGCTGGGTATGGTTTCAATATCAATAATGACAGCCTTAAATGGAATGATTATAAAAATATTAATGCTACAGGTAAATGGGTGTTGATACTTCGTGCTGATCCTGAAACTGATAAAACATCAAGTCCGTTCATACCCTACAGCGGTGACAGGGACAAGGCTCTTACTGCAAAAGATATGGGCGCCGCCGGAGTTCTGATGGTGTCTGGGCCAGCCTATGATCCTCTCGATACATTTGAATCACTTAATTCTGGTGAATATTCGGTTGATATCCCGGTGCTGAGAATAAAAAGGGAAGTGGCGGACATCATTCTCGCGAAATCAAAAACTTCAGTTTCACAACTTGAAAAAAAACTCAACAGCACCAGGATGCCTTCAAGTTTTCGAACCGGTATTACAGTTGATGCACAAACAGAAATTATCATTGAGAAAAGCAACACAAGAAATGTGGTTATGTTGCTTCCCGGCCAGGATGATCTTCTTAAAAACGAATATATTATCATTGGGGGACATTTCGATCATCTTGGAATGGGGGGGCCGGGATCCTCAAGCAGGGCCGTTGATACTGTTGCCGTCCATCACGGAGCCGATGATAATGCATCAGGCGTGGCTATGATGCTTGAGCTCGCTGAAAAATTTGCACATACAAAGCATAGCCATAAAAGAAGTATAATCTGTATTGCATTTACAGGCGAGGAGATGGGATTACTCGGATCAAAATACTTTGTTGATCATCCCGGTATAGATCTCTCTGAAGTAAATGCCATGATAAACCTCGATATGGTGGGTCGCTTACAGGATACAAAAGTTTTACAGGTAAACGGAACAGGAACTGCAGGGGAGTTAAGAAACCTGGTCGCTTCACTTAGCGACACAACAGTTATCAGGCTCACTCTTTCTGATGAAGGATATGGACCCTCGGACCATTCATCTTTCTACGGAAAAAATATACCTGTCCTGTTCTACACAACGGGCGCGCACCTCGATTACCATACACCATCTGATACTTACGACAAGATAAACTACGAAGGAATGGTTTCTATTTCAGCCAGCATTTTCAAGGTTGCTGAAGATCTTGCAAACTCATCCGGAAGGCTTAAATTCAGGGAATCAGGTCCAAAAACCGAACCGGGAAGACAAATGAGAAGGAAAGGGGTCACCCTTGGCATTATGCCAGACTTTGCCGGTAATATTAAGAACGGGCTCAGAGCTGATTTCGTTACACCGGGAAAACCTGCCGCACTTGGCGGAATGAAAAAAGGTGATATAATTACCTCTGTAAATGGCAAGAGTGTTAACAACATTCAGGATTATATGTTCAGGATGGGGCAGCTGAAACATGGACAAACCATAACTGTTGAAGTTCTGCGCGATGAGAAAAAAGAAGTGCTTCTGATCCAATTATAACAGGAGTTAAGCTGATTTCAGTAAGGTAAGTTGGAAAAAACACGTTGTTAATATCCACTTCCCGGAGGAATTCTTCCGCGCAACCGGGAGCCTGCAGTACAACTACAGAGGGCCGGAGAGTGACTTTTAGATAATGGAATAAAGGAATAATAAAAAATAACTTATGAAAAAACTTATTTTATGGTCTGTAGCTTTTATAATTACAATTGGTGCAGCATATTATCAAAGAACTACAGGACCTACATATCCTAAAAAGATATCAGTAATCATAAATGACTCCCTTTATAAAATTAAACTTGTGCGCAGCCTTGATCTCAGTGAACGACCTGAAGTCAGAATTAACATATCAGACACAACTGTTAAAGCTAACCTCTATTACAAACGTTTTAAAACAGATGAAGATTACAAGGTCAGTCCTTTTTCCTACAGAGTATATCCTGTTCACTCGTTCTTAATGAATAAAGTATTTAAAATCACTGAAGAAAAAGGACTTTTTGCTGAAGTTCCCCCACAACCCCCAGCAGGTAAACTTCAGTATTATATAGGTCTTACAGATTCATCGGGTACCAGATACCTCATGAAAGAGACTCCTGTGGTTATAAGATTCAAGGGGAGTGTTCCTGGATATATACTTCTGCCCCATATCCTTTTGATGTTTCTTGCAATGCTTTTCTCCACTGCTGCGGGATTAATGAGCGTTGTAAATTATCCGGCCTTTAAAAAATATTCTGTATGGACACTTATCCTTTTTATTGTCGGCGGAATGATTCTTGGTCCAATTGTTCAGAAATTTGCGTTCGGAGATCTATGGACAGGTATTCCGTTCGGGTGGGATCTTACTGATAATAAAACCCTGATTGCCCTCCTTTTCTGGTTACTGGCTGTTATAATGAACAGAAAACATGAGAAGCCATTCTATACCGCACTTGCTTCCTTTGTATTGCTTCTGGTTTATTCCATACCTCACAGCATGTTTGGCTCAGAGCTTGATTATTCAAGCGGACAGGTGACCCAGGGAATAATCTTCCTTATCATCCTCAAAAATTATCGCAAAATTCCCTGAATTAAATGCAGCATTAAAAAAAATCCCACGTCTCTTGATTAGAAAATTAACAGACAGTGGGTGCAGCAACACATATAATAACAAGTCATTTAGTAAAGATGGCAAATGTAGAAGCGGCATTCAAAAATTTACATCAGGATCTTCTGGACGGATGTAAAGCAGGCGATCAGAAAGCACAGTTTCAAATTTACAAGCTTTATTACAAAGCAATGTTCAACACAAGTCTGAGGATTGTGTGTGATACAATGGAGGCTGAGGATATAATGCAGGAAGCTTTTCTGTCTGCCTTTGAAAAGATTGAAACTTATTCGGGGACAGTAAGTTTCGGAGCATGGCTGAAAAAGATAGTTATAAACCGCTCACTTGATGCCCTGAATAAAAGAAAAGCGGTCTTTGAAGATATTGAGTCGCATTTCGGGATAAGAGATGAAAGCGATGAAGAGACTTTCAGAAGTGAAGAGATTGATGTGCGGGTTGAAGAAGTTAAGGAAGTAATAGGTAAACTTCCTGATGGGTACCGGGTCATTCTTTCACTCTACCTTCTTGAAGGTTATGATCATGATGAGATAGCTGAAATCATGTCGATCACAAGCAGCACTTCACGATCACAGCTCTCAAGAGCGAAACAGAAACTCATCGGGGAACTTAATGGAAACAGAAAATTAAGTAGTAATGAAAACTATAGATGAAATAATCAGGAATAACAGGGATCATTTCGAGGAACAGGAACCATCAGATGGTCACTTTGAAAGGTTTAACAGTAAACTTGCACAAAGATTCCACAATATTTCTGTCAGGAGAAGTATTGTTCCTTACCTGTTAAAAGCAGCTGTGGTGACCCTCCTGATAACTCTTTCTTCGCTCTGGACCTGGGAGCATTTTATAAGACCAGACAGAAACGAAATGGCACTGGGAGATGTTTCGCCACAGTATAAAGAGGTAGAAAACTATTATATCCATGAGGTTAATCTGATGGAAAGTGAAATAATGACAGTCGATTTGAACAATAGCCGTCAACAAAAAGAAATGCTTATGAGTGAGATGAAAAGTATGGACTCGGTTTATGTTCAGCTTCAGAAAGAGCTAAAAGCAAATCCCAATGACGAAAGAATTATCGGCGCTATGATCGAATATTACCAGACAAAGCTGGAAGTGATGAACTACATTGTTAACCAGCTGAAATCAGTCAGGACTGCAAACCAAAAAAGTAAAGAAAATGAAAAAATCGGTCTGTAAATCAGGAATGCTCCTCATATCCGCACTATGCCTGCTGACTATTACGTTACAGGCACAGGAGGCAACCAGGGAGTATCACAAAGAGTATCCTGCTGCACCAGGTACAACCCTGGATATCAGTAACAAGTATGGAAATGTTACTATTCAAAGCTGGGACCGGGACCAGGTAATCATAGACGTAAAAATAACTGTCGAAATGCGTGATAAGGAACAAGCCGAAAAGTTACTTGGCTATATCAATGTGCTTTTCGATAAAGCAGACAACCTTATTTCAGCAAAAACCGTGATTGATGAAAAATTCAATTTCACCGGATGGGGAAGCAGATCAAAAAGATTCAATATTGCCTATAATGTAAAAATGCCAGCCGAAGCCGGACTGATACTCTCCAACATCTATGGGAATACTGATATCGATGAACTTAAGGGATCCGTTAATCTGAACATCAAATATGGTGATCTTATTGCAGAGAAATTGACCAGAGGTAATGAAAAACCCCTGAATAAACTTGCCCTGGCCTATGGAAAAGCAACTATTGGTGAAGCCGGTTGGTTCGACCTCTACATCAGGTATAGCCCTAGATGTGATATATCAAAGAGTCAGGCCCTGTTACTGGACAGTAAATATTCGAAAATTAATATAGGTGAAACAAGCTCACTTGTAGGGCAATCGAAATATGATAATGTCAGAATAGGAGATATTAATAACCTGGTACTCGATAATGGTTATGACGACATAATTATTGGTTCAATAAAAAAGAAACTTGATTTCAAAGGCAGCTATGGTTCATTTTCAGCTGACCGGATACAAGCCGGTTTTGAATCGGTCAATGTTGACTCACGCTATACAGGCGTACGGCTGGGTATTGATGAATCTGCCAGCTACATGCTTGATGCAAAAGTTAAATATGGAAGTCTGAAAATAAATGAAGAAAACTTTAAGTATCATAAACGTATTGTCGAAAACAATTCAAACGAAACTACAGGTATAGTTGGGAAAATAGAAAATCCTGAATCAAAAGTTAGTGTGGAATCTTCATATGGGTCGGTAAAACTATATTGATAATAAGGAATTTATATCTTAGAACCCTGGCAACGGATGCAGGGTACTAGAAGTCCATTTCAACAACGGTAATCCCTGAACCGCCGAATTCAACATGCTCGTCACGATAAGATTTGACAACATCAACTGTAGCAAGGTATTGTCTAACAAGCTCTCTTAGAATGCCATTTCCTTTTCCATGCAGTATACGCAGGTTCCTGTGCTGAACAATAAGAGCATCATCGATCAGATCACGAACACGGTTTATTGCTTCTTCTCCCCTTACGCCACGGATATCAATTTCAGGCCTGAAGTTGCTTTTCCGGTTACTTACTGAAGGATCGGCTTTTCCAGGGATATGGCTAGATTTTAAACTTTTCTTAAGTTCCGATCTGCTTATTCTTTCCAGTTTATCGACAGCTACATTTATTAAGATACTTCCGGTGTCGACCTGTACTCTTTTTCCATTCATTGAAACTATCTCGCCTGAGGCCATTGAATCAATCAGCCTGACTGTATCTCCCGGCTTTAAGGGATCAACTGAAAAAGCAGAAGGTACCTTGTTTACAATCACCTTTTCAGGCCTTATTTTTTTCACCTTTGCACTCAGTTTTTGAATCTTTTGCTCAGTTTCGGTTAAAAGAGGTTTCGGTTCTTCAGCAACTTGGCTTTTAAATTCCTCCAGTTGCTGCCGGATATCCCTGGTTTTCTCTTTTTCGGCCTGTGACTCCTTAATCTGCCGGATTGTATTTTCGATCATCCGGTTAGATTCCTTAAGCAGGTTTTCAGCTTCACCCTTCGCTTTCGCAATTATCTCCTTCTTTAAACTTTTTGTTCCGGAGAGTTCATTCTCAATTTCTTCAATCAATTCGCCCAGCCTCTTTTCTTCCTGTCTGATGATCTGCCTTTTTGTTTCCCAGTATCTTTTATCACGTGCAATATCCTTCAGGTGCCTGTCATAATTTATGTTTTTAATACCTGCTCTCTGAGAAGCTTCAGAAAGAATATCCTCGGGAAGTCCGATCTTTCTCGCTATCTCAAAAGCAAATGAACTGCCGGGTTTTCCTATGGTAAGCTGAAACAGTGGTTGCATGAGATGATTGTCGAATGTCATTCCCCCATTTACGATCCCATCAGTAAGCGATGCATAATATTTCAGATTGGTATAATGAGTGGTAATTACCCCGTACACTCTCTTTCTGTTCAACTCACCAAGAATAGCTTCAGCTATTGAACCTCCAAGCATCGGCTCTGTACCTGTCCCAAACTCATCAATCAGTATTAAAGATCTCTCATTTCCATACTTAATGAAATTTTTCATATTAATAAGATGAGAGCTATAGGTGCTTAAATCATTATCAATACTTTGCTCGTCACCAATATCAATCAGGATATTCCTGAATATGCCTGCTTCCGATCCCTCGGCCACAGGTATGGTGATTCCGCACTGGATCATATACTGAAGTAATCCTACAGTTTTCAGGCATACTGACTTACCTCCTGCATTTGGTCCCGATATGAGCAGTATCCTGTTTTTATCATCGAGTACTATATCAAGAGGAACTACCTTTCTGCCGGGTAGTTTTTCAAAAGCTGTAAAAAGAAGAGGATGAATCGCTCCTTTCCACATAAGAAAAGGCTTATTAGTAATAGCAGGTCTGATTGAATGAAGCTGATTCCCAAGAAGCGCTTTTGCCCTTATTAAATCAATCTCACCAAGAAAAAAATTAGATTCAAGAAGGTCATCAATATATGGTCTGATATTATCAGCAAAAGCGGTCAGTATCCTTACTATTTCCCTTTTTTCCTCATATTCGAGTTCAATTATGTCGTTGTTAATTTCAACAATTTCTTCCGGTTCAATAAAAACTGTTTTCCCTGAAGCAGACTGATCATGAATGAGCCCCCTTATCTTACGTTTATTATGGACATTTACAGGGATAACTCCTCTCCCGTTTCTTAGAGAGGCTGGGGTGTCAGAATCTACCAATCCATCTGCCTGAGCCTGTTTCAGAATAGCATTAAGCCGTTTTGAAACCTGAGAAGCTTTACCTTCAAGCTCTGATCTTATCTCCTTTAACCGTGAAGATGCATTGTCTTTTATCACACCATGTTTATCTATTATCCTGTTGATTGAATCAAGCACATAAGGATAAGTTTTAACATCGCGGCAAATCGATTTCAAAGCGGGATATTTCGATTCATCTCTGTTCTTAAAGAAATTAATAATATCCTTCACTGTTTCAACCGACCGCTTAAGGTCAAATACCTCAACAACTTCAGGAAAAGTGCCTTCAACCCTTATTTTATTGAGACTATCCGAAATTTTATAATAGTGCTCCGATGGGAAATAATCTTCAAACTGAAGTATTTGCTGAAATTCGAAGGTGGTGGTTAGTTTAAATGAGATACTGTCAGAATCATCCGTAAATTCAATAGAATCAACTTTATCCAATCCCATCGGACTAAGACACTTTTCTGCAAGCATGCTCCTTATCCTGTCGAAACCAGTCTTATTTTCAAAGTTCTCGGGGTAAATCATGTCCTGACAAAATAAAATGTCAAAATTAAAATTTTAAAGATCCAAAGTTAGTTATTGTTAAATCATTATCCCAAATTGGTATCCGGTTTCATTTTTTGATATATTTGAAACCTTGGTAAATAAACTGTAAAATCTCAAAATGAAGATGAAAAAAATCGCCGTGTCGTTTTTGTCACTGTTTCTCCTGCCAGTATGGTTAATGTCACAAACTGAAAATGTCGATTTGCAAATGATTTATAAAATAAAGCAGGAGGAACGGCAGAACAGTCAGATCCAGGAACTGGCCTTCTGGTTAACAGATTTCATAGGTCCCCGGCTCACCGGATCAACGGGAAATACCAGAGGTAATACATGGGCCAGGGAAAAAATGGTAGAATTCGGCTTTCAGAATGTAAGGATTGAAGCAGCAAGGGATTTCAGTCGTGGCGGATGGGATAATCTGAAAACCTATGCAGCAATGACGGTGCCCTATTATGTGAACTTTGCATGCAATCCGGTTGCCTGGACGGGAAGTACAAATGGTATGATCAAGGGAGAAGTAATTCTTCTGGATATAAGAAACGAAGCAGATATCGAAAAATACAGAGGGAAGATCAGTGACAAAATAGTTCTGATGCCATCTTCAAATACATACGAAGTCAGTTTTGAACCTCTTGCAAGCAGACTTTCAGATACCCGGCTCAGGGAGCTGACTCAGGAAAGTTCTCCATCACCCGCAAGAAGACCAACTGGTGATTTAGCTGCCCTTGCTGCTCAGAGACAGCTCTTTAATAAAATTTCCGAATTTATTAAAAGTGAAGGAGCCGCAGTGATTTTGAAGAGCTCAGGTACCTTCAATGTGCCAAGATCCAATGGTGCAAATTATAAACAGGGTGATACGGAGCCTGTTGCCGAGCTCAACCTGCCTGTGGAAGATCATGGAAGAATTCAAAGGTTGCTCCGTCATAATATACCTGTAGAAATGGAAATTGAAATCCGGAACAAGTTTTTTCCTGCCTCTTCAGTTTATAATGTGATCGGGGAAATTCCCGGTACTGACAAAATTCTTAAAAATGAGGTAGTTCTTATAGGAGCACATATCGATTCATGGCATGGGGGAACAGGTGCTGCAGATAATGCCTCAGGTTGTATTGTCATGATGGAGGCTCTCAGGATATTGAAAAATCTCGACATTGCCCCACGGAGGACCATCAGGATAGCCTTGTGGGGAGGTGAAGAGCAGGGCCTTAACGGCTCACGCGGATACGCAGAAAAATATCTTACTGATCCGGCAACAAAAAAGCATAAGCCGGATTATGATAAGTTTGCAGCATATTTCAATATGGACAATGGTTCGGGCAGGTACAGGGGAATATATATTCAGCAGAATGAAATGATAAGGCCCGTGTTTGAACAGTGGCTCAAACCGTTTGCTGACCTTGGTTGTTCAACAATAACACTAAAAAATACCGGTGGTACCGATCATCTTGCGTTTGATGCAATAGGATTACCGGGGTTTCAGTTCATACAGGATGAGATTGAATATGGCCGTGGTTATCATACTGTTATGGATACCTATGAAAGACTCGTTATGGGCGATCTGAGTATTAATGCAGTTATTACTGCATCATTTGTATATAATGCAGCAATGAGAGATGCAAAACTTCCGGGAAAACCTGCTGTTAAACCCTGAACAATGGTTTCTGAATATCTTATTTAATGGTGATTTATACTGATGAAGCAGGGATATTACACCTAATGTTCCTGTTTTATTTTTTCATTTATATCTTTCATTGACAATTGAATACGCTTACGCTCAATATCAACTGCAATAATTTTTACCATAACGTGCTGATGTAATTTCACCACAGTAGAGGGATCTCTTACATAATTGTTGCTAAGATTCGAAACATGTACCAGACCATCCTGCTTTACGCCGATATCCACAAAGGCTCCGAATTTTGTAATATTCGTGACGATTCCGGGCACGACCATCCCGGGATTTAAATCCTGCAAGGTATGTATATCAGCAAATCTGAACTCTTTAATCTTCGACCTCGGATCCCTTCCCGGTTTTGCCAGTTCCTGCATTATATCCTTTAATGTGGGCAATCCTGTTACCGGAGTGATATATTTTTCAAGATTAATCTCTTTACTTTTGCTATCATTGTTTATAAGTTCCTTAACATCACAACCCAGGTCCTTTGCCATTCTCTCCACTACATGATAACTTTCAGGATGCACGGCACTCGAATCAAGCGGGTTTTCAGCATTGCGGATCCGAAGAAAACCTGCGCTTTGTTCATAAGCCTTTGCTCCCATTCTCTTTACCTTTTGAAGGTCCAGGCGTGATCTGAATGGTCCGTTCCCACTCCTGTAATCAACAATATTCTGTGCAAGCTGTGGCCCTAAACCTGAAACATAGGTCAGAAGATGTCTGCTGGCAGTGTTAACCTCAACCCCGACAGCATTTACGCAGCTCATTACAACATCATCAAGTGATTTCTGAAGTTTCTGCTGATCAACATCGTGCTGGTACTGCCCTACCCCAATGGATTTCGGATCGATCTTCACAAGTTCCGCAAGCGGATCCATGAGCCTACGCCCAATAGATACAGAACCCCTGACAGTAACATCATAATCAGGAAATTCATCGCGGGCAGTTTTTGAAGCCGAATAGATTGAGGCTCCTGCTTCACTGACAACAAATACCTGTATGTCATTCTCAAATTTTACCCACTTCATAAAATCTTCCGTTTCACGGCTTGCAGTTCCATTACCGATTGCAATGGCTTCAATTTTATAAGCATTTACCAGGGACAATATCTTTTTTATTGACAAAGCAGTCTGGTTTTGAGGAGGATGAGGGTAAATTGTTTCATTATGCATCAGATTTCCCTGTTTGTCAAGACAAACGAGCTTACAACCTGTGCGGAATCCAGGATCAATTGCCAGTACATTTTTTTCTCCCAGCGGCGGAGCAAGGAGAAGCTGGCGCAGGTTATCAGCAAATACACTAATCGCCTCAATATCTGCTTTTTCCTTTGATATATTCCTGAATTCGGTCTCCATGGAAGAAGATAAAAGTCTCTTCCAGCTGTCTTTCACAGCGCTTTAAACAATTTCAGATGAGTTGTTCCTTCCTTTTATAAAGAGAGAATTCAGAATATTAACAGCTTTATCTTCCTGAGGTTCTATTGAAAGTCTTAGAAAGCCTTCATCCTCTCCCCTTCTCATTGCAAGAAGTCTGTGAGAGGGACAGTTTCTCAGAAGTTCGGACCAGTCGAAATAATCACTGTACTTAATTCCCACGGTCTCTTTTCCTTTTACAACTTTTGAATAAATTACTGCCTCTTTATCAAACAGATATCTTATCCTTCTCCTGGCATTTTCATCTTCATTTATCCACTCTGCAATAATGTCAGAAGCTCCGGCAACAGCATCTTCTGCAGTTGCAACATCATCATTCAGAAACTCCTCTGCTTTTAGAAACGGATCGGATTCCTGCTGCTCCATAATAATCGCAGCCAGAGGTTCAAGACCTTTTTCACGGGCAATTGTGGCCTTTGTCCGGCGTTTTGGTCTGTATGGAAGGTAAATATCTTCAAGCTCCGTACATTGTAATTGCAGCTTCTATCTTCTCAAGAAGGCCGGGTGTCATCTTATCCTGCTCTTCTATGGACCTGATAACAGCTTCACGACGGGCATCCAGCTCTTTCAGCCTGTCATATTCTTCCTTTATATTCATGAGCTGTACCTCATCAAGGCTACCGGTCATCTCTTTTCTGTACCTGCTTATAAACGGAATAGTTGCACCACCATCCATAAGTCTGATAGTGTTTTCTACCTGCCATTCATTCAATCCAAGCTTCCTGGCAACAAGGTCAACATTCTTATTTGTGTTCATATTATTACTATTCAACATAAATAACCAAACCTTTAAGATATTCACTTTCAGGGTGATAAATATTTACAGGATGATCCGGGGGCTGGCTCAACTGATGCAGTATTCTTACATTGCGTCCTGTATTTGCAGCTGCCGCAAAGACAGATTTCCTGAAATTCTCTCTTGTTACTACCTGTGAACAGGAAAAAGTAAATATAATCCCTCCCGGCTTTATTTGTTCTATAGCTTTTATATTCAAACGTTTATAACCCTGAAGTGCATTTGCAAGTGCATTATTGTGTTTGGCAAATGCAGGGGGGTCAAGAATAATCACATCATACTTGTTTTTTATATCATTGAGATAATCAAAAGCATCTTCTGCAAATGATGAATGTCTTGAATCGTCTCCGTAGTTCAGATTTATATTTTCATCGGCAAGCCTGACAGCCTGAACAGAGCTGTCAACAGTATGTACCAGCCCGGCATTTTTCATGGCATAAACTGAAAATCCTCCGGTATATCCGAACATATTTAAAACACTCTTTCCGCTGGTATAATTTTCCAGTAATTTCCTGTTATCTCTCTGATCAATAAAAAAACCTGTTTTCTGACCTGTTGTCCAGTCTATTTTAAACCTGTAACCGTTTTCTGTGACCAATACTGGTCCCGAATTGCCATAAAGAAACTCATTTACACCCTTTATGTCAGACATATGCGGAATGGTACCCTCACTTTTATCATATACTGCAATTATCTGATCTTTCATCAGCCCGGTAAGTATAGATGTAATTTCGGTTCTGAGTCGGTAGAAACCGACTGAGTGCATCTGCATCACTGCAACACCATTATAAAAATCGACTATCAGACCCGGCAGACCGTCGCCCTCTCCATGAATAAGCCTGTAAACATTTATCAGTGGACTTTCGGAGATACCAACAGCCCTCCTGAAGGCAATAGCGTGCTTTATCTTTTCCCTGAAAAAGCTGATATCAGGAATTACCTGTTCAAATGAAAGGATCCTGACTGCAATGGAACTGGGTGCATAATGACCTACGGCGAGGAATGTATCTTTATTATCATAAATATCAACAAGATCCCCTTCAGCAGGATTACCATATATTTTCTTTATGGCGCCAGAGAATACCCAGGGATGAAACCTTCTGATAGACTGGTCTTTTCCCGATTTAAGAACTATTTTTATTCTGTCTGCAGACATTTTTGTTTTCGAATATTTTTATAAAATATTCTAATTTTCAAAGGAAAGCTTATCATAGATCTCATAACAGACCCATGCATCTGTTGCTGCATATAACTGCTGAGCCTCAGAGAGTTTTATTGCTTCCCAGTCTGTTACCTGTTGTCGTTTTGAGATTCTGAAGCCAAGAATAATAGCGGCTAATTTTTTTAACCCTGAACTCTTTATTCCGAAATCTTTTACATAGTTCTGCAGGTCAATAAATCCTGCGGGAGAAAATTTCTTTACACTGGATAGAAATTTAATATCATCATGTATTGCCACACCCACTTTAATAACTTTGGGATCTGACAATATATCAGAAAGTTCCTGGGGAATACCGGTTTTATTTATTCTGAACAGACATGCCAGGTCGCTATTGGAAAGCTGAATAAGCGATACTTTATTCTTATGTCCTTTCCTGAAGGAGGGTTTTGTTTCTGTATCAAACCCAAGAATTTTTGAATTCTTAAGACGGGGAAAAATTTCATCAAATTTTTCCCGGGTGTCAATAACCACTATTTCGCCCTTAAACCATGAAAGTTCATATCCCTTAAGTTCATCAGCAGTTATAGTTTCAGAATATTTATTATTATTCATCACCTCTGAACTCCTTTTGTCTTCTTGATATAAACCAGTCTGAAGTGTTTCGTTTGTTCTGGTTTTCATCATTGTTATGTTCTCTCTTTTGAATCTCTTCACCTGAATATATAAATTTATGAATTGCCCGCATCGAGTTGACAAGTTTCTGACCCCAGTAACTCTCAAAATTCATCCTGCATTCCCATACAGCGTCGTTCATTACTTCTGAAGTACCAGTCTGATAAAGCAACAGGAAATTTTTCAGGTCCTGATACATATCTGCCATATTTTCAGACAAACTTGAGATTACAGGTTGTTCAAAATCTTCAACCTTTTCATCAAATACCTCAGGATAATCATCCGCGGTCCCGAATTTTTCCCGGAATGTATCATGAATCATAAACCAGTCATTTTCTGTTATAAATTTTTCATTGCCATCCTCAAAAAAGGGATCCAATGGCGGGAGAAGTGAAGCTTTAAGGTAGAGCAGTGGCAATAAACGCTGTAAAATTCTGAGCATTTCATCTCCCTTTATTTCAGAAGCATGTTCGGCATATTTGCAGAATTCATTTGCAACAGCAACAAATTCAACTATATTTCTTGAGTAAACCGGATCCGGGTTATTATTCATTTTTTTCAATCTGGTGGCAAAATTAGGCAATTTTTATTGTGAATTGCCATTTGATACTCCTTTTATAAAAGGAAATAATCAGATATTAAATCACTACGGACCTAATAAATGTTTGAGATTCCTGCTAAACTTCTATTAATGTCAACATTTTCTAATTAACTTATCTATAGAAATATAAGATTACTTTCGGTGAGCTCATCCCGCCACCCGGGATCCGGTTCCATACTTCGTCAGGAATTGCAAGCATTTTAGCTTCAGGCTGAGAGTTGGAGATTACTCGCTGGCGTTCTGGATGACACTTAATTCGAGGGCTTTAAGGAGAGAAGCAGGATTGATTTCAAATAGATTGGAGTCTGGTTCTCAATCTTAGAAAGCCATATTTATTAACAGGCAACAATGCACTGGTCGGGAGATGGTCAAACTGTCTAAAGTCTGCAAATTTAATGATTGAGGTTGTCACTATGCCGGGTGTGCAAAAAAGTTTGAATAAAACATCAGAATGACAGGTGTTTATGGAGTTAAATAGGAGAAGAAACTTAGGTAAGTGAATTACAATATGATTTATGGTTCAAAGAATGGTCTCCGTTCCGAAAAACGGTTATCTTTGCGAACAGGGACAAAACTTCATCCGGATTTGGTCAGGGCAAAAACATAATATTTAAAAAATGAAAAAGTATGCAATCTATTTATTCTCAGGATTAAGGATTCTTGTAGGATGGCATTTCCTTTATGAAGGGATTGCTAAATTAATGACACCCGGATGGAGTGCAAAAATGTACCTTCTGGGATCGAACTGGATCTTTTCAGACATATTCCACAGCATGGCTGAATCGCCGGGAATAATGAAAACAGTTGACTTTTTAAATATATGGGGTCTCATCCTAATAGGTTTATCTTTGTTTATTGGTCTGATGGTCCGGTGGTCTTCAATAGCCGGGGCACTTTTACTGGTATTTTACTTTGTGGCCTATCCTCCTATCCCGGGTTACACATTCGGTGCAGTGGCTGAAGGAAATTATTTATGGGTTAACAAAACCCTTATTGAGTTTGTTATGTTGCTCGTATTCACTGCGCTTCCTGCAGAGTATTTCTTTGGTATCGATCGTCTGGTAAAACGGTGGAAAGAAGAAAAACCTCATCCCCCGATTCCCGCAGCAAAAAAGGACGGTGTCTCTATGCAACGGCGTGAAGTTGTGCGTGATCTCATATCATTACCGGTACTGGGGGCTTTTGCATATGCTGTTTACAAGAAAAACAGGTGGGAAAGTTATGAGCAGAAGTATCTTGCAGAAAACCCTGATATAGTTACAGGTGCAACAATGAAAAATTTTACCTTTTCCTCCCTCGGGGAACTGAAAGGACAGGTACCCAAAGGGAAAATCGGTGATCTGGAACTCAGCCGCCTTATCATGGGTGGCAACCTTATTGGTGGATGGTCTCATGCACGTGACCTTATTTACACCGATAAACTGGTGAAAGCTTACCATACAGATGAGAAGGTCATTATGACCATGCAGCTGGCGGAAAAATGCGGTATTAATGCCATTCTTACAAATCCGGCTCTTAACAGAATTATAAATAAATACTGGCATGAGACAGACGGGAAAATAAAATATATTTCAGACGGTGGGGTATCCGAGGAGGCGATAGAACAATCAGTAGAGGGAGGTGCATGTGCAATTTATGTTCAGGGAGGAGCTGGTGATAAGCTAACATATGAAGGGAAATTCGATGATATTGTGAAATACCTTGAACTTATACGAAGCTCAGGGAAACCTGCAGGAATAGGTGCCCACCGGCTTGAAACGATCAAAGCATGTGTGGAGAAGGGTATCAAACCCGATTACTGGGTAAAAACTCTGCACCATCATAATTACTGGTCAGCAAAGGTCGATATGGAACATAAAACAACTGTGGATGAGGGGTTCAGAGACAATATCTTTGATTTCACACCAAAGGAAACTATAGATTTTATGAATAACCTGGATGAACCATGGATAGGTTTCAAGATACTGGCCGCAGGAGCTATCCATCCTAAAAGCGGAGTTCAGTATGCATTCGATAATGGTGCGGACTTCATATGCCTCGGTATGTATGATTTTCAGGTAGTTGAAGACTGTAATATAGTACTCGATTCGCTTTCGAATGTAAACCGGGTGAGGCCATGGAGAGGGTAACCTCAAAATATCCTTTCATTTGGAAAACAGGAACTGGAATCCAGAATCCGGCAACCTGAATTAATTAATGAATTATTAAGGATAAAATTACTATATTTCAGGTCATCATCCAGCCACTGCCCCATAACCGTGGTTGAAGGTAATCAGGTGACAATGGACGAGCAATCTTTTACAATCAGGGACCGGATAATCAGTATTGATGTGTTACGTGGCTTGGCTATGTTCCTGATATTATCCATGGATATTGGTGGAGCACCAATCTTCGAGACTTTTACAAAATTATGGGGAGAAAATTTTGCCAATGCTTCTGCTAACCAGTTCAGGTATGATTTTACAAAAGGATTAAGATTATGTTTTATTGCTATGCCAATGTTTCTTTTTGTTGTAGGATTGGTGATACCGGTTTCAATGGAAAAACGGCTTTCTAAAAAACAAAACAACAATAAAAAAATCTATCTGCATATTATCAGACGTGCTTTAATTTTAATCTTGCTTGGAGAAATAGCAGGAGGTCATCTTTTACATCTGGAGTTCGCTAAAATGCCGGTTTATAACAATGTTCTGGAATACATTGGGATAGGATATTTAGTTTGTTCAATAATAGTAATGAAGACATCCAGGTCTTTTCAGCTTGTATTAACATTGGTATTGCTGGTATTGTATTACGTAATATTTTTAATCGTTCATGTCCCAGGTTGGGAGGGTGAAATATTTTCAGGAAAGATGAACCTTGCAATTTATATTGACAATGTTGTTTTGAAAGCACATCATAAGCCCGGTTCATGGCAGGTTTTGGCAACTATGAGTTTTATAACTAATATGCTTCTGGGCGTCCTTATGGGACATGTACTTAACAGCACAAGAGATAGAAAATACAAACTGAAGATGATATTTATGTCCGGCCTGGCTATGTTAGCAGCAGGTGTGATCTGGGGTTTCTTTTTCCCTGTTATAAGAAGTCTGTGGACAAGTTCATTTGTTCTCGTTACATGTGGCATAACAACATTACTGCTTGCAATTTTCTTTTGGACTATTGATATTCTGGGTTATGCAAAATGGGCATTTTTCTTTTTTGTTTTCGGAGTCAATTCAATTGCAATTTACATGATGGCACACATGTTTGACTTCAGGTTGATCGGGAATATTATAGTCGGAGGATTAAGCAACCTTTTTTCACCAAGTGTTGAGGCATTTATTCAGGCGGCAGGTGCAATGATAGTTATGTGGTTAATTATGTATTATATGTATATTAAAAGAACATTTATAAAGATTTAGTTAAGATGACCTCCCCGCTTACTGCATCTTGTTTTCATGGCCTTGCCTGAATATTTTTTGGCCTGAAACAATTTTATAAATTAAACAGAATAAGATGAAAATTCATTTAAATAATTTAAAAAGCATTTCAGGTACTATTGGAATGGTTTCCTTAGCCTCATCACAATTGGCAGTGGCCCAGGTTTATGAAAAACCAAATATAGTTATCATCTATGCCGATGATCTTGGTTATGGTGATGTAAGCAGCTATGGCGCAACTAAAATCAGTACACCAAATATCGACAGACTTACAAGACAGGGGCTGCGGTTTACAAATGCACACTGCACATCATCAACAAGCACACCATCCCGCTACTCTCTTCTTACAGGCGAATATGCCTGGCGAAAGCAAGGAACAGGTGTTGCCACAGGTGATGCTACTGCCATCATCCTCCCGGGCCGTACTACTATTGCTACTATTCTGAAAAATGCCGGTTACCAGACAGGAGTTGTCGGGAAATGGCATCTGGGTCTTGGCCTTGAAGGTGGAGCTGACTGGAACGGAGATATTAAAGCAGGGCCGATGGATATCGGGTTCGGTTATAACTTCATAATACCTGCTACCGGAGACAGGGTTCCATGTGTTTTCGTTGAGAACAGAAGGGTGGTCGGTCTCGATCCAAACGATCCCATAAAAGTGAGTTTCAAAGAACCCATTCTTGTGGAACCAACAGGTAAAGATCATCCCGAACTTCTGAAAATGCATCCCAGTCATGGTCATGATATGACAATTGTCAATGGAATAAGCAGAATTGGCTATATGAGCGGGGGGAAATCTGCCTTGTGGATTGATGAAGATATTGCGGATGTCATTACAGGAAAAGCAGTCCGGTTCATAGAAGAGAACAAATCAAAACCTTTCTTCCTCTATTTCGCAACACATGATATTCATGTACCGAGGGTCCCAAATCAAAGATTTGTCGGCAAAAGCGGAATGGGTCCCAGGGGCGACGCCATACTCGAGTTTGACTGGTCCGTAGGGGAAATAATAAAATGCCTTGAAAACCTTAAGCTTTCAGAAAAGACCCTGGTGATCCTGACAAGCGATAATGGGCCCGTTGTTGATGACGGCTATAAAGACCAGGCTGCCGAACTGCTTGATGGGCATAAACCTGCAGGACCTTTGAGAGGAGGTAAATACAGCCTCTTCGATGGTGGTACCAGGGTAGTATTTGTGGCCAGATGGCCCGGGAAAATCAAACCGGGAACAAGTAATGCACTATTCAGCCAGATTGACCTTATGTCATCCCTTGCTGCAATGACCGGGCAAAAATTATCTGCGGATGATGGACCTGATAGTTTTAATCATTTGGATGAGTTGCTCGGAAAATCGAAGAAAGACCGGGAGTGGCTGGTTGAGCACTCCGGCAGATTAACGATAATTAAGGGGAGCTGGAAATTTATTGAACCAGGACCAGGTGCTAAAGTAAATGTTAACACCAATACGGAACTGGGTAATGACCCTCTTCCTCAACTTTATAACCTGGGTACCGATCTGGGTGAAAAAAATAATGTAGCTTCACAAAACCCTGGTATTGTGAAAGAATTAACAGACCTTCTGAATAAGATAAAAGAGGAAGGAAGAACAAGGTTTTAAACAGTTGTACTAATTGCTTACATGAAATTAACATTCTATAATAAAATAAAATCATTGTGAGTTTTTAACTTTATAACAGAACTTTAAAATATGGCTTCATGAACCAGAATATTCTAAAATCAATGGCCATCCTGGCATCAGGGATGTGGACATTTAGCTGCACAAGTTCTCATAAGGCTGAGCGCAGACCCAACATTATCTACATAATGAGTGATGACCATGCCTATCAGGCCATCAGTGTTTATGGTGATAACTCCGCCACTGGTGGGGTAAGCCTCATAAAAACACCCAATATTGACCGTATTGGCAATGAAGGCATGCTTTTCAGAAACTGCTTTGTTACCAACTCTCTCAGCAGTCCCAGTCGTGCGGCAATACTTTCGGGCATGTACGGCCATCTTTCCGGCGCCAGGGATAATTCTTTTTCCATGCGCATAGATTCCGGAGTGGTAACTTTCCCGATGCTTTTGCAAAAAGCAGAATATCAGACGGCAATTGTCGGTAAATGGCATTTGCGTAATCGTCCGGAAGGATTTAATTATTCATCCATTCTAATTGACCAGGGACAATATTACAATCCGGATTTTATCACAAACGGAGATACAGCACGTGAGCATGGGTATGCTACAGATATAACCATGAATAAAGCGCTCAGCTGGCTCTCTTCCATCCGGGACAAGGACAAACCTTTTTGCCTGCTGATCCATAATAAAGCTCCGCACCGTGACTGGCTGCCTGATACAACTGACCTGAATGAATTTACAGATGATCTTCCCCTGCCTGCCACTTTGTACGACGATTATTCCGGGCGTGGACTTGCCGCCCATGAGCAAATGATGGAGATCGGCAAAAATATGCACCTTGCTTCCGATTTAAAAGTAAATGTGTCAGGTAGAAATCCAAAAGGTGGATGGATGATTGGTGAATTTCAACGCATGGACACAGCACAGCGCAATACGCTGATAAGGTTTTATGCCGGCGAAGATAAGCGGGTGGATACCACAAAGATGACAGAGAAGGAAAAGGTGGCCTGGAAATACCAGCGTTTTATTAAAGATTACCTGCGCTGCATCCGTTCTGTGGACCGTAATGTGGGCAGGTTGCTCAGGTACTTGCGGCAGGAAGGATTGCTTGATAATACAGTTATAGTGTATGCTTCTGATCAGGGGTTTTACCTGGGTGAACATGGTTGGTTTGATAAGCGGTTTATGTACGAGCAATCGCTGAAGACGCCATTACTTATTCGTTATCCTTCCATGATCAGGTCTGGCTCTGTGAGCGATGCCATGGTGATGAACCTCGATTTTCCAACTACATTCCTGGAGTTGGCAGGCGTAAAAAAACCTGAAAACATGCAGGGAGTTTCATTGTTGCCTTTGTTCAGCGGAAAAACGCCCGGGGACTGGCGAAAATCCATTTATTACCATTATTACGAATACCCCGGCTGGCACGCGGTAAAGCGGCACTACGGAATTCGTACACAACAATTTAAACTTATTCATTTCTATTTTGACATTAATGAATGGGAATTATATGATCTGAAGAAGGATCCGGATGAAATGCACAATGTTTACAACGAATTTGAATATAAACAAGTAAGAGATTCTCTTACACTGCAATTAAGATTATTGCAAAAAAAATACGGCGATTCCGATTCTCTGGCAGAAAAAATACTGGAACATGATAAACCATTGTTCAGCAGATTTAAGAATACCTATTGATCAATTAACCATTAAAATTTATAAATTGCCTCCGGATTTTGAAATATAATAAACAGAAATAACCTAAAATTAATAAAAATGGAAAACAAAAAGCTAAATTCAAGAAGGTCATTTGTGAAAAACATGGGCAAAGGAGTCGCAATAGCGGCTGTTACCCCCTCAGTTCTTAAAGCAGAGGTAATAATGCCTGAAATTATACCGGCTGGGGTAAAAGGTGCAAACGACCGGCTTCGTGTTGCGGTGTTTGGTGTTAATGGCCGTGGAAATTCACATATTGAGGAAATTATGGGGCTATCAGGAAAGGCAAATGTAGAGGTTGCGGTTCTATGCGATCCCGATATGGTAATACTTCAGGAAAAGGCCGGAGATTTTGAAAAGAAATATGGTAAAAAGGTTTTAATCGAACAGGATTTCAGAAAGACCCTTGAAGATAAAACCATTGATGCGGTAACTGTGGCAGCACCTAACCATTGGCATGCTCTTATGACAATATGGGCTTGTCAGGCCGGAAAAGATGTGTATGTGGAAAAACCGGCAACCCACAACATCTATGAAGGCAAAAAGATGATTGAGGCAGCCTATAAATATAATCGTATTGTTCAGCACGGTGTTCAGCTGCGCAGCTCGGTAGCTATAAGGGAGGCTGTTCAGCATTTGAGGGACGGACTGATCGGACGCGTTTACATGTCTCGCGGACTGGTTTACCGCTGGCGTCCCGATATCGGAGATAAAGGCATTTCACAAACACCTGCCGGACTGAATTATGATTTATGGTGCGGCCCTGCCCCCATGCGCCCCTTTACCAAAAACCTTGTTCATTACAACTGGCACTGGCATTGGAATTATGGCAATGGCGATGTCGGCAACCAGGGAATTCATGAAACTGATCTTTGCATGTGGGGCCTGGATGTAGATACATTACCCGAACGTATTACATCCATGGGAGGTAAATTTCTGTGGGACGACTGCAAAGAAGTACCGGAAATCCAGACTTCCATTTACCACTATCCGAAAGAAAAGAAAATGATTCAGTTTGAGGTACGGAACTGGTGCACCAATCTGGAAGATGGGGCCGGTGTTGGCAATATTTTCTATGGCGATAAAGGCTATCTGGTTGTTAACGGATACGGAACATATCAGACCTACCTTGGTGAAAAGAGGGAAAAAGGACCAGGCAGATCAGAAAGCGGGGAACTGACCCTTCATTTCAAGAACTGGTTTGATGCTATACGGGCACGTGACATGGGTATTCAGAACGGACCTGTTCAGAGCGGACATTTAGCGTCATCACTTGCTCATCTGGGTAATATAAGTCATCGTCTTGGCCGCCAGCTCGAATTTGACCCTGTTGCAGAACGGTTTATAGGTGAAGGCGAAAATGAAGCAAACAGTATGCTTACCAGAGAATACCGGGCACCTTATTTATTACCTGAAATTGTATAGATTTAAGGTTTTCCAAATAAATAAGATGAAAAGGGTCTCGCACAGAATAAGAAGACATTTTCATCCATTATTTATTGCAATTTTAAAGATCGGAATTGTTTTAATTGTATCGAGCCAGCCGGTATTTGGACAAACTGTCATCAAAAAATGGACAATCCAATCCGGCACTCAGGTACAAGGGAATGGAGATGTAATTTCACGGGTTAATTATGATGACACCAGGTGGTATCCAACCACAGGTGCTTCAACAGTTTTGGCAGCACTGGTAGAGAATGGTGTCTATCCTGATCCCTATTACGGAACCAATCTCTCAAAGATTCCCGGTTATCAACCTGGTTATAGATTGGATATGCCTAAAGGTAGTCCCTTTAATGTACACTGGTGGTATCGGTCTGAATTCAGACTACCTGTGAAACAAGCCGGCAATAATATATATCTTTTACTCCATAGTGTAAATTATAAAGCAAATGTTTGGATTAACGGCAGATTGGTTGCAGACTTTACAGAAATCGAAGGAGCCTTTCGGTTATTTGAATTAGATATTACCGATTATGTCACACCTGATAATTTGAATGCCATTGCCCTGGAAATTGTACCACCCACAGGCCTTGATCCTTCCATCCGGTGGATGCAGGGAACCCGTCTGCCGCCTGATAATGACGCAGGTATATGGTACGATGTGAAAATTACATCCGGAGGACCTATCCATCTTAAAGATCCCCATGTGGTTACAAAACTAAACCTGCCAGCAATGGACAGAGCCGGACTGACGGTATCCGGTACATTAATGAACAAAGCAGGCGGCACGATCAGGGGAATCCTGGAGGGCACGATTACCCATGTAAATAACATCAATGAGGGTGGAACATCGGAAGGCAGTCCGGGAAAGATTACATTTTCCCAAAACATCAATCTGGGAAAAGGGGAATCCATCAGTTTTTCAAAACAACTGGAGATTACGAATCCGAAAGTATGGTGGCCTGTTAACGTAGGGCAGCAGAACTTATATGATTTAATCCTGGAGGTCAAAACGAAATCAGGGGTCATTTCAGAACTAGACACAGTACGATTTGGTATCCGCGAAGTATCTGCAAAGCTGGAAGTATATGAAGATAGTGTCCCTATGATCGGACAAAGTGCAGGAGCCGATAAAAATAAAAAAGGACCATTAACCCAAAAAAGAATTATGGTACACTGGATCAATGGGAAACGTATTCTTATACGGGGTGGGGACTGGACCGAAAACATGATGATGGAGACAACACCCGCCGAAGAAGAGGCTGCCATCAGATATGCCAAAAACATGAATCTGAATACTCTTCGATTGGAAAGCTTTTGGGGATCCGATTATTTTTTTGATTTAGCTGACAAGTATGGCATAATGATCTTTAACGGGCTAAACTGTTGTTCGATCTGGGAGGAATGGGATAAATGGACTGAACACACTGCTGATGTTGCTGTGGCCAGTCTTCAGGATCAGGTTATACGATTGCGCAACCATCCGTGTATAGTCAATTGGGTACTCGGAAGTGATAATTATCCCCCGGAGGAAATTGAACGACGGTATATCGATGTAGTGACAAATAATGATCCGGGAACACCCTATATCAGTGTTATGCCAAATAGAATCAGTAATATTTTCGGTTATACAGGTTATAGTGAAAGACCCGGGAGGGATGTTGCGCCTTCAGCATGGTATAAGATGGAAGGATTAAATTGGGAATCCGGTGGTGTTGGAGGTGAGCAGATACCACCCATTGAAAGTATGCGAGCCATGATGCCTGAGTATGATCTTTGGCCCATAAGTGGGTCATGGGATATTCGATTATGGCAGGGTATGTACGAAAAAGGCAGGCAATTCTTTTATGACCGGTATGGTAGCCCCCAATCAGTTGAAGACTATTGCGTAAAATCACAGCCATGGCAATATGAATCAAACAGGGCAATATTTGAAGCCACCGCCCGAAAGAAATATTTGACCAGTGGCAACTTGAAATACCGGTATAATACAGGTTGGCCGGCATTATGTTTTCAATTCTACGATTATTATTCACGGCCAAGCGGAGCCTTTTTTGGCACACAAACGGCCTGTGAACCCCTTCATGTGCAGTATGCCTATGACGATAATTCCGTATATGTTGTAAACAGTTTTTACCAATCTTTTACGAACTTGCAGGTTACGGCAACTGTGTATAATCTGGATATGACTGAAAAATATCAAAAAACCGGTTCAATTAACATAGGATCCGATGGCTCCGAAAAGGTGTTTCAGATTCCGGAAATAAATGGACTTTCAAATACTTATTTTCTGAATCTGGAAATGAAGGATGAAAAGGGTAAACAGATAAGCAGAAATTTCTACTGGTTGTCAGCGAAAGGAGATTTGCAAGCTGATTTCCGTAATCTGTCAACCCTCCCTACGGTTGATTTGCAGGTAGCTTCAACCTTTGAACAAAATGGAAAATATTCCACGGCCCATATCGTAGTGAAGAATCCATCCAATAAGCTGGCATTTTTCATTAACCCGACTATTATTAAAGGATTACATGGCACGGAAGTATTACCAGTTTACTGGAGTTCGAATTACATCAGTTTGCTTCCAAATCAGAGTTATTTGATCACGGCTAATTTTGACGTCGATCTTCTGGCAGGGGAAAAGCCACATATGATGATTGATGGCTGGAATATTAAGCCCAGAGAATATACACTTAGTGAACCCAACAACGATGTGACGCCACAACTTAAATATACTGAGTTTATTGCTCCGGATAGTATTGGTTTGGGGCGAAATTTCATAGTAAGTGTCAAAGTTACAAATGATGCAAAAGTTGGAACCAGCATATTAGAGACCAGGCAATACCTGTATATTGACGGACGCACACAGGATTATAAACGCATCGCCCTGGCTCCTGGAGAAAGTAAGGTCTTAATCTGGCCCTATGTCAAGTTGCATGAGGCAGGAATGCATCATGTAACCATAGGTGAGTATCCTCCGAAAACAGTCATCGCTGGAGAAGATCACTTCTTTCCGGTAAAAAACCAATAATAAGGTTCGGATATTGGATATAGAAAATAGTGAAAGTTTATACCAAACGAATAACTCTCCTTAATGTACTCTGGTGGGATCGATCTGAATTCAGACTAACTGTGAAACAGACTGGCAACAATATATATCTTTTGCTCCATAGTGTTAATTATAAGGCAAATGTGTGGATTAATGACATATTAATTGCGTACTCTATAATAATAATTATAAGAGATTTAGATATTGAAATTAATAGAATTTAATCGTATATTTACATTACTAAAACTAAAAAAGCCTAATTGAAATCCTTTCCCATTGATTATGAATTGGTTGAAAGGCTGCATGGAGGGAATGTGGAAGCTTTCGATCTGATTTACGAAAAGTATTCGGGAAAACTATATTCATTTAGTTTGAAATACCTCCGGTCGACAGATGAGGCTGAAGAACTTGTACAATCGGTCTTTTTGAAAATATGGGAGAACCGCAAACATATTGATAAGGAATTATCATTCAAATCATATCTTTTCACCATTGCTTATAACGATATCTGTAAGCTCTTCCGTAAAAGAAGTTACCTGCAAAAATTCATCGGTGACACACTTTATGAGAATCGTCAGTCTTCCTCTGAAACTGAAGACAAAATCGATTTTCAGTCTGTTCTGAACCGGGTGGATCAAATTGTTGAAAAACTCCCCGAAAGACAAAAAATCATTTTCATGAAAAGCCGTAAGGAGGGCAAAACGACCAAAGAGATTGCATCAGAGCTTGGTCTTTCACCTGGCACAATAGATAATTATATTTCGGAAAATCTGAAATTCATACGAAAATGGCTCTGCAAGGAAGATTTGGCTTTACTTCTGTATGTTTCGTTGTTTTTCTTTTAATTGCTCACCTTCTCCAGGTCCTCCCGCTTTCAAGGGACAGGCGTTACCAGGGGAGCGGGTGAGACAAAAAATTCCTGCAACGATTCAGATAATTCTGATTAATCATTATCTTTGTAATAAATGTCAGGCAATGAAGGCTATAGAAATAAATTCCAAAACAGATGAATACGGGAATCTTAAAATTGAATATCCTTTGAATAAAAAGGATAGTAAAGTTCGGGTCTTAATCTTAATGGATGATGATTACTTAAATTCGGATGATGAAAAATTCTGGTTGCAGTCAATTTCAAAAGATCCTGCATTTGATTTTTTAAATGATCCGGATGAAAATATTTATTCATTAAAGAACGGAGAATCATTTGATGATTAAAAACGCGATTGTATTGGTTCCATTTCCATTTGATGATTTTTCAGCTTCATAAGTCAGACCAGCTCTTTGTTTGACATCTAAAATTGGTAAATATGAACATATTATTATTGCTCTTATTTCAAGTAAGATACCAGATGATTTGATTGATAGCGACTTCGTAATTAAAATAAATACTGACGATTGGATTGGTACCGGATTGACTGCTGATTCTGTGATTCGTTTACATAAAATAGTTACAATACCAAAATCTTTAATAAAAAGAAAACTTGGGGAAATTAATAGGAGAATTGAAACTGACCTCTCTATTAAAATAAAGCAATTATTTGATATTTAAGAAAATACTCCATTCGACAATAGCACCACTGGTGCGGATTTGAAATCGTACCTCTTGCCCGGTTGAAATCCGTGCCATCCTTAAAAAATCACAATAAGGTGAAAATTATTTCATTTTCCTCATGAGAATCAACCTCATTGCGGGTATATTATATAACATAGGTTAGGGTTTAGTTTAGGAGAGTGTGCTGACAGGTACTTGCAGGTCACATAAATAGTTCTATTTCTGCATTGCCTGTCAGTTTTTTGCAGATATGAGCATAAAGTAAAAAAAATGCATTTCTGATATGAGATTTACCTTGCCTGAGGGTATAATATAAATTAACAGGTGAATCACCTTGTAGATCAATAACTAAAAATGACAATGCTGAAACAGGAAGATAAAGAAAAAATCGAACGCTATATTAACGGAGAGTCCGGGGAAAACGAAAAAATCGATGTGGAATCACTATTTAATGATGGTGAAAATAACCTGTTCCTTCGCCACTATCTTGAAAAAGACTGGGATAATATACTCAGGGAAACCTCTCCATCCAAAGTTGATCTTAACCACCTGCTTGGCCATATTCACCATATAATAAGAAAAGATGAAGCTTTGAAAAAGCAAAAACCTGCTCAAAGAATTATTCGTGTTTACAGGAGGGTGGCTGCTATATTGCTTTTACCATTACTGGTTGCAGGTGTATGGATTTACAGTTCAGGGGGGAATCATAATAATACGATAGCCGACCAGCGGGTCAGTTCCACAATCTTTGCCCCTATGGGTGCAAGGGTCTCCTTCAATCTGCCCGATGGCACTACCGGAATGCTCAACAGCGGTTCACAGCTCAGCTATGCTCTTCCCTTTACCGGCAACCGGCAAATTACACTTAAGGGCGAGGCATGGTTTGAAGTGAAACGCGATGAAGATCACCCTTTTGAGATCAGTACCGGTAATTCAGGAGTGAAGGTATTGGGGACCAGCTTTAACCTGAGCGCTTACCCGGAAGAAAATTATATCGAAATAGTTCTGCAGGAAGGAAAAGTGGAGTTTCATGATAATAAGGTTGATAAAGAGACAACAATACTTCCGTCAGAAAGGCTGGTTTTTCAGGACGGCAATATCAGCAAAATGGATGCAGATCCGGCAAAGTACAATGCATGGACTGAAGGCAAGCTTATATTCAGGGGTGATCCCATGTCTGAAGTAGCCCGGCGTATAGAAAGGTGGTATAATGTTAAGGTCATTCTCGCCGACAGCGAACTTGAAAAATACTCATTCCGTGCAACATTCCAGGACGATTCGCTTGAAGATGTACTTAAGTTTCTGGCAATGACCTCTCCTATCCGGTATAAGATCAGCCCGCGTGAACTCCTGCCAGACGGAACCTTCAAAAAAGCAGAGGTTACAATTTACAAAAAGAAACAATAATTCTAACCTTAATACCAAAAACTATGAAAACAACTCAACGGACCTTAAGGAAATAAGGTAAAAAAAGGAAACCGCGCCAACGATTTCCTTAAAAAACATCATTCGATATTTTTTAACTTAAAACATTACAAATCTATGAAAAAAAACAAACCTTTCGGGGAGTTGTTTTATCATTCCCTGAAAAAAACCTTACTAATCATGCGAATAGCTTTAAGTCTGCTTTTTCTTGTAGTTCTGCAAGCACATGCTGTTGATGCCTACTCGCAGAAAACAAGACTTTCCTTAAATTTTAGCAATACAGAACTTATTACAGTTCTTGACAAAATTGAGAAGGAGAGTGAATTTTTCTTCCTATACAACGAGAAACTTCTCGACACGGAGCGTAAAGTAAGTATTACTGAAAAGGACCAATTAATCGGTAAAATATTAGATGATTTATTTACAGGTACCGATGTGAAGTATTCTATTATTGACCGCAAGATTATTCTGGCTCCTGAATATCTGATCAGCTGAACCACAACCAAGTGCAGATTGAGAATAACAGGTATAGTCACTGATGCTGCAACTGGGGAGTCCATTGCCCGGTGTTAATATTCGCAGTTAAAGGGATTGCATTGGAAAAATTACTGATATAAACGGTAAATTCAATTCGCCGTGCCAAATAAAAATGCTATTTTGGTCATTATCATTTATTGGTTATGTCTCGCAGGAGATCCTGTTAGATGGAAAGAACAACTCTTAATGTTACTATGGAACCTGATATCTGAATCTTGTGAAGAGGTTTCGTTGTTGGTTATGGTACAGCACGAAGGGCAACAATAACAGTGCTGTCGCTTTGCGTCGGCCGCAACAAACTTTCAGGTAGCAAATTCGACAAACTTCACTAACACTCTTGTCGGGCGGTTACCAGGACTGGTGTCGCAAATCAGTAGTTCAGGGCTTGCCGGGAGCTGATGATGCAACGCTAAGGATACGGGGTAATAATACTCTCAATAATAATAATCCTCTTATTGTGGTTGACGGTGTGGCACGATCGTAGTCTGTCGCGTATTAATCCGGCAGATGTTGAGAGTGTCATCGTACTGAAAGATGGCGTCTGCTGCCATATATGGTGCGCAGGCTGCAAATGGTGTTATCCTTATTACTACCAAACGGGGTGCATCAGGGAAGTTAAAGGTCAATGTTGACTTTAACCAGGGATTCAGCTCCCCTACGATTCTTCCCGATATGGCCGATTCTTATCTCTATGCAACTATGATGAATGAAGTTGATACTTATGCAGGACAAACCCCCCGTTTTTCTACTGATGACCTTCAGAAATACAAAGACGGATCTGACCCGTATGGACATCCCAACACTGACTGGTTCAGTGAAGTTTTCAAACCGATATCATTAACAAATAAAGCCAATGTCAGCCTCAGCGGAGGAACTGAAAATGTGAAATATTTCGTTTCCCTCGGATCACGATATGAGGACGGAACATACCATAAAAGCGGTGCTTATTACTCCCAGGTTGATTTCCGGAGCAATGTCGATGCCAAGCTTTCAAATAGCATTAATCTCAGTATAGATGTGGCTGGCAGGCAGCAAAACACTCAT
The DNA here is from genome assembly GCA_963739685.1 of uncultured Bacteroidales bacterium. Taxonomy (GTDB): domain Bacteria; phylum Bacteroidota; class Bacteroidia; order Bacteroidales; family VadinHA17; genus LD21. Next base: position 179,089 of record CAVUAX010000004.1, read on the forward strand.
CACACGATCTATACTGAATACCAGACTTTCAGAAATGTTCCCCGAGGCAAGCCTACAGATATGGCCTGGTGGTTTGGTAAATATCCCGGTCCTGATGTGGAATCAGATCTGAATCCTGTTGAAATGGTAACCGATATGAGCGGCTTTGATATGGATATAAATTATGTACTGGAAAGTAATATAAAATTAAACGTTGATATTCCATGGGTAAAGGGATTATCCGTCACAGGAAATGCTTCCATTGATAAAAACTTCGATAATGAAAAGCTGTGGAAAATCCCGTTTTATCTCTATACCTGGAACAAATTAACATACGACGAAAATGGTTTGCCGGCAATTGTCGGATCGAAAAGAGGTGTATCCCAGCCTCAGTTGACCCAGAGTAATCAGACCGGCGGTAGAACAACCCTTAATGCTCTTGTCAACTATGAACACAAGTTTGCTGAAACACATAGGATCAAAATCCTAGCAGGAACCGAAACAAGTACCGGTATGTCAGAAAATTCTGGGCATCGAGAAAATATTTTGTTTCAAGTGCAATTGATCAGCTCTTTGCAGGTAGTGACAAAGAAAAAGATAATTCAGGATCAGCCAGTGATAATGCCCGTATGAACTATTTTGGTCGTGTAAACTACGATTATAAGTCAAAATACCTGCTGGAATTTGTATGGAGGTATGATGGCTCTTATATATTTCCTGCTGATAAACGATGGGGCTTTTTCCCCAGGTTTTTCTGTAGGATGGGTGGCCAGTGAGGAAAATTTCTGGAAAGACGCAATTCCATTCATCAACTATTTTAAACTCCGCGGGTCATGGGGACAAACCGGTAATGATCGTATTGCCGACTTCCAATACCTTACAACGTATGGCTTTGGTGGTTGGGGAGGTTTATATGGCGGCTTAAATATGGGTGAATGGGTTACGAATAAAAATGTTATAAATAAAGTTCTAGTGGAACAGAAAATTCCTAATTTGAATGTTACCTGGGAAGTAGCAAATCAGACTGATATTGGTTTTGATGCTCAGATGTTTGGAGGCAAGCTAAAATTGGAGGGAGATTATTTTCATAACCTCAGAAGCAATATTTTAACCCAAAGAAATGCTTCTGTTCCATCTTCAACAGGATTAACTCTTCCACCCGAAAATATTGGGAAAGTTGTTAACCAGGGATTCGAGTTTGTTATCGGTTATGAAGATAAAACTGGTGACTTCATCTACAATATTTCGATAAACGGTGGATATGCTAAAAACAAAATCAAATTCTGGGACGAGACACCGGGAATTCCTGAATATCAGCAAACAACTGGTCACCCGATGAACTATGCATTGTTATTGTCAGGCAATTGGCATTTTTAAAGATCAGGCTGCAGTGGATGCTATCCGCATTGGGTTAGTGCCCGTCCAGGAGATGTTATCTTCAAAGATGTTAATGAAGATGGTAAAATTAACGGTCTTGACCGGGTAAGGGACTATAGAAGCGACATCCCAGTATTTACATCAGGGCTTAATTTTGATCTGACTTATAAAAATTTCTATGCCACAGTTCTCTTTCAAGGAGCGTGGGGAAAAATGCGTTATCATTATGTGGAAGGAGGAGTATCGGGTAATTACTATCTTGAAGATGCAATAGGCCGATGGAGCTCCCGATAATACAGATGTCAAAAAACCCAGGGCATTTAATTATCCTTCAGAATACTGGAGATCCCAGAGTAACACATACTGGCTAAGAAGCGCTGATTATGTGAGGCTTAAGAATCTATTGAGATAGGGTACAATTTTCCTGAATCAATAAATTTCAGATTGCATATCGATGGATTCAGGATCTATGTTGGAGGTTTGAACCTGATCACCTGGTGTCCGGGACTGCCGAGTTTTGATCCTGAATCTGTTAGTACGAATTATCCTCTTAGCAAAGTAATCAATGTGGGTGCAGCTTTAACCTTTTAAAACCTAATGAAGATGAAAAAAATTAAGAAATATTTTAATTATTACTTTTTGTCATGTTTATTATGACATCATGTAATAAAGATACCCTTGAATTACAACCGTTGAATGCATATTCTGATGATCCCGTATGGGATGATACGGCATTGGCTGAAACTTTTCTCAATGGAATTTACATGAAAATGACAATAACTTTACAAAACAATCAAGGCATTAGTAACCTGGTAGATGAGATGCATGAAAGGGACGTTATTCCAATAGTCGATTTTAATAGTTGTAGGCTGACAGCCGATTTAATTCCCGGGTGGACTCAGCTTCCAACATGGATCAGTCAATATCTAGCCGTCAGAGCCTGTAATAAGTTCCTTGAAAACATCGAAAGGTTACCTGATGACGGTGTATTGGTAGATGGTGTGACTAATAAAGACAGGATAATTGGGGAAGCTCATTTTTTAAGGGCGTACTATTACCTTAACCTGACAAGTTTGTTTGGCGGAGTACCAATAATTACAAAAACCTATGGATTAGATGACGATTTTACTGCAGCACGTGATACTTACGCAGACTGCATAAAATTTATTTCTGACGAATGTGATATAGCTGCCAATATTTTACCACTAAAATATACCGGAGATAGAATTGGCAGGGCAACAAAAGGTGCCGCATTAGCACTTAAGTCGAGAATCCTTCTTTATGCTGCCAGTGATCTGCATAATACAACAGTTTTCCCCGGATACTCCAATCCGGAGTTAATAGGTTACACCGATGCAAATAGAACTGCCCGCTGGCAAGCTGCCAAAGATGCAGCAAAAGCAGTGATGGATCTGGGTCTTTACAGTTTGTTCAGAGCAAATCCAAGCCCAACTGATTCGGTTGCTCAGAATTTTGTTGACCTGTTTTTATCATACGGTACTGAAGAAGATATTTTTATCAGGTACTTTACACCTACATCATTTAGCGTTAACACAAGCTGGATGAATCTGAGCGGTCCTAATGGATATCATTGCAGGGGCAGCAATGCACCAACTGATAACCTCGTAAGAGACTATGAAAGAAAGGATGGAACAAGATTCGATTGGAATAACCCAGTTCATGCTGCTGCTCCTTATTCATATCGTGATCCACGTTTTTATGCTACCATATTTTATGAAGGGGCGAAATGGAGGACTCGTGCACCCGGGTGAATTTCCCCTTGATCCGATAGGTGTTATCCAGGTAGGACATTGGGAAAAGTGGAATGCTCAAACCAATTCTATGTATGAAGTATGGGGTCTGGATACAAGGAAAGGTCCTAACTCACCTTTTGAAGGTGGATATACCGGTTATTATATTCGTAAATACTTTGATCCCGCAGTAGATGCGCAGTTTTTTGTACCAGACGTACCATGGCGTTATTTCAGGTATGCCGAAATATTGCTGAATTATGCTGAGGCATGTATTGGTCTGGGCCAGGATGCTGAAGCCCGTACCTATATAAATATGATCAGAAAAAGAGCAGGTATGCCAGATATTACTGATTCGGGAACAGCTTTGCTTGATCGTTATCGCAACGAAAGACGTATTGAAATGGCTATTGAAGACCAGCGATTTTACGATGTTCGAAGATGGGTGATCGGACCTCAGGCATACGTGGCAGCTTATAAAGTTGATGTTGTATATAAAATAGATACGGGAACTCACATAACGGCCTCATTACCAACTATTACACCCGCTGTCCACGTTACATATGGCTGGATTGACAAGGCATATTTTTTACCCATCTTAAGAACTGAGATGAATAAAAATCCAAAGTTAATTCAGAATCCAGGTTATGAATAGGAATATAAACTTAATTCAGAATTATTATAATTAATTGAGCTTACTTAGGGGATGCACTTTAAAGGAATCATATTTTGCTTCTTATGATTAATATTTCAATTGCAAGTAATTAGTTATTTAAGATATGAAGGAACCTCCATGTATTGATGAATTATTTTTATCAATGTTTGCGTTTTGGAAAACATGGAGGTTTCAACATATAAGAAAACCTCCTATAGATATATTAAATAAATAAAACAATGTCTTAAAATCATTATGGTACATACAGCATTTTAAAATAACCACATTTGACGACAAATCAAAAATGAAGATCTTTTATATACGACTTAAATGGTTTGTGAATGATTAGGTTTAATGATCATTAATTATTAGTAAAAGATGAAAACGAAAAGAATTAATGTAGTAATGCTTATGATTATTATGGTGACATTTTTTACAACGCACCAACAACTTATCCAGCTAAAGAGTAAGGTTAACGAATATATAATTTATTAAATCAAACACAATGTTTTCAAGAAGAAATTTTATCAAAACATCTGCATTGGCTGGTTTTTCTTCGTCTTGCAGGAGTTTATTCCGAAGCAATGATTGAAAAACAAGCACGCTACAGCACCTGATGGTTGGACCACTACCGCACCACGCGACGAAATCAAACCGGCATTTGCATACAAATCTAAGGGTGGTCCGGATCATCAGGGCAGCTTCGTCATTGAGTCAGACAAGCGTGAAGGGCTTTTAGGAAGGTGGACTAAGACCTTTCCTGTAAAAGGAGGTAAGCACTACCGGTTCGCCGTATTACGCAAATATACTGGTTCTAATTCGCCAGTCCCTATTCGTCGAGCGGGCGATGTCCGTGTATTGTGGCGTGACGACAATGGAAATCCTGTGAAGCATGACAAACCATCATTTGCATCATACAAAGCTGGAGAAATACCGACTACTGCTCCTCCTTCATTACCTGAATATCCAATGGCCTATAGAGCAACAGAGGCACATGGCTGGATGGAGATATCGGACTTGTATCTCGTTCCTTCAGCAGCTAAGAAAGCGGTAGTGGAGTTGGAATTACGTTGCGCTCCAAATTCCCAGGTTGAATGGGCTGGAATACGCTTACAGAGGTGCCCAGAACCTCGTCCGCGTATTGTCCGTCTCGCTGCTGCACATTTTGTTCCTCGTAAAGCTAAATTGCCTCAGGAACGTAGGGAAGCCTTCGGACCTGTTATTGAAGAGGCAGCCAGACAGAAAGCTGATCTGGTTGTTCTTCCCGAAGTTCTCACCTATGGGAGCGGTTCAACCTTTGCAAAAGTTGCGGAGTCAATACCGGGACCATCCACGAGTACTTTGGAGCTTTGGCCAAAAAGTATAACCTATACCTAGTACCCGGATTAGTCGAATGCGAAGGGCAGCTCATTTATAACGTCGCGATACTTATTGGGCCCGATGGTAAGATTGTTGGCAAATATCGTAAGGTCTGCTTAACAGGAAGTGAGATAGAAGATGGTGTCACCCCGGGTCATGACTATCCTGTTTTCGATACACGCTTTGGTAAAGTCGGCATGATGGTGTGTTATGATGGCTTCTACCCTGAAGTAGCCCGTGAACTCAGCATTCGTGGAGCGGAGGTGATCGCATGGCCGGTGATGGGCTGCAACCCATTGCTAGCTAAGGCAAGGGCGTGCGAAAACCACATCTATTTAGTCAGCAGCACACATACTGAAGCAAATGCAAACTGGATAATCTCCGGAGTCTTCGGCTATGCCGGTGATGTGCTTACACAGGCTAAAGAGTGGGGTACGGTTGCAGTAGCGGAGGTTGATCTCAATAAACGCCTTCACTCAAGCCTCGGTGACTTTAAAGCTGAAATTCGGGTTCACAGGCCAGCAGATAGTTCTGAATTGTAAACTACCCAAGTCGATAATACTAACTATTGATTTATTGATTTTTAACTTCCGGGACAGGAACTAATTTTATTTTAACTACCTCGGAACATTAAATCAAATGTATTGCATAGGGTAGCTTATCAACAATTGTAATATTATCAATACATTAAATTGGCGTCTTTTAATCAAAGGAGAATAAAATGAAAAATAAATTTGTACTTATTTGCTTACTGGCGGTCGCCATCACCATCAGATTAGCTTTAGTTCCAAGCTCTGCTACCTGTAGCGATAATAATTTCCATTGTGAGCCCCAGCAATTGTTCCCCTATTCTGTTATGCCTGAGGTTATGCCAGGTACAAAACAACTAACACTGGAAGGTGATATATCGGTAATAATGATGGATGGAGCGCATAAATTCATCGAATTAAAAATTGATGAATCTATTGGCAATCGTTCAAAATTATGGAATAGTAATTTGAGTTCCCGTGAAGCTTATGAGTTATCGGTTGAACCAAATCGCAGACGGTTAATGAAATATATAGGTGTTGAGGACAAAAGCGAACCATAAATTAATTACCATGTGGGCTGGAAGATAAACATCCTCCCGTTTTTATGCAAAAACTTTCCGATAATAATGATCCTGAACTTGTTTCTGAGACATCAAAGTACAGTGTTTATCAGGTGCGATGGCCTGTATTAAACAGAGTTTATGGGGAGGGACTTCTACTTCAGCCAAAATCAAATCCTGTTGCTAATATAATTGCTTTGCCGGATGCAGACCAGACACCTGAACAACTTGTCGGACTTTCGCCTGGTATTCCGGTTGAATCTCAATTTGCGCGTCGTCTTGCAGAGAATGGGTTCCAGGTATTGATACCTGTTCTTATAAGCAGATACTTTTATCAATACGGGTAAACACTGAACAAATGACATATCGCGAAAGGATTTACAGGCAGGCATTCCATATGGGCCGCCATATTATCGGATATGAAGTACAGAAGGTGATGTCGGCAATTGACTGGTTTAAACAATCAGGATACAAAGATTTAAAAACCGGTGTGGCCGGTTACTGTGAAGGAGGTCTTATCGCATTTTATTCCGCTGCTGTTGACAAAAGAATTGATGCTGTTCTTGTAAGTGGTTACTTTAATTCACGACAGAAAGTATGGGATGAGCCAATTTACCGAAATGTATGGGGTCTACTTTCTGAATTTGGTGATGCGGAAATAGCATCTCTGATCGCCCCGCGTCCATTAGTAGTTGAATATAGTATTATCCCTGAAATGATTGAGACAGTAGAAAAATTCCGCAACAAACCTTCACAGGATAGATGGTTTTCCCTTTACCGGGTACAAGGGCAGATTGCAGACACCTCATTTTAAGATGTTCAAGCCGAATTTAACCGCATTGATGAATTGACAAAACCAGGATTCCAGGACAAAGTATCTTATTAGCGATCAGGGTAATAAACCGCTTAGCTTTGGATCAGAAGCAGCTCTTGAAAAATTTACGTTGCTTCTGGGCCATGATTTGCCGGTTACTTTTTCTAATGATATTCCGGTTGAAAAACGCAATTCATTTAATCCGTATGAAAGGCAGATACACCAGGTTAAAGAAATGGAAGATCATGTCCAATGGCTACTTCGTGTTTCTGACAATGAAAGAAATGATTTTTTCTATATAAAGTTATGCCGGAATATTACTGAGAAGAACATGGAGCACCAAACCTTATCATCCATATTATTCACCTGATCGGTTTATTGAACAAAGCAAAGAGTATCGGAAATATTTTCAGGAAAGAAATCTTAGGTAAGTTTGATGATACAATGTTATCTCCAAACCCACACACACGCAAAATATATGATAAAGAGAGATGGACAGGATATGAAGTAGTATTAGATGTCTATCCTGACCTTTTTGCATGGGGGATAATTCTTGATACCAAAAGATATTAAACCAGGAGAAAAGAGGCCTGTCGTTGTTTGTCAACATGGACGCAGCGGATTGCCAAAGCGATGGTTGAGGGGAACACTACAGCCTATAACGATGTTGGCAGCTAAACTTGCTGATAAGGGATTCATCGTCTATGCACCTTATAATCTTTACCGGGGTGAAGATCGTTACCGTTGGCTCGACAGGAAAGCAAACACAGTAAAAAAAACACTTTTCTCATTTATTATTTCCCAACACGAGCAAACTCTTAAATGGCTTGGAACACTTACCATATGTGGATACGAACAGGATTGCATTTTATGGTATCAGCTACGGAGGTGAAACCGCTATGCGCGTACCCGCAGTATTGGAAGACTATTGTCTTTCAATATGTTCAGGGGATTTCGGTGACTGGACCCGAAAGGTTGTTGATACCTACGCAGGAAGTTTTATGAATACGTATGGAATGGGAGATGCCTTATTTCAATATGGGAAGTACATTTAGTTATGCTGAGATGGCATATCTCATACTTCCAAGACCATTTATGGTTGAACGAGGTCACGATGATCTGGTGAACCTGATGAGTGGGTTGCTTATGAATATGCAAAGGTAAGATATTTATATGACCAGTTATAATCTAGGAGATAAAACGGAAATTGAATTTTTTAATGGTGGTCATTCTATGCCGTTGTGAAGGATCATTCAAATTCCTTAATAAACATTTAAATTGGCCATGATCGTTAACAATGCTTATTAATACATTATGTGAATCAAGAGTTAAAAATTAGAAAAATATAAGCAACTGCGATTCGACCAAAGAAGTGTTCAATAAGTCCGCGGGTAGATCGCACCTTAAACGCTCTTTGAAGATGTGTTTTCTCTATAAGCCAATTAAATAAAGCTTCAATCGGTTGTCGGATTATCGATACTGCTGTTGAATATAGGTCATTTGCAACTTTATCTCTCTGTACGATGGTTTCCTAATGATTCTTAACAGCTTTAACTGGTGTCATTATTACTACGTTATAAGTTTCGGCCATCTTCCTGAAAAAATCTTTTAAATTGTAGATTTTGTCACCATAGAATGTTCTGTTGAAAAAGCTACTCCAGTATTGTTTTTTACATTAAGGTCATATTCAGATGAAGGAGTAACAACAAGGCTTTCAGGAAAAGGTAAATGACCGGTCGGTTAAAAGCAAATGCATTAAGTTTTGAACCTAGAAACACATGCTTTTAGTTGAACGGTAGCCTTAGTCTGCCAGTTCTTTTGTTACAGCGTTTGCTCGTTTCCTTGAGCATGTAATAATCGGGAGTGAATCTACCAAACTGGCTTCGGATTGGCAATCGACAGGTCAGTAGTCAGATAATAATGTACCTGACAAATGCTTGGAAAGCTTCACTTAAACGATTAACTCTCATATTGAAGTCTTCACACTAAGGAAAAAGAGGAAACCATGAATGAAGATAGTTATTAGCAATTTATTAGTTTTATATTTAACCGTAGCTCCAATATGATTTAATGATTTAATGCTCGAATATTTGTATATTGTAAATATTAACAATGATCATAAACGAGCTTAAAAAGAAGATTCAATCCCTCAGTGCAGAAGAGAGAAAACAACTTTTAAGTGATTTAAATATTGAGCATTACGAAAGTGGGGATTATGGGACTAAAGCCTAGGATGAAAAGGAAGACAAGTCTCCGATTTCATGTCCACATTGTACTAGTTTAGAAGTAATATCCCTTGGAATTAATAAAGGAAAAAACCATTATATTATACAAAGTATTTAAAGGTAAGTTAGTGGTAAGTTATGGAAGAACACCTACATTGGATCCATAAAAAACAAGTTGCAGCATTAAATGGAGTGAATGAATGAACACTTAGTATTAAGAAGTCGACTGAAAGTATTGGAAGAAGCTACTGAATTTCTTTCATATGTCGTCATAAAATACTGAGTACGTTAAAGGATGCAGAGACAAATCATTTTAAAGGGTTTGTAGAAGCAGATGATACCTATATCGGGTATTCTGAAAAAGGGAGCCATCCACTTAAAAGGAAACCCAGGAGAAGAAGGACTGGTAATATGACTCTTAACTGAAATAGGGTTCCGATAGTTGTAGCTACGTAATCCTTCGGCCTCATGCATATTGCTTTCCTGATCTCGGTTAAATTTTGATCCCAAATCATATATGAAAAAGCAGGACAGGATCACACGGCGGAAGATATGTTATCACTTATTGCAGTGGCAGGAAAGTGGTAAAACCCAACAAATATTTTGTAAGGAACATGATTTGACTTTTACGACATTTTATTATTGGCTCAAACGATATCGTCAGGGAATTGATGAAAGCAGCTTCCTTCCAGTTGAAGTAAGTTCAGGATCATATATTGAGATCCGTTACCCGGGAGGAGTAATTTTACAACTGCCGGCAGAAATCAGGCTTTCGACCCTCAAGCAACTATTAAGTTTTTGAGCATTCTGAAAAGATGTTTTCACTAAGCTCCACTTTCCGGTACTATTATTACAGTTCTGCCACTGATATGCGTAAGGGCTTCGATGGATTATGCGGACTGGTACATACAGAGATCGGCCGCCGCCCGGTAAGCGGAGAGGTATTTATCTTTGTTAATCATCAGCGGGATAAGATAAAATTACTTCACTGGGAATCAGGAGGATTTGTGTTATACTACAAGCGACTTGAACGAGGTACCTTTGAGCTGCCCACGGGTCAGTTCCACGGGAAAAAACTGCCAGATCAGCTGGTCATCTTTGATGCTTATGGTCGAGGGTATTTCTATTGAGAAATACAAGCAAAGGAGGCGATATTTTATTAACAATTTACTTCCGGCATCTTAATAAAAATCCATGAAAATATTAGGGTTAAACATCTGATTTTGCCATTTTTGCACTATGCAGAACGGGCAGGAAATATTTACAGAAAAAGGGGTTCTTCTCACACATGAGAAGTACACTATGTACCAGGAAATTTTACCCGGGAGAAGGAACATGAGGCTGAGATTTTATACCTTAAACAGGAGCTTGCCCAGCTTAAGCGGATGATCTTTGGCAGCAAAAGTGAGAGGCATATCGGAGGTGATCCCTCGCAGTTAAGCCTTGGTCTGGGTGCAGGAGCCATAAAACATCCTGAGAAAGAAACAGAGCAGATCACTTATACACGTAATAAACAGATAATAAAAAAGGGTCAGCCATACGACTTGCCTTACCGTCACATCTTCATCGGGAGGAGCATATCATCGAGCCGGAGGAAGACATTACCGGAGCAAGGAAGATCGGAGAAGTTGTAACGGAAGTTCTTGAATACACCCCTGGTAAGTTTTATGTAGAGAAGTATGTGCGTCCAAAATATGTACTTCCCAAAGAGGAAAAAATCGTTATCGGAGAACTTCCATCGTTTCCAATACCAAGAGGTAATGCAGGAGCTGGTCTTTTGGCACATCTTCTTATCAGCAAGTTTGTCGATCATCTTCCTTTTTATCGTCAGGCACAGCAGTTTAAGAGACAGGATATTGTCATCGCAGAATCTACTATCAGCGGATGGTTCACAGCATCATGCAGGTTACTGGAACCTTTATACGAAAGGTTGGTAACACGGGTACAAGGGAGCAGTTACCTTATGGCCGATGAAACACCCATTCCGGTACAGACAAAAGACAAGCCCGGCTCGACACATAAGGGGTATCATTGGGTTTATAAAGCTCCTGTGGATAAGCTGGTATGTTTTGATTACCGTAAAGGCAGGGGAAGAGATGGTCCTGAAGAGTTCCTTGAATCATTCCGCGGAATGCTTCAGACAGATGGATATGTTGCATATGATATATATGAAAAGAAAGATGGCATAACCTTATTTGGCTGTATGGCGCATGCACGCAGGAAGTTCGAGAAGGCAAAAGATAACGATCTGAAAAGAGCAGAGTATGTACTCGAACGTATGGCAAAGCTGTACATGACCGAGCGTGAGGCAAGAGAAAAAAGACTGTCCTTTGACCAGAGAAAAGAGCTGCGCATAGAACAATCGCTTCCGGTACTTCAAGAACTGGAAAAGTGGATGAAAGAACAATTACCCGATATATTACCAAAGAGCGCCATTGGTCAGGCTATTGCTTACACTCTTGGATTATGGCCCCGGTTAACCAGATATGTCCAGCACGGACAGGTAGAGATAGACAACAATCTTGTCGAGAATAGTATTCGTCCGGTAGCAATCGGTTATGCATAGTAAATAATTATGTAAAGCAACATTTTGTTATTTATTAATAATCAGAGCTTTGATACATGTAATAACGCATATTGCTTTACATAATATTTTATCCAATTAGAAGCTTTTTAACCATCCAAGCAAGTTTTTGTTACTTTCCCAGACCGGTAATTCCTTTGGCGACACCTCTACATAAGCTTGTTCAATAGCTTTTCGTTTTTGTAAGGAATCTGCTCTTGCATAGATTTCAGTTGTCTGAACAGATACATGACCAAGAATATCACGAATATAAACCAAATTCACCCCTGCTTGCAATAGATGCATTGCTTTGGAATGTCTCAAAGAATGGCAACTTAGCTTCTCGGGAATTAATTTTGGATTTTTCACTCTCGCTTTTTTCGCATATTTCAACAGTATATGAGTAACACCGGGGCGCGTAAGTTTTTCTTTACGACTGTTGAAGAACAATGGATGCAATCTCAATTGAGGAGTTAGAAGGCAGTGTTCGTTTAAATAGTTTTTTAAGATTTTTACTTGCTGTTCCAATAGAGGCACTATACGTGTTTTATTTCCTTTACCTATAACCTTAATGGTATAAGGTTTATCAAGTCTTATTGCTGAAGGGGTTAAGTCTATTAATTCTTGAACTCTTGATCCCGTGTCATACAAAAGTGACAAAAGAGCTAAGTCGCGTCTTCCTTTTCCTGATGAAAGATCGGGCTGCTCTAGAAGTAATTTAATCCCTTCTGTTGTAAGATAATTCATTGCGATTTGCCTGGTCTTTTTCAACTTGATAGACATTATATTCTGATATTCATACAGGTTATCCGGATTTTGATATTGAACGTACCGGAAGAAAGAGTGTAATGTCGCCAAACGTAAGTTTCTGGTTGTATCACTGCATTTTCGTTCTGATTGAAGCCAATCAAGGAACGCCACAACAGATTCCTTGGTTATTGATTTCAGATAAAGTTTCTCAGTCTTTATCTTCCGAATACGCTCCATAAAATTAATAAAGAGAACAAATGTATCCCGATAAGCGGTGATTGTATTGGGGCTGGATCCTCTTTCGTGAGACAAATATCTTGTAAGATAGTCTGTCAGATATCTGGAAAAATCAGTTGGCTTCATGACACTTGATATCAGGAAATACGTTAAGACAAATCATATCTATATCTTTAAGCAATCCAGGATACATCTCTGCGGTCAGTCTCACGTAAGAGTTGGTAGAACTTAATGACTGGTGACCAAGATATGTGGACAGAATTGGAAGCGTGCTATACAGATCAACACCAGACTCAGCCATATGGGCTAGGGAGGTTACGGCAAAGGTATGGCGAAGATCATGCAACCTAGGGCCATGATGATTACCGACAAAGGGTATACCCGCCATTTTAAGTATGTCTTGGAATCTTCTGTAAACAGCATCTTCGGTACATGCTGATCCATTTAGCGATACGAAAAAACGGTCATTTTCTGATCTTGACAAAGGAAGCAAATCTCGATAACGAGCGTATTCTTTACAGACTGATGATAATGATTCTGAGATAGGGATCATTCGTTGCTTTCCATTTTTCGAGTCCCTTATTACAAGGAAGTTATCCTTAAGATTAACATCTTTATTCTGTAATAACACAGCTTCACCAATACGTAGTCCCGTAGCATATAAAAGTCGAAGCATGGCAGGCATTACAAATAGCATGGAATTCATCATTTTTCTCTGCGCCCTAAGTTTATCAGACGCATTAAATATGGCTGCAATTTCCACTTTTGAGAAAATATAAGGAGTAAATGTGTAAAGGCACTTTGGCAATCGGGGAATATATGACCGTATTCCGATCTTACACAGAAAAGAAGATAATTGACTTATGCAGACACCTCTGTGGAACCGATATGAGTCCGACTCATTATTTTTGCGTTTACACCAATTTTCAGCAAGTTCTTTGGAGATGCCTAATTCCGTTTCACCAATTTCAATTGTATACCGATCAAAAATAGAGTATATGGTTTCTTCAGTGATATATTTAAATCCCAAACTCCTTTTAAGATCAATAAGTTGTCTTATATATGGAGCGTATATGCCCCAAAACCGGTATTTATTCATAGAAGAATCCTCCTTTCTGCGAGTAAAATCCGGGTGTTACAGCAGGAACTTCCAATACACATTGCCTGAGGGATGTTAAGTCTATCCTGAGATAAAATCTGGTTGATTCTGTATTCTCATGTCCAAGCACTTCAGAAATCACTGGTAATATGGTTTGATTTTCTAAGAGACGATCTGCAAGGCTGTGGCGGAGAGCATGAGGCCCGTGTCTTCTGTATTTAGTATTGATGCCCGTTTTGGCAAAAGAATTTTGAACAATCTTAGTAACGACAGATGTATGAATTGGATTAAACGGTGATCGGGCACATAGAAAAACAAAAGGTTCATCAGACTGTGGCCTACTGAATTTTAAATAGTCTACAATCGCGTTTCCTACTTCGGATAACAAGGGTAGTTCGAGTTTATTTCCAGTCTTATACTGATAAAAATTAATAGTATTTTGTTCCCAAAAAATATTGTCGAACCTGAGATTAGCAATATCAGAGGCTCGTAATCCAAGTCTGGCAGCTAATAAAATGATAGCATAGTCACGTTTACCTACCGCATTATTTCTGTCAACTACATCAATTAACCTCTCAATTTCCTCCACTGTATAGGTGGAGGGCATTTGTGCCTGAGCCTTGTAACCATCCTTAGGCATCATAGATGAAAAATCCCTTTCAAGAACTCCTTGAGCATATAAATACTTAAAGAAGTCTCTCAGTGTTCGAATAGATATATGCGCAAGAGATATCTTTTGCGGATTGATGCTTTTAATGTAATTGAGTATATGTAATTGGTTAACTGTATTTATTGACACTACGTTTCCCCCATTTAGAAATCGCAGGAACCTAAAAAGGTGTTGCTCATACTCATCAATAGTATGTTTCGCCAATCTTTGTGATGATTTAAATGCGAGATAGTTAATCATCAATTCTCCTATTGGTCCTTTAAAATCAGTAGCTTCTTTCGTAGGTTGAATGCTACCAGTCTCGATGAACTCGATGAGAACATTAAAGGCTTTTACAGTGTCCTTTTCATATTTAGATAAGGTGCAATAATCTCGGTTCCCAAATATTTGTAAAAGACATTCTTTACAAACTTCAGCGTCAATAAAATTAATGCTTTTTGATTGCATATATCGCTTGATTGGGAGCCATTTACAATGATAATAATGTAGAGTCCCATCAGCACGGGATAGTCTATCCCTCAAGAAAATTAAAGCTTGAGAAGTGACTTCTTTAAAAGTTTTGTGTTCCATAATAATACCTATTTTAATTAGTGGTAAAAGCACCACTTGTATAAAAATAGGCTTAAATATTATGGAAAGTTTTTACATGCTCTTAATATAATAACTATTTGTATAGATGACGCTTATGTGTGGTAACTTTACATAATTATTTACTATGCATA
>CAVUAX010000005.1:0-171960 GCA_963739685.1 uncultured Bacteroidales bacterium
TTTGGTGAGACTATTGAAATTCCGGAGGGTAGTTTCCGTATAGAGTGCAGGAATGTTGAATGGTTTAATTTAAATAAGGATCAGAAGCTATTTTTTGTAATTTACAGCCGGACTGCATTAATAAACTACTATAATAACAAGATCTATGTTGAATCAGTGTCTCCAAAAGGATCTGTATTAAGATTAAGTATAGAAGGCACAGACAGGGCCAGGGATGTGGACTTCCTTAATAAACTTGCAGAAGTTTTTCAGTCCATTTCTCTCGACAGAAAGAATACAGAGGCTGTTAGGAGGATACAATTCATAGATGATCAGCTTGTGGGGGTATCTGACTCCCTTTCTTTGACAGAAAATAAGCTGCAAAAGTTCCGTTCAACAAACAAGGTGATGGACGTTTCTGCACAGGGACAGGCCATCATTACCCAGGTGACACTTCTTGAAAACGAAAGGGCCCGGCTCAATCTTGAGGCAAACTATTACGACTATCTCGCAGACTACCTCGCTAAGGACCTTTCCAAAGAGGTACCTATAGTTCCGATATCAATGGGTATTACTGATCCGGGACTCACAAAACTTGTAACAGATCTTGCCGATCTCCAGGGGCAATTGTTAAGCAGGGGAGCAGGGGAAAAGAATCCCCTGCAAGGCCTACTGGTCCAGAGGGTCCAGAGTACTAAAGATGCTCTTCTGGAAACACTCAATGGCCTCCGAAGGGCAAATAGTCTGGCAAAGACTGAGAATCAGGAGCAGACAAATAAAATAAATGCACAGGCATCTGCCTTGCCGGTCACCGAAAGAAAACTTTTGGGAATAGAGAGGAAATTCAAGCTTAATGATCAGATGTACACGTTTCTCCTTGAAACAAGAGCTGAACAACTGATGCAAAAGGCTTCAAATGTGCCTGACTGTGAGATAATTGAGCCCGCAGATGAAAGTTTTGGAATTCTTGTTTCGCCGAATCCGTTAAAGGTCTATTTTGCTGCTTTGTTTGCCGGTGTTGGAATACCCTCTTTAATAATAATATTAAATTTCCTGTTCAGCAAAAAACTTAAGGATGAAGATATTGAGAAGACAACAGATCTGCCAATTGTCGGTAATATTCCGCACAGTACAGGGAAAACAAATACTGTAGTGTTTGAATATCCCAATTCATCGATTGCTGAAGCTTACCGTCTTCTGAGGTCGAGGATGCAGTTCTTTACAAAAGACGCCACTGCGCCTGTAATACTGATAACCTCATCAATGCCTGAAGAAGGAAAAACCTTTACAGCCATAAATCTTGCATCCGTTTACAGCCTTCTGGGAAAGAAAACAATCCTGATAGGTTTTGATCTGAGGAAACCGAAGATATTTAAGGATTTTAATCTTAACAATGAAAAGGGAGTTTCCACATGGCTTATAGGCAAAGATAGGCTGGAGGATATAATTCAGGAAACCTCTTTTGAAAATCTGTCGGTAATTCCTGCAGGACCTGTTCCACCAAATCCCTCAGAACTTACTGCCCTGGAAAGGACCGATGAACTTCTGAAGCTTCTAAAAGAAAGATACGAATATATAATAATTGACTCAACCCCGATTGGGATTATTTCTGACTCCTTTCATCTGGCATCTTTTGCAGATGCCACCCTCCTGGTAATCAGATCGAAGAAAACATTGAGGGATATGCTTGTAACAACCATAAACGAGATCAATGCCAGGGGTATGAAAGATGTTAGCCTGGTATTAAATGACATTCAATCAGATAACAAGTATTATAGTTATGGGGAAAAATATGGGTACACCTCTGACAAGGCGCAACCGAAAAAACATTAATCTAAAAATCTTTAATATATCTTATCCATGTTTTCAGGATTAAAGTCAGGAGTCCAAAGTAGTTTGGTTTTCCAGCTTCAGTCTTTGCGATGGAAATCCTGAAAGTTATGTAAATAAATATGATCAAATTTCTTGATATACAAAAGATTACGGTAAGCTTTGAGCCTGAGCTTTCCAAGACGATTGATCGTGTAGTCAAAAGAGGATGGTTTTTGTTTGGTGAAGAGGTAAGAGCCTTTGAAAAGGAATATGCAGAGTATACAGGATCAAAGCATTGTATTGGTGTTGCAAACGGACTTGATGCTTTACGGCTTATACTTAAAGCCTGGATTGAATTGGGTGTCATGAAGGAGGGTGATGAAGTGATCGTTCCGGCAAATACTTACATTGCTTCTATCCTGGCAATAACCGACAACCATCTTAAACCTGTCCTGGTTGAACCTGATATAAATACCTGTAACCTTGACATCTCGCTTATCGGGCAGAATATTACCGACCGCACCAGAGCGATCATGGTTGTTCATCTTTATGGTCAGGCTTGTTGGTCCATCCAACTCGAGGATATTGCTAAGAAATACAATCTAAAGATAATTGAAGATAATGCACAAGCTGCCGGGGCAATGGTAGCTCAGAGCTCAGAGCACAGAGCACAGGGTAAGGAAACTCCTCTGCGCCCTGCGCCCTGCGCTCTGCGCCACACAGGTTCTCTGGGCGATGCTGCAGGACATAGTTTTTATCCGGGAAAGAATCTGGGAGCTCTTGGGGATGGCGGTGCCGTAACTACAAATGATGATGAACTGGCTTCTGTAATACGATCATTGGCAAACTATGGCTCAACAAAAAAGTATGTGAATGATTACCAGGGTTTAAACTCCCGCCTTGATGAGATCCAGGCTGCTGTTCTCCGGGTAAAGTTACTCCGCCTTGATGAAGACAACCAGCGCCGTCGGGAAATCGCCCAATACTACCTCGAAAATATTACAAATCCCAAGATTATTTTACCCTATACGCTCTCCGACCAACACTCTTTGCTCACTTCTAACTCACAACTCACAACTCACAACTCACAACTCCCCGCTTCCCACGTCTGGCATTTATTCGTCACACGCCATCCGGAACGGGACCGTCTGCAACTTTACCTTAGCGATCATAACATCCAGACACTTATTCATTACCCGGTCCCGCCCCACAGGCAAAAGGCCTACAGTGAATGGAGTACCCTTAATCTTCCGATTACGGAAAATATACACAGAGAAGTACTTAGTTTACCCATCAGCCAGGTGATGTCTTCAGGTGAGGCTGAAAGTGTAGTTGAATGCCTGAATAATTTTAAATAAAAGATCCATTGAGTTTACTAAATAACCTAAGGTTAAATCCTGCCGGTATTTTCAATAATGATTTTCAGCATCAGGAATTTGGGAATACCGTAGTCAAAGGTAGCCTGGTACTTGTATTTTCCCAGGTAATAATCGGAGGACTAGCCATGTTCAATACAATAATACTTGCAAGGTTGCTTACACCTTCCGATTTCGGGATCATCGGGATGGTAGCTGTTTTTATCAATTTCCTTATAATGTTTAAAGATGCGGGATTATCGATGGCGACTATTCAAAATGAGAAAATTGACAGCGGACAGATAAGCACTTTATTCTGGATTAATGCTATTATAAGTCTGGCTTTAGGGATTGTTGTGTTACTTTCATCACCCATAGTAGCTGCATTTTATAAAAAGCCTGAGCTTGCTGCTGTAACGGCTGTGTTATCAATTACCTTTATTATAGAGGGCTTTTTCATTCAGCACAGCGCATTACTAAGAAGGCATCTGAAGTTTTCGGCGCTTGCCGTTATTGAAGTAATTGCGCAGCTTGCCAGTATAATAGTTGCAATAACCATGGCTTTATTGGGTTTCCGCTATTGGGCACTGGTTGGAGCCGCAATGGCCAGAACTGTTATGCTTCTGATATTAATGTTTTACTTTTGTCCATGGATGCCTGGCAGAATGCAAAAAGGAACCGGAATAAGAAATATGTTGATGTTTGGAGGTCACATTACTGGGAGTGCATTCGTGGTTTATCTTTCACGCAATTTTGACTCGTTACTGATAGGCAGGTATATTGGTGCCGCACCTTTAGGACTGTATTCAAGAGCCTACTCTCTGTTAATGCAACCTTTAACAATGATCAGAGGTTCCCTGACCAACATTTCCCTGCCGGTTATGAGTTCATTAAAGAACGATCCGGTAAGATACCTCAGATATTTCAGCAAATTACTGGATATAAGTATTTCTCTTACAATGCCAATTATGGTTTATTGCTTCCTGGAAAGCGAGTTCCTGATCAGGATCTTACTCGGCGAAAATTGGATGGGGGCCGTACCAGTATTTAAAATATTTTCTTTTGCCGGGTTTTTTATTGCTAATTTAGGTATTCCTGGCCTGGTGCTGCTGAGCCATGGATTTTCCAAAAGATACCTCCATCTGAATATTATAACCTCTTTAATTATTTGTGTTTCGTTCGTGGCCGGAGTACCATTCGGTATCACGGGAGTCGCCATTGGTTATGGAATTGCTAGCTTTATAATATTGATACCTTTTTTCTACTTTGGTTTCAGGGGAACGCCATTAAAACTGCGACTGATATTTGAATCCATCCGCGGGCCGCTGCTTTCAGCATCAGCTGCAGGAATATCTGCCTATTTTTTTTTAATCTTCTATTCAAACGAGGACATATTAAAGCACATTCTGACTGGACTAATATTCATTATTATCTACACTACCCTGACTTTACTAAGGCCAAAAACACGCGATACATTCCGGTTTATGGTGGGGAGCATTTTTTCTAAGTAAATAGCTGACAGAATTTGAATAAAGAAGTAATTAATAAGATGCCCACTATCAGTATTATAATACCAGTTTATAATGTGGAACCTTTTATCCGCAAGTGTATTAACAGCATTCTTGCCCAATCTTATACTGATTTTGAATTAATACTGATTAATGATGGTTCAACAGATAATTGTGGCAGAATATGTGATGAATATTCTTTAAATGATGCAAGAATTAGGGTAATTCATAAACGGAATGGCGGCCAAAGCACGGCAAGAAATGCGGGCATTGATATAGCCAGAGGAGTGTATCTAAGCTTTATAGATGCAGATGATTACATTGATCCCATTATGATTGAAACATTATATAAATTGGCTGTTCAATATAATGCTGATATTTCAGAATGCGGGTATATATCTGTATTTCAAGATCATGAAGTTGTTAGTGAATTTGGAGAAGGAATTGAATTCGGTGAGGGTAACTTTTTATTAGAAAGATTCATTAGCGCAGATATTTTCCATGGTGTTTGGTCAAAGTTATTTAAAAAATCACTTTATGCAAATACAAGATTTCCTAATGGAAGAATATATGAAGATACCTGGATGACATTGAACTTTTGTCTGGAAAAATTAAGATATGTAAGAACACAAGAGCCTTTGTACTATTATTATCAAAGAGACAGCAGTACTCTTCGGTCAGAAGTTAGTCAACGCAAAGCACGGGAATACATTTATATCCTTGAAAGTCAATTAGATCTTATTACTGAAAAGATTACTGACAGTGTACTGAAGAAACGATTGCGTGCACGAATAATGGAAAACAGTGTATTCTGGTATCTGAGCCTGGCGCTTTCAGATCAAAAACCAATACGACTCATTTACTCAAAACTTTACCTGAGTAGAATGGAGTACAGCCTGATCGAATGTTTGAGATCTGAAAATATTCCCTTGTTAAATAAATTATCATTCATATTTTCTAAAGCGGGTTTTCCGGAAGCTGTTCGATTCATTAAGAAGCTATTATCCTGATCTGATGATTTCAAAGTCAACACCGTTTGATCCAATTGAGTTTTCTGTAATAATCCCTCTGTATAATAAGGAAAAAAGCATCTCGTCAACCATTGAATCCGTTCTTGATCAGACATATCCCAATTTTGAACTTATCATAATAAATGACGGTTCAACGGATAACAGCCTGAAAGTGGTACAGTCATTCAATGATCCCAGGATCAGAATCTCAGATAAACCTAACGGCGGGGTTTCGAGTGCCCGTAACCTTGGAATTGAAGTATCACAACATCAATTTATTGTTTTTCTGGATGCGGATGACCTCTGGCTTCCTTATTGTCTTGAAGAGTTCTGCAGGTTGATCATTGAATTTCCCGGTGCGGAGGTGTTCTGCACAAATTATAATATGACAGGTAAAAACCTTAAAGGTTCTGATAGCAGGCATTGTGTTGAGGACTATTATTATACTTCAGCTTTTTATATGGCGAAATGGAGTATCCCGATAATGATCACCGGTTGCGTTTCGGTCAGAAGAGACCTCTTTAAGGAGGTTGGGTATTTTGATCAGAATATTACTCATGGTGAAGATACCGACATGTGGATAAGACTTGCAAACATTGAAAGGATTGCAAAATCAGAAAAAGTCACCACTATTTACCGCACTGAAACAGAAAACAGGGCGATGATGCTGGATGAGAGTTTAAGGAAAAAACCAGACGGGATTGATGTTAAAAGAGACAAGTTATTAAGTAAATCTCAAAAGCTTTATTATGGGGTCCAGTATATTTTTGACCTGAAGTCATTTCTTTTATCCGGTATGAACTTTGGTTTAATAAAAAAGCAGGTAAAATATTTTGACTGGATGCTGAAAGGTGCAATTTTTATAATTAAAGTCCGGGTTTTAAATCTTGATATATCACCTTATCATCAAAAGTAAAATAAATGCCAGCAGTAAAAAGTGCATATAATTCCAGTATTTACAATGAAACTGGTGTCCGGTATTTTTTTATAATTCTTTTTTTTATTTTCTGGCCATTCGGAGCCTTTCTTTATGCGCTTTATCATTACGATAAAAGTGAATCAAAAGTTGTTATTATTTTATTTACAGCAATTTTAGGATATTCAATGATACCAGCGTCAAGAGGTCTGGACCTTTACTCGGTTCTGCACATGCTCCCTGATTATTCCCGTCTAAACTTTCATGAATTCACTGATCGCTTTTCAAGATTATATTCAAATACAGAGAGTGAATCGGCTGATCTTTATATGGATATGGTTGCTTTTCTGGTCTCAAGGTTCACTGAAAAAGGTAAATGGTTAATGTTAGCTTTCGGACTAATTAACGGATATGTATATATAAAAGTTTTATCCCTCTTTAAACCGGGGGGGGCAGGTATAAATATCTACATATATATACTTATAATCTCCTTCTCTATGATTATTGGCATTGATCAGCTGTCTGGTGTCAGATATTGTCTGGCTGCCTATGTGTTTTTTTATGGTTCAATTAGTTTTATAATTTTCGCAGATAAGCGCTATCTGATTGTTGCTGCCTTATCAACTCTCATTCATTTCTCTTTTTTGTCTGTTGTTCTGCTTCTTTTTCTTTTTATTAAATTGAAAAACTACCCAAAAGTAATTTATCTGGTTTTGATTCTGTCATTTATTTTACCGCATTTATTACAAAGCTATATTATTCAGTTTTCGGGATTTTTTGGCGGGGCCATTGAAGCAAAAACAGAATTGTATAATAACCTTGTTTCTGAGCTGAATTACGGTTCAGATACTGCATGGTATGTCAGATTCAGGATCATCCTAATGCTTGCTTTCAGTTATTTGACACTACTTATCACCCGTATAAAGAAGAAGAATTTAAATTATTCCGGTAAATTAAATAATTTATTTTTCTTTTCATTGATCATCCTGTCATTTGTCAACTTCACCATAAATGTCCCACATTTTGGGTATAGATTTCAATTTGTATTCTTAATGTTTGCATTTTTTTATTTGTATAAAGTTTACACCGAAAATTCCGGATCACTTCTAATATCAAGGCTGGTTTTATTGTCTTTACCATTTTCATTATTAATGATTGCTTACGGCCTGCGAAGTACCTTATATCTTACCCCCTTATCATTATATTATATCAATTTACCAGGAATATTTATGCATCAATCAACTCAAACAGCCTGGCTGGAATTTTTCAGATAGAAATTATATATTAATAAATTTCAATATATGAGCATATTAGGATCAATGTGGAGAAACCTGTCCAATGCTCCCGGCAAGAGGATAATGAGAAAAGTACTGATTTTTGAGTCTGATGACTGGGGCAGTATACGTATGCCATCCGTTGATTCCTTTGAGAGACTTGAAAAATCAGGGCTTGATTTAAGATCAATTGATGCCGGGAGGTACAATCTGAATGATACTTTGGCTACAAGTCATGACCTTGAGAGCCTGTTTGAGGTCCTTTCGAGCTATAAAGACATAAACGGAAACTTTACAGTTTTTACTCCTGTCTGTATTGTAGCCAACCCGGATTTTCAAAAGATCATGGAATCCAATTTCCGTGAGTATGTCTACGAACCTTTTACTGAAACCCTGGAACGTTACCAGGGATGTGAGGGGTCATTCGAACTTTGGAAAGAAGGAATTGAAAAAAAACTGTTTGTACCGCAGATGCATGGACGTGAACATCTTAATGTTTCTGCCTGGATGAAGGCACTTCAAGCGGGAGATAACAAGACACTCCTGGCTTTTAAAGAAGGAATGTGGGGTTTTGTACCAGACAGTTACCCTGACGTTGATTACCAGGCGGCATTTTTATTAATGGACCCTGATGAACTTAAATATCAAAAAAATGTGATTGCTGAGGGTCTCCAGCTTTTTGAAAAGTTACTAGGTTACAGAGCCGAATATTTTGTTCCTCCTAATGGACCATTTAATAATTCACTTAATGAAACACTGGCCAAAAGTGGTATAAAATTCATGAACGTAGCAAAGATCCAACATGAACCTCTCGGCTTCGGTAAAAAGAGAAAAGTGCTTCATTATCTTGGGCAGAAAGAAAAGAATGGTATAAGATATATAACCCGCAATTGTTTTTTTGAACCAAGTCAGTCAGGAAAAGACTGGGTTGATAGTTGTCTTAACGATATTAATATTGCATTCAGATGGCATAAACCTGCGATAATAAGTTCACACAGGGTGAATTATATCGGTGCTTTGAGTACAGTAAATCGTGATAACGGACTGTTTCAGCTATCAAAGCTAATTCAGGAAATAATCAAAAACTGGCCTGATGTGGAATTCGTCACAACGCCTCAGTTAGGCACATTAATAAACATGGATTAATATATGCATAGCTTTCTTAATATTGTTACAATATTTAATGGATCGGGGGATAGAACCATCGAAAGTTTATCTTCATTTTATGACAACATTATTCAACTTGAGGATGTTATAAGGGAAAGTTTTGGGACAAATCTCACTAAAACCCAGGTCAATGACAAAAAAGTATTACTTAAGCCCAACTGGGTAAAACACTCTGCCAAAATCAATGATGAAATCTGCCTCCGCACAAATGACAATTTTGTTCTGGCAACTTTAAAGGTCATACTTGAGATGAATCCTTCAGAGGTCGTGATTGGAGATGCACCTATTCAGGGCTGCAGATGGGAAAGTATGATCTCTTCATTATTTCTAAATGAAATAGAAAGGCTATCCCTCAATTATAATATTCCGGTTAACATTAAAGATTTTAGGCGCAGGAGGTATAATATATCTGATAATAATCCGGAATCCGGGATCAGACCCCTATCAGACTATCTGATCTTTGATCTGGGGGTAAACAGCTTTATTGAGCCTGTTACAAAACCAGGGCAGACAAATTTCAGAGTGACAAACTATGACCCCGACCGTATGTCATCAGCCCATTCACCGGGTGTTCATAAGTACTGTATTGCACGGGAGTTCTTCAACGCGGATATAGTGATCTCGCTTCCCAAAATAAAGACTCACCAAAAGGCAGGCATAACGGGTGCTTTAAAGAACCTTGTCGGAATTAATGGTGATAAGGATTTCCTTCCTCATCACAGGATTGGTGGAACTAAAGTGGGTGGCGACTGCTATCCGGGTGGATCTAATCTCAGATACTGGTCAGAACTCTCGCTGGATAATGCAAACCGCAGGCAGGGAAGGAAGAGCTTCTGGTTCTGGCAAAAACTCTCTTCAATCTTATGGAGACTATCATTGCCAGGTCCTGAACATAATATGGCTGCAGGATGGCATGGCAACGACACAACCTGGAGGATGGTAATGGATATTAATAAAATAGCAGAATGCGGGAATGCAGACGGAACATTATCTGACAAATCTCAACGGCAGATCTTCAGTTTATGCGACGGTATCATAGCAGGACAGGGTAATGGCCCTTTGGAACCTGAGCCTCTTCCTTTGGGCATTGTGTCTTTCACTAATAATTCGTTAGCTAATGATCGGATTATGGCTATTTTGATGGATTTGCCTGCAGACAGGATTCCATTATTGAAAAATAACTTAAACAATAAAGAAGAGCTTGATTGTGATATATACCTGAACTGGGAGAATAGAACCTCTGAAGACCTAATTCAATACGCTATAAAAGCAACTCCCCCGAAGGGATGGGTAAAATATTTAAATAAAAAAAGATGAAAATAGGGATTCATCCTGCAAAAGACTCTTTCAGTGAGCGCTGGATTGCATATTGTGAATCACAAGGGATTGGATATAAGCTGGTTGATTGTTATAGAAACGATATAATTCAGCAATTGTCAGATTGTGATGCACTCATGTGGCATTTTAACCATAAAAGCCCGAAGGCCAGCAAGTTTGCAAAGCAACTTCTGTTTTCCGTTCAGGCCACAGGCAAAAAAGTATTTCCTGATTTCAATACTGTATGGCATTTTGATGATAAGGTAGGTCAGAAGTATCTGCTCGAGGCGATACAGGCCCCACTGGCTCCTGCGTATGTTTTCTTTAACAAACTGAAAGCACTCGCAGTGGTCTAAACAAACCCCCTACCCAAAAGTCTTTAAATTGCGTACCGGATCTGGATCAGATAATGTCCGACTGGTTAAATCAACAAAACTGAAGCAAGGCGATCTAATAAATAAAGCATTTGGCAGAGGATTTAAACAATATGAGGCCTGGGGCAACCTGAAGGAACGAGTATCGCTTATACAAACTTGGGAAGACAAACCTGTATGGATGTAATTAAAGGAATAATCCGGCTTGCTCATACTACGGAGTATTCCAGGGTTACAGGTAAGGAAATTGGTTACATCTACTTTCAGGACTTTATCCCGGGAAATGATTATGATATCCGGATAATTGCAGTAGACGAAAAAGCTTTTGCCATTAAAAGAATGGTACGCAATAATGATTTCAGGGCTTCGGGAAGCGGCTATATCCACTACGAAAAAAAGCATTTTGATGATGAAACGGTTCGATTGGCATTCGAAGTTTCAGAAAAGTTAAAGGCGCAATGCATGACATATGATTTTGTCTACTTGAAGGGTAAACCTCTGATAGTGGAAATCAGTTATGGTTTTGCCATGACAGGATATGATGCCTGTACGGGATATTGGGACAAGAAAATGAAATGGCATGAGGGGAAGTTTAATCCCTACGGGTGGATGGTGGAGGACCTTATTAGAAGCGTAAAGAGTAAAGCACAGAGCACAGAGCACAGAGCACAGAGCATAGATACATAAGGGCATAGATCTTATTGATGGAAAAAAAGAAATTGTGTCTGGTGATACCATCGCTTCAGGCAGGTGGGATGGAAAGGGTAATGTCTGAACTTGCAGGATATTTTGCTACTAAGAATGATATTGAACAACATTTAATTCTCTATGACACTACCAGTGAGATCTTCTATCAGGTACCTGAAAATATCATAATTCATAAGCCTTCTTTCAGGTTCAATAACAGGTGGAGAACGTTTTATAGCTTAAGAACACTTTGCTATCTGAGAAGTACAATTAAAAAGATTAATCCAAAAAGCATCCTGAGTTTTGGAGAATATTGGAATAGTTTTGTATTGATAGCATTATTAGGTCTGAAATACCCCGTTTATATTTCCGACCGATGCAGCCCGGATAAGAAGTTCAGTTCATTTCATTCATATCTTAGAAGAGTGCTATATCCCAGAGCGGAAGGAATTGTTGGGCAGACTGAAAGAGCTAAAGAGATATATCTAACACAATTCAAACATAGAAATATCAGGGTAATAGGCAATCCTATACGTGAAATTACCAATAGAGAGGTAACAGTAAAAGATAATATTGTTCTTATGGTTGGAAGGCTTATTAAATCTAAGAACCAGGATAAATTGATTGAATTATTCTTAAATATCAAGATGCCAGGTTGGAAATTAGTTATTGTGGGTTATGATCACTTACAACAGAAAAATTATGAACGGTTACATGCAATGATTACTCAAAATAAGGCTGAACACAAGGTGCTTCTAGCCGGTAAACAGGCTGACGTTGAATCTTATTATTGCACGAGCAAAATTTTTGCTTTCACGTCCAGTTCTGAAGGATTCCCCAATGCAATTGGTGAGGCGATGTCGGCAGGCTTACCAGCAGTGGCATTCGATTGTGTGGCAGGCCCTTCAGAAATGATCAAGGATAATCATAATGGATTTCTGGTGCCATTGTTTGATTACGAACAGTTTCAGGAAAAACTTGAAATTCTGATGGAAAATGAAGAAATGAGAGCTAGTTTTGGGAAAAATGCAAGAGAAAATATCAAAATATTTTCCATTTCCCGGATCGGAGAACAATATTTAGAGTTCATACTGAACGGAAATTAGAAACCGAAAACAACCCATTATCAATAGTATTATGAAGACATTAATCACCGGTGGAGCCGGATTTATAGGTTCAGCAGTTGTACCTGCTCTTAAAGAAGAGGGCTACGATATTTATGTACTTGACAACCTGTCGTTTGGGAATCGGGAATTTATAGATGTCCCTGATAGTCATTTTTTTCTGGCTGATATAAGGAATGCCGGGAAAACGGAAGAAATAATTGCTCAACTGGCACCTGAGATTATAGTGCACCTGGCTGCAATCCACTTTATTCCATACTGTAACCAGCATCCTTTTGAAGCTGCCGATACAAATATCAGAGGTACAATGAATATACTGCATGCCTGCAAAAACCTTCCTTCCCTTAAAAAGTTCTTTTTTGCTTCGACAGCAGCAGTTTATCCTATTTCCGATGAGGCGGTAAATGAAAGCCATGAGTTGCTGCCGCTTGATATTTATGGAATAAGTAAACTCACAGGTGAACATCTTTGTAAAGAGTTTTACCTTGAAACCGGCATTGATACAATTGTCTGTCGTTTCTTCAATGCTTTCGGCCCCAATGAGACCAATCCACACCTGATCCCGGAAATAGAGAAACAACTGAGGGAAGGACTGAGGTCCATCAAATTGGGGAATATCACACCTAAAAGAGATTTTATCCATACCTATGATATGGCTTCCGCTGTAAAGAAATTATTGAAACTGGAGAATACAGGCTACGATATTTTTAATCTCGGCCGGGGCATAGAATATTCCGTTGTTGAAATTGTCGAAGCATTCGGGCGGCAATTGCATGAAAAAATAAAGATTGAAATTGATCCCGGCAGAGTAAGGAAAGTGGAAAGAGAGCACCTTCTGGCTGATGTTGCGAAGCTAAAAAGAGTAGCTGGTTGGGAACCTGTCTGGGGAATAGACGAAGGAATTAAGAACCTTGTTGATAACTGGAAGTAGGATCTATAATAATATATGCTGCAATGGAAAAAAGACGAACTAAACTGGGAATTCTTTTCAATTTCAGTCCACAATGGATGGGCGGGGTTATTTATATTATAAATCTCGTAAAAACCCTGAATTATCTGGACGATGATGAGAAACCTGAAGTGTACCTGTTTTACAGGTCTGACCTGAAAAAATTTCTAAGTGAATTCGACTATCCTTACCTCAGGAATATTGAATGGTCTTTCCCTGCTATTGCAAAAGGTAACATTATGTCAGTTCTACTCAGGAGGAATCTCTTTATATATAAAATACTGCATGATTATTCACTTGATACTATATTCCCAATGCATGATTTCCCTGTAAGAACGAGAACTGGCGTAAATCTTGTGTCATGGTGGGCAGACCTTCAGGAGAAACACTACCCGGAGTTCTTTTTACCAGCCCAGAGATGGGGAAGAAGTATCAGAACCAGGCTTATCCTGCGAAATTGCGATAATCTGGTAGTATCAAGCCAGGCTGTTCTTAATGATTTTGCCAGATTTTATAAATTAAGAGGTGATCTGAAAACGAGGATATTCCATTTCGTTTCAGTTATTGATGTTATGGAAGATATAAAAATTGAGGATTTAAGAACGAAGTACAAACTGCCTGAACACTATTTTATAGTGTCAAATCAGTTTCATAAACATAAAAATCACAGAGTGATCTTGCTTTCGCTTGCAAAGTTGAAAGAAATGGGTATCCGGAAGCATATCGCTTTTACAGGAAAGTTTCCTGCTGCCGGAGATTCCCCGTATTTAGCAGAGCTTCACGGAATAATAGAAGAAAACAATCTGCACGATCAGGTTACAATGCTTGGGGTGATTTCAAGAAGTGACCAGCTTCAGTTAATGAGATATTCACAGGCAGTTCTTCAGCCCAGCCTGTTCGAGGGCTGGAGTACGGTAATTGAAGATGCAAAGTCATTACAGGTGCCTGTTGTTGCCTCCGGCCTGCAGGTAAATATAGAACAACTGGGAGAGGATGGCGTCTATTTTGATCCGCACAATCCGGATGAGCTGGCTTCTATCCTCAAAGACTATCGGGAAAGGGATCTTAATGATATCTTTTATGAGGATTACACAGTACGAATAAAAAAGGCAGCAAAAGAACTGATAGACATTTTAGCCGGATAAAGTTGTTGACCCTGGTCAGGTCTGATATAACTCGACACAACGAAGGATTGAGAGTTTAAGAGAAGAATTTTGAAAAGGTTCATATTCATTAATCAGGATTCAGGCTATCTGATGATCGACATAGTAAACGCTTATGTAGCAGCCGGCTATTCTTGTGTTTTAATAACGGGAGGCTGGTTGAGAGAAATACCCGGCTGCATCCGTCAGTAAGAATTGAACGGATTGTAAAATACAACCGGACAAGTACATCAAAGCGTTTATTAACATGGATGGTTGGATTTTTACAGATTTGGGCTAAGGTAGTTTTTAAATTCCGACAGTGATCATTTATTTATTGTTACCAATCCGCCGTTGGCCCCGCTTTTGCCATTATTAGTAAAAAACCAGTTTAAACTGCTGATTTTTGATGTCTACCCCGATGCATTGTCAGAACTGGGGTACCTGTCTGAAAATTCATTTATCATCCGATGGTGGAAACTGGCAAATAAGCGGGTTTTTGCCAGAGCAGGGAGTATTTTTACAATATCGGAAAGTATGAAACAGGTACTTCAGAAATATACCGGTAGTGATTTGATAAGGGTGGTACCGGTATGGACCGACAACAATTTTTTAAGACCTGTAGATCCGTCTGAAAACGCATTCCTTAAAAAGCATGGATTATCAGGGAAATTTGTTGTTCTATATTCAGGCAATATCGGCTTGTCAGGTGATGTTGAGGTATTGATAGATATCGCTGAAATGATAAGAAGAGATGATATCATTTTTTTAATAATAGGGGATGGCGCAAAAAAGAAAATGATCAGGGAAAAGGCGGAGGAGGGTGCTCTGAAAAACGTTCTTTTTTTGCCATGGCAACCTGCAGACGAATTGCCCTTTTCTCTCTCATCAGCCAGCCTTGCGGTGGTTTCCATTGGAATCAGGGCAACGAAGCTCGCAGTACCGAGTAAACTCTACAATTTTCTTTCAGTGGGCGCACCTTTATTATGTATAACTTCCAAAGGGTCGGAGGTTGAGAGCCTGGTAACAAAATATGAGTGTGGGAAAAGCTTTGAGCCGGATGATTTTAATGGTATGGTAAATTTCATTGTCGAAGTCTCAGAGAATAAAGAACTTCACAGGTTAATGAAGGCGAATTCATTAAAGGCATCGGCAGACTTTAATAGTTCCAATGTTGACAGGTTCCTTGGTTCAACAGGTTAAGATTGGGGAAATTACTGATTAGAAGACTATAATAAGTAAATCTATTTGAGAAATGTACAGATCTTTTTTAAAGCCTGTATTTGACTGGCTGTTAGCATTTATAGCATTGATTATACTTTCACCATTGTTTATTCTTGTTGCAATTGCAATCAAACTTGATACCAAAGGCCCGGTATTCTTTATCCAGGAAAGACTCGGCCGTTTTGGGAAGGTCTTCAGAATAATTAAGTTCCGCTCAATGATTGTCAACAGGTCAGAAAATACCGGGAATAAACTATATGAGGATGATCCCAGGATTACCAGAGTAGGCAGGTTTATTCGAAAAACCAGTATAGATGAATTGCCACAGTTACTGAACATATTGACAGGCGATATGAGTTTTATCGGGCCAAGACCACCGGTTCCCTGGTTCCCAAAAAAGCTTAAAGAATACAATGAGTTTGAATATCAGCGGTTTCTTGTGAAACCGGGTATTAGCGGTCTTGCCCAGGTGAGGTGTCGTGAAATCCACGATTGGGATATTAATATTCCTATTGATGTGGAGTATATTCAAAACTACTCTTTTTTATATGATTTAAAACTTTTTATTAGATCCTTGTTGGTTTTTTTTAAATCCGATAATATTTACCGGAAAGTTTAAACATATGATGTCTCTCATAAATGAACTCTAACAAACGCAAAAAAATAATTGCAATTCATCAGCCAAATTATCTTCCGTGGCTTGGGTATTTTTATAAAATTTATCAGTCTGATGTATTTGTATTCCTTGACGATGCACAGTTTTCAAACGAGGGAATGCACAATTATACTTACATAAAAACTGTCCGCGGGTCATTCAGGCTGAAATACCCTGTAAAACAAAGTCTTGGGGATAAAATCAATGAAGTACGGGCTAAAGATGAACAGGGTTGGAAAGAAAAGCATTTACAAATAATAGAAACGAATTATCAGAATACAGAATACTTTGATATTGTCTTTAATGACTACAGGGAAATTGTTCAGCAAGAGTACCCGGGTATTGTTGATCTCAATATTGCATTTATTGAGTTTTTTTCCGGAAAGCTTGGCCTGGGATCAGAGTTTGTAAAGGCGTCTGACTTGAATATAAACCTTTCAAAAACGGAAAAAATAGTTGAAATATGCAAAGCACTTGGAGGGGAAATTTATTATTCAGGGACCGGGGCAAAAGCATATCAGAAAGAAGAAGATTTTAAATCCAGCGGTATTGAACTCAGATATTCGGTTTTCAAACCTTTTCAGTATATGCAGCTGTGGGAAGGCTTTCAGTCGAATGTTACTGCCCTTGATTATTTCATGAACTGCGGATATGACTGGGAAAGTATTCTGAAAAATCAGGATCAGAAATGAACAGGGAAATTGGTAGTTTTATTGAACTGGATCTGAGAAATACGGGTGAATATTATGAGGGGGAAGATAATATTGCGAGGCTGAATTCAGCCCGGGCGGGCATTTATCACGCCTGCAGATTATTAAAGTGCAAATCGGTATGTATCCCGTATTATTTGTGTCAGACTGTAAAAACTTTCCTTCATAAGAAGGGAATAGAGGTAAAATCTTATTTTATTAATGATGAATTTGAACCTGTAGACCTGCGGCAAACTTATAATCAGGCTGTTCTGCTTGTAAACTATTTTGGCATCATGTCACCCGAAAAGATCAGAACCCTTGCAAACAGGTTCAAGAATGTAATAATTGATAATTCGGCTTCCTTTTATTCCGATCCTGTAGAAGGTTGTTATAATGTGTATTCCCCCCGGAAATTTTTTGGAGTGCCGGATGGTTGTTATGTCGTCGGTAAAGGTGCTAGTGAATTAACCAACACCTACGAACAGGATTTCTCGTCTGATACCTCTGCATTCTTACTTAAAAGAATAGAATATGGGTCAAGTTTAGTCTACAGCGAAAGGATGAAAAATGAAGAAAGAATTGACAGGTCTGATACACTGATAATGTCAGCTCTTACAAGGGCTTTGTTAAAAAATATTGATTATCTGCAGATTAAAACAAAGAGGAAGGAGAACTTTTACCTGGCTCATGATCTGTATAAGGAAATTAATTTAATTGACCCCTCTCATTTATATCACACCGTATGTACACCAATGGTATATCCTTTGGTTCTGGAGGACATTGATCTGACTGAAAAGCTGAAAAGGAGAAATATTTATGTCGGAAGATTATGGAAACATGTTCTGAAAGAAGTACCTGATCCCTCCTTCGAAGCCATGTTGTCAAAGTACCTGGTGCCAATTCCGATTGACCAGAGATATTGTGGTCAGGAAATGATTTATATCCGTAATTGTATTGAAGATATAGGCTAAAGGATCTCTGACGTGTGATTATTGTGCCTTGAGAATTTCATCCAGATGAGTAAATCACGTGATTTTTAAGTCCGGGGAGAAGTAATTACCAGTAATTATTAAGCGAATGATAGATAATTTAATAGTTGAATTCATTTCAATACATGATTTAAACGAAGAGGAATGGAATAATTTTCTGTTGTCCACTTCAGAATCCACATTTTTTTGTACAACTGATTGGTGGCGCGCCTATAATAATTCTTTTGTACTGCAAATAAGAAATAAGAAAAAAGAATTAATAGCTGGTATCCCATTTAGAATTTTGACGGTTATTCCTTTAATCGGCCGCTTTTTTAAATTTTGCTGGTTAGACTCATCTGCACTGGTTAATCAGATATTTGGTGAATCTGAGATCTACGAATTAAAAAAAATGGTTTTGAAATCTTTAATTGATCATCTGAGAAGATCTCAGGTAATTGTTATGCTCATTTCTTCAAAGGCGAGATCACATGATGCTGCCTTATTCAAAGAATTACAATTCAGCACCGAGAGATCAGCAACACTTCTTGGTGACATTACCAAAGAAGAGAATGAGATTTTAAAAGGATTTTCAGGAGATAAAAGATACTCTATTCGCCGGGCACAGAAGGCAGGGATTCAAGTTAAAATCATTGAAGGTGTATTTGCTGCTGATTATGTTTCTGATTTTTGTAAACTGCAGAAAAAATTGTTTGAACATAAAAGTGGAAGTTATTCTGATATTTATTATAAATCAGAGTCCTTTCTGAATACTATTTTATCCGCATCATATTCAAAATCTTATCTGGCCCTTGCATACCTTAATAACCATCCTGTTGCAGTAGATATCGTAGTCTCTTACAACAAATTGCTGTATTATTATCTTGGTGCCTCAGATTATGAATTGAATAAGACTACCGGGGCATCTTCATTGTTACATTATGAAATAATTAAATTTGCTAAGGCTAAGGGATTTGAGACTTATGATTTTGGAGGAATTCCCTTTAATCCCGACAAATCTGATAGTTTATATGGGATATATAATTTTAAGAAAGACTTTGGAGGACGTCGTTTTGAATATGATCATGGCAATTATGTTTTGAGGAGGCAAAGGTATTGGATTATCCGGAAATTGAGGAATTATGAAAATCATCCGGTGCCTCGTTTTTTTTATAATTTATTGAAAAAATAAATGCCTTTGCTTTGGGTTATAATTATATTTTGGTTCATCCGGAAGTAAAATTAAAGCGTAATAATCTGTATAATTTCACTTTAAGTATTGTCACTTAGTAAAGAACCTTTATTGGTTAATTCAATGTTTTTAGTAAATTAAACATAGGTAACCGGTATTTTCGAGATTTTAAAAAAATGATTAAAAATATACTTATAATCGCTCCCCATCCGGATGATGAAGTACTTGGCTGTGGCGGTACAATAAAGAAACTTAGTTCTGCCGGCAATAAGTTATACGTATTGGTTGTCACACGCGGAAAAAAGGGCCTTTATTCAGAGGAAAAGATTTTAAATGTAAGAAGTGAAGCAAGGTCTGCTCATAAGATTCTGGGAATAACTGAAACCAGGTTCCTGGATTTTCCGGCCCCTGATCTTGATTTAGTTTCAATTGCTGAGATCTCCGGAGCTATATCTTCGGTGATAAATGAATTTCAGATTTCAAGCCTCTATTTACCTCATCGCGGAGATATCCATAATGACCACAAAGTGGTTTTTAATGCAGGCCTGGTGGCTGCGAGACCGGTAAACGGAAATCCTGTCAGAAGAATTTATTCGTATGAAACACTCTCTGAAACAGAATGGGCCGCACCCTTCAGTGATGATGCCTTCATACCGGATTTTTATATAAATATTTCAGACGTACTCATTTCAAAACTTGAAGCAATAAAATGTTACAAAAGCCAGTTGAGGGACTTTCCAAACCCAAGATCATTAAAGTCAATTGAAGCGCTTGCAAACTTAAGAGGAAGCACTGTTGGCTTTACACATGCGGAAGCATTCATGACAATACGGGTTATTGAAGATTAACAAGGTACACGACACCGAGTACAAATAAACCAACATTATACAAGCTATGAAAGAAAAACTAATCACTGCCCTTGCTGAAGCGCTGGAAATGGAACCGGGCTCTATTAAGGAAGATGACACTTTCCGGGATTACGAGGCTTACAGCTCCCTTACAGAAATTTCAGTACTCGCTATGCTTGACTCTGACTTCGGAATTGAAATTGAAATGAAAGAGTTTAATAACTTTAAAACCGTCGGGGACCTGATTAAACTTGTCTCATCAAAGTAAATCCATGGGATTATTATCATTCGCCAATACAGGAATTTCAGGCATTGCAGCCGCAGTACCGCGGCAGATCATTAACAACTATGAGTATGATCGCTACTTCAATAAAGAGGATATAGTTAAGATTATCGAAAAGATAGGCGTTAAGGAACGCAGGTTTGCGGATGAAAAAACCTGCTCGTCAGACCTTTGTTTTGCAGCGGCTGAAAAACTTATTTCCGGAATGCAAGTTAACCGGGAGGAGATAGACCTTCTGATATTTATTTCCCAGACTCCGGACTACCGCATGCCCGCTACCTCTGTACTACTGCAGGATAGATTAAAGCTCCACACTTCAACCATAACTTTTGATATTACCCTGGGATGCTCCGCTTTTCTTTATGGTCTTACTGTGGCTTACTCTATGATCACGGCCGGTGGCATCAGAAAAGCCCTTATCCTCGACGGGGAGACCCGGTCAAAAGTCTATTCACAGAAGGACAGGAAGACAGGATTCCTTTTTGGTGATGCCGGAGTTGCAGCTTTGATTGAAGGCGGTGAAAAGTTCGGCAAGAGCTGGTTCTCACTGAACTCCGACGGATCAAGAGAATCACTTATTAAAGTGCCGGCCGGGGGTTATCGGAAGATGAGCTCATGTGAGACTGTTACAGAAAAGATAGTGGATGAATACGGCAATATCCGGTCTGAAGAACAGGGGTATATGAACGGAGCGGATGTTTTTAACTTTGTAATCAGAGAAGTGCCGAAGGATTTTCACCGTCTACTGGAATACTCAGGATCAGATATTTCAGCTATTGATTATTTTATATTTCACCAGGCAAACAGTTATATAAACGGGTTCCTGGCAAAAAAGCTTAAGCTGCCTGAAGAGAAAATCCCATCGACTATTGAGAAATTCGGAAATACATCATCGGTATCAATCCCCATTACAGTGGTCTCTGAGCTTAAAGACAGGCTTCAGGGACATAAACGTTTGCTCTTAAGCGGATTTGGTGTGGGCCTGACCTGGGGAACGGCAGTGTTGGATGTGGAAGATTGTTATTATGGGGGAGATTGTGGAAGTGTAGAAGAAGTAGTGAGTAGTGAGTGGTGAGTGGTGAGTTGTGAGTTGACAAATGAGTTGACAAAATAGTAGTGAGTTGTGAGTAGTGAGTTTTGAGTTCATGGCTACAATTAATAGTTTTAGAGATTTAATTGTCTATAAGAAAGCCTATAAGCTTGCAATGGATATTTTTGAAGTCTCAAAGGTTTTCCCAAAGGAAGAAAAATATTCATTGACAGATCAGATACGTCGTTCATCAAGGTCTATTTCTAATAATATTGCTGAGGCCTGGGCAAAAAAAGATATATAAAATCCTTTGTCAGTAAATTAACAGACTCATTAGGAGAAGAATATGAAACTGAGGTCTGGCTTGATTTTTCAAAAGATTCAAACTATATATCAGAGGTTGAACATACCAGGTTAATAAAAGAATATGATGAAGTAAGGAAAATCCTGATTTCAATGATCACAAAACCTGAAAAGTTTTATCGCTCCTAACCCAAAACTCACTAACTCACAACTCACAACTCACAACTCACAACTCACAACTCACATGGCCATCAATCCCTTTTCCCTTTCCAATAAAACCATCCTGGTAACCGGAGCTTCCTCCGGTATCGGTCGCCAGTGTGCAATAACCTGCAGCCGGATGGGAGCAATTGTTGTTCTTTTTGGCAGGGACCCATCACGGTTAAATGAAACTCTCGGATTAATGGAAGAGCCTGAAAAGCATCTGATCTGTTTGGTTGACCTAACCGAATATGACAGGGTTGAGGATATTTTAAAGCATACGGTCAATAAAGCTGGCAGGTTTGACGGGTTGATAAATTGTGCAGGAATTTCAACTACTTTGCCATTAAATGCAATCTCACCGAATAAGATGGAGCATTTTTTTCAGACTAATGTAATAGGAGCAATTAATCTGACAAAGCAAATTGTTAAGTCATCACATTTTTCAGAAGCTGGAGGAAGCATTATTTTCATCAGTTCGGTAATGGGCGTCGCAGGAGAGAATGGCAAAACACTCTACTCAATGACAAAAGGGGCATTGATTTCTGCGGTCAGATCCATGGCTATAGAGCTGGCTAAAAGAAAGATTCGGGTCAACGCAATCTCCCCGGGTGTGGTTGAAACACCAATGTCAAAAAGCGCAATTTACAGCAGGAGTGAGGAATCACTTAATCAAATAAAATCGCTTCACCCGCTTGGACTTGGTCAGCCTGAAGATGTGGCTGATACCTGTGTATTCCTCTTGTCAGAAGCTTCCCGCTGGATAACCGGAACAAACCTGATAGTTGATGGGGGGTATCTGGCTAAGTGATATAAAAGTTGTGAGTAGTGAGAAGTGAGTAGTGGGTTGATAAAAGTAGTAATGAGTAGTGAGTTGTGAGTGGTGAGTTGATAAAAGTAGTAGTGAGTTGTGAGTGGTGAGTTCTTGAAATTAATTTCCATTGTATAGTATGAAATTATGGCTACAATTAATAGTTTTAGAGATTTAATTGTATATAAAAAAGCCTATAAGCTGGCAATGGATATTTTTGAAGTATCTAAGGTTTTCCCAAAGGAAGAAAAATATTCATTGACAGATCAAATACGTCGTTCATCAAGGTCTATTACTGCTAATATTGCTGAAGGCTGGGCAAAGAAGAGATATATAAAATCCTTTGTTAGTAAATTAACAGACTCATTAGGAGAAGAATATGAAACTGAGGTATGGCTTGATTTTTCAAAGGATTCAAACTATATATCAGAAGTTGAACATATCAGGTTAATAAAAGAATATGATGAAGTAAGGAAAATCCTGATTTCAATGATCACAAAACCTGAAAAGTTTTTTCGCTCCTAACCCACAACTCCCAACTCACAACTCACAACTCACAACTCACAACTTAAGAAATAGTATGACTGACATCATAATAATCGGCGCCGGTGGCCATGCAGCAGAGATAGATGAGTATATCAGACATTCTCAAAAGGTTACCGGAAATAGTGAGCTTAATATTATAGGATTTCTGGATGATAATAAGGAAAAATATGCTAGCTATCAGTTTTCGGCTCCATTTTTAGGTGGACTAAAGGATCATAGGGTGAAAAAGGGTCATGGTTATATAATTGGTATTGCCAATCTGAAATACAGGCGACATTTTGTAGATAGGTTTAAGGCTGAAGGAGCACATTTTTATTTATTTATTCATTGTGAAGCTTATGTTTCTCTGTTCAGCATTAATTGGTGAGGGAAGCATTATAGGACCCAATGTCAATATAGGGCCCAATGTACAAATCGGGAAGTTTACACTTATAAATTCAAGATGCAGTCTTGGCCATGATACAGCTGTAGGCAATTACAACTTCATTAGCCCTAATGTATGTTTCTCAGGATTCACTGAAATTGGAGATGAGAATCTCTTTGGTATCAACAGTGCTACTATTCCCGGAATTAAAATTGGACATCGTAACAAAATTGCCGCCGGGATGATACTGGATCAGAACATGGAAGATGATACAGTTGTGTTTTACAGGTTCAAGGAAAAGGTTATTGCCATCCCAAAATGAATCACCGGGTTAAATTATTTTAATTACTTTAATCAGAAAGAAGCTCCTGTTTTAACATGGTGTTGTCCTTAAATAAAATAATTCATGAAAGCTACCTGTACTTACATTTTTTAAATAAAAGCATTTTCATGTGTAACTTTTTTGACATTTTATCGTTAAATGGTATTGATTCGTCACTATTTAATATGTGTTTGTCAAAAAAAGCCAACAATGAAAGTACTCAAAAGTTTCAATCCCGTAAATTTAAAAATAAGGATAACAAAAATGTTATTCAGTTTAATTGTTATTTCATCGATTTTGAATTATGGTTGCTCCAAAGAAGATATCAGCATCAAAACCGGGGAACCTGTCAATGTTGGAGCCTCTTTCATAGGAGGGGACTATTTTGTTGCCCCTGATGGGGATGATAATAATCCTGGGACTTTAGACAGCCCCTGGGGCACCTGGCAGAAAGCATTTGAAACAGCCATGCCGGGAGATACAGTATATTTCAGGGGAGGAGTGTGGTATCCAAGCTCAACTGCCTACGGAAATAATATAACACTAATTTCTCCCAACGCAGGTAAGCCTGTAGGGCATAATGGAGAGCCCGGTAATCCAATTTGCTATTTTAATTATCCCGGGGAAACGCCAATTCTTGATTGCAGGAAAATGGTTGCTCCAGGACTGCTCCTAATAATCGTTATATAGCAGGGTTGATGATGCTTAATGTTCACTGGATTAACTGGAGGGGACTTACCATAAGAAACGTATACCAGAGAGAATCAAATGTAGAGCCAAAAGGAATAGTTGGTTTTCCTGTTTCAAACATGAATTTTGATAGGATGACTGTCCATGATATAGGGGGCTGCGGATGGTATATGCACAGTGCTGTAGGCGTTAAAGGAGAAAGGTATGGATGGGATGAGACAGGATCTATACCCGATGACAATACTACATATATTAATTGTGATACATACCAATGTTGCGACAATTTCCCGTAAATAATGGTAACACTCCTGGTAATATGGCAGACGGATTTAAGACTATTGCGTACCCCGTGAGTTATTTCGTATCAAGGATGCAGATCATGGCATTGTTCCGATGATGGTTTTGATCTTCCCACAAACACATCATATGTTAAAGTTTCAAACTGTTGGTCGTTCAACCATAAATATTCAGGTTTTGGTGAAGAATTTGAGGGTAATGGTTTTAAAATGGCTGGAGGAAGTAGTGAGGGTCCATCAACAACTAATGGTGCAAATAAGATTTTTGAAAATAATATAATGATGAATTGTAGTATAGGATTATACTATATGGAAGATGATGGATTATCTGGGGGTGGCATATACCGAAGCAAATGTGATGTCTTTAATAATATAATTTATCAATGTGATCTTGGAGTGCAGATAAGAACCAATGCAGATTATCCTGATAATGCTCAAATAACATTTTGTAATGACATAATTTATGGCAGCACTTCTGTTGATGCAACCAATAGGCCATATAATTTGTCGGTTGATGTTTTATATACTGAAAGCCATAATACTTGGGATTTTGCTGATGATAAAGATATTGGTAGTCTGCCTTGGTGGCAACCTACTGATACCGTAACTGTAACAGATAATGATTTTGAAAGTATAAACCCACGCGATTTGTCAGCATCTAGGCAAATTGACGGTTCATTACCGAATATTAATTTCTTGAAACTTAAAGAAGATAGCGATTTAAAGAGAGCAGGTAAGTATGTTGTTATGAGTAAATCTCCGGACATTGGAGTTGATTGGGATTTTTGAAAAGTAAAAGAAAGTAGAAAGTATTGAGAACAACTTAAGGTTAGATTCTCAATTGCTCAGGTTTAAAGTTCCTTTTTATTAAAGTATTAGTTACTTTGAATATCTAATCCAAGCTGAAACCCGAAGGTACATGCTGAAAGGTTGTGCTATGGATGATTAAGGAGGATGATCATTTGCATTCCGATTCTATGGATTATCTTGTATTTCCGGGTTTCAGAATTATTATCATTTAGGAAGTTGCGACCGGTAACAGATTGAAGGGTCATAGTCAGAGAATATCCTAATAAAAACCCTGAATGGACACCCTTCTTTTATCTAATTAGTCTTTTTTATCTGTCGGGCATTACTGATAATTAAAGCCCCCTTCAGAATTCAAGAAAACTTGCGAATATTCTCAGAGGTCCCAATTCTTACCGAGACTTAAATCTGAAAAGTAGTGAAAGAGTAATAAGAGTATTCATATAGTGTTGTTGTATTGTGCGAAGAAGTTCAATTTTTCTCTGATTGAGAGGAGTAAGTTAGGTCAGACGTGGATAAAGTCTATACCCTATGTAAAAAATTTCTTTGCAGAATGTGTTCTCATCATTTCCGACTTGTTTAAATGTAAATTTCTAGAAGCTGTTTTTGCAGAACTTTGTCTTTTGTTAGGTTCCAATATGTCACATAAAAACGGTAATTAAGTTTCAAATATTTTAATTAAATATCTACATTAGAAGAGTAACTCTAATTATCAATTTGATACAATATTTCCCAAAATTTGCTGCCTAATTAAAATATATATTAATGGACATTATATCGCTAAAGTTTGCCATTTTGGCAATTGTCTCTGTTTTTATTTTTTACATGTTAAATCATAAATACAGAATTGCATACCTTGCAATTTTGAGTGGAGGCTTCATAGCATCCTATAGTTACTACCTCCTTGTATATATAATTGTCTATGTGTTAATAAATTATATTATCGGATTAAACATTCCAAAAAATAAGCATAAAATTGCCTGTGTTCGTATAGGAATCATATTAAATCTATCTCAGCTCATAATTCTTAAATACTCATCATTTGTTATTGATCCATTCTTTCAGCTGATTAAATTTAACATTCAAGCATCAATGCTATCCAACATAATTGTCCCGATAGGTATATCATACTTTACCCTTCAGGGTATTGGTTACTTAGTCAATGTGAAAATGGGGTGGGAGAATCCCGAAAAGGATTTCCTGAGTTTTTTATTATATATTACATTTTTTCCTAAATTCCTGTCAGGACCACTTGAAAGATCAAACCATTTCCTGCCGCAGATAAAAGCAGAAAAAACATTTGAAGGTCATCAGGTTTCAGAGGGTATGAAAATTGCCTTAATAGGATTTTTTAAGAAGATAGCAATAGCAAATCAGATAGCCCCATATGTACTTAGTACATTCAATGACCTGAATTCAGCAAATGGGCCCTGGTTGTGGATAATGTTTTTTATATTTCCTCTTTATCTCTATTTTGATTTTTCAGGATATACTGATATCGCAATTGGAATATCGAAAACACTGGGCATCGATCTTTTACCTAATTTCAACCGTCCTTTTCTTTCTGAAAATGTTTTGAACATTCTGGAAAAGGTTTCATATGTCACTTTCATACTGGTTCAACGATTATATATTCAGGCAAACTAGTTTCAGATATAGAAAATGGGGTATATATGCTTCAGTATATGCAGTTTTCATTACCTGGATCCTGTTTGGGATATGGCATGGGGCAGGCTGGAACTTTATGGTTCTTGGAT
Source organism: uncultured Bacteroidales bacterium (assembly GCA_963739685.1). Classification (GTDB taxonomy): domain Bacteria; phylum Bacteroidota; class Bacteroidia; order Bacteroidales; family VadinHA17; genus LD21. The sequence goes on from CAVUAX010000005.1 coordinate 27,604, forward strand.
TTTTACAGGCTCTGGCAATAAATTATGAATTCTTTACAAAAAATATAAGATTAAGGTTGTTTGCTAAATTACCAGGTTTAATTAGAATTTGGATTGGCCGGTTTTTTACTTATTCATTTTATTGCATATCACTGGTTTTATTCTTTTCAACTGACCTTAAATCAGCCCTAATCTATTTTTCTAAACTAATTAAACCAATAGGCTCACTCCAATTAGATCCCATAAGTACTTATCCGATCTCCATTCTATTCTATATTCCGGTTTTTATAATCCTGGAGATAATGCAGAATGACTATAGGATTACCTATAATAAGTTTGAAAAATTTTGGGAAGGAGAAAAGATCTCTGGTAAGTTTTTAAGATGGTCAGTATATTCCTTTATGATAACCATAATTTATGTATTTGGTAATAATGTTGAACAATTTGTTTATGTCAATTTTTAGTTATGAAAAAATTTGCTAAGGAATCTCTGTTTTTTTTATTGTTTTTTGTAGCCTTTTTTCTCTTAATCAACTTTCTTTATCTCATTATTATTGTATCAACTGACTGGGATTTCAGGAAGAGAATCGAAGCCCTGAAATTAGGTAATCCGGTCTATGAATTATTAGTCCTGGGTAATAGCTTTCCAGAATATGGTATTGATAATGAATTACTTACAAGAAAACTGGATTAAATCATATAATCTGGCTATAATCGGTAATTCCGATGAAACAGGCTATATTCAGTTAAATGAATATCTAACAAAATATGAAGTAAAACCTAAACTTGTTCTTCTCGGGGTAAGTTCCTATACGGATCCTTTTTATAATAAGGGGATTGAACCCATGGTGGAGTTTACAATGAAAGGACATAAATATACAATAAATGATATACCTATATTTAAATTTAAATGGTTGGGAGTGGATGTTCTTAAGAAAATTGTCAGCAGTACATACAGAAATACTGAGGTAGTATACGGCCAGATAAAATCCCCAAAAATTACTCCTGATAATACAGATTTCAGGGAGTCATATTTAGATATTAAGAAATTTGAAGCTGAACACTGGATTGGTGAAATAGCAAAGTTATGTTCCATGAATGAAATAAAATTGATAATTATTGAAATGCCTGGAGTCAGAGAGACTCAGAACCTTTCCGAAACAGGCCCCTATAGACTTAGTTTTGAAAATGGAAGTAATGCCGATCTTTATAATTGTAACTCGCAGGATTTCTGCAAAATACTTGATCCTGAGAAAGACTGGGGTGGAATGTCTCATCTGAATCAGTTTGGCGCAGCCAAGTTAACAGGGGAGCTACTTAAAATTTTAAATAATATCAGGTATACTGGTCTTCAGAATGATTTTTGATTCATAGAAATAATTATTACTTATCCGACCATAAGTCATCTGCCCTTATGTAAACCGCTAAAATTAGCTTATAGGATTGAATATCAAATTTTCCTGCCCAAAATATTTTATTATTCATGATTGGTAGAGGTTTTTAAAATTATTACTAAATTTACGTAATACATTATCCAATTGAATCTAATGGATGGAAATACATGAAAAACTTCTTTATACCATCAGTTTTAATCTTAATTGAATTTTCTTTTGTTTTATGCTCCCGCAATGAAGAACTTCCGGAGGTAAGAACAACAGTTCAGATCATAGCAGATCACACGGTTGTAGACAAGTATGACAAGATACCTCGGGAGTACATCGATAAGGTAAAGACGATGTTGGTGGCAATCCCAGGAATGTCACATGGTTATGGGTATATGCGTGGAGTTCAGTTACTGGCAGAATATGACGCTAAGTATGCTACAAATACTTATTATAATCAAAACCCTCCTCCTAGCCCACAGAGTACTGCATTAAGGCTTGGTAGATGGGCTCCTGTAGGAGAAGAGGGATGGTATACAAACCCGACAGCATTTACAAATACAACAAACTATGTAGGTAGTATTAATGATGGGGGCAATGTATTTGATGTGATAGGGTTTGGGTGGAGTTATGGAGGTACCTGGCATAACGCACCAGGAGGAGGTCTTGATCCTGTTTATAATGTTCACTGGGCTGGTTCATCAGTCGGTGGTCCTGAAGGTGATATGAGATGGGGACTTGACGCTGCAGACCAAGCTCTGACTGGAAATTCTGTTTGCATGGACACCTACCTTGCAATGATGGAACAATATATTGCATGGGCTACATCTAAAGGATATAAAACAAAATTCATATTTACTGATCTGTGTGCTGACGATGATGCAGGAACAGAAGCCGGTTTTCAAAGAGAATTAAAATCGCAACATATCAGAGATTATGTCTTAACACACCCTGCTTCTATATTTTTTGATTATTCGGATATTCTTGAATATAATAATTCCGGTGAATTGCATACAGCAGATTGGAATGATAACGGAACTATAAGAGCGCATAGACAGATTCATCCCGATAACCTATTAGATTATGATGGAAGTTTTAATATCATTTCTCCGGGTAATGATGCCATCAGAAGATCGTGCTCGGAGAGGTAGGTGCATTACGGTTGGGAAAGGCGATGTGGTGGATGCTTGCCAGGTTGGCTGGGTGGGATGGTGTAACAATCAAAAAATGAACCGAGTATCTCTTGCAATGATCGCCTAAACAAAGGTATTTTATTCCTTATCTTATTCCAGCCATTTATTGATTAGAAAAAAGTTTTGTCTGCATAATTTGATGCTTGTAGTTTTACGGTATTTACTTATTAGATCATATATATCGAAATTCAAGATTAATATTTTTAGACTTTTTTTATTTAAAATTGTTTAATTAATAAAAACGACATTATAACCTTAAATGTATATTTATGAAAAGTATAATATTTTTTTTATTATTTAACTTTATTTCATTAATTCTGTATGGTCAGATCATAGCAGATCACACGGTTGTAGACAAGTATGACAAGATACCTCGGGAGTACATCGATAAGGTAAAAAAGATGTTAGTGGCAATACCAGGTATGTCACATGGCTATGGTTACATGCGTGGAGTTCAGTTATTGGCAGGATACCGTTACGCTACATATGCGACTGATACTTATTACAACGAGAACCCTCCTCCTGATCCACAGAGCACTGCTCTAAGGCTTGGTCGCTGGGCCCCGGTAGGTAAGGAGAGTTGGTACACCAACACAACGGCATACACAAATACAACTAATTACGTAGGTAGTATAAATGGTGGAGGCAATGTATTTGATGTGATAGGGTTTGGGTGGAGTTATGGAGGTACATGGCATAACGCCCTGGAGGAACTATTGATCCTGTCTATAATGTTCATTGGGCTGGTTCATCTGTTGGAGGCCCGGAAGGGGATCTGATATGGGGACTTGATCCGGCAGATGAAGCACTAACAGGTAACTCTGTTTGCATGGACACTTACCTTACACGCATGGAGGAATTTAATGCATGGGCTGTGGCTCAGGGATATAAGACTAAATTTATATTTACCGATCTTTGTGTTGATGATGATGCAGGAACGGGGGCAGGTTTTCAGAGGGGAGTGAATGCGCAGCATATCAGAGATTATGTAACTCTGCTCATCCTGATGTGATATTCTTTGACTATGCAGATATTCTTGCTTACAATAATGCGGGTGAACTAAATCAGGCTGATTGGGATGACCAGCGGGAATATCAGGCCTCATAACCAGATTCATCCTGATAATTTAATGGATTATGATGGAAGTTTTAATATTATTTCCCGGAAAGTGATGCAATTGAAGATCATATCGGGGAAGTGGTGCAATGAGATTAGGAAAAGCAATGTGGTGGATGCTTGCCAGGTTGGCTGGGTGGGATGGGAGCACAGTCACAGGGACAAATGATTTGGAAAAAGATATGTCATGGTCCCCCAGGATTGAATTATCAAAAGACAAACTCAGAATTGAAATTGATAATTCCAGATCACCATCTACAGTAAGTTTATATAATTTATACGGAAAGCAAGTTGATGTTAAGAAGGCTGATTGTAATTTAATAGAGTTCAATATCTCACAATTCTTACCGGGGATATATATTATTGTACTATCTGAATCAAAGGTTAGAAAAACTTATAAAATTATCGTCCCCTAAGGATAAGTATCTTAATAATATTTAACAGCTTATATCAGAATCTTATTGACATCAGTATCGTGATTTTTAAATCATGTGAAAATCCTCATAATTTTAATCCATTTAACGATGTCCCATGTCCGTTATTCTCTACTACGTCTATAATTCTGTTAAACAATAATTTAACTGCTTTCCCTGCAAAATCTCCATTAGGGTGAGAATCATTGATTGATTCTGCATAATTCTCCTTAAAATATAGTTCTCCTTCAGTCTCCAGGTTATAAAGATCCCATAAATAAATATTGTCACCAGGTAAATCCCATTCCTGGATTACCCAGTTAAAAAACTCTTTTGCCCTTTTTGCTTCATCCTCAGATATACATCCTTTTACCTGAGCGGCTCCGGTAAATAGAATAAATTTTGTATTAGGAAATTGATATAATTTATCTCTCAATGCGGAATATTGAAGCTTGTAATTTGAAATAGTTCTTAGATTAGAATTTATATCTGCAGAATCCTGTTCTGGTTGAATATTGCTTATGGGAAAACAATGCTTAAAAATAATGACCTGGTATTCTTTTGTAAGAATCTCGAGTGTAGGCTCCTCTTTATAAGGTTTATCTCCTGCATTCTTAACCCAAATATTGTAGTAATCGTAAGGATTGTTATTCCAGCCATAAGGAGCAGCTTTTGGAAAAGCCAACTCCCTGATTGAATAATTCTTGACCTTGTCCTTATTATAATCACTGAATAAGGACGGAAGCGCAGCTTTAGTTCCAAAATCTGTTAGCCTCTTAGTTATCTTATTCGCTACCCTTGTAGGAAGTGAAATATCTTTGCCATACCAGATGACGCCTCCTGTACTGTGATGAAGAAATATGATATTCATTTTACTAGTATAATTATTTTGTTTACAGGAGAATAATATACTGGAAAAAACAATAATAGATAATAATGTCAATTTTGGTTTCATAACAATACCATTTGTTTATATATAAATTGAGCTCTTTTATTTTTATACTCGTCAGAGAACAATACAAAGATAAAAAAAGATACTATCTAATCCTTATAATCTCCTCTCAAAAATAAGGACCATTTTAAATTAGAGTTTTCATACAATTGAAGAAATTTAAGTTCAAGCTAAAATTGTATTTGCATTTAAGCAGACAAAAACGGTGACCTCCAATGAAGAGGTTTACAGCAAAATGGGTATTATTGAAGTTAATTTTTACAACTGGAAGAATTAATATGAATACCTCGGTATTTCTGAACTTAGAAAGTTAAGGCACCCGAAAGAAGAAAATCAGGAAAAAGAAACTTGTTTCTGATCTTAGCCTGATTAACAAATTTTACAATATGTTTTAATAAAGCTTTGAGCCTAACCAATTTGATTGGATTGGCTCAATTTTTATTAGAGAACTATAGTATTCTAAACAAAATTTGTCTATAATCGTTATATTAAGATTAAAGCTTCTTGGAGGTAGTTGGTTAAACGGACCAATTATGCGACGACTTATTTTCAGAAAATCGGTATAACTTTTGCTCAATTTTTAAGGTGTGAATATTGTAATTAATATTTGTAATTATGTAATGTTCTATTGGACTGATATTCGTAATCTTGTTGAGCGAAAATTTTTCTTTAGCTATTATATTATACATAATGTAGTTTACGTTATATATGTTGAATATTATTTATTTATAGCTTTTAAACAATAATTTTAAGCTTAAATCATCAAACTACATGCTTTTACAAAAACGGAATGCTCAATCCAGAATAAATATGAAAAGGGCTTTAATCCTGTTACATTTATTCATTGTTTCATCGGTTAATTATGGCCAGATCATAGCTGATCATACGGTTGTAGACAAGTATGACAAGATACCTCAGGTGTACATCGATAAGGTAAAAAAGATGTTGGTGGCAATACCAGGAATGTCGCATGGCTATGGGTATATGCGTGGAGTTCAGTTACTGGCAGAATATGACGCTAAGTATGCTACAAATACTTATTATAATCAAAACCCTCCTCCTGGCCCACAGAGTACTGCATTAAGGCTTGGTAGATGGGCTCCTGTAGGAGAAGAGGGATGGTATACAAACCCGACAGCATTTACAAATACAACAAACTATGTAGGTAGTATTAATGATGGGGGCAATGTATTTGATGTGATAGGGTTTGGGTGGAGTTATGGAGGTACCTGGCATAACGCACCAGGAGGAGGTCTTGATCCTGTTTATAATGTTCACTGGGCTGGTTCATCAGTCGGTGGTCCTGAAGGTGATAGGAGATGGGGACTTGACGCTGCAGACCAGACTCTGACTGGAAATTCTGTTTGCATGGACACCTACCTTGCAATGATGGAACAATATATTGCATGGGCTACATCTAAAGGATATAAAACAAAATTCATATTTACTGATCTGTGTGCTGACGATGATGCAGGAACAGAAGCCGGTTTTCAAAGAGAATTAAAATCGCAACATATCAGAGATTATGTCTTAACACACCCTGCTTCTATATTTTTTGATTATTCGGATATTCTTGAATATAATAATTCCGGTGAATTGCATACAGCAGATTGGAATGATAACGGAACTATAAGAGCGCATAGACAGATTCATCCCGATAACCTATTAGATTATGATGGAAGTTTTAATATCATTTCTCCGGGTAATGATGCCATAGAAGATCATATAGGAGAGGTAGGTGCATTACGGTTGGGAAAGGCGATGTGGTGGATGCTTGCCAGGTTGGCTGGGTGGGATGGTGTAACTTCTAATATTATGGTAACAGATATCATTGTAACAGGTGCAGGAGGTTCATCAGCAATAACATCTGACAATGGCACCTTGCAGTTAACAGCAACTGTATCCCCATCAAATGCAACCCTCAACACAGTGACATGGTCGATAGCCAACGGAACGGGACAGGCGACGATAAGCACAGGAGGACTTGTGACGGCTATGACAAATGGAACGGTGACAGCGAGAGCGACAGCCACAGACGGAACAAATGTATTTGGGGAATTACTTATCACGATTACGAACCAGGTAATTCCGGTTACTGGCATAACAGTTTCAGGTGCCGGAGGACCATCGGTAATAAATACGGATAACGGATCATTACAGCTAACAGCAACTGTATCCCCATCGAATGCAACTGTCAACGCAGTGGCATGGTCGATCGCCAATGGAACGGGACAGGCGACGATAAGCACTGCAGGACTTGTGACGGCTATGACAAATGGAACGGTGACAGCGAGGGCGACAGCCACTGACGGGACAAATATCTTCGGAGAGCTTGTTATCGCGATAACGAACCAGGTTATCCCTGTCAGTATATCAATTGTGGCATCAGCGACTGTGGTTACTGCAGGTGATATGATCACCTTTACTGCCACTCCAATCAATGGCGGGTCTTCACCTGTTTACCAGTGGAAGGTGGACAATAATAATGCAGGTACAAACAGTTCAATATTCTCTTACGCACCTATGGCCAGTGGAGTAGTTACCTGTGTACTTACCTCCAGTCTTCTTGATGCAACAGGAAATCCAGCGACATCAAACCCGATAGCTATCACAGTGACTGACTCTCAGATTGGAAACAATACCATCAGTTATACAGGTAGTAACCAGGGAACAATCTGTACTACAGCATCTGAAGGCAGTAATGCTGTTTTAGCTGCTCCTTCGGGAGCAGTGTTTACCAGGGTGGACTTTGCCAGCTATGGTAATCCAACGGGTACTTGTCCTGGTTTCACTATTGGAAGTTGTAATTCGTTAACAAGTCAGTCTGTTGCAGAGGGATACCTCCTAGGCAAAAATTCGGCAACTATTCCTGCATCAAATGAAATTTTTGGAGATCCCTGTATTGGTACAGCCAAAAGACTTTTCATATCAGCTACCTATGCATCAACTCTGTCGGGAACGATCACAGGAAGTACTCCTACCGGTGGCAACGGGATTTATACCTATTTATGGGAAAGCAGTACAACAGGTGCCGGAAGTGGATTTTCACCTGCACCAGGGACAAATAATTCAAAGGATTATATCCCCGGATCACTTAATCAGACAACCTGGTTCAGAAGAACTGTAACATCAGGAGGATTAAGTAATTCTTCGAACGTTATCCAGGTAAATGTAACTTCAGATCTACCGGTCAGTGTATCCATTGCTGCATCAGCAACGGAGATTATTGCAGGCAATATGGTCACCTTTACTGCCACTCCGACCAATGGCGGGTCTGCACCTGTTTACCAGTGGAAGGTGGACAATACTAATGCAGGAACAAACAGTGCCACATTCTCCTATTCACCGATGGTCAGTGGAGTAGTTACCTGTGTACTTACCTCCAGTCTTCTTGATGCAACAGGAAATCCAGCGACATCAAACCCGATAGCTATCACAGTGACTGACTCTCAGATTGGAAACAATACTATCAATTATACAGGTAGTAACCAGGGAACAATCTGTGCAACAGCATCTGAAGGCAGTAATGCTGTTTTAGCTGCTCCTTCGGGAGCAGTGTTTACCAGGGTGGACTTTGCCAGCTATGGTAATCCAACGGGTACTTGTCCTGATTTTACTATTGGTGGCTGTAATTCGTCAACAAGCCTGTCTGTTGCAGAGGGGTACCTTCTCGGTAAAAATTCTTCAACTATTCCTGCATCAAATTCAATTTTTGGAGATCCCTGTATTGGTACGGCCAAGAGGCTTTTCATTTCAGCTACCTATGCATCAACTCTGTCCGGAACGATCATAGGAAGTACTCCTACCGGTGGCAACGGAATTTATACCTATTTATGGGAAAGCAGTATAACGAGCGCCGGTAGCGGATTTTCACCTGCACCAGGGACAAATAATTCAAAGGATTATATCCCCGGATCACTTAATCAGACAACCTGGTTCAGAAGAACAGTCACATCAGGAAGTTCCAGTAATATTTCGTCAGCAATACTTTTAAACGGCACTTCAGAACTACAGGTCAGTGTTTCAATTGAAGCATCAGCGACTGAGGTTACTGCCGGTGATATGGTCACCTTTACTGCCACCCCGACCAATGGCGGGTCTGCACCTGTTTACCAGTGGAAGGTGGACAATAATAATGTTGGTACAAACAGTTCAACATTCTCCTATGCACCGGTGACTAACTTAGTAGTTACCTGTGTACTTACATCCAGTCTTCTTAATGCTACAGGTAATCCAGCAACATCAAACCCGGTTACCATAATGGTGAACAATCCGATTGTAAACAATACTATCAATTATAATAGTGTTCAGGGAACAATCTGTGCTACAGCATCTGAAGGGAGAAATGCTGTTTTAGCTGCTCCTGCCGGAACAGTATTTACCAGGGTAGACTTTGCCAGCTATGGTAATCCAACTGGTACTTGTCCGGATTTTGTTCTTGGAAGTTGTAATGCAATAACAAGCCTGCCGGTTGCGGAAGGATACCTTTTATGTAATAATTCGGCAACTATTCCTGCTTCAAACTCAATTTTTGGAGATCCCTGTATTGGTACAGCCAAACACCTTTACATTTCAGCTACCTACGCTTCAACTCTGCCCGGAACAATCAACGGAAGTATTCCTGCCGGCGGTAACGGGATTTATGCTTATTTGTGGGAAAGCAGTACAACAAGCGCCAGTAGCGGATTTTCAACTGTACCCGGAACCAATGATACTAAGGATTATACCCCTGGATCGCTCACCCAAACAACCTGGTTCAGAAGAACGGTAACATCAGGAAATATTAGTAATACTTCAATGCCTATTGAGGTAACCCCTACTGTTTGTAGTATGGAGCCAATGCAAATAAAATCATTGGATAATACCTCGACTGATGCCGGGTTCAAAACCGATGCGGCTGGCAATATTCCTTATAACAACGGTATGATCACTGTATTGGACACTATTTCCGATGCATCTTTATTCAAAGGGAATGGTGAGACCACAGGTCTCCTTGATGAATCCATGATTAATATTTATCCGGTTCCCAGTAAGGGACTTTTTATTGTTGTAATAGATTCAGAGGGAGAGAGCAAAATTGACATTATGGTTTTCAATTTATCCGGAACTATGATAATGAAGAAGCAGGATGTGATCTTAAGAGGCAGAACAGAAGTTAAATTCGATCTTGATTCCTCGCCTGCAGGTTTTTATTATTTAAAATTTATGAATGCTAAAGTACAGGTTATCAAAAAAATAGTTCTAAGCAGGTAGGTATAATGCCCCCTGCTTGTTCAATTGTTGCACGGTTGTTATACCCTATTACATCCATAACTTTCATAGCTGACAACAAATTACATCCAGATCCTGTTCTGATTCCAAATCGTTCTGATTTGGCATGCATGCTGGCAATCGTACAGTCTGGTTGCAGATTTTCCGGGGCAGAAGCTTCGCAAAGCCTCAAAGGTAGTGGATTATTGTAAGGATTGTGAGATGGGATTGCATCCCGGCAAAATAATGTATGTGCAGGTTCCAGTTTCAAAGTTCCAGGTTCAAAGGGTTGTCAACCTTTCTTGATTTTTTTCCCAGTCGGGCTGATTGTCAGATCATCCCTTAACTCGTAAACCTTTGGAATTTTATATAAGGACAGGTGCTGTGAACAGTGTTGAATTAAATAATCTTTGGTAATGGTCTGTATATGATCTTTCTTGATTACAACTGTTGCCTTTAGCATCTCTCCTTCGATATCATCTTCAATTCCCTCTATAGTACAGTCAATTACCTCTGGTATGGCAAGGATCACTGCTTCTATTTCTTTTGGACTGATCCGTTTGCCACGCACTTTGATAATCTCCTTTGAACGGGCTGTCAGGTAAATGTAACCGTCTTCATCAACAGTTCCAAGGTCACCCGTATAAAGCCATCCATCCCTGATGGCATTTTTTGTGCCCTCTTCATCTGCAAAATAGCCCATCATTATATTATCTCCACGGGCAATAACCTCACCGGTATCACCGGGGTTTATTTCCTCTCTCTTCTCATTTACAACTTTTAATTCAACACCCGGGATTCCTTTTCCCATCGATCCTCTCTTGCTTTCATATAACTCAGGTGGCAGCCATGATAACCTTGCTGTAGCTTCAGTCTGTCCATACATAACAATAAACCTTATATCCGGATGGCTCTCCCTGAACTCATCAATAAATATTGGAGCAAGCTTTCCTCCAGCCTGGGTAACATATTTAAGATAGAAAATTTACGTTATCTTAAATGAATCTGATTTCCTAAGCAGTATCTGAAAATGGGTCGGAACGCCAGCAAAGCCGGTGCATTTATAATCAAGCAGGTTTTTTATGACTCCTCCAAGGAAAATGAATGAGTTATTGAATACAATTGAACCACCAGCCCGCAGGTGAGTATGAAGAAGCGATAATCCATAACAGTAGTAAAATGGCAGAACAACCAGCATCATATCGTTCCCGGATAACTTCAGGTACTCAACAATGGAACCGGTATTTGCAATAAGATTTTTATGTGAGATCATAACACCTTTGGGTTTTCCGGTTGAACCTGAAGTAAATATAATCTCAGCACATCTCGTCTCGTCAAAATGGTTATCGAGCATTTTATTTCCATCTTCAGTACTGATTACAGGAAGTGTATCCGGAAAAACGGAAATGTCAGTTTTAAGTTCAAGACTTTTTCAGCCTCCCTGGAAATGAAAATCAAATCAGGTTTTGTCAATTCATAAATATACCTGAAGTTTTCATACTCGATCTTCGGATCAAGAGGAATACAGGTATTACCTGATTTAATTATTGCCAGGTAGGCTTTTAAAAAGAACAGATTGTTGACTGACAACAGAATAATGTTCTTATTTTGTCCGATTTTTGTCTGCAGCCACTTTGCCGTTTTCAGCGAAGAGTCGTAAAGTTCTTTGTATGAAATTTCCTCTTTGCCAACTAGAAACAGTTTGTTAAGGGAAGATGTGTGTTCGAAGAAATAGTCGAAGGCGTTCATGTCTATAGGTTTCAGAGTTTCAGAGTTTCAGAGTTTCAGAGTTTCAGAGTTTCAGAGTTTCAGTGTTTCAGTTAAAATAACTCTGAAACTTAATACAATTATATTCCATAATAATCCCTGACAGGCGACATCCTCAGATATTCCGTTGTTTTCCTTTTACGATCAAAATTACGAAATAGAGCTTCTACATGCTCCTTCGTCTCACCCATAACTTCAGCAACTTCATTCGGTGAAAAGCCATTTTCGAAACCGAACCAGTATCTATCCATTAAAGCAAATGGAAGCTGATAGAAGAATTCTTCCTGTGTCTGTTCAGCAGAATAGGTATCTGTTGTTGGAGTTCTGCCGATTATAGCTTTTGGAATGCCCAGATATTCGGCCAGCTGATAAACCTGTGTTTTATAAAGGTTTCCAATAGGCATAACATCTCCGGCTCCGTCACCATATTTAACAAAAAATCCCTGTTCCTGTTCATGTTTATTAGGAGTGCCAACAACTGCATAATGCAATGCTTCAGCATGAAAATAGAGCATTGACATCCTGGTGCGTTGTTTGAAATTTGATGCGGCAACAATCTGCAGATAATCTTTAAGAGGAAGCATCTTCTCTTTCTGGGTTTTGTCAGGATTTACAATTGTTAGCGTAAAGACCGGAGGCAGGTTAGAGAATAATCCGCTCTGTTTTATACCGATCTTCATCATATAAGTCTTTGGATCGTACTCCTGAAAAACCCGTTTAACTGCTTCATCGCGCCGTTCATAACATTTGAAACCTGAAAGGGCTTCGGTGATGTCCTCCTTTATTGCCTTTACTCCGAATTCTGCAGCGAGCTCACGAGCCATATTTTCACTATCTGGACTGGAATCTTTCTCCGGTAACATGATTCCAAGTACCTTTTCAGGGCCAAAGGCTTTTGCAGCAAGAGCAAGACATACAGAGGAATCTATGCCACCGCTTATGCCAATTACTGCTCCATTTCTTTTAAAAGTATGCAGTATGTCATTTCGGAGTTTTTCAACTATTTGGTTGACAACGCTTTCTACGTTTTCAAGAATAATAAGGTCTTTCGAGAAGGTTTTCATTGTTTACATCTTTTAAAGTATACTTAGTCAATTATTTTCATTCATTATTGTCACTTCCAATTTTTTCACTTCTATCCTTTTTATCTCCAAAGTTCCTCTTAATCCCTAAGAGAGGAGGGGGTGAACTTAAGGGTATCAGCTAATCATGGATTTTGGTTAATAGTTATCGAATCAATTTCATCTGATATACGTTGTTTAACACGTGGATTTAGCTCAATGGGATTCTGGGATTACTTTTCTTCAATAACTTTAAGGTTCTGTAATTCTTTTCTCTGATATTCTTCATTATGGTTTTCAATGAACTGATGATGAAGCAGATGAGTTGAAATCACAGCTGTAAGTACCATATTATCCATCTCTGAGGAAATCCCGGTTTTCTCTATTTTATTAAGCGTGGCTGAGAGGTATTCGTTACTGAATATTCCCGCTTTTTTAGTATAGGTTTCAGATAGCATGTACCTTACATATTCAGGTGCATTTTTGTTTAAAAAAACGCTGCTGATAGGAGCACGGTAGGGTTGTTTTGGCCGTTTAATGATACGCTCCGGGATCATTCCTTTTGTAAGCTTTTTCAGCAGGTACTTTTCATTAAGACCTTTTAATTTGTAATCTGCAGGCAGACGGTTACAAAACTCTATGATACGGTAATCAAGAAAGGGATATCTTCCCTCAACTGAATTCGCCATGGCCATCCTGTCACCCTGCGAGGATAGGAGATAACCTGACATGAATATTGTTGTTTCAAGCCATTGGGCTTTTGCCAGGTTATCCCAGTTATCAAATCCATCAGGTAATTTTTCTGAAAGCTCATTAACCGGGGAGTAATCAGTAAGATATCCTTTTAACTCTTCAGATAAGTGCTTCTTAATATGGTTTGAATTGTTCCACCTTAACAAATGCGAATAAAAGGGATTTGAAACATCATCAAGCTTGTATCCGAAAAACATTTTTAATATACCCGGATTTGCATTCCTAAGATGAGGAATATCAGAATAGATCTTTTTCAACAGAAGTGGTCTGATTGCTGATCCGGGCTGTGAAGCCCAGAACCTCCTTATCTTTGCCTCCCTGAAGATATCATAACCGGCAAGTATCTCATCAGAACCTTCACCTGTTATTACTACCTTGATATTGAATCCCTAACAAGTTTAGAAAGGATCAGCATAGGTGTAGGGGCGGTTCTCATAACAGGTGTCTCCGAATGCCAAACGACGTTAGGAAAATTATCTGCAATGTCCCGGGGTGAACAATAAATTGATTTATGATTTGTATTTAAATACTTTACAGCCTCTTCCTGGTAGCCTGTCTCATCAAAATCTTTCTCTGTGAATCCAATGAAAAAGTATTAAGAATGCCAGGTTCATTTTTTTTATATAAGCCACTGTCGCGCTTGAGTCCAATCCACCGCTAAGATATGCCGCGACTTCAACATCAGCTCTTAACCTCAACCTGACAGCACTGGAGAATAACTCATTAAATTCCTCTGCAGCTTCATCTAAAGATAAATTAGTATCCTCATTATTTATAATTAGTTGCCAGTATCTTTCAATTTTCAAACCATTACGGTTATATAGCAGGCAATGTCCCGGCGATAGTTCCAGAATATTCTTAAAAGCAGTGTCAGGTGTAATTGCCGTCCAGAAGGTAAAAATCTGTGCAAGACTTTCAGGTCGTAATTCCCGGTTAACAGAGTCTTGTTGAAATAGAGATTTTATCTCTGATGCAAAGGAAAAGACCCCATTTATCATACTATAGAAAAGTGGTCTTATACCTGCTCTGTCACGTGCCATAAAGAGTTCTTCCTCTTGTTTATCCCATATTGCGAATGCGAACTGGCCGTTTAGCTTGCCAAGACACTCCTTGCCATAAAAGGCATATAGTTGAACCAGGACTTCCGTATCAGATTGAGTTTTGAATCTGCTGCCATTTTTCTCAAGATCTTGCCTCAGTTCTTTATAATTAAAGATCTCTCCATTGTAAACAATCCAGAATCTCCCTGATGGATCGGACAGGGGTTGCTGTCCGCTTTCAATATCGATAATACTTAGTCTGACATTTCCAATAGTTGCAAAAGGAGAGTGATAGATACCACTCTCATCAGGTCCGCGGTAACTAATTGACCGCAGCATTGATGTTACAGTGGAAATAGTGTTGCTGGTGCACCGGAAATCGATAATACCTCCAACTCCGCACATCTTCAATTAATTGATTTCCTTAGAACAAAATCTGATATGGCGTTAATGGATTCAAAGTTTTCTTCTAAAAGATCGGAATCTGCTGTTTTTATGACGAACTCTTCTTCAAGGAAGGTGATCAATACTATAAGTCCCATCGAATCAAGATAACCTTCCTTAAATATAAGAGAGCTATCTTTTAATTTACCGTTATCAACATGCACTGATTGATTAATATACAACCTGACTTTTTCCTTTATAACTACGGGATCATTTTTCATAAAATTTATTTTTTTATGTTATTATATTTATTTAATTAACAGTATCTCTTGTTTTTATATTCAGATCATTGACTGTTGGAGTAACATTTTAAAATAGCTCTGTTTTGTGATATCGAGTGGTATTTCCTTTCAGTAAAACTATAAAATCAAATTGAGGTTACCAATTATTAGAATGTATTTTGATCCTGATTTTACAGTTTTTGAAGAAAAATACCGTCTATTTGTGTATCATAATTAGTGTTTAATATTAAAAAGGACTTATTATATCATCTGATACTTACTATTGGTCAAAATTATAAAATAATCATAATTTTTTTTGTGTTTTTATAAGTTAACTGCCGGATTTCCCAAAGCCGCGTACTAAAAATTAATTGACTATCGGCTGTAACTTTTGCGATTCTTTTTATTTCCTGCTCAGCTCTCGCAATTACAATGCTGTCTGTCATTTTTTTTCTATTCTGAGTCTCTCTGCTTCAATCGCAGCGGCTTTTCTTCCTCCTGGTTTAACTGCAGGTGTTTTTTCCTTAAATGGTTCAGATTTTCTACCTGCTTCAAACAAGTAACCAACAGATATTCCTAAAACACGATTGAATATTTTAACACCTGAAGCACTTTCCTGGGAAATGTTTGCGAATCCCAGATTGTAAGGTGAACCTATCTCGATAGAGTTCAATTTTATTCCTGTTCCAACAGTCAAACCATAATCCGGTTGTTTATAATCGTTAATTATTTCGGCTGAGCCCCAACCAATGGTTCCTTTTTCTGTTTCCTTCAGGTCACCAAAACTCGCCTTACCCTTATGCTTTACGACGTTTGAGAAGTCTTCATCTGATAATGTACTTGAGTATATCCCATAAGTTTTGTCGAGGCCTCTAGGAAAATATTCCCGATATCATTAAGATTTCCCGGCTCTACGTTATTACACAACCCCTATATCTTTTCATTTATGGCATTAATTTGTTCAAAAAGAAGACCGTTTCCTGAACTCAACAAACAAGGATGGGTCAAATGGTTCTTCGTAGCTAAAACTACCGTAGCCAATAAAGTATAGTATAAACATATTTTCCTGAATTTGCTGAACCGTCTCTCGATCGCTTAGATCGGACATATATTTTAAAATCATCGCACCAAATGCATCCTGTGGGTTAATTCCATCAGCCCCAGTCTTAGTATTAACCATTTGAGA
Source organism: uncultured Bacteroidales bacterium (assembly GCA_963739685.1). Taxonomy (GTDB): domain Bacteria; phylum Bacteroidota; class Bacteroidia; order Bacteroidales; family VadinHA17; genus LD21. Next base: position 44,361 of record CAVUAX010000005.1, read on the forward strand.
CAGGCAGGTACTTACTATCAAATCCAATGGAATTTTATCGCCAAGTGAAACCCACCTGTTATCCGGGCTAATCGAGCAGGAAACGGGGTCTCAAAACTAACTAACTTTAACTGACTATGTTCAATATTTGGCTGCGTCAATACGCAGTTTTTTTGAACTTTTGCCATTTTTATATGCATTTAATCAAATACAAATATGTCAAATATAATTGATAATGTGCGAATTAATTAATAATCACCAGCCCCTAATCACTAATCAGGAAAGATAAAACCAAGAGTATCTGAACAAATTTTCGACCAGATAAAGTAAGAATTCCGGAAAGCTTAAAGATATACTTTTATGTGAAAATTGCTTTTAATACGGGTAAGAGGTTATTTTAGAAAGTCTGATAAATGGATTAGTAAATGACCTCATATTATCCATCCTTTTCATCGAGATTAAAATTTCAGATAATTACCATAATTTTTTTGAATTAAACGCGTTATCACTTGCAAGTTATTCTTTTATTATTGGCTGTCATTTAAACTCCATCTTAAGCCAATTTATAGACTATTCTTATCTATGGTTTGGCATATAATTGAATTTCCGCCTTTCCCCATTGTTAAAAATCTTCATAAATTTTTAGATTTTTAGTGTAACAAAAACATCATTTAATCGTTTAAATACGTGGATTGGTCATAATATATTTGATATTCGTCAAATTAAATTGAAAAAATGATGCCAAAAATAATAGTCAATAAAGTGATTGAGGTGAGACAAATACTTATTATTATATTTTTTGTAATAAGCTCATCGCTTTGGGGTAAAACTTATTACGTTTCACCAACAGGAAAGGACTCTAATCCGGGTACCATATCACAACCCTGGGGCACCTGGCAGAAAGCATTTGACACAGCCATGGCGGGCGATACAGTATATTTCAGGGGAGGAGTGTGGTATCCAAGCTCAACTGCATACGGAAATAATATAACACTGATTTCTCCCAACACAGGGAAACCTGTAGGGCATAATGGGGAACCCGGAAACCCAATTTGCTATTTTAATTATCCCGGTGAAACGCCTATTCTTGATTGCAGGAAAATATCTGCTCCGGGTACAGCTCCTAATAATCGTTATCTAGCGGTATAATGATGCTTAATGTTCACTGGATTAACTGGAGAGGACTTACCATAAGAAACGTTTACCAGAGAGAAGCAAATGTTGAACCAAAAGGAATAGTTGGTTTTCCTTTTTCAAATATGCACTTTGATAGAATGATTGTACATGATATAGGGGGCTGCGGATGGTATATGCATAGTGCCGTAGGAGTTACTGGCGAAGGATATGGTTGGGACAAGACAGGATATATTCCTTATGATACTTCATCGTATATTAATTGTGATACCTACCAGTGTTGCGACACTTTTGCTGTAAATAGTGGTAATACTCCAGGTAATATGGCAGACGGATTTAAGACTATTGCTTACCCCGGTGCAGTTCTTTCTTATGAAGGTTGCAGGTCATGGCATAATTCAGATGATGGCTTTGATCTTCCTACAAATACATCCTATGTTAAAGTTTCAAACTGCTGGTCATTCAATCATAACTATACAATATTTGGAGCACAGCCTGACGGCAATGGTTTTAAAATGGCCGGAGGAAGTAGTGAAGGTCCATCAACAACTAATGGTGCAAACAAGATTTTTGAAAATAATATTATGACAGATTGCAGCATAGGTTTATACTATATGGAAGATGATGGGTTGTCCGGTGGTGGCATATATAGGAGTATATGTGATGTGAATAATAATTTTATCTATAAATGTGATCTTGGTATGCAACTTAGGGTTAATGGTGATTATCCGAATGATATGCAAGCTAGATTTCGTAATAATATAATATATGGAACTACGACAAAGGATGCGGGGGGAAGGCCATATAATTTATCGGTTGATGTTTTATATACCGAAAGTAATAATACATGGGATTATGCCGATGATACAGAGATAGGTAGCCTGTCACATTGGAAACCGGCTACCGATGTAACGGTTACAGATGCAGATTTTGTAATGAATCCTCTTGACGACGCAGCTATACTTGCTCAGTTAACAGCACAAAGAAAGGCAGATGGTTCATTGCCTGACATTACTTTTGGTCGATTGGCCGCTGGAAGTGATTTGATTGATGCAGGAGTTAACGTTGGACTTCCATTTTCAGGATCTGCCCCGGATATAGGAGTATTTGAAACTGATTCAGGCGAATCTAATGTAATTCCCGTGTATTTAAACTCAACAATTGATGAACCTGCTCCTTCCATAATTGAAATGACTTACAACCTGACGCTTTCCAATATAGCACCTGTGCCTTCTGCTTTTAAAGTCCAGGTTAATTCTATTACAAGAAATGTCAATAGTGTTGAAATAAAAGGAAATCAGGTCGAATTAACTCTTGCAAGTCCAGTTGTATCTGGTGATATTGTAACCACAACATATATAAAACCTGTTACCAATCCATTGCAGGCCCTAACGGGGACCAAAGCTGAAAATATTTCTAATAAATTGGTTACAAATAATATTGAAGATATACTTTTAAATATTGTCAAAGAAGACTTATTTGCGTCTAAAATTTCTTTTTATCCCAATCCGGCTCACGAATTATTAAATATTGAATTTAATGAACCATCCCCAGAATCTTATGACATAAAAGTTATTTCTTTATCCGGGAAGGTTTTCTTTGAGGATCGACTAGATATTGGCAGTCTGAATGTTAAAATTCCCTTAAGACTTAATCCTGGACTATATTTATTACAGTTATCATCAGGCCAAAGAAAAGTGCAAGCCCAAAAATTAATTGTTTATTAACAAATTATAATTGATTGAGTTCTCATACCCATATTTTAAGAAGATCAATTTTACGAAGCTCTCAATTCTTCGTGTTTGCCATATTGAGAAATTGAGATTTATAAACAAATAAATTTATCCTACATAGTTGTTGAATCTGTGTTTTGGCAGAGAAAAATATAAACCTGAATACCTTTTTGTACCAGGTTTTTCAGATGTTATAATAATTAACAAGACAAAAATAATTAGCTTAATTAAACTATTCAAAGAGGTGTCATTATTAACCTTAATCTAAAAATCAAAGTTTTAAGAAACACTTTTTTTGATAGGTTCTTGGATCCGCTTTATTATTTGTTTTTTGTTCCTATTGCACTTTAGGGATGAGGTTGTCAGCCTTCATGGAGTTCTGGTTTCTTACAAATTTTTTAAAGTCACCAAATTTTTCAAACCAGATTACCCATAAAATAAATACTAGGAAATAAATGATATAATTATACATGTCATGTATCTCAATTGCCAGAAAGTAACCTCCATGCTTTTGTATGTGGATAAATATTAAAACAAATCGCATAATGTTTACAAAGTTCAGGAATAAAAGACCGGATATAATATAAATCCAGCGGGACCTGTTTTTTCCACCGGTTAAATAAACAACAACAGCGAACAAAAGCATGGTTTGAAAACCCAGACAGTCTCTTGACATATAAATAGATCCGTTTGACCCTCCCAGGATGTTTGGCTCAACATAAGATTCAAAGCCTGAGATGGCGAGGATTTTCTGAGAAGTGGTAAACAGAAAATTAATCCATATATGGAAGTCAAAAAATTCAAAAACAAAATATTTCAATAATATTATCGCGTATATAAAGGCTAATAAACGAAAATCGTTTTCAAGAAATCCGGTATTAATACTTAATTTTGATAATTTGCTAAACCAGAATAACTTGTGATTTCTGAACCATACAAAAAAGATTGTTATAAGGCTCAAATAACCCAAAGTAAGTGGAATAGTCGGAATTGAATAATTGTGAGTTTCCATCCCCGTCCATTTAGCACCAACAACCAGGTAGATTGAATTAACCAGGAAATGTACAAATATCAATAGTAACGTAATCCGAACCTTGTCCTTGAGTGATGTCCTGGTCAACCAGACAAGTGACAAAAGCAGTATCATCCAGTATTTAAGACGTAATTCAGGAAGGAAACGGTTTACCAGAATATTATTCTGAATAACCAAATGATTACTAATTATTAAATGAGATCCTCCCAGATCCAATAATTGATCTGGCAAATTTTTCACACAGTAAATAATAAGAATCGGCAATATAAGATAAAAAAGAAATTACAGGATCTGTTTCGAATAAAAACAGACGTAGAAAAGTATAAAAAATAACAAAAACGAGAAAGTAAAATTAGATAAATTCTTAGTTTGGTATTATTAATGGTATCCCATAATTTCATCCTGAAAGAATAATTAACATGTTCGTTCAAATGAACATAAGAACGAAAAGGGTGTCTTAAAAGCTTTTTGATCCTATGTAATTTCAATATCTGAAAGTTGTCTTATGTAAAGTTATTAAAGAAAGAGGTTGAATCGATTTTGTAAAACAACTTATCAAGAGATTATATTTCAGGAATCTTTTTTCTTCTTTCTTGCCATAAAATAGGCAACACCTGCTGCACCCAAAACAGCTAACAACCCCCCATCAAGCGGGGCTGAAACAGAAGGCTTGGGCGGGCGTCTGTGATGGTTCCATGATTGTGACATTAGGTCTGAAGAGAATAATGTAGCTAGAAAAACCAGGAATAAAAAGATTTTTAATTTTCGCATAACTTAATTTTATTGGGTTTAAGAATTAAAGAAATATAATTTATAAATACATATCAGAAAAATCATTTATCAACAAATACGTAGAAATTAGTCAAAAATACATCATTGAAAAAAACATTTTATCCGATTAAGTCTTTGAAACTTTTTTCCCGGCCTGTGTACAATAAAAAAAACCTGTAACCAGAAAAGTTATAACCCCTAAATATTAAAAGCTGTTACATGGTTCCAACCGGAACAACAACCGGTGAAGAGGTTTTACGGACAGGACTTAACTTTGTCAAACACCTTATAAGTGTTCCGGAAACGCTTTCAAGGTCTTCAATCGACATATTTGATCCAGACGGAAGACATAAACCGCGGGAAAACAGTTTTTCGGAATTCCCATTTAAATAGGCAGGACAAGTTGAAAATACAGGCTGCATATGCATCGGTTTCCATAAGGGTCTCGATTCAATATTCATTACTTCCAGGGCTCTTTGAAGAGCATCACGAGACTTCCTGGTTTTTGCAGCATCAACCAGGATAGTTGTCAGCCAGTGATTTGAAAAATATGATTCGTCAGGTTCCTTAAGAAATGAAATTCCTTCATATTCTTCAAGTTTCTCTTTATAAAAGAAATAATTATTTCTTCTTTCCCTCACACGATCTTCAATAACCTCCATTTGCCCGCGTCCTATCCCTGCCAGTATATTACTTAACCTGTAATTGAAGCCGATCTGGCTGTGCTGATAATGAGGAGCCAGATCCCTTGCCTGTGTAGCCAGAAACCTGGCTCTTATAATAAGTTCTTCATCATCTGAAAGAAGTGCACCGCCACCGGAAGTGGTAATGATCTTGTTGCCATTGAAAGACAATACAGCCAGTTTCCCGAATGATGCGACAGGTTTGTTCATAAAGCGGCTTCCCAAAGCTTCGGCGGCATCGGAAAGAACCGGAATATCATACCGGTCAGCGATCTGCATGATATCTTCCATATTGGCAGGCATGCCATAAAGATGCACAGGGATGATTGCTTTTGGTTTTTTACCCTTTAATAGGCGATCTTCAATAGCTGTTTGAAGGAGTTCAGGATCCATGTTCCATGTTCCTGGTTCGCAATCGACTAAAATTGGTACTGCTCCCTGGTATACAATCGGATTTACTGTAGCAGCAAATGTAAAGGATGAAGCAATTACTTCGTCACCGCATTCTACGCCCAGGAGTATAAGGCCCAGATGTATGGCAGCTGTTCCGGAGCTTAGCACCGCAGCATGCTTTACACCACAATAACTTGCAAGAGATTCTTCAAAAGCATCAACGTTAGGACCAAGTGGAGCAACCCAGTTCTGTTCAAAGGCTCCCATTATATACTTCATTTCACCACCTGAAAGGTGAGGACTGGAGAGATAGATTCTTTTCATAGGTATCATCGTATTTTTTATAATCTTTTTATTCTGTCTTAAGGTGACGAGGATCTTACCGAAACTTTTAATTAAATTAGGTTTGAATCAGTTGAATAATTTATCACATTTAACAATGGAATTGCAAAAAAGTTATTGTTTCCCTGATCAACCCACTTCGCATAACTAAATATGTCCCTGAAACCATTCCGGATGCATTTTTTAAGAACCATACCAGCTTTTACTGTACCATCCTTAACAATGATTATGTTGGCTGAAATTCTTTTAATCATCATATATCCAGTTATTTGAATTGTAGCTTTTTTTGTTTTGTTTTCCATATTTTTTAGTCACAAAATTCTGATGGAAAAATAAACAATAATAGACCTGATGTCAAGTATGCAAGCCCCTGCTTATAAGTATAGTAGCGATAAAAATCTCTTATTTATCGTATTAAAAATGACGTTTGTCAATAAAAAAACTTCATTAGTCTATAAAAATATGTTGCTAGTCAAATTCCCTGGATATTTTATGGGCATTTCTTAACAATAATTTTAAATGTACAACATAATTAATTCATATGATATTGATATTAAAGCTGTTAATATCATATTTTATTTTTGACTTTCGGTAAAATATTCTTATCCTGATTTTGACAAACGAATAAGGATATTTGATAAATACTTTAGAAAGATTTACTTTTAAGAACTCAAGGATAGTTATGCTTTATTTTTGTCCGGAATTTCATGCTGATTGAACCATGCGCCGGGAAAAACCAAACTGTATGAACACATTAAGAGACAGGATGTAACATTTAAGCAAGACGGATGTGTGAATTATATAATTAATTAAAAGAATTATATAACACCTAAAAATGAGTTCTCTCTTACTTTTAAAAAATAATTAATTAAACCATTTAAAACCTTCACTGTTTAATTATAAAATAACAATGAGCAGTTAAAGAACTGCATATTTAACCCTGACTACCGAATAAGCAGAGATCTGTCAGTCAGTTTTGTTTGTCTTTTACATGGGACTGACGGAGCGGAAGCATATACGGACTGGATTATTCATATAAGTAAAAGGTCTTTAAAATTTCAAAATATGAATAAAATACTGATGTCCTTTTTAATTACCTTATGTACCCTGGATCTGAATGGACAAAACTATTTTGGCAGTTATAATCCATATCTGAATTCAGGAACTATAATCCCTTCGCCACTGTGGCCGGTCGAAGCAGATGGTACAGGGACAATAAGTTTTAATGTCGGAAACACTGGAAATAGTCCACTGGACGTCTACCCCGGCAATACTATTATCCTGAGTATTAATCTTTCATATGGCGTTCCCGTCAATAATGATCCTTTACTGGCTATTGAAGGAACCTTTGCTGGTTTTTTTAAATGGACCTACAGTCTTGGGATCTACACCGGAACACAAACAAGTGCCATACCTGCTAATTCTTCAGGTAATATAAAAATAGCATATAAGGTTACGCAGAATTCTACCTATGCTATTCCCCGGAATGGGTTTAGCGCTAGTCTTACACCTGCACCATATCAGACATTGAGCAATAATACAATTGACGATGTCTTAAGTTTATTTACATATACTGAAATCAGAGATTTCGGAGATGCACCGGCAAGTTATGGTTCCGCGGACCATGGTATTGATTTTAAAAATTATATGGGTATTACCATAGATGGAGAATCAGCTGATCAGCCCTCTGCCAATGCCGATGGAGATGATATAAATAATCTTGATGACGAAGACGGAGTCATTTTCCCCACAATGACAAGGGGTACAAAAGCTGACATATCTGTAACTGTAGCCGGGACTGGTTATATAAATGCATGGATCGACTGGAACGGAGACGGGGACTTCAACGACAGTAATGAAATGATAGTAAATAATACTCCTGCAGCTGCAGGAGTTACAGATATATCGATCGATGTACCCCAAAATGCCATTATCTCACGACCGACATTTGCCCGATTCAGATTTGGCCCTAATTCAACAAAAAAGCCCACATATAGCAGAACTGGTTCAGCAACCTACGGTGAAGTGGAAGATTATCAGATTACAATATTTTGCGCACCGCCTTCACCACCTGTAGTTGGGACTATAACCCAGCCAACATGCACTCTGCCAACAGGAACTGTTATTCTGAACGGATTACCATCCACGGGCACATGGACATTGGTCCGTTATCCCGACAATATAATAACTACCGGAAAAGGAACAAGTACAACAATTTCAGGACTTGAGGCCGGAACATATACCTTTACAGTTACAAATGATGCTGACTGCGCTTCATCTTCTTCAGAAAATGTGGTAATAAATCCTCAACCTCCAACACCTGCATCCCCGGTTCCGGGTACAATAACCCAGCCATCTTGTTCTGTAGCAACAGGAAGCGTATCCCTTAGCGGTTTACCTTCAGGGACATGGACAATTAATCCAGGTAAGGTCACAGGTTCAACTTCAAGTACAATTCTAACAGGGCTTGAACCAGGGACCTATAATTATACTGTTACAAATTCCTACGGTTGTACCTCCGGAGCTTCATCCGATGTTATCATAGATGCACAACCACTGTCTCCGGCGGGTCCTGTTGAGATAATTGATTGTTCGCTTGGATTTAACCATGCAATTATAACTGTAACCAGCCCGACAGGTCCCGGATTTTTTTACAGGCTGGATGACGGAGCATTCCAGAGCTCAACATCCTTTGCAGGAATTGTTAATGGGACTCATACGATTACTGTAAGGAATAGTTCAGGGTGCACGACAACAGGCGCAGGATTTTCTGTACTGTGCAGCTGTTCAAATGAGCCAACAGTAACATTAAGCAGCTTAACGGGTAGCATATGTGGAACTGCCACACCTTTTAAAGTATCCGGAAATACATTTGGAGGAACTGCAACAAATGTAACCATAACGGAAAATGGTGCCGGAACAGTAAGCCCCTCGTTTACAAATTCATCGCCCTTTGATTTTACATATACACCTGCATCTGGGGATGCTGATAAAACAGTATTAATTACCGTAACTACAGATAATCCATTGGGCGCTCCCTGCAAGGTCAATACTGCAACATTTGCGTTATCAGTAAATGCCAGACCCTCTGCACCGTTAACAGGAAGCATTGTAGATCCTACCTGTATCTTGCCAACAGGAAGTGTAACATTGAACGGATTACCCTCAACCGGTACATGGACATTGATACGCAACCCGGGAGGAGTGATTACTACAGGTACAGGAACGACAACAAATATTTCCGGACTTTCACCCGGGAGCTACAATTTTACTGTAACAAATGCATCAGGTTGTATATCAGAGCCATCATCAAATGTGGTAATAAATTCAATCCCGCTGTCAATATCTGCACCCATAGTCGGAACCATTACCCAGCCCACATGTATCCTGTCAACTGGCAGTGTTACATTATCCGGATTGCCTTCCACAGGATCCTGGACGCTGGTTCGTTATCCTGGGGGAGTCGCTGTAACAGGAAGCGGTTTAACGAGAACTTTGTACGGTCTATCAGAAGGGACCCATACCTTCACTGTAACTAATTCGGAGGGATGCACTTCATTACCATCATCCGGAGTGGTTATAAATGCACAACCTGAAACTCCTGCTGCCCCTGTGGCAGGTTCTGTCACCCAGCCTTCATGCGATATACCCACGGGAAATGTTTTACTTACCGGATTACCTGTAAATGGTACGTGGACATTAACCCGTTACCCCGGTACAATAAGATCAACAGGAACAGGAGCTTCTACAACGGTTTCAGGACTGGCCACAGGCACTTATAATTTTACGGTTGCCAGCTCCGAAGGATGTGTGTCATTAATTTCAGGAAACATTATTATTGCAAAACAACCGCCAACTCCCTCAGCTCCAGTGGTTGGTACAATAATTCAACCAACATGCGTTGTACCATCAGGAAGTGTGGTTTTAACCGGACTTCCCTCTCACGAAAAATGGACTTTAACCCGGTTTCCGGGTGGAACAACTTCATCAGGTACAGGAACAAGCATTTCTGTTTCAGGTCTGTTGGTGGGATCGTACAATTTCACTGTTACTAATTCAGCCGGATGTCAGTCATTGCCATCAGCAAATGTGGTCATACCCTCAAACCCGGCTGCACCTGTAGTAATCATAACTAACCCGCCACCAGTTTGTTCTCCTTCAACAATTGACCTTACATCTGCTTCGGTGACCTCTGGTTCAACGCCGGGTCTTACTTATACTTACTGGAGGAATCAGGCGGCCACAATTGCCTATAATACACCTGCTTCAGCCACTTCAGGTACCTATTATATAAAAGGGACCACAAGTTCCCTGTGCTCCGACATAAAACCGGTAACAGTAACTGTAAGGCAAAATCCTTCGGCCAATGCCGGTCCGGATCAGGTTCTGGATTACTTGTTCAGCACAAATTTAGATGCCAGTACACCGGGCATTAACGAAACAGGAAACTGGTCAGTATTCTCAGGTTCAGGCAGTTTTAGTGATCCTGATTATGCCATGTCATCAGTCAGTGATCTTTCGGTTGGTAAAAATGTGCTTTTATGGAGTATTACAAATGGAGTCTGTCCTCCGGCTGTTGACTCAGTAACAATTACGGTTCAGGACCTGATAATTCCAACACTGATAACACCTAATAATGATGGAAGAAACGAATATTTCCTGGTCAGGGGACTCCAGTCACGAGGGAAAACCGAACTTGTGATTTTCAACCGGAGAGGAGAACGGGTATTCATAAATGAAGATTATGATAACAGGTGGAACGGGGTTGACTACAATGGAAATCCTCTTCCGGATGATACATATTTCTTTTTAATCAGACCGGAAAACGGCAAGGCACGAACCGGTTTTATTGTAATAAGAAAATAAAAAACTTCCCGTTTTATGCTGATCAATCCGGATTGCAAGGAAAAGAATCGTTCAGTAGCACGAATGTTAAATCTGATTGAAATTATAAGAATATGATCAAAAGTATTATTAAATCATTAGTTTTTCTGTTAGTGCCATTAAGCCTTTCAGGGCAACAAGCACCTGTTTCTGATCAGTACACACTTAATCCGTTGACAATTAATCCCGCTTTTGCGGGTAGAAGAGGTGCATTGAATATTGCAGCCTTTTACCGGCGTCAGTGGGTTGGGATACCCGGAGCGCCTGAAACAATGACTCTGGCAGTTGATGCACCGTTTATGGACGGAAAACTGGGATTAGGACTCACCGTTATCAATGACAAGATAGGAGTGACCAAACAAACACTCTTCAAATCAAGTTATTCATATAAAGTAAGAATAGGGAAGGGGAATCTTTCATTCGGTCTCGGTGCAGGATTAATAACAACAAATACTGCATGGTCTGATCTGATCGTACTTGATTCAGGAGATGATATTTATCTTATTGATTCGAGGGTTTTCATCGTACCTGATTTTAGTTTTGGTATGTACTTCACTTCTGGTAATTATTTTTCCGGTTTTTCAATTCCACGGCTATTAGGATATAAATTTGATTTTGACAAGAATAAATATTCACTGAAAATAAACCCCGATCAGTATAATTATTTGTTCCATACAGGCTACGTTTTTAATCTTTCCCAAAAAACCAGGTTTTTCCCTTCGGCACTTATATTTTTCTCACCCGGAGAGAAATTATTTTATGATATTAACGCTTATTTCGGATTTTCTGACAAGTTATGGATCGGATCCTCTTACCGGAGCAATCAATCTGTTGCAGGACTATTCCAGTTTGCTCTGAATAACCAGTTAAAAATTGCTTATTCCTATTATTTTGATTTTAACAAACTGGGCAGTTACAGCAACGGGTCGCATGAAATAATGCTCAGGTACGAATTCCATTATAAGCTAAATGCTGCCAATCCTCTTATATTCTGATTTTTGAACATGTTAAAAGATCTTGTGTATTCTGTTGTGTTTTTCCTTTTAACTGAGACTTTACTCTCCGGCCAGACCGAGTACTACACCGTCAGGATAGCCCCCTTCAGCTCGAAAAAATATCAGGAATTTTCTCCTGTATACTATAAGGGAGGAATAGTTTTTTGTTCAGATCAGAATTCCAACCTGATTTTTAACTATTCAACATCCCAGAGCAAAGGCATGTTTAAAATTCACTATGCGGATACTTCGGATGCACGTAATGGTAATACCAGGTTGTTTTCCAATGATCTTGAAACACGTTTTAATGACGGACCCGTTACATTTAACAAAACTGGAGACACAATTTATTTTTCACGTAATATTGTTGTTGAGGGTAAACTTAAAGATGCTTTCAGCTCAAGAAATAAACTGGGAATTTTTTATGCAATACTCAAGGGTAATAAATGGACAAATATCACTGACCTGAGATTCAACAGCGATTCGTACAATGTCACAACACCATCTCTTTCGCCTGACGGGAAAAGGTTATACTTTGCTTCAGACAGACCCGATGGGTATGGAGGCTCAGATCTGTATTACTCAGAATGGAACGACAGCTACTGGAATAACCCGGTGAATCTTGGTCCTGTGATCAATACAAGTGGAAATGAAGCCTATCCCTTTGTAAATCAGAACGGGGAAATTTTCTTTTCTTCAGATGGCCACCCTGGCCTGGGCCGGAAGGATATCTTTTTTTCTAAATATGTTGACACCGCCTGGATTGAACCGGTAAGACTAAATGCCCCGATAAATTCACCAGCGGATGATTTTGGCTTCATTGCAGATGAAAATATGAGCAGTGGATATTTCTCCTCCGACAGGGGTAAATCACTGGATATTTACAGTTTTAAAACGATTCATCCTCAGTTTCTCTATTGCGGGGAACAAAGAACAAATCGTTACTGTTTCAGCTTTCCGGATGATATCAGTATTGATATTGATCCGATCAACCTCCAGTTTCAGTGGAATTTTGGAGATGGGAAAATGGAAACAGGGTATGTAGTTGAACATTGCTTTCCGGGACCGGGGAAATATACCGTAAAAGAAAATATAATCGAAAAAAAGACAGGAACAGTTGTCTTTAATAAATTATTTTACGATTTGGAGGTAAAAAATATAGTACAACCCTATATTACGGCTGATCAGTTTGTAATTGCTGGTAACCCGGTTAATTTCGATGCCCTTAAATCATACCTCCCGGGGTATAAAGTCCTATTATACACCTGGGATTTCGGAGATGGCGGAATTGCTAACGGTGAAGTTGTTAGACATGCATTCAGGGAAAAGGGAGAATATCCGGTGAAGCTTGGAGTAAATGCAAAGGATATTTCTACGGGGGAAATGCACCAGTTATGCGTTTCACTAAAAATTACAGTTGCCTTGAATATTGCTGAATTGGCTCAGCTAAAGGGAAAGACTGTTAATGTTAAGGAAGAAGTGCCTAAAATCACAGATTATGATCATGTTTTTATTAGTACAAGATATTCCTCTTTAGAGGCAATGTCTGATAAAGCAATCTTTCAGGTTGAAATTCTGTCATCTAAAACCAGGATCACCAATAAAAATAAGGTTTTTGGCAGTGTAATACCTAAATACACTGTAAGAGAGATTTATCTTCCGGAAGAAAAACTTTTCACTTATATAATTGATGAAGGTACAACCTTTATGGATCTCTATCCGGCATTCAGGGAAGCAATATCTTCAGGTTTCAAAAATGCCAGGATCAGAACATATATCCCCGGTGATCCTTCAGAAAAGGAATTGTGGAGTATTAAAAGGTCATATGGAACATCTGCTGATGACTATTTTGCCATTAATGACTATAAGCTATTACCCGGAGGATTGCCGGTCCTTGATAAATTAGCCGGCTTTTTGAAGGCAAATTCCGCAATTAAACTTGAAATAGCCGCTTTTACTGATAACCCGGGATCACTTGTTGCAAATCTTGCTCTGTCGCGTAATCAGGCCATGAGTATTGTAAATTACCTTGTTAGCAAGGGTATTAACAGGAGCAGGTTAGTGGCATCCGGTTATGGGAACTCCAGACCAGTTACATCCGGTTATTCAGAGGCGGGTCGTAAAAGGAACCGCAGAATTGATTTCATAATAATAAATGAATAAAATCTAATAGGGGATCAGGATCAACCAGTAGTAAATTATTGCTGCTGTTTCACGAAATGTTTTTAAAAACCTGCGTTCCTGCGAAGAGCTGTTTTTGTAGTCAGGCAGGGCAATAATCCCGATCTTGTATGAATTGCCAAGTACTTTGCTGAATGTCATCCAGGTTCTTCTTGCATGTGTTCCCGAGCTTAAAATATTTATTCCCTTAACTTTAATATTTGATGTCTTTAACCAGTCACGCACAGCCAGGGCGCTTGTAAGAGTCCGGTTAATTCTTGCTTTCTGACCCGGAACAGCGATTACCTTTGAAGAATCTATACCCATCGAAATAAGTCTTTTTCTTGTTTGTTCTGCATTTGAACTCAGATTATTAATAATTCTTTGATTTCCATCCTGTTTTGAAATTTCATATACTGAATAGTTTAGGAATGGGATTATTATTTTGTGATCTATTATGATCTCTTTTACAAACAAATTGCGGTCCCCGAATTTTCCCATCAGGTCATTATCAAATTGAATCATCACGGAATCAATTGCAGAAAGCGCTCCCTCCCATGAAACGGCATAATTTCTTTTGTGTTTACCTGCAAAATAATCAGAGACTAACGAATCATTTATCCAGAGATTGAAATGTGCCGAATTAACTCCATCCAGTTCGCTATACGCTTTTACTGCAATTTGGTGATTCCCGGGCTTTGTGAAAGCAGTAAGTTTATTTTTTGGATAGAAAATAAGGTATCCGTCCATTGATACCACATAGTAAGCTGTGGTTGATTTAAGTCCGGTAGTAATAATGTACTCATATTCTTTTTTCCGGAACTCATTCAAAGCTGATTCAAGTGTCTGGTAAGAAAGCCACCCTTCAACTATCAGAATATTGGCGCTAACCTGTTCTGATTTGGAAAGATAACCTGATATGTAATTAAAAACAGGCTTCACCAGAATGAATCCGGTCAGGAGGAGCCCGATTGAAATAAACAGAAATCTGAACAATCTTCTTTTTTTCATAACCCGGTGCTGAATATCTTTTTTAATTTGCTTCAGGACTTTGCTGAATGGTTATTATACCCGGAATTAAAATTTGTTTTATAACCAGAAAAGCAATTCAAATTTAAGCTTTAAAAATGCTGGTAAGTTATATATTTTTCTAAACAGGAATGTCTGTTAATAAAAATGTCCGTATTGAACGGACATTTTTAAAACATAGAAGTGACATGGAAAAAATCTTAACTAAATAACAACCAGCTTTTGAGCATATTTAACAATCGGACCCAATACAATCTGTATAATATACATCCCCGTTTTTATATTTAGGGGGATCTTATTACTGATTCCTGCATTTAACGGGACTTCAAGACATAGTTTACCTGAGAAATCAAATATTCTGATTATCTGAGTCTCTGCAGATGGTTCCAGGTTGGAAATATTTAAATATTCCTTTGCTGGGTTTGGATAAATAGATATATCTTTTTTATAATTAGCAGTATCTGAGGAATTGGTTATAAACCCCTGAATATTATTAATAACTGGCTGATTAGTAATATTTTCCGCTGTTAATCCGGAAACTGCCTGTAAAGGATTGCTAGGTGGCTTTGTATAGGCAATAGTCACAATATCGCCTTGAACAACATTTGTCTGTAATGTTAAATCTACTCTGTTTCCCGAGACAGTCACTGAATTCACTGGCCTGGTGATCCCATTAACCTTGGGGAGGAATGCAGAACCAGGAGGTACTGAATTTGCGAGGGGTAAATTAAAATTTATTCCAATTTTGTTAGGAGCAGAATTTTCAACCACAGAATTTAAATAAGTCAGTGATGGGGAGGATGAGGAAGTTTGAGTTTCAAATGGCCCAATATCCGGTGCGTTACCATTGTAAGGATTTCCAACATTTACTCCTGCATCTATTAAATCAGAGCCGGGTGCAAGTTTTAAGAAACTTATATTTGGTAAACTTCCGTCAGGTTGTCTTGAACCCGAAATTCCTGTTGTGTCAACACTAATATAGTCGTCAGCCGAAGCAACCGGACCACCGGGTTGCCAGCTGGCATCATAAGTATTATGATCTCTTATGGCATTCGAATGCGGACCTGTCCAGTTTTCGTTTGAATTTCCGAAACTTGCATTATTACGGTAAATATTAGGAAGGTCATATGAATAAAATACAATACCAAGTTTATTTTTATAGGCTATATTGTTATAAAAATAGAATTTAACATCTGCTGCATTCTGGTTAAACCCGATTGATCTGTTATATACCGACATACAATTTTTTACAGTTCTCTTAAATTCAGTTCCCGTTGCAGTTGTGGTTGCACCGAATTTAAGTCCTCCTCCATCACCTCCGGGTGTTACACCATCTTCCTTGTATCCGTTTTTCCATGCCCAGCAGCCTTCTATTATAACGTTGCCATTATTTGACCAGAGATCTATACCATCGTCAGAATTTGCCCATAACCTGCATCCTTTTATTGTGTTTTCAACTGAGCCCGATTGATACCCAACCTCTAAACCGTCAGCATTTCCATAGGCATCTCCTGTTGTAAGCGGATCAAAATTGTGATGGAAATCACAGTTTAATATTAAATTATTGCTTGATTCATCCCGTAAAACCATACCGTGACCATTATGATGGCTGTTTATTCTTTCAAATTTATTATGATTAGATCCTAACGCAGCCATCCCGTACCATATCGCCGGGGTAGCCTGGGTATAATATGCAATCTCAATACTTTTCCAGTGTGTATAATCTGCGTCAAGATAGATCAAACTTGCCGGCCATCCGGGATTCGCATAATTAGAACTCTTGGTAAAAATGGGTCTTTCCCCGGGGTAAGCCCATACTCGTATTGTATCAGATGATGTTCCGTTTTTCCCTGTAAGTGTCTGCCTTGAGGAAAATCTGTAAATTCCCCCCCGTGCATAAATAATATCCCCGGCCTTAATGACAGACCAGGCTTTATTAAGAGTAAAAAATGGAGAACTTATTGTTCCGGCATTATTGTCATTACCGTTTGGTGAAATATAGTATGTGGTGGCTGAAACAAATGAACTGAAAATGAGAAAAATAAATATTAATATATATTTCATGTATACAACTTTATTTGACGAATGTGTGTTTTAATTTGACAAACATACCCTTTTAAACGGCGAAGTTGTATTTTTGTTACATCCAAAAATATTATTTGATATACTTCCTGGTAAGTTAGAATGAGTCTATACAAAGCTTGAATAATATTATCGCGCTAACCTGACACTAGATCTCAGTGACTGTACAAACAGAAAGAGTTATTCCATTACCCGTCTGTAGTTACAGTAACTTGTAGCCGTCGACAGTCAGTCTCAGCGGCACCTTAGCGACCAAAGTTAGGCACTGAAGGAAAGCCGGTGGGGGCCGGCATAAGTGAAGAACAGGAGTTCCGCGGTGTGTGAGAAGTCAAAATCAATAAATTTTTACGCATAGTTCCACATACTCGTATTCTATTTCTATATTTTTGTCTTATACAGAAAAAGTAAAAAACCCGGAAGGTAAATGATTAAAAAACTCAGCCAGTTGTATTTGAATTATCCCCGGCTAAGGCAGGTGATCTCTCTTTTTGCAGTAAATATTGTGATAATTCCATTGTCAATTATTTCCAATATATTTATTACCAGATTCTTAGGCCCGGAAGCTTTTGGAGATTTTAAGTTTATATTTTATATTCTCAATCTTGGCGTGGTAATCTTTACATTTGGGTTTTTCCAGGCCGGAAACCGGGCATTGGTATTGAATTCTCACCCTGAAAACAACAGGCAATATTATGGTTCAATGCTGTTAATCCTTGGAGGTCTTTTTGTGGTCTTATCTGTCTCATTATTGATTTATGCAATGGTTGACCACAATATTTCAGAGAAAGGGTTACGGTCTGTTTTGATCTGGATAATTCCATTCTCATGGATATTCCTGCTGATGAATTATTTCGAAGTGTTGTTCCAGGCTGATAATAAAATAAGTCTGCTTGCAAAAAGCAGGTTGTATCCCAAAATAATTTTTTTTATTGTTATCCTGATCCTTTATCTGGCATTTAAAAATTATAGATGGAACAGACTTAATATTATATGGATACTTTTTCTTGCAACCCATATTATAGGATTTCTTTACATTATTTACAAGGTAAATCCATCATTTAAAAATGTTAAAAAACGGGTAGGTGAGATCTGGTTCTTCAATAAAACATATGGGTTTAATGTGTACTCCGGAACACTTTTTAATGTAGCCCTCTCTTCATTGTCAGGATTGCTTATCAGTTATTTTGGAATTAACAATGCCGGAGTGGGATATTATGCACTGGCTATAACTATCACCGAAC
Source organism: uncultured Bacteroidales bacterium (assembly GCA_963739685.1). Lineage (GTDB taxonomy): Bacteria > Bacteroidota > Bacteroidia > Bacteroidales > VadinHA17 > LD21. The sequence continues at coordinate 62,820 of CAVUAX010000005.1, forward strand.
CCTTGAGCTTTATTCCAAATGTAATTGCGACAACTCATTACAAGGATTTTTCAACAAAATTCAGCGTTGCAAAAAGATTACTTCTCATTACTATTGGTGTGTCGGCTTCTGCCTTGTTATTATGCTGGGTTCTGGTTGGCCCTTTTATAAGAATTTTTTACGGTCCTGAGTTTAAATCTGTAGTTCCACTTACATATATTGTAAGTATTGGCATCATATTAAATGGATTCGGAGATTTTTTTAATCGTTTTCTGGGTGCACACGGACAGGGAAAAGCATTAAGAAACAGCGCTGTCATAGTCGGGCTGGTTATTCTGGTGTGCAATTTTACCCTGATTCCGCATTTTGGTGAGACAGGCGCAGCCTATACCCGGGCAGTTTCGGGATTGATCTATTTTATAAGTATGCTATGGTTCTACCGGAGATTGGTATTCAGACTCGGAGAGGAAAATGATTTATTACAGAAAGATTGATCTTCACTGTTAAAACTTGGTTATTTAAATTTGATGGAAATGAGGCATACAGATTCGATTGAAAAAGAACTCTCCCGGAACAATACTCAGAAAATATCAGTTTTTGAGTATTTCTTCGTACTTATGTTGATTCTCTATGCCGGACGTGCAAATACATTTTTTGAAACGGAGTCAGTTACCAGTAATCCGGTTGGAGTATTGCTTCCGGTATGCTTAGCTGGTATCCTGGCTTTTAAATGGAAAGTAATTTTCACCAGGCAATTTTATACCATTATTTTTTTCTTTGCCATTTATTTTCTTGCAACTTCAATTAAGTACTATGTGGTACAGCCAACCTTCTTTTTAACTTATGTGTTTTTAATTATTATTACATACTCTGCAATAAAAGCGCTGAAGATTAATCTGTTTATTATTTATGAGAAATTACTATACTGGCTGGCAATCATCGGATTATTTTTATGGACCCTCCAGCTTGCTATGGGAGGGGACACGTTGTATAGTATCTTTAACCGTATCTCATTTCTGAAGCCAATTTCAACTGTCTCCGGTGATGGATTAAATGCAATATTTTACTCTATTCAGCCATATTCAACTACTCTGATAAACAATTATACGATTCCCAGAAATTGCGGATTTGCCTGGGAGCCCGGTAGCTTTGCTGTATATCTTTGCCTGGGAATATTTATCAACCTATTTATTACCAAAAAAGAAAAGAACAATAGAACCCGTTTTTGGGTTTTACTTATTACATTATTATCAACCCAGTCAACAACCGGATATATTATTCTTATGGTATTGATTATTTTCTACCTGCTAAATAAAGATATTAAAAAAGATCTGCTTCTGTTCCCAATTGCTGTTGTTCTGATTATTTCAGTCTCTTCATTGCCATTCATGAAGAATAAAATTTATGAATTAGTTAACGAAACAGGTGGAATAAATCAATTGTTGGTAGATACATATGGCAGGGATACTCCTGCAACACCTCAACGTTTTACTTCATTTCTGATCACACTTGTTGATTTTCGGAATAATCCGGTATTAGGTCTGGCTGCTCATTATGAAGATTCCTGGACCTATAAAATAGGATCAAGCATTTCCACTATTTCAGGAATTGGGAACCTTCTGGCACAATTTGGGATTGTCGGGTTCATGTTTTTTATTGTGTTTACTATAAAAAGTTCATTCTTTTTGTCAAGATACTTTAATTACAGGGGGAAATTTTTAGGTCTCATTTTGATACTTTTGATATCAATTAGTTATTCTATTATATTTATTCCTCTTGTTATGTGCTTTTGGTTATTCACACTGTGTGAGCAGGATGTCATTGCTCTGGTTGAAAAAGCGGACCCCCCACCAACTCCTGAAAATATAATAGAAAAACCTCCTGCCAGATTAAATAGCTTAACAAAATCCGGATAAAACATCCATGTATCATGTGGGGTTCTATCGACCTTTATAAATAAACCATCTACAGATGAATATTGCAATTCTGTTAAACGAACAATTTCCATATGGAATGGCTTGCTCAAACCGTACCCAGTTATATACAAAAGGCCTTGTTGAGTTGGGAAACAATGTTGAGATTTTGATACCAAGGGCAACTGAGGCCCTTCATAACATAAGAAATTATGAAACAAAGGGAGTTTCTGATGGAGTTAAATTCAGATATGCCTATGAATCAATTATCAGGAAGAGCTTTGCAGGACGAAGAATTCAAAATTTTATCTCTTTTTTCAATTCGTTTATTTTTTTTATTCGTTTTAAACCCGATATCATTATAGTTATAACAAAAACTCTAAAACATATTTTATTGGGGAAATTTTGCTCCCTGTTATTGAACGCGAAACTTGTAAGAGAGAAAACAGAAGTTCCATTTTATAAGTGCGAACAATTATCTGGTTTTCAAAAAATAAGAATAAAAACAGAATTTCAGTTGTTCGACGGTTTAATGGTAATCTCGGAGTCATTAAAAGATTTCTTTCTGAAAGATCTGAGGATAAAATCAAAAATAACGGTAATGCCTATTCTTATTGATTGCAGTAAAGAGGCAGTAAACATAAACGGCCAGGAAAACAATAAAACCAAACCTGGTTTATACAGGGTCTCTTCTGGACCATAAGGATGGCGTAACCATAATAATTAAAGCTTTCGCGGGAATTTTACAAAACCATCCGGAAGCAAACCTGATTATGACTGGAAATTTAGAAGAATCTGTCAACAAAGAAGAAATTTTATCACATATTGATAAATTAAATCTTAAGGAAAAAGTAGAACTGCCAGGATACGTATCCAAAGAAAGACTTAATGAATTAACAACAACCGCATGTGCCCTATTACTTGCTAAACCTGAAAACAGGCAAAATCGCTACAATATGGCTACTAAAATCGGTGAATACCTCTTAACGGGACGACCGGCTATTATCTCTTCTGTTGATCCCGTGTGCCAATATTTAAAACACAGGGAAAATGCTTGTATTGTGAAACCTGACGTTGACCAAATTGCCAGGGAAATTGAATTTATTCTGAATAATTCAGAGAAAGCTGATTCAATAGGTTCAGCCGGGAAAGAATCGGCTATTAAATTATTCGATTATAAAATACATGCGATGAGAATACATAATTTTTTTAAAGAACTAAAGCCCGGATCATTTTAATAACGGGATTTGAATTTTAAACCTGATTAAATTTAAATTTTACATAAAATTATTATGAATAAAGATAACTCTATATTGTTCCTGGGGGACGTAGTTCCCTATAAGCCTTTTAAATTTAAGAACTCCTGTAATACTGTTATAAATCTTGAATGTCCGATAATTGGGGAAGGTGTTCCTGCAACAGGAAAAATAAATCTGAGTGTAAGAAATAATATTCTGAAAACTATTTTTAAATCAAATCTGGTTGGTGTAAATCTTGGGAATAATCACATACTGGATTTTGGTACAAAGGGATTGGAATCGACTATTAACGAGTTGAATAAATCAGGGATTAATTATTTCGGGATCAATAATCCCGAAGATGATAAATATAATCCCCTGATAATTGAATTCAATAAAAGCAAAATTGCCTTCATTTCAGCAGTTTGTAAAACAACCTCAGCGTTATTTGAATATGATAATGTCACACATCTAAGTATATTAAACCCTGATGATATTATCAGTAAAGTATCTAAAATCAGGGAATCTGTCCACAGGATAGTTGTTTATATTCACTGGGGAATAGAGGAATCTTCCTATCCTGCAAAGGAAGACATTCTGATTGCAAGAAAGTTGATAGACGCAGGGGTTGATATAGTTATCGGAAGCCATGCACACGCCCCGCAACCGGTGGAAAAATATAACAATGGCATTATAGCACATAACCTTGGTAATTTTATAATGCCCGAAATGAAAAATTTTCCAACTTATTTCGATGAAAATGGAATCCCTCATTCTTCCTTTACTAAAAAATTGATGCTGTGGAACAGAATATCCTGGGGAGTGATAATTGATATGGAAAGTTTGGAATTCAGGATTAAGAAATTTATATTTATAGCTGACAGGGTTATTGAATTACCACTGACTCCGCTTGATAAATATATGAAGTTAAGTAAGCATATATTAGATGACTCATATGAATTTATGATGCAAAAGCATATAAACAGCAGAGAATTTAAGCGAAAGGTTGTAGAATTCATATATAAGCCCCACATTCCTCAAAAATTTAAATGGAAATTATGAAAGTAGGGCTTTTATTAAACTCAAATAACAGGTTAAGTTCATACAATGAAACCTTCAGGAGTATTCTCGTCATTAATGACATACCTTTCAGGATAATAGATCCTAATTCTTACTCACTTCTTGATGATCTTAAAGAGTGCTCTCACCTGTTATTCAGGCATTCACAGGGAGATACCGATCTTAAAATTTACGATACTATTTATGCCATAGCCCACAGAGTATTTGGTATTAAGTGTTTGCCGGATTTTGAATCATTCTGGCCCTATGAAGACAAAATCAAAGAGTATTATTTGCTGAAAAGCAATGGCTTCCCCATAATCGAGTCTTATATATTCTGGAATCTTGAAAACGCAGACGCTTTTCTGAAAGATGCACATTTCCCGATTGTTGCAAAATTACCAAAGGGTGCTGCATCAAGCAATGTAGTTATTGTTAACTCAAGTGCGGAAGGAAAGAAAATTAACATGCAGGTTTTTAGTAAAGGGGTTAAAGCCGGTGGATTAAACAGCAGGTCTAATTTGTCATCTTTCCGGAAGTCCGGAATTTTAAAGTATGGCAAAGTCTACTTTGAGATCATTTTTACTGAAAACGGGTGTTTTAAAAGATAAGTCATATTTTCCTGAATGGCAGATACAAAAGGATGCTATCATGTATCAGAAGTACCTCCCGAATAATTTCTTTGATCAAAGAATAATTGTGATTGGAAAAAGAGCTATAGGTGCAAGAAGATTTGTAAGAAAAAATGATTTCCGTGCTTCAGGTAGCGGTGATTTTGACCTGGACCCCTCTAAGATTGACCCGCGTTGTATTGAAATTGCATTTAATATCTCAGACAAAATGAATTTTCATACAATGGCATATGATTTTATCTATGATGAAGACAATAAACCTTACATAAACGAATTCGGATACTGTTTTGCAGATTATGTAGTCAGAAGCATGTCCGGGTTACTGGGATGAAAAATTATCATGGCATGCCGTTAATAATTGGCCACAGTATTATCAGTTAACGGATTTATTGAAAATAGATAACTTAAAATTAGTTTGATATAACTTGCAGATACATGATTGAAAGAAAATCACTCTGATAAATAGAATACTTTTCATACAAATCACACGTTCAACAAGAAATGCAAATAAAATCATGAAAGTAGGACTTTTGCTAAACTCAAATAACAGATTATGTGCATACAGTGAAAAATTCGAGAAGATACTTATCATTAATAATATACCTTACAGAATAATTGATCCTAATTCTTATACCCTTCTTGATGATATTAAAGAGTGTTCCCATCTGTTATTCAGGCACTCACAGGGAGATACCGATCTTAAAATTTATGAAACTATTTATACTGTTGCTAATAGAATATTCGGGATCAAATGTTTTCCGGATTTTGAGACATTCTGGCAGTATGAGGATAAAGTCAAAGAGTATTATTTGTTGAAGAGCAATGATTTTCCGATAATAGATACTCATGTATTCTGGAATATTGAACATGCCAATGCATTTTTAAAAGAGGCACAATTTCCGATTGTTGCAAAACTTCCAAAAGGGGCCTCTTCAAGCAATGTTGTTATTGTTAACTCCATTGAAGAGGGAATTAAAATTAATAAACAGGTCTTTAATAAAGGGGTTAAATCCAGAGGATTAAAGAGCAGATCCAGTCTGTCCTCCTTCAGGAAGGCAGGATTATTCAGGTTTGGGAAAACATTATTAAGATCATATTTATTAAACGTTGGAATCATTAATGAAAAGTCAGATTATCCTGAGTGGCAAATTCAAAAGGATGTAATCCTTTATCAGAAGTACCTTCCAAACAATCCTTTTGATCATAGAGTGATTGTGATTGGAAAAAGGGCATTTGCTTTAAGAAGATTTGTAAGGGAAAATGATTTCAGGGCCTCCGGAAGCGGAATTATGGACATGGATCCCAAAAATATCGACATTCGTTGTATTGAAATTGCGCTTTCTATTTCACAAAAATTAAACTTTAGTTCAATGGCTTATGATTTTATTTATGATACAGATAACAAACCTTATATAAATGAGCTGGGTTATTGCTTTTCAGACGGATATTTACAGCAACTTTCAGGTTACTGGGATGAAAACTTAACCTGGCATACTATAAGAAACTGGTCACAATATTACCAGATAGTTGATTTCTTAAATTTAGATAATTTAAAACCAATCTGATCCGGTACAGAGGAAAAATATTAAAAATATTTTTAAAATCTATACCACAAATAACGGGATTGTTTTTTAAGCCCCTTTAACTTAAATTAAATACATATCGGTATTATATGGAATTCATATTGACTATTGATACAGAGGCTGATAATCAATGGGACCACGGCCGGGAACTTACTGTTGAAAACATAAAATATGTCCCGCGCTTCCAGGAACTATGCAATAAATATACTATCAGACCAACATACCTTGTTACGTCGGAAGTTTGTGATGATGAGTTCGCTAAAGAGATCTTCTCTGATTATCTGTCAGATGGTAATGCTGAAATTGGAGCTCACCTTCATTCCTGGACAACCCCACCATTTCTTGATAAGGATGGTTATAAATATAATGATATAAACCATGCTTTTGCTTATGAACTGCCTGAGAATTTATTGAATGAAAAGCTAAAAATTCTTACAAACCAGGTAGAATCTTCTTTTGGAAAGCGTCCCTTTTCATTTCGTTCAGGAAGATATGGGTTTAATGAGTATGTAGCAAGGATTCTTGTAGCAAATTCCTATGCAGTTGACACCTCTGTTACTCCATATACAAGATGGTCCGTCCATAAGGGAGTCCCTGACGGGATTGGAGGGCCAGATTTCCTTGATAAAACACCATTTCCCTACACCTATAATTTTGATATTGGTTCCCTGATAGAAATCCCTGTTACAATAGTACCCACCATGTTTCCTTTCAACCGAAACGATAAATTATCCCGACATTATTTCAGAAATGTTGATAATAGTATATTTCTGAGGGTATTAAGACGTTTATTCTTTCAGAATCAACCATTATGGCTGAGACCAATCTGAAGATGAATATTAATTTATTTGAAGAATTACTGGATGAAGCTATCAGAATAAAGCTGCCATATATTGTTATGATGTTCCATTCAAGTGAATTAATGCCGGGTTGTTCAATTTACTGGTCCGATAAGGATGCAATTGAAAAATTGTATGATCTCCTGGAACATTTTTTTGTTTTACTGAAATAATAAAAATATAGCCTCAGTCAACGTGACTGAAGCATCAAGAATAAATTAAATTATGAAGATTTGTTTTTGGGGAAGTATTTCCGGTGCTCTGACCGGAAAAACTGATGGGGGCAGTGAATTGCAGATTGCATTGATTGCCAAAGCGCTATCAAGATCAGGCCATGAAGTTGTAATAATTGATTATAGCGCCAATGAAGATTTTGTAACCGGGGACGGAGTAAAGGTATTAAAAATTGATGGCTGGAATAACGGTATAAGAGTAATCAGAACAATAACACACCGCATTCCAAGATTATACATGAGTTTAAGAAACAGAAAGCAGATATATATTACAGCCGTATTCGTGATTTCAGGCACATATTTGCTTTATTGGGCAGCGCGTAAAGTAAACGCCAAGTATATGCTATCATATGGCATCCGACCTTGATACCATGAGTTTCAGGATGAGATGGAAAAATTACTATTTAACTGAATCCGTCGGTCTGTGGTGGTTTTTCAGTGGCATTTTCGTGGAAATTGTGTACCCGTGGTTACTTAGGAAATGCTGATCTGGTTTTAGTACAACATGAAGGCCAGAAGAATATATTACTCAGGAAACATATACAATCAATAGTGTTTCTTAATATTTTTGATTTAGCCGGAGATACCTGATTTACCGCACCGGATCCAAAAAGACTTCGTTTATGTTGGCTGGCTTGACAAACGAAAAGGATTTATAGAGTTCTATGAATTAGTTAAGAAGGCGCCATCATATACCTTTAAAGTGATCGGACCACCTCGCGATAAAACAGGATTGGTGTACTTCGAAAAACTAAAATCATTTAGCAATGTTTCTATCCTTGGGGAATTGAGCCATTCTGAGACATTGTATGAAATTGCCAATTCCAAAGCCCTTATCAGTACTTCCCGGATGGAGGGTTTCCCAAATGTTTTCATAGAAGCATGGGCGTGCGGAATTCCGGTGATATCATTGAATGTTGATCCCGGATCAGTTATTGAGAAGGAAGGATTGGGAGTGATAGCTCATGGCAACTTAGTACAATGCTGAAGGCACTTGACAGTAACGTGTCAATACTAATGAATTTGCCATAAAGGCAAAAACATATGTGGAAAATAACCATAATTTCAATAATAAAAAATTGAAAGAAATAAACAATCTATTTAATGAACTTAAAAGTACCAGGCTAAACAGGAAATATTTAAAAAATTATATTTCAAGCAATGGGACATAGGCATAATTCATGGTGATATAAAAGATGTTATCAGGACAATAAAACCTTACCCAGGATATTAAATGGCTTCCGATAGATATGCCCGATCATTTTTATGGTGATCCTTTTCTTTTAAAAACTGATAATGATAAATTGCATATTCTTTTTGAAGACTTTGCAATTGATGATAATTATGCCAATATATCATTAATGACATTAGATGAAGATTTAGGAAAGTTACGCAAAAAATTATTCTGGACACAAAAAGTCATCTGTCTTACCCGTTTTTCTTTAAGGAAAACAATAATATTTATGTTTTTCCTGAAGCAGCACACAGTGGCAGACTATCATGCTATGAATACAATCCTGTAGATGAAACCGTTAATTATCTGCAGGACATAATTAATTTACCGCTCCTCGATTCAACTATCTTAAAATTTAAAGGCAAATATTGGATTTTTGGAATATTAAATGAAAAAAAATCCGGTTACAATTTACATCTTTTCTATTCAGATTATTTATTTGGTCCATATACTCCCCATCCTGAAAACCCGGTCAAAACAGGTTTGGACGGGACAAGACCTGCAGGTAAATTTATTGAAGTTGACAATATTATTTACAGACCCTCTCAGAACTGCCAGCGAGAGTATGGCGAATCAATAACAATTTATAGAATCATCATGTTAAATGAAGCCAAATTAGAGGAAGAGGAATATATGACTATCCGTATAAATAAAAAAAACCGCAAAGTTTACGGGATACATACAATACATACAATTAATTTTCTCGACCATATTATTGCTGTTGATGGCAGAAAATGGACATTTTCCTTTAAAAACCAGTGGGAAAACTTTTTAAGAAACAGAAGACTTTTGAGAGAGATGAAAAAAAAACAGATGAAACCAAAAAAATGAGAATCCTGTTTTTTCTTGAATCTCTCCAGTGCGGAGGGAAGGAACGACGATCGCTTGAACTTATACGGTTTTTAAAACAGCAAACTGATTATGCTATAGAATTAGTACTGACCGATGATGAAATTTACTATGAAGATGTTTATGAACTGGGAATCAGAATAAGAATTATTAAACGTTCCGGAATTAAATACGATCCCGGCCTTTTTCTTAAATTTTACAGAATAGCCCGTAGTTTCAAACCGGATATTATCCACGCCTGGGGTAAAATGACAACTTTCTATGCTATTCCGACAAAACTGATTTGCAGGATTCCTTTAATTTCAAGCCTTATTGCCGACTCCAATAAAACCTATAAAAAAATTTCACCCTATACTTATTTATTGAAAACTAACATTTTTTTTTCTGATGTTATCCTGTCAAATTCAAAAGCAGGGCTTCTGGCCTATGATGTAAGAACTGAAAAAGCAAAAGTAATTTATAACGGAGTTTACCTCGAAAGATTTCAAAAAAATTATAACACGACTAAGGTAAGAGAGGAACTTGGGGTAAAATCTGAATTTATGCTGGTAATGGTGGCAACTTTTTCGAAATTCAAAGATTATGATCTTTTTATTAATGTGGCCAAAGAAATCCAAAAACTAAGGGAAGATGTCACTTTTGTTGGTGTAGGTGATGGCAGTGAATGGGAACGCATTGACAAAAGGATAAAGGAAGAGCACATAAATAATGTAATTTTAACCGGAATACAAAAAGAGGTAGAGCGTATCGTAGCTTCTTCTGATATAGGAATACTATGTTCAATTTCTGAAGGTATGTCCAATTCAATTATTGAGTATATGGCTCTGGGGAAACCAGTAATTTCTACAGATTTAACGGGTGGCAGTAAAGAATTAATTATAGATGGAGAAACAGGGTATATTTTTGACAGGAATAGAGAAAAAATTATTGAAACAATAAATAACTTACTTGATAATAAGGCATTGCGCGTATCGATGGGTAACAGAGGAAGAATAAGGATACACACATGGTTCTCAATAAACAGGATGGGTGATGAATTCAGGAACCTCTATCAGAATGTTTCGGACCAAAAAGAGGACAGAAACAGCAAAGCTGTCTGATACCAAAAATTATGCAAAAGGTAGCATGGATATGCCGGCTGAACCGGAATAATCAGCAGAAGATACCTGACAATATGTTATAAATTTATATACCGGATAAAATATGTCAGCAAAACGCATACTGCTTGTTGGGCCTTTTCCTCCATTAATAGGAGGAGTAAGCGTAAGTACCGGGAGATTATATGATTTTTTGATAAAATCTGGTTATTTTGTTGTCAAATTCAATACTCATTTTGAAAGTAAAAAATATAACAGGCTAAAAGTCCTGAAATTTCTGAAATACCTCTCATTACCTGTATTTATCATTATCCATAAACAATTTGATGTTATTCATTTTCATGTAAGTGGCGTCTTCCCGAAATTATATGTCTCAATCTGGAGATCTCTTTTTTCAGCAAACACGCGATTCCTCGTAACAATACACGGACAAATAAGCCATCTTTTATCATCTAAATTCGCATATTATTCATTAAGTAAGTTTGACAGGATCATTTGTGTAAGGCCAGGCGACTCCCTTAATCTGCCATTGAATTTAAGAAACAGAAGTGTTGATATTTCAGCATTTATTCCACCTGTTATTTCAGATAATTTTACAGGTAAATTAACCTCACGGTTACAGGAATTTCTCAATCGGGATTCCTTTAAATTACTGCTTAATGGCTTCATAGTCAATGATCATAAATTCAATGATTTATATGGTTTCCAGGATGCAATTATCCTTCTCGAGCAATTAAGGAGCCATGGTAAAAATGCAGATCTTGTTTTGATTATCCTCGGATACCCTTATAATGATAAGTGCAGGAAATATATTAAAAGTTTAAAGAACTATGTTTTGACAAAAGGTCTGGAAAATCACATTTACTGGATTGAAGATGCTGACACTGAGTTATGGCCCCTGCTTAAAAAGGTACATGTTTTATTGAGACCTACTAAATCTGATGGGGATGCATTGTCTATAAGAGAATCTCTTTATCTGAAAATCCCTGTAATTGCATCAGATGTTGTCCCGCGACCTGATGACTCTGTTGTGTATAATTTAAATTCTGAAAATGATTTTTTCAATAAAACGATCTCATTAATTGATAATTATGAAAAACATGTATTGAAAATCGGTGATAATAATATCAGTTTTGCTGAAAAAATAATCGAACAATACTAAACCTCCGTTTGACCAATAAAAAGAGGATTATCCGATCTAAAAAAATAATCGTGTGAAAATAAGTGATATCAGGAAGAAAATGAAAAGGAACAGGATCCTCTTTTTCACTTATAAAAAAATAACTGATCCTGATTACAGAGCAGGCTTTGTAGATTATCTGACCCACAAAAACATAAAACCAAAGGAGACGATCAGGAGAGAAATATCTTTAGTTAAGGATTACTGGAAATGCAATCCCATGCACTACTACAGGTACAGACTGTATAATAAGGAGTTATCAAACCAGGAGCTGACAGACTACATTCCCCCATATTATTTTTACAATTTTCATATGCCTTCTATGTATGATAATATCGATATTTCTTTCACAAACAGTAAAATCATGCTTAATGACTATTTAATCAGTAAAAATATTGAAACTCCAACCGCAGTTGCCCTTATTAAAAAAGGAAAGATCTTTGACAATATCAGAGGGAAATTATTGTTTGAAGAATTAATTGAGAATTTAATCAAATCAAATTCGGGCATTTTCTTCATAAAGCCTGATAAAGGGATGGGAGGCAAGGGAATATTTATAATAAGAAAAAAGATAATCACCTTTATGTTGGTGAAAAATTGCTTAATGAGGAATTATTTGCAAAGAAAGTCAGACGTAATGATTTTATAATCCAGGAGGGAATTATTCAAAGGAGTGATTTGAATACTATTTCTCAGTCATCAGTTAATACACTCAGAGTAATCACACAGAACTACAGGAAATCTTTCGTGATATCTGCAGTGGTTCTTCGTATTGGACGAAAAGGTTCTATAGTTGACAATAGCGCCCAGGGGGGTATATCTGTAAATATAGATATTGAAACGGGAACTTTTAATAAATATGGAGTTACAGAACATACTTCCGAAAGATTTGAAAAACATCCGGATACAAATTTTAAATTTGATGGATTTGTTTTAAAAGATTGGGATAAAATAAAAAATAAGATTCTCGACTATGCAAATAAAACACCTGAATTCCCTGAAATTGCCTGGGATATTGCTGTTCTGGAAAACAAAATATCTGTAATAGAGATAAATTCAGATTATGGAATTGACCATCTTCAATGCTGCATTGGCGGAATGCGGAGAAAGCTGAATATTTATCCGGAATTCACTGAAAATTAGTATATTCAGACATTATTTATTATTCATTGACTAAATATACTCTTGTTACATATTATTATTTCATTCCTGTCAAAAAAATAAGATAAATAGATGAAAAATAAAAAAAACAGGAATATTTTAATGATTGGTCCTTTACCTCCCCCCAGCGGAGGTGTAAGTATCCATATAAAACGTTTATCCCGGCTCATTGAGAACGACTTTAATGTCGATTATATTGATGAGTCTGGCATAATTAAAAATAATTACTTTAATCTCAGAACTTATAGATTATACCAATATCTGAAAAGAGTTTCCAGATCAGATATGATGTACATTAACAGTGGCACAAGGCTGTTAATTATTTTTCACCTGGTGACCGGTAAGTTATTCCGAAAAAAAATCGTTCTTGCAATTCATGGATATCGATTCAAAAAAAAGAGCTTGTCCAGTTATTTGGATTCAGTTTTCTACTCTTTAGGAGATCGTATAATTGTAGTTAATTCCTATATTCTGGACAGGATTTCTCTTCCGGCTGATAAATGTATTGTAAAAGACGCTTTTATCCCGCCTTACATGGAGGATGAACCTGATTTACCTGTTCATTTGATTAATTGGTTAATCAGGAGGAAGGGACTTGGGGAAAAAATTATCTGTGCTAATGCTTATCAGCTAAGGATTTTTAATAATCAGGACCTCTATGGTCTGGATATGTGTATTGAAGTAGTTGATAGCCTGATTAAAGAAGGGGTCCCATTGAGTTTTGTATTTAACGTTTCATCTCTTGAAAAAGGCAGGGATTTATATGCAAAGTATAATAGAATAATAAAAGAAAGAAATTTAACCGGTAATTTTTTGCTCTTGAATGAAAAGCTCTCTTTTGTTAAATTAATAACTTATTCAGATATTGTTCTGAGACCCACCAATACCGATGGTGATGCTTTAACAGTCAGGGAAGCTATCTATCTTGAGAAACCGGTCATCGCTTCAGACGTTGTCCCAAGGCCTCCCCACACGATACTTTTCAGGTCGCGTGATATAATTGATCTTAAACATAAATTAAAAGATACAATGGACTTTGCATCAAAAGTGCCTTCACCTGATATCACAGGTCAGAACAAGGAATATAAGGCATTTTATACACAATTAATAAGTACAGTCCTGACAGGTAATCGGTAAGATGATTCTGATACTTAGAAGAATTTGCTGATTCAGTTAAAACCAGATAAATTTACTCTTTTGTCAGCAATATGAATTTCAGGGATAAATTTAAAATATTGACAGAAAAAATTCCCGCCGGACCCGGGGTTTTATTAAACTATTTACCTTTCAGATTAAGGTTAGGCAAAGATTATAATTATTATTACCATCTGGCTGATCAACTGATCAGAGCTGATCTTGGAACAAAAGACAAATATATTGTAACAAACTTTAATAAAATATTTAATCATTTTAAACTAAACAACAGGTTTTACAATCGTCATTTACAATTGGTTGAATGCAAGCTTAAAGAGATCAGAAGAATTGAAGATATTTCAGCTGTTCCGCTATTGACAAAAGCTTTACTCAGAGAAATGCCTGTTGATGATCGTGCCATTTTAAAGCGTGGATTTAAACAGTTTAATACTGGTGGAACATCAGGGATTCCTTTAACCTTTTTCCTGGAAAACAGTTTCTATTCCAGGGAATGGGCACATATACATTATTTGTGGCGAAAGATAGGTTATAAGCATACGCAGACAAAGATTACCATCAGAGGAAAAAATCTTAGTAATATTTATCAATACAACTATAACCAGAACGAATTTTTAATAAATTCCTATTATTCTTTTAACGAAGATGACTATTTAAAACTTTATAAGGTATTTAAAAAATATAACACTGAATATATTCATGGTTATCCAAGTGCCATATATAATTTTCTAAAAGAAATCGAAAGAGATGCTCCTTTTTTACTTGACTTCCTGAAGAATAACATAAAAGGTATCATGTTTGGCTCCGAATTTCCTTCACATCATTTCAGAGATTTCATCGAAAAAATTTTAACAGAAAATACTATTTCCTGGTATGGACATACGGAAGGAGTTATCCTGGCAGGAGAAATTTATCAGAAATACGAATATGTGCCTTTCCTTTCATACGGTTACACAGAAGCAGTTGAAATAGATAATCATTATCATTTAGTAGGCACCAGCTTTGAAAACTATGCCACTCCATTTATCAGGTATGATACTGAAGATTTAATTAATCCGAATTTCGGCAAAAGTGGCTTATTGGAAAGTTTTGAAATTACTGAAGGAAGACTGGGGGAATTCGTAACAGATAAAAACAACAAGGAAATTTCGTTAACCGGATTAATTTTTGGCAGACACCATAAACTTTTTGATAGAGTAAAGTTTATCCAGGTGAAACAGGTAGTCCCTGGTCAGATTATAGTTTATTATTCAAATTCTTCTGCTATTGAAAACCCGTCCGAGTTGTTCGATTCAGGCAATTTAAATATTGACGTCAGTTTTCATCAAATAACGGAGCCATTCAAGACACCATTTGGAAAGATACCTCTTTTAATAAAATAACCCGATGAAACAACTTATCCAAAATTTAAAACAGGAGAATTGTATGTAGATGATATACCTATACCATGCAATTTCAAAAGGAATGGTATCTAGTTGAAAATGAATTTTCACTTATCAGTGCCGGAACTGAACGCGGTACGGTCAAAGTGGCACAGGCAGGCTTATTGGGTAAGGCAAAGCAAAGGTCCTGATCTGGTTGCACAGGTAATCCAGAATATTAAGAAAGAAGGGATAACTGCAACATTCAATAAAGTAAAGACCAAACTGGATTCTTTAAAAGCACTCGGTTACAGTACTTCCGGCAGAGTTATAATATCTATGGACGATAACGGGATATTTAAACCGGGAGACCGCGTTGCCTGTGGCGGGCAGGATTATGCGTCACACGCCGAAATTGTGGCAGTACCTCAGAATCTGGTGGCAAAGATACCTGAAAATGTCAGCTTTGAGGAAGCAGCTTTCACAACAGCAGGTGCTATTGCACTGCAGGGCATTCGCCAGGCTGGTCCCACTTTAGGGGAAAAGATCTGTGTTATCGGATTAGGTTTATTGGGTCAGATAACCTGCCAGCTTTTAAAAGCAAACGGATGTTCAGTTTTCGGCGTTGACCTCAATGATGCGCTTGTAAAGCTTGCAAATGCATCTGCTGCAGAGCTTGCACTGAACAGAAATGATCCTAATCTTATTCCGGCATGTAATAACTTCACCAATGGTCATGGATTTGATGCAATTATCATAACTGCCTCGGCTCAATCAAATGATCCTGTGGATCTTTCAGCCGAAATTGCCCGTAAAAAGGGAAAAATCATTGTTGTGGGTGCAGTAAGGATGGAACTCCGGAGAGAACCTCATTTTTATAAAAAAGAATTAGATCTAAGGATGTCATGTTCATATGGCCCCGGACGGTATGACTCTGATTATGAGGAATCAGGGAATGATTATCCTTACCCTTATGTTCGCTGGACAGAACAAAGAAATATGGAAGCCTTCCTTGTACTCCTCTCACACAGGGTAATTGACATTAAACCTTTGATAACACATGTATTTGATATCAAAGACGCAATAAAAGCATATGATATTATTACAGGTAAAGCAAAAGAGGAACATATCGGAATTCTTCTGAAATACGGGGAAAGGGTTGAAAAAGAGAGAACACTGTTTCCAATTAAGAAAACCTCTGTTGCTAAAATTAATACCGGGTTTATCGGAGCCGGAAGTTTTGCACAGAGCTATCTGATTCCTTTTGTGAAATCTTTTGGAGCTTCGTTACAAGGTGTCGTAACAACAAGAGGAATAACTTCAAAAAATGTAGCAGATAAGTTTAAATTCAATTATTGTTCAACTTACCCCGAGGATATATTAAATGATAAGAGTATCAACACTGTATTCATTGCTACACCTCATTCATCACATTCAGACCTGGTAATAAAAACTTTGGGGGCCGGAAAAAATGTGTTTGTTGAAAAACCGCTGGCCATTGACATTACGCAGCTTAAGGCGGTAATGGATGCAAAAAATAAATTTGCCGTTCCATTAATGGTAGGTTTTAACAGACGGTTTGCTCCAATAAGTAAAAGTATTAAACAGGAATTTAAGAATGTATCAGAACCTTTGGTCATTAATATTCGTGTCAATGCAGGATCAATACCTAAAAACCACTGGATTCAAAATCCTGAAGTAGGTGGAGGCAGAATAATAGGAGAGATGTGCCATTTTATTGATCTGATGCAATACTTTACTGATGATGAACCTGTGAAAGTCTTTGCAGAATCGATAAGCACCGGCAATTCCCTGGCCACTCCTGCCGATAACATAGTCATTGTTATTAAATTCAGTAACGGCTCTGTGGGAAATCTGATTTACCTTGCTAACGGAGACAAATCAATGCCCAAAGAAAAAATTGAAGTTTTCGGAGCAGGTAATATTGGTTTGATAAATGATTTCAGGGATGGCTTGTTTTTTAAAAATGGTAAGACATCTAAGTTGAGATCCGCAGGGAAAGGACACAAAGAAGAGATTGAGGCTTTTTTAGATGCATTGATCAAAGGGCAGGATAGCCCCATTAGTTTCAGATCTGTTTGCCTTACCACACTGACTACATTTAAAGTGCTGGATAGCCTTTATACAGGCTTGCCACAAAATATTAATTTAGATGAGCCGGAAACATTGATATAAATTTCATAACCTTAATGATCATTATGATTACAGAGAATTACAGTAAGAAACATAACAGGTACCGCAGCAAAGATCCTACCTGATATATCATTAACTAAATATTCAGAATCAGATATGTGCGGAGTTGCAGGCTTTTCCGGATTTGTCAAGAACAAAGAATTAGCTCTCAGTGCGAATGAGATACTAAAACATCGCGGACCTGATAATCAGCAGGTATAGGATGATTATTATATAGCTCAGTCAGGATAAATGGCGACAGGATTAGAAAATCTTGATAACTAAGGAGACAATCCTTCATATTTGCATTTTTATATAACTTATCCATATCTTTAAAACCGGGAATTTTCTTTATATATGAGTTCACTGGTATATTTTGGATTAACCTGTTTTTCAAATCTCTGAATTAAAAAGAATGGATAAATCACGGTAGATTCCAGATTCCTTGTAAATAGTCAGATGACAGAAAAGATACAAAATGCATTTAATAAACTTTTGGAGTATTGTGAGAAAGAAGCCTATAAGGGTTACGATCCCTATGATGGTTTGAACAGTACTCTCTTTCGATCAATTCCTTATTTCTCCGGGAATCGAGTGGCAAGGCTTTTCTGGATTCAGATCTTCAAAAGATCACCTGTGAACCTTCGACCACTTACCGGAATAAGTAAAGCTTATAATCCCAAAGGTTTGGGTCTGTTTCTTTCTGGTTACTGCAACCTTTATAACCGGGCGCCAAAAGAAAAGTATCTGCGAAAAATAAATTTCCTTTCTGATAAACTGCTTGAGCTTCAAAATAAAGCATGGAGTGGTGCCTGCTGGGGTTACAACTTCGACTGGCAGGCAAGAGCATTTTTTCAGCCAAAGAACATGCCGACTGTGGTGGCAACAACTTTCATTGCAAGCGCACTGCTTGATGCTTATGAAATTACCGGAAATGAACAGTTGATCAGAATTGCCAGAAGTGCCGGCGATTTTGTACTGAAAGATCTGAACCGGACTTATGATAATAACGGAAATTTTGCATTTTCATACTCGCCGTCAGACCGGAGTGTTGTTTTTAACGCTTCCTTACTTGGGAGCCGCATTCTGTCAAGATTGTATAGTTTTACAAAAGAGGATGAGCTGGCAGAGGCATCCGGAAAATCTGTTGCTTTTTGCTGCGATAATCAAATGGCCGATGGCTCCTGGAGCTACGGGAAATTGCCATTTCACCAATGGGTTGATAATTTCCATACCGGTTATAATCTGGAGTGTATCTCGGACTTTATGAAATTTACCGGTAATAATTCATTTAAGAAGAACCTGGATTCAGGATTCAATTATTACTTAACAAACTTTTTTACAGAAGAGGGAATTCCAAAGTATTATAACAATTCTGTGTACCCGGTTGATATTCATTCTTCTGCACAGCTTATAATCACATTAAGCAAACTGGATAAATTCCAGGAATACCGTAAATTGATCGACCTGGTAACTAGCTGGACCATTAATAATATGCAATCGGAAAAGGGTTATTTTTTTTACCAGATCAATAAATATTTCTCATCCAGAATACCATATATTCGTTGGGCTCAGGCATGGATGTTTTATGCATTAAGTGAGTATTTATTTCAAATAAACAGGAATTTATAATATACCAAACCCATCAATATTATTATGAAGATATTATCAGTTGTAGGTGCCCGTCCTAATTTCATGAAAATCGCCCCTTTCATAAGGGCTATTGAAAAACATAATCATGAAAATGACGATCAGATACAAAATATATTAGTCCATACAGGTCAGCACTATGATGTCCGGATGTCGGAAGGGTTTTTCAGGAGTCTCTCAATTCCGGATCCTGATATAAATCTAGAAATTGGTTCTGGAAGCCATGCAGAGCAATTAGGCAATACAATGATTGCTTTTGAGAAGGTGCTGCTCACTCATAAACCAGATTGGGTAGTTGTAGTTGGTGATGTAAATGCCACCCTTTCATGTTCAATAATTGCAAAGCGTTTAAATATAAAAGTATGTCATATTGAGGCAGGTTTGCGGTCAGGTGACATGACCATGCCAGAGGAGATTAACAGGTTAGTCACTGACCGGATTTCAGATCTTTTGCTCACCCCCGACCAGGTTTCCTCAGATAATCTGGTAAATGAGGGCGTACCTGTCAGAAAAATCCATTTCGTGGGCAATATAATGATTGACACCCTGGAAGAAAACAGGGAAATGGCAGCAAATTTACAGCTCAAAACAATCGTCAGTAAAAACCTTATCAAAGGACGAAATGGAATCCTTCCACAACTTAATGACAATAATTATGGTTTAATAACTCTACACAGACCTTCAAATGTCGATAGGGAAGAAATATTCAGACCTTTGACTGAATTTCTTTTATCTGAAGTTACAATGGATCTGTTACTTATATGGCCTATTCATCCCCGGGCACGTAAACAATTAAATATAATGGGTTTATGGGAAAGAGTATTATCTCATTCCTCTCTTATTTTGCTTGAGCCGGTTGACTATCATTCAATGCTCCGTTTAAATATGGGAGCAAAAATCGTATTTACAGATTCGGGAGGTCTTCAGGAAGAATGTTGTGTATTGGGTACTCCCTGTTTAACACTACGCTGGAATACAGAACGTCCTGTTACCCTGCGTGAACATGGGGGAGTGAGTGTGCTTGTAGGTAATAACCTTGACAGGATCAGGGAAGAATATCATAAGACTGTTATGTTAGATCGTAATCCTTCCCGGCCTGAATTATGGGATGGCCATGCTGCAGAACGCATTGTAATGAAGATGATTGAATACAATAATATAATTTCTGAAGTTTAATACTTAATTATGAAGATTGACTTCCTGGGTATCCCTGTCGACTCTCTTACTATGGAGGAAACTATTAGTCGCATAGATGAAGCTATACAAAGAAATGAAAATATTAATCACGTGGTTATTAATGCAGGAAAGGTTGTGTCGATGTCGAAAGATAAAGAATTATTCAACAGTGTTCTTTCATGTGATATTATTAGTGCCGATGGTCTGAGTATTGTGTGGGCAGCCCGCTTTCTGGGAAAAAAATTACCCGGGAGAGTAGCAGGTATTGACCTTATGCAGGAATTGGTGAGGCTGGCAGATAACAGAGAATATAAGTGTTTTTTTTTCGGTGCAAAAGAGGATGTTGTCAAAAAGGTAGCTGCAACTTATTCCCAACAATATAATTCAAAAATCATTGCAGGTTATCGAAATGGTTATTTTACCGAAGCAGAAGAGCCTGAAATTGCAAAACAAATAGCAGAGAGTGGTGCTCAATTATTATTTGTTGCCATTACATCACCCAAAAAAGAAATTTTCCTCTATAAATATAAAAATGTTTTAAAAAAAATTAATTTTACTATGGGTGTCGGCGGAACGTTTGATATTATTGCGGGTGTTACCAAAAGGGCTCCAACGTGGGTACAGAACATTGGAATGGAATGGTTTTTTCGTCTGGCACAGGAACCCCGACGCATGTGGAAGCGTTACCTTGTCGGGAATACCCGGTTCATTTACCTGATAATGAAAGAAAGGATCAGGGGCAGACAATTGAATAAACCGGAAATTTAATTTTTAATAATTTATTAAAATGAATATTGATCATATATGCTTCGCAGTATCGGATCTGAATGAAGGAATCGGTTATTGGCAAAATGTGTTTGGATACAGGCAGATGACCAAAATTGTGGAAAACTCCCTGGAAAAAGTTAAGGTAGTTTTCCTAAGCAAGGAAGACAGTATTACCATAAAACTTATTGAACCTTTTGAAAATAATCAGTCGCTTATGAATTTTGTAACAAAGGGAGGGGGGTTCCATCATCTTTGTTTTAAATGTTTAAGTATTGACAACCAAATTGATGACCTGAAAGAAAAAGGATTGTTAATGCTTTCCCCTCCTCGTCGTGGTGAAGCATTTAATAACAATAGAATTGCATTCATGCTGGCACGCTATGGGCTCAGGGTGGAATTAATTGATACAGACGAAAAGAAAGGAGTGCTTTAATAGTCAGGTTATTATTTAAAAAAAGGAGGGTTCTCTTTTGAGATACCCCCCTTTTTTATGTCAGTAATATCTTAATCCTTTACACATCTTACATTTTTTCCTGCTGTTTTATTGGTAGTCATTTTATTAATACGAGCTTCAGTGCCATCCAGTTGCCGGTACCAGGCGACGTCGGGATTGCCGTTAATCGCATCATCACTGGAACTCCAGAAATAAGCCAGGGTACCAAGACCCCAGAAATTAGAAGTACTCCAGTGACGGTAACCTCCGGGAAGAACATTAAATCCCCTTGTATTTGTTCCATTACCCCCTGCATCCCATCCGGTGGTACTCTTCAGCTGAGTTCCCTGGTCGGTTCCTCTCCATCCATAAAAATCAATATCTGCAAGAGGCACACCAATATACAATTCCATTGTATTATACTCTGCATCAGTTGGTTCATGCCAGCCGGCAGGACATAGATTCCCTGTTGCAACAGTAAACCAATTGTACAAGGCTCCGTATATGTCTTTGTTTGCAATATCATTATTGTACCAGCTGTAAGCAGGAGTTGTAATACTGTTCCAGAGTGCAGGGTCGGGTACATTTGGTATATCCGCATTGTCGTTATACTTTGTCGTTTTCAGGTTTTCAGCCATCCAGACCTGAGTTCCTATTGCAACAGTTTTATAAACATTTCCTTCAATGTCGGTGACCGGAGTAATGAAAGAAAGCTGGTTGCCATAAGCAGTACCTGCGCGGTTGGTTGCATAGGCCCGTACATAATATGTTGTCCCGTCAGTTAATGAAGTCATAGTGCTGACAAAACTTCCCGTAACTGTTCCATCAGTTGTGAGATTATCTGCTGTTGTTGGAGCCTGTGTTGTGCCCCAGCATATCCCGCTGGCGGTTATGGTGCCACCTCCATCATCTGAGATATTCCCCCCCGATGTTGCGGTACCTGATGTTATACCTGTAACAGCGGCAGTAGTTAACGTTGGCTCTGCTACAGGTAAAGTGTTGAAGGTTACCTGGTTTCCATACGCTGTGCCTGCACTGTTGGTGGCATAGGCGCGTACATAGTAGGTTGTCCCGGCCGATAATCCTGTCAGATTGCTGACAAAACTACCTGCAGCAGTTCCATCTGTTGTGAGATTATCTGCTGTTGTTGGAGCCTGTGTTGTGCTCCAGCATATACCACTTGCGGTTATGGTGCCACCTCCATTGTTTGTAATACTTCCACCTGATTTTGCAGTGGTTAATGTAATATCCGTAACATCAGCAGTTGTTAATGCAGGAGCTAATATCCCGGAGGTGTTGAAGGTTACCTGATTTCCATAACCTGTGCCTGCACTGTTGGTGGCATAGGCGCGTACATAATAAGTTGTTCCGGCCGATAATCCTGTCAGATTGCTGACAAAAATACCCGTACCTGCATCATCTGTCGTGAAGTTATCAGCTGTTGTCGGATTCTCTGCTGTGCTCCAGCAGACACCTCTTGCGGTTACGGTTCCACCACCATCATCTGAAATATTTCCACCTGATTTTGCAGTAGTTAATGTAATATCCGTCACATCGGCAGTTGTTAATGCAGGGACTAATATCCCGGAGGTGTTGAAGGTTACCTGATTTCCATAACCTGTCCCTGCACTATTGGTGGCATAGGCGCGTACATAATAAGTTGTCCCGGCCGATAAGCCTGTAAGATCGCTGACAAAAATACCCGTACCTGTTCCTTCATCTGTGAGATTATCAGCTGTAGTAGGATTCTGTGCGGTGCTCCAGCAGACACCTCTTCCGGTTATTTCGCTGCCACCGTCACCTGTGATATTTCCGCCTGATGTTGCGGTAGTCATTGTAATGGCCGAAGTTTCGGTTGTGGTTAGTGTTGGGACTACTAACTCGGTAGTGATGAAGGTTTGCTGGTTTCCATAAGAGGTACCGGCACTGTTTGTTGCATAGGCACGTACATAGTAAGTTGTACCGGGTGATAACTCTTCCAGAATGCTGACAAAACTGCCCCGGCCTGTTCCATCAGTCGTAAAATTACCCGAAGTGGTTGGATTTTTTGTAGTGCCCCAGCAAACACCCCTGGCAGTAACATCAGCACCCCCGTCGTTTGAAACGTATCCCCCTGTTTTGGCAGTAGTCAATGTGATATCTGATGCCGGAATTGTGGTCAGGGTAGGAGGTACCTTGTCCTTTTTGCATCCAGTGATCATTGGAATAACAAGAATCAGACATACTGCAATTAAAAGCTTTGGTAATTTTTTCATAATAAGGTTTGTTAAGGTTATGTCTTGCAGACAAAAAATTTTATACATAATTTTAAGCAAAAGGTGATTATACCGGATTAAGATTTGATTAAGAATAAATTAAGATTCCTGTTAAGTACTACTGCCAATTATAAAATGAAAAATCAATAACAAGAAGTTGCTTATCTATAAATAAAAATGCCGTCTCACTTGTATTATGAGACAGCCTCTTTATGGTTAATAAGGCTTTAATCCTTTACGCACCTGACATATTTACCACCAGTTTTATTGGTGGTCATTTTACTTATACGGGTGTCAGCGCCATCCAGTTGCCGGTACCATGCGACGTCAGGATTGCCGTTAATCGCGTCATCAGTGGCACTCCAGAAATAAGTGAGGGTACCCAGACCAAAGAACTCACCCTGCAACCATTGGAGGTATCCACCCGGAAGAACATTAAATCCCCTTGTATTTGTTCCATTACCCCCTGCATCCCATCCGGTGGTACTCTTCAGCTGAGTTCCCTGGTCGGTTCCTCTCCATCCATAAAAATCAATATCTGCAAGAGGCACACCAATATACAATTCCATTGTATTATACTCTGCATCAGTTGGTTCATGCCAGCCGGCAGGACATAGATTCCCTGTTGCAACAGTAAACCAATTGTACAAGGCTCCGTATATGTCTTTGTTTGCAATATCATTATTGTACCAGCTGTAAGCAGGAGTTGTAATACTGTTCCAGAGTGCAGGGTCGGGTACATTTGGTATATCCGCATTGTCATTATACTTTGTCGTTTTCAGGTTTTCAGCCATCCAGACCTGAGTTCCTATTGCAACAGTTTTATAAACATTTCCTTCAATGTCGGTGACCGGAGTAATGAAAGAAAGCTGGTTGCCATAAGCAGTACCTGCGCTGTTGGTTGCATAGGCCCGTACATAATATGTTGTCCCGTCAGTTAATGAAGTCATAGTGCTGACAAAACTTCCCGTAACTGCTCCATCAGTTGTGAGATTATCTGCTGTTGTTGGAGCCTGTGTTGTGCCCCAGCATATCCCGCTGGCAGTTATGGTGCCACCTCCATCATCTGAGATATTCCCCCCCGATGTTGCGGTACCTGATGTTATACCTGTAACAGCGGTAGTAGTTAACGTTGGCTCTGCTACAGGTAAAGTGTTGAAGGTTACCTGGTTTCCATACGCTGTGCCTGCACTGTTGGTGGCATAGGCGCGTAGATAGTAGGTTGTCCCGGCCGATAATCCTGTCAGATTGCTGACAAAACTACCTGCAGCAGTTCCATCTGTTGTGAGATTATCTGCTGTTGTTGGAGCCTGTGTTGTGCCCCAGCATACCCCGCTGGCAGTTATGGTGCCACCTCCATCATCTGAGATATTCCCCCCCGATGTTGCAGTACCTGATGTTATACCTGTAACAGCGGCAGTAGTTAATTGTTGGAGCTAATACCCGGTAAAGTGTTGAAGGTTACCTGGTTTCCATAACCTGTGCCTGCACTATTGGTGGCATAGGCGCGTACATGGTAAGTTGTCCCTGGCTGTTAATCCTGTCAGATTGCTGACAAAACTACCTGAAGTTGTTCCATCTGTAGTGAGATTATCTGCTGTTGTTGGATCCTGTGTTGTGCTCCAGCATATACCACTTGCGGTTATGGTGCCACCTCCATTGTTTGTAATACTTCCACCTGATTTTGCAGTAGTTAATGTAATATCCGTAACATCGGCAGTTGTTAATGCAGGGACTAATATCCCGGAGGTGTTGAAGGTTACCTGGTTTCCATAGCCTGTACCTGCACTATTGATTGCATAAGCGCGTATATAGTATGTTGTACCAGGTGATAACCCTGTTATATCGCTGACAAAAATACCCGTACCTGTTCCTTCATCTGTGAGATTATCAGCTGTAGTAGGATTCTGTGCGGTGCTCCAGCAGACACCTCTTCCGGTTATTTCGCTGCCACCGTCACCTGTGATATTTCCACCTGATGTTGCGGTAGTCATTGTAATGGCCGATGTTTCGGTTGTGGTTAGTGTCGGGACTACTAACTCGGAAGTGATGAAGGTTTGCTGGTTTCCATAAGAGGTACCGGCACTGTTTGTTGCATAGGCACGTACATAGTAAGTTGTACCGGGTGATAACTCTTCCAGAAGGCTGACAAAACTGCCCCGGCCTGTTCCATCAGTCGTAAAATTACCCGAAGTGGTTGGATTTTTTGTAGTGCCCCAGCAAACACCCCTGGCAGTAACATCAGCACCCCCGTCGTTTGAAACGTATCCCCCTGTTTTGGCAGTAGTCAATGTGATATCTGATGCCGGAATTGTGGTCAGGGTAGGAGGTACCTTGTCCTTTTTGCATCCAGTGATCATTGGAATAACAAGAATCAGACATACTGCAATTAAAAGCTTTGGTAATTTTTTCATAATAAGGTTTGTTAAGGTTATGTCTTGCAGACAAAATATTTTATACATAATTTTAAGCAAAAGGTAATTATACCGGATTAAGATTTGATCAGGACCAATTAATGGAAATCTTAAATCAGAATAAGAGTAAATAAACATTTTTCAGGAATGATAAAGAGCTAACCTGCTTCTGACAGTATCATTTCTTATTGTTTATTAATCTCATCTAATTCTTAACACACCTGACATATTTTCCTCCTGTCTTATCTGTGGTAGCTTTATATATTCTATTATCAGCACCGTCCAGTCGTCTGTACCATGCAACACCCGGTTTACCGTTTATGGCATCATCGGTAGCAGACCAGAAGTAAGTAAGGATACCGAGTCCGTTGAAGGTTCCAAGGGTCCCCTGACGGTAACCTCCGGGCAAGGCTGAAAAACCGCTTGCATTTGTCCCGTTACCCCCGGAAACCCATCCGGTATTACTTTTTAACTTCGCTCCCTGGTCAGTACCAGCCCATCCCCATAAATTAATTTGCGCCGGTGGTACCCCCAGATATAGTTCCAGTGTGTCAAAATCCGCATCAGTCGGTGCATGCCAGCCTGTGGGGCATAATTTTCCCGTCTTTACTGTATACCAGTTGTAAATGGTTCCGAAGGTATTTTTGTTAGCGACATCATTGCCGTACCAGCAGTATGCCGGCGTTGTCATTTTGATCCAGGCTGCAGAGTCTGTCACAAATGGAATGGCACTATTATCGTTATATTTAATCGTTACCAGATTTTGGGCCATCCAAACCTGGTTGCCTATCTGAACAGTCTTGTAAACATTACCCTCTATGTCAGTAACGGTACCGAATGAGTCATCCGTATTTTTATTGCATCCATTGACTATTGTGATAACTGCGATAAAAGTAATTACAATTAAAATATCTTTTATTGTTTTCATGGTCTGTCCCCGGTTAATGATATCATAAGTAAAAGAAAATTATTTTTTATAATAGTATATAAATAATATTTTTGATTCATTAGGATTCAATTAATATTGAGTAAAGATTTCATTAATCATTTTATTCCTGAGATTAAAATTTATATTCAGCATCAGACTTAACCTGTTCTAATTCTCCCGGAATTGAATTAAATCAATTGTCCTTTGTCAATGATGCATTAACAACAACCAGGTGTCCGCCAACTGCGCCGTTCAAAGGACGGGTGAAGTGAAATACAGGACCGCGTTTCTTCCCTGTTAGCCGGGGAGGTAAAAACCGGCTGATTGTTATGCATGATTACAGACACTCAGTTTAAATAATAATTCCAAAATATATAGAATAAATGCTAACTTACTTTTTCAAAAAATGTGCTTTTACAATTTTTGATTTTTCTCTGTCACTCAGGCTGTGAGTTCTAAATAAACCCGGATTTTGAAGATAGAGAAATTTTTGAAAACTCATTTTCATTACTACCTGTGCAGGATTTCCAATAATAACGCTGTCGTCAGGAAACTTACCTCTTACAACACTGCCCGCTCCGATAATGCAATTATTCCCTATTGTTGTATTTGGAAGTATTGTACAATTGATTCCAATGAAAACATTATTACCGATAATTATCTTCCCGAAAACATCAATATTCTCCTGCTCATTTCGGAAACACCATGCAGCTCCATCATGTGTTATAAGATCCGTCCCTGCTGATATAGCAACATGATCACCAACCTCAATTAAATATGGTTCGGTTGAAAAGGACATGGTATTTACATGGCAATTTTCTCCAATTTTAGTTCCCCGCCGGCGCAAATAGTTAATTCTTCTTTTGTCGGTGGACCTTTTAAGGATCGCGATTTGAACGCTTTGTAGGATACTTCTGAAATTCATTCTTGGCTTTAAACGTTAAATATCAGTTTCTAATTTTGATCAGACTCAATTACATCAATAATGAACTTACTGAATACAGGAGCAATACTTGCTGAGAAATTCTTACCCGGATGTGAGTTATCCGGACTGTATGCGTTTTTATCAGACAAATACATCCCGCCTTCTGTTTCATATTTATAAAAATCCCAAACAAAAATATTATCCCCTTTTTCATCCCAGTCATCGAGTATCCACCTGTAAAACTGATGGGTTCGTTTTGCTTCCTCTTCAGTTAACAGGGTTTTTACCACTGCTGCAGGGGTCCAGACAATAAACTTATTATCCGGGAACTTATGCATCTTTTGCTTAAGGGCATTATACTGCAATTTATAATTCTCAACCCTCTTTTCTTCTGAATTAACATCCGGATTCCCGGTATCCTCAAGGACTTTGCAAACGGGAAAACAATGTTTAAATATTATGACATTATACTCAGATGTAAGAATTTCAAGCGTAGGCTCCTCCATAAAAGGATCAGGGCCCTCATTTTTAACCCATATATTATAATAATCGAATGGATAGTTTTTCCAGCCATAAGGAGAATTTTTAGGAAATATCAGGTCGGAAATTATATAATTGGTTTTATGCTTCTTATTATACTCAGTGAAAAACTTTTGCACATTTCCTTTTTGAGTTAACCTGTAAATATACCTGTTTGTGTTTCCTACCCAGATAGATCTCCCTGTGCTATGATGTAGAAAAATTATTTTCTGCATTTCTTTTTGATTTGATTCGCAGTTTATTAATAATCCGATAAAAAGGGAAAAAAGCAAATATCTTATAAGAATTTAACCAAAGATAATACAAAACACTCTAAAGCGACTATCCACCTCAGGTTTTTTTGAACTTTTTCCCGATAGCACTTATAGTAATATGTACCTTAAAATCAAAAACATATGGTATCTTATACGATGCCAGATATTTTGAATAACGGCGCTTTACAGATTCAGGGTTTATAATACCCGATCATAATGTTTTCACCCTTTGCAACCAGGCTTCAAGATTCAGTGAGGCATTATAAAGCTTTTTAAATGAAATCTCTTCAATACCGACAATAAAAGCTTTTTTCAGATCAGATGTTTTTTCAAAAATGTAATCAACTGTATTCATTTAACTTATAATTTAGAATGATCCACAGGGGATACTCAAAACTCCAAGTCGAATGTCCTGTTTCTATTCTTTTGAATTTGGCGCCTTTAACCTTCAAAGTAATCCTTAACCGGCGGCATTCTCAAATATTCAGTGGTTTTACTTTTCCGTCGGAAATTATTGAATAATGAAATAATCCTTTCCTCTTTTTCCCCCATAACTTCAGCAACTTCTCCGGGTGAATAACCGTTTTCAAAGCCGTACCAGTAAATATCCATCAGTTCAAAGGGAAGCTGATAGAAAAATTCTTCCTGGGTTTGTTCAGCCGGATAGGTATCAGTAGTTGGAGTCCTCTTAATAATTGCTTCCGGAATACCCAAAAATTCTGCCAACTGGTAAACCTGCATTTTGTAAAGATTTCCGATCGGCATAATATCTGCCGCCCCATCACCGTATTTAACAAAAAAACCCTGTTCTTGTTCATGTTTGTTGGGTGTACCTATAACTGCATAATGGAGAGCTTCTGCATGATAATACAATACTGACATTCTGGCCCTTTGTTTAAAATTGGAGGCGGCTACAATCTTTAAGTACTCATCAACCGGAAGCAATTGTTCTTTATGATTTCCATTATTGTCAATAACCGTCAGTGAAAACAGGGGTGGAAGAGAGGTAAATAAACCTGACTGTTTTATTCCAATTTTCATTTTATGAGTTTGAGGATTGTATTCCGGAAAAATTCTTTTCACAGCTTCATCACGTCTCTCATAACATCTGAAACCAGAGAGTGCCGGAGTAATGACCTCTTTGATTGCCTTTACCCCGAATTTTTCAGCCAATTCCCATGCAAGATCTTCACTTTCAGTATTGGATTCTTTTTCCGGTATTAAAACTCCAAGTACCTTTTCTGAACCCAGAGCTTCTGATGCCAGGGCCATCGTAACAGAAGAATCAATACCCCCACTCATTCCAATCACTGCGCCATTACGTCTTAAATTTTGCAAGATATCCTTTCGGAGTTTGCATGTAATGTCATTCACAACGGATTCAACATTTTCGAGAAGTATTATATCTTTTGAGAAGGGTTTCCTTTTATTCATAATGTCAAAAATTAGAATGACTCTTTAAAAATCTTACCGTTATAAGCAATCCAGTATCTTGCTGAGGGATAAGATAAAGGTTGTTGTCCTCCATTTATGTCAATAATGCTTAACCGTACATTTCCTAAGGTTGCAAATGGGGAGTAGTAAATGCCGCTTTCATCAGGTCCGCAATAACTGATTACAGAGAGCATTTTTTCAGTAATCGATTTAATGTCTGTATTTCTTCTATAATCAATTATATCTGCAATACCACACATTTTGAGTTAACTTGTTTTCCGGGTTACAAAATCAGTGATGGCATTAATTGATTCAAAGTTTTCTTCCACCAGGTCAATATCATTAATTTTAACACCAAATTCATTCTCAAGATAGGAAACTAATCTGACAAACCCCATAGAGTCAAAATATCCCTCTTTGAAAACCAAGGAATCATGACTGATCTTTTCGTTCTCAGCAAATGTCTCCTGCAATATATAAGTTTTAATTTTTTTCCGGATACTTATCGTACTTTGTGTCATTTTGAAGTGTAATTTGTGAACCCAAATATATTAATTAATTCAAGTATTATTACCTCTTATTATAATAGTTGCTGTAGTGCCCGTATTTGCTTGTTTTAATATTCAGATCATTAAATACGACATCAAAATTTTCTATTTTATTAACACGGAACATATTCAATACATCATTAAATACATCTTTCCTGGTGTAATTATTCCTGCAAATCAGAAGTATAAGAGAAGCATATTTCATGATTGGTGTGGCATCGGCCACCATACCGGCTGGCGAAGTATCAATAATAATATAATCGTAATTACTTCTAAGGTAATTTATAAGGTCATCAAGAACTCCGGCCTCAATCAGTTCTGAAGAATTCGCCAGCAGGGGGCCCGCGGGAATAAATGAGAGATTTTTAACATCAGTTGTATGTATAATGCTCATTATCGGAGCATTATCTGCAATGTAATTGGTAATGCCATTGACATTTTCTACTTTAAAACTTTCATGGAGAGTCGGCCTGCGAAAATCGCAGTCCAGAATGATTGTTTTATGCCCGACCGAGGCAATTGACGCCGCAAGGTTAAAAGAAATAAAGCTTTTTCCATCCTTTGGTTGTGACGAAGTGACCATAATCACTTTTAAGGGTTCCGATTTGAACCTCAGGAACAATGTACTGCGCAGATTCCTGAATGACTCGGCTATCGGGGAACCCGGTGACTCTGTTACAACAGCCTCAGTTTTATAGGAATTGCTGAATATTACACTTAATACTGATTTTTTCATTAAGTTCTCCACATCTCCTATTGCAACAATGGTTTCATTAAAGAAATTTTTCAGTATTATATATATTGTTGGTATTAATAATGCGATCATAAAAGCCAGCATATAGTTTATTAATACTTTTGGAGAAATAATTGTTTTTGTAATTTTTCGTGCTGGCTCAAGTATCTCATAATCCGGATTATTTGACACCATTGTTATTGCCGCTTCTGACCTTTTCTGAAGCAGGAAAGTATAAATTGCGTCACTTAATTTAAATTTTCGTTGCATACTGACCATATTCAGTTCAGTTCTGGGCAGTTTTGAAATCTCTCTTGATAGTTTTTCTGCTCTTGAATCCAGTTCGTTTTTAGTAAGCGTAAGGGTTGCAAGATTATTTTTAACATTCTCAATAATAGCCTGTTTCTGAGCTTTGATCTTATTATCAATCTGACCCAGATATAGATTTTTTTCAGCATTATCGGTCATTATGCTCGATCTTTCAGTATTCAGTGCCTGAAGATCAATTATCAATGAGTTCATAATTGGGTCAGCAATATTGGCGGCCGATGGTGGAGCAATACCGGCAATATCGCTGTTCTTTTCGAAATTTTCTAAAATGTACCTGTAATAACGTTCCTGTATCTGCAGATTCGAACGATCCGTTTCAATTTGGGTCATTTGCTCAAATGCTCGCTGCCCCTGGTAGCTCAGATCCATTACCTGATTAGCCGATCGGTAATTCTTTAACTGTGATTCTGACTTAACCAGGGAATCTGAGATTTCTGAAATCTGAGAATCAATGAAATTAATCGCATTAGCGGAGATCTTATTTTTCTTTGCCAGATTATCGTCAAGAAAATTTTGCAGGTATTTATTTAAAAAATCAACTGTCAGATCGAGATTTTTTCCCCGAAAACTTACATTTATTAACGATGATCTGATACTGACAGGTTTTACTTCTATATTATCAAGGTAACGCAGGGAAAGTTCATCGAGATGATAAAATTCAAAATAATAAAGATCCTTTTCTCCCGAATTTTCGGTTAAATATTCCGGATTAAGGGACACCATAAATTTAAAATACCTGGAGGTAACCGGTTCATTATATCGGCAGATAGTGTCAATTTTCAGCACATTTTTTCTGCTGACAATTACGTTGTCAACATAATTGTAGAGGGAAACATCCTCATTGGAAGAGGATAGTCTGAATAAATTTTTATCCAGAATGTCAATATGAAATTTGGTATTGATAGGTTGTAAATGAGACTTGTCAATGCTTACAGTAAAAGGAGGCTCGGGGTAAATCTGTTCTGCCTGCCCTAAAATATTGTTCTTTTCCTGAAAATACCCGACTTCGAGATTCATCTTGTTTAAGGTGGAGGCAACGAGAGTAAATGATTTTGTATTGTTTATATCGTTTTCAAGGTTCTTGGCATTTTCCAAAACTCCCAATCCTTTGAAAAGATCATTTGATCCCATCAAAGCAGAGCGCTTGTCTTCTTCGATAGGACCAATTACAGAGTTCACATCATAAACAGTTGGTGAAAACTTATTAACCAGATAGGCAGCAGTCAAACAGATTATAAAACTGGCTAAATATAAGTACTTAATTGAAAATGCTTTTGATATGAAATCCTTAATAATATAAGCATTTGAAGAGAACTCATTCTGGCTTGCCATTATATAAAAAATTTAGTTAAAATTTTACCCCTGTAAAGAGTAAAACAGCAATAAGTGTCGTGATAGAAGTCAATATTGTTGTGTATGTAATATTTGAATAACTGGTAGAGATAGCCTTTAATGGTTCCACTATAATTACATCATTGGGAAGAATATAATAATAATCCTTGCTGGCAATCCTTGAATCAGACAGATTTAACCTGAAATGCACAATCCTGTCACCAACGTGCCTGGTAAGGATAATATTTTTACGGTCACCATATCGGGTAAGACCTCCGCCAAGACCAATTGCCTCATATATGTTAATTTTATCCTGTGAGAAGGGAAAGACTCCCTGCCGCTGAACTTCGCCCATAACTGTTACCTGATTATCAACATATTTAACAGTCACAGATGTATTGGGAACATAATCACTCAGAGCTTTTTGTATTTTAGCTGCTGCCTGCGAAGTTGTAAGAGAGCCTACATTTATATTACCAACAAAAGGGAAGTTAATGTTTCCGGCTTCATCAACCATGTAACCAATAATATCACTGTTTCCATAGCCGCCGCTTCTTATTTCATCAGTTGAACTGAATATCTGGGAAGTTTGAAGATCGATACTTAAGACTTTAATGTAAAGCTTGTCAAATGGCATAATTGTTTTTTGTGTTCTTGGATTTATCTCAGGCCTCGTCAGGTCATTAATATCAGTAAAGTAACTTAACTTTCTGGTAGGAACACAGGAAACAGCACTGACTATCAGTAAAATCAATCCTGTAATCAAAATAGTAAACTTCATTTTCATAAATCAAATATATAACATAATTACTTTAGTTAAAATATTCAGTTTAAAGATCACCAGTATTTTGGAGGTTTTTTTAATGAATAAAACAATATAGACAGATATAAGTTTCCCGGGATCGGGTTTGGATCCTGATTATTCTCAGATATGAATTGAGGATTGAGTCGGTTAAGGGACACTATATTCCTGATCTTTGGAAAACGGTCTTTATGGTTTTCAGAAATATAATAAAATCCAGACGGGGAGACCAATTGTCTATATAAGCTAAATCCATTTCCATCCATTGTTCAAATTTAATATTGTTTCTATCGGGTTTAATCTGCCAGAAACACGATAGTCCGGGTTTTACGGATAACCTTCTTAACTGCCAGCGTTTATATTGTATTGTTTCACTCTGAAGGGGAGGCCGGGGACCGATCAGGGACATTTCTCCCTTTAATATGTTAAATAGCTGCGGTAGTTCATCCAATCCCGTCTTTCTGAGGAATCTCCCGATATTTGTAATCCGGGGATCATCTTTTATTTTAAAAGCAGGTCCGTCCATTTCATTTTTTCCCATCAGATCCTTACGAATTGATTCTGCATTTGACACCATGGTTCTGAATTTGTAAAGGTTGAACTGACGTCCCCTGAGTCCAACCCGTGATTGTTTAAATATAACAGGACCTGGTGATGATAACTTTATCAGGATTGAGAAAACTATAATAAAAGGTGAAAATACAAGTATCATCAATATAGAAATAATGATATCCATGACTTTCTTAGTTGCCAGATGATAAGACTTATACGGGATATTTATAAATGTCAGAAATTTTTCATCGGCAATTTCTGTTTTGAAAGCATTTGTAAGTTTGACCTTTGAATCTCCTAACCTCAGAAGGAATGTAACGCCAAGTTCTTCACAGGACCTCGCAGTTTCCCTGACCTCGGCAGCATTAACTTTGTTTTTAATATATAACACCTCATCAATCAGATCAACTTCCATAAGGTCGTAAAGAACAGTTAAATATTTTCCAGGGAGCAATATTATCGATTTTTCATATTTTGCCTTCAACAAGGGCGATTCGGTGAAAATTGCAAATACATTATATCCCCACTCTTTTACTGTCATAAGACTGTCAATAAATTTAACGGATGAATCATCTGCAATTAAAACGGTATTAACCTGGTTATACCCTTTGGACCTGTATAGTTTAAAGACCTTGTACTCAAGTAATCTTACAATAAATAAGACTATGAAACCGATTAAAGCGAGTTCAATTATAAACAGTCTGGAAAATGTTGTGACCCTGAAAACAAAATAATATAAAATCAGAAGAGAAGAGAGCACAATTGACGACTGTAAATATCCGATAAACAGAACTCTGTATCGTTTTGTCCTTGGTATTTCAGTAACATTTACCAGGTACAAGATCAGAAGCCACAATGGTAGTATTCCAAGGAATAACCAGATAAGATCTTTTTCGGTAAAGAAAAACCAGCTCTGCTCAAAATAATTTATAAAATATACGAATTGAAAGGCTATTGCAATCGCAAGAATATCAATAGTCCCAAGGATATAATTAATTAAATTTCCTTTTTTAAGAAAAGGAATGATCCGAAATCGATAAAGAGTACTAAATATATCCATAAATTAAAATTCAACATTAGCCATTCAGACCAAAAACAATCAAATATGTACGTCTGTTTTAATATATTATAGGATAACTACTCTTTAAAAGATTTTGGTTTATTAGCTCCGAAATATGTAAGCCCGTTAAAATCAGTCATATCTAATACCTTTAGTCCCGCGTCTTCAAGCATAATCTGAACTGTTTTTTTTGTAAGGTATCTGTTGGTCCTTGAATCTATTATATCATAAATCAGATTTAAAAACGGGTTCCTTGAGGTAATTCCAATTTCAAAAGGATCAACCTTTCCGGCCAATGGACCGGGGTTCTTATTTGAATCGGAAAAGAATCCTTTTGAAGTTTTTCCGTCAATGAAACTGCCTATAAAGTAAGTTTTGTATGGAAGAATATGATAAATAGTATGAAGAAAGTTTTTGATTTGTTTAATGTAATTGAGTTGCTTCAGGTTAACCAGTGTTTTTATACCTTTTAAATCTTCGGCATCATAGTAATAATGATGGGAAGAGGATAATACCAGCAAGTTCTTGTCATTTGACAAACCCAACCACTCAAGATACCTAAAATAATATTCACAGCCCTCTTCTGCAAGTTTCTCAAAAACCGGATTTGATTTAATCAATCCTTTTCTAAGCGGAAATTTCCCTGATATAAAATTGGTGTTATTATCCCGGCCTTTAATGATGTTCGGTAAATTTGTTATTTCCCTGCGTTCCATAAAACTATACTATTTAACAATTATTAAAATATTCCTCTTCTCAAATTATCTATAAATTGATTTCCAATTTATATTTTCATCAGCGCCATTAGTCCAATTAGTCTTTTAAAAATTAAGGAATAATGTTCTATTGTTAATAACTTGATTCAGATAATAATTGTTCATTAATTTAAATTTTTAGTGCCTTTATTTATAATTTTTAAGCTTTATTAATAGAATTATTCTTAATGACTTCTTAAAATTAAATAATTTTACATTTCAGAACAATTAAATTTTCATTTGTTTTTTGAACAGTTTATTCAGTTTGTTAATTAAATATATTACAAATGTGCTTCTGTTTAAACTGATTTCGGTTGCAAAACTTTCTAAAAAACTTATATAATTCTCACATTTCCCCGGTTTGAGATATAGAAATCATATCTCACTTGTATTAATCTCCAATCAGGTTAATAATACTGAAACAACTTTATTTTTTTGGACTGAACAGAAAAATAGCACCACCCACGATCATGATTCCTACTCCTACATAAGGCGACCATCTGACCCGATGCGGCTCAGACCTGCTGATCTGCAGCTGGCCCAGATCTACTACCTTCTTTTTTGTAAAAAATCTGAATCCTGTAACAATGGTGAATAATAATCCGACCACAATAATTACAATACCTGCTTTTTTCATAATAATATTTTTTTACAAACAACGATCATTTAAGCATTTTTTGATGAATTAATTCTCCCCATTAATGACCTTATTCGTGAGAATTTTTCCTTATATAAAGGTGATACTTTTAATTTTTGTTTTGTTACACAATTGCTTTTAAAGATTACATGATTCACACATTCCTGAGTGAATAACTCATTTACTTTTGATTGCCTGAGCAGCAAATTTGTCATTCTGTATTAACGGCAGAATTAACGGCTTGCGGACCGGAAAAATGACATGGAATCAGAAGTGCAGAATCAGAAGGACGGTAATAATCTTTTAAGGTGTACCCATGGCAAAGGGTGTTGTAGGCAGGTCAGAGATAAGTTGCTTCAGTTTTATTTCCGCAATCTTAAGATTATATTCAAAATTAATAAGCCTTGCTGAGGACTGGGCATAACTATCCTGTGCCTGGTGCAGCTCAAGTGAAGTCGCCTGGCCGAGTCTCAGCCTCTGAAGGCTAATTTCTATATTTTCTCTGTTTAGTTCATTATTCTCTTTTTCAATCTGCATTAATTGCCGTTGGATATTGAAACCGTCAATTGCATTCTGTAAATCAATATTCACCTTAAGTTTAATAGTCTTAAGATCATATTCTGCTGACTGTAACTGAATCCTGGTTATGTTCACCTTTCTTTTGTTCTCTCCGGAACTATAAATTGGTAAAATAAAAGTACCTCCAAGCTGAGGTCCGAAAGAACGGTTTTGTAAAACCGATCCTGCTGAGTTTGTTGTTTTTGACAAAAAATATCCCGCATTGAAGTTCAACTCCGGTAGAAACAACCTGTTATTTTCCTTGAGATTCAACCTGGCAATATCAATCTGCTTCTGAAATGATAACACACTTGTGTTTGAAGTATAAAGTTTTTGCTGTAATTCGTTCTTATCTGGTGAATAATTTAGCGGGATAGAATCTGAAACTTCAAAAGTATGACCGGCATCCTGCCCTAACAATTCATTTAAAGTTTTTTTGGCTGTTACGATTACATACTGTTGATTAATAGCACTCTCAAGCGTAACGTTCAGATCTATTTTAGCCTGAAGCAGATCTGTCCTTATCAGAGACCCGGAATTGTAACCTGCCTGCGCAATTTTGACCCTTTCACTATTATAGTTAATAACTTCGTTAATTGAATTTAGCTCCTGTTTCTGTCTCACCACATCATAATAGGCTGAAATAACATTGAAAATCGTCTGTAATACTTTATCTTTAAACTGTAACTCACCCAGAACTTCGATTTCGTTCAGCTTATTCTTTGTTACAAACATCCTTCCCCCGTCAAATAATGTCCATGAAAGTTCAGTGCCTGCCCTTAACTGAGAAGTGGATAGAGAAGAATAGCTGTTTTCAGTGCCTCCTGAAAGCCCCTGATGGAGGTTATTAAGTTCATATGTTCCTGATCCGCTCATCTGAAGGCCCGGAAGCATGCCTGCATTGCCGGGAGTATTGTTTACTTTTGCAATGTCAGCATCGTTCCGGGCTACCAGTATATCAAAATTGTTCTTTAAAGCAATATTTACTGCATCATCAACGGTAAGTATCTTCTGGCCTTCAGCCGCAGAAATTGCCGATAACATAAAAAGCACCTGAATGATTCTCTTAACCATTTGTATATCTGATAAGTGTTTTAATTCCTTTTTAAACCTTTTTTACCTGACATTACTATATATGTTACCGGAATAACGAATAACGTCAGCAATAGGGAAAAGAATAAGCCGCCTACGACAACAATACCAAGTGGTACTCGACTATGGGCACCGGCACCGAGAGCAAGTGCAATCGGAAACGCTCCGAATATAGTTGCAAGTGAAGTCATCAAAATTGGTCTGAATCGAGCTGCGGCTGATTCAAATGCAGCTACTCTTTTACTCATTCCTGCTTTTTGTTTCTGATTGGCAAATTCTACAATCAGAATACCATTTTTAGTGACAATTCCAATTAAAAGGATCATACCTATTTCTGAAAATATATTCAGAGTCTGCCCGAAAATCCATAATGAAAGCATTGCGCCGGCAATGGCCATGGGAACAGTAAGCATAATAATGAACGGATCGCGGAAACTCTCGAATTGAGCAGCAAGAATTAAATACACAAGTAAAAGAGCCAGTATTAATGCAAAGGAGATATTCGAACTGCTTTCAGCAAAATCCCTCGATGTTCCGGCCAGGGCCGTGGTAAATGAATTATCCAGTAATTTGTCTGAAATTTTTTGCATTTCAGCTATCCCTTCACCCAGGGTTCTTCCATTTGCCGTGTTTGCTGACACAGTGGCTGATTTATAGCGGTTATAATGATATAATGTTGGCGGACTACTATTCTCTTCCATTTTAACAAGATTGTCAAGCTGAATCATATTGCCAGAGTTGCTGCGCACATACAAGGATGAAATGTCGGCCGGAACATTTCTGTCCTCACGTAATACCTGGGCGATAACATAATATTGTTTGTTATTGCGCAGAAAATACCCTGTGCGGCCTCCGCTGAAAGCATAGTTCAGTGCATTGGAAACATCCCTTTCATTTACCCCCAGACTTGTAGCCTTTAGCCTGTCAACAATTATATTCAGCTCCGGCTTGTTAAATTTAAGGTCAACGTCCACATTGCTGAAAACAGGATTATTCTGTGCTTCTTCAATAAACTCGGGCAACACTTTTTTTAACTTCTCAAAATCAAGATTTTGCAGAACAAACTGGACCGGAAGTCCCCTGGAAAATGACGTCGTGATTGTTGGTTCCTGACTGGCTATTATCCTTGCATCCGGTATTTTTTTATAAATTACCGAAAGCCTGTCATATACCTGTTGCTGGGATATCTTTCGCTCTGAAGGGTCTTTCAGAAAAGCTATTATAAATCCGCTGTTTACACTTGAATTCAATCCTCCTCCGTAACGGGCAAGAACATAATTTGCTTCAGGTATTGAATCCAGGTTTATTTTTGCAACATTATCGATAATGTTCTGAGTTGTAGTATATTCAGTTCCTTCAGGTGCAGTAAGCGTCGTACGAACATAGCTGTGATCCTCCAGAGGAGCCAGTTCTGATTTAAGGGTTCCTCCCAATGCAATTATTATAACAATACAGAAACCTAAGATTAAAAATGCGATCCACTTATTCAGAATAAAAAAACCGAGTAGCCGCCGGTAACCTTTTTCCATGGATTTAAAAAAAGGTTCAGTATATACATAGAATTTTGAATGACGGGAAGCATATTTTCCAAGTTTGACATTAAGTACAGGAGTTAGTGTAAGTGCAACCAGGGCTGAAATTAATACCGCACTTGCCACGACTATTCCAAATTCACGGAACAAACGTCCCGTAAAACCCTGCAAAAAGATAACAGGGATAAAAACTATTGCAAGAGTAAGAGAGGTAGAAACAACAGCAAAAAATATTTCGTTCGTTCCTTCAACGGCTGCCTGCCATTTATCCATACCGCGCTCTATACGTTTGAAAATATTTTCGGTTACAACTATCCCGTCATCCACAACAAGACCTGTTGCCAGAACTATTCCCAGAAGGGTAAGAACATTCACAGAATAACCAAATATGTACATTACAAAGAAAGTACCGATAAGTGAAACCGGAATATCAATCAGGGGTCGCAAGGCAATGACCCAGTTGCGGAAAAAAAGGAATATTATCAGGATAACAAGACTTATAGCAATCATCAAGGTCTCAACAACATCGCTTACTGATTGCCTTACAAAAATTGATTTATCACGCCCGATATTTAATTCCATCCCTTTTGGAGCATTCTCTTTGATCTGGTCGAGTCGCCGGTAAAATTCATCTGCAATTTGTATGTCGTTGGCACCGGGCAGAGGAATCAGTGCCAGTACAACTCCTGTTATTCCATTTATCCTGGCACCCGATTCTTCATTCTGCGGGCCAAGCACCGCCTCTCCTATATCTCTGAATCGAACTACCTGGTTATCGGTCTGCCTTATAATAAGATTGTTAAATTCATCTTCAGTTTCCAGTCTTCCAAAGGTTTTTACGGTAAGTTCCGTACTGGTTCCCCGGATCTTACCGCCAGGCATTTCAACATTTTCTTTTATAAGAGCTGAGTTTACATCAGATGCAGTCAGATTATATGCCGCCATCTTATTTGGATCAAGCCACAAACGCATGGCAGGCTTCTGCTGACCGTAAATATTAACAGAACTCACTCCGGGGATAGTCTGCAGTTTTTCCTGTAAAACGTTTTCAGCATAATCGCTCAGTTCAATGTCATTCATGTTGCTGCTTTCGGCAATTAACATAATTATAGGGTCACCATTTGCATCAGCTTTTGTTACAGTGGGAGGGGAGTCCATATCCTGAGGGAGGGTTCTCATTGCCTGAGAAACTTTATCCCTAACGTCATTAGCAGCTTTCTCAAGATCAGCACCAAGGTTAAATTCAACTGTAATTGAACTTGATCCTACTGCTGACTGAGATGAAATGGACTTAACACCTTCAATTCCATTAATGGATTTTTCGAGTGGCTCTGTTATCTGCGATTCAATAATCTCAGCATTTGCTCCTGTGTATGATGTTCGTACAGTTATAACCGGAGGATCAATAGCCGGATACAAACGTACACCAAGAAAACTGAATCCCACTACTCCCAGCAGGACAATCAAAAGGCTAAGTACAACAGACCCCACAGGTCTTCTCAATGCAATATCTGAAATAGTCATAACGGATTTACTTTCACCGTGGAATAATATAATATTGAGCCCTCCTTCAGAAAAAGAATACCGGTTGTAATTATGGTATCACCGGGCTGAATGCCATCAATAATCTCAATGGTGGAAGCTTTACGCATTCCTGTTTTTACAGTTGAAAAATGAGCCTTTCCGTCTTTGGCTACAATAACACTCTTGCTTTGTTCCTCAGGAATTATTGACTGAGTTGGTATAAGAAGTGCATCTTTCTTCTCATTCAATTTCAGTTTAACATCTGTAAATGCACCAGGAAGGAGATGATCGTACTTATTGTCCACAACTGCTCTTACTTTAAGACTGCGGTTATAAACATCAATTCCCTTTTCAGTAGCCATTACTGTAGCTTCGTACTGCTTATCGTCGTTTGACAAGCTAAAGAGGACTTTCATGCCGGACCGTATTTCTGAACTGTATTTTTCAGGAACACTGAAGTCAAGTTTCAGTTTGTCTTCACTCCGTATTGTGGCAAGCTCCGTGGAAGGAGTAACTTCTGCCCCAATACTTATATTCCGAAGTCCTATAACTCCGTCAAATGGGGCGAGTACTTCGGTTTTGCGTATAAGTACTTTCTGTACTTCGATATCCGCTCTTAAAGAATTCAGCTGCAAACCAGTCTGTTCATAATCATTCTGGCTTATACCGTTTGCATTTAAAAGTTCAGATTGCCTTTCATGTATCTTTTCCTGTATTGCCAGCTGGGTCTGAAGTTTATTGAGACCTGCCACCAGGTCATCATCGAAAAGTTTCACAAGCAGGGTTCCTTTTTTTACAAATTTCCCTTCCGGAAGATTTATTTTGACCACTCTTCCCGGGACTTCGTTTTTTAATACAACCTCCTCATATGCAAGTAATGAACCTGAAACAGAAATTTCATCAATAAGTATTGAAGGTTTAACTACAAAGGCATCAACCTTTAACTGCTGTTTTTCAAGCGATGCAGCCTTTGTAATAGTATGGGAATTATCTTCATTTCCCAATGATTTTATTAATCCTAGACCCAAAAATATAATCATAGCCAGCACAATAAGTGCAACAAGCCATTTCGAAATCTTAATCATTTATTCTACCTCTTTTATTATTTATGAGATTATTTTCAATTTTCCTAAGCAAAACATATAATTCATCAACTTTGTTTTCCGTTACTCCTGTCAGAGCAGTCGACGCTGCTTCATT
Organism: uncultured Bacteroidales bacterium; assembly: GCA_963739685.1. Taxonomy (GTDB): domain Bacteria; phylum Bacteroidota; class Bacteroidia; order Bacteroidales; family VadinHA17; genus LD21. The sequence goes on from CAVUAX010000005.1 coordinate 105,955, forward strand.
AATTGCTTTCTTAATATCCGGCAGAATTGTTTTTGCTTTCCCTGTAATCTCAAGATTATACTTTCGGTGGTCATTTTTGTTCCGGACTCTTACCACATATCCAAATGAAGTCAGATAATCAATGATTCGTACAGTCTGCACTTTATTGCAAGACAATTTAAGGGTGAGTTCCTTTTGTGTGAGATTTCCATTTGCTGCCTCAATCAACAGTAAAGGGTAATAAGAACGCTCAATATCAAGGTGGGCAAGTTTGTGCTGAATATCAGTCAGTAACATCCTGCTTATTTTGCCCATAATTCTTCCAAAAGGTTCTATGGGATACTTATATTCATTATTCTGCATATACCAAATATATATTTGGAGTAACAAAGTTAGTCAGATTTGTTAATAGTTATCAGTGTTAACATTTTTTAACTTCAGTTTAAAATTCATCAGCTCATAAGCCAGCTCCTGTACCTGGGAAATTTTGTTTAAATTTGCCTGCAACCCTATTCAAATATAAAGATTTATAAGTTTTTATGTTATACAACATATTACCCAACTTTCCTTCCACAATTGAAATGGCCAGAACGACTTCAATGGATTCATGCAGAGCTGCATATGAGTTAATGCGTCAATGCCTTAATAACACGGGTCGTCCGATTGTATACGCTATAAATGAAAATTGCGAAATTAACTCTGGAGAAAATCCTTTGCCATGGGTGAAAGATGTTGCAAATATGCACTGTACCAGTGATGACATTAAAGATAACTGGGACAGGATGCTTTATTGTCTTGAAACCACTGCAGATTTATGAAAATATGCCGGTCCCGGATTCTGGAATAACCCTGATATGCTGGAGGTTGGAAACACAACGCAGGAAAGACTCCGGGGTGGAATATCTCCTGTAAAAATGAACATGAATGAATATCAGACACATTTCGTCATATGGTGCATATTTGCAGCACCTTTGATTTCAGGTAATGATTTGAGGAATATGTCCCCTGAGGTCACTGAAATATTAACCAGTAAGGAAACCGGGTCATTTTAATGCACAAAATTATCCCAACTTTTTAAGAATGTTCATAGCCCGGGTAACATGTTCCACAGGCTGAGTCAGTGAATCGAAAACGTAAACAATCTTTCCGGTTTTATTAATCACGAATGTAACCCGTCCTGGCAGTGATCCGTCTTCACCGGTATGCACACCAAACAATTTACGTACTTTATTATCCTGATCGCTCAGGAGAGTGAAGGGTAATTTATTTTCTTCGGCGAATTTTTTATGACTTTCGGCTGATTGTCCGCTAATGCCTATTATCATTGCCTGTGCCTGTTTAAACACCTCATACTGATCACGAAAAGTACAGGCTTCTGTAGTGCACCTGGGGGAATCATCTTTTACATAAAAGTAGATTACCAGATTTTTTTTACCCAGTACATTTTTCAAGTCAAATAATTTACCATTCTGATCCCGGAGAGCAAATTCCGGTACTTTTGAACCTGCTTTAAGTTCATTTGCCGTTTGTTGTGAATGAGCAGGTTTTTCCGAAATTGAAAACGTTAGTAACAATATGATAAGATAGTAAAATGCTTCTTTTTTCATAATTATAATATGTTAATAATCACTCACACAATAATGGTCATAATTTTCAAAAATCAGGTCGCAGAAACAGATTTTAAAATTATTCCTGCCACTAGCCGATACGAATTATTGGATTTGACATTACTCGTATATGCCTGATTTGAATTATTAACAATCATTATCATATTATTGTTCTTCATAATTGTCAATTTAAAAAATCAGGAAGCATTATAAAGTAAAACATCATTATGAATAATAATACGAAATAACTCATATTCATTAGCAGCAGCTTTAATATCTGCTGATCGGATCTGACCCGGAGGTGTGTCACTTTTTACCCTCTGGCATGGAGAAGCCACCCATACTGTTGGTTATTAATTGTGCAGCTGAAAATAATAATATCAGAGATAAAGCAGTACAATCTGATTTTTTTAATATTCTTCCTGCGGAGCTCCACTGACAATCAAATTACCTATATTCGTGTTATGATGATCAAGATTAAAGCCTCTTTTATAATATAACAGCAATGCGAGAACTTTTAACATTAATGATAAATCCTGTTCCAATCCTATACTTGTTATTGCTTGCCGGGTTTATTTTATTTGGCCTTAACCTGAAACGAACCGGAAAGGTTTTACTTGGAATTGGAGGTTTATGGTTTTTAATTATCACTACTCCATTTTTGCCGAAAGTTTTGATCAGATCGCTTGAAGACAAATATCATCAGCTATCTGATTCATCTATAAAAAGTATTCATGGTTCTTGTGATATTATAGTGCTTGGAGGAGGACACTCAGATGATAAAAGCCTTTCTCCCAATAACCAGCTGTCAACTGTGGCACTCTCACGACTGGTTGAAGGCATAAGGATTCACAGGCTGATAAGGGGCAGCAGACTTATACTATCTGGTTCGAGTGGAAGATCTGAGCTGCCTCAGGCGCTTGTTCTTTACCGGACAGCTCTTATCCTGGGAATTGATTCAACATCGATGACTATGCAGATAAAACCTTCAAATACCCGAATGGAAGCAGAAGAATATGTAAAGAATTTCGGTTCAAAAACTAATCTCATTGTAGTATCAAGTGCTGCTCATATGCCCCGGGCAATGATGCTCTTCCGTAAAATGGGTATCCATCCAATTCCTGCACCTACCAGTCGGGTACTGAAAAATGAAACATTCAAATATCCTTTAGGGTGGATACCATCTTCTGATTTTGTTGACATGATGGAAGTAGTTATACATGAGTATGCAGGTATTGTATGGGAGCGGTTGGGTGGAAGATAAGGCCCGATGTTGCTTTTTATTTACGCTTTGCTTAACAATTGGTTCATATTCCTGATGGTTAATAATGTCTCATTTCTCTTATCCGGGGTTTTACATGTAGCAGATAGTTCAGGCAATTAAAAATCCCTTTAACCAGATTTATGAAAGCTTTTACCGCAAAGTACCTCCAAATCCTGGAATTGCCGGCAATAATAGCAATCCATTCGCTGATCCTTTAGACTCAGGCATCTCAGAATGATATATACAGATTATTTATTTCCCGCAATAATTATAAAAACTGTGTATGTTGTAATTTTTTCTAAAAGTTTTTTAACAATCAGAAGGTTATATGGGATTGACTTTAGCTCCTTCATATTTCATAAATTCTTATAGCAGAAATGGCTAAAGTACAAACCTGTCTACCCGGTAAGGCAGAAAAAAAGGTCGGTAAATTTTAAACGACTTTATAGATTTTATCAGATCATGAATCAAGTTGACAACACTGAATTCAATAATGCAATTAATGATTTTCCCGGCAAACTTTCCAATATGATTATTGTATCAAAAGATACTGAAAACTCGGGTAAACAACATGCTGTATGAAGTAACCATGTAAGAATGGGCAAAATTATCCTCCCTCGAACCCGTAAATTATTAAGTTCAGAAAATGGATATCTTCGAATGGAACCTGCTAAATTTCTTGAGCTTACCTCCGACAGAAGGTCGATTCCATTTTTGTTTAATTTGCCGGATGATAATGAATTTGAAATCAAAGAATCTTAAACACAAAAAAATACTACAAACTTTATCTGTTCATTAAACATTTCTGTTTTAAAATGCTTATATTGTTAGGCACCCGGTTTAAAAATACGGCAATTGATGACGGGCGAGCCAGGTCCCTGCCCGGGAACTCCCGACCCGAACAGAAATTTAATTCGTAAAGACTCGGGGGACAAACTTTTAAAAAAGCTAAATTTAATTGGAAAAAATGGATGAAGAGAAAAATTTACAGGACCATGGACTGGTACTTGTAAATGAAGTATATCCGGATAATATTGTGGTTCTGCCGCTCGAAAGCCGGCCTGTTTTCCCTGGGCTGGCACTTCCCCTGATGTTTGGCAATAAGGAACTTATAAGGCGTATTGAGTATGCCATTGAAAATGACAATAGTTTCGTCGGAGTCTCCCTCATCAGGGAGTACAATGGTAATGATATTCTTAAATCTGACCTATATGCTACCGGAACATTACTCAAGATTTTCAGGGTACTTGACCGGAATGAAAACACGATCAATGTATTTACCCAGGCTCTCTCCAGATTTCATTTCATTAAGGAGACTAAAAAGGGGGATGTTCCTCACTGGCAGGTCAAATATGAATATGAAGATGCTCATCATGTCAGGGATGAGATCAAGGCCTTTACAATGGCTGTAATCAATTCAGTCAAGGAACTGATAAAGTATAACCCGATGTTCCAGGAGCAGATGCGACTGGCGATTATGCAGGTGGGCCTTGAAAAACCGGGATTGCTGATGGATCTGGTAGCATCGTTTCTTTCAGCTGACGGGAAAAAGCTTCAGGATCTTCTTGAAGCCGTTGACCTTTTCAAGAGAAGCGAAAAGATTCTTATTCTTTTAAGGGAAGAAATTGAGCTCAGCAAGGTGCAAAAGGATATTCAGAAGCAGATAGAGGAGAAGGTATCACTGCACCAGCGGGAATTCTTCCTCAGAGAGCAGCTGAAGGTCATAAAACAAGAACTGGGACTTGAAAAGGATGATAAAACGTTGGAAATTGAAGCTTTTGAAAAGAAGATTAAAAATCTGATACTCACTGAAGAAGCATCCCGGGTTATGAGGGAGGAGCTCGATAAAATGAAATCACTTGAAACCGGATCGGCAGAGTTCAATGTCACACGTACCTACCTCAACTGGATAACCGATCTTCCATGGGGTATATTTTCAAAAGACAACAACGACCTTGGCAATGCCCGGAAGATTCTGGATGAACAACACTACGGACTTGATGATGTAAAGCAAAGGATACTTGAATTTATCAGCACTATTGTCAAAAGAGGAAAAGTATCCGGATCGATCATTTGCCTGGTGGGTCCTCCGGGTGTAGGCAAGACATCAGTTGGGAAGTCTATTTCAGACGCCATGGGTCGTCAGTTTTACCGGTTCTCCGTTGGTGGTATGCGTGATGAAGCTGAGATAAAAGGACACAGGAGAACATATATTGGTGCTATGCCCGGAAAGATCATTCAGAGCCTTAAGAGGACAGGCGTTGCAAATCCGGTCATAATGATAGATGAGATTGACAAGATAGGAGCCAGCTACCAGGGTGACCCGGCTTCCGCTCTGCTTGAGGTTCTCGATCCTGAGCAAAATGTAGAATTCCTTGATCATTACCTCGATGTGAGGTTCGACCTTTCAAATATTCTTTTTGTCACAACTGCCAATCAAATGGATACAATCCCCCGGCCGCTTCTTGACAGGATGGAGGTTATAAAACTTTCGGGATACATCATGGAGGAAAAGATAGAGATAGCCAAAAGGTTTCTTGTCCCGAAACAAAGAAAAGAACACGGACTGAAAGCAAGCGAGATTTCAATTTCTGAGCCTGCCCTGAAGATGATGATCGAAGGTTATGCAAGGGAAGCAGGGATAAGAGGACTGGAAAACCAGATCAAAAAAATAATGAGGAAGGCTACATTAAAACAATTTGAAAATGTATACAGCAAGCTAAGCATAACACCAAAAAACCTGGTTGAGTACTTAGGTCATCCGATATTCACAACAGAAGAACTATATGAAAAATCAATACCCGGGGTTGTCCTGGGACTTGCATGGACTGCAATGGGAGGAGTGACACTTTACATCGAGGCTAATGCAATAAAGTCAAGCGGGAGCGGACTTAAACAAACGGGTCAGCTGGGAAGTGTCATGCAGGAATCTTCAGAGATCGCTTATTCTTATATCAGGTCAATATTATCTGACGATAAGGACTTTAAGGATTTTTTCAACGACCATCTCATCCATCTGCATGTACCTGCAGGAGCAACGCCAAAAGATGGTCCGTCTGCAGGCATCACAATGGCGATGGCACTCTATTCCCTCGCCACCGGCAAGACCGTAAGAAAGGGACTTGCAATGACCGGGGAACTAACACTTACAGGCAAAGTATTGCCTATAGGAGGTGTTCGTGAAAAGACAATTGCAGCCAGAAGGGTAAAGGTATTCGAACTTATCTTTCCTGCTGAAAACAAGATGGACTTTGAGGACCTTCCGGATTATATCAGGAAAGGAGTGAAAGCTCATTTCGTGGACTATTTCAGGGATGTTTTGAATATCGCTTTCAAATCATAATGAGTCTGTCCTGATATTTTCTAAATGTCCCGGTCACCATAGGATGTGAGTGGAAGGTCTGTTCATGTCAGCGAGGGTGAATGGGTTATTTTCCGATACAGAAATTCCTGAAAATATTCCCAAGTATCTCATCTGTTGTGATTTCACCTGTTATTTCACCCAAATAATGAATGGCCTGCCGGATATCAATCGCTATCAGGTCTTCAGGAATCAGGCTGTCAAGTCCCGATAAAATCCTTCCAAGGCTTTCAGAGACATGAAGCAGTGCTTCATAATGTCTTACATTTGTGATTATTACGCTACCTGTACTTAACCTTTCCTTCACAACCATATCGCTGAGATGCAGCCTTAATTCATTAAGACCAACTTTCTCTTTTGCGGAAATAAAAAGTAATGTAACATTTTCTTCTAGGCTGATCTTTTTCCTGAGTTCAGTTTGAAGGATTGGGGAAGCCTGATCGGTTTTATTGATCAGAATAATCAAACGTTTTCCATGTTCCCTGATAATCTCCCTGATTGCTGCTGCCCTCTGATTTATTGAGTCCGCATTGTCTGTTATCTCATCTATAAGAAGGATCACTGAGGCCTGATTTATCTTTTCATATGTCTTTTTAATCCCCAATGTCTCAATAACATCCGTTGTTTCACGTAAACCCGCTGTATCGATGAACCTGTACTCAATACCATCAATTACAATTGTGTCTTCTATTGTATCGCGAGTCGTCCCCGGGATCTCTGAAACAATTGCTTTCTCCTCCATCAGAAGTGCATTTAACAGAGTTGATTTTCCTGAATTAGGCTTACCTACAATAGCAACAGGTATTCCATTCTTCACAACATTTCCCAGTTTAAAAGATTCAGCAAGACTATCAGTCAGTTCTTTAACATTAATTATAGTAGATTTAAGCTCCTTTTTGTCTGCAAATTGAATATCCTCTTCACCAAAATCGAGTTCCAGTTCAATCAGTGATGCAAAATTCAAAAGTGCATTTCTCAACTTACCGATCTCAGCGGAAAATCCACCCCTCATCTGATTAATCGCAACTCTGTGAGCCGTCTCTGTTTCCGATGCTATAATGTCGGCAACTGCCTCCGCCTGTGAAAGATCTAACTTTCCATTCATGAAAGCCCGTTGGGTAAATTCTCCCGGCAGTGCCGGAATGGCACCCTTATTAATCAATAACTCAAGAATCTTTTTAATTATGTAGGAAGAAGCGTGACATGAAATTTCGACAGAGTTTTCACCCGTGTAGGAGTGAGGTGCCCTGAATATAATAACCAGCACTTCATCAATTATTTTCTCATCTGAGTGTATTTCACCGTATACAACAGTATAATTTTTCTTTTCAGAAAGTTTAATTCGCTTATCATGAGGAAAGAATATTTTCTCACAAATATTTATACTATGTGAGCCGCTTATTCTGATCACAGCAATTGCGCCGCCAATAGCAGTTGCAGGCGCACATATGGTTTCTTCAGACCTTATCATACTTCAAAAGCCGATTTGCAGCAAATGTATGAAACTTATGTAAATATGCTTTTTCCTTTTTACCTTTTAAGGTACTTAAGGATGGATATTAGTCTTCCCGGTAATAGACGGTTTATGAAAAATTTCATCAAAATAAATCGAAAAGCCAATAATTATTAGGTATTTTTGAAAATGATAACTAAACAGAAAATACAATCAGGTAAATTTTATCTTTTGATCATACACTTTTAAATATCTGTTATTTATGAGCATTCTGGTAAACAAAAACTCCAAGGTGATAGTACAGGGATTCACCGGTAGTGAAGGAACATTTCATGCAACTCAGATGATCGAATATGGTACAAAAATTGTCGGTGGTGTCACACCGGGGAAAGGAGGACAGCATCATCTGAGTCTTCCTGTATTTAATACAGTCAGGAATGCCGTAAAGAACACAGGTGCAGATGTTTCAGTTATATTTGTTCCACCCTCAGCCGGCGGCGGATGCTATAATGGAAGCAGCTGATGGAGGAATAAAACTCATTATTGCAATTACGGAAGGCATACCTGTTTCAGATATGGTAATAGTTAAGGAGTACCTTAAATCTTTCAGTTGCCGTCTGATAGGTCCCAATTGTCCTGGTATAATCACACCCGGCGAAGCCAAAGTAGGGATCATGCCCGGATTTATTCATAAAAAAGGTTCCGTAGGTATTATTTCGCGTTCAGGCACACTAACCTATGAGGCAGTAGACCAGGTTACGAAGATGGGACTTGGCCAGTCTACCTGTATTGGAATCGGTGGTGATCCTGTTGTTGGTACAACAACACTTGATGCTGTCAAAATGATGATGGATGATATTGACACCGAAGCAATTATCGTCATAGGTGAAATAGGGGGTAATATGGAGACTGAAGCTGCTGAATGGATCAGAGATAATGGAACTAAACCTGTTATAGGGTTTATTGCCGGTCAGACTGCTCCAAAAGGTCGCAGGATGGGACATGCCGGTGCAATAATAGGCGGGAAGAACGATACGGCAGGCGCTAAGATGGAGATGATGAAAATATGCGGAATTCATGTTGTAGAGTCACCCGCTGATATAGGAACAACTGTTTTAAAGGCTTTAAAGAATATGTAGTTTGACCGAATACTTGTCACTCATATATCATTAATTATCTGCATCTTATTTTTACCCACTGCCCCTGAAAGGGTTCAAAATCCATTCTTACCCCCCTTATGAGGGATGAATGGAGAACTTATTTTATTATATTTGCAGAAATTTAACTTTAACCAGAATGAAAATACTTGGAAGGGAAAACAGCTCTTATTACCGGAGCTTCAAGAGGAATAGGAAAATCAATCGCCATAAGGTTTGCACAGGAAGGAGCAGATATCGCCATAACCAATATAATTGATGATGAAGAATTTAAATCAGCAGTAAAAGAAATCGAAAATCTTGGTGTTAAAGCCAAAGGATATGTTTCCAATGCTGCAAACTTTGATGATTCACAAATGTTAATTGATGAAGTGGTCAAAGACTTCGGCCAGGATTGATATACTCGTCAATAATGCCGGTATAACCAGAGATACTCTTCTTATGCGAATGACTGAAGATCAATGGGATTCGGTAATAGCAGTAAATCTTAAATCGGTATTTAATCTTACCAAAGCTGTTCTACAAACCATGCTTAAACAAAAAACGGATCAATAATTAATATGAGTTCAGTTGTTGGTGTTTCAGGTAATGCAGGACAAAGTAATTATTCAGCTTCCAAAGCAGGAATAATAGGATTTACAAAAAGTGTTGCGAAGGAGGTTGGGTCACGAAATATCAGATGCAATGCCATTGCTCCGGGTTTTATTATTACAGAGATGACAGAAAAATTACCTGAAGATGTGAAAAAAGAATGGGCAAATAAAATTCCTCTCAGACGTGGCGGAACCCCTGAGGATGTGGCAAATACAGCGTTATACCTTGCTTCTGAACTATCATCTTATGTAAGCGGACAAACAATTCAAGTGTGCGGAGGAATGTTAACTTAAAAATATTTATTATATTTACAACTTCGCAGGGTGCCTATCCTTTTAGCACGAGGAAATGCAGCGAGACATATTTATTCCACACTTATTTTAAAAGGGCGCCCTGCTTCTTTTTTTAAGCTGCCGATAAATGCATAATTCTATTTTTTTCCTGATCATTATAATCCCTGTCACAGGTTTATATTGGAAGATATCTCGAATATCTCAATTCCACGATGTGGTCTGATTCCCTTCCTGAAAAATTAAAGGGCATCTGCGATGAAGAGGAATACAGAAAAACACAACTTTATCAGAAAGATAATAACAGGCTTTCGCTTTGGTCCTCATCTTTTAACCTGGCAGTTATACTTATAATGATAGTTGTTGGCGGATTCTGCTTTAATTGACGGAATAGCAAGGTCAATAAGCTCTGAACTGGTACTCATATCACTTATATTTTTTGGAATTATCGGTTTCGGCTCCGATATCATCAATATTCCCTTCAGCCTGGATCGATACATTTGTTATTGAAAAGAAATATGGATTTAATACTATGACTATCAGGACCTTTATCACAGATCATCTCAAATCATGGTTCATTGCTGTACTGGTTGGGATTCCTGTTCTGGGACTTATTACCTGGTTTTATTACAAGACCGGACAATCATTCTGGCTCTATGCATGGGGTCTGATAACGCATTTTCGGTTTTTATGAATCTGTTTTATTCAGAACTTATTGTTCCTCTTTTCAATAAGCAGACTCCGCTTGAAAATGGCTCATTAAGGGATCAAATTGAAGCATTTGCTGAGAAATCGGGATTCCGGCTTAAAAATATATACATCATTGATGGTTCAAAGCGAAGTACAAAGGCAAATGCATATTTTTCAGGATTCGGTCCAAAGAAGAGGATAGTTCTGTACGACACCTTATTAAATGAACTGACTGCAGAGGAGATAGTCGCAGTCCTTGCCCACGAAATTGGTCATTATAAAAAGAAACATGTTATTGCAATCACTTATATTCTCAGTTCTCATTACAGGCTTGATGTTGTTTCTGTTTTCCCTTGTAGTAAACATCTCCTGCACTTTCGAAAGCTTTGGGATCAGAAAATCCAAGTTTTCATCTGGGCTTGATGGTTTTTGGTATTCTTTATAGTCCTTTATCTTTATTAATAGGGTTAGTTACAAATTATATTTCGAGAAAAAATGAATTTGAGGCAGACAGTTTCGTTAACGAAAACTTCAAACCAGTGGTACTGGCTGAAGCACTTAAAGAAACTCTCGGTAAAAAACCTGTCAAACATGATGCCTCATCCGGCTTATGTATTTTTTCATTATTCTCATCCGCCATTGCTGAAAAGACTTAGAGAAACTGGAATGAATTTCTATATTTGCATGTAAATATTGCCTCCTTAGCTCAGCTGGTAGAGCAGCTCATTCGTAATGAGCAGGTCGTGGGTTCGAGTCCCATTGGAGGCTCATAAAATAGCAGACTATTATAATTTTAAAATTTGCTGAATCGCGACTATTTATTACTTTAGCAACCTGAAAAAATAATTTATGCGGGAGTAGCTCAGTGGTAGAGCATCAGCTTCCCAAGCTGAGGGTCGAGGGTTCGATCCCCTTTTCCCGCTCAGGAAAAGAGGCTCATACTTGCCTCTTTTTATTTAATATACATTTTAAATTCAATGCTTTACGGACGTTATTTAAACTCTTTGTTATCCTTTATGATATTGTAACATTTTTTTAATTTTATAATATCTTTCACATTTATTTTTACAATGCTGATAAGACCTGTTCAGCCTGAAATAATAATTGCCAACCTGTAATACTTAAATTTACTTCTAATTCTTTGTACTTTTGGCGTGAAAGAGGATTGTAAAACTATTGATTATGGTAAAAATTGTAACATTTGGTGAAATCATGCTGCGACTCACGACTCCTGATCACCAGAGATTTTCGCAGGCTACATCTTTTTGTGCGTCATTCGGAGGTGCTGAAGCAAATGTGGCGGTATCACTGGCGAATTACGGACTTCAAACCGAATTTGTTACCCGTCTGCCTCAAAACGATATTGGCCAGTGGGTGGTAATGGATTTAAAAAAACATGGTGTAGGCACAAACTATATCTTAAGGGGAGGAGAAAGATTAGGAATATATTTTCTTGAAACAGGCTCTGTTGCAAGGCCGGGCAAAGTTATATATGACAGGGCTAACTCTGCAATAGCTGAAATAAAGCCGGGCATGATAAATTGGGACACAATTTTTGAGGGCGTCAGTTGGTTCCACTGGACAGGCATTACACCTGCCATATCAGAGAGCGCATCCTTAACCTGCTTGGAAGCTGTTAAGGCCGCAAATAATAGGGGTATCACTGTTTCTTGCGATCTTAATCACAGAAAAAACCTTTGGAAATGGGGAAAGACTGCAGGTGAAGTAATGCCTGAACTGGTAAGCGGCTGCGATATTATACTCGGGAATGAAGAAGATGCTGGGTCAGTGTTCGGAATTAAACCCGATGCAAAGGGATCCCTGAAGGAAGAAGTCGATGGCGCTAATTATGAATCGGTTTGTCAGATACTAAAAAAACAATTTCCCAAAGCAAAGAAAATTATAGTCACACTCCGGGGTTCAATAAATGCTGATCATAATACCTGGTCTGGTGTCCTTTATAACGGAGAAAAGTTATTCAAAGCTCCTGTCTATCAGATCACTCATATTGTCGACCGGGTAGGAGGAGGAGATTCTTTTATGGGAGGTTTGATATATGGACTGATAAAATATCCCGGTGAAGATCAGAAAGCTCTCGATTTTGCAGTTGCGGCTTCATGTCTTAAACACACTATTTATGGTGATTTTAACCTGGTTACAATTGCTGAAGTGGAACAGCTTATGAAAGGTGACAGTTCAGGCAGAGTTGTTCGCTGATCTCAACAGATTTAATGATAATGTTTTTAAAATAGAATGAAAGCTGAAATAATTACTATCGGAGACGAACTTCTTATTGGCCAGACAATTAATACCAACTCAGCATGGCTTGGATCGGAACTGAATCAGATAGGATTTGATATCCGGCGGATAATTTCAATCCATGATAACGGACAGGATATACTGGATGCCCTGAATGAAGTAAACGGAAGATCAGATGTGGTATTAATAACAGGGGGACTGGGACCCACAAGCGATGATATCACCAAAAACATTCTGTGTGAATTTTTCAATACCCGGCTTATTCTTAATACTGAAGTTCTCGGGATGATCGGGGAGATGTTGAAGAAAAGAAAGTTTCCGTTAAATGAAAATAATAAGAGGCAGGCTGAGGTTCCTGAATCATGCAAAGTTCTGAAAAATGCTGTAGGAACTGCCCCGGGAATGTGGTTCATGAGAGGATGAAACTATATTCGTTTCTCTGCCGGGAGTTCCTAATGAAATGAAGTACTTAATGAATGAACATGTACTTCCGGAGCTAAAACATCGCTTTAAATCACAGGTCATATTGCACAGAAATATAATGACATATGGTGAGCCTGAGGCTAGTCTTGCGGAATTACTTAAAGACTTTGAATCCGCTCTTCCCGAAAACATTAAGCTTGCCTACCTTCCGTCGTCAGGAGTTATCAAACTTAGACTTACAGGTACGGGAAGTGACCGAATGTTACTGTCGGCTAAAATAGATGAACAGGTCAGGAATCTCTACAAAATTATTCCTGATCTCATATTTGCAGAAAATGAAGAATCATTGGAATCAACAATTGGAAGACATTTAAAAGATAAACATCAGACAATATGCAGCGCGGAAAGTTGCACGGGCGGAAGAATTGCGAACATGATAACCAGTGTTCCAGGAAGCTCTTCATATTTCAAAGGCTCAGTAATTGCTTATGACAATTTTGTAAAAACCGGATTTCTTAAAGTCAGGAAAGATATTATATCCAGATACGGAGCTGTAAGTGAGCAGGTTGTGACACAAATGGCTGAGAATTCCAGAAGGCTCTTTAAAACAGATTTTTCAGTCGCAACTTCAGGCATTGCAGGTCCGGATGGAGGTACCGAAGAAAAACCTGTTGGAACTGTCTGGATTGCTGTTGCTTCCGAACAGGAAACTGTAACGTCAGGATATGTTTTTGGAAACAACCGGATTATTAATATTGAAAGATTTTCAATTACAGCACTGAACCTCCTTAGAAAGCAGATAATCAAACAATAAGAAATATTAATATTATCAGCATAAAAAAAATGATCCAATAATTTGGTTAATCAGATAAAAATCACGTATTTTGCGCTTCGTTTTTAAAAGACAAACGTAAGTAAAGAAGTAAAAAAAATATCAATGTCAAAGATTTGTCAGGTTACAGGGAAAAAAGCGATGGTCGGTAACAACGTTTCGCATTCAAAAAGAAGGACAAAGAGAAAATTCTACCCTAATCTTTTTAATAAAAAATATTATTTACCTGAGGAGGAAAGATGGGTTCAGTTAAAAGTATCAGCTGCAGGTATCCGGCTTATCACAAAAAACGGACTGACAAAAGTCCTTAAAAAGGCAAAAGAAAAAGGTTACATTTTGAATTATTAAAATCACGATAGAAAATGGCAAAGAAGGCTAAGGGCAACAGACAACAGGTAATTCTGGAATGTACTGAGCATAAAGAGAGTGGACTACCCGGTATGTCGAGATACATTACGACAAAGAATCGGAAAAACACACCTGACAGGCTGGAAAGGAAAAAATATAACCCTGTTCTTAAAAAACATACAATTCACCGAGAAATTAAGTAATAGAAATTTAACCATGGCAAAGAAAGTTGTTGCAACACTCAAAACAGGTAACGGTAAGGTCATTTACAAAATGTATTAAGATGATTAAGTCTGAGAAATCAGGCTCTTACCAGTTTAAGGAAGAGATCGTACATAATGATCATGTCAAAGATTTTTTCACAAAGAAATAGAGTAATCTCCTGATATTAGTATTTAGAGAGCTTTCTTCGGATATGAAGAAAGCTTTTTTTATATTTACCTTTAAAATAAACTTATTAAAAATGGCTCTACTTGGATTCCTTGGAAAGGATAAAAAAGAGAATCTTAATAAAGGACTTGAAAAAACAAAAGAGAGCGTTTTTCAAAGCTCTCCAGGGCTGTTGCAGGAAAATCCAAAGTCGACGACGAAGTGCTTGACAACCTTGAAGAAGTCCTTGTCTCTTCTGATGTTGGTGTTTCGACTACCCTAAATATAATTGAACGAATCGAAAAGAGAGTTGCCAGAGATAAATATTTAAATACCAGCGAACTGAATAATATTCTGAAGGAGGAGATAGTCGCTCTTCTAGGTGCTAATAGTGCCGGTGTCGATTCAGATTTTTCAGCAGTACTGCCAAAGAACCCGTATGTAATTATTGTTGTGGGTGTTAACGGTTCAGGAAAAACAACTACAATTGCAAAACTCGCTCATCTTTATAAAAGTGCAGGGAAAAGAGTTCTCCTGGGTGCAGCAGATACATTCAGGGCCGCTGCAATAGATCAGCTTCAGATATGGGCAGACAGAACTGGGGTGGAACTTATTAAACAACAAATGGGAGCTGATCCTGCATCAGTAGCTTTTGATACTGTAAAATCGGCAGTTGCCGGAGGATTTGAAGTCGTAATTATTGATACTGCCGGCCGGCTTCATAATAAAATAAACCTGATGACCGAGCTTACCAAGATTAAAAGAGTCATGGAGAAAGTTCTCCCGGAGGCTCCGCACGAAGTTCTGCTTGTTCTTGACGGATCAACAGGACAAAACGCATTTGAGCAGGCTAAACAGTTTACTTCTGCAACAAACGTAACCGCTCTGGCTATAACAAAACTGGATGGAACTGCAAAGGGTGGGGTGGTAATCGGTATTTCCGACCAGTTGAATATTCCGGTAAAGTATATAGGTATTGGGGAAAAACTGGATGATCTTCAGATATTCAGCAGGGTCGATTTTGTTGATTCACTCTTTTCACCTGAAAATGATTCTCCTGCTTAAGCTGGGCAGGCTATCAGGCCTCACTATAAAAAATACTTAAGTGTGAAAAATAAAAAAATAAATATTATAACCCTGGGTTGTTCAAAAAATATTGTTGATTCGGAAAAGCTTATACGGCAGATTCAGGCAGGTGGTTATAATATTGTTCACAATTCAAGCGAAATTTCAGCCGACACAGTAATTGTCAACACCTGTGGTTTTATTAATGATGCAAAAGAAGAGAGTGTTGATACAATTCTTCGGTATGTTAAAGCCAGAGAATCAGGACAAATCAGGAACCTCTATGTTATGGGATGCCTGTCAGAAAGATACATGGAAGCTCTTAAGTCCGAAATTCCGGAAGTCAAAAAGTATTTTGGTGTAAATAACATGTATGAGATCCTTAATGAGCTTGGTCTGCCGCTGAAACAGGAACTTCTGACAGACAGATCAGTGTCAGGTACCGGCCATTATGCCTACATTAAAATATCAGAAGGCTGTGACCGCACCTGTTCATTTTGTGCAATCCCTTTAATAAGGGGAAAATATATATCAAGACCTGTTGAAGATATTGTACAGGAGGCTTATCTCCTTGCTGCCAAAGGTGTTAAAGAACTGATCCTTATTGCTCAGGATTTAAGTTATTATGGCCTTGATAATTACAAAAAACAAATGCTTCCGGCTCTGGTATCTGAATTATTAAAGATTAACTCATTTGAATGGTTACGACTTCATTATCTCCATCCTGCTAATTTCCCCATGGAATTAATTGACCTTATGAAGGATAATCCAAGAATATGCCGTTATATTGATATTCCCATACAGCATATTTCAGATAAAGTACTTGGATTCATGAAAAGATCCCATAACAGAGCTGAAACGGAACTTATCCTTAACAGGCTTCGTGCAGAATTGCCGGATGCTGTAATCAGAACAACCCTGATTGCCGGTCATCCGGGAGAAACATCAAAGGAATATAATGAGCTTAAGGATTTTATTACATCGTTCAGATTCAACAGGCTGGGTGTTTTTTCGTATTCGCATGAGGAGGATACCTATTCCTATAATAATTATAAAGATGAAGTAAGTGAGGATGTTAAAAAGTTGCGGGTGGCAGAATTAATGACAATACAACAGAATATTTCGGCTCAACTCAATGAAAAAATGACCGGTAAAATCCTCAAAGTAATCATTGACAGGAGGGAGGGAGAATTTTTTACCGGAAGAACAGAATATGACTCTCCCGAGGTAGATCAGGAGGTTCTGGTAAATGTTGAGCACCCCCTCAAACCGGGTAATTTCTATAATATCCTTATTACACAATCGGCTGATTTTGATTTATATGGCAAACCGGTTTAGGTAGCCGGAGGAGTCTCTATTTCTTTCTTTTTCTGCTTATGCATCTTAATCCTGATTTCCGATTTGGTTGCATTGAATCCGACATAGATCGTATCTCCTTCATTGAGGTTAGCTCTTATGAGAATCTCTGCCATAGGATCTTCAAGATATTTCTGAATGGCGCGTTTTAGCGGTCTGGCACCAAAATTGGCATCAAAACCTCTTTCAGCAATAAAATCCTTCGCAGCAGAAGTTATTTTCAATTGAAAACCAAGAGAATTTACCCTTGAATATAATCCTTTCAATTCAAGGTCAATTATTTTATTGATATCCTCTTTGCAAAGTGAATTGAACATTATTACATCATCAATCCTGTTCAAAAATTCAGGTGCAAAGGTTTTTTGAAGTGCTTTCTGCAGGATACTTTTTGTCTGCTCATCGCTGGTAGCCTTTCTTGACTGAGTATCGAACCCGATCCCATGACCGAATTCCGCAATCTGCCTGGTTCCGATATTTGAGGTAAGGATTACTATAGTATTTCTGAAATCAACCCGTCGACCAAGACTATCTGTTAGCTGACCTTCGTCAAGAACCTGGAGAAGGATATGGAACACATCGGGATGTGCTTTTTCTATCTCATCAAGGAGAACAACAGAATATGGTTTTCTCCTTACTTTTTCAGTAAGCTGACCTCCTTCTTCATAACCTACATATCCCGGGAGGTGCACCAACAAGTCGTCGATACGGAGAACTTTTCCATATACTCGCTCATGTCAACCCTTACCAGATTATCAGTGGTATCGAATAGGAATTTGGCCAGAACTTTTGCAAGTTGAGTTTTACCCACACCTGTCGGCCCAAGAAAAATAAAAGTTCCTATCGGTTTATTGGGATCTTTAAGACCTGCCCGGTTCCGCTGAATTGATTTAACTACTTTCATAATAGCCTCATCCTGACCAATAACGCTATCCTTAAGCTCGTCAAGCCATTTTAAGCAGCCTGGTTCCTTCTGTCTGTGCAATACGTTGAACAGGCACACCAGTCATCATTGCAACTACCTCCGCTACCTTTTCAGCATCAACTGTTTCACGGTTTACTGCAAGCTCCTTTTCCCATTTTTTCTTTTCAAGATCGATCATATCAAGGAGATCCTTTTCACGATCACGAAAACTGGCAGCTTTTTCAAAATTCTGGTTCTTTACAGCCATCATTTTTTCTTTTTTCGTATCCTCAAGCTGTTTTTCAAGCGAGAGTATCTTTTCAGGAACAACAATATTTGAAATATGCACTCTGGAACCTGATTCATCAAGCGCATCAATAGCCTTATCGGGCAGATGCCTGTCGGATATATAACGATTCGTGAGATTAACACAGGCATCAATTGCATCATCAGTATAGATGACATTATGATGTTCTTCATACCTCTCCTTTATATTATGAAGAATATTAATCGTTTCTTCAATTGAAGTAGGTTCAACTATCACTTTCTGGAATCTTCTTTCAAGAGCACCGTCTTTTTCAATATGCTGACGGTATTCATCAAGTGTTGTTGCACCGATACATTGAATTTCACCTCGGGCCAGGGCTGGTTTAAGCATATTGGCAGCATCGAGTGACCCAGTAGCTCCGCCTGCACCAACAATAGTATGAATCTCATCAATGAACAGAATTATATTATCATTCTTTGAAAGTTCGTTAAGTATTGCTTTCATTCTCTCTTCAAACTGTCCACGGTATTTTGTTCCGGCAACAATTGAAGCAAGGTCAAGAGCAACAACCCTCTTATTAAAGAGAACTCTGGAAACATTTTTTTTCGATATGCGTAGAGCAAGACCTTCTGCAATTGCTGATTTACCGACACCGGGTTCACCTATAAGTACCGGATTATTCTTTTTTCTTCTTGATAGAATCTGTGCCAGACTCTCAATCTCTCTTTCCCTGCCAACAACCGGATCGAGTCGTGCCCTCTTCTGCAGCTTTGGTAAGATCAATTCCAAAATTATCAAGAACAGGTGTGTCAGATGATGGTTTTGCCGAGGAGGAGTGGGATGGTTGACCTTTTCCACCTGCTCCGAAACTTTGACC
This sequence comes from uncultured Bacteroidales bacterium, assembly GCA_963739685.1. Lineage (GTDB taxonomy): Bacteria > Bacteroidota > Bacteroidia > Bacteroidales > VadinHA17 > LD21. The sequence continues at coordinate 125,048 of CAVUAX010000005.1, forward strand.
TTCATCATCTTCATCACGGGGATAATCAGCTTTGGCTGAAGGGGATTCTGCTTCAACCAATCTCTTAACTGTCTGATAATCAACATCCAGTTCAGACAGGAACCTGGTAACAAGAGCATTTTCATCCTTAAGTATTGCCAACAGAAGATGTTCGGAATCGATAGTATTGGACTTTTTAAAGATTTTGCTTCAAGATATACAAGCTTAAGTATTCTTTCCGTACTTCTTAAGAGTGGAATTACCTCATGGTCGGCAACGGGTACCGGACTTTCCACTTTAATGCTTTTCTCTAATGAACCTTTAAGAACCATGAAGGTCGATACCCTGGTTAATAAGTATTTCTATTGCAACACTCTCTCCATCTCTAAGAATTCCCAAGAAAAAGATGTTCAGGACTTATATGACTGTTTCCCAGTCTTATAGCTTCTTCTTTGGAATAACCCAGAATATCTTTTACTCTTTGTGAAAATTGTGAATCCATATCTTGATCTTTCATTTACCTAATTAATATTATTAACCGGACAATTCTGTCAGAATACTACCGACAAAAATACAACATAACATCATTTCAAAGTTAAATTATGCTGATTATATATATCTGACAATTTTCATGCCCATTTATAAACAAAGAATGTTAAAAATTCACTAATTAAATAGTTCAAAAATAGCCAAATTTTAACTATTTTCGTAATTCCAAACAACGGAATGGAGTTTATTTTGTAAATAGTTAATTAACAACTCTGTTATGTCAGAGAGAGAGAGAGTAATCAAGGTCAATATCGAGGAGGAGATGAAGTCGGCCTACATCGATTATTCAATGTCAGTTATCGTTTCGAGGGCATTACCTGATGTGAGAGATGGCCTTAAGCCGGTCCATCGCAGGGTACTATTTGGAATGTCTGAACTGGGAGTCTATTCAAACAAGCCATATAAAAAGTCAGCCAGGATAGTAGGAGAGGTGCTCGGTAAGTTTCATCCCCATGGTGATTCATCAGTATATGAGGCAATGGTCAGAATGGCACAGGAGTGGTCATTAAGATACCCCCTGGTTGATGGTCAGGGAAACTTTGGATCAGTTGATGGTGATAGTCCCGCAGCAATGAGATATACTGAAGCAAGGCTTAAAGAAAATTGCTGAAGAGACTCTGGCTGATATTGAGAAAGGGACAGTTGATTTTCAACCTAACTTTGATGATTCATTACCGAACCGGTGGTTCTTGCCTACACGGATTCCAAATTTACTGGTAAACGGCGCTTCCGGAATAGCAGTCGGAATGGCAACAAATATGCCACCTCATAACCTTCTGAAATAATTGATGCTACAATTGCTTACATTGATAACAACTGATATCACCTCAGAAGAGATACTAGAATTATGTTAAAGGACCTGATTTCCCAACCGGAGGAATTATATATGGTGAACAGGGTATAAAAGATGCCTGTGAGGCAGGAAGGGGCCGAATTGTTGTCAGGGCTAAAACGGAAATAGAATTGACTCCTTCCGGCAGGGAATGTATTATTGTGACTGAGATTCCCTACATGGTCAATAAAGCAGAGATGATCAGAAAAATAGCTGACCTGATTAATGAGAAAGAAACTCGAAGGATATCCTATATCAATGATGAGTCGGACAGCAACGGCATGCGCATTGTAATAATTCTTAAAAAAGATGCCAGTGCGAATGTAGTCCTTAACAATCTTTATAAATATTCTTCACTTCAGACATCTTTCAGTGTGAATAATATTGCACTGGTTAAAGGACGACCCAGAACACTTAATACAAAGGATCTTATCATTATTTTGTAAAACATCGTCATGAAGTTGTACTGAGAAGGACAAAATATGATCTGGATCAGGCTGAAAAACGTGCTCATATCCTTGAAGGACTGATTATTGCAAGTGATAATATCGACGAAGTTATAGCAATTATCAAATCATCCAATACTCCTGATATGGCCAGGGAGAGACTAATGGAAAGGTTCGGACTTTCGGAAATTCAGTCCAGGGCAATAGTCGAAATGCGTCTTACGTCAGCTTGACAGGACTTGAACAGGAAAAACTAAGAGCTGAATATAAGGAAGTTATGGAATTGATAGAGTATCTTAAAAGTGTTCTTGCAAGCCTGGAACTCCAGATGAAAATCATTAAAGATGAACTACTTGAGATTAAAGAAAAATATGGTGATAAAAGACGTACCGAAATAATTCCAAATGCTGAAGAATTTAATCCTGAAGATTTTTATGCCGATGATGAGATGGTAATCACTATTTCTCATATGGGGTATATAAAAAGAACACCTCTTACAGAATTCCGCAGACAAAACAGGGGTGGAACAGGTGCAAAGGGAGGTGCTACCAGGGATGAGGATTTTATTGAACATTTGTATATAGCAACAATGCATAACACAATGCTTTTTTTTACAAGAAAAGGAAAAGTGTTACTGGCTGAAGGTATACCAATATCCTGGAAGGTTCAAGAACATCTAAGGGAAGAGCTATGCAGAATATGATTAGTATTGAACCTGATGATAAAGTAAGGGCCTTTATAAATGTCAAAAATCTGAATGATTCTGAATATATAAATAATAATTTCATAGTTCTGTGCACTACAAAGGGAATAATTAAAAAGACCTCTCTTGAAGCTTATTCCAGACCAAGGATGAATGGCGTAAATGCTATTACAGTAAGGGAAGATGATGAGCTGCTTGGAAGCAAGGATGACTGATGGGAAGCATGAAATCATGCTTGCAGTTAAATCAGGCCGGGCAATACGTTTCCCTGAAACATCAGTAAGACCAATGGGACGAACTGCCTCCGGAGTAAGGGGAATAAGGCTTGCCAATGAAAAAAATGATTTTGTTATTGGAATGATAACAATTGAAAATAAGGAAAAAGATGTTCTTGTTGTTTCAGAAAAAGGCTACGGAAAAAGATCTGATATTGATGGATACAGAATAACCAACAGAGGAGGAAAAGGAGTCAAGACAATAAATGTTACTGAAAAGACAGGTTCATTAATTGCATTAAAAGATGTAACAGATAACCATGATCTCATGATCATTACTCAATATGGAAATATACTCAGAAGCCCCGTTTCAGCATTGAGGGTCATGGGGAGAGCAACCCAGGGAGTAAGATTGATTAATCTGAGGGAAAATGACATAATTGCTTCTGTGGCATGTGTACTTGTAAATCAGGAGGATGAGGATGGAGATAATAACGTTAGTGAAGAAAAAGATTCAAGTGCAGAGGAAATTGGCAAAGAATTTGATGATTAATAAGTAATATTATAAATTTGGAGAAATTATTAAAGACAAAAATTAAAATTATAATCATGAAAAAACTTTTTCTGTTGATAGCAGTTGTTAGTATTTCGCTGGGAGCAATGGCCCAGAAAGGTAAAGTTAATAGTGCCCTGAGTTACATTGATCAGGGACTCCTTGATAAAGCAAAAGAAGCCCTTGATGCTGCATCAGTTAATGAGAAATCAAAGGACTGGTACAATACTTATTTTGCAAAGGGAAAACTTGCCCAGGCATGTTTTGAATCGGAGAATCCAAAGTTTAAGGCTTATTATAAGGATCCGCTTGGAGAAGCTTATGCTGATTATGAAAAAGCGATTGAGCTGGATCCGAAAGGTTCGGTTAAAAAGAAAATAATTACAAATATGGTCTACAACTCTCTGGCTGTTGATCTGTTTACGCAGGGTAGCGAACAATTTGCTGCAAAAAATTATGCCGGAGCCCTTAAATCTTTTGAAACTCAGATTGAGATCACCGAAAGTGATAAATTTGCCGGTGCCATTGATACAGGAATGTACTACAACGCAGGGTTGGCTGCAATTAATTCAGGTAAGTACCAGGAAGCCATCAAATATTTTGAAAAGTGCGCTGAAATGAAGTATCAGGGCGTCACACCTTATTTTCAGATATCAGAAAGTTATCTTGGTCTTGGAGACACCGCCAAAGCTGAAGCTACACTTCAGAAAATGACCTCTGTTTTTCCAAATGACAAAAATGTAGTTTTGCAGCTTATAGATCTTTACATTAAGAGCAATAAAAATGATGAGGCGCTTAAATATATCAAAATTGCCAAGGAAAATGATCCTGATAATTACAGTCTTTATTATGCATGCAGGGATTATGTATTTGAATCAGTTCAAATATGATGATGCTATAGCTGAACTTACAAAATCTGTTGAGCTTAAACCTGATGTTTACGATAATCAGTATGCATTGGGAGTAGCATATATAAATAAAGCCGCTGAAATGTTTCAAAAAGCAAATGATATCATGGATGTTAAAAAATATACAGCTGCAACAGATGAAGCAAATATAGTTTATGCAAAAGCGCTTCCTTATATGGAGAAAGCTTATGAATTAAAACCCGATGACGTATATGCGATGCAAAGCCTTAAAGAACTTTACTACAGACTTAAAATGACAGATAAGTATAATGCTGTGAAAGCAAAGCTGGACGCATTGAATAAATAGTAAATATCATAACAGGAATTAAGGAAAGGGATGCTAATGGCATCCTTTTTCTTTTATTGCAAATTCCTCAACAGGTAGGAGACCTGCTTTCGTTCGCCGGTTACGGAGTGCTATTTTATTTCTATTTGACATAATATTAATTATAGGCTTTTTAAAGAGAATTTGTGGCCAGCTCTGCTGGTTGACATAAAATCAGATATGAGCCGGAGGATCATATCGGTACGATTTTATGTCAAAACAAATTCTCGTATGACTAAAACCTGCAGCTCTGCTGGTTGACATAAAATCAGATGTGAGCCGGAGGATCATATCGGTACGATTTTATGTCAAAACAAATTCTCGTATGACTAAAACCTGCAGCTCTGCTGGTTGACATAAAATCAGATGTGAGCCGGAGGATCATATCGGTACGATTTTATGTCAAAACAAATTCTCGTATGACTAAAACCTGCAGCTCTGCTGGTTGACATAAAATCAGATATAGCGGCTGTGTAACAGCCCTATATCGGTACCGATTTTATGTCAAAGGAAGCGGCTAACAGAAAACCCAATTTGCTCCAACGCGCTTCTAACACTTTTGCAGCTATAATTGAATATTAAGTCAAATAGAAGTCTTGCAGTCATGCAAGTCTTGCAGTCATGCAAGTCTTGCAAGTCATGCAAGTCTTGCAAGTCTTGAAGAAGTTGAAACGTTGAAAAGTTGAAGAGTTGAAATATTTAGCTGTGAAAGAGCTATTCCTTATCGAGAATTAAATATTCTGAACATGGTTGTATCTGTCCGGAAAAAAGCTGTAGAAGCAGTACAGGCTTTAAATGCTTTAGAGATTGAAAAACTTACATAGTTATTACGTTGTTCTTAATAAACCGATAAGAAATGAAAAAAACCGAACCCTACCCTATAATTATAAATAATCAATAATATTATGTCAAATAGAAATTATCACTAATTTTTCTCTTATGTTTCTTTTAGTTATGGAAAGTCTTCCTATACAACATTATTATCATGCTTTTAACTAATGTCACTATATCTACCTGAATATATGTTTGTCACAGCCTTTAACTTAATTATCAACGTAGTTTAATACGTATTTTAATACGTTGTTTCTCAGGTTGCTATCGTTACAGAAAAGACCTGGGTCTCCCCCATTCCGTTCAGCTGTGCTGATTAACTAAAAATCAGATATAGTGACGAGGCAACGCTGAGTCCTGTATTGGCACGATTTTATGTTAAGCAAATTTCTACACATTATATCGTTACCAACCCACGACATGGCTCAAATATTTTGTCCCGGGAATACATATCACTGATGCTTTAAAGGCCTTAGATGCTGTATTGGGTTGTATTAGTATGAGAAGTTGTATTGTTGTAATCGTTGCAGAGGTTTTATGGGCGATGAGTTATGTAATCTGGTACCCAATCCTGAAAAATAAATCTTCAAAATTATTATGTCAAATAGAAATTAATATCATCGAATAATTAAAAAGCCGGTCAAGTAGTTATAAAGCACAAAATAATATTAAGTGCTTCTCTATTGTTTCCCGGCTACACAAAGCACAGAATAAAACAATTTTTTACCAAATATTATGTGTTAAAGTTTTCTTAAAGTTAATTCACTTCTCTTCAGTGAATTATCAGTCAATATATTACAATTTAGTTCTTTCAAAATACAATTTTCCAATTACAATCTTTATACCACATCTAAATCCCTAAATTATCACTGTCCCGGGAAATATTTCCTCTCGCTGTTTTCTTCGATCTGATCTCTGTAAAAAAGAACATCTTTGAATTCCCCTTTAGTGTACATCAGCGCCTGATCATCAAAATGTTTTGACCCGGGATCGCTGCTGATGCCTCCAGCCAGAACGCTTTTAGCTTTTATCCTTTCGCCAAACTCAACCACGGCAACAAAACTGTTTCCGCTGGTGCCGTACATTTTTCTGGTTCCGGGATATTTTCGGGCTGCAAATGAAGCAAGAGACCCCCACTGAGAAGATGTAAAAGGAACAGGGAGGCTTGGTTTATCATCATTAAAGACCTGGACTATATCACCTGTGAGTCGCTGATAACGGTTTATGTCTCCCCACGGAACCTCCCATGTACCGAAATCATTAATTAGCTCATTAACTGCATTATACAGGCCATCAATCAGCTGTACAGGAGCTCCTTCTTCTGCAATATAGTCAAATATCGATTTTCCAGGAGCAATTATAGCCGATCTCAATTCAGATATCATTGCCTGTCCCCAGTAAACCGCAAGTGTAGTCTGAACTGAGTTCTCTGAATATCTGAAGTCCCAGTCACGAAGTAATCCAATTTGTGGCGCCAGGTAGTTCCTGACAGAGGAATTCTTTTTTGATATCTGATCGTAGGCACTTATAAGTGAGGGTATAATAGTTTCAAATGCAGGAAGATATGAATCATAAGCAGCTTCAAGTAATTTATCAGGCGTGAACCCTGTATGACCTTCGAGCACCCTCACTGCATGGATCCCTCGTGGATTTTCATTATCAGGGGCCATATATGAAGGATAATCTTCACGTCTGGGACTGTTTTCCCCACACGCTGTAAAAGGGGTTGAATTGCAGTTCTGAATCCAGCCGTTTGAAGGATTCAGAATCAAGATCATATCATCAAGATTATGAATGCCTTTCCAGTCGGTAGCAGGATTGCTCCCGTCCACAGTGCCTGACCAGTCAAATTTTTCATCTCTTACAGGCATGAAATTCCCGTGAAAATATGCAATGTTACCTTCGGCATCAGCATATACTGTATTGTTTGAAGAATTTGTCCGCAGATCCATGATCTTTTTAAAGTTCCTGTACCCGTCTGCTTTTGTCCTGAGGTAAGATTGGGTCAGCGCCTTTATATGTTCCTTCATAAGGCTTACTGTTACCCATCCGTCACTCTGCCTGCTGACAACCGGACCGTGGTGACTATAATAAACCTTAACCTGTTTCTCCGCCAGCCCGTTTCCCTCTGCAAACGGAATTGTGATGATTTTTTCGACAAATGGTCGTAATTCATCACCATATTTATAAAAGTATTTACCATTCTTTTCAACAACCGTTTCAAGGTAATAATCAATTACATCTGCCTTGCTAGATGTATGCATCCATCCGCATTTCTCATTAAATCCCTGGTAAACAAAGAACTGGCCCCATGTTACTGCTCCATAGGTATTCAGACCGTTTTCACTTACCATGTGAACCTCAGACCTGAAAAATAAAGAAGTATGCGGATTAATTAAGAGCAGTGCATTTCCGGAAGCGCTTATTGACGGGGCAATTGCAAATCCATTAGAACCTCCGGGCTCCTCGCCGGATGAAATTGGAGTATCACAGGCCATTTCAACCGGAAGATTTCCATAAAAACTTTTTAATTCACTAACAGAAATCGTTTCAATGTCTCCGCCTATACTTCCTTCTGTGAATGTGAGAGCCATCCATGGTTCAAATCTTTTAATCAGCTTAGGATGAACTTCAGGATGAGTATAAAGAAAGTAATTTAGTCCGTCAGCAAAAGCATTCATCAGCTTTTTAAGCCAGACAGGACTGTTTTTATACTCTTCCTTAACATCAATAGTATCGATAAACAACTTCATTCTAAGATCGTTATAGAAGAACTCCTCCCCTTCGACCTCAGCCATCCTCCCCATTGCATTGATATAATTAACCTCCACCCTGTTGAAATCATCTTCACACTGTGCATATATCAAGCCAAATACAGCATCTGCATCAGTTTTACCAAAAACATGAGGAACTCCCCATTTGTCCCTTATGATTGTGACCCGGGAGGCTGAATCTTTCCACCGGTTGACTTCTCCGGTATGTATGTCGTTGATATTACATGCGGCAGTGAAAAGAAGAAATAATAAAACAATTGATCTTCTTTTAATTAATAAATCAATATTCATCTGTATATAATTTTATTTTTAAAGGTCGCATAGCCTGCCCCGCTTAGCGGGGAACCTCCATGTTCTGAAAATGTATATCAGTATTTGTTTATGTTTCAAAACATGGAGTTTTACGTAAATTCAGATTAATAAAAAGTTTAAGATCCGCTTATTCTTTTTTAAGCACTTTAGTCTTAAATAATTATATCAGCAATATATTAAGAAATTACCTCAATGCAATTTCTTTTTATCATTTGTATTGAACTTTAAAAAACCTGGCCATTTTAAGCAAATTATTAACTCCCGGATATTTGCGGCTCACGACAGGAACAGTGATAGTAAAAAAACGTATGTTACTCTGTAAATTGCAACTTGCTCAAATTCCGATAAATGCCATCAGTCACCTTAATTAATTCTTCATGGGTCCCCTTCTCGACAATCCGTCCATTTTCAAGAACCAGTATCTGATCAGCGTTACGGATAGTTGACAACCGGTGTGCTATAACAATTGAAGTCCGTCCAACCATAAGTTTCTCAAGTGCATCCTGAACAAGACGTTCAGACTCCGAGTCGAGGGATGAAGTTGCTTCATCCAGGATAAGAATACGCGGATCTTTAAGTACAGCCCTGGCAATAGCTATTCTCTGGCGCTGTCCACCCGAAAGCTGAGTGCCACGGTCCCCGACAATGGTATTCAGTTTATCAGGGAACCTGCCGATAAATTCAAGAGCGTTTGCTTTGAAGGCAGCTTCGGTAATCTCTTCTTCAGAAGCAGACGGCTTGCCATATAAAATATTTTCTCTGATTGATCCTCCGAAAAGAAAAATATCCTGAGGAACAAGAGCGATCTGGCTTCTCAGGGAGGATAATGAAAAATCGCGGCTATTACGGTTTCCGAACATTATGTCACCGGAAGTTGGTTCATACAATTTAAGTAAAAGGGCTGCAATAGTAGATTTGCCCGCTCCGCTTGATCCCACAAGAGCCACCATCTGATTCTCCGGAATTGTCAGATCAATACTGGTCAGAACCTCTTCATCGGGCCTTGAAGGGTATCTGAAATGCAGGTTTTTAAACCTTATTGGTCCGGTCAATATCTCGCTATCCCTCAGATGCTTTACTTCGTTCAGCTTCTCTTCTCCTTCATTAAAAATTTCAAAAAGTTCCTCAGTTGCACCAATGAATTTTTGTATCTGAGTAAAAACATTTGCAAGTCCACCTATTGTGCCACCTACAAAACCGGAATATATAACGAACGAAAAAAGCTCTCCGGCATCTATTACACCTGACGACATCAGTATCGATCCTCTCCATATAACAGCTACCATCGCTCCAAAGAGGCCTAAGATCATAAAGGCCGAAAAGGCACCCCGGTATTTTCCTCCCCTCATTCCTATCCTGGCAATCTCATTTGTCCTGGTACGGTACCGTTCCATTTCGAGGTACTCGTTTGTGTATGACTTAACAATCTGGATGCCCTGCAGAGTCTCTTCAACAATAGTATTGGATTTTGCTACTTCTCCCTGAACCTGTCTGGAATATCTCCGGATAAACCGGCCGAAAAATACTGCAAGCAGCATCATTCCCGGTAAAATTACAAGCATAAACAGAGTCAGTTTCCATGAAGTAATAGCAAGTAGCGTAATACCGCCCGTTATAATTATTATCTGCCTTATAAATTCTGCCAGCGTTGATGTAAGTGTCTCCTGCAGCAATGAAATATCTGACGATATACGGCTGTTAAGCTCTCCCACCCTGTGTCTTTCAAAAAACCTTAAAGGAAGTGTAATTAGATGATTATATGTATTTTGCCGAAGAGAAGCCAGGGTCTTTTCGGTCACATTTACAAACAGGACAACCCTGAAATAAGAAAAAACTGACTGCACCAGTAATGTAGCAATGAGCAAAAACCCAATCCTGTTTAAATCATCGGACAGGTTACCATTATTCCCTGAGTTGACCAGGTCTCCAAGCAATTTTGGGAAAGCCAGGCTGGCTATACTTGATCCCATCAGGAAAAACAAGCCCCAGGCGTATTCCAGCCGGTATGGTTTGATGTAACTATATAGTTGTAATGCATTTTTTAACCCTGCAAAGGTTATCTTCTTTTTCGGTACTTCTACCATAACAATTTTATTTATTATTTTTATTTTTTATAGATACAAACAACAATATAATCCGGTTGTTGTTTCATTATGAAAATGCTCCAAATGATAATTCATTTTTTTTAAAATTACCACAGGTTATTTTTTTGAATACATAAGAACTTTAATTATAAAATGGAAACAATAAAAAATTCAACACTCGATTTCCTTGGTAAATTAAAATTAAATAATAGCAGGGACTGGTTCCTGAATAACCGTAAAAGTTATGATGATGCAAAAACAAATTTTGAGTCATTTGTCCAGGCTGTAATTGACCGTATAGTATCTTTTGATCCTATTATGAAAGGTCTGGAAGCAAAGAGCTGTACATACAGAATCAACAGGGATATAAGGTTTTCTCCCGATAAAACACTCTATAAAACCCATCTTGGTGCGTTTATAGTCAGAGGCGGCAGAAAAAACGGAGATAAATATGCGGGTTATTATATTCATATTGAACCTGGTAATTCAATGATTGCAGGAGGAGCATATATGCCTCCGGCCCCATGGCTTTCGTCAATAAGAGAAAAAATCGATGAAGAAGGTGACAGACTGATAAAAATAATAAATGACAAAGAATTTGCCGGTATTTTCAGGGAGATCGAGGGAGAAAAACTTAAATCAGCCCCCAAAGGATTCTCCAAAGACCATCCGTATATTGATTTACTCAGAATGAAGAGTTTTCTTGTTTCAAAAATGATTTCAGATAAGGAAATTTGCAGTAAAAACAGCTTCGATTTTATAATCAGAGCATCACGGGCAATGAAGCCATTCAATGACTTTCTGAATGATGATAAATAAGGTAAGGCAATATATTGTTAAAAGCCCGGAGATTTATGATTAACTGAATTTATAAGAAGGGACTTTTCTCATTCTGAGGTTTAATGGAGTTACTTCAAGGTATTCATCATCTTTTATCTGCTCCATTGCTTCTTCGAGTGAAAATTTGAGTTTCGGTGCAATTTTCAGACCCTCATCAGAACCCGAGGCTCTCATGTTTGTCAGTTTCTTGCCCTTTACAACATTTACCTCAACATCGCCCTGACGGGTATATTCACCTATTACCTGTCCTTTATAAACCTGCTCACCCGGATCAATGTAAAACCTGCCTCTGTCCTGAAGCCTGTCAATTGCATAGCCTGTTGCCATCCCCATATCGAGTGAGATAAGGGAGCCATTTTGTCTGGGCATCAGGTCGTCACCCTTATATTTGTCATATGCCCTGAAACGATGGTGCATGACAGCCTCACCGGATGTAGCCGTAAGCATATTGTTTCTAAGGCCGATAAGTCCGCGTGACGGAATATCGAATTCAAGGTGAATAAGGTCTCCTTTTGGTTCAATAATTATCATTTCACCTTTCCTCTGTGTTACCAGTTCTATTGCTTTTCCTGAGAATTCGGCAGGTACATCGATGGATAAAGTTTCATAAGGTTCTGACTTTATCCCGTTTATCTCCTTAAGTATTACTTTGGGTTTCCCAACCTGGAATTCATAACCCTCGCGACGCATTGTTTCAATAAGAATCGAAAGATGTAGTATTCCACGGCCATAGACATTAAATGTATCTTCTGATTTTGTATCCTCAACTTTCAGAGCAAGATTTTTTTCAGTCTCTCTCATCAATCTTGTTCTGAGATGACGCGATGTAACAAACTTACCCTCTTTACCAAACAGTGGAGAATTATTGATCGTAAAAACCATACTCATAGTAGGTTCGTCAACTTCAATCCTTTTAAGAGCTTCCGGATTAAGCAGGTCAGCAAGTGTATCACCTATCTCAAAATCTTCGAGACCTATTACGGCACAGAGATCACCGCACCTGACGCTGTCTGTCTTAACTCGTCCAAGACCCTCAAATACATATAATTCTTTAACTCTGACTTTTTTTACGGCTCCGGCTTTCTTACATAATGTATAATCAACACCGATATGAATATCACCTCTGAAAACCCTGCCGATGGCAATACGTCCGACATAACTTGAAAAATCAAGTGAAGCGACCTGCATCTGGGCAGTACCTTCAATGTACGGAGGTTCAGGGATCTGCTTAATAATTGTATCAAGAAGATAAGTAATATCATTTCCCGGCTTTTTCCAGTCCTTACTCATCCAACCGAATTTTGAAGATCCGAAAACCGTCTCAAAATTTAGTTGTTCGTCAGATGCATCAAGGTTGAACATGAGTTCAAAGACATCCTGCTGAACTTCGTCGGGTCTGCAATTTTCCTTATCGACCTTATTAACCACAACAATTGGTTTGAGTCCAAGATCGATTGCTTTACCCAGCACAAACCTGGTCTGAGGCATAGGACCTTCAAAGGCATCTACAAGGAGCAGCACACCGTCAGCCATTTTAAGAACCCTTTCAACTTCACCGCCGAAATCAGCATGACCAGGTGTATCAATGATATTTATTTTAACTCCCTTATATCTTGCAGAGACATTCTTTGAAAGAATTGTAATTCCCCTCTCCCTCTCAAGATCATTGCTGTCGAGAATCAGATCTCCAGCGTCTTTCCTCTGATCAAGCACCTTGCATTCCTGTATAATCCGGTCAACCAGATGTGGTTTTCCCATGATCTACATGAGCAATGATCGCAATATTTCTTATTGATTGCATAATAAAAATTAGACTGCAAAAGTAATACTGTTGCCGGGATAAATGATATAAACCCTGAAAATTAATTAATAATAAAAAATTCATATATTTCGAAGCCAATTAATAAATATAAGTATATGAAAAAGATGATCTTCGCACTTGTGTTCAGTCCCTTGGCTTGATGTCGGTTTATGGCCAGACAGAATTTAAGCTGGCGGTTGGAATGAAAGCCCCGGACTGGATGTTTACCGATGCTGATACAAAACGGAATTTACAATGGAATTCCTGGGCAGGGAAAGTTATTCAGGTCAATTATGTTGATCCGGATGAATCAGAATTGAATGAACCTTTCAATGAAGCTGTAAATAAAGCTGTGGACATAGATAAGCGGATAAGCAGAGATGATTTTAAGGGTTTTGGAATTGTTGACTGCAAATCGACATGGAAACCAAACAGTCTGATACGCATGATAGCCGGCAAGAAAGCAAAAAAATTCGGAACTACCATATTATTTGATTATGATGCTACACTTCAGAATCTATGGGGATTACCAAAAGATAGCTATAGTGTTGTAATACTTGATAAGAACCGGATCTGCAGGGCATTATTCAATAGGTAAAATTCCTGAATCGGAAAACGAGAACATAATTCAGATGATATTGGCTCTCACAAAAGAATAACAAGTATAGATAACCTTTATCAATATTGCAAAGGTTATCTGAATGATAATCCCAAATATGGTGCTTATTGCCGGCATCGGAACGAAGTCGGGAAAAACGACCATGGCCTGCAGAATAATTGAGCAGATAAGACATCCGGAACTTGTTGCCATCAAGATCACTCCGCACTTTCATGAAACTACAGCCGGACTTGTCCTGATATCAGAAGGAAAAGGTTATTCTGTTTATGATTGAAACCAATCAGGAGTACGTACAAAGGATACCTCCCGTATGCTAAAGTCTGGTGCTTCGAAGGTATATTTTGCAAAAGTTAATGATGAACACTGCTGAAAGCATTTAGAGAAATCATGGAACAAATTACCGGAACCCCTCCTATTGTCTGTGAATCGCCTGCCTTAAGAAATTATGTTGATCCTGGCGTATTTATAATAATGGCTTCAGATACGGTGAATAAGCAGAAGAATATCAGTAATTTACTGAAGCTACCTAATGTAAGATTTAACTGGAAGAGGTTGAACAAAGAGCTTTCCTGCCATTGAGTTTCAAAGAGGGAAAATGGACATATAAAGAATAATATCCTTATCAGTTATACCTCATTTATATCTGTTATATCTTTTCCCAGTTTTGCTTTAATTCTCTCAAGGTCATGTTTCATACCGGCCACAGCCTGGAAAAGCTGTTTTTCAGGAAGAACAGGATCAGGCAGTTCATTGCTTATATAATTTACAAATTTCCAGATCTCTTTTACCTCATTCACATGAACCTCATAAGGTTCATATATAGGATTCAGAGAATAAAGCACCAGTTTTCCGTCTGTCTTAAGATTATTTTCCACAACCTTAAAAACAATTCCGTCATCCAGTGTAAATACCACATAGGCTTTTCCACTGATAATATCCATCCAGTCCTGAAGAAATTCTCCTGTAACCCATGAACCGTCAGGTATAGGAAGCATCGAATCGCCTTTCAGCTGGAATGTTCTGTATTTCTTTTTATCAGAAAGAAATGGCAATCGTGAATATGGGAAGTTCACCTATATATTCAGGATCAGCATAGCCGGTTGCATAACCTGCTTTAGCCTTTTCAGGCACCAGTTCAATATTTTCACGGTTGTCAGAATTAACTGTTGTGGTAAGTACTCTCAGATTACTTCCCTTAACATATGCATCATATCCTCTTTCCAGTTCACCAAGCTGGCTCTCTGACAATTTAGATATATCAATCTTAAGCATGGTATCGATTGAAATATTGAAATAGCCTGAAAAAGAGATAAGTATCTCAATACCCGGCTGGGCCACACCGTTCTCATAACCACTGAGGGTCGAACGTTTAAGGTTAAGGGCAAACTGCAACATCATCCTGTGTCCTGCCCCTCCTTTTTCTTAAAAATTTTATATTGGATGCGAAAGTACATAATAAATAATTGATTATATTGTAATCATAAATTTGATTAATTATCTAATCAAAAGTAAAACATAATTGTTATATAAACAAAAAAATATGAAAATTTTTTTAATATGATCCGTACTCGGGTTTTTAATCCTCAACCCCCTAAAAGGGGGCTTTAAGACACTGGTCTGTTTAGTACCCTCCTGTTAGGGATGGTGTCGGTGTAAGAAACAAAATTTAGTTAGGTCATGTGTAAACATAACAAAAACCGCTTTGAAACTCAGGTACCTGGCATCTAATTAATCTTAATAGATAGAAATATGATATCTCTCCGGAAACATAGAACGATCTGTCCTTCATCTCGACCTCGATACTTTTTTTGTATCGGTTGAAAGGCTTAGGAACAGCAGGCTGAATGGCAAACCGGTAATAATCGGCGGCATGTCGGACCGTGGTGTGGTATCGAGTTGCAGCTATGAAGCACGAAAATACGGAGTAAGTTCAGCAATGCCAATGAAGATGGCCAGGAGTATTTGTCCCGATGCAATCGTGATACGGGGCGACATGGAGCTTGTACAGCAACTATTCAAACATTGTAACAGACATAATTGCAGAAAGAGCGCCACTATATGAGAAAGCATCAGTTGATGAACATTACATCGACCTTACCGGCATGGATCGCTTTTATGGATGTTACAAATGGTCGCACGAATTGAGGCAGTATATAATAAAGGAGACCGGATTGCCAATATCTATAGGTCTTTCAGTCAACAAAACAGTATCAAAGATCGCAACCGGAGAGGCAAAACCAAACGGTGAGATAGAGGTGAAAAAAGAGATAGTGCTTCCCTTCCTCGATCCGTTATCGATAAGTAAAATTCCAATGATCGGCCAGAAAACTTACCAGGTCACTCAGGTCAATGGGCATTGCAACAATATATACCCTGAGGAATATTCCTGCAGAGATGCTTGAAAAACTGATGGGTAAAAATGGTATTGAGATATGGAAAAGAGCCAATGGAATCGACTTCACTCCCGTCATAAGTTATTCGGAACAGAAATCGATCAGCACCGAACATACTTTCGAAAAAGATACAACTGATATGATAAGGCTGAACCAGTTGCTGGTAAGCATGGTGGAAAAGATTGCTTTTGAGCTTAGAAAACAGGAGAAGCTTACATCGTGCGTCACTGTAAAAATAAGAGTATTCCAACTTCGACACCCATACACTGCAGAAACGAATTCCATATACATCTTTTGACCATGTACTTGCAGATATTGCAAAAGAACTCTTCGGCAGACTATACCAGAGACGTATGCTTATCAGGCTTATCGGGGTAAGATTCAGCCATATGGTACGAGGTGTTCAGCAACTCGATATGTTTGATGATACTCCTGAAAAGGTGAGCCTATATATGGCGATGGACAAGCTCAGAAAGCGTTTCGGACGAAATGCGGTAAGAAGAGCCTCCGGGGTAATGACAGTAACCGAACGGGAGGAAAAAGCCCTTAAACAGCTCGAAAATGCCATTAAAGAGCAGAATATGATGGAGGAAAGACTGAGGGGGTATTGGTATTAGAGTTAAGGTTCAAGGTTTAACATGGAACATGGAACAACAACTATGTATTTGAATTGTCACTCATATTACAGTCTCCGTTACGGAACAATGTCCGTTGAACAACTGGTGCAGAAGGCAGTTGAGGCGGGAGCTGATACAATTGCCCTTACTGATATAAACAACTCAACCTCAATTCCTGAATTTGCAGGGGAATGCAATAAAACAATATACGACCCGTTGCCGGCATAGAATTCAGAAATGAGAATGAGCTGCAGTACATTGGAATAGCACGTAATAATAATGGATTAAAGGAACTTAATGAATTCCTTTCAAAAATTAATTTTGAAAAAGAGCCTGTACCTTTCCCTGCACCTCAATTCTCAGAATCATATATCATATATTCACTTAAAAAAATACCTGATCGTAAACTATTTGATAATGAACGTATAGGTATCCGACGGACTGAGATGAACAGGCTTCTGACCATGCCTTCATCAATAGACAGAAACATGATGGTTTTGCTTCACCCGGTGACATTCGCAGATAGTGATGACATTTTTATCCACAGGAGCCTCAGGGCTGTCGACAATAATATTCTCCTCAGCCATCTTAAACCCGGGCAATGCGCCGGGGACAATGAATTTTTTGAACCTCAGTCTCACAAAGAAGATATCTCAGAAGAGTCTTATAAAATATTCAGTAACACACGCAGGTTGCTGAATGATTGTGATTTAACCTTCGACCTCGGGAGTATCAAAAATAAAAAGATCTTTTCCGCCAGCAGATATGACGACAAGCTACTTCTTGAAAAACTTGCATGGGACGGAATGATGTACAGATACGGTAGGGATAATAAGGAAGCAAAAAAAAGAATTCAGCACGAACTTGCTATAATCGACAAGCTTGGGTTCTCCGCCTATTTTCTCATTACATGGGATATTATAAGGTACTCGATGGCCAGGGGATTTTATCATGTCGGACGTGGCAGCGGAGCAAATTCTGTTGTGGCTTATTGTCTGAAAATCACTAATGTTGATCCTATCGATCTAAATCTTTACTTTGAGAGATTTATAAATCCTAAAAGAAGCAGTCCTCCTGATTTCGATATTGACTATTCGTGGAAAGAGAGGGACGAGGTAATTGATTATATTTTCAAAAGATACGGATAAGGCATACTGCTCTCCTTGGCACTATAAGCACATTCAGAGGAAAATCGATAGTAAGGGAACTGGGTAAAATTCACGGATTGCCAAAGGAAGAAATAGACTCTCTTATTGATAACCCATCAGCCGCTAACAACAGGAATGAGATCACGAACACTATTTTTTCGACAGGCCTTAAGATTGCAGACTTCCCCAATATGCGCAGTATTCATGCAGGTGGTATCCTTATATCCGAAGAACCGATAACATGTTACACAGCTCTGGACATGCCTCCCAAAGGCTTTCCCACTACACAATGGGACATGTATACTGCCGAAGAGATAGGTTTTGAGAAGCTGGATATTCTGAGCCAGAGGGGTCTCGGACATATAAAGGAGAGCGCTGAAATAATCTTGCACAACCGGGGTATTGATGTTGATGTGCATGCAATTCAGAAGTTTAAGAATGATGTAATGGTTAAGGAGTATCTGAAAAACGGTGAAACAAAGGGATGTTTTTATATAGAAAGTCCTTCGATGCGCGGGCTTCTCCAAAAACTCAGATGTGATGATTACCTTACACTTGTTGCTGCAAGTTCTATCATCAGGCCGGGTGTTGCACGTTCAGGAATGATGAAGGAATACATCTTCAGATTTCATAACCCACATAAATTCAAATATATACATCCTGTAATGGAAGAACAACTTGAGGAGACTTTCGGCGTTATGGTGTACCAGGAAGATGTATTGAAAGTATGTCATCATTTTGCCGGACTAGATCTTGCAGATGCTGATACACTGCGCCGGGCAATGAGCGGAAAATACAGTTCGAAGCAGGAGATGCAGCGGATAGTGGAACGGTTCTTCTCAAACTGCCGCGAGAAAGGTTACAGTGAGGAAATTACCAGGGAGGTATGGAGACAGATAGAGTCCTTTGCGGGATATTCATTCTCCAAAGCCCATTCGGCTTCATATGCCGTTGAGAGTTTTCAGAGTCTGTGGCTCAAAGCCCACTACCCGCTGGAATTTATGGTTGCAGTAATAAATAATTTCGGAGGTTTTTACAGAACCTGGGTTTATGTTCATGAGGCAAAACGGTACGGAGGCGTACTTCAGCTGCCATGTGTAAACAAAAGTACTTATAAAACAACCATTTACGGTAATGATATTTATATCGGGTTTATTCATATAATGAGTATGGAAGATAAACTTGCACAATCAATTGAGGTTGTCAGAAACAAAGAAGGAGAATTCAGGGACTTAAACGACTTTATAACAAGGGTCAACCCGGGACTGGAGCAGATTATTCTCCTGGTAAGGTCGGGAGCATTCAGGTTCACAGGAAAGAAAAAGGCAGTGCTTCTATGGGAAGCTCATATGCTGATGAATAAAAGCAAACCTGAACCAATGAGGCGCCTGTTCTCCACTCCTGTAAAAGAGTTTACTCTCCCCGATCTTGAACAGGGAAGCCTAAACGATGCTTATGATGAGATTGAACTTTTCGGTTTTCCTGTATCAATGACATGGTTTGATATGCTGGAAACATCATACCGTGGTGATGTCAGGGCAGTTGAATTAAAGAAGTACACCGGTAAGAAAGTAAGGATGGTTGGACACCTGGTAACCATTAAATACATAAAGACAATAAAGAATGACTGGATGAATTTCGGGTGTTTTATCGATCCTGAAGGGAATTTTTTCGATACAACACATT
The DNA here is from genome assembly GCA_963739685.1 of uncultured Bacteroidales bacterium. Classification (GTDB taxonomy): domain Bacteria; phylum Bacteroidota; class Bacteroidia; order Bacteroidales; family VadinHA17; genus LD21. The sequence continues at coordinate 144,663 of CAVUAX010000005.1, forward strand.
TTTCTCAATCTCTTCAAAAATACCCTTTCAAGGGAAGCGGGACATATCTTATACTCGGAAAAGTTGTTGAAGAGTTCGGATTCCCTTCAATAGAGGTTGAGAAAATGGCGAAACTTCCGGTAAAGCCTGATCAGCGGTATTAAACCGGGAATTAAGCGCTATCAATCCTTGATGCTTTCAATATCCCTTTAATAGAATGTATTTTTCTTATAATACCCTGAAGAACATCATTATTAGGTACCATTATATTAAGCTTACCTTCAAACATTCCCTCATCCATATTGTAATTAAAATTCCGTACTCCGACTTTGAATTCTGAAAGGACATCCGCTATCTTATTTACAATGCCAATCTCTTCAACTCCCGAAATTTTTACTGCTGCAATAAAGGAAGTCCTCTCCTTGGATTTCGACCAGCGTGCAGCAACAACCCTGTAAGGATATCTGGCAATTAAATTATGAGCATTTGGACAACTGGTCCTGTGAATTTTTATTCCTTCTGAAATTGTTACAAATCCAAATATACTGTCACCAAAAACCGGATTGCAACATTTTGCAAGTTTATAGTCAAGTCCCTCCACCCTATCTTCAATTATCAGATAATCTGAAATAGGGTGAATCAACCACTTCTTTAAGTACTTTTTCCGGTAATCCGGCTACCAGTGCAGATGTTTCAACCGATTCATTCTTTATGCAAAATCTCTTTGATTTCAAGCAGTTCGATTTTACCGGTAGAGATTGAGAAATATAAGTCCTGAGCCGTTTTAAAATTATAGAACAGCAGTAGCTTTTGAATTACCAGATCACCGTAAGCCATTTTCCAGTTCTTCAGTCTTCTCATTAAGATCTCCTTTCCATCTGCGGCGGCTTTTGTTTTCTCCTCATTCAGAACTTGCCTGATCTTTGTTTTAGCTTTATTTGTAATCACAAAGGATAACCAGTCTTGTTTCGGTTTCTGATTTTTTGACCTTATAATTGAAACATGATCGCCATTCTGAAGTATATATTTTATAGTGACGTTTTTTCCGTTAACTTTTCCACCAACGCATGAGGCCCCGACGTCAGTATGAATATCAAAAGCAAAATCAAGTATTGTCGCCCCGGCAGGCAACTGACGCAGGTCTCCTTTTGGTGTGAAGACAAAAACCTCATCAGTATATAAACCAGATCTTACCTGGTCTAAAAAAGTCTTGTCCTCTTTTTCCGATGATTCCAGTATCTCCCGCATTTTTGAGAGCCACGTATCCAGTCCTCCTTCTCCTTTTATACCCTTGTATTTGAAATGGGCTGCAAGGCCCTTCTCAGCAATCTCATCCATCCTTACTGACCTTATCTGTACTTCAACCCATTTACCCCTCGGACCAACAACAGTGGTGTGTAGTGATTCATATCCATTTGATTTTGGAACAGATAACCAATCCCTTAATCTGCTCGGATTTGGTTGATACAGATCCGCTACAATTGAGTATACACTCCAGCAATCCGATTTTTCATTTTCCGGATTGCTGTCAATAATTATCCGTACTGCGAACAGATCATAAACTTCGTCAAAATCAATTCCTTGCTTTTTCATTTTAAGCATTATCGAATGTATTGATTTTGTGCGGCTTTTAATAGCGTATCTAAAGTTTTGCTTATCCAATTTTTCTTTCAGACGGGCCTGAGAAGTCGCGTATCAGTTTGTTTCTTGACGCAGTGGTCTGCTTAAGCCGGCATTCAACAAAATTATATTGTTCCGGTTCAAGATATTTTACAGCCAGATCTTCCATCTCAGATTTAATGTTATAGAACCCTAACCTGTGTGCAAGCGGAGCATATAGAAAATATGTTTCAGAAGCAAGAGGAATTCTCTCTTTTTCAGGAGCCATATCAAGGTTGCGCATATCCTCAAGTCGCTCCACAAGCTTTATCAGGATAACCCTTACATCATCGGCAAGACTTAACAACAACTTGCGGAAGTTTTCAGCCTGGTAAGACGATTGCATCGAATCGATATTTTCAATCCTTGAAAAACCATTAAGGATTTCAACGACTTTTCTTTCCAAACTCCTTTTCCAGGTCTTTTGAATTAATATTCAGCTTATTATATGAGTCGTGAAGCAGGGCCGTTATTATCGAAGTAAGCCCAAGTCCCATCTCCCCTGCTATTATCCTGGCAACTGAAAGAGCATGAATAATCTTCGGTTCCCCGGTTATTGTTATCTCATCCTTACAGGCTTCGGCTGCAAGATCCAGCGCCCTTCTTATCTTAGAGGTATCCTTAACATCAACTGTACGTTTCGCAACCTGAAGTAATCCCCTGTAACCTGAATATAGCTTTTTCGATTCCACCTTGGATAATTTAACAGTTAATTAACGTGCTATCTTTTTAATTCTTGTACAATATTGATAGTATTATGACTATAACAAAAAAAATCCCCGTAAGATTATGGTAATCCCGGGGATTTTCAGCTTATACTGATTGTATTATCTGAATGAAATTCCCAATCCTGTTGATACCACATTGTATTGTGCCTTTGTATAATCAGCATGAATCGTTATTACAGCAAGTTTAATTCTGAATCCGATGTTTGCTCTCAGCCCGGAGAAGTTCTTAATATCCATTGAAGGGAATTTATCTCCTGTTATTACACCATTATCGGCATATTCCGTATGTGGATTAGCAGGAACAGTTGTATTTAAGGTAGGTGTTGGAAAATTACCGGTAAATTCCATTCCAGTTTTTGTTTTGCAGTAACCAAGTCCGCCATAAAAAGTTATTACCGGAAGACTCAACGATCCAATGGCGCTTACATTTAAGGCGCTTACAGTTGCATGTAAATTCTGATCATTAAAAGAGGATGTCGCATTATAAGTTGTATAATTTACCGGAGTACCTGGTTGCAGACTTATTGGAATATTTCCGGTCAGTTTTGTATATCCTGCAAAAAGTGACACATCTAGGGGCAATAATTTGTTTCCAGGTAAATACTGCATAATACTATGTAATACTCCTGCTCCCCACATCGACAGATCGCCATCCTTAATATTTATTTTTGGAATGAATCTTACTTTCAGTTCTGTTCCAAAGGGCAAACCAACACCAATCTGTGCAGTCGGCACCGGAATGATTTTCCAGGCTGTTCCCGGCGGTGTATTAAAGGTCGCAAGTGTAACACCACTGGCATTGTCTTTATAGGTCATTTGAGGGCCACTGTTCTTAGAACCTGCAATTGTAGGGGATGGTCCGCTTCCTGTTAATGAATTTGAGAGGTTAAGAGAAGATATTTCAAATGTTTCTGCGGAAGAAGGAACAAACCCTATATTGAAGCTGGTTGTGATATCGAATCCCCCTAATTTATGAGGCTTTGCAGTATTATACCAACCGCCGTTAAGGCCTGCTCCAAAGGCATTGGCCCAAGGTGAAATATAGGCCTGAACGAGTTTAACCCCATCAGCTGGAGCACTTCTCAGAAAATCAACATTATCAAATTGAGAAAATGATACTACTGAAAAAAATAAAAGTGAACTCATAAGAGTTCCGAATCGTTTAAAGAAAGATTTGCTCATAGTCGTTTTTTTATATTAAATGAAATACGTACAAATATAAAATAAATGGATCCTTAGTCTGGTTACACAAATTTGCCATTTATTCATATAACCTTATCGTTCGAAATAAGGTTGCATCAAAAAATATTTTTATTTTTATTTTAAAGGAGAATCCGGTTCTTTTGACATTTCATAATAGTAAGCCCGGTCCACAACGGTAGGTATAATCCTTTGAAGCAGAGCAGTAAAACGTCCATCCCAGGTCAGGAGTTTATTTCTCTTTTTCTTCCTGATTCCTTTTAAAACCCATTTTGCAACATATGAGGCAGGCATAAGGTTGTGCTCATCCCGGGGAGATTCGCCCTGCTCATCACCATTAGCGGTAAGCGCATGTTTCCTGATCTCGGTTGTGGTGAAGCCAGGGGCAATTATCATTACATGCAACCCATTATTCAGGTTTTCAATCCGGATTGTCTCCAAAAAGCCATGAATAGCAAACTTTGAAGCCGAGTAACCGGTACGTCCGGGTAAACCATGAAAACCTGCAACAGATGAGACGCCTACAAGTGAACCTTTTTGTTTAACCAGATATGGAAGTGCATATTTAGTACAATATACAGTACCCCAGAAGTTTACATCCATCAGACGGTGAAGGACTCTCAGATCAACATCCGGAAATAAAGCTCTCATTGATACTCCGGCATTATTTATAAGGATGTCAATAGTTCCGTATTTTTCAACGGTTTTTTCGATGAGATTTTTACATTCGTTTTGGAGGCTTACATCAGTAGGTATATAAATGGAGTCACAGTTATCAGCTCTCAGTTCCTGATTAATCTTGGAAAGACGGTCACCAGATCTGGCAGCAAGCACTACTTTACTGCCATTCATTGCGAACTCCCGGGCTATTGCTTCACCTATTCCTGAGGATGCTCCCGTAACTATTACTACTTTTCCTTTAAAATGATTAACCATGAATTCAATTTTGATTAATTCAATATTATATGCTAAAGTAACGGTTTTAAAATGAAATGGAAACTTATTACGGCTTTTGTGGGAATATTATTCTTTAGGCCTCCTGATTATCAAAAAGCTAAACAATTGATTTTTAATAGCCGGGGATCTCTCCAAAAAGCTAAACGCCATGCCGGCTATTGATCAGTTCCCTAATACCGGATTTCTCCTTGTTATTGTGAACCCAGGCGTCTTAATTTCGAACTTTTTGGTGGATGATTTGAATTTTTTGTAATAGATGATGGAATCGAAATTATTGTAAGATGATTGCTGCTTTTAGTCCTTAATTAAATGAACTGTTAGACTGATTTACAATAATGACTTTATTAAAGCATAAAGCATTTTGGCATTTTTTTGGCAAATGGGAACAAAACCCTGAACTGCGGCTGTTAGCGGAGATAGAAATCGCGAAAGCTCGACCGTGGCACCTCCTTCCAGTTTCAAACCCAGCTCAGTGAAAAAAGAGATTACCTCATTGTGGGATTCAACCACGATGCCTATATTGTCCATTCTTAACAATTTATTTTTAGCTATAGTTTAATCCCTTTAAATTATAAAATTTTTCGTCTAGATAAAGAGTTTTATCAAATCAAGTAATATAGAACACTCAGATCAGCAAAAATTCATTTCGGTTTCATATTTTTTGTTAGCTTTCAGTTTTTCCAATGCCCGCTAATACATGCTGTAAGCGGATCGTTGTTATTTTCTATCCACTGTGTAATTCAATTCAGTTACCCCGGAAGTAAATTGTCGAGTAGTCAACAGGTTTAATTTTATTTTGTCTTTGATGTCTGCAAACAATGGAATGCCTCGTCCAAGTATAATTGGATTAACAAATAGCCAGTAGCCGTCAATTAAGTTCAGTTGAATAAGTGAATGTGTTGCTCTCGGGCTACCAAAAAGCAAGATGTCTTCACCTTCCTTTTGTTTTATTTCAATTATTCTGTCCGAAAGGTTGTCGCTAATAATTTTTATGTCAATCAAACCCGCTTCTTTAATTGTTCTTGATAAAACAACTTTGTGAACTTTGTTATACCACTTTGAATGTTCAATATCGTGCTTGGTTGCAGCAGGCTTGTCTCCAGCGGTAGGCCAGTAATTTTCCATCATCTGATAAGTTACCCGCCCATATAATGCAGTGTCGCTTTCGCTTATACGCTTACCGATATAATCAAAAATTTCTTCATCAACTTTAATCCAGTCCATTTCTCCGTTCACTCCTCCTACAAAACCATCAATCGATATGTGCATAAATGAAATTATTTTTCTCATATAATTTTATTTTTTATTTTGTCTATAGATTGTTACTATCTTTTTACAATGAACGCTACTACAGGATGTTAGCAGGTCGTAGTTTTATGGCTTGAGCCACCCACTAATTAATTATTTTTCCTTTGTTATTTGCTAATTTCGCTTTCCATTTTTGGATGTCTTCGGTTGTCTGTCTCACCCAATCTGTAACTTCGCCAACGATTTTCAATGGTTCCTGGGTGCGATATGAGCGAGTCGGATTACCCGGAAATTTTTTATTTGTAACATTCGGGTCATTTTCAAAGTTCCCTGTAGGCTCAACGATATAAACTCGTTCACATCCATCACCTTTAGCCAGTGCCGCAGCAAGTCCCGCCCCATTAACCAGGGCTGTGAAATAAATGTGGTTCATTTTGAGTTCAGGTTTGTAATTAGAATTGTTCCCTGCTATCAGCAAATCTCCAACCTGCAAATCTGCTTTTGTCCCGTGATAAAAAGGGCCTATGTCAGAAGGCTTATTCTTAAACGAAAATGCTAATTCACGATTTTTATTTGCCATGCCAGGGTCGCCTAAGTCTTCATAACAGGTTGCAATCTTTAAATAAAGTGAGGGGAAAGCACTTGTGACAGTATCATCATTTACTTTTAATGCATGTCTCAAAGCCGTTTCCAGCCATTTTAATTTGTCGGGAACATTTTTTTGATGTTGGGACATATAATGAGCAGCAATAAATTTTTCAAAGTCGTTTGTTGCTTCATTCCAGGCATGAAGGAATAGTTTGTTTGCTTCTTTGGGTTTGTCTTTTTCTTCCATGCCTATACCCTGAAGACAGAGTTTGACAATATTGTTGTTCGGGTTGAATTCCATTTACCAATTATTTTAAAGTGAATGTCACTGTTGATCAATGAGTTATTTCACGCATCCGGAATCTCTGGCTCCACCAGTTTCTTTAGTTTTTCCAATGATTCCTGCCACCCAAGGTAGCACATTTCTACAGGAATGGCATCGGGGATCCCTTCCTGTACAATGTGCAATTCGGTGCCGCATGAAACTTGTGTCAACCGCACTGTAGTAATCATTTCTCCCGGTAAATTTGGGATCATCAAACCGGTCGGTGTATTTGATTAATTCGTTGGGCTTTATTTCCAGGAACTCCCCTCCGAAGGAATGGCCATTACCTGTAGAAAAATTGGTAAAAGACATTTTATAAGTTCCTTTTTCCCTGAACTCCATATGATGCACTTTACAGACAAATCCGTATGGAGGCAGCCACGAGGCGAAGGCATCTGAATCAGTAAAGGCCCGGAATACTTTCTCTGGAGAAGTAACCAGGACGCGGTGTAATGTTACTGTGTTATTTGACATGATGATTTAATTTTAATAAATATAAATGGTTATATGTCTTAAGGTTCAACAACTTGTTGTCCCTGGCCAGGCGTCAACGGATAGGTTACGATCCTGATCTCTTCCACGAGGTCACTCTTCAGTAGTAACTGTATAAGCTTGCCGCTTCCCCAAACATGAAGGTCGGAACCATCTGAATTTTTAAGGTTTTTTTTGTCATCTATGCTTTTGAGGAATATGGTGTTATTCCAGTCTGACTTCTCCAGAGTGTTACTCAGGACATATTTGGTCTCATCATTTATGCACGGCCAAACATCTTCGTGCTCAGGCCAGTAGCTTGCAAAAATAGCGAATGTTTTTCTTCCCAACATGTATTCTGCGGGCTGCATATTTTTTTTTAAGAACTCACTCCCATTGTCATCCGTAAATGGCACGGCCCAACCACCGTTGTTGAAATCGCTTGATTGATTTCCCTCAAGTCCACCAGCCGCTTGCATTACCCCATCTAAAGTAATCATTGATATGACTATAATTTTACTTTTCCGGTTGCTGTTATCAGATTTAATAATTGTTTGGATCAACCGTGTCAGTCAGAACCATGCTCCTACAAAACTCCCGCTACTAACATGAGCAATGACAAGGTTATTAAATAAATAAGTTTATTTTTCATCCGACTATATTGCCTATAATTGTAATAAATCACATTTATTTATTCCTGTTTTGTAACAAAAACATGTATTGATGAGATTTGTTCAATTTAATTTTAGCTTGCAAGGTCGTTGGTATATCCAACGTAGTATCTGTCAAGGGAATTACTGTACAAAATATACAAGGTAAACATAATGCAGAAGAATAAATAAGGAGAAACTTTTTCTAATTTCTCCTTTTTAGTGTGATCCAGCTGGGGCTCGAACCCAGGACCCTTCCGCAAAGCGGAATGCGCTCCTGACCCCTATTTTTGTTTAATTAATCTTATACTCTACATAGAATATAATATCCTCCAGTTTCTCCACATCAATTGCAGCAACTTCGCCAACAACAGGGGCGGCAGGTGCTACATCGCCACCTGCTGTAATAGAGATGGTATGATCTTTTATTATTCCACCATTAAATAAGCTTCCCAGGTCTTTGGCATACAATTCACCAAAGTTTGAGTCTTTTAAAAATCCTGTTTGCGAAACCGAGTTAACACTTATATCCAAACCGGCAACCGTTTGTCCGGCAGGAGTAACTAAAACCATATTTGCTTTGGTAACCTTCAGGCTTTTTCCATTCATAAATAATGGGAAATGTTTATTTTGAATACTAAAAGCTATTGAAGTACCTGCCGCCTGTTCAGTTAAACGATGGAAGTCGTTCGAGAATTCCTGTCTAAAACTAAAGGTACGTGCCAGTGGTTTAGTCTTTAAGATATTTAATAGCGTTCCTTCTGTCGAATCTACCATTTCCTCGATCTTATCGCGGAACAGCTCGTCATAATCGGCTGTATAGCTTATATGAATAATAATATCGTTAATGGTATTATAATCGAATTGCCTGAAGTTCTTAGGTAAAGACAATTTCCATGAACTAATGGCCCCCGCACCTTCAAAAGGCATATACCGGTCGTCCCTGAAGTTTAATTCAAATACCCCGGAATCGTTTTGGGCAGTGCTCGTAGAAATTATTGTTGTTCTTGATTTGGGAACTTCTTTTAATTCTGCATTGCCCAATTTAGTCTCCATTCTTATGTGACTACCAGTTAAAGACAATGTTGCGCTAACATTGGTATATGGCCCTGTAATAGATGGTATGGTTAATCGAACTGCTTTAATTTTTCTTCTATACTGCCCTGGGTAGAACAAATCGAAGAAAATTTCCGGAATAGAGAATTCGCAGCTTCCTGTTTGCTTTAATACGATCAAAGCTGAAGGATCGATTTGTGTTAAAGAAAACGACTGATCGATTTCGTTCTGCCTGTAGTTGGTCTCCAGATATTTTTTCTCTAAGGTTTGCAAAGCAATTAGCAGCTGTTCTCCGGCCAATAATCCACCTCTTGAGGAATCGAAATAGTTACTATTGATAAAGGTATTGGAGTCGTTTCTCTCATAGCGGTAGGCCTGTTCTGCTAGGCGGGCAATGGCAATTGCATTGTTAAAAGCATCTTTATACAGGCGCTGCATGGTTGAAGATAACCAGGTATAAAGTCCAAGACTAGAGAATTTTTCTCCATAAAATTCTAAGACATCGTTATTGTGCTCAATGTTCTTATCATGAATTTTTTGCGCTTCAATTAGGATGTCTTTCTTTATTTCTGCAGCAATCAGGTTTTTCTCAGTTTCTTTTAATTGATACTTGGCTAATTCCAGTTGATATTTCCAGTTTTGAGACCGCCTATCAAAACCTGCCTCCAAACCGGCAGAGGCCGATATGGCATTGGCTGCATTAATAGCATCTTTTGCAACAGATGCCCATGATTCAGCACTGTGTCCAAGTTCCAAACCTCCCCATTTCATTGCAAATGGCGAACCTAATTGTGGTATCAGTTTACCAACACCTGCCCATACATCCAGGGCAAATGGTGCTACTTGCAATGCCGAAGCAATGTGTCTGGTTATTTGCTGTGCCCTTTCGTTTGGATTTAGATGTTCCGAAATCAAACCATTATAATAATCAATTTGATAGTTTAACGATTCAATTTTGCTATTCAAAATATCTATACTCTGATAAGTGGAATCGATATCCAGCTTGCGGCTTTTTGAAGTCATTTCAAGAATATTCTGCTGCTGGGTTAGCCTTAGTAAGCTTAAATCTTCGTTGCTCCTTCTCTCAATAGCGCCTAACAAAGAGGTACCAAAACCTTGAACCACCGAAGTAAACGATTTTGCTTTTTCCAAAATATATAAAAAGCGGTATGGCGGCAAGTTACCACTGGTAGAATTAAGTATATCTTCGAGTGAAAGTCCGGCAGCTTTAGCCCGTACAAGTAGTCGTGGATCTATTTCGGGAGCAAATAAAGCAAGTTGCCTTACCTGTCCCTGTATATTCATACAATTACGTATTTTATACAATCTGTCATCGACACGACTGTAATAATCTAATAAATCTTTGTTTCCGGGAACACAAAACACTGGAGATACATGTTTTACAAGGCTCCAACCAAATGATGGAATCCTAAATTTATCTTTTGTGTAAATAGAATCTCTTCTCCAATCGAATCCACGAATGGTACCTTTTGCAAATGCACCCGTCACTTTATCATCTACTGCCTTTACAGTAACCTCAGGCATATGAATTGCTTCAAGGCCTTTTATCATAGCTCTTTCGGAAAAATTATATCCATAAGAATCGGCAGTATAGTTTATTTTAGCTGTTGTGCTGTTAGCCCTAACTGTAGCGCCAACTTTCCTTGCAACTTTTTTTGATTCTTCTGCAATAACATATTTGTCGACGGCCCTTTTTGCAATCGATACCTTTCTCTTACCCCAGGTTCGGGAAATGGTATAGGTCTCTATTTCAGCAAGGAATTCAGAACCTTTGTCTAATAAAGGCCGGATTTTTTCATAGGTTCTCGGATTTACCTGATCTTCTCCACAGCTACCTATTTTTACAGGCTGATCGCCCAAAATTTCTTTAGCTATGATATACAAAAGCGTTGCTTCGTTTACCGATTCCATTGTATCTTGAGTAAATAATTGATCGCCCCAGTCCAGAAGGTTATCGATATACTTCATCACAATAGATTTTTGGTAGGCACTCAATCTAAGTCTGGCAATTGCGTGTGGATTAAACGGATCCTTTTTATACACTTCTATGGCCTTTTTATCGTTTAGCTGATCTCGTAATTTTTGTGTATCGATCTCTCTAAACTCGAGATATCGCCAGTTTTTGTCTAATACCATTTTTTTCTTTTCAGCTTCTGTTAAAGAAGGATCAGAAATATCTATCACTTCGTTTGCCGAAGGATTAAAAATATAATGGTACCACTTTTGAGCCTCGGCATATTTACCCTGGCTATTTAGGTGATTGGCAATTAAGAAAGGTATATGGAAAAATATTTCGCGATAATAACCTCCATAGGCCCCCTCAAAATCGATCTTATCCTTAACAACTAGGTTCTCTATTCTGTTATTGGTAATGGTAATTGGCGCCGATGCCTCCTTTAAGGCTTTTTGTGTTTCAATACTTAGTGTTGTATCAATCCCACTTGTAAACAAAGTTCTTGTAAGTGTTTCACTAAGTGTGGTACCTAATCTTTTTAAAACAAAGCCGTTACCATCGATTGGTGCCCCCTGAATAAACAACAAGTCTCCTTGCACATCTACAATGGCATCGCTATAGGCACCGTTTACAATTTGTAATCCGCTTCCCGATCTTAATGAGGCTATTTGAGGCCCACGAATATTATTAAAACTGCTATCGATAGTACATTGGTTCCAGTGTCTTTTTATTAAGGCATTCGATGAAGTTGCATTTACTACCAGTGAGCCATAAATATAATGATCGAAATACTGATCGGTTGGCGAAGTAGCCCTGTATAAAGTATTTCCAGATCTCTCAAATATTTTACCGGGCTTATTACTTGCTGAATGAATAGTTTCTTCCGCCGGATCGGCAAAATCATAGACATTGCTAATCTGTGATCCTGCATTTTGCAGGCTTAAATCATAAAAATCGATAGCAGCCCGCAATTGGTACATGGCCCCTGACAGGATTAATCGATTACTGCTGTCTAATGATGGGTATACCTGATCCCAAAAGAATCCTTTCAGGGTATACTCGTCAATTGCCTCATAATGGGGTATTAAGTCGTATCTAGGAGTTTTTAGCTTTAAAATAGCTTCTCTAACATCATCCCATTCAGAACTATCCCAGAAGAAAAACGGAAAAGACCTGAAAATGTCTTTCAGTTCATTTATAAATTCTTGTCGTTCGTGATCTTCGGCTAAAGGATCTTGTACCACTCCATTTCCTGTAAAAGGATAGGTATCGTTTAATTTCAGTTTCTGTGGAGTTGTCCATGTTCCATCAAGTTTAAGAGTAGTGAACTCTATTGAGAATTTATGGCTGTACCCAACAAATAAGGAACGGCTTTCATCAAATACCGTATTACTAAGGGTTGTTACCCGTACCCAAAACACATGTAGACGTCCGTTATAGGTTATAGGTGCAACTTTTTTAACCGGTATCTGCACGCTTATTTTCTGCCAGGGATTATAAACTACTCCCCTATTGTCTCTTTTTTCTGAAAAATAAATATTTTCTACTCTTCTGTAGTAATAAATTGGCGGATCATCTGCAGTTACCCCAAAAAGATGCAATACATCGGTTTCGCTTTCTTCATCCTTTTCATGATACGAACCTGCAATTTTCAAATGAGCTACTTCATCAAAGCCGCGCATGTATTTTGCATATGCTTCTAATACGCTATCTGCATTAATCTCTTGTTGTAGCAATTCATTTTCCAGCTCTTCAAATAATGGCGATTTGTTGTCTCGCAATTCAGGTTCGATATAATTTTCGGGATACAGGAATACCTTTCTGTTTGCTTCCCAAACCCGATAGTTCTTTCTCCACACCCACTCATCTTCCGGCAAGGGTTTGTAATCTGTATTATTCGGATCGTCAGGATCTAATCCGATGTGTACCCTGCCTGGTGTACCCGGAGCCTGATTATCTTGTTCAAGATTAAGAAATATTCTGTGCACATAGAGTTGTAAACTCATGGTTGCTGCTACCAATCGTGAAGTCCGTGCACAACCTTCCAGTTCTGTATCAATAAGAAAATAGTGGAATAAATCGTTTTCATTTTCAAATTGAGGAAATCCTGAATGAATTAGATAATCTGTTAATGATGCTCTTTTAGCAACCCTTATTTTATCGTCGTACTTTTCCAGTTTTTCCTGACGCTCGGATTCGGTAGTATATTTACTACGGAAGGCTCCTACAATGTCGGATGCTGCTTCATTTAATACATCGTAATTGGTGGAAACAATTTTTGATAAAACATCTCCCCCAATTCCAATAAAAGAACAAATATCTGCAAGCTTTCTATATTGTTTTAGAGATAAAAGGGCATCGGTAAATCCACTTACAGCAGGATGTAAGGATGCTAATAATTCCACTTTAGTTTTAAGTACAGAAGCAAGCTTTTCCTGATTGGCTGTTTGATATTGCGTAGCATTGGCAAACGAAGCAATAACATCACTTATATCTGCAATATTGTTGCTGTCATCTTCATTTTTCACTATAAAAGTAGTGTATAAATGAAGCTTCTGAATATTATTTATACTTAAATTATCTAAATCTGCAATGCCAAAAACAGCTTCATTGTCAAGAATATAGCTTAGAGCATCGGCGATATATTTTTTATCTTTGAATAATGTATTTAAAGGAAGTATTTTCTCAATTAACGCAGGAAGTGCTATTGCAGGAGATGTTGTTGTACGTAATTCCAATAAATAAGCATCGTCATTTAGATCTAAAGAAAGGGCAGATATTATTTTAACCAACGCTTCTTCAGATAGTTGTAGTTGCCCTGACAAATAAAATGGTATCAGATACTGTGGATGATACTTGTTAAGTACTTCCCTTATTTCCGGTTCAGGCCTGGTAATGCCTGCAGGCAGAGTTAATGCGGCATTTGGATCGTAGGTAGTACTTAGCTGGTAATTTTGTCCATCGTCGGCAATTTCTATAACCGTATTGTTCTGTAGAATTATATCCCTCGATTGTTCTTCGGTAATATCGTCGAATGAAGCTAATACGGTATCGGCAAAGATTAAGGCACTTGTCGACTGTGTTTCATCGATAATGAAGGAGCTAACATCTTCTTTTGAACTATAATTTTCAGGTATTAATACATTACCACTTTCAATAATGTAGTTTAGGTCGTCCAAAGAATAACTGGTTGATTTCCACCAGGTATAAAACTCTAAAAGTGAATCTATATGGCCAATATTTTCGAAATAACCATTAGTAATTGAAGGAACTAATTGAATAAGACTAAAGAGTTCCTGAATGGTTATATTTAGTATTTCTGCAACTTTCGAGTGCTGATATAATAGCGTTAGATTTTCTATGGTAATATTAAAACCTCTCTCACTTTCGGTTGCAGAATCGATCGCAACAATACCTAATGCGGAGGCAAGATTCTGAATTAAGGTCAGTACCTCGTCGTCGGAACGATTGAGGCCAGCCATTAAGCGAGACGAAGAAAACTCAGCAGAAGCTGTTGACTTATCAATTAATAATGCAGGATGAATTAATTTTACAGTTGGTTTAGGATAGGTACCGTCAAGAGCTACTACATCTTCGTGATTAAAAAGTACGTCGAGCAAGGATTTTGAGTCCTTGTATAAAACCTTGACAGGTATTAAATGAAAGAGTGCGCATATTTCTTCAACCGAAAGTTTTAACTTTTCCTGAATTCGAAGCAGGTTACCAATGGCGGTTATACTATCGGGCACAATGCCGTTGGCAATACCATCTTGATTTAATTTGTAGAGTACTAAATCGAGTTCTTCAATGCTCCATTTCGTTTCGCGCCATAACCTCACAAAGCGGTGAGCCCGGTCTAAGGCTTCATATGTTAGATTTTTAATTCGTTCAATATCGTTTTGAATACTATCGGAGTTAATTTTTTCGCCCTTTATAATAATATTATCCGCTCCATTATTCGTTACAAACCATGTACTTAATAAGTTTCCTAATTCAGAGCGGCTTATTTTAATGGATTTAATGAGCAGTTGCGCATCAAAGGGAGTAATTTTTCCTGATGTTACTGTAAAAGTAATACCATACACACGGTTTATAAATACCGGAGTTGCATCGGGATTTGTCAATAAAAAGTATTCTTTATCGGATAAGTTTAACTTTGCCTTTGAAATCACATTCTGCGTTTTTTCAAGAAGAATAGCAATATCTTCCCTTGTTTTTTCAAAATGTGATAAATAGGTGGATACCGATTCTAAAGGCAGATGGAAAGGTTGTTTAAATGAATGAACATTATTTTTCCATGTTCCCGGCTTTTCTAAGGCTATTTCCTTCTTATAGACAAACTCACGCACGGCAACCCAGTCGCTCATATCGCCTGCGAACCCTTTCTTTTTAGCTATATACGATTCCAGAATTTCATTGATAACTACCAGATAAGGAATCAATTCTAAGGTATTTTCGCAGGTTACAGGCAGGGTCCACAAATCGGGCCGCCTTACCTTTAAATTTAATACATGATTTGCTTTGCTGCCGGTAAAGTGCTTCGATAGCACGTGTTTATCGACAAACTGCATCAAATCAACAAAATAGGCTGCTGGAGAATAAATAGATTTACAATGATCGCAATCGCAAAATGCCATTTCGCCAAATAGGTCGGCATATCCTGGAATATCTTTTAAATAATCTTTTATTGAAGTGCCTAAATTACCTACTGCAGTCCAGTCGAAACCACCTGTTAAAATATCAATTATGGACCCCATAATACCGGTTGTACGGATAATGCTCATATGGGCATTTTCGAAATATTTGGTAGCAATAGCTTTTTCAAGATTGGTTGCTTTAATAAAATCGGAAAGTGTTACCGATGCTATTTGAAAGGATGAATGAAATCCTGCTGCCAGAATAGTCTCGGTATCCTCAATATCGTCGGTAAAGGAAAATATTCTTTGATACGATTTTACAGATTTTAAGACCATCGCCTTTTCTTCTTTCTTGAAGCCACTAAAATTCAAGTCTTTAACATCTTCGCTGTCGTGTTTATAATCTAATGATAGAAAATTAATATTGGCATTATTTCCTATAAATTTCTCTAACAGACCGGTACGTTCGCTTACTGCTTTCGCCTTATCAGCATAGCTTAAGCTTTTATCATTTAGTACCGATTCAAGATTCAATCCAGGATTTACTTTAACTATTCGATCGAGATAATCATATTCTTTCTTTAGTTTCTTCTCATCAGCTGCAGTGATGCCATCCTTATTTAAATCATCAAAAGTTGTAGCACCAAAGACTGCTTTATTTTTGTCGCTCAGTGGTTTTAATGCCTCAATACTCCTGGAAATTTCGTTAGTTTTAACAGACGTAACATTGTGTACCAACTTGAGTTCGGGATAAAGATTTTCTATTTTTTTATGAAGAACTTCAGCATAATCTTCACTCTTAAGATCATCTGGCAAGGATACCTTTGATTCATTAATAAGCTTGGCCCAATCCTTTGTGTCTAATTTTACTAAATCGTCGAGGGACTTAATTTTTAGTTTATCCGAAACATACTCGGTCAATTCAAAGCTTGAATCGAATAAAGCATAAAGGTTAGATGCCACCCCCAGTTCCTTAGCTTCAGCAGTGCTAAGTATTTTATCTTTTACCAGCTCATCCAGTGTATCATTAGTTATCGTATTAAGACTTACATTTTTGGCCATCGCTTTATCAATTTTTTCCTGCGGTAGCCCTGAAATGTCGCTTAAACGATAAAACTTAGCCTTTAAAATATCTGGTTGAAAGGCCGGATTAACAAATACCGGTAAATCCGGCTGGATTATGTCGTCGATCTTGCCAAGTTTAGGAAGCTTTTCTAATTGTTTTTTCAGTTTCTTTATTCTGTCTGCGGAAGCATTACTTTTTACAAGAGCATCTGATATTGTTGTTCTAATATCTTTGCTTCCCAGCTTAGCAGGAGAAAAATCAATTTTAGCAAAGCTTTCTTTAATTTCTTTTGGGGCATCTGCCAATCGCTCTTTGGCAATAAGTTTAAGATTTACGCTTGCCCGTTCACGTAACTTAGTATAAATAGTTGCGTCTTTCTTTTCAATTTCCTTTGGCGCCAGTGTGGCGAGTTTTTCTAGTTTAAGAAGTTCTTCCTTTTTCATTGTATTGCTTATTTATTGGTTTTAACGTGTTGTGCGGTTAAGAAGCCAACGCATACTTTAAATGATTAATTGGTTGATCGTTCTTTGAATTAATGTATTGCAAGAGAGTAACAGCAGTTATCTTTGAGAGAATGCGAACAGACAGCCCCAAAATAGTTTTTGCATAATTGCGTTTAAGCATGAACTGGTCACATAATTGGGCAAATAAGGTTTCAATTCGTTTTCGCACTCTTTTATAGATTGCAGGATATAGTTCTCTTTCCTGGTTGGAATCAACCAGGTAAACATCTTCGCATTCATTGAGCCTGTCTGCCAGGTATTGGTTAAGTTTTTCAATAAATGGATAGAGATGTTTCCGACGGCGATTGAAATTACTTCGATCAATTAATCCGGGGAAATCTTTTTTGTGATCAAATTTAAGTTTGCCCCAAAAATAGCTTTCACTGTCAATTCCAAGTGATTCACCAGTTATTGACAATGCAATTATCTCACAATCTGATAGTTTTGGTCTATTAGGATAGAAAAAAAAGTTGTCAGATTGATTTAAGCGATCTTTAAAAACCGATTTGGTAATGTTAAAGAACTTGTCGAAATTTGTTTTTAAGTTATGCATATCAGAAGCAATTTTGTGATGAATATTACTTCTAATATACTGTACATCAGTATTATGCATAACTTTTTTCATTGATAGTTATTAACTTTTTTAATTAATTTTCAACCGCACAACACGTTGGTTTTACCAGATTTTGTGGTTTATTTTTATTTTATGTGCTTTACTAGTTTCTATTATTGTCGGTTATAAAACCCTACTTTTTAAGTCTTTCTCAATAATCAAATTTACGAGTTCAGCGAAGCTAAAATTCAAGTGTCTGATAAAAATGGAGCTTTTTTTAGACACTATTTACCATATTGCTCCTATAAGGCCTGCTATACCACCTACAGCTAAAATTGCCCATCCTACCGGATTCGATACCAGTCCAAGAGCAACCAATCCTCCACCTACAACAGCTCCTACTCCCAATCCTGCACCGGTTCCTGCAGCAATACCCCAACCCCTGCCGTATTCGGGAGTTACTCTCGATTCAACGTAATCGCCCAAATAATTAGCTCCCATTGCGGTTCCGGTAATTGCAATTAGTGGTACGCTACCAGTTTGAGTAATCATCATATAGCCCAAACCCATTCCGGCCCCATCTCCTACCAGAACGCCATATTCACCTTGCTGAACATGCACAACCGCTGAGTAGCCAGACACGATTATCATTCCGTAACCACCTCCCAGGCGCATAAACCTGCTTCCAGCGTTCATGGCAGCCAATCCGCCCTCGAAACCATTAGCCCCGTTTAACACAATTCTACCGTAATAATACAATCCTACTCCGTATGTCTCAACAGATGCAGCACCATAAGCAGTATATCTTACATATGGGTTTTCTATCCCTGAAGCTCCATAGAAGACCAATACGGGTCCTCCAACGTTCATTATATGCCCTGTCAATCTTAACCCGGTTCGCAACCTTTCAGAATTTCTTAGCAAATTCATTTCATCGGTCCGAGCCACACCACCGGCAGGTACATCTTCGGGTGCACCTGATGCTACTGCTCTTCGTCTGGTATGAGAAGCAGATGAACCCTGAGATGTATTTACACTTCCCGGCTGAAAACGATGATCCTCGAATCGAACGGTATCAGCTCCACCTGTCTCATTTCCTCTTATAATATGCTGCAATTCAACTCCATGGTCGACATGATTTCCCGGTGGCCTTGTTCTGCCAGCAGCTCTTTCAGCTTCGACCCAATCGTCCAATAATCCTTCATTTTGGTACCTTATTTCATCGGTAACATCGCTACCTCTTGGGCTTCTTCTCTCCCCAGGAACTGCCGATCTATTACCTACTCCCCTATCAGTAAGGATCCTATCTTCGTACATGGCAATCTTTTCAGGATCGAAATTATTTGGCACTTCCAGGGTAAAACCTGAAGGATTTCTGCTTACCAACCTAGATCCTGCATACGGCAATTCATGGGAAGGTATGTTTGCATCATGCCCTTCTCCTGTATTTTCACTGCTATCAGCTAGCGGAGCATCCGGACTATCAGGATCCATTTCACAAACTGGCGGATTTGGTTCCGACTCACTAACTGGCAGTTCCAAATCAGGAATTTCAGGTTCCGGCTCCTGCTCGCAAACCTCCGGCTCCGGCTCAGGTTCTTCAACAGGATCGGGAGGTGGTGGTGTCACAGTCTCCGGTTGGCTTGCATCCGGTGGTGGATCCGGTGCCGGCGGCGGTGTAGGAGGCGGAGTAGAATGCCTTGGCGGTCTTGCTAGCCTTGGTGGCCTGGGAGGTGGCGGGCTTATTGTAATTACCCGACTTGACTCTGAACTCTCCCTTCTGCGAATTATCGGTCTGTTTGTTTCAATATCCCAAGTAGCATATAAATCTTCACGTTGTTGTGATTCAACCCTAATATTTAAGTCCGGAGGATCTCCATTAGGATATCGGCGAATATGCATTACTACAGACACATCATGAACCTCAGAAAGATTTCTTACTTCCTGGCCGCGATAAACGAACGATTCAATTATACTTCCATCGTCCAAAGTAACCGTGCGCACATGACGTAGGTTATATCTCCGAAAAGCCTCATCAATTACATCGTATGGATTGGTTGGATCTAGTCCATTAGGATCAATAAGATTTACTGGATTATTTTGTGCATAAACATATAAATTCGCCGAATCTACCGGGCCCAGAGGGTCAGGGCTTAGCCATCCGCCTATCCAATGTGCATAATAGCGATATCCAAAATAGTATAGGCCTGTAAAATTATCCCTTTCTTTTCCTGAATAACGATATGTTTTCAGGTCGATTTCCCGTTTGTTCCTTCCTGCAAGAAAAGATGTTCCCCCAAAAGGAAAATACTCTTCATAAGTTATTACATAGCCGTTTTCATCTAACTCTAATGAACTAGAGCCTAAATGATTTCCAAACTGGTAATGTATATTCTTTTGGGAAACATCATCTGTTTCCCTTGCCTGTATATCTGTTTGCCAGGAGTGAATAACAGCCAATGAGTTCTTACCATCTGATATTTTGGAGGTGTACCTGTTAAGTATTTCGGCACCTCCCCTAATAATTTTTTTAATCTCGCAGCCTTCCAAATATATTTTATCGACTAATTCGATAGTATCGTTGGCCACGTCAACCACCCGCTGGGTAATTTTACGAATTCGAATACCATCTCCCCCATATATGTAGAATTCTTCATCATTTGCTTTATCCTGAGCCGAGCGGTCGATTATAACTACTTTAGAAATATTATTTCTGTAATTCCATTCAACCGACCTTAAATTAGGCAGGTATATGCAATTTCCGTTATTGTCAAATCTATTTTCAGGATTACTAATGGCCACACCGTTGAGTTCGAGCTGTGGCAGGGACCTGTTTGAACTTGCTGAAGTCCAATTATTCCTTGTCCAGTTATGCGTTGCGCCACTATGCTGAATGCTAAGGATATTACCGGATTCATCATAGGTATAATTGCGTGTATATCGTTCAACACTTGCTCCATTATTTAGCGCTATATGTCTGCTTCCCTTGGCCCAGTTTGCCGGCGCCCCGCTTTCGTGACTACGATCGATATAATCATTTTTTAGCAGGGCCTGATGCACCCTTCCTGAAGCAGTTTTTAGCTGATACAAAGCATCATAGGTAAACTCCGAATGCGAAGAAGTATTTAATCCTTCTATAACCCCTGGAGCAGCACTGGCGGGTTGTTGTGCTTCATCTACCAAATGAACTAAATTACCAACCGGGTCGTAGGTATAGTTAATATCCTGATAGGTCCTTACTGAACCTCCCGTTGATCTTGTAAGGAGGCGTTTCATGCGGAAGGATTCAGTATCGTAGGTGTAGGTGGTTTTAATATCGTTGCCAAGTAAAACATTTTGTCGTAATCCCTTTGCATCATAGGATGCATCCTTCATTATTTCTTCATCGGTTAAAACCCCATCGGCTGTAGAAACCAGGATTTTTTGAACGCTATCGCCTTCATTATAAATTGTTTTACGCGTGGTTTGGTCGGGTAGTTTTTGTTCTACTATTCTGGCACGTGCATCATAAGTAATTTCTGTACGATAGATATCCGGTGCCAATGCAACCACTAATGGATCGTTCCAGTTGGCTTCACTTGCAAAATTATTAAGCAGCCTTCTTTCTGTCTTGGAAGATGTACCCCCCGGTACAGCCAGGGTTGTTTCCTGCGTACCAGCCTGATCGTAATGTTTTACCAATATACCACGGAGATTTCTTTCTTTTGCCTGCATAATTGAGGCATCTTCGCCATAGACAAAGCGTTCCGTTATATGATTTAAACCAAGGGCCCCATCGACATGAACAGAAATTATTCGTTCCATAACATCGTATGAAATCCTTTGATGAATATTTCTGCTATCCCAAAGATGAATGGTTTGATCTAAGAAGTTATGGAAGTTCCATTTTTCACCGGCATCCATACTATTTTCATACAATTGCCGGCTTTGCATATCGTATTTATATTCAAAGGCTTTTAGATCGCGTGAATCGGTAATTTCAACAATATTACCCAGAATATCGTACTTGCTTTCTGTTTTCCTGCTGGTACCATCATTATTTTGCTGATTTATAAATATTTCACGCCCCAGCGGATCGATATTTATTATTGTCGGGGTTTCTTTATGTGCAAGGCTCTTATCCAGGGCCATTCGTTCCGGTGACGAACCGGGAAGTACTTCCCTGAATACTTTATACAAGGAACGATCAACCGTGTCGTTTTGGTCGAATGAAATAACTTGCCAGGAAGAATATTCAACTTCACTAAACGTACTGTTTGGATAATCTTTTCGATATACCCTGCCCATTGCATCGTAATAAAGTTGAGATGAAACGCCAAAGGTTTCGAGTACCGTATCACTTTCAAACTCATGGGTGTTGGAGAAAAATGGCTCGAAATTTCTTATCGCTTTTAGCTTATTGTTGAACACCACATGCCCGGAAGCCAGCCATCTGTTGGTGCTGTGCGACAATACAGGCTCACCGGAAATATCCACCTCCACACTGCCATCGATCAAGCGGTTTATGGCCGGCCCATCTTCAACCTTTCTTTTTACCTGGATAACACGTCCAAATCCATCCTGATAGTTTAACTCTAATTGTATGGTATCAGAAGTATCAACATTTCCTTTACCATCGTGAATTAAATTTTCCCTGGTAATATTAATACTTCTAACAGGTATACTATCGGTTTCCCAACAACTTAAATCGTAGTAAATAAAGGATGAAGCTTTCTGAAGATATAATCCGGGATTAGTCAAAATAGAATTAAAACTTTCATCATTTCTTTTTGAATAGGTGTTTAAAGGATTAACACCATAAGGTTGAAGCGTGCCATGATCATCCAATATGCTTCCCTGAAAGAAACTAACAACAGCAACCCCTAGCGGATCATAAAGTACCTCAGACACATTATCATTTATATCTATTAAGCGATAAGGGTTCAGGTTGTTATAATCAATTTCACACCGATTTACATTATCAACCGGATCGGTAATTTGCGTAGCACCTAAAAAATAAGGGTCGTAGGCATACCTTGCAGTTCTTCCTGCACCTTTTTCAATTCGATCGAGTACATGAAAAGCTGGTTCGTCAAGAAAGATATTGATGTCTGTTTTTTTCCACCAATAGCCATCCTTTTGAACATAACCTCCTTCGCTAGCATCTGAAAGCATTGCTGGCGTAACCTTACCTTCAAATGTATTGGTAATAAAGTTATTATTAAAACAAGCCTCCTCTTTGTGGTGCACAAGTGTTTTGTTTTCAACTTGCCCCAGAGCCAACTCTGCATTCAGATTGTTATTCCAGAAAAAGGTTTGGTTCCAACTAATAAGTTTTGCAACAGAGATACCACCGGAAGGTAAATCCTGATCGAAATCGATTGCACTTGCAACGATGCTTTCAAAGCTTGCCTTTGCTTCCGAAAATGAAACTATTTTGTTTGAATCATGAGCTAAATGATTGATATGAAAAATTTTCGAATCGTACAGTATGCCAGATTGATATTGATCTTTGGTATCTATTGAAGTAAAACTGTGTACTCCTGCTTTTATATAATCAGTTTTTTGCTGAAGCAACCTGTCGGTTATGGTAGTTCTTCTGGCATAAGCTATGTTCAATTCTTTTTCAATATCGCCAAAGGCATTTACATTCAAAGAAAGTTGATGACACATTAAAGGATCAGCCGGGTTTTTATCATAGTTAATAGACAATAACTCTGTTTGAAAAGCAAAAAACGCCGGTTTATGTCGTTTATTTTCAGGTTGTAATTTTCGGATACAATAGGCACTTTGTGTTACCATGAATGGATGCAACGCTACAATCCCTTCAAGGGAGGTGGCGTATACTTCTTGTCTTAAAACCTGCCCTGCCATATTTTGATATCCTGCGGCAAATTCTCTTGAGTTAATAGCATCTTGTTGTTCAAAGAAAACAGGACTTAACATGGGTTGTAGGACATCCTCCTTATAATATTGTTTTGCCCTTTTTGCATCCCAGCCAAAAATTCCACCATGCATCCAGGTTTTTGTGCAGCTGGGTTGGGCATAATCTTTTTCGTGTGTTATGGATGCATTTTCATAAAAAGAAGAATCGTATTGCTCCACTAATCCGAAACAAGCAAAGCTACGTTCTATACTATCGTAAAAACCATCCTTGTATTTATATTGAGCAATATGCTTGGAGTTCGTTATCTTGTCGAAAACAATTTTCTTATCGGCAACTGTAAAATGCGATCGCATTTTGCTTATCCAAGGATTTCCTGATTTTTTGGCTTCAAGATAATGCTGGCCCGAATAACCATATTCAATCTGTATTTCATTTCCCATTCCATTATCAACAGAAACCAATAAACGAGGTTTTATACCATTGGTAATTTTAAGATACTGTAAAGCATTTTGTTGAAAGTTGTTTAGCGAATTTGACCAGACTAAACAGGGTGTTCCCTGACCCAGCAAGTCGAGAATGGTAGATTCGCTAATATTATCTATATAAGGAAGGCCCTTTATAGTACCCCCATTTACAAATTTATTTCCCGAAGCATTGTACCAATACCTTATCTCCCCGTTTCCAAGATAAATAATATCGTTAGTACCACTTCCGTCTAAATCAAATAAACGAATTCTACTGGTATCATAAGTATTATCAAAATCAATAAGCGGGGCATTTTCCATTATTACCTGCTCGCCAAAGTGTCCATTACCCAGGTTGGGATAGTATATTACCTGGCCATTAGAAATTCTAACCTGGTCCGATAAGCCATCGCCCGTCATATCGGCCAGAAAATAGTCGTTAGCTAAATTGTTTCCAACAAAAGGAGAATATAACTTTCCGTTAGAAACCGGCTTAGAAAATTCATAGGGTTTATCGAAACCCTCTTTTCCTTTGAAGGGATAACAGGTTATTTTATCATCGTTTTCGACCAATAGATCGCTTAGGCCATTAGCATTGATATCCATTAATTTTGATGGGCCTGTCTGGGGTATGTTTTCAAACGACTTAAAACCCGACCATTCTTCTTTATCTCTCTGATATTCGTAATAGCCGGCCATTTTACCTTGTAAAGTAAAAAGTTCCAGATTGCCATCGTTATCAAAATCTCCCAGAGAAGCAGATTTAAGTTCTTGTGTAGGTTTTGAGATAACTATTTCCTGTTTAGAGAATTCGCCGTTACCTAAATTTTGCTTAAAATACCAGTTATTTGACGATTCGGTAAGAATTCCGGAAATACCTTCGCCAAATAAATCAACCATTTTTGTGTGCTTATGGTTAAATCCTTGTGGCAGATTTTCATTCGTCTCTTTTGTTATTCCTTTGAAAAATTGGCCTAGTTGAGGTTGGGTATAGTTAAATGTAAGGGAAGGTAGGTTTTTCTCGGAGTAGGTTCCACTAGTAAGATCTCTGCGAACACCAGTATAGGAAATCTTTTCCAGGGTTGTTCCGGTTTCGGCTTCATGGAAATCGCATTCAAAAATTCCGGTGAGTGAAGTTGAGACCGATAATTCATCGAAATGGTGATACATTAGAATACGCTTACACAGGCGATACGTACGAATTTCGAAACCCGCAGTATATACAGAATACGGATCCGGCCTGCAGTCCCAGCTCGATCCGGCTTCCGCTTGAGTACTGGTATACGGCCTGTGCTTCAATTGCCCATAATCAAAAACCAATTCGAAAAGCCATTTATTAGTACCTGGTATAGCTGCATCTGGTACTAATGGCTTTGTGTTTCCATAAACAATTTTATCGGGATACCTTCTGGTGAATCCATTGTTTCTAAAGTTTTTCAAGCGATTGCTCTCAAATACCAGTTTTGAATCTACATTAGCATCATCTTCTTCTTTATAATAATATAGTATGCAGTTGCCCAGATTATCGTATTGAGCTTCTAGCAACCAGGAATATATCCTGTTATTATTCTTTGTATCATAAATTTTGCTTTTACCAGTGGGATCAAGACCGTAAATCGAAAGTATATTGTCCTTAGTCCTGCTTCTCCAGTGCACTGTTCGATCCGTTTTTTTTATCCACTTCTCAAAGCGAATGTTTAGGTCTTCTTTTTTTGATCGGTAAAAATGTATGTAGTAATTGCCATTTTCTTCTATTCGTTCTTTCCACTTACTTCCATTCTCAACCAATTGAGGAACAAGTGCTTTTGAGCCACCGTAAGTAAATGAATCGCTACCATCATATTTTGGCAATCCTTGTTTTGTATCTACAGATATGGAAGATAAACCACCAATATCCCATCCCATGCCAAAAATTGAATTCTTTGCAGAAGAACTATATTGAAGCGATAATCCTGGATTAAAATTATTTCTACTATTTGTAACAGGTATTTTTACCAGGCCCGAAACTCCGCCTGAAGAGGGACTTACATCAACTGTGTGCTGAAGTTGCAGGTCTTGTAGGTTTAATGGTTTGAATTTCATGGCATTTCCAAATTAACCAGATACCTAAATAACTTGCCTAAATAACTTTTACTGAATCGTCGCGCATTCTTAATGGAATTAGAAATGCCGGCTTGTCGTTATGTGAGTTTTAGGTTTTATTTTGAATGCAAATTAAATAATAAATTGCTTAAAGTCAATAGCTGTTTAGTTTTGGACATACCCCAATATAAAGCCAGTTACTTTCTATATGCCGCATAAATTCCGGTTTTCAGGTATTTGACAAGTGATAAGATAAAAAAATGGGGATACTTTAATAATAATTAGCATAAAAGTATCCTCCTGTATATATTTGTATTACCACACACAAAAACAGGAGGATACAAGATGAACTTTAGCCACTTAGCTAATAAATTACGGTACAAAATAACAAAATTTTCGGGGATACTTTCAAAAGGACTCGATAAAACTGCAAGAAGATTTATTCAGGAAGCTATTTATGGCATTATAGCTTCTGAGTCGGTTATGCTGACAGAAATTGGAAGGCAGCTGGAAAGCCGGGTATCATTAAAGAAAGTTGAAGAAAGATTTAGCAGACAATTAATAAAGCCCAGGATATGGAGTTGCTTACAGAAAAGTATCTTATCACTTGCAAGCGAGAGGGTAAAAGAAAAAACCTTATTGATACTTGATTTAAGTGATCTGAAAAAGAAGTATGCGGAAAAGATGGAATATCTGGCAACTGTCAGAGATGGCAGCGAAGATGGAGAACTTGTGGACGGATACTGGACCAACCAAGTCATTGCATCGGAAATAGACAGTAATGAAATAACCACGTTGTATTATTCTCTCTATTCACAGAAATCACCAGATTTTGAAAGTGAAAATGTAGAAATCATAAAAGCATTTAATCAGGTAGGCAAGGCAGTTCAAAACATGGGTATATGGGTCATTGATCGTGGCGGTGACAGAGATTATTTATATGAGTCTCTCCTAAAAAATAAAAGGGACTTTATTATTCGGCTGGTAGGCTCGAGGGATCTGATATCCCAGGATAAATCTTTAAGATCATTATGGTTAGCACATGCATGCCGGCTTCCTTATGGGAATAGCATTATAAAGATTATTGAAGGCAAAGAAGTTCAGTTCCACATAAGGTATGGCTCCATTCCGGTACATTTGCCTGATTTTAAAAATCCACTGAACATGGTAGTAATTAAGGGATTCGGTGGTCAGCCCATGATGTTACTGACATCTCTTCAGATAGATTCTAAACAAAAGGATCTGTGGTTTATTATTTCAGCTTACCTTAAACGATGGAGTATAGAAGAAA
>CAVUAX010000006.1:0-174079 GCA_963739685.1 uncultured Bacteroidales bacterium
GGCCCGCCGCCACCGCGGCGAGCTGCTCGCCGCGGTCACCCGCGGCGCGGCGATCGACCTGGCCGACCCCGAGCACATCGCCTACCCGAACGCCGGCCAGGTCGAGTCGATCGCCCACGTCACCACGCCGCCGGACACCACCTCTCTCTACTGGCTGCTCAACCTGATGACGGCGCCGCCGCCGTGGCGCCTGGTGGTCCACATCCACGCCCGCGACCGGGCGAGGACGCGCCGCCACTACCGGCTTCGCTGGCGGCGGATCTGGGCCGGGCTGCAGCGAAAGCAGCGCGAGGCGAAGCTGATCAGCCCGGAGGAGTTCGAGCAGGAGCGCGAGGCCGGGGAGATCGACGCCGAGCTTCGCCTCTCGGCCTCCGGTGTCTACGACGTCTCGATCCTTCACTCCCAGCGCGCGGCCGCCGAGCGGGTGGAGCTGCTCGACGACGAGCGCCGCGCGATCGCCCGCGAGATGGAGGGGGCCACGGACGCCCGCCTCTACGGCGGGCGCTTCCTGGGGGAGCGGAGCTTCGTCAGCTGCCTGCCGCTCGGCACCAACGCGCTCGGGGCGACCCGCGGCTTTGCCTCGCGGAACATCGCCGACTGCGTGCCGCTGCTCTCCACCTCGGCCAGCTCGCGCGGCGGGGTGCCGATCGGCTACGCGATCCCCGGCAACACCCTGGAGCGGGTCGACCTCTTCGACCCCGCCTACCGCACCCACGTCGCCCTGATCACCGGCGCCTCGGGTGGCGGCAAGACGGTCTTCGTCAACACCACCCTGATGCGCTCGATCGCCCGCGGCGCCCAGGGGATGATCGTCGACCGCTCCTCCTCGGAGGACGCCGAGACCGGGATCCGGGAGGCGGGCCACTACGAGGCCCTGGTCGACCTGGTGCCCGGCGCCGAGAAGCTCCACTTCGGCGCCGACCGCCACGACGCGGTGCTCTGCCCCTGGGACGTCCCCGACCCGGCGCGGGTGAGCTCGGAGAAGGTCCGCTTCCTGCTCGCCCTGCACACGCTGCTGATCGGGGACCCGGGCCGGGACTCCGACGAGCGCGAGCTATCCGGCGAGGACCGCTCGCTGCTCGAGCGCGGCATCCAGCGGGTCTACGACGTCTGCGCGCGAGACCGGCGAGCGCCCGCGCGAGTCGCTGCTGCGCCGCGAGCTGCTCGAGCTGGCCCGCCGCGAGGAGGAAGCCGACAACCCCGACGGGGATCCCCAGATCGCCTCCAAGTTCCGCGGCCTCGCCGCCCGGCTTCACTCCTACTGCGAGGGCGGCGCCCACGCCTGGCTCGCCGACGAGGAGACGACGATCCCGGCGGAGGCGCCGCTGCTGCTCTGCGACCTCGCCGGGCTTCACTCGCGACCTGGCCGGGCCGGTGATGCTCACCCTGGTCGACCACATGGGGCGGGCGATGCAGCAGCGGCGCTCGCGCTACCGCCACGGCACCCACGAGGACGCCGGGCCGTGGGCGGGCAAGGCCTTCCTGGTGATCGACGAGAGCTGGGCGCAGCTGCGCTCCAAGGCGGCCGGCGCCTGGCTGAACGAGTGGGCGCGGCGGACCCGGCACATGTCCTGCGCGCTCTACGCCGTCACCCAGCAGCTCGAGGACTTCGACAACGAGCAGGGCCACGCCCTGGTGAGCCAGTCGGTGCTGCGCGTCTACTTCCGCACCTCGCGGCTCTCGCTCGGCTACATCCGCGAGGCCTCCGGGCTCGACGACCAGGACCTGGAGACGATCACCAAGGAGCTCCAGACCCAGAAGGGCGACTTCTCGGAGGCCTACATCGACTCCGAGGCCCACGGCCGCGCCCGGGTGCGGATCTACCTCTCCGACATGGAGTACTGGTCGGTCTCCTCCGACCCCGAGCGCGACCAGCCGATCCGCCACCTGGCGCTGGAGCAGAGCGGGGGAGACCCCTGGGCCGCGCTCCGCCTGCTGGTCGACCCGGCCTGGCACCGCGAGCAGGCGCGCTCGATCCACAGCGCCGCCTACGCCAACGGCAACGGAAACGGAGCGGCGCCCCGGCGGCGCCGGCGAGCCGGTCCGATGGCGGCTAGCGATGGGCGGCGGCGGCCTCGGCCGGATCTTCGTCTGGGCGGCGATCGGCCTGGTCTGCCTGGTGCTGCTCCCGTTCGTGCTCTTCAGCGCGCTGCTCGGCGCCTCGAGCGCGGCGAGCTGCGGCGGCGGGACGCGAGCGCCGCGATCCCGGCGGGGGCGAAGGGACTGCCGCCGCAGTTCGTGCCGATCTACGCGGCCGCCGCGCAGAAGTACCAGCTGGGGCCGCGCGGCTTCGGGATCCTCGCCGCGATCCACCACATCGAATCGGACTTCGGCCAGAACATGGGGCCCTCCTCGGCGGGGGCGATCGGGCAGATGCAGTTCATGCCGGCCACCTGGGCGGCCTACGGCCAGGACGGAAACGGTGACGGCAAGAAGGACCCCTACAACCCCTGGGACGCGATCTTCGGGGCGGCCAACTACCTGCCTGGCCGGGCCGGCCGCCGTGCCGCGCCGTCTCGCCGCCGCCAGGCCGCGGACGCGCCGGGGGCCGGGCGTGCGCCGCCTAGTCGCCGCCGCGAGCGCCATGGCGACGACGGACGGGCGACCCGCGCGAATGCCCTAAAGTGCGCACGCCGACTCCGGCGACACAGGGATATGCGTGCCCGACGGCGTGCGCTCGCTCGCCATGCGGACGGCCTGGACGGCAGAGTGTGCGCCTGCCCTGGGCGAGCGTCGTCGCGACGGGACGAGGAAGAAAGGGGGTGAGGCTCGCGTGCTATCTGGCCGCGCACAACCTCGTGGGCTGGGCCTGCGCTCCCCGCGTCGCGCGCGGCCCACGCGGGACGAGGTGAAGCGCGGGAAGCCGAGTTGTGGCAAACCCGTGGGCAGGGGGAGCGGGGCGGTTGGAGGGGGAGGGGCGGTCCCGCTGACCGTGCCGACAACCGCCTAACAAATCGCGCGCGTGCAGCCCAACAACCGCCTGTCCGTTCAACCGCTGCCCTCCCGTGGGTCCATGCGTGCCACAGACACGCGCGCGCGCCCGCGCTCGTCGGCGGTTGGCCGAGCCTCGGCAAAGCCGCCCGCGCCCCGTGCGCCGAGTGCGCGCGCGCGCGCGCCAGTCGCCCGTCCGCGCGCGCGCGCGCCCGGACGGCCCAGCCACAAATCGACTGCAAAGCCGGGCGCCCGACGACGAGGCACCCTGGCAGACCAACCGCGGAAAAGCGAGAGAGAGAGAGAGACGATGGACTGAGACGCAGAGCTATAACCGAACGAACGGCGTGCCGTGCCCTCTCGAACGACGATAACTCTCTCGTGCGTCGCGATCCTGGATGTGCAAAGGCGGCGGCGCGGGAGGCAGAGCGACAAAGGGAAACGGCGAAACCAAACAGCTGACTGACACGGCGGCGGCAAGCGGTTCCCCCCTCGGCTGGGCCGGGCCGGGTGGGAACCCGCCGGGCCGGCGCGCGGCCGTCGCGGGCACGTGTCAGGCGGAGCCTATGGATCTGACGGCGGCACGGCCCAGAGCACGGGTGAGGAGTTGGCTGGCTGGACGCCCCTCCCTCTCTCTCGCGCGCGCGCGCGCGCGCCCGTGCGCCACTTTTTCGTGGGCCGCCCAACCGCCAGGGCGCGCGCGCGCGCGCACCTCTGGGCCGCGCGCGCGCTCAGTGAACAGGCGCGCGCGCGCTCGGTTCAACCCTCGGCCCGTCGCGCTCGCGCGGCCCACCACGGGCCTGGGCGCACAGAGAGAGGCCAGGTGGGACACCTCCACCCACCCCTCGGCAGAGAGGCGCGGGCGCGGGCGGCCCTGCCTCGGCGGCTGCGGGGACGGGAATAGGTCCCTCTCTCCTGGCCGCCGGGTGAGGGAGCGGCTAGTGACCTGGCACCCCCTATGCTGCGGGCAGTCCGCGGGCACTGTAGGCTAGACTGGCTGGCCTCCTCCGGTTCACACGTGGCAGAGCCAGGCGGGGCGAGAGCAAAGCAACTAGGACGAGCACGGACAACTAGGTCTAAGTTGCACGGGCGCGCCCACCAAACCCTCACAACTGGGCGCGGGGCGCGCGCTCCGCGCGCGGCCCACGCGCGCGCGCGCGCCTCGTCCGTGGCCTAACCACCTCTGCAACCGCGAGTGCAAAGAGCGGTCGCTGCTTCGTCCGTCCGCGCGGCGCGGGGGAACCGTAACTCCTCGGCCCTCCCCTTCGCGTAAAGGGGTACACGTGGGTCCGCGCCACCTAGGCCAAACTTTTTTGCTCCACCCCCCTCGGCGCTCGGTTCCCGTCTGTGTGCTGGATCCGTAGCACCTTGGAGACCGTTGTCTTGTCGTTGCACGAGTGTGCGCGCGTGCATTGCGCTCCTCTAATGGGTTTGCACTTAACCATATGATACTGTAGGGGATGGGTTTTGGTTATTCATAAATCCTCTATTCTCTCTCCTAAACCGTAGAAAACCCGCAATCCACTGATACGGTTACCCACGCACGCGCACCAACCACGCCTCATGCAAACCGCACTCGCGCGGCGGAGCGAGTGAGCGCGGGCGGCGCGGGCGCGCGCCTGGGCACTGGCCGGGCCACCGGCAGCGCTGCCGCCGCCTCGGCGAGTTCGGCAAGTCGGTGCGCCGCCGCCAATGTGCCGATTGTAGGTGCAGGTTGGTCTAAAATTTTTGCGCGCGGGCAAAGTCCCGGTAAAAACTACAGCGTTTACTTTCTCACGGTAAAGTTGTCAAGGGTGCAGGATTATATTTTGTTAAACACGCTTAACTGTCATGTAGTCAATGGCTTGCCCATAACTCGTTTATAGGAGTAGTAAAAGTACTTAAAATGTACTTAATTGGGTAGATATGATTAATCTTATTCCTGTTAGTCTGCCGAAATGCTATTATTAAGTTTAAATCTTGCTGCTGACGATAATACTCCGTAATCCTGATTATTTGTTCCCGATTGAATAATCAAAAAAACTTTATCTGAAACTGGCGTTTACTTTACATCCAGATCCTCGATGGGGCTTCTTACTGCTGCCAGGTTCCTGCGGCTCACGTGGGTATAAATCTCGGTTGTCCTGCTGCTCTTGTGACCAAGAAGCTCCTGGATGTACCTTATATCCAGACCATTCTCGTGAAGATGCGTGGCATAACTGTGCCTGAGGCTGTGAACTCCTACTTCTTTATTAATACCTGCCTTCTTCAATGCCTTCTTGAATACATTATAAACACTTTCAGATGAATACCTTACTCCACCCTGACCTTCAAAAAGATACCTTAAGGGCTTATAACCTTCGAGATACTCCTCAAGTTTTGGCCAAACTTTTTCAGATACAGGAACAATGCGGTCAACACCTCCCTTTCCTTCCCTTATATGAAGAAGACTCCTGGTCCTGTCAATATCCGTGAGCTTTATGTTGATAACTTCCGACCTGCGCAGACCGCATGAATAGATTAACCATAAGAGAAGCTTATGCTTGGCATTCCTTGTCGAATTAAGTATACGGCTGATCTCTTCCTTTGAAAAAACCTTTGGTAGCGCCCTTCCACGCCTTGGACGCTCAATGATCTGAGGGATTATTTTCCCTTTTCCCGAAAGCTCATAGAATAGCTTTACTGCTGAAACCATTTGATTCTGATATGATGCGGAAAATGCATATTTAATAATAACACCATAAATAAATTCCGATACTTCATTCTGAGTTATTTCAAGCGGGTCTCTGGTATTAAAATACTTGAAGAATAATTCCAGCTGCACAAGATATGATTCGACAGTCCTGAAGCTGTACCTGCTCTCCTCAAGATGCCTCCTTAAAAGCTCCAATCCAGCCTTTGCTTCATCGCTCAGTACCCTGGAGCGGACTTCATCACCAAAATCTTTCCTCAACTCTTTTAACTCAGCTGCCGGCTTCGTCCTGATAACACTTACTTCAATTCCTTTTGATGAGAAATAGTCGGACAAAGAATCAACGGTCAGCTTTGACCAGGGAAGCATGAACTCCCTGTGAGCCTTATCATAATAAGCTTTCCCATAGCTTTTTATCTCATCAATCCATGCCTTGTCATAAAAGCCGGTGAACTTTATGGTCAGACGTCCGTCCCTGTCATCGATCCGGAATTCAACAGGGCCATATTTTGAGGAGTACCCTGATTTCTTTAAAACAGAACCATCAAAAGCATCACCATTCTTTTCAACTTCAGCTATTATACTGAAGGTTGTATGAGGCATAATTTCTTCTGAAAAATCTTCGATGGAAGGTCTTTCCGGCTTTGTTTCCTTTTCCGCTTCCGGTTCGTGATTTTTTGAAGCAATGGCCGAAATATCAATTTCAGCCTTATCCCTGAAAGCCCTTAATACTCCCATCAAAGCCTCTTCAGTTGCATCTACGTAGTAAAAAGTATTGGTACCACTGTAGCGTGACCCGCTGATGCTTTTTGCAATTGAGTTCAAACCCGGATCGTACTTAAAGACAATTGCATAACGCCAGAGATCCCGGTGAAATACCCGTTTAAGTGTAATTCTTTTCATTAGCACGAAGGAATTCCCTCACAAATAAAATCAATCAAATGTAAATTTAGCAAACAGTTAAATATGAAAAAAATAAATGTTCTAAATTTATATCAACCCATACTAATCTTGCACTTAAACGAGAAAGGCTCTCTTCTCCCGGCTTCCGTCAATGACCATGCGACCTCCGCTCTCCGCACATTCCTCATTCTTCACAACGCTTTCGCCCCGTCAGTCACATAGGCAAAATACCATCAAGGTGACAAGATGCTGATATAATGCCTTGAGCTGACTTTTCACAATTGATGTTCAATTTACAAATAATCCGGGGAATTGAGAACTGAAATTTCCTTAAATGTTTTATATATACTTTACAATTCCTTCATCTGACCTGCTTTTATACCTATCCTTTTTGGTATATTATTATCCAATGATTCATCGAATGTATTTCTATATCAGATGGGAAAAATAATCCAGATATTAGAATTACATACCTGGACTATCAAGTATTCCAAAACATTGTGGACTTTAATATTGAAAAATTTAGTTTAAGTAGTTATCCTAATCCGGGGAATTTGACTCCATATTTAGACGCAGTCTCAATAATTCTTTTAACATCCGGGGGACCCTGAGGACGGGGAGGAATTATAAGAGCTTTGGCTGGTTCACTCATCTCCTTGAAATATTCTTCGAACCCGCCAGGTGATAGTTGAATTATTACTTCTGCCTGATCAGACTGAACCTGAAAAGAATGCTGAATATTACGGGGAAGAAATATCCAATCACCCCGTTTAGCATGAAAAGCTTCTTTATCCACTGTGTAATTTATCTCGCCATTAAGAATATAAAAAGATTCATCCTCCTTTGTATGAACATGAGGTGGGGGTTCAAGACCTTTTATTTCATATCCGTGGATTAAAGAAAATGAACCGTTTGTATCCTTACTTGAAATTAGAATACTCATCAAATGTCCTATATACCAGTAAGAATTTTTCAATTCAGGACTTATCATTATTGGAGGAATTTTCCCGGTTTCGGGCTCCTCCAGGGAAACATATCCAGCTGCAAAAGGTATAAAACCTATTGCGGGAAATCGCGATAAAAAATCTTTTCTATCCATTGTTTTATTTTTATTTAAACTAAT
The DNA here is from genome assembly GCA_963739685.1 of uncultured Bacteroidales bacterium. Classification (GTDB taxonomy): domain Bacteria; phylum Bacteroidota; class Bacteroidia; order Bacteroidales; family VadinHA17; genus LD21. The sequence continues at coordinate 7,629 of CAVUAX010000006.1, forward strand.
TATAAATATCAAATATATTGCATAAATTTGCTTAAGTCAAGTACCTACTAAAAAGTAAGGTACTTACATAACCTATATTAATGCTTTAATATCTGCATATTATAAAATAAAAATAAAATGAAAATAAATTTATTACATGATGAATTACTTAAGAACTGCCCCGTTCAACACTCCCTAAAATTTATTGGAGGAAAATGGAGAATAGGTATAATCTGGAGTATGAAAACTACTTGTCGCAGATTTGGTGAACTTAAAAGAGACGTTTTGGGTATTACTGAAAAAATGCTTATCCAGGAATTACGGCATCTGGAAAGTTTGGGAGTGGTTTGCAGAACGGCCTATTTTGAGATACCACCTAAAGTTGAGTATAGTCTGACCGAAAGAGGGAGGACATTAATACCATTACTTGAAAATATAGTTTCCTGGGGATATCAAGATATGGATTTAAGTGAGATTGTCGCAAAATGAAAAATTGTCTGAAAAAAACAACTTTGATTTAAACAACCTTAGAAAGGGTCCATACCGGTAAATTAAAATTAGTTATTAGAAGACAAACTCCCGTTATATGCAAGTAAAGGCAACATTATCAGCTAAATAATACCAGAATGATAGACAATAAAAGAATATTTCAAGTTGATGCATTTACGGACGAAGCTTTTAAAGGTAATCCTGCAGGAGTGATGATAATTGATGAGAATATGACATCTGATTGGATGCAAAATGTTGCAATGGAGATGAACCTGTCGGAAACGGCGTTCCTGATACCAGATAAAGAAGGATTTAAGATACGATATTTTACACCAACAAGTGAAGTGCCTCTTTGCGGACATGCTACTTTGGCAAGTTCTCATATAATCTATGAACTTGGATTAAAAACTCCCCTTGAGATTATAAAATTTAAAGCAGAGGGTGGAGACTTAACGATAATGAAGGAGAATGACTGGACAGTTATGAATTTCCCAGGATACCCAATTCACAGGATTGATATCCTAAAAGAATTTAAAAAATTATTAGGCTTTAACCCAATTGAAATGTATTCAAGTATTTATGATTGGATTATTGCAGTTGCGAAAAATGAAAGTGATATTTCAAATGCTGAACCTAACTTTGAGTTGATGAAGAAGAGTGGATTGGGTCATTTGATGATAACGGCCATTAGTGATTCCCAACATTCAGATTTTGTAGTCAGATGTTTTGCTCCTGCATCTGGAATTAACGAAGACCCTGTAACAGGCTCAGCTCATTGCGCGTTGACACCATTATGGGCAGAGAAACTAGGGAAAAAGGAATTAGATTCTTTGCAATTATCCAAACGGACTGGCAAATTGAAAGTCAAACTGAAAGATGAGAGAGTTGAAATTAAAGGGAAAGCAATAACGATATTTGAAGCAAAAATGAAAATATAAAAAATTACCAGCGCATAACACGGACAGCAAAAGCACCCCGCAAATGCACCAATGACGACTGCTTTTGACAACCATATTTCGTTTTCAGAGACAAGTTATTGCGCAGTCCAAATTATGTTAATTTCTGCTAAAACTACTTTTGCTATCCCTTCAAACCAATTATATCTGGTTGGACAATTTCATTCAGTTTTAATAGCTTTACTGCAATTATAACAGCATCTGTACAAAATCTTGCCTAAATTGCCATTCAAAAGTTATATTTGACAAATGTTAAATTCTACTTAATCAGGACTTAATGGATAAGCTTTTATCAATTAACACATTAGAAGATATTCTTCCACAATATCGTCAAACCCCGATTGGATTACTTCTGGAGTTTCATAATTTAAACAGACCACTTGAGACTTTTGATAAAGCTCACCTGCTTATTGGAATGTGTATGGATAATCGTAAACACCTTCACATGCCTGACAATTTTGCTTTTATCATTCGGTCAGGTGGAGCAAATTTGAGATACAGTGAATTTAAAGTTTCGTATGCAATTGCAGTAGGACAAGTCAGCTACATGGTTCTAATTGGACACAACAATTGTGGAATGGTCAATTTAATTTCACGGCAAAAAGAGTTCATAAACGGATTAGTCACAATTGCAGGATGGACTAAGGAGAGAGCAGAAGAGCATTTTATGAATTTTGCTCCAATGTTTGAAATTGACAATGAGATTGACTTTATTCTAAGCGAGACAAAACGGTTGCGACTAAGGTATCCCAAAATTATTATTGCTCCTCTGTTTTATCTGGTTGAAGACAATAAACTTTATTTCATTGTGGAAAACCAGATTACTTCAGTATAGCTATTCGTAACCGGACAAATTGGTACCATTCTGATAGCTGGATTTAAATTATAACGACTTCCTGCAAAACCCTTGCCTGGGTGACTTTTTCGTCAAATATTTCAGTAATAGTAACCACTATGACGATTTTCTGTAACAAGGACAGTTCTAAAATTACTACTTGTGTTAACTCTGACAGTTTAATTAATTGCCTTTTGCAACACTGACTATTTTATCTTCGCGTTCAAAGGTCTATGAGAGAAACGATAGTTACAGGAATATTGAATAACAGTTGAAAGAATCAGGAGAGGTCCATTTATCAGCTTCAGATCCTGAGAACCGGCAGATAATGATAGATTGCAATATCACTGAAGCAACTTAAAATATGCAATATACAGCTGATGCAAAGAACCGCATTCCGATTGATTACAAGCTAACCAACCAGAACGACAATAAAGCCATGGAAAAATGGCACAAAACGTATTCCCCTATATCAACCCGAAGTTAATTCATGTAATAATTAATGGGGCTTTTTGTTTATTGATAAAACATTCAAATTTTTCCGGAATGCTTCCAATTTAGAGTACAAAGGCCCGTACATAGTTAATATACAGGCTTTTAGTTTACGTATTTGTAGCCCCACCGGGAATCGAACCTGGATCTACGGTTTAGGAAACCGCTATTCTATCCATTGAACTATAGGGCCAATTGAAGGGCAAAAGTATGGATTTTTTTTATCATTCCAAACCACTCTTCTTTATAAGCCAGGCACGCTGGTCATAGTAAAAGAAACGGTGTGTAAGTTGGATAACGGGAAGGGCTCCCCTGATTGGCAACCATTTAATTCCATTTGAAAAATAAATTATCTTTGATCAGGTTAAATATTGAAAATATGAACTGGATAGATACAATAATAGTTATAATTCTCTTCCTGGCGATGGTGACGGGATTTATCAATGGGCTGGTCAGGGAGGTTGCATCTCTTGCTGCTCTGATCCTGGGGATCTGGGGTGCAATTAAATTCTCAAGTTACACGGCAGCAAAATTGTACGACTATTTTGACATGACGGGTCGTTACGTTGGAATTATCGCTTTTCTGATCACATTCGGACTTATAGTTGTAATTATCCATTTCGTGGGTATAGTAGCTGATAAAATTGTTAATGCCGCCGCCCTTGGCTTTATAAACCGAATTCTCGGTATAGTTTTTGGTCTCCTGAAATCCGTACTTATTATGAGTGTCTTTTTTGTGATACTGAATGCTATTGATGCACGCAAGCCATTTCTTCCAAAAAAAACAATTGAAGAATCGATATTTTACAACCCTATTTCTGATATTGCACCGGTAATATTCCCTGTTATCGGAGAAGGAGGCTTCAACCGGAGTTTCGAAAGGTTTAAAAAGAAACCTGATGTGATAACTATATAACCTGTTTACTATATTTGCAATTCTTTAAAATTGAGGATATGAATTTTGTTGAGGAACTGAAATGGAGAGGGATGATACATGATATCATGCCGGGAACAGAAGAATTGTTGAATAAAGAGATCACAACCGGATATATAGGATTCGATCCCACCGCTGACTCATTACATATTGGTCACATGGTGCAGATTATGTTACTCATGCATTTTCAGAGGGCAGGACATATCCCAGTTGCTCTTGTTGGAGGAGCTACAGGCATGATCGGAGATCCCTCCGGCAAATCAGAAGAGCGGAATCTGCTGGATGAGGATTCCCTCCGGAAAAACCAGGAAGCCATAAAAAAGCAATTATCAAGGTTTCTTGATTTTAACTCCGAAAGAGAAAACAAAGCCCTGATGGTCAATAATTATGACTGGATGAAAAAATACACATTCCTGGGGTTTATCAGGGATATTGGAAAGCATATAACAGTTAACTATATGATGTCGAAAGACTCCGTAAAGAAGAGGCTCGGATCGGAAGCAAAGGAGGGAATGTCATTTACAGAATTTTCTTATCAGCTTGTTCAGGGGACTGATTTCCTTCATCTTTATAACGATTTTGGTTGCAAACTGCAGATGGGGGGGTCTGACCAATGGGGGAATATTGTTACCGGCACAGAACTTATACGACGCAAGACAGGTGGTGAAGCTTTCGCTTTAACCTGTCCTCTTATTACCAAATCTGACGGGACTAAATTTGGCAAGACTGAATCAGGAAATGTATGGCTCGATCCCGGGAAAACCTCACCATACAGGTTTTACCAGTTCTGGCTGAATGTTTCAGATGAGGATGCCGCAAAGTATATTAAAATATTTACCCTGCTTGAAAGGGGAATAATTGATGATCTTGTCTCTGCCCATAATTTAAATCCTCAGGAAAGGCTCCTTCAGAAACGTCTTGCCGAAGAGGTTACAGTGATGGTTCATTCACGGGAAGAATATGAAGGAGCAGTTGAGGCATCACAGATCCTGTTTGGAAAGGGGACTACCGAATCTCTTGGAAAAATGAGTGAAAGCACCTTACTTTCGGTTTTTGAGGGAGTTCCGGTTTTTGATGTTACAATGGAGACCTTTCAAAAAGGGGTTACCGCAGTTGATCTTCTGGCAGAGTATACACAGGTTTTAACGTCAAAGGGAGAATTACGGAGGCTCGTTCAGGGTGGCGGACTAAGTATAAATAAAGTAAAAGTTGATAATCCGGAGTTTATTCTGCGGACAGAATCATTACTTAACGGGAAATTCCTGCTTATTCAGAAAGGCAAGAAAAACTATTATCTGATAAGGGTTTGCTGAATGCTGTCACAGAAAATCTACAGCTAATATTGAAACATCATCAAACAGGTAAGGATTACTATCGGGAATTCCAAGGTGTCTTAACATTTCCTTCATATTCATTTTGACCGGATCCTTATTGGAGATATACCTTATAATTTCTTTTGTACCTATCTCGATCCCGTTCTCTCCTTTTAATTCTGAAAGGCCATCAGTATAGCAGACTATCTTTGTATGATCCTGAATTAATATGGAGTCCCTTTTAATCACAGGGATCTTATCAAGCATGCCTATTCCAACGCATGAGGGCTGAAGATGTTTTATCTCACCTGTTTTTGTATTAAATAAAACGGGCGGATTATGTGCCGCATTAACATATTCAAGTATCCTGGTTTTGTAATCATACCGGGCAACAAAGAATGTTATGAATTTCTCACCGGCTGCATTTACGGTTACAATGGTATTGAGTTTGTTCAAAAGTGTATCCAGCTCAATGTCATGTGTATATAAGGCCCTTAAGCTTGCCTGAAAATTTGACATTAAAATTGCTGCAGAAATTCCTTTTCCTGAAACATCAGCAATGCAGAATCCTATCTTTGAACCGGACAATATGAGACAATCATAATAATCTCCTCCCACCTCGTAATGGGGGTAATAGAATCCGTTAATGATAAATCTCTCATTTCCCGGCATTTGGGTGTTATCAGGAATAAGCATTTTTTGCATCCTGGCAGCCAGTTCAAGCTCCTTCTTAAGAGCTTCCTGACGAAGACTCTCTTTGAAAAGTCTTATGTTTTCAATCGCAACAATAATAATACTTGAGATAGTTTGGATGAAATTAAGGTGTTTCAGGACAGGACTCATCCCTTCACCCTCTTCGTCAATATCACCAATAAATATGAAGGCAAGATGAACTTTATTGTTATAGACAGGCACTATAATATCAACTCCTTCAAAACCCATATTGGACGATACAAAAGTGATTTCGGTGAAATCCAGAAGAGTTTGCTCGACATCTATTTTTTCAAAATGTTTCGGAAAACCTCCGTTGAGGATACATTCCCAGGTGTCTGAACGTTTAAATATCAGTATTTTACCGATGCCAAGGTTTTTTCTGAGAATCAATTCATATTTTGATAAAAGGTTTTCAGTTGGCAGATTGGCATTGATTGATATTGTTATATCGAGCAATGCATCCAGTTTAAACCTGGAAATTTTTAATCTGTCTGTTGAGCCCCTTTTTTCATCCATAAATAAGCTTATGATTTAACACTTTCAACATAGGTCCTGTCACGTGTATCGATTCTGATTTTGTCACCAGTATTTACAAAGAGCGGCACCATAATTGTTCCCCCAGTTTCAATTTTAGCCTGTTTCAGGGTATTTGTTGCGGTATCTCCCTTTAATCCGGGCTCAGAGTAAGTAACCTCCATAACAACGAACTGAGGAAGATCAACCGACAAAACAGTTTCAGTGTCAGCATGTACCACAACCTCAACATTCTGTCCTTCCTTTAGGAACTCATAATTATCTATCATGTTTTCAGGAACATGTATTTGTTCGAATGTTTCAAGATGCATAAAGTAGTAACCCATATCATCCTTATAAAGATATTGATAGGGGCGTCTTTCAACTCTCGCGAGGGTCACTTTTGTCCCTGATGAAAAAGTATTATCAATAACCCTTCCTGATTTCAGGTTTTTAAGTTTAGTCCTTACAAATGCGGGGCCTTTACCTGGTTTAACGTGTTGAAATTGTACTATTGTATAAAGGTCATTATTAAATTCAATGACCAATCCGTTCCTGAAATCTGCAGTACTTGCCATAAATATTTAGTTATTCCGTTATTAATTTGATTATTTCCTTTTAAACTCCAAAGGGCTTACCAGTCCCTCGTAACCTACCATTTCAACTGAAAATGCCCCCACAAAGATATCAAAACGTATCTTAACCGGTAAAAAATTTTTATCGGCCGAAAACCAGAAGGAAACATCCTCTTCGGTTTTGAAGAGTCGTCCGGCTTCTGTCACAGGATTAAATTTATAGCATTTGATTTTTCCGGCCTTTATTCTAACTTCATCAGTGCCGACATACCTCAAAATTATCGGATACAACTCATCCGTAAACCAGGTAAAGATAGTTACTGTTTCACCTTTTTTTAAATTATTAATGTCAGGCAGAATATGACTACGGAACCAGTAAAAGCAGGATAAGATATCAAAAATTCCAGGAGGTGCAATGTGAGTACCTGTCAGATCACTTTTAAGTATGGTAGAATCAGACCTTGATTTATGGTCAAAAAGAACCTCGTTATATTTCCTGTACCGGCCTTCGTGGATATTTCTTACAGATTTTAATGGTAACTCGGTTTTGGGATCAATATAGGCCTCATATACATCACGGACCTTAAATAAAGCATCTGCCATTCCGGTAGTTTTCGTAAGCAAAACCGAATGCCAGACCTCTTTCCCGTTCAGAGTGTCTTTATAGAGTTCAAGTGATCCAATACCTCCGTTTATTATGCCATAGTGGATAATATAATCAATTTTTTCCCCAACCTTGTATGCTGAAACCTGTCCCTTTAAAGAATAAAGGATCAATAATCCCAATACTGATATTAACGATATTCTCCTCATTTTGCATTTAACCATTAACAACTACCGCACCAATTGATTCCCGAGGATATTTTTAACCGGTTTTGTGGTAATAAAATCTTTAAGATAGAATGGTTCAAAATATGCAACGTCTTCATAATTACAATCCTTTAATGCCTGATTTGCCGGTTTTTGCATGTGTGCCGCCGAAAGTTTATAATCCATAGCAAAATAAACGTTTTTGCGCTTTAAAAGATTTTTGCATTTACCTGCACCATCACCGAAAAAGATTATTTTAGTATCAACAGGAATATCACTGAAAGAGTCTTCAGTTATTATATCAGCTGAAATTTTATGAATTCTATTCCCGCAGGTATCAAAAATAGTATAATACACCTCCATTCTCCTTGCATCCAGCATCGGGCATAACAGGGTTTCATCACCAATCATATCCTTCACTTCAAAAAAATCCTTTATCCCATAGAACATTGAAAGGGTTGTTTCAACTCCGATTAACGGGATTGATGCAGCATAAGCAATCCCTTTTGCAACCGATACCCCAATACGAAGGCCGGTATAAGATCCGGGACCTTTACTGACGGCAATTGCTTCAAGCTCATTTGCTTTTAAGTCTGACTCTTTTAGCAGTTCATCAATAAAGAGTGTTAACAGGGATGCATGTGACCTCCCTTCATTACTTTCCCTGATAGCAATAACCCCGGTACTGTTGCACAATGCAACAGAACAAATGGAGGTTGCTGTTTCAAGACAAATAATCATAACCAGTATGCGCTTCAAACACTCTATTTAATCTTAAAAAGTTCTTCTTTTTTCACGATTTCAATCAGGGTACTATCCGATAGTTTTTTACTGATTGCGCTGAAAGGCGATGAAATAACCTTGTCATTAAAGTCAACCCCTGAGAGTATCTCAATATAGTTATTATCCTGAATTCCTGTTTTAACGTCTTTGGCGAGGGCATATTTCCCGTCCGTAATAAAAACTATTGTACGGATATCTTTATCGAACGGGGTTGAGGTAGTTTTGGTTGTATCGGCTCTTGTTGTAACTGATTGAATCGGTACAGCGATGACATCATTTTTTGTTTCAGTCTGTATATCCACGGTAGTTGACATTCCGGGTCTGAAAGGATTGGGGTCGCCAGCGCTTATGAGCTGTTTATATGAATCAGGAAGAATCAATATCTTAACATCAAAATTTGTAACCTGATCGGCTGAAACCCCTGTAGTTTTGGCTGAATTAGCAATTTCGGTAACTATTCCTTTAAAAATCATGATTAAGGTAAGCGTCTACCTCGATCAGAGCAGTATCTCCCGTATTTACTCTTACAATATCATTTTCATTAACCTGAACCTGTGCTTCCATCCTTGATAGATCAGCCACCCTTAATAATTCTGTTCCTGCCATAAGATTTGTCCCCGCTACTCTTTCTCCACGTTCCACAAGAAGCATTGAAACGGTTCCCGACATAGGTGAATAAATTGAAGTTTTAGTGAGGTTTTCGTTAGCTTCTTTCAGGGAAGCTTCAGCGCTGATTACCGCATACTTTGCGGCATCTACTTCTGCTTTAGAGACACTGTAAGAAGCTTCTGCCTTTTCATATTCTGACTCTGAAATTGTTTGTTCTTCAAAGAGTTGTTTGGACCTCTTGAATGAAAGATCCGCCTCGGTGAACTGAGCTTCTGATTGTGTCAGCCGGGCACGGGCCGAGCTCAAAGCTGCAAGTGACCGGTCTTTTTGTGAGATATATATATCGGGTTTTATTCTGATCAGCAATTGCCCCTTATCAACCTGATCACCCTCTTTCACAGTAAGTTCAACTATTTCACCAGAAACATCGGGGCTTATTTTAACTTCTTTTTCAGGTTGAATTTTACCGTTAGCAGTTATGGTTTCTGTTATTGTTCGTTTTTCGGCATTTTCCACAGCAACTTTGACTGAGACCGGTTTCCCGAACCAGCCTGCCTTTTTCCCAATTACTGCAAAGATCAGCAGAACAATCACAACAGGAATAAGAATTTTTAGTATTTTATATGTCTTTCATATTTGTTTGAGTTTGCAATATACTTGGTTTCCATGGCTACAATCCTTATGATGTCTATTAATTGAGGTTAAGAGGTATTCCTTTATAAAAGTCGAGAACTTTGGTTTTAAAAATGAATTCATATTTTGCCTGGGCCATGTCTGACTGGGCATTTAGAAGCTGAGTTTTAGCAGCATTGTAGTCAACAGGTGTGACCATACCCACATTGAATTTTTGTTCTGTATATCTGAATGATTCCTCGGTTGAAGCAACTGCCTTACCACTGGCATTATATTTCTTCAGAGCAGCAACAGCATCAGTATAGGCCTGTTGTATGCTTTTATACAATTGCTTCTTTGTTCTTTCAAGTTCAAACTGGCTGCTCTCAATTGCAAGACGCGAGTTTGAAATGTTTTTATTGACCTGCCACCCGTTAAGGATAGGGATATTGAGAGAGAGGCCGATACCATAATTTATATTGTCATTAATCTGACTGGCAAAAGAGTATTTACCATAAATCGGCCCTGCAGAGGGGTCAATGCCAAGCACTTTTTTCCGGATATCTGAATAACCAGTACTGAATGAGTGACTTAGCGAAAGACGGGGACTTCTTCCTCCCTGGGCAACTTTAAAATCATACTCGCTTGCAGTGAGTTTATATTCCGAACTTTTTACGTCAGGTCTCCGTCCCTGTGCAACTTCAAAAATTTCATCTATATTGCCTGTTATAATTGCATTTGTATCCACATGTATTTCAGGGACTATTATTTCAAATCCTTCAGATGTTTTAAGTTCCAGAAGCTGGGTGAGGTTAAGAAAAGATATTTCGAGCTGGTTTTTTATATTTATCAGTTGGAGTTCCTCCTGTGCGGCTTGTGCCTGGATCTGCAGGAGATTTCCTCGTGCAACGCTTCCGGCATCCACAAGTTTTTTTGATTTTTCTATCTGTTGACGGGTTATTCCAAGCTGATTTTCTGTTGCTGCTACCAGTTCTTTATTAAGCAGTATCTGCAAATAATTAAGAGCAACGCTTAGTGCAATATTATCTTTGATATTCTTCAGATCTTCTTCACTTGCCAGTAGACCATACTTGTTACTGTTTATTGTATTTAAATTCTGCAGCCCGTTGAACAGGTTCATATTCCCCCCAAGGTAAAAGTTATTCGATTGAACATTCTGATGGTCAGTATACTGATAAGTAGTTTGATCAAGTGCCCGCCCGAAAGAATAGTTTTGAGTTGCAGAACCATTGATCGTGGGCAATAGTTTAAGTTTTGAAAGATCAAGGGTATTTTTCTGATATTCAGTTTGTATTACCTGCTGCTTGATCTGAATATTATTTTCAATAGCATAGCTGATGCATTCTTCGAGGGACCATGTTTTCTGCTGGGAGATAATTACTCCGTGAGATGAAAGAAATAAACCGGATATGAAAAATAGAAATTTACTCATATGAAGTGATTGATTAAATGATCACACAGAATACTAATTAAAAAAGAGGTTCTTGTAATGTAATACTGCATGCTGGTCAGAGTTTATTGGCAGAATCAATTTTTAGAATAAGTTTACGAAGATAAATATTATCTTAAAGCAGAATGGATAATTTTTATAAAAGTGTGAATTTTAGCTTATTCATCATTTCCTAAATAGTTTTCATGCGGGTGTTTTTTTATTTATATTTGTCACGTCAACAAATACATTTTTAATAAATACTTAAATATATGACTAATAAGGGATTAAATCTAGCACCCGGAGTTATTTTCGGAGATGATGTTAAAGCGCTTTTTAATTATGCAAACAAACATGATTTTGCCATACCTGCAGTAAATGTAGTTGGCACTAATTCTGTCAATGCTGTTCTGGAAACGGCTAAAATAGTTAACTCACCAGTTATTATTCAGTTTTCAAACGGAGGAGCATATTTTTACGGTGGTCAGGGATTGCCAAAAGAGGATCATATTGGTGCGATAGCCGGTGGAATTTCAGGAGCACTTCATATCCATAATGTTGCAGAATTCTATGGGATTCCTGTTATAATTCATACTGATCATGCTGCAAGGAAACTTCTTCCATGGATTGATGCCTTGCTGGATGCAGGAGAGGATTTCTTTGAGGCAAACTCAAAACCACTTTTCAGTTCTCATATGCTTGATCTTTCTGAGGAGCCTCTTAAAGAAAATATTGAGACATGCAAGAATTATCTTGAGAGAATGAGCAAGATTGGGATGACTCTTGAAATTGAACTTGGTGTTACTGGGGGAGAAGAAGATGGCATTGATAATACGGGAGTTGACAGCTCGAGGTTATACACACAACCTGAAGATGTTGCCTATGCATATGAGGAATTGCTGAAAGTAAGCGATAACTTTACTATAGCTGCCTCTTTCGGGAATGTCCATGGAGTTTATAAACCAGGTAATGTTGAACTGAAACCTGTTATTCTTAAAAATTCTCAGGATTATATAATCAGTAAGTTCAAGACCGGGCCAAATCCTGTCAACTTTGTATTCCATGGAGGCTCTGGTTCTGAAAAACACCTTATAACTGAAGCAATAAAGTATGGTGCAGTAAAAATGAATATTGATACAGACATGCAATGGGCCTTCTGGGAGGGAGTAAACAAATACTCAAAAGAGAAGAGCGCTTATCTGCAGGGACAGATAGGCAATCCTGAGGGAGAAGATAAGCCAAATAAAAAATTCTATGACCCGAGGGTATGGCTCAGAAAAGGCGAAGAGACTTTTATTGCCAGACTTAAAGAAGCATTTGAGGATCTCAATGCAGTTGGGAGAAACTAACCTTATATAGCGAAAAGTGCCCATGTAACTTTTCTATAATTAAGTTTTTTATAATTTTATATGATCCGAATGGGAAAATCGGGCGGGGAAATTAAAGTTTTAAATTCAAAAGAATAACCGGCCATAAGTTCCGTTTTATAATGTTATACCATGTATCCGGATAATTATAATAGAGAGTCTTCGCGAAAAACACCCTGGGTTGTTCTGGGACCTGGAAAGATTTTCATACTGGGCAGGTCTATTCCTGAAAATCCGGGAGATTTCTACCGTCCGGTTTATGATTGGATATGCGAGTATAAACAGAATTATTCGGGGAAAACAAAAGTCGGGTTAGGATTTGAATATATTAATACTTCCTCAATCAAGTGGATATTCAACATACTAAAAGAGGTGGCAGAAATAAAGGATATTTCTATGAATATGAGGGTAACCTGGTATTATGAGCAGGGTGATGAAGATATGAGTGAACTTGGCTTTATGTTAAGGTCTCTGGTAGATTGTCCGTTTGTGGTGATAGAGGTAGATAGTATGGACAGAAGCCGTTATGAAGAGTTTTTATCTGGATTTTAATAATTACCTTCTTATTAAATATCAAAAACGTTTCCGGATAACCACATTCAAAAAAATCACTAATTTTGCACCGGTAGTTTTTGCAGAGTGACCCATGGTGTAATTGGCAACACGTCAGATTTTGGTTCTGAAGAGTCCAGGTTCGAAACCTGGTGGGTCAACAAAATATGAAAGTATTAGATTTATTATCAAGTACTTACAATTTTAATGAAGATCCAGGGTATACCTGGAGTATATAAACTCCTGCTTTAGGATATACCTGAAGGATTGTAAAGTTAAAGGATTTAAGAGATCACCACAATTGGTGGTCTTTTTAATTTTATTTTTTGCATGTTTGCTGGCAGAGGATCACTTAAATAAAATGCTGTATTCATCGTACTCTCCATTAAGATCTAATTTTGGTATGGATGAAATAACTCTTACAGGTCTTGTAATAAAAAATTTTGAAATTTTTATGCTTAATGATAAACTGAAATTAAACATTTACTTCTCCTGTCTATTTACAATAGAGATTGTTACAATCTGTAACTTTGCAATGATAGCTATGTTTACTTTCAGTGGATCAGTTTAAATCCAATTATTTTATTCTGCGGGTTGTTAATTTTCTCCCTAATAATAAAAGAACGGCACTCCTAAAGAAAGAGTGCCGTAAAGGTAAAACATATCAGGGGAAGAGCCCTCCGGGTCATTAACAGTTTATATGGTATTCTGACCCTTAAATATCCTGGAATTATAGATTGTCTCCAGATGTCCTTCCCAGGTAAGTTCTCCCGGCCCTAATCCTGTAATTGTAGCCGTTGCATGATTATCTGCATTAACAGTCATGGAAACATCATAGTGCCCTATATTTGTAAGTAAGCTAAATTGCAGCCTGTAACTTAAGTTCTTGGGATCCTTATAGATTTTCCAGGTTCCTATGCTACCTTCTGCTGTAACACCTCCTACATCGTTATAGCCTATCCCGGTGTTTGACCCTGTCTGTAATACTCCATTTGTTTCGTCAATTTTTATAAAATTCAAGCTCGAAATAACCGGTACCCTGTAACCATATTTATTCTGGAGATAATCTGCCTCAAGTACAAAAGTCTTTGCATTCAGAAGAGAATCCAGAACTTGATAATTGGCAGTCATTTGAGCTTTCCTTGCCTCTTTTCGATCCTTACGGCTTATTTCCATATTCTGAGAATAACTATTGAGAGAAATACAGAAAAATCCAAATATTAAAAAGAGGCTTAACCTATTCAATTTAATTGTTTTCATAACCTCTTATTTTAGTTCAACTAAATAGTTCAAATTATATGCCATAGTGAATAAGTAAGGCATAAAATTCCAATATTTAACATTATGTTAAGATTTCAACCACGGCGGACAAAAGCCAGTTTATCCCCATGTCTGTCCATTGAATGCCATGTTCTTATCTTCTTTTTTGCAGAAGATGATCTACGCTGAACACACCTGACCCCTTTGCTGAAATGAACAGGAACAGAAAGCAATAAAGAATTGCCAGCTCTCCACCGTTCAGGATAGGGAGTACCGCACGTGTAGCATGAACTGCCCAGAAAGCGTATGCCATCTCTCCGCTGCAAATGAATGCTGCCCAGCGGGTACCCAGACCAAGCATGACAAGAAGTCCACCAAAGAGCTCTATCGGACCTGCAATATACAACAGGTACGGAGGAAAAGCATGTCCGGCGGGTGGGAAAGCGAGAAGCTTTTGCGACCCATGCCATAGAAATAGAAATCCTGCAACAATCCGTAGGATTGCATAAATCTGTGTCTCGTACTTAGTAATAAACATTTCTGTACTCATTTTATTAAATTATTAGAGGTTTGTTATATATTATATATCTATATAAGGAATTTGTATTTTCCTGAATTATAGTTAAAATAGATATTTTTGCTTAGCCAGTAAGGTGCTGGTATATTATAATTCTTAATTGATTAAACAATCAGATTCTATTTTTGTTTCCGATGTAAGTCTTAGGCGGGAATCTCCGGCATGCAAAATATTCTTGTGCACAATCAACAAACCCCTTACGGCCAGTGGTAGCCGCTTCTGCAGATCAGGACCCGGGGCTGGGTCAAGATAAAAACAGGAGCTCCGCGGAGGTTAGTGAAGTCAAAATAAATGAAGGTTACAATTGATTACCAACTTATTCTTAATTCTTAATCAACGTTATAACCTAATTTTTTTAATTCATCTTTTATCCGCGGATATATTTTCATTGCGTTTCTGAAATAAATTTTTTCAAGCACATCGGCAGGAAGTGAAATACCCTGAATTTTTCTTCCTTTAACTTCAGGAGCGAAAAATTCAGTATCGAATAACCCGTCGGTTTCCAGAATTTTAAAGCATCTGTTATATGCTTCTGCAACCTCCTGGTATTTGCCTTTCTGGGGTTGATTACTAATGTCGGTGCCAAACATAATTCTGTCGGCATATTTAATAAAGAAGTTGCGGATTTTTTCATGGGTCATACTTGGAAAATCCTTTAACCTTGCTGCCACATCAATATATACATTGGGGTAAGTTTCAAGGAAATACTGCAGATAATCCAACTGTTCGTCAGAATAAAAAATATCCATCATATGGGCATTGACAACAACCAGTTTGGGATGTCTGTCAAGGACCCGTTCCCAGGCATTAATGGATTGCCAGTATAGAACGGGGTCTTTACAATTTCTCGGATAGGGTTGGGATATGTGGATTGATGCTCCTACCATTCCTATCTGCTCCATTTTTGTGAAGGTTGGATCGTTGGCAGGATTATCAACAGCAGGAGAGACCCCGACCCAGATTTTATATCCTACAACACCTTTTGCCTGCCATTCGGCAAGCTCCTCGGGTGAGAACCGTAATCCGTCTGCAATTTTGTAATCGTTAATTGTAGGTAAGAATCTGCCCTGATATTTCTCCTCAGCTGATTTGAGGAGGTCCAATCCCTCTAATCGTGGACCCAATGGGAACTGCAGGTTTATCCACATGGCAAGGTCAGCATTAAACTGGTCTTTCAGGATCTTACGTACTTCCATATAATCTGCCATTTTTTCAATGCCGCCAACATGAGCGTGCACATCTATCCTTGGCATTGTTGCCAGGGTAAATTTCCCCTGGGCTGACAGTCCGGTGCGAAACAGAATAAATAAGATTACGAGCAATAGGGGTTGGATGTTAATCTTTTTCATATTTTTTTCTGGTTTTTGGGTTATTTATGTTTAAAGATAATCAGTAATTTAAACTTTAGAGAGAGGTTCTAGAATAATAAATAAAGCTATCCGGACAACTAGATGCCGGGGAGCCATTTTTCTGCATTTTTACGATAAATTTTATCAATTACACCAGATGGCAGTTTTAATCCTTTGAATTCTCGCCCGGCATCAGGTTCAACCATTTTTTGATCAGTTGCAAAAAATGCCCATTGTCGCATCCATGCATCATGCACCCCTTTTTTCATCGCTGCCGGATTTTTTGTACTATTCACAGATCTGTCAGTGCCATAAATAAGCCTGTCCTGGTATTTAATAAAAAAATCACGAGTTTTTTGCCAATCATTCATTGCGTGTATTTGAAGATTAGCCATGCGAGACAGATCAACCGCCATATTAGGGTATTTATCCAGTCGTTTAGCCAGCTCGTCCAGACTCCATTCCAAACTTCCCAGATGACATCCGATAAATTTCAGATCAGGATGTTTTTCAAGCATATGGTCTCTGGCATTTATCTGATCTTCATAGGACGGATATTCCGGATGGAGATACATGTGATATTCAGGATGCTGACCATAATAGTTTCTGTTACCCTTCACAGTCATTTTTTCAAGAGGCAGCCAACAATCTTTCGGTTCGCCATTATGTCCGACTAAAGTAATCTTGTTTTTTGCCAGATAATCAAATATTGGATCAAACCTGGGGTTGTCAATCATAACAAATTTCCCGTTTTTATCCTTAAGATCCATCCCTATATTTTTCCATACCTTAACTGCTATCGCTCCTTTCGAAATATAATTTTTAAGATATGCAATAGTCAGTTGCTGCCAGTCATCACTATCCCAGTTCTTTACTGAGAAAGTTGTCGCAAAGGCCATACGACCAGGAAAAGCTTTAAATTGCTGTAAGGCGATCTTTTGCTGGTCTTCCATAGAAATCCCGAAAGGCCTGTCGTCAACTATATCGAGGAAGCGGAAATTATCTTCCTTTGATTCATTTATGAAGGCTGTATCAACAGTATTTAAATGAATATGTGTATCAATTTTATCAACCGATTTAAAGTCGTCAGTTGTATAATACTCTTGTCCTGAACCTCTTTTCCCGGATTCTGAGATTTTTGTTTGTGAACAATTTTGCACTGATCCTAAGAGGATGAGCAGATACAGGTATTTATATTTTGCAGTAATTTTCATCAGTTTTAAATTTAATATGAGTTCAAATTTAATGTTAAATATGAATCCGGAATTAAAAATATGCTTTTATTGATTGCCGGGCACTATTTTGATTTACCGGCCTCACCCCCTCTCCCTATTTACCGGCCTCACCCCCTCGTTCCCATAGCCGTCAAGCTAATGCTATTAAACGTTTAATTGTGAGGTCATTGTGTTTCTGAAAAGTTCATTAGTGAGGTTCGCCGTAGGCGATTAATTATTGTAGAAAAACAATCAACACATTAATTTTTTACCACGTAGTGGTTAAACAATTGCTTAGAATTCAGAGAATTATTAAATTTGTTCTAGCTGCATTAATAATTAAAAAATTCAATCTATGAAGCCAGGAACATTCACCCAAATTTATGTTCAGTTGGTATTTGCTGTAAAAAACAGAGAAACCGCGTTAAGAAAGGAAATCAGACCTCATGTATTTGAGTATATGAGTGGAATACTGTCAAATCAAAAACATAAATCCATTATAATTAATGGACTTTCAAATCATGTCCATATTCTCCCTGGATTGAATCCTTCGATTTCTGTTTCAGATACTGTTCATGAAGTAAAGAGAAGTACAACGCTATTTATTAACAGAGAGCGACTCTGCATTGGTAGATTCTCCTGGCAGGAAGGCTATGGAGCATTCAGTTATAGTCGTTCGCAAATATCCAATATTTATAAATATATTGAAAATCAGGAAGAAACTCATAACATCAAAACATTTCAAGATGAATATGTTCAATATCTTAAAAAACGTGAAATGGAATTTGATGAACAATTCTTATATGAATTCTGGGAAAATCCTGTTTAACCTCTCCGAGGTAATAAACCCATTTTTAATATCTTTGGCTACAATAGTTTAAGCCCCCGATAAATCGGGGCAGGCTCTACGGGCTAAATATAAAATAGTTATCTCTACTGCATATCAGAGAGTTATAAAAATTAGCTTGACGGCTATGCCCTCGTTCCCCCTCTCCCGAGTGAGCTACCCTTTATACACATCTTTTTGCCTGAATAGGGAGTCGTGCGGGAAACGACGCCAGAGGCGTCAAATTCCAATAGCCACAGTCACATCTGTGGTAGATGTACTGTTGATTCCTACAACACCGGAGGTGTTGAAAACCAGTAGCCCTATATTCTTAAACGGCACCTGATTGGAAAAATTTGTATTATATTTAATTGTATGATTTCAATACAATTAGTAAATTTATATTCGCTGCTAAAATAAAAAAATATGTCAACCTATTTCTACTTTGACATATTACATCTTACAACGATTTTTCAGTTTGTTTGCCCCGACCCTAAAGGGAGCAAACTGAAAAATCAACCTGTTCCCTTTAGGGATCAAGGGCAAAAACAGGTTGATTTTTCTAATCTGTCAAAGTAGACCTCTACTCAGATCCTATATCAAATAGTCTTCGGAAGCTATGACTATACTCCCTTTCTCTCAACAGAAAACGAGAATGCTCTTTTCTCATATATAGCGGGCATTCTGAAAAACAAATCCTGTCATTCATACATTGTTGGGGGAGCAAGCAATCATATTCATATCATTACACATTTGCATCCCACGGTAGCACCAGCCTATTTGGTCAAGGACATAAAGCCTGGTAGTCATAAAATGATTCTGCAAAACAGTAAATTATTTTCACACTTTTCCGGATGGCAGGTCGGATACAGCGGATTCACTTATCATATTTCTTCAAAGACAAATTTGATACGGTATGTTGAGAACCAAAGGGAACACCATAAGTTATGTTCCTTCAAGGAAGAATTAAAAGATTTATTGAAGGAACATTTAGTGGGTTTTGATGAAGATTATCTGATAACTTAAACTTATTCAACACCCTCCGGGGTTGAAAAGTACAGAAATGCCCTGACCCCGGACGTTACCGGGGCTATTGGAATTTGACGCCTCTGGCGTCGATTACAAGTAATCTCTATATGATTACAGAAAAATGTGTATAAAGGGTAGCCCGAGTGAGAGGGGAAGATCTCCTGTGCGACCTTCATCGTGTTTTTGAATTTCTTTTTCTGTATGAATTTCTCCATCTAATTCAATAACAAGTCTCAATTTATGACAATAAAAGTCAGCTATGTAAAATTCAATTGGAGGCTGTCGGCGAAATGGAAATCCTGAATAACGAAACTTTCTGAGTATTTTCCACTTGGGTCTTTCGGCGTCAGTTGGATTCTTTCTTAGCCCCTCTCACTTCGGGAGAGAGCCTGCCCCGCTTCGGCGGGAGGTTGGGGAGAGGCCGGCTGAGACAAAGTACCGCTTAAGTGGTTTGTTAAATTTAGCTATTGATATTCAATATTATAGAAATACAGGACTCCTTAGGTTGACGGCCTTTGGCAGCCAGGGGTAGACGTCCAATCATCTCTTGCAGCTCTGAAGGAACTGAATATTTCAATTCAAAATTCCTTAAAAATGAATGAAAACCTTTTTTGAGGTCCACAGGTTGCCGGTGGTAAAAGTTACTATATAAATCCCATCTTTTATTACAGGACTAAATTCATGATAACCCGGTTGATTTACCTCATATATATAGAGAGTTTGCCCTGTCAGGTTGTAAACTTTTAAAGTTCCGTTTTCACACACCGGAAGATTGATTTCTGCTTTCAATATTCCATTGGATGAGTAAATATTGAACCAATCTGTTTCCGGAACCATATCAGGAATGTCTGTTATTATGTTTGAGAGATTAAGGAAAAACCTGTTCTGGTAGTCTCCGGCGGGCAAAGTTACCTTGTATTGCTGATCAGAAAGCAGATCTTGAGTTATTCCTGTAATTATATCAGTAATAGAGATATAACTATAATTAAAGACTCCTATGATATCTTTTATCCTGAAAATAACATCTCCGCTTCTTTCAGTTTTCAATCCGAGACGCATTTGCAAAAGCTGTCATCATTTAGTGGCATGGCATCAATTGAAAGTTTTGAGCCATCATTCCCGAATGAATAATAATTTGTTACACTAATGTCAGTATTGAATAGTTTATATGCATCATACTGACCATCAAAATTATAAGTTGCTTTTACATCAAAATAGATACAAAGCGGATCATATGAAAGAGGATCATCAGAATATCCTGCGACAACTCTTATATAAGGCTGGGGTGAAGCGGCGCTTTGGGAGGACTTGGCAAACGGATGCGCCGAATCAGTAACTCTGACACTGTTATTCAGGGCCAATGTCCCGGTTATAGCAGGGGGACCATCCAAAACATGAACAAAGAAGCCCTGCATGGAAGGTATTATATTGTTCGCGATCCCATCGCTTGAAACGCCACTGATGAAAGTACTGTAAACTCCTCCGTACTGATCCGAATCCGATGCCTTAAAAAAGTACAGGGAATTGTCAATATTTGTCTTTGTCCACCCGGATGAAGCATACCAGTCAATTGGCGATGGATAAGGATTCCCGATAAGATTAAATCCCTTTGTATAAGCATTATTATGATTATAAAGAGTCACTGAAAGGCTGCCATTGTTTACAACACCGGTAGCATCGGCTGTTACGGGAAACGACAAGGCGCCAAAATTAAAAGCGTACCCCTGAAACGGGTTCAAAGGACCTGCCGGACTAATATAACTGACCCAGCCGGAAGAGAGACGAGTTTCATCATAACGGTAAACCGAAGGAAAGGAAGCAAGAAGATCCATGTCATCTCCGAATTCATTTACTGTCGCACCCTGAAACGGGGAACTGAAATATTTATAACCGAATCCCGAAGGAAGATACCGTTGCATGATTACATTACCCAGAACCTGTCCGGTCCCGCTGCCATCGATAAGTGCTGTCCGGGCAGCTGTGGAAAGAAGCGTCATGTTTCCACCTGCATTAAGTATGCCGTTGCTTAACAGGATTCCGCCAAGTGTCTGACCTGCAGTTGTAATGGTAGTCGTGCTGCCTGATTCCACATCCAGGTTGTTAAAAATTACAGGTGCTGTGCCTCCCAGGGATTGTGCTGAGCCTGCAAAAATAATTTTGTCGTTTGTATTATAAAAAGAACCATTATTAATCAGATCACTCTTAATTAAAATTGTACTGTTAGTTCCAATTGAAGCTGTACCAGCGGATATCACAAAACTCTGTGCACTTAAATTAAAAATATTATGAACCAAAAAATATACAATGGTGATCCAAACGCATAATGCTTTTGCGATTTTTTTTCCTGCTGATGTGTTTTTTGATAAGTTCAACTTTAATTGATGTTATTTATTCAGAATTAATGTACCAATGGATGTCCTGAAATGTAAGGACATCTCCATTGTTCTTAGATGAACAGAATAATTCATAATAATCGTTCAATGTAGCATCTTCAATATAGATAATTGTCGAAAACTGAAATGGCTGATTGGCAACAGTTATCCTTAAAGTAGTTTCTCCGTACAACGTTGCAGTTGAACCATTCTTGGCTATTCCTATAGTTATTACCCTGTTATTACTACCGACCATAACATTGCCTGATATATGTAAGACTAAATCTCTTTGGGTTTTAGGCAGATAGGTAATTTTATTATTGGTTATAGCGAATTTTGTGGTAATAACGGATGTATTTGTCCAATTTGCTTTGTACCAGGAACCATTCGTAGTACAGGTAGTAGTTGCAGTATTATCTACCACATTTATCTTGGCATGTGGTTTATTGCCATTAATCCCGGGGTTGTTCTCAACAAATATATTTGCATCCCGGCCATCGGATCGTGAAAAATCAAAGCCGTTCATCATTGTACCCACAAAGTTCCATGAGTTATTTGAAATACCCATGGCTGAAATAGAAAATGTGGCAGGTATATAATTCATTCCGATCTGGGTGGGTGAAAAACAGAATAAATGACAGTTCTGAACTGATAACGTAAAATTTAATCCTGATACCAGATTTACTGATATTCCACAATTTATAAATACTTGTGTAGATGCAGAAAAAACGCCACCGCTTGAAGCCCCTGCTGCCACTTCAAAAGCTGAATTAACAATATTTACAAAAGTATTCTCAAAAAACCATGCATTACTGTTACCGGTTATAACTACACCTTTGTTAAATCCGGTAATACTGCAATCCTTAACGGCATATTGGAGAGGATATGAACCCGTTAACCGGATTGCATCATGACCGGCTGTTGCTCCGAATGCGCTGGTAAATGTCAGCATTTTAAAGGAGCATGCTGATGAACATGAAAACAAACCGCCGGTGAAGCCCGAAGCTGCTGAAATTGTAGTTATTCCGGAGGATAACCCTTCAATAGTCAGTGGATAAGGCAAATTTATTGTTTGTGTTGATGTCAGCGAATACACATCACCATCAAGTTTTATCAGAGAAGGTTCTGTCATATGTAAAGCCAGAAATTCCAGAATTTCCGGTATTGTTTGCCAGCTGCCTGAAAACGACACCTCATACATGTCGGCTGAGTGGCTTACATTATTGGCTATTATCCAGTTGCCGCCATTTGCGATATAATTATATCCCATCCACCGGGTAAGGTAGGTAGTATCCAACCCATCAGTAGTTGAACCGGCACCGTTAACAATAGTAATCAAATCCGTATATGTGCCAACATTATTAATGTTGATTGATAACCCATCGTCAGCACTTGTTATAGCAGGCAGGGTAAGCGTTATATCATTGCTTGCAGCTATGTATGTTTCCGTTTTTAATAAAGTAGAAGAAACCGATTTGGTTACAGGAATTCCAGAAGCACCACTCATGTTTGTCCATGTACCGGTGCCGTTTGCATCTGAAACAAGTATGGCCCCGGTTGCTGCCCCTGTTCTGAGTGTTATCTTACCATTTACATCAAGCGCTGTCAATGGAGTAGTGTAATCTCCTATCCTTACATTTGCATTGAAGGCGGCATAAGTGTCACCAAGAGAAAGAGTAGGGTTGTCAGGGCTTGCCCCGCCAAGATGAAATGATGGGGCCCCGGTTCTGGCCTTTGTACCTCTGGATTCCAATCGGATATTTCTTTGATGCAATTTATTCCTGAAAATAAAATCAACAGAGTGTATATGTTGCGTCAGTTGTTTCAAAGATCGCTCCGTTCTCGGTATCTCTGTTCCGAAGCCTTAGAATTGAGGGGCCATATACATCTCCATCCTGCCGCAGTACTAATTCATTGGTAGCCCTGATTGTGCCGGTTGTTGCGTCCCCGATCTTTATGTTACCATTTACATCCAGCGGTTCTGCCGGTACCGTAGCTCCGATGCCAACATTCCCGGTATTGTAATAGATATTGGCGCCATTTGTTGTCCATTGGCTGCCAACACCTGTTGCCAACGGTATCCAGGCTGTCCCGCTCCAGTAATAAAATCCGTTTACAACCGCTCCTCCAAGGCTGTAGACCATCATTCCTGCAGGGACAGGAGCTGTAAGTGGAGCAGGCAGATTAAGATCATTAATAGCTATTCTGGGTATGAGTAATCCCTTAGTGCTGCTCTCAAGCTCAAGCATCGAGTTAGGATTAATAGTAATGTCGGCTCCGTCAGTCATCTTTACCTGGGCCTCAGATTGAAATACCGGACATGAGTAATAGTGCAGCAAAAATAGAAAGGAGTATTTTAATGGTTTTCATAATTTTGGTTCTGCCTATTGCCGGTATTAATTGCCAATGTATAATCAGAAGTCAGAGTCACTGTTCTTCATTACCAGACATAGAAAGCTTAAGTTGAATCAGAAATCAATTTATCTGTACAAAACTATCCGGAAATAAGAAAATTACCTGTAGGCAGTTTTCTGAAAATGATGTAAGGGATTTACTGACAGGCAGAAGGATATTTACTTCAGGCATTGTCATTTGCCCTGAGGGTGTCATTTACTTCGTGTCATTAGGTTGTCATTCAGTTGTCATTTGCCCTTCGGGCGTCATTCACTTCGTGTCATACAATTGAATGACGATCGAATGACGATCGAATGACAATAGAATGACGATCGAATGACCAAATGACCGAATGACAATAGAATGACCATCGAATGACAATAGAATGACCATTGAATGACCATTGAATGACGATTGAATAGATAATGATTTCCCTTCAGGTCAATTATTGCGGTGCTCTGCACCCATTGTTATGTGATTCAAATTCATTTCTACAAATATTATGCGGCTCTGCCGCTTAAGATTAGCCAAGAATGTGCGGCGCATCACTTTTTGGTGATAAATAGCTGCATTGATTGGCCAGGGGAGGTAGAGAGCTACATAATATTTGCAGATGAATAGCTGCACTGAATGGTTCGGGAAGGTGCAGAGCACCATAATATTTGTAGATAAATGTTTGTTGTAAAGGAGAGAAAGGTGCAGCGCACCGAAATATTATATTAAATAATTGAAATTTAATTCATTAGCAAACAAGTTTTTGAAAATAACAAATTATATCCATTCAGGATTAAAATTCGGGTGTTGCAACGCTGAAAACAGGAGGACATACTGAAAATAATTACTTCCGGCATTTTCTGGTGCCCTGCGGGCGTCATTTACTACGTGTCATTAGGTGGTCATTTGCCCTGTCGGGCGTCATTTACTTTCACTCGTACGATTAAATGACGATTGAATGACGCTTTCAAGATTTAATTTGGTTGTTGTTTTTAATTAATTGAAAATGAATAATATAAAAATTTGATTTTTGACCCTTACCGCACTAACACCTCTTTTTGTCTTATGTAAAGGGTAAGAAAAGTCAGGTTCTTACCAGGTCATGAAGCAGGAAGAGTTCCCCTTCACGGATCATAGCCGTCAAGCTAATGCTATTAAACGTTTAATTGTGAGGTCATTGTGTTTCTGAAAAGTTCATTAGTGAGGTTCGCCGTAGGCGATTAATTATTGTAGAAAAAATAATCAATATATTAATTTTTTACCACGAAGTGGTTAAACAATTGCTTAGAATTCAGAGAATTATTAAATTTGTTCTAGCTGCATTAGTAATTCGGACCTACTTTGGCAACGTGAAATGGAATTTGATGAACAATTTTTATATGAATTCTGGGAAAATCCTGTTTAACCTCTCCGAGGTAATAAACCCATTTTTAATATCTATGGCTACAATAGTTTAAGCCCCCGATAAATCGGGGCAGGCTCTACGGGCTAAATATAAAATAGTTATCTCTACTGCATATCAGAGAGTTATAAAAATTAGCTTGATGGCTATGCCCCCTGGAGGGGCCAGGGGTGGGTTAAAAGTTATAATACTAAAGATAAAAGATATGCAGGAGATAATACATATTGTTTGTTAAATGAAAAATAATCCCGGACAAAACTCAATTAATAGCACTGGCGAAAAAGCTCAGAAAAGACATTACTACCAAAAAAATACTACTCTGGAAAGAATTAAGGATATACAAATGCTTAAAAACCCACCCCTAACCTCTCCGCTACCCTTTATACACATCTTTTTGCCTGAATAGGGAGTCGTGCGGGAAACTACGCCAGAGGCGTCAAATTCCAATAGCCACAGTCACATATGTGGTAGATGTACTGTTGATTCCCACAACACCGGAGGTGTTGAAAACCAGTAGCCCTATATTCTTAAACGACACCTGATTCGAAAAAATTGATACGGTATGTTGAGAACCAAAGGGAACACCATAAGTTATGTTCCTTTAAGGAAGAATTAAAAGATTTATTGAAGGAACATTTAGTGGGTTTTGATGAAGATTATCTGATAACTTAAACTTATTCAACACCCTCCGGGGTTGAAAAGTACAGAAATGCCCTGACCCCGGACGTTACCGGGGCTATTGGCATTTGACGCCTCTGGCGTCGATTACAAGTAATCTCTATCTGATTACAGAAAAATGTGTATAAAGGGTAGAACCTCTCCGGGGAGGGGAACCCGTGACTGCATGGATTAATATCTGAACCCTACAACTGTTATATCATCTAACTGATCTGACCTCCCATTCCTCCATGCCAGATGAGAGTCATATAATAATTGTCTTTGAATTTCCATCGGTTTATTATGGTTGGCAATAAGGATCTTTTTAAAGTTTTCCTTGCCAAATTTTTTACCCCTTGGTCCTCCGAACTGATCCTTATACCCGTCGGTAAACAAGTAGACCATATCATTTTTACAAACTTTTATTTCCTGTGAAGAAAAATCCTTCATAATATCATAATATGAAACGGGCATTCTGTCTCCTTTGAACTCCATAATCTTATCATTCCGGATGAGATACATCTTACTGAACGCTCCTGAAAAATGAATGACCCTGTCTGCATGGTCGTAACTGATCATGGCCGCATCCATACCATCATGCATTTCCATCACGATCCCTTTCTGATCCAGAGAATCAATGACCCTTTCTCTTAACCTGTTCAGAATAAGATGCGGCTCATAAACTTTTCCAACTTTTACAATATCATTTAAAAAAGTGACAAAAAGCAGGCTCATAAATGCTCCGGGAACACCATGACCCGTGCAATCAAAAACACCTATTAAGTACTTGCCATTAATATTTGCTGACCAGTAAAAATCGCCGCTTACAATATCTTTAGGGATTGTAAGAGTGAACTGGTCAGTACAGTATTCCGAAATATTTTGTGACGATTTAAAGACTGCAGTCTGAATTGATTTTGCATATTTGATGCTACCGGTAATAAGTATGTTCTTATTTTCAAGCTCTTTCAGATACCTGGATACTTCATCACCTCTCTTTTTGATTTCAATCTGAGTGTTGACCCTTGCCAGTAATTCCTTCTGGTTGAATGGCTTAGTCACATAATCCGCGGCACCAAGATCGAAAGCCTTAATTGTACTGTCAGTATCAGAATTGGCTGTCAGAAATATAACGGGGATATGCATATTTTTTAAATTACATTTTATATGGGTGCATACATCAAATCCATCCATACCCGGCATCATAATATCGAGCAGAATCAAATCAAAATTTTTACTGTCAATCCAGTCCAGCGCTGATCTTCCGTCCAAAGCAAACTCCAGGTCATAGCCTTCCTTCTGGAGATAATTGCCCAGAACCTGAAGGTTTTCCGGATTATCATCAACAATCAGAACAGAAAATTTTCCCCGGTCGGGTGCTTTCATTATTTATTTTATTATATGGTAACTTTAATTTTAAATTTATCAATTATCAGTGGATACTTCTTAAGAAGCCTTAATAAACTTTTTATATCAAAACTGCCTGCAGCAAGTAACAGCTCATTCCCAAATTCAGATACAATTACTGAAAAATGTTCATTCCCAAGCGCAACAAGATGTTCGCCAAAATCTTTTATTTCTCCCATCGGCTGCCTTACGGAGAATGTTTTCCATTTTTCCATATACTCAGACTCGAGGGCATTAATCAATCCGGGCAGATCTTTTATGGATTTGGAATCTGAAATCTCAGAATCAATAACGGTTTCCGCAACGGATTTGACTGACCTGTAATGTAAGAAATTCATAAGTGCAAGATAAACCTCTGTTACTTTAACAGGTTTCATTAACAATCCTGAAAATTGACTATTTTTAATCCTGTCTTTCTGACCTCTCATAATTGACGCTGAATATGCTATAACCGGGATATGTTTTAATGATTCATCGCTCTTCAGTTTACTGAGCAGTTCGAAACCATCTATAACAGGCATCCGTATATCAGTTATTATCAGATCGGGAATAACATCCCTGGCAAGATTATAAGCCTGTAATCCATTTTCAGCCTCCAGAATTATAAGTCCGGTATCTTTTAAAGCATCCTTAAGATAATTCCTGTTATGTCCGACATCATCAGCAACAATAATGGTTGCCTTTTCAAATCTGATTTCGGATGGGACAATTCGTATTTCAGATATACTTGTTTCGAAATCACTTAAATAAGGAACTTTCGGGATAAAAATGCGGAATTTGCTTCCTTTTTTAACCTCTGACCACAGTTGAATTGTTCCATTCATCAGGTTGACAAGCCGTTGGGTGATTGCCAGTCCAAGTCCGGTTCCTCCATACTTTTTTACGTTTTGCCCGGGTTGCTGGGAAAACGGTTTAAAGATCTCTTCATAAAGTTCTTTTGATATACCTGTACCGGTATCTTCCACTTCAATGAACAAATCGATCAACTCTTCAGTTTTTTCCTTCTTTATTTCAATGACCTGCGGATTCTCCGTCCACATACTTAATTTAATATATCCTTCATCGGTAAATTTGATCGCATTCCCGATTAGATTAAGGAGTATCTGGCGCAATCTTACTTCGTCAACGCACAATCCTGCGGGAGTACCTGACGATATTTCCATTTTGAAATCAAGTCCTTTATCATTTAATTCAAGTGAAAAAATCCTTTCAAATTCAGAAAAGAAGGAAACAGGATTAATAAATTCGAATTGCATTTCAAGTTTTCCTGCTTCAATTTTGGAAAGGTCGAGTATATCATTTATCAGAGTCATCAGGCTTTTTCCGCTTGACTTAATTGATTCAAGATAGTTTTTCTGCGTTTTATCTTCAAGCATATATCCAAGGAGATCGGCATATCCAAGGACAGCATTCATTGGTGTTCGTATTTCATGTGACATAGTGGCAAGAAATACTGATTTTGCCTGGTTGGCCACTTCTGCAGTCTCTTTGGCTTTTTTAAGTTCTTTCTCCCGTTCATATAGTTCGGAAGTGCGTTCCTTTACGAGCTCCTCAAGGTGTTCACGATGCTTGTGCAACTCCTCCTCAACCCGTTTACGACCGCTGATATCCCTACAACTGCCATATACCATACCGTCGGGCAAAATGGTTGAATTCAGGTCAACAGAAAGATAGGTACCGTCATTTTTCAAAAGCTCCAGTTCGGTAAAAACGGTCCTGTCGGAAAGCAAATTATCAAAAATCCCGAGATATTCATTAATTCTGTGTTTGGGAGCAAGGTCAATTATAGTTTTACTCTTCATCTCTTCATGTGTAAATCCGAGTAAAGAAGTTACTGCATTATTGGTGAATAGGTACCTGCCCTTATCATCAGTAATAAAGATTGCATCAGCAGAATTTTCCATTATTGACCGGAATTTTTCCTCGCTTTTTCTTAAAGCATCTTCCGACTGTTTTCGTCTTGTGAGGTCCTGAATGACCATGCTTGTTCTTGCTTTCCCGTCTTTGTCAGGAAAAATGACAGAGGAAAGCTCCCCTTCAAATGTTGTCTTATCGCTGCGTATAAGTGTGAGTTCCCCTTTGGCCTTACCATTTCTTTTTCTTTCTTTGAGAATAGTCTGAAACCGGGGATCTGTCCTGTCAATAATTGCATCCCGGCCCTTGCGGCAGATCTCTTCTTCGGTCATTCCAAACAGCTCGCATGCAAAATCATTGGCGGCAAGAATTTCTCCGTCAGGTACAGTGAGAAGGATGCCAACATTGATGTTCTCGTAAATTGAACGATATTTCAATTCGCTCTCGGTTAATGCTTCCTCTGCCTGTTTATGCTTAGTTATGTCGCGAACTGATAACTGAAAAGCAGGTTGCTTTTTCCATTGTATGTTAACCACACGAAATTCCGCTTCACAAAGCACATTGTTTTTCTTTACAATAATGTAATCTGTTATTTTATCTTCCGAAACCGGAAAGCCGAACGGGTAGCCAAGAAATTCCTCTTTTTTCCTGTCGAAAAGCAGCTCCGCAGCCGGATTCACGTAGAGAACCTTGCCGTTTTTGTTCACAATTACAATACTATCAGCATTCTTTTCTAAAATAGCAGACAAATTCTTTTCAGATGTGATAAGAGCATCTTCTGCCTGCCTTTGACTCGCCACTGTTTTCTGAAGAATGGCAATTTTATCCCTCAGTCCGCTTACCTGCGTAATAAGTTGCTCCCTCGTTAAATCATTCTTCATCATTTTTGCCATCATCCCAAATTTTCCTATTCTTCGTATCTCTCACCGAACAGGATCCCATCCTGATTAACTTCATACTGGAATATATTGTTAGAGTGCCAGGAACCTCTCATTTTCAGAATATTCAATATTCTTTTAACTCTTTGTCCACGTTCCACATAAAGCAGAACTATTATCCCGTCAACGATGGGGCTCAGTCGCATTAAATTTGTGTCAAGCGCAGCCAGAAGCTGCCCTTTGGCTGCTCCGAAATTAGCTCCCGAAAGATAATTCATTACACAGGCAATACCTTTATTCTTAAAGAACCCGGATGCCTGAATCAGGAACTGGCGTACAGATTCTTCATCCATAGTGGCTGACTTCAGGCTGGAGACTGAATCCAGCACTACCCTTTTCGCCCCTATTTTATTCACAGCGTTCAATATCTCATAGAGCAGCTTATCGTTGGAAATATCGATCAGGCTGGGGCAGACAAAAAATAACTTTCCTTCCTTCTCATATTCATCAAAGTCAAAACCGAATTCCCTGGCAGTCTTTTTAACCTGATCTACAGGCTCATCCAGGGCAACATAGACCGCGGTTTTCCCATCCTTTATACCCTGAACTATAAAATGCATGGCGAACAGAGTTTTGCCAGTTCCCGTGTTTCCTGAAATTAAAACCATATGACCCTGAGGAATACCACCTCCCATAGCTTCATCCACACCTTTTATTCCTAATTTCTCCCTGTTTTTGAAATCGGTCCTGGAAACCCTGCGGTCAACTTCTATTTTCGGAAAAATCTCGAGACCCTTGTTGGTAATCTCAAACTCTGCCACACCACTGCGATAACCAACCCCCCTTATTTTTTTGATGAACATTTTACGCAGGAATTGCTGCTGGCCTGGTTCCAATGCCAGCTCAACAACCCCATCCACAACATACTCCTCGACCCCGTACCGGGAAAGGGCATTTACATTATCGCCTGTTTTTTCCGCTGTGATGATACTCGTCACATCAAGTAATTTTAATTCATCACATATGCTGTAGATCACTTCGCGGATAGCTTCCTTATTGGAAAATTTAGAGAAAAGCATACTTAATGCATCAATGGCTATACGTTTTGCATTAACCTTGCCGATAGCGTATTTTATCCTTTCCATTAAAGCAGAGAGGTCATATTCACCCGACTCTTTGGTTGATGATTTATCAGGAGAGGCATCCACAAAGACTAACTTTTTTTGCCTGATCAGCTTATCGAAATCCCATCCGAAATTCCGCACGTTCTTAATGATATCCTCAGGGTGCTCTTCAAAGGTGACATAAACGCCGTTTTCATTGAGTTCGGTAATTCCCCTAAATAGAAACGCATTGGTAAATACAGTCTTTCCGGTTCCTGTTGAACCTGTTATCAATAAGGCCCTGCCCTTTGGAACCCCGCCTTCCAGAACTTCATCAAACCCACGTATGCCTGTGCGAATTTTCTCAACACCACCTGTCAGTATCAGATACGGATCTGCTAAATTTATGTTAGCCGGAGTGCCGGTTGTATTTTTTGCCATATTAAGCTCCTTTAAGGTTCAAATTAGTTTTTTTGTTGTGTAAGATTCAACCCGAGAAGTACATTTTCTTTGTCGGACAGATCTCCAATAATTTTCCTGATCGGCTGAGGTAACTTTCTGATTAAGGTAGGAACAGCCAGGATTTTGTCGTCCTCGGCTAGCTGAGGGTTTTCTCTGACATCTATCACCTCAAGTTGAAAGATAATCCCTGATTCCTGAGCAATAATTTCTTTAAGATTTCTGATTGCCATTTCGCTGGAAGAACTGGAACTTACAACATAAAGTTTTAAGATAAATTTATTTGCCATGCTGTTCTGATTTATTTATTTAAACAAGATTATTTAATTTTTTCAGAAACCTTAATACCTTTTTCCTTCCGGATACGGATATCGGGTATTATGATGCCGGGTAAAACTGCATCGAATAAAGCCGAATTTATGTCCTCGCCCAACCCTTATAGATTTTGTTCACAATCCTAACAAAAAAGCACATTAACAATCTGTTTCTTTTATCTTACTATTCATTCACCAGAGTCCAGTATAAACCTATACTGCTCATAGCGTTCATAAACTGATCATAAGCGACAGGTTTTAACACGTAGCTGTTTGCCCCAAGTTCATAAGCCATCTTCCTGTCCGTTTCCTCACGAGAAGAAGTTACTACTATAACAGGTATATGACGGGTACGTTTGTCATGCTTTACAAGACGGATTATTTCCAGGCCACTTATTTTGGACAGCTTAAGGGCGAGAAGAACTACTTTTGGAGTATTATCAAAGCTCCTTCCTTCAAATTTTCCTCTGCAAAAGAAAAAATCGAGAGCATCTGCTCCGTCTGCCGCAATATATATATTGTTAGCCAGGTTATTTTTTCGCAATGCTCTAGTAATAAGTTCAGCATCACCAGGATTCTCCTCTGCAATAAGAATTTCAACTGCTGTTATATCTTCCATAATTTTTTAAAAGTACTAATCTCCATGTCGTGTGAGATTTAACATCAATACCACCATGCAAGCTACCGACAAATAATTGTAGTTCATGTAGTCAGAATTCTTAAAATCTTGTAGGGGATATGCTTACGGGAATCATTTGCCCTTCGGGCGTCATTTACTTTGTGTCATTAGGTTGTCATTTGCCCTTCGGGCGTCATTCACTTCGTGTCATACAATCGAATGACCATCGAATGACCATCGAATAACGAAAGAATAGGTAATTATTCTCCTCTCAGGTCATAAAATCTCATTTGCAAATCCTTCATTGATTGCGAATTTTATTATATCAGAGGTCGTTTTCAGGTCAAGTTTTGACAAAATTCTTGTTCTGTATGTACTTATGGTCTTGGGACTTAAAGACAATTCTTTGGCTATGTTGTTTATTGTCATACCTGATGCCATGAGTGAAATAACCTCCAGTTCACGGACTGACAATTTATTATGAAGATGATCTTCTTTTTCATCTAAAACATTGTCTGTTATCATTTTTGCAAGGGAAGAGGATAAATATCTACTTCCCTGCGAGACTTTAAATATTGCAGTGATAAGTTCATCAGGAGCACTGGCTTTATTGAGATACCCCGATGCACCAAGTTTAATAGCACGTATTGCATATTGTTCTTCAGAATAAACACTTAACATAATCACCGGCAACTTTGGTTTAATCTTTTTAATATCGGCCAGCAGTTCAAGTCCGTTTCTTCCCGGGAGGGAAATATCCAGCAGAACAACATCAAAATCCAGGGATGCCAGTTTTTCAAACATTTCTTTCCCACTTCCCGCCTCTTCGAGGATGCCGAATCTTTGGTCTTTATCGTCTTCAAGAAGCTGCTTCAATCCGCGCCGGACTATGGGGTGGTCGTCGGTTATCAGTACGTTTATCATTGTCAATGATAATTAGTTTTGTCATTCGGTTGTCAGTTGCCCTGCGGGCGTCATTCACTTCGTGTCATTCGGTTGTCAGATGCACTTCAATATTCATTTTACCCCCTTTCCCGTTTCCCCCAAGGGGGAAAAGCTAATCCATTATGCTACAGCAGAATTGCTTTTTACCACATTCTAATTTCCTTCACCCGGGAGACTTATTTCTACTCCTTCCCCCGTGGGGGAAGGCCGGGAAGGGGGTTTACAATTCATTAAATACTGATTAATCACTTTTATTACCCAATCAATCCGACTTTCAATATCGCTATTTTCAAACCTGAGAACTCTTAATCCCGAAGATTCCAAAAATCTTGTTCGTTCATCATCATATTCTTTTTTACTCAAATGAATCTTTCCGTCAACTTCTATAGCTAGATTTGCTTCAAAACAATAAAAATCAAGAATATAAATTCCATATGGATGCTGTCTTCTGAAGTACATATTTTTTTGTTTTTTCCTTCTTAGTTTGTCCCAGAGCATTCTTTCAGTATTTGTCATGCATTTTCTTAATTCCCGGGCTCTCGCTTTTATGTTGGAGCTTGCTCCAAGATTCTGTTTTCCTTCAGATACTCTTCTTGAATATATCATAAATTACTCATTTTCACATCACTTTCATTTCATTTTACCCCCTTTCCCGTTTCCCCCAAGGGGGAAAAGCTAATCCATTATGCTACAGCAGAATTGCTTTTTACCACATTCTAATTTCCTTCACCCGGGAGACTTATTTCTACTCCTTCCCCCGTGAGGGAAGGCCGGGAAGGGGGTTTACAATTCATTAAATACTGATTAATCACTTTTATTACCCAATCAATCCGACTTTCAATATCGCTATTTTCAAACCTGAGAACTCTTAATCCCGAAGATTCCAAAAATCTTGTTCGTTCATCATCATATTCTTTTTTACTCAAATGAATCTTTCCGTCAACTTCTATAGCTAGATTTGCTTCAAAACAATAAAAATCAAGAATATAAATTCCATATGGATGCTGTCTTCTGAAGTACATATCTTTTTGTTGTTTCCTTCTTAGTTTGTCCCAGAGCATTCTTTCAGTATTTGTCATGCATTTTCTTAATTCCCGGGCTCTCGCTTTTATGTTGGAGCTTGCTCCAAGATTCTGTTTTCCTTCAGATACTCTTCTTGAATATATCATAAATTACTCATTTTCACATCACTTTCATTTCATTTTACCCCCTTTCCCGTTTCCCCCAAGGGGGAAAAGCTAATCCATTATGCTACAGCAGAATTGCTTTTTACCACATTCTAATTTCCTTCACCCGGGAGACTTATTTCTACTCCTTCCCCCGTGGGGGAAGGCCGGGAAGTGGGTTTACAATTCATTAAATACTGATTAATCACTTTTATTACCCAATCAATCCGACTTTCAATATCGCTATTTTCAAACCTGAGAACTCTTAATCCCGAAGATTCCAAAAATCTTGTTCGTTCATCATCATATTCTTTTTTACTCAAATGAATCTTTCCGTCAACTTCTATAGCTAGATTTGCTTCAAAACAATAAAAATCAAGAATATAAATTCCATATGGATGCTGTCTTCTGAAGTACATATTTTTTTGTTGTTTCCTTCTTAGTTTGTCCCAGAGCATTCTTTCAGTATTTGTCATGCATTTTCTTAATTCCCGGGCTCTCGCTTTTATGTTGGAGCTTGCTCCAAGATTCTGTTTTCCTTCAGATACTCTTCTTGAATATATCATAAATTACTCATTTTCACATCACTTTCATTTCATTTTACCCCCTTTCCCGTTTCCCCCAAGGGGGAAAAGCTAATCCATTATGCTACAGCAGAATTGCTTTTTACCACATTCTAATTTCCTTCACCCGGGAGACTTATTTCTACTCCTTCCCCCGTGGGGGAAGGCCGGGAAGGGGGTTTACAATCGATTGTCTACTTCCCATTCCCCACCGGAATAACAACCGTAACCAAAGTCCCTTTCCCTTTCTTTCCTGAGATACTGACATCCCCGCCAAAACTTCTTGCTCTTTCCCTAATTCCAATAAGACCGAATGATTTCGGATCATCTATTTGTCCGGGTTCGATTCCCTTCCCATTATCTTGGATCATAAGTTTCAGGAGCTCCTCATCTGATTTCAGTATTACCGATACATTTTTTGCACCGGAGTGTCTTGCAATGTTGGTAAGTGATTCCTGAATGATCCTGAAGAAAACAATTGAAAGGGATTTATCAATAACCAGATCCTTTGGTAAGACACTTAATAAACTGGTTATTCCCGTTGTTTTTCTGAAATCGCGAAGCTGCCATTTAATGGCTTCTTGAATACCGAGGTCATCCAATATACTTGGTCGCAGTCCGAATGAAATCTTCTTAATACTTCCCATAGTCTCAGTCAGAAGTTGTAACATTTCATTAAGTTTGTTCTCCACACTAGGGGACTGTACTCCTATTCTTGATTTAATCCATGAAATATCCATATTCAGGATGGAGAGTTTTTGTCCGAGATCGTCATGAAGATCACGTGCGATCTTTGTCCTTTCATTTTCCATTTCCTCTTCAATATGCTGTACAAGGGTCCTGTACTCTTCTGTCGATTGCTTAAGTTTCTCTTCCGTCCTCTTTCGTTCTGTAATGTTAGTAGCGACACCGACTATCCCCATTACCTCACCATCCTCATTTAAGATGGGGCCGATCTGGTTTTCAAACCAGACACCGTTCAATTCATTATTTACAATCATCTTTTCCCCAGCCAGTGCACGTGTTAAAACCTCCTTCCCTCTGATCTTTTTATTCGGGGACTCTATAAAAGGTAGTGATCCATAAAGATCCAAAGCTGATATTCCGACATTTTCACCGGGCTTCAATCCCACGTTTTTCAACTCCTTCCCATCAGAATAAGTGAATATACCTTTATTATCAGTAGCAAAAATTGTAATTGGTGCATTGCTAAGGATTGTCTGCAAAAACAGTTCAGACTTTTGCAGGGTTTCTTCGGTCCTTTTCCGCTCGCTGATGTCCTGAACTGTACCAAACAGCCTGAGAACCTTTCCACTGGAATCTTTGTCGACTTTCCCTATAGTATAAGCCCATTTAAGACTTTTATCAGGTTTAATGATCCTGAATTCAAATTTATATGGGATACCTTCATTAATGGCTTTTTGAACAGCATTATCAGTTCTTACCCAGTCTTTTTCATAAATGTGGGACCTGTGCCCGATCCATGAAGGTTCTCCTCCGGCAGGATCTCTTTCAAATATTTTAAACATCTCACGGGACCAGGTAACTTTGTCTGAAACTACATCATAATCCCAGCTCCCGATATGCGCGGTTTTCTGAGCCTCTTTCAGTTGAAATTCACTTTTGACCAGTTTCTTGTTTGCAATTTTGTATTTGGTAATATCTCTGATAATCATGCCGGATCGTGGTTCTCCTTGACTATCAGTGAATATAGATGAGGTAACAAATATAGGGAACATTGACCCATCCCTTCTTAATCCACTCAATTCCCCGGAGAAATATCGGTTTTGATTCCGTTCCGCAATTGCTTTTCCAAGTCTTGGATCAGAAGTGTCAATAATACCACTCCTGCCAAGGGCACAGATCTCTTCCTCAGTCCGTTCAAACATCCTGCATGCAGCAGGGTTTGCAGAAAAAATCCTCCCGTCAGGTGCTGTTATAAAAACAGCATCTATGCAGTTATTAAATATTGCGTAATAGATGTTATCAACCTCTTCCGGGGGCTCTATTTTTGGCTTAAGTTTGGCCATTTAAAATAAATTTGCCATTTGTACAGACTGGTTTCGAGGATGCCTTGTCCTGAAGTATATATGGCATTGTTTACCATATCATAAAGGTAAGATTTTTATTTTATATCGGCTCTTGCATCAGAAAGAAGAAGAACTTACACAGAGTTGCACAGAGGCGGCACAACTTGTCCCGATCTATCGGGAGAGCTGCACAGAGAAAAATTATTTATTTGCATTTTTATTAGTATTACTATGTGGCTCTCTGCGCTTTGGAATTCCGACAAAATCCAGCACTGGCGAATCACAGGTTATAATGAGTTACCAGCTTAAGGTGGATGAATGAGGAATCTCCTGCAATTATAAAGAATTGTTAATATGAATAAAACGACCTTTTACACTTATAATAAAAGTCACAACCGGCTTTGAAAGAAACATATAAGAATAATCCCCGGCCCAACCAGGGATAACAATTCCCTATACTCATATTAAAAACATTGCATCCTCATATTATTTGTGTGAATTATATAACACTTTTAAAAAGTTATGTAATTATTGGATGATAATGGTTATCAACTTTGCAGTATTAAAGGAATTATCATTCAAGAATTAGTTGTTAAAACCGGATTTTTTGTATAGATTAATGACAGTCAGGGAGGTTCAGTTAAATCAGGAAATGCAAAATTTTATCAGAAAAGCCATAAAAAACAGAGAAAATAAATAGTAAGACATGAAAAGTTTACTTTTTATTTTCTTTATATTTATTTCCATCAAAGTGACAGCACCGGACCAGGATGCGATTTTTATTTACAGGCCAGTGCCTGTTGATGCTTATGAAAGACTTATCAACGCTGTGATTCAGGTGGAATGTGGAGGTAATTTCATGGCCTTTAACCTGAAAGAAAAAGCTGCCGGACCCTTTCAGATAAGGCCGGTCAGACTCCGGGATTACAATCTTAGAACAGGAAATAACCGCACTCTGGAAGAGTGTTATAACCTGGAAGTTTCAAAAGAGATATTCCTGTATTATGCCAGACGAACAGGATATCCGCATTATGAATTAATTGCCAGAAACTGGAACGGATCGGGAAATATGACACTTCAGTACTGGAAGAAAGTTAAAGCATTATTATAGGAAACTTATTTGCCTGCATTAACCGGTAACCTGCTATAAAAGCTTCTTTACCCGCTTCCAGTAATAGATAGTTCTGGGGCCGGAGCCATTCCAGTTACGGGCAATCTTTTCAAAATTGGCAGGTCCGATTTGTGACGCATAGTATAAAAATATCTTTTCCGATATTTCATAATTGAACATATCTTTCAGAGAGAAGTTGTTTCCGGTTCTTTTATTGTAGTCTTCCAGGCGTACAGGACGAATCTGAAAGAATCCTACGGCCTTTTCCTTGGGATTATAAGCCAGGGTATCACCAAAGCTTTCAACAAGTCCTATTGCATTTACAAGGTGTTTGAACGGTTCTATTGGACCCCGATTGATAACCACTAATAATCCATTGCCGGGTGCAAATGCCCTGAATGAAAATGAAAATATCAACAGAATTATCAATGAAGTTTTTCTAAATTTAATATTCATAATAAAATATTGAAAAAGGTGAATAAAAATAATCAGGCTGGTGAGGGTTTGCACCAACATGTGTTTTGTTATCCGGTTTTCATGCGGCATAGGTTACTTTTATTTACCTGATTTTTAAAGGATCAATAAATTACTTTATTAACAACGATATGTTCAAATTGTTTAATAATGATAAGAAACATTCATTTCACGGCAGATGAAAATGTGTTAGTGAATGACCGGAAAAAAAGTCTGGTATCAATCAGTTAAGCAAGAGAGGGGAGGGAAATCTTATTCTTTCTCGATCAGCATAATATTCGGATAACCAATTCCGGCAAGCTGTGGATAATATTTATACGTCTCTTCCCGGGTATAGAATCCGGTGACGATTACTTTGTAAAGATCCCACTGATGAATGATTTCCACAGGCAGGTTGAGTTTATTAATTATTCTTCTCCGTGCCCGGAAAGCTTCCGACCGTTTGTAAAATACTCCTACCTGAAGGGAGACAAGAGGTTCACGTGGAACTGACGGCACCACAAGTTTATTATCGAGAAGCTTATGTGTTGAGTCAGCTTTAAAAATTACAGGGATTTCTTTTTTCCATTCGACAGGTTTGACTGGCGTGACAAGCGGTCTGACAGCCGGTGGTTTAACCGGCTGTTTTTTGACTGGTAATATCCAGATATCCTTTAATCCTAGTTCTACTGCTTCAGACTCAAGTTTCTTCAGCTCCTCCACCACGGTCTGTTTCATAATAGGATCTCCTGATAAGCGAAGTTTATAAAATCCACCCTCAAAAACTATTATCAGCCTTTTACCAAACTTTGAATAAAGCTGTTTAAGACGATCCTGCGCATTGGCTTTCTGACGGAAAGCGCCTAACTGCAAGGTCGGTGCAGTAAAAATTACTGTCGGTGGCTGCTCAAATGTAGTGTCTGTTATACTTATAAGAGTATCCTGCTTTTCTGCAGATACCCATTTCTGTTGCTTTGATGTAAGTTTTATTACCCATAGCTCCTTGATGCCGAACGTTTCCAGTTTAGCAATACCATTTTCAACTTCCTGGCGGTCCTTAAGCCCGGTTATGCGTACTTTGTAAAAACCGTCCTCAAAGATGATTTCAGATTTCCTGCCGGTAAGCTCCTCAATTTTAAGGCGATAACCTTCAGCATAGGCCTTGAGTTTAAATGCACCAATCTGGATTGCATAACTGTCTTCACCTGTAGTAAGAAGCTCCTGTGTAATTTCATGAACTATCATGTAAGAAGTGTCTCTCTTTACACGGGAGATTCCGGCTGTAACAGTAGTTTTATAGGTTGTTGTATCAGGATGTTTCATTTTAATTGTTAAATCCAGGCCGTCCACATAATCACCTTCAATGTTGGCAGTTATATTAAAATTGACCGAATCGGGGAAGGAGGTCATCTCCAGCTTTCGCAACTGGCCCGAATCTATCCTGGCATTGTATTTGCCAGGGGGCAGGCCCAGAAAACTGAAATATCCATCCTCTTCAGTGAGGGTTCTTCCTGCCAGTTTTTGATTTTTATTATAGAAATTGACTATCATACGGCCAATTCCTGTAGTTGCTCCGTTTTTCTCAATCGTTACAGTTCCCGAAGCCTCTCCTGCAATGATGACAGGGATCTCGATCAGCTTTAACATATTCGGATCAACAGCAACTTTCATGGTCCTGTTTTTCAGTCTCCAGGCAATACTTTCAAAACTGTTAGGGTCAAGCTCGATAAAGCAATCGGTATATGGTTCGAGCCCAAGTATTCGTATTGTGGTATCCCGTTCGCTTCTTTCAATTCGCCCTCCGCTGGCCCGCAGGTTAAGTCCATAAGCTTTAGGTTCTCCGGGATCGTGTTTTCCGTTATTGTTAATGTCGAGGTAAGGTATGATGGAGATGCCACCCCTGCCTACATTTGAACGGTTATCCGTTCCCAGGTACCTAGTCTGCCGGTCATTTATAAGGCTGCCTCTTGCATATTGAATAAAAGTAGTTGATTTATTAGACTGCCTTGTAGAATAACCGGTTTGTGCAAATTTAAAATCGTAACGGAATCCTACCTCACCCATACGCAGGTTGCTCCTGAAGTTCTGTTCGTAAGACAGGTTGAGAAAACCATGTTGAAGGACCCGTTTCTCCAATCCTAATTTTGTTGAGAGCAGCTTTTTATCGGTATAACCGTATTGTGCCTGCGGTATAATCGTAAAACCTGTCGGAAAGCGGAACGAGAGTGAGAGGTTGCTGTAGGCATAAGGAGGGCTGTTACCGATATAAAGTGCATAAGTAGTAAGGTTCGTGCTTACTCCAAGAAGTGAACCTGTAATTAGCCATTCGCCTGTGGTATAATTGGTGGTTGGTAAAACTAACTGATTTACAGATAGCCTGTTATATACTGAGAATTTTTTTATATGAATGGGCATTGAAACCGCAACTTTGCGTTCCTCGAGATAATTATAGTTTATAGCCTTCTGATTTTTATCATATTTTGTATATGCAAGATCAATCTGAAGATTTGAGGGGAGCCTGTAAGTAAGGGTACCTTTAGCTCTTACTGAATATGTGTATTCTCCGGACAAAAGCAGGTTAGAGGCCAGTCTGATTGAGGCATTTGCATAGGGCATAAAAGCTCCGGAAGAAACCGATGTAAGATACTCATATCCGGCGCCTAATGTTACTCCCCGGGTCAATCCATAATTGAAGCTGGCTCTTGAAAACCTGCTGAGTAGGGTATCCTCCACTATTCCTGCACTAACGTTATATTCAAACGTGTTCTCCGGAAGGAAATTGAAAGGGATGGTGATATTCTGTTCACGGGTTCGTTCCTCGCCCCATGGTCCATAGAATTTTAACATAACAAGCGAATTTCCATATACAAGAGGTACCTCAAAAGTAAAAAAGCCAGACGGATCGGCTTTTATGTAATTAACCAGGACATTATTGACATAGAGTTCTACAATCCAACCCGGTTCAGTTTTATCACTCAGGGTATATGATCCGAACGATCGTCTGTATGTTGTCGGAGTATTGGTTATCTGCATGCCAACAACAGGCTGATATATTGATGACGTTGCACGGGTGGCGATTTTACCTGCCATTACCTGGCGAAGGGCGCTGTTATCATTGTTAACATACCGCCAGAGATAATGTTGTTGCTTTTCAGTAAAAGGATTTCTGCTATCGTAATTAAGCAAGACAGTGGTTTCTCCACCGGCGATAATTGATCCGAGCGCCAGGTTAAATCTTGCATCTGCCGGTCCATTAATCTGCTCGGTGGCTATAACTGACCAATCGGCCATACCAAAATGAAACAGGGGATACTTTCTGCCAATGGTTGTATCAGCCTTTACTTCCCCCTTAAGCCGGGTCAGATTCTGTCGCATCTCCTCCTGACGCATTTCCCTGATAACCGGAAGTTCCAGCCTGGTTTTTAAAGTTACCGACAGGTTTCTGAAGCTGAATATACAATCAAGGCCAAAGATCTTACCATAGTAATCTCCTCTGAGGTAGAGATTCGATTCTGTACGTATAAGAGCGCCTGGTTCAAGGTCAAAATTTTTATCACCAAAACTGATGCTGTTTGTAAGTCTGTCAATACGAAAGGTAGCATCCTGGGTAATGAAAAAGCCGGTGATGTTTTCTAATCCCGCAGAAGGGACATTCCTTATTTTCAAGAAATCAAAAAGGTCGGTAACAGGCAGATAGACCACTTCTCCCTTAATTACTGCGTCAATTTCCGCACCACCTAATCGGGGTACATCAAGAAAAACGGATATTTCGTCATATCCCGGTTCCTCCTGACCGAAGAGGTTTGTCCCAGCCAGCATAATAAAGAAAGAAGCGAAAAAGATGAAATACCTGGATGAACTGAAATGCATACGCCTTGATTTTCTAAGGGAGGTGTATGCATTAGTCTTTATCATCAGATTATTTTACGGGTATTTTTTCCGGTGTTTTATTCCTGTACAAAAGTAACGTCGAATGTGCCGCTATAATTTCCAGCTGGATTGGCGAGCGGGTTGCCCACGATCAGGGTTCCTCCAATACTTACCTGAGTTGCGGAAGGAGGTACGGTATTGATAATGATTGGTATAGAAGGAGAAGAATCTTCTTTTCTTATTCTGAGTGTAAGTGTTCCTCCACCATCACCTGTGAGTGTTGCATCCGGAGAATCAAGGATTGAAACAAGTGTGCCTGGATTTGCAACCACATCGTATAACCCGGTCGAAAAGGAATAGCCCATTCCTAGCAACACAACATCACCTGTTGCAGAGCGTGATCCGTCAGGATAGATGATAACGGTACCTCCGGCGTTACCCTGATAAAAGGCTCCAAAACTCAGGTTCTGCGAAAGATTAACGGTTACTGAAATCGGGCGTGGAGGGGGCTCCTGCCCAGACACCGTCAGCGATGTCATGATCA
This sequence comes from uncultured Bacteroidales bacterium, assembly GCA_963739685.1. Taxonomy (GTDB): domain Bacteria; phylum Bacteroidota; class Bacteroidia; order Bacteroidales; family VadinHA17; genus LD21. Next base: position 51,002 of record CAVUAX010000006.1, read on the forward strand.
TTAAGAAGCTCACCGTAACAGTCAGGATGAAACATCTTCTGTAAGGACATATGGCTTTTAATGGTTTCATTAATTGAGGATGAGTATCTTTTTTGTGTCCCTTATATTTCCTGTTACAAAGGTAACAATATAAATCCCGTTTATTAATTGTGGATTAAATTCATGATAACCAGCCTCATAAATCTCTTTCCTGAGAACTATCTTTCCGGAAATATTATTTATGATCAGAGTTCCTTTATTCCCGGAAATCTCTTTGATATCAGCGATCAGACTCCCCTTTGAATTGTACATATTCAGCAGCTCCCGGCCCGGTTTATTTTCAGGAATATCAGTGGTGCCTTTTACGAATCTGATTGAAAACCTGTTATTATATTCTCCGGCGGCCAGGTAAATATTGTATTCCTTTTGTAAATTAAGATCCTGATCTTTTCCTGTCACTTCGTCATGAAGGTAAATCTGTGTCCCTGTTGGCAAATTGCTTGCTTCTGCAATCCTGAACTGTATGGTTCCGTTCTTTGCAATCTTAATGCCAATCGGAACAATAAGCAGGTTTTCCCGGAGCGAAGGCAAGGCATTAATTGAGAGATTGTCACCGGCAGGAATGATGGAATAAAGATTGGGTGTAAGCGGATTTGTATTCATAAGTTTGTGAGCATCCAGCCGGCTTTCAAATTCAGCAGTTGCTTTTTCATCAAAATATATTGCCAGAGGATCATATGAGGCCGTGTCACCTGAAAAGCCTGCTATGAGCCTGAGAAGGGGAATTCTACTTTCCCCGTCCGATTTTAGAAAAGAATGTGTATTATCGGTTATCCTTACCCTGTTATCCATTGCAAGAGTTCCTGTAACCGGAAAGGCTCCATTTGACACATGAACAAAGAAGCCCTGCATCGAAGGTATAATATTTGTCGCCTTACCATCGCTTGAGATGCCATTAACATAGGTTCCGTATGTGCCTGAATACTCATCACCGCTGGCTTTAAAGTAATACAAAGCATTATCAATGTTTGTTTTTGTCCAGCCTGTTGCGGCATCCCAGTCAACAGGGGAAGGGTAGGGGTTGCCTGCAAGATTAAAGCCCAATGTATAGGGATTGTTATTGTTATTCAGAGTTCTGGAAAGAGGACCGTTGTTTACAACCCCTTTAACATCGACCGTTTTGGCAGCCACTGAAGATCCAAAATTGACCGCGTATCCATGGAGCGGATTTAAAACGCCGGCAGCATTTGTATAAGATACCCAGCCTGCCGAGGTCCGGCTTTCGTCGTATTCATAAAAGGTGGGGAATGATGCCGCAAGATCCATATCATCCCCAAATTCACTTACGGTTGAAGCCTGAAATGGGGAGCTGAAATATTTATACCCGAATCCGGACGACAGATAGCGCTGCATAGTCACACTACCAAGAACCTGGCCGGTACCTGCTCCGTCGATCAGGGCTGTATGCTTGTCTGTAGACTTTAAAGTTAAGTTCCCATCCGCGTGTAAAGTTCCATTACAGAGTAAGATCCGGTCAAGAGTCTGGCCAGCTGAAATAATTGAAGTTATACTTCCTGAGGATATCGAAAGGTTGTTAAATGATGCAGGCACAGTCCCTCCGATAGTCTGTGTTGTTCCCGAAAAAGTAATAGTAGCACTTGTATCCGAAAAAATTCCATCATTTATCCAGTTACCCTTAATAACAATATTACCATTGTTTACAAGAGCACCACCTGCCTTAATATTCAAGCCCTGCCCCAATGCATAGGGTGAAAAAATTATTATTGATATAACCAAAATTAGTAATTTCATTAACACATAGTTATACAAAATATTCGGGAGAGCTAAAAAAAAATTAGTTCAACAGTCTGTATTTTAATATACTGCTAACTTCGATGGTTGCAGTTGAGGCAGCATTTTCAGCCGCGAATCTTAAAATAAATGTTCCGGAATTATTCCCATTTCTGAATATCCCTGATACAGTTGCATAATTGTTACCGGCGAGTGCATTCCCAAAGTTGCCGGTTGCATCGTAAGAATTATAAGTTCTTCCTACAATTGTTGTACCGTTACTAAAGCCAATATTCTCAAAAGCCAGACCCGTAGGCGCTGGAGGGCCACTGACTGATAAAGAAATTCCCCTGGTTGTAGAAGAAGTAGTATAAATAATATTAAACTCCACATAATAATCTTTATTAGCATTTGCTGTAAAAGAAAGTCCTGTGGCATCAGTCAAAGTTGTTCCTGTTACCGTTCTTGAAGTATTCAGATAAACCAGTTTTTCAGTTTCCTGCCATGAAGGTGCGGAACTACCATTGGAGGTTAATATCTGACCATCAATTCCGGTTGGTATTGTCGAAGGTGCAGCACCTGCTCCGCCACCTGTAACCAGTGCATTCTGTGTTAGCAACCCTGACGATGTTATGGTAGCAGTACCAGTATAAGCAGGAATTCCTCCCGAGATGCCTGAGGCAAGCCCGGTACCTCCACTGGCAACAGGAAGTAATGAGGTCCAGGTACCTGTACCTGATGCATTTGATACAAGAACTGCCCCGTTAATTGCGCCGGTGCGCAGAGTTATCTGCCCATTTACATCAAGTGCTGTCAGTGGAGTAGTATAATCTCCTATCCTTACATTTTTATTGAAGGCTGCATAATTATCCCCAAGTGAAAGAGTAGGGTTATCAGGACTTGCCCCGCCAAGATGGAACGAAGGAGCCCCGGTTTTTGCATAAGTTGCTCTGGATTCAAACCTTATATTCCGTTGATGGAGTGCATTCTTGAATATAAAGTCAATAAGGGTAATAGATCCGTCAGTAGTTTCAAATATGGCTCCGTTTTCGCCGGTTCTGTTTCTTAACCGTAGAATTGAAGGCCCATAAACATCTCCATCCTGACGCAGCACCAATTCATTAGTCGCTCTAATAGTTCCCGTAGTTGTGCTTCCTATCTTTACGTTCCCATTTACTTCCAGCGGTTCCGTGGGCACTGTAACGCCGATGCCAACATTCCCTGTATTGTAATAGATATTGGTGCCATTTGTTATCCATTGCCCTCCGATTCCTGTAGTAAGGATAGTCCATGCAGTACCTTTCCAATAATAAAAGCCGTCGGCAACCGTACCACCTGTACTGTAAACAAGCATACCGGTGGGCACTGGAGCTGTTAACGGTGCCGGAAGGTTAAGGTCATTTATGGCTAGTCTTGGTATAAGCAATCCTTTATCGGAACTTTCCAGTTCAAGAATAGAATTGGCATCCATAGTAAGATCTGCGCCATCAGTGACTTTTACCTGAGCATTTGATGGAATGAAGATGACAGCTGACATTGCCGTCAGAAGTATATATAAAAGTTTATTTGAACTTGTATTCTTTTTCATCTTTTTATTGTTTCTACCAATGTCAGGTTTTTGGCAATCTTTACCCCTTTGAAAGGGGAGAGATTCATTTAAGCAATAATTCCGCCTCGGCCAGTTTTTCAGGTTTTACATCAGAGGGGGCTGAAAATTTAACAAGCAATTTTCCTGTTCTGAAATTAACCCCCGGGACTTTATTCAGATTAAACTTAAAATTTCTTGTTGTATTAGGAGTATATACAGCTATGCCATTTGCAGCACCAACATGGGTAACCGTTCCCTGGGGAGACACATGGTCAACAGCAAGGTCGCCATAAACTGAAAAATTACCCGTCCGGTTGAATTTCAACTTTAGAACAGGGGTGGAATCCTGGGTAAAATCAAGTGTCAGATCCGAAAGAGTGACTTTCGTGTTTGATTCACCTATTCTTATTATGACAGGTATGGTGATGCCAAAAATTGGTGTAAGACGCACAGAAATCGTTGAAGAGTCTTTTTTTGTCTCTCCTTCTCCCAACGGTCTTATTTTGGGAACAGCTCTGAAATAGAAATGAGAGCGGTATTCTCCCGGGGCAAGCTGATTTGTTCTGAGAAGCTGAACCTTAACGACCTGAGCCTCATTTGGGGGCAGTTTTACTGTACGGGGAAAATAACGGATATTCTTATCGGCAAAATTCTGACCCGGATCTGGTGAGGTGATCGTCTCAAAACTTCCATCCTCCATCATTCTTATCTGGATAAGTGATATTGCATATGTGGCAGTATCCTGACCAATATTTGCAAGGTTAAGGTCAATGGACCTTTTTGTTCCTTCAAACACTACCCTTCTGGGTGTTATCAACAGGTTTCCCTGTGCTGAAGTATTGGACGGATGTATAAAAGTAAACGAAACCAGAAAACAAATAATGTAAGCATGAACCTTTAAATTAAGAATTGTGTGCAATTTCAGGATTATTAATGATCTGCCGTATGCCATGGTTGTATATTTATCTTGTTTAACAGCTAATTAAAATCAAAAGTTATTGTGTATGAACCTGTATAAATCCCCACAGGGTTGTCATTCATCGTTCCAACTTCGAGTGTTGCCCCCACGTAAACAGTCTGGACGCCGTCCTGTAATGTACCTCCTCCCGGTCCCGGTGAAGGTACAGAAACCCAATTCTTTACAACCATGGTTTTTGCATTTGTCGTATTGGTAAGGGTGGCTGGTGATTTTGGCAGGTTAATTGAAAAAGTAGTGTAGCTGTCACCGCTAACGAAGAAACTTGCAGCGTTATGGAGCCCGCTGCCTTTGACAACACTTCCCAGGACAGAGATGGTGCTCTGGGGAGTAAGTATTATCTGTCCGCCATAAGGTCCCGGAGAAAAGCGCCCGAAATTCATCTGGGAAGTTTCAACAGCTGAAAAGGCAGCTATCACTTCGGCATAAATATGACCTGTTACACTGGCCTGCAGAGGATTTTGCGCCTGCAACCTGCTACCGGCAAGCGTCAGTAGCAATAAAAGACCAAAATATGATAAGGATTGTTTTTTCATAATAGCTGCCAGTACTGTTTACCCGGGTACTCGTCTGTCAAAGTACCCGGAATTCATCCACGTATTGATGACTTAACAATGATTATTCATCACCGTTAATATTATACATCAAACTTGTAATAATTATTAGTTATAGTTAACAGTAACATCCAGATCGGTAGTATTCGTATAAATACCTGCAGGCTGACTGGCAAGTACATTCAGGGTAGCGCCTACCAAAAGTGTTGATGTTCCTCCTGTAAGAGTTCCTGTAGGAGTCGGTGAACTTATAATTGCGTTGACAGTCATGTTATTTGTGCCGTCGGTAATAACGATAGAGGCAGGAAGACTGATTGAATAGACTGCGGCGGGAACTCCTGTAACAGTAAATGAAGCAGCAGTGATAGTTCCTCCGGGCATCAATGTAACACCACCTGTGACTGAACGACTATTGTCTGTCGCAAGAATTAGTGTACCGGCTGTTGTATTTACAGCAAGGTTACCGAAATTCAAGTCAACGTCTTTTGTTATTGTAATAGGCGTCATGATTGTTGCTGTAGCGTCGGCAGTGGCAGTTACCTGAGCAAATGCACCGGCTGCGAATGAGAACATCACGATTGTGATAGCAAAGAATTTGATCATTTTTTTCATAACAGTTTGTTTTAGATAATAATTTATTTTAGATAATTGTTTGATTTATAAATACAAATATAATTTTATTATTCATTTTTCTAAATATTTCAAATTTTTATTTTTTTGTAACATCTTATTATTTAGTTTTTTATGTTATCCGGTTTATTTAGTGATGTTATTGTTTTCATAAAAAAGCAATTTAAAGGATGAAATTTAATTAGCATTTGTAACCCTTTATACGTTTTGCAAAGTGTTTTGATACAGTGAACTACAAATAAATAATATTACAAAGTCTGCGTATCCTGCCAGCTGGTCATTAAATGACATTCATTTAAACAGAGAATTGTGTCATTCGTCAAAAAAGTTCACTTTACACTAAAATAAAAAGTAACTATACCTTTCATTAATTATCAGATATTTGTAATGAAAATATAATCAGCATTATAGGGGTAATATTAATCGTATATTATGATTGAAATGCCAGCCGGGGCCCTTTTTGACAAACTAAAATATTTTGCAGATTAAAAGTCATAAGAGACTGGATTCAGGTAATGAATCCGGCTGGTAAAGTTCAGGAACTGATGGGTTAAAACTTAATTTACCCGGATTACCCTTCCATCACCCCTTTTCTCGGCAATTTCAATAACAGGAGTTCCATAGTAATATATATTTCCCGGTCCCCGGATAAATGCTTTGATGTGATCCGAGGCATTTATACGGACGTCACCGACTGATTCATTAGTAATTTCTGCATATTTTGCGTAAAGAGAGCCGGCATAAATGCTGCAACCATAGCGGTTAAAAAAAGAACAATAACTGGCTTTCCCACTAAAATTAAAGTATCCGAGCGTGTTGGCAGAATTGACACATATAAAAGAATTACAGTCAACTGTCAGCTTTACCTGTGCAATTTCCCCAAGAGCATAATACTGAAACAGGTCAGCTCTGATAGTATCGGCATTTGATACATTTACCGGATCGTAAGTTACAAGGTACTCCAGGTTAGTGAAATGGAGGGCAAGCCTGTTTTTATTTGGATTGAATGGCATTTTCTTATGATCATCAATGATAAGTGTGTCGTCTTTAATAACAGCACTGATAGAATTTATATCGTTTTTTCCGGAAATGACCAGTTTGTTTAAGGAATCCTGGATAAGAACAATATTGTAAATGCCTGATATTCTGACAGCATGAAAATTTTCAAGTATTTGTTCACGTGACTGTTCCTCTTTATCAAATAATATTCTCTGGCACGAAAGAATAAGAAATGATGCGAAAACAATATATATTAAAATTTTTTTCACTCAGGTCATGATTTTATAAATGTCACCAGCAATACCCGATGCCCCATTCCAGGCAATCGGCTTTCCCCATGTGCGATTTTATCGAAATATTTCCGAAAATATTTTCTGTCAGCAGGTATTGCACTGAAATTCTGCTGTAAACAGGTGTGAGGACAGTATATTTTGAATAAATATAATGTCCAAGCTGAATACCCATCATCAACTGTTTATAACGAACGGCATATGAAGCATGCAGGCCAAACCGGATGAGTTTGCTAAAATCTCTCTCCGGCGTACCATCTTCAGTGGCAAGGGCCTCGCTTATGGAGCCATCATAGAAAAAATCTGCTCCCAGCCCGATTTTTCTTTTATGATCCGTGAAACGTTCCAGGTTATAGGAAACTGAAGAGAGAAGATATCTTTTACCCAGCAAATTATCATATACTTTCGACCCAGCAGAAAATACAACGGATTGCACATTCCTTTTTATGATTTCCGGAATTTCAGGATCCTGCAGAGTAATCCCGTCATTTTGAAACATATAATTGAGACCCAGTGAAAAAGAACCGGCATTAACACCATAATTAGGTGATCTTGTTTTACCGTTGGAGAAATGTGTTGCCCCGGCTTCTGCAACCAGCTCACAACGGGGGGACAACTTTATTTTGCCATCCAATCCCAGCCTGATGTACACATTTAAATGTGAGCCTATGGCCCGGTTTAAGGGGTTATCATATTTATCGAATTTTTTGGAAAGGTAAGCCCCGCCAAAAGATATCTGGTAATTAAAGAAAAACTTTTCCGGCTTCTTAAAAACAGGAATATTAATATAACTGTATAAAGCATATGCCTTTCCAAGTACTTTATTATTGCCGAGACTCCAGTATGAATATCCGACACCCTGTCTTGGATAGTGGTACAGCTTTTCCCAGTAGTCGTTTCCATATGCCGGGAAACTCAACGAGAGATCAAAGCCATAAATATCATCCTGGATCAGGTAGTTAAGAGCTTTGTAAAAAGGAAGGATCATTCCGGTATGTACCTTGGTTTCGATAATAACGGGCCTTTTTACCAATTGGGCTTTTGCTGCCAGTCCGGCTGACAAAAATAATAAGAGAAGGAGCCTCTTTTTCACTATTTTATTCATATGTCAGCAAAGACATGGTTTTACAGCTTCTCCGGCACTTCAGTTCTTATCTTCCTGTTCAGATGTTTCCTTACAATATTTAACAGTGCTTTTTTACTAAAGGGTTTTGAAAGGTAGTCATCGAACCCGCTGTTTAATATTCTTTCCATGTCTGATTCGAAAGCATATGCAGTAGTAGCAATTACAGGAAGGGAAGGCAATATATTTCTTATTCTTTTTAATGCAGTATATCCATCAATTACAGGCATTTTGATATCCATCAGAACAAGATCAATGTCTTTACCTGATCTGCATATTTCAACAGTTTTTTCCCCGTTGATCGCTCTTATTATATTTACATTCAGTGATGACAGGAATTTGACCATAAGAAAATAGTTATTTTCATCATCCTCAGCTATCAGGACAGACTTCTTATCATTTGTAAAAACTTTTCTATTTTCGCATGGTTTTTCCAGGTTCAAATCAGATGGTTTAAACGGAACATAAGGGAGTGTAAAATAAAAGTCAGTTCCTTTTCCTTTTTCAGATGTGAGCCGGATTTCTCCGCCAAGGAATTCAATAAATCCTTTTGAAATAGACAGGCCCAATCCGGTCCCTTCATACAGGCTGGTTATTGTATTATCAACCTGATAAAAGCGCTCAAAAATTTTATTTTGCTGATCCTCCGGTATTCCAACACCGGAATCTGAAACATAAAATTCCAGATAATTATTTTTAAGTTTATAACCGAATTCTATAAAACCTTGTGAAGTAAATTTGAATGCATTGCTTATCAGATTTAATAAAATCTCAATAAGTTTAGTGCTATCGGTCTGAATGTAAGCATTGGGATCAGAAAGAGTGGTTTCGTACCTAAATTTAATCCCTTTCTGATCAGCTTTCGTTCTGAATTGTTTATAAAGGTTTTCCAGAACAGCGTTGAGGTTGATCTCACTCATTTTGTATTTTAAAATACCCGCTTCAATATTTGATACTTCAATAATATCATTAACGACTGCCAGCAGGTTATCACTGCTATTCTTTATAACCTCTATGAATGACTGACGTGTTTCATCAGAGTGGACTGGTTCTCCAAGCAGCGTTGAAAATCCAACGATTGCATTCAGGGGTGTTCTTATTTCGTGTGAGATATTATGGAGGAATGAGGTTTTTAGCCTGTCACTTTCCTCTGCTTTGTCCCTGGCCAGGATAAGCTCTTCTTCAGCTTTTTTAAGCTCGGTAATGTCATGGCTTATCGTTAGAATACGGGAGGACTTACCTGTGCTGTCGGGAAAGGGTATTTTGCTCGTCAGATGCCAGTATGATTTACCTGTTTCGCTATGCTGCACATTCTCAACAATATCCAAAATTTTCCCACCTGATATCATAACTTTTCTGTCATCTTCATCATAAGCTTTGGCATCATTCTCAGGAAAGAAATCAAATGCTGTCTTCCCCAGTACTTCTTCCTGGCAGTCAACTCCGATCATTCTCATATGAGCCCGGTTATTAATAATATAGCGGCCCTCAAAATCTTTGATTGAAACAGGATCAGGTAAATTATCTATCAGAGTCCTTAACAGGTTACGTTCATCTTGAATCACTGCTGCATAGTTTTTTTGTTCAGTGATGTCCTTGAAAGTGGAGAGTAAATATTTTTCATCGCTGACAGTTATCACCTCTGCCGATAAGAGTCCTATTATTAGTTCTCCAGACTTTTTCCGGACCCTGCATTCCTTTTCACGGATTTTTTCTGTTATGGATAATTCTTCAAGTATTGCTTTTCTGTCTTCTTCCCTGTCCCATAATTTAATTTCGGCGATAGTTTTCCCCGATATCTCTGAATATTGATAACCTGAAGTGTCCTGGAAACCATAATTAACTTCAACTATTTGTCCGCTGGGGAACCTTGTAATTACAATTGCGTTAGTTGATGTATGAAATGCAGTAGAGAATTTCTCCTCCTCAAACTCAATGTCACTTAGGAGATGCTTGCTGAACATTAGTGCCAGACTATAAGTAAGAACTACTAAGAGCATCTGGTAAAGTGTCATGGTAATTGCTTCGAACATGTCGGACTGGAAATAATCAACGGGCTTTTTAGCATTGACAAAAAATTCAACAATCTTTGCAACGCAAACAAGACAGAATGCCAGGAAAACCAGTCCGGTGGAGTTAGTAAACGGTTTCATTTTGCGTTGTACCCTGTAAAGCAGGAGCCATGCACATTGAGCGAAAAGTGCCAGTGAGACTGCCGAAATCAGGAGATACCTGATTGTAAGATTATGATTAAAATATGTAACCCAGGCATAAACTGCAGCAGTAACCAACATCAAAATAATGTTAGGGATATATGAGCTTCTCTTCCCGCTATAAGCTTCTAATCCTTTATATCCCAGAAGAATGCCTGTAACAGAAATTGCATTGGCTATATCGATTGATAACCATAACGGAACAGCTTCGCGCAGGGAAATAAGTATGAAAGCCAAAGTCTGGAAAGCAAATGCAAAAATCAGATAGGGAATCCCCTCATACCGTTTATGGTACTGGTTCCATAAAAAAATTATAACCAGGGTACTCACTATATTGGTAAGCACAAAGCTGAAAATAATTGTCCGAATGTCAAGTAACCCCATTGTTAAAATTCTTAATCCTCAGCCATATATGGAATTTTATAGTGCCCGCTAAATTACTACTCCCTTAATTCCCATAAAATAGTCCGGTTGTTTTAAAGCAATCCCTTAATTATCTTTGAAAAACCGCCAATATAAATAAATTTATCTGTATCAGGGGCATAGTTAAATAAATAACTGCTTCCTTCAGGTATACCTCTCTCACAGGTCAGTTTTTGTAATAAGAGCCGGTATTAAGATGTTCAGGCACTACATGGGTGAGTTTATTACAGATAACTTTCCCGTGAAAATTATTTGAAAGCCCAGTCAACCACATCTCCCGCACTTTCATCTGAAGAAATTATCTTAAGGTTTCCTGGTTCCCCTTTGTACCGATAGGCTGAACGAGGAAAAGCCATTTCCTCTGTTATAAGTTCATCTGAAGCAGACCCAAGAGTCTGATCCTTCAAATTAACAAGCGCTACTTTTCTTGGGGCCATGCAACCGATAAGATCAGGTAAATCATATGCAGTCAATGCTGCGGCAACACCCCATGAAAAATCAGCTTCATATGGATGATTTACACCTCCCTTCTCATTTTTTGTAAGTCCTATTTTATAAATCCTGTTCATTGCTATTGACCTGTATGAGATTGGAGAACCGATTAGCGTGATATTAGTTATTGCCGGGTCAAATGCGGCAGCATGGATAAGAGGAATACACATCTCATCAATTCCGACCGCTCCGATATTCGAGGGGTCAACTTCGCTGCAGGCTCTTAAATAATCCACCACCCTTACAACATCCCCGGCCTGGATTCCAACAACACTTCTGCCAATCAAAACCGCTGTATACCCATCAGTGATGCCTCGTGCAGCGGTGTTTCCTGTTTCGCCAATACCTATTACATCAGCCGCGGCCACTACATATCCCTTTTTGACCAGTTTTTCTATCTCCCCACCTGGTGCGGCATCAGTTACTTTCCCTTTTGGATGAAGATAAACCAGAGCTGGATGCTTCACAATATTATCATTCGGAATAAACAGGAGAACAGGAATGGCATAATCTCCCTCTCCCATGATCGCGTATTTTCCTACAGAATATCCATCCCTCTGATACTTTCCATTTATGAATGGTTTGATTTTTGCTTCCGGGACAGCGACAAATCCGGAAATTTCCATTGCTTTTTCTTTTACCCCGTTAAGGTGTTTATTAATGTCTATTCTTGATTTCTCAAGATTCTCTATAAGTTTTGCAGTCTCTCTTTTGTTAATGTCAAAAATCATATCTCCGCCTAATGATGTCGAGATCTGTCCGGTCCCTGTCACTTTCAATTCTTCCGCAGACAATACTTCAGCTTCCAGTTCTGAAGGGTCGCCTGAAATATTAAAGTGTTTCATAAAAAATGCATAAATGGCAAGGCGTATTTTTGGTGTCAGCCAGTGTCTGGAATCATCTTCAGTCATTTCCAGGTTATCTTCCTTCCCAAATGCTGAATAAGCCCTTTTTGACTCACCAAATGCTTCACGTGCTCCCTGAAGGGTGAGATACTGGTCACGGGAAACAAAGGTCATCAATGTAGGTTTTGGAGCTCTTACTTCCAGAAGATCTTCAAATGTTATTCCCCTTTGAACGCCGTGTAAAAATTCCGCTTCGGCATCCTGGGCTCCCTTGGTCTCAAGTTGCCTTCTGGAGGCCGTTGACCAGCTGCAAGGAACAGATACCTTAACCCTGTCGTCAAATGCAGAAATATATGAGGTTATCGTTCCTCCTCCCGAAAAGCCTGTTACGCCAATTCTCTCCGGATCAACATCTTCCCTGGATAAAAGATAATCAATTGCCCTTATCCCTTCCCATATAAAATACCTGGCAGCGGAAGAACCTGATAAAAAGCATTGGTTCCCGAAATAGCAATGTTCGATAACAGTGTATCCTATTGAGGAGAAATTTATTTCCGGATCGAAATACTGAACATGCTCCCCCTGCCCCGGCGGATCAATGGCGAATACGATCATCCCCTTCTTTACCAGGTTAAAGTTGATGACCTGGTATAAAGGAGCTCTGAAAGCTTCCTGGTCATGACCGATAACATTCAATATCGCGGGGATCTTCCCTTTAACATCGTCGGGCACATAAAGACAACCTGTTACATAATATCCGGGCATGGATTCATAAATAATCTTATCAATCCTGTAGCCTTCCTTCTTTACTGTACCGGTAATCCTGGGTTTAAGAGGGGACCTTTCAGGGAAGGGGCCAACTATCTCCATAAGTTTATTCTTCACATCAACCTGCCTCTTTATCCAATCACTTCTTGTAATAAGTCCGGCTATTTCACTGTCCCTTATCTCATAATAACCCATTGCCTGCTTTATGAGATGACTGATTAGCAGGCTCCCCGGATTGTTCCAGGTTATCCATTGCTGAAATACATTCAGGTTTTCTTCATCGGAGGGAAGGGCAATACTGACATTTTTTTGTATGGTTTTTTTCTGTGCATGAAGCGTTTCTGCCGAAAGGGTAAAACATAAAAGAACTATGAGATAGAAATATTTTTGAATCATTTTATTTTATGATTATAATTTGCAGATGTCATATTCAGGTTGTCTGAATGACCGGTGAAAAGTATCTGTTTTTATATCAGGTAATATTCCTGCCTCCAATTTTAAGAATATTATTATAATTTTCGAAAAATATCTTTCTCTTCTGAGTTTCATTTAAATTTGATGCCAGGATCTTGCCGGTGCTTTGATAATAAGAACTGTCAGAACCAAAAAATAACCTGTTTTCTCCAAGAGTGTTAACGGCAAAATCGATCATATTTTCTTCATTATTACTGCCTGATGTATCCACGTAAACATTTGGGTAACCTTTTAATAATTTACATTCATATTCCCAGTCGCCTCCACCTCCGATATGGGCAAACTGGAACATGGCCTCAGGATATCTTGTGGCTATATCTGCAAAGTCTTCAGGTATTGAGGTCTGAGGATCTGTACCGATATCGTATTTCATCCGGTAACCGCCAAGGCCAAGCTGACAGAAGGCGTGAACCAATATGATCATCTTAAGATCAATATACTTTTCGATTATCGGGTAAAAAAGAGGATCGTTAATTTTTACCTGGGTATATACTTTCAATCCATACATCCCTTTGTCTATACACCGGTTTATCTCATCCAGCGATTCTTTTCCGTATACCGGATTTATTGTTGGCTGCCCTATAAATCTTCCCGGAAACATGTTCATGGACTTAATAACGAGGTTGTTGGATTCAATAAATTCAGCAGGCGTGGCCTTTCCTTCAACTATTGGCCTTGAAATGACCATCTTATCTATACCCAGCCTGTCAGCAAAATCTATTTGCACCTCCGGACCTCCATGCGACAGATATACATGGGCGTGTGTATCTATCTTCCTGTATTTCATCAAATCCTGCATGACATTATACGATGGAAGGAGGGATACATCCTTCGGGGAATATCCTGTCAGGCTGCCTCCAAACAGAATACCTGTTGCAGAAAGAGTAGTATCTGTGAAGAACTTCCTTCGACTGATCCGTTTTGCCATAATAATTACCCTTTGTGAGTCTTAAAGTTTAACTGACATCCGAAATTTATAATTTTTAATTGGTTTTCAGGTCATGAAGTTAATCTATTATCTGGTAAAAAGGAAGAATTCAGAAGCCGGTACCAGTTGTGAGAATCATACCGGAAGCTGTCTCAGTTAATGAATATTTTATTAATTCCTGCTTTTAAACAGACTATGCCTGTTTCAGCCGGGAACTTTTTACCATTAAAAATAATTTTTGAATTCTGTTTCCCGGGAATAATGAAATCGCAAGCCATATTGCCCGGAATATTTATCGAATATATTTTAATATTATTCGAAACATTAAATTCTGCCTTAATGCTTCCCCTGATAGTGGGAACCTCTATCTTACTGAATGAGAGATTACTTAACTGTGGTCTGATAACTGCTTTTGAAAAACCGGGTGCAGCAGGAACAATTCCCCACATATTACGCGGTATTATATTGGCCGGAGCTGCACCCCAGGCATGATTCCAGTCGGAGTTGGGTTTGTATTTCATATCCCAGGCTTCAAGAGTAATTGTCGATCCTGTTTTTATCATGTTCCACCAGCCCCTGTCATGCGTGGCTGTCATCAGGCTGAGGGCGTAATCTGATACACCTGCATTGTACAGACCTTCAAGCAGATATTGAGCTCCATAAACGCTGCATGCCATTCCCCGTGATTTGATGAAATTAATAACAGTTTGCCTGTACTGATCAGGGACAAGATCAAATGCCAGGGCCATCATATTAGCATGAAGTGAGGAGTGAGAGGAAGATTCTCCGTCCAGATAGACACCTTTGGTTTTGTTCAGCAATTTTTCATTGATTGAATTTTTAACTTTATATGCCTGGTTAATGAAAAAGAGCGAGTCAGATCTTTTATCAAGATACCCGGCCAGTTCAGACATCAGAACAAGGCTATTGTAGTGAAATGCATTGACAACCGTGTTCACTTCAACTAATTCATAGCCATCTCTTTCACCTTCGGTTGTGGCCAGTTTCCATCCGGTGTCTTTCTGGCCCGGTGGCCAGTCGATTATATCCATGATCCTCTCCTTCGGATTTGAAAATCCCAGATCCCTCATGATTTCATCAGTAACGTATTTTGAACTTATCAGGCCATCCTCCCGGGCAAGGCTTAATAACGTTTTGTATTTTAGTTCTTCATAATACTCTTTTACCGATTCGATATTCCCTGTGTACATATAATCATTATAAAATAGAAATATAGTTTGAAGTATCCATTCAGTGGGCCATGTTGGATGTTTAATAAAATATTCGGAGGTAGCTCTGGCCATAGAATATTCGCGGTCGGTACAATAATGTCCGAGCTGGTTAATATAAGCATCAGCCTCATAGGGTATCCTTTCACGGTCCCCGTCAATGTATCTGCCTGTAAAAGAAGTTGCCTTCATACTGTATTTGCATATATCCCACACTTTGTTGAGGATTGAGTCGGAGCATGTAAATGAACTCAACCCGTCATCAAAATAGTACCATAATGCTTTTTGTGAAATATTTTCAGGAAGGAGGTTATACTGGAAGTTCTCCAGCTCGCAATAACGGAAAGGAGTTACCACACCGACTGAATCGGGAAGAGGGATCGCCGAAGTGCCTGTATTCCTGGTATCCGGGGGCAGATTCAAAACATAACTTATTTTTCCCGGCTCAACCGGTAACAGAACCCTTTGATATCGGATTGAACCACCCGGATTCTGGTCTATCTGATTTACCCCGGCAATTTTTTCACCAAGGTGAACAATGATCGTATCCCTTTCAGAAGGATTGAGATTGATGATGAGAGTACCGAATGCATCCTTTCCAAAGTCGATAAAATAGTGACCCTCCGTAAGCCTGGTTATTTTTTCGGGTTTGATCAGGGTGGAAAGGAACCTGTTTCCTGTTGTTGCATAACCATCAGGATTTCCGGTGGTAAAAGTTTGAATTACTGAATACCTTGAAGCTTTATTAAGGTTGTCCCAGATCCTCACCTTCCAGTAATACTTTGTGTCGGCAGCAAGATTAATTCCGCCATATTCCACTTCAGAAGAGACAGTACTCATTACTCTTTGGCTGTCCCAGATATCACCGATATTATTTTCAATATTTTTCCTTGTTGAGGCGACAAGTATCTGCCAGGCTGTCTGGAAATTTGCTTTCTGAGGAACGATCCATGTAAATTCAGGCCTGAGATCAAAGATTTTGACATTTTCCGGTTCGCGGATAAATTCAACCATTAATCCTGAGGGAAGATCAGAATCACTTATGCAGGATAATGAGATCTGAACAATTATCAAAAACAGGAACAGATAAATTCGTTTCATTTTTTATTAATTATCCGGAGGATTTTCAATTCATGAGGTTTAAATACTGTAATTCCTTCTCCGGGAGATTTAACTGACTCTCCTGTAAATGGATCGAGCCATTGCCAATCACCTGACAACCGCAGCTTTAACCGTGTTGAGACCACTGAGGCTTCTTCATTAAAAAGAATATAGTAATCAGATCCCTCCTTAACCACATGTCTGTATCTGATGTTTTCAGAAGCAGGGGAGAGGAGAATGTCGGGACTGATATTTTTGTCTGCAGCATTGATAAATGCTGCAGGATCTTTAACAACAGCTGCCCCTTTAAACAATGATTCAAACGGTGAACCATCCATTATTATCAGGTGGCCGTTGGCGGCAAGTTCTTTAAGAAATGGCATAGCCTGGTCCGGCATATACGACAGGCTGTCAAGAATTACAGCACTATACAGCATCCCTGCAATGTGGACACCCTCTTCGTCAACCTTTGCTTTTGACCAAAGATTCTGTAGTTCAAGGTAATTGAAATCGCGCTGATTCCGGTATAATATTTTTGCCGGTTTATCAGGCAGGAATGAAGCTTCACACAGAAGAGCAATATTGCATACCTGGCGTGAATCAGTATTAAGCCAGCTCAGCCGGCGGCATGCATCAGCATAAGGCTTGTAATCCTTCCACCAGGGTGCGTTCGGCCCGACATCCGGGGGTCTTTCATCAAATCTTGGTCCGCGGATTGAAAAATAGAAGGCATGAGGTATAAGTAAATTCTGGCCACGGACAAAGCACCAGTTTGCCAGCCACACCATCTCATCATATGTGAGGTTATGCCCGTAAGCACCATAAAGTTCATTGGAATTACGCCGCAATCCAAGGTGGAGCATAGCGCTTGAGGCGCATTTTGCCATAGTTGAGTGTTCGCCTTCAAGTGCTTTTGGTCCGGGTTCTACGTAACGCCAAACCAGGTCCTGTCCGGGAATCTGAAAATAGCCTTCTGCCCCGATATCCATCGATCCGCCGGGATGCCCCATAAGTGATATTCCATGTTTCAGGCACCATTCGCCCAATCTCCTGTAGTAGTTTTCCCCGAGGCAAATATTTATTGCTCTTTGATAATCGATACGGTGTTGTTGTGAATCAGGGTTGTCGTCGTACCAGAGGTCTGCCAGAAAAGGAGTGATATCGTAACCAAGGATACGGTTTATCTGCGGAAGCAGGGAAGCATTACCTGGAACTACACCTTTTGAACTGTTGCGGCCCAGTGGCGATGGTTCATCAGTAAAGATGCCCAGTACAGTGGTCCCGAAATATGACCCGAACTCTTTTCCATAGCGATCATAAACTAGTTCAATAAAACTGGTAACTGCGTCGGGATTCAGTATATCTCCTGCTGCGGGTGATTCCTCCCTGAGTTTTGAAGTACCCTCTCCTGTATAATGTATTCCCCGGATGATTCCATGCGACGGTTGTTCAACAATTGCGATCTGGCTTCTGTCGGGCCGGCTGAGCATGGTCACCAGTTTCATTCCTTTTGAAAGCTGGGGCTTATCTCCCGGTTTCAGGTCAATTTTAGCAAGACCCCTGGCAGCATGTTCAGGATTACGGGCAACAACCTGACCGCTGGACGAACCGGAGGGATACATCCCTTCGTCATAAAGAACGACATACATATTTCTGCGGGCGGCCTCTTTTATGGCAATATTCATTGCATGGATCATTTCAGGAGAAAGCCATGCCATGTTTTCAGGCAGACCTATGCGTGGATGGATAACAAAGCCGTATACCCCGTGTGCCTCAAAACCTGCAATCTGCCTTACAATCTCCTCATCCTTCAAAGTATCGTTCCAGAACCAGAATGGCATCACAGAAAATTCCCGGGGAGGATCAATAAACTCTTTTGAAATATCCTGTCCGGCTACAGATATGAAAAGGGAAAAACAAAAAAGGAGGCACGATACTATTTTATTTATAGCATAATTCATATTATAGTTTTGTCATAATAACTTAAAAATTTATTATATCTCAGGATAAAGATATTGATTCTGTTGAAATATATTTCTCACTTCGGTTTCCGAACACGTAAAATTATTTATCAAAGATGTCAGCTAATATTATTCCGGGTAGTGAACCCGGAAAATCCAAATTATCTGTTCTCAAATAAGGTTCGTTTTAACTGAATGGTAAAAAGAATCCCTTCTTCCGGGACTTAAGTTCCACAAAGGTATTGGGCTGAAGCCCGGAATGCAGGTGGGTTGGAATTATAATTTTAATCTGGTAAAAAAGGAAAGAGCAAAGATTTCAGAGAAAATTTATTAGCATTTATTTCTTTGGAAACCAGGGGATAAAGGCACTGGTCCTTTTAACGTACTCTTTATACTGGGGCTTTTGTTCAGTCAGGCTCTTTTCAAGAAGAGCAACACCTGATACTTTGATTATCAATCCCGTCATAAGTAAAGAACCAATTAAAGGAATATAACTTCCCGCTGAAAGGCATATAAGTCCAAAGCCCCACCAGACCGAGGAGTCACCAAAATAATTCGGATGTCTTGTATAGTGCCAGAAGCCTGTATCGAGCACTTTGCCTTTATTGGCAGGATTGGCTTTAAATACAGCGAGCTGGAAGTCGCCTCCCGCTTCAAACATAAACCCGGTTAACCATAAAAAGATGCCCGCAAAGTCAAATAATCCCAGGCCTTTTTCATGCCCGTAATACTGGGCTCCCAGGAGAGGCGCTGAAATGAGCCACATAAGTATTCCCTGAAGCAGAAATGTCTGAAAAAAGCTGATCCACCAGTAGCGATTTTCTCCGTATTTTCTCCGGAACTGGCGGTAGCGGAAATCTTCGTCTCTGCCGGCATTTCTCCATGAAAGATAGACTGAAAGCCGGAGTCCCCAGATAGTAACCAGGGTCATAAGGAGTAATTTCCGGGATTCATTACCCCCGCTCTTAATAAAGAAAAAAGCGGTTGTTATCACAAAACCAAGACCCCAGAAGAGATCAACAATACTGACATTTCTGACAATGATACTTATAAGCCACAGAATTGACATAAGGGACAGGATAACCAGTAATGCCTGAAAATAAATATTAAAAAATGTCATGATGAGAATATCTAGTCGTAAAGAAGAGCTACGGAAGCAGCTCCCACACCAGCATTAGCACCTATAACAGGTGAAATATTGACTACCGAAACCGGCCTGATCCCGGTAAGGCTTTCCATTTTTTCGGAGTACCAGCCAGCAGCAGCTGAATTATTGGCATGAAGGACAATATAATTCCAGATCTTTTTATCTCTGAAGATCTTATTAATATGTCTCATAACCTTTTCCATATTGGTCTTCTGGTTAAAAGACCTGTCAAACATTATTGCCTTTCCCGATTCATCAATTGAAATAATAGGGTTGACATTCATCATTCTGGCGATTAACCCCTTTGCTGCAGAAAGCCGACCGCCTCTTACCAGATATTTCAATGTTTTTACAGATACGAAGATCCGGGTATTTGTGATCCATTTGTCGGCCATCTTTACCACCTGGTCGTGGGCATATCCCGATTCTATTGCCTGGGCAACACGTAATACTATCAGGCCAAGGGCTCCGGAGAGATTTCTTGAGTTTATTACCGAAATCGGCTTTCCAAATTCATTGCTGACAGCCAGAGCGGCTTTCTGACTGCTGAAATAAGTCCCGCTGAGCTTGTCACTTAAATGTATCGCAATAACTGAGTCGTAATGCGAAGCCAGATGCGAAAAGATATTTATAAATGCCTTCTCATTTACCTGTGAAGACTTTGGATAATCCGTATTTTCTTCAAGGAGCTTATAAAACTGTTCCGGTTGGATGGTAATTTTATCGAGGTAATGATTATCGCCAAAATTTATATTTATCGGCAGCATGTTTATCTGGTACTTTTCGATCAGTTCCTGCTCAAGGTCACAGGTTGAATCAGTTACAATGGCGATTTTCCATTTCCTATTATAGACAACATCGCTCTGACGCACCATATCATCGGCTTTCTGGAAAGTGAGAATACCTGTATTTCTCAGATTATTGAAAAGGCCGGCAGGATTGTTGGTATGCAGATGGATTCTCCTTATTTTATCTGAACCGGCAACAACAACAGAATCACCAAATTCTTCAAGGGTCCTTTTAAGTGATTTATTGTCTGAAGAGCAATCTTTAATTAACGCTTCAGTGCAATATCTGAAATTCACAATTTCAGGTATCGTCTCTTCAATTTTTAAAATTGAGGTTGCTTCTGTTTTGGAGAGGATCAGATCTTTAATGGTTCCGGTGTTAATAAATTCTATAATACCTTCAACAAACAATACAAATCCTTTGGCTCCGGCATCAACTACCCTGTTTTTTGCAAGTATTTTAAGCTTTGCAGTTGTTTCCAGGAGAGACTTTTTAAGTATATCATACGAACTTAAAAGCAGGTGGTTAAAATCGGTAAACCTGTCCCAGCTTTTATAAATATAGTCGGCCCATTCTTTTATAACTGTCAGCATTGTGCCCTCCACCGGATTGGCAACTGCTTCATAAACATAACGCACTGACCGCTGGACGCTTTCTGCAAACTGTTTCAGGGAGACTGACTTAAAGTTCCCGGTTTCTATGCTTAGCCCGTAAAAAAACTGGGCAAATATTATTCCCGAGTTGCCTCTTGCATTTATAAGGGTTGCTTCGGCTATCCTGTCTGCTGTGATCTTATATGACCTGTGGGGATGAAGGGATTCAATTACCGACCTTATTGTAGAAGCAAGGTTAGTTCCTGTATCACCATCATTTACAGGGAAAACGTTGATCTTGTTAAGCTCGATCTGATGCTGGATTACTTTTCTGGCACCTGCAATAAATGTATAATACAGATTCCGGCCATCCATTTCGACAAGAGGTACTGAATTTGCTATATTCATTATAACAGATTACAAACTGGTACAAAGGTAGTAAATTAAATTACCAGGGATTCTATCCCGGGATTAATAAACCGGTTTATATTTAAAATATCAAAACAGGTTTGTGGGCGGAGAAGGTAAGTTATTAATACTGTTTGCCCTGCAAATTCATAATCATCCAATATTACGGGGGAACCGGGTTCTTCAAAGTCTTTGGTTACATATACAGCATTGGTCTCAAACATTGTTATAAGATTAACACTGTTTTGATTTTTTTTTGTATCTTTAGTTGTATAAAAATAATAACCTTTATGAGCAGTAGAAAAAAATCTCCGTACCGGATCTTCCTGTTTCCGTTAGCCGTAGTTTTGTTACTACCGAATATCTTCACAATCAAGTTAATGGCTCAGCAGGAAGATCTGAAGAATAAGTACTCCTACAAAGATTTTGAATCTTCGAAAAAATGCCGTTCCTGTCATCCCGGGTTTTATGAGCAATGGACTCAGGCCATGATGTCGCAGGCATATACTCATCCATGGGATGAGATTGAGTATTTTGATCTTGCTGTGCCACATGCAAAAGCAAAGCCTGAGCTGAAAGATGCCGTTGACGGATGTAACGGGTGTCATACTCCCCTGGCCTTTATGGGGGGAAAGCAGTTTCCTCCGCCCCGGCCTTCAGAAAAGAGTATGGCCAATGAATCGGTCTCATGCGAAGTATGCCACCTGGTCCAGGCTGCCCAGACCGACCCTCCATTTAACTTCAGTTACCTGATAAAGCCGGGAATGACAAAATTTGCAGGCCGCACTCCGACAGTTGAATCCCCGGCTCATAAAATTGTAACCAACAACCTGTTCCGCACTACTGAATTCTGTGGTAATTGCCATAACGAAAAAAATCCCTTCGGGATATGGGTTAAAAGCACACAACTTGAATGGAAAGAGGGACCCTATGCTGCAGCCGGAGTTGTGTGCCAGGATTGCCACATGCCTAAGGGAGGTCCATTCCTGAATGCACTGATGACAGAACCCTATAATGACTCAAGGCTTCACCTTTTCCATGGAGCACATGATCCCGGCAAGGTAAGGGGAACAATTGAACTCCGGATAAATCCGGACATTCGGGAGGCTGAACCGGGTGAAAACATTGTATTTACAGTTGCTCTGTTCAATCAGAAAACAGGGCATAAATTTCCGACAGGTTCGGTTGAGGACCGGATTGCATGGCTTCAGGTTGAGGCTACCGATGCAAAGGGTAAAGTATATCATCTGAATGTTGATAAGAAGGGTTTTGAAGGAGAAGAATATACAATATCAGGCGATTATCTTGCTTACCAGGATATGGGAGTGCCTCTTGGTATACCTGACTTTAAGGGTGTACAACGCGATGGAATACCTGCTGGTAACAGGATTTTCAGGATGCCTTACTTTGATCCTGAAGGAAGAATGACTATTATGCAATGGAACACTGCCAGCCAGGGTGTTGATTATAGAATTGGTCCAAGGGAAACGAAAGTGGAAAGGTTCACATTTAAATTGCCATTTGATGTTGCCCCCGGAGAGATGAAAGTCAGAGCAGTTTTGAACTATCAGCTCCTGGTAAAACCTGTTGCCGACTTTCTTAAGGTGCCTGAAGATGAATCTGAAATTAAAATGGTTAATGATCATACAACCCTGGTTCAGATATTACCCTGATAAATAATGAATTGAGATTAACTTTAAGCTAAACAATATGAAAAAATACCAATATATAAATGTGGCTTCGCTGGCTCTGTTACTTCTTTTATTCTTACCACTAAATAAGATCTATTCAATTCCGGCCTTTGCCAGGAAGTACCAGATCAGTTGCCAGGTTTGCCATTCACCTGCATTTCCGCGTCTTAAGGGATTCGGCGAAGAGTTTGCCAATAATGGCTTCAGGATGACTAAATATGAATCACCAAGATATTTCATTCAGACAGGCGATGACAGGCTTTCTCTATTCAGGGAATTACCTCTTGCTATCAGGCTGGAAGGTTTTGCATCTTATAATTTTAACAATGACAGAGAAACAGATTTCGGATCACCCTTTGTTATTAAAATTCTTTCAGGTGGAGAAATTTCAGACAAAATATCCTATTATTTTTACTTCCTGTTCAATGAACTAGGTTCTGTAGCAGGAATTGAAGATGCATTCATAATGTATAATGACCTTTTTAATACCGGGATCACTTTTTATATCGGACAATTCCAGGCTTCCGATCCGCTTTTTAAAAGCGAATTAAGGTACACCCTTGAACCATACATGATATACGGCGTAAAACCCGGTACTTCCCAGGCATCACTTAAATATGAAAGAGGCGTCACATTCGAGAAAAGTTTCCCTACGGGTACAACTCTTCTGGCAGAGGTTGTTAATGGGAACGGAATAGGTGAAGCAGGGGAGGATTTTGTTTTTGACACAGATAAACATAAGAACTTTCTTTTGAGGTTAACTCAGGAAGCAGGTAAAAATTTAGGTATCGGACTCTTCGGATATGCAGGAAAGGAAGATCTGACTGGAAATTCTGGACCTTTTACCAGCACCATAAAAATGTTTGGTCCGGATATTAAATTGAACTTCGAAGACAGGTTTATGCTTAATCTCCAATATGTCTGGAGAACTGACTCTGAAGTTTTTCTTGCCTATATGAATTCTACAGTGAATAATGTTTTGACTTCAGGCGGCTTTGCTGAGGTAATCTACTCCCCGAAAGGTGATATGAGCAAGTGGTATCTTACCGGACTTGCTAATTGGGTTGACTCAGATATTGATGACCTTGATTACCAGTCAGCTACTCTGCACGCAGGTTATCTGGTAAGACGGAATCTCAGGTTAGTTGCAGAGTATACCTGGCAATTTTCAGGAAATTCATACGGCAGGTTTAATACCGGGTTTATTTCAGCTTTTTGAACCGGGATACCATTGTTTAAAGAACTTTCCATTTACCGTTGACTTGTTCGGGGTATAAGAAATATCTCTACAGTCTGTTATAGGGAGCTTTTCCCTATTTATAATTTTTCTTATTTAGATTTCAGCCTGTTAAACATACTATTTAAAAAAGTAGTGCAGGAATTAAACGGCTTAAAATAATAATCACTACAATTGTACTGGAAAATTATTCATTTCTGAAGTATAAAAATTTATGTCATGAAGTTACCGCATGAATGCCACTCCATTGAAGAAGTGCGCCAGGAAATTGATGAAATCGATCAGGTTATTATTGGTATGATCGCAAAAAGATTTTCTTTTATAAAAGAAATTATAAAGTATAAAAACAGTACCGATGATGTATATGCGAAAAACAGGTATTCTTCCGTTATTGGCAAACGTAGGGAAATTGCAGCCAGCCATCATTTGAATCCTGACGTTATTGAAAATATGTACCGGATATTGATGGACTATTTTATTAAAGAACAACTTGAATTGTTAAAGAATAAACAATAATAACAATACTATGTACAGAAAAGATATTAAAGTAGTGGATTGCACCATTCGCGATGGTGGCCTGATGAACAACTGGCATTTCAGTGATGACTTTGTAAGATCAGTTTACACTGCTTGTGTTGAGGCCGGGATTGACTATATGGAAATCGGGTATAAAAGCAGCGAGAAGGCCTATTCACGGAAAGATAACGGTCCATGGAAATTCTGTGATGAGAAGGATGTAAGACGGATTGTCGGTGAGAACAAAACCAATACCAAACTTTCGGTTATGGTTGATATTGGCAGGGTTGAGCTTGATAATATTCCACCGAAGTCGAAAAGTGTTATTGATATGATACGGGTGGCAACTTACGTTCACCAGATGGACAAGGCTATATTTATGGCTGAACATTGCATGGATAAGGGGTACGAAACGACCATAAACCTGATGGCTGTATCAAAAGTAAATGAGAAGGAGCTTGATGAGGCACTCCAGGATGTTGCCAAATCGAAAGTACCGGTATTTTATGTGGTAGATAGTTTTGGAAGTATGTATTGCGAGCAGATCGAACTTATTACAAAGAAATATACTGAATTATTAAAAGGAAAAACAATCGGAATCCATGCTCATAACAATATGCAGCTGGCATTTTCCAATACTATTACGGCGATTATTCACGGCTGCAACATGCTGGATGCAACATTGCTGGGATTGGGAAGAGGTGCAGGAAATTGTCCGATCGAAATATTGATTGCATTCCTGAAAAATCCCAAATACCGTTTATTACCGCTTTTCAAATCGATTCAGGATAATATCCTTCCATTGCAGAAGGAGATTAACTGGGGATATCATATTCCCTATATGGTAACAGGTTCGATGAATGAGCATCCCAAGGAAGCCATGGAATGGATGGATTCTGAAAAAAAGGACGATTTTGTGGGGTTTCTAAGCCATATGCACGATAACTTTGCACTTCTTGAATAAGTATTTCCAACTTACATTCTAATCAGTAATTAATGTCTTAAACTCAAATTCTCCGGAGGATACCTCGCAGGTAGTTTTTCCGTTATTAACTGTAACTTTGCTTACCACGGGGGATTTTGTTACCGGGATATTGCCGGTCATTATTTTTTCGGGATCCTTGCCGGCAATGATAACTGATGCCCGGGTGTTTGAAGGGATCCTTACTTTTAATGTGAAATACTTATCCTTAATATTCCATGAAGTCATAACTTCTCCATTTATAGAACCGTAGGTAGTTTCTGCCCATGTTAAATCACCAACCGGTTCAGGTTCGATCACAAGGTTTTCATAAGATTTTGAACCTTTCGCCTGGCGGATTCCTCCGATCCCGCTGAAGAACCACTCCATAAGGTGACCAAGCATCATATGGTTATTAGATACATCTCTGAGGCCGGCCCACGATTCAGTAAGTGAGGTTGCACCTTTTGACAGTTGATATCCATAACCCGGAACATCATTCCTTGAATTCATCTCATAGATTAATTGCGAATTATCTTCTTCTTCCAGCACTCTGAGGAGGTAGCGGTAACCAATATCTCCGGCAGTAAGTGCTTTATTATTTTCATTTATCGATTTGATAAGGTTTCCTGTCACCTCTTTTTTAAGGCTGTCTTCAACCATTCCAAAGAAAAGAGGCATTGAATAAGCAGTCTGGCTGCCAGTCGAAATTACTTTTGTAACCGGATTAAAAAATTTTTCATTGAAAGCTTTCCTGATTTCTTCAGCCAATTTAACATAATATCCTGTATCTTCTGTTTCACCAATAAGGCTGGCCATTTTACTCATAAGAGTGGCATCATAAAAATATATCGATGTGGCAGTTACTGCTTTTGGTGTAAGCTGAGCTTCACCCGGAAATTTTGGACCGAGATCATACCAGTCACCCAGACCATGAGAAAGAATGTTGCCAGCTGACCTTTCCCGGAGATAGTTAAGGTATTTTTTCATCATCGGGTATGCTTTCCTGACAGCTTCGATATCACCATACCATTTGTACATGTCCCATGGAAGGATAATACATGCACTTCCCCATTCCGGAGAATCCCTGAATCCACTGGTAAATGGGACATATTCAGGTGCAATATCGGGAACAAGTCCGTTATCAAGCTGTGCCTCTATCATATCATCGATGACCTTATCATACAGATTATGAATATCAAAAATGAATTTTATGGAATTTCCCATAAGATGGGTCTGTTCGAGCCAGCCCAGTTTTTCCCTGTGAGGACAGTCGGTAGCAACACTGGCAAGGTTACTTTTTACAGACCAGTTTATCAGATTATATATTGAATTGAAGAGTTCATTGGAGCACCTGAACCGGCCCACTTCCGGCGAGGAGTTTCTTGTGTGCAGGAACTCAATATTTTGTATTACCGGGAGGTTATCAGGATTGGGATTATTTGCCGGTACTGCCCCATCTGCCTGTATGTACCTGAAACCATAGTAGGTAAATCGTGGCATCCATATTTCCCAATCTTCTCCTTTTAAGGTGTAGGAAAAATAAAATGGTTCTCCGGAAGCTTTCTGTGTAACAAGGGAATCTTTTCCCAGGAGCTCTCCGGGGGTAAACCGCACAATCTGACCTTTGTTCCCTTTAACTTTAATTTGTATTATCCCGGAAGCATTCTGCGCAAAATCATATACATAGCAATCATTACGTTTTCGGGTAACTTTTTTAAATGCAATAACTTCTTCTGCTTTAACCGGATAATCCTTTTCAGGACGAAGATCCCCGGAAGGTTCTTTTACCAGCAAAGCCTGCTTCCAATGGCTGTCGTCAAATCCGGGCTTATTCCATCCTGTCTGCTCAATCCGGGCATCATAATCTTCACCCCCGTAAATACTTGAAAAGGTAACTGGTGATGGGAATGTTCGCCATGTTCCATCACTTACAATAGTTTCTTTGGTGCCATCGGAGTAAATGACTTCAAGTTTCATGATTATTTTAGGAGCTCCATAGGCAATAACCAGTTTTCTGTATCTCTCCCTGTTAATATTGTAGAATCCATTACCAACTATTGCACCTAAAGTATTTGAGCCCCTTTTAAGATTTTCAGTAACATTGAAAGTGTTATATAAGCAGGTTTTTCTGTAGTCGGTCCAGCCCGGTGCCAGAAAATGGTCTCCAATTTTATCTCCATTGATATATACTTCGTATTGACCGAGTCCACTGACAAAAATATAAGCCCGGCTGATCTTCTTTTCCAGTGAAAAATCTTTTCTGAAGTATGGTACGACTGTTCTTGCTTTTGCTATGTTTCCAAGGTTATCTCCCTTTCCATGAACTCCCGGAACTAACAATAATGAATCCGGAATATCCTCATATCCGATCCACCTGGCACCGCTCCATCCGTTTTTATCAAAAAGTCCGGTAATGAATCTGGCGGTGCTGCTCCATGAAGATGATATGTCATTATCATCCCAGACTCTGACTTTCCAATAGTAATCTTCTCCTGCTTCCAGAGGAGCCCCCCTATATTTTATCCAGGCTGTTTGTCCCGATTTTACCTTCCCTGAATTCCAGATGTTTCCTGTTTGCTTTTCTGCAAGTTCCTCATCTGTGGCAACAATAATCTGGAAAGCAGTCTGCCGGATGTTATTTGCTGGCGAATTGATCTTCCAGTTGAAAGTTGGATTACTTTCAGTGCCGGCAGGATTTTCAAGATTATTACATTTCAGCTCTGTAACAATAATTACAGGAGTATCTGCTTTAAGACAATCCTGCGTCAGAAGCATAAGGAAGAGGAAATATTTAAAGGTTCTCATATTGTTAATTAATAATATTAATTGTCAGATCATTTATGGTCAGCAAACCGCCACCAGGCAGCAGTACAGATGAGACCAAGCAGTGAAGTAACCATAAGTATCAAATAACTTATCAGTTTCAATGAAGGATTCCCCGGTCCGGAAACTCCGCTGTAAAGCGCAGGGATAGACCATGGAAAATATGGCGTAATACCGGCCATGCCAAGAAAAAGAAATTGAGTGATAATAACCAAAAGGATTACGATGCCAACGGGAAGCAGATAGCCCCGGCTTACGCAGGTAATAAAGGCTATCGGTGTACAAAGAAGTAATGTGAGCAGGGTACTTACAGTAAAGTTTAAGGAATATTCAGAAAACAGCTCCCTGTTCCAGCCATCAAGGTGTATTAAAATACCTGTAAGAATACTGAAAACAAACAAAATGAACAGAAGCAAAATGCTCCAGGTGACAATGAGTATAAATTTGGAAAGCACTATAGTCTGACGGGCAACCGGTAAGGCAAGCAAATCTTTTATCACCATGTCGGAGTATTCCCTTCCAAATACCCAGATTGTAACTATCCCGGGACCCAACATTCCCAGAATTAAAGTCATCTGAATCAACAGGTTGAAAAAAGATGGCCAGTCTGCAGTACCTATCAGTGAGGCCTTGGTACTGAGGATTGCCGAGTTCCCGGCAACTTCAGGATGCTTTGACACAAACATCAGAAATCCCAGCATTACAGATATAAATGAAAAGAAAATTATAGTTACCCATAATATTTTCGATCTTCGGGCTTTCAGAAATTCAGTATACAGGGCTGCATAAAATCCTTTCATTCGGAGTCCCCCTTCATTTTTATCATCCTGAGAAAAAAGGTTTCAAGATCTTCCTCCTCAACTTTGAGAAGCGAAGGAGGAAAGCCGGAACGGACAAGCATTATCGCGATATTTTCAGGTTTTGTAATTGCCTCATTTCCTGCAATCTCGAGAAGGCCGGATTCGGAAATGACAGTACTGTAGCCACGCATATCCAGGATATGTTTTGCACCGTTTAGATCAACAGTTTTTACATGAAGGCATCTCTTTCTGAGAGAATCCATTTCGTGAACCACAGATTCGTGCAATAAGGAGACCCTCATGAATAATTCCGATACGTGTGGCAAATTTTGAAATTTCTCCCAGAATATGACTGGAAATGAATATTGTGGTACCTTTGTTAAATGCAAGATCATGCAGCATGCCTCTTATTTCAACGATGCCTGCAGGGTCCAATCCATTTGCAGGTTCATCAAGCAGAAGTATATCCGGCTCATGAAGCAAGGCCTTTGCAAGCCCCAGTCGCTGAACATTTCCCAGTGACAGATTCCTGGCAATAATATCCTGGTATGGTCCAAGCCGGAGAGTTTCAATTATTTTTCCGACAGATCCCCTGTCACCTAAGAACCTTAACCTTCTGAACAGTTCAAGGTTTTCTTTCACGGTCAGGTCCGGATAACAATAGGGTATCTCAACAAGATATCCGACACTGTTCCATATTTCACGGATGCCGGGTCTTATCTTTTCACCATTCAGGTATAATGTACCGGATGTTGGTCTTATCATCCCCAGAAGCATACGGATAGTTGTAGTTTTACCGGCTCCGTTCAGTCCTAAAAAACCATATATTTCACCTTTGCGGACATTAAGGGAAAGCTTATCAACAGCCCTGAGTTTTCCATAGCTTTTGCAGAGACCCTCTGTTCTAATGACAATCTTTTCAGCCATGAGGATATCAATTAATATGAAGTAGGTTACCGGAGAGAATACAGGATTTTCCTTTCCCGGTTTTCTCAAGCATGGTAATCTTATCTTTATAACTTAATTTCAGGGGGGTACCGGGCCTGGAGGTTAATCTGTCTTCTTTCAGTATTCCATTTTCCCTGTTAATGCTGACCTCAAAACCTCCCTTTGCAATCAATGTGTGGATAAAGCCCTTTTGCCATGCTAAGGGTAATGCGGGTAAAAGTTCCACCTCTCCTGCATGGTTCTGTGGAAGCATTTCAGTAGCAGTTTTCATTATAATTATAAGATCTGTACTGTTTACGCCACCGGGTAATAGTCTTATGGGCTTCATAGTTGTTTTGGGTTTGCAAAATATGGAGGGTTGTTGATAAATTTATTTGTTTGATCAACAGATCATACTCACTTCCGATCTGCCAGTTTTTGCAATTCATCAGATTCATAAATACTTACTGAGGTATCTTTTTGTAAAGCTAAAATCATTGCCCTTGCCACATCCCTGCCATGTATAGCCCTGTATTTTCTAAGCTTTCCTTTAAGTAATGGGTTGACGGTTTTCATTACGACTTTTCCAACCGCCTCTCCATTTCGCTTCTCCTTCCTTTCACCGAGAAGTATTGATGGTCTGACGATAACGATCTGTTTAAAATCCAGCTTCTTAATACCATTTTCCATCTCTCCTTTAATTCTCAGGTAATAATTACCGGAACCCGGATCTGCACCTATTGAAGAGATAACGGCGATTTTTTGAACGCCGTTAGCATTTGCGATTGAAGCAATCTGAATGGGAAGATCCCTGTCAATCTTTTCAAGGTTGATTACTGAACCGGCCTTTTTAATTGTTGAACCAAGACAGATAAACAAATCATTGCCAGTTATATGTGCAGAAAAAATATCGGGATAGGAGAAATCTATGAAGATTTCTTTAACCTTCGGATGTGAAAAATCTGTTCTCTGACGTACGAAAATCTTTATCATCGAATAATCTTCCGAATGTATCAATTCTTCAAGGAGCAAATTACCCACAAGTCCTGATGACCCGAATATCAACGCAATTCTTTTATTCATTGTTATAAAATGAAGCTTAGTTCAAAATCAGACATCAGGGAATTATTAAGTTTAAGTTCCATTATTATCTCCAAAACTAAACTAAAATTCCGGTTAAATTAAGGAAGAGGCACGAAAAATTATCACGAATAGTATGTTGAATATTATGTTTAAACATTTAAATTGCACGATGCTATAATTAACTGAAAGATAATTTTAGACAGTATCTATGGGAAAGATTGAAAGTTTTTCAGCTTATATAAATGAAGGTTATTCCTGCAAAGGTGACGCTATAATCCTTGGTGCTGCTATCCTTGATGGCGAGGCCATCCCCGGGGTATATGTCAAGGTGCCTCTTAAAACATTGAACAGGCATGGTCTGATTGCCGGGGCAACCGGTACCGGTAAGACCAAGACCCTTCAGGTGATCTCCGAACAATTGTCAGAAAGAGGAATTCCCGTTTTGTTAATGGATATCAAGGGTGACCTTAGCGGAATTGCAATGCCTGGAGAGGAGAAACCTTTCATTACCGAAAGACATACAAAGATTGGTCTCCCATATTCGGTAAAAGGATTCCCCGTGGAATTATTATCGCTATCACAACAGGATGGTGTCAGACTGCGTGCTACGGTTTCCGAATTCGGACCTGTCCTGTTATCACGCATACTTGGCCTTAACGATACCCAGGGAGGCGTTCTGGCAATAATCTTTAAATACTGCGACGACAATCAGCTGGCTCTTCTTGATATAAAGGACTTAAAGAAAGTAATACAGTTTATTACAGAAGAGGGGAAAGCAGAGATTGAGAGGGAATATGGAAAAATATCAACCTCTACTACCGGTATCATATTACGCAAAATTATTGAACTTGAGCAACAGGGTGCTGATCTATTCTTCGGAGAATTATCTTTCAACATTAATGACATGCTTCGTGTTGACAGAAACGGTAATGGTTATATCAACATTATAAGGTTAACTGATATACAGGATAAACCAAAGCTCTTTTCAACTTTTATGCTTTCACTTCTTGCAGAGGTTTATACCCAGATGCCTGAAAAGGGAGATGCAGAGAAACCGGAACTGGTAATTTTTATAGATGAGGCTCACCTCATTTTTAATCAGGCGGGCAGGGCCCTGCTTGACCAGATAGAGAACATAGTTAAGCTTATCCGTTCAAAGAGAGTAGGGATCTTTTTTGTAACACAGAATCCAACAGATATACCTAATGGTGTCCTGGCTCAATTGGGTCTTAAGGTTCAGCACGCTTTGAGAGCCTTTACAGCCATTGACAGAAAAGCAATCAAACTGACTGCAGAGAACTATCCTCTTTCAGATTATTATAAAACAGATGAAACTATTACCTCTCTTGGTATAGGTGAAGCACTGGTAACAGCGCTAAATGAAAAAGGGATTCCCACACCCCTTGCTGCAACAATGCTGAGAGCTCCGATGAGCAGAATGGAAATACTAACACCTGATGAGATATCCCTTTTGAACAGGTCATCCGCCCTGGTTTCCAAATATAGTGCAGTAATTGACAGGGAAAGCGCTTATGAGATACTTGGAAGGAAGATTGCGGCAATGGAAAAGGATGCTTCTGATGAAGTGGTGAGGAAAGAATGGGAAAAGCAGAGGAAAGATGAGTGGGGGAGAAGGAGTAGCAGAAGGCCGGCTGCCAATCCAATTGTAAAAGTTCTGACCAGTGCAACCTTTATAAGAGGAGTTTTAGGAATTCTGAAAAAGGTAATGTAAATATATTATTGTTTAATGTTCACACTGTCAACAAGGTACTCGGAATCACCCCGCCAGAAAATTACCCCGTTCTTTTGCCTGTAATGGACAATTACCTTTTCGCCCTGGAGTGTATCAAACTGGCGGATCAATGCTTTATTGGTTAATGTAAAGTAAAATTTTTCAGAAGCAAGGGTTACATCCTGACTGGATGACACACTGCTCAATATCATTTCTCCTTCGTAGGTTTTAAACAAAGTGCCTTTACTTGAAAATTTCTGCAGTAATCCGGCGCGGTAACCTTCGCTGTAGGTGTAAAAGTATTTCCAGTAAATGAAAATGGCCATAAATAAAATAATTATAAAAAATGCCCACCTCAGGATCTGTTTGGTTTTCCTGATCACAGCTGACCAGAATGAAGATTTTTTCAATGATGCTAGCGGATCCATTTTAAAGGTTCTGTTTTTTATTTAACATTTAATAAACCAGAGTTCAGTTAATAATGTTGCAGTACTAACTAATACGCAAATTTGAAGATAATAAAGATAGTAATTTTCTTGTAGAAATGAAGCTGAGACAGGATCTTTAATTTGTTATCTTTTTGCCAGGTCCACTATATCCTTTACTTCAAGCACAGATTTTTCATAACCTTTAGTTACGCAGTTTATCATAGCAATTCCAACCTCTTTAAGTGTTGAAACAAACCCCGGGAACAGAATGCGAAGAACCGGATAAAGAAAATTGAAAACAATATAATACCCCGGTACATTTTTAGCTTCCTGCGCAGGGAGCATAAAACCCGGACGAAAGGCATAAACTCTTTTGAAAGGAAGTTTCATAAGATCATTCTCCGTTTTTCCCTTCACCCGGGCCCACCTGAGCCTCCCCTTTTCACTGCTGTCTGTTCCTGCTCCCGAAACATAGCAAAATGTCATACCTGGGTTAAGTCCTGACAGTACTTCTGCAACATGCATTGTCAGATTGTAGGTAACTGAATAGTACAATTCCTCCTTCATATTAACCGACGAAACACCAAGACAGAAAAAGCATGCGTTTAAGTCTTTCAGCTGATCGGCGACAGGACTGAGATCATAGAAATCAGTATGGATGATCTCGGAAAGTTTAGGATGAGTTACTCCGCAGGGCCTTCTGTTGAGAACAACTACCCTTTCAACGTCCTTATGTTCAAGTGACTCCAGCAGCACACCCTCACCAACCATTCCGGTCGCACCTGTGATAACTACCTTTACTTTCATTTTATTAAATATTTTTTATGTTAGAATCGCTCATCCGGTTTAAGGAATACCGTTTTGGGATTTTCTGAATCGAATTTTCTGATTAATTCAAATATTGAAGGGATCTGTTTCCGGAAACGTGATATAATTTCATCATTTGTATTCAACCGGCTTACCGGGACCTGCCTGGTGTCATAAAAATGATTTTCCTCCCTGCCATATTTATAGTCATAGGTAAACCGCTGAGTTGAATCAGTTTTAATTCCGTCACCAAGTTTATCCGGTACACTTATATAGAACTCACTATTATTAATATTTCCACTTTTATTAGCCAGGTTATTTGCAGTAATATAGTCATAAACTTCTTTTGCGGTATTTATTGCCGGATCTATCAGTATTATACTGTCGCAAAGGTATTCCCTGTAAATAAATTTGTCGTTAATCTTCAAATTGTATAGATCCTTTAAGCTTTTTTGGATAAATGCAGACAGGTAAGGATAATGTGTACATCCTAATATTAAAGTTTTTAACGGTTTGGCAACATGCTCCAGCCTTAATTTCTCGCAAAGAGAGACCAGATAATATTTCATATAATTATCTGGGCTGTTTAGCTGAATGATACTGCAATCATCATTATTCACGTCGCACAGGAGAGCATTATTGATTGTATCAAATTTATACATTTGCATCAATTCCCTCCGGATTTTCAGATCCGCGCTGCTTAATGACGGACCCTTATAATCTTTTCGGGGTGCAACAACATTTCTGGTTAAATAATTCGGATCCTCATCAATTGCTTCTGCAATACCCGTTCCGGCTTGCTGAATAAATTCGATATTACCTGAATAACCTGATTTTGACCTGATAGCATTAAAAGTATTAAGATATCCGTTTGATGATACAGTTCCGGCCGTGGCAAGAACGGCAATTGTTCCGCTTTCATCTTTTTTAAATGTTGCAAGAGCCCCGTTGATACCTGCGTCTATTACTCCTATGACTTTTATTTTACTGGCAGCGTCAGACAACATATTTTCGATGTCCTTTTTTCCATAAGCAGTAGCAGTGTTACAGGCAATTACTATGAGTTTAACGGACTTTTTATCTGTCTGATATGTTTTGTCTTCGGGAGTCCTGTAGTATTTATTCCCCAGTAAAAAGAGTGCATCTTTAAGTACCAGTTCCTTCAGGAACCCGGTTTTATTTTCTTGTGAATAATTCCCGTAAGGCATATTTGCCTGATCGCCAAAATAGATAAATTGTTCTGCCTGAAAGTCTTTGATCCCATCTCCACCCTTCACAGGTTTTTGATTTGAATTATCGAAATTATCCAGATCAATTAAAGCATTCAATACCGTTAGTCCGCCTGTTCCCGAATCAAAAACTCCAATTGGCAGGGTAGCAGACAAATTGGAATTTGTCTTTAAATCAACATAGTAATAATCCGTTTTATCATTAAGTACCTTATTCAGAAAGGAGTTATTATAATTGACCGGCGGTTTTGTCTGAGGATTATAGCAACCTGTCAGCAGCACCCCGATGATGAAACTTAAAGTAAAATAAATTCTGACTTTTAATATGTTTTTCATTCATTAATCATTTTAATACTTACCATATTCCATGAGGGTTTCCCACATGGCCCAAAAGTTTTCAGGCGGGACATCTTCCTGAACATTATGGACCGGAGTAAATACAAATCCTCCCCCGGGAGCCATTATATCAAGTATTTTCTTTACCTCATCCTTAACCTGGTCAGGGTTGCCATTTTTAAGAGTCGCTTGTGTATTTATTCCCCCTCCCCAGAATACAAGGTCTTTTCCAAAATCCCTTTTTAACCCCTCTAATTCCATATCTGCAGCGGTGAACTGAACAGGATTATAAATATCAAGGCCCGCCTCAATCAGATCGGGCAGTAATACCCGGACCGAACCACAGGTGTGCATGAATATTTTAATATGGGGTAATTTCCTCCTGATATGTGTCCATAGCTTTTCAAATCTCGTTATAATGTTCTTCCGTAAGTAATCAGGTTCAAGCAATGTGGAAGTCTGTGTTCCAAGATCATCGCATTCTGAAACGACGGTCACAATGTTATGAAGATTATTTTCGAAAAGCCAGTCTATTATCAGGTCCCAGTAATTGATTTTGTACTCAAGAAGAAGGTCAAGAAGCTTTTCTACTCCGGCAGGATCAGTAATGGTGTCCATGTACCAGTTCTGATATCCTCTCAGCCGTAACGACATTTCTGTAAGACCGGCGCAATTTCTGTCAGCAATTACACCATAATCATGAATATCCCTTACTTGTTCTGACAGATCATTTCGGATTATATCAGCATGTTTAGCAGCTTCTGGAAATTTATAATTTTTAAGTCCCTCATTTATTGAGGGGAACGATTCAAGGGGATAGGAATACTGATTAAAATAGAAATCCTTCGTTTCATCCATTTTCCATAGACAAGCCCAATCATCAGTTAATTCAATGATGCCGTCTTTTATGGTTATAATTTTTTCATAATCCGGGATCCTGCGGGAACCGATACGCCGTGTATCGGTATTAAGTAATTTCAATGTTGCATCAACAGGTGTTACGATCTGTTGTATGGGATCAATCTCTTTCTTTTCATAATCGGTCGATAAACCCCGATACTCCATTGCCCTGATAAATGCCCTTTTGTTGATTCCTGTGACAGTGGTACCGGCAAGGTCATAAGGAATCCTGTCAGGTTCTTTATGATTAAGAGTTGTATTCAGACGTTCAGAACTTTTCATAGCGGCTTACAGATTAACGGGTTTTATTTCAGGAATAAGCAACTGGATTAATCCCAGTGCAATAAAATAGCCAATAGATGCAATAAAAAATGGTAAAATGTAACCGTTCATTCCCAGGTTTTGAAGTAATCCTCCAACGAGCTGAGCAATAAGTGCTCCTCCGAGTGCACCGGCAAATCCTCCTATTCCGGTTATAGAAGCGGTTGCTTTTCTGGGAAAAATATCGGACATAAGGCTGAATATATTTGCCGACCATCCGCAATGACCGCCTGCGGCTATTGCAATCAGAGCCACCGTAAGCCACATATTATCGATGTGAGGGACCAACATTACTGGAAGGGCAAAAATAGCGCAGATAAAAAATCCCATCTTTCGACCCTTATTCAGGGACCAGCCTATTTTCAGAAATTTCGACGAAAGCCATCCCAGGAAAATCCCTCCTGCCCATGATACAAGATAAATTGTAAAGAAAGGTAATCCAATCTCTTTCAGGTTAAGGCCATATTTCCCGTTAAGAAATTTTGCACCCCAGAAAAGATAGAACCACCAGATGGGGTCAGCCATAAATTTCCCAACACAAATTCCCCAGACTTCCCTTCTTTTTAGTAAAACCGACCACTTAATTTTTTCTGATGTCACTGTTTCATTATCGCTGTTTATATAATCAAGCTCGACTTTACTAACAAG
This sequence comes from uncultured Bacteroidales bacterium, assembly GCA_963739685.1. Taxonomy (GTDB): domain Bacteria; phylum Bacteroidota; class Bacteroidia; order Bacteroidales; family VadinHA17; genus LD21. Next base: position 88,745 of record CAVUAX010000006.1, read on the forward strand.
TTTATGTTTTTCGGGTTTTTTGTAAAAAACCAGCCAAAGTATTATCCAGATGCAGCTTATTGGCATTGTCCATAAAAAGGCTGCTCTCCAGTCATCATTAAAGGCTGAAACAACAACCGGTATTATCAGGGGGGACAACAGAGTCCCCACATTTGATCCTCCATTGAACAGACCAACTGCAAAAGCTCTTTCTTTTTTCGGGAACCATTCTGCAAGCACTTTATTTGCAACCGGAAAGTTGCCTGACTGACCGACTGACAAACCTGCACGGACCAGCGCAAATCCGATCCATGATCTTGCAAAAGCAGTTGAAGCCTGAGCCAGCGACCACAAACCTACAGATATGGTATAACCTGCTTTAGTCCCTATTTTGTCAACAACCGCCCCCATTATCAGAAAACAGATCGCGTAACCTATCATAAATGCCGTATTGATGTTACCGTATTGTTGTTCGTTCCACCCGATTTCTTTTTGAAGAAACGGAGCCATAATACCAAGGGCAGAACGGTCAATATACAGGAGTACCGTTGCAAAAAACAGAAATAAAAGGATTAACCATCTGATATTCGTATTTATGTATTTTGATTTCATCTCTTTGATCTGATAGGCTGGTTATTATGACATTTGATGATTTTAAGAAGGTTTTTGATTTTGCGATAACGGATTAAAAGTGATAACCAACGGATAAATCACTGCAAAACACTATGTTTCACCCTGCTGGTTAACAGAGGTTACAGACAGAAATTGTAATTCTAAACTTTATCAGGAACAACAAATGGTTTGCGATACTGCCGTGTAAGCATAGCGTTAGCTTCGGGGTCCTGAATGAATTCCATTTTTACCGGGTCAAATTCAAGAGTTCTACCCAGGCGATACGAAATATTTCCAAGATGCATTACCGCACATGAATAAAATCCATCACGTATATCACCCTGTGCCAGTTTCTGATCATTTGCACGGATAGCATTTATAAAATCTGCGTAATGATCGCCAAGACCACTCCCAGTTTCACCAGGGGTACGCTCTTTTCCATAAAATACCTGCCATTCGTTGACATTTTTGGTCATAAAACCTTTTGAACCGAAAAAGAGATTCCCTACAGTATTCTCTGCACTAACCATATAGGCATCTGATGCAGGATTATCGTTTTTTATCCCTTCCCTGTTTGTTATCCAGTGGCGAACCTCAAACTGAAGTATTTTCTTTTTATCGCCTCCGCCTTGCGGATTTGGAAATTCAAATACAGCTACCATGTCATTAGGTGTTTGCTGATCATCGTCGAACATGAAATGTCCGCCCATAGCGCTTATTTTTGAAGGCAATGTAACATTCAATCCCCACCGGGCAATGTCCATTTCGTGAACACCCTGGTTTCCCATGTCGCCATTTCCATAGTCCCAGTTCCAGTGCCAGTTGTAATGGAAACGGTTCTTTGAGAATGGTCTTTTTGGTGCCGGTCCTAACCACAGATCGTAATCAACCCCTGCCGGAACAGGTTCGTCAGGTGTTTTCCCGATAGTATCGCGCCATTTGTAGCAAAGTCCTTTTGCCATATATACCTCTCCCAGTTTTCCCTGGTGAAGAAATTCAGCCATGCTTTTTCCACATGGATTACTTCTCTGTTCAGCACCATCCTGAACTATCAGTTTATATTTTTCAGCAGCTTCAACCAATTTACGGCCTTCATAGAAATTGTAACAACAAGGCTTTTCCACCGATACATGTTTACCTGCCTGCAATGCCCATATCGAGGCGAGGGCATGCCAATGGTTCGGAGTCACAATCGAAACAGCATCAATATCTTTATCTTCATAAAGCTTTCGCAGATCTGTATAAGTTTTTGGTTTTGGAAGACCTTTTGCAGTGAAATGTTTTTTGATCAGCGGGTCGAAAAGGTTACTGTCAACATCACAAAGTGCAGCAACTTGTACATTTTTAAGCGTAGAATAACTCTGGATGTGGCTTTGACCCTGTCCGTTTATCCCTATAACTGCAACATTGACACGGTCATTAGCTCCTTTCCATCCGGTGTCTGCAAGTATTGTCGGTGCAACTCCTATCCCCACAGAGCCGGCAACAGCTATTTTACTAAATTCACGTCGGTTCATAAGTATAACATTTAAATAAATTATGGAAACTATCTCTTTTGAATTAAAATTAAAAATACACGTATTTTTTAAATAAATACAATCCGGTAATTTTATTTTAAGTTCAATTTACTTCAATGGTAATACTCTGCAGACACCAGGTGCGTATCCGATTTTTACCGGTTTTGTACCAGCCATTAAAATTACAGAATCGTGATCCGGTCCGAAATCCGTACGACGTACGAGCAGGCTGTCTCCCAGGGCAAGTCCTGAAATTACCGTTCCGGGTTTACCCGGGACATCAAATGTAACAGGTAGGCCATGATCGAGAAAAGCTCCATATTGCTGGGCAGCCGCGTAGACCTCATGAACCAGTTTCACCTCCTCCGGGAACTCCTTTTTATCACTCCACATGAAGAAAGTATCCGTACCTCTGAGTAACATATGCCATAATAGTTCCTGATAACTTGCTTTGCTCATTTGCTTAATGGTACTATCCCGATTAACTCCTGCAAATATTGTATTCCAGTGGACAAAGCTGATAACCGGGATATTTTGCGGGGTACTCTTGCCGGCATTACTGGCACAGAGTAGCATGTTATAAAACCAATTGTAATCTGAGTTTTCAAAGCCGTACCATTTGTATATCCCCGACCATGTGTAAACGACCGGCATCGCAAAAGTGAATCCCGTCAGTGGAAAGTCATTGTACCACTTTCTGTATTTTGCATTATGATCTGCTTTATATGGCTGACCATTAACATAATACTCAAAATAATCATACCAGTAACGGTAACCATCATTGGGATATACAGCGTAATTTCCTGCCAGAGCTTCAGGGAACTGCTCAAGAACAGGGGCACTGAAAGAATAATACTGCAGGTAAGCCCGCATCTGTCGCATGGACTTCTGAAAATCTTCAAATGTGAAGTCTTTTCCCAGATAGCGGCAACATCTTGTACACTTTTTTGAAGCTTCAAAAGCACGATTTACCTCAATGGGTCCGTCAATTTCCCAGTCAGTAAAGATAAAATCAACCGGTAAACCGGCTTCTTTATACTTTTTGACAAAAAATTCCACGCGATCCCTGATCTCCTTTTTCCTGAAATCAATTGCAAACGGACAACCCATTTTGTGAGGGCCGAAACTATCATCAAAAAAGGGCTGACCATCTTTATCAATATGGGCGGTTTTTTCATCACCATTAAAGAAAGAATTCAGGAGGGAGGTGGCATCGATGTTAATACGCAGTCCGGCTTTTTTCTGGGCACGTGCTATAGTCAAACCCTGTGATAATATTTTTTCCCGGTCTTTTATCTTCCATGAGCAAACTAATCCCACCCCACGTTTATTAAGTTCATTTACCAGTTGTTCGGCAGAATCATCAGTAAGCTCCCCGGGGTCAATTGCCGGCCAGAGGTATAGCGGAAGGCGATTGCCCCTGGAATACTTTAAAGGGGTTGTATTATCAAGTATCACCTGAATGTTATCAGACCATTTAATGCCAGCGACCTTCTCTTCAGGCGAAGAACATTGTTTAACTGAAAGAAAAAAAATAAATGTGAGAATGGTTATTTTCATAGATCAGGTTCCTGTCCGGCTTTATTTGTAAAAAATATTGATCGAATGTAGTTCTTTCATTTATCAGGAGTTGTCTTTTTATTTACTCTTGAGGATCAGGTTTGCAAGGCTCTCACGCGCTTGTTCGTATGCTTCCCTTTCATGGCTCCAGTTCTGGAATGAAGTTGCAATACCGTCAACGATCTTCTTAACCTCCTCAGCCTTGCCGAGACTTTTTGCCAGAGCCATATACTCATAGTCTTCGACTGATTCACGATAAAGCTTCAATCTTATTGAGGGTACAAATCCTTTTACGCCTGCAGGTTGACCGGGATAGAGCAGCATGCCCTCTCCCCAGTAATTTTTACGGAAGTAAGGCGCTTCCCATACTCCCTGCAATGAACCATAGCCATTCCAGAAACTGCTGGACCAGTAAAGAAAACCTGTAATGTCATAGTGCCAGCTAATCCACATAGGTGCGCGAAAGTTAAGAGGATCCATATCTATCTGCCACCACGGTGTTCCATCAGGTCCCTGACATAGTGCTGTATAGCTCCATAATTCTTCACCCAATGCCAGTCTTTCCCTGGCAGTTGAATCATTCCATAAGCCCCATAAAGGGCACCAGATGGTTACTGCACCATAAAGGTTGCCCCATGCTTTATTGCTTGTAATTGTCTGCTCGGTGCACAACCTTCCGATCTCCGGATTGGCCGATTTGATCATTGCTCCCTGTTTCCGGACGATCTCATATTCTTTGATATCGTTAGGTTCGTCTTCCATATAAACATAGGACATGTCAAGATATCCCAGTTTCTTAAGCCATTCTGCAGTTGCTGCCAGATAGGCTTTACATTTTCTGGTGTCATCCTTATAACGGAAAGGTATATCCAGAGCATTAAAGTGTTCTTTGTTCACCAGCAACCGCATTGTGTCGGCTTCACCATGGTCAATTATTCCTTCCTTTTCGTTCCAGTCGGGCCAGGCAAAATCCGGTGTAGCGGGTACTGCCCGGTTCTTAAGTAACTCGAGGTCATACATTGATTCCATCTCCCTAAACTCTTTGCTGTCAACCTCCATCCCCATCATTTTCGCTGCTTCACCATTCAGACTTCCAAAGTGAGATAGCATTGAAATCTTTGAGGGTAGTTCGAATCCCCAAACTTCAATAGCTACAGGGATGTCCGTAAGTTTTCTTTTCCCTGTCACCACAGTTACTTTCCCCTGATATAACCCTGGTTTTGTTCCAGGTGGCACAAAAAGGTCACACCAGACTTCCGCATTCTGGGCTGTATCAACATCGAAAGGCGCAGCGTTATAGATTACCTTCTCTGGCGCTGTACCGGACTGAGGAAAGGCAAAAGGTATAAGTGCATCGGGATACCAGCCTGCAGGATTTTTGGTACGGCTGCTGGGTTTGGTAATGTTGAGGTAGTTAGCCCTGTAGAGCCTGAGGTTTTCTGCAGGTATCTCACCATCATTGCTTTTAAGGCTGCCGGCAATTACATTTACATCTTTAAGTAAATTTTCCCCGGAATTGTGGACAATAAGCCTGAATGGTTCATACTCATTGGCTGCGGCTTTTAGATTAACACTTTTCAGTTCTCCCGGAAGAGTATTGCGCATCACTCTCTGCCATGGGGTTGCAATCCAAACCGTAGCTTTTTCGCGGGTGCAGGCCAATAATATTATTGTTAGTACACACCACAGAATAACTGATTTCTTTATGAATGCCGGCTTAATTTTTTTCATGTTTCTCGATTTTTATATGATCTGTATTATTGAATGACACAGTTTCAATGTTGATTAAATTATATCATAAGTATTTCCAGTAAAAATGGCACCTTCGTAATTATCGTAATCCTGTATTGTAAAAATCAATTGGACCATTAAAATTAAGTCATATATTTTTAATTGAGAAATTAAATGGTATTTAATGAATTTAAAGCTTAGCATTCATATTCTTTTTAATTCTATACCCGGGTATTAATCGAAAGTTACCTGGCACTTTAAGTTGCTCTGTACCCTTGAATTCTTGAGATAAATAAGTATAAAAAAACCAGTATCCAAGTGATACTGGTCCTCATATTCAGGGTCCCTGAAGGGTCAAATTCGCATTAAACAAATATCGGCATGAATTAGTCCGGTTTTCTGAATGTCATAAACCATGCAACTTCAGAAGTGACCTTTTTTTCTTTTTCTGTTACAGGTTTCAGGGGAACGAGTACGTCATTGCCTTTCTGCCAGTTGGCCGGAGTCATGACATGACTTGTCCGTGCAGTTTGGAGGGCGGCAATCGTGCGTAATAATTCATCGATGTTGCGTCCGATATTCATGGGATAGAAAAATATTGCCTGGATAACATCATCGGGATCAATTATGAATACCCCTCTTACATCTTTTGTACTGTTCGTTAAAGGCTGTATCATACCATACTGGCGCGATACCACCAGGTTATCGTCATCAATAATTGGAAACTTTATTTTGACAGGTCCCCTTCCCTTATAGTTAATTTCTTCCATTGCTTTCTTCCATTGAAGATGCATTTCCAGGGGATCTGTAGATATTACCGCAAGAGCCACATTCAGTTTATCGAACTGATTCTGGGCATGTGCGAGTTCAATAAGCTCCGTAGAGCAAACAGGAGTAAAATCCTGCGGATGACTGAACAGGATCTTCCATTTCCGGCCAAAATCAACAGGAAAATTAATTGTCCCGTTTGTTGATGAAGCGGTAAATACAGGAGTAACTTCCCCGATAAGGGGAACTACAATTGGTCTGTCTTTTTGAGACCACAACATATTAAAAGACAAGGCTAAAGCAATAAGTAAAATGGTTTTTTTCATAATTCTCTGTTTAAATTCAAAGCAAAACATAATAGTGAGTTAGTTTGTTCAATTGTAAACGGTAAAATATGGTTTAAACATTTCAGAATTTTTATAACTTGATTTATCTTTACACTACATTACCTTAGATTATATTTTTATTTTGTCAGTTATCAGAAATCTGATTTAGGAATGAAGAAAATATTTATCCCGGCATTGATCATTTTTAATAGCCTATTCCATGTTGCAGGGCAGGTTATCAGATTTGAATCGGCAGATGATTTTGTACTTAAGTGTGGTTTTGCCAGCATTATTCCTCATCGGAATGTTGGCCACGGGTTTTCCAAATGGTATGATTTCATGCCGCAATGGAACGCAATCTATGCTGAAATGATCGCAAAATTCGATTCTGACCAGTCACTGGTTAATAAGGATGCCCCGAATAAAAAGATACCGACTATAATAACTCTCGGGAAGAGCGGAGTTAAAAGTAATGTCATTGCTGTCATGTTCTCAGGTGACGGAGGTTGGTACGGACTTGAACAATCGATTGCCAACCATTTGGCTAATTCCGGGATCTCAACAATAGGAATAGATACCAGAAAGTATTTCTGGAACAGAAAAACTCCTGAAATAACTGCCTCTGATGTGGAGAGTCTCCTTAATTATTATGGAAAAGAATGGAACAGATCACAGTTCATGTTTATCGGATATTCACAGGGAGCTGAGATTATCCCATTTGTTATAAACCGCCTTCCGGAGGTATTAAAATCCAAAGTTATTTCAAGTGTAATGCTTTCTCCTGAAGAGACCACTGATTTTGAAGTACATATTAGTAATATGCTGGGATTGGGAAACAAACAAAACACCTATGATGTTATTGCGGAAATTTCCCGGATAAAAAAGATTCGTCAGATTTGTATTTTTGGTGAGAAGGAGGACACTAAGGTTCCCGGATTACTTAAAGGCAAACATGTTGAGGAGGTATTTATTCCTGGTGACCATCATTATAAGAGTAATTCAACTTTAATTGTTCAGGAGATGAAAAACAAACAGGCATTTTGAATATCTGGTTTATTGGCATGAAGATATCCTGGATTCGCTTTTCGAATTTTTTGAATAAAACTGACCGGTTCAACTCAAAACCTATTAATGAAGAAAATAGCTACACTTTTTCGCGGTAACTCGGGCATAATAGTAAGATATTCCCTGACAGGATTGTTTATTGGTCTGGCAGTATGGTTCTTCCATCACGAAAAAACCGAACTTCATAGCGTCAGTAAAGTAATATTTGAGGCAAGGCCCGCCTGGATAACTGCAGGGCTCGGACTGGTTATAATATATATCCTGCTTCAGGGATTTATGTATGTGGCTTCATTTGCATCGGTAAATGCAAAGGTTACTCTCTGGGATGCGGTAATTCTTTTTCTCAGGAGAAACTTTATAAGCGTTTTTATACCTGCCGGCGGAATTTCGTCTTTGGCATTCTTCAGCAAGGCAATAGAAAAAAAAGGGGTATCCAGATCTCAGATCTATTTTGCCTCATCCATTTATGCATTTGTCGGAATCCTTTCAGTAATTGTGGTTGCGTTTCCCGCATTTCTTTTTGCCGTTTCACATGATAAAAGCGGAATGGCCAAATGGTATGCACTTTCCGGAGCAATACTTATTCTGGCATTGTTTTATTTCATTTATAAATCTCTTATGAGCAAAAAGTCACTATACAAATGGCTCATAAAGATTTATCCCGCTGCAGCTGTATTAATCGATGAAATAAGCACTAATGAGATAATAGTAAAACATTTTTATTTTACCGTACTGGTTTCAGTTTTAATTGAATTTGCGGGAATAGCTCATGTTTACATCTCAATGGCCGCTTTGAACATTACTCCTTCTTTATCCACTGCAATAATTGCATATATTATTGTGGTACTTTTTCTTATTGTTTCTCCTTTTTTGAGAGGGCTCGGAGCTATAGAAGTTTCGATGTCATATATTTTATTCAGTTCAGGTTACAGCAATGTTGAATCAATTGCTATTACATTGTTATTCAGGTTCTTCGAGTTCTGGTTACCACTTTTTACAGGATTAGTAAGCTTTTTACTAAAAATAGAAAGGCTTCTGATGAGGGTACTGCCATCATTTCTGATCTTTGCTCTGGGTATAGTAAATATTGTGTCAGTACTTTCCCCTGATAATCCGGTGAATCTTAGACTATTGCGGGCTTATCTGTTTTTTGATGTTGTAAATTTTTCTAACAGCTTCGTTCTGATAACCGGCTTATTTCTCCTTGTAACTGCCGCTTTTATGTTAAGAGGGCTCAAAGTGGCATGGTGGATCGCAATAATTCTGAGTCTGTTTTCGGCTGTTGGCCATATTACAAAAGGTATAAATTATACCGAATCAGGTATCGCTTTGTTTGTCTTTTTCGCTTTAATTACCACAAAGAAAGAATACTATGTAAAAACAAACCCACGGATCCGGACAATTGGTATTCAGACAGCTTTATTAAGTATCCTGGCCGTGCTTGTTTACGGGATTGTGGGATTTTATTTCTTTGACAAAAAACATTTTCAGATAGATTTCAGTATCCTTCAGTCAGTAAAATACACTCTTCTTGACTTTTTTCTGGTAGGAAGTGAAGATCTTGTGCCACGCGATTCATTTGCATCTGATTTTCTTTATACCATTAGCATAGGTGGTGTTGCTACGGTGTCCTTTCTCATATATTCATTGATCCGGCCATATTTTTTCAGGAGTTCTCCCACTGAGGAAGAAAAGAAAACTGCGGAAAAGCTTGTAAGCCTATATGGGAAATCATCGCTCGATTATTTCAAGTTATATTCTGACAAACAGTTTTTTTTGCTTACAGGAATAAATTCATTTATCTCTTACAGGGTGAGCGGTAATTTTGCTGTTGTGCTTGAAGATCCTGTTGCACCCGGGAGGGAGGAGATGAAAAAATGTATCATCGAATTCCGTAAATTCTGTTATGATAACGGATTAAAGGAGCTTTATTACCGTGTACCCAAAGAGAGTCTTGAAATTTACAGTGAGGTATCAAAAAAGAGCCTTTTTCTTGGGCAGGAGGGGGTTGTTAATCTTTCCGATTTTACTCTTGAAGGTGGGGAAAGAAAGTCGATAAGGAATGCCCTTAACAAAATTTCAGAACATGGATATGTTACGCATATTTATAACCCGCCTCTTAAAGATGGACTGATTCAAAAACTTAAATCAGTCAGTGATGAATGGCTGAGAATTTCCGAGAGAGAAGAAATAATGTTCTCCCAGGGAATCTTTCTCGAAAAAGAGATTAAACATCAAACTGTAGTAACAGTGGAAAACGTAGAAGAGAAAATTATAGCGTTTATTAACATCATACCGGATTTTGTCAAGAACGAAGGTACCTATGATCTTCTTCGTAAATCAGCTGATGCACCTAACGGTATTATGGATTATATTCTTGTTGAACTTTTTAAATATTTCAGATCCCGTGGGATCCAATATGTAAACCTTGGGTTTGCACCTATGTCAGGGCTTGATGATCCCCATAATTTCCCCGAAAGATCAATGAAGTTTGCTTATGAAAAAATCAGGTCATTCTCTCATTTCAGAGGTCAGAGGGATTATAAGGAAAAGTTTCATCCGGTCTGGTCAGACAGGTACCTGATATATGATAATGATTATGACCTGATAAGTGTGCCCGGGGTTCTTTCCAGAGTTATAAAACCTTGACCGGTTTACTATTCTGATTCTTACTCTTGTTATATAAATTACCTGACAGGAAAAAATTACTTACGGGTTCCTCTTTACTGATTTCGGCTTAAGAGGATCCATTGGCACAAAATAAAAAATTTTCAATATAAGTGACTATTATTATGATGCTGTATTTATAATATAAAGAAAATGTGATGATTATTACTTTAGTCTGGTCATGGGTCCATGAATTTTATACAAGTAAAATGCTTATTATCATCATTTAGCTATATTTTAAACACAATTTCTATTAATTTTGCGGCGATTTAATTTTTATGCCGCCATTAAAAGTAAAAATTGAAAAACAACAGGCCAATATTCAAAAGGATAGCCATCAAAATTGGCAGTAATGTGATAGCCGATGGTGATGGTTCACTTAACTCAGGGAGGATCTTAAGGATTGTGGAGGAGGTTGCGATTCTTTATAAAAGGGGAATTGAAGTGATCCTTATCTCATCTGGAGCTGTTGCTGCAGGGCGAAGTGAGGTATCTCTTTCAAAAAGAACCAATATTGTTGCAGCCAAACAGGTGTGGGCAGCTATTGGTCAGATAAAGCTGATGTCAAGTTTTCAGTTCCTGTTCAGTAAATATCTTATACAGGCAGGACAGGTGCTGACAACAAAAGAGAGTTTTATGGACCGGAGACACTATCTGAATATGAAAAACTGTATTTCGGCAATGCTTGAAAACCATGTTCTGCCTGTTGTAAACGAAAACGATACAATTTCGGTCAATGAGCTGATGTTTACAGATAATGATGAGTTGTCAGGTCTGATTTCCTCTCTGATGAATTGCGATACGCTGATCATACTCACGAATGTTGACGGGATCTATAACGGAGTGCCGGGAATACCCGGCACAGAACTTATAAAAGAATTTAAAGAGGGATCAGATGATCCAGATAAATTTATTTCCACTTCAAAATCAGGATTTGGACGCGGAGGAATGCTAACAAAATTTTCTGTTGCCAAAAAAATTGCTGCCGAAGGCATTGATGTATTTATTGCCAATGGGAGCCGCGAATCCATTATAACCGATATTGTAAGCAAGAAAGAGGTTCCCTGCACTCGCTTCCCTGCTCATTCCGAAATGAAAAAAGGTGTCAAAAAGTGGTTGTCTCATTCAGATACATTTGCAAGAGGGAAGGTGCATATTAATAAGGGTGCCAGAGATGCTTTGCTTAATGAAAAGGCTTCAAGCCTTCTCATGATTGGGATCACAAGTATTGAGGGATTTTTTAAAAAAGGGGATATAATCAGAATCTTTGATGAGTCCGGAAATCAGATTGGCCTGGGGCGATCACAATATGATTCAAAAAAAGCCGAACAATACCTTGGACAAAAAAGCAGCAAGCCTTTGATACACTATGACTATATGGTAATTAACGCTAAAAGTTAAGATGGGCAGCTGTAAGAAGGCTCAGGACTCAGGCCTGTAATTGTGTGAATGGAATACGAATTAAAAGAGTAAAACATTTAAAAAGATGGATTGTACTTCAATATTTAAAAATGTATTAAAAGCAAGCCGGGACATTAATTATGATGATCCAGAATCAGTTAACAAGATTCTGTTGCAGGTAGCTGAAAAAACTGAAGCCGGCATAGCTGAAATCATAAGGGAAAATGAAAAAGACCTGGCCCTGATGGATAAATCTGACCCCCGGTACGACAGGCTGAAGCTCACTCCTGAAAGGATTCATTCTATAGCTTCGGATATCAGGAATGTTGTTAAGCTGCCGCATCCGGCCGGAAGAGTTTTAATGGAGATGACACGACCTGACGGACTGAAAATCACTAAGATATCTGTTCCATTCGGAGTTATCGGAGTTATTTATGAAGCAAGACCCAATGTTACATTGGATGTTTTCTCTTTATGTCTGAAATCGGGGAATGCATGTATTCTTAAAGGCGGGAGTGACGCGATTAATTCAAATACGGCTTTAGTCGGCATTATAAAAGATGTTTTAATAAAATCAGGTTTCAATCCTGACACCATAGCACTTTTACCCGCCGGTCATAATGAGACAATTCAATTATTGAATGCCAGCGGGTATGTGGATCTGATTATCCCGCGGGGAAGCCAGACGTTAATTGATTTTGTCAGAAAAAATGCCACAATCCCGGTAATTGAAACCGGAGCGGGTATATGCCATACCTATTTTGATGAATCCGGTGACCGGGAAAAAGGACAACTGATAATAAACAATGCCAAGACCCGCAGGGTAAGTGTATGCAATGCCCTTGACTGTCTGGTGGTACATAAGGGCCGTTTAAATGACCTTGGTTACCTTGTTGAACTTTGTTCAGCATCAAATGTTGAGATTTATGCTGATGAAGAAGCTTATAAGGCACTTGAAGGAAAGTATCCGGCAAATCTTCTTAAAAGAGCAACTGAAAAGTCATTTGGCACAGAATTTCTTTCATATAAAATGGCTGTAAAGACTGTACGTTCATTTGAGGAGGCTCTTGCCCATATCGCAGAAAATAGTTCCAGACACAGTGAAGCAATCGTATCGGAAGATGAAGACAGGCTCAGGGAATTTTGCAGGAAAGTTGATGCATCCGCAGTTTTCACAAATACTTCAACTGCTTTTACCGATGGGGCTGAGTTTGGACTTGGAGCTGAAATAGGCATTTCGACTCAGAAATTACATGCCCGTGGGCCAATGGCTCTTGAAGCTCTTACAACTTACAAATGGATAGTTACCGGTAACGGACAGGTGAGAAAATAAATAAAGAAATAAAATGGTATCAGATATTGAAATGATCAGAAATTTTTACAGGGAATTCCCTGAAAGAATTTCAGTTGTCAGGAAAGTGTTAAAACGGCCTTTGACCCTGAGTGAAAAGATCTTATATAGTCACCTTTATAAAACAATCAGTTTATCTTCATTTAACCGCGGAGAAGATTATGTTGATTTTGCCCCCGACAGGGTGGCAATGCAGGATGCCACGGCACAGATGGCTCTGCTTCAGTTTATGATGGCAGGAAAAGATCAATCATCAGTTCCGGCTTCAGTTCATTGCGACCATCTGGTGATTGCAAGATCGGGAGCTGCTGAAGATCTGAAGAGCGCCCTTTCTTCCAACCGGGAGGTTTATGATTTTTTAAGATCAGTATCCAGTAAATACAATATTGGATTTTGGGAACCGGGTGAAGGGATCATTCATCAGATTGTCATGGAAAATTATGCTTTCCCGGGCGGAATGATCATAGGGACAGATTCCCATACTCCAACTGCAGGTGGTCTTGGGATGCTGGCAATTGGTGTCGGAGGCGCTGATGCTGTTGACGTTATGGCGGGTATGGGCTGGGAATTGAAATTTCCAAGGATAACAGGCATAAAACTGACCGGTAAACTTAATGGATGGACCTCTGCAAAAGATGTCATTCTTAAATTAACCGGACTCCTTACAGTTAAGGGAGGGACCGGGCACATTTTAGAATATTTCGGAGAGGGGGCTGATTCGATCTCCTGTACCGGTAAATCTACTATTTGCAACATGGGTGCTGAGACTGGAGCCACATGCTCACTTTTTGGTTTTGACACCGCAATGGCTGACTATCTTAACGCAACCGGACGCCAGGAAATAGCCGATCTCGCAAATGGGATTAAAGATCACCTTACGGCTGATCCGGAAATTTATTCTCAGCCGGAAAAATACTTTGACCGGTTTCTGGAACTAAATCTTTCGGAACTTGAGCCATATATCAACGGACCCTTTTCCCCTGATGTTGCCACCCCGATTTCAAAAATGAAAGAAGAATTAAGAAAACATAACTGGCCTGAGGATCTTTCGGCAGGGTTGATCGGTTCATGCACCAACTCATCATATGAAGATATTTCAAGGGCAGCTTCAGTTGTCAGGGATGCACTATCTAAAAATCTTGTACCACATTCAGAATTTATGTTAAATCCGGGCTCGGAACAAATAAGGAAACTTGCTGAGGAGGATGGTTATTTAAGTTTATTCAGAAAATTTAATTGTGAGATATTTGCAAATGCATGTGGTCCATGTATAGGACAATGGGATCGTAAAGGTCTGGAAAAGAACAAAGTCAATTCGGTATTACATTCATTCAACCGCAATTTTGCAAAAAGGATAGATGGTAACCCGGGCACACATGCCTTTATTGCTTCTCCGGAGATTATAACAGCTATGGTGATTGGTGGTAAGCTTACGTTCAATCCTTTAACAGATACTTTGAAAAATTCAGATGGTGATACTGTAAAACTGGAAGAACCGGCTGGTCTGGAACTGCCTCATTCCGGTTATGGTAATACAGAACGATTATCCCATAATACAGAAAGAGCGACCGGTAAGGAAGAAATAATAATTAATCCGGATTCAGACAGGTTACAAAGTCTTAAACCTTTTGAAAAATGGGATGGGAATGATCTTATAAACATGCCGTTGCTTATTAAAGTCAAAGGTAAATGCACGACCGATCACATATCTATGGCAGGACCCTGGTTAAAATTCAGAGGTCACCTTGAGAATATCTCCGACAACTACATGATCGGAGCGGTAAATAGTTTCAATGATCAGTCAAATAATATTTTAAATCAGCTCTCCGGAACATACGAATCTGTTCCCGCGGTTGCGAAAGCATACAAAGCCAATGGTACCGGTTCAGTCGTTATTGGTGAAGAAAATTTCGGAGAGGGTTCCTCTCGCGAGCATGCAGCAATGGAACCGCGATACCTGGGTGTGAAAGCTATTCTGGTTAAATCTTTTGCAAGGATTCATGAAACCAATCTTAAAAAGCAGGGTATCCTGGCAGTTACATTCTCTGATAAAGATGATTACAACAAGGTGAGGGAGGATGACAGATTAGAGTTCACTGGTTTAAAAGACTTTTCCCCCGGATGCAAGATTACCGTTGTACTGAACCATAAGGATGGAACCCGGGAAAAAATCAATGCAAACCATTCATATAATAAAACCCAGATTGAATGGTTCAGGGCGGGAAGTGCCTTAAATCTTATCAGTAAATTCAGCATAACTTAATAATTATCAAATGGAGGAAAAAATCAAATTAGTAAACGGCAGGTTAGAAGTGCCTGATAATCCTGTTATACCATTCATTGAAGGCGATGGAACCGGTCCGGACATCTGGCGGGCTTCAGTAAGAGTCTTTGATGCTGCAGTTAAGAAAGTATATGGGAATAAGAAAAAAATTGCCTGGAAAGAAGTATTGGCAGGAGAAAAGGCTTTTAAAAAAACAGGCAGCTGGATGCCTCCCGAAACACTTGAAGCATTCAAAGAATACCTTGTCGGAATAAAAGGTCCTCTAACTACACCTGTCGGAGAGGGTATGAGGTCGCTGAATGTTGCATTGCGTCAGGTACTTGATCTCTACACATGCTACAGGCCTGTAAGATATTTTAAAGGAGTTCCGAGCCCGGTAAAGAAACCCGGACTGGTAGATATGTACATTTTCAGGGAAAACACTGAAGATATTTATCTGGGAATTGAATTCGCAAATGGAAAACCCGAAACGGAGAAACTTAAAAGATTTCTGATAGACGAATTGGGGGTTAAATCAATCAGGTTTCCTGATACCTCGGCCCTTGCAATTAAACCTGTCTCGGTTGAGGGAACAGAAAGACTTGTCAGGCAGGCCATAAAATTTGCGATCGAAAAGAAATTACCATCTGTGACACTTGTTCACAAAGGAAATATAATGAAGTATACTGAAGGAGCCTTTATGAAATGGGGATATGCCCTGGCAGAGCGTGAATTTCCGGATAAGGTGTTTACATGGCTTCAATACAAAAAAATTGCAGAGGCTGAGGGGGAAAAGAAAGCTTTAAGCGAACAGGCAAAAGCTGAAGCATCGGGGAAAGTCATAATAAAAGATGTAATTGCTGATGCTTTCCTCCAGCAGATACTGACACGTCCGGCCGAATACTCGGTAATAGCTACGCTCAACCTGAACGGAGACTACATTTCCGATGCTCTTGCAGCCATTGTCGGAGGTATCGGGATTGCCCCCGGGGCCAATATTAATTTTGACACGGGCCATGCAATATTCGAAGCTACCCATGGTACTGCACCTAAATATGCTGACCTGGATAAAGTAAATCCCGGGTCAGTAATTCTTTCCGGCGGTTTAATGTTTGAATATATCGGATGGGGAGATGTGGCCGACGCTATTTATAAAGGACTCAAAAGGGCAATTCAGGCTAAAAAGGTAACTTATGATTTTCACCGTTTGATGAAAAACGCAACACTGCTGAAAACATCAGAATTTGGTGATGAGATAATTTCAGAATTTAACAGGTAATAAAGCAAAGGTATAGATTATTGTAACTGGGGATGTCTTCCTGTCTTCGACACATTTTAAAACCACTAACCTGAAGTGTCATTATTTCAGTCTTATACTTTTTTTATAAGAACAGGTTGCAGGTTTTGCTGAGCCGAAGTCAGGAATATATTTTGGCTTTTTTATCATTGGTTGGAAAGAGACTTGCAATTAACAGTAAATACACAGGTTATTCAAGTTTTAAACCCTCTTTTGTTAATTTCCAGAACCTGTTGCCCTGATCATCATTTACACCATCCCTGTCATAATAATGACTTTGATTGGGATATATCATATTTTTAGTATTAATGCCCATGTAAATCATAGTTCCTTCAGGAATGTGCAATGTGACACCGACATCATCAAAAGCCCATTTAGCCCCGGAGGGATAAGTAAAATATTCATCAAGGAACAGGGTATCTCCGGAATGACGGTAACTGTATTGTAGCGCATTTGCTTTCGCAAGTGCCTCAGACCGGGTTCGACCACTTGATTGTTTTGTAATTTCAACAAGGTTATTATTATTTTCTGATGCTTCAATCCTTATACGCATGGGGATAAAAACCTCTTTACTACCTTCATTTATATATACAAAAAAGTCTTTATGGGGTATTACTAACTCATGGTCATACCCCAGATCTGAAATTCTGTTTATAGGTTTAATATAAAGAGTGTCAGGGATATTAAATAAAGAATCAGTTGAAATGGATTTAGCTCTTTCAGCGTAACCAATACCCTCATTAAAGAGAATTATTGAAAGAGCTGCAATACTCATGACCCAGACTACTAGGGCTGAAAGACTGAAAATACCTTCCCTGGCCCTAAACCAGAATATCATTTTAACTCCCCCGTAGATAAATGCAAGCAGCGGTAAAATAACTATTATACTGACCAGGATTGTAATCCATGGAGCGACTGACGGGGAAACAATGAAATTCAGGAAATCGGGGATATAACTCAGATTAATTCCTTCTGCCGCAACTGAAAACGACCCGGGATATCTGAAAAGAAATACTATAACAAAGCTGAATATCCCAATGAATCCCGTAAGCACTAATAATGTGCCTGTTATGATAAAAATTATACGCAGAAAGATGAAAAATGTCCTGCCTAAAGCTTTGAAGACCTCATTCAAAGCGTTCCCAACACCCTGGATTCCGGTATCTTTGCCAGGCACACTGTTCTTCCGGATGGATGAATGCCAGGCATTACCATACATTTCTTTTTTCCGGGAACCGGTCTGATCTGATGGAAGAGCAATCCATAGAGCCAGATAAATGAAGAGCCCTATCCCAAAGAACATTGCAAACAAAATGAAAAGAATTCTTATCCAGACAGGATCAGTGCCGAGGTATGCTCCTATTCCGCCGCATACTCCCCCCATAATAGAATCGTCGGTATTTCTGTACATCCCTTTTCTCCCTGAAGTGAAGTGCGGAATGGAATTATCATTTTCAAACTGATCAAAATCCTCAGGTTTTCCAATGACTGAAATCATTACTTCAACATTTTCCTTTGTAACAACCCCTGCCTGCCCTTTCTGTGATAGAAAGATTTCAGCTATACGTATTTCTATATCTTCAATGGTTTCGTAACCTCCCTGGATATTTCTGAATCTGGCATCTATTTCCTTCAAATAGTCATGCAAAATGTGGTATGCATCCTCATCGATAAGAAAAAGAGTGCCGCCCAGATTTATTTTTATTGTCTTGTCCATAACTTTATGACTATGAGGTAAATTAAACGTTTATCTGGTGCGTATAAGGTTTACTGATTCTACTAGCTCCATCCACGATTTGTCCAGGTCGGCAAGATATTCCTTACCCTGGGGAGTGAGTTCATAATACTTCCTTGGAGGTCCCTGTTGCGATTCTTCCCATCGGTAGCTCAATAAACCCGCATTCTTCTGTCTTGTCAGCAGGGGATAAAGAGTTCCTTCAACCACAATTACCCTGGCATCTTTAAGTTCCTTTATTATGTCGCTTGCATAGGATGATGTTCTGGAGAGCACTGACAGGATGCAATATTCCAGGATCCCCTTGCGCATCTGTGCTTTTGTATTTTCTAAATCCATGGTATTTGATTTTATATTATATGTTATAATTGTCATTATATTCTTAACCAGATTACAGCTTCATTTTCTTCCTCACGTTGTCAAACTCGTTTTTGACAGAATCTTTTATGTTGTGAATATTCACCGGATTTCCCTTCATCTCGATTTTCTGGGCAGTAGTCTTTGCTTCAGGCAGGACAACATATAGAATTAGATAGACAAGAAGTCCCAGGCCTCCTGCAAAGACCAGGGCAACGAATATAATACGGATGACCAACGGGTCAATGGCCCAGTATGCACCCATCCCGGAACAGACTCCTCCGATGATCCTGTTGTCAGGGTCGCGGTACATGCGATGATAACCGGGAGAGCTGAATTTGTTACGTGACGAAGCTCCTTCATCATCTGAAATATCCTCAGGTGTTCCCAGAACAGAAATGGCGTGTTGAACATCATCCATCGATATTACTTGCTTATAAGCAGTTAATCTGCTACGAAAAAGTTCAGCGATTCTGGATTCAATATCCGAAAGTATTTCTACGGAGCTTTCTTCCTGAGCAAAATGAATCTCAAGGTTTTTAAGGTACCTTTTAAGTTCGGCATAGGCATCTTCATCAATATTGAAAGAATAACCGCCGAGATTAATACTTACTGTTATTTTCATGGTTTTGTAAAAATTTACTACTGGTTTATACATGTAACATTACAGCACAAAGATATAAAGAAAATAATATACTATGCAATGCATAGTACTAAAATAATTTACTTTTTTACAAAATATTTTTTAAAGAACATATAATCAGTGAATTAAAAATTATTAAATTAATGGCTTCCCCGATTAGTTACTTATACTCTAAATTTCACATATCATTACTGAAGGTTGAGAAAGTCATTGGCTGGTTATTGTTATTTGGTATTTAACCGGTATTTAAATGGGATATGGGAGCGGGTTCAGGTGCTTTTGAAAAAAGCCGGAGTTAATCCTTTAGTTAAAATTTGGAGGTTAAATCTCAAAGTTGATTATCTTTATCCAAACATCAATAATTAAATGGAAAGAAATTATAAGTGGGGCATATTAGCTCCGGGAAAGATGGCTGCAAAATTCACGGAAGGCCTTAAATTACTGAATAATGCAGAATTATATGCGGTTGGATCGCGGGATGCAGGCAGAGCTGAAATCTTTGCAAAGAAGCATGGATTTAAGAAATATTATGGCAGTTATGAAGATCTTGCAGCTGATAAGGAGGTTGATGTTATTTATATAGCATCGCCCCATTCACATCATTATCAGCATACTATGCTTTGCCTTAAAAACAGGAAAGCGGTTATTTGCGAAAAAGCATTTGCCCTGAACGGCCGGGAAGTGGAAGAAATGATTAGTGAAGCTCAGAACCGTAAAATATTTCTTATGGAAGCACTTTGGCCACCGTTTCAACCTGTGTATAAAAAAGCAATGGAGATTCTGGATAGCGGTGAGCCGGGGAAAGTGATCCATCTCAATGCAAGATTCGGTTTTCAGCCTCCATTTAGTCCCTCCGACAGGAAGTTTAACCTTGATCTTGGAGGGGGTTCTCTCCTTGATATAGGGATTTATCCCGTAATAGATGCTCTCACATTCATGGGAATCCCTTCAGAAATAACAGCCAGAGCATCTTTTACCGAAACAGGTTCGGAGGATTCAATAAGCATAATTTTCTCATATGCTGATGGCAGAATGGCTGTTCTATACAGTTCGTTCCGCACTGCTGCCGGGATAGGTTGTGACATCCTTTGTGAAAACGGGAATATCTTCTTTACCCGAAGACGTGACATGTCGCAGCAGTTGATTGTTGATCTTAACGGGAAAGAGAGTTCTTCAATTTCCCTTTTACCGGAGGGCATGGGTTATCAGTTTGAAGCAATGGAAGTTATGAAATGTCTGGATCTCGGATTGATTGAAAGTCCGGTTGTTCCGCATCAATTCAGCAGGGACCTTATCAATACACTCGACAGGATAAGAAGGGTTGCCGGAATTGTATTTCCAGGCAGAAAATGATTGTCCGGGCACCCGCAAAACCAGGAGATTTCCAGTGATGAACGGGATAATTGACGGTTAGTATCTACAATTTATTCTCCTGAATGATGGTAAAAGAAATCAGGTTAGCAAGAAGTACCCTGTAGCCAGAATAAGTCATGACAGATACCTATTCAGAAATGAATGCTGATGCCGCCTTTTACAGGAAGAAATTTCTGCTGAGTATGATGATTCCGGGCATTTTTGTATTTCTGATGTGGATAGTTAAACTGGTTGAAGTACTGTTTGGTCTTGATTTCTCCGGCCTTGGTATTTACCCGTTAACCCTAAAGGGATTACCGGGAATTATTCTCTCTCCCTTAATCCATGCTGACTTCGATCATTTGTTCAATAATTCAATTCCCTTATTTTTTTTATCAGTTGCTCTTTTTTATTTTTATTCGGAGGTTGCTACAAAAATATTTATTCTTAATTATGTTATTACAGGAACATTGGTATGGTTTGCTGGCAGATATGCCTGGCATATTGGTGCCAGCGGTCTGATATACGGACTGGCTTCGTTTCTTTTTTTCAGTGGTATAATCAGGAGATATTACAGGCTTGTTGCATTATCCCTGCTGGTTGTATTTTTGTACGGTGAGATGGTTTGGGGTATCTTTCCCGGAGTATATAAAAATGTGTCATGGGAATCACATATGCTTGGGTCCTTTTCAGGCATTGTGCTCTCAATCTGGTTCAGAAATCAGGGACCTCAGCGGCCGGCTTATGAATGGATGGAGGAAGATGTAGTGGAAAAGGTTGAAGATGAAGAAAATAATCAATATCTTTGTGGCCAGGATAATCTTTTCTATGTCAAAGATATCAGCGGTAATAATAACTTTTAACGAGGCTGAATATATTGGTCAATGCATCAGATCGGTTGCAGAAGTTGCCGATGAAATTGTCGTTGTTGATTCTTTTTCCACTGACAGGACAAAGGAGATTTGCCTTTCGCACGGAGTACGGTTTATTGAACATTCATTCGAGGGATACAGAGATCAGAAAAATTTTGCTCTCTCACTTTCTTCTTTCGATTATGTTCTATCGCTGGATGCGGACGAGGAACTTTCACCGGGATTAGAAAAATCAATTCTTGCAGTAAAGCAGAATCTTAAATATGATGGCTATAAGTTTAACCGGTTAAACAGCTATTGTGGTAAATGGATCTATCATACAAGTTTGTCTCCTGAGCGTAAAATTCGTCTGTTCAACAAAAAAAAAGCCAGATGGGTTGGCTTAAACATCCATGAATCTGTAGGACTTGATAATCCAAAAAGCGTAAAACGACTGGGGGGAAATCTGATTCACTGGCTTTATAATAGTCATGAAGAGAGCATTGACAAAATGAACCGGTATTCGACGCTGTTGGCTGGTGAGTATTTTAAACTTGGCATTAAAGCCAATTCTTCAAGGCTTATTATTAATCCCTTATGGAGATTTTTCCATTCATTTTTAATAAAGGGTGGCTTCATTGACGGATTTGACGGATATATAGTAAGCAAATTTCTTGCCCTCTCATGCTTTTTGAAATACGTTAAACTCAGGAACCTTTACATTCAGGCAAAGAAATCACAATGGGACACAGATCACCGCAGCCATGTAATAACCACAAATCAGGCTGACTTAAATGAAGAAAAATTCGGCCCAATTTCAATTGGCTTTGATGCCAAAAGAGCTTTTTACAATCTAAGTGGATTAGGAAATTATAGCCGTAACCTGTTGTACGCACTGGCAAAAAACAACCCTGAAAACTCATATTATCTTTTTACTCCTAAAACCAAAGACCGGTATATCGTGGATAATGAAGGTCAATTCAATCTGATTGAGCCAAATCGGCCCATTCTCAGAATGATTAATCCTCTCTGGAGAACTACTTATATGAAAAACGATATCAGGCGGCAAAAGTTGGAAATTTTTCATGGGCTGAGCCAGGAGCTTCCTTTCGGCATAGAAAAAACAGGTGTAAAGTCAGTTGTTACGGTTCATGATCTTATCTTCATGAGGTTTCCTGAGTTCTACAACTGGGTTGATATAAAAATTTATTATTGGAAATTAGTCCATGCATGCAGGGTTTCAGACCATATTGTTGCCATGAGCAAACAAACTAAAAATGATCTTATCAGGTTTCTGAACCTCTCTCCCGACAAAATCTCTGTGATCTATCAGGGCTGTAACCCATACTTCTGGAAGAGTTACACCAAAGAGTATTTTAAAGAAATCAGGACAAAGTATAACTTACCGGAGAGATATCTTTTATATGTTGGAACAATTGAGGAACGTAAAAACTTACTGGGCATAATTAAGGCAATGCACATGGCGAATATCAGCATCTCGCTCGTTGTAGTCGGCCGTAAGGCCGGTAATTATTTCAAAAAAGTTCAGAATTTTATTTCCATCAATGGAATTAACAACATAATTTTCCCCGAAAAAATATTAAATAGCGAGTTACCTGTTATTTATCAAAATGCAGAATGTTTTATTTATCCCTCTTTTTTCGAAGGATTCGGTATACCTCTGGTTGAGGCTCTGGTATCAAAAACTCCTGTAATTACGAGCAAGAGAGGATGTTTTGCTGAAGCAGCCGGGCCAGGAAGTATTTACGTTGATCCTTATGACCCTGAAATGATCGGGGAAGCAATATTCAATGTAGTTAATAATAAGGATATCAGGGATAAGATGAGAATTGTAGGAGCAGATTATGCCAATAATTTCAGGGAGGACTTTATTGCCGGTTCGTATATGAATCTCTATTACTCCTTATTAAAATAGGTTGAACAGTTCCACCGGAAAATGAGAGATTGCAGGTTTCGAAAAAGCAGAAATTCATTAATATTAATCTCTATTTCAGTTGATTCACTTAATCTGATCATACAATTTATTCACCAATATGATAAAATAAGGGTCAGGTGAGTCCGGATATAAAAATAATATGATTATTGATAATTTACTTTTAACTATATGGGATTACTTAACCTGACAGGACATTGGAATTTCGGGAAAGCTGTATTATTATACTATTAATTAATCATGATTTCATTAATTATATCCTTCTACAAACGTCTTGATTTTTTAGAACTTATACTTCAATCGCTTGATAGACAATCCTGTAAAAATTTTGAAGTAGTTATAGCAGAAGACAACAATGACCTTAAAACTGTCAGGTTTATTAACGGGGCACGTCTTTTGCATAATTACAATATACTGCATGTATCTCAGGAAGATATTGGATTCAGGAAAACACGGATATTAAATGAAGCAGTAAAATCAGCCAATGGTGAACAACTTGTTTTCATTGACGGGGATTGTATCCTTCACAAACATTTTATTAAAGAATACAGCAAAGCCATAACAGATACACATTTCTGTTATGGCAGAAGAGTTTTCTGCAGCAGAAAACTTACGAATATCTTGTTGGAATCAAAATCTTTCAGAAAATGTAATATTTTAAATGCCTTTTTATATGGAGGACGAAGCATTGGAGCCGGTTTCTATCTTCCTTTCATAATAAACAAAGACAAACAATACAGGAGAATACTAGGCTGCAACTGGGGCATTTTAAAAAAGAATATTTTAGAGGTTAATGGTTTTGATGAAGATTATGACCGGGCAGGTGTCGGTGAAGACTTTGATATTGACTGGAGATTAAAAATGCATGGTTTTAAGGTTCGTTCGATGAAGGGGAAAGCTATTGTTTTTCATATGTACCATAAAGCCAATTATATTCCCTCCGATACTGAGTATGTGGAAAAATTAATGGCTGAGAAGAAAATGGCAGGTAATTCGTTTTGCATCAATGGGATATATAGGAAACAACCTGTACAGAGTTGAGTATTTAATAACATAAGCAGTTTTAATAACATATTAAAGCCGGTAAAAATTTAATTTTACCCGGATAAATATATTTTTTAATTAATTAAATGAGATGATTAATTGGTACCCTGGTAAAAACCATGACAAAGAGAGTAAATTCTCCATCCTTATCCCAAGCTGGAATAATCTTTCATTCCTGAGGATATGTATTGACAGCATTGCCAGAAATTCTGCCTTTAAACATCAGATTATTATTCATGTTAACGAAGGAACCGACGGCACTCTGGAGTGGGTCCGTAATAAAGGGTTCGACTTCACGCACAGTACTGATAACGCAGGTGTATGCTGGGCAATGAATGCATGCAGGTCACTCATCAGGACCGAATATATTGTTTTTTTAAATGACGATATGTACATGCTGCCGGATTGGGATTATGAACTATGGAATGAAATAGATAGGCTACCCGGTAAATATTTTTTTCTGTCTTCAACTACCATAGAACCCAGGATTTCGCCCCACCCTGGAATACTTGCTCCATTTGACTATGGAAATACCCCCGAAACATTCAGGGAAGAGAACCTTCTTAGGGAGTACAAATCAATAAAGGGTAATGATTGGAGTGGAGCTACCTGGCCTCCGAATATTGTTCACCGGGACCTCTGGGATCTGGTAGGCGGATATAGCATTGAATATTTTCCGGGTCTTTACTCTGACCCGGATTTTTCAATGAAGCTTTATGAAGCAGGGGTGCGCCACTTCAAGGGACTTGATTCAAGCCGTGCATACCATTTCGGATCAAAAACAACTCAAAGAACAGCATTGAACAATGGCAGCAGGCAGTTCCTGAATAAATGGGGAATAACTTCAGCTTCCTTTACCCGTCATTACCTGAAGAGAGGTCAGAGCTTTCAGGGTGATATTGTTGTAAGCAATTCTGATAAGGCATTGAGAAGAGCACTTTTAAAAAGTAATCTGAAAAGGATATTCTGGCTGCCTGGTGGAACCGGGAAAGCAAAATGAAAATTTTCATACAACCTTCTCAGTTAAACCAAAAGTACCCGATCTTGTTTAATGTAAAAAGGCATTAAGTTATTAAAAAAAATTACAAACCGGGGTCAAAAAAATTGACTCACAATATCTGCGAAAGTTTTAGGGTTATTTATTAATACAACTGCAAACATTTTTTCAACCTCGATAAAATATACATATGAAGTTACTTCTATTTACAATCTTTACCCTAATCCAGAACATTTTCTTTTTTTCATACTCATTATCAGGACAGGAAATCCAGGCAGAACCAGATACTTTAAGACGAAGCACAATAAAAGTATTTCTTGATTGCCGGCGCTGCGACATGAACTATATAAGAGAGGAGATTCCTTATATTAATTATGTAAGAGATGTCGGCGAAGCTCAGGTTTATATACTTATTACAGACCAGAATTCAGGAAGCGGTGGTAATCAATATACCTTTAAGTACCAGGGGCAGAGGGAATTTAAAGGCATGGACGATACTCTAGTTTTTACAAGCGGGCCAGACCAGACCAGACCCATAGTAAGGGAGAAGATTACAAACATGCTGAAGCTGGGTTTAATGAGATATGTGGCACGAACACCATTATTTGATGAAATTTATATTGGGTTTAACGAAGATCTGAAGATGGAGGAAGTGACAGACCGGTGGAATAACTGGGTGGTTGAGCTCCAGACAAGCCCGAGATTTAATTCCGAACAATCCTACAAAAACTTAAACCTGAATAATTCAATTCAAATTTCGAGGATAACGAAGAAGCTGAAATTCGAAATGGAAATAAGGCAGAATTTTAACCGGCAGCGATTTATTGAAGACGACAATGATACCACCTATGTAAGAAGTTCAAAGTCAATAGATAATCTCATTGTGAGAAGCCTTGGTGATCATTGGTCGGCGGGAATTAGATATGATATCGGCTCATCAACAAGGGAGAATTATAAATTTAATGCAGAATTCAGGCCGGCATTGGAATATAATCTTTTCCCATACTCCGAAGCAACACACAGGCAGCTCAGGTTTCAATACGGAGTCGGTGTGCAGTACAGCAGCTATAATGACACAACAATTTATAACAAGATGAGGGAGACCCTTTACAAAGAGAGGCTAAATGTGGCATATCAGGTTCAGGAAAAATGGGGCAGAATTAATCTCTCATTTTTCGCCTCAAATTACTTTAATGATTTTTCAAAAAACAGGGTAGGTCTTAACGGATATGTAAGGATCCGCATTTTTAAGGGACTTTCGGTTTCCATGAACGGAGGAATAAGCTATCTCAATGACCGGTTAAATTTAAATAAAGGCGTACTAACCGAAGCCGAAAGGTTACTGCGCCTTAAACAACAGGCTTCAAACTACGAGCTATGGGGAGGAGCAAGCCTGACCTATGTTTTCGGATCAATATATAACAATGTAGTTAATCCCAGGTTTGGCAACGGGGGAGGAAATTAGGCATAAGTTTTATCATTTGTTCAATAACAGCGAAGGAGGATGGTTTGATAATCCGTGTGTTATTGTTTATATTTATGATTTGATTCAAACCCGGAACTGAAATATGATTCACATTAATTTTAACCTTAGCCCCGGCGATTTTTCGGGGAAACTACAAAGATTCTGGGACCTTTCCGGGCATAAGATCCAACTTATAGATAAACACTATGATGAGACCAGGGGTTCTCCAGTTTTCACAAAAGAGGGGAAGTATACCGCAATCGGATGGACGGAATGGACTCTGGGATTCAGGTATGGCTCAGCCATTCTACAGTATGATGCTACCGGAGATAAGATGATCCTTGAAATTACAAGGAAGAAAATACTCGATAAAATGGCTACGCATATCAGCCATACCGGAGTGCATGATCATGGGTTTAATAATGTGAGTACTTACGGAAATCTTTTACGTCTCATTAATGAAGGGAAGATCCCTTTCAATGACTGGGAAAAGAATTTTTATGAACTGGCAATTAAAGTTTCAGGAGCGGTGCAGGCTTCAAGATGGAGCGTTGTAAAGGGCGGAGGGTTTATATACTCTTTCAACGGACCGCATTCCTTATTTGTTGATACAATAAGGACCTGCCGCGTTTTAATTCTAAGTCATATGCTGGGTCACAATATTAAGGGAGAAGGAGACATCACTACAAGTCTTATGGAACGTGCCCTAGATCATCTGAAGGCTACAGCTGACTATTCGGTTTTTTACGGTGAAGGTCGGGATATTTATGAT
Source organism: uncultured Bacteroidales bacterium (assembly GCA_963739685.1). GTDB lineage: Bacteria > Bacteroidota > Bacteroidia > Bacteroidales > VadinHA17 > LD21. The sequence continues at coordinate 116,453 of CAVUAX010000006.1, forward strand.
GTTTCAGGCCGTACTGCACATGAAAGCATTTTCAATATCAGGGATGGAAGCTACCGATGTCCGAATTCACAGCAGGGGTATACCGGTTTTACCACCTGGACAAGAGGTCTTGCCTGGGCTATGTGCGGATTTTCTGAACAGCTCGAATGGCTTGATGCAGCTGATAGCGAAGATTTTAAGGCATCAGGAGGGAAAGAGATCTTTTCATCAATTATGTTAAAAGCCGCAAAAGCTACCTGCAATTTTTATATTGAAAATACTCCTGCCGATGGTGTACCATACTGGGATACAGGCGCTCCCGGACTTTACAGGCTGGGAGATTATTTAGAGAAACCGGCAGATCCTTTTAACGATTTTGAACCCGTAGACAGCTCTGCTGCCGCAATTGCATCCCAGGGGCTGTTACGTCTCGGAAATTATTTAAAATTAAAGGGCGAAGTTGAAGAGGGAGACCGCTACAGGCAAGCTGGATTAAGTGTATTAGTTACACTTCTGGAAGAGCCTTACATCAGTACAAATGGCAATCATCAGGGCCTGTTGCTTCATTCTATTTACCATCGTCCCAACGGATGGGATTTCATTCCGGAAGGAAGCAAAATTCCGTGCGGTGAATCAGGTATGTGGGGCGATTATCATATCAGGGAAGTCTGTTTATATCTCCAGAGGATTATCAATAAAGAAAACTATTACACTTTTTTTTCATCCATTAAATGAAAACAATGCCACTGACCGACCTGTCGAAGTTGTGCATTCATACTATCACAACAAAACCCTGGAGTATTGAAGAGGCGGCAAAAAATTATTCTGCAAAGGGAGTTAAGGGTATAACTGTCTGGAGAGATGCTTTGTCAGGCAGGAACATAAAACAGACAGGGGAAATGCTTCGTCAGCACGATCTGTCTGTTGTTTCGCTTTGCAGGGGAGGTTTCTTCCCGTCCAGAGAGCCTGGTAAGCGACAAAGAGCTATAGATGATAACCGTAGGGCAATTGAGGAGGCTTTCGAACTGGGAACCAGGTTGATCGTGCTTGTATGCGGTGCTGATCCGGCTCAGTCGCTTGAAGATTCGCGAAAGCAGATATATGAAGGTATAGCTGCTGTGATTCCTGAAACAAAAGCTGCAGGTGTCAGGTTAGCCATTGAACCTCTTCATCCAATGTATGCTGATACCCGTTCAGCCATAAACTCTATGGCTCAGGCTAATGACATGGCAGAAGCTCTTGATTCCCCCTGGGTCGGTGTAGCGGTTGATGTATATCATGTATGGTGGGATCCCGCATTGGAAAAAGAAATAGAACGCTGTGGAAAAAATAATGCGTTGCTGGCATTTCATATATGCGACTGGAAATCACCCACAATTGATTTTCTCAACGATCGCGGGCTGATGGGTGAGGGTTGCATTCCTGTCAGAAAAATAAGATCCCGGGTTGAAGCTTCCGGATTCACAGGTTTTAATGAAGTTGAAATTTTTTCTGACAGATACTGGAAAATGGAGCAGTCTGTTTTTCTGGAGGATGTTATAAAATCATATAAAGCATACGCATAAACAACCAGGTATATGAAGCAACAAACAGTTGGGATAATAATGAATGGGGTGACCGGCCGCATGGGAACAAACCAGCACCTGATACGGTCAATAGCTGAGATAATAAAACAGGGAGGTGTGAAAACGGGTTCAGGTGAAACTATAATGCCTGACCCTACTCTGGTAGGCCGTGATGAAAGTAAGTTAAAAAGGCTTTGCGAACTTACAGGTATTACAAAAATGAGTACCGATTTGGATGAAGCACTGAAGGAACCCGGAAACACAGTTTATTTTGATGCACAAACCACTGGAAGAAGAGCCGGTGATGTCAGGAAAGCAATAAAGTCGGGTAAACATATATATTGTGAAAAACCGGTTGCCGTAAGTACCGCCATTGCCCTGGAGCTTTATGAATTATGTAAAAAAGCCGGACTTAAAAACGGTGTTGTTCAGGATAAATTATGGCTTCCGGGAATTATAAAACTTAAGCGCCTTATTGAACAGGGATTCTTTGGCAGAATTCTTTCTGTCAGGGGAGAATTTGGATACTGGGTATTTGAAGGTGATACGATACCTGCACAGCGCCCTTCATGGAATTACCGTAAAGAAGATGACGGGGGTATAATTGTTGACATGCTATGCCACTGGCAATATCTTCTGGATAATGTATTTGGAAAAGTAAAAGCAGTTTCCTGTCTTGGAGCAACACATATTGATAAAAGGATAGATGAAAATGGGAAATCTTATAAATGCACCGCTGACGACTCAGCATATGCAACATTTGAACTGGAAAACGGTATTATAGCCCATTTTAATTCTTCATGGACAGTCAGAGTCAGACGCGATGATCTCCTTACCCTGCAGGTGGATGGCACTAAAGGTTCTGCTGTGGCAGGACTGCGTGAATGTTACATTCAGCATTACGGCAATACACCAAAACCTGTCTGGAACCCTGATATTGAACAGTCTATTGATTTTTTTGCCGGGTGGTCGAAAGTACCTGACCAGGAAATTTATGAAAATGCTTTCAAAGCACAATGGGAGTTATTTCTCAAACATATTGTGAAAGATGAGCCATTTCCCTGGACTCTTTATGAAGGTGCCAAAGGAGTGCAACTTGCCGGTAAAGGGTTGAAAAGCTGGGAAAAACGTTGCTGGATCGATGTTCCTGAATTAAAATAAGCAGAGGATTGGAAAAGCGGCCAAAATTCCCGTTGATAAACGGTAAATGAGATTTGTTGCAAGTGAGGGTTTAGTGAAAATAATAAGATAATATTGAAGATAATTATGATGAAAGTTGATGGACTAATGTAAATTGTTACCTTTAAAGCCGATATTCTGTAAAACCTGATAAATACCTTTCCAGTATGACAAGCAAACCTGTAGCTATTATTACAGGCGCAAGCAGAGGGATCGGCAGGGCAATAGCAATTTCTTTGGCCTCCGAAGGATTTGATATTGCTGCCGTTGCGCGTTCAGTTGATAGTGAAGGAATGGGTATTCTTGGTGCAGAGGTTGAAAAACAGGGTGCAGAGTTTTTTCCGGCCGGATTCGATATTTCCTGTACCGATTGCCATAAGGAGGTTGTCGCCAATATCCTGGAAAGATATGGAAGGATAGATGTTCTTGTGAATAATGCCGGTGTTGCCCCACTTCTGAGGAGTGATATTCTTGAAATGACAGAGGAGAGTTATGACAGGGTTATGAATATTAACCTGAGAGGTCCGGTTTTTTTCGCTCAGAAAATTGCACGTGAGATGATCTGGATGAAGGAAAAGATTTCCTGTTACAAGCCTGTAATCGTTTTTGTAACTTCAGTTTCTGCTGTCCTTTCATCAACCAACAGGGCAGAGTACTGCATCTCAAAGGCCGGCCTCAGTATGGCTTCCACCGTTTATTCCGACAGACTTACCAGGGAGGGAATTCTTGTTTACGAAGTCAGACCGGGTATTATCGAAACCGATATGACTGCCAAGATCAGGGATAAATATGACAAATTGATTGCCGACGGACTTGTTCCCCAAAAAAGATGGGGATTGCCTCAGGATATTGGTAAGGCGGTAGCGTCTCTTGCCAGGGGGGACTGGGATTTCTCAACGGGGATGGTATTCGAGGTTAGCGGTGGCCTGAATATCCACAAAATTTAATAGCTGATTAATTCTATTAATATACCTTTAAAAGTGCCTCTGTTTTTCTACTTATAAGAGCATAATAGGTAATAACAGCAAAACAAAGCAGGGGAACAATATATGAATAATTAATACTTCCTGTCATGTCGGATACCCTTCCCTGCAGGAATGTTACCACTGCACCCCCGAGAATAGCCATTATAAGGCCTGATCCGCCAATTTTAGCATCATTTCCTATACCTATTACAGCCTGACCAAATATAGTCGGAAACATCAGCGACATAAATCCTGATATTGATACAAGTGCAATTACTCCAACCATCCCGCTTCCAATGATCACAATAATAGAGCTTATAATTGCCAGAACAGATGCAAACGCAAGCAACGTTGAAGGTCTGAAGAATTTCATCAGAAAGGTAAAAATGAATCTTGAAGAGGCAAAAAGAACAAGAGAGGCAATATAATATGTGGCACCCATTTGTTCAGGGGTTTTGCCTGCCGGCAGCTGTATATGTTCGAGATTAAGGGAAGCCATCGCATAACGTATTGTAAACGACCATACCCCTATCTGGGCCCCGACATAGAAAAACTGTGCAATAACACCCATGACATAATTCCTGTTGCTGAGAAGTCTCTTTAAGGTTGGGCCAAGATCAACCTTTGACCCTGCGTCAGATGCCCGTGGCATCTTAACTAAAAAGATTGTCAGCCAGAGAATAAGCAGTAAAAATCCGATTGAGACATAAGTCATGGTAACAGCATTAAGTTCCCCGTTTTGAATTGCATGAAGGTCAGCCGAAGCCATAGCTGCTCTTTCAGTGGCGGTGGCTCTGTTGAGTTCCGAAAGAATGAACACCTGACTTATTATTACCCCCATGATTGACCCGAGAGGATTGAATGACTGGGCAAGATTAAGACGCCTTGTAGCAGTAGCCTCCCGGCCCATTGCTATAATATAGGGATTTGAAGCGGTTTCAAGTATTGACAAGCCTCCGAATAAGATCCATAAGGCTCCCAGGAAATGGAAATAGTTACCTGTGAGTTTTGCCGGGTAAAACATAAGGCATCCTATAATATAGAGGCCGAGACCAAGCAAAACACCTGATTTGTAAGAGTATCTCTTAATGTAAATTGCTGCAGGCAGCGCAAAAATAAAATATCCCAGACCATAACAGGATATCTGTATCAGGGAGGTTCTGGCATCTGTCATGCTCATTATTCTTTTAAATGCTGCCAGAAGGGTGTCAGTCATATTGTTGGCAAGCCCCCAAAGAAGGAATAATGAAGTTATAAGAACGAAAGGAACAAGATTGCCTGGTGCAATCAGTTTTTCTTTTATCTTGTGTGAATTCATTTCCGGGATAAATTAAATAAAAGTTCTGAAAATATACGAACATAAAAATGATAAAAAAAATTCATTTTCGATCAGAAGCGTAAGAAATATTCTAAGAAAACATTTTGAAATGCAGTTAGTTCGAAAAAGTATTTAAAAGAGACAGATCATGAGAAATTAAGACTTATATTTGAGAATCTATGGTCAAAGAATCAACAGAAGCTAAATTTTAAATTGATTTTATTTGTTGGTTTCAGGTGCATTAATTAAAAGATGAGATGAAAATGCAGATTAATTAAATCAGTTCAATTTAAAGCCTGCAACATATGAAAAAATTATTATTTCTGGTTACATTTTTATTTCTGTCTTACTTTCTGACAGGACAGGGCAGTAAGGTCTGTGATAACCTTACCATGAAGAGCAATATTTTAAAGATGGATAGAAAATATGCTATATATCTGCCGCCTGATTATGACAATTCCATAAGAAGTTATCCTGTTTTGTACCTGTTGCACGGGTCGGGTGATGATCAGACAGGATGGGTACAATACGGTGAAGTACAATATATTACTGATAAAGCAATAAATGCCGGGCTGGCTACACCAATGATAATTGTAATGCCGGATGCAAATACAGGAAAGAAAGGATATGTAAATGATATTAGCGGAAAATGGCTTTATGAAGATTTTTTTATACAGGAGTTTATTCCTTTTATTGAAAAACAGTATCGTATACGGGGGGAGAAACAATACCGTGCAATTTCCGGAGTATCGATGGGTGGAGAAGGAACTTTTATCTATGCCCTTCATCATCCTGAATTATTTTCTGCTGCCTGTCCTCTCAGTGCTGCTACAGGCCCGCTTAATTTGGAAGACCTTAAGGGATACCTGGCAAAGCGTGGGATGGCAGGAGGAACCTCTGAACAACAGGAGGCATGGGTAAAACATAACAGTGTTCTGAACCTCATCGAAAATATTCCGGATGATCAGAAAAAGGCAGTTCGCTGGTATATTGACTGCGGTGATGATGATTTTCTTTTTGAAGGTAATTCCCTTGTTCATATTGCGATGAGAAAAAAAGAGATCCCTCACGAATACAGGATCCGGGACGGAGTTCATGGCTGGATTTACTGGAGGGTTTCTTTGCCATCCGTTCTGGAATTTGTTACCCAGGGTTTTCATCGATGACCGCGGGAGGCACGATTAACGGATTTGCGTATTAAAGCTTCTGTGAAACAACATGCTGATCCTTTTACTGTTTAAAACCGGTTTTATTTGAGATCCGGAAGTAATAGGTTATATTTTAATAACTTTATCAAAAATAAAAGAAATGAGAATTTACTCTTTATCTGTTGGATTGAGCCTTTTATTAATGTTTTCCGGTATGTCAAGATCCGGTGCACAGAATTTGTTTAACGGAGTCTCCCTAGAAGGGTGGGATATTATTGATTTCGAGGGACATGGAGCAATCACTGTTGAGGATAGCTGCATAATTATAGGTAAGGGTTTAGGAATAAGCGGGATAAAACTGAAAAGCGAGATTCCCAAGGTTAATTATGAATTATCCCTGGATGCCAAAAGGGTTGACGGTGAAGATTTTTTTTGCGGGGTGACGTTTCCTGTAAATAAAACCTTTAATACCTTTGTCATAGGAGGATGGGGAGGATCTATTGTAGGTCTGAGCTGTATCGACGGGGAAGATGCTGCCAATAATATTACCTATGATTTCCGGAAGTTCGAGACAAACCAGTGGTATAAGATCCGTCTGAGAGTTACCGAAGACAAGATTGAAGCCTGGATCGATGAGAACAAAATTGTTGATTTTACTATCGGGAATTATTTCCTGTCACTCAGATGGGAAGCAGAATCCTCCTTACCCTTCGGGATCTCGACGTGGCAAACAACAGCTGCATTACGGAACATTAAACTTGAAACGGACATCAAATAAATAGCCGGTACTATACCGGAATCTGATTCCGGGTTTTTAAACCATGTGATAAACAAGCTTTCTGGTTGATTGTATAGGGCTCTTATTCCCCGGAGTTGGCAATCGTCGTTATTATTTCATTTATCTCTGTCCATTTCTCCCCATCCATTCTTGCACCAATAATTTCAATAACCTTTCCCGCAAGTACAGCACCGGCAATACCACATTTTTCAAGATTAAGGCCGTTTGCCAGACCATACAGGAACCCTGCTGCATACAAATCGCCTGCACCGGTGGTGTCTCTGCATTCTGCCTCGATAGTCTCTATCCTGATAACCTCTTCTCCCTGTTTGATCCAGGAGCCCTCCTTACCTACTTTGACCACAGCTATATCACATAAATCAGATAATTTATCCAACGCTTCCTCCGGTTCAAGTCCTGTGAAAGATTTTGCTTCTTCCTCATTGGCAAATACGATATCGACGTATTTTTCAATAATTTCCCTGAAGTCGTCAATTCTTGATTCAACGACATTATAGCTTGAAAGGTCAAGAGCGACCTCCATATTATTGTTTTTGGCAATTACACAGGCTTTTTTAACAAGCGGTTTATTATATATCAGGTAACCCTCAAGATAAAGAATATCAAAGTTTCTGAAAAATTCAGGTTTAAGGTCATCGGCTTCAAGTTCAACAGCTGCTCCGAGATGTGTGGCAAAAGTTCTTTCAGAATCGGTTGAAATGAGAGCCAGAGCAGTGCCGGTTACAGAATTTCGCCTGAATAATATAGTATTTACACCAGCGTTTTTCATGTCATTTTCGAAAAAATCTCCTGTCTCATCTTTCCCAACAGAACCGATAAATCCGGTACTCACTTTAAGCATTGAAAGCCCGTGAATGGTATTTGCTGCAGATCCTCCTGATGCAAGCCGTCTTTTAAGGTCAAGGGTCCCGGCGATTATCTTTTTCGAAGTCTCCATATCAACAAGTTGCATGCTGCCCTTTGGCAACAAGAATTTATCGAGAGTCAAATCATTGTTAATCAATGTGATAATGTCAACCAGGGCATTGCCGATACCAAGAATTCGCTTCATTTCAAAAATTTTCCGTAAAGATATTGCTTAATTCGCTAAAAGCCCTTACTTTTGGCACGCTTAAACAGTGTAAGTTAATAATAAAAAATTCCTCAGTAGCTCAGTTGGTTAGAGCATCTGACTGTTAATCAGAGGGTCGCTGGTTCGAGTCCAGCCTGGGGAGCGGTAGTAAACATAAAAAGCCTTGATACGCAACGATATCGAGGCTTTTTTGTCTGAGGTTACTGAAACTATACTGAAACATTTCAAGGGTTTAAAGCTATTATGTATTTATATCCCAGGTTCCCTCTGAGAGTGAAATATGAGATTTTGGGGATGGAAGAATAATACCCTGTTGGTTACTTCGGTATATGGTGGATTGCAAAACTGTTTTTTTCAACATATAACTGCTGGTTGTCCGTATGTTATGTTTACTTTTATACCCATTATTTTAAATGATCAAATTTAACTGATAAATGAAATTTTTCGGGTGGAGCTCAATTGACAGAGCTTTTGATTTCAGGTCAGCAGGCAGATGGCTGTTACTGGGTTCTATTGTAGGTATTATAAGCGGTTTGGGTGCGATCCTTCTTCAATCACTACTTGTTCTCGTAAAAGAATTTTGTGTTATGCACCTTATGGGATTAAACCCGATGGGACCAGGAGGGGAGCATGAAGCTTCTCTTTTTTCAATTGGTAATTTTAATCCTTATCTGATTGTTTTATTACCGGCCCTTGGAGGTCTGGCAGCCGGAGTACTTATATTTAAATTCGCACCGGAAGCAGAAGGTCATGGTACAGATGAAGCCATTAAGGCATTTCATCGAAAGCGTGGTATAATCAGACCCTCGGTCCCGATTGTGAAACTTCTTGCATCAGCAATAACAATAGGAACAGGAGGTTCAGGAGGACGCGAGGGACCAATTGCCCAGATCGGAGCAGGTTTTGGAAGCTTCCTTGCGATACGTATGAAGCTTGATATCAAAACCCGCAGGTGGCTCTTAGCTGCGGGAATGGGGGCAGGTATTGGCAGTATTTTCAGGGCTCCTCTTGCTGGTGCAATTTTTGCTGCTGAGGTTCTATATTCATCTGCCGAAGTAGAAGCTGAGGTTCTTCTGCCGGCAGCTGTATCGTCAATAATTGCTTTTTCAGTTTATTCTTTACGTTATGGATGGGATCATATTTTCTCTAATGCCGGACAGCACGGGTTTTCTCAACCTCTTGAACTGATTCCTTATACAATTGAGGCATTATTACTGGCATTTGCAGCTCTGGTATTTGTAAAGTCTTTTTATGGCGTCAGAAAAATATTTACCCAATGGAAGATTCCCAATTATATCAAACCATTTATTGGCGGATTGATAACAGGAGGTATGGCTCTGTTACTAATGAGTGTTACAGGTGAGAGAAAATTCACTATAGATATTATGGGTGGAGGTTATGGAATATTACAGGAAATTATGGAGAACGGAATCTCCAAAATTGGCCTTCAAATCCTGTTACTTGTTGCAGCAGGAAAAATACTGACTACTTCTTTTACCATTGGGTCAGGAGGCAGCGCAGGAGTATTTGGTCCTTCAATGGTCATAGGAGGCACTATTGGTGCAGCCTCAGGATATCTTCTCCAGTTTATCTTTCCGGGTTTTACACTTTTTCCTTCAACCTTTGCAATAGTAGGTATGGCAGGCTTTTTTGCTGCTGCAGCCAACACGCCTATATCCACTATAATAATGGTAAGTGAATTAACAGGTAATTATGAGCTTCTCTTGCCCAGCATGTGGGTATGTACAATATCTTTCCTTGTCGCCCGAAAATGGAGTATATATCAAAGCCAGGTCCCGGAGAAGAAGGATTCTCAGGCTCATTTCGGAGAATATGCTCATGACATCTTCAAAACAATTACTGTAAAAAATGCCTATAACAAGAATAAAAATAATATGATTTTACAGGAAGATATGTCTATAGAAGATATTCTGATGACTCTGAAAAATATTAAACAGAGAATGTTTCCGGTTGTCAATAAAGAGAATCGCCTTACCGGTACTTTCTACATCAAAGACCTTCCCAGGTTGCTTCAGCAATCTGAAAATGAAATTAAAACCATAGGTGATATAATGCAGTATCATGAGCTTAAGGTAAGTCTTAATGAAATGATAGATAAGGCTCAGGATATAATGCTTCTTAACAATGTGGATGAGCTGGTTGTTGTTGATGACTTTGATAACCCTGAACAGGTGCTTGGCATTATCACTACTGCTGATATTATTAAAGCTTACAAGAAGGAATTTAACCTGCTCAAATCGGGAAAAGAGAGGCCTGAATCGTTACCAGGTGATGAATCGTTGCTTAAACATATGAACCTCAATAAGGTGCTCGAGAAAGGATTTTTAACTGTTGATCCGGATGCGACCCTTGGGGACCTTGTTAATATTTTTGCAAAAGCAAATCGCAATATTTTTCCTGTTGTTAATAAAGAAAATCAGTATTTCGGGATAATAATGTTGAACGATATCAGGAAGATCCTATTTGATGTTGATAAATACAACTTGATCATAATAAAAAATATAATGACCCAAACACCTGAAATCATATACACTGATGACAGCATGGAACACGTTATGGCATTATTTGAAAGAAACAAAACATGGAATCTGCCTGTACTTGACCATCATAATAAATATGTAGGAATGGTGTCCCAATCTACACTTTTCTCCTCCTATCGTAATCAGTTAATACACCAGACAGAAACTTAAATTACGATAACAATTGCAGCTCATGTCATGTTGAATCAATAAGGTTTGACCACAGAGAATTTAATTCCATCGACATAGCCTGATGCTTCACCATGTTTTTTTGAACCAAATATTTCCTTCTGATTCCAAATTCCCGGCTATTATCTGGCTTATTCCTGTTTAGAACCAGAGGGTATTCCTATTCTGTTTCAAGTTCGGATGCAGTGCCTGAATTTAAGGGAAGATTACTATTTGGTCCCGCTGCCTGAGCTCATTTCCGATAAAATAGCTTTCATTTCCTGAAGTTCCTTTCCATAACCGGCCCAGTTGTTTTGTTTTAAATACTCAATGGCTTTGTTGTAATGGTCAAGTGCCTCCTGGGCTTTAGCCGAAAGAGAAGTCTTCACAATATTTTCGATGTCTTTTACTTGCTGGCACAGGCACTGAATCCTGTAACCCGGAGCTGTTAAAAATCGCCTGAAGAGACTCTTCCAGCGTTCTTTTCATCTCAATCTGATCATTATAGGCAACAATGACTCTTTTCAATTCAGGAATTTTGCCCTGTTCTGATTGCAGATAAACAGGTTCCACATAAAGGAAGGAATTTTTTATCGGGATTATAAGCTGGTTTCCTTTGAAAACCTGTGACCCCTGCTGTCCCCAAAGAGTGAGTTCGGAAGAAATGTCCGGCTGCTGATTAATCCTTGCTTCAACCTGCATTGGCCCGTATATCAACTTATCTTTGGGAAGCGAATATACAATCAGATCTCCGTAATTAGGTGCATCGCAACGGGCACACATCCAGGCAATCATATTATCCTTTTTGGACGGAGTAAGCGGCAGCATCAGGATATATTCTTCTTCTTTAGTTCCGGGCAAACGCATGATAATGTAATACGGAAACATTTTCTGCTGTGCTGTTATTGTAGCTTTCATTGGGGACCGCCCAATAGTCTTCCTGATTGTAAAATACCTTTGGATCAGTCATGTGATATACATTGTACATTTGGGTTTGTATATTAAACAGGTCGGTGGGGTACCGGATATGGGCTTTCAAAAACTCAGGCATTTCACTGAAGGGTTTGAAAAGTCCTGGGATATATTTTCTGAAATGTTTGAATAATCGGGTCTTTGGGATTAATCACATAATAGGAAACATCGCCGTTATAGGCATTTATCACCACTTTAACCGAGTTATTGATGTAGTTGAAGCCCCGTTCGTTCAGGTTTTGTGAGACAGGCTCCGAATAGGGAAACATATTGCTTGTGGTATAGGCATCATGTATCCAGTACAGTTGTCCGTCCTGCCCGACCACAAGATAAGGCTGGCTGTCATAGGAAAGAAAAGGGGCAATAATTTTATCACGCTGTGTAATATTCCGATAAAACATGATGCGGCTTTGGTCGGTCAGATAATCGGTAAGAAGAATTTTTATGTCGGAAAATTTCCAGGCATAAACGATGCGCTTAAACAAATTGGAAATACGGACACCCCCTTTCCCGGCGTAACTTGTATAAACATTATCGTCCCCTTTAGGGTAATCAAACTCTTTGGCTGTTGTGTTTACCAAAACAAACTGATCGGACTCTTCACCATAATAAATACCCATTTGTTTTAAGTTAAGGGGTACCGTGGTTGTCGGGGGGATGTCCTGAACAACTAAATTGGGCATCCCGTTAGGCAATATCTCATTAACCGGGTTCATAACCACACCATAGCCGTGTGTAAAAATCAAATGTTTGTTAACCCAGGTTTGTGCGCGGTCAGGTATTTGCGAAACCGGTAATTCTCTTGCTGCCAGCGCCACTTCTGTATATTTGTCAAAATGATAGCGATCAACCTGGACACTGTTAAAATCATAATAAAGGCGAATTTCCTGCAATTGCTTATAGGTTTGAATCAAAGGCCTGCGGTCCCATAACCGGATGTTCTCGATGGTGTTACGATTTTCCTGAATGTCCTTATAAGTAATTGTTTGGTCAACAGGAAATGGTTCAACCTTAATTTTATTTAAGCCATAAGCTTCGCGTGTTAATTTGATGTTGTTCAGAATATAAGGCGTTTCTTTTTGCAGTTCGTTGGGTTTCACAATGTATTGTTCGATGAGGCCTGGGGTGATCCCTACAAAAACAATCAAAACCAACACCCACAGTCCGACGAAATACAAAATAATTTTCTTTTTCCTGAAAACCGGCGATAAAAATAAAAGCAAGGTGATAACAATGCTCAGGATGAAAATGACCCAATAGGCCGGAATCTGTAGCATGTACATCCGCGTAAGACGGACCGTAAGCTGCTCCGTGGGAGGAATATAAAATATTGTACAGTTTCAGGAAATAGAATGCCGAAATGCCCAGCACGAAGAATCCGGCCAGGCTAAGTAAATGTCTTTTTACTGCTTTGGGAACCTGAAAACCTTTCCCTGTTGCCGAAATGGCGTTATCGAGGTAATATGAAATAAGAACAGCAATAAATGTCAGTACCACCATGAAAAGATACCAGCCGGTGATAAACTGGTAAACCGGAAGTTTAAATACATAAAACCCGGCATCCTTACCAAAAATAGGTTCCTGAATACCAAAAGAAGAAGCATGGATGAATTGCAGAAAATTGTTCCATTGATCGACGGCATAAGAGCCCATAAAAATGCCAAGAAACAAAATCAGTGCAGCCCACATCCAAAAAACAGCCTTCCCCTTGTAAATCTCTAAAATAATTTGTCGCGGATCGTCGGCCGGAAAATGCAGGGTTCCCCTGGTTGGAGCTCCTCTCTTGCGCGCAATGCGAATGTGGAGACTAAAAAACAGGACAAAAACCAGAAAGAACAAGGTAAAAGAAACGGCCTTGGCAATAATCATGGTATTAAATACCGAGCCATACTGCATATTGTTGAACCAGAGCCAGTCGCCATAGTAATTTAGGAACAGGTTTAATAAGTAAAAAGCCACTAAAATGGCGGCAATGATGATTATTATCTTTTTGTTTTTTTTCATCGATTTTCCTATTTAAGTAAAGAACTGAAATGAAAAACAGACTTCGTGGTTATATGACTATTGAATGCATTTATAATTATACTGCCGGTTCCGGTTCCAATTTCTAATACGTTACCTTGTGTACAGTTAATCTAATTTTGAAAATATTCATTATCAGGAGCATCTATATTATGTTGATATGGGGTGTCATAGAAACGGCCAAAATATTTTGGATACTTAAAGATCATCATTGTCTGACTTTAAAATCCTTATGGTTACAAATATTTGCTCAGATAAATTTATATTAATGAACAGAATCCGGAACCGATATCAATATCCGGGCTATAAGTTAAGCTAAAAATTTTAACCTCACAGATAAAAATAACAGGTCCTCTAAATCATTAACTTAAATTATAGGTTTTTGTTTAATCTTATGTTTTGTGAGTTTACGGAATCATGCATAAAAATAGTTAGAACAGTTTACTCTTGTCAGATAAAGTTATTATTGCAATGACTCAATTCCAAAAACTATCACAAATTTAAAAAGAACTTTATAAAAAAATACTAATACCAAATCCGGTTAAAATGTCAAACCGCTTTTCATGGGTTAACTAATAACCTGCCGCCCTGCCATCAAAACTGCGTGAATCGGCAGCTCCATATAATAACCCATTATTGCGGTTTACAAATATTCCCATTGCTGAGCCCTGGCTTGACTGCTGTATTACTTTGTGACCCATCATTTCATATAAGCATTTTGTGTCAGGAGAGATTCCCCATTGTTCAAATGTTGTAATATCGGGCAGCCATTGATGATGAATCCGTGGAGCTTCTATTGCCTGACCGATATTCATATTGAAGTCTATTACATTAAGCACAACCTGAAGTACTGTGTTAATAATTGTTCTTCCTCCCGGACTGCCGATTATTAATACCGGTTTGCCATTTTTTGCAACTATTGTGGGTGTCATGCTTGACAACATCCTCTTTTGCGATGCAATAAGATTTGGAGGAGTGCCTATTAAACCTGCAGAGTTTGTTAATCCGGGAACTGGATTAAAATCTCCCATTTCATTATTCAGCAGGAACCCTGCGCCTTCCACAACCATGCGGGAACCATAGCTTGCTTCCAGTGTAAATGTCATTGATACAGCATTTCCTTCTTTGTCCATAACAGATAAATGAGTTGTTTCAGGACTTTCATGGGGAAGATATGCAGATGAGAACTTCGAAGAATCACTTATTGATGCCTTGAACAAATCAATTGTTGAACGTAATTTTTGCCCATATGACTTTGAGATTAATTCTTTTACAGGTATCGAAGGGTTAAAATCAGGATCCCCGAGATAAAGCGCTCTGTCGGCGTAAGATCTTCTCATTGCTTCTGTAAGTATATGGAGATACATTGCTGAGTTTTGTCCCATCTTTGTGAGATTGAAACCCTCCAGAATATTCAGCATTTCAACCAATGCCACACCACCTGAACTTGGTGGTGCCATGGCAAATATATCATATCCCCTGTAGGTACCGTGAACCGGCTCAATTTCTTCAGCTTTATATAAGGAGAGATCTTCTTTTGTTATTAACCCTCCTGTTGATCTCATATAATTTTCTATTAGCTGAGCAGTAACACCTTTGTAAAAACCATCAGCACCTTTCTTTTGGATTAATCTCAGTGTTTTTGCCAGGTCAGGTTGTTTCCATATTTCACCGGGTTTATAAACTATTTCGCCATTTTTCAGAAACGATTTTGCTGTTGAAGGATAGGCATCCTTGTTCTGCATGACCCACTTCATGAATCCCTGCATGTCCCATCCTGAAGGAAAGCCATTTTCTGCCAGATCAATTGCAGGTTCTAAAAGCCGGGTCCACGGTAGTTTTCCTAATTTCTGATGTGCCAGGTACAATCCTGCCACAGTACCCGGAACACCTATTGATAAGGGACCTGAGTGGTTGGAATTATTTTTTATTTTTCCGTCATTGTTGAGAAACATATTTTCTGTTGAAGCTAATGGTGCTTTCTCTCTGAAATTGAATGATGTTGTTTGCCCGTTACTGCTATGAAAGACGAGAAAACCGCCGCCTCCGATATTCCCTGCTGAAGGCAGGGTAACTGCCAGGGTAAATGCAGTGGTTATTGCAGCATCTACTGCATTCCCCCCCTTTTCCAGTATCTTCTTTCCTGCTTCTGAAGCAAGGTAATGGCTGCTGACAACCATCCCGTTTGCAGAGGGCAAAGGAGTTCTTCCACTTTGTGCATAACAAGACCAGTATGGAGATGCTAATAAAACTATAACACTAATAATACATTCCCGAAATTTCATACGTTTATAATTTATTTTTAATAATTATGCCACTTAGTTCTCATTGATCAGCTTAATCCTTAACACAGCGTACAGAAAATCCAGATTTATAACTACTGTCCAGGTGGGATAAAATTACTGATTTGTTATCATAACTAATTGTCTGGGAGTAGGGAAAATCTTCAGAGTACACGGTAGAACACCACCAATGACCCTCATGTCCCACGAACATGAACGACCCACCGTAATAGGAGCGCATTCCAGCTGGAAGAGCTGTAAAACCGCTTTCATTGTTAGCCCCGGTATTAGGACTATTCCAATGAGATGTGCCTGTTTCTTTCAGCTTACCCCCGGCAACACCTTCCCCGCCCAGATAAGTCTTTAAAATTTCCCATTCCGCATCGGAGGGCACATGCCAGCCAGTCGGGCATAAATTACCGCTATTTAATGCGTACCAGTTGTATAGTGCACCATATTTGCTCTTATATTTAGTTGCATCGTTATTAAACCAGCAATATCCCGGCTGGTTCAGGTTTTTCCATATATTTTTATCTGTCACCAAAGATATTTGAGTACCATTATTGAATGTTGTGGTTTTCAGGTTTTCTGCCATCCATGTTTGAGTACCAATAGTCACAGTCTTATACGTATTGCCCTCCCGATCTGTCATACTGCCATAGTTGATTGCTTTATTGAAATTAATATCCGGAACTTCATCTTTCTTATTACAGCTAAAAGTGAACACTAATCCAGCTGTTATTAATAAAAATTTGAAAATTTTCTGGTCCCTTTTCATACCTTTAATTTTTTTTACAGATCAACCCGACACCCTCATTCGTGGTACTATACTCCGGTTACCAGATCGTAGTCCTATCAATGTTCTGATAATTACCACGGTTGTCATTATAACCTCTTTCCGGTAAAATTATTCATTATTCAGGCTTAAGTCAATTTTATTTTGATAGTTGAATTTCACGGCATCTCAATCCTGCATTTAATTAAGCAAAAAGTCAGAATGAGAAATTAATCGTTACTGGATACAATGATTATATCGCGAAGTTACTTCAAGCATCATTACAGGAACTTGTCAATCTGAGGTGAGATCAACCTGTCAGCGCATCAGTGCGATGATTTGTTTTCTGATTTACCCGGGAAATATGAAGACTCATAATTAAATCCGTTCTCACGTAACCACCAGCGAAATGCTTTGGCAACCTTTCTTCTTTTTAATAAGAATACACCCATTTCTTTTGCATCGATCCGGTAATTAATTTTCATTCCTGTGCGATTTAAAATTTGATCATAATTATTCCAGATCATAATTATCGAATTTTTTAAGATAATCATATATTGAGGTCCCCAGCACATCTTTCCTGTTTATCGTTCCATTTGAATTAAGGAATACCTGCAATGAGCCGGCACCACCAAGATGTGATGCTGCAATCATTCCTGCTCTGGTTATTACGACACCTTTGATAGAGTTTCCAATAAAATGTTCATAATCTGCTAAATATTTAAGATTAATCCCAATTAAAGTCTTTAATGCTTTCAATTGCAGTTCCTTCGGAAAAATGGCCGGATTGCCTTTAAACTTTTTCAGGGTTATTTTACTATATCCAAGATACCGTAAAGTAGATTCGGAAAACTGCCATTCACCGAAACAACCTATCCGGTTAACGGATAACCAATTGTTTCCTGATTCTCTGTGTCCAAGGTCATTAATAAATCTTGAAAATTCCGATTCATAGTAATCCTTTTTTACATTTTCTGATACAGATTTAAATTTTAGTGTGGTCAACCTGGAATCAATTATAGGTGCAGTACAGATATGAAAAATAAATATTAAAAAGATTGTCAGTAATACTTTCCTCATAGGTAGTAAGGTTAGAAATATTTGTGGTATTTTAAGTAGTAACTCAGTTTGTAAAAGTAGAATTTAAAACATTTCATGGCAAGTGCCGAAGGCCCGGGGACGGGCAAAATAAGCCATGGATATTTCTGTTCATCCAAGAATTCAGAACGAATATTCATTCAAAATAATGATTAGCAACCGAAAATAGTAAGTTCGTCAAAAAAGGATTAAATTTTATGAAAATACTTTGGTCACCCTGAGTGATCAGACATACCATAAGATGCTAAAGCAAAGAAATCCAAAATAATATAAAAATCTAAAGGTCTCTTATTTAAATTAAACTCTAAAAATGGGATTTTGACTAACGGTTAATTAATAATGATGAAAAATCATGAAATTGGTGAATATTCAGACATTATGAACCTGAGTTAATTCTCATTACCCTTTGGTTCCATATTTCCGACAGAAGTCACCACATCAATATTTCAGGATATAAACGGAGAGATTCTTACAATAATGATAATTCGGACATTCCCGAGGGCAAACTTGCTGGGAAAGAAATGCAGGAATCTGAATAGAAGTACCGGACAATTTTTGAACATAACGTAGTAAAGGACGGAATATAATTGTCACTTTAACCTCCGCACCCGGGAGAATTTCAAAAGAGAAATTTATTCAGAGTTAAAAGATCTGTTGTTAGTGTATTATTCCACAGCCAGAATATTCCACAGAGCAAAAAAATCATCAATTTTATATTGAAAACGTAATTATTTCTGGTTATTAATGTATGATATATTAATTCTACTTTGACAGATTGAAAAATCAACCTATTTTTACCCTCCATCCCAAATAGGAACAGGTTGACTTTTCAACTTTCTCTCTTTTTGGACCGGGTAATAGAAGCTTAAAAATCGTTAATAACAAGAACCTTTCAAAGTAGAATGAATAAATTTGATTGTAAGAAACAAAAGCAAAAAAGTTACATAATCACTGTTCTTCCTTTTTTTATTTGTTTATTTCTTGTTTGTTCAAACCTGTCCGGTCAACGGGTTATTCAACATGATCAGTATTCAACTGTATATTTTGATTCTGTCAGAGCATTGGTAAATGATACTGCCAGAGAAAATTACACCATCAGTGCATATCGTTTGAAGGGATCAGATAAAATTGATATTGATGGCTATTTAAATGAAGATGCCTGGAAAAATGCAGAGCACCGCGGGGGGTTTCTTGAAAAGGAGCCCTATCCACTGGTACCTATGAGTGAAAAAACCGAATTTGCCATTTTATACGATGAGGAAAATCTTTATATAGGGGTCTGGTGCTGGGATTCCGAGCCAGATAAGATTATACGCCAGTTATCACCAAGAGGTACAGCTGGTCCGGATAATGTGGACTTGTTCATTGACAGCTATCATGATCACCGTACCGGGTATAAATTTACCGTATCCCCCACGGGTGTGCAGGTTGACGAGCTTCGTTATGACAACGTAAAACGTGATTTAAACTGGAATGGAATCTGGTATTCTGCGGGATCAGTTGATGAGAATGGCTGGTATGCGGAAGTTAAGATCCCCTTATTTAATCTGAGATTCTCTAACAAGGTAAATCAGACCTGGGGATTTAACATAATGAGAAATATCTCAAAAGACGCCTCCCGGGGACAATGGAAACCTCACTTACCTGAATGGGACAATGCGACCCGTATGTCTGAGATGGGGCATATTGTAAACATTAACAATATTAAATCAGGGAGAACCTTTGAGTTGAGACCGTATGGGGTAGCCGGTAACACGGAAACCAAAGATCTCAAACCATCCTTTACATATAATTTTGGAGGAGATATCCGGTATAGTCCCTCTCCAAATCTGACCGCTGATTTTACAGTAAATCCTGATTTTGCGCAGGTTGACGCTGATGTTTTTGAAATAAATCTTACCCGCTTTCCGACCCGTTTCAAAGAACTGCGTCCATTTTTTACTGAAGGGACAAGTATTTTTAATACTCCGCTCGAATTGTTTTACAGCAGGCGAATAGGAGCCAGGGGGGACATTATCGGAGGTGGAAAAATAACGGGAAAGTTACAGCATGGCATTGAATTTGGCGCACTTGGAAACGTAACAGGACAATCTTTATTCTCAGGCTCTATGCAAAATCCGGAGAAAGCTGCATTTGGGGTGGTACGCCTTAAAAAAGATATTCTTGGTTCAAGTAGCATAGGGATTTTGGCAGGGACAAAAGAAGGAGCGGCAAACTTTAACAGAGTTTTCGGTCTTGATGGAAGTTTTGTTGTTAAGAATCACAATATCCTTGATTTTCAAATTGCCTCAGGACAAAATGAACTCAGATTCAATCATAATATGGCATATAACATGTCCTATACCCGGACCGGTGATTTTATGGGTGCGCAGATCAATTTTAACCGTATTGAGCCTGCCTTTGAGATCAATCGGATCGGGTACATTCAGAAAGAGACTGACCGGGGCTGGAACAAAGCAAGTGGCATTATCCGTGTAAGCCCCCGGATTAATAAATACAATATCCGAAGAATAATAGCAAACCTGGAATTTGACCAGACTACCGATATTTTTACGACGCGATACATTGACAGCTGGCTTGAAAGTTACCCGGTCTTAATTCCGGACCAGTGGTTTGGCACGGTAAATCAAATTGACGGTGGGGAACGCCAAATTATCGGAGGAAGAAGAAACGCAAATAATTTCAGGACCGGAGGAGACCTTACAGTTAATCTTATAAATGAAATGTCACTTGTAACGGAATATAAACGGTTTTCAGCAACTGAGTTAACCGGGAAATATACCGGCAACTATTATAAAATGATTTACTCGACAAGACCTCTCAGAATGGGAACGCGATTCGCAGGGATCTTATCTACAAGTGGCGGAACATTTTACAACTTTGACCAGAAGTATGTGGGCAGTCAAAAAGGGCTCACCATTAACGGTGAGGGCCAGTTAAGTCATAACGTGAAAACTAAAATGGAGGGGGGGTATACAAAAACCCTCAATCCCATGAATAAACAGGATGGCCAATATTTTAAATTATCATCCTATTCGACATGGATGTTCACGAAGGATTTTTTTATACGGCTACATATTCAGGGAATATTTGAGACTACTTACTATGATCAGAAACAGGCATATAACCATTATTTGCTCAGCTGCCTTGTGAGCTGGGAATACAAGCCGGGTAGTTTTTTATATTTAGCTTATAATGAAGGCCGCTTTGATGAAACTAATCCAACAATTTCAAGACATTTCGAATTTAATGATCGTACTATAATTTTAAAAGTTTCATATTTTTTTAATATATGAGCCTGTTATTTACTGAGATATGAAATCAAAACGAAGCACAATTGCAACAATAATATTAATCATCTCCTACCAGTGCATTTATGCACAAACTGATGCAATCAGGAATGGAATTAATGTTTATCCAAAAAGACACTATTCTGCAACCAGGATTACGAATATTCCAAGGATTGACGGAAAACTTGATGATGATTGCTGGAATCAGGGAATCTGGGCCGGTGATTTCAGACAAGGTACTCCGGTTGAAGGAGCTCTGCCTTCTCAACCCTCGGAATTTAAGATTTTATATGATTATGGAAATATTTATGTAGGATTTAAATGTTATGATTCAGAGCCGGAAAAAATACGACGACTATACAATTTACGGGATAAGTATTCAGGGGACATTGTAGGTATTGCAATTGACAGTTACGATGATGATAAAACTGCTTTCGAACTCAATGTTACAGCTGCAGGGCAAAAAATTGACACAAAACTAATGGGCGATCGTGTCTTTGACATAAACTGGAACGCTATTTGGGAAGGATCATCAGCTGTTTCGGATTCGGGTTGGACAGCAGAAATGAAAATTCCACTGAGCCAGTTGCGTTATGTTAATAAGAAGGAGCAAAACTGGGGATTAATGATCTGGAGACGGCTTGACAGGAATCAGGAGGACAGTTTCTGGCAAATCATTCCCAAAAATGCTACTTCTATGGTATATCTTTTTGGTGATCTCAATGGAATTAAAGATATCAAACCACCACGACAGCTTGAAATCTCTCCTTATCTTTCGTTAAAGTATATTCCAGGGAACAATTTAACCAGATTACCAAATGAAAAATACAGACCTGTAAATTACGGAGGTGGTTTTGACAGCAAAATAGGTATTTCCAGCAACCTTATTCTCGATTTGAGTATAAATCCCGATTTTGGTCAGGTAGAAGCAGACCCATCTGAGCTTAACCTTACTTCATACGAGACTTTCTTTGCGGAAAAGCGTCCGTTTTTTCTTGAGGGGAAGGATATTTTTGACTTTGAACTGGCAGGATCGCAGCTTTTCTATTCCCGGAGAATCGGTCAGGCTCCTAAATATAGCCCGGACCTTAAAAGTAACGAACGGATTAACAGTCCGCTGCAAACAACAATTATAGGAGCAACCAAGCTGACCGGAAAAACAAGCAATGGCCTATCTGTCGGAGTAATAGAGGTTGTTACCGGATTAGAAACTGCTTCAATAAGTTCTGTTGACTCATCATATAGAAAAACTGTCAGTCCTTATTCCAGTTATTTTGTGGGGAGGATCAAAAAGGAATATAATAAGGCGAATACAATATTAGGAGGCATGTTCACCTCCTCAAATAAAATAATTCAGCAGAGCTATCTCAGGGAACAGCTTTATACAAACTCTTATACAGGGGGTTTGGATTTTATTCATTATATGAAAACTAAAACATATTATGTAGAATCCAAAATCGTGCTCAGCAGTGTAAACGGCTCGAGAGATGCACTGTTAAATCTTGAAATGGAAAATATCCACCGGTTTCAGCGGCCTGATGCAGAACATCTATTTCTCGACACAGCAATTACCAGTATTACAGGTACCGGAGGATCCCTGAGTTTTGGAAAGAAGTCAGGAAGTAACTGGAGATTTGACATAAATGGTTCTTGGATGTCTCCAAATCTTGATTTTAACGATCTTGGCTATATCAGACTGACAGATATGATCAATCAGGGTTCTTCACTTTCTTATGTCTCGATCGTTCCAAAAGGGATATTCAGGAATTATTCTTTGGGAATAGATCAAAATGCTTCATGGTCATTCGGGAAAGAATTAATTGATTCCAGAACCAGATTATTTTTCAACTCACAATTTAGAAATATGTGGAACTTCAGCAGCTACATAAGAAGAAGTTTTTCATATTATGATCCAAGAGTTTTACGTGGGGGTGAGGCTTTGATGACTAATCCCTATTGGAGTTTATACTTAAATGCAAGTACAAGCAATGCTAAGGATCTGCAATTAACATTATCCGGCCGGAGTGATTATAATGAAGATAACCTGCTCATGTATAATAATATTTCTGCCAGTTTACGATGGTTTCCCATCAGGAAAATCACAATAATGAGTTCGGTGAATTATTCAGATATGGCTCAAAAACAACAGTACATTTTAAAAAACATACCTACTACTGATGTAAATTACATGTTTGGCGATTTAAGAAACAAGAGTGTCGAGTTTACCCTAAGGGGGAGTGTGTTTTTTACCAATGAACTATCAATTGAATATTACGGGAGCACTTTCCTGTCAACCGGTGATTATTCAAATTTTAAAAGTGTTATTGATCCTCATACAAAAGATTATGAACAAAGATTTTACACCTATCCTGTTTCAGAAATAATCCTGAATTCAACGGATAACAGATATTCAGTTACTGATTTAAATAATGTGCAATTTGATTTTGCAAATCCCGATTTTAATTTCGGGCAGTTTCGTTCTAACCTGGTTCTCAGGTGGGAATATAAACTGGGATCGATACTTTACATTGTCTGGACACATGATCAGACCAGCCAGCTGTTAACAAGTAAAATGTCGCAATCTGAGAATTTCTCTAATCTTTTTGGGGCATTATCAAGGAATGTATTCATGGTGAAGTTTAATTTCTGGTTCAATATGTAAAGAATCCCATCTCAGGTTAAAGGTCCGGGATTAAACAACACCAGGTCGTTATGCAGGCCTAATTTATCGCAGGCAACCTGTTTTTCACCGCTTGCAACCTCTAATATCAGATGAAACAGTTCCCATCCCATTTCTTCAATTGTTTTTTGCCCGAGCGCCACCAGTCCAGCGTCAAGATCGATCAGATCAAACCAACGGTTACCCAGCTTTGAATTTGATCCGACTTTTATTACCGGAACCATCGATAATCCGTACGGGGTTCCGCGGCCGGTCATAAATACATGCATGTTCATTCCGGCTGCCAGCTGTAATGTTCCACACACAAAATCGCTTGCAGGTGTAGCTGCAAATGTTAATCCTTTTTTACTGATTTTCCCGCCAGGGGCTAACACATCTACAATAGGAGTGGTTCCTGATTTTGCCACTGATCCAAGAGCCTTTTCGACAATATTACTTAATCCTCCGTTTTTGTTTCCCGGTGATGTATTTGCACTCCTGTCAGCTTCTCCCTTCAGAAGGTATTCATCATACCATTTCATTTCATTTATAAGAGCTTGTCCAACTGAAGAGTTTAAGGCTCTTGGTACCAATAAATGAACTGCGTCTCTTACTTCTGTTACTTCAGAAAACATAACACTTCCCCCGGCACGGACAATCAAATCTGCGGCAAATCCTGCTACAGGATTTGAAGTGATGCCAGAAAAGGCATCGCTTCCTCCACACTGCATTCCCACAACTAATTCTGAGGCAGGCATAATCTCTCTTTTCCGTTTATTCAGTTCTTCCAAATGCTTTTCGGCTAATCTCATTACCCCTTCTGCCATTTCATCAAATCCATTAAAAGATTCGTCCTGCATTGTGATAACGTTTGATACATAGTTTCCCGGGTTCACGGTTTGATGATTTATTTCAGGAAGAAGCTTTTCTGGTAATAATTTCTCACATCCAAGTCCTACAATCAGGATATTACCGCCAAAATTTGGATTCACGGCAATATTTCTTATTGTTCTAACCGGAATAGCAGCTCCGGGTGCATCAATGGCCACTCCGCATCCATAGGAATAATTTAAAGGTATTACATCATCCACATTTGGGTACTTTGGAAGCAATTCTTCTTTTATACGTCTGGCAATAAAACTGGTAAACCCGGATACGCAATTAACGCTGGCAGTAATTCCAAATAGATTTTTTGTTCCTGCACTGCCGTCAGGATTTCGATAACCTTTAAAAGTATAACCTGTAAGTGGTTCCGGAGGAATTACCGGATTGTCTGTTAACGGCATTGAATCCAGATCGGGTGGTTGAGGAATTAAAACCATTGATTCACGGATCCATTCACCGCGCGTGATCTCTCTGCCGGCGGTACCGATTATCTGACCGTATCTGAAAATTTTGTCTCCTTCCCTCATATCGGTTAATGCTACCTTATGCCCGATCGGGACATTTTCAGACAACAGTGTGCCATCATCAAGAAGTGTACCCCTGGATAGTCCGTTAAGATTAGCGACAATTCCCACGTTATCAGTATTGGCTGTTCTAATTATTATTGGTTTCTCCGGCATCTCAGTCTTAACCTTTCTTAAACTCACACAAATTTTATTTTAATAGTCCCATATCTATAAGAACCTTCCTTAGTTTTGCCCTTTCGTCACCTGTCATTGGTCCGGCTGGTTCTATGCAAGGTCCGGCTTCAAAACCCAGCAAGGTAAGTGATTCCTTAATAACGGCAGGAAATGTGCCGAGCGTGAATGCTATTCTGAGTGGCGCTAAGGTGAACTGTGCCTTTAAGGAGCCTTTTAAATCACCTGCAATGAACTTTTCATAAATATCGACGCACAACCTGGGCGCAACATTGGCCCCCGATGCGATAGAGCCATCAGCACCGTAGCAAAGTCCGCCGTAGATAAGTGTATCACGACCCATCAATACAGAAAAATCATCCATATGCTGGGTTAAGCGGATAAATTCGGCAGTCACGGTCATATCACCCGATGAATCCTTTATGCCAACAATATTCTGAATTTCAGCCAGTATTGCTACTGTTTCCGGTGCAAGGCTTACTGATGTTTTTGGAGGATTGTTGTAGAGAAGTACAGGTAGACTTGTATTTTCTGCAATAGTCCGGTAGTGTTTGATCAATTGTTCCTGGGAAGGGGTGACAAACATAGGAGTCAAAACGGAGACTGCATCAACCTTGCATTCTTCTGCCAGCTGTGTAAGCATAACAGATTCGCGTGTCGTAATACCATTTGTACCGGCATAAACAGGCACCCTTCCCCGGGTCTCATCCATTGTTATCCTGAAAATGTCGCGTTTTTCTTCGGGTGTCAGCCCGTAAAATTCGCCTGTTGTCCCGGCAACAAATAGACCATGTACCCCGCCTTCAATCAGATAATTCAACAATTTACGCAAGACTTTTTCGTTCAATTTACCCTCCCCGGTGAGCGGTGTTATGACTGCCGGTATAATTCCTTTTGGTTTAAATCCTGTTTTCTTTTCCATTTTATAAGATAGTTTAATATTTTAACGATCCAGACAGGGACGTTTATTGTCAAATTTCCATCCTGGTATCAGGTATTGCATAGCCACAGCATCATCCCTTGCTCCAGTACCTTTTTTCATGTACAGCTTATTTGCTTTTTCAATCTGATCCATATCAATTTCTATTCCCAGACCAGGTTTGTCAGGAACAGAAATCATTCCACCTGTAATTTTAAGAGGCTCCCTGGTTAACCGTTCCAGCCCTTCCTGCCAGATCCAGTGTGTGTCCAGAGCTGTTATTTTGCCAGGTGCAGCAGCACCGGCATGTACAATCATTGCAAGGGATATATCGAAATGATTATTGGAATGTGAACCCCAAGTTAATCCCCACTCGTGACAGATCTGTGCAACACGTATGGCACCCTGCATTGTCCAGAAATGCGGATCTGCCAGAGGAATATCTACCGCATGCAACTGGATTGAATGTCCCAGCTGACGCCAGTCTGTAGCAATCATGTTTGTTGCGGTGGGCAGTCCTGTTGCCCGCCTGAATTCTGACATTATTTCACGACCCGAATAACCGTTTTCGGCACCGCATGGGTCTTCAACATAAGCCAGGATATTGTGTTTGCTCCTGCATAATTTTACTGCCTCATCTAGCGACCAGGCACCATTGGGGTCTATGGTGATCCTTGCATCGGTAAAGCGGCCGGCAAGTGCATCCACAGCTTCCATTTCTTCGTCCCCGCCCATTACCCCGCCTTTCAGTTTAAAGTCTTTAAAACCATAGCGTTGCTGAGCTGCTTCTGCCAGCCTGACGATAGCTTCCGGGGTCATGGCATTTTCGGTTCGCAATCTCAGCCAGTCATCATTACGATCTGAAGCGTCCAGATAGGGCAAATCAGTTTTTCTCCGGTCAGCAATATAAAATAAATAGCCAAGCATTTCCACCTTCCGGCGTTGAATACCTGTCCCCAGCAATGCGGCCAGAGGTACATCCAGGAGCTGACCGAGAAGATCCAGTAACGAAGTTTCTATTGCCGTTATTGCATGAATGGTAGTACGTAAATCGAAGGTCTGCAACCCACGTCCTCCTGAATCCCTGTCACTAAAACGCTGCCGTACATCGTTGAGGATGTTATTATAAGTACCTATTGATTTGTTAATTACAAGAACCTTTGAATCTTCCAGGACCTGACGGATACGCTCTCCGCCCGGAACTTCTCCAACACCGGTGTGTCCGGCGTTATCTTTGATAACAACAATGTTACGCGTAAAGTAAGGGCCGTGTGCACCGCTGAGGTTGAGAAGCATACTGTCATGGCCGGCGACCGGAATTACCGACATTTCAGTCACAATGGGTGTTCCCTTGAAATCTACACTGTTCATTTGATGTTATTATATAATGCTGATAATTTATTTAAGTAAGGTTGCTGGTTAATTCCGGTTACCGGTATGTGGACTTCGACTGCAAGTTCCCTGCACCCTGCCCTTACCCCCTGCAACTTAAACGACTGGTCACCTTTTTACTTCAATCTTCGATATTTTTTCATAATACTGGATCAGGCCTCCGTGATCATTATTTCCCTTGCCATCCACCTTAAGCGCCTGCATAATTTCCATTACAGCTGCCGTAAGCGGTAATGGGACACCGATTTCATGAGAGGTATCCAAAGCATTGCTCAGGTCTTTGATATGCAGGTTTATCCTGAAACCGGGATTAAACTTTCTATCCATCACCAGGGGTGCTTTTGCATCTAAAACTGTGCTTCCTGCAAGTCCTCCCCTGATTGCCTGATAAACAAGTTCGGGTTCAACCCCGGCTTTAGTAGCCAGAACAAGCGCCTCCGACATGGCTGCTATATTAAGGGCCACGATAATCTGATTGGCGAGTTTGGTAACATTTCCTGCACCTATACCGCCAGTGAGCACTACGGAAGCAGCCATGGCTTTCAGTATCGGGTAATTGGTTTCAAAAACCTCCTTTTTACCTCCAACCATTACTGAGAGAGTGCCCTCAATTGCTTTGGGTTCGCCACCGCTCACAGGTGCGTCAAGCATTTCAACACCTATTTCCTCAAGCTTTATTGACAACTCCCTGCTTACAATTGGAGAAATCGAGCTCATATCAATAAGGACAGAACCGGTTTTTAAACCTTCAATAAGCCCGTTTTTCGCCAATACAACTTCTTTAACATCGGGGGAATTAGGCAACATGGTAATCAGGACCTGACATCTGTTTGCAACTTCCGCGGGGGTTGCAGCTCTCTCTGCTCCAAGGGAAACAAATTCGTCGATAGTGGTTTGGTTTAAATCAAGTACAACCAGTTTGTATCCTGCTTTTATAAGATTTTTGGCCATGGGTCTGCCCATTATCCCCAACCCTATAAATCCGATTTTAACCATAAAATATCCTCCTTTTAGAATTTAATTGATGTGTAATTATATTTTTTTAAGTTCGAAACGTTCGATTTTCCCTACAACAAAAACATAACTGACAATAGCAAGAAATGCGTGTATGCTTACAAATACCAATGCCCCGTTAAATGAGCCTTTAACTCCGATTATATAACCGATAGCTATTGGTGTGATAATGCTTGAAAGATTGCCAAAGGTATTAAATAGGGCTCCGCTCAGACCCGTGATTTCTTTTGGGGCTGTGTCGGCATTTACCGCCCAGCCAAGGGCGCCCAGACCTTTCCCAAAGTACGACAATGCCATAAGGGCAACCACCAGCCATTCAACTTCAGTATAATTGCAAAAGATCATACTCATTGATAACAACATCCCGATAACAATAGGCACTTTCCTGCCAACAGAAAGAGAAGCTCCTTTTTTAAGCAGATAATCTGAAAACAGGCCACCCAGATTTCCTCCAAAAAATCCAAAAATAGCAGGTAAGACAGAAACCAGCCCTGCTTTAAGAATGGTCATTCCCCGGGCCTGAACAAGGTAAACAGGGAACCATGTAATGAAAAAGAACGTTATTGCATTTATACAATATTGAGCAATATAAACACCTATAAACATCCGTCTTCTTAAAAGTTGCTTGAGGAACATCCATGGAGGGGCACCTGTATTGTCTTTATTGTCTTTAACTGCCTGGTCCAATTCCGTAAGGGCTCCTCCATTGGTAATATACTCGAGCTCGGCCTGGTTAATATATTGAGACTTCCTGGGTGCATGCACAAATCTTAGCCAGAAGAAAAGAAAAACAAAGCCTACACTTCCCATAAAAATAAAAGAATACTGCCATCCGAAAGTGAAAACGATATAACCTATTAAAGGAGCAAAGAGAACTGTTGCAAAATATTGAGCTGAATTAAATATAGCTGCTGCAGTACCGGTTTCTTTTGTAGGGAACCAGGCAACAGTAATTCTGCTGTTTGCCGGAAAAGCCGGAGCTTCAGCAACACCTAATAGAAATCTTAATATAAACAGCGCAACAACCGCTGTCAGACCAACAAGTAAACCCGTAAAACCTGTTATAAATGTAAAAAATGACCATACACAAAGGCTGATAGCATATATTTTTCTTGATCCAAAACGATCTAAAAGCCATCCGCCGGGAAGTTGGGCCAGGACGTAGGACCATCCAAATGCCGAAAAAATATATCCCATCGAAACGGAATTGAGATGCAAACTCTTTGTCAGCGCCGGCGCTGCAATGGAAAGTACTGCACGGTCAGCATAATTTATTGCGGTGGCAAGAAAAAGTAAACTTACTATGACCCAGCGGAAATTACTTTTTTTTGACTCATCCGTTATCCGGCTCTCAGGACTCATTATTACATTTATTTGGGTTGATCTGAATTTATCTTCAAATCTAAATGCTATTTACTAAAATATTAAATCTCAAAGTCATTTTGTTAAAATATTTTTTATGACTATCGGGAATCCAGGATGAGCAAAGGGACCGGGGAAGGCTTTCGCCTGAAGAGCTCGGCGAGGTCAAATGAACATGAATCAAATAAAATAAAAGAAGGGTACACTTTTGATACACCCTCTTTGCCTTAATAAGTTAATGAACCGGCTTAAATTTATTTTTCCAACTGTTTAAATATTTTTACCTGCATTGCAGCAGGACCTTTCTGGCCCATTCCAATCTCGAAGGTTACAACATTATTTTCTTTTATATCTTCAAGCAGGTTGTTTGCATGTACAAAAATGCTCTCCTGTGTTTCCATATCCTTTATAAAACCATAACCTTTGGATTCATTAAAGAAGGTTACAATTCCTTTTCTTATAGGGTCGAGCTGAACGTGATCGCGTTTGGGTATGGTAATTTCAATATTCTCCAGTTTAATATCTTTCTTTTTGCTGGGGTCAGGTGGAGTGGGAGTTAACCTTCCATTTTCATCAACATAAGCAAACATATCCTCCATGTTGCTTGATTTTGGGTTAACTTTTCTGGCCAACTTTTTCTTTTCTTTTTCTTTTCTCTTTTTTTCCTTCTTATTCCTTACTTCCTTTTTATTGAATGTTTCCTGCGATCTACCCATAATTTAAATTTGCATTTACTAATAATAAAATAATTTCTGCTAAGATAAGCTAATTTTCAAGGTTTTGCAAAGGATTTATTTAATCTGCCGGGGAAGTGACTTCCTTTATGCCAATAATGGGACTCACGGGACTATTTCTGACAGATTTTAACCAGAAATTTACCAATTATAAATCCAAACATACCATCTGTAGAATAGGCCTTTTCCGGTATTTGTTAATATCATAATTTCGATATGAAGTTTGATTTCAAGAATTAAAGAAATGTTAAAAACAGTTATAGAAATTCAAGTATTAATTAAATTATTTCAAGCCATGAAAAAATTGATTTTATCAGCAGCACTCATAGCAATACTAAGTACTGCCTCATTTGCACAGAAAATTCTTGCTGAAGGAAAAACATTTTCAGTACTGGGAGACTACAGGATTGAAATAGCTGACAATCCTGTTCCAATAAAAGGTATAGAATGCAAAGCTTACAAAATCAGTTACTCAAACACATCTATGGATGTAACAGTTGTGGTATGCAAGGACCGGAAATGCAAGAAATATGTGGTTTTATCAGATAAGCTTTCGGTTCAGTATGTCTGCAATAATAAATATTTCGGCGTAGAAATGCTCGATGAGGCATTTGCGAAGGATGGGTACAGGACAACTGATTCCGGACTGAACAGAAGCGAATACTTTCATCAGAAAGTATTAAATCCAGGAGATAAAAGTGAACTTGAGGCTACTCAGTTTGTTGCAGCATACTTCCCCTTTCTTATCAACGATCCCTCCGATATAACTGCTGTTAAATAATGTAAACATCAAGGATTTTCCGGCCATTTACCGGTTCAGTTTTAATTAAACCGAAGAAGAGGCTGCCTCATAACAAAATGAGACAGCCTCTTTTAAATTATATATCTATCACGCAGCCGGGGTGAGTTCGGAAATTCAACAGGTAATAAATTTATTCCTGATACATCTTGCTCATTTAAAAAAACAGGATATCCTCTGATATATGTAAATATCCTTCAGGGCTGCCGTTATAAGAGGCCATGGATTTTGTGGGAATTCTGACGGTATTTTTTATCCCGATGAACCCTGCACTTATTGGAAAAGCCTGATTAAGGCTACCCCTTGAATCTTGACATATGGATAAGGAACAGGTCTTTTCTGGTTCTTGAAACGGGAATTTCCGATCCATCCTGCATTTCAATGTACCCTCCCTCTTTGCGGATATATTTTCGTACATATTTCAGGTTTATAAGATGGGAATTATGGGAACGGAAAAAATAGCGATCACTGAGCAGGTCCTGAAACTCCTTAAGATGTTTTGATACAAGTATTTTGCGGTTCCCGGAAAGGTAGAACCAGGAATAACTTCTGTCAGCCTCTATTCGAACAATATCCTTCGGATTAAGATACTCCATACCGTCAGAGGTCGGAATTGCCAATCGTGACGGAAGCCCTGACTTCAGGTTCTCAAGAAGGATTTTTACATTTTCATTTCCGCGGAACATATTATTTGAACGTTTATGTATAACCTTCTTAACAGCATCAATAAACTCATTTATATTTATTGGTTTAAGGATATAATCCACTGCACTGAACTTAATAGCCTGAATAGCATAGTGGTTAAAGGCCGTTATGAAAACAACATCAAAAATCTTGTCAGGGAAATGGGTCAGAAGATCAAACCCTGTACCATTTGGCATTTCAACATCGAGGAATACCAGGTCAGGTTTAATTTCATTTATTTTACTGATGCCGTCTCTTACATCATGAGCTTTGCCAACCACCTCCAGGTCGGGGCAGTATTCACCGATTATTGAAAAAATAAAATCAACTGCGTCGGGTTCATCATCAACTATAATTGTTCTTAGTTTCTGTTTCATGTCATAATTGGTATATGTATCTCTACACGTGTTCCTGCCGGTTCTCCATCTTCTTTTTTAAGGTCCGTATAAATCGTCTTCAGACTTGTCCCATAAAGTGTATTTACAAGATCAAGACGGGAGGAGACGATCTGCGTTCCCAGCGAATTATGATTGCGTTCCTGCTTTGACTTGTTCCCCTGTGACGCCGCGCGCCCAATTCCGTTATCTTCAATGGTGCATATAAGATAATCTTTTTCAAGCTTAATATCAATCTTTACAAATCCCCTGTCACATTTTGGCATTAGTCCATGACTAATAGAATTTTCGACATATGGCTGGATCAACATTGCAGGCACTTTATACATAATGGTATCTATTTCCTCGTCAACATTGATTTCATAATCAAATTTATCTTTAAATCTGATACTTTCCAGTTCAAGATAAAGGTTCAGGGCATTTAGTTCATCACGGAGAGGCACTGATGTATGTTGTGAATTTTCAAGAACTTTTCGCATCAGGTTCGAAAATTTGGTCAGGTAATTATTTGTTGCCAGTTTATCGTGCTGATACATATAATATTGTATCGAATTGAGAGTATTAAAAATGAAATGAGGATTCATCTGTTGCCTCAGATTAGCCTGTGTGATCTCCGATATTTTCCTGTTCATCTCACTGATCCTTCGCTTAGCCTTTAGTTTTGAACCCCTTAACAGAAGCAATCCTATTGCGAAAGTCAAAATAATGAATACTGCAAATCCATAATTAAGCAGACGGTTATTCTTTAACTTCAGGGAAAGCAACTGTACCTCCTTATTATGAGAATCTGCTTCATACCTTATCCTGGCATTGGCAAGACCCTGAGAACTTTCTTTTACTTTCAGGGAATCATCGAATTTTTTATAAAGAACATAGCTTTTAAATGCTTCAGAAGTGTCATGTGACATGAGATACATATCACTCATATCATGATATATCCACGAAAGAGAGTACCAATGATTAACTTTTTTTGCAAGTTCAATGGCCTTAAGGTAGTAAGCAACAGCTTTATCGGGATAGCCCAGATCACGATAAATGGTACCAATATTCCCGTAAGAATTGGCTGATGTGGAGTACTGTCTGCCGGGAAGACTGTATTTAAGTGATTTATTATAATATGCCAGTGATGAGTCATACATTTTTACCGTATAGAAATTCCAGCCTAAGTTTGCAAATGTAAATGCGGTAATAGAGGTATCTTTCCTGATTAAGGAAATTTTGTTGGCACTCCTTAGAAGAGAATCAGCCATTCTGAAATTTCTGTTTTGAATAGTCGAGTCTGTAAATAAAGTTCCGAGTCTCGAATAACCTTTTTCAACATATAATGAATCCTTTTCTGCAAATGCCTCATCGATCATCGATTGCAGAGCTTTTTGATAGTTTTTATAATCATGCAGTGAATAGTAAACACTTGATTCTCCTTCGTAAGCCTTTGGGATTATCCCTTTAAGATTGTTCTTTGTCGAAAGAGCTATGCTACCGGCGAAATGATCGAGACTCTCCTTATAAAAGCCTGTTCTGAGAGAGTATTTCCCCAGAAATAGCAATGTCCGGGCAAGAACTTTTGTTTCTCCTGAGTTTTTTGCTTTTTCCATCGCCAGGGTCGCCTCTTCTGAAGATTTGGTATAATCTCCTGTATAAAAAAGAAATTCTGCCTTAAGAAGATGCAGGATTGAGGGAGTTTCAATGTTTTCCCTCTCGAAAATTGAATCCACAGAATCGATACATGCTTTTGCCTCAACAGGCTTTATTGAATATTCTGAAAGATATAAAAATCCGGTTCGGATCAGGTTATTTACTGTGGCTGTATCATACAATGAAATTGAAGACTTTGGAATAGCATTGACTCCGGATCCTGTAAATAATGACTCACCGGCAGTAATAATTCCGCTGATGGAACAAAAAAGTAAAGCAGTCAGTATTATTGTTTTCATCTTAGAACCATCAGGTTACAAGTGTTTCATAAAAATAGGAAAATAAATTAAGTTCAATTTAATAATCCTTCAATCAGCATATTCAATATCGGGTTTTTCAACATTACAATCAGATTTTGTCAACATCACTAAAGTTAGGCAAAACACGACGTTAATCTTTATTATTTTCCATGAATGGTCTGTTTGAATTAGCAAATGGTAATTCCTGTTTTATAGTTGGCATTTAGCGGTATATAAAAATTGATTGACTTAACCATTTTTAAAGCTTTTATTATCTTTGATTCCTTAAGAAAATAACCTCTTTGATGAAGTTCAATTTAAAAAATATTCCATCAGGATTATTTATATTATTTCTCCTTGTCTGGGGCTGTTTAAATTTAATCCAGGCCGGGCTGACTCCCCTTAATAACGATGAAGCATATTACTGGATGTATTCAAAATACCTTGACTGGGGCTATTTTGATCATCCTCCCATGATCGCACTAATGATAAAAGCCGGATATCTTTTATTCCGGAATGAAATTGGAGTAAGATTGCTTGTTGTTTTGAGCGAGATATTTACACTGTTGATAATCTGGAAACTACTTGATCAAAGCTTCAGACAGTATTCAAAAAATGTCCTGCTGTTCATAATTGTTATAGCAGCATTGCCGGTATTTAATATTTATGGTTTCATCGCTACACCCGATTCACCCTTATTATTATTTGCTGCAGTTTTTCTTCTGGTGTACAAACGTTTTGCAGATAAGCAGAGTATACAAAACACCATTTTGCTAGGTGTTTCAATGGCTGCACTTGTCTACAGTAAATATCATGGTGTGCTTTTAATATTGTTGGTAGTTTTGTCAAACCTCAGTCTGCTAACAGAGAAGCGGTTTTATTACGCCACAGCTGTGGCTCTGGTACTTTTCCTACCTCATATTTACTGGCAATATTCAAACGGTTTTCCGTCAGTTAAGTACCACCTTGTTGAAAGGGTTTCCGGTTTTGACCCCGGCCATGTCCCGGAGTACCTCCTGAACCTGCTCATCATACACAATCCCTTTATTTTGCCGATATGCATATGGGTGATTATCAGATCAAAAGCAAAGGATAAATTTGAGAAAGCTTTAAGATATTGCGTTGCCGGGTTTTTCCTGTTTTTTTTCGCTGCAAGTTTCCGTTACCATATTGAACCACAATGGACAGCAGTGGCAAGCATTCCAATGATCATACTTCTTTTTAACAATCTGGACATTGAGTCAAAGAGTGCAAACTATTTAAAATGGGTAGCTATATTGTTTTTACCTCTTATGCTGTTTGCGAGAAGTGCTTTTATGGTTGATTATTTACCTGTTGCCTATCTTAAAAATAAATACCATAAAACAAGAATGAGGGCAGAAGAAATAGAAAAAATTGCCGGAGAACGTCCTGTTATTTTTACCAATTCTTACCAGGATGCGTCAGAATATTCATTTTATACCGGAAAGTTTGCTCTCTCCCTCAATAATAAGGATTACAGGAAAAATCAATATGATATCTGGGATTTTGAAGAACAGGTTCATGGAAAGGAAATCTTATATGTGCCACATTTTCTGACACCTTCGGTTAAGAGCCAGCTTACGGAATATGTTTTTACTGACGGAGACTCTCTTTTTGCCAGGGTCTTTACAGATTTTCAGTCATTGCAACGCAAATGTGCAATTCTTGGTAATGATCACTTATTCTTCTCACGAAGAGATACAAACATAGTTAATTTTAAGATTTTCAATCCTTATCCTTATTCTATTAATCTTAAGCATAAGGAATTACCGGTTGTATTTCAGCTTGCCTTTATAAAAAACGGTTCGCTGGAAATTAAGAAAAATATTGATCTCCCACCGGATATTTCTACTCTGAGTCCGGGTGATACTATTCGGGCCGACTTCCGGTTTACACTAAGTGAATTGACTGCAGGTGAATATAAAATTGCAATCTGCTCAGAGACCGGAATGTTGTATGATATCTATAACAGTAATTTCATTGATGTAATTGTTAATGATGAAAAGTGAAACACTAATTTCCTGAGAAATTCCACCTCACCATTACCCCCGTTGTAAAAAGTCTTGCAAAATAAATGTCAGGGTTTCGAATAATTTACCATTTAATTCGAAAAAGAATAATGATTGGTACCCGGTGAGCACGGGAAAGTCGGGTACTTTTTTCCGGCAATAGACCAGAAATGATCATTGTGCGGGTTTAAAAACCAGATCGACAACATTTGCATTTTTGAACATCCTGGCCGCAATTTTTTTGATATCTTTTACAGTGAAAGCTTTCAGGATATTTTCATAGTTATCCGGGTCGTTTGAGTTTATACCATAACTGTAATATCTGTTAAGGATAGCTGACCAGTAAGCATTATGCAGTTTATTTTCTTCCCTGGTTTTCAGCAGATTGCTGACGGTTTTATCGAGATTTTCCTGGCTGGGTCCGTTGTTTACTATATTATTCAGTTCGCGATAAATTATTGCTTTCAGATCATATGCCCTGGCAGGGTCGCAATCGAAAGTGATATATCCCTCTCCCATCTCGGATGGTCTCTTCTGTCCTGACAGAGAGACAGATACTCCATAGGTACCCCCTTCTTCTTCCCTTACTGTTTCGACATAAACCAGGTCAAGGATACCTTTAATAACAGAAAGGCCAAGATAATTATAAGGATTATATTTCAAATCTTTTTCAAATGCAAGGAATACAGTTGCTTTAGGGATTGCTAACGGAAAGTTTATTTCCCTGGTGATTTTCCCCCTGGGTTGTCTTATTTTTCTGTCGATCCAGGTTTCCCTGCGTCCGGTTGAAGGCAGTGAACCAATGTATTTTTCAATAAGAGGGATCACTGTGTCCTGATCAATGTTACCTACAATAAAGATGTAAAATTCATCAGCGTTACTGAACCTGTCGGAATAGATCTTCTTAATTTCGTCAACAGTTATTGCTGAGACATTATCTTTAGATAATATGGGAGTTCTAGGGTTATAACCTGTCGTTATTAAAGCGATGCTGTCGTTCTTCATTTTGTTGGGGTCATTTTCCAGGTTTGCCATTTGAGCGGAAAACCTTGCAATAATAGCTTTGTGTGCTTCCTTATCGAACCGGGGATGAGCAATACGCAGGTACAGTAGTTGCATGAGGGTCTCAAAGTCTTTGGGTGTTGATGATCCGTTTATTCCCTGGGTTGTTTCGGTAAGGTAAACTGATACGGAAGCTTTCTTTCCTGAAAGCATCTTTTGCAGCGTCACATTATCATAATCTCCGGCCCCATACATCTGCACAAGTGCCGGGAGAAGGTTTGCAGGAATGACAAGATCATTATCAAGTCTGGAAATTCCTCCGAAACTGAAAGCGGAAAGAAGCACATTATCTTTTTCGTAGGCAGCTTTTCTGTATATGACTTTTGTATTATTGCCAAGAGTCCATTGGACCGCATCAAACTGTGGAAGAGGAGTTGTTTTTATGATTTTTGAACCCGTGATATCTTCACTGATCAATGACCTGGAAAGTACTTCATCCTGATATGGAGTTAGCTTTGAACTTTCAACTTTGCTGATAATACCAAGTGCTTCCGCTTCTGAAAGATGTTTTATGTCATCTCCTTCCAGGCCCTGAATTACTATTGTCCTGTTATTGTCAGTCATAAGTTCATTGAATTTTGCGGAAACCGCTTCCGGTGTAATACCGCCAATAACCTTTTTCAGGAATTCATAATCAAAATCAATTGATGTAAGCGGTTCTCCGTCAAGATAATAGTTCTGAATTTCTGACGCATAAGTATCATTATCAATTTTATCTTTTTGTTTGTAGGTACTCTCATAGGAAGAAAGAAGCCTGGCCTTTGCACGATCCAGTTCGTTTTTTGTAAAACCGAACTTTTTTGCCCGTTCTGCTTCCGTATAGATAGCTTCAAGGGCTACTCCTTCCTCATTCTTTCGTGCTGTAGCCGAAATTGAGAAAGCATCGTATCCCCTAGGTATATAGGGCCCGTAACTTATTGATCCTCCGATAAAAGGAGGATTCCCCTTTTGAAGCAGTTCACTGATCCTTGTATTGATCATCGAACTCATAAGGGAAATAATATGGTCATCGAGAATATATTTAAGATTTTTATCTGCAGGAGGTACAGCTTTACTAAGGGAAATCACTGAAACTGATGTCTGCGGTGCTTCCTTATCCTGAGCCAGAACGTAATATGTTTCACTATGGGAGGGGATTTTTTCATAAGGACGGGTAACAGGATTTTCGACAGCCGGGATCTTTGAAAAGAGTGTTTTTATTTTTGATTCCACTTTATCGACATCAATATCACCGACAATTGCAATTGCCTGAAGGTCGGTGCGGTACCATTCGTGATAAAAGCTTCGTAAAGTATTATAATGAAAGTTCTCAATATTGTCAAGAGTTCCGATAATATCTCTCGTGGCATATTTTGATCCTTTTAACACCACAGGAAGAATTTCAAAAAACATACGTCTGTTTGCATTTTTTCTTGTGCGGTACTCCTCTTCGATAACGCCTCGTTCAAGGTCAATTTCTTTATCGGAAAGTGAAATATAATCGGACCAGTCGTTAAGCATAAGCAAACATGAATCAACAAGGCCCGGGGAATCTACCGGGACATCGGAAAGGTTGTAAACCGTTTCATCAAACCCGGTATAGGCATTGATATTCCTTCCGAATTCTACACCGTGTTTTTGGAGGCTGCTGATTATGGCTTTTCCGGGGAAGTGCAGGGTGCCGTTAAAAGCCATATGTTCAAGAAAATGAGCAAGACCAATCTGATCATCTTTTTCCAGAATCGCTCCTACATTCTGTATAATATAAAAACTTGCTCTTTTTTCGGGTTCTTTATTCTTTCTGATAAAATATGTCAATCCGTTTGAAAGTTTCCCTATTCTTATTTCGGGATCAACAGGGACGGGCCTGTTAAGGTCAGTCTGCGAGTAGGCTCCAAACGGGATCAAATAGAATATTACTAATGTGATCAGAGATCTAATAAGTTTCATAATAAATGAATTTAACAGGTAAGAATAATATAAATATTAATTGTCATAGGAACAGCAACCTGATGCAATATAAAGGTAAAAAACTAAACTCTTATAAAAAAATATTTTAGAAAAGGCCGTGAAGTTCGGCATTGATCTTATCTATCACTTCACTCAGGTGATCATTGTTGTTGGGAAAATTATAGTGGTCGGCCTCAATGATGAGAACTCTGCCCAGGTTATAGGTTTCAATCCACGCTTCATATCTCTCATTTAGCCTTTTCAGATAATCGATACGGATTGAGCTTTCATATTCACGTCCGCGTTCCTGAATCTGGTTCACCAGAGTCGGTACCGATGCCCTCAGGTAGAGCAGTAAATCGGGAGGCTGAATAAGAGAGCACATCATTTTGAAAAGAGTGGAGTAATTATCAAAGTCACGTGTTGACATAAGGCCCATAGAATGCAGGTTTGGTGCGAATATGTAGGCATCCTCATAGATGGTTCTGTCCTGGATAATTGTTTTGTCCGATTTTCTTATTTTCAGTATCTGGCTAAAACGTGAGTTGAGAAAATATATCTGAAGGTTGAATGACCAGCGTTGCATATCTTCATAAAAATCGTTCAGGTAGGGATTATCGTCAACATCTTCATAATGAGGGGTCCAGCCAAATTGTTTCGCAAGCAGGCCAGCCAGTGTTGTTTTTCCCGATCCGATATTTCCTGCAATAGCTATGTGCATAGGTTAAAGGTTTGCATTAAAAAGTTTCTAAAATTACTAAAATTTGATTATGGTTTCAAGTTTAGGGGAGAATATTAAAATATGTGCCGGGAGAGCCTGTAATTTGTAGTATCTATAGTTTTAAGAAGTAAATACTCTAAGTACTCTAAGTAATTTAAGTACTCAAGGCACTCTAGTCACTTCCTATCTTTGCGATAAGATACAGATCCTCTATATATTCTCGTGTGTTTGAGAGCCTTGGGACCTTATTCTGGCCTCCGAGTTTGTTCTTATGCTTGAGCCATGTATTGAAAGTCCCTTTTGGAACAGCCCGTACAACAGGTCTGATAATGCTGAGGTCTTTAAAACGTTTTGCCTCGTAATCTGAATTAACCGATTTTAGAGAATTATCAAGTACCTCCAAAAAGTTTTCAAAGCTCTCAGGTTCTTTTACGAATTCAATGATCCATTCATGCGAACCTTTGGAATTTGTGTCCATGAAGACCGGTCCTGCTGTATATTCAGCGATTATTGCACCTGTGGCATCGCATGCCGCCTTAAGCGCTTTGTCAGCATTTTCAACGATCACCTCCTCCCCGAATACATTTATAAAATGTCTGGTACGGCCTGAAATTCTGAAACGATAAGGTTTGATTGAAGTAAAAACTATAGTATCCCCAATCATATATCTCCAGAGACCTCCGTTGGTTGAAATCACGATTGCATAATTTACACCTGTTTCGACTTCTCCGATTGTAACAGCCGGTGGTGACGATGATTTGATTTTATCGGAGGGGATAAATTCGTAAAATATTCCATAATCAAGCATTAGAAGCATATCACTGCTTGTCTTATCATCCTGGATGCCGAAAAATCCTTCAGATGCGTTGTAGGTTTCCATATAATTCATTTTTGCACCACAGATCAGCTTTTTGAATTGTTCGCGGTATGGTGTAAAACTGATTCCTCCGTGAAAAAAGACCTCGAGATTAGGCCAGACATCCAGGAGGTTGGATTTTCCGGTGTAATCAAGTATCTGTTTTATTAATACAAGGTACCATGAAGGAACTCCTGAGATATTTGTAACATTTTCGCTGATTGTCGACTCTGTTATTTTCTTCAGCTTTTCTTCAAAGTCTTCAAGAAGGGCTATTTTTTGTTTAGGAGTTCTTATAATTTCAACCCAGAAAGGGGCATTTTCAATAAGGATTGCCGAAAGATCGCCATAAAGTGAATCGTTACTGAACTGATTTATCCTGTGGCTTCCCCCGAGTGTCAGTCCTTTACCGGCAAAGATCCCTGTTTGAGGATTGTTAAGTGTGTAAATGGCAAGTATATCTTTTGCGGCACGGTAATGGCATTCTTCAAGTGATTCACGGCTCATAGGGATAAACTTACTTTTGGAGGATGTCGTTCCGGAAGATTTTGCAAACCACCTGATTTCACCGGGCCATAAAAGATTGGATTCCCCATTCCTTAGTCTTTCAACAAAGGGGATTATATCTTCATAATCCTGAACAGGAAACCTTGCCTGATATTCTTTTATTGATGAAATGGATGAGTACCTGAATTTTTTACCCCATTCGGTATAGGATGCTTTTGCAAGAAGCTTATATAATATTTCCTCCTGTGTTTCCACCGGAAATTTCTTGAAAATTTCAATTTGATTTATTCGCTTGACATTAAGCCAATTAACAATGGAGGGGATAATTGCCATCAGTAGGTCTCTGTTTGAGGTGCTAAGATATATAAAAAATTAAGGGTCGCGATGTATCAATTAACTGAAAACTTCCTTCAGGATCTCCAGCGATTTGAATTTTTTAAGTCCGGGCAGATGAATAGAATAATATCGTACAAGGGTATCTAGAATTTCATTTCTCATTGATCCTGTCAGGGCAATTTTGTCAATATTATCAAATGATGTTGAGAAAAATGCATTAAGGATAGCCGATAATTCAGTGTTTGCATAATTACCGTGAACAGGGGGTACCTGTACAAATACACCGTTGTTCAAATCAAAAAAAGTATCATCATTACTGGTGCCGGGTGAAGGTTCAAACCCCAGAAAACTGCTGAGTCCCGCAAGAAAGGCAATATGAAAATTTGCAAAACCGGTCGGTTTTTTATCAAAATATATAATTGATTCTTCAATAAAATCGAACAGATCCTGGTGAGGGCTCTCTTCCTTAAGGACACCATAAAGGAGTTCTCCAAGAAACATAGCAACGCAACTTTTTTTAATATTGGCATAAATGTCAGAAGGAGAATATGATACTGAAAATTCTTTCAATACCTGTATGCCCCGTGATGCTTTAAAATAAATCTCAGTGTCCAGTAAAAACATGGGCTGAAACAGCACATTATGCTTACCAGCTTTCTTGTTTCTCATTCCCTTTATGATAACAGATTGTCTTCCGAAGTCACGCGTATACAGATGAACAATTATACCCGAATCTGTGTATTTAATCTGATGAAGAACGATACCTCTGGTTTTTGTGAGCATCTATCAAATTGATTTTTTCAAAGATAAATGTATTATATTTACGTATCAATCAATTTTATTATGGTGTTAACTAATAATGAAGAGCTTGTAAGAAGGATTGCCAGGCTGGCAAAGCAGAATAAAGAGATGGAGGAGCATATAAAGAAGCTGGAAAAGCAGAATGAAACACTCCGTACGGAAAATGAAAGAATCAAAACTCTTTATGACAAGATATCTCCGGAGAGCTCAAAAGAATCAACTGAGAGGAGAAAGAAGGAGAAGTCGCTTAAATTCGATATGGCGACAGTTTTATTTGCGGATATTCATGGTTTTTCGAAACTTGTGCCGGGGATGGATTCCTCAGCAGTGATGGATGAACTTGATGAGATACTTTATGAGTTTGAAGAAATAGTAAAGCGCTTTAAGATTGAAAAGATAAAGACTATCGGAGATACCTTCATGTGTGCCGGGGGAATACCGGATAAGAATATAACAAACCCTGTCGATGTTGTAATGGCAGCAACTGAGATGAAAAATTTCCTTGAGAATTATGAACTGGGCAAAAGAGGAGAAGATGGAAGAATATGGGATCTGAAAATAGGCATTCATACCGGGCCTGTTGCTGCATCTGTAACGGGCAGGAAAAAAGCTAATTATGATATTAAAGGAGATATTGTGAATACTGCCAGCCGTATAAAAGCTATTTCAGATAAAGGCTCTGTTCTGATTTCGGTAATGACCTATGAACTTATCAAGGAATTTTTTGATTGTGAATATTCAGGCAAGCTGCCTGTTAAA
Source organism: uncultured Bacteroidales bacterium (assembly GCA_963739685.1). Taxonomy (GTDB): domain Bacteria; phylum Bacteroidota; class Bacteroidia; order Bacteroidales; family VadinHA17; genus LD21. The sequence goes on from CAVUAX010000006.1 coordinate 160,101, forward strand.
TATAAAGGGGATCTTCAATTGTACAAAGTATTGGGACTCAGGCCTGAATTCTCTGCAGACGGAAAAGGAATTGTACCTAATGAAAATTTCAGGATTAAATTTGGGCTTATGCAGTTTACCGATATTCAGGAGTTGATCCTTGATAAACTTGAAAAGGAGTTGCCCCCCCAACTGTTTTATCATAATGTTAAACATACCGTTGATGTAGTTACCGAGGTTGAGCTGATAGGCTGGGGAGAAGGGTGTAGCGATGAGGAGATCCTTGTTCTTAAGACAGCCGGATTGTTCCATGATGCCGGGCACACGATTGCTTATGATAACCATGAATATCACGGAACTATTATTGCAAGGGAGATACTTCCGGAATTCAGTTACACCCCTGATCAGATTGAAAAGGTCTGCTCAATTATTATGGCGACCAGGTTGCCCCCGAAGCCGGCAAACCTTCTCGAAAGTATAATTTGCGATTCGGATCTGGATTATCTTGGAAGGAGTGACTTTATTCCGGTTTCAAATACTCTTTTTGAGGAGCTGAAAGCGCAGAGTAAAATTGGTTCACTTAATGAATGGAATAAGATGCAGGTTAAATTCATTTCGGGACATCAGTATTTTACCAAAACAGCCCGGAGCCTGAGAGAAGTGAACAAACAACTTCAGATAGAGCGTATACAGAGTCTTATCACCGAATAATCACTTACCTGATAACCAGCATTTTTGTGACGAATGATTCTGTTCCGTCACCGCTGGAACAAAAAACAAGGTATACTCCGGTTGTAACACGTTTCCCGTTAAAAGTACTCAGATCCCAGGTAGCTTCTCCACCATCTGATTCTGTTTCATAGACAAGGTTTCCGCTGATATCTGTTATTTTGATCCGGGAATCTCTCATAAGACCGGTTATGGTAACATTCCCTGTGAAATTCTCCCTGACCGGATTAGGGAAGGTATATACTTTTGTGAAATGTTTTTCACCGGTTATGGCATTTCCACGATATGATACGATCCCTTTGGATGTCCCGAACCATACATCGCCCGAGTTATTGTCAACCGCAAGGGATAAAATAGTATTAGAGAACAAAGGGCTGTTTTGTTCAGTAAAGTGGCTGATAAGGGTTATTCCATCCGGGGATAAAAGATAGGCGCCCGAGTTGTCAGTTCCAAGCCATTTTCTGTTGGCACCGTCAACGGATATTGACCGGATTGTTTCAGTAACAAGCACATAGTCAGATAGCCCGGAACCATCGTTCCTTGGAGTTTTAATTCTGAATGCTTGCAGATTCTCGTCAAAAACATTTTCAGGATTGTAATAAACAACTGGCCCCTGATCGGTGCCAATCCATATACTGCCATCATGGTCTTCAGCAATGGAGTAGGCGGAGTTAATGATCTTGTTTTCAGAATCTTTTATCACCAGCATTTTTATTTTATCATCACTGAATATTTCAGGTGTATTGTTATCATCCAGCACAAACAGGCCGGGCCCACGGGGCAGGAGAATCCATTTTTTGCCAGTCGAGGTGATGATAATATCCCCAATAGTCGGCGCTTCAATTGTTACCGGATTTACAATCCAGGTGCCATCAGGTTTAAGTATTTTAATGCTCCCGGGAACCTGTGTCTGTGTTATCCAGAGATATCCGGATTTATCAAATGCCATACCGCATATTCTGACGTAAGGCTGACCGGGTATGATGGTTTGAAGGGGCGAATTATTATAGGAAAACTGGTTGATAAGGAGGTTATTTTTATATTCAAGTAATCCTCCTCCCCAGGTTGCTATGAACATATGATCGTTATTGACAGGGTCGGATATTCCTCTCATTGCATCTTTGATACCTGGTGATGAAAGATTAACCCAGTCATTGTTCTCAAAAACTGAAACAGTCAGTGGCCTGTCTATGTTAGTCCAGGCACCTGTAACACCACCACCTGTTATTATAGTTTTTCCATTACTGGAGGATATGTGAAAAATGTCATTTGAAGCAGGCCCGGGTAGTGTCAGGCTTGTAAAGTTGGTCATGCTTTGACCACGGACAAGCCCGTAAGTGATATCGGCGATCCATATATTACCTTTATCTGCGATCGCATGTGAAAAATTTGGCAACCCCCATCCGTAGTCAGAGATTGTTTTGAGAAGATCGCCATTTCTGTTAAAATATCTTACAGAGCCGTGCGAAGTTACCGTAAAACCGTCATCATCAGTATCAGCATCGAAAGAAATATTATTAACTCCCGGCTGGTATGAAAAAAGAGAAGTTGTGGTATTAATTACAAAAATAGAATCACCTGAAGCTGGTTGAGACTTATTTGCATACAGGTTATTTCCGGAGAATATCACCGAGTTATATTTCCCCCCGGAAAGTAGTAAATCAGTTACCAGAGTCCAGTTGGCATAGAAAGATAATCCGCTGTTTGAAAGATCAGCCGAGTAGAGGCCCATACCCGTAGCAGCGTAGATTTTATTATTGTTGAAAGCTATATCCCAGGTTTCATTATCCTGAAAACCGGGCCCTGGTTTCCATGTATCGTATATCTCTCTCTTTACAATATCTAAAACCACGATCCCAAAGCTGCAGAGCAGGTAGGCATACCTTCCTTTTGTCCGGATCCTGTTGATCTCTTTCTTACCCGGAATATATTTTCTGCTTATATCCGGGATGTTATAAAAGGTATTGTTAATAAAGAGATCAACATTTGTGCTGATGTAAGCAATAATGAGGGTATTATTTTCTTTTGACCATGCAATGGTGCTTATCCCTGTTTCGGTCAGACCGTTTACCGGCGATAGTTTTTTAAGTTCTGTAAACTCTTTATTGTACACGATGATTGACGACCCTGTTGAAGCAAAGGCATCACTCGCACTTACAGCAACTGTTTTGGCTGTATTATATATAAGATGATCTGACCAGGTACCGACAGGTGTCTGTCCTTTTGAAATCAGAAGGAGTATTGACAACCCTGCACTAAATGCTATCTTTTTCATTCAGAAGTATATAGCCGGTACAGATTTATAAAAAACACCTTTGTTTTCATAATAGTCCTGGTGATGGATGGAATTTTTTCATGCAGGTTTAAAGCCACAAAGTTCCTAATATAAACTTGCAAAATGGAAATTTTATTGTTTTAAACTTACTGTGAAGCTAAAAACACCTTTAATTTTTCAAAGGCTCTTGCCCTGTGGGATATACGGTTTTTTTCATCGAGATCCATTTCGGCAAAAGTGAGGTTTTTACCTTCAGGTACAAAGACCGGATCGTATCCGAAACCCTCATGCCCTTTTTTTTCACTGATAATATTTCCGTCAACAATTCCCTCGAAAAGATATTCCTTATTGTTAAAAATCAAGGCAATAACTGTTCTGAAACGCGCCCTGCGGTTTTCGCTGGTACCAAGTAAAGAAAGGACCTTTTCAATATTTGCTCCGGAATCCTTATTTTCCCCGGCAAACCGTGCTGACCATACCCCGGGTTGCCCGTTAAGAGCTTCAATTTCCAGCCCGGTGTCATCAGCAAATACATTCAGCCCTGTGGCCTGATTAATATATCGTGCCTTAAAGAGAGCATTTCCTTCGAGAGTAGGTTCGTTTTCAGGAATATCATTTTCAAAATTTATATCTTCTAAACTTAAAAGATCAAAACTGTTCCCGATGATATGTCTTATTTCCCTTAACTTATGATCATTATTAGTTGCAAAAATTATCTGCATAAATCCCAAAATATTTTGAAACAAAAATATAAATTAACCGCGAAGTTAATAGGGTATATTAACAAAGGGTTCTAAAGGTGATGGAAAACTCAACTTAAATGGTATTTTTGAATTAATTAAACAATGTAGATATAATGCACTGGTCAGCCCGATTAGATTTTATTTTTTGCATAATTTTATTTTTATTGTTTCCGAATGTTTCTGCCAATGTTCTTTTTACCGGTTCAGAAGGAAAGCCGTCACTTTCGCGCATAGTATTGAATGATGATTCAGTTATTTTCACCGGCCCTGCCGGTGGAGTAACAGAAGGGATAAGGGGTGGGGAACTAATTCTTAATTATCGGCTCAATGATATCAGGTTTGAATTCACAGGAGGTGATTCACTGGAATTTCAATACTTCCTTAAAGGATCTGACGCTAAATGGAAAAGATGGACAAGAAGCCCTTATAAAGAATATACCAACCTTCAGACGGGCAATTATATTTTTAATGCAAGGTTCAGAGATCCGGCCGGCAATGAATATGAAATTTCTTCAATCAGGTTTAAAGTGCTGCCGGTATGGTATTTTTCAAGGGTGGCGATCGTAATCTATTTATTACTGGGATTTTTAATAATATGGTCAATTTATGATCATTTAGTATTGCGGTTTGCCAGGAAACAATACATACTTGAGCAGATAATCAACAAGAGGACTGAAGATCTTATCATTGAAAAGGAAAAGACCGAGACGCTCCTGACCAATGTCCTTCCAAAAAACACCGCTGAGGAGATAATGGCAAAAGGAAAAGCAACAAAGATCAAATACAATTTTGTGACAGTTTTATTTTCCGATATCCAGGGCTTCACAAAGATCGCCGAGGAGATGAATCCTGAAGTATTAATTGATGAACTTGATAAGTTCTTTTTCCACTTCGATTCAGTTGTTGAGAAATTTGGTATTGAAAAGATCAAAACTATCGGTGATGCTTATATGTGTGCAGGAGGAATTCCTGAAAAGAACAGAACCAATCCGGTTGAGGTTATTCTGGCAGCACTGGAAATGCAGGGTTACATGAAAATGCTGAAAGAGGCTTCCAGGCTCGAAGGAATTAAATACTGGGATATCCGCGTTGGCATTCACACAGGTACCGTTGTTGCAGGTGTTATCGGTCACAAGAAATTATCGTATGATATCTGGGGCGACACGGTAAATATTGCAAGCAGGATGGAATCAGCCGGAGAAGCAGGTAAAATAAATATTTCAGGAACCACCTATGAATTTGTCAAAGAGTTCTTTTTATGTGAACACAGGGGCAAAATGCCAGTTAAATATAAAGGTGAACTGGAGATGTATTTTGTTTCCGGAATTATACCGGAACTATCCGATGACGGTGGAAGTCCCAACCGGAGGTTCATTCTAAAAATGCAAAAGATAAAAGTACAGGATATTGAGGAACTTATTACTAAGTTGTTTGATGATGAGGCACCACCCAACCTCTATTTCCATAATTCATCCATGCTGAGAAACATCACAAATCAGGTTGAATTACTGGCCACTGCCGAAAATATTCCTGAGGAAGATTATATTAATCTGAAGCTTGCTTCGGTATTTCTTCTGACAGGATTTATCTCTGATTATGAAAAGCCAATGGAAGCATCGCTCCGTCTTGTTGAAGAGATACTTCCAAGGTACGGCTTTGATGCAATAAATATTGAAATAACAAAAAAGTTAATTGGTAATTCGTTTAATAATGTTCGGGAGTCGGCGTCGGATAATATTTTACATGATGCCAGGTTTGATTACATGGGCAGAGTTGATTTTATGAAGTTAACTGATAAGTTGAAGAAAGAGAGGGCAGAGTACGGAAAGCTGACAAGTCGCAAAGTATGGATAGAATTACAGAGAAAACAGCTTATCAGTCATGAGTTTATAACCAACACCGGGAAACTTCTCAGAAGCGTTTCTCTTGAGGACCAGATTACCGGGCTTCATGACTATAAGGCATAATCCATTTTCTGCTTTAAAAGAGCAAAAATTATATTTTAAAAATGTACTTTTGCGGTAAATATAAGAGTTTTGGTTATGGAAAAGTTTGATTGGGGAAATCTGCCTTTTGGTTATTTTAAGACGGACTATAATGTGCGCAGCGTTTTTAAAAACGGAAAGTGGGGTAATCTTGAAGTTTCGTCATCAGAATATATTGATATCCATATTGCTGCAACAGGGTTACATTATGGGCAGGAAGCTTTTGAAGGTCTTAAGGCTTACAGATGTAAAGATGGAAAGATAAGGCTCTTCAGATGGGAAGAAAACGCAAAACGTTTTATATCTTCTGCTGAGGGAATAAAAATGGCACCTGTCCCTTATGATATGTTCAGGGAAGCACTGTTTAAAGTGATTTCACTGAATAAGAAATTTGTACCGCCATACGGATCAGGTGCAACATTATATGTAAGACCCCTTCTTTTTGGATCAGGAGCAGAAGTTGGTGTTAAACCGTCATTGGAATATACATTTATAATATTTGTCACTCCCGTTGGACCATATTTTAAGGAGGGAATAAAACCCGTAAATATGCTTATTTCGAGAGATGTAGACAGGGCAGCTCCTTTGGGTACAGGTATCTATAAAGTAGGCGGCAATTATGCTGCAAGTCTTCGCGCGATTGTTTCAGCACGCGAGTCGGGATATTCAAATACTTTATTTCTTGACGCAAAAGAGAAGAAATATATTGATGAATGCGGTCCTGCTAACTTTTTCGGAATAAAAGATAATACATATATTACTCCAAAATCGGAATCAATTTTAAATTCAATAACAAACATGAGCCTGATTGATATTGCCGCGAGTCTGGGGATGAAGACCGAACGCCGGCAGATTCCTGTGGAAGAATTAGCTTCTTTTGCTGAAACAGGTGCATGTGGTACAGCGGCAGTGATAAGTCCTATTGCCAAAATATTTGATGCTGAAAATAATCAGATTTATGAGTACTGTAAGGATGGAAAGCCGGGCGCTGTTTCAATGAAGCTTTACAATAAACTCGTAGCCATACAGAGTGGCGATGAACCGGATGAGTTCGGTTGGCTGACGGTAGTCGGATAAGGCTAAAGATACAGAATAAATGAAGAGAGGGGCAACAGGTTTATCGAAAGGAAAGTTAAGAAGTTCTTATCTGACTCTTGTGGTAAGCATTTCTCTTGTTCTTTTTCTTCTTGGGATACTTGGGCTGGTTCTGATCAATGCCAGGGAACTATCGGACTATTTTCGCGAGAGCCTGTCTTTTTCTGTAATGCTTGCTGATGATTCGAAAGAAGCAGATATCAGAATGCTGCAAAAAGATCTTGATGCCAAGCAGTACGTTAAATCGACTGATTACATTTCAAAAGATGAAGCTGCCACTAAAATGAAAGACGAGCTGGGAGAAGACTTTATAAGTTTTCTTGGTGATAACCCTCTTCCTCCATCTATTGATGTTTATCTTTATTCGGAATATACGAGTCCTGACAGTGTGGCAAAGATCGAGAAATACATTCTTGAATATCCTTTCGTGAAAGAGGTTTACTATCAGGAGTCATTATTGTTCCTCATTAATGAAAATGTTAAAAAGATCAGTCTGTTTTTGCTGGTCATCAGCTCATTTCTCTTTCTGATAGCATTGACAATCATTAACAATACGATAAGGCTTTCGATCTATTCAAAGAGATTTCTTATAAGAACAATGCAACTTGTCGGAGCAACACGGTCATTTATCAGGAAGCCCTTTTTATTACAGAGCATCATTCATGGTCTCATTGCTGCGCTGATAGCTTTGACATTATTATTAGGTCTTTTGTATCTTATTGAAAAAGAATTTCTTATGATGTTTACCTTCGAAAGCACAAAACTTTTACTGCTTTTGGGTATTTCGATAATTATTACCGGAATATTGATTAATATTATTTCTACATTTTTTTCAGTTAACAGGTATTTAAGTATTTCTGAAGACGAACTTTATTATTGAAAATATTATGGCCACAAAGAACGAAAACAAGGAAAAACCCAATTTTGCGCTGGGAGTTGAAAACTATAAATTACTTGCAATTGGTTTTGTAATAATAGTAATAGGTTTTCTCCTGATGCTTGGAGGTAAATCCAAGAGTCCCGATATATTCAGCGAGGATATATTTAGTTTCAGGAGGATAACTCTTGCACCTGTCGTTGTACTTGCAGGTTTTATTTTCGAGATATGGGCGATTATGAAAAAGCCCAAAGAGTCTGAAAAATAATAAGTAGAACTTATAAGTACCGGAGAAATTTTGGTTGTATGCCGGAAGCCGGAAGGAAGACATAATAATAATCTTCTTTTGACTTCTGACTCCAGGCTTCTGGTGAGGTCAGTTATAAATTAATATTTCAGTTATATGAATTGGTTTGAAGCGATTGTTCTTGGACTTATACAGGGATTAACCGAGTTTCTCCCTGTCAGCAGCTCGGGACATCTTGAAATCTCCAAAGCTATGTTCGGAGTTAATCCTGAATCAAGTTTTTTCTTCACTATTGCAGTGCATGGTGCTACAGTTCTGAGCACGGTATTTGTCTTCTGGAAAGAAATTGTGACCCTTGCCCGGGGAACCTTGAAATTTAAAATGAATGAAGAGACCTCTTACGTACTTAAAATAATTGTTTCAATGATACCCGTCGGGATTGCCGGAGTGCTTCTGAAAAAACCCATTGAAAGTTTGTTTAACGGTAATTTGCTGTTCATAGGGTTGATGTTGATGGTTACATCATTAATCCTTGCTGCAGCTCATTTTACCAGGAAAGGAGACAGGAGTATCAGCTATACAGATGCATTTATTATAGGTGTTGCTCAGGCTTTCGCTGTTATTCCGGGAATTTCTCGTTCAGGTGCGACTATTTCAACTGGCCTGATGATCGGTAACAGGAAGGAAGATATAGCAGGATTTTCTTTTCTTATGGTACTGTTTCCGGTTATTGGTGCAAATATTCTGGAAATTTTATCAGGAGATTTTACCTCAACCGGAACCGGAGCTGGTATTATTATGCTTGGTTTTATTTCTGCATTCATCTCGGGATACTTTGCTTGCAGATGGATGATCGGACTTGTGAAAAAGAGTAAACTGATCTGGTTTTCAATTTATTGTGCTGCAATAGGGTTGTTATCTATTTTGTTCCATTAGGATGAGTAATGATATAAAAAGTATTTTTGAAGAGGGGCAGGTGTTGTTGTTTGATAAGCCTCTCTACTGGACTTCATTTGACCTGGTAAATAAAGTGAGAATAATTATCCGGAGCACCCTTGGAATTAAAAAGATCAAAGTTGGTCATGCAGGAACACTTGATCCACTTGCCAGCGGGCTTATGATACTATGTACAGGAAGAGCCACCAAAAAGATTGACGAGTTTCGTGATCTTGATAAGGAGTATGTTGCAACAATTCATCTGGGAGCCACTACCCCGTCATTTGATCTTGAGACGGAAACCGATGGAGAATTTTCCACTGACCATATTACGGAAGAGCTTGTAAAAAATGCCCTTTGTAGATTTGCCGGAGAACAAAAGCAGATACCACCCTTACATTCCGCAAAACTTATTGCCGGGAAAAGGGCGTATGAGTATGCCAGAAAGGGAATTGTAAAAGAACTGGATCCGGTTACTGTTTATTTCCATGAAACAGAACTGGTATCATATGGAATTCCGGAGACAAAGATCAGGTTACGATGCAGTAAAGGGACATATGTAAGGTCATTTGCAAGGGATTTCGGGCAGGCATTAGAAAGTGGTGCTTATTTATCGGCGCTTGAAAGAACTTCTATAGGTCTGTTAAATGTCAGGGATGCATTTACCATAGAAAAATTCCAGGAAAAAATTTTGGAAATGAAACAAAACGGGAAATTCAACGTATAATGGAATTCTTAAATTACAAGCATAATAAAGTTAACATGGAAGTCCCATGTGACCATTCAAAATAAAATTATATACACATGAAATTATCGCAATTCAAGTACAATTTACCACAGGAGCTCATTGCCCTGTATCCTTCGGAGAAAAGGGATGAGTCAAGGTTGTTTGTTGTGGACAGGAAAGGGGGTAAATTTGAACACAGGATTTTTAAGGATATAACGGAATATTTTAATGAAAAAGATGTTTTGGTTTTTAATAACACTAAAGTTTTTCCTGCAAGGTTATATGGAAACAAGGAAAAGACGGGCGCGGAGATTGAAGTATTTTTATTAAGGGAACTGAACAGGGAGCAGAGATTATGGGATGTACTGGTTGATCCGGCAAGGAAGATCAGAATAGGGAACAAGCTCTATTTTGGGGAGGATGATCTTCTGGTAGCTGAGGTAATTGATAATACGACATCGAGGGGAAGAACCCTGAGGTTCCTGTTTGACGGCACTTATGATGAGTTTAAGCAAACATTATACAGTCTGGGAAAGACACCGCTTCCAAAGTTCATCAACAGACCGGTAGAACCTGAGGATAATGAACGTTACCAGACAATATTTGCCAAATATGAAGGAGCCGTTGCAGCACCAACAGCTGGTCTTCATTTCAGCAGGGAGCTCTTAAAGAAACTTGAGATCAAAGGAGTTGATTTTGCCGAGATAACACTTCATGTCGGACTGGGTAATTTTCGAAGTGTTGATGTTGAGGATCTTACGAAACATAAAGTTGATTCAGAGAGGATAATCATTTCGGAAGATGCAGCAGATATTGTAAATAAGGCTAAGGATGAGAAGTATAAGATATGTGCGGTAGGTACCACGGTTGTGAGGACGCTCGAGAGTTCTGTATCGACTGATGGTTATCTGAAACCATTTGACGGCTGGACCAACAAGTTCATATTTCCGCCATACGAGTTCAAGGTCCCTGATATGATGATCAGTAATTTTCATCTGCCATATTCAACTTTGCTTATGATGGTGGCAGCTTTTGGGGGATTTGATCTTGTATTTGATGCATATAAAACCGCAGTTAAAGAAAAATACAGGTTTGGTACTTATGGCGATGCGATGCTGATAATATAACAGAACAACTACACAACAGTGCCATGGCACAATGGCATTTTGAAAAGCATTATCCCTGTCTGGAGAACTTGTCCCGCATCGCGGGAACTTGTCCCGCATCGCGGGAACCTGTCCCGCCCTGGCGGGAGGTTAGGGGTGGGTAATGATAAACTAAAGGTCACACTTACAAATAAATATATTATAGGATTGAGTAACCTCATCCGGGTTTTACATTTAGAAAACCACCAATGGTTTACTAATTTTATCCGCTGATCAAAAAAATCCTTAACTTCTTGAAATAATATTATCTTTAAGCCTGTAAATGCGTATGTTTGGATGCAACCAAACCTGATCTATGACAGTCTTAAATACAACATAATTGATAATCCGTTAAAACTGAAAAACGGATAGAATATATAATTTAAAAATAGTGGGCGGCTTTAAAAAAAAAGAGTTTAAGGCCGGACGTTATTTTTTTGTATAAAACTGATCCTGATAGATTGATTGTCGCTTTAGTTCATATCATTTCAAAAATTAAAACAGTTAAACCCGGACTGAGAGGGAGAGATATGCGGAAGTGGCTGCTGATTTGTGGATTATGGGTAGTGGGAGCTATAGTAGTATTAGGGCAAACAAACGGAGATTATCGGACAGTAGGAAATGTTAATTTTGTTTCACCAACTTCCTGGCAGATATATAATTCGGGATGGGGTGCTGCTGCAGTTGCTCCTTCATCGGCCAATGGAGTCATTACGATACAAAATGGACATACAGCGACAGTAACAAGTAATGTTACGCTTAATCAGGTTATTGTTAACAATACAGGAATTCTGACAGTTGATCCAGGGCGTACTCTGATAATTTCTAATGGAACAGGTACAGATTTGAATGTATCAGGTACTGTAAATAATTCAGGAACTATTACCCCTACCGGTACTATTGTCTTTAATACTTCATCAATATACAATCATACCCGCAATGGAGGGGCAATTCCTGCATCGACATGGGACCCAGGCTCAAACTGTAATATTACGGATGTCACTAATTCAATCCCAACTGGGTTTAATCAAACATTTGGGAATTTCACATGGAATTGTCCAGGACAGACCTCTAATCTTTATATGGCATCCAATGTCACAATTGCAGGTGATTTTACAGTTTCAGGTACCGGAGTTGCCGATCCTAATAATCATGCCCTTCGGATGTCGAATACAGGTACTGGTTACACACTGACCGTAAATGGTAATGTTGTTATTAACAATAATGCTACCTTCAAAATGAACAATGGCACCGGTTCCTGTACAATGACCGTAGGTGGAAACTTCACACTAAACAGCGGAAATTTTACCCTTGTTACCGGCGGGGCCAGTTCTACATTATCAGTCGCAGGTAATGTGACTATTTCAGGGGGAACGATAATCATGAATGAAAATGATAATGTTTCCGTGGGGAGGTTAAATGTTGGTGGAGACTTTACACTTACTGGTGGTGATATAAATACACAAACAAGTGGTTGGCCGGGTCTCATCAATTTTGATGGTGGCACTACCCAGACCTACTCAAAAACAGGAGGAACATTCTCAAGGACCATAAACTTTAATGTTAGCAGTGGTTCCACATTGGATATAGGAACAAGCCTGATTGATGGAAGTGACGGTACTTTTAACCTCAGCTCAGGTGCAGGAATTATTACAGCCCATGCTCAGGGGCTTTCAACAGGCGGAGCATCAGGTAGTATCCGTGTTATCGGGACAAGAACATATAGTACAGGAGCTAATTATACCTATGACGGTTCAGTTAATCAGGTTACAGGTAATGGCCTTACTCAGAATTCTCCAGCTAATAACCTTACAATCTCCAACACAGGTTCTGCAGGTAATAATACGGTAACCTTGAGTGCACCAACATCAATTTCGGGTACCCTTACACTTACTTCCGGTCTTTTAGCTACTGCAAATTTACTTTCGGTGACAAATCCCGCTACGACAGCAATATCGGGTGGTTCAACATCGTCGTATATTAACGGTCCGGTTAAATGGACCTTACCGGCTAACCTGGTTTCGGGTTCCACTTATAATTTCCCTATTGGGAAGGGCAACATATATCTTCCGTTTTCTTTAATTAATCCTACAACAGGTCTTGGTGTTGTTACTTCACAGGCAGAAGCTTACACCGGGAATACAGGAGGAACTTATGATGGAACTTTAACTTCAATAAGTCAAACAGAATATTGGTCGTTGGTAACAGCAGGTAATTTTACGAACAGTTCAGTTTCCTTAACACGGCAAACTTCTATTTCCCCCCTCGATGCAATTGGTGGTAGCACCACAATAGCTGGAACATATACATCTTTGGCAGGAACAGCTGGAACTTATAGTGTTACAGGTTCAAATGCCATTGGCACAAACACGTATTTTGTACTGGCAGAGAGGATGCAAACTATATCAACAGGTGTAATAGCCAGTTCTACATTTTGCGCCGGGGCGAATGTTTCCGTTCCTTATACAATCACTGGTACATATTATGCAGATAATGTTTTTGCTGCGCAGTTATCTGATGCGAGCGGCAGTTTTGCTTCTCCGGTACCAATAGGTACTCTAACATCAACCACTGCAGGAACGATTCCTGCCACTATTCCTCCTGCTACAGTTGCAGGAACTCATTACAGGATACGTGTTGTGAGTAGTTCTCCTGTTAGAACAGGATCTGACAATGGAAGTGATTTATCAATATATCCTCAGCCCGTAATAACAACATCACCGGTAGGTGCAACTGTCTGCTATAATGCTACACATACGATGTCAGTTTTGGTTACCGGAGGAACTGCTTTAAATTATCAGTGGCAGGTTTCTTCAGATGGTGTCAGTTCCTGGACTAATGTTGGTACAAATAGCTCTTCCTATACTACACCTGCGATAACAGCCAATTTGTACTACAAAGTAATTGTTACAAGTACGGGGACAGGATGTAATACTCCTTTAGAGAGTAGTGTTGCAGGAGTATTGGTGGAGACAACTAATCCTACTCTGTCCTGTGTAGCTAACCAGGCAGTAGGTACTAACACGGGCTGTACATATGTTGTATCAGCCACTGAGTTTGATCTCACTGCTTCTTCGGATAACTGTTCAATCACCAGTACTACCTATGAGTTATCGGGTGTCACGACCATAGCAGAGACCAGCGGCGGCACTCTTGCCGGCATCGTTTTCAACACAGGCGTTACCACCGTTACATGGAGGGTTTATGATGCGGCAGGTAACACTGCCAGCTGTAACTTTAC
>CAVUAX010000007.1:0-528953 GCA_963739685.1 uncultured Bacteroidales bacterium
AGGCAGCCGAAACACAAAAATCAACACCGCTGAAAAATAGGCTGCGTATAACTTGCATTATGTAAATATAGCTTTGGGCCCGTTTTACCTGGCGTGTCTTTTTGTTAATGGTGTCGGCGCAGCTCTTGTTGACGCGCCAGCGGCAATATGTGCTGCAGCAGGGAGGGACAAAAAGCTTGACAGGAAAAGGGGCAGAAGGGATGGCAGCGGGGAGAGATCGTGGATAAACCCTGGAGTCGATTAATAATAGAAGATCCATTTAACAAAAAACAGCGAGTATATAACATAGCTGTCCGAGTCTCAATATTGAGACAAATCTCCACCATACGAAATAATGCAAACGAAGAACCAGTGAACACTTGCGCACCTTTTATGTTAAAACATCGTTTAAACACTTTAAATGGTTATTTACGGTCTTTCAGGGGGTAAGTTGGGTAAAATTTTGAGACTAATGAATAACTGTCTGATTATCAATACCAGAATACGAAAACTAAGAATCTCACTCATAAAAATGAATGAATATGATTAAAATCTGACTTTTTTTCAATTGAACCCGGCCTGGCCGGCTCGCGAACACCTTAAAGAGTTAAAAAAACAGTGAGCAAAACTCTTTCAGTTGAAAATAAAAAAGTTATCTTTGATTAAGAAGCGTCAATCCGGAAAAAGTCTAGTCTGAAGTATGCGTAACGAGTTAATCTACAGTCAAAAAGAGTGCCTAAGTGAGAACAAGTCCCTTATAACGGGAAGCCGCCGGCATACCCTCCTTGCACGGCCACTTCATCAACGGCTTTTACCTCCTTAAAGACAACATCCCGGATCATTGCTTAACTAGCAATTTTTGATAGATTTGTAATAAAGAATAAAAATTGATCTGCCAAAAACAAACCAATGAAATAATGGACAGAAGAGCATTTTCAAAAAACAGTGCAATTGCAGGCTTGAGTCTTGGCTTATTGCCGACAACCAGTTTATTTGCAGACTCCAACAAAACGATACTTGACTCAATAACGGACGATGAAGTACGCGATTTCCTCAATAAATTATTGTATACACCTGAAGAGGTTAATGATTATTTCGAGGATAAAGCATTCCCTTTTTCAAAGCATAGCCAAGAATTCGGATGGTTGCTTCGTGATGCATATTTTCGCGACGGAGTAAATAATTCCATTTCAGTTTATAATTATGCAAAACCCGACGGTGAGCGCATAATGTCTAATTATGCAGCCAGGCCATGCAGGATAAATACCTATGGAAATAGCTTTACACAATGTCATCAGGTGAGTGATCATGAAACATGGCAGGAAGTACTTGCCGGCAATCTTCAGGAGCCTGTAAAAAATTTTGGTATTGGTGGCTGGTCAGTATATCAGGCATATTTACGCATGTTAAAGGAAGAAGAGCGTACTCCATCTGACTATATTATTTTTAATATTTTTAGCGATGATCACTACCGGAATCTTGACGCATGGAGGAACATCCGCATGCATAAGCATGTTCAGTTTATTGAGCCTCCACTGCCACATATGAAAGTTGATCTGAAAAAAAGGTCATTTACTGAACATCCTAATCCAACACCCACAAGAAAAGATTTTTATAAACTGTGCAACATAGATGAAACTTTTAATCTGTTTAAAGATGATTTTGTAACTAAAATCTTAATCGCTCATAACAAATCGAATGAGCGTAATGAGAACCTGGATTATAAGGAAATCCAGGCATTAACAAAAACACACGGAATTGAAACCAGCCTTGATACTAATCCTACCATGTCAGAAGTGGTAAGTGCCTACCATCTTGAATGTGCACTTTTCAGTACAGAAAAGATCATAGAAAGAATAGAACAATTTGCCTCTCAAAAAAGTAAAAAAGTTTTGTATATTCTTTCTTACCCGGCTGATTATATTGCTAAAGCTTATGAAGAAAATAGCCGGTGGGATCAAAGTATAATTGATTATTTTAAGTCTGAGAATTTACCTCTTGTTGATTTGGGGCAAAGGCATCTCAATGAATTCAGACAGTTCAACATCAGTTTGAAAGAGTATTTGGAAAAGTATTTTATTGGCCATTATAATCCATTGGGAAATATGTTTTGTGCGCAAGCCGTTAATACTATGCTGGTTGAAATGATGGATCCCAAACCGGTGCCTTACAATAAAAATACAAGGTTAGGGAGTTTTTAAATCTTAAAAGTAATATCAAATACAATTAAGCAGGTATTATTAACTATTTGATAATATCTCCACTTATAAAACAGTCTCAGGTATAAATTCCAGTTTAGAAGAAATATAAGATAGAAATCTTAAGCGAAGATATTTTTAAAAAATATTCAGGTATCGGGCAACTTACAGTTAACGCACAAAATTTTCCGGTTGCACTCAGGCAAAATGTCACATCTCTAAAAGAAATCCATTTTTTTGTTTCGCAGCTCCATTTTTCATTGCAGCAAGAAAAGTGGATCTAAGTTTCTCACTCATCAAGCCTCTTTTTACAGGAGGTAATTTAAGAAAGCCTCCCACAATTCCCTTCATGATCTTTTGAGAGATTTTTTCAGGATTTCCGAAGATCTGGTTCTGAAGTGTCCCTTGTTCGAGACATTGTAAAATCACTCTTTCGAAGGTCGTCTCAGGATGAATAACTCTTTTCTCACGCTTTACCAGTTTCAGCGAACCCGTTTTGGTACATTTCAATGAACAAACCCCGCACCCAATGCAAATTGCTTCGTTGATCACTGGCAATTTTCCTTCCCTGTTTTTATGGTTCCCGGTCGCAATCATTTCAATTGCTCCTATAGGACAGGCTTTTGCACACTTTGCACATCCTTCGCATGTTACCTTATTAACATTCGCAATAAAACCGGATGTAACAATAATATTAGGATAACCGAATTTACTTATACCCTGCAGGAGGTTACAGCAACAGCTGCAGCACTGGCATAAAAATGAAACTCTCTTTTTTACATTATCGCAAGTGAATACCAGCCCCATCTCTTTCGACCGGGCAAGATTCTCGAGCATCCCGGCTTTAGAGATATTTTTTGCAAAATTATGCCTGATCATAAAATCGGATGAATCACCAAAAGTGGCACAGGTCTCCAAAGCCACATCACACTTTTTTTGTCCGAGATGAAGTTTCTCATGCCGGCAGGAACACAATCCTATTGCAAACTTCTTATGTGATTCAACTATCGATATTGCCTTCTCATAATCCATCACTTCAGTATAGTCGGAATCAATTACGGTACCTTCATGCGGCAATGCCCTCAAAGGAGAAATTTTCTGACCCTTTCCGAAGTTGGCTGCAAATGACTTTTCATCATTGAGATACTCATGGAAAAGTTCTGCATGTTTTTTGGTATTAATATTATCTCCTGTCCTCATCATGGTAAACTCAAAGATCCCGATGACCATAGGTGAAGGCATGTAATAATACCGTTTCCCCACATGTATGTCAATGACCAGTCCCTTTTCGCTCAGACTGTCAAGCAGGGGCTTCAATTTCTCTTTTTCGATACCGGTTGCTTTTTCAATTTCCACAGCAGGCGAGAGTCCATACGGCATCCTGACAACCAGTTCAGCCTCCTCATTGGAATAAAGCACTTTCAGGATATTGAATAATGCTTCGCTCTTGTTCACCCTGAATGGCAGTGAGTCGATTTTATCGCCAAGCTTCTGATAAATATCCTTTCCGGCAAGATGGCCCATGACTTTGATTTATTTTTGTTTTGTTAATTATAAGTTGAAGGTAATTACTCCGAGCCTGATGTTATTGTAATGCTTGATTATTCCCTCAGGAAGCACTTCCAGAATTCCGGGTGCAACTTTGGCCTTATTCTTACAAGGCAATTTACGAAATTTAAATGAATCATCAGAAAATGGTATTGAATCCATTAAGACCAACGCCCGTTTAGCAAATATCAACTACCTTTAGTCGGCCTATAGTTTCAACAGGTTAACCCTGCGTTCTGAGAATGGAGAGTATATAATTTTTATGGGAAAGTGAAGTTCGGGCTTCACTTTTTTGTTTTATAATAACTCTGTTATTTTATTAAAGTTTATTTTAAAGCCGGTTACAAAATCCGTATAATAAGACTTGATTTTGTACTTTCCATTTTAATTGGTAAACTTATGCTCCTGAGATGATAATTATCATTATTTCAGCCAAATGATAAGATATAATATATTTATTTTTATATTTAAAACCTTCAAAAGAATAAATGATAGTAATAATATAATAATCTGATTAAAAATGAAAAGTAAAAATTTGATAAAAACGGCTGGCATTCTGGTTTCTGTAGTTCTTTCAACCGTAACTATTAATGCACAGAGTCGAAATGATGTGATCGTTGCATACAATGAAGGGGCTAAAATAGTTAAGACTGATCCCCAGGGTGCAATCAGGGCATTTGAGAATGTGATTACCCTCTCCGGCCAGGTTGGTGATTCAGTTGCCAATCTCAGACAGCAAGCCGAAAAGTTATTGCCTAGCCTGTACTATAACGTTGCTGCTAATGCATATACTAATAAAAAACCGACAGCCGAAATAATCCGGGCCGCCAAACTTGCAGCTGCATCAGCAGAAAAATATGATAGCAAAACAACTAAAGAAAATGCTGATATAATACTTATAAAGGCATATAATAAAATGGCCGGAGAATATTTCTCAAAAAATGATAAAAACAACGCCCTCGCAGCATTCGACAGCGTATTATTGATCAACCCAACTTATTCATCTGCAATTTACAATAAGGCATTGATCTACATGCAGCAGGGTAATTCAGACGATTTTGAGAAAACAATCGATTCATATCTTGTACAGATGAAGAACGAAAATAATGAAGCAAAAATCAAGCAGGCATCTACTTTGGCACTTGGATATTTTCGTGCCTCCGGATCGAAGGCAGATCAGGCAGACAACCTTGATGAAGCACTTAATCTGCTTAACAAAGCATCAAAATATGGCGATGACAAAGAACTCTTCTACTATTTCGCCGATGTTTATAATAAACAGAAGAATTTTGACATGGGTATGGAATATGGTCAGAAAGGTTTGACCCTTGAAACAGGTAACGCCGAAGCCAAAGCAAAATTCTACTTTCAGATAGCCCTGGCACAGGAAGGCAAAGGTCAGACATCCGAGGCATGTGAATCATTCAAGAGTGCCTCCTTTGGAGTTTTTGCAGCACCCTCTAAAGCTAAACGGACTAACCTTAAATGTAAATAACCTGTTGCAGAAGCAGACAAACAGCTGGCATCTTCCTTATCTTAAATCCAATATGGACTTCAGGGATAAACTCATGGAACATTATGGTTTATTGAAAAGAACCGGAAAAGGATCTGTCATTAATATTGAGGCTGAAGTTGATGGCTGACTTGTTTACAAAACATATAAGGTACTGAAAGATACTGACCTGGATGGCATTCCTGACAGCTGGAAAACTAAAAGCGGACTTAACCCGGGGATTCTGAAGTCAGGAATGATGACAGGGATAATGATGGGTATACCAATCTGGAAGAATACCTTAAATCTAAAGTTATATTTTAAATCAGTTATAATGAAATCATTGAAGTACTTGTCATTCCTTATGACTCTCCTGCTTTTGCCTGATTGTACCGGCAGCAGGCAAAACTTTACCATTTTTACGATTGGCGATTCCACCATGGCCAATAAAAAACCTGAAGTTTATCCCGAAACAGGATGGTGCCAGGTATTGGCCAGTTATTTCGTTAAAGGAGTAAAAGTAAACAATCATGCAGTAAATGGCAGAAGCACAAAAAGTTTTATTGGTGAAAAAAGATGGAAAGCTGTGCTGGATAGCATTAAAACTGGAGATTATGTTTTTATTCAATTCGGTCATAATGACGAGAAAGCGAATGATACCACCCGCTATACTACACCCTTTGGTACATACAGTGAGAATCTGGAAAGATTTGTCCTCGAGGCACGTTCCGGGGGTGCCACACCTGTATTGTTTACTCCAATTGTCCGCCGTAAATTTGGTGAAAACGGAAAACTGACAGATACACATGGAGACTATCCTGAAGCAACACGCAGAGTTTCAAAAGAGCTGAATGTGCCTCTTATAGATTTACAGAAACTGACGGAAGAGTGGGTTAATTCACTTGGTGATGAACCCTCGAAAGAGTATTTCCTCTGGACATCTCCCGATACAAAGTTTCCTGAAGGAAGAAAAGATGACACTCATCTTTCTGAAAAAGGGGCCCGTAAAGTTGCACAACTGGCGTTGAAGGAATGCATCAGACAAAATCTGCCATTTGCAAACCTGATCAAACTCCCTTAATATCACTGGCATGACACGCACCTTGTTGTTGAAGACATGGCTTTCATCCTGCCAAAAGCAATCGGTTTAGCACACTTTGTACATATTCCGGTGCAGCTGCAGCAATACAACAGCAATTTATCAGGTCAAAAGAAGATTTTCTCTTGTTAAGGAAATTTTCTAACTTGTAAGATCATAATCGGGAGGTATGAATTGTTATTTTCCTTCACTAACTGACCAATAATCTTAATCAATTAATAATCAAAAAAACTGACCCATGAAAGAGAAAATCCAGCGAGGAAGTAAAGACCTTTCAAGACGTAAATTTATTGGAAAAGTAGGAGCCGCAACCACCGGCTTTATGATTGTTCCGAGGAATGTTTTGGGAGGCAGGGGTTACAAAGCTCCCAGCGATATGATTAATGTTGCAGGAATAGGTATCGGAGCCAGGGGAGCCGCAGATGTCAGGGGAATAGCTGATCCTGATGTACCGATTGTAAGTCCGGCAAGAACAAATACAGGAAAGCCTTATTCTCCGCAGCAGATTGCTGAGCAGGAGGCAAGGGCCCTTGACCGGGCTAACCGTAATCCGGCAGGTGCTTCTCAGCAACGACCCGCCCGGTCCACCCCTCCACCAAGAAAACTGGCAAACATTTATGCCCTGTGTGATGTGGATACAACTTTTGCAGCACATGTCTTTAAAGGTTACCCTAAAGCAAAAGTATACACCGACTGGCGTGAGATGCTGGACAAGGAAAAATCAATCGACGCAGTCTTAATCGGTACTCCGGACCATAACCATGCACCAATAGCCGCTGCATTCATGAGGCAGAAAAAACATGTTTATGTTGAAAAACCAATGTGCAAAACTGTCTTTGAATGCCGCAAACTTGCTGAACTTGCCAGGGAGTATGATGTTGTTACACAAATGGGAAATCAGGGGCATGCCAGTGAAGATACCAGGAAAGTAATTGAATGGATACAATCGGGGCAGGTAGGGCTTGTAAGAGAGGTCTACCTTTCAACTAACCGACCCATCTGGCCTCAGGGCGATCTTCCGCGTCCCCCGGCCATGCCGGTACCCAAATCCCTGAATTATGATGTCTGGCTGGGACCTGCGCCAAATAAACCATATAACCCGGATCTGCTGCATTTTAACTGGCGGGGATTATGGGATTATGGTACCGGTGCCATGGGTGATATGGGTGCTCACACATTTGATGCCCCGGTAAGGGCACTTAATCTTGGTTTACCAACCAGGATACAGGCAACATCATCACCGTACAGTAAAGATTATTTACCTCAGGCGGAATGGGTTACGTATGAATTTCCTGCCCGTGGCTATCTGCCTCCTGTCAAAGTTACCTGGTGTGATGGTGGGCTAAGACCTCCCCGCCCATCGGAACTGGAACCTGGTCGCCCAATGATGGATGTAATATATTATGGTGACAAAGGAATAATGATGCATAACAGCAGTGGGTCAAATCCTCAGTTTGTACCGGCAAATAAAGATTTTAAAGGGGTAGAACCATGGCTGCCAAGAACAGGTGATATCTACGAAGATTGGATCGGGGCCATCCTGGCAGGGAAAAAATCAAGTAATGATTTTTCCTTTTCCTCAAGAGTAACAGAGACCATGTTGCTTACAAACGTTGCCGTACTAACTGCCAGATCAAATGTATCATTAGAGTATGATGCTGTTAACATGAAGATAACCAACCTGCCCGGGGCAAATGACCATTTGCATTACGAATACCGACAGGGCTGGAGTTTATAGTTATTGAAATTTTTTGAATGGGTGCAGAAGCTTCCTGATACTGCACCCTTACTTTTGCCTTGAGGCATTAGCTACGAGCGAGGTGTCATGGCTTCAAATTTTTTCAACGTAGTAAAAAGTATTTAACTACGTTGATGAATGTGGATATTCATTGCATTTTAAATTAACCTGATTTGCAAAAGCCAAAATTTTCAAATCAAAGTTTCGTGGATAAAAAGCTGAATCAAATATCAAAATGTACCTTGAAAATTCAATATCGTCAGCATATTCATCAGGAACCTTTAAAATTATATTATTTGATCATTGATTTCCAATGTTTTCCCTTTACAGGTTCGAATCTCTTCCGAAATGGTTTTTAACAAGTCTGATTATGGATCAGAAGAGGTCAATTCCAAGACCTGAGGGGACAAAATAATCCGCTCCCCGACTATCCTGAGTCCTGTTTTTTTTTGATGAAATTTATATAATGTACTTTAAAGTGCAATTTTGCGTTTAAAGTCCTGAACTTACTGTTAAGAATGAAGAATAAATGGACAATCATAATTACTGCTGCACTGGTCATCATGGCAGTCCCCTTTTTATTCATAGCATCTGTTTACTTTGGAGCATTCGGACACCTACAGACAAGAAATGAATTGCTGGATTTTAAGAACGCAACCGCTTCAAGAGTTTTATCAGCTGAAGGTGACCTGATTGGCAAATTTTTTTCAAAAAACCGGACAAATGTTTCTTTCAAACAGATACCACCAACTCTGATAGATGCTCTTGTCTCAACTGAAGATGCGCGATTCTTTGAACATGAAGGCATTGATTCAAGGAGTCTGGCGAGAGTATTAATCAAGTCATTCCTTTTCAATAAACGTAACTCGGGTGGAGGCAGCACAATTACCCAGCAACTGGCAAAAAACATGTTTGGGAGAAAAAAATTTGGCGTTCTCACAATGCCTGTAAACAAAACAAAAGAGGTAATTCTTGCAGGCAGACTTGAGAGATCATACAGTAAAGAAGAAATACTTACTCTTTACCTGAATACTGTCTCGTTCGGAGAAAATCTTTTTGGCATCGAAACTGCAGCAGCACAGTATTTCAATAAGAATACCGAACAGCTTAAGATTGAAGAATCAGCAGTATTGGTCGGCATGCTCAAAGCGCCAAGCTATTACAATCCTCATTTAAATCCAGGAAATGCAATAGGCAGGCGAAATGTAGTAATAAGTCAAATGCAGAAATACAATTTTCTCGGAATATCAGAGGCAGATTCTCTCAGAAAGCTTCCATTGTCACTTGATTATAATAAATTTGAATCAGAAGGAACAGCGGATTATTTCCTTGTTCAGATAAAAAACGAGACAGAAAAGATCCTGCAGGATGTATTTTCTGTCACAGGTAAAAAATGGGACCCTGAACAAGATGGCCTGAATATTACCACAACATTAAACCTTCCTCTCCAAGCCCTTGCTATTGAGTCTTTCAGGGAGCATTTATCCGTAATGCAGAAAAGATTATCAGAGCAATATAACAGTCAGACTGGCAAAAAAATAACCGCAGAAATTACTGAAAATATTCTTAAACAGAAAAACCTTCTTAACAGAGCGGATGAAATCAAATCGCAGGCAATTTTTGACTGGAATGGCTCTTATTCTGATTCTGTTTCCGTGAGGGATAGTGTCATGAAAGCATTAACATTACTGCATGCCGGTTTGCTTGCCCTGGATCCCGTAACAGGCGCTGTAAAGGCATGGGTTGGTGGTATTGATTTTAAAACTCAGCCATACGACCAGATACTTGCCCGGAGACAACTGGCTTCAGTATTTAAGCCAATACTTTATGCAGTTGCACTTGAAGAAGGGATGGAGCCATGCCAGTATCTCGATAATGATTCTGTTATTTTATCGGGATTTGAAGACTGGAGTCCCGAAAACTATGATCATTCCTTTGGCGGGAAATATTCCCTAGCAGGGGCACTGGCAAAATCAATGAATATCCCAACCTTTAGTCTTTTTCTTAAGATTGGCTTTGATAAACTTGATTCATTATGGACAAAATTGGGTTTCTCCTTTCCACTTAATAACACCCCGTCAATTGCACTGGGTACGGCTGAGGCCAGCATAAGGGAGCTTGCCGTTGCTTACTCTTCATTCGCAAACGGAGGATATCTGGTTAAACCTCAATTCATAATATCCATTTCAACCGCTGACGGAGAAATGATCTTTCAAAATGAATTTAATCAGATAAGGGACAGGGTACTGACCGAACGTTCGAGTCTTCTGATGAGTGAAATACTTCAGAAAGCAATCAGGGAAGGTACCGGAGTTTCATTGAAATCCAACTTTGGTGTAACTGCCCCTCTGGCTGGAAAAACAGGCACTTCACAGAATTACTCCGATGCATGGTTTGCCGCATTTAATCCCAAAATTACAATTATAACAAGGGTTGGTGCCTCATTGCCGGTTATACATTTCAATAATGGTTTAAACGGTTCGGGCAGTACTCTTGCTTTACCACTGGTGGCACTGACACTAAAGAAAATAGAGTCAGATCCGGATCTGAAGGATCAGTTTATTTCTCCCTTTCCCGGGTTACCACCTGAACTTGCCGGTGCACTCGACTGCCCTGATTTTAAAAAAGATAATCTTTTTGATAAATTCCTTGATCTCTTTAAAAAGAAAGAAATCCCTTTTAAAGAAGTTGTTAACAAAGCGGATCAGAAGAAAAAGTCTCTTTTTGAAAGGATATTCAGAAAGAGAAATTAAACCTGATAAAAGTTTATTCCAACAGCTTATATAGGAAGAATTTTATTATTGTTTTGCAGTGTACTTATAATGTGCACCCCATGGGTTCAGTTATTTCAAGATCCCGGTACACTCTGTCATCAGCCAGTCCAATCCCTGATAATTCTCCCCTCCCGGTAAAGCTTTACCTCAGGGTAACCTGTTTCACTTATAAAATATCTGTTTTACCGCATAAATAATCATTATTTTTATAGGTCAAAAATAAAGGACACAATGAAGGATAAAATATTAGAGCGTTTTTTAAGATATGTAAAAACGGATACACAATCGGATCCTGATTCAAAGCAGTTTCCAAGCACAGAAAAACAGTTTCAATTTGCCAATATGCTGGCTGACGAATTAAAAGATGCGGGATTAACTGATATTTCCATGGATAAAAAGGGTTATGTGATGGCCACATTGCCTTCAAATGTTGAAGCTAAGGTGCCGGTCATAGGTTTTTTATCACATATGGACACCAGTCCCGACATGTCCGGAAAAAATGTGAATCCACAGGTTGTGAATAATTATAACGGCGAAGATATTTTATTGAACAAGAGTTCCGGATTAACCCTGAAAACGGCGGATTTTCCGGAAATTAAGCAGTATAAGGAACAAACCATAATTACCACAGACGGAACTACCTTGCTGGGTGCCGATGACAAAGCAGGTATTGCCGAGATAGTAACAGCGATGGAATATCTTGTTTTGCATCCTGAAATAAAACACGGTACCGTAAAAGTCGGATTTACCCCCGATGAAGAAGTTGGCAGAGGAGTAGACTTTTTTGATGTAAAGAAATTCGGCGCCGAGTATGCTTACACTATGGATGGCGGCGAAATCGGAGAACTGGAATACGAAAACTTTAATGCTGCAAAGGTAAAGGTATTGATACAGGGCAGGAATGTTCATCCGGGAACGGCAAAGAACAAAATGATTAATTCACTTCATGTGGCCAACGAATTTAATAACCTGCTTCCTGTTGAGCAACGGCCGGAATTCACCAGTGATTATGAAGGTTTTTTTCATCTCATTAAATTAGAGGGAACCGTTGAAAATTCGGTCATTAATTACTTAATCCGAGATCACGATATTAAAAAGTTCGACAATAAGAAAGCCCTGATGCATGACATTGCCAACCTGCTAAACCGTAAGTATCCGGCAGGATCAGTAAAGCTCGAAATAGAGGACCAGTATTTCAACATGCGTGAAAAAATTGAGCCTGTATTTCACATCCTGGAAATTGCAAGAAGAGCAATAGAAGATTTGGGAATTCAGCCTAAAGTCATACCCGTAAGGGGAGGAACTGACGGATCACGACTTTCATATATGGGTCTTCCATGTCCGAACATATTTGCCGGTGGACATAATTTTCATGGAAAATTTGAATATGTCCCCCTGGAAAGTATGCTTGCTGCAGCTAATGTGATTATCCGGATTGTTTCGCTGTATGCCGACCAACAGCCAGAAAATCCGGAACGGAGAGGGGTTTAATGACCTTACATGCCAGTGGGATTCAAATTCCGGTTCGTTTGTTAAATTCCGGGGCCAGGTCAGAGGGGATTTTCCATATATCGGAAAAATCAAGTCTGCCAGGTTGACTCTGAATGTCACGCCAGTCGAAACGAAGATATAATTTTTGTCCCAGATTTTTTGGCAAATAATATATTTCAAGCAGACCCTTGATATTGTTTACGTTACAAAACACAACAACATATTCCCCTCCATCTCAAAAAACTGTAAAGTATTCATTCTGCTGGATTTGTTATATTACCTTGCAAAAGGGAATTCTTCTTTTAAGTAATCTTTGGTTTCCCGGAATCTTTATACTTTTACACAATTCAAAACTTACCAGTATGAAAATCATTGCTATTGATCAGGTTGAAAAGAATAAAGTCCAGATGGAAGGGGCATCTGGTGCCTGGAAACAACTTCCCCTGGGAAGTAAGGATGGTTCCCCAGTCTATTCTTACAGGGTATTCATTTTGGAGCCCGGTGGAAATACACCTTACCATAGCCATCCTTATGAACATATGAATTTCGTTATTGAAGGCCAGGGTGTTTTAATAAATGAGGCTGGAGAAGAACATCCAATAAAAGCAGGTGATTTTGCTTTGGTATATCCAAACGAAAAGCACCAATACAGAAACAATTCACCAGATAAAGTATTCAGAATGATCTGCGGAGTCTCAAAGGAATTTGAGTAATACTGCAAAAGCCGGTAGCATTGATCACATTTGTCCGGGCAGATAAACTCAATAATACTTGTTTATACATCAGACTAAACATTCAGACTTATGCCTTTAGTCTTTCACCTTCTGCGCCAGGGTCTGACGTATCATGTTCCTAAGCTCCAGTTGCTTATTCTCAACTTCATGCCTTTCTGACGGTCGGAAATATTCAGGGTATTTGCACTTGACCAGCTTATAGGACATATTATCCTCATTGCCTTTTATATCTATTCCCAGTTTTATCGGTAATGGACAATCGACTACTGATATATTGTAATCGTAGGTAAGGTCAAAGTTATGTCTGCCTGCTACCACAGCCTTATATTTATCCATAACTATCAGGAATGGGTAAATATCAACTTCATTTCGGAAGATGGTAAACTGAGCTGACAGAGAATCAACCCTGTTTTCTGTTTTTTTATTGAATTTCAGAGTTTTGGCGATCTCACTGAAAGTCTCCCCATCCATCAGTACCAGATTATTTCCTTTAATGGAAGAGGCGCCACGCAGTGTTGATTTTTTAATGTTATATAATGAATCGAGGTAAGTTTCAATGGCAATGTGAAATTCTCCCCTCCCACCGAATGATCGAAGCATCGGCATCAGGGAATCGATATCAGGGATCATTGTCAGCAGTTCACCGATCTCAACATCAAGCATATGATAATCCAGTCCGAGAAAGAGATGATTCATCCTGGGGGTGCGATACATTGCAGTCAGCTGCATTCTTGCAGCAGGAGTATTAAACGTGAGTCCATCTAATAACAGTATCCCGTCATCGATCTGCACAGAACCAACAATGTCAGAAGCTGTATCAACTCCCATTGTGGCTGTTTTAATATTGACGTCAAGCACCACATCAATTCTCTTTGGCACCATGTAGGGTCCTGTATATACAGTATCAACTGTTGTGTCTTCATATACATTTACACTTGTTGAATCGTAAGTGCCTATTCCGCTTGTCAAAGCCATTAACTGTGCCACATCTGTCGCATTGGAAACAAAATTGAATTTACCCGTCAGTAATGAATCTCCCCTGAAATACGATAATACATTATTCAATTTGCCTGTAAGCTGAAAATCAGACTTCCCAATCTTAAGGCTGCTTTCCTTTATATTGAAAATCTCAGGATCGAAATCCATTTTTACTGATGGGATTTCTATCTGCTGCGTAAGTTCTGACATGTTAACCCGACCCTGGTTAATGTTAATATAACCTTTCACCAGCCACTGCAGAAAGATATCTTTTTGAGTATTGTCATTCAGGATATCAAGGTCGGTACTGATCTTTTGTACCAAAGCCGAGTTATGACCGTATTTCGTTCTTAGCTGATCACTCTCATAAGTTAACCTTATCTGTGGCTGATCAGGTCTGTCAGTTCCTGGTGCCACTGATACTTTTCCATGTGGATTTGCTATAGCGATTGTCATTGCATCCATTCCAGCTGTCAGGGAATCCATCCTGAAAATGCAGATCAGATCAGGAATTTTTGTTGTATCCTGTATGTCTGATGCCTCCAGGCTGAGGGATACATTTTTAAATGCAGTATTATAATTTGCAATCTTTGCAGCTTCAAGGTTATCTGAAACGATTGAGGCAAAAACGAATTTTGTGCTATTTGACGATGGATTCCTTGCAGGCAATGCAAAATCTATATGCGAGCTGCCTGATTTAAGTGATATACTGTCATAGGTAAGGTAAAAATCTGAGAGCATTACTGAACCGGACAACTTCATCTTTTCAATCTGCATTTTCTCAACCTGACTCATGGAAAAACGCGACCTGACGTGCCCTGATGCTTTCCCTTTGAGCTTGACCTTCATGCTTTGTGGTATCATACGGTTGAACTCGTCAAGTGTTAATCCAGCGTCAGATATAAGGTTGCAGTAAATATCCCCGAAGAGGTGATTAACCAGTCCTGATGTTTTAAAGGATGAACGGGGTGTTTTGGCATTGAAATAATTTATACGAACATATGAGAGAGAGTCGGTTTTCAGATCTGTATGAATAATAACAT
Source organism: uncultured Bacteroidales bacterium (assembly GCA_963739685.1). Lineage (GTDB taxonomy): Bacteria > Bacteroidota > Bacteroidia > Bacteroidales > VadinHA17 > LD21. The sequence continues at coordinate 15,075 of CAVUAX010000007.1, forward strand.
TACCCGCAATATCATGAAGAGGTAAATCGAACCCGGGATACGTCAATGTTCCTTTTTCAATGAGCATGTTAAGATCTATCAACGGATAATCAGTATCATTCATAATACCACTGATGCCACACTGTAAGGTAAGTGATCCGTCAAGTTCAACTCCTTTAAAATCAGAGCTGAATGAGGGAGGCACCAATGCCAGCAGATCTTTAAGATCCCATGAATAAAGTTTAAGGGTAAGCCCGGTAAGAATGTTTTTGTTCGCAGTATCATTTTCAATGGTACCGTCCATTAACAGTTCAAGGTCATTGACCGAAAACTTTGCATTTTTAAGGTTTATGAGCTGACGTGAAAGTATGATGTCTACCGGAAGGTTAAACTGAACAGAAGCATCCTGAAGGTATTTCTCTCCCTCATATTCAAATGAGATCATGGATCTGCTTACGTTAACATTACCGCTTATACTATCATTAGAAACAGTTCCTGAAATTCTGGCTGTAAGGTTACGAATTGCGGTATTAAGCTTTAATGAAAGATCGGTATAATGAAGATTTACATCCTTCATCTCCACATTTCTGATGTCTATCTTCGTTGATGTAAAGTCTGAATCTGCAGGAGTTGCGCTGGTTGTTCCGATGGTAAATATATCATAGTTAGTATGTCCCAGACTATCCTTAAAAACATTAACAGATCCTCCGTTCAATTCCAGCCCTTTCAGCACCAGGTTATTATTTTTCCAATATGCGGCTGCGTCAACAACACCAACAAGCTGATTTACACTGACAAGAGTATCATATTGTGAACCCCTGACAGGATTAATTAAATTAAACTGATTGACCTTTAATCCAAAGTTCGGGAAGGTGCTGAAGAATGTTAATTCCACCGAACCTATTTCTGACTTACAGGTGAGGAATCTTGCAGCTTGCCTGCGAACAACAGGTGTAAGCCTTTCAGGTGTAAAAACAATCCAAAGTACAATACTTACCACAACTGTCAGAATTCCAAGCAAAGAAAGAACTGATATAAAAAAAACTTTTATGAATTTTTTCATAGATTAGCCATTAAGCACAGATTTAACAGGTTACGGCAGTATAATTCTTATTTGCCTGCTTTGATAAAAGAGAAGTTTACCCCGAAATCATCATGATATTTTAAAGATGTTGAAGTCAGTTCCGTTACAGTATAAATCTTAGGTACCGAGCCCCCCATTTCAAGGATATGAATATGTGTCAGATCTGCGTTTACCAGGGTCCATGTAAAAGCCTGTGCTTCTGCTTCGGTGACATCATCGGCGGTATCCCATGTTCCACCAGTGCCATCAGCCATATATTTATAGAACAGGGTTCCCGATTGCCATTTCCCGGGCAGTAAGGAATCATCAAATGTTGTTTCAAGCTTTGTACATGAGCTTGCCAGGAGATTAACTATAAAAAAAATTGTGAGATAGACCAGTGGCTTTTTCATTATTATTAATATTTAAAGAAAAGTAATTTCAGATATGAACTAATAACCTGTAAACAAAGGATTTAATAACTTATATTGAAGACTCTTTCTGATTCTCTCCAAGGTAAAAATTTATCAAAGGTAGTTAAATAATTCTGCTTGCTTTATTAAGTTTCCAGATTTAGTGTTTAACGGTACCGGTTACGCGTTTCTTGCTCTCCGCTGAAAGATACACAGGGTACGACGAATTATTTTTATCGGTACTAATTTTTACCGTAAGGAATTAAAAAGTAAATTATGTTTACTGGTCGTTTGGGCACTGGTTTAGCAGCCAGAAACCGTTTCAAAAATAGCACCCGGTGCTCAATTTCCTGCTTCTCACTATTTGGATTTACTCTGGCTTATTTTTTTGCCAGGTTGGGGACATCAGAAAATTCAAACGAGTTATACAATAATGGCGCCGTTAAACACACAAGTGATCATCAAATCTCCCCGGATTACAACAAAATTAAATTACTTTGTTAATATACTGATTATATGCACACTACAAAACATATTTAATATTCCGTCTCCAGGAAACTTAAAGACCCCTGTAAATCATTGATCGACAGGGGTCCGCTTTTTAAGATTGTTGTAATCCCAAACTTCTTTTGATTCTTAATGTTATACTTTAATCATTTATACTACTTTCAATTACATTATTTATTTTTTTGTCATACGAGGAATTTAAAATAACATATAGCATGGTGAGCTCATTTGTAATAGCTTGAATAAAAATTCGTTCATCATTGCTGATCTGTTCGACAGGAAAAATACAACAGACCAGGATATTTGAATTTTGCGGATTTGAGATGACTCTGGTAAGGGATGCAACCAGTTGGTTTTCCACAATCATTTTATTACTAACATGTGGACATGTTAAAGTAAGCCCCATCTTTGTTTCAAAGTGCTCGTTAATAGTTTTCTGAGTACTGCTGTTTATTATTCTGAATAAGATCCAATCTGGATTAACAATTCCAAAAACGCGTTCGCAATAAAAACGATAGATCTTTTTAAAATCATCTTTTGTTTTCGGATATTTATTGGAATTATTAAAAATGGACTTAATTTCCTGAATCTGAACATTTAACATACCTATATATTTGAATGAATCATTAAGCTTTTCCTCTATTGTCTTTTTATCATTTTTAATTTTTTCCATTAGTTCCTTTTGCCTTGAACTTTCATGTTTATATAAATTTAAAATAAAAATACCAAGAAAAAGCAAAATACCAAGGAGAATCCCTTCCACAATTTCTTCATCAATTATCAGGTTTTTGGATAAATATAGGGCACTATTGATTAATTTCGGAGTAAGAATAATTAAAGAAAAGAGAAGGAAAAAGATTATCAAATATAGAATTTGAAGAGAAGAGGGTTGAAAGTTTAATTTTTTCATGCAATTGCTTATTAAGTCAATGCTAAAATATATCGGTCAAAAAAATAATCATCCAGTCTGTTTTCAGAACACTCAAAAGTAGATGATAATCGAAGATTATGAAACATGTATTATATTAATAATTTGTTAAAGTTATGCAAGAGCACTATATTTTAATCAGGTTAGTGTCAGTTTGTAAAAGCCTCAGCTAAGGCAGCTATTTATATTCGTGATATAACCGCCACAATACCAGAATTAATGTTGTTTGCCGATTGACGAAGCAACTTTCGATTTATCTCCTGGTTTAGGTAAATTAATGCCTACCCCAAGTCTCGCTTATTCATCCAAATATCTCACAAACAAACAGTCGCAAATAATTTTCGAAAATGTTTCATAAGAATGGTTTTTATAGCTCAATGTCATGCTTCTATCATAGGGCTCAACAAACTTGATTTTGAGTTTTGTACCCAGATGCAATTCACGATTATTCAGAAATTGTAAGAAATCTGAGGAGTCATTAGAAAGAGATACCAGGGAAACATCATCTCCTGCTTGACAATTACTTAACAGCACAAAGGGCTCCTGAAAAATTTTCCCGTTTTTATCAGGGATTGGTGAACCATGCGGATCAAATTTGGGGAATCCAAGGAGTTCATCCATTCTATCAAAGAACCTTTTAGAATTAATATGTTCCAGCTGTTCAGCAATATCATGCACTTCTTCCCAGCCAAATCCCATTTTTTCAGTAAGGAACATCTCAGAAAGCCTGTGTTTACGAAAAACTAATGAGGCTGCTTTTTCTCCTTTAGCTGTGAGTGAAATAGGTTTGTATCTTTCATAATTTATGAGCTCCTTTTTTTTCAGCTTCTTTACCATATTATTTACTGTGGGAAGACTAACTCCTAAAGAATTGCTTAGCCCTGTTATTGTCACTTTTGCCTTCTGGTTAGTAAGCATCAATAACGATTTTAAATAATTCTCTTCAGTTGGTGAAGCCATTTTTATAATATTTATTTGTACAAAGTTAAACAATATGTCAAACTTATTTGTTAGATATATCTAATATCATTTCTAATATTTAACAAATGTTTAAATTCTATTGAGGAATATGAAATCAAAATCACTTAGTGAAGTACATTCAAGTGTTCGGACAGACCAAAAAGGATGGAGGAAAATTTTGGCTTTTATCGGGCCTGCATACCTTGTAAGTGTAGGATATATGGATCCGGGGAACTGGGCAACTGATATTGCAGGTGGGTCTGAATTTGGATATAAGCTAATATGGGTATTGTTAATGTCGAACATCATGGCAGTACTCCTGCAATCACTGAGTGCCAGATTGGGTATAGTCAGGGGCATGGATCTCGCTCAGGCGTCAAAGAATGCCTACCCAAAATGGGCAAACATTCCCCTTTATATATTAGCAGAAATAGCTATAGCAGCATGCGATCTTGCAGAAATAGTGGGAATGGCAATCGGGCTGAACTTATTATTCGGATTTCCCCTTATATGGGGTATAAGTCTTACTGCGTTTGATACTTTGCTTCTTCTTTTTTTACTGCACAAAGGCATCCGTACAATGGAAGCCTTTATTGTTTCACTTGTTTTTATTATAGGATTGTCTTTCCTTATAGAAATGTTTATCGTATCACCGGTGTATGCTGATGTGGTCAAAGGATTCTTACCAGGGAAACTTAACAATGATGCATTATACATTGCCATTGGTATTATTGGTGCGACAGTTATGCCCCATAATCTCTATTTACATTCATCTCTCGTTCAGACAAGAAAATTTGAAAGGACCCTCCAGGGAATGAAAAATGCTATCAGAATGAATTTCATGGATACTGCAATAGCACTTAACCTGGCTTTCTTTGTTAATGCTGCAATACTTGTTTTATCAGCAGCAGCTTTCTACGTTAACGGATATTTTCATGTTGCTGAAATTCAGGATGCATCAAAACTGCTGAATCATTTATTTGGGGCAGCTGCTCCAACATTTTTTGCAATTGCACTGATTGCATCCGGACAAAGTTCAACAATTACGGGTACCTTAGCAGGGCAGATTGTCATGGAAGGACACCTGAACTTAAGGATACAGCCATGGTTAAGAAGACTAATTACCAGGCTCCTGGCAATTATCCCGGCTCTGTTCACCATTATTTATTTTGGAGATGGAGCTCTCGGAAGCCTGCTGATTCTAAGCCAGGTAATATTGAGCCTTCAGCTTGGTTTTGCTGTAATTCCGCTTATTCATTTTACTTCTGACAAACTACTAATGAAAGAGTTTACAATTAAGTTATGGGTAAAAATCCTGGCCTGGGTAGTTGCAGCTATTATTGTATATCTGAATATACACCTTGTTATTGATGAAATTTCCGGCTGGATCAAAAATGCAGGTAGCAACGGGCTTTTAATCTATATAGTAGTAATTCCAATCTTCATTGGATGCCTGGGACTTTTAGCGTATATATTCATACAACCGTTCCTGATCTCCGTCCGTAAAAAGATTTCGCAACTACCACATGGACAAGCTATTGATTTTGTAACAGAGACTGTTGTTAAATATAATCACATTGGGATCGCTGTAGATTTTTCAGGGAATGATCAAAAATTAATCAAAAATGCGATAAATCAGGGCGGTAAATCAGCTAAATACACCTTAATTCACATTGTGGAGAGTGCCGCAGCCCGTTACCTTGGTAAAAACACCCTGGATTATGAAACAGGTCTGGATCAGGAAAGTCTGAAAAAGTATCAGTTTAATCTAACAGACTTAGGCTATGAAACTAATATTGAGATTGGATTCGGAAGACCATCTACAGAGATAGTAAAAATAGTTAAAAACCAGAATATAGATTTCCTGGTGATGGGAGAACATGGCCATAAAGGACTTAAGGACCTGATTTTTGGAACTACAATTGATGCTGTCAGACACAGAGTTAAGGTCCCATTGTTGATTATAAATTAAACTTATAATGAAATTTAATGTCATCATAATCTTATTTTCTCTGGCTGCTTCAGGTTATTCAGAAGTTGTTTCTGATTCCACTAAAAGTGACTATAGTTTATTTCATCCTACTCCGGAAAACCTGATGAGAAGTTTTGAAACTGATCGTCCTGATCAGACAGAAAGTCCTTATACTGTAGATGCAGGTCATTTTCAGTATGAAACTGATTTATTTAAAACGGATAGATCAGAGGTATCAGGAATAAAAACCATCCAAAATCAGTATAATGCATTTAATCTTAAATCCGGAATAACGAACACGCTGGATCTGCAACTTATAGTTGAATCGTATGTAACCGAAAAAGTTATTGATAGAGGGACCTCTGCATTTGAATCAGGCTTTGGAAATATAACATTAAGGGCAAAACAAAATATATGGGGCAATGATTCCGGAAAAACCGCAATGGCAATTCTCCCTTTTATTAACATTCCTAAAAATTCAAATTCAAAAGTCACCGGAGGAGTTATTTTTCCTTTTTCTTTTAAACTTCCGGATGAATGGAGTCTCGGAACTCAGTTTGAAGTAGATATTGCAGATAACCAATTCAATAATGGCTATCATTTTAACTATCTGACTTCAGTTACAGTAGGTCATTCGATATCTGGAAATTTAAGCTTTTTTGCTGAATCTTTAATCTTCCGGGAAAATGAGATCAAAAATTTTAAATACTTTTTTAATACAGGTCTGGTATACAATCTGAATGACAATATACACTTAGATACTGGTGTATATTATGGCCTTAAGAAGAGTTCTTCAAGAGTATTATTCGCAGGTCTTTCATTTAGATATTGACATTATTGAATTGAAAAGCCTGACACATTGATCACACTCCATTGAAAAGACAGTGCCCCTGCCCTTCCAGAACCAAACCAGATTGATCATCTCCTGCTGAAATGATGTTTTTGTTATTAAGTTGTTTATCCAGTTGAAAATTTGACCGGATGTTAAGTTAAGACATGAAATTTAAATATTTTCACCAAAGTATTAATAAAATAATTTGATCATCACTATTTGACAAATCTATTTTAATGAAACTAACTGAGAACTAAACAATGAATATTGGCTTGCAATACACTGCCACATGATCCTTAAAAAATCCGTCACCAATTCCATAACCCAAAAATTTAAAGTTCATGTAAATAATTGATCAACAGGGCTTAGAACTCAAGTATAAACCAGGGATAAGAACCCACATTTCCTAAAATATTAATACAATATAAATAACCGGGAAATAAATATTTACTTCCGGATAAGTTCAAATATGTCATTTCGCCTGTCTTTCAGATTCCTTACGCTACCGAACTGGTTCAGCTCTCTTAAGAGATTAATATCCACATCAGCTATTAATATCATTTCAGTATTTGGGGTTGCTTCAGCCTTAATTCCTTCTGCAGGAAACGCAAAATCGCATGGTGTAAAAACCACTGCCTGGGCGTAATTAATGTCCATATTATGAACCTTTGGCAGATTTCCGACACTTCCAGCTATTGCCACATAACATTCATTTTCTATCGCCCGTGCCCTTGCACAGGCCTTCACCCTGGAAAAACCGTTCTGTGTATCCGTAAGAAATGGTACAAAAAGGATGTCCATACCCGAATCGGCCAGTAATCTGCTAAGCTCAGGAAATTCAACATCATAACATATCAATACTCCTATCTTACCACAGTCCGTATCAAAAACCTTTAAATTACTGCCTCCCTCCAATCCCCAAACTTTAACCTCATCAGGAGTAGTATGCAGTTTCTCATAACGTTCAACTGTTCCATCTCTTCTACAAAGATAACCTACATTATAGAGTCTGTTGTCCTGAATCTCAGGCATACTGCCAGTAATAATATTTATATTATAAGAGATTGCCAGTTCCGAAAATTTCTGTGTAATAACTGTTGTATGTTTTGCTAATTCCCTTATAGCCTCAGACTCTGAAAGATGGTTGTTCTCAGCCATCAGAGGGGCGTTGAAAAACTCGGGAAACAGAGCAAAATCTGAGCGGTATCCAGATACTGCATCAATGAAAAATTCGGCCTGTTGCATAACATCATCCAAATCTTTGTATGGGCGCATCTGCCACTGTATCAATCCAAGCCTGATTACACTTTTTATTATTGATGCTTTATTTGAATCCTTCTCGTAGTAAATATTGTCCCATTTCAATAATACCGCATAGTCAACCGAACCCTTATCTCCAACAAGATAATTCTTAAGGATCTTTGATGGATAAAAATCATTGGATATCTGAAAGTTGAGTACCTGATCATGAATCTCTTTTCTTTTCACCTTGTCAATATACATCCTGGGGGTTAATTCCGAGGAGTATTTAAAATAACCGGGAATTCTCCCACCAAATATTATCCCTTTCAGATTGAGTTGTTCACACAGTTCCTTTCTATAATCATAAAGCCTTCTTCCCAATCTCAATCCACGGAATTCTGGTTTAATAAAAATATCAATACCATATAAAATATCACCATTAGGATCATGAGTACTAAAGGTAAAATTTCCGGTGATCTGTTTGTAGGTATGATTATCACCAAACTTGCTATAATCAACTATAATGGAAAGTGCTACACCAGCAATCTGGTTATTGGCTTTGATCACCACCTGTCCTTCGGAAAACATCTCTATCAACGATTTTATCTGGGGCTCTTTCCAATATGAATCCGGCATCATAGGATAAGATTTGATCATAGCCTCTTTAAGTTCCTGATAATCGTTAAGACTCAGATAGGTAAGCTCAATATTTTCTATTTCATTCATTATACTTTTTAATTTGGGTAAAGGTAATCAAATGCTCTAAATTGGTTTTTATGCAGTTTAATTATAGTAACCTGATTTATCTTTGAAATTATCGGGAAATTAACTAAATTGGGTATTAGCTTTCAAGCCACAAAAGGAGAAATTAAATCGAAACATTGTAAAATGAAAAAATAAACCCTCTACTATGTATACACTAAATTTAAGCTCTATCCCTCTTACTCCTGCTGAAAAATCAAGCTTTCATGATCATCTGCTTGAATTGGGATTGGATGATAACATTTGGGTTGTATATGAAAAATTCCTTCAATCAACCTCAGAGTATTCCAGGCCACTGATCGTAAGAGTAAAAAAAGAAAACGTAACCTTTGCCTGTATGTTTTTAATAGAATGCAGGGATTATGGTCAAACTCTGTCAAGGTTAAAGGTTGTAAAACAGATAGCAAGAACATTGTCTATACCTATTTATATATGGATGAAAGCAGGAATTGCAGCAGAGATCTTTGCCAATCCGTTATTTATAAATAAGGATGCCGGTAGCGATCTCGAATTAGGTGAAATACTTAACTTGCTAAGAAAAAGGTTCCTCTTTTTAATTATTCATGATTTGGCTGATAATGCTTATTTGCATCCTGCATCTGTTGTTATGCCTTATGTTGACGAAGGTATTATTGATGCCAGAGGGTACACTACAATCAATGGTTACCTTTCGGATCATCATAACCTCAAAAAGAAATTAAAAAAGTATCAAAAAATTGGTGGCAGAGTGGATATTGTTGAAGGAAAACTTGATGAACAAGCAGTCAAAAATATTAAGGACTGTGTTATTTTTACAGGAGCCAGAAGCGTTTTCAAACTGCCTTACCAGAATGATTACCCTGATATGTGTACAGGTTCTGCCACTATAGATAACCAGAAAATTGTTCATTTTATTTGCCGTTCCGATGAAGAATTTTATGGATACCATTCATTTATAGTGTTCAATAAACAAATAAGATGTCTAAATGGTGCATTTAACCGAAATTTAACTACAACACAACATGCCTACGAAAATATGATTTACAGGGTGGTAGAATATGCAATTGAGAGTGAAATTCAAACAGTTTACTTCGGACCTACACTCAACGAAACGAAAAAAAGGATGATGAACAGGTTTCTCCCAACCAGACTATATTATTCATCTAATATGCCATTGTTACTCAATCTGTTTGTTCCGGTTCTGAAAATATCCCGTTTGTATAACAAACAGCTTTTAGAATTCTCAGGAATAAATCAGAAGTCAATATAAGAGCTTTAGTGGGACAAGCGAAATTCTCAGTATTAACACATTACAATTTCGGTCACAGCCTCAGAAATCCTATTCCCGAGGAACAATGTTATTTAATCTTTTGTATCAATATGATCCAGTCTTGCTGTGGTTCAGCCGGTGGATTTCCAAGAATAATATCCTTTCCGCCTGAAATAGTATTTGTTCTCCCTTCAAATTCTCCCGTCCGGGGATTATACCAGCGCATAGTAAACATGCCTTTCTCATTTTCCATATTCAAGGTACCTGTAAGGCGACAGTCTGGTAAATAAACCGCGTAAATGGCACCCTTTTTGGCAAAAACCTGCCCATCCTCATAATAACCACTGGCCTCGTAAGAAAGAAGGTAGTCCTTCGGTTCCATTTCCTGAAAAGGAAGGTATTCCTCCATAAACTTCCGCGCATTCCAGGTGTACTTCCATGTTTTTTCATACAGCCTGAAATCATTGAGCTCCAAAACTTTTTCAGAAATAAATTCAATTCCCGCCCCTCCTGACAGGTAAATCGGCCAGGTTACCGACTTTCGCAAAAAGCTCTGTCCGCTCAGGTAAGGAAATCCTTTTGTCATATGATACATATCGTCCACAATAGTAGACTGATTAAACTCGTCAAAAGATATGGGAATAATATGTCCGTTCTTTTGCACCATGCTGCGTAAAATTTCGGTTTTATCCCCATAACAGGGATAGATTGGATAGGGTGCCCATATTTGTTTAACTCTTGTTTCAGGATAGTACTGCAGGGATGTAAGACTGAACCTCTCATCGCCCAGAAAAGGGTCGAAACCATCCGGACTCCAGTTATGAACGGTAATAGGATGTTTGTATGGATCGGCGGCACTGATATATCCTGCAAATTCTTTAATTAGTGCAGGCTCCAGCGGAAAAGGAGGAATATCATATTCCTCACAAAGATTCCACTGAATTGCATTGTGGTGTGAAAATCGCGCTATCATTTCGCGGTAATAAAGTTTCCGTTCAATTCCCAGTTTTCCTTCATCCAGTTCCTTTTTGTTTGCCTCCTCTCCCTCATTGAGGACAAACTGAATGTTAATCCCCTTCTTTTGTGCGTGGTCAAATACCATCTCCCACTGGTTGAGCTTACTGATATCAAAATGGAGATTATCGTTCCCCTGATTTCCTTTGCGGTCAATGTAACCAGAATATGGCCAAACATCCTGACCGTCACCACCGATATTCATAAGAAGAACATATATAGAATTAACATTTTGCATGGATAGATAATTTAGCGCCCCGATAATGCCCTTTCCCTTGCCATTTTCCCAGTCAGGGTCACCATCTTTCCAGTCTTTTAAATGTTTATTAAAATCATGATAAAATTTCGGATTGTCAGGATTTGGAGTCGAATTGACAAATCCACTATAAGCAAGAAAATTTTCCGGGCTGTCTGTACCACCCTTAATCCAGTATTTACCATCACCTATTGTTTTAAGGTAGTATGAGTTTTTTTCGTAAACTAATCTTCCTTTACTTAAAAATCCCCCTGCATTTTTGCTTCCTGAAGTTATATGGATGATACCATTCGGGCAATTGAGGTAATCTATATTACCAGAAAAGGGATCTAAGTTTACTGCAATATTCTCCCCATTTTTCAATACTGCTTTGTAAGTCCAGTCACCGGGTTCATCTGGTGTAAATCTTACTCGCCATACATTTCCTGATCTACCACCTTTTCCATCTCCGTCAAAAAATCCCGGGACATTATAGATCTGCCCGGCGGGGCCTACAAAAGTCGTCTTTAGCCTGTAATCAAGAAAGGGATTCGGGTTATTATCAGATTCGTTTGCATGAGGGCCCTTAAAATCTATTGTCACGGTTTGCCATACCTTTTTTTCTCCTGTTATTACGGGCTTGTTGTCTGAAATAGCCTCGCCAATTTTTTTAAGTACAATATTCCAGCAAAAGAGCGGGTCAATCGGATAATCTGTTTTATTTCTGTCTCTCCCGATTCGTACAATCACCATGTTCCATTCAGGGATAACAAACAACCGTTGAGAAGGCCATCCGCTTCTCCAAAAGGTTCCGGGAGGCGCATCGGGCAATGCCATCTCTCCATCAGTCAATATCCCGTTTGCCCACCAGTGATAGCCATAGCTTCCGGGACCATCTTTTGATATTGACTTTTGTCGGGGGCTGTCAACCCTCCCCGGCATTGTATTTGGGACCTGGACTTTTGTTGCTTCCTCCACCCATTTTTCGCTAATAACCTGCTTCCCGCCCCACTTACCTTTGTTCAGGAAAAGCAGCCCGAGCCTGGCCAGCTCCCGGGCAGTCATGTTCATCCCCCCTTCGGCATGGTTCACTAAAATACCGTCTATTTCTCCATAATCTTCCCAGTACCATGCATCCGGGTTCATTCCTATCGGGTCAGCAACGCTCTCCTTGAAAAGGTTATAAAGCGGTTTACCCGCAATTTTTGTCACAACCAGCCCAAACATACACATCGCATCGTCCCAGTAGGAATATTTTGTCCCGGGAGCAAACGCTGGTTCGCAGGGGATAAACGGCGTTTTGCTTCCATCATAAGGGTCATCTGAGTAGGTCCCGCCTTCCCCATCATATCCCGAGGTCATTGTTGCAAAATGGCTGAGCTTTATTTTTTCATATTCAGGGTACTTCCCCATTAATCTGGGCTCATAATCAGCTGCAAAGTCATCCATTGTACATTTACCCCTGTCGACAAGTAACCCAAAACATGTACTCGTAAACGCTTTAGTAATAGAAGCCAGATTATGCAGGCTGTCTATCCGGCTTCCTTTCCATATCATGTATCCGTTACGGATTATAGCCACCTCTTTAATTCCATCGGAACCGCTCATGTTTTCAAGTAATTTAAGCGCCCCTTCCAGTTTCGCTGAATTAACTCCCTGTGATTCAGGTGTCATTTCTTCCCAGACCTTCCCCGGGAAAACACATTTCTGAGCATGTGCTTTTCCATGAAGCATAAATAATAAAATAATAAGAGCTAAAATTACTTTACAAAGACATTTTTGAATGTGAGGTAACTGCATTGAATGTCTTCGATTTACACTTAAACAAGATAATTGGTTGTAAATTAACATTTTTAATATCCTTCTAATATTTTTAATTTTATAGGTTAACCAGGTCTGTTCAAAATAAAGGCACCTTGAATAACTATTTTTTTGATACAGCTGTTTGAAACAAATTTATTTATTAGGTTTCGGAAAACCAAATTTCCCCACCCCCCAAAAGCCCATATTTCACATTTTCAGGTAACTTGTGATATAAATACATAATAGATCAATCAATGATTTGTTTCAGTAATGTTTCAGTAGATGCAAACAAAAAAGCCTCAATATAGCTGTTTATCAAGGCTTTCTTTGTCTAAAGAAGTGGTGCCACCAGGAATCGAACCGGGGACACATGGATTTTCAGTCCATTGCTCTACCGACTGAGCTATGGCACCTCCTTTTCGGACTGCAAATATATATTTCAATTTCCGACCTACCAAAATTTTGTTCTTAAAAATATTAAGATTCGATATGGTATGCTATTTTATAAAAGTACTCTTTATCTTTTCAACTAATTCCGGATATTTCATAAGGTTCTTGAGATACTTCCTGCTTTTCATCTTTTTTATCCACCCTTCTATAAAAACAGCTTGTTTAATTGTCTCGCAAGGAATTTCCAGAAATATCTCCCAATCAGCTGACCTACTGGTATATGATTTGATGTTAAAATGACTACTATTATGGAACTTTAGTCGTTCATTTATTAAATTTAATATCTACAAGTTGAATGACGCCGGAGGCGTCAAAATCCATTAACCACAGTTTTATCTGTGGTACGATATATTAATTAGTCCGCAACCCTGGAGGGGTTGAATAAGATCAGGTAATAAGATAATGATTATCATATTCAACTGAATGTTCCTTCAACATTCGAGTTAATTCATCTCTATATGAATATTTCATATGATGAGCTTTCTGGTTCTCAACATAATTTATAAGCTTCGCTTTTGAAGAGATGTGATATGTAAATGCCCCATATCCAACCTGCCAGCCACGGAAGTGAGTAAAATTTTTTCTGTTTTTTAAGATCATTCTGTGACTTGCCATTTTTATATCCTATTATTACTAAGGCGAGTGATATAGTTGGATGCAAATGTGTGATTAAATGAATATGATTGCCTGCACCACAAACTATATATGAATGACAGGATTTGCTTTTAGGATCCCGGCAGTATATGCAAAAAGTATATTCTCGTTTCCGTGGTCAGAAAAGGTGTGTAATCTTTACTCCCAAAGACTATCTGATAAAGGATCTGAGTATAAGTTGACATATTAATTCCATTTAGCACTGAATACGAATTTAGCAATTTTTCAAAATTGCAATAAATTAATAAAATCGATTCTGCAAGTTTTAAAGATTTCGTTTTTCTGGTTATTCCATAGTCATTGGAATTCAATCCCTCCGGGATTGACATTATTATTTTATAATCTACCCCGGATGGTACCGGGGCTATTGGATTTTAATGCCTCCGGCATTGATCTCTTTTACACTCGGCAACCTTCATGTTATCGGGGTTGTTGGATTTTAATGCCTCCGGCATTGATCTCTTTTACACCTGGCAACCTTCATGGTACCAGGGCTGTTGGATTTTAATGCCTCCGGTATTTATCTCTTTTGCCAGGCTCCTCAGATTAGACTATAGCTCCTGACATATATACAGCGCGAACTATAGAACATCCATCATGTGCTGAAAATATATATTTCAAATCCGACTTGCCAAAAACTTAAGTGAAAAAAATCTATTTGGAATCATTTTAACGAAGTGGTACCTTTGCAACCGCTTAATTATATAAGATGGAACTCCTGCTTCACACTCTCGATAACGGTATAAGGCTCGTGCATCACAGGACCCCCGGACTGGTTGCTCATTGCGGACTTATCATAGATACGGGATCACGCGATGAAACAGACCCGGAACATGGAATAGCACACTTCATTGAACATATGTTATTCAAAGGTACAAAAAGAAGAAAAGCATACCATATACTTAGCCGGCTTGAAGATGTAGGTGGTGAATTAAACGCTTATACCACTAAAGAAGAGACAGCTGTTCATGCATCATTCCTTAAAGAGGATTATCAGAGAGCCATCGAACTGATAAGTGATATTACCTTTAATTCGTTATTCCCTGAAAAAGAGATAGAAAAAGAAAAAGATGTGGTTGTTGAGGAGATAAATTCATATCTCGATAACCCTGCTGAACTTATTTTCGACGATTTTGAAGAACTGATCTTTGCAAATCAGCCTATAGGCCGGAATATTCTGGGCACCCCTAAATCCGTAAGATCATTTTCGCAAAAAACCATTTCCGGTTTTATTGCAAAAAATTATAACACCAGCCAAATGGTATTCTGCTCTGTGGGGAATATCCCCGATGACAAAATCCTTAAACTTTTTAAAACTCATTTTGATACTGTTGTTACAGGAAAAAGTGTGAAAAGAATAAATAAGACATGGCAATATAAACCCGATTCGATAACAAAAAAAATGGATACATTCCAGAATCACTGCATTATAGGTAATATTGCCTATGATCTGAAAGATAAACGAAGGATGGGTATGTTCCTGCTTAATAACATTCTTGGCGGACAAGGACTTAACTCCAGATTAAACCTATCACTCCGCGAAAAAAACGGACTGGCCTATAATGTTGAATCCAGCTATAGTCCATATTGCGACACAGGAATATTTTCAATATACTTTGGGACTGACAGCCAGTATCTTAATAAAAGTATCTCTATAGCTTTGGCTGAACTTAAAAAGCTTCGCACAACACGACTCGGGACTATCCAGTTAAGTAAAGCAAAAAACCAGATCAAAGGTTATCTCGCCAGGGGCTATGAGAATCATGAAAGTCTCATGCTAAGCATGGGTAAAAGCCTTCTGATATTCGGGAAAATTGATTCTATTGAACAGATCTGTGATAAGATCGATAAGGTAACAACTTCGGAGTTACTTGAAACTGCCAATGAAATTTTTGATCCACCGAAGTTGTCTACACTGATATATAAATGATTGAGGAATCTTACAGAGTATATAAAAGCCGGAAACCGGAATGTTTGGGGGTCCTGATTTCGGACTTCCAGCTTAAATCTCTTAAACAGCTATGAGTAAAAAACTTGAACAGTATATTATCGATCACACCAGCCCGGAAGATCCTGCTCTTGAAGATCTTTACAGACAGACACATATCCGTTTTGTAAATCCAAATATGGCATCAGGTCATATTCAGGGAAAATTTCTTGAACTTATATCCTTTATGATAAATCCGGAATATATTCTTGAAATCGGAACATTTACAGGTTATTCAGCTATTTGTCTTGCGAAAGGACTCAAACCCGGAGGAAAACTCATAACAATTGAAAAAAATGATGAGCTGACTGCTTTCGCGCACTCCTATTTCGTAAAGGCGGGGGTGGAATCGCGGATCACTCAGCTTACCGGAGATGCCCTGAAGATATTACCCGGTCTTGATCAAAAGTTCGATCTCATATATATTGACGGAGACAAGAGAGAATATGTCGAATATTTTAATCAGATATTCGAAAATGTTAAAGCGGGTGGATTTATTCTGGCTGACAATGTGTTATGGGGAGGCAAGGTTCTTGAACCTGGAACAACCGATCCACAAACAAGAGGGATAATCGAATTTAATAAGATAATTGAAAACGACAAAACTCTTGAAAAACTTATTCTCCCATTAAGAGATGGAATTATGATCATTCGAAAAAAAATATAGTTTATCAATATTTCAACTTTTCATCTGTCAGTCTGAGCGTAGCCAAATCTCAACTTTTCAACTTTAAATATTTTTACACGATATATTTCTCCAGGCTACTTTCTTTCAATGTAATTTAACTCCAAAATTTAATTTTAACTAACTGTTAATTTATTAACAATATTATTTGGTATTTACAATAACAGTTATACTTTTGTAAGTACCGATATGTGTGCAGATGGCTAGCGGCGAATTATTCTTCTCATAATCATACTGATATGAAAGACAGGCCGGAATGTTTAACTTGCAGGGTATTCAAAAAGTCTTATTTTTCAATTCTTGAAAACGGGGATCTTGAGACACTTAAATATGAAAAATCAAGTTCCTTATATAAGACAGGCCAGCTGGTCTTCCATGAAGACAGTCGTGCAGTAGGTGTATATTGTCTCCATTCAGGAAAAGTAAAGCTTTATAAGGTTGGCAACGATGGAAAGGAACAGATTGTCAGGTTTATTACACCCGGAGATCTATTCGGCTACAGTTCCATAATCGGCTCGAGAACTTACCTTGTAACAGCTGAGGCTATAGAAGACTCCATTGTCTGTTTTATAAACGGAAATACCTTTTCTGAAATGACGGAACAGCATCCCGAAATAACCAAAACTCTGATCACAGCCCTGGGAAATATGCTCAACGAAGCAGAAGAGAGGATTACCGCTATAGCTCAGAAACCTGTCAGGGAAAGACTGGCTGAGGCTCTTCTCACACTTTGCCATAAATTTCATCCGGAGGGATGTAAGGATAATAATGTTCTTAATCTCTCCCGTGAAGACCTGGCAAATATTGTCGGTTCAGCAACAGAGACCATAATCAGGTTATTGTCAGAGTTCAGGGAAGAAAAACTTGTAGCAATTGAGGGACGCAAAATCATTCTTAAAGATGTAAGAAAACTTAAAAGAATTGCAAACATGAAAGTGCAATTATCATAACTACTCAATTTTGCTCATCAGCTTTTCCTGGCCCCAATCCATATTCTTCAGAAAGTATAATATGCTCATTATTTATTACAGGCAGTGGTATGACATATGTCATGCATACAAATAATATTGGTTTTCCAGTAGAATGATAATAACTGCTTTTTGGCATGATTATAATTACCAGCCCCACTGACTGTGCTCATAGGAATCAAAATATTGTTGGCAGAAATTAGCCGGATAATATAACAAGTCAGCAGTTTTACTATTTATTAATGAATAACCTGTATAAAATCAGCCGGCAAAACTGGTTCAACCAGCTTCAGCAACTTGCAGTTTCATCATATAATATTTATGCTCCTGTAAGAACAGACGGAGGTATTGATTATACTCTTATTGGGAGGGATAGCAATGACGAAATAGTATATAATGAGGCCAAACCCTCCACCCCGCTCAAGGTGTTCTTTCTTCCGGTTAAAATAAATGTGACACGGACATTAAAAGTTTCAAAGAAAACTATAATAATCGGAGCACCTGCCTGCGATGTTGAAGGATTACAGCTACTTGACCAGATTTATCTCGATGAACAATTTGTAGATGACATTTATCTTTCCAAAAGAGAGGAATCTATTATAATATCCACCGATTGTTATAAAACAATGGAGCATTGTCACTGCTCTACCTATGGAATAAATCCTTACCCAACAAATGGGTGTGATATTTCCCTTTCCTCTGAAAATGACGAGATCTATTTATCACACTGGTCTGAAAAAGGGGAACAATTCATAAAAAATCTTGACCCTTTGGGGCAGTTACAAACAATTGACAACAATCACATTGAGGCAATATCAGCCAAAAGAAGACAGATAATTGAGGAGCTGAAGCTAAAAAATGAACGACTCCCCGGAACCGAAATAACAGGAGAAAGAATAAAAATATCGGCTAAAAAAATATGGGAAAAATATTCCGCAAAATGTGTGTCATGCGGTGCCTGCTCGGCTATTTGTCCTACCTGCTCATGTTTTCTTCTTATCGACCGTCCGGATTTCGAAAAAGTTAAACAACAGGACACATGCCAGTATCCGGCATTCGCACGGGTCGCTGGCGGGGAGGATTCACTAAAGGAACTATCCAAAAGATTTAAGAACAGGTATATGTGCAAATTTATCTGGAAACCGAAAAAATTCAATTCAATTGCATGTACCGGATGCGGAAGGTGCATTGAAGCCTGTATCGGAAAAATCAGTAAGAATGAACTTATAATGGAACTAGCTTGAAACAGAAAACTTCTAATAGTGGGAACAGAAAGTTTATATAAAATTTTAAGGGCTACTGTTGAGGAAGTGATCGATGAATCTCCCCTCATTAAAACTTTTGTCTTAATACCAGAAACTCCGTTTAAGTTCAACACAGGAGAGTTTATTGAGCTCACTCTCAATGGATTTGGCGAAGCTCCATTTACTCCGTCTTCATCCCCCCTTATAACTGATAAGCTTGATGTAACAATAATGAAAACCGGGTATGTTACAGAGAAATTTCATAAGCTGACACCGGGTAAAGTGTTAGGTATCCGCGGACCATTTGGCAGAGGTTACCCTGTTGAAAAATTTTATGGCAAGGAGGTACTTATTCTTGGCGGTGGATGTGGTCTGGCTCCTATCAGATCACTACTGTTTGCTCTTGAAAATGTAAAGGATAAGCTTAAGAGGGTAGTCCTTTGCTATGGATCCAAAACACCCTCCGATTGTATATATAAACCTCTTTTCAGCAGATTGAACAATATTGAAAAATTTGAGACTTTTCGTACTGTAGATAAATATGAAGTGGGCTGGAATGAATCAGTAGGTGTAGTTACTACTCTCCTTGATAAGGTCCATGTGAATGTTGAAAACTCGGTGGCTATAGTATGCGGCCCGCCGATTATGATGAAATTCGGCACAATCAGGCTGCTGGAAATGGGATATAATGATGATCAGATATACCTGTCTATGGAAAAAAACATGTCATGTGGAGCAGGCAAATGCGGACACTGTATGATGGGCGAGTTCTTTGTATGTAAAGACGGACCTGTATTTACATTTAAGGAAGTGAAACATGTTCCGGACCTATGGAAATAGATCGAATAAGTATGAAATCAATTATAAATTATTAACATATCATGGTAATGGATATAATTGAACTGAAGAAGATCGGATTTTTTGAAAATTATAGTGATGGTCACTTAAAAATATTTTCAATGATCAGCACCTTAAAAGAATTCTCCGTTAAGGATATTTTGTTTGAGCAGTACGACCAGCTCACAGACCTTTATGTCCTTCTTGAAGGGACCCTGTCTCTGGGGATTAGTCTTCCAAAAGAGAAGAGAATACATTTAAGCAATATCCAGCCAGGACAGCTATTCTCCTGGTCAGCAATATTTGAGCCTCGTATATCTACAGCATGGGTTAAAGCCACCAGTCCTGCAAAAGTGATAGCGATTGATGCAAAAAAACTTCAGACAGAATTTAAAAAGAATTGTGAATTTGGCTTTATCACAATATCGAAAATTGCTATGACAATATCAAACAGATTAAGCGATACCAGATTCCAGTTAATGAACCAGTTAACTTTATAGATAGAATTCTTTGATGAAAATAAATTCCTAAATGGGTAACAAAATACTTATAGACCTTATGAAATGCAGACAATGTAATGATTGCTCTGTAGAATGTAGTTATGATTATCATCCAGGCAATAACGGAATGTTACATCTGCTGGAGAAAGCTACTTTCAGATTCACATGCAGGCAATGCGAAGATGCTCCCTGCATTTCTGTTTGTCCTGTTGATGCACTGGAAAAAGACGGTTCAGGAGTCCTTACGCGGGCAACAAATCTGTGTATTGCATGCAAATCATGTGTTACAATATGCCCGTTCGGAACAATGCTGAACAGCTTTTTTGAAGTGAGAAAATCTATATGTAACTATTGTCGCATGAATGGAAATTTTAAAAGTCTCCTTTGTGTGGAAACATGTAAAGAAAAGGCTTTAACGATAACTGAAGCTGATGAGAAACCCGATGATAATATATACATGCTCAATGACAAAGTTCTTGTGAAAGAGTTCATCTGGGAAAAACTGAAACATGAATAACTGAAAGAAATGATTAAAGATCTCTTTTATTTTATTTTATTTCCCGGAATGATTTTTTCTGTTCTGGTTGGAGGTATTCTCTCATGGTCAGACAGAAAAATAACAGCCAGGGTGCAGTTCAGGAAAGGACCTCCCTTCCTGCAGCCCTTCTATGACCTGGGAAAATTATTTTACAAGGAGACTATATTACCCAAATATGGAGCACGGATTACCTTTCTTGCAGCACCTGTTTTTGCCTTGTTCAGTGCCACCCTGGCAAATGTTTTCATTCTGCTTCCATCCATTTTTCCCAATGCAGGATTCAGGGGCGATCTGATAGTAATATTTTACCTTTTGGCTATTCCATCCCTTACCTTCATTATCGGTGCTCTTGCATCTGGTAATCCCATTGGCGCAGTTGGTGCATCACGTGAAATGAAACTTATTATATCGTACGAACTTGCGTTCATACTTGCTCTGGCAGCTATAGTTATTAAAACTGATATGAGTTTTACTATAAGTGATATCCTTGCAAAACAACAGTCAGAAAGTGCATATATTGGCAGTATTTCAGGAGTGATTCTGTTCATAGTTGTCCTTTTTGTTATACAGGCTAAACTTGCACTTGTTCCCTTTGATATGTCAGAGGCGGAAACAGAACTGTCCCATGGTGTTTTTATCGAATATTCCGGATCTGCTTATGCCATAATTAAAATGGCCAGATATATTATGCTTTTTACACTGCCATCGCTTCTCATAACTCTGCTTCTGGGCGGATTCCGGCTGGAAGGTTTTGGGATTCTATGGTCACTATTGAAAGTGGTCCTTGTATTACTCCTGATAACCCTGATAAGAAATACAAATCCCAGGGTTAAGATCAATCAGGCAATGAGGTTCTTTTTTGTTTGGATGAGTCTTCTGGCTTTGGCAGCAATCGTTTTGTCAGTTATTAACCTGTAAAAGAATAAGAAATTGGGTCTGGGAAGTTATTGTTTTAAGAAATCGTTGTGGGTATTTCATTTCGGTGGTGCCTCATGCAACAACTGTGATATCGAGATACTCGATTGCCTTACACCAAGATACGATTTGGAAAGGTTCGGGATACTGCTTGTTGGAACAATAAGACATGCTGATGTGCTTTTAGTTTCTGGTTCCATAAACAAAAAAGACAAGGAGAGATTGATTGAGTTATATAACCAGGCTCCAAAACCACTTCTGGTTGTTGCTTTCGGAGCATGTGGATGTACTGGTGGCATTTTCGCTGATGGTATCCCGTTTGCAGGACCAGTTGACAAAATAATACCAGTAGACGCCTATATTCCGGGATGTCCTCCCAAACCTGAAGCAATACTGGCCGGAATAATAAAACTAACTAACAAATAGCAAGTTATGACAGCTATTAACTACGATATACTTCCTGACATTTTAAAGCTGAATTTTAACAGTGACATACACAGAATAATTATTCAGCAGAGAAGAAGGCTTGTAGTATATATCAGAAAAGAATCATTACTCGAGATAGCAAACTTTTTCCTTGATGAACTTTCATACAGGTTTATTATCGCAACAGGTATGGTATCTGACCAAGGTTATGAGATTATTTATCATTTCAGCGATGACAAGAACGGGTATGTAGTTAATCTTCTTACAGAGCTTGAAGAGAACAAACCAGAGATTGAATCGCTTGCCAACCTGATCGATGCAGCAAACTGGATTGAACGGGAGATTCATGAATTATTCGGCATCAAATTCATTAATCATCCTAACCTTACAAAACTAATTTCAGACGGTAACTGGAAGGATAATGAATTCCCATATGCAAGAAAAAAGGGTGAGAATCTAAATCTGGAAGTATTATGAGCACAAAGACAATTATACCAATTGGCCCTTACCATCCTCTTCAGGAAGAACCCGAGTTGTTCAAACTTTACTGTGAAGGAGAAATAGTAAAGGATATTGAATGGGAAACAGGTTACAACCACAGAGGCATTGAAAAGATCAATGAATCTAAAACTTTCGATCAGGTATTCTTTGTAGTGGAAAGAGTTTGCGGCATCTGCTCAACATCTCATCCTTTTGCATATGCCAATGCTATGGAGGAATTGGCAAAAGTGGAAGCTCCTGACAGAGCAAAATATATCCGCACCATCATAGGTGAGCTTGAGAGATTGCACAGTCATCTCTTGTGGGTTGGACTGGCAGGGCACTTTCTTGGTTACAATACTGTTTTTATGTGGGCATGGAAATACAGGGAAATAATACTGGATCTCTTTGAGAGGATAACAGGTAACAGGAATAATTATGCAATGTTCAAAATCGGTGGAGTAAGAAGAGATATCCCAAATTCTCAGATTCCGGATATTAAAAAAGTACTTGACACTCTTAAACCAAAAGTCGATTTGCTGACAGGTGCCGTAATGGACGACCCTGTAATTCATGCCAGAACAAAAAAGGTTGGGATATTATCAAAGGAAGACATAATAAATTATGGTGCAGTAGGACCTACAGCCAGGGCATCAGGTATAGCAATCGATGTCAGAAAAGATGATCCCTATGCAGCTTACCCTCTTGTTAACTGGAAAGTTATAACATCGGAAGGATGTGATGTTTTTGCAAAAGCTGAAGTAAGACTGCTTGAAATATACGAATCAATTTCAATAATTGATCAGTGTCTCGAAAAAATGACTCGCCTAAAGGAGGGTGATATCCTGACGCCTGTAAAAAACATTCCCGAAGGAATGAGCTTTGGCCGTGCGGAGGCTCCCCGGGGAGAAGTCTTCCATTTCATCAAGTCAGATGGCTCAAACTCACCGGTAAGGCATAAAATAAGAGCCCCGAGCTATGTCAATATCGCTACATTCAAAAAATCTTGTGTAGGACAGACAATTGCTGATGCCACAATAATACTGGCAGCTGTTGATCCATGCTATTGCTGCACTGAAAGAATGGCTTTCGCTTACGATTTTAATACAGGGAAAAAGGTGATGAATGGGCTGGACCTTATCAGAATTTCTCAGCAAAAAACCAACGACCTCAAAATGAAGATATAAAGGAGTAATTATGAACGAACTCTTATATATAATCTGGATTCCTTTGATAGCAGGATTGGTACTATTCCTGGTACCGGAACCTTTAAGGAAGATCACAGGATTTATTGCCTCTGTGATATCAGCTATCGCATTAACAGTTTCTGTAATTCTCTTCTTCGATACAAACCATTACACACATGGTGTTATTGCTCTTGTTCCTGCTATAAGTAAATATTTTATCAATTACAACAATTTTCTGGGAGAGATAGGTGCGGTATTTATCGACAGTATTGCAAGACTGATTGTAATGCTGATTACATTCTTCACCTTCCTTATTTCAATCTACTCTCTTGCTTACACGAAAACAAAACACAAAATAAAAGGGTATTATTCCTACATTCTTTTAACATCATCCTTCTCTTCACTTGCAGTACTGTCTGACCACCTGCTATTTTTCATATTCTGTTGGGGTATTCTTGGACTTTTACTTTATAAACTGATTAGTGGATACGATGAAGAGAGCTCGGATGCTGCAAAGAAAACTTTAATACTTATTGGAGCTTCCGATACAATTATGCTCATTGGAATCGGTATTGTCTTTAAAATTACAGGCTCATTCACTATATCCACCGGATTAATACCTTCAGATACAACTTTAGGATCAGTTGCATTTTTTGCATTAGTTATTGGCAGCTTTACAAAGGCCGGGGCCTTCCCCTTTCATACCTGGGTCCCTGATTTCGCAAAAAAAGCACCTGCTTCCTCTTCAGCTCTTCTTCCCGCTTCACTTGATAAACTATTAGGCATTTACTTCATGTTCCGTATCTGTACATCTCTCTTTACTCTGACTGGAATAATCACACTGGTGCTTGTTGTTATCGGAGTTGTTACAATAATCTCGGGAGTAATGATGGCCCTGGTGCAACATAATACAAAACAACTTCTTGGCTATCATGCAGTCTCACAGGTTGGCTATATGGTTCTGGGACTAGCATTAGGGAGTCCTATCGGTATTGCAGGAGGATTGTTTCACATGATAAATAATGCCATATATAAATCAGGTTTATTCCTGGTTGCAGGAAATGTAGAGGACCGGTTCGGAACAGACAATATTGAGCATCTTGGTGGAGCTGCTAAGTTTATGCCACTTACTTTTTTGGCAGCAGTTATATTCTCTCTTTCAATCTCCGGAGTGCCCCCTTTCAACGGATTTGCTTCTAAATGGCTCATCTACCAGGGCATAATTGATTTTGGGAACGGAGCAGGAATTGCCAACCGGTTATGGATGCTCTGGCTTGGACTGGCAGTACTGGGATCAGCTCTTACTCTTGCCAGCTTTATGAAATTTATTGCAGGAGTATTTCTGGGACGTACAAAAGAGACCAGTTCTGTTTACTATATGACAAAACCAGCAATGATGATACCAATGTCAATTCTTGCATTAACCTGCATACTTACAGGAATTTTTGCATCAGGCTTTGTCATACCTTCAATAATACAACCTCTTTATGCAGAATTCGATTACCCAGGCATCTGGCAATCAAGTCAGGTAGCTGTACTCGTTGGAGTCTCAATCATTATTGGCATTCTTATCTACCTGGCGGGCAATATCAAAAAATTCAGATTGGAAGACAGTTACATTGGCGGTGAAAAGGACCAGGATATAAGCAAAGCCAGCGTTCTTGACTTTTACAAAACAATAAGTACAAACAGGTTCCTCAAAATATTCTATGATGCAGCTGAAAAAAAATGGTTCGATCTGTATGATATTGGTAAGAATATGGTTCTCTCATGTAGCAGGATATTTAGCTCATGGCATACCGGGATACTGCCGTTTTATGTTGCATGGCTCATATCTGGTCTTGTAATACTGTTAATAATTATGCTCATTTAAATCAGATTGATATGGAAATAACACTGGCCTTGATTCTGGTAATAATGATAGCTGGTTCAATATTTTCCCTTCATGCAAAAGATCTTTTATCAGCAATAGTCTCTTATGGGATTGTTGGATTCAGCCTTGTCATAGCTTTTCTTGTTCTAATGGCACCTGACCTGGCAATCGTACAGATAGTGGTGGAGACAATATCTCTTATAATAATGATTTCTGTACTTATAATAAGTACGGGTGAAGATCTGTCTGAAAAAGAAACTGTAAAGATAAAGGGAAAGTCATATATTAATGTCAGGAGCCTCTCATTTATAGTTTTTTCGCTTATTACAGGCTTTCTTCTGATATACTTCTTTTTTATCGCAACAGGGGATCTGGACCCTATTGGATCGCACAAAACAAGAATGGCATCAGAATATATCATGAACGGGGTGAGAGACACCGGGTCGGTTAACCTCGTTACCGGGGTGGTATTTGATTACAGAGGATATGATACCCTGGGTGAAGCCACCATACTATTTACTGCAGTAATGGGTGTTCTGGCTATCTTGAGGTTAAAAACACATAAACAGGAGAAGATATGAAAGGGATGACTTCGATAGTAAAAAAAGTGACAGCATTGATTTCCGGGCTTGTCTTCCTCTATGGCTGTTATATAATATTCCATGGTCATCTTACACCTGGTGGAGGATTTGCTGGAGGAACAATAATTGCAGGTTCATTTGTTCTTTTAATCATTGCTAATGGGATACAGTATTTCCGGCTGAAGAAAGAAAAAGAAGAATCCTCTCTGGCTGAAGGTTTTGGAATTTTACTCTTCCTCTTATTTGCTACCAGTGGATTATTGCTTGCAACTCACATATTCTTTAAGAATTTCCTGCCCAAAGGTACTCCCGGAGATCTTGTCAGCGCAGGAGTTATTCCATTGTATAACATATTTATAGGAATAGAGGTCGCTGCTGCTTTGCTCTCTATATTTCTTGCATTTGTAATATATAAAAAGGAGGATTAAGATGCTGGACTTTATACTTTGTTTTGTTCTCTTTCTTATTGGTCTTTACGGGGTCATAACAAGGAAGAATCTTATTAAAATAATTATTGGCCTCTGTATTATGGAATATAGTCTTAACCTCTTATTCATCATGGTAGGATATATAGATGGAGGAGTAGCTCCGATAGTTGATTTAACATCAGACAAGGCAGCTACTTACGTTGACCCCTTACCTCAGGCTTTTGTGCTTACAGCTATTGTAATAGGACTGGCTACAACTGCATTATTGCTTGCAATAGCTATAAAACTATATAAAAAGTATAAAACCTTTGATATAGATAAGATTAACAATTTAAAAGGTTAAGAGATGGATTCATTGATTCCACTATTTGTTATTGTACCTCTTGGGATTGCATTCCTGATACCCCTGATATGGAAAATTATCCCGTCTGGTTTCAAATATCTCCCGGCAGCCGGTCTCCTGTTTCTTCTTGTAATTGCATTAATTATGCTGATAACAAGCGGTGGTGAAACATTTACTTACAAAGTGGGAGGATGGGAACCGGTAAAAAATATTCCTGTCGGGATCCATCTGGTTGTTGACGGTCTGAGTATGACGATGTTGATAATAATTAATCTTATCGGATTCCTGGCAGGATTATATTCCATACCATATATGAAGAAATTTACGGGCGAAAACTATTACTTCACTCTATTCTCTCTTATGGTAGCAGGTATGAACGGAGTTGTAATAACAGGTGATCTCTTTAATCTTTTTGTATTTCTTGAAATATCAGTTATTTCATCCTACGCTCTGGTTGCTTTTGGCAGTTCCAGGGACGAACTGGAAGCCTCTTTCAAATACCAGGTACTTGGTGGAATTGCTTCGCTTATGATACTGTTTGCCCTTGCTATTACATTCTGGTACACAAGCACTCTGAATATAACAGACATTTCTCATCTTTTAAATAAAGCTCCGGCAGGAAAGCTCACCATATTTATACAATTATTTTTTATCGCCGGATTTGGTCTGAAAGCAGCTTTAATCCCATTCCATGCATGGTTACCAGATGCTCACTCATCGGCACCTTCACCAATTTCAGCGATGCTTTCCGGGGTGCTTATTAAAGCAATTGGTATTTATGCACTCCTGAGACTATTCTTTAATATGTTCCAGCTATCATTGGAAATAAGTCTGGTCCTTATAACAATAGGAGTATTGTCAATGATAATTGGGGTTATACTGGCAATAGGACAGTGGGATATGAAACGGCTCCTCGCCTATTCCAGCATCAGCCAGGTAGGGTATGTTGTTATGGCAGCAGGTATAGCAATGAATATTCTGGCTAAAGGTGGAGACAAGGGGATAGCAATACTTGCTCTTTCAGGTGGTCTCTTTCATATGTTCAATCACTCCATTTTTAAAGGACTTCTATTCCTTACTGCCGGTTCTGTTGAATATGCTACAGGAACACGCAATCTGAAGGAATTAGGAGGCTTGCCTGAGTTTCTGCCTGTTACTTCAGCCTCTTCATTCGGAGCATCAATGTCAATTTCCGGAATCCCTCCTTTTAATGGCTTCTTCAGCAAACTGATAATAATAATTGCTGCTGTACAAGGACGGTTCTATCTACTTGCTCTGCTCGCAGTTATTGTTAGTATTTTCACACTCTCAACCTTTATGAAAGTACAGAGGTACGCATTTCTTGATAAATACAAAAAGACCAAAATACTGAATATCAAAGAAGTACCATTCCTGATGTGCTTCTCAATGATTATCCTGGCGCTACTTTGTCTGGTCATGAGTTTGATGGTAATACCATGTATAAGGGATATGTTCCTCTCCCCGGCTGTTAACTCGCTTATATCAACCATTATATAAATATTTACAAATGAATACTGTTATATATTTCATAATGTGCTTTGTAACATGGATGCTTCTGACCGGAAGGTTTTATTGGCAGAATCTGATAGCCGGAGCAGTTGTCTCTTTATTAACCACCCTGATCTTTTCGAAATATTTTCAGATTGATACAAGAAAGCTTCTTAATCCAAAAAGATACTTTTGGCTGATTTTATATATCCTATATTTTACCTGGGAATGTGTAAAGGCCAATTTTGATGTGGCTTACAGGGTTTTGCATCCCTCAATGCCTGTCAGACCAGGTATTGTTAAAGTTAAACTGCAGCTTAAAAGGGCTTTGGCACGAACTATACTTGCAAATTCGATTACTATGACACCCGGTACCATTACAGTTGATATAATTGAAGATACATTGTATGTTCATTGCATATACCTGAAAGATACTAATCCTGAAAATTACTCTTATAAAATCTCAGGGAAGTTTGAAAAAATATTAACTAAGATCTTTGAATAATGGAATGGATTGACTTTGCTCTTTACTTTATGATTGCCCTGGTGGCATTATGCTTTTACAGGGTGATAAAAGGTCCGTCAGTGGCAGACAGAGTTGTTGCTATAGATATTATCGGGATTATAGTTGTTGGCATTTGTGTTGTTTTAAGCATCAGAACAGGAAAGGCATTCCTTATTGACATAGGAATTGCCTGGATCATTCTTAGCTTTATTGGTACTCTGACAATGGCAAAATATCTGGGAAGGAGGAAACTTGATGAATAAATTAATAGCTGATATTATATTGGGTATAGGGCTGTTATTCAGCCTTCTGGGTTGTCTGGGATTAATAAGACTACCGGATATATATAACCGTTTACAGGCCGCAACAAAATGTGTAACCCTGGGGGCATGCTGTATCCTGCTTAGTCTTGTTATCAGATATGGTTTTACCGAATCAGGAATAAAAGGATTGCTGGCAATACCTATTCTATTCTTCGCTTCTACCGTCGGAGCTCATGCTTTGATAAGAGGATCACATATCTTCGGCATCAAACTCTGGGATAAAAGCATAATTGATGATTATGCTGCAGATGGCTTTGGAGGTAATTCCGATCACAAAAATCAAAAAGATACAAGTGATGAGATATCCTAAATTAAGAGAAATAAAGGAGGCTGTAACTTCTCTGCTTTCACCGGCCTTTACAACTTCATTCCCTTTTAAAGAACATATCCCTGCTAAAAAATTCAGGGGGAAACCTGTTGTTGATGATAAAAATTGTGTCGGTTGCGAAACATGTGCTAATGTTTGTCCGCCATTGGCCATTACAGTATCCGATAATAAAAAAACTGGAATACGTACAATCATCAGAGACTACGGGCGCTGTATTTTTTGCGGACAATGTGAAGCATTCTGCATCACAGGCAAAGGAGTCAAATTGTCTAACCTGATCTATGATATTGCTGCGTTCAACCTTTCCGAGAATATTGATAAGCAGGAAAAAGAGTTACTACTCTGTAAGTATTGCGGAGATGTGATTACCTCAAAAGAACATATTATGTTCATGATTGATAAACTCGGACCGAAGGCATACTCATCAACATTAAATCTTAATATTCTTAACGAAACTCTTCTCCTTGACAATGAAGACACTGGACTTGAAATACAGGATGATCTGAAAAGAAAAGATATGTTTAACATACTATGCCCTAATTGTCAAAGGATTGTACTGGTCAAAAATCTAGTGTAGGTGAAGCAGGAACTTGAAAATATCCTTAACAGGAAAAATAAAAAAATACTTTTTGCAGGTGTCGGGAATGTTCTTCGAAGCGATGATGGAGTAGGGGTATTTATAGTATCATCAATTGAATGCAAGGAACATATATCAACAATTCTTGTTGAAGTTAGTATTGAAAACTATTTAGCGAAAATAAATTCTTTATCACCTGACATTTTGATCATTGCCGATTGTCTCGATTTTAACCGTGAACCGGGATATGTTGATATAATTCCTATATGGAAGACAAAGGAGTTCACAATATCGAGCCATAATATTTCATTAAAACGAGTATCTGAG
Source organism: uncultured Bacteroidales bacterium (assembly GCA_963739685.1). Taxonomy (GTDB): domain Bacteria; phylum Bacteroidota; class Bacteroidia; order Bacteroidales; family VadinHA17; genus LD21. Next base: position 45,699 of record CAVUAX010000007.1, read on the forward strand.
TTTCTGAAAATGGAAGTGTATGTTATTGGAGTACAACCTGCCGATCTGCGTGTAGGAGAATACCTTACTCCGGCAGTAAGAGATTCAGCTGAAAAGATTATAAAAATCATCAATAGGATTCCAATATAACACAATTTTAGGTGTAATTTTATAAGCCCTTTAATGAATACATATAGCATCAGGATAGAAGGACTTGTTCAGGGAGTTGGTTTCAGACCATTTATTTACAGGCTTGCCGGATCGCTCAATCTTTCCGGGACTGTCGAAAACAGAAATAATGGAGTATTCATCTTTGTCAATATTGACGAAAAAAACCTTAAGAAATTTATTGAAATAATAAAGAAACAGCCACCTCAACACTCCCGAATAGAAGAAATTATAGTTGAGAAGATTGAAGGTATCCCTTTCCCCGGATTTTCAATTGTAACAAGCGGAAACTTATCTGATGAGATAACAAGTATAAGTCCTGATATTGCTGTATGCACCGATTGTCTTATCGATATGGAATTACAGTACCATCGGATTGGATACCCTCTGATCAATTGTACCAACTGCGGACCCCGGTTCTCAATAATTAAAGGAGTACCATACGATAGAGCTGCTACAACTATGGCTCAATTTAAAATGTGCAAAATATGCAGTGATGAATACAAGGATATCACTAACAGACGATTCCATGCACAACCTGTTGCCTGCAACAATTGCGGTCCAAACTATACTATTCATATAAAAAACAGTAAGGACAATAATATTCACAATATAATTACTGTTGCTTCAAAATTAATAACTGATGGTTATGTCGTTGCTCTTAAAGGAACAGGTGGTTACCATTTGATATGTGATGCATACAATGAAAAGACAGTCATAGAACTTAGAACAAGGAAAGCAAGGGAGGCAAAACCTTTTGCTGTAATGTGCAGAGATATCTCAGTAATTGGGAAAATAGCATTTCTCGATAATAAGGATAAGGAAATAGTTACTTCATGGCGCCGACCCGTCCTTTTACTTGAGAACAAGGGTCTTCTGGCTCCTTCAGTATCAAACAGGCTTAGCACTATTGGAGTTATATTACCTTATATGCCCTTACATTACCTTCTTTTTAAAGAGTTGAAAACGGACACAATAGTATTTACAAGTGCAAATTTCTCGGATGAGCCGGTTATTATCGATGATGACAAGGCAATGGCTGATCTTACCGAACTGGCAACAGCCGTAATAACCTATAACCGGGAAATATATAACAGAACAGACGATTCAGTATGCCGGGTAATTAAGGGTAACGAATTCATTATAAGAAGATCAAGAGGCTATGCTCCATCACCGGTAAGTCTCAGGTTTCTGACCGAAGGTATTTTAGCTGCAGGTGCTGAGCTTACAAACTGTTTCGCAATTGGCAAAGGTAAAAATGTCATACTGAGCCAGCATATAGGCGACCTTAAAAATGCTGAGACTCTTGACTTTTATAAAACCTCATATAAAAGGTTTTCGGAAATGTTTAGGTTTACTCCCAGAATTGTTGCAAGAGATCTCCATCCCGATTATCTGTCATCAGCATTCTCAGATCAGCTTGCAAATCAATTGAATATAAAGGTCGAAAAGATACAGCATCATCACGCACATATCGCATCATGCATGGCCGACAATGGCCTAAATGAGAAGGTAATCGGTGTTGCACTTGACGGAGTAGGACTTGGGTCTGATGGTAATATTTGGGGTGGTGAGTTTATGATCGCTGACATGTATGATTTTGAAAGATTAATACATTTTGAATATATCCCTATCTCAGGAGCGGATAAAGTATCTCCCCAACCCTGGAGATCAGGATTATCTTATCTTTATAAATATGGAGCTGATCCAACTATAAAAAGTCAGATCATGGTAGCTGAGATTGGAAGTGAAAATATTCTCCTTTACCATAAGCTGCTGAACACACAGATTAATACTTGCCTCTATTCAGGAGCCGGGCGTTTGTTTGATGCGGTTGCATCAATTACAGGGGTATGTATCTCCTCTACATACCAGGCAGAGGCGCCTATGCTGCTTGAAGCTATCATAATGCCTAATATATCAAAAAGTTATGATTTTGAGATCAAAGGAGATGCAATTTCCTTCGAAAAAACAATCTATACTATTCTGGCTGATATGAAGAAAGGGAAATCAGTAGGTGAGATATCAACAGTTTTTCATAATACTGTGGCAAATTCCGTCATCGAAGGAGTAAGAATATTAAGTCAAATTAGCGGAATAAGAAAAATTGTCCTTTCCGGTGGTACATTTCAGAATAAATATCTTTCTGAAAAGATCATCTCAGAATTGTCAGATGAAAAATATTTTGTTTACTTTCATAATAAGGTTCCTGCCAATGATGGAGGCCTTGCTCTGGGTCAGATAGCAGTTGCCGCAGCAAGAAACCTTGAATGATAAATTTTATACACTCGTAACATGCATGAGCTTTCCATTGTACAAAATATTATTGGGATTGTGTCTTTGGAGGCAAAAAAATCAGGATTGAACCGGGTTACAGAGGTCCATCTTGAAATTGGAAAACTTTCGGGGATTGAATACGATTCACTTGAATTTGCTCTTAAGACTCTAATTCCAGGATCTGTAATTGAAGATGCTGAAGTATTTATAGAAAAGTCTGAGGGAATTGCAAGATGTAATAAGTGTGGCAATGAATTTACCCTGGATAGCTTTATCGGATACTGTAACTCATGTCTATCTTTTGATCTTCAAATCATACAAGGCAGAGAACTCAGAGTTCAATCAATAACAATAGAATAAAACATACTATTATGTGTGACTCTTGCGGTTGCGGACATCCAGGCGAAAAGGCCACAATAAGAGTTCCCGGAGAAGAACTTACAGGCAGGCAGGATAATCAACATGAACATGAACATGAACATGAACATGAACATTATCACTCTCATCCTCATAAATATAACCCTAACGGGGAACACCATTATCAAGATCATGACGATTATCACAAAAGAACAATTTCTGTTGAAACTGATATTTTATATGCAAATAATCTTATAGCCGAAAGGAACAGGGGATTATTTGAGGCTAAAAATATTACTGCAATAAATTTTATGAGCTCCCCTGGTGCAGGAAAAACAGCACTTCTTGAGAGGACAATTATGGAACTAAAAGATGCAGTTAAGTTCTTTGTTATTGAGGGCGATCAGCAAACAATGAATGACGCTGAGAGGATAAAAATTACAGGTGTACCTGTTGTCCAGGTAAATACAGGAAATGGTTGTCATCTCGATGCTGAAATGATCAGAAGGGCAGTAAAAAAACTATCTCCTGATGACGACTCAATTATTATGATAGAGAACGTAGGGAATCTTGTTTGTCCTTCCCTGTTCGATCTTGGTGAAGAGAGCAGGGTTGTCATAATGAGCGTGACTGAAGGTGAAGATAAACCTTTGAAATATCCAAACATGTTCCAATCGGCCAGTCTGTGCATTATCAACAAGACAGACCTCCTTCCCTACCTTGATTATAATATTTCAAAAGCAATAGAATATACCCATCAGGTAAATGTAAAACTTCAATTACTTAAACTTTCAGTTAAAACAGGTGAGGGAATGGATGAATGGTATGAATGGCTTCAGGAACATCGAGTTTAATGCAGGATAGACTTTAAGTTCAGCAGATGCGAGGAAGTTGTTCTCCTGATATCATATCTACAATCCTTGTTGATCCTACAACTGTGGTAATTTTTACTATTGGAGGTCCTTCATTGACCTTGCCAATAATTGCAGCATCTTTACCTAACTGATGTTTCCTGATTTCAGTAATTACCCGGCTGGCATGTTTCTCAGGTAATATTATCAGTAGTTTGCCTTCATTGGCTATATAAAGCGGATCAAAACCCATTATCTCACACGCTCCCTTAACTTCATCTGAGACCGGAATCATTTTTTCATTGAGTAATATTCCACATCCTGATGATGTACTGATCTCATTTAATGCACTGGCTATACCTCCTCTTGTAGGATCCCTGAGTACATGTATGTCCTTTGTAACCTGAAAAAGAATATTTGACAGACCATTTAGTGGTGCGGTATCACTTTTTATAGATGACTCAAAGCTTAATCCTTCGCGAGAAGTAAGAATTGAAATGCCATGATCAGCAATATTGCCAGTAACAATAACCACATCACCAGACATGCACCGTTCAGGAGAAATAATGATCCCATCAGGTATAATACCTACCCCTGATGTATTAATAAATATCTTGTCTCCTTTTCCCTTTTCAACAACTTTTGTGTCGCCGGTAACAATTTTAACATTAGCATATATTGCAGCATCTTTTATAGATAAGATAATTCTCCTTAGATCATCCATCAAAAGTCCCTCTTCAAGTATCAGTCCAAGAGACAGATACTGTGGTACAGCACCGCAGCATACCAAATCATTCACAGTTCCGTTAACAGCCAGATCGCCAATATTTCCGCCAGGGAAGAAGAGTGGATTTACTACAAAAGAATCTGTTGAGAAAGCCATTTTCCCATGCATCTCCAGTACTGCACCATCATGAGCTTTATTAAGCCACACATTGCCAAGTTCCCTTATAAAAAGATCATGGATTAACCTGCCGGATAGTTTTCCCCCACCACCATGGGCAAGTGTTATAGTATCATACTTATTGATAGGAACAGGACAGGTATAATTCATATTTAGATTATTGATAGCGGTGATATGCCGAGCAGGCTCCTTCAAGTGACACCATAGGGGCACCCAGTGGATGCTCAGGGAGACACTCCTTGCCAAACGCCTCACAATCTGTTGGTTTGCATAATCCCTGAAGAATTCTACCGGCAATGCAGATAACTGGTTCCCTTGAAGTTATTTTTTCAAAATTGAAGTGATTCTCAGCATCATAAGCTACATATTCGCTTCGTACTTTCAGCCCGCTTCCCGGGATAATCCCTATTCCTCTCCAATCCTGATCTGTCACCTCAAAAACCTGATTAATCATTTGAATAGCACTTTTGTTGCCATCTTTTGAGACTACCCTCTTATATTCGTTGATCACATCAGGCCTCCCCCCCTCAAGCAGAATAACCAGGGCCAAAATCCCTTTAAGTATGTCGGCTGGTTCAAAGCCAGTAATAACAAATGGCACTTTATATCTTTCTGTCAGATCGATATATTCATTATATCCCGACACAGCACAAACATGTCCCGGAGCAAGAAAACCATTAATTATCAAATCATCCTGTTTCAGTAGCATTTTAATTGCAGGAGGAACCAGTACCTGGGAACATAAAAGAAAGAAGTTTTCCAGGTTAAGTTGCTGGGCTCTTATTATCGAAAGTGCATTAACCGGCGCAGTTGTTTCAAATCCGATAGCAAAGAAAACCACTTTTTTGTTTGGATTATCTGAAGCAATCTTAACGGCATCGAGAGGGGAATAGACCATACGTACATCAGCTCCTTCCGATTTTTCCCTGAGAAGATCAGATTCTGAACCGGGTACTCTCAACATATCTCCGTAAGATACCAGGATAACATCTTTCATTTGTGCAAGAGCCAGAGCTTTGTCAATCTTTTCCAGGGGAGTTACACAAACAGGGCACCCAGGTCCATGAACAAGATTGATCTGATCAGGAAGAAACTCTGAAAGGTTATATTTCATTATAGAATGTGTCTGACCTCCACATATTTCCATAATATTCCATGGATGCCGGGTCAGTTTTCGAATCTCCTTTGCCAGAGCATTAATGACATTTATATCCCGATATTCATCAATATACTTCAAAACAAAAAATATATTAGTAAAGCTAACCTGATGATATTTGTCTGAATAACTCAAGGGTCTCTTCGGCTTCCCTGGTGTTAAGAATAGCAAGGGCTGATCCTGCATGCACCACTACATAATCACCTTCTTTTGCTTCAGGTACCCACTCCACATAAATATCTTTAATTACGCCATTAAAACTGACTTTCGCCATTTTTAATCCTTCCCCGGAAGAGATCGAAATAATTATGCCTGGAACAGCAAGACACATTTGCAGAGTTTTATGTATATGGCTAATATAAATTATTTTCAGTAAAAAACCTTATGATTTTCAAACTATGTTTGAACTTGGGGCTTACTCCTCAAATGTTTTTCTTATTATTGCTTCCTGTTGGTATGTTTTTTGTAGATGAGTAAAACAATGATCCGGCTTTCTTCGAACCAATCATATCATATAATGCCTTAAAACCAATATATTATGAAGAATAAAATATTTATCTCTCTGCTAATATTTACTTTGGTCGCAACAACTGAAGCGCAATCGTCAAAAGCAGAGACCCTACAGATGCTTGAAGAGGGAACTAAGCTACAGCAGGAACCCGGTATTACAGCTACTTTGAAATCATCAAGCCGCCTGTTTGGTACGAAGGATGATCTTACAACTGTCATTATGATTATTCCTTCAGGATCATCTGTTGAAGTACTTGGATCTGACAGTACCTATCTACATGTGGTATTTGAAGATAATGAAGGTTATATATTTAAACGTCATGCTTCTGTTGACAGGACACCTTTGAAGGTTTCAACCACTAATCGACCCTACAGTCAGGTTCAGCAGCAACAGCAGCAACAGCAACAGCAACAGCAGCAACAGCAACAGCAACAGCAGCAACAGGATCAGGGGCAGCAGCAGATAAGCAGGTTTTCCTATCTTGAGAACAAGTATGGCTCAAACATGGCTGCAAGACTTATTGCAGGCAAGATATGGAAAGGTATGAACTCAGAAATGGTAAGAGACAGCTGGGGGGCTCCCCAAAATATAAACAGGACAATAAGCGGAAATGTCATTAAGGAAGAGTGGACCTATAATAACACCTGGCTCTATATTGAGAATAATGTACTTGTTGAGTGGGGCCCGATAAGAAATTGATGTTTAAATCTTTTTATTGCTGTTCAGGTTTAAATTACACTCACTTTTTTGCAGTTGAAAAAAATTTCTTATTTTTGCCCGTGATTTTGCGGGAGTAGCTCAGTTGGTAGAGCACGACCTTGCCAAGGTCGGGGTCGCGGGTTCGAGTCCCGTCTCCCGCTCAAATAAAGCCGCGTAAGCGGCGACTTTGTTTGATAGCGCCTCCCCTTATATTTCTATTTTTCATTGCACAACAATTTAGACTCACTTCAATATGAAAAAATCATTTCCATTTCTATTAGTTCTGATAATTGGAGCTCTCCTTTCATGCACAACAAAAAAAAGTGAACCATCCATATCTGTCCCTTTTGAGAAATATACTCTCCCTAACGGATTAACTGTCATCCTCCATGAGGACAACTCTGATCCTATTGCAGCAATTGCTGTAGTATTCCATGTAGGATCAAGCCGGGAGGTTCCCGGCAAAACCGGATTTGCTCACCTCTTCGAACATATGATGTTCCAGAAGTCTGAGAATGTTGGTGAAGACCAGTTATTTAAACTTATTCAGGGTGCCGGAGGCGAATTGAATGGCGGCACAGGACATGATGCAACAATGTATTATGAGGTTATCCCTAAAAATGCTCTTGAGATGGTTCTATGGCTGGAATCTGACAGGATGGGTTATCTGGAAAATACGGTTACAAAATCTGCTCTGGCAAATCAACAAAATGTGGTTCAGAATGAAAAGAGGCAGAGCGTTGACAATTCACCTTATGGATTTAATGAATATCTGATTCTTAAAACCCTTTATCCAAAAGGACATCCTTACAGCTGGACTGTCATCGGGGATATGGAAGATCTGACGAATGCAACTGTTGAAGATGTTAAAGCATTCCACAGGAAGTTTTATTCACCCAACAATTCAACACTTGTAATTGCCGGTGACATTAACAAAGAAGAAGTAAAATTGCTGATTGATAAATACTTTGGGGAGATTCCAAAAGGAGAGATAGTTGAAAAAAGAGAACCTGTACCGACAACTGTTTCGTCCACCGTTAAATTATATCACGAAGACAATTTTGCCAGAGCTCCACGTCTCACTATGGTATTCCCTGCAGTTGAACAATTTTCAAAGGATGCCTATGCACTTGATTATCTGGGAAATCTTCTGTCTTATGGGAAAAAGACCCCACTTTATAAAATACTGGTAAAGGATAAAAAACTTACCTCATCTGTTAATGCATGGAATAATTCAATGGAGCTTGCAGGAAGTTTCAGAATATCGGTTACAGCAAACCCGGGGGTAAATCTTACCGAAGTCGAAAAGGCAATATTTGAAGCCTTTGACCTTTTTGAAAAAGAAGGATTTAGTGAAGAAGATCTCACACGGATCAAAGCCGGAAACGAAACCAGATTCTATACATCATTCAGCAGTGTACTGAATAAGAGTTTCACTTTAGGACAATATCAGATGTTCACAAATGATCCGCAGTTTTATGTAAAAGATTTTGAAAACACCCAGGCAGTAACATCTGGTGAAATAAAAAGTGTATTCCGGAAATATATAAAGGGTAAAAACCATATTGAGACAAGCTTTGTACCCAAAGGAGAGGTTAATCTCATTGCTGAAGGATCTGTGAATGCCGGAATAGTTGAGGAAGATGTTACAAAAGCCGCTGAGGTAAAAGATGTTAAGGTAGCTGAGGAACCTGTGATAAAAACTCCTGCAAAATTTGACCGGTCAGTTCAGCCTCCTGTTGGCAGTGATCCTGAGGTTACAATACCTCCTGTTTGGAAAGGTTCTCTTGGTAATGGAATGAAAGTATGGGGAATAGTTCAAAAAGAACTTCCTCTGATTCAGTACTCTATTGTTATTTCAGGAGGCCACATGCTTGATGAATTATCAAAATCCGGGTTAGCCTATCTGACTGCCTCCATGATGAATGAAGGGACCAGAAACAAAACACCCGAAGAACTTGAGGATGCAATAAGGCTGCTCGGAGCAACCATCTCCATCTCTGCAGGAACAGAAAATACTTCAATACGGGTCACAACACTTGCCAGAAATTTTGAAAAAACAATGACTCTTGTAGAGGAGATGCTTTTCGAACCACGATGGGATGAGGAACAATTTAATCTTGCAAAAAGCCGTATCATCAATACAATTAAACGCAACCAGGCAAACCCGGGCTATCTGGCATCCAGCACATTAAACAAGTTAATTTTTGGTGATGACAATATACTATCAATTGAAACAATTGGAACAGAAGCATCTGTCAGCTCTTTAACGATCGATGATCTTAAGAACTTTTATGAACAGAATTTTTCTCCATCTGTTGCACAATTCCTGATCGCAGGGGATGTTGATCAACACAGAGTTGAAGCGGCATTGGCCGGTATAAGTTCAAAATGGAAAACCAGGGAGGTTTCAATTCCTGAAATTAAGATTCCTGAACCACCTGCAAAATCTCAGATTTACTTTGTGGATGTACCTGGGGCTAAACAATCGGTAATTTATATCGGGGCTCCGTCAATTCTCCGGTCTGATCCCGATTTCTATCCTGCTTTTGTAACAAATTACAAGCTTGGAGGTTCTTTTAACGGTGTATTTAATCTGATACTCCGCGAAGAGAAAGGCTTTACTTATGGTGCAAGATCAGGTTTTTATGGTCTGAAAAACAGCGGAACATTTATTGCATCCTCAATGGTCCGCACAAATTCCACTCTTGAATCTGTAACTATATTCAAGACAGAGATGGAAAAGTATCGCCAGACTATACCACAGGAATACGTTGACTTCACTAAGTCGGCTCTTTTAAAGAGTAATGCCCGTAACTTTGAAACACTTGAAAATCTTTTGGGAATGTTGAATACGATAACTTCTTACGATCTGCCAACTGATTATATCAAGCAGGAAGAAGCATTTGTTAAAAGGCTGACGGTTGAAAAGGAGCTGGAATTAGCAAATAAATATATAAACCCTGAAAAGATGTATTATGTTGTTGTTGGCGATGCCAAAACCCAGCTTAAGGAACTCGAAAAAGTGGGATTAGGAAAGCCAATACTTGTACAAACCCGGTAACTGATAAATTATTTACCTCAAAAAACTATAAGAAGGAAGCAGCAATGAACGTTAAGTTAACACAATGATATGTATTCCTTTGTAACCTTTGCGCACCCAATCGCTATCGTTGCGGTTAATTTTTTATTACCAAATATCCTCATTTAGTCCCCGTCGCTATAAATTAAGGATTATTTGTTATAAATTTGTGGCACCAGATTCCGCCCGGATGGTGGAATTCCCGTTAAGGCGGGACAAGGTCCGACACACAGGACTTGTTTTTTGAGATAAATGAAAAGTATTCCGCCCGGATGGTGGAATTCCCGTTAAAGCGGGACAAGGTCCGACACACAGGACTTGTTTTTTGAGATAAATGAAAAGTATTCCGCCCGGATGGTGGAATTCCCGTTAAGGCGGGACAAGGTCCGACACACAGGACTTGTTTTTTGAGATAAATGAAAAATATTCCGCCCGGATGGTGGAATTCCCGTTAAGGCGGGACAAGGTCCGACACACAGGACTTGTTTTTTGAGATAAATGAAAAGTATTCCGCCCGGATGGTGGAATTCCCGTTAAGGCGGGACAAGGTCCGACACACAGGACTTGTTTTTTGAGATAAATGAAAAATATTCCGCCCGGATGGTGGAATTCCCGTTAAGGCGGGACAAGGTCCGACACACAGGACTTGTTTTTTGAGATAAATGAAAAGTATTCCGCCCGGATGGTGGAATTCCCGTTAAGGCGGGACAAGGTCCGACACACAGGACTTGTTTTTTGAGATAAATGAAAAATATTCCGCCCGGATGGTGGAATGGTAGACACGCAGGACTTAAAATCCTGTGGCCATTACGGCTGTGCGGGTTCAAGTCCCGCTCCGGGTACTGAAAAAGAGTGAGAGTGAGAGTGAGTGCGAGAGCAATCGCGAACACTCTCATCTCTTTTTCCTCCAAACTCACTCTCACACTCACACTGATTTCGTATATTTACTATATGTCTCGTTAAATACTTAATCCAGTGCTAACTAAAAATTTTATTTTATGTGGGATTTTCAAAAACTTGAAGTTTACCAGAAATCTAAAAACCTCTGCAAAGAAATTACTTCAACTCTTAAAGAAAAGCGTTTTGACAGAGTTACGAATGACCAGCTACGTAGAGCATCATTCAGCATTATGCTAAATATAGCTGAAGGAACTTCAAGGTTCAGCAATAAGGATAGAAAATACTTTTTTGTTGTTGCCAGAGGGAGTTCTTTTGAATGCGTAGCAATATTAGAATACCTGGTTGAAACTCAAGAAATAGACCAAAGTACTTTTGCTAATTATGAGAATAAACTTGATGAGATTTCAAGAATGTTATTTGGATTAATTAAGAAACTCTAAATCCATTCCCTCGAGAGTGAGAGTGAGTGCGAGAGCAATCGCGAACACTCTCATCTCTTTTTCCTCCAAACCACTCTCACACTCACACTGATTTCGTATATTTACTATATGTCTCGTTAAATACTTAATCCAGTGCTAACTAAAAATTTTATTTTATGTGGGATTTTCAGAAACTTGAAGTATATCAGAAATCCAAAACCTTCTGTAAAGAAATAACTGCAACACTAAGTGAAAAGAATTTTGACAGGGTTACTAATGACCAGCTCAGACGGGCATCTTTCAGTATAATGCTTAGGGTTAGGGGTTAAAAAGCAGAAAAATCAGATTTGGATGAATCTGTCAAAGTAGAATTAATGAGGCTAAAGAGTCATAATAGTATAAATATTTATTGCAAAAATGAACTTTCAATAACAATTTGTTGTTTACCAGATTATTTAAGAAGTATTCATATTCATTTCGGAAGATCCTGCTTTACAAACGGAAACACCTGTTTTTCTTTTACGTAGGATATATTTTTTAGATAAATTTAATTCAATAACTCAAGTTTTCAAACTAATGGCAACTTTTAATCTTAAAATTAACGGAAAACAACAGCAGGTTGATGTCGATCCTTCTACTCCAATGTTATGGGTACTCAGGGATCATTTAAAACTTGTAGGAACTAAATACGGTTGCGGTATTGCCCAGTGCGGTGCCTGCACAATACACCTGGGAGATATAGCGGTACGTTCATGCCTCCTTAATGTCTCTTCAGTAGGCAGTCAGACTATTACTACGATTGAAGGTCTGTCGGAAAATGGTGATCATCCTGTTCAAAAAGCATGGTTGGAACATGATGTGCCACAATGCGGATATTGCCAGGCAGGACAAATTATGAGTGCAGCTGCGCTACTGAAAGCAACGCCAAATCCCAGTGATGAAGAAATTGAGAATGCTATGAATGGAAATATTTGCCGGTGCGCTACCTATACCCGCATAAAAAAAGCTATAAAAACTGCGGCAAGTTCCTGATAATTACGGCTTATAATTTGTAATATTTAAACGAAATAACATGGCATATGTAAAGACAACAATTGGCAGACGCTCTTTTATTAAGAGTTCTCTATTGGCCGGTGGAGGAATGTTGCTAGGATTCAACTGGATGGCTGCATGTACTTCTAACTCCCGGAAAGTATTGAAGATGTCTGAGGAGTGGTTTAGAATAAACGCTTTTCTGAAATTAGGTATAAATGGTGTGGCAACTATAATGTCGCCTAACCCTGAAATCGGTCAGAATGTAAAAACATCCATGCCTATGATAGTAGCCGAAGAGCTGGATATCGACTGGGACAATGTTATTGTGGAACAAGCCCGACTCAATACTGACCTATTCACCAGGCAGATAGCCGGAGGCAGCCAATCCATCAGACAAGGTTGGAATGGTCTGCGTTTAGCCGGTGCAACCGCACGCAGGATGTTGATGGAAGCAGCGGCACAGGCATGGAATATACCGGTTGATGAGATCTCAACAGATAAAGGTTTTTTGTATCATAAAAGTAGTAATAAGAAAGCTGGTTATGGAGAAATGGCCTCTGCAGCTGCGATAATTAAGGTTCCTGAAACTGTTCAGCTGAAAGAGGTGAAGGATTTTAAAATAATCGGCACATCAAGGAAAAATGTTGACGGACCGAATATCGTTAAAGGTGTACCTTTATTCGGAATTGATTATAGCAAGGAGGGTATGTTCATAGCTATGATAACCCACCCCCCGGCTTTTGGTCTGAAGCTGAAATCAGTAGATGACAGTTCAGCCAGGAGCATGCCGGGGATAAAAGATATTTTCACAATCAACACTTATCTGGATGATTATCAAAAGGGATCATTTGATACAAGTGCTTTCAATGAGTTAGTTGTTGTGGTTGGGGATTCGACATGGGAAGTAATGAACGCCAAAGACGCATTGAAATTAGAATGGGAACCTATTACAGGTTCTGAAAAAATACCTTCAAGACTTGAGAATACAGGCGACTATAGCGCATTAATGAAGGAGATGGGTTCTAAACCCGGAAATGTTCGTCGTAAAGACGGGAATCCTGAAGCCGCTTTTCAAAAAGCTTCCAAAGTTATTGAACGTACATATACTGCTCCATTCCTGGCACACAATACCATGGAACCAATGAACTTTTTTGCCAATGTCACGGAAGATAAGGCAGAATTAGCAGGACCTGTTCAGACTCCGGAATTCATGGAAAAAAGTGTATCAGCCCGCCTTGGAATGCCTCTTGAGAAAATTGACATTGAGATGACCCGTATGGGTGGTGGTTTCGGAAGGCGTCTTTATGGTCACTTCCTGGTAGAAGCTGCTGTTATTTCACAAAAGATCAAAGCACCTGTCAAGCTTATTTACAAACGTGAAGACGATATGACATTTGGCAGCTATCGCCCTGCCTACCACGTTTATTACCGTGCAGGTCTGGATGATGATAATAAGCTTATTGCATTTCATGTAAGAGCAGGAGGAATGTCAGGAAGCTCTTTATCTGCAAACCGTTTCCCTGCCGGTGCGGTTGATAATTATCTGGCGGAGGAATGGTCTATTAATACCAATATAACCACAGGGGCATTCAGGGCCCCCGGGTCAAACTTTATGGCATCTGCAGAACAATCGTTCCTTGACGAAGTTGCAGAAGCTGCCGGTAAGGACCCAATAGAATTCAGGCTTGAACTTTTTAACCGGACCAAAACAAATCCGGTTGGAACCCGCAATGATTATGATGCATCACGTTATGCAGGGGTACTGGAACTTGTGAGGGAGAAATCTGGTTGGGGCACGCAACACACTGATATGCATAGAGGAGTAGCAGCCTACTTCTGCCATAACTCCTATGTTGCCAACGTACTTGACGTGACCCTGGAAAATGGCAAGCCTGTAATACAAAAAGTCTATGCAGCAATCGATTGTGGTATTGTCATCAATCCTGATTCTGCAACTAACTTAGCTGAGGGAGGTATTGTTGACGGTATTGGACATTCAATGTACAGTGAGCTTACATTCAATAATGGGAAACCTGAACAAAAAAATTTCGACGATTATCGACTTATCCGACACAGAGAAGCACCAAAATCAATAGAAATTCATTTTGTTAAAAATGAAATAGATCCGACAGGACTTGGAGAACCACCTTTTCCCCCTGTTATTGGAGCTCTGGCAAATGCACTTTACAAAGCAACAGGAAAGCGCCACTATCATCAGCCATTTATTCAAAGCCTGTAAATACACTTGTGCAAAAAAATGCATCATAATCAAAAGAATAATTTTTGATTTAACAAATTGAATCATGACAAATGAATTAAAGCAACTATTTCATATAGCTGCGGCATGGCAGCTATCAGGGAAAAAAATTGTTCTGGCAACTGTTGTCGACCTGGAAGGATCTTCCTACAGGCGCCCGGGAGTTCGAATGATAGTAAGCGACAAAGGAGATTCGTTTGGAGCTGTCAGTGGAGGATGTATAGAAAAAGAAATACGTTACCAGGCACAAAGCATTTTTAAAACAGGCAAAGCAAAAATAATGAATTATGATGGTCGCCTCCGGTTAGGCTGCGAAGGCATAATTTATTTGTTACTGGAACCATTTATTGTTTCTGCTGAAATTCTGGAGGCTTTTAATTCTGTTTTAGAAAAACGGCAGTCCTTCAAAGCAGAAGCCTATTATTATCGTTCTGTCGGAGAATTTAATGGAATAGGTACGTTACTTATAATGAATAACAAAATATTTTCGCCTAATCCTTCCTTTCATCCTGAGCAAATTAAAGATCAGAATAGCTTTTCACAAATATTTCCCCCCATTTTTCAATTACATATTTTTGGGGCAGAACACGATGCCGTCCAACTTTGCAAGACAGCCCATCTTTTAGGCTGGGAAATTACAATTGTTGCCTCTCCGGAGGAAGCCAAGTCGATCGATTTTTTCCCGGGAGCTGACCGCTTAATTGCGCCACTTTTTAATGATCTGGATACATCCGTATTTGATGAACAATCAGCTATTGTCTTAATGTCGCACAGTTTTAATAAAGATGTACAATACATGATAGCTCTCAGGAATGTCAAACCTGCCTACTTTGGTTTGTTGGGCCCCAGACAAAGAAGGGAGCGTGTAATATCAGCGTTTTTAGATTTTTGCCCGGATACATTTCCTGAATTTCTTGACCAGTTGTATGGTCCTGCCGGGATAAATATAGGTGCAGAAAACGCTACAGAAATAGCGATATCAGTTTTAGCTGAGATCCTAAGCACAATCAGAGATCAAAAACCAATGGCCTTGAAGGATAAGGCAGGAAGTATTCATGGCTAAGATACCCCATCTTCTGTTATCGGCCGGGGACTCAAGCAGAATGGGACAACCCAAACAATTGTTACCCTGGGGAAATAAAACACTAATTGAGCATCAGATTCTAATTCGTTTACAAACAGGACAGGATGTTATAGTAGTTTTAGGTGGCCATGCTGATAAAGTTCTGCCAGTCGTCGAAAAACTTCCTGTAACAGTTCTACTGAATAATGCATGGGAGGAGGGCATGGGAAGTTCGATAGCATATGGTATAAAAATGTTGAATAAAATATTTAAAACAGCAGATGGAGTATTAATTTCCCTCCTTGATCAACCTTTGGTTACTATATATCACTTTGAAAAAATGCTCAGTTCATTTCAATCCGGATACCAACAAATTATCGTATCACAATCTGTTTCCGGATGGAGTGGAGTGCCTGCTATTTTCGATAAATCCTATTTTGAAGAACTTAAGAAACTCAAAGGTAAGGAAGGTGCCAGAAAAATAATACATAAAAACCTTAGTGTTGTGAAAAATATAGAATGCGGTAACCTTCTTGAAGACATCGATACCCCGATTGCGTATCAGCAATTGTTGAATAAATTAAAGCCCTGATATACGTTTGAAATTCAGGCGGTCATTAAATGAAAGCATAAATATTCAGGGAAAGTTGCACTTATATGATCCTCTTTTCTTTTAGATACGTATACACCTCGTCATAAAGCGGGAGAATTCGCTTGACATTACTATAAGCTTTTATAATAAAGGAAGTTTATTAGCTTTAGAGCATATAAAAACTCCATAACTATGAAATCAAAATTCAAACTTATTTTTTTAAAAGTATTATTTTTTGTTTTTGCTTTTAATATGAGTTGTCTGTCTAATGCTCAAAAAAATGCGATAATAGCTCCTTCACCTCCAATGGGATGGAATAGCTGGAATTGTTTCAGAACTAATATTGATGAAGCGAAGATCAAATCCATTGCTGATGCAATGGTTAGCACGGGCATGAAAGATGCAGGGTTTCAATATATTGTTATCGACGATGGATGGATGACGACAGAGCGCGACAATAATGGGCATATAATCGTTGATGCCACAAAATTTCCAAACGGGATAAAGCCTGTCGCGGATTATATTCACAGCCTGGGTCTTAAATTCGGATTATATTCTGCCCCCGGTTGCTTCACATGCCAGAAACTAATGGGAAGCTTTGGCCATGAGCAAATGGATGCTGATGATTATGTAACATGGGGAGTTGATTATCTGAAGTACGACCATTGTAATTATCCGAAAACGAGAGAAGAAATGGAGAATACATCAGAGGAGGATTGCAGGGGGGCTTTTGAGTTAATGCGTGATTGTCTTAGAAAAACCGGACGCCCTATTGTTTATAGTGTACATGATGTTTGCACCAGGATTAATAATGAAAATACCAGGGAAAACGCATTGCCATGGGTGAAAACAGTAGCTAACATGCATCGTGTTAGTGATGATATAAAAGACAACTGGGACAGAATGCTCTTCTGCCTGGAAGGTACTGTCGATTTGTGGGAATATGCCGGACCAGGATACTGGAACGATCCGGATATGTTGGAAGTGGGAAATACAACCAGGGAAAGACTCTGGGGAGGGATATCCCCAGTAAAAATGGTACTCCATGAGTATCAGACACATTTCAGCATGTGGTGTATGGTAGCAGCACCACTGATCTCGGGTAATGATTTACGAAACATGACACCTGAGATCACGAAAATATTAACAAATAAAGAAATTATTGCAATTGACCAGGATCCTTTGGGAAAGCAGGGTAGACGGATAAGGGATGATGGGGACCTGGAAGTGTGGAGTAAAGAGTTGTCCGGTGGTAAACGGGCTGTTGCTCTGCTCAACCGTAGCAGTTACCCGGCTGATATTACTGTTAATTGGAAAGAAATTGGAATGAAAGGAAACCTAAAGGTAAGGGACCTATGGTTACATAAAGATCTGGGTAAATTTAAGGGTTCTTTTACCGGTAAAAGTATTCCAGGTCATGTTGCCATGGTAATCCTGATAAATTAATCTAATTCTGCTTTGACAGATTAGCGTATTCCTTGAATACGTTTGGTTATTATTCGATTGTCGTCGTATAATGACAAGTAAGAATCGTGTCAGGCATTGCCCTTTGGTGGCAAAACCTTTTTTAAACTACTCTATCTTTGTATGGTTTTATAACTGGCTTGGGATTTTCTTGAGAAATACTAACCTTTTTGGAGAGGTCTGATTCAGTATACAATTTGGGAATGAGTCTTCAAGAAGTTGATAATATGCTTTCTATTATACAGTGTTGCAATTATTCCAATAACTGAGGATGGGAAGGCAAGCCCATTGCTGGCTGCGCTTCTCCTGAAGCACCAAGTTTAAAAATCATGAACTGCTGATTTTCTTCAGTATATGGTCTCCAAATTTCTTTGTCCTTTCCATTAGGATCGCCGTACTTCACAAAATTAGTCCATGCATCAACCATATAATCCGATAATACAAAATCTCCTTCCGTAAATGGCCGCCAACAGCTACCCAGTGTATGAAATACATACCACAACTCAGCAGAGTGAAAGGCCCCCGCAGTATCTCCAGGCAGGGCACGAGCAAACTCATATGCATAAGCTTTTCCGGCACTTTCCTCGCGAAGCTTGCAAAATTGTCCTAACCCGTTTGTCATAGCCCCCATATCATTCGTATTATAACCAATTATATACGGGATATCAGCTATCTTATTATCACGCGCAGCTTCACTGAAATTACTCAATAATACATACCCGTCTATCACTGGTCCCATCATTCCTCCTCTTCTCTCCTTCCTGGCACGGTTCAGTAGAGCCAAAAGAGAATCTGCTGAAGCCGCACGCATAGCCTCCAGATTATTATAACCGCCAAACTCCATAATATCTTTGCCTGCTTTTTCTGCATCCTTCAATTGGGCTCCGCCCAGCATAGATCTATCTGAAACACCACCTCCGCTTTGCATAATTGCCTTTTGCATCAAGTCTTTTGATAAAGACGAAGTGACAAGTGATTGTACGCTCATGGCACCAGCACTCTGACCAAAAATGGTAATGTTCTTCGGATCGCCTCCGAATTGTTGTATATTGTTCTTAATCCATTTTAAGGCGGAAATCTGGTCTAAAATGCCGTAATTTCCTGAAACTCCTTTAGAACTCTCAGAAGAAAGGTCAGGATGCGCAAGGAAGCCAAAAATATTAAGCCTATAGTTTATTGTAACAAGAATTACTCCACGTTTTGCCCACTCTTCACCTCCCAAAAACTGCTTTTCATAACTGTAACCGGAGGCAAAAGCGCCGCCATAAATATACATCGCCACAGGCAATCCAGCTTCAGGTTTTCCGGGCGACGTTGTATAAATATTCAGATAAAGGCAGTCTTCACTGTTTTTATGTCCGTCATCAGTGAAAAATTCCTTGTAATAGAAACTTCCAGGCTGACGTGGAGGTTGCATAGCTGCAGGCCCATAAGTATCGGCGACTTTAACACCCTCCCAGGGAATTACCGGCTGTGGTGATTTCCAGCGCAAGTCTCCAACCGGAGGTGCTGCATATGGAACACCTTTATAAATATATATACCAGGAGTCTCTGAAGGAATACCCTGTATCTGCCCGCCTTCAATTTTTAACACAGGATTTTCAACACCATTACATGATGTCATTATAATCAAAATAATACTAATAATTAAATATAGATTTTTCATTTTACCTCCCTAGCTCCCCTTTCCCTTTTCTCCCCCTCTTACTCGTGGCACCGTATGAATTCCTGTAATATTCCAGGAAGTTCTCCGGCATTGGGTAATCACTTTTTTGAATAAATTGCTGAAACCATTTTTGGGTATCTTTTTTTTGAAGGTTTTCAAGGTCCTTTTCAATGCCTATTTCTATTCCCATTGCGTATATATAAGCTGTCTGACTTCCAGGTTTGCATAAACCATTAAAGGTAATCATTTAAATATGAAATAATATGTTGAAAAATTAAAAAATATGACAATCAATTATTTAAGTTACAAAGCTAAGCTAAAAACAAATCCTTTGTACATATCGACTTCATGATGAGCCTGTCAATAATATAATGAATTGGCGTACTTTAGGTTAACTATCTTACTTTTCATAAGGAACCTCCACCACCTGATACGATGTTGCAAGAGATATCAAATTTGGATTTGTACATTTAAATCAAATAATGTTTTTGAATATAAGAAAGGACAAATCGATTATCTCATTGTCCGTGTTGATATAGATTTTGCTGAGGTCCCCCCATTTTTAGGACACTTCTAAAATAGAGTTTTTCGGGTCTTTTGCTTAGCCAGTTCTACCTGATCCGGCATTAATCCTTGCAAAGAACTATGTGGTCTACACTGGTTATAATCTCTACGCCAGGACTCTATTTTAAACCTTGCGTCTTCCAAAGATAAGAACCAATTTGTATTTAAACACTCATCCCGCAAACTTCCATTAAAAGATTCTATGTCTACCCTTTAGATCGGCCTAATTATAATTAGAGTTTTAAAAAAGGAATTTTGAGGCGAAAAGATAGATAACCCGGTTGCAACTTTTGTCCGCTCCGGGTACCAAACGGCACAAGAGGTCAAAACCGACCTCTTGTTTATTTTTGGAACCTCCTTCTGAAGATAAATCTTAAAAGGTGATGTTTGTTGTTGCCAATCAGTAAGTTTATCCTTAATAAGGTCAAGATCCTTCTCTACCCTCCCCCTCATATCCTGACAATCCTGAGGTGTTATCGTACGATAACTGAGAAATCCTCTTTACGATATAATTAAAGCAGATATGCGATACTGATAAGCATTGTTTGACCCAATTTAAAATGTCAATTTTTTAATTGAAATGACCAATAGCGATTGCCCAATCAGATTCATAAGGCAAGTATAATTTCTGTTTTTTGGTTTTCAGTTTGCCAAGGTTTATCTCTTTGTATCTTTTTTTTGTATCCACCGCTACTGCATTTTGACCTGATGCCATCTCTGACAAATCCACCTGGATTGAATCACTATCTTCAATATAAAAAATAAAATGTTTATTACTGATATCTTTTAGTGCACAACCATCCGATATCTCATTAACGACTTTCATGTCTGGCAAAAAACGACAATGATCGTTAAAATACACACTGTATGTTTTAATTTGATTTTTATTGGGATAAGGAAGTGAACTACTGTGATTTATTTCAGGAGAAGATTCAGATATTAGGCAACCCCAAATATTGGCAACGCCACCGGCCATAGTAGAATGCCACAAGCCACGTCTTGTAAGCAACGTATCATAATCCTTGGATTTATATATTTCAACATTCCTTATTCGGAACCGATCTTCTGAAAAGGAAGGTTTGTCAGTGATATTATTTATTGTTTCAACGTATTTTTGATAAGCCGGGCGGTGTTGTTCATAGGATGAATAATCTAATTCTCCGCAAATTTGTCTCAACTGGTTGCTATACGACCTTGCACCAAGGAAGTGCTTCCATCCAAAATGATTCTGTAAATATTTATGCCACATTCTTAATTGTTTTTCATTCACCCATTCAAAAAGGTCGAATCCATACCCCATAGACCATCCAGGTAAAGGTCCCAGCCTTGCAGCGATATATCTCTGAAGTCTTTGATCCACTTTCCCATTTGCCCCCCATTTGTTAGGAGTTTGTTTCCTTTGCTGATCCCCCCATTGCCAAATATGAATTGCACCTCCTGCCTGGTAGGTTTTAACAATTAACATTTCAAGCGCTTCAAATGTCCTAATATCAGGATTCGGATCATCATTATCCAATTGATCATAACCTTTACCACAAAGCTTTATATCAAACCACCCCATCCCGATACTCGGAACATGAAATCCAGTAAAACCATGCTCCCCGATAAACTCACGAATGTCCTGACCCACCTTATCTTCGTTATTCTCAAAGAGGTCCGGAGTATCATACATTACATACTGGGGAGTAAATACCTGTCCTGTCCCCCCCCAAGCCCATTTGTTACCAACATTCTCAATAAATCCATTAATATTTTTTCCTGAATTTGATTTTACATTGACCGTTCCTTTATGACCATTCAAATATTTATTACTGCTTGAAGTTGTAAAAGTCCATTTACCCTTCTTCGTACCTGTAAACCGAAACTTCCAGATATTACCTCCAGCATAAAATAATTCAGTTATCCTTTTTTGATTTGTTTTTAAATGGGTGAAAGTTACTTTCGCAACTAAATCAAATGGATTGATACTAGCATCGCCATTTTGTATTTCCCATTCGATGTAATCGCCAAATAAAGTGCAGGTTCTATTCCCAAAATCAATTGAGTACGATTTGTCAATAAGAAACAAAAATATTATAACAAATACAAAAAGAGTTTTTGTCAGAGAAAATTTCCCTTTTGCGCTCGATAAAAAATTCATAATATTTGTTTTTAAATTACTTTCTCTTTGGCATTTCTCCTGAAAATGGAATTTCATCCCTGAGCATTTTACCTGTCATCTCCTTTAATCTTAAATAGTGGTCATTCAGAACTTCTTTTTCAATGGCTCCAGCTACTTATTTCCAACCATTGGTATCCGGCTAAAATAATATAAATAGGTGTACTCCCAAAAGGTTTACCCCAGATGTTGCAATTTGGTTTCTGCGAATACATACTACAACATGGGTGAAATTACAGAAATTAAATTTAAAGTCACCTTCTTTAATAACCTTGTGTGGGAGACAATATGTAAATGCCCTTTTACAAACTTTTATATTAACAATCATTGAAAACAACTAAATTATTAACATAAACAATTCCCGTCTGAATTAAATACCTGATTAATAAGTTTGTGGTATATGATATTTAAATTATCGCATTATTAAAAGTCTAATAATTTGGTTGCAACTTCTGTCCGCTCGGGGTACAATCAAAATCCTCACAGATAAAATAGTCTATTGAAGAATCAGCCCTGTCAGATTGCAAAAACCACCTGCCGTTCTATTTGCAAGTGGTCTTTAAGCCATTCATCTCCCACGTTTTCAATCTGTTCAAATTTCTGCTAATCGGGTTTCGACTTTTTGGTATTCTGACTTAATTTTTTCTAATAGTCACTTTAATCACCCGGGAAGCTTCCGGCCATGGTAATCCGTCATCCAGCCTGCGGACTACACCATGCTCCTCCGTGTCGGCATGCGTCTGGGCACCGGGGTATTCATTCACTTCAGTCCCTGCATCATATAACTTAATGAAATGTGTCAGCTCCATTTTAGCCTCACCATTTGAGAGTTTGATTCCCTCATCTCCGGTTGAAAAGAAAATATCATTGGATGCTCCTAACATACAGGCAAGACTTAGAGATTGCCCAACAGAACCATTGATAGTGAGCATGTATTTTTGCCCGGGAAACAGAGGACCAACAGAACCATCTGTCCGAGTAGCCTGGAATCCGGTTTTATAACCTTTTGTCATCAAGGACAGGTACAAGGGTTCAGGGTTACCAGTTTCAGCCAGAGTTTCAAGACCAGTACCATAGTCAGGTGTACCCTCTTTAAAGATGGGGTAATCTTTTTTATCATGCAAAACCCAAAGAACGGGAGCAACAGGAGAAACATACCCGCTGTTCGAAGTCAGATAATCACCAAGGAATGTTGCATTTCCAGTTTCAGCAAGGTCTTCCAGTCCCCTACCGTAATCCGTCATTCCTGCTTCAAAGAGTGGATCAGAAGTAGTATGTACCACCCAGGCCACAGGAGAAATAGCTGTTGAACTTCCATCAAGATTATCAACGGTTACTGTAAACCTGCTGCTGCCATCGTATTCCAGTGTTACTTTCAGGTTTGTTCCAACCATTCCATAATCAAATCCATCACCGACTGCTGACATTAATTGCACTATGCCATTGGTATTGGCGCCATCATGAGCGTTCCCTGGACCTGGCATCTGGTTCATTTCCGTACCTGCATCCCATAGCATTACCTGGGAAGTGATATCGCCGGTTACAGGGATATCTCCACTATAAAGACTTATCCCATTTCCGCCGGGGGCATAAAATCCGTCGTTTGACCAGCCATACATGGTAGCAAAAGATAATTTGTGTGCCGGGCCGGCATGGAAGGAGAATTTGAACGATTCTCCTGGAAGGGCAGGACCCGCCGCATTCTTCCCCTCCGGAATACTTGCTACTCCGGCTTCGAAGAAGATAAAGGGCTTAGAAATGTTTTCCACGGTCATGGTATAAGTTCCGTGTGGAGTAAATGTCTCATTTTTAAAATCAACACGGTCATTGAATAACCTGTCATTGAATTTGTCCTTTGTACACCGGGTAAAAATTGATAAAACCAGTGCTACTGTCATTGTTAAACGTAATACTTTCATAGCAATATAATTTTAAGATTAATTGAGACAAAGTTCCATGAGAAGTATCACAAAAGAGTCACAAAAAAATAATTTTTTTGTAAAGCATAACAAACAACTTTCCATTTGCTTCAAGTCATTTATTGCTTTGCCCACCGAAGTGAAACGAAGGAGGTTCATTTGGCACTGAGTTTAACCCGCTTTGCGTGAGCCGTCATCAAGTTGTCACTTTTAAGTATGACATAATTGATTTAAAGTTATATGAGTATCGGAATAAATAACAAATGATAAATTTTAATCAGATCATTGCCTATCTGACCTTTGACAAGCAGATACTCCAGGAAGTACTCAAAAAAGGTTTGATATTAATCAGAATGCCATACCTCCGGCAATTGGTTATAACCCGGATGGACATACTATACTATAGAAAAGGTTACTATTGAGTTTTATTCCAAAATGTAAAGGAATAATATTCAATCTGTTAAAAAATATGTTATCCTCCCTGACAGGAGGGTAACATATTTTTGCAACTATTTATTCTTTTGGCGGAACAAGATCGTAAACAGGACTGAATCCGACACCTCCACCATATACGGCTGCCTTTGTGCCATCATGATTAAACAACACTTCTAAAAGTGCTATTTCATCCGGCACAACTCCTGTGTGTGGATTGGGAATAAAATTCTTTGTCTTAACCTGAAGTGCAACACCTACGCCATCACCCTGGAAAGGTATACTCCAGTCCGGACCGTTACTGGCACCCCAGGTATTTAAAGGATTAACATTTCCAAATACACCTGTTGAAGTATTATATAACACCCAGAATTGCCCATCCTTATCAAACATAATAATGCGGTCTTTACTATAATTAAGACAGGCTCCGACCCCGGGATTTGTGCGGGCACCTTCCCTGAAGGGACAGGTATTGTCGATACCCCAGTATTTCAGGTCTATAATTCCACTCCAGGCTCCACCTTTTGATAGAGTTTCATAATGCAAGCCACTCATATCAAAGAAATACAAACTACCATTCGGAAAAACCACACCAGATCCAATCGAATCAATCGGACCTCCGGACAAAGGACCTGCAGAGCCCTGCACATCAAAAATACCAGTAATCTCGCCATTTATACTTACGGCATATTTGGTACCCTCTTTACTGAATAAATAGGCATTGTTCTGGTCGGGACTAATAGCACAGGCTGCTCCAATTCCTACACTGTCAAACAGATTGTACCATCCTTTCATAAACCCAGGCGGAGCTACATTATACATAGGTGTACACTGCTGTATTGTAAAAGTAGAATATACACCAATGCTTACCTGCTTTTGCGGAGGAGCCAGACTTGTAAGCACGTAGGATAATGGTGCAGCTTTTAAATAATTACCGCCATCCTTCAGGTATGACTCTAGTGTGGTCAGGTCTCCATTGAATGCGCCCAATGCTGAATTTGCATCACCACCCATGGCAAATATCTTGATATTCAACTCACTAAGATCGGACACATATTTAATCCCTGCAGAAATGGACCCACCACTGACAGCCGCATCATAACTTGCCTTAATGGAGGCTCTCATTTCTTCTACGGATGAAGTGGATTCAAGCAATAAATAAAACCTGCGTCCATACGTTACAGAAGAGATGTAAACAGGAGGATTATTCTCGTTCATATAAGGCATCAGGTCTCCAGGTGTAACAGAAGGGGCAAATACCTGGTCATAACTGGTAGGCTTTTCATAGATCAAGGTATAATAGATCTGGGTGAAATCCACCAGAAATCTGTTATAACTTTTATCACTTGAAAAAGACAATTTAGTCTTAACATCCGTCGTAAGCGTATGTAAATTTACACCCATTGCCAATGCCAGTTGCTCCTGCGACTCAACTTCCTGCATCACATAGGAAAAATTAGCCGGAATTGCCCCCGAATTGCCTCCAATAATCGTATTAAGCGCCGAAACTACATTTGATTGATTTACCTTATTAACAGATGCCTGTGTTGTTGATGAATTAGAACCGTTAATCAAATTTATGGTGAATGTTCCACCTGCCCTTTCCACTACAATCGGATCGGGAGTTGCTTTGGTGATGGAATTACCTTGTATCAGATTTCCCGGCCAGATCACCTCGGAGTTCGGATCGAAAGTACGGTAATCACCTCTTGCCTCTGTTGCATTGACATCAATTGTCTTACATAGCCAGTTACCGGCAAAATCATAGTCAGTTTTCAGCACCGTAGAATCATCTTCATTCTTCACAGTCTGAGGAACACCGGCTGTAAGGATAACATCCTCAATTGTCTTTGGGACGTCAGTTGTATTCATGACATCTTTTTTGCACGAAGTAAAAAACGACATCATAAGACTTGTACCAAGAACCAGAACCAGCCTGAAATCTTTTTGAGTCATAATATTTTTGGTTTGGTTATATGACACAAAGTTCTGGCAATATTAAAAATTCTGCAAATTTCAGGGGAGGACAAAAGGTGGACAATTTAGAATTAATCTAAATAAGGCAGGTTTTTAACAAATCAATCTGCTAACCTGCAATTTTCGTTATGAACTTTCCGATATTAGCTTCTTCGTTAAGATCCATTTTACGACGCAAACGATATCTTGATTTTTTGACACTTTCGGGAGTAATATTTAAAAGTAATGCTATCTCCTTGGTAGAAAGACTCATTTTTAAAAGTGCCAGCAAACGCAGGTCATTATTGGAAAGATTTGGGAATTTTGCCTTCAGGTCAGCAAAAAAACTCGGATGAACCTCTTCAAAGTGTCGCCTGAAAACTTCCCAGTCTTTATCAATCTGTATCCTGAAATTCATTTTGTTTTTTATTTCAATGTAACAGCGTTCATCTGAAATTTTAGATCTCAGATTATCAATATCCTTTTGCAGATCTTCTAAAAGCTGGTTCTCCTGCGCCAGATGAAGAGCATAGGATGCCAGTTCCCGCCTTTTAAATTCCAGTTCAATTTGCTGTTGTTTTACCTTTAGATGATTGTCAGCTTTTAATTTTAAGAACCTCTTCCTGACAATGAAAAAAACCAGGGAAGCTATAAGCAAGATAAAAAGAATAACACCTGACAGTATTCCTTTTTCGTGACGCTGGATCTGGTTGTCTTTTTTAAGGAGAAGTATGTTCGCTTGTTGTTGTTTAATAACCTGTCTTTCCTGCTCAATATCATGAATAATCTCAATTTCAGCCAGTTGTATGGACTTTTGTTTATTGTAAATTGAATCCTTCAGATCAGAGTAACGAATAAATTCGTTTAAAGCCGGTGCTAATGCATTCTGACCTTGATTGAAGCGAAAAAGATCATAGTGGAATTTTTTAAGTGCATTAACTGAATTCATTTTCCTGGCATGAATAAGTGCAGAATCCAGGTATGACTTAGCCTTCATGTAGTTATCCATTGTGAGATAAACCTCAGCTATATTTATCTCTATGGAGGACAGTGTCTGTCCGTCTTCGATACTATTTGCATGTTTTAAAGCGTAATTAAACAGCTTCAATGCCTCAGGATATCCGTCCTGCTGTCTAGCCAGGTTTCCCAGGTATTCGTCACAATTGGATACTTCTGAAGTAAAACCAGTTGTCTCCAGCAGTTTGATACCATTATTCAAATTATCCGTCTTTTTTTTCTTACCATCCTCCCTGGAAGAAAGTGCATGACAATTAAAAGAAAACAGTAGAGACATTAGTGTAATCCAGACGTAAACTCTCATATTTGTCAAATGCTTGTATTGATTTATAACCTTATAATTGAAATTTTGTTCATATTGGTGCACACCTGGACAGGGAATTATTCCTGATTATCAGAATCTGAATTTCCATGAACGATACCAGGGCAACACCGGTTTTCAAAATTTTTGATATTAATAATGATCCGGAGTAAAAAATATTATTTAAATCTTGTCTAAAGTTCTTTATAAAGCTGATACAATTGCATTTAGATTATAATGTACTGTCAATTTGTATTTGTACCAGTAACAAAACAGAATTCCTTTATGTTCTGTTGTCCATAAGCAGTAAACAGGTTTTATCTAACTATTATCGGAATAATTTAAATTTGATGAACAATTAAATTAACTAAACTGTTTATCTGTTTTAAGAATTGCAAATTGTAAAGAATGACGGTCTACTAATTAAAAAGATTACTTACCTGGAAGTGTGGGGTCAATACTATAATTAATGACAAATCAATATGAAAAAATTTATTGTAATTTATCACGCACCTGTCAATGCTATTGAACAAACTGCAGATACAACTCCTGAGCAGCAGGCCAAGGGGATGGAAGAATGGATGAAATGGGCGCAAAAAAGTGGTGACAAACTTGTTGATCTGGGTTCCCCACTTATGAATGGACAACAGATTAGCCCCGATGGAAAGAGTAAACCAAGCAGCAAAAATGTTGCTGGCTATTCTATATTACAAGCAGAAAATATAGAAGATGCAATAAAACTGCTTAAAGGACATCCTCATTTAGCCTGGAATGCTGAATGTTCGATTGAGGTTCACGAAACAATGCCACTACCAGGTATGTAAATATGGCATAACTGAAAAATAAAGTATGCCATCTTCTTCGACATGAATTCCAGTGTCCATCAGATCATAAGCAGGGCTTAATACATAAGCTCCATTTTTCGCTTCAAGAAGAGAAAAATTCTTCAGGTGAGCATGACCGTAGACCGGAGTGCCTGCTTCCCGGTCATTTGAATATCGAACTCAAATCATCCAGCCTGGCCATATCCTCCTCAGAAAGTTTGAATGACATGGCTCCGCAGTTCTCCTTTACATGGATCTCTTTTGTTGCACCGGGGATGGCAACAACTGTTTCACCATTATATTGAATAAGCCAGTTAAGAGCCACCTGAGAGGGTGTTACATTATACTTAGATGCAAGTTCCTTCAACAAAATAACTACTGGTCGGCTTTTCTCGAGTCCTTCAGGCTTGAATTGTGAACTGTATCTCCTGAATCCGATGTTTTTTAACAGCTCAGGATTATCGTGAAATTTACCCGTAACAAGACCCTGTGCCAGGGGAGAATATGCAATTATTGTAATACCACGCTTTTTTGCAAGATCCAACACCCCATTGGATTCAATCCTGCGATCAAGAAGGTTATACCTTACCTGGTTTGATGCAAGAGGGATACCCGATTTTTGGAGGGTCACCCAGGAATTTTCCATTTTCTGTGCAGAAAAATTACTTACTCCAATGGCTTTTATCAGTTTACTGTTAAAAAGCTCAGCCATTACTTTCATTTCACGGTTTTCTCCGGAGAAGCTCCACGGTTGGTGGACCTGGTAGAGGTCTATCGGATAAGGTTCCAGTAATCTGATACGCTCGTCTATTGTTTTTTTGATATTAGAAGCGAACCGAAACATTGGCCACCATTTTGTTGCCACAATTATCTCGCCGGGTTTTTTACCTGTTGCCTTAAGGGCCTTTGAAAGAGCTTTCTCTGACTCACCTCCTCCATATAGTTCGGCAGTATCAAACCAGTTAATACCTCCGTCAATGGAAAGGGAAACAATCCTTTCAATCATGTTGTCTTCCAGATTGGGCCAGAATTTTCCAGCCATATTATTTTGTTTGCTGAACTGCCAGCAACCAAGACCTATTGGTGTTACCATTATGCCAGTTTGACCAAGTGGCCGCAGGTTTTTCATATTTTTCATTTTTCAATATTTGATAAAACTAAGATATCCATATAAAAAAGGGGGTAACTGATCCAATACGGAATTCAACTGATCGACATTAAAAAACTCTTTAATGTATTTCTGCAAGACTTTTTAATATCCACAACAGAAGTAGTGCAAATAAAGCAATTAATCATTTTATTTAAAAAAGAGCAAACAAAAGTACCTAAAAACCAGGATTTAAACCAGACATTCTATAATTACAAAAGAATTATGAAAACTACATAATATTAACAGGATTGTTTTAACCCGGGTGTCGTTCGGGGTACCAAAACAGTGCGAGTTTAAGAGCTTTGGTGGTACTGACTAATTGATATTGATCCGTTGAACTAATCATGATCAGCTTATCGGGGAATTATTGTTTTTTGAGGTTTTACCTAATTCCCGGCGTTCCCATTCCATGGACCGGATTGCAGAACCTCAGAATCATGTTTGTACAATATATTACCTCCCATCATAACTACAATTGTCATTAAAATAACCAGCGTTACAACCTCTTCACTTATTAAATGAAGGCTCGAAGCTTCAGGAATGCTGATGAACAACAGTATGGTTATAAGACCCCGCGGTGCGAAGAAAACCAAAGGCAAAATTGGCATTCGCAGAACCAATTTAAAGTAGATCAATCTGATTAAAAAGATGCCAGTTGTTATAATAATACCCGTCATGATATTTTTCAGATCCAGAAGACCTTCGATCTTAACAAAATAACCAAACATGATAAAGAAAAATGATCGAACAATAAATGTAAGCTCACCAACAATTTTCTTAAAGGAATCCAGGTCACTTCTAAATTTGTCAAAATCTACAAACCGCCGTACAAAAGAATGTTCAACTAACCTGTTGTTTGACAAAGCCAGACCAAATACAAGAACAAGGAAAAGTGCCGGGAGATGAACCAGTTTAGCCAGGACATAAGCCATTACGACGGCGGTCATAATAATAACATAGTTAACATGATAACTTATCTTATGAAGAAGTAAGGCGAGAAATGAAGTGAGTGCTATAGCTATTATTACTGTGATTATTCCGTTAAATACAAAGCTGAATAGTCCAGGACCCTGAGAGGCCTGTTGCAGGATAATAAAGTCAAAAACAAGAATTCCCACAATGTCAGAAAAGGAGCTTTCATAAACAATGAATTCCTGATGTTCCGGGCCAAGGCTGCGAGACGAAGAGATAGCAACTGCACTGCTGATGATGCCCAATGGTATAGCGTTTATGATAGAATCTATAACGTTGTATCCCAGGTAATTAACCATCACTAATGTTAATATTGCAACAAAAATTACAAAAAGAATTATAGCGGATGATATTGACCTCGTAATTAACCTGATTTTATTTTTTTCAATTCTGATATCAAGGCTGGCTTCCAATACAATCAGGATAAGTCCTAAAGTTCCAATGACTGGGAGAATCGGCTTCAGGTTAGGCATTTTAAATCCAATGGCATTCACCAAAATCTGGATACCTGTTCCTAAACCTATAAGTAAGATTACTCCCGGAATTTTTGAATATTTACTGGTAATATCGAAAATATAAGAGAGTACTACTACAACGCAAAGGGCTAAAATTATGTAATAAGTCATAATGTAAAGATAAATTTTCCAATTGTAAACAACAAAGGACTATCAGCCAGCTGCAACTTTCGTCCGTTCCTGTAATATTATAGGAGGTCTACCATCTCCTCTTTTTTACATATCAAAACCTGTTCAATTATTTAAGAAAATAATCCCAAACAGATATTCAAATTTTGACTGGACCTGAATTTAAGAAATCCGGGATATAATCTCATTCTCATCCTCCAAATGTGATCAATAGCTCAGGCTATTGTACTTAATGAACCTTTCCTCCTTAAATATTGTTATATTTTTAATAAATATTAAATGCAAATATTACTTACAGGGGCAACAGGTTATATTGCTCAGAGATTAATACCTGTTTTACTAAACAAAGGCCATGAGGTAATTTGTTGTGTCCGTGACAGAGTCTGGTTTAATGCAGGTAAGTACCGATCGACTTCTTTATCAGTACCTGAAGTTGATTTTTTAAAACCAGAGACACTTCAGGATGTTCCTCTGGACATTGATGCGGTCTATTATCTTATTCACTCTATGTCAACAGCAACAGGTGATTTTGAAAAAATGGAGGAGACATCTGCCATCAACTTTAGACATTGCATACAACAAAGCAAAGCCAGACAGGTTTTACTGGTATAGCGTTCTGCCTTTTTATGGATTTATCTTCAGGGGGATGATCAGGAATATTGAAATAAAATGAAATTATTGCGGCAGTTGACTGGAAAGAAAAATAGCAAATATAATTACCACCGTACAATTGGACCGGAGAATTTAATTAGTAAAATACTAATATGAAAATATGAAAAATAGAATCTTACTATCGACGACATTTATTGTATTTATCCTGTCATTTAATGTTTTATCCCTGAATGGCCAGGCTTCTTTCGACCTTGAAACGGGGGCTGTCGGAACAGGTTACAATAATGTCCGTATCCCCGGAGATCAGGGTACCCTCTTTTCATTGAAAAATGATTTAATTTCAAAAACAGAGTTCTTTTTCCGGATAAGAGCCAATTATACAATAAAATCCCGTCATACTTTATCATTATTATATGCTCCCCTTGAGACTGTCTCAAATGGGAATGTGCCGTATGACATATTTTTCGAAGGTGTAACTATTCCTGCAAATACTGACCTGAAAGGCACCTACAAATTTAATTCATACAGATTAACTTATCGCTACGAAATTGTACTTAAACCGAAGTTTGAATTCGGACTCGGTCTTACTGCAAAAATCAGAGACGCCAAGATATCACTGGCTTCTGCAGGATTAGAAAGTGAGAAGGCAAATGTGGGATTTGTACCAATTATTAATTTCAGGATGTTATGGAAGCCGTATGAAAAATTTGGCATCCTGTTAGAAGGCGATGCCCTTGCCGCACCACAGGGCAGAGCAGAAGATGTTCTGATTGCAGCAACTTACAGAGTTTCTGACCGCTTTGGATTAAAGGCCGGATACCGTATACTTGAAGGTGGCGCTGATAACAAAGTGGTTTACAATTTTGCTCTGTTCAATTATGCTTCGGTTGGCCTTTTCATATACCTCTGATTTACTTTTATCCGGAAGACGGTATCCCCGGATGCACAAAAGAGGTATGTTCGTTCAGCGACCAGTTCAAATCTCAGATGGAATCGATAAACTAGTTTAACAAATAATCAGAATGAATATAAAAAGTACAATTATCAGTTACCTCCTTACTTTCATCGTTTTTTTGATTGTAGATTTATTTTGGCTCGGCATTGTCGCTAAAAACCTGTATCAAAAATACCTGGGTGGTTTTTTAACTGACAGGGTCAACTGGACCGCAGCCATCATCTTCTACCTCATTTATGTTGTGGGGATTTCGATTTTTGCTATTTATCCGGCAGTTAACAAAGGTTCTGTCTTAAATGCAATTTTGATGGGTGCTTTATTTGGAATATGTACATACGCCACCTACGATTTAACAAATTTAGCCACACTTAAAGGCTGGCCATTGCCGATCGTTTTTATTGATATTTTCTGGGGAGCGGTTTTATCTGCAATAGTTAGTTTTTCTGGCTTTCACATAGTTAAATGGATTAATTAAAATTAAATAAACTGAAATATTTGATTGCCGTACAAAAGCACTTGAAAATATATTTCCAGCATGAGGATCTGGTCAATACATCCTAAATATCTAGATACAAAAGGTTTGGTTGCACTTTGGAGAGAAACCCTGCTGGCAAAAAATGTTTTGGAGGAAAAAACCAAAGGGTATAAAAACCATCCGCAATTAATACGTTTTAAAAACTCAGACAATCCACTCCAGTGTATTAATCAATATCTGGCAGCAGTTTATCAGGAATCACTAACACGCGGATATCATTTTAAAAAAGACAGATTCAATATTTATCACAGACCGTTAACTCTTACTGTTACCCGGAGGCAAATAGAATATGAGACACAGCACCTGTTAAAAAAATTGATAACTCGCGATATCGAGAGATATCTCAGATTATTAAAAGAAACTAATATTGAGCCCCATCCTGTTTTTAAAATAATTGATGGGGAAATAGAAGAATGGGAAATAGTTTAAGGAAAGCAAAAAATTTTGGGTTATGGGGCGAACACAATAAATATGATTTGTTTTGAAAAGAGGTAATCACAGATTTCCAGCTTTAAAAATTTCATTTTGAAGTCTTCATGATGTAGTTGGTTTATTGACCTCTTAATTCGATTAATATAGATTTAATTAAAGATTTTAAAGTTTAAAGATCACTTAACCGGCTGCAACTTTTGCCCATTCGGGGCACTAAAACAACGTGAGTGTCAGAGCGAGAGCGAGCACACTCACACTGAGCTCTGAATCCTGAGCCCTGAGCCCTTAGCAATACAACGAATTTCTCGGAAAAGATGCAATAAAGGATCTTCTTTTTTTGGTACCATCTGACTTCCTTTAATATTCCGGGTGGTTCCCCAGCATGGGACTTCTTTCTGACAGTAAATATTGAAAAGGGGAATAGCCAATGCTTTTACCTCCATTAATCCGGATTATGCTAACGATTCATTGGCAGGGCTAAATCAATGCCGTATTCATAAAAGTCATTTATATCACCTGACCGGCTAAATGCGGTGAATTTATGCGCTTTTACATATCGTATAATCCGTGATTATATAATAAGTCCCCCATTATTCGACGATCCGAGACTTTTTGCAATACCTATATCACAGATCATAAGTTTTTCTAATAATGTAACATTTGTATTAATACTTGAAATGTTTTTGTTAGCTAGTTTTTATTTACCTGCCTAATTTTATAAAATAATTATTCATGGCAATTTATTACATAAACAAACACTTCATATGACATATTCTATATATCTAATTATATGAATGTATGTTATATTATTAATTAAACCTTTATAATTATGGAAAAGCAAGAATTAACTGCAGAAGAGAAGAACAAGGATTTCATAAGTGCCTATACTAAGGATTTCTGGAACAAGCAGAATATCGCTGCTTTTGAAAAGTATTACGCTGCCGGATTCATCAACCACTCTGGTGGTGCAGACCAGGATTTCGAGCAGACAAAAGGAGGCTGTCAGGCTTACTTCACAGCCTTCCCTGACTTGCACATCACGACCGACCTGCTTGTCGCCGAAGGAGATAAGGTTACGAAGGTATGGACCGCGACCTGCACACACAATGGCGAGTTAATGGGGATTCCGGCCACGGGAAAACGAATCACGGTCAAGGGGATTGAGGTGTTCCGAATTGCTGACGGAAAGATCGCGGAGTTATGGGCAAGCATGGATAATCTCGGCATGATGCAGCAAATCGGCGTCATTCCTCCTATGGGTGAATGAGATTAGGAGCAGATCAGGGCAAGTTACAACCGAATCGCCTGTCTTTACATTCAGCCGAACGAAGAGCGAATATTATCCGGCAGGCGATAGTCAGATTCACTGTTTTTTCCAATAATCAGGTTTAATCATCAAACCAAATAAATGATTGATTATGAGCCTTTATTCAATAATTGTAAAATCTTTTGTAATAGGTATTGTTACGACAATCCTGCCACAAAACAGTTCCGCTCAGTATCTTGAATCCAGACTTTGTGAACCTATAAGAATCCAGCGCATCCAATCGCCGGTCGAACTAGACGGTTTAAGCAAAGAACTTGCGTGGGAAGGAATAGAATCATTCTCAATGCTTATGAGGCAGCCGAATTTTGGTAATGAACCGTCAGAGCGCATAGAAGTATTATTGTGCTATGATGACGATTACCTGTACGTTGCCGGACGATTATATGACAGTGAACCTTCAAGAATACAATCAACATCTTTTAAACGCGATGGCGGATGGAATTGGGCAACAGATCATTTGGGCGTCATATTCGATACATTCAATGACAATGAAAATGCTGTTCTGTTTGTTACTACCCCGTTAGGAACACGCACAGATTTGAGTGTAAAAAATGATGGGGAAGGTGAAACAGATAGATGGTCAAACTTATACTGGAATACCTTCTGGGATGTGGCAACTAAGTGTAATGATGAGGGGTGGTTCGCAGAGATGCGAATTCCTTTTTCAAGTCTTCGATTTGAAGAAAAAGATGGCCAAACTGTAATGGGTTTCACAGCTTATCGATTAATCTCCCGAAAATCTGAACTAAGTTGTTTCCCTTTTATCCCCGAAAAGAAACATTTTTATGCGCCCTCACAGGGACAGGAAATTATTTTTGAGGGTATTAAAAGCCACAACCCGGTCTACATTACTCCTTATTTATTAGGTGGTTTGGGACAATCCAATAAGCTCAATGATAATGAAACAGCATATGAAAGGACTGACAAATTTGCGCGAGAGGCGGGATTGGATGTTAAGTATGGGCTTACTAACAACCTTACACTGGATGTCACCTTAAATACTGATTTTGCGCAGGTTGAGGCAGATGACCAAATGATAAATCTTACGCGCTATTCATTATTTTTCCCCGAAAAAAGACTTTTTTTCCAGGAGCGTCAGGGGAACTTTGAATTCAGATTTGAAGATGATGATCGCCTCTTTTACAGCCGGCGTATCGGATTACACGAAGGAAACCGTATACGCATCTATGGTGGTGCGAGGGTAGTTGGCAGAGCCGGTCCATGGGATATAGGATTTCTCAACATGCAGACTGAAAAGTTTGAGGATCTGCCATCAGAAAATTTCAATGTAGTACGGTTACGCAGGCAGATCATTAATCCATATTCTTATATTGGAGGTATGATCACTTCCAGAATAGGTAACAAGGACAGCTGGAATACTGCTTATGGAATTGATGGTATCTTCCGGCTATTTGGAGATGAATATTTAACCATAAAATGGGCGCAGAGTTTTGAAGATAGTGTGAAAAACCAAATTGCTTCGTTTGAACCCTCTAAGATATACTTAAACTGGAATCGTCGAAGCAATAAAGGTCTGGGTTACAATCTTAGTTACTCAAGATCTGGCAATGATTTCAATCCGGGTATTGGATATGAACGGTTGGATAATTATACTCGTTTTGGTGACAGGGTTCAATATAAATGGTTTCCAGGTGAAAAGTCCAGACTGCAAAACCACCAGGTTTTTCTTGAGGGATTTACATTTTTGCGTAATAATAATTGGGAAGTTGAATCTTCTCAAATAGGTATTGGATGGCAATTCATTACTAAGGCAAACTCAGACGGTTCAATCGCTATTAAGCAATTCAAAGAAGATGTCACAGAATTATTTTCAATTTCAGATGATGCTGATATTCCGATAGGGAAATATACGTTTTATGGTATTGGTCTTAAATACAACCTATTTAAAGGAAATCCTTATACGATAGGAACAATAATTGATGCCGGCTCTTTTTATGATGGTCGGCGGATTTCTGTTAGTTTTACACCTGTGGCTAATATATCTGCGCATCTGCAATTAGAAGGGATGTATCAGATAAACCGGGTTGAATTCCCCGATAGAAATCAGCAATTTACAGGGCATATAGGGCGATTGAAAATATCGGCATTTTTGAATAACAAGCTTTCGCTGGTTTCATTAGCGCAATACAATAGTGCTATTGATAAAATCATTACGAATATAAGGTTCAGGTACAATCCGCAAGAAGGCCATGATCTCTACATTGTGTATGATGAAGGACTTAATACATACAGGGGTCGTGAAATTCCTGAACTGCCTCGCTCGGGCATTCGTACAATTATGCTTAAATATAGCTATACGTTTGTCATAGGAGGGTGAGATTCGGAAGATTGCTTTTGTATTTATCTCCAGGGCAAGCCCCGGATCCAAAATTCCGATGCAAGCATCGGTAATTAACTACTTCCCTCTCATCCGTCTTAACGGAACGGGAAGGAGAATTAAATAAGTAACCCTCAAACCAGAACTATTTCAAAACACAAATTTTGCTGAAACTTAAAAGAATGAAGCTATTTGGTTGATAAAACCAGTGGCCCAGACCATAATAAGCCGGAGCGATTTGGCCACCGGTGTATTAAACTAAGTGATTCGTACTATGTTTTGTAAGTTAAATATTGGAATGTAACAAAACTGTTATTTTATGTAACATCTGAGTTAGATTTCTGTATCTGCATTCCCGAACTTTGTTAAAAAATTTCATAATAACGATAAATTTAGCATTGGCTTTTTATAGTCGCAATATTATCAATTAATTGATTATCAGGACAAACATAATCTATCAATTTATTTCTACATATAATTAATCAATAGTAATCAATTAAAAATTTAAAATTATGACCCGTGTAGTTGTTCTTTATCCGCAGTCAGGCGACAATTGGTTCAAAATGGACTATTATAAGAAGAACCATATTCCGCTGGTAAAAAAATTGCTTAAACCCTATGGTATGGAAAAGATTGAATTTGATGCCGGAATTTCAGGTTTGGAAGGTCCGGCTCCATATTTCGCCATTGCCTATCTGACATTTAAAACCCTGGAGCAATTCCAGAATGGAATGGCTGAACATGGTAAAACACTTACAGATGATATGCCTAACTATACAAAAGAGGTAATAATTCAGATAGGGGAGATTGTAAATATTTAAATACAATTAATCGATTGCTAATAATGCTTGCTCTAAACAGACCGCGCCTACAGCGCTCAATTTCAGTACCTCTTCAGATTTTTAGCCGCATAGCGGCGGACTGTTTATAGTAAACAAATCCTGGGTAATAGTAAACTGCGCACCGGCGGACCGCTCACTATACGGATACGCCTGAAAAGTCATACTCCTTGATGTAACATTTGTGTTAATCCTTGAAATATTACTGTTAGAGATTAATGATTTACATGCATAATTTTATACTATAATGACTCATGACAGTTTATTAATAAACAAACATTTTATATGCCATTTCATAAATATCTCATCATTTTGAATTAACTTTTTTATTAATTAAATCTTAAATCATTATGAGAAAACTAGTTTTAATTTCTGTACTGATCATACCGGTATTATTGTTAGTTCTTGCCGGATGTGAGAGTCAAAAAAAGAGAAATGCAGATGAACTCAAGGCTACAGAAGAAAAGAACAAGAATTTCATAAATGCCTACACGGAGGATTTCTGGAACAAGCAGAACACAGCTGCTTTCGAAAAGTATTACGCCTCCGACTTCATCGAGCACACAGCTAATGAGGACCTGAATTTCGAGCAGACTGAAGGACTTAGCCAGGCTTACTTCACCGCCTTCCCTGATTTGAACATCACGACCGACCTCCTTGTCGCCGAAGGAGACAAGGTGACGAAGGTATGGACCGCAACCTGCACACACAATGGCGAGTTAATGGGGATTCCTGCCACGGGAAAGCGAATCACGGTCAAGGGTATTGAGGTGTTCCGGATTGCTGACGGAAAGATCGCGGAGTTATGGTCAAGTATGGATAATCTCGGCATGATGCAGCAAATAGGCGTCATCCCTCCGATGGGTGAATGAAATCAGGAGCAGATCAGGGCTGGAAATAACCGAATCGTCTGACTTTGCATTAAGCCGACCGATGATCAAATATTATCCTGCCTGCTATGGTCAGGTTCACTGTTTTTTCCGATGCGCATATTTAATCATCAAACCAAATAAATGATTGATTATGAGGCTTTATTCAACACTTGTCAAATCTTTTGTTATAAGTATTGTTACCACAATCCTGCCACAAACAAGTTCTACCCAGGATCTTGAATCTACACTTAATGAACCTATCAAAATCCAGCGCATTAAATCGCCAGTCGAACTTGATGGTTTAAGTAATGAAACTGCCTGGGAGGATATTAAGTCATTTCCACTGCGTATGAAGCAACCAAATTTTGGAAGTGAACCATCGGAGCGTACAGAAATTTTATTGGGCTATGACGATGATTATCTTTATGCAGCCGGACGATCCTATGACAGCGTACCTTCTAAAATACAAGCACCTTCTTTTTTACGCGATTTTTGGAATTATACAACAGATGCAATGGTCATTATCCTGGACACATTCAAAGATAATGAAAATGCAGTTGTGTTTTTTACAACACCAACTGGAACACGAACAGATGTGAATATATTAAATGATGCTGTTGGTGCACCAACCGTGAATGCAAATGCAAGCTGGAATACCTTCTGGGATGTGGCAACTGTATGTAATGATGAAGGATGGTTTGCAGAGATGCGCATACCTTTTTCAAGTATTAGATTTGAAGATAGAGATGGACAAACCATAATGGGCCTTACGGCTTATAGATTTATTGCACGCAAAAATGAATTAACCACTTTTCCTTTAATCCCGGAAAAGTTTGGTTTTTGGGGAGCTTTCAAGCCTTCACAAACACAAAAGGTTCTTTTTGAAGGTATAAAAAGTCACAATCCTCTCTACATCACACCCTATTTACTTGGAGGTTTGGGACAATCCAATGAACTCAATGATACTGAAACAGCATACGAAAAGAATAACGAGTTTGCTCATGAAGTTGGATTGGATATTAAGTATGGGCTTACTAACAATCTTACATTGGACGTTACCCTAAATACTGATTTTGCACAGGTAGAGGCCGATGACCAACAGATAAATCTTACACGTTATTCATTATTTTTTCCCGAGAAAAGACTTTTTTTCCAGGAGCGTCAAGGCAACTTTGATTTTTTATTTGAAGATGATAATCGTCTTTTTAATAGTAGACGTATTGGAATTCATGAAGGAGAAAAGGTACGAATCTATGGTGGTGCGAGGGTAGTTGGCAGAGCTGGCCCATGGGATATAGGATTTCTCAATATGCAGACTGAGAAGTTTGAGGATCTGCTTTCAGAAAATTTTAATGTGCTGCGGCTGAGAAAGCAGGTCATTAATTCGTATTCTTATATTGGAGGCATGGTTACGTCCAGAATAGGGAACAAGAATAGCTGGAATACTGCTTATGGAATTGACGGGATCTTTCGTTTATTTAGATATGATTATCTGACTGTAAAATTGGCGCAGAGCTTTGAAAATGATAAGAAAAACCAGCTTCTAGCTTTAGAGCCTTCCAAGATATATGTAAACTGGAATCGGCGAGGTAATAAAGGTCTTGGTTATAACCTTAGTTACTCAAGATCTGGTGATGATTTTAATCCGGGTATTGGATATGAACGTCGTGATAATTATTCTCGTTTTGGTGACATGATTCAATATGGATGGGTTCCAGGTAAAGAATCTCGACTGCAAAACCATCAGGTTTACATTAATGGAATTACATTCATACGTAATATGGATGGTAAGATTGAATCTTCTGAGATAGGTCCCGGATGGAAATTCTTAACAAAGAAAGGTTCAGAGGGTTATATTTCATTCAACCAATATATAGAAGATGTTACAAATTCATTTTCATTTTCTGATGATGCCGATGTTCCAACAGGCAGGTATACCTTCTATGGTATTAAAAGCAGCTTTAAAACACGTCGAGCGAGTCTATATAAAGTTACAACAATTATTGATGCCGGTTCTTTTTATGACGGCAGGCGTTTTACTATAACCTTAATCCCTCGTGCTGATATATCTAAACATTTACAATTAATTGGTAGGTACCAGTTAAACGCAGTAGAGTTTCCTGATCGTAACCAGAAGTTTATAGGTCATATAGGGTGGTTAAAAGTATCGGCATTTTTAAATACCAAGCTTTCCCTGGTTTCATTAGTCCAATACAATAGTGCTAATAATAAAATCATCACCAACATAAGGTTCAGATACAATCCGCGTGAAGGCAATGATTTTTACATTGTGTATGATGAAGGACTTAATGCATACAGGAATCGTGAAATCCCGGTTCTGCCTCTTACAAGTATTTGTACAATCCTGTTGAAGTACAGCTATACCTTTAACATTGGAGGGTGAGTTTCGGAAAGAGACTAATATCAGAAAAGAATATACCTTTTAAGAATCAGCCTTATATGTTCCTCAGTCTCTTATAATGTAACATTTGTGTTAATCCCTGCAATATTTCTGTTAGAGGTTTATGATTTATATGCATAATTTTATCAATAATGAGCCATGACAATTTTGTCATTCGTAATATTTAAACCAATAATCTGAGAAGTTGATTTATTCATCAGAAATTTATAAATTGATACTGTAGATATTAATTAATAAAATGTAAAACTCACTTATCTGAATAAAAATAGGGTAATTAAATTATTAAAAAAGGTTATCAAATATTTAGCATCTGGTTTGCCATACATCTGCACTGAATATGAATTTTCACATTTCACCCAAATATTAATAAACCATGTTACAATTTTTTTCTGCCAGTACAAGTGTAGTTGACTCAAAGAGAGCCATAGACGAGTGCCTTGAAAATGCACTTGCAGGTGAAAACAACCTTGATTGTGATCTTCTGATCATCTATACGGCCATGGGACATAACTTCAAAGATTTGTTAAGTGAAGCTCACAGACTTTCTTCCGGCGCACAGGTTGCAGGTTGCACCTGCGCCGGGGTTATCGGGAAAGAAGGGCCATGTGAATCATTGAAGGCCCTTGCAATCATGGCTGTGAAAGGAAATAAAAATGAATTTGCTGTTACGGGTAAAAGTTCTGCAACAAGGACTGACTCATACGAATTGGGTCGTCATATGGCCAATGATCTGAAAAGCAAGTGTCCTGAGATCAATATGATCTTTTTACACCCTACTTTCACACTTCATCCGTTAGATAAAATAATAGATGGCATTGAATCCGTTTTTGGCCCCGACATTCCGGTAATTGGGGGGGCATCTACAGATAATATGAAGATGATAAGCACTTTCCAATTTATCGGGGAGCAGATATATGAACAGGGAGCTGTAATGTACGGATTTGCTGATCCGTCATTGGAAGTAATAAGCCAGGGAAACCATGGATTTGAAGTTGTAGGCGATCCTTTTATTATTACCCGGGCAGAGAAAGATATCATATTTGAACTTGATGGAAAACCGGCATGGAAAAGATGGACCGAAAGACTTGGATTACCTGAAACATCATCAGCTGCTGATGTACTTGTATTTGCCCCGCTGGCAATAGAGCTGCCGTCAGAACTTCATGAAGAATATGGCAGCA
Organism: uncultured Bacteroidales bacterium; assembly: GCA_963739685.1. Classification (GTDB taxonomy): domain Bacteria; phylum Bacteroidota; class Bacteroidia; order Bacteroidales; family VadinHA17; genus LD21. Next base: position 88,529 of record CAVUAX010000007.1, read on the forward strand.
GATATCTGGTATATGGAGCATTGCCCAGACCGGATATGAGTATAAGTGGGATGCTTGCCCTCCCTGAAAAGGGAGAACTATGGCTGACACGGCGGAATGAAAACCAGATCCTTGATGGAGTTGAACGATTGATGGTTCAGATTCTTGATCGCATTGAAGGGAGAAAACCTGTAGCCGTCTTCCATGCAGACTGTGCTGCAAGGGGTAAATTGCTCTTTAACAGGATCATAAAGGAAGAAATAATCAGTAAGTTGCAATATCCGATATGCAAGGGGGAAGATATACCATGGTTCGGGATGTATGGTGGAGCTGAGTACACTCCATTAGCAGGAAAAAACCGCGTACAAACTTATACAACTTCCTTATATGTTATTGTAAAACGCAAACCGGTATTTAAAAAAGAGAATGTAAAACTTCAACCGGAAGTTGTAAAAAGATCGAAATTGTTCGATAAAACAACAATAAGGAATATAAATCTGAAAAGCCGTTTTATCTGGTCTGCCACATGGCAGGGGAGATCAGACTTTGAAGGATCCTGTTCCTCTTCGCTTATCAGTTCTATGTTGCCGGCTGCCCGTAGTGAAACCGGACTGATAATAAGCGAAATGACATATGTGTCAGGGAATGCCATTTGTGCTCCCGGCCAGATGGGCGCTTATGACAATAGCATTTTACCCGGCCTTAAACGAATGACAGACTTTGTGCACAGAGCCGGTTCACCTGTTGTGATCCAGCTTGTACACGGAGGATTATTTTCTGCTCCCTTTTTAACCGGAAGTACACCGCTGGGACCCTCTTCAATGGATACTCCGGAAGGTAAGATTGGAAAAGAAATGTCAAAGGCAGAGATTACAGAAGTGATATATGCCTTCCGCGATGCTGCTACCAGGGCAAAAGAGGCAGGATTTGACGGAGCTCAGATCCATGCCGCTCACGGCTGGCTTCTGAGCCAGTTCCTCTCCCCGTTTTTCAATAAAAGAACAGATGAATATGGTGGCAGCATGGAAAACCGGGCAAGGATTGTACTTGAGGTAGCAAGAAGCACCAGGGAAGCTGTCGGTGATAATTTCGCTGTTCTTGTCAAAATCAATTCTGATGATTTTCTTCCGGGTGGTTTTAACACTAATGAGATGATCTGGGTATCAGTAATGCTTGAAATAGCCGGCGTTGATGCTATTGAGATAAGCGGAGGTACAATAGGTGCACTTCTTACAGGGAACATGGACGGTTCATTTTCACCTGTTTCGAGGAAAGATGTTTATTACGCAGAAGCTGCAAAACGACTTAAAGAAAAAGTTAAGATACCTGTTATGCTGGTTGGTGGTATAAGGAGCTTTGAAACTGCAGATGAACTGATAAAATCGGGTACAGCAGATTACATATCCCTATGCCGTCCACTGGTGCGTGAACCTGATCTTATAAAGAAATGGAAATCGGGGAACCTGAAGAAGTCCGATTGTATATCCGACAGTGCATGCTTCCAGCCCGGGATGGATGGCAGGGGTGTGCATTGCGTTCACATTAAAAATTGTTGAAAGAGGTGTGGCGAAGTTTGTTATAGGTGGCAGGGCAGGTTCCAGGGTGCATGTTGGAGGGCGCAGGATGCAGGATGAAGGGTTACCGGGAATGGTTTTTATAAGATATAATTACGAGAACGAAAATATACTTAAATGTTAAAATTCTTTTCAGCAAGTACAAGAAACGTGATCTCTAAAAGAGCAATCGCTGAGTGTCTCGAAAACGCCCTGCAGGGAGAACCTGACCTTAATTGCGATCTCATCATAATCCATACAGCGATGGGGCACAACTTTAATGACCTTTTAACTGAAGCTAACAAACTTTCGCCGAAAGCCCATATTGCAGGTTGTACAGGAGCCGGCATAATCGGAAAAAATGGACCGGATGAGTCTTTGAAAGCGCTGGCGATAATGGCTGTAAAGGGATCTGACACTGAATTTGCTTTAACTGCCAGAAGCAGCAAAGCGGATTCCGATCCGTTTGCTTTATGTGCGAAAATGGCTAAGGAGCTGAGGGAGAAGAATCCGGGTATAAACATTATACAGTTTCTTCCCCCTGCGTTCCTTTTTCCGATAGACAAGGGTATCGACGGCATAAAATCTGTGTTTGGCCCGGATATTGCGATTTTCGGAGGTGTCTCAATTGATAATTCGAAAGGTTTAAACTGCTATGGATTTTTTGATGACCAGGTTATTGAGAGAGGGGTCGTTATGATAGGATTTGCCGATCCAACCATTAAATATGTCAGCAGGGCGAATCATGGATATAATGTTATTGAAGGTTTGACCTTTGAAGTGACACGGTCTGTTCCCGGAAGGATCTATGAACTTAATGGTAAATCTGCCTGGAAAGTTATTACAGAAACATTAGGGATCCCTGACACTTCAACTGCAGCTGAAGTCAATTCTATTGCAGGTTTAGCCAGGGAATTGCCTGAAAATTCGCATGAAGAATACGGCAGTAAGCACATCCTCTTTGTAACGATAGTAACAAATGATGATAGCAGCTTTATGTCATCAGTGACATGTCCTGAAGGCACTAAATTTTGGCTGACAAAAAGGGATGAGAAGAAGATGTTTGAAGGTGTTGACATGATGGTTAGTAAAATATTGATTGCTCTTAGTGGTAAAAAGCCTATCGCTGTATTTCATTCTGATTGTGCTCTGCGTGGGAGGTTAAGTTTTAACCAGGTATTTAAGGATGATATTATAAACCAGTTACAGGCTCCCTTTTTTACAGAAGGAAGCATCCCCTGGCTGGGAATATACGGAGCAGGTGAAATAGGTATGTTGAACGGGGAAGCCTGTCTGCACCAGATAACATCATCATTGTTTGTGATGTACAGGTAACGTAATTCATATGGGCTCTGGTTTCAGAAAATAATTATTATAAATGAAGGGACAGAAGTCGGAAGCCGGAAGACGGAAATCAGAAGTCAGAAGTCGGAAGTAAAACCTCCGGACTTCAAACAAATAAATACATGCACCCGAAGGTTTTAAAAACATGAAAAACAAACCATCCTACGACGAATTGAAATCAAAGTGTGATGATTTCCAGACACAGATTATCCGCTTCCTGAAAGTAGAGCAGGATTTAATAGATACAAGAAGTAAACTTGACCGGGACCTGTCCCGGTTTAAGTCAATTCAAAGATATAGTCAAAAGGTAATCCTGGCAAAGAGTCTCGAAGAATTTGCTGATATCACAATAGAATCTGTTATAGAGACCTTCGAGGTAGAATGCAGTGCATTTTATATTTATGATAAGACCAGGAATACGATGGAGGTCAAAGCATTTTACGGTACCGGCTATGTCTCTGATGAAGAATGGCGATTGGACAGTGACTGGATATCGTCCAAAGGATTTATTAAAACAGAAAATATAATCACTGAACCGGTTGAGCCGGCCTCTGAACCATTTGGGATATTGGGATTAGCCAATATTATTATTTCACCTTTTTATGATGAAGACAGAAATTTTCACGGGATGCTTCTGGGAGGTGTTTCTTCAGAGAAAAAAGTCTACTATGATGAAATAGATGAGGAATTAAAACCCTCTTTCATGGTATTTACCCAACAGATGAGTGCGCTGCTACAGAACCTTGAAGCAAAAAAATATCTTGATATGAAAGTACAGGAACGCACTGCACAGGTAATAATACAAAAACAGGAGATCGAAGAGATAAACAAAGAATTGGAGCAACAAAAAGAGATACTTCAAAAAACTGTGGAGAACCTCAAAATGACTCAGAGCCAGCTTGTGCAATCAGAAAAAATGGCTTCCCTGGGTCAGCTTGTCTCAGGCATCGCCCATGAGATCAATAATCCGGTAAATTTTATAAGCGCCGGGGTTGAGGCGCTATCCACAAATCTTGAAGAAATCAGACAGGTACTGGAAATTTATCACAAAATCACTGAAAAGAATGTTTCGGAGAAGCTTAAAGAAATTGAAGAAAAAAAGGAAAAAGTTGAATATAAGGAGGCAATAAGAGAGATCAATAAGCTGATTGAGAGCATTAAAAACGGGACAGACCGGACAACTGAAATTATCAGAGGCCTTCGCACATTTTCCCGGCTCGATGAAGATATCCTTAAAATGGCTGATATACATGAGGGATTGGATTCTACACTTATCCTTTTACATAATAAATACAGGAACAGGATTGAAATAGTCAAAAATTACGGGAAAATCTCGCTCATTGAGTGTTTCCCCGGCCAGATCAACCAGGTGTTTATGAATATTCTTTCCAATGCTATTGAAGCTATTGATGACAAAGGCATTATAACGATAAGCACCTCAAATTCAGGAGAATTCTTACAAGTCACTGTAAAAGATACCGGACATGGAATTCCGGGAAACATCAAAGATAAGATTTTTGATCCTTTCTTTACCACAAAAGAGGTCGGGAAGGGAACCGGACTAGGACTTACAATAAGTCATGGCATAATTGAGAAGCACAAAGGAAGCATAATTATAAACAGTGAATATGGAAAGGGCACAGAATTTATTATTTCTATCCCGGTAAATCAGACTATGAAATAAAGGGGGAAGGCAGGGATGAGGGAAATAATCTATTTAAGTAGTTATTGTTTTTATTCCTGATAACCGACAGTCAATTTATGTTTTAAAAAATTCCATTCATTACCATCATAAATGTTAAAATAATGGATAGAACCAAAGCCAAACATCCGATTCTCTTTGTAGATGACGAAGAAGATAATCTTATTGTCTTTAATTCTGCATTCCGGAGGGATTATAATGTCCACCTTGCATCTTCCGGCGAGGAGGGGATTGAAGTGATGAAAAAGCATAAAATACAGCTGGTAATTACCGACCAGCGGATGCCCGGGATGACCGGAATCCAATTCCTGGAAAAAATCATTCCTGATTATCCTGATTGTATCCGGATGATATTAACCGGTTTTAGTGATATTGAAGCCATCATCCAGGCTATTAATACAGGAAGAGTATACCGATATATTACAAAACCCTGGGATAAGCAGGAGCTGAAAATAAATATTGACAGGGGTCTTGAAACTTATAATCTCAGGAAGCAGAACAGGAAATTGATCGATGACCTTAAAGAAGCAAACCAGACACTTGAACAAAAAGTGATTGAACGTACCTGTGAACTGGAAAAGAAAAACGTCCAGATAATGGAGATGGATCAGATGAAAACCCGGTTCTTTACAAATATATCCCATGAATTTCGTACTCCTCTAACTCTTATTTTAAGTCCCCTGGAGGATATGCTCACTAAAAAGGAGATCTCAGAAAAAAACAGAATCACAATGGAAAGGATGCACCGGAGTGCTTCACGACTGCTGGCCCTGATCAACCAGCTTCTTGACATTTCAAAGATTGATTCTAAAAGCATGAAACTTGAACTCATCGAGTCGGATCTATACCGGTTTCTAAGGATCATTTTTAATAGCTTCACCCCTCTTGCCAAAAGGAACAACATACGGTTCAAATTCCGGATTCCCGCGGGTGAATTCCAGACTTTTTATGACCAGGATAAAATTGAAAAAACCACCTTTAACCTTTTGTCAAACGCCTTTAAATTCACACCTTACGGAGGTACTATATATTGTTCCGTTAAATTAATTAAGGACCGGTATCCGGAAGTTATTGAAATTTCCGTGAAGGATTCTGGTCCCGGCATTCCGGTTGAAATGGCTGAGAAGATATTTGACCGGTTTTATCAGTTGGAGGGAACTGTCAGGAAGGATCTGAGTGGTACCGGAATTGGCTTATCCCTAACTAAGGAGCTTGTTCAGCTTCAGCATGGAGAAATCTTCTTAAATTCAAAATTGGGTAAAGGATGTGAATTTACCGTTAATATTCCTATCGGTTTTGAGCATCTTCAAAAAGGGGAATACATCCTCAGGGAATTGAACGACATCAATGAATCCTTTGTTACAATACATGCTGTCCTGCCATATTATGACGCCGAATATGAGGATCACTTTACAGATGTCATGGAAGTTTCAGACAGGCCACAGATTCTTGTGGTGGATGATAGTTCTGACATCCGTGCTCACATTATTGAAAACCTCGGTGACAGGTTCTTCTTTCGGGAGGCCGGGAATGGAACAGATGGTATTAATATGGCTATTGAAATGGTACCTGACCTGATCATTACAGACCTGATAATGCCGGAGATGGGCGGACTGGAAATGTGTGAAAAGCTCAAGACCGACCAGAGAACGAGCCATATTCCTGTCATTATGCTGACTGCAAGAGCCTCAGTGGAGAACAGGATCAATGGATTTGAAACAGGTGCCGACGATTATATCACCAAACCATTCAATACTCAGGAACTGGTTGTAAGGATAAAGACCTTGATAGAGCAACGCAAAAAGCTCAGGGAACAATTTAGCAGGGATATAAAATTGCAACCAAAAGATATTGCGATTACCTCAGCTGATGAAAAATTCCTTAACAAAACAATAACCATAATAGAGGATAATCTGAATAATTTTGACTTCGATGTAACAAAACTAACAGATAAGATGGCACTTAGCAGGGTTCAAATGTTCAGGAAGCTTAAGGCTTTAACTGATCAGTCACCAAGTGAATTTATACGTACTATCCGTCTGAAACGAGCTGCTCAGTTACTTGATAAAGGTTTTGGCAACATTGCAGAAGTGACCTACCAGGTAGGATTCAACAATCTTTCCTATTTTGCTAAATGCTTCCGGGAATTGTTTGGTATGTCTCCCTCTGATTATCTTAAACAAAGAGTCTGAATCAATATGAGTAGAATTCCTTATTATTCCTGTTTGTTTAATTGGAAAAAAGCAATGGTGTTGGGTACACAAGAAAGGAGATATAATGGTTGCAACTTTTGTCCGTTCGGGGCACTAAACCAGCCGAGTGTCAGAGCGAGAGCGAGCACACTCTCACTGAGCTCTGAATCCTGAGCCCTGAACCATAATACGAGTTTTCAAGAAAAGATACAACCAGTGATCTTCTTCCGGGTAGCACCTCAATGAATAATTATCAATTGGGAATTACGGCATTTATTTATTGTCCAGCGGTTTATAAGAATTAAAAATGCTAAGTAACTTTTGTTTTCGTGGGAAAATTTTTCCTGTGTTTTGAGTATAATCCCGGTATTCATCATTAAATACTGATTCTAATAATTGCTCTTCTTTGGGTACTCTTTTAATAAAAATAACTATATAGGACAAAACGCCAGTAATGCCAATCAAGAGATTGGATGATAAGAGAAAAAAACAAATCCAGATTGTGCAAAATATTACATAAAGTGGGTGCCTTACCCACGAGTAAATACCGTCGGTAATCAGTTTATGTCCCTCTTTAATGTTTAATGAGGCAAAATAATTTTTGCCAATTGATCGGAATGCCGAGAACATAAAATATAAAGAAATCAATCCAACCGGGAACCCTGAAAATCTTATATAAAGAGGTATTGACAGTTTAAACCAATTGAGTACCTGTGGGGCAAAAATGTAGATTATAATACTAATAAAACTTGAAGTTTGCAAAAAACGAAATAAAAATGCCCATATAAATCCTTCATAAATAGTGTAAAAAGACTCTCTTTTAACTCCGGATTTTAAAAATTTTCTGAACCAGAATAAGATAAACGGAATGAATATTAATAGAAACAAAATTTTAAATACAGATTCGACGTTCATTATTAAAACTAATTTAGTTTTTAAAATTCTAAAAATATTATCAGTGAATTATTTAATACCTATTATAAATAATATTTAATAATTATACAATTCCCTGTTTATTTCTAACCAGTTACGAAGTCTTTTGCACATAGATTTAGCTTTAATCATAGCTCCTTTTCTGATCAAAATGGTAGCTATGGAACTGTTTTGTTTTATGAAGGTTTTATAAATCAGCATCTTTTTCTCTGGAACAGGGGAATCAAATATTTCCCAGGATCCATCAATTATTTCCATATCACCTGAAACCCGATGCCATGATAGTTTATATTCAAAAGTATCATATTTACGAAAAAGAACAAAATGTATTTTTTTTATAATTGCATCTGACCAAAATTCGACCATCGCTCCACAGCTGTTACTTTCAAGGACTTTAAGACTATCAATGCCACCATATATCTTTACATAATTATTATAATCATTTAACATAGCCCAAATTTCGGATCTTGAACCTGATAATAGAAAAACAGCTTTAACTCCTGGTAAATGACTTTCATTTTTAATCGCGTCAACCAAGATTTCATTTTCAACTAATTTTAGTTCCTCTTTTTCGCTGATTTGTGCACTAATTGTTATTTCAACAGAAAGAATTATAATTAATATTAGTTTTACCTGCATAATTCTATTATTCATTTTCAGAAGGTTGATCCTTTTTTGATATAAATGATTGAATAAGATCAGGTACATATCGTTCCGAAAATCCTGCGACAAACGACCAGAATATTAATTTAGCTAAATCAGGACCCGTTTTAGGATAACACTCCGTAAGAAATTTTTGTATATCATTAACTGTAACTATCGGAGAACTAAATTCAGGAATATAGAATTCAGGGAATAAAGATCCTTGCAGTAAAGCAGATAAAAATAAAATATATAATATAAGTGAAAAAACTCCCCCATAAATTGGAACTAAGAGAATACCTGTCCAGGATTCAGATAAAATATTCAGTTCCTCAGAGTCTAACTTATATAATCTCTGCTGAATGCTAACAAATCCTCCGATCATACCGCATTGAAAAGCCAGCCAGGAGACAAAAAATCTGTCAATGAGACCAAAAAAGGTAAGTCCAAAAATAATGGATGTTAAGAGAAGTGTTAATGCTATAAATTTTAATAATCTCTTAGTTACTATAAGTATTTTCTCTTGCTTTTTCATGTCATCTTCTATGTTTGATTCAGGGTTATTTAAGTTCAGAAATATTTTGAAAGATTAGAACTAAATACAAGTAATGACTTGATCAAAGTTACAAGACAATTGTTATACATGTCAAATTTATTTTAATTAATCCCTGCAGGCCCGAAGTTTTGGCACATTAACCAGTAAAAGTTTAGAGTTTGGGAAAGTGCCCGTATACCTTATCATTTAAGGAAGATCCTGAGAATATTAAAGTGGTTGTAACTCTCCCGGTTCCGTTGAGCGGAACTTCGTCTTCCCGTAAAGCAGGACTCCTTGTTTTTAAAACTTAATATAAATCCTGAAGAAAAAGATCTGATTTCATCCACAAATGCAAATATTTATTCTCATATTTCTTGTCAGGTGTAAGGGTATTGTATATTTGCCAAATGTCCACCAATGTTTATCTTGAACCAGCGCGGCAATTATTTTGCCCCTGGAGTTTAACATTAAAACTAATCTTAAATAAGCTCACAAACTTATTGACTTTTAAAATTGATGGAAGGATTATTTGATTACAGCCTCTGGGGATTATTCTTAGCAAGTTTCCTGGCAGCTACGGTGCTACCTTTCAGTTCCGAAGCATTGCTTTCTTTCCTGATCATCAATGGAACAGATGCTTATTCTGCTGTTCTGGTGGCTTCAGCCGGAAACTGGCTTGGAGGAATGAGCAGCTATGCTATCGGCTATTTTGGTAAATGGGAATGGATTGAAAGATATTTACGTATAAAGCGTGAAGCCATTGAAAAGTGGCATAACCGCCTTTATAAAAGAGGTGCAATCTTTGCATTTCTATGCTGGGTTCCTGTAGTGGGGGATATTTTTGCTGTCGGGCTTGGCATTTTACGTACCAATATCGTTATAACTGCAAGTGCCATGCTGGCAGGAAAATTTTTGCGTTATGTGATCTGGGGATGGCTGACCGGGCTGATATTCTGAGATGAATAGTATTTAAATTCAGAGACTAATGATCTTTACAACCTCTGGCCTGAATAGATTGATTAACAAAAGCCTTAGTTCATTACTTTTTACAGGTCAGGTATGTTAAAATTATATATGCCGCCAAAATGTAGCAAAATGCCCTGTTTCCGAAAAACCCGCCATAACAGTTTTAACCTTCTACATTCCGTTTAGTGGAACTGAATCACTTTATTGTCTGTCTCCATGATCAGTTTTTAAGATTGGAAATTGTTCAGGCCTACCGGCAGAGCAGTGAGGTGTGACCCTAAGGCAGGTTATAAGTTTGATCAACATAATTTACCTTTCAAACAGAAGCTTTATTTTTCTCTTTACAAGGAGAAAATAGTAGAAAAGAGAATGCAATTGTAAATATGAGGGATTTCATGCAGATCCAGTGTGATCTATTAATTAATCGCCCTGTTCTCGTTGCCACCAATTGGCATGGCAAACAATAATCAGCTTTTTTGCTTCCCTTTGGATCACCAGGAAACCTGATCTTTCATCATTGTCTGCTATTTCTCCACCCGGGTTCTGTCATCTCTGCCCGAAAATGCTAATGAAGGAGATAGGAATGATATGGTTGATAAGGTTCCTGTTAATTTAATAAAATCTCTTCTGTCAATATTGCTCATTTTATACATTATTAATGAGTTAATACGGTTCAAGAGTTAAAATAAAATATGTGGTTAACATATAACATACGGATTGCCAATAAGAATTGTGCATTTAAACTGATTGAAACATTTATTACCTGTACCTTAAGATATAAGATGCGAACTAATTTCAATTAAAATGATTCTCAAGGTAAAAGAACATAAGTTAATTTCTGCCTGCAGGCAGATACGTGATACAAATTATTCTATTTTGAGAAACACCTGTAATCACTTAAGAAATATCAGTATCCCTGTATTTTCATCATACTATCCCTCAGTGATTTAAAGGGGAACATTGAATTCCATTCGGGAAATCCCTTTGAAATGCTGAGGTCGTAGCCGATTTCAAAATAGACTTTGATATCATTTATCATACCTTCAAAATTCCAGTTGTCAGGTTCATAATTATCGGAGGGTTTATGGTATTTTTCCATTATCCATTTCTCTGACTGTGCCAGTCCCCATTCTTTACCATGTTCAATATTATCGATCCCTTCTGAGAGATATAATGACGGAACTCCGGCTTTGGCAAAGCTGAAATGATCGGATCGGAAATACCCGCCTTTTTCAGGTGAGGGATCGGGACTTGCATAACGTCCATACTTTTTCAGCACGGTAACTGCATAATTATCCAGTCCGGAGTTTCCGAATCCGACAACGGTCATGTCTTTTGTCTTTCCGAATATATTCAATGCATCCATATTGATCACACCAACTGTTTTTGCAAGCGGAACAAGAGGGTGCTCCGCGTAGTATTCACTCCCAAGCAATCCCTGTTCTTCACAGGTAACTGAAAGAAAGAGTATTGAACGGTTTTGTCTCACCGGGAGCCTGGTAAATGAGTTCGCAATTTCGATAAGCGCTGCTGTTCCGGTAGCATTATCAACGGCTCCGTTAAGTATTGAATCTCCTTTGAAAGCAGAATTGACACCAAAATGATCCCAGTGTGCTGTATATATAATGAATTCGTCTGACCTGTCTGTCCCTGGCCATACAGCAGCTACATTATTTGATTTTGTATGCTCAACCTGATTCTTGAACTTAACATCTGCCTTCAGGTTCATGTTGACAGGTCTGAAACCAGGTTTTGCTGCCGCCTTGATCAGTTTGGTGTAATCCAGGCCGGCAGATTTAAATATTTCTTTTGCTGCCTCTGTAGTAACCCAGGCTTTAAACTGGAGATCCGATTTTGAAAGTTTGCTTTCTTCAAGGTAGAACTGTGGACCTGACCAGCTATTCTGAACTACAGTCCATGGGTATCCTGCCGCCCCAGTTTCATGGATTATTATAGCAGCTTTAGCTCCTTCACGTGCCGCCTCTTCAAATTTATAAGTCCATCGGCCATAATAGGTCATAGCTCTCCCGTTAAAAAGAGTGCTGTCTGATGTTGCATATCCGGGATCATTTACCAGTATCAGAACCGTTTTTCCTTTCACATCGATACCGGCATAATCGTTCCAGTTATATTCCGGGGCATTAATTCCATAACCGGCAAACAGGATGTCAGAATTATCTATATTAACCAAATCCGTGACCAAAGGTGTTCCTCCGATAAATTCATCAGAGTAATTTAGTTCTATCTTACTTTTTTCTCCCTTGATATCGAGTCTCATTAAACTGTCAGCAGTAAGTTTTACCAGCGATACTTCCTGGAAATAGCTTCCATTATTTGCGGGTTTTAATCCTGAATTCTTAAATTGTTCCGCAAGGTAACTGATAGTTTTATCTTCACCGAGCGTTGAGGGAGCCCTTCCACGGAAATCATCTGATGCAAGTATGGAAATATGTTTTTTAAGATCATCAGCAGTGATGCTGTCTGACGCAAAATCAATTCCTTTTTTTTCAACTTTACAGCTGCCCAGGGCCAGAATGATCAGAATTATAGAAAGATGAGTTTTTTTTAACATGACATTTTATATTGCTTTTTCTTTATGTGAATAATGTTTAAAGATAAATACATTCTTTATATCCGGCAAATGGCACTATATTAACTTTCCCTTGCCTTTCAAGATGCTAGGTCATTATGCTGCGCTGTCCTGGCAATGCATATCTTGAACATGGACAGGATCTCTCATTCCTTTAAGACAAACGACCAAAGAGGCCAATACCTTTATTCACTATCGTTTCGGCAGGTAAAGCATCCCACGATCCGTCAGGACAGCAGATGAAGGGAGCAAGACAGGTCAACATCAAAAAACAAATATTCTGCCATTTCTATGAATGTCCAACAATAGTATGCGGCTGGTAAAGTTCCTCTAACCTGGTGATTTCATCCTGAGTTAATTTTACTGATAAGGAAGCAACAGCATCTTCTAAATGCCCCGGCTTGCTTGCCCCGATAACAGGAGCTGTAATTGCAGGTTTGTTCAGCATCCAGGCCAATGCTACCTGTGCATCCGGCAGTTTCCGTTGAGCTGCTATTTCTGCCAGCCTGTTAATTATGTCAAAATCCGAATCTGCTCTGTATAAAATTTTCCCAAATTCGTCTGTTCTTGCTCTAAGGGTTTCATTCCTTTCCCTTGACCTTTTCCCGGTCAGTAGTCCGCGGGCCAGTGGAGACCATGGTATTACTGCTATTTTCTGATCCTGGCAGAAAGGAATCATCTCCCGCTCCTCTTCCCGGTAGATCAGATTATAATGGGGTTGCATTGATACAAACCTTGTCCAGCCATGCAGATCGGCAGTATATAATGCCTTGGCAAATTGCCAGCTGTACATGGATGATGCTCCAATATAGCGAGCCTTACCTGATTTAACAATATCGTGGAGAGCTTCCATTGTCTCTTCAATGGGTGTATCATAATCCCAGCGATGTACCTGATAAAGATCTACATAATCAGTCTTTAGTCTCCTGAGACTTGCATCAATAGAATTCATAATGTGTTTGCGGGAAAGTCCTCCATCGTTGGGATCCTGACTCATCTGGTTAAATACTTTGGTTGCAATAACCACTTCATCACGGCTGGCAAAATCTTTAAGAGCAGCGCCAAGAACTTCTTCGCTGGCTCCAAGCGAGTAAATATCAGCCGTGTCAAAAAAGTTTATCCCGAGTTCCAGTGCCTTTTGAATAAAAGGCCTGCTCTGTTCTTCATTTAAAGCCCATTGCCATCTCTCTGTTGGCTTGCCATATGTCATGGTACCCAGACATATCCTTGATACTTTCATACCGGTATTTCCGAATCTTATGTATTCCATATTTTTAATTATTTAAAAACAGTCAATAATAAAGGAGCTGAGCTAATTGTAAAATTGCAATACCAGTTAACCAGACCAACTACTGTTTCCGTTCCAATAACTGAACAAATTTCAACAGATAAAGGTTGTTATCCATTTGATTTTTCCTTTAATTTTTTCATGATTTAAAGGCCACTACCCGAAAAAACTGTCACTCAAACCTTAATGATAAGACGATCTTCATTCATTACCAGGATGGGATTGCTTATTAGCTCAATTCCTTTCTTCAGTCTGATTTATGGAATGGCATTTAATGCTTATAATTATAAAGTAAGTAAGCTTAAACTTATTTTACCTGACCTGCCGGGTTTTGATCAAAGAATTGTCTGTCGCAGATTCTCAACTTTTTAACTTAAGAAAATTATTCTCATATTTACTCCGTCATAAAACAGAGTTTTTGATGATGAAAGTACTTTTTGAAACCAAAGGAAAATTTATTATTATAATAATTGCTGTATGCCAGCTACTTATTACTTTCTGTTCGAAACAACTTTATCCTGAATCATCGTTTCTTAATATCGAAAACCAGACTGAAAAGAAAAAGCTGAAAGATTTCATGGATGCCGGTACCGGAAAAGTGATAAATACTAACAAAACTAGCGCGAATGAAATCATTAAAACCGCTCAAAAATATCTTGGTGTACCTCATTGTATGGGTGGAACAACTATGAAATGCATGGATTGTTCCGGATTATTGGTGACAGCCTTTGCCGATAACGGTATTCGCCTGCCCCATAACTCTGAAGAACAGGCCAGGTATGGAAAAATCATAGCAGGAATGGATGAACTTATAAGAGGTGATCTGGTATTTTTTATCAGGTCATATAAAACAAAGAGTTTAATCACACATTCGGGTGTTTATGTCGGCGATAATAAATTTATCCACACTTCTTCCACAAATGGCGTCACCATCACTTCATTAAACGACCCCTGGTGGAAAGAAAAGTTTATTTTCGGGACACGGGTGTTTGAATAATTGCCTGAAAGAGAAAGGCCTCATTGGTTTTTAAGTTGTTTATATTAGTTGTCGTATCACCGGCCCAAAGGGGTCAATGTATCCGGCTTTTACAGACTTTACCTGGCCATTCGAATAAAGTTGCTTCCCTCCGTCATAACAACTTCTATCATTAAAATTAATACTTGGCTTAATATTTGCAGCTTTACTTAAGAATAATCTTAATAGTATTGCCTTATTTCATTTGATAATTCGATTTTTCCTTTAAGCAATGGAATATAATCATAAACACACAACCAGAACGTGTATCTTAATAATCGCAGTTTCTCTGATATTAATGTGCCGGAATACGAATGCCCAGCCAGGTTATTCTCCCTGGTTACGTATGCCACCTCCCCATGCAATAATTGTTCCGTATCCTCCAAGGCAAAGTGACCGGCAGGTTTATAACCGATATATCAATACGGGTGGCTTTCATCCCTTCATAAGCTTCAGCATTCATTTTGATCCTCTGATCAGCTGGTTTTCAACTGACAGTTATTACACCCGCAATGACGGGGTGGTTCCCGGATTTAATTTTGGTATGTCATATAACAGTTATTTTAGTCCCAACTATTCCTTTTCTTCAGGAATAAATATTATCACAGCAGGTGGAAGACTTATCAGCAGAGAGACCACCCATTTCGAGCTGAAAAATTACGGCCGGGTAGTTATTGACGTTCCACCAGGAGAAGCAATTACATATAAAATAACCTATCTCTCCATACCACTGGGAATAAAACTCCAGACAAGCCAGATCGGTTACGGAAGTTTTTTTACAGATCTTGGATTCGATCCAAAAATCATAATCAGAGGCAGGGCAGACATACCCTCCCTCTATGTAAAAGGAGGTAATGCTTTGGCGGAATTGAACATATTCAACATTTCATTCCATATAATGGCAGGCATGGAATATCCTCTCGGAGGATATAATAACCTTGTTGTTGGTATTGGATTTGAAAGCAGTTTATTTGACATTACCAGGGATAACGGAGCTCAGCCGTTGGATCTGGTTTCTCAGAAATTTTTATCAATTCGGACAGGGATCACCTTTTAACCCTTGATTGGTCATGTATTAAGTGATGCCAGACCGGCTGAATGTTGTCAATGCGTCCGGTTTTTACAATAGGGCTAACTTCTATTCTATCAATTGCATTTTGTTTATGTAGAAACTACAGGCTTCCCATCCACTTTGTTTCTGATCCAAAATTTAATGGTTGCTAAAACAAAATAGAAAAATGAAGCAACAATAATAGCCTTGTGAAATAAATGGAATCTGGGTTGATAAACCTGCAAATCCGGTGAAATAAATGTATAAACAGCCATACACAATATGAACACTAAACATACCCAGGAAATAATAGTTAAAGTATTTATTAATATTTTTGAATTATGAATAAAATAGAAATGCTGCTTTGAAAATCCTGCGCTTTTCAGTTCTGCCTCTGTTTTTTGAATCCGTTCAATTTCTTCCAGTAATTGTTTTTCTATCCGCTCACTTTCAGGATATTTATTTCTGGCTCCTGAGAAATAAGCCAGAACAGTATATAAAACCAATGAGAACATCCAGGTTGGAAGAAATATATAATAAAATGGTATGACATTAAATATATTAAGTGAAAAGCCAAATGACAGGCTGGCAAACCATGCTATGATGGAAGCATTATTCTTACCTGCTTTACCATAATATGCCCAGAACCGGGTAAGATTAATTTTCGGGAATACCCAGTGTTCAGCAAAAACAATTGCACCGATGGGAACTATTATTATTCCTGCGTAAGTAAGCAACTGCATCATGGTGGTAAAAACAAAAGGGAAGCAGGCGATAATAGTTGTAATAACTCCCAGAACCAAAGTAGTTTGTTTTCGTGAATATTTATGGAAAACAGCGACAGCTGCAAGACCGGCACGGTATAATAAAGGAACGGCTGTGGTCAACCCTGCAATAAAAACCGTGAATATTCCGGCAGCTCCCAGAGCACTGAATCCCACATCTCCGGGATCAAGTTGTATTAAGGTTGTTTTTAAAATTAAGGCCGAGGAAGCTCCCATAATTCCAGCGCATATCCAGCAAACATAATGTCCGAGATACATCCCGAATGAGGAAAATAGTCCATACTGAAATTTTGGTGCAAATCTTAACAGTGCCATATCGACCAGCCCAAAGTGCAGAGTTGCATTTGCAGCCCAGGCAAAACCGATAATTTCAATCAGGCCTATTCCTGACCTTCTGTAACTTATCCCTGTCCACACACCTTGGTCCAATATTTTGTAGAAATCATGAAGTGATGTTAATTTCGTAGTTCCAATTACATTATATGCTAAAAAAGGAAGTGAAGCCAAAGCACCTACCACAAACATGCAGACCATCCAGGGGACACATATTATCGAAAATTTGGCAATCGCATTAAATCCAAAAAACGCAATGACCACAACAAAAGCCCCGGTAGCTAAAATAAGAAGAACAAAAAAAAGATTCTGTGGATACCATCCTAACTGAGTTGGGATATTTAAAACAACTCTTAATGATGAACCGGATACTGTTATCATTGTTCCGGTAAATACTGCAAACATTATTATGTTTAATGCATTGAACAATAGTATTGTATTGTTTCCGGCTATTTTCTTAATGCAGGCATAAAGAGAAAGTCTTGTTTTTACTGCAATAGGTGCCGTTATAAAGGTCCAGCTAAGAACAGCAAGAAGGTTGCCGATTAATAACCCGGTTATAATATCAAAGGCATTTGCACCAATAGTAACTAATGTCGCCCCTATCACAAACTCAGTTGCTGCAACGTGATCGGCACAAAATACACCGGCAAAATGTGTTTTTCCCTGTAAGTTATATTCCGATACGGGCCACCCATCTCTCTCTTTTAAAGAGAATATACTTGTAAATTTAATTTCACTATCCATCCTGTTGTTTATTTCTTTATCTCCCGGAAAGATGTGAGTTTGAAATTAAAAAATAATTCTTAATAAATTTAATCCTGCCTAATTATGATCTGTATCGGCGTGTCCACCTTACCCGACATAGTCAGATTAACACAACACTAGAGCTTTATTTGTATGGTTTTTCCTGTTCTGGCTGATTCTTCTGCAGCACTCAGAATAATTGTATTTAACAATCCATCTTCTCCTGAAGTATATGGTTTTTTGTCATCACGAATACATTCTACAAAATGATACATAGGTTCAACAGAAAATCCCATTTGCCTTTCAAACACTTTTGGTGTAACAAACAAATCCGGAAAAGATGAATTTGGATATCCTTTGACTGTTTCTTCTGTATATTTGGCTAAAGCTCTGTGCCCCGTTGGATCCAGATTCAAAATTCCTTTTGATCCGATAATTTCACATCTGTTTTCAATTAAAGACGGGTATGTTTGAGGCAATATCCAGCTGTTTTCAACAACAGCAGTGGCGCCGTCTTCAAAATTGATTATACTTAAAAATAAATCCGGAGTATCCACTCCCATTCTTTTGAGCATTCCCTCCTTTTTGATGCACGTAATATTTTCCGGTTTCTTCTCTAACAACCAGCAAATTGTATCGATGGAATGACTTCCCAGAAAGTGAAGTACTGATGAACTGCTGGCCCATGGTAACATTTTTGCCGGCACATAAACAGTATCTGATAATCTGAAGTATATATAATAAATTTCTCCAACTTCATTATTTCTTATAGCTTTCCATGCATGATTGAAGGCGGGATTCCATCGATTATGCCAGTCAACCATTAAATAAACATTATTATTTTTAGCAGCATTTATCATTTCCTGACATTCCTTTACTGTTGTAGCCAAAGGTTTTTCAACCAGGATGTGCATTCCCTTTCCTGCAGCTTTTATTGCCGGCGCTGCATGAAAGCTATCCGGGGTGGCTATGGAAACTGCATCGAGATCTTCTTTTTCCAGCATTTCATTCATGTCCGTGTAATAATGCGGAATCATATTCCTAACAGAAGTGTCTTCAGCGAGTTTTCTATTCAAGTCACACACTGCAATTATTTCAGCTGATGCACACTGTTTATATGCAGCAACATGCATCTGTCCCCATATGCCGAGTCCGATAACTCCGATTCTGACTTTTGGTTTATCCATAGGTTTATTTCAGATTTTAGTCTATTTCAGGTTTATTATATGTACTCGTAACTCCGGTAATGATATCGCATGTGAAACTTTAAAGAGTGCCACATTAAAGTTATTAAAATACCAAATACAAGTCAATCTTAAAAGTTGAAATTAATTAAAATGGTAACCGAGAGCATGAGTTGCCTGCAACATCAACTATTTGAGCACTAATTCGTAATCAGATAATAAACCTGAATGATGAAACAACGCAGGGGCAATAGGGTGCAATAACGCCCTGGCCAGAAAATGTATTATGTAATTATGTCGACAGGTGATGTGGATCGGATGACAGACTTTGCGTGATGGTTGCTCTGCGTTATATACAATCAAATATTCCTACCTTTATAGAAATAAAAAACCTGGCAGTTCTGATAGGATACTTTAAATTTTAATACAGATGGTATGTTCCTGATCTTAACTATTATTATATCATTCTTCCCTTTTAACAATTCTTATAATCCTCATGAGATATTAAACCATGGTACTGATGTGAATCAACTTTGGAAAGATTGCAATTTAGAGGGTATTGTATCATCAGACCTATTTAGCATGGCTATGAACGGATATAATCAGATAGAACAGATAAAAGATAAAAAGATTATAACCATTATAGATTATACAAAACCTTCAACGGAAAAGAGATTCTTTGTGATCGATCTTGCGCATAAAGTTTTATTATACAAATGTTATGTTGCACATGGTAAAAGTTCGGGTGAAAACTATGCCGGAAGATTTTCTAATCAATCCGGCTCATCGGAGAGTTGTCTTGGATTTTTTATAACAGCTGAAACATATAACGGAAAGAATGGATATTCATTAAGTCTCGATGGCATTGAAAAAGGAATTAACGATAATGCCAGGAAAAGATCAATTGTAATTCATGGAGCTGAATATGTAAGTCAGGAATTCATTAATAAATACGGGAGACTGGGAAGAAGCTGGGGATGCCCCGCGTTACCAAAGGATCTGTCAAAAGAGATTATTGACTGTATAGCAAATGGAAACTGTCTTTTTATATATGGAAAAGATGATGAATATTTAATAAATTCAGGTTTTATAAAGAATATGACAGAAGCCGAACCGGGAGATAAGGAGACAGACTGATAGCAAGAATTAAACATTTAACAATTAACACAAAATGCAAAAAAACGAAAGGGGTAACGCAGAAATTGCAAAATGGGCTACAAGCTTTCAAAAATAAAAAAGACTTATCCGATTGAGTTTCCGTGTAAGAAGACAATTTATAATTCACAGGAAGAGGCTCAGGATATGATCCGGTATATAAAAGAAAACCGGGAAGGGAAAGAAATACATGCATATAAATGTACAATATGCGGTTTTTGGCATTTAACAAGTAAATCCAGATAATACTCTAAAAGTGCTTGTTGACAAACGCCGGCAAATCCGCTGCCGAAATGATCTCACGGCCAATATTCCTGACTGACTATCGCCGTAAGTCCGGTACTCTCTTGTTACTGAGTCATATCGCACTTGAGTGCCCGGGGGAATAATATCTGACCTGTCAAGAGTGAAAGAAATATAATTGAAAGCAACAATCTTTTCCCACACCTTCTATTCTCTATTCTCATTTTTATGTTTTTATTGGTGAGACAAGTCTGGCAAGCATAAAGGACAATGCACTGCGCACGAAACTCTCGTACCTCTTTATTACTCCTGATGAAACTGTAATCAATTGATTAATTAACCAGCAGTTTTAAATAAAAATACAATCACGATTAGTTTAATTCTTTGAGTATCCTTATTGCTTCATCTACATGCTTAGTCGCTTGTGTTTGTGAATTGATGATGAATTGATTATCTGAAGGGGTAAATCAGTCCCTAGACTTACCAAAGCCATACCAGGTGGAGGAGCAAACTGTCCAACGTAATCATCTTTTGCCTGTCCTTCAGGTGTAATATGTTCATCACCTGCATAATGAGCCATTAAGGCGCTTGAGGAAAGAGGTGCTATTTCGGATTTCAGCGGATGAAGTCCGCTTATGCAAACAGCGCAAGACATCCACCAGCATCACTCTTCCCGTTGTAACCAAAATTTTCACATGAAGTTACATATAGGGCAATTCAAAGTCAAGCAATTTGATTAAATTATTTGACCATTTGAAAAATGGATCATCGTGTAATCGATTCCTGTTATGCGCAGCTGCATCAAAGTTACTGGTAAGGAACCCATGTTTTATATCTTTTATTGAGTCAGTCTTTTATCTCCCTTATTTTAATATTTCTGAAAGAAACTAAACCTCCATGATCCTGCAGAAGAATATTACCTTCGGTAGCCTCCCCAAAATCAGGCCAGACGTTAAATTTGCTTTTTGAAACCAGCTCCCTCCATTTTTCATTTCCTCTTTCATACTCAACTGTCATCTGGTTATTAAGCCAGTGTTCAACATGATTTCCTTTTACAATTATCATTGCCCTGTTCCACATTCCAGGGCCATTAGCAGGTATTTTTTTCGGAGGAATAAGATCATAAAGACCTGCCATGGAGTTTTTTCCGGGAGTCCCCGTTCTGGTTGAACCCGGTGCCCTACTAATATTGAGGATCTGATATTCACACCCGATTGCAGACCCTTCTCCTTTATTAAGTTCAGTATCTACAAAGTATTTAATGCCGCTGTTGGCACTTTGATTATAGAGGAAATCAACTATAAGTTCAAAGCTTTTGTACTTATCAATTGTTACAATATCTCCTCCAAATGATGATTCGCCTCCTCCGGAATCGAGAACAGTTAATATGCCATCTTTAATCACCCATCCCTTTTCAGGAAAAGTATTGAGCTTTGCTCCCCGCCACCCGTTTGTGGTTTTTCCGTCCCACAGAAGCTTCCATCCATCATTTATCTCTCTTTCACTAAGTGTATTATTAAGAAAATTATCCTGGGGAATTACGGGTTCATAGGGAGTAACATATTTTTCTAAATCCCTGGTTAAAATCTTCATATTTTTCCACTTAACCTGTTTTCCGGCAGATATAGAGTCTTTACCTGTTACCCGAACCTGGAGGCCAATAAATCCGGAAGGTGTCATATCATCCATTAAATCAATACATGGAACACCATTAAGCCAGGTCCTTATAGAATTGCCGACAGCCTCAACCCTAAAATGGTTCCATTCATCATTTTTAAAAGCTTTCTTAGCTTCGGGGTTCCTCTCAAGCGGACAGATCCATTGCCTCCTGGACTCATCGCAAATACCTCCTGACCAGGCCCTTGGTGATGGATCGAGATCAACCTGGTACCCGTAAACGATACCATTTTTGTAGTCAGGTCTGCTCTCGCTCCTTATCTGTACACCGGAATTCAAATTCGGATCAATCCAGGCATCATACTCCAGGATAAAATTATCATAAGTCTCCTTTGTGCAGAGGAATGAAATGGTTGTATTGTGCACCGCAGTTCCGACTAATTCACCATTCTTAACTTCAAAAGTGGCATTCCCGTTAAGCTGGGTCCAGTTACTCATATCTTTTCCAATAAGGCTCTGCCATTGCCCGTCTTTGGTTCCGCATGAACCCGAAGCAACTAAAATGACGATAAAAACATAAAACAGATTCTTCATAATTTCTCATTTAATTATCAAAAGTAGGATATAAAACAATCAGATAAAAATGATTTTTTATTAGTTTTGATATATGAATACTTCCATTAATATAGATGGCTTTTCGGTATTTATTTTCATGGGAGTTTTCCTGGGGCTTACCCTGTCGTTTTTTTTTATATTTAAACCATCATCGAACAGAGCTGCCAACAGGTATCAGGGTTTTTTGCTGATCACGCTTTCCCTATGCATACTGGAAATGGTACTCAATATGACAGGTTTTATTACCAGGGTTCTTTTCATTACAAACACCACTGAACCGCTAAATCTTGTTATCGGACCGTTCCTTTATCTTTTTATAAAAAGGAGCATTGATCAGGACGGCTCAAAAAAAGAGTGGTTGCATCTTCTTCCGGCAATAATTTATCTCGGATATATTTTCCCCGATTTTCTGCAATCCAATGAATTCCAGTACAACTCTTATGTGAACAGTTTCCATCCCGACTGGCCGCTTCTTAATGTAAAAACGAGCTTTGCCACTGATCCGCTTAACATTAAGGAGTACCTTAATCTGGCAACGGCAGGACAAATATCATTCTACATCTCACTTTCCATTTTGAAACTTGAGAAGAGATCCAGGCAGACTGGATTATCGGTCTTCAGAACACAAGATGATATGCTGAAATCGCTCAGGAACCTGGTATTTCATATCCTTGCTATAATTCTGATCTTCATAATCGTAAAACTCCGTTTCCAGGCTGACCTTGGAGATTATTTCATCGGGATGTATGTCTCGCTGTTCGTAATGATAACCACTTTCAGAGTCATGAATGACTCTACTTATTTTGAGCGCTCAGCCTCTTTCATGGATATCTCAATCGGAAAATACAGGAAATCATCACTGAATGAGTCAGATAAACAAAGAATACTTTCAATTATTATTAAAGAATTCGAATATGGAAACTACTTTTCCGAAAATCTTGCTTCTCTTGCAGACCTGGCAAAAAAGATCGGGGAGAGTAGGCACCATGTTTCACAGGTGATAAATGAAAAACTCGGTAAGAATTTTTTTGAGCTCCTGGCATCATACCGGATTGAGAAGGCAAAAAGCATTTTAACAGGCGATAAAACAGGCCGGCTGACTATCGAAGAGGTCTCAGAGATGGTCGGATACAACTCCAAAACGGCTTTCAATAACTCATTCCGTAAGCTTACCAACAAAACTCCCTCGGAATTTCGCAAATCAGTAAATAGCTGAAAAACAATTGAATAATATATTATTTTAATGCATGCCGATAGGGATGTACATCATCCTTAACGGCATGTTCTTTTCGGGGCAATAGAAGGTAATAGTTTTGACCCGACAAACCAAAATTATTTACCATGACACCTGCAGACATTAATTCCGGTTCAGCATCATTCAACCCCGATAACGATCTCATTGAAGCATGCAGAAGAGGTGATCAGAAGGCCCAGCTGCAGATCTACAAATTGTGTTACAAATCAGTTTACGGCATTTGCCTGCAGATCGTAAATGATCCTGTAACAGCTGAAGATATTATGCAAGAGTCTTTCCTGACCGCATTTGAGAATATCAGTGCATATTGTGGAAAAACCAGTTTTTCTTCCTGGCTTATCAGCTTCATCAATAATCCTGCTTGCTCCCGGTTTCCTCATCGTCAATACTAAGCTCTGAGCCCTGAGCTATTCAACAAGGTCTTCGGCAAAGATGTAACCAGGGGTCTTCTTCTTCGCGGCACCGTCTGAATTACTACAATATTCCGCTTAGTTTTTCTGTTCCCTAATTATTTTTGTTTAGTCAACAGACAAAAAAAGATTTGTACATTTGCAGTAAAGTGTTGAATATGACAACTAAAGATTATATAATATCTGCAATTAAGACTAACCGACAAACGCTTAAGAAGCTGGGAATTAAAAATGTTGGCCTTTTTGGTTCGTATTCGAGGGATGAGCAATCAGCTAAGAGTGATATTGATATCCTGATTGATTTTAAACCAGAGATGGAAAACTTTGATAACTATATGGCTGTTTGCGACATATTTGAACAGCTTTTTAAAAATGAAAAAGTTGAAATTGTTACAATAAATGGTCTGAGTCCCTATATTGGGCCCAGGATACTTAACGAAGTGGTATATGTCTAAGGAACCGGTTGAATATCTGAAACATATTCGTGATGAGAGTTTATATATTCTATCTATCACCGGTAAGGGCATTTCCAAAGAAGAATTTCTAAACGATGAAACGCTAAAGAGGGCTATCGTCCGGAGCCTGGAAATAATTGGTGAAGCTACCAGGAAGATACCTGCTGATTTCAAAATAAAATGGAATAACGTTAAATGGAAAGAAATGGCAGGGATGAGAGACAGGCTAATTCATGATTACATGGGAGTTAATTACTCAATAGTTTGGGATGTGATTATTAATAAGATTCCTGAACTAAGTGCACAGGTGGTTATTGTCATTGAAAACGAATAGAGAATTACCGATATATCAAATAATCCCCAAACGGGTTGTAACTTTTGTCCGTCCGGGGTACTTAAAGCCTCTAAGCATAGTGGATTTTCGCATTAAGCAGGTCCTGATCAGGTGCTAATAATTATTATGGCAGAAACTCAAAATTGACTAATTTTTAATGATAAAAGTCAGTCTTTTAATTCACGTATTTCTTATTTTGCGTGATATCTTTTGCCATCACAATAGTCTTTCCGTCACTCCTCACGGCTTTCTTTCTGGTATTTCCTTTTTTGATTCTACTATTGGTCCATATAATGGTAAGTAAACTCATTAGGGCACCAGATTTAGCTGATATTAAATGTTTAGAAGAGTTTAACTATTGAACTATTAAAAACCAGTAATATTAAAACAAAGTTGACATTGGATTGTTAGTCTGTCTACTATAGATATACGAATTCTAAAATTTGATTATTTAACATTAAATCAATACAAATGAAAAAATCAATTTTCCCTGCTATTACATTGTTTGTTCTTGTCACCTCTGCATTTACCTTCTTCCAGTCTCTTGACTGGAAAATCGGCGACAATTATTCCGTAAAATTCGATAGTAAAGATCCTTCGGGAGTATTCACCGGTCTTAAAGGCATTATCCAATTTGACGAGAAAGATCTTGCTGCATCCAAATTTGACTGCACCGTCGATATTGAATCAATTAATACGGGAAACGGAATGAAAAACACTCATGCGAAAAGTGATAAATGGCTCGACGCTGCTAAATATCCTGTTATTCGTTTTACTTCAAAATCTATTAACAAAACTCCTGCGGGTTTCGAGGCACAGGGAACTCTCGATTTTCATGGAGTGCAGAAAGAAATTACCTTACCTTTTACCTTTGTGAATAATATATTTGCGGGAACATTTGAGGTTAATCGTATGGATTATGGTATCAATACAGCAGAACCAAATCATGGAGCCCAGGTTTTAAAAGTTTCTCTGAATGTGCCGGTTACAAAATAAACACAAATGTTTAAGAAACATTTTTATCATGGACTGACATCCGGAATAATGGCCGCCCTTGCAGCCATTATTTATAGCCGGATACACTACTTTGCGACAGTGGCAGATTTTTCAGAGATCATAAATTTGGGAACCATGGTAAGTCTGAATCTGATTGTATGTTTAATAATTAGCATCGGCTATTATTTCTTCATCAGTATTTCCAAAAAGAAAAGAGTATTAGTTTTCAATCTCATGATTTCAATTTTATCTTTCGCTGCAGTTATTATTCCTATATCAGTTTCCCTTCCTCTATCGGTTAAGAATCCTGAGCTTTTCCCGGGACTGGCAGTTCCAATGGTACTTTTTCCGGTTCTGGCATGGTTTACCTTCAAACCGCTCTTCATCATTGACGGAAAATGAATATATAACGACCTCGCTAAGAATGAGAATTTACAGGGTTTATTGCCATATGGACCAGGGGCCTTGCATTCGTGCAGTCAGGCGTTCATGAGGACCAACGATAAATAGAATTAACCCGGCTTATCTAATACCCGATGGTAAATCTTTCCTGGTGATGAGAGGGTTTTTCGAGTTCATCGATCATCGCCACAGCGTAATCCTGTACGGAGATCTTGCTTTCCCCATGTGAATTTACAATTAAATCGTCTTTGCCCAAACGGAATTTATTTGTCCGCTGGCCAGGCTCCAGAATTCCTGCCGGGGAGAAAAATACCCAGTCAATACTTTGTTCAGACTCAAGATCATGCAGATAGAACTCTGCCAGGGCTTTCACTGCAGGCAGGAAGGATTCAGGCATTAATCCTGCATCCATCAGCCTTTTCCCCGGTGAAATAAACAGAGACCCTGCTCCGCCCGTAACAAGGAACCGCTTTACTCCCGCCTGCCTGACTCCCTCCAGGATTATCCTGTAGACACGGGTAGTTTCCTTTGCAATATCCGGATTCTTCCAGCCCGGATTGTAGGCACTTATCACAGCATCAGCGCCCTTACTCACTTCTGATACTGTATCTCTAAAAGAAACATCACCTGTTTTTACAATAAGGTTTTTGTGCAACACGGTTATCTTTTCGGGATGTCGGACAACACCTGTCACATAATGACCACGATCAAGTGCTTCTTTCAGAATGGCAGATCCAACAAAACCGCTTGCTCCTATCAGTACAATTTTTTTCATGTCTCAAATGTGATTACAATTCTCCCTCTCTCTAAAACATCCTTTAATAACAATATGTTCATTCATTTGAGCGATCAAAATAGTTCTTCATAAAAAGCAACTGATATTTAACTGCGTTGGTCCAGTAGGGCCATGTGTGAGCACCGGGACGGGTTATAAAATCGTGTGGAATATTACGGTACATTAACAGCTGGTGCAGGTTTTCATTTACTTTAAAAAAGAAATCATCTGTTCCGCAATCAATGATTATAGCAAGTGATTTCGGAGTAAGAAGATTCAGCATGTTTATCACAGTGTTCTTTTCCCACCGTTCAGGTTGCTCAGCATATGTTCCGAGCTGTTTGGCCATATCCCAATTGTCAGGGAATGGACGGATATCAACTCCTCCACTCATACTTCCGGCAGCACCGAAAACATCCTGATGTTTAATAGCCAGATACAGGGCACCATGACCTCCCATACTCAGACCGGTGATTGCCCGACCTGTACGGTCTTTAATTGTTATATATTTTGCATCAATTGCTTTCACCAGTTCATCTGAAACAAATGTTTCATATTGTGATTTCGGGTCAACCGGACTATTCCAATACCAGCTTCCATACCCACCATCAGGACAAACAATAATCAGGTTATACTGATCGACGGCTTTCTCAAAACCTTTGGCTTTAGTTATCCAATCGAGGTGATTTCCACTGTATCCGTGCAATAAATAGACTACTGGCAGTTCTTTTACAGAAGCATAAATATCCGGAAGTATTATGACTGCCTTGATATTTTTCTGCATCGACTTACTGTATACCTGAATGGTATCTACCACAGCGGCATTGATTGATGTGAAAGCCCCGGCCGCTAACAAGAATACAAGAATACGTTTCATTTCTTTTATCATATAAATAAACCTACTGAATAATACCGTATGCGTATAAAGAATTCTGGTAAATATAAGAAAACCATTGCATGTCATAAAGGGCTTTGTATAATTAATGAAAACAGGTGACTAAATCTGATAACCAGGAAAACGAGGACTCATTCAACCGGTTATAATTTTTTTTGTCCGGGAAATGATTTAAAATTCAGTACTTTATTTACCTTTATCTTATTGAATTACTTTGTCCCGTGAAATTAATTACTACAAAAAAATATTATGAACCCAACACCCATTTCAGAATGCTTGTATTGCCAGAACAACGAAACCTTGCATCGTTTGATGATTAAAATCTGTGATTTGAAAGTCTCTCAACTTTTCTTATTTAAAGAGCAGACGTACCCGGGAAGATGCAATGTCGTCTATAATGATCATGGTGTGGAGTTTCATGAACTGAGCGATGAACAGCGCAACGCATTTATGCTCGATGTTGCTCTTGCCGGAAAAGCAATTTCAGAAGCATTTAACCCGGCTAAAATTAACTATGGAGCCTATGCTGATACCATATCTCATTTACACATGCACGTTGTTCCAAAATATAAAGACGGGTATGGATTTGGCAGTGTTTTTGAAATGAATCCGCAAAAAATTACTCTTTCTGACAAAGAATATGCCGGGATAATAGAAAAGATAAAATCCGGATTATAGTTAATATCTGCTTCCCCCCTTTACTTCATTTTTTTCTCCCATTCAACAGCTCTGAATTTAACAGCTCCAACACCTCAATGTCATTTAGGATGACTTGTATAGGTACAGTTAAAGTCAAAGAAACGGTTTTATCTGTTTCTTACTCATCCCTCTCAGGCTGGCTTAAAATATTCCTGCGGAAACCTGATTTTTAAACATTAATTAATAATTCTTGTTTAATATTAAAAATCTTATCCGGATTAAACATTTAATAAAGTGGATATCAGAATTGTAAATGATTCAAATAGTTTCAGTCCCGGGAGATGACACCCTTATTAAGGGTATTGATGCAGGGAAAATATGGTCATTACCGGGCGCGGTTTGATCCCGAATGAGTAAAAGGTACCTGATTGAAGACATTCTGCTGCAGCTAAACAAATACAGATTAATAGTCTGATTAAAAAAAGAAGAGATGAATGCAATTAAAACAAACAAAACAAATTCCCTTATAATATTACTTCAACTGATTTCAATTTTCACATTATTATCAAGTTCACGTGGCGAAACAACTAATAAAGAAAAACAGATGGAAGATAAAAGTAAATTTACTGCAAAAGAGTCTGAAACTAAAGAGGCTGGCATACCACCATCCAATGATACTATTACTTTAGGAGGTGGCTGTTTCTGGTGTGTGGAGGCAGTTTATGAAAGACTGGAGGGAGTAATAAAGGTGGAATCGGGCTATTCCGGAGGTACAGTTAAAAATCCGTCATACAGGGAAGTGTGCACTGGTTTAACAGGACATGCGGAGGTTACTCAAATAATATATGACAGCTCAAAGACCTCTCTCGATGAAATTCTGAAAGTCTTTTTTACTGTTCATGACCCAACATCCTTAAATAAGCAGGGGGCTGATGTGGGAACTCAATACCGGTCAGTTATTTTTTACAGAAATGATCATCAGCAGGAAATTGCAAAGAGTATTATTGATGATTTAACCAGAGAGAAAGTATATGATAAACCAATAGTTACTCAATTGGTTCCATTCACTAATTTTTATAAAGCGGAAGATTATCACCAGGATTATTATAACAAAAACAAAGATGCTCCTTATTGCAGAATTGTTATACAGCCTAAATTAGAAAAATTTGAAAAAGTATTCTCCAACAGGTTGAAAAAATAATGGATGAATATTGTAAAACAGATGGTCACATAAAATTTGTCATATTCAGATCCTGACAGGGAGAGTTTATTGTAGATAAAAGGTTGGATTATATTAATGAAATTATTATGAAAACACTTGAATCAGTTTCAGTTAAAATTTTAATATTCCTTGTCACCATCATGACGTTTACATTAAGTACCTGTGGACAAATTAAAAATATTAATAAGCCGGTTATAAACAAAAATAATATTGTTAAACCTGAAAATCCTTACTATTCGCGTACAGATACAACCAAATTGCATCTTACTGATGCTGAGTGGAAAAAGATACTGCCTGAAGATCTTTATGAAGTATCAAGGCATGGGGCAACAGAAAGACCATTTACAGGGAAGTATTGGGATACTGATATAAAAGGAACTTATTACTGTGCCGCATGTGGTAACAGACTGTTTCGCTCCACCGCTAAATTTGCAAGCACCTGCGGCTGGCCAAGCTTTTTTCAACAGTCAGATAAGAATAGTACAATATTAAGACCAGATACATCATTAGGAATGGTAAGAACTGAAGTCCTCTGTGCAAGATGCGGAGGACATTTGGGTCATATTTTTAATGACGGACCTCCTCCAACCGGTAAGAGATATTGTATGAATTCAATAGCTATGGATTTCGTTCCGGATGATAATTAGGAATATTTAAATACGGAGTATCTTAAGCTAATGTCACATTCCGGCAGTTAATGATTCTCCTGAATTTAAACAGATTTGATATTAAAGGTTAACTGTCGGAACATTAAGAGTTTTTTGCATATTGTATCCTTCCATTGACAGGAATGGTTTAAGTCTCTTTCACATTCACTAACCCTGTCAGAACTCCCGCTTTTTTATTTGATCATTGCAAAAATACAACAGTTAACCATATTTTTTTGTAACTTTCATCCAATAACTGATGTACGGTATTTTAAATTATAAAAGATCAGGGTAATGGCAACCTGCTTTTCAGATCTGCATTGTCATGCAACATTATTTTCTTATAACCGTCTCTATCCGGATACATGGTATAAAAGGTTTTTCCCGGTTTTCCCTGTACAGGGAGCTTTCTCCCAGATATCACGCGGGAATGTGCGTGTTGTAATGGTTTCGTTGTACCCCATTGAACAGGGTTTTATCACTGTTAAACCGCTGAATCTTGGAACTGGTGACATAACGGATTTCCTGGCGAAAGTCATTGCCGGTATTCCCAGGGTGAGGGCAAACGAAATTCAGGATTATAATCATGATTACTTCAATGACCTGATAAAAGAGCTTGGTTTTTTACAGAAGTTTGCTCATCCTTTCACACATAAAGTCTTTATAAACCCTTCAAAAAGGAGAAAATTCAGTTACAGGATAGTAAATGATTTTAATGATCTCAAAAACCTTCTAAATCTTGATGCAAATTTAAATCCCGGCACAGCAGCTGATAATACAATAGCGGTTATCCTGACAATCGAGGGAGCCCATTCACTGGGGATAGGGCAGAGAAATACCCTTTATAAGGATGTCGGGATATTGAAAAACAGGCTGTCGGAAAATGTTACAAAACTTAAAATGTTAGGCCCTCCGGGAAAAGAAGGAGCCTGGTGCCCATTCTTTATTTCATTAAACCATCACTTCTGGAATCAGCTGGGCGGTCATTCTGTTAGCCTTTGGAAAATAATACATAAAGTGTTGGATCAGAAACCGGGCATAAATAGTGATATTACGGGACTCGGTGAGTACCTGGTGGATGAATTGCTTAACACCAGCAATGGTTGCAGAAGAATCCTCATAGACACTGCACATATGAGTATAAAGGTAAGACGGTGGTATTACAATTACCTGGCCCTTAGAGATGATAATATCCCTGTTATTGTAAGCCACACTGGTGTAAATGGGAAGTCAACCATGGCTGAGGCTGAAATGCAGGGTACTCCGGATACAATCCATGATATAGCTGACGAGCTATATGATTCAAGTAAGGATTTCAACCCCTGGGACGTATTTGTAACTGATGAAGAGATTATGATCATTCACAATTCCGGGGGTATTATAGGCCTGAACCTGGATCAACGGGTAATGATGGGAAAGCAGAAACGTGACAAGATTAAAAAGCTTGCAAGGTTTAAATCTGCAAGAGTCAGGCGTGAGATATGGATTAAGCCGCTTCTTGACCAGATTCTTTATATCGCAGGACATATATTATCAGAAACAGGACAGGAGGAAAAGATATGGGATAATATCAGCATTGGTTCGGACTTCAATGGGATGATTACACCCATAAAAGCTTTTAATAATGCAGAAAAAATTCCTGTGCTTTATGAAACCATGTTCAGGGAACTCAACAAAAGGAGAGGTGCCGAAATCACACTATCAGGCAAAAATGAAGATGATATTAAGGAGATCACTGATAAGATCATGTGGAGGAATAACCTTAGATTTCTCGAGAAGCATTTTCATTAGTATAAGATGTTTAATCCAAAATAATTATCTTATTTAAAAGATTGAAAAAAAGCATGCTATATAACAGAATTCAATTCAATGCACACTACAGAATATTAAGATAGAAAGGTTCTAAGTCTGTACGATTTATTTCTATAAAACATTTTAGCATCTCTTAACTAACAGGTTAAAGATCATGAAGAAAATTATTCATTTATCTGATTTACATGTCGGACATGACGACTGTGGAGCCAGATTCCGCACAATAATTGATAACATCAGCTTCCTGAAGCAGCCTGCCCGGAATTATATTATTATTATTACCGGTGATATTGTTAACAACGCCACACATCTTGAGCAGATAGATGAGGCTGTCGATGCTATTGAACACCTTGAGAAATCCGGATATAAGGTATTGGTTGTTCCCGGAAACCATGATTATGGGACAGGAGCATGGGGCAACATTAAATTTGTTGGCATATTTAAAGAAAGGTATTTTAAAACTTCGGATATTTCATACCCCAAACTCGACATTATCGATGAAATCGCTTTTATCGGACTTGATTCTACTGCGGAGGAGTTACATTGGTACGATAGCTTGTTTTCCCAGGGTGAATTAGGAAAAGATCAGTTAAACCGATTGAAAATAATATTGGATTATCCGGAAGTAGCCGGTTTGAAGAAGGTTGTTTACCTGCACCATCACCCGTTTGACTTTAAGCTGGGGATGCAGTTAAGGGACAAAAATGATCTGAAAAAAATCATTGAAAACAGAATAGATGCCCTTTTATTTGGTCACTATCATGATAATCCCGGCAGTGCAGGTAAAATATTCCATGGTATCTGGGGCATACGACGCTGTTATAATGCAGGTTCATCGACACATAAAAATGGTAATCCGGGTTTTCAGAGAGTAATCGATTTATCCCATATTGATCCCAGAATGGATTATGATGGCAATTTTCTGTAAAACATGCAGGATTTAAATCTATCAGTAACAAATTAATCTGAAAGTTGGTGTGTTGTCAAGCCTCAAAAAGCAAAATTCATCAATTATTGACTCCCGAAAGATGGAAATTGAATTTCATGTTGCCTCCGTGATTTTTCGTGATATTATTCATATACTTTTTAGTAGTTATCAATTGACCAAAAATAAGTGGAATAAATCTATACTCCCCCGATTACAGTTAAGCATGTCAATATATTTTAATAATAAATAATACCTTTATTCCCGATTGTTTTGCTATCATTTGCAGGTCTTTTAAATTATAATGCACTTTAAAAAAGCTTACAACTATTTGAAAATATTGGTACCCGGTTTTGCCGGAGGGCAATATTAAACCAAAATTCAGACTTTAAGGAAACCTGACTGCTAAGGATATATCCTGTTAATAAATAAGAAAATAGTTCTTTATTGTTTTATATACATAATTTATATTGAAAATCAAATGAAAACGCTCATTAAAAACACCGATATCTATCTTGAATCTTCTGTCCTGAAATCCGGATTTATCATTTTAAACGGAAAGAAAATAGAATCTGTGAAAAAGGAGAAAACAGAAATAAACGAAAAGGAATATAATGTAATTGACGCAAAAGGAGCCATCTCTGCCCCCGGCTTTATGGATTCACATTGCCATGGAGGAAACGGTTTTGATTGTAATGACGGAACTGTGGAAGCAGTTACCGGGATGTCGGAATTTTATCTTACCAGGGGTATTACATCATACTATCCAACTACATCTTCAGATCCGCTCGATAAAATAGAAAAGGCGTTTGACTGCATCCGGAAAGCCAGAGATAATCATTCCTCCATTGGTCCTGAGATTCTGGGCCTCCACATGGAGGGTCCATTTATAAATCCAATACATAAAGGGTGTCAGGCCGAAAAGTACATTCTTGAAATGACAGATGCGAATTTTAAGATAGTGGAGAGAAACAGCGATATAATAAAAAGAATAACCATCGCACCTGAAATAGGTGCCAATATGACAAAAATATCTCGTCTTTCCGAAATGGGAATTGTTGTTTCGGGAGGTCATTCAGATGCCACATATGAACAGGTACTTGATGCACATATGAGGGGAATGAAGATGACGACCCATTTGTTCAGTTCCATGTCAACTATAAGAAAAGAGGGTCCTTATCGAATCTCAGGAATGCTTGAAGCTTCATTGAATATTGACACACTTTACACAGAAATCATTGCAGACAGAAAGCATCTTCCTGATGAACTTATGCAAATAGCTTTTAAATGTAAAGGAAAAAAAATGATTATGGTATGTTCCGACGCCAACAGGGGTGCCGGCAAATCCGAAGGGGGAAGTATATATACCTGCGGGCAGGAGGCAATAATAGTTGACGGGGTAGCTATGGTACCCGACCGTACTGCATTCGCCTCATCAATTACCCCTGTTGACCAGATGGTAAGAAATCTGATCAATTATGCAGGAATATCAAAAACAGATGCTGTTAATATGGCATCAGCCAATATTGCAAGAATGATGGGTTCATTTGACAGGAAGGGATCAATAGCACCGGATAAAGATGCTGACATTGTTTTCCTTGACAATGACTTTTTTGTGAAAGCTGTTATGTGCAGAGGGGAACTATGTCATGGATCCCTTTAAGCAATAAACTACTTTCAGTCCCGGGCAATTCATCCGGTTACCGGATTCATCCAGACTAATTGGGAATCAATATTATCGTTAAGCTTGTATGATTTCATATGACCTGAAAGCGCTTCACCTATGATTTTAATCCTGTCCAGATCAGCAGTTCCTGCTCCTGTTTGAGCACAAAAATTAAGGTAGCCCACTTTGGCAAAGTCAATACCCATCAATTCAATGCCCACACGGTCCGCTGCCAGCCAATCCTGACTGACTACGCAAATCCTGTGATCAACAGGTGTTCCTCTATTGGGGCCATTCCCTTCCATTCCCTCAAAGCCGTCAATAAGTGAGAGGTGAGGGTGTAACTGACGTGACAATGCATACAGATTGTAGTTGGTACCCCGGAAACCGCTGCCATGAGCGAGAGCTTTGTCACTTTTAGTGCCGGGCTTGCGCTTTGCTGTCCAGGTATATCCCGGATCTTTTATTGGTGCACCTACCACAATGTTCTTGAGTGATAGGGTAGCCACTACACGGTCATGTGTTTTCATCCGTGCCACTGAAACAATATATGAATTGGGATCAAGCAGCATCCGTGACATCCTGACAGCATGTGGTTTGAAATCTTTTTCGTCAAAAACGTATAATATATCAAATGGTTCCTGGTCAAGATCAACTAACCTGACAGAATATTTAGATATTAACCGGTAATACCCATAATTATCAAATCCTTCCAGGGTGGGTCCATTAGCGGCAGACTCTGCAATTATTACATTTCCCAGTTTATTGATTGACCTGAGAAATTCCAGAATGCCTTCAAGGGTATCAACATGTGTGGAAGTCAAAGGAACATCAATAAGTACATTATTTGGCTTAAGTACCACGCGACGGTTGCCAATAGCATGACGGATCTCCTTTGAAAATGGCTGCATGGCCCTGAATGCAAGATCAGCCCGGTTATCACCGGAAGTAAGAGCAACCCTCGCTGAATAACTCTCCTGAAATCCTGAATTCAGTGGACCATAACAAACGGCTGCAACACCTCCCATAACAGAGGTCTTAAGAAAACTACGACGGTTATAATTTTTCATAAAATGACTTTTACAAGTAGATGAGCAGAAGTAACCATAAGCGACAACAAAAAAACCAAGTACAAAAAACAATGCAAAATACTCCAGGTTATTAAACCTGAAGAACGAAAAAAAAAGTAATTTACGAATTGTCAGAAGATAATCTTAAGAATTAGTATAAAAATGACCTTCATTAGTCAATAATTTTTACATGTTTCATTATGCAGACAAGATTTGTAGAGGAAGCCGACTCCTATCTCGCTAATAAAAATTATCAGTCAGGAATTAACAATCAGGGGACAGACCAAAAAATATTTTTCACCCTGTAAGTTTGTATTATCCTGTAATCTTTTTATTATAAAGAATTTTTATCCGCAAAACAAAACATATCACTTTTTTGTTTTATTTTATGAACTTAAGAATGAGTTGAAAATGTATGATTTTTTGTGTCCGAAATGTTCAGGGCATATCCGGGTGGGTGACCATATAATATTCAAAGTCAAAAACGACAGGAAACAATCCGGTATTTTGCTTCTCAGCCCGCATATAGGTAATTACACGAGTGTAAAACACCCATCATTGGAGGTCAGCAACGGAGAGATTCTCGAGTTTTATTGTCCGGTTTGCAATACTTCTCTGGTTTCAGATATCCATAAAAACCTTGCGCATGTAATCCTTCAGGACGAAACCGGAAAAAGCAATGATGTATATTTTTCCCAGATCGTAGGTGAACATAGCACATTTTCAACAGATGGAGAATCTGTTCATATAGTTGGAGAGGATGCCGGCAAAT
Organism: uncultured Bacteroidales bacterium; assembly: GCA_963739685.1. Lineage (GTDB taxonomy): Bacteria > Bacteroidota > Bacteroidia > Bacteroidales > VadinHA17 > LD21. Next base: position 125,273 of record CAVUAX010000007.1, read on the forward strand.
ATACTTATTTCAAAATCGGCGATAAATTCAGGAGATTCTTCTAAGAATTAAATACAATACATGATAGTTCAGCTTTACATATACTCAGGCATTCATGCTTATAAGAAGATTTATGAAAACCACATGCTATTCAGAGACAAACAGATATGAATATAAATTTTTAAAACCTGATAGTTCCGTATGAACTTTTAATATAAATCTATGCATATGAAAAAACGTAAAACCTATGTGATTTTTACCCTGGTCTTTTTTATGTTCTCCAGTTTCTGCATCCGGAAACAATCTGGTCATTCTGATCTTAAGGCCGACAACAACAATGCCGGGCTTATTCTGCCAGATGGATTTTCTGCCCTTGTCGTAGCTGATAACCTTGGATCCGGCAGGCACATTGCCATTAAGAAAAACGGTGATATTTATATGGCACTGAGAAGCCTCAAAAACGGTAATGGAATTGTGGCTTTACGTGATACAAATGGAAATGGCAGGGCAGATTTAATACATTATTTTGGAAAAACACTGACAACAGGAATTGACATCAAAAATGGGTTCCTGTACTTCAGCAATTTCAGTGAGGTCTTTCGTGTTGCCCTTCCACAGGAAGAACTGGTACCTGAAGAAGAGCCAGTTGTGATCGCAACCGGTTTTCCTGTTCAGCACCAGCATCAGGACAAAACATTTGCACTGGATAATGCCGGTTATATTTATGTAAATGTGGGAGCACCCTCCAATGCATGTCAGGTAGTAGACAGAACTCCGGGATCTCCCGGAATGGATCCATGTCCTTTACTTGAACGGCATGCAGGAATATGGAGGTTTCGTGCGGATTTACCCGGCCAGGACCAGATGACCGATGGGTACCGGTATGCTTCAGGTATCAGAAACTCCATTGCAATTGCATGGAATTTCTCAAACAATAAATTATATGTTGTACAACATGGCAGGGACCAGTTATATCAGTTGTATCCCGATTTATATACGGAACAGCAGGGAGCCGAATTGCCGGCCGAGGAATTTTTCCTTGTAGGCGATGGTGACTATTTCGGATGGCCTTACTGTTATTATGATCAGTTCAAAAAACAAAAAATGCTTGCCCCTGAATATGGTGGTGATGGAAAGACTACAGGTCGCTGCACCGACGCAAAGGATCCTATTATGGCTTTTCCGGGCCATCTTGCTCCAAATGACCTGTTATTTTACACAGGTAACATGTTTCCAAAGAGATACATGAACGGAGCATTTATTGCTTTCCATGGATCCTGGAATCGTGCACCATTGCCTCAGGAGGGTTACTATGTAGCATTTGTACCCTTTGAGAATGGATTACCTTCAGGGGAATGGGAAGTCTTCGCCAACGGTTTTGCCGGTACTGATGTTATAGTAAGCCCGGGAGATGCTGTTTACAGACCAATGGGGCTGGCACAGGGACCAGATGGTTCCCTTTATGTATCCGATTCGGAAAAGGGTCGCATATGGCGTATTATTTATACCACAAAATGATAATTATGATTAAAACTTTATTTTTAACAGTTGCGTGTTTTATGATCTTTAAAGTGTATACCAATATTCAACCTTATAAGAGTAGAAACCTGGCTGACCTGACTTTTAGTACTTATGGCCCTTCAAAAAATACACGCGGCGAACAATCAACAGGTAACCTGTTGTACAATAAATATTGTCTGATGTGTCACCAGGTCAATGGATCAGGAGTACCCGGAATGTTCCCTCCTCTTGCACATAATAGCAAGGTTACCGGACCTTCAACCGACCTTATCAGAATAGTACTGTTCGGACTTGAAGGACCGATTGTGGTTAACGGGAAAGATTTTAACCAGTCCATGCCTCCACAGGATTATCTGAATGATAAGCAGATCTCTGATATTCTGAGTTTTATCAGAAATTCGTGGGGCAACAAAGCTCCAAACATCACACCGGCAGAAGTGGTTAAAGCAAGAAAGTCTGGGAATATGAAAAAATAAGCTAATTTCATTAAATAAAAAGCAGGATTATAAAGCTGCCGGATACCCTTTTATTTGTATGACAGAGGTTCCAATTCTCCGGTAATACTTTTAAAATATAACGAACACGTGACTAAACTTGCTTTAGAAACGATTTTTCATTAAATTGCCATCCGGGTACAACAGATGGCTTATGATATTTTGTTTAGAGATCATCATTATTATCAGGTACTGATCACAATCAGAGTTTTTCCACCCGGTGCATTTTAAATGATCAGCAATCAGCACAGATAAACTTGGAATTGAAAGATTCTGTCATAATGAATTCTAACTATAACAAGCAATAATATGGAAGAAACAATCAGAAAGTATTCGGAACTTATTATTCCATGGCTCTTAACTCACGGTGTTAAAATCTTAATTATTGCTGCAGGAGCTTTTATCCTGAACAGGATTACCGCAGGGGTAGTCATAAAAGCAGTAAGAGTTGCAGTTGTACCTGATGGCACATCTTCAGAGGAAGCTGAAAAAAAACGGGAGGACACACTGATACGGATTTTTAACGGAGCTCTTGGTATTGCTATGTTGCTTCTTGCCATAATGATGATCCTTCAGGAAACCGGAATTGAAATCGGACCTATTCTGGCAGGCGCAGGAATTGTAGGTCTGGCTTTTGGATTTGGTGGGCAATACCTTATCAGGGACATTATTTCGGGTTTATTTATCATCCTGGAAAATCAATACAGAATCGGGGATGTTGTAAATCTTAATGGCACAGGTGGCCTTGTGGAAGATATAAGCCTAAGGATGACAACTTTAAGAGACCTTGACGGCATAGTTCATCATATCCCTCATGGTGAAATAAAAATCGTTTCAAACCTTTCAAAGAATTGGTCAAGGGTCAACCTTAATATAGGGATAGCATATAACTCTAACCTTGAGCATGTTATTAACGTGATAAACCGCGTAGGAAAAGACCTGGCGGAAGATCCGCATTTTAAAAGTTCTATCTTAAGTCCACCGCAATTTTTACGGGTGGATGATTTTGCAGATTCTGCAATTATTATTAAGATCCTTGGTGATACTAAACCTCTTAAACAGTGGGAAATAAGTGGTGAGTTACGCAGACGAATAAAGATTGCTTTTGATAAAGAAGGGATTGAAATTCCATTTCCTCAAAGGGTTATCCATCAATCTGAGAAACAGATAATTAAACACGAAGATTCTGATGATTAGCTCTAATTGACTTAGTTTATCGTCGGGAGTCGCTGCAAACATATCGACCAGAATGTACTTTTCCTAAGATATATATTCATGCCTTTCCGGTCAATATAGTCTTCAGTTTAGCATCAGAACTTTATAATCCTTTATTACAGCAAGTTATGAAAACTTTAAATCAGATCAATTATAAAAGGATCATTATTGTAGCATACAGACTACCCTTCAAACTTATAAAAAAGCAGGACAGGTACCAGGCAGTTCAGAACTCTGGAGGATTAGTTTCAGCGATACTTTCCCTGTCAGGGAAAATGAAACATGGGAAGGATGATTCAGCTAAGATTCTCTGGGTAGGAACAGGTGATATTAATTTAGGGAACCAGAATCTCAATCCGGACTTTGAACTTTTCCCCGTTACAATACCACATAAAATAAGTGAAAAATACTACGGTGGATTTTGCAACGATACAATTTGGCCATTATTTCACTATTTTCCATCCCGTACAGTTTATGACAACAGCAATTTTGATGCCTATACCACCGCCAATGAATTATTTTTTGAAAAATTAAAGAGCATAATACGCCCCGGTGATTTTGTATGGATCCACGACTACCAGCTATTCTTATTACCCAAGCTTGTACGAAAAGCTTTACCTGATACCAATATTGGATTTTTCCTGCATATCCCATTTCCTTCATTTGAAATATTCCGATTATTTCCACGACGATGGCGTGAGTTGATCATTAAAGGAATGACCGGGGCAGATGTTGTAGGATTTCATACCAATGATTATACCCAACACTTTATTAAATCCGTAAAACGAACCCTTGGTTATAAGGTGGATCAGAATTTCATAACTGTCGGGAACCGGTTATGTAAAGCTGATGCTTTTCCGATTGGTATTGATTTTGATAAATTTCATAACGCTTGCACTGTACCCAAAACAAATACTCATAAAGAGAAATTGAAAAAGCATCTGTCAGGTAAAAAACTCATTTTTTCAGTTGACAGACTTGATTATTCAAAAGGTTTTCTTAACCGGCTCTCTGCATATGAACGTTTCCTTGAGAAATACCCAGAATGGCACTATAAAGTTATCTTTAATATGGTTGTGATCCCCTCAAGAGATCATATTGAGGGCTACCGTGCAATAAAAAAGGAAATAGAGGCTACTGTTGGACGAATAAACGGAAAATACAGTAACCTAAGCTGGCGTCCTGTAATTTTTCAGTATAAATCAACCCCTTTCAATGAACTTGTTGCATTCTATAATATCAGTGATGTGGCATTAATTACTCCGTTGCGTGATGGCATGAATCTGGTAGCAAAGGAATTTATTGCTTGCCAGGGTGAGAAGCCGGGGATGCTTGTTTTGAGTGAGATGGCCGGTGCTGCCGTAGAACTTAATGAGGCAATTATTATTAATCCTACCGATGTTGAGGAAACATCGGATGCTATTGATAAAGCTCTTAAAATGCCGATGAAAGAAAAAGAAAGAAGGATAATTAAAATGCAGAGCAGGTTAAATCGTTATAATGTTTTTACCTGGTCCAACGATTTTTTCAGTCAGGTCGCTGATACTAAGAAAGAACAGGAACGTACACGGGTAAAATACCTTGATGAGAATACTCTGCGCTGTATTAAAACTGAATACAGCGAGTCCAGTAAACGCCTTTTTCTTTTAGATTATGACGGGACCCTCACTCCCATCGCCAAACTTCCGGAACTGGCATTATTAAATAAAAAGATCGCGGGTTTATTAAAAAGAATGGTCCGGGACGGACATAATAGTGTGGCAATTATCAGCGGAAGAGAACGTGATTTCATTGAAAGCCAGTTTAAAGATATTGATGTTATCCTGATTGCCGAACATGGGTACCTTATCAAATTTCCCGGAGGGGAATGGACAAATAATCTGGAAATCGATTTATCGTGGAAGAAAAAAATCCTGCCTGTACTGAATGACTATGTTGACAGATGCAACGGGTCGATGGTTGAAGAAAAGTATGCATCTCTTGTATGGCATTTTCGTAATGCTGATGAAGACACAGCATCCCTGAGAATAAACGAATTAAAGGATGACCTTACCGAAATATTAAAAAATGAATCAAAACTTCAGATGCTTGAAGGAGAAAAAGTCCTGGAGGTCAAAAGCATTCTATATGACAAGGGTACGGCAGCCCAAGCATTGATTGGTAAGGAAAAATATGACTTTATCCTGGCATTAGGTGACGATAATACTGATGAAGATCTTTTTGAGGTAATACCTAAAAATGGGATAACTATAAAAGTTGGAAGTAAGCCAACCCAGGCCCGGTTTAACATCAGAAACCAGTCTCAGATCTCCGAGATACTATCCTTGTTTTCTGATGCCAATGAGCTAACCCCTGAGTAATTTTATGCTTAATTATAATGTTTAAAAAAGCCCGTCTTGCAACGGGCTTTTTAACAAAGTGTGAAAGGTTAGAAAAAAGAATTATTATTTGAGCTTAATACGGCAATTACCGATATTAACACTATTACAGAATAGCTGAACTTTGTAATCACCTTTAGGAAGCTTTTCTTTTGAGTTATAAGTCAGAACTACCTGTCTTGACTGTTCAATCTCACCTGTGAGATACGACAGACTTGCAGTATAGTTCACTGAATTACCGGGGAATGACCATGATAATGCTTTATCCTCAGGAGATATTACTGATCCTGATGGGGTGACGATTTTAAAACTGACTGATTCTGTAAGACTTTCAGGAACGTCAAAACTTACATTAAGCTTTTTAGTTCTCCATGCGCGAACCGTAAGTTTTTCCTTGTTCCTGCCCCGCGATCCGTAAACCTCGAAATTATCAGAATCATACAACTTCTTCTTGTTGAATTTATCTGTAATTTCATTCTTTTGTGCCTCAAGGGTAACCACAGAACTTTGTAATTCCCTTTCCCGGGTCAGTATTTTTTCATGCTCCATTTTAAGATCTTCATATGCTTTATATGCTTTATCCATATCAGCCTTTTCATTCCTAAGGTCTGCCAATTCTTTCCTGTTCTTATTCAAAGAAATGTTTTGTCTTGATAATGAGGCTATTCTCTGCTCCTTTTCTGTAATTTTAAGTTCTGCATCGATAAGTGCTTTCTCATTGGTATCATTTCTGATATTTAAAGCTATAAGATCACTTTTTAATTTATCAAAATCTTTCTGTACCAGAAGTTTCTCTGATAAAATAGCCTCTGACTGAAGTTTTTCCCTGTTCAGTCTGCGTTTATTTTTGGAATTTGAAACCAGAGCAAAAATTGTCGAAAAAAGCAACAGGGAAATTATTGCAGCTCCAACATAAGCTATGGCATGTTCCCTCATATCTGTTTACTTTAAAGTGGCCTTCGCATCACAATAATAACATACCGGCATTAAAACGGGATTAAATACAGATTAAAATACAATTAAGTTTCAGGTCAAATGCCAGTACATTCACATAATTAACATCACCATAGTGAAGCAGGGAAAGGTGAATCCGTTTAATCATCCTGCAGGCAGTTGTATGTAAACCCTTGTACCTTCTCCGACCGAAGATGAAATTTTAATAAATCCGTTTTGGCTTTTAATAATCCGGGAAACAAGAGAAAGGCCTATTCCGTTTCCCGGGATCAATTTAACATTACTGCCGCGGTAAAACGGTTCAAAAACAGTATCTATATCCGAATCAGGAATACCAGGTCCCTCATCAGAAAAAATCAATGTCACCCATTCATCTGAACACTCAAAATTTATTTCAACAGAATGGTTGCCGGAATACTTGCAGGCATTTTCTATTATATTGGAAAAAGCAGTTTTTATCAGAAACTCATCCCCCGATATAACTACCTGGTTATAATCTGTAATAGATGGATCGATAGATATACTGATGTTATAATCCTTATTAAATTCTTGCAGTTCATCTTTTAACTGCCAGAGCATTTCATCAATTCTTATGTGATCGTTTTTAACTTTAAGCTTCTCAGATGTAGTATGGGCAAGGAGTAATAACCGGTTTGAGAGTGAAGTAAGGTTTCTGATATCTTCCAGCACAGAATTAATAGTTGTTTTATAATCTTTTACAGAACGGTTTTTCATCAATAGAACTTCAAGCTGTCCGTGAATTGAAGTAAGAGGTGTTCTCAACTCATGCGATGCATTTGAAATAAATTCTTTCTGCATTCTGAAGGCAATTTCAAGCCGTTTCAGCACATTATTAAATGTCCTTGCCAGCCTTGCTATTTCGTCAGTACCGTTACCCTCATTTACCCGCAGATCCAAACTTGTGGAAGAAATTTCTTCTACCTGTCCTACTACCTTTGCAATGGGTTCAAGGGCTCTTCCTGAGTAGAACCACCCTGCTATAAAAAAGATTATCAGGCTGGCGATACAAACTGTGAAAAGAATTAATCTGAGATTTCTGAGCTGCAATAATCCTGTTATATCAGTCGCTGCTCCGATTACAACAATCCGGTCATAATTCTCCGGGTATAATATACCCAGAACCTCATAGTCATCCTGCTTAAATGTGACTCTGCCTGAAAGCCTTATCCGGTCAAGAATGTTGTCACTGTATCTGATTACCATCAGAGCATCTGAACTATACAATATTTCATTCATATAGTTCAGAATTATGATTTTTTCAGAAGGTAAGTTTACAGGGTTATCCTTTTCGATTCTGGTCAAAAGATCTGCATCAATTTCCTCAACCTCAATCAGAAGCTTCGCGGTAATATTTGCTTTATTTTCCAGACGATTATAAAAATCATCCCGTATAAATCTGGCTGAATAAAAATAGATCGCAGCCGAAGCAATCAGCATTATTACTCCACCAATGACCAGAAATTGCAAAGTTAACCGGGTACGAATCTGCATGTCTAAACTTCTCCGAAAACATATCCAAGACCAATTCTTGTATGAATCAGTTTTTTTTCATATCCCCTGTCCATTTTTTTCCTTAAAAAATTTACGTACACATCAACAACATTTGTGTCAAAATCATAATTTATATCCCATACCTTCGTGGCTATATCATCTCTCGACAAAACCCTGCCATTATTCCTCATAAAGTATTCCAGCAGCTGGAACTCTTTAGCTGTCAGTCTGATACCTACTCCACCCCTGTTGGCCGCCTTTTTATCAAGATCCAGCACCAGATCGGCAACAACCAGCCTGTTGACTGTGTCATGGATAAAGTGAGGCCTCTTAAGAAGAACCTTTACCCGTGCAAGCAATTCCCTGAACTCAAATGGTTTAACCAGATAGTCATCAGCGCCGGAATCAAACCCCATAAGTTTATCTTCTGTTGTGCCGAGTGCTGAAAGAAGAATTACCGGAACATGAGGTTTTGATTTTTTCAGCTTTTTACATAATTCCAGACCGCTTGTAAACGGAATGATTATATCGAGAATAAATAGCTGGTAATCAAACTGATCAGCCATCTTTTCAGCCGTAATTCCGTCGTATGCTATATCGGCCTCATAATGACTCTCTTCTAGTCCCTTTTTTATAAAAGTAGCCACTTTAGGTTCATCCTCAGCCACCAATATTTTCATTTTGGACCTTAAATTAACTGGTTTGACAAACTTTTCTCGTCATAATTACGCAAAGATCTGATTGTTAGCTTAATGAGCAATTTCAAGGATCTGTTTAAAACTCTTTTCCCTGATAACTTTATCTGCAATAATATTCAGCATTTTATTATCTGAACAAAACGCAATCCCTATGCCACTCTCCCTTAAGAGACATATATCATTCTCACTGTCACCTACGGCGATAATATTCTGAATCTCCACCTTATATTTTTCAGCAAGCTGAAAAAGCACATTTGATTTACATACATCATGGTGGCATTTGCTTGATGATGTTCTGACAAAATATGAAGGGATCTTAACTTCCCCTGTCGAAATACTTTTGGAAAATTCAAGTTCATTTGCTATTGAAAAATCCATCCCCAGTTTATTTTTGATATGGTTAGTAACAACATCGTAACTGTCGCTGATAATCCCGCATATATAGCCCCTGCTCTTCAGTTCTTTTATTATTGACTTTGCATCACTGATTATCCCAATTTTGTCCGCAACCTTTAAAATCTCATCTATAGACTTGTCCGTCAATAACTTTGCTATTGATTTTGTTCTGATATAAGGGTTATCATTTTCTGTAACGATCTTCACAAGTTCCTTGCGAAAGTTAAAATTGTCAGCTGCTGTTGTTATAAAACTTGATGTCAGAAGGGTATGGTCCATATCGAATATTATCATTTTTTTCAGCCCCTTAAGGCTTTCCCTGATGGCGAATTCCATCTGCGTCCTGATAATGTTTATATCTTCAAGCGTCTCAAGATTGGTAACTTCCAATCCCCTGGCTCTTTTAAGGATAGACCGGGACACCTCCCGGGACATTTTGCTCAATTGCTCCCATGTCTGCATCCTGTTTTCAATATAGCCAATATTAACCTCCCTGACCCTCGCACCTATTGAGTGCATATCGAGAAGTATGCCTATATCAACACCATAATCATTTTCGAAAGTTATCTTTTGGAAAAAACTCTTCTTCCCGGCAATCATCCCGCTCAGAGGTTGAGAAAAATTATTAATATCGGGAAAAAGAATACTGAGCAGTGGTTTAGCCACAAGTTCGGTGACCCTCCCTGCCTGCCTGTCAAAACATGACTTGACAAAATCAGCCTCATCATTAATAACCGGTTGAGCCAGTAACTCTATAATATTTTCAGAATATGTCGGGATATCTGCATCTAGATAGACAATTACATCGTTTTTAGCATGTAACATTCCATCCCTCATTGAGGCACCTTTTCCGAGTTTTGTGCTTGTATAAACCTTTGCTAAAGGCATCGCAGCCTCCTGCAAAGTCCTGTCAAATGATTTATCATCAACAACAAGTATCTCACTTACCAGGGGAGAACAGGCAGCAACCTCAATGACCCGCCTGATGGTCTTTTCCTCATTCAGTGTTGGGATAATAACGGTTACCATATTTGTAGTCATATGCTACAATATAAGAAAAAAATTAAAAAAGCTTCCTATTTCAGGAGCTTTTTAATATTATAAAGTTTATTTAAAGCTTCTACCGGGGTAAGATTGTTAATATCTATCTCAATAATTTCATCTCTGATCTGTTTAAGCACGGGATCATCCAACTGAAAAATACTTAGCTGTATTCCTTCCCTGTGGCCCGCAATGTCTGCAATAGGTTTCTTAAGTTCCTGCCTGTTGTGACTCTCTTCCAGCTCTTTTAATATCTCATCAGCCCTGCTTACAACGCTTCTGGGCATTCCTGCCATCCTGGCTACATGGATGCCAAAACTATGTTCACTTCCTCCTCTCTTTAATTTGCGCAGGAATATAACTTTATTATTCAGCTCTTTTATCGAAACATTGTAGTTCTTAACTCTCGAAAAAGAGCTTTCCATTTCATTAAGTTCATGATAATGTGTAGCAAACAGCGTTTTTGCCCTCAACTTATTCTCATGAAGAAATTCCACCATTGCCCAGGCAATGGATATTCCATCATAAGTGCTTGTCCCACGGCCAATCTCGTCAAGAAGGATTAGACTCCGGGCAGAAAGGTTATTCAATATACTTGCTGTTTCGTTCATCTCAACCATGAAAGTAGATTCCCCCAGACTGATATTGTCAGATGCTCCAACCCTGGTAAAAATCTTATCCACAATGCCGATCCTTGCAGCTTTTGCAGGAACAAAACATCCGGTTTGCGCCATCAGCACTATCAGTGCGGTTTGTCTCAGGAGTGCAGATTTTCCTGACATATTCGGACCTGTAAGTATTATTATCTGCTGATCTTCAGTATCAAGGGCAAGATCGTTCGGAACATATGATTCACCTGAAGGCAGTTGTTTTTCAATAACGGGATGGCGACCGCCGGAAATTTCAAGAATCCGGGAATCATCAAGCAATGGCCTGATATAGCTGTTTTCAACAGACACAGTTGCAAAAGAGTGAAGGCAATCTATCCGGGCGATAAGAGCAGAGTTCAGCTGTATCGGAGGAATGAACTCTAATATCGCAAGGATCAGATCATTAAATAATCTGGTTTCCAGATCAATTATTTTGTCTTCGGCACCCAATATCTTAGTTTCATATTCCTTAAGCTCTTCGGTAATATATCGCTCGGCACTGACAAGTGTCTGCTTCCTTATCCATTCAGGTGGTACCTTATCTTTGTGGGTATTTCTGACTTCTATATAGTACCCGAATACATTGTTGAAACTTACTTTCAGCGAGGTTATTCCGGTACGTATACTCTCACGGTTCTGGAGTTCTTCAAGGTATTCTTTACCACTATATAAAATTTTCCGGAGTTCATCCAGTTCTTCTGATATCCCGTTTGCGATAATATTTCCCCTGTTCAGCTGAACCGGCGGATCTATGTTCATTTCTCTCTCTATTTTTTCGGCTATTGATTTGCAGGGATTAAGTTGTTCAGCAATTTTGATGAGAGGGGAACACCCGGTACCTCCGCAAATTTCCTTTAGAGGCCCGACAGCTTTCAGCGCGCGTTTAAGCTGAACAACTTCACGCGGATTAATTCTGCTTACCGCAACTTTTGAAACAAGTCTTTCAAGATCGCCTACCTGCCTGATCAACCCTGCTATTTTATCCCTGGAACCGCTATCCTCAATAAGATGCTGAACAATATCAAGGCGGTCATTTACGGGCTGAATATCTTTCAGTGGAAGAGCTATCCACCGTTTCAGGAGTCTTCCGCCCATAGGTGAAATAGTCCGGTCTATTACATCGATCAGTGTACTCGCTCCTTCATATGGTGAATGGAATAATTCAAGGTTCTTTATGGTGAATTTGTCCAGCCATACATACCTGTTCTCCTCTATCCTTGAGAGATTTGTGATATGTCCCAGTTGTTCATGCTGCGTAATGTCAAGATAATAAAGTATTGCTCCGGCCGCAACTATTCCGAATGTAAGATTCTGAACTCCAAAGCCTTTCAGTGAAGTAGTCTCAAACTGCCTGAGAAGTCTGTCATTGGCGGCATCCTGGGTAAATATCCAGTCATCCAGCTTATATGTATAAAACTTCTGACCAAAATACTCAAGGAACAGCTCCTTGTGACGTTTTTCAAAAAGCACCTCCTTAGGCTGAAAGTTGTTCAGCATCTGATCGATGTATTCAATAGTACCTTCTGAGGCAAGGAACTCGCCGGTAGATATATCCAGAAAGGCGACACCGGCTATCTTCTTATCAATATGAACTGCCGCAAGAAAATTGTTCTCTTTGTGGTTGAGTACATTTTCATTCATTAAAACTCCCGGTGTAACAAGTTCCGTAATACCTCTTTTTACAATCTTCTTTGTCAGTTTAGGGTCTTCAAGCTGTTCGCAGATTGCAACCCTTTGGCCTGCCCGCACCAACTTTGGCAGATATGTATCGAGAGCGTGGTAAGGAAATCCTGCGAGCTCCACAAATTGCGCTGATCCGTTTGCTCTTCGTGTTAATGTAATACCCAGTATTTCAGATGTCTTAATAGCATCCTCCCCGAAAGTCTCGTAGAAATCACCAACTCTGAAAAGCAGGATTGCATCAGGATGTTTAGTTTTGATGCTGTAATACTGCTTCATCAATGGTGTCTCAACATACTTTTGAAAATCGGTCATTGGGGTAGTTGAAATATATTTTGACTAATTTTTAATCGGATGGTCCTTAACAAAGATACACTCCGGTGAATATTAATAAAAGAGTTTTTGTATTTAATTAACAGTTATAAATCATTTAGAAGGATCCTGTTGGGATTCTTTAGTCTATTTGTGTCTGTTTATCTTCGTGGACAATATTTTACATAAGAAAATCAAATTTCCATCACCCCGGTTTATTTGCAGAGGCCAGCCAGATGCATTTCACCGTGAAAAAAAATAGCCAGGAGTTCGTAATATTTTCGAATCAGAAGTTCAGATAAAAATCTTTAGTAAGATTTGTATAATCTTCCGTGAACTCATGTCGTCTTCCCCTTTCTATAGTCAGAAACTTTTCGCTTACAACTGCTCTCGTCTTCCTGAACTCTAGGATTAACCTCCTTATTTCACTTTTGGGTAATGGTTTTATTTTGAGTATATCAGCACAATACAATCCATATTCAACTGCTTCTGCAATAAAAACATTACCTTCCACGTAAGGCATAACAACCAGGAACCTGCCATCTTCAGCAAGCAGCCCTGAAACAGCTTTAAGTATCACATCCGAAGAGAGGGTATCATTATGTCGGGTAGCAGCTTTCCTTGAATCGGGGTTCCTTAATGAATTTCTAAAATAAGGAGGATTGGTTACAATCAGATTGAACTTTGTATCAACAGGATTAAAACTTTGCAGATCAGTGTTTTCTACCTTAATCCGGTCACTCCATTTACTATTTTCAATATTCAGGCAGGCCTGCTGGTAAGAATCCTTGTCAGGCTCAATAGCTATTATCTTTGTTGCTCCTTTCTGCGCAAGCATCAGGGCAATAAGCCCGGTGCCTGTTCCTATATCCAGTATATTGTCAGAACACGTAATATCAGCATAAGCGCCAAGAATAACACTGTCAGTACCTGTTTTGAAAGCGCATTTATCCTGTAAAACAGTGAATTGCTTAAAACTGAAATAATTATTGGACATGGTTATCTGATCCGGAATATATTTTGGAAGTTAAATATTTTTTGGCTTTATATTGCAGGCCCCCGGTTTAAAAATATGAGTTAACCGGTCGGTTATTTATTCCTCAGCCGTAATGCATTTGAAATGACGGTGACCGAACTAAAACTCATAGCAGCAGCTGCAATCATAGGACTCAACAGTATTCCAAACACCGGAAAAAGAACACCAGCTGCAACCGGCACACCAAGAACATTATAAAAGAAAGCAAAGAACAGGTTTTGTTTGATGTTCCTCATTACATCACTGCTCAGTGTCTTTGCTTTGGCAATTCCATTCAGGTCACCCTTTACAAGTGTGATCTCAGCGCTTTGCATTGCAATATCTGTTCCGGTACCCATTGCAATGCCAATGTTGGCCTGAGTAAGGGCTGGTGCATCATTAATACCATCGCCCGCCATTGCCACTATGTGGCCCTGTTTCTGCAAATCTTTAATTTTATTGTATTTATCGTCAGGCAGACAGTCAGATTCGAAACCATCGAGGTGCAACTCCCCTGCTACTGCTCCGGCAGTAAATTTATTGTCGCCGGTAAGCATAATAATTTTCACACCCATTTTCTGTAATGATCTGAATGGCATTTGCAGAAGTTTCCTTAATTTTGTCAGCGACGCCAATAATACCCTCCACCTGATTCTCTAAAATCAAATACATTACTGTTTGTCCTTCAAGCTGCCACTCTTTTACAAGTTCCATTTTCTCATCCTTCAGAGATGCCTTAAAGTCTTCCAGCAACCTGTGATTTCCCAATCCGATGGTTTTTCCCTGATAAAGTGCCCGTACTCCTTTACCAGTAACTGATTCAAAATTATCTAATTTTTGTAAGCGATTTTTTGCTCGTTTGCACTTTTTACAATAGCTTCGGCAAGAGGATGTTCACTATTATTATCAATTGACGCACCAAGCATAAGTATTTCATCATCGCTTAAATGACCAAAGGACTTATAACCTTTAAGGCTCGGTTTTCCCTCGGTAATTGTACCTGTCTTATCAATAATCAGTGTATCAACCTTATTCATTTCCTCTATGGCACGTGCATCTTTAACAAGAATCCCCATTTGTGCCCCCCGGCCTGTCCCCACCATTATTGAAATCGGGGTAGCCAGGCCCAGTGCACACGGGCATGCAATGATCAGAACAGACACGGCATTGACAAATGCATAAACGTAAGCAGGTTCAGGACCCCAGACTGCCCACACTGCAAAGGTTACAAGTGAAATTGCCACAATTATCTGCACAAAATATTTAGCCACAATATCGGCCAGTCTTTGTATCGGCGCTCTTGACCGGCTGGCTTCATTTACCATTTCAATTATGCGGGCAAGCAAGGTATCATTTCCTACTTTTTCAGCCTTCATTTCAAATACAGTTTTCCCATTGATGGTACCCCCTGTTATCTTGTCTCCTTTTGATTTGTCGACAGGCATTGGTTCACCTGTAATCATACTTTCATCAATGACAGCATTCCCATCAGCTATGACTCCGTCAACCGGTATCTTTTCGCCAGGTTTAACCCGCAGCATATCACCTGCTTTAACCTGTTCCAGAGGGATCTCTTCTTCCCTGCCGTTATTAATCAGCCTCGCGACCGGGGGAACCAGATTCAGCAAAGCTCTAATGGCGGAACTGGTCTTTCCATGTGCTCTTAACTCCAGTACCTGACCCATCAGCACGAGGGTAAGTATAACGGCAGAAGCTTCGAAATAAAGATGAACATTGCCCTGAGTATCTTTAAATTCTGACGGAAAAATTGCCGGGAATAACAAACCGAATACGCTGAACAGGTATGCTGATCCCACACCAATGGATATCAACGTCCACATATTGGGTGCCCACCGGCGAATGGAACTCCACCCGCGCTTAAAGAAAATCCAGCCCGAATAGAATACAACAGGTGTGGCTAAAAGAAATTCAATCCAGCTCCAGGTTTTTTTGGCAAAAATGGATTCAAGATGCAGAAAAGAAATTACATCTGACATGGCTATAATAAATACCGGAATAGTTAAGACAAGGGCAATCCGGAATTTTTTTAACATTTCTTTGTAAGATTTATCTTCTTCGCTGGTTTCAGTTCCCTTTTCAGGGACCAGAGTCATGCCACATATTGGACAGTCACCCGGCATATCACGTCGTATCTCAGGATGCATGGGACAAGTATATATTGTACCGGATTTGTGCACAGCTTCGATCTTCTGTAAATGCATTCCGCAAACCGGACATTCACCTGGCTCAGGATAAGTTTTATCCCCCTCGCATAACATAGTGCAATAGTATCTATCCTTAGTATCACTGGTATCCGAATTATAATGTTCACCCTGTGCTGATTTATTCTCAGGAGCGATATGATGATGATGTTCTTCATTTGTTTGATTACCCCCAGCTATAACAAGGTTCATGTTGCATACAGGGCAATTACCCGGTTCATCATATAGCTTGTCACCTTCACAACGCATGGGACAAAAATACCTTACCCCTTCTCCAGTTAAGGTTGCTTCTTTCATTTCAAAGTTCCGGTTTGTTAATTATTTAAATTCAATACTCAGGTCAATAAAAGAGATATCCACAACCTGAAGGCATCATCTGCATATGGCATAAAGGGCATTTCCCGGATTTAGTATATGTTTTTTCACCCTCGCATTTCATCGGGCACTGATAACTTGTGTCTGATTTTGAACTATTTTCGTAGTTCTTTTCTTTCTGGTCATTTACAAAAGCAGATTTGCCATTTTCGGTAAAGTAATGCAAAAGACTGCCGGTGTTTTTTTGATTGCCTGTATAACCATAATTCGTTTTCATTTGTATATAATTTTATTTTTAAAGGTCACATGCTGTTGCAATTTTCACTTTTTATTTATTCTTCCCGGTTAAATAAATTGCTGTTTACAAGTACCCATTTATCAATATTTTCCGTATTTACTATGCCAACCAATTTTCCGTTACTTTTCACCGGAAACAGATATTGTTTCCCATTGCTTATCAAATTAAACTTATCTGATAACTGATCTTCTGACTCAAGCCATTGAAAGTCTTTTTTCATATACGCTTCTGTTTTCTTATTTGCATCTCCTTTGTGCAATGCGTTTATAATATCTTTAAAATCCAATATTCCCCCGACACTATCATCTTTCATGACAATAAAAGATTTTTCATTGGTATTAATAAGATTTGCAGATGCTTCCTGTAAATTGTTTTCCGTACTCAAAACCGTATATTTTGTCATCATAACATCCTTTACTTTGATACCCTCAAGTGCACCTTTAATTTCACCAACCTTTGATTCTGCCCCGGCCCCCAGGAACAGAAACATGCCGATAAACACCAGCCAGAAGTCGTAAAAAAACCCAAAGAATACGAAAATAATTGCAAGAAACTGTCCGGTCTTTGCAGCAATTGCTGTCGCTTTCATCTTATCCATTTTCATGGCCAGCAGCGATCGGAAAACTCTGCCTCCATCCATGGGGAAAGCCGGTATCAGGTTAAACAAGGCAAGTATGATGTTGGCATACATAACACTGAATGCAAAAGGCAGGTCAGTTAAATTCCCGGTCCTGATAGCTCCAAAGTCAGGCATCCGGTGAGTGGCTTTTAAATAGAGCCATATTAAAACACCTATAACTATATTTACTGCCGGACCTGCCAATGAAACCTTTAATTCCTGAGACGGTTCGGATGGCATGGATTCGAGGCTTGCTATTCCCCCGATGGGATAGAGGGTGATATCTCTTGTCAGTACCTTGAACCTCCTGGCCATGAGTGCGTGGCCCAATTCATGAAGAACAACACATGCAAAAAGCACCAGGATAAAAAACACTCCTGAAAATCCGGCACTCAACCCATTTCCCACACGGTAATACATGAGGAATATCCAGGCAATAAGGATAAGAAAAGTCCAGTGAATAAAAATTTTTATCCCTGAAATGCTACCCAGATAAAGAGACCACTTTTTATGCATCGCTTTAAACCTTATTTTTCCTGATATTCAATTTGCATCCATTAAGTTTTACCAGACCTGTTGTTTCTATTCACAACCTTAACTATAATCCAGATTATTACAACAAGAACAATTAGGCCTGCTACCATGCCCCAGATCATTTCCCATCCGAAATTATTTACGTTCATCATAATATACTAACTCAATATAATACAAAGATAATTCAAGTTTGTCAATCACACTTTATAACTTATCCCGCAATCTTTAGCGGAATATTCATTTTCTCCGGATTTCCGATCAGTTCATAACCTTTCATGCCCTATTTCCGAAAGTCATTACTATTTAATTGAACCTATTCTACGAAAGATAACGTGACGTAAATACAATGGAGTAACAACATTACCTCATAATAAGATAACAATATATAATGAATAGAGTTTTAGATTTTCAATAATAAATAATAAGCCTTTCAGCGTATTTTGTCAATATGAGCCACTTACTGTGTGGCTCATATTGATTTTAAGTACTCTGCTTTTTATCATCAACCGGCACCAGGTGCATATTACATACCGGACAGTTACCCGGCTGATCATAAGTTTTATCACCTTCACAACGCATAGGACAATAATATTTCCCGCTCACGCCGGTTGTTTTAGAATGTTCATGTCCGGAATGATCCGGATTATTTGATTTATCTGAAGAACCAGATCTTGAGAAAAATTTTTTAATTGATGTCATAGTAAAATACCTTAATAAAATAAAATTTAAATTGTTTGTAATTATCAATCTGGCTGATTGTTATATAAATACATCATATGAATATTATGGGAAAATAATGATATCAATCTTCATCGTATTATGATACATTACACGAATTTTTCTCCTGCCACAGCATTTCAATAACCCTCAGGTATTATTGAAATTGCAAATTCATGTTCCTTGCGGTCGATACAGATTTATATTTAAATCCTTTCGGAATTCTGACTTCATACTTTATCAAAGGTCTTTCTTTTTTTCCTCAAATTCCTCCTTGTCAATTTCACCCCTGGCATATCTTTCCTTCAGAATATCAAGGGCACTGCTTTTGTTCGGCTGATTTGAAGTTCCTGATTGATTTATAACCTTAACTATCAGCCATACAAAAACAATAAGGATAATAACCCCTATCAACCATCCGAAACCCATTCCCCATCCATGGTAGAATCCGTTCATCATAATTAGAATGTTTTAATAAATTAATTAATACAAATACATTACTAATAAACAAATACCATCAATTAATGTTTACTCTTTTATTATTTTAAACAATAACTTTCTTTTAAGTTCTGCAGGGCAATAATTATCGGACAGTTGCGCTCTCTAATTCTTTATAAACTGTAACAAATAGTTTCATCAGAATTAATTTGATTTTTTAACAAATGCTACAAGTCTTTTCAATCTTTAATATTTCAGCGTCTCCCGTGTTTCACCACAAGTGGGCATAGCTTCGCCGTAATATGGATTGCGGATATCTTTTGTTTCGCTTAGCCAAAAGGCCCCTTTGTTATCATTCATCATGGGGCAAAACTGGTAATATACGGTCTTCCCCATTAAGCCAAAGGCTTTTATGGCCTTGTAGAAGCTGTCATTGAAAACGGAAAATGTCTTCCGCTGAGCCTCTAAATCATCTGATGATGCAATTTGTTTAAGGTGACTCTCAAGATTGGGCAACAGGTCCATCCATTCAGTCATTGCATCACCCTTTAGAAGATTCATATCCGTTTTAGCCAGGGCCTGCAGAACATCTTTTGCAGCTTGTTTTACCTTCGTTTCATCGCTCTGAAAAAAAGCATTTTTTAAACCAATATAACTGTCAAAGACAGTGTTAAGTTCCATGGTAAAATCCATGCTTATATTCATTTTCACCGGCGTTCCGGCAGTTTTTTTGTTTAGTGAATCGCTCTTTGATTTTGCACCGGCAGATGACATATCCATTTCCTCCCCACTTTGAGCGGCACCTGATTTGGAATCACCAGGCATTATCATTCCCGGCATTGTATTTGTTTTTCCGCCTTCAGGATTCATCATGCTGGGGAGTCCCTGAAGCTGAGCAGCCGCATCAATTTTGAATGTTCCGTTTGTCGCAATTTCCTCGCCTTCGCTTAAACCATCGGCTACCACATAGAAATTCCCGGCCTCAGGTCCAAGAGTGATCTGACGATAAACAAAAGTCGGGTTCTCGCTTTCGGGAACCTTTCACATAAACCACCGATCGCTTACCCGTCCATAAAACAGATGATTTTGGGATTAACAGATCATGACTGTTCCTCCGCAATCCTTGACTGAATAGTGCCATTTACAAACATTTCAGGTTTAATTTCCAGTTTTGGATTATTCAGCTCAACCCTTACTTTGGCCACACGTGTGGAGGCGTTTATAAACGGATCAATAAAAGCTACTTTCCCGGTATAAGTTTTGCCGGGTAACGATTGGATGGTGAAGATTACCTTGTCGCCTTTATTTATCCAGGGGAGATCACTCTCGTAAGCATCAAATAATATCCATACATGGGTCAGATCGACCACCTGAAACAGTGCATAACCTTCTTTTATATAATCACCCAGGGCTACATGCCGCATGGTGACGGTTCCGGTGATAGGAGAGTTGATATCAAAGTATAGTAGTGGGTACGCCACGTTTTTCAATAGCATGAAATTTGTTCATCCTGAAAGATCCCAGAGTTTCAGTTTACCCCTTGCTGCTGTATACAATGCCGGACGTGATTCTTTGTAACTCACTGCTTCGAGAAGTTCGCGTTGTGCAGTAACCAGTTCAGGGGAATAAATAGTGGCCATTTTTTCTCCTTTCTGAACATGTTGTCCCTGTGAAATTGATGAATAATTTTTCAATACGTCCGCCAAAGCGGGCAGTTAATTCGTTTATTTTCCGCTCATCGGCCATAACTTTTCCCTGAAGAAGAAGTGATTTCTCCGGAGATCCTTTTTTTACGATTATTGTTTGTATTTCAGCCAGTTTGGCGGCAGAAGGAGACATGACGATTGCGTTCGGAATAATTTCTTCTTCGGTAGGAGTCAGCGAACTTAAAGGAATTAAATCCATCCCACAAATAGGGCATTTTCCGGGTTTATCTGATCTTATCTGGGGGTGCATGGAGCAGGTCCATATGGTTGCTTTATCGTCTGAATGATCATGTTCGGCATTTGTTTCGGAGATGCTTGTATTGCAACAGGACTTTCTCCGGACGAATGAAAAAACAGCCAGCCGAAAAACAAACCCAGCTATCAACATTACCAGAACCAATTTGTAGTTTTCTTTAATATTTATTAAAATCTTTTTCATGATATTATATATCTAATATTATTATTCATTAATCGCACAATTCTGTTAATTACCCATCAGATAGTAAATAAAGGAGATGGCAGCCTGTTTGTCGGAACGGGCTTTTTCCAGTTCGAGCTTATATAACAATAGTTTACGCTCCATCCGAAGGATTTCTTCAAAGTTTTTACTGTCAGTTATATATTCAGTTTCCAACAATTTCAATGATTTCCGTGCGTAGTCCGGCTGTTTTTCATTCAGTAATTCCCGTCGTTTAGCATCAGAGAAATCTTTCCAGGTCTGTTCAAAGACGGTCTCCAGCACATTCTGTTTATTTAATTTTTCCTCCTTTTTCGCTGTCTCCAAGATATACTGCTTCATTCACCATCGATTTATATTTGTTTCGGTATAGAGGGATAGAAATTCCAACTGTTGGAAGCATAATAGCATCTGTTCCTGCCATATTGTTATTGCCTTTCCCCACGATGGTATAGTCAGCCCCGATTTTGAAATCAGGTATACCTGCCAGCCTGGCTATTTCCTTCTTATAGTGCAAGCGATTGCGTCTGCAGATCAAGACTTAATAATTGGTGATTCTGTACCATAATACTATCCTTAATAGCTTCTTTTGCAAGAGTCGGTTCAGCTATCCCATAATTGTTGCGGAATTTTTACCGGTGAGGCAATATCGGTATTAAGAAGATTATTGAACATGATATGCAGTGCGTTATATTTATCTTTTAACAACGCAAGTTGATTTACCATGTCACCTATCTCCATCTCAATCCTGTACTCATCCACAACTCGAAACCATTCCTGCCTCAACTTTAATGAGTGCCAGTTTTTGAATGAGTTCAGGAGGGTTAGATTTTCATCAGTTACAGAAATAGCCTTCCCTGTGAAATAGATATTGTAGTAAGTACTTCTGACATCGTTAAACAGCATTGATTTTGCTTCCTCAAAAGCCTCATATTTAGCTTTAGCCATCATTAATGCCAGAGTTTTCTTTTGCTTTCAGTGTCCCAAACCATGGAAACATCTGAGAGACTGATATTTTAAATTGTTGCGGTCCAACACGGGTTTCCACCGGTTGAATAAAATAACCGAATGCCAGTTGCGGGTCAGGAAGTGATTTTACCTGTGGTGCAACTTCCAGCGCGGCCAGATACTCATTGAACCTGGCTTTTAATCCGGGATTATTTTGAGCGGATGTTTGCAGATAACCGACCAGATCGTCTTGTGCTGAAACCATTGAAGAAATCAGCAAGAACAAAATTCCTATTATAATGTTATACCTCTTCATGGTTCAGGTCTTTAGTCTTTTTAATTCTCTTTTCAAATTTCCTTCTTTCCACATACTATAAAGTACCGGTACAACAAACATTGTCATCACCTGAATGATCATTCCTCCAAATGAGGGAATAGCCATGGGTACCATAATATCAGATCCTTTCCCGGTAGAGGAAAGAATTGGTAAAAGTGCTATAATTGCACATGATGCTGTCATCATAGCCGGCCGGACCCGTTTTAGCCCTGCAACAGCCACTGCATCACGTATTTCTTGTATTGTTGATGGTTTGCGTTCAGCAAAAACCTGGTGGATGTAGGTCCCCATTATAACTCCGTCGTCGGTGGCAATGCCAAACAGAGCAATAAATCCCACCCATACTGCAACGCTCAGGTTAATAGTGCCCATCTGGAAAAGCTGGTGGATATTCACACCGGCCACATTGAAGTTGAGGAACCATGGCTGACCATATAACCAGATCATTATAAAACCGCCTGAGAAGGCGACAAAAATTCCCGAAAATGTCATCAGTGAAACAGGTACAGATCCAAACTGAAAGTAGAGAATAAGGAAAATCAGAATTAATGAGATTGGCACAACGACCAGCAAACGCTTGGTTGCCCTGATCTGATTTTCATAGTTTCCTGTAAAAATATAGCTAACACCGGCCGGTAGTACTAATTCGCCGGCTTCAATCCTGCTGTTAAGGTATTTTTGAGCATTTTCGACCACATCCACCTCAGCATATTGAGGCTTTTTGTCAAAAATAACATATCCTACCAGAAAGGTGTTTTCGCTCTTAATCATTTGTGGTCCACGGGTATACCGTATGGTTACCAATTCCCCCAGAGGTATTTGTACCCCTGCAGGAGTGGGGATAAGAATTTTTTTCAAATCCTCAGGATTGTCCCTTAGTTCTCTTGCATAGCGCAGACGTACAGGAAACCGTTCACGTCCTTCTACTGTGGATGTTAACTGCATTCCTCCAATTGCACTGCTCAAAACTGCTTGCAGATTTTGAACGGTTAACCCGTAGCGGGCAATGGACTTACGATTGATTTCCATCTCCAGGTAAGGTTTACCAACAACACGATCAGCGAAGACTGTCATCGGTTCAACCCCTTCAACCTGTTTTAGATTACTTTCAATCTGGTAACCAACTTTCTCAATAGTTTCAAGGTCGGGACCAAATATTTTTATCCCCATAGGGGCCCTCATACCAGTTTGAAGCATAACAAGACGCGTTTGAATAGGCTGTAGTTTTGGAGCTGATGTTAAGCCCGGAATCGCAGCTTGTTTGATAATTTCCTTCCAGATATCGTCAGGAGAATTAATGTTTTTACGCCATTGACGGAAATACTCTCCGTTCTTATCAAGGATCAGTTTAGATTTATCTATTAGCCTGAATCCATCGGTTTTAGGATTATAAACAGTGCTGTCTTTCAATACAAAGGCATTATTTTTGTCAACTTTAAAACGTATCCGGTGTCCTGCTTCGTTTAGTATGTATTCTGATTTATAGTTTATAATAGTTTCATACATTGATGTTGGCGCCGGATCGAGAGCAGAATTTACCCGTCCCCATTTGCCCACAGCACTTTCCACTTCAGGAATGGCATTCAGTTTTTTGTCCAGCAGCTCAATAACCTCAAGGTTCTCTGCGATACCTGAATGGGGCATCGTTGTTGGCATCAGCAAAAATGAACCTTCATCCAGAGCAGGCATAAATTCCTTTCCTACACCCGGGAAAAGAGCTTCAGCAGATTTCCAGACCCGGGATTTTTTTACAGTATCTGGCAAGAAGCCGAACATTTTAGGAACGCCCAGCCAGGTAATAACACCAAACAGTACAACTGCTATAGGGATGGAGAGAAACTGCCATTTATGAGAGAGACACCAGTTTAGAATATAGGGATAAAAATGTACTATTGTCATTAAAATACCAAGAATTATTCCAACCAGGGTAATCAGAAACAGAAAATTAGTCAGAAAACTGTTCTGAGCTCCCAACGGCATCCATACCCTGGTCAGGAAATTGAGGACAACAGCAAGTGTTAATGCTATATTAATATAATTGACATATTTTCTTTTTTCAGGGGGCCACCGGTATTCCAATACATTGTTGATGCCAACGGCTACAAGAACCAGGGCAATAAGATTCCCGCTGACAATAAGAAGACTAATGCCTGCAATTATTAATATTGAATTGAATATAATTTTAACCTTCTTCTTATCAAACCTTATAGAAAAGATCAGGTTTGCCAGTGTTGGGATAAAAACAATACCAATAAACAATGCCGATATCATGGCAAATGTTTTAGTGAAAGCCAGGGGCCGGAATAATTTACCTTCAGCCGCCTGCATAGCAAATACAGGAAGGAAGCTGACAATTGTTGTTGCCAAAGCGGTGATCACTGCACTTGCAACCTCCACCGTACCATCATAAATTACAGTCAACAGCTTATTCCCATATACACCTTCATTCTCCTTCATGTCGAGATGTCTGATGATATTTTCTGTAAATACTATCCCGACATCTACCATTACCCCGATAGCAATAGCAATACCTGATAAAGCCACAATATTTGCATCCACGCCAAATCTGCGCATAGCAATAAAGGTCATTAATACTCCGATGGGTAGCAGGCTTGAGATTAAAAATGAGGCACGTAAGTTCATAACAAGAACAATAACTACAAGAATGCTTATAAGGATCTCCAGCGATAAAGCTTCCTCTAAAGTGCCCAGAGTCTCTTTTATTAATCCTGTCCGATCGTAAAATGGGACAATTGTAACTTTTGATACAGTTCCGTCAGAAAGAGTCTTCGAAGGTAACCCGGGGGCTATTTCAGCAATTTTTAATTTAACATTATCTATGGCTTTCATCGGATTTGCCCCATAGCGGGCTACTACCACACCTCCGACTGCTTCGGCGCCACCTTTATCAAGCCCTCCCCGGCGTGTTGCCGGACCGAAGCTTATTTTTGCCACATCCTTTAACCTGACAGGCACGTTAGCATGAACAGCCACCACACTCTGTTCCAAATCGTCGAGACTTTTGATATATCCAAGCACCCTGACCAGATATTCAGCACGGTTAAATTCAATAGTACGTGCCCCGATATCGAGGTTGCTGTTTTTGACAGCGGCCATAATCTCCATCACATTGACACCATAAGCTTTCATCGCGTTCGGATCAATGTCGACCTGGTACTCCTTTACAAAACCACCAATAGATGCAACTTCAGATACTCCTGTAGCTGAAGTAAGCGAATAGCGAACATAAAAATCCTGAATAGTACGAAGCTCCTGCGGGTCCCATCCTCCGTTTGGTTTACCTGTTTTGGGGTCACGCCCCTCAAGTGTATACCAGTATACCTGTCCAAGAGCTGTCGCATCAGGTCCAAGAGATGGTGTAACTCCGTCAGGTAATGTACCGGAAGGGAGGGAGTTAAGTTTCTCCAGTATTCGTGTACGACTCCAGTAAAATTCCACATTTTCATCGAAAATGATGTAAATGCTGGATAGGCCAAAAATGGAATTGCTGCGAATGGTTTTTACTCCCGGAATTCCCAGAAGTGAAGTGGTCAGCGGATAAGATATCTGGTCCTCAATATCCTGAGGTGATCTGCCGGGCCATTCAGTATAAACTATTTGCTGGTTTTCACCGATATCGGGGATGGCATCCACAGGCACTGGATCGGAAGGCAAAATACCTGTTTTCCAACCAAAAGGAGAATTGATTATTCCCCAACTAATAAGAATTATCAGTATCAGGAAAGTAACAAGTTTATTTTCCAGGAAGAATTTAATAATTTTATTTAGCATTTCGAACTTATTATGAAGGATCATTAATTTTCATGAAAACAAATTATCTGACCCAATGTTAAACAACTCTGTTAAATAGTTGTTAAACTTTCGGTTATGTACTAAAACATGTAACGATTTTATATAACCTGTCAGGTTGCCACCCTAAATTATTTCTTCATTCTTAATTATGATGTCTTTATAATTCACAATTAACAATTGCGGTCAATAAAAGAAATTGGTCCTGATCTTATAATACATATCCATCATTAAAACAATGAATCTGATTCACATATCAGGTTTTAAAAATGAGGGAGACTGCTATATTGTCGAACACATTTCCAACATGAAATCCCTGTAACAACAGACCCTCATTTTTAAGTTCTGATTTTAGTTTCAATGCATGACTCCCATACTGTGTTGATCTTTCGTCGCATCGGATTTTGAAACCTCTTTTTTTACCAGGGCCATTCCGCATTTGGGGCATCTGCCCGCTTTATCACTGTGTACATCGGGATGCATCGGGCATGTGTAATAGGCTTGTTGCTGAACAGCGGATCTTTCATACTTGCAGCAGTCGGGTAAAGCATTATATGCCTTCGCATCAGCTTTGTATTTTTCGGTATCATGACCGACCATAGCCAGTTTTTTACTCAGGGCATCAACACTTGTTTTCGACGGATTGAATGTAACTGTCAGCATCCTGGTCTTCTGGTCCCAGTTTGCACTGGTTGTCCCTTCATCATTAGCTGCTTTTTCAATACGGGCTTTACACTGATCGCAATTTCCCCATACTTTGAAGGTCTCGGTTTCCGGCGTCATTTTGCTGCCGGCTTTCATATTCATATTCATATGATCATTTGACTGTGCAGATGTGGTTACACAAAGGATAAACGCAAATACAGCGGTAATAAAAAGTTTTAATATTTTCATCGTCGTAAAAATTTAATTTACAAATACTATAAGAAAATTGAAATAATAGAGATATTACAAATGAGTACTAAAACTCATCTGCAAAACAGAACAGGAGAAGAAATCTCAGATACGGTAAACACAAATAATGGAGAGATCCACGTTGGTGGACATCAATGAGCCCGGGGGACTCTCATTTGTATATAAAGATTTTAAATATGCTAAAGAATTAACAGGTAATCCTGAGGGGATAATGAAAACCTGCAAAATGTGCTGACAGAAGTCAGGGAAAGCAGAAAAAGAAGGAGTATAATTATTATCAATACCAAGTGTTGTAACAACATTATCGCAACAATGTGAATTGATCTGAGTTCCTGTGAAAGGTAAATCCTCTTCCTCATCTTCCATGCCGCATACTGCAGGCTTACCGTCAAATGTGAACTTTAAAGCCTCAACCCTTCCCTGGCAATAATGGGTTGCCATTGAAAGATGTAACATTGAAGTCACAATTAGAAGTGTAAGAGATATGGAGAAAATCTTCTTCATTTTGTCTTTAGAGAACAACAAAGTAAAGGAAAAGTTGTGAGAAAGTAAAGTTTTTTAATATTTTAACCTGAAAACTTCCATATCCATAAATAAAAAATAGTACAAACAGACCACCTCAAATTTTTTCTTGTTTACCAGCCCATAGAGTCCAATATAGTGATTAAAAACCAAATAAGATGTCTAAATGGAGTATTCAACTGAAATTCAGCAACCACATACCATACCTGTGAAAATATATTTACAGCGTTGCATAATATGCAGGCATTTTTTTGTCAATTGATTGATTACTAAAACTGATGCCTTTAATTGGATCTCCATAAAACATTTCATGATCATAAAATATTAAAGCCATCTTTTCTTTCGGAAATAAATAACCATAACAAGAGCCACTGTTATAATTACTCCCCACATTATAAAGTAACTGTATTTATAATGCAATTCCGGTATAAAGTCAAAATTAGTTCCATAAATTCCTGCAATGAATGTAAGAGGAATGAATATAACTGAAAAAACTGTCAGGAACTTCATAATATCATTTAACCTGGTACTCATTGTAGTATGGTAGATGTTTAATTGGTCAGATAATATCTCCCTGTAATTTTCTGTTGCGTCAGTTGCGTGGCTGATATTGTCAACCAGTTCTTTATAGTGAACATCTGTGCTTTCATCAATAAATTCAGAATCCATTTTCGATAATGCCAATATCATTTCTTTAGCAGGATTTATGTTTTTGCGTAAATAATTAAGTTTTTGCTTTAGAGAATTGATTTCATTAATTATGCTCTGGTTTGGGTCTAGAAGCAATTTCTCCTCAAGATCCTCAATTTTAGATCCAAATTCACTGATAATGTAAATGTAATTGTCCACAACTATATCGAGCAGGGTAAATGCCAGATAATCAGTCCCTGAATTTCTTATTCTTTTTTTCTGGCTTCTGATTCGTTCTCTTACCGGTTCAAAAACATCTCCTTTATTTTCCTGAAAGGATATCAATACTTTTTCAGTTATAATAAGGCTCAGGTTTTCTACAAGAATTGATTCTCCAGCTTCATGTTGCTGAAGCAGCTTAATTGAAAGGAAAATACAATCAGGATATTCCTGAACTTTTGGACGAGCCTGGGTGTCCATTACGCCAGCCAGGATCAGGGTATCAAACCCGAATCCATTAGCAATATCATTCATAATTTTTTCATTATGAAGTCCATCAATATTAAACCATGTGACTGTGTTACTTTCCTGATACTTTAAGGCCTCCTCAACTGTTTCTATTACCTTTTCATCAAGATTATTTGCATCAAAGTCAATCAAACGTAATAAAACATTTTCAATCTTTTTTTCGCCTCTGAAATACAAAGCATCAGGAGACAATCCAATTTCCTTTTTCTGTTTTTTGATAAATCTTGCCATATTATTTTCATTTTAAAATTTAGGCCTTAGATACAAAAGCGTTGTAAAAATGATTGCACTTACTGCTTTTATATTATATTACGAAAAGTTGATGTTATATGGATTGTATTAGGATGTGCATTAGTTTAATATTGATACAGTGGTTTTAAGTCTGGCTGACTGTTTAAAATCCTTCAAAAACTCCTAATCCAAACAAAGCAAAGTCATATTTAACCGGGTCCTGATTATCCATTTTACGTAAATTAAGGTCTAACTCTGCTACCGCCTTTGAATCATTCTGATTCCGGGTAATTAATCCGAGTTTTCTTGCAACTCTTCCGGAATGAATGTCAACCGGACATGACAAAACAGACGGGGAGATGGAATTCCAGATTCCAAAATCAACACCTCTGTTATCACTTCTTACCATCCACCTCAGGTACATATTTATTTTTTTTGCAGCAGAACCTTTAAACGGGTCTGAAATATGTTTTACAATTCTTGCGGAATGCGGCAGCTCAAAAAATATATTGTTAAACTGGTGAATGGCGGGCTGTAATGTATCATTGGCACTGAATTCTTTAAAAACAGCTTCCAGGCCATTCTTATTTTTATAAATGTTCTTAAGTGCTTTTATGAAGTAAATGAAATCATTTGAATTGAATGTTCTGTGTACAAATCCTGCCAAATTTTCCAGATCACTTTCTTCATGGTTCATAATGAAATCAAAGGGAGAATTTCCTAAAAATTCCATCATCTGTTTTGCATTCCGAATAATCATCTTCCGGTTTCCCCATGAAATAGTTGCAGTCAGAAAGCCTGAGATCTCAATGTCTTCTTTTTTCAAGTAAAGATGTGGAATACTGACAGGATCATTCTCTATAAATTCAATTCTGTTATACTGATCCACCTTCGCATCGAGAAATTCCTTCAGGTCCTTATTATTTAATTTCATCTCCTTAATATCGGGAGTTCAAAATTAAGTAAATATGAGTAATATCAATGCTGCTGTTTAATTGTTGAAGAATTTTTTTCTTCTGACATACTTTCAAGGACAATCTGGTATGCTTTTTCCCTGACCATGAATTGTTCAACAATTACATTTTTATGCTCAAGATTCTTATATTCTTCAAAGAAACATTTAAGTTCCACGAGTGTATGGGAAGGAAGCCCGGAAAGAGCATTTATATAGTTAACTGACATATCATATTGGGCAACTGAAATAATCTGGTCATCTTTCTCCTTCTCATCGGTCATTTCCATCGCTCCTATTACTTTTGCATCAACAATACACATCAGGGAAACATCTATCGGGCAGACAACAAGAATTTCGGGAGGGTCGTTATCGTCACTGTAAGTCTGCGGAATAAATCCATAGTTTGCCGGACAATGAACCGAAGAGAAAAGTACCCCATCAAGCCTCAGCAATCCGGACTTTTTATCCAATTCATATTTGCCTTTGGACCAGCATGGAATTTCAACAACTGCTTTGACAATTACAGGAGTTTCTTTACCGGTTTCAATACTATGCAATGGGTGTGTAAAAGGTCTCATTTTTGATTCCTTTAAAAAGCTAACTATTTTCTGTTATAGCTATCTTCTTAACATTCCGTGCAAAACAATATCGAAAAGTGCCAGCATCAGAATTCCAACAAATGCATAAACCAGCGTTACAGGGAAATTAAAACTGAAAATTGAATTAAGATCAATTGAAGGCAAAGAAACCTTAACATTCTTAAGAAATTCCAGGACAGGGAGTGATAAGGAGTCATTTCTACCGGTGGGAACAAATAACGCTGTCACTATTAAAATTACAATTACGGCAACTGAAATAACAGGTACATGACTAATGTTTTCCTTCCGCGCAGCAGCACCGGAAAGTTTGACATCGACCTCAATTCGGGACATTATTTTTGAAGTAAATCCTTCAGGAGCCAATTCAATTCTGTCAGTATCTATTAATTGTTTCAGGCGATCATTCTTATATTTATTCTTGTTATTCATCCATTTATGATTTTTTTTTAATGGTCAGACAGCCTTTCCCGCAAAGCAGGAGAACCTCCATGTTTTGAAAATCTATATTCATAGTTGTTCGTATTTGGAAAAACTGGAGGTTTCATTATATACAAATTTATTATTTTCAACCCCTTTTATTATTTCCAGCATCTTCCGGCGTGCCCTGAATAGTATTACTTTAATGTTCGATTTGCTTAATCCGGTTACCTCAGCCATTTCTCCGGTATTCATTTCCTCATAATAATAAAGGCTTATTAATCCTCTTTCCTCTTCACTTATTTTCTGAAGAGCAAAGTTAATCAATGTATTTCTGTATTCCATTTCTGCCTCCTCCTCGTTTGAATATCCTATAAAATCTGTTGCATCAGCTGGAAAATCCTCAATTGCCAGAAACTTTATTTTCTTAATTCTTATATAAGAAATTGAAGTATTATAAACTATCCTGTAAAGCCAGGTTGCAAAACTGCTTTTCATTTTAAATCCGCCCAGGGATCTGTAAGCTTTTAAAAATGAATCCTGTGCAATCTCCTCTGCTTCTTCATGATTACCACATATTCTGAATGCCAGATTATATACTTTGTCTTTGTAATGATCAACTATATTACTGAAAATATTAATTTTTCCGGCAAGCACTTGCGATATATAAATATTGTCATCTGTATAGTCCATGCTGACCATTTGACGAGTAAAGTTATAAATTGGTTACATGAATACATATATTGGTTTGAAAATTATGCGAATTAAGGGTTGAAAACAGGGCCATCATTGCAGAAATAACTTTTTCAACATTATATGTCCGCACTTACAAGATTCACATTTCATATTCACTAAGGAGTTTTCCTGTTATTTCAAATTCTAATATTTTCATTTGTTTCTGTAACCTTGTACTGTAAAGTTGTGTCTAAAGGTGCAAAAAGAATTATTAACCAATATTTATAATTATGGAAGTCTTAATCGCTTTTATTGCATTTTTCGCAACTGTGTTTGGCATTTTTTATGTTCATTACACTACACGCAACAAAGAAAGAATGGCACTTATTGAAAAGGGAGCTGATGCCAGTCTTTTCAAGACAGGCAAGGAAGGATTTAAATCATCTGTCAACTGGGGTAAGTTTACCCTGAAAACCGGAATGCTTTTTATGGGAATTGCATCTGGTATAGTAATTGCTGCAATAATGTCGAATGCAGGAATACTTAATGAGGGTGCAAACTATACATCAATGATTTTCTTCTTCGGCGGTCTCAGTCTTGTATTATTTTATATTATTGACAGAAAGAATAAAAATATAATCTGAAACAGGAACAGTCTGGAATGACCTGTTTGCCTTGCAATATTTCTTAAGGCTCATTAATAATCATACCGTCTTTGATCTGCAGAATCCTGTCCGACATATTTGCGAGTTGCCGGTCATGAGTCACAATAATTATTGTTTGCCCAAATGTGTCTCTAAGCTTAAAGAATAACTTATGGAGCTCATTTTTATTTTCAGTGTCAAGATTGCCGGAGGGTTCATCAGCAAGTATCACTGAAGGATTATTCACAAGTGCCCGTGCTACCGCAACACGCTGTTGTTCTCCTCCGCTGAGCTCGGATGGTTTATGATCAAGTCTTGCAGTAAGGCCCAGGAAACCAAGAAGTTCGGTAGCTTTTGCCTCAGCTTCAGCTTTCCCCTTCCCGGCAATATATGCGGGGATACAAACATTTTCAAGGGCGGTAAATTCAGGCAGCAACTGATGAAACTGAAAAACGAAACCGATATTTTTATTGCGGAAAGAAGATAGAGATCTGCCCTTCATCCTGCTGATATCCGAACCATTATAAAATATCTCGCCACTGTCGGGTTTGTCAAGAGTTCCTATAATTTGAAGGAGAGTAGTTTTTCCGGCACCACTTGCCCCCACAATTGAAACAACTTCCTTTTCCCTGATCTCTATATCAATCCCCTTAAGGACCCTCAGTTCTCCGTATGACTTGGTTATGCCTTCAGTTCTTATCATAGAGTTTGAGGAGCGATGACCAGAAAAATATGCGGTAGTGAATTAAAAGAATTTTGTCAGGAACAGCAAATAGAACTGGTATAATGCAACCTTAAATTTAAAAGATAACTTTCAACAGAATTCTGCTTTTATCAAAGATTTTATATCTAAAACTTATTATATTTATCTTTTTGCTAATCAGTGTATTCGGCCCGATAATCATCACTGTTATCAAATCCATCTTTAATGATATTATCTTTGTTTTCGTTTACGTCTTTCTTAAGATTTTCAGTAACCTCATTTACATCTTCCTTAAGACTATCAGTAACCTCATTAACATCTTTCTTAAGGTTTTCCGTAGCCTCATTTACATCTTTCTGAATTTCATTTGAAAATTCGCTGACATCCTTCTGAATGTTATCCGACATCTCCGTAACATCCTTTTTAATCGTATCAGTTACCTCATTCAGTTCCTCCCTGATATCTCTGGTACTTGTCTCAATTTCTCTCCTGATCTCATCCGTGGCTTTCCTGAAATCGCGCATACTTTTTCCAAAGGTTCTTGCCATATCGGGTAATTTTTCCGCTCCGAAAAGAAGAAGGGCAACAATTACAATAATAAAAATTTCCTGTCCGCTCATATTAATTGAAATGAAGGATCATTTGTTTTATAATGACAAAGGTAGGAAAGATTAATGATAATTATCAAAATAAAATGTTAAGGAATATTTAAATAAGGCTCATTTAGTACAGCCCCGTTTAAATTTTTCAAGTGTTAAGAATTTTATCAAGTACCTTTTGAACTTATAACAGCATCCTTTTTAAAACTGGTGTCGTACATGAGCATAGAAGCGATAAAAATTGAAGAATAAGTTCCTACTCCGATACCTATCATAAGTGCAAATACAAATCCTCTGATAACAGCACCTCCGAATAAAAATATAGCTATAACTGTAAGCAATGTGGTAAGTGATGTGTTAATAGTACGGCTTAATGTTGCGTTCATTGCCATATTAAGGACCTCTTTTAAGGGACGTTTCCGGTATAAGGGGATATACTCTCTCAGCCTGTCGAAAACAATAACCGTATCATTAACTGAATAACCAATAACAGTAAGGATAGCCGCAATAAAAGCCTGGTCTATTTCAAGGGAAAAAGGAAGTATTCCCCAGAACAGAGAATAAATACCGATAACAAACAATGTATCATGGATCAGTGAAGCAACGGCACCAAAACCGTATTGCCAGTTCCGGAACCTCATGAATATATAGAAGAATATTATAATAAGAGCTATGACTACCGCATAAATAGCTTTTATCCTGATGTCAGCAGCAATAGTTGGCCCAATTGTTTCAGAACTTTGAATGTAATCTGAAAGAAATTTATCTTTTGATACATTTCCTCCCAACATATCTTTCAGACCTTCATAAAGTTTATTGTCCACTTCAGTGTCAGCGCCCGGGTCATCAATTTTGTATTTTGTAGTTATTTTTACCTGATTTGTATTTCCGAAAGTTACAACCTGTGGCAGTTCGCCAAATGAAACAGTCAGGGCTTTTGCCACATCCTCCGTTTTCACGCTGTTATCAAATCTTACGACAAAAGTCCTGCCCCCTTTAAAGTCTATTCCCTGGTTAAGTCCCCTTATAAATAAAGATCCGATCCCCAGTAAAGTAACTAATAGTGAACCAGCATAAAAATATTTTCTCACGCCAATAAAATCAATATGCGTATTTTTCATAAAATTAGCAGTGATTTTTCTTGAGAATTTCAGTTCAATATTACGTTTCAGAAGGTTTTCATAAATCAGTCTGGTAATAAATATTGCGGTAAAAAGCGATGTAAGGATTCCAATAACCAGAGTAGTCGCAAAACCTTTTATAGGGCCGGTCCCAAATACATAAAGTACTATCCCGGTAAGAAGTGTTGTGACGTTTGAGTCAACAATTGCTGAATATGCTTTTTTGTAACCATCATTTACTGCCAGTTTTACACCTTTCCCTGCCCTTATCTCTTCCCTGATCCTCTCATAGATCAGTACGTTAGCATCGACAGCCATACCCATTGTAAGAACGATACCAGCGATACCCGGTAATGTCAGAACAGCGCTCAGGGAAGCGAGTACTCCGAATAGCAGGAATATGTTTGCCAGAAGGGCAATATCTGAGATTGTTCCTGCTACCCGGCTATAATAAAAGACCATATAAAGAAGCACTATCAGGAAAGCAATAGCGAAGGATGCAAAGCCAGACTGTATTGCCTCTTTACCCAGAGTAGGTCCGACAACAGTTTCAGATATTATTTTTGCAGGAGCGGGAAGCTTTCCTGACTTAAGAATATTGGCCAGGTCATCAGCCTCTTCAATTGTGAAGTCACCTGTAATCTCGGTATTTCCACCTGTAATTTCACTTTGAACCCTTGGATAGGAACGTACGTAGCCGTCAAGAACTACGGCAACACACCGTCCAATATTCTCTCTGGTCATTCTTGCCCAGATCTTTGCTCCCTCGGCGTTCATTGACATATCAACTTTTACTTCTGAGCCCGTAACACCCGATGTTGGTCTTGCTGAGGTAACCACATCACCGTTCAGTGGTGCTCTCCCGTCACGGGTGGTAATTTTTATCGCATGAAGCTCGTATAATGTCTTTGTAGGATCGTACTGATAAGGATTCTGGCTCCACATAAATTTCAGATCACGCGGGAAAAGGGCTTTTACCTGATTCATTTTAAGGTACCTGTCGACCTGTGCGGTATCTTTTGCGCTGGCAAGCCCAACCATGGAGGAAGGTAACGGTTCTCCCTGTGCATTTACCCTGGGGCTGAGGATGCCAAACAGGGGATTTTGCTTTGTGAATTCTTCCCGTGTCTCTCCACCTGCTGCTTTAGTGGTATCCTTTTCAATCAGCTCAAGCAACGACTGTTCCGTTTTTGTAGTATCTGCTTTTGCAGTATCTGCAGTTTTACTCTTCTGAGCCTCTTCAGATGAAGATATTTTTGCATTTTCGGTATTCGACTGGATCTCTCTCAGAAGATTATTGGCTGCAGACAGATATCCTATAACTTCGCTGTTTTCATACGTTTCCCAAAACTCGAGGCTGGCAGTTCCCTGAAGAAGTTCATTAACCCTTTTAGTATCGTTCTGACCGGGTAACTCTATAAGGATACGGCCTTTGGTAGCCATCTGGGTGATATTCGGCTGCACCACACCAAAACGGTCAATCCTTGTGCGCAGAATGTTGAAAGCATTGTCAATTGCAGATGTAACTTCATCATCAAGTACTTTCATCACCTGATCATTGGTTGAATTGAAATTAATTTTATCTTTAAGATCAACTGTTCCAAAGATCGAAGCAAGTTTTGCATTAGGATCAATCTCCTGGAATGCTCTGCCAAACAGTGTCAGAAAGTCAGCCTGACTTTGCTTCTGAAGTTCCTTTGCCCTTGCAAGTGCACTGATGAAAGTTTTATCCGTGTTATAATTGGATAATGCCTTTAATATATCTTCAACAGAGACCTCAAGGATTACGTTCATTCCTCCTTTAAGGTCGAGTCCAAGGTTTAGCTCTTTTTTCTGGCACTCTTTAAATGTGTTTCCCAGAAAACTCCATTGCTCTTTCGGAAGGGCGGAAATTGAATCAAGATAGTCACTCTGTTTTACCAGATCACCTTTGGCATATTCTCTGGCGTCTTTATTTACTTTATAAGTTGCACCGGTAAATGAAAGCTGATATATTGATACCAACCCTAATGCAATGGCCAGAATGAGGATAGCTGCTTTATTCTGCATTTCTCTTATTTTGAATTTTTCGGGATATTCTTTCTTAAATCCTAATTAACGAGGCGCAAAGATAAAAAAAAAAATAAAAAAAGGGCTGAATATAATAATCCGGCCCTTAATAATTAAATTATATGATCATTTCCTATTCGAGCAGATTCTCGTATTCTGTCTCAATAGGTTTATTGTTAATAAAATCATAGAGCGTAAGGTTGCGTATATTGTAGAAATAATTCCAGTAATTCTGGAGTGCCTGTATATATGCTCTTTTGTTCTGGTCCTTTCTGGTATCGGCATTATTTAGTTCAAGAATAGAGATCTTTCCGATCAAGAATCTTTGTTTGGTGACTTCAAACATCCTCATTGCCACCGTATCTGATTTTGCAGCTATGGCAACCTGATTTTTCTGGAGATTGAACTGTTCAACATCCAGAAACAGGTTTTGCTGAAAGTCAACACGGCTTTGATTTGCCTGCACCTGTGCAAGTTCAAGACTTGACTTTGCCATTCTGTATTTGCCCTGCCCCTGTCCCCAGTCAAGGATAGGAACTGCGAACTGAAGCCTTACTCTCTGGGAGTTATTGAGTTGCTGATATGCATCAGCCAGGACAATACTCTGCTGGTTCAAGCCAAGTGATGCTGTCAGGGTTGCATTCAAACCTTTTGATGCTTTTGCCTGAGCAAGGTTGCTTTGAGCATTTAAAATGTTAAGGTCATATCCTATAATGTCAGGATTATTTTGCATGGCCAAATCAAGAACTTCATTGACATTAACCTGAAGGTTCGGCACTTCAGAAGGAAGTATCAGTTCAATCCTTACATTGTCATTAAATCCCAGGAAAGACCTGAGTCTGATCTCTGCATCTCGAAGAATCATATCAGCTTCCTTACTTGCTGTTTCTGCATTCAGATATGAGAGCTGCATCTGAAGAAGCTCATCTTCAGCAATCGTACCAAGTTCATAACGGCCGTTTGCTATCAGGTACAGAGTATCAGCATTCGACAGATTCATAACTGCAATCTGCTTTCCAATCTGTGCGTTGGCAAGCCTGAAAAAAGACGACACAGCACTCATATGGACTCCTTCAATGGCAGAAAGGTATGTCTTCTTTGCCTGTTCATATCTCTTTGGTTCAATCTTTTTGTCCCACTTAAGTGAATTATAATTCCTTATCGGTTGAGTTATATTTATACTGACAGGTGTTGCAATATAATCGATCGGATCATTTTTCTCAATATCTTTCTCCAGGGTCAGGTCGGATCTAAGGGAGATTGTGGTCCCCGTTGGACCAATGCTTTGGGAAAGATAAATTGATCCGAAGTTATTTATAGTATTTGTTTGTATATAATAATACGAACTGTCGGAGGGCCTGAATTGTCTTTGAAGTGAATTATTGAAATCGGGAGTTGTACCCGATAATCTGAGCGAAGGCAGGTACTGTGCTTTAAAAGATCTGTATTGCCAATAACTTGTACGAAAACGATGCTTTGCAATCAGAGCGTTAGGTGACTGATCTTCAGCAAGTTTTACTACTTCTTCAAAAGTTAGTTTCTTTAACTCCTGTGCTGTACCCGGATTTGTTGAAAACAGGAAAAGAACTATAAATGGGAATAATTGAGATTTCTTCATTGTTAACATTTTATTCATATCTTAATGATTCTATAGGGTCTCTTTCAGATGCCCGCTTAGCAGGTGAGTATCCAAATATAACTCCAACTGCAGCAGATACTCCAAATGCAATAAATACTGAGAAGAATGACACTATTGTCATAATACCTGCTATCTGCTCTATCATCTTTGCCATAATAACACCAAAAAAGATCCCGATGAATCCGCCGGATACACTTATAAGTACTGCTTCAGACAAGAACTGAACAACAATGTCCATTTTTTTTGCCCCGATAGCCATCCTTGTTCCTATTTCCTTGATCCTCTCCATTACAGAAGCAAACATAATATTCATAATTCCTATTCCTCCTACAACCAGGGATATACTGGCTATGGCTCCAAGCACAATATTGAAGATATCTTTAGTCCTTTGTTGCTGTTTAAGAAGCAGCTCCGGAACGGTTATTTCAAAGTCCTTAACGTTTGAATGACGACGTGTCAGCATTCTGCTCAGTATCTCTGTAGTAGGACTTAACTGTTCCGTTTCCTCCACCTGAACAACTATTCTGTCGAGCTGATTGTAATTGGTCTCAACATTAGATGAGGCATCAGAACTGCTTATAATTACCCTTGACATTCCGCCACCTCCACCGCCAAAGTTCATAACCCTTGATGATGCCTCTGATACAGTTTTTGTATTTATAAGGGCTCTGTTCTGATAACGCATCAGCATTGTCTGGATGGGAATGTAAATATTGTCATTATAAACATTAACACCCTTTTCTTCAAATCCCGTGAGGCTAACATTGGTTTTCTGAAGAACCCCGATAACCTTAAGCCAGTTACCGTTAAATTTGATATATTGTCCCAAAGGGTCTACCTTACTGAAGAATTTTGCCCTGATGTTGGCTCCAATAATACATACCTGTATTCCATTTTCTTCCTGGTAAGAATTAAAGACAGCACCTGAAATAAGAGGAAGGTTATACAGAAAAAAATAGTCATTTGATACTCCGACAAGCTTAGCTGTATATTTTACTCCGTTGAGCATTGCCGTTGAGTTAAACGAGATCTCCGGACTAATTCTCTTGACTGAGGGGAGCGTTTCCTTTATGGCATCAACATCAAGCATATTTAATCCTCTTGAGAACTTTTTCTGTTGTTTTTCACCCTCGTCATTTGAAGAAGATTTGTCTGGGATAACGGGATTGATCAGAATATTGTTCACACCGACCATTTTCATCTGCTCCATTATCTCCTGTTTAGCTCCTTTTCCTATTGCAAGCATGGCAATTACTGCCGCCACACCGAATATTATACCAAGTGCCGTCAGCATCGATTTCAGTTTATTTGAAATAATTGATTCAACGGCAATTTCAATATCGTGGAAATATCTTAAGATAAACTTGAACATGTTATTTCCTGTTTTTTAGTTAATTCTGGATTACGTTCCGGTTTGATGCCGGTGCATTCTGCTGATTGGGCTTCTGTCCCTGCGGCTGGCGCCGGGCTGCTGTGGTATCCCTGTTACGTCTTCCATTCTGGAATTGCTGCAACATTTCGGGTGTCATATTCATCCTGTTTCCTCTCTGTCCCCTGCCACTTCCGCCTTCCTTCTGCTGTTTAAGTTCTTCAGCTTTTCTCACTCTTTCTTTCTCCTTAATTATTGGGATCAGTTCTTCTCCGGTAATCTTAAATTTATCCGGTGACTCCGGGGTACTGAGGTAAATCATTTCTCCCGGTTCAATTCCCTGTTCAGCTACTACATTATTTTCATTTGATTCTCCAAGAACTACAACCCTTCTGGTACCATTTTTCATATAAACAAAAGGAATGCTGTCGGCACCGGTATGAACACTCTCAAGCGGAATATAAATCACATTATCTATTGTTTTAGTGATAATTTTATTTCCCGTTGTCATTGAGGGCCTGAGAATAGGATCAGACTGATCAACTTTTATAAGAACCTCAAATACCTTGGCGTCTGCATTGGGCAGCTGCTCACCAATATTTGCAACACTGATAACTGAACCTGTATATTTTTTTTCAGGGAAAGCGTCAACAAGCATGTCAACCCTCTGTCCCATTTTGACTTTACTTATATCAATTTCATTAATGTAAGTTTTTGAAATCATTGACGACATGTCGGGAAGTGTGGCAACTACATTATCCCAAGGGCTTATAGAGGAACCCACTTTTCTTTTTGTTCCCATCCTGTCACGTTTATATATAATCATCCCGGATGCAGGAGCATTTATGATAAACTTTGAAAGTACCTCCTGCAAATCAGCCACTCTCTGACGTTGATCTGAAAGATTATTTTTAATATTCCTCATATCTGACTTAGCCTGCTCAACCCTGAGGCTGTAACTTCTTTTGTTTTGTTCGAGTGAACGGGCGGCTTTGTCAAGAGATATTTCTGCCTGCCGTATAGTTGTCGGAGGTTCATACTTTGATTGCTGCAGAGTAAGTTCGGCCTCCTCAACAGTAAACTTCAGGTTTTTAATATTATCTCTTAAATTACTAAGAGTGACCGCTGTATCTAGAATCTTAACTTCAAGATTGGTCTCGTAGGTTGTGAGTCTTTCAAGCTCATCTTTGAGAGTATTGTCGAATGTGGTTCTGTCCAGAGTAGCAACATAATCGCCTTGCTTAACTTCAGTTCCTTCTGGTACCAGATCGGTTATTTTGATATCTGCAGCTCTGATATTCCTGCTCTGGGTGATCTCAGGCCCCTTGATGTCGGTCGAATTTTCAGCTTGCAGCTCACCGGTGGTGGTCACTATTATGTCAAACTGCCCTTTCTGTGCTTCAGCATATAAATTGCCAATATCCTTCCTTGAGTTCATTTTACTGATCACAACCAGAACTATGATTGCAACAACCACTAAAATTCCTGTAATAACTATTGATCTTTTCATTTGATATATTACTTAATATTTTCAAAAAAGTCAGCAACAAAAGTATCAAAAAGGATTATCCTCTTTCTTCTAATTAACAATATTTAACAACTATACTTTAATTGCGTTTCATTTTAAAGACATTCATAAATGGGGATTTATTCCGGGAAACTTAAAAAATCAAGGTCATTTAAATTTTATTAACAATTTCAGCAACCCTGTCTGCCAGATCACCAGCCTCTTCAATTGTTCTACCCTCTGCATAGATCCGCATTATGGGCTCTGTATTCGATTTCCTGATCTGTACCCAGCCATCTTTTTGTCCTATCCATAATCCGTCTCTTTCGTCAATTACACAATCATAAAATTGACTTTTCACAGTATCAGTTATCATTTCGAAATCTACTGACTTAGGCAGGCTTAATTTCTTTTTGGCGATAACATACAATGGATAAAGCTTCCGTAGTGAAGAACACTTCAACCTGCTTGCAGCCAGATGAGACAGGAACATTGCTATACCAACCAATGCATCGCGTCCATAATGCAATTCAGGGTAAATCACACCTCCGTTTCCTTCACCACCGATGACAGCTCCCCTGGTCTTCATTTCGTCAACAACATTGACTTCCCCGACAGCAGAAGAATAATGTTTGCAACCGTGTTTCTCCGTAATATCTTTCAGTGCTTTTGTTGAAGATAAATTCGAAACTGTGCTCCCTGGTGTGTGACTTAAAATATAATCGGCCACGGATACCAGGGTGTACTCTTCCCCGAAAAAAGAACCGTCTTCACATACAATTGCAAGACGATCAACATCAGGATCCACAACAAAACCGACATCTGCTTTTTCCTTAACAACAAATTCTGAAATCCCCTTCATATTTTCAGGTAAGGGTTCCGGATTGTGAGAAAAAGCACCATCGGGAATTGAATTCATCTTAAATGTTTTGGTAACACCCAACGCACTAAGCAAATCAGGTAGAATTATGCCCCCAACAGAATTAATGCAATCAATTGCAACAGATATCCCTGCAGCTTTTATTGCATCTACGTTAACAAGATCAAGCTCCAGTATTTGATTTATGTGTTTCCCCCCCAGGAACTATCAGTTTTAAGTGATCCACCCGATTCACCCGGTACGAACTCAAAGTCCTCTGATTCTGCAATCTCCAAAACAGACGCTCCCTCATCAGAAGATAAGAATTCTCCTCTTTCATTTAACAATTTGAGTGCATTCCATTCAGCCGGGTTGTGACTGGCTGTCACAATAATTCCGCCATCGGCGCCGGATCCGGCAACAGCAATTTCTACTGTGGGGGTTGTTGCTAGTCCCATGTCAGTTATATTGATCCCCATACTGCGCAACGTGGTAATTATAAGACCACTAACCATCGGACCAGACTTTCTGGCGTCACGTCCTATTATCACTGAAAGAACTTTTGTGCCATGACGTCTCTTTAACCAGGAGCCAAAAGCAGCTGCAAATTTCACTATATCTACCGGCGAGAGACTCTCTCCTGGTTTCCCACCTATGGTTCCACGTATTCCTGAAATAGATTTTATTAGTGCCATGCCAGAATAAATTTAAGACCCGCAAAGGTGCAAAAAAATCATCAAACTTTAATATCATTAAATAATAGTACCTTTGCAGGTTTATTATTTATAAATATGGAGAACAAGAAACCTTCTGCAAAAGACACGCTTATAAGGCTTAACAGATTCATTGCCAACAGTGGTGTTTGTTCCAGAAGAGAAGCTGATGAGCTGATCAGAGACGGGCTTATTTTTGTTAACGGGAAGAAGGTAACTGACATGGGAACAAAAGTCACCAGCACTGATGATATAAGATACAAGAACAGAAAACTCTCTTCTGAGAAAAAAGTATACATTCTGCTTAATAAACCCAAAGATTATGTAACAACAGTTGATGATCCTCATGCTGAACATACCGTGCTTGACCTGATCGGAGATGGCTGCCGGGAAAGGGTTTACCCTGTTGGACGTCTTGACAAGGCAACTACAGGGGTACTTC
Organism: uncultured Bacteroidales bacterium; assembly: GCA_963739685.1. Classification (GTDB taxonomy): domain Bacteria; phylum Bacteroidota; class Bacteroidia; order Bacteroidales; family VadinHA17; genus LD21. The sequence goes on from CAVUAX010000007.1 coordinate 168,636, forward strand.
TTTTAACAAACGATGGCGATCTTACAGGTAAACTTATTCATCCCAGATATAAAAGAAAAAAGATTTATCATGTTTTTCTTGATAAACCTGTAACAAAGAACGATCTTTTCAGGCTTGCTGAAGGGATTGACCTGGACGGTATAAATGTGGTTGCAGATGCAGTTTCATATGCTGACTCTGATGATAAAAGTCAGATCGGCATTGAATTGCATTCAGGACAAAACAGGGTAATAAGGAGGATGTTTGAGACACTTGGATATAAAGTAAAAAAACTTGACAGGGTTTACTTTGCCGGGCTTACAAAGAAAAACCTTAAACGTGGCAAGTGGAGATTTCTTACTGAAAAAGAAATAATTATGTTGAAAAGGGGTATTTTTTAATCATTGAATATGGGTCACAAATCAGGTTTTGTTAATATTCTGGGAAACCCCAATGTTGGGAAATCAACTATTATGAATGCCCTTGTAGGAGAAAAACTTTCGATAATTACATCCAAAGCTCAGACAACCCGTCACCGGATCATGGGTATTGTCAACAGCGATGATTTTCAGATAGTTTATTCAGATACTCCGGGGATACTTACACCAAAGTATGAGCTGCAGAGATCAATGATGAGCTCTATAAATAATGCCCTGACAGATGCTGATGTTATTCTTTATGTTACTGATGTTACAGAGTTTAAAGAAAAAAGAAGTGAATATGTTGAAAAAATTTATAAGTCAGAAATACCTGTAATTATAACCATTAACAAGATAGACCTTTCAAACCAGAGCGGTCTGGAAAAAATTGTAGAATCGTGGCACCTCTCTTTTCCTGATTCCCCAATAATACCAATTTCTGCAATTAATGAGTTTAATCTGAACGTTCTCTCTGAATGCGGTACTAAGCAAATTACCTGAAGGGCCTCCATTTTTTCCGAAGGATCAGCTGACTGATAAATATGAGAGATTCTTTGCATCAGAGATTATTCGTGAAAAAATTCTTACTAATTATCAGAAAGAGATACCTTATTCCGTTGAGATAGAAATTGAAAGTTTCAAAGAAGAAAAAAAGTTGATTAAAATAAGGGCATTAATTCATGCAATACGCGATAGCCAGAAAGGAATAATTATCGGTCATAAAGGTGCCATGCTGAAGAGAGTCGGAACTGAAGCCAGGCATGATATGGAAGATTTTTTCGGACGGAAAGTATTTCTCGAATTATATGTAAAAGTAACCAGGGACTGGAGAGATAAACCTCTGACACTGAAAAGATTCGGATATCGTTAAATACAGTAAAAAAGTATTTTATGAGTAAAATAGTTGCAATAGTAGGAAGGCCCAATGTTGGTAAGTCTACACTTTTTAACAGGCTTACTGAGTCGCGGGAAGCTATTGTTGATGAAATAAGCGGCGTAACACGCGATCGTAACTATGGGATGAGTTTCTGGAACGGGATTGACTTTTCTGTTATCGATACAGGCGGATATGTCCAGAACTCCGATGATATATTTGAAGAGGAGATAAATAAACAGGTATTACTTGCAATTGAAGAGGCTGATCTCATATTATTTATGGTTGATGTTTCAACCGGTATTCATGATTTGGACATTTCGGTGGCTTCGCTTCTTAGAAAAGTCAACAAGAAGGTGCTGCTCGTTGTAAATAAGGTTGACAACCCACAAAGATTAATGGATGCTACTGAGTTTTATAACCTTGGACTCGGTGATTATTTTGCACTGAGTTCCATGAGCGGAAGCGGAACGGGAGAACTTCTTGATGAGGTTGTTAAGTACCTGCCAGACCACTCGCCCGAACAAATACCTGAACTCCCCAGGATTGCAATTGTTGGCAGACCCAATGTCGGCAAATCATCACTTGTAAATTCACTCCTCGGAGAGGAGAGAAACATAGTAACTCCTATTGCAGGAACAACGCGTGATTCAATATTTACAAGATATAATAAATTCCAGCACGATTTTCTGCTGGTTGATACAGCAGGATTAAGAAAAAAAGGGAAGGTGAGCGAGGATATTGAGTTCTACTCAGTAATGAGGGCTATAAGAACCATTGAGAATTCGGATATCTGTCTGCTTCTCATTGATGCAACAAGAGGCATTGAAGCACAGGATCTTAATATCATTTCGCTTATTCAGAAAAACAATAAAGGGATGATCATTCTTGTAAACAAGTGGGATCTTGTTGAAAAAAAGAATAATACTTCTGTTATTCTTGAAAAGGAGATCAGGGATAAGACAGCTCCTTTCACCGATTATCCTATTTTATTTATCTCTGCCACAAATAAGCAAAGAATACATAACATACTTGATCTTGTTGAAAAAGTTAATGAGAACCGAAAAAGAAAAATCAGAACTTCTGAATTGAATGAAGTAATGCTTGAGGTTGTTAAAAACAATCCGCCACCCTCCTTAAAAGGCAAGTATGTCAAGATAAAATATATAACACAGCTGCCTGTATATACCCCCGCCTTTGCATTTTTTTGCAACCTTCCGCAATATGTTAAGGAGCCATACAAAAGATATCTTGAGAACAGAATGAGAGAACGATACGAATTTACCGGTGTACCAATAAGAATATTTTTCAGAAAAAAATAGACTATTTTGGTGCAGTTTTTGTACAATATAAAGAGATTATAGTGAACATATGAAATCCACATGACCAATGCAATCACAACCGGGCTTGCTGGCTCAGCGAAGCTAAACAAGTATGGAAATAATTCATTATCAACCATGAAAAGCAAGCTCAACAAAGTTAATTATGTGTTGTTCTATACGACCTTTAAACTAAATTATAAACGGATGAAAACTTTTAAATATCTCTCGATAATAGCTTTGATGGTTCCTTTTGCTTCTTGCCACAAGATTGAACAACTTCCACCTGAACCAAAAATAGAATTTACCAGTTTTGCTGTATTTGATACTGTTGATATTCTTGGCAATGATGCGAAAGGAGGAAGACTCAAATTTTATTTTGAGGATGGTGATGGTGATCTGGGTCTTCAATCACCGGATCTGGGACAGACCGATACCACAAATCTTTTCTTTACCCTATTCAAAAAATCGGGAGGGATAATGGTTCCTGCATCTGATAATGATCCCCTTAGGCCATCACCTTACAGAATTCCTTACATTGACCGGCCGGGACAGAATAAAATATTAAAAGGAACAATCTCAGTTACTTTTTTTTATCTTTTCTATTCTGAAAATGATACAATAAGATATGATTTTTATGTAAAAGACCGGGCAAATAACGAGAGCAACACTGCTTCAACAAGCGAAATAGAACTATCTGTCAATGGGTTGTATGTCAAGTAGTGTTATCAGACTCTTACTCCCATCATGAGCACATCGTCTACCTGATCAAGTTCCCCTTTCCAGTCTGAATAGAATTTTAATATCGCATCATGTTGCTCATTCATGGGTATTCTGGCTACTGTCTCAATCAGATTCTTCAACTTGGAAATCTTCATTTTTTTACCATCAGCTCCCCCGAACTGGTCAGGAAATCCATCGGAAAACATATAAATAATATCTCCCTCTTTAAGATAATACTCCTGGTCATCAAAAAATTTATCAATAAATGATTCTCCTCCCACTGATGACCTGTTTCCCCTGATGTAATACGATTCACCATCCATAACAATTATTACAGGACGCATTGCTGAAGCAAATCTTAAATGCCGTGTTTTCAGGTTGAATTCACAAATAACCATGTCCATTCCATCATTCGATACTCCAAGTTCAACATTTTTATTAAGTGTGGAAAATATCTGCTTATCCAAAAGGGTAAGTATTTCGGATGGTCTGGATATCCCCTGCCTTGTAACAATATCCTGCAGCAGGGTGGATCCGATAATTGACATGAATGCTCCGGGAACGCCATGCCCTGTTGAGTCAGCACAAACCAGCACAAATTTATCATCATCAAGTTTATCGAACCAGTAAAAGTCACCACTTACAATATCCCGGGGATAAAAGATAATAAATGCATCTTTGAAAGTCTCTTTAAGTTTATTAATATCAGGCAGAATACTCGTTTGTATCCTCTTGGCATAGTTGATACTGTCGGTAATCTCAATATTCTGAAGTTCAATCTCACCCTTCTGTTTCATTACTATGCTTGTCCTGGCCGCAAGCTCTTTCTCCAGATACACCTGTACTTTTCTCTGCGCCTTGTCTCTCTGTCTGATGATCAGGATTATAATACCTGCTGTCAGGGCAATTGACAAAAGTATACCCCACCAAGTGCCCCAGACGGGTCGTTTAATATAAATATCAAATGAGACAGGGGTCTCTTCTGATATCCCATTTTCGTTCACAGATATTAAATTGAATTTGTATTTCCCGTCTCCCAGGCTGTATGGTACTTCCCTGGCAGAAGAAAATTTTGTCCAGTCCTTATCATAGTTTTCCATAAAAGTACTGTAATAAACCTTTTCCGGATTACTGAAATAAATTCCTACAAAGGAGACTTTAAAACCATACCTTTTATTATAAGGAAGTACATATGATTCTTTATATGGATAGATCACATCATTGATAGAAACGAAATTAATATTATTAGAAGGGGCAATATTTTCCTTTTTATCTTTTAACCTGTCATAGATTATCAATCCTTCGGTTGTTCCGATAAAGACTTTCCCGTCTGGCGACTCATACATTCCATCAGGATTACAAACCCCGGTATGGGCAAAATCAATACCAAAAACATTTATTGTTTTTGTATCCAGATTGTATCTTGAAAAACCTCTGTCGTGGCCTATCCATACATTGTCCCGGGAATCGACAAGAATACCATAACAATAATTTGACATTAAACCATTTGCCCTGGAAACAGAAACAACAGAATCTTTAAAGCATTCAAAAACTCCATTCCCATAGGTCGCAGTCCATATTATCCCGTCTTTGGTTTCTGAAAAGGATTTTATCTTATTCAAATAGCTGCCGGTCATTCTTGCATTATCTGCTATAATCCCGGAATCAGGGACAATTTTATACAATTTGTCACTTTCGGTAGCAATATAAGCTTCTCCTTTATGTGTCAGAAAGATCTGATTGATACTGTTATGCGGCAATCCATTATCAATATTGTACCTGGGAGCTCTTTCACGTCCACTTTTTTTGTCAATTATAATAACACCATTAAGTGTCGCAAGCCAGACATCCTTTTCATCAGTTACAATATCCAGTACCTGATCTGCCCCGGGGTCACCTGACCTGTAAACCTGTCTCACCGATCCTGCAGAGTTAATCACAAACACACCATTTCCTTTTGTGCCTATCCAGATATTATTCTCTTTATCTATACAATAAGAATTTATCCCTTTATTGCCGGTTTTCTGCTTAAGGCTGACAAACTTTTTTGTCTTGAAATCCTTCAGATCAAAAAGATAATACCCTTCCGGGGTACCGAGAAAATATTCGTTATTAAAACTGTTTATGTAAATTATGTTATTTGCATCGGATGCACCTTTTCCCGGAACAAAATAGCTGAAGGCATATGAGTCAAGCAATGACAGGCCGTCGCCAAAAAATCCTATCCAGAAATTTCCCTCAGTGTCCTGATAGACAAGCTTAACGTCGTCACCGGCAAGACCAGAAGCCATATTAAGGTGTTGTAAAGATAATATTTCATCAGCTTTTTCAGATAACTGAATTTGATATACTCCCGCACCGAATGTTGATATCCATAAATTATTTTCAAAATCCTGGAATATTGATTGAACCCTGAGTGATTCCAATTCAGGATGATTTGCAAAACGTGACAATTTACTGCCAGAGGGAGATATACTTAGTCTGAATAGTCCTTTTCCATCAGTACCAATGGCATAATTCTCTGTTCCAATTATCTTTTCAATATCCAGCACAGTTGTATAATCGAGTCCGTCAACAAAATTTATCGTTTTAAGAGTATCTCTGACTATCTGACATAACAAAAGTTCTTCCTGGGTTCCAATCAGCATATTACCAGGGGAAGTAAAACAACCCGTAAGAATTATAAGTGTCGGATCAACATAATATCTTGTTACCTCTTCAGGATTAAGAGGGTTTACCCTGAATATTGCTCCTCCCTGGGGGATGACATAAATGAATCCGTCAGGTCCCTCAATAAGATCGCTGATGCTTTTTGAATTTTGAATAATAAGTTGTTTAAGCTTATTTTCCATAGTATAGAAAACCGTTCCGTCACTACATCCGAACCATAATGTTCCGTTTTTATCCTTCAGGCTTGTTTTAGGGGACCTTCCCGTAACAGAATCGGGAAACAGAACCTGATAAAAATCAAAACCATCAAACCGCGAGAGGCCATTACCCGTTCCCACCCAGAGATAACCATCGTTAGCCTGGGCCAGTGTATAAATAAAAGTGTTGGGTATCTTACTGTCAAACCCATAATTTTTAAAACGGAAAACCTGTCCGTCCAGAATCATTGAAAATAAAAATAAGCACATAATGGTGCTGACAATTATTTTCCGGCAGAAAAAAAACTTCATTTCAAATCATCTTATTTTCTTTGTGGTTTTGGTCTTGCAACAATACTGGGAGTGTAAACCGGCACTCCTCCAATGGGCGAACTAAAAAACTGCAATGCATCACCCCTTTGGTTTTCAAGTGTTACAACCACATTATTGTTTTTAACCAGGTCTCTCTGTTTTTTATGAAACTGAAAGTCAAGAGATGTTCCTATTTCTTCCGGTTCAATGGGGATCTTTGATTCTTTCCAGTCATCTTCATCTGACACGGGAATCTTTATGCCCTGTTTGTACCTTGATACAACAAGTATAGTGCCATCAGAGTCCCAGTCAAAATTCCTCTGTCTGATCGAAACAATACCGGTATCTACATACGGATAAATATGAGATACACTTTTAATGTTGTTCCATAACCTGAAAGTGTATTCATACGTAAATGCATTTGCACCTTCAATCGGCAGATCGCCTGTACCACTCCGGCTTAAGAAATACCTGTAAAGATTGCCATCGTCTCCGCTGATCCCCTCACATATGACCTTAAAAATATAGGAATTCCATTTTCCGTTAAAGTCTCCGTCTGACGGATTAAACGGACCAAAAGAATAATAGTTATTATCATAACGTCCTTCAGAACCAAATGTTCTGGATGCCAACATGTTGCCTGTTTTAAAATTTGTACCGTTCACCAGCCCTTTGGAATCTTCATTCTTATCAGGATCAACGCCTTTGCCTCCGTAAACAGAGAACAGGCAACGGGTATTGAATTCACCCTGTATCTCATCGTTTTCACCTCCGGTATCCGGATCAAAAACCCGTATATAAAACTGCTGGGTAAAGTCACGGGGTATTGTAAAGAAGAATATCTGATTAAAATCATCGTCACCCCAGGATGTTTTGCCGTTTTTCCCAAAAGTTACAAGAAAAGGAATATTTTCATCCTTGCCCGGAACGGCCTGGGAAAATACCAGGTTATCTGACAGTAATCCTGCAAGCAGGAAAGCCAATACAAACGAATATAATGATCTATTTAGTTTCATCGATTTCCAAAATTAGTCTTTTTCTTCGTCAGGGCTGAGGTATTATTGTAATATTTTTAGAAACACATGTCTCCCTGGCATTTTCACCGGGTCCTGGCTCAGTTGTCACAATAAGTTGAATATTGTAAGTTCCCGGCTTTAAATACTTCTTTTCTACTTCTTTCCCCAGAGCAATAGTTTCATCACCAAAGTTCCAGTAATACTGGCTTATATTCCAGCCGGGAAGGTTAGTGCTGTCAGCATTTATCTTTATCATGCTACCGGATACAATTGTATCGGGAGCTGAAATAAAGGGCTGCTCGATATCTTTTATTTCCAGATTATATGTTTTCTGATTATAAAGTACCTCCTGAGTTATAAGATTTACGACATCAAGTTGAATAATATAACTTCCCGGACCCGTAAAACAATGATCCACAACCGGTCCTGTAGCCTTGCCCCCGTCACCAAATTTCCAATCATATCTGAATGGTATGGAGTCATACTTTACTGCATTCTCTTCAAGAAATTCGAAGCAGTAATTATTTAATTGCTGGGGATCGCAGGAAGCTTTCCGGATTATCGTTGATTCGAACCTGTAGATATCATCATTTCGTGCACGGGAAGATGAGAAATATCCGGTCTGAAGATTACTCTCGGCTACATAAGCGAAATCGTCATACTTTGAGTTAATGGGTTCTGGCAGAAGTACTGGTTCATCCCAATTGTCAGAATCTAATGCAGTATAATAGACATCAAGCTTGCCGAACCCTCCAGGCCTGGTTGAAGCAAAATATAGCCGGCCTGACGGATGCATATACGGATAATTTTCCACTCCGGGGGAATTAACTGCAGGACCCAGATTTACCGGTGGACTCCATTCACCGTTAATTAATTCACAGTAATAGAGATCCGATCCTCCCTTTCCTCCCGGCATATCGGATGCAAAGAAGAGGTATTTGCCATCACTGCTTACAGAAGGTTGTCCTACATTATACTGTGTATTATTATATTTGAAGGGATGCAATGAAACAAGATCTGTACCGGAAATATCAGCAATAAAGATCCCGTTGTGATTTTTATAGTTTTTCTCTTTAGCAATCATTCCCGTTTCCACCTCACTTGTGAAATAAACTGTTTTACCATCAGGAGCCAAACATAAAGGACCGTTATTATACAATGAACTTCTCTCGCTTTTTAATTCTTCCGGTTTTCTCCAGTGCGCAGTATCCTTTCGCTCTGCCATATAAATATTGTAAAGCCGCTGACCATCCCAGGCTGTCCGGTCCTTTATGACACTGAACCTCCGGTTGGAACAAAAAATGACACCATCTTTTATAATTACCGGTGAAATATCACTGAATGATCCCATACTGAACGACATCCTGGTTACCTTATAAACAGAGGGTTTTTGAGCATTGTTATCTATTGCTTCCAGCAACAAAACAAAAATGAGGATTATTATATTCAGTTTACTTTTAACCATAATTAAAAATACCTCGGATTAGCAGCACTTACTTTTGAACCAAATTCATATCTGAGAACAAATTCACTTGAACCTTTTGAGTAAGAGTTCATCCTTCCTGCGGGATAATCATATGAGAACCCGAACATTAGCTGCGGATTAAGCTGTACCTGAAGTATTCCGACCGCAACATCTTCTGATATTCTCCAGGAACCTCCAATCCACAAAAGATCTGATATAATAAGATTCCCGCTCAGGTCGAGTTGTGTTAGTTTTTTAGTTTTTTCCAGTGAGTAATCAATAAGCATTGAGGGTTTAAATTTTAAACCCGGTGAAAATGTTATAAGACCTCCGGCCGTAAACAGGATTTCATATTCATTGAAACTATGATATACCTGTGGCGGTTTTCCCTGGATACTCTTTCTGTAACTCAGAAAAGCTGGAACCGCAAAGCCTGCAAAAAGTTTTTTGCTGAAATAATAAACCCCTGCACCCACATTAGGCAGAATGTATGGTTTATCATTTGTCAGGAATACTGGATCAGATGGATCCGTAAGGGTCTCCAATATTCCGGTATAATCGGTATTTGACATATCAGCGCCGGCGCTCAGTCCAAAGGAAAGCTTACCATTACCGACCCTTACATGATATGCATAACTGGTATACACACTTGTTGATTTTGTTACACCATATTGCATGAACTGGGCTTTTATCCCGAGAGCGACCCTGTCGTCCTTCATCGGTCCGTGCAATGAGGCAGATTGAATTACCGGGGCACCCTTTGTACCCATCCACTGTAACCTGTATGATAAAAAGGCGCTTAATGCTTCACGCGAACCCGTATAGGCAGGATTTATCATGAGCCCGTTCTGTAAATACTGACTGTAAACCGGGTATCCAAGATTAATCCTCCCGGAATCGGTATGTGATTGCCCGAAGATTCCGCTGAAGAGAAACAAAAAGTATAATATGTTCAAACATCTTTTCCTGCTCATTGTCTGATGCATATTTACTATTAAAGTCCTGCAGTTATTTTCATCTGTCAATGTCTCTTAAGGATTATGAAACCACTTCTCTTAAGAACCTTATCCGTTCTGTTAGAGATTATTTTCAACAAATAATAATATGTACCCTCCGGAAGCTCATCTCCACCAGAATTTTTACCCTCCCATGATTTCCATTCGTTCCCATCTTTATTTGATGTGAAATAAACCAGTGTTCCGGCACTGCTGATTATTGACAGCTCAATCAAATGATTGGGTTCCCCGGTTATATCATCCGATGAAAAATCCAGTCCGCTGATACTTAAAATGTCATTTTTGCCATTCCCATCGGGTGATATTCCCTCAGGAACCTTAAAATCAAGAATTTCAACTTTTACCATGGATTCCAGTTCACATACTCCGTTGACTACTTTCCATGTAAGAATGTTAGGTCCGGGTGACAGATTCCTTACAATCGTATTATATAATGTATCATTGTCAAATGAAGGTTTGCCCGGGCTGGATGATACACTCCATGTCCCGCTTCCTAAAACCGGTTTTGGAGCCTGGAGTTTATAGAGAAATTCAAAGGATTGAAACAGAATATCTTCGCCTGCGAACACCGGGTAAGGAAGAGGAGTTATTGTGATACTAATCGCATTTGAAGTTTGATAACATGTATTATTCGGGCCTGACCATACCATCCGGCGGTATTTTACAGGAGTTGAAAGCAGGGGAAGCTGGAGATCCTGAGATGTTCCGGTTGTCACATCCTCCCAGCCATGCAGAATTGTACTGTCCTGCCATTGAAACAGATAGCTACCTTCCTCTCCGCCTGACAGGGCTAATCCTTCAACCGGTGCAGAGGGAGTATTTATGCAAACTGTACGATCTGGCGGAATAGAATTCACAATTGGAGGTAAAACATTTATTTTAACAAAATTCGCACTGTCTTTACAGGCTCCTGAGGTTGTAACCCGGCTGAATGATATAGTTGATTTTAATACCGGCGGGTTAAAGTCAGGAGTATAAATTGCCGTATCAGACCAATTACTGTTATCCTTTAAATATTTCCATTTATAAGAATAAGATCCATCTCCGCCGCTAAGTTCAGGGGGAAGCTTACCAATAATTCTATAAGGAACAGCCCCGGAACATATAGTACTGTCAGTCAGACCGGAAAGAAAGCTTATGGTGTTGTTTTTAATTGAAGGTTGTACATTAATCAATACCTGGGCAGTAGTATCTTTACAAACCGATGATTCTACAATTCTCCTGTACCACCTTGTAACAGACATAATATCAGGCGAATACTCAAAGGTTTCTGTCAGTGTATCCCATTTTCCTCCTATAATACTATCCTGCCAGATATATTTATATGATCCCGGTCCCGCCCCTCCTGTGGGCAGTATGCCGGTAAGAGGAACTGGTTTGGTTCCTTCACAGATCGTCTGATCAGCCGAAATCAGGTTATCTTTTATTTTATGGTAACGGGTAAGCAATATCGGGTGGCTGTAACTGCTGCAAACATCGTTGGTTCCGGAAAAAACAACCCTCCGGAGATATCTGCTTTCATTATTTATTGTAAATTCTGAGGTATCCGGGGTATAGGCAGGGGATGTGCTGGTGCCGTAAGCAGGCAGCCACGAACCAGAAATCGTGCTATCCTGCCACTGGTATTTGTATATCGCGTCGCCCCCCTCCGGTAATGATGCTCCAAGGGTATTAAAAAGGTTTCCCTCACAAATAATTGAATCCGGAGGAGTTGCAGTAATGTTGCCTGTAATATCCGGAAGTACAGTTATTGTTACAGTTGAGCTGTAATCCACACACCTGCCCGATGTAACTACCCGTTTGTAATAAGTTGTATCAGTAAGTGACGGCGGATCATAAGATGCACCTGTAATTAAACCGTCGGCTACCTGAGAAATACTCCAGTTCAAATTGTCATTATTCTTAATCCACCGGTATGTATAGATACCGTTCCCATTTAAGGGACCAGCATTCAGTGGAATCAGATCCAGCGGGTTCTGTCCGAAACAGATAATTGTATCCTTCCCTACAAGGTTACCGGTAATTTCCGGCTGGACTTTTATGCCGACCCATTTGCTTATATCTGACAAACCGGTAATATTATCTGTAACTATCCTTCTGAAAAATACTGTATCAGCTGTCGCTTCCAGGGTTGTGGGGGTATAGTCGCGGGTATTTGAAGAAGTAATATCTGAAGGTATGGCAGGCAGATGATAACTTTTCTGCCACAAATAGGTATATGAACCGGAACCACCGACAGGATTTGTTCCTGTAACTTTTTTTGGAACTACATTAGAACAGATTGAATCAATCTGGTTAAGTGTTACAGAAGATTTTATGGCATTAAACAGGAATCCGTTAAGGACAGGGACAAATGTTTTCAGAGTATCCCCAATACCACCGGATGTTGCGTTATAAAAGATTCCTGACCTTGTACCGTAGGTTCCTCCATTAGTGCTCCATTCCAGACTATCCCTAAATGAAATATTACTGATATTGATAAGTCCTCCTCCGCCGCCACCGCCTGTTCCACCTTGTATTCCGGATGTGCCATTTATATTTCCTCCATTTCCCCCCCTGGCAGATATGATTATTGAATTTGCTGAAAAATCCTGAAGATAAACCGCAATTGTGCCTCCGGCACCTCCTCCACCTGAACCAGAATTACCAGAGGCTTGTGCAGGAGTTTCTCCGTCGGCCCTGATACTATATCCGTTACCATTAAGTGTTTCGCAAAGAATTATTATAATTCCTCCACCTCTTCCTCCCGAAGACGGTGTTGCACCCAACATATAAGTTGATCCGCCGCCACCACCGCCAAGATATATCCTGTCGGAAGGGAAATTTATTCGTGCAGATTTGCCACCTATGCCTCCTGGCTCTACAGCGCAAACAAATATCTGTTCATCACCGCCATCGCCTCCTGCACCAAGAAGTGAGCCGCCACCTCCACCCGAGAACCGCCCATTTCCACCTCCCCCACCGGTAAAGTTTGCGCCTTTCCCTTTCGCATATCCGGGATAAATTGGGTATTGTGTTGTTCCATCTATATATGCCTTAAAAACATGACTTTCTCCTTTCAGACCTGAATTGGTAAAATCAACAGGATATGAAAACTTATTCAATGCAACCGGATCTGTACCAATACACAGGCCCTGACCCAGGGTGTCAGCTCCTCCGGCAAAACCCTTCCCACTCACATTTATGTTTGCATTCAGGGTTAATCTGGTCCCCACTATCATTGTCAGAACACCTCCTGTCTTCCTTGTACTGTCCCACGGTTCACAGGTCAGTTCTCCATCAACAACTGGTGAATAATATGAAGGGACCCTTACAATCTGGACAGAACCCAAGATGTTGTAAGTTGTGTTGAAAATATCATTCCTGAAAGTTATCTTTTTTGTTCCCGGTTCAACTGAAAGAACTATGAGAAATTCATAAGCGCCTGTAGCCCCGATAAATTGATTATTACCATAAGAGCCTTCCTCCGGTACTACACACATAACTCCTTTCATCTGAACAAGGAGAGTTGTATCACCAGGCTTGAATTTGGCGAAATCAACAGGATCTTCAACAATAACAAAATCTGTCCCGATTGATATTACCCGTCCATATTCATTTATAATCCCGCTGATACGTTCCTGCGAAAAAAGTGCAGCAGAAAAGCCGGAGATAACTAACAGATTTGTAATTAACCTTTTAATATTGCAGGACAGTCTTAATATCATTGATAAACATATGGTGTGCTAATTTAATTATTTTAATTACACAAATCAATTCACAAAGATTATATGTCAGAATTCAATCAATGCTTTCTACAGTATACTTAAGTGGGAACTCTATATAAAAGACTGAACCCTTATCCGGCACCGATTCAAACCATATTCTGCCATTGGCATTTTCCACATATCTTTTTACAATAGAAAGTCCCAGACCCATACCTGAGGATTTAGTGGTAAAATTTGGGGTAAAAAGCTTATTCTTCAGATTTTCAGGGATTCCGGTTCCATTATCCGAAACAGAAACTACCACTTTTTCTCCCTTAACTTCCAAAGCAACTTTAATCAGCCCGGCCCTTCCCGGCGGAACAGACTGTATCCCATTTTTAAAAAGATTTGAGAAAATACCATTAAGATGTTCTTTATCAGCAAAAATGAATACCTTACTTTCGTGTGGCCAGCTAACTTCAAAATTTATATTGACAGTGTTTTTGAAAAGTTCAAGTGTATTTCTGATCTGATCAAGCAGGTTGACTTCCACAGGGTTTGTCCCTGGCATCTTTGCAAATGATGAAAAGGCAGTTGCTATTGATGAAAGGTTATCAATATATTCAATCTGGTTTTTTGTAAAGTCTTCCAGCCTTTTTTCAAATTCAGGAACCTGGTCTTTCCACGATTTTAAAAGCTGTTGAACATTTAGTTTCATTGGTGTAAGCGGATTCTTTATTTCATGTGCGATCTGCTTTGCCATCTCTCTCCAGGCATATTCCCTTTCAGAATTTGCAAGTTTACCGGTACTCTCCTGAATCTCATCAACCATCCTGTTGTATTGTCTTACGAGCTCTCCAATTTCGTCGTTTCCCCTGTATGAAAGATGCTCGGTCTTCTTACCCAGTTCCACAGATGCAAGACCTTCCCCCAGCATCGCCAGCGGTGATGTGAGCAGCCGCTGATAAATACCGCCAGAGCCATGGTTATGACAATGAGCAGCAGTGTGAAATTAATAACAGCTACTATAAGATTCGTAATTTCCTTCGTAAGGATACTTTGCATCCTGAAATAGGGCAGGTTAAGATATGCCAGAACCTTATCTTCCGTATTATAAAACGGGATATATGCTGAAATATATTCAAGGTGTCCGATCTTTTCTTTCTGAAGGTATTCACTCTTCCTGAGACTTGTAAGATTAGTCAGAGCCATATTATTCATACGCCGGCTAGTAAGATCGCGGGAGTAAATCTCGGGTCGTGAAGTTGCTATCAATATTCCATCCAGACCGTAAAGGTTAATGTCGGTGTTAAAAATATTTGAAAGCTTTATAAGGAGCTCATCAAGTGAAGTATTGTTGCTGTTGCTCCAGGCAGATGTAAGTTGCTTCTCCATTGATAATCTGCTGTCCAGTTCAATATAAACAGAGTTAAGCTTTTCTTTAATATTCTCATAATGTTTCGTCCTGTACTGACTTATGGTCAAATAGGCGACACCTATACCTATCAAAATAAATGAAAAAAGCAGGATCCCGATAAATGACATCTGCAGCTTCTGACGAAAATTAAGGTTTCCCGGCCCCTTTAAAACAGGTCGTTTAATTATCAAAAGAATTAAATTTGTAAAAAGAAAAATAAAGGCGAACAGATAAGCAAATGAAATTATTAAATCTCCCGACGTAAGCAACGGCCTGCTTATAATAACGGTAATATTCCCGTTTTTATAGAGAATGTGCTTATAACCTTCTGCATTAAAAATCCTGTAATCAGCCTTCTTGTCAATATAGTCGTCATCATTTTTGTCATATGGAAAATCACCTGACTTAAGTACAACTTCTCCATTGATATATTTTGCAAAAGAGTAATCTTTAAGCCGGGCATATCCATGATAATTCCTGTCTAGAAGTAATTCTGAATAGCCAGGCTGAAAAACATTTACATCACTGTATAGTTCAATGAACAGACCGTTTGTAATCTTATCACTACTTTTAAAAAACAACCTGCCCAGGTAATAGGTTCTGCCTCCCTGATTATCAAGAAAGTAAAACTGGGTACCGGTAAGTTGATGGCCAAATCGATTTATTCTTTCATCAAAAAACCCAAAGCAATTATCAACTATTTCATTTCCGGGGCCAATACGTAACGGTTCATTGCTGCCACAGGGAATAATACTGAATTTAAAATTACCCCAGTAACCAAAAAAATAAGTCTCAAGCAGATAGTCTGAAATCCTGACAACGTCACTTTTTTCAAAGTAATCAACGTTCATCAAACCTTTAAGGATTGTATCGGATTTTATTTCCGGCCATATATCAAGCAGAAGATTTTCTGCAACAGGGTCGTTTTCCGTTGATAAGGAGAGCGCCTGTATTTTCAGATTTTCTGTTGTCCTCTCCTCTGAGAGGTTAATTATGAAACACAATGCATATATTCCGAATATTAATGAAAATATAACAGTCTGATTAAAAATGCCTACCTCCCTTATCAACATTAACCAAATACTTCCAACCATTACAAGGTAAAAAGCCATCAAAGAGATTAATGTCCCCCGGTCATCAAAATAAATTACTGCAAATACTACTAATGAAGTTATTATAGAAGAAGTTAGTATCAGAGGACTTATTCTGCCATATTTCCTGAAAACTTTCAGTAAATAAAAAACAGGTACCAGAAGAAGTAATGTCATTGACGCAAAACCCGCCACACTGTAAACACTTAATTTCAGTAATTTATAAGTTTCAAAACTGATATTAGAGTTCAATATCAATTTGGCGAAAATATTATGAAACAAACTGACCAGCATAGCTCCGGACAATAGTAAAATGGTCATAATCAGGTAAATATTCCGGTTCTTCCTTTCAGAAAGTTCGGGCAGCGGATAATAACAATAATAAACATACGAAAATCCTGCTGCCAGAATGCTTAACAGAACAAGATGACCCAGTGAGGGGATCAACGAATTAAGTGTAAAAAGATACTGGGAAAAAAGTTCTGTCCTGAACATAACCAGAGGCTTCCCGGTAATTAGTACCAAAGCATAAATAAGAACAAAAATCAGAAGACAAGAGAATGTGGCAAGCCGGTTTAGTCCCTTGTTTACAAAGAATTTAACAAGTTCCAGAGAAAGTAAAAAAAGCAGAATAAATGCAATTGTATATAAAATAAGCGGAATCAGGATAAGAGGTGTGTTTTCTTTGATTTCCGGAAATATCAGGGAAAAGAGGAAAGATCCCTGCCTGTTGAAAACATGGTATTGCGATGCATCCATCCGGGTACTGAATCCCACATCCCCGGGAATCCTGAATTCTTTTACAAATCCGTTTTTTACAATATCATTTTCAAATCCATAATCAGTTCGTATCCTGAGCAATCCTACAATTTTCTCGTTGCCTGCTTCTACTGTTTTAGTAAGGAACCATCCGTTTTGTAAAAATATCAGAGGCCTGGCAAATAATGAATCATCCTGGATTAAAGGTACCTCAAATCCGTTATCGGACCAATCAGCCAGTTTTTTATCAATATAATAAAGAATTGTGATATCGTTTTTAGCTGCAATTGAAAACAGGCTGGTTTCGAAGGATGATCCATGCGGTTCTCCCCTTGCAAGGATTGGCTTCATATTATTCACGCAATCCTCTAATATTTTCTCCTTCTCCACCAGTATCTTATTAAACCGCCTTGTCCTGAAGTTGTACTCAAAATCACTGAAATACAGAGATTCGGCTGCCATTGCCAGTAAGATAACCACAACTGCAGAGAGGACAAGAATCAACCCGTATCGTTTTTCTTTCATAATTTATCAGTTAAACCTTATTCGTGATGATAAGGCTCACCGCTCAGAATTGTAAAACTCCTGTAAAGTTGCTCGAGGAACAATAATCGTACCAGCTGATGCGGGAAAGTCATCCTGGAAAGTGACAATTTAAAATCAGCTCTTTTATAAACCGCATCAGAAAAACCCCATGAACCTCCAATAACAAATATTACCTTTTTCGTGGGAAGCATAAAAGTCCTGTTTAGCCAGGTTGCAAAATCAGTTGTCCTGAAATCTTTTCCGTTTTCATCCAGCAAAATCACATAATCCCCGGCTGATATTGACTGCAGAATTTTAATCCCCTCTTTCAGCTTTTGTTCCTGAGCCGGCATATTCCTTGTATTCTTAACATCAGAAAGTGTGATTAATTCAAATCCCGTATATTTTTTTATCCTGTCCGAATAAATCTCCATTCCTTCAACAATATATTTTTCAATTGTTTTACCTGTCTGTAATAGGACTATCTTCATAAATTTCCCTGTGGAGAGTGTATAACACCAGTGTATACAAAAATAGTAATTAATAAAGTCTCATTACGATTATATGGAGAATGATTGGTTTAAAATGAAGTTCTTTCACAAATTATATTAAATTTGCTGTGTTCTGCTAAAAGATTAGTCGGCAATAAAAATTTAATAATATGAAATCCACAATTTTTGTACCCGTGGTTTTACTGGTTTTTAGCTCCATTAATCACACGGTACAGGCACAGGAACAGGCAACAATTCCAGGAGGAATTTCAATAGCTTTTAAAGCCGGTAATGCTTTAGAATTAACGAAATATATGAATTCCACCGTTGAACTTCTCCTTTTTGACAAGGAGGATTTTTATAAAAAGAATGTCGCCGAGACTATTCTGAAAGATTTCTTTAGTGAATATCAGACAAAAGATTTTATTATCCGTCATCAGGGAGCCAAAAATGATGCTCAGTATGCCATTGGTAATCTTAAAACAGGAAAAGGAGACTTCAGAGTATATTTCCTTCTTAAAAAAGTTGACCAGGGGCTTCTTATTCACCAGATTCGTATAGAGCCTGACAATGGGAAATAGGGAACTGAGAGAATTTGTATTAAGAAGCCTGGGTGAAGATCTGGGTGATGGTGATCATTCATCTCTGGCATGTATTCCCTGGGAAGCAACAGGTAAAGCAAAACTGCTTATTAAAGAGACAGGAGTTCTGGCAGGTATGAGTGTTGCCCCGGAAGTCTTTTCTGCAATAGATAAAGATCTGGAATTTAACCCCCTGATAGGAGACGGGAGTAAAGTTGTTGCCGGTGATATAGCATTCCATATCTCTGGCAGACAACAATCAATCCTGAAATCCGAGCGGCTGGTACTTAATATTATGCAGAGAATGAGCGGTATAGCAACAACTACCAGACGCTATGTCGACCAGCTTGAAGGCCTGGAAACGAAAATTCTGGACACAAGAAAAACCACTCCGGGATTAAGGTTTCTTGAAAAAGAGGCCGTAGTAACAGGAGGCGGACTCAATCACAGAATGGGTCTGTTTGATATGATCATGCTAAAAGATAATCATATCACTTATGCAGGAGGAATTGAAAACGCAATCGAAAGAACAAGGGAATATCTTAGAAACAATAACAGAAAACTAAAGATCGAAATAGAAGCGGGGAATCTTGATGATGTTTATAAAATTCTTGATACTGGAGGTATCAACCGTATTATGCTTGATAATTTCAGTATTGAAGATACTGCTGCTGCTGTTAAGGCAATTAACGGAAGATATGAAACAGAATCTTCAGGAGGTATAACCCTTTCGACTGTAAGAGCTTATGCTGAATGTGGCGTTGATTTTGTTTCGGTCGGCGCCCTGACCCATAATATTAAAAGTCTGGATATGAGTCTAAAAGCCATATAACTTATGAATAATGTTAATTGAGTATCGGAAATCAGGCATAAGGAATTATTGAATTTGAACTGAATGCCAGCATAAAGACAATCACAGCTGAATTTACTGAACGATTGATGAAAAATAACACCTGACCCTAAGAGCCTTCCATTCCGGACTTCAGGCCTTCTGCTTTCAGAGTTAACAGACCCGCCTTTTTACATTTTTATATTTTTTCACTACTTTTGGTGCACAAAATTGTATAAAATGAATAAATGGCTCTTATTACCATTGTGTCTGTTCTTTTTTAGCTGTAAGGAAAAATCGACCGAAATTTATCTTACAAATGAAAAAGCGGTTCAATATTTCAGAGAAATAAAAGAAATATGTGACCATGATAATGGAAAACTATGGGGTAAGAATTTGTACGGACCTCTAATGTTCATTGATCGGCCATCCCGTAAAATCATTGCAAATCAGGTGGATAATGAGGGGCTTTTAAAACTGAAGGATGGCATATATACTGATTACTACCCTAAAGAAAAGGTCATTAATAATGCTCGGGTCAGCTTTGGGGGAACCAGGTTTGCAACAGCACTTCTTCCTAATGCAGAAGATGGTTATCGTATTAGGACACGTGCTATTCATGGCCTTTTTCACACCCTACAGGAAGAAGAAGGAATTATGCCCTCGTACTTCAATATAATAAGTATGGACGAAAAAGAACCCAGGTTATGGTTAAAACTCGAGTGGAAAGCATTGCGTAAAGCAATCAATGCCACTGGGGAAGAAAGAAACCTGGCGATTCGTGATGCACTTATCTTCAGATTTACCCGGATGGATTTATATCCCAGGGATGCCCCTGAAGAGACAAGATCCGAAAATTACGAAGGACTTGCCACTTTTACATATACTCTGTTATCAACAAATTCTCCCGAAGAATATAAAAGAAGGATCTTCGAGAACCTCGACCGTGTCTATTCCTTTCAGTCATACGCACGGTCGTATGGATATATACTTGGAGCTCTCTATTCAACACTTCTTTACGAAAAAGAATTTGATTTCAAAACAATCAAGTCAGATACAGTTGATCTTGCTGATATGGTAAAAGAAATTTATAATATTGATCTTCCCGCAATATACAGGGATGTAGCCGGTAGCCTGGCTTTGAATTATGATATTGACGGAATTTATAAGGAAGAGGCAGAACGTATGGCCTCAATTAAAGAGAGCATACATAAGCAGGTAAGTACATTTACAGAAAAGCCGGTTGTCTTCCTTGAATTAGAAAGCCCTTATTTTGACTTTGAGCCCGAAGATGTAAACCCTCTTGATACCCTTGGCACTCTTTACAAATCACTGCGGGTCTCTGATAACTGGGGAAAACTATCTGTGGAGAAAGGAAGTTGTCTAATGTCAAATAATCTTAAGTACCTGAGAATTACCGCCAGAGGATTTAAAGCAAATAAGAATCATGTTAAAGGTGAGGGGTGGTCCCTTTTATTGAACGACGACTGGGAAATGGTTGAAGTTAATGATAATTACTTCGTCAGAAGATTTATGCCCTGATTTTCTGGCGCTTGGCCTGCTCCTTTCATGATGTTCAGCCCAGTACTCCCTCTTTGCGTGATATACACTCCCCTAATGGATTTGTAACCGTCATATCTTCTGTTTAACCCCGGTGTGTCTTTATTTCCTTATTGTAATTATTTTTTTAATGCTTTCAGTCTTTCCTCAAGCGATATGATCTTTGATTCTGCGTCGCTTTTCTTTTTCTTTTCCAGCTCAAGAACATTTGCAGGAGCATTATTAACAAAACGCTCATTATCCAGCTTCTTCTTTACGGAGGCAAGAAATCCTTTGTTGTATTCAATATCAGTTTTAATCCTTGCTAATTCTTCTTCAATATTCAATTTACCCTTGAAGGGAATATAAAATTCAGTTGTTCCAACCATAAAAGAGGCAGCATCTTCCTGCTTATTATCAACAAATTCTATCGCTTCCAGGTTACACATTTTCTTTATGACCGGTAAAAAGCCTTCATATGTACTCCTCACTTCCGACCTGATCAATAATATCAGTTTTTCTTTGCTCAAAATATCTTTTTCTTTCCTCACGGTCCTTACAGAACTTATTACCTCTTTTATAATTTCAAACCCATAAATAATTTCTTTATTGACTTTTTTCGCTTCAGGCAAACGCGAAATCATAAGGCTTTCTCCATCTTTTCTTTCGACAAGCATCTGCCATATTTCCTCGGTAATGAAAGGCATAAAAGGATGAGTTAATTTTAAAAGTTTATCAAAAACTGACAAAGTTGCATTGTAGGTTATGGGATCGATTGGTTTCAGATATTCAGGTTTTATTATTTCCAGGTACCATGCTGAAAATTCATCCCAGAATAACTTATAAGTGATCATCAATGCTTCAGAGATCCGGAATTTCTTAAAATTTGATTCAATTTCAATAACAGATCTTCTGAGAATTTCATTCATCCATTTAACAGCAATTGCCGATGAATCAGGCTGACTGATATTGTCGTCTGTCTTCCAGCTTTTAACAAGTCTGAAAGCATTCCATATCTTATTTGCAAAATTGCGTCCCTGCTCAGGAAGAGAGTCCTCGTAAAGCAGGTCATTTCCGGCAGGAGAACATAAAAGCATACCCACTCTTACACCGTCAGCACCGTATTTTTCTATAAGATTCAGGGGTTCAGGCGAGTTACCAAGTGATTTTGACATTTTTCTGTGTTGCTGGTCGCGCACCAGACCAGTAAGATATACGTTTTCAAAAGGTTTTTTCCCGGTATATTCATACCCGGCAATTATCATACGGGCAACCCAGAAGAAAAGTATCTCAGGGGCCGTTATGAGATCATTTGTCGGATAGTAGTATTTAATGTCAGGATTATCCGGATTATTGATCCCGTCAAATGATGTTATCGGCCATAGCCATGATGAGAACCATGTATCGAGCACATCGTCATCCTGTCTCAGGTTGGTTTCCTTAAGCAATTTATCCCCACTTTTTTCTTTTGCCAGGGAAAGTGCATCAGCTAAATTTTCCGCTACAACAAAATCATTATTCCCAAAGTACCATGCAGGAATTCTTTGTCCCCACCATAACTGACGGCTGATGCACCAGTCATGTACGTTTTCCATCCAGTGTCGGTAAAGGTTCCTGAATTTCGGGGGATGGAGATGTATCTCTCCGTTCATGACAGCATTAAGTGCCGGAACAGATATATCCTTCATCTTAAGAAACCACTGCATTGAAAGTTTAGGCTCAATCACGGCATTGGTCCTTTCAGAACGTCCTATTTTATTATTGTATTTCTCTACCTTTACAAGGTTTCCGTTTCTGGTGAGTTCTTTTTCTGCAAGATCCTTTGCTGTAAACCTGTCAATTCCTATGAACATACCTGCTCTTTCACTCATGGTGCCGTTGTCATTGAAAACATCAATGGATGGGAGGTTATGCCTTAAACCAATTTCGTAGTCATTAATGTCATGTGCCGGGGTAATCTTCAGGCAGCCTGTCCCAAAACCGATATCAACATAATCATCAAAAATAAAGGGGACTTCCCTGTTTGCCATCGGAACAATTACCTTTTTACCTTTCAGATGCTGGTATCTTTCATCAGCCGGATTTGCACATACAGCAGTATCTCCAAGTATTGTCTCGGGCCTTGTGGTGGCGACCATAATGTAATCATCTTCTCCAACTATTTTATACCTGACATAATAGAGTTTTGACTTTTCTTCGGTGTAAATTACCTCTTCATCCGAAACAGCTGTCATGGCCTGCGGATCCCAGTTCACCATCCTTACGCCCCGGTATATCAGACCTTTATTATAAAGATCCACAAAAACCTTAATTACCGAGTTGTATCTTTTTTCATCCATCGTAAAAAGGGTACGGTCCCAATCGCAGGAAGCACCAAGACGTTTAAGCTGTTCAAGTATTATTCCCCCATGCTTATGGGTCCACTCCCAGGAATGTTTAAGAAATTCATCCCTTGAAATATCTTTCTTTTCTATTCCTTCACTTTTTAGCTTTGCAACAACTTTTGCTTCTGTGGCTATTGATGCATGGTCTGTACCGGGTATCCAGCAGGCATTCTTGCCCTGCATCCTTGCACGGCGTACAAGAACATCCTGAATTGTATTGTTAAGCATGTGACCCATATGTAATACACCGGTAACATTCGGAGGAGGAATAACCACAGTGTATGGCTCTCTGTCATCAGGTGTGCTCCCGAAAAATCCATGATCCATCCAGTATTTATACCATCTTCTCTCCGCTTTGGCGGGTTCATATCTTGAAGGAATATCCATTGCTGTCTGAGTACTTTTAATTTAAAAACAGAAATGCAAAAATATAATAAACAATTCACACACTACAAGAATTTGTCTATTTTTGTCCTGCTGTTATATTAAGTCCAAAAAAAAAGATTTAAATGCCATCCATATCTGAAAAAGGCAAAGCGATGCCTGCATCACCCATCAGAAAGCTTGTTCCCTACTCGGAAGCAGCTAAACGAAAAGGAATTAAAATTTATCATCTAAATATCGGTCAACCTGACATCCCTACACCGGAGATAGCTTTAAATGCCATCAAAAACATCGACCTGAAGGTGATTGCATACAGTCACTCCGCAGGTAATGAATCTTACCGCCGTAAGCTGGCTTCTTTCTATCAGAATATCGGTATCAATATAGATTATACCGAATTGCTGGTAACCACAGGAGGATCGGAAGCTGTTCTTTTTTCCCTTTTGGCCTGCTTAAATCCTGGCGATGAAATAATTACTCCGGAACCTTTTTATGCAAATTATAATGGCTTTGCAACTATGGCAGGTGTAAAAATAGTCCCTGTAACATCTTATATAGATAATGACTTTGCACTACCTCCTATTATGGAGATTAAGAAAAGGATAACACCAAAAACTAAAGGCATAATTATTTGTAACCCTAATAATCCCACGGGTTATTTATATTCAAAAAGAGAACTGCTTCAACTCAGCGAGATTGTAAAGGAACACGATCTGTTCCTCTTTTCGGATGAGGCTTACCGCGAATTTTGCTATGACGGTGCCGGTCATTTCTCCGCAATGAATCTGGAAGGCATTGAAAATAACGTCATTATGCTTGATTCAGTGTCAAAAAGATATAGTGAATGTGGCATAAGGATTGGTGCACTGGTTACGAAAAACAAAGATGTTATTTCCACAGCTCTTAAATTTGGCCAGGCACGTCTGTCACCCCCCGGAATTGGTCAGATAGCAGGAGAGGCATCAATCGATACTCCGGCTGATTATTTTAATAAGATAAATAAAGAGTACACTGCCCGCCGTAACTATATGGTTGAAGCTCTTAACAAAATACCGGGAGTCTACTGTCCAAAACCAAAAGGAGCATTTTATACAGTTGTCCGGCTTCCTGTAGATGATGCTGACAGGTTTGCACAATGGATGCTTGAAGATTTTGAATATAAAAACCAGACAGTAATGGTTGCTCCGGCTTCGGGCTTTTATTCCACTCCGGGGTCAGGAAAGAATGAGGTCCGCATTGCTTATGTTCTTAATATTGATGACCTTAAGAATTCCATGAAGACGTTGGAAGAGGCATTGAAAGTTTACCCTGGCAGAGTTTAGTCTTTACGGCCCGGGACATTTCTCTAATTCTTTTGTCAAGACAGCGAAAAGTCAGGACATTTAATTATAAAGCAGATATTTATCCCGAATTTTTCCGAATTTGACCAACCCCTCCTTCCATGTTGCGCGGATCTGCTCTGATGTCATACCTTCTTGGATCTGTTCTCTGAGTAGTGGTCCACCTGCCAGAACATCAAAATAGCCGGTAAAGAATTTCCCTTTGTCCGGATAGTCATTATATGCTTCTATGATCCAGTCGAGATTAAGATTCGGAACCGGAACCAGTTTATCTTTTATTGCTTTACGTAAATCAGTACCATAACATCTGATACCCGCCAGAGGAGGGTTTTTTGCGCCAGGTACACTCTCAGGTGTAAAACTGAATCCTCTGTCAGGCAAATCAGGAGACCCATAAGCCTGGAACGGGAAAGCTGTTCCCCTCCCGACCGAAATCTTTGTGCCCTCAAAAAAACAGAGTGACGGATAGAGGTATACCGATGTCTGATTTGGCAGATTAGGTGACGGTTTCACCGGAAGGTCATATAGAGAATTATGAGTGTAATTTGTACACTTAATAACAGTAAGCTTACATTTAACACCTCCCTTAAGCCATCCTTCTCCATTTATCATTTTTGCATATTCGCCTGTTGTCATTCCATGAACAACCGGCACGGGATCCATCCCTACAAAAGAACGGTATGAAGTATCAGGGATATTACCGTCAAAATAAAAGCCGTTTGGATTTGGTCTGTCGAGAACCATGCATTCAACATTGTTTTCAGCACAGGCTTCAAGCACATAATGAAGTGTAGAGATATATGTGTAAAACCGGGCACCTACATCCTGTATATCAAATAATACCAGGTTAATGCCCTGGAGATCTTCCTGTGTCGGTTTCAGATGTTTCCCATAAAGGCTGATAATACTTATTCCCGTTTCACTGTCTTTTTCATCTTTTATGCTCTCTCCGGCATCAGCCAGATTCCGGAAACCATGTTCCGGGGCAAAAATAACTTTGATATTCATCCCCATATCCAGAAGCTTATCAACAAGATGTGTCTTTCCGGCCATTGATGTCTGATTTGCAACAACGGCCAGTGATTTACCTTCAATAAGGGGTCTGTATAATTCAATCTGGCTTGCTCCTGTTACCGGTTTCCCGGAAGCCGCAAAGGAACATGACGGTGTCATGGAAACAATCAGGAGTAATATGAAGTAATATGCCAGTTTCATGGTTTTATAAAATATGATGTAAATCTAAACAATTTTTATTCAGGGTGATTTAGCTTAATAAGATAACAGAATTTTAAATTCCAGAATAATCTTATAACTCTCCAGACTCAACTCCTCACTGTGCAATGAAGTGTCACTTCTTTTTTACAGAGAGGTCCTTAGAGCATCCAAAAAGCTCTGCAGGGAAGTATTACAGTAATATTAATTAAAATAGGTAAAAATAAAAATGCATTAAGGACTTAAATTTTATAATTTTGAAAATCCTGATAATATGAACTTACCATATTTTATAGCAGAAAGGTTAATAAAAGGAAGACGTGAAGGCACTTCATTTTCACGTCCCATAAATGTTATTGCGATATTTGGAATAGCAATGGGACTGGCCGTAATGATACTGGCAATTTCAATCCTTACAGGTTTCAAGCAGCAGATAAGGGAGAAAGTGGTAGGATTCGGGGCTGATATCCAGATCACGAATTTTGATTCAAACCTCTCTTTTGAGACAATCCCAATTAAAGATGCACAGGAATTTATACCTAAAATAAGAGCTTTGCCGGGGATAACTCATATTCAGGTTTTTGCAACAAAAGCGGGTATAATTAAAACCAATGATGAAATCCAGGGGGTTGTCCTGAAGGGAGTCGGAAGTGACTTTGACTGGAGCTACTTCAGCAGTAATATTATAGACGGAACAATATTCAAAGTAACCGACACCTCCATTACAAATAAGGTGATCATTTCTAAAAAGATATCGGATATGCTCAGGTTAAAGACCGGTGATTCATTTGCGATGCATTTCATCCAGGAGCCTCCCCGAATGAGGAAATTTACCGTATGTGGAATCTATGAAACAAGCCTTGAGGAATTTGATAAAATTTATGTTTTCTGCGACATTGGTCATATCAAACGACTCAACGGCTGGGATAATGATCAGATAAGCGGCTTTGAAATATTCATAAAAGATTTTGACAACATGGATGAGATGACTATGGAAGTCAGGGATGCAATTGGCTATAAAGTTACTGAAGAGAATCCGAAATTCAAGGTTACTAACATTAGGATGAGATACCCCCAGATTTTTGACTGGCTTAATTTCCAGGATATTAATGTCATAATTATTATAATTCTGATGTTGCTCGTTGCAGGGTTCAATATGATCTCAGGATTGCTTATATTGATTCTTGAGAAAACAAACATGATTGGTGTACTTAAAGCGCTTGGTTCAGAGGACAATATAATACGCAAAGTATTTCTTTACCAGGCGGCATATCTTATTGGAAAGGGACTGATATGGGGAAATATAACCGGCATCGGACTTGCTTTTCTACAGCTTAAGACCGGCCTTTTGACTCTGGATCCAACACTATACTACATCAAAAATGTCCCGGTAAATCTTGATCCGATACACATTATCCTTCTTAATGCAGGGACTATGGCAGCAATTATTCTTATGCTACTGGTTCCCTCACAACTTATAAGCAGGATTACCCCGGTAAAGGCCATCAGGTACGACTGAAAAAGGAGAGCGTTGTTCAGGTTATTCAATGTGAATAATATTTCTATAATGCTCATACCTGTTAATTATTTCGGACACAAAATTGACAGATTCCACACCCCTGAAATATCCGTTCTTAACTGCTGCATCATTAAAATAGCGTGGCTCTGACTTTTTCAATAACCAGACAGCTACATTATTGTCCCATTTAAGGGGATCTTTTCCATTTTTTTCAGCAAGCTTCATTGCATCGAGAATATGTCCAGGTCCAGCATTATAGGAAGCAAGGACAAAACGCAATCTCTCATTTTCATCAGGGATCCTTGATTCGAATAAAGATTGCAGCCGGGTAATATATTTTATACCTGCTTTAATATTGTTTTCCGGCGAGGAAGTTATATCAATACCAAGGTAGTGACCTGTTTCAGGCATAATCTGCATTAAACCATATGCACCGGCACTTGATTTAACGTTGGAATTAAATCCGGATTCCTGACAGATAAGAGAAGCCAGCAAACGCCAGTCCCATTTAATGCTTCTGCTGGAAGTCTTAATAATATCGTCCCACTGCGAAACTTTACCAGTATTCAGGGCATAATAATCGCTTCGTACAATTTTACGCGAACGTGAGTTTTTAAAGTACTTGGAGTACAGCAAAGCATACGATCCGGTTTTCCTGAAAGCACCTATCCATTGATTTAACTCTTTAAGAAGTTCCCCGGAATTATTCTTTCTGACAGCCCAAACAATATTCTGCTGAAAGCTTACCGGGGTATTAATGTCTATGTCAGTATAATATGTGGAATTAACCCGCGCAATACTCTCTTCACAAACTGCATAATCAATCTCCCCGTTTGCAACATATCGAATCAGCTCTTCTGAATCATAAGGAACCTCTATCACATTAATGCGGCCACCTATTCCACTTTCGATTGCTTTTAAGCTTTTCAAATGTGAAGATCCCTTCTCAACATAAATGGTCCTGCCTGCCAGATCAGGATAGTGTCTGATAACTTCCCCGTCAATCTTATCCCGGGACATCGATCGCCACTTTGCGGGTTTTCTTTGAACAAGAACCTGCCTGCTAACTGCTATTGGATTTGTAAACAACATATCCATTTTATTCGCCGTACTGATTGTGGAACCTAATGCCAGCAGATCCGCTTTGCCGTTCTTTAGTAATCCGAATGCCTTTTCAAGGCTATTCTCTGAAATGATTTCCAGATCGATACCGCTATGGTCAGAGAACGAATTAAGCAGTTCGTAATGAAACCCCATCGGTTCACCTTTATAAATAAAGTAATTTGTTGAATTAAAATCAGTTACAACAATAAGCTTTCCTCTCTTCCTGATTGAATCAAGATCACAAGAAAAATAATTATTTTTTGAGGAAGTAGTACGGTCGGGAGGGGAGGTTAGGATTGCACAGGCAAGAACAGATAAGATAAATAATCGTTTTATCAATTTGATTTAATTAGTTAAACAATTGTTTTAAATGCGGGTGCAAAGGTAATCATTTTTTTAATTGTAAAAAGTCCAGGCTACACCATACCGGAACATCCTGATATTCATTGGGTAAGAAGGAACCATAAAGTAATCATAACCCATCATTCCGGAATTAATGTGGTCGAACATTACAAAAAGTCTCGTTCTTTGAAGCTTAAGGTTCAAAAAGACGTTAATGAAGGGATAATTACCCGTAAGAACCTTATCCTGCCTGTAGAAACGGCCCGTAGCGGGCATATATGAATATGGATGGTATTGAGTATGAATATTGAGATCAGCTCCAACCTGAACATTAAGTTTCCCGTTGGTCTGCTCAAATCTGAAGAGATGCTCAAAATATCCTGCAGAACGAATAGTCAGCAATGGAAGATCAAGAATTTCACTATTACTGCTTTTTTGAATAAGCAGATCATTGGCAAGGTGAAATTTCCATGCCCTCAATTCTTTTTTTATGGTCAGAGCTGCGACTGAAATAGCTCCGGTATGCTGTGACGGAAGTGCGATTGTATCAAAATCTGTATAATTATCAATTATAGCATAATTAAATTTCAGGCCGGTGTTGTGTGCCGGATATGAAAATTCTGTTCCAAGGTTGATCCTGAACTCCTTATTGAAGTTATTATGCCATTCAAAATGATTTCCACCCCACTGATCGTACCAGAATGACGGTTGTCTGTTCAACATACTGCCAAATATAAGCCACGAAGCTCTCCCTTTTTTCCAGTCAAATGATTTGGATATTTTTCCTTCAAATTGAAAATCGCCGGCCCTGTACCCTGTCAGGAATAATTCACCGGTTACAAGCCAGCGGAAATTATCGCCTATATCATTAAATAACCTTCCTACCAATGCATTGTTGCTTCTTTTCCAGACAGCCGTATCTGCAAGTGTGGTATCATGTGTGGGAACTATCTGGCTGTATTTGAAGAATTCATTACGTAATCCAAATCCTCCACCAAGACGGAATTTCCTTGACGGATCGGTTGAAAAATCAAACCTGATAGTATTCGTGACACTTCTTGAAAAAAGGGAATCAAAAGTCAGATCTCTATTAATAAATATAGTGTCATAAAAGCCCGATTGCGGAAAATTGTCAGAATAGGTTCTCCTGTTATTTTCCAATATAAAAATATGAGAAAAAGTGCCGCTAAGCCCCATAAAACCTGATTTCTTGCCCTGTGTGCTGTCAGCCTTGCTCACAGGTTTTCCTCCCAATGTATACCGTTGAACCAGAAGAATATTACGATTTTTCAGAGTACTGACTGCCCTGTCAGGATCACCCAGGTTCAACTGAACTTCTCGGGGTACAAACTGACTTAGCTGGTCCTTATTAGTAATACCCCCGTTTTCATGTGATACAAGATTATTTATACCTGCTGACAGGTACATTTTATATCTTTGAGCTGTATATGAACTGTAAAATGTGAAGGTTTTATCTTCCGATCTCTGGTAATTGTATTGTCCTAGACTATATATAATATCATATATCAATCCCAAGTTAAAGTATTTGTTTACATTTTGAGAATGGCGCACTCTGAATGTTTGTTCAGAAGTCTGCGTGGGAGCGCCGAATGTCCAAACTATTTCAGTAAAAGGGACCTGGGTATTCATAAACAAAGCCCTGTCGGGTACGTACATAAACGGATAATAATAACTGTAAAGAAACTTATCAGGATCAGTGATCCTGTCGAAGAAGTTAATCTGGTAAAACGGAAGCCCGTAATTACCAAGACTTGCATTTGCAAAAGAATACCTGTCAGATAGTCTGTAACGGTTAAATAAGGAAAAAACAGTATCGAAAGGAATAGTTACCTCCTCCGTAAAATCGGAAGAGAGATTCCACTCCTTTAACATTCTTCGCCCCGAACTATCCTGTTTCTGAGCAAACAAGCCGGTAGAAATTACGAGCAGAATTATAATTGAAATATACCTGATCATTGTCCGCAAAGATAGAAATTTATGATTCATCTTTGCGTGACATGCGCCATCTTTGGGGATCTCCTTTTTTTCGTTTAATCAACATTGTCGTTCAGATATGCATTATTCTCTCTCAGGAGCGGTTCATTATTATCATCTGAAGTCAGAGTGAATTTTGATAATTTGCTTTCTGCAGCTTTTTCACCTGAACCCAGCGACATATTTCTTCTGATATAAGCAGGGACATCTTCAAAAGTGTCAATATTATCTTTCATTGTTTTATTTGATAACCCCTCCCTCTTAAGAAGGTTCTGCATATGTTTGACTTTGCGCAATGTAGTGTCAGGTTTTTGGGGAGGATCCTCATCACTATCCGGTCTTCTGTTCCTTAACTCATTTCGTTCCTCACTATTCTCAAGGCTGAAATCAATAACACCCTGTAACTCTTCCTCAAGATCGGTAATAATTGACCGTTTACCTTTTTCATGAACAGAAAAGACATCATCTCCTGATTCGTGATTAAGGAGGGTTGGGGTAGAATTTTTATAACCTGAAAGCTCTACTTTACTTGGTTTCCTTGGCTTATAAGGCTGAAATATACTATTCGATTCAAATCCGGTGGCAATTACGGTTACACATATTTCCTCATTCAGGTTTTCATCTTTCGACAATCCACGTATGATCAAAGCATCTTCAGAAGCTGCATCGTACATATAATCTGTTATTTCGCCAAGTTCATCCATAGTAATTTCATGGTCGCCGGTACCCGATGAAATATTTATAAGTATGCTGTTTGCCCCTGTAACATCATTCGAATTCAGAAGTGGCGATGCCAATGCATTTTCAATGGCACTTATTGCCCTGTTCTCACCAGATGCTGTACCCATTCCCATAATTGACACTCCTGAATTCTTCATAACTGTCTCGACATCGGCAAAATCTACATTTATATATCCGGTGACAGTTATTATTTCAGCAATACCCTTTACAGCTGTTGTCAGAATGTCATCAGCTTTAGCAAATGCCGTTGATACCGGCTGATTTCCATAAATCTCCCTGAGCTTCTCATTGTTGATAACCAGCAATGCGTCAACATTTCCTCTAAGTTCAGTTACACCATCTATGGCTTGACGTATCCGGACCTTACCTTCTGATTTAAAGGGGATGGTGACAACCGCAATAGTCAGCAGTCCGGCATCTTTGCAGGCTTTGGCAATAACAGGCGTGGCACCGGTGCCTGTACCGCCTCCCATACCTGTTGTTATGAAAACCATCTTGGTGTTACCTGACAAGGCATCCATAACATCATTTATGTTTTCCAGTGCTGCCTGGCGACCCACCTCAGGCTTGCTGCCGGCACCCCTTCCCTCGGTAAGTGATTCGCCTATCTGAACCTTTACAGGCACAGAACTTTTGGTAAGAGCCTGGTGATCGGTGTTGCAAACCACAAAATTTACGTCCCTGATTCCTTTTTCAAACATGTGATTTACAGCATTATTTCCACCACCACCAATTCCAAGAACTTTAATTATTGACGACCTCTCAACAGGCAGATCAAAGTTCATAATATCGTCTGACATAGTCTGAATTTTTTATTTGTTTTGGTCCCTGATTCAAAAGGAATAAACTAATATACCTTTTCTAATTAATTGGCTGATCTTCAATCTCAAACATTTTTGAAAGCATCATTTTGATCTTTTCAGTAAGAGGGGTTCTCTCCTTCTCATCAACCATTTCCGGAGCCTCCCCTGTCTCTTCATCCTCCTTTTCGATCACAATTCCCTTTGGTCTTATATATTCTTCAATTTTGCCCGCGCTGAATGATTTCTTATATGTCTCCAGATAATCAAACCCCCGCATGATCAGTCCGACGCTTGTTGCGTACATTGGCTGATTAATTTCATTCCTTGCGGATCCCGTAAGGTGTTCATTCGGAAGACCTATCCTGACATCCATAGCAGTTTTAAATTTCATAAGCTGTGGCAGATGTTTCAGCATAGCTCCACCTCCGGTTATGACAACTCCTGCCGCCAGTTTATCGGAATAACCCGAATTCTGTATTTCAAAGTTCACAGCGTCAATGATCTCTTCCATCCTCGACTGGATTATATATGCAAGACTTTTAAATGAAATCTCCTTTGGCTCCCGTCCGCTTATTCCCGGTATGGAAACTACCTTATCTTCGGGAGCAATATCACCCAAAGCAGATCCATACTGGATTTTAAGCTGTTCAGCATGCCTCTGAAGTATTGCACAACCCTCCTTGATATCTTTTGTGATTACATTTCCTCCAAACGGTATAACAGCTGTATGGCGGATAATATTATCATAATAAACTGCCACATCAGTAGTTCCACCACCAATATCAACCAGCACCACACCAGCCTCTTTCTCATCCTCCGTCAATACAGCATCAGAAGAAGCGAGTGGTTCGAGAATCATATCCTTAACTGTAAGATTCGCTTTCCTGATACATTTTTCTATATTCTTGGCAGCAGCCACCTGTCCGATAACAATGTGAAAATTAGCCTCCAGCCGTCTTCCACACATCCCTATCGGACTCTTCACACCAGTTTCATTATCTACGATGAAATTCTGGGGAATTACGTGAATGATCTCCTCTCCGATGTCGACATGTATTTTATGCATATCTTCAATGAGCTTAAAGACTTCTTCCTTCTTTATCTCATCATCATAAGCATCACGTGTAATATAACCACGGTTCTTCATGCTTTTGATATGCTGACCCGCAATACCCACAAAGACCTCTGAGAAACTTATTCCTGACCTTTTCTGGACATCTTCAACAGTGGTCTGAATTGCAGTCACTGTCTCTTCAATATTCAGTACCACACCTCTCTTCACGCCTTTGGAAATAGCTTTGCTTAATCCTAGAATTTCAATCTTTCCATTCTCGTTTTTTGAACCGACGATAGCCACTATTTTTGTGGTTCCGATGTCGATGGCTGCTACGAATTGTTCATTCTTGTTCATAATATTTATTTATTTTTCTTTATTATCTCCTTTTACAAACTATCTGGTCTTTATATTCAAGATTAATAAGTGAATATTTATTCCAGCCCACTTCCGGCAAAACCTTATCGTAAAATGCTGATAGATTTCTCAGTTTCCCCTTAAAATTTTCAACTGACCCAAGATGTATCTGATGATTGCCAACACGCGGGATTAAGTCAATTTCATTATTGTTATCTACAAAATCTGATCTATCTGGGCCGACCAGAAACTGTCCTCATTAATATAACTTACTAAATAATATATGTCCGTCAGAATCTGATTTTTAATGCTTGTGTCGAGTACACTTACACCATTAAGCATTTCCGAGCTTATGTTTATGTTCCCCCCTACTATATGTAACCTGGGAGTATAAAGATTCCTTCGTCTGATCAAAACACCATCCTCATCCATAAAGTAATCACCCCCGTCATCAGGCATAACTCTCATAATCGGATTGCTCTGATCAACAAAAACATTCAAGTCCCTTCAATATCCATATAAACTTCTGCCTGTTTCAGTTCCTTCAGGCCTTTTATCCTCTCTTCTATCTCAGGAACAGGTATATTCCTGACAGGTACCCCCAGTATCTTTCCTGAATTCCCATAAACAATATTCTTAAGTTGCCGCTTCGTTACAAAATGATAATCAGTTGAATCTTTAATTATTATCTTAATGTCTCCACAAAGCTTAGAATTTATAGTATCGGTAAGGTATACCGGTACTATAATGAGATACAGTACAGGAATGACAAATATTATGTTTAAAAACCTTCTCATGTATGGTGCTCTCCTTCTAAGTTTCTCTTCTATCGGAATAACCAGTTTGTCTATATCTCCGGCTCCTATTGTCACCAGGACATCAAGCTCTTTTACATCCAGTTTCCCGGGGATATCTTCCCTGTTTAACAGCTTCTTCCGGGATAATCTCATTTTCGCATAGATCAGATCAGAAGTAATTCCCTCCATAGGTTTTTCCCTGGCAGCATAAACCGGAAGAAGAATTACCTCATCAAGTTCATCAAGCGAGGCTGCAAATCGGTCAGCATGATCGCGGGTCCGGGAAAAAAGATGCGGCTGAAATATCCCTGTTATCTTTCTTCCGCTGAAAAATTCTCTGACGGATTTTATACACACGCTTATTTCCTCAGGATGATGTGCATAATCATCAATATATGCAATGCCGGGCAGGTTGACCCTGATATCAAACCTTCTTTTTACTCCCTGAAAAAGAACAATGGCTTTACGGATCTCCGCTTCAGTGACTCCGCAGTGCAGAGCAACTGATATAGCCCCAGTGAGGTTTTCAATATTGATTATGCCGGGAAAAGGAAAATGAAGGTCTCTGATTATCCCTGATGGTGTCTTTATATTGAAACTGTAATAATCTATATGGCGTGAAACATCAAAATAATTATAATCAGAATCCATGTCAGAGCCATATGTAAAACATCCTACTCCTTCCGGAACCACAATTTCTGATATTATTTTTCTGTTTATAACAAGGGTGCCGTTTTTTCTGATCTTTTTGCAGAACTCATTATATGCAGTTACCATTGCCGTACGATCGCCGTAAACATCAAGATGATCTGCATCAAGAGATGTAACAACTGCCATTACAGGACTGAGCCTGAGAAATGAACGATCGAATTCATCAGCCTCCATAACGGTATACCTTCCCTCTCCTGTTAAAAGGTTCGTATCATAATTTTTGGAGATGCCTCCAAGAAATGCGGAACAGTCAACATGCGATTGTTTAAGCAGGTGAGCAATCATAGTCGACACCGTTGTTTTGCCGTGTGTGCCGGCTACTGCAAGAGTGTCGGTTTTTAAGGAAATATCTCCCAGGATTTCAGACCTTTTGTAAATTGTATACCCTTTCTCCCTGAAAAATGAAAGTATTCTGTTTTCATCAGGTATTGCAGGTGTATAAACAATAACCACATTACTTTTACCGGAGATGTTCCTGAAAACCCTGGGAATTTTTGTGATATCATCATCATATGTAATGTCACACCCAGCTCCAACAAGTCTCTGAGTTATTGTGCTCTCTGATCTGTCATACCCTCCAACGTTGTATCCTCCCCGTGCAAAATATAAGGCAAGAGCACTCATGCCGATACCCCCGATCCCGGCAAAATATATACCTTTTATATTTTTAAATTCAATCATTTCCGCACAAGCTTAAGGACTTCCCTTGCAATCCTGATATCCGAATCCCTTTCAGCCAGTTTTAAAATATTTTCTGATAATGCAGCTTTTCTTGTTTCATCTGATACCAGACTTATAGCATCATCCACCAGTTTAGCCATTGCCTGATCATCAGAGAGTAAGAGCGCAGCGTTCCGGTCAGACAAAGCCCTTGCATTCATTGTCTGGTGATCCTCTGCAACATTTGGAGATGGAACCAGAATCGCAGGTTTCCCGACCAGACACAATTCGGAGATCGTGCCTGCACCAGCTCTTGAAACAATGATATCAGCTACAGCAAAAGCATAATCCATCCTTTCAATGAAAGCATGAATCAAAATATTTTTTGAAAATGAAAGGGCTGCAAGTGCCGTCACATTCTCAAAATAGTTTTTTCCTGTCTGCCATAACCACTGGCATTCTGAGTTAACAATTTTTTGAATGTTTCCCGAAAGGCTTTTATTAATAGTTCCTGCGCCAAGTGATCCACCCAGAATAAGTATAACCGGCTTGTTTTTATTCAGCTTAAAATATTCAAACGCCTCACTTTCAATGTCCTTAAGATTATCAAAAGTCTGACGGACCGGATTTCCTGTTTTTATAATCTTCCCTGGGGGAAAGTATTTTTCCATGCCGTCATAAGCAACACATACTACAGAGGCCCTTTTTGCCAGAAATTTGTTCGTAACACCTGCATAGCTGTTCTGTTCCTGGATCAGAGTTGGTATTTTCATACTTCCTGCCTGCCTTAGCACGGGTCCGCTGGCATATCCTCCTACACCCACAACTACATCCGGCTTAAAATCTTCAATTATCCTTTTTGCGATCTTCATGCTTTTTAAAAATCCTGAAATAACACCTATATTTTTCAGAGTCAGACTTCTGTAGAACCCGGCAACGGGTAATCCTCTGATCTGGTAGCCAGCAGCCGGGATCTTTTCCATTTCCATCCTTCCCTCGGCACCTACAAACAGGATCTCAATCTCCGGGTCAATTCTCCGGAGAGCGTTGGCTATAGATACAGCGGGAAATATATGTCCCCCGGTTCCACCGCCACTTATTATTATCCTCCTATTTTTTTCCAGGTTCATATATCTTTTCTCCTTCATCAGAAATCTCATCTTCAGGAAGTTCTTCCTTTTTAATTCTTGCGTTCACCACTCTGCTGACACTTAATATTGCCCCTATCGAAAAACTCATTACAAGTACAGAGGTTCGTCCCCAGCTTACCATGGGAAGTGTTTGCCCGGTAATGGGAAATAGTCCGACAGCAACAAGCATATTAAGAATTGCCTGCACCACTATCATTATTATTAGTCCCATAACCAGAAAGGCAGGAAATGCTGTTTCACACTTTTTTGAAATATTTATACCCCTGAACAGTAATATCATATAGGCCAGGATAAGAGGGATTGCCCCAAACAGTAGGCCATACTCTTCAATTATTATTGCAAAAATGAAGTCAGAGTTTGATTGTGGAAGCATATTACGCTGAGTGCTTTTCCCCGGCGCTTTTCCAAAGAGACCTCCCGTGGAAATTGCTATTTTCGCCTGGTTTGACTGGTAATCTCCATCCTCATCAGTCGCACCTGAGAAGAAATGTTCTATCCTGTTTTTCCATACTTCCACCCTGTTGTCTTTTGAAACCATGGTAAGAACCATAGCGAACATTATAATCACTACTACCGCTATCCCGGCATATGCTAAAAGGAACCTGAAGGGTACTCTTCCTATAAATAATATGATCATACAGATAACAAATATCATTACTGCCGTTGAAAGGTTCTCCGGCATAATAAGACCACAAATAATGGCCACAGGAATCATCAGGTATTTTGTTACCAGCATAAAACTGCCAAGTTCTTTCTGATATTTTGCCAGAGTTCGCGCCAGATATATTACAAGTGCAACTTTTGCTACGTCGGAGGTCTGAAGACTAAACCCGGTGCCCGGTATTACCAGCCATCGGGTAGCTTCATTGATCCTTGAGCCGAAGGCAAATGTCATAATAAGTAAAACTGCGCTTACAATCAATGAAAGACCTGCCATTGAGAAATAAATCCTGTACGGAAGGTAATGGACAATGATCATTATACCAAGGCTCAGAACAAGCATAACAAACTGGCTCCTTAGAAAATAGGTCGTATTACCGTTATACTTAATAAATGCCAGGCTCGCCGATGAACTGTAAACTGCCAGCAGGGAATAGACCATAAAAAGAGCAACAAGTCCCCATATTGTCCTGTCACCTTTAAATGTCTTTGTTAACCAGCCCTGTTGCATAATATCCGATTCTTTAAAGATTTCTCACTGCCTGTTTAAACTGCCTGCCTCTGTCTTCATAATTATTGAAAAGATCAAAACTTGCACATGCGGGTGATAATAAAATGGTTTCACCTTTTTTCGCAAGGTAATATGATGATCTTACCGCCTCTTCCATAGATGTTGTTTCAACAATTGTGGAAACCTTATCCTTAAAAGCTTCAATTATCTTCCGGTTATCTTTACCGAGGCAGACTATAGCCCTGACCTTTTTTCTGACAATTGAAAAAAGCCCGGAATAGTCATTCCCCTTATCCACACCTCCGACTATCCATACGATATCGGTTTCCATACATTCCAGTGCGTACCATACCGAATTTACATTAGTAGCTTTTGAATCATTAATGAAATTAATGCCGCAAACCGTTATAACAGGTTCCAAACGGTGTTCAACTCCCTGAAAATCAGCGAGACTTTCTCTGATTACCTCCTTGCGTATATTCAGCACTTTGCCGGCAATGGCAGCGGCCATTGAATTGTAGATGTTGTGGCGGCCTTTGAGAGCCAGGTCATGAATAGTCATAAGGTTGGTTTTATTATTATGGTTAAGTATCAGTTCACCGTTTTCAATATATGCCGCCATATTTTCTCTAACAGTATCTGAGAAAGGTAGCATTGTCATGTTAAACTTCTTTTTCGCCAGTTCTGTCATTATTAACGGATCATCAGCCCAGTAAATGAAATATTCAGATGATGTCTGATTCCGGGTAATCCTGAATTTGGAATCGGCATAGTTCTGAATGTTGTATTCATATCTGTCGAGATGGTCAGGAGTAATGTTCATCAGAACAGCAATATCGGCTTTGAAATTATAAATACCATCCAACTGAAAACTGCTTAGTTCTATTACAAAATAATCGTACGCACCCTCAGCTACAGCCAATGCAAAACTGTTGCCCACATTCCCGGTCATAGCTGCATTTTTCCCGGCTTTGTTAAGAATATGATAGATCAGGTTAGTAACCGTTGTTTTCCCATTGCTTCCGGTAACACAAATTTTAACACCACTGGTGAATCTTCCGGCAAATTCAATTTCGGAAATTACAGGGATACCTTTTTTATGAATTTTCAGTATTATGGGTACTGTTTCGGGTATTCCCGGACTTTTAATAATCTCATCTGCAGATAATATCTCAGTTTCCGAATGTTTGCCTTCTTCCCACTTTATTTTATGACTTTCGAGCATCTTACGGTATTCCGGTTTAATCTGACCGGAATCAGAAACAAATACATCGTAGCCCTTTTTTTGAGCCAGAACTGCTGATCCTGTTCCGCTTTCGCCTGCTCCTAATATTATGACTTTTTCCTTCACCTTTCTATCTTATCTTGAGTGTCACTATAGTTATTACAGCCAATATTATTGCCACAATCCAGAACCTGATAACTATCTTAGGTTCAGGAAATCCCTTTATCTGATAATGATGATGAAGAGGTGCCATCAGGAAGACCCTGCGTCCCACTCCATACTTCCTTTTTGTGCGTTTAAACCAGGCCACCTGGATCATGACCGACAGACTCTCCACAAAAAATATTCCGCACAGTATCGGGATCAGCAGCTCCTTCCGTATAATTATTGCAAAAACAGCAATTATACCTCCGAGGGAGAGGCTTCCGGTATCGCCCATAAATACTTGTGCAGGAAATGAATTATACCACAAAAAACCTATTGTTGCTCCTATAAATGCACTTGCAAAAATGACAAGCTCCTGGGAATAGGGAATGAACATTATATTTAAATATTCGGCATAAATTTTATTACTGGAAACATAAGCAAGAATACCAAGAGCACTCCCTATTATTGCTGATATACCTGTGGTAAGGCCATCAAGGCCATCAGTAAGGTTAGCCCCGTTTGAAACAGCAGTTACTATCAGAATTACCACGAATACAAAAACGAGCCATGTCCATAATTGCCGGTGATCTTTATCAATAAAAGAAACGAGCCAGGCATAATCGAATTCATTATTTTTAATGAAGGGTATAGTGGTTTTTGTTGATTTCCTCTCTAAAGCTATTTCTCCCTGAACATTATTTTGGGCTTGCGGGGCAAGCAGTTCAGTCTTTTCCCTGGCAGAGAGATCGGAAAACTTCACCTTTTCAAATATTATCACATCATCACTGAAAAAAAGAATCATCCCCACTATAAAACCAAGAACTATCTGTCCTACTATCTTGAAGCGGCCTTCCAGTCCTGCTTTATTTTTTTTGAAGATCTTGATGTAATCGTCTATGAACCCAATAAAACCAAGCCAGATAGTAGTTACCAGCATCAGGATAACGTAGACATTGTCAAGTTTGGCAAACAACAGTGTTGGTATTACTATTGATGCAAGTATTATTATACCACCCATTGAAGGAGTACCCTGTTTCTGATATTGTCCGTCAAGTCCAAGGTCCCGTACTACTTCCCCGACCTGCCTGTACTGAAGATACATGATAATACGTTTCCCTATCAGGAGTGAAATAAACAGAGAGGCAATAACAGCAGCAGCTGACCTTGAAGAGATATAATTAAAAATCCCTGCACCGGGTACATTCAGTTTGTCCAGATAATTAAATAAGTAGTATAACATCAATCACTTATTTTATTCTATTTAAGAAAGCCTCCCTGAGTTCCTCCCTGTCATCGAAATGGTGCTTCACGCCGTTTATCTCCTGGTAGGTCTCATGTCCCTTCCCTGCTATAAGGACAACATCTCCTGGTTCTGCGAGCATAACCGCTGTTTTAATTGCTGACCTCCTGTCGGCAATCCTGAGGGTTTTACTTTTCATATTCCGGGTGATTCCCGCTTCCATATCATCAAGTATTTTTTCCGGGTTCTCTGTCCTTGGATTATCAGAGGTAAGAATGACCCTGGTGCTGCCTTCAGCTGATATTGCGGCCATCTTTGGCCGTTTGGTCCGGTCCCTGTCTCCACCTGCTCCTACTACTGTTATCAGATGAACACTTCCCGC
This sequence comes from uncultured Bacteroidales bacterium, assembly GCA_963739685.1. Taxonomy (GTDB): domain Bacteria; phylum Bacteroidota; class Bacteroidia; order Bacteroidales; family VadinHA17; genus LD21. The sequence continues at coordinate 210,263 of CAVUAX010000007.1, forward strand.
TCTTATCTTATTGATAGTCTCAATTACATTTAATAATGCATCGGGTGTGTGGGCATAATCAACAACACCGGTTATTCCATAATCTGATTTTATAACCTCAAGTCTCCCCTGCACAGACTGAAGATCACTTAAAATTGCAAGTATTTCGTTTTTTAAAGCACCAAGAAGTTCTGATGCAGCATATACTGCCAGCAGGTTGGAAGCATTAAAATCGCCTATAAACCTTGTCCAGACCTCGTCACCCTGAATTCTTAATCCCATTCCCTCAAAACTCTGTTCTATTATTTTACACCTGTAATCAGCCATCCGCCGGACTGAAAAAGTATAATGGCGGGCTCTGCAGTTTTGCAGCATGACACTTCCGTTTCTGTCGTCGATGTTTACAAGGGCAAAAGAGTCCGGCAGTAAAGAATCGAAGAACTTCTTCTTTGACGCCAGGTAATTCTCAAAGGATTTATGATAATCAAGGTGATCGTGGGTTAGATTTGTAAAGATGCCGCCTGCAAACTTCAGCCCTGCAATACGTTGCTGATCAGCTGAATGAGAGCTTACTTCCATGAAGGCATAATCGCATCCTGACTCAACCATCTCAGCAATCAGCTTATTAAGTTGCACTGGGTCAGGGGTTGTATGTGTTGCAGGAAGTTCCCTTTCAATGATATAATTACATACTGTGGAGAATAGTCCGCATTTATAACCCAGACGTGTAAACATCCTGTAAAGGAGAGTTGCAATTGTAGTTTTTCCATTAGTTCCTGTTACTCCTACAAGTATCAGAGAACCTGAAGGATTACCGAAAAAGTTTGAAGCAATAATACCCAGTGCTCTTGCCGTATCAGTAGTTTTTATCCAGCAGACTTCTTTCCCGGGATTTTCCGGGATCGTTTCACACACTATTGCTGAAGCACCAGAATCTACAGCATTTCCGATAAAGTCATGGCCGTCTGAGCTGGACCCTTTTACTGCAATAAACATTGAACCTCCCGTTATCAGCCGGGAATCAAATCCGATATCTGTTATTACAGCATTATCATCTCCCGAAAATGAGACTATTACAATCCCTTCAATAATGTCTTTAACCTTCTTCATTTCACATATTCAACTCAAGGGAAACAATACTCCCGTCATAAATTCTTGCACCATGTTCGGGAGATTGCCTCAGAACCCTTCCTTTACCTCTGTGACTAACTCTCAAACCATCATTTTCAAGAATATAAATTGCATCTCTAAGGCTCATTCCTCTAACATCGGGAACAAGGCCCTCCTCCAATTTTACACCGGCAAGCCTTATAGTATCTCCACTTTCCCTGGTAACCACCCAATCATCACCGGCTGTACGCTTATACATTACTCTAAGATCCTTAAGCACCTCATTGATATCAGCTCTGTATCCATTACCTGCTTCAGGTGCAGCAATTATTTTGTCTTCTTTATCACCGGGTTTGAAATCCCTGAAAAAAGTTGTTGAATAAACCTTATCAGATATCTCTCTGAAAACTGATCCCGCTACCAGATTGCCATAATAGACACCATTTGAGGGTGCATTAATGACAACTATACATGAATAAAGAGGATTTTCAGCAGGAAAATAACCTACAAAGGAAGCCTGGTATGATATTCTCGCTCCCTGGCGGTAACCATATTTATCTTTGGCAATCTGAGCCGTACCCGTTTTTCCTGCAATTTTATATTCGGCATTTCTAAGATTAATTGCTGTTCCGCGCTCTACAACCCCTTCCATCATTTTTCTTGCTTTCCTTATTGTGGAACGCGATGCAATTGAATTGATTATGACAACGGGTTCAAAGCTCTTTATTGTACTTCCATTACGTACAATCGAAGTCACAAACCTCGGACGCATCATTCTGCCATCATTTGCTACCGCATTATAAAATGTAAGTATCTGCAGGGGTGTCATCTGCACTTCATAACCGTGCGACATCATCGGGAGGGAAAGGCCTGACCATAATTTTTCTCCCGGGTATCTGATCAATGGCGAGCCCTCTCCTTTTATCTGAACATTAAGCTTTTCATTAAGCTTCATTGCATATAGCCTGTTCACAAATGCTTTTGGATTGTTTTTATAATGGTCGTAAATAAGTTTGGATGTTCCGACATTGGATGATTTCTCGAAAATCTCCTTGACGGTAAGCCTGCCATAGCCTCCTTCCTTTGTATCCCTGATGATCTTGTTATAGAACCTTATGCTGCCGGTGCCTGTATCAACAATATCGCTGGTATCTATAACTCCGTCCTCCAGTGCTGCCATCAGAACAGGCAATTTAAAGGTTGATCCGGGTTCTGTGCTTTCACCCACTGCATAATTATAAGTCTCATGGTAATCCCCGTCACTGCCGAGTTCAAGGTTTGCTATAGCTCTGATATCACCTGTCGCCACTTCCATCAGTACTGCACAACCATGATGAGCGCTATATTTTCTCAACTGCTTGGAAAGTGCCGTTGATGCAACATCCTGAAGATCTATATCTATTGTTGTAACAACATCATTACCATCGCGTGATTCAACGCTGCTGGCATCACTTACAGTAATCCAGTCGCCTCCGGTAAGTCTTTGTTTGACCACAACCCCGTTCTTTCCGGCAAGTTCCCTGTCAAATGCACCCTCAATGCCGACCTCATTACCCTCACTCCCAAGGTTAAGATATCCGATTGTGCGGGTTGCAAGTTCACTGTTAGGAAGTATCCTTCTGTTTTCAGGCTGTGCTACCATTCCTCCTTTGTACTGGCCCTCCCTGAAAATTGGCAACTCCTTTAGCCTCTTAAGTGTTTCATAATCAACCTTCCTCTTGATAAGAAAATATCGATCGCCTTTTCTTCTTGCTTCGCTGATTACTGTTTTCCATCCTGCAGCTGATCTTTCACCCAATAACCGTGACAATCCAGCTGATAACCCGTTTATTCCCTTTGACCATGTTGCTCCAGACATCCCGCTGCTCCTTGTATCCATGTAAATTGTATAATAAGGAACAGAACTTGCGAGAAGACGGCCATCGTGGGCAAGAATATCTCCCCTGTTTGCAGGCAGCTCAGCTGTCCTGTAAATATACTTCTCCCCCATTGAGGCCCATTTACCATGCTGTACGTATTGAAGTATAATAATGCGGACAAGAATAGCAATAGCAAGCAGGGCAATCACAAAATAAACGATGCCGCTTCGCCAAACTATTTCATCTCTTGTTTCCATAATGCTACTTTTTACTGACAAGCAATTTATATGGAGGAGTTTTCAATTCTTCCAGATTAAGCCCTTTTTCCCTGACCATCCTGTATACTTCCGATTGTTTACTTATATACATCAGACTGGTTGAAGTGGAAAGTGATTCTGCCCTCAAATCTTTTACTTCCCTTAAAAGTCTTGTTGATTCCCTGGTAATCTTTTCCGCATGGAACCTGTTACCTATATAAACCGCAGCCAGAAATGTCACAAACAAAATATATCCGAGATTATTAAGTATAAGTCTTCTCCGAAACCATTGTACCGCTAAGAAGCTCCTTGATAAATGTTGCTTTTTTAACCTGTTTCCTATATGTTTCCTTTTTTTCTGACATACTTCAGATCTTTTCAGCAATTCTAAGTCTGGCGCTCCTCGACCTGCTGTTATTTGCAATCTCAATGTCACCGGGTGTAATTCCCTTTTTTGTGACCAGCCTGAAAGGAGTCATTAATGTTGCCATAGAAATCCTTCTCCTCAATACCCTCAAAATTCCCTGTCTTCATGAAGTTTTTGACTACCCTGTCTTCAAGTGAATGGTATGTAATTACCACAAGACGTCCCCCTTTGTTAAGTATTTCCAGGGCTTGTCCCAGCATTTCTTTGAGATTGCCAATCTCATGGTTTACCGCAATGCGCAAAGCCTGAAATACCCGGGCATAAAATTTATGTTCCTGTCTGAAGGGGGCAAGTTTCCCAATTGCCATCATAATGTCGTTTACCGATTTCAGAGGCTCTGAAGAACGGGCAGTGACAATTTCCCTAGCAATTCTCCTTGAATTTGTCAGTTCACCATAATTGTAAAAGATATCTGCCAGAGCGGATTCTTCTGTGCTTTTGAGCAGGTCTGCGGCCGTAACTGCACTGCTTTTATTCATCCTCATATCAAGAGGGGCGTCCTGCCGGAAGGTAAATCCCCTTTCAGATTCGTCAAACTGATGAAATGACACACCGAGATCAGCAATAAGCCCGTCTGCCGTTTTAATGCCATTAAACCTCAGGTTGTTTTTCAGAAACCGGAAGTTCTGGTCCAGGAAAATTAGTCTCTTGTCGTCCGGGACATTTATCCGGGCATCTTCATCCTGATCAAAAGCGATAAGTCTTCCTGTTGTCAGCCGTCTCAGAATTTCAGATGAGTGTCCGCCTCCACCAAAAGTAACATCAATATATGTCCCATCAGGCCGGATATTTAGCCCGTCAATACTCTTCTTCCAGAAGTGCCGGAATATGATAAGCCATTATTTCTCAGATTCAATATTGCCTCCACCCATAAGTTTTTCAGCCAGATCAGCAAAATCTTCAGCTGGCATATCAATTTTTTCATAAATATCTGCTGACCATATCTCAATCCTTCCATCCTGGCCTGCCAGAACAACATCTCTTTCAGCACCTATCGTATCAAGTAACCGTTTTGGTATCAAGCATACGGTTATTGTTGTCAAGAGTAAGTTCTGCAGTTCCTTTAAAAAAATTTCTGAGGAACATATTATGCTCCCGGTTATAAGGATTGATCCTTTTCCTGATCTTATCCAATTGTCTGTTCCAGTCTTCAATTGAATAGAGAACAAGACAATTTTCGAAGATATCTTTCCGCACCACAAAATGATCCTGTGTGTCAACAGGCATCTGCTTTTTGAATGCCATCGGAAGTATTATCCTTCCTTTCACATCCACCTTGCATGTATAATCACCTATGAATGTGGCCATCCTATAATTTTATATATAAAAGGCTAAATTAAATAAAAATAATCCACTTTACCCCACTTTGCCCCACTTTTTTCTGTTTTTGTTGATAACTTTTAGGCTGCCGGTTTTTCTGTAAATGCTGGTGGTTGATTTTTTAACCAGCCTCAACCTGTATTTTTATCGGTTTTTATTTGGCTGATTCTAATCACTCTATGAAGAACAAATTCCATTTACCTGATATTCTTTATATTAGGCTTCTCTCCTCCCGGGAACTATTTGTTATACACAAATACTTTTATTAATGAATGATTATCGATGAAGGTATTCAGGAAGGCTCAGGTTCAATAATGCAGCAAATGTCTGGTCTTACCGTCCAAAGACCACCTGATAAAGAGTCTGGGTGTAGGTTGACATATTTATTCCATTTTGCAGGTATAACAAATTTAATATAAGAGAGTATTCGATATAATTATTAGGGATTAAATAATTTCAAGGTCAGTAAATTATCCTGCAAATTATAATACGTTGTATTTCAACCCACTCCGGGGTTGAAGTTATGTATTAAGCTTCCGGGATTATTTCTTGTCTCACCTGCCCCGGGGTTAAGGCTAAATTATGCTTCATAATATATACAGTACAATTTTTCCTGAGTTGCAGTACCCTCTGAATCGAATCAGGCATCCAGTGCCTGTTATTATTTCGGATATTGAAAGACTTTCTCCAGAACATACTAATTGTACCTTCCCAATGGTTTTCCATATTTGGCACAAAACAGGATTGTATATGGAGTAGCTGCCTCGGGGAATGGGCCTGTGATATTAAGTAATCCGGAATGGATTAACCTATATTGAAAGTGACCTTAATGACTTTTTGTATTCTGAATTTTATACCTTCTCTGTTTTTTGATACCTTTGAATTTTCTTTTTTCCAAAAGGATTTGTTTAAGATGGATAATTTACCAGGGGATAGAAAAATTCCGGAAATCAATGTCGAAAAAGTCCTCAAATCAAAAAATCCGGCATTGGGTAAAGTTATTCCGTCATTTTTGATAAACTATCTGAAAAGAATTGTGCATCAGGAGGAATTAAATGCTTTTCTTAAAGAGAGCGGCCATTTAAAGGATGCAGAGTTAGTGGAAGCAGCATTGAAATATATGAAAATCAGTTTTATTGTTTACAACAGGGAAAATATCCCTGAAAGTGGCAGGTACATTTTTGTCTCTAACCATCCTCTGGGAGGACTTGACGGCCTGGTTTTTATTAATGAGTTGTCAAAATATTTCAAAGAGCTGAAATTCCCGGTAAACGATATTCTCCTGAATATTGAAAATATGTCTGGTATTTTCCTGGCCGTCAACAAGCATGGGTCACTGGACAGATCTGCCGTCAGAAAAATTGAGGAGGCATACGAATCTGACAGCCAGATATTATATTTTCCTGCCGGGTTATGCTCAAGAAGAAAAAGGGGCAACAATAAGAGATCTTATCTGGCATAAGAGTTTTATATCCAAAGCTATACAGTATAACAGGGATGTAATACCTGCATTTTTTTCAGGGAGGAATTCCAACTTCTTTTATACCCTGGCAAACCTGAGAAATTTTTTTGGTGTCAAAGCAAATATCGAGATGCTTTATCTTCCTGATGAGATGTTCAGACAAAAGGACAAAGAGATAAATCTGATTTTCGGAAGACGTATTCCGTGGCAAACTTTTGATCAGACCAAATCACACTCAGAGTGGGCTGAATGGGTTAAATCAAAATCTTACGGACTCCAGGTAAACCTTATGGACAAAACTGATAATAAAAAAAATGTTTAACTTGCACGTTATTTTTTTAAAGCAATATTCAAATCTACAGGTATAATCATACCAAATTAATGAAGCCGATAGCAGAACAGTTACCGAAAGATAATTTAATGGCAGAACTCACTAAAGATAAGCTGCTCAGAGTCACAAATAATGGTAACAATGAGGTATATATTTTTGACAATAACAATTCTCCCGCTCTTATGAATGAAGTTGGCAGGGTGAGAGAATTGACCTTCAGACGCGCAGGTGGAGGAACAGGAAAGGAGATTGATATTGACGAATTTGACATCGCAAAAGAAGATCCTCAGAAACAGCTTATTGTATGGGATCCGGAAAACAGGGAGATTATAGGGGGTTATCGGTATTATTTTCCGAAAAAAGGATGTACGGAATGCGATATTACAAAACTTGCCTCTTCAGCATATTTTCATTTTTCAGAAAAATTTCTCACAAAGTATTACCCGCACCTGATGGAACTTGGCCGTTCTTTCGTTCATCCTGACTATCAGTCGCGGACCATGGGAAGAAGGAGTCTTTTTGCACTGGATAATCTCTGGGATGGACTAGGTGCTATTATAATTGATAACCACCATCTCAGATATCTGTTCGGGAAGGTTACCATGTATCCTCATTTCAATCCAAGGGCGAGGAACATGATTCTCTATTTTCTCAGAAGACATTTTAAAGATCCTGATAAACTGGTAATTCCTAATGATCCTGCTGATATTGACATTCATGAAGATGAAATGAGGAAGCTTTTCAGAGGATGGCGATATAAGGAGAATTACAAGATCCTGTCGAGGGAGGTAAGAAATTTAAATGAGAATATCCCGCCCCTGATAAATGCCTATATGAATCTTTCCCCTACAATGAAAACGTTTGGCACCTTTATCAATCACAAGTTTGGAGATGTTGAAGAGACAGGGATCATGATTACATTAAAGGATATTTATGTTGAAAAGATAAACAGACATCTTGCTTCCTACAAAAAGGACTTTGAAATAACATGGTTCACACACGATAATCAATAAGCTCTCACATTCCTGCCCTCAACATAATTTACAAAAGACTGGTTAGCCACTTTATTTCCCCCGGGTGTTGGATAATTTCCGGTAAAGTACCAGTCCCCTTTGTGTCCGGGGCATGCCTCATGAAGTCCTTCTATAGATTGAAAAACTATTTCTACTTCGGCCCCTATATTGTCTGTCTTCAACATTGAAGATATTTTCCCTGAAATCTCATCCGGGCCGAATGGTTTATAAATTTCTTTGACAATGTTTCTTATTTCTGTAACAGGTTTAAGAAGTTCAGATCTGGCTTCAATGTATAATTTATTTATAAGCTCTTCATTGCCTATTTCCATATGCAATTCAATTGCGGCTCTGAATGCTATAAAATCACCAAGCTTTGCCATATCAATCCCGTAACAATCGGGATACCGCAATTGCGGTGAAGATGATACTACAATTATTTTTTTCGGATCGAGTTTGTCGAGTATCTTTATAATACTTTTTTTCAGAGTGGTTCCACGGACTATTGAGTCATCAATCACCACGAGGTTATCTACTCCTCTGCGGATTACCCCGTATGTAACGTCATAAATATGACCTACCAGGTCATCGCGACCGTTATCCTCAGATATAAAAGTTCTGAGTTTAGCATCTTTGACAGCAATTTTCTCTACCCGTGGTCGTCTTTGAATGATCTTTTCAAGTTCATCCCGTGTAAGATCCTTCCCTTTTGTCAGGATAGTCTCAATTTTTGACTTGTTCAGATAGTCTTCCACACCTTTTACCAATCCGTAAAAGGCACTTTCTGCAGTGTTTGGAATATAGGAAAATACCGTATTTTCAAGGTCATAATCTACTGCTTTAAGGACTCTTTCTGTAAGAATTTCACCCAGTTTTTTTCTCTCCCTGTAAATATCCTTGTCTGTTCCTCTCGAAAAATAGATCCTTTCGAAAGAACATTTCTTCAGTTCGCTTTCTTCTCCAAGTTTTACAATGGAGGTAGCACCTGAAGCTTTAATTATAATGGCATGGGCAGGAGGAAGCTCTTTCACATTATCTGTTCTGACATTAAAAATAGTCTGTATCACAGGTCGTTCCGAAGCCACTACAGCTATTTCATCGTCAATATAATAAAAAGCAGGCCTGATACCAACCGGATCTCTCATCACAAAAGCATCACCATGGCCCACCATACCGGCCATCGCATATCCACCATCCCAGTTACGACTCGCCTTCCTCAGAATAGATACCACATCAAGATTTTTTTCTATCAGCGGGGAGATATTCTTTTTTGAATAACCCTGATCCTTAAACAGCCAGTATAATTTCTCGTTCTCTTCATCCAGACGATGACCAATGTTTTCCAGGATAGTTACTGTATCTGAGAAGTCGACCGGATTCTGTCCCAAATTTACCAGACTATTGAAAACCTCTCCCACATTTGTGAGATTGAAATTCCCTGCCATAACAAGATTCCTTGACCTCCAGTTGTTTTCGCGGCTTACAGGGTGTACATAATCAATATTATAATTACCATAAGTGCCATACCTTAAATGCCCCAGGTATATATCACATGCAAAAGGAAGATTCTCCTTTATAAAGTCCGGATTATTAATCTCTCCGGGGTGATTAAGAATGATTTTATCAATATCGTCGTAAATAAGTCCGAATATCTCTTTTATCGGGTTAGCCTGATTTGACCGCTGACGGAAAATATACCGGTTGCCCGGTTTAACATTCAGCTTGATCCCGGCAATACCGGCTCCATCCTGACCCCTGTTGTGCTGCTTTTCCATCATAAGGTACATTTTCTGAAGGCCATAGGACCATGTACCATATTTTTCAATGTAATATTCAATCGGCTTTCGCAACCTTAACATTGCAATGCCACATTCATGTCTTATATTATCACTCATTGCTAATTTTTTTTCAGGTCCGGGAAATTAATGACATCCGGAACCTGATATGCATTTGGAAATTCCTCCCGGATCATCAGCAAATCTTTGAATAATCCGATCTTTGTTCTGTAGTCTCCTACTCTGATCATAAAATACCCGGGGTCCTGATACTGGGCATAAGCAGGTATATCCGGAAACTTGCTCAGAAATTTAGCTTTTGCCTTGGCTGATTCTTCCCTGGCCGATCTTACGGAATTGGAATAAATCTGTATCCTGAAACCCTGCATACCCTGTGAGCCGTCGGAGGTCTTTATTTTACTGTTACCAATAATATATCTGCTTATCAATGAGTCAATCCGTCCATCCTGGATTACAGTCAGACTACCCTGCCTGTAATCGCTTCCCTGCCTGCGGAAGAGATCAGAAGTTTTAATGAAAGCCTGTGCCTGGCTCATTCCGGGTGAAAAAAAATAAAAAACAGATAAAAAGAAGATAAACCTTTTCATGGCGCAAAAATAATAAATCACCTACACAATAGAAACGGATATGCCTGATTTATTATTCCCACTGAGATAATATTTGCATTCATATCATTTTAACAACAAAAAAAAGCCTCCGCCGTTTGAGAATTTAATAAGAGTATTTCTTTCAGGAATCAGATCGGGACTCAGCTTAATTCATCAGCCAGCTCATCAGTCATCTCAAGATTATGGTAAACGTTTTGAATATCATCATCATCTTCAAGCACTTCAATAAATCTTAGTACTTTTTTTGCTGATTCGAGGTCAACGTTTTTAGTATCGTTGGGTATTCTTTTCAACCCAGCTTCTTCCGGTTCGATCCCCAGTTCATTAAGTTTCCTGTTAATACTGCCAAAATCCTCTTTCGCACAGCTTATTGTCAGGGTGTCACCGTCAACTTCAATATCTTCAGCGCCTGCATCGATCATTTCCAGCTCAAGATCTTCAAGTGAGAACCCTTCATTCCTGATTGTAAATATGCCCTTTCTCTCAAACAAAAAGCTCAGCGATCCGTTAGTCCCCAGATTACCTCCATATTTATTGAAGGCTGACCTGACTGATGCCACAGTCCTGTTATTGTTGTCTGTCAGGCACTCAACAAATACAGCAACTCCACATGGGCCATACCCTTCAAATGTTGTTTCAAGAAAGCTTTCGGCATCAGCACCAACTGCTTTCTTAATTGCTCTGTCAATATTATCCTTCGGCATGTTGGCACCCTTTGCGTTCTGAACAGCTAGCCTCAGCCTGGCATTTGATTCGGGATCACCGCCTCCTTCCTTGGCAGCAATGATAATTTCCTTGATTATCTTAGTAAATATCTTTCCTCTTTTGGCATCAATTGCGCCTTTTTTACGTTTAATTGTTGACCATTTACTATGACCTGACATATATTAAAGATTTAATTTACCGAATGCAAAATTAAATAATTCTTTTATACCTCACTCATACTTTATACTTTTGTGCGGCCAATTGCAGAGAGACAGGTTCCGGACGACAGGGCGATGGGTACAGGACACAGGGCGCAGGGCACAGGGCCAGGATGCCTTATCACAGCATAAAAAAATGTAACAGGAATTCGGATGATTAAAAAAGTATATATAGAGACTTACGGTTGTCAGATGAATGTTGCTGACAGTGAGGTTGTTGTGGCAATTCTGTCAGATGCCGGGTTTGAACCTACAGAGTTAATAAATGATGCTGACCTTATACTAATCAATACCTGTTCGATACGCGATAATGCCGAACAGCGTATCTGGGGGCGGCTTAAGGACATCAGTCATTTAAAAAAGAAAAAGAAAAATATCAGGATAGGAATAATCGGGTGTATGGCGGAAAGGCTTAAGGAGAACCTGCTTGAGACAGAACATATAGTGGATATTATTGCAGGACCGGATGCTTACCGGGAGTTACCTGTATTAGTTGCCGAAGCGGAATCGGGACACAAAGCAGTAAATGTACTGCTCTCACGAGAAGAGACTTATGCTGACATATCACCTGTGAGAATGGATAAAAACGGGGTCTCATCATTTGTTTCAATCATGAGGGGATGTAACAATATGTGCTCATATTGTGTTGTACCATATGTACGGGGTGCAGAAAGAAGCCGTGATCCCGGATCTGTTCTGAAAGAGGTCAGGGAGCTGGTTGAGAAGGGATACAGAGAGGTAACTCTGCTTGGACAAAATGTCGATTCATACAGATGGGAAAAAGATGGCCGTCTTACAGGCTTTCCGGAACTTATTAAAAAAGTTGCCCTGACAGACCCGCTTCTGCGGGTAAGGTTTTCAACCTCCCATCCAAAAGACCTGTCAGATGACCTTCTTCAAATAATGTCTGAACATGATAATATCTGCAGGCATATTCATCTTCCGGCACAGAGCGGAAGCAGCCGGATATTAAAGTTGATGAACCGGGATTATACACGGGAATGGTATATGGACCGGATAAACTCAATCCGTAAAATTTTGCCTGGTTGTGCACTTTCAACCGACATGATTGCGGGATTCTGCACTGAAACAGAAGAGGATCATAAGGAATCGCTCTCACTTATGGAATGGTCAGGATTTGACTTTGCATACATGTTCAAATACAGTGAAAGGCCAGGGACCAGGGCTGCAAGAAAATATAAAGATGATGTTCCAGAAGAGATAAAAGCCCGCCGACTGAATGAGATGATCTCCCTGCAAAACATACTTTCTTCAAAATCAAAAAAGAAGGACGTAGGAAATAGTTTTGAGGTCCTCACCGAGGGATTATCAAAAAGATCGGCAGAGCATATGTCAGGCCGCACCTCTCAGAATAAAGTTGTAGTTTTCCCGGGAGAAAATCATGCAAGAGGTGAATATGTGAATGTCCTGATTGAGAGAAGTACTTCGGCAACGCTTATCGGTAAGATCATTTGATTTTTCTCTACCCCCCACCCCCAAACCCCCAACTGGGGGCTTATTAGTAGGTTAACGGATATTAGGAGCATTCAGACCAACTCAACTTATGTAATGACTAAATTGCTTAAAGGCTCATTAATATATTATTGTAATTGCATCTTTAATTAGGTACTATTGAAATCCAAACAATAATAAAAAGTGCAGTAGTGTATAAGTGACGGCGGGCTGGCAATCCGGAAATGGTGCGAAATTTTGCCATTACGGTAGCGCCAACAAGGCTTGTGTAGCGGGCGTACGGAATGGTAAAATTTATCATTTCCGGCGCCCTTTTCTTTGGTTCATTTCTTTTGGACGAACAAAAGAAATGAACAATTATCTTACCGGTTTCCTGATTTCAATCATAAGCTCATCAAGTTGCTTATCAAGAATTTGAGAAGGCGTATCCAGCATTACATCACGTCCGGAGTTATTTTTCGGGAAGGCAATAAAATCACGGATTGAATCCTGACCACCAAACATTGCAACCCACCTGTCAAAACCAAATGCAATACCTCCATGAGGCGGAGCTCCGTATTTAAAGGCATTTAAAAGAAACCCAAATTGTTCTTCTGCTTCTTTTTCACTGAATCCCAGCACTTTAAACATAAGCCGCTGAACTGTGGCATCATGTATCCTTATTGAACCTCCTCCTATCTCCACTCCGTTAATTACCAGGTCGTAGGCATTGGCCCTGACTTTGCCGGGATCTGTTTCCATAATATGCAGGTCATCGGGATTGGGAGATGTAAACATATGATGCATTGCATAAAATCTTGCAGCCTCATCGTCCCACTCAAGAAGAGGGAAGTCTACTACCCATAATGGGACAAATTTCTCCTTTGATCTCAGTTCAAGTCTCTTTCCCATCTCAAGACGCAATTCCGACAACGCGGTTAAAGTCTTCTTCCTGTCTCCCGCCAGAAGAAGAATAAGGTCTCCTTCCCCGGAATTCATTTCATTCACCCATTTCTTAAGCTCTTCACCTGAATAAAATTTATCAACGGACGACTTTAAACTTCCATCTACGCCATATTTAACATATACAAGTCCTTTTGCTCCTATCTGAGGTTTTCTTACAAATTCCGTCAGCTCGTCAAGTTGTTTTCTTGAATACTCTGAGCACCCTTTTGCACAGATTCCCCCGACATATTCCGAATTGTCAAAGACAGGGAAATTGTGACCTTTCACCAGAGAGGTAAGTTCTCTGAACTTCATGTCAAAGCGAAGATCAGGTTTATCTGTACCATAACTATCCATAGCCTCCTGATACGGCAACCGCATAAAAGGCAAATCGAATTCAATCCCCCTGATCTGCCTGAACAGGTGTTTTGCAAGTCCTTCAAATGTCTCCAGCACATCATTCCGGTCAACAAACGACATTTCACAGTCGATCTGCGAAAATTCAGGTTGCCTGTCTGCCCTGAGATCTTCATCCCTGAAACATTTGACAATCTGAAAATACTTATCAAAACCTGCCACCATAAGCAACTGTTTTAATGTCTGTGGTGATTGGGGCAAGGCATAAAAAGTCCCGGGCTGCATTCTTGAGGGTACAACAAAATCACGGGCCCCCTCGGGAGTTGACTTAATGAGTACAGGGGTCTCAACTTCAATAAACCCAATGGAATCCATGTATTTTCGCACTTCCTGAGAAACACGGTGCCTAAGTATAATGTTGTTTTTGACAGATGTTCTCCTGAGGTCAAGGTACCTGTATTTCATCCTGAGCTCTTCACCTCCGTCAGTATCCTCTTCAATGGTAAATGGAGGTATTTCACTCCGGTTAAGTATATTAAGTTGCACGGTTTCAATTTCAATTTCACCTGTGGGTAATTTAGGGTTCTTATTACTTCTTTCCCTGACTTTTCCATGAGCCTGGATAACAAATTCACGACCCAGTTTGCGTGCTTTTTCACACATATCCCTGTTGGTTTCCATGTTAAAAACAAGTTGGGTAATACCATAGCGGTCTCGCAGATCGACAAAAGTCATTCCTCCCAGATCTCTTGATTTCTGAACCCAGCCGCATAGAATAACTTCAGTTCCGGCATCTTTAATTGTCAGTTCTCCGCAAGTGTGTGTCCTGTACATAGTAACCAATTTAAAATTTCAGTAAAAGTAGCAAAATTAATACTGTTAAAAATGGTTATGAAGTTGTAATGAAGATGTTTTAAGGTATATTGCAGTTGCGGGTAAAATATCACCAGTCATCACCATCAGATTTCAAGTTTACAGACGCAGCCCTATGGCGGGGAGCGGGGGGCAGGGAGATGGAGCAGGGAGCGGGGAGCGGGGAGCGGGGAGCAGGCAGCAAAATAAGGGAATCTTTTGCCATCGGGAAACTTTGTGACAAGTTACACCGGTAAGAAATATTTTAATTATCAGTTCGTGAAACTGTGCCGTGAAATGCATTGATTTAGTCTTGATATGCTAAATTAAAGGATCATATTTAATGCAGTACAATATATATATTTCTCCTTTCTTCATTCCAAAGCTTCAGAAAAACTCCATTAGTCCATCCAAAACCATCTTGCAACTCATATTCACCCCCACCGCCCGGAACTGTTATATCAACGACATTATATTTTTCAAGCATTTTACCGGTATTAAAAAAAATCTTCATGTTAAGGTCTGTCCATCTTAAGGCTATATTGTGTGCAAGAGAATCAAATCCATAATTTTTACAGGCAATATAACCAATCCATTGTAATGGTGCCCAGCCATTAGGATTGTCCCACTGCTGACCACTTTTAAAAGGTGTCGTTACAAGGCCGCCATCCTTTAAATATTCTTGCCTGAGGACATTAATTAACCTGTGTGCCAGACTGTCATCCACCATTCTGAAGAAAAGCGGATAAATACCAGCCAGAGACCCCCGGAGCGTTTGTCTTCCTTCAACAAAATTGAAATCATAAAAATAGCCCTTGTCCGAATTCCAGCAATATTTGATAATAAGATTCCTCCTTTTGTCTGCTGCTCTTGTCATTATTGCTGCTTTTGTGCCGTCACCTGTAAGCAGATATGCCTTTTGCAAAGTTAACTCAAGGTGATAAAGAAGACTATTAAGATCTACGGGAATAATATCTGATGTTCTTATTGTAAAAAGAGAAGATGAATCACTGAACCATCTGGAACTGAAATCCCATCCCGACTCCGCCGCTGCACGTATGTCCCTGTATATCGTTCTGTTTCTTCCTGACAACCTGTAAACAACAGAATCCTGCATATAGGATTCCGGACGAGGTTGCAAAAGATCATCCCAATACCTGTTTAGGAAGAGGTCCTTCCCGAGCCAGACCACATTCTCCTCCGCATTGTGGATTTTATTTACCTTTCCCTTACCTCTCATCCAGAAATTGTATTCTTTTTCAAGCTGTGGCAGATATTTGATGTAAACTGAATCCCCTTTATCTCCGGCTAATAATTCAACCATCAGAGAAAAAAACGGTGGCTGTGACCGGCTCAGGTAATAAGTCCGGTTACCGTTGGGAATATATCCGTAAGTATCAATAAGAAATGAAAAATTATCAATCATATTTTCAACTATCTTCATTCTGCCAGACACCTGCAGTCCCAGCATTGTAAAATAACTGTCCCAGTAATATATCTCTCTGAAACGGCCACCCGGAACAATGTACGGGAATGGAAGCGGGATAAGGGATGATAATGTATCCCTTTTATCCGGGCTTCTGGTAAGATAATCCCACAGGTAATCAATGTGTTTAAAAATTGAAACTGTATCGATCAGGACGGTATCGAAATTTTGACCAATAAATGCTTTCAAATCAAAACTACCGGATCTCTGTTGCTTATTAAAGCGATCTTTTATTGTGTCAGGGGGATAAAGAGGCCGGCAATCCGGGAAGGTCTTCTGATCCCTGAATATCCTTTTTTCCTGCACAGTTTTAAATATTCCGGAATAGTCATTTGCAGGATTGATCTGCGTGAAACAATTAACAGTACCACTTAAAATAAATAAAAGTACCACTATCTTATTTCTCATATCTAAATAATTTGATTTTTAAGGTCACATAGCCTGTCCCGCTTAATCGGGGGAACCACAAAACTTATATATTTAACATTATCCTGACTTGAATGTTCGTAAATTTTCCCCGGATTTCATCTCCTGAACAAAATAATAACTGACACCATTGAGATGAGAATGCAATAAGATCCACTCAGAAATAATATAACTTCTATGCAAAGAATATTGATTACATCGTCACTTCACCGGAAGCAGATCAGGGTAACCTTTTTCTCTGAGATTTACAGTTATTTCAGGTTGTTGCAATGACTTAGTTCATAACAGAAAGCAGGGAGCCGGAAATGGCGACAGGGTATTAAACACCGATCTGCAAAGAGGTGTTGATAAAGAGCAGAAAAATTATTATAATAAGTATGCTTCACCGATGGATACAACCTAATTTGATTCGTAAAATCCTTGTAAAATAGCTACGTAAATCGTATCTTGTAAGGTCTATAATTTTTATAAAAATGAAATATAAAATAACTTTTATTTTACTTTTATCATTCTGTTTTATGCAGGTCAATTATTCTCAGAAACCTGATAAGAAGATAAAAATTTCCGGTACCGTTCTCGACGCAAACAAAAAACCTGTGCCAAATGTCATGATATTTGTAGATAAGGTTAAAACAAATTCTGTTACTGACTCCAAAGGTTTTTATCGCGTTAAAGTAAGCCCCACTGCAAAATCAATTGTAGCATTTTCTTTATACAACGGGGTAAAAGAGATGGAGATAGATGGGAAAAATGTTGTCAATTTCAACCTGGATAGGGCCGGTAAAAAACCCAGCCAGCCTGTAAAGGCTGAAAGTGATATGATCAATGTGGGGTATGGCCAAACCGATAAAAAAGACCTTACTATACCTGTAAACAAGATTGAAGGAAATAAATCCAAATACGCTGGATACAATACTGTTTATGAAATGATCTCAGGTGAGGTTCCCGGAGTAGTGGTGAACGGCACGAGTATCAATGTTCAGAATTCATTTTCCTTCAAGTTAAGTACCGAACCTCTTTTTGTTGTGGATGGTACTATAGTAAATGATATAAAAGATATAATCCCTGCACAGGTAAAGTCAATAGTGGTGTTAAAAGGAGCATCAGCATCCATTTATGGGGCTCGTGGCGCCAACGGAGTTATTGTAATTACCCTTTTAGGAGGTAATGACAATAATTAATATTTTAACCCTGACGGTGGTAGTGGAGATATGGCAGTAATAACCAGCAGAATTTTAAATTTATAATGGATTTTGAATATTATCCAAAGGTTACAGGATACTATGCCAGCGGGAATTGAAATATTTGAAACAATGGCATGGAACACTGATGAATTTTATATGAAAGCTGCCATAACTGAAGCGCGGCGGGCTCTTGAGAAACAGGAAATTCCTGTTGGCGCAGTTATAGTGTATAAAGGCATGATCATAGCAAGGGCCCATAATCTTACAGAGACTTTGAAAGATCCTACTGCTCATGCCGAAATGCAGGCTATTACTGCTGCAACTGACTATCTTGGCGGAAAATACCTGACAGATTGCACTATTTATGTCACTCTGGAACCTTGTGCGATGTGTGCCGGCGCCATCGGATGGAGTCAGGCAGCAGGACTTGCTTTCGGGGCAACTGATGAGAAAAAAGGATTCCGTACCATTTCAGGGTCGCTGTTACATCCAAAAACTATCATAAGTTCCGGGATAATGGAGAATGAATGCAGGGAAATGATATTGGATTTTTTCAGAACAAGGAGGCAATAATACCGGGAACCGGATTATTCAGTTCTAATTTTTTAATAATCTGCATTTTTATTGAAAAAAACAGATTAAGTTTACTAAAATTTTATCTGATGACATTTGACAACAGCCGGACTATTATAAGCCTCAGGATAAAATTTTTCGTGGTCACCATACTGACTTTGACATTTATTGTGCTGACCTATATAGCAAAAATGATAAAATATCCGCTTCTTGGATTGGATGAAACAGTCTGGACAATAATATTTGTGACGCTATGGTCTGTTTCTGCTTTTTTACCTATGTTTTTAAGTTACCAGTATATTTACTTCTCCGATGATGGTGAAAATATTATATTAAGGTATTTTTCAGCAGGAATAGTTGGGGGGAGAAAGAATTCCGTAGAGATAAACAAGAAAACTTTTTCAGGTTATAAAACCGACAAAAAGTTATTTGGCCTGATATGTAGTGTCACCCTGTTTCAAAGGGTTAATAATGGTATCGCAAAATATCCGCCAATATTCATAAGTGCACTGAAAAGGGAACAGAGAGATAAAGTAACAAGATCACTTACCTCATATTCAAAAAAGTAATATAAGCTTTCATCCGTAACATGAGTTTAATCATTTTTATTGATCTTTTACCGGTCGAAATTTGAGCCAAATATTACCAGGGTTGACTTTTAAACTTAAATTAATTAATTATGGATGTAGATAAGATAATGAATAACCTTTCGAAGAAGCATCCCGGAGAGGTTGAATATTTACAGGCGGTCAGAGAAGTACTTGAATCAATTGAAGATGTTTATAATGATAATCCCCAGTTTGATTCGGCCAACATCATTGACCGGATTGTTGAGCCTGACCGAATTCTGACATTCAAAGTTCCCTGGGTTGATGATGAAGGTATTGTGAAAGTGAATCTTGGTTACCGTATTCAATACAATAATGCAATAGGCCCTTATAAAGGGGGCTTGCGATTTCACCCAAGTGTTAATCTCTCCATTCTCAAGTTCCTTGGATTTGAACAGATCTTTAAAAATGCCCTCACTACCTTATCTATGGGTGGAGGGAAAGGGGGCTCGGACTTTGACCCCAAAGGTAAGTCTAACTCAGAAGTAATGAGGTTTTGCCAATCTTTTATGCTTGAATTATGGAAATATATTGGTCCTGAAACTGATGTGCCTGCCGGAGATATCGGAGTAGGTGGTCGTGAAATAGGTTTCCTCTATGGAATGTATAAGCGTCTTTCAGGTGAACATTCAGGTGTATTGACCGGAAAAGGAAGTAACTGGGGTGGGTCATTGATACGTCCCGAAGCTACCGGTTTTGGTGGCATATATTTTGCCAAAGAGATGCTTGGGACCATAAATGAAACTATTAATGGAAAGACAATTTCAATCTCAGGATTTGGCAATGTGGCATGGGGTGCTGCCCTGAAAGCTACCGAGCTTGGTGGAAAAGTTGTCACTATCTCTGGTCCTGATGGTTACGTTTATGATCCCGATGGAATTTCCGGAAATAAAATCGATTATATGCTTGACCTGCGCGCCTCAAATGAGGATATTGTTAAACCCTATTCATATGCATTCGAGGGCGTTGAATTCCACGAAGGGAAACACCCATGGGAAATTAAAACAGACATAGCCTTACCCTGTGCAACACAGAATGAACTTAACGGTGAAGATGCGAAAATGCTGATAAAGAATGGCGTTAAATTGGTTGCCGAAATATCAAACATGGGTTGTACCCCTGAAGCTATTGAAGAATTTCATAAAAACAAGATAATGTTTGCACCCGGAAAAGCGGTTAATGCCGGCGGTGTGGCAACATCGGGACTGGAGATGACCCAGAACTCAATGAAGCTCCGCTGGAACAGGCAGGAAGTGGATAGCCGTCTTCATGAGATAATGAGTAACATACATGAACAATGTGTCAGATATGGGAAACGCGATGATGGTTATGTTGACTATGTAAAAGGAGCTAATATTGCAGGGTTCCTTAAGGTCGCAAATTCAATGCTCGATATGGGGGTGATCTGAACTAACCAAACTCATGCGCTGTGTCAGAAGTCACACTAGCTCATAAAATAGCATTAGGTCTTATTCCACGCATTGGAGATATCAGTGCACGTAAGCTGGTTTCTCATTTCGGGAGTGTTGAAGCTATTTTTCATGAGCCATACGGAAACCTCATAAAGATTCCCGGTATTGGCCCGGGCCTTGCAAAATATATCTGTGACAGGTCGTACCTGGCGGCCGCTGAAAAAGAAGCCGAATATGTTGACAGAAATGATATCAGAACCTTCTTTTATCTGGATAACGACTATCCCTTTCGCTTAAGGCAATGTGATGATTCCCCTGTAGTATTTTTCCTCAGGGGCAACTGCGACCTCAACGCAGCAATGATTCTGAGTGTAGTTGGAACACGCAATGCAACCGTAAGGGGAAAGGAGCTATGTGAAAAGATCATCGGAGCCCTTGCAGCAGACCATCCCGGTCTGATAATCATCAGCGGACTTGCCTATGGGATTGATATTACGGCACATAAAGCTGCTATTGCTAATAATCTTCCGACAATAGGAGTTTTGGGTCATGGGCTAAAGACAATTTACCCGTCAATTCACAGGTCAACAGCAAATGTAATGACAAATAACGGGGGGTTGCTTTCTGATTTCCTCTCTGATACATTGCCGGAACGTAATAATTTTATTAAAAGGAACAGGATTATTGCCGGCCTTTCAGATGCAACTCTGGTCATTGAATCTGGTATCAGGGGAGGTGCTCTGATTACAGCAGATATTGCAAACTCTTACAACCGTGATGTATTTGCTGTTCCCGGAAGACCCGATGATCAATGGTCGGCCGGTTGCAACGACCTGATAAAAACCAACAAAGCAGCTCTTATACAAAGCGCTGACGATATTGCGTATTTTCTAAACTGGAAGCCGGAAAAATCAAGAGCTCCTTTACAAATGACACTTTTTTCCGAACTTAATGATAATGAAAAACTTGTTTTTGAACTGATATCCAAAGAAGGTGAGTTAACTATTGATGTGATCTGCAGATCACTGGAAATGCCGGTATACAAGTTATCTTCCCTGCTCCTCCAGATGGAGTTTAAAGGGTATTTGAAATGTTATCCCGGAAATTTATACCGTATAATGTAATATTAATATAGATTTAATACTTTTAAGTATCTAATTAATTTTTATGACTATCAGCAATCGTGAATAAAACTATTAATTTCTATTATTTTTACCCTCTTCCGACCTTCCCCCAAGGGGGAAGGAGCTGAAAATGAAGCTTTTCCCCCTTGGGGGAAACGGGAAAGGGGGTTATCCGGGATAAAATGTATATAATTGATTATAAGCATTATAAAATAAATATTATTTAAATATTAACTTTTTATAATTATTTCCATACTCTAATTAATTTTTATTAAAACATATTATAATGGATCCAAGAGTACAACAATTCATGGCAATGATCAAAGCCAGAAATCCTGGTGAGAATGAGTTCCACCAGGCAGTTCAGGAGGTTGCAGAATCCCTGATTCCGTTTATCGAAGAAAATCCAAAGTATAAACATGCAAAAATCCTTGAGAGAATTGCGGAACCTGAACGCACAATTATTTTCAGGGTTCCGTGGCTGGATGACAAAGGAGAGGTTCAGATCAACCGTGGTTTCAGGATTGAGATGAACAGTGCTATAGGCCCATATAAAGGAGGCCTCCGGCTTCATCCTACAGTTAATCTCGGAATTCTTAAATTCCTTGCTTTTGAACAGGTTTTTAAGAATAGCCTTACAACATTGCCAATGGGTGGCGGAAAAGGCGGTTCTGATTTTGATCCTAAGGGTAAATCAGACAATGAAGTAATGAGATTCTGTCAGAGCTTTATGTCAGAATTATTCAGGCATATAGGTGCTGATACTGATGTTCCGGCAGGGGATATCGGTGTTGGCGGACGAGAAATAGGTTTTCTCTTTGGTCAGTATAAAAGACTCAAAAATGAATTTACCGGGGTACTTACCGGAAAAGGTATAGAATGGGGTGGTTCACTTATACGTCCTGAAGCTACCGGTTATGGGGCAACATATTTTGCCCAGGAGATGCTTGCTCAACACGCGGAGAAAGCATAAAAGGAAAGATCGTTTGTATTTCCGGATCAGGTAATGTAGCCCAATACGCAACCGAAAAAGTTACAGAGCTTGGGGGTAAAGTCGTAACGGCGTCTGATTCAAATGGATTTGTTTATGATCCGAAAGGGATTGATGCATGAAAAACTTAACTACATTATGGAACTGAAAAATGTCAGGAGAGGAAGGATAAAAGAGTATGCCGAGAAGTATGGAGTTGAATATTTTGAAGGGAAAAGGCCATGGATAATAAAATGCGACATAGCCATGCCAAATGCAACACAAAATGAAATCAATGGTGAAGATGCCAGGTTACTTGTAAAAATGGTTGCATATGTGTTTCAGAAGGAGCTAATATGCCTTCTACACATTGAGGCAGTTGAGGTATTTCTCAATGCGAAGATCCTATACGGACCAGGGAAAGCAGCCAATGCTGGCGGTGTTGCCACATCAGGACTTGAAATGACACAGAACTCCATGAGACTGCCCTGGTCACGCGAAGAAGTTGATGCGAAGCTTCATACAATCATGAAGAATATTCATGCAACCTGCGTTAAGTATGGCACCAAAGAAGATGGATTCATTAACTATGTTGATGGTGCCAATATCGGAGGATTTGTGAAAGTGGCAAATGCCATGATAGCCCAGGGGGTAGTTTGATGCAGCTTATTGATACTCATACACATCTGTATCTCCCGGAATTTGACAACGACAGGGATGAAACGGTAAACAGAGCTATGAGTAATGGCGTCATAAAATGCTCATGCCTAATATTGATATTCATTCTGTTGACCAGATGATTTCTGCTGGTAACAGATACCCGGGTATCTGTTACCCTATGATTGGACTTCACCCCACATCAGTCAGGGAAGATTATGGCTTCAACTTGAAATACTTAGAAGAACTGTGCACAGAACATAAATTTATGGCTATTGGTGAAATAGGGATAGATCTTTACTGGGACAAAACTTACCTTAAAGAACAGATTGTGGTATTCAGCAGCAGGATCGAATTGCTATACCACCATGATCTGCCGGTTGTAATTCATGCAAGAGATTCATTCCGGTGAAGTTATTTGAAGCACTGAAAGAATTTAAGGGAACAGCAATCTGAAGGGGGTGTTTCCATGCTTTCACAGGTAACATCAGAAGATGCTGAAAAAGGTAATTGAAGATGGGATTGAAACTTGGTATAGGAGGAATAGTTACTTTTAAAAACTCAGGACTTGACAAATTGTTAAAGAGATAGGTCCTGAGAATCTTATTCTGGAAACTGATTCTCCTTATCTGGCACCATGCCCCATACAGAGGAAAAAGGAATGAGAGTTCGTACATCAGATTAATTAACAAGAAACTTGCTGAAATATTCGGGATGAGTGAAGAAGAGGTTGCTAGCATTACCTTTACCAACTCAAAACGGCTTTTCAAAATCTGAAACAAGAATGAAGAAAAATAAGGACATCTCGATATTAATTATTTATACCGGTGGAACAATAGGGATGGTACATGATCCCTGAACAGGATCACTTATCCCATCGATTTCAGCATATCTCCGATCATGTACCCGAACTGGAAAGTTTGGATATGATCTTCACTCAGTCTCATTTAACCCGGTGAAAGATTCGTCAAATATTGATCCGGCTGTATGGATTAAGATGGCTGAGATAATATGAAGACAACTATAACGATTTTGACGGGTTCGTTGTATTGCATGGCACAGACACTATGGCTTACTACTGCCTCAGCACTAAGCTTTCATGCTTGAGAATCTTGCCAAACCTGTAATATTTACAGGGTCACAATTACCCATAGGTCTGTCTGCGAACCGATGGTAGGGAAAACCTTATTACTGCCATTGAGATTGCTGCCGCACAGGAAGACGGATCTACCTGCTGTTCCGGAGGTATGTATATATTTCGACAACAAACTTAACACGGGGCAACCGCACAACAAAGATGAGTGCTGAGCATTTTGATGCATTTAACTCTCCTAATTATCCGCCGCTTGCAGAGGTCGGATTTCACCTTAATTATACTTTAACAACCTTATCAGATATCCTGTCAAGATTATTAAGAAGCTACAGTTCATAAATCATTTGATACTAATGTGGCAATCCTTAAACTTTTCCCCGGTATTAACAGGAAACTTGTACAAAGCGATTATCGAAACAGAAGGACTGAGAGGCCTTATTATAGAAACTTTCGGATCGGGAAATGCTCCTACATACCAATGGTTTATTGATGATCTGAAACAATATATTGGAAAGGGAGGTATAATTTTTAATGTAACTCAGTGCCATGGAGGAAGTGTTGAAATGGGATTATATGAAACAAGCCGCGATGATGCTTGCAGCAGGTGTTATAAGTGGGAAGGATATAACATCTGAAGCATCAGTCACCAAGCTGATGTATCTGCTGGGTAGATACTCATCGAATGAAGAAGATAGTGAAATCGTTGAATATTTCAATAGCAGGAGAAATATCATAGCAGGCGTTTTTATTAAAATAATTTCGTAATTTGCGCCGCTAATTTTAGTGTCCATTCTATCTTTATCAGGGAGAGATGCAGGAGTGGTTTAACTGGCACGCCTGGAAAGCGTGTGTACCTCAAAAGGGTACCGGGGGTTCGAATCCCTTTCTCTCCGCAACAACATTTTACTCCCGCAGGTATCTGCGGGATTTTTATTTTTCATCTGGCCGGGCCATGTTTACATGAGTGAGGATAGATGGAAAATAAAAAGACCTTACGAGCGAAACGAGTAAGGGAGTAAAATGTCGTTGCAGGGTACCTCCCCGGGGATCACGACCGAACGGAGTGAGGGCGTAATCCCTATCAATGGTATTGCCTTACAAACCCTGTAAATTTTTAACTTTCCCTAAACCTCCCGCTGAAGGCGGACAGGCTCTCACCCAGGAGAGAGGGACTTATTTTTCTATATAAATGAATTAGAATATTGGGTTGGATAATCCGAAGCGTTTGCAGTTAAGGGATGGTCGTAATTTGTCCAATCTTGTCTGATTTTAATCCGTTATCGCTTTTCCTGTAAATATACCAGTATGCCAACGGAATAAAGAACAAACTCACTATCGTTCCCAGCGACATACCTCCTATCAGTGCCAGTGCCATAGGCTTCTGCAGTTCAGCGCCTATACCTGAACTGAATAGTATCGGCCCGGTGGATACAAGCGATGCCATGGCAACCATAACGATAGGTTTCAGACGCCGTGAACCTGCGGTATAAATTGCTTCTTTAAGCTTCATCCCTTCATTACGAAGATTATTGATGGTATCAACTTTCAGGATTGAGTCGTTGATGATAACTCCCGACATCACAATGAGCCCGATCATAGCCATCAGGTTAATAGTTCCTCCCCATAGCCTGATAAGTAACAATGCTCCTGCAATATCAATCGGTATCTCAAGCAAAACTATGATTGGCTGGGTAAGTGATTCAAACTGTGCTGCCAGAATAAAGTAAAGAAGCAGTAGTGCCACAATCAGAACGATAGCCAGCTCGCGGAACAGTTTCTGACCTGTCAGCAGTGATCCGCTGAAACTAACATCAATTGTATGGTCGGCTGTAAGCATTGCCCTTATTTCATTCGTGAGTTCAGCAGGTCTGTTTGTCCTGACATTCATCGCCACAGGCACATACTCACTGTGCAATCCTCCTTTAATTGTTTTATAATCATGAACCCGCTGTACATTAACTAACTCACTGACAGGTATTGGCACATTAGTTTTACTGGGGACAAACTCCGAGGATATGATATCGCTTATCTCCTTCTCCTTACCTGACAAGACTATCGGAAGTATCTCATAAGATGCTCTTAATTCGCCTATATTGTTCCGGTTCAGTGATGTTTTAAGGGTGCTGTACTTCGCAGGTTATTTTCAATATTCTTTGTAACATCATAACCTGTTGCCTTTATATAGACCTTCGCCTGGGTGTACGACTGGTCATAATCGCGGTCAAACAGAAACTGTTGTTCACCGATGAAAGAATTCGACTGAACTACCATACCCCCGAATGACCCGAGGAACTCTTTTACTCTCTTCAGATTCTCTGCTGCATCGATATTTTCGTTCCAGTCTATAGAAACGATCATTTCATCCTGCTTTATTGCCGGAAATTTTTCCTTCTCCATGGTAACAAACTGCCATGCCATTAACAATATGATACCCAAGAAAGTGAACATAGTGGCTGTCCTGTACCTGAAGAAAAAGTCCATTCCTCCTTCATACCTGCTTTCCAGACCTTTAAGACTGATACTTTTCACCAATTTTGTCAATCTCCCCTCTTTTCCGTTCTTGTAGAGAAGATAATAAACGGTAGGTAGAAGAGTGATTCCAACAAGCAGGGATACACCCTGTCCGATCACTATGGCGATAGCCTGATCATAGAAGAGCGCCCCTGAGATACCACTGAGGAAAATCAGTGGAACAAACACGGCACAGGTGACAAGTACAGACGAGATAAGCGGAGTAATCACTTCATTGGTCCCTTTCACACATGCCTCAGTCAGCGACAAACCCTTGTCGATCCATTGTGTTATATTCTCTATGACCACGATTGAATTATCGATCATCATACCGATACCGAGGATCAATCCGGCAAGTGAAACGACATTGATTGATAAACCAACAAGGTAAAAGAAGAGAAGGCTTATAACAAGGGTGGTAGGGATGCTGAATCCGATAATCAATGGCGACTTGGCATCTTTCAGGAAAAAGAACATGATGAAGAAAGCAAGAATACCACCGGCAATAAGACTTTGCCTGAGGTTCGAGAGGGAGTAGTCGAGCAGCCGTGTCTGATCCTGCGAAATCTCAAACTCCATCTGGGGGTAATCCTTCCTGAAGATGTTGATCATCTCACTCATTTTAGTTTCAAGACCGGCCATCTTTGCTGTTGATTCCTTGATGATTGCAAGCGAAATTGCCCGTTTATCATTCGAGTAATACAAACCGCGCGGTTGTTCCTGTCTGATGCCTATCTCTGCTATGTCCTTCAGCTGAAGCAGTCTCTCACCTGCTTTAATGTAAATTTCCCTGACATCTTCGGTCTCTTTCAGGTATGAACTGAACTCAAGGTTATAAGGGATCAGGGCGTTGAGATGAAAAGGGAGAAATTACTTAAGAAGTTCTTTTACTTCCTTTTCAAGCAACGGCAGATAATGTGTCACAATAAGCCAGATTACAACTGCAGAAATATTATCATATCCATGGATAATACGATTTCGGGTATCAACTATTTTCCGTGAATCCGAAATAAGAATACCTGGTTCAATATCTATTATCCTCTTCATCGCTTCTCCAATAATCTCAATATTGCGTTCAATAGCTTTCCGGGCTTTCAGGTCTTTCTGAAAAGCGCTAAAACCTTTTGTTACAGTAAAAAATCATGTATCTAACTTATTGACAAATCAATATCCTTTAGCCATATTTTTACTTCAGGATGCATAAAAAGGAATTTTGGAATTGTCAATGTTTTCCCGGAGATATGGATTTTTTATGGCTTTGTTCTCCAGCAGATAAATTTTCCGGTTTAATAGGTCTTCAAGAGCAAATTTAAGGTTGAAGTAGTAATCTGCATACTCCAAAGGGTTAGTTGAATCAAAATCAACTATCAGATCAATATCACTGTTCGCAGTAAATCTATCTGTAAGAACAGAGCCGAACACAAAAAGATTCTTCACTTTATTTTTCTTACAAAGAGATCTAATCTCCTCTTTATAAATTTCTAAAAACATTGTTGTAATTTTTAATACAAATATATTGATTTTGCAGTAAATAGCACAAAATCTCCCACTCCTACGGTCCCCCTCAAAATATAATGTTTAAGAGCTGTTAACACTTCATTATTGAGGAGTCTTAAAAAAACAAGATGTAAAGTTATACTGGTAATGACCAGATAATTACAATTCCCATCTCCCCGGTCTCCGCTCTTGTTATGGTTAACATGGCTGAAGATCAACGAAACAAAACACGAAACAGGACGCTATGTAGCAAATCCCACCTTCGCTTAACTTCGGTGGACGAAGCGTGCAAAGGTAAATTGCAGTATTTGAGATCTTTGCGAACTCTGGATTTAATGCCTTGCGAACTTTGCGGTTAAAAAGTCCTTTTGGAAAAACCTCTATTAAACATTCTTTACAACAGGTATTTAATCCAAAATTACCTTTACGAATTATTTGAGTACGAAATTAAAAACAAGAGCAAACTCCATATTCTTCTCTTTCCATTCCGGGATAGCGATCTCCGCGAGTTTATTGGCAACACGCACACATTCAGTCTGCAGGGCAATTTGCCCGTCCCCGGATGTTTTCCCGGCCCTGAGGTCACCTGGTCCTGCAGGGGTTTTGTAGCCAACAATAACAATTTCAGGAAGAATGGGCACACTGATATCGCTTTTTTGCGTAAATGCTTTACATTCTTTAATAATTCCGCCTTTGTCCATTTTTACTGCCACAAAAACTTTTCCGATATCAGCAGATTCTTTTGCCTGAGCAGGGTAACCGGTGTTCATAGCTAAAAACTTTAAAATCTCTTTTTCTGAAGCATCTGAGAAAAGCGGCTCTGGTACTGAAAGACTAAAAGTAACAGGTACCATATAATAAACACTGACTGCTTTTCCTCCCTGCATTCCCGGCTTCCACCCGCTCAACGTTCTGACAACCCGTACAGCTTCAGCATCAAGGAGCGGATCAACACCTTTCAGAACATTAACATCCTCGACATTCCCCTCCCGGTTAACTACAAACCTGATAATTACCCGCCCCTCAATCTTTTTGGATTTTGCCTCTTCAGGGTATTTTAAATTCTTCCTGATAAAATTGAGAAGACCAACATCGCCTCCCGGATACTCCGGCATCTGTTCAACAACTACAAATGGAACATCATCCGATATTTTGTCAGGAAGAGTAAACCTCACATATGCAAAATACTGAAATGGCGCATCTACAAGTTTATTTTTTGGCGGATCCCATTTGGGGGACGATTTAATTACGTTAACAACAGCATCAGCTAAAACAGGATCCGGAGTACCCATTGCTTTAATATTTGTGATCGATCCATCCAGCTCTACAGAAAAGTTAATATTTACTATCCCCTGAATCCCTCTTGAAGTAGCCTCAGGAGGATATTTCAACCGGCCTAATACCCAGTCATTAAAAACAGAACGGGTCTTACCCTCGAATGTAGGGTAATCTTCCGGCTTGAGCCTGGGGAAAGGAGGCTTAAGTCCCATTTCAATCGCCTTTTTTCTGGTTGTGATCTCCACAGCACCGTTTTTTCCTATATCACCATATTTTTCACCTGCATCTTTCAATGACAGGGCCTTCAAAATGCCAAAATCATATCCAAGCTCTTTTATGACCTCATTAACTGACTTTTCAACAATAACTCCATCTACAACAACAAGCGGCTCAGGCCTTTGAGCTGCTTTAAATTCCGGATCCTTCTCCATTTTTACAGTCATTCGTTTATTAAACTCAGCTTTAAGTGTTACCCGTTTATACCCTTTGCAGTAAAAAAGAAGCGAAGCATCTGCCCGGACATTTGTAATCTCAAATAGTCCGTCAGAACCTGTTGTGGCTCCGGAAGCATTGCCCATAGTCCCTGTGCTGGTTATATTTACTCCCTCCAATGGTTTTCCGTCTTCTTTCATTACAATTCCTTTAACCGTATTTTGACTGCTTGCCTGTGCCGTTTGTGTTAATGATACTTCCCTTTTTAGTGTCACTATCATAACTCCGTTCTTTCCTTTTTCACCATATAAGGCCACCGAAGAGCTATCCTTTAAAACAGAGATCGTACTTATTGAATTCGGATCGATGCCGGCAATTCCCCGTTCGCTTTCAACTCCGTCTATTATTATTAAAGGCTTCAGCGGACCAGTTTGTCCCTGCTGAGTTTTGAGCGGCGGTACGATCTTTACATCGGGAGGGATCAGATCCGGATCTTTTACCATTCTGATAGTCATCGCTTTCGAACGATCCGGATCAGCATTAAGTGTTCTATATCCCCTGTATGTAAATATGAGAGGCGAGCCATCAGAAGCAGTAGTCATAGCGAAGTAGCCGTTCTGATCAGTTGTGACACCGGTTGAAGTTCCTGAAGCAGTAATAAAAACTCCGGACATTGGTTTGCTTTCCTCATTAAGGACAATTCCTTTAACAGTCCTGCCGATTATCACAGATGTATCTGATATTATTGAAGTATCGTTAGTGGAAGCAACATAACGATAATCCGGCGTTGCAAATGAATACACTGCAAATAATACTACCGGAAGAATAAGAATATTCTTAAGCATTGCATACTTTCCGGTTGGCTTTTTGTTGATCATGATAATCCGGTTTTTAATCAGACTATTAAAACTATGAGCCATGAAAATATTTCTCAGTTCAGTTTGAAAATGGAGAAGCATGTACTGGTAATCTTTAACACTTTTATTTCGTAACGAAATATTATCAGCCAGATATTCATGGTTCAGCGCTATAGACCTTTTAATGAACCAGACAAAAGGATTAAACCATTGAAATGCGATGAAGAGTTCACTTAACACAAGATCAAAAGTATGCCCCTGCCTGATATGCGCAGCCTCATGATCAAGTATATCAGTGTAATTTTCGCTTAAATATTCTTCAACAGGGATCACAGCATATGGGAAAAAAGAAAACGGAGGAAGCTGATCACCGGAAATTATAATTCTGGGTAATTGACCGTTTTTAACAGTTCCTTTTTTTATTATCCTGTAGGTACTTAGCAGACTGACAACTATTCTCAGAAGTAATATTCCTGCAATTGTAAAATATATCCAAATAAACAGACCGTTATAATCGAAAGAATTAATTGTTCCGGAGATTGTTGTTTCATATGCACTCTCTGAAAAGACAGTATTCTCCATTGCTATTACCGGCGCTGCAGGAGTAACAGCATCTGACAGAACAGGAATCTTTAAAACCGGAAAAACAGTTGGGAGAAGTAAAGTAAGGATAAGAAAAATCCTGTTTCTCCGGTAAAATGTATCCTTTCTGAAAAATAAAAGATAACAGAGGTAAAGCAGTGTTATCCCGGCTGAAACTTTGAGCAGGTACAAGAGTAAGTTATCCATCTTTTTCCCCTTTCTCTATGATTTGAATTAATTTTTTTAAGTCATCGGCGCTTAACTTTTTCTCATTGACAAAAAATGAAACAACATTCTTGTAAGATGATCCAAAGTAATCTTTAACGACATCTGTCATAAATTTTTTTCTGTACTCCTCTTTTTTTATAAGAGGAAAATACTCATGGTTTTTACCATATGCTTTGTGGCTTACATACCCTTTTTCTTCAAGTCCGCGGATGACTGTTGAAAACGTGGTATAAAGAGGTTTGGGTTCCGGATGAAGGTCAATCAGCTCCTTAATAAACCCCTTTCTGGCTTTCCAGAGGATTTTCATTGCCTCTTCTTCTTTTCTGGTAAGTCGTTTCATTTTATATAACTGTTTTTTCAAATTTATAACTGTTTTATTAGTCGTGCAACTATTTTTTCAATTATTTTACTAAATAATACGTTTATAATAAATAATTCTGATAATATCCTCCTGTTTTCAGTGCTAAAACACACGAATTTTAATAATAAAATGATATATTATGTTATTTTCAAAAACTTGCCTGTTAATAAATTAAATTTCAATAATTTAATTGAATATTTCGGTGCGCTGCACCTTTTTCTCCTACGACAAACATTTAGCTACAAATATTATGGTGCTCACGCCAGCTTTCTTTGGTTATTCAATGCAGCTATTCATCACCAAATAGTTATGCACCACTCATTCCGGGCTAATACTAAGCAGCAGAGCCGCATAATATTTGTAGAAATGCATTCGAAACACATAACCATAGGTGCAGAGCACCGCAATATTTAATCCCGATTATAAATATCACTGAAAAAGTCAAACAGGTATTCCTCTTTGAATTCAATATTGTTCTTTACAAGCATTCCAGGGTATTATTCTTTGAATGGCTCTGATTTTGCTTCAGGAAGAATTCCTACAGCTGACTATCTGGACTTTGAAAACTTTGCGGTTAATTGATTTCAAATGGATCTAAGTCCTTAACACAATGTTATTGGGCTAAAAAATCCGGTGAGAAAGTGTGATTTTTGTGCCTTGAAATACTTATCTTATTAAAGCATATTCTCCTTTTGTACCTTCAAAATATAAAATTCCATCATCGCTCCTCACAGTAACAGATTGGAGAAACACTTTGTTGTCTTTCAAAACCTGCCACGTTCCGGGGAAAAGATCAGTTGCCAGGATCTTATAAGTTCCCTCATCATTAATTGAAAAGGTAAATGGACCTTCAATAACTTCGCTTGATTTACTAAATATCACAATCCGGTCAGAGATTTGCACTCCGACAACTTTATTACCGTCAATCCTCTTAACAACCAGCATCTGATTATTATTGTCCATAACCTGCATCACATTCAAAAAATAATCTTCCGAAGCTGAAACCTTTGGTGAAATCTCAATACGCCAGGCAGCACGTTCATAGGAATTTTCCCTTTTATACGTGGGTTCGCTGCCATAGTTCCTGCCAAAAACCCAGAACTCTTTACCTGGTCCTCCCACAGATGTAAGGACGGAATTATTAGTCACGGGAAGAAGCGCTGTGAGGGTCATTATTCCGCTATCTCCATACATTGTCCGGGTCAGGGTAACTTCATTCCCTTTAATGACAGGTTCCTCAATAGTATGCAGCAACCAGAATTTCTTAAACGAAGGAGATGAAGAGACAACTTTATCATAAACTATAAAAGATGCAGGAACCTTATTATTCTTCAGATTCAGGAAGACAAATGTCCGTTTTACCTCCTTTACTTTCGAACTGTATGCCTCTGTAATATCTCCTTTCAGGTAAGAATAATCAGGCGTTTGCGGTTCAGGGCCAAAACCATCAGCCAGCACTTTGCCTGTATGATAACCATTTTCGGGAGCCAGTAATACCTTGAGGTTTCGTGGCTCAGACCGACCATTTGGCAATCTCTGGCCGCCATCATTTGACCAGTCGCCTTTCGGGGTAAATTTCTCAAGTGGATCATAAACGAGCAGGGAATTATGGGCAATAGTTCGCCAGTAATAATTTCTGCCATGAGAACTCCCGTATGCACCATCGGATCCTTCATATATCCCTGATTCTGTCGCCAGTATTCCCTTGTAGTAAATCTGGAAAGCACCGGCATCAAGATGCTGGTGATTTGTGAAGTTGTATTCATTGATCTTCATTTCAGCAATAACCGAATTCGCATCCCATCCGGTGCGGGCGACCATCCAGCCGAAGGGTGGCCCAAAATAACGGGAAAGCAGTAATTCGGAGATTGATTTACGTTCCAGACTGACATCACGCCAGAGCACCTCAAAGATGTTCTCATTTCCGTCGCTCCCACCCTGCCTGAGATACTGATCGAGTAAAAATCCGTCACTGTAGTAGCTTGCCGCCAGTACAGCACCAAGATACTGGCCCCACGGCCTTCCACGTGGCGTACTGGTGGAGAAGGTATCCCCTGCACGCAACCTTTGTCCATCCGGGCGTGTAGTGTAAATCCACAGGTAGGACACGTATTGCTGCTCAGGATTATAGACATTTCTTACACCCAACCGGTCGAAAATAAAAAGGGGGTATGTGTCCCAGTTAAACCGATGAGGTCCGTAAGAATCTCCCTGATGATAGGCATTTCCATTATAGAACCAGTTACGCACCGGCAGGTGCTCACGGAAAAAACGACCTGCAGCCAGGTCATACATCTCAGGGTATTCATCATAGACTGCGATGCCCGCAGACAACATGTCGCGCATTACAAAAGATTCTGATGAGTGCCCGGTTACCGAACCCTGCTTTGTGGGTGGATAACCGCACTCCAGTGTTTTAGCCAGCCGGATAAGTTCTGATATGAAAGAATTCTTCTCTTCCCGGGTAAGAAGCGGATAAAGCCAGTCATAAACAAGAGCACCTGTAACCATCATACGCCCTGTAACACGGGCTGCGTCCTGTCGTTCAGGCAATTCTGTTCTCCTGAGCAAAGCCAGCGCTGAGTCTATCGTAACACGTCCGAGGGTGCGGTCCTTTGAAACCAGAAATTGTAAAGCATCCCACTCTATTTTAAACTGAAGGCTCCTTGCGGCCTGCAATCGCATCTTTTCCAGGGTGGGTTGAAGAACAGGGTCCTTCAAACGGGTTTTCAGTTCCGACACCTGAGGACTTCGCAGGTATAAGCGTGGATGTTCAGAAGGGGGAACTGGAATGTAAGTTCCGTCAGTAATTTTCCAGATGATCGCCTTACCTTTTTGGGAGTTAAGCAAAGATGTAAATGATATAGAAATCAGCAGGCAAAGGCAGGTCTTTGATAAACGGCGGAGTTTCATTTTCTTGAATTATAATGGATATGAATAATTTCAGTCTCTCAGGTTTTATTTTAAATGACTGATCTTCAGCAGTTCAATAATATTAAAAACTTTATAACTTTCAGAACTTAATGAGGCAACTATAAATGAGAATGAAACAAAACAGCATTAACTTATGTTTAATATGTAAAATTAATAATTAAATCTTTCTAAAAATGGCATTTACCCTTCAAATTGGACAAAAAGCACCCAATTTCAAATTACCGGCTACTGACGGGAAAACATACTCACTTTCCGATTTTGACTCTGATAAAATTCTTGTGCTCTTTTTTACCTGTAACCACTGTCCCTACGTTAAAGGTTCTGACGAGACAACCCGCATAACTGCCATGAAATATAAATCAAAAGGTGTAAGATTCGTAGGCATAAACTCAAACAGTGAAAATACCTACCCGGAAGATAGTTTCCCGAACATGGTAAGACGGATGGAAGAGTACAGATTCCCCTGGCTTTACCTGTATGATAAGGATCAGAACATTGCAAGACTATATGGTGCTTTAAGAACACCACATTTTTACATATTTAATGCTGACCGTGAACTTGTATACACAGGCAGGGGACCTGATAATCCCAAAAATCCATCAATAATGACCGTCGATAACCTGGATAAGGCTCTGGAGGAGATCACTTCAGGATTGGATGTCTCCGTTCCTGTCACAAATCCCATTGGATGCAACATCAAATGGGAAGGAAAAGACGAACACTGGATGCCGCCTGATGCATGTGACCTCGTACTGCCAGAGTAATTAAAAGTTTAAGAAGTAATGGGAAACATTCTAGCAGTACTATATTCCGGAGAAGCCTGGAAAACTCACAACTTTTCCCTAATTTATTTTCCTGTTAATTCAATTTCAATCATCTCGAGGGATTTACCTTTTGTTTCAGGAAGCTTTCTCAGGATAAAGCCGAAACCGAGCAAACATATAAATCCGTAAAGCCAGAATGTTCCTGATGCTTTTAATAATTGATTTAACAACGGGAAAGTATAGGTAAGAATAAAGCATGCTGTCCATAATGAAAATGTAGCAACTGACATTGCGGCCCCCCGGATTCTGTTTGGAAATATTTCCGAAAGCACAACCCAGGTTACCGGACCAAGTGTCATTGCATAGCAGGCAATTGCCGATACTACCATTACCAATAGAGGAACGCCCTGAATATGAAAATAGTACATTGCCCCGGTTATTGCAAAAATACCCGCCAGCCCTCCTGCGCCAATAAGCATAAGTGCTTTCCTGCCAAGTTTATCTACAGTAAACATCCCTACAAAAGTAAAAATCAGGTTTGCACTGCCGGTTATTACAATATTAAAAAGTATATCGGAAACGCTATACCCTGCATTTGCAAATATTTCCTGGGCATAGTTAAAAATTACATTTATCCCGCACCACTGCTGAAAAACAGCTATAAATACCCCCAGGATCAGCAAACCGGAAACACCTGGCTGGAAAAGCTCCCTGATATTGCTTCTTTTACCATCAGAACTTAGTGTTTCTTCAATTGAAGAGAGTTCAAAAGCGGCATAATCCCTGCCCCCGATTTTTGACAGTATCCTATGAGCTTCCTGGTAGTTTTTCCGGTTTCTGGCAAGCCATCTCGGACTCTCCGGCACCAACCACATAAAAATGAAAAAGAACAGGGCTGGTACCGTGCAGGCATAAAACATCAATCTCCAACCCATCTGACCGTTCCATGATACAAGTATGTCGGAATTAGTTGCTCCGGGAGAAACCGGTTGTGCGATTCTCCAGTTAATTAATTGTGCCGCAAGGATCCCTGTTACGATAGTAAGCTGGTTTATTGAAACAAACCTGCCTCTGACACTGGCAGGAGTAATTTCAGCTATATACATTGGAGAGAGGTTGGAAGCCAGGCCAATACCAATCCCCCCTGATAACCGGAAAATGATAAATGCTCCGAATGATCCCGCAGCTCCTGTTCCGAGAGAAGCAACAACAAAAAGTGCTGCAGAAAGGATCAGCAGCTTTTTCCTCCCAAAGCGATCACTCAGCCAGCCCGAAAGAATTGCACCGGCAAGACATCCGATAAGGGCGCTGCTCATTGCCCAACCCTGCAAACCCGGATTGTCCGATATACCAAAGAACGGTTCATAAAATGGTTTTGCCCCACCGATAACAACCCAGTCGTAACCAAAAAGAAGTCCACCCATTGCAGAGACAAGCGAAATGCTTAACAGGTAATTCCACTTATATTTTATTTCCTTCATTAATTTTTCATTTCCGGCTGATTTCAAAATTCAATGTTAAAAGTTTTCCATGAAACTGGAACCATGAACATGAAACCTGAAACCTGGAGCCTGGAACCAGTTACAGTTCCTTTAACGCTTCCAGCATGGCAACCACATTTTTAAATGGAACATTAGCCTGGATATTGTGAACCGTGTTAAAGACAAAACCACCGTTATTATTAAGTATTTCACATTGAGATTTAACCTGCTCCTTTACCTGTGCAGGGGTCCCGAAGGCAAACACTCCCTGGGTATCAACACCCCCACCCCAGAAAACCAGCTTATCGCCATACTCCTTTTTTAGTTTCCGCGATTCCATGCCAGAAGCATTTATCTGAACCGGATTTATAATATCAAATCCCGCTTCGATAAAGTGGTCCATTAATGATCCGACCGCTCCGCAGGAGTGTTTAAATGTTCTCCAGGTTGTATTAAGATGGATCCAGTCGTTTACCTTTTTATAATATGGCAGCCAAACTCTGTCGAAGGTCTCAGGAGAACAGAATGTTGAATTCTGAGTACCAAAATCTGTTCCGCAGGTAAAGACAACATCTATTTTATTGTCCAGGACCTTCTGGAATAACTTAAGATTTTCGATAGCGATATCTGTCTGCCTGTCAAATACTTCTTTAATAAAATCCTCTCTTATCAGTGTGGAAATATACCACTCTTCGACACCACGTATTCCTTTAGGATTCTTCATACCGATAGCAGGCACAAGCGCTATATCACCCAGGGCCGTTCCTCCAAGTGATGCGACTACCGCTTTCCGGTTATTATCCTGTAAGTTTATCTGATCCTTCCAGTAACTGATCTCCTCGTCAGTGACAGAACCAAATTCCTCAAGATTATCCTCAACTTTTAAAGTTGACTCATCGACTGGCTGCTGCCTGTCAAGAGCATCAAAGAAATAACCCGACTTTGGCATCATGGCGCTGGGAGGGACGGAGGTATCACCTTCAGGATACATCAGAATATCTCCCTTGCTATTATACGTATAATTGAAGTTTTCCGGAAAGAGCACCTCCTGCCCCCAGGGTGTTATATGAATCTTCCAGTCGTCATTTGGCACTCCGAACATATTTTTTGCTGAGAATAATCCTACAACATCAATATTCATCGCCTCTATCAATTCAGAGTCAATTTCTCCAAGCATCTGGTAGGGCTCTGTTACTTTAACCGGTTTCTTCTCTAATCCGTAGTAGTTCCGGAGCTGCTCCACAATCAGCACATGAATTCCTGTTACAGCAGTAGAGCCAAAATCCACAACTACTTTTTCGGGTTGCTGATGATTTATTGTCTTTATGAAATTCTGCTTTGAAGAGGTTAACATATTATAATTTTTTATTAATCGTTCGACACATAAAGATAATCGAATATGAATATTATGAATATTCATCCTTAAAAAAAGTCAAATCAGTTGTTTCATTCAGCCTGCATTATCAAAAAAGCTTATCGAGCATCCGGTTTATTAATACCCGACACAATATTATTTTCCGGTTGATCATTATTTAACCCTTCTCTCTTATCTTCCCGCTTAGAGAGAAGGGATGAGAACTGTGCAGGCAAGATGAAAAAATATTCATGTTTAAATTACTTTTGTAATATGAATATTGGTTTTAAAATAGCGGAACCTTTTGTATTCAATCCTCTCAAGCACCATCTGGAATTTATAAGAGAATTTATTTATCTCCGGACAGAAGGAAATTCCAACTCTGACATCAGAATACTTATAAAAGAACTGAAACATATTGGCACCTCTGTTATGGATGTTTATACCGGATCATTGTCTGTTGAACAAATTTGCAAAGAAATTAAAGATTACCTTATAAAGAATAATTTATTGGAGATAGAGAAATTCTCACTCTGGACAGGCAGAAACTCAAATGAATTCAGAATTATTTCATTATCTGATAGTTCAGGCTGGACACTTAAATATCATGATGACAATCTGAGATTTATTCACCTGTTCCCTGCCCGGAGCAGTATCCATTCTTTCAGGGTAAAGTCCAACACCCTGAAATCTGCATTAATATATTTTGCAATGATAGGTAAAGATTATATTACAGGAGAAGATCTGAACAGGGCCAGGAGTTTGCTTGACCTGTCGCCCGTAAAAAACAGTGCCGAAACTGCTGCAATAACTGAGATGATTGAAATTTTAAGAATGAATTAGTCTGAGTGAGTAAATATTTATTTGCGACGTGACCAGGACTTTCTTAACTTTATATTGAATTATATCATTAAAAAGGTGAAAACTTAATTCTACCTTTACATATAATTTTAAAGAGATGAAAAAGACATTTATTATTACCGGTATTGTTGTTGGTATTACAATTATTGCCATGATTGTCTTTAACAGGCTGACCTCCAAAAATGACACTCCAAATATTTTTGCCGAGGTTAAAAAAGGTAATTTTGAAGTTACTGTAACAGCTGCAGGTGAATTAATAGCGGAGAATTCCATTGACATAAGGGGGCCGGTGATGGGACAAAACAATCAGCATGGTGGAAATCAGCGTGGTCCGGGAAGAGGCAGTGATATGCGTGTAACTGATCTTAAGATACTTGACATCGTTCCGGAAGGTACAGTAGTCAAAGAGGGTGATTATGTTGCCCAGCTTGACAGATCATCTTATGACAACACGTTAAAGGATGAGCTTCAAAATCTTGTAACATATCAGACAAACGTGGAAATGAAGATTCTCGATACCACAGTGGTACTTACCAACCTGAGAGATGAAATCAAGAATCAAAAATTTGCAGTGGAAGAGGCTCTTATTAATGTGGAGCAATCTAAGTATGAACCACCTGCAACTATACGTCAGGCGGAGATAAGCTACGACAGGGCCAAACGTTCACTTGAACAATTAAAAAAAGGTTATACTCTCAGAATAGCGCAGGCCATCTCAGAAATTAATCACGAGAAAATGCACCTAGAAAGAGAAACCAGGCTTGTAAAAGATCTTCAGGAATTCCTGGCAGAGTTTACAATAAAGGCTCCTTCAGACGGTATGGTTATCTATAAAAAAGAAAGAAACGGGGTTAAAAGAAAAACAGGATCTTCAATCAATCCTTTTGATATGGTAATAGCAACCCTGCCTGATCTTACCTCAATGATCTCAAAGACCTATGTTAACGAAATAGAAATCAGTAAAGTAAGACCTGGTCAGGATGTCAACATTATTGTAGATGCATTTCCGAAAAATTCGTATAAAGGTAAGGTGATCAGTGTGGCTAATATCGGTGAACAGTTACCAAATTCCGATGCTAAAATGTTTGAAACACAAATTAAAATAGAGGGATCCGACCAGAAACTCAGACCGGCAATGACTACCGGTAACAGAGTGATCATTAAAAGGATCAATGATGCAATTTATATACCGCTGGAGTGTGTGAGGACCGGATCTGACAGTATCCCTTTTGTGTATGGGAAAAACAAGACCAAACAGATTGTTTTACTAGGTGAATCGAACGAAAAAAATATAATTGTTGAGCAGGGACTTGAACCCGGCCTGACTATTTACCTTAGCCCTCCTGAAAAATCCGAGTCTTTCAGGCTGGTCGGACAAAACCTTGTTCCAATAATAAAGGAACGTGCAAAAATAAAGAGGATTGCAGCCACAAAATATGTAACCGAAGTTAATAAGGAATAACAATTAGTTATAGCTCTCCGGGGTACTTATGACCATAATAATTCCTGCATCTACCGGGTAGAATTCAATTTATGCGGAATATATCCTGTAATTCCTGTAATTTACTTACATTCAGGACAGGTTTGGGGATCCGTTAAGCTTGTTCCTGCGGCAAATTCCTTACCGCATTTATCACATTTGATATTATTACTGGCTTCTGACAGTAGTCTGGCTGCTATCGCTACATTAAGCTCCTGAGCCTGTATATCTCTTGTAAGAGCATACTTATCCCTGCGTTTATTTGCAGCAACAAAATCTTCCTCCTTGGGAAGTGGTATAATTATTTCATTTTTCATACTGCAAAGATAAGAATAAATGGAGCCATAATACAATTATCCCCTTTTGCACAACATAAACATCAATCCTGCCATACTCTTAAAGTATAAAAAGACAGAATCTATCTCTTACATTTCCTCTTTGTGATCCCGGAGAGATTCGAACTCTCAACCAACAGAACCGGAATATGTCAAAACGGGTTTATGACTGTCAAAACTAACCTGAAACAGACATTTAATTCCGAATAATACCCTTCAGAACATGTTTGGAAATATGCATTGCGTACTCCATCTTATTTAATAAAAAGTAACATGTCCAACATTAAAGTAAGGAAATACGGAAACTCAGTTTATGTGATCTACAGTCGTGGTCACAGGAAATTAAAAATTTTCAAAGGAGTAAAAGTCGAAACATAATTCCTGAGTCTTTCTTATCCATTTTTATTAATTATTATATCGTTAAAATCGGAGCTGTCAAATTTACTAAATCCTGATAATAAGTAAATTGATGAATAAAAAAAGAGACGGTCCTGATTGAACTGTCTCGCTGCATCTCCTTGTTTTATCAGGAAAGAGTACCGCCTCATGGGCAAGCTGCCTGTCCGAATTTTTAAAAGGAGACATAATCTTTAATGTGAAAGTCAAATTAATACACATTTTTCTGTTATTAATAGGTTACATTGGTACGAATTTTGATCATTCTGATGTGCCCTAAGACCTAATATAATGAGAAATATATTGATTCAACCGGGGAATAATATTAAATTTCAAAGGGGGAGTGGAAATGATTTGCAAGTCTATAACTTGACTATAACAGAACCTACCTGACCTTTAACACCAACTTTATGAAAAAGATAGTACCGATGTTTTTCTTTTCTCTCCTGCTATTTTCCTGCGAAAAAGATAAACATTTAAATATCGAAAATACGGATTTCCCGTTGATCAGTAAGGTATTGATTGGTGGTGAGATTTTTATTGAATACACATATAATGATGAAAATTTAGTGATAGAAGAAAAAAACAAATTCCATTACTCTAAGCACACCTATAATGACATTAATCAGTTGATAACATCTGATTTTTATTGGGATATGCGCATTGCAAGCAGCAACAGCAGTGTGCTTGAAGCAGCAATGAGCCGAATAGAATGGGTAAATCCTGACAATACCCCTAAAAGCATCTCCCATATGCTTGAATATAATAGTTTGGAGCACATAATACGAAAATCAATTATCTATGCATCAAGGGATAATATTGATATTTATGAACTCCTTTATGAAAATGACAGAATAGTAAGGTTGACAGGCTATTATAAGAATTCGATATCAAATTACAAAGATTATTTATATGATAATAATGGGAATATAATTAAGCAGACAAGTTACCATATGTCATCAGCAGGAATTGCTGAGTTAATGACAACCACAGAGTATGAATACGATAATATGCATAACCCTTATCAATCATTCAAGCGATTACTAACTCCCGGTATTTATACCAACCCTAACAATATTACAAAAGAAACATATACAATATATTTTGATATTGACCCATCGATTGAAAAAGTACAGATAACAGAAAACTCCTATGATTATAATGACATGGGATACCCCATAAAAGTAAACGGTGATACTGAGTATGTATACAAATAATAACAAATGAGATATTTGAAATTCATTGTTTTTATCATAGTAATTTTTTCACTGACAAATTGTGAAAAGCAAAATGAATTGGTTAACAATACAACAGATGCTCAAATTGTTGGATTTGTTACTGAAAAATCTTATTGCTGCCGGGGTTGGGTAATTAAGTTTGGAACAGATATTATCAAAGCTGAGCAGATATCTCAATTATTTTGAAAGTTATATTTATTACAATACTATCAAACCCAAACCGAATATGAGTACTAAATCATTAGAAGAATGTTATTTTTATTTAATTGTAGCATTTTTATCTGTATGTGCTCTTTCATCATGTCAGAAAGACTGGTTCCCAGACCCGAATACACTTCCGAAAGGACTTACAGGGTCATGGGTCGAGACTAATACGTTGGCAGATACAATCAAATTTAATTCTGATGCTCAGTCTGGCTATTTCTATTTATCCAGAGGTTTTGCATGGACAAATGGATATTGGTTACCAAAGATTGGAAGTGCTCCTTATTCATACAATATAACTGAAGACAGTATTTCTGTAATAGATGGATTATCAAGTTCAATGGAAGGAGGAACTTATTATTTCAAGTTTGATGAACCGAATCTGACAATTAAGATTGGAAAGTTTTGCAAATATATTGCTACGAAGAAATCAATATTGACCTTCAGGAAAATTAATTAATGCTTACATCATGAAAAAGGCAATATTCATTTTGGTAATCATTATATGCGGTTATAGTTGTAAAAAGGATTCTCCTTATATAAATGGTGTAGTTGTTAATCTTATTACCGATGATGATCCGGTTATTTTTAAAAAATCAGTTATTCTATTTGATGATAACAGTTACATGATTAAAACACCATTAGATACATTTCTCATTGGTTATCCATTCCTATGGTCTGGATATGAAGATATGAAAACAAAAGCTATAAATGATGGTGCAATCAATGATATTCTGGTTGTTTCTGATTATATGAAACGCCTCAGAGATAGTATTTACACATTAGCATATTATTTGGCGGAGGGGAAATGTTATTTATTTGACAAACAAGTTAATGAAAGTATTAATACTATTCAGGTTGAAAACTATATTGAGGGTGAGCCGATGATGTTAACTGGGGGAAGAAGATTCTATGTAAAAAACAAATTGTTTCTCGAAACGGTAGATTTAATAAGTAAATAACAATCTTCAATAAGCAATTAGATCTGAAGCCAAAGAACAATTCATGCGAGTACAATCGGTTGTTGCAGTAATTTTGACGGTCTTTCTGTGAACTGCCTAAAGGCTAATTAGCCTGAATATAAGGTATCCAAATTGCTCCATAATCATCCATTCATAAACTTAACTGCATGAAGGAAGTGAGAGGTAGTCTTAGTCCATCTAAATATTTACAATTTGTTGTTTCAATAGCCCGTGTGTGAACTTTAGTTATTTAGAACCGCGGAGCGGTTCCATCATTCCTGACTTCTGACGATTAGTGCGGTCATTGT
Source organism: uncultured Bacteroidales bacterium (assembly GCA_963739685.1). Taxonomy (GTDB): domain Bacteria; phylum Bacteroidota; class Bacteroidia; order Bacteroidales; family VadinHA17; genus LD21. Next base: position 254,550 of record CAVUAX010000007.1, read on the forward strand.
AGAAGTGCTGCATTGAGGAAAACAGGAAAAGTGGTTCTGATGTGCAGCAGAATAAGGCATCCTTTTATAAACGATCAGGCAGGTAGTACTCTGTTACTTTATTTTTAATTGTGAGGCGATAAGCCACGAAGTGGCTAAATATGAATAACCCCCGGCGCAGCCTTGCAAGCCGGGGGTAAGATAACACTCTGTTTTATAGCCCTGAAAGGGCGCAATATAATTGGATCTCAACGTACTTATTGAATATATTAAGAATCAAGTTGAACATCGATTACTTATATCCCGCTCCTTCAGAGCTCATGTTATATGTGGCACCAACCCCCCGGCTTGCGAGGCTGTGTGCACAGCCTCTTGCGCCGGGGGTTATTCATATCTGGCTCTTTCAGAGCCTATACCCCATTCAATGACAGCACTTCTTGTTTTTGTTCATGAAATATATTGGTCTGAAAAGTCATCTCTATGACCATGCGAGCTTTCTTTATGAGAAGATCTGATTCCATATTATCTTTGGCACTCCCAATATGTTTATCAATCTTTGCCAGATACCCAATATATAGAAACACCTGAATTGCATTTACCCTCCATTTAGTCCATACCTTTCTGACTAACCCTTATATATAAGGTAAAAATAGGCGTTAGTGCGGTAAAAATCTAAATTTAAAATTTTATATTATTAATTTTCAATTACTTGAAAATTACAACCGCACTAAAATCAGAAAGTGTCAGAAGTCAGGAGAGGTAGTCTTAGTCCATCTAAATATTTACAATTTGTTGTTTCAATAGCCCGTGTGTGAACTTTAGTTATTTAGAACCGCGGAGCGGTTCCATCATTCATAGCATGTATGTTGTAATTACAATAAACCGCGGAGCGGTTCCACCATTGCTTCCTGTAACAAAAGACACTGAGTCTGGATGAAAAAGACGTCATCAGGTAAGTGTTAGATTTAAAGTCAATCCCCTACAAGTCTATGAGCTGGAAGATTGATTTTTCATTCAATTACCAATCATATCAAATTCTTTTATGGGGATCATCATGGACGATATTAATGACGTGTATCATAATTGAGGTCATTAATAAACCATTAACTTTCCCATAAAGAAAAACCCCCGGAGTAGGGGGTTTACGTACTTCCAGCGTACTCGAATTGTTCTTTTTAAAAGTAATGTACTGATAATCATTAACTGTTTGTGATCCCGGAGAGATTCGAACTCTCAACCAACAGAACCGGAATCTGCCATTCTATCCATTGAACTACGGGACCGGATCAATACCGCAAAAGTATAATCATTACCCCGTTTTTACAACTTTTCGTGCAAATATAAAACATCACCTTTTCTATTGAGAAACTTAAGTGGTAATAATTGCCAAAGATTTCCTAATTTCGCCTCCCAAATATCAGAGTAAAAACATCCAAGAAAAGTGCAAAATGGATTACAATTTCCATAAGATTGAAAAAAAGTGGCAGAAGTACTGGGAAGACAACAAAACCTTTAAAACCAGTGAAGATATAACAAATCCGGATAAGTGCTACATTCTCGATATGTTCCCTTATCCTTCCGGTGCAGGATTACATGTTGGGCATCCTGAAGGATATACCGCAACCGATATATTCAGCAGATACAAAAGAATGAAAGGGGTTAATGTTCTGCATCCGATGGGATGGGATGCCTTCGGACTTCCTGCTGAACAATATGCAATACAGACAGGAACCCATCCTTTCATAACCACAAAAAACAACTGTGACACCTTCAGAAGACAAATAAAGGAACTCGGCCTCAGCTACGACTGGGATAAAGAAATAAACACAACTGATCCAAAATATTTCAAATGGACCCAATGGATCTTTATTCAGCTATACAACACCTGGTTCGATATTGAGTTACAGAAAGGGAGACCAATTTCACAATTGAATATCCCTGAAAACATTACTGAACAAGGTCAAAATAAAATTACTGACTTTATAAATTCAAAACGGCTGGCATATTATGGCGATGCCCAGGTCTGGTGGTGCCCGAGTTGCCGTATTGTATGTGCAAATGAAGAGGTACTCAATGACGGCTCACATGAGAAATGCGGAAACAGGGTCGAAAAGAAGAACCTGAAGCAATGGATGCTCAGAATTCCGCTTTATGCCGAACGGCTCCTGAAAGGTATAGATAATCTTGACTGGCCCGAAGGGATCAAGGATATGCAGCGCAACTGGATCGGACGCTCCACTGGGGCTGAAGTCGATTTTAAAATTGAAGGATTAAATGAAACCCTCACAGTTTTCACAACACGTCCCGATACTCTGTTCGGCGCTACTTATATGGTAATTGCCCCCGAACATAACCTTACCGGCAAGATTACTACGGGGGAAAATGAGAAAGCTGTAAATGATTATTTAAAAGCAGCTTCTTTAAAATCCGATCTCGACAGGACAGACCTGGCTAAAGATAAAACGGGAGTGTTTACGGGGCGGTATGCAATTAATCCTGTAAACAGAAAACGTATACCTATATGGGTAGCAGATTATGTGCTGACAGGTTATGGAACAGGGGCTATCATGGCAGTTCCCGCTCATGACACCCGTGATTTTGAGTTTGCTGTTAAATTCAATCTTCCCATAGTCTGTATACAGGATCCTGATGTTACTGATCCTGAACAGAAGAAAAGAATAATTGAAGGCAAAGAGTGCTGGACAGAGGATGGGAAATACATCAATTCATCCGACACTAAAACCGGGATAGATATAAATGGATTAAACAAGGAAAATGGTATAAGTACCATAATCAGATGGCTCGAGTCCGGAAACCTCGGAATTGCAAAAGTAAATTACAAAATCCGCGACTGGCTTTTCAGCAGGCAAAGATACTGGGGGGAACCGTTCCCGGTAATTCACTGGGAAGATGGCGAGATAACTGTTTTAGATGAGAAAGAACTTCCTCTTCAACTTCCCGAACTCGAAAAATATCTTCCGGGAGAATCAGGCGAATCGCCTCTTGCCAACTCTACTGAATGGTTGAATGTTACCGGAAAAGATGGCAGAAAGGGCAGAAGAGAAACCAATACCATGCCCCAATGGGCAGGATCATGCTGGTATTATCTCCGGTTCATTGATCCTCATAATGATGAATTGATCTTCGATAAATCCATGGAAAAATACTGGATGCCTGTCGACCTCTATATCGGTGGCGCTGAGCATGCTGTTCTGCACTTACTCTACAGCCGTTTCTGGCATAAAGTACTGTTTGATCTTGGGATTGTCTCCACAGATGAACCTTACCAGAGATTATTCAACCAGGGAATGATACTTGCATTTGCATATGAAAATGAAGCAGGGTCAAAGATTTCATCAGATCTTGTGGAAGAAAGGGACGGGAGGTATTTCAATAAGGTAAATGGAGAAGAGCTTAAACAGATCGTTGCTAAAATGTCAAAGTCGCTAAGGAATGTTATCAATCCTGATGACGTTACTTCAAAATATGGAGCCGATTCACTCAGGTTATATGAGATGTTTATGGGACCTCTTGATGTTACCAAGCCATGGGACGAAAAAGGTGTCAAAGGTGTTTTTGGCTTCCTTGGCAAGAGCATTCAGATTTTTTTCAAATAGTGAAAATATAATTGAAGGAGAGGAGGAACCTGAAATATTAAAGAGTCTTCATCAGACAATAAAAAAAGTTGAGGGGGATATTGAAAATTTCATTTCAACACTGCAATATCAGCAATGATGATATTTCTGAACCTTGCTTCAAAGAAGGGGAAGGTAACCAGGGAGACAGCATTTACATTCACGAAGATAGTCGCGCCATTTGCTCCCCATTTGGCTGAAGAACTATGGCAAATTCTTGGCAACGAAAAAACACTTGCTTATGAGCCATGGCCTGAATTCAATGAAATATTCCTTATTAAAGAGACATTCAAGTGTCCTGTTTCATTCAATGGGAAGATGCGGTTTAAAATAGAGCTCCCTGTAAACCTCCCTCAGGATGAAATAAAGAAAATAGTTCTATCCGATGAAAGAGCTCAGAAATGGATTGGGGAAGGAACCCCGAAAGTAATTGTGGTACCAAACAGAATTGTCAATATTGTTGTTTAATAATGAATTTATATAAAACAGGAATTTCCTTTGTACTTACAGCGCTGGTTATTATTATTTCATGTGGCAGAAAGAGTAATTTTGAAACTGCCAACTTAACAGAATCTGTTGATAGTGTTTTTATTGATAGTATCCCCGTTTACAACGGCAATACATTATTTGGGATACCTGTGGATTCATACAATATTGTCAATGGCCGGGTTCGCAACAATCAGTTCATCTCTTCAATACTGGCATCATACGGTGTTCCCAGGAATACCATCGATCAGCTTCTAAGAGATAATATCCAGATTTTCGATCCCAGAAAAGTAAGAAAGGCAGTGGCTATTCAGTATTTTTTTCAAAAGACACCCTGAGCAGAGCCGATTTTTTTGTTTATGACCATGATCCGTATATCAGGTACATATTTTCAGCTAAAGGATTCTCTTAAGATACAAAGGTACAATGCCGAAATCAGGCAGGAGATTGAAGATATGCTCATCAGGAACGATTGATACTTCCTTATGGGAAGCAACCATTGAGAATGGACTTCACCCCAATCTTGCAGCTGAGTTATCGGAAATATATGCATGGACAGTAGATTTCTTCGGATTACAGAAAGGAGACAGGTTTAAAGTAATTTATGAAGAACTCTCCATTGAAGACAAATCATTAGGTATCAGAGTGATATATATGGAGCACAGTTCGATACAATCAGGGCTGCAATTACAGCAATTCCATTTATACAGGACAGTACAGCAAGTTATTTTGATACAACCGAGGACAAAGCCTGAGAAAAGCTTTTCTGAAAGCTCCTCTAAGGTTTTCCAGGATCAGTTCCCGTTATTCATGGAGCGCGGATTCATCCTATACTTAGAATACGAAGGCCACATCTCGGTGTCGATTATGCTGCCCCGATAGGAACCCCTGTTCATGCTATTGGCGATGGAAGAGTTATATCAGGCCACGACTGAAAATGGTTCAGGAAGGATGGTCAGAATAAAGCATAACAGTGTTTATTCAACTGCCTATCATGCATCTCAGCAGGTTTGGAACCAGGTATCTCTGCAGGAGTATTTGTAAAACAGGGAACAGAATCGGTTATGTTGGTACAAGCGGACTTTCAACCGGACCACATCTCGATTTCAGGTTTTATAAGAACGGATCACCGGTTGATCCTTGAAAGTTGAGGCTCCACCAGTCGAACCTATATCTGAATCGAACAAAGCTAAGTTTGAGAAGACCAAAACAGTTGTATTAAGCCTCCTCGGCACCTTTAATTAATAGATCAGGCAATTTACTTATCAAGCTCTTCAATAACCCTCGGATAATACTCATATTCAAGAGCATGAACCTTTGCGGCCAGAGTATCAGCAGTATCGCTGTATCAACCTTGCACCTGGCCTGAAAAATAATATCTCCTTCGTCATAGAGCTTATTTACATAATGGATCGTAATCCCTGATTCCGTTTCATGATTTTCAATAACACGAATTATGAACAATTTCTCCATACATTCCTTTTCCCCCATAAGCAGGTAAAAGTGCAGGATGAATATTTATGATACGCCTGTTAGAATACTGTTCAAGTAATATTTTCGAAGGAACAAGCCATAAAAATCCGGCCAGAACAACAAAGTCAATTTTGTATAATGCAGGAGTTATCAAGGACCTTTCCTGTGATATAAAATTCTTTATGTTCGAAAAAAACTGAACTTATATTATTGTCAGCTTCAGCCCTTTTTAATACCAATGCTTCACGCTTATTTGACAAAACCAGACTTACTTTTGCTGTATTTTTATTCGAAAAGTATTAATAATGTTTTCGGCATTGGTTCCCGCACCAGAGGCAAAAATTGCTATATTCCTCATATTTATAATCTGTTAACATTTTCCAGAACCGATCGCATGAATAATTCCCTAAATAAGATTATTTCTTAATTATCAGCATATTAACAGGTTATTAAATAAAAAACCATCAAATCCCTTGAAAAATATGGTACAAATATATTTCTTTGCATGGTTCAAAAATTAATATTAATTAAAATTTATTATTATGTCGGACATTGCCACAAGAGTAAAAGAGATTATAGTTGACAAACTTGGAGTAGACGAATCAGAAGTAACTCCTGAAGCCAGTTTCACAAACGATTTAGGTGCCGACTCTCTTGACACTGTTGAGTTAATCATGGAGTTTGAAAAGGAATTTAATATCGGTATTCCTGACGATCAGGCAGAAAGCATCGGAACTGTTGGCGATGCAATTAAGTACATTGAGGAGAATGCAAAATAAATTTGCATTGATAATAAACCATTTATGAGAAGAGTTGTAGTTACTGGATTAGGAGCATTAACTCCTCTGGGTAATAATTTGCATGAATATTGGGAAGGGTTGAAGAACGGGGTAAGCGGTTCCGTTCTGATTACCAGGTTTGATACTGAAAAGTTCAAAACCAAATTTGCCTGTGAATTAAAAAACTATAGACTCTGCGACTTATTTTGACAGGAAAGAGGCCAACAAGCTGGACTTGTATTCCCAGTACGCACTCGTTGCAGCTGACGAAGCAATAATAGATTCAGGATTAAATCTTGAAACGATTGACAAAGACAGAGTTGGTGTTATCTGGGGCTCAGGTATCGGGGGAATTGAGACCTTTTTTCTGACAATTAAAAACTATGTCCTTGGTGACGGGACACCCCGGTTTAGTCCATTCTTTATTCCCAAGATGATTGGTGATATTGCAGCAGGATCAATATCAATAAAATACGGCTTCAGGGGGCCAAACTTTGCGACTGTTTCAGCATGCGCATCTTCTACCAATTCAATTATTGATGCTGTTAATTACATCCGCTGGGGGAAAGCTGATATCTTTGTTACCGGTGGTTCGGAAGCTTCTATTAATGAGCCCGGTATCGGTGGGTTTAATGCCTTGCAGGCCCTTTCTACCAACAATGATGAATTTAAATCTGCATCACGCCCATTTGATAAAACCCGCGATGGTTTTGTGCTTGGGGAAGGTGCAGGAGCATTAATAGTTGAGGAGATATGAACATGCAAAAGCAAGAGGCGCAAAAATTTATGCTGAATTAATTGGCACCGGCCTGACTGCTGATGCATACCATCTTACAGCTCCTCATCCTGAGGGACTTGGCGCACGTAATGTAATGAATCTGGCGATAAAGGATGCCTGTCTGAATGTTGAAGATGTAGATTACATAAATGTTCACGGAACAGCTACTCCTCTTGGAGATATATCTGAAACAAAAGCCATTGTAAATGTTTTTGGGGAACATGCTTACAAAATCAATATCAGTTCAACAAAATCAATGACCGGACATCTTCTTGGTGCTGCCGGTGCTATAGAAGCAATAGCTGCTATCATGTCAGTAGTTTACGATATTGTTCCCCCAACTATCAACTTCAAGGTTCCTGATACCGAAATTGATCAGAATCTGAACTTAACTCTCAATAAAATGCAACACAGAAAAGTCAATATTGCCCTAAGCAATACCTTTGGCTTTGGAGGTCATAATGCGTCTATCGTAATCAAAAAACCTGATTTTTAGTGTTGCTGTTCCGGAAACGATTTAATGGTACATATATTCTTGATAACCGGGAATTTGAATTCCGCCTGAAAAAGATATTGGGTTTTAGTCCCGGTAATTTAAGGTTATATGAAATTGCATTTATTCACCGGTCAGCTTCATTTACTCTCGTTACCGGGGAAAAAGTAAATAATGAAAGACTTGAGTATCTTGGTGATGCTGTACTTGATGCTATTCTTTCTGATTACCTCTTTGAAATGTTTCCGTATGCCAGTGAAGGTTTTATGACTAAAATACGCTCCAGGATCGTGAACAGGGATGTTCTTAATCAACTCGCGGTTTCGATGGGAATTAATAAAATTCTGGTCAGCAATATTAACTCTTCCTTTCCTACCAGAAATCTTTATGGTGATGCTCTTGAAGCATTATTGGGAGCAATATTTCTGGATAAGGGATTCAAAAAAACAAAAAAGCTTTTTATAAAAGAAGTTTTTAACAAATACCTTGATCTTGATGAAATTGTCAATACAGACAACGATTATAAAAGTCTTGTTTTTGAATGGGTTCAGAAGCATAAAAACAATCTCATCTTCACTTATAATGAAGATTATGACTTCAATCTGAAAAAATCAGTATTCTCAACAACTCTTATAATTGACAATGAAGAGTTTGGAATGGGACAGGGATCATCAAAAAAGGAAGCTGAACAGGAAGCTTCCAGTCAGGCATGGACACGGCTCAAAGATATTTCATCAGATATGGCATAGTATCTTTATAATTTTCCTACCTTTATATGTTAGGGGAAATAAAAGATGAAAAGCGCTCAAAAAATCACCCGGATACAACTTAAATTGAACCAGAGCAGTGAGGTTGCCATGTTTGGAATTGTATCCTCAGAACCTGATTACAAGCTTTCACTTACTTTAAATAAAATATTCCGGATATCGTTAAGAAACATTTCTCCGGTAACAATTAATGATGATAACGGAAATGAACTGACATTCAGCCGTTTTTCTGATTCAACCGGTGCTTCTGAAATAAGTTTAAGTCTTATATCAAACAGGACAGGAAATAGTTTCCTTTTGAAGAAACTCAAAAATGTTGATTATATCTTCCTTGTGCAGGACCCTTATTCTGAAAACAATATTGACAGCATAACACTAAATCTTAAAAAAGCCGATTCAATAACCGCGGTATTTCCTATTGATTCAAAATCCATAAAAGATAAATATTTAGAGTATTTAATCAGTTAGATTATGGAAAACCTATTTTATAACCTTACTGAAGAGGACTCTTCAAAAAGCAGGAAGATCCTTTTATGGGCATTTAGCGGGTTATTCTTTATTGGCGGGTTATATATACTGATCCTCAGCCTCGTTTTTGGAAAAACCTCCGTCACCCCTGTTCTTTCAATTGCTCCTTTTGGGATAAGTTTAATTGTTGCTGTTATAGCTTCATTTGAAACTATAAAAAGAAAAGATTTGTTCTTTTCGATTGATGAGAATAAGATTGAATACAGGTACGGATTAATAAGGCCCAGAAGGTTTAAGTTTATATGGGTTGATATACAAGAGATTACAATGCCATCCAAAAAGAAGAAAGCAATTCTTTTATTAAAAGATGGCTCTTCACATGTAATAAATCTTACCTGGCTTGAAAGAAGAAAATCAAGTATTATAAGGAAACATATCTTCTATGCTGCAAAAGCCAGGAATCTGAATATTAACAGGGCCATAAATCTGACCAAAAAATAATGATTCCTCCTTATGTTTATTGGGAACCGCAAGTAATAAAAAGAAGAGCCGCCCTGGGAGAGCGGCTCACTTTTGATAACCCTAAAACTAACCTAACCTATGAAAAAAACCTCTAAATCTTAATATCCAAATATCGTGCCAATTCCTATACAAATATAAGCCATGTTATCGGAAGGAAAAAATATTTTTACCTAAATAACTGAATATTAACAATACTTTAATGAAATGTTAAAATATTTTATTTTTCACTATCTGCAAATAATACCAATAATAGGGTTAAACAACTTCAGTTGTTAAAGAAAGTTAAAGAGTGAAAATATAAAATTTAACAAAGTACTTTTGCTTTAGCATGAAACGGAAGAACATAGTATTACTTGCCATATTTTTTTTTCTGTCAATTTCAGGATTGATCCTCATTCAGTTATACTGGATCAAAAATGCCATAAGAATAAATGATCAGCAGTTCCGTTACCTGGCAAATAAAGCCCTTGAGTCGGTTGTCCTTGACCTGGAGGAAAAAGAGCTGGTTGCCAGTATTGTTAAAGAAATAGGGCCGGGATTGTCGGATTCTGTTACTGCTATTGTACCACGAAACTCCCCGCTTTCAAGAAAATTAAAGGGATATCAGCCCAATTCCAAACTTCTGGAGATGTATGGTCTTAACAATCCTGAGGCACCCATAGCAATTACAAGCAGTGGTCAGAAAATATTCCTGTCCCCTGAAGATGACTCCCCATTTCCGGTTGATGAATTATCAGAACCTTCAAATCAGGCTATAAGTGCGGGAGTATCGGGAAGAGTAAGTAATAAAATAGTATTCCTTGAGAATATAATGGAAAAAATCCTCCGGAATACTCCGGACATCAGGGAAAGGGTCGATCCGGAAAAGTTGAAACTTCAACTCAGGTCAGCTCTGAATAATGTAGGAATAAATCTGGATTTTGAGTTTTCAATCCGTTCGGGTTCATCCGGAACAATTTGGAAAACTCCCGGATTTACCGATAAACCCGGAACCAATAAATTTATCATACAGCTTTTCCCTAATGACCCTATTCCCCGACAAAACCAGATCGTCCTATACTGTCTTCAGGAACAACATTATAAATTTGAAAAAATAGGAAAACTTGGATTTTTGTCATTACTGTTCGCTTCTTTAATTCTTATTCTTTCCACAGGAACTTTTATTGTAATCTTCCGGCAAAAAAAGATGTCAGAAATAAGAAATGATTTTATCAATAACATGACTCATGAACTTAAAACTCCCATATCAACTATAAGCCTTGCTTCACAAATGCTGGCTGATAAATCTATCCCGGATAAAAACAAAAATATTGATACTCTTGCAAAAATTATTTCAGACGAAAGCATGAGATTAAAATTTCAGGTCGAAAAAGTGCTTCAGATGGCTATTTTTGAGAAGATGAAAATGAAATTAAATTTAGCTGAACTGGATATTCATTGGATACTCGATAAAGCAGTTGAGAATTTTTCACTTCAGTTAGAGTCCACAAATGGTTTCATAAGTAAAAGTTATAAAGCTGAATCATCCCTGACAATGCTTGATGAAGCACATTTTACGAACGTAATCTCCAACCTTATTGACAATGCCATTAAATACTCAAAAGGCAAACCGGAAATATTTATCTCCACACGCAATGTTAAAAAGGGCATTGTTATCGTTATTGAAGACAAAGGAATCGGTATCAGTAAAGAGAATCTTAAAAGGATTTATGACAAATTTTACCGCGTACACTCCGGAAATGTTCATAATGTTAAAGGTTTTGGATTGGGTTTAAGTTATGTTAAAAAAATCATTGAGGAGCACAATGGCTCAATTAGTGTTGAAAGCCAGATAAATAAAGGAACAAAATTTGCTCTCTTTATACCTCAAAACAGACAATAAAAATGAATAATAACAGAATCCTTCTTGCTGAAGATGACAATAACCTGGGTCTGTTGCTTAAAAATTACCTGACAGCAAAAAATTATGAGACTACTCTTGCAATAAATGGGCAGCTGGCTCTTGAAGCTTTTAAATTAAGATCATACAGCCTCTGCATACTTGATATTATGATGCCGGAGATGGATGGACTCACTCTTGCAGGAGAGATTCGGAAAATTAATCCTGAGGTGCCCGTAATTTTTCTTACCGCGAAAAACCAGGAAGAAGATATTATTGAAGGTTTTGTTAAAGGAGCTGACGATTACATTACAAAACCTTTTTCAATGGAAGAACTTCTTTATCGCATAGAAGCAATACTGCGAAGAACTACAAATGTTCCAGTGAGTAAAAAAGCTGAATCGTACAAAATCGGGGCATATTCGTTTTACCCGCTAAAACAGCTGCTTTATTTCAAAGATCAGCCAATAAAACTTACTACAAAAGAATCTGAATTACTTGATCTGTTATGCCAGCAGGGGAATGAAATACTAGACCGGGACTTTGCTTTAAGATCAATATGGATAGACAATAATTATTTTAACGCCCGAAGCATGGATGTATATATCACAAGATTAAGAAAATACCTGAAAAAGGATCCTGAGGTAAAAATTCTTAATGTTCATGGCAGGGGCTACAAACTGATAACCTGAAGCAAATTTGCTATACCTTATTTAAGTTATTACCGGACAAAAACAGAACACTTCTCTTCAGTTCGGGTCAGTCAAGTTTCAAAACAGCAAGGAAAGCCTGCTGCGGAACTTCAACATTACCTACCTGACGCATACGTTTTTTCCCCTTCTTTTGCTTTTCAAGAAGTTTCCGCTTCCTTGTAATGTCTCCTCCGTAGCATTTGGCAGTGACATCTTTTCTGACAGCTTTAACTGTCTCCCGCGAAATGATTTTTGCACCAATAGCTGCCTGGATTGCAATATCAAATTGCTGACGGGGAATCAGCTCCTTCAGCTTAACACACATCCGCCTGCCAAAATCAGAAGCGTGTCCTTTATATATTAGGGTTGAAAGTGCATCAACCATTTCTCCGTTAAGCAGGATATCCAGTCTTACCAGATCTGCTTTCTGATATGTTGTATAATAGTAATCAAATGAAGCATAGCCTTTTGAAATACTCTTTAGTTTATCATAAAAATCAAATACAATTTCAGAAAGAGGCATCTCAAATGTTAATTCAACCCTGTCTCTTGTAAGATAGACCTGATTTTTCAATACACCCCTTTTATCAATACAAAGATTCATTATTGACCCGACATATTCAGATAAGGTAATAACCTGGGCAACAATATATGGTTCTTCAATATGATCGATAAACGTAACCTGTGGTAATCCTGATGGATTATGAACATCAATTTCCTCTCCCTTTGTCGTATATACCTTAAAAGACACATTAGGGACGGTTGTTATAACATCCATGTTGAATTCCCTGTCGAGCCGTTCCTGTATTATCTCCATATGAAGCAATCCAAGGAACCCGCATCTGAATCCGAATCCAAGTGCCGCTGATGATTCAGGAATAAAAGTAAGAGAGGCATCATTCAACTGAAGTTTTTCAATTGAATTTCTCAAATCTTCATACTCATCTGCATCAACAGGATATATTCCTGCAAAAACCATTGGTTTTACATCTTCGAATCCGGCAATGGCTTTTTCACATGGATTTTTTACTCTGGTAATGGTATCTCCTACTTTTACCTCGGCAGATGATTTAATGCCTGAAATAATATAACCTACATCACCGACACTTAATTTGTCGCGTGGGGACTGTTTTAATTTGAGTACTCCTATCTCTTCAGCGTTATATTCATGATCTGTACTTACAAATTTTACACGGTCACCTTTCTGAATTGTCCCGTTAATAATCTTAAAATAGGCAATTATCCCTCTGAATGAATTAAAAATTGAATCGAAAATAAGCGCCTGTAAAGGCGCCCCCGGGTCGCCTGCAGGAGGAGGTATTTTGTCAATAATAATGCTAAGTATTCTCTCGATCCCCATTCCGGTTTTTGCACTGGCTTCAATAATATCTTCCCGCTTGCATCCCACAAGGTCAACTATCTGATCCTTAACCTCTTCCGGCATAGCATTAGCCATATCCATTTTATTAAGTACAGGGATTATCTCAAGGTTATGATCAATTGCCATATAAAGGTTTGAAATTGTTTGTGCCTGAATTCCCTGGGTTGCATCAATCACCAGGAGGGCCCCCTCACATGATGCTATTGACCGTGATACTTCGTAAGAAAAATCGACATGACCCGGAGTATCAATAAGATTCAGAAAATATTTATTACTCCGGTAAAAATATTCCATCTGAATTGCATGACTCTTAATAGTAATGCCCCTCTCCCTTTCAAGATCCATATCATCAAGCACCTGGGCCTGATATTCCCTTGCTGTTATGGTATTGGTCTTTTCAAGCAACCTGTCAGCCAGGGTGCTTTTACCATGGTCAATATGAGCGATAATGCAGAAATTCCGGATATTGTCCATTAAACAATCTAGCTTTTAATCTGGTGCAAATATATAAAAATATCAGTATTGGCCCCTAAATCCCTTAAAGGGGACCTTAAAGAAACTGTAAACAGGTGCCTCATGGAACAGGTAGCATTACTTAAAAAAACAAAGCCAGATCATAGACCCGGCTCTGAATTCTTAGTATATCATCGATTAAACCCCCTTTAGGGAGCAGGGGTCAAATCTTTATCTTACATCATGCCTGGCATGCCACCACCCATTCCCTGAGGAGGCATAGCAGGACGTTCTTCTTTTTCATCAACTATAACTGCTTCAGTTGTAAGGAACATACCGGCTACAGAAGCTGCATTCTCAAGTGCCACACGTGTCACTTTAGCAGGGTCAATAACGCCTGAAACGAATAGTTTTTCATATACATCAGTTTGTGCGTTGTAACCATAATCTCCTTTACCTGTTTTAACATTCTGTACAACAACGGCACCCTCTTTTCCGGAATTAATAGCTATCTGACGCAATGGTTCCTCAATAGCACGTTTAACTATCTCTATTCCGGTAGTCTGGTCTTCGTTATCGCCTTTTAGTTCTTCAAGTGAAGCAATAGCACGGATATAAGCAACACCTCCGCCAGGAACAATGCCTTCTTCGATTGCAGCACGGGTTGCATGAAGTGAATCATCAACGCGATCTTTTTTTTCTTTCATTTCAACCTCAGAAGCAGCACCTATATAAAGAACTGCAACTCCACCTGCCAATTTGGCAAGACGTTCCTGTAGTTTTTCTTTATCATAATCAGAAGTTGTTGTTGTCATCTGCTGTTTAATCTGAGCCACGCGGGCTTTGATCATCTCCTTGTCACCTGCACCGTTAACAATTGTCGTATTTTCCTTGTTTATAGAAACCTTTTCCGAAGTACCCAGCATATCAAGCGTTGCATGTTCAAGCTTAAGTCCTTTCTCTTCTGAAATAACAGTACCACCTGTAAGGATAGCAATGTCTTCGAGCATCTCCTTTCTTCTGTCTCCAAATCCTGGTGCTTTAACTGCACACACCTTCAGCGATCCACGGAGACGGTTTACAACAAGAGTTGCAAGAGCTTCTCCTTCAACATCTTCAGAGATTATCAAAAGAGGACGTCCTGTCTGGGCAGTTGATTCAAGAACAGGTAGCAAATCTTTCATGGTAGATACTTTCTTATCATAGATCAGAATGTAAGGGTTTTCCAGTTCTGCTTCCATTTTTTCAGCATCCGTTACAAAATAGGCTGAAATATAACCGCGGTCGAACTGCATACCTTCCACAATTTCAACAGAAGTGGTTGTACCTTTTGACTCCTCAACTGTAATTACACCCTCTTTATGAACTTTACTCATAGCTTCAGCAATAAGCTTCCCGATCTCTTCGTCATCATTTGCAGAAATTCTTGCTACCTGTTCGATTTTCTTCAGATCATCACCAATTACCTTTGCCTGTGAAGCAATGTGTTTAACAACTTTTTCAACTGCTTTGTCAATTCCTCTTTTTATGTCCATGGGATTTGCACCTGCAGTTATATTTTTAAGTCCTACATTGATTAATGACTGAGCCAGTACAGTTGCGGTAGTTGTACCATCACCAGCGATATCCCCGGTTTTGGAAGCAACCTCTTTAACCATCTGAGCACCCATATTTTTGTAGGGATCTGACAATTCGATATCTTTAGCAACTGTAACTCCATCCTTAGTTACCTGAGGAGCACCATATTTTTTTTCCAGGACAACATGACGACCTTTAGGTCCAAGAGTTACTTTTACTGCATCAGCTAACTCATCTACACCTTCCTTAAGAAGCGCACGTGCATCGATATTGAATTTAATCTCTTTTGCCATAATATTTATGATTTTAATAGGTTTATAAATTAAGCAATGAAAAGAATATCTGATTGTGAAATAAGCAGGATACTCCTCCCCATCAATGGTAAGCTCCTGACCAGCAGTATTTCCCATAAAGAACAGTCATCCCCCTTTTTTACTTCCATATCTTCATCCTTTTTTGCTGCTCCAACAAGAATCACTTTTCCCTGCCGAGGTTTTTCCTTTGCAGAATCCGGAATAATTATTCCACTTGCAGTTTTATCTTCAGCTTCTTAGGTTTAACAAGAACCTTACCTGCTAAAATTTTACCTTTTAATTGTGCCATTTTCTCTAGTTTTAAAGTTAAACATCATTTTATCGACTTCATTTCTTAAGCATAATTTATGCCAAACAGAAAAAAATGACATTTTTATGATTTTAAAGGACATTTTAGCATTGATTCTTCTGTCATCTCTAATTATGAAAATTTTTCAAATCAGTAAACTGTCTTTATTACAGCATATTATTAAACATGAAAAAAGTGTCAGTATATGACAAACTGACACTTTGATATATTTTTCACAACCCTTATTTATTTCTGGGGTTGATCCTGTTCAGATGGTTCTGGTGAATTTGGAGGCACTGCAGTAGGAAGTGTTGGTATCGCATTCGGGTCAACAGCATTCTGGATCTGGTTTTCTATCCTGGAACGGCCAGCTTGTGAACCCCGTGGTATGGTAGCTGTCGCTACTATACAAAGAATTATAATCGCCGCGGCAAGTGTCCATGTTGATTTTTCAAGAAAATCAGCAGTTTTACGGATGCCCATAGTCTGTCCTGCTGATGTAAAGTTAGCTGCCAGTCCTCCTCCCTTGGAGTTCTGAACAAGGACAATCAGAATCTGAAAAAAACATGCTACTAATACTAATATTGAAACAAAAATATAAATTCCCATCTGATCACTTATTTATATAACTCATTAACCTTTTCAATTTGCGATGCAAAGTAACTGCTTTTTTCCGGAAATTTCAAACATAATTTTTCATAAATATCTATCGCCTTGGAGTAATAACCCTGACTGATATATATTTTAGCAAGAGTCTCTGTTACAAATCCTCCCTTCTCCTCGATAAAAGGTTTTGAAATGTCTTCCACCACCTTATACGATTTTTCTTTATTGGGTTCAATTCGTGGATTGGCTGAAATGAATTTATCGATCAGATCAGCCTGAATGTTATCTTTGTCTGGCTCTCTAATGTCAGCATTCTCCTTTGTCACCAAAAAAGGTCCGGAATTTTCAATATTTGTTTCTTCTGTTTCAATTTCAAGAAGATCAGGCCGTTCAGGAATAGCAAACCCCGGGTCAATATATACAACATTTTCTTCTGCTGGCTCCGGTTCTTCATCAATTATTAATGTAATAGCTCCCGGTTCATCATTATCCGACTCAGTTTGGACTAAAATTGAATGGCCGGAAGAATGTAAGTCAAATTGATCGTCTGGCATACCAATGTCAGAATTCTTCTCCAATTCATTTATTAAATCGTCACTGTTTTTAGCCGATTCAATAACTGTTTGCTGATTGTCTGAAAAGTCTTCATCAGCCATTGCCGTATCCGGAATTTCAGATCCGGATTCAATTTTAACATCAGGCTGCGTTTTTAGAAAGTAATAAAGAACTTCACGGTCAGCAATATGTATTGCAGAACTTTTTAGCTGATTTCCGAATTTCACATCAGCAACATCATGAAGTCCTTTAAGTAATAACATATGTGCACTTTGAAAATATGGAAATATTTCAATCAGTTCATAAATCTCCCCAATCATTCGGTGGCTAAGAGGATTGAGATTTTTCAGAATGCTCAGAAAATCAGTGCTGTTCATTATATTTTACCAGTTGGCAAAAGCTTTGATTAAAAATATCTTCAATTAACAGTTCAATGATTTTATCGGACAGACTCCTTTTCAACCTGACTGAGATCCAGGTTACTGTCATAGTCTTCGTACCTGGAAAATGACTGATCAAAACTCAAGATCAGGGTCAATAGCATTTGTAAATTTAACCTTAACCGAAATTGTAAACCTGTTCATTGCTGCCTGGGCATCAGCAGCAACAGTCAGGGGCCGGGTATTATAATCAGTGATCTCTCCTTCAAAATTTACATCACCAATATCATTTAGTAAATTTCAGACTCGTCTGTGCTTTGCACTTATCAATGAGAGCATCTGTAATGTACTGACTAAGACCCGGTTGAACCAGGCTTGCCCTGTTTTGAAAATACTGAATGCTTATGGTTTTAACTAAAGGTGAAATACTAGCTCCGGAAAATGAATAATTCACCTTGCAACCGCCTACCATACTTAATCCCAAGATAAACAACAGAACGGTTATCTTACCCGGAACCCAAAGGAAGTTCCTCTTACATTCGATTCCATACTCTTTAATTTTCCTGTAAAGCGTTCTTTCAGAGATACCAAGTTCATTGGCTGCCATCTTCCTTTTCCCATTATATTTTTCAAGATGCTTTTTTTATCATTTCCATCTCTTTATCCGAAAGAGAAAGTGATTCCTCAATTACTTCTTCAGTATCCTGGATATTATTTCCCGGCTGATGTGATGAAAAATCAACAGATGGTCTTATCAGCATCGAATCCAAATCGTTTTCCTCCGGATAGCTTTCCCTGAATAGATTTTTAATAACCCTTGAATTTGACGTCCTGAAAAGTGTCATCAATGTTCACCTTTTCTGATAAGTTCAAATACAAGTTTTTTAAGATCATTCATATCACTTTTCATATCAAACAGGATCTTGTAAAGGATCTCTCTTTCAGAGGAAAAGGATTTTTCTTCTTCCTTTTTTAATAATTGCCGGCAGTTTTATTCTATCATAATCAGGAAGATAGCTTTTCAGATGTCTATTGAATTTATCTCTCTTTCCTTTTCAATTATAGATATCTGTTCTGTAATATTTTTCAGTTGTCTGACATTTCCCGGCCATGAATAATTTGAGCAGAAGATCTTTTGCTTCAGGATCAAGCCTTATTGCAGGCATCCTGTATTTTTCAGCAAAATCGACAGCAAATTTCCGAAAAAGCAGAAAGATATCTTCCCCTCTTTCTTTTAACCAGGAATTCTTATAGGAACAGTATTAAGCCTGTAGAAGAGATCCTCCCTGAATTTACCATTATCGATTGCCCTCTGGCACATCAACATTGCTGGCTGCAATAACTCTCACATTCGTTTTTTGTGACTTTGATGAACCCAACACCTATATATTCGCCTGTTTCAAGAACCCTCAGCAGGCGAACTTGGGTCGATAATGGAAGTTCGGCAACTTCATCAAGAAAAATCGTACCTCCATCCGCCACTTCAAAATAACCCTTTCTGCTTTCTGTAGCACCTGTAAAGGAGCCTTTTTCATGCCCGAACAACTCAGAATCAATGGTTCCTTCCGGTATTGCCCCGCAGTTAACTGCGATATACTGTCCATGTTTCCTGGTACTGTAATTATGAATTACCTGAGGAAAAACCTCCTTACCCGTACCACTTTCCCCCGTAATAAGTACTGAAAGATCAGTAGGAGCAACCTGGACAGCAATATCAAGTGCCCGGTTAAGTCCTCCATAATTACCAATTATACCAAACCGTTGTTTAATACTTTGCAAATCTTTCATAACCTGTTTAACAATGCTGCGAATTTAAGATTTTTTTAAAACATTGGAAAATGCATTTTTCGTAAGTTTGCAAAATGGAACAATTCGCAGGATACCATTTTGCAGGCATAATACCTGCACGTTATGCTTCAAAACGCTTCCCCGGAAAGCCTCTTGCTATGATCGGGGATAAGACAATGATACAAAGAGTATGGGAACAGGCTGGAAAATCTTTCGACCGTGTTTATATTGCTACCGATGATGAGAGAATTTTGAAAACTGTTTTAAAATTCGGAGGCAAAGCTGTCTTAACATCGTCAGAACATAATAGTGGTACCGATCGTTGCGCTGAAGCAGTTGATAAAGTAATCAGGGAAACCGGTGATATTATTGATGTAGTGATAAACATACAGGGTGACGAACCGTTTATAAGACCCGAACAGCTTAACCTCCTTGTTTCATGCTTTAAAGATAAAAGTGTTGAAATTGCGACACTGGTAAGAAGAACAAAAAAGGGAGAAGACATCTTTAACCCTAACCAGCCAAAAGTAATTCTGGACTCAGATAGCAATGCAATCTATTTCAGCAGAACGGCTATTCCGTTTATAAGAGATGTAGAAGCGTCAGAATGGTCAAATAAGTATACTTATTTTAAACATATAGGGCTTTATGCCTATCGTACAGAAACACTTAAAAAGATAACAAAGCTGCCGGAGAGTCCACTTGAAAAAGCTGAGTCGCTGGAACAAAACAGATGGGTGGAAAACGGGTATAAGATACGCACTTCTGTTACTGAGTGGGAAAGCATCAGTATCGATACCCCCGGAGATATTGAAGCAGCGCAATCATATTTGGCTGGTATTAAAAAATAAATTAGTAACTTTACATTAATTTTAATTGGGCATATTAAAAAGCATTTATGAAAAAGAGTTTACTCTTTTATCTCCTAATGATTTTTACACTTTCCGTTCACGCACAGAAGGGCAATACCGGTGTGTTACCTGCAGGGCCACGGAATGAAATTTTAAGAGATGCCTCAGATATTAAAATAAGTATTTATCCCGTTCCTGTCAGGGAGAGAAGTTTTACCATAAAATGCAGTACAGATATATCATCCGTAAAGATCACAAATATTATTGGTCAGGATATTTTCAGGGCTCAGTATAAAAATCCCCAACCCGTTGCAGAGATACTTTTACTCAATAAACAAAAAAGGGGAATGTACCTTGTCACAATTGTTTTCAGTGACGGGAGAAGGGTTGTTAAGAAAATCATGATCGAAGAAACTGGTTAGGCAAAATAATCAAACCCTGATTCCCGGTTATTTTCGGGATGCTTTTCGCAGCTAAAAACTAAATATTTTAATTTTTATTAATTGTTTGACAAACAATCATATTAAATGATTGTTTATTACAATGAGCAATAATAAGTATCAGTCTAAATAATTATTATTGAAAATAAGCCATGGAAGAAGGAGTTAACATTTTTTCTATTAAGGACCTAGAGAATTTCTCAGGGATCAAAGCCCATACTATCAGGATCTGGGAGAAGAGATACCGGATTCTTGAACCAGACAGAACTGACTCAAATATAAGGACATACAGCGAACCTGAATTAAAAAAGATACTGAACGTTGCGTATCTTAACAGAAACGGATTAAAAATATCCAAGATCGCCAGGCTGAATGATGATGAGCTTACACAGCAAGTAATGGCAGTCAGCAGCAAAAATGATGATCCGGAAAATGACTTTCAGCCTGGAAAAATACTTATGTCTGCAATCAGATTCAACGAGGAATTGTTTAAAGATTCTCTTTCCAAATTTTCACAACAGAGAGGACTTGAAGAAGCATATATCAGGTATTTTTATCCATTGCTCAATAAAACAAGGATTTTATGGCAGACCGGTAGCCTTTCAAGAGCCCAGGAACAATTTGTCAGGTACACCATAAGGCAATTAATCATTATTGAGGATAGTCTGCTTAAGCCAGCTTCCAATAAAAACAAATCGTCTTTTGCTATGATAAACACATCTGATACACTCACCGATAATAACTTCCTGTTTTATAAATATGTTCTTAAGAGCCGCGGCTATGATGTGATTTTTACCGGGGGTGTTCTTCCTGCCTCAGAAGTTATTGAAATCCATAAGATTAAACCTTTCGACTATCTTGTTGTCAATTCAAGCTCTTTTGATTTTGCTAAAAAGAAAATCGACTATTTCAACAGCATAGGAAAGTCACTGATGATAAAAAAAATCATCCTTACCGATTCACCTGAAGAACCTGAAAAAAAAGCCAATGACAGGTTAATGATGGCTAAAGATCCGGCTGACTTTATAAAATGTATCGGAAAAATCAGGTAATCGTATTAGCGTAACTAAAATAATCTGTAAAAGTATATTCAGTATAACCTCAGGTTATTTAAGCATTGTAAGAAAGTTTTCCTTACTCTGTTAAGCTCCTGCCGGGAGGTTCCACATCTCTTTCCCATCCCTCCAGCATAGTCTTGAGCTTTTCTACATCATTTGGCAGGGAATTCAGGAGATTTGTATTTTCACCTAAATCTTTTTCAAGATCGAAAAGATACTCATTAACTTTCCCATTATCAATCAGCCAAATATACTTCATATTTCCATTTCGTACGGCTTTCTTTGTCTGGGAACCCCTTCTGGCTCTCCAGTAAAGAGTCCGGTTTAGAACTGGACTGTTTTCTTCAATACGTTTTAAAATATCAATCCCGTCGAAAGACCTGTTTCCAAGCACCCATGCACCTGCTATCCGTACAATGGATACAGAAAAATCAAACGTCATGCAAGGCTGTTCCGATATTTTACCGGCAGGAATCTTACCGGGCCATTTAACTGCACAGGGTACACGTATGCCTCCCTCAAACAGATTCCCCTTATACCCTTTCAGGGGCCTGTTATCACCTGTTCTGGCACCTCCGTTATCGCTCATAAATATAACAAGAGTATTTTCCGACATCCCTTTTTCTTCCAGCTTTTTTAATATTTTATCTATTGTTTTATCCATTTGAATGATCATTGCCTGGTAGACAGTTTTTGGGCCAAGACTCTGATTCCACAAAGGCGAATCATCTGGTAATATTTCTGAAAGATAATCTCCAGGACCCTGAAAAGGTGCATGAGGTGCAGTAAAGGGGACATAAAGAAAGAATGGTTTCCTCCTGTTCTGTGCATCAATAAATCTGATAGACTCTTCCCCTATCAGATCTGTAAAATATCCATTTTTACTGACAGGCTCCCCGTTTTGATAAAGAACCTGTAATGAATTGTTTAATCTCTCCCTGTGATGAAAATAATCCATTTCACCCCCAAGCGAGTAAAATGAATAATCGAATCCGTGTAAATCAGGATGAAATTTTCTTTCATAACCAAGATGCCATTTACCGCACAAAGCGGTATTATAACCGGCTGCTTTCAGCAATTGTGCAATTGACATTTCACTTACCGGCAACCCAAGATTATGCTCACTGGCCAGTCGTATAGCATCGTCATAGCGGCCAACGTTTCCAATTCCAATAGCACATTCAAGACCCTCAACCCTTTGCTGGTATCTTCCGGTTAACAGGGCTGCCCTGGTCGGAGAACTCTCTGGGCCATTTGAATAGCATGAGGTAAAACGGACACCCTGCCTGACGATCTCATCAACTGCAGGAGTTTTTAACCCATCCCGATTGTAGCATGATAGATCCCCGTAACCAAGATCATCAGCAAGAAACAGAATAATATTGGGATGTTGTTTTTCCGTTTCATTATTGCATGAAGGAAGTGTCAATAATAAAGAGGCAATACCTGCTACTGATCCTATAAACTCCCGTGGTTTTAATTTAAATTGCATCTCAGTTCTGTTTTAATTATGTTTCCTTTATCCGGTTCATTACAAAATAAATAATGTGTCCAAATGTCAAAACCCGGTTGTAACAATATTATCATTTAAATAATAATCTGTAAATGAATATTCAGGATAACCTGTCAGGTTATTTAAGCATAGCCAGAAAATATTTTTTTTCCCGGGTCAGATCAATCGAAGGAATCTTACGCGAAACCGTTTCGATGATTTCCAGCATTTTCTCCGCAAACTTTTTAACTCCTGGCTGTGAATCAGTTAACAGACGATGCTCTGTAGCATTCGTTATTTTAACTACTTCTTTCCATATTTCAAATGTATTACTCTCAATATAAGTTGAGACAAATGCATCCCATATATATTTTATGGCCTCTGATGACGGATGAAGCATGTCATTATCATAAAACCTGTAATCCCGCAGATCATCCATAACCAGCTCATATGCAGGAAAATACCCGGGTGAGGTGCTATGCTTCAGTAACTCTTCCACAGCAAGCAGGAGTACCGATTTACTGACCTGGTTACCATGGGCCCCATCTTTCCAGTGCCTGACAGGACTTATGGTTAATACTATTTTAAGCTTTGGATAAAGGTAATGTAGTCTATGAAGAAGTTCAGACCATAACAAGACTATTTCATTAACAGTGAGCAACTCAGGGGAAAAAATGTCAGAAGGTAATTTATGGCAGTTGGATACTATCATACCGTTGCGACGTAAACGGTATACTCTGGCCGTTCCAAATGTTATAAAAAGAAATTCAGCTGAAGCAAGAAATTTATGAGCATCCCCTGACATATTATTTATCTTTTCAAGGGCAATTTCGGGATCCTGTGATGAAAACTCAGTATTGTGAAAAAAACTCAGATAAGTACCATTATAATTGTATAAGTCATCATATGTAAATACTTTATTGCTGATGATCATTTCAATAATGCCGCTTATTGAGACAGGATTATATACAGTACCTGCAGGATTGATCATTACCGGCATGCGGCCAATCTCCAGTTGCTTCCCTATTGTGGCAGCAAAACAGGAACCGATAAACATTACCGGGTTACTATAAGTAATCTTTACAGTTGAGATATCAATACTGAAGGTCGTTCTGAATTCCATTTATAATAAGAATCTGATTCATTTTCTTATCCTGTCATTTATCCATTCCATTATAAATTCAAACACCTCTTCCTTAAATGGCTCGTTATGCAATTCATGAAAACCCCCCTCCCATATCTTTAATTCTGCCAATCCTGCTTTTTCAGCAAACTCAATGCTCCCTGAAGGGGAACAGATCTTATCATCGCTCCCATGAATAAGCAAAAGAGGTGTTTTTAAATCCGAAGCAAAAGAGAGAGAATATTTTGCCGAGTTCATGAAACCATTGAAAAAGTTGACTGAAATTTTTCCATGAACCAACGGGTCATTCCTGTAATTTTCTACAACCTCCCTGTCATGTGATAGAAAATCTGCCTGCAGTTGGTATGACTGAATGAAACCCGGTAATATGTATTTCATTATGGAGGCAACTTTTACTTTTATCTTATCAGGCTCAAACGCCAGACGAAGCGCCGGGGATGTAACAATGGCACCTTTTATTCCAGGGTTAATTTCTAACAGGTAATCAAGGACGATTGCTCCTCCAAGACTATGACCATAAAGAAAAACCGGTATTCCGGGGAAGGTCTTTTTCGATTCACTGATCAGAATCCCTATCATTTCAAAAAGAAGTGAGTACTTCTTAATATGTCCCCGTTTTCCCTCTGTCCGTCCGTGGCCGGGAAGATCTACCCCTGTAAAGGCAATATTCCTGCTGATGAACAGATCGGCCCAATGACCGTATCGAAGAATATGTTCCCCATGTCCATGAACAAGTATTACTATAGCCCGTAATTCTTTGCCGGGACTCTTAATCAGGCCCTTAAGAACCTGACCATTACTCAGCTTAATATTATAGTCCATTACTTTTTTCTTATATGCGCCTCAGGAACCATGCATAAATAATCCCTTACATTGGCAGCGATGGTACTCAATTTTTTTTTAAAAATACAAAAGCCGGCCCAATAATTAATATCATTCCCGTGAAAACTTCACAGCGGCCAGCAAACTGATATTTTACACTCATTATTTTTATAAAACTTATAACATTAATGAATTTCTTTCTTATTATCAAATCATTATAACTTATTGCTATTTAGAAAGACAGCATATTTTAAGGAATTTAAGATATTAAGATTTGCATATCTTTTTTTGCTTGTATATTTTTGTATGAACAATATTAAAAGATAGAACTATGACCTCTTACGAATTTAATACAAGCCTTATTGAAATGAGGAGCAACATGCACAGATTTGCCTTGAGCCTCACTTCTGATCGTGATACCGCTCTTGATCTTGTTCAGGATACCTACCTTAAAGCAATCACTTACAAGGATAAATTTGTTGATTATACAAATCTTAAGGCCTGGGTATTTACAATAATGAAAAATACATTTATTAATAACTACAGACGCAATATAAAGGAAAATACAATCATTGACGGAACGCAGGATCTATATTATTTAAATCAACCCCACGACAAAGGTTTTGTTTCCCCCGAGTCAATTTATTCAGAAGGTGAAATAGAAAAAGCAATAGATTCGCTTGAAAATGACTTCAAAATTCCTTTCAGAATGCATATTGAAGGCTACAAATATAAAGAGATAGCTGATGAACTAGGATTAAAGATCGGAACTGTGAAAAGCAGGATCTTTTTCACACGTCAGAAGCTGATGCTTAAGTTAAGGGATTACGCAAGATAGTTTTAGTTTTCAGATAGTTTGTCAAATATCTTGATTTAGTTAGGTTGTTTATTGGGTTTTAGAGGGCGGATTTGGATTCGCCCTCTTTTTCTATCCCTAAAATCACACATGGAATTATTATAATACGGAAAAGGGTGGCACCAAGCCTCAATACTTCCTTTTTTACAGCAGATACCTGAATTTGATTCCACCCGGTTTGAAACAAGGAACTATTTACCCATTAAAAATGTAATTTTATAACTGTAACAAAAAAAGTACAGATATGCAGAGTATTATTAAACTTTCAACAGACAAGCGAAACGGACTGTATGATATTACATCCGAAGTTGCTGGAATAATAGATGAAAGCAAAGTTCAGACAGGTATAGCCTCGGTATATGCCAGGGGATCAACTGCAGCCATAATGATCCAGGAAAACTGGGATCAGTCGGTACAGAATGATGTGGTAACATTATTAACCCGGCTAATCCCTTCCGGTATATGGGAGCATGACAGGCAGGATGACAACGGAGATTCGCATCTTAAAGCCGGACTCGTGGGAGCATCAGAAACAATACCAGTTATCGGGGGGAAGCCGGGGCTCTCGAGATGGCAGAATATTTTCTTTTGTGAATTTGACGGGCCGCGTGACCACAGAGAGATTGTCGTTACAGTTATCGGCGACAAATAACAAAAAATAAGTTTTAGAATTTTGTAACATTTGTTACATTTTGCATAAAAATGTTATACGTTCTTCTCTTTATTGCAGATTTTTTAAAAATTCTTGTGAAGTCTTCCCTGGAAAGGTTTTTCCAATCTCCGACAGTCATCTGTTCAACTTCAGCCGAAAGTTCAAACTCAGGGGTACTATGATATTTTGCATTTTTATTCCATGGACAAACTTCCTGACATTTATCACATCCGAATACTCTTCCTTCGAATTTAGCTGCAAGACCATCTGGCAGATCTCCCCTGTGTTCAACAGTAAGATAAGAGATACACCGGCGGGCATCTATTGTGCGGTTTTCATTTATTGCGCTTGTGGGGCATGATTCAATACATAACCTGCATTCTCCGCAATAATCGCCGGTAAAAGGTTTATCATAATCCAGTGCTATATTGACCAGCAGGACCCCGATAAAAAAGAATGAACCAATCTCCCCGTTTATTATTATTGAATGGCGGCCGGGCCATCCCAGACCTGCTTCTCTTGCCCAGGCTTTTTCAAGAATTGGTGCACTATCAACAAAAGCCTTCCCGTAAACCTGCGGTTCATTACTTTTTATGAAATTCAGAATATGATTTAGCCTTCCTATAATAACATCATGATAATCTGCCCCATAGGCATATCTTGAAATAACCGGAAGGCCATTTTCCTCCGGCTTTTTTCTTGCGTAATAATTCAAACCTGTAACTATTACCGACCTTGCCCCGGGCATCAGGTGAGAGGGATCTGTACGTTTTTCCGGATCACGCCCAAGATAAACCATATCCCCGTTCATACCTGATGAAACCCAGTTTTTTAAGACAGTTATATGTTCTTTAAGATTTCTCCAGGGAGCAATACCAAAAAGATCAAAGCCAACTTCGAATGCTTGTTCCCTGATCAGTTTTGTAAGTTCCTTTTCTCTTGCTGAGACCATGGAAAAATAGTTTTACAAAAAACCCAGTTCCAGTTTTGCCTCTTCGCTCAGCATGCTCTTATCCCATGGAGGGCTGAAGGTCAGTTTAAGATCACATTCCTTAACCCCTTTTGTACCTCCTACCTTATACATCACCTCCTCAAGGAGCTCGTCTGCCATAGGACAGTTAGGGGCGGTAAGAGTCATTGTAATATGAACAACATGTTCATCATCGATATTAATATTATATATGAGTCCGAGATCATAAATATTCACGGGAATTTCCGGATCATAAATACTTTTAAGTACTCCTGCAATTCTGGTTTCAATTTCCAATTGTTCAGATGCATCCATAACGATTTCCTTTCTTATTTTTAGTTTTTACTTTTTACATCATAAGCCATGGCATAAAGCTTCATTTGCCTGACCATTGAGAGTAATCCGTTCGAACGTGTCGGAGAAAGGTTTTGTCTTAGCCCTATTTTATCTATAAAATATAGTTCAGCAGAAATTATCTCTTCCGGTGTTCGATCCGTAAGGACCTTAATAAGAAGGGCAACAATACCTCTTGTTATAATTGCATCACTATCAGCTGTAAAGATATTTTACTCCCGTCAAAACTGGGATGAAGCCATACTTTAGACTGGCATCCCTCTATCAGAAAATCTCTAATTTTGAACCTGGGTTCAATAACCGGTAAATTTTTCCCGATATCTATAAGTAGATTATATTTATCCATCCAGTCCTCAAACATAGAGAACTCCTCAATGACCTCATCCTGTACTTCGTTTATTGTCATTTCTTTAACTACAAAAACATTTTTTTTACTCTTTCAATACCTTCTGCAAGACTATCGATCTCCTCCCTTGTGTTATAAAAACACAAAGAAGCCCTGACAGTACCCTCAATACCAAAATGTTCCAAAACAGGTTGCGCACAGTGAGTACCTGTCCTGACGGCAATTCCCAGTTTGTCAAGGATGGTCCCGGTATCGTACTGGTGAATTCCATTCAAAAGAAAAGATAAAGTTGAAATCTTATGGATTGATGTTCCATAAATCTTTAACTCCTTAATAGCTGATAATCTTTCCGTTGCATAATCAAGCAGCATTTTTTCCCTGTTTTCAATATCTTTTCTGCCGATAGAAATAATATAATCCAATGCCTTACCAAGACCAATGGCGCCGGCATAGTTCATTGTTCCCGCTTCAAATTTGAATGGCAACTGATTATATGTTGTCTTTTCAAATGTCACTTTATCCACCATATCTCCTCCTCCCTGATAGGGTGGCAACTCTGAAAGCCACTTTTCTTTTCCGTATAATACCCCTATACCTGTGGGTCCATAAATTTTATGGCCTGAAAAAGCATAGAAATCACAATCAAGAGCAGTAACATCAGTAATCCCATGTTGAATACCCTGTGCCCCGTCAATGAGAACAGGTATACCATGGTCATGTGCAGCATTTATAATTTCTTTTACAGGAAGTATTGTTCCAAGAGCATTCGAGACATGTGCAACCGCAACCATTTTAGTTTTTTTTGAAAGAAGCTTCAGATACTCTTCAAGAATAATCTCGCCCTCATCATTAATAGGAATGACTTTTAATACAGCTTCTTTTCTTTCACACATCATCTGCCATGGAACAATATTTGCATGATGCTCAAGGTAACTGACAATTATTTCATCACCGGGTTTTATATATTTCTCACCGAATGAAAATGCAATCGCATTAATTGACCCTGTAGTGCCGGAAGTAAAAATAATCTCCTCCCTTGCTGAAGCATTAATAAACGACCTTACTTTCTCCCTGGAATTCTCATACGCTTCGGAGGACATAGTCACTCAAGCATGAACACCCCGGTGGATATTACCATTATAGCTTGTATATATTTCTCCTTACGGCATCAAGAACACAAAGAGGTTTCTGTGTTGTAGCTCCGTTGTCAAAATAAACCAGTGGTTTACCATAAACCATTCTGACCCAGCAGATGGGAAATCAGTTCTTATTTCGGATAAATCTTTCACTAATATATACTGCTTATCCGCATTTAACCAGGCAACTGGCACAACGGGAAAGTTCTCCCTTAAGACGCTGCATTACCAGGTTATCCATCCTTTCGCGAAGGGGGTCAATTTTTATATTCTGAATCACTTCATGAGCAAAGCCAAACATGAGCATAAGTCTTGCTTCATGTTTGCCGATCCCTCTCGACTGAAGATAAAAAAGAGCTTCCTCATCAAGCTGCCCGACAGTTGCTCCATGACTGCATTTTACATCATCGGCATAAATTTCAAGCTGGGGCTTGGAGTCCATTTTTGCATCATCGGTCAGCAGGATATTATTATTTTTCTGATAAGCCAGGGTCCCCTGTGCATCCGGTCTTACAAAAATACGACCATTGAATACTCCGGTTGACTTGTCGTCCAGAACTCCCTTAAATAACTGGTTACTGGTGCAATTAGGAAATGCGTGATCGACATTAACAAAATTATCTACATGCTGAATTCTGTCGGCAAGGTACAAACCAAAGGAAAAACTTTCAGCTCCTTCACCTCCCAGGTAATGATAGGTACTGTTGCGGGTTAGTCCTCCGTGGAGGGTTATATTATTTGATGATGCATGGCTGTTTCTCTCCTGGTGAATAAAGGTATGAGTAATCTTACCGGCGTTATTATGTTCATTCTGTACTCTGATAATATCAAAATGTGCGTTTTCTCCTACATAAATTTCAGTTACTGCATTCGTAAGGAATTTTTGCGGTGATAGTGTATGATCGCAAATTATTAGTGAAACTTCAGCATTCTTTTCAACAATTATAAGGTTTCGGTGCTGATTAAAAATATCTTCCCCGGATTGAACAAGGTTAACAATCTGGATTGGCTTTTTCAGTACGGAACCTTCAGGTATAAAGATAAAAACTCCGTCCGATGCAAGCGCCGTATTAAGGGCAATAAGACCATCAGAGTCGTCATTTGCGTATTTATTATAGTGTTTTTCAATCTTGTCGCCGAATTTCTTTGAAGCTTCATTCAGACTTCCGATCCATATTCCCTCAGGCAACTGCCGAAGCTTTCCGTTTATTGTGGGATAAAAACCATTCAGAAGAACTATTCCATGAGTATCAAGGTTAGCCACATCACACCGGAATTCCTCAGCTGCCACAAAATCTGCTGTTTCCGGCAAAAAATAGCTTTTAAACTGGTGCCCAAAGAAGCTCTCCAGATTTGTGTATTTATAAGATTCATTTTTTCTTGTAGGTATCCCAAGCTCTCTGAATTTATCAAGAGCCGGTTCCCTGAAAGAGTTAATATAACCGGAAGAGTTCCCTGCTATTCCATTTATATTCTCCAGGTATAAATCCGAATATCTTTCTACTAAATTTGGTTTACTGTTCATTTCAGATTCTATTTTCAACCTCCTTTTTGATCCAGTCATATCCTTTTGCCTCGAGCTCAAAAGCAAGTTCCTTACCAGCTGTTTTTACTATCCGTCCATCAAAAAGTACATGAACAACATCCGGGACAATATAGTCAAGTAACCTCTGATAATGTGTAATTATTATTACCGAATTTTCAGGACGCTTCAGCTTATTGACACCATTAGCAACTATCCGCAGGGCATCAATATCCAGTCCTGAATCTGTCTCATCAAGAATGGCAAGCCTTGGTTCAAGCATGGCCATCTGAAAAATTTCATTTTTTTTCTTTTCCCCGCCTGAGAAACCTTCATTGACCGATCTGTTGGCAAGCTTTGAATCGATCTCCACAAGTTCTTTTTTTTCCCGCATCATTTTAAGAAAATCTGATGCAGTTAAGGGCTCCAGTCCTTTATGTTTACGATGCTCATTTACAGCTGTTTTCATAAAATTGACCATACTTACTCCCGGAATCTCAATCGGGTATTGGAAACCCAGGAATATCCCCTCTTTTGAACGATCCTCTGCCGACATTTCAAGGAGGTTTTTTCCGAAATAAGTAATTGTTCCTTCCGTTACCTCAACAAATTCCCGGCCCGCCAGTACTGCTGCCAGTGTGCTTTTACCTGAACCATTGGGGCCCATAATTGCATGGATCTCTCCGGCTTTCACCTCCAGGCTTATCCCCTTAAGAATATTCTTTCCTTCAATTGCAGCATTTAAATTATTAATAATCAGCATAATAAAATATAATATTTTTTATAACCTGTTCTAACCTACACTACCTTCCAGACTAATCTGGAGGAGCTTTTGAGCTTCAACTGCAAATTCCATCGGAAGCTTGTTTATAACCTCACGCGCATATCCGTTTACAATTAGCCCTATCGCATCTTCGGTTGAAATACCCCTCTGGTTGCAGTAAAAAATCTGGTCCTCTCCGATTTTGGAAGTCGTTGCTTCGTGTTCTACAACAGCAGTCTGGTTATCAACTTCAATATATGGAAAGGTATGAGCCCCACATTTATCACCAAGCAGCAATGAATCACATTGCGAGAAATTCCTCGCATTGGTTGCCTTTTTAAGGACTTTCACCAGGCCTCTGTAACTGTTCTGACCATGGCCTGCAGAAATCCCTTTTGAGACAACCGTGCTTTTCGTGTTTTTACCTATATGTGTCATTTTGGTACCCGTGTCTGCCTGCTGATAATTATTTGTTACTGCAACGGAATAAAATTCACCTGTGGAGTTATCACCCCTCAGTATGCAGGAGGGATATTTCCAGGTAATTGCTGATCCGGTTTCAATCTGGGTCCACGAGATCTTAGAATTTTCACCCCTGCACAATCCTCTTTTTGTAACAAAGTTGAAGATACCTCCCTTTCCGTTTTTATCCCCCGGGTACCAGTTCTGTACTGTAGAGTATTTAACTTCTGCATTATTCTCAGCAATTATTTCCACTATTGCCGCATGAAGCTGGTTCTCATCCCTCATCGGGGCAGTACACCCTTCCAGATAGCTGACATAACTCTCCTCTTCCGCAACCAGCAATGTACGCTCAAACTGCCCGGTATTTGCAGAATTAATCCTGAAATAGGTTGAAAGCTCCATCGGACATCTTACTCCTTTAGGAATATAACAAAACGATCCATCGCTGAATACAGCTGAATTGAGTGAAGCAAAAAAGTTATCTGTGTAAGGAACTACTGTTCCCATATATCTCTTAACAAGTTCGGGGTACTCTTTAACCGCTTCACTGAATGAACAGAATATTATCCCCATTTCAGCAAGGGTCTCCCTGAATGTCGTTTTTACTGAGATACTATCCATTACAGCATCTACCGCGACCCCTGAAAGATGTTTCTGTTCACCAAGAGGTATCCCCAGCTTATCAAATGTCCTCTTTAGCTCAGGGTCAATATCGTCGAGACTTCCTGGTGAGACTTTTTGTCTGGGTGCAGCAAAAAAAATTATATCCTGATAATTAATTTCAGGTACTTTCAGATTAGCCCACTTAGGCATCTTCATTGTAAGCCAGTGGCGAAAAGATTTCAGCCTGAATTCAAGAAGCCAATCCGGTTCATTTTTTTTTGAGGAAATGACGCGAATGATGTCCTCATTAAGGCCTTTCGGCACCATATCCGTTTCAATTTCTGAATGGAATCCGTATTTATATTCGCCCGTAGTTACATCATTTATTATTTTATCCTGACTTTTTTCCATTTATTATCCGGTAATAATTTTTACTCATTTGCAAAATAACAAGTTGAAATTAGAAATGTTAATTATTCAATTGATATTCATTAATATAATATTTAATCATCTGTTTTGCCACTGATCTTATCAAATCTGTTAATTAAATTTAATCTAAATAAAGATACAAAATTAAAAAAAAATTAGGATTTGCCTAATTAAATTACCTTAATTTAAAATGCTTAAAGTACTTAACAGTCGTTAAAAAGAAGACCGAAGCATAGGATTGGAACTCAAAAATATTTATAAATTTGCGCCTTCCAAATCAACTGTATTCCGAAAAATACCTGCCAATATGAAATCCCTGCTGAAATATGCAACCGCAGCAAACGGCAAAAAGCTGTTTTTCATGTTATTAACAGTTTCCCTCCCCTCGAGTTTATTTGCTTCACGAGGAGTTGTACCGGCAATTGGTCCCATTCGTGCCGAGTTCATTATTTTCGGACTGATACTTCTTGGAGTGGCAGTTTTTCATAAACATACCTTCTGGGTGGCTGTAACTGGTCTCACAGTTTTATTTATGTTCAAACTTGTCTTTGATCCAGGGTTTCATATTATGGAACACTTTTTCGGGTCAACACCATTTGGAGAACAGCTGATGAACAAGGAACTTCGACAGGGAGAATGGGGAATTCTGCTGAATCTTCTTGGATTGCTCCTGGGTTTTGCACTTCTATCGAAGATATTCGAGGAGTCAATAGTACCGGAAATTCTTCCCCGTTATCTTCCCGATGACTGGAAAGGCCCTTTTATTTTATTGATTTTTGTCTTTATACTGTCATCATTCCTTGATAATATTGCAGCCGCATTAATAGGCGGTACAGTTGCTCTGGTTGTATTTAATAATAAAGTACATATTGGTTATATTGCGGCTCTGGTTGCTGCAAGCAACGCCGGAGGTGCAGGAAGTGTAGTAGGTGATACTACAACAACCATGATGTGGATAGATGGCGTTTCGGCGATCAATGTACTGCATGCTTATGTTGGTGCATTAGTTGCTTTAATGTTTTTTGGATGGTTTGCTTCGCATCAGCAGGATAAATACCACAGGATTCAGAAAGATGCTCCCTCAGGAGCTAAAGTAGAATGGCTAAGGATAGTTCAGGTTGCACTAATACTTGCCGGTGCGATAATTTCAAACATACTTTATGATATGCCAGCTCTGGGGGTGTGGATCGGAATCATACTCGGGGCTTTCCTAAGACCGGTTCCATGGAAAGAGGTTCCGGGTTCTTTAAAAGGAACCATCTTTCTCCTTTCACTGGTCACATGTGCATCAATGATGCCTGTTGAAGACCTGCCTGATGCATCATGGTTAACTGCTCTGTTACTCGGCTTCCTTTCAGCAGTGTTTGACAATATCCCTCTTACTAAACTTTGCCTCGAACAGGGGCATTTTGACTGGGGCATGCTTGCTTTTACAGTCGGCTTCGGCGGATCAATGGTATGGTTTGGATCGTCTGCAGGAGTTGCAATAACAAACAAGTTTCCCGAGGGAAGGGATGTAATCCTATGGGTAAGAAAAGGATGGCATATTGCAGCGGCCTATTTGATTGGATTCATCGTTCTATATATGGTGATGGGCTGGGAGCCTGCTGACAATAAGGAACATAAGGTTATCAATTGCCCTGTTCCAGGATGTCCGTGGGCTTCTAAAGGTGAGAAAGTACCGGATAAGGGACCTGTAAACTATCAGGACATTCTAAAATAATTTTTAGTCTCGGGTTATTTAATTATTTTCGCGAACTTAAAAAATTATCCGAAACACTTACCTTATGAACAATTACATACTTAATTATCGGACTAAAGCCTTGAAAAAGGCTTTTTTGCTGATACTATTTATAATGTCGTCTGGTCTTACTTTCGGATCATCCAATGAAGTTCCCTTTCTGGGCCCCGTAAGATTTGAGTTTATAATTTTTGGCTTGATACTTCTGGGTGTTGCTCTGTTCCATAAACAGACATTTTGGGTAGCATTGACAGGATTGACCATACTCCTGGTTTTTAAATTTGTTTTCGACCACGAATTTAATATCCGGGAGCATCTTTTTGGTCAAACAGCTTTCGTAAACCAACTTCTCGATAAAAGTTTACGACAGGGCGAATGGAGTATTATACTTAACCTGATGGGTTTACTGCTTGGATTTGCAATACTGTCCAAGATATTTGAAGAGTCAGGAGTCCCTGATATTCTGCCACGCTATCTTCCAGATGACTGGAAAGGACCTTTTCTTCTGCTCATCTTCGTCTTTATTCTGTCTGCATTTCTCGATAACATTGCTGCTGCCCTTATAGGCGGATCTATTGCACTTGTGGTATTCAGACATAAGGTTCACATTGGATTTATAGCAGCAATTGTTGCTGCCAGTAATGCAGGAGGTGCGGGAAGCGTAGTAGGTGACACAACAACCACAATGATGTGGATCGATGGCGTCGGTGCATTTAAAGTCTTTCCTGCATTCATCGCTGCAATATTTGCTTTTATGTTCTTTGCATGGTTCGGATCTCATCAACAGGATAAATTCCATCCGATACAGAAAGATGCCACCTTAAATGTACAAATTGACTGGAAAAGAATATTTGCCGTTGCCCTCATACTGGCAGGGGCCATTATTTCAAATATCATCTATGACATGCCTGCCCTGGGGGTATGGATTGCAATTGTTCTCGGATCATTCATCATCCCGGTTCCCTGGAAAGAGGTGCCAAAATCGGTAAAAGGAACTGTTTTTCTGCTAAGTCTTGTTATATGCGCTTCAATGATGCCGGTTGAAGAACTTCCGGATGCTTCGTGGTTTTCTGCTCTGGCTCTTGGATTTCTTTCAGCAGTATTTGATAATATCCCACTGACAAAACTTTGTCTCGACCAGGGGCACTACGACTGGGGGATGCTTGCATATGCTGTTGGGTTCGGAGGATCAATGGTGTGGTTTGGCTCTTCGGCAGGTGTTGCCATTACAAATAAATTCCCTGAGGGACGTAATGTTTTTCAGTGGTTGAAAAATGGATGGCATATTGCACCTGCCTACATAATTGGCTTTCTGGCACTTTATCTTATAACGGGGTGGAACCCTTCTGACAACAAAGAACATAAGATTGTAAACTGCCCGGTTCCGGGTTGTCCCATGTCAGTAAAAGGAAAAGAGGTCCGGGCTGCAAACCACGTGAATTACTTTGAGTTAAGTAAATAAGATAATTTTACCGGCAAAAATTAATCACTCTGCCTGCTTTCCTTATACTCGGTAAGTAAGGTTTGAAATAACTCCTTCACTGACGTTATTTTTGTTGCCCTGAAAGCATTTGATCCGGCAAAAGCATAACCACTTTCGAAATTACCTTTGAATGCATTAATAAGAGCAATGATTATACAATATGGACTCTTTGAGATATCGCATGTTTTTATACATTTGAACGGACATTTCTTTGGCTGCTTTTTCCCCTCCTTCACCTTGGTGATGAAATTGCTGAGAATAGCCCTCCCAGGCATTCCGACCGGGCTTTTTATTATCTCAATATCTCTCTCTTCAGCGTCAATATATGATTGTTTGAAAGCCATAGATGCATCACATTCATCGGTTGTGACAAACCTGGTTCCCATCTGAACCCCGGCAGCTCCCAACTCCATTATTTCAAGAATATCTTTTCCGGTGTAAATTCCACCTGCTGCAATCAGTGGAATCCTCTTTCCAAATTTATCCTCAAATGGTTTAAGCTCTCTTACAATTTCAGGAACGAGCTTCTGAAGAGAATAATCTCCATTATTTATCTGGTCCTCTTTAAAGCCCAGATGGCCACCCGCCTTTGGACCTTCAACGATAACAGCATCGGGAAGATAACCATAGTTCGCCGTCCATTTTTCACAAATTATTTTTGCAGCTCTTGCAGATGATACAATGGGTACTAATTTTGTAACACTCTCCTTCCTCAGAAATGATGGCAGGTCAAGCGGAAGGCCTGCTCCTGCAATTATTATATCCACCTTTTCCGAAATGGAAGTTCTGATCATATCAGCAAAATTAGTCATAGCCACCATAACGTTCACACCAATTATTCCAATGGTTTTTTCCCTTGCCTTGCGTATCTCTTCCTTAAGTCCCATTATGCTTGCCTCAAGAAAGTCGCCAGATAATTCTTTATACAATAACCCGAGTCCGGCACTTGATATAACTCCAACTCCACCCTCATTGGCAACTGCGGCAGCTAATCCTGAAAGTGAAATGCCTACCCCCATCCCACCCTGAATTATTGGAATTTCTATTGAGAGATTACCTATTCTTAAAACTTTCATTTGGTTCCTAAATTAATTCCTGCAAAGGTAGACCTTAATTAATACCATAATCATAAAAAGATATAATTAATTCAAAAAAAAGAGGCAAATTCATGAAATTTAACATTTCATTTGTCCATTTGGATGAAACATAATGCCCAGGATTAATCTATAGCAAGATATTTGACGGTCACAGATAGAATAAAATCTTAACTTTAAGGCAATAATTAATAAGTCCACGTCATATGAAAAAAATGATTCTTATTTCAATAAGTCTTTTCACTTTTTTCGAATACCTTTCAGCCGACGCAGTAAAAGAAATAAAAGCTGTAATTAAACATGTTACAGTATATCCCGACAGAGCACAGCTATTTCATGAAACAACAGTTGAAGTACCTGCTGGCAAATCAACACTGAGACTTACTGGCCTTTCGCCATATATTGATGCTCAAAGCATACAGGTGAAAGGTTTTGGAGATTTTACCATACTTTCGGTAAATAATCAGAACAATTACCTGCAGAATCTTGAAGATTCTCCGGAAGTGATTAAGATAAAAAGCCAGATAGAATCGCTTCAGGGAAAAGTGGAAGATGAAAAAGCAGCAATAAATGTTCTAAAAGAAAAAGAGGCTTTTCTCACTGCAAACAGGGCGATACTTGTAAAAGAAACAACATTTTCAATCGAGCAGTTTAAAAGTGTAATGGAGCTCTATACCAATAACATGGACCAGGTTACCATGACAACTCTGAAAAAGGGAAGAATTATTAAAGATTATGAAAAACAGATAACCGCACTTCAGCAACAGATAGCGGATAAGAAGGGCAGACAGCAACTTCCTTCCGGAGAAATAGTGGTAAACTTAATCTCCGAAAAAACCCTTTCCGGAAAACTGAATTTCAGTTATGTAGTTTCCAATGCAGGATGGTATCCTTCGTATGACATCAGGGTTGATGATATATCAAAACCGGTTACCATTTTCTATAAGGCAAATGTTCATCAGAATACCGGCGTTGAATGGAAAGATGTTAAACTTAGTTTTTCAAATGCAACTCCATGGGTGGCAGGCAATGTGCCTGTTCAATATCCCTGGTATATTGATTTTTATAGTCCTCCTCCCATTACTTCAAGAGGAAAAGCTTCGGTGGTGAACAGGAGTGAAGCTCCAATGGCGAAGGAGAGCCTTATGCGAAATGAGGAAATGATGGTTCAACAAGCGGAAACCTCTCCTGTTGTAGTCGAAAAACGGACCGGCGAAACAACTATAACTTTTGATGTTTCTCTCCCCAATACTATTCCTCCTGACGGCAAAATTCAAACTATTGAAATTCAACGCACTTCAGCTCCTGCTGTATACAGGTATGTTGCAGTGCCCAGGCTATCCTCCCATGCTTACCTGACTGCAAATATTGCGGACTGGGCCAGACAAAGTCTTATGAGCGGAGAAGCTACATTGTATTTCGAGAATTCTTATGTGGGCAAATCAACACTTAATGTTAACCAGTTAACAGACACTCTTGCACTTTCTCTTGGCACGGACAACAGTCTCCTTATTAAAAGGGAAAAACGTAAAGATTTCACAAGCAGAAAGATAATAGGAAACAACAAAACAGAAACATACTCCTATCTTATAACTATAAGAAACAATAAAAGAATTCCTGTTAAGATCATTGTAAATGACCAGTTGCCAATTTCATCAAACAGTGAAATAACAGTTGAACCTGTTGAATTATCAGAGGGTAAATTATCAGAAACTGGATATGTAAAATGGGATCTGGATATTAACCCTGGTGAAACTAAAGATCTCATACTGACATATTCGGTTAAGTATCCTAAAAACAAGAATATAATACTCGAATAACCAATAATTATTTGTCTATGAACCTTCTGGGTAATATTATCTGGCTCATCTTCGGAGGAATAATAATTGCCATTGAATATCTCATTGGAAGCCTGATACTTATGATAACGATTATAGGAATACCTTTCGGAATTCAGACACTCAAAATGGCCGCACTTGCCCTATGGCCTTTTGGGAGGGATACCCGTGTACACTCAAGAGCTTCGGGTTGTCTTTACATATTGATGAATATCCTGTGGCTGGTCACTGGAGGATTATGGATTGCAATTACCCATGCAATTTTCGGCGTTCTGCTTTGTATTACTATTATCGGCATTCCTTTTGGATTACAGCATTTTAAACTTACAGCTATTGCTTTGAATCCTTTTGGACGGGATATTGTAAGTGTATAATAGTTAACTGAAAGGGTTATACAGTTCAAAATCTCCTCCCGGGAGGGGTTAGTGGTGGGTTAAAGAGCAGGGATGCAGGATTGAATGATAATTTGTCGTAAAAGGATCTATAAGTGCCCATCGAAAGCTTCACCCCCCGTCCCCCCGGAAACTCAGGTGTAAAATGACCGTGATTGAGAGACTGATAATTTTGTGAATCTTAAAGAAGATACTTAAATTTAAGAAATCTGGTATGAACGAATATGATAATAATCAAACTCCTATAGGTAACCTTGGGAAGTTTGGATTAATCGAACATATTACCGAAAGAGCTGTAAGGAGTAATAAAACAACAGTTACAGGGATCGGTGATGATGCGTCGGCAATTGACTCAGGGAAAAAACTGACATTGGTATCAACCGATTTGTTGCTGGAAGGTATCCATTTCAACCTGACATACACCCCTTTAAAACATCTTGGATATAAGGCAGTTATAAGAGGCATTTCAGACATTTATGCTATGAATGGTACTCCTTACCAGGTTTTGATAGCTCTTGGGATCAGCTCAAGGTTTTCAATTGAGCAGATTGACGAGATATACGAGGGAATTTTTCTGGCATGCAATAAATATAATGTAGACCTCGCAGGGGGTGATATAACCAGTTCAATAACCGGACTTACCATAGGTGTTACGGGTATCGGAACGGTTGAAAAGGAGAGCCTGGTAAAAAGAAGCGGGGCCAGGCTAAATGACCTTATTTGTGTGACTGGAAATTTTGGTGCTTCCTATATGGGACTCCAGTTACTTGAAAGGGAAAGGAAACTTTTTGAAAAAGAAAAGATTCAGCAACCTGATCTTGCTGGTTATGAATATGTGATCGGCAGACAGCTTAAACCTGAAATCCCTGTTAAGGTTCTTTCTGAACTCAGGCAAGCAGGCATCACCCCAACTTCCATGATTGATGTTTCTGATGGTTTAGCATCTGATCTTCTACATGTCTGCAAAGCTTCAGAGACCGGAAGCAGGGTATATTATACCAAAATCCCTGTTGACTATGAGACTTCAAAGTTAGCTGAAGAGTTTAAAATAGATCCGATCATCCCTGCTTTAAATGGAGGAGAGGACTATGAATTACTTTTTACTGTGGCTCTTGAACAGTATGAAACCTTAATAAAGATAACTGAAGTGAAAATTATTGGTCATATAACCGAGAAGGGTTCAGGTAACTATCTGTTGGGAGACGATGGATCTGAGGTTGAAATCAAAGCACAGGGATGGGGAACACAGAAATAATAAAGACCTCACCTTGCCCTTATAATACCTCTTTCCGATTTTTTTATAAATTCAATGATATAATCTCTGTCGGGTGATGGTTTGAATTCATTTTCAACATAATTCAGTGCCTGTGAAAAATTCATGCCCTTCTGGTATATTGCTCTGTAGATATTATGAATTTCATCTATTCTTTCCTTTGTAAATC
This sequence comes from uncultured Bacteroidales bacterium, assembly GCA_963739685.1. Lineage (GTDB taxonomy): Bacteria > Bacteroidota > Bacteroidia > Bacteroidales > VadinHA17 > LD21. The sequence goes on from CAVUAX010000007.1 coordinate 295,738, forward strand.
CCCGCCGTGTAAGACCAACTGTATTTAAGCCCATATAAGATAGCGGTTCTCTGTCGGCTTTAATAAATGGGGGCACATCAATTCTTACCCTGGAACCTCCCCCAACCATGACATGTGCACCTATACGTGAAAACTGGTGGACCAGGGTTCCTCCACTCAGTATGGCCCAGTCCTCTACCTTAACCTCACCGGCAAGACCTGTTGAATTACCGAATATACAATTGTTCCCTATATTACAATCATGACCAATATGGGTATACGCCATAAGGAGACAATCGTTCCCAATAACGGTTTTACCGACTGCAGCAGTACCACGGTTCACAGTAACCCCTTCCCTGATAGTGGTTCTGTCTCCAATATCAGCTGTAGTCTCTTCTCCCCTGAATTTAAGATCCTGTGGAATACCTGAAACAACAGCTGTTGGAAAAATCCTGCAATTTTTTCCAATCCTGGCCCCATCAAGGATGACAGCATTCGGTCCAATCCAGGTTCCATCACCAATTACAACATCCCCTGCTATATAAGCAAACGGGGCAATTGACAAATTTTCACCAATTTTTGCGTCGGGATGGATATATGCTAATTTTGATATCATTGATACTACTTGTTTTTTACTACCTGAGCAGTCAATTCACCCTCAACAACCAGTGTATTTCCTACGAAAGCCTGTCCGAACATCATAACTATTCCTCTTCTGATAGGCTCGCTTAGCTCCATCTTGAGCAGAACTGTATCCCCTGGAACCACCTTTTGTTTGAATTTAAGCTTGTCTATTTTAAGAAAATAAGTTGAAAATTTCTCCGGTTCCTGAACATTACTAAGAACAAGCAATCCTCCGGTCTGTGCAAGCGCTTCCACGAGTAAAACTCCGGGCATTACAGGTTCCCCAGGAAAATGGCCCTGAAAGAAATGCTCATTGAATGTCACATTTTTTATCCCTACAATTGTGTTCTCATCTAAAGAAATGATTTTATCAACCAGGAGAAATGGATACCTGTGAGGTAATCGTTTTTTAATATCATCAACGTTATAAACCGGTTTCTTTGTAGGATCATAAACAGGAATATTAAGTTTGGAAGAAGATTTCTTTATCTCCTGTCTGATCAGTTTAGCCAGACGAGTGTTAGCATAATGCCCCGGACGTGTCGCAACCACTTTCCCCTTTATCGGTTGGCCCACAAGCGCAAGGTCACCCATTATATCAAGCAATTTATGCCTTGCAGGTTCATTGGGATAACGCAGTTCAGTATTATTCAATACTCCCGCTATATGAGAACTGATTCCCGGCCTGTTGAACAATTTAGCTATGCGGTCTATTTCAACTTGTTCAACCTCCTTCTCAAGAATAACAATGGCATTATCGAGGTCGCCACCTTTGATGAGTCCAATATTAAAGAGGGGTTCAAGCTCATGAAAAAAGACAAATGTCCGGCTTCTCGATATTTTTTCTTCAAAATCATCAATTGAATCGAGGATAGCATATTGGTTACCAAGGATCCTTGAATTATAGTCTATAAGAACATTTATGCTCAGATGGTCATCGGGATAAATCATAAGGTCTACCCCATGCTCCTCATCAGAAAAAACTATTTTTTGTTTTACAACAAAATAATTACGTTCCTCTTTCAATTCAATAATACCTGCCTCCTTAATAGTCTCAACAAATTTCCAGGAACCACCACCCATTATAGGGGCTTCCAGTCCGTTCAGCTCAATAAGCGCATTATCAACTCTCAACCCACTTAACGCTGCCAGAACATGCTCAATTGTAGATACTGAAGCATTATTCTGAAACAGAGTAGTCCCCCGTGAAGTATCGGTGACATTCTCTGCAAGTGCATCAATCATAGGCTTGCCTGGCAGATCGGTCCTGCAAAATTTATATCCATGGTTTGCAGGAGCAGGTTTAAATGTAATTGTTACATTTATTCCGGTATGCAAACCCTTTCCGGTAAGACTTATCTCTTTTGCAATTGTGCGTTGTTTCTCACTCATTAAAAGTAATTTTTGAAAATAATGGCTACAAAAAAACTAAAAAAAACCCAAACTTACCAGAAAAAAGTCTTACCTGTGCTTTAATCAATTCCGCTGCAATATAATACTATTTAAACTACTTCTTTTTAATGCCTCCATACCTTTCTCAAGATTGTCGACTTTTGTTTTTAATTCAGGTAAGTTCCTGAATATTACGGATGACCGGAGAAATTGTTTAAAATCAATGGCCGGAGATCCGATAATTGATGTGTTCTCTTTTTTTACATCACCAGCAACACCTCCCTGTGCTCCTATTTTAGTTCCATCTGCAATCTTTATATGTCCTGAAAGACCAACCTGTCCTCCAAACATACAATTTCTCCCGATTTTTGTTGATCCTGCGATCCCTGTCTGTCCGGCCATAACTGTATTCTCACCCACTTCAACATTATGACCTATCTGAATGAGGTTGTCGAGTTTTACACCTTTTCTTATTATTGTCGAACCCATTGTAGCACGGTCGATGGCAACATTAGCCCCTATCTCAACATGGTCCTCAAGTATTACATTCCCCAGTTGCGGAATCTTCATGAATTCACTATCCGACTGAGGCGCAAATCCAAATCCATCACTGCCGATAACGGAACCTGCGTGAATTATACAATCTTCTCCCAGAACACATTCATGATAAATTTTTACACCGGGATAAATTATAGAATTTCGTCCCACCTTGGTTCTATCGCCTAAAAATACATGTGGGTAGATAGAGCATCCATCGCCAATAACACAATTTTCTCCTATATAAGAATAGGGACCGATATAGGTGTCTGTTCCGATCTTTGCAGTAGATTCAATAATAGCCGTTGAATGAATTCCCTTTTTTCTTGGCCTTGACTGATCAACAAGACGAAGCAGTAAGGCAAAGGCTTCATAAGCATTATCTACCTTTATCAGTGTTGCTGCAATTTCCGATGCCGGAACAAAATCTTTATTTACCAATACTATCGAAGACTTTGTACTATAGATGAAATTTTCGTATTTAGGATTTGCCAGGAACGACAGATCGCCTTTTTGTCCCTCTTCTATCTTTGCAACGTTATTTACTATAGTATCAGGGTTTCCTTCTATTTCTCCTTTAAGAAAACCTGCAATATTTGCGGCAGTAAATTCCATAATATTTATTTTTAATTATCTGCATTCTTTGGGATAGCAAAGAAAATATTTTGTTATTCTCTCTGACAGGAAACGATGTTCAAACATATCAGAAACATCTGCAATATCGGCCGTGTTTCCTGATTTTAGCAATATTTTGACCTCCGGCGAATCAGAAGTATATGCAAGATTTGAAATATTGCCGGTAAAAACATAATAATCGCCCATTTCAGGTTTTATTTCCAACTTATCTTCAGTCAATGTTTTTAAGCTGGCAACCCTCTTTTCCGGAAAGGGATCATTCTGGAGCTCAATAGCGAACAGGTCTCTCCGGTTCAGACGTCCCGACAGATCTGAAAGAACCTTGTCGGAATCATCGGTCCAGTATTTCGATGAAACAAGTATATCTGTATCATCAAGCTTCATAAAATTTGCAGCGATCAGTCCGGGAGTAAACTCTCCCTCTTTGATAAGGTCAGAAGGTCCGATTTCATTATAAAGAAAAAACTTTAATGCCGGTGTGGCATAAAGGTCATAGCCGGTTTTTGCCAGTTCCTTTGCCCGCTTAAGTACTCTTACCAGGAGACTTTCTGAAGATAATACAGTCTTATGCATATAAACCTGCCAGTACATGAGTCTTCGTGCAATCAGAAATTTTTCAATGGAATAAATTCCCTTTTCATCAATGACCAGGCTTTCATCTACCACGTTAAGCATCCTTATTATCCTGTCCGACCCCACAGCCCCTTCAATAACACCGGTAAAGAAACTATCTCTTCGAAGGTAATCAAGCCTGTCCATGTCTAACTGCCCTGAAATCAATTCATGGAGAAATTTTCTCGGGTAGGTTCCTCTGAAGATCTTGATGGCCAGGTCAAGTTTCCCGGAATATATCTCATTAAGCTTTCGCATTATCAGAAACGAAACATCCTCATGGGTTATATCGTTAATTATTGAATTTTCAAGAGCATGAGAGAAGGGCCCATGTCCGACGTCATGAAGCAGTATGGCAATTGAGGCAGCCTCCTCTTCTTCCGGGCTAATTTCAGTTCCCTTGCTTCGGATTGTGCTGATTGCCATATCCATTAGATGCAAAGCTCCAAGGGCGTGCTGGAACCTGCTGTGGTTTGCACCGGGGTAAACAAAGCTCGTCAGTCCAAGCTGCTTTATATTCCGTAACCGCTGAAACCACTGATGCTCTATAAGGTCAAATACAAAATCTCCCTGGATATTTATAAAACCATATACCGGATCGTTTATTATTTTTCGTTTATTTGTCAGATATCCCAATTGTGAAAATTTAATCTACAAAAATAGGAATTTGTTTTACAATCAGATAGAATTAACCATTTGTCTGTTACTGCTGCCTTTATCAGACTTATATTATTTCATACAAAATATTTTATTTTGCAGCATTTGGAATAAATGTCGTCTTTAAAGGGTCAATTATAAAATTACAGTGACCGGGTCCGTTATTTAAGCTGGTTTTTATGAAAATTGAAATTATTGGACTTAATCAGGTATATCCCAACGGGAACCATGCATTAAAAGACATAAACCTTGAATTCGGAACAGGAATGTTCGGTCTCCTTGGGCCTAACGGCGCCGGAAAATCAAGCTTAATGCGGATAATAGTGACGCTAATGAAGCCGACCTCAGGAGTTGTCCTCATTGACGGAAAGGATATTCAGAAGCATCGTAAAGAGCTCCGTAGTATCCTTGGTTATCTTCCTCAGGATTTCAGGTTTTTTTCTTCGCTCAAGACCTGGGAATTCCTTGACTATTCCGGTTCGCTTGCAGGACTCAGAAATAAGAAAGTAAGGCTTGCTGAAGTCGACAGACTACTTGACCAGGTTGGTCTTCTGGAGGTGCGCGATCGAATGGCGAACAGGTTATCGGGGGGGATGAAACGGCGACTTGGTATCGCTCAGGCTCTTATCGGAAATCCAAGGATCATTGTTGTTGATGAACCTACAACGGGGCTTGATCCTGATGAAAGGATAAAATTCAGAAATGTACTTTCACAAATGAGCCAGAATGATGTAATAATAATACTGTCAACCCATATAGTCGGTGATATATCTTCTACCTGCCAGGGCATGGCTCTGTTAAACAGAGGCGAACTGGTTTATTACGGTTCTCCGGAGAATTTGGTAAAACATGCTGAAGGTCATGTATTTAAACTTAATCTTACCCAGTACGAATATGGATTGGTCAAGGATACCTATAACGTTATTTCCACCATACCCAGCGAAACCGGCTGGGAAGTTCAGGTTGTGTCGGATAGGTATCCTGAATATAATGCTGTAAGTATTGGTCCGGATATGGAGCATGCTTACGTTTATTATATGGAACATAAGCTGCATGCAAGTTTGATTGATTAATATGTAAAAATACATAATGGCTTTACTGCATAATATAGCCACAATTGCTCAGTATGAGGCAAAAACACTCAGACGCAGCTGGTTTTTTCGTCTTTTTTCCCTTGGTGCCATATTTATATTCACTTTGATGAATATTGGTATGTTCTCACCTGTTGGCAATGAAGACTGGACAATAGTATCTATTTCCTCTTCAGCTCCGCTAATTAATCTATACCTTCTTAATATTGCTCAGGCTATTGTGGTTATTTTTCTCGCAGCTGATTTTCTGAAACGCGACAAGAAATTGGATACCAATGAAGTGCTTTATTCAAGGTCGATGTCAAATTTTGAATATGTTATCGGAAAATCGTGGGGAATCCTCAGATTGTTTCTCAGCCTGAACCTGGTTATTCTTGGAATATGTCTTGTAATTAATATAATTTCAAAGAGTATGTCAGTAAATATTATGGCATACTTCTATTATCTTTTAATTATTACTATCCCAACTATTATATTCAGCCTGGGGCTTGCATTCACTCTTATGTCGTTAATTAAAAATCAGGCTGTAACCTTTCTTATTCTTCTGGGTTATGCTGCTCTGGATATTTTTTATCTCTACTTCAGAACTGATTCTATATTTGATTATATGGCTTTTGGCATTCCGTTATTCAGATCAGGCATGATCGGTTTTGATGATTTAAGTATAATAATCAACCAGAGACTTATTTATCTTTTTGCAGGACTTTCACTGATCATGGCAACAATTCTTTTATTTAAAAGATTGCCGCAATCTAATTTTCACAGAATTCTTACCATAACATTTATGTTTATTTTTCTTGCCGGATCAGCAATATGCACCTTTAATACCTGGACAACTTACAGGCAAAAAGTAATGGATAAAAGACTTGTGATAGATACAAACAGAGAGTTTGAAAGCAAACAATTTGTAAGCATAACCGACGCATCTGTTGAATTTATTCATAAAGGAAAAACCTTTGCGGCAACAGTATCGATGAAAATTACAAATGACAATAGTGAACCACTCAATATGTATTATTTTTCTCTTAATCCCTCTCTGAAAGTATCGCAAATAATTTGCAGCGGAAAAGATCTGAATTTCAGAAGAATAAACCACATAATTGAAATAAACCCGGGCAGACCTCTGGAACCAGGAGAAAAAGACAGTATAAGATTTACCTACTCCGGAAGTATTAATGAATCATTTTGTTATCCGAACTATAGTGATAATATAAAGGATAATCCTTACAGAATTTCTATGGTAAATGTTAACAAAAGGCAGGCCTTCCTGACCAGTGACTATGTGCTTCTCACTCCTGATGTTCACTGGTATCCTGTTGCCGGTCTGAATTACTACCCATCCAATCCTGCTCAGATTAAGATTGATTTCATCAATTTTAATCTTAAAGTAAAAACAAATAATGAGCAGGTTCCTGTTTCACAGGGGACAATGATCAAAAATGACGGGTATTATATTTTCAAATCAGGAAATCCTCTCACAGGACTTACTCTGGCAATAGGAAATTATGTGGCTGATAAAATTAAGGTTGATTCTGTTGAGTATATTTCATATCATTTCCCTGGAAATGATTATTATAAAAAAGATTTGGAAGAACTTAAAGACACCTTACCATTACTCATTTCGGGATTAATGACTGACCTGGAATCAAACTTTACAACCAGATATCCTTTTAAAGAACTTAGCTTTATTGAGGTCCCTGTTCAATTCCATTCTTACCCTAAGGAGAGTACGCAAACAAGAGCGGAAGTTCAGCCGTCAATGGTTCTTTTGCCTGAGAGGCTTTCAACCCTTAACCAGGCCGGGTTCAGTAAGCTTTTCAAACGGCAAAAAAGAAGATTGGAACGCAGCGGACAGGTTATCACTGACAAAGACCTGAAGGTCAGGATTTTTAATTCCTTCATGAGGAGCACTTTCATAACCGGAGAGAATTTCAGGTTCGTTAACGGATTAGCTGCAAATGATCCTTCCAGATATCTCCTGGGGCCAAGTTTTTATTTTTTTAAGAATAACTTTTATTCCCTGGAATACCCGGTCATTAACGCAGTTTTTGAATCGCATCTTCAAAAAGTCAATACTCCCATGGCAGCTGGTTTTCAGGCAATGTCAGGTACTCTTTCCGACAATGATAAAGCAAATCTGATACTGAAAAACCAGAGTTTTACAGATCTCCTTGCTAAAAGTCCGGGAGCTGATACACTTAATGCAGTTTTAACCCTGAAAGGAGACTATTTTTTCAATCTTTTAAGGTATAAGGCCGGCTTAGATGAATTTAAGGACTGGTTTGCCAATTATATTGATGACCATCAGTTTAAAAGGGTCAGCATTAAAATTTTCAATGAAGATATCAGGAATAAATTCGGTTTTGAGTTTTACTCTTACCTAAATAACTGGTTTTATGGGAAGAAGCAACCCGGATTTCTTTTTACAGATATTAAGGCCAGCCAGATTGTTGTCGGGGGCAGGTCAAGATACCAGGTCACATTTAACGCTTCCAATCCTGAAGATGCAGGCGGGTTGTTTAATATATCATTCCGTACTGTTAGTTTCGGAGGAGCAGGACGGGCTGGAGGTCGTGGAGGTGGAGGCTTTGGAGGTGGAGGAGGCGCACGCGGAGTAGGCGGCAGATTGCAAATATCTCGCCAGGGGCGTGGTATGGAGGCTGCTGACATTTCAAAGATTGTATATATGGGCCCGCGTGAGTCAAAAAGAATAGGAATTGTCCTTGATGCACAGCCGAGAGCAATGATGGTAAATACACTTTTTTCAGAAAATATTCCCGGTGAACTGACACTTCCGATTGATGAAATTGCCAAGTCTGATAATTTTGCAACAGAATTTATTGGCGAAGAATTGCTTGCGTCAGACCCGGTCGCCGCTGATTCGAATGAAATAGTAATCGATAATGAAGATCACGGGTTTCTAATCAGCAAACAGAATACCGAAAACAGGCTGAAAAAGCTTCTGGGAATTCAAAATAAGATCCAAAGAGTATATCAGCAAATAAGTCTTAATAAGATCCCTGCGTACTGGCAACCTGTTGTCGAGCCTTCATATTATGGGAAATATGTACGATCTGCAGTTTATACCAGAAGCGGTACTGGTGATAAAACAGTAACATGGGCAACCGTTATTAAAAACCCTGGGTATTACGACATTTTCTGTTTCATTGGCAAAACCACTGATCGGTTCATGATAAGGGCAGGAGCAGCCGGTGGAGGTGGTGGCGGGGACCGGGCTGGCAGAGGCGGCGGAGGAGGAAACAGAGCTTCTGGTGCTTCAGGTCCGGGGAGATCCGGAGACCAGGGAAGTTCAGGAAGAGGACAGTTTGGACAGCCTTACAAAGATTTTAATTTCAGTGTATATCATGAAGGCGATATTGAAAATATTACTCTTGATTATGAAAATGCTGAAAATGGCTGGAATAAACTGGGAACATATTTCCTGCAGGCTGATACTGCAAAGGTTGTCCTTTCGAACCTTACAACAGGAAGGGCAGTGATCGGAGATGCCGTCAAATGGGTGAAGCAAAAGTGAAAAAATGAAAAGTCAGAGGTAATCCATAAAGCAATGAAAAAATCAAAATTCCTTTTAAAATGGGGGTTTCCCTTAATCTTTTTCCTGGTAATTATCCCTTTTACAAGAGTCCCTGCTCAAACAGGCCTTACCCTGGAACAGGCTATCACAACGGCTGAATCAAATAGCCCTTCAATTATAAAATCAAGACTTAATCTCACAAGGAGCCAGGAAAATCTTAATGCCCAGAATGCAGCGTTAAAATCAAATTTTTCTTTACTGATAAACCCAATAAACTATTCTCAAAACAGAGCATATAATACCAATACCGGTTTCAATACTACAAAAGCTATTGTCAGTTCTGGCTCATTCACAATCAAGCAACCTATTCTGCCTACAGATGCATCTATTTCCCTGAACGATAATTTTAGCTATACCAATTCCATTTTGAATGAACAGTTCACGACTTCTGAAGGTATTAAATTTAACAATGATCTCTCTATTAACTTAACTCAGCCACTGTTCACTTATAACAGGACCAAGATGAGTCTTAAGGAGCTCAAACTGTCACTTGAGAATGCTCAGCTAAATTATGCAATTCAGCTGCTGTCATTGGAAAAAAATGTCACCCAGGCATTTTATGCCGTTTACCAGGCACAACAAAGTCTTGATATTGCAGATCAGGCCTGTCAGAATATGCTTAAAAGCTATGAAATCTCAAAAAATAAGGTTGGGGCCGGTATCTCGGCCCAGTCTGAAATGTTTCAGGCCGAGTTGAACCTTGCAACTACAAGGTCGGATTATGAAAACAAACAGGTCCTTTATGAAAATGCCAAAGATAACTTTAAAGATCTTGTTGGGATAACTCTTTATGACGATATAATAGTAATACCAAACATCTCTGTGGATACAGTAAATATAGACGTGTCGTTTGCTATTGACCAGGGTCTGGCAAACAGGATGGAGTTAAGGCAAAGTGAGATAACAATTGAAACAGCATATGATAATCTTATTCAGACCAAAGCGCTTAATGAATTCCATGGAAACCTCATCCTCTCATTTGGGCTAAATGGGAATAATAGAACAATTCAAGATCTTTACTCTGACCCGAGAAACAATGAAACTGTCGGATTAACTTTTAATGTTCCGCTTTGGGACTGGGGAGAAAATAAATCAAGAGTAAAGGCAACCGAAGCAACTATTGAATCTAATAAAGTTGATCTCAATGTCGAACAGAATAATATTATATTAAGTATCAGGCAGAGTTACAGAAGTCTTAAGAATCTGCAAAACCAGATAGAGATTGCACGTCAATCGGTGGATAATGCCCAGTTGACTTACGATCTTAATCTTGAAAAATATAAGAACGGGGACCTGACCGGAATGGATCTTAGCATTTATCAGAATCAGCTCTCCCAAAACAAGCTGAACTACACCAACTCCTTAATTTCATATAAGCTTGAACTACTTAATCTTAAAATACAAACGCTTTTCGACTTTGAAAAGAAACATGCAGTGATCCCTGTAAAGGCTTTACCGCAATAAAAATTATATAAACATGAAAAAAAGTTTACTAATAATACTGGTAGTTAGTATTGCGACCATAAGTTGCAAAAACCAGAATCAGATTCCTCCTGCCGATATTGAAATTCCGGTTTCAGTTCAGAAGGCATCACCCAGGTCAATTGAAGAATATGTAAATACATCAGGTACAGCATATCCGGCTGGAGATATTATTGTAAAATCCGAGATCACTGCCAATTATTTTCTTGAAAAGAATCCTCGCACGGGAAAAGGATGGCAATTGAATGACAAAGTAACAAAAGGAGATCTTATAGCAAGGCTGGAGGACAAGGAATATGTTAATTCCGTGAAACTTGAAACCACTGAACTTAATCTTGAGCTTACAGAGAGCGAGCTTAAAAAACAACAGTCACTTTATGAAAAGGGAGGCGTTACTCTTAATGATCTTACCACAGCAAGCATAAATAATGCGAATGCTAAAACAGCTGTTGAAACTGCACATCTGCAGATGGCTAAAACAAGGATTCTTGCCCCCATCGATGGGGTCATTGTTGATTTGCCATATTACACCCAGGGAACCAGGGTCAATACAGGCTCAAATATTGTTGAGATAATGAATTATCAAGACAATGTATATGAATATACAGTTGCCTGAGAAATATATATCGGCAATAAAACCCGAACAGAAAGTTAAACTGACAAATTATACTATCCCCGGCGATACAATAATTGGAAATATAACACAATTATCGCCTGCAATAAATGCAGACACCAGGACTTTCCAGGGTAATATTCAGATTGATAATCCAAATTATCTTCTCAGACCAGGCATGTTCGTCAAAGCTGATATTGTTGTAAATCATAAAGACTCTGTAATTGTAATACCTAAAAGCATAATCCTATCGCGGCAAAGAGGCAAGACGATCTTCGTTATCGACCGCAGTGGTCTGGCTTCTGAACGAATAATCAGGACCGGCCTTGAAAATCTGACTGACGTTGAGGTAACAGGGGGTCTGACAAAGAATGAACGCTTTGTAATCAGCGGTTTTGAAACACTCAGTAACAGGTCGAAAGTTAAAATCATTAAATAAAAAGTATGGAAAGGATTGCCCGGTTTGCTGTTAAATACCCGGTTACTGTTTTAATGCTGATACTCGGCATAATCCTTCTCGGATTCATATCTTTTGGGAAACTTGGAACAGATCTCTTCCCGAACCTTAACAACCCAAAAATATATATCGAACTTTCAGCAGGTGAAAAGCCACCTGAAGAAATCGAGAAAAATTATGTCGACCAGATTGAATCACTCTCTATGCGGCAGAATGATGTCATCCAGGTCTCTTCCGTTTCAAAAGTGGGGAAAGCCACCATTACGGTTGAATATGACTGGAAAAAAGATATGGATGAAGCATTTCTGGACTTACAAAAGGCATTGAACTCATTCAGCCAAAATACTGATCTTGACGAATTTAATATTTCCCAGTATGATCCCAATGCAGACCCTGTGATGATCGTTGGCCTGAGAAATGAGCATATAAACAATCTGGATGAGTTACGTACTGTCGCTGAAAATTATATAAGGAATGAACTTGTAAGAATAGAGGGAGTTGCTGATGTAAAACTAACTGGCCAGGAGGAAAGCGAAGTTGTAATTGAGACAAATAAATACATTCTTGAGTCATTCGGATTGAGCTCCGATGGCAGTTGCAGCCCAGATAGCAAATTACAATAAAAATGTATCGGGAGGTTCTATCGTTGATATGGGTTTAAAATATGTAGTAAAGGGGGTAAGTGTCCTTCAGAACCTCCCTGATCTTGAGAATATAATTGTCGGATTTAAACAGGTTCCGGTTGTGGCCGGTACTGCTGGCGCTTCCGGTACAGCTTCTTCCTCATCTCAAAAAGTCCCGGTATATCTGCGTGATATTGCAACCATTAAATATAAGAATAAAGACCCGCAAAACATAGTTACAATAAATGGAGAGAGATGCATAGGTCTGTCAATTTATAAAGAACCCAAATATAATACAGTCGATGCTGTAAAAGGCCTGAATATAGCTATTGCGGACCTTGGCAAGGCACTGCCTGGTTATGAATTCATCGGTGTCCAGGACCAGGGTAAATATATTCATAATGCAATTACAGAAGTCCAGAATACTGCACTGTTTGGAATAATCCTGGCAATATTTGTCATTTATATCTTCCTCAGAAGAATAGGAACAACCCTTGTTATCAGTATTGCTATACCTGTTTCAATAATAGCAACCTTCAACCTGATGTATTTTAATCACCTCACCCTCAATATAATGACATTAGGCGGGCTAGCTCTCGGGGCTGGCATGCTGGTTGATAATGCCATTGTCGTCCTTGAAAATATATCAAGGAACAGGGAGGAGGGAATGTCTTTAAAAGAAGCTGTTATTCTTGGCACAGGTCAGGTTGGAGGAGCAATTACCGCATCAACCGTTACCACAATCGTTGTTTTTCTTCCAATAGTATATCTGCATGGCGCATCTGGCGAGATGTTTAAAGACCAGGCATGGACTGTAGCCTTTTCGCTCCTTTCTTCCCTCCTGGTTGCAATGATGGTTATACCTATGCTTGTTTCAACCTTGTTTTCAGACAAGAATAATAAAAAAGAGATACCGGTTCCTTTAAAATTTACATGGTATAAAGGAATCCTGGAGAAGATTGTTGAAAAAAGAAGTCTTATTATCATTCTTTCTCTTGTCCTGATGGGGGCATCCGCTCTTCTAATTCCACATCTGGGAAGCGAATTTATGCCAAAATCAGAGTCTGCTGAATTCACCCTTGATCTAAAATTACCTGAAGGGACCAGTCTTGAAAGAACAGCCAGCACTGCATCCAAGGCTGAGGGTATCATAAGAGACCTGCTTGGTAATAAAATTAAGACTATTTACAGCCAGTCAGGTGCAGTAACTACTTCAACAATAAGCCAGTCGAGTATCAATGAAGGAGAAAACACGGCTTCCCTGAAAATTGTTCTTACTGATGATTTTGCAGCCAGGACTAATGATGCAATAAGGCTTGTCGAGAGCCACCTGCAGAAAATCCCGGATCTGGAAGTGAGCTTTACACAGGAAGAAACTGCACTGCAGTCATCTCTGGGAACATCTGAGGCTCCCTTCTCACTTGAAATTGCGGGAAAGGATTATGATGAACTCGGAAAAATACTTAATGAAGCTAAAACAAAACTGGACGTCAATACTGGCCTGTTCAATATAACATCCTCTATGGATGAGGGGACTCCTGAGGTTGAAGTTCAGATCGACCGGTTTAAAACAAGTTATTATAATGTCTCGGTTGACAATGTAATTAATCAGTTAAAAGGTTACCTGACAGGAGCTTCAGCGGGAAGCTTTGAAAAAGACGGGGAAATGAAAGATATTACTATCAAGCTTGGAGACATATCCTTATATCAGCTCAACGATCTGATGATAACTGCTGGAAGTATTAAGGTACCTATCAGTGAGATAGCCACAATAAAAACTGTTTTAAGTCCGAAAGAAATTACCAGGAGAAACCAGTCAAGAACGTGCTACATATATGCAATGGTCAATAATAAAATACCTTTTGATCATATTATTAAAACAGCCCGGGAATCTCTTAAGAGCATTGTTCTTCCTGCTGACTATAAGATGACTTTTACCGGGGAGGAACTTAAAAGGAAAGAATCAATGGCAAACCTGTCTTTTGCTCTGATACTTTCATTAATCCTCGTATATATGGTTCTTGCATCCCAGTTTGAATCAGTCATTCAACCATTTGTGATAATGCTTACAATCCCGCTGGCAGGTGTTGGCACTGTTTTTACGTTCTTTCTTTTAGGAAAGTCGCTAAATATGATGGCATATATAGGAATAATCATGCTGGGGGGTATTGCTGTAAATAATGCTATTATCCTTATTGACCGCATTAATCAACTCAGACAGAGTGGTATAAAAAAGAAAGAAGCAATAGCGATTGCCGGTTCTCAAAGAATAAGACCTATTCTTATGACAAGTCTGACAACAATCCTTGCTCTCCTTCCGATGACTATCGGTATCGGAGAGAGCGCATCCTTAAGAGCTCCAATGGCACTGGCAGTAATAGGCGGCATGGTAACTTCCACGCTCCTTACTCTTGTTGTAATACCTTGTGTTTATTTTGTTATGGATAGCCTGGGAGGATTTATCACAGGCAGGAAAGAGATGGGTGATTAGAAGAAAAAATCTTTATCAAGAAACAGATGGATTTTATATTAAAGAGAAAGGTTCTGATCAGCATGCTCTTTTTGGGGCTTACAATGCTTGGCTACATTTCCTATAAAAGACTGCAGATTGAACTACTTCCAAACTCCCAGCTTCCTACCCTTATCGTTCAGGTCTCTTCAACTCAGGAACTGGATCCTGATTATATTGAAAGCCAGGCAATAGTACCCCTGGAAGGGACTATTGGAACTCTTGAAGGAATTGACAAGATCGAATCGAATATTAACTCCCGTTCCGGTACTATAATTCTTTATTACAATCAGAATGCCAACATGAAATATGCAAATCTGAAATTGCAGGAAAAAATAAACATTGTCAAGCCTACATTGCCTTCAGAATTCAGAATCAATGTCGTTAAATTCGACCTCACGCAGGTTACAAGTCAGTTTATGCAATTACAGATCAGGGGAGAAGGAGGTATAGACAGGATTAGAAATATTGCTGACAAGGAGATAACCCCTCAGCTTGAAAATATAAATGGCATAGCAGGTGTTCAGGTCTATGGAGGTCAGCAAAAATCTGTCGAAATAAGGTTAAATGAAAGCGCATGTAAAGCATAACGGGATCTCCCTTGCGCAGGTTACAAACCTTCTAAATAACAATGGCAAAGAAGGCGTTTGTCGGGAAGGTAAAAGACGGGAACAACGGGTTGTTTGTAAATGTTACATCTGAATACACTGATGTTAAAGAAATTGGAAATATCGCAGTTAAACGAACGGGTCAGTTACTATTAAGAGATATTGCCGAAATCTTCTTCGGAGTAAAGGAACAGACTTCATACAGTCGTGTAAATGGTCTCGATGCAGTAACAGTATCACTGATTAACGATACCCAGTCAAATCTGATCGATCTCTCTCATAAAGCCCTTAACATGGTTAATTCGCTAAACATGAATTTGAAATCTGAGGGGTAGAGATAGTTGTTCAGAATAATAATGCCGAGATAATGGAGAATAACATCAAACGAGATAATTCATCTTGCTATTGATCGGTGGTTTGCTTGCAGTACTTATATTCTGGTTCTTTTTACGCAATATACGGCTGGTTATTATAATAGCTCTTTCAATATCCGATTTCAGTTTATGCAGCATTTAACTTTTTTTATGCATATAATGTCATCAATTAACAGTCTTACTCTTGTAGGGATGGCACTGGCAATCGGAATGCTGGTGGATAATTCTGTTGTCGTACTTGAAAATATCTACCGGCTTGTCAGCCAGGGAAATGATATTGATACAGCAGTCAAACAGGGTACAAGTGAAGTATGGCGATCAATTTTTGCAGCAACACTCACAACAATAATAGTTTTCCTGCCTTTTATTTTCTCATCCAATTTCATGATCAAAATCATTGGAAGAAATATAGGCGTCTCAATAATCTCTACACTTTTAATTTCATTAGCTGTTGCATTGCTGTTTATACCTATGGCAACTCATTTTTTTCTTAAGCTGGCAAAAACCAAAGGTCCTGGCATATTTCAGAAATTATCAATCCATGACCGGCTAATCCAGGCTTATTATTTGTCATTAAAAGCAAGCCTCAGGAGTCCTGCTGGCACTATAATCGGCACACTGGTGGTTTTCTTTGCCGCTTTGTTAATAAGTCTGACCTTAAGTATCAGCTCAACAAAAGAGATCGAGACACCAAGTTTCAGGTTATCTGTAACAATGCCAGGAGGGTCAACTCTTGAAAAAACAGATGGTGTGGTAACAGAAATTGAACAAAGACTAAGCAACATACCGGAAAAAGAAGATATTATAAGCAGGGTTGAGGAGTCACAGGCAACAGTAACTGTAAACCTTACAAAAGAATGGGATAAGAAAAGCAAAAGAACTTTACCGGAAATTAAAAATGATATACTGGATAAAGTCAAAAGCATAAGGACAGCCGAAATCAACATGAATGAAATCTCTTCCAGCGGAAGTTATTCCCAATCAGGCGGAGGAGGCGGAACTCTAAACCCGGGAGCAAACTTTATGAATCTATTAGGTCTCGGGACAACCGCTGAAAACATCAATATTAAGGGGCAAAGTTTTGATCAGATGAAAAGCCTTTCAGACGATATCAAAGCCTCCATTCAGGATCTGTCAACAATAAGCAGTGTGAGTGAAAATGTACAGGACAACAGCCCGGAAGTACATGCAATTTTTGATATGGATTATCTCGGCCGGAACAATATGACTCTGGGAAATATTTCCTCGGCACTTTCCACCCTGGGAAAAGAATATTCCTCAGGCGCAACATTCATGCAGGGAACTGAAAGTTATGATATCACACTTAAATACGCTGATGATACAGGAAAAGTCAGGATAAATACTGAAAAAACGATAGAGGACCTTAAACACCTGGAGGTTACAGGTACTAATTCCAACATAATGGAAATGCAGGAACTGGCAAATATTGTATTCTCATCGGGTATGGGTAACATCCACAGGGAAAACCAGGAGAAAAAAATCACAATTTCATACAGTTTTAATTCAGATATTACCAGCTCCAGGGATTTGCTCGAAGGAGCGAGAGCAGAAATTGAATCAATAGTCTCAGATATTAATATACCCTCCGGAACAGCAGTCGAAATCGTTCATGAGGAGGATCCGCTGACCGATTTCTATTACCTTATCGGGATGGCGTTTCTTCTGATTTACATGATCCTGGCTTCGGTATTTGAATCACTTTCAACACCTGTGGTACTTATGTTCAGTATCCCGCTTGCCGCCCTGGGGTCACTTATCGCGCTGATTCTCACAAACAATTCACTCCTCAATGCCAACACTCTTATCGGTTTCCTCATACTCCTGGGGATTGTGGTTAACAATGGAATTCTGCTTATAGATTATACTAATATTTTAAGAAAAAGAGGTAACAGGCTTTCACGCGCTTTGATGACTGCAGGTATAGCCCGTGTGAGGCCAATTCTGATTACTGCATCTACAACAGTTATTGCTCTCTTTCCCCTGGCAATGGGACAAGCTGAATTTGTTGCTTCGATAGGTGCTGCTTTTGCAATTACTGTAATCGGAGGTCTGATACTCAGTACAATGCTTACTCTTATCTTTATTCCTACTTTCTATTCCGGCCTCGAAAACTCACTTAAATGGATCTCTTCGCTTAACTGGAAAACCAAAGCCTTACAAATTGTAGTATTGGCTTTATTTATTATATTGATATACAGCCATGTTGAGCAATTCCTGTGGAAACTGATAACAACAATACTCGCCTTGATCCTTGTTCCCGCAGCCACCTGGTTCTTTATCAATACACTTAAAAAAGCAAGAGAAACATTAATATCTGCCGATGAGACCATTAACATCAGGATTCAGAGTCTGGTCAAAATCTATGACAGAGAGAGTCGTATTGTGAGAGAATGGAGAGCAGGAACAAAAATCAGGAAAAGGCTGGGCCTGGAAAAAAACTATACTTCATGGCGGGAAATGAACCATCTGATATGGCAACTCCCCCTGATATCGTTTTTTATCTATTTTACATATTTCTATCTGAAAAGCGATTTCTGGATTTTTATATTCAGCCTCTCTATCTGGTTTTCCCTGCTTGGCCTCTGGGTGCCTTTTAAAAAATTGATGACAAACTTTTCATCTTCAGGAAAAAAGAAAGTATATACGTGGATTATCAGAATTCTCGATGCTCTAATATTCTGGTTCATACCACTGGCTAATATTTATCTTTTCCAGTTAAGGTGGCAAAATATAGTAATTGTAGTAATACTGGGATTCCTGTGGCTTTCCGGCCTTGTAATATATAAGGCAGGGTTAAAGATGAGTAAAGAGAATATAGATATCTACCGCCTGAAAGGGAATTTTAAAAATATCCGTAAAAGCTTCTATCGGGTAGTTCAGGTAATACCATTGATAGGTAAAAGAAAGAAACCTTTCAAAGCATTGAGCCGCATTTCACTCAATATCGGTAATGGAATGTTTGGGCTTCTGGGACCAAATGGTGCCGGCAAAACGACACTTATGCGTATAATTTGCGGTATCCTGGAACAGAGTTACGGTAAAGTCTGGATAAACGGTATGGATACTCAAAAAAAAAGAGAAGAACTTCAGGGTCTTATCGGTTATCTCCCTCAGGAGTTTGGAAGCTACGAAAATATGACCGGGCATGATTATCTTCATTACCAGGCCATGCTTAAGAATATAATTGATGCAAATACAAGAGAAGAAAGAGTTACTTACTGCCTGAAATCTGTTCATATGGAGGACCGGAGACATGAAAAAATAAGTTCTTATTCAGGTGGAATGAAGCAGAGAATGGGCATAGCTCAAATACTCCTTCACCTTCCCCGGATACTGGTTGTTGATGAGCCCACGGCTGGTCTTGATCCAAGGGAAAGGATAAGGTTCCGGAACCTTCTTGTGGAGCTTAGCCGCAACAGAGTAGTAATTTTCTCAACTCATATTATTGAAGATATCTCCAGCTCCTGTTACCAGGTTGCTGTCCTTAACAAAGGAGTAATGATGTATCTTGGAAAGCCTGTCGATATGACCAGAGAAGCCGAAAATCATGTCTGGCAATTCAATATTGCGGCAACAAACTTTAATAGTTTTGTTGAAAATCATTTGGTGGTTCACCACATGTCGGAAGGGGAAAATGTAAGGATAAGATGTATTTCTGAAGAAAAACCATACCACGATGCAGTGTGTGTTACTCCCAATCTTGAAGATGCCTATTTGTGGCTTCTCAGGAAGAAAGTCAGAAATGTATTATAAACTAACAAGTTAAATCGCTAAACATGAAGGGTTCAGGACTATATAATTATTTTCTGCTTGTATATAAGATGATAATCTATAACTTAAGGATCATCTTTGCAAATAAGTTCATATGGTTTATTTTAGGATCAGTTTTGTTTTACATCGGTCTTTCAATAATCTATTCCTTCTCAAATGACATTTCAAGAATGGAGGACCTTTATGGAATCTTCCTTTTTTCGGGGATCCTTCTTATTTTTTACCCGTCTGTATTTGGTATTCAAAATGATCAGGATGCCAGAACCATTGAAATAATATTCGGAATACCGAATTACAGGTATAAAGTCTGGCTTGTAAGAATAATGCTCATGTTCATTATTACTTTTCTTATCATGCTGGCTTTTACTGTGTTGTCTTCAGTATTTATAGTCAAATTCCGGATACTGAATATGACATTCCAGGTAATGCTGCCTGTTGTTTTTCTCGGAGTAATGGCTTTCATGGTATCCACGATTATCAGAAACGGAAACGGAACCGCTGTCGTAATGATAGCATTCGGAATTTTTTTCATGATTCTTTCCGATGCTTTAAGAACCAGTCAGTGGAATGTTTTTCTTAACCCATTTAATGTGCCCCGGAATGTAAATGAGACAACATGGGCTATTGTTACTCTTAAAAACAGGATCACACTCATAACCGGGACGATAATCTTTTTGCTTTTTGCTCTCTTTAACCTGCAAAAGAGAGAAAAGTTTATGTAGGATTTATCGTCACAGGATCACAGGGTCATTTGACCATAGGACGGGCCCGGACTCCGGCCTAGCTCCGCTGTCTTCGTCGATCCCGCAAGCGGGATTATCTTGCAGACAAAAGAAGGGGGGCAAGTTAATACAATTATATTATTGATATTTAAGCACTTAAAATAGTTAATTATTGAATACCGATACTCATTTAAAATTGTTTTCTGTATCAATATCTTTGACAATAAAGAATATTTATTTAATTTAAAGCTTTTATAATAACCATCTGAATGAAAATATCAGGAAACAAAATACTTATAACAGGCGGGGCCTCAGGTCTTGGGCTCGGGCTTACGGAAATGTTTCTGAAAAAGAACAACATTGTCATTATATGTGGCAGGAGAGGGTCCCTTTTGAAGGCAGTTTCGGAAAAATTTCCTTCTGTTATCACCCGTAAGTGTGACCTCTCGTCAGAAGTGGAACGTGAAGATCTTTATACATGGGTATTAGAGGAGCACCCTGATTTGAATGTGCTTGTAAACAATGCAGGTATTCAGCAATGGATGTCAGTCGCCGATCAGGATTTTTTCAGGAGAGCAAAAGAGGAAATTGTAGTTAACATTGAGGCTCCGGTTCATCTTACATCTCTTTTTATAAAGCTTAAATCACTTGATACCATAATTAACATTACTTCCGGCTTGTCCTTTGTACCGATGGCAAGGGTCCCGGTTTATTCTGCAACAAAAGCATTTTTTCATTCTTTCACCCTCTCTGTGCGTCATTCTGTCAAACCCTCTCATATTGAGGTAATTGAAATTATTCCACCTGCTCTTAACACTGACCTTGGAGGTAAAGGGATACACGATAAGGCAACTCCTGTAAGTGAATTTATTGAGGTGGTTTTTGAACAATTGAAAAATGGAATGAAGGAAATTACCTATGGATTTAGCAAAGGATTGATCATGGCGGGTCCCGATGATCTCCAGAAAGCTTTTGAAAGAATGAATCCCGGTAACTGAATACTGATGTTGATTTTTAACTCTCTTTTGCCATTTTGCAGTTGTGCCTCCTCCTAAAATGAACTGTAAAATTGTAACAAATGTTACAAAATCCTGTACCTTTGTAAAAATAACAATAAGATGCCAATACTGGGTAAAATTTTAATAATTGCAGGAATAATTCTGATCCTTACCGGAATCATAGTCTATTTTGCCGGGAATAAATTGGGATGGATAGGCCATTTGCCCGGTGATATAAGGATTGAAAAAGAAAACATGAGGTTCTACTTTCCCATCACAACAATGATAGTCATCAGCGCAATACTTTCACTGATATTGTGGCTTGGCAGGAAGATATTTTAGTCTTACGTAATAATCTGACCTCATTTAACATCATTCAAACGGATTCTCTTTCCGGAAATCCGGATTATAATTCCGACAGCTTTCCATATCCTGAACCCAACCATTGCGGAAGCCAAGATCTTCCATTGCCTCAACTACTTCATCATATTCTTCTTTATAGAGCTCCCTGCCCAGTATCATGTGATCTTTTACAGAGGTTGTAGGATGATATTGCGACATCAGAGACAGGTGTATTCCTGTTGAAAGCTCCTCTGCAATGCTCTTAAGTACCTTTTTACTCTCCTCAATATGCCCGGGAAGAACAAGATGTCTTATAATCAAACCTCTTTCCGCCATTCCGGTATTATCAACCGAAAGTACCGAACCTTTCTGATAATACATCTCCTTTATTGCTTTTAAAGCTACATCGGGGTAATCATCAGCACCCGAATTGGTCTTTGCAATCCGGGGTGTAACATACTTATAATCCGGCAGATAAACATCTATCAGACCTTCCAGACTTTTTATGGTGGAGACTTTATCATAACTATTTGTATTATATATTGTTACAGGCTTCAACCCTCTCTGGTTTAAACCCCTGATAATTGCCCTGACCTGGGGAACAACATGAGACGGGGACACAAATCCTATTGCCTTAATACCCTTTGACAATATTTTTTCTATACCCTCAAATAAATCCTCCGGGTTCAAAAAACCCATTTTCAAATCAAAATAATCAGGACGGCTGATTTCGTAATTCTGACAGAAGGTGCAATGTAAGTTGCATCCTGCAAAGAATATATTACATATCCCATCGGTTCCGCTTATGGATGGTTCTTCTCCTTTGTGAATACAATATGAAGCAATATTTAAACCCGTATCCTGTCCGCAATAACCTGTTCCCCCTTTAAACCTGTTTATACGACACTCACGCGGACAGAGGGTACATAACTCAAGGAGAGCTTTCTCCTCATCCCTGTAAATATATTCCTGATTTGCAGCCTCTTTTCTCATAATCTGATTTTCCGTTCTGGCAGTAAATTTAATTCTACTTCTCTGAATCACAAATACAAAACAGCAATAAAAACAACATTTGTTTTGTTGATTTAATAATAATATTTACCTTTGCAACCTAATTGAGGGTAATGAGACCAAGGGGACCAGAGTCCCCTATTTTATTATTGGTTTTCAGAATATGATTGAAAAAAGTACAATAGAGACATTGATTGAAGAGTTCATAAAAGAGAGTCCGCTCTTCCTGGTTGCAGTAAAGGTAAGTAGTTCAAACAGGATTACTGTACTTGCCGACACAATGGATGGCATTACCATTGACGAATGTGCTGCACTTCATCGTCATATTGAAAACAGCCTTGACCGCAACAAAGAGGACTTTGAATTGCAGGTATCGTCTCCCGGCCTTGATATGCCGTTTACAGTTATAGACCAGTATTATAAAAACGAGGGTAAAAAGGTTGAAGTTACGGATAATGAAGGCTCAAAATTTACCGGCAGGATTAAAAATGTCACTAAGGGCGGATTTGAGATTGAAACTGAGGTAAAAATTAAAGGAAAAAAGAAAGAACTGAAGGATATTATCTTTCAATTTTGACAGATAAAATCCACAAAAGTATATTTTAAAATTTAATAATAATAAGAGGTTTACACCAAATGGAAAATGTTAATTTGATTGACACCTTTTCGGAATTTAAAGAGCTGAAGAATATTGACCGTCCAACAATGATGAGCGTTCTTGAGGACGTTTTCAGAGGTATGCTTGCAAAAAAATACGGATCGGCTGATAATTTCGACATTATCGTAAATATCGATAAAGGGTGACTTTGAAATATGGAGAAACAGGGTAGTTGTTGATGACAGCGAATTGACAGATCCTGTTATTCAGATCCCTCTTTCAGAAGCCAAAGAGATAGATGAAGATTATGAAGTTGGCGAAGAGGTATCTGATGAAGTCAAATTTCTCGACTTCGGAAGAAGAGCAATTCTATCATTAAGACAAAATCTGACAGCAAGAATACTTGACCTTGAGAAGAACAATATTTATATTAAATATAAAGACAGGATCGGGGAAATTGTTACGGGTGAAGTTTACCAGATATGGAAAAGAGAAATACTGGTTCTTGATGATGATGGGAATGAACTTATCTTCCCAAAGGGTGAGCAGATCCCCTCCGATCATTTCCGCAAAGGAGATTCCATAAGGGCAGTTGTAATAAAGGTGGAGATGAGGAACAACACTCCTTTCATAATACTCAGCCGTACTTCTCCTGTATTTCTTGAAAGACTATTCGAACTTGAGGTACCTGAGATCTTTGACGGCCTCATCACGATCAAAAAAATTGTACAGGGTTCCGGGTGAACGTGCCAAGGTGGCTGTTGAATCATATGATGAAAGAATTGATCCGGTCGGGGCATGTGTTGGAATGAAAGGGTCAAGGATTCATGGTATCGTCAGAGAGTTACGTAATGAAAATATCGACGTAATTAATTATACATCTAAATACTCAGCTATTCATTCAAAGAGCGTTAAGTCCTGCAAAAATTACTTCAATAAAACTGATTGAAGAGACTAAAAGAGCCCAGATATACCTTAAACCTAATGAAGTTTCCCTTGCTATTGGGAAAGGAGGGTTAAACGTCAAGCTTGCCAGCCAGCTTACCGGTTACGAGATAGATGTTTACAGGGAACCGGGTGGAGAGGATGAAGAGGATGTAAACCTTGAAGAATTCGGAGATGAAATTGAAGACTGGATAATTGAAGAACTAAAGGCTATTGGTTGCGATACAGCCGAAGTGTCTTAACCTTTCAATCAGTGATCTTGTTAAAAGAACAGATCTCGAAGAGGAGACTGTTAAAGAGGTAGTAAATATTCTGAGAGCCGAATTTGAATAAATATATAAT
Source organism: uncultured Bacteroidales bacterium (assembly GCA_963739685.1). Taxonomy (GTDB): domain Bacteria; phylum Bacteroidota; class Bacteroidia; order Bacteroidales; family VadinHA17; genus LD21. The sequence continues at coordinate 320,277 of CAVUAX010000007.1, forward strand.
TGATATATTTAACAACCTGATTAATTTTGGAAGTTATAATAAAGGCAAGCAATAAATATGACAGAGGATATTAAGGCAACAAGATTAAGCAAAGCTGCCCGTGAATTCAATGTGGGCATTTCCACAATTGTGGAGTTTCTTCATAAAAAGGGGTTCGATCTTGATCCAAACCCAAACACGAAACTTCCGCATGAAGCTTACATTCTTCTTGTAAAAGAATACAGTACCGATATCAGTGTAAAAAAGGAATCTGAAAAACTGATCCTTAAAGATCTTCACAGAAAAAAAGAGTCTGTGTCAATTGATGATTTTTCAGAAAAAACATGAAACTGAGGAGTCAGAAAAGGAAGATGAAATTCTCATCAAAGATTCAACCGGTGTCAATACGGGTGTTGATATTAAAACTGAAATCAAAAAACCTGACATTAAGCTGGTAGGGAAAATTGATCTTGAAAAAACCTTAAAACCAAAAGTTGAAGATAAAGAAAAGGAAGTAATTCCTCCCAAAGTTGTACCTGAAGAGGAACCGGAAAAAGCTCTGCCGGAACGTGAAAAAACAGAAAATGAAAAAGCTGTTACCGAAGAAGTTTCTGAAAAGAAAAAACCAAAGTCAAATATTGATATTCATATTGTAGGCAAGATTGATCTCGATACAATTGCAAAAGAGGCCAGACCTGCAAAGAGGGAAGAACATAAAGAGAGTAAAAAAGAAAAAACCAGAGAAAAAGAGAAAGAAATAGTTCCAACTCCAAAGAAAAAAGCTAAAGTTGAGGAAGAAATTCCAAAAACTTCCAATGATGAAACTCCGGAGATTCCTGTAGATAAAGAAACTATACCTGAAGAGGAAGAAACAATCTTAAGTGATTCTTTACCGGATATGGAAGAGGATATTATTGAGCTTTACAGAACAGATTTTAAAAAGTTGTCAGGGCCAACGGTAGTTGGCAAAATTGATCTGCCTCTGGAAGAAAAGAAAAAAGCTACCCCTTTCCAGCCTGTTAAGGTTAGCGGAGGTGCTGATTTCAGAAGAAAGAAGAGAAGAAAGAGGATTTCGAAAGAAAAAGAGGTTTCTCCGGTGGTCAAACCGGTTCTACCAGCAGATAATAAAGATAAACAGGGTAAAAAACTGGTCAGGAAAAGACCTCTAAGAGCTGAGGTAAATGAAGAAGAGGTGCAAAAACAGATAAAAGAAACTCTTGCAAGGCTTACAACTAAAGGTAAGTCAAAGGGATCTAGATACCGAAGGGAAAAAAGAGAGGCAGTCAGCCAGAAGCATCAGGAGGTAGCTGATAAAATCGAACAGGAAAAGAATATACTTAAAGTTACAGAGTTTGTTTCTGTTAATGAACTTGCCACGATGATGAATATTCCTGTAACGGATATCATATCAACTTGTATGAACCTTGGCCTTTTCGTATCTATCAACCAGCGTCTCGATGCTGAGACTATGGCTATCCTGGCCGATGAGTTTGGATATAAGGTTGAATTTGTAAGCGCTGACCTGCTTGAAGCTGTAAAAGAAGAGGTAGATGAAAAGGAAGATCTTAAACCGAGGCCCCCGATTGTGACGGTTATGGGTCATGTGGATCATGGCAAAACCAAATTACTTGACTATATCCGCCGTACAAATGTAATTGCAGGTGAAGCAGGTGGTATTACTCAGCATATCGGAGCTTATGCTGTACAACTCGATGACGGACGAAAAATTACGTTTCTTGACACACCCGGCCATGAAGCTTTCACAGCCATGCGTGCCCGTGGAGCACAAATAACTGACATTGCAATTATTGTTGTTGCTGCTGATGATGGTGTGATGCCGCAAACAGTTGAAGCTATCAATCATGCTTCGGCAGCCGGAGTCCCAATAATATTTGCAATTAACAAAATTGACAAAGCCTCGGCCAATCCAGAAAAAATAAAAGAGGCCCTTGCAAATATGAATTACCTTGTTGAAGACTGGGGAGGCAAATACCAGTCACAGGAGATCTCTTCAATAACTGGACTTAATATAGATATTCTTCTGGATAAAATACTTCTCGAAGCCGAAATGCTCGACCTGAAAGCCAATCCTGATAAACCCGCTATAGGCACCATAGTTGAATCATCTCTCGATAAAGGGCGGGGATATACCACAACAATCCTTGTAAAAGCCGGAACACTAAGGGTGGGCGACGTATTGCTTGGCAGGGAGCTGTTTTGGTCATGTCAAAGCCATGTATAATGAAAGAGGAAATAAAATTGATGAGGTAGGTCCGGCTACTCCGGCACTTATCCTGGGTTTAAACGGAGCTCCACAGGCGGGAGATAAATTCAATGTAATGGATAGCGATCGGGAAGCAAAAGATATCGCTACCAAAAGATCACAACTTCAGAGAGAACAAGGACTTAGGACCCAGAAACATATTACCCTTGATGAAATCGGCCGTCGGATTGCAATCGGAAACTTCCAGGAGCTAAACATTATTGTAAAAGGGGATGTCGATGGTTCCATTGAAGCACTTAGTGATTCCCTTATCAAGTTGTCAACCCCTGAAATTCAACTTAATATAATCCATAAAGCCGTTGGCCAGATCTCCGAATCCGATATCCTTCTTGCGGCAGCATCAAATGCCATTATTGTAGGTTTCCAGGTACGACCATCACTTAGTGCACGAAAACTTGCTGAGAAAGAAGAAATTGACGTTCGGCTCTATTCCATAATCTACAATGCTATCGAAGAGATCAGGTCAGCTATGGAAGGCATGCTTGTCCCGGAAGTCAGGGAGGTAATTGTTGCAACCCTTGAAATACGCGATATATTCAAGGTCACAAAAGTTGGCACAGTGGCAGGTTGTTATGTGAAAGAGGGGAAAATCACAAGGAATACACGGGTACGTATAATACGGGATGGTATTGTTATTTATACAGGTGAACTTGGCTCACTCAAGCGCTTTAAAGATGATGTAAAAGAAGTTGTAGGTGGCTATGAGTGTGGCCTTAACATTCATAATTTCAACGATATAAAGATCGGAGATATTGTCGAAGGCTACCAGGAATTTGAAGTCAAAAAGACACTATAACAGTGCCTGGTACTTTTCCGCGGTAAGCAGTTCCTTAATTTCAGCAGGATCTGATATTTTAATCTTAACCATCCATCCCTTGCCGTATGGGTCTTTATTAACCAGGTCCGGCGAATCTTCAAGTGCCGGATTTATTTCAAGTATCTCACCGCTGACAGGCATAAATAAGTCGGATACTGTTTTTACGGCCTCTATAGTACCAAAGACAGCTTCTCTTTTAAGTGTTTCACCAAGAGTTTCAATTTCAATAAATACTACGTCTCCCAATTCTCCCTGTGCAAAATCTGTAACTCCAATGTAGCCTGTATTTCCTTCTACTCTGAGCCATTCATGATCCTTTGTGTACTTTAAATTGTCCGGAATATTCATAACTGACAGGTTTTAAATGATTTTTTTCGCTTAATAATTTAAAATTTCCTAATGAATCAAAAGTAAGATTTTTTTACAAACAGGAATTAAGAATGAATAGATTTATTTATTGAACGAGAGTAAACTTGACACTGAAACCGAAGTTGGTATTTGATGTAGGAAAGGTACTGGCAACAAACGGATCATTCATACTATGATCCGCAAAGATCTGAAGATTGAACCTGTCGCTTAACACATAATCGGCACTTGCCCCTAAGGTAAGGACTTTCTGACCTACCACAGGCTGGTTCACATTCTCAACAATCTTCCTTGCAAGAGTCTTGTTGTCCCTGATCGACATATCTAACCTGATATTCAGATCACTTTTTAAAGCTCTCTGCCCTCCTCCTGTTTTGAGTATTATCTGAACATTGTCAAAGCGGTAACCAGCACCAAAAACAAGTTCATTTATCCTGGCATCGGCAATCTGGTTGCTTGTAAGATTCAGGGATACAGTTCGCGACTTTTTCCATTCGAACCTTGTTGAAAGAGAGTTCTTCCAGTTCAGATCAATATTAATAAGAGGACTGAATTGTTCATTCAGAGTAATTATATTTATCTCATATTGCTGAATATAATTATTCTGCATGTCTCTGATATTATTAATTCCGTTCCCATCAACAATATAGCCAAGGTTGGTGGCATAGGAACCTATCTGATAGGTACTTCTGTACTGATGTGAAATATTTACTGATCTGAATGCACTTTGTATGAATGGCAATTTTGATAACCCGTCAAAGTTAATCCGCCAGTTTGGCATCATTCTTAATGCTGAAGGGAAAGGCTCCAGTCCTACCCTCCGTGGATTAGATTTAGTATAAGCGGCAATAAATGCCGGGATAAGCACTTCTCTTGAGGTATTTCCATATCCACTCTTATATGGACCTTCAATCAGATTTCCCGTTGAAGGATCAATATCAGGATTATAACCAGGATCTATTTTTTCTCTTGCTGCTGCCCTCCTTTCGGAGATTATGACAGTATTGTTTTTAAAAGTTTCAAATGTCGGAGATACATAATCATTACTTTCGGAAATCTTCTCGAAAGCTGTACCCCATGAAATGACAGAAATCGAGAAGTTACCTGTAACTATCCTGTTGCGGGTACTATCAGGAAAGTTACCGTTATAATCAGCGACATAGTATGAACTGATGCTTTCAACAAACCTTCTGTCAGCATTTACATCAATTCTCATACCCGGGAAAGGTTCAACAGTACTGCGTACAGACAGATCAATTTTATTATTATATAATGCCGGTGTATTTAAGACAGTATCTGTCGATACCCAACCGTTGCTTACTGCTTTATCAAAAAAGTTTTTATCACTGTACCCCAAAATAAAGGGCCAGCCCGGAGCCATTATGTCATTAGATTTTGACATTCCAAGATATTTTGTTTCCGGGAGATAACCCGGCAGGAACTGCCCCTGGGAAGAAGTATAGGTAAGGCTTACCGATCTTACTCCAAGCATAGCTCTTATAAGATATTCACCTGTTACAATAAGCGGATTCCTCTTTCGTGGCACTTTCCCTTCAACAATGACCCGTGCCCCGTTAATTTGCTCAGAAGTAATAAAATTGATCCTGTTATCACTGATAATCTCCATTTTTCCATTCACCTCTTCCCCACTCTTATTAAAAACCTTTACCGTTACATCTCTTGTCCTGAGATTATGAATAACCGATCGCGCCACATTTGGCCTGAAATTCACATTATTCCTTGCATAAGTAACTGTTCTCATTTCGGGTTTCATACTTTTCGCAGCGCCAGGCCGTGTGTTATTCTCAATATTTTTAAAAAATTTTGATTTGTTATACAAAGTTGCCAGGTTTCCCATTGCTGTAAATGCAAGCTCGTTATGATTCTTAATCGAGTTCCCCAGGTTTATTTTCAGCGAATCGGGGAAAACAGGTCCTGCCAGCCATGTGTAATCAGCACCATACCGAACATTGGCATTTATCCAGGAAAGAAGAGGCAGTTTGTTTACAGGAATGGTATATGTCAAATTAATAAAATGATTATAGGTCGTGGTCCTTCCGAAATTCCTGAGGTTGACCAGGACCGAATCACGCCAGTTATCATAATCACTGCTGTAGCGCTTTTTATCAACTCCCCCGGCGGGTTCGTCAATCCGGGCAAGATTCGTTGCCGTAAAATCAAACTTGAGCTGCCGTGTTATGTCATATTTGACGTCGTAGATCCTGCTCCATTCAAAATCTTTTCGGAATGAAGGAGTAACCTTCAGGTATGGGTTATTTATATTTCTGGCTTTGACCTCATTATAAAAACGGCTTAGATCTGTCCTGAATGAGAGGCTTTTTGGGAAAACATAAAAATTAAAATCTTTAATTATTCTCAACGCTTTATAATTAAGAAGCTTCACGTTTTTGAAGGGCATAACATTGGCAGGCTGAGCTTCAAAATCATAACTTAAGCCTCCCCGGTAATTTTTCTCAAGATCGATCACCGTTTTTGTATTACTCCTGTAAATCTCATTATATGTATAGTTCAGGCTCAGGTTTGCAATATCCCATGCGTGAGGCCTTTCGCCCCTTTTTGTGATTCCGGCATTGCTTACAGTAATTGTCTTTCTCTTTGCAAAATCTTCCGCAATGGCTTTTATTGAATCTCTGCTTTCTTTATTCTTTGCCTTTTCAAGGGCGCTTGTAAGAGGAATATCCGGGTCTAAAGGATTGTACTGGGGTCTGATCCTGGTTTCGGAATATCCTATATAAACAGGAAGACGAACACCAATCTTTTCGGGGAAGAATTTTCCAAGTTCAATACTGGAGGATAGATCATATTTCATGATCTGCTCTTTGCTTCGCTCATTCACCTTTTTGTCAATGCTTCCCCATCCGGGAGTACTTGTCTGTCCTACCATATCAATAGTGCCGAGATCAGCGAGTCTGGCCTGTAAATGGGCATTGGCAGCCCATCCTCCATTTTCAATAAAATCGCTGAGACGGAGTTCATTTATCCAGACTTCGCCAAATTTCGGATTCCCGTCATCCCTGGAAGGATTCCTTGTTTTAATCGGATTTCTCACCCCGATCATTATTACTCTTACATTACTCAGGTTCGGATTACCCGATACGGAAACCCTGTGCCCTCCATTTTCATAAACAAATACATCTGAAATGCTTAATGAAGAGCCCGGTTCCTGAATCTGACGATTACGCTCCTGTTTTGCATCCTGTAAAACTGACAGATCAATATCAAAACTGTTTTCTACAGGCCATACAATAGCTCTGTCCGCATCTGATTTATTTTCATAATGACGCGGCGGGGTAAGTTTTAAAGGTATTTCATATTCATAAAAATTCCCCTTATAATCTGATCCAATCCTTATAAATGCTGAAAGTTCATTATCCTGCAGTGTTTGACCTATCATTGCTTCAGCGTGAACCTCCATCCGCAGTTTCCTGTACTGCCTTATATCCAGATTAACATTCCGGAACGCTGCCCGGGCATCTCCGTCCTCAAGATTCTGAACCCTGAGTACCATCGATTGCTCGTTAAGCTGGCGCAACTGAGGATTCTGAGGGTCAGTTATCCTGTCGAATCCCGGAGGCAGAACGTAATTGACCGGCTCCTTTCCCGAATTTTCCTCGATGCTTACAGAACTAATATCAAATGTTCCATCCGTTGCTTCCGGAACAGTTATCCTCTCTCCTCCTTCCATGAATGAAATATTATATTTTCTCCATTCAGCCCTTACAAGATCAAGCCTGGCAAAACGAATTATAACAGGTTCCTTAAAATCCCTGAGAAACATTCTCATAAAACGGATCGACTTAAAATCTTTTATTGGTCCTATTACTTTCTGATAATCTGTAATAGGGATTTTAAACTGGTACCATTTCACTTTAGACTTGCCCGTAGCCATAGTAGCCTCATATTCAATCTCATCAACAATATAATTTGAACCCACTTTGAAGTCTTCCGGTCTCATGCTTATTTTGTACTGATAGTAACTTTCCGTTTCACTCAGAGTATTATCCCGGTTTATATCTTCCATATCGGGCAAAGTTGTTCCTGTTGTCGGATATGACTCCGATGACATTTCCGATGTGGGCGAGTTACCTTCCTGACCATTGTATTTTTTATACCTGTCAAGTATCCCGAGCTGCTGACTATCATAATCAGATCCACGGTAATAATGGAAATTGTCATTTGAAGGATCTGTAAGAATTTGCTGATATGCGTCAGGGGTAGTAATTAACAAAGCCTTCTGAAGATAATCTGCAAAGAAGGTATCTTCATCCTGGTCCTTCAGACCATCGAGTCCCACATCCTGGTACAAACGAGATTCCGGAGCGTTATCAAATGCATGAACAACAGCCTGGACAGTTGGCACTCTTCCCCATGCTGTAGTATCCACATTCTTTGGAACAGGTGAGCCGGGAAGTCCGTTCTCAAAACTCTTTCTTGAGTCGCGCAGTATATCTTCAGAAATATTTCCAAGGTCTACATAGAGGTCTCCGCCTGAATGATTGGGGTTTTCAACAAACGGATCCATAATCCAGAATTTTATATACTGAACATTTGCAGTTTCAAAATCGCTGGTAAGAACCTCTCTCATTATCCCGCCCCATCTTGACTGGGGATCATTTAACTTACCATCCTGATTCATTCCTTTCGAGTAAGGACCAGGATCGGTATCATAGTTATAAGATCCCTTCTCCTCAGGGTAAAATGCAAGATTAAGAACAGCTATGTTGGTCGGAATACCGCTTGGGCTCTCCCGGTACGGGAAAATTTCATTTTCATATACCTCTCTTACAAAATGACTTGACTGTAATTCAGGGTGTTGTTTTATGTAATCCGGTGTTGAAGATCCGTTCCTCAGGAAGATAGGGTCAATTACATACCAGGCTAATTTTGCCCTGTTGAACCCGCTCACCAGGTTATTATTAAACCTCGCTTCAGGAAAAAGAAGATCCTGCCCCTGGGGAATGCTTGAAATTGTCCATGCATTAAATGATTTCAGATCGAGTGGTATCTCACTTGCCTCAAAATCATCAATATATGAGTTGCCGGCATTTGAAATAGCCCTGGAATGTCCGGGAACGAGATTCGCAAATTCACCAAAAAGAGAAATAGTGGAAGGTGTTTTGGTTTCGAGAAATGGAATTTTATCAATTATATTGGTGAGAAGCTGAGATTGTGTCTTGTAGGCGGTATTTAATCCCCATATTGTATTTGAGATCGGTTCTTCGCCGTAATTGACCTTTTGGGTATAGGGCCGTTCAGTAAGGTGAAGGATAGTCCCTCCGATATCAAAATTATCCGATACTTTATAATCCAGATGCGTACCTACAAGGGTTTTGGTCTGAAACCCAAAAAACTGATTGCTCTCAAGAGAAACCTGAATGGGTGTCTGGGATTCAATCAGGGCCGGATTTATTATTCGTACCGAACCCATGTTATAATCGACAGTAAAATCTATATTTTCTGTTAGTGGTACGCCACCTGCAGTAACCTTTACCGCTCCCTGTGGAATGCTTGCTGCATTAAGCCTGATTTCTGATCCTGATTCTGATGAGTAACGTCCTGACAGTTTGAATTTATTCTTTTCCGCCATCTGTCGTGCAACAGTTTGAGTTGAATCATACAATTCCTGAAAAACATATTTGTCTGCTACTCCGGGATCATTTATTTTATTCCTGAGGTGGCTGCCGAATGGTTCAATTGAAGGAAAAATTATTTTACCACGGTCAACCATTACAGTAACGCCATCAATAAAATCAAAATACCCGTCAGATTCCCTGTCAAGCTGAGAATTGAGGTTATCTAATCCCATAACCTGAAGGAGTATCTGGTCTTCCAGCTTTCCCTCAGGAAGGTAATTAATAGAGTTACCGGTTTTGTCGTCCTGGTAAAGTATGTTAAGTTCAAAATCTTTTCTCTCAAGCTTGCCGGAACCAAGTGAATAAATATTTTTCATCATAAGTTTCCACGTGGGAAGCCTGGGGCTCAGGGTCGTTCCTTTTAACAGTTTTAATATCAGAGTTTCCGGAGCTGTTATCCCGTCTGTCGAAAATTCACCGACTTTATATACCTTTCCTCCAAGGGTATATTCATAGGCAACTGCCAGAACTTCATCGGTATTAAGTGCAGTGTTGAGTGAAATATATCCAAGTTGCCTGTTAAAATAATACTCTCTCTCACCCAGTTTCCGGGCGTTCTCAATTTTCTCAAAATCGCGTCCTATCTGGAATCCGGGATAAAGCGGCTCAAATGCATTTGTAACCTGATCAACATCTCTTACCTGTACATAAGTACCGGTCAGTTGTTCATATAACTGGTTGGAGCTATTTTCAGGATAAACAGTTGCCCCGGGCGACGATTGAAACTGAGGTATTTTATTAAAAACATGACTGCCATTTTCCCCAAGGTCCATAAAAGCCACAATGTTTCTGTTGCTGGCTTCCTCAAAGCGGCTTGTTTTATTAGTCACCCATACTTCAATACGTTCAATATTTATCCCGGAATTGATTAATGGCATATTCTTTAATGCTTTGTCATAGTTATCCCTGAAATATTGAGAAAGAAAGAAATGACGGTTTGATTCATACTCATCAGCATATAATTCAAAATCGCTCAGCTGAGCGCCTCCCTTGACTTCAATAACTGATGATTCTCCTTTTTGCTGAGAAAGAACCGTGGTTACTGTCATCTTGCCAAACTGCATTTCAGTTTTTAACCCGAAAAGACTGTAACTGCCTGTAATAAGTGTTCCGGTTAGCGGCAGGGTGACATCGCCGGCCTCCACTTTTTTCAGGATCTCGTCCTCTTTGCCTGCATATTGAAGTTTGGTCCTGTTCTCAAATTCAAACATTGCATCGGTATTATAATTTACTCCGAGCTGCATTTTATCACCTATCGTCCCGGTGACATTCATTTGAATTTTTTCCTTGAAGTCAAATGTTGGAATAGTTCTCAGCTTTTCTGAAAGCGTCGGGTTTTCGGTACGGGAAATATTAATACCGAATATAAGTTCCGCGGAGCCCTGTGGAATAATATTAATAGTATTACTCCCGAATATTTTGTCAAAAGCTGCCCCTCCAATCTCTATCTGAGGAATAAAGGTTTGACCTGAATCCCGATTCCTTACCCGTAATCCTTGATTCCCAATATTCGCGCATTGCCCGGCTGTATTCATATTTGCGAAATTCATCAGGGCTCATATGAACAGGAGTGCGGTAATCAAAAGATCCTACTTTCTGGTAAAGAATATATTCATTCTTTCATGGGTCATAAATCACCGTTCGATTTAATATTCGGAGGATTACTGAGAAACAGTGGAGACTTTTGCTTTGGTTCCCAGGGAATTCCGGAATCGTCATTTAATTTTAAGGATGATTTGTGTGTTGTATCAGCAGCATTGGCTGGCTTTACAATATTCTGACCACTTGCTTCTGCAGACTTTAAAATTAATGAAGCGAACAGTACAAGATATGGTATTACCAGAAGATTTTTATATGATATCCCCGATCCCAATCCGGCTTATATTGTGAATTACAAGTTTTTAAGCGCTTTCTTAATCATATCCTCAACAGTCAGATCTTTTTCATCTCTGACTATTTTATCAAGGATTTTGGAGACAGCGCTTTTGGCAAACCCAAGCATAACTAAAGCAGATAACGCTTCTTCCCGCTTTGTATTGTCTGTAATGGCAAATATTTCGCCGGTTCCGGTTTGTTTGCCAAGTTTGTCTTTAAGATCAACAATGATCCTTTGTGCAGTTTTTAATCCGATACCTTTTATGCTTTTTAAGATATTCACATCTGATCCAATAATTGCTTTTTCAATTTCATCAGGGCTGAGTGAAGAAAGCATCATTCTCGCTGTATTTGCTCCGACTCCTGTAACAGAAATAAGCAACCTGAATATTTCCCGTTCATCATTATCTGCAAATCCAAAGAGCAGGTGGCTGTCTTCCCTGATAATCTCATGAACCAATATCTTAAAATCATTCTTACCTTCTAGCCTGGAGAAGGTGGTAAGGGAAATATTTACAAAATACCCTATCCCGCCTGTTTCTATTGTAATGAATGCAGGAGTCAACCTGGTTATGGTTCCATTTATATATTCAATCATTAAGGTTGTTCTGGATTAATACTATCCGGAGGAAGTTCATCAATATGGTCGAAATGAATATCAATATCCTGGTGTTTTAAGGGATTTTGGGTAATCTCGGCATACATCTTCCGGTTTCTGAAGATATCACATGCAAGATAAATTGCATGACGGAAAGAATTTTCAGAAGCTTCTCCTTTCCCTGCCAGGTCAAAAGCTGTTCCATGAACAGGGGATGTCCTTACAAAAGGGAGCCCGGCAGTAAAGTTTACTCCTGTATTAAACGATAAAGCCTTAAAAGGTGTCAGGCCCTGATCGTGGTACATAGCCAGAATACCGTCATATTTCGTAAATGATCCCGCTCCGAAAAATCCATCAGCCGGATATGGTCCAAAAGCAAGAATCCCTTCTTTTGCAGCTTGTGCTATTGCAGGCACGATGACATTTTCCTCCTCGGAACCTATTAATGAATTATCACCAGCATGCGGATTAAGCCCAAGCACTGCTATTCTCGGTTTTCGTATTCCAAAATCGCGAATCAGAGATTGATTCATAAGTCTTATCTTTAGGATCAGATTATTTATGGTTATCAACCCCGGAACTTCATTGAGCGGTACATGATCAGTTGCCATTCCTATTCTCATGATCTCGGAGATCATCAACATAAGAACCTCATCAACCCCTGCTTTTGATTTCAGATAATCTGTATGCCCTTTAAAGTTAAAGCTCTCAGACTGCATATTTTTTTTATCAATAGGAGCCGTTATAAGAACATCAATTTTACCATTGATGAGGTCATCCACGGATTTTTCAAGAGATATGAATGCAGCTTCCCCACCCTGAGGAGTTGACTTTCCAAGTTCTACCCTGATGTTATCATCCAGGCAGTTTATCATATTTGCCCTCTTATGATGGACCTCTTCCGGTGTTCTTATATTATTAAAGCTGAAATTATTTATATTAAGTGCTTTACGGTGATATGCCGCAACCTTTGGAGATCCATATACCACAGGAACACAAAAATCAGTTATAGTGCTGTCCATAAGGGCCTTTAGGATAACTTCATATCCGATACCGTTTATGTCTCCGTGAGATATGCCTGCTAATATTACTTTACGTTCCATAACTTTTTATTTCTTTTCAACATAACTGTCGGCCAGCTTTCTTAAAAATGCAGATAGCAGCCTCAGACCAGAACCAGTACCATCTTTCAGGCGGTAGAAATCGTCCTTCTTCAACATGCTTGTTCCGGCGATATCCAGATGTATCAAAGGAGATTTTGAAAATTTTTCCAGAAATTTCCCCGCTGTGATTGCCCCGGCTTCCCTGCCTCCTACATTTTTCAGATCGGCAACATCTGACTTTAATAATTCACCATATTCTTCCCAGAAAGGTAATCCGGCAATTCTTTCATATACCTCATTACCTGATTCTTCAAGCAAGGTCATATACCTTCTGTTTGCATTTGTCATGACGGCAATTGCCTGATTTCCAAAGGTCATTGCCGCTGAACCCGTCAAAGTGGCTATATCGATTATCAGTTCCGGATTGTATTTTGCAGCATAACTTATGGCATCAGCCAGAATAAGTCTTCCCTCAGCATCAGTGTTCCCGATCTCAACAGTCATTTTATTATACATCGTAATAATGTCGCCCTGGGTATAGGCATTACTCCCGGGCCGGTTATCTGTTATTGGTATAAGACCTATTATATGAAGAGGTATTCCTGTTTTTGCAGCCGTGAATAACAATCCGGTGACAGTTGCCGCACCAGCCATATCACCATTCATTCCCGCCATATAATCGCCTGTTTTGATATTTAATCCACCGGTATCATAAACAATACCCTTTCCAACCAGAACAACAGGATTACTATTAGAACACTTTTCAGGGTGCCATTCGAGAATTGCAAAAACAGGAGGATCAACACTTCCCTGATTTACTGCCAGAAGTCCGCCCATCTTCAGTGATTCAATCTTTCCTTTATTCAGAACTTCGACACTAAAACCAGCAGAATTGCCTATTTTCTTAATCTCGTTTGCCAGCTTAACTGAATTGAGGTGGTTAGCCGGCTCATTTATGAGATCCCTTGTAAAATACACTGCATCAATAAGATAAATCAATCTATTAATATCGGTTTCACTAAAATCACCATGCAGCAAAAGCCGTGAGGGATATCTTTCTTTCATCCCCGGGTCTTCTTTGGTTTTGTATTTTCCAAATGTATAAAAGCTTAACAAAAGACCCTCTGTAAAATCTATAACGGCCTCTTTATAAACCATTTCAGAAGTAATTACAAGTTGGGAATGGCTATTCTCTTTTATCAGTTTCCTGAGGTTGTAGGCGGTTCTTCTGAGTTGCTCCCTTATCTTGTAATCAGCTTCTACCTCTTTTAACCTGACAATGTAGGTGCATTTATAATATGAATTAATAAAAACATACTCTTCCCCTGCAAGTAATCTCTTTACAGCAAATTCTTTTTCAATTTTATTCAGTCCAAGGCTTTCGGGAATTTTATCACTGCCAATAATACATACAACAGATTGATCTGGAGTTATTCCTGATATTTTTAGTATTTCAGTTTTCACACGTTAATTATTTATTTTTAAAAGTCTGATAGCCTCCCCCGCTTAAGCTGGGGAGTCCACATGTCCTGAGAAGTATTTTCATCGTTTTCTGATTTTTAAAAACATGTGGGTTTCATATTTATTTGTTAATGAATCAATCATGTGGATTTCATATGTTAACAACCCCGATAATAAAAATGTAAAGTTAATTAAATATTTGATTGTTTCGTTTCCAAAGCGTTACCTTTGGGATGGTTAAAACTGATTCAACCGGTTGCATTTTAAGATCATGCCGGAAAGAAATTTGTTAACAATAATGGACTTTAAACAATTATATTACAAAGCGATAAATCTCATTCCGCTTGATTCGGATGAGGCCCTGTTTCTTTACACCCAATCTCCACTTGAAGATCTGATGTTCGTTGCTAACAGGTTAAGACAAATCCATAACCCGGGAAGAATGGTGGGATGGATGATTGACAGAAACGTTAACATAACCAATATCTGTTTTTCTCAATGTCTGTTTTGCAACTTTTGCAGAAAAAAAGGCTCTCCGGATGCCTATACTACTACATTAGATGAGTATAAAATTAAAATAGATGAACTTATTTCCCTTGGTGGAGATCAGTTACTCCTTCAGGGTGGTATGAATCCCGGGCTGAGGCTGGCTTTTTACACTGATCTCTTCAGTAAGCTAAAAGAATTGTATCCTTTCCTGAAGCTTCACGCACTGGGTCCGCCGGAAGTGGTTTTTCTGGCAAAACAGGAGAATTTGTCATATCGGGAAGTTCTTTCGCAACTTCTTATAGCCGGGCTCGATAGTTTGCCGGGTGCGGGAGCGGAGATCCTTTCCGACAGGGTGAGAAAAATAGTATCGCCTGCCAAGGCCAGCTCAGAAGAGTGGCTTGGTGTAATGAAAGCTGCTCACCAGCTTAACATCCCCACTTCTGCAACAATGATGTACGGTCATATCGAGACTCACAGGGAAAGGATTGAACATCTTATCCGAATCAGGGATCTGCAGGATGAAAAAAAGGAAAGTCATTATGGGTTTATCACTTTTATACCATGGCCATTTCGTGATAAAGGAACCGTTCTGTCTGAAAAGCATGGGATCCATAGCAGTTATTCAGGACCGGATTATATAAGAACGATAGCAATAAGCCGTATTATTCTCAACAATATCAAAAACATCCAGGCATCAATACTTACTGTGGGAAAAGATACTGCAATGCTTTCACTATATGCCGGTGCAAATGATCTTGGATCCATAATGATTGAAGAGAATGTTGTAAGTGCAGCCGGCGCATCTTTCCGCTTTAATGCCGGTGAGATGAAGGCAATAATAGAAGAGGCAGGATTCCAGCCGGGAAGAAGAAACCAGAAATATGAATTTTCCGAAAAGTTTCCTGTCACCTGAAAGGGTTTAATCTAATTTGACCATTCACCTGCAAAAGACATTCTTCCCCCCTTCACGGGACTGTTACCTGAAAATACACGTAATAAAAAAGACGTTGCATTCAACGTCTTTGTAATAAATATCCTGAATAAAAAAGGAGACTTTAAAAGCCTCCTTTTTTATTTATCTGATTGCTAGAAATTTTCCCTTTTAGCTGTTTCATTGTTCTCTGCTTCAGGGTCAAATTTTGAGGCCTTCTTAAATTCTTTCATACCCTGCCCGATTCCCTTCATCAATTCAGGAATTTTACGACCTCCAAAAAGAAGAACCACGACAAGCAAAATCAGAATTATCTCTGTTAAACCTAGTTTTCCCATCTCTTTAAGTATTAGAATTTGTACAAAGGTAAAAATAGTTTAATCATTTACAAATAAGGAATTAAATTAAAAAAATTTCTTTACCAGCTTCAGAACGTCATTCCCGTTTGCAAAAATAAGCAGGGAGAAAAGTATTATCATCCCCACTATCTGGGCATACTCAAGAAATTTGTCGCTTGGCTTTCTACCTGTAATAACTTCATAAAGCAGGAACATTACATGACCACCATCCAGGGCAGGAATAGGAAGAATATTCATCACTGCAAGTATAATCGAAAGAAATGCAGTCAGGTTCCAGAAAGAGTTCCAGTCCCATACCCCGGGGAAAATACTTCCAATGGTAATAAATCCACCGAGTGATTCATAAGCTTTCGTATGTCTTGAAAATATAAGTTTGAATTGCTTTAGGTAATCACCTATAGTTTTAAATCCTTTTGATATACCTGCAGGGATAGACTGAATGAATCCATATTTTACTGTCTGGAGGTCAAATATACCATCATATGTACGGGTATCGTAAACACCAAGTAATCCTGCTGATGTTGGAGTTACTGTTAAATCCATCCTTTTCCCGTCACGATTTATATTAAGAACAACCGGTGTGCTCTTTTTCCCGGCGAGGTAATTCTGAAACTCATCATAATAAGTGAAGTTATGACCATCCACTCCGGTAATTTCATCCCTGGGGGCCATACCGGCACTTTTAGCGGGGGAATCCTTGCTGAACATTGATACTACAAAGGGAGAGAATGGTCTTCGGGGTTCAATAACACCTTTTCCTTTCAGGAGCGCCGGCACATAATCCGGTGGAATTTCAATGCTCAGAAGTTGACCATTTCTTTCAACCTGAACTGATTTCCGGCTGTTAAGAACTATGTCCGGTATTATCTTGGCAAAGTTTTCAATATGCTGATTGTCGACCGATATAATCTTATCCCCGTTTCGCAGTCCGATGGCATAACCTGTAGAATCTGTCACTATTCCGTACTTTACACTCGAAGTAGGAAGATACGTTTCGCCCCATGCATAGAGTACAAGAATATAAATAAGCATTGCTAAAATAAAATTAAAGATCACACCTCCTGTCATTATAAGAAGTCTCTGCCATGTGGGTTTTGACCTGAATTCATATGGCTGTGGAGGTTGTTTCATCTGTTCCCGGTCGAGTGATTCATCAATCATTCCTGAAATTTTAACATATCCTCCCAGTGGCAGCCACCCAACCCCGTATTCAGTTTCTCCCTTTTTAAATTTAAAAAGTGCAAACCATGGATCAAAAAACAGGTAAAACTTTTCTACTCTTGTCTTAAACAGTTTTGCCAGAACGAAATGACCTAATTCGTGTATTATAACAAGAATTGAAAGGCTCATAACAAATTGCAGGATCTTGATCAGTATTGTCATGTTTTTGTCTAAAGTTTATTTATGTATCTTAAAGCGGTTTCTCTGGCAATTTTATCAGTATTTTCGAGTAATACA
Organism: uncultured Bacteroidales bacterium; assembly: GCA_963739685.1. Taxonomy (GTDB): domain Bacteria; phylum Bacteroidota; class Bacteroidia; order Bacteroidales; family VadinHA17; genus LD21. The sequence continues at coordinate 337,651 of CAVUAX010000007.1, forward strand.
AGGTCGGTTTCAAGAGAAAAAAAGCTTTTCTCCATTGTATAATCAACAACATCAGACATTTGCATAAATCCGATTCTTCCCGTAAGAAATGCATTTACTGCCATTTCGTTAGCTGCATTCAATATACAGGGCATATTTCCCCCCTGCTTCAGTGCTTCAAAAGCCAGAGACAGATTTCTGAATTTATTGAGGTCAGGTTCTTCAAATGTAAATGTTTTGACTGAATTCAGATTGAGCCTGGGAAGATCGGACTTAAGACGGTCAGGATAAGATAGAGCGTACAGAATTGGAACTCTCATATCAGGTATCCCCATCTGGGCCTTTATTGATCCATCAGCAAAATGAACAAAAGAATGAATAATCGACTGAGGATGAATAATAACCTCTATCTGTTGCGGTTCAAGGTTAAACAGCCATTTTGCTTCAATCACCTCAAGGCCTTTATTCATCATTGAAGCAGAATCGATTGTAACTTTATTGCCCATGTCCCAGTTTGGATGTTTCAGGGCATCTCCTGGTTTTACATTTTTAAGCTGCTCTGCCGTAAAATTCAGGAAAGGCCCCCCTGAAGCGGTAAGGGTTATTTTCTCGATTGGATTGCCATTTTCTCCTACAAGACACTGAAAGATAGCGGAATGTTCAGAGTCAACAGGAATTATACGGCTCCCCGATTCTCTCACAAGTCTGTTTATAATCTCACCTGCCACAACAAGTGTTTCTTTGTTTGCCAGTGCAATTTTTTTCCCTGCTTTTATGGCGGCTATTGTTGGTTTTAGTCCTGAATAACCTACAATAGCAGTTAATACAACGTCAACTGATGATCCGGTAACAACCTGTTCAATAGCCTCAATTCCTGCATAAACCTTATACCGGATGGTTCTTCAGATTCTCTTTAAGCAGGGGATAATGATCAGCATTACCAATGACCACAGTATCAGGAAGAAATCGTTTTGCCTGATCCGTAAGCAAACTGACATTATTCATTGCGGTCAGCGACTCAACTCAAATTCTCCGGGGAATTTTGAAATGATATCAAGTGCCTGTGATCCGATTGATCCCGTAGATCCCAACAATGCAATTCTTTCTGGCATGGTCTGCAGCCTGATTATTAAAATAAAATATGTTTTTCCGGGTCCAGAGGACTTCCTTTATACCAAATCTCAAAATGAAGATGTGGCCCTGAAGTATACAATTCCCCTGAATCTCCAACAATGGATATTGCTTCCCCTGCGCGAACCAGATCTCCTGTTTCTTTCAGCAGACTGGCATTATGCTTATAAACTGAAACAAATTATTTGGATGCTGTATTTCAATAACAAAACCTGTTTCCATGGTCCATCCTGTAAAGATGACTGTCCCATCCAGTGCAGCAGAGACAAAGGATTTGGGTTTGGTGACAATATCGGTTCCAAAATGTTTGTCCTGGAGATCATACTTTCCTGAAATGATTCCTTTTACTGGCGGAAAGAAAGTGTAGCCCGGCAAGACTGGTAACAGGTTCAGTGAGATATTGGTCCGAGAGACCAGATTATATCTTCTCATCTTTTTCAACCTGAGCTCTTAAAGCAGAATCCTCCGGTGAACTGCTGAATTCAATAGCTTTATAATTTTTTAAGAATCCTGCTGTGATTTTCATCTCGTCAGGCATATTTCCTGAAATATAGCATTAAGATTTGCAAAGTATTTATCTCTTAAAGCCAGTTCGCGGTCGAGTGAATCGAGTCTGGAGAGCATTCATCAGAATATTTCGTCCGCATCGTAACATCAGGATAGCCGGGAATAAATTCTCTCAGATTTGTGAAGGATAAAAGTGAAGCAGTGGCTCCGATAATAAAAAGAAACAGAAATGAAATCAAAAGAAATGCATTATATTGTGTAAGACGGAGTCTCCAGACTTCTTCAAATGTAGTGATCATTTATAATTGAAAACCGGAATTTATCACGCCAGTTACTTTTTTTCTTTTCGTTCTTAGCCATTTTATATTAAATAATCGGCCTGCAAAGATAATAATACTCGCTCATCAATTAGGTGAACTGAGGCAAAAAGAAGAATTAGTAATGCTAAATTACCTTTACTGGCTTATCTTCACTCTGCCATAGTCCGTGTTTTGTGCAAACTGCCATGGCTGAAAGATTCATTGAGACTTCAGGAGCTACAATATAAAAATCGATTTCAAAGTGTGAAGGCCTGTTACCATAAACGCCTGCAGTATAACGGGCTTCAGCAAGAAGAGTCTCTCGGTTCCAGAGCTGAATAACACTTATAAAATGATCATGTTCATCCGGGTGAGGATACTCTTCCCCCAGCTTCACCTTTACCTCAAATTTATCTCCCCTTTTTTACCTGATCGGACAAAAAACATGAGGCATATGCCTGTCGAGATAGTCGCGTTTTACCTCTTTATCCTCCTTTTCAATATCTGTTGCTTTAAATACTCTTGGCATGGTAATTCATTTTAAATTAATATGATAAGTCTTCACAGTCAGAAATTATCATACTCAAAACGATAATAAACATAATAATTGCAAATATAATAACAATTCCGTTCAGAGCTACCTTAACTCACCCTGGTTCATTATGTACATTTTATGCAAAGGTTACAGCCAAAATGTAAATAACCATGCAAATATTTTGGTAAATCCCATGCATATATTAACTTTGCACCCACAATATATTGCGGGGTGGAGCAGTGGTAGCTCGTTGGGCTCATAACCCAAAGGTCGGAGGTTCGAATCCTCCCTCCGCTACAAAGAAAAAGCCTTGTTGCGAAAGCAACAGGGCTTTATTGTTTTCAGACCGAAGGAAGCTTGCTTCCTGAAGGGATGGAAATAATAAAGCCCGTAGCCACGCGTCAGCGTGGCAAGGCTTTTTCTTTGGGCTGTTATCCCCAGAGGATCAAGCCGATCCGCCAATTGGCGGAGAGGCTTAATCCTCTCCCTTTTTTGCCCCCAAACCCCCTAAAGGGGGCTTAATACTGTTTAAATAATTAATAGCGTTTTATAAAAATAATAACCTCTATTTGCCAGTGCTACAGGGCTTTTCTTTGGGCTGTTACATCCTGAGGATCAAGCGAGCGGAGCGAGCTTAATCCTCTTTTTCAACCTCCTATCCTTTTGCCCCCCATCCCCCCTAAAGGGGGGGCTAATGCAGCAATGCAATGTTACAGGGCTTTTTCATTGTTAAGCACCCCCCAGAGGATCGCGAGGAACGAAGTGACGAGCAATCCTTCCGTGTTTTTTGCCCCCAAACCCCCCAAGGGGGGCTTTAAAACATTATATCAGCTATTTAACAGTTGCAGGACAAGTTAGATATATGCTTTAGTTAAATCTCCATTACATATCCAGAAGTAGTGTTCAGGATTAGCTATAGTCTCATTTTCTCACCATTTTTTGATAATCTGTATCTTTGATTACGACTGTTAGGTTTGCCTGGGATTGTTAATTCGATGAGCCCAGATTCTATTGCAGGTTGGAGATACGTTTTAAGGAAGTTCATTCTATCAGCAAGTGCAAGAGAGTCTTGTAGTTCCTGTCTTGTCATTTCTCCTCTTATAATCAAAACCAGTCTCTTAACTTGAGGGGTAACTTGAGGGGTAACTTGAGGGGTAACTTGAGGGGTAAGGTCTCTTTGTGCAGGAAAGGTCATCCTTAAAAAGTTGTCTGAAAACGCAAAGCATTCTTTGTCATAGTTTTCTAGTATTCTGGGCACTCCAGACCCTAGTTGTTCTACCATACCCAGATCTTTAAAAATCCTCATGAGCTCTTTATTCCGAGGTACTGAAAACCCTAGGAAGAATTCTTCCTGACTTAATCCATCTGGCAACCCACCAGCAGATGTTATTTCAATTCTATCAGGAAATATTTCAAATTTCGGAGGGACTTCATTTGTAAAATCATTATGCACAAAAGCATTTATAATGGCTTCTCGGAGTGCAACGGAATCCCATAGTCTTTTATTAATCCTTTCTTTGAAGGTAATTTGTGTCGCTGTGGGATTTTCTAATTCAATCTTATCAATAACCTGCTTGGCAGCTCTTATCAGGCATCCATCACCGTATTCATTATTCTCTATAAGTTCAACTCTTGTTTTACTACTATACTTTGCAACTTTTATTGAGGTGGAATTATTATCCGCAAGTAAGTAAGCGACATAGTTATATTTGTCTTTATTAGTTAGCAATTCAAGGTTAGACGCAAATTGTTCATTTAGTGATAGGCCAGCTGATTCATAATAAATCTTGAGTTGTTCAAACTTGAGATTCTGTTTATTTGATACTATTTTCCCTAATGAGTTTCGTATTCGTTTTGCAAAAAGCTCATCAATCATTTTTTGTTGCATTGGTTCCGCAGCTGTTCCGATTCGAATGTAACAACCTTTTTCTGTCATACCGAATTTCTTCTTGAAATATGGTTTTTCTGATCCACTGGCAACATTGATCTTTATAATATCTTTCCCTTCTTTATTCTCAGCCTGAATGTCAAATAATCCCATACATGATGGCAGGATGTTATTTTTTATCCTGTCTTTTAGTTTCAACATATCTCCATCCAGATCTCGGACACCAATGACAGAGTTATTCTTATCGATGCCTATGTAGACTATACCACCTTCATGATAGTTGAGGAAAGCGATTACTTCCTTTTCGATATCAAGTTATTCGGAAAGCTCTTGTTTGTATTCTATGCGATTGGTCTCGGACATATCATTTCAATAATTTATTATAATACCTCTTTCTTTGCTTAAACATCTTCTCAAAATAATCAATTTTAATATCTCGATAATCAAAAATAACTGGCCGTTTTTCGGAGCGCTGAATTCTCCCAATATATTGGATTAGTTTTCCCTCAAAAGCAAAGGGATAAACAATGAATAAACATTCTAAGTTACTTATATCTATACCTTCTCCAAAATACTGACCTGTTGATATTACAATCTTAAAGTGTCCTTGCTTAATTTGTGCAATTTTACTTTTCCGTGAGCTTTCGGAGTCATCACCGTGAATTGTAATAGTTTCATATTTATCTTTCAGATATAAGTTTAATATATCGACATGGGCTTTTCTTTCAGACAGGACTAGAATTGTCTTAAAACGATTAACGTTTTCTTCAATATCTTTAATTATCAAGGAATTTCGTTGGGTATCATGAACAAGGATTCGGGATATGGTTTCGTAATGGTCAACTTTATAATCAAATGGTGCGTAAAGGTTTGTTTCAATTATATTTATTTCAGTCTGAATATTACTCTTCGCAAGGTATTCATGCTGATTTACGTGATGAAGGATATTGCCGATATATACATAGATTAGTTTCTCATCATTGGTTTTTCTTTTTGGAGTTGCTGTTAAGCCATATAGATAAAATGCATTGAAATGAATAATAGCCTCCCTAAAAGATTTTGCAGGTATATGGTGGCATTCATCTATGATAATTGTGCCAAAAGCATTTGAGAGTTGTGAAAAATCATCTATTCTTGCCAGTGATTGGATCATCGCAATTGTGATTGATTTTCCAAAGGTGTTTTTCTGATTACCAATCTGACCAATTTCCTTCTTCGGGATTTTAAGGAAGCTTTGAATCCTGTCAATCCATTGGTCGAATAATTGTTTCCTATGAACAATGATTAAAGCAGGCTGATGCTTTTCAATAATTATTTCAAGACCAATTATAGTTTTCCCGGAACCTGGAGGAGATACAATAACACCAAAATCTTTTTCCCGTATTCTTTGCAGTGCTAATTCCTGATGATCCAAGAGTTCGATTTCTGATTCTATTTCAATAGCTTCCCTTTTATGCCGCTCGTCTATAAGTTTGAAAGGAATATTTTCTGCCTTGCAGAATTGTACTAATGTTGAGGTGAATCCCCTTGGAATCATCACCTCTTTATCGGTTTCTGCAATCAGATTGAAATATTTTTCTGTTTTGAAAGTACTTTTCCCAAGATTCTTTTTTGCCAGGTAATCAGAATTATAAAAGTTAAGCTGCTCTCGAAGGAAAATGATTAGTTTCCGGCTTAAATGAATTCTTTTTAAATAGATTTGGTTGCTGATTCGTATTTCTAATTCAACTTTGCTATTTGGGTTAAAATTTGAAATTAGCACTTCCTGTGGATTTTCATTAAATAGAATGTTATACAATTCTTTTAATGATTGGGTTGATACTTTCTTGATTTCAGAAAGAAACTCCCATTGATTTTCAATAGGTATAAATGTTGCTGCATTCAAGAAACATGAATTGCCATTTAGCATTGAATTACCCTGTAATGGTAGAGCAATAAGATTTCCAATTCCTTTTCCGGAATGGAAATCCTGATTTGGAAATATTCTGTCGAAACTGGGCTCTTTTTCAAAATGAGAGATAATATTTGCCTGGCGTAGCAATTCAAACATTATTTTCCTGCTTTGGATGGCAGGGAAAGCTTCTTCAAAGAATACCCATAAATGGCCTCCGTTTCCTGAGCGTGATTTTTCTATATACGATGGAATTTCATAATTCTCAGAGGTTCTATGAAGTTTCAGAAGAGATTCATCCCAGTTTCTTTTATCAAAATCAACAGCTATGAAAAAGGAAGTGTTATCTTCTAGTAAGGGGTAGATGCCATGGGTCGCTTTGCCTTCGAGATGAATTTCAATTGCAGTATTATCAAAAAGTAAATGTTTTTTGTCCTTATAATTCCCGAAGTTCCCACCTTGTGCTTTGTGCTTTTCGTAATTCGTCCAATCTACTTCATATGCCGGCATATATCCAGATTTTCCATCTTTTTCCCATCGAACAGCATATAAATCTTCCCTACCACGAAACAGTGATTTGTATAGTTCAATGCTTTGATAGGTAATAGACATAATAAAAATATAGTAAAGACCCAACAAATGAAATGCATAGGTTTTATTCGTTTAAAAATTCAACCACTTTCGTTAAATCCCTCACTATATCAAGGTTAGATATTTCAAACCTCTTGTCTACAAAGAAAAAGCCAGGTACGAAGTACCCGGCTTTTTCTTTGTTAAGCACCCCCCAAACGGATCATGAAATAATCCTTCCTCCTCCATCATCATTTTTGATGGGGAGTTTTTCTTTTTTATCTCCCGAAGTCCCAATAAAATCGCTTTTTAAGGAAAATAGACTATTAACCTTTGAGGTTAGATATTGACGTTTTTCAGAATCAAGTACTAAACCTGGAAAAATCGGTTGTCTGGCCTTTCTAATTCTATAGTAAAATCATGGAATAAATATGCATACCGGGCAAAAGTAAAAAAAACGTTACAAGAAAGAATTAAAAGTAACCTGAACACATTCTGAATGTGTCAAAGCCTCTCCTATTTTTCAAAACGGGAAATCATCTTTATCAGACTTGTCCTTCGTTTATACTTTGTTCGCAGTTCATCGGCTATCATTCCTGCCCTTTCCCTGTTAATCGCACTAATCTGGTCAATTGCTTCAGCAATTTTCATATAATGGCTTTCCCCTGTAAATGGCAGTTCTTTGTTAATTCTGTTTACAAAGAATTTTTCTGCATCACCAACAACATGCATCTTGTTTCGCTTATAAAAATCAAACGTCTGGTATTCATTAACTTTGCCACTGTTTATGAAATCAACTGCCTCAGCAAATGATTTTTCCTTTTCAAGACAGATCAGGTATTCTTCAGGATTCTTGTTTTTAAGGATATTGGAAATCTCAGAATATTCACTGATATTCATGCGTTTTATATGCAGCAGGACTTTTGCAATTGGACAGTTATGCATGGCTCTTAAAGCAGCGGTTCTTAAATCTTTACACAGAACCATTGAAAGTTCAAGATAAAGAAGGTTGATGTCCGGGTTCCATATCGCGCGATCTGATAAGATAATACTATCCAGTTCCGTGAAGGCTTCCTCATCCTTTTCGTTTGACATAAGTATAGAGCAGTATTCTATCAGATCTGTTTCGTCTTCCTCCTTAAGTCTTTTTAATAGTTTAATCTTCTCTGTCTCTTTTAATAGGTCTGATAATCCCTTATAAAATCTCGATATATATGAGATAGAAAGCCTGTCAGCATTTTTTAAAAGAAACTCGCAAAGCATTTTCTTTTCATTCTCCTGAAAATAAACTGAAAAATCCAGGCCAATCTGCTCAAATGTACTGTATTCCATATAATTGAGCGATTCATCTAAACCATCCAGGAACTCAATTTTCTCATCGAATTCAAGCTGTCTTGAAAATCCCGTTACAAAATCACAGAATTCTTCCGATTCAAAGTAATCATCAGCCTGAAAATCATCAATATACAAGTACCCGCCGTCAAATGCATTATTAACCTCCTCTATTATAAATAAAATAAGCTTTCCTGTTTCATCTTTCAAATGAGATTCAAAGCCTTTTAGTTTATTGAGGTTTTTTAAAAGAGCGCCTTCAAATTCAGAAGGTGAAAACAGCAATTCTTCATTTTTAAATAAATTCTCAATTTTTCCCCGGGTTTTCCTGAAAATTGCCTTTGCCTCAGGTTTTCCCGAATTGCGATTAATAATTTCTGTTCTAAATTGCGAGGGTGAGTATTTATCAACCAGCACGGTAAGTTCTTCGCGGCTGAGAGAATCAAGATATTTCTTCCACTGCAAATCTTTATTATCCTTCTCTGATTTTGCCCCCGTCAACTCCTGTTCTTCACCAAATCCTTTTTCAGAAATATAGATCAGCACAGCAGTAATGTGTTTGCACACATCTTCATACGGACAAGTACAAGAAACTTTAATTTCGTCGTTTTCGGGAAAGATTTTTACTTTATATTTTTCTCCTCCTTTTACAATTGCCGATACTGTGTTCTCTCCATTGTCAAAACTCACATTTTTTACAAGTCCCTTATCGTAATATTCCAGACCTCGTAGATAAATAACGTAATCGCTGTTCGACTTTATATCATCTTCAGTCAGATTATCGATATATGATAAAAAAGATTTGTTGCCAAGATCAAAAAGAGAATATCCCTCACGCATTAACTGATATGTTTAATTATTTGAAACATTCTTAATGACAACAAATCTAACAGTATTTTTGAATAGTAGTATTTCTTCAGTATTCAGAATATTCATTAATAAACAGATTTCACAGATTCTATGATTTCCAATATTTTGAAAATGTCTTCAACCAATTCCAGGTTAGATATTTCATCACATTCCGCTACAAAGAAAAAGCCTTGCCGTGAAACGGCAGGGCTTTTTTATTGATGGCCTGTCAAAAGCTTGCTTTTGTAAAGGACAGCAAGAAAAAAGCTCGTTGTCGCGCCTCTTGCACGACAAGGCTTTTTCTTCGGGCTGTTACCCACAAAGGATCAAGCCGATCCGCCAGTTGGCGGAGAGGCTTAATCCTCTCCCTTTTTTGCCCCCAAACCCCCTAAAGGGGGCTTAATACTGTTTAAATAATTAATAGCGTTTTATAAAAATAATAACCTCTATTTGCCAGTGCTACAGGGCTTTTCTTTGGGCTGTTACCCTTATCTCCTTTAAACTTCTCATAAATTGTGATATAATACAAGCTTCAATTGTTTAGCTTGTATTTTAATCCTACCCAGCCAATAAAGTTATCTTCGACAGTTCTTCCCATTGTATACCCTTCTGTTTTATATCCTAATTGAATATTAAAATCAATTTTTTTATTTACGGAGTAACTAACATCTGAATGAACCATAAACCCTTTGCCGAAAATATCCTGATCCCAAATTTCCATTAGAGCACCAAGCTTAATATTTTCAGACTTATAGATATTAGGAGAAGAAATAGTAATCGAATTATTTTTGAAAGGTCTTCCGGTTTTTAGTCTTAGAATATACAAGCGATCATTCAATTTAAAATAGTTATTCAGGTAAACTTCGTAACCTAAAATTGACGTATTGAACATTGTTCCATACGACCAGCCATTATGTTCATTTCCGATAAGATACCATGGCCTTTTTCCATCGGTAACTTTTCCAAACGCGGCACCTGCTTGTTAATAAAAAGCTGGGTCAAGCAAGTTTAAAAAAGTAGCCAATAAGGCGGATTGCCCATAAAAATCAACAAGTCCGGGATTTACAGTACTATCGGGAAGAAAAATTTGATCGTTTGAATACCGTTGCCATACAGGCATTATAAAATGTACAGGATCTCCACCTGTATTAATCCATGTATCCTTTTCGTTAGGGTCTTGAGGTATTACAAGCGAAACATAGATTGGATACATCATTTTATGAACAAAGGCCAGTCCTAATTCATCATTATAAAGCCCATTATACTCATAAAAATCATCCTGAATTCTTTTGGAAGTAAGGTAGTTTATCTCAAAACCTCCAATAATAGAAAGCGCCCGACCCTGAAATGAAACTTCGTCGGGCAGAGTCATTGTTGTTCCTGGTATAGGAAGTGCTATATCGTGTATGTTAAAATGCCCGCCTATCTGATGGGCTCTCATTGAATGGCCAAATTCATGAGGCCATATCATTGACAAATATGTAAATGAAAATGACCAGACTCCACCAAGTATATTCCCCAACTTTTCATGTAATTTTGGTTGAATTCCTCTTGAATAAGCATCCTCTGTAAGCTTAAAAATTGTTAAACTATTTCTTGATACATTATCAAGATCATAGGAAGGTGCTATTCCGATTTCATAATGCCTGTGAAATGTGGAATCTACATTTTCCTGAGCGAATGAACTGAGTGGAAGAAATAGAAGTGTCCAAACCACTTTTTTAATGCTCCTACTAGATAAGACAATATCCTTTTTCATTTTCTTCTGTCTTTTGATTTGATCTTCTTCAATCCTAAAACAACTATGTTGATAAGCGGGTGGAGAGAATTAATCATTTTTAATTTGATTTATCTCTCATAAATATTTTTTGGCCTGGTATCATTAATAAAATTATTAAGCTCTCTGAGAAAATCTTCCTTGTTTTCAATATAAGGGTAATGTCCTGCTCCTTTGATAAAGACCAGATTAGAATTAGCTATTAATTGATTTTCCAGGAGCGGGGATTCCTCAATAATAAGATCATCTTTACCGTAAATAATAAGAGTCGGACATGTAATATTTGAAAGTCTGTTCTGAACATGAATATTCAATTTATTAGAGTTGCAACTGCCAATTGCTAAAACTGATATTATGAATAGAAATGCAATTAGATTTCTTAATCTCCAAAGTCTTAACAATTGTGATTTCATCTTATTATTATCTAACATAATGGATTTATTTGAAACTTAACAGAGCAGCTTCAAGGGTTTTATCCTGTCCTTCAGCCATTTCGGATTAGGTAATTATTCATTCATTTGTATTACTGATCCTGATCCGGAAATATTTGTATTGATGGATGGATTTCCTTTGTAGTGAACACTGCCACTTCCAATGATAGTGACATCAAGTCTTGTTTCGACTGATACTTCGCAATCACCTGAACCGGAAATTTCAACAGTGCAGTTTGTTACCGTCATGGGAAAGCCATGAAAATTCCCGGTTCCGATTAGATTTACCCATAGATTTTCCTGACTTATAAAATCGGTGATAACGACATTCCCTGTTCCGATGCTGGTGATATTTTCAATTACAGGGAGAGTCAGGTAATAGGTCAGTTCATAATTCCTGTAATTTCCCTCTTCCAGTTCTATGTTCCAGGTCTTATTTGAAACCTTTGTTTTTATTCTGCCGATTATATTTGGATGGCCGGTAACAGTTACTTCTTGTTCAGTACCATATGTTATTATTACATCATCCACTCCTTCTATATTGATACTTGTAAAGTCATCCACCTGGAGTGTTTTGGTTGTGATGGTGCCAGTTCCTACAATAGTGAAATGCTTCTTTGTACAACTGTTGAAAAGAAGAGCTGTTACTGCGAATCCGAGAATTGATAATTTTAGATTTTTCATGACATTTAGTTTTAATTAATTATTTGGGAATTGATGAAACAAAGTTGCAGCATTTGATGACGAATATCGACCGAATAAAAAAAGTCGAACCAATTTTATTAATAAAATCAGTTCAGCTTTTTCAGCCATTCTTGTACAACATTTTTCTAACTGGCTGTCCTTAAATGCCTTAGGCGATATTCGGTAGGTGTTAGACTGGTATGTTTTTTGAATGCAGTATTAAATGAAGATTTGGAATTAAATCCAACATCGTACAGTATTTCCAGAACAGTATACTCTTTTTTATCCGGATCCCTTAATATTTCCATGGCTTGTCTGATGCGGTATCCATTAATAAAATCAAAAAAGTGCTGGTCAAGATCATGATTAATCAATAATGATAGCTCCCTAACGGGCATATTCAGATGTTTTGAGAGATCATACATTGTTAAAGAGGCATCAAGAAATAGTTTCTGGTCAATCATAAATTTTTCCAGCATATCAATCTTCTTCTGATTTTCAGCATCCTTCTCCTTTGATGACTGATCAAGGTTTGTGTCGACCAGATTCGACTCGTTTACAAGGGTCCTCGCCAGTTGAAGATTAGAATCAATTCCTCTGAATAGTTGTGGGGATTGAAGGGCTTTTAATACCAGCCAGCAAATAATCCCCAGCATTATTAAAGCTGTCAAAAGCATAGTAAAATAATAGACCTTTTCAATATGCAGAAACATAAATACATTTTTAATAGATGCCACAACAGATTCTATAGCAATTATTAGTATTAGCTGAAACATCCATTTATAACTGAACATACTGGCATTGGAGTAATTCTCCAGCAACAGGTTTTTATATTTTCTAATTGCCAGGAAAGCGGCTATCAGATAAGTAGCAATTTGTAAATGAAGAAAAATATATGAAAACTTAACTTCCGGCATCCGTTCGATACTATTCGCATTCAGAAAGACCCATTTTTCATCAAAATCCACTGCATAATAACGTGGAATAAACACAACAGCATTTATGATAAATGGGATGCAGTGAATCAAATGCCTCCCTTTAAGTTTGAAATCCGAATAAATCACAGAAAGGATATAGAGGTAAAGAAGTGGCATTGCGAGGAAGACTGTAGAATTCATAATCATTCCCCAGCCGGGATAATGAGGGTAGACAAAATAACTGGCAATTGAGCTGGAATCCTGGGCATTTACAATAAGAAACAAAGCAATAACCAGGTTGCTTGTATATTTCTCTGTTTTCATTGTCAGCAGATAAGCTGCAAAAAGCAGAGAGACAAAAACAATAAAAAGGGATACTATGTCAGTGAAGTTAAGTTCCATTAATCGACTGAACAATAATGTATTTATAGGGCAAATATAGAAAAATAAATATCCTGACCAAATCAGGTTTTTTCTTAACCCATCCCCTGCCTTCCCCTCAAACAATAAGGGAAGGATGACTATTATTATGGGATTTTATACTGTACCATTTCCTTTTTTTCAGGCAGTTGACAAAATAGGATCAAACGACTGAAAGGGGCTTAATGTTCCTCTTTTTTACCCCCTTCATACGTTCGTGAAAATTACCTCCTCCCCTGATTCCTATAGGAAAGGTAAATCAGGACAGTATTTTTCTCAGGTTCTGATAACTTGTCCTTACATCTTCCATTGGATGAGGTGCTCCGTCCTGTTCCACAAAAAAGTACTTCATCCCGGACACATCTGCTGATTTGAAAATACGTTTAAAGTCAATGTAACCATTGCCCACTTCAGTAGGATTTTTAGTATTCTTATCAAGATCTTTCACATGCCATAAGGGAAAACGACCCGGATGTTGTTTGAATAATTCAACAGGGTCCTGCCCGGCCTTAGTGGCCCATGCAAGATCAAGTTCCATTTTCACCAAATCCTTATCAGTATTTGAAAGAATATAATCAAAAGGCTGATGACCTTCCACCGTATCAAATTCAGTTGTGTGGTTGTGGTATGCAAACTGTACACCAACCTTTTTGCAGGCTTCTCCGGCCTTCCTGAAAACATCAGCAGCCGTTTTTATTTCATCCAGGGTGCTTACAGGAATGCTGGCACATACTAGATAGTCCAACCCTCCCTCGGCAGCCTGATCTGCAAGTTCCTTATAGTTTTCCGTCAGATTGAAAACCTTCGGGATATCTTGATTGCGTTTAATTATTTTTGTGATCCTGGCAGAATCCGCTTCAGTTTTAGCCGTCTTCATCATCCGAACAGTTGAAGAAGGGGCTCCTCTAACATGTGCTGAGCGCCAGTGCATACCCATATCCTTTACCAGTGATGCAAACACTTTTGGTTCGTATCCGTAGAAATTCCCTTTACCAGATACCGCACTTTCCAATTCAGTATAACCTATTGAGGCCAGACCTTTCAATGTCCCGATGGTGTCCTTTGTCATAAGATCTCCCAGGGTATATAACTGTAGTCCTATTGCCTTCTGTAGATCTGCACCGGATAAGATTTTCGCACCGGCAATCCGTGGCCATACTAAACCCGCTAACGCCAGTGCTCCTGATTGTTTTAAGAATTGTCTTCTGCTTTTCATATTGTAAAGTTTTGTTTATATGCTTTTGTAAAAATGACACAGCCGATATAATTAACTGTTTGGCAGGCAAATTTGTTTAGTATTAAACAAATTTTTCTTTAAACCAATATCTCAATGCTGTTGCTTTTTGTTATTTGTGACTAATTGAAATTTCTATTCCAACATTCTGATAAAGTCCTTCAGATTAATAATCCTCTTTAAATGTCTTCATGGAGATTATAAAAGAATTCTCCACATCCCCATGCAAAGAAGAGCCGGCTTTTTCTTTGTTAAGCTCCTCTTTTTCAACCCGCTCCGGGGTTGATAATTATATTTCACTCATTACCAAAGATTTAACTGCGGCTATTGGAATTTAATGCCTCCGTCATTTTGTATTTTCAAACTTCGCGCAGCATAGAGTGGCTTTTCCTTTGGGCTGTTACTCATAGAGGATCACAGCGAGCGGAGCGAGCTGTAATCCTCTGTTTTTTACCCCCAAACCACCTTAAGGGGCCTCAAATATCTTTGATAAAGAACATTTAAACAAACGAATGAAGACTGCAGAAGTTCTAATTCGTAAAGCGTTGCTTGGCTTTTTCTTTTGACAGCAATCCGTTAAAAATCACATTCGCAAATACGCCTGATGGTTTATTATGTATTATTTTCTCCTGGTTACAAAGAATTAAAGTATTCTGCAAGTCTCAATATTGCTTCTGAATCCACTTCTATTTGATGCTGCGCTTCGCTCCAGTTTCTTTGTTCTATAGCTTCACGGATGCCAGGCAATGTTTTTGCACCATAACCGGTATAATATCCTGGTGCGTAAATCGAATGCTTATACCATGCCCGGTGAGGCAGCCCGGTTTCTAACAGCAGCTGTTGCTCTGCCCTGTAAAGTGATTGGTTAAAAGATATGCTGACATTATTCGTATTGATATTGTCTTTAAATATTGTATTTTCTCTTTCGACACTATTTTCTAATTGATGCAATGCGTTTTGCAAGGGTGAAAAATCAAGATACGGAACTTCAGATTTAACAGAAGGGATGACAAATCTTTTTGCAGGATCTTCACCAACCGAATAACCTCCGGAATTGATAATCCGGTTTTCCAGGTCTGTCGATTCCCTGGTTGATTGCAATAAGTTCATCAGGTCAGTGGAATATGATTCAATTTTACTAACCAGATGTGTAAAATCGAAAGGTAATTCATCTGCATTTGACATTCGTAAAACGGCATGCCCTGCAGTTTCTGCAAGAGTAACTCCGTATTGAAATCCGGGATCTTTAAACCGCGTATATAAATCATATGAATCATATATCGAATGATATTCACCACCCCGATCTTCACCACCAAATCCCAGATTCAAAGAAGGTATTCCTATATGTTGAATAAACGAGGAATAGTCAGAACCGGAACCCAACGCATCCAGTTTCAGATCCTTTTCATTCCAGGCCTTTTTCTTAGCATCAACATTTCTGACAGAGATTGCTTCATGAGCCCTTGCCCTTTCAAATACTGATACATTTGTCTGCGGATCAATTACCTGTTTTGCTATTTCGTCCATAAAAGGTTCCAGTGCATGTGACCCCTCTGCATAAAGGAATCCACGTCCGTTGCCATCTGAATTTATATATACAACTGCCTTATCTTTTAATTCCTTTTCATGTTCCTCAACCCACTCTGTGGAGCCCAACAAACCAGGCTCTTCCCCGTCCCATGCACAATAAACGATAGTCCTTGCCGGTTTCCACCCGGTTTTCAGTAACTCGCCTAATGACCTGGCCTCTTCCAGCATGGCAGCCTGGCCACTAACCGGATCGGCAGCTCCATTAACCCATGCATCATGATGATTACCACGTATGACCCATTGGTCAGGAAATTCAGAACCCCGAATTCTGGCAATCACATCATAGCATGGTACTATATCCCAGTTAAATGTAACATTTAAATGCACTTTTGCTTTTCCCGGCCCGATATGATAAGCAAACGGCAAACCTCCATGCCATCCTGCAGGAGCAACAGGACCGTCCAGAGCTTCAAGTAATGGGGTAGCATCATGATAACTGATTGGCAGAACAGGAATCTTTAGCAGACTTGGTGCCTCTGACCTGTTTAACCTTTTTGCATCTTTTGTTGCGCCAATTCCAGGAGTTAGCGGATCTCCGCAATATATCGGCATATCCATCACTGACCCTCTTTGTACTTCATACTCGTTTCTGAAAGCACCTTTGGGGTATAAATCACCCTGGAAATACCCGTCATCAGCCGGATCACTGTAAATGATACAGCCAATAGCGCCATGCTCCTGTGCTACTTTAGGCTTTATGCCTCTCCAGCTGCGACCATATTTTGCAATTACAATTTTCCCCTTTACATCAATGCCCATCTTATCCAAGATATCATAATCCTCAGGCAGTCCGTAATTTACAAATACCAGTTCAGCAGTAACATCTCCGTCGGCACTATAGGCATTATATGTTGGTAATTGCCCTGTTTGTCCTGATGTGGCGTCTTCTTTCAGCGCCGGTTCCTTCAATATAGCTTTATAAGAAGAAGGGGATGTCATTTCAAGTAACCTAAATTTTGGTGTAGGAAACAATACATAAAATGTTTCAATTTTTGCCTCCCATCCCCAGTTAGTAAACAGCTTCAGAATATATTCAGCATTCACTTTATCGGCTGGAGAGCCCAGGTGATGAGGCTTAGCAGACAGCTGCCTGATTGTTCCACCAATTGTGTCTTTATTTAGATTTTTGTCAAATGAAGACTCAAGACTCAGCTCCTTAGCAATATTTTTCTCATAGAAGCCAATAATTTTCTGAGTTTTTGCAACTGAAGAATGTAAAATAAAAACAACTAACAGGGTGATAAGAGATTTATTCATTTTGAAGTAATTAAATTTCAAATAAGGTCCTTTCTAAATGATTTATTTTCAGTTATTTCTAAAATTCGACACCAAAATCTCTTAAAATAAACAGATTAAGCATGAAATTGTTCGTAATCAATACTGAGGGACGGCCTTAAAAGTCAGAGACAATAAAACCCCAAAGTCCGCCGCGCTGAATCGGTTCTATCAGGTAATTGAACCAAATATAACAAATAACTTCAGATTAGATCAAAACCATAAATATCTGATATTTCTATTTTATTAGAAATAGCTTTAAGCAGGTTAGACATTTCAAACCCCTTGTCTGCAAAGGAAAAGCCCTTAACCGAATTCAGTACAGCGTGGCTCCTTCTTTGTTAAGCACCCCGTCAGGATCATGAGCAATACGAGTAATTCTTAAGAACCGGATGACGTCAAGCCTGGTTCTGTTGCATCCGTTTACTTATTCTTTTGATATTAACACCACCACATATGTCTGAAGTAAATGAAATGTATTTGCTTTAGTGGATCTATATATTTAATTGAATCAAAATCAATAAGAAGCATAATAAATTCACCCCTGTTTGCCGGTGTCTGGCTGCACAGATCCCACCACCTTCTTCATTATCTCCTGATCCGGCAAGAATTATAATATTTGAACTATTCCAGTTTTTACTCTACTTTTCAATAGTCAGCATACACAAACTTCTACAGCCATTTTCCATCATCTGGTATAGACTGGGGTCCCTTTTCCCCTAATGCGATCCTGTCGACTTCCTTCATTTGTTGCTCAGGTACGACAAAACTTCAATATAATCCCGAGAAATAAATTTCAATGGATAAATTTTTAAAATAAAATTAATATAAAAGGCGAGATTGTCCGGTCCCGCCTTTTAAGAAGTCTGACAACTTCGGCTCATTTTACACTATTTTTAGCAACTAATAAAGTTTCCGCAAGCTTATTGTCCGGTTCAGCTAAACTGACTTCTGCAATCAGCGCCTTAGTTGTGGGATTAAAGAAATATGCTACTCCGGTTCCGGTATATTTTTCAATTACCTTATCCAAACCATATTTCTTTAATGTTTCGGCAGATTTCTTTTCCGTATTGTCATTGGTAACATTGTTGCCTATAAAGACAATCGCCCCGTCTGTATTGTTTTTCGTGAATGCAGCCATTGCTCTGGCTCCATTTGCCTTGCACACCGGGCACCAGTCTGCCTGATTTATCACAGCGATTACTTTAGGTGATGATTGACCAAATGCAGATGCTGACAGCAATAGACTAAGTAACGAGACTGAGAAAATTAATTTTAATGTTTTCATTTTTTTTACTTTTAATTAATACCTAATAGAAGTTTCAATATTTACTTTTCAATCTATTAGTAGGTATTAAATGCAAACCTGACAAAAAAAGATTTCTTTTTTTAAACTAAGAATGAAATTAAGTTGAATTGCTTTGATAGTAAGGCACAGAAATAATGCATTTATATCGCCAAGAGATAATTCGGTCTGAATTATTGGGTATAAAATCAAAGGGAGAAAGAGTGACCTGATTTTTCTATCCTTGAGATTATATTTTTTTTAAAATCCTCTAAATCGGTAATAATCTCTTCCTTATTTCGAGATTTGTTCAGGGCTTTATCCAGGGTAATGCTTTGCTTTTCATAAAGAGTACAGGCATCGCACATCATTTTATGCATTTTTAACCGGATTTTCTCTGACAGAGACAGTTTGAAATGTAATTTTTTCTCAATCAAAACGGTTGCTTTAAGACATGACAGAAAAAATATATTCATCAACTTTTTCATCTGACATTAATTATTAAACCAATTATATTCGACACACTCTCTAAGCTGAATCTTGGCTCTGTGTATCATCTGCCACAGATTAGTAGGTGCAATATCCAATTCCTGACAAATTATCTCACTACTTTGTTCACTAAGGTATTTAAGCTTTATGGAGATTTTCCATTTATCGGGTAAATCCTCAAGACATTTTTCAAGAATTTCCAGAAATTCAATATCATCCAGAAGGTTTTTTTCGTCCTCTTGCCAGTCTTTTGGCCTTTTTTCTGTCCTCCATTTACCATTATTATCAAAGAATGATGACAGTAGTTCATTGTCAATACTAACCGGCTGGTTAATCTTTTTCCGGTAGTGATCAATTATTTTATGATTAAGGATTGAGTATAACCATGTTTTTGGCGAGCTATCACCTTTAAAACTTTCGATTTTCTCTGCAGCAGCCAAAAATGTATCCTGTACCAGGTCTTTAGCCAGCTCTGTATCCGATACTTTATGCAACGCCCATGAGTATAATTCTGAGGTATAGGTTTCGACCCAATGGGATAATCTGTGATCTGCCGCCATAAAAATTTAAAAAAATAAAAATAGCAAAAACTCAATGATAATTGTTTGTGACGACCATAAAAGGATGGTAGTAAACCCAAAGAAGAGAACGGTTTTTTGATAACCGGGTTACAGGATTGGATAAGGAGTTTTTATAATTGCTTATATGGCTGATTTTCAGCTTCACATGTTAGCGGCACATACTATATATAGCAATAATGCAGTATTGAGGATAGATTCAATTCCTTTTCAAAGCTCTTCCGGGACGTTTTCCGGTATGTGTTTCTCCATTTAATACAACAACCCCATTGACAATTACATATTCGATTCCTTCATTGTATTGAAACGGATTTTCATAAGTCGCCTTGTCAATGACTGTAGACGGATCGAATACTGTAATATCAGCAAAGTTGCCAATGGCCAAAGTTCCCCTGTCTTTTATTCCCAATTTCTCCGCATTGAGCCCTGTCATCTTATAAACAGCCTCTTCTGGAGTAATCAGTTTAAGTGTCCTTGCATAGTATCCCAAAACACGTGGGAATGTTCCGAAGTTCCGGGGATGGGGGTGCCCGGTCCTTAGCGGTCCGGATATTGCTAAAGCAGATCCATCGGAACCAATGGAACACCAGGGTTGCTTCATTGCGAGGTTCATGTCCGCTTCTGTATGGTGGGCGTAAACTGTGGATATAGAATTTTTTTCCTCAATCAATAAATCAAATAGGATATCCAATGGATCCGTTTGTTTGTTTTTTGAACGGATGTTGATAACGGAATCCATCGTTAATCCTGCATATTGCCCTGAACAAAGGAGCATCCTGCTCCAGTCTTTTCCAACAGCAATATAGTGATTATACCATCCCTCAATCCCGTTTTCTATTTCCTTTTTCATCCTTATTCTATCATCAGTGTTTTTGAGTCTTTCGAGCAGTTTTTCAAATCCACCTTCATGTGCCCACTCAGGTATTATTGTTCCCAGACTATTATTTCCCCTCGTATATGGGTAGACATTGGCCCGTATATTAACCCCTTTGACCCTGGCCGAGTCGATAATTGCAATAATTTCGTTCATTCTTCCCCAGACCCTCTGGTCTGCAATTTTAAGATGAAGGATGTCAACCGGAACATTAGCCTTTGCACCGATCTCAATTGCTTCACGGACAGCTTTAAAAACCTGAATGCCTTCGCTGCGTATATGTGTGGCATATACTCCCCTGTACTCACTCACTACTTTACAAAGATCTACTATCGTTTCGGTAGGGACCAGGGAACCGGGTGGCTCGGCAAGTATGCTGGACAATCCAAATGCACCATCTTCCATAGCTTGTTTTACGATTATCTTCATTTCTTCCAACTGGCCGGCCGATGGAGGATCAAATTTGTACCCCATAACACATTGCCACACATTGCCTAAACCAACATATGAAGCAACATTTACTGCCGAGCCATTTTTCGCTATTATCCTGAAATAATCGCTAAGCGTAACAATCGTATCAGTACCATATTCCGTTTTGACGATTTCCGGATCGAGTTTACCTGTAAAAGGACCGGGGGAGCTGCTCTCACCAATTACCTCAGTAGTCACACCCTGCCTGATCTTACTTTGAGCATTTCCGTCAGTAAGGATTGTATAGTCGGAGTGTGTGTGTATATCAATGAAGCCTGGAGTTACAACGAGTCCTCTGGCATCAATCTTATTTTTTGCAGTACCATCCACATCACCCATACCAACTATTTTGTTACCATTAATGGCCAGATTTCCAAGGTATCCCGGGTTTCCTGTCCCATCGATAATTGTCCCATTGACAATGAGAGTATCGAATTTATGTGTACAGCTAATTATGACCAATGCTGCTAATCCTGTTAAAACTTTGTTCTTCATTTGAATTTTTCCTTTGGTTAATAACAAATCCAATTGCATGTAAATTAAATAAAAATCAATTTATTTACCTCAACTCCAAGGGCAGTAAATTTTTTATATTCAGGAAATTCCTTAATGTACCATCGATGATGATCAAGAGCTCTTGTTTTAAGTTTTATACAAAAAGCTGTTCGTATTGTCATTTAAATTTTTTATGAGTGTTTGGGGCTGTTATGGAAAAGTATTTTTTACTTTGCACACAATGAATTACCTGCTGTTGAAATAATCCTTTCATGGCAGATTTAAAAGCGCTTTTAATTTATTCTCCGGCATTTAAAAAATACTTTGAGAAGCAGCACTATGGAGCACAGGCCAATAGGAACAACCGGAATCAATCTGCCACCAATCATTTTTGGCACCAGCGCATTGGGGAATTTATATTCAGCCCTGAGTAATGAAACAAAGACCAAAATCATAAAAGAATGCATTTCCTATGTTCCGAAACCTGTTGTTTTTGATTCTGCAGGAAAATACGGTGCCGGTCTTGCCCTTGAAAAACTTGGTGAAATATTAGGAAACCTGCAGGTTGCTCCCGGCGATATTATCATCAGCAATAAACTGGGCTGGCTTCGTGTGCCTTTATCAGGTCCCCTTCCAACCTTTGAAAAAGATGTGTGGAAGGACATTAAGAATGATGCCCGGCAGAATATAAGCTATCAGGGGATTCTTGAATGCTGGGAACAGGGAAATGTATTGCTGGGCGGAAGCTATAAACCCCAGCTTGTTTCAGTCCACGATCCCGATGAATATCTGAATACGGCTCATAATGATACAGAATTTAATTCACGTTTAAGCTGTATTGTTGAGGCTTATAAAGCCCTGTCGGTTTTAAAATCGCAGGGAAAGGTAAAGGCAATCGGAGTTGGGGCTAAGAACTGGAAAACCATCCGGCTGATTACAGACGAAGTTGACCTGGACTGGGTGATGTTTGCCAATAGTATGACCATTTACCGGCATCCGAAAGACTTGTTAGATTTCATTGAAAGGCTTCATGTAAAAGGGGTGGCGATCATCAACTCAGCTGTATTCCATGCCGGGTTTCTGACAGGAGGCGATTTCTTTGATTATGTTCCTATTAAGCCTGATTCCCCCGAAAACAGGGCAAAATTTAAATGGAGGGAAGATTTCTTTGCCGTATGTAAAAAATATGATGTTGTTCCGGCCAATGCCTGTGTGCAATTCGCTATGACACCTCCGGGCGTTATCAGCATTTCGCTTAATACCTCAAATCCGGACCGGGTAAAAAATAATGTGGAGGCAATTGAATGTAAAATCCTACAAGACTTTTGGATAGATATGGTCAGGAATAAACTGATTGATAATAATTATCCTCATCTTTTCAACATCACTATCTGAAATATAAATGACCCGGTAATGAAAAAAATGAACGCTGCTGTATTGACCGAATACAAAAAAATTGAATGGAAGACCGTTGATATACCTGAGATTTCAGGCAACGAGGTTTTAATAAAGGTTAGTTATGCCTGTATTTGCGGGAGCGACCAGCATGTTTTTCTCGGCGAGTTCCACCCCCGCACTACTGTACCTTTGATACAGGGGCATGAGTTTGCCGGTACCATCGTTGAAACCGGAACGGGAGTGAAAAATTTCAGATCAGGCGACAGGGTGGCAGTTGATCCTATTATCTGGTGCGGTCACTGTCCGGCCTGCAAAAGACATCATTATCCGGCCTGTTCAACTTTAAAATTAGTAGGTGTTGACCTGGATGGCGGTTTCAGTGAATACATGAAAGTACCGGAGAGAATGCTTTATAAAGTGTTTGATAAAATACCTGATGAACATGCAGCTCTGATAGAAGTATTGTCGATCGGTTTTCATGCCTGCCAAAGAGCAGGAGTAACCGAAGACGACAAAGTGGTCATCTGGGGTGCCGGTAAAGTCGGGCAGAGTATCCTGCAGGCTTTGAAGACCAAAACACAAAACAGGGTCATCCTGGTCGACATCCTTGACGAAAGGCTGGCCATGGCTAAAAAAGCATATAGCGACGTGCATATCATAAATGCAAAGATGACAGATGCCATCAATATGATAAAAGAGCTTACCGGCGGGGAAGGAGTCGATATTGCATTTGAAGCCGTTGGCCATACAAAAGATCTGCCTGGAGTTATTAATCCTGTAAGAGGCTGCATTCAGGCCATACGGGGAGCCGGCACAGTCTGTGTGCTAGGTTTATCTAACGAACCTTCACCTATAATAATGAAGGAACTGATCTGGAAAGAAGGTATTATCATGACATCTCGTGTTTCACACGGAGAGTTTGCCGAAACCATCGAAAATTTGAACAGGGGAACGCTTAAGCCGGATGCCTTAGTTACCGATATCCTGCACCCGGCAAAAACACAACAGGCATTTGAAATGCTGGAGAAAGAACCCCATAAACACTTGAAGATCCTGTTAAATTTTAACAAATGAAAATCGATGCCCATCAGCATTTCTGGTTATATAACAGGACCGAATATGGCTGGATCGATGACCGGATGCAGGTGATTAAGCGTAATTTCCTTCCGGGAGATATTAAACCTGAATTAACAAAAAACGGGATGTCCGGATCTGTTGTTGTACAGGCCCGGCAGTCAATAGAGGAAACCCGCTGGCTGCTGAAGCTTGCCGGTCAGAATGATTTTATAAAAGGAGTGGTAGGATGGGTTGATTTAACCTCGGAAAATGAATTAAAATGCCAGCTTGATGAATTCAGCAATTCAAAAAAATTCGTTGGTGTACGTCATGTTGTGCATGATGAACCGGAAGATAACTTTATGCTTCGCGATGATTTTCTTAAAGGTATCAGCCAGTTAAAAACATATAACCTGACCTACGACCTGCTCTTGTTCCCTAAACACCTGCCCGTGGCAGAAACCGTAGTCTTAATGTTCCCGGAACAGAAATTCATACTTGACCATATTTCCAAACCTCTGATAAAAGATCAGATAATAAGTCCATGGAAAGAAGATCTCTTAAGGTTTGCAGAGCATCCCAATGCATGGTGTAAACTTTCGGGTATGGTTACCGAGGCAGACTGGAAAAATCATAAACCGGAAGATTTCTATCCCTATCTGGATATTGTTTTCGAAGCTTTCGGCACAAGTCGCCTGATGACCGGCAGTGACTGGCCGGTCTGCCTTCTGGCAGAAGAATATAAAAATGTGATAGGTATAGTAAAAGGCTATATTTCAAAAATGTCTGATGAAATCCGGGAAAAAATACTGGGAATGAATTGTATAGACTTTTATGGATTGAATGTCAGTTAGAATTTAGTCTGTCCGATAACAAATAAAGCCTTGTCAACCAGCTGGTTGACAAGGCTTTCCTGTTTTAAAATATTGATAAATTCTTTTAACGTTTATCACCGCGATTACCTCTCATGTGTCCACCATCATAGTCCCTGCCCCCACGAATGATTATTGACGGACCCATGTTCCAGCCCCAATATCCACCGTAAGGCCAACCGAATCCATAATACCCGTATCCATACATTCCGGGACCCATGTAATAAGAATCTTGCATCCGTTGATTTCGCCTTATGGCATTTATATGTGTATTTTCCATATAGTTTATAACAGAATCCTGAACTCCCTCGTTCCTAAGCTTTGCAAGCTGATCTGCTTTAAGAAAATAAACCGAATGTGATTTCCTTAGTTCCTTTATAATATCCTTTGAGGAGACTCCATCCTGACTCTTCTGGATTATATCTGAAACTGGTACGGATGCCATGTTATTTGGATAATATACTGCGCAACCCTGCAGGAGCATTGCTCCTATTGTTATAAAAAACAAATAAACAAGATTTTTAAATTTTATTAAGCTTTTCATTTCCCATCCCTCCTTTACTCTGCGTTTTTAATTGTTCATATAATATTAAACCTCAAATTATACATCAATTTTTATGCCAGTTAATGTTAACTAAATGTTAATAAAAGAGGCCCTTAATTTTTCGCATTCATATTGATTATCAGCAACTAATGATCTTCCGGATGCTGATGACTATTACTAAAAGTCCTTTCACCTTTTTCAGAATTTTAACAATAACGTTTTGCCGGTTATCATGATAAAAGTTATCAGTAAAAACAAGTAAATGGTTAATCAGTGCCAATTATTCATTTAAAGGATTTAAAACATAATATTCAGGATTTTGAATAAGTGAACAGGTAAGTTCTTTGTTCTTTAAAATCCCTCTTCAAATGAACTATATCAAATAATTAGTTTCTAACCCGTTACAGATTGAAATGGATTTCCTTTTTATTTATTACTTTTGCATCAGTTACCGGGGAAATATTTATAATGAAAAAACAACTATTAATACTGGTTTCAATTATGCTTTTCGGTTCAGCCAATTCACAAAAAAACCTCACGGTTGTCGAAAATGTTGATCTTAACAGATATACCGGGACCTGGTACGAAATAGCACGGTTACCCAACTATTTCGAACGAAAACTTAAATGTATCACTGCCACATATACCCTGCGTGATGACGGCAGGATAACAGTCCTTAACAAAGGTCATTACATTACCGATTCTTCCAGGGAAAGTAGCATAAAAGGAATCGCATGGGTTCCTGATAAAAATGTTCCGGCAAAGCTAAAGGTGCAGTTTTTCTGGCCTTTTTCAGGTGATTACTGGATCCTTTACCTTGACAAAGATTATAAATTTGTACTTATAGGAGAGCCCTCGTATAAATACCTGTGGATACTCAGCAGGGAGACTAAAATGGATGAAATTACTTACCGGATGTTAATGCAAAAGGCGATTGATAACGGTTATGATTTAAAGTCCATTATAAGGGTGGAGCAGAATTGCCAATGAGATTCAGCAACCAGTTTGCTTTCCAAAAGTTATATCTCCTTTATTGGCAGATACACCAATACAATATCGTAATTATTACAAAAAAGGCCATTCAAATCTGAACAGCCTGATAAAAAGATAATTATCCGGATATTAATCGAATTTATAACTTAATCCAAGCGTTAAATAGCCAAGACCGTAGCCTAATTCACCAAAAGCAGCCAGTTTATCAGTAAAATAATAACGACCTCCCACATAAAAAGCAAATAATCCATGAGTATAATTATCATGTGCTTTTATATAATCTAGATTAGCATTATATGTATAGTAAGAATAGGACTGCAATCTTACACCTAATGCGACACCACCATATGTGTCTAATTTATCTACCTTAAAAAGATCATAATGAATGGCACCACGGGCAGCAAGTATAATATCGTTCCAGGACCAATCGTAAGAAGTTCGCCAGGCGTATGATGCATGTTTAAATCCTACAATTCCTCCAATTGAAAGTGGACCAATATTTTCGAGGTCCCTAATCCCTTTCTCTAAACTCAAACTAATTGCAGGTAATGAAGTGGTCCCATAACCATAACCATACCATCCAAATCCTAAGCCCAGGTTTCCTACCATGTCACCATTTTTAAATGCCTGCGCTTTTACATTAACCTGTGGTACAATAATAGCCATTGCTATTACTAAAACTGAAAGTCTGGCAAATTTTTTCATAGTTTTATCTTTAATTATTTATTATTGAGATAAACAATTATTTTCTGAATTTGTTTATTCTTGCTTCAATAAATATCAGAATAATATTACCTGTCTCAAAGTAATATCAATCTCAAATAATCACCGCCCGGGGCAGTTTAAAGTAAATTAATTACGTCCTTCCGGCAATTAATTTAAATCATCGGCCCAGGCAATAGATGCATTAACAGCACGGTGCCAGCCCTTTATAAGTGAATGTGTCTCTTCTGCCTTTATCTGCGGTGAAAAAGTTCTTCCCGTTTGCCACATTTGTTTAAGTTCCTTTACATTGTTCCAGTAATTAACTGCGAGTCCTGCAAGATAAGCGGCTCCAAGTGCTGTTGTCTCGGTTATTTTTGGCCGTACCACTTTCGTCTGTAACAGGTCGGACTGGAATTGTAAAAGTCTGTTATTTACAGTTGCACCTCCGTCAACACGTAATTCCCGTATATCAATACCTGTATCATCTTCCATGGCCAGCAAGACTTCCAGTGTCTGATAGGCAATACTATCGAGGGCGGCACGTGCTATGTGCGCTGATGTGGAACCTCTAGAAATACCTACCAGTGTACCGCGTGCATGTTGGTTCCAGTATGGTGCTCCCAGTCCGGCAAATGCCGGAACAAAATAGACTCCTTCGCTGTTTTTCACCTTTGCAGCCAGTTTTTCCACATCGGCTGATTTCCCGATAATCCCAAGTCCGTCACGAAGCCATTGAACCACCGCTCCCCCAATAAAAATACTCCCCTCCAGAGCATATTGTGTATCTGCACCAATTTTCCAGGCGACAGAAGCAAGCAGTTTGCTTTTCGATTCAACAGGTCTGTTTCCAGTGTTCATAACCATGAAACAACCTGTACCATAAGTGTTCTTAACCATTCCTGGTTCTATACACATCTGACCAAATAAAGCGGCCTGCTGGTCCCCCGCAATACCCGCAACGGGTATTCCGGTTGCGAATCGGGCTGCAGTTTTACTATATATTTCGCTGGATGATCTGACTTCAGGTAGCATCCCTGAAGGAATATTGAAAATCTTGAGTAGCTCTTCATCCCATTTAAGAGTATGAATATTAAACAGCATTGTTCTTGAGGCATTTGAAACATCAGTCAGATGCAACTTTCTTCCGGTCAGATTCCAGATAAGCCAGGAATCTACGGTACCGAATGCCAGTTGTCCTTCTTCAGCCAGCCTCCTTGCCCCATTTACATTATCCAATATCCACCTGACCTTTGTTGCGGAAAAATAAGCATCAATTATCAATCCTGTTTTCCCGGAAATCATCCTGTTCAGTTCTTCGCTTTTTAAAGTGTCACAATACTCAGCAGTACGTCTGTCCTGCCAGACTATTGCATTATAAACCGGATTGCCTGTTTTTCTGTTCCATACGATAGTGGTTTCGCGCTGGTTAGTGATGCCAACGGCTGCAATATTCCCGCTTTTAAGTCCGGCCTTAGCCATAGCTTCAATGGCAACTTCGCTTTGTACCGACCAGATTTCATCAGGATCATGCTCAACCCAGCCCGGTTTTGGGTAATATTGAGTAAATTCCTTTTGTGCATTTGAAACAGGAAGACCCCTGTGGTCAAAAATAATTGCCCGTGAGCTTGTAGTTCCCTGGTCGAGCGCTAAGACAAATTCTTTCATAGGGTGAATTTTGTAAATAAATGCAAGACTTCTATAAATAATTTTCAACCAGATGATTATATGATTTTAACTGCTCTTTTTGCCATTCATTGTCATGACCGGCCTCCTCTGCCATCAAATTCGCAACTTCGGGGGCAATATCCAGGCTTGCCCTCGCATTCAGGAATAAAGAACGTGTTCTCCTTGCAAGTATATCTTCAATATTAAACGGCATTTCGTTTCTGCAGATCCATATTATTTCCGCTCTTGTATATGGAAGTCTGGGATCAATAAGTGATCCCAGTGCCGGTGTTTCAGAGATGATATTCTTTATCTCCGAGGCACTCTCTCCGTAAATATTAAAACGCTCCTGAGAAATATTGTCAGACAATGTTGTCAGCTTAAGATCAGAAGTAATACATTTCCTTCTTGCGAGAAATCCTGCTTTTATTGCTTTGTTGATAGTCTCCTCTGCCATCCGGCGATAAGTTGTCCATTTGCCTCCTGTTATTGAAAGAAGTCCGGAAGGTGAAAGTGTTATCTTATGCCGGCGCGAAATTTCCTTTGTTGAAGCCGGATTATCAGGATTTGCCGCCAGAGGACGCAATCCTGCAAAAACAGATAGGATATCTTCCCTGCGGGGTGTCTTAACCAGATATTTTGCAGCAGTCCGCAGGATAAACCTGATTTCCTTTTCCAGTGGAACGGGCTCCTGACTTATTGTATCGACAGGGGTATCTGTTGTCCCTACCACAACTTCATTATACCATGGTATAGCAAAGATTACCCGTCCATCATCCGTTCTGGGTATCATGATGGCCGAGTTGCTCCGAAGGAAAGATCTGTCAATAACAATGTGCACACCCTGGCTGGGTTTTATAGCAGGTTTTGAAGACGGGTCATCCATCCTGGCTATATTATCAGCGAATACTCCGGTTGCATTAATCACCAGGCTGGCATTTATTTTGAATTCATCTCCTGCTGCCATGTCAACAGCTCTTACACCAGTTATCTTTCCGATCTCGTTTTTCAACAAGCCGGTCACGGGGAAGTAATTGAGTGCTGTACCACCTCTTTCTATAAATGCACGGGCAAGAGCCAGTGCCATACGGGAATCATCAAATTGTCCATCGTGATATACAACCCCACCCTTTAAACCTTTTGGTCTTAGATCAGGTAACCGGGCCAGGGTCTTTTCCCTGTTAATAAAAAAAGATTTCCCAATACTTAGTCTGCCTGCCAGAAGATCATAAAATTTTAACCCGACAGTATAAACTATTGCATTCGCCAGGGTATATACCGGAATGACAAATTCCTGATTACTTGTAAGGTGAGGAGCATTTTTAAGTAATATCGAGCGTTCGTGTAAAGCCTCCATAACAAGTAACAGGTCTCCCTGTGCCATATAACGGACTCCGCCATGTATCAGTTTAGTACTCCTGGATGAGGTCCCCCCTGCAAAATCAGACTGTTCAAGCAATAGGGTCTTATATCCCCTTGTTATACTGTCAAGTGCTACTCCAAGACCGGTTGCTCCACCACCTATAATAATAACATCCCAAAAAAACCCGGCCTGCTTATGTAACTCTGTAATTAACAGCTGGCGATTCATCAGGTATTTGTTTTTATAATATTTAAGCAGGAAAAATGACAGAAAAGCAAAAACCATTTACCAGGAGGTCATCTCAGTCAAAGAATTTAAGACAGGCAGGGGCCGGAAGATCAAAGTTCTTTCCCGGTTCCACAGGTATTCCTGTATTTTTATCAATTCTGAAAAGTGTAATATTTCCTGACCTTTCATTTCCAACAAGCAAATATTTTCCCGCAGGGTCAATCACAAAATTTCTTGGCCAGTCACCACCGCATGTTGTGCGTCCTGCAGAAACCAGTGTTCCATCAGAAACAATACGGAAAATAACAATTGTGTTTTCACCCCTGTTTGAACCGTAGAGGTATTCCCCGCTTTTACCGATATGAATGTCAGCACAGGCAGATTTACCCCTGAAGTCTTTATCAAGAGCTGAAAGCGTCTGAATTTCACTCAGCTCACCATTCGGGTTGACATTAAAAACCGAAATAGTTGAATTAAGCTCACAAATGACATACATCTTTGCGCCGTCAGAACTGAACACGAAATGCCTGGGACCTGAACCTTCTGACAGTTTAACTATACCATTCGGCATCTGCTCAAGCCGGCCTGTAACCTTATCAAGATTGTATATAACTATTCTGTCTAATCCCAGATCAGTTAAATAAACTCTCTTTCCGGAAGGACCAGGTGAAATCATATGGGGATGTGAGGCCTGTCCCTCCACCTCCCCGAATTTTATATTATCTGTTACATTCAGCGGTATTCCCTTCTCATCAAGCTTTATTACTACTACTGATCCACCGGTATAATTTGCCAGAAATAAATAGTCCTCATCAGCAGACAAGGATATGAAGCAGGGCGAACCATCAGGGACACCTATTTCATTTATTTTTTTAATTACTCCCTTTACGGGATCATAACTTAAGGTTGTAACACCACCCCCGGTTATTCCTTTGAAGTCCATTACTTCATTCGCTGCATATATATATCCATGCTTTCCTGAAAAGCACAAATATGCCGGACTCGGTCCTGCATCCGATTCCGAGACCGGATCAAGTATTCCCTCTTCACGGTTCAGATCGAATATGTTAAGTCCCTTCTCTCCCGGTTTTGTAAAACTTCCCGTAAAAAGCCGGACGTGCCTGGTATTACATGAGCCCGATAAAAGCATGATTAACAACATCGTAATAATAAAAAGATTATGTTTCATCAGTATATAATTTATTTTTAAAGGTCAAATGGAACCACACATGATTTGATATTATATTCATTCTGTGTTTATGCTTTTTGCAAATCATGTGGGTTTCATCATATCAGGTTTAATAAATAGCTTTTTCTTTCCGGTTATTTCTGTTTCCTGGCCCCTCCCGGGGAGGACCATTATCCCTTACCGGGATTTGGGTTAAGTTAGTAACAAATAAAAGAGGCTGATTATACAGCCTCTTTTATTACAATATTTTATGCCTGAAAACTATCAGCCTCGCGGTAAGCCTGTATACATTTCATTTCTCCTTCTTTGGAACGATCACTAATACCATGTTCCATGCATAATACACCCTGATAATTCTTGCTGTAAATAAATTTGAAAACATTTTTAAAGTTGATCTCACCTGTGCCAGGTTCATTCCTGCCCGGATTATCGCCAAGATGGAAAGAAGCAATTTCGCTCCATGCAGCGTCGATATTCGGGATAAGGTTCCCTTCGGTGATCTGCTGGTGATAAATGTCATCCACAATTTTGCATGATGGCCTGTTTACGGCTCTGCAAATTGCATAAGCCTGAGGGATCCTGTTCAGGAACAAGCCCGGATGATTAACAAGGGTATTCAGTGGTTCAAGAACAATTGTCAATCCTTCAGGCTCGACAATATCACAGCAATATCTCAGGTTATCAATGATGTTTGCAGTCTGATAATCCCTGTGAAGTTTTTCATCATATCGTCCGGGAACCACAAGTGCCCATTTTACCCCTGTTCTTTTAGCTACCTCAACTCCTTCTTTCATCCTGTTAACAAGCATCTCCCTGATTTCAGGCTTATTGAGAACAAAAGATGTTACTTTGAAATCGGCATAAAGCACAAAAGGTCCCAGTTCCATACCATAACGCTTCATCTCACTGGCAAGTTTCACCTGGTCTTCAACCGGGCGTCCCATAAGTCCGTTATCGAACATGGCTCTGAAACCCATATCATAACAAAACTTAATGTTATCAACAATATCCCTGCCGGCATGTTCGCGGAACATACCGAAACTTGGGGCATATTTCAATTTAAAGGGTTTTGCAGCATCAGTTGCTTTTTGTTGTTTTAATGCAGGCCCTGCACCAAAAACTGCAGGAGCGGCTAAAATGGCGGCTCCTGTTGCAGTTGCTTTCTTTATGAAATCTCTCCTGGAATTAACCATCTGTTAATGATTTTTGAGATAAATCTTTTAAACCTTTTTTGTTCCTACCGGTGGGATATATGGCAGCCCGGGCAATGGTACGGTTTTGTCAATATCCACCGGACCAAAATCAAATACTTTCGGGCCAAGTTTCAGGTCCGAATTCATCATCTCTTCATATGTCGTCTCTTTCCCGGTATAAGCAGATATTCGTCCCATAATTGCAGCCATTGTTGAAATAGCTGTGTTTTCAGCTTCGTTTATGGTTTTTGTGTGCGGATAGCTGTGACAAGGTCAATATGCTCCTGAAGATAAGGATCAACACTCACCCGGCGGGTCGGTTTACCTTCCTTATCAAGAGGATATTCATATTTCCATATTTCAGCACCTGCAAGCATCCAGAATAGTGTTCTGGCAATTTGATGAGCCTTTTGTTCCCTGCACTCTTTCTGATACATTGTTTGCGCAACCATCAATCTGCCGGCACATACTATGGAAATGGATACCGTTCTCAAATGTAAAATCAACACTGAAGTTATCATATTGATTTCCTGTGACACGGCGTAATCTTGAACCAAAAGCCACAGCTTTAACCGGATGAGTACCGGTGAACCAGTTCATTACGTCGAGATTATGAACATGCTGCTCTACAATATGATCACCTGAAAGCCATGTCCAGTTAACCCAGTCGCGGATCATCCATTCCATCTCTGTCCAGGAAGGATTATTTTCTTTATGCCATAATTTACCCCGATTCCAGTAAACGTTTCCACCAACTACATCGCCAATTGCACCCTGAGCAACCTGCTGCCAGGTAGCTACATAGTCGCGCTGATGGCGACGCTGCGTGCCGGTAACAATACAAAGATCCATTCCCTTTGCTTTCTGAGCGGTTGCCATAACTGATCTTGCACCCACAGGATCAACACAAACAGGTTTTTCTGCAAATACATGTTTTTTAGCCTGTATTGCGGCTGCAAGATGCTCAGGACGGAAGGATGGAGGTGTTGCCAGGAGAATAACGTCAACACCGGAATCAATTACTTTCTGATATGCATCGAATCCCACGAAACAATTCTCAAGCGGAACTTCCTGTCCTTTCTCCTTCAATATCTTCGCTCTGCATGAGTCAAGGCGATCCTTGAAGGTGTCACCCAGTGCAACAATCTGCAGGTTGGGTCCTGCACTCAGAAATTGTACTGCAGCACCCGATCCGCGGCCTCCGCAACCTATTAGGCCGGCTTTAATTACCGGACCGTCAGGAGCCTGATCAAGAAAAGTTTGAACAGCAACAACTTTTTTAGTTTCACGGGCACAACTGGTAATAATTGAAGGAACTATTACTCCTGCGACTCCTGCAGTAGCAGCCTTACCCAGAAAATTACGTCTTGAAATACTTGATTTTTTCATGTCAGATTTGTCTAATTAGATTTAATGTAAATGGTTTTTGTCCATCCGGAATACTACCAAATGTAGATATAGGCATTTAAAAAAGCAAATAATCAGGTCAATTTAATTGATTTTATATTCATTCCACAGGTTAACTAACATATTAGTCCGCACCGAGATGCCTGGGTGAAAATATATTTTATGATTTTACTGTCTCTTTATCATTTATATCTTCCCTGAATAAAATCAGAAAGGCAACAAGTAAGATTACTGAAAAGGCAACCGTCAGTCCCCATATAGAATTCCAGTCATAAACTCTGGTTCCCGTTGAAGTGTTGGTAAATACCCTGATGATCTCGCCATCTATCAACGTTCCGGTAAGCAATCCCAAACCAAATGTTACAAGAAAAATAAAGCCCTGTGCCTGAGATTTAAGTTCCTCGGGAGCTTTTTTATCAATATAGATCTGGCCGCTTACGTAGAAAAATCCAAATATAAGTCCGTGGACAAGAATACCTAAGTAGTAAAGCCATGAATGGTTTAAAACACCACCGAGATAAAATGCAAGGTACCTGATCAATAAAGCGATTAATCCGAAGATCAGAACTTTACGCAACCCCAGCTTCTTTATAGCTAAAGGGATCAGGAGCATGAAGCCCATTTCAGCCAGCACGCCCCAGTTCATCATAACTGTAATATATCTTGTTTTAATGTGTAACAAAAATTCTGAAAAATATGAGTAGTACATCGCGAAGGGAATCAAAGAAAGGTATGAAAAAATGATGAATATAGCAAAGTTTCTTTCTTTCATCAATTTAACTGTGCCAAGGCCAAAAGCATCGATCAGTGATCCCTTTTTCCCCTTTGCGGCAGGAGGAGTATCAGGTAACGTAAGGTTTAATATTGCTGCTACAATACCTGTCCCTGCTCCAAAATAGAAAGGAAGGCTTGTTCCGTCAAAATCCATTTTGAACAATTTGACAACAATAACACTGAAAAGACCGGATGCCACCCATCCTATTGAGCCGAAGACCCTTATCTTCGGAAAGTCCTCCGAAGGAGAATGAGCCATAGCAATAGCGCTTGTAAGCCCCCAGGTAGGCATGTAAAAAATCATTGTAAAAAGAAGCGTAATAAAAAGCAGCTCAGTACTATTTGTATTAGCCGCCCAGAATAACAGAAGACTGTTTAGGATATTCAGCACAAAGAGGACTCTCTGTCCCGGAAAGAAACGGTCGGCAATCATACCTATAACGGGCGATGCAATGCAGCCAATAGCCATTGAGCTGAGGATAAGAGCCTTTTGTGTACTTCCGACATCCATATTGGTCAGATACGCTGCAAGCGGAACCCACCAGACTGCATACATAAGGTATTGAAAGAACATCATCAGGGATAAACGTAATCGAATCATAGCTTCCCGTATTATTTGGGTGCCGAACCCGTCTTTTCATCAAATTCGCAGACTACTCTGAAACCTACATTGAAACAGTCGGAATACCACCATATACTTTTGGGCATCTGTGGATCGGTCCTGAGCCATGCTTCTGTCCTGGTATGGTCGCGGGCAGCACTGCGCAGACTTCCTGCCTCACTCATGAATGAACCACCCCGAATTACATGTTCCGTACCTTCACCGGGACCTGAAGGATCCTTTAAAATCCCTTCAGGGTAAAGTGAATATGCATCTGGCTGATACCTGTCGCTGCAGAATTCAGCCACATTACCCGGCATGTTCTTAAGACCAAATGGATTTGGCTTTACCAGGTCAGGTGTCTGGGTTTTTGAAGGACTGTTAGCTTTATATATTACATAACTATTAATTACTGCAGTATCATTTTTAAATAATTTAGCCCACAGGCCTGTTTTTTCAAACTTTTTCGGATTGCCAGGGAAAAAATATGGACCCGTTGTACCAGCTCTGCACGCATACTCCCACTCTGCCTCGGTAGGAAGACGATAGGTTTTGCCTGTCACCTTTGATAACCACCTGCAATAAGTTTCAGCTGCATGAAATGAAATTGATATAGCGGGTCTCCTGCCCATACCCCATCCCTGATCTGGTTGTCCGTAAGGAGGAGTAGCCCCTGAAATAGCATCGGTATTTGAAGCTGCCCTGGATCTTAATCCTTCTGTATCTGTTGTACGCCCTTCACCAGCTGTCTGAGCATAGAATGCCAGGTATTCATCCCACGAAGCTTCTGTTTCGGCTATAAAGAACGGACTTATCTCCACTTCCCTGACAGGCCCCTCATCTGCATTTCTGAAAGGTTCGTCTTCAGGACTACCCATCCTGAAGGTACCACCGGGAATTGCCTTCATATTAAAAGTAATCGCTGACTTTGGTATTTTCTCGGTAAACGACGTAAGTCCTGTAACCGTTGCAGCTTCAGTGAAGATCTCTTTTGGAGCCGCAGATATGTTACCGAAAGTGGAATTACTGCCATGAGTATATCCTTCAATATAATGACCGGCATTGAGGTGGCAGTTTATACAGTTCAGTTCAGGAGTTTTTTCCGTCTGTATGTAATAAAGGTGAGCATCCTCTCCTGCTTTTGAAAGTTTAGCCGGGAAAAGATTTTCATGACACTTTATGCAACTGCTTTCATAAATATAACCACGAGCCACTTCAAGCCTTTTGCGGTCTTCCCAGTTAAAAGATGCCGAATCCTTTGTCCAGAAACTCCAAAGATCGCGCAAACCGGTCGTCCCTTTTGCCCATAGATAACCATGTCCCTTTGGAGGAAGATGACATTCCACACAACCAACCCTGATACCGGATTGTGTTTCATAATGTACAGATTTTTTCCATGATGCATCTGCCATAGGATGAATATGACATGAGATGCAATATTCGTTTGTAGATGTGGAATTCAGAATTTTACCTCCTCCAAGGATCAGTACTGCGCCAAGAACTAAACCCGGCAAAAACCATATAAGAAATTTTTTCATAAGTAATCTAAAAGTCATTACAGGAACGTGGTTCAAGATAGAAAAATAAATCACATCCAATGAAGGGATAAATCATTTTCACAATAAAAAACTTTTTAACAACTGTTTTAAAAGTAGTGTTGAAATTATCAGGAATAATTTGATAAAATAGTACCCGGGTCAGTCAGGCACAATATTTATGTTATAGAGGGAAAACATTAACGATTAAGCAGTCTGTTTTTACGGCATCACCTCCTCCCGTCCCCCGCTCCCATTGAGAGCGGGGTAAGTTAGTTGGGGTGAGGTCATTTGTTATACTCGTCAAAAAAATCATTTCCCTTATCATCTGTAATTATAAAGGCCGGCATATTTTCAACCCTTATCTTTCTAACAGCTTCCATGCCTAGTTCTTCAAAATCAACTATCTCTACCGATTTAATATTTTCAGCTGCAAGGATTGCTGCCGGCCCTCCAATGGATCCCAGATAAAATCCGCCATATTTTTTACACGATTCTATAACCTGTCTGCCACGATTTCCTTTGGCGACCATAATAAGCGATGCGCCCAGACTCTGGAAGAGTTCCACATAACTATCCATCCGTCCGGCAGTAGTAGGACCAAAACTGCCCGATGGCATCCCCGCAGGTGTTTTGGCAGGACCTGCATAATAAACCGGGTGATCTTTTAAATATCCAGGCACCGGTTTGCCCTCGTCTATCATCTTCTTAATCCTGGCATGAGCTATATCACGGGCTACTATCAGAGTGCCCTTAAGATTAAGTCTGGTTTTAACCGGATAGTTAGTCAACAGTTCAATAACCTCTTTCATCGGACGGTCAAGATCAACCTCAACGGGTTTTTCAAGTTCAGGAGCTCTCGCCGGCATAAAGCGTGCCGGATTCCTTTCAAGTTCCTCAAGAAAAATCCCCTCCCCGGTGATCTTTGCTTTAATATTCCTGTCAGCGCTGCAACTTACTCCCATTCCTACCGGACACGAAGCTGCATGACGAGGCAACCTGATAACCCTCGCATCAAGAACAAAATATTTACCGCCAAACTGAGCTCCGACGCCATATTCGTGACAAATTTTTTCTATTTTCTTTTCCCATTTGATATCACGGAAGGCACGACCACCTGCAGTTCCTGTTGTCGGCAAATGATCGAGATATCCGGCCGAAGCTTCCTTTACTGTTTTAAGCGTTGCTTCCGCTGAGGTCCCTCCAATAACCAATGCAAGATGATAAGGAGGACATGCGGAAGTACCAAGGTCTTTTATCCTTTCTTTAACAAATCTTGTGAGTGACTCCTCATTCAGCAACGACTTGGTCTGCTGGTAAAGGAAAGTTTTATTGGCTGACCCCCCCCCCTTTGTGATAAACAGGAATTCATAAGTATTGCCTTCGGTGGAATAGATATCAATCTGAGCCGGAAGGTTCGTACCCGAATTATTCTCTTCAAACATAGAAAGAGGTGTAACCTGGGAATAACGCAGATTCTTTTCTTTAAATGTCTCAAAAATTCCTTTTGACAGATATAGTGCATCATTAACTCCTGTCCAAACCGATTCTCCCTTTTTCCCAATAACAATTGCAGTGCCTGTATCCTGGCACCCCGGAAGTTCACCTTTGGCTGAGATAACATAATTACGGATCATCATATATGCAACAAACCGATCGTTATCTGTTGCCTCAGGATCATCCAGTATAAATGCAAGTTTTTCGAGATGTGCCTTACGCAGGAAAAATGAGACATCTGAAACAGCTTCCTTTGCAAGTAATTCAAGCCCCGCAGGTTCAACTTTTAAAATCTGTTTACCTTCTGCCTCAATGATTTTAACATAATCTCTTGTCAACAGTCTGTAAGTTGTCATATCCTTTCCGATCTGAAAAGGTTTCTCGTAAATAAATTCTGCCATATTAGTTGTGTTAATAAATTAACAGTGAATTAATTAAATAGAATTATAAATCATGTTTCAAATGTATGAACAAATGATTTCCCAAACAAAAAAATCAGAAAGCTGAGCTAAGACCAGATAAAATGAAAATGTTATGCTATTTCAGAAAAGTTAAATCCTTTTTTTGCTCTGATCCCTTTTGGAGTCATTTCAAGAGTGCAGCATTCAGTATGTTCATCATGCTGAAAGACCAGGATCCAGTTTTTTTCAAGTGCCTCGTTCAGAAGCTGGTTCTTCTCTTCAATGGTCTTCAGTGACTCAATGTCGTAGCTCATATTCCAGATAAGAGGAATGTGAGCAACAGTGGGAATCAGATCTCCGGTATAAACAAGTGTCCTGTCCTTATGTAATATTTTAGGGATCATTAGCCCCGGAGTATGTCCGTAACATATAATTACTGAAAAATCAGGAAATAGTTCCATCTCTTCATCCACAAGGTTGAGTCTACCGCTCTCACCAATGGGATAAATATTCTCCTCAAGGAAGGAATCTTCTTCCCTTGGATTATTTTTTAATGCCCATTCCCATTGTGTCCTGGTTATATGATGAGTGGCATTCGGGAAAGTAAGTTCATAACTTTTTTCCCCATTCTTGCATTTTACCGCCCCTCCACAATGGTCGGCATGCAGATGTGTAAGGAACACGTCGGTGATATCTTCAGGTTCATATCCCGTCTTTTTCAATCCATCTATAAGGCCCTCCCCATTATGCAGATGGACATGACGGAAAAATTTTTCATCCTGCTTGTCACCCCAGCCGGTATCAACCAGGATGATATGACCGCCTGTCTCAACTACCAGCGACCTTAATGTAAGTACAATCAAATTATTTTCGTCGGCAGAATAAACCCGCGACCACAGAACCTTCGGAACCACTCCGAACATTGCTCCCCCATCTATTTTGAAGTTTGCAATATTAAAAAGAGAGAGTTTCATCATAATATAATTTTGATGGGTAAGGGATGATGGAATCGTACATGTTGATGATATTATATTTTCTATGTGTTTGTGTTAGGATAACATGTGGATTTCATCAGTTAAAATTATAAAGTTAAAATTATAAGAATTTTAATAACTTTCCATGAATTAGCATAGTTGTTTAATTTAAAATATTCCAGTTATGAAAAAGATGTCAATTTCAATTTTTGTTTTAATGATTGCATCGTCACTGACAGCCCAGAACGGGAAGGTAATGGACAATCTCTCCATGCCGAGCAAACTGTTAAAGATGGAAAGAAAATATGCAGTCTATCTTCCTCCCGATTATGGAACATCGGCACGCAGCTATCCGGTTCTTTATCTTTTACACGGAGCAGGGGACGATCAGACAGGATGGATTCAGTTCGGGGAAGTTCTGACCATCGCTGATGAGGCAATTAAATCAGGTTCAGCAACTGCCATGGTTATTGTAATGCCAGATGCAAATACCGGAAAGCGTGGTTACGTAAATGATGTGAAAGGAGAATGGCCCTATGAGGATTTTTTCTTTAAAGAATTCATCCCGTTTATTGAAAAAACATACAGGGTAAGGGCAGATAAACAGTACAGGGCAATAGCAGGGTTATCAATGGGTGGGGAAGGTACTTTCATATATGCTCTTCATCATCCGGAGTTGTTTTCCTCAGCATGTCCATTAAGTGCAGCTACAGGTCCGAAAAATATTGAAGAATTAAAGAATTACAGACTTTGGCAGGGAGTTGAAGGAATATCAGATAGCGACAAAGAGTCTTATTTTAAGAGTTACAGCGTCCTGAGTCTCATTGAAAATATGCCCGACTCCCAGAAAAAAGCTGTAAGATGGTATATTGACTGTGGTGATGATGATTTTCTTTTTGAAGGTAATTCCCTTGTTCACATCGCAATGCGAAAAAAAGAGATCCCCCACGAATACAGGGTTCGTGACGGGGTTCATAGCTGGAGATACTGGCGGGCTTCGCTACCGGCGGTTCTGGAGTTTGTCTCTATGGCTTTTCATCAGAATTAAACAGTAATTAAAGACAATAAGAATGGTTAACCTCAAAA
The DNA here is from genome assembly GCA_963739685.1 of uncultured Bacteroidales bacterium. Lineage (GTDB taxonomy): Bacteria > Bacteroidota > Bacteroidia > Bacteroidales > VadinHA17 > LD21. The sequence continues at coordinate 378,633 of CAVUAX010000007.1, forward strand.
TCTGTTAACCATTCCCGGTTTTTTTACCGTCATTGTTTAAAAGATCTTTTTACCCTTTCCTGTTAACAGAAACAGGATCCTCATCAAAATCCTTATCATCTGGTAAGAAAACCAGTCTGTAAGTTTGAAAAACCAGGTTTTACGATGGGTATATTCCTCGAATGTAACCTGTCTGCAATCATTATTTATTATATCAAGCAATAATTCCTCAAATGTACGGGTAAACCTGTAATTGTAAATATCAACATTTATTTCAATGCTCCCGTAATCACTAAGGTGGTTAAGATTATAACTGCCAACAGTACTCCATTTCCCATCTACGGTTGCTACCTTTGCATGCAGATTGGAGGGAATATATTCGTATATACTGATATTATTTCTCAGAATAAACGAATAAAGAAAATTAGTAGCTCTCTTAAACATAGGAGCATCCGATTCTGCAGAAAGAACGATCTTAATATCGACACCTCTTCGGCTCGCATTCCTGAGAAGTCTGCGTTCATTACGGCCCGGAAGAAAATAGCTTGCAAACATTATCATCCTTTCATTAGAATGTCTGATTGCATAACGGTAACTCTTTAATATCTCTATTTTATTCCGGTACCAGTTATTTTGCAAGACCCTTAGCCTTACATTCTCTTCATGAGTTGCCGGATGATGGGCAATTTCCATTGATCGCTCCCTGGGTGAAATAAATGTTTTGTTCCATATCTTCTTCATTATGTCAAGAAGATGAGCGCATTCAGGACCATTAATCAAAAGTGCGAAGTCAAGCCATGCCTTTTTTTCAGATGTACCATGGTACCGGTCTGCAATATTTATGCCGCCTATAATTGCAGTGTTTCCATCGGCCAGTATTACTTTATGATGAAGCCTGAGGCTGAGATGGAAACCATCAGTTATGAATGAGGGGGAAAAGAAACGGAACAGGATCCCTGCATCTTCAATTTTCCTGATAAATTCCCCGGAAAGATAACCTGTACCATAAGCATCCAGCAGAAGATAAACACGTACGCCTCTCCTGGCAGCCTTTATCAATGTATTAACGATCCTTATTCCGGTCTTGTCTTCGTCAATAATATAGGTTTGAAAATGAATAAAGTGCTCTGCATTATCAATAACTTTCTCTAAAGCACCAAAAAAAGTTTCTCCGCTCTGCAGCAGTTCAATAGAATGACCATCCTTGTACTGGTTCCTGGAACGGATTTTCATATAAACTTCCTTTTCCCTTTCACAAATATATAATTTTAACTGAAAGATATTGAAATAAAGATAATTCATTAACCCGCTACCACGATCTAAAGAAGGTAATACGCAACTTAAACTGTTGTTAATCTGATGCTTTTTATTTTATTAATATCAGAAATGATTGTAAGTAACACCTGAAAACTGTAAAATATCCATAGAGAGATATTAAGAATAACCGGGAACAACAGGAAAATCATTAGCTTTATACCAAAATATCCGGAAAAAATCTATATATCATGACAAGAAGAAATATGATAGGAAATATTGCAGGCGCAGCAGTTGTTGCAGCAGGATCTCCCTTCTCCAAAACCTTTGCCGGAGCAGGCCCGGGAGAGGGAGGTCAGAAACTTAAAGGAAATATTCATCATTCGGTAAGCCAATGGTGTTATAATGACATCCCGCTTGAAGATCTGGCAAAAGCCTGCAGGGAAATGGGAATAGAATCAATTGAATTGCTCCAGGAAAAAGATTGGTCAACAGTTAACAGATACGGGCTCAGGTGTGCCGTGGGTTATGCGACAGACTGGGGTATACCTAGAGGGTTTAACCGGGTCGCCAATCACGAAAAACTGATTGCCGATTTTGAAGCTATGATCCCAAAAGCTGAAGCAGCAGGTGTTCCAAACCTTATTTGCTTTTCAGGTAACCGTGAAGGACAGGATGATAATGAAGGACTTATTAATTGTGCAAAAGGACTCCGTAAACTAATGCCCGTTGCAGAAAAACACGGAGTTACCATAATAATGGAGCTGCTAAACAGTTATGGACACAAAGATTATCAGTGTGATAAAACCACCTGGGGCTCTGCACTTTGTGAGATGGTAGGCTCTGACAGGTTTAAATTGCTATATGACATTTACCATATGCAGATCATGGAGGGAAATATTATCGACACTATCACCAGATATAGTCAATATATCGGACATATTCACACAGGAGGTGTTCCCGGGAGACATGAGCTTGATGAAACACAGGAGCTTTACTATCCGGCAATTATGAGGGCGGTTGTTCAAACCGGATACAAAGGATTTGTCGGGCAGGAATTTGTTCCTGCTCAAAAAGATAAGCTTGCCTCATTACGCAAATGTATCCAAATCTGTGATGTGTAGATGAAAGTACACTTCATTGCCATCGGGGGCGCCGTGATGCATAACCTGGCAATTGCCCTTTACAAAAAAGGTTACGTGGTTACAGGATCGGATGATGAGATATTTGAACCAGCCCGGTCAAGACTTAAGAATTATGACCTGCTGCCTTTTAAAGAAGGATGGGATATTACGAGGGTAAAAAAGGATATTGATACCGTTATTCTGGGGATGCATGCAAAATCAGATAATCCCGAACTTATCAGGGCAAAGGAACTGGGATTAACGATAATGTCATTTCCTGAATATCTCTACAGCAAGACAAAAAACAAGAAGCGTATTGTAGTAGCCGGGAGCCATGGCAAAACGACCACGACAGCCATGATAATGCATGTCTTCAAATATCTTGGCATTAAATTCGACTATATGGTCGGATCTATTATCGACGGGTATGAAACAATGGTGGAAATTTCCGATGATACTGAAATTGCTGTGCTTGAGGGCGATGAATACCTGACTTCACCTATTGACAGAAGGCCAAAGTTCCACCTATATAAGCCTGATATTGCAATTCTGAATGGGATTGCCTGGGATCATATGAACGTTTTTCCAACGTTTGATAATTATGTTGAACAATTCAGGATTTTTACCGGAAATATTTCTGACCGGGGTACACTGATTTACTTTGAAGAAGACGTTGAAGTAAAGAAGATAGCACTTGCGACTGAAAATAATATCAGAAAAATACCCTATAAGGTCCATGCCTACTTACAGGACAAAACAGGATTTTATGCTACAACAAATACCAGGGTAACACCATTAAAGTTTTTCGGGGAGCATAATATGCAAAACCTTTCTGCTGCACTGGAGGCATGCCTCGCTTCAGGTATATCTGAAGATGATTTTTACCGCGCCATATCCGGTTTCGAGGGGACTTCAAAGAGACTTCAGAAACTCTGTGAGTCTGAGAATGGTGTAGCTTATCTCGATTTTGCTCATTCCCCTTCAAAGGTAAAAGCTACAGTGGAAGCCGTATCGTCAAGGTACCCTGACAGTGAAATTATTGCCTGTCTTGAATTACATACTTATTCGAGCCTGAATGCCTCATTCCTCCCCCTTTACAGGGAAACTCTTGATAAAGCTACTCATGCCTTTGTTTACTTTAACCCTCATGCACTGGAGATTAAAAAGCTCCCTCCTCTTTCCTTGCAAATGGTGAAGGATTCTTTTGCTGATAACAGGATATTCATCTGTGATGACCCGGGAGAATTGATTACCATTATTAAAAAACAAACTTATAAATATCCGGTTTATCTTTTCATGAGTTCGGGGGATTTTAATGGCTCAGACCTCCTTCAACTTTCCCGGGATTTGCTTCAAATCAAATAATCAGTTTAATTTTTATTTGCTGAGATTGTAATATCACCTCGGAATAGTTTCAAAAAAATAGTAATATTGCAACGTGAAAAATTATTAAAATTAAGATCATGAAGAAAACCTTATTAATTCTTGCAATTGTGCTATCACTAAACATTATAACAAAAGCACAGGATTACAAAACAAGTATTGGTCTGAGGGCAGGACTTCCTTATGGCCTGACCATAAAACATTTTTTAAATGAGACTAACGCATTTGAAGGGATTCTGGCAACACGGTGGGGAGGATTCGTTGTTACCGGCTTATATGAGAATGAACATTGGACGGGTGAATATCCTGGTTTGAACTGGTTCTGGGGCTTAGGGGCACATCTGGGTGTCTGGGATGCAGGAACAAATCCGAACTTCAACAGAACCTACACAGGATCAGTGATTGGAGTTGATGGGATACTGGGTCTTGAATATACATTTGATGAAATTCCTTTAAATCTCTCCATAGATATTTTACCAACAATAAATCTAATAGGTTATGCAGGCTGGGGTGGCATTAACAGCGCAATTTCTGTCAGATATGTTTTTTAACCGCAAAGATTTTGAAGGTATAAAAGTTTATTCTATCTTTGCATCCGCAATTTTAGAGTTCTTTAAATGGTCCATTCGTCTAGTGGTTAGGACGTCAGGTTTTCATCCTGGTAACAGGGGTTCGATTCCCCTATGGACTACAATTTATTAGTTTTAAGATAATTTATAATTAAATATGGCAAATCACAAGTCATCGGAAAAAAGGATCAGGCAAACCACATCAAAAAATGAGAGTAATAAGTATTATGCTAAAACAATGCGTAATGCCCTGAAAAATCTCCGGGAAATAACAAATAAGGAAGAGGCGGTCGTGCTGCTTCCAAAAATGAATTCGATGCTTGACAAACTGGCAAAGAAGAACATTATTCACAAGAAAAAGGCTTCAAACCTGAAGTCCTCACTTGTAAAGCACGTGGGTAAGTTATAGTTTAAGTAAATAATATATCAAAAGGCTGTGTTTTAACCAATACAGCCTTTTTTTTACCCGTTAGAACTTAAGAAAGCCTGGGGCTTATGGTTTACATTTTATGCCAGTACTAATTATGCAATTAGTTGAGTATCAGACACAATGTAGTCTTACAATGTGCCATTGTTCGTGAATACAGTAAATTTTTTTGCGCGTTTCTCTTCTATTATTTATCTTGCATATGCATTTCTAATTCTCGCTGCATGTCACTTAAAATAACCGACTGGGCTGTCGAAGACAGACCAAGGGAAAAACTGATCCAGAAGGGTACGGCAAGTCTGAGTGATGCCGAATTACTGGCAATTCTGATCAGCTCCGGTACAAAAAAAAAATCGGCAGTGGACCTTGGCCGTGAACTGCTTAACATGGTAAATAACAATCTCAACTCACTAGGGAAACTTGCCATCAGTGACCTTACTAAGCTGCATGGGATCGGAACCGCCCGTGCAGTAACAATTGCGGCTGCCCTTGAACTTGGCAGAAGAAGAAAGCTTTCCGAGGTAGCGGATGTACTCCAGATAAAATGCTCAAAAGACGTTGCTGATATTTTTCAGCCATTGCTCGCCGACCTTTCTCACGAAGAGTTCTGGATCCTTTTTCTTAACAGGTCAAACAAGGTTATAAACAGGATGAAACTGAGCCAGGGAGGAATCAGCGGAACTGTTACTGATGTAAGAATGGTTATGAAAAAGGCAATAGAGTATCTTGCATCCGGTATAATTGTTTGTCATAATCATCCCTCGGGAAATCTAAACCCCAGCGAATCGGATGCTAAAATAACCCGGAAGATAAAAGAAGCCGGTTCTCTTATGGATATCCAGTTGCTTGACCACCTGATTATTTCTGAAAAGGATTATTACAGTTTCGCAGATAACGGATTACTCTAACTGTCATCATGTCTTGTTTTTGTGTATGCGTTTCCGTACAGGGCACGCCTATTATACAAGGTCCCTCTTGTAAAATTTTACTTCGCCCTTATCCTTGCATGATTTCAACAGGGAAAGCATTGGCATTTTAAATACCGGATGTAAAATTTTACCATCAATTTCACACATCGGGATAAGCACAAATTTTCTCTGATGCATTTTAGGGTGTGGGATCACCAGGTTTTTTTCATCTGTTATAAGATTACCAAACAGGAGTATATCAATATCGATTATTCTTGAAGTGTATTGAATCTCACTCCGGACCCTGCCCATATTTTCTTCTATTTTAAATATCTCTTTTATAAGGCCCCGGGGAGAAAGATCAGATCTAATCTTTAAAACCATATTTAGAAATTGGTTTGCTGTTTGGAACCCCCAGGGGTCAGTTTCGTAAACCGAAGAAGATGCAACAAGTGAACACGGAAAATCTTTGATCATGGTAAGAGCTTCAATAAGATTGCCTTCCCTGTCACCCAGATTGGTTCCGACTCCCAGAAAAATGTTCTCCATATTTGAAATTTATACATTTTAAAAGTACTAAATCCGGAAATTCCGGGATATATTAATTTAGTTTTTTGTATATTTAAAGTTGATTTCCTAAAACAAAATTAAAATGAAAAACTTCCTGAAATACACATTAGCAACAATAACCGGGATAATAATAAGCTCTATACTCCTCTTCATAATTCTACTTGCAGCATTAAGCGGGATGGTTGCTTCAAGTGAAAAACCTGTGTCAATAAGTGATAATTCGGTGCTTGTACTCAAGACAGGAGTTCCTATCCCCGACAGGGGTAATCAGAATCCTTTTGCAGGGTTTGATATTATAAACAAGTCATTCTCTTCTAACCCCGGGTTAAATGAAATCCTTCAAAATATTGATAAAGCAGCACGTGACAGTAAAATAACAGGGATCCTGATCGAAAACGGAGTTTCCTCTTCAGGATGGGCTACTACTGAGGAGATCAGAAATGCCCTTGAAAAATTCAAAGAGAGTGGTAAGTTTATAATATCCTATTCTGATTATGTTATGATGCAGGAAGGGTATTACCTTTCAACTATTTCCGACAGGATTTATATCAGCCCCGGGGCCATGATTGATTTCAAAGGATTAAGCGGAGAGGTTATGTTCTTTAAAGATGCCCTTGACAAATTAGGGGTTGAAGTTCAGGTAACAAGGCATGGTAAGTTTAAAGGGGCAGTTGAACCATTTATCCTTGACAGGCTCAGCAAGGAAAACAGGGAACAGATAAAAGACTATGTCGGTTCTATCTGGAACCATGTTATTGAAACGATATCAAAAACCAGAGACATACCGGGAGATAAACTTAATTTAATTGCTGATGATCTTAGCGCTAATATTGCAACGGGGGCACTTGAAAACAAACTCGTTGACGGTCTTATGTTTCGCGATGAATTGATCGATACTCTTAAAGCGTTGTCTGGCACTGACAAAAAGGATGATCTTCGGTTTGTATCTATGACCAAATACACCCGGGTACCCGATACAAAAAAAGCAGTATCCGTAAAAAACAGGATCGCAGTTATTTATGCATCCGGAACTATTGTTATGGGTAAGGGAAAGGACAATAATATCGGAGGAGACAATTACTCCGAAGTAGTAAGAAAAGAGAGGCTTGACACAACCGTAAAAGCAATTGTGCTGCGCGTAAACTCCCCGGGAGGGAATGCCGTTGCCTCCGAATTGATATGGAGGGAACTTGAGCTGGCTGCTAGGATTAAACCGGTAATTATTTCAATGGGAAATTATGCCGCTTCAGGAGGATATTTTATATCTGCTCCGGGAACAAGGATCTATGCTAGTCCGACAACCATTTCAGGCTCAATAGGAGTATTCGGGTTAATACCTAATACCAAAAAACTGCTGGAACAAAAACTGGGTATCACAACTGAAACCGTCAATACCAATAAATACTCTGATTTCCCTTCTGTTTACAGGCCGATGGATTCCTATGAAAAAGAAACTATGCAACTGGGCATTGAAAAAATTTACCACGATTTTGTAAGTAAGGTTGCTGCAGGCCGGAAGATGAGCACAGATTCCGTTGACAGTATTGGTCAGGGAAGGGTATGGACAGGAGCAAGGTGCTTAAAAATCGGACTGGTGGATGAATTGGGAGGGCTTAAAGATGCGATTAAAGGTGCAGCAAACCTGGCTGGTATAGAAACATTCTCCATCAGAGAATTACCTGTGGTGGAGGATCCGTTTACCATACTATTAAACCAGTTAAGTGGTGAGGCAGGAATGAGTTTCATAAGAAAGGAATTTGGAGGATCCGTAAGATTTCTGAATGAAATTATGGAGATCAGAAATCTTTCGGGCATTCAGGCCCGGTTACCATACTTTATCGAGATACATTAATATATGGTAACAAGAAGGAGTATTTTTCTTTATCCTTTATCCCTGATCTACGGTTTAATCACAGGTATAAGAAATTATCTTTACAATAAAAATATTCTTACTTCTTTCGAATTTACCATTCCTGTAATATGCGTGGGTAATATAACTGTCGGAGGTACCGGAAAGACACCCCATACCGAATATCTTATCAGTCTGTTGAGAGAAAATTTCAAAGTAGCAACCCTCAGCAGAGGCTATAAAAGAGAAACAAGGGATTTTCAGATTGCCAGTTCATCATCTCTCGTTAAAGAGATTGGAGATGAGCCGCTGCAGATGTGCAGAAAATTTCCCGCAATAACTGTGGCAGTCGACATAAACAGGGTTCATGGTGTAGTTACTTTACTTAAAGAGAGACCCGAAACACAGGTAATTATTCTGGATGATGGCTTCCAGCACCGGAAAATTAAACCCGGCTTTTCAATACTTCTTACCGATTTCAACAGGCTGATGATAAGTGATAGTTTAATACCATACGGTAATCTGAGGGAAAGCCTTAGAAATATCAGGAGAGCTGACATTATAATTATTACCAAATCACCTGAAGATCTTTCTCCTGCCCGGCAAGAGACAATCGCAGCGGAGATAAATAAGTCTTCGGATCAAAATATATTCTTCACTTCAATTAAGTATAATGAACCTGTCGGGGTTTTTGAAAATAAGAATGCTGAAAATGTAATGTCCGATATCTCCCGCCGGAAGGAGATGACCATTATTCTTATTACCGGAATAGCCAATCCGGAGCCCCTTAAAGAGTACATTCAGACTAATTACGGCCGTTTATACCATCTTGATTTTAAAGATCACCATCAGTTTACTGACCTTGATATGGAAAATATCAGGTTAACCTGGAATAGCATCCAATCTCCTCTGAAATACATTATTACAACTGAAAAGGATGCGGTAAGGTTGCAGGAATTTCCTGATATTGCTGAACCGTTAAGGTCTTCATTTTATTATATTCCTGTAGGGATCATGTTTTTAAATAATGGCAAGGATAAGTTTGATAATCTGATAATTGATTATGTTGGAAAAAATAAACGAAACGGTCGGGTTTCTCAGGGCTAAAGGGATGATCAATCCCGATGTCGGGATTGTTCTTGGTACCGGGCTTGGTGGTCTGACGGCAAAAATTGAAAATCCTGTCGAGATAGACTATATGGAAATACCTCATTTCCCGGTTTCAACTGTTGAAGGACATGCCGGCAAGCTTATCTATGGCGATTTCGGAAGAAAAAAGGTCATTGCCATGAAAGGGAGATTCCATTATTATGAAGGGTATGATCAGGAACAGGTCTCTTTACCGGTAAGAGTACTTAAATATCTTGGTATCAGATCACTGTTCCTTTCTAATGCCGCCGGTGGCGTTAATCCATCTTTTCAGGTTGGCGATATCATGATAATAACCGATCATATCAACCTCCTGCCAAACCCGCTTATTGGTCCTAATGACGAACGGATAGGTCCGCGCTTCACGGACATGGGTGAGGTCTATGATAAACTCCTGTTGCAAAAAGCATTCCTGATAGCTAAAGAAAATGAAATCAGAGTACAAAAAGGCGTTTACCTTGCAACAAGCGGGCCTACCTTTGAAACTCCTGCAGAATACAAATATTTCAGGATAATTGGCGCAGATGCAGTTGGAATGTCAACTGTACCTGAAGTTATTGTTGCCCGTCACATAAACCTGCCTTGTTTTGCGGTAAGTATTATAACAGACCTCGGTGTTGAGGGTAAAATTGAATACACAACACACGAGTCGGTACTTGCTGCTGCCGGGAAAACAGAAGCAAGAATGACTACCTTAATGACTGAAATGATCTCCTCCCTCTGACTTTACGATGAAAGAAATCTCACTCTCTGCAGGAATTTATTAAGGACTGGCACAGAGCACCACCGAGGTAATTTCTTTATATAATAGTGTCATTTACTAATCCTGGTGAACATCTTTGTAAGTTCTTCCGGCTTTTGTTGTCCCTAAAACATCTTTCTTCACCATCGCAGCTGATGTGGAATACCAGAGTAGTCGGTTGGGAGCAATAAATAATTTATTTAAATAAGAATAATACCATTTATATATATCTCTTTATTTCAATTAATCTCTGATTACGGTACAAACCTTTTTCCATTTTTTCACCTTCCCCGATGAGTTATACATTTCGATAAGTATAATATAGATACCGGTATCAACAAGTTTCCCATCATCAGCACTACCGTCCCAGATAATTGATGTTTCCGGTCCTGCCAGAAGCTTATCGGCGAGGTTCCGTACCAGCATTCCCGTCTCATCAAAAATTGTCAGGGAGATAACATTACCATTATCTTTCAAATCCATCCCAATAATGAGAACATCTTCAATCCCGTCATTATCAGGAGTAATTTTCGTTGATGACAGCACCATATCTACGGACGACACCCGGTCTTGTATATCTGCCGAATTCCTGGCGCCGGGGGTACCCCATCCTGATGTTTCAGATGCTGAATGCCAGCCTGATCGTTCACACGAGGGGTTCTGTTGTCTTATTTTTTCAAGTGCAACACCCTCCTTTACTTCCAGAAGCGAATAGTGCATTTTTTCATCATAGCATACTTCATCGATAATGTCAAGCTCCCTGTTAAAAAGAATAAGATGTCCCGAATTATCATTCATAGAGGGAAGCGATGTAACCTGAAAGATATATTCGGGATCTGATGAATAATATCTGTTTACAACCCGCTCTTTATCAGTAGTGACTGAATAATATGTACCCGGAAGGATACATCTATTTTCAACTGATAATTGTGTCAGAGAGGAGGTATCGCCGGTTTCATCATTGACCGATACAATGTAAAGCCGTGAGCCATCTATAATCTTTCCGGAATTGTTAAAGAATTCAATATAATCGGGGTCTCCAGGAAAAGAGTTGAATAGCAGTTCATTAAACATTATATCTTCTTTCACGGGAATTTCAGGTAAGCCAAAACCGGCGAAGCCCTTCTCGACAGGATTCCCTGCAAAATCAGTTATGTAATCCTGTACTGTAAGAATATAAATATCCCCCTGAACCAATGGTTCATTTACTTTTAACCGGAATTCCCGGTGAAGTTTATCGGTTACAGAAATATCAATAATTTCCTCACCCTTATTAATCAGAAAGTCTGCACAACTGTCAATTGCCATGACTGGTTCAGAAAAACGCACTAGTATGTTAACAGAGTCATCAGGAAACACATTTTCAATTCCTTTGAAGTGATTATCAGGATTATTGTAAGAAATAGCATTTTCTTTCCCTGGTGTACCTCCATTCCTTGAAGTTGAAGCGCTCCAGTTTTCTTCATTGTAAAACGGGAACATGACATCAATCATCTCAAGAGCCCATCCCCCGGTTTCTTTTAACGCATTACCGTACCATTCCGCAGCATATTCTATACCATGTATCAGGTTACCTGAACTGTCAGACAGAGATAAAATCATACGGGTATCATTCAGCGGGGGAAATTGTTTTAGTCCGGCAACCGGACCATAGTCCCTGAACGATAACGTATCATTAACCGGGCATATAATAAGACGCCCATCCGGAGGAATTTTATAACCAGGGAATACCTCACTCCTGTTTTCAGAAGACAATCGCCAGTTCTTCATGTTGAATGAAAAACCGGTTCTGTTTGTAATCTCAATATACTCTGAAGGAGGAAGATGCACCGCCGGTAAAGGGTCGGCCATAATTTCAGTAATTACCACATCACCTGGTTCTGCTATTACCGGGGTGAATGAAATATTAACATTTTCAGAACAATTTCCGGATTTGTCACATAACTTATTGACAATAAGGTAATTTAAAGATTTATTAATAAACCTGTTACTAAAGGATATTACACAGTTACGATTAGATTTCTCAAAAACATAAATAGAGTTGAGATAGTCTCCGTTCAACGAAAAATTGCCCGGGAAGAAAGTTCCGGTATCCGGTTCTTCACTGAGAGATATCTCCAGCGAATTCATTCCAAGAACCTTACACTCCAGAACAACCGGGGGTTCATTATCTTCATGAAAAATACCTTCAATTTTTATATCATCAAGCCATATAAGTCTGTCACGGCTTGAGGAATATTTATAATATACTCCGAACCATGCAGGGGTGAAGCATATGGGATCTGACCCGTAAGAAGTATCAATAACCTGGTCATCCGGGTAACAAACTGAAACCGTCCACTTCCCTTCCCGGGACCGTTCAGCAACAATTTTTACAGCTCTGGTGATCCCTATATCATTTTGCCAGTTTATTCTGCTGACTGCTATTTTTTTTACTGAGAAGCCTTCTATCTTCCAGAGTCGCAGAGTATCATCAGACCCTGTTAAATTTACACCAACAGCAAATCCTTTGATTTCTGCACCCGGGAACATTGAAGCAGGTTCTGAATCAGACATCAGGAATACTGCCCAGTTATTTGATGAAGAGGGGTCATATCCATGTCGCACCATGAAGGACCATCTGGTATCACCTTCCTCCGGATGAATGTTTTTCATCGGTATTCCGGCCTGATCGGTTCCTGCATCGGGATTATCAAAAATATGGTGCAATGAAAATGCTCCCGACAGGTGAGATGTCGTATCCGCACTCCAGTGTCCTTCCTGACTTTGCACCCAATTTACAGGATTTCCTGATTCAAAATTTTCAAAAATCTGACCTGATGCCTGTAATGGCATAAATAAAGCCAGAAATATAACTTTTTTCATGCAGCGGGACGGATTGAAAAAAAAGTTAATTTTGACCTTTTTAATTATCACAGTAAATATAATAAATTAGTTTAATTTTATCAATTTCAAATATGAAAATAGCAGTCGTGGGAGCCACCGGTATGGTTGGCCAGACAATGATCAAAGTCCTTGAAGAAAGAAGTTTTCCTGTATCGCAACTTATCCCTGCAGCATCTGAGCGTTCGGCAGGTAAAGAGATCATGTTCAGGGGCAAGGCTGTTAAGGTAGTTAGTGTAAAGGAAGCTGTTGAAGCAAGGCCTCTCTTTGCAATTTTTTCTGCCGGAGCCTCAACGTCAAAAGAATGGGCTCCGCTGTTTGCAGAAAAAGGCACCGTTGTAATTGACAATTCATCATACTGGCGTATGTTTAACAACGTACCCTTGATAGTACCCGAGATTAACAGTCATGTTATTAAAAGGGGGGACAGGATAATTGCCAATCCGAACTGTTCAACCATACAGATGGTCATGGCTCTGGCACCACTGCACCGTAAATATAAAATTAAGCGGCTTGTTGTTGCAACATACCAGTCAGTAACCGGCACCGGTGTAAAGGCTGTTACCCAGATGGAGAATGAAAGACACGGGATAAAGGGAGAAATGGCATATGCACATCAGATAGATATGAACTGCTTCCCTCACGGAGGTACTTTTCAGCCCGACGGATATACGACCGAAGAACAGAAACTTATTGATGAGACAAGAAAAATTCTTGAAGATCAAACCATTCAGGTTACAGCTACGGTGGTAAGGATACCTGTTGTCGGAGGCCATTCAGAAGCAGTTAATATTGAATTCGAAAAAGATTTCATCATTGATGATGTCATATCACTGATAGACAGTTTTCCAGGTAATTTAGTTTATGATAATCCCCCGGAAAACAAATACCCTATGCCAATCCTTTCCCATAACAGGGATGAAGTGTTTGTTGGAAGGATCAGACGAGATCTCTCAAAGGATAAGTGCCTTAATCTTTGGATCGTTTCGGATAATATCCGAAAGGGAGCAGCTACAAATGCTGTTCAGATTGCAGAGTTTATTACTGAAAATAAACTCTATTAGTCCCTGGACAGATATTCTGTTTAAGGCTAATTTTTCTCAATTTCCTAATTTATTGTCCTCTACTTCCCAAAGTGGATTTTATAAATGACTGTAATTCAATACTATCTTTAGGATTTTAGGATATAATATGGAAAATTCTGTTCTGATTTTAAAATCCTATTCAGAGGGTTGTGGGCAAATCATACAGAAAACTATTATAAGGATATTTTTTACTATTTATCTTTTTGACTTCATCATATAAAAGCTTCCGTAATTCTTCAATATTTTCTTTCGTTTTGGCTGATATAAAGATGGTCCGGTGATTTTTATCCGAAGCCATCCAGGTTTTTTCAAGGTCAGTCAATGAATAATTTTCTCTCGTAACAGAAGTAAGATCATCCACATCTTTTATTAAATACGAGAATGCATCGATCTTATTAAAAATAACTATCAAAGGTTTATTGTTCGATTTCAGCTCCCGGAGTGTCTCCTCAACCACTTTGATCTGTTCTTCAAAACCCGGGTGTGAAACATCGACCACATGGACCAGCAGATCAGATTCCCTCACTTCATCAAGTGTTGACTTAAATGATTCGACAAGGTCGTGAGGAAGTTTACGTATAAATCCTACAGTATCTGAAAGCAAAAATGGCAGGTTTCCGATCACTACTTTTCGTACAGTAGCATCGAGGGTTGCAAAAAGTTTATTTTCGGCAAGTACTTCTGACTTGCTCAAAAGGTTCATAATTGTTGATTTCCCGACGTTGGTATATCCTACAAGCGCCACTCTGACCATCTTACCCCTGCTTTTACGCTGGGTTGTCATCTGAACATCAATCTTTTTAAGCTGTGTCTTCAGCAGCGAGATCCTGTCCCTTATTATCCTTCGGTCGGTTTCAATTTCTGTTTCTCCCGGACCTCTGAGGCCTATGCCTCCACGTTGTCGTTCGAGATGGGTCCATAAACCTGTAAGGCGTGGCAGGAGATATTGATATTGTGCAAGTTCAACCTGTGTCCTTGCATGAGATGTCCGGGCGCGACTGGCAAAAATGTCAAGTATCAGATTTGTTCTGTCAAGTATGCGGCATCCGAGAGTTTTTTCAATATTTCTTAACTGGCTTGGGGACAGCTCATCATCAAATATTGCAATATCAATTGAGTTCTCTGCTACATAACGGGATATCTCTCCAATTTTACCCGATCCTACAAATGTTCGTGGATTGGGTATCTCCAGCTTCTGGATGAATCTCTCAACTGGTTCGGCGCCGGCCGTTCTTGCCAGGAAAGATAACTCCTCTAAATATTCTTCAGCTTCATGGTTATCCTGTCCGGGATAATTTATACCGATAAGGATTGCCCTTTCGACCGGTTTAATTGTTTCAATCATAACCATTCAAAAAGGAAATTCAAACAGAAATCTGACAATCTGTTTTTACTATAAAATAAACCGCCTGTTATTCATCATTGCCCCGCGGATTGCTTGTTTGAGAGCTTCGGAACAACGTATAACCATTTCAATATCTGAAGGAAACGGGATCGCCTGTGATTTGGTTCTTTCAAGCTGAGCCTGCGTAAGAGCCTGGACATCACCCAATGCCCTGGAAGAGATATGTTCAAAATTCGATTGGGCTCCCAACGGGTCTTTTTTGAGGATCTTGTTGGGATTTACCTGAAGGATTTCAATATCGCCGGTTATCTGACACGTTTTTGTCTGAACGGTTTCGATAAGCGCACATTGAAGACTTTTGTATTTCTTAATTTTAATGTCATTACCTGAAGTATCCCTCATAACATTTCCTTTTTGATCGAGCTTATATGTAAAGCCGTCTTCTACATCCCTTTTAACAACTGTATCCCGCTGTACCGATTGATCAGGACCTACAGCAATATTTCTGACATTCACATTTACATAATAGTCAAACTGTGTATTAGGATCAAGATTCTGGATGTGATACTCTACCCACTGGTTATTCAGACTGGGCAGATCCAGAGCAAGCAGGTCATCTTCAAATTCTTTGGGAAATTTAAGCAGGGAATTGTTTTGTATCGACACAAAGACTCTGCTCATACCCAAATATTTAGCTTCCAGAATTTTATTATCTATGCCCTCATAATCACCTACATATTCCTTTGCTCTTAAAAATTCGGCATATGCCTGCCGGTATGATTCTTTAATATTGTTTTTCATAAGTTCCTGCCCATGGCCATAATAAAAATCTGCAGCCTTACGTTTTGCATTAACCATTTCGGGCATATAATCTATATATGGGAAATCGATTGATTTTCCGTTCATGTTTAACGGTAATACTGTTCTCACATATGACTGCCTGTCGCTAAGGCCCTTATAAACCAGGTAGATTTCATCCCAGTTACTGGGTTTGCCTTCCATCTTAAGGAATCTCGCCCGTTCCTTATCCTGGTCATTTGCTATTTTGTATGATCTGTCGAGAATATCAATCTGTTTGGCGTCATTGGGATCTTTCCGTAATTGTTTCACTGCTTTATCTATGGCAGCATTATAATTTCCTTTTGAAAGTTGTTTTTTTGATGATCCACATCCATTCAGGATGAGGGCCAGCATGAACATAAAAGGTAAAATTTTCTTCATAAATCCTTTATTTAATAATTTTTAAATGCGGTTAAAGGTAATAAAAACAATTGAACTACAAATAATTATAACATCAACATAGCCACATAATTAAAGCTAAATAGTAAAACTAAGCCAGATTTGAAATCTCACTCTTACAGGTTTGCCTCTTTGCAATCCAGGACTCCATTTTGGTGAAGCAGCAATTGATTTTACGGCTTCATCGTCAATCAGCGAGTCAACTCCTTTTAAAACAGTCACATTACTAACACTGCCATCTGCTTCAACAATAAATGTAAGCATAACCCTGCCCTGTATCTTTTTTTCAATAGCAAGTTGCGGATAGGTGGTTCTTTTCTTTACCCAGTCGCGAAATTTGTTAATATCTCCTCCTTTGAATAATGGCATTATTTCAACCATGATAAATGGTTCGTCAGTCTCACCACCTTCTCCTTCCGCTAATATATTTTCGCCGTTACCGTTACCGGTGATCTCAAACTGCTCTTCTGAGGGTTGAGCCAGGATATTGTCGGTAGTTGCCATTTGTTTCTCAGCTGTGATGAGAGTATCCACAATTACCGGTGGCACATACTTAACTATCTCTTCTATGCGAACAGCCTGAGGTGGGGGTGGTGCAGGCGGAATAAATATTTCTTCAAGGGGCGGTTCAAGGTTTTCCATCTTAACCTGAACAAATCGGGTCCCTCCTGCTCAGTACATGATCATTCCTGGTGGTAAACACAAACGGAATTATAACCGCAAGGGAAAAAAGTATTGATCCTGTTATAATTCCTGCAATAACAACAGAATTATATCTTTTACGTAGCTGATAGGCTCCATATTCCCTGTTCCGCGTTTCAAACAGCAGATCATCAAATCCGGGTGCCTCTTTTAATTTATCAGCCATTTTATATTCTCTAAAAATTACTAAACAGGGTTTTAACCTGAATCCGGATTAATATTATTTATTAAAAAATCCAAAATCAATAATAGTGCCATTGTAAATTACATCTCATAAATTCAGTTAAATACTGTACTGTAGTTTAAAACATCTGCAAAATTACAAAATAGCGGCTTTTTGACAAATTATAAATATCAGCTATTTGAAATATTATTAAAAATGGCTTTTAAGTACCATTTTAATATTTTCAATTTATTCTTACATTTACACAGTAAATATAGGGGGTTTAGCTCAGTTGGCTAGAGCGTGTGACTGGCAGTCACAAGGTCAGGGGTTCGATTCCCCTAATCTCCACAATGATAATGAGACAGTTATAAAATTATTCTATGACTGTCTTTTTTTTTGAAGGCACAGTTGAATGCACAAGATTTGTTTTAAGGGTCTTTCTTGCCATAAAAATGTACTTTTTTGGATCCCAAAACAGCCTATTATATTCGTTTTAAGAACTAAAACGAAATACTATGCCCTTTTTCTTCCAGTGCTTTGATACCGGTATTTAAATCTTTTTGTTTGACCAGAATATAATCAGTATCGTATGTTGAGACTATAAAAACAGGAACCTTCTCAATCCTGAGAATTGCTGATATTTCAGCTATAACCCCAACCAGGGATAAATCCATAGGTCCTGCAATTTTAAGAATCCGCCAATCGCTGTTGAAGATAATACCTTTCGGATCAGGATCAGTCTTTACAGCAACAACCGAAATCTCCTCTTTTGTTTTGGTTATTGAATAAAAGTCTGATGAAAAAATCCAATCAGGTAAAGCGTGATCATTCTCAAATTTATAAATTGAGTATTTATCTGGTAATAATACTATATTCATTGAGTTTCCGGCAGTCAGTTCCATTTAATGCAATTGCAGATTATTTCAATCCCTCAATAAGGATAATATCACTTTTCGAAGAGTTTAACCTGTGTTTCATAATATTTTGATAATCTTCAGAATAGTACCAGTCTTCAAAATCCTTTTTGCTATTAAATTTTATCAGGACTGATTTTGTATAGTCCCAACTGCCTTCCAGTAGTATCGGAGATTCGTCAATTGCAATGTATTCTCCTTTGAATCTGGAAAATATATCATCAAACTTCTCCAGATAATGTGCGTACTCATCCGGATTACTGACCCTTGTTTGGGCAACAAAATACTTAATCATGGGCATGAAGTTAAATTAGGGTACTTATTAAATTAAAGCAAGCCTGTGTCATAAGTTCTAAAATTATTGTTAAGAGTAATATCTGTAAAGCATCCTAAAATAAAGTTAAACAATTTAAATCAAAATTTATAAATTGTTTAAGGGCTTTTGCAGGTTTGTATTTATTTAATATCTATATTTTTTTATGCACCTTCATTAAGATTGTATTAATAGCATTATTTCACCGGCTCCGATTAATTATATTAAAAAATGACCTCCTAATCCCGGCTAAGTATATTGTTTTTATTACTGGTTGATGTATCCGGAGTTGCTGCTCAATAAATCACCACTTTCAATAGAGGGCCCTGAAGAATTCCAATACTTAACTGAAAGCTTATGTCTGGCAGTTATTCCCGAATTATTTTTATCCGCAAAGAGTGTGAAAGTTCCTTACAGTGAAAAATCAGACGGGAAAAAATTCTATAACCCTGAAATCAAAGGTCTTTCAATAACAGGCCAACTCACAGACAATACAACCAGGAACCGATTGAACGATACAAGTTTCGACTTATCTGTAATTTGTAAGGGGCGTGACTTCATGGCTATGAAAACAGAACACCCCTTACACAAGAAATACTCTTTATTGGAACCCATAGCTTGCATTGAACAAAACCAGTTCTGTGAAGTTATTAATTATGGCACCTGATACACCAGGAAGGTGTATTATTGAGCTAAACGGCGTAAACGAAAAAGGTGAAACATTCAGGCAGACTGCTGTTTTTGATGTTTTAAGGCAGCATTAAAAAATTTAAACTCTGATAGTTTATTGTTTTCAATGAAAATGACGCCGGTGAAATCATTTTCTTCGTAAATTAGGTTATATTATTGAATGCCCATGAAACTATTGATTGTTGAGGATGAAAAGTCCCTGAGCAGATCTATAGGTGAGTATCTCAAAATGGAAGGTCACATAATTGAGTATGCACAGAATTACAGGGAAGCCAGTTATAAAACCGCTGATAACTCATACAACTGTATAATACTTGATATAGGCCTTCCCGATGGCAATGGCCTTAATATTATTCATGAGATGAAAGCTAACAAATCAACTGACAGGATCCTGATCCTATCGGCTAAATCATCACTTGAGGATAAGATTACAGGTTTAAAAATAGGAGCAGACGATTATCTGACCAAACCTTTTCACATGGCCGAATTGAGCGCACGTGTAAATTCAATATGCAGGAGGGAAAATTTTGTTGGCTTCAATGAAGTAACTTTTAATGAGATTAAAGTGAGGGTTGATGAAAATCAGGCTTTTGTAAATGACAAGTTGCTGAACCTTACCAGGAAGGAATATGATCTGCTGTTATTCTTTTTAACCAATAAAAACAGGATTATTACAAAAGAATCAATAGTTGAACATCTCTGGGGTGACGATGTGATACTTACAGACTCTTTTGATTTTGTTTATACTCATGTTAAAAACCTTCGGAAGAAGCTCCTTGCCGAAAAATGCAAAAATTATATCAGGGTTATTTACGGATTTGGATATAAATTTTCAGATTCTTGAAACTACTTACACGAAGCACATATTACTTTTCTTTTTTTTCTGTCCTGACAATGATCCTGGCAGGTATATTATTTTATTATACCATTCGTAAAATAGTCTATAACCAGGTTGACGACAGTTTATTAACAGAGAAAACAATTATCGAGGATCAGATAGAAGAAACTGACAAAATTCCGGATTTTTCTGTCAGTTTTGGTCACCTGATAGAGGTCAGGTTACTTGATACGGTTACAACATATTCCCAGGTAATTAATGATACTGTTCTTCTTGACCCAAGGTCAAACACCCTTTTACATTTCAGACATCTCAGCTTTTCCAACAATACATCAGGAAATACTGGCTATACAATTAATATATATCAGCTACTTGATGAAAATCAAAATCTCCTGAATAATATCAGTCTGGGTATGCTTATTTTATTTCTTTCTCTTCTTTTAATTTCACTTATAGTTAACTACCTGGTTTCAAAAAAAATAATGAGCCCTTTCTTTAATGCTGTAAATGAAGCTACAAAATTCGATGTGCTCTCAGACAAACCTCTCAACTTACCGGAAACAGGTATTGATGAATTTAAGGAGCTCAACATGCTTATTGAACGAATGACAAAAAAAATGAGGACCGATTATATCAATCTTAAAGAATATAATGAAAACTCATCTCATGAGATACAGACACCTCTTTCGGTTATACGTTCAAAACTGGATATGCTGATGCAAAATAAAAAACTCAATAAAAAGAGTATCGATCTGATCAAGTCTATTAATGAAGCAGCTGCGCGCTTATATAAACTCAACCAGGGTCTTTTACTGATTTCCAAGATAGAAAACCTTCAGTTTCCTGAAACAAAGGAGGTTTCCCTTAGGGATTTGATAAATAAATGTCTTGACAACTACCTGGAGATAATGCAGCTTAAAAAGATAACGGTTGAGACGGATCTGGTTGATGCGGGTATGGTTATCATGAATGAAATACTTGCAGACATAATGATTTCGAACCTTGTGAGCAATGCAGTCAGATATAATTTCGATGGTGGATTTATCAAATGCCGTCTTGATGATAATTTTATGATCATTTCAAATAGCGGACCACATGATGAGACTGATCCCGAAGAGCTTTTTAAGAGATTCCGGAAAGGGAAAAATCGCCCTAATTCTGTCGGATTGGGATTGTCAATCGTTAAGAAAATTTCCGATCATTATAATATGACTGTCAGTTATACCTGTACAGGAACTCTTCATGAGATTAAGTTAGCCTACCGCGGGGAAGCAGTTTCTTAAAGAATTTTTTAGAAATCTTAAGAGTTTGTTAAATATTTTCATCTTCAGAATTACTTCAGAATTCGGGGGTAAATTTGTTGTGTTAAATCAATTAATCAATCAGTTATGAAAAAGTTATTTTTCGCCATGGTTCTAATAATAGCAACAAATGAATTAAATGCACAACGTACGTATATGATGATATCAGATGTTAACAAAGCTATTATTGATAGTGTTGCTAAAGATTTTAAGGGATTTAAAATAAAAGAAGCAATAAAAGTCGTAAAAAACGATATAGTTACTTATGAATTTGTTGTTATTAAAGGGACAACTCAGGAAACAATTCTGTACGATAGTGATGGAAGATTCATCAGAGAAATTGATGCGAAAAAGGGCACAACCTCAAGAAAGAATTTCAAGGTACATCACAATAGAAAAACAACTTCACAGATAGCTGGTACGGATAAAAAGTAAAGTAAACATTTAAAAGAATTTCTATTAATAACTTAAAAAGAATTAGTCATGAAAAAGTTAATTTTAAATCAGGCAGTCATTTCACTAATATTTTTTCTGGTAGCTTCGTTTCCTGCTTTTGCGCAGGATCCAATGACTGAAGAAGTTCCGGTTGAAAGCTTAACCCTGAAAAAAGGGAATATTCCTCCAGATGTTCTGAAAGCAGCTGAGGAAATTTTTAAAGGTGACAAGCAGGTTGAGTGGGGTGCATTCCCTTATGAGTTAAAAAATTATGGCTGGGTAGTAGACCAGGACTATAATCAACCTATTGACCACTATGAGATTCACATGAAAACAAATGACGGTAAGGATGTATTTGCTGTTTTTGAGTCCAATGGTGATCTTATCCGTTACAGGACTATAGATAAAAATGCTGCGGTTCCTGTACAGATTCTGAGGGCCATTGCAAAAACGGAATACAAAGACTGGAAAGTCCTTGGCGGAACGGAGATAGTTACAAACAAGCAAAAAAAGGTTGTAGAACATTACGATGTAAAAGTTCAGAAGGGCAATGAAACCAGGCACCTGTATTACACTATTAAAGGTGAAAGGTTAATTAACAAGTAGATCAAAACATTCCGGGTCTGATTTAATCAGACAAAAGCTGTTGAAGTATCCTCTTCAACAGCTTTTTTTTTAAGAGAAATGCATACTTATGGAAATGCCGATAATTGTTTAAAAAAATTGTAAAACAAAAATTACCGGTCTGAAAAGTCAACGTCAATAACCATTATTTCAGATTTCCCTGTCGTGCGGACAGGTGGCCCCCAAAGCCTTATCCCACTGGTGACAAAAAAATGGGTATGTCCTATTTTTCTGTGCCCCCAGCTTACCTGATATATCTTTTTTGTAATCAGATTAAGCGGAAATAACTGACCATTATGGGTGTGTCCCGATAGCTGTATATCTGTCTCTGTTTTACTTACCTGGTCAATCTGTGTCGGCCGGTGATCAATAATGATAATTGGTAACGAATCAATTGCATATTTCATAAGATCTCCAATGGTCTTTCTTGCCTTTAAATGGCTGTCATACCTGCCTCCAAGATTAAATGAATTATTAACCACCATTATGGTATCGCACAAAACTTTCATGCCCGTTTTATCAAAGAAGCTTCCTTTATCCTGACCTGCATAATACTCATGGTTCCCAAGTACCGTAAAAACTCCATACCTGGCTGAAATACCTTTGAGCAGGTTCTCGTACCTGGCAAGATTTTCATTATCCCTCTCACCTTCGACAATGTCCCCACCGTAAATAATAAGATCCGGACTGATGATCGCTATTTTATCAACAAACCTCTCCACAAAATTAATATTTGTACCCTCCCTCAGGTGAAAGTCAGCTACAAATGCTATTTTCAAATGGTTTATTTTAGTTGCTTTACCGGGAATAATGATCCGGTATTCTGAAGTCCTTATAGTATTGAAATTCAGAGCACCTACTGCTACCACCAATACCGGCATGATCAACAATGCTGCCAGAGAACTCTTTTTGAACAAAGTACTGTTTAACTTTTCAGAAGATATAATTTTAAAAATATAATTTACAAGAAGTAAAATATCAAAAAGCAGCAAAAACAGGAACAGGTACAGGTAAAATGGTAACAGGTAGTCAGCAATCTTCCTTATTATTCCGGCCAGGATACCCGAGTTTCCTTCATGTATGAAATTACTGACAGGATAAATTGAGGCTATCAGTATATATATCAAAGTATAATAAAACCTGTAACCTTTATTGATAAAGAGTTGCCAGATACGGAGAAAAACATAAATATTGGGGATAATATAGCCAAGTGTGATTAATGTATGGAACATAAAATAAAAATTCAGAGTCGGTAAATATATTGATAAAAGATCAAAGTCACAGATAAAAGATCAAAGTCACAATTCCAACCCTTTAACGGGAGGTTAATTGACTTGTATTGAAGTAAGCAGTAACTTTAAAAACTAATTTACAATTAGATTACAAAACAGGTATGAACCTAGCCTGGTTCAGGTTTTATGCAGAGTTAAATGAACTTTTGCACAGGGGCAGGAGAAATTTTTCATTCCCATATTCATTTAACCTGAGTCCATCTGTTAAAGATGCCATCGAAGCTATGGGAATACCTCACACGGAGGTTGATTTGATCCTGGTGAACAGCGAACCGGTCAACTTTTCGTACAGACTTCAGAATGGAGATCATGTTTCCGTTTATCCGGTTTTTGAAAGCTTTGATATCTCCTCTGTTTCCTGCTTAAGGAACAGACCATTACGCAACCTGAAATTTTTAGCTGATGTTCACCTGGGGAAACTTGCAAAATACCTGCGAATATGCGGTTTTGACACATATTACCAGTCAAATATCAGGGATAATGAAATTATAAGTCTTGCTCTGAAAGATAACAGAATCATACTGACACGGGACAGAGAGATGCTTAAAAACAAAAAGGTGACTCACGGTCACTGTATTCGATCTCAACGCCCTTTTGAGCAACTTAAAGAGATTTTCAAACGGTTTGAATTGAAAAACCAGCTCCTGCCTTTTAGCAGATGTATTGAATGCAACTGTATCCTTGTAGATGTATCAAAAGAAGAAATTTCGCACCGTTTATTACCCGGAACAAGGCTATTTTATCATAAATTTAAAAAATGCACAGGTTGTAACCGTATTTACTGGGCAGGTTCTCATTACGAAAAAATGAAGAAACTTATTGATGACCTGGTCAATATTCAGCATATACAGGAGATCTCTGATCAACATAATTGATTAAATGTTGTTAAATCATATATCATCAATTAATAATTAAAACTTTGAAAGATTACAACTTGTTTACTTCCTATAAGCTCGGCATAACGGTACTTAAAAATCGGGTGGTTATGTCACCCATGACCAGGTCGAGGGCAACAGGTAATGTCCCGAATGACCTGATGGCAGAATACTACAGGCAGCGCTCAGGAGCCGGATTAATAATAACTGAAGGAACATCTCCGTCTCCTAACGGATTAGGATATGCCCGTATACCCGGAATTTTCAGCAGGTCTCAGATCCGAGGCTGGAGAAAGATAACATCATCCGTGCATCAAAGTGGCAGTAGAATATTTGTGCAGTTAATGCATACCGGTAGGATTGGCCATGTCCTTAATCTTCCTGAAGGAGGGAGAGTTATTGCACCATCAGCTGTTAAGGCTAAAGGGAAAATATGGACGGATTCGAAACAGATGCAGGATCTACCTTCCCCGGAAGAGATGACCTTAAAAGATATCGAACTGACAACAAAAGAATTCGTGGATGCTTCAAAAAATGCCATAGAGTCAGGGTTTGATGGCGTTGAGTTACATAGTGCAAATGGTTACCTTCTCGAACAGTTCCTGTCACCTGTAAGCAATAAACGTAATGATTCCTACGGTGGCAGCACAGAAAACCGTTGTCGTTTTGTTCTCGAGGTTGTTACAGCAGTCTCAGAGGCTATAGGTAAAGGAAAAACAGGAATCAGGTTATCGCCCTATGGAGTAGCAAGTGATATGGCATATTATCCCGAGACAGATGTCACCTATAAATATCTTGCAGAAATCCTGGGGAGAACCGGTATTTTATATATTCACATTCTTGATCATTCTGCAAGGGGGGCTCCGCCGGTACCAATGGAAATAAAGAGAATGATCCGTGATACATTTAAGAATACCATTATTTTAGCTGGTGGTTATAATATAGAAAAAGCAGAGAAAGATCTTAATAACGACCTTGGAGACCTTATTGCTTTCGGACGTCCATTTATTAACAACCCCGATTTTGTTGAAAGGCTTAAAAACGGCTGGCCGCTTTCAAACGATCCCGATCCTGGATTCTTTTATTCTCCAGGTGAAAAAGGATACACCGATTATCCCCCTTATAAGGTGTAAATGATTAAAAATCAGAATAAATTAAGTCCGGCTTTGGATAACAAACAGAATAAATGGAGCAAAAGTGGCATTTTTTGACTTAGCGTTTCCTGCTCCGGGTTCCGGATCTGAAATTTTTTGTTGAAAGGGGCCGGGGATGGTTATTTGATCCATGCTGTTGTCTGGGTGTCTTTACCGGATTATTGTCAATCAAAGGAAATGGATGATCCTCAACAACCTGTAACCTTTTTGTTATAAGTTTCTCAATATCTTTCAGGTAGGCTTTTTCATCTGCATCACAGAAAGAAATAGCTGTTCCATTTGCCCCTGCTCTTCCTGTCCTTCCTATCCGATGCACATATGTTTCTGAGATATTGGGAATCTCATAATTTATAACATACTCAAGGTCATCAACATCAATGCCACGGGCTGCAATATCTGTTGCTACCAGTACACGTGTTGTCTGCGCCTTAAAATTTGAAAGGGCGCGCTGACGTGTTGACTGAGCTTTATTGCCATGAATTGATTCGGCTATTATATTTTTCTTCCTAAGTATCTTTACAACTTTATCGGCGCCAAATTTGGTACGTGTAAAGACCAGGGCTGTTTTGATCTTCTCATCCTTTAATATCTCGACCAGAAGAGCATTTTTGTTCCCTTTATCTGTGAAATAAACAAATTGGTCTACTATATCAACTGTAGTTGCTGAAGGGGTAACCTCCACTTTGACCGGTTTATAAACTATAGAACCAGCCAGCTTCACTATCTCAGGTGGCATGGTTGCGGAAAAGAAGAGTGACTGTCTTTTTTGAGGGAGAGCAGAAATAATTTTTCGTACATCGTGTATAAAGCCCATATCGAGCATTCTGTCCGCCTCATCCAGAACAAATATCTTAATGTCTTTTAAGGAGATATATCCCTGGTTCATAAGATCAAGTAACCTGCCGGGTGTTGCCACCAGTACATCTACCCCATTCCGTAAAGCTGCAACCTGGGGATTCTGATTTACCCCTCCAAAGACAACTGAATATGACAATCCTGTATGCCGTCCATACGCATTGAAACTCTCTTCAATCTGTATTGCGAGTTCCCGCGTGGGCGTAACAATAAGACTCCTTATTTTTCTCTTCCTTTCATTTGATCTTTCATTGTATAACAGTTGAATAATGGGTACAGCAAAAGCGGCTGTTTTTCCCGTACCGGTCTGTGCACATCCGATAAGATCCGTCCCCCGGAGGACAATTGGAATTGCCTGTATTTGTATAGGTGTTGGTTCAGAATAGCCTTCTTCTTTTAAAGATTTCAGAATTGGATCAATAATGTTTAACGATTCAAATTGCATAAATAAACTAGTATAAGTTATGTGAAATAAAAACTGCCTGACACAGGCGGGGATTATTCCGTTATAAAAAAAACAAAGGTACTACTTATTAACCAATATTCAGATTATCAGTTTAAATACACTGATAACCACACAAAAATCCGGCTCTTTTACTTCTGAATTTGTTGGCCGGTTTATAAATTTCAATTCCACCGGGATATATTCTCCTTAATTTTACCACCTGTACTTACCAAAGGTATCAGCTAAGGTCCCAACCTATAAACTTAACAGATAATATTACTTACTGATCCGGGGTTTCCCTTTAAACAAAATTATTATCTTCATCTTTATTTAAATGATACAAAATGGTCAGTAATGTACAATATTTCGGGTTTAAACAGATTTCATAAAATAATAATATCAGTATAATTTCGGCAAATTCAAATAATAATGAACTTAACCTTCCGTAACATTCCTGAAAAAAAGGATATCAATAGAATCAGGGAAATAGTCTTTTCAACAAAATTCTTTTACGATCACGAGGTAGACGTCGCAATTGAGCTAATTGAAGAACGTCTTGGCAAAGGTGAATCAACTGGTTATCATTTTGTTTTCGCTGAAGCTGATGGCAAAACTGTTGCTTATTCATGCTATGGTCCTATTGCACTGACAAAATCAAGTTTTGATCTTTACTGGATCGTAACAGATAATGAATACCGGGGAAGGGGAATCGGTAAAAAACTGCTTGAGGAGACCTATATGGAGGCCAGAAAAATGGGTTGTACTCTGATCATTGCCGAAACATCGGGTCAGGATCATTATGCAGCTACCAGGGCATTCTACGAGAACAATCATTTTACTCTGGAAGCCCGTATCCGTGACTTTTACGACAAGGGTGATGATAAGTTTATTTATGTGAAGAAAATTTAGATCCTCTTAAAGTGATAAAATGGAAATCCTCTACCCCGAAAGCTTTCCGGTTCACAGATAACTTTTTATGCCAGTAAAAGGATCTATGATGATGATAAATTGGTCAAACAATACTTTGACCCATACGAAAGTCCGGTGTCAGGTGTTTTTTGTCTTTTCTACTATAAGTTTAATCCCCTCCTGATATGTTGTGGGTTTGTAATTAAACCGCTTTTCAAATTTTGAGGAATCGAAATAATAGTCCCTGTCATACTGGTACATCATTTCAGGCATCTCTTTCAGGATCGGTGTGAATAAACCGAGAATTTTAAGTAACCACATCGGAATCACAAACAACTTGCTTTTAACATTCATTTCACCTGCAAAGATGTCAATGATCTCCCTCCCTGTAAGAGGGTTCTTATCGGTAGGCAAATGCCATACCTGGTTATATGCATCATCTGTATTCCCAAGCAGTGCTGTTGCTTTTGCAGCGTCCGGAGTAAAAGTGAATGAGTGCTTCTTCCCTGCATCAATAAACCAGTTTGCAGCCTTGCCTTTTATGAGGTTCTTGTAAACAATCTCAATTACAAAGCTTTTTTCATTTCCCGGACCGTAAAAGTCCGCAGAACGGGCTATGAGTGCTCTCAGTCTTCCTGTCACCACTTCATCCATGATCATCTTTGCAAGCCTGCTCCTTACCGCACCCTTTTTAGAAGGCGGGTTTACCGGCGATTTTTCTGTCATGTGTGGAATTGAATTGATATCATACATATAAACATTGTCAAAAAAAACCAGACTGGCTTTATGCTTAATACAAGCATCAATTGTGGCTCTCATAAGCATTGGCCATTTTTCTTCCCACACAGCCAGTTTATAATCAAGTCCAACAACAAGATATACCACATCTGATCCTTCAACAGCCTTTTCAACCATTCCGGGTATTAATAAATCTGCCCGGAACAGCTCATCAGATTCATTCACCCTCTTTGGATCCCTGCTGACAAGCCTGATTTTATCCGTATAACTTAATAATTCTTTAGCCAGAACATTCCCAATTGTTCCATTTGCTCCCAATATTGTCTGCATAATCTTATATATTGAAAAATTTTTGTTTTAAAAATCTGCTAAATGTTTACCCGTTTGAATTTTTCTTACCATTTTCACAAGAAGTGACCTTGGAACAAATCTGGAAAAGTAAGCCATTATTGAGTTTTTCATCCCGTGAATTGCAACACTCTTTCCCTTCATCATAGCCTGGTATCCATATTCTGCAACCATTTCCGAAGATGGCAGCTTCCTCGGTTTCACAGGTCTGCTCTTCCCTATGGCTGCCGCATGAAATCCGCTTTGGGTGGGTCCGGGGCAAAGAGCCGTTACAGTAACTCCCTTATCTCTTACTTCATTATTTAATGCTTCAGAAAAACTCTGGACATATGCTTTGGTCGCAAAATAAACCGACATTGTCGGGCCTGGTTGAAACGCCGCCATTGAAGATACATTCAGAATTTTGCCATCCCCGCGCTTTATCATATCAGGTAAAAAGAGCCTTGTAAAATGAGTAAGAGCACTGATATTCAGATTAATCATTTGCTCCTGCTTATTCCAGTCACTATCTGCAAAAAAACCAAAATCGCCAAGTCCGGCATTATTGATCAGATAATCTACTGAAATATTTTGCAGAATTAATTCATCATATACCTCCCTTGCCGCATCCTTTAAAGCGAGGTCCTTTCCAATAGTATAAACCATCACATTGTACTTCTTCTCAATTTCCTCCTTTAGTATGTCCAGCTTTCCCTTACTTCGGGCTATCAAAACAATGTTACCCCCTTGTCCTGCATGTATCCTGGCAAGTTCCAGTCCTATTCCGCCTGATGATCCTGTGATTAGTGCTGTTTTATTCATCTAAAAATATAGTAAGTAATAGCTTGCAATTAAATTAAGCCGGGTTGAGAACATAAGAGGTATAGTAAATTCGGGGTGATTTTAAATCTATACTATTTCATTGTATAACAAAGATAGCTGACTTTTTGTTTGGTCATCGACTTAAGCGGGAAAGTAACAGGAAGAGTTTGAAGCTTGCAGATTATGATTGGAGGTATTTATTATCTTCGTGATGATTTGCTTGCTTCAGAACCTTTAGTATTATCACTCTTTTTTACAGCCGTTCCTGTTTTGCTTTCTTTGGTTGTTCTGCGGCCCGATGATTTTACACTAGTTGTTGGTTTTCTCGATGACCTTGCGGTTTCTCCCTTCTGAACTTGTGCAGGCTTAGTTACAACCCTGCCAGAAACCTGAGCAGATGATCTGCGTGAAGCACCGGCCTTTTGACCCGAAGAGGAGTTCGACCGGGATTTTACTGTACTGGTGTTACCGGACCGTCGGACAGTGCCGGAGTTATTACCTGCAGTGCTCCTTTCCCGTGTTGACTGAGAAACAGATCTTCCTCTCTGGTTGTTTGTTGAAATATTATCCGGTCTCCTGCTGTTGCTTTGGCTTGTGTGCGTTTTATTGTAAAGAGCAATGCCATCTCTCCTCTGTTCAGGGTGTGAATAGGTGTTTTTATAGTTACCCTCCTTAATTCTGTTGCTTACCAGCTGAGAATGTGAACGTCTGCTGCTGTAATAAAAGTCATTGTATCGTGTATATCTCGGTGCCTGCCAGTGACGGTAATACCTGTAATAATCGGGATACCGGTTATACTGATATCCAAAATAATAATGGTAGGAGAACGGGTTCCATGGATGCCAGTAAGAAGGATAGTAACCCCAGTTCCATGAAGAGTGCCAGATAACGTAATTCGGGCGATAGATGTATCTGATCACGGGCCAGGCAGCAATTTCATAAGTTGTGGTTCTGACAACGGTAACCCCGTTTCTGTTCCTTCCGGTATAGCCTGGATTTGGTGTCCCTGCAAAATCGTCAAATATAGGTTCTATTATATAATTCCTTCCATATAATGCTTCATCACCTATAAGCTGAATCTGTGCGGATCCGTTGCGAAAGCGCTGAACTGTAAATACAGCCACATCCTGCCTTTCATTCGGATTTAAAGCAACCTGTAATACTATATTATGAACATCCCCGTCAACATAGTCTGTGACCATGATGTAATCAACAAGGTTATCACCATTCAGGTCCAGATTGTTTATCCTTGAATTTTCATTATTAAGGTTTCTTTCAAAACTTTCAAGTGTTTCAGATTCCTGGAACAGCCTCATTACCGCGTAGAGGTTAAGATTATCTCCCGGCAGACCCAGATATTCATCCGGTCGGTTCTGTCCTGTGACAGTTGACCCTGCTGCAACCAGGAGGGCCAGAATTGAAGTAATAATTATCTTTTTCATTTTTTTAAGTATTAGAAGAATAAGCTATTCACAATAGTGATTACAAAACTCATACCAAGTTTAATATCTCTTAAAAATTGGACAAATTTATTGTTTCCCGGGGAAAGAACATAAAATTCCTGCTATTTAGAATCCGGCGGCACATTCCCGTTGATGAGCTGCTCCTGAAAATCCCTATGAACACATTAAACATATCATTCTCTCCTCTGTTAAAGATATATGGATCGCACTATCCTCTTTGACGGTATCTGCAATCTCTGTAACGGAGCTGTTCGTTTTATTCTCAGACATGACAGGATGAAAAAGTTCCGTTTTGTACCGTTGCAGTCTGACGAGGGAAAAGAGTTACTGAAACAAGCAGGATTACCGGAAAAAAATCTTTTTGCTATTATTTATATAAATGGAGAAAATTATTATCAGCGATCCACAGCAGTGCTCAAAATTCTAAAGGATATAGGAGGAATCTGGAAACTTTTTTATGGATTAATCCTGGTTCCACCCTTTATCCGCGATTTCCTGTACAATGTTGTTGCCGGATACAGGTACCGGATATTTGGAAAAGGGGACGAATGTAAAATATATTAGAATGAATATCATTAAAGCGCTGATATATTCTGATAAGAAAACTGATTATCCCTGCTGCTTATTCCCCTGTTGCCCTCCTATTTGTTACCTCCAGATGAACTCACCGCTCAGAATAGCTATCCTCACATTATTTTGGCTTCAGGAGAATTTTGCAGGATCGACGAAGTCAACAGTGCCGGAAGAATGATCACATTAAACTAAAAAGAATTTCTCTGATTATTAATATTCATTCCTGAAAGCTATTTTATTTATTTTACCCCTCTTTAAGTTTATTCCTAACTTCATTACAATTATTAAAAGTTTTTATTTATTTTTGACTTTATCAATCTGGTAAGGAGTAATTGAAATAAATCTGGTACTAATAATTGAATTATAGATTTTAAATTATTTATAATGCACAAACCTTTCCAAGTAAACATTTTTAAATATATACTACTTACCATATTTTTTTCAATTATTGTTATCCCGCTCTACTCTGTTGTAATTCAACAGGAAGATTCCGTTATCAATAAACCCGGAACTTTTAAAGCTGAAGAGATCATAAGAGGAGAAAGGCTTTTCTTTGGTCTGGTTTACCCGGGAGATAAATCAATCAACTGTGCTAGGTGTCACAATACCCGGGTGCCTGATACCCTGAACTGGAATCCCGACGCTCTGGATATCTCGAAGAAATACCTTGACAAAAGTGAAAGTGAGTTAAGCAATGTATTACTCAATCCTTCGGGGGAGAAGATGGCTCAGGTACATAAGGGTTTTCAGCTGACACCTGAAGATATCACTCTGATCAAAGCCTATATGGATAAATTTGTCTCCATAGGCCTTGTGCCGGAAAAACCGATAATTACAAACCTTCTGTTATTTATAATTGCTTCGGCGTTGTTTCTTTTCTCAGTTACAGACCTTACAATCAGTAAATTAATTAAAAAACGATGGATTAATTACATTATTTTCTTCTCTACTGGTACTTTTATTACCTATACACTCGTTGTTGATTCCATAGCTCTCGGGCGTTCAAAGGATTATTCTCCTTTTCAGCCAGTCAAATTCTCACATGCTGTTCATGCAGGACAGAATCAAACGGAATGTATTTATTGTCACAGTTTTGCACAATTCAGTAAAACTGCAGGATTCCCGCCTGTAAATGTCTGTATGAATTGTCACCTTATTGTGCGAAACGGAACCCGTTCAGGGGCTTACGAAATAGCAAAAGTAACCGATGCATACTATCAAAAAAGAGCTATTGAATGGATAAAAGTACACAATCTTCCTGACCATGTTTTTTTCAGTCATGCTCAACACGTCGGCGCAGGAAGGCTTGCCTGTGAAGAATGTCATGGTAACGTCAAAGCAATGGATGTAATCAGGCAGGTATCAGATTTGTCTATGGGCTGGTGCATAAACTGCCACCGCACTAAGGAGATGGATGTCCGGAGCAATAAATTTTATACAGTATACAGAGATTTGGAAGAAAAAATTAAAAAAGGGGAGATTGATAGTGTTACCGAGAGTGTATTGGGTGGAACAGAATGTATGAAATGTCATTATTAATATCAGAATCCGGGAAAAGTGCCTAGTATGAAAACAGACTTGAAGAATATGAAAGTAAATAATGGTCTGGCTGCAGGTGATGCCGGGAATGACAAAAAAGAGATGAAGGGCTTTCCGTCGGAATATCCGGGGCAAAACCTGACAGGGAGAGGTACTTCAAGGAGAGAGTTTTTGAAAATCCTGGGATTCAGCTTCTCCTCGGCAGCTATACTCGCCAGTTGTAAAAGACCTGTGCAGAAAGCATTGCCATATGTAATACAACCACCTGAAGTTATTCCGGGAAAATCTTTATATTATGCTTCCAGCTTTTATGACGGTCATGACTATGCATCTATACTTGTTAAAACACGTGATGGAAGGCCAATAAAAATTGAAGGCAATCTTCTTTCATCCTTTAACAGGGAGGGTACCACTGCCCGGGTGCAGGCATCTGTATTAAGCCTGTATGACGATGCACGCCTTAAAGAACCTGTATCTGATAATTCACCGGTTACCTGGGATTCTGTTGATACCCAGATTATAAGTAAGCTTTCCTCCATTAACTCGGAAGGAGGAGAAATTGTCCTGCTCACCTCCAGCATAATTTCTCCCTCTACAATTAAACTTATCAGCGAATTCGGTGAGGGTTTTAAAAATTTCACCTGGGTACAATATGACTCTGTCTCATATTCTGCTGTTCTGGAAGCCAATTCGTTATGTTTCGGAAAAACAGTAATTCCTGACTACCATTTCAGTAAGACAAAGCTTGTTGTTTCAATTAATGCTGACTTTCTTGGCACATGGTTATCACCGGTACATTTTATCCCGGATTACACCTCCAGAAGGAAATTGGATAACGGGGAGAAAGATATGCTTCGTCATATTCATTTCGAATCTGGGATGAGCCTTACCGGTGCCAATGCTGATATAAGGAGAAAAATAAAGCCCTCTGAAGAAAAAACTTTGCTAATAGATCTGTATAATAAAATTTCTGAAAAAACAGGTGGCGGGAAGTTCCCGGGCAGTACCTTTAAAGAGGATCTTACAGAACTTGCAGATGAGCTAATTGCATCAAAAGGCAGATCTATAGTTATATCGGGAACCAATAGTGTCGATATTCAGATTATTGTCAATGGGATTAATAATCTTTTATCCAACTATAAGGAATGCATTGATCTGAATAATAATCTGAACATTTGTGCAGGGATTGACCGCAAAATGGAAAACCTGGTTAATGATTTAACTGCGGGAAAGGTCAAGGCATTAATTATGTATAATGTCAATCCGGCGTATGATTATCCTGATGCTGAACAATTCCTGAAAGGACTAAATGGCACAGAACTGACAGTAAATATGGCAGTTACATTGAACGAAACTACGGGTAAAACAAAGTACGAATGTCCGGTGCATCATTATCTTGAATCATGGGATGACGCTGAGATAACTCCAGGGCAGTTAAGTTTGAGCCAGCCATGTATCAATCCGGTTTTCAACACCCGGGCATTCCAGGATACTTTATTAAAATGGTCTGGCAAATCAATACCTTATCATGATTACCTGGTTGAAAATTGGGAAAAAGTCTATTTTCCTCATTCAGGTATAGCCGATTTCAGAAAGTTCTGGAATGAAGCCCTTGGAAATGGGGTCTTCAGCTATAAAGTGCCAGAACAGGAATTGTTACCATTCAGAATGGAAGTGTTATCACCAGCAATGAATTCCACAGTATCCGCAAAGACAGACGGATATGAAGTTATTATTTCTGAAAGTGTTTCGCTGGGTACGGGCATGCATGCCAACAATCCATGGTTAATGGAGTTACCTGATCCTGTTGCACGGCAATGCTGGGAAAATGTTGCTGCCCTCTCAATAAGTGATGCTGAAAAGCTTGGGATAAAAACAGGAGACCTAATAAAACTCTCAGAAAAGTTGATAATTCCTGCATTTATTCAACCCGGTCAGGCGGATGGTACAATTTCGGTAAGTCTTGGTTACGGGCATACAAATGCTGGACCTGTCTGTTCAAATATTGGGGTAAATATGTATCCGTTTACCAGCAGGATAAATGGAAATCGTATTTACGGATTTACTGTAGATAAATTGGAAAACACTCTCCAGCAAAGCCAGCTTGCCTTAACACAGGTTCACTATTCAATGGAAGGCAGGCAAATTGTCAGAGATTCAGTTCTTAGTAAATATAAAGAAGACCAATCTTCAGGTAATGAGTTTCACAAGGAATTTGAATCAGAACATAAAACCTTGTACCCGGATGTTAATTATGATGGTTTTCACTGGGGACTTGCAATAGACCTGAACTCATGCATTGGGTGTAATTCGTGTGTTATAGCATGTCAGGCTGAGAACAACATACCTGTTGTCGGGAAATCAGAGGTGATAAACAGAAGAATCATGCACTGGATAAAAATAGACCGGTATTACTCAGAATCGCCGGATGATCCTAAAGTTTACTTCCAGCCACTTACCTGCCAGCACTGCGATAATGCCCCCTGTGAAAATGTCTGTCCGGTTTCCGCTACCAATCACAGTAGCGAAGGATTGAACCAGATGACTTACAATCGTTGTGTTGGTACCAAATATTGTATAAATAACTGTCCTTATAAAGTCAGACGATTTAACTGGTACAGATATACCAATAACAAGGTATTTGATTTCAATACTGCATCAGATTTGGGCAAAATGGTTTTAAATCCGGATGTAACTGTAAGGGAGAGAGGAGTTGTGGAAAAATGTTCTTTTTGTGTTCAGCGGATCCAGGAGAAAAAATTGCAGGCCAAGCTCGAAAACAGGACCATTGAGGATAAAGAAATAAAAACTGCCTGTATGCAGGCTTGTCCTTCACAGGCTATCATTTTTGGTAATACGAATGATAAAAATAGTAAAGTCTCAAAGTTGTTCAGTGAACCACGATGTTATAATTTACTGGAAGAGTTGCATACCCTGCCTTCAGTTGGTTATCTGACAAAAATAAGAAATGATGAAAAATTAAAATCATAAATAATCTGCTGGTAACCTATGTATAACAGAAAGATACGAGGACCCCTTATTGAAGGAAATAAGACACTGGGCCAGATTTCAGGGGATGTAATTGATCCACTGGAAAGGGCTCCGGGCCTGTGGTGGATTATAGCATTTGGAATTTCATCAGCTGCAACCCTGTTTGGAGCTTACGCCATTTACATAACTGTATACAAAGGTATCGGCACCTGGGGAGTCAATAATTCGGTTGCCTGGGGCTGGGCAATCGTTAATTTTGTCTGGTGGATTGGTATCGGACATGCGGGGACAGCATTTTCTATTTTCCTGCTGGTACTTAGACAGAGGTGGCGGACTTCAATTAACAGGTCTGCAGAAGCGATGACTGTTTTTGCTGTAATTTGTGCAGCTATGTTCCCAACCTTACATATGGGGAGAGTCTGGCTTGCTTTTTATATTTTCCCATACCCCAATACCCGGGGACCATTATGGGTGAATTACAACTCCCCTCTTTTCTGGGATTTTACCGCGATCACAGCATACCTTCTCATATCAGTATCCTTCTGGTATCTGGGAATGCTTCCCGACTTAGGAACAATACGTGACAGAACAACTTCGAAAATACGAAAAGCCGTATATGGTTTTTTCAGTCTTGGCTGGACAGGTTCAAGCCGCCAGTGGATAAGGTTTGAGGCTCTTAGTTTTATTCTTGGAGGAATAGCTGCTGTACTGGTTGTTTCGGTTCACTCAATTGTTGCTACCGACTTTGCTGTCGGAATAGAACCGGGCTGGCATTCAACAATATTCCCCCCATTCTTTGTTGTCGGTGCTATTTTCTCAGGATTTGCAATGGTTATGACTCTTATGGTTATTATCAGGAAAATATACAGACTAACAGATTACATTACTGATAACCATATGGATGCAATAGCCAAAATCCTTATTTTTATATCACTTATTATGGGAACTGCCTATTTATCGGAAGTATTTATTGCATGGTATTCAGGAAATAAATTTGAGATGTTTACATTTTTCCACAATAGAATTACAGGTGATTATACGTTACAGTTCTGGGGAATGGTTGTTTGCAATGCATTGGTTCCCCAGCTTTTCTGGTTTAAGAAAATGAGGCGAAACTGGGTGAGCCTGCTGGCAATTTCACTCACAATTAATATTGGGATGTGGCTTGAAAGATTCAATATTGTGATAACATCCCTGAGTAAAGATTTTCTTCCATCTAACTGGGTAACTTATACTCCTACTATTATTGATATTGGTGTATACATCGGGACCATCGGTTTGTTTGCTTCAGGGGTATTGCTTTTCATGCGCTATATTCCTATGATGGCGATAAGTGAATTAAAGGGCGTGTCACATATTGGTGATAAAACAGAAGATTAACCAGGCTTAATTATGACCAGAACCTTTTTAATAGGGACATTTGACAACGAGGATAAATTTCTCTCCTCCATAAAATCGTTGCAGGAAAATGACATTTTGATTTTTGAAGTATTCACTCCATATCCGGTTACGGAAATATTCCATTTGCTGAAGCGTAAATCGAACTTGCCTACTGTAGCTTATTTCTTTGGCCTGTTTGGCATTATTTCAACCCTGGCATTTCTTTATTTTACTTCTGTAATAAACTGGCCCATTTCTTACGGAGGAAAACCTTTTAATTCGTTCCCATCATTTATTGTTATTACCATAGTGTTGACCATTCTAACTGTCACGATAGCTAGCCTTGCTGTCTTTTCGTCCCGCTCAAAACTTTCTCCGGGTCGCGATAATACAATATTTGACCACAGGGCAACCGATGACAGGTTTGTAATAGTTGTGGACACGCACGACACTGAAGCATCAGCGGCTGAAAGCGCCGGTAATATTATGAAAGATAAAGGTGCTGTTGATGTTATTTATAAAGATTACAAAAGTGTTAAAGCATGAAAGACATTTATAATTCCCTGTCCGTTAACAAGGCAGTTTTTCTGCTCCTTTTTTCAGTCGTAATGTGCGGCTGCAACAGAAGCAGGAATAATCCGGGGTGGGATTATTTTCCTGATATGTTTTATTCTACTGCCTATGAGACTTTTACTCCTAATCCTAATTTTAAGGATGGAATGACCATGAGAGTCCCCGTCAGCGGAACAGTTCCAAGGGACTTTATTCCCTTTGATTATACAATCGATACGGAATCGCGCATAAAGGCAGGAAAAGAACTTGTTAACCCTGTTTTACCAACGGCTGAGAATCTTTTACGGGGAAAAGAGGTTTATACTACATTCTGTAAAGATTGTCATGGCATTTCCGGAAAAGGCGACGGGCACCTATTTACCAGTGGTCTATACCCAATGAAGCCTCGCGACATTGCTGATTCCACCGGTGCCATGCTTAAAGACGGGGAGATTTATCACACTATTACGCTGGGTTTTGGTACTATGGGTGCGCACGGATCCCAGATACGGCCTTATGACAGATGGAAACTGGTACTGTATATCCGAAAACTCCAGGAAGAGGCAAAGAGCATTTCAGATACTAATAGCGAGGGAAGTAAAGAATGAATGAGCATATAACCATCCCCAGAAACTTCAGAATAATTGCCTTACTCCTGGTCACCATAGGTGCCGTAAGTTTCATTATTGGCATGATTACTGATCAGAAGTTAACATGGGCCCATTATCTGCTTGTTAATTATTACTTTTTTTCGCTTGCAATAGGTGCAGCTTTCTTTTTTGCCATTCAGAGTATTTCCCAGTCTGGATGGGCATCAGCTTTTCAACGCGTTTCTGAAGCAATGATGTCATACATACCCATTGCTTCGGTCTTTTTCCTTATTCTCATTTTTGGTGTGAATGACATTTACAACTGGTCTAATAAAGAAGCTGTTGCCCATGATTCCCTTATTCAGCATAAAGCTGTGTTTCTTAACACCCCGTTTTTCTTTATAAGGACAGTCATCTACATTACATTCTGGATATTACTTATTCTTAAATTAAGAAGTATATCGCTAAAACAAGATACACTAAAGCCGGATGACCTGGGTGGAATCATGTCTTTATCTGGTAAAATTGAACTCTATTCTAAAATATTTCTCTTCGTCCTTGCAGTAACGTTTTCATTCTCTGCAATCGACTGGATAATGTCAATAGATGTTCGATGGTACAGTACCCTGTTCGCTTTGAAGAATCTTGTTGCTTCATTTTTACATGGTATATCGGTACTGGCTCTTATTATAATAATCCTTTATAAAAGGGGATTTTTCCCTTTCTTTAATAAATATCATCTTCACGATTTTGCCAGATATATTTTCATTTTTTCGATCATATGGGGATATTTCTGGTTTACCCAGTTCATGATTATATGGTACGGAAACATCCCTGAAGAAACAGCCTACTTTTTTGTTCGATGGCAGGATGGATGGAAGACTTTGTTTTTCCTGGAGATCGGCCTTAACTGGGGGGTGCCTTTCCTTGTACTTCTTCCTGTTAAAACGAGCCGGAATATAACTGTAGTCATAATTGTAATTATATTCCTGATCATAGGGCAATATATAGACCTCTTTGTGCAGATAATTCCAGGAACAACCGGATTATTAAAATTCGGATGGATAGCAGCAGGTTTATTCCTTGGATATACCGGTTTGTTTGCGCTGGTAGTTGCAAGAACTCTCAGCAGGGCCAAAATTATGCCTCTTAATCATCCTTATCTTGAAGAGAGCATAAATCATAAGTTTTAATAGCAGGATGCGGTTGCGGACACCTGTCAAACCTTTTCTCAAGGCAAGCAAGGTTCTGTGCTTTAGAATTAACTTGTGCCCTGCAACTCAATTTATGATATTACCCTGTCTGAAATTAAAAGAAGAAGAACTAGAAAGAAATATGAGTCAAGGAGAATAGATAATCTTTTGTAACTTATCTTACCTGCTCCGTTTTTAACAAGATTAATAAATTGCCAGACCAGTAATGCAGATGCCAAAAGGAGAATACCATTAATTGGTCCGGTTTGAAAAATATTAAAATAGCACAGGTATAGTGCTGCAATAACAGAGGTTATTGTCCAGATGAATGTAAGTCTTTTTATCCGGGTATTGCTCAGAAGGTCTGTAATAGTTGGAAAACCGGCATTTTTATACTCCTGTCCATATTTCATTATTAGCAGCCAGAAGTGCGGTATTTGCCCTGTAAAAAGCAAAAATTCGACGAATATGATTGGTTTATCCCATAATCCTCCTCCTGCGGCA
Organism: uncultured Bacteroidales bacterium; assembly: GCA_963739685.1. Taxonomy (GTDB): domain Bacteria; phylum Bacteroidota; class Bacteroidia; order Bacteroidales; family VadinHA17; genus LD21. Next base: position 419,324 of record CAVUAX010000007.1, read on the forward strand.
ACCCATCCGATAAGGGGAGGTAATGCCCCTGTAATTGCTCCCGGAATAACTGCAAAGGCAGTTATTTTCTTTGAATATGTATATACTCCATTGTACCAGGCAATTGTAAATAATCCAATCAGGGAGGCACTTAAATTCCCCCATGTGTATATAAGGGCTGTACCTGCAATAAAAAGACAAAAGAAGAAGTATATCGCATGTTTTACTTTGATCTTACGGGCCGGGAGGGGACGATCCTTTGTTCTGTTCATCTTTCCGTCAGTCTTAACTTCCTGTATCTGGTTCAGAACAGATGCAGAAATTGCCAGAGAGAGAATCCCCAGACTTACCAGTAATAGTTTAACTGAAATATGTGGTTCAAAAATAAAATAGCCGGTAAAGCCCGTGAGAGTTACCGGTAACATTATTTTAAGCTTACTAAGTTCCAGGTAATACTTAAGTCTTGTTTCGGGATTATTTTTCATTTAGAGACTTCAGGTATTCAATTATTTTTGAAATATCCTCATCGCTGACTTTACCCTCATAACTCTGCATTAACCCCTTTGGATATCCTTTAACAACCTGATAATTAGGATCTAAAATCATCCGCTTAATATATGCTTCATCTACAGTTACAGTCACTTCTGCGCCATTCCTTATTACTACCTGTTGTTTCCCGAACAGATTTAAGTAAGAAGGTCCGACGATTTTTGTTCCGTCTGAAGAATGGCAGGCAGTACATCCCTGAGACTTCAAAATGGCCAACCCCTGTGAGGCCGGCGTCTCTGCTTCAGTCACACTGGCAACAGAGGAAGTATCTCCGTACCATGCAGCAAATTCATCTTTAGACAGTACCTTTACAGTTGAATTCATGTAAGAGTGCCTAAGACCACAATATTCTGCACAAAAAAGGTCATAATCGCCCTCACTCTCAGGCATAAACCACATGCTTTTTTCCCTTCCGGGGATCATATCAGATTTTATCCTGAAGGCGGGAATAAAAAGGCTGTGGATTACATCCAGTGAAACCAGGTTTATTTTAACAGGAGTGTTGACCGGAACAACCAGGTCCGGGCTTTGTTTGCCATTGTCATAAGAAAAGGAAAAACTCCACATTCTTGCTTCACTGGTTATGTTCAGGGTATCCTCAGGAGCTTTGCTCATTGGCTTCCATCCTTCCCAGCCAAAATAAAACATTGCCAGGGCCAGAAGAGTCGGGATAACTGTCCAGGTGATCTCAAGCATGTTACTACCTTCAATCTGTGTTGCTGCTTTGCTCTTCTTCTTATTATACCTGAATACAAAATAGAGCATAAGAAAGGTTAGTCCGATCAGGAATAACAGTGAGATACCTGTAATAAAATAGAAAGCGGTATCAAATGTGGATACATAATTTGAAGCATCAATTCCTGTGGTTGAATACATATTAATTATCTATATAGGTAGTCAAGAAACGTTACAATTATTACTGAACTTATAAGCAGAGCCACTGCAATCACCCCAATGGTAAACATTCTGCTCTCGAACTTCAGATGCATAAAATATCGTAATACCAGAGTAGATTTAATGACAGCGATAAAGAGTGCCAGGGCTACTGTAAGTGTACCAAGATAAATCTGTGTCAGGGCCACTGAAATCAGTGCAAGAATAATCAGGGTCACAAGGATCAGAAGGTATACCCGGTAGGGGATTATAGTACTTTTTTCATTTTCTATTGATTCCATCACTTTCAGGTAATTAAATAAAATAAAGGAAACAGAAAAATCCAGATAAGATCTACCAGGTGCCAGTATAATCCGCTGTTTTCAAGCAAGACAAAATTCTCGGAATTTATTTTATCCCTGATAATCCTTGAAGTTATGAATCCGATAAATACAAGCCCGATAATAATATGGAGAGCATGTAGCCCTGTCATAAAGAAATATAAACCATAAAACAGTACATCACCTTGTCCTCGCAAAGCCAGAACTGAAGAACCCGGATAAATATGTTCTTTAATATGTCCTGCCCCATTCAAAGTATTTATTCACAAGAAAAGTTAATCCCAGAAATATTGTAACTCCCACGAAAATGAGCGAAAGCCTTTTGTTTTTTTCTCTAAGGGCAGTAATTGACATTGCAATTGTTGCACTGCTTATCAGGAGAATTATAGTATTTGCTGTACCGATAAATACACTCAATTCCTCGGCTGCAAAATGAAAAGCCTCAGGATTTCTGAACCTGTATATAGAATATACTACAAAAAGTCCCCCGAATAGCAGCATTTCAGTAAACAGGAACAGCCACATTCCGGTCTTGGATGTCAGGTCGTCGCGATGTGTTTCAATTTCCATACTCATTTATAGTTGTATGGTCCATTAGTCAATTACAGGTATCTCATTCAAAATTATCATGGGGAGGAGGAGAAGGGATTGTCCATTCTAGGGTCTTTCCACCCCATGGATCTGAAGGGGCTTTTACACCTCTTTTCAGTGATGTGAAAAAATTGATGATAATTATAGCCAGACCGGCATAAAGTACCATCGCACCCATTGATGAAACTAATGTTTCCTGAATGAAAGACCTCGTCATAATCAAAATACCTTCTGGGCATACCTAAATATCCCAGGTAAAACATTGGACCATACAGGGTGATAAATCCAATAAAGAAGAGAACTAAACCGATGTTAGCCCATATTTTGTCGTACATTTTACCGGTTATTTTAGGATACCAGTAATGCATGGCTCCAAAAAAAGCAAAACCGGTTCCTCCAAAAACTATAAAATGAAAATGGGCAACTACAAAATGTGTATTATGCAGATGAACATTTGTTGCAAGAGAACCCAGGATAAGCCCGGAGAAGCCCCCAATCATAAACACAAAAATAAATGCCATTGCCCAGTAGAAAGGAGTCTGCAGATCAATTGATCCTTTATGCATGGTGGCTATCCAGTTAAATACTTTTATTGCACTGGGAATAGCAACAAGAAACGTCAGAAGGGAAAAAGTATATAATGCTGTGCCGCTCATCCCGGAAGTGAACATATGATGTCCCCAGACAAAATACCCTACAAAAGCAATTGCCAGGGAAGCAGACAACCATGAATTTATATCCGAATACAGTTTTATGGGAAAAAGAGGCAATGATCTCAGAAATTGCACCCATAGCCGGCAAGATCATAATATAGACTGCCGGGTGGCTATAGGTCCAGAATAAATGCTGATAGAGAAGAGGATCACCACCAAGGGTAGGATCGAAAAAACCAATGTGCAATGTTCTTTCAGCAACAATCATAAGCAAAGTGATTCCGATAATAGGAGTAGCAAGAAGCTGTACCCAGCCGGTGGCATAGAGTGTCCATGGGAAACAGCGGCATTCTTAACCAGGTCATTCCCGGTGCACGCATCCTGTGAATTGTAACTAGAAAATTCAATCCCGTGAGTATTGAGGAAAATCCGAGTACAAAAGCACCAAATACAGCAGGGAGCATATTACTGGTTGTTCTGAAACTATAAGGGGCATAAAATGTCCATCCTGTGTCAGGAGGTCCCTGTCCGGTAAACTGAGAAATCAAAACCAGTAAAACCCCTGCAACATACAGATACCATGACATAAGATTAAGCCTTGGAAAAGCAACATCCTTTGCTCCTATCATTATTGGTAACATAAAATTTCCAAAAACAGCCGGTAGATCCGGGAATGACAACCGCAAAAATCATTACAATTCCATGCAGGGTAAAAAAAGCATTATAAGCCTGTGGCACCCATAATTGTTTTTCCGGGGGCAATCAGCTCTAACTTCATTAATAGACCAAGCGTTGCAGCAATAGCAAAGAAGGAAAGAATGGAAAAGAGATATAACAAGGCAATCCTTTTATGATCAGTGGAAAATATCCAGGAAAAAATGCCTTTATATTTTCCTTTGATAATCAAGGTAGCTGGGTTCCTCAATGTCTTTCTTAGTATGTCATTTACTAACTTCTTTTATTAAATTTTACCCTTGACAGAGCCAAAACTAAAAATACTATGACCACAATGAATAATATTACTATAGCAGAAACCCTGGTTACGTTAAAAACAAACTGATTTCCTTTGCTATCATATCCATAGCAAACTGCAAGCAGACGATTAATACTCGGCCCTATTTTCCCTTTCGCTGCTTCAACCAGAGTAATTTTTATATCGAAAGGCAGAAAATCAATTCCCCTGAGATACCGGACAATCTTCCCATCGGCTGCAAGAGCTATCAGACCTGTAGGATGTACAAACTGATCGTTTACTTTCTGATAATTGAACCCGACAGATTGAGTTAATCTTGCTATATCAATACTGTCAGACACAAAAAAAAGCCAGTTTTTTGCATCCTCTTTTTTCTTCATCGTACTTACGTAGCTGGCTTTCTTATTTATCCCCAGATTAATCCTTTCTGTGGGATCAAAACTGATTGTCATAACATCATAGTCTTTCCCAAGCTGGAGATCCATTCCATCAATGAATTTGGAAATTCCCCACATCAGGGGGCTGCATGTTCCGGCACACTGATAATAAACCAGATTAAGAATTGTTGGTTTGTTGATCACCTCCTTCAAAAGAACCGTATCTCCGGCTTCATTAACCAGTTTTACATTGAGATCAGCATATTGTCCTTGCTTTTCTTCGAAACCAACCTGCATCTGCTGATTAAACAGAGGTGTTTGAGAAAATAGTTCAAAACTTATCAGACTTAGACCTAACAGGGAAATCAGCTTAAATTGACCCATTTTAAATATTTAGAGTATTTTGCTGGCTAAAGATAAAAAAAATATTGTACTGAATATTTAATTAATCCCTAAAATTGAATTCCCCGGTAAATAATTTAATAGAATATGGTATCGTTATTAATGCATTAGCGGATTATAATAAATCAGGTCCGATTAGCAAAAGTATTAGAGATGATATACTTGTTGCTTATTGTATCTCCCTTAAACAATACCCGGGATCAATATTACAGTTCATCCGTAATACTTTTTCCATCAACACCCGTTTGTTCCGGGCCGGTTTCCAAATCTTTCAGACCTGATAATTTTATTTCTTTTGCTACGGTTTTGTTTCCTTTTTGGGCCAATTCCAGGTCAGATGCTATTTCACGTTTTCTGATTACCGGGATAAGTTCATTACCTGCCAGTTTAAATTTCCGCGCCTTTTCAGGAGGGTTGAGAAAGACAGAAGTTCCTTCGGCAAGCCCCTTTTCAATTATTATATTTTTATCATTCGCTTCACCCGGAATAACAATCTGCCTGAAACCTTCCTTGGTGTAAACATAGGGAATATTGTCCTCCCCTGCCTGCACACTTTCAATAGGTATATAAACAACGTCGTCATATGATTTTATAATCAACATATTACTGGTTGTCATAGATGGCCTGAGCATAGGATCGGCCCCATTAATATTTACAAGAACTTCAAACAACTTTGAATCGGAGTTAATAATCTCCTCTCCTATATTAGCAATACTTATCACCTGACCAGTGTATGATTTTTCCGGAAATGCATCCACAGTTATCCTAACAGGCTGACCTGGTTTTACTTTATTCACATCAATCTCGCTAACATACAGCTTGGAGATCAGGGAAGCCAAATCAGGCAGAGTTGCGACAACCGGGTCAAAGGGATTGATAAATGATCCGGCTTTTCTCTTTACTCCCAGCCGGTCCTTTTTATATGTCACCATGCCATCGGCAGGAGCCATAATTGTAAATTTCTCCAGTATATTTTGAAGGTCTGTCACCTTTTGGCGTTGCGTTACATATGATCTTTTAAGGTTTCTTGTTTCCATAACTGACTGAGCTATCCGCAAAGAATAAAGTCTTTCTTTCCAGTGAAGTAACCTTTGAGATTTATCCAGATCAAGCTCCGCCTGCCTTTGCACTGCAGGAGGGTCATATATTGATTGGTCTACAACAATCTGAGCCTCCTCCATTGCAAAGGTCTGATTCTTAATGTCATCTCTTAATGTACTGAGAGTCACTGCAGTATCTAATATTTTCATCTCATACTCAGCCTCAATGGTATTGAATTTATTTATTTCATCCTTCATCGTATTTTCGAAATTTGTTTTGTCAAGCATTGCAATATAATCTCCTTTCTTAACAATCGTTCCTTCAGGAACAATATCAAGTATCTTTATAATGCCAGCCCTGAAATTCCTATTATGGACTACATCAGGCCCTCTTATATCAAGAGAGTTTTCCGCTATCAGCTCGCCCGTGTTCTTAACAACTATTTCAAAGCTCCCCCTTTTCACCTCAGCCAGATCATAAGCCTGTCCCCTGTGTCCCCAATTAAGCCTGACAAATACCATCAGAGCTATGGAAGTTAAAAAAACCACCACTCCTGTTATTATTATAGTTCTTTTCATCTCTTTTATAATTTATTAAACGGGGTAAATTGTAATTAAAATCTCCACTAAAAACCCACGCTTCCTTTGGAAATATATTTGTATTACTCTTATTTACTAACTGTTACAATAATACCTAAATTTCTTATTTATAATCTTTCTAGATAAGCAACAATTCAGATCAAATAAAGTTTAGCTGAAGAGGAAACAGTAATGTTCCACCACTCGATTTTTCAGTTTACTGATAAAATCAAAAAACCTTGAAGAAAAGCATCAGGATCTTAATTAAATGATGCCCTGTCCGGGTCAAACATATGCTATGTTTATATTACCTTACAATTTTAAAGTTAAATACCCCTGATTGCACAACACCCATTATCCTTAGCCATATTGGAAGTACACTCTCAGTAGCCCTTGCAGCAGATAAATCTCCAAGGTCCATTATATTTTCATCCTTCCATCCAAACTGAATCAAGATGGATTTTACCTTTGCTTTAGCGCCGGGATCATTTCCGGAAATATAGTTCAGATGATCGCCACCGCCAATTAAATCGGGATTAACCATTAAGCCGCACCACATTGTGTTAAGGGTTTTAACCACCTTTGTTTCCGGAAAAGTTTTCTGTATCTCCTCCCCGAGGGAATTGGTGTTACTGAGTTCCGGTATCAGACAAGGCGGCATTCCTTTACTAAAATCGAGGGGGTTTGAAACATCAACCAGAATCTTCCTGCCAAGGTTTTTGTCACCTGCCATCTTCAGGGCATTAACGGAAATTTCTCCATGCGTTGCATTAACAATCAACTCACCTGATGCGGCAGCCTCAGCAAATGTTAACAATTTAACTTTACTGTTTGCCTTATGCCAATCGCTGAATGAAGGATTACCAGAGCTGTCTTTAGCAGTACTGGCAGCTTTTTCAGCAACATTACGTGTTCCCATAAATACTTCATTCCCCAGGGCAACAAGCTTTGCGGCTAACGTCTGTCCTACGGCACCTGTACCGATAATTGCAATTTTCATATGTATATAATTTTATTTTTAATAGTCACCTGGAAGCTCCAGGTTTTGAAAAATTAAATTCAACTGTATGATTTATTTATAAAGGCCGGATAGTCTGCCCCGTTTAAGTGGGGGAACCACTCAGGATAAACTTCGATGAGCTTGATTTGTCCGGTTGTGATTGAATCAATCATGTGGAATTCATATTTATTATTGGTTGCAAAACGTGAAGGTTCATATCAGTCATATTTAATAGCCCCTTCAGTAGTAATTCAACCTGTTTGTCACTCTTTTAATAACAAAGCAGATTCAGAAATGTTGCTTATAATTAAATAATACCCAGTACTATTTACATGTAACATGGTTTATATCGGCTGGCGGATGTTAAATTCCGCGAAATAAACTATTTTGATAAATAAAATGTAATGCTGTACGCCGGCACGGGACATCTGACCATCCTTTTAATAATACCAACTGACAATAAATGATTAAGAATTATCTAACCTGTTAATTTTGAATATTTTTGTAAATTTGGATTAAATTATTCCACCTTTATTGCATAAATGCCTGGAACAATATTTCATGATTAAACTAGTTGTGCCAGACGGGAAAGACTTATACCGTACTTTTTGCACTTAATGAACCTGCTGCAGAAAGTACCTCAAAGAAAACGTAACTATGACACAGAAGAAGCATTCCGATATAGCTGATAAACTTGGGTTACAAAGGGTAATCCTGCCTGTCATCATCAGCCTTGCCGTTGCTGTGTGGATTTTCACCAAAGATATTAACCTTAATGTATTAAAAGAGATCTCATTTACCTGGAGATCAGTTTTCTGGCTTATCGTAGCCTTTCTTCTTGTAGTTGTCAGGACCTTCGGTTACACTATGAGAATAAAGGTCCTGACCAACAACAATCTTAGCTGGCTTCAATCATTAAGGGTAATTATGCTTTGGGAGTTTACCTCCTCCATTACTCCTTCCACGGTAGGCGGAACTGGATTTGCAATAATTTTTGTGCATAAGGAAGGGATCAGTGTTGGCCGGAGCACAGCTGTGGTTCTGGCCACGTCATTCCTCGATGAACTTTATTTTGTTATTATGCTTCCCATCCTGCTCATATTCGTGGGAGGAAAATCCATTTTTATCACAACACTTCAGGGATCAGGAATTGCGCTTCTCAACAATCTTGTTCTCATCGCAATTATCGGGTATATCATAATACTGTTATGGGTATTGCTAATCGGTTACGGGTTATTTATAAATCCTAAATTGATAAAAACCCTGATCATTAATATTTTCAGGCTCCCGTTTATCAGGAGATGGGAAAAATCAGCGGCAAAAGCCGGAAATGAAATTGTTGAAAGTTCTGATGAGTTAAAAAAAGAATCCCTGGCTTTCTGGGTAAAATCGTTGATATCCACTTTTATTACATGGACATCAAGATATTGGATTGTTAATGCCATTTTACTGGCATTTTTTTCAATTCATGATAATTTCCTGATCTTTGCCAGGCAGATTGTGCTCTGGATAATGATGATAATAAGTCCCACGCCAGGAGGTGCCGGATTTGCAGAGGTTATACTTGGCAGATACCTTTCGGATCTTATACCTGTTGACACTTTACATGCCGGAGGAGTTGCATTGGCAATGGCTCTTCTATGGAGGATCATCAGCTATTATCCATTCCTTATTGCGGGTGCATTTATAGTTCCGGGCTGGCTTCGAAAGAACTTTGTTAAACCAGTTACCGAAAAAGAATAAACCTCTTCCTTTACAGGTTCGATGCATGATATTAAATTCCAAAAAAGAATGTTTTGTCCACATGCTAATTGTTTTTTTCTATTTTTGTGTTAAATAATATGACCTCCTGAATGAAAGGAAGAGTTTTCTTCTTATCTCTGTTGATTATGTATGAATGTTTTTCATGCAGGAATTCATCAAACAAAACTGTTGACTTCAACTCTCCTGAAGATGATTTTGTTCAAGCTGCAGAATCAGATATGCTCAGTAAAGAAATGATTGCTGAAGTCTCTGAAAATATTCCATCGCCTGTGGAAATTGCTAATCTTCTTCAGATTTTGGGAGTTCCGTTCTCACCGGAATATATTACATCTGCAGCAGATTCGGAGAAGCATTCCACAATGTTTGATAAAGCCTTCACATTAGGTATTCTTAGTGCTGACCTGTGTTACCTGAACATATATAAAAAAACCGGATCTTTTTTGCATGTTCTCTCTTCTATAAGGAACCTTACAGGAGGAATCGGTGCAAGTCAATTTTTTGACTTTGAAGTCATTAAAAAACTCGCTCTTAGTAATTCAAATCCCGATTCCCTTTTATTTCTTTCTATTGACTCATATACTCATATTGACAATTATCTAAGGGGTGAAGGACGTGGCGATCTGTCAGCCTTGATGATCATGGGGGGCTGGATTGAAACTCTATACATGGCCACTCGGGCAGTGAGACAATATCCCGATATCAGGCTGAGGGATCGTATTGGAGAACAAAAACTTATATTAAACGACCTTATTTTACTTACCGCACCTTATTGCGAAAGGGACACAACATTCAACAATATTTGCATAAATCTTCAGGATATAAAAGACAAGTATAAAGATGTCAGAATCACATTTACTTTAAACGATCCGGTCAGTGTTGAAAAAAATGAGGTGCTTGTTATTACGCAAAAAGAAACAAGCCAGGTTGCAATGACTGAAGAACAACTGGAGGGGATTGTTGAGGTTATTAATAATATCAGAAACAAACCAGTTTTAAAAAAATAGAATGAAAAGTTTAGTTATCACACTTTCGTTTTTATTAGCATCCACCATATTACTTACAGGTCAATCAGCCGATCAGCAATTGAGTAAATGTGTCAAAAATGCTGGCTATGATGCCAGGTATCTGAAAGATTTCCGTATACAACTGGGAAAATCAACTATTCAAAATGACCTCCGGTTTAAAACAAACATTACGCTTTGGAAAAACACAAAGTACAGGTTTTCAATGTGTAATTCGGATGAATCAAAAGGTCAGCTGGTTCTATATATTAAAGATAATACCGATAAGGTTATTCTTTCGTCATTCGATCAGAAGTCAGGAATGACCTATCCCTACGTTGATTTGATTTGTAATAAAAGCGGGGTATATCATCTTAATTATGATTTCATTAATGGACAACAGGGATCAGGTATTGGTGTAGTCTCAATTGTAAAATAACCGGTCTATACAAGATACATTATCTGTATCAGAGCAATCAGAATCCATAACAAAGAGAATAATATTTCCGGAATAATTTTCTTCCTTACAAATATAAAATAGTGGGCCAGTAAATAGCTGACAGGTATTCCCGTCAACCAGACAATTTCAACAGATACTGCCGGTAAAACAAAGTACATTGCCAGAGATATACAAAGTATCCACAGAAGAAGATAAAATGTTTTACGGGATTTTATTTTTTTTGTATTCATAACCATAAACAGAAAACCCAGACTCATAAGGGTTATCAATCCTATGAAGAGCAGTACGGCAATAGTCAGTTCGGAAAATTCAAAAGTTGCTGTTTTCCCGAATAGATTATATTCCAAAAGGGACCATAAACCTTTCAGGTCTTTTCCTGTTAAATAGTAAATCCCAAAAGTCAGAATAAAGGGAGTACCTAAACCAATGAGAGAAATTAGAATTTCTTTGACGTTCACTGTCCTCAGTAAGACAATGCTGATTATCAGAAGCAGCCCAAACCAGATAAGGTTTGCATAAAAAAGGGTTCCGATTCCGATAAGTATCCCGGCATCAAAGAAATTATATGCTGTTCCTGTAACCCGGTGTGCGTCCATAATCCTCCTTATTGCAACCATCAGAAACAAACCGGCAAACAATGCAGGGTTAAGTAACTGGTACTGAGGGAAAAGTCCACTTATTAAAATATAAATCAAACCAGGAAGAAAGGTCCTTTCATTTATGAAAAAGAGATAGGTATTCAGATTTACCAGGAGGAAGCTCATCATGGAAACCAATAATAAAGTAAAAATTATTCCTGGCAGAGGATTTGTCCCTATTAAATAAGACAATATACCATAAAGAGGCATAGGATCCAGATCAAAATACAAAGAAAACCGGCTTTTAAGATTTATAAATGCGCTTGTCCATACTAGCAAAAGAGTGACAACAATCAGAATTATTGTTACCAGGTTTGTTCTTTTAAATTGTCGTAAGAGCATTTATTTATAGATCAAATCCTATATCATGTCTGTAGTAGATACCATCGAATGAAATTAATTCCGCATTTCTGTAAGATCCATTCAGCGCTTCTTTCATCGTTTTTCCCCAGGCACTTACTGCAAGTACCCGGCCCCCTGATGTAACAATATTATCCTCTGCCTTTTTTGTTCCGGCATGAAACACAACGCAATCATTCGTTCTTTCAAGTCCGGTAACAGTTTTTCCCTTTTCATAATGACCCGGATACCCTCCCGATACAAGCATTACCGTTGTGACATATCTGATGTCGGTCTCAAGGTTTCTTCCTCCCAGATCTCCCTTTGCTACGCCTTCAATCAGATCAAAAAGATCAGACTTGATTCTTGGAATAACAACTTCTGATTCAGGATCTCCGAGTCTTGCATTATATTCAATTACAAAAGGATCGCCATTTACGTTAATGAGCCCGAAGAATATGAATCCTTTATAAATCATACCCTCATCAGATAATCCCTTCATTGTAGGTTCAATAATCCTGTTTTTAACCTTTTCCATAAAAATATGATCAGCAAAGGGTACAGGTGAAACAGCACCCATTCCGCCGGTATTGAGACCAGTGTCACCGCTTCCGATCCTCTTATAGTCTTTTGCCTCCGGAAGTAATTTATAAGAAAATCCATCCGTAATAATAAAGACCGAAAGTTCTATCCCTTTAAGATATTGTTCGATAACGACTTTATTGCCGGCTGATCCGAACTTCCCGTCAAGCATTGCTTTGGTTTCTTCTTCCGCTTCATCAATATTGCCGATGATAAGGACCCCCTTCCCTGCAGCCAGTCCATCAGCCTTAATTACGTAAGGTGGATCCAGTGTTTTGAGAAATTCGCGGATACTTTTTACGGATGTTTTATCAAAACTTTTATAAGCAGCAGTCGGTATTTTGTGCCGCATAAGAAAAGACTTGGCAAAATCCTTACTCCCCTCAAGTCTTGCAGCAGACTTATCAGGACCAATAACCGGGATGTTTCTAAGATGCTCATCCGCTAGAAAAAAATCATGTATTCCGGCCACAAGAGGTGCCTCCGGACCAACAATTACCATATTTATTTTATTTTTTAAAACAGCCTCTTTTACCTCGGTAAAATTTTCAGGGTCTATCCTTATATTTGTTCCGGTTTCAGAGGTACCTGCATTTCCGGGTCCGATAAAGATCCTGTTTACTTTTTTGCTTTGTGCCAGCTTCCATGCCAGGGCACTTTCTCTGCCTCCCGATCCCAGAATAAGTATATTCATAATCAAGAAATTATTTGATACCCCAAATGTAAGATATCAATCCGATATATAAAATCTGCATTATTCACATTTCGCGAAACCGGGGAACAATAAATCTGTATCCTGCTTCATTTGAATAACCTATGAATTCCTCCAGAATTGATCCTGCACATGAGTCCGGGGTATCGTGTAGTACAATCACCGATCCCGGTCTTATCATTTTCTTAAGTCTCCGTAAAGAATCAATGCCCCCCGACGGGTCATCAAAATCGTATGGCATAATATCCCAGAATACTATTTTAAAAGAAGATCTGATGCGCCTGTACTGGTTTAACCTTAAGTGGCCGTAAGGAGGACGAAAAAGTTCACTTGAAGTAAAAGGTGCGGCAAGTGAAATATCATTCAGGTAACGTTTGAGGGAAGTGGCCCAACCGTCAAGATGTCCATAACCATGATTGCCAATCAGATGCCCCCCCGATTTTATTGCATCAACAATTTCAGGATATTTTTCTGCTGCCTTCCCATTACAAAAAAATATTGCTTTAATATTCCATCTGTCAAGGATATTGATTATCTGCATTGTTGAACCCGAAGCGGGTCCATCATCAAATGTCAGACATAAATCCCTCATACTGGTGCTTCATCCTGAAGATTGCTTCAGGATAAAGCCAGTTTGAAAAAAAGTATGGCCTGAAAAGCCGCATATAAAATTATTTTGCGGGGTAAAATCTTGCTGTAATATGTATTGATTTCCGGTTCAATTGTTTTTGTAAGTGAATCCATTTTCAGAGCCAATGACATATTATAAATATCAAGCAATGCCTGCATATTTATTCCTATTGGGTAATCAAGACCGAAACGCCGGTCCGGTTCAAGGCTTATAGCATAGTCAAGATATTCTTTTGAATAACTGATAATCATCATTGATCAGCTTTTCTCCTTCCTCTTTCTTTCCTGCCCTTAAAAGCACCTCTGCCAGTCCTATTGTGAAAAAGTCATTCGGCATTTTTTCTGCCGGAACAATCTCAAGTCCACGGTGAGCAACCTCAATTGCTTTTAGTGGTATCCCCCTGAACAAGCAATTCTTTCCCGAGATTGCCAAAAATTCTACTGAAATTACTGAACATCCGTCTATTATTTTCATCCAGATAGACTGAAGGATCTTCAGCATTTCCCCACGAAAATTTATTCATGAAATTATCGTACATAACAAACATAGTCGATCATCCCAAATTCTCCCTGTTCGGGTTTATCTATTTTTACAGGGGCAACCCTGTAAGCAAGTCCTTCCTGTATGAAAAACTTCTCAAGTCCTTTATACTGGCTTGAAGGAACTGTCGTTGAATAGTAAATCGGTCTCTTCCATTTATTGGTTGCCAATAAGGTCCATAATTGCCAGATCGCCTTTAAATGCGTCATGTGTCAGTATATTCCCATATAATTGGTGCAACAAGTCTGTCTTTAAAATATTCTTTAACAGTACCATTTGAAAGTACAGTTGCTGTGTCAACAGCGATAATAAATTTGTTAGTAGGCAGATAATTCATATAATCGCCCCTGCCACTTAAATCAATCATGTATTTTTTATCATCCTGAACCTGCAAACTGGACTATCTCATTAATATCAACAGGCTTATCAATTACTTTGCTTACCGGAAGCTGTGCCCTGACACCTTCAATATATTTATCCTGCCCGAGGGTAAATGGTAATGGATCAGATTCGAAGGCTTTCTGCCGCATCATATCAATATACCAGCCTGCCTGAATATAGCTCAGGTTTGCCACCCGGACATCTGTTCTCACATCTTCAACATCCTGAACATACCATACCGGAAATGAATCATTATCTCCGTAAGTAAACAGGATGCTGTTTGGTGCACATGATTTAAGATAATTTGCCCCGATATCTCTGTGCTGTATAACGCCCTGAACGATCATGGTCATCCCAGTTCTGTGTATGCCATCAGCAGGGGAGCTGCAACAGAGCAGGACAAGTAATGGTAAAACCGCAGATACTTTCGATCCAAGATATCTTCTGAAGCTTTTCATAGAAGAACATGAAGCCAATTCCAACCCATATGGCAAAAGCATAAAATGATCCCGCATAGGCATAATCCCTTTCCCTTGGCTGGTTTGGATATTGATTCAGATACAGTATTATGGCAAATCCTGTCATAATAAAAAATGCCATCACAAGCCAGAATCCATTTTTATCTCTTTTGCTATTGCCAGAACATACCGGCAATACCAATAAGAAGCGGAAGCAAAAAATATGTATTATGCTTCCCGGGTTAGTTTTAAGATCATCAGGTATCTTATCAAGGTTGCCCAGCCGTGCTTCATCAATAAAATTAATTCCGCTTATCCAGTTCCCGTCAATGGGATTCCCGTTCCCCTGAAGATCATTTTGCCTTCCTGCAAAATTCCACATAAAATACCTCAGATACATAAATCCAACCTGATAACGGAAAAAGTAACGAAGGTTTTCACCAAATGTAGGGCATACAATTGTCTCTTTTCCTGAGCCCGAGTTACTGAATATTTCTGTCCCACTAATTTTTCCCCAGTACTTATATGCACTTTCATGATCCGGATCGGAACTGTACATTCTGGGGAAAATAGTTTCAAATTCCTTGCTGTAAGAATATTCAGGCTGATAATATGGTTTATACTTTCCGTCGATTTTATTATACCCTGCCAGAACTTTTTTTACATCAATGACAGGAGCCTGTAATAGTTGCCGTAAAGCTTTGGTGAACTGCCATATTGCTCCATATTAATATAATATGAAAGAGAGAATATATCTGAAGGATTATTCTGGTTCATCGGGGGACTAGCCGATGATCTGATCATAATCATTGCATAGGAAGAATATCCTATCATTACAACTGTCAGACAGGTCAAAACATAATTGAGAATTACCCTTTGACTCCTTAGTGTATATCTTATTCCCAGAGCCAGACCTGCAAAAACAGATATTATAAAAAACAGAACTCCGCTGTTATATGGAAGTCCCAGAATATTAACAAATAACAATTCAAACCAGCCTGCGATTTTTGGCACACCGGGTAGTAAAACGAAAACGAAAAGCCACAATATAAGAGCTGCAACTAATGCTGCCTTAATCAGGCCTTTGGTAGTAACCTCATATTTTTTGAAATAAAAAATAAAAACCAGGGCAGGGAGAACAAGAAGGTTAAGTCTATGGATTCCAAGTCCAAGTCCCATAATATAGGTAATCAGAATTATCCATCGCCCTGCGTATGGCTGGTCTGATTCCTCTTCCCATTTCAGCATAGCCCAGAAAACAAGGGCAGTGACAAGCGAGGAGAGTGCATACAACTCACCCTCAACCGCCGAAAACCAGAAGGTATCTGAAAAAGTATATGCCAGTGAGCCAATTACTCCGCTGCCAATTATCGCAGGATAATGCTTTGATTCAATAGCATTGCTGTTTGTTAAAACTTTACGTACAAGATGAGTAATTGTCCAGAAAAGGAACATTATGGCAAAACCGCTGCAGAGAGCCGATAAAATATTCATCGTGACTGCAACTTTTGAAGTATCCCCTCCTGCAAACAATGTTGCCATCCTTCCCATCATAAGAAAGAGTGGCGCGCCGGGAGGGTGACCCACCTGAAGCCGGAATGCTGAAAGAATAAATTCACCACAATCCCAAAAACTTACCGTTGGTTCAACGGTTAAAATGTAAACGGTCGATGAGACAACAAAAAGCAGCCAGCCGATAAAAGTATTCAGGCGACGATAATTGCCTAATAATGAATTCATATGAAAGACCTTTTGATTATAAACTGAACAAAGAACGTAAAAAAAACAATATGAACATATTAACCATATAATTTAACAAGATTTTAACCTTAATCAGGTTGTTCATCCCTGTATATTCCATATTTTATTACAGTCACTAAATATAATACCTCCAGGGTCTTTTTTTCCAGTATTCACCGGCATACTCTATTCCTATCCTCTGACCCGTTCTGAAATTTTTAACCGGAGTTGCATATTCAAACCATATTCTTTCAGAAAGTATTAGATTTTCCCCATTAAATGAACCGTCAATACCAATTAACTTTGTAACCCTCCCCGGACCGCTGCAATTTTCAATCCCCCTGATAAGAACAGCCTGAGGATCATTTTCCAATCCGGTAACAATATTCAGCATCCAGTGTACTCCGTAAACAAGATATACGTAAAGGACCCCTCCCTGATGAAACATTATTTCGGTTCTGGCAGTTCTTCCTTTAGAAGCATGACAAGCTTTATCTTCTGTTCCCCTGTAAGCCTCTGCATCTTTTACCGCGAATCTTGCAACGCTCCCCCCGTTTAACCTGATCGCCATCACCTTCCCAAGGATTTCAGGGGCAACAACAAGAACATCACGTGTAAAAAAATCAAGGTCCAGGCGGTTTGAAATAATCATATTATCAGTATCGGATTTTATTTTCAAACTGTTCCCATTTTCTGAACACTTCCATGCTGCCGCTGTCTGGTAATTGAAGGAAAGTAACTTTCCTTTCCGGAGGAGTCAGTAAAATTTCATTATAAATATGAGAGTCATTAAACCCTGCCCGGGCAGCATCGTTTCGGTCTGATGAATAAACTACTTTTTTTATCCCTGCCCAGTATATTGCGCCAAGGCACATCGGACACGGTTCACAGGATGTGTAAATTGTGCATCCATCAAGATCGTAAGTATTCAGAAATCCCGAAGCCTGCCTTATGGCAAGTATCTCGGCATGAGCTGTAGGATCGTTTAAAAGAACCACACTGTTAAATGCTTTAGAAATTATTTTACCCTCTCTCGTTATTACAGCCCCAAAGGGGCCTCCTCCCTTTTCAATTCCTTCACCTGCCATTAAAATGGCACTTCGGAGCAATGATCTGTCCTTATCCATGGCTTACTGATATTTTAACCCGCGGTTTAAAATCTTATGCAAAAATAGCTGAGATTTGGTTATCATAAATAAATTCTACCCAATATTCTTTTTTTTTAATAAATATGTTGTATTTTTGCAGACCCTAAAATTATAGGGTTATTACATTAAATATAAGTAAATCAATTAAAAAATAAATACAAGTGAACACCTTAAGCTATAAAACAGTATCAGCAAATAAGGCTACTGTAAACAAGGAGTGGGTAATTATAGATGCTGAAGGCAAGATTCTTGGAAGACTTGCATCAGTCGTTGCCTCAATGCTAAGAGGAAAACACAAAACCAATTTTACACCTCATGTAGATTGCGGTGATAATGTTATTGTTATCAATGCTGAAAAGATCATATTAACAGGAGAAAAAATGGTCTGATAAGGTATATATCAGACATACTGGTTACCCAGGTGGTCAGAGATTTACAACTGCAGAAGCGATGCTGAAAAAGAATCCTATTGGTCTGATTGAGAATGCTGTAAAAGGAATGCTTCCGAAAAACAGACTTGGAAGAGCACTTTTCAGAAACATGCATGTTTATGCCGGAACTACACATCCGCATGAAGCACAGAAACCAAAACAAATTGAACTTTAAAATATTTTAAGCAACAGATATGGAATCAATCAATGCTCTTGGAAGAAGAAAAGCAGCTGTAGCCAGGGTATATTTAAGCGATGGCAAAGGAAAAATTACTGTTAATGGCAGGGATTATAAAGAATATTTCGGAGCTGAAACACTTCAGTATGTTGTTACTCAGCCACTGGTTCTTTTAAATGCTGCTGATAAGTATGATATTAATGTCAATCTCGACGGCGGAGGAGTTAAAGGACAGGCAGAAGCTCTTCGTCTGGGAATTACCAGGGCACTTGATTATAATTGATGCAGAAAACAAACCAGCTCTAAAGCAGAGGGATTTCTTACACGTGATCCACGTGAGGTTGAAAGGAAAAAACCAGGTCAGCCAAAAGCCCGTAAGAGATTCCAGTTCAGTAAACGTTAGAAATTAACAAGTCAGTCAGTTATAGATGCAAGTTTAGTATCTAAATTGCAGAGACTTCCTTCATCAGGAGCTACTTTGCAATTGATTGAAAGAATGTAAACTTAATAAACCAAAAAATGCCAAGAACAAATTTTAAAGAATTACTTGATGCCGGTGTTCACTTCGGACACCTTAAAAGAAAATGGAATCCTGCAATGGCTCCTTATATTTTTATGGAGCGTAACGGAATTCATATCATTGACCTTGAGAAAACAGTGGTAAAAATTGATGAAGCTGCTTCAGCAATGAAACAAATTGCCAAATCAGGGAAAAAAATATCTGTTTGTTGCTACAAAAAAACAGGCAAAAGAGATTGTTGCCGAAAAAGTTAAAGCTGTCAATATGCCTTATGTTACAGAACGCTGGCCCGGAGGAATGCTAACAAATTTCCCTACTATCCGTAAAGCTGTAAAAAAAATGTCGATCTATTGATAAAATGGCTACTGACGGTACTTTCCTGAACCTCTCAAAACGTGAGAGACTGCAGGTTACCAGGCAGAGAGCCAAACTTGAAAAAACACCTGGGAAGTATAATAGATCTGACACGTCTGCCTTCAGCACTTTTTATTGTTGATGTCAGCAAAGAACATATTGCAGTAAGAGAAGCAAAAAGACTTGGTATTCCGGTATTTGCAATGGTTGACACCAATTCAGATCCTTCAGATATTGAATTCCCGATACCTGCAAATGATGATGCATCAAAATCAATTTCTCTGATAATAGGCATTACTATGCGATGCTATTGAAGAAGGGTCTGAATGAAAGGAAAATGGAAAAAGACAAAGAGCCCAGCAATGAAAGATAAAAAAGTCATCAGGAAAGAGCTTGAGACTAAAGATCTTCCTCATTCTCATGATTGAAGCTATCATTGAAGATGAGAGGAAGTTGAAGACTGATGATGAAGAACTAATTGTTGAAGGTTCGGATGAAGATGATGATATCGTTACAGAATTGATCGATAAAGATGAAGATTGATTTTAATTTTTAATTAATTAAATATAACAATTTTACATGGCTGCATATTAATGCAGCAGAGGTTGCAAGGCTCAGAAGAGTTACTTTAGCGGGAATGATGGATTGTAAAAAAGCACTTGAAGAATCAGATGGGAATTTTGACAAGGCAATCGAAATAATACGTAAGAAAGGACAGGCTGTTGCTAATAAACGTGCTGACAGGGAGGCTTCTGAGGGAGTTGTTCTTGCAAAGGTCTCTGACGATGGCAAAACAGGGGTTATTACAGTACTTAATAGCGAAACCGACTTCGTTGCAAAAAATGGCTCATTCCTGGATCTTGCAAATAAAATTCTTGATAGTTGCTCTGGCAAACAAGCCAGCTGGTCTCGATGAACTTAAAGCTCTCCCTCTGGAGGGAGGCAGGGTCGAGGACAAAATCGTTGAGCATATCGGCATTATCGGAGAGAAGCTTGATCTTTCATTTTACGAAAAAATTGTGGCTCCTCATGTTCAGGCATATATTCATCCCGGAAACAGACTTGCAACACTTGTGGGTTTTACAAAAGCAGGCTTAGATAGCCAGGTTTATAAGGATGTTGCAATGCAGATTGCTGCAATGAATCCTGTTGCCATAGACAAAGAAAATGTTAAACCGGAAACTGTTGCCCAGGAGATCGAGATCGGGAAGGAACAGGCCAGGAGAGAAGGTAAACCGGAAGAGATGCTTGATAAAATTGCCCAGGGTAAACTTGCAAAATTTTACAAAGAGAGCACATTGCTTAACCAGGAATTTGTTAAGGACAACAAAATAACTGTTAAGCAGTATCTGCAATCAATTGACAAGGATCTGACAGTTACCGCTTTCAACCGGTTCACACTTAACCTGTAAACGTAAGTTCATATTTCAATATTAGGGCGCCTGAATAAGGCGCTTTTTTATTACTTTCGTTTTTCTGTTTCCCTTTTTATCAAATAAGAGAAGATATTTTATATTGAACATAATCTCAACAAAAATCCTCTATGAAATATTCAAGAATATTACTCAAGCTGAGTGGTGAATCACTGGCCGGAAATGGAACCCAGGGAATAAATGAAACTGTCCTTGAAGTATATGCAAAACAGGTTATTGAGGTATCAAAGGAAGGATGTGAAGTAGCAATTGTTATCGGTGGCGGAAATATATTCCGCGGCCTGAGTGGAACAAAATCGGGATTCGACAGGGTAAAAGGCGATCAGATGGGCATGCTTGCGACCATAATAAACAGCATTGCCCTTGAAAGCATTATAAAAAGACTCGGCGGTAAAGCAACCGTATTCACATCAATAAGGATGGAACCACTTGGCGAACTTTATAACAGAGACAAGGTCTCAGAGGCCATGAAAAATGGAGTTGTATGTATCCTTTCGGGAGGGACCGGGAATCCTTTTTTTACTACTGATACGGCAGCTGCACTCAGAGCAGTTGAAATCGGAGCGGATGTTCTGCTGAAGGGGACCAGGGTTGATGGTGTTTATACATCTGATCCGGAAAAGGATCCCAAAGCGAAAAAATTTGATACAATCTCATTTAAGGAAGTTATTGAAAGGAACCTTAAAGTGATGGACTCAACAGCATTCACAATGTGCAGGGATAATAATATGACAATTATAGTCTTTGATATGAACAGCCCGGGAAATCTGATGAAGCTCGTAAAAGGCACAAAAACAGGAACTCTCATTTGCAACTGAAAGAAATTTGCAATTCCGCCAATTTTATTATTTTTGTTATTCCTGTAACAGCGAATTAACAGGAAAAGAGTTTACAGTAACCCTTTTAACACTAAAAATATGAACGAAGAAGTAGACCTTATTATAGAAGAGACAAAAGACAGGATGACAAAAGCACTTGAACATCTCGAGCTTGAACTTTCCCGGCTTCGGGCAGGCAGAGCAACACCTGCTCTCCTCGATGGTGTCGCCGTTGACTACTATGGAGTTATGTCACCTCTGTCACAGGTATCGAATATAAATACCCCTGATCCTAAAACCATATTAATTCAACCCTGGGAAAAAACAATGCTGGGGCCCATAGATAAAGCCATTATGGCTGCAAATATCGGCCTTACCCCGGTAAATAACGGAGAAGTAATAAGGATAAACATACCACCCCTGACAGAAGAAAGGAGACATCAGCTTGTCAAACAGGTTCGCAATGAGGGTGAGACAGCTAAGATCAGTGTCCGTACCGCGAGGAAATGGGCCAATGATGAATTAAAGCAATTACTCAAAGATGGCCTGCCGGAAGACATGGAAAAGGACGCAGTGGATAAAGTACAGGAAATGACTCACGAATACAACACCAGGATTGATAAGGTCATGGCGACTAAAGAGAAAGACGTCATGACGGTTTAAGGATCAAAGTATATTTAGCTGACGCCTTAACCGCTTTTTCTGAAAAAGCATCTTTATAAAACTTCCCTTCCAGATAGTTTTTAAACTGTGAAAGATAAAATTCACTGCCGGGAATTCCTGATGCTCCGGTGGGGATTATGGTTAGTGATTCATCCCAGTTACCGGTATTAAAAATATGCCTCTCAGAAGCTCCCCGATTGACCTTGAACCCTGGTCCATAAGCAAACGGGCATACTGTATGGTTACTTCCTCCTACAGAATATGTATCAGAATTGAAACTGAAAAGTCTGTCAAGCAACTTAACCGAACCAAGAGGATGTTCCATGGTAATTTTATGAATATTACCCCAATCCCATTTTGCCTTGTCGGGACCATAAGTCCCGGTTAAGGAAGCTACACAATCCTTAAAGCTTTTTATCATAATATCGTCAAATGTCTCAGATCTCAGGAGTATTGATATCATCTACCCAGTCATCGCTTCCTGTTTTAAGCAGACGATATATATAATAATCTTTTGAAGCATCAGGCATCTGATCAAAAAGGTCTCCAAGGTCATCAGCCAGAAGGTTTTTTATTAAACTGATCCTGAAAAACTCAAACAAAGATGGGGCAGCAAGATCTGCATTCATATCATAATCCCAGTCATTAAAAACCTCCAGAGCTGCCGATTCAGCCTCACTTAACTCATTTTTTCTCTTTCCCAGTTTTAAAATAAAAGGCGTCAGCAGAGCCGCGTAATCTGAGTGCTGATCCAGGATCATTCTTTTAAAATCATCAATACCAAACACCTTTTTTTCATTAAGCATATTCCTGATCCTGTTAATCCGGTAAGGAAGTGCAAATTCTGAACTTATATAATATGGATAATTATTATCTACGGTCTTGTTGTTGGCTGAAGATACAAAACCGTTTTCCGGATTAAAACTGTATGGTAGCTGATCAAATGGGACAAATCCCTTCCAGTCATATTCATCAGTCTCACCATCTCTGATTAAGTAGCCTGGTCCTTTCCGGACCGGAATACCTCCTCCGGCATTTAAACCTATATTGCCATCAACATCCGCATACGCGAAATTCTGACTTATTGACCTGAAACCAGTCAGGGCATATCTGAAATCATCCCATCCTTTTGCCCTGTTAATCAAATAAACCGCCTTTATTTCATCACTCCGGTCATATCCCGACCATCGCATACTCAACGCTGCATCCTTCACGTCCCTGAAGCCGGAAATTATAGGTCCCCGTTGAGTGAACCGCAGTAAGAGGGTATCCTGACTCCCACCTTTTATCTTGATTATCTCTTTTCTTACCACCATATTTTTCCACTCGCCATTGAAAAAATATTGATTTTCATTTTCAGGATTTATTTTTTCAGCAAACAGATCGATATCGTCAACCGAAAGATTGGTCAGACCCCAGGCGATTCTTTCATTATGCCCGGCGATTAACAATGGCTGACCAGGGACAGCAACTCCGGTTACATTTAGTTTCCCGGGAACCACTTCATGTATCTGCATCCATATACCAGGGGAAGTGAGACCTAAATGCATGTCGTTTGATAAAACCGGCATTCCTGACTGCGTTTTCTTCCCGCTGACAGCCCAGTTATTACTGCCTGAAAATGATTCTATTCCCAGCGGTTTAAGCTTATCCAGGGAAGCAATGAACATAAGTGCCTCCTTTAATTTTCCCTCGTCAAGGCTGAAATCCGGAAATACAAGTGTGTTGGCCTCTTTTCCTTCGGGAATTAATTCACCAGCCTTTACCTGACCCACCTTCTTCACAAGC
This sequence comes from uncultured Bacteroidales bacterium, assembly GCA_963739685.1. GTDB lineage: Bacteria > Bacteroidota > Bacteroidia > Bacteroidales > VadinHA17 > LD21. The sequence goes on from CAVUAX010000007.1 coordinate 443,260, forward strand.
TTGTAATTAAAAATATCTTCCGCCAGGTTCCTTGATGCCAGATCCCATCCCATGTAACCTATTATATTAGCAATATCTTCCATTTTCCAGGGTTCAGGCTTATAACCCAATATTCTGAATTCAGGAGGAAGCTTTCTCCCGGCTTCCCTTATATATGCATTTACGCCCTTGGTATAGGCCTGGAGAACTGAAACAATTTCAGGGTCCTCTGTGCTCAATACCATTTTGGATTTTGTTGTCATATCAAGACTTCGCAGAAAAAGATCAGTCTGCACATAATCCTTCCCAAAGATTTCAGAAAGCCTGCCGGTAGTAGCACGGCGTATAAGATCCATCTGCCATAGTCTCTCCTGTCCCATCACAAAACCTACTGCAAAATACAGGTCCGGCTCATTATCCGCATAAATATGCGGCATCCCTCTCTCATCCCTGTAAACCGTGACTTCTTTTGTCAACCCGTCAATTTCCATTGTTCCGTTATATTTTGGAACCGCCCCGCGTTTAATACCTGTAATAACGACAAAAGCAATAATCACAGCAAGAACTATTATTGAAGCAAGTGAAATAAGGATAGTTTTTAAAATCTTCATATTGTTAATTATTTTACCGCATCAAATATACCAGGATAATGAGGAGCTTAATACCTGGCTCCTTTAAGGCCTGATGTACAGTTTCTGCAAATCCCGATCATTTGACGTCCTGATAAGATACTCCTCCTGAAAATCCTGTATTTTGGTCCATCCCAGATATCCCTGAATGAATCCTGTTTAATGTCTCCCATTACATGCTGTGCATCCTTGTCGAAACAGCATGGTACAACTTTCCCATCCCAGGTAACAACAGTATGAAACCACGGCTTCATGCATTTATCGGGCATGGAGTTTTTAATTCTGTATTCCCCCTCCTTCTTTTCATACCTTCTGAATTTTGTTGCCAAAGGTAACCAGTTTCCAATTCTCTCTCTATTAATAATCTGCATGGATTTCAATTTCAGGGAAGCATTTACTTCATTTGCAAACTGCCTGATATCGGGAATCTGATGTTCATTATTGCTATTTACAAGAAACTGTATTTCAAGCCGGAGTGCTGATCTGTATTTATTTTTTATCTCTGAAATATTTCTGATTCCTTTAATAACTTTATCCACTTTGCCATTTTTCCTGTATGAGGAATAGGTCTTCTGATCCATACCGTCAAGGGACACGATCAGTTTATTCAATCCCGATAATACAAGCTTTTCAGAATTTTCTTCAGATAAAAAGTGCCCATTGGTTGAAATAATCGTATGCAGGTTGAAAGCGCTTTTCAGAAACGAAAAAAAATGCGGATGCAGCATCGATTCACCCTGAAAATAGAGATTAATATTACAGAGATATGGCCGTAGTTCGGCAAGAAGTTTCTCGAACAGGTCAATTTCCATGAATCCCCTGTTTCTTGTCATAACTCCCGACCCCGATAAACATTCGGGACACAGAAGGTTACAATTATTTGTAAGTTCAACACCCAGTAATACCGGCATCCCTGAAACTGATGCGTTTCCTGAAGAAATACTCTTAAGGTATGAGCAGCCCGCCAGAAGCAGATTCAGTGGTTTTATAATTTTCCATGTCATCGCTGAACTCAAATTATTGGGTAAGATAAGAAAATAAATTCTGTAATTGTAGGGTAACTGATATACTTAAGGGTCATAAGACTGAAAAACTGAAAAACCGTAAAAGAGTCTTGAAAAAACATTGTAATCTTTTACTTTATAAATTATCACCATGAAAAATTAAATTATCTGCAGATGAACCCACTTAAAAATCATTTAATCATTGCCACAGTATTGCTGCTGGCTCTTACAATCCAGATGGCATATGCCGGAAAATCTTCGGGCCCCGGGGAAAATGATCAGCAGGATTATATTACATTAAAAGGTAAGATAGTCGATGCTGAAAATGGAACACCACTTGTCTTTGCCTCTGTCGCAGTTGTTGAAACGAATGTTGCAATTGTTACAAACATTGACGGAGAATTCACGTTGAAGATTTTTGAACCTAAGATTTCTAAAAATGTTCAAATAACCTATCTGGGATATAAGAATAAAACAATCCCGATAAGTCAGTTGAAAAATAATGGCTTCAAAAATATTATATCACTGGAACCGGCTCCCATTCCCATTAAGGAGATTGTCATCAGGCCACTGGACGCTGAGGATATTGTCGGGAAAGCAATAGACAGGATCGGGAAAAATTATGAATCGGTACCAAACCTCATGACAGCTTTCTACCGTGAGACAATACGTAAAAACAGAACATATGTTTCAATAGGTGAGGCTGTTGTAGAAATCTTCAAAGCTCCTTATAACAGCGATTTACGTTTTGATGGTGCCCGTATCTACAAAGGAAGGAAAAGCACGGATGTTGAAAAAATGGATACTGTTTTATTTAAACTGCAGGGAGGTCCGGTCAGTGTCCTGGAACTTGACATTGCCAAAAATTCAGAATTAATTCTGACAAGGGAAGCAATGAAATATTATGATTATTCTCTTACCAGCGTTATAGAAATAGATGATAAGCCTCATTATGTAATAAGTTTCATACAGAAGCCGTCAACTGAAATACCATTGTTTATGGGAAATCTTTATATTGAAGCTGATTCATATGCCATTACGGAGGCTGAGTTTGGATTTAATCTCTCTGATAAAGAGGCGGCAAGGTCTATCTTTATCAAGAAGAGACCTCTTGGAATGGAAGTTACTCCGGAAGTTGCTACCTACAGGACCCAATATCGCAAACAGGACGGGAAATGGTATTTTGCTTACTCAAGAGCTGAGGTCAGATTTAAAGTTAACTGGAAGAGAAAACTATTTAACACTAATTATACAACAATGTCGGAGATTGCTATAACTGACCGCACTGACCAGGAAGTTATTAAATTTGCAGGAAGAGACAAAATAAGATCAAATGATGTTTTTTCTGAAAAAGTGACTGCATTTACTGATCCGCAGTTCTGGGGTGATTATAACGTAATTGAACCGGACCAGAGTATTGAATCAGCAATTCGTAAGCTCAGCAGGAAATTAAAGTTCCGCGACAGGGAATAAAAATAATTTAACATGGTCCGTTAAATGGACGGGGATATTGAGAAAATAAGGAAGATCTCGCAGGGGGATAAAGTCGAGTTTGAATCTCTTTTCAAATCTTCCTATGCCCCACTGGTTCGTTATGCAAAAATCCTGATCAAGGACCATGACAGCTCCGAGGAAATTGTACAGGATCTGTTTTTCAAACTGTGGCAGGAAAGGAAAAAAATTAAAATTGAAAGTTCTTTAAATGGTTATCTTTTCCGTGCTGTTCATAACAGGTGCCTGCATTGGATCGGGCATAAGAAAGTAATTGAGAGACATGTACATGAGATGGGTATCCGGCAACCAGAAAGTCCTGAAATTCCTACTGATATTTTAAATCATAAGGAACTCCAGAGCAGGGTGGCAGACATACTCCAACGGTTACCGGAAAGATGCGGAAGGATTTTTTGCATGAATAGGTTTGAAGGTCTGAAATATGCCGAAATCGCAAAAAAACTATCAGTCTCGGTCAAAACAGTAGAGGCAAATATGGGAAGAGCCCTTAAAGAATTCAGAAAATCACTGGCAGAACAATGAAACCATGGATAAAATAGAGGAATATACTGATAATGAATGGACAGAACTAGCTTTGCTCCTTTCTGATGAAAAGAGTGAAAATAAAGATCTCCTCAGCCGGTTTATGACCGATGATGGTCATAATACCGTAAAACAATGGAAAGAATTGCATGATATGAATAACCAGATGGAAGTTGACGTTGATAAAGCCTGGAATAAGGTTTCCTGCAGAATTAGTGAAAGTAAAGCTGAGCCTGTCTTAGCCCGCAGGAAAAAAAACTTTATAAGAAGCCCCTTGTTGAGAATTGCCGCCACAGTATTAATAATAACAGGCCTGGGGGTAGCTCTCTTCTATCTTAATAACAGTGGCGCATTTACCGGAAAGATTAAGGTTGTAACTGATAACAATCAGATGAATCGTCAGGTAAAATTGCCTGACGGAAGTATTATATTCCTTAACAGAAATACCAAATTAATCTATAAATCAGGTCATAAAAAATATGACAGACATGTGTCACTCTCGGGGGAAGCTTTTTTCGAAATAACCCCTGATTTGTCAAAGCCTTTTACAGTTGAGACAGGCAAAGCAACAGTTAAAGTTATTGGGACCTCATTCGATGTTATTACTAAAAATAATGATTCTTCAGTTGAAGTGTTTGTGAAAACCGGCAAGGTTATGCTCGCTGATAGCTCAGGGTCACAAAACATTGTTCTCGACCCCGGATATATAGGAACCCTCGATTCAAAACACAGTGAGAAAAAGCTGAATACTGACCCAAATTACATGTCGTGGAATACCGGAAAGCTGGTCTATAATCGTCAGAAACTGGGTGTTGTATTCCGTGATCTTAAGAGAACGTACAACATAGATATAGTGACTTCAGATCCTGATATACTTAATTTACCAATTGACGCAACTTTCAATAAAGAACCACATGAAACAATAATCCGCATAATTTGTACTACCTTTAATCTCAGTTATAAAAAGGATGGCAATATTTACCATCTTGCAAAAAAATAATTTCAAAACTAAAGATGTTGTCGGACAATGTCATCATATTTAACAAACATCCGGCAGTTGCATTGCTCTTTATTCTGATCCTTTCACAGGGGGCAGAGTGCCAGGAAAACCTGCTCGATTCAACGTTTACTTTCAGAAAAGGTATTATAAGGACTGGCATTGCTCTTGACATTATCAGTAAAGCAACCGGATATAATTTTACGTATGACAGCCGGATTATTGATCCTGATAAAAAAGCTGACTTGTCTTTCACCAACACGAAGTTAAGTTTAATACTTGACAGCATTTTACATAATGATTCCCTGGTATATTCCGTAATAGATAAGTATATTATTATCTCTTCAAAGGTAAGCTCACCGGTAAACAAATCAGACTCTGTTACAGTATGGGAAGATAAGTATCTAACCGGTCTTATCGTTGATGATGAGACTTCCGATCCATTATCCTTTGCAACAATCGGCCTGATGCACAAGGGAAAAGGGACCATTTCAAATAAAAATGGCGAATTCGGATTAAACATCACAACCGACTGTATTAATGACACTTTACATGTTTCATATCTTGGGTATATTGGACGTGAAATACCTGTAATACAGGCCCTTGGAAACAACTTTACAATAACCATGAAGCGGGAGTTTATATCAATTCCCGAGATTATTATCCGAAGTAAAGTGCCTCAGGAGATCATTTATAAGACACTGAAAGCAATTCCGGACAATTATGGAAAAACTCCTGCTTTGCTTACCGGTTTCTACCGTGAGGGCGTTTTAAAAAAAACAGAACTCCAAAGCTATTCGGAAGCAATTCTTCAGATCTATAAAAGTTCTTATTCAGGAACTCTTCTTGGCGATCAGATTAAAGTTTTGAAAAGCAGGAAGATTGAGAACATAAACAGCAGTGATACTCTCGCTGTCAGGCTGAAAGCCGGTTTAAGCACGTGTCTGGAACTCGATGGCGCAAAAAACTTATTTGATTTCATAACTGTTAAAAGTATGAAGGAGTACAGTTACCACATAACTGATATTATATCTTTTGATGAGGAATCAGCTTATGCTATAGAATTTGAGCAGAAAGAGGGAATTGAACAGCCGTTGTTCCGGGGAACTATTTATATTAATACAGAAGATTACGCAATTCTTCAGGCTGATTTTGAAATTAACCCTAAATATATCCAGAAAATAAAGAACTCATTTATATCAAGTCCTACACATGGTTTCAACACATGGCCACTGACTGTAAAATATTCAGTAAGTTACCGCAAAGTGAATGGCAGATATTTTTTATCCCATGTAAGAGGGGATCTACTGTTCGCTTCAAAACAAAAGAAAAAACTCTTTCACAGCCAGTTCAAAGTCTTTTTCGAACTGGCTGTTACCGGCATGAATATCAAGAATGTAACGAGATTTGAAAGAGAGGATGTTGCACCGGTTCATTCAATATTCTCCAAAACTGTTACCACCTATGACTCGGAATTCTGGGGAAATCAGGACTTTCTTAAACCCGAAGAAAACCTGCAGCAGGCTTTGAAGAATATGAAAGTCCGCTTACAGGAATTTTCCGAGTAACGGTTAATATTTATCAATCAGCCTGTATAATTCCGTAAGATCGGGGGTAAGAACTATTTCTGTTCTCCGGTTTTTCTGCCGGGCGTCTGCCGTATTACGGGCATCCACTGGCAGGTATTCACTCCTTCCGGATGCCGTTAAACGCTTTGGATCGATCTTTGATCCCTGAATAAGTTCCCTCACAACAGTAGTTGCACGTTTAACGCTCAGATCCCAGTTATCCTTGAGCTGACCGCTTCCGGGATTATAGGGAACATTGTCAGTATGACCCTCAATAGTAACCTGAATATCCGGGTTGCGTTCCAGAACGCCCGCCAGTTTCTTCAGCGCGTTTCTCCCATTGGCATCAATATCCCAGCTGGCTGTTTTAAACAGAAGTTTTTCATCCAGTGAGACATACACCTTTCCGTTTTTCATGGTAACGGTAAGTCCGTTATTTTCAAATCCAAGAAGGGCTTCTGATACCTTGCTTTTAAGATCCTGAACGATTTTTTTCTGTCCGTCCAGTATATTTTCAAGTTCCAACATCCTGGCATTCCTCTTATCAAGCTCAAAAGTAAGTTCATCCAGAGATGCTTTTTTCATATCAAGGTTTTGTTCAAGCTGACGCAGGAGATCTTCTTTCTTCTGGAGATTTTCCTGTGCTGCCTGCAATTCCGTAAGAAGCTTTTGTGTCTCTTTTACATTACCCCTTATCAAAGCCTCCTGTGCATTTTGAAGTTCGTCATACTTTGCAGAGATCTTATTGTAATCCTCAACTGCTTTGTCGCGTTCACTCTGGGCAACTGATATATCCTGCTTAACTGTTGCGATCTCTTTCCCGATTGATGCGATTTTTGCCTCAAGTTCCCTGTTGGTCATTTCAAGTCCAATGTTATCTGTCTTAAACGCATCTCTCTCATTCATGAATTGTCTGCTGGTATCCTGAAGAGCCTTATATTTTTTTCCTGATACACAAGAAATAAATGAAATAGTTAATACCACAGCTGAAAAAATGAAAATAACCGCTTTATTCATGATCTCTCTATATTTTATGTTAAAACAACTTTATATTCCTGATTATTGTATAATGAAGGATAATTGGCACTGTAAAAATAAGAAAATCCCGGTGAAGCAACCGCAATCAACCGGGAATAATAATTGTTATATTTGCGGATCGAATATTTACTTCTTTCCCGATGAAACCAGAGGAGAGTTTACTTTACAAAATTTCAACCCCTGAAGATCTCAGGAAACTGGATTTAACTGACCTGGTTCAGGTTAGTTCGGAACTCCGGCAATTCATTATTGATGTTGTAAGCAATAATCCGGGTCACTTTGGAGCAAGTCTTGGTGTGGTAGAACTGACAGTTGCACTCCATTTTGTTTTCAACACCCCTTTTGATAAGATTATATGGGATGTCGGTCATCAGGCCTACGGACATAAAATACTTACAGGAAGAAGAGACAGCTTTCCTTCCAACAGAAAACTAAAGGGAATAAGTGGTTTTCCAAGAATGAATGAAAGTGAATATGATTCATTTGGTACAGGTCATTCATCCACATCTATTTCGGCTGCACTGGGAATGGCGGTAGCCGCACGGCAAAAGGGAGAGAAACGAAACATTGTGGCTGTTATCGGAGATGGAGCAATGACAGCAGGGCAGGCTTTCGAGGGACTTAACAATGCCAGTGCAACAAAATCAGATATCCTGGTCATCCTGAACGATAATAACATAGCAATTGACCCTAATGTCGGGGCACTTAAAGAATACCTCCTTGATATAACAACCAGCAAAACCTACAATAAATTCAAGGATAAGGTGTGGCACATGCTTGGAATATTCGGGAAACTTGGTCCTGATGCCCGCACTCTGGCGGCACAGCTGGAATCCGGATTCAAAAGCACTATCCTTGACAGGAGTAACCTTTTTGAAGGAATGAATTTCAGGTATTTCGGCCCCATAGACGGGCATGATGTACTGCATCTTGTTAAAGTACTGGAAGATCTTAAACGGATACCCGGACCAAAATTGCTCCATTGCTTAACTGTAAAAGGGAAGGGCTTTAAACAGGCTGAAGAGAACCAGACTACTTTCCATGCTCCCGGGAAATTTGATAAAAATACCGGAGTGATCTATAAGACTTCAACGGGCGATTCTCCTGAAACTTACCAGGAGGTATTCGGAAGATCTATACTGGAACTCGCGGAAAAAAATGAAAAAATAATAGCCATCAGCCCTGCAATGACAACAGGAAGTTCTTTAGGCTATATGATGAAGGAGATGCCTGAGAAAACTTTCGATGTCGGCATTGCCGAACAGCATGCTGTTACCTTTTCTGCAGGTCTTGCAACCCAGGGAATGATACCATTCTGTAATATATACTCTTCCTTTATCCAGAGAGCTTACGATCAGATCATTCACGATGTTGCCCTCCAGAACCTTCACGTAGTATTCTGCCTCGACCGGGGAGGACTTGTTGGTCCTGACGGCGCTACACATCATGGCTTTTTCGATATGGCATTCATGAGGAGCATACCAAACATTACTGTCAGTGCACCAATGGATGCAGTGGAGTTGAGAAACCTTATGTATACGGCCCAGCTTGAAAAATACAGAGGACCTTTCTCTATCCGCTATCCGAGGGGCTGCAGTATGGTCTCCAGCTGGAAACGGCCTTTTGAGGAGATCATCCCCGGCAAGGCAAGAAAGCTTAGTGAAGGAAATGACATTGCGGTATTAAGTATTGGCCATCCTGGTAATGATGTCATGTCGGTAGTTAAGAAACTTAAAAAAGAAAACATAGGCATCACTCATTGGGACATGAGGTTTGTGGCACCTCTTGATAGCGATGCTCTTATTTCAGTTTTTGAAAAATTCGACCGTATCATTACCGTGGAGGATGGGATACTTAAAGGAGGATTCGGCAGTGCCGTCATAGAATTCATGAGCGATAACGGATACCGGGCAGATGTCAGGCGACTGGGGATACCCGATTATTTTGTTGAACACGGGACCCGGGAGGAGCTCTTAAAGGAGTGCGGATTCGATGCAGAAGGAATTGAGGAGGCAGTCAGAAAAATGGTTGGAGCAGAAATTAAAAATAAAATAAAGCATGAAGAGGTATTTGTGAAAAGAAAATAAAATAAATCTCTAAATTCGCGGTCCTGATCTGGTGCCCTCTGACAGCAGTGGTAAGTTCTTTATAAAATAATGGAAATTAATAATTTCTACCGCATGATTTAACCCGCCCGGATGGCAGGGGCGAGTCTGTTTTTTGCCCGGATGGCGGAATTGGTAGACGCGCTGGTCTCAAACACCAGTGGCAGCAATGCTGTGCCGGTTCGATCCCGGCTCCGGGTACAATTAAAAAGCCAACCATTTGATTATTAATGGTTGGCTTTTGTGTTTAGACTGATTCGCACCACATTTGCACTAATATATGTAAGAATAGCGCAAAATGGGTCTAAATTGTCTTGGTATTATGTCCTTGCTTTTGCTGTTATGGTTAGTTGACTGGTAAATTCTCTAACGCAGGAGTTCATGAAATTATACCTAATGGTCCGGTAATGGGGACAAGCGTTTAAAAATAGCCCTGTTGGCTATTTTAGCGAAGGTTGCAGGGCTGGTGTTACCTTGTGCTGCCATCCGGCCACCGTATTAAACTACATAGTAATCTACGCAGTTAAGGCAGGCGATGAGTTGGCCGTACAATGAGATATGCTTAATAAGAAAACCAGATATTTTGTATCTTGTTCAAGTTCGTAAAGGCCAATTTTCCTGGTTATGGGAGCATAATCTGAATCCCCCACAAGGCAGAAATTATAGTAACGGGCATCTTTGATTTTCATAAACGAATATGTGAAACACCCTGAGCTGTCGGTAGAGAATTGACCAACATCGATAGGTACTATATTTTTATTAATGTCTACTAATCCCTTAACAATTAATTCTCTCCCGGGAATTTTCAATTTTGTGGATTCATCTATAACCATTCCCTTTATTTCCAGAGCGTCTTCAGTATTTACACATCCTGTTAACTGTACTCCCAAAGCAAATGATACGGGTGTAAAAAATTTAATGAGAATTAAATTATGGCATTTTGCATATTGATTAATGGCCTGAAATACAAAAAAAATACTGCGATCAAATGGCACCCTGATATTGCTCATCTGATAAATATCCTATCGGTATTACAAAAAAATCCTGTAGAGGAGTCATGACTAGCATCAAAATTTATCTGGATGATCAGTACTGGTTGATTAGAAGGGATAGTCCCGGTTAACTGACATGGCTTTATAGTACGTTTATATTTTTCTCCTGTCTCTTTTTTAGGCTTATGATAAAGGTCAAGACCCCAATAACGGTAACTATTGGTCCAGAAATTAAACCGTTAAAAATATTTGGCCAATGTTGAATTTTAAAAAGTATTGCGGTCAAAAAGAGTAAAACACCTAGTCCTATAAAGATGTATGAAATTATTCTCAAACTTTTCATAGGTAATCTGTTAGGTTAAATAAATAAAATAGAATATTTGGAGTTAAGCCGTAAATCTGGTTATAATATTTTCAAATTCGCACTTCTAATTTAATCCCTAACTGACAGATTAAGTCTTGACTAATTCATCTAACCGATCATCCAATCCAATCTCTTTTGCTTTTTCTTTAAGTTCTGCTATAAGTCTGGCTTTTGTGTTATCATCCTTTGTTTCATTAATGGATTTTGCAAAGAGATTAAGCAATTGCAGATTCTTATCTAACCATTCCGGTTGCTGATAAAGATCTTGTTCTTTTAGTATTATTTGCAGGTGCTTCTCCAATCCTCGTTCCGTGCTCTTTTTCCTGATGTTTCTCACTAACTCATCGTAAATTTTTTGTTCTTTTATTTTATCAATCTGAAAAGTAACAACCTTTAAAGTATCCTTATTTTTCTTTCCTTGTAAGTAAAAATAGCCTGCAACTACTATCAGGACAAAACCTACAAGTCCCAATAACCAGATGAGTTTCCTAAGATTGGCAATGGTTTTATTGCTAATATCTTCGGCATCGCTTATTGTATTATCAACTTTATTTTTAAGTTTTAAATCATAATTCCTTGAGAACTCATCCATTGCATTTCTTATGGCACTTCTGACAATTGAATCGGTTAATGTCCTTAGTTCTGTTCCTAATAAAGTGTCTCTAAGCACTCGAAATTTATCAATGCTTTCCTGACTAGTGAAATGGTCCGTTAGTTTGTTCAGTAATTTATCTATTTCAGTTGACATGGGATCATCCAGTAGTTCTTCTAATTCGGTTTTTAGGACAAGGGTTAGTTTCTCAATTCGTTGCTTAAGCAGGGAATCCGTTTGTTCGTTTAATAGGCTGTTCCGCGATTCTAGTAGCATAATGTTTAAACTGTCAGAGAATTTCTTAAGTAGTTCTCCAAATACTTGGTTCAGTTTAATTTGTGAGGAGTCGTCGGCGAGTCCGTCGATCAAGCCGATGGTGGCATTCTCAGCCAGATCGTGTGCCAACGAATCAAGATTAATATGATACCTGTTATCCAGGCGAACGACTGCATCTTCAGCGCTTTCGTCTAAGCTTTTAAATAATATACATGAGGGGAGCATTGATAATGCAAATAGAAACAGAAAATTTAAGATAGCTCTCTTCATTTGAATCATATGTCTTGCAGAGGAAGTAACTATTTAATTATCATAATATAATAATAAATATAATAAATATAATAAATATTGTGAATTACTACCCTATTTTTGGACCAATTACGGTTAGTTTTAATCTGATTAATTCACAAACTTAAAATTAAGCATAAAATTTAAATATTAAGCCAGTGGATAAACTGAAAGTGGAACACGAATTAGTTTTTCGGAAGAGTTTTCAATTCTTTAACCCATGAGGGCATTCACCTGCTTGGTGATAATTTTATCTCTTTTAGAGATGATGAATACGGTCAAATGCTTGAGGATACAAAGAGGTCATCGCTGGATTACGTAAGAATGCCAGGTATTGTCATAAAAAACGAAAATTTCGGCTTCCGTTTCATTCCCGATGGAAAAATAAAGGTTCTTTTTACCAAATTCCGGGCATCAAAGCATACCCCTGTTTAACGAAAGAGCGGGAGTGATACGCAGAGTTATGGACATTTTAATAAGTCTATGCAGGAAATACAATATCGATCTCTACGATGGTAAAGATGAGAGCTATGAGATTTATAAATAGATCAGAGCCATACTTACCTCTGACAAAGATGGTTTTGTATGGATACCAAGGAACCTTTTAGAGTAAAATTACTTTTAAACTATGAACTCTATCCTTCAGGATAAATATAATGAGGTCACCTATATTTTTATTAATTTCTACTAATCCCTGAAAAATTAATTCCCGCAGGTGTTTTCCTGCAATTGGGCACACCCGGTTAAATGTTGCCCTGAGGTGGGGATGTTCCATTGCTTTTGGCAGCTATTATACAACTCTGGGTGTCCTTATAATCAACAATAACCATTTATTACAGATCAACAACAGGACTTCGGATATACTTTACGTCAATTCCCATCCCATCTTCCCAATCCTTCCCGGATTATCAGAGCACAGCCTTGTCAGTTACATAAGCAAAATACTATAGTCATTGTTTAAAATTCTGAAATTATGCCTTTTGCTGACATCATTCATATCTTGTTCAATTTACATAAATTCCGTGATATTGGGAGATTGTTTTCAAACAACTTATTTACTATACTGTGAAATTTATTCACCTGCCTTATTTTAACCCATAATGTCTCGTCTGCTTTACCGTTGACCTTTCCTTTAAATTATATCAATTTTTCTTCTCCCCCGATCACTTTATATATATTCATATGAGTTAACGTAACCAATAAAGTACCGGTTTAAAAACCACCTGCCTTTTTTCTCTTCTGTAAAATTATCTGCGCTTTCATTAGGCAACCATACTCCTTTATCATCATCATCATCATCTTAATCATTCACTGGCCTGATTGTCTCACCAATAGCAAGGTCGAATATTACAAATTTAATGTGTTTCAGCGTACTTTTTAAAATTGTCAAGAATTGACTGCCAACCAGCTTTTTGAATTTCAATCGGATTCTCATTTTCAGGGTCGAAGATTACTTTTATGTTTGTTTTATCTCCCAAAGAATCGAAATCAACCGAAACTTCTCTATTGTCAGGCATTGTATAAATAAAACTTTTCCCGTTATCTATCTTATTATAAGTTGCTTCAAAGTCAAACCCAAAGCTGCCGTCTTTTGCCTCCATTCTTGCTTTATATTTACCGCCTACTTTCATGTCATTTTCTGCATATGGGCAATGCCAGGAAGGGTCAGCAAAGTTCCAGTTTGTAATGTGTTCAGGGTTTGTGTAGTATTCCCAAACTTCTTTTATGCCTGCGTTGATAGCAGATTCAACGGTTACTTTTATTGTTTTCATAAATCAAACTTTCATTTTATGTTATCAATTTCTAAATCGTACTTATCTAAGAGTCCGGAAATTCCAGGGATAGAAAATTTCGCTTTCTTAATCCGGTTAATTTCCGGGTCAATTGAATAGTTGTATGAAGTGCGAAAATCTGCTTTTTCAATAATTGTAGCGTCAAAAGTTGTTCTGGCAAGGTCGCAATTATCAAACAGTGAATTTGTCAAGTCGCACTCTGTAAAATCGGCTTCCTGCAACTGAGTATTTTTGAAAGATGTATTTTTGATTTTTGTCTTATAAAATGAAGAATTATTTAATGTGACTATCAGCAATCATGAATAAAACTATTAATTTCTATTATTTATACCCCCATCCCGACCTTCCCCCAGGGGGGAAGGAGCTGAAAGCAAAGCTTTTCCCCCTTGGGGGAAACGGGAAAGGGGGTTATTTGGAATAAAATGTATGTAATTGATTATAAGCATTATAAAATTAATATTATTTTAGTACTAACTTTTTATTATTGATTCCCGATACTCATTTTATTTAAAATGCAATGTTCAAAGCTGAAGGAAAGTCCAAATTCGTTACAATCGTCAAAATGCAGTCCCAACATTTTGCATTCCCTAAATTTTATGTCTCGAAATACGGTCTTTGTCAGTTTAACCAAACTTAAATTACATCCTGAAAACTCACAGTCGGTAAACTTACAGTCAGACAGGTCACTATTTGAAAAGTCGCAACAGAGAAAACGGCAATTTTCATACTCCCCATTTGTCAGAGGTTTATCTTTGAAGTCAATTTTATCAAACGTTTTTTCTTCTATATATGCTTGTTTCATTTCTATTATAGTTTTTTTGCAATGTTGTTTTAACGCTTGCCACTAACTTAATAGTGTATTAGACGCAGCCTTATTACAGCCTGTCCCCTAAAGTAAGGCAAAAATATAAAAGATCCTGGTGTTATCGGCTCGTTGTTTTTTGTTTATTCAAAATTTGTTCAATCCTTAATTTATAAGTTGACCAGATAAGAGATTAAATTATTTTACACATCAGTGAAAATGCAAAGACAGAAAGGTATTTATATCGATCATATTAATGGCTACCATAAGCATATTCACGCTATTATATCCTTAGGTGGCAAGCAAAATTCTTCAGATATAATGCGAAAAATAAAAGGATAACGTGCTTATTGATCAACATAAACAAACTGACAGGATTAAAGTTTGAATGACAGGATAACTTTATTCTGTCTCCTGCGGAATGAGTAAGTTAGACAACTTAAGAATATATATCCGAAATCATGTTGGACATTACGGAAAATCTCTTTTCAGTTGTAATTAGATAAGATAATCGGGGAATACAAATTGAAATGAATGATAGACTAATGTTCCTGAATGATAGAGCTTTTATATGTCTGTCCTATGGGCATCTGCCAGCTCTTCCATTGCAGAAAACAGATCCTGCTCAGGTAAAAGATTTCTTTCCATAATCAGGGGCAATAGATAATACACTGAAATATATACATTTATGGCTATTTCCGCAAATAATTTGTCTTTGTGAACAGGCGGTCAGGAGAAAGACAGGTGGAAAATCCGGAGCTAATGTTTTAAACCCCTTAGGGGGCCAAAAGCTCCCTAAATGCATATTCCGTAAGCATTTCATGATTCCCTTCAAAAATCACCAGTTTCACGTTCCCGGATTCTTTTCTGAGACAAATCTGCCTTCCTGAAATGCTTCCGAAATCACCCAACGGTTTGCGGTATTCGAGCAGCTTCAGCTTTTCAAATGGAGTTATATACCTGGAGGTATCTCCTTCCTGCATATCGTTCAGAACTTTATTATAGAAGTTTATTGAATGGGTAATCGGAACGCTTCCCTGTATCCCGTCGTATATTCCGGCATAAATGAACAGCTTTGATTTTGTCAGCTTTTTAACCGGTGTTTTCCAGTAAAGAGGTGATTTTTGCCTGGCATTTTCTTCATTCAAATTCATTACCCGACGAAGTGCAGTCAAGAATGTTCTTTGCATAGTTCGCACCTCTTATCCTGCTCTCATTGTACCAGGCAACCAGGTCGGTGATCGATGCCCATGCCGAAAATTTTGCAATATTGTGCTTTGATCTCATGAATGCACTCAGTGTGGCATAGCCTCCACCGCTGACCCCGATCACGAATATTTTGTCCTTATCGACATTTGAATTCCTGATAGCATACGAGATAGCATCATCGATGTCACTCAGGACGAGATCGCTGCAGCATGCATCTTTTGTCCAGTTCTCCCCCCTGAAGTCAGGATGGATGTAGTTGATATCTTTATCCCTGCACATTTCTGCCAGGTCATCTGCCTGTGTATAGTTACCGCTCCATGTATGCAGACTTACAACAAGAGGCCGTGGATTCTCTGACCGGGCTCCAGAGTAATAAGCCTTCTGGACCGACCCATCGACAGATGAAATGATCTCTGCCACTTTAAAATCACTATCCCACGCGACTTTTCGCGTATCGTCGAATTTCGTGACAGGCTCTTTTTTATTCTGACCAATAACTAATTCTGATGCCATAATAATGATCAATATCAGTATGACAGGTTTAAAATTTAGAAGATTCATTTTACTTGTTGTTAATTTATTTGTTTTTACTTTTCCTCTCCCCCGGGATCTTACTCGAATCAGGTTATACAAGGCGCATAAAACTGCATAATTTGTAAGTCTGAAATTACAGGTCATTAAGAAAAATATTTGGAAATGACTGCAATTAAGATGATGCAGATTATTGTAATATAGGGATAGGGACTTGCAAAATTAAAAGTCCAGCCCATTGACGGATTTAACTTGGGAACGATTAATCTCGGGTCTTTACGATTGAAATAAAAAATTCCTTTCCAATTGCCGGGATTTTTACTCATTGAATCAAGAATTGTCTTATCAAGTTTTGATTTCATTTTTTAATTTTAAGATAAGTATTGTCATTATGTTGTCCCAAAAAACTAATTTACAACAAATACAGGTCAAACCAATAACTAATTTGTAAATTTAGTATCCCGGAAACAAAATGCTCATTATGATATGTTTTTCAAATATATCTCAATAATTAATCGCCCCCGCCGGGAGTTATCAGATTTTCTCATAAAGAAAACTCACCTTGTTTTAGAGCTGATTTTTCAGACCGATATATTTCCTGACCCAAAACAAGAAGTGATGTCATTGAACAGGTTATTCAGCCTCACACTTAAAAATAAAGTAACAGAGTACTACCTGCCTGATCGTTCAAAAACGGATGCATTATTCTGCTGCACATCTTAACCACCTTCCCTGTTTTCCTTAATGCAGCACTTCTACAATGACCGCCCTAATCGTCAGAAGTCAGGACCTCAATTAAACGATCCTCCCTATTATTTCCTGACTTCTGACACTTTCTGATTTTAGTGCGGTTGTAATTTTCAAGTAATTGAAAATTAATAATATAAAATTTTAAATTTAGATTTTTACCGCACTAACGCCTATTTTTACCTTATATATAAGGGTTAGTCAGAAAGGTATGGACTAAATGGAGGGTAAATGCAATTCAGGTGTTTCTATATATTGGGTATCTGGCAAAGATTGATAAACATATTGGGAGTGCCAAAGATAATATGGAATCAGATCTTCTCATAAAGAAAGCTCGCATGGTCATAGAGATGACTTTTCAGACCAATATATTTCATGAACAAAAACAAGAAGTGCTGTCATTGAATGGGGTATAGGCTCTGAAAGAGCCAGATATGAATAACCCCCGGCGCAAGAGGCTGTGCACACAGCCTCGCAAGCCGGGGGGTTGGTGCCACATATAACATGAGCTCTGAAGGAGCGGGATATAAGTAATCGATGTTCAACTTGATTCTTAATATATTCAATAAGTACGTTGAGATCCAATTATATTGCGCCCTTTCAGGGCTATAAAACAGAGTGTTATCTTACCCCCGGCTTGCAAGGCTGCGCCGGGGGTTATTCATATTTAGCCACTTCGTGGCTTATCGCCTCACAATTAAAAATAAAGTAACAGAGTACTACCTGCCTGATCGTTCAAAAACGGATGCATTATTCTGCTGCACATCTTAACCACCTTCCCTGTTTTCCTTAATGCAGCACTTCTACAATGACCGCCCTAATCGTCAGAAGTCAGGACCTCAATTAAACGATCCTCCCTATTATTTCCTGACTTCTGACACTTTCTGATTTTAGTGCGGTTGTAATTTTCAAGTAATTGAAAATTAATAATATAAAATTTTAAATTTAGATTTTTACCGCACTAACGCCTATTTTTACCTTATATATAAGGGTTAGTCAGAAAGGTATGGACTAAATGGAGGGTAAATGCAATTCAGGTGTTTCTATATATTGGGTATCTGGCAAAGATTGATAAACATATTGGGAGTGCCAAAGATAATATGGAATCAGATCTTCTCATAAAGAAAGCTCGCATGGTCATAGAGATGACTTTTCAGACCAATATATTTCATGAACAAAAACAAGAAGTGCTGTCATTGAATGGGGTATAGGCTCTGAAAGAGCCAGATATGAATAACCCCCGGCGCAAGAGGCTGTGCACACAGCCTCGCAAGCCGGGGGGTTGGTGCCACATATAACATGAGCTCTGAAGGAGCGGGATATAAGTAATCGATGTTCAACTTGATTCTTAATATATTCAATAAGTACGTTGAGATCCAATTATATTGCGCCCTTTCAGGGCTATAAAACAGAGTGTTATCTTACCCCCGGCTTGCAAGGCTGCGCCGGGGGTTATTCATATTTAGCCACTTCGTGGCTTATCGCCTCACAATTAAAAATAAAGTAACAGAGTACTACCTGCCTGATCGTTCATAAAACGGATGCCTTATTCTGCTGCACATCAGAACCACTTTTCCTGTTTTCCTTAATGCAGCACTTCTACAATGACCGCCCTAATCGTCAGAAGTCAGGACCTCAATTAAACGATCCTCCCTATTATTTACTTGTGTTAATGGCATATCAGGATATTAACTGATGTCAATTGATATCAATCAATAAAAATAAGGACAGAGGGCACTTTATTTACTTTATTATTTCGGAAATAATTTTTTCCTCAATTAATTTTCCACCTTTTACAGATACATAATAATTATTATTATCCGGATTTTCCGAAACGGAAATTGCCATCTTTCCATTAATAAACAGCAGTCCTGCCTTATCGTCGCATGCATAGCCGGGTCCTAACTTATGGTCTGAAATTGCCTGCAGGTATAATGGTCTCCTGTCAGGCTCACCATGGTAATGCGGAGAGTGACTGTAGTCAAGGAACCCCAGACACTTCATCAATGTCAGTTCTTTAGGCCGTGAGTCGGTATACCCCCCGGTAAACCAGCATAGTGAACCTGCACTGCCTCCTGCAAGGACAATTCCTTTGTCATAAGCTTTTTTTAATGCAAGATCTATACCCTGTGCCTTCCAGATTGCAAGCATATTCAGCGTATTACCGCCACCAACAATTATTGCATCATAACCCAATAGTACCTCTTCAAACGATTTTTTCACCCTGACTGAGTTTATAAATGTTCTCAGAACATACGGCCTCACCGGCAGCCCCGCACAAAGTGTATACCAACTGATTATAGAAGCTTCACTTTCCGCCGATGCGGTAGGAATAAAGCAAATTTTTGGATTTTGTTTGTGGGTAAGGCTGATTATATACTTTACCAGGATGGTATCCGGTCCTGCTCCATACACAAAAATTGTCTTCTTAATTTCTTGCTTTGCCGAAACGGCATTAATGCCCGCCCTTTGGCAGTTTGATGGCTCCCAGACAGTAACAGCTGAAATAAGTAGAATCAGAATAGTTTTCATAAATCCGGATGATTAATATTATTTAAAAGTCAAAGTAAAAGTATTTTAATCTTTAAACCATTGCCCCGTATAGTAATCTTGACCAAAAACCAGGATCCCATCCCGTTGTAAAGAAACGATTTATATAATCTTTCTTGTCAATAGTTGGTGACCTTATGTATATTTAAGTGCAAAGTCACGCTTCCCGCATAATTTTGGAGTTCATGCTGTACAGGAGTGTTTCCGTTATTCAAAGTTGTGACATCATAAGTAGTAGTTTTCGTTTTTGTTACAAAAGCACCACCCGGCACTAACAACAATTCAACACTTGATGTAATGCTAAACTGCCTCCCGGTCTGAGTTGCCAGGTCAGCAGGAGTAAAATGCATTTTATATGTATAGCCATTCAGCAGAGTCAGCAGAGTACTTGATGATGCCAACGGTTTAACCCATACCTGATTAGGACATGCACCCCCAATGCAAAGACCCGTATAATCATTATTTGGCCATGTAACTGTTACATCATATGAACTAGGTCCCTGACAGTTATCCCTCTGCACATAATCTACGCTGTCCACCAGTTTTACTATTTTTTTGCCATTCAGGGTTTTGGCTACAAATGAAATAGGTACGGCTGTAGAAGCCGGTGCTGCTTTAAAAAACTCACTCCAGTTAAGGGATGCTACTGCGGCATTGGCTGCATCTTTGGTTCCTCCGGCTGAAAATACCGTGGCTGTACTGCTTTCAAGTATCTGTTTCTGGTCATCGCTCAATGTAACCCCACCATTGACGTAGTCACCAATTGATGCCTGAAGTGCAGTTGAAAGTGCAGATCCGGATGAAACATTGGTAGACTTCAGTGTGAAAAGGAGGATTCTTCCATAAGTCACTGATTCAATGTAAAGCGGAATATTATCCGCACCCATTTCTCCTTTGGTTTCCAACCCTTTTATATCGTCAGCGCTTACATCCGTCGCAAAAAAATCAACCGGTTCGGGCAACAGATCATCAGCCAGTCTGACGGTGAACATTTGCTGAATAAATTTTGCTATAACCGTGTGTTCGTTATAGGACCTTTCAACACTTACATTCGCGCTGGCATCCAATCCTACCTGCGATTCCGGATCTGTAAATCCTCCGCTGATCCCCATTGCCAGCATCGACTGCTCAAAAGAAGCAGCTTCTTCCACTGAGAAATTCATCAATCCTGCTCCTGATTGAGAACCTTCCGGCATATTACCGGCTGCTATCTGGAAATCTGAAATAGCCTGCTGCACAGTCACACTATTAGGCACATCCACCTGTCTGGAACTTTCAGTGAGGGGAATATTTATCTGAATGGTTACCGGTGCCCTTTTCACATTGATGGTATTCAATTCTCCACCTTTCAATGTTTTGCCCTGAATAAGGGCTCCCGGCCAGATAACCCCGAAATTGGTTTCCACGGATGTGATATCCTGAAAAGTTCTCACAAGATTCTTTTCATAAGTCTGGCACATGAAGGGAGTTGGCCCCCCCGCCACCATTACATCATTTTTCCTGATAGGGTCCCTTTGTTTAACACTGTCTGCCTTCCAGGCTGGCAATTGACCAATAACTCTGTTAATACTGTCCGCGGCGGGGTTTAATCCCGGATTTAGTCCATCATGTTTACTGCATGAAAATAATAACAGCAGGATAACGGGCAATAAATACAAATTCTTTCTGGCATGTAATCGTTCCATAACATTAATGATTTAAATGATTTTACACCAAATATTTTTTTGAATAACAATACATTCAACAAAATGTTGAATAAGACGGGTAAATTTTAAATCAAAATTGGAGATGTCACCATCCGGGGGTCCTGTAACAGGCATGAAGATCCATGTCAATAACTTAAAACCTGTCAGTTATCTTAAATATGTGATCCGCTTATGATATAAGAATTTAATACCCAAGGGCATCAACCACGGCTTCCCATTTCCGCCTGCCTGTTTGCTGAGCGTCGACATTATGCATTGCTTCAGCATTCCATCCGTTTGAAGTAGCTTTTACAATGGGGGTATCAATCATTTTTTCAGAGTAGGCCGTTGTACTGATATCTTTAATTATAAATGCATGAACCTGGTTCCCATAAGTAGGTTCACAATCCTGCCCAAGCCGGTAGAGGCTACCATCCATTACGAAGGGCCGTCCGCCAGGTCTCGCAATATTCAGGTCTTTTTTAACAATAGGGCTCAGGGGATGTTCTGTCCATGGTCCTTTCAAATTTCTTGCATAAAAAAGACGGAGGTTGTCATTTCCGCTTCGTGCGGTAAACATCCACCACATGTCTTTAAACCTCACTACTGTAGTACTGATGAATGTTTCTCCCGAAAGCAAATCTCCCTGGTATTCCCACTTAACCGGAAAATCCACTGCTTTATACAGGCGGATGGATTTCTCAGTATGATTTTCGGGTATCATGTAATAACTATTCTGCCACCTGAAAACATAGGGATAGGAAGTCACAAAGGGCTCCAGCAGAACAATCTGCCGGTATTTCCAGTCAACCCCGTTACTGCTTTCTGCCAATCCTATACCTCCCTTGTCTGTTTTTCCATCCTTTGCCGTGAAAAATACATAATACAATGAATCGGTGACGACCATAAAGGGATGGGCAACAATGTCCACATCCAGGTCACTGACAATCGCTGCTGTAATTACCGGATTTTTTACTCCTTCCGGGGATGAAAGCTCAAAGGGTGATGGTCCCGAATAGAAGCCGATGGTCCATGAGGATTTCCTTGTGTCTGATGATGCTTTCTGCTGCTGGCTTGCCTGGTTAGTGACAGGGTTACTAGTCTGTGCCTGAATTGATATTCCAGATGCAAGCAGAAATAATATAATGCATATTTTACTTAAACTTTTCATTAAACATTATTATTTATGAAAAATGATCATTGATCTCAAAGTTCATTAAAAACCACAAATACTGCAAATTTAATTTACCCACGATGGTTAAAGTGTTCACCATAAGATATCTTACACGACTGTTCAACCGGCAAAAGTTCACGGGTAATCTGTACGGTGGTCAAATCCTCTTCCGGCGTACTTGCCTGTGAATTTAAGGAGCATGCTAATAAAGTACCAATCCC
Source organism: uncultured Bacteroidales bacterium (assembly GCA_963739685.1). Classification (GTDB taxonomy): domain Bacteria; phylum Bacteroidota; class Bacteroidia; order Bacteroidales; family VadinHA17; genus LD21. The sequence goes on from CAVUAX010000007.1 coordinate 465,838, forward strand.
GTATAAACACCCTGGGATACCTGAATTTGTAACAACACTTCCTAAAACAATAAGTGGTGAAATAAGATAGGGTGCAAATATGGGAATGGGATAATAAGGAATACAGGATTTTCTACAATACATCAAAGATCTTTCAGCATCCAGATAGTACAGCTGAAATGACCTGAATTACCCATTGCAGCCGGAATGAACCTGAATTCTGCTCTTTCGTATAATCCGATTGCCCTGCTCAGTTCGGGAAAAGATTCCAGGTATAGTTGCCTGTATCTCATTTTTCTTGCTGATTCAATGCTTTTTTCAAGGAGTTGCCACCCTGTACCTTTTCCTCTACGTTCGGCAAGCAGATAAAATTTTACAAGCTCGGCACATCCCTCGGGCAGTCCCGGTGTCGGAAAAATCCCACAACCCCCGATGATCTTTCCCTCCTCTTCTGCAATCCAGTATACTGAGCCAGGGGTTCTGAACAGTTCAAACAGATTATCAGTGGTCGGATCAGAATAAACAGTGCCGGGTCGGTCAATTTTGAATTCAATAAATACGGAACGGATCAGATCTGCAATTTCCTTATTATCGTCTCTTCTGATATTTCTTAATGTGATTGCCATATGGCATTGGTTTTTTAAGAAAGGTACAATTGTTATATTCCTGATGGGGTTGTGAGGTGTCAGTTAAATTTTTTGCCCAAATTTATAAGAATATCTCATTATAAAACAGGATGCGCGGGACATCCTTATCAAAAAAGTTAACAATTGATCTTATCTCCTTTTCCCTGCAAGGAATCCCTTAAATTGTCAAGGCTATCACTACAAATTTGTAAGACATCCGGTATCTTGTTTGAAAATAAAAACCTACCTTTATTTCACTTCAGCAGTGAACATTATTTTATTATTATCTGATTATCCGGAATCATACATTAAAATAAGTTGATTTTCAACCGGCCTATGATAAATTAATAAACTCTCATCATTGTGGAAGTCTTTATTTTCGGGTGATATTATTATTAAATATTTGTTTAATGAAAATTCAAAATTTCAGAATATATGAAAACTAATATCCGGTCATTGATTTCAAGTTCAGCTTTACTTTACTTATTAACAGGTATGCTGGTCAGTTGCAGCAACAGACAGAATTTAAAAGTTACAGATTTAAGATGTGAGTATCTCGAAAACCCTTTGGGTATAGATATAGCTCAACCCAGGTTCTCGTGGCATCTTTCAGGTGACCGTCGCGGAATTTACCAGTCGGCATACCGGATTCTAGTAGCAGACAAAAAAGAGGATCTGAGAAATGGCACCGGCAATATATGGGATTCAAAAAAAGTCTCCTCAGACAAGTTAATAAATATTGCCTGTGAGGGTGCCCCTCTTGTCAGCGACAAGACATATTACTGGAGTGTGAGTGTTTGGGATCAGGATGGGGAACAAAGTCAATGGAGTGAGCCTGCCATTTTCCATACAGGGCTCTTTAAACCCGAAGAGTGGAAAGCAAAATGGATCAACTCTGCTGACACATCACTTGAATCTCCACTCTTCAGAAAAGAATTTAAAATTGACAAACAAATAGAAACTGCTTATGCATATGTCTCAGGTTTAGGATATTTTGAATTTTATCTTAACGGGGAAAAGGTAGGTGACCACGTTCTGGATCCTGCAATAACGAATTATCCAGTACGTGTCCTTTACAGTACCTTCGATGTGACCGGTCAGTTGAAAAAAGGATTGAATGTCGCCGGAGCATGGCTGGGAAACGGCGCATACCACATGAAGCAGGTCAGTAACCGTTACAGCTGGCAGAGCAATGGTGCAATCCTGGGGTATCCCTGTTTAATAATGCAACTGAATATAACTTACGCTGATGGCACCCGGGAAAGTATAATAACGGATGATAAATGGGTTTCATCGGCCAGCCCGATCACTTTTAATAATGTTTACGGAGGTGAAGATTATGATGCCCGTCTGGAAAAAAAGGGCTGGTCATCAGCCGGCTTTGATGCATCAGGATGGATACAGACAAGGATAACGGATGGCCCCGGGGGAATACTGCAATCTCAGCTAATGCCTCCGATAAAGGTTACTGAAACTATTAAACCGGTTGCAAAAACAAATCCTCATCCGGGTGTCTATCTGTTTGATATGGGACAGAATTATGCCGGATGGTGGCTGATGAGAATAAAAGGATCTGAAGGTGTTACAATAAGGATCAGGGGAGCTGAGACATTAAATGATTCTCTCTTTCCCAGACCACTTCAGGAGGAAGACCAACTGAGCATAAAACAGAGATATCACTCTCTGGTCTGGACTGACTATACCATCAGAAGTAATGAAACTGAAATCTATGAACCCCGCTTCTTTTATACAGGATGCCGCTACATAGAAGTTGCCGCTGATAATAATAAGAATCCTGAATCACTTGAGATTGAAGGTCGGGTGGTGCGTTCAGCGCTTGAATTCAATGGCAAATTTTTTACATCCGACTCTCTCCTTAACCGGATCCACAGGGCAACAGTATGGTCGCAGATGGGGAATACACAGGGTTATCCATCTGATTGTCCGCACAGGGAGAAAGGTGCCTATACCGGCGATGGCGAGATTATTGCAGAAGCCTCAATCCATGACTTTCAAATGGCTGCATTTTATACCAAATGGTTAAATGATATGCGCGATGCTCAGGAAGAAAACGGCCGGATCCCAAATACAGCCCCCACACTTATTGGAGGTCACGGCGGAGGTATTGCATGGGGAAGTGCTTACGTACTTATTCCAGTGTGGATGTATCAGTATTACAATGACACCAGGATCCTCGAAGAACACTATGCTACTATAAAACGGTATATTGAATATCTGCACAACCTGGCCGGAACTGATACAAACCCGGAGGAATCCTATATTATAAATGATTTCGGAACTTACTGGTTTTCCCTTGGAGAATGGTGTGCTCCCGGACAATCTGATGGCCCTAATCATCCTATGGTTAATACATATTACTATTACCTGGATGTTTCACTCTTTTCGCGTATCGCGACAATTCTTGGTAAGAATGAAGATGCCATCAGATACCAGGGACTTGCAGATACCATCAAAACTGAATTGAATAAGAAATTTTTCAACCCGGAAACAAATCTTTATGGGACCGATACTACCTATCAAACTTACCAATTATTGGCTCTGGCAGGTGAGATTGTACCGGAAGGCCATCAAGAACAGGTTTTCCGGACGGTTATTGACGATATAATGAACAAGCATAAAGGACATTTAAACACCGGAATAATTGGTACCAAGCATCTCTGGTATGTGATGGGTCATAATGACCGGAATGACCTTGCATATACTGTGGCAACCAGTACAACGTATCCAGGTTATGGGTTCTGGCTTAAGAATGGAGCAACCACCTTATGGGAAGAATGGAACGGAAAAAATTCCCATAATCATCAGATGTTTGGATCCGTAGATGAATTTTTTTATAAATATCTGGCCGGCATTCGTGCACCTTCAGATGAAATAACTTCCACAGGTTATAAACATATTCATATTCAACCGTATGTTCCGGAAGGATTATCCTTCGTTGAAGCTTCTCTGCTGACAGCTGCAGGGAAAATTGAATCTGAATGGCATAACGAATCTGACTTATTTCAATTGAGAGTGGTTATTCCTCCTAACAGCGATGCCACCGTCAGTATAAACCTTATAAATGGCAGGGATGTGAAAGTATCAGAAAAGGGGAAAAAAGTCTGGCAGGACGGAGCATTTGTACCGGGTAATCCTGGAATTACCAATGCTGTACTCAATGGAACCCTCCTGACCCTCTCAACAGGGTCAGGAACATATAATTTCAAAGTGTCTGGTATGTAACCATATTGTTATATAACAAAACTTTATGTATCATCCATTTTGCTGTGCCATCTTCTTCTGCGCCGATTTAGAGCAGAAAGTCTCTTAATTGGATTTAAGGGTTTGGTACAGCATTGAAAACCTTCACTTCGTATGACTGCATTGTGATCCGGAACGATTTGCCTCTGGCGAGGGGTTGGTTCGTTTTATCAGCCCCGGCTTTTACGGCATTAAAGAAAATGTAATCATCACTCTCATTTCCCGGCAGTTCAAGTACTCTGGCAACGCTTACTTCAAAAATCTTATTAAATTTCGAAGGATTACGCAGAGACAAAACAGCCTTAACCGGTGACCATGCTGCAAACTCATGAATAATCAGATCGTTCCATTTCAATTATTTAATGTTTACCCCGTTTACAAACAGGTTCATGGCCTCCGGCGAACCATACATTATATTTGAGTAAGATTTCCCTGTTCCCGGTCTTGTTTTGGGAACTTCTAAAAGCCTGGAGAATTTGGTATCCCATGCTTTTCTCAGTATCCTCAATTGCTCAGTGTCACCGGTCAGGCTGATACTGTTGACAAGTGACATGATTGTTACTCCCTGCTGACCGGTAGGTCCTGTGGCCGGACAGGATGTGTATCTCCAGTCACTCAGCTGGTCTATCCAAGTATCGTTATTCAGATAATTGACGCCACGTTTTACGGCGTTTGGAATACGATCGTCTCCGGTCAGCCGGTAGTAATAGCTTAGTCCGTTAAGCCTGATTGAAGAGATAAATCCCGCTTCTCCCACATGGTTTATAGTAACACAATTACAATGACCCCATCCCAGTTTGTACAACCACCCGCCGCAATTGGGATTTTGCTCTTCCAGCACCTGATCAACGATATATTTCATAGCCTTCAGACACCTCTCAGAGGGACTTATCTTATAAACTCCTGCAAGTGCAAGCAATGTCCAGCCACTTTCGCGCCCCACATGACTCCGGCCTTTAAATGAAAACTTTCCATCTTCGGTAAGTTTCATCAGATTATCCCCGATCTGTTCGACTGTCTCTTTAATCCACGGATCGCCTGACAAGAGATAATAATGTGCCATCCCCAGTGTAAAGATATGTCCAAGGTTAAAGGGATCAAGACACAGATAAGGGTTTTTGGAATTACCAACATTCAAATCAATATAAAGTTGTTTTATTTTTTCCACCGGATGGAACCCTCCTACATGCCCTATGCTATGTTCATGAACCATACCCGGTCTCGAGGGATAAGCTTCTGATTCCCACCTGGAGAAATATTCATTAAGTTCAGGATTCACAAAATGGACAACATCAACTTCACTAAAATGTCTTGCAGCCTGTTCTGCCACGTAAAAATATTTTGGATCACCTGTTCTGGCATATTGAGTAAGAATGTGCAATGGAGTATCGTATTCATGATTTCCCCAGTTACAATTTCGCTCACCCCACCAGTCTCCCCAGTTCATTGCTCCATAATCACGCTGTTCACGAATTGAACGGCAATAACCTTCAAACAGATTATCAGCCCACTTATCATATTCATCCATCCCCAGACTCCCGGCAGGAGCAACATAGCCCCACTCTCCGGTTGCTATAGCCTGTGCCGGATCTGCCACAGGTATTAATTTTTTATTGACCGATTGCGTCAATACTTCCCCATTTCCCGAAAGGTCAATCCATACCTGCCATCGGCGCACCTGCCCCTCACGCAACCTGTATGAATTACCTTCGAACAGGTAATCATGCTTATACCACGGACCCATGTGGAAAAATTCACCCTCTTTGAAATGAGGTAAAAGGCCCAGTCTTACTGATTTTGTACCTACCTCAAGACTTTTAGGCCATTGTTGCCAGAAATCCTGAATAGTCACGGCCATGGTGCCTTTCCCGTCGTTCACCTCTATCCATCCCGGAGCTTTGGTACCAGAACCGGCAGCTCCCTCGAATCTATAGTTTTCATCGTCAACCTGCAACAACCTGGCTGGAGAAATAGGAGCTTTTGCACTATTCCATCCGGGGGATCCCCCGATTGAGGCTGAAATTAAGCTGCCTACGGGAGTAAATTCAAGACTGAGATCATTGATATACTGAATAATATCGTGATCCCTGTTAACAAGGATCTGGGGCTCAAGATAGATCTGTGATAAGCCGGCAAATACAGATGCCCTTAACCTGAAATCTGTCTCCCTTACTCCTTCAGGTGTACGGAATGACCCTTTAATTAATATTGTTGAACGTAATTTACCCTCGGTCTCAACTATTCCGGACTCCATAACACCTTCACAACGTTCTCCTTTCCTGTTGGTAAGAACAAATTTAACATCAAATCTTTTAGATATCCTCAAAAGAGACCCCGGAACAACAGAAATATTAACCTGGCCGGAACCGACTGATAAAATATCACGCTTTGAAGATTTTACAGGTTGAGAATGTTCAGGGTTTTTTTTGTTAATGGCTTTTGTCAACCTGAAATGTTTTGTCCCGTTTACCGTAGGTTTTGCCTGGAAATCAACCAACAACCACTTTATACTGCCATCATCCCACCTGTTTAATATTTCTGTCTGGCAGGGTACCGGACCGTTGTTACCATCGAGAAGCACAAACTTGCTCCCCTCCTGAGCAAACCCTCTGAAAAGAGGGACTCCCCCTGAAACAGGCCGGGTTATATCCAATCCCGCGGTCTCTTTAACATCTATGTTTATATACCTGGGATCTGAATCCGCTCCTGAAATTGACTGAAATAGAAATTGCAGGCCAAGAATAACCACCGGAAGTATCAAATTTTTTTTTCTTCTATTCTTCATTCTCTGAATTTAAGGTTATTTACATAAAGTCTTCTGTTTCCAAAATTATATTTTTTTTGGAAGGATAGATATGGTTGGAAAGATAATCTTCTTATAATCTTATACGAAAGATCTCATGCAATATATATTACTTCATCCCGGATCACATATCCGGAGCATGCCTCTATCCATATTAATGTACTGCTCCGGTTTTTACGGGAATCAGGGATTAGTGAATATCGGGTTCTGATGCTTCCTGAATACCTTTTGCAACCTCAGGGATAACTCCCATTTTTACATAAATAGGGTGAACTAATATTTTCATTTCAGGCAGTCTCATTAAAAAAAACAGAGCACCTGTAATCGTGGCCAGCCCTCCTGCAAAAATTGTCAGAGGAGTACCAATAACCTTTGCCAGTGCTCCGGCCAACAAACTTCCAAAAGGAGCAGTGCCCATAACTGCCATAGCGTAAAAACTCATAACCCTTCCACGTTTATCATCCTCTGTGATTGTTTGTAAAATAGTATTGCTGGAAGCTGTCTGAAGCATCATTCCAAGACCTATAAACATCATCATTATCATTGATAAGAAGAAAATTCTTGTAAAAGATAAAACAATCAGTCCGGCACCAAAAAGTATGGATGCTCCAGGAATAATTCTTCCAAGCTTCAGAACTGACTCACGGGAAGCGAGGAACAGGGCTCCTAGAAGAGCCCCGCAGCCCGTAGCGCCCATGAGAAACCCGTAGGTATGAGAATCTCCGTGCAATATTTCTTTTGCAAAAACAGGCATAAGGACTGAATATGACATACCTGTCAGACTTACGATTCCCAGCAATATAAGAAGGTGCTTTATCGGAGGAAAACCAAAAGCATAACTGAAACCCTCTTTGAGCTCTTTCAATATATCAGACTTCTTCTTTCTGACTGCATTCATGTTTAGTTTCATCATAAGCAAAGAGGCAATTACAAAGAGATAACTTACAGCATTCATTAGAAAACATATCCCTTCACTTGTAGATGCGAGCATAATCCCCGCCACAGAAGGTCCGACGAGCCTTGCACCATTGAACATAAGGGAATTGAGGGCTATTGCATTGCCAAGGTCCTCTTTCTTCCCCACCATATCAATAACAAATGATTGCCGTGAAGGTACATCGAAAGCATTAACGCAACCAAGACCAATACTCAAAACAATTATGTGCCATATCTGGATTAAACCTGAAAGGCAAAGCCATGCCAGTACAAAAGCCTGCAACATTGAGACAAATTGTGTAATCAGAAGGACATGGTATCTGCTCCACCTGTCTGTCAGTACTCCGGTTACCGGGGAAAGCAGAAATGTCGGTATCTGACCTGCAAAACTTACCACTCCAAGAAGCAGTGTCGATCCTGTCATATGGTAAACAAGCCATGGCAATGCTATTCTCTGCATCCATGTACCGATAAGTGAAACTCCCTGTCCACTGAAGAATAGCCGGTAATTCCGGTACCTAAGGGAACGAAAGGCAATTTGTATTTTACTTAATGAACCTTCATCAGTACTATGAAACATAGCTATTAAAAACAGTCATATTTATTTTAAAGGCACAATATCCAGCAGAGTAAATGAATCAGGTTTCATAATTCGTCTTGGTCTTTGATTTTCAGCTGTTGCAGCGGGTGCCGGTTCGTATTCGGCTGTTGGCATATAAATATGATGTGTCCTCATATCTACAGTAAGAGTCCTTGCACCTGGCATAGTAGGGAAATTCTCAAGAACTTTAAAATTATCCTTATCCAATTCCTGAACAACAGTCATCGTCCCATCTCCATTAGAGCTGTAGGCACGTTTTAAACCCGGATCAAATTTTACTCCGTCACATCCTTCGCCAATTGGTAATGAAGCAACTATATGGCCATCCAACGCATCAGCTATTACCATAAGTTTATTATTGCAGACCGAAAACAATCGATGGGTTGCATTATCGAGAGCAAGACCAGTGGCTTCCTCCCCCGGAGCGATTGGCCACGATCTTTCCACCTTCATGGTCTTTGCATCAATAACTGTAATCAGGCTTTTGTCCTCAATATTGACGTAGATTTTACCCTTGCCATCAGTAACCGCAAACTCCGGCTTACCTTCAAGCGCAATTGTGGCAATAATCTTATCTGTAAGAGCATCAATTACCGTTGCATCAGCCGATCCTCCATTAAATGTCAGAACCCTTTTTGTGAACGCATCGTACATAATAGCGTCCGGATTTTGACCTGTTCCGGTTATATTGTTTATAACAGCAAGTGTATTAAGATTGACAACCTTAACAGAAGCTGAACGTCCGACACTGATATATGCCTTGTTCAGACCGGAAGCAATAGCTATGCCATGAACGCCGGGAGTTTCTTCTATTGTTGCGGCAAGGTTACCTGTCTTTAAATCAACAACCAGAACTACAGTAGAATGCGAAATAAAAATTCTGTTGTAAGAATTATCTATACTCAGGTAATCCCATCCTCCCATGCCTGGTAATTTAATTTTGTTCTCAATCTTGTAGCCGGTATTTTGCCCTCTTAACAAGGTTGTCGGGCCAAAGACAATAAACAGACTGACCATAAAAAACATTTTTTTCATTTTATTTATTTTAAATTTCCCTCATTAAAATTTCCTGTTAGCAAATTCAAAATTAAGCAATCAATCAGGCAAATATTCGCAAACCTCAAAAATTATCCAATAATTAAAAGTTCAATACATTATATAATCTTTAAAAGATACAGACCTGAAATAATTATTATGGTAATTGCCGATATGCCAATCGGAAACCATACAGGTGCTATCCACGGTTTGGGTATCAGAAACAATACATCAATTGTTGTAAGCTTGGGTGGCCATTTGATAAGGATATATAATGACAAATAATAGAACAGGTCCCAGAAAGCAAATGTCCAGAGAAAAAAGATCCCTTTTTCAATCCATGTTGATCCCACAACAAAAGCCAGTACCAGAAGCATTACTATTGTGGCAACCTCACGGGTCATTTCAATATTTAAATATCTTTTAGTAAACTTTTTCAGTGAATCTTTATTCGATTCGGAATCCAGCATCCCCAGTACTTTTCGCAGGTAAACAACCACCACTCCTTCGAAATGTGCCATTGCAATTCCGAATATTGACAGAAGTATAAGTTTTTGCAACATAATTCATCCTCCATTTTTAATGAGTCATATAACTTAAAACACCCGGCAATCCCGAATGGTTTATTTCAAAATGATCACCTGAATTTCTCGATAAAAGCGTCCACTTCTCCTGAAAAAAGTTCCTTGTCCTGTACCATAAGGTTATGACCACTCACAGGAGAAATTATCATTCTCCTTTCGGTTGACCCTACCCTTGAATAAAAATCATTCCCTAATTCCGGAGGGCATGTAAAGTCATACTTCCCGTACAATAAAAGCACGGGAATAGTAATCCTGTTTAAATATGATGAAAATTCCCGGTTTGCTATCTCTTTATTTATATCGGCATTTTCAGAAAAGAGCAGATTCACTAACATGGAAGTTAAAGGATAATGGTCAATTACTGAATTGCCAAGCACAAGCGGGATGGGTTTTATTTTTTTTATTCCTGCAATATAGTTTTCTGCCTGAATGGCATATTTTATAAGTTTATTCGACTCATCAAAGTTAATGTTCGCAGTTAACGAATTGCAGTAATCTAGAATTTCATTCCACTCAGCAATATGGTTGTTTTTAGCCACCTCATGCTTTCCTGTGGACAGGAGCATATCACGGGTCAGGATATTATTCAAAGGATAATTATGGCTCCCGTCAATATTAATATAACCTTTGAACAATTGCTGATTTTCCCCTGCTGTGAGGAAATCCGATGCAACAAGACCACCAAAACTATGTGACATAAGGAATAGCTCTATATCCTGTCCATATCTGTCTTTCATAACATAAATGACCTTTTTAAGATCATCTGTTATCTGTTCAAGTGTAAGATTACTGCCATTGCAATTACCCTGTGATGCTCCTGAATTTCTTTGATCCCAGTATATTACAGCGTATTTATTTTCAATGCTTTCACTGATATAATCCGTATTATAAATAAATGCACCGGCTCCCGGTCCTCCATGTACAAATAAAATAAAGATCCCGCTGGCAGTATTTCCTTCAACAAGGACACGCATTGAGGCTCCCGCATTTTCAATATAGAATGTATCAGAAGCAAGTCTATCGAAAGTAGTTTTTTCTTTCTGACATCCTGCCAGTATTAATATTGATATTAAAAGAATTTTAAGTTTCATTTTCCAGAGATATAAGACTCTGTTACCGGTTTGATTTCAGGGGTATGGGTTACCGGAAATCTTACTCCCAGCTCCATTACGGGACGGAAATAAATTGTGCTGTTATAGGGAAACATTGAAATCAGATTCATCCTGGCATATGCTGATAACGGGAATCTGACCCTGTCATGTAAATCGTAGCCGATGCCTATCCCCGTAGTTGCCAGTACATAACTGTATCCGGCAAGTTTCTTAATTGAAACCGTACCCTCATCCGAAACCCGGTAAGTTGTTCCCCCAAGAAAGGTTCTGCTGTACCCGGGACCAATTGAAAACTCTGAACAGAAACCGTTATGTCTCACCTTCCTTCTGACCCATTCAGCTGTAAGATAAATATTATCATGAAAACCAGGATGATGATACCAGTTTAAATTTAATGTTAAAAGTTGATTCCTGACTATGCGATTTATTTGCGCCTTGTCTTTAATGATGCCAACCTCCCTGGTTTTTATTAGTAATTCCACTCCGGTGCTGATCCCCGGATAAATAAGGGAGGAGTTATAGGAGACCTTCATCCCGCAATAATTATCACTTCCGGTTATTACTGAATCGTATTGTCCTGCACAAATACGCGATCCAACTAATAGTATAAAAACTGCAACCGGCCTGCACATAGTTTAAGAAGTAAAAGGATTTATTTAAAGAGCTTTATCAATTCCGGGGAAAATATATACAATCCAACTGCTATTGAACTGATCACAGAAATCAATACTCCTGCAGCTGCAACATCTTTAACAATTTTTATTTTTTCATTAAATCCGGGGGATACAAAATCGGACAGGTATTCAATTGCAGTATTAAAACATTCACTGGCAAATACCATACCTGAAACAATAGCGATTGCAATCCAGTCACTTTTTGAAATTCTGAAATATACCCCGGATATTATCACTATAATCAAGATCCCCAGATGAATTAATACATTATGTTCTTCCCGGAAAAGTTTGATCAATCCTGAAAATGCATATCTGAAACTTCTTATCCTTTCATTAACTGAGAACTTACGATTTGAATCTTTAAGTATCATTTCAATAATGACTGAAGACTTTATTATCTGTAGTAAAGTTAAAAATACTTATTATGAAACCCACATGTTTTTAAAACAGAATCTGGTAACAATACCATATGTTTTTAAAACACAGACAACTATGGATATCCTTATCCGAAATTTTGGGTTCCATATAAAATATAAATCCAAGAATTCTGCAAATTTGTCTGACTTTCACGTCCTGCAAAATTTAAAACAGGAGACATTTTTACCGGTGAACACATAGATTTGGATCCTGTAAGCTGAAAAATTACAAAAGCCGGATCTGCCAACAGGATGAATCTTCAATAACCTTTATGTGTTTATCAATGCGGTAGTTTGGATAGTAACCATGCTTTTCTTAAATTAGTGGTCAAAAATAACTTAACCAATGGCTAAAGCAAAGAAATTTGGTACATTCGGCGGGGTTTTCACACCTTCCATTCTTACTCTGCTGGGAGTTATAATGTATCTCCGGTTGCCCTGGATTGTTGGACAGGCGGGCCTTTATGCCACTTTGGGCATCATTTTCGTGGCGCATATAATTTCCATATGCACCGGGCTTAGTGTTTCATCCATTGCAACAGATAAAAAGGTTGAAACCGGAGGTACCTATTATATTATTTCACGAAGTCTGGGGCTGCCTATCGGAGGGACACTGGGCCTGGCACTTTTTGTCGGATTATCATTCAGTGTGAGCTTGTATCTTATTGGTTTTGCTGAAGTATTCCTGGAATACTTTGGATTTGAAGTAAATCTGACAACAATACGAATTGCCGGATCAATAATACTTCTTCTTGTCACCATCCTGACATTTATAAGCACTTCCCTGACCATAAAAACACAATTCTTTATCCTTGCAGCTATGATACTTTCGCTGACATCGGTGTTTTTAGGCAAGCATGAATATACTCCCGCCCTTCCCCAATTTAAATCTATATCAGGATCATTGCCCTGGATAACACTTTTTGCTATTTTCTTTCCGGCCGTTACCGGCTTTGAAGCCGGAGTATCAATGTCGGGTGATCTTAAAGACCCGCGGAAGGGCATCCCATTCGGAACTATTTCGGCCATTCTGGTAGGACTGATTACATATATTGGCCTGGCAGTATTTTTCTCATACACGGTAAACAGGGATTTGCTGATTAATGACCCTAAAGTTCTTTTTAAAATATCCCTGGTCCCTCAGCTGGTAATTGCAGGTATTCTTGGAGCTACCCTTTCATCTGCACTTGGAAGCATTCTTGCGGCCCCGCGTATCATGCAGGCAGTCGCTAAAGACAGAATAGCTCCTTTTTTTTTCAGTAAAGGTTTTGGCCCTTCAAATGAACCACGTCATGCACTCCTTCTCACTTTTTTAATTGCACAGGCAGGCATTCTGATAGGAGAACTAAATGTCATTGCACGAATAGTCACTATCTTCTTTATAATAACTTATGGATTCCTCAACATAACATACAGCGTTGAGAGTTGGGCCAGCAGCGATTTTATGCCCTCTTTCAAAATTCCACGTATAGTAAGCATCACAGGAGCACTTGCATGTATTATTGTAATGATACAGTTGGATATCCTTGCATTAGGTCTTGCCTCTCTTGTATTAATGGCATTATTCTTTTACCTTAAGAATAAAGAACTTACACTGCATACCGGGGATACAAGATCCAGCATATGGTTATCTCTGGTCAAAACGGGATTGCTTAAACTTACCAAAAGTCAGATCAATAGCCGTAACTGGAGGCCAAATGTAATCCTGTTCAGCGGCGGGCCCAGACAAAGACCTCATCTTCTTGAAATAGGGAAAGCCCTTGTTGGGAAACTTGGCATCTTCACTAACTTTGAGCTTGTTGAAACTCCTGAAGAAAATCTGCTGTTCGATAAAACTGCAATGGTAAGTGTCGATAATTTCGGTGAGCATACAAATATTATTACCAGAAAATATGCCTGCAGAAATATATATGAAGGAATTGAAATGATCAGCAAAGTTTATGGGTTTTCAGGTTTTGAACCTAATACTGTACTCATGGGATGGGCTAAAAACCCCCATGATTCTGTCAAATTGGAAGAACTTCTTTTTACCCTGCATAAGCTGGATTATAGTCTTACATTTTTAAGCTATAATAAAGAAAACGGTTTCGGAGATTACAATAAAATTGACTTCTGGTGGAGTGGTAAAGGCCGAAATCTTACATTTGCCCTGCACCTTATACGTTTTATAACTGTTACACCCCAATGGAGGAATGCAGAGGTCAGAATCCTTGCAATTAATCCTGAAAATAAAAATACTGATAAATATTATGCCATAATTGGTCAGATTATTGATAATTACCGTATCAGGGCAAGTGTGAAAGTAATAAATAACCTTGAAATATTGCCTGAGAAAGATATTATCCGGGCTGAGTCGTACAATTCTGATCTGACAATTCTGGAAATCCCGGATTATAATAAAGATAAGGCTGAAACTGTTATAAACAAAGTTAATGAAGTCACAGGTAATCTTAAAACATGCCTTTTAATAGATGCATCCTCAGGATTTGAGGAAATAAATGTGATTAAAGGATCACCTGTAAATGACAGGGAGAAACCGGCCGACAGCCAGGGTGAAAAACCAGTTGTATCAATTTTGGGGGAGCTTCAGATTTCCAAAATTGATATTATTTTCAATGAGGTTTATAATCTGGCACAACTGTTAGAGAAAAATACAAATGTACTGTTCGATGACACTTTTTTTACAATTGAGGAAAACCGGAATAATTTCCAGAATCAATTATCAAGACTTACGGAAAAAACTCTGGAAAAACTGATAAGAGCTGAGGAGCCCGGAATTCAGCAGGAAATAAAGGGGGAATATTTAAAAATTCTTAATGACTTTTCATACCATGCTCAGGAAAATCTGGCAGAATACCGGGATAGTTATCTGAAATCTGAGCATGAAATCCTTCAAAAAGGGATCAGCCGGTTTATTTCCGAAACAGCCATTGCAGTCAATTCTCTTCCGAAACATATAAGGCTGATGTTCGGGAAAGAAGATTACCGCCACTTTAAACCCGGGAATTTCATCAAATTATTAAAGAAGACCGGAATACTTCTCTGGCTAAGTATATCCGGCAAAAAAACAGGATATAATATAAATGTCCAACCAGCAGGAAGGTATTATATATACTACAAAATACTGGAATACTTCAGACAATTTTATGATAAATTTACTGAACAAAGCTTAACAACCTTCGCTGAGATAAGGGACCTTCTGACCGGTGAAGATGAAATTATTGAAAAAACACGATCCGGGAAATTAACATACAATGAATTATTTTCTGAACAGGAAAAAATATCTTCAATAGTTAAGAAACTGCAATTTTATAACCGGAATTTTATTTACAGTCAGGGCCATAAAATGCTCAATGAACTCAGAAACGATCTCGAAAGCTTCAGCAAGATAATTGAAAGTCCGCGGGCCAACTTCCTTAGCCGGAGGTTTAAATCATTTGATAAAAAAATTCTGATACTTGAAAATCTGCTCTCAGAATTTCCGGATTTGTGGTTCAGATTTACGGTCAGTCAGGTTAACAAAACTTACCTTGATTTCATCTATCTCTCCCTGAAAAACCGTTTAATTTCTAAAATTGAAAAAGCATACCAGGATATTGAAATATTAATAGAAGTTAATATCCTTGAAAAGCTGAAGGTCTTTGAAGAACAGGTAAACTCAATCCGGAAAATGAGAGATACGGGAAATCATCAGGAAAGGACCTTCAATCAAAAATTTGTCCCCATACCTCAACTGGAAGAAATTTTTGAAGTCCTGATTAAAGATATCAATAAAGCTGTGGAGGAACTACCGGAAAATATTGAGATAGCAGGAGATATACTACCGGAAAATATCCGGATTGAGACGCTGGAGAATATAACAGAGTTTATCGTTTCAGTTCGTAAAACAGCTGATTTTTATATAAGTAATGAACTATGCGATCAGATTAAAAAGCAGTCGTTGAAAATAGGACAACAATTGTCTTTCTCTATTACAGCCATAAAGGATTTAATAAAACTCGCCAACTTCAACCTTGAAAATCTGGAAAACAACATTAACGGTGAAGCCGAAAACAAGAAATCAGAGGAACAATTTAAAATTTTAACAGAGAACTTATTAAAAAATATTAAAACTGAAGAACTTAACCTGAAGGATCTTTCCGAACAGCTCAGACACACTCTGGATACCGGAGTGAAAAATGCTTTTGATCCATTATCCTCTGCTATAATAATCAAAACATCAACAACGCTGAAGGAAAAAATCCGGGAAACAGACAAACGAAGGTTTTCCAGGAGTTTACAGAAACTAACAGATTCGGTAAGAGATAATGTAATTAATCAATATGTGAAGCTCCTGTACAGTCAAAGTGACGGGTTATTATGGGCTACCCGAATCGAACAATCCCGTGAGAAAGCACTGCTTTACCCGGCTGACTCTTTTAACCGTATAATTGAAAAGATATCGCCCGATAAAACCATCCTGCAGCAATTGCCTTTTTATTATTCCAATTTATTCTCAGGCAGTTCCAGCATCGGTGAAGATTTCTGGATTGGGATGGAGGATGAAACTGAACAAGGCTCAAGAGCGATCAGACTTTTTTTAAGCGGCACTTCAGGAGCCCTTATTATAAGTGGGGAAAGAAGTTCCGGAAAGTCCAGCTTAAGCAAGCATCTTGCAAACCTTCACTTTGAAAAGCAAAACATATTCAACATAAGGGCTCCATTGGAAAGTATAGCTGATGCCACCCTTTTTGAACAAACTCTGCTGAAAAGCCTGAACGGAAATGGTAGTCTGAAGACTTCCCTGGAGGATCTTCCGCCTGAAAGCGTAATTATTATCAACGACCTGGAACTCTGGTGGGAAAGGAAACAATCCGGTACACAGGTTGTTGAAAAAATCATCTCTCTGATACGTCAGTACGGACATAAAACATTATTTATCATCAATGTAAACCAGTCTTCCCTTAAAATCATTAATCAACTGACTTCAATTATAAGCTGGGCTATCGGACTGGTATTCTGTCAACCCTTTGATGCCCGGGAATTGAAAGACCTGATTATGATCCGGCATCAGGCAACGGGGATGAAATTTATTTTAAATAAAAAGGATGAAGATGAAATGACAAACCGGGAGTTTGCCCGTCTTTTTAACCGTATCTTCAATTTATCAACAGGAAACCCCGGATATGCCATAAACCTATGGCTGGCAGGCATCAGAAAGATCTCGGGAAAAACGATTTATCTGGAAAACCCTTTAAATAAGGAGATCCCGTTTCCTGATAAACTTCCCCAGGATGAAATTATTTTTATCCTCCAGTTTATCATGCATCGTCGTTTCTCAGTGAAAAGCCTTTCAGAGATCCTTCAAAAGGATTTCGAAAGTACTGAAAAGAGTGTACGCATAATGCTCCGGAGAGGAATCCTTATAGAAAAATTTCCTGATATATATTCCTTAAATCCTGCATTGGAAATTCATCTGGTTAAAAAACTAAAAACCCTTGAATTACTATGATATATTTTAAAATCCTTTCGCTTGCGCTTATTCTTTATATTTCCCTCCGGGCTCTTTCCTGGATTTTGAATGTGCTCTCCAGCCAGAGAAAAATGAGAAAGCTGTTTCTGAGGATTTACCCCCTGGCCGAATTTATCCTATGGTCTTCATTTGCCTTCTGGGCATCAGATCAGTTGTTCTCTTATAAAGAGTTTTATCCCCTGCTAACAGGTAGTATGATTATATTGCTGGTTACCGTAATTGGATGGTACCTGCTGCGTGATTTTGTTTCCGGAATAATCCTGAAAGCAGACAACCTCTTTGAACCGGGCCAAAGGATCAAAACTCATGAAGTATCAGGTACAATAAAGAAGCTGGGTTTCCGTTCAATTCAAATTGTAACCAGTGAGGGGGAATCTGTTAAAATACCTTACACTCTTCTGAGCAATAAGAATGTCAACAAACCTTCAGACAACGGGAAATGGGTGGGACAGGTTCTCAGACTCAATGTCTCGTCGGAATATCCTACAGAAATAATTCAAAATAAGCTTCAGAGACGGATGCTTGAAATACCATGGATTGTGCCGGGAGACAATCTAAAGATTCAAATTACCAAAAAAGAAGAGGGATATTACTCTGTTGAAATAAATTACCAGTCCATAAGTCCTGAAATGGTATTAAAAACAGAAGAGAACTTACGGAATTTTGTAAAAGAAGAATTATCCGACAAATAAGGGATCTTCTATTTTCATGTCATTAAATTTCAGTCTGAGGTTAAGATAGGGCAAACGGCCATTTAAGGTTTTTTGTTCATCTGTTCTTCATTTTAATATTTTAATTTTGTCCATTATACCTGGCTTGAGACCAGATAACATTAAATATTTGAAAGCTAAGGTTAAGAATTAATCTGAAATGAATACTTTCTGAAAAGGCTATGTATAAAACAGTAAAAATATTCTTATTCGTATTTCTTCTGATTTTGACAGAAAATATCTGTATTTCCCAGACAGTATATCTTACTGCGGATTCACTCCGGATGAAACAGAATAAAACGAAATCCGGAGCAACTCGGGTTGACCAGGAGGCAAAAGGATTCAGTAAACAAAAGAGGAATATTCAGAACTTCCCCGAGCCTATGCCAATAAAACAGGTAAATGGAGCACGCCCCGAAATGAATAGAGCCAGAAGTGCTCGTCCCCCCGACATTGTCAGACCATCCGGGTCAGGTATTCCCAGAGGGATGGGAATACCGGGCGGGGCTTTCAGGTATGGGGGCAGGTAAATCTAATTCTGATCTGATGAATATTGTTAAGTCAATTTCCGGATTGAAATTTTGCAGCATTCTGATATTTTTGATTCCCCTGAATGTTTTGTCACATGCAGATACATTAAATTTGCTGCCAGATGCTGATACTTCTTCAAACCCTGGCCCGGATGGTTCCCATCATTCGTTATTTACAGGGATCGGATCGGGAAGTAACATGATCTATTTCGGATCGACAATTTCAGGGAACCAGCCTTTCAGCTATACATCCATAATATATGGATTTAATTACGAGTTTTTTGCAACGGTTTCAACAATTCACCTTTCCGAAAAAAATCCTTACTTTGCCTTTTATACAGGTTCACTTAATTACAATCATGTATTTAATTCATGGCTTGATTTATCATCAGGTATTTACCGGTACCAGGTTGCTCCCTCCCTTGCTGATACTCTGTTCAGCAATTTCACATATGGGGATCTGACACTGGGTATCGACTGGAGACTGATCTATTCAAAGTTGTCAGTTGACGGATTATTATCAGGGGAAACCAGCGGTTATCTTCAGATAAAAAACTCAAGGTACTTCAAGACTCCGGCATTCTTTATGAAAAAAGCTTATATCTCCTTTGATCCTTATGTGAACCTGCTATTGGGGACATTAATAAAAGAGGAGACTAATACAGGCAGTTCAGTAAGGATCTCACCGCCATATCGTAATTGGAAAAAAAATCATAGGGGGGCATCAAATACAACCTCTTCAAAAACATTCGGAATTATGGAAACAGACTTCGGACTTCCGGTTGATTTAAACTTTGACAGGATTACTATAGAAGCGGAGGCCAGCTATGTTTTTCCTGTTTATAAAAATACTGAATTCCCGTTATCAAAAGGTTTTATATTTCTTCTTAGCGGAACTTTCAGAATTTTTTAACTTATTTAACATTTAACTTAGAAATAATGAACGTATTGATAGTAGAAGACGAAAAAGCTCTTGCCACAGAAATAGCATCCTTTCTCAAAAAAGAAAATTTTCTTTGTGAACTTGCTTTTACAGGATTGGAGGCTTCGGAGAAAATTGCAGTTAACCTGTATGATTTTGTACTGCTTGATCTCGGACTGCCTGATTATAACGGATTGGACCTGATTAAAGAAGCAAGGGAAAATAATGTAACCACATCGTTTATCATCATCACTGCCAGGGGTGCCGTGGAAGATAAAGTGAAGGGGCTGGATCTTGGAGCTGATGACTACCTGGCAAAACCATTTGCATTGATCGAACTTCTTTCAAGAATAAACGCGGTAGCCAGGAGGAAGTTTAATATCGACGATCCGGATATTCTTCTTGGAGATTTTATAATGCAGATAGAACAGCGAAAACTGTTTTGTAATATGAATGAGGTTGATCTCACAAAGAAAGAATATGACCTTCTCCAATACATGGTTCTGAACAAAAATAAGGTATTGACACGATATCAGCTTTACGAACATATCTGGGGGAATATCCTGGATGATCAGTACGACAGTAACTTCATTGACGTTCATATTAAAAATTTAAGAAAGAAGCTTAATGTCCATGCCCCTTCTCCATGGCTTGAAACTGTCAGGGGAGTCGGATACAGGGTTAGTGCCGGTCATTAATAGGTTTTAAATCAGGGTATGATAAAACTTAAAGTAAAACTTACATTGTTTAACCTCTTTTCGAAGCTGCTGTTCACGGCGCTTTTCCTGATATTTATGCCTGAAATTATTGAAAGAATTAACTTACGCCAGGCTGATAATGAACTTATCGAAAAAAGGGAACAGGTAATTAATATTATTTCCAGAGTGGGAATCGAGCCCTTTATAACATCAGATTCCTCCAATACTTTTGGAAGTTTCAATATACTGAAAGACGAATTTATAAGCCTTGAAAGAGTTAACCTTGATGAAGATTTAAATTACATAGAAGTCACACACAGGTTGATTGAGGATGAGGTAATCGGGTACCGGGTAATTAATTATACCTTCAAAGTAGACGGACAGATGTATCTGCTTGAAATTGGTAAAAGTCTCACCAGTATTCTTCAGGCCAGAAAGAATACAACTAAAGTTATTCTGGTTTTTTTGGGGTTTATAATCATAATAACCCTACTGACAGACTTCCAGTATACCCGGTACCTGTTGCTGCCACTTGATAAGATCACAAGGAAGCTCCGTGGGATCTCCGATCCCTCTCATTTTGATAAGATCCCGGTCAAAACTACAACATCCGATTTTTATCAGCTCGATAATGCCCTGAGGGAACTTATGGAAGATATTGATGAGCTTTTTCAGAAAGAAAAAGAGATAACGGTAAATATTTCCCACGAATTACTGACTCCTGTCTCTGTATTAAGAAGCAAACTCGAAAACATTCTGTTAAGAGAAGATATTGAACCTGACATATCCATAAAGATCGAAGAGTCTCTTAAAACCCTTAACAGGCTTCAGAGTCTTGTAAACTCATTATTGTTTATCGCCCGTATTGAAAGCCATCAATACCTGCGGGAGGAATCTTTCTCTGTCGAAGAGGTTTTGCGTGAAACAGTAAACGAGATAAGCCCGATAGCTGAAGATACCGGAATTATTTTACAGGAAGTATACCAAAAGGATATTCAGATCAAGGAAGCCAACAGATCCTTAATTTTTTCAATGTTCTTCAATGTCCTAAATAATGCCGTTAAAAACACTTTACCCGATGGAAAGGTGGTTATTAAAAGTGTTCTCAGAAATGACCGCAGATATTTGGTGATAATATCTGATACAGGTAAAGGAATGACTGAAACTCAGATGAGTACTCTGTTTTCACGATTCAGGACAAGAACAGAAAACAGTGAAAACGGTACCGGGATCGGTCTTGCAATTATGAGGTCAATTGCCGATTTTCACAAAATAGAAGTAAATGTAACCTCTGAAGTTGATAAGGGAACAACTTTTACTTTCATTTTCCCTGAAACTTCATGAAACCTTCATCTACAGTTTCTAATTTTGATCCATAACAATAAAACTTTAATCATATGAAGAAAATATTTTTCACCCTTTTGACAGCAGCCTTTTTATTCTCAGGCTGCACCAAAACTATTGAAGGTCCGGGAAGACTGGTAGTTAAAGTCACCGATGACCCATTTAACATCAGTTTTGTTGAATCTGCAACGGTAACTATTACTAAAGTTGAAATAAGAAAAACCGGCCAGAATGATGGCAATCCTTTTGTATTACTTTCGGATGACACAGTAACAGTCAATCTGTTGAACCTGAGAAATGGTGTCACCCAGGAACTCTTAAACCTGGATTTGCCCCAGGGAAATTATGACCTTATTCGTCTATATGTTGAAGAAGCCGGACTTAAAATTAAAGACCAGGCCGCTGAATACAGAGTAAAAGTTCCAAGCGGAAAACAGACAGGCATCAAGATATTCATAAGCCCCTCGCTGAGAGTCGGAGGAGGTTTGACTTCCGAACTTTTACTTGATTTTGATCTTGGCAGGTCATTTGTGATGAGGGGTAACATGGCTCACAGAGCAGGAATTAACGGATTTATTTTCAAGCCATGCATAAGGGCAACGAATACCTCCACAGCCGGAAGAATAGAAGGAATGGTGACAGATACTGCAAAAATGACTTTAGTAAACGCAAAAGTCTGGGTTAGCCAGGATACGATTATGGCAACTGCCTATACTGATACACTGGGTCGCTATGTATTTATAGGCGTTCCTGCCGGAGCTTATTCAATCTTTGCTACCATGGAGAATTACGATACAACAGGATATTCAGGAATACAAGTAGTCGAAGGAAACAAGACAGTTCAGAATTTTATCCTGCAAAAGAAGTGATATAAGAATTAGTGCTGATATATAAAGAGACCGTCTCAAAATAAAAAGAGCCGGTCTCTTTTCTTATTACTGGCCGTTGGAATTATCTCTTCAGGATACAGAAGAGCATTTCTTAATTTCTGATATCATATCACTTTATCCCCCCGGTATTTATAAGTTCTTTTTGGTCGCTCCTGTAAAGTTCCGGTTGAATGTTAAAGTGATGAATACCGTATTGCCCGAGTATTTCTTCGACTTTTTCAAGTATTTGTTCGAAACGTGAAATAACATAATCTTCATCGAGGTCAATGTGAGCTTCCAGCATCATTTCATGGTCATCGAGCTGCCATACATGAACATGGTGCATATTTTTTACACCCTGCACTCCGGTTATTTTCTGTGCTACCTCTTCAATGTTGATTTGAGAGGGAGTAAATTGCATGAAGATTCGTATTGATTCATAAAAAATACCCCAGCTGCTGAAAACTAAATAAACTGAAATCCCGATTGTAAGTGATCCGTCAATCCATACCCATCCTAAATATCTTATTGCAAATCCACCAGCCAGAACTGCTACCGATGTCATCATATCCATAAACAGGTGCAGGTAGGCTGAACGCATGTTCATACTTTTTGCAGCATCTTTCTTTATTATCAGCACACTCAGCCCGTTAAAAAAAATTCCCGCTGCTGAAAGATAAATTATTACCATCCCGGCAATTGGCTTCGGATGAATAAGTCTTGAAACAGCTTCCCAGATTAAAATGGTTGCAATTACCAGCAATATTGCCGTATTAATGAAAGCTGCAAAGATCTCCGCTCTTTTATATCCATATGTTTGCCTGAGGGTTTGTTTACGACCTGAAAGATAGGATGCCCCATAGCTGATGGAAAGTGAAAGCACATCGCTGAAGTTATGGGCTGCATCGGATATAAGTGCCATGCTGCCTGAGAAAATCCCTCCTATTACCTGGGCTGTAGTTATCCCAATGTTAAGAAGAATCACAATTAACAGGTTTCTCCCATTTAATGTTTTATGCTTATTAAAATCATCTCCCATATTTTTTCAATTTATTTTCAGATAAATGTTTAACTCAGATTTCCGGGAGCGCGTTATTAAAAATTAATAATCATTAATTTCTTTAACTAATATTATAAATGCATTAAAGCTGTGATTGTTTAAAATTTATTTGCTTTTTAATTGATTATTCAGTACAGTACAACACATATAATAATGTTATAGTTTTCTGAATTCATCAATATATTTGGTTATATAATATTGTTTCTGTTTTGACTTATATTGCATTATATATCGGGGATGCTCAAGAGGAACAATCTGGCTGAAATACCTTAATTTATTATTAAGCTCCTCAATGAATTTGAAATTTTTTCCTGCCCCAAGGCAAAAGCAGACATCTTTAATAATACCAAAATCAAGTTGTTTTTCAATTGTCGTGATGATAAAATCATAAACAGCATCAGTAAGTTTCTTACTGTCATAGTAGTTGTAATTCACCACATTTCCTTTCCTGCCTGAAGCAGTAAAGCCCAGGGGTGAAACAGCGCTTACAAAGAAGTCTGAATAAAATTTTCCCGGGCCCCCGAACTGATCAATCATGTCATATATAAAAACGGAAGATGTTTCGAATGTTGATATTCCATTAACAAAAAGACCGCATTTCTCATTTAACCTTTTGGTATCGGTAAAAGGAATACCTGTAACCCCCGCTCCGAATCTTCCGGGATTTATTCCCAGTATCATGTGCCTTTGATTATAATCGTTATAAAATTGAAGGTAGAATTTCGTTATCAGAGGAATAATTTCCGGATTATCCCTGTACGGATTCATAATTGAAATCCCATGAGGAAGACTCCCTTTAAAGTTTAACGTATTATAAAAATCAATGATTTTTTCGGCAAAAGTGTTCATCCCGAAAAACTTTTAACATAAACTGGTAATAAGATATTCAAAACAAAGCAAAAACAGTTGCCATACGTATTTCACCACACCGTTAATAGTTCTCTGAAGGCGTTGATTAAAATACGAAATGAAAATAAGAGAGCAGCCTGAAAAAGCTTAAATAATTATTCTGTTATCTCAAACCTGTTCAAATATAATAAATTTTTCCTGGGGTGTCATGCAGAAATCGCATTTTAATGTTACCGAGCCTGCATCATAAGTGTTTCCGCATACAGGACATATATACCACTTTGATGGTAACGATGATTCGCCTGAAGAATTCAAAGCATCAAGTGCAATTTTGTAAAAATTCGAATGTTTCTTCTCCGTATCAAGTGCCCAGGTAAATGATTTAACGGCATCTTTACTTTTTTCACTTTTAGCCATAGCGATAAAGTCCGGGTACATTGTCTGAAGTTCATAGGTTTCACCCTTAATCGCATCATTGAGATTTTCAGCAGTAGTCAAAACTTCAAATTCACCGATTTCGGGTCCTGTAATTTTCTCGCCAAGTTTTTCCAGAACTTTCTTATGGTTTCCGGCATGAACAGCTTCCGCTTTAGATGTTGCTAAAAACATTTCAGCCACTCTGTCATAACCTTCTGCTTTAGCTTTATCTGCGAAAGCTGCATATTTTGCACTGGCTGTTGATTCTCCATTATATGCAGCTTTCAGGTTTTCAATGGATTTTACGGGTTTTTGTGCACACCCTAATAAAAACGAAGAGGTTAAAACAAACATGATTAATTTAATAGTTGTCTTCATAATTGTAAGATTAGTTAGATATTTGAAATGCTTCCTGTATGTTTGATTCTGATCTTTAAATTTCACAACGACATCATGTAGTCATAAACCATTGTTCCTCCCATATATCCGGTAAATGTAACCGAGATAAATGCCAACAGATAGAAACCGAATGCAATCCATTTCAATTGTGATTCCTCTTTCCCTTTTACTGCAAGCCATACCCGGAAGGATGCACCGAGTATCATAAGTATCATTGTAATAAGTGCCCCGGTTTCGTGTCTTTCAAATACTCTTACTATCTCTCCCTGCGCAGGTTCGCTGGTAAAAAGATGTCCGCTGGACCAGGCTGCTATGGCAGCCAGTGCACCAAGAACCATCAGATAGAACCCAGTCTTTGAAAGACACTTTTCTTTTTTGAATAAAAGGGAAGATACTTCAGCAACAAATCCGACAGTTATCAAAGCTATCGGAAAGTGCACTATAATCGGATGCAGGTGGTCTGTATTAAACATGATGTCAATTTTGGATTTGTTCAGGATAAATTACCTATTGCACTTTTAATTAATTTCTATACTGGATACTGGATACCAAATATAATCTTTTTAAGCCAATCTGAAAATCAGATCTGAAAAATTAAGTGCTTTGTGAAAATAACAACCAGTTTTAAAGAGAGCAAGTTTATTAACATTCCACTCAATATCCGATTAGCAAAAAGATAATAAAATAGTTAACTTTGAACCTTTTTAAATTGAAATAATCTACTACATGGTACCGGAATCAAGCGATCTGAGACCCTATGGAGACAAACAGAAGGTTTTCGATAAGAGATATCTTGAAATGGCACTTATATGGGCCCGTAATTCCTACTGCATCCGGAGGCAGGTTGGAGCGCTTATTGTAAAAGGTAAAATGATTATTTCTGATGGTTACAACGGTACGCCTGCCGGATTTGAAAATGTTTGTGAAGATGAGAACAATGTAACCAAACCTTACGTGCTGCACGCTGAAGCTAATGCCATAACAAAGGTTGCCAAATCAAACAACTCCAGTGAAGGTGCAACACTTTATATCACATCTTCTCCCTGCATAGAGTGTTCAAAACTTATAATCCAGTCAGGTATCAGGAGGGTTGTTTACAACAACAAATACCATAAAACTGACGGACTTGAGCTTCTTAAACGTGCAAAAATAGAACTTGTTTATATTGATCCCGAAAAAGATATTTATGAAGTACAATAATTCAAAAAGGAGCGTTTTCCTGCCACTTATAATTTCAGTTGTCCTTGCACTGGGAATTTTTATCGGAATTTATCTTCCTGAAAGGGATAACATTCCCCAACATTCCAGTATCCGGTCACGGGATGATAAACTTAACAGTATCCTGAATATAATCGAATCGGATTATGTTGATTCTGTAAATCGAAATGATCTTGTTGAGACGGCGATTCCTGCTATACTCAAAAAACTTGATCCTCATTCCGTATATATTCCTGCAAAAGACCTGACACGTGCAAATGAACCGCTTCAGGGAAATTTCGAGGGAATTGGCATATCATTTAATTTGCTTACAGATACTATTTTGGTAATCAGCACTATTCCAGGCGGGCCATCGGAAAAACTTGGGCTCCTGCCCGGTGATAAGATCATTTATGTAAATGATTCTCTGGTGGCAGGAAAAGGTATTAGTGATGAAAAAGTTATGGGAATGTTAAAGGGACCCAAGGGAACTAAAGTACGTATTAAGATTCTGAGAAAAGGCCACAAAGAGCTCCTTCCGTTTGAAATAACCCGCGATAAGATACCCATGTATAGCATTGATGTGCATTATATGGAAAACGGTAATACCGGGTATATCAAAATCAATAACTTTGCATTGACAACCTATGATGAGTTTATGAAGGGGCTCCATGACCTGAAAAGCCAGGGCATGACAAAGCTAATCGTTGATTTGAGGGGCAATTCGGGAGGTATAATGGAAGCAGCCATACAGATTGCAAACCAGTTCCTGAAAGAGGGACAGCTAATTGTATACACCGAAGGACGGGCCCAGCCCAGGCAGGAAGCCAGAGCAACAGGTAAAGGAGAATTTGAGACAGGCGATCTGGTAATTCTCATCGATGAATGGAGTGCTTCTGCAAGCGAGATCCTGGCCGGTGCAATTCAGGATAATGACCGTGGAACCATTATTGGCCGGCGTTCGTTTGGAAAAGGATTGGTTCAGGAACCAATATCTTTTAATGACGGGTCAGGTATGAGACTGACAATTGCAAGATATTATACCCCTACAGGTAGATCAATACAAAAACCCTATAACCATGGGTTTGAAGATTATTTCAATGATTTTAACAAACGGTTTAAAAGAGGGGAATTCGAAGTTTCAGACTCGATCCATTTTCCCGATTCGCTGAAATATACTACCCCCGGAGGAAAAATAGTATACGGGGGTGGAGGTATAATGCCCGACAAGTTTGTACCGGTTGATACCAGTGGAATATCTCCATACTTCATGAAAGTCAGGTCGATGATTTATAGTTTTGCCATGAAGTATACCGAAAAGAACAGGGAGACACTTAATAAATTCAGAGAAGCTGACGGAATGGAAAAATTCCTGGATAAGCAGAATTTGATGGACCAGTTTATTAAGTATGCAGCATCTAACGGGGTACCAAAAGATCCTGAAGGATTAAAAGTATCGGGAAAAATTATTCATGTGCAACTTAAAGCATATATTGCCCGTAATATACTTGATAACAAGGGATTCTATCCGATATGGGAGCAGATTGACACAACGCTCAGATATGCGATAAAATATCTTGAAAACAGAAACTAAGCTTTATAATTTTTTCACAAATTCCGTAATTGCATTCAGTGATTTCTCCTCATCCTCAATAAATCCCATATGCCCTGAATTATTAAGTATTACAAGTTCTGCTGTACGAGGTAACTTAACTTTTGCCTGTATACCATCACACGGAATATAATTATCCATCGAACCCAGAATCCACAGACACGGGAGACTGCCTTTCTCCATCAGACTAAGTCTTGATGGTCGTGCCATCATCCCGTTGAGGACAGCTACTATACCATCACCTGAAATTTTTGAAGCTATCTCTTTTGACCGATTAAGTGCTCCAGGGAATTTAGCAAGGTTGATGCTGGCAAACATTTTTTCAACATTATCGGGATATATCAGATTTTTCTTCCCTGCCCTCACCAGCTCAATTTCACGTTTACGCTTTTCAATTATTTCGGGTGAATCGGCAAATGGGTGTGAATGGAACAGACAATAACCGGAAAGTAATTCCGGAAACTGTTCAAGGAATGCAAGAGCCACATAACCTCCAAGAGAATGCCCTGTCAGAAAAACCCTGCTGATCCCTAGACCCGTAATAAGATCTTTTACTGCAGTTGCCATAAACTCCATGGTATGTGTATCTCCATAAATATCGGAAAGCCCGTGCCCGGGCAGATCCACACATACCACACTGAATTTTTCGGAAAGTTTCCGGTCAAAATTTTCCCATACCTCTGAAGACTCAAGGTACCCGTGGAGAAGAATAATTACCTCACCGGTACCTTTGATTGAATAATGCAACTTGCCATTTTTGTAATTAAAAAAATCTTCCATTTGTCCTTATTTATAAGTAAAATTAGTCAATTACTCATTATGATATATATCATGGCAATGACTCTGAATTAATTTTAATTAATTGTAAATATTTATAATTAATTTTAACTTTAAACTCTTGTTATTACTTCTCTCTGTAAATATTGTAAATATTTTAATACCAATGAATAAGATTCTATTTTCGTCAGTTTCAAAAAAACTGGTTATGGCATTGGCAGGATTATTTCTGCTTCTGTTTCTGCCTGTACATCTTTACATAAACCTGATGCTTCTGAAAAATGAACCGGAACCTTTCAATTCTGCTGCCCGTTTCATGGCTACTTTTCCGGTAGTAAGAATTTTTGAAATAATGTTGTTTGCTGCAATCATCATCCATATAAGCTGGGGTATTTACCTTCAGATCCAGAACTGGCTGGCTCGACCGGTTGGCTATGTCAGTGTCAACAAATCCGAAACATCATTTTTCTCCCGGTTCATGATCTGGACCGGAGCTATAGTTCTCACCTTTCTTATTATTCACTTTTTCAATTTTTATTTCATCAGACTTGGATTAGTGCCAGGAAATCCTGAAGATTTTTATTCGGTTGCCCATAACCTTTTCAAGATACCCGCGTATAATTATATTTATCTTACTTGTTTCACACTTCTGGGATTTCATCTTTACCATGCCTTCTACTCGGCTTTTCAGACCTTCGGACTGAATCACAGGATATGGAGCCCTTTAGTAAAAACTTTTGCCGTTATTTATGCAATTATTCTCCCTTCGGGATTCGCTCTTATCCCAATTAATTTATGGCTTTTCAGGTAGACCGGAAAAGAAAATATAAAAATCATGGAAAAACTAATCTCAAAGATACCCGATGGTCCGCTTGCTCAGAAATGGACAAAATATAAAACCTCGGTAAAACTGGTAAGCCCTGCCAATAAGAAGAAACTTGAAATAATTGTTATTGGGACAGGATTGTCGGGAGCAAGTGCTTCGTCAGCCCTTGGCGAATTAGGATACAAAGTAAAAACCTTCTGCTATCAGGATTCTCCGCGGAGGGCACATTCTGTTGCTGCACAGGGAGGCATCAATGCTGCAAAAAACTATCAGAACGATGGTGACAGTATTTATCGTCTGTTTTATGATATGATTAAGGGCGGGGACTTCAGGGCCCGTGAAGCAAATGTATACAGGGCAGCTGAAGTAAGCAACGAAGTTATTGATCACTACACGGCACTGGGCGTCCCTTTTGCCAGAGATTATGGAGGATCACTTGATACCCGTTCATTTGGAGGAGTTCAGGTTTCAAGAACCTTTTATTCAAAAGGGCAGACCGGTCAGCAGTGCCTGCTCGGGGTCTATTCATCCCTGAACAGACAGATAAAAAAAGGTAATGTAACTATGTACCCGCGCCGTGAGATGCTCGACCTTGTTTTAATTGACGGCAAGGCCCGCGGAATTATCGCCCGAAACCTTCTTACGGGTGAGATAGAAAGACACGGTGCCCATGCAGTTGTGCTTGCCACCGGAGGTTATGGCACCGTTTATTATCTTTCAACTCTGGCTGTTAACTCAAATGCTTCGGCAGCCTGGAAAGCATATAAAAAAGGAGCGTTATTTGCCAATCCCAGCTTTGTCCAGATACATCCTACATGCGTACCGCAGTTAAATGAGTTTCAGGCCAAACTGACCCTGATGTCAGAGTCGCTTCGTAACGATGGAAGAGTTTGGGTTCCCAAAGTAAAGGGAGATAAAAGACCTCCTAATGAAATTCCGGAAGAAGAGAGAGACTATTATCTTGAACGCCGCTATCCCGCTTTCGGGAACCTGGTACCCAGAGATGTAGCATCCAGGGCTGCCAAGGAGCGTTGCGACTCAGGATTTGGTATCGGGGAAACCGGTCTGGCCGTTTATCTTGATTTCAGGGATTCACTAAAAAAACAGGGGAAGAAAACTATTGAAGATAAATACGGGAATCTTTTTGACATGTACAATACAATAACCGGGATAGATCCATATTCAGAACCTATGCATATCTACCCGGCCGGTCATTACACTATGGGGGGACTTTGGGTCGATTATGAGCTGATGACCACAATACCAGGGCTTTACGCAATAGGAGAAGCAAACTTCTCTGATCACGGGGCAAACCGTCTGGGGGCAAGCTCCCTGATGCAGACTTCCGGAGACGGATACTTCATCCTCCCCAATACAATATCCAATTACCTTGCCGATGAGATCCGGATTCCTAAAATCTCAACCGACATGCCTGAATTTGAAGAGACCGAAAAAGCTGTTAAAGAAAGACTTAACAAACTTCTTTCCATAAAAGGAAAACATACTGCTTCATCATTTCACAAGAGGCTGGGTAAAATAATGTGGGATTATTGTGGTATGATAAGAAATAAGGAGGGACTTGAGAAAGCTCTTATACTCATAAAAGAACTTCAGGAAGAATTCTGGAAGGATCTCAAAATCCCCGGAACCATTGGCGAGCTGAATATGGAGCTCGAGAAAGCCGGTAGAATAGCTGACTTCTTTGAACTTGCCACACTGCTGGTGACAGATGCCCTGAAAAGGAATGAGTCATGCGGGGCACACTTCAGGGAAGAGTCCCAGACACCTGATGGGGAAGCATTAAGAAACGATGAGGAATTTGCTTATGTAGCTGCATGGGAATTTGACGGTGAAGGAAAACCTCCCATACTCCATAAAGAGGAACTTAAATTTGAAGAGGTGGAGATGAAAGTCAGAAGCTATAAATAAAAGCGCGGGCAATACTTTTTGCCCTTTACTCTGAGCTCTTTGCTCTGAGCTATTAAAAAATGAGTCTGAAATATTAATGATAATATATAATAACTCTATAGAATATGAAGCTCACACTTAAAATATGGCGTCAGAAAAATGCAAAATCCAAAGGCAGCTTTGAAACCTATATAATGGATGATGTTTCTCCTAAAATGGCTTTTCTTGAGATGCTCGATGCCTTAAATAAAAAGCTTGTTGAAGAGGATAAGGATCCCGTTGCATTTGACCACGACTGCCGTGAAGGGATCTGCGGATCGTGTGGCATGTATATAAACGGACATCCTCATGGTCCGGTTCCCGCTATAACAACCTGCCATTTGTCCATGAGATATTTCAATGATGGCGACACAATACGGATCGAACCCTGGAGGGCCAAACCTTTCCCTGTGATTAAAGATCTGATCGTCGACAGAAATGCATTTGACAAAATACAGATAGCAGGTGGATTTATCTCAGTAAATACCGGGTCAGCCCCTGATGCCAACTCCTTTCATATCCCAAAAAAGAAGTCAGATGATGCATTTGATGCAGCTATATGTATTGGCTGTGGCGCTTGTGTTGCTGCATGTAAAAATGCTTCCGCAATGTTGTTTGTATCAGCCAAAATCTCGCAATTTGCACTTTTACCACAGGGCCGTGTAGAGGCAAAAGAGAGAGTTCGTGCCATGGTCGAAAAAATGGATGAGGTCGGTTTTGGAAACTGTTCAAATACAGGGGCCTGCGAAGCTGAGTGTCCAAAAGAGATCAAACTGGTAAATATTGCCAGGCTCTTCAGGGAATACTACAAAGCATACTGATTTATTCAATGATTTTTTTCAGTGCAACTCCGTGCAACAATAAAATAAAATTCTTAAACAGGAGTCGCATACAATAGATAATTTTCCTGACCCCTCCCGGGAGAACAGGCAGTATATTGCAGAAAATCATGAAGAATCAGGAGCAGATTGCTTCCACTTCCTTGACAGTTTTTGGTATTGGTTTACCGAGTACTTTATGTCCCTTTTCTGTTATGAGTACATTATCCTCAATCCGTATTCCCCCTATTGGCAGGAAGTTATCAATTTTACTGTAGTTTATGAATTCTGTGAATTTATTCTCACCCTTCCACTTTTCAATCAGTTCAGGAATAAAATAACACCCGGGTTCAACTGTAAAAACATGTCCTGATTTGTAAGGGAGTGCAAATCTCAGAAATGCCGTACCAAACTGATCGCTTCGCTTTACTTCTTCACTATATCCTGCATAATTTTCCCCCAGCCCTTCCATATCATGAACATCAAGTCCCATCATGTGACCAATTCCATGGGGCATGAAAAGAGCATGAGCGCCTGCAGCAACTGCTTCATCAACATCGCCTTTCATTAACCCCAGTGATTTCAGTCCCGAAGTAATTATTTTGCATGCCATAAAATGAAGATCACGGTTGGAGATGCCGGGGCGGGTTGTCATTATCGCTTCCATATTGGCTTTCAGGACTATTTCATATATATCTTTTTGTTGCTGGCTGAACTTGCCTCCCACCGGTGTTGTGCGGGTAATATCAGAGGCATAATGCAAATTTGTTTCAGCACCTGCATCAGTGACCATCATCCGGCCCTTCTTTAAAATGTTTCCATGTGAGTGGTTATGAAGAGTCTGACCGTTAATGCTGAGGATTACAGGGAAAGATGTTCCTGCTCCCCTGGCAAGAGCTATACCTTCAATAGCTCCGGAAATATCCTGTTCCTTAATGCCGGGTTTGCACATTTTCATGGCAGTAACGTGCATCTCATATGCTATATCAACCGCTTTTTCTATTTCGTTGATCTCTACTTTTTCCTTTATTGATCTCATCGAAACAACCGCCTTTATCAGATCAGGTGAAGCAGATGTTTTCATCTGACAGGGATTTTCCTTAAAGAGCTCACCCAGTGTCATCTTTGTTTCTCCCCGATAGGGAGGAAGAAAGTGAATCTTTCTCTTCTTCACGAGAGCATCATTAATTATC
Source organism: uncultured Bacteroidales bacterium (assembly GCA_963739685.1). Lineage (GTDB taxonomy): Bacteria > Bacteroidota > Bacteroidia > Bacteroidales > VadinHA17 > LD21. The sequence continues at coordinate 499,545 of CAVUAX010000007.1, forward strand.
CCTTCAAGTTTTGAAACCTGAGCACTTTCGGTGATCCCTGATTTCAGAGCAAGCTCATTAACTGTGGGCTGAGGACCCATCCAGACGATGTCATCCATATCAACGTTATCGCCGAATATCCTGTCTTTACCCGAATCAAAATCCATAAGTCCGATGAAACCAGGTAGATCGAGCCCGAAGAAATAGAGAAAATCACTGTCCTGCCTGAAATGATAAGGGTTTGAAGGATAATTCATCGGAGTATCGATATTGCCGATAAATAGCGCCATACCGGTATTCATTTTCTTACGGAGTTCCTCTCTCCTCTTAATGTATATTTCACTTTTAAACATATCCTGAAAATTAATTTGTATTTGACAACACAAAGTTAAGAAGTATATTTCTTTTCTGCTTCATTAAATACTGATGCTGCACGGAAATCCTGTGCAACAATTTCACCTAAAGTTGGTTCTTTCATGTCTGCTTCTTTCATCTCGCCTGGTTTTTATTTAAAAGGTAAAGAAATGAATATTTGTTAAATGACTTAACGGTCTTTTTGTGTTTTATTAAATTATTTTTATAATTTTGGACCGTTATATCTAAACGGAATATAGAAAATGTTCAATAAGGAAACGGAATACGCTCTGAGAGGACTGGTTTATATTAAGTTACAAAACCTTAAAGAAAGAAGGCCGGGAATTGCAGATGTGGCAAAGGAAACTGATGCACCACCATTCTTTACTGCTAAGATCCTTCAAAAACTTGTCAGGGCTGGATTTACTGAATCCATAAAAGGTAAAGGCGGAGAATTTTACTTTGATCCCGGCAAACCCGATCTGCCTCTGGTAAAACCTATTTCAGCTACCGAAGGCGACAGTTCATTTTCAGGATGCAGCCTTAGCCTAAAACAGTGTGATGAAAACAATCCATGTCCTCTTCACCTAAAATATGCCCCGATAAGAGATTCTATTAACATCCTGACTTCTCTGGAGACTGTCCGGAATTTTGCAGAGAAAGCATACAAAAAGGAAACCAACTTAAACAAAGAGGTGAAATGATAATAAAAAATTTAAAACTCCCGCTGACTGTTTTCATTCTGACATTTATGCTTCTTGCATTTGTTCAGGTTAAGTCAGAGAGGCCTTTGATTCTCGCTGAACGCTTTTATAAGGGAGCTGGCTGGGCAGAGATATTTTTAATTTCATGCTATGGGGCATTTGTAGCATACAAAATGCAGAACCCGGTGAATGTACCCGGTTGGAGGAAGACGACCTGGACAATCTTCTCTGTTATTTTCTTTACACAACTTATTATCGGATTGTCGGGTTCCGAGAAATTCCTTATGACCGGAAAACTTCATCTGCCAATACCGATGATGATCCTTGCCGGACCAATATACAGGGGCCAGCTTTCAGTTATGTCAATTCTTTTTCTAAGTACAATTATTCTGACCGGACCTGCCTGGTGCAGCCAGCTTTGTTATTTCGGAGCTTTCGATAACCTGGCCGCAGGAGGAAGGACTTCAAAAGAGGTAATCAGATACAAAGGAGCCGTTAAATCGACCATGCTGATGTTAGTTATTGCAATGGCTCTGATATTGAGGTGGATGAGAGTATCCTTATTATTTTCCACTCTTATAGCAATCGGATTTGGAATCGCAGGTATTGTGATAATGATATTGTTTTCAATAAGAAAAAAGAAGATGTTTCATTGTGTCATCTATTGCCCCATCGGCACAATAGTAAATGTATTTAAGCATTTGAATCCGTTCAGGATATATATTGATCAGAGTTGTACGCTTTGCTTGAATTGCACAAAATTCTGCAAATATGATGCATTGAATATCAGTGATATAAAAAATTCGAAACCTTCAATTACCTGTACTTTGTGTGGCGACTGTCTTGCCGGTTGTCATCATAATTCGATAAAATACAGGTTTCTTAAGATGAGTCCCGCCAATGCCCGGAATCTCTACCTTGCTCTGACAATCAGCCTTCATGCTGCATGCATTGCAATGGCAAGGATTTGACCCCAGGTAAAAACAATTAACAATCCTCAGACCCCGGACTTCCGTGTTCAGACTTATTGGGTATTTTCATTTTAATAATCAGCTGAATAAAATTGCGAATACTACTTGTTATTAACAATTTATTGTTACCTTCGTAATCGTTTTGAACAACTTATTAACACGATATTAAAAATGCCGTACAGAAGATTACCCAACACAGACGCAGCCCGTATAAGAGCAATGAAAGTTGCCCTTGCAAAAGGCAAAGAATTGCCACCGAACAAGGTGGCCTTTTCATCAAAAACAATAATAAAACTTCAGAAACTTCTGCCTGCGTTTGAAAATACCATTAAATTTAACAGGAATATCCTATCATCACAAAACAAGAATTGCAGGGATTATAATGAAATTGTAAAGAAGGCCAGGTTATACCTCTCGCATTTTCTCAGGGTAATGAATATGGCAATTTTCAGAAGTGACCTGCCGGCTGAGACCAGAGCTTATTATGGCCTTCCCACCAATGAATTGAATATACCCTCCCTTAATACAGAAAATGAATTGGTGATCTGGGGAAAAAGAATAATTGAAGGTGAAGAATCCAGAATCAGGAAAGGGGGCAGCCCTATAACCAACCCGACAATAGCTGTTGTCAAGGTAAGATACAGGAATTATCTTGAGGCATTAAGTAATCACCAGACACTTATTAAAAATAATCTTGAATATATTCATAGGCTGACTGATCTTCGCAGAGAAGTCGATGAAATTATCCTGCAGTTATGGAATGAGGTAGAAAATACTTACAGAGATCTCCCTGACGAGAGAAAAAAAGCTGAATGTGAGGATTACGGTCTCGTATATTTTTACCGTAAAAATGAACTTACCAGAGCTGACAAAGCAGATGTCTTAAATAACAAGCTGGCATAAATCTTTGTTTCTTTATTCTTTTAATTTATCAGAAGCAAAATATTTTGACAATTGGAAATATAACACTTGTTAGGTATCCTTTATTTCTTGCACCCATGGAGGATATTACCGATCCGTCGTTCCGGATGATCTGCAAAATGCAGGGAGCTGATGTTATGTATACCGAATTCATATCTTCCGACGGACTGATAAGGGATGGCCGGAAAAGTGTCAAAAAGCTTGATATTTATGATTTTGAACGTCCTATAGGAATCCAGTTGTATGGACATCTCGTTGATGCTATGGTAGAAGCTGCACTTATCGCTGAGGAGTCAAAACCCGAATTGATTGATATCAATTTCGGATGTCCTGTTAAAAAAATTGCCACAAGAGGTGCCGGTGCCGGTATGCTGAGAAATATTCCACTGCTCACTGAAATGACAAAAGCGATCGTAAGAGCCGTAAAGTTGCCGGTTACCGTAAAGACAAGATTAGGATGGGATGATGATACTAAAAATATTGTTGAAATTGCCGAGAGACTCCAGGATGCCGGTATTAAAGCAATAACCATTCACGGCAGGACAAGGGCACAGCTATATAAAGGAGCTGCTGACTGGACACTGATAGGAGAAGTAAAGAATAATCCAAGGATGAATATCCCTGTTATCGGAAATGGAGATATTGATGGTCCCCTGAAGGCCAAAGAAATGTTCACCAGGTATGGGGTTGACGGTATAATGATCGGCAGAGCTACCGTAGGGAGACCGTGGATATTCAGAAATATCAGACATTACCTTGAGACAGGTGAAACATTACCTGAGCCAACAATATCTGAAAAGGCTGACCTTGCGCTTCTTCACCTTGATAAGTCTCTGCAGTATAAGGAAGGAAACAGAGCAATATATGAAATGAGGCGACATCTCTCAAACTATTTCAAAGGCATACCACATTTTAAGGAAACCAGGCTAAGATTGTTGACCTCCACGGAAACAGACGAAATAAAGAGTATAATTGAAGAGATACGCAATACATGGGGGGACTTCCGTACAGATGAAAAAACCTCAGTTTATGGCATCTGATCACCTGGTTTTTCTTCAATTTTAGCGGTCAGTGCGGAAAAGTCATGCCATCTGAATAATTTCTTCAAAATAAAAATAAACAGAATCCCCGTCAGAACCAAAGCTGTAAATTCAAACCAGGGAGAAACACTTTGCTGTTCGTAAACTGCAGCCGTCTGAAGGGCAGAGGATTCCTGTGTCACCATAACACAGAGAAAAACATTATTGGCGGCATGTGCCCCCATTGCTGCCTCAATACCATCATCAAGGATAGTTATCACACCAAATAAGAGTCCAAAAATAATATAATGAGGCATCATTGTAAAAAAACCAAAATCCTTAACCTCCGGATTAAATGAGTGTAACAATCCGAAAAATACTGAGGTCATTATCAACGGGAACCATCTCTTACTTATAATTAAAGTGAATCCCTGCATCAGGTATCCCCTGAACAAAACTTCTTCCAGAGCCGCCTGAAAAGGAATGAAAATAAGTGAGATAACAATAAGGACTATAAGTGTCTTTGAATTATTGTTTACCACGAAATTGGCAGGATCAAGCTTCAGATATATAATCAGATAAACAGCTGAAAGTAAAGTCCATACAAGAGCTGAAATGAAAAATCTGTGCCATCTGATCGTTCCTGTACCGTTAATAATCATACCAAAAGATCTCCCGTGAAGTGGTTTTACAAGCAGAATAAATGCTGCCAAGCCGGCCACAAATGGCAAAAGCAGCATAACCAGCCCGAGTGTTGGATCAATCCCAAGAATACCCAGGTTACCAGGGTGCTGTTCAAAGTTGGCTGCAACACCAGGGTTGGTTGCAGCAGTCTTTAAAAGAGTAATGATAAGAGGGATAGACCCTATAGAATTAGCCACAATCAGGACTACCAACAACATTAAAATATACCTCCAGAGGCTATTTTTACCGGTAAATGATGTTTCCAGATGATTCATATTAACTTATTTTATCATTCTGAATCAGCCCGTTTCGGATAATCTATCGAGTAATGAAGTCCCACGCTCTCATGCCTGTTCATTGCCATTTTAATTATAATATATCCTGTATTGATAAGGTTTCTCAGTTCGCATATCTTTTTGGAAATAAGCGATTTTTTATAAAGGCTTTCCGTTTCCTCATATAATATGTCAAGACGTACCATAGCTCTTTCAAGTCGTATATTGGACCGGACAATTCCGACATAATTACTCATGATCATCTGTACTTCCTTGGAACTCTGTGTTATGAGCACCATTTCCTCGAGATGTGTTGTCCCTTTATAGTCCCACAATGGAATCTTTTCTTCAAAGGCCAGATCTTTTATCCTGGTTCCTGAATGGATTGCTGCCCGGTGAGCATACACCACAGCTTCGATCAGGGAATTTGAAGCAAGCCTGTTTGCTCCGTGTAACCCGGTGGAAGATGCCTCACCCAAAGCATAGAGCCTGTTAATATTGCTTTGCCCTTCAGTATCAACTTTAATCCCCCCGCAAGAGTAGTGGGCACAGGGAACAACAGGTATCATATCTTTGGTGATATCGATAGACTTTTCAAGACAATGCTCATACACATTCGGAAAGTGTTCTTTAAGATCTCGCGGGCTCAGATGCCTGCAATCGAGCCATACATGATCATCTCCCCACATTTTCATCTCGTTATCTATTGCCCTTGCAACAATATCTCTCGGTGCAAGCGATCCCCGGTTATCATACCTCTTCATGAATTCCTCACCGGCCATATTTTTCAGAACTGCACCAAAACCACGTAAAGCTTCGGTAATAAGAAAGGAGGGCTTTGTTTCCGGATCATACAACGATGTTGGATGAAACTGCACAAACTCCATATTTTCAATTGTGCCCTTAGCCCTGTAAACCATTGCAATTCCATCACCTGTAGCAACCGCGGGATTTGTTGTAGTAAGGTAAACGTTACCTATTCCCCCTGTTGCAACAACTGTCACTTTTGATAGAAATGTAATAACCTTCTGATTAACAAGATCAGCAACATAGGCTCCGAAACATTTAATATCAGGATAATTTCTTTTAATAACCACACCCAGATGATGCTGTGTAAGTAATTCAATGGCAAAATGGTTCTCATAGATTTCAATGCCCGGGTTACTTCTCACCCTCTTCATCAGGGTTTTTTGGATGATTTCTCCGGTTTTATCCTTCGAATGAAGTATTCTGTGCTCCGAATGACCTCCCTCTTTTGCCAGATCATAGGTCCCATCCTCCTTTTTATCAAAAGAAACACCTAATCCTATCAGATCTTTAATCCTATCAGGTGCTTCCTGAACTACCATTCTGACAACCTCTTCATTACAAATTCCGTCCCCCGCAATAAGGGTGTCACTGATATGTTTTTCAAAATTATCCGGTTCACTGAATACCGCTGCAATCCCTCCCTGTGCATACCTTGTATTCGTATCCTCGAGCTTTGCCTTGGTAACAACAGTGACTTTTCCATATTTTGCTGCCTTTAAGGCAAAAGTCAGGCCTGCAATACCTGAACCAATCACCAGAAAATCCGTCCTCTTCCTCATAATCTTTCAATCCTAAACAAACAGTAAATATACAAATAGATTTTTTTGTTCCAACCCCAAAATTCCGCGAAGGATTTATCAGCCAACATCCCCCGGAAGAGGAGCTGATACATTTAATTTATCTGGAGACCCTTTTAGGGGTTTTGGGGCAGTTGGATAAAATACTGGAGATCAGCCCCGTTGTAAAAGCAAAGATTTTGAATTACTTTTGCCTTCCGCAAAGACAAACAATAAATATTATGGCTCAGGAAGATATTTTCAAAAAGCTGGTCGCACATTGCAAGGAATACGGTTACGTTTTTCCTTCGAGTGAAATTTATGATGGGTTAAGTGCAGTTTATGACTACGGTCAGAATGGCGTTGAATTAAAAAATAATATAAAGAAATATTGGTGGGACAGCATGGTTCTGTTAAATGATAATATTGTCGGTATCGACTCCGCGATATTTATGCATCCGACAATATGGAAAGCCTCGGGTCATGTTGATGCATTTAACGACCCTCTGATTGATAACAGGGATTCGAAGAAGAGATACAGGGCTGATGTCCTCATTGAAGATCATCTTTCCAAAATTGAGGAAAAGATCACAAAAGAGGTTGAAAAGGCCAGAGAACGTTTTGGGGCCGCTTTCGATGAAAAAAAATTCAGGGAAACAAATCCACGCGTACTTGCAAATCAGACAAAACTTAATGAACTCAATACCCGTTTTTCAAAAGCTCTTAATGAAACCGACCTGCAGGAATTAAAACAGATTATCATTGATAATGAAATTGTCTGTCCTGTTTCAGGCACACGTAACTGGACGGATGTACGGCAGTTCAATCTGATGTTTGCCACGGAGATGGGTTCCACCCTGGAGGGGGCAAATAAGATATACCTGCGGCCCGAAACCGCTCAGGGGATATTTGTCAACTTCCTTAATGTATTAAAGACAGGAAGAATGAAGATCCCGTTTGGGATTGCACAGACAGGGAAAGCATTCCGGAATGAAATTGTTGCCCGTCAGTTCATTTTCAGGATGAGAGAGTTTGAACAGATGGAAATGCAGTTTTTTGTTCACCCCGGGACCGAACTTGAATGGTTCAGAAAATGGAAAGAGATACGAATGAAATGGCATACAAACCTTGGGTTTGGAGAAGATAATTACCGTTTTCATGATCATGTTAAGCTTGCACATTATGCGAATGCAGCTACCGATATTGAATACAAATTTCCGTTTGGATTTAAAGAAGTTGAAGGTATTCACTCAAGAACTGACTATGATTTGAAGCAGCACCAGGAGTACTCGGGGAAGAAACTTCAATATTTTGACCCTGAAAAAGGAGAATCGTATGTGCCTTTTGTTATAGAGACCTCAATTGGTGTTGACAGAATGTTTCTTCAGGTTATTTCAGCAGCATACCATGAAGAAGAACTAAAAAAGGATGACGGGAGCACCGACAAAAGAGTTGTTTTAAGGCTGCCATCATTTCTTGCTCCGGTTAAGCTGGCTGTAATGCCGCTGGTAAAAAAAGACGGCCTTCCGGAAATAGCAGAAAAAATAGTTCACGATCTCAAGTTTGATTTCAACTGTCAGTATGATGACAAGGACTCGATAGGGCGGCGTTACAGGAGGCAGGATGCAATCGGAACGCCATATTGCATTACGATAGATCATCAGACCATAGAAGACAACACTGTTACCGTCAGGTACCGCGATTCAATGGATCAGGAACGGGTTCCTGTCTCAATGCTTAAAGATTTAATTTCTGACAAGGTCAGTATCAGGACTCTTCTCAGAAATCTATAGTATGGAAAAGGTATTGATCATAACCTACTACTGGCCTCCGGGTTCAGGCGCAGGAGTTCAGCGATGGCTTAAATTCACAAGATATCTTCCTGAGTTTGAATGGGAACCTGTTATTCTTACAGTTGATCCGGCATGCGCCACATATCCAGCGTTTGATTTCTCACTTGGAAATGACCTGCCTGCCGGTATTAAGGTTCACAGAACAAAGGCTACCGACTGGTTCAGATTATATTCAAAGGACAAATCCAGGGTCCCTTCAGCAGGTTTTGCAAAAAGCCGGGGCAACTCCATTATGGAAAAAATATTACGTTTTATGCGAGGGAATTTTTTTATTCCCGATCCGAGAAGGGGTTGGAACAGGTTTGCCTGTAAAAAGGCGATTGAGATCATAGAAACTGAAAGGGTACGTTACATAATTACATCAAGCCCCCCCCACTCGACTCAACTCATCGGGCTGAAATTAAAGAAAATATTCCCTGACATTAAATGGATAGCAGACCTGCGCGATCCATGGACGGACATTTTTTACTACCAACAGTTCTATCCGACTCTTATCTCAAAAATGATCGACAGGACCTGGGAAAGAAAGGTACTTAAATCAGCTGATCAGATCATCACGGTGGGAAAGTCATTAAAGGATCTGTTCATTACAAAAATGGCTGACATTGAAGAAAAGACTGAGGTCATTACAAACGGTTTTGATGAAGAAGATTTCAAAGGGGCTAATGTCATTACTCCTGATAAATTTACTATTTCATATATAGGAACGTTATCTGATGCGTATCCGGTTGAAGGTTTTCTTAAAGCGCTTAAAAAGTTAAAAGACGGTGGCAACGATTTTCTCTTCAGGATGGTAGGCACAGTGTCACCTGCTCAAAAAGAAAAGATATTAGCAGAAAAGTGGAATGAAAATGTTGTATTTATACCTTATGCCGATCATCACGGGGCAATCAGTTATATGACCTCCTCAAGTCTCCTTCTGCTCATAATTCCTGATCATCATAGTAATAAAAGTATCCTGACCGGTAAACTTTTTGAATACCTGGCTTCCGGTAAACCGGTTCTATGCCTGGGACCGGCTGAAGGGGATGCTGCGGCAATTTTATCTGAAACCGGGGCCGGAAAAACGTTTGACTATAATGATGACCATGCAATTATACTGTATCTTAATGATTTACTAAATGGGATGAAAAGGATTCCCTCAAATGCAATAAAGAAATTCAGCCGATTTGAACTGACAAAGCATCTGGTAACTCTTCTGAAGTAATCTGGTATGTGATATTTTAATTTACACTGCACTATTCCTAACTTAGCATATAATAACCAAAATTGCCGTAACCAAATGAATATTGGTATAGTTGTCGACAATGATCTTAATGATGATAAACGGGTTCTCAGAGAAATTGAAATTCTGAGAAGAGTTGGATACAATATATGCGTTTTATGTTTCGGCTTTGACAAAAAGATCTATAATTCTCCGGCAGGCATAGGGATCACCAGGATCAGAATCTCAAGGAGCATGAAGAACACACTTTTCTTCTTCACCAATTTTATAGCTCTTTATGAGTGGTTCTGGGCCTGGCATATTAAAAAATTCATTCTTGAAAACAATATTGATGTTATTCATGCCCACGATCTTTACATGTCGGAATGTACCCATATAGGGATCCTGAGATCGGGGAGAAAAGTAAAAATGATCCTTGATCTCCATGAAAATTTTTCGTTCGCTGTAACCACATATAACTGGACAAAAGGTTTTCTGAGGAGTTTTATTGCCCGTCCCGGAGAATGGAAGAGGAGGGAAAAAAATTACCTCTCCTATCCTGATAAAATAGTTGTTTTAAGTGAAGAGTTCAGGGATGAACTGGTTTCAGGTTATCCATTACTCCGGAAGGAAAATTTTTGTGTACTGCCGAATGTCCCTGATGTTGCACAAATGAATGCCTTTTCAATTACAAACCATGACATTCCGTTTAAGAAGAGTTCTCCGCTCTTATTCTATTTCGGGATTGTAGCTGAACGAAGAGGAATTTTTGATGCACTCTCGGCTTTTGGCAAGGTAGCAAATAACGGTTATGATATAGATTTTATGATTATTGGTCCGGCTGATAAAAAAGATTATAAGCGATTTAATAGTATAATTTCATCTGACCTCCTGAGGGACAATGTTATATATATCCCATGGATCGATTTATCAGAGCTGCCGTCCTACCTTGATAATTGCGATATCTGTATTGCTCCCTTCATTAAAAATCCGCAGCATGAGTCTGGGGTCGCCAACAAGATCTATGATTATATGCTGGGAAGAAAACCACTGATTGTATCTGATTGCGGCCCTCAAAGGAAACTCATTGAAAAGTACAATTGCGGAATTGTTTATCGTAATGAAAATGAGTTAATTGAAGCGATAATTAAACTCCTCGGAAACAGTGAACTCAGAAAAAGCATGGGAGAAAACGGGTACAATGCTATCATTAAATATCATAATATGGACCTCGTAAAGGAAAATTTGCTCATGATGTACAGAGATGTATTACGTTGATAATTTTAAAGTTTTGAAAAACCGGGTAACAAGTATCTGTCCGGAAATTGTTTGTTTAATTAAAAGAGAAAATGAACATACTTATATTAACACACTCTTATCCTGATATTAATAATACATGGAGAGGGATTTTTATAAATGACCAGGCTAAGGCTTTAAGTCTGATACATAATGTAACTGTTGTTTACTTTAAGGTTGATTATTCTCATTTTTCTCCTTTTTCCGGTTACAGGTATTCAGTAAAAGAAACCGGCACGCTTACTGAATATATTGTTACAACCGGAAGATCTTTCCCGGTGATTAACCAGCTTAAATATCTTTATGGCACTTACAGATTTATTTGTGAACATATCCTGAATAAAAAGAAAATTGACATCATCCATAGTCATTTATCTTACCCTGCCGGATTTTTAGGAACTATTATACAAAAAATAAAAGAGATACCCAATGTAATTACTGAGCACTCCTGGGTAGAGAAATATTTCCGCAGCCCCGTTCATAGGCTTTGCGTGGTTTATGCCCTGAAAAATTGTTCCTGCATAGTTGCTGTCAGCAATTCCCTGAAAAAAAATATCGGCCTTTTCTGCAAAAATCCAGTAAGGATTATTCCAAATGTGGTTGATGCAGACCGTTTTCCTCTTCTTGAAGCAAGAAATGACAGTAAGTTCCATCTGGGTTTGCTGGGTGGTTTGAGTACAAACAGAAAAGGACTGGACATTTTATTGAAGTCGGCTTCGCTTCTTAATGACAGGAATCTCCATTTACATATTGGGGGCGATGGTATTTTGCTTGATCATTACAAAAGGAGGGCTATGGACCTGGAGGTATATGATAAGTGCACTTTTTATGGCCAGATTTTACCCGATAAACAGACAGAATTTTATTCAAAGTTAGATGTTTTCGTTCTTCCCAGCCGTGATGAGACTTTTGGAGTGGTGGTAATTGAAGCGATGTCGTGCGGATTGCCTGTTATTGCAACAAAATGTGGCGGACCTCAGGAAATAATAACGCCTGAAACCGGTATCCTCGTAGCTCTGGAAAATGAACATGAACTGGCTGATGCAATATTATTTATGTCTTCTAACCTGAAATCCTTTGACAGAGCCACAATAAAAAAATACGCAGGGGAAAAATACGGACAAAAAGCATTTTTAAGTAATGTTTCCATGGTTTATAGCGAAACTCTTGATAATTTAATACATAAGGAGCAGCAATCCGAAAAAGGGTGAACCTTCATAGTTGCACTGCTCTTAATAGAACTTTTTAAAGTCCATCAACAGACGTTTTTTTCAGGATATAAACGAGCGCCCGTCCTCTTTTTGGCCCTGACATAAAGGGATATAATAAAGGCAGAAGGGTATTTCTCATTAAAGCAAACAATGAAAATCCGAAGAAATGGAACATTGGTACCGGACCGGCATATCCTTTTTTTAGTATCTCAAGTTTATAAAACCCAAACATATTTTCAAGTTGAATAAATGATAATGGCGTTATATGTCCATGAGCCAGGTCGCTCTTTTCGTAGGCAAGAAGTGATCCCCTCATAAAAAATCTCAACCTGGATATAAAATTTGAGATGTTTGGTGTACTGAGAACTATTATACCATCATCCTTAAGCAATGCAATACAATCTGACAAATATTTCCATGGGTTGTGAATATGCTCAATAATCTCCATTGCCACTATCAGATCATATTTTTCCGGGATCTTACCGGGAACCCCTTCGCTGTTCAGATCAACTTTAAACTTGCTGTTAACAGTTGCTTTTACCTGGTCAATGTCCAGGTCGCAAACATCAACGATCATACCTGCATCAACAAGCCTCTGGGAGAATGCACCCTGTCCGCATCCGAAATCCAGAACATGCATCCCCTCCCTCAGATACGGTTTAACCAGAGTAAATACATCGTGGTGTAAATTAAATGCAGCCAGTTCCTGTATTCCTTTATATTCAAAATCCCTGAAATTTCCAATTTTGATAAACATGTCTGAAGGTTATTATAGTTGACCTCAAAATTATTAAAAACCATTGGAATAATGTCTATTTAACTCAAGTTGTCAGATCTAAATTTTAAGTCCGGGAGGAACTAACCCATCCTCCTAACCTCTTCCCTAAAAAGATAACTGCTCTCTATACACATCTAAAGTCTGACCAGGGAATCTTACTTCGACGCCGGAGGCGTCAAATTCCAATATCCACTGTCATACCTGTGGTAAACGTATACTACCTGGATACAACACCGGAGGCGTTGAATTTCCAGATAGAAGACCTGAATATAATTTAGGTTATGAAAATGATTGATCATATCTTAAACATATTCAACTCCCTCCGGGGTTGACCAAACTGAAAATTGCTTTGACCCCGTACGTTGCCGGGGCTATACAATAAAAGGATGTTTTTATAGAGTAATAACAAATAAGAGAAAGGGTAGAACTTATTATTAATCAGCGAAATGGGGATGTAGTTTAGTGTGAACTGAAGTTTTAAGTATAATAACTTTATGCACAACAGGAATTCCAAACTCCAAACTCCAAACTTTTGAATGCTTTTTCAATTGTTTAACTTACTTTTGAATTCCATTAAGTGTAACCCTTATTTTTATTAAATGGCAATATGTTAAATTCAATCAGGGCCTCCATAAAGGACACTTTTGTTTTTGGATTTGGCAATATTGCTGTCAAAGTTGTCGGGTTTTTGCTTATCCCGTTATATACAAATCCACAATACTTTTCAGTAGATGACTTTGGCATAATAGGTATTCTGGATATATCCGGGCTTGTACTTATTTCGATAATTGCTTCCTCTTTACCGCAATCATTAACCCGTTGGTACTGGGATAAGGAACATATAAGAGATCAGAAGGAAATATTTTTCATGTCTCTTGTTACACAAATCATAATCAGCCTGTTATTCTGTATTCTACTTATACCTTTTTCAGGTCAGCTGTCCGCGCTCATCTTCCCCCGGACGGACTGGAGTTATACTATTAACCTGATTATTATTTCATCTTCGCTTCAGGCAGTAAACAATATTATTAATACCCTGATAAGACTCCAGTCAAAATCCGTTTTATTCACATTTTCAAACTTCAGCAAACTCATAATCGTCCTGTTGCTTACTATATATTTTATTGTATTCCGTCATATGGGGATAGCCGGAATTTACTTTGCCCAGGTAACAGGGAACCTTCTCTTTATAATAGTCCTGACACCCTATACACTTAAAAACTGCAGGGTGCATTTTAATTTTTCAACCTGGAAGGCAATGATAATATACGGGTTACCTCTGATTATGGCGAGCTTTTCAGGTGTTCTTTTAAATGTGATAGACAGGTTTTCATTGAATTCCCTGGCATTACTTAAGTATGTTGCCGTATATACGCTTGCATATAAAATATCCAGTTCTCTTAAACTCGTGTTCGTGGATACTATAAAACTGGCCATTTTTCCTCAGATGGTCAGGAGAATAGACTCCCCTGATAATAAACATTTCTATTCAAAAGCAATGCTTTACACCTCATTTATATTGATGTTCGGTATTATAGGGGTCTCTCTTTTTTCGCTTGAAGTTATTAAGTTCATAGCAAAGACTCCCGATTTGTGGAGTGCCTACATACTGGTGCCTTTCCTGTCAATTTCGACCTTTTTCTTAAATATGAGAGAAGTGTCAATTTACGGGTTAATAGTTACTAAAAAGACCCGGAAAATAAGCCTTATTGTAATTGTATCGAGTGTACTTAATCTCTTGCTTAACCTCTGGCTTATCCCTTTATGGAATGCTATGGGAGCAGCTTTTGCTACCCTTATCTCTCAACTTTTCTACTGGATGTATATGCACTATACTGCCCAGAAAGCATTTTTCATACCTTATGAAAATAAAAAAATATTAATGATCTTTGTTTCCGGTGGTATCCTATCCTTATCAGGACTATTATTAAACGACCTCACCCTGGTCCCAAGGCTATTAATAAAAACTTTATGCCTTTTAAGCTATCCATTCATACTTTATATTTTTAAATTTTATGAACCAGTTGAAATTCAGTCGATCAGAGGATTTGTGAAAAAATGGTCACACATTAAAAATTTCCGTGAAAACATAATGTCTCTTAAAGGTATAAAGGATGAAGGATAAAGGATGAAGTCTGAATCTCAGTAATTAATAATCAGGTTCAATAATTAAAAGTAAATCAATATTTTTGTCTTTATTTCAGCAATTTTCTTTTAATAATCCATGCCATGGAACTTAAAAACAAAATCAGCCCGTTTATACCTCATCTTTTAGCAATTGTAATTTTTACACTCATCTCATTTGTATATTTTTACCCTGTGCTTGAGGGTAAAGTGCTTAAAGCCAATGACTCTACTGTATCCCGGATTAACTCAAAAGAGATTCGGGATTTCCGTGCAAAAGAGGGAAAAGAGCCTTTATGGACCAATTCTATCTTCGGAGGTATGCCGGCATATCTTATATCAACCAGGTACCCCGGTGACCTGTTCAAATCTGTCGATACCGTTCTGAGAATTTTTAAAATGCCGGTATCTGTATTATTCCTTGCTATGGCCGGCTTTTATGTCCTGCTTCTGATTTTCGGGGTTAATCCATGGCTCTCAATTACAGGTGCAATAGCTTATGGCTTCTCTTCATTCCTGTTCCTTATTCTGGCGGCAGGCCATAATACGCAGGCAATAGCCCTTGCATATATGGCTCCGATGATAGGAGGTATTTACTATGCTTACAGGTATAATGCCTGGAAAGGTGCATTACTCTCCGCTGTTTTTCTTACGCTGGAAATACAGGCTAACCATCCGCAGATAACATATTACGCTCTTTTATGCCTGCTGGTTTTTGTAATTGTTGAATTTATTTTTGCTTTCAGATCAGGGTCACTGGAAAAATTCATTAAAACATCGTTAATTCTTATAATCCCATTTATAATTGCCATAGGGATTAACTTTGCCAGTCTTTATTCAGTTTATGAATATGGAAAGTATTCAATAAGAGGAAAATCTGATCTTACTATAAATGACAGGAACACCACTTCAGGACTTGACAAAGATTATATAACGTACTGGAGTTATGGCATTGATGAAACGTTGAATCTTCTGATTCCCAATTTTAAAGGAGGTTCCAGCAAACCGTTTGACCGGAACTCGGAAACTTTTAAGGCTTTAAAACAGAATAATGCCCTCGCCTATGCCAATCAGATACAAAAATACTGGGGAACACAACCCGGTACTGACGGACCACATTATGTGGGAGCAATAGTTTTTTTCCTTTTCATTCTTGGCCTTATTTTAATTAAAGGTCCAGAAAAATGGTGGCTGCTGGCAGCTGCAATTCTGTCAGTAATGCTTGCCTGGGGGAAAAATTTTATGCCATTGACAAATTTTTTTATTGAATATTTTCCCGGGTATAACAAATTCAGAGCTGTGACTATGGCTCTTGTTATTGCGCAGTTTTGCATTCCATTGCTTGGGTTCCTGGCTTTACGCGATATATTTAATGGTTCCGTTTCAAAAAAGGATATTATAAGAAGCATTAAAATTGCCGGAGGGATAACAGGAGGATTGCTAATACTTTTTCTTCTGATCCCCGGCATAGCAGGATCGTTTACCAACCCGTATGAATTAAACTTTCCGGCCTGGCTCAAAAGCGCTGTTGTTACAGACAGAAGAATTCTTCTGAGAAACGACAGTTTCAGATCTCTTATCTTTGTAATGGCAGGTGTTTCGATACTTCTTGGTTTTGTTTTTGAAAAACTTACGAAAGAGTATTCAATCCTTTTAATTGCTCTGTTGATTATGCTGGACATGGGGGCAATTGATAAAAGGTATCTTAATGCCGGCCAGTTTGAAAAACCATCAACTTTTCAAAAGTCTTTTACACCTACTGCCGCTGATAATTTTATTCTTAAAGATACTTCTGATTACCGGGTGCTGAATCTGACAGTTTCAACATTCAATGATAACTCCCCCACATCCTATTTTCACAAATCAATTGGTGGTTACCACGGGGCAAAGTTACGCAGATACCAGGAACTAATAGATTCATCATTAAGTGAGAATATCAATTCTCTTGTAACTGTACTTAATAAAGAAGTAAAATCACTTGAAGAGCTTGAGTTTGTCTTCAAAAACACAAATGCCCTTAACATGCTTGATACCAGATATGTGATAATTAATCCGGATGCACCGCCGCTTATTAACCGGTACGCTCTTGGCAATGCATGGTTTGTAGAAAAACCTGTAATTGTGGAAAATGCAGATAAGGAATTATCCTCCATTAACAGGTTCAATCCTTCCACGGAAGCATTAATTAATACCCGTTTTAGAGATCAGATTACCAGAACAGAATATCCTGTAAATGAAAGCGATACAATAAGTCTTGTATCTTACAAACCTGATGAGCTGGTTTACAAATACTCAGCTAGTGAAGAGAAGCTGGCAGTATTCTCGGAAATTTACTATCCTGAAGGCTGGAAAAGTTATATTGACGGAAAAGAAAGTCAATACTTCCGGACCGATTATGTTTTGCGCGGTATGGTTGTACCCGGGGGTGTTCATGAGATCAGATTCTCATTTCAGCCTGCTTCATATATTGTGGGAAATAAGATTTCTCTGGCCAGTTCTATTCTTTTAATTCTTCTGATTGCCGGTTACTTTTCCGTTAACCTTATTAAGAAAACAAAGTCGTAATAACATGTCACTCTACCCGGGATGTCCCCTCTGTACTTCTGAAAACATCACTTTGCATCTCAGATGTAAGGACCATTTCATAAGCGGGGAAGATTTCGAATTATATAAATGCGGGTCATGCGGATTTGTTTTTACACAGAATCCGCCTGATGGGAATGAAATGCCCCGATATTATGAGTCGGATGAATATATCTCACACAGTGACACATCAAAAGGTCTGTCAAATAAGCTTTACAGGCTGATAAGAGGTATTATGACCGGCAGGAAAAAAAATCTTATTCAGAAAATGACCAGACTGAAAACCGGAACTCTTCTTGACATAGGTTGCGGAACCGGATATTTTGGAGGTGCAATGAAGAAGACCGGCTGGAAGGTTACCGGTATTGAGATTAATCAGAAAGCCCGCAGGCTTGCTGTCTCTCTCTTTGGCTTGAATGTAATCAGCCCCGAAAAGATAACCACCCTGCCTTCAGACAGTTTTGACTGTATTACTTTATGGCACGTTCTTGAACATTTCCATGACCCGTTTAAATATTTCTCAGAAATTTCCAGACTCCTGAAACAGGGAGGACTTTGCCTGGTTGCTTTACCAAACTGTAACTCGGGCGATGCAAAACATTACAGGGAATTCTGGGCAGCATATGATGTTCCCAGACATCTCTGGCACTTTGAACCAGCCACTTTCAACCACTTCTTAATTAAGACAGGTTTCCGATGCACAGAGATCAGAAACCTTCCTTTTGACGTATTCTATATATCAGTTCTGAGCGAAAAATATAAAGGATCCCGGATCTTCTTTCTCAAGGGATTTATAAAAGGAAAACTCTTTTTCCTTCAATCGCTTTTAAATACCGGCAGGAGCAGTTCAATAATTTATCTGCTTAGAAAATATAATGATCAATAACGATCAAGCCAGCGGTATTTCCGGGTGCTGTCTCCGAATTTCAGCGCAATTGTAATTTCATGTGTCCCGTAAGTGATTCTCT
This sequence comes from uncultured Bacteroidales bacterium, assembly GCA_963739685.1. Lineage (GTDB taxonomy): Bacteria > Bacteroidota > Bacteroidia > Bacteroidales > VadinHA17 > LD21. The sequence continues at coordinate 518,055 of CAVUAX010000007.1, forward strand.
GTATCTCCTGGAGTGTAAAATCAAATGCATAACCAATATGGAGATTATCTTTCTTAACACCAAGGTTGGCAATTATTGCGCCGCTTGTCCTGTAGGACAACCCTGCCCAGAATGCCTGGTTAGCGATATATGTAATTCCGATATCAGCCTGAGGTTTTAACTGTTCCGACATCATAACAAGGAATGAAGGTTCAAACTCAGCGTAACGTCCGGGACTGAAAACATAAGATCCAAAAAGATAATAGTGACGGCTCATCCGGTAATTATTATAAGCCAGATCTCCGAATTTGGCCGAGGCCTCAAAAAGCTGATCTGCTGAAAAACCAAGGCTGTAACTGGGATTCAGAAGATATACCCCGAATGTCGCATCGGGTACAAATATCCCCCGTCGCAGATCATTATTAAGCCAGGGTTCTGAAGGATCTTCAAAATTAATTTCCTTTTCGTTTATTTTAAAATGATACCCGGTAACAGCAAGGCCCCAGGATAACTGGGTGCTGCTCTGCAACCACATATGATATGCATAGGAACCCTGAAATCCGGTTCTCTGAACTAGTCCGTTCTTGTCGCTGAACAGATAACCGCCAAAACCGACTTTGCCGTCTGATTTTGGCCTGTAAAGCGGTCTTTTACTATTCCCTTTCTTCAGAATGTAGCCTCTTTTCAATAATCTTGTCTGGAAACTGAAAGCAAAGGTCCGTGGAGCACCTGAGTAACCTACCCACTGCTCCCTGGCCGTAAGATTAAAGCTGGTAAATCCGTCACTTCCTGCAACTGCCGGATTTATAAGAAACTTATTATAAAGGTATTGACTGAATAATGGAAGTTGTTGCCCGGCAGCTATGCTCCCGGGTAAAAGAAACAAGAATATGTAAAGAATCCTTTTCACAAGAATCTAAAAGTATCAAATTTTATCTCACAATAGTTACATTTCCGATAATTGGCCGTGATCCGTTATGCAAATCTATAATATAATGGTATGAATCAATCGGAAGCAGGTTACCGTTACTTCTTCCATCCCATGGTTGCTGATATCCCTTTTCAGATCTCCATATTATCTCACCCCAGCGGTTAAATATCTTAATTTCCATCTGAGGATACAGTTCCGCCATTCCTATATTCCACACATCATTAATCAGGTCTCCATTGGGTGATATTGCATTTGGAATAACAAGGCAGGTTTCATTCACAGGTTCAACACTAATTGAATCTTTTACTGTGCAACCATTCAGGTCAGTGACAAATACCTTATATATTCCCTTAACGATATTTGATATATCCCTGGTGGTAGAATTATCTGACCACCTGTATAAATAATCAGCTCCCCTCACACCGCCGGTCACTGTTAATCTGATCTCTCCGTCAGGCATATCGGGACAGAGTGGCCGGGAAACATCAAAGACTATTTTTATCGAGTCAGGTTCAAGTAGCCTGATAACAGAATCGGCATGACAGTTATTCATATCTGTAATGATCACTCCGTAATCACCAGCTGTGAGGTTTGTCCTCATACCGTCAACAGAGCCATCGGACCAGAAGTAATTTACACTACCCACATTATTAACCGGTTCAATTCCAATAGATCCATTATTGCCACCCGGGCAGTCAATATTATAGCCACCTGCATTACTGGCTGACATGGTAACAATCATATCCAGCTTTCCGGGTTCAGTAAGTGTGATTGTTTCAGATGCACTGCAAAAATTGCTGTCCGTTATCATAAGGTTATAATCACCGGCTTTCAGACCAACCAGGTCTTTTGAAGCTGAAGAAAAGCTATCTGGTCCTGTCCATGTGAAGATGAACGGAGCAGTTCCTCCTGCCGGATTAATATGGATATAACCATTTGACATGCTATTACAATTTATGTTGTATCCGTAATAATCGGAAAGCTCTTTAGTAAAGCTCAACGGAGGAGGAAGGTTGATAGTGGCAGAATCTGTAACGGTGCATCCGTTGGCATCGGAAACAGTTACTTTATAAGTTCCCTGAGTAAGCCCGGCCAGATCTTCGTTAGATGATCCGTTTGACCATGAATAGGTATATGGTGCAACTCCTCCGGTCAGCAGAAGATCAATTGAACCATCGTCAAACCCACTTGACTGACAGGTGATATGAGATGGCGTAAGTTTTGTATCAAGGGCCTGTGGCTGGGTCAGGGTGATCTCTTTTGTTATCCGGCAGCCATTTAAGTCGGTGACGGTAACAATGTAAGTCCCGGCAGAAAGTGAATACTGATCTTTCTGACCGGTTACCAGGCCTGAACCGTCTGCCGTACTCCACTCGTACATATAGTTTCCTGCGCTTCCCCCGGTGACCATAAGTTCAATTGACCCTATACCGCCATAACAATTAATATTATGTAACCCATTAACCGAAACGGAAGGTGTTACAACAACATCAACAGGGGTTGGTTCTGTGAGTGTATAAACAGGTAAAGGCATCAAAGTACAACCATTAAGGTCTGTAACCAGGCAACTGTAATTGCCGGCGCCCAGATCAGTAATATCGTTTCCTGAGGCAGTAAACCCATTGGGCCCGGTCCAGCTATATGTGTACACACCTGACCCGCCTGTTATATTCATTTTAATAAATCCATCGCTTCCGCCTGAACAGGATATGTTATAATTTCCATCCGCACTCAGAGACAGGTCGCTTCCGGTAAGTTGCATTCCTGAAGGTTCTGTCAGTGTTACACTATCAAGTTTCGTGCAATTAAACATATCTTTTGTGATAAGATAGTAAGTCCCTTTAGGGATGTTATCAAGCCGGTCCTGTGTGTCAGGACCTGAAATTGTGCCATCAATTGTATACCACTGGTATGTGTACCCTCCACTCCCGCCGGTAACGGTTTTTACCCAGACTGATCCGTCATTATACCCTTTACATGAAACATTATATCCTCCTGAGAACTGTTTCTTTTCAAATTCAACAATTACAGGAGGAGGATCAACAATATTAGCTTCACGGGTGTAATAATCAGTACAACCATTCGCATCTTTCAGATAGAGTTTATAATTCCCAGGCGACATATTATAATATTTATTGTACACTCCTATCGAATTTAAAACACCGGTAATTACAGTATCCTGCGAGTTGAAAACAACGTCATAGGTAAAAGGAGGAATCCCAGTTGAGCTTGTATTCTGCCTGATCCATAGCTCGCCGTCACCTGAGCCCGGACATGTGGTTCCGTACCCGTTTAGTTTCGGGTTTACATAAAAGCGGGAATCTATCAAAGCTCCCGAGACCGACTCAGTCGCTGTATTATAACATCCATGATTATCAGTCACCCTTACATCATACTGGCCACCGGGAAGACCCGTGAAATCAGTTAATCCGTAACCTTCTCTCTTCACAAATCCCTGAGGCCCATACCAGATCATATAATAGGGTCCCGTGCCTCTTGATACATCTATATGAAGTGAAGCATCTGAACCGCCATCGCAGGTAAGCGGTTTTGTAATAATAATATCACTTTGCAGGGGAAGAGGATTGATCTTCACTTCAGTTCTTACAACCGGACCGGAGAAACATCCTGATACAATATTCTTTGGAGTTATGTCATAATAGACCGACTTTATTGTATCGGAATTATTCTTAAAGGGGAAGATTATATTATAATTAATTGCCAGGTCATTTCCAGGAGCGGTATTTCCGACAACTGTGCCATCTGTAACAGATACTGTGTAATCAAACTGAATTACTCCGCTTGTCATTACCGTAGGTGTTGTAAGAGTAATGGCAGTTGAAGCATCATAACAAATTACAGGATCGTTATTAACAGGTATTACACGAGGCGTCGGGTTGACGGTGACAACAACAACCTGTAACGGACCATCTGCACAGCCTGTAGGACTGACCGGTACTATTGTGTATGTGACTGTCTGGGGTGCATCGGTATGGTTAACAAGGTTATCGGCAATGATATGGTTCAGAGGAAGGTTCGTGGCAGATGCCGTAAACCCTGTTACATCTCCTGTATTACCACCCGCTACTGATGTATATTTAAAGGTGATAAGACCACTGGTAAAGGTGCTAGGGCTCTGAAGCAATATAGCTGTAGTAGTATTGTCACACTGAATGGTATTAGGTGGAACCGGGAAGATACTTGGCTGCGGGTTGATCTTAACTGTCAGCGCAACAGGTACTCCGCCTGTACACTCTGATCCTCCATCGCCCGGCCATATATGCGGAGTGAACGTATAGATGACAGTCTGTACATCATTCGTGTTATTGACAAGGTTATCAGTAAGGGCTGCTATGCCCACTGCTGTCAGGTTGGTCAGTCCTGTTACCCAACTGCCTGTAACACCTGCAGGATATGTTACCGGGGATACATCGTAGTACCAGGTAGCTCCCATATTGACTGAGTTTGGCATGGTGATATCAAAATTAGCCGGACCGGTATAACATAGTACTCCATTGGTGGTGACTGCTATACGTGGTCTGGGGTTGATCTCTATCGTAAGAACCACCGGTACTCCGTTATTGCACTCCGGATCCAGATCGCCTGGAAGTATATGCGGTGTGAACGTATACTGTACTGTCCTTACATCGGTACCGTTATTGGTAAGATTATCCGTCAGTGCTGCTATACCTGTCAGCGTTTGGTTCGTAAGCCCTCCGCCCCAGTCGCCTGTTACATCTGCCGGATAGACTACGCTTACATCATAACGCCATGTACCTAGGGCGTTGACTGTGTTGAGCTTCGCAATATCAAACACGGCATCGCCGTCATAACATAGTACTCCATCGGTGGTGACTGCTATACGTGGTCTGGGGTTGATCTCTATCGTAAGAACTACCGGGACTCCGTTATTGCACTCCGGGTCCAGACCGCCTGGAAGTATATGCGGTGTGAACGTATACTGTACTGTCCTTACATCGGTACCGTTATTGGTAAGATTATCCGTCAGTGCTGCTATACCTGTCAGCGTTTGGTTCGTAAGCCCTCCTCCCCAGTCTCCTGTTACATCTGCCGGATAGACTGCGCTTACATCATAAAGCCATGTACCAAGGGCGTTGACTGTGTTGAGCTTCGTAATATCGAACACCGCATCGCCGTCATAACATAGTACTCCATCGGTGGTGACTGCTATCTTTAGCTTTGGATTGATCTCTACCGTTACTATTACCGGTACGCCGTTTTGACACTCAGGGCCTGCATCACCAGGACGTATATGCGGGGTGAAGGTATAGGTTACTGTACGTACTAAATCGCCATTGTTGGTGAGATTATCCGTCAGCGCTCCTATGCCTGTCAGGGTCTGATTGATAAGGCCTGCTGACCAGTCGCCCGTTACATCGGCAGGGTAAACAACACTTACATCATAGCGCCACTGGCCAACCGTGCTGACTGCTGTGTTGACGGTACTGATATTAAACACTGCATCACCATCATAGCAAAGAACAGGATCGGTAGTCACTGCTATCTTTGGCTGTGGATCGATCTCTACTGTTACTATTATCGGTACTCCGTTCCCACACTCAGTACCTGCATCACCAGGTAGTATATGCGGGGTGAAGGTATAAGTAACTGTTCTTACCACATTACCACTGTTGGTGAGATTATCCGTCAGCGCTCCTATGCCTGTCAGGGTCTGGTTGACAAGGCCTGCTGACCAGTCGCCAGTTACATCGGCAGGGTAAACGACACTTACATCATATCTCCACTGACCGCCTGTGCTAACTGCCGTGTTGACTGTACTGATATTAAACACTGCATTGCCATCATAACAAAGTACAGGATCAGTCGTGACAGCTATCTTAGGTTGTGGATCGATCTCTACTGTCCTGGTTATTACTACTCCGCCTCCACACTCCGGTCCTAAATCGCCAGGCTGTATATGAGGAGTAAACTTGTATGTCACTGTCCTGACTACATCACCACTGTTGGTTAGATCATCCGTAAGAGCTGTTGCGCCAAGGGCAATCAGATTGCTTAAGGTAACAGTTGCTCCAGGGCCTCCATATGTACCTGTTACATTTGCAGGATAGATGATCTCTACATCATATCTCCACTCTCCGCCCATGCTGACTGATGTATTGACTGTACTGATATCAAACACGGCATTGCCATCATAACAAAGTACAGGATCTGTGGTAACTGCTATCTTTGGCTGTGGATCTACCCAAACGTCCATAGTGATTGGAGAGTAATTACAGGTATTATAAAATCTGGGAATAATTGTATAAACAACCTTATAAGCAATATCACCGGTATTAACCAGGGTTTGTTGAATAGATGTTTTTGTTCCCGTCAAGTCATCTGATCCACCAGTTACTTGGCTTGGCGCAGATATGGTCCAGGTCCATGAAGTAACAGGGATATTACTTGTTAACAAAAGATTAGTGGTTTCTCCCGTGCATATAAAATCAGGTGAAGGATTAACTGCAGGAGAAGGTATTACAGCATATTTTACTGTTACTATGGAATTACATGTAGAAATATTTCCATGAATATCAATAACAGTTAATATGACATTATTTGGTCCTAGATTTGAACAATCAAAATTAGTTTTGCTTGCTGAAATAGAAGCTATTCCGCAATTATCATAGCTATTGTTGTTAATATCAGCTGCCGTAATGGTTTTCACTCCAGTAGCCAGATCGAGATAAATGGTAATATCTTTGCAAATTGCTGTTGGTTTCTCATTATCAGTAACTATTATCGTCTGGGTACACGGATCACTTACATTGCCATGTATGTCCGTGGCTGTCCATACTATTGTGGTAGTCCCTACCGGGTAAGCTGCGTCCAGGGACAGTGCATCACTGCGGGTTCCTACTACGCTAAGAACACCACAGTTATCTCCTGTCGTGGGAACTCCAACAGATACTGTATAGGAACACTCTCCTGCATCGGCTGTATGGGTGATATTTGCAGGACAGCTGATCGTTGGAACTTCATCATCAGTTACCGTTACTGTCTGATCACAGCTGCTGCTATTGCTATGTATATCCGTTACTACCCAGTTAATGGTCGTTAATCCTACTGGATATGGATCTGTCAATGGAAGTGCATCACTGCGGGTTCCTACTACGCTAAGAACACCACAGTTATCTCCTGTCGTGGGAACTCCAACAGATACTGTATAGGAACACTCTCCTGCATCGGCTGTATGGGTGATATTTGCAGGACAGCTGATCGTTGGAACTTCATCATCAGTTACCGTTACTGTCTGATCACAGCTGCTGCTATTGCTATGTATATCCGTTACTACCCAGTTAATGGTCGTTAATCCTACTGGATATGGATCTGTCAATGGAAGTGCATCACTGCGGGTTCCTACTACGCTAAGAACACCACAGTTATCTCCTGTCGTGGGAACTCCAACAGATACTGTATAGGAACACTCTCCTGCATCGGCTGTATGGGTGATATTTGCAGGACAGCTGATCGTTGGAACTTCATCATCAGTTACCGTTACTGTCTGATCACAGCTGCTGCTATTGCTATGTATATCCGTTACTACCCAGTTAATGGTCGTTAATCCTACTGGATATGGATCTGTCAATGGAAGTGCATCACTGCGGGTTCCTACTACGCTAAGAACACCACAGTTATCTCCTGTCGTGGGAACTCCAACAGATACTGTATAGGAACACTCTCCTGCATCGGCTGTATGGGTGATATTTGCAGGACAGCTGATCGTTGGAACTTCATCATCAGTTACCGTTACTGTCTGATCACAGCTGCTGCTATTGCTATGTATATCCGTTACTACCCAGTTAATGGTCGTTAATCCTACTGGATATGGATCTGTCAATGGAAGTGCATCACTGCGGGTTCCTACTACGCTAAGAACACCACAGTTATCTCCTGTCGTGGGAACTCCAACAGATACTGTATAGGAACACTCTCCTGCATCGGCTGTATGGGTGATATTTGCAGGACAGCTGATCGTTGGAACTTCATCATCAGTTACCGTTACTGTCTGATCACAGCTGCTGCTATTGCTATGTATATCCGTTACTACCCAGTTAATGGTCGTTAATCCTACTGGATATGGATCTGTCAATGGAAGTGCATCACTGCGGGTTCCTACTACGCTAAGAACACCACAGTTATCTCCTGTCGTGGGAACTCCAACAGATACTGTATAGGAACACTCTCCTGCATCGGCTGTATGGGTGATATTTGCAGGACAGCTGATCGTTGGAACTTCATCATCAGTTACCGTTACTGTCTGATCACAGCTGCTGCTATTGCTATGTATATCCGTTACTACCCAGTTAATGGTCGTTAATCCTACTGGATATGGATCTGTCAATGGAAGTGCATCACTGCGGGTTCCTACTACGCTAAGAACACCACAGTTATCTCCTGTCGTGGGAACTCCAACAGATACTGTATAGGAACACTCTCCTGCATCGGCTGTATGGGTGATATTTGCAGGACAGCTGATCGTTGGAACTTCATCATCAGTTACCGTTACTGTCTGATCACAGCTGCTGCTATTGCTATGTATATCCGTTACTACCCAGTTAATGGTCGTTAATCCTACTGGATATGGATCTGTCAATGGAAGTGCATCACTGCGGGTTCCTACTACGCTAAGAACACCACAGTTATCTCCTGTCGTGGGAACTCCAACAGATACTGTATAGGAACACTCTCCTGCATCGGCTGTATGGGTGATATTTGCAGGACAGCTGATCGTTGGAACTTCATCATCAGTTACCGTTACTGTCTGATCACAGCTGCTGCTATTGCTATGTATATCCGTTACTACCCAGTTAATGGTCGTTAATCCTACTGGATATGGATCTGTCAATGGAAGTGCATCACTGCGGGTTCCTACTACGCTAAGAACACCACAGTTATCTCCTGTCGTGGGAACTCCAACAGATACTGTATAGGAACACTCTCCTGCATCGGCTGTATGGGTGATATTTGCAGGACAGCTGATCGTTGGAACTTCATCATCAGTTACCGTTACTGTCTGATCACAGCTGCTGCTATTGCTATGTATATCCGTTACTACCCAGTTAATGGTCGTTAATCCTACTGGATATGGATCTGTCAATGGAAGTGCATCACTGCGGGTTCCTACTACGCTAAGAACACCACAGTTATCTCCTGTCGTGGGAACTCCAACAGATACTGTATAGGAACACTCTCCTGCATCGGCTGTATGGGTGATATTTGCAGGACAGCTGATCGTTGGAACTTCATCATCAGTTACCGTTACTGTCTGATCACAGCTGCTGCTATTGCTATGTATATCCGTTACTACCCAGTTAATGGTCGTTAATCCTACTGGATATGGATCTGTCAATGGAAGTGCATCACTGCGGGTTCCTACTACGCTAAGAACACCACAGTTATCTCCTGTCGTGGGAACTCCAACAGATACTGTATAGGAACACTCTCCTGCATCGGCTGTATGGGTGATATTTGCAGGACAGCTGATCGTTGGAACTTCATCATCAGTTACCGTTACTGTCTGATCACAGCTGCTGCTATTGCTATGTATATCCGTTACTACCCAGTTAATGGTCGTTAATCCTACTGGATATGGATCTGTCAATGGAAGTGCATCACTGCGGGTTCCTACTACGCTAAGAACACCACAGTTATCTCCTGTCGTGGGAACTCCAACAGATACTGTATAGGAACACTCTCCTGCATCGGCTGTATGGGTGATATTTGCAGGACAGCTGATCGTTGGAACTTCATCATCAGTTACCGTTACTGTCTGATCACAGCTGCTGCTATTGCTATGTATATCCGTTACTACCCAGTTAATGGTCGTTAATCCTACTGGATATGGATCTGTCAATGGAAGTGCATCACTGCGGGTTCCTACTACGCTAAGAACACCACAGTTATCTCCTGTCGTGGGAACTCCAACAGATACTGTATAGGAACACTCTCCTGCATCGGCTGTATGGGTGATATTTGCAGGACAGCTGATCGTTGGAACTTCATCATCAGTTACCGTTACTGTCTGATCACAGCTGCTGCTATTGCTATGTATATCCGTTACTACCCAGTTAATGGTCGTTAATCCTACTGGATATGGATCTGTCAATGGAAGTGCATCACTGCGGGTTCCTACTACGCTAAGAACACCACAGTTATCTCCTGTCGTGGGAACTCCAACAGATACTGTATAGGAACACTCTCCTGCATCGGCTGTATGGGTGATATTTGCAGGACAGCTGATCGTTGGAACTTCATCATCAGTTACCGTTACTGTCTGATCACAGCTGCTGCTATTGCTATGTATATCCGTTACTACCCAGTTAATGGTCGTTAATCCTACTGGATATGGATCTGTCAATGGAAGTGCATCACTGCGGGTTCCTACTACGCTAAGAACACCACAGTTATCTCCTGTCGTGGGAACTCCAACAGATACTGTATAGGAACACTCTCCTGCATCGGCTGTATGGGTGATATTTGCAGGACAGCTGATCGTTGGAACTTCATCATCAGTTACCGTTACTGTCTGATCACAGCTGCTGCTATTGCTATGTATATCCGTTACTACCCAGTTAATGGTCGTTAATCCTACTGGATATGGATCTGTCAATGGAAGTGCATCACTGCGGGTTCCTACTACGCTAAGAACACCACAGTTATCTCCTGTCGTGGGAACTCCAACAGATACTGTATAGGAACACTCTCCTGCATCGGCTGTATGGGTGATATTTGCAGGACAGCTGATCGTTGGAACTTCATCATCAGTTACCGTTACTGTCTGATCACAGCTGCTGCTATTGCTATGTATATCCGTTACTACCCAGTTAATGGTCGTTAATCCTACTGGATATGGATCTGTCAATGGAAGTGCATCACTGCGGGTTCCTACTACGCTAAGAACACCACAGTTATCTCCTGTCGTGGGAACTCCAACAGATACTGTATAGGAACACTCTCCTGCATCG